>JAMYWG010000001.1:0-4800000 GCA_038070435.1 Micromonospora sp. M12 | reverse complement strand
CGTACCAACTGAGCTACCTGGCCGTGTCGCTCGGCTCATGCTACCCGGCAACCGGACGAACCGGCGGCAGGGTGACCTGCTCCGATACGCAGAACGCCGCGCGAGGCGCGGCGTCAGCGCTGCGGTCCTGACGGGACTTGAACCCGCGACCTCCGCCTTGACAGGGCGGCGAGCACTCAACTGCTCCACAGGACCTAGCTTGTGTTGCTCCGGCTTGCGCCGGTCGTGCCCCTAACGGGATTCGAACCCGTGCTACCGCCTTGAAAGGGCGGCGTCCTGGGCCGCTAGACGATGAGGGCGGCCCCGCCATCATTGCACACTCGCAACTTCAAGCGGACTTGCTCCCATCCGGCCCGCCGGAGGCTTGGAAAGCATACGTGATCCCCGGTCGGTCAACAAAATCGGTATCCGCAATGGCTATTACCGCAGGTCAGGGTGGGTCTAGCGGAGCCGGGTGATGCCGAAGCGCTTCTTCAGGTCGGCGATCAGCTTCGGGCAGGCGGCGAGCGTCGCGGCCCGATTTCCGCCCCGTCGTGCAGCAGCACGATGGCTCCGGGCGGGTGGCGTTGTGGATTCGCTTGCCGATCGTGGCTGCGGTCGGCTTGTCCCAGTCCTGGGGGTCGACGGACCAGTGCAGCGGGCGCATGCCGAGATCCTTTGCGACCCCGAGCACCTCGGCCGTCCACCGGCCGCCCGGCTGCCGGTAGAACGGCACCTTCGCGCCGGGAGAAGCTTTCTGGATGGCCTTGTTGGTGCGGGCCAGGTCGGCTCGAATCTCGGGGACGGGTCGCCGGGCAAGATCGAGGTCGTGCCGCCAGCTGTGGTTGCAGAGCTGGTGTCCTCCCGGACGATCCGCCGGATCAGCTCCGGGTGGCGCTGCGCCTCACGACCGACGACACAGAACGTGGCGGTCACCCGGGCGGCCCGTAGTTGGTCGAGCACCTTGGGTGTCCAGGCCGGGTTGGGGCCGTCGTCGAAGGTCAGGGCCACCGGTCGTACGCCGGTGTTGCGCCCCAGGCCGGCCGGGAGCTTGGCCGGCAGCGGTCGCAGCGGCGGCTTGGGCGGCTTGGTGACGCGGGGATGCGCCGACGGGGTGGGGCTGGGTGGCGTGGTCGACGCCGGTGGCGCACCGACGGGTGTGAGGGTGTGGTTCGGTCGGGCACAGCCGGCTAGGACCAGCGCCACGGCGAGGACGGACGCCAGGAAGGCGCGGGCTTGCATCAGCTTGCTCCCGGGGGTCGGGGTAGGCGGACTCGCCCGACCGTAGTTCACGCCGGCGGCCGGCGACAGTGCGATCAGTCACGCCTCGACTGGTCCAGGGAGTCTCGCACGGCTACCGAGAGTGAAACCGCCTCGGCCAGGTCGACCGGCCGCACCACCCCGGCGGGCAGCGTGTCGGCTCGCCAGCCGGGGCCGGCGGCGAGGACCAGCAACGGGCGGCGGGCGCGGCGAGCAGTGCGCCGAGCTGGGCCGGGTCGGCGGTGGCCCGGGTGTGCGACCAGAGCACCACGGCGGCCGGTCCGGTCCGGTTGACGGCCTCGATGAGGGCGTCCACCGGCACCCGGGCGCCGAGCATCCGGTAGCTGACGCCCGCCTCCGCGAGAGCGGCGGCCAGTGCCTCCAGCGGCAGGGTGTGCTGCTCCTCGTCGGCGCAGGAGAGCAGGATCCGGGCCGGCCCGGTGGGGACCTTGGCCCGGCTCGCCGCCGCGAGAGCCTCCGAGACGCAGCGGGACACCAGGTGTTCCACCTCGATCAGGCCGGCGGTGGCGGCGTGGCGTTCGCCGATGCCGGTGAGCACCGGGCGCAGTAGGCCCTCCCAGGTGGCGACGACCCCGCCGGCAGCCAGGGAGCTCGCGATCGTCTCGCTGATCGCCGCCGCGTCCAGCCGCATGGCGGCCCGGGCCAACCCGCGTGCGGTCGGGCCGGCGCGACCGACCGGGATGGTGCCGCCACCGTCCCGACCGGTCGGGTGGATCCGGGTGGGGCCACGGTGCTGGTGGGCATCGGGTCCGGTGCCTGGCGGGCCCAGCGGGCCGCTCGGCGGGCTCACCCCTCGGCGGTGAGCCGTCGCATGATCTCGAGACGGGCCAGGTCGGTTGGCGTGTACCGGCGGTGGTGACCGGGAATGTGTTCACTGGGCCCGAGCCCGTAGCGCTGGTGCCAGGTGCGCAGGGTCGTCACCGCGACCCCTAGCCGGCGTGCGACCGCGCCCGCGCTCAGCGCCTCATCGACCACCCGACCGCTCCGCCGTGTCATCCGCCGACAAGCCTGGCGGGGTCATGGCCGGGCCGGTTACGCCCGACGGGGCCCCATGGGGACGCAGCAGCCGGTTCACCACCCCGCCGAGCCAGGGCGCGTACGACCGGGGTCGCGGTCCAACTCGGCCTCCAGCGCGGCTGGATCGGCCCACCGCAGCTCGGCCACCTCGTCCGGGTCCGGTAGGAGCGGGGCGGCGGGCAGGAACTCACCCCGCAGCACGTGGTCGTACTCGAACTCGACCCGGCCGGTCGCCGGATCCTCGGCGTAGTAGGCGTAGACGCCGACCTCGGTCAGCTCGACCGGGCCAGCGCCCAACTCCTCGCGTAGCCGACGGTTGGCGGCCTCGGCGAGCGACTCGCCCGGTCGGGGTGGCCGCAGCAGGAGTTGGCCCAGCGCAGCGGGAATCGGGTCTTGACGGCGGCTCGGCGTTGGAGCAGCACCTGGCCGTCCGGGTCCACCAGCAGCACCGAGAACGCCCGGTGCAGCTGCCCCGGAGGTTGGTGCGCGGCCGCGACCGTCGTCTCGCCGTAGGCCTTGCCGGTCTCGTCGACCAGTTCGACGAGGTGCTCCTCGCGGCTGCTCATCGGCCCTCCCCGGTGATCCGGCCTGCGGCGAGCTTGCCGGAGATGAGCACCATCGGTACGCCGACGCCGGGTTGGGTCCCGGAGCCGACGAACACCACGTTCGACAGGGTGCGGTGCAGATTCGACGGGCGGAACGGGCCGGTCTGGAAGAGCGTGTGGGCGGCGGCGAACGGAGTGCCGGCGGCCATCCCCTGCTCCTCCCACTCGGCGGGGTGATTGCCCGCAGCACCTCGACGCCGGCACCGAAGCCGACGTAGCCGCGCTCCTCCAGGGTGCCGATCAGCTGGTCGCTGTAGCGCTGGGTCAGGTCGCCGCGCCACTCGAACGGGGCTCGGTGCAGGTTGGGCACCGGGGCGAGCACGTAGTAGCTGTGCCGGTCCGGCGGAGCCACCGACGGGTCGGTCCGGCTCGGGTTGGTCACCAGCAGCGACGGGTCGGTCATCAACTCGCCTCGCCGGATGACCTCATCGAAGGTGCCCTTCCACTTGCGTCCGAAATGGATGTTGTGATGGGCGATCTTCGCATAGCCCTGTCGGGAGCCGACGTGCAGAACGACGCAGGACGGTGAGTAGGTGAGTCGGCGCTGTGGCGCGGCGGGGAGCAGGTCCGGTAGGCGACCGGCAGGTCGGGGTTGAGCACCACCACGTCCGCCCGAACGAGTTCGCCGTCGGCAGTGAGCACGCCGGTGGCACGGCCGTTCGAGGTCTCCACCCGGGTCACCGTGGTGTCGTAGCGGATCTGCACACCGTGCTTCTCGGCCGCGCCGGCCATCGCCTTGGAGACCGCGTGGATGCCGCCGCGCGGAAGAGACGCCGGCCACCGAGTCGAGGTACGCGATGACCGCGTAGATGGCCAGCGCGTCGTGCGGCGCGAGGCCGGCGTACATGGCCTGGAAGGAGAAGACCCGTTGGGTACGCGGGTCCCGGAAGAACTGGTTGATCTTTGTTTGGAGGCGCCGGAAGGCCCGCCGGTGAGCAGCTTGAGCAGGTTGCCGGTGATCAGGTCGGTGGGGGCGTCCAGGTTGCGGTCGATGAAGTCGGCCCGCTCCAGACGCCACAGCTCCCGCGCGTAGTCGACGAAGCGCAGGTAGCCGTCGGCCTCGCGGGGCCCGCAGACCCGGGAGATCTCGGCAGCCATCCGGGTGGTGTCGGTGAGGATGTCGAGGGTCGAGCCGTCCGGGTAGTACGCCCGGTAGGCGGGGTCGAGCGGGGTCAGGTCGACCCAGTCGCGCAACTCCTCGCCGACCGCACCGAGCGCCTCGGCGATCAGTTCGGGCATGGTGAGCACGGTCGGGCCGGTGTCGAACTCGTAGCCGTCCACACCGAGTCGTCCGGCCCGCCCGCCGGGCACCGGCTCGCGTTCCAGCACGGTCACCTGTCGGCCGCTGCCCGCCAGGTGCAGCGCGCAGGCGAGCCCGCCCAGCCCGGCCCCGACGACCACCACCCGGTCCGTCCGTCCTGTCACCGTCCGCACGTGACCACCTCCTCGATAAAGTCGCTCATCAGGCCCGCCGGTTGGCCGCGGCGGTGGCCAGACCGGTAAGCGCGGTCCGCGCCGTCTCGTCGACGGGTGCGGCATCGAGTGCGGTCAGCGCCTCGCTCACCCGTTCGGCGATCATCTGCTCCAGCCGGGTGACCGCCCGGTCTCGGCCACCAGTTCGGCGAGTTGGTCGACCGAACCGTCGGCGGCCCGCTCCAACGCCGTGAGCTGGGCCGGCGTGGCCAGCTCACGGGCCAGCATGAGCAGCGTGGTCGGTTTGCCGGTGCGAAGGTCGTCACCGGCCGGTTTGCCGGTGGCGGCCGGGTCGCCGTAGACGCCGAGTAGGTCGTCGCGGAGCTGGAACGCTTCGCCGACGGCGAGGCCATAGCGGGTGTACGCGGAGGCCAGCGCATCGTCGGCGGGCACCCGGCCAGGCAGGCGCCGAAGAGCAGTGGTCGCTGGACCGTGTAGCTGGCGGTCTTGTAACGGGCCACCCGCAGAGCCCGGTCGACCGACCAGTTGGCCGGGTCGTTCTCGCCGAGCACGTCGAGATATTGCCCGGCGACCGTCTCCACCCGCATCTGGTCGTAGCAGCGGCGCACTCGAACAGCCGGGCCGACGGCACCGTGGCGTGGGCCAGCAACTGGTCGGCCCAGACCATGCAGAGGTCACCGATGAGCACGGCGACGGCCTCGCCGAACCGGCCGGGTCCCCGCGGTGGCCGGCGGCGATGTGCTGTTCGGCGAGCGCGACGTGTGCGGTGGGTCGGCCACGGCGGGTGGTGGACGCGTCCATCACGTCGTCGTGCACCAGCGCGAAGGTGTGTAGCAACTCCAGCGCGGCCAGCGCGGGCAGCACGGGCGGCAGCGCCGCGGTGCCGCCGACCGCCCGCGCCAACCCCAGTAGGCGAACGTGGACCGGATCCGCTTTCCGCCGGTCAGGACGGCGTCCCGCGCGGTGGCGGCGAAGGCGCCCATCGAGGTGTCGACCTCGTTGAGGGCGTCGACCTCGGCGGTGAGGAAGGTGGCCAGGGTCTCGTCGACCGCTGTCACCAGGTCATGGGTGTACGCGGCCAGAACGGCGCGGACCGGATCGTCCCCGTCTCCCGGCCCTGCCGGCGCCACGCGGGTCGCGTTGCCCGCAACTGCGTCGTTGGCCATGCGGCTGAGCGTACCCTAGGCTACGAGTTGCGTCGATTGGTGCGTCGATAATGGAGGAGGGCCGGTGGACACAGATCTCACCGCTGCCTATGACCGGTGCCGTGAGCTGCATAGACGCCATGGCCGCACCTACTATCTCGCTACCCGGCTGCTTCCCGCTTGGAAACGACGGCATGTGCACGCGCTCTACGGATTCACTCGGTACGCGGACGAGATCGTCGACCGCACCGAGGACCTGCCGCCGGCCGAGCGGGCAGCTCGCCTTGATCACTGGGCCAGCCAGTTCGTCGCGGGTCTGCACGGTGCGACAGTCGACGACCCCTGTTGCCGGCCGTGCTGCACACGATCGCCGTCTTCGATCTCGACCGGGACGACTTTGCGTCGTTTCTGAAGAGCATGGCGATGGACCTGACCGTCACCGCGTACCCGACCTACGACCACCTGCTCGACTACATGGAGGGCTCGGCGGCGGTCATCGGCACCATGATGTTGCCGGTCCTGGGCAGCTCCGACCCGGTGGCGGCACGGGAGCCGGCCCGGCAGCTCGGCTTCGCCTTCCAACTCACCAACTTCATCCGGGACGTCGCCGAGGACCTCGACCGGGGCCGCACCTACCTGCCGGACGAGGACCTGGCGAAGTTCGGCGTGACCCGCGACGAGTTGGCCGAGGCCCGCGTCCGGGGTCGCGGTACGCCCCGGACCCGCGAGCTGATCGAGTACGAGGTGACCCGGGCTCAGGCGCACTACGCCGCCGCCGCACCGGGCATCACGATGCTGGCGCCCGCCTCGCAGGCCTGCATGCGCACCGCGTACGCGCTCTATGGCGGCATCCTCGACGAGGTGGCCGCGCAGGACTACGACGTCTTCGCCCGGCGGGCCCTGGTGCCGCAGCGGCGACGGATGACGGTGGCCGCACGTGCCCTGCTCAGCTCCACCGGTACGCCGGTCGTCATCCCGGGCCGACGGTCCAGCCGGAGCACCGGTGACCCCGAGCACCGCGATCGTGCTCCTCACCCGCGACCTGCGGGTGCACGACCACCCGGCGTTGGCCACCACCTGTGCGGCCTTCGACCGGGTGGTTCCGCTGTACGTGCTCGACCCGACGCTGGCCGACCTGTCGGCCAACCGCACCGGTTCCTGCACCAGGCCCTCGCCGACCTGCGCGCCCAGCTCCGCGACAGTGGCGGCGACCTCGTGGTGCGGCAGGGCGACCCGGTGGCCGAGACGATCCGGTTGGCCGGCGAGGTCGGCGCCACGGCCGTCGCGCTCTCCGCCGACGTCAGCCACTACGCCCGCCGCCGGGAGCAGCGGTTGCGCGCGGAGTGTGAGCGGCACCGGCTGCACCTGCGGCTGTTCCCCGGGCTGACAGTTGTCGAGCCGGGCGCCTTGCGGCCCGGTGGCGGCGGTGACCACTACCGGGTGTTCAGCCCGTACCACCGGGCCTGGGCGGCCAACCAGTGGCGCGAGGAGCTGGCCGCGCCGGACCGGATCACGCTGCCGGACGGCGTCCGGGTGGGCCGACTGCCGGCGCTTCCGGCCGGGGATTCGCCCGACGCGGCGGTCGGCGGCGAGCGGGTCGCCCGGCAGCGGCTCACCGACTGGCTGCCGGACCTGGACCGGTACGGCGATCAGCACGACGACATGGCCGGCGACGACACCTCGCGACTCAGCCCGTACCTGCGCTTCGGTTGTCTGTCGCCGCTTGCCGTGGCGAACCGCGCCGGGGACCGGTCCGGCCCGTTCGTCCGGCAGATCTGCTGGCGGGACTTCTACTACCAGGTCACCGCCGCCTTCCCGGATATCTCGACGGCGGCGTACCGGCGGGGTGCGACCGAGCAGTGGCGCTACGACGACGATGCGTTGGCGGCCTGGACCGAGGGGCGGACCGGGATGCCGATCGTCGACGCCGGAATGCGGCAGATGCGGACGCAGGGCTGGATGCACAACCGCGCCCGGCTGATCACCGCCGGCTACCTGACCAAGCACCTCGGGCAGGACTGGCGACCCGGGGTGGCGGTGTTCTTCCGATGGCTGCTGGACGGAGACGTCGCCAACAACTCCGGCAACTGGCAGTGGGTCGCCGGCACCGGCAACGACACCAGCCTACCGGGGTTCAATCCGGTCCGGCAGGCCGAGCGGTACGACCCGGACGGCGAGTACGTGCGCCGGTGGGTGCCGGAGCTGGCCGGGGTGCAGGGCAAGGCCGTGCACCAACCGTGGAAGCTGCCCGACCAGCTCCGGACCACCCTGGACTACCCGCCGCCGCTCTCCGTCCCCGGCACCGACCCGGTCTGGCTGCGCTGACTCCCGGCGTCAGAGGCAGGTGTGCAGCGCCTCGGCCAGCTCGTCGACCCGGTCGTGCTCGGCCAGGTGCGCCGTGGCGTACGCCACGGTGTAGCCGCGCTCCGGGTCGGCCCACGCGCTGCTGCCGCCGATGCCGCCCATGCCCCAGCTGCCGTCCGGCTCCCGCTGCATGCCCAGCGTCCACTGGACCTGGCGGCCCAGCAGTAGGTCCGGCCCGTCGTACTGGACCCGGGTCGCCTCCGCCACCACCTCCGGGCTGAACAGCCGGACGCCGTCCAGGACACCACCGGCCAGCAGGCCCGCGTAGAGCCGGGCCAGGCTGGGCGCGCTGGCGTGCAGGTTGACCGCCGGCATCTCGGCACTCCGCCACAGCGGGCTGTTCAGCACGGCGAGGTCCAGCCCACCGGCCGGGTTGCCCAGCGCACGCTCACGCAGTGAACCCGGTTCGCCGAGCTTTGCATCGGCCACCGCGGGTCGCCGTACCGCAGGTCCGCGCAGCGCCGCTGGTCCGCCTCGGCCAACCCGAAGCCGAGGTCGAGTCGCCAAGGACCAGCGATCTCCTCGGCCAGGAACCGGCCCACCGACCGTCCGTCGACCCGGCGGACCAGCTCGCCCACCAGGTGCCCGTACGTCCAGGCGTGTTCCGCGGCGACCGAGCCGGGCGGCCACTCGGGGTCGGCGGCGGCCAGGTCGCCGGTGAGCAGTGCCCAGTCGCTGATCGCGGTGGCCGGCCGGGATACCGGAAAGGCGGGTAGTCCGGCGGTGTGCGACAACACCTGACGCACCGTGGCGGGGTGCGAAACTCGGGCCAGTACCGGTCCACGGGCGCGTCGAGATCGACCTTCTCCCGGTCGACGAGCAGCAACAGGCAGAGCGCGGCCACCGGCTTGCCGACGGAGTAGACGTTGACCAGCGTGTCCGGCAGCCACGGCTCGCCGCCCGGCCCGTCACCGACCCGGGAACCGCAGACCAGGTCCACGACCGGCTGTCCGTCGTACCAGATGGTCAGGCTGGCACCGGTCTCCGGCCGGAGGCGAGCAGATCGTGGAAGCAGTCGCGGACCGGCGCGAAGGATGCGTGCATCCGGCCACGGTAGGCGTCCGGGCCGGTGAGCGGGCCGACTTTCCGCCGGCCCGGTGGTCGGGGCGGCGCCGCTGGGGATGCTGTTCGGTGTGGCGGAGCCGGAGCTGGTGGATGTGGTCGTGGTCGGGCTCGGAGTCGGCGGCGAGGAGGTGGCCGAACGGCTCGCCGAGGCCGGCCTGAGCGTCGTCGGCGTCGAACGGGACCTGGTCGGCGGGGAATGCCCTACTGGGGCTGTATCCCGAGCAAGATGATGATCAGGGCGGCCAACGCCTCGCCGAGGCTCGCCGGGTCGACGGTCTGGCCGGGACGGCGCAGGTCCAGCCGGACTGGGCGCCGGTGGCGAAGCGGATCCGCGAGGAGGCCACCGACACCTGGGACGACACGGTCGCGGCGGAGCGGTTCATCGGTAAGGGCGGCCGGCTCGTGCGGGGCAGCGGGCGACTCGACGGTCCGCGCCGGGTCCGCGTCGGTGACCAGGTGTTCGAGGCGCGGCACGGGTGGTGCTGGGCACCGGCACCCGTCCGTCGGTGCCGCCGATCGACGGCCTTGCCGACACCCCGTACTGGACCAACCACCAGGCGATCGAGGTCGAGGAGCTGCCGGGGTCGCTGCTGGTGCTCGGCGGCGGCGCGATCGGTCTGGAACTGGCGCAGGTCTTCGCCCGCTTCGGGGTCCGGGTCACAGTGGTCGAGGCCCTGGACCGGGTGCTGGCCGTCGAGGAACCGGAGGCGTCCGAGGTCGCCGCCGCCGCGCTGCGCGCCGACGGCGTGGAGATCCACACCGGGGTACGCGCCGAGCGGGTCGAGCACGACGGCACCCGGTTCACTCTGCACGGGGCGGCGGCACGGAGTTCACCGCCGACCGGCTGCTGGTGGTCACCGGGCGCAAGGCCCACCTGACCGAACTCGGGTTGGACACGATCGGCCTGGACGCCAGCCAGCGCTACCTGCCGGTCGACGACCGTCTGCGCGTCAGCGACCACGTCTGGGCGGTCGGCGACCTGACCGGTGAGGGCGCCTTCACCCATATCGCCATGTACCAGGCGGGGATCGTCATCGCCGACATCCTGGCCCAGGCCCGTCAGGCAGGTGCCAGCGCCGACGCCAGCGGGACCTCCAGCGTGGTCGGCGGAGCGATGGGCGCGTCCAGCTCGCTCGCGGCCAGCGGGTCGAGTGGTTCGGCCGGCACGGTGCCGCGGGCCGACTACCGGGCGCTGCCCGGGTGACGTTCACCGATCCGGAGGTCGGCGCGGTCGGGCTCACCGAGCAGCAGGCCCGCGAGCGCGGCATCAACGTCCAGGTCGGCTTCACCAAACTCGGCAGCTCCACCCGGGGCTGGATCCACCGGGTCGGCGACGACGGGTTCATCAAGCTCGTCGCGGACGCCGACCAGGGTGTGCTGATCGGCGCGACCTCGGTCGGCCCGGCCGGCGGCGAGGTGCTGTCCGCGCTGGTGCTGGCAGTGCACGCGGCGGTGCCGCTGAGCCAGCTCCGGCACATGATCTACGCGTACCCGACCTTCCACCGAGCCATCGAAACCGCCCTACGCGACCTGTCCTGACCCCAGCCCTCGCCCGCCCGGCGCGAGAGCCACGTCCAGCCCTCGCGCGGGCTGCCTGGCTGATCCACTCGCGTTCCAGGAAGTCGCGGTATCCGGGCCACGTCGATAGCCCGGCATCAAGGAACCCGAGTCGATCAAGCAGGCGGCCAGCGCGTCGGCGTTGGTGTTGGGGTCGGAATGGTCGGTGGTGGGAAGAATGCGGCAGCCCGCCAGCAAACGCAGGGCAGATTGCTGTTCATTTCTTTCATGAAGGTGACGTACGATTGCGGCTGTGACCAAGCGGTTGACTGAAGTTGCCAAGAAGGCGGGCGTCAGCGAGGCCACCGTCAGCCGGGTGCTCAACGGCCGCGACGGAGTCTCCGAGGCCACCCGGACCGCCGTGCTGACCGCGCTGGACGTGCTCGGTTACGAGCGGCCGACCAAGCTGCGCGGCGAACGCGCCGGCTGGTCGGGCTGGTGCTGCCCGAGTTGCAGAACCCGATCTTCCCGGCGTTGGCCGAGGTCGTCACCGGGACCCTCGCCCAGCGCGGCTACACCCCGGCTCTCTGTGCCCGCACCATCGGCGGCGTCTCCGAGATGGACTACGTGGAGATGCTCCTCGATCACCAGGTCTCCGGGGTGATCTTCGCCGGTGGCTCGTACGCGCTCGCCGATGCCCGTCATGACCACTACCGTCGGCTGACCGACCGGGGCTTCCGGTCGTGCTGGTGAACGCGGGTGTGGACGAGTTGGGCTTCCCCGGGTCTCGACTGACGACGCGGTGGCGGTGGAGCAGGCGTACGGGCATCTGCGCTCGCTCGGGCACGAACGGATCGGGATGGTGCTCGGCCCCGAGGGCATGTGCCGTCCCGGCGCAAACTGGACGCGATGATCCAGGTCGCCGGCTGGGACGAGGGTGACGCCGAGTGCGTCGAGCGTTCCAGTTTCTCCATGGAGGGGCGCGGGTCGCCGCGACGAAGCTGGTCGAGCGGGGCGTGACCGGCATCATCTGCGCCAGTGACGTGCTGGCGTTGGGCACCATTCGTGCGGCCCGACGGCTGGGTCGCTCGGTGCCGGCCGACGTGTCGGTGGTGGGCTTCGACGACTCCGCCTTCATGACGTGCACCGACCCGCCGTTGACCACGGTCCGGCAGCCGATCGAGACGATGGGGCAGGCCGCGGTGGATCTGCTGGTCACCCAGATCGAAGGTGCCGGCGTGCTCCAGGACGAGCTGCTGTTCGAGCCGGAGTTGGTGGTGCGCGGCTCGACCGCGCCCGCACCGGGCCGCTAGGCCGCACCGCACGAAGGCTTCGGCCGTCGACCGCTTCACGCGGTCGGCGGCCGTTCGTCGTTGTCCAGGCCGGACGACATCGATCTTGTCGAATGGCCCTTCATAAGTGAACAAAGCCTGCAAATCAGGCTGCTTTCACAAGCTTGCCAACATCTGCCGTCATCACGTCGTGTCCTTTCGGAACAGGGTCGATACCTTGCCGAAATGAGTCGGCCTCGCTACAGTGACTCCACTCACACCTGGCTCCGACGCAGCTACTGGGCGTCAGGTCGTATCACCGCAGATCAGCGAACGTCATTGGAGTCACCCCGAAGGGATGGACAGATGTCCGTACCGCAATACCGAAAGGCTGCGGCGGTCGCGCTCGTGGCCGGCCTGGGGCTCAGCCTCACGGCATGCTCCACGAAGAGTGACGACAAGAGCACGACCGCGGGCGGCAAGGTCACCATCACGGTCGACTGCCAGCCGGTCGGCGCTCAGAAGGAGCTGCTGAAGAACTGGAACGACGACGTCGTCGAGTTCCAGAAGCAGAACCGGACATCGTCGTCAAGAGCGTCAGCGTCGGCGAGCAGTGCAACAACCCGCCGGACTTCACCGCCCGCCTCGCCGGCGGCACCGTGACCGACGTGTTCTACGGGTACATGACCGATCTCCAGCAGGTGCTCGACTCCGGTCAGGCAATGGACATCAGCCAGGCGGTCAGCAAGGACACGATCTCGACCTGGGACAGCGTCGACCCGGCGCTCAAGGAGGTCTTCACCGACGGCGGCAAGCTCTACGCCGTTCCGGTGAAGAACTACTCGATGGGTCTGGTCTACAACAAGGCCCTGTTCCAGCAGGCCGGGCTCGACGTCAACAACCCGCCGAAGACCTGGGCCGACGTCCGGGCCGCCGCCAAGAAGATCTCGGCGCTCGGCAACGGCATCGCCGGCTACTCGGAGTACAGCGCCGGCAACACCGGCGGCTGGCACTTCACCTCCTGCTCTACTCGCAGGGCGGCCGCGTGCTGACCGAGGACGGCAAGAAGGCCGACTTCAACAACGCCCAGGGCAAGCAGGTCCTGCAGAACCTCAAGGACATGCGGTACGGCGACAACAGCATGGGTGCCCGCCAGCTGCTCCAGTGGGGCGACCTGCTGACCAACGCCGGTGCCGGCAAGGTCGGCATGTTCATCGGCGCACCCGACTCACCCAGGCGATCGTCAGCCAGTTCCAGGGCAAGTTCCAGGACTGGGCGATGGCTCCGCTGCCCGGCCAGGACGGCGCGGCTAAGGGGACGCTCGGTGGTGGCGAGGGCTACTTCTTCAAGAAGGACCTCACTCCCGAGCAGGTCAAGGCCGGTCTTAAGTGGATCGCGTACCAGAAGTTGACCCCGGGCAAGGGCCAGTTCGACTACGTCCGGGCCAAGCCGCAGAACTACCGGTGGGTCTGCCCCAGCCGCTGCTCTTCGCCAACGGCAGTGAGGCGCAGAAGCAGGAGCTGGAGCTGCGTAAGGCGAACGCGAACGTCGACACGACGAACTTCGCGCTCTTCGAGGCGACCCGGTGCCGATCAAGGGTGAGCCGCGCAACGCGCAGGCCGTCTACGCGGTGCTCGACGCCGCGATGTCGGGTGTGCTGACCAACCCGAACTCGAACATCGACGCGCTGCTCAAGACCGCCGAGGAGAAGGTCAACCAGCTCCTCGCCGCCGAGAGCTGACCGATCGTGTGGGGTCGGGACGCCGACCCGACCCCCACGCCACTCGCACCACATCTCGACGTCACCGACTCACCCAGGAGTTGCCTTGGCGCTCACCACCGTCCCGGAGACCACCAGGAAACCGGGCCGCCCGCCGTCGCCGTACTCGGCGAGGCCGCAGCGAACCAGCCTCGGCCGCAAGGTACGGGACAACCTCACCGGTCACGCGTTCCTGATCGGGGCGGTGCTCTGCTTCGTCGTCTTCTCCTGGTACCCGATGGTCCGCGGCATCGTGATGAGCTTCCAGCGCACCCGGCGCGGCGAGACCACCTGGGTGGGCTGGGACAACTACTCCCGCATCATCGCCGACCCGAGCTTCTGGCCGGCCTGGCAGAACACGCTCTACTTCACGGCGCTCGCGCTCGTCCTCGGGTACGCGGTGCCGTTCTTCGTGGCGATCCTGCTCAACGAGTTCCGGCACGCCAAGGGTTACCTGCGGATCCTGGTCTACCTGCCGGTGATGCTGCCGCCGGCCTCCGCGCTGTACCTGTTCAAGTTCTACGCGTACGACCCCAGCGAGGCGGGGCTCTTCAACGCGATCCTGAAGGCGCTGCACCTGCCCACCTCACAGTGGATGCAGTCCCCGAGATGACGATGCCGGCGATGGTGATCGCGTCGACGTGGATGAACATGGGCGGCGCGGTGCTCATCTACCTGGCGTCGTTGCAGAGCATCCCCGGCGAACTGTACGAGGCGGCCGAGCTGGACGGCGCGGGGATCTGGAAGCGGATCCGGCACGTGACGATCCCGCAGACCCGGCTGATCCTCGCGCTCCTGGCGATGATCCAGATCGTCGCCACGATGCAGCTCTTCATCGAGCCGCTGATCCTCGCCAACGGCGCGGGCGCGGAGGACTCCGCGACCACTGTCGCGTACCTCATCTACCAGCACGGGTTCTTCCAGAACGACCTCAACGGTGCCGCCGCACTGGGCGTGATCATGCTCGTGGTGCTGGCCGGCTTCTCCGCCGTGTACCTGCGGCTGAGCGCGAAACAGGACTAGGACGGCGAGAATGGCACAGGAATCGGGCACCCGGACCCTCATCTCCCATGCCCAGCTCAGCCGAGGGCGCGGCAAGGTCATCTACTGGACGCTGCTGGTCGTCGTGGTGGCGGGGTTCACCCTCGTCTTCCTCGGACCGCTCTACTGGATGGTCACCGGCGCGCTCAAGTCCGGCCAGGAGATCGCGCAGACCCCACCCTCGCTGTTTCCGAAGGACCCCAGCCGCAGAACTACGTCGACGCCTGGAACAACCTTGAGCTCGCCAAGCTGCTGTTCAACACGTTCTACTACGCGATCGGCGCGGTGCTGTTCCAACTCGTCTTCGACGCCGCTGCCGCGTACTCGTTGTCCAAACTGAGGCCGATCTTCGGCAACGTGATCCTCGCGCTGATGCTGGGGACGCTGATGATCCCGGCGATGGTCCTCATCGTCCCGCAGTACGTGACCGTGATCGACCTGCCGATCGTGCACATCAACCTGCTGGACTCACCATTCGCGATCTGGCTGCCCTGGTGGCGAACGCATTCAACATCTTCCTGTTGAAGCGGTTCTTCGACTCGATTCCGGAGGAGCTGATGGCGGCGGCCCTGGTGGACGGGGCGACGCCGCTGCGCACGCTCTGGTCGATCATCCTGCCGATGTCCCGCCCGATCCTCGGCGTCGTCGCGATCCTGGCCATGACGGCGGTCTGGAAGGACTTCCTCTGGCCGAAGCTGGTCATGCCGTCGCCGGAGACCCGAACGGTCAGCGTCGGCATCTACTCCTTCGCGGGTGGTACGCCGATGAACGTGGTGATCGCCGCGTCGGTCATCGCCGCGATCCCGACTGTCATCATCTTCCTGATCTTCCAACGGAACATCATGTCCGGTCTGACCACGGGCAGCATCAAGGGATAGCCACCACCGCATCCTCCCGCGCGGCGAACAACGACCGTTCGCCCGACACATATCCAGGTCCGGCTGACCCGCCGACGTACTGACGCAGAAAGCAGGTGCTCGTGTCCACAGCTGACAGAAGTCCGTGGTGGCGTGGAGCCGTGATCTACCAGGTGTATCCCCGGAGCTTCGCCGACGGAAACGGCGACGGCATCGGTGACATCGCCGGCATCCGGTCCCGGCTGAACCACCTGTCCGCGCTCGGCGTCGACGCGATCTGGTTCAGCCCCTGGTATCCGTCCCCGATGGCCGACGCCGGCTACGACGTGTCCGACTACCGCGACATCGACCCGGTCTTCGGCAGCCTGGCCGAGGCGGAGGCGCTGATCGCCGAGGCACACGAGCTGGGCATCCGGACCATCGTCGATGTGGTGCCGAACCACTGCTCCGACGCGCACCCTGGTTCCAGGCGGCGCTCGCCGGCGGGCCGGGTGCGCCGGAACGGGACCTGTTCTGGTTCCGGCCCGGCCGGGCCCGAACGGCGACCAGCGGCCCACCGACTGGATCGGCGAGTTCGGCGGCGAGACCTGGACCCGCACCACCAACCCGGACGGCACCCCGGCGACTGGTACCTGCACCTGTTCGCCCCGCAGCAGCCGGACTTCAACTGGGAACACCCCGGGTACGGGCGGAGTTCGAGGACATCCTGCGGTTCTGGTTCGACCGGGGTGGACGGCATCCGGATCGACTCGGCCGGGCTGCTGGTCAAGGACGGCGAGCTGCCCGAGGTCCGCCGGACCATCAGCACCCGTTCCACGACCTGGACGGGGTGCACGACGTCTACCGGGGCTGGCGTCGCGTCGCTGACGAGTACGCCGACCGGGCGCTGATCGGTGAGGTGTGGCTGCCGGACCGGCAGCGGTTCGCCAACTACCTGCGCCCGGACGAGCTGCACGCCGCGTTCAACTTCGACTTCCTCGGCTGCGCGTGGACGCCGCGGCACTGCGCGAGCATCGACGGGACGCTCAGCGCACACGCGCCGGTCGGCGCGCCGGCCACCTGGGTGCTGTCGAACCACGACGTCACCCGGCACGTCACCCGCTACGGGCGGGCCGACACCGGTTCAGCTTCGCCGCCAAGCGGGAGGGACTCCACCGACCTGGAGCTGGGCACCCGCCGCGCCCGCGCCGCCGCGCTGCTCTCGCTGTCGCTGCCCGGTGCCGCCTACGTCTACCAGGGCGAGGAGCTGGGCCTCTACGAGGTCGAGGACATTCCGTACGCGCTGCGGCAGGACCCGATGTGGGAGCGGTCCGGTCGGATCGACCCCGGCCGGGACGGCTGCCGCGTACCGCTGCCGTGGGCCGGTGACGAGCCGCCCTTCGAGTTCAGCCCAAAGGGCGCCGCGGCACCCTGGCTGCCGCAGCCGGCCGACTGGAAGGGCCGGACGGCCAGCGCGCAGACCGGCGACTCGACCTCGATGCTGGAGCTGTACCGGGCGGCGATCCAGGCCCGGCGGGCCGATCCGGCACTCGGCGACGGCGAGTTGACCTGGCTGCCCGCCCCGGACGGGGTGCTCGCGTTCAGCCGCGGCGGTGGCTTCACCTGCCTGGTCAACCTCTCCGCCGTACCGGTGCCGATGCCAGCCGAGGGGACCTGGTGCTGGCAAGCGGGCCACTCGACGACGGGTTGCTGCCGTCCGACACCGCGGTCTGGCTGCGTACCGCCGAATCGGCGGACGGGCCGCGCGCGGCGGACGGACCCGCCTGACCTGACTCTGCTCGCCGTGGTGCCGGCGGCCCGTCCCGGCCGCCGGCACCACCACCCGAAGGAAGGAGTACGAGGGGGACTCGCACGACGCACCGACACGGGGATCTGGCCTGCCTGACGAAAGGGAGAGCGCAGCTCATGGCCAACCACACCACCGGCACCCGCACCACCTTCGACACCCGACCCGGGCAGGGTTGGCCGCCATTGCCGCCACCCTGCTCGCGGCCACCTCGTTGACCGCAATCGCGATCACCGGCACCGCGACCCGGCCTCGGCGGCGGGGTTGTCCCCTTCGACATCCCCAACCGTGGCGCCACAGTGCCCTTCGTCGAGCAGGAGGCGGAGGAGACCGCCCACAACGGCACGAAGATCGGCCCGGACCGGCGGTACGGCACGTTGCCGTCCGAGGCGTCCGGCCGGGAGGCGGTCACCCTCGACGCCGTCGGCGAGTACGTCGAGTTCACCCTCACCGCGCCGGCCAACGCGGTCACCTTCCGGTACAGCCTGCCGGACAGCTCGGCGGGCACCGGCCGGGACGCCGCCATCGACCTGCGGGCCAACGGGTCGCTGCTGAAGTCGGTCCCGGTGACGTCGAGGTACGGCTGGTACTACGGCGGTTACCCGTTCAACAACAACCCGGGCGACACCAACCCGCACCACTTCTATGACGAGACCCGGGCGATGTTCGGCAGCACCAGCCGGCCGGCACGAAGATCCGGTTCCAGGTCTCCTCGACCGCCCAGTCACCCTCGTTCACCATCGACCTGGCCGACTTCGAGCTGGTCGCCCCGGCGATCACCAAGCCCTCCGGCGTGCTCGACGTGGTCACCGACTTCGGCGCCGACCCGAGCGGCGCGACCGACTCGACGGCGAAGTTCCAGGCGGCGGTCGACGCCGGAAAGGCCCAGGGCCGAGCGGTCTGGATCCCGACCGGCACCTTCACCCTCTGGGACCACGTGGTGGTCGACGGGGTGACGCTGCGTGGCGCCGGCCCGTGGTATTCGGTGCTCGGCGGCCGGCACCCCACCGAGCGGAACCGGTCCGTCGGCATCTACGGCAAGTACGTCCGGGTGGTGGCTACACCGGCCCGGTGCGCTCGCACGAGGCGAACGGGCCGAGCCGCAACGTCACGCTGCGGGACTTCGCCATCATCGGTGACATCCGCGAACGGGTGGACGACGACCAGGTCAACGCCCTGGGCGGGGCGATGACCAACTCGGTGGTCGACAACCTGTGGCTGGAGAACACCAAGGTCGGGGCGTGGATGGACGGCCCGATGGACAACTTCACCATCCGCAACAGCCGGATCCTGGACCAGACCGCGGACGGGGTGAACTTCCACACCGGCGTGACCAACTCGACGGTGACGAACACGTTCGTCCGCAACACCGGCGACGACGCGTTGGCGATGTGGGCGCAGAGCGTCCCGAACGTCAACAACTCCTTCACCCACAACACCATCGGCGTGACCCTGCTGGCGAACCACCTGGTCAGCTACGGCGGTCGGGACATCAAGATCACCGACAACGTGACGGCCGACTCGCTCACCAACGGCGGCGGTATCCACGTCGCGAACCGCTACCCGGGCGTGCAGGGCGCGACCGGTGTCCAGGGCACCTGGACGATCGCCCGGAACACGCTGATCCGCAACGGCAACTCGGACTACAACTGGAACTTCGGCGTCGGCGCGATCTGGTTCTCCGCACTCAACGAGGCGTTCCAGAACCCCACCATCAACATCACCGACACCGACATCCTGGACAGCTCGTACGCGGCGCTGCACTGGATCGAGGGTCAGACCAACGGGATCAACCTCACCAACGTACGGATCGACGGCGCCGGCACGTACGCGCTCCAGGTGCAGGCCAACAGCCTGGTGTCCTTCACCAACGTGCGGGCCACCAACATCGCGCAGATCAACCCGATGCACAACTGCGTGGGCGCCGGGTTCCAGATCACCCAGGGCTCGGGCAACTCCGGCTGGTACACCCGACCCCGTACTGCGGTCCGTGGCCGACCCGCAGTGGGGTGGCGGACCCACCTCGCCGCCTCCGACCACCACGCCGCCTCCCACCACGCCGCCCCGACGACCCGCCTCCGACCAGCGGCAACCTGGCGCTGGGCCGGTCGACGACCACGACCAGCAGCAACCAGAACTACACCGGCTCCAACGTGGTGGACGGCAACGCCGCCAGCTACTGGGAGAGCGCCAACAACGCCTTCCCGCAGTCGGTGACAGTCGACCTGGGGCGGCCCGATCGGTCGACCGGGTGGTCCTCAAGCTCCCCGCCGGCTGGGAACGCCGTACCCAGACGGTGTCGGTCCTCGGCTCCACCGACGGATCGTCGTACGCCACGCTGGCCGCGTCCGCCGGCCAGGTCTTCGACCCGGCGCGGGCAACGCCGTGTCGATCGGGCTGCCCAGCGGTGACCGCCGCTACATCCGGGTCACCGTCGCCGGCAACACCGGCTGGCCGGCCGCGCAACTCTCCGAGGTCGAGGTGTACGGCGGCACGCAGACCACGCCACCGCCGACGACGACCCCGCCGACGACCACCCCACCCCGACCACCCCGCCGCCCAGCGGCAACCTGGCGGCCGGACGGTCGATCACCGAGACCAGCCACTCCGACGTGTACGCCGCCGCCAACACGGTGGACGGCAACCGAACACGTACTGGGAGAGCGCCAACAACGCGTTCCCGCAGTCGGTGACGGTGGACCTGGGCGCCAACCGGACGGTGTCCGGGTCGTGCTGAAACTCCCACCGTCGTCCGCCTGGCAGACGCGTACGCAGACGCTCTCGGTGCTCGGCTCCACCAACGGCTCGTCCTTCTCCACAGTGAAGGCGTCCGCCGGCTACACCTTCAACCCGGGCAGCGGCAACACGGTCACCGTGACCTTCACGGCGACCAGCCAGCGGTACCTGCGGCTGACCGTCACCGGAAACAGCGGCTGGCCAGCCGGCCAGCTCAGCGAGTTCGAGGTCTATTCCAGCTAGGTCCGGTGCCCCGCCCCGACCGGGCGGGGCACCCGGTCCAGGAGGTTCGACGCAACGCGGCGTCGGGCGTCCACCCGTCCCCAACCCGCACCGTCCCCACCTGTCGCGGAACGACGGGCGTACCCCTGTACCCGTCGCCGGGCAACGCACCCCACCCACCCCGAAAGAGGTGTAGCGACCCCATGTCCAGGACCGGCACCAGACGAGGCACGCCGCCAACCGGCGCGCCCCACACCGTCCCCGCACCACCCTCAGAGGCCACCGACGGCTGCTCGCCAGCGCGCTCGCCGGGTACTCCTCGCCACCGCCCCGGTCGTCACCCCATGGCGACCGCGGCACCAGCGGCCGATCCGTCCGCGGCCGCCGCGCGCGTGGCCATGCTCGCCGGGCTGTCCGCCACCATGACGGCCAGCAGCTTCAACCAGAACTACGGGGCGGGCAACGCCAACGACGGCAACGCGTCGACCTACTGGGAGAGCAACAACAACGCGTTCCCGCAGTGGATCCAGGCCGACCTGGGCGCCACTGTCAGCGTGGACCGGGTGGTGCTCAGCTGCCGCCCGCGTCGGACTGGCAGACCCGTACGCAGACCCTGTCGGTGCTCGGCTCGACCAACGGCTCGTCCTTCACCACAGTGAAGGCGTCCGCCGGCTACACCTTCAACCCGTCCAGCGGCAACACGGCGACGGTCAGCTTCACCGCTAGCAGCACCCGCTACGTACGGGTGCAGGTCACCGGCAACACCGGCTGGCCGGCCGCACAGTTCTCCGAGGTCGAGGTCTACGGCGCGACCGGCAGCACCGACACCCAGGCACCCAGCGTTCCGGGCAACCTGGCGTACACCAACCGGCGAGCGGACAGATCCGGCTCGCGTGGTCGGCGTCCAGCGACAACGTCGGGGTGACCGGGTACGACGTCTACGCCAACGGCGCTGCGCGGCAGCGTCAACGGCTCGACGCTCACGTACACCGACAGCCAGGCGGACAGCGCCACGGTGTCGTACTACGTGCGGGCCAGGACGCGGCCGGCAACGTGTCGGCGAACAGCAACACCGTGACCCGGACCGGCACCGGCAACCCGCCGACCGGGAGCAACCTGGCGATCGGTAAGCCGATCACCGCCTCCGGGTACGTGCACACGTTCGTGGCCACCAACGCCAACGACAACAGCCTGGCCACCTACTGGGAGGGCAACGGCAACCCGAGCACGCTGACCGTGCAGCTCGGCGCGAACGCCACCCTCAGCCAGGTCGTCGTGAAGCTCAACCCGGACTCGGCCTGGGGTGCGCGTACGCAGAACATCACAGTGCAAGGGCGGGACCAGGGCTCGTCGAGCTTCACCACCCTGGCCGGCGCGGCGAACTACACCTTCAACCCGGGCAGCGGCAACACGGTGACCATCCCGGTCTCCGGTGCGGCTGCCGACGTACGGCTCTCGATCGCCTCCAACACCGGCGCACCGGCCGGCCAGGTGGCCGAGTTCCAGGTCTTCGGCACCCCGGCGCCGAACCCGGACCTGACCGTGACCGGCATGTCCTTCAGCCCGTCCGCGCCCGTGGAGACCAGCACCATCACGCTCTCCGCGACCGTGCGTAACGCGGGTTCGGCGGCCTCCGGTGCGACCAACGTCAACTTCTACCTGGGCTCCACCCGGGTGGGCACCGCGTCGGTCGGCGGCCTCGCGGCCGGCGCCTCGACCACTGTCAGCGCCAGCATCGGCACCCGTGACGCGGGCAGCTACCCGCTCAGCGCGAAGGTCGACGAGTCGAACACCGTCGTCGAGCAGGACGACACCAACAACAGCTACTCCAACCCCAGCCCGCTCGTGGTCAGTGCGGTCGCCACGTCGGACCTGGTCGCCTCGTCGGTCGCCTGGTCGCCGGGCAACCCGTCGGCCGGCAACACTGTCACCTTCTCGGTGTCGGTGCGCAACGCCGGCAGTGTGGCGTCCGCGTCCGGCGCGCACGGCATCACGCTCACCGTGCTCAACGAGTCCGGCACCGTGGTCCGTACGCTCACCGGCTCGTACTCCGGCGTGATCAACGCCGGTGCCACGGTCGGCCCGATCAACCTGGGCACCTGGACCGCCGCGAACGGCAAGTACACCGTCCGGGTGGTGCTCGCCGCCGACAGCAACGAGCTGCCGGTCAAGCAGGCCAACAACACCAGCGACCGTCCGCTGTTCGTCGGTCGCGGCGCCAACATGCCGTACGACATGTACGAGGCCGAGGACGGCGCGGTCGGCGGCGGCGCCAGCGTCGTCGGGCCGAACCGGAGGTCGGTGACCTCGCCGGCGAGGCGTCCGGTCGGCGTGCGGTGACCCTCAACTCGACCGGCAGCTACGTCGAGTTCACGACCCGGCCAGCACCAACACGCTGGTCACCCGCTTCTCCATCCCGGACGCCCCGGGCGGCGGTGGGATCAACTCGACGCTGAACGTCTACGTCAACGGCACGTTCCACAAGGCCATCGACCTGACGTCCCAGTACGCCTGGCTCTACGGCAACGAAACCAGCCCGGGCAACTCGCCGAGCGCGGGCGGGCCGCGGCACATCTACGACGAAGCCAACGTCATGCTCAACTCGACGGTCCCGGCCGGCAGCAAGATCCGCCTCCAGAAGGACTCGGCCAACACCACCAACTACGCGATCGACTTCATCAACACCGAGCAGGTGTCGCCGATCGCCAACCCGGACCCGAGCCGCTACACCACGCCGGGCGGCTTCACCCACCAGGACGTGCAGAACGCCCTGGACCGGGTGCGGATGGACACCACCGGCAACCTGATCGGCGTGTACCTCCCGGCCGGTAACTACTCCACCTCTTCGAAGTTCCAGGTGTACGGCAAGGCGGTCCAGGTGACCGGCGCCGGGCCCTGGTACACCGGTTCAACGCTCCGTCGGGCCAGGACAACACCGACATCGGCTTCCGGGCCGAGAACTCGGCGGCGAACTCGTCCTTCAAGAACTTCGCCTACTTCGGTAACTACACCTCGCGGATCGACGGTCCGGGCAAGGTGTTCGACTTCTCCAACGTGTCGAACATCGTGATCGACAACATCTGGAACGAGCACATGGTGTGCCTCTACTGGGGCGCGAACACCGACTACATGACCATCAAGAACTCCCGGATCCGGAACATGTTCGCCGACGGCATCAACATGACCAACGGGAGCACCAACAACCTGGTCAGCAACAACGACGCCCGGGCCACCGGCGATGACAGCTTCGCGCTGTTCTCGGCAATCGACGGGGCGGCGCCGACATGAGGACAACGTCTACGAGAACCTGACCTCGACCCTCACCTGGCGGGCGGCCGGCGTCGCCGTCTACGGCGGTTACGGCAACACGTTCCGCAACATCTACATCGCGGACACGCTGGTCTACTCGGGCATCACCATCAGCTCGCTCGACTTCGGCTACCCGATGAACGGCTTCGGTGCCAGCCCGCCCACCCGGTTCGAGAACATCTCGATCGTGCGGGCCGGTGGGCACTTCTGGGGTGGGCAGACCTTCCCGGCCATCTGGGTCTTCTCCGCCTCGAAGGTGTTCCAGGGCATCCGGGTCAGCGACGTCGACATCGTCGATCCCACCTACAGCGGCATCATGTTCCAGACCAACTATGTCGGCGGGCAGCCGCAGAACCCGATCACCGACACGGTCTTCACGAACGTCTCGATCAGCGGGGCGCGCAAGAGTGGTGACGCCTACGACGCGAAGTCCGGCTTCGCCGTCTGGGCCAACCCGATGCCAGAGGCCGGGCAGGGCCGGCCGTCGGGTCGGTCACCTTCAACAACCTGCGGCTGAGCAACAACGCGGTCGACATCCAGAACCCCACGACAACCTTCACCATCAACCGCAACTGAGCTAGCCGGAAGCCGACGCCGTCGGGAGGTTCACCCTCCGGCGGCGTCGCCGTGCCGGCCCTCACCCGCGGCGAACCGAGCCGCGCCCGCGATCGCGTCCGTGGCCATCGATTCCATCCCGTACGCCAACTCGGTGGCCAGCGCCTCCGACTCTCCTCGACCCACGCCGGACAGCAGCGCCGCCGGTCGTTGCGCAGGCAGGTCTGCGGATGCCGGGCGATCTCCGCCGCCAACTCCTCGGCCGCCGCCCGCCTGCCCGGGTGGCACCAACCGATTGACCAACCCCATCGAGTACGCCTCGTCGGCCGGCACCGGGCGGCCGGTGAGAACGAGGTCCAGCGCGCGACTCTCGCCGATCAGCCGGGCAGCCGAACGGTGCCACCGTCGATCAGCGGTACGCCCCAGCGGCGGCAGAACACCCGAGCGTCGCGTCAGACTCGGCGACCCGCAGGTCACACCAGAGCGCCAGTTCGAGCCCGCCCGCCACCGCGTACCCGGAGATCGCCGCGATCACCGGTTTGCTCAGCGCCATCCGGGTCGGACCCATCGGGCCGTCCCCTCCGGCTCGACCCGGTTGCCGCTCGGCGTGCCGATCGCCTTGAGGTCGGCACCGGCGCAGAACGTGCCACCGGCGCCCAGAGCACTGCCACCGCAGCGTCCGGGTCGGCGTCGAAGGCGCGAAAGGCGTCCGCCAGCGCCCGAGCGGTCGGACCGTCGACGGCGTTCCGAGCCCCACCCGATCGAGAACAACAGTGGTAACAGCCCCAACCCGTTCCACCCGCACACCCATGGGGCCAGCATGCCCGGGCCGCTCCACACCCACAATCCCCGTCGATCTTGCACTTGCGGTCGTCCATCCGCCCCGATCTGCCCGGTTCGTCGGGACAGTAACTGCAAGATCGCGCGCCGTGACACTTTGTCGCCCGAGACCGGTTTGCGACCCTTTCACCGGGAAGTCGGTACTCGTGCGAGCACTTCTGACGAAAGTTGAGCAGGATTCCCGGCTGGACCGTGCGGGTGACCGGTTGCAGAAGGTGGTCCTGGGGACGCTGCGTCCCCGGCGGCTGCGAGACCTCCTGCACGGGTGACCCTCGGGCATCCACTGCACCCGGCGATGGTGCAGGTGCCGGTCGGCGCGTGGATCAGCGCCGCGGTGCTGGACCTGATGCCCGGCAGCGCAGACCCGCCACCGTGCTGGTCGGCCTGGGCACCGTCAGCGCGGTGCCGGCGGCGATCGCCGGGCTGAACGACTGGGCGGCACTAGCCCGGGACCAGCGCCGCGTCGGCCTGGTGCACGCCGCCGCCAACACCGTCGGCCTGACGCTCTACGCCGGCTCGCTGGCCGCGCGGCTGTCCGGCCGACACGGAGTGGGCCGGGCTCTCGGCTTCCTCGGGCTCTCCACCGTGAGCCTTGGCGCGTACATCGGGGCCACCTCGCGTACAAGCAGGGGCCCAGGTCAACCAGAGCGTCTCCGAGTTGCACCGGATGACCGACGGCTGGCACTCGCTGGCCGACATGGCGACGTTGCCGCAACGCACCCTGATCACCCGAGAGGTGGACGACGACATCTCGGTGATCCTCTACCGGCACGGTGACGAGGTGACCGTGATGCTGGAGCGCTGCCCGCACCAGAGTGGGCCGCTCGGCGAGGGCGAGGTGCAGGAGATCGACGGCCACGCCTGCGTGGTCTGCCCGTGGCACGGCAGCGCGTTCCGGCTGAACGGCGGCGAGGTCATGCAGGGCCCTCCGGCAACGACCAGCAGATCCTGCCCACTCGGATCCAGAACGGCGTACTACAGACCCGCCTGCCCTGACACCGGCTGTTCCTCGGGTGGCGGCGTGCCGCTCGCCGTCCGCACCGGAGCCGGGTGTCGCTGAAGACGCCTATACCTGTGAGTCATAAAGATGACTTACAGGTATAACGCTGAGGAGACAACGTGCCCCGAGTGAGTCGCCGAGGGTTCGGTACCGCCGCACGTGCCAATCACGTCCTGGTCTGTTGACTGCACCAAGCCGGTGATCAACTGGACTGATCGCGGTGGGCTGAAGACGATAGATGACGCTGGCGGAGGTGCAGACGATTCTGCGGCGCCATGTCAGAGGACGGAGATACATTACCCGCCGGGCAACTGGAGGGATCGACGTGACCGCGCAGAGCTGGAAACTCATGCAGCAAGAACGACTGGTCGGGACGCTGACCTTCGAAAGCCAGGACATGTTCTGGTCCGACTGCCGCTTTGCACCCGCTCCCGCGTGGGAGGAACTCCGCCCGCTCTTCACGAAGTCGCGCGACGCTTGGCTCAGCGGGGACACTGAGGCGGCTCTCGAAGCGGACGAGGCGATTCATGCAGTTGGTCTCATCCTCCTGCCAAGCGACGGTGGAGTGCCGATCACGGAGTTTCTGCTGCGGATTGACGGAGACGAAGCGCGCTTTCGCTACTGATGCCAGACCTCTGCATCGGCGCCATGCGCTCGGCTCAATCCGGGTAGTGCAGAGTAGGAGCGGCCCACGTGGTCACTGCCGCCGCGACGGCGGGACCGCGTCACGCTCGGTGTTCGGTTCCGCTGCGGCGGTGTCGGCCGACCGGCGGTCCGTCCGGTACCGAATCCAGGCCGTGCCCGCCATTGAACAGGCCACCGTCGGCACTGTCACCAGCCCAACCGTCGTCTCCATCCCAGCCCTGCGCACCGCCGGTCGGCGTGCCACCGCCAGTCGGCGGCGCTACCCAGCCGTCGGCTTGCGCTGTGCCGCCGGAGGTGCCAGGCCAGGGCCGGTCGGTGTCGCGCCGCCGCCGCGAGGTGCCGTGCTGTCGATCGGCGTGGCGGGGCTTCGACGGCTGCGGCAGCCCGGCTGGCGGCCCACGCGGCGCCACTCCCGGCCGCCCACCACTGGTCCGCCCGCCACTGGTCCGCCGGGCGGCGCTGCCGGTCCGACCCGCGCCACCCGGGACCTGCGGGAGGCCGCCGCCAACCGGGGCCGCTCCTGCGGTGGCCGGGCTGCGGCGCAACCCAGAACCGCGCCGATCTGGGCACCGACGATGCTCGCCACCGCCAACACGGCGGAGACCGCCAGCGGTCGGTTCACCCGATCGGTGGCGCCAGCTCGGCTGCGCCGACCGTCACGGTGGGGTTGGCCTGCTGACTCCGTACCGCTGGGTGGTGCCGGGTCCACCCGCGGCGGTGCGGCCCGCTCGGGCGCCGGCCGGGGCGCGGGCGGTTTCGGCGCCGCGGGCCGGTCGACCACCCTGCCGGTGGCGTGCTGGCGTGCCCCTGGTCGGCGGCCTCCGTCGGCAGTCGGAGCAGTTGGCCGGGGCGGATGCGGTCCGGGTCGTCGAGCTGGTTCAGCCTGGCGAGCTGTCGGTAGTCGCCGAACTCGTCCAGGTACCGCTCGGCCACCTCACCGAGGTAGTCGCCCCGAGCCACCCGGTAGACCGGAGCGGCCTCGTCGTTCGCCGTGGAGCCGGCGGGAGCGGCGAGCCCTGTTCCGGCCATACCGAGCATTCCGCTCCTGGCCAACGGGGCTGCCGCGTCCGGTGTCGTGCCCGCGCGGGAGGGCGTGGCCAGGGTGGCGACGGCCGGTGCGCCCGGACTCGCGTACGCCGGGTGCCGTAGACCGCCGCTGCGCTGGCGGCGGCCGGACTGGCCGCGAGGATCAGGGCGACCGAGCCGACCAGCGCGGCGGCGGCCTTCTGTTGGCGGCTCATCCCGGGCAGCTTCGGTGCCGGCCGGCGCACGATCTGCGCCCCAACTCGACGAGGACGGAGAAGGCGAACGTGGCCCAGCCGAACCAGCCGGCCACGGCCAACGCCCGCAGGAAGAGTTGACCGTCGTCCCGGCTGGTCAGCGCGGTGCCCACCTCGCTGATCGTGGGCAGGTGATCAGGCAGGGATTGCCGGCGAAGGCCAGCAACGCGATCGGCGCGCCGACCAACAGCGCACAGAGCACGGCCAGTGCGCCGATGCCGGTGAGGAC
The DNA here is from genome assembly GCA_038070435.1 of Micromonospora sp. M12. Classification (GTDB taxonomy): domain Bacteria; phylum Actinomycetota; class Actinomycetes; order Mycobacteriales; family Micromonosporaceae; genus Micromonospora. Next base: position 4,772,083 of record JAMYWG010000001.1, on the reverse strand, counting down.
CGTCCGGTCCGTCGTGCGACGGACCCACCCGATACAGGCATGGCTGCCTCCCTTCCTACGGAACTGCGGTGATGGCTCGCGCGGTCGCCTCACCGGTGACGGTGACCGTTTCTTCTGGACGAACAGCCCGAGCATCGAGCGTTGGTAGGTGATCGAGACCGTCACCCGGATCAGGGTTTCCCCGTCGATCTCGGGAAGCTCACGGTGTGCCGGAGGCGCCCGCGACGGCGAGGTAGCTGTCCACCGCCGCGATGGCGTCCGGTTTGCGGATCTGCTTCGGCCCACCCTGGATGGCGGTGGCCCGGTCGATGGCCTGACCGCCGGCGCGGGCGGCCTCGGCGGCCAGGTTCTCGGCGCGTTGCAGGGTGCGTAGTTGCCCGGCGCCGTCGAAGGACAGGCCGACGATGGCGAGTACGCCGATCATCGTCACGGCCAGGAAGATGCTCACCCGACCGTGCTCGCCCGCGGGCGATCCTCGGTGGGCCGAGCTGAGGGGCTCATCGCCGGCTCCGGTAGCGGTCCAGCGGCGAGGTGAAGGTCGCCGATATCTCCTTCTCGGTCGGCATTCCGGGCAGGAAGCCGAGTGCGACGTCCTTGAAGGACACCTTGCAGACGATCACCACAGTGACCGTGGCGTCCGTACCGACCGGGCTGCCGAATGCCTCCTCGAAGCTGCTCGGCTTTCCGGCCATGTGGCCGGTGAGCGCCGGGTGGAGGTCGTTGCTGCAGGCCAGGCCGCGCCAGTCGAGTTGCTGCCGGGCGGCCACCAGCGCCTCGTCCTCGGCGGTCCGGAAATCCCGGGAGATCGAGGCGGCCCGTGCCGCGTCGTGCGCGGCCGTTTCGATCGCCTCCGCCGCCACCGCAGTGCGTCCGACCATGCCGGCCAGCACCATCAGTGCGATGAAGGCGGGCGCGAGCACCGCGACCTCGATGGAGACCGAGCCCCGCTCGGCGGTGCGGGTCACGGCGGGTCACCCTCTCCACAGTGCCGTGTGCGGTCTGTCGGATCGCGAAGTCCACGCCCGGCACCACCGACAGGGACCGGCCGCTGACCGTGCAGGTCACCTCGGTGCCGTCGTCGATGAACACACAGGTCGGCTTGGTCCGATCCCAGCCCACCAGCCAGCCGCCGGCGGCCTTCAGGAAGCGGGTGGCGCTCTCCACCCGGCACCGTTCTGCGCCTGGTACGACCGCTGAGCGTTGACGCCGCTCTGCGCCGCGTTCAACGCGGTGGAGCGGGCGAGGAAGACGGCCGCGATCTGGATCGAGGCGAAGAGCAGCACCAGGATGAGCGGCATCATCACGGCCAGCTCGACCGGGTTGGCACCCGCTCCCGCTCGCCGGCCGCGAGGCGGCGCCGGCGGCGTCGACCGCCCGGTGCCACCTCGAGAACACGGCTCGACGCACGACTGTTACTTCGGGTCCGTGTGGTTCGGGATGCCGGTCATCCAGTTGTTGGCCTTGGTCAGCGCCAGTGCCGTGACGGCCATGGCGACGGCGACCAAACCGGCGATGATGACTGCGGTCGGCACCGGGCTGTCGCCGCGTTCACCGTCGCGGCGCAACTCGGCCAGGCGCGTCGTCACCACGACGTGCAGGTAAGTGAGGATGGGCATGACGTTCTCCTTCGGGGACGGGGGTCAGACACGGGCGATGAACGGATAGAGGACGAACCCGAGCAGCACGAAGACGAGCAGCGCACCCGGAATGTCGAGCTTGCTGGTCACCGCCTCGGCGCGGGCGAGGTTGTCGGTGCGGATCTGGTCGCGCAGCGAGTCGGCCCGGCTGCGGAGCGTCTCGTGCACCTGCGCGCCCTCGCTGCCGGACGAGCTCATGATCGCGCCGACGTCACCCAGCTCCGGAATGCCGACCTTGTCGGCGAGCTCGCGCAGTTCGTTCCAGGGCGCGTGCATCTGCATCTGGGCGATCCGCAGCGACTCCTGAAGCCGGTCGAAGACCAGCCGTCGCACACCGCCGCCGCCCGCTCCAGCGACTGCACCGGCCCGTGCGCCGCGGAAAGCTGCAACGCCACCAGGTCGAGATAGGTGCAGATGGCCTGTCGGAACTCATCCCGGGCGGCGTCGGCCTTGGTCAGCACGGCACGGTGCGCCAGCAGGCCGCCGAGCAGACCCAGGCCGAGGCTGCCGAGCACCGGTACGACGAACGGGAACGAGATGCCCAGCACCACCAGCGCCACCCCGAGCAGGGTCGGCATCGCCAGCCCGATCAGCGTGGAGAGCAGCACCGACAGCGCGTACTGCTCGGGGGTCTGGTCGATCAGGGCCAACTGCTGATGCGGCGGACGCAGCCAACGGGCCAACCCGGTCAGTGAGTCCAGCCGCCGGGACGCGGGAGTGGCGAGCCCGCCGGTGCCCGGCGGCTGGTGCAACTGGCGCAGCGCCGGCCCGAGCGCCGGAGTCGCTGGTACCAGCTCACGGACCACCAGGAACACACCAAGCCCGATCCCGGCACCACCACAGACCGCGATGGCCAGCTGCCAGTTCATGATCATGCGATTACCTCGGTCGGGTCGGGCGCCGGCAGGAACCGGGCCGGCCGCTGCGGCTGGCTCATCGCCCGTACCCAGGCCAGCAGGCCGATGAAGGTCGCGCCGAGGGCGGCCATCACCACCTGACCAATCGGCGTGCCGTACGGCTTGATGTACTCGGTGTTGAGCAGGCCGTACGCCAGGGTCGCCAGCGTCATTCCGGTGAGGAAGCGGACAGCGAACCGGGCTGGGTGCGCTTGGCCTCGATCTCCCGTCGGGTGGCCACCTCCGCGGACGCCGCGCCGGCGATCGAACCGAGCACGTCGCCCAGCCGCTCACCCCGGTCCGAGAGGTGCAGGATCAGCGCGGCGACCACCTGGTCGCAGACCGGGTCGGCGATCTCGTCGGCGAACGCCAACAGCGCGGAGCGGGCCATCCAGCCGGCCTGCAGACGGGCGGCGAGCAGGCGTACCTCGTCCTCGATGCCGGGTGGGACGCTGCCGATCGTGCCGATGATCGCCTGTTGGAGACCCTGCCCGGTGCCGGAGACGTCCTGAGTCGGCGGGTCCACTCACCGACGGCCTCGATCCGGGCAATCGCCCTCTTCTCCGCCTTGCCTACCCCGAACAGCCACGGGGTGCCGGGCACCGCCACCGCCACCAGCAGGCCGACCACCGGCAACCCGGTCAGCAGGAAGGCCAACGCGCCGGCGGCCAGCGCCGAGCAGCAAACCTTGGTAGGCCCGCTGCTCGGCCGGGGTGGTGCCGGGCCCGCGCCACAGTCGACTCGCCCCCGGCCCGCCTCCCGGGCGCGGCCCGGGGCGACGGTGCCGACAAGCGCGACCACGGCCAGCAGCAACCCGGCCACACAGGCGGCTCCGGAGATCACCGCGATCAACTCCAGGCTGCCCAGCATCAGGTCACCGCCGGGCCAGTCGGGTCTGCCGGGGACGCCGCCAGGCACCGGCACCGGCCTCGATCCACCGGGTCAGCAACCGAGCGTCGTACCCCACCCGCAGCAACTGGTCGCGGACCCGCTCGGGAAGGTGTCGGGGACCGCACGCCCGTCCGGGCCGGGCCCGAAGACCGTGGTGGTGGTGATCCGACCGGCCTCGCCAGCCCCGATCACCTCCTCCACGTGCGAGACGAACCGGTGCTTCCGCCCGCCGATGGCGGTCTCGTCCTCGATGGTGACGTAGACGATCAGGTCGAGGGCGTTGCCAGCCATCCGGCGGGCCTGGTCGACGGTCATCTCGCGGCCGTGCGCCAACGCCAACTCGACGATCCGTTCGCCCACCCCGGCGGCCGTGCGGGCGTGGATGGTGCACATCGAGCCCCGGCTGGTGGTCATCGCCTGGAGCATCGGCACGATCTCGCGGGATCGGACCTCGCCCACGATGATCCGCAGTACGCCCATCCGCAGCGACAGCGGAATCAGGTCCGCGATTGTCACCTCACCGGCGGGACGGCCGTCGAACCCGCGCTCGCCATGGCCCTCCCGGGCCTCGAAGCTCATCACCGCCCGGTGCCGCTCCCGGCGGCGGGCCGGTAGCAGCTCGCGGCTCTCCTCCAGCAGCACGTACGGCTCGTCGGGCGGGATCTCGTTCATCAACGCTCGGATGATCGTGGTCTTCCCGGCGCCGGCCAACCCGGCGACCATGATGTTCAGACCAGCGCGCATCGCCGCCCGGAGGAAGTCGCGCAGCAGCGGGTCGATCATCTCGTCCAGGTCACCTCGGGCGCCCGCGACGTCGTCGAGGCTCACGTCCAGGGTGTTGTGCTTGCGGATCACCGCGTACGGGCGGTGGCTGACCAGGAACACCGCGGCCAACCGGCTGCCGTCGGGCAGTTGCAGGTCGAGCGTGGGCTTCACGGTGGACAGGGACCGCTCGGTAGCACCCGCCCGGCGGGCCGCCGCCTGGAGGATCTCCACCAACTCGGCGTCGCTGTCGGCGATCGGCTCGGCCCAGTCCACCCACCGCCGTGCCGGCTGATGCGTACCTGGTCGCAGCCGAGGATGTGCACCTCCTCGATGGTGTCGTCGACCAGCAGCGTCTGTAGGCGGCCGAGCCCGACCAGCTCGGCGGTCACCTGGTCGAGCAGCAGGCGTTCGTCACCGGCGGCCATCGGCGTGCCGGCCCGACGCACCGAGTCCGCGTACGCGGAGACAACCGTGACGGCCAGGCGGGCCCGTTCGGTGTCCTCCTCGTCGACGGTGAACTCCCGGCCGCGCTGCCACAGGGCGAGCCGTTCGGTGAGTTCCGGCGCAGCTCCCGACCACCTGGAAGTCCATCCGGGGCCGGGGTGGCGGCGACTCCGGTTGCGGCGTCGCGGTGGGCACCGGCTGCGGCATCGGCACGGACTGCTGGTGCCGGCCGTTCGGCACGGCCAGTGGCGGTGCGGTGGAGGTCACGCCCGGTGGCTGTTGCCGCGGGTCGGCGGAGACCGGCTCAAACCGCATCCGGCACCCCTGCTGTACGGGCCACGCCAGCCGGGCCCGCCGCCGATCCAGGAGCGCCCCGACCGGCACTTCCAGCGCGGCCGCCGCGCGCATCAGCGGCCGTCCGGACCGCACGGTCCCACCCAGGGCGAGCACCCCGGCGGTACGCGGATCGTGCGGCAGCCGTGCGATCACCGGCAGTTTCAGGGCTCGGCTGATCTCGGCCCGCCCGTGCCCGTCGCCGACCAGCAGCAGCCGCAGGTGCCCGGCGGCACCGGTGCTCGGCGAAGTCCCGTTCGATCGAGGTGACCACCGCGCGGGTGCCGGAGAGGTCCGGCAGGTGCGCCCGGGTCACCAACAGCACCACCGAGGCGGCCCGTAGCACCGGCCACGGCGGCCCGGTCACGTGCAGGCGACCACAGTCGACCAGGACGTCATAGCCGGGGGTGCCACGGTCGAGGGCGTCGAAGTAGTCGGCGAAACGCTGCCAGAGCGGTGTGACGCTGCCGCCCTGGGTAGGGTCGACGAGCCCGGGCAGCAGCAGTCGTTCCCGATTGGGCGCGTCCAGGTCGACCAGTTGCGACCAGAACGCGGTCTCCAGGTTGCCGTCCCGCAACTCCCCGACCGCCAGTTCACCGATGCCGCGCGGGCCGTCCAGCTGGCCGCCGAGGTATCCGGCGAGGATCGAGCCGCCGGCCGGTCGCACTCGGCGAGCACCACCCGTCGGTGCCAGGCCAGCGTGCAGGCCAGCGCCGAGGTCGTGACGCCGGGCGAACCCTTCGCGGACAGCAGCGCGATGATCGCCATGCTCAGGCCGCCTCGGTCAGCACGACCGCGAGCCGTTCCTGTGCGGCGAGCGCCACCACCGCTGGCACGTCGCGGGTGAGGAGCGCCAGGTACAGGACCTTGTCGTCGTTGGCCGGGCTGACCATGTCGATGACGGTGGCCGCGAACCGGGTGCCGGCGCCGGCCGGTTCTCCGTCGGCGTTGTTGTCCGGTGTGCTGACCAGCAGGACCTTGTCACCGGGTGCAGTTCGCGCGCGGGCACCTGGGCGGTCTTCAGGCCGAGCGCGATCTGTTGCTGGCCGGGGCCGAGCAGTGGGTCGTCGGTGACCTGGCTCAGGGTCAGCAGCGTGCCGGGACCAGTGCGACAGCGGCCCGTTTGCCGACCACCTCGTCGAGTCGTCCGGCGGGCACCGGGCGGAGCCCTGGCCGCCGGCGACCTGCACGGTGACCAGGTCGGCCGCGCTGATCTCCCGGCCCACCTCCACCGGTCGGGCCACCGCGAGGTAGCTGCCGGTGGCGCGTACCGAGGTGACCGCGAACGCTGCGCCAAGCCGCCCAGGGCGATCAGGAGGACGGCGAGACCGAGCAGCCCCGGGCGGACCCGACGCTGTCGAACCACCTTGGGCGGGGTGACGGGTGCGTCCACCGCCCCGGTCCCGTTGCGGGTAGCGAGGCTCATCGGGTCACCACCTGAAGCTCGTTGATCTGGATCTGCACGACGCCGCTGTTCCGGGTCACCAGGATTTCTCCGCTCTGACCACCGCCGGTCCAGGTCACCGTCCAGTACGTGGTGGCGGTGACCCGTAGGTGCCGGCCTTCGGGTAGCCCTCGTCGTAACCGCAGTCGGGGACGTGCTGCCGGCGCGTTCGCCCTTCGGGTCGTACGGGTGCCGGCGTCGTCGCAGGGGACCGTCTCGCCGTTGCCCATGTCCCAGACGATCCGGTCGACAGTCGCCGTGATGGAGACGGTCACGCCCCGATCCGACTCGGACGCGGTCAACGGGCCGAAGTAGCTGGTGCTCGGCGCCGCCCACATCCAGACGGGCAGGCCGACCAGGCCGGGGCCGACGCTCTTGCGGGTGCCACCCGCAACGGGCCGGCAGCAGGCTGATCGACGCCAGGGCGCGGCGGGCCAGCTCCTCCGGGTTGGGTGGTGCGCCGAAGCCGGCCGGTGGATCATCCAACGGCACCACGGTCTGGTTGCCCACATCGGCGCCGCCGTTGCACGTCTTCACGTACCACTGCTGGCCCTCGGGTGCCTCGGGCTGCGGGGTGGCGAGCTTGTAGTAGCAGCCGTCGCTGCTGCTGAACCAGCCCAGGAACTCGTCGTAGCAGGGGATGGTTCGCCCGTTCCACTCGCAGGTGCTCCCCGCCGCCACCGCCGTCGTCCCCACCACCGCCGTTGTCCCCGCCACCGCCGGGATCGCCCGGCTTGCCGGGCTCGTCGTCCCAGACGCTGCAGTCGGGTTGGTCGGGCGGGCAGCCGGCACCCGGGTCGGCACGCCCAGCGGCGGCGGCCGGCCCTGTTGCGCCGACCGCCAGCAGCAGCGTCAGGCCGATCCCGGCGAGCGCCCGCCGGGAACTCCTTCCGCGCCCGGTCAGCACGGCTGGTCCCGGTGCGTCGCGCCCGAGTTGATCAGCCAGCGGCCGTCGGGATATCGGGTCGCGGTGGCGGTGGAGAGGTGCCGACCGCCTCCACTGCCCGGCACCGGGCGCTTGTTCTTGGCGTAGACCAGTCGGTAGCCGGTCGTGTCCAGGCAGTCCTGGATCTCCACGGTGGCCGGTTTCGCGTCCAGGCTGACGGCGGTCACGGTCGGGTCTGACGTCAACGTCCCGGTACGCATAGCGCCGTGCTCCTTAGCGTCGCGAATGGACACCTGGACCCGAGTGAGAAGTGGATCAGCGAGAAACCGGGACAGTTCCGGCGCGCGTGGATCACTGCGCACGCCGGCCGTGCGCGAGGCCGCAAGATAACCGGAGTACGCGTCGAGTGCCGCTTTTTCGGCGGCTTGCCGTTCGACGTCGGGATCGGTTCGTTGTTCGTCGTCACGGGCTGCCGCCGGTTTCTCGACCGCCTCCCGTCCGCTGGCGCAGGCGGTGACCGGCACCGCCGCCACGACCGCCAGCAGGCAGATTGCCGCTCGTCCGAGCTGCCGTCCGCGCACCGTCGAGCCTCCTCGTGGTCGCCCGAAGCGGTGCTGGTTCACCGCGGCCGGGCATGCGGAAGCGCGCCCGGATCAGCACATCCGGAGCCGTTCATTGCGCTTCTGCATTCACCGTTACAGATCTTTTACCAATGTCGGGTCCTGTGTCTTCGGCGGTGCAGGTGAGGCTTGCATCACACCAAGGGGCGAGCATAGGCTGACGTTCGCCGATACAACAGAGGCAATTGACGCGAACACTCTGCGTGATGACAGGTGGTGGTGGTCGGTGTCCACATCGCAACCCGGGCAATGGTCGAGCGAAAGGTCGTCACCGGTGGCACGTCGCCGGGTCGAATGGGATCACCGGGGTCTCGTCGTCGCGCCCGGGAGTGGGACATCGCGGTTTCATCCCGGCATTCGAGAGGTGTGGTCGACCGATCGACGGGTCGTTCCGCCCGACGTGGTGCACCGCCCGGACCGGTCGAAGGGGCCTCTCCCGGCCGTCGGGGAACGTCGCTTTCTGCGCCATCCGCTACACCTCGGCGAGTGCACGATCACGATCCGTGTTCACGATTGTGGGGAGCGCCGGGGCGCAACGGAGACCTCATGGCGCTGACCGGCCCTCCGGCGGCCGTCCCCGGTCGAGAAAACCCACCCGAACGGCACCCGGCACCCCTCCGTCCGGTGCGACAGCGGCAGACGGTGAGGTGCCGCGGGAGGTGACCCGACCGCGGAACGCGCCGGCCGAGTGGGGCGCGTCAACGAGCAGCGCGGCTCACCTCGACCGTGGCCCGCACCCGGTTTTCGACAGTGCTGGCGATTCTCGCTGTCAGCCCGCTGATGCGGATGGCGGCGCTGCGCTACGCCGTACCCCGGGCATGCCGAGCCGGACCGGCTGCGACGCCTGCGGCGCGTCGATCGGCCTGACCCGACCCTGGCCGGCGCTGGGCCCGGCCGCCCGGTGCGGTCGCTGCCGCGCCGGGTCGGCCCACCACCCGGCACGGTCGAGGTGACAGTGCTCGTGGCGTTGCTGCTGCTGATCTTCGCCGGTCCCTCGGGAGGGACCCTGCCGGCGCTGCTCTGGTGGCTCGGCTGGACGATCCCAGCGGTCTTCGTCGACCTGGCCGCGCACCGGTTGCCGGATCGGCTCACCCTGCCGGCGGCGGCCGGGACCTGGCTGCTGCTCGGCGTGGCAGCGCTCGATGCCGACCCGGGCCACTGGCTGCGGGCCGTCATCGCCGGCGCGGGACTGGCCCTGTTCTTCGCCAGCACCGCCCTGCTGCTCGGCCGTCGCGGCTTCGGGCTGGGTGACGCCAAGCTGGCGCTCAGCGCGGTGCGCTGCTCGGCTGGTACGGCTGGCCGGTGCTGTCACTCGGGCTGCTGCTCGCCTTCGGGCTGTCCGCCCTGGTGAGTCTCGGCCTGCTGGCGACCCGCCGGGCCAATTGAGCACCCACCTACCCTTCGGCCCGTTCCTGCTACTGGGCCCCACACTCGCCCTACTACTGGCAACCTGACCCGCCCCTGCTCGCCGCCCGCCCCGGCCCGCTCGCGCCGCCCGCTCGCCCGCTCGCGTCGATCATGGAGTTGTGGTGGGCGAAATGACCTGGCATACGGCCTTTGAGAGGCACCACAAGTCCTTGATCGACGGCGCCGGGGTGGCGACGCCGCTGGAGTATCGACCGCGCCGGGTGGCGACGCCGCTGGAGTATCGACGGCGCTGGGGTGGCGACGCCGCTGGAGTATCGACGGCGCCGGGTGGCGACGCCGGCCGAGGGCGGCGGTCCGGGGCGGCGGTCAGGGGTGGGAGCGGCTGGGCAGCTGGGTGCCGGGCTGTCGGTGCGGTCGGCCCTCCGGCGTAGCACCTCGCCGGTCGGACGCGCCAGCAACGGGTTGCCACCGCGGCGACCAGGGCACCGAGGAGCACGCCCGCGATCACGTCGTGCGGGTAGTGCACGCCCACGAGACGCGCGAGAAGGCGCCGAGCGCGGCCAGTGGCAGCGCGATCAGGCCGAGTCGGCGGGAGAGCAGCAACGTCGTGACCGCCAGTGCTCCGGCGATCGTGGCGTGGTTGCTCGGGAACGACCAGTCGCCCGGCGGCGGACAGGTGCCCGCGATGATCGCCCGGCCGATCGTCCGGCAGGGCGCTCCTCGTCGACCACGGTCTTGAACCACTCGCTGCCCGCGTACGCGGGAGGGCTGGCACCGGCGCGACCAGGGCGAGTGCCCGGTCGTGTGGGCCGCCGGACCGGCGGCTCAGCGCGGCCATCAGCAGCAGCGCGCCGAGTAGCAGGATCACCCCTCGGTGGCGTGCTCGGCGAACCACTGCACCGGCTCCGGGCTGCCGGCTGCGGCGTCGACGACGTCGTGGTACCACTCGGCGCTGATCTCCGGAACGTCCATGCTGTCGTTGTCGACCATGCCTCACCTCACTTCGTTCATACCCTGTTCACCGTGCGGACACCCTAGGAACAGGGCAGAGAGCACCGCACCTGTCGAAGGTCGGGTGGTGCCCACGGCCTTCGTCCAGGGTTCACACAGCTGGTTCTGCTTGGCTGGTCCGGAACGTCGGCATCCACAGGAGGCTCTGTGCACACCAGTTCGGCCACCGATCAACCGCAGCCCACCGTGGGGGCGGTGAACGACGAGACCTGGCGGATCCGACGTACGGGGCCGACCTGGACCGGCTCGGCGAGACCGAGTCGATCTTCGCGCTGGGTAACGGGTGGGTCGGTTGGCGCGGGGTGCTCGACGAGGGTGCGCCGTGCGGGATGCCGGGCAGTTACGTCAACGGCTTCCACGAGAGGCGCGAGCTGAGCTATCCCGAGGAGGGTACGGCTTCCCGAAGGCCAGCGACACCGTCATCAGCGCTCCGAACGCCGCGCTGATCCGACTGTGGGTCGACGACGAGCCGTTGGACCTCCGGACCGGCACGCTGCGCAGCCACGAGCGGGTGCTCGACCTGCGCGCCGGCGTGCTGCGTCGGGAGACCGAGTGGATCTCCCCGTCCGGGCGGGGAGTGCGCATCCGCAGCACCCGGTTGGTGTCCCTGCCGCGTCGTCCGGTGGCCGCCGTCCGGTACGAGGTGGAACCGTTGGACGCCTCCGTCGAGCTGCGGGTCTGCTCGGATCTGCTGGCCAACGAGAAGGTGCCGGAGCTCTCGGACGACCCCGCGCCGCCTCGGTGCCCACCGATCCGCTGACCGCCGAGGCGTACCGTGCGTCTGGCCTCGACGGGCTGCTGGTGCACCGCACCGAGCGCAGCGATCAACGGGTCGCGGTCGCGGTCAGCCACCTGGTGGAGGGCCGGACACGGTGGCCACCACCGGTGACTGCACCCGGATCGGGTACGGCTGACCGTGACGGGTCGCCTGCGTCCGGGGAGCGGCTGCGGCTGACGAAGTTCGCCGCGTACGAGTGGGCGGCGGTCGACGGTTCACCCGCAGACGAGTTGGCCACCCTGGTGGCCGCCGAGGCGGACGCGGCCCGCGCGGACGGCTTCGACGCCCTGCTCACCGACCAGCGCGCGGCTCTGGACGCGGCCTGGCAGGTCGCCGACGTGCGGCTCGACGGCGATGCGGAGCTGCAGCAGGCCGTTCGGTTCGGGATGTTCCACCTGATCCAGGCCGGCCGACCGGACTCCGGCCGGACCATCTCTGCCAAGGGACTGACCGGCAACGGCTACGACGGGCACATCCTCTGGGACACCGAGAGTTACGTCCTCCCGGTGCTCACCTACCTGGCCCCGGCGGTGGCCCGCTCGGCCCTGAGCTGGCGGCACGCCACCTGCCGAGGCCCGGGAGCGGGCCGCCGAGCTGCGGCTGACCGGTGCGACCTTCCCGTGGCGCACCATCGGCGGCCGGGAGTCGTCCGGCTACTGGCCGGCGGGCACCGCCGCGCTGCACGTCAACGCCGACATCGCCGACGCGGTGCTGCGTTACCTGGCGGCCACCGACGACCAGGGTTCCTCGCCGACGCGGGCTGGAGCTGCTGGTGGAGACCGCCCGGCTCTGGCACGGCTTCGGCCACTGGTCGGACGAGGGCGACTTCCATCTGCACGGCGTGACCGGGCCGGACGAGTACGCCGCTCTGGTCGACGACAACGTCTTCACCAACCTGATGGCCAGGCGCAATCTGCGGGTGCTGCGGATGCCGCCGAGGGTCACCCGAGCTGGCCGGTCGGCTCGGCGTGGACCGCGACGAGGTGGCCGGTTGGCGGGCCGCCGCCGACGCGATGTTCATCCCGTACGACCGCGAGCGCGGGTGCACCAGCAGTCGGCGGGCTTCACCGAGCAGCCCGAGTGGGACTTCGCGAACACCGGCGATGACGACTACCCGCTGCTGCTGCACTTCCCGTACCTGGAGCTGTACCGCAAGCAGGTGGTCAAGCAGGCCGACCTGGTGCTGGCCATGCAGCTGTGCCCAGGTGAGTTCACCGCCGACGAGAAGGCCCGCAACCTGGCCTACTACGGGGCCCGCACGGTTCGCGACTCGTCGCTGTCGGCGGCCCGCAGGCCGTGCTGGCCGCCGAGGTCGGGCACCTGGATCTGGCGTACGACCTGTTCGCCGAGTCGGTCCTCCAGGACCTGGCGGACCTGGGCGACAAGACCGCCGACGGGCTGCACCTGGCCTCGCTGGCCGGTGCGTGGTTGGCGCTGGTCCAGGGCTTCGGTGGCCTGCGCGACGACCGCCGGGTGCTCTCCTTCGATCCCCGGCTGCCCCGACGGATCGATCGGCTGGCGTTCAGCCTGCGGTGGCGCGGCCATCGCCTGCGGGTCACGCTGACCCCGGTCGAGGCCCGCTACGAGCTGCCCGACGCCGGCCCGGATGCCGAGGTTGAGCTGTGGCACCACGGCGAGGCGTTGCGGGTCACCGGTGTCGAGCCGGTCGTCCGGCCGATGCCGCCGGTGCCCGACCCGGGCCGGAGCCACCCTCCCCGCCCGGTCGCCGGCCCACCCGCCGCTCGGCCGACTGAGCCCGGGTCGGTTCGGGCTGAGACTCAGGCCGGCACCGGTCCGCCGGTCATCCGCTCGCGGACGGCCTCCAGCGCCTCGAAGGCGTACGCCCAGTTGTGGCACTTGAAGCTGCGCAGACCGTCGATCGCGGTGTGACAGTCGGAGCAGCGCACACCGGCGATGGCATCCGGGATCTCGGTGTTGACGTACTTACGCTCGCCGAGGATGACGGTGGCGATCATGGCCTTGTCGTGCAGGCCGGAGAGCGCCGACGAGACGATGTCGTACCAGGTGACCCGTCGGGCGCACTTCGGGCAGTCGGGTTCGTCGCCGCTGACCCAGAGGGTGCGCCGATGCTGCGTGCCGGCATGCCGAGCAGTTTCTCCAGCCGCCGGACGTCCGACTCCGGGGTGGTCCAGCGGTGTCGGCCGGGTAGCGATGCGGGCGAGTCGTAGACGGCGCGGAACAGATCGTGGTCGACCTGCACGGTTTCGCGCTGAGCGGTCATCGGCGTCCCTCCTCGTTGAGTCGGTGCCCCACCGTGGTCAGCGGTGACCATGGGTGCAGCCGGATCAACGACACGAGGGGCAGCGGGTCGTCCCCGCTGACCCGCTTTCGCCTCCGGTGGCCAACCCGGGTGGTACGACGGACGCAGGGCGGGCCACCGGGAGGAGCGCCGATGGCGAGCAGACCCGAACGGCTGCTGCGGGGAGACGGCTCGCCGCTGAGTGCCTCGTTCCTGGAGCTGTTCTTCGATCTGGCCTTCGTGCTCGCCCTCAGCCAACTGGCCGAGCACCTGCTCCACGACCTCACAGTGGTCGGCGCCCTGCGTACCGCCCTGTTGTTGACCGGGGTCTGGTGGATCTGGGTGACCACCACCTGGTTCGCCGACTGGTACGACCCGCAGAGCCCATTGGTGCGCTGGCTGCTGGTCGGTGCGGCGCTGGGCAGCCTGCTGGCCGGGGTGGCGATCCCGCAGGCGTTGGACGGGCGGGGCCTGCTCTTCGCCGGCGCGTACGTCTCGGTGCATGTCGCCCGGGGTGCGTTCACCGCGGTCGGCTGCGCGGCCACCCTCGGCAGAGCCGGGCGCTGCGGATCCTCTGCTGGTTCAGCGTCTCCGCCGTACCGTGGTTGGCCGGTGGGTTCCTGCCGGAGTGGCGCGTGCCGCTCTGGCTGCTCGCCATCGCCATCGACCTCACCGGCCCGCGACTCGGCTGGCCCACTCCACTGATGGGCCGGACGGGCGGCAGGAGTTGCACCTGGCCGGCGAGCACTTCGCCGAGCGGTACCAGCAGATCATGATCATTGCGCTCGGTGAACTCGTCCTGGTCGCCGGCCTCTCGTACGCCGGCACCGACCTCGCCCTCGCGCAGACCGCCGCGTTCCTGCTGGTCTTCGCCACCGCTGTGCTGATCGGTCTGCTCTATGTCACGCCCGCCGGTCAGCGCCTCGGTCCGGCCATCGAGCAGGCCGACCCGGCCCGGCTCGGGGTCATCACCGGATACCTGCATCTGGTGATGATCGCCGGAATGGTGCTCACCGCCGTCGGCGCCGAACTGAGCATCGCCCACCCCACGAAGATCGGTGACACGACCGCGGTCATCGTCATCCTGAGCGGCCCGATGCTGTTCCTCGTCGGGCGGATCCTCTTCTCGGCGGCGATCCACCGGCGACTCTCCTGGCCCCGGGTGGCTGCCCTGTTCGTGCTGGCCGGTGCTGCGGTCGTCCTGCGGCTGCCGCTGCTCGCGGTCAGCGCGGTCGCCACCGGGGTGGCGCTCGTGGTGGTCGTCCTGGACCACGCCGGTATCGGTTCCTACCGTCACCGAGCTGGCGCCTAGTCGAGAAGCCTGACTATGGTCAGGTATATGGACTCAGCCCTCGTCGCCGCCGTGCGGCGGTTCAACCGGACAGTGACCCAACGGGTGGGCGCGCTCGACGACGAGTACATGGCCCAGGGCGCCCCTCGGGCAGCGCGGCTGCTGTGGAGATTGGACCGGCCGGCGCCGAGGTCGCCGCGCTACGGCGCGGCTCGGCCTGGATTCCGGATATCTGAGTCGGCTCCTGCGCACCCTGGAGAACGACGGCCTGGTCATCGTGCGGGCTGCCGACCAGGCCGGCGGCGACGGACGGGTACGCACCGCGACGCTCACCGACGCCGGTCGGACCCAGTGGGCCGATCTCGACCAGCGGTCGGACGACCTCGCCGCCTCGATCCTCGAACCGCTCACCGAAAACCGCCGCGAACGACTCGTCACCGCCATGGCCGAGGTCGAACGGCTCCTCGTCGGGTCGATGGTCGTCATCGAGCCGTGTCCACCGAACGACCCACGTGCCCGCGCGTGCCTGCGGGCCTACGCCCGGGAGATCGCCAGCCGATTCGACGACGGCTTCGACCCGGCACTGAGCAGCCCGGTCCACGACGAGGCACTCGTCCCGCCGGCAGGGTGCTCCTGCTCGCCACCCTCAACGCCGAACCGATCGGCTGCGGCGCGGTCAAACTTCACCCGACGCACCCGCCGAGATCAAACGCGTCTGGGTGGCCGACACCGTACGCGGGCTCGGCGTCGGGCGGCGGCTGCTGGGTGAGCTGGAACGGTACGCGGCCGAGCGGGGCGCAACCGCCGTGCGGCTGGACACCAACCGCAACCTCACCGAGGCGATCGCCCTGTACCGGGCGGCGGGTTATCGGGAGATCGAGGCGTACAACACCGAGCACTACGCCCACCACTGGTTCGAGAAGCAGCTCAGGCAGTGAGGCGGTGCGCGGTCTCGGCGAAGGGTTATCGCACGCTACCAGTCGTGATCTTGTCGCCCCGGACCCGCTGCGGAAGGCTGACGGACGTCGGAGCGATGATCAGCATCCGACCTCACGCAAGGAGTCGTTGTTGCGCAAGCTCGTGTACTACGTCGCCAGCACTGTGGACGGCTTCATCGCCGGCCCGGACGGTGCCGACCCCACCGGCCCCGGCGGGTTCTGGCCCGTACCGGAGGACTACCTGCACCACCTCGTCGCCGAGTACCCGGAGACCCTGCCGGGTCCGGCCCGGCAGGCGTTCGGGATCGTCGACGAGGGCAGCCGGTTCGACACCGTGCTGGAGGGGCGCCACTCCTACGAGGTGGGGCTGAAGGCCGGCGTGACCGACGCGTACCCCATCTGCGGCACCTGGTCTTTTCCCGCACGCTGGGTGGGAGCCCGGACCCGACCGTCGAGGTCATCGACCAAGACCCCATTGCCACGGTACGCGAGCTGAAGCGGCACGACGGCAGGACATCTGGGTGATCGGCGGCGGTGCCCTGGCGGGTGCCCTCTACCCCGAGATCGACCAGCTGATCGTCAAACTCGCACCGTTGACCATCGGCTCCGGCATTCCGCTGTTCGGTCGCGACGCCGTCTTCACGCCGCGTGCCTGGCGCCTGACCGACCACACCGTCCTGGACAGTGGCGCCCTCTTCCTCACCTACAGCCGCGCACAGGCCGGGAACGAGTCCGCATGACCGGCAGCGTCACGATCCGACCCATCACCGGGCCGGACGAGGTCGACCTGTTCAACCGCCTCCCGTACACCATCAACCACGAACTCTCCGACGACCTCGCCGGGCATCGTCGCAGGCCGGAGTGGATGTGGGTGGCCCTGCGCGGCGATCGCCTGCTGGCCAGGGTCGCCTGGTGGGGACGCAGCGGAGACACCACCCGCTGCTGCTGGACATCCTGGACGTCGACGACGACGCCACCGAGGACCTGACCGAGGTGGCGCAGGCGCTGTACGAGATGGCGGCGAAGCAGGTCGTACCAACCGGAACGACCCTCCCGAGTACGGCCGTTTCATCCCGGCGGACTGGCGCGAGGATCCGGACGCGCACCGGGCGGTGCGGCTGAGGATGAGCGTCCTGGAGAACACCGGCGCGCGGCTGACTGTCGAACGGCTCCGCCTGGAGTGGAACCCGACGGCAGGCGTACCGAAGCCCGACCAGCGGCTGTCCTTCCGCCCGGTCGGCGACACCGACGAGTTGGTCGCGTTGATGACCCGCACCCTGGACGGCACCCTGGACGCGCACAGTCGCAGCGACCTCGCGCAGATGTCCCCCACGAGGCCGCCGTCAAGCACTACGAGCAGGAGTTCGCCGCGTACTCCAGCCCTCGGGAGTGGTGGCGGATCGGCACCCTGGGCGAGGACGGCGAGCCCGTCGGGTTCGTCGTCCCCGCCCGCAACGCCTACCACCCGGTGATCGCCTACCTCGGCGTCGTCCCGGAGCACCGGGGCCACGGGTACGTCGACGGCCTCCTCGCCGAGGGCACCCGGGTCCTGGCCGAGGAGAACGTGCCACGCATCCGCGCCGCCACCGACCTGGGCAACGTGCCCATGGCCAAGGCCTTCGCCCGCGCCGGATACGTCAACTTCGAGCGCGCCATCAACATGGCCTGGTAGCCGAGGGTCGAGGGCGATCGGGTGCCAGCGGCGGGTGCACCGATCAACCCTTGACCGCGCCTGCGGTGAGCCCTTCGGTCAGGAAACGTTGCCCGAGCGCATACATGATCACCACCGGGATGCTGACGAGCAGCGAGGCCGCGGCGAGCTGTCCCTGCGGCACGACGTCTCCGGCGATCATCGACTGCATCCCTACCGGGAGCGTCTTGTACTCGTCCTTCGTGATGAACACGAAGGCGAAGAGAATTCGTTCCAGGCGTTGGTCAGGGTGAAGAGCGCGACGGCCAGCAGCCCTGGCTTGGCGAGGGGAGCACCACCCGGCCGAACGCCTGGACGCGGGTGCAGCCGTCGACCAACGCGGCCTCCTCCAGCTCGACAGGGATCGACGAGAAGTACCCCACCAGCAGCCAGGTGGCGAAGGGAGGGTGAAGGTCGGGTACGTCACCACCAGGGACCACAACGAGTCGGTGAGCCGCGCGCCGATGAGCATCTGGTAAAGCGGGATGAACAGCAGCGCGCCCGGCATCACGTAGGTGAGCAGCACCGTGACGGTGAAGCCCTGCGCTCCGCGGAACCGCAGCCGGGCCAGCGCGTAGCCCGCCAGGGCGGCGCAGACCAGTGCCACCGCCGTGGACGCCGCGGACACCAGCAGGGTGTTGAGGTACCAGCGGCCGAACGGCTGGTTGGCGAACAGGGCGGTGAACTGCTCCATGGTCCACGGAGTCGGCCACAGGTCGTCGGTGCGCATGACGACCTGGCCCTCGGACTTGAAGGCCGTGACGGCGATCCAGTACAGCGGGCCCAGCACGAAGAAGACAACCCGGCCAGCGCGACCCAGGACCCGAGACCCGACACCACTGACGACGACCGGCGGCCGCCTCGCGACTGGAGGGTGGAGACCACCCGACCGACCGCCGCCGCGACCAGCAGGATCACCCCGAGGACCAGCGCCGCCTTCCAGAAGATCTGTGGCGATGCCCAGGCCAGCAGGCCGGTGACCACCGCGGCGATGACCCACGGCAGCGCCTTCCGCGCCGTCCCGGCCCACCGGCGCGTTCCGATCCACCGCGCTGCCCGACGTTGCCGGGGCCGTTTGCCTGCGGTGTCCGGGCGCAACAACCGGACCAGGACGAACACCAGCCCGCCGATGATCGGCAGCATGACGAGCGTGACCGCCGCCCCGCGCCGTACTGCAGTTGCAGGATCGCCTTCGAGTAGGCGACCAGCACGTACGGTGCCGTGACGTCGCCGGACCGCCCTGGGTCAGCAACCAGACGAGGTCGAAGTTGTTGAACGTCCAGATCGAGGACAGGGTCACCGTCACGGTGATCACGTGACGCAGTCCGGGCAGCGTCACGTTGGCGAACCGCTGCCACGACGAGGCTCCGTCGATGGTCGCCGCCTCGTACAGGTCCGCCGGGATGGCCTTCAGCCCGGCGAGGAAACCACAGTGAAGAAGGGCACCCCTTCCAGACGTTCACCAGGATCACCGACGGCATCGCCAGCGACGGGTCGGACAGCCAGCCCGCCGGCCAGCTGTCGACCAGGTGCGCGCTGGCCAGCAGCGGACCGATCCCGGTGGCGGTGAGCAGGGTGTTGACGCTGCCGAAGATGGGGTCGAGCAGCGCGCGCCAGCTGAACGCCGTCACCACGGTCGGCACCACCCACGGCACCAGGAGCAACCCGGCCAGCACGGCCCGCCCACGGCGCCGGTGGTGCAGCAGCAGGGCCGCGGACAGTCCAGCACGACCTTGAAAACCTCGGCGTACGCGGTGAAGACGAACGAGTTCACCACGCCGGTGTGGAACTGCTCGTCGCCGACGAGTGCCAGGTAGTTGTCCAGGCCGACGAACACGGTGTCCTGCCCGTGCCGTTCGGTGGTGCTGGTGATGATCGAGCGGGCGATCGGCACGAGAACGAGACCGCCGACCAGCACGGCCATGGGTGCCAGGAACAGTGCCGCCAGCCGCCAGTCGCGACCCAGCCGCCGCTGGGTCGCGGTGAGACCGGGCCCCGGCGGCGGGGATTTCCTCGCCGCCGGGACCGCGCACGGCGGACCGAGCTCACTGCCGCAGCCCCTGCTGGTTGAAGATCTGCACCATCTTCGCGTGGGCGGCCGTCACGGCCTGCGCCGGCGCCGCTCCCTGGACGACCTGCTGCATCATGTCGGTGAGGACGTAGGCAGACCCCACCGCCTGCTGGCCCGCGCTGGCCTTCTGCGGGAAGGTCAGGCCGTTCTTCGTGGGCAGCGGCAGCGACAGTTGGGTGATCTTCCGCAGCATGGGGAACGCCGGGTCTCCGCTGGTGAAGAACGGGTCGGCGTCCCAGACCTTCTCCCAGGCGGGCATCACCAGGCCGGGTGCCTCCTTCGCCACCCGAGCAGCGCGGGGCGCTGACCAGGTACTGCGCCAGGAGCTTGGCGAGCGCCGGGTTCTTGGCGCCCTTGAACACGACGAAGCCCTGCGACTGGCCGAGCAGCAGCGGCTTGTCGGTCGCCGGTCCGATGCAGTCGGAGAACACGTGGGTGTTCGCGTGCACCGGGTTCTTCTTGGTCCGCGAGTCCGCATAGACGCTGAACTGGTTGCGGGTGTAGCCGAGGACCCCGGCGAGCCAGTTCTCGTTGTTGCTGGTGTCGGTCCAGCTCGCGATCCCCGGCGGCAGCATCGGCTTGTACCTGGGGTTGGTGTAGATGTCGCCGAGGAAGGTCACCGCCTGCACCGTTTCGGGGAGTCGAAGGTGACCTTCCGGCCGTCGTTGGAGGCGATCGACCCGCCGTACGCGTTGATCAGTGCCTCGATCATGCCGTTGCCGTCGCCGGACCGGTTCACCGTCATGCCCCAGCCGAACCGGCGCTTCGTCGGATCGGAGATCTCCAGGCACAGATCCCGCAGTTCCTCCCAGCTGTAGACGTCCTTCGGGGAGATGCCCTTGTCCTGCATCCAGTCCTTGCGCAGGAACGACCCGATCCCGATGAAGTGGTACGGGATCGCGAACCACCTGCCGTCGAAGACGCAGAAGTTCTTGGCCTCGGCGCAGGGTTCGCCGTACCGGGCGGTCAGCGCCGTGACCACGTCGGTCACGTCCTCCAGGTCGCCCAGCGCCTGGAACTGGGCGACGAACCGTGAGTCGGTCATGAACGCGAGGTCTCGCGCCACCCCGCCCTTCACCTCGGCGTCGATCTTGGCCACCACGTCGCCGGCGTCGGCCTGGACCAGGCTGTTCTCGATCTTCGTACCGGTGGTGTCGGCGAACTTCCTGATCGAGCTGTCGAGGGCCTCGTTCGCCGCCGTCGAATAGAGCTTCTGCGACAGCATCCCCATCGAGGAGCCCTTCATCGCCGCCGCGGCGTCGACCAGCTCCTGCGGAACCTCCGGCTGGACCTTGGACGGGGATTCGGAGGAGTCTCCACACGCGGCCAGACCGGCCGCGCCGAGCACCACACCCATTCCCAGAAAGCCGCGCCGGGACCAAACCGGGTTGTTCTCCATGGACATCCGCCTCCCTCTCCCGCACCGCCGCACGCCGGGAGGCGGAATGGACGAACGCCGCGATCCCTGTGCTTGAGGTGTGTCTTTCCGTCTCTTAGATGCCGCGTGTCTTGCACAGACTCGGCGCGTGGATCGCGGTCCTGCCCTCGACGAACAGCCAGGACATGTCGCTCGCGGGTCAGCGCGATCGGCGAAGGGCGATCGGCGACCGGGTTACGGAAGCGGGGCTGACGTGCCAGTTCGGTCGGGTCACGGACCACCGCCGTTCGAGATTTCGAACTGAGTTCGAGATACCGTATCGAGTGGTCGCGACGCTAGAGCAACGCCGAGACAGATGTCAATGTTTCGATGTTGTTTCGACCGATGGGACGGGCGACTATCGAGGCTGGGCCCGGTAGCCCATGCGGGTGGACAGCGTGGCCGCGCCCTCCCGGACCAGCCCGGGCCAGGTCAGCTGCGCCTGCGGAGTCCAGCGAATGATCGGCGCCGACAGGCTCATCGCGGCGACGGTCGTGCCGGAATGGTCCCGGATCGCCGCGGCGACGCAGCGCATGGCGCTGTCAGACTCACCGATGTCGACCGCGACGCGCTCCGCCCGGACACGCTCGAGATGTGCGCGGAGGCGGCCCGGATCGGTGATGCTGTCCGGCGTCATGCCGGGCAGGGCACCCTTCGTCAGAACGGCGTCCAGGCCCTCCTGATCAAGGTCCGACAGCAGAATCTTGCCGACCGCCGTGCAGTGCGCCGGTAGCCGCCGCCCGACCGCGGAGACCATCCGGACGGGGTGCGTGCTGTCGAACTTGACGAGGTAGATGACGTCCGCGCCGTCCAGCACGGCCACGTGGACCGCCTCGTCACAGGCGGCGGCCACGTCCGCGCCACGCACTGTGCCTCGCGGACCAGGTCGAGCCGGCCGGCGAACGCCGCACCGAGTTGGAACAGCGGCATGCCGAGCCGGTACTGCACCGGCTGGCCCGGGACGGAGATCAGGTACGAGCGAGCCTCGAGCGTGACGAGCAGTTCGTGGACGGTGGTCCGGGGCAGGTCCAGCCGCTCCATCACCTGGCGGGCCGACAGTTGGGGGCAGTCCAGGAACAGTTCGAGGATGTCGAGTGCTCGGATGACAGCCGGTACCACACGGGGCATGTCGATAGTCCCTTCGAGATGCCGGACACGTGTCATCGATCTCCACACCGACCAGCAAGTGAAGAGGATAACCGCGCCAGCCCTCGCATCAGGTTTCCAAACGTCCCCAGCACGCTTCGGGACCGGAATGGATCGATCGATGGGCTTAAGATCCAACGGACCGGTGGACGCGCTGGCGCGTCGTTGGTCGTTGTCGCATTCCGACCAGACGGGGAATTCATGGTCATTCACAACGTACGCAGCAGGACCCTCCGCATGCTGCAGGCGGGATCCCTCGCGACCGCTGTCGTCGCGTCACTGCTCGCAGCACCCCGGTGCGGCCTCCGCCGCTCCGAGTCGCGCCGATGTCGTCGTGGGCGTCACCTCCGACCCCGGCGAGGTGGGAGTGGCCGGCGGCCGGGTCACCCTCACCGTCTCAGCGAGCAACGCGGGAGGCACCGCGGCTGCCGACGCCGTTCTGAAGCTGCGCCTCCCGGCCGGTGCCACCCTCGACCTCGGTGACTCCCTCGGCGGCTGGAACTGCGTCGCCGCAGCCGCCACCTGCACGCGCCGCACCCTGAGGGCCGGCACCGCGACCTCTTCGTCCTGGGCGTCAACCTGCCCCCGGCACGGACGGCCAGAAGTCGACCATCACGGCGCAGGCCTCCACGCGGAGCCAGGAGTCGTCCACCAGGAACAACAGCGCCTCGGCGACCATCGCGTACGGCGCCAAGCCGGACCTCGCCTTCTCCTTCGAGTACGCCGTCGGCGAGATCTCGTCCCTGGGCGGCAACGGGGCGCGCGGTTTCGCCCAGGCCCTGGCGACGAACATCGGCACCGCCCGGCCCCGGCGCCCGCTTCACCTTCCAGGTGCCGCCGGACGCCTTCGCCGGCTCGTGGACGTCGTCGGATCCGGAGTGGAACTGCGACTTCTCCACCTCCACCTGGGTCTGCGAGAACGACCAGGAGATCGCACCGGGCGGCAGCGCCTACCTCAACTTCTACCCTACTTCCCGGCCGGAACGGTGGGCGACACCAGGACCGTGGCCGCCTCCGTGTCGACCTCGGTTCCGGAGCGGACGCTGGCGAACAACAGCGGCAGCACCACGTTCACCTACGCCCTGCCGCCTCTCGGTGACCTGGAGCTGTATGGGATCGACGTGGTCGGCCGCCAGGAGCTGCGGGCCAACGAGGAGTTCGACCTAGCCGTCTTCGTCAACCTCCTGGGCGGCAGCCCGTCGGAGAACGTCTCCGTCCGGGTGCCGCTTCCGGCGACGGTCGAGCCGACGTCCCTCGACCCCGGTGACGCCAACTGGACCTGTCGGCTCGGCGACGCGGCAGCAACCGCTTCATCGAATGCACCCGCCCGTCCTGGGACATCGGGACGCTCGGCGGCGAACTGCTGCTCAAGCTGAAGGTGAACGCGGGAGCCCGCAAGGTCCGCTGACCTTCACCGCCACCGCGTCCGCGTCCACCCCGAGGTGTCGCTGGAGAACAACACCGCAACCGCCAGTGTCACCTACATCGCCGAGGGGTCATCACCGGCAACGGCTGGATCGACACCAACCGCGACGGCCAGCGCGACGCGGGCGAACCGACCGCCTACGGGAAGATCGGCAAGATCGAGTTCGTGCTGGAGGGCACCGAGCCGGAATGGGACGTGCCGCGGGCAACCGTCTACGAGGACGGCACCTACCGGACCCGGCTCAAGCCCGGCCGTTACGTAGCGAACGTCTACCTGCAGGACGGGTCGCCGTACACCTTCACCACCCCGAACGTCGGCGACGACGCCACCGATTCGGACATCATCGGCAGCACCGGCGGCTACTACAACCGGGGCTGGAGCGCCGTGGTCGAGGTGAGTGACGCCGGGCAGACCCTGGTCGACATCGGCCTCGTCCCGGCTGCGCAGTCCTGACCCGTACGGGATGCAACGGCCCTGGCGACACATCGTCGCCGGGGCCGTTCGATGTTGGTGGGGCCGCGGAGGAAGAGCATGGCACGCCGGGGGCGAGTCCGGACCTGAGCGGTGCCCTCGTTGCCCCGAGCCCCAGGCCCACCGGCTGCCGCCCGACAAAGGTCGGCCTCTAGCTCTGGTCGCGATGGCCTCGTCGCTGCTCGGCTTCCCACTGTTCGAACTGCTGCATGCCAACCTGCTCGGCCTGGTCCATGGCGGATCGATATGCCGCAACGAACTTCGGGGTTGCTGGCGAATGCGACCTGCGAAGTTCCGCGGAAATCACGTCAATCGCGTAGCTGCAGACGTTGCGAGTGACGAGCCAGTTGCGGTCACCCTGGAATGTTGTGATGCCGCTGTGAGTCGTGGCGCGTGCGGCAAACTCCAGCGCTTCACGAACATGCGTCGTCCTCAGGGACGCCGCCCACGTCTCCAGGTCTCGAAGGAGGGCATGTCGGCTCTGTTCACCCTCCTCGGTCAGTTGACCCGGATTTTTCTTGCTCTGGTACTTGATATAGAGCTTTTCGAGGCGCAGGAGCACCAGGCGAGCGCTGAGGAGGCCCTCACGTTCGTGAGCCTCCCGAGCCTTGCGTCGTTCGCGTCGGCCTGCTGCGGCACCAGCGGAAGAGCGAAGCCGCCGCCAATCAGACCGCCCACCGTGGATGGCACGACGTTCCACCAGCTGAAATCGCTCACGATCCCTCCATGATGGAGATCGGCGTACGACTATCGGCGTGAAGGACCTGTCGCTGTCCAGGATAGCGGCGGGCGATGCTAGGCCAGCCCGAGAAGGCGCGAGCCGGACAGGTGTTGTCGATGCGTGCCGCCGGCTGCCGAGCGATGCCGGTAGGCACTTGCCGCCAGCCATCCGTTGCCGGTTCGGGCCGACCTCATTCGAGGTCCCTGCTGCCTTCTTGTTGCCTCGACACTCGGCCCGGACGTCTCGCTCGACGTGCTGCTCGTCGCCAGCCGGCCCGGTTCCGCGAGGAGCTGCAATGCGGCCGTGTGCGTGGCTGCGCTGGGTGTGAACAGTGCCGGTCACGGATCGCCTGCGGCCTGGTCGGCGACCTCCTGCGGGAAGCAGGCGGCAAGCGGCGGACACGTTCCTCCGGCCAAGATCCGACCTGAACTCTGCCCTGGTTGCGCCGGATCATCTTTGGTTCAGGTTTGCAGATCAGAGGGTCTGTGGTGGGCCGCCAGGGACTCGAACCCTGAACCTATGGATTAAAGTCCACAGCTCTGCCATTGAGCTAGCGGCCCGCGCGCTCAGGTTACCCGACAGCGCGCGTCGGCGACTCTCGGCTTCCGGCCGGCCGTCGATGCCTGCGGCCGGCCGGCGCTCGCCACATGAACATCGCCCGCCAGCGGCCGGCGCACAGCGCGGTCTAGATCGAACGAGGCCCGACTTCCAGGAAGTCGAGTGGATCATGCGCGGTCGCGCGCCCAGCCGGGCGCGGCACGGTTGAGCGGCTGCTGGGCGGGTACGGGTCGGGCATGCGGATCGTGGTGGTGGGGGCCAGCGGCAACGTCGGTACGGCGGTGCTGCGCCGGCTGCGCCGGGAGCGGGCGTGGAGCTGGCCGGGGTCGTCCGGCGGTTGCCCGGTCCGGATGCTGGCGAGCCGTACGACCAGGTGGAGTGGCACTCCTGCGACATCGGCGCGCCGGGAGCGGCGGGGCAACTCGCCGAGGTGTTCCGGGGCGCGGACGCGGTGGTGCACCTCGCCTGGCAGATCCAGCCCAGTCACGACCAGCGGGTGCTGCGGCGGACCAACGTCGAGGGCAGTCGGGCGGTGATCGACGCGGTGGTCCGGGCCGGAGTGCCGGCGCTGGTGTACGCCTCGTCGGTCGGCACCTACGCGCCCGGCCCGAAGGACCACCCGATCAGCGAGCGGTGGCCGACCACGGGTGTGCCCGGCTCGTCGTACAGCCAGCACAAGGCAGAGGTGGAAGCGCTGCTGGACGGGGTCGAGCGGGATCACCCGACGCTACGGGTGGTGCGGATGCGACCCGGGTTGATCTTCCAGCGGGCCGCCGGTGCGGAGATCACCCGTTACTTCTCGGTCCGTTCGCGCCGGTGCGGCTGCTGCGTTTCGGTCGGATCCCGCTGGTGCCGACCAACCGCCGGCTGCGGATGCAGGCGGTGCACGCCGACGACGTGGCTGAGGCGTACACCCGGGCGGTGGTGGGTGATGCGCGCGGCGCCTTCAACGTCGCCGCGGACCCGGTGCTCACCCGGAGCTGGTGGCCCGGCACTTCCACGGTTGGACGGTGCCGGTCGCCGCGCCGGTGCTGCGAGCGGCGGCGGCGCTGAGCTGGCGGGCACGGTTGCAGCCGGTCGACGCGGGTTGGGTGGAGCTGGGTCTGAACGCCCCGCTGATGTCCAGCGAGCGCGCGGAGACCGAGCTGGGTTGGCTGCCCAAGATCAGCGCGCTGACGGCGCTCAAGGAACTCTTCGCCGGAATGGCCGACGGCGATCACACGGGAAGCCCGCCGATGTCCGGCGCGCCCAACCTGCCCGGCCGCCCGGCAGCCTCCTCCGAGCCCATCCCCAGGCGAGGAAACCCTACGACGCCCGCCCAGCCGGGTGATCAAAGCTTTCGGTCACCAAGACGGCGGTTTTGACCGAAAGCTCTTGATCACCGCGCGATCGAGCGGCGCGCGGGCAGCGCCGGGTCAGCTCAGCTTGGAATTGGTTACCGTGGGGTTGCGGGCGCCCAGGAAGAAGATGCCGGGAAGCCACGGGTCTCGAACTTGCCGCTGGGGTTGCGGCGCAGGGTCGAGTTTTCGATCTTCATGGTGCCGGTGCGGTTGTTGCTCACGAAGAAGACCGCGCCGCCGCCCTCGTTGGCCTTGTTGTTCTCGATGATCGTGCCGGCGATCCGTACGGTGAACTCGTTGCCGTCGCAGTAGATCGCGCCGCCGCTGCCGCCGCCGGGCGTGCCGGACTTGGCCGGGTTGGCGCCGCTGCCGATCGCCTCGTTGTGGCTGAGCACGCTGTTCAGCACCACCCAGGAGACGCCGATGCTGCTCAACGCGCCCCGTTGGAGCAGGAACCGCCCTGGCCGGATGCGCCACCGAAGGTGCTGCCCGCCACGTACACCGGCCTGTTCTCGTACTGGCTCAGCACCCGGATGGCCGCGCCGCCCAGGTCGGGGCCGGTCCGGTCGCAGCGGTTGCGGACGAAGCGTGAGTTGACCACCTTGAACTGACCTCCGCGTACGAAGATCGCCCCACCACCGCCGCCCTCGGCCTTCTCGCCGGTGGAGTTGCCGTCGGCGAAGGTCAGGTTCTGCACGGTGAGCTGCGGGTGGTCCTGGTTCTGGCAGTGCGAGGTGGTGTAGCCCTGGGCCTCGTCGCAGGTGTTCATGTAGAGGATGCGGCGCTGCCCCTGGCCGCTCAACGTGACAGTGCCGCCGCCGTCCAGCACGATCTTCGGCCCGTTGGCGTTGCGGACCTTCGCGGTGGCGGCCATCTTGATGGTCACCGGGGCCGGTCCACAGTTGAACGTGATGACACCGCCGGCCGCGACGGCCTTCACGACCGCCGCTGAGGTGCAACTCGCCGGGGTGCCGGTGCCGATGGTCCGGTCGGCTTCGAGGTGTCCACCGCGCGTGCCGCGACCGGCACGGTGGCCCGGCCGTTCGGGTTGCCGGCCGCGCGCACCTGGTGGCGGGCTTCGGGCTCGGGCTGGCCGTCGGGCTGGCGGACGGGGCTTCGGCGTCGCGGCCGGGGCGCCGGTGGCCGACGCCTCGGGGCGGCGGACGAGCCGGGCTGGAAGGTCGGGGCCGGATCGTTGGAACCGCAGGCGGGCAGGGTCGCGGTGGCGACACCGAGGACGAGCAGAGCAGCAAGCGAGGTCATCCGCACCCGTGATGCTAGGAGTCGCGGCGGCATCCCGACGAATTCGCCATGCCGGCTTAATGCACTGCTAAGACGTGCCGACCGGTGGTCAGGTGTGGGAGAGGGCGAACGCGGTCAGGAAGCCGGCGACCGTGATCAGGCCGACCAGCAGGTGCGCGTTCTCGAACGCCTCGGGGACCATGGTGTCGGTGATCATCGCGAGGATCGCACCGGCGGCCAGTGCCGTGATGCCGGCCAGCACCTCCGGCGGGGCGCCGCCCAGCAGCGTGTTGCCGAGCAGCGCCGCCACC
Organism: Micromonospora sp. M12; assembly: GCA_038070435.1. Lineage (GTDB taxonomy): Bacteria > Actinomycetota > Actinomycetes > Mycobacteriales > Micromonosporaceae > Micromonospora. The sequence continues at coordinate 4,744,128 of JAMYWG010000001.1, read as the reverse complement.
CGCTGATCAGGGCGATCCCGGTCCAGAGCAGGAAGACGTACCGCCGACTCCGGCCGGCCTGGCGCATGCCGGCCGCGCTGGACAGGCCCTCCGGGACGTTGCTGAGGAAGACCGCCGCCACCGTGACCAGGCTGACCGCGCCACCGCCGAGCAGGCTCGCGCCAATCACCACCGATTCCGGTACGCCGTCGAGCAGCGCGCCGACGGCGAGCGCCGACCGGAGCCGGGCTTCTCGTCCTCGGAGGGCTGCTGGTCGCCGGAGCGCTTCCGGTGCCGGGCACCGTGCCGGGCGAGAACCAGGTTGGCCACGGTGTAGGCGACCGCGCCGACGGCAGCGCCGAGCGCGGTGGGCAGCAACCCGCCCTGCTCGTGCGCCTCGGCGATCAACTCGAACGACACGGCGGAGAGCAGCACCCCGCGCCGAACGCCATGATCGACGCGGTGAGGCGCTGCGGCACCGAGCGAAGTAGCCGACCGCCGCCCCGACCAGCAGCGCCGACCCGGCCAGCAGCCCCACCCACCCGCCTGTAACCACTCCGGCATTCGCGGGACCGTACCCACGACCGCCGGGCGGCAAACCCGATGGTGAGAGGTCTCAGAAGTCGGGAAGACGTACGGCACCCGGCGGAAGATGCCGCGCAGCTCCGCGGCGGCGTCCACCGGCACGTCACCCAGACCCGCAACGGCAGCTCACTCGGGTCCAGTACGCCGTACGCGAGGGCGGAAAGCCCGGCCGCGGTGAGTGTTGCGGTCGGCGTACGGCCGGCGTCGTCGTCGACCAGTTCCAGCGCGCCGGTCGTGCCGTCCAGCAGGTGGGTGCCGGTCAGCCAGCGGTCCCCGGTCAGCTCGATCCGTACCCGACCCGGGCCGGTGGGCAGCCCGCGCAACGCGTCCAGCGACAGCAGTCGGGCCATCGGGGCGGACGAACCCGGCACGGCCGTGCGGGCCTCGACGTGCACGTCAGGTCGGTCAGCCACAGCTCCGGCAACTCGTCCGGCGGGACCTGGACGGAGATCCGCTCGATCTGGTCGACGTGCCGGGCGAGGAACTGCAACAGCAACGTCCGCGCGAGCGGTCGGCGACCAGCAGCTCGTTGCCGTGCAGCGTGCCGCCGTGTTCGTCGATCCGGTACGTCAGTGCGCCGGTGACCTCCCCGGCCACCCGGGCGGTGAGCAGCCAGTACTCGTCGCGGTCACGCATCCCGTTCGCCCGGTAGTCCGGGAAGATCGAGAAGCCGTGCCGTTGCTGGAGGTTGCGCTCGGTGAACGAGCGCCACGCCGGATAGCCGGCGGCGATGCGTTCCCAGCCCACCTCGCCGGGCAGGTCCACCCGAGCAGCGACCCCAGGTTGGCCGGGGTGAAGGTGACCCGACGTGGCTTGGGCAGCCCGACGTAGCCGAACCGGGCGTAGAAGCTGGGCCGGAACGGATAGAGCGTGCTGAGCACATGCCCTCGTCGCGCATCTCGTCGAGGAGCTGGTGCAGCAACGTCCGGACGTGCCCTGCCGGCGGGCCAGCGGGTGGGTCGCCACCCGGCGACGCCGGCCATCGGCAGCACCACCCACGCAGGTTCTGCCGCATCGGAATGGCCGAGGCGGCGGCCAGCGTGGCACCGCCCTCCTCGGTGATCAACGTCCGGTTGCCCTCCTGGTAGGGCAGGTAGTCGCGGAACTCGTCGATTCGTGCGGCACCGAGCGGTGAGGACTCGAAGGCGTACGCGGCCAGCGGGAAGCTGGTGGTGAGGCGCTCGTCGGCGGTCACCCGGCGGATGGTCATTCGCCCATCTCAGCCTGCCCCGATGCACGGGGCAACCGAAATGGCGCGATCCGTGGATCACCGAGCGGACCGTGCGGGTCAGCGGGCTACGACGTCGGAGACCACGACTGTCACGTTGTCCGGTGCGCCGGCGTGGTGAGCCAGCTTCACCAACTGCTCGCCGCACTGCTGACGGTCGGCGTACATGCCCAGCGCCGCCGCGATGGCCTCGTCCTCGACATAGTCGGAAAGCCCGTCGCTGCACAGCAGCAGTCGGTCGCCGGGAACCACGGTGAGCACACCGACCGCCGGTGGGGTGTCGGCGCCCTGCACGGCCCGGGTCACCAGGGACCGCTGCGGGTGGTGGCGGGCCTGCTCGGGCGAGGCGTGCCCTGATCGACGAGCGCCTGCACGAACGTGTCGTCCCGGGTGAGCTGGGTCAGCTCCCCGTCGCGCAGCAGGTAGCAGCGGGAGTCACCCACCTGGGCCAGCACCAGCGTCTCGCCGGCCAGCAGCGCCGCGGTGAGCGTGGTGCCCATCCCGTCCCGGCTCGGGTCGACAGTGATGGCGGCGTGGATGCGCTGGTTGGCGGTGCTGACCACGGCACGCAGGGCGTCGGCGGCGCCGTCGGGGTCGGTGGGCGGAGCCAGCTCGTCCAGGATCCGGATCACGATCTCGCTCGCCACCTCGCCCGCGGGCAGCCCGCCCATGCCGTCGGCGACGGCGATCAGGCGGTCACCGGCGAGGGCGGAGTCCTCGTTGTTGGTGCGCACCAAGCCGATGTCGTTGAGGATGACCGAGCGGAGGATCAGCGTCATGGGGTCAAGCTTGCCAAGAACAACCCGGATTCGTCTCTACGGCTCCTGCGTACGTCGAGAATCATTGCGATTTCCGCCGCCGGTTCGGCGATTCGCGGGCCTCAGCGGCGTGGATAGCGCAGCAGCAGGCTGGCGTGGACCTCCTCGTCACCCAGCGCCGCGTAGCTGTGTGGCACGTCCGACACCCAGCGAAGATGCCCACCGGCCGGGGCGGTCAGCGGCGCGTCGGCCGGCCCGGCCCGCAGCACTCCGGCGAAGACGGTGATGTGCTCGGTGACCCCGGCTGGTGGGCGGGGAGAGCTGGACAGGGCCGGGCGCGACCCGCATCCGGTACAGCTCGTAGGTCGCGTCGGTGTCGGTGAACACCTCCAGCAGGGTGGCGGTGACCGCGGTGCCGTGCGCGGTGGGCCCGGCGGTCGGCTCGGCCAGCAGAGCGGTGAACGGCACGCCGAGTTGCGCGGTGACCGCCCAGAGCGTCTCCAGGGTCGGGTTTCGGGTGCCGTGCTCCAGGCCGGAGAGGGTGGCCTTTCCGACGCCGGCGAGCCGGGCCAGTGTGGACAGCGAGCCCCGCTCCTCGCGGAGGGCGCGGACCCGGCGACCGACGACGGCGGGTCCACGTCGAGGCCCGGACGCGGGCTGGTGGTGGGTGCGGCACCCGGCTATCGTGCTACACGCTGTCGTTCCGTAAACGGAACACGCGGGGAGGGTGAAGTGGCCGGACGCGTACAACCGGTTCTGGCGGGTGTGGTGACCGCCCTGGTGGGCTTCGCCAGCTCGTTCACCGTCGTGTTGGCCGGGCTCCGGGCGGCCGGCGCGTCGGACCAGCAGCCGCCTCCGGCCTGCTGGCCCTCTGCGTGGCGTGCGGGCTCGCCGCCGTCTGGCTGGGCTGGCGGCACCGGATACCGATGAGCGTGGCCTGGTCCACGCCGGGCGCGGCGCTGCTGGTGGCCACCGGAGCGCCGCCGGGCGGTTGGCCGGTCGCGGTGGGCGCCTTCCTCGTCTCCGGTGCGCTGATCGTCGCGGCCGGACTGTTCCCGCCGCTTGGCCGCGCGGTGGCCGCCATTCCCAAGCCGGTGGCCGGCGCGATGCTCGCCGGTGTGCTGCTGCCGTTGTGCACCGCCCCGGTCCGCGCGCTGGTCGAGCTGCCCACGGTGGCCGGTCCGGTGGTGGTCGGCTGGCTGCTGCTGCACCGCTTCGCCCGCCGCTGGGCGGTGCCGGTGCGTTGGTGGTGGCGGTGGCAGCGATCGCACTGACCACACCGCCCGCCGGCCTGACCGGTGCGACGCTGATCCCCTCGGTCACGCTCACCGCGCCGGCGTGGAACACCTCGGCCCTGGTCGGCCTGGCCCTGCCGCTGTTCCTGGTCACCATGGCCGCGCAGAACGTACCCGGCATGGCGGTGCTGACCGGCTACGGCTACCGTCCGCCGTTCGGCGCGGCGCTGCGGGCCACCGGCCTGGCAAGTCTGCTCGCCGCCCCGGCCGGTGGGCACGCGGTGAACCTCGCGGCGATCACCGCCGCGCTGGCCGCCGGCCCCGACGCCCACCCGGACCCGGAGCGCCGGTGGATCGCCTCGGTCACCGCCGGCACCGGGCTGGCCGTGCTCGGACTGGGCGCCGGCGTGGCCACCACACTTGTCGCGGTCGCCCCGCCGATCCTCATCGAGGCGGTCGCCGGGCTGGCCCTGCTGGGTGCGCTCGCCGGCGCGCTCGCCTCGGCGGTGACCGACCCGACGACACGGGAGGCCGCCGTGGTCACCTTCGTGGTGACCGCCTCCGGGTGACGCTGATCGGCGTGGGCGGCGCGTTCTGGGGCCTGGTCGCGGGCTGCCTGATGCTGCTGCTCTTCCACCGCCGCCAGCCCGCCGCGCCGGACCAGCCCGGTCGGCCGGATCAGCCCGCCGCGCCGGATCAGCCTGCTGCCGGCGCGGGAGATCCACTCGGGTTTCATGAAGTCGGGCTGTCCCAAGCCTCCGGACGCCCCGACTTCCTTGAACCCGAGTCGATCAGGGCGGTGGGGTCACTCCTCGGGAGGCAGGTCGGCCACCCCGACGGCCAGGAGGACCCGGCCGTCGGCCACCGACCCGATCCGGTCCGCCGGTACGTAGACCGCGCCGGTACGGGTCAGCTCGGTCGACACCTTGAGGTAACCGCTGTGCAGCAGCCGGGCCGCCAGATCGGCCGGCACGTCCGGCTCCTCGACCGCGGTCGCCTCGATCAGCTCGTCCAGGCTGCTGCCCGGGTCGGCGGTCGACGTCTGGACGGTCACCGCGTTCGGGTCGCCTCGCTGGACGAGGTCGACGGTCCCAACCTCGGTGCCGGCCGAGTCGATCACCGGCATCCCGGTGGTGATCCGCGAGATGGTCGCCTGCTGCTCGTCCTGCTGATCCATCCCATCGCGGTTCCCGAGGCGGCACGCCGCTAAACGCCGCCGCCCGTCCGCCCGGTGGGGTCCGGCAGCCCGGAGGCCGGAGGCCGTGGGTCGGAAGCTCGGTGATCAGCTGTTCGGGAGGGTCCAGCTGCTGGGCGGCCGTGGGGACAGCTCCCGCCAGGTGTCCGGCCCGTCGAGCAGCGCACGGACGGTGTCCTCGGCCTCGTCAGCACTGCCGTACTCATAGAACCGGGAGATGCCCTCGGCACCGCCGGCTCGCTGCTCGACGTGCCACCGGTCGGCGTCCACCCGCAGGAAGACATCCCGCCGGGCCAGCCGCCCCACTTCCCGTTCCACCAGTGCTTTCGCTGCTCCATGGCGGGACTCTATCGAACACACGTACGAAAGTGCGGCCCTGCGGGATCCGCAGGGGCCGATGTGCATCCGCTCGGGTCAGCGCGGCGCCGGCGGCTCGGTGCGGCGACCCAGTACGTCGTCCAGTGCCCCACGCTGCTGGCCGGGGTGGTGTGGCCGGCGGAGACCAGGGCGTCCCGGATCTCGGTGAGCAGCTTGACCTCCTCGCTCGGCGCGGAGGGTGGCGGCTCCTCGCCCGCTGCCGCCGCTCGGCCAGCTTGTTCATCGGGAACACCACGAAGAAGTAGAGCACCGCGGCGGTGAGCAGGAAGGTGATCAGGGCGTTGATGAACCCGGCCCAGTCCATGTAGTTGTCCTCGCTGATCCTCCACTGACCAGCGAACTGATCGTCCCCGCCGCCGACCAGCTTGATGATCGGCTTGAGACGAGGTTGTGAGGGCGGTGACCACGCCCGTGAACGCGGCGCCGATGACGACACCGACCGCCAGGTCGACGACGTTCCCGCGCATGATGAAGTCTTTGAAGCCCTTGAGCATTCGTACTCCCGAGGTGTCCGCTTTTCTGTCCGGCACAACCTATGCCCGTTCGGCGGGTTCCAGAAAAGCGCCGGCTTTGAGCGCCGCCTGGCCGGGATCGCCGGCCCGGATCGCCTCGACCAGTCGGGTGTGGTCGACGTAGCGCTCGGGAGTGAGCGCGCCTCCCATCGCCTGGGCGACGGTGCTGCGCAGGGCGGTGCCGACCGAGGCGTACAGCTCGGCGAGCATGGCGTTGTGCGCGGCCGCGACCACCGCCGTGTGCAGTGCCGCGTCGGCCTCGACGAAGGCGTCGACCCGGCCGCCGTGCCAGGCGGCCTCGCGTGCGGCGAGCGCGCCGTCGAGCGCCGCCAGGTCCTCCGGTGTACGCCTCAGCGCGGCGAGACGGGCAGCCTCCACCTCGAAGGCGCGGCGTACCTCGACGACCTCGGTCATCCGGTCGTCGCCGAGTCGGCGGGCGACCACCGGAGCCAACTCGTCGGTGGACACCACGTAGGTGCCGGAGCCCTGCCGGCACTCCAGCACCCGGCGTGCACCAGGGCGCGGACCGCCTCGCGGACCGTGTTGCGACCGACGCCCAGCGCGGCGACCAGTTGCGGCTCGGTGGGGATGCGGCCGCCGACGGGCCACTCGCCGCCGAGGATCCGGGCGCGGAGCTGCTCGGTGGTCTGCCGGACCCGGTGGCCGCGGGGCGGCACGGCGGGCTGGCCGGGGCGGCACCGGCGGAGCGGAGGGAATTCAACCGACGGTGGCACTGGTTACATCACCGGTCCCAAATTCATCCCATGATTGTAGGTTAGAGGTCATGACCCCGCCACCAGTCGCCGCTCCGGCACCGCCCGCACCCGTCGCCGTCGACCCCGCCCGGCGCGGGACCCCGACGTCGGCCGGCGGACGCACCCGGCGACCGGCGGTGCACTGGTGCTGGTCGGGATGCTGCTGGTCGCGCTCAACCTGCGGGCCGTCGTGACGAGCCTCGGCGCGCTCCTCGACGAGGTCCGCGACGGGCTGGGCCTCTCCGGCGCGACCGCCGGTCTGGTCACCACCCTGCCGACCATCGCGTTCGCCGGCCTCGGCGCGCTCACCCGTGGCTGGTCCGCCGGGTGGCGCCGGCCCGGGTGCTGGTGGTCGCCATGCTCGCCCTCGCCGTCGGCCAGGTGCTCCGGGTCGCCACCGACTCGGCCCTGATCTTCGTGCTCACCAGCGCGCTGGCGCTGTCCGGCATCGCGGTCGCCAACATCCTGCTGCCGATGCTCGTCAAGCAGCACTTTCCGCACCGCACCGGACTGGTCACCGGCGCGTACACGATGGCACTGACAGTGGGCACGACGGTGGCCGCCGCCTCCGCGGTGCCGATCGCGCACGCCTTCGGGTCCTGGCGGGCCGGGCTCGGCGTCTGGGCCGCGATGGCCGCGGTGGCCGTACTCCGTGGGTGCCCTGGCGCTGCGGACCCGCGCCGCCGCACGGCGGGCGACCCCGACGGCGATCGCCGCCGCGCCCGCGCGGGTGCGGCCGGCGCGGACCCGGCTCGGCTGGGCGATGGCCGTCTACTTCGGGGCGCAGTCGCTCAGTGGGTACGCGATCATGGGCTGGTTGGCCCAGTTGTTCCGCGACGCCGGCTACCAGCCGGAGTCGGCCGGGCTGCTGCTCGCCGGAGTGACCGCGCTGGGCGTGCCGATCGCGCTGCTGATGCCCACCCTGGCCGGTCGGCTGCGCAGCCTGCGTCCGCTGGTGCTGGGGCTGACCACCGCGTCGGTGCTGGCCTACCTGGGGTTGGCACTCGCCCGCGCGGTGCCGCGCTGCTCTGGGTCGCCCTGTTGGCGATCGGTCAGGGCGCGTTCCCGCTGATCCTGACCGCCATCGGTCTGCGCGCCCGCACCGCCGAGGGACGGTCGCGCTCTCCGCGTTCGCGCAGAGCACCGGGTACGTGATCGCGGCCCTCGGCCCGCTGATGGTCGGCATCCTCTACGAGGCCACCGGTGGCTGGACCGCACCGATCGGGTTCCTGCTGGGCGCCCTTGCCGTGCAGACGGCGGCGGGCATGGCGATCGCTCGTCCCCGTTACGTCGAGGACGAGTGACGAGCCAGAGCGGTCAGGAGGAAGCCGGCGTCGATTCGCCGGCGACTGCCCCGTCCACCGTCGGGTAGGTGTGCAGCACCTCGACCAGCCCGCTCACCTCGAGGATGCGCAGCACACCCGCTGCGGGCGGCCAGTCGGACCACGCCGCCGGCCTCGTCGCAGCTGTTCTTGGCGCGGACGAAGACCGACAGACCGGTCGAGTCGCAGAACGAGACCTCCGCCAGGTCGAACACCAGCCGGTTGCGGCCCTTGTCGAGCAGGTCGGTGATCTGATCCTGCAGTTGCGGTGCAGTGGCCATGTCCAGCTCGCCCGCGACCGACACGACGACCACGTCGCCGCGTTGTTCCGTGTGCACCGTCAACGACATTCGCCAGACCTCCTGTTATCGGGGAACGGTATCCCACGACGGGGTCGGACGCAGAACGGAGCCGGGATCGGGTGGCCGTCGTCATTCCGTTGCTACGGGGCAAGTAGTAGGTCGGCCCCGGTGATAGAGTCCGCCCGGTCCAGGTCAAGGGGTTCCAAATGGCGTTGAGCACCGAAGAGAGTGGTCGGCTCGCCGCGCTGCTCGGCGGGCAGGCCGAGCGGGTCACGACTCGGTGGACCGAGATCGTCACCGGTTCGTTGCGGGGCCGTCTGAGTCAGGCCGAGCTGCGCCGGCAGGTTCAGGATCTGCACAGCGCCATCCTCATCACCGGCAAGCAGGGCACCATCGACCTGTCCGCCGAGAATGCAGCCGAGCTGCGCGCCGCGCTCTCCGAGCTGTCCCGTGGCCGGGCCCGGCAGGGCTTCTCCGCCACCGAGACCACGGTCAGCATCTTCGCGCTCAAGGACGTGCTGGCCGAGCTGGTGCAGGAGGCCGGCGGCCCGAACGCGCTCAGCGACTACGTCGCCTTCGCCAAGCTCATCGACGAGATGGGCCTGTTCACCTTCGAGGCTTCGTCCGCACCCGGGAGAGCCTGATCGCCGACCAGGCCGAGCAGCTGCTCGAGCTCTCCACGCCGGTGGTCAAGCTCTGGGAGGGCGTGGTTGCCGTCCCGCTGGTCGGCACGCTGGACTCGGCCCGGGCCCAGGTCGTGATGGAGCGGCTGCTGCAGACCCTGGTCGACACCAGCTCGCCGTACGCGATCATCGACATCACCGGCGTCCCGGCGGTGGACACCCAGGTCGCCCAGCACATCCTGAAGACCGTGGTGGCCGCCCGACTGATGGGCGCCGACTGCATCATCTCCGGCATCCGCCCGCAGATCGCGCAGACCATCGTCGCGCTCGGCATCGAGTTCGGCGACATCGCCACCAAGGCGAGCCTCGCCGACGCGTTGCGTCACGTGCTGCGGCTCAACGGGGTGGAGACCGCCCGCCGCCAGCAGCGCCGGGACGCCTGATGGAGAGGTGCCGATCCTCAAGATCGGGGACATCCTGCTCGTCTCCATCCAGCTCGACATGTCCGACCAGACGGCGGTCGCGCTCCAGGAGGACCTGGCCGAGCGGATCGTGGCCACCGGCTGCCACGGCGTCATCATCGACATCACCGCGCTGGACATCGTCGACTCCTTCGTCGGGCGGATGCTGTCCACCATCGCGTCGATCTCCAGGTGCTCGACGCGGAGACGGTAGTGGTCGGGATGCGTCCCGCCGTCGCGATCACACTTGTCGAACTGGGGCTGTCGCTGAACGGCATCCGTACCGCGCTGAACGTCGAGCGCGGCATGGAGCTGATCGCGGCGGCCCACGCCGACGAGCTCGACTACCAGCTCGACGACGATCCGGACGCCGAGACGGCCACGACGTGACCGCGGGCATCGACCTGGGCCAGCCGCAGGCGCAGGCGGTCCAGAGCGACGAGGACGTGGTACGCGTCCGGCAGTTGGTCCGCGCGGTGGCGGTGGCCGTCAAGCTGTCGCTCGTCGACCAGACCAAGGTGGTCACCGCGGCGAGCGAGCTGGCTCGCAACACACTGGTGTACGGCGGCGGCGGCTCGGTCGAGGTGGCGACCGTGGACAACGGTCGACGTAAGGGCGTCCGGATCGTCTTCGCCGACTCCGGACCGGGCATCGCCGACCTCGATCTGGCCATGACCGACGGCTACACCAGCGGCGGTGGCCTCGGCCTCGGGCTCAGCGGGTCCCGCCGACTGGTCGACGAATTCGAGATCGAGACATCCACCGGAACCGGCACGCGGATCACGGTCACCAAGTGGTCCCGGTGAACGCCGATGCTGTCACCGACAGCGGCATCTGGTTCCGGGTGGAGGCAGGTAGCGCGGCAAGCGCGGTCCGGCGCGCCGCTGAACGCCTCGGCGCGCAGGTGCAGATGGGTGAGGCGCGCATCGCCGACCTGGCCATCGTCGCGGCCGAGCTGACCAGCAACCTGGTCAAGCACGCCGACGAGGGCGTCCTGCTGCTGCGGCCGGTACGCCGCGCCGGGCAGGCCGGTGTGGAGCTGATCGCCATCGACTCCGGGCCCGGCATGGCCGACCTGACCGTCTCGTCCCAGGACGGGCACTCCACCACCGGCACGCTCGGCATCGGTCTGGGTGCCATCGTCCGCCAGGCCAGCTGGTTCGACGGCTACTCACTGCCCGGCCGGGGACCGTCCTCGCCGTGCAGGTCTGGCCGGCGGAGCCGCGCGGCCGTCCTGGGCCGGCGCCCTCACCCGCCCGATCACCGGCGAAACGGTCAGCGGCGACGGGTACGCGGTCCGGGTCGCCGACGGGCGGCACCAGCTGCTGGTCAGCGATGGCCTGGGGCACGGCCCGCTGGCCAACGCCGCAACAAGCGGCGCTGGCCGCGTTCAGGACGCCCGGCCGGCCCACCGGCGTCGGTGGTCGGCCACCTGCACCGGAGCATGTCGCACACCCGTGGTGCCGCGCTCGCGGTCGCCGAGCTCGTGCCGGAAGCCGGTGTGCTGCACTACGCCGGTCTGGGCAACATCTCCGGCGTCGTCGTCGAGGGGCGGCCACCGCCGGGGCTGGTGTCGCTGCCCGGCATCGCCGGCCACCAGCGGCCGACGATCCGGGAGTACGACTACCCGTTCGGTCCCGGTGCCCGGCTGGTGATGCACAGCGACGGGGTGGTCGACCGGTGGCGGTTGGCCGACTACCCGGGCCTTGCGGAGCGTTCCCCGCTGGTCATGGCGTCGACGCTCCTGCGTGACGCCGGTGTGCGACGCGACGACGCCTGCGTACTGGTCGCGAGGTCCTGGGAGTGAGCGGGGAGCCGGCCGCGCTGCCGCTTCTCCAGATGGCGCTCCGGGTCGAGCAGGACATCTTCGTGATCCGCCAGCGGGGCCGCGAGGTGGCCGCGGTGGTCGGTCTCGAACGCCAGGACCAGGTGCGGATCGCCACCGCGCTCAGTGAGGTCGCCCGGGACCTGCTGCGGACGACTGGCGGTGCGGACGTCGCCTTCCACATCGACGCGGGTCCCGACGGCCGGTTCCACCTGCGCGCCGACCTGGCCCCGGTGTCCCCACTACCGGACGGCCGCTACCAACCCCAGTCCGGCGCGGTGTCCCGACTGGTCGACACACTGAGCGTGTCGACCGTCGAGGGGTTACGGTCGTGAGGATGTCCCGACGAGTCCCGGCCAACGCGCCGACACCGACACCGGAGCGGCTCGCCGAGTTCCGTACCGAACTCGGCCGTACCGCGCCGGGCAGTGCGCTGGACGAGTTGACGGTGCAGAACGGGCAGCTCATCGCCGCACTCGACGAGGTACGCAGCCAGCGCGACGAGTTGGCCGTGCTCAACGAGGAGCTGGCCGAGACCAACCACGGCGTGCTGGCGCTCTACAACCAGCTCACCGAGGAGCTGGAGGAGACCAACCGGGCGTCGTCGCCCTCTACGCCGAGCTGGATGAGAAGTCCGCCCAGCTCCGCGCGGCCAGTGAGTCGAAGAGCCGGTTCCTGGCCAACGTGAGCCACGAGCTGCGCGCCCCGGTCACCGCGATCATCGGGTTGGGGCGGCTGCTCACCGACTCCGCCTCCGACCCGCTCACCGACGAACAGGGCCGTCAGGTCGCTCTGATCCGCTCCTCGGCGGCAGACCTGCTCAACCTGGTCAACGAACTGCTCGACCTCGCCAAGGCGGAGTCCGGCCGGATCGAGCCGGAACTGGCCGACGTCGACCTACGTCCGGTCTTCGGTCAACTGCGCGGCACCCTGCGCGCGCTGGCCACCCGCCCGGGGTGGAACTGGTCGTCGAGGAGCCGAGTACGCCCGCTCTGCTGCGCACCGACGAGGTGCTGCTCGGTCAGGTGCTGCGTAACCTGCTGCACAACGGGCTGAAGTTCACCGAGCGCGGCGAGGTGCGACTGGGGCCCGCCAACACGGCAACCGCTGGCACTTCGAGGTCAGCGACACCGGGCCGGGCATCGATCCCGAGCTGCACGACCGGATCTTCGAGGAGTTCTACCAGGTGCCGGGCGCCACCCGAGTCGGCGGCACCGGCCTTGCCTGCCGTACGCCCGGCGGTTGGTGACACTGCTCGGCGGGACGCTGCAGCTGACCAGCGCGCGGGCGAAGGCAGCACATTCACGGTAACCCTGCCCACCGGCGGGCGTGACGGCGTGGACGGCATGCCGGCAACCATCCTGGTGGTCGACGACAGTCGTACCAAGCGTTACCTGCTGGTCAGCTGGCTGACCCGGGCCGGGTTCACAGTGCTGGAGGCCGAGAACGGCGCCGAGGCGTTGGCTCGCGTCGAGGCGTTGGCTCGCGTCGAGGCGGACCGGATCGACCTGGTGGTCCTCGACGTCCGGCTGCCCGACCTCAGCGGCTACGAGGTCTGCGAACAGATCAAGGCGCGGCACCCGCGATGCCGGTCATCCACGTGTCGGCGCACGCCGTGGACGTGGCCGACCGCGCCCAGGGGCTGACCCGGGGTGCGGACGCGTACCTGACCGAGCCCATCGAGCCCGAGGAGCTGATCGCCACCACCCGGGCCGTGCTGCGCTACTACCAGGCCCGGCAACGCGCCGAACTGCTCGCCGAGCGGCTGCTCGGGTTGGCCGACACCACAGTGACGGTGCACGCCGCGCCGACGTTCGCGCGTCTGCTGGAGACCGCCGCCGAGGGTGCCGCCCAGATCTTCAAGAGCCCGGCTGCGGTGATCGCCGAGACGTTCGACGGTGACTGTCTGGCGGGGATCTGCGCCGGTCCCGGCGCGGTGGCCGCCGTGGTGCCGTGGGTCGTCGACGACACCGGCGTACCGACCGGTGCCACGGTCCGGGTCGAGCCCTCGGCGAACTGGGCGCTTGTCGACTGGCCGGTGGACGACACGGTGACCGTCGCCGCCGCCCGACTGCGCGAGGACCGGGCCCCGCTGTACGTGGTGGTCCCGACCGCCACCCAGACCGCCCGGACCCCGGTGCTCAAGCAGTTGGCTCAGGCGGTGGCGGCGGCCGTGGAGGGGCAGCGCTCGTTCGACGAGGAACACCGGATCGCGGTCACCCTCCAACGCAGCCTGCTGCCGCGCGGGCTGCCCACGGTGGCCGGCCTGGACCTTGCCGTGCGCTACGAGCCGGCCAGCGCGCAGACCGAGGTGGGCGGCGACTTCTACGAGCTGGTGATGTTGGACGGGCACCTGCTGCTGGCGATCGGGGACGTCGCCGGCCACTCGCTGCACGCGGCGACCGTGATGGCCGAGCTGCGGCACGCCGTGCGGGCGTACGCGGTCGAGGGCCACCAGCCCGGCGAGATCCTGCACCGGGTCAACGAGCTGATGCGGACGCTGCTCCCGAACGAGATCGCCACACTCTGCGTACTGCTGCTGCACCGCCGAGCGGACGGATCCGGCTGGCCAGCGCCGGGCATCTTCCGCCGGTGCTCACCATGGACGGCAAGATCGAGTTCGTGCAGCACTCCGCACCGCTGCTCGGCGTCCGCGCACCCCGCCCGGCCGACCTGGAGTTCGTGCTGCCGGCCGGGGCCACGCTGGTCTTCTACACCGACGGGCTGATCGAGCGACGGGACGCCACCATCGACGAAGGGCTCGCCGCGCTCGCCGCGGTCTGCGCCACTGTCGACGGTGACCTGGACCGGTTCTGCGACCGACTGCTCGTGGAACTGGCCCCACCGGAGATCCAGGACGACGTCGCCGTGGTCGTCCTGCGCCGCCGCTGAGCAGTCAGCTCGCTCGGCTTACTTAACGCACCGAGCGGGCGTACGCGGCGGGTGACACCCGGCCACGGCGGTGAAGTCGCGGACCAGGTGGGCCTGATCGCTGTAGCCGAGGTCGGCGGCGAGGTCGGCCCAGCTCAGCGGACCACCGGCGGCCTGTTCCACAGCCTCCTGGAGTCGGTAGCGGCGGATCACCCACTTCGGCCCGACCCCACGTACTCGATGAAGAGCCGCTGCAATCGGCGGACCGGAAGGTCGTGCCGTGCGGCGAAGTCGTCGACCCGCAGCACGGAACGATCGGTGCGGATCGCCTCGGCCAGCCGGATCGCCTCCTCGGCCAACGCGTCCGGCTCCGGCGCCCAACCCGCGAGCATGCTGTCCAATGCGTGGCAGCGTTCGTCGTCGGCGCCCGCGCACACCGGGAAGTCGGGGAGTGCCAGCCGGCCGGTGGGCAGTGGCACTCGGCGGCCGGTCAGCTGGTTGACGGGCTGGCGCCAGAAAGCGTGGAAGCCACCGGGGCGGAACTGCACGCCGCAGACCCTGCCGGTGCCGCTGAGCGTGATCCGGAACAGGTCACGCCCCACCCCGGCCACCTCGCCGTACTCCGGCCCGTTGCTGTTGCTGTTGCTGTCGCCGTCGCGCCGGAAGACCACGTTGACCGCCGGGTGCGGCACGACCCGCTGCTCGAACGGTGTGCGCAACGCCCAGTCGATCAACCAGTAGTGCTCGACCCACGGACGTAGCGGCTCCGCCGGCAGGTGCCGACGGAAGCGCACCTCGCGCAGCATTCGTCCGGGGTCGAGAATCCCCGGCTGTCGCCCGTGGTCGCTGTCGCATTTGTTCAAGACCACCCTCATACGCTGGCCCTATGACCACTCAGACTAGCGACCTGCTGGCGGCTGCCGCGCCGCGAACCGTCGACGTGGTGCGCGGCATCGCCGACGATCAGCTTGACCTGCCCACGCCGTGCCACGACTACGTGGTCCGTGATCTGCTCAACCATCTCTTCGAGGTGGTGGTCAACTTCAGGAGTTGGCCGAGAAGCGGAAGGTGGAGTGGGCCGAGAAGCCCGACCACCTGGGCGACGGCTGGCGGGACCGGTTCGAGGTGGAAACCGGCCGATTGGTTGACGCCTGGTCGGAACCGTCCACCCTGGAGGGTGTCTCGCCGGGCATGGGCATGCCGCAGACAGTCATCGGCGGCATGGCGCTCCTGGACCTGACCGTGCACGGCTGGGACCTCGCCGTCGCCACCGGCCAGCCCTACCAGCCGGCCCCGGAGGCAGTGGCCGAGCTGCACGGGTTGGTCGAGCAGTTGGGCCCCACCGCACGCAAGATGGGCGTCTTCGCCGATCCAACCCCAACCCCAACCCCGGCCTCGGCTCCGGCTGCCGCTCCGACCTCGACCTCGACCTCCACCTCGACCCCGGACCTGCCCGCCGGCCTGGCCCACCTCCTGTCCCAGACCGGTCGCGTCCCCACCTGGCCCACTCCCGCTGGTTGATCATGAAGTTATTGCCCTCCGCAGCGGCGTGTCGCGGCAATAACTTCATGATCAACGGGGCGGCGCGCAACAGGGGTAGGCGCGGGCGGGGGCGGGTGGTCGGCGCGCTCTCGGCCGGATGGCGGGCGACGCGTCCGGCCCAGGTTAGGCGGTGAGTAGGCCGGAGGAGAGGGCGACCAGCGCGCCGATCACGGCCGAGCAGCAGCAGACCAGCAGGCCGGCGACGACCGCGAGGATGAGCCAGACCCGGCGATCCCGCGCCATCGCCGCCACGCTTGGCCGGTGGTGGGCCTCTTCGGCGGTCTCGCCGGGCTGGTGGGCCTCATCGGCGGCCCCGCCGTCACCATCCGTAGCCCCGGTCACCCCGGAAGTCTAGGCCCGGACATCCGCGCTGGTCCGGGAAGGCCAAGCCGCGCGGCCGGCATGATCGCGCTCGATCGTGGAAATGGGAGCCTCCTCGAGCAGTCGAGGGAACTACTTCCACGATCGAGCGCGATCATGCCGGGCCACTCCGCGGGCGTGGCCGACAGGTCAGGCGCGGCCGACGCGGTCCAGGATCCAGGCGTTGATGAACGCCTCCTCGCGCCAGGCGTCGTAGCGACCGCTCGGGCCGCCGTGACCCGCACCCATCTCGGTCTTGAGCAGGTAGTCGCCGCTCGGGGCGACCGCCCGCAGCCGGGCGATCCACTTCGCCGGCTCCGAGTAGAGCACCCGAGTGTCGTTGAGGCTGGTCACCGCGAGGATCGGGGTAGTCCACCGCGGCCACGTTCTCGTACGGCGTGTAGGACTTCATGTACGCGTACACCTCGGGATCTTCGAGGGGTTGCCCACTCCTCCCACTCGGTGACGGTCAGTGGCAGCGACGGGTCGAGGATCGACGTGAGCGCGTCCACGAACGGCACCTGCGCCACGATCCCGGTGAACGCGTCCGGTGCGAGGTTGGCGACCGCGCCCATCAGCAGCCCGCCGGCCGAAGCGCCTCGGCGACCAGCCGGTCGCTGCCCGTCCAGCCTGCCTTGACCAGGTGCCGGGCGCAGGCGACGAAGTCGGTGAAGGTGTTCTTCTTGGCCAGCAGCTTGCCCTGGTCGTACCAGCGTCGGCCCAGCTCACCGCCACCCGGGTGTGCGCCACCGCGAAGACCACGCCCCGGTCCAGGAGGGACAGTCGGGCCACCGAGAACCACGGGTCCATGCTGGCCTCGTACGAGCCGTAGCCGTACAGCTCGCAGGGCGCAGAGCCGTCCCGGGGTGCCGACCCGGCAGACCAGCGAGATCGGCACTCGGGTGCCGTCGTCGGCGAGTGCCCAGTCACGGTGCTGCTCGTACTCGGTCGGGTCGTACGGCCGACCGTCCGGCCCGGTAGCACGGGCTTCTGCTTGCGCAGCACCATCTGCCGGGTGACCAGGTCGAAGTCGTACACCGAGTCGGGGGTGACGAGCGACGAGTAGCGCAGGCGGACCTGCCCGCTGCGGTACTCCGGGTTGGCGTCCAGCCCGACGCTGTACAGCGGCTCGGGAAGTCGATGTCGTACGTGTCGTCGCTGCCCACCGGCAGCACCCGCAGCCCGGTCAGCCCCTCGGTGCGCAGCGACACCACCAGGTGGTTGGCGAAGGCGTCGACGGCCTCCAGTCGGGTGCCGGGGCTGTGCTCGATCAGCGGCACCCAGTCGCCCGGCACGTCCGCCGAGGTGAACGACAGGGCGAAGTCCTCAGCGCCGTCGTTGTGCAGGATCAGGAAACGGTGCCCGTGGTGCTCCACCGCGTACTCGATGCCCTGCCGCCGAGGTGCGATCACCGCTGGCGCGCCGGTCGGGTTGCTGGCGGGGATCACCAGCACCTCGCTGGTCACCTTGCTGTGCACGTCGATCAGGATGAACTTCTCGGACCGGGTGAGCTCCACGCCCACCCAGAACCGCTCGTCGTCCTCCTGGTGGACCACCACGTCGTCGGCGGCGGCGGAGCCGACGACGTGCCGCCAGACCCGGTTCGGCCGCCAGGCGTCGTCCACCGTCACGTAGAACAGCACCGAGGCGTCGGTCGACCAGGCGGTGCCGTAGAACGTGTCCGGCACTTCGTCCGGCAGCAGCTCGCCGGTGGTCAGGTCCTTCACCCGCAGGGTGAAACGCTCGTCACCGGAGAAGTCGGTGGAGTAGGCGAGCCAGCGACCGTCCGGGCTGACGTCGAACGCGCCCAGCGAGAAGAAGTCGTGCCCCTCGGCCAGCAGGTTGCCGTCGAGCAGCACCTCCTCGCCGTCCAGCGGGGCCCCGTCCGTGCTGACCGGCGGGTCGACCTCACCGTCACGGACCGCACGGCGGCACTGCACCCGTACTGCTGCCCCTCGACCGTCCGGGTGAGTACCAGTGCCCGCCCTGCGGGTGGGCACGGAAAGGTCCGTCTCCCTGGTGCGCCTGCGGGTTTCCTCGAACAGCTCGGCGCGCAGCTCGGCCAGGTGTGCCGTCCGCGCGTCGGTGTACTCGTTCTCGGCGGTCAGGTAGGCGATGGTCTCCGGGTCGTCCTTGGCGGCGAGCCAGGCGTACTCGTCGACGACCGTGTCGCCGTGGTGGGTGCGCTCGCTGGGCACCCGCTTCGCCGCGGGCGGGGCAGTCTCGGTGGTCACGGCGGCCACGTTACCGGCCGGCAGCCGCCGTGCGCCGGACCAGCGCCATCCCGATGGCCGCCACCACCGCTTTAGAACACATGTACGATGACCGGCATGGCGGCAGCAGCGAGTTCCCTCGGCCGGTCCGGAGCCCTCGAGATCAGCCGGCGGTTGGCGGCGATCTGCGGTCCACCGTTCTCCCGGCTGGCCGGCCCGGCCGACGAGGTGGCGGGCGCCCGGCGCGCTGGGTGGCGGTGCCGGGCAGCCCGCACGCCGCCGGTGAGGTGTTGCGACTGGCCGCCACGCATGACCTGACGGTGGTGCCCCGGGTGCGGGCACGAAGATCGACTGGGTGCCACCCCGTCCAGGTCGACATCATGCTCGACACCGGCCGGCTCGCCGGGATCGGTCACCAGCCGGTCGACGCGCTGGTGGCCGACGTGGTGCCGGCACTCCGCTGCGGGCGGTGCAGGCCACGCTGGAGCGCGCCGGGCAGCGGCTCGCGATGGACGCCCGTCACCCGGCGCGACCCTGGGTGGTGTGCTCGCCGCCGGCGAGGCCGGCCCGCTGCGGCACCGGCACGGCAGCCCTTGCGACCAACTGCTCGGTGTGCGCTACCTGGCCGCCGACGGTGAGCTGGTCAGTGTCGCCGGTGGCGCACACGAGCTGGACCTGACCCGGCTGCTCTGCGGCTCCCACGGCGGGCTCGGCGTGCTGGTCTCGGCGAGCCTGCGGGTGCAGCCGGTGCCGGCGAGCCGGCTCTGGGTGTCCCGCCCGGTGTGGACACCGCTGGAGGTGCACGACCTGGTCCGTTCGATCCTCGCCGCTCGGCTGGAGCCCGCGGCCATCGAGCTGGACCTGCCCGGAGGCACGCCCGACCACGCGCGCCGTACCCACCCGGGCACCCGGCCGCCACCGCTCGGGAGCGCCACCCGTCGATGTCCGGTCGTGCCGGTGCCCCGTCCCGGGCCGGCAGCCTGGTGGTGCTGTTGGAGGGCGGCCCGGCCGCCGTCACCGAACGCGCCGAGCGGCTGGTCGGCCTGCTGCACGGGGAGGCGACGATCGCCCATTCCGCGCCGACGTGGTGGCGGCGCTACCGTTCGCTCCCGGCGACACGGCGCTGCGCCTGGAGGTGCCGATCGGCGACCTGCACGCCGCCGTCTACGCGCTCCGCGACGCGGCCGGCGCGCCGGTGCCGGTGCGCGGGTCCGCCGGGCTGGGCGTGGTGCACGCGGCACTTCCGGGAGCGCTGGCACCCGACCGGGTGGCGTCCATCCTGGCCGCCGTCCGAGGGTGCTGCTGGCCCGGCAGGGTCGCTGCGTGGTGGTCTCCGCTCCGGCGGCGGTCCGCCAGGCTGTCGATCTCTGGGGCGAGCTGGCCGGCCTGGCCCAGCTGCGAGCCGCGAAGAAACATCTCGATCCGGAGCACCGACTCGCCCCGGGCGGCTCCCCGGCGGTTTGTGAGCCCGCGCCACCGGCGGCCGGTCAGCCTGGGCGGCCGGTCAGCCCTGGCCGGGTTGGTCAGTCCAGCCACCACTGGTGCATGTCCAGCAGCGGCGGAGTGAAACGGGTGACCAGCACCAGCAGGCTGCCCACCACACCGGTCAGCAGCAGCGCCCGGGTCACCCGGGCAGGGCTTCGCGCTCCCGGGCGACAAGTGCCACCGCGGCGATCGCCAACAGCGGCCCGAGCACCGCGCCCGCCACATAGAGCATCCCGACCACGGCATAGAGCCAGAAGAACGGGTTCACCCGTCCATCCCGAACGGGACCATGTCCTTCGGGTCGTAGGCGCCGGTCGCCATGTCGGCCGGGCCGACGCCGGCAGCCACCATCCGACCCAGGTAGAGCACGAGCACGGCGAGGAACGCACCGATGGCCGCGAGTTGCGCGATGATCAGAGCACGGGCCGTTGGTCGGGAGAACGACGTGGCGTGCACGGCACTCGACATGACCGTCAATCTACCGGGCGGCCCCGAATACGGGGTCCTCGCCGGTCAGGTCGCGTCGTTGCGGAGCACCAGGACGGCGATGTCGTCCCGGGGCGGCTCGACCGAGAAGTTGATCGCCGCAGCGCGCAGCCGGGCGGCCACCACGTCGGCCGAGTATCCGGCCAGGGGAGCGGCCGCGTCCCGCAGCCGGTCGGTGCCGAACAACTCCCGGCCGCGCCGCCGCTCGGTGACGCCATCGGTGTAGAAGATCAGCGAATCACCCGGCGCGAGCGTGATCTCCGCCGTCGGCGAGGTGATCGTGTCGAGCAGACCCAGCGCGGTGCCGCCGGCGCCGACGAACCGAGCGCCGCCGGCACCGGCCAGCAGCACCGGCCGGTCGTGCCCGGCAAGGTGCAGCGACACGTCCAACTGGTCACCCGTACCGGGACCGACCGCCGCCAGCGCCAGCGTGCAGTAGCGCCCGCCACCGCGTTCGACAAGCGTCTCGTTGAGCCGCGCCAACGCCTCCGGCAACGGTTTGCCGTCGCCGACCAGCACCGGATCACGTCCCGGACCAGCCCGGTCACCGCGGCGGCCTGGACTCCTTGCCCGAGACGTCACCGATCACCACCAGCCAACGCCCGTCGGGCAGCGGCACCACGTCGTAGAAGTCACCGCCTACCTCGGCGTCGTCGCCGGTCGGGACGTACTCGGCGGCGAAGCCGATCCCGTCCACCAGCGGCAGGACCGGCGGCAGCAGCGACTGCTGGAGCGTCTGCGCCACGCGGCGCCGCTCGGCGTGAATCCGGGCGTTCTCGATGGCCAGTGCGGCCCGCCGGGCCACGTCCTCAACACGGCGACCTCGTCCGGGTCGTGCCGGTGCCGTTGGTGTCGTCCCACCGCCAGGGTCCCGAGCCGCTGCCCGCGCGCGATCAGCGGGACCGCGAAGCCCTCCATCGGCCCGCCCAGCGGGATCTGCGCCGCGCTGCGGGACGCCTCGCGCAGGCGTGCCTGGATCGAATCCGGCCCGGTCTCCGCCAGCACCTTGTGCAACTGCGGAAGCATCGACTCGTCGGCGTGGCTGGCCGCCGCCAGCCGGAGCCGGCCCACTCGTCGGCGGTGTGCACCGCGCACCACTGACCGAGGCGCGGCACCACCAACTGCGGCACCAGCGCCATGGTCAGGTCGACGTCCAACGACTGGGCCAGCAGTTCGCTCGCCTCGGCCAGGAACGTCAACCACACCTGGCGGCGGACGTCGGTCCGGCGCAGCCGGTCGTTCTCCAGGTGCAGTGACAGCCGCTCGGCGGTCAGCACCGCCAACGGTGGGCGTACGCCGATGGCGCGGCGTCCAGCTCCAACTCCCCGGCGTACGGACGGTGCACCGTCAGCGGCACCCGGAGCAGCTCACTGCCGGGGCGGGGCGGTCGACCGAAGCGGGCGAGCACCTGGCGGCCTGCCCGTCGCCCCGGTCCAGTCGGATCGTGCCGCCGGCCGCGCCCACCATTTCGGCGACCCGACTGAGCAGGCTGGTGGCGAAATCGGGCAACGGGTCGTCCCCGTACAGGTCGGGGGCGGTTTGCATGAGTTCGCTCATCGCGCTGGCGCTCGGCGCGAACCTGTCGTCCGTCCGAGGGCCGGCGTTGGCCGGTGTCGACTCGCCGAGCGTGCCGTCGGCGGGCCGATCGAGACCCGGGCGGTCCAGCCGGAACCAGACGCCCTTGCCGCTGGGCAGGTAGGTGGTGCCCACCGGCTGGCGAAGTGGTCGACGAGCAGCAGGCCCCGGCCCGCTCGGAGACCTCGTCGATCTCGGTGGAGTCGTTGCGGGCGCCGACCGTCAGCTCGTCGCCGGAGCCGGGCGCGAAGTCGGAGACGGTGACGGTCAGCCCGATCTCGTCCGCGACGACCTCGATGTCCAGCTCGGTGCGGGCGTGCTCGACGGCGTTGGTGGTCAACTCGGTGGTGAGCAGCAGGGCCTCGTTGGCCAGCTCGTCCAGGTGTGACTCGGTCAACACCGAGCGGACCACGGCGCGGGCGGCGGCCGGCGTACGGCGATCCGCGGGCAGGCGGACACGCCGGACCGCCCGTTCCGGCCCCGGCGGTCGCGGGCCCTGCCTCGGCTGACACCCTCGTATCCTCTACCGTCCCCGGCCAGGTGCCAAGCCGATCACCAAACGGCGCGTGCTCCGGCCCTTCCCCACGCGAGAGGGAACTTCCGGACCGGATGCGTCCGCCGGGAGGGTCGGGCATCCGCGCGAGGTCTGCCACGGGTCGTGCCTGATCCGCCCCGTCGACCCGGTCCGCGGAGCCATCGGGGCCACCTGGCGGGTCGCGCACCCTGGCACTGCGGCGCGCGCAGGCACAATATGGGGTGCCGGTGTGTCCGCACGGACCGGCGCCCCGAGTTGAGCGAGGAATGATGACCACGGCGAAGCAGTCGGTGGCGGATCCGTCCGCGCCCGACCACGAGGCGCTCCTCGGTGAGTTGACCGAGGCACTGCGACGGATCGGTCGCGGCGACCTGAAGGTCCGGCTTCCCCGCCGCGCCGGGGCTGCCGGTCAGGTGGCGGACGCCTTCAACGAGGTGGTCTCGCTCCAGGAACGGCAATATCTGGACCTGCGGCGGATCAGCCGGATCGTCGGTCGCGACGGCCGGCTCACCGAGCGGCTCGACGACGAGGGCTGGACGGCTCCTGGGCGGAGGGGCAGCGGGCGATCAACTCGCTGATCGACGACCTGGGCCGACCGACCACCGAGATCGCCCGGGTCATCGTGGCGGTCGCGGACGGCGACCTGTCCCAGCACATGGCGTTGGAGATCGACGGCCGGCCGCTGCGCGGTGAGTACCTGCGCATCGGACGCACCGTGAACACGATGGTGGACCAGCTGTCGTCGTTCTCGAACGAGGTGACCCGGGTGGCCCGTGAGGTGGGCACCGAGGGCAAGTTGGGCGGTCAGGCCGACGTCCGGGGTGTCGCCGGCACGTGGAAGGACCTCACCGACTCGGTGAACACCATGGCGTCGAACCTGACCGGCCAGGTGCGGTCCATCTCGCAGGTGGCGACGGCGGTGGCCAAGGGCGACCTGTCGCAGAAGATCACGGTCAGCGCGCGTGGTGAGGTCGCCGAGCTGGCCGCCACGATGAACTACCTCACCGACACCCTGCGGCTCTTCGCCGAGCAGGTGACCCGGGTGGCCCGCGAGG
This sequence comes from Micromonospora sp. M12, assembly GCA_038070435.1. Taxonomy (GTDB): domain Bacteria; phylum Actinomycetota; class Actinomycetes; order Mycobacteriales; family Micromonosporaceae; genus Micromonospora. Next base: position 4,720,848 of record JAMYWG010000001.1, on the reverse strand, counting down.
TGGGCACCGAGGGCAAGCTGGGCGGCCAGGCCGAGGTGCCGAACGTGGCGGGCACCTGGAAGGACCTGACCGACAGCGTCAACTCGATGGCGTCGAATCTGACCGCCCAGGTCCGCAACATCGCGCAGGTCTCCACGGCGGTGGCGCGTGGTGACCTGTCGCAGAAGATCACGGTGGCGGCGCAGGGCGAGATCCTTGAGCTGAAGGACACCGTGAACACGATGGTGGATCAGCTGTCGTCGTTCGCCGACGAGGTGACCCGGGTGGCCCGTGAGGTGGGCATCGAGGGCAAGTTGGGCGGTCAGGCGCAGGTACGCGGCGTCTCCGGCACCTGGCGTGACCTCACCGAGAACGTGAACCAGTTGGCCGGCAACCTGACCAGCCAGGTCCGCAACATCTCCCAGGTCTCCACGGCGGTGGCGAAGGGCGACCTGTCGCAGAAGATCACGGTGGACGCCCAGGGCGAGATCCTGGAGCTGAAGAACACCGTGAACACGATGGTGGATCAGCTGTCGTCGTTCGCCGACGAGGTGACGCGGGTGGCCCGTGAGGTGGGCACCGAGGGCAACCTGGGCGGTCAGGCGCAGGTGAAGGGTGTGTCCGGCACCTGGCGGGATCTGACCGACAACGTGAACTCGATGGCGTCCAACCTGACCAGTCAGGTCCGCAACATCGCCTCGGTGACCACGGCCGTGGCGAAGGGTGACCTGTCGCAGAAGATCACGGTGGACGCGCGGGCGAGATCCTCGAGTTGAAGTCGACTGTCAACACGATGGTGGATCAGCTGTCGTCGTTCGCCGACGAGGTGACCCGGTGGCCCGTGAGGTGGGCACCGAGGGCAAGCTCGGCGGTCAGGCCCAGGTACGCGGGTCGCCGGCACCTGGCGGGACCTGACCGACAACGTGAACTCGATGGCGTCGAACCTGACCGCCCAGGTCCGCAACATCGCCCAGGTGTCGACGGCGGTGGCGAAGGGTGACCTGTCGCAGAAGATCACCGTCGATGCGCGGGCGAGATCCTGGAGCTGAAGTCGACTGTCAACACGATGGTGGATCAGCTGTCGTCGTTCGCCGACGAGGTGACCCGGGTGGCCCGTGAGGTGGGCACCGAGGGCAAGCTCGGCGGTCAGGCGCAGGTGAAGGGTGTGTCCGGCACCTGGCGGGATCTGACCGACAACGTGAACTCGATGGCGTCCAACCTGACCAGCCAGGTCCGCAACATCGCCTCGGTCACGACCGCGGTGGCGAAGGGCGACCTGTCGCAGAAGATCACCGTGGACGCCCAGGGCGAGATCCTGGAGCTGAAGTCGACTGTCAACACGATGGTCGACCAGCTGTCGTCGTTCGCCGACGAGGTGACCGGGTCGCCCGCGAGGTCGGCATCGAGGGCAAGTTGGGTGGTCAGGCGCAGGTGAAGGGTGTCTCCGGCACCTGGCGTGACCTGACCGAGAACGTCAACCAGCTCGCCTCGACGCTGACCACGCAGTTGCGTGCCATCGCCCAGGTGTCCACCTCGGTGACCCGGGGCGACCTGACCCAGCGGATCGCGGTCAAGGCGCAGGGCGAGGTCGCCGAGCTGAAGGACAACATCAACCAGATGATCGTCACCCTCCGGGAGACGACCAAGAAGAACGCCGAGCAGGGCTGGTTGGACTCCAACCTCGCCCGGATCGGTGGCCTGTTGCAGGGCCAGCGTGACCTCGGTGAGGTCTGCCGCATGATCATGACGGAGGTGACTCCGCTGGTCGACGCCCAGCTCGGCGCCTTCTTCCTGGCCGACGACACCGACGGCAGCATGCGGCTGAAGCTGACCTCCTCGTACGGGTACGTGGCGCGCGGCCACGACGTCACCTTCGGACCGGGCGAGGGGTTGGTCGGGCAGACCGCCCTGTCCCGTCGCACGATCCGGGTGAGCGCCTCCCCGGACAGCCGGCTCACCCTGCGCTCCGGTCTGGCCGAGACACCCCGTCCGACCTGGTGGTGCTCCCCGTCCTGTTCGAGGGCGAGCTGCTCGGGGTGATCGAGTTCGCCAGCGTGTCGGCCTTCTCCGAGCTGCACCTGTCGTTCCTGGAGCGGCTGGTGCTCACCATCGGCATCGCTGTCAACACCATCCAGGCCAACCGGCGTACGGAGGAACTGCTGGCCCAGTCGCAGCGGCTGGCGCACGAGATGCAGGAGCAGTCGGCGGAGTTGCAGCGCACCAACGCCGAGCTGGAGGAGAAGGCCACTCTGCTGTCCGAGCAGAAGGGCAACATCGAGACGAAGAACCGCGAGATCGAGCTGGCGCGACTGGGCCTGGAGGAGAAGGCACAGCAGCTGACCCGGGCGTCGGCCTACAAGTCGGAGTTCCTGGCCAACATGAGCCACGAGCTGCGTACGCCACTGAACTCGTTGCTGCTGCTGGCCCGGCTGCTGGCGGAGAACTCGGAGCAGAACCTCAGCCCGAAGCAGATCGAGTTCGCCCGGACCATCCACGGGTCCGGCTCCGACCTGCTGCGGCTGATCGACGACATCCTCGACCTGTCCAAGATCGAGGCGGGTCGGATGGACGTCGAGCCGACCGAGATCCGCTTCACCGAGCTGCGCGGCTACGTGGAGCAGGCGTTCGCGCCGCAGGCCGACGAGAAGAACCTCGACTTCCAGGTACGGGTGAGCAAGGATCTGCCGCCGGCGTTGGTGACCGACGCGCAGCGGTTGCAGCAGATCCTGCGCAACCTGCTCTCCAACGCGGTGAAGTTCACCGACAACGGTGCCGTGACGCTGCGGATCGCCCCGGCGGCGGAGAACGTGGTCTTCGACGTCCCCGCGCTGACCAACGCCCAGCAGGTGATCGCCTTCACCGTGATCGACACCGGGATCGGCATCTCCGACGACAAGTTGTCGATCATCTTCGAGGCGTTCCAGCAGGCCGACGGCACGACCAGTCGTCGCTACGGGGCACCGGCCTGGGTCTGTCGATCAGTCGCGATCTGGCCCGGCTGATCGGTGGCACCATCACCGTGTCGTCCGCGCCCGGTCAGGGCTCGACCTTCACCCTGTTCGTGCCGCAGGTGCTGGCCCCGGACGCCGTGGTCGCGCCCCAGTCCCCGTCGCCACAGCGTGCCGGCCTGCCGTCGTCGCTGTTGATGCCGCCGCTGGAGCTGCTGCTGGAGCGGCCGGAAGCACCGGTCACCCGTCAACTGGACGGCGCCACCGTGCTGATCGTGGACGACGACGTCCGCAACGTCTTCGCCTTGACCAGCGCATTGGAGCTGCACGGGATGACCGTGCTGTACTCGGACAACGGGGCGGACGGTGTCCGTCTGCTGGCCGAACATCCGGAGGTGGACATCGTGCTGATGGACGCCATGATGCCGGACCAGGACGGTTACGAGACCACCCGCCAGATTCGCCGCAACCACCGGTTCGCCGACCTGCCGGTGGTCTTCCTGACCGCGAAGGCGATGCCGGGCGACCGCGAGTCGGCCCTCGCTGCCGGGGCAGCGACTACATCACCAAGCCGGTCGACCTGGACGATCTGATCGAGTTGATGTCGTCCTGGATCAACGGCAGCCGGACCGAGGAGACTTCGTGACCCAGATGGCCAAGGCGCTGCTCGTGGACGACCGGCGGCAGAATCTGACGGCCCTGGAGGCGATCCTCCAGGGCCTGCCGGTCCAGTCCGTGGCGGTGGAGAGCGGCGAGGCGGCGCTGAAGCAGCTGTTGGTCGACGACTTCGCGGTGATCCTGCTGGACGCGCAGATGCCGGACATGGACGGTTTCGAGACGGCGAGCCACATCAAGCGTCGCGAACGGACCCGGCACGTACCGATCATTTTCTCACCGCCGCCGACCGGGACGCCCAGTTGGCGCTCCGGGGTTACCAGGTCGGCGCGGTGGACTACCTGACCAAGCCGTTCGACCCGTGGGTGCTGCGGGCCAAGGTGTCGGTCTTCGTCGAGCTGTGGGTGAAGACCGGCAGTTGGCCGCCCAGTCGGACCTGGTCCGGGAGCGCGACACGCAGTGGCGGAGGCTCACCGACGCGGTCGACGAGGCGACGACAGTGCTTCGGTCCGACGACGCGGAGGCCCGTGACCGGGCGGTCCGCATGCTCGAACAGGCCCGCTGGGGCAACACCGCCTGACGCGGGTGGCGGGGTGGCTCAGCCGGTGGGCTGGTCGTTGCGGATCATCAGGGCGCTGCGGAGGCCCGTGATGTCCAGGACGCGGATCAGGAAGTCACCCACGTGGGTCAGCATCAGCAGGCTCTGCGCGTGGCTGGCCTTGCGGCTGAGCACGACGAGGGTGCCCAGGCCCTGCGAGTCGCAGAAGGTGACGCCACCGAGGTCGAGCACGATCTTCGGCGGCGGGTCGGCCAGCACCTCGTTGACGACTGTCGAGAGCTGCGCCGCCGTGAGCATGTCGATCTCACCGGCTAGGCGCAGCACAGCTTCGTCGCCCGTCCGGTGTAGCGTGATGGACAGTTCGGCACGATCCACCCGGTTAGCCTAGCGCGATCCGATCGACCTGGCCTGTCGAGGCCGCGAGCCGCCACCGGTCAGGCCGCGAGCCCTCCGGGTTGGCGCTGCTGACAGGCACCGGCCAAGGGTGAGCCGGGTAACCCGACCGCGGGTGGCTGCTGGTTGACAGCCCGGCGCTGTCACAATGGCGGCATCGTGACCGACATCTTTCCCGCCGGATCCGGCCGCTACCCGGCCGACGCACCGGCCTCCGAGGCCCTGTTCGACCGCGCCCGCGCCATCGTGCCGGGCGGGGTGAACTCCCGTCCGCGCTTTCCAGGCGGTTGGCGGCACCCCGTTTCATGGTCCGTGGCGAGGGTCCGTGGCTGTACGACGCCGACGGACGCCGCTACGTCGACCTGGTCTGCTCCTGGGGTCCGCTGATCCTCGGGCACGCCCACCCGGAGGTGGTGGACGCCGTCCAGGCCGCCGCGGCCGGGGCACCAGCTTCGGCACGCCCACCCGGGTGAGGTGGAGTTGGCGACCGAGCTGGTCGACCGGACCCCGATGGAGCAGGTACGCCTGGTCAACTCGGGCACCGAGGCGACCATGTCGGCGATCCGGCTGGCCCGTGGCTTCACCGGCCGCTCCAAGATCGTCAAGTTCGCCGGCTGCTACCACGGGCACGTCGACGCGCTGCTCGCCGCCGCCGGGTCCGGCGTGGCAACCCTGGGCCTGCCCGACTCGCCCGGCGTGACCGGCGCGGCGGCCAGCGAGACGATCGTTCTCCCTACAACGACATCCGGGCCGTCGAGGAGGTCTTCGCCGCCGAGGGCCCGCACATCGCCGCGGTGATCACCGAGGCCGCCGCCGGCAACATGGGCGTGGTGGCCCCGCGACGGCTTCAACCAGCAACTCGCCCGGATCGCGCACGCGCACGGCGCCCTGCTGGTGGTGGACGAGGTGATGACCGGGTTCCGGGTCTCCCGCGCCGGGTGGCACGGCCTCGACGCCTCCGACGCCGACCTGTGGACGTACGGCAAGGTCATGGGTGGTGGCCTGCCCGCCGCGGCGTTCGGCGGGCGTGCGGACATCATGGCGCGGCTGGCCCCGGCCGGTCCGGTCTACCAGGCCGGCACGCTGTCCGGTAACCCGCTCGCCTGCGCCGCCGGCCTGGCGACCCTGCGGCTCGCCGACGACGCGCTGTACCAGCGTCTCGACGACACGGCCGCCGTCGTGGGCAAGCTGGCGTCCGACGCGTTGGCCGCCGCCGGGGTCCCACACCGGTTGTCGTACGCGGGCAGCATGTTCTCGATCTTCTTCACCGACGCCGACGTGGTCGACTACGACAGCGCGCGCACCCAGCAGGTGCCGGCGTTCAGGGCGTTCTTCCACGCGATGCTCGCGGCCGGCGTCTACCTGCCGCCGAGCGCGTTCGAGTCGTGGTTCGTCTCGGCGGCGATCGACGACGCCGCACTGGAGCATCGCGGCCGCGCTGCCGACGGCGGCGAACGCGGCGGCGGCAGCTGGTCACGGGGGTAAAACAGCCTTGAGCAAGACAGTGGTGCACGTGCTCCGGCACGGCGAGGTGCACAACCCCGACCAGATCCTCTACGGCCGGTTGCCCGGGTTCCGCCTCTCCGAGCTGGGCGTGCAGATGGCCAAGGCCGCTGCGGAAGGGCTGGCCGAGCGGGAGATCGTGCACGTGGTCGCCAGTCCGTTGGAGCGCGCCCAGCAGACCGCCGAACCGATCGCCGCCCAGTTCGGGCTGCCGGTCGGGATGGACGAGCGGTTGATCGAGAGCGCCAACTGGTTCGAGGGCAAGAAGGTGTCTCCGGGTGACGGGTCGTTCCGTGACCCGCGCAACTGGTGGGTGCTGCGCGACCCGGTGACCCCGTCCTGGGGCGAGGCGTACCAGGTGATCGCCGAGCGGATGTTCGCTGCCGTGCACGCCGCCCGGGTCGCCGCCGAGGGCGCGAGGCGGTGCTGGTGTCGCACCAGCTCCCGATCTGGACGCTGCGCCGCCACGTCGAGCGCAAGCGGCTCTGGCACGACCCGCGCAAGCGGCAGTGCGGCCTGGCGAGCCTGACCTCGTTCCACTTCGACGGCGCGAAGGTGGCGGGCATCGGCTACAGCGAGCCGGCCGCCCACCTGATCGCTCTCTCCGCGACAGCCCGGACGGCCAAGGGGCCTGATGAACGCCCGGAGGTGGACCGCCGGTCTGCTCGCCACCGTCGCCGCGGTGGCGCTGGTCGGCTGCACGTCGTCGAAGGGGCAGGAGAAGACCTGCACGACCACCACCGACGGGATCTTCGAGTGCGCACCGGACCAGCGCTCGGCACCACCGAAGCTCGCCGGTGAGCTGCTCACCGGTGGCCCCTACGACGTCGGTCAGGCTCGGGGCCAGGTCGTGGTGGTCAACTTCTGGGCTCCTGGTGCCCGCCGTGCCGAGCCGAAGCGGACGACCTGGAGGCCACCTACCAGGCCACCAAGGGCTCCGGGGTGAGCTTCCTCGGCATCAACGTGCAGGACGAGCGGGACAAGGCCAAGGCGTTCGAGGAGGGCCGGGTCACCTTCCCGAGCCTCTTCGACCCGGGCAGCAAGCTGGCGCTCAACCTGGACATCCCGCCGAACACCGTCCCGGCGACAGTGGTGCTGGACCGGGAGGGACGGATCGCGGTGGTGATCCGGGCCGCGGTCAGCAGGAGGGCCTGCAACCGATCGTGGAACGGATCGCGGCCGAGAAACCAGCGTCGAACTGATGGACGAGACCTTCCGGGAGTTGGCTCGCAACGGGCCGCTGCTGCTCGCCATGGGCGCGGCGGCGCTCGCCGGCCTGGTCAGCTTCCTCTCCCGTGCGTGCTGCCGCTCGTCCCCGGCTACCTCTCGTACGTCACCGGCCTGGCCGGCGTCGACCTGGAGGGCCGGCGTGGTGGCCGATGCCGCGCCGGCCGAGCCCACCGGGGTGTCGCCGTCCGGGAGCGGGCCGCGAAGGCGAAGGTCAGGGTCGGGTGCTCGCCGGGACGCTGCTCTTCATCGCCGGCTTCACCGTCGTCTTCGTCGCCACCGCGATCCTCTTCGCCAGCTTCGGTCGGGTGTTCTTCGACTACAAGCGCGAGTTGCAGATCGGCGTCGGCGTGCTGATCATCGTGCTCGGGCTGAGCTACCTCGGGGTGATCCCCGCCCTGCAACGCGAGTTCCGGATCTCCCGGCTGCCGTCGGCCGGACTACTCGGAGCACCGGTCTTCGGGGCGGTCTTCGCCCTCAGCTGGGTGCCCTGCACCGGCCCCACGCTCGGCGCGGTGATGGGCATGGCGGCCACGAGCGGGCAGAGCGACCGCGCCGTGGTGCTCGCCGTGGCGTACTGCCTCGGGTTGGGGATACCGTTCATCGTCTTCGGGCTGGGCTTCGAACGCCTGCTCGGGTCTTCCGCGCCATCCGGCGCAACAGCCGCTGGGTCACCCGGGTCGGCGGCGCTCTGCTCATCCTGATCGGCCTGGCGCTCGTCACCGGCGGATGGCAGAGCTTCGTGATCTGGTTGCAGACCACCGTCGGGGTGGGCGAGGTGAGCATCTGATGACGGTGGTCGACGACCGACCGGAGACCGTGGCGCCGGCGCCACGGCGTCGGCCCAACCGGCTGCTGGCCCTGCTGCGCAACTCGTGGCGGCAACTGACCAGCATGCGTACGGCGCTGATCCTGCTCTTCCTGCTCGCCATCGCCGCCATCCCCGGCTCGGTGCTGCCGCAACGCGGGATCAGCCCGGAGAAGGTCAACGAGTACTTCCTCGACCACCCGGACTGGGCCCCCGGCTGGACCGGATCGGCGCGTTCGAGGTCTTCGGCTCGATCTGGTTCTCCGCGATCTACCTGCTGCTGTTCACCTCCCTGATCGGCTGCATCACGCCCCGGCTGCGGGACCACTTCCGGGCGTTGCGGTCCCGGCCCCGGCCGCGCCGAAGCGGATGGCGCGCCTGCCGCAGCACACCGTGCTGCCCGCCCCGCCCGGTGGCGCGGCGGCCATCGCCGAGGTGCTGCGCAAGCGCCGCTGGCGGGTCGAGGTGCGTGGCGACGAGGTCTCCGCCGAGAAGGGCTACCTCAAGGAGACCGGCAACCTGCTGTTCCACACCTCGCTGATCGCGGTGCTGATCGGCGTCGCGCTCGGCTCCTGGTACGGCTGGAGCGGCAACCGGCTGCTCGTGGCCGGCGCGGACAACACCTTCTGCAACACCCGTCAGCAGTTCGCCGAGGCCAAGCTCGGCCCCGGGTGGACAGCGCCGATCTGCCCGCTTCTGCCTGCGGCTGGACGACTTCCAGGCCCGGTTCCTCGACAGCGGTCAGCCGGAGTTCTTCAACGCCACGGTGACCGTGGACGGCCCCGACGAGCCGACCCGCCGCGCGGACTTCTCGGTGAACTCGCCGCTGCGGTTGAACGACGCGAGCGTCTACCTGCTCGGCCACGGGTACGCCCCGGTGATCCGCTACACCGACCGCTTCGGCAACAGCCAGCTCAGTGACGACCCGTTCCTCACCACCGGCGACATGGGCCTGACCAGCGAGGGCTGGCGGCGTTCCCGGACGCTAACGTCGACCCGGCCACCGGTCAGCGCTTACCGGACCAGCAGATGGCGTTCACCGGCATCTACCTGCCCACGGCACCCGAGCAGGGCCGTTCGTCCGTTCGCAGTACCCGACCGAGCGCAACCCGGTGCTGAACCTGGTCGCCTACCGGGGCAACCTCGGCCGGGACGCCGGCATCCCCGGCTCGATCTACCAACTCGACCAGCGTCAGGTGCGGACCGGCAAGGTCAAGGAGGTCGGCACCAAACTGCTCCGCAAGGGCGAGACCTGGACGTTGGACGACGGCGCGACGGTCGAGTTCCTGGGCACCAAGCGGTACGTCACCCTCTCCATCCGGCACGACCCGGCGCGACGCCACTGCTGATCAGTTGCGGCTTCCTGCTGGTCGGGCTGATGGGCTCGCTGTTCGGGCGGCGCCGCCGGTGTTCTTCCGGGTGGTGCCGGCCGACCCGGGAAGGATCTCCGACGAGCGGTAGTAGCTTGATGGAGGTCGGTGGGTTGCCGCGTGCCGACTATCCAGGGTTCGCCGACGAGTTCGCCCAGCTCGTCACCGCCGTCAGCGGTGCCGAACGGGCTGGCGCTGGCGCTGACTCCACTGACCGGACCGGCGTGCGAGAAGGAGCCGAGTGATGTCCGCACTCTCCGACAATCTGGTGACCTTCGCGATCCTGGCGTACCTGGTCGCGATGATCGGCCACGCCGTCGAGTACGCGCTGGGTAATGCGCGTACCGGGTCGCCGCCGCGGCGCCGGTGCGCGAGCTGGTCGGTGCCGGCGGCGGTGTCGTTCCGACGCCTCCGCCCGCGCCCGTACCGTCGTCGGCCGCGGCCGACCGCTCCGCGCAGCGTGCCCGACTCGCGGGCCTGATCGGGTGGCTGCCACCGCGGTCGCCGCGCTGCTGCACCTGGCGGCACTGGTCACCCGCGGTCTCGCGGCCGACCGGATGCCCTGGGGCAACATGTACGAGTTCGTGCTCACGGTGACGTTCATCGGGGTCGCCGCCTGGCTGGTGGTGCTCTGGAAGCGGCCGTCGCTGCGCAAGCTCGGGCTGTTCCTCACCCTGGTGATGGTGCTGCTGGTCGCCACCGCCGAGCTGGTGCTGTACGTGCCGATCGTGCCGCTGGTGCCGGCACTGAACTCGTACTGGTTCGTCATCCACGTCTCGACGATCGTCCTCGCGTCCGGCATCTTCCTGTTCGGCGTGGTGCCGGCGGTCGGGTTCCTGATGCGCAACGGGTACGAGCAGGGCAAGCGGAGCTTCCCGTACACCCTGGCCAAGCGACTGCCCGACGCGGTCGGCCTGGAGCGGCTGACCTTCGCGCTGCACGCCTTCGCCTTCCCGATCTTCACCTTCGCGGTGATCGCCGGCGCGATCTGGGCCGAGGCGGCCTGGGGTCGCCCGTGGGGCTGGGACCCGAAGGAGACCTGGGCGTTCATCTCCTGGGTGGTGTACGCCGGCTACCTGCACGCCCGGGCGACGCCCAGCGTCAAGCGCAACGTGGCCACCTGGATCGCGGTGCTGGGCTTCCTCACCATGCTGATGAACCTGTTCGGCGTGAACATCTTCTTCACCGGCCTGCACTCGTACGGCGGGCTGGACTGACCCGGTAACACGATGCGGGCCGGTCACGGATTCGTCCGTGACCGGCCCGCACTGTTCGGGCGGCCTCGGTCAGCTCACCGTGACCGGCGCGATGTCGTTGCCCGGGTTGTCGTCCACCCGCGGGTAGCGACTGGCCGGCTGGACCTCCCGGCGGACCCGCCGACGCTGTCGATCCGTAGGTCGAAGGTGGCCGTCTTGCTGGTTCCGGCGGGGAACACCGCTCCGGGGCCATTGCAGCGCCAGGTCTTCGGGGTCGTTCCGCCGTCCTCTTCCTCGCCGCCGTGCGCCGCGCAGCCCGGCGGGTCGGCCAGCACGGTGACCCCGACGGGTGGGGTGAAGATGAACGCACCGACGGTGTCACCGGAGTTCGTGCCGTCCGGCACCCGGGGCCCTCGTTGCGGATGCCACGGTGACCTGGACAGTGTCGCCGACGGCACCGGTAACCGCGGCGCCCTGGGCGACGATGTCGAAGGCGCTCTGGACCTCCCACAGGTAGGTCTGACCGCCGGCGCCGTTCACCTCGATCGGGATCACGCCGAGCGGCGTACCGACCGCCCGCAGCCGCAGTGCCTCGTCGGCGTCGCGTCTCCCGAGCTTCACCCCGCTCGGGAGTGGGCCGGCGCTGGTCAGTGGCTCCACGACCTGCGTGATTCGCTTGTCCCCGAGCGTCGCCGGGCCGACCGTGGTGGCGAGCCCGCCCGTAGCTTGTGGCGTTGGCCGGGCGCGAACGTGCCTCGCACGGTGCAGACGACCACCGTGGCGAGCACCTGGTCCGTGCCGTACCGGCAGTTGCGGTAGCTGGGCGGCACAAGGCCCACCGAGAAGCGCATGGTGAGCCGCAGATCCACGGCCGGCTGATCGCCGGCGTTGACCACGGCCACGTCGAGGGGAGCGTGTCGCCCACCTCGACGCCGGTCAGGTACTCGTCGACCGTGTCGAGCAGGTCGGACCCGGACCGCACGGTGACCGTCGCCTGCTCGGTGTGCGCCTCGGTCTGCTCGCCGAGCGTCGTGTAGTCGAGGGTGCCGGTAGCGCCGTCGACCGCGCCGGGCGCGGGCGGAACACCACCGGCACAGTGCCGGTGAGCGTGCCGGACTCGTCGATGGCCGTCGGCGGCATCGGGCAGGTCACCGAGGTGCCCTGGGTGACACAGAAGTCGGGGAAGCTGGCGGTGGCCACGCCCGCCAGGCCGGTCAGGTCGATGGTCACTCGGGGCTGGTTGGCCCCGGCGCTGGCCAGGGTCAGTGGCACCGTGCGGTCGGGAGCACCCGGGCCGCCAACCGTGACGTCACCCAGCCACCCGTCGACCCAGCCGGGGTCGTCCTCGGCAGCGGCCGGGCCAGCCGCCACGGCGACCCTGCGATGCCCACGACCAGCGCGGTCAGACCGCGCAAGAGCCTGCCACGCGCAACGTGCACAGATCTCATCGATCTCCTTGGTGAGGAATGTGCCGATCGGAAGAAGCCGGGTTTGCCGCACCCCGACCCGACCGGCATCCATGATCTTAGAGATCACCTGTGACAGTTTTCGATCAGTCGACCAGGTCGCGATCTTCGTCGAAACCGGATCCGGTCGGTGCTCGCCGCGCCGGTCGCCAGGCGCGCAGGGCCCGCTCGACCTGGACGGTGAACTGGTAGGACACCTCCGGTAGATCGGCCAGCTCGATCCGCTCGCCGCGCATCGCCAGTTGGGCGTGCAGCTCCCGGGCGACGGTGTCACGAAGCTCGACCAGCAGGGGCGACAACCCGTCCGGGTCACCGACGACATAGGCGTCCGACATGCGTCCACCCTGCTCGCACGCCCCGCCGATGCGCCACGATCGGTGAGATGTGTCCGCCGGGCTTGACCCGGCCCTGGTCGGCGCAGTGGCGGTGTCCCGCGCCCGGCGGGCGTTGATCCACTCGTGTTCCAGGAAGTCGGGGTGTCCGGCGGGGCTGGAGGCACCGACTTCAAGGAACCCGAGTCGATCTTGTCGGGACGCGGCCGCGATCAGCCTCCGAACCAGCCCGGCACGTCGAGTCGGAACCAGTTGGCGGCGGCCATCGTGCGGAGGTCGTCCTCCATGGCGTCGACCCGTTCCGGGCCGAGGGTGTCGGTCCACTGTGCGCGCAGCCGGTCGAAGATCTCGGCCGAGCGGCGTAGCCCGTCGGCACCGCGCGGCGTCACCCGCACCAACCGGCGTCGGGCGTCCGAGGGTCGTCGACCCGCTCCAGGTAGCCGACCGCGACCAGTCGATCGACCGTCTTGCCGGCTGCCTGTTTGGAGATGCCCAGCCGTTGGCCCAACTCGGTGGCTGTGGTGCCGTCCGCGCCGACGGCCTGGAGCACGAACCCGTGCAGCGGTCGTAGCTCCGGATGCCCCTCCGGGCCAGTTCGGCGTGCAGGTCGTCGATGAGCGTCCGGAAACCCGCCAGCAGCAACAGCGGCAGCGCGAAGCCGGGCGGGCGGGGTCAGCGGTTGCCATGTTCGACAACCACGTTTACTATTTCGTCAACCACGTTGACTATCTTAGCGTGCCCCGATCCGGGCCGTGGAAAGCAGGGAACCATGTCCGTCTTCACCGCCCACACCGCCGAGACCGCACCCGCCGCCGCCCGAAGGGCCATCGAGGAGTACGCGGCCGGTTCGGCTGGCTGCCCACCCCGGTGGCGCTGATGGCCGAGTCGCCGGAGCTGCTCACCGGCTTCCTCACCGCCAACACGGGCTTCGAGCAGACCGACCTCTCCCCACTGGAGCGGGAGGTGGTCGTCCTGGCCGTCGCCACCACCAACGAGTGCCACGTCTGCGTCGCACTGCACACCGGCACGCTGACCCAGCTGGGCGCGAGCCCTGAGTTGATCACCGCGCTCCGCGCCGGCACGGTGCTGCCCGAGCCTCGGCTGGAGGCGCTGCGCCGGTTCACGCTGACCGTGCTCGACCAGCGGGGCGCGGTGTCGGACGACGAGCTGGACGACTTCCTCGCCGCCGGCTTTCAGCCCCGGCACGCGCTGGACGTGGTGCTCGGCGTCGGGGCTTACACGATCTCCACCTTTGCCAACCGGCTCACCCGCGCTCCGCTCGATCCGCCCCTGGCCGCCCACGCCTGGACGCCGACGGCCTGACCGCGAACGTTCGCCAGCAGCTGCTCAGGCCGCCTGGAGGAAGTCGCGCAGCAGGGCGAGCATCTCGTCCGGGCGTTCCTCGTACAGCCAGTGTCCGCAGTCCGCGATCACCTCACCGCGCACGTCGTCGGCGTACCGGCGAACCTGGTCGGCGACCTGGCCCCGAGGCTGGCTGCCGCGCCGACGGCCAGCACCGGCATCGTCAGCTTCGTGGCCCGGTACGCCGCGTTGTCGGCGATGTCCTGGTCGAACGCGCGGAAGTAGGCGAAGCTGGCCCGCAGATGCGCCGGGTCGCGCAGGTGGCTGGCGAACTCCTCGATGTCGGGCGCGGCGATGCTGCCCTTGCGCACCATCAGGGCGTCGGTGAACCGGTCCACCCAGAGCGACTCCCGCCCGCTGACCAACTTCTCCGGAAGCCCGTTGTCGATCGAGAAGTAGCCGAAGTTCCACACTCCCGGCCCGGCCGAGGTGAGCGCGGGAAACGTGTAGATGCTCTCGTCGGGGATCGGCGCCTCGGTGAGCACCAGCCGACTCACCCGTTCCGGATGGGCGGCGGCGTACGCGTACGCGACCATGGTTCCCAGGTCGTGCCCGACGAGCCGGAGGTCACCGGTCAGGCCGAGCTGGTCGAGCAGCCCGTGCAGGTCGGCGGCGGCGGTCTTCTTGTCGTAGCCGTCGGCGGGCGCGTCGCTGGCCCCGAAGCCGCGCAGGTCGGGCGCCACCACGTCGAAGGAGCGGCCCAGCTCGGGCAGCAGGTGCCGCCACATGTACCAGCACTGCGGATAGCCGTGCAGCAACACCAGTGGCGGCCCGCCGCCGCCCCGGACGTAGTTCATGCTGATCTGGCCGACCCGCGCCCGTTGTTCGGTGAACCCCGCCGGTACCCGTTCCGCGCCCATCGCCGTCTCCACCCGCCCGTCGTCTGCCGCTTCGCCGACCTGTGCGCGCCCACCGGCTGTGGTCGCCTGCCCGGCTACCCGCTCAACCGTCCGCCATGCCCGCGGGGTGGGCGCTGCCCGTTGATCCACTCGGTTTCAGGAAGTCGGCCTGTCCCGGGCGCAGGACACCCCGACTTTCCTGGAAGTCGAGTTGATCTAGACCCGACCTGACCCCGGGGCGAATCGCGCGCGTCACAGCCCCCGGCGTGGTCGCGCCGCACCCGGTGCGGGAGACTGGGCGCATGGCGGCTCGTGGCTTCCCGTACACCGATCTCAGGACTTCCTCGCGGCGCTGGAGCGCGCGGGGAGCTGCGCCGGTAGGCGTCCCGGTCGACCCGACCCTGGAGATCAGCGAGGTGGTCACCCGCACGGTGCGGGCCGGCGGGCCGGCGCTGCTCTTCGAGCGTCCGACCCGGGCGAGATGCCGGTGGCGATCAACCTGTTCGGCACCGAGAAGCGGATGGCCATGGCCCTCGGCGTCGACTCGCTGGACGAGATCGGTGCCCGGATCGGCGCCCTGGTCAAGCCGGAGCTGCCGGTCGGCTGGTCGGGCATCCGGGAGGGCCTCGGCAAGGTCATGCAGCTCAAGTCGGTGCCGCCGCGCAAGGTGAAGACCGCGCCCTGCCAGGAGGTCGTCTACCGAGGTGAGGACGTCGACCTCAACCGGCTGCCGGGGCTCCAGGTCTGGCCCGACGACGGCGGGATCTTCCACAACTACGGGCTGACCCACACCAAGCACCCGGAGACCGGCAAGCGCAACCTGGGCCTGTACCGCCTCCAGCAGCACGGCCGCAACACCCTGGGCATGCACTGGCAGATCCACAAGGACTCGACGGCGCACCACGCGGTCGCCGAGCGGCTCGGGCAGCGCCTGCCGGTCGCGGTCGCGATCGGCTGCGACCCCGTCGTCTCGTACGCGGCCAGCGCGCCGCTGCCCAGCGACATCGACGAGTACCTGTTCGCCGGGTTCCTGCGTGGCGAGCGGGTGGAGATGGTCGACTGCCTCACCGTGCCGTTGCAGGTGCCGGCGCACGCGCAGATCGTGCTGGAGGGCTACCTGGAGCCGGGTGAGCGACTGCCCGAGGGCCGTTCGGCGACCACACCGGCTTCTACACCCCGGTCGAGCCGTTCCCGGTGCTGCACATCGAGGCGATGACCATGCAGCGCAAGCCGGTCTACCACTCGATCGTCACGTCGAAGCCGCCGCAGGAGGACCACGGCCTCGGTAAGGCCACCGAGCGGATCTTCCAGCCGTTGCTCAAGCTGATGATCCCGGACATCGTGGACTACGACCTGCCGGCCGCCGGTGTGTTCCACAACTGTGCGATCGTCTCGATCCGCAAGCGCTACCCGAAGCACGCGCAGAAGGTGATGAACGCGATCTGGGGCGCGCACCTGATGTCCCTGACCAGCTGATCGTGATCGTCGACGAGGACTGCGACGTGCACGACTACAACGAGGTCGCCTTCCGCGCCTTCGGCAACGTCGACTACGCGCGTGACCTGCTGCTCACCGAGGGCCGGTGGACCACCTCGACCACTCGTCGTACCAGCAGTTCTGGGGCGGCAAGGCGGGCGTCGACGCGACCGGAAACTGCCCACCGAGGGCTACACCCGCGGTTGGCCGGAGGAGATGACCATGGCCCCGAGGTCGCCTCGCTGGTCGACAAGCGTTGGAAGGAGTACGGGATCTGATGGCCACCGCCAACGACCCCGCGATCTTGCACTGTCGGCTCCCGATTCGCCCCCGTCCTCCTCATCTGTCGCCGCAGAAAGTGCACGATCGCGGGGAGGGTGCGGGCGTTCCTGGACCTCGTCGCGATCGAGCACTCCGTCTTCGCGCTGCCGTTCGCGTTCCTCTCCGCCCTCGCCGCCATGCAGGTCAACGGTGGTCGGGTGCGCTGGCTGGACCTGCTGCTGATCACCGTGGCGATGGTCGGGGCACGGACGTTCGCGATGGCCGCCAACCGGATCCTCGACCGACGGATCGACGCGCGGAATCCGCGTACCGCCGGTCGGGAACTGGTCACCGGAGCGGTGAGCGTGCGGACGGCCTGGACCGGCGCGGCCGTCGCCCTGGTGGTGTTCCTCGCCGCCGCCGCCCTGCTCAACCCGCTCTGCCTGGTGCTCGCGCCGCTCGCCGTGGTGCCGCTCGTCGTCTACCCTACGCCAAGCGGTTCACCAACTGGCCGCACGCCATCCTCGGGATCGCCCAGGCGGTGGGCCCGGTCGGCGCCTGGCTGGCGGTCACCGGCACCCTGGACGACTCGTGGCCGGCGTGGCTGCTCGGCGCGGCGGTCGGGCTGTGGATCGGCGGTTTCGACCTGATCTACGCCTGCCAGGACTCCGAGATCGACAGGGAGATCGGCGTGCACAGCGTGCCGGCCCGGTACGGTCGACGCTTCGCGCTGCACGCCTCCACGGCCGCGCACGTGGTGACGTTCGCGCTGTTCATCTGGTTCGGCGCGTTGATCGGCTTCGGCTGGCTCTGGTGGATCGGGCTGGCGTTGACCGCTGTGGCGTTCGGTTACCAGCACGTGGTGGTCACCCCGACCGACCTGAGCAAGGTCAACCGGGCGTTCTTCACCGCCAACGGGTTTGTCGGCATCGCACTGTTCGTCTTCGCCCTGCTCGACCTGGTGATCCGGCTCGGCCTGCGGCCCTGAGTCAGCTCGGCCTGCGGCCCTGAGCGGTGTGATCCGGCTCGGCCTGCGGCGGCCCTCAGGCAGGTCGTGCGGCGCCGACGGGGTAGCGGTCGCTCTCCAGCGTCCAGTCGATGGTGCCGCGCACCGCGTTCGCGACCCCGTCCAGGTGGTCGGCGACCGCCTCGTCCAACGCCGGGCCGAACGACGGCACCGCGGCCCGCAGCGCGACGAAGCGTCGCATCGCCTCCCGCCAGTGCTCGGCCGCCCGAGCGACCGCCTCCGCCTCGGGCAGGGCCAGCTCGGCCTCCAGGGCGAGGACCAGGTTGTGCCCGCCGGCGGTCGCCCGGTCCCGTTCCAGCGAGGCCATGTCGTTGTACCAGGACAGGAGGTCGTTGCCGGTGCGGGCGATCTGCCGCAGCAGCGGGTGGTGGTAGACCGGATCGGGCAACGGCCGGCCACTGACGAACTCCACGAGCGGGTACGACACCTCCGCCGCCGAGGTCGACCGACGCAGTTCGACGTACTCGGCGACGCTGGGGCGGTGACCGGCCTCCTTGTTGACCGCCTCCCGCCAGGTGCCGTCGAGGTGCCGGGCCACCGCGTCGGCGACACGCAGCCGCCACCGGGCCGGCATCCGGCGGCGCGGCTCCCGCCAGGCCAACACCAGCAGCCGCCGTAACGGGCCGGTCAGCCCGGCCTGACGCAGCCGGGGCCACCGTGCAACAGCGCCAGCGTGCCGCTGCTCAGCGCGCGGATCTGCTCCGGGACGAGCCGGTCCGGCCCGTCACAGGCGTCGTCGACAAGGAAGAACCAGGTGAACAGGGCGGCCAGCGGCCGCAGGTCGGCTTCCGTCGCCTCCGGTAGAGCCGCCCGGCATACCGGGCGAAGGCACCCGGGACAGCTTGTGCAGCGCGGCGTCGTCCAGTGGCAGGCCAAGCTCGGGCAGCAGGCCGAGTAACCACGCCTGCACGTTGTCCGCGTGCGGCGAGAACCGGACGGGATCGGACACTCGGCGCGCAGCGCCTGGAGGATCTCGTCGGTCGTCACCGATTCCTCCTGTGCGAGATGGCTCCGGTGCGGATCGTCAGCGGCAGCATGTCAGGTCGGCGGGATGCGCACACGCCCGTCGGACATGTCGGGCCGCACCTTCCCGGGGTGCTCACCAGCGGACCAGCCGGACCAGGCAGGCTGGGGCATGCGCGAACCATGGGTGGTCGGTGTCTCCGGGCATCCGGTACGCCCTACGCGGCGGCCGTCATCGGTGGCCTGCTCGACGCGGGTGAGCCGGTGGACCTGATCGTGTCCCGCGCGGCACGACTCACAGTGCTCGACGAGACCGGCCGACCCTTTCGCGACGGGCACTGGGCCGAGGATCTCGCCGCCTGGCTCGACCGGGACCTGACCCACGCCGATGTGCGGCACTGGCCGGCCGGCGACCTGGCCGCCGGGCCGAGCAGTGGCTCCTACCGGGTACGCGGGATGGCCGTGGTCCCGGCCAGCACGGCAGCCTGCGCGGGCATCGCGATCGGACTCTCCAAGGACCTGTTGCAGCGCGCCGCCGAGGTCAACCTCAAGGAACGGCGTCCCGTGGTGATGGTCCCCGGGAGACGCCGGTGACCCGCAGCCACCTGGAGCACCTCATCGCGCTGCACGACGCGGGCTCGGTGGTGCTCCCGGCCAGCCCGGCTTCTACGGAGCCGGCGCGGCGGCCACCGCCCAGCAGTTGGTCGACTTCGTGGCCGGCAAGGTGCTGGACGCGCTCGGCGTCCCACACCCTGTTCCGACGGTGGTCCGGCCAGCTCGGCGCTGCCGGAGCTGAGCCTTCCGCTCGTGCTGAACACCGGCGTGCTGCTCAGCGCGAGCGGTCTTGCCGCCCGGCGGTTGGCCAGAGCGGGACGCGGACCGGACTGTTGCCCGGTCCGCGTGGCGTTGTCCGCACCAGTTCAGTACATGCCAGCGTTGGCCGGACCCGGCCCGGTGGATGCGGCCGCCCCACATTGCGTGGCTTTCCGACCTCGTCCACCTCGTCCAGCATGCCCTCCCCTCAAGCAGGGCTCGCACCTCGGATTCCCGAAACCGGCGATGCCCGCCTGGAGTCCGGATGCTTCCTATCCGGCCGGCCGCCGCCCATCTCGTCACCGTTTTCGGGTCTACCCGAAACAGCGCGGCGACCTCACCCGGTGTCAGCAGGCGATCTCCAGTGTCCACAGCCCCTCCTCGCGTCGACGAAGCCCCGGCTGAACACACTGCCCCGGCTGGTGCGTAGCCCAGAGCCGTCATGAGGGACGTATGGCAATTACAGCACCAGGGACATGGCCTGTCCGCCCAAACGCGAAAAATGCACTGAGTGGGGAGTTAGTAATGTTACTGGTGCTACCTCTGCCCTGACCGGCGGTTTGTGAACAGTGACTCACCGCTCAGTCCAACGGATGCCGAAGACCTCACGTTACGCGTCAGCGGTTAAGGTCACTCTCTGTGGACGCCATCGACCTGAATCTCGTCGACCTGCTGCGCGGCAACGCCCGCCTCTCGTACGCCGAGCTGGCCCGACAGGTGGGCCTCTCGGCCCCGGCCGTACACGAGCGGGTCGGCAAGCTGGAGAGCAGCGGCGTGGTTCGGGGCTACCGGGCCGACGTGGCACCGGAGTCGATCGGGCTCGGTGTCACCGCGCTGATCGGCATCGTCGAGGACTCCGGCGCCGACACCGACGACATGCTCGAGTCGCTGCGGGTGCTGCCCGAGATCGAGTCCTGCTACTTCATGGCCGGCGTGGAGTCGTTCCTCCTCAAGGCGCGGGTGGGCACGATCGCCGAGCTGGAGCAGTTGATCGTGCGGTTGAACCGGACGCCCGGGTCGCCTCCACCCGTACCGCCATCGCCCTCTCCACCAAGTGGGAGAACCGCCCCAGCCGGTCGGCCCGCCCGCGGCCTGACCGCCGCGTACCCCTGGTGTGACCCGGACGGCCGGCGGTAGCGTGCGCCGATGACTCCGCCGGCGCGTCCCGTGGCCGTGGTGACCGGCGCTGCCGGGGCCTGGCCGCGCCATCGCCGCCGCCCTGCACGCCGACGGCTGGTCGGTGCTGCTCACCGACCTCGACCCGACGGCGGTCCAGACCGCTGCGGCGCCGCTCGGTGGCTGGTCGGCCGCCCTGGACGTCCGGGACGAGGACGCCTGCGCCGCCATCGCCGCGAGCGCGGCAGGCCGGGGCGACCTCGCCCTCTGGGTCAACAACGCGGGCATCCTGGTCACCGGGCCGTCCTGGGAGCACGACGGCCCGACCCGCCGCCGTCTGCTCGACGTGAACGCGCTCGGCGCCATGAACGGCACCCTCGCCGCGCTGGCCGTGATGCGCGCGCAGGGTCACGGCCACGTGCTCAACGTCGTCTCGCTGGCCGGGCTGGTCGCCGCGCCCGGCGAGACGGTGTACGCGGCCAGCAAACACGCCCTGCTGGCGTTCAGCCTCGGCACCCTCTCCGACCTGCGGATGGCCGGGTACCGGCGGGTGCACGTCTCCTGCCTCTGCCCGGACGGCATCTGGACCCCGATGCTGCACGACCGGCTGGACGACCCGGGGCGGTTTCGTCGTTCACCGGGTCGATGCTGACCGCGCAGCGGGTGGCCGACCGGGCGGTCCGGCTGGCCCGTCGGCCCCGTCCGGTGGTCAGCCTGCCCGCTGGCGCGGAGCGCAGGTACGCCTCCTGGACGCACTGCCTCGGTTGGCCGTCGCACTGACCCGCTCGTCCGGGCCGCCGGCCGGCCGGTCAGCGCCGCCAACGCCGCCGGAGCGCGCTGCCGGACCGGCGCTGACCACCGCTGGCCTGCTTGCTAGGTTTCCGAACGTGACTCATCTCGACAGGTGCGACGAGACCAGCCGCACCTGGGTGACGGAGGCGATCGCTGCCGTCGAGGCGGACGCGAACCGTTCGGCCGACACCACCTGCTGCCGTTCCCGCTGCCCCGGGATTGGGGATCGACCTCTACCTGAAGGACGAGTCGTCGCACCCCACCGGCTCGCTGAAGCACCGGCTGGCCCGATCGCTGTTCCTCTACGGGCTCTGCAACGGCTGGATCGGGCCGACCACCACGATCGTGGAGGCGTCGTCGGGCTCCACGGCGGTGTCCGAGGCGTACTTCGCCCGGATGCTCGGTCTGCCGTTCATCGCCGTGATGCCCGCCTCCACCTCGCCGGAGAAGATCGCGCAGATCGAGTTCCAGGGCGGCCGGTGCCACCTGGTGGACGACCCGGCGGGCGCGGTGGTGGAGGCCCGCTGGCTCGCGGAGGACTCCGGCGGGCACTTCATGGACCAGTTCACCTACGCCGAGCGGGCCACCGACTGGCGGGGCAACAACAACATCGCGGAGTCGATCTACGCGCAGTTGGAGCTGGAACGGCACCCGATCCCCACCTGGGTAGTGGTCGGCGCCGGCACCGGGGCACCAGCGCGACCATCGGGCGGTACGCCCGGTACCGCCGGCTCGCCACCAAGCTCTGCGTGGTCGACCCGGAGAACTCGGCGTTCTACCCGGCCTGGCTGGCCGCCGACTGGTCGGTACGGACCGGGAAGGGTCCCGCATCGAGGGATCGGCCGTCCCACCGTGGAGGCGTCGTTCCTGCCCTCGGTGGTGGACCGGATGGTCCAGGTGCCGGACGCGGCGTCACTGGCCGCCATGCGTGCCGGATCGGCGCTGCTCGGCCGTCGGGTGGGCGGCTCCACCGGCACCAACCTGTGGGGTGCGTTCGGGCTGATCGCCGCGATGCTCGCCGAGGGCGGACCGGCTCGGTGGTCACCCTGATCTGCGACCCGGGCGACCGGTACGCCGACACGTACTATTCCGACGACTGGGTCGCCGCCCAGGGCCTCGACCTGACACCGCACCTGGCCACGATCGACAGCTTCCTGAGCGACGGGGTCTGGCCCGCCTGAGCCGCGCGGCGGGCCGGCCCGCCTGCTGGCACTCAGCGCGGGTCGATCCGTTCGGCCAGGCCGGGTAGCGCACCACGTAGCCGCTGTCGTCGAGATCGATGTCGGCGGTGAAGGTGCCGCTGGCGAAGCGCACCCGACCGGGCCCGAGCCCGGTGTAGATCTGCTCGGCCGACACCACCTCCAGGCCGGGCAGCAGCACCCAGGCGACGGTGATCCGGTGTGCCAGGTCGGCCGGCTCGGCCGTCAGCCCGAGCCGGTGGACCGGCAGGGTGTTGAACAGCGGCGACCCGCTCAGGTCGACGTCGAGCGCGTCGGCCAGCCGATCCGGGTCGTCCGTGCCCGGCAGGCCGGCCGGGGATGACCGGCCCGGACCAGCGCCGCGTCCAGGTCGCCCTGCTCGGCGGTGGTCACCCGCCACCGGTCCGTGGCCCGATCCAGCGTCACGCGGCGCAGCCAGCCGAGCCCTCGGCCTCCACCTCGACCCGGGTGGTGACCCAGTCCGGTGTGGTGGTCAGCTGGTAGCGGGCGGTCCAGGGGATCGGATCCACGGCGAGCAGAGTGCCCCGAGCCGTCAACCCGTGGCCGTCGTCGAGCAGCACCTGCTCGCTGCCGGCGGTGTCCGTCCGGGACCAGAAGATCGACTTCGGCATGGTCGGCATGAGCCGGACGTTACGCGACCGGACCGACATCGGCAGGGCATGCGCGAACGCCGCCGCGAAGCCTGTGCTTCGCGACGGCGTTCGGTGGATCAATCAGTGGGTACGCGCCGGCGGTCGCCCGCCGAAGCCACGCCGGTCATCACGCGGTCGGTCGTCGCGCGGACGGTCGTCCGGACCCGGCTCTCCGGGCGGAAGCCACCCCGAGCGTCCCGGTCGCCGAAGCGCCGCTCGCCCTGCGGGCGGTCGCCCCGACCGTCCCGGTCGCCGAACTGCGGCCGGTCACCGAACCGGCGCTCGCCCTGCGGCCGGTCGGCGTACCCCGGGTGTCCCGATCGGTGTAACGCCGCTCGCCCGCCGGCCGGTCGCCGTAGGTCCGGTCGCCCTGCGGCCGGTCGCTGTGCTGCCGGTCGCCCTGCGGCCGGTCGCTGTGCTGCCGGTCGCCCTGCGGCCGGTCGCTGTGCTGCCGGTCGCCCTGCGCCGGTCGCCGTAGCGGCGCTCACCCTGCGGGCGGTCACCG
This sequence comes from Micromonospora sp. M12, assembly GCA_038070435.1. Taxonomy (GTDB): domain Bacteria; phylum Actinomycetota; class Actinomycetes; order Mycobacteriales; family Micromonosporaceae; genus Micromonospora. Next base: position 4,697,446 of record JAMYWG010000001.1, on the reverse strand, counting down.
TACTGGCGGTCGCCCTGCGGGCGGTCACCGAAGCGCCGCTCACCCTGCGGCCGGTCGCCGAAGCGCCGGTCGCCGGTGGGCCGGTCGCCGTAACGCCGCTCGCCCTGCGGGCGGTCGCCGTACTGACGGTCACCCTGCGGGCGGTCGCCGTAGCGCCGCTCGCCGGTGGGCCGGTCACCGTATCGGCGGTCGCCCTGCGGGCGGTCGCCGAACCGGCGCGAGCCGCCGGAGCGGTCGCCATAGCCCGAGGCTCCGCCTCGACGCGAACCGGGACGCCGCTGGGCTCGCGCGCTCGACCAGCTCGGCCAACGCCGCGTCGCCGACCCGGACCCGGGTCTCGGCCGGCGCGACGCCAGCCTTCTCCATCATCGCCAGGGTGGTGCGGCGCTGCTTGGGCAGCACCAGCGTGGCGACCGCGCCGACTCGCCCGCCCGGGCGGTACGCCCGCACGGTGCAGATAGTCCTTCGGGTCCTTCGGCGGGTCGACGTGCAGCACCAGGGTGACGCCGTCGACGTGGATGCCGCGGGCCGCCACGTCCGTGGCGACCAGCACGTTCATCCGGCCCTCACGGAACTCGGCAAGCGTCTTGGTGCGCATCCGCTGGGTCTTGCCGCCGTGCAGTCCACCGGCGCGTACGCCGACGGCCGCGAGCTGCTCCACCAGTCGGTCCACCCCGAGCTGCGTACGGGCGAAGACCATGGTCCGGCCGTCGCGGGCGGCGATCGAGGCCGCCACCGGGAACTTCTCGTGCGGCGGGATCAACAGCACGTGGTGGTCCATGGTGGACACCGAGGCGGTGGACGGCGCCGTGGAGTGGGTGACCGGGTCGGTCATGAACCGCCGGACCAACGCGTCGACGTCGCCGTCCAGGGTGGCCGAGAAGAGCAGCCGCTGACTGTTCGCGGGAGTCTTGGCCAGCAGATCGGTCACCTCGGGCAGGAAGCCCATGTCGGCCATCTGGTCGGCCTCGTCGAGCACCGTGACCTCGACCTCGTCGAGCTGGCAGATGCCCCGCTCGATCAGGTCGCCGAGCCGGCCCGGGTGGCCACGATGATCTCCACGCCGCGGCGCAGCGCGTCGATCTGCCGGTCGTACGGAACACCGCCGACGGCGGTCTTGAGAAGATGCCGACGGACTTGCCCAGCGGCATCAGGGCGTCGTTGACCTGCATGGCCAGCTCGCGGGTGGGGACCAGGACCAGGGCGCGCGGACGCATCGGCCGGGCCCGGTTGCGGCTGGCCAGCCGGGCGATCATCGGCAGGCCGAAGGCGAGCGTCTTGCCCGACCCGGTCTGCCCGCGGCCCAGCACGTCGCGGCCCGCGAGCGCGTCCGGAACGGTGGCCCGCTGGATCTCGAACGGGCTGGTGATGCCCTGCTGGGCCAGTGCGCGGACCAGAGGCTCGGGCAGGCCGAGGGAGGCGAAGGTGACCGGATCGGCGGTCGCCGCCGGAGCGGGCTCGGCCGTCTGTGCGGCGGTCGCCGCCGACGTGTGTCGGCGTCGCTCGGGGAGTCGGTCGCCGGGACTGAGTTGAAAACGGACGGAACGGTGCTGGGATCAGCAGAGGTGGTCAACAAAAGCCTTTCGAGCGGGCGCATCTTCGCGATGGCCTGCCGCGGCTGTGCCGCCGGATCGCCCGCAAGATCGCCCAGAGGCGCACACCACGCGCGCCGGGTCAGTGATCTCGACCAGTGTACGGCGGTCTGGCGAAGCCGCCAGCCGGTTGCCCGACGGTAGTGGGCGGACTCACCATCGCCGTCCCTCGCTGGCTCACCCGTTGAGCACGCTGCCCACCAGACCGTCCAGGGCGTCACCGGCCAGCAGAACGACCATGACACTGATCGCCACGAGCAGCCCCAGAGCGGCGGCCAGGACGATCATCACCCGGGCGTTACTGGACCGTTCGGCCGGCGTGTCGGCCCAGCCCTGGGCCAGGATGTGCCCGGTCAACGAACCGGAGTTCTCCACCGCGTTGGTGGGCATCGAGATCGTGGCGAAACCGGGCGCCTCACCGCCGCCGTAGACGGTGCCGGCCAGGTCGGAGCCACCGTCGTGTCGCCCGCCTCGGGTGCCGGTCGTGCCCCGTCCGGTGGAGTTGCCCGAGGGCCGCCCGTCGGTGCGGTCGTTCGGGAGGTTCCGGTGCCCTGCCCGGTCGACCGAGAGGTCCGGCGGTGGACGGCGGCCAGCTCGGCAGCGCTGGCGCGGGCACCGCCGGCGGTGCCGAGGCGGCTGTCTCGGCCCATCCGCCGGACGTGGAGCGGGTCGTCCCGGCGATGGGCGACCATCCGGCCGGCGGAGCGGAGGCCGGCGCGCTGGCCCGACCGCCAGGCGTGCCGGACATCGCCGGCGGCGGTGGGAACGGCGGTGCCGGCATCGGGCCGGGCGGGGCCGGTGGCGCGGGCACCGGCGGACCGGGCGGCGGCAGGGGCGGGCTCGGGACGGGCGGCGACGGCGGACCGGGAATGGGCGGCATCGGCGAGGGCGGCGGAACGGGCGGACCCGGGACCGGCGGGACCGGGCCGGGCGATGGCGTGGGTCGGGGCTCCGGCGTCGGCATCGGACCGGGCGGGTACGGCCCCGGGCCGGCGCGGGCTCCGGCTCCGGTGGCGACGGCTGGGTCGGCCCTGGACCGGGGGCGCGGGCTCCGGGTCGACGGCTCGGCCGGTTCGGGATTCACCGGTGCGGCCCGGTAGACGCCGGGCGTGTTTCCCGAGGGTCCGGGTGCCCATGGCGCCGGCGGCGACCCGGCTGCTGCTGGGGACCGTGGCGCTCGCCCGGGCTGGCGCGGTGGAGTCGTTCCGCTGCCCCGGCACCGAAACATCGGACGGGCTGGCCGTCCCTGTCGCGCGGTAGGTGGTCGCGGTGACCGGAGCGCTGGCCGGCAGGTCGCTACGGAGAGCCCCGGCGGTCGCGACGCTGGCCCGCGCTCGGACCGGTGCGGCGGCCTCGTGCGCAGGAGCGTCGTCCGTGCTGCCCGATGCGTCGTCGGCGCCGGTGGCGACCGAGGCAGTGCCGCTGACCGCCGACGCGGTGGCGGCGTCAGCCGGCCCGTCGTCGGCGTCCGTTGGCCCGTCGTCGGTGGACGCCGGACCGGTGTCGGGGTCAGCTCGGCCGGTGTCGGTGCGGGCTGGGGCCACCGGGTCGGCGGTGCCCGACCCTGGGGGCCGCTCTGATCGACCACAGGGTCGACAGTCTCCGCCGGATCGTTCTGCTCGGCCATCTCCGCCCTCCGCGCCATGCTCGCACCCGAACCCGTGACATCGAGCCGGATGTGCCTGGTTGTCACGGTGCCACAGATCGCCCCGAGCGGACAGCCGGAGCCGATCGTGGCGGATCAGCCGGCGGTGCTGGGGCTGCCCGTCTGGCTTCCACTGCCCGTCACACTCGTGCTGGCCGCCGGCGTGGTCGGCGGAGTCGAGTGGGATGGCGCGTTGGTCGGCGCCGAGGGCGGCGTCGTCGGGTGTTGCTCGACGACGTCGGTTTCGGCGTGGCTGATCCGGTGGGCTTCGGGGTGGCCGAGTCGGTCGGCTTCGGAGTGGCCGATCCCGTGGGCTTCGGAGTGGCCGAGTCGGTCGGCTTCGGGTGGCCGAGTCGGTCGGCTTCGGCGTGGGCTTCGTGGTGGGCGGCTTCGTCGGCGGCTTCGTGGGCGGCGTCACGACGGGCGGAGTGGTCACGACCGGTGCGGGCACCGCGCCGATCACCCGCGTGGCGGCGTACAGCCGGGACCAGCGGACCACCGAGACCTTCACCACGTCGCCGGTGGTGGGCGACTGCACCATCCTGCCGTTGCCGATGTACATGCCGACGTGGTGGATCGTCGTCCAGCTGCTGCCCGAGGCGAAGAAGAGCAGGTCACCGGGGAGGAGCGCGCTCTGCGGGACGGTGCGGCCGCGGGTGGCCCGGTACTGGTCGCGCGAGACCCGGGGCAGGTCGAAGTAGTCGGCGCCCGGGGACCGGTACGCCGCCCACATCAGGCCGGAGCAGTCGAACCGGTCCGGCCCTCCTCGGACCACTTGTACGGGTCACCGCGCTGGGCGAGCGCGTAACGGACCGCTGCCATCGCCCGGGGTGCGCGGCCATGCCGCTGATGTTCTGGTTGTCGACGTAGCCGGCGCCGAGCTGCTGCTCGGCGGCGTCCTGCTGGCGCTCGATCTCGATCAGGGCGGCGGCGTTGTCCCGGCGGAGCTTGAGCAGGCTCGCCTCGGCCGTGCGGAGCGCCGTCTCGCCGGTGGTGAACTCCGCCTCGGCGGCGGTGAGACGCTCCTTGGCTTCGGCGTGCTTCTGGTACGCATCCTGCTCACCGAGGCGGGCGCGGGACAGCTCACCGGTCACGCCGGTGGTGCCGCCCTCGACCTTCTCGCCACGGTTGAGCTGCTGGAGGCGGCTCAGCCCACGGATGTCCCGAGCGAGGTCGCCCGGTGGCAGCGCGGCGGCCTCCTTGACGGCCTCGGCGGCGGCGGCGTCGGCGGTCTGCTGGGCCCGGAGCAGTGTGTCCTGCGCGGTCGCCAGCGCCTTGCCGGCCGCGTCGAGCTGCGCCTGCGCGTCGACGCGTTTCTGCCGGCTCACCAGCAACGTCTCGCCGAGCGTGCCGACCTGGACCTCGCCGGCGGAGATCGCGGCGGCCAGGGGCCGTTGCCGATGTTGACCACCGGCGGGACCGGGACACCGGGGACGGGAGCGCCACCGGGCACCTGGAGCCCGATGGCCGGCGGGCGCGCGCCGGTGTCCGGCACTGTGGTCGGCACGGCGGGCTCGGCGTACGCCGGAGTGGCCAGCACGGCGGCGGCGATCGCGCCGAGCAGGGCGGCCCAGAGCTTCGGCCGCAGCACCGGCGAGATCACCGGGCTCCGTCGTCGCTGCCGTCGCCCGCGCCCGCTGTCGACCATGCCGCTCCCCGTCCCGCCACTCGTCGCCGCGCTCGGTGGGCGCGGCCGTCGGGACGGTACCAGTGTGTGTGTTCCGCCCCACCTTGTCTTACCGCACGCCGCCACTGATGTCGATGCGTCGCCGGGTTACGGGAGGCTGAGAGTCTGATGAATGCCCGCTGTCGCCGACCGCGCCGCCGGGGCTGTCGGCCTCTCGACGTACGCTCGATCCGGACCGCAGGTGGAAGGGACGTGCCATGGACGCCGGACTCAAGCGTGAGCTCGAAGCGAAGGTGTACGCCGGTGAGCGGCTGACCCGGAGGACGGGGTCGCCCTCTACGACAGCGACGACCTGACCTGGTTGGGGCGGCTCGCCCACCACAAGCGCACCGAGCTCAACGGCGACCGGGTGATGTTCAACGTCAACCGGCACCTCAACCTGACGAACGTCTGCTCGGCGTCCTGTGCCTACTGCTCGTTCCAGCGCAAGCCGGGCGAGAAGGACGCGTACACGATGCGCATCGACGAGGCGGTCCGCAAGGCCAAGGAGATGGAGGACGAGCAGCTCACCGAGCTGCACATCGTCAACGGCCTGCACCCACGCTGCCCTGGCGTTACTACCCGAAGGTGCTGCGCGAGCTGAAGGCGGCGCTGCCCAACGTCAAGCTCAAGTGCTTCACGGCGACCGAGGTGCAGTGGTTCGAGAAGATCAGTGGGCTGAGCGCCGACGAGATCCTCGACGAGCTGATGGACGCCGGCCTGGAGTCGCTGACCGGCGGTGGCGCGGAGATCTTCGACTGGGAGGTCCGGCAGCACATCGTCGACCACGCCTGCCACTGGGAGGACTGGTCGCGCATCCACGCCCTGGCACACCGCAAGGGCATGAAGACCCGGCAACCATGCTGTACGGCCACATCGAGGAGCCCCGGCACCGGGTCGACCACGTGCTGCGGCTGCGCGAGTTGCAGGACGAGACCGGCGGCTTCGCGGTCTTCATCCCGCTGCGCTACCAGCACGACTTCGTCGACTCGGCGGACGGCAAGATCCGTAACCGGATCCAGGCACGTACGACGATGGCGTCGCCGGCCGAGTCGCTGAAGACGTTCGCCGTCTCCCGGCTGCTCTTCGACAACGTGCCGCACGTGAAGAACTTCTGGGTGATGCACGGGCTCTCGGTGGCACAGCTCTCGCTGAACTTCGGCGTGGACGACCTGGACGGCTCGGTCGTGGAATACAAGATCACGCACGACGCCGACTCGTACGGCACCCCGAACACCATGCACCGCGACGACCTGCTGCACCTGATCTGGGACGCGGGCTTCCAGCCGGTCGAACGGGACACCCGCTACAACGTGGTCCGGGGTACGACAAGGCCCCGTCGCTGGCCGAGCGGCGCGCCGAGCCACAGCAGGTCTGGGCCTGAGCCACCACGTACCCTCGCAGTCGATGACCGAGCAACGAGGATCCGAGCAGGGCGGATTTCCCGCCGGGACGCCGAGGGCGCATCCGTACCCTGGGTGATCTTCTCGGGTGTGCCTGGCCGGCCTGGTCATCGGCGTGCTCGCGTTGGTGCTGTTCGACTGGGCGTTCGCCTCGATCGGCGCCGGTGACTTCGGGCACACCAACGGTTGGCTGGCGGTGATCCTGCCGGCGTGGCTGTTCTGGGACGACTTCCGGGCCTGGGACTTCGGGGCGGCCCGGGTGGTGGCTGCGGTGGTCGCCGCCGCCGTCGGGGTGTTCGTCGGGCTGCTGATCGCCGGTCTGGGCGCGGGGCTGCCGCCGTTGCTCTCCGGCGCGTTGGCGGCGGGGCGTTCACTGTGGCGTACGCGGTGCTCTGGTTCCCGGGCGTCCGCTGGCTGGCCCGCCGGACCGGCTGATCGCGACCGCCCGCCGGGCGGATCGACACTTCCGCCGCAGTGGCGGGCGACGGAGAGAACGGAGTGGTGCAGGTGAGCGCCGCGCTCAAGTACACGCTGGGCCGGATCGGGCTGTTCGTCGCCGTACTGGCAGCCCTCTGGCTGGTCGACGTGGACGTGTTCCTGAAGCTGATCCTGGCTCTGGCGTTCTCCGCCGCGCTCTCCTTCTTCCTGCTGCGCGGCTGGCGCAACGAGATGGCCGAGGAGATGGCCGAGGCAACCGAGCGCCGCCGCGCCGAAGGAACGCCTCCGCTCAGCCCTGGCCGGCGAAGACCAAACCCTCCCACCCAAACCCCCACCGACCCCACCCCTCCCACCGAGGGCCCGGACTCCCGCGTTGATCATGAAGTTATTGCCACGACACGCCGAGTGGTCGGGCACAACTTCATGATCAACGGCAGCAGGGTTACCAGTTGGTGGAGCCGGGGACCTGGGCCAGGGCTTCGACGTGGGCTTGATCAGGTACGCGACGCCGCCGGAGCCGCCGGAGACACCACCGCTGGCGTTGGTGCGCTTGGTCCGCAGCCAGATCTGCTCGAACTGCGCACGCTTGTAGACGTTGCGCACGACGTCGTTGCTGGACGAGGCCGGATCGTTGACGATCACGTCGCCGTCGGCGGTGAACCCGACCACCACGAAGAGGTGCCCGGAGGTGCCGTAGTTCGCCCGTCCAGCTCGCTGGCGAGGAAGGACTGGCTGGTCACGACGGGGATGCCGGCGGCGATGAAGCGCTCCAGCTCGTCCAGCGAGTGCAGCCGGGTCACCCGACCCTCCAGCCCGGGAAGCTGGCCGCGTACGCGGTGTTGAACGGCCAGTTGCCGGCACCGTCGTACGCGTAGTCGTAGGTCATCCGCGCGGCGTGGTTGACCGTCGGGTCGGGGTAGGTCGGGTCCACCCAGGAGGTGTCGGCCTCGGACGGCTTGCGACCCCAGTACTCGACCACCATCTCCGTCGAGGTGGGGAGCACCAGGCCTCCCCGCCGCCGTCGTACTCGGGGTAGTGCCCGGAGTGCACGTTCTGCGAGTAGCGCGGCACCGGTAGCTCGACACCCCAGGCGATGTGCCCGGCGCTCGGCGGCACGGTGAACCGGTCCGGCACTGTGGAGCTCATCGCGCCCAGCATCCGGACCACCGGCGCGGCGGTCTGCCCGGGTGCCCGGTAGAGGGTCAGCTTGAGCTGGTACGACCGCAGCAGCACGCCGGCGGTGGCGTCGTCGACGCTGAAGGTGTCGGTCCAGATCGTCGAGAAGGGATCGCCCTGCCCGTTCAGGCTGGTCCGCCTGATGTCGGTGTCGCCGGACGCCCAGCGACCCAGGACGTACCACGGGGTCTGGTCGCCGCTCGTGTAGTCGCCCTGCATCTCCACCTGGATCCAGGTGCCGGCGGGGTCTCGGCGTTCCACGAGGCGATCAGCTCGGTGGCGTCGAACCCGATCCGGGTCACCGGTGAGGTCCAGGTGCCGTACTCCCAGGTGCGGGTGACGCCGGTGTGCGGGTCCGCGTACTCGGTGGTGCCGGCCGGGCGGGCCAGGGTGACGCCCGCTCGGGCGCCCGGCACGACGCGGGTGCCGTCCCGGTCGCCCCGGTGCCAGTCGGCGGGCCCGGACCAGTCCTGGAAGGTGATCTGCTCGTCGTGGGCGATGGCGGGCGGGTGGGCCGCCGTCGCGGGGTGGCGGTGGCGAGCAGGGTGAGCGTGGTGACGCCGGCGAGGGCGGCCGCGCGCAGGCGGGATCTGGCCATGGGTGCTCCGCGGGGTCGAGGGGCATCGTCGCTGGTCAGTTTCCCGCTTGGAGGAAGTTTCGCCAGATGTTCCTGAGTGGAAAATCATTGCCGCTGGGATGATCAGCTCGGGATGCTCAACACAACGATCAATATTGATATGACCATGTGACAGGTGGTGAAGTGTCCTTCACCGAGCGGGATCTCCCGCCATCGAGGAGGTAGTCCATGGCCCTCCGCACGCCCACCCTCTCCGCCGTGCCCTGGTGCTCGCCGTCGTCACCGGGCTGGGAATCGTCACCGTCGCAGCCGGTCCGGTCTCCGCCCGACCGGCACCGGACCGGACCACCGAACCGGTAGCCAGCAGCTACCGGGTGCTCGGGCCCGCACCCTCGCCGACCGCAACGCGGTGGCCCGCACCGGAGCGGCCATCGACTACTCCGAACACGGAGTCCTGCACATCTCGGCCACGGCGGGCGAGGCCGCCGCGATCGGCAAGCTCGGCTTCCGGCTGGAACCACTCGCCCCGCCGCCCAACGCCGAGCGCGGTGCCGGCGAGATGGGCACGCTGGCCTTCCCGCCCGCCGACTCCAACTACCACGACTACGCGGAACTGACCGCCGTCGTGAACCAGGTCGTCGCCGACCATCCGGCGATCGCTCGCAAGATCAGCATCGGTTCGTCGTACGAGGGCCGCGACCTGATGGCGGTGAAGATCTCCGACAACGTCGGCACCGACGAGAGCGAGCCGGAGATCCTGTTCAACTCGCAGCAGCACGCCCGTGAGCACCTGACCGTCGAGATGGCGATCTACCTGCTCAACCTCTTCACCGACAACTACGGCAGTGACTCCCGGATCAGCAACATCGTCAACAGCCGGGAGATCTGGATCGTGCCGACGGTGAACCCGGACGGCAGCGAGTACGACATCGCCACCGGGTCGTACCGGTCCTGGCGCAAGAACCGGCAGCCCAACAGCGGCTCGTCGAACGTCGGCACCGACCTGAACCGCAACTGGGGCTACAACTGGGGCTGCTGCGGCGGCTCGTCCGGCACCACCTCGTCGGAGACCTACCGGGGCCGTCGGCATTCTCCGCACCCGAGACGCAGGCGCTGCGCAACTTCGTCAACGGCCGGGTGGTCGGCGGTGTGCAGCAGATCAAGGCCAACATCGACTTCCACACGTACTCGCAGCTGGTGCTCTGGCCCTACGGCTACACCACCGCCAACACCGCGACCGGGATGAGCGCGGACCAGTACAACACCTTCGCCACCATCGGGCAGCAGATGGCGGCCACCAACAGCTACACACCGGAACAGTCCAGCGATCTCTACATCACCGACGGCGACAGCCTCGACTGGCTGTGGGCCACCCACAACATCTGGGCGTACACCTTCGAGATGTATCCCGGCTCGTCCGGCGGCGGCGGCTTCTACCCGCCCGACGAGGTCATCCCGACGCAGACCTCCCGTAACCGGGAGGCCGTGCTGATCCTCAGCGAGTACGCCGACTGCCCGTACCGGGCCATCGGCAAGCAGGCGCAGTACTGCGGCGGTGGTGGCGGCACCACGGTCTGGTCGGACACCTTCGAGACCGCCACCGGCTGGACCATCAACCCGTCCGGCACCGACACCGCCACCCTCGGGGCGTGGGAACGGGCGCCGCCCAGGCGACCACGTCCTCCGGTGCCAAGCAGCTCACCCCGTACGCCGGATCCAACGACCTGGTCACCGGCCGGCTGGCCGGTTCGGCGGCCGGTGACTACGACCTCGACGGCGGCGTGAGCAGTGCCCGGTCCCCGGCGGTGACCCTGCCGTCGTCCGGCACGCTGACGCTCTCGCTCGCCTGGTACCTGGCGCACGGCTCGAACGCCTCGTCGGCGGACTACCTACGGGTGAGCGTGGTGCACAACGGTGGCACCACAGCACTGCTCACCCAGGCCGGCGCGGCTGCCAACCGCAACGGGAGCTGGGCTGTGGCCAACCTCAACCTCTCCCCGTACGCCGGCCAGTCGGTCCGCATCCTCGTCGAGGCGGCGGACGCCTCCGGAGCCAGTCTGGTGGAGGCGGCTGTGGACAACGTCACCATCACCTCCTCCTGATCGGGTGGGGCCCGCTCCGCCCGGCGGGCCCGCCACCCGGTCCGGAAGCCCCGGATCTGGGACATATGCCTCCTCGCTGGTGCCGCGCGGGCAACCGGCGGATCGACTCGCGACGATCGGCCCGTGATCGATCCGGCACGTCGGGCCGGTGCGCTACGGTCTTACCGACCAGTCCGCAGCGAAGCCGGTGCTCATCCCGGCGCTGTCCCGCACTGTGATGCCCCACCCGAGGGTGGGGACGAGCCAGGTCGCCTGCGGATCGGTCGCGATTCGCGCTCTCGAGGAAGGGCGCCTCGTGGGCGGGCGTACGAGTCCCTGTCGGCGAAGCACCGCACTCCTCGACCGACAGGAGGCCCCATGTTCAGACGTACCCTCGGCTCTTCGCCGCGACCCTCGCGGTGGCCGCGCTCGCCCTCGGCGCCTGCGCCGAGAAGGCCGACGACGGGCCGACCGCCGGCACCGCGGCCGCCGCCTACCGGTCACGGTCGGCGCGCTCACCCTCGACAAGCGTCCGAGAAGATCGTCGCGCTGTCGCCCACCGCCACCGAGATGCTCTTCGCGATCGGTGCCGGCCCGCAGGTGACCGCCGTCGACGACCAGTCCAACTACCCGGCGGACGCGCCCAAGACCGACCTCTCCGCCTTCCAGCCGAACGCCGAGGCGATCGCCGGTAAGAACCCCGACCTCGTGGTGCTCTCCGACGACCGCAACAAGATCGTCGAGCAGCTCGGCAAGCTGAAGATCCCGGTGTACCAGACCCCGGCGGCGACCACGCTCGACGACTCGTACCGGCAGATCACCGAACTGGGCCAGCTCACCGGGCACGCCGACCAGGCCACCGACGTCGCCACCCGGATGAAGGACGACATCGCCAAGCTGGTCAGGACCTGCCGCAGCGCACCGAGAAGCTCACCTACTTCCACGAGCTGGGCCCGGAGTTGTACAGCGCCACCAGCAAGACTTTCATCGGCTCGCTCTACAGCCAGGTCGGCCTGACCAACATCGCCGACCCGGCCGACGCCGACGGCAAGAACGCCGGCTACCCGCAGCTGTCCCAGGAGTTCATCGTCAAGGCCGACCCGGACTTCGTCTTCCTGGCCGACTCAAGTGCTGCCAGCAGAACGCCGACTCGGTCAAGGCACGCAGCGGCTGGGCCGGGCTCACCGCGGTGAAGAACAACCAGGTCGTCGCGCTGGACGACGACATCGCCTCGCGCTGGGGCCCGCGGGTCGTGGACCTGCTCCGGTCATCATCGACGCGGTCGCCAAGGTGCCCGCGTGACCGTCGTCCGTCGGTGACCGGGCCGGCGTCTCCGGCTCGGCCCACCGGGCCGGCGTCTCGCGTGCGGCCCGGCACGCCGCTGTCCCTGGCTCGGCCCGCCGGGCTGCGGAAGCGGTGGCTGGTCGCCGGGTTGGTCGCGGTGCTCGTCGCGCTCGTCGTCGGGTGTCGCTCGGTCCGGTGAGCCTGCCCCGGGCAGCGTCGCCGCCGAACTGCTCAATCTGTTCCCGGAGTGCATCTCGACAGCGGGCTGACCGAGCGCGAGATCGCGATCGTCACCGAGCTGCGATTGCCCCGGGTGGTGCTGGGCCTGCTCGTCGGCGGCCTGCTCGCCCTCGCGGGCGGCTGCTACCAGGGCGTGTTCCGCAACCCGCTGGCCGACCCGTACCTGCTCGGCGTGGCCGCCGGCGCCGGCCTCGCGGTCACCGCGGTGATCGCCCTCGGCGGCGCCGGTCGGGAGGCGCGCTCTCCGGACTGCCGATGACCATTCCGTTGGCGGCGTTCGCCGGTTCGCTGCTCGCCGTGACGATGACCTACGTGCTCGGCGCGGCCGGCGGGCGGAGCAGGTCACCGGCGATGCTGATCCTGGCCGGGTGGCGGTCTCCGCGTTCCTCTCGGCCGGGCAGACGTACCTGCTGCAACGACACTCCGACAGCATCCAGCCGGTCTACTCCTGGCTGCTCGGCCGGCTGGCCACCGCCGGCTGGCACGACGTGCTGCTGGTGCTGCCGTACGCCGCCCTGACCACAGTTGTGGTGCTGCTGCACCGTCGCGAGCTGGACGTCCTCGCGGTCGGCGACGACGAGGCGAGGAGTCTGGGGCTGCACCCGCAGCGCACCCGCTACCTGTTGATCGCCGCCGCCTCGCTGGGTACCGCGGCGGCGGTCTCCGCGACCGGGCTGATCGGGTTCGTCGGCATCATCGTGCCGCACACCGTCCGGCTGCTCGCCGGGTCGAGCTACCGGGTGATCCTGCCGATGTCACTGCTGTTCGGAGGCGCCTTCCTGGCGCTGACCGACGTGGTGGCCCGCACCGCCGCGGCCCCGTCCGAGGTGCCGATCGGAGTGGTGACCGCACTGCTCGGCGGCCCGTTCTTCGTCCTCGTGCTGCGCACCGCCCGGCGGGTGCTCACGTGAGCCGCGAGCCCGCCGCCGGCCCGTCCGGGGTCTTCCGTCCGGGGTGACGGCGGGTGCCGGCCGTCGAGGTGCGGGGTTGCACATCGACCTCGGCGGCACACCCATCCTGAGCGGCGTCGACCTCGCCGTCGCCGTCGGCGAGTGGGTCACCGTGATCGGCCCGAACGGCGCCGGCAAGTCGACCCTCTTGCGCGCCGTCGGCGGCCTGCTGCCCGCGCCGGGGCGATCACCCTGTTCGGTACGGCGAGCGCCGCGCTGCGCCGCCGGGACCGCGCCCGGGTGGTGGCCACGGTGGCACAGTCCCCGGTGGTACCGCCCGGCATGTCGGTGCTGGACTACGTGCTGCTGGGCCGCACCCGTACATCCCGGCGCTGGGCCGAGAGTCGACCGCCGACGTCGACGCCGTGCACGAGGTGCTCGACCGTCTGGACCTCACCGGCTTCCACCGTCGCGAGCTGGCCACCCTTTCCGGCGGTGAACGGCAGCGGGTGTTCCTTGCCGGGCGCTCGCCCAGGGCGCGACGCTGCTGCTGCTCGACGAGCCGACCAGCGCCCTCGACATCGGTCACCAGCAGGAGGTGCTCGAACTCGTCGACCAGTTACGCCGCGAGCACGGCCTGACCGTCCTGGCCACCATGCACGACCTCTCCCTCGCCGGCGAGTACGCCGACCGGATGGTGATGCTCGCCGGCGGTCGGGTGGTGGCCGCCGGGACTCCGCCCGAGGTGCTGACCGAGCATCTGCTCGCCACCCACTACCGTGCCAGCGTCCGGGTGGTCCCCGGCGCCCACGGCCCACTCGTGGTCCCCGTCCGCCCCACCCGCCCCTGAGCCTGCCGGGATGGGGTTCAGGGACCCAGGTCGATGACGGAGAACAGGGCGCCCTGGGGGTCGCGGAGAGCCGCGAACCGGCCCGCCGGGATGTCCCGGGGCGGGACCAGGATCGTTCCGCCCAACTCGGAGGCGCGGGCCGCGGCGGCGTCCGCGTCGGCCACCGCGAAGTACACCGTCCAGTACGCGGGCAGGTCGGCCGGGAAGTCGTCGGCCAGCGGTGGCATCATCCCGGCGACGATCTGTGTCCCGAGCCGCCACCCGGTGTACGTCATCGCGCCCACCGCCTGGTCGTCCGGCTGCCAGCCGAACACCAGCTCGTAGAAGACCTTCGCGCCCTCCGGGTCGGGGGTGACCAGTTCGTTCCAGCTCATCGCGCCCGGCACGTTGAACACCTCGGCGCCGGTCATCGCCAGCGGCTGCCAGACGCTGAACGTGGCGCCGGCCGGGTCGGCGAAGACGGCCATCCAGCCTCGGTCGAAGACCTCGAACGGCGGCACGACGACCTGCCCGCCGGCCCGTTCGACCCGGCCGGCGACCAGTTGGGCGTCGTCGGTGGCGAGATACGTCGACCAGATCGGCACCTGGTCCGGGATCGCCGGAGGGCCGGCCCCGGCCACCGCCTTACCGTCGAGCAGGAAGACGGTGTAGCCGCCCGCCTCGGGCTCCGGTGTCACCTGGCCCGTCCAACCGAACAGCTCCGGGTAGAAGCGCCGGGCGTCGGCCAGGTCCGGGGTGGCCAGGTCGGCCCAGCAGGGCGTACCCGGCGGGACGGTGCTCACGTCAAGACCCTCTCGGCCGGGCGGCCACGGCGACCCTGCCGGAATCCTGGCACCGTCCCGCTGCGGCCGGGGCGGAAACGGACGAATCGTCAGCTGAACCGGCGACCCTCGTCTCGTCGGTACGCCCAGGCGGCGAGCGTGGCGAGCAGCACGACCCAGACGCCGAGCATGATCACCGCCAGTGGCTCGGCGGAGTAGTCGCCGGTCGCCGCCCACATCAGCTCGGCCGCTCCCGGGTGGGCAGGAACGGTGCGATGGTCTCGATGAACCCTGGTGCCTCACCGGGCGCGGAGAGCAGGCCGCCGCCGAACGCGAGCGGCAGGAAGACCACCTGCGCGATCACGATCGCCGCCTTGCTCGGCATCGAGTATCCGATGGCGAGGCCCATCAGCGTGAACGGCACCGAGATGACCGCCACGGTGCCCGCCGACAGCAGGAACGCCATCGGGGTGAGCTGGGCCGCGGTCAGCGTCGCGCCGATCACCACGACCGGGATCAGCGAGAGGTAGGTCAACGCCAGGCCGGCCAGCACGCGGCCCGCGAACCGGGGTGCCGGCCCGGCCGGCAGGGTCCGGGTGTACGGGTTCCACGGCTGGTCGCGGTCCTCGGCGACGCCGATGCCGTACTGGAAGATGTTGGCGCTCATCACCGAGAAGGTGACCATCGACGCGGTGGCCAGGGTGGCCCCGACCCGGTCGTCGCCGGCGAAGGGCACCACGAAGAAGATCATTGCGGCGGCCGGGAAGAAGGCGCTGCCGAAGACGGCCACCGGAATTCGGATGATCTCCAGGAGCTGGTAGCGGGCGTGGACCAGGGCGAGCGGCACTGTCGCCTCCTCAGACGCTTGGGTTGACCGCCGGCAGCGGCGGCGGTGGGCTGGCCCGGACGGTCGGCTGGTCTCCGCTGGGCGCGTCCCCGCTGGTGATGGCGAGGAACGCCTCCTCCAGCGACGTCGGCCGTACCTCCAGGTCGGTGAACGGGGTCCCGGCCGTGACCAGCGCGCGGACCAGCTCGTCGGCGTCGGTGGTGAGCAGGTGCAGTCTGCCGTCGACCCGTTCGCTGCGAACGACACCGGGCAGGTCGGGCAGGTGGTCGGTGACCAGACTGACCCGGCGTACGCCGACGATGCCGCGGATCGCGTCCACGCTGTCGTCGGCGAGCACCCGGCCCTGCCCGATGACGACCACCCGGCGGGCGAGCGCCTCCACCTCCTCCAGGTAGTGGCTGCTCAACAGCACAGTGCCGCCGTCGGCGTGGAACGCGCGGATCGCGTCCCACAGGGTGTGTCGAGCGGTCACGTCCAGGCCGGTGGTCGGTTCGTCGAGCAACACCAACCGGGGTCGGCCGACGAACGCCAGCGCCACCGCCAACCGACGGCGCTGCCCGCCGGAGAGCCCACCGGTCTGCCGTCGGGCCAGCTCGCCCAGACCGAAGCGGTCGAGCAGCTCCGCCCGGGGCACCGGGTCCGGTAGTGCGCGGAGACGAAGTCGACGACCTCGCCGACGCGGGCGTGCCGGGCAGGCCGGTCTCCTGCGGGGTGACCCCGATCTGTCGCCGGCTCGCCGGGTCGCGGGGTCGCCGCCGAACAGCTCGACCCGCCCGGAGCTGGGGCGGCGCAGGCCGACCAGCAGGTTCATCAGGGTGCTCTTGCCGGCGCCGTTCGGCCCGAGCAGGCCGACCAGCTCACCGGCCCGAACCTCCAGGTCGACGCGGTCGAGGGCGAGGACGTCGCCGTACCGGCGGCTGGCCTGGTCGGCGCGGGCGAGGGTCATGACTGCTCCTTCGACGGGATGGGGTCGAGCAGGGCGCGGATCGCTTCGGTGTACTCGTCGAACGCCAACCGGCCTCGCCGGCTGAGCCGGACCAGGGTCGCCGGGGTACGTCCACGATGGGTCTTGCTGATCTCCACGTAGCCGGCCTCCTCGAGCTTGCGCAGGTGCACGGAGAGGTTGCCGGCGGTCATCGCGAGCAGTTCCTGCAGGCGGGGAACGCGATCCGGTCGCCGTCGCCGAGGGCGGAGAGGCTGGCGACCACCCGGAGCCGGGCCTGCGCGTGGATGACCGGATCCAGGTCGTTCACGAGCGCCGGCGCTGTCGTCGTCGGGCGAGCGCGCCGGCTACCAGGATGCCGCCGCCACCGGCCGTCGCCACGATCAGCGGGTGCCAGCCCGGACCGGCGAACGCGCCGACCACATTGATCATGCTGATCCAGACGCCCAGCCGGAACAGGTCCCGGTCCAACCAGACCGCTCCGCCGGCCATGTGCAGGGCGCCGGTCAATCCGACGGCGGTGGCCGACCAGAGCAGCGCCGCCAGGTCGTGCGGCAGGTGCTCGGAGATTCGGCCGAGCCCGGCGTAGATGCTCACGGAACCCAGACCCCAGGCGCACCCGTACCAGCGGCCACGCCGGGCGGAGTCACCGATCACCTGGCCGTAGGCCCGTGTGCTGACCACCGCCTGGATCGCGCCGGCAACCAGGAGCAGCGCGAAGAGGACGGTCAGTGGCAGCCAGCCCGGCACGCGGAGCAGCTCCCGGTCACCGGGGAGAACCGCAGGAAGAACAGCCCGAAGCCGACCAGCCAGGCCACTCCCCAGGGCCAGTAGAGCAGGCGGGCGTCGGGGTCGAGTCGGCGTACGGTCGCCGACCGCTGGTCTTCGATCAGCCGGAGCGCCGCTGCGGCGTCGGTCGGAGGCAGATCGTCGTCGAGGTCCACGCAAACTACTTTAAGACACAAAGTCGAACCGGGTGACCCCGTCATCACCGACGGGCCCCCGATCGCGGCGGGCAGTGCCTATGGTGGGGAGTCGTGGCGGCTGATCCGTCGCACAGGCCACAGGGAGGTTCCGTGTCGAGCCCGAGTGAGCTGGAGGTCCAGCCGGAGGCGCTGACGGCGTTCGCCAAGGCGTCCACCGACCGGGCGGCGCGCTTTCGCGAGTTGCACCAGTTGTTTGGCCAAGGGCACGTGCCCCGGCACGCGTTCGGGGTGATGCCGGCGTCGTTCAGCCTCGCTGCGGCGTACGCCGAGCAGTTCGAGGCGTGTCTGCAGGGGCTGGCCGACGGCGCCGAGGTCATGGCGGACATCGCCGAGGGGCTCAACGACACCGCCGGCGCCTACACCGGCACTGACGTGGCCAACACCGACATGTTCGTGCCCGGCCGCCCGGCCGCTCCCGACGTCATCGCACCGGGCCCCGGTCGCCGGGCTCCTCGCCGAGCGGCTCGAACGGGCCGGTGCCCGCGTGAGCACCGAGGCGTTGCAGCGCAACAAGACCTATTTCGAGCAGATCGTGTCGGGCACCCCGACCCGTTCAGCCGCTGTCCAACGCGGTGCTCTGGCCCTTCGAGCAGCTACTCGAACTGGTCGCCGGTGAGCCCGACGACCTGATGTCCGCCGCCCAGCTCTGCCTGACCACCGGCGAGGCGGTCCGCCAGATCGCCGGTGAGCAGGCCCAGCACCGGCCCGTCTCCGGGTGCCTGGTCGGGTGACGCCGCCGAGGCTTCCACGCCTCGATGGAGTCGGTGGAGGAGGCGATCGAGGAGCTGGCCCGCGGTTTGGACGGCACCAAGGAGGTGCTGGTCGACGCCGCCAACGCGGCGGTCGACGCGTTCAACCTGCTGGTCGAGTTGATCCTCGAATTCCTGCTCTGGTTCCTCACCGAGGTGATCATCGCGGCGGTCGCGGCGGCGCTCAGCGCCGGCATCTCGCTCGCGGCGACTGTCGTCCGGGTGCTGGCGCGGCTCGCCACCACCGTCGGCCGGATGGTCAAGATCGTCGCGCGGTTCGCCGAGATCCTGACGAAGCTGGCCACCAAGATGCAGAAGGTCGCCGAGCTGCTGATGAAGTACCGTCGCGCGGTCCTGGAGATCCGCAAGGCGAAGAAGGCGTACCGGGCGTGGAACAAGTCCGGGTGGACGGCCGAGGCCAGAGCGTTCCAGATCGAGAAGTTCAAGACGCTCTTCCCGGGCAAGTTCGTCATCAACCAGCTGTCCCCGGTGAACATCCCCGGCCTGGGTGGCGCCCTCCTGGACACCGGTGTGGGGCTGAACGACGTCTCCGACGGCACCAAGGACCGCAACTACCTGGTGGACGGCACCTACCGCGAAGATCTGGGCCCCTACACCAAGGGCGTGCAGAATGTCTTCGACTCCATCCTGACCTGAGTCTCCGACTCCATCCTGACCTGACAGGGACCGACATGACCTTTCCCGGTCTGGACCGCATCGAGGCGCTGGCCCGCAACCTGGACGGCTGGCAGCGCGAGCTGGCCGGCAAGATGGCCGAGCTGGAGGACAGCAGCGCCGAGGGCGTCAGCGACTCCGGCCTGGTCCGGGTCACCGCCGCCGCGGACGGCACGATCGTCTCGACCGACGTCAACGCCCGCGCGATGCGCCTCGACTCGTACACCCTGGCCGAGGAGTTCACCGCCGCTGCCAAGCGCGCCCAGGAGGCAGCCGCCGCCCGGGTCCGCGATTTGGTGGGCGAGGTGATCGCCGCCGCGCCCGACGGCAGTCGGCCGAGCCCCGGCAGTCGCCCGGCCGAGGGCAGTCGCCCGGCCGACGACCGCCCCGACTGGCACTGAGCCGATGACCGAGGTGAGCTACCAGGAACGGCTCAACCAACTCGTCGAGCCGGGCGAACGAGTCCTCGCCATCGCGAAGGCGCAGATCGCCAACGGTGTCCTGCCGTCAGATCCCCGGTGGAGGTGAAACCGGAGTCGTCCGAAAGTGGGCGTGGCGGCGTCGTCCTCGGTGCGCTGCTCAACCTGATCTCGCCGTTGATCTCCTTCCCGGCGGGGACCGGATCGTCGACCGCATCACCCACGGCATCGCCGGGCGGGTGCGCCGGGCTCGGCCGCGTCCACCCTGCAACACTCCCGACGTCCGGTGCCCCGGCGACCACACTCGAGGACACCATCCTCGCCGTCACCGACCGGCGGCTGCTCGTGTGCGCCTCCGGGCCGGTGAAGCTCTGGTCCAGCCAGGCCGACGACGAGCGGGCGGCAGCCGAGACCAGGTGGTCTGGTCGGCACCCCGGTCCGCGGTGGCGGACGCGCGGGTGGGCTGGCACCGGCTCAACCGAAGCGGCTCCGCGTCGAGTTCACCGACGGCTCCTGGTTGGCGTTCACCGTGCCCATCGCCGATCCGGCCAAGCCGCTGCGCGAGATCGCCTCGGCGCTGACAGGCCGTTAGCCGTCGGCGCTGACGAGCCGTTAGCCGTCGGCCTGCCGAGCCCGTTAGCTCTTGGCGGTCGCTGGGCTGGTGGGCAGCGGGCGGCCAGCAGCGGTGCGGGCAGCGGCTCGTGGTGCAGCACCGCCAGCCGGGACACCGCCCGCGTGAGCACCACGTACAGCCGGTGCAGCCCGCGCTGCTCGGCCGCGACGATCGCGGCCGGCTCGACCACCACCACATGGTCGTACTCAAGGCCCTTCACCAGCGTCGCGGGCACCACGGTGACCCGCTCCGCGGTCGCCACGTCGTCGGCCGTCGCGGTCTCGACGCCGGCGGCGGCCAGCGCCGCGCGCAACCCGTCGACCGCGTCGTCCGCGGCGATCACACCGACGGAGCCGTCGTGAGTGAGCGCCACGCGCACTCGGCCACCGTCGCCGAGGTCAGGTCGGTCACGGTACGCACGTCCAGGCCGCCGTCGTGACGCAGCGACTCGGCCGGCGGTACGTCCACCGCGAGCGCCGGAAGCAGCAGATTCGCGAACGCGACCACGGCGGCGGGGACCCGGAACCCGACAGTCAACGGGACCACCACGGCGTCCGGCTTACCCAGGTGGGCAGGGACTCCTCCAGTCCGTCGCCGCCCACGGCGCGGTGCCCTGGGCGAGGTCACCGAGGAGCGTGACCGAGCCGTGCTCACTGCGCCGGGCGATGGCCCGACACTGCATCGGAGAGAGATCCTGCGCCTCGTCCACCACCACGTGCCCGAACCCGGGAGGCGTTCCAGCAGCCCGGTCGCCTCGTCGATCAGCACCGCGTCGGCGGCCGTCCAGCGGGTCGCCTTCGGCGTGCGGGCCGGTTTGGCCCAGCTGAGCAACGCCTGCTCGGCATCGGTGAGCAGCCCATCCGCCGCAGCGGCAAGCCGGCCCGGATCGGAGAACAGGCCGTGCACCAGCCCTTCCGGGGTGAGCGCCGGCCAGACCGCGTCCAGGAGGTCGACCACCGGACGGCAGCGGCTCATCCGCCGCAGCCAGGCATCGCCGGGCGACTCCGCACGCCGTGCCTCGGCCTGCCGTTGCAGGAGGCTCACCACCCGCGCCCGGACCCGTTCCGGCCCGTGCCGTACGGCAGTCCCTCCCGGCGGGTCTCCTCGACGATCCGGTGCAGCGGCTCCAGCCCGATCCGCCACCGGAACGAACCATCCGACACCGTGATCGAGTCGGTCGGCGAGCCGATCTGTGCCTGCACCGCGAGCCGCAGCACGCTCGCCATCCGTACGTCGTGCTTCAGCGCGGCGACCGCCGGCGCCTCGACCGCCCGGACCGGCACCCGGGAGATCAACTCCTCCACCGTGGCCTGCTCGACCTCGACCTCACCGAGCGCCGGCAGCACCGCCGCGATGTACGACAGGAACGCCCGGTTCGGCCCGACGATCAGCACACCCGCCCGCCGCAACCGCTCCCGGTGCAGGTAGAGCAGGTACGCGGCCCGGTGCAGGCCCACCGCCGTCTTCCGGTGCCCGGGGCGCCCTGCACACAGATCGAGTCGGCAAGGTCGGCCCGGACCAGTTCGTCCTGCTCCGGCTGGATCGTGGCGACGATGTCCCGCATCGGCCCGACGCGCGGTCGCTCGATCTCGGCGGTGAGGATCCGACTGGTCGTACCCAGCTCCTCACCCCGGTCCAGTCGCTCATCCTCGAAGCTGGTCAGCACCCGTTGCTGAACCCGAACCGCCTCCGGACCGCCACTCCTGCGGATCCCGGGCACTGGCCCGGTAGAACGACCGGGAGACCGGCGCCCGCCAGTCCAGCACCAACGGCTCGCCACGCTCGTCGGTGACGTGCCGCCGCCCCACGTGATACCGGCGACCGTGATGATCGTTGCCGGTGTCGTCGACGGGTTCGTGGTTGGTGTGCTGGTCCTGGTGTGCCCGGCGTTGGTGTGCCCGCTGTCCGTGCCGCCGAAGTCGAGCCGGCCGAAGAAGAGCGGCGTGGTCGGGTCGTCAGCCAACTCGGCGACCCGGCGGGCCAGGGTGCGGCCGAGCATCTCCGCCGCGTACGGGTCACCGGCCACCTGATCACCGGTGGCGAAGAGAGACTCGGCGCGCTCGCGCATCCGGCCCAACGCCGCACGCGAGATGGTGAGATGGGCCCGTTCAGCCGCCAGATCCGCGTCGAGCTGATCATCGAGGTGGGCGCCGAGCTGGTTGTCGAGGTCAAGTGCGGGCATGTTGATGTCCCATCGGTCACACCTGCTGCGCGCTCGCGTGTCCGGGGGCGGATGGCCGGCCGCCCGGCGCGAAGACGTCCGTTCCGGTGCAGCTCACCTCGGCCGTCAAGCGGGCTGCAACCCTACGCCCCCGAACCCGTCACTTTCCACCGAATTACCCAAGCCGGCCACCCGTACGAGTTGGCGTGTCGCCTGCTGGTGCGGCGTCTGGGTGGTGCGTTCGCTGACTGGTGTGCTCGGTGGGTGGTGTGCTCGGTGTGTGGCGCGGTGTCTGGGTGGCGCGGTGTCTGGGTGGCGCGGTGGGCGGGTGGCGCGGTGGGCGGGTGGCGCGGTGGCCGGGTGGTGTGCGCTTGGCGGCGTCAGGGTCGGCCGACGGCTGCCGCGAGTCTGGCCCGGCTTGGGCTGGTGGCTGGCCCCTACGCGCGGGGTGCCTGTCTAGCCTTGGGCGTGGACGGTTGTTCGGTCCCTGAGCACGCGGCTGTCTGGTCCCAGGCTCGGGCACCTGTTTGATCCCGGGCTCGGGCGGCTGTTCGGTCCCTGGGGCACACCTGGCTGTCGGGTCCCGGATCGGGCGGCGTTGACATGCTCGGCTGTATCAGCAGCGCCGGTGATAGAGGTTGCGGCGTGGTGCGCGCAGCGGGTCGAGCCAGCTGGGCGGGAGAAAATCGGGCCGGCCGTCCGCTGCGATGCGGACCGCCCAGTCGCCGCGGTGGACGAACCGATGGTGGTAGCCACACAGCAGCACTGCGTTGCCCAGCGCCGTCGCTCCACCGTCGGCCCAGTGCCGGACGTGGTGGCCGTCGCACCATCTCGGCGGCCGATCACAGCCAGGAAGGCGCAGCCGCCGTCCCGTAGCACCAGCGCGCGCCTGAGCGGCCCGGTAAAGAGGCGACGCTGGCGACCGACGTCCAGGACCTGGCTGTCGCCACCCAACACGGCCGGCAACACGCTGGAGTCGCAGGCGAGGCGGCGGATTGCACCTGGTGTGAGGCGCGTGCCGCTCTCCAGGGTGCCGGCGCGTACGCCGTTGACCAGCTCGTCCAGCGTCACGGTCACCACGAGTTGGGGCCGGTCTCCGCCGCTGTCGGGCAGCTGGCCGGTGCGCAGCGCCAACCGACAGACCTCACCCAGCGCGTCGGCGCGGCGCTGACCAGGGCTGCGGTCATCGTGCTCACCGGCCGGAGCGCAGAGCGGGTCGATCGCCTCGCGCAGCAGGCTCGCTGTTTCGGTGTCGAGGTTTCCGCTGAGGCGTACCTGCCCGTTCTGCTGTTCAGAGAGCGTGACGTGACGGCGGGCCTCGGCCGCTCGGTGGCCCGCTCAAGCGCCTTCAGCTCAGCTTGGTCGGCCAGGTCGGGTGCGACGTGCGTGAGGACGCGCTCGCCGAGGCGGCTCAGGATGGTCGGATCGAAGCGGTCGGCCCAGGCAACCAGCAGATGGGCGGCCTTGTCGGCGACTTCTGGACCAGCCTCGACCGGAAGCGCGGCGATCGTCTCGGCCACCACTCGACCCTGCTCGACGGTCATGGCACCGCTGAGTAACGCGTCCCGCACCGCTGGTGGGGCCGTGTCGATCGTGGTGGCGAGCTGGACCAGCTGGCGCGCGGATTGACCGGAGAGCCGGAGTCGCTCCCGCAACCAGACGGCCGTGGACGACGCGCCCTGAGCGACTGCCAGGCCGCGGCCGTCCAACTCGCGGACCAGACCGAGCCGGACGGTGGCCAACCGCTGCGCCAACACCTGCGTCACGTCGAGAGGCGAGCAAATCGTCGTCGGAGAGGCCCCAGAGCGCGGTCTCGACGCAGTCGTCGACCGCACCGCCTGCCTGCGACAACGCCTCCAACATGAAGACAGAATAGAACTGACGTACGACACTTTCAGGCTGAAGTTGATCAATAGAAAGAAGGTATTTTCGCCGATCCCTTGAGGCCGATCCTTGAGCTCGCCGCGCCGCTCACCGCGCCGCGCCGCGCTCACCGCGCCGCGCCGCGCTCACGCGCCGCGCCGCGCTCACCGCGCGCGCGCGCTCACCGCGCCTCCGCCCACGCCCGCGCTCACCGCGCCTCCCGCCCACCGCCGAACGCTGCGGAGGTGGCGACGCGAGGTAGCCCGGCGGGACGTGGGGTGATGGCAGGTGGGTGCCTGCCGGGATCATGGGTTCATGACCGAGGCCCGACCCGATTCTCGCCGGATGACGATCAGTGACCCGCAGGTGATGGGCCCTGGCGCATCCGGCCCGGATCGCGATCATGGAATACCTGAGCAGCCGCGAGAGTGGCGGCACTGCCACCGAGTGCGCGGAGATCGTCGGCTGTCGCCGAGCGCGACCAGTTACCACCTTCGGGCGCTGGCGAAGTTCGGTCTGGTCGAGCAGGCGCCGAGCCGGGAGACGCGCGCGAGCGGTGTGGCGCGTGTCGAGTGTGGGTTGGATGGTCGACGCGGGGCACGATGCGGGGCCCGCGGCACGCGGCCGAGCAGGCGGTGGTGGAAGCGCACGCGGTCCGGGCTATGGAGCGGCTTCGGGACTGGTCCCGGCGCGCCGGGGCGAGCCAGCCGAGTGGTACGACAACGCGCTGTTCAGCGACTCGCTGCTACTGCTCACCGCCGAGGAGTTGGCCGAGCTGAACGAGGCGGTCCTGGCGCTGCTGCGGCCGTATCACCCGCGTCGGCGTCAGGCTGATTCGCCGGCGGGGCGCGCACGGTCGCCGTGCACTACCGGACGGTGCCGTTGGCCTGACAGGGTTGCGCTCGTCAGGTGTGAAGGATTATTTTCGAAGTATGTCCTTCACACCTGACGAGTCACGCTGGTCGGACGTCTGGCTCGCGTCGGTGGCTCGGGGCACCACGATCTGCGGCGACTTCCTCGCCGCGACTGCTCTGGCGCTGGCCCTACAGGGCGCCGGTGCCGGAGGGCTCGCCGTGTCAGGGCTGCTGCTGGCGGCCACGCTGCCCTGGTGGTGCTCGCCCCACTCGCGGGTCGACTCGCCGACCGGATCGACAGCCGTACCCTGCTGGTGTTCATCGGTTTCGCGCAGGCCGCGATCTGCGCGCTCCTCGCCGTCGTCGAGCATCCGGTCCTGGTGGTCGGGCTCGTCACCCTGCTGGCCTGTGGGCTCGCGGTGACCCAACCCTGCCTTGCAGCGCTGTTGCCGGCGATGGTTCGTCCGGCCGACCTGCCGCGGGCGAGCGCGATCGGCCAGACCGCCGTCTCGCTCGGCGCACTCGGCGGCCCGGTGCTGGCGGGCCTGTTGGTGGGGCAGTTCGGCACCCGCGTACCGCTGCTTCTCGACGCCGCGACCTACCTGGCGCTCGTGGTCGCGGGCCTGCTGCTGCGGACCCGACGCGGCGGCCGACCGACCAGCAAGGCCCGCCCGACCAGCAAGGCCCGCCCGGCCAGCCAGGCCGCCGCGGCCAGCCAGGCCGCCCGACCGACCAGCCAAGCCGCCACAACCAGCCAAACCCCGCGAGCAGCCAGGCCGTCCAGGGCGGCGCGGCAACCCAGGGGTACGGAGAACGGCTGGCGGCTGCGCCGCGACCCGCTGATGCTCGTCATGGTGGTGAGCACCGCCGTGGTGATCGCGGCGATCGGCGGCATCAACGTGATCGAGGTCTTCTTCATCCGGGAGACGTTGAACGGGTCGGCGACCACGTATGGCCTGGTCAGTGCCGCGTGGATGGCCGGCATGCTGCCGGGGGCTGGTTCGCCGCACGGCTCGCTCGGCGGATCGAGGACGACGGCGCGTTGGTACGCGCTGTGCTGGCCACCTGGCCGTGTGCAGCCTGATGGTGCTGCTCGCGGCGTCGATACCGGCGGCGGGTGTGCTGGTGCCGCTCTGGCTGGTGGGTGGCGCGGCCAACGGTGGTGAGAACGTCTTCGCCAACCTGCTCACCGCTCGAAGGGTGCCGGAGGAGATGCGTGCTCGGGCGTACGCCAGCTACGGCGCGGCGGTGCAGGGTGGCTCGATGGCTGGCTTCCTGCTCGGCGGGGCGTTGCTCGCGGTCGTCCCGCCTCGGCCACTGATCGCCGGTGCCGGCGTGGTCGGGTTACTGCTGGTGCTGGTCTTCGTGCCGGTGGTGACCAGGGCGGTACGACGGTCGGCCCTGGCGGACCCGGGCGACCCTCGACCGGCCGACGAGTCGGCGACCGCTCGGGGCGGCCGGCAAGCCGGCAACCAGCCGGGTCGCCAGATGGGGTTGGCCACTTCGGGGCGTCCCGCCGAGCCGCAGCCGGACGCCGGGGATACGGTCGGGCCATGGCTGAGCGCATCGCACGACCGCGGGTCGGGCACATCCAGTTCCTGAACTGCCTCCCCATCTACTGGGGTCTGATGCGCTCCGGTGCCCTGCTCGACGTCGACCTGCACAAGGACTCGCCGGACCGGCTGAGCGCGGCGCTGGTGGCCGGCGATCTCGACATCGGCCCGATCACCCTGCTGGAGTACCTGAAGCACGCCGACGAACTGCTCCTCCTGCCGGACCTGGCGGTGGGCAGTGACGGGCCGGTGCTCTCGGTCAACATGGTGTCCACCCGGCCCCTCGCCGAGCTGGACGGCGCCCGGGTGGCGCTCGGCTCGACCTCGCGGACCGGGGTGATGCTGGCTCAGTTGCTGCTCGCCGAGCAGTACAACGTGCGGCCCGACTACTTCCGCTGCCCGCCGGATCTGACCCAGATGCTGCTGGAGGCCGATGCCGCGGTGCTGATCGGGGACGTGGCGCTACGGGCCTACTACGAGGCACCGAAGAAGGGCCTCATCGTCACCGACCTCGGCCAGGCGTGGCGGGACTGGACTGGGCTGCCGATGGTCTTCGCCGTCTGGGCGGTCCGCCGCGACTTCGCCGCCGCACACCCGGGCCTGGTCAAGGAGGTGCACGAGGCGTTCCTGCGCTCGCGGGACCTCTGCCTGGCCGAGCTGGACCAGGTCGCCGAGGCGGCCGCCCGTTGGGAGACGTTCGACGAGGCGACGCTGGCCACGTACTTCCGGACCCTGGACTTCTCGCTGGGCGACCGGCAGGTCGCCGGGCTGCGCGAGTGGGCCCGACGGGCCGCCGCCATCGGCGAGGCCCCGGCGTTGCCGGCTGGCGGCCGGACTTCTTCGCCGGCTGATCGGCGGGTCGGGGCCGCTGGTCGCCTCCCGGCGCCGGCAGCTTCAGGGGCGCCCGCAGCGTCACAGGCGGCAGCTTCAGAGGCGCCCTCAGCTTCAGGGCGCCGGCGTCGGGCCGAGCGGCTCAGGTGCCGGGGCGCAGGAGCGCCTCGGTGATCTTCTCGCAGTTCTTCATGCCGTAGTCGTAGCCCATGTTGATCGGGTACTTGACCATCACGCCCATCGTCCAGGTGTCGCCGATGGCCAGGCAGTTGATGTGCATCTCCTGCTCCCTGGTCCGGTCGATCCACCCGTTCTTGATGGCGATCTGCTTCTGCTCGGCGGCCGGGAAGGCCTTGCGGATGCCGAAGTCGCCCGCGCCACGCACGAGTTTCATCTCGTTGAGCAGCCACTTGGTCCACTTCGGCCCGGCGGCGGTGCCGGTGGCGATGCAGTTGCCCAAGCGGGCGGTGTCCGGGGAGAGTGCCGTCCGGCTCCAACCGCCGTCCGGGGCGACGCTGCTGTCGGTCAGCTTGCACATGGAGATGAGCCGCCGGATCGAGGCGTCCCGGTCGACCTGGTTGTAGAACTGCTCGGCGCGGGTGTTGTCGCTGTCCCGGATGATCCGGGTGGCGTCGGCGAGCTTCGCGTCGCTCGGCGTCTGGCCGGCGTCGGCCGCGCGACGGAGGTAGTCGGCGACGATCCAGGACTTGATCATCGAGGCGGTCGTGCTGGTCTCGCCCATGTTCTTGGAACCGATGATCTTTCCGGTCCGGCGGTCCAGGACACTCCAGGAATACCAACCCTTGATGTCCAGATCGAGGTCCTGGCCACGAACGGCAGCGGCTCCAGCGACGGGCTGGGGCTCGGCGACGGCGAGGACGGCTGGCGGGCACTGCGGTCGGTGCCGGAACCGGTGGGGCGGTCGCTCGTGCCCGAGCCGGCGTCGCCCACGTGGCCGCGGCGGACGACTCGAACGGCGACCCGGGCAGCAGCCGCAGCGACACCAGGACCAGCCCGATCAGGATGACCGCGACGGCGATCAGCCGAAGCGGGGACGCCTCGCCGCCACCGCGCCGGTCGGCCCGACGGTTGCCGGCCATCAGAGCTTCCCGACCGGTTGCTGCGGCACCTGAGCGCGGCGCCCGGCTGCGGGGTGACCAGTTGGTGGCCACGCTGGCGCACACCTTCGCGCCGTAGTCCAGACCACTCCTGATCGGGTAGCGCAGCATCACCGCGAGGCTCCACTTGCCGGTGACGGCGAGGCAGTTGACGTGCCAGTCGCCATCGCCGTAGATGGGGTCCAGCCGTTCTTGATGCTGACCGGGCCCTGAGCCGTGATCGACTTCGGTAGGCCGTCGATGATCCCCAGCGGCCACCACCGGACGAGGTCCGCTGGTCCTGGCCGCGGTGGTGCCCCGGACCTTGCTCATCTGGTCCAGCACCCACTTGGTCCACCTCGGGCCGGCGGCCTTGCCGTCGGCGATGCAGTCGCCGACCCGAACCGCGTCGCGGGGACATCCGGGTGAAGCTCCAGTAGCCGGTGTAGGGCTTGACGTTGCCGCGCTTGGTGTCGGTCAGCCCGCAGATCTTGATCGCCCGCTGGATCACCGGGTCGGGGATGCTGCTGGACGACGGCTTGTACGAGCCGCCAGCGGAGGCGTAGACCTTGTTGGCCGCCCGTCGTTGCTGTTGACGATGGCGAGTCGCCCCGCCTCCAGCATCGCCTCGGAGGGCTCCTTGTTGCCGAGCTGGCGCAGGTAGTCGGAGACGATCCACGCCTTGATCATCGACTCGGTGGAGCTGGTCGCGGTCATGTTCGGCGACCCGGAGATCTTGCCCGTCTTCCGGTCCAGCAGAGCCCACGAGAAGAAATCACCCTTGAAGCTCACCGACACCGGACCGGCTGCGAGGGTGGGCGGCGGTGGTGGGGTGGGCGCGGGCGCTGTGACACTCGACGCACTCCCGCCGCCGCCACCGCTGCTGTCGCCACTGGACAGCCGGGCGTACGCGGCGGGGACCAGTAGGACGCCGCCGAGCAGAATCGCCGTGACGGCGAGCACCAGGGTCACGCGAGATCGCATGAGTGGGTGAACTCCAGGTGTCAGGGCCGGGGGACCGGCTTGTCGTCGGGACGGATCGGGTGCGATCGCCGAGGCCGGGGAGGTGGCCTCTGTGGAGATGTCGATGCGTGGTAGCCGATCGGTTGTCCGGCAGAAGTCTACGTCCGGACCGGCGGGCCGCCAGGGTTCGACACTAGGCAACCTGGGATAAAGGCGGGATATGGGGGCGGTATGAGGTTTTGCAGGGATTCACCTTTGTTTCGTGGCCTAAGTCACGGCACTACCACGGCTTCGGAGTAGCGCAAAGCGCTCATTCGATTACTGATGGGATGCTCGGATTCCTGTTACACCCCTGGCGCAACGTGGTGCAAGCTGTAACACTTAGCCTCATGTATGGCAACGACTTCTCCGCCCCGGACGGCCTCCCGGACGAGCCTCCCGGCGGCCTGCTGGGCGAGGTCGAGGCCGCCGAAGCCGAGCTGCGGGCGGCGGCAGCACGCGGCGCCGTGGCGTCCCGCGCCGGACGAGGACCTCGCGGCGTACTTCGCCGAGGTGGTCGACGCCGAGCAGAAGATCGAGCCACGGGACTGGATGCCCGACGCGTACCGCCGGACGCTGATCCGGCAGATCGCCCAGCACGCCCACTCCGAGATCATCGGCATGCAGCCGGAGGGCAACTGGATCAGTCGGGCGCCGTCGCTCAAGCGCAAGGCGATCCTGCTGGCCAAGGTGCAGGACGAGGCGGGCCACGGCCTCTACCTCTACGCCGCCGCCGAGACCCTCGGCATCAGCCGCGACGAGCTGGTCCAGCTGCTGCTCGACGGCCGGCAGAAGTACAGCTCAATCTTCAACTACCCCACCCTGAGCTGGGCCGACATGGGCGCGATCGGTTGGCTGGTGGACGGCGCGGCGATCGTCAACCAGGTCCCGCTCTGCCGCTGCTCCTACGGCCCGTACGCCCGCGCGATGATCCGGGTCTGCAAGGAGGAGTCGTTCCACCAGCGGCAGGGCTACGAGATCCTGCACACGCTGGCGCACGGCACCCCGGAGCAGCAGGCGATGGCTCAGGACTCGGTGGACCGCTGGTGGTACCCGTCGCTGGCCATGTTCGGTCCGCCGGACGGCGACTCCACGCACTCCGCCCAGTCGATGGGGTGGAAGATCAAGCGTTTCTCGAACGACGATCTGCGGCAGCGTTTCGTCGACATGTGCGTCCAGCAGGCCGAGATCCTCGGGCTGCGCATCCTGACCCGGACCTGCGGTGGAACGAGGCACGGCAGGCGTACGACTACTCCCAGCCGGACTACGACGAGCTGATGCGGGTGATCTCCGGCAACGGGCCCTGCAACCGCGAGCGGATGGCCCACCGCCGCGCCGCGCACGCCGACGGCGCATGGGTACGCGAGGCCGCCGCGGCGTACGCCGCGAAGCGGGCGGGACAGAAGGAGTCGGTCGCAGCATGACGGAACACACCCCTCTGGGAGGTCTTCGTGCGGGCCCGGCGCGGGCTCTCGCACACGCACGTCGGCAGCCTGCACGCCCGGACGCCGAGCTGGCCCTGCGCAACGCCCGGGACCTCTACACCCGCCGTCAGGAGGGCGTGTCGATCTGGGTGGTGCCGGCCGGTGCGATCACCGCGTCCAGCCCGGACGAGAAGGACTCCTTCTTCGACCCGGCAGCCGACAAGGTCTACCGCCATCCCACCTTCTACGAGGTGCCGGACGGGGTGGCCCACCTGTGAACGGGCCGTTCGACTTCACCCTCGCCCTCGCCGACGACGCGCTGGTCGCGGCCCAGCGGCTGGCCGAGTGGACCACCCGCGCTCCGGAGATGGAGGAGGACATCGCGCTGGCCAACATCGCCCTCGACCAGCTCGGCGCGGCGCGCCTGCTGCTGTCGTACGCGGGCGAGCTGGAAGCCGCCGGCCGCGACGAGGACGCGCTGGCGTACCTGCGCGACGACCGCGAGTTCCGCAACGCTCTGCTGGTCGAGCTGCCCAACGGCGACTTCGCGGTGACGATGGCGAAGCTGTTCTTCCTGGCGGCGTACCAGCTGCCGCTCTACACGGCGCTGGCCGGTTGCGCGGACCAACGGCTGGCCGCGATCGGCGCGAAGGCGCGCAAGGAGTCGGCGTACCACCTGGACCATGGCGTGCTCTGGGTGAAGCGGCTCGGTGACGGCACCGACGAGTCGCACCGCCGGATGCAGGTGGCCGTCGACCACGTGTGGCCGTACACCCATGAACTGTTCGCGGCGGACCCGGCGGCGCCGGTCGACCCGGCGACCCTGCGGCCGGCGTTCGACGAGACCGTCGGCGCGGTGCTGGCCGAGGCGACGCTCACCCGACCGGACAGCGGCTGGGCCCCGGCCGGCGGGCGGGCCGGAGTGCACACCGAGCACCTGGGCTACCTGCTCGCCGAGATGCAGGTGCTGCACCGGGCCCACCCGGAGCGAAATGGTGAGCGCGAGGAGCGCGGTCGCGTCGGTGGTGGATCCGGAGATCCGGGTCATCACCATCGACGAGCTGGGCATCCTGCGGGCGGTCGAGGAAGATTCGGCAAGCGGTCGGGTCACCGTCACCATCACCCCGACCTACACCGGCTGCCCGGCGATGGACGTGATCCGGGCCGACATCCGCCGCGCGCTCGCCGCTGCCGGCCACCCGGACGCGGAGGTCCGGACCGTCTACAGCCCACCCTGGAGCACCGACTGGATCTCCGAGGGCGGACGGGCCAAGCTCGCCGCCGCCGGGATCGTCCCGCCGGCTCCGGTGCCCGCCGCCGGCGTCGTACCGTTGACCCTCGCGGTGCGCTGTCCGCAGTGCGGCTCGCCGGAGACCGAGCAGGTCAGCCGGTTCGGCTCCACCGCGTGCAAGTCGCTGTGGCGTTGTCGTTCCTGCTCCGAACCCTTCGACCACCTGAAGGCGCTGTGACTGTCACCATCACCCGCCCGGTCCGCCGTCGCCCGGTCTTCCACCCGCTGTCCGTCGCCGCCATCGACCGGCTCACCGACGACGCGGTGGCGGTGACCTTCGCCGTACCCGAGGAACTGCGGGAGACCTTCGCGTTCCGCGCGGGCCAACACCTCACGGTACGGCGAGTGGCCGAGGACGGCACCGACGTGCGCCGCTCGTACTCGATCTGCTCCACCCCGACGACCTGGCTCGACACGGCCGGCTGCGGATCGGGGTGCGGGAGGTTCCCGGCGGCGCCTTCTCGGCGTTCGCCTGCGGGGCGCTGCGCGGTGGCGACACGGTCGACGTGCTGCCGCCGCTGGGCACCTTCACCACGGCGTTCGCGCCGGATCGCGTCCGGCACTACGGCGCGGTCGTCGCCGGCTCCGGCATCACCCGGTGCTCGCGCTTGTCGCGACCGCCCTGGCCGTCGAGCCGGCCAGCACCTTCACCCTGGTGTACGGCAACCGCACGGCCAACACTGTGATGTTCGCCGAGGAGTTGGCCGACCTGAAGGACCGTTATCCCGCCCGGCTGCACCTGGTGCACGTGCTCTCCGGAGCAGGGCGAGTCGCCGCTGCTCTCCGGGCGGATCGACGCCGAACGGCTGAGCCGGTTGCTGAGCAGCATCGTGCCCGGCGACCTGATCGAGGAATGGTTCCTCTGCGGCCCGTACGGCATGGTGGTCGACGTGCGGGACGTGCTGACCGCGGGTGGACTGCCCGAGTCGGCGGTACACACCGAGCTGTTCCACGTCGCCGCGCCGCCGGAGCCGGTGCGCCGCCCCGTCGAGCAGGCGGGCGCCGGGGCCGAGGTCACCATCGTGCTGGACGGTCGGTCGTCGAGCTTCACCATGGGCCGCGAGGAGCGGGTGCTGGACGCCGCGCTCAAGGTGCGGGGAGAGCTGCCGTACGCCTGCAAGGGCGGGGTCTGCTCGACCTGCAAGGCGAAGGTCGTCGACGGGGCGGTCACGATGGCCCGCAACTACGCCCTGGAGCCCGACGAGCTGGCCGCCGGTTATGTCCTGACCTGCCAGTCCAGCCCGACCACCGACAGGCTCACTGTCGACTACGACGCCTGACGGCCCATAACTGCCCCGCTCCGCGAACCTCTCGCTCACCACACCCTGATCACAGCCGTGAGCACCCCTCCCGGAGGAAAGGCGTCGTCGGCGTAGGCTCGGGATGTGACGGTGAGCCGGGAGATCGACGACATCCTGCAACGCGGTGCGGACGGCGGGCGGATCACGCCCGAGGAGGCCCTGCTGCTCTACACCGAGGCGCCTTTCCACGCGCTGGGTGAGGCCGCGGACTCGGTGCGCCGGCGGCGCTACCCGGACAACGTGGTCACGTACCTGATCGATCGCAACATCAACTACACGAACGTGTGCGTCACGGCGTGCAAGTTCTGCGCGTTCTACCGCGCGCCCAAGCACGGGGAGGGTGGACCCACCCGACCGAGGAGATCCTGCGCCGTTGCGGCGAGGCGGTCGAGCTGGGCGCCACCCAGGTGATGCTCCAGGGCGGGCACCACCCGGACTACGGCGTGGAGTACTACGAGGAGCTGTTCTCCTCGGTCAAGCAGGCGTACCCGCAGCTGGTCATCCACTCGATCGGCCCCAGCGAGATCCTGCACATGGCGAAGGTCTCCGGGGTGAGCCTGGACGAGGCCATCGCCCGGATCAAGACCGCCGGCCTGGACTCGATCGCCGGTGCCGGCGCCGAGATGCTGCCCGAGCGGCCCCGCAAGGCCATCGCGCCGCTGAAGGAGTCGGGCGAGCGCTGGCTGGAGGTCATGGAGCTGGCCCACCGGCAGGGCATCGAGTCGACGGCCACCATGATGATGGGCACCGGCGAGACGCACGCCGAGCGGATCGAGCACCTGCGCATGATCCGGGACGTGCAGGACCGTACCCGCGGTTTCCGGTCCTTCATCCCCTGGACGTACCAGCCGGAGAACAACCACCTCAAGGGCCGCACCCAGGCGACCACCCTGGAATACCTGCGGCTGGTCGCGGTGGCCCGGCTCTTCTTCGAGACCGTGCCGCACCTCCAGGCTTCCTGGCTGACCACCGGCAGGACGTCGGGCAGCTCTCGCTGCACATGGGCGTGGACGACCTCGGCTCGATCATGCTGGAGGAGAACGTGATCTCCTCCGCCGGCGCGCGGCACCGCTCCAACCTGCACGAGCTGATCGGCATGATCCGCTCGGCGGACCGGATCCCCGCGCAGCGCGACGCCCTCTACAACCGGCTCGCCGTGCACCACACGCCGGCCGACGACCCGACCGACGAGCGGGTGGTGTCGCACTTCTCCTCGATCGCACTGCCCGGCGGCGGCGCGGGCCGATCCCTGCCCTCGTCGAGGTCAACTGACCCGGTCGACGTCCGACCGTTCGGCTGATCGACGCTCATGCCTCCGCCGGTACGCCCCGGCGGTACGGACGGTCCCCGCCGCCGCAGCGTCAGGCTGTCCGGCGCGGGGCTGGTGGAGATGATCGTCGGCGGCTAGCGTCCCGGCACGTATCCGTCACCGCCGTCGACTGGCGGAATCGGCGCGACAGTGCTGGTGGCGGATGGTCTGATGGTCCTGGTCGAGGGCTGTCCTCCATCGGCCCGGTGAGGGTCGTTCATATAACGCACGGCGGTACGGGCGGGATGGTGACCATCCCGCCCGTACCGTCTGTGCAGCTCGGCCGGACGGATGAAAAGGGGCCCGCGTGCTGGCGTGGAAGATCCGCCTCCGATAGCGTCCGCTCGTTCCGCAACCACTCCTCTCTTCCCTACCCCGGGGACTGATGACAGCGATCCACCGCTCGACGCTGGTTCGCGCCAGTGTCGTGGCGCTGCTCGTGGCCGGCGGCATCGCCGCCGTTGCCGCCCCAGTGTTGGCGGCCGAGCAGGCCGACCTGGCCCTGGTGCCGCTCAGCTACAACCTGGCCAAGGGTGTCACCGAGGCCAAGAGCAAGCCGTTCAAGTTCACGGTCGACAACACCCGGAGCAAGGAAGACGCCAAGGGTGTCAGCTACATCGTGGACATCAGCAAGCTGAAGGCGAACAAGGTCCGGGTCGTGGTGCCCGACGGCTGCAAGGTGAACGGCAAGAAGTTCACCTGCCGCCTCGGCGACCTGCCCGCCGGGACCAGCGAGGACTTCGGCATCCCGATCTTCTCCAGCGGTGGCCGGGGTGCCGCCGGCACGCTGGTGGTCACCATCCGCTCGGCGACCGAGGATCCCAACAAGGAAGACAACAAGGTCGAGCACGACATCACCGTCACCGAGCCCGGCTACGACCTGACCAGCTGGGTGCAGGACGTCAACGCGAACGTCGTGCTGAACGGCGTCAGCGGTGATGATCCCGACCTTCGGCCGGTACGGCCGGGCGAGACCGTTCCGGTCGACTGGGCGATCTACAACGACGGCAGCCGCAAGGCGACCGGCCTCTCCTACGTGTT
This sequence comes from Micromonospora sp. M12, assembly GCA_038070435.1. Taxonomy (GTDB): domain Bacteria; phylum Actinomycetota; class Actinomycetes; order Mycobacteriales; family Micromonosporaceae; genus Micromonospora. The sequence goes on along the minus strand of JAMYWG010000001.1, from coordinate 4,661,884 downwards.
CACGCTCCCGGCGGGCGTCACCTTCGACACCCTGCCGGACACCTGCACCACGCAGACCTTCGGCGTCACGCAGGCGTTCTGTCAGGACGACGGCGCGGTGATCCGACCCGGCGACTACTACACGGCGGACATCAGGGTGACCGTCGGCAAGGACGTCACCGAGCCGGTGCTGCGGGTCGGCGAACTGGTGGCGCACGGCCTGGACGCTGCCTCCGGCAAGCCCGAGGAGCAGCCGGAGCGGGCCACCAGCGCCCAGCGGAAGGCCTTCACCGAGGTCGACGAGGGCGACAACCAGGCGATCTTCGACGTCTTCGTCGACCTGGCCGTGGACCCGACGCCGACGGTGACTCCGACGCAGTCGCCGACGCCGACGGTCACTCCGACCGAGACGCCGACCCCACTCCTACGGCGACTCCGACGGAGACGGCGACCCGACGCCGACGGCGACCCCGACGCCGACGGCGACTCCGACGGAGACGCCGACCCCGACGCCGACGGAGACGCCGACCCCGACGGAGACGCCGACGGCTACTCCGACGCCGACGGCCACGCCGACCGGGACGGCCAGCCCGACGCCGACGGCCACGCCGACCGTGACGGCTACGCCGACGGCCACGCCAACCGTGACGGCTAGCCCGACCCCGACGTCCACGCCGACGCCGACGGCCACCCCAACCGTGACGGCCAGCCCGACGCCGACGGCCACGCCGACCGTGACGGCTACGCCGAGCCCGAGTGGTACGGCCATGCCGAGCACGACCGCCTCGCCGGCCGCCGGTGTTGGTGGCTCCAACGGTGGTGGCTCCAACGGTGGTGGTTCCAACGGTGGTGGTTCGGGCGGTGGCGGCCTGCCGGTGACCGGTGTGCAGGTCGGGCTGATCGGTGCCATCGGCGCGATCATCCTGCTCGTGGGCGGGGCACTGCTGGTGCTCTCCCGCCGGCGCAAGGTCGTCCTGGTCTCCCCGGCCGACGAGAAGCCGACCGACTGACCCAGGGACGGACTGACCCAGGACGGGCTGACCAGGCTCGACTGAGCCAGGGCCGGCTGGCATGGCGACAGGCGCGACGTGAGGGCGGGGTGGGCGACCATCCCGCCCTTTCGCGTGCCGTGGCGTGTGGTACCACCCAGCGCGCGTCGGCTGGAGGGCGGCTGGCAGAGTGGAGGGTGAGCCGTACCCGCAGGGCCAGCGCGCCAGTCTGGACAAGCAGCCGCACGAGGTCGCCGCGATGTTCGACGGCGTTGCCGAGCGTTACGACCTGACCAACACGGTGATCTCGTTGGGGCAGGACCGCTCGTGGCGCCGGGCCACCGGGCAGCCCTGGGGCTGCGGCCGGGCGAGCGGGTGCTGGACGTGGGCGCCGGCACCGGCGTCTCGACGCGGGAGCTGGCCCAGTCCGGGCGTACGCGGTCGGGGTCGACCTGTCGTTGGGCATGTTGTACACCGGCAAGCGGGCCCGTCCCGAGGTGCCGCTGCTGGCCGGCGACGCGTTGCGGTTGCCGTTCGCCGACGCGAGCTTCGACGCGGTGACCATCTCCTTCGCGCTGCGCAACGTCAACGACACCGACGCGGCGCTGCGTGAGCTGGCCGGGTCACCCGGCCGGGTGGGCGTCTGGTGGTCTGCGAGTTCAGCACCCGGTCAACCCGGTATTCCGGACGGTCTACCTGTCGTACCTGATGCGGTCGCTGCCGGTGGTCGCCCGGACGGTGTCGAGCAACCCTGAGGCGTACGTCTATCTCGCCGAGTCGGTCCGGGTCTGGCCCGCGCAGTCCGCGCTCGCCGGGCGGGTCGCCGCGGCCGGGTGGGGACGAGTGGCGTGGCGCAACCTGACCGGTGGTGTGGTGGCACTGCACCGGGGATCCGCGAGTAGCGGCGACGCTATGCGAGGCGAGCACGGACAATCTTCAGGTTCCGTAAATATCGGTCTTTAGTCCACTATGCCCCGTACCCTCGATGCATGACCGGAGCAGACCCGGCGGGCCCGGTGGCCGCCACCGACGACGACGCGGCCGAACTCATCGCGCAGTTGCGCTCGTTGGCCGGAGCCGACCCGGTGGAGGTCCGGCAGGTGGTCGCCGAGGTCCTGGCAGCACTGGACCGGGCCGCGGGCGGCGCGTTGCGCGAGCATCTGCCGGAGACGATCCGGGTCGATGCGGGTCTGGACGCCTCCAGCCCGGCCTGACACCCGACCGCTGTGGACGGTCATTGGCTGTCACATCGGTTAGTTAGGTACCCTGATCCTGCGCAGGTATGACGCCGGTCATACACTCGTCCCGTCTGGCTTGTGAAGGATTTCACGAGCGTGCGGGAGGAGGCGCGGATGACCGCGGTGGAACATGACGCCGACGTCATTGTCGTGGGCGCCGGTCCCGGTGGGTCAGCGACTGCCTACCACCTGGCCCGGCACGCGCACGGGTGCTGTTGTTGAGAAGACCGAGTTCCCTCGGGAGAAGGTCTGCGGCGACGGGTTGACCCGCGCGCGGTGCGCCAGCTGATCCGGATGGGTGTCGACACCTCGCCCGAGGCGGGCTGGCTGCACAACCGCGGCCTGCGTGTCATCGGCGGCGGGGTACGCCTCGAACTCGACTGGCCGGAGCTCGCCAGCTACCCCAACTACGGCCTGGTGCGCACGCGACTGGACTTCGACGACCTGCTCGCCCAGCGGGCGGTGGCCGCCGGCGCCGAGCTGCGGACCAACGTCAACGTGATCGGCCCGGTGCTCGACGGCGATGGCCGGGTCACCGGTGTCGAGGCGGAGGTCGGGCCGGGCAAGGAGCCCACCACCTTCCGCGCCCCGCTGGTCGTCGCGGCGGACGGGGTCTCCGGCCGGTTCCCGCTCGCGCTCGGGCTGGCCAAGCGGGAGGACCGGCCGATCGGTGTGGCCGTGCGCCGCTACTACCGCTCGCCGGCCAAGCACGACGACAACTACCTGGAGTCCTGGCTGGAGCTGCGCAGCAGGACAGCGGCGACAACCTGCTGCCCGGGTACGGCTGGATCTTCGGCCTCGGTGACGGGCGGGTCAACGTCGGTCTCGGCGTGCTCAACTCGTCGTCCGCGTTCGGCAAGACCAACTACCGCCGGTTGCTCACCGACTGGCTCGCCAACACTCCCGCGGAGTGGGGATGACCGACGAGGCCAACGCGGACGGCCCGATCCTCGGCGCCGCGCTGCCGATGGGCTTCAACCGGGTGCCCCACTACACCCGTGGTGTGCTGCTGGTCGGCGACTCGGGCGGCATGGTCAACCCGTTCAACGGTGAGGGCATCGCGTACGCCATGGAGTCCGGCGAGCTGGCCGCGGAGGCGATGATCCAGGCCCTCGCCCGCCCGGCCGGTCCAGAGCGGGAGCGGGCGCTGCTGGCGTACCCGAACGAGCTGAAGGCCCGACTCGGCGGCTACTACCGGTTGGGCGGCATCTTCGTGAAACTGATCGGCCGCCCGGAGATCATGCGGATCGCCACGAAACACGGTCTGCCGCACCCGACGCTGATGCGCTTCGTCCTCAAGTTGTTGGCCAACCTGACCGACCCGCGCGGCGGGGATGCGATGGATCGGATCATCAACGCGATGTCGAAGGCAGCGCCAGCCGTATAAGTAGGACGGCATCGGTGCTGGTCACGGCCCCGACGCTGACAAAGATCGACCCCGCCGACTGCCTCTGCGAGGGACGTGAATAGTGTGATTTTCGTCAAGCACCGAGGGCAGGGAAGGACGAGCAGGAGAAAACGATGTCGCTCTCGCCTTACGCACCGATCATCGGGCTGTTCGCCATCGCCGCGGCGTTCTCGCTGTTTTCCGTTGGCGCCGCCCGCTTCACCGGTCCCCGTCGCTACAACAAGGCCAAACTCGAGGCTTACGAGTGCGGCATCGAGCCCAGCCCGCAGCCGGTCGGCGGCGGCCGGTTCCCGATCAAGTTCTACCTGACGGCGATGCTCTTCATCGTCTTCGACATCGAGATCATCTTCCTCTACCCCTGGGCGGTCACCTTCGACGCTCTGCCGATCTTCGGCTTCGTGGAGATGGTCCTGTTCATCGTCGCGGTCTTCGTTGCGTACGCCTACGTGTGGCGCGCGGCGGCCTGGACTGGGACTGAGGAAGGAACGTCAGATGGGTATCGAGGAGAAGCTTCCCGCCGGCGTCCTGCTCACCTCGGTGGAGAAGCTGGTCAACTGGTCCCGGAAGTCGTCCGTGTGGGCGCTACCTTCGGCCTGGCCTGCTGCGCCATCGAGATGATGGCCGCCGGTGGTCCGCACTACGACATGGGCCGCTGGGGCATGGAGGTCTTCCGGTCGTCGCCCCGGCAGGCCGACCTGATGATCGTCGCCGGCCGGGTGAGTCAGAAGATGGCCCCGGTGCTGCGCCAGATCTACGACCAGATGGCCGAGCCACGCTGGGTGCTCTCGATGGGTGTCTGCGCCAGCAGCGGCGGCATGTTCAACAACTACGCGATCGTGCAGGGCGTCGACCACGTGGTGCCGGTCGACATGTACCTGCCCGGCTGCCCGCCCCGGCCGGAGATGCTCATCGACGCGATCCTCAAGCTTCGCGAGAAGATCATGTATGAGCCGCTGGGTCCGAACGGCCGCAAGATGCTGGCTGCCCGCCAGGAGCGCGGCGACGTTCCGGTCGTGCCCTACGGCTCCATGCCCTCCTCGTACCGCAGTGACAAGGCGCGACGCGCCGAGTGGACCCGGCGGTCCGCGAGGGCCGTGAGGAACAGCTGCGCATCGAGAACTGGATGAACGCTCAGAACCACCTCCACCCGCAGGCAGGTCCCAAATGACGTCTCCGACGGACAAGCCCAACGACGGCGGGTGCCGGTGCCGGTCACGCCGGTCGGCGCCAGCAGCACCGCCCGGCCGAGTACCCGCCGGCCAGCCCGGCGGGACGCGGGATGTTCGGCAACCAGGGCACCGGCGACGTCTCCGGCTACGGCGGCCTGGTCCGTCAGCGCCAGCCCATCGAGGAGGCAACCCGGCCGTACGGGGCTACTTCGACGAGGTCCGCGACGCGTTGAGGAGGCGTACCCGGCCTTCAACGACGCCATCGAGAAGGTCGTCGTCGACCGGGGTGAACTGACCCTGCACGTCCGCCCGGAGCGGGTCGCCGAGGTCTGCCAGGTGATGCGGGACGACCTGGCGTTGCGGTTCGAGCTGTGCTCCTCGGTGTCCGGTGTGGACTATCTGGGTGCCGACGAGCGCCGGCTGCACGTGGTCTACCTGCTCACCTCGATGACCTACCGGCGGCGGGTCCGGCTGGAGGCCGCGGTCTCCGTCGAGGCCCCCACCTGCCCAGCGTGACCGCCGTCTACCCGACCGCCGACTGGCAGGAGCGGGAGGCGTACGACATGTTCGGCATCGTCTTCGACGGCCACCCCAACCTGACCCGGATCCTCATGCCGGACGACTGGGAGGGCCACCCGCAGCGCAAGGACTACCCTCTCGGCGGCGTCCCCGTCGAGTACAAGGGCGCGGAGATCCAGCCGCCGAACGAGCGGAGGTCTTACCAGTGACGACGTCGAACTACGCCAGCGAGCACGAGACCGCCGAGGGTCGGGTCTTCACCGTCACCGGTGGGGACTGGGACACGATCGTCGCGGGCACCGACCCGATCAACGACGAGCGGATCGTGGTCAACATGGGTCCGCAGCACCCGTCCACGCACGGGGTGCTGCGGCTGATCCTGGAGCTGGAGGGTGAGACGGTCCGCGAGGCCCGTACTGTCGTCGGCTACCTGCACACCGGCATCGAGAAGAACCTGGAATACCGCAACTGGGTCCAGGGCTCGACGTTCGTGACCCGGATGGACTACCTCGCCCCGATCTTCAACGAGACGGCGTACGCGCTGGCGGTCGAGAAGCTGCTCGGCATCACCGACGACATCACCGAGCGGGCCACCACCATCCGGGTGCTGATGATGGAGCTCAACCGGATCTCGTCGCACCTGCTCTGGCTGGCCACCACCGGCATGGAGCTGGGCGCGATCTCGATCATGCTCTACGGCCTCCGCGATCGCGAGTACGTCCTCGACATCTTCGAGACCATCACCGGTCTACGGATGAACCACGCGTACGTGCGGCCGGGCGGTGTGGCGCAGGATGTGCCGGACCACGCGATCGTCAAGATCCGTGAGTTCCTGAAGATGATGCCGAAGAAGCTCAAGGAGTACGAGGACCTGCTCTCCGGCCAGCCGATCTGGACCCAGCGTACGAAGAACGTCGCGGTGCTGGACGTGACCGGCTGCCTGGCGCTCGGTGTCACCGGCCCGGTGCTGCGTTCCGCCGGCCTCGCCTGGGACCTGCGCAAGACCATGCCGTACTGCGGCTACGAGACGTACGAGTTCGACGTGCCGACCCACCCCGACGGCGACGTGTGGGGCCGCTACCAGGTCCGGCTCGCCGAGATCCGCGAGTCGATGAAGCTTGTCGAGCAGGCGGTGGACCGGCTCAGCCGGGCCCGGTGATGGTCGCCGACCGCAAGATTGCCTGGCCGGCACAGCTGGCCATCGGCGTGGACGGCATGGGCAACTCGCTGGAGCACGTCGCGAAGATCATGGGTCAGTCGATGGAGTCGCTGATCCACCACTTCAAGCTGGTGACCGAGGGCTTCCGGGTTCCGCCCGGCCAGGTGTACGTCGCCATCGAGGCGCCCCGCGGCGAGCTGGGCGTCCACGCGGTCTCCGACGGTGGCACCCGGCCGTACCGGGTGCACTACCGGGAACCCAGCTTCGTCAACCTCCAGGCCCTCCCGGCGATGGCCGAGGGCGGCCTGATCGCCGACGTGATCGCCGGCGGCGCTTCGTTGGACCCGGTCATGGGGGTTGTGACAGGTGAGTGTCTTCACTGATGAGACCCGGGAGCGGGCGCGCGAGATCGTCGCCCGCTACCCGGCGGACCGGTCCCGCTCGGCGTTGCTGCCGCTGCTGCACCTCGTGCAGGCCGAGGAGGGTACGTCTCCCGGCCGGTGTCACGTTCTGTGCCGAGGTGCTCGGGCTGAACAAGGCCCAGGTCGGCGCGGTGGCCACCTTCTACACGATGTACAAGCGCAAGCCGACCGGCGACTTCCTGGTCAGCGTCTGCACCAACACCATGTGCAACGTGCTCGGTGGCCAGGAGGTCTACGACACGCTTCCGCGCACCTGGGCGTCGGGCACGACGAGACGACCGCCGACGGCACGATCACGCTGGAGCACGCCGAGTGCCTGGCGGCGTGCGACTACGGCCCGGTGATGACAGTCAACTACGACTTCTTCGACGACGTGGACGCGTCCACGGCGGTGGGTGTGGTCGACGAACTGCGGGCGGGCGGGCGACCGATGCCGACCCGGGGAGCCAGGCTCTGCACCCTCAAGGAGATGGCGGTGCAGCTCGCCGGTTTCGCCGACGAGCGCGACGGTGCCGTCGCCGACGGCGGACCGGGCGAACCCACCCTGCGTGGGCTGCGGCTGGCCCAGCAGCACGGCGTCTCGGTGCCGGGCTTCGACCCGAACACCCCGATCCGCAGCAAGGCGGAGGCCGACAAGGCAGCCGCCGAGGCGAAGGCGAAGGCGGAGGCCGCCGCCGGCGCCCGTCGAGGCCAGCGCGGCACCGGTCAAGGGTGGTGACGGGGCGTCCGCCCGACGGGAGCGACCGGGTCGCCGGGCCGGCGAAGCCGGCAGACGCCAGCGGGCCGGCGAAGCCGGCAGACGCCAGCGGTAGCACCACGCGGGACGTGAAGGCACCGGACGACAAGTCGCCGCAGGTGCGCACCGCCGAGACCCGGCAGCCGGACGCGGAGACCGCCGTGCCGGACGCCCCTGGCACGAAGGTCCCGGTGGACGGCAGCGGTACCGCGCCAGCGGCTGGCGACGCGCGGTCGGCCGAGGCCGCCGGCGTGGCGGCAACCCGCCGGCCGGCGACGGCAAGCCCGCCGGCGACGAGGCCGGGGCGCAGGAGCGCAACCTCACCGAAGCGAAGGCTGGAACGGACGCCGACGGCGCCGGACCGGCGGACGCGAGCGAAACGGGGCCCAGAAGTGACCACTCCCCGCCCGGAGACGCTGGCGAAGCTGACGCCGGTGCTCACCAAGCGCTGGCTGTCGCCGGACGCCTGGCGCATCGGCACGTACGAGCAGCTGGACGGTTACGCCGCGCTACGCAAGGCGCTCACGGCGCACCCGGACGACCTGATCCAGCTGATCAAGGACTCCGGGCTGCGGGGCCGAGGCGGCGCCGGCTTCCCGACCGGTCTCAGTGGGGCTTCATCCCGCAGGGTGACGACAAGCCGCACTACCTGGTGGTCAACGCCGACGAGGGCGAGCCGGGCACCTGCAAGGACCTGCCGCTGATGACCCACGACCCGCACGCGCTGGTCGAGGGCGTCATCATCACGTCGTACGCGATCCGGGCCAGCCGCGCCTACATCTACATCCGGGCGAGGCGGTGCACGCCGCGCGTCGGCTGCGCAACGCCGTCCAGGAGGCGTACGACAAGGGTTACCTCGGCCGGAACATCCTGCGCAGTGGCTACGACCTGGAGCTGGTGGTGCACTCCGGCGCCGGGGCGTACATCTGCGGCGAGGAGACGGCGCTGCTGGATTCGCTGGAGGGTTCCGGGTCAGCCCCGGCTGCGCCCGCCGTTCCCGGCCACCCACGGCCTGTACGCGAGCCCGACGGTGGTGAACAACGTCGGCACCATCGCCAGCGTGCCGCCGATCGTGCTCGGCGGGGCCGACTGGTGGAAGACCATGGGCACCGAGAAGTCCTCCGGGCCGATGATCTACTCGCTGTCCGGTCGGATCGTCAACCCGGGCCAGTACGAGTGCTCGATGGGCATCACGCTCCGCGAGCTGCTGGAGCTGGCCGGTGGGATGCAGCCCGGTCACAACCTGCGGTTCTGGACCCCGGGCGGCTCGTCCACCCCGCTGCTCGCCGCCGAGCACCTGGACGTCCCACTGGACTTCGAGGGGTGGCGGCGGCCGGCTCGATCCTCGGCACCACGGCCACCCAGATCTTCTCCGACCAGGACTGCCCGGTCTACGCGACGTACCGGTGGCTGGAGTTCTACCACCACGAGTCGTGCGGCAAGTGCACGCCGTGCCGCGAGGGCAACTACTGGATGGTGCGGGTCTACCGGCGGATCCTCTCCGGTCAGGGCACCCACGAAGACCTGGACACCCTTCTGGACACCTGCGACAACATCCTCGGCCGCTCGTTCTGCGGCCTGGGTGACGGCGCGACCAGCTCGGTGACCTCGTCGTTGCAGTACTTCAGCAGGACTACCTCGACTACATCGAGGGACGTACCGCGCCGAAGCTCTCCGACAAGCAGCTGGTTGGAGCTCACTGATGACGGACGTAGCCAAGCAGACCGACATGGTCACCCTCACCATCGACGGCGTCGAGGTCACCGCCCCAAGGGGACGCTGCTGATCCGGGTCGCCGAGCAGATGGGCACCGAGATCCCCGGTTCTGCGACCACCCGCTGCTGGCCCCGGCCGGCGCGTGCCGCCAGTGCCTGGTCGAGGTGGAGGGGCAACGCAAGCCGGTCGCCTCCTGCACCCAGGCCGTCGCCGACGGCATGGTAGTGCGTACCCAGATCACCTCCCCGGTGGCCAAGAAGGCGCAGGAGGGGTGATGGAGCTGCTGCTGCTCAACCACCCGCTGGACTGCCCGATGTGCGACAAGGGCGGTGAGTGCCCGCTCCAGAACCAGGCGATGTCCACCGGCCGCAGCGACACGCGCTTCCACGAGCACAAGCGGGAGTTCGAGAAGCCGATGGCGATCAGCAGCCAGGTGCTGCTGGACCGCGAACGTTGCGTGCTCTGCCAGCGGTGCACCCGGTTCTCCGAGGAGATCGCCGGCGACAAGTTCATCGACCTGATGGGCCGGTCGTCCGCCGAGGAGATCAACATCTACCGGGACGACGCGTACGGCGAGGAGGGCGACGCCGGGGACGTGCCGTTCAACTCCTACTTCTCCGGCAACACAGTGCAGATCTGCCCGGTGGGTGCGCTGACCGGTGCCCAGTACCGCTTCCGGGCCCGCCCGTTCGACCTGGTCTCCAGCCCGAGCGTGTGCGAGCACTGCTCGGCCGGCTGCGGGCAGCGCACCGACTGGCGACGGGGCAAGGTGCTGCGCCGGCTGGCCGGCGACGAGCCGGCGGTGAACGAGGAGTGGAACTGCGACAAGGGCCGGTGGGGCTTCCAGTACGCCCGGCCAACGACCGGCTGACCACCCGCTGGTGCGCGACGAGCGCACCGGTGAACTGCGCGAGGCGTCCTGGAGCGAGGCGCTCACCAGGGCCGCCGAGGGTCTGCACTCGGCCCGGGAGAGCGGTCAGGGCACGGCGGTCCTCACCGGCGGTCGGCTGACCGTCGAGGACGCGTACGCGTACGCGAAGTTCGCCCGGGTCGCACTGAACACCAACGACATCGACTTCCGGGCCCGGCCGGTCTCCCGCGAGGAGGCCGACTTCCTGGCCAGCTCGGTCGCCGGGGTCACCGACGTCACCTACACCGACGTGGAGAACGCGCCGGCGGTGGTGCTGGTCGGCCTGGAGCCGGAGGAGGAGTGCCCGATCCTCTTCCTGCGGCTGCGCAAGGCGTACCTGAAGAAGACCCTGACGGTGTACGCGCTGGCGCCGTTCGCCACCCGCGGCCTGGAGAAGCTCGGTGCCAAGCTGGCCCGGGTGGTGCCCGGCGAGGAGGCCAGCGTGCTCGCCGAGCACGCCACGGTCACCGAGGCGCTGAGCGCACCCGGCGCGATCCTGATCGTCGGCGAGCGGTTGGCCACGGTGCCGGGTGGGCTCTCCGCCGCGGCGGACGTGGCCCGACGTACCGGTGCGAAGCTGGCCTGGTGCCGCGGCGCGCGGGCGACCGTGGCGCTGTCGACGCGGGCTGCCTGCCCAACCTGCTCCCCGGTGGACGCCTGGTCACCGAGCCGGCGGCACGAGCCGAGCTGGGTGAGGCGTGGGACATCCCGGCCGGGTGATCCCGAGCCAGGCCGGTCGGGACACCGACGGCATCCTGGCGGCGGCCGCGAACGGGCAGCTCGGCGCGCTCGTCGTCGGCGGTGTGGACCCCGCCGACCTGGCCGACCCGCGACTGGCCGAGTCCGCCCTGGACGCGGTGCCGTTCCTGGTCAGCCTGGAACTGCGCGCCAGCGCGGTGACCCGGCGGGCGGACGTGGTGCTCCCGATCGCCCCGGTGGTCGAGAAGTCCGGCAGCTTCCTGGACTGGGAGGGCCGGCTGCGTCCGTTCGAGCCGGTCCTGACCACCGCAGCGATGACCGACGGACGGGTGCTCGACGCGCTGGCCGCGCTGCTCGACGTGCGGCTCGGCACGGCCGATGTGCCGAGCGTGCGCCTTGAGCTGGGCTCGTTGCCGGCGACGCGTACCACCCGGCCGTCCGCGCCGTCGGTGGCGCCGGGCCGGGTTCCGCAGCCGGGTGCCGGCGAGGCCGTGCTGTCCACCTGGCACCAACTGGTGGACCTCGGCACCTCACCGAGGGCGACGAGAACCTCGCCGGGACCGCCCGCCCGCCGGTGGTCCGGCTGGGCAAGGGCACGGCCGAGGCACTCGGTGTCGCCGACGGTGACGCGGTCACGGTCGGCACCGACCGGGGCGTTGACCCTGCCGGCGGAGCTCACCGAGATGCCCGACGGCGTGGTCTGGCTGCCGACCAACTCACCCGGCTCGACCGTGCGACGCAGCCTCGGGGCGACGTCCGGCACTGTCGTCCGGATCTCCGTCCCCGCAGCGAGTACGGCCATCCCGGCCGGGCGCGTGGCGGCCGACGAGACCGGGCTCCCGGGTCCGCTCCTCAGTTCTGGGGTAACCAGTGAGCGCTATCTACCTGGCACAGGATCCGACGCTTGCCGACTTCGGCCGGGATCCGTGGTGGCTGGTTCTCGGCAAGGTCGTCTTCGCGTTCGTCTTCGCCGTGCTGGCCACCCTGCTCGGTGTCTGGTTCGAACGGCGCGTGGTCGGCTTCATGCAGGTGCGGCCCGGCCCCAACCAGCTCGGTCCGTTCGGCCTGCTGCAGACCCTCGCGGACGGCCTCAAGATGGCCTTCAAGGAGGACATCCTGCCGAAGGCGGCCGACAAGGTCGTCTACTTCTTCGCTCCGACCATCTCGGTGATCTGCGCGGTCACCGCCCTGTCGGTGGTGCCGTTCGGTCCGATGGTGAGCATCTTCGGTCACCACACGCCGTTGCAGGTCACCGACGTGCCGGTGGCGGTACTGGTGCTGCTCGCCTGCTCCTCGATGGGCATCTACGGCGTCGTGCTGGGCGGCTGGGCCTCCGGGTCGACGTACCCGCTCCTCGGTGGTCTGCGGTCGAGCGCCCAGATGATCTCCTACGAGGTCGCCATGGGCTCAGCATCGTGGCGGTCTTCATGACCGCCGGCACGATGAGCACCAGCGGGATCGTCGCCGCGCAGGGCACGGCACCGAGCTGAGCATCTTCGGGCAGACGATCCCGACACCGGGCTGGTACGCCATCCTGCTGCTGCCGAGCTTCATCATCTTCTTCATCTCCACAGTGGGTGAGACCAACCGGGCGCCGTTCGACCTGCCCGAGGCCGAGTCCGAGCTGGTCGCCGGCTTCATGACGGAGTACAGCTCGCTGAAGTTCGCGCTCTTCATGCTCAGCGAGTACGTCGCGATGGTGACCATGTCCGCGGTCACCACGACGCTGTTCCTCGGCGGTTGGCGCGCACCGTGGCCGATCACGCTGTGGGAGGGCGCCAACTCCGGTTGGTTCCCGATGCTCTGGTTCTTCGGCAAGGTGCTCATGCTGGTCTTCGTCTTCGTGTGGCTGCGCGGCACGCTGCCCCGGCTGCGCTACGACCAGTTCATGCGCCTCGGTTGGAAGGTGCTGCTGCCGATCAACCTGGTCTGGATCCTGGTCCTGTCGGGCCTGCGCTCCATCGAGGACTGGGACACGACCGGCAAGGTGACCGCGGTCGGCATTCCGGCCGGCATCCTGCTGCTCGTCACGCTGTTCTGGCCCAACCGCCGGCCGCAGCCCGCCGACGACGCAGGAACAGGTCGACAGCAGGCCGCACGGGAGCTTCCGCTGCCGCCGATGGATCTTCAGGTACCACCGAGCCCGCGCATCACGCGCGTGGTCGCCGAGCGGGAGCCGGCCAACATCGTTGCCGGCTCGGACTCCAGGGAGGTGTGACGTGGGCGCGATCACCGGAACGTTCAAGGGATTCGGTGTCACCTTCTCGCACATGTTCAGGAAGGTCGTCACGACCGACTATCCGTTCAAGCCGCCGGTCTCGGCGCCGCGCTACCACGGGCGGCACATCCTCAACCGGCACCCGGACGGCCTGGAGAAGTGCATCGGCTGTGAGCTGTGCGCCTGGGCCTGCCCGGCGGACGCGATCTACGTCGAGGGCGGCGACAACACCGACGAGCAGCGCTTCTCGCCGGGTGAGCGGTACGCCAGCATCTACCAGATCAACTACGCCCGGTGCATCTTCTGCGGGTTGTGCATCGAGGCCTGCCCGACTCGTTCGCTCACCATGAGCAACGAGTACGAGCTGGCCCGGGACAATCGGCAGGATCTGATCTTCACCAAGGAGCAGTTGCTCGCGCCGTTGCTGGAGGGCATGGAGCAGCCGCCCCACCCGATGCTGCTGGGTGAGAGCGAGAAGGACTACTACGTCGGCGCGCTGGACAACCCGGGCACGTCCGCCGGTGCGGAGACGTCCCCGATGGGCCCCGGCCGCTACCAGGTCGAGGAGCACCCCGGCGTGACGTTCCCGGGCGCCGAGCAGGCCGCCCAGCGCGTCGCGGCCGGCAAGGGAGAGGAAGCATGACCACGTCTACGGTGCTGGCCGCGACAGCGGAGGGTGTCCGGCGGCGAGCAGGTCACCTTCTGGATCCTCGCGCCGCTCGCGCTTGTCGGCGCGATTGGCATGGTGGCCGCGCGCAACGCGGTGCACTCCGCCCTCTGGCTGGTGCTCACCATGCTCTGCCTGGGCGTGTTCTACGTGCTCCAGGCCGGGCCGTTCATCGGCATGGTGCAGATCATCGTCTACACCGGCGCGATCATGATGCTCTTCCTCTTCGTCCTGATGCTCGTCGGTCGGGACTCCACGGACTCGCTGATCGAGACGCTGCGCGGCCAGCGGGTCGCCGCGATCGTGCTGGGGCTGGGCTTCGCCGGTCTGGTCGGCGGCGCGCTCTACCGGGCGCTGGACGGGACCACCGCGGTCGGCCTGGAGCAGGCCAACGCGGAGGGCAACGTGCAGGGCATCGCCCGGCTGCTCTTCACCAAGTACGTGTTCGCGTTCGAGCTGACCTCGGCGCTGCTGATCACCGCGGCCGTCGGTGCCATGGTGCTGGCGCACGTCGAGCGGCGTAAGCAGGACAAGGTCGACCAGGTGTCGACCATGCTGGCCCGTTTCGCGCCGGGCAACTACCCCGGCCCCAAGCCGGGCCCCGGCGTCTTCGCGACCTCCTCCTCGGTGGCCACCCCGGCACGGCTGCCGGACGGTCGGCTCACCGACCGGAGCACGCCGGCCATCCTGCCGCAGCGGGAGCTGACCGCGCAGGAGACCACGCTGAAGGGGACGGACAAGTGACACCTGACTACTACCTCGTGCTCGCCGCGGTGCTGTTCACCATCGGTGCGGCCGGGTGCTCGTCCGACGCAACGCGATCGTGCTGTTCATGTGCGTGGAGCTGATGCTCAACGCGGCCAACCTGACGCTGGTCACCTTCAGCCGGATCAACGGCGACCTCAACGGTCAGATCATGGCGTTCTTCGTGATGGTGGTGGCGGCGGCCGAGGTCGTGGTCGGGCTCGCGATCATCATGTCCATCTTCCGGACGCGACGCTCGGCGAGTGTCGACGACGCCAACCTGCTCAAGTACTAAGGGGCAAGCAAGTGGAAGAGACTGTGCAGTACGCCGGTGCCACGGGCTTGCTCGGCAGCGTCTGGCTGCTCGTGGCGATCCCGCTGGTCAGCGCGGCCATCCTGCTGCTGCTCGGCCGTCGGGCCGACCGCTGGGGCACTGGTTGGGCGTCGCCGCCATCGGCGCCGCGTTCGTGCTCGGCCTGACGTTCTTCTTCCAGCTGCGTGGCCTGGAGAACAAGTCGGTCGAGCTGAGCCTCTGGGACTTCATCGCGGTCGGTGATCTCCGCGTCGACTTCGGCCTGCTGTTCGACCCGCTGGCCGCGGTCTTCGTCCTGCTGATCACCGGGTGGGTTTCCTGATCCACCTGTACGCGGTGGAGTACATGGCGCATGACGAGGGCCGTCGTCGGTTCTTCGCGTACTTCAACCTGTTCGTCGCGGCGATGCTGCTGCTGGTGCTCGGCAACAACTACGTGATGTTGTACTTCGGCTGGGAGGGCGTCGGTCTGGCGTCGTACCTGCTGATCTCCTTCTGGTACGGGCGGCCGAGCGCGGCCACCGCCGGCAAGAAGGCGTTCCTGATGAACCGGGTCGGCGACACCGGCCTGGCGATCGGCATCTTCATCATGTTCGCCACCCTGGGCACCACCCAGTACGACGAGGTGTTCAACGGCGTCGGCGCGATGACGAGCACCACGGTGCTGGTGCTCGGCCTGCTGCTCCTGCTCGGCGCGGCAGGCAAGTCCGGCCAGTTCCCGCTGCAGGCGTGGCTGCCGGACGCGATGGAGGGCCCCACTCCGGTGTCGGCGCTCATCCACGCGGCCACCATGGTCACCGCGGGCGTCTACCTGATCGCCCGGTCCAACCCGATCTTCTCCGCCAACTCGACGCTCCAGCTCGTGGTGGTCAGCGTCGGCGCGCTCACCCTGCTGATGGGCTGCATCATCGGTGCGGCCAAGGACGACATCAAGCGGGTGCTCGCCTGGTCGACGGTGAGCCAGATCGGCTACATGTTCCTCGGTGTCGGCCTCGGCGGCGGGGCGTACGCGCTGGCCATCGTGCACCTGCTGGCGCACGGATTCTTCAAGGCCAACATGTTCCTGGGTGCCGGCTCGGTGATGCACGGCATGAAGGACCAGGTCGACATCCGCCGCTTCGGCGGGCTGTCCAAGCACATGAAGATCACCTGGCTGACCTTCATGATGGGCTGGCTGGCCATCATCGGCATGTTCCCGTTCTCCGGCTTCTTCTCCAAGGAGCCGATCATCGTGGCCGCCTTCGAGCGGGAGGACTGGACCGCCTGGCTCTTCGGCGGGGCGGCGCTGCTCGGTGCCGGGCTCACCGCGTTCTACATGACGCGCCTGTTCGTGCTCACGTTTCACGGCCCGCAACGGTGGACCGAGGACATCGAGCACCCGCACGAGTCGCCCAAGCTGATGACCATTCCGCTGGTGCTGCTGGCGGTCGGCTCGGTCGGTGCCGGCTTCCTGCTGTCCACGTCCGTTCCGGACTGGCTGACCGCGACCGCCGGGCTGGGCGGCGAACACGCCGAGCACGAGGCGGTTCTCTCGCACGCCGTGATCACCACGTTGTCGCTGCTGGTCACCGTGCTCGGTGCCGGGCTCGCCTGGTACCTGTTCCGGCCGGCACGGCCACCGCGCCGCAGCCGGCCGGGGTGCTGGTCACCGCCGCCCGGCGCAACCTCTACACCGACACGGTCAACGAGGCGATCTTCGAGAAGCCGGGCATCTTCCTCACCCGGGCGCTGGTGTACCTCGACAACCGGGGCATCGACGGGCTCGTCAACGGGCTGGCCGCCGCGGTCGGCGGTGGCTCGGGTCGCCTCCGACGCATGCAGACCGGCTTCGTCCGCTCGTACGCCACCTCGATCCTGGCCGGTGCGCTGCTGGTGATGGCGGCGTTCCTGGCGGTGCAGGCGGGGTGGTTGGCGTGATCGACCTCAATACGCCCGCCCCGCCGGCGGACCACGCAGTGACGACGGAGGTAAGGCCGCATAATGTCCAACTTCCCGTTCCTCTCGGTGCTCACCGTGGCGCCACTGGTGGGCGCCCTGGTGGTGGCCTTCCTGCCGCGCCACCGGCCGGAGCTGGCCAAGCAGGTGGCGTTCGTCTGGTCGCTGCTCGTGCTGGTGCTCTCGGTGGTGATGTGGGTCAGCTTCAAGGCCGGCGGTGACCGGTTCCAGTTCCGCGAGTCGTACTCGTGGATCCCCAACTGGGTGTCAGCTTCACCTTCGCCGCCGACGGCATCGCGCTGGTGATGCTGATGCTGATCGCGGTGCTGGTGCCGCTGGTGATCCTGGCGTCCTGGCACGACGCCGAGTCGTCGAAGCGGTCGGTGCCCGTCTACTTCGCGCTGCTGCTGGTCCTCGAGTGCACGATGATCGGCGTCTTCGCGGCCGCCGACGTCTTCCTGTTCTACGTGTTCTTCGAGGTCATGCTGGTGCCGATGTACTTCCTCATCGGCAGCTACGGCGGCCACCAGCGGCAGTACGCGGCGGTGAAGTTCTTCCTCTACTCGCTCGTCGGCGGTCTGTTCATGCTGGCCGCGGTGATCGGCCTCTGGGTCGTCGGTGGCAAGACCTTCGACTGGCAGGCGCTGACGCAGGTCGACATCAGCACCGGCACCGAGCGGTGGCTGTTCCTCGGCTTCTTCCTCGCGTTCGCCATCAAGGCGCCGTTCTTCCCGTTCCACACCTGGCTGCCCGACGCCGGTGGTGCCGCCCCGGCCGGTGCGGCGGCGCTGCTCGTCGGCGTGCTGGACAAGGTCGGCACCTTCGGCATCCTGCGCTACTGCCTGCCGCTGTTCCCCGAGGCGTCGAAGTGGTTCGCGCCGTGGGCGCTGGCGCTGGGCGTGATCGGCATCGTGTACGCCGCGCTGCTGGCGGTCGGTCAGAACGACCTCAAGCGGCTGGTGTCGTACACCTCGATCGCGCACTTCGGCTTCATCGGCGTGGGCATCTTCGCGTTCACCACCCAGGCTGGCACCGGTGCGGTGCTCTACATGCTCAACCACGGGTTGGCCACCGGCCTGCTCTTCCTGGTGGTCGGCATGCTGATCTCCCGGCGTGGCTCGGCGTTGATCAGTGACTTCGGTGGCGCCGGCAAGCTGGTTCCGCTGCTTGCCGGGTGCTCTTCTTCGCCGGTCTCGCCTCGCTCGCGCTGCCCGGTACGGCCCCGTTCATCTCCGAGTTCCTGGTGCTGATCGGCACCTTCACGGTGAACAAGCCGGTCGCGATCATCGCGACGCTCGGGATCATCCTCGCCGCCGCGTACGTGCTGTGGATGGTGCAGCGCACCACCCAGGGCACCCTGAACCCGGCGCTGACCGAGGTCGACGGGATGCGCCGGGACCTCAACCTGCGCGAGAAGGCGGTGGTCGCCCCTGATCGCGCTGATCGTGCTGCTCGGCTTCTTCCCCAAGCCGGTCACTGACGTGATCAACCCGGCCGTCCAGGCGACCATGGACGACATCGGCAGAACCGACCCGGCACCGTCCGTGGGCGGCACCGTCCAGGAGGCGGCAAAATGACCGAGTTCAAACTGCCGTCGATCGACTACGCGGCGCTCTCTCCGATCCTGATCATGCTGGGTACCGCGTTGCTCGGCGTGCTGGTCGAGGCCCTCGTGCCTCGGCGCCTGCGGCACGTGGTGCAGTTGACGCTGGCGCTGCTCGCGGTGCTCGCGGCGCTGACCATGGTGGTCCTCAGCGCCGACAAGCGGATCATCACCGCCGGCCAGGCGCTCGCGATCGACGGGCCGTCGCTGTTCCTCCAGGGCGCGATCCTGGTGCTGGCCGCGATGGCGTTGCTGCTGATCGGTGACCGCTCGGTCGAGCGGGCGGGCGTTCGTCGCCCAGGCCGCGGTGACCGCCGAGTCGGCCGACGACCGGCGGCAGGCCGAGGGACGCAACGGCCTCACCGAGGTCTACCCGCTCACCACGTTCGCGATCGGCGGCATGCTGATCTTCGTGGCGGCGAACGACCTGCTGACCATGTTCATCGCGCTGGAGGTCTTCTCCTGCCGCTCTACCTGCTCTGCGCGCTGGCCCGTCGCCGCCGCCTGCTGAGCCAGGAAGCGGCGATGAAGTACTTCCTGCTCGGCGCGTACGCCTCGGCGTTCTTCCTGTTCGGGTGGCCCTGATCTACGGCTTCACCGCCGGCATCCGGGTCGCACGGCCGGCGTCGACTTCGCGACCATCCACGCGGCGGTGAGCGAGTCCCCGGCCAGCCCGGTGCTGCTCTTCGCCGGCATGGCGCTGCTCGCCATCGGTCTGCTCTTCAGGCCGCGGCGGCGCGTTCCACGTGGGACCCCGGACGTCTACCAGGGCGCGCCGACCCCGGTCACCGGTTTCATGGCGGCCTGCACCAGGTCGCCGCGTTCGGTGCGCTGCTGCGCGTCTTCCAGGTCGCGTTCGCCGACGCCACCTGGGACTTCACCCCGGTCCTCGGCGCGATCGCGGTGCTGACCATGCTGATCGGCGCGGTGCTCGCGGTCACCCAGACCGACATCAAGCGGCTGCTCGCGTACTCCTCGATCGCCAACGCCGGCTACCTGCTGGTCGGCGTGCTGGCGCCGAGCCGCGACGGGCTCTCCGGCACGATGTTCTACCTGGTCGCGTACGGCTTCTCGGTGCTTGCCGCGTTCGCCGTGGTGACCCTGGTGCGGGACGCCGACGGGAGGCCACCCACCTGTCCCGTTGGCCGGGCTGGCCGGCGGTCGCCGTTCTTCGCCGCGCTGTTCACGTTCATCCTGCTCGCCTTCGCCGGTATCCCGCTGACCAGCGGTTTCACCAGCAAGTTCGCCATCTTCGGTCCGGCACTGGAGGGCGGTCAGGCGTGGTTGGTGATCGCCGGTGTGCTGACCAGCATGGTGCTCGCGTTCCCGTACCTGCGGGTCGTCGTGATGATGTGGCTCTCCGAGCCGGGCGAGTCCACCCCGACCGTCACCGTGCCCGGTGGGCTCACCTCCGCCGCGCTGATGATCGGTGTGCTGGCCACTCTGGTGCTGGGTGTCGCCCCGGCGCCGCTGCTCGATCTGGCCTCCGGAGCTGCCGAATTTGTTCGATGACCGGAGGATCGATCACCGGGGTCGGCGCGTGTTCACGCGCCGCCCCGGTGCGTATCCCGGCCCGGAGCAGGTCGAACGGGTGTGGCATGGTGGATAGCGTGGTGAATCCGGCAGGCGAGCGTTCAGGTGCCTCCGGCTCCGGCGGTCGACGGGTCGGGCGAGCACGAGTCAGTTCGGCGTGGTCGGCCTCAACCTCACCGATCCTCGTGTCGAGGCCTCCGTGTTGGGTGTGCTGGACAAGGTCGAGGCCGAGCTGCGGGCCAGTGTGTCCAGCGCCGACCCGTTCGTCAACGAGGCCGCCCGGCACCTCGTCGAGGCCGGCGGGAAGCGTTTCCGGCCACTGCTGGTGGCGCTCGGCTCCCAGTTCGGTGACCCCAACGGCCCGCAGGTGATCCCGGCCGCCGTGGTGATGGAGCTCACTCACCTCGCCACCCTCTACCACGACGACGTGATGGACGAGGCCGCCGTCCGTCGGGCGCGCCGAGCGCGAACTCCCGGTGGACCAACTCGGTCGCCATCCTGGTCGGCGACTACCTTCGCCCGTGCGGCGGACATCGCCGCCGACCTGGGTCCCGAGGCGGTCCGGTTGCAGGCGCGTACCTTCGCCCGCCTGGTGCACGGCCAGATCGCGGAGACCGTGGGGCCACGCCCGGGCGACGACCCGGTGGCCCACTACCTGCACGTGATCGCCGAGAAGACCGGCTCGTTGATCGCCACGTCGGTCCGGTTCGGCGGCATCTTCGGTGGTGCCGCCCCGGAGCACGTGGAGGCCCTCGCCGGCTACGGCGAGACGATCGGTGTCGCCTTCCAACTCGTCGACGACCTGTTGGACATCGCCTCCGAGTCGGAGCAGTCGGGCAAGACCCCGGCACCGACCTGCGCGAGGGGTCCCGACGCTGCCGGTGCTCTACGCCCGCGAGGGGACGACTCCGACGCGTCCTCGGTGCGTCTGCGGGAGATCCTGGCGACCGGCCCGCTGACCGACGACGCGCTGCACGCAGAGGCGTTGGGGCTGCTCGGGAGAGCCCGGCGCTCAAGCGGGTCCGGGAGACCGTGCGCAGCTACGCCGAGGAGGCCCGCACGCAACTCGGTCCGCTCCCGAGCGGCCCGTCCCGCGACGCGCTCGAGTCCCTCTGCGACTACATCGCCGACCGCACCAGCTGATCCTCCACACCCCGGCCCACCCGGGCGGCGGCACGGGTCAACAGGCGGCTGCCGACGAGCATGAGAGCAGCGGCGAGCAGCATCGCCCCGGCGGCGATGGTCCACATGGCCGGGTAGCCGAGATGCGCGGCCAGCGGGCCGAGGCTGAGCGGGCCGAGACAGCCGCCCGCGTACACCCCGGTCTGGGTGATCGAGGTGGCGGCGGCCGGTGACTGCGGGTGCAGCCGGACCACCGCGAAGGTCATCAGGCCGGGCCAGGCCCAGCCCAGGCCGAAGCCGAGGACCACGCCGGCCACCAGCGGCACCGACCCGCCCAACGCGAGCAGGCCCAGCCCGGCCGCGCCGACGACGAGCATCGCGGCGATGAGGGCGACGTGCCCGGTGTCGCGGCGATCGGCCAACCAGCCGGCACCCACCCGGCCGCCACGCAGATCGCACTGCCCAGGGTCAGGGTGAGCCGGCGAGGCCCGGCGACAGGCCCCGGCCGCGGCGGAGTCCACCAGGAAGGTGCTCAGCGCGTTGGCCGCGGCCGCGGCCGACATCGCAGCAGCGCCGATCACCACGAGGGCCGCCGTGGCCCGCCCAGCGCGCGGCACCGGCCCGCTGCGTCAGACCGGGCAACTGCCGGGTACGGCGGGCAGCGTCGTCAACGCGGCCACGGCGGCGGCCACGAACGCCCAGCGCCAGCCGACGGTGAGCGCGATGGTGGGCACCGCCGCCCCGGCCAGCAGGGTGGAGACCGGGATCGCGGCCTGTTTGACGCCGAACGACAACCCTGCCGTCTCGCCGGCACGTGCTGGGCCAGCGCGGTGTTGCTGGCCAACTGTCCGAGCGCGTTCTGCGGCGGCGCTGAGCGCCAGCAGACCGACCAGCACCGGGTACGACCGGGCGAGGGCGGCGACGGCCAGCATCGACCCGGCGGCCAGCAGGATGCCGCAGCGGGCCACCAGGGCCGGCCCGAACCGCTCGACCAGGCGGCCGGAGGGCACCGAGGCCAGCGCGCTGACCCCGAAGTAGACGGCCACGGCGACGCCCAGGCCGGCCGGCGAGAAGCTGAGGTCCTGGCCCATCTGCACGGCGAGACCGCCGAGCAGGAAGACGGGGAGTACGCAGGCCACGGTGGTCGCGACCGCGCCGGCGCTGGCCCGGACCGGGCGGGGCGGGGAAGCACCAGGTTGGGGAGTGGGCGGTGTCGGTCATCGTTGGCAAACCTACGTGAGTCTCGCTCAGAGCACTCCCGGTGACCATGGGGCGACAAGCTGTGGATGGTGATCTGACATCCTCGACCCGAACAGGCATTTCGCACCGGGCCTGTTTTCATATGGTGTAAGTCCCCGGCGGCGGAGGTGGTTGTGCGCGACCCCTTGGCAGAACCTTCGACCTGATTCGCAGTGTGTCCCGAGCGTTGCGGGTGCTGGAGTCGGTCGGTCGCGCCCCGAAGGGCCTGACCGTCAAGCAGATCGCCCGGCGGTGTGAGCTGACCGTGGCCACCACCTATCACCTGGTCCGCACCCTCGCCTACGAGGGCTACGTGATCCGGCGCGAGGACGGCACGTACATCGTGGGTTGGAGGTGGCCGACCGGTACCGGAGTTGGTGACAGCGTTCCGGGGCCCGCCAGCGGTCGGTGAGACGCTGCGACGGGCGGCCCTGGACACCGGCTACAGCCACTACCTCGGTCGGTTCGTCGGCGGCCAGGTGGCCCTCACGGCGGTCGCCGAGGGCACCGCTCGCCCTACCTGGAGGATCTGGTCCCCGGCTTCGACGAGGGGCGCACGCGACAGCACTCGGCAAGTCGCTGCTCGCCACCCTCACCGCCGACCAGCGCTACCGCTATCTGCGCGAGTACGGCATGCGCCCGTTCACCACCGCCACGCTGACCACCACCGAGTCGTTCGAGGCCGACCTGGCCGCCGGCGACCGGCGTGGCATGCAGCTGGAGATGGGGCAGTTCCGCCAGGGTGGCGTGCGCTGCGGTGCTCGTCGCACCGGACAAGGACATGGAACGCCGCGTCGTGCTGGCCTGCGCGCTGCCGGCCAGCGAGATGATGACGTCCGCCCGGTGGTCCGCGCGAAGCTGCTCACCGTGGCCCGCAGCGTCGCCGACGGCATCGCCTCCGACACCTGAGCGTCTTAGCCGAGAGGCCCTCTCCCCGGCTGGAGAGGGCCTCGGGCGGTCCAGCCCCGACCGCCTGAACAACGTCAGCGGGTGCGGCGTCAGCTGCCCACCGGGCCGCCGTCGAGGCGCCAGGTGACCACCACGCCCGGCTTGGCGTAGTCCCCGTCCGGCCAGTTCGAGGCCGGGTTCTCCACCGAGGCCCCGGTGACCTCACCCGGGTGCTGCACCGCGACGAAGACCGACCGGTTGTCACCGGTGATGAACGGGCCGCAGGTCTCCGCGCCGAGCGGCACGGTCAGGAACTGCTTGAGGTGACCCTGCTCCGGACCCTCCACGGCGGTGGCGAACAGACCGTCGTTGCTGCCCAGCGCGTTGCCGTCGGTGGAGATCCACAGGTTGCCGGTCGCGTCGAACGCCACGTTGTCGGGGCAGGAGATCGGGGAGACCCTGGTCTTGTCGTACCCGGCGAAGAAGGTCGACGGGTCGGTCGGGTCACCGCAGACGATCGGCAGCGACCAGGCGAAGGTCTCCGAGGTGTTGTCGTTGCGGTCCTCGACCAGCTCCAGGATCTGCCCGTGCTTGTTGGCGGTACGCGGGTTGGCCTCGTCCGCCTTCGGGTTGCTGCCGACGCCACGGTTGGTGTTGTTGGTCAGCGCCACGTACACCTTGCCGGTGAGCAGGCTCGGCTCGACGTCCTCCGGCGGTCCATCTTGGTCGCGCCGACCTTGTCACCGGCGAGCCGGGTGAAGGTGAGCACGTCCGCGGCCGTCATCCCGTCGACGAACGACCGGTTGCCGCTGACCAGCTTGATCCAGCGACCCCGGCCGTTGAACGCGCCATCGGTGGGCAGCTTGCCCGAGCCGTCGATCTCGGCGGCGCTGGTCTCGTCGAGCTTCGCCACGTAGAGCGTGCCGGACTCCAGCAGGGTCAGGTTGTGCTTCCGGGCCGCCCAGGAGTTGCCCTTCAGGAACTTCTGGTCCGGAGACGAACTTGTAGAGGTAGTCGAACCGCTCGTCGTCGCCCATGTACGCGACCACGTGGCCGTCCTGGCGACGACAACGTTCGCGCCCTCGTGCTTGAACCGGCCCATCGCGGTGTGCTTGCGCGGGCGGCTCTCCGGGTCGAACGGGTCGATCTCGACGACCCAGCCGAACCGGTGTGCCTCGTTGGGTGCTTCGCCAGGTCGAAGCGCTCGTCGGCGCGCTCCCACTTGCGGCTGCCGCTGGGGTAACGGCTCGCGGTGCTGATGCCGTAGCGGTCCAGCTTCGGCTTCAGCTCGGCCGGGCGGCGTCGGCGCCGACGAAGTACTGGTTGAAGTTCTCCTCGCCGGAGAGCACCGTGCCCCACGGCGTCACGCCACCGGCACAGTTGTTCAGCGTGCCGACGACCGTACGGCCCCGGGGTCGGCGGCGGTCTTCAGCCAGGCGGAGCCGGCGGCCGGGCCGGTCAGGTCGAACTTGGTGCTCAGCGCGGTGACGCGCCGGTTGTACGGCCGGGGCCCTTGTCGACCGGCTTCCACTGCCCGGTGCCCGCGACCCGCTCGATCTCCACCACCGACATGCCGTGCGCGGCCATGGCGACGCGCAGCTGCTCCACGGAGAGCCCGTCCAGGCCGGGGAAGCCCGGGAACATCAGGTCCTCGTTGGTGTACTCGTGGTTGACCACGAGCAGCGCCCGCTTTCCCTGCTTGTCCAGCGGCAGCACACCCACGAAGTCGTTGTTGTAGCCGAACTGCTTGGCCTGTGCGACGGCGGTCTGGTGGTGCAGGTTGAACTCCGGCGCACCCGGCAGAACCGGGTCACCCCACTTGATCACCACGGCGTGGTCGTAGCCGTTCGGCACGACGAGGGTGTCCAGCTTGTTCGGTGGGATCGGCTTGAAGGTCAGCGCGCCACTGCCGACCCCGGTGCTGGGACGGCCGAAACCGAAGGCCTCCGGAACGTCCGGGGTGGCGGGGCCGCCATCGCCGGGGCCGCACCGGCGAGCGCGCCGGCCGCCGCGCCACCGAAACCGAGAACCAGCGCGCCGACCGCGCCGGCCCGGACCACACCACGCCGTGAGACCTCCGCGTTCACCACGTCACCGAAGTACGCGTTGTCGGAGGTGTTCGGGACCGGGTGGTCACAGGCGTTTCCGCAGCGGTACAGACAGGTCATGGCGTCACGGGTGCCATGACGGGTGCCGTTCAACAGGGGAGCAGCCGGGGCGGTCGCTCATGGGGAAGCCTCCAGGAAGTCGGTGGCACGACAGGCGGCGTACCAGCCGGACGCTAGGAGGACGCGGTGAGCGCTCGTCGGCCACGATATGAACCGGGCATGAACACCTCCGCGGACGCAACCGGTCTGACCTCGGTCTGAACCGTTCGGCGTGACAGCACGTATTTCCGAGCGGACGCACCGCCGGACGCGCGCCGGAAGCGAGGGAGACCGCCATCAGCGACCATGACGCCCAACTGCTCCGCGCGCTGCACGACGAGCACGCCGAGGCGCTGTACGCCCATGCCCTGCGACTGGTGAACGGGGACCGGCAGCGAGCCGAGGACCTGGTGCAGGAGACGCTGCTGCGGGCCTGGAGACACCCGAGTCGCTCGACCCACGGCGTGGTTCGGTGCGGTCCTGGCTGTTCACCACCGCCCGCAACCTGGCCATCGACGCCTGGCGACGGCGGTCCACCCGGGTCGGCGAGGTGTTCACCGACGACATGCCCGAACCGCCGGAGGTGATCGACGAGGCCGAGCGGGCGGTGGAGGCGTGGACCGTCGCCGAGGCGCTCAACCGGCTCAGCCCGACCCACCGGGAGGTGCTGGTCGAGTGCTTCTACCAGGGCCGGTCGGTGGCCGAGGCGGCGTCCCGCCTGGGCGTACCACCAGGAACTGTGAAGTCCCGTACGCACTACGCGCTGCGATCTCTACGGTTGGTCCTGGCCGAGATGGGGTGACGGGATGACCAGGTGCGAGTTCGCGTACGACGACGGCGCGTACGTGCTGGGCGCCTCGCCCCGCCGAGCGGGCGGCCTACGAGCGGCACCTCGGCGGCTGCGCCTGTGTCGAGAGGCGGTCGCCGAGATCGCCGTCCTGCCCGGGTTGCTCGGTCGACTCGACCCCGCGGGATTGAGCAGATCCTGCCGCCGCCGCCCGCCCGGGTGCCCGCGTTGCTCGACGAGGCCCGCCGTCGCCGTCGCCGGGAGCGTTCCACGGACCGACGACGGTACGCGCTCACCGCCCTCGCCGCCGCCGGGCTGGCGCTGCTGGTCGGCATGGGCGCGGCCGTGCTGCTGCCTCGGCCGGTCCGCCCACCCCTGGCGCAGGGCACCACCCCGGCCCCACAGGTGTCGATGGTCGCCATGCGACCGGTGGCCGCCGCCGGGCCGGTGCACGCCGACCTCGGGCTCACCGGCACCAGTGGGGACCCAGGTGACCATGCGCTGCGGGTACGACGCGCGGACGAGCTACGGCAAGGCGTACCCGTTCCGGTTGGTGGCGCGCGGCCCGAACGGCGTCAGCGAGCAGATCGGCTCCTGGCTGGCAGCCCCGGCGACGCCCTCCAGTTCACCGGTGCCACCAGGTTCACCGATGCCGAGTTGGTCAGCGTGGAGTTACAGAAAGCCGACGGCACCCCATCCTCACCTACGCCGTCCCGTAACTCGCCCTGTCCGCGTCCCGCCCGCGCTGTCCCCAGCTGTCCCCGCGATCTTGCACTTTCTGTCCCTCCATAAATGGCGTAAAGGGCATTTCGACGACAGAAACTGCAAGATCGCCGGGTTGGGCTGGGCTGGGCGGCCCGCCTCGAACCCGCCCCACCCTCCGCGTCGATCAAGGAGTTGTGGTGGTGGCAAATCGCCCAAACCAGTGCTGGACGGGCACCACAACTCCATGATCGACCTTCCCAGCGCGACCTGCCCGGCGATCCTGCTCTTTCTGTCTCTCCACAAGGGCAAAGAGGGCATATCGGCGTCTGAAACTGCAAGATCGCCGGGGCGGGTTAGGGTAGGGATCGGGGTTGGTGTTTGGGGTGCGGTGCGTCGGGACTGGCGGGACTGGCGCGAGGTTTGGATGGCGTCGGCGGTGAAGACGATGAGGGCCAGCCAGACCAGGGCGAAGCCGGCCAGGCGGGCTGGGGCATCGGCTCGTGGAAGATCAGCACACCGCAGCCGAGCTGGAGGATCGGCGCCAGGTACTGGATCATGCCGAGGCCGGTCAGGGCAGTCGGTTGGCTGCCCCGGCGAACAGGAGCAGCGGGATCGCCGTGGCCGCGCCGGCCAGCACCAGCAGCGCGGTGTGTCCGGCCGAGACGTGCCCGAAGGTCAGGTCGCCTCTGCTCGTCAACCAGACGAGGTAACCGAGGGCCGGCAACGCCAGCACTGCCGACTCGACGAAGAGCCCTCCGCCGCCGGCAACCCGAGCCGCTTCTGATCAGGCCGTAGCCGGCGAAACTGAACGCCAGGGTCAGTGCCAGCCAGGGCAGCCGGCCGTAGTCCACGGTGAGCACCGCGACCGCCGACGCGCCGATCCCCAACGCCACCCACTGCGCCGGGCGGAGCCGCTCCCGCAGCACCGTCACCCCGAGCAGCACCACGACCAGCGGGTTGATGAAGTAGCCGAGCGCGGTCTCCACCACCCGGTCGGAGCTGACCCCGTAGATGTAGGTGCCCCAGTTGACAGCGATCAGCGTGGCGGCGGCGACGATCCCGGCCATCGCCCAGGGCGGCGCAGCAGGGCCCGCAGGAAGCCGATGTTGCGCAACGCCGCCAGCAACAGGGCTACGAACAGCACCGACCAGACGATCCGGTGGGCCAGGATCTCCAGCGGGCCGGTCGGTCGCAACAGCTTGAAGTAGAGCGGAAAGAAACCCCAGAGCAGGTACGCGCCGAGGCCGTAGAGGTATCCCAGGCGGAGTGGCGTCACGCTTCTACCGTAAGGGGCGTACTGCTGCTTTGTTCCTTTCCGGTGATCGGGGTCACCGGGGTCGCTGGTCGAGCTGCATCCAGCGTTGTGGGCGTCCAGCGGCGTGAAGCCGACTCGCGCGTACACCTGGTGCGCGTCCTGGTGATCAGCAGGATCCGGCGTACGCCCAGCTCGGCCAGGTGGTCGCGGGCCGCGCCGGCCAGCCATCCGCCCAACCCGCGACCCTGGCGGAGCGGTCGACGTACACGTCGCAGAGCCAGGCGAAGGTGGCACCGTCGGTGACCACCCGGCCACCGCCACCTGACGGCCGTCCTCCGGCCGGTAGACGCCGAACGGCAGCGAGCCGGCGAACGCCCGCTCGGTGGTCTCCCGGTCCCGCCCGAGGGCCCAGTACGCGTCGGTGGACAGCCAGTGGTGCACCAGATCGAGGTCGATCCGCACGGGATCGGTGCTGAGCAGGTGGCCGTCGGTGTGGGTCAGCGAGAACATGCGGCGACGCTAACCGTCGAGATGGGCACCCAGGCCGGTCAATTCTCAGACTCTGGTCAGCGGCCGCCGGGGCTCCGGCCGAGGTCGGAGCGCCGGGCGGGCCGGTCGGTGCGGGCTGGCCGTCGGTCAGTCCCGGTCGAGGACGGCGCCGAGGATCCAGGTCACGATGCTCACGAACAGGGCGCCGAGAACCGCTGCCGGCCAGAAACCGTCCACCGTGAACGGCAGCCCGGCCTGGTCGGCGATCCAACTGGTGAGCAGGAACAGCAGCCCGTTCACCACCAGCGCGATGAGACCCAGGGTCAGCAGGTAGAAGCCACAGCCGACGGTCTTGATGATCGGCTGGAGAACCGCGTTGACCACGCCGAAGATCACCGCCACCAGGAGCAGCGCGGTCACCGTCTCGGTGGCGGAGTCGGAATCCAGGGAGATCCCCGGAATGAGGAGCGTGGCCAGCCAGAACGCCAGAGCTGTGCTGGCCAGCCGAATCAGCAGACCTTTCAGAAAACCCATGGCCGGGATCGTGCCACGGACCGCCCACCCGCGTAACCCGGCAAATGACCCCGTCCGGCCGGATCAGCCGCGCGCCGGCCGGCCGATCAGTTGCGACTCGATCGGGGTGGGGAGAGCAGGGCCCAGCGCAGCGCCCGCCGATTGATGACGGCCACCATGTCGTCCCGGATCCGGGTCAACCACTCGGCCGAGCCACCCAGCCCCAGCGCGGCTCCGGCCAGGGTGGCCTCGGCGTTGGTCAGCGGCTGGAGCAACGCCAGGTCGGCTCGGCTCAACGCGTCCACGTCCGCCGGGGTCAGCTCGTCGCGTACGACCAGGGTGGCCCGCCACGGCGGACCCGGCTCGGCCTCGGCCGACACCGGCCCCGCGTCGACGACCAGCAGCAACGGCCGCAGCGCGGTGCCCACCCCTCGGCGACCGGCCGACCGGGGAAGCAACGGGATCGTGCCGCCCGGCGCGCCGACCCCCGGACGAACGGCTCCCAGGCGCGCGGCCGTGCGGTCTGCACCACCACCAGCGCACCGAGTGCCAGGGCGCGCAGCGCCACCAGTTGGCCGCGCGGACTCCGCCGACCAGCAGCACCCGGGTGCTCTCCGGCCGGAACAGTCGCACGGTGACGGCCCTGCCGTGCCGGTTGGTGCCGACCATCATCCCCGCGTCGCCCAGGGACAGCTCCCAGTCGTCCAGCGTCGGGTGTGGCTGCGCCCCGGTGCGGTCAGCGCCAACGGCAGTGTTGCGGCCAGCCCGCTCAGGTGTGCGCCGTCCAGCCGGCGCAGCTTTCCGCCCAGGTCGGTCACCAGGCGGATCAGCGCCTCGGTGGCCGCAGCCAGGTCGGTCGCCGTCCCGGTGGCCAGTCGTACGGTCAGCTCGGTCGGCACGTCGACGGCGCCGGTGCTCGGCGACGGACCCGACGAGATCGACACCGTCGTCGCGGTGGCCGGTAACGCGAGCAGTCGGGGCACCAGTCGGCGCGCGCCGGTGGCGTCCGCGTCCGGCCACTCGATCAACCGGAAGGTGGCCTGGACCAGGCTGCCGGACCGGATCGCCGGCCAGGACTCCCGAACGGGTTCGCCGTCGTGGTGGGCCAGCTCGGCCAGGACACGCAGCGCCGCCGGTACGCCGAGCGGCCGCGCGGCCAACGTCCCGAGCCGGCGGACGATGCGACGTACCGTGCCGGCGAGTGCGCGGCGCAGGTCTTCCTCGGACCAACCGTCCACCCGCAGCACCCGGATCGCGACCACCGCCCGTTCCCGCCCGGCCAGCCGCCCGTCGGTGAGTTGCCGGTACGACGTGCCGACCGTGCCACCCGCGCCGGGCACCGGGCGGGTGCTCCGGCGAGGAGCAGTTGGACGACCAGCGGGGCATGTCCGGCCCGGTCGGAGGCAGCAACGCGGCCGGAGCCGGGATCGGCCGGGAGGCGTCGCCGAGCAGGTCACCGGGATCTCCGAGCTCCAGGAGCGCCACCATGCCGGAGGTGTCCTCCAGCACGGCCGCCGGCCCACCGGTCAGCTCCGTGGAGCGGACGACGGTGCCCGGGGCGACCAGGTCGAGCAGGTCTGCCGCTCCGGCCGGCCCGGTCAGCGCCCGACGACGGGTGAGGTGCCCGACGGCGGTGCCGAGCCACTCGAAGAGCCACCGGCCCCGGACCGGAACCCAGGCGACCGCCACCAACAGCACGGCCACCAGTACGGCCATGGCGACGACAGGCGCCGGCCGGTCGATGACGACCAGGACGAGCGCCGCCGCGACCCGTGCGGCGACCAGTTGGCCGGCGCGTACTCCCGTGCCCGCGCGCCGACCCATGGCGAGCAGGTGGTTCGTCGCCGAACGGCGGCGGGTGGACGCCGGTCGGCCGAGCCCAGGCGGCGGTCCGCGGATCGGCCCGGCTCGGCCGGCGTGCCCGACCCGGCGCGTGCGGGACGGCGTTGGCCTCGGACCCGACCGGGGTCGTGGGATGCGGCCCTCCGGTGGTGATCGCCGGCACCGTGCCTCCTCGACCAGTGGGGACCTGCCGGCCGTCTTTCGACGGCCCGTCACGCGCCGCGACGTGGCTGCCGCACATCGTAAGCGACCGATGGCCGCCTCGGTTGTCCACAGGGGAGGCGCAGGGGTAGCAGAACCGCTACGAGGTCGCTACCGTCAGCCACGAAGTCCTTCGCTGACCCGCGTCTCAGTGCTCGACGACCGGGCCGAGCGACGACGCTCCCCGCCGAGCGGGCGCGTCGATGGCCAGGTGCGATCAGAGAGACGAGGTGACGTCCCGGTGTCCCAGACCAAGGCAGAAGCCGCGGTGATGCAGCAGACAGCGGCGAAGTTCGAGCAGGTGGACCAGTCGTTGCAGTCCATGTTGACCGGCCTGCTGGCCGAGCTCGAGGTGTTGCAGCAGGCCTGGCGTGGCGCTGGTGGCCGATCGTTCGAGCAGGTGAAGCAGCAGTGGTCCCAGGACCAGGCGGCGCTGCACCGGGCACTGCGGGAGACCGCCGGTGCGATCCGCACGGCCGGCCGGCAGTACGACACGTCCGACGACGACGTGTCCAGCCGGGTGGCCGCCACCAACCGCGGCGGCATCCAGCTGCCGCTCTGATCCCGCTCGGGAGGGAGATCCGATGGACCACGGTGTGCTGGTCGTCAACTTCGCCGCGCTGCAGCAGGCCGGCGTCGACATTCAGAGGGCGTTGAAGACGCTCGACTCGCAGCTCGACCAACTCGAACGGGACGCCGCGCCGCTGGTGGCGAGTTGGTCGGGCGAGGCCCGGAGGCCTACGAGCAGCGGCAGGCGCGGTGGCGGACCGCCTCGCACGACCTCCAGGGATGCTGCGGGACATCAGGTTGGCGGTGAACGACTCCGCCACCGACTACCTGGACACCGAGAAGAAGAACACCGGGCTGTTCCAGTGAGCGACGTGGGCCGGGAGCGCTGACCGTGTCCGGCTCAGCGTCTCGGCCGCGGCCGGGGCGAGGTCGGGGCAGCGGGCGGGCCGGGTCAGGCCTGGCCGGCCGGGCGCCAGCGTCGGCGCGCGCCCCGGGCACCACCAGGGCGAGCAGCACCACGGTGACCACCGTCGCGCCGACCACTGCGCCGACCAGCAGGGCCCGGTCCCGGGCGGTGGCCCGACGAGCCTGGCGGGCCAGCAGCGCCGGGTCGGTCCGGTCGTCGGCGAGCGCGGCGACCGGCTGCGACCCGGCGGCGCGACCGCCCCTGGTCTCGGTGACCGCCCGGTACGGGTTCAGCACGCCGGCGCCGTACCCGCCGCCGTGGCCCGCGCCCGGAGCCGGATCGGCGGTCGCGATGATCCGCTCGGCGATCTGGGCGGCGGTCAGCTCCGGTCGATACTCGCGCAGCAGCGCGGCGGTGGCGGCCACGAAGGGCGCGGCGTAACTGGTGCCTTCGACCCGGCGGTGGCCCGCACCGGGTGCGGCGGTCAGCACCTCGCTGCCCGGTGCGACCAGATCGACGTACGCGCCGGTCTGCGAGAAGGTCGCCCGCCCACCGTCCGCCCCGATCGCCCCCACGCCGAGCACCCGTCGTAGCCGGCCGGGAACGGCCGAGGGTCCCCGCTGTCGTGCAGGTTGCCGGCGGCGGCCACCAGCACCACGTTCCGGTCGACCGCGTACCGCACGGCCGACCGCACCTCCGGGTCGTCCGCGTACAGCACGACGGACAGGTTCACCACGTCGGCGTCGTGGTCGACGGCCCACCGGATGGCCTGGGCGAACTCGTCGGCGCTGACCGTACGCCCCGACTCCCGCCCCTGCACCACCTGCTGCTCACTGACCCGTACCGGCAGGATCCGGACACCGGGCGCCAGGCCGCGGAAGGCGACGTCCGGGCGGGTGCCGCCGCGATGATGCTCGCCACTCCGGTGCCGTGCCCGGCGCAGTCCCGACCGCCGTCCCCGCCCGCGTCGAGCAGGTCGGTGCCGGCCAGCACCCGCCCGGCCAGCTGCGGGTGCACGCGGTCCACCCCGAGTCGACCACCGCGACAGTCACCCCGGCGCCGGTGGCTAGCGGCGCGAGCCGCGCGGGTCGTACCGTTGCTGCGGCCACGGTGTGGCCGTGACCGGCCGGACGGGGGCGAGCGGGTGGCGCAGGCCGGTGCTGCCCGGAGCCCGGCGGTGGCGGCGACGATCGGGAGGGCCGGTACGGTCAGCAGGCTGGCGGCCAGACCTGCGAGGACCGGGCGCGTGATCGATCGGGACATCGACAGCCTCCGTATCGTGTCGGCTCCGGGACGGGATGTTATCGCCTCGCCCGCGCCCTGGCAGGCCGCCGACGGCCAGCCATTGTGATCTTGGTACCACCTTGTAGGTTGTACGCGATACCTGTGGCCTGTTCTCGGAAGGGAGGTGGCCGTGACCGAATGGGAGCCGGCCACGGAGGCCGAGGTGGCGATGCGCGACGCGCTGCGCGCCAAAGACCAGGAGCTCTACTTCCGGCTCCTGTCCCGTACCGAGGTGTTGTTGCCGGTCGCCGCGCCGACACAGCCCGGCCAGCCACCCGCCGGATGGGGCACCTGGACCACCGGCGGCCGGACCCACGTCCTGGCCTTCACGTCCGCTGCCGCGCTGCGGCCTGCCTCGGCGATCACGCCGGCAGCACCCGACGCATCCCCTTCGCCGACCTCGCGACCAGCTGGCCCAACCAGGAGTGGTGGCTCGCCGTCAACCCGGGTCTGCCGGTCGAGGGCTACCTGCCGGCCTGGTTCGTGTCTCAGCTCTCCCGGGTGACGTGCGACTGCCCGGCCGCGCCATGGGCGCCCGCGCGCGGCTGGAGCGGGCGGAGACGCTCGCCCGCACCCGGCCCGGCGCGCCCCACCGGGACACCGCGCCAGCTGCGGGATCACCTCCCGCGACGGGCCTGGCGTCGTCCGCGCCGGACCCGGTCCCTCCCGCCCGATCGCACCCCGGAGGCCCACCCGCGGCCCGCTACCCCGGATGGGTGCGCCGTCGGCGCCCGGCCCGGCACCCCGGCAGCCCGACCTCGCTGAGCCGTCGCGTCGATCCGGCGAGGATGACCTGCCCGCCGCCGGCCAGCGGCAGACCGAGTCGCCCCGGCTCGGCGCGTCCGGCACCGGAGCCCTGCCCCGCACCGGTCGGCCGTCCCGGTTCACCCTGTTGGCGTCCGCCGCCGGCCCGGGCGTCGATCCGTCGGGGCCCGGCGTGGGCTGGCCGGCAGCAAACCGGTCGGGCGACGTCGACGGCGCCGCGGGCAACGGCAACGGCGGCCCCTGACGCCCCGCGGCGTTCCTTCGAACCCAGCCCCACCCGTGACCGCGCTTCCGACCCGGCCCCGGGCGGGGACGCCCGGTGACCGCGCGGCTCCACCCACCCGGTTCGGGCGGGGCAGCCAGCCCTTCCCCGGCGCCGTCCCGCCGACGCGCCGGCCGACGAGAGCGCGACCCGGGCCTTCCCGATGACGGACCCGGACGCCACCCGGCCGATTACCCGGCCGGCGGGCGACCTCGGCGCGTCCCGTGGGTCCGCGTGCCGGCATCGGACGAGGAGATCACGCAACCTCTGCCTCCGCGTCGGCACAATCCGCTGGCCGAGGAACCCACCCGCGCGTTCCGGATGACCGGTGAGCCGTCGCCGGCCGAGGAGCCCACCCGAGCTTTCCGGGTGACCGGTGAGTCTCCGCCGGCTGCGGCCCCGAGCGGCCCAGTCCGCCGGCGGACGAGACCCAGGCGATTCCGCGCGACCGGCCGGGCCGATTCGAGCCGACGGAGGACCTGCCCGCGTCCGTGGCGGAACCGGTCTCCGGCCCACCCGCGCCGCGTCGCGGCTTCACGCCCATCGTCATCGAGGGCACCATCATCGAGTCCCGCGACCTCACCGACCCGGTCGCGGGCAGCGGGCCAGTCGACGCGGTACGGCAGCCCAGCCCCACCCAGGCCCCTCCGCCGCCGTACAGCCCGGCGTCCTCCGGTCCGGGCCTGTTCAGCCGTCGTCGTTCAGCCCCAGTTCCTCCGGCCCTCCGCCGTACCGCCCGGGTCAGTCGGTGGCGAGCCCGTCCGTTCCGCACCCCGCAGCTCCGGCGGACACCGGTCCGGTCGGAGCTGGCGCGGGCGAGGTGCGCGTCGACGACCGCCTCGACACCCTGGCCGGTGCCGGTCACACCGACAGCGACGCTCCGCCGGCCGGCGAGGTCGGCGCTCGGGTCGGCGGCGAGGTCGGCGCTCGGGTCGGCGGCGACAGCACGATCGCTGGCGACGACCAGGCGTCGCCGGACGACCAGCCGCCGCCGGCCGACGAACCGGCCCCGGTCGAGTTCGACCCGGCCAACACGGTCGAGGAGGACCTGCTCAACGCCGCCGGTTCCGGCAGCACCGACACCTTCCTGTCCACCCTGCTGCTGGCCCGGGTGCTGCTGCCGGCGGCACCGGAGTCGGTGCCGGAAGTCGCCCGGAGATCCCGGCTTCGTCTGGCGTACCGGGCAGCTCGACGGCGAGACGTACGTGGTCGTCTACACTCACCGGAGCGCCTCGCCGACCACGTCGAGGGCGACGTCAACACGGTCCGGGTGAAGTTCGCCCAACTGATCCGGCGCTGGCCCGACGAGGACTGGTCGTTCGCCGTCAACCCCGGCACCCGGTCGGGGCCAAGTTGCCCGGCGAGCAGATCGTCGCGTTGGCCAACTGGTCCGCCGAGGTGGGCCTCGGGGACGACCTGGAAGTCGACCAGGTGGAAGTGCCAGCAGCGGCGGAACCCGCCGCCCGCCCCGGTACGCTCCCGCGGCGGTCGACCCGACCCGACCGACCGTCATGCAGAAGGCGATCGCGCCCAGTCAGCTCGCGTACTACCTGGACCGGGGGTACGACCGGGTGTCCGGGTTCGTGCACCGGGCCGGTGAGCTGGCCCACCTGACCACGCCTGCTCAGGTGCACGACGCGCTCGGCCTCAGCTATCCCGGCTCCCCGTTCGCCCGGGACGCCGAGGAGATCTACGTGCTGCGCTGGCCGGCGCATCGGCCGAGCCTCTACCGGATCCCGTACGGCGGTCAGAACGAGCCGGCGATGCGTGCCATGGAGGGCTGGGTCATCGAGCGCCCGCCGTTCCGCGGCAACGGCTTCGCCCCGGCGAGAGCAGCGACGTGGTGGCCGAGTTCAAGGTGGACAGCGCGCGCCTCCCGCACGGCGCCCAGCTGTGGCGGATCGGCGCGGACGGCACCGAGAAGGTGGTCGCGGAGCTCGACACCGACGCGGTGGTCTGGCGACGGGTCGGTGAGGCGTGATGCGCGACGGCTACGTGGCCCGATGGCAGGGCCGGGAATACCAGGCCAGCCCGGACGGCGACGACATCCGGCTCTACCAGCCCGAGTCCGGTGAGGGCTTCGAGGAGGTCCGCGCGGGCCGCTACGTCCGGGTGCTGCCGGCGAGTGAGATCGAGGATCTGGCGTACGTGCGGACCACCTGCACCTGGAAGGGGCAGCCGTTCATCGTGCTCGGCGAGCACGACGCCTGGTTGCGGGTGGAATACACCGGTGGCCGTTGGCCGGTCGCCGAGGCGATGCGGTTGGAGGTCTTCGACTTCGGCGTCTACCAGGGTGGGCGCCGGCCGCCGAGGTGACCGACCTGCGGGAGCAGCGGGTCTGACCGGTCAGGTCTTGGCCCACCGCAGGATCTCGCCGAGCACCAGCTCCGGCGTCTCCAGGTGCGGAAGTGCCCCACCCGTCGAGCAGCCGCCACTCGTACGGGGCGACGACGTAGCGGCCGGAGCCCAGGGCGGTCCGGGGCAGGGCGGCGACGTCCAGGGCGCCGTGCAGTTGCAGGGTCGGGGTGGACAGCGGCTTCTGCATCAGGCGGACGAACCGGTAACCGTGCAACCGCAGCAGCGAGCGGAACGCCCACCGGTACCCCTCCAGCGCGCAGAACGCGGCCTGCGGGATGCACATCGCCTCCCGGCACCGCTCGGCGTACGCCTCGAAGTCCGGCCCGTCCACCCAGTGTGGCCCGCTCCAGCGGCGCATGATGTCCCCGACGGCCGCCGCGCCGTCCCGAGTCAGCACGTGCTCGTAGCGGGTAGCTGGAACTTCAACGCGGGGTGGAGGCGGCGAACTGCCCGCGCGGGTCGGCGAAGATGGCGGCGCGCAGTCGGAGCGGGTGCGGTGCGCCCAGCACCACGAGCCGGCGGACCAGGGACGGGTGGAACGAGGCCACCGTCCAGGCCACCATGCCGCCGAGGCCGCTGCCGACAATCGTCGTCGATCGTTCACCGAGCGCGCGGATCAGCCCGGCGATGTCGGCGGCGAGGGTGTAGCCGTCGTACCCCCGGGTGGTTTGTCGCTGGCGCCGTAACCGCGCAGGTCGACGGCGACCGCCCGGAAGCCGGCGTCGGCGACCGCCGGCAGCATCTGGTGCCAGGCCCACCAGTGCTCGGGGAAACCGTGCAGGAAGAGCACCATCGGCCCGGTGCCGGCCTCGACGACGTGGAACCGGCTGCCGTTGGCGCCGACGAAACGATGCGTCCACGGCCCCTCGGTGAGGACACAGGACTCGTCGACGGCTCCGCCGCGCTGGTCGGTCATGGCAGACAGCCTAGGACCCGGATGCCGCCGGCGACCCTGGCGGTCGCGTTGAACAGGGAAAGCCCGGGTTGTCCCGGACCGGGACCGGGGCCGGCGGGCGGAACCAGGGGCACAAGGCGACGCCCGGGCAGATGGCCTGCCCGGGCGTCGCTGGTTGGTGCGGGATCAGTGGTCAGCTGACCCGGATCTTCATCGAGGTGCCGTCCTGCTCCAGGACCTTGATCTTGACACCGGCTGCGGGGAGCTTGACGCCGTGGTTCGGCAGCTCCTCGTAGAAGTACTTCTTGGTGTCGTCGAACAGCGGCTCTGCAGCCTGGCCACGGATGTACTGCGGCTGGCTGTTGAGGTGCAGGGTGAACGAGTCCGCCTTGGTCAGGCTGAACGGTGCGTCGTACACCTGGACGCGGGCCCGCCACGGCGCCCCGGTCAGGTTGTAG
The DNA here is from genome assembly GCA_038070435.1 of Micromonospora sp. M12. Taxonomy (GTDB): domain Bacteria; phylum Actinomycetota; class Actinomycetes; order Mycobacteriales; family Micromonosporaceae; genus Micromonospora. The sequence goes on along the minus strand of JAMYWG010000001.1, from coordinate 4,623,802 downwards.
ATCGGGCGCGGGTGCGCGTCGATGTACAGGTTGCGACCCTCACCCGGGTGACCACCCGGGTTGGACTCCGACACCGGGGCGGTGTTGTTGTCGGAGAACCGGGTGTTCCAGTACGAGATGAGCAGACCCTCCTGGTACGCGTAGTGGTCCACCCAGTCCGGGCGGGTGTTCGCGTAGCCGAAGAAGTACGGGCCCGTCTTCAGGTACTTGTCGTACGAGACGTACGACCGGTTGCCGGCGATGTAGTAGTTGTCGAACAGCCGGGTGTAGGTCGCCCCGACCACCTGGAACTTGTCCAGGGCCCAGCCGGCGTCGGTCTCGGCGCCGTCGCTGAACACGGTCTGGCCGTCGGCGGTCACGGTGATCGCGTCACCGAAGAAGCCGCCCTCGGAGACACCGCCATCGGTGACGTAGTGCAGGCGGACCTGCGCGGTCTTGCCGGCGACCGAGGTCAGCGGGATGTTGATGTCCGCCCAGGCGCCCTTGCTGCTGCCGGCGAGGGCCGGACGACCCGCGCCGTCCTTGCCGATCGGCGAACCGTTGACCGTGCCGTCCAGGTCGGTCCAGGTCTGACCGCCGTCGGTGGACGCCTCGAAGTAGAGGTAGTCGTAACCGGCCTCGATGCTGTACTTGCCCTTGAGCGACAGCGCCGCCGTGGACTTGCCGGTGAGGTCGAACGTCCTCGTCATCTTGCTGTCGAGGTCGTCCTCGTTACCGGAGAAGTACTGCTTGGAACCCTCGAACGGCGCGCCGTAGTTGAAGGTGTATTCCCTCTGGGGCAACACCACCACGGCGGCCTGTGCCTTGTCCGAGTTGTACTCCTGCGGGCCGAGCTCCAGGGAGCGCTTCTGCCCCGCCACGATCACCTCGTAGTCGAGCCAACCGAGCTGGAGCTTGTTCCACGCACCGAGGTCGCCGCCCCGGTCGCCGATGCCGATGTCGTTCTTGGCGCCGAGCCGGCTCTGGGCCATTAGGGTCCAGTGCTCGTTGTTGTTGTCCGCCGGGCCGTAGTCGTCCGGCAGGCCCAGGTCGTGGCCGTACTCGTGGTAGAAGACGCTGCGGCCGCCGTTTTCCGGCTGGATCGTGTAGTCGCGGATCCAGACGCCGGTGTTGCCGATCTGGGTGCCGCCGATCGGAAGGTTCGGCGGGCCGACGGGCGAGCTGTTGAAGGCCGACCAGCGGTGACTCCAGATGGCGTCCTCACCCTGCTGCGGGTCACCGTCGGCCTGGTCGCCGCCGGAGTGGACGATCTGGAAGTGGTCGATGTAACCGTCCGACTCGTTGAAGTCGCCGTCACCGTCGTAGTCGAAGCGGTCCCACTGGTCGAAGGACTTCATCTCGGTGGCGATCTGCGCGTCCGTCCGGCCCTTGGCCTTCTGGTCGGCAACCCACTGGTTGGCGGCGTCGCGGACCAGCGCCCAGGTGTTCGAGCAGACGTTGTCGGGGCAGACGGCCAGGTCGTCCTGCGGGTCCGGCTGCTGGCCGGGCTCCGGGTCCGGGATCGGGTCGTCGGAGCGACCGTAGCGAGCCTCGTTGTACTTGACCTTGACCCAGTCGGTCACCTCACCGTCGACGGTGTAGCGACCCGAGGACTGCGCCTCGTAGTACTGCTTGAGCGACTCGTCGCCCGGGTTGGTGCCGAAGTAGATCTGGCGGAAGTGCTCCGGGCTGAAGTCCGGCTGCCAGATGGTGGAGTTGTCCACGGCCCGGTTGGGCTCGGGGATCTTGTTGTGCAGCGGCCCTTCGAACGTGGTCGGCCCGGCGATGTCCGGGTTCATGTCCTTGTCCGGGTAGGACGGGTGCCGCTCGTCACCGAACTCGGCCAGGATCACGAAGATCTTGTCGGTCCGCTCACGCTTGAGCTCGACGTACTGATCCTTGGTCTTCTTCGCGCCAGCGGCGGAGCGGGCGTTACTGGCCGTTCCGCTCGTCTCGCCGACCTTGACAACCGTGCTTCCGTTGCGCTCGATCGGCTTGCTGCGACCGCTCAGCACGTCACTGAGACCCTGCTCACGCATTGCGCGGCGCTTGTCCTCGAGCTTGTCGGGGAGTTCGTCCTTCAGCGCCTGCGGTTCGGCAGCGGCCGGTGCCGCTGCCGGCAGTTTGGCTGAGGCGCCGCCGAGGCGGACGGGCCGAAAGCCAGGCCTGTCGCCGTCAGTGAGAGCCGAGCAGACCCACTGCGACTTTGCGCACGTGGTACCTCCGGTGTGAGGGAACCGGCCCAACGGGGTGAAGGCCGGTGGAGATCGATCCCACGAGTGGGACCATTGGTGAACATAGTTACTGCCGGGACGGGTGGGAAGAACCTCGCGTCGATTTGTTGCAAGATTTTGTTGGGAATGCTTTACACCGTCACACCCCGCCGGTTCATCAGCCACGCTGACCAGCGCGGACCGGACGCGAACGTATACAACGACACTTTTCGATCGGGCTGATCACACATACGACAGTGGGGCCGGTGGCGTCTCCGCCACCGGCCCCACCGTCAGTTGTCGAGCTGTGTAACAGTTACTTCTTCGCCGGAGTCACGTAGATCGTGGCGGACGAGTTGTCCCCGGCCGCCTTCTTGATGGTGAGCGAGACGCCGTAGTTCACGCCCTGGTCGCCGGGGTTACCGGTGCCCAGCACGATCGCGCCACCGCCCAGGGTCACGCCGTAGAACTCCGGCGCCGGGCTGCCATCCGGGTGGGTGACCCGGGTGGTGTACGGCGCGTTGTTCCGCGACGGCAGGACCACCGAGGCGTCGTTGTCGCGGGCGTAGGCAGCACCGTCGCGCATCTCGATGCCCGGTACCAGCCCTTGGCGTCGGTGAACGCCTTGACCGGCGCCTGCCCCTTGAACTTGGTGCAGTATGCGCTGTACGGCTCGTCCGCCGCCTCCAGGCACTCGGTGAACGGGTACGTCCGCCCCAACGTGAAGGCCGCGTTCGACGACTGCGGACGGCTGGGCAGGTTGTCCGTCACCGACGGGTCCTTCTCGGCCGCCACGCCGGTGCGCCGCAACGGGTCGAAGTGCGAGTCGACGATGAGCAGCCCGCCCTTCGCGCCGTAGCTGGGCAGCGCGGTCATCTGCCCGGTGACGTGGTTGACGTCGCCGAGCGCGGTGTCCCGGTACCAGACCAGCATGCCCGGAGCGTTGTAGGAGATCCGGTCGACCTTCCACGCCTCGTGCGAGTAGATGGTGTCGTAGGCGTACTTCAGGCCCTTGTCGAACCCGTCGAAGTTGCGCCACTCGGCCAGGTAGAACTGGGCGTGGACCTCGGTGCCGCTGGAGACCTTCCAGCCGCCGCCGGTGGTGTCGACGAAGGTGCCGCCGGTGGCGGTCCAGCCGTTAGCGCCGCCCTCGACGTCGTCACTCCACGTGGTGGCGCCGCCGCCGGTGACCGAGAAGTCGTCGACGAACCAGTTGCGCTCCTCGAACGCCTCGTCGGTCGCCTGACGCAGCCGCAGCTGCACTGTCGTCCCGGCGTACGCCGACAGGTCGACGTAGTCGTGCCGCCAGCCGTCGGTGCTGCCGGTCAGGCTGTACTTCTTGCCGCCGAAGTCGTTCATCCGGCCGTTCGGGTCGGCGTAGCCGTCCGGGTGGTGACCACCGTGCCGGCCTCGTCGTACACCTTCTGCTCGGTCCAGGTCGTGCCGCCGTCGGTCGAGAGCTCGACGAAGCCGTAGTCCCAGTCCTCCTCGATGATGTAGTTGTTCCACATCCAGAACTTCGCGTCCGCTGCCGCCGGCACATCGACCGAGCGGCTGAGCTTGACGTCCGCCCACTCCTGGTCGTTGTTGCTGTGCCACATCTTGGTGCCGCTGTGCGGCGTGGCCAGCGTCGTCACCTTGTCCGGCAGATCGACCTTGATGCCGTCCTCGGAGTCGATCGGGGTACGCGACGTCTGGCCGAGCTTCACCTCGCGCGGGTTCGAGCCGGGGCGGATGGTCAGCGGGTCGGCCCAGCCGAGCACCCACTTGTCCCAGATGCCCATGTGCGTCGGCAGCGCCTGGAAGATCTCGCCAGAGTGCGAGCCGGAGGCCATCAGGTCCCAGAAGTCCACGTCGGAGTCGGCGTTGCCGGACGTGTCGTAGAGATCCGGAAGGCCCAGGTCGTGGCCGAACTCGTGGGCGAATACGCCGACACCGGCGTCCTCCGGCTGCACGATGTAGTTCGACGCCTTCAGGTTGGTGCCCGGATGGTGTAACCACCGGCGACCGTGGAGGAGTGCGCCCAGACGGCGTACACGCCCTCGGCGCCACCGCCACGCGACTTGCCCTGACCGGCGTGCACCAGCACGAGGTGGTCGATCACGCCGTCCGGCTCGAAGACGTTGCCGTCACCGTCGCGGTCGGCCTGGTCCTCGATGTCGTAGTCGGCCCAGGGGAAGGCCGGGTCCTTCGCGACGAGCGCGTCGATCGCGTCGGTCGCTAGGCGGCCCGCGCCGGCCGGGTTGTCCGGGTGGCCGTTCATCGACTGCTCACGGCCGGGGACCCAGGCGCCGGTCTCGTCCTGGAAGCAGCGGTTGGCCGCGTACCAGCCCTCCGAGTGCGGCACGGTGATCCACGGGCTGGACTGCCCCTCCACCGTGTACGCGTTCTTGGACATCTCCAGGTACATGTTGTGCATGGTGCGACCGGACAGGTCGATGCCCTTCTTGCCGTCCGGGCCCTTCAGGTCCGTGCGGACCCGCTCGGTGATGCCCTGCTTGCTGTAGAGCATCTTGTTGTAGTGCGTCGGCGAGAGTTCGGCACCCACATCGAGTTGTTGTCCTCGTGGGGCAGCCGCGACGGGTCCGGGATCTTGTTGTGCTTCGGGCCGTTCTGGACGGTGCCCGGCACGCAGGTGCGGTCCTCGAACACCGTCTTGGGGACCATCACGCCGGTGAAGTCGTCGTTGGCCTTGTCGTTGAACTCGACCAGCAGCGTCAGCAGCTTCGCCGTCTGGGTGGTCGGCGACTTCTTGAACTTGCGGGGTTCTGGCCCGTCTTCAGCGACTTGGCCTCGTCCTTGGCCAGTTGCCGCGCGGTAACCGGGTTGCCCCGGGCGTGCTTCTGGTCGAACTCGCGCGCGGACTCCACAGCAGGGGTGTAGACGCCACCCTTGCCCTTCACCTCGCGGCCGGTGGTGTCCGGCTGCACCTCGGGCTCGGCGTAGTTGATGTAGTGCTCGTCGGCCCCGATCACCGCCGGGGTGCCGGCCGCCGGCTGGGCGGCCGCGCTGCCACTCACGGTCAGTGACGTGGCCGCGAGGGCGATGACGGGCAGCGCGACGAGTAGTCGTCGTCGCGACCCGGACTGCGGTTTGTGGTTCATGCCGCTCCATTTCTCGGGCATGGGGAGGAGGACGTTGGCGTGGTCGACCATCGATGTGATGACTGTCGAACTCTTCCAGCCTGCGTGAACCTAAATCAGAACCTGCGGAAAGGACAGGGGCAGCCGGCCCTGTGTCCGTTCAGCCTCTCCGGAGTCGTCCGACCGACCGATGTGACAGTGATCAGGCTGAGTGGGCCCTGCCCGTAGAGACGACGGAGGGTGGCGGTCCGCACGGACCGCCACCCTCCGACATGTACGTCTACCGTCAGTCCTCGTCGGACTTCGCTCCGCTCATCCCCGAGGAGATCAGGTCCATCACCGACGAGTCCTGCAGCGTGGTCACGTCACCCAGCGACCGGTTCTCCGCCACGTCCCGCAGAAGCCGGCGCATGATCTTGCCGGAGCGGGTCTTCGGCAGCTCCGCCACCAGCATGATCTGCCGCGGCTGGCGATCGGGCCGAGCGTCTTCGACACGTGGTTGCGCAGGTCGGTGATGAGCTGCTCGCCCGCGTCGCCGGTGATGTCCGTGCTGCCCCGCGGAATGGCGAACGCGACGATCGCCTGACCGGTGGTCGGGTCGGTGGCACCCACGACCGCCGCCTCGGCCACCGACGGGTGCGACACCAACGCCGACTCCACCTCGGTCGTCGAGATGTTGTGCCCGGACACCAGCATCACGTCGTCCACCCGGCCGAGCAGCCAGATGTGCCCGTCGTCGTCCTTCTTCGCACCGTCGCCGGCGAAGTACATACCCGGAAACGCGACCAGTACGTGTCGATGAACCGCTCGTCGTCACCCCAGATGGTGCGCAGCATCGACGGCCACGGCTCGCGCAGCTCCAGGTAGCCGCCGCCACCGTTCGGCACCGACTGACCCTGGTCGTCCACCACGTCGGCCACGATGCCCGGCAGCGGGGCCATCGCCGAACCCGGCTTGGCGGCGGTCACACCCGGCAACGGCGAGATCATGATGGCGCCCGTCTCCGTCTGCCACCAGGTGTCCACCACCGGCAGCTCACCCCGGCCGATGTGCTGCCGGTACCAGATCCACGCCTCCGGGTTGATCGGCTCACCGACGCTGCCCAGCAGGCGCAGCGAGGACAGGTCGAAGCCGGCCGGGATGTCGTCGCCCCACTTCATCATCGTCCGGATCAGGGTGGGAGCGGTGTACAGGATGGTCACCCCGTACCTGTCGACGATCTCCCAGAACCGGCCCTTGTTCGGGGTGTCCGGGTGCCCTCGTACATCACCTGGGTGGCGCCGTTGGAGAGCGGGCCGTACACGATGTAGGAGTGCCCGGTGACCCAGCCGATGTCGGCGGTGCACCAGTAGACGTCCGTCTCCGGCTTCAGGTCGAACACCGCGTGCGTCGTGTACGACGCCTGGGTGAGGTAGCCGCCGGTGGTGTGCAGGATGCCCTTCGGTCGGGCCGTGGTGCCGCTGGTGTAAAGAATGAACAGCGGGTGCTCGGCGTCGAACGGCTGCGCGGTGTGCTCGGCCGACGCGGTCTCCACCGTCTCGTGCCACCAGTGGTCCTTCTCCGACCACGCCACGTCCTCGCCGGTGCGGCGGACCACCAGCACGTGCTCCACCGACGGGCAGCTCGCCACCGCCTCGTCCACCGTCGGCTTCAACGCCGACGGCTTGCCCGCCGGTAACCACCATCCGCGGTGATCACCACCTTGGCACTGGCGTCCTGGATCCGGTTGCTCAGCGAGTCGGCGGAGAAACCGCCGAAGACCACACTGTGCGCGGCGCCGACCCGGGCGCACGCCAGCATCGCCACCGCCGCCTCCGGGATCATCGGCAGGTAGATCGCCACCCGGTCACCGGCGGTCACCCCAGGTCGGTGAGCGCGTTCGCCGCCCGGCAGGTCAGCTCGTGCAGCTCGGCGTACGTGATGGTGCGGGTGTCGCCCGGCTCGCCCTCCCAGTGGATCGCCACCTTGTCGCCACGGCCCGCCTCGACGTGCCGGTCCAGACAGTTGTACGCCACGTTGAGCTGCCCGCCCACGAACCACTTGGCGAACGGCGGGTTCGACCAGTCGAGCACCTCATCCCACTTCTTCGACCAGGCCAGGCGATCGGCCTGCTTCGCCCAGAAGGCGAGCCGGTCGGCCTCGGCCTCGGCGTACGCGTCGACGGTGACGTTGGCGTGCGCGGCGAGTTCGGCCGGCGGGGAACTGGCGCGTCTCGTTCAGCAGATTGGCCAATGCCTCGCTCATGCCGTGACTCCTCATCCTCGGGGTGACCTGCGTCTCGATGGGCACGAGGGTAGTCGCGGGCCCTCGACCGGCGACGGCTGCCCACTCCGTCGCGCCGAGTGGCTCCCGCCGCGCGCCGACGGCCCTCCCGCCCGGCGTTCCCTGGTGTCCTGTCCCCGTCCGGCGGTCGCGTCCCGTCCGGCGGCCCTCGCCGCGCGGGCGCCTGCCCGTGCCGGGCCGGGTGGTTCGGGTGGTCCGGGTCGCGATGCGGGCGGGTGCGGCCTGCCGCGCTGGGTCGGGTCGTTAGCGTGACGGGGTGACGACTGACCCGCTCGCCCGTTGCTCGCGCTCGCCGACATCGCTGCCACTGTCGAACAGGCCCGGGAACGGTTCGACCAGGCGCTCGGGCACCGGGCGCTGCGCCGGCACGGTGGGCAGGTCGCCGCCGAGGTCAGCCTCCGCTCCGCGGTGGCCAGCGCCGCCCTCGAAGGGGCCGTGCACGAGCGTGAGGCGGTCCGGGCCGGCACCGTGACCGATCCGGTGCTCCAGGGGCGTTGCGGGTCGCCGGAGCGCTGCCGGGCCTGAGCGAGCTGTGGCCGAAGGCGCCCCGTCAGGCCCTCGCGAAGCTGCACGTGCTCGCCGCGCGGAGATCGTGCCGGAAGCCGAGCTGGGCCGTCCGGTGACCGACCCTGTGGTCGCCAGCCGGCTGGACGGACTTGCCGGGCTGGTCGCCGGCGGCACGAAAGTCTCCCGCTGGTGCTCGCCGCTGTCGTACACGGTGAGTTGCTCAACCTGCGCCCGTTCGCCGGGCCGTCCGGCGTGGTGGCCCGAGGAGCCGCCCGGCTGGTGCTGCTCGCCAGCGGTCTCGACCCGCGGGGCCTGCTCGCCGTCGACGTGGGGCACCGCGAGCGCGAGCCGGAGTACGTCGGGTCGGCCGGTGCCTTCGCCACCGGCACCCCGACGGGCTGCGCTCCTGGCTACGCCACTACATGGCCGCCGTCGAGGTCGGCGCCGACCAGCTCACCACCATCGGAGACGAGATCCTCGCCGCCGCCTGAACAGGCCCCTTGCCGCCCCGGCCCTGCCCGCCCGCGCCGCTCCCTCTGCGGCGTCGATCATGGAGTTGTGGTGCCTCGCAAAGGCGCCAATCAGCCGAAGACGCCCACCACAACTCCATGATCGATCCGAGAGTGAGCGACCCGAGAGTGGGTGGCGCGGAGGGGCATGGGTGGCGCGGAGGGGCATGGGTGGCGCGGAGGGCGCGGGTGCAGGAGCCGGGTGGTTAGGCGGTGGTGGTGGCGGCGGCGCGGGTGCGACGGTGGCGGCCGTACCAGGCGATCCCGATGGCCACGCCCACCCCGACCCCAGGGCAGCCGCGGCGACTGGAACCGCGGGCCGCTCCCGCAGGCGCCGACCCAGCGGAATCGGGTGCCGGAACTCCAGCACCGGCCACGCGTTCTCCGAGGCCAGCTTGCGCAGCTGACGATCCGGGTTGACCACGCTGGGGTGGCCGACGCACTCAAAAGCGGGCGATCGCTGTACGAGTCGGAGTAGGCGTACGAATCAGCCAGGTCGTAGTCCCGGACGGCGGCCAGCTCGGTGACCGCCTCGACCTTGCTCGGGCCGGCCGCGTAGAACTCGACCTCGCCGCTGTACCGGCCGTCCCGCACCGTCATCCGGGTGGCGATCACATCGGTCACCCCGAGCAGTTCGCCGATCGGCCGGACCATCTCCTCGCCGGACGCCGAGACCAGCACCACATCCCGCCCGGCCGCCTGGTGCTCCTCGATCAGGGCGGCGGCTTCGGCGTACACATAGGGGTTGATCAGCTCGTGCAGTGTCTCCGCGACGATCTGGCGGACCTGCTCCACCTGCCAGCCCTTGCAGAGCGCAGCCAGGTAGTCCCGTGTTCGGGCCATGGTCTGCTCGTCGGTGCCGCCCAGCCGGAACATCAGCTGCGCGTACGCCGACTTGACCACGTCACGCCGGGTGATCAGCCCGTCCCGGTAGAACGGCCGACCGAACGCCAGGGCGCTCGACTTGGCGATGACGGTCTTGTCCAGATCGAAGAAAGCGGCACTTCGGCCCACGGCGCGAAAGTCTAGCCGGATGGTCTATCGTCGGCGGGTGCCCGGGGTCATGCCACCCTCAGACCTGCGGGCTGGCACCACCATCTCCGCTCTGCGTGATCACGCTCACACTCCGCGAGGAGAATTTCGCAGTGAGTGGAGGCGGCACCACTCGACGTGACGGGCCCGCTCAGGCAGACTTGTCCGTACGACGAGCTTTCACATCCCCGAAAACAGACAAGACCCTCAGCGGTTGCACCCCCGTGGCCGCTGAGTGGTTCGGCTCGACCCCCGGAGCCGAACCTCCGACGACCCCGTCTCCCCGACGGGGTCGTCCCTTAGGGAGCGGTCCCGGCCAAGTGGCGGCGGGTTCCGTGGTTTGGCTGGTCGTGGCGACCGGGAACGGGTCAGCCGAGCCCGCTCGGCGTGGTCCTCGGCTTTGCGCAGTATTGGTCCAGCGTCGTCGACGCCTTCTCGCGGCTGACCGCCGAGGCTGCCCGTGGCACCCGGTCGAGCTTGGCATCGCCACTGTCGACGTCAGGATCGGATGCCAGACCAGGGCCAGGGCTCCACGGTCGTTCGCAGTAGCGCGTCTATCCAGCTCGGAGGCGTCCGAGAATCCTTCGGGCCTCGTCGCGCACACCGGCGTCATCATCCATTGCCAGCTCCCGAAGGTGCGTGGTCAGGCGGTCTGCGCCCTCGGTCGTCATCCAATCAGGGTTGCAGTCCAGAGCAGCTTGGATCTCCTCAGCGGTGGCTGTGTCGGCGGCGTAGCTGCGGGCCAACAGCACAACGCGTAGGCCCATGACGTCTCTGCGTGCCAGCAGCGCCTCGGCCGTTCTCCAGGTCACCGCAGTGTCTTGAGGATCCAGGAGAAGGCAGTGGAGAACGTTCGCTACCTCGTCGATTCCGCGAGACTGTGCAAGATGCTGCCCGGCTGCGGCGCGAACCGACCAGCTAGGCGATGCGGCATTTCTGATCGCGGTGCCCAGCTCTCGATCGTCGGAGAACACCATGCCCCCAGCCTGCCAGGGCACTGGTGCCACTGACCACGGCGACATGACTCAGCCCTCCGGTAATCATCGGCCCGGCCGTGACACAAGCCAGGGTGAGAGTCGCCGAGCAAATGGAGGTTCGGGTGGGTCCACCGGAGAAACGCGACGAGGGCTGGTTCACCAGTCTCTACGCCGCGGAGTACGCGCACATCGTGAGGTACGGCCTGCGCCGACTCGGCGACAGCGATGCGTCGGCCGAGCTTGCTCAGGAGGTCTTCGTCGTGGCGTGGCGTCGTCGCGGCGAGGTGCCGGACCGCGGTCTGCCCTGGCTGTACGGGGTGGCCCGACGACTGCTCGCGAACCAGTGGCGGTCCCGACGTGCCGCCCCCGACGTCCTACCGATCACCGAGGCCGACCTGACGCGGGTCGTCGACCCGTACGGCGCCGACACGACCATCGGAGTTGCCGATGTCCGGGCCGGGCTGGCCACCCTCGGCGACCTTGATCAGGAGATCCTCCGGCTGGTCGGTTGGGAGGAGTTGACCCTGTCCGAGGCGGCACAGGTCCTCGGCTGCACCAGGGCGACCGCGGCGGTGCGCCTGCATCGCGCCCGTCGCCGTCTCACCGAAGCGATGTCGGACCGGCCCACGCAGTCCCGCCGCCGCCCAGTCTTGGCGACGATTCGAGAGGATCTGTGATGTTCGGAGCAGAGCGAACCCGTGCCCTCCTCGGCCCGGCCGACCCGGCCCGGACCACCGCCGTCGTGGCGCCGCTGGTTTCGGCACGCGAACTGATCGACCGCGCCGACGCTGCCGAGATGGTCGCCGGGCGTCGTCGCGTACACCCGACCCGTCGACTGGTCCTGACGGCCGGGACGCTCGCGGTCGCGGCCGGCGCCGTGGCGGTGCTCCAACCGTTCAGTAGGGCCAGGCCGGACATCACGGGCGACCCGGGGCGGTGCCGGGGTCGGTGCTCGTGCCGGTCGCGTACCAGTTCGACGCCGATCCGCCGGCCGCCGGCCCGCAGCTGCGCGCACTGGCCGACAAGATCAAAGACGCGGGTACGACAACCGGAGCGGGCGCTACATGTATCACCACACGAAGGTGTGGGCGACCCGTGATGACCTCCGCCGACGGCCGCCATTCCGTGGCCTTCGCCGACGAGACGAAGGTCTGGCAGGCCGCCGACGGGACCGGTGAGCAGATGAGCACCCAATTGGAGCCGCAGTACCCCGACCCAGAGTCTCGGGACTACTGGCAGCACAGACACGATTCGCGACCAGCAGCCGGCGGCACTCCTGCTCCGGCGGCCATCCCGCTGCCGCCGATGGAACTCACGCCGCCGCCAGCCGACACGTCCCAACTGCGCGAACTGCTCAAGATCGAGTACGGCGCGGGCGCGGCGAGCAAGGAGGTCAGCACGCTCTACGCGCGGTACGTCGTGCCGCGTGCCGCCCGAGCGGAGATCCTGCGCGTCCTCGCCGACGTGCCCGGGTTCCGCTGGCGAGGGCAGGTCACGGACCGTGCTGGCCGAAACGGGGTCGCTGTCACCTTCGACGACCGGGAACACGACGCCCAGTCTCTCCTGATCTTCGAGCCGACAACGGGTGAGCTGCTCGCCCACGAGCGGTTGACGCTGTCCCCGTCCGGATCAGCGCGTACCAGGTGATCCTCCAGACGGCCTGGACCGATCGGGTCGGCTGATCGTCGATTTCCGGGCCGCTTCCGGGAGCGGCCCCGCAGTCCTCTGCGGCGGCCGGTGTAGCTGCGGAGATAGCCGCGCGCATAGCAGATCGACTGTCTCGGCGGGCGTTGTCCACAGTGCGCAAAGTTGTCCACAGGCGACGAGGTCAGGGAGGTCGGAGGGCGGATTCCGAGCAGGGTCGGCGGCATACCAGAGCCCGACCGCTGGAGGCCGCGATGCCATCTCGTACCTCGGTTCCACCGATCCGCCGGCTTCCGCTGGTCGTTACCGGTGACGACGATCTGCTCGATGACGTGCTCCGGCTCGCCGCCGCTGGCGGGACCGAGGTGGAGCTCGCCGGTGACCCAGCTGCCGCCCGTACCCGTTGGCTCCCCGCGCCCCTGGTGTTGCTCGGCGCCGATCAGGCGCAGGCGTGTCTGCGCGCCCGGTTGCCGCGGCGGTCCAGGCTGGTCCTGGTCGGTCGGGCCGGCCAGCTCGACCCCGGCTGGCAGATCGCCGACCTGATCGGGGCCGAGCACGTGGCCACGCTGCCCGCCGCCGAGTCGTGGCTGGTGGACCGGTTCGCCGAGCATGATCCGGATCGTTCGGACGGTGTCGGCGCACGGGTCGTCGCGGTCTTCGGTGGTCGGGCGGTGCGGGCGCGAGTGTGCTCGCCGGTGGTCTTGCCGTGACCGCCGCCCGAGCCCGGCTACGCACGCTGCTCGTCGACGCCGACCCGCTCGGTGGTGGCCTCGACCTCGTGCTGGGCTGGGAGCAACTGGAAGGCCTGCGCTGGCCGTCGCTCACCGGTGCCGACGGGCGGGTGGACGCTCCGGCGCTGGTGCGAGCCCTGCCCAGCCGGGGTGATCTGGTGGTGCTCTCCTGGGATCGCGGCGAGATGCTGGCACTGCCGGCGGCGGCGATGGCGGCGACCGTCGACGCCGCACGGCGGGGCGTGACTTCGTCGTCGTCGACCTGCCCCGGCAGTTGGACGACGCGGCAGTGGTGGCGTTGCAGGCGACCGACCAGGCGTTCGTCGTCGTCCCGGCGGAGCTGCGTGCCACCGCGGCGGCCGCTCGGGTGGTGGCCGCGGCCGCCCCGCACTGCGCCGCACTCTCGGTGGTGGTGCGTGGTCCCGCCCGGGCCGGCTGCCCGCGACCGAGGTGGCACGGGCCCTCGGGCTCCCCTGGCCGGCACGCTGCGCCCCGAGCCGGGGCTCTGCCGTGGGTTGGAGCGGGGCGAGGCGCCGGCCGCCGCGGGTAAGGGCCCACTGGCCGCGCTCTGCCAACGGATCGTCGCCGACCTGACCGGTGCACCGACGACGGGTGCGGCATGACCGGCCGGCCGGAGGACGGCACCCTCGCCGCCCGGGTCCGGCAGCGGATCGCCGCTGCCACCACCCCAGTCACGCCGGCGGCGATCGTCTCCGCGGTGCGGGCCGAGCCCAACGCGGCGGTCCTCGGTGACACCGCCCTGCTGCGGATCTCCGACCGGGTGCGGGACGACCTCGTTGGCGCTGGTCCGCTGGCGCCGTTGCTCGCCGACCCGGAGGTCACCGACGTTCTCGTCAACGGGGCCCGGGTCTGGGTCGACCGGGGTCGGGGCTGCACCAGGTCGCTGTTCCGGTGGGCTCGGTGGAGGACGTCCGCCGGTTGGCGCAGCGACTCATCGCCAGCGCCGGGCGACGGCTCGACGACGGCTCACCGTACGCGGACGCACGGCTTCCCGACGGCACACGCCTGCACGCCGTGCTGCCGCCGGTGGCGACCGAAGGCCCGTACCTGTCGTTGCGGACCTTTCGGCACCGGCCGTTCACCCTCGACGAGTTGGTGCGTCAGGGCACCGTGCCGCGACCGGTGGCACCGCTGCTCGCCGCCGTCGTCGCGGCCCGGCTGGCGTACCTGGTGACCGGAGGCACGGGCTCGGGCAAGACGACGCTGCTCAACACCCTGCTGGGGATGGTGCCCGGCACCGAGCGAATCGTGCTGGTGGAGGACGCCGCCGAGTTGCGTCCGGGGCATCCGCACGTGGTGGGACTCCAGGCGCGCACCGCCAATGTGGAGGGTGCGGGTGTGGTCAGCCTCGCCGACCTGGTCCGACAGGCGCTGCGGATGCGCCCGGACCGCCTGGTGGTGGGGAGTGCCGGGGCGGCGAGGTGGTCGACCTGCTGTCCGCGCTCAACACCGGGCACGACGGGGGCGCCGGCACGCTGCACGCCAACACACCGTCCGACGTGCCGGCCCGACTGGAGGCGCTGGGCATGTTGGGCGGGCTGCCCCGCGCCGCGCTGCACGCCCAGGTGGCCGCCGCCTTACAGGTGCTGTTCCAGGTGCGGCGCGGCGACCGGGGCCGCGTCCTGGAGTCGGTCTGCCTGCTGCGCCCGAGGGGCCCGGAACGGTTGGTGACCGTGGTGCCCGCCTGGGTACCGGCAGCGGGCTCGGGCTGGCGGCCCGAGCCCTCGGGCGCTGCTGCGGGAGCGCGGGTGGCGGTGCCGCCGATCCTCAGCGAACCGTGGCCGGGATCGGCGGGTCCGGCATGAGCGGCCTGACGATGCTGGTGGCGGCGCTGCTCCTGACCGCCGCCGCCCTGGTGGCATGGCCCGTGCAGAGCATCCGGGCCCGTCGACGTCGCGTGTTGGCGGCGGGACGGGGAAGCGGCGGTGTCGATCCGGATGACGCGCTGGTGGAGTGGATCAGGGATCTCGGCCGCACGCTGGACGGGCCGGTGGACGACGCCGCCACCGCCCCGGTCTCGGGTCAGCCGGTTGGCATCGCGTACCAGTCGCAAACCACTGCGGGTGCCAGCGGAAGACGGACGGCGCTCGGCTGGCCCAGCCGGGACGTCGTCGGCAGCCCGAACTGGCCCACGGCGACAACCGGTGGGTTCACCCGACCGGAGGGCCGACGCGCCCGCCGGTCCGGCGGGATCCCGGCGTCCGGCCGGCACCGCCCGACCGGAGGCCGTCATGCCAGGCGCAGAGCGGCGGACCGGCGCGCTCGCGATCACGATCGGTGTCAGCGGCGAGGAGGCGGGCCGTCGCAGCGACGTCACGGACGCGGTGACCACCGACGGGCACGGTGACCTGGGGACGGCCGCGGCGGCGCACTCGACGCGGCGGTGGCAGAGGGAACGGGGACGTCGATCGCCGGCGCGTCGGCGCGGCCCAGCGAACGCCAGGGGAATCGATTGCGCCAATTCGTCCCGTACGCGCGACGGCCCGGGTGCTGCCACTGGTCGGCCTGCTGGGAGGCGGCGTCGGTGCCGTGGTCGGTGGGCCGGTGGCTGCGGTCGCGATGGCGGCGTACGGCACGTTGGCGGTGCGCGCCGTGCTGCGCTGGCGAGTGCACCGGAGTGCGGAGCGAATCCGGCGACAGGTGCTGGATTCGCTCTGCGGCCTCGCGGCAGATCTTCGGGCGGGCCTGCCGGTCTCGCACGCGCTCAACGTTGCCGCCCAAGAGCGCGACGGGTCGGACCGGCTGCGCCATCTCACCTCCGCGGCGGTGCGACTGGCCGACCGGACCGGCGCGCCGCTGGCGGAGCTCGTCGAGCGGATCGAGGCGGATGCGCGGGCGACCGACCGGGGTCTGGCCGCTGCGGCAGCCCAGTCCGCCGGTGCCCGAGCCACGGCCTGGTTGCTGGCGGCGCTGCCGATCGGCGGGATCGGCCTCGGGTACGGAATTGGCGTCGACCCCGCCGCGGTGCTCCTGCACAGCACTGTCGGCGGCGCCTGTGCGGTTGTCGCGGTCGTCCTGCAGGTCGTCGGCCTCCTCTGGGCGGAACGGCTGGGCGCGGCACCTGGGCGGGCCGGATGATGGCCCGGAGCCTGGGGAATCAGCCCAGCACGGCCAGAAGGCGGCGGCGACCGGACGCGATACGACTCGCGGCCGCCGTGAGCGGCTCGCCGTGGCCGTCGTGGTCGAGGGCTGGTTCGGGCTGCTCGGTGCGGTCCCGACCGCACTCCTGCTCGATGTCCTGCTGCGGCGGATCGAGCCTCCGGGGTGCGTAGGCGACGGCACCAGGAGGCTGCTGATCTGCCGCTCGCCGCCGATCTTCTGGCAGCGGCGATGCGCGCGGGCGCCCGGTGGACCGGTCGGTGCTGGCCGTCGCCGACGCGCTGGACGGGCCGCTCGCCGGCCGACTGGCCCGGTCGGCCGCACGCTGCTGCTCGGCGGTGGCCCAGCCGAGGCATGGGCCGCGCTGGACGGCGTACCGGCGCGGACCGCCTCACGGCGGCGGCACTGCGGACGGCCAACAGCGGTGCCGCCCTGGCGGGTGCGTTGACCCGGCTCGCCGACGACCTCCGCGCCGACCGGTCCACCGCTGCCGAGGCGTCAGCTCGCCGGGCGGGTGTGCTCATCGTCCTGCCGCTGGGGCTGTGCTTCCTGCCGGCGTTCATTCTCGCCGGCCTGGTGCCGGTGATCGTCGCCGTTCTCGGCGACGTGCTCTGACCCATCGAGAAGGGAAACAATCATGCGCAAACTCATCGCCCGCCTGCGGGCGACGCCGGGATGAACACCGCCGAGTACGCCGTCGGCACGCTCGCCGCGGTGGCCTTCGCCGGAATCCTGCTGAAGGTGCTGACCTCCGGCAACGTCCAGTCGGCACTGACCGCCGTCATCGACCGGGCGCTGAAGTGACCGAGCGCCGGCGGGTCGGTCGCAACCCAGCGGTGGGCGTTCCAGGGCTGGCAGCTGGCGGCGGGTCGAGACTCCGCGCTGTCGATTGGTCTGCCGGTGGGGACCGAGGGTCGTTCACCGCCGAACTGGCGGCCGCTGCCGGCGCTGCTCCTGCTCCTGCTGGCAGGTCTGACCTCGGTCAACGCCGTCAGCGCGCAGGCGAGCTGCCTGCACGCGGCCCGGCCGCGGCGCTGGCCGCAGCCCGTGGCGCGGACGGCCCAGCGGAAGGCGGACGGGCGGCGCCGCCGGGCGACGGTGTCGGTGTCCGCTGACGGCGACCGGGTGCAGGCGACCGTACGCGCGCCCGTCCGGACGCTGGGCGGCCGGCTGCCAGGATCACCGTGGTCGCCACCGCCGTCGCAGCGGTGGAACCGGGCTCTGGCGAGGGAGTTGGTAGTGCGCCGAACTGTCGGCAGGTCACCTCACCGCGGTCACGGGTCGACCGTCGAGCGGCTCGGTGACGGGCGCCGCAACGCCGAACGAGGTGGTGCCACTGTCCTGCTGTTGGCGATCGGGCTCGTCTTCGTGCTGTTCGGCACCTTCGGGGCCGCCATCGCCGCCGCCGGAATGGCGGGTCAGCGG
This sequence comes from Micromonospora sp. M12, assembly GCA_038070435.1. Lineage (GTDB taxonomy): Bacteria > Actinomycetota > Actinomycetes > Mycobacteriales > Micromonosporaceae > Micromonospora. The sequence continues at coordinate 4,606,299 of JAMYWG010000001.1, read as the reverse complement.
GCGGCGGTGGCAGCCGATCTCGGCGCGCTGGCCGGGGCGGCACGGACGCTCGACGGCGACGCCGTGGCGTGCGCGTCCGCTTCCGACATCGCTGCCCGCAACGGCGGCTCGCTGGTCGGCTGCCATCTCGACGGGATGGACGTGCTGGTGACCGTCGAGGTGGCGTTCACGCCACTCCCGGCCTGAAGCGGGTCGCTGTGTCGAGCGCCCGTGCGGGTCCGGTGCGGGGCTGATCGGGGCGTCGGGCGCGCGCGTCGGTCCGGGTCTGGCACGGGGCTGATCGAGGCGGACGGCGTCGGCGCGGGGCTGATCGGGGCGTCGGGCACGTGTGTCCGTCTGGGTCTGGCACGGGGCTGATCGAGGCGGACGGCCTCGGTGTGGTCCGGCGCGTGCTCTCGAGCTGAATCGCTTATGACATCAAGCCTGATGCGTTCATAGCATCAGCTCCAGAGGGCGAGCGACCCACACCCGAGGGCCGGCCGGAGCCGAGGCTCCGGCAAACCGGCCAGAGCCGAGTCACCGGCAAAACCGGCCAGAGCCGAGTCACCGACGGAACCGGCCAGAGCCGAGTCACCGACGGAACCGGCCCGAGCCGAGGCACCGGCGGCACACGGCCGGGAGCTCGAGTCACCGGCGGCACACCGGCCGGGACCAGGTCGAACGCCCTGTCCCGGCCAGTGGCCGACCGACCACCCACTCTCGGGCCGGGTGTGTCAGCGGGCCTGGAGCGCGTCGAGGGCGACGGCCATCGCGATGACCAGGCGACGGTCGATCTGCGGGTTCTGCACCTCGACGATGTACTTGTCGCGCAGGCCCCACTTCTTGACCACGGTGAAGACCGGCTGGCCGTCTGCGGTGAAGTCGAAGTGGTACGGCAACCAGGACAGCGAGTCGACGAACCGGCGCAGCAGTGCCACCGGCAGGCTGCGCTCCTGGCCCGTCACCTGCGGCAGGCCGGCCTGCTCGACATGCCAGGTGGACCGCAGCAGCGACTGGGCGAAGTCCTTGCGGAACAGGCCGATCGGGGTGCCGGCGGCGTCGGTGACGTCGTACGTGGCGCCGAGGTCGATGCGCTGGCGGGCCTTGAAGCCGAGCAGGGGCTGCTGCTGGAGTCATCGGTGTAGATCGTCACCTGCTCCTTGAAGGCCAGCCGCTTCTGCTGCGCGAACGCCAGCATCTCGCCCTCGGTGCCGTCCGGGGCGACCGCGCGGACCTCGTACTGGTTGACCATCATGCGCAGCCGCTGGCGGATGTGGAACTGGTGCTGGCCCTGCACGTTGTCAAGCTGCATGAGAACTCCTCTGGGGTTGGTGCGCCGGAGTCTCGCACAGCCCGACGAGCGTCGCGCTCACCGCTGCCCATGATCAGTTGTTGCTGGGTAGTCGTCGCGGCCGTCGGACGACTACCCAGCATGAAGTGATCACTGGTGCCCTACAGCATCACTTCCGGAGAACTCAGCGGCTGTCGACGGTGGTCGCGGCCGGAGCGCCCAGGTGTTGAGAACCTGGTGGATGCCGCGCAGCCGCTCGTTGATCTGTTCCAGCCGTTCCGCCTGGGCCAGGGCGGCCAGCGCGGAACCAAGCGCGATCTGCTGGTCGAGGGTGAGATGGTCCTGGTCGATGGTGTAAAGCAGGTCGACGGTCTCGGCGATGGTGTCGGCCACGGCTTCTCCTCGGGCACGGGGGCGATCAGCAACAAGGACATCGATGGAAGCGCTCCCATACCATTGTGCCCCGTGCCACGCCGATTCATGCAACCTGCTCAGTCGGGCAGGTGAGTCAGTACCACGTCGAGTACCCGGATCGCGTCCGGCTTGGAGAGCGGATTGTTGCCGTTTCCGCACTTCGGTGACTGCACGCAGGAGGGGCAGCCGGTCTCGCAGCCACACTCCGCGATCGCGTCCCGGGTGGCCCGTAGCCACGCCGACGCGGTCCCGTACGCCCGCTCGGCGAACCCGGCGCCGCCCGGGTGCCCGTCGTAGACGAAGACGGTCGGCGCCTCGGTGTCCGGGTGCACGGCGGTGGACAGCCCGCCGATGTCCCACCGGTCGCAGGTGGCCATCAGCGGCAGCAGGCCGATCGCGGCGTGTTCGGCGGCGTGCAACGCACCCGGCACGTCGGCCGTCTGGACCCCGGCGAGCGCCAACGACTGCGGTGACAGCGTGAACCAGACTGCCACCGTGCGCAGCTCCCGGGTGGGCAGGTCGAGTGGTCGGGTGTCGATCACCTCGCCGGTGGCGATTCGTCGCCGCTGGTACGACACCACCTGACTGGTCACGTCCACCTCGCCGAGGAACATGCCGACCGGCCCGGCGTCCACGTAGGAGCGCACCGACACCACGGACAGGTCGGTGACGTCGCGGGCGTGGGTCGACCAGTCCGGCTCCTCGGCGTGCACCAGCGCGCAACCGTCGGCAAGGTCGAGGTCGTCGACCACGTACGAGACGCCCTGGTGCAGATGGACCGCGCCGGTGTGGAGCAGGAAGTGCGGAGCCGCCGTCGACAGTGCCGAGCAGCCGGCCGGTCGACGACTCCACCACGCAGACCGGGGCGCCGCCCTCACCGCGTAGGTCGACCTCGGGCCGTTCCCGGTGTCGCCAGTACCAACCGGTGGGCCGTTGCCGCAGTGCCCCGGCGGCCACCAGTTGGTCGACGGCCTCCTTCGCCCCGTCACCGAAGAGCGCCAGGTCGGCCGGGGTGAGCGGTGCCTCCACCGCGGCGCAGGCGAGCTGCGGTGCCAGCACGTACGGGTTGGCCGGGTCGAGCACTGTCGCCTCCACCGGGGCACCGAAGATCGCCTCCGGGTGGTGCACCAGGTAGGTGTCCAGTGGGTCGTCCCGGGCCACCAGCACCGCGAGGGCCTCCTGCCCGGAACGCCCGGCACGGCCGGCCTGCTGCCACAGCGAGGCCGGGTGCCCGGGTAACCGCAGATCAGCACCGCGTCCAGCCCGACCAGGTCCACGCCCAGCTCCAGCGCGTTGGTGGAGGCCAGGCCGAGCAGGTCGCCGTGCAGCAGCGCCCGTTCCAGTTCGCGTCGCTCCTCGCGCAGGTAGCCGCCCCGGTAGGCGGCCACCCGGTCGCCGAGGCCGGGCACCGCGTCGTCCAGGGCTCGGCGCGCACTGGCGGCCACGACCTCGGCGCCCTTGCGGGAGCGGACGAACGCGAGTGTGCGTACCCCTCGGCGACCGTGTCGGCGAGCAGGTCCGCCGTCTCGCGAAGCGCCGACCGGCGGACCTGACGGAGGTCGTCGTGGTCTCCTGTCGCCTGCGGCGGCACCGGGCCGGAGGAGCCCGAGTCGGGTGGCAGCAGCGGTGGCTCCCAGAGCGCGAAGGTCACCCGCCGCGCGGTGAGGCGTCCTCGGTGACCGCCGTCACCGGCAGGCCGGTCAGCCGTCCGGCCGCGGTCGCCGGGTCACCGGAGGTCGCCGAGGCGAGGACGAACACTGGGGTGGCCCCGAACCGGGCGCACTGCCGGCGCAGCCGACGCAGCACGTGCGCGACGTGCGAGCCGAACACTCCCCGGTAGGTGTGGCACTCGTCGATCACCACGTACGCGAGTCGGCGCAGGAAGCCGGACCACTGGGCGTGCCCGGGCAGGATGCCGTGGTGCAGCATGTCGGGGTTGGTCAGCACGAACCGCGAGTGCCGGCGGATCCACTCCCGCTCGGCGCGCGGCGTGTCCCCGTCGTAGCAGGCTGGGCGGACCCTCCAGCTCCAGTGCGGCGACGGCGCGTAACTGGTCCGCGGCGAGCGCCTTGGTCGGCGCCAGGTAGAGAACTGTGGCTCGGGGTCGGCGAGCAGGGTGGCCAGGGCCGGAAGCTGGTACGCCAACGACTTGCCGGACGCGGTGCCGGTGGCGACCACCACGTTTCCGCCCTCGTACGCCAAGGTGGCGGCCTCGGCCTGGTGTTGCCAGGGCGCGAGCACGCCGCGTCGGGCGAACGCCGCGCGCAGCTCTGCCGGCGCCCACGACGGCCACGGCGCGGGCACCCGGCGCGGGCCGGCACCCGCTCGACGTGGGTGACCGGGTCGGCGGCGCCCAGGCACGCAGCCGGCGCAGCAGGTCAGATGGCGATGGCCCGGAGCCGGGACCAGCGGATACGGTGGCAGCGGACGACGACTCCAGGTCATGGTGCGGCGTGCGACGCGCCGAGCCGAAGTCGTTGGAGGTCACGCCCTGCACCTCGCACTGGTGTTCGGAGATGAAAAGTCGGACACCGGGGTAAGGAAGCCTCCGCTGGCGTCCGCAGGCCGCACCGGCGGTAGTGGTTAGATGCCCACGAGAGTTTACGGCTCTGGCGAGGAGGACCGATGGAGCTATCACTGGCGACCCGCACCGTGGGCGAGCACACGGTGCTCGAGGTCGGTGGTGAGGTGGACGTCTACACCGCGCCCCGGCTCCGCGAACGACTCCTCGAGCTGATCGACGGTGGTGCCCGGCACGTGGTGGTCGACCTCGGTCGGGTGGACTTCCTCGACTCCACCGGCCTGGGCGTGCTGGTCGGCGCGCTCAAGCGGCTTCGCTCGGCCAGCGGTTCGTTCGCCCTGGTCTGCGACAAGGAGCCACTGCTCAAGATCTTCCGGATCACCGCGCTGGACCAGGTGTTTCCGCTGCACCCGACGGTCGATGCGGCGATCAGCGCCGACTCGGCGGGCGCCGGCGCGTGATGGCGACAGTCAAGCTCTCGTTCTCACCCGCCCCGGTGCACGTGCGCACCGCCCGCCTGGTCGGGGTCGCCGTCGCGCGGCGGGCCGGCGTCCGGAGGACCTGCTCGACGAGGTGCGCCTGGCCATCGGTGAGGCGTGCACCCGGGCGGTGGCTCTGCACCGGCAGTACGGCCTGGCCGACCCGGTGCTGATGGAGATGTCCGACGGCGGCTCGTACGCGGTGCGGGTGGTCGACCGGGCGCCGATCGAGGCGGGCATCGGTCTGACCGCGTTGCCGCCGGACGAGCTGGCCAACGAGTCGCTCACCGACGAGGCGTTGACCACGGGCGTCGGCTTCGCGCTGCTCGCCGGCTTCGTGGAGGACCTGCAGGTGCGCCCGGTCGACGAGGGCATCGGCACCGAGGTGCGGATGGTGTGGCCGGTCGGCCGCTGACAGTTTCGCTGCGTAGGCCGTGTCCCCTGGCGGGATGCGGCCTTCTTCATGGACCGGTTCCTATATCAGATTTCATTTCATAACACAGCGACGAAGATCATCGCGACACGGTGGCACCTGCGTGTGACCTCCAACACTGTGGAGGGCTACAGTACCCGGGTTGTCAGCAAGTGATCCATCCCGCAGCCAGCGGGTATGGGTGTTCATCGCTGGTCCGCTGGGGTGGGTTGGCGCGCGCTTGCGAGTCCGCATTCAGGCGTCGGTAGGTGCGTCTCCACTCACCGGCGCGAGTGTTCGGTAACAGGAGGACACAGATGTCCGAGACCTTGCCGCCGACGGCGGCGGCTTCCTTACCGGAAGCAATGTGACCTACGTCGTCATCGCTGCGGTAATCGCGCTGGTGGCGCTCGTCTTCGCCGCCGCCCTCACAAAACGGTGTTGGCCGCCGGCAAGGCACCGACAAGATGCAGGAGATCTCGGGGGCGGTCCAGGAGGGCGCCTCGGCCTACCTGCTGCGTCAGTTCCGTACCCTGGCGATCTTCGTGGTCATCGCCGTGGTGCTGCTCTTCCTGCTGCCGGTGCACGACACCGACGGCAGCGAACTCGCGGTGAAGATCGGCCGCTCGGCCTTCTTCGTGGTGGGCGCCCTGTTCAGCGCGTTCATCGGTGGTGCCGGCATGTGGCTGGCCACCCGCGCCAACCTGCGCGTGGCAGCCGCCGCACGGAGCGCGAAGGTGGCCGCGAGGCGGCCATGAAGATCGCGTTCCGGACCGGTGGCGTCGTCGGCTTCCTCACCGTCGGCCTCGGCCTCGTCGGTGCCGCGATGGTCGTCCTCGTCTACCGGGGTGACGCGCCGACCGTGCTGGAGGGCTTCGGCTTCGGCGCCGCGCTGCTCGCGATGTTCATGCGGGTCGGCGGCGGCATCTTCACCAAGGCGGCCGACGTCGGCGCCGACCTGGTCGGAAAGGTCGAGCAGGGCATTCCCGAGGACGACCCGCGCAACGCCGCCACCATCGCCGACAACGTGGGCGACAACGTCGGTGACTGCGCCGGCATGGCCGCCGACCTGTTCGAGTCGTACGCGGTGACGCTGGTGGCCGCCCTCATCCTCGGTCGTGCCGCGTTCGGCGAGGACGGCCTGGTCTTCCCGCTGATCATCTCCACCATCGGTGTGCTGGTCGCGATCTTCGGAGTCTTCATCACCCGGCTGCGCGCGTCCGACCGCAACGCCCTCACGGCGATCAACCGGGCCTTCTACATCTCGGCGGTGCTCTCCGCGGTGCTGGTGGCGATCGCCGCCTACGCCTACCTGCCGGCGACCTTCGCCGATCTGGAGGGCGGGCTCACCGACGTCGACCGCAACCCGCGGCTGGTGGCCATCGGCGCGGTGGTGATCGGCATTGTGCTGGCCGCCGCGATCCAGGCACTGACCGGCTACTTCACCGAGACCAACCGGCGACCGGTGCAGGACATCGGCAAGAGCTCGCAGACCGGCGCCGCCACCGTGATCCTGGCCGGCATCAGCATCGGTCTGGAGTCGGCCGTCTACTCGGCGCTGCTGATCGGCGCGGGCGTCTTCGGCGCGTTCCTCCTCGGTGGCAGCTCCATCACGCTGTCGCTGTTCGCGGTGGCACTGGCCGGCACCGGCCTGCTCACCACGGTCGGCGTGATCGTCGCGATGGACACCTTCGGGCCGATCTCCGACAACGCCCAGGGCATCGCCGAGATGTCCGGTGACATCGACGAGCACGGCGCTCGCACGCTCACCGAGCTGGACGCGGTGGGCAACACCACCAAGGCGATCACCAAGGGCATCGCGATCGCCACAGCGGTTCTCGCCGCGACCGCGCTGTTCGGCTCGTACACCGACTCACTCCGCACCGCGTACGCGGATGCCGGCGTGGGCGACGTCGGCACCGAGATCCTCAACTCGCTGAACGTGGCGAACCCGCGCAACCTGGTTGGTCTGATCATCGGTGCCGCGGTGGTCTTCCTCTTCTCGGGGCTGGCCATCAACGCGGTGTCCCGCTCGGCCGGTGCCGTGGTCATGGAGGTCCGTCGGCAGTTCCGTGAGCTGCCGGGCATCATGGACGGCACCCAGCGTCCGGAGTACGGCAAGGTCGTCGACATCTGCACCCGGACGCGCAGCGTGAGCTGATGACCCCCGGTCTGCTCGCCATCCTGGCGCCGATCGCTGTCGGCTTCGGCCTCGGGCCCGGCGCGCTCGCGGCCTACCTGGCCGGTGCGATCGGTGCCGGCACCCTGATGGCGGTGTTCCTGTCCAACTCCGGTGGGGCCTGGGACAACGCCAAGAAGTTGGTCGAGGACGGCGCGTACGGGGCAAGGGCTCCGAGGCGCACGCCGCGACGGTCATCGGCGACACCGTCGGCGACCCGTTCAGGACACCGCCGGCCCGGCGATCAACCCGCTGCTCAAGGTGATGAACCTGGTCTCGCTGCTGATCGCGCCCGCCGTGGTGGCGTACAGCGTCGGCGACGACCGCAACGTCGGCCTGCGGGTCGGCATCGCGCTGGTCGCGACGCTGATCATCGTGGCGTCGGTGGTGTTCAGCAAGCGCAAGGGCATCGCGATGGACTCCGACGCCGACGGCAACACCGGCGCGGGCAGCACCGACCACCACCCGGAGTCGGTCAACGCCTGATCCAACCGACCCGGGGTCCCCGGTCGACGTACCGCGTCGACCGGGGACCTGCCGTCCGGACCGGTGCCACACCTGGCCCAAGGCCGTACGCTGCAACGCATGCGTACGTGCCGGGCGTCTGCCGCCGGAAAGCTCACGGTGGTCCTGGCCACGATCGTCGTCGTCCTCGCCGGTTGCGGCGGGGCCCCAGCCACGGGCCTGGGCGGCGTCGGTCTGCGGCGCGCTTCACCCCGTGGCGCTCCGAGATCAGCAAGTTGACCAGCAGCACCGACGAACAGATGACCGCGCAGACCACGCCGGCGCAGGCCAAGGAGAACCTGGTGCGGCTCTTCGGTGGGGCGGAGCAGGCCAGCGAGGCCGCGCGCCGCAAGGTGGAGCAGGCCGGCATCCGGAGACCGACAACGGCGAGGCCATCTCCGCCGGCTTCCGCAGCTCGCTGGGAAAGATGCGGGACGCCTACGGCCGCGCCCGGGACACCATCGACGGGCTGGGCATCGGCGAGCCGACCGCCTTCTACGACGGCGTGCGGGCTGCGGTGGAGAGCCTCAACAAGGAGTACGACGCCAGCGCGCTGGACACCAGCAAACTCAACTCCGAGGAGTTGAAACAGGCATTCGACGAGGTGCCGGAGTGTCGCTGAGCGGGCTCGGTGACACCGGGGAGGCACAGCCACCCCGGCGCTGTTTCCCGCGCCCGAGTCGGACGCGCCCGTGCCGGCGCGGCGACGCGGGGCACCTCCGAACGGCCCGATCCAGGGTGACGACGCGGCTCGGCAACTCGTCTTCTTCGGCGCGGACGCGGCCGAACCGACGGTCGCCGACCTGGCCGGACTGCTCGCCGGGCCGGGCGAGGTGGTCCGGATGGGCGGCACCGCCCGTCTCTCGGTACGGGTGGACGCCGCCTGGCGGGTGCACGTGCTCGTCGCCGAACTGGCGGCGCGAGGGCTGGCGGCGAGCTGGGAGCCGACCGAGGGCGAGCAACACAGCGTGCGTACGTCGTACACCCGGGTCTTGAAGCCGCTCGCGGCCGCCTGGCTGCACGGTCCGGCGAAGCGCCCACCGGCCACCTTCCATCTGACCGGCCGGCGGTTACGGCTGTGGCTCGCCGCCGCCGGGATGCCGGAACCTCCGGGCGGCTTCCTGTTGCGGCTCGGCGTGGACGACCAGGAGTGCTGGGAGCCGATCGGGACCGCGCTGGCCGCCGCCGGGCTCGCGGGCACGCTGCTCGGCCCGGACGAGGGTGGCCCGGCCTACCGGATCACCGGCCGCCGCCGGCTGGCCCGACTCGCCGAGCTGGTCGGCGAACCCCACGCGCAGCGCCAGCCCAGTCCTGGCCCTCCACCCCTGATCGCGTCGATCATGGAGTTGTGCTGGGGACGTACTGCTCGTCCGGGGTGAAAGCGCCCACCACACGTCCATGATCGACGCGCTGGGGCGGCGGCCCGGGTCGGCTGGTCCGGTGTCTGGTGTTGGACACGCGGGGTGATCCAGGCGGAAAACGGGCAGGTCGGACCTCGGTCGTAGGTCCGCCATCGTCACAGTGACCCGCTTCGAGCCCTACACACGGTGTACGGTGGCGCCGTCCGGCAGTGCTGAGCGTGGCGGGGCGGCGTCGGCCGCCGCGCCGAAGCGGTTTGCGGCCCGCGAAACCCGAAACGTGGGCGGCGCGTTACGTTGGACATCCGGACCGCCGGTGCGACGGCGGGGTCGAAAGCGGTCGCTGTCCGGGCGCCGACAGACCACGAGCAGGAGTGAGGTCGGGGAGAGACGTGCCGAGCAAAGCTGGAACCACCCGTCTGGTCATCGTCGAGTCACCGGCGAAGGCCAAGACGATCTCGGGCTACCTTGGCCCGGGGTACGTCGTGGAGGCCAGCTTCGGTCACGTCCGCGACCTGCCGCGCAACGCCGCCGACGTGCCGGCCAAGTACAAGAAGGAGCCCTGGGCCCGACTCGGGGTGGACGTCGACAACGGCTTCCAGGCGCTCTACGTCGTCTCCGCCGACCGCAGGCAGCAGATCAGCAAGCTGATCAAGCTGGCCAAGGAGGTCGACGAGATCTTCCTGGCGACGGATGAGGACCGCGAGGGCGAGGCCATCGCCTGGCACCTCGTCGAGACGCTCAAGCCCAGGTGCCGGTCAAGCGGATGGTCTTCCACGAGATCACCAAGCCGGCGATCCAGGCGGCGGTGGCCAACCCCGGGAGATCGACCGCGATCTGGTCGACGCCCAGGAGGCGCGGCGGATCCTCGACCGCCTCTACGGCTACGAGGTCTCCCCGGTGCTGTGGAAGAAGGTCATGCCGAGGCTCTCGGCCGGCCGGGTGCAGTCCGTGGCGACCCGCATCGTGGTCGAGCGGGAGCGGCAGCGGATGGCCTTCCGCACCGCCGAATACTGGGACATCCTGGCCACCCTCGCCGTGACCAACGCCGGCGAGGGCCCACGCGCGTTCAACGCGACCCTCATCGCCCTGAACGGTGACCGGATCGCCACCGGTAAGGACTTCGAGCCGACCACCGGCCGGGTCAAGCCCGGCGCCGGCGTCGTCCACCTCGACGAGAGCGGCGCCCGTGGTCTCGCGGCTCGCCTGGAGGGTCGGCCGTTCGCCGTCACCCGGGTCGAGGAGAAGCCCTACCGTCGTCGCCCGTACGCGCCGTTCATCACCTCGACGCTCCAGCAGGAAGCGGCCCGCAAGCTGCGCCTGTCGTCGCAGCAGACGATGCGCACCGCGCAGCGCCTGTACGAGAACGGCTACATCACCTATATGCGTACCGACTCGGTCAACCTGTCGGAGACCGCCATCTCGGCGGCCCGCCGGCAGATCGTCGAGCTGTACGGCGAGCGCAGCGTGCCGCCGGAGCCGCGTCGCTACACCGGCAAGGTGAAGAACGCGCAGGAGGCGCACGAGGCGATCCGCCCGGCGGGGACAACTTCCGCACCCCGGGCGAGGTGGCCAAGGAGCTGTCCGCCGAGGAGTTCAAGCTCTACGAGCTGATCTGGCGGCGCACCATCGCTTCGCAGATGACCGACGCGGTGGGCTCCAGCGTGTCGGTGCGCATCCGATCGGTCTCCACCTCCCAGGAGGAAGCCGACTTCGGCGCGACCGGCAAGACCATCACCGACCCGGGCTTCCTGCGCGCGTACGTCGAGTCCAGCGACGACGAGAACGCCGAGGCCGAGGACGCCGAGCGTCGCCTGCCCACCCTGGTCAAGGACCAGCCACTGACCGCCGACGCGCTGGCCGCGCAGGGCCACCACACCCAGCCGCCGTCGCGCTACACCGAAGCGTCGCTGGTCAAGGCCCTGGAAGAGCTGGGCATCGGCCGTCCGTCCACCTACGCGTCGATCATGCAGACGATCCAGGACCGGGGGTACGTCACCAAGCGCGGCCAGGCGATGATCCCCACCTTCCTGGCCTTCGCGGTGATCGGGCTGATGGAACAGCACTACCCCGCCTGATCGACTACGACTTCACCGCCACAATGGAAAACGAGCTGGACGAGATCGCCGGCGGTGACCACGCCGCTGTCGACTTCCTCACCGCCTTCTACTTCGGCAGCTCCAACGGTGCCGGCGACCAGGACATCGCCCGTTCCGGCGGGCTCAGAAGCTGGTCACCGAGAACCTCAGCGACATCGACGCCCGCAGCGTCAACTCGATCCCGCTCTTCACCGACGACGACGGCCGCGAGGTCGTGGTGCGGGTCGGCCGGTACGGGCCGTACCTCCAGCGGGAGCTGCCCGGCGGCGAGCAGCCGGCACCGGCTGGCGAGGGCGAGGAGGGCGGCACCCAGGGTGACCGGGCCCCGATCCCCGAGGGCCTGGCCCCGGACGAGCTGACCCCGGAGAAGGTGCACGAGCTGTTCCTCGGCGGCAGCGGCGAGCGCAAGCTCGGCGACGACCCCGGCACCGGCGAGCCGATCGTGCTCAAGTCCGGCCGGTTCGGCCCGTACGTGTCCAGCGGTGAGCGGAAGTCGTCGCTGCTGGGTACGCAGACGCCGGACTCGCTGACCCTGGAGGAGGCGCTCGCTGCTCAGCCTTCCCGGCTGGTCGGTGTCGCGCCGGACGGCGTCGAGGTCTTCGCCAACAACGGTCGCTACGGCCCGTACGTCAAGCGGGGCGAGGAGTTCCGTTCGCTGGAGTCCGAGGACCAGATGTTCACCGTCAGCCTGGACGAGGCGTTGGCTCTGCTGGCCGCCCCGAAGGCCCGTGGACGGCGGGCCGCGGCACCGCCGCTGCGCGAGATGGGCGTGGACCCGGCGACCGAGAAGCCGTTGGTGATCAAGGACGGCCGGTTCGGCCCGTACGTGACCGACGGCGAGTTCAACGCGTCGCTGCGGCGTGGGCAGACGCCGGAGGAGCTGAGCTCGCGGAGGCGTCCGAGATGCTGGCCGAGAAGCGGGCGAAGGGCCCGGCGCCGCGGAAGAAGACGGCGGCGAAGAAGGCGCCCGCGAAGAAGGCCACGGCCACCAAGAAGACGGCTGCCGCCAGCAAGTCCACCGCCGCGAAGAAGACCACCACGGCCAAGGCGACGACGGCGGCGAAGAAGGCCCCGGCGAAGAAGGCCGCCCCGCCCAAGGCCGCCACCAGCACGGAGTAGGCACCGCGCGACGCGAAGATCCACTCGGTATCCCGGAAGGCGGGGTATCCGGAGCATGGTGATGCCCCGACTTCAAGGCAACCGAGTCGATCAAGCCCGCCTGGAGGGCCCGTTCAGGCCCCGAGGACGTGGGTCAGGTGCGGGCTGCCGAAGACGCGGTGGGGTCGAGCCGGTCACGAACGGCCTGGAAGTCCGCGAAGCGCGGGTAGGCCGTGGCCAGCGAGGCGGCGTCGCGGTAGTGCAGCTTGCCCCAGTGCGGGCGTCCGCCCAGACCCGCGGCCACCTCCTCGAAGGCCCGGAAGTACGGCTCGTACGGCATGCCGACGTACTGGTGCACGGCGATGTAGGCGTTGTCCCGGCCGTAGCCGTGCGACAGCCAGATGTCGTCGGCGGCGGTGAATCGGACCTCCACCGGGAAGAGCACCTTGAACGGCAGCCCGGTCACGATCCGCTGGAGCGCGGCGAGTGCGTCGGGCAGCGCCTCGCGGGCAGGCCGTACTCCATCTCCACGAAACGGACCCGGCGCGGGTGCAGAAGACCCGGTCGGAGCGGCCAGTGTACTGGCGTTCGGTGAGGGCGCGGGCGGAGACCGCGCTGATTCCCGGTGCCAGGGCGGGCACGGCCCGACCGAGTCGGCAGGCGCCGGCGAAGACAGTGTTGGACAGGAAGTCGTCGTCCAGCCAGCCGCGCCAGCGGGACAACGGCCGGTCGTTGGCGGGCACCCGGTCGTTGGCCTTGACCTGGACCCGATCGGTGTAGGGGAACCAGTAGAACTCGACGTGGTCGTGCCTGCCGATCAGGGCGGGCAGCTCGCCGAGCACGTCGGCCAGGGCGGCCGGGCGTTCGTGGGCGCGCAGCACGAAGGCGTCCACGCAGCGCAGGGTGACCTCGACCAGGACGCCGAGCGCGCCGATCGACACCCGGGCGGCGGCGAAGACGTCGGGATGCTCGTCGGCGGAGCAGCGCAGCACCTCACCGGTGCCGGTGACCAGGGTGATCGCCTCGACGAAGGTGGACAGGCACCCGTAGCCGCCCCGGTGCCGTGGGTGCCGGTGGAGATCGCCCCGGCGACGGTCTGCGCGTCGATGTCGCCGAGGTTGGGCAGCGCGAGGCCGTGCCGGGCGAGCAGGCCGTTGAGCGTGTGCAGGGTCATTCCGGCCGGGACGGTGACCAGTCGTTGGGCGACGTCCACGCTGACCATGGTGTGCAGCTCGGACAGGTCCATCCGACGGTCGTCGGCGAGCGCGACGGCGGTGAACGAGTGGCCGCTGCCCGTCACGCGGATCCGGCCGCCGGCCGCCGCGGTGCCGAGCACGGCTTCTGCGACGTCGGTCGGCGAGCCGGGCCGCAGGATCGCGGTGGCCCTGCCACGCTGGTTGCCGGCCCAATTGGACCATTTAGCGGTGAGCGGTGCGGTGCCGACCATTCGCGCTCCTCATTCATGAATATGAACTGACTTCATATCAGGAACGTTCTACCTGGTAAATACCGCAATTGCGATCCGCTCGTTGTACCGGTAGTCACGGACTCGTGACGTATAGATATGTTCATCCGTCGAAGGGGTGGCGCAGAGTGTCCACACCAGCCGCCACGACCGGGTCGCTGCGCCGCGTACCGGTGCAAGGTCGAAGTGTCGCGCGGGTACAGCGCATGTTGGATGCCTGCGCCGAACTCGTCGACGAGGTGGGGTACGAGGGGCTCACCACGACCTTGCTCGCCGAGCGCGCCGAAGTGGCGATCGGGTCGGTCTACCAGTTCTTTCCAGACAAGCGGGCGATCGTGCAGGCGTTGACCCTGCGCACGATGGAGTCCTACCTCCAGCGCCTCGACGAGCGCTTCGCCGCCGACGAGATGACCCACTGGTGGGACGGCGTCGACGCGGGGATCGACGAATACATCACCATGCACCGCACCGTCCCCGGCTTCCGTACCCTGCACTTCGGCGACGTGGTCGACCTGCACCTGCTCGACGAGCAGCGGGACAACAACGGCGTCATCGCCGATCAGCTGGCCCGGGTGCTCACCGAACGTTTCGGCCTCACCGACGTGCCCAAGTTGCGCTTCGTGCTGGAGATCGCGGTCGAGGCGGCGGACGCCCTGATCAAGCTCGCGTTCCGGCGGAAGTCCGACGGCGACGAGCGGGTGCTGCTGGAGGCGAAGGCGCTGATCCGGGAATACCTGCACCGCCAGGTCGACGGCCCGGACAGTGGCCGGTCCACCGTGGCGAAGCAGGCCGAGGCGGCCCAGTCCGTCTGAGCTGGTCGCGGGTATGCGTCTCAGAGGAAGGCCTGCCCTCACCCCGGTAGGTGGGCACCGTCGCGACGACGGTGTCCCCTCGATCAGGTGCAGCTCGTTGACCCGTTCACACAGCTCGCCAGCCTTGGCGTGCCGGAACCAGACCCGGTCACCCACGCGGAGGGTGGCCGCCGCCGCGCCGGACAGCGGGGTCTGCACCTCGCCGGCGCCCTCGGTGCCGACCAGCTTCAGCCCTGCCGGCAGCCACGGCCGGGGCAGTCGACTGTCGGCGGCGGGCCGGACGCGATCCAGCCACCGCCGAGCACCGTCGCCAGCTCCGGCGTCGGCCGGCGGACCACCGCGCAGGCGAAGAACGCCGCCGGGTGGGCCGCCAGGCACGGTACGCGTCGAACAGCGTCGGCTCGTACAGGCCCGATCCCGCGGTGACCTCGGTGACCGCGGGATCGGCGCTGGTCGCGGCCACGCTGCCGGTGCCGCCGCCGTTGACGAACTCCAGGTCGGCGTGCTCGCGTACCGCGGCGACCGCCGCACCCGGCGCGCCAGCAACTCGCGGTACGACCCGCGCTGGGTCAGCCTGATCGCGCCGGCCAGCAGCGTCCTGCCCGGCGGCGCGTCGCCAAGGCCGGCGATCTGTGCCTCGTACGACATGAGCCCGACCAGCCGGAAGCCGGGCCGATCGGCGACGGCGGCGGCGAGCGCGCCGGCTGCCCGAGCGCTGTGCACCGGTGAGCGGCGGACGCCGACGTGCACCCGCGCAGCGGTCGCCAGGAGGCGTCCAGATCCAGGCAGAGCCGTAGCTCGGCGCGCTGCCCCGGCGCCCGGACGGCGTCGATGAGGTCGAGTTGGCCGGTGCCGTCGATCATCAGGGTGATCGCTGCGGCGAGCGTCTGGTCGGCGCCGAGTTCGGCGAGAGCCGCCCGGTCCGCGCTCGGGTACGCGACCAGCACGTCCTCGCTCACGCCGGCGCGGACCAGCCAGATCGCCTCGGGAAGGGTGAACGCCATCACGCCCTGCCAGCCGGGCCGCCCGAGGGCTCGGCTGATCAACCTCGGCTCCGGACCGACTTGCTGGCCAGGCGGACCGGTTTTCCGGCGGCGCGATCGGCCAGAGCGACCGAGTTGGCGTCGAAGGCGGTGAGGTCGACCACCGCGTACGGCGGGTCGAGGTGGTCGGTCGCCCGATCCAGGCGCTCGCGAAGTTTGTCGCTTTCGATGGCCACGTGTGCACGCTAACTGTCTGACGGAGAATGCGAAACACCCTCGCGTACGTCCGGGCTGCGGTCGAAGCCTCCGGCGGCCTAGGCTCAGCGAGCAGGAGAATGTCACCGGTGGGGCAGCCCCTGCCGGGTCTAGAGTGTTGCACCGGAGGTGCCCAGCGATGGGCCGGCACGTGGAGGTACGGCCATCGAAAGCCAGAACAGCGGCGAGTCGCCCGGCGTGTCGCGCTCCGGCGGTCAGTCGGGCAACGCCGCCAACCAGCCCAGCGGCGGTCAGGTTGATCCGTCCGGTTATGCCGCCATCCGGTCCGTCTTGCGCATCCGGCCGTTCCGGCGGCTCTGGATCGTGCTCGGCGCGGCCTCCTTCGGCGACTGGCTCGGTCTGCTGGCCACCTCGGTCTTCGCCGCGTCCCAGGTCCAGGGCAGCACCGCCAAGGGTGCTGCCTTCGGTGTCGTCATCGCGATCCGCCTGCTCCCCGCGCTGGTGCTCGGGCCGATCGCCGGCGTGCTCGCCGACCGGTTCGACCGCCGCTGGACGATGGTCATCTGCGACCTGCTCCGGTTCGTGCTCTTCGCCTCGATCCCGATCGTGGCGCTGGCCGGCGCCAATGGCGGGCTCGTCGTCCTGTGGGCGACCGTCGCCACCTTCCTGATCGAGTCGATCACCCTGATCTGGATCCCGGCCAAGGAGGCCGCGGTCCCCAACCTGATCCCGCGCGCCCGGCTGGAGGCGGCCAACCAGCTCACGCTGATCACCACGTACGGCCTCACCCCGGTCCTCGCGGCGCTGGTGGCCGCGGCGCTCGACCGCAGCGTCCGGGCCATCGTCGGCGGCGACCTCGGCTGGGCGGAGCCCGCCCAGCTCGCGCTCTGGGTCAACTCCTTCTCCCGGCTGGCCACCGCCCTCGTGGTGGCGTTCGGGATCAAGGAGATCAGCCAGGCGCAGACCGGCGAACGGCAGCGCACCGAGCAGAGCATGCGGCGTCAGTTCGCCGAGGGCTGGAAGTACATCGGCCAGACCCGGCTCGTCCGCGGCCTGGTGCTCGGCATCTTCGGCGCGTTCGCCGGCGGCGGCATCGTGATCGGCACGGCCAGTTCTTCGCCGCCTCGCTCGGCGCCGGCGACGCCGCCTTCTTCCTGCTCTTCGGTGCCATCTTCATCGGTCTGGCCCTCGGCATCGGCCTCGGCCCGATGGTCGTCAAGGAGATGTCCCGCCGCCGCTGGTTCGGCATGAGCATCGTGCTGGCCAGCGCCGCCGTGATGACCCTCGCCTTCGCCATCCACCTGTCCATGGCGATCGTCGGTGCGGTGCTGGTCGGCGCCGGCGCCGGATGGCCTTCCTGGCCGGCACCACCCTGCTCGGCGGCGAGATCAGGACGAGGTGCGCGGCCGGGTCTTCGCGGTGGTGCAGATCGGCACCCGGCTGGTGCTGATCCTGGCCATCGGGTTGAGCAGCCTGCTGGTCGGCGTCGGCGGCTCCCGCAAGCTGATCATCGCCGACCTGGGCATCTCCATCTCGTCGACCCGGCTGCTGCTGCTGGCCGCCGGTGTCGCCGGCATCTTCGCCGGGATCAGCGCGTTCGGTCAGATGGACGACAAGAAGGGCGTCCCCGTCCTCGCCGACCTCTGGGGCTCCATCCGGGGTCGTCCGCTGATGCCCGCCGAGCCGTTCGTCTCCGCCGGGCTCTTCGTGGTCTTCGAGGGTGGCGAGGGCGCGGGCAAGTCCACCCAGCTCACCGCGCTCTCCGAGCTGCTGCGCGGCCACGGACGCGACGTCGTGGTCACCCGCGAGCCGGGGCGACCGGCGTCGGTCGGCGGATCCGGTCACTCGTGCTGGAGACCTCCGGCGACGACGCGCCGTCGCCGCGCGCCGAGGCACTGCTCTACGCCGCCGACCGGGCGCACCACGTGGCCACCGTGGTCCGGCCCGCGCTGGTCCGGGGCGCCGTGGTGATCAGCGACCGGTACGTCGACTCGTCCCTGGCCTACCAGGGCGCAGGGCGGACACTCCCGGTCGACGAGGTCTCCTGGCTCTCCTCGTGGGCCACCGGCGGGCTCAAGCCCGACCTGGTGGTGCTGCTGGACATCGAGCCGCAGACCGGCCTGTCCCGGGTCGCCTCGCGCAACACCGGCACCGACCGGCTGGAGGCGGAGTCGGTCGCCTTCCACGAGCGCGTCCGATACGCGTTCCTGGACCTCGCCGCCAGCGACCCGAAGCGCTACCTGGTGCTCGACGCGTCCCGGTCGGTCGAGGAGATCACCCGGCAGGTGGTCCGCCGGGTCGAGGAGATGCTCGGCAAGCCGGGCGGCATCGTCCACCCCGGCCAGCGCAGGGCCCGGACACCTCGGTGCAGCCTGAGTTATCGGACGCGGAGCTGGTGACGATGGAGCACAAGACCTAATGTCGGACGTCTTCGCCGACCTGGTCGGTCAGGACGAGGCGGTGGTCGAGTTGCGTCGGGCCGCCGCCGCAGCGGCAGCCGTGCTGCGTGCGGGTGCGGTCGACCGGGCGCCCGCGCTGATCGCCGCCGGCCCGGCCGATGCTGCCGAGCCCGCTGTCGCGGGCGGTGCTGCTAAGCCGGGCGGGATGGATCCGTCCGCCGGGATGACGCACGCGTGGATCTTCACCGGGCCGCCCGGCTCCGGGCGCTCGGTGGCCGCTCGGGCGTTCGCCGCCGCCCTGCAGTGCGTGCACGGCACCGGCTGCGGTGACTGCCCCGGCTGCCACACCACGATGGGCGGCACCCACGCCGACGTCCGACTGGTGGTGCCGGAAGGGCTCTCCATCGGCGTCGGCGAGATGCGCGCGCTGGTGCTCCGCGCGGCCAGCACCCGTCCGGCGGGCGCTGGCAGGTGGTGGTCATCGAGGACGCCGACCGGCTCACCGAGGCCGCCGGCAACGCGCTGCTCAAGGCGATCGAGGAACCTCCGCCGCGGACGGTCTTCCTGCTCTGCGCCCCGTCCACCCACCCGGACGACATCTCGGTGACCATCCGGTCGCGCTGTCGGGTCGTACCCTGCGGCAGCCGCCGGCAGTCGCGGTGGCCGACGTGCTGGTTCGCCGGGACGGCATCGCGCCCGACGTGGCGCAGTGGGCGGCGGCGGCCGCGCAGGGCACGTGGGTCGGGCCCGCCGGCTGACCCGCGACCCGGAGGCCCGCAAGCGGCGCGAGGCGGTGCTCGCGGTGCCACGCCGGTTGACAGGTGTCGGCGCGGCTTTCGACGCGGCATCCGCGCTGATCGAGGCGGCCGAGGCGGAGGCCGAGGCGTCGGTCACCGAGGCCGACTCGACCGAGCGGGCGGCACTGGAGACCGCGCTCGGCGCGGGCGGCACCGGCCGGGGCGCGGCCGGGGCGATGCGAGTGCCGCCGGGCAGCTCAAGGAGTTGGAGAAGCGGCAGAAGTCCCGGCCACCCGGGCCCAGCGGGACGCACTGGACCGGGCGCTCGTCGACCTGGCGGGCTTCTACCGGGACGCGCTCACCATGGCGCTGCGCGCACCCGTCGCCCGGTGCACACCGACACCGCCTCGCTGGCCGGCGCCGGTGCGCAGAAGTGGGACGCCGAGGGTCGCTGCGTCGGCTGGAGGCCGTGCTCGCCTGCCGCGCGGCGATCGAGGCGAACGTCAAGCCACGGATCGCCGTCGAGGCGATGATGCTCGCCCTCTGGAAGGGCTGAGCCGCGCTTTCTCGGCGTTGTCCACAGGCATCGACAGGCCCGATTCCGGTGCGGTACGGTCCGGGGTGCCGTGGTGACGGTAACGGCACACTGAGTGAGGGATCACCCGGGAGGAGTCGGCCGATGCCGCGGGGAGATCGACGAGGCCTGGATCGAGGAGGCGGTGCGACGCTACCGCCGGATCGAGTCCCTCCAGGCCGAGTTCGACCAGGCGGTGTCGACCGTCGAGGTGACCGTCCGCTCGCCGGACGGTCTGGTCGAGGTGGTGGTCACCGCCGGTGGGCGGATCACCGACGTCCGGTTCCTCGGGCCGCTGCACACCCGCAGCCCGCGCGACGTGGCCAATTCCGTGCAGGCCGCGGTCACCGCCGCGGCCGACGCCGCCGAGTGGGCCCGGGAAAAGCTGCACAACGAGACGTTCGCCGCCTATCGACCGCTCGCGGGGCCTGAGATGGACACACTGCGCGCGCTCTCCGCCCGGCTGGACGAGGCCAGCGCCACGCTCACCCTCGTCTCGCACACCGTCACCGCCGCCGATCCGGCCCAGGCCGCGTTCGGTGCCGACGCCAGGCCGCCCCGGCGAGATCGGTCGGGCGTTGCACCGGCAGTGGACCACCGCCACCGACGACCGGGCGCGGGAGGCCCGCGCCGCCGCCGGTCGGCTCGCCGCCGCCGCAGCTGCGGTCCGGGAGGCCGCCGACCGCTATGCCGAGGTCGACCGGGCCGCCCGCCGCAGGCTCGCCGGGGAGCCGTGATGGACGCGCTCGACCGGCTCGCCGAGCCCGGCCTCGACCTGCTGCGGCGGGTCGACACGCTGATCGCGGCCGGTGTCCCCGAGGGCCACCGGGTCTGGCCGCTGCTCCGCCGGATGCAGGTGCTGCCGGGCGATGCGGTCCGCAGCTTCCTCGACCTCCACCCCGCGCCGCTCGCCAGCGCCGGGCACGCGGTGCGCCGGCTTGTCCGGGGTACGACGAGGTCTCCGCCGCGCTCACCGACGCGGTGCTCTGGTCCGGCCCGGCCGCCACCGCGTACGGGCAACAGCGCGCCTCGCTGCTGCGCCACCTCGACGAGGGGCCGGACAGCCTGGTCGGGCGACTCGAATCCACCGCGGGCTACGCGGACGCGCTCGCCGACTGGGTGGAGGGCAGCCGTCTCGCTCTGGCCCGCACGCTGGCCGATGTGCTCCGCTCGGCCGAGGCGGTCGCCGTGGTCGCCGCCAGCGCCGCCGGCCCGTCGACGCGTCCCGGGCCGGTCGGTCCCGGTGTCGCCGACGCGGCCGAGATCGCCGCACGGGTGCTGGCGGTGCTCTGCGTCGCCTACGACGGTGCGGAGACGCTGCTGCGACAGTGGGCGCCGAGCCTGGCCGAGGCCACGTGGCGTCCGCCAGCGGACGGGCGACCCGCTACGACCAGCCCACCCGGGTCGGCTGGTAACCGGCCCGGTCCTCGGCTGCAGCCGTCCTGCCCGCTCCCGGCCGTCCTGCCCGTCCCCGGTATCCGGCCGCTCTGCCCGGACAGACCACGGCGTCGCTCGCGGGCGCGTGACCTGAGCCGGCACCCACGGCGACGCCGTGGTCTTCCCCTGCACCCCGCAGGTCTGCCTCCACTCAACGCCGCCGGGGCCGGTCTTGTCTTCTGCCCGGGCCCGGATTCAACCGTCCGGGCGAGGAGCATCGGCACGACGGGCTGCCCGGCAATCGGTCAAGTCGACGGTCATGGATGGCAGCGGGGCGTAGTCGTTCGGCGACGGCCGACCCGTCCTTCGGCGGCGGACCGTCGTAGGGTGGGGATGGGCATGCTCTGCGCGGTCAGCTTCAACCGGTACGGGCGCCTCTACTACCTCGACCCGGGTGAGTTGCGTCCGCAGGTGGGCGACCGGGTGCTGGTGCCCACGGACGACGGGCCCGAGGTGGCGGAGTGCGTGTGGGCCGCGCAGTGGGTGACCGAGGAAACCGACGGCTTTCCCCGCCTGGTGGGGCTGGCCGGCGACGACGACCTGCGGCGGGACGAGGCGCTGCGTCGGCGTAAGGCCGAGGCGAAGGTGGCCGCGAAGCGGCTGATCCGCTCGCACGGCCTGCCGATGAAGGTGGTTGCCGTCGACCACGTGCTCGGCTCCGCCGAGAGCGGCGGCGAGCGCAGCACCGTCTACTTCACCGCCCCGCACCGGGTGGATTTCCGCTCCCTGGTCCGTGACCTGGGCGCGACCCTGCACTGCCGGGTGGAGCTGCGCCAACTCTCCGCACGCGACTCGGCACGGGTGCAGGGCGGCATCGGCTCCTGCGGCCGCGACCTGTGCTGCGCGACGTTCCTCACCGACTTCGAGCCGGTCACCATCCGGATGGCGAAGGACCAGGACCTGCCGCTGAACCCGCTGCGGATCTCCGGCGCGTGCGGCCGACTGATGTGCTGCCTGAAGTACGAGCACCCGCTCTACCAGCGTTTCCAGGAGACCGCCCCGGCGGTCGGCAGCCGAGTCTCCACCCGGAGGGCGAGGGCAGGGTCGTCGGCCACAGCGTCCCAAGAGACGCGGTGACCGTCCGCCTGGACGCCGACGGCTCGCGCTCAATGTGCTCCCGCGCCGACGTCTGCGGTTCCCGCCAAGCCCACGACCAGCACTACACCCCTAACCCAGCCCAGCCCCACCCTGCCCCCACCCGCCCCGCTCCGCGCCCGGCCTCGCCCGTTGATCATGAAGTTGTTGCCATCCCGAACGGCGTGTCGGGGCACAACTTCATGATCAACGGGGAGTGCGACGGGATGAGTGCAACCGGTGGGGTGGGGTGGGTCGGGTTTAGTGCAGGACTGTGGGGGTTCGGCTAGGTGGGGAGTGAGGGGGTTTGGGGGTTAGCCAGCTGTTGGTGGGGACTGGTCCGGGTTTACCTGCCAGTCTCGGGAGACCCGGTCTACCGCTATCGGATAGATGGTCAGCGTTCCGTCCGGGTCGATGCGCAGCCGCAGGAACGACTTGAGTCCTCGATGCCCTGGCCGGCGAAGAGTTCGTTGACGTTGACCCCGAACGAGCCGGCCACCAGCAGGTACGCCGCCACCACCTGGCTGGCGACCAGACCGATCACCGGACCGTAGACCACCGCCGCGGCGGCCGCCGGCAGCGGCCACGGCCAGTCGTAGAACGGCAACGCCAGCCACGCCCAGGTGCCGGCCGCGCCCAGGGCCACCTGCGCCACACCGTGGCCGACGCCGAGGATCCAGTGCCGGGCGTGGCGCTTGCCGCTCGCACTGGGCGGCTTGGCGAAGAGGCCGCCGCCAGCACCGTCACGAGCACCATCAGCACCAGTGGGACGCTGAACAGCCGCTGGTTGGTGCTGTCGTCCCAGTTTGCCGTCGCACCGGCCATGGCGAGCATCAGCAGGGTGTGCAGGGCGCCGAGCAGGGTGGTGAAGCCGGGATTGCGGAACGGCAACCGGGGAAGATGCCCCACCCGTAGCGGCGCGATCGTGCCGTGTCCGGGTAGCGGGCCACCAGGTCGTACGGCTGGGTGGAGCTGGCCCGCCGGGTCAGGGTGTCCCGCGGTGGCACCTCGATGCGCTCCGGCAGCTTGTGGGTGGGGTAGAGGTATGCGCCGCCCCGCCGCAGGTGATGAGCTGGCGGTCCGACCCGGAGTAACGGGCGTAGTGGTGCAGGTCTCCGGAGAGCAGCAGCCGCACCTGGGCCCGGGTCGGGTCGATGATCGTCCGGATGAAGTAGTCGATCGAGTCGTACGCCGCGGGTTGTCGGCGGCCTTGACCCAGGTCGGCGCGGGCGCCGCGATGATCACCTTCGAGTCCGGCCCGAGTCTTCGGGCCACCTCGTCGAAGTAGGCCAGCTGCGGGTCGTCCAGGTACGAGCCGGACTGGTCGTCCACCCGAGCAGCCACCAGCCGGCTGGCAACTCCACAGCGAAGTACGACCGGGACTGTCCGGTACCCCACCCGGCGAAGTTCCGGTCCGGGAGCGGACGAACAACCGCAGGAACGCCGTCAGGCCGTCGTACCAGTCGTGGTTGCCCGGCACCGCGAAGAGCGTGGGCTTCTCGGGCGGCGCAACCGGCAGCGCGGCCTGGTAGGGCCCTTGCACCGGTCCTCGTAGGCGGCGTAGGCCGCCGACGGGTACACCTGGTCGCCGCCCATCACCAGGGTCTGCGCGCGAGGCAGGCGGTGCCCGTCCACCGTCAGCTCCGGCTGTGCCAGCAGGTACGCGACCGAGTACGTGGCGTTGAAACCGTCACCCAGATCGGCCACATAGTCGAGCCACAGGCCGCCGTCCGGCCCCACCTGCCGGAAGACGCCGTCGCCGAACGCGTTCTGCAACTCGCGCTTGTCGAGGTACGCCCCGAAGAGCAACGCCAGCAGCGTCCGGATGCCGGTGCTGATCAGCAGGAACGGCGCCAGCCACGGCACCGGCTTGCGTGGTGTGAAGCCCAACTCCAGCGGGTCGGTGCTGCGCGGCCGGCGGGCGGCGCGTTCACCGGCCGGCGCGCGGTCGGGACGCTCCTGGGGTGGAATCGCTCACCCGCCGCAGCGTAGTCCCGCTCCGGATCATCCGCTGTCCGGTAAACGGCTAGATGGCGGCCGATGTCCGGTTGGTGACGCCGAGCGGGGCGGGGTATCCCGTTTCGGTCGGGGCGCCGGGTGCCGTACACTTGCTGATCGTTGCCGCCTTAGCTCAGTCGGCTAGAGCGACGCACTCGTAATGCGTAGGTCGACGGTTCGATTCCGTCAGGCGGCTCGGCACGGAAGCCCAGGTCATCGGCCTGGGCTTCTGCCGTTCTCGAGGTCGACAACCGCACCGGACCGCTCCTACCGCAGCATGTCCGCGTCGCCCGTTTCCTGATCGACAGCCACCCGCAGCGGCCATCCGAAACTCACTACGTGACAACGCCGCGCACCGGTCACGGTCCACACCTGCTCGAGGGTCACCCCTGCACGCTCGGTGGTTCGCGCAGATCCTGGTGCTCGGCGAGGCGGCCGGCCAGGAATCGCACCGCGATCTGGACCGCCTCATCGGTGTCAACCACGAGAAGACAGTACGCAGTGGAGGGCCACGACGCCGCGAGAAGGTCTGGGGCGTCAGCCTCGCGGCTCTCGCCTCGGCGCTGTCCCCGCGAGTGCGGCGGCCACCCGGGACGCCTCGCGCCGACCCTGGTCGCGGGCTGCGGCCACCAGCGCGGGTACGACGGATCGGTCCATCACGCTCGTCCCCTGTGCTCGTGTGGAGGCCCGGTCCCGGAGCAGGATCTCCACCCGGCGATCCTCGCCCAGTGTGGCCCGCTGTCTGCCGATGCGCGCCCACGGCCCGATGGCGGCGGTGCTCGGCGCGAGGGCGATGACCGGGCCGTCCCGGGAGCGAGATCGAGGTTGACTGTCGACCGCATGCCCCGTCCATGTAGCGGCGGCCGTCGATCGCGACCGGAGCGGCGGAGATCGGCATGGCGCAACTCGCGGCGACGGCGTCCAGGAGGGCACGCCTTCGTGCCGGGTGATGATGCGGCTGGCGCCCGACTCGGTGTCGACGACGACGATGCGGAGGTCCGCGTCCGTCCAGTCGTGGTCGGGTAGTCGCGCCTCGGCTGTCCGGCGCTGCCGGGACGGGTCGTCGATGCGCGAGGCGAGCGCGAGTTGCCCGAGGCGGCGAGCCGCGTGCTCGGGGTGCGAGCGAACAGCTGCGCTCGTGCGAGCCGGAGCAGGTCGAGGAAGCCCAGTGCGGCCGAGGTCTCGTGGGCGAGGCCGCCGAGCTGGCGGTCGACGAGGTCCGCCAGTGGTGTGCCGCTGGCGATCTGGGCGCCCACGACGGCTCCGGAGCTGGTGCCGACGAGAACGGCTTGCGGGGTCACGGTCACCCCTCGTCCGCGAGCCCGGCGAGGATGCCGACCTCCCAGGCGATGCCGGCCACTCCACCGCCGCCGAGCACCCAGACGGGTCGCGCGTCATGCGTCATCGGTTCCCCGCTCACGCCGTAAACCGCTAACGGTGTTCGCAGTTGACGCTAACAGGCGTCAGCGAGTGGTGACAATGCCGCTCAGGGCTCTCGTCGTCCGACGACGATCCCGCCGAGCCGGCTCTCCGCAGAGGTGACTGTCGTCTGCGATTCGATCGTGAACCCGCTCTCGCGCAGCCAGGCCGCCACCTGGTCCGGCTGTCGACGATGGACGTGCACCCGCATCGGGTGGCCGCCGTATCCCTCCGTCTTCACTGTCGTCTCGTCGCCCACGTGGAAGCCGACCAGCAGCGGGCCACCGGGACGTACCACCCGCCGGAAGTGCGCGAACACCGCGCCGATCCGGTCGTCGGGGATGTGGATGAGCGAGTACCAGGCGACCAGGCCGGCAACCGAGCCGTCGGCCAGATCGAGGTCGGTCATCGAGCCGACCTCGAACCTCAGCTCCGGGTGATCACGGCGGGCCACCGCGATCATCCCGGGCGAGAGGTCGATCCCGAAGGCGTCGACGCCGAGCGTGTGCAGGTGAGCGGTGATGCGCCCGTTCCGCAGCCGACGTCTGCGACCGGTCCGCCACCGGCGGCGGCCGCCAGCCCGGCGAACGACGCGAGGGCCGCCCGTTCGTACGGCGCCTCCGCCAGGAGGTCGCGGACCAGATGCGCGTAACTGACCGCGACCGTGTCGTAGGAGGTACGGGTGTCTGTCAGCCAACCGTCGACGCTCATGGCGGCAACGCTAGATCAGCGGCAGACTGACCGACCAGCGTGCCCGGACGGTCGCGTACGTGGTGGAAGTGTCGGTGGCGGTCGATACGGTCCGGCGGTGACCGTGACCATCGATACCCCGGGACGTTGCCCACCTCGGCCGACGAGGCTCGACTGTGGTCGCTCATCGAGTCGGCGTGGGCCGAGTTGGGCGACGAGCCACTGGCGCTGCGGCGGGCCCTCGTCGAGCGTGACCCGCCGATCACGACGGCGATGACGCTGACGGGCCGTCCTTCGCGATCGACGCCTGGCTGGGCGCCTTCCTGGAGCGGCTCGGGCAGCTCACCGCCGAGCTGACCGGGCCGGAGTTGGTCGATCTCGACCGGGTGGTGGAGCGCAAGCTGTACGACATCGACCGGGAGGACATCCACGAGGTGACCGACGGGTCGGACGACGGCTTCCTCTACTGCCGAGGGTTCATCGTCGCCCTCGGTCGGGCGTACTACGAGGCGGTCCGGGTCGACCCGCGATGGCGGTGCCGGACGCCGACTGCGAGAGCATGTGCTACTTCTTCGCGCACCTGCACAACGACCGGTTCGGTTCGTGGCCGGAGACCGGCTCGGGGATCTCCCGGGAGTCGTTCGGCAACCCGACCGGCTGGTCGACCTGACCGGCGCGGAGGAGCGGGGTCAGACGTAGATCTTCGTGGCGTACTCCGGGCCGTAGTACCGCTCCAGGTCTTCGAGGCTGTCCACCGGCGCCTCGACCTCCTTGATCAGGCGGGCTCGGGACGGCAGTGCGTCGGGCTGCCAGGTCTCCGGCCGCCAGAGATCGGACCGCAGGAACGCCTTGGCGCAGTGGTAGAAGATCTGCTCGATCTCCACCACCACGGCGAGCACCGGCCGGTGGCCCTTGACCATCATGTCGTCGAACCAGGGCGCGTCGCTGACCAGGCGGGCTCGCCCGTTGATCCGTAACGTGTCGGTCCGCCCGGAATCAGGAAGAGCAACCCGATGTGCGGGTTGTCGAGGATGTTGCGGTAGCCGTCGGCCCGCCGATTGCCCGGCCGCTCGGGCAGCGCGATGGTCGTGTCGTCCAGCGCCAGGGCGAACCCGGCCGGGTCGCCCTTGGGTGAGACGTCACAGCTGCCGTCCGCGCCGGCGGTGGCCATCAGGCAGAACGGCGAGGCGGCGAGCCAGTCCCGGTCCCGTTCGTGCAGGCGGGGCGTTCCTTGTTCGCGGCCCGCGCTGTCGGTTCGCCGAGCAGCTCGCGCAGTTCCTCGTGCGAGGTGATCTCCACCGTCACGTTGGTCCTCCCTCAGCCGTTGACCCGGTGGCGGGCACCACCAGTCGTCAGCCTAGGGCCGCGGCACCAGCACGAGGTTTGTGCGCGGTCGCCGGGGTACGGCCTCACCGACGCGCCCGCCGCACGTGACCGTTCCGCAGGACGCCGACCAGTGGAGGCCGGAAGATGGAGAGCCGACTGAAGGTGCTGGGTCACCCAGTCCATCCGATGCTGGTCATGTTCCCGGTCGCGCTGCTGGCCACGGCGGTGCTGTTCGACGTGGTGGACACCGTCGGCGGTCCCGACTTCCTCGGTGAGGTCGCGTACTGGAACATCACCGTCGGTCTGATCGGCGGCCTGCTGGCCGCGGTGGCCGGCTCGTTCGACCTGCTGGCGATCCCGACCGGCACCCGCGCCAAGCGGGTGGGCCTGCTGCACGCGGGTGCCAACATCGCGGTGATCCTGCTCTTCGCCGCCGTCTGGGCCGTCCGGCTCAACGCGGACTCCCGGCCGCCGGCGGCCGTTGGTCGCCATCGAGGTGGTCGCGGTGGCGATCCTCGGCATCAGCGCCTGGCTGGGTGGTGAGCTGGTCGACCGGCTCGGTGTGGGCGTCGACCGCGACGCCGGCCTGGACGCGCCCAGCTCACTACGGCCTCCCACGGCGGCCACCCAGCGGATCGGAGAGGTGTGATGAGCGAGCAACAGTTCGGCGGCTTCGGCCGGGGATGGCGGAGTGGCCGGCAGCAGGGCTGGGACCCGATGGGTGAGTTGCAGTCGCTGCGCGGCGAGCTGAGCCGCCTGGTCGGCGGTCGGGCCGGCGCGTCCGACGTCGAGTTGACCGAGACCTCGGACGGCTGGGAGGTCGTCGTCCGGCTGCCCGGGTGGCGCCGGAGGAGGTCGCTGTCGAGTTGGACGACAGCGAGCTGTGTGTGCGGGCCCGCTCCGAGGCGGAGGTCAACGCCGACCAGGGCATCCCCGGCGGCTTCGAGACCCGCGGCTTCGAGTACCGCGTCAACCTGCCGTCGCGGGTCGACCCGGACTCCATCGACGCGGTGATGGACCACGGCCTGCTCCGGGTCCGCCTGCCCCGGCGACCCGACCCGCGCCGCGCACCATCACCGTCGGTCGCACCGGGCCGCGCTCCGACAACCCTCCACGGGTACGCCGATGCCCGCCGATCCGCCGCGGACCGGGAGTTGCACCACCCGGACACCGTCGGCGAGATCGACCGGCCGTAGCGGCCTGCGTGGTCACCCGTCCGTGCTCGGCCCGAGCGCCGAGCGCCTTCCCGACGTGCGGCGGATCGCCGTGCTGCGTGCCAACGCGCTCGGCGACTTCATCTTCGCCCTGCCGGCGCTGGACGCGTTGCGCAGCGCGTACCCTCGGCGGAGATCGTGCTGCTCGGAGCGCCGTGGCACGCGACGTTCTGGCGCGACCGGCCCGGCCCGGTGGACCGGGTGCTGGTGGTGCCGCCGACACCCGGCGTCCGTACGGCGGACCCGGGCGAGCCGGAGTCGTCGATGGACGATTTCCTGGCCGCCGCCACCGGCGCGGAATTCGACCTTGCGGTGCAGATCCACGGCGGGGCGCCAACTCCAATCCGCTGGTCAGTCGCCTCGGTGCCCGGCTGACCGTCGGCCTGCGCAGCGAGGACGCGCCGCCGTTGGACCGGTGGCTCCGCTACGTCTACTACCAGCACGAGGTGATCCGCTACCTGGAGGTGGTGGCGTTGGCCGGGCACCGGCCACCACCATCACGCCGACGTTGGCGGTGACCGACGCCGACCGGGCCGAGGCCGCCCGGGTGCTCGGTCCGCCGGGCCGACCCGGGTGGCGTTGCATCCGGGGCCACCGACACCCGCCGCCGCTGGCCGGCCGAGCGCTTCGCCGAGGTGGCCCGTGCGCTGCACGAGGACGGCTACGAGGTGCTGGTCACCGGAACGCCCTCCGAGCAGGAGGTGGTGGACGAGGTCGTCGCCGCGGCGCAGGTGCCGGTGCGGCCACAGGTGGGCACCCTCAGTCTCGGTGGGCTGATGGGCTGCTACGCCGACTGCGCGTTGCTCGTCTCGAACGACACCGGCCCGCTGCACCTGGCCGCCGCGGTGGGCACGCCCACGGTGGGGATCTTCTGGGTCGGCAACCTGATCAACGGAGCCAGCCCGCTACGAGGCCGGCACCGGCCGATCTCCTCCTGGACGGTGCACTGCCCGGTCTGCGGGGTCGACTGCACGCCGGGCATCTATCCGCACCGGCCCGGCGACGGCGAGTGCCCGCACCGGGATTCGTTCGTCGCCGACGTCCCGGCGATCGAGGTGCTGGAGGCGGCACGGGAGTTGCTCACCCGTAGCTCACGCTGGCTGCGGCGTGTCCTCGTCGGCGAGGACGACCTCCCACGCCTCCACGTCCCGCTCGGTGACGGTGGTGGGGACTCCAGGTGGTACGCGCCGCTGGGCAGGATGCCCGCCCGCCGTACCGGGACAGCACCGCGAGCTGCGCTGCCACATCCTCACCCTGGTGCTTCTCCTGCACCCGACGCCAGAAGTCGAAGCCACCGGCGTTGACCAGCTTGGCCCGGTCGTAGAGCACGCACCCGCCGATCCAGGAAACCTTGTACGCCCGCCACGCGCCCGGCGGCAGCGCCAACCGCTCGGTGATGTGCAGCAGGTTGGCCGCCGAGTGGATGCGCGCGCGGTTCCACTCCGGGTGCCGGGACGGATCCGCTCCGGCGTCGGTGGACCGACCCACTCCTCGTAGTGCCCGTGCGAGTCGGGCCGCACGTCGTCGACGTACGACAGGCCGTGCACGCCGTTGCCGACGAACCCGCAGCCCAGCTCACCGATCGCCGCGACCAGCCGATGCAGGGCCCCGGCTCCAGCCAGATGTCGTCGTCGAGGCAGAGCACGTGCCGGGCGGCCGAGGCGGCGAGCAGGTACGCCCGGTGTTCGGCCAACCCTCGCCGGGGCAGTCGACGGGTCAGCAGCACCGGGTGACCCCGGTGGCGCAGCGCCCGGACCATCGTCGCCGCGGCTGGATGTGCGTACGCCGGGTCGCCGTCCGACTGGTCGCTGACGACCACCCGAAGCCGGGCAACCCGTCCTGTGCGGCGAGCCCGCCCAGGGTGACGGCCAGCTCGGCGGGCCGGTTCCGGGTCGGGATCAGCATCGACCAGCCGGTCGGTCCGGAACTCCTCCGGGTCGCCGAGGTCGAGGGGCGGTTCACGACGCCTGGGTGCGGGTGCTCAGCGACGGGTCGGGCTCCCGGTCGTCGAGGTGTGGCGACGGGTCCTGGCTGTGTGACCGGATCCGCTCGATGATCGCGGAGGTGGACCGGTCCGGCACGTACCCCAGGGTGCGCACCTGGCCGCCCAGCCGGCGCACCAGCGGCGCCTCCGGGACCAGCTCCGGCGGATAGTCGCCGCCCTTGACGTACACGTCCGGCCGGACCGCCTCGATCAGCGCGGCGGGCGAGTCCTCCTCGAAGACCACCACGTGGTCCACACAGGCGAGTGCGGCGAGCAGGGCACTCCGGTCCTCGACCGGGTTGACCGGCCGGTCCGAGCCCTTCAGCCGTCGTACGCTGCCGTCCGAGTTGACCGCCACGATGAGCAGGTCGCCCAACGCGCGGGCCTGTTCCAGGTAGCGCACGTGCCCGCGGTGCAGCACGTCGAAGCAGCCGTTGGTGAAGACCACCGACCGTCCCGCCTCGCGGTACTCGGCGACGATCGCGTCCAACTCGTCGCCGCCGACCAGCGCGGGTGGCTCGCGGTCTCGGTCGGCTGGTCGAGCGCGGCGAGCAGGTCGTCCCGGCGGCACACGCAGGTGCCGGTGTCCGAGACCGTGATGGTGGCCGCCAGCTGGGCGAGCTGGGCGGCGGTGGGCAGTGGCGCGTCGGCGGCCAGGGCCAGCGTCATCGCCGCCAGGTACGCGTCGCCGGCACCCACGGCGTGGCTCGCCGGGACCGGGGTGCTGTGGCTGCGTCGTGGCTCCCCGTCGGCGCCGCCGACCACCGCGCCCTCGGTGTCCAGGGTCACCGCGACCACGTCGGCACCGGTGTGCGCGCGCAGCTCGGCCAGGCGTGACTCGGCCAGGACGGCCCGGTCGACCCCTCACCGGCCCGGGTGTTCACGGTGACACCTGTGCCGGTGACGCTGAGCCGTCGCCGGTCAGGGCCACCCGACCCTCACTCGCTGTGGGTTCGCCGACCGGCCCTGGGCGGTCGATCGTGCTCTCGGTGACGTCGTCGGCGCGTACCCCGCCGGGGCCGCGCCCGCGGTCATCTCGGACGGCCCGTCCACCGGGTCACCGTCGGGGTGTTCCAGGTGCAACGCGGTCCCGGTGGCCGGGCGGGTACTCCGCCGGCGCGGGCCAGCAGCCGGGTCGCCTCGGCGAAGCTGGGCGTGACCACGGTCGGGGCGAGACCCCGCCAGTCGGCCAGGTCGTGGGCGTCCAGCGCGACAGTGGCGTACCGCTGGCGGTTGTCGACCAGCCACGCGCGGACCGGCGCGGGCAGCGCGCCCAGGCCGTAGTCGCAGACCACCAGGGTCGGCGCCTCCCCACCGGCGGCGGCGCGCAACTCCTCGGTGGCGCAGCTCAGGGCGGTGAGCAGCCGGGTCACGCCCTCGTGATCGAGGGCGTCGTCCGGGTCGCCGGAGTCCTCGCGCAGCAGGATCTGGTTGCCGGCGAGCATCCGTCGCTTCACCGGGGTGGGTCGTCCGGGCTGGTTGACAGTGCGGTCCCAGACGCTGGCGCGGTCCAGGCAGTCGTGCAGTTCGTCTCCGGCGACGTCGGCACCGACCGGTGCCACCAGCACCGCCCGGCCACCGAGGGTGGCGACGTTGACGGCGGTGTTCGCGGCCCCACCGGCTGCGGAGATCCTCCGGCGCAGGGTGAGGACCGGGGCGGGCGCCTCCCGGCAGAGCCGGTCGGAGTCCGCGAACCGCCACTCGTCCAACATGGCGTCACCGACGATCAGGACTGGGCGTCGAGCCAGCTCTCCACGACGGTGGCGAGCCGGCGCTGTTCCGCTGCTGCTCCTGCCATGCCTCGCCGGGTCCCCACCGCCCCGGGGCCAAACCTGGGCGGCGGCCGGCCGCGCCGACCGGGGCCCTTCGGCGGGTCCGCATCCGTCCGGCCTGTTTCGGCCGTTCCAGGTCGGGAAGGGAACTGAGGTACCCCGGAAGGAGATGTACCGAGATGGCAGCGACATTGCAGGGCAAGCGGATCGCCTTCCTGGCCGCCGACGGTGTCGAGGAGGTCGAGTACGTCCAGCCGCGCGAGGCGGTCGAGGACGCCGGCGCGACCGTCGAGCTGGTCTCGCTGAAGCCCGGTTCCATCCAGTCCTTCAACCACCTGGACCAGTCCAAGACGTACGACGTGGACGTGACCGCCGACAAGGCGGACGCCACCGGCTACGACGCGTTGGTGCTGCCGGCGGGTGGCGAACCCGGACTTCCTGCGCGGAGACCCGGACGCGGTGCGGTTCGTGAAGGCGTTCTTCGACGCGGGCAAGCCCGTCGGGGTGATCTGTCACGGCCCGTGGACGCTGATCGAGGCGGACGTGGTGCGCGGCCGGCGGATCACCTCCTGGCCCACGCTGCGTACCGACCTGACCAACGCCGGCGCAACCTGGGTAGACGAGGAGTGCGTAACGGACGGCAACCTGACCAGCAGCAGAAAACCAGACGACCTCCCGCCTTCTGCCAAAAGATCACGAAAACCTTCGCATAACCCCACCCTTCATCGCTGATCATGAAGTTATTGCCAGCCGCGTCGGCGTGTCGTGGCAATAACTCCATGATCAACAAAGCGGAGGCGGTGCGGGTTTTGCGGTTCGGCGCATGTTCTCTGGCTCGCGGGATAGAAGGGCACATGACCACCGAAGCATCCGACGCGCCGGTGCTGAACCGTCAGCAGATCCGGCTGCTCATGTTCGGCCTGATGACCGGCATGTTGTTGGCCGCCCTCGACCAGACGATCGTCGGTACGGCCCTTCCGACGATCGTCGGCGAGCTGGGCAGGATCAACCACTACTCGTGGGTGGTCACCGCGTACCTGCTCGCCTCGACGGCGTCCACGCCGCTCTACGGCAAGATGGCCGACCTGTACGGGCGCAGACCCGTCTTCCTCTTCTCGATCGGCACGTTCCTGGTCGGGTCGTTGCTGGCCGGGCTGTCCCAGAACATGACCCAGCTGATCATCACCCGGGGCATCCAGGGCCTCGGCGCCGGTGGTCTGCTGACGCTCGCGTTCACCATCATCTCGGACGTGGTGTCGCCCGGGAGCGCGGCCGGTACCAGGGTTGTTCGGCGCGGTCTTCGGGATCTCGTCGGTGGCCGGGCCGCTGGTCGGTGGTTACTTCGCGGAGACCGACTGGCGGTGGATCTTCTACATCAACGTGCCGCTGGCGATCTTGGCCATCGTGGTCTGCTACCACGTGATGCGGCTCATCCCGTTCGAACGTCGGGACCACTCGATCGACTGGCTCGGTGCCGGTCTGCTGGTCGCGGGGTGAGCTGCCTGCTGCTGGCGCTGAGTTGGGGCGGTAACGAGTACCCTGGGGCTCCGGCGTGATCATCAGTCTCATCGTCGCGGGCGCGGTGCTCGCCGTGCTGTTCGTGTTGCAGGAGGCCCGGGTCGCCGAGCCGATTCTGCCGCTGCGGCTGTTCCGCAGTGCCACGTTCGCGCTCGCCAACTCGGCCGGCTTCGTACTCGGTCTGGTGATGTTCGGGTCGATCATCTTCATCCCGCTCTACCTGCAGATCGTGAAGGGCGCTTCGCCGACCCGGAGCGGTCTGCTGATGCTACCGATGATGGCGGGCATCATCGTCACCTCGATCCTCACCGGTCGGGCGATGAGCCGGATCGGCCGGTACAAGTGGTTCCCGGTGGCCGGGTCGGCGACCCTGGTGGCGGGCATGCTGCTCTTCACCCAACTGCAGGTGGGTACGTCGCTCTGGGTGGCGTTCGGCTTCATGGCGGTGATCGGCATCGGCCTCGGTCTGTGCATGCAGTCGCTGGTCCTCGCGGTGCAGAACGCGGTCTCCGTCCGGGACCTGGGCGCCGGTACGTCCTCGGCGACGTTCTTCCGGTCGCTGGGCGGCTCGTTCGGGGTGGCGATCCTCGGCACGCTGCTCTCGTCGCGGCTCAACTCGCAGTTGGCCGACCGGTTGCCGGCGCGATCGCCCAGCTTCCGCCGGAGCAGCGGGCCGCGGTCGCGGCCAGTGGCGGCACGAACATCTCGATCAACGACCCGGCGACCATCATGGCGTTGCCGGTGCGGTCCGGCTGGCCATCCAGGAGTCGTTCGTCGGGTCGCTGCACCTGGTCTTCCTGACCGCCGGCCTGGTCGCGATCCTGGCGGTGCTGGTCACCGTGGCGCTGCCGAACGACGCCCTGCGGGTGCCGGGCCGCAGGGCGCCACCGGTGGCGCCGACCCGCTGGGCGGAAGGCCCGGCTCCGGGCGGCAAGCCGCTGACCCGCGAATCAAGGAGGAGGCCGCCGCCGACATGGAGGCCAAGTCCCAGACGATGATCTAGGGCCCGTGCGCGTCGACCGGCCGTCCCGCGCCGTCGCGAGGCGGTCGGTGTCATCCGGCCACGAGGCGCAGCGGCTGCGGGGGCTGGCTGTTGAGGCGGTCGAGCGCGGCGGAGGTCGCCGCGTCGGCGGGCAGGTGGACGATCAGTCGCTGGTCGTCGTCCGCCGGGAGTTCGAGGGTCTCGTACGCGAGCCGGAGCATGCCCGCCTCGGGATGGGCCAGGCGGAAGATGCCGCTGGCCTTCGGCAGGCTGGGAACGGTGTCGACGCGACGGGTGAAGGCGTCGCCCGCCGTGACTGTCAGTTCGTCGGCCAGGGCGGCCATCGGGGATACGCCCGAAACGGACCTTGTTTGAGGGCGGCGACCTGCTCGTCGGCCATGTGGTCCCAGTCCGGGTACGCGCTGCGCGCACGCGTGTCGGTGAGGACGAACCGGGCGAGGTTGGGCTGTGCCGCGTCCAGCAACCCGATCGGTGTGACCAGCCGCTCGTAGCCGGCGGTGTGGGCGAGGATGTCGCCGAGCTGGTTGAGCAGCACCGCCGCAGTGGGGTCGAGTCGGTCGAGCAGCGCCCGCACGGTCGGACGTACCTCATCGGTCGGGTGCTGTCGCCCCGGCAGTTGAAGCCGGAATCGGCCGCCTTGGTGAGGCGGTGCAGGTGGACGCGTTCGTTGCGGCTCAACCGGAGCGCGTTGGCGAGCGCGGCGAGCACCTGCGGTGACGGCCGGCGGTCGCGGCCCTGTTCGAGTCTCGTGACGTACTCCACGCTGACGTCGGCGAGGGCGGCCACCTCGGAGCGGCGCAACCCGGGGCGCGGCGGCGCGGCCCGGCGGGCAGCCCGCCTCGGCCGGCGTCACCGCTTCACGGTGGACACGCAGGAAGAGCCCAAGCTCGTTGTCGCTCACCATCCGAACGTAGCAACGTCGGCGGACCGGATGGTGTCCCTGCCACTACCAGCCTCAGTCCGGTCTCCCTGGCCGCTCGCCAGTTCACGACCGTTGGGAAGGCGCTCGACAGCTGTCGAGCGGACATCCCTGGTTGGTAGGAGCTACATCATGAGTCGTACGGTTGCGGTCGTCGGCGGCGGTTACGGTGGTACGGCGGTTGCCAAGGCGCTGGAGTCGCAGGCCGATGTCGTCCTCATCGATCCTCGCGACGCGTTCGTCAACGTCGCGGCGTCGCTGCGGGCGCTGGTCCGACCCGAATGGGCCGGCAACATGTTCTTCCCCTTCGACACGGTGCTCACGCGCGGCACGGTGATCCGGGATCGAGCGGTCTCGGTGGATTCTGGCGGCGTCACACTGGCCTCGGGGAGCGGGTCGCGGCGGACTACCTGGTGCTGGCCACCGGGTCCAGTTACGCCTACCCGGCCAGACTCGCCGCCGACTCCATCGAGGAGGCGCTCGTCGACCTGCACCAGACCAACAAGGAACTGGCCAGCGCCCAGCGGGTACTGATCCTCGGCGCCGGGCCGGTCGGGTTGGAGCTGGCCGGTGAGATCAGGACGTCTGGCCGGACAAGCAGGTGACCATCGTCGATCCGGCCGAGCGGCTGCTGCCCGGCTTCCAGCCAGAGCTGCGTGACGACCTGCACCGACAGCTCGACGAGTTGGGCATCCAGGTGCGGCTGGGCACCGGCCTGGCCGCGCCGTTGACGACCGAGTCCAGTCGGGCCGTGACCTTCACGGCCACCACCACCGACGGCGAGGAGATCACCGCAGACATCTGGTTCCGCGCCCATGGGACGCGCACCAACAGCGACTACCTCGCTGACGGTCGGCTCACCACGCTCACCGCACAGGGGCAGGTGCCCGTCACCGAGGCGCTCAACGTGCACGGGCCGACGGCGTCCTCGGCCACGTCTACGCGATCGGCGACCTCACCGATGTCGCCGAGGACAAGATGGCGGCGTACGCGTTGCAGCACGCCGAGGTCGTGGCGCAGAACATCGGCGCGCAACTGCGCGGCGATCAGGTCACGGCCACTTACCAGCCGATGCCCGATCCCATGATCCTGATCCCACTGGGGTCGCGGCACGGTGCCGGTCAGATGCCCACGCCCGACGGTCCGGCCGCCGTCCCGGCCGCGACGGTCGCCGAGTACAAGGGCGTCGACCTGTTCACCGGCCGTTTCACCGAGCAGTTCGGCCCCACCGCCGCCGGACGCTAGCGGGCGGAGGTCAGGCGGGGCGGCGGTAGGCGCCGTACCACCAGGTCGCGGCCAACTCCTTGCGGCCGCCGCGTCGGTGTCCGGGGCGGCCTCCGTGGTGCTGACGTGGTCGGCCAGGAAGCGGTCGCCGCCGTGCACGATCAGCCGGCTGGCAGTCGTCACGTCCAGGTCGGCGGGGGTACGCCCAGCCTGCTGCTCGACGTCCAACGCCTGCACGGTGCGCGCCACGAACTGCTCCAGCCCGGCCGCCCAGTAGTCCCGGACCACCTCGTCGTACGCGGCGACCTCGCTGACCGCCGCCAGCACCGGGGCGTACGTCCGGTAGATCCGGATCACGTCGGTGAAGACCTCGGTGAGCGCTTTCAGCTGATCGCCGGGCCCGCTCGGGTCCCAGTCGCGGATCCGGTCGAAGGAGGTCTCCCGCATGGTGCCGGCGAGGCGCATGAGCAGCTCGCTCTTGTCCCGGAAGTGGGTGTAGAAGGTCGACCGGGCCACGCCGGCCTCGGCGGCGATCCGCTGCACCCGAGGTCGGTGAAGCGGTGCCCCTCCTTCAGCAGCCGCTCGGTGGCCTCCAGCACCCGCGCTTCGACGGCGGCCCGCCCGTCCGGGTTGCGGGGCGGCGGCGGGTGATCGAGGGCATAGCCGGAATCCTAGGTGGCCGGGGTCGGGTCGGCGACGTACGCTCGTTGCCGGACACGGTGTCCGACATAGTGACCGCGCGGAGGGCCTGACCTCGGCCTCCGACCCACCATGAGGAGCAACACGTGAAGTACCGACTGCTGGGCAGCACCGGGGTGTACGTCTCGGAGATCTCGCTCGGCGCGATGACCTTCGGCGGCAGCGGGCACCCGCTCTGGGGCACCCTGGGTGGGCTGGCGCTGCCGAGGTGCAGCGGCTGGTGGACACCGCGCTGGACGCGGGGTCAACTTCGTCGACACCGCCGACGGCTACAGCGACGGCGAGGCGAGGAACTGCTCGGCAAGGCGCTCGGCAAGCGGCGTCGTGACGTGGTGCTGGCGACGAAGGTGCACTCCCGGACCGGTCCCGGCCCGAACGACGTCGGCACCTCCCGGCTGCACATCATGCAGAACCTGGAGGACAGCCTGCGCCGGCTGGGCACCGATCACATCGACCTCTACCAGATCCACAACTTCGACCAGATCACCCCGATGGAGGAGATGCTGCGGGCGCTCGACGACGCGGTCCGGCAGGGCAAGGTCCGCTACATCGGCGCCGCCAACTTCGCCGCCTGGCAGATGTCCAAGGCGCTGGGCATCTCCGCCCGGGAGAAGTTGGCCGGCTTCGTCTCCGTGCAGGAGTACTACTCGCTGCTGGGCCGGGACGTGGAGCGCGACGTGGTGCCGATGGCGCTCGACGAGGGTGTCGGGCTGACCGTGTGGAGCCCGCTCGCCGGTGGCTTCCTCTCCGGCAAGGTCAGCCGGGACGGCGCCGTCGCCGACAGTGGCGCGCGCAGCTCCAGCCCGGCTACGCCAGCTTCACGCCGTTCGATCCGGAGATCGCCTTCGGAGTGGTCGACGTGCTCAAGGGCATCGCCGAGCGGCACGAGGTCAGCCCGGCCCGGGTGGCGGTCGCCTGGCTGCTGTCCCGACCGGCCGTGACCAGCGTGATCGTCGGGGCCCGCAAGCAGGAGCAGTTGGTCGACAACATCGCCGCCTCGGACCTCACGCTGACCGCCGAGGATCTCACCGCGCTGGACGAGGTCACCAAGCTGCCGGTCGCGTACCCGAACTGGATCCAGGAGGGCTTCTTCGCCGGGCTCCGCCTTCCGCAGTAGGCGTGCGGCCCCGGAGTCGGTGACTCCGGGGCCGACCTACTCAGGATGAGCCGGTTGGTCTGCTCGAAGACGTCCAGGTCGGCCAGGGTTTCGAGGACCGACGGGGAGATCGGGGTCGGCAGCCGGTCGCGGGGAAGAAGGCCGCGTCGGTGGTCTCGTCGGTGACCCGGACCAGCTGCCCGTCCCACTCCTCCACCTTGAACGCCGTGGTGAAGATCTGGTACGTGTGCCCGTACATGTTGGTGCTCGTGCGGTCCGGGCTGGTGTAGAGGGCGAAGGCGCAGACCCGCAGCGCGCGTAACCCGGTCTCCTCGCGGACCTCGCGTACCGCGCAGTCGGCGATCGACTCACCCAGCTCCATCGCGCCGGCCGGCATGGCCCACTGGCCGTTGTCCGAGCGTTTGATCAGCAGGATGCGCCCGGTGTCGTCGCTGACCACGGCACGGGCGCCGACGAACATCAGCGTCCGGTCGCCGGCGAGCGCGCGCAACTGCCCTACGTATGAGTCGGCCCAGGAGATGCTCACCTGCGACAACTTACGGGGTTCCCAACGTGTGACCGCCGACACTAGCTTGTTACCCATGCGTAGCACGATGATGGACGCCCCCTGCAGATCTCCCGGATCCTCGACCACGGTGCAGGGGTGCACGGCACGGCCGAGGTGGTCACCTGGACGGGCTCCGAACCCCGCCGGATGACGTACGCCGAGGTGGGTCGGGCCGCCGCCCGGCTGGCCCACGGGCTGCGCGACGAGTGTGGGGTGACCGGGGACGAACGGGTCGCCACCTTCATGTGGAACAACAACGAGCACCTGGTCGCCTACTTCGCCGTGCCGAGCATGGGTGCCGTGCTGCACACGCTCAACATCCGGCTCTTCGCCGACCAGGT
This sequence comes from Micromonospora sp. M12, assembly GCA_038070435.1. Taxonomy (GTDB): domain Bacteria; phylum Actinomycetota; class Actinomycetes; order Mycobacteriales; family Micromonosporaceae; genus Micromonospora. The sequence goes on along the minus strand of JAMYWG010000001.1, from coordinate 4,566,497 downwards.
CGTCTACATCGCCAACCACGCCGAGGACCGGGTGGTGCTGGTGGACACCACGCTCATCCCGCTGCTGGCCCGGGTGATCGGTGAGCTGACCACCGTGCGGCACGTCGTGGTGGTCGGGGCGGGGACCCGGCGCCGTTGGTGGCGGCGGCAGGCGACCGGATCACCGTGCACCACTGGGACGCGTTACTCGCCGACCGGCCGGACACGTACGACTGGCCCGAGGTGGACGAGCGGGACGCCGCAGCCCTCTGCTACACCTCGGGCACCACCGGCAACCCGAAGGGCGTGGCCTACTCGCACCGCTCGATCTACCTGCACTCGTTGCAGGTCTGCATGCCGGAGGGCTTCGGTCTCGGGCCGACCGACCGGGAGTTGGCCATCGTGCCGATGTTCCACGCCATGTCGTGGGCCTGCCGTACGCGGCCTTCCTCTCCGGCGCGTCGCTGATCATGCCGGACCGGTTCCTCCAGGCCGCGCCGATCGCCGAGATGATCGCCACCGAGCGGCCCACCCTGGCCGGCGCGGTGCCGACCATCTGACCGACCTGCTGGCCTACCTGGACAGCCACGACGTGGACACCTCGTCGCTGAGCGAGGTGATCGTCGGCGGCTCGGCCTGCCCGCCGGCGCTGATGCACGCGTTCGACGAGCGGCACGGGATCGACGTCATCCACGCCTGGGGATGACCGAGATGTCCCCGCTGGGGTCGGTCTCCCGGCTGCCGGCCGGTGTGGCCGGCGAGGAGGCGTGGCGTTACCGCTACAGCCAGGGCCGGGTGCCGGCGGGCGTGCAGGCCCGGATCGTCGGCCCGGCCGGTGACCCGATGCCCGTCGATGGCAAGGCCGTGGGCGAGTTGGAGGTGCGTGGTCCCTGGGTGACCGCCCGGTATGTCGGTGACGACGCCCCGGACGAGGAGAAGTTCCGGGACGGCTGGCTGCGTACCGGCGACGTGGGCACCCTCTCGCCGGACGGCTACATCACGTTGACCGACCGCGCCAAGGACGTGATCAAGTCCGGGGTGAGTGGATTTCGTCGGTGGAGCTGGAGAACGCGCTGATGGCCCACCCGGCGGTGCTGGAGGCGTGCGTGGTGGGAGTCCCGGACGAGCGGTGGGACGAGCGGCCGCTGGCCACCGTGGTGATCCGGGAGGGCGCCTCGGTGACCGCCGAGGAACTGCGGGACTTCCTGGCCGGCAGTGTGGCGCGCTGGCAGTTGCCCGAGCGCTGGGCGTTCATCGACGAGGTGCCGAAGACCAGCGTGGGCAAGTTCGACAAGAAGGTCGTCCGTTCGCGGTACGCCGAGGGCGAGCTGACTGTCCGGGAGCTGACAGCCCCGTAACGTTTTCCCCGGCACTGTCGCCTGTTGGGCAGGGTAACTCCTGAAGATCCTCTCCGGGGCGGCCCCGGCGTTCGCACCGCGCCGGGGCCGCCCGTTCCACGCGGGTGTGACCCGCACCGTCATTGTTGCGAAAGTTGTTCGCTTCTGTCCTGCTGACGGGGAAATCGGGTGTTCCGCGACCCGATCAGGCCTCGCCGGTGGTGATGAGCACCTTGCCCACCGTCGAGTCCTCCACCGCCTGGTGCGCCGCTGCCGCCTCGGCCAGGGGTAGTAGTGCAGCGGCAGGCCGGCGTCGGCACCGACGCGAATGCCACCCTGGCTGGCCGCCGCGGCCACGTCCTTCACGCCCTGCGCCTTGGCCGCCTTCGGCTCCGTGTAGACCAGCACGAACTGCCACCGGGCATTCGGCGCCATCATCGCCCGGATCGGGATGCTCACCTCGCCCCCGCCGTCGTCGGCGTACATGCGACCGCGCCGCCGTGCCGCAGCACCTGGACGTCGATCGAGGCGTTACGGGCGGGGGCGACCTCCACGACCGTGTGGACCCCGTCGGGGCGATCTTGCGGACCTCCTCGGCCACGGCCTGCTCCCGATAGTTGATCACGTAGGACGCTCCGGCCGCCGCCGCGAGCTGCGCCTTCTCCGAGCTGCTCACCGTGGCGATCACCATGGCATCGGCCCAGCGGGCGAGCTGGATCGCGGCATTCCCGACCGCGCCCGCGCCACCCTGCACCAGCACCGTGTGATCCGCCAGCGCACCGGCGCGCAGCGTGTCCGGCATGAACTCACCAGCTGTCAGACAGCGGTGCGCGGTGAGGAACGGATGCCCAGGGCGGCCCCAGCTCGAACGCGGCGTCGCCGAGGCGGACCGCCTGCCGGACCGGCACCAACGTGTATTCCGCAGACGTGCCCCACGGCCGCTGCCAGGCCGCCTCCCAGATCCACACCCGTTCGCCGATCAGGTCCGGGTCGACCCCGCACCGACCGCCTCCACCACCCCGGCGCCGTCCTGCCCCGGGATCTGCCACCCGTCCGGAGGAGAGTTGCGACGGGACTTCCAGTCGGTCGGGTTCACCCCGCGACCGCCATCCGCACCAGGACGTCGCCCGCACCCGGCTCCGGCACCGGCCGGTCGACCAGATCCAGCACCGAAGGGTCGCCGGTGCGCTCGTAAACGATGGCTTTCATCCGGGTCTCTACCCGCTCGGCCGGTGTCAACCCAGCCCGTCGACCAGCTCCGGGTCAGCTCACCGATCGCGTTCAGCGTCACCACGGCCAACCGGGCGGCGTCCGGGTCGAGAGGGTACGACCCGTGCGGCACCGCCACCACCCGCATCCCGCCGCGGCGGCGGAGCGCACCCCGTTGGACGAGTCCTCCACGGCCACGCAGCGGGCCGGATCGACGCCGAGGCGTTGCGCGACGCTCAGGTACACGTCCGGTGCGGGCTTGCCCCGCTCGGTCTGCTCGGTGGACAGGGTCGCGCCGAACGCGTCGGTCAGGCCGGTGGCGGCCAGCGCCGCCTCGATCAGCCGGGTCGGCGACGAACTGGCCAACCCCAGCGGCCAGCGCGCGGCCAGCCGGCGGACGACCTGGTCGGCGCCGTCGATGAGCGGTACGTGGTCCCGGTACCGTCGGGTCATCTCCTCGACCACCTCGACGGCGACCTGCTCGGCGGTGCGGCCGACGCCCAGCTCACCGCTGAGATAGTGGGCCCACTCGCCGGTGCTCATCCCCATCAGCCGGCGTTGGGTGTCCGGCTGCCACGTCCCGCCGTGCGTCGCCACGTACGCCCGGCGAACCTCCTCCCACACCGGCTCGGAATCCACGATCACGCCGTCCAGGTCGAAGACCACCGCATCCGTCACGGGCCCATCCTGCCCGACCGGTGGGTGCCCGGTCAGCCGGGCAGGGCGGGCAGGCCGAGCGGGCTGCTCTCCGGGAGCAACGTGTGGCCGGACCGGGCGATCGGGTCCAGCAGCTCCCGCAGCCGGTCGGTGTCGTCGCGGCCGAGTGTCTGCCACGGGTGCGCGGCGGCCCGGTCGGTGGCGTCCTCGACGGCCTGGAACTCGGCCCGGCCGTGCTCGGTGGGCGCGCCGTCGCCGGTCAGCCAACCCGCTGCGCCAGCCGCTCGCGGGCGGCCTGCCACTGCTCCTCGGACCAGCCCCGGCCCAGCAGGTACTGCGGCGGCGAACCGTCAAGCGCGACCCGCCAGGTCAGCGTCTCCACCGGGTCCAGCCCGGCGGCCACCAGCGCCGCCGTGTGCCCGTCACCCGGTGCTCGCGGAGCGTGGTCGCGGCCTGCCAGAGCCGGGCCAGCGGGTATTCGCCGACCGGAAGCGCCGCGTTGACCGCGCCGAGCACCCGGCCGGCGGTCTGTGCCGCCGAGGCGGCCCGCTCCAGCAGGTCGGCGGCCTCCGCCAGGTGTGACTCCGGCAGCTGGTAGGTCAGCTCCGCCAGCGCCTGCACGGCACCGGTCAGGCGGGCGCGGAGCACCTCCTGCGGACTGGCCAACCGCCACACCGCCGGCAGCGCTCGGGCCACCATCGGCGGCGCGAAGTTGAAGAAGGCGGCGATCACCGGTGCCGCCTCGGTGGCCCCAGCGGCGCGGAGCGGCCGGCGAAGTAGCCGCGCCAGTAGCCACGCAACCCGACCGCCTCGTACGCGGCACGGGCCCGGGGTGCAGGTAGGTGATGGCGTGCACGGGCTCGAAGTACGCCCACAACACCCGGGCGGTCCGCCCCGGCTCGTCCAGCGCCGTCATCTGCACCTCCGCGTCCCCGTTCGGATGCTCACCCCGGGTGGCGAACCGCCCGGGTGAGGCCGAACCTACTGCCGTTGGGTGACGGGCCGGAAGCCCCATGTGAACAACTCCATCGCGCCCCGGCGACAACCGGGACGACCCGGACAGGTCACTGGGCGGCGAGCACGTCCACCACGAAGCGCAGCGGACCGGTCGGGCGTCCATCGGCCTTGGCCGCGTCGTTGCCGTACCCCAGCTCGCCCGGGATGTCGAGCTGCACGCGGCTGCCCACTGTCACACCGACCAGGCCCTGGTCCCAACCCGGGATGACCTGGCCGACGCCGATCGGGAAGGTGGCCGGCTGCCCGCTGCTCCAGGAGGAGTCGAACTCCTTGCCGTCCTTGAAGAACACCCCACGTAGTTCGTGGTGATGGTCTGACCCTTCTGCACGGCCGCGCCCTTGCCCTTGATCAGCGGGGTGACGGCGAGCTTCTTGAGGTCACCCGTGCCCTTCGCCACCGTCGGCTTGCTGCCCAGCGCCGGGTCGGAGCCCTCGGGCAGCTGCGGGGCGGGGTGCGCCGGGGCGTCGGGGCCGGGGCCGACGCGGACGGGGTCGTGCCGGCCTGGTTGGCGGGCTTGTCGTCGCCCCGGTTCCGGTCGATCCACACGAAACCGCCGATCAGCAGCGCCATCACCGCGACGCCGGCGAGGCCGCCCGCCCACGCCTGCCGGCGGCGCTTCGCGTCGGCAGCCTTCTTCGCCGCCAGCTGGGCCGCCAGCCGCCGGCCCGACTTGGTCGCTGGGCTCTGGTCCTGGCCTGCCGACCGGTTCTGCTGCGTCCGCTCGCTCACGTCGTCGACTCCTGCTGCGAAGTGTGGCCGGCACCCGGTGCCGGGGAAAGCCGACGCACACGGTACCCGCATCGCGGCCACCGTGCCCGCCGCGGACGCCTCGGATCGCCCAGAGCGACAGTTCCGAGGCGTTCCCGGTCGGTTATTCCGGGACGACCATGAAGTCGGTCACGAACGAGGTGACCCGGCCGTCGGCGGCACGGCCGATCCAGGTGCCGTAGCAGCCGTCGCCCCAACCGGTGGACACGGTGACGACATTGGCACCGCTGGCCTCGTCCAGAACGGCGGTGATCAGCCCCGGGACCGGTGACGAGGGCAGCTCGGCCGGAATGAAGACCTCCTCGACCCGTTCCTCGTCCCAACCCTCCAGGGCGGCGAGCGCCGTCGGGTCGGCGAAGGTGCCGACACCGGCGTCCACCCGTACCCGAAGTAGTCGTCCGCACCGAGCGTGGCGACGTCCTGGTCGCCCGCCACGGCCGGCTCCCAGCGGATGGTCGGCTCGTCGGAGACGACCAGTTCCAGTGCGGCGACCCGGCGGTCCACCTCGGCGTCCTTCCGGAGCACCACGGCCACCCAGGCGCGGGCGGGATGCCGCCCCGGCGGCACGGTCACCGTGAACGGCTCCGCCTCCGGGCAGACCAGCGGGTCGCACCCACCACCTGGCCGGTGGGCAGCACGATGTCGCCCACGGGGTGGACCTCGATCTGGTATCCGCCGTGCTCGTCGGTGAAGCGGGCGCCGGGCGTGAGCAACCGGTCCAGATCAGGGTGTACGGCATGGGGCTCCTCCGGTCGCCAGCGGCCGGCGGAGCGTACCAACCCGGCGGACACCGCCGTCGCTGCCGTACGGTCAGGCGCTCTTGCGGGGCGGTCTTGCGCGCGGCCGTCTTCTTCGCCGGCTCCGCCTTCTTCGCGGCGGTCTTCTTCGCCGGCTCGGCGGTCTTCTTCTCGGCGGTCTTCTTCGCCGCGGTCTTCTTCGCCGGGGCCTTGGCCGCCTTCTTCTCGGCTGCCTTCTGCGCCGACCGGGCCGACGAGATCGGCGTCGGCTCACCGCCGCCACCACCACGGGCTGGTTGCTCGCCGCGTGCCGCCTTGGCGCGCTCCACCGAGGCCTTCAGCGCCGCCATCAGGTCCACCGCGGCGGCCGGCGCCTCCTCGGCCTCCTCCGGCTGGACGACCTCGCGACCCTCCACCTTGGCGTCGATGACCTCCTGCAACGCGGCCCGGTAATCGTCGGTGAAGACGTCCGGCTCGAATTCACCGGTCATCGAGTCGATCAACGAGCTGGCCATCGCCAGCTCCGGCGGGCGCACCTTGAGGTCCTCGTCGAGGAAGCCGAAGTCCGGGGTACGGATCTCGTCCGGCCAGAGCATGGTGTTGAGCAGCAGCACGCCCTCGCGGACCCGCAGCGTGGCGAGCTGTTCCCGCTGGCGCAATGCCACCTTGACGATCGCCACCCGCTCCGAGTCGATCAGCGCGTCGCGCAGCAGCACGTACGGCTTGGTCGCCGCGCCCTCGGGCTCGAGAAAATATGCCTTGTTGTAGAGGATCGGGTCGACCTGTTCGGCCGGAACGAACTCCAGCACGTCGATCGCCCGCGAGCTGGTCAGCGGCAGTTCGGCGAAATCCTCGTCGGTGAGGATCACCATCTCCCCGCCGCCGATGTCGTAGCCCTTGGCGATGTCGTCGTAGGTGACCTCCTCGCCGCAGACCGAGCAGGTGCGCTTGTAGCGGATCCGGCCACCGTCCTCGCGGTGCACCTGGTGGAACCGAATGTCCTTCTCCTCGGTCGCGGAGTAGAGCTTCACCCCGATCGAGACGAGCCCGAACGACACGGCTCCCTTCCAGATGGCACGCATCCTGCGCTCCTTCCCCGGTATCGACCATGCTCGCATCCCGAAGAACCGGACGCGAGGTGTTCGGGCTGCTACTACAGTCGGGTCGTGCCCGGCGCGCCGCTCAAGCCGATGCTCGCGATGACCGGGCCGCTCCCGGCGGGTGACGGCTGGGCGTACGAGTTCAAGTGGGACGGCGTCCGCGCCCTGGCCGACATCTCCGGTGGCGGTCAACACCTGTATGCCCGTTCCGGCGTCGAGATCACCGCCGCGTACCCGGAGTTGGCCACCCTGCCGGAGCAGGTCGACGACGTGCTGCTCGACGGTGAGGTGGTGCTGCTCGGCCAGAGCGGGCAGCCGTCGTTCACCGCGCTGGCCGAGCGGATGCACGTGCGGGACCGGAACAAGGCGGCCCGGTTGGCAGCGATCATGCCGGTGACGTACATGATCTTCGACCTGCTCCGGATGAACGGCGACGACCTGACCGGCTGGCCGTACGAGCGTCGCCGCGAGGCCCTGGACGCGCTCGCTCTCGGTGGCCCCGGTGGCGGTGCCTCCGGTGTTCGCCGACGGGCCGGCCACCTACGAGGCCGCTGGCGAGCACGGCCTGGAGGGCGTGATGGCCAAGCGGGTCGGCGCCGTCTACCGCCCGGGGTGCGCTCACCGGACTGGGTGAAGGTCAAGCTGGAGGTGACCGGCGACTTCGTCATCGGCGGCTGGCGGCCGGGCGCGCGCCGCGTCGGCGGGCTGCTGGTCGGGGTGCCCGGCCCGGACGGCCGACTGATCTATCGGGGTCGCGTCGGCGGCGGAATCGGCGCGGCCATCGAACGCCAGCTCCTCGGCGAGCTGGAGCCGCTGCGCTCCGGCGTGTCACCGTTCGCGCCCGGGGTGCCGCGCGAGGATGCGCGAGGCGCCATCTGGGTAACACCCGGGTGGTGGTGGAGGTGAAGTACGGCCAGCGCACCCCCGACGGCCGGCTGCGCTTTCCCCGGGTGCTGCGATTGCGCCCGGACAAACCTGCCGAGGAGGTCGACGATGCCGGCTGAGCGGCTGCGGGTGGATGTCGAGGGCCGCGCGCTGGAGTTGTCCAACCTGGACAAGGCGCTCTATCCGGCGGCTGGCTTCACCAAGGGTGAGGTGATCGACTACTACACCCGGATCTCCCGGTGCTGCTGCCGCACCTGCGGGACCGGCCGGTCACCCGGATCCGCTTCCCCAACGGGTGGACGACAAGTCGTTCTTCGAGAAGAACATGCCCGCCGCCACCCCGGACTGGGTCCGGGTGGAGAACCTGCCGGCCCCGGGTCGACGAAGGGCCGGGAGACCATCGACTACGTGGTCGCCGACGACCTGCCCACCCTGGTCTGGCTGGCCAACCTGGCGGCGTTGGAGCTGCACACGCCGCAGTGGAAGGTCGGCGAGCACCCGGACATGATGGTCGTCGACCTGGACCCGGCCTACCGGCCGGCCTCGCCGAGTGTTGCCCGGTGGCGGTGCTGATGCGTGACCGCCTCGCCGAGGACGGCATCGAGTCGTACCCGAAGACCTCCGGCAAGAAGGGCATGCAGCTCTGCTGCCCGATCGCCGGCACCCAGTCGTCCGATCTCGTCTCCGACTACGCCCGGCGGATCGCCCAAGAGTTGGAGAAGGCCCACCCGAAGCTGATCGTGTCGAAGATGGCGAAGAACCTCCGGCCGGGAAAGGTCTTCATCGACTGGAGTCAGAACAACGCGGCGAAGACCACCGTCGCCCCGTACTCGTTGCGCGCCCAGTCGGTGCCCTCGGTGTCGACGCCACTGACCTGGGACGAGGTCGAGGCCGGCGCGCGCGGCCGGAAGCCGGCCGTCCGCCAGTTCACCGCCGCCGAGGTCCTGACCAGGGTCGAGGAGTACGACGACCTGCTCGCCCCACTGCTCGACGGCGGGCCGGAACTGCCCTCGGCCTGACAACCTTTGGTGACCCCGCCGCGTGTAAGGCGCGTGACCGACCAACAGAAACCACTGTCCGCGGCGGACCGGTCCTACGTCGCGTTCGTCGAGGTGGCGTGGCAGCGACACATCCGGCTGGCCATGCTGCTCAGCGGCGACCGGTGGCGGGCCGAGGAGCTGCTCCAGGACAGCCTGGTCAAGGTCTACGAGCGGTGGCGTCGGCTGTCCCGGCTCGGCGACCCGCACGCCTACCTACGCCGGGCCCTGGTCAACAACCACACGTCCAGTTGGCGGCGGCGTCGCCGCGAGAGCCTCTTCGCGGACGTGCCCGACCGGGCGGTTCCGGCCGACGGCGTCGGCCCCGACGCCGTCGTCCTGCGCCGGGCGCTGATGTCGCTGCCGGCCAAGCAGCGAGCGGTGGTGGTGCTCCGCCACTACGAGGACCTGAGCGAGCGTGAGGTCGCCCAGGTGCTGGGTTGCTCGCTCGGCACGGTCAAGAGCCAGAACGCCCGGGCACTGGGCAAACTTCGCCACCTCCTTGAGGAATCCTTCGACACGGTAAGCAGGTGATAGTCATGAACGACATCGATGACCGTCTCGGTCGGCGGTTGCACGACATCGTCGACGGCGAGACGCACTCCGCACCTCCGCTGGGGCGTTGATCCAACGCGGCCGGCGAGCCCGGCGACGCCGCACCACCGCGCTGGTGGGCACCACCTGCGCGCTGTTGGCGCTGGGTGTCGGCACCGCGCTGACCGTGCCGACGGACTCCCCGGCGGGCCGCTCCGGCGGGACCACCCAGGCCGGACCACCGGCACCCGCCTCGCCAGCGATGCGGCTGGTCTCGGCGGCCGCCGCCAGCGAGAACATCAGTTACCGGATGCGACTGACCAACTCGGGCCCGGGTGGGCTGACCTACGAGGGCGCGTTCGACCCGCGGAGCGTCACCGGCTACGTCCGTGCGCCGCAGGACGACTCGGTCATGACCGAACTGCTGATCAACGGCACCCGGTACGAGGGTGGCGAACGACCGCTCGGCCCGCTGCCGGCCGACAAGGGCCCGGGCGAGACGTACGGCCGGTACGGGCAGTACCCGGAAGTACGACCGGCTCTCCTCTACGGCGACGGGAACGGGTGTTGGCTGCCGCCGAACCCGACCCGGCTGCCCTGTTCGCGGCGTTGAAGCGGCAGAACGCCACGGTCACCGAGAGCCGGACGGCACGCTGCACTTCACGTACGCCGAGACCGGCGAGGACGGGTCGAGCAGCACGGCCGGCGACGTCACGCTGGATCGCGACGGCCGGATCGCGACGGTGGGGCTTAGCCTCACCTGGCGATCGACGGCGAAGGGCGGCTCGACACCGGAACGGTCAACTCGACGCTCGAACTGTTCGACTACGGCACCGCCGTGACGGTCGAACGCCCGACCGACGTCGTGATGGTCAAGGAGTAGACCCGCGAGGCCCGGCGCCCACGCTGGTGGACGCCGGGCCTGGGCGGTGTTTGTCACCCGCGTGACCTCCGTCGGCCACCCAGCTGTACTGCTCAGCCCCTTTGCTCTGCTTCAACAGACGCACTACCAGCTTCACCTGCGGCTGTGCCCAGGACCCGAGGCTGCCCTACCGGCGTCGCGGTCACCGAGCGTGTGTGTTGCGTCCGTTGAAGCAGAGCAAAGGTGGTGGAGGTGGGTGGCGGCCCGGCGGACGGTCACGGTGCGCGATCGGCCCGGCGCCCACCAGCGTGGACGCCGGGCCGAGTCGGATCAGCGGTGTCCGAAGACCTTTCGGCTGGAGCCGAGCCGCAGGAGCACCGTCTCACCGGTGGCGTCCTGGACCGCGTCGTTGTCGGTGATGGCGTACACCTCGCCGTCGCCGGCCACGGTCAGACCCTCCAGCTTCTCCTGCGTCCACCCGTTGGTGGCGCGCAGCGCGGCAGCACGTCGACGGCGAGCGTCTTCGGCAGCACCGTCAGCGGGCCGGTCGCCGCCGCGGCACTCGGCAGTGGCACCGTGTAGATCCGCTTGACCGTGGCGGCCGGGCCGTTCAGCTTGTCCCGCTCGATCACCGCGAGGCGGTCGCCGACCACAGTGATCTCGGACAGGCCCATCCAGTCACCGGGCACTGTGGTGGCACCAACCGGTAGCCGAACCAGCTCCAGGTGCCCGCCGCCACGTCATAGCGGCCGAGCCGGGCGATGCCGGCCGGGTCGGTGCTCAGCTCCGCTGCACGGCCACCCAGACGATCTCCCGGCCCTGCCGGTCGGTGGTCGCGGTGACCCCTCCAGGCCCTGCTTGCCCAGGCCGGCGGCGACCTCGGCGGGCAGCGCGACGGTCTGCCGGGTCAGCCCGGCCGCGTCGAGCCGGACCAGCTTGTTCTCCGCGCCCTTGGCGCCCTCGACGGCGAGCCAGAAGCCGCCCTGCGGGCGGGCGAAGATGCCCTCCGCGTCGTACCCGACCGGTGCGCCTGCGGCGTCCCGCACCGGCAGGGCGGCGGTGATCACGGCCGGCGTCCGCTTCGCGTCGATGGTGAGGATGCGGGTCTGGCTGTACGCAGCGTCGGTGACGCTGTAGAGCTGGTCCCGCTTGCCCGGTGCCGCGCTCAATGCGCCGAGCGCACCCCAACCGATCGGGGTGCCGGCCCGGTCGGCGTCGGAGACGATGCTCGGGAACGCCGGCGTGCCCGCGCCGAGCTGGAAGAGCGACACCGAGGCCCGAACGTTGACCGAGGCGTCGTCCTCCTCGCTGGAGACCGCGAGCAGCCCACGCGACGGGATCGGCAGGAGCCCCTCCGGGCCGTTGGTGGTCGGCAGGATCTGCCGGAAGACCGGCCGGGTGGGGTTGCCCAGGTCGTAGACGGCGACGAAGTTGCTCCGCTCCGAGCCGACGAACGCGTACCGCACGCCGTTGTACTCGGCGACGGCCACGCCCTCCGGCTCGGTGCCCTTCTTGGCGGCCCGGTCCTCGTTGTGCAGCCCGTAGGTGACGGCGAGCCGCTCGAAGGTGTTGCCGGCGTCCCAGACGACGCGTCCGCTGCGGCTGTCGAAAACGGACCAGCCCGGGTGCCGCCGTGCCAGTCACCCTCGTTGGCGGTGGCGAGGTAACGGTCGTCGACCCAGGCCACCGCGTCCGGCTCGCGCGGCACGTCGGTGATGCTGCCGGTCAGGTCGATGACACCGTCCTTCCTGGTGTCGATGCCGTTGATCGTGGCGGTGCCGGCGCTGAACACCGTGGTGATCCGGCCGCTGGGCAGGTCGACCAGGGCGACGCCGTTGTTCTCCTGGAGCGTCACGGCCAGCTGGTTGCGGCTGTTGATCGAGACGTACTCCGGCTCGGGATCGGTCGGCGCGGCGAGCCCGGCCCGCACCAGCGCGGGCAGCGCGGTCCCGTCGGCGCCGGTCAGCGCTACCGGCCGCAGCCGCCACCCGGCCGGAGACTTCCCGGCCAGGTCGACGATCTGTACGAAGCCAGCCGGCGCCTGGGGCAGGTCACCCTCCTCGCCGCCGGGCGGGTGGCCTCCTCGTCGCGCTCGTTCTCGATGGCGATCGCGGCGTACCGCTTGTCCTTGCTGATCGCGATCGAGTCGGGCTGACCGCCCAGGTCGAGGCTGGCCACCCGCGTACGGCTGGCCAGCTCGACCACGTCCAGTCGGCCGGACGGCTCGGTGTAGCTACCGCTGGTGTTCACCACCACCAATACGTACTTCCCGACCACGGCGACCGAGGTGGGCTCGTCCTCGGCGTTGCCCAGCTGCGCCAACGAGGCGTGCCGAGGCCGCGCGGCTGGTCGGCGCGGGAGATGTCCAGGAAACCGATGCGCCGGGCCAGCGCGTCGGTGTGGATCAGGGTGCGGCCGTCCTCACTGACCGCCGAGATCTCGGCGACCGTCGGGGTCGCCGGGTCCTCGCCGGCGGGGCGGTTCTGGAACACCGGGTACGTGGCGACCCGGTCGAAGGCGAGCGACAGGCCGGGGTGGTGGTGCGCGCCGGCCGACACGGGGTGGCCCCGGTCAGGCTGGCGGCGGCGACACCGGCTGCGGTGAGCGCGGTGAATGCTCTTCTGAATGTCAAGGACTTCCTCCGTTAGGTCGTACCCGCACGGAGGCTGACAGCCGTTGGGGAGCATCAGCTTGCGGCGACGTGAACAGCGGGCGAAGCACGCAGCCGCCACCAGGCGCCCACGACCAGAGCGACAGTGAGGACGGTGACCGCGATGTCGCCGGCCAGGGCCGCGGCCGGGCTCGCCGGGGAGTACGGCGGCACCACGTACGCGAACGCGGCGGCCATCACCAGGCCCGCCGTGCCGGCGGCAACACGTGTCGCTGCCCCAACCGCTGCGCGACGACCAGTACGCGACGAGGCTTCCGGTGGTGGCGGCGAGCGCCACCGCGATGGCCACCCCGCCCAGCCGGGTGCCAGGTCGGTGCCGAGAGGGATGATCGCGACCGCCAGGCCCACCCGAGCGGGTGCGGCGCCCGACGGGTCCGGCGCGGACGGGGCGACGCCAGCGGGGCAGCAGGGCGCTGGTGACGAGGGCGAGGACCAGCACCGTGGCGAAGGACAGCTGGAGCGGGCTGGCCAGGAAGTCCTTCCGGCCGCTGCTGTCCGAGAAGATCAGCAGACTGCCGAGCAGGTAGACCAGGCTGACCACGACGAGGCCGGGACGACCCAGCCACGGTCGCAGCCGGCGATCCGCCCGAGGAACGACTCGACGAGCACGATCGGCGCGCAGATGGTCAGCACGATGTGGTTGCCCACGAAGTCGTAGGCCTGCCGGAGGCTGAACCCGAGCCCCGGCACCAGCGACGCCTCGGCGGCGGCACGGGTGTCGGCGTACTGCGTGTCGTCCAGGTAGCCGGGATTGAACAGCGACTGGTCGACCAGACCAGCCTGGAGTACGCCGAACGCGGCGGCGAGCAGCACGATCGTCGGCCAGCCCGCGCCGAGGTGCCGGGCCGTCTCCCGGATGAGGATGGCCGCGCCGCCGTACATCGGGCCCAGGAAGATCAACACTGGGAGGAAGTCGTCGATGGCGAAGCCACCCACGAGCACTCCGCCGCCCACGGCGCGAGCAGCAGCAACGCGATCACCGGCAGGAGCCGTCGCCGCAGCGGCAGACGGCCGGCGGCGACGGGCCGGCGGCGGAGGGGCGATCAGTGGTGGCAGGGCGATCGGCGGGGCGGTCGGCGGTGGCGGGTTCGGGTTCGGGTTCGGTCGGCATCGGTGCTCCTCGGCGGCGTCGCGGGGTTCCTGCACCCTGCGCGGGCCATCCGGTCACCCGATACGGCCATCGGCCGACGACCGCTGCGACCAAAGTCGTTGAGTACTGTGGTGCCGACGCCGACCCGGGGAGCGTGGAGATGCAGCCAACCGTCACGGCCGACCAGGCGGCCCGGCCCGTCGAGGCCGAACGTCCGCTGCTCAGCTACCGGGACGAGGCGACCGGTGAGCGCGTCGACCTGACCGCACACCAGCTCGGTGCCTGGGCGGCGCGCAGCGCGGGCCTGCTGCGGGACGGCTGCGGGCTCGGCCCCGGCAGCCGCGTAGCGGTCCTGCTGCCGGCGCACTGGCGTACCGCCGCTGTGTTGTTGGGCGCCTGGGCCTCCGGCCTGGCGGTGTCGTTCCGACCGCGCGCCACAGCGGGCCTGGCGGTGCTCGAACCGGGCGGCGACCGGCCGTTCGACGCGGTCTTCGTGACGCCGGAGCGACAGGACGACTGGCTGGAGGACGTGCCGGAGGCAGCGCACCGCTACCTCGTCGGCATTGGGCCGGGGCGGCTCGACGACGTGCCGCTGGGCTGGCTGGACTGGTCCGCCGAGGTGCTTCGCCACGGTGAGGCCGCGCCCGACCACACCGCCATCCGCCCGTCGGACCCGGCCACCGCGGACGGCACCACCTACGGCCAGTGGGGTGCGCTCGCCCAGGAGTTCGCCACGATGCTGGACCTGCGGGCGAGCGACCGGCTGCTGGTCGACGCCGCCGAGACCGAACAGCCGCTGAAGTGGTTGCTGGCGCCGCTGTCCGTCGGTGCGTCAGTGGTGATCAGCGCCAACCTCGACAGGGCGCGACGGGACGCGGTCGTCACCGCCGAGCAGGTGACCCGGGTCCTCTGAGAGGCGGCCCGTTCGCACTCGGATGATCAACTAACTGTTCATCCCCACAGCGCTCACTTCTCATCGGGCCTGCCAGGCGAGTTCGCACAGAGCCGGCAGGGTCTCCGATCGGCCGCGCCCTCCGGCGTGCCACAGCACCTCTAGACCGGAGCGCTGGCATGCCCTCAACCGCACGTTGGCCCCGCCGTGTCGTGGCGAGCCTCCTCACGTGGGTGGCGTTCACCCTCACCCTGCTCGCCGCGGCGGTTCCGCCGGAGCCCACCCGTACGGCTATCCGCAGACCGTGACGATCGCCGCGGACGCGGACCGCGACGAGGTGGTGCACCTCCGCTGGAAGGTGGGCGGCGCAGACGAGTTGACACTGCTCGGCGTCCGGCTCGGCCTGCTGCCGCAGGAGCGCGTGATGCTCGACGGCGCGGTCTCCGCCCAGCCGTCGGACGCGACAGCCCTCGCCTCCTCCGAACAGTTCGCGAGCTACCTGCTCAAGCAGATGATCCTGACCAGTGACGGGCACCCGTGCGCCGGCACCGTCGACCCGCCGCGTGACCTAACCAATTCCGGTGTGGACGTCGAGTACACCTGCTCGGGACCGGTGGGCATCGCCCGCATCGAGATCCGGATGCTGGCCGACCTCGATCCCGCGTACCGGACGGTCGCGACCGGCCCCGGGGCAAGCGCGAGGTGTACGGCCCCGACCAGTACGCCCACGACTGGGTGCTCGGCGACGTGCCGGCGGTGAGCGGGACGGAACCTGGCCACCGCCTCGGTCTGTGGATCGGCACTGTCGCCGGCGGCGTGCTGCTCGTCGCGGGCGTCGTGGCGCTGCTGTGGCGTCAGGCACGTCGTCGGCGGCTCGTACGCGCCCAGACGACGCCATGACCGGCCACCAATGGTGGCCCCCTGCCCGCCCCAGTCGGCATCACGGTGTTCGGCATCGGCGGTTCGTTCCCCAACCAAGGAGAAACTCGTCATGACGCACGAACCACGTGCGCGTAGGAAGCGATCGCGAACACGCGGACTCCTGTCCGCAGTGGCGCTCCTCCTCATCGCCGGACCGGCCACGGCCTTCAGCCCCACCCTCGCCGAAGCGCAGACGACAGCGACCAGCGGGACCGCACCGCTGATCAATCTGAGCAGCGGGCAGAACATCGAGGGCACGGTCCCCGTCGTCGTCGAGCCGGTCACCGAGAACGACTCCGTGACCACGCTCGCGGTCGACGGCGACAGGAGCGACGCCGACAAGACAGCCGGCACCGCGCACTTCGCCTTCGAGATGGGTGGCAACGGCACCGAGGCCCGCTACCGCAACTACCTCACCGTCAACGCCCACACGGCAGAGACCGACCGGATCTACCTCCCGGACATCGCGGGCGGGCAGGTCGGCACCCTCGACTTCCCCGGTGACTGGCTACAGCCGGGGACGAACACCGTCACCGTCCACGCCGGAGCGAACTGGGTCGACACGACCACCAAGACCGCCGTCGGCTACGAGGAGTTGCCGAACGGTGAGGGTGGCCGCTGCCCCAACTACGACGACTACGCGCTGAGCAGCATCAGCCTCAGCCTGCTCGGCGTCGTCGCCGACGGCGAGCAGAACCTGTTCAGCTACAGCTTCGGTGACGGCACCTGCGGCACGTCGGCGAAACTGCTCAACCAGGACCTGACCTTCGTCATCTCCGGTGAGCCGGGCAGCACCTCCGGCCTGCGCACCGACCTCGACACCACGAAGCTCACCAACGGTACGCACACCGTCAGCGCGAGCACCCAGTCGGGCGCGAAGACGTCGGTGACCGTCGACGTCAACAACGCCCCGGCCGGCGCGGCGGTGGTCACCCCGGTGACGGTGCCCGCGTACGTGGCACCCGCCCGGTGATCGCCGCGCTGCCCAGCGGAGGCAGGGACCACGTCGAGTCGCTGGCCATCGACGACAAGCCCGTCGAGAACGCGGAGGCGCTTGCCACCGGCACCGCCACCCTCGGTCTCCTGGTCCAGGCCGGCAACTCGGTCGAGGCGCGCTACCAGAACTACGCGCTGGTCAACGGCCAGCGGGTCGACCTGGTGGTGACTACGGCGCGGCCGGTGCGGAAGATGTCAAGCTGGCGTTTCCGACCCGGTTCCTGCGCCTCGGTGACAATGTCGTCGAGGTCCGGACCGGCGACTACAACGGCACCCTCAACGGTGCGACCTGTGCCAACCACGACGACTTCACGCTCACCCGGGAGGCGACGAGCCTCACGCTGGGCACGGCGGGCACTGTCACGGCCGGCACCACGTACCTCGTCACCACCAGCGGCACGACAGTGACGAAGGCGGAGACGACCGCCGCCGCACTGGCGCTGGGCGACGGCACCTGCGGGCCAACAAGGACGCCGAGTTCCACTTCACCATCGCTGGTGCCCCGACCACACGTACGGTCGACACCCTCGGCAGTGGGGACGACGCGCACCTGAAGGTGTTCGTCGGTGGCAACGGCAGCGACAACGGCTACGACAACAAGGCGCTGATCAACGGTATCCCGCTGGAGATCGGCATGTGGGAGAAGGAGGTCGCCGACCTCACCTTCCCCAACGAGTGGCTGGTGCCGGGTGTCAACGCCGTGGAGTTCGTCGCGGGCAACGACCACGGCAGCGCCAAGGCGGGCGGCTGCGACAACTACGACGACTTCACGCTGCGGGACTTCCAACTGCTGCCGACCGGCGCGAAGGCGACCCAGCTGACCCGGTCGATCGCCCAGACGACGGTCACCATCGGCTCGGGGAACTACCCGCCGGTTCACAGGTGACCACCTACATCGGTGACGGGACCTGCGGCAGCAGCTACAACGCGGTGCTGAACAAGACGGTCCTGTTCGATGTCACCGCGCAGGACGGCTCGGCGCTGCCGGCGTTGGGCAAGCGCGCCGACGTGGACACGACGTCGATCGCGGACGGCGCCCACACCATCAAGGCGGTAGTCGGGGACAAGACCTCGACGCGGCGCTTCACGACCGACAACACCGCGCCGGAGATCGAGAGCAGCGTCCCGGCGGCCGGGCAGCGGCTGACCTCGACCGTCGCGCTCAACGTCAAGATCAGGATGCCACCGGTGTGGTCGGCACGCCGGTCATCACGCTGGACGGCGCGGCCGTCAAGCAGGGCGACCAGATCGGCCACGGCCTGCCGGCCGGGGAGCACACCATCACGCTCACTGCGACCGACGCGCTGGGCAACTCCGCCACCCGTGAGGTGCGCTTCAGCAGCGCCAGCATCCCGGACGTCCCGACCGAGCTGAACTCGACAGTCAAGAGCACCGACCCGCTCTCGGCCGAACTGTCCGCCCGGATTCCGGGTGCGGAGGGTGTCGGGCTGACCGCCACCTTCACCAAGGCGGACGTCGTCCTGCCGACCAACGGCTACCAGGGCGAGGCGGCCGACGTGCCGACCACGCTCGATGTCCAGCACGACAGGAGCGTGGACCTCGCCTCGCTGCGTCCGCTCGACGGCGCGACGATCGACACCCGTCCAGCCGTGGGGTGATCTTCCAGCGGTACGACCTGCCGCTCGGGGCGACCAGGCAGGAGCCGATCCTGCGCTGGTCGGGCACCATCGACCCGGCGCGGATCGTGGCGCTGCGGGCCTGGAACCCGGCCACCGACAGGTGGGTCGTGTTGACCAGTTCGCGGGGCCAGGCCGGGCACGAGACGGTCCTGACCGCGCCGGTGGAAGCCGGCTACCGCGATGGCGGTGTCGTCCACGTGCTGGTCACCGGCGAGGACCCGTTCGCCGACGACCTGTCCCCGCGCGACTCGTCGGCGCAGAACGACAAGGATCGCTTCGAGGATCCCGCCTCGTACGACTTCTCGCTGGCGCACTTCACCGACACCCAGTACGTCACCGAGGGTGCGGCCGGTGGCACGTACGACGACTGGGACGGTGTTGCCGAGCCCTCGGACGTCGAGACGGCCGAGGAGCAGGCGATCTGGTCGGCGGCGTACCGCGACCAGATGCAGTGGATCGCCGACAACGCGACCAGCCGCAAGATCGCGTACGCCGCACCACCGGCGATGTGATCGAGAACGACTACTACGACCCGCTGGCCAAGAACCCGGACGGCTCGCTGAAGCGGCCCGGTCTGCACGAGCAGGTCGAGAAGGAGCTGGCCACCGCCTCCGGCTTCCAGAAGATCCTCGACGACAACGGCGTCGTCAACCAGGTCATCGCGGGTAACCACGACGACCAGCTGGGTGCCGAGACGGGCCCCACGTCCCGGTTCAGTCGGACCTTCAGTGCCGACCGGTACTACGGGACGGCGAAGTCCTGGCCGAAGGGCACCGGAATACCACGCGTGGGACGAGGCGACCAAGGCCGACGGATCGGTCACGCCGGGCAAGGACAACCAGAACAACTACCTGCTCTTCTCCGCCGGTGGTCTGGACTTCGTCGCTGTCGGCCTCTCCTACGGCGTGACGCCGGCCGAGGCCAAGTGGGCCGACTCGATCTTCAAGCGGTACAGGGATCGCAACGGGATCATGCTCTCCCACGACTACCTGAAGCCCTCGGCCAACCCCGACGGTCGTGGGGCGGACTTCTCCGCGCCGGACGGCTCGCCGCTCTTCAAGCAGGTCGTCGAGACCAACCCGAACGTCTTCCTGGTCCTCGCCGGTCACGAGCACGGCGTCGGCACCAACCTGAAGTCGAAGATCGGCGTGACCCTCAGCCACGACGTCGTCGAGCTGCTGGCGGACTACCAGTTCTACACGGTCACCGCGGCCGAACTCTGGCCGAAGCAGGTCGCCCCGACGGCACCATCGACGTCAACGGCGACGGCACTCCCGACCACAAGGCCACCGACCGGTTGCAGTTCGGCGCGAGCTTCCTGCGCCTGTTGCAGTTCGACGTGGACCGGGCCGAGATGCACATCGACACGTACTCACCGTTCCTCAAGAACTTCGGGGCGACCGAGTACGACATCCGCCAGGACGGCAGCCAGCCCAAGCCGCGGTACAACGGCTCGGAGGACAACCTGACCCTGCCGGTGGACCTCACCACCCGCAAGACCTCGTTCAGCACCGACTCGCTGGCCGCGTACGTGCCGTCCGGCACGATCGGCACCGACGAGGTGACCTCGAACGGTGTCGCCACGACGACCTGGGACAAGCTTCTGCCGGGCACCTCGTACGGCTGGATCGTCTCCGCGAAGAGCGCCGACGGCGGCGAGGCGGTGGCCCAGCCGGCCGTGTTCGGCACCGCAGCAGGTCCCGACGATGACCGTCACCGCCGCCCCGACCGACTGGGGCACCGCGGCGACGGTGACCGTGCGGGTCGCGGCCGGCAGCACGCCGGTCACCGGCGCCGTGGAGTTGCGCGAGGGTACGACAGTTCGTGGTTCGGCCACTGTCACCAACGGGGCCGCGACGTTCACCCTCCCGGTGGGCCTCGCGGGCGGCCAGCACCTGCTGACCGCGTCCTACCCGGGCAGCGACCACCTCACCCGGTGGAGGCCACCGCCACCCTCACGGTGAACCTGCCGGCCGAGTGGAACCCGTCGACTGTCTACAACGACGGGGACCGGGCCACCTACCAGGGCAGGGTCTTCCGAGCCTCCTGGTACACGAAGAACCAGAAGCCGGGCGCCGACCCGAACGGCGCGTGGCAGGAAATCGCCATGACCGAGGACGGTACGGCGATCTGGACCGCGTCGCGGATCTTCAACTCCGGCGACCTCGCCCTGCACGACGGCAGGAAGTGGCGGGCCCAGTGGTACACCCGCAACCAGAAGCCGGGTGACCGCAACGGCCCCTGGGAGGAGATCGCCCCCACCCGCCGGACAACAGCCCGGCGGCCTGGACGCTCACCAAGGTCTACAACGCCGGCGACCGGGTGTCCTTCAAGGGCCACGTCTACGAGGCGAAGTGGTGGACGCGCGGCCAGGAACCGGCTGACAGGAACGGCCCCTGGAAGCTGATCAAGTAAGCAGTTTCGCGTAGCACCGGCCCGGACCGCTTCTGGTCCCGGGCCGGTCGCACTATGGCCCCGCGCCGTGCCGACCCCGCGCGCCCCGCGCCGATCAGGACCGTAGCCTTGTCACCCGTCCGGTGGAGGTCACCGATCGGCCTGACGGTGACGCAAAGCTCTTGATCAACACGGTCCCTGATTTACAGGGCGAACAGCAGGGCGGCGTCCAGGAGGACGACGAGGGCGGTGGCGAAATGGATGCCGAAGGCGACGGCCCTCGTCCCGCCGTTTCGCAGCACGATGAGGGTGTCGCCCAGTGGAACGAGCGCGACGGTCAGCATGAACCACGCGACCGCGTCGGCGTCGGTGAAGGCGATCAGGGCGAGGCCGAGCAGCCCGAAGGTGAGGTCCTTCAGGCCTTTCACCGTCAGGTAGGCGGGGTCACCGTCCGGTCTGGCCGGTACGCCGTACCCGGCGGCCGCAGCCTGCGGCACCAGCAGGAACCGCGCGCCGATGAAGGCGACGAAGAGGCTGAGTACGGCGGCGAGCCCGTAGGCGAGGGTGCCAGCATGAGTCTGCTCCATTTCTAGCGGTGCTAGATATAAGAGCGACGCTAGCAGAGCATTGAGAGCAACGCTAGCGGTGCTAGGGTTCCTGTCATGTCGACACAGGCGCGTCGGGGAACGGGAGCGGGCTGAGCGGGAGCGGGCAATCATCACCGCGGCACGGGACCTGGCGTTGGCCGAAGGTTGGGACGCGGTGACCACCCGACGGCTCGCCGCCGAGATCGAGTACAGCCAGCCCGTCCTCTACAGCCACTTCAAGGGCAAGGACGCCATCATGGCGGCGGTAGCCGTTGAGGGCTTCGCCGAGCTGGCGACCGCACTGGTCTCGGCCGGGCCTCCGCCGCCGACCCCGGCAGGCGGTCGCCGACGTGGCAGCCGCGTACGTCGCGTTCGCCGAGCGGCGTCCCGCACTCTACGACGCGATGTTCACCCTCGCCGTGGACCTGCCGTTCGCCACTCAGGACGTGCCAACCGACCTGGCCGGGGCTTCGCCGAACTGTCCGAGACGGTGCGCCCGGTCGCCGCGGACGACGACCTGGGGACGATCACCGAAACCTTCTGGGCCGGCCTGCACGGGCTGGTCACGTTGATGCGCAGCGGTCGGCTCCGCCACGCCGACCACGACCGCCGGCTCGCGATCCTGGTGGGCCGCTTCTCCCCGTGAGCGTTGCCGGTCAGGGCTGACTCGGTCGTCGGGCGCAGGGCGACAGGTGGTCGGTGGGCAGGGCGCACCGTGCGCCGCCGGGCAGTGGCCGATCACAGAAGACCCAATGTCGTACGCCCTGCTGGTCCTCCGCCGAAACGGTCACCCCGCCCGGCTCGACCCGCGCGCTGAGCCGGACCAACACCCGAGCGGCGGTACGCGCGAAGATCCGGGCACGCACCAGATCCGGCGCGGTGATCGGCAGGTGAATCACCCAACGCTCGGTCATCGGTGGCGGCGCCGTTCGCGGATCTGCCAGGGCCGGGCGGCTCTTCCCGCCTTCTCGTCGGAGGTGGCTCGTCGTTTCGGCTCGGCAGCCGACGGCTCAGGTTGCGCACGGTGACTGCCCTTCGTCGGATGGGGTCGACGTGAAGGGCGGTCTCCGCCGGTTGCGGTCGGCGGAGACCGCCCGCTCCCCGCAGCCGTTTTGGGAGGTAGCAGCAGGCCGCGCCCGAGGAGCGCGGCGGGTGGGCCTCGACGGGGTCGAGTCTCGACGGCGATCCGAAACCAGTACGAGAGGCGCCAACCGACCGCAGCAGCACCGCATCACCGAGAGCGACGCTATTGCTACTGAATCACCTATGTCAAGTGGATCGCCGAGTCATCTACCCACCTACGTCACTCGTGCTACATGCGTTGCCTGCGTCGGAGCGGCTGACCAATACTGGGCGAGCCAACCGACTGCAAGGCTCCACGTGCCTATCCCGCCCACAATGGACGAGCTGCTCGACGACCTGCTGAAGAGGATCAAGAGCGGGACCTATGCGCCCGGGTCGCAGCTTCCGTCCGGGCGTGTGCTGGCAGACGAGTACGACGTCTCACAGTCCACCATCAGCCGCGCGGTGGCGAAGCTGCGGGAGCAGGGCGTGCTCGTCGGTCGTCCAGGTCGCGGGTCTCGTCGCGGAGTCCCGCAAGCGCTGACGCTCGCGGGCTGCTGGAGCGCGTTGCCCGTGGCGTGACTGCGCGGCGCTGCACCAGCGCGACCGCCCTGCATTGCCAGTGGCCGCCGTCCACGCCGGACGGCTGATTCGTTTACGACATCAGCTCGATAGCGAGCGCGAGAGACACCCCGTCCTCGCCCGCAGCCGCGCCCAACCCCTCGATCGACCCGGGTTCCAGGAAACCGGGGCATCAAGATGCCCTGACACCGCGCTTCCCGGAAAGCGAGTCGATCAAGGGAGGGCGGGGTCAGTCGACAGTGGGCAGCTTCGGCCGAGGACGTCGTCGGCGTCGACGATCGTGTACGCGTAGCCCTGCTCGGCGAGGAAGCGCTGCCGGTGCGCCGCGTACTCGGTGTCGATCGTGTCCCGGACACCACCGTGTAGAAGTGCGCCTGTCGACCGTCGGCCTTCGGCCGGAGCACCCGGCCCAGCCGCTGCGCTCCTCCTGGCGGGACCCGAACGTCCCCGACACCTGGATCGCCACCGCCGCCTCGGGCAGGTCGATCGAGAAGTTGCCGACCTGGAGATCACCAGCGTGCGGATCTCACCGGTGCGGAACGCGTCGAACAGCCGTTCCCGCTCCTTGTTCGTGGTCGACCCCTGGATGATCGGCGCGTCGAGGTATTCGCCGAGCTGGTGCAGCTGGTCGATATACGCGCCGATCACCAGCACCTGGTCCTTGGGATGCCGGTCGACCAGCGCCTTGACCACCGGCAGCTTGGTGCGCGCGGTCGCCGCCATCCGGTAACGCTCCTCGGCCTCCGCCGTCGCGTACGACATCCGCCCGCGTCGGTCAGGGTCACCCGGACCTCGGTGCACTCGGCCGGGGCGATCCAGCCCTGCGACTCGATGTCCTTCCACGGCGCGTCGTACCGCTTGGGCCCGATCAGGCTGAACACGTCGCCCTCGCGGCCGTCCTCGCGTACCAGAGTCGCCGTGAGGCCCAGCCGGCGGCGGGCCTGGAGGTCCGCGGTGAAACGGAAGATCGGCGCGGCAGCAGGTGGACCTCGTCGTAGACGACCAGGCCCCAGTCGCGGGCCCCGAACAGGTCCAGGTGGGTGAACGCGCCGCCGCGCCGCGAGGTGAGCACCTGGTACGTGGCGATGGTGACCGGACGGATCTCCTTGCGCTCGCCCGAGTACTCGCCGATCTCCTCCTCGGTCAGCGAGGTGCGGGCGATCAGCTCCCGCTTCCACTGCCGGCCGGCGACCGTGTTGGTGACCAGGATCAGCGTGGTCGCCTTCGCCTCGGCCATCGCCGCCGCGCCGACCAGCGTCTTGCCAGCGCCGCAGGGCAGCACCACCACACCCGACCCGCCGGCCCAGAACGCCTCGACGGCCTCCCGCTGGTACGACCGCAGCGTCCACGGCTTGCGCCCGTCCTTGCCGGCCTCGGCCAGCTCGATCGGGTGCGCCTCACCGTCGACGTAACCGGCCAGGTCCTCGGCGGGCCAGCCCAGCTTGAGCAGCGCCTGCTTGAGCCGGCCGCGCTCGGACGGGTGCACCCGGATGGTGTCGTCGTCGATCTTGTCGCCGAGCATGCCGGCGAGCTTCTTGCTCTTGGCCACCTCGATCAGCACCAGCCGGTCCAGTGCCCGCAGCACCAGCCCGTACGCCGGGTCGTTCGCGAGCTGGAGCCGGCCGTACCGGTCCATGGTGTCGGCCACGTCCACCAGCAGCGCGTGCGGCACCGGGTAGCGGGAGTACTTGATCAGCGAATCGACCACGCCCTCGGCGTCGTGCCCGCCGCGCGGGCGTTCCACAGACCCAGCGGGGTCAGCCGGTAGGTGTGCACGTGTTCCGGTGAGCGCTCCAGCTCGGCGAACGGCGCGATCGCCATCCGACAGGCCTGCGCGTCGGGGTGGTCGATCTCCAGCAGCAGGGTCTTGTCCGACTGCACGATCAGTGGTCCACCGCTCACGCCAGCGTCCTCTCCTCGGTTGGCCGTCCGGCCGGAACGGGTCGCATACCCGCCTGTGGCCGACCATCCAGTGTTGCACGATGCGGGACGGTGAAAGAAAGATGCCGACCGGGCGCAACCGTAGCGGCACTTATGAACGTCTAGTGGAGGGACGACTTGTCAGGGAGGTCCCATGGAGCACATTCGGGTCACTTCCCGACTGGTCGCCCTCGTGGTGGTCGTGCTGGTCGGCGCGAGTGCGTGCACGTTCGATCCGCAGTCCGGCGGGAGTGGTGGCGGGGAGCCGCCCCAGCCGGAGCGGAACACGCAACGGGGGCGAGCGACACGCCCGAGCCCGACCAGCACGGCCGTCCCACACCGGCCGCGACCACCCCGAAACCCTCTCGCACGCCCACGCCGAAGCCCACCCGCAAGGCACCCACGCCGACCCCGGCACCGGTACGCCGACCGTCGCCGGCTGCCCCCAGGGCCAGCACCAGCGCGCGGTGGAGACCTACCTGAGCCGGCTGGGCGGGTTCGGGGCCGTGACCGTGGACGGCAAGCAGTCCGCCGCCGACTGCGCCGCGATCAAAAGTTCCAGAAGAGGTACGACATTCGCCCCGTCGAGGGTCGCGCCGGACCGACCACGCTCGACGTGGCCCAGCGCCTCGCCACCACCGACCCGGCCCGTTGCAAGGCCGGCACGGGCACCACATTCTGCGTGGACCTGACCCGGCAGACCGTCTGGGCGGTCCGCGGCGGCAAGGTGATCATGCAGCCGACGGTGACCCGTACCGGCATGTCCGGCTACCGCACCCGGCCGGCACGTACGCCGTCAACTTCCGCAACCCCAGGAGTGGTCCGATCCGTACGAGGTGTGGCTGCCGTACTGGCAGCACTTCACCCAGGGGATGGGCTTCCACGAGACCACCACCTACCTGCACGAGAAGTCGATCGGTTCGCACGGCTGCGTCAATCTTCTGCACGCCGACGCCGTCCGGATGTGGGAGTTGGGCAAGGTCGGCACCCGGGTGGTGCTGATCGGCCGCCGCCCCGGCACCTGACCGACACGCAGCGATTCGCGGGATAACCCCTGTCCGACCGCTCTTTCGAGTGTCACCCTGGGAGTCCAGGGCCGGACCGGGCGGGGAGGCTGGGCATGACGGTCGACCGTGACGTGATCGCGGAGCATGAGCACGCACCACCCGACGAGGTGTCCCGCGCGACCGTCATCGCCTACGCCGTCGCGGCGACGCTCCTCCTCGGGTGGTTCCTCTTCGGTTGGCTGGTCCTCCAGCAGGGTTTCGTCGACTCGGTCGGGGAGTCCGCAGGTACCGGTTTCGCGCTGCTGTTGATCATCTCGGTGGTCGGCACCGTGCGCCGCAGCCGCCGCTGACCGAGCGCCTCCGGAGACGCTCGGTCAGTCCGCCACCACCGCCGCCGTGATCCGGTGCAGCGCGAACGTGTGCAACATCTCGGTCCGTTCGTCCTCGGCCCGTAGGTAACCAGCCCCGATCGAGACCGGTTTGAGTAGGCGCGAGGCGGT
Source organism: Micromonospora sp. M12 (assembly GCA_038070435.1). Taxonomy (GTDB): domain Bacteria; phylum Actinomycetota; class Actinomycetes; order Mycobacteriales; family Micromonosporaceae; genus Micromonospora. Next base: position 4,540,113 of record JAMYWG010000001.1, on the reverse strand, counting down.
CGCCCCGTGCGCGTCGACGTAACCGACCCAGACCAGCGCCTTGTCACGGACCGCCTGCTGGAGCACCGCGAGGGCCTCGCTGTGCGTGTGCGCCGGCACCGGACCGGCGCTCGGCCCGGCCGCGCTGGCGCGCACCACCGCCGGTGCCCGTCGGGCCGCTCGCGCCGCCGCGTCACCCGCCGAATGTGCTCCACCACCCCGAGCAGCCGGGGCATGGGTAGCTTCGGAGCGGCCAGCGGATCGATCGACCGGGTGGTCACCGACACCCGGGGCGGTGCCCGCCGGATCCGAGGCCGGGACAGTACGGTGCCGCCGGTCCCGTCCTCCTGCACCGGCGCGTACCCGCGTCGCGGAGCGCGCCAGCAACCGACCGACCTGGTACTGCGTGCACAGCACCGTCGGCGCGAGCCGCCGCAGCGCCAACGGCTCCAACCGCCGATCGGCCAACACCTCGCTGATCAACGTCTCGTCGTCGCTGCGCAGGTACGCCCCGGCCAGGCCGACCCGCAGCCCACCGTGCTTACGGGCCACGTCGTCCACCAGGTAGGTGAGACCCTGCGGCACCGGGGTCCGCGACCGGCGCCGGAACACGTCGTGCAGGTCTTCGGCCGTGTAGCCGGAATCCAGTGCCCGCCGCACGCTTCCCGTCGTGACCCGGTGCACGCTGGCGCCGCCGGCCGACTCGAGCTCGGTCATCGCCTCCAACTCGACGGCGAGCGCCGGGTCGGGTGGTCCGGGCACCACAACGGTCAGGTCGGCCTGCACCAGGAAGTGGTCGACCGGGGCGGGCAGCAGCGCGTCCAACGCTCGAGCGGCACCGGACGGGTCGCCGCTCTCGACGTCCGCGTGCACGCCCAGCGGGTCGTCAGCGCCCGCTCGTCGGTCGACGTCAGGTCACCCAGCAGCAGCAGCCGTCCGTACGTCGTGAGCGCCCCCAGCCCGGTGACGCCCAACTGTGCGGCCTCGGCCAGCACCTCCCGGTGTGCCGCGCCCCGGCCCCGGCTGCGTCGTGGGGCCCGCCAGTCCAGCAGGTCCTGCACCTCCTGCGGAGTGGGCGCGGTCGCCGGTTCCAGGTCGGCGAGCACGGCGAGCACCGCCCGCCGGGTGGCCGGCACGCTGGCCCGCTCGGCCTCGGCGGAGAGCGCGGTGATCGGCCGGTCCCGGTCGTCACGGCGCCCGACCAGCCCCACCTGCCGGGTCATCGTCAGCCACGCTCGGGCGAGATGCTCCCACCGCTGGGCCAGTGACGCGGCTCGCCACACCTCGTACCCGCCGGTCGGCACCACCTGCTGATCCGCCCGTACCGGCCGCTGGTCGCGCCGGGCATCTCCAGCTCGCCGGCGAGCCCCGCCGCGTACGCGACCTCCAGCAGCAGCGCGGTGTTCGGTTCGTCCAGCCCGGCGGTACGCGCCAACCGGCGCAGATCCCGCACGCCGATGCCACCCGAACGCAGCACCGGCGCGGGCTCGTCGGCGAGTTGCTCCAGCAGCCCCTCGGTGTGCCGCACCACCTCCATGGTCTGCCCGGCGCCGGCCGAGTCGACCGCCTTGGGCTCGCGCGGCGCGGCGGCCACCGGTGGTGGGCTGGTGCGCAGTGGTCGAGCGGGCCGCTGTCGCGGCGCAGCAGCAGGCCGACCTCGCGGGCAGCTCCACCGTGCCGCTGGCCGTCGACGAGCCGGCCGTCACGGGGACCAGCAACCGGTTGTCGACGAGCCACCGCACCGGGGAGCCGGCCGGGGCACCCCGTTGGTCGGGTCGGAGAGCACCGGGTCCTCCGCGCCGAGCGGCGGTGCCTGCAGCGCCCCGGTGGCACGCTGCCGACCGGCGGGCCGGCCGCCAGCCGGTCCAGGATCGCGCGGGCCGAGGGTGGGGCGGCGAGCAGCGTCCGTCGGAGCTTCGCCGGGTCCGCGCAGAGCGCGGCCGTGCGCGGGTCCAGCTCCTCGGCCGGTCGGCCGAGCCCGGCGGGTACGGGGCGACTTCGTCGACGGCGGGCACCACCTGTAGCGCGTGCTCCGGCCCGTACAGCAGGAAGAGCGCGCGCAGTCGACCCACGGCGGCCCGGACGGCCGTCGGAGCCGGCGGGTGCGGCCCGGCGGTCGCCATCGCGAGCACGGTGTCGGTGGCCGTGGTGCCGTCGTCCGGATTCCGGGTCAGGCGGGCGGCGTCGAGGATCTGAAGGGTGAACTGGTCCAGCCCGTCCAGCGCTCGGGCCACGGAGACCCGGACTGGGCCCGGATGGCCAGGGCGGAGACGTCGGCCGGCACGGGCACGACGAGGTCTGGCCGCAGCTGGAGGAGCGCGGCCAGCGCCTCGTCGGGCAGCGACCGTAGGTGGTCGGCGAGTGAGGTGGTCATCGTCTTTCCACGCTAGCCCGGGACCGGGCTTCCGCGCCCTCGGACGTCCGGCCGACTGGGAGTTGCCGGTACGTTTCTCGTCATGCCCGCACTGACCGTCGGATTCGATCTCGACATGACCCTGGTGGACTCCCGCCCCGGCATCGCCGCGGCCTATCGGGCGCTGACCGAGCGGACCGGCGTGCCGGTGGACGCCGAACTGGCGGTGTCCCGGCTCGGGCCGCCCTGCGTACCGAGATCGCGCACTGGTTCCCGCCGGAGCAGGTCGAGTCGGCCGTTCGTGTGTACCGCGAGCTGTACCCGGCGTACGCGATCACCCCACGCTCCGCTGCCGGGCGCCCGGGAGGCCATCGAGGCGATCCGCGCGCGGGTGGCCGTGTGCTGGTCGTCACGTCCAAGGTCGGTGGGTTGGCCCGTCTGCACCTGGACCACCTCGGTCTCGCGGTCGACGAGTTGGCCGGTGACCTGTTCGCCGAGCAGAAGGCGACCGCCCTGCGGGAGCACGGCGCCACCCACTACGTCGGAGACCATGTCGCGGACATGGTGGCGGCGGCAGCGGCCGGGGTGCCCGGCATCGGTGTGGCGACCGGCCCGTGCTCCCGGATGAGCTGCGTGCGGCCGGGGCGGACGTGGTGCTGGATCAGCTCACTGAATTCCCGGCGGCGCTCGACGGCATGATCCAGCTAGCCTTGAAGCAGTAGCGGCTCAAGTGAAGCAGGGGTTTTCAGGTGCCAACGGGTCGAGTGAAGTGGTATGACACGGCCAAGGGATACGGCTTCGTCACGAGTGACGAGGGCGGCGACGTGTTCCTGCCCAGGGGCGCTGCCGGCGGGTGTCACCGACCTCAAGGGTGGCCAGCGGGTCGACTTCAGCGTGGTGGACAGCCGCCGGGGTGCACAGGCCATGGGAGTCAAGCTGCTGGACGCGCCGCCGTCGATGGCGGAGTTACGCCGTCGGCCGGCCGAGGAGCTGCACGGCCTGGTCGAAGACATGATCAAGGTGCTGGAGGCGAAGGTCCAGCCCGACCTGCGCCGGGGTCGATACCCGGACAAGAAGGCCGCGCAGAAGATCGCTCAGTTGGTCCACGCGGTCGCACGCGAGCTGGAGGTCTGAGGCACCAGGCCGGCGGTGGCGGCTCGGTCGAGCAGTGCCGCCACCGCGGCGAAGCCGGCCTCACCCAGGTCCGCGGTGAACTCGTTGACGTAGAGGCCGATATGCCGGTCGACCACGTCGAGTTCCATCTCCTGGGCGTGCGCCAGCACGTACTCCCGACTCGCCGCCGGGTCCGCCCAGGCCTGCCGGACCGACTCGCGGACCCAGCCGGCCGCGGCCTCCGGGTCCACCGCGCCACGTCGGGCCAGGATCGCGCCGAGGGGATGGGCAGGTTGGTGTCGGCTTCCCACCACTCACCGAGGTCGACCAGGGCACTCAGACCGTGCCGGTGATAGGTGAACCGGGCCTCGTGGATGACCAGCCCAGCGTCGTAACGGCCGGCCGCCACGCCCGGCATGATCTCGTGGAACGGGACCACCTCGATCCGGGCCGGCGGTCGCCCGGCCGACCAGAGCCGGAACAGCAGGTACGCGGTGGTCCGGTCGCCCGGCACCGCCACCGTGGCGCCGGTCAGGTCGGTGCGGTCCGGCCCGCCGTCGCGGTCGCCCGGGTGAGCACCAACGGGCCGCAGCCGCGGCCGAGCGCGCCACCACAGGGCAACAGGTGGTAGTCGTCGAGCAACCAGGGCAGCGCCGCGAAGCTCACCTTCACCAGGTCGAACGCGCCCTGCTCGGCGGCCGTGTTGGTGACGTCCACGTCGGCGTACGTCACCTCGACCGCCGGCGCGCCGGGCACCCGCCCGTGCACCAGGGCGTGGAAGACGAACGTGTCGTTGGGGCAGGGCGAGATCGCCAGGAGAGCGCCACGCCGTCCACGGTAGCCCGCCCCGCCCTTGACCCGTGCCCACCCCGCCCAGTGTGATCCGCGACGGGCGCCGCACTCAGCGGAGGCGGGCGGCGATGCGCGGGCGGCGATGCGCGGGCGGTGGGCGGTGGGCGGTCTCGCGGGTCGGGCACCTACCTCGGACTCCCTCTGGAGCTGATGTTGTAGACGAATCAGGCCGCCCTGCCCGGCCGTGCTGGTCGGGGGTCGTGCTGATGGCCGGTCGTGCTGGTCCGGGTCGTGCTGGTTGGGTCGTGCTGGTTGGGTCGTGCTGGGCTCGGACCGTGCTGGGTTCGGGTCGTGCTGGAGTTGGAGCGTTCTGGGTTCGGACCGTGCTGGTTTGGGTCGTGGTGATGTCGCAGACGATTCAGCTCCATAGGGTCTGCGAAGCGGGTCGTCCACCAGCCGGAGGGTTGTCCACAGCGTTATCCACAGGTTCGCCGAGGGTGTTGATAGCTCGCTGGCCGACGGGGAGCATCGATCGGTGACCGAGACGACTGACCGCACCGACGTGGGTGGCACCGACGCAACGGGTAACACCGACGCAGCGGGCGGCACCGATCTCGGCGGGATGCTCCGCGCTCTGCGTCGGCAAGCCGACCTGAGTCAGCGCCAGTTGGCCGAGCGAGCCGGTGTGCCGCAGCCGACGCTGGCCCGGATCGAGTCCGGGCGGGCAGTCGACCCCGGTTCCGGACGGTGGAACGGCTCGTCCGCCGCGGGCGGACAGGTCGGCATCGGTGTGTCGTCGGCGGCTGCCAGCCCTTCGGCACCGACGCCCGTGCCGCATGACGACATGCGCGACGAGGCAGGGCGGCGCTACCCGGCGCACCTGGACGTCTGGCCGGTCCACGAGCCGCGGGACTGGCCCGGTGCGTGGTGGGCGGAGTGGCACAGTTTGCCGCCGGAGCGGTATCCGCTCCGTTGCCGCCGGCGGCGTACGAGGTGAATCGGCGGTACCGGGACAACCGGCGCTGGGCGCTGAGGTCCGTCGCACGGCTCGGGTGCGCCGGGTCACCGGGAGCGACGTGCCGGCCAACTGTTGGCGGTTCGTCGCGGAACTGCCGGGCGGTGAGCTGGTCGGTGAGTTGCGGGCCCATGCGCGGACCCCGTGCCTTGAGTACGGGGAGTGGTATCTGGGCGTTCCGGAGTGGGAGATGGTGCTCGACGGGTGCTCGTTGCCGCCTGCCGCCGGCGGCTGGGGCTTGGCGGCGGCTGGTGACTGCGTTGATCACCGACATGCGCGCGGCGGGCATCGACGACGCGGTGGCGATCGCCGAGAGCTTCGGGATCGAGCTGCTGCTCGCCTGCGGCTTCGAGATCGAGGCCCGCCGGCCCTTCGCGTTACGGCTGAGTCCCCGCGGCGGCGCGACGCCTAACCGCCGAGCGGCTCAGCGCAGCGCCCGAGCCGCCGCGGTCAGGGCGGTGAGCGCCTCCCGCAGCCGCCAGGAGTCCCGGTCGCGGGGCCGATGGGGTTGGAGATGGTCCGCAGCTCGGCGAAGGGCAGCCCGGCCTGCGCCGCGGCGACCGCCACGCCGTACCCTCCATGGCCTCGGCGACCGCTTCCGGATGCCTCCGGCGCAGCTCGTCGGTGCTGGCGGTGGTGCCGGTGACGGTGCTGAGCGTGAGCACCGGGCCGGTCGTGGCCGCCGGTAGGGCGGCCCGCAGTGCCGCCAGCAGGCCGGTCGGCCGGCAGCACGCTGCCGGCGCCGAGCAGCGCGAGCGGCATGCCCAGCTCGTCGACGGGGATGAAACCGTCGGGTGATTCGGCGCCCAGGTCGGCGGCGATGCTGGCGGTCGCGAGCACCGTGTCGCCGACCTCGGCCCGCCGGTGAAGCCGCCGGCCACGCCGGCGCTGACCACAGCACGGTACGGATGGCCGGCAGCCTCGGCCAACGCCAGCAGCCGGGCCGTGGCGGCACCGGCTACGGCGGGGCCCACACCGACCGGGGCGACGGTCACGGTGGGGTCGGTCAGCCCGGAGCGGACCGCGTCCGCCTCGGCCGGGACCGCCGTCACCACCAGCAGACCGGTCACGGGTGTGAGCCGGGGATTCGCGGCGGGTCTCGTCGTCGGCTCCGCCGCCCGGTCCGCCGACCGACGAGGACGGGCGGTAGATGTGGTAGCCCGGAGGGCCAGGCTCGGGTCGTCGTACCGCGGGGTTGACCGGGGCCGGTGCCGGCGAGGTGGGAGTGGGGTCACCGGGTTCGTCAGCTGCCTCGGCTTCGACCAGCTCGGCTTCGGTCAGCTCGTCGTCGCCGAGCGGCCGACCGGCCAACTTCTCGCCGCGCAAGCGGGCGGCGACCAGCACACCCCGGATCGCGGCCAGTACGCCGACCCCGGCGGCGACGGCGATGCCCATCCGACCGTCGAACGGCACCAGCCCGAGCCCGCCGCCGGCGACGAAGGCCAGCATCAGCGCGGTCTCGAGTGGGCGAAGGAGCTGGCGCGTAGCCGTTCCGGGATGCGCTCCTGGATCGAGGCGTCCACGGCCAGTTTCGAGATGCCGCTGACCAGCGCGGCCACCAGGCAGAGCAGGGCGACCATCACCAGCGAGAACTGGATGACGGCGAGCACCGCCACCCCGCCACGATGATCATGCTGCTGGACTGGATCGCGGTCGGCCGGTGGATCTGCAGTCGGGTGCCGATGGCGGTGGCCAGGAACGTGCCGACCGCCAGCGCGCCGCCGACCACGCCCAGCGCCCATTCGGCGCCCAGGTCCCGGCCGAACGCCACGGTGGTCAGGTCGCCCTTCTTGATGGCGAAGGCGAGGAAGAGCAGCAGGAAGCCGTACAGCGCGCGGAGCGTCGCCGCGCCGATCAGGCTGGCGATCACCAGCCGGCCGGACGGTCGGCCCCGGCCCAGCGGCCGGTCGCCGCCGCGGCGGCCCAGCGCGCAGTGCCCGGGAACCCGCTCCGGTGGCTCGGAGTCGGCCTTCGGTGGCAGCCGCAGGGAGATCACCATGCCGACCAGGAAGATCACCGACGCGACGCGCAGCGGCCACTGCGGCCCGAACCAGAACGCGGCCAACCCGATCGGCGCTACCAGCGCGCCCGCGACCGTGCCGTAGACACTGGCCCGGCGCCCACCTGGGACAGACCGAGGCCCTCCGGCAGCAGTCGGGGCACCGCTGCGGAGCGGGCCACGCCGTACGCCCGGGACAGCGCGAGCACCCGAACGCGGCCGGGTAGAGCCCGAACCCGTGGATGTAGTCGGAGATCAACCAGGCCAGGAAGGCGCGGCCGAGCATGGTGGCGGCCAGGGCGTACCGCCGGCCGTGCCGGAAGTGGTCCAGCAGCGGCCCACCACCGGGGCGAGCATCGCGAACGGCACCATGGTCACCAGCAGGTAGAGGGCGACCTTGCTGCGGGCCTCGCCGAGCGGCACGTTGAAGAAGATCGTCCCGGCCAGCCCGATGGCGATCAGCGTGTCACCGGCGCAGGACAGCGCGTGTAGGTCGAACAGGCGCACCATGCCGACCTCGCCGCCGGCGCCCGGGCTCGGGCCCGACCGGCCCGGCGGGTCACCCAGCGGCTGCTGCCCACCGAGCCACGCAACAGCAGGCGGATGGCGCGGATGCCGGTGCCGACGGTCCGCCCGAGGACGGATCGCCCGGAGCGGGAGTACGACGGCATGTGCACCATCCTCGCCCATCTGATCGGGGTACGCCGCACCACCGCGGGGAAAGGTTCCCCGGGAGTCCCTGTCACCCCTGTGAGGCGCATGGGGAACAATGGTGAGGTGACCAGGCCCGCCCCCACCCGCGCCGCCCGTCTCGACCAGGTCTGTGCCGCTGCCGTCGAGGTGGCCCGCGCAGGCATCACCGAGGTGGACGCCGACGATGTCGGCGACCACCTGCAGGTCGTGGCCGAGGGTGACCGGCTGGTCACCCACTACTTCGAGTGCCTTCGCCGGCTATCGCGGCTGGCGCTGGGCGGTCACCGTCACGCGCGTGCCGCGCAGCAAGACGGTGACCATCTGCGAGACGGTGCCGCTGCCCGGCCCGGACGCGCTGCTCGCGCCCGGCTGGCTGCCCTGGCAGGACCGGCTCAAGCCCGGCGATCTGGGTCCGGGTGACCTGCTGCCGACGTCGCCGGACGACGATCGGCTGGTCCCCGGCTACCTGCTGTCCGACGACCCGGCGGTCGAGGAGACGGCGTGGGAGTTGGGCCTCGGGCGTGCCCGCGTGCTCTCCCGCGAGGGCCGCATCGACACCGCCCAGCGCTGGTACGAGGGTGACCACGGTCCCGCCGCGGCCATCTCGACCGCCGCTCCGACCGCCGCCCGGTGCGGCACCTGCGGCTTCTACCTGCCGCTGGCCGGGGCGATGCGCCAGGCTTCGGGCCTGCGGCAACTTCTACGCGCCCGACGACGGCCGGGTGGTGAGCGCCGACCACGGTTGCGGTGCCCACTCCGAGACGTTGATCGAGGTGGCCGAGACCGCGGTCGAGGAACTACCCACGGTGTACGACGACAGCGCCGTGGAGGCCATGTCGGTGAGCCGGGCTCCGGGCTCGGTGGAGGCAGCTGAGCTGGCGGAGCCGTACGGGCACTCCTGATCGCCCGCGCCGGGGTGCTCCGGCGCGGTGGTCAGGTCAGCTGCGCGGCGGCGGCGTCGGTTGGCGTCGTGCCGCATCATCACGGCGAGCCCGGGAAGCCCCACAGGAACCCGGCGAGGCAGGTCCAGAGCCAGTTCTCGTGGTCGTGGTCGGTCAGCCAACCCCGGAAGAAGACCAGCAGGACCAGCCCGGCCACCGCCCACGCGATCAACCCGGCGAGGGCGAACGGCACCATCGGCGGATCCAGTGGTGCGGGCCGCGGTGGCTGCTCGTTCGGCATCCGGCAAGCGTACGCGACCTACTAGCCCCGGCCGCCGATGATCTGGGACGATGCGCGCGACAACCGGAAGATCACCTGCGAGGACCCGATGGCAGTAGCGCCGCCCGATAACGGCACACCTCCCAATCCCGCTCATCCGCGTAACGGATTCGACAGGTTCTTCGAGATCTCCGCCCGTGGCTCGACGATGAGCCGTGAGGTCCGCGGTGGCCTGGCGACCTTCTTCACGATGGCGTACATCGTGGTGCTCAACCCGCTGATCCTGGGCGGTGCCGTCGACGGTGACGGCAAGACGCTTCCGATCCCCGCGCTGGCTGCCGGGACCGCGCTGGTCGCCGGGCTGATGACCATCCTGATGGGTGTGGTCGGCCGGTTCCCGCTGATGCTCGCCGCGGGTCTGGGCGTCAACGCTCTGGTGGCGTACGAGATCGCGCCGGAGATGACCTGGGCCGACGCGATGGGCCTGGTGGTGATCGAGGGCCTGATCATCGCGGTGCTGGTGCTGACCGGTCTGCGGACCGCGGTGTTCCGTTCGGTGCCGACGCAGATGAAGACCGCGATCGGGGTCGGCATCGGTCTGTTCCTGACCATCATCGGCCTGGTGGACGCCGGCTTCGTCCGGCGCATCCCGGACGCCGCCAACACCACAGTCCCGGTCGGTCTGGCATCGGCGGCAAGCTGGTGAGCTGGCCGATGCTGGTCTTCGTGGTGGGCTTTGATCACGCTGGTGCTGGTGGTCCGTCGGGTGCGGGCGCGATCCTGATCGGCATCCTCGCCTCGACCGTGCTGGCGGTGATCGTGGAGGCGGTCGGCAACATCGGCCCGTCCTTCGTCGACGGCAAGCCCAACCCGAAGGGTTGGTCGCTGAACGTGCCGGAGCTGCCGAAGACGGTGGTGGACCTGCCGGACCTGTCGCTGCTCGGCAAGTTCAACGTGCTCGACTCGTGGGGTCGGGCCGGTTGGCTGGTCGTGCTGATGTTCGTCTTCACGCTGTTGATCACGGACTTCTTCGACACGATGGGCACGATGGTCGCGGTGGGCCAGGAGGGTGGCCTGCTCGACGAGCAGGGCACCCGCCGAGGGCCAAGGAGATCCTGCTGGTCGACTCGATCGCCGCGGCGGCCGGTGGTGCGGCCAGCACCTCCAGCAACACGTCGTACATCGAGAGTGCCGCCGGTGTCGCGGAGGGTGCGCGGACCGGTGTGGCCAACCTGGTCACCGGCGCGCTCTTCCTGCTGGCGATGTTCCTGGCGCCGCTGGTCGTGATCGTGCCGTTCGAGGCGGCCTCGACGGCCCTGGTGGTGGTCGGCTTCCTGATGATGACAGCGGTGCGGACGATCGACTGGTCCGACTACGAGATCGCCATCCCGGCGTTCCTGACGATCGTGTTGATGCCGTTCACCTACTCGATCTCCAACGGGATCGGCGCCGGCCTGATCACCTTCGTGGTGGTCAAGCTGGCCCGGGCAAGGCCGGGAGATCCACCCCTGCTGTACGGGGTGGCCGCGCTGTTCGTGCTGTACTTCCTGCGTGGGCCCATCGAGTCCCTGGTGCTCTGACCCCTCGTGAGCCTGGTCATAACGGATGTCGTTAGCCATGCTCATTAGTTAAGCTAACTACTGTGACGGAGCGGACGGTGACGGCGGAACGCGTGCCACCGGCGCAGCTGGCTCCCCAGCTGCGTGATGCGATCACCCGACTCAACCGGAGGGTCCGCCAGGCCCGACCGGTCGGCGACCTCACGGTCACCCAGGTCTCCGCGCTCACCAGCCTGCGGCTGGCGGGTGCGATGACGCCTCGGGAACTGGCCGATGTCGAGCGGGTGCAGCCACCGACGATGACCAAGATCGTTGGAAAGTTGGAGGACCGCGGCCTCGTGCGGCGGACACCCCATCCGACCGACGGGCGGCAGGTCATCCTCGCGGCGACCGAAGGCGGGCAGGCCGTGCTCGACCAGTTCGAGCGGGCCCGCGACGAGTGGCTGGCCCATCGGCTGGCCGCACTGGACGAGGACGAACGGGAGACCCTGCACAGGGCCGCCGAGATTCTTCAGCAGCTCGCTCGCGCCTGAGCCGTACCGCGCCACCGGGTCCGTGCCGTCACCTGTCGATGACGCGTACGTCCGGAGGAGGCGCACCAAGAGTGCAGGCGAAGCTGAGCACGATGTTCCAGTCCCTACAGGTCCGCAACTACCGCCTTTTCGCATCCGGGCAGCTGATCAAGTTGGTCGGCGTCTGGATGATGTTCATCGCCCAGGACTGGCTCGTCCTCGAGCTCTCCAACAACTCGGCTACCGCGCTCGGCGTGGTCACCGCCTGCCAGTTCACGCCGGTGCTCCTGCTCACCCTGCTCTCCGGGCGACTCGCGGACCGGTACGACAAGCGGGTGCTGCTCTTCGCCGCCAACACCTTCTGGACGGTGCTGGCGCTCGGCATGGCACTGCTCGTCCTCACCGACCTGGTGCAGCTCTGGCACGTCTTCGCCTTCGCCGCGCTGCTCGGCACGGCCAACGCCGTGGAAACCCCGGTGCGCCAGGCGTTCGTCTCCGAACTCGTCGGTACGTCACTGCTGCCCAACGCGCTGTCGCTGAACGCGGCCGTCTTCAACTCCGCCCGGATCGTCGGCCCGGCCGTCGCCGGCTGGCCATCGCCGCCTTCGACGTCGGGCCGGTCTTCCTCTTCACCGCGCTCAGTTCGATCGCGCCCCTGGTCAACGTGGTCCGGATGCGACCGACCGACCTGCACCGTGACGCCCTGCTGCCGCGGGACGAGCGGGCGTCCGCCCGGGTCGTCGACGGGCTGCGGTACGTGTGGCGCCGGTCGGATCTGCTGATGCCGATGGCGATGATGTCGGTGATCGGCATGTCGCTGTTCAACTTCCAGCTCACCCTGGCCGCGCTGGCCAAGACGGTCTTCCACACGGGCGCAGCCTCCTTCGGCCTGTTCAGCACGGCGCTGGCGGTTGGCGCGCTGGGCGGCGCACTCAGCGGCACCGGTCGGCGCAGCCGACCGTCGGTCTGGCTGGTGCTCGGTGCCGCGATCGCCTGTGCCAGCTTCGGCACCCTGGTCGGCTTCGCATCGGCGTACTGGCTGGTCGTGGCGCTGCTGGTGCCGACCGGTTTCTGCATGGTCTTCTTCGCCCAGGCCGCCAACCAGCGGATCCAGATGGGCGTCGACGCGGCCTTCCGGGGCGGGTGATGGCCCTGTGGGTGCTGGTGTTCCTGGGCACCAACCCGGTCGGTGCGCCGCTGATCGGCTGGATCGCGGAGCGCTACGGCGCCGGCGCCAGCATCTGGATGGGTGGTCTCGTCTCGCTGGCCACCGCGCTGATCGCGCTCACCTGGCAGCTGCGTCACTCCGGTGCCCGGCTGCGCTTCCGGGTACTGCCGATGCCCCGCTTCTACGTCACCTCCGCCGACTGCTGAGGTTCGGCGACACAGGCTCGCCCCAGGTTCGGCGACACGAGCCGGCTGCTGAGGTTTGGCGGCGCGGGCCATCCCTGGCGTCGAGCGGATTACGCGGATGCGGCCAAACCGCTGGCGGGGCGGCACGGTGGGGCTTAGCGTCGATGCGTGGGAGTCGGACGCGCACTGATGCTGGCCCTGGCGCTCCTCGCCGTGGCCAGTCTTCCGGCGGCGTTCGCCCTGATCTTCTGCTACGACGAGATCCTGGACCGGGTGGTCTGCGGCTGGTCCGAGTGGCGTGAGCGTCGACAGGAGAAACGCACGATCGCCCGCCTCGACCGGGCCGTCGAGGCCGACGCGCTGACCCGGGACATCGACCTCAGCGAGTTCGACAGCACCGACCGTCGGCCCCTGGAACAGCTCGCCGCCGATCTGCGCCGACTCGGCGGGCAGCGGATCGGTGGCACCGGCCGGTCGATGGTCTGGCACGGCGCGTTGCTCCAGGCGTACGACGACCGGCTGCGCCTCGCCTGCCGCGCCCTCGGCATCAGCGAGCACCTCGCCGAGCTGGAGGGCGTCGACCAGGAGATCGAGCGGGTGCGGGTGGAGGGCGTGCTGCACGCCGCCGGGCTGGCCCTGCCGGCGGCCCGGGCCGGGCACCGGCAACGGCACCGCTGACACCTGCCCTAACTGCGATCTGACTCCGGCTGCCTGGGGCCGTGCGCTGCCGGGGAGCTGGTGTGCAGCACCTCACGGGCCTGCTCGGCGGTGCGGACGATGCCCTCGCTGACGAAGTCGAGGAAGCGGGCGATGTTCTCCAGGCGGGCGGCGGCGGGGTCTGTGGGCCGAGGAGGGCGACGCCCTGCCGCGCGACGTCGACGAGCCGGTCGTTGGCTCGGGCGCTGGCGATCGTCGCCTGGTAGAACAGCTCGTTGTCGACGACGTAGCGGTCGCGGCGGCGTTCGTCGCGTTCGCGGCGGACCAGGCTCTGGCTCTCCAGGAAGGCGATCGCCTTGGAGATCGACGCCGGGCTGACCTGAAGGCGCTGGGCGAGCTGGGCTGCGGTGGCGCTGCCCGGGTCGGTGGTGAACAGGCAGGTCAGCACCCGAGCCGCCATCTTGCCCAGGCCCGAGGCCATCAGGACGCTGGTGAACGTCTCCTCGTACTCGGCGACGGCCCGCGCGTCGCGTCCGTGCGGCGGAGGGTCGACTCGCCCGGACGGGAAGAGGCGGGCGCGCGCCGGTGGGCGCGGCGTTCCGTGGCGAGGTGGGCCAGGTCGGCGCGGTAGCCGACGGGCCTCCGTTGCGCATCACCTCACGGGTGACCGTCGAGGTGGGACGGTCGAGGCGTCGGGCGATCTCGGCGTAGGGGAGGCCGTCGGCCAGCCCCAGCGCGATCTGCTGGCGTTCCTGCTGGCTGAGCCTGCCTCCCGGCATCGCGATCTCCCTCGGTGGTCCTGCACGGCGTCCGAACTCCCTCACCATAGCGTTCACTCGCGACCCATTGCAACGGGGTGAGGGAGTGCGTTGCGTTAGCTCCAGAGCCAGTGCAACAACTTGACCGGCTGTGAGCTGGCAGAACGACTCTCCAAAGCCCTGGCAGTGTTGCCGCTAAATGGAAAGCAACGTAGCTTTCCTATATCGGAAACACAGCGCGAGCACTGGAGAACACGATGCGAACCTTCGAAACCCCCGAACCGATCAGCGCCGTCCTGGACATCCCCGCCGGACGTGTCCAGATCATCGCCGCGGACCGTGCGGACACCACAGTCGAGATCGGCCCCGCCGACCGCGCCGCAGGTCGCGATGCCAAGACCGCCGCGCAGACCACCGTCACCTACGCCGACGGCGTCCTGCGGATCGCGACGGCGAGCCCCGACAACAAGCTCCTCGGCCACTCCGGAGCCGTCGAGGTCACCATCCGGCTGCCCGCCGACTCCCGCATCGAGGCCCGTACCGCCAGTGCCGAACTTCGCGGCGTCGGACGTCTCGGCGACGTCGCCTTCGACGGGGCGTACCGCCAGATCAAGATCGACGAGGCTGCCAGCGTTCGCCTCACCGCCATCGACGGCGACGTCGAGGTGGGCCGGCTCAACGGCCCCGCGGAGATCAGCACCGCGAGGGGCGACATCCGGATCGCCGAGGCCGTCTCCGGCACGGTCGTCCTCCGTACCCAGTCCGGCGACATCTCGGTGGTCGCGGCCGCCGGCGTCTCGGCCGTCCTGGACGCGGGCACCGGCCACGGCCGCGTCAGCAACGCCCTCCGGAACGACGGCAGCGCCGAACTCGACATCCACGCCACCACCGGGCAGGGCGACATCACCGCCCGCAGCCTCTGAACAGGACGGATCACGATGACGAACAACAGCGCATCCTCGACCAGTACGACGTGGACCGGCCTGGTGCCGGTCGACGACACCGCCCTGGCCGTCACCGACACCGGTGGACCCGGCATCCCCGTCGTCTACCTCAACGGCCAGTTCGCCACACAGGGATACTGGCGTCGGGTCGTCGACGAACTGGGGACGGGCTGGCGGCACATCACCTACGACGAGCGGGCGCGCGGCAGGAAGTCGAAGCGGTCCGCCGACTACTCCTTCGAGGCCGCCGTCCGGGACGTCGATGCCGTGCTCGCGGCCCGGCACGTCGACCGGGCGCTGGTGGTGGGCTGGTCCTACGGGGCGGTCGTCGGAGCGCACTGGGCCGCCCGCAACCCGGAGCGTGCCCTCGGTGCGGTGCTGGTCGACGGCGCGTTCCCGCACGACTGGCTCGACGAGGCCATGGAGCAGCGGATCCGGAAGATGTTCCGACGGATGAACCTGTTCATGCCACTGCTGCGCCCGACCGGTCTGACCCCGCGAATGAACGCCGAACAGATGGCGGACAGCAACATCGAGCTGGGCAGACTCTCCCGCGAGCGCGAGTTGGGCCCGGTGCTGGACGGCATCACCGTCCCGGTGCGGTACGTCGTCGCCTCCGGCACGTCCCTCGGCAGTCGCGGTGACGAGCAGGAGCGCATCCGGGCCAGCCTCGACGCGGCGACCGCCCGCAACCCGCACATCCGGATCGCCGCGAAGGTCGCCAGCAACCACGGCGCGATCCTCAAGAAGGACTTCCGCGCCATCGCCGATGCCGTACGTGGGGTGGCGGCGCTCGACCCGGCGGCGGGGACCGTGCGAGAGGGCCGCACCGGTGGTTCGGCGAGCTAGACCAGCACTTTCTGGATACGCCCAGTTCGTGTCGCCGTCGAAGGGGCGAACTCGGACTGGGCGTATCTCGTCATGCGACGGTCCCGCTAGTCCGCCTCGATGCCGGCGGCCCGCAGGATCTGGCGGACCCGTTCGCGGCTGTAGCCGGTCCGCTTGACGAGATCCACCTGGCGGACACCGGCCCGGTGCTCCGCCGCCATCGCACGGTGCAGCTCAGCGCGGGCCTGCTCAAGCCGGGTTCGAGCATCGGCCTTGATCTGCCGGGCGGCACGTGCGGCCTGATCTTCGGCCTGAGGTAGCGCCTCTTCGGCGGCCCTCAGTGCGCGCATAGCCCGTTCGAGATCCACTTGGCCATCTTTGCTGGAGCCTCTGTAGGCCAAATTACTCAGGGCAGGAGTTTGGCCAACCATAGGTTGCAGGCGCTTGGCCAAATGAAGTAGCGTCGGTGCTTGGCTCTATCAACTATCGAGTCCCGGATCGCGCAACGTCTCTCGGAGACGTGATCGCACACCGGAGGTGCAACCCGTGGCCGATCTGCCCTTTTCATTGGCCGACTGCGGAGAACCAGCGACCATCCGGATCGAGGTATACAGCACCACCGAACAAACGGGTGCCGGATCCTCGACGGCGCGGTCTACGTCTGCCCCGCCCACCCGCGTGCAACCGCCGATGCCATCGCTGCGGCGGGGTTTACCACCTCGGCGACCCCGATGAGCGCGGATCTGCACCGGCCATGTGGATACCTCCACGCCTACCCCACGGGTGCCCTGGCCGCCGCCGGTCGTCATCCCCAATGGTGTGATCGGAACGGGTGCGACCGGCGCGGCGAACACTGGTCACAGATCGCTCTGGTCGACGACGATCGGCAGCAGCCGTCGATCGTCTCCGTGTGGTTGGTGCGGACGCTCGCCCCGACGGCCGACACGATTGTGGCGTTGTCCGTCGCTGACCGGACTTCCGCTGAGCGAGGGTTGTTGTCGGTCGGCCAAGCGCGAGCCCTGCGCTATCGGCTCGGCAGCCTGCTCGCGGTGTAGACGTGTGTGGCCGGCCAGGTGACCCACCGCCGTGCCTCGCGTTGACGGGTGGCTGAAAGCCACCCGTCAACGCGAGGCGTCAGAGGATTCGCGTGCGGCCGGGCCGCTGCCGAAGAGCACGTCGTCCCAGCTCGGCAGCCGCTTGCGCGGCTTACCGTTGGCGTCGGTGGACTCGCCGGAGGCCGCCGCGGCAGCCGTCCGGCGGGTCGCAGCACCGCCAGCGACGGCACGGCCGGCACCTCCTGGGCGCGTCCGAGTCGTCGTCGAAGGCCGACCCTGGCCACCGCCGAGCAGCGCGGCGGCACCCCGCCGACTGGCCGCTGCCGGGCGTGTCCGACCCGCCATGAGCAGCCGGGTTACGCGGCTCAAGGCCACGACCCGACGAGCCGCCGAGCGGGCGATCCAGCGAGGCGAGCAGCGCGTCCCGACCGGCTCGGATCGGATCGCGACCGGGGCGCGGGTGCTCGGACGCCGCCGGCAACCCGTGCCCACCACGGCTCGGCTCGCCACGTGACGGCCGGGCAGAGCGTGCCCGCCCGCTCCGGCGCCGGCTCCTGACCGAGGATCGGCGTGGGCCGCTCGGCGCACAGGTACTGCGCCATGTCGTCGTGCGGCGTGACAACCTGCCGGGCCTTGTCCATGTCCCAGATGGCCTGCGCGGTCGCCTTGCCGGACGGCCAGGTGGCGATGATCCGCCAGGTGCCGTCGTCGCGCCGGTAGGCGTCCCAGGAGATCTTCTCGGTGTCGATGCCGTGCTGGCTCAGCCGACCGTTGACCACCTCGGCGAGCGGGTGGGCTTCTCCGCGCCCTGAGGCGGGTGCGGCGGGCGTGCTGGGCGAGCATCGCCCGCTCCTGCAACACCGGGCCGGCGTAGCGCAGCACCCGGTCGACCGGCACCCCGGCGATCCGGGCGACATCCTCCGCGGACTCACCGGAGCGGATGCGTGCCTGGATGTCCCGGGGGACAGTGAGGGATCGGATCGACGGTGCTCGGTGCCACCGCGAGCGGCGGGCACCCGGCTCGGGGTGCATCACGCCGGCGATGCGTTCGTCGATCGGCAGGGCGAGGAGTCGCCCCACCTCGTCGGCGAGCACCAGGGCCTGGCCGTCCTCGGAGAGGGCGACGAAGCGTACTGGGCGCATAGCGTTGCCTCCGTCCCGCTTCGCTGGCCGCACGCCACGAGTCGGCCACCCAGGCGTCTCGGACCACCGTACGCGCATCTGGCTCGGGGTGGGTGAAGCGACACCCGCATGTCGTGACTGAGCTGCGGCGATAATCACGGTCGGTGTCCGTGGAGGCTCCAACGGACACCGACCGTGACGAAGCTCAGAGTCGCTCGACCACGTAGTCGATGGACGCGGTCAGCGCCTCGACATCGGACGGCTCGACGGCCGGGAACAGCGCCATGCGCAGCTGGTTGCGACCGAGCTTGCGGTAGGGCTCGGTGTCCACGATGCCGTTGGCGCGCAGCGCCTAGCGATCGCCGTGGCGTCCACCCGTCGGCGAAGTCGATGGTGGCGACCACGTTGGAACGCAGCGCGGGGTCGGTGACGAACGGGTGGCCACGGTGGACCGCTCCGCCCAGCCGTACACCGTGGCGGCGCTCTCGGCGGTGCGCTTGGCAGCCCAGGACAGGCCACCCTGCGCGTTCATCCAGTCGGTCTGCTCGGCGGCCAGGAAGATGGTGGCCAGCGCCGGGTGTTGTAGGTCTGCTCCAGCCGCGAGTTGTCGATCGCGGTGACCAGGT
This sequence comes from Micromonospora sp. M12, assembly GCA_038070435.1. Lineage (GTDB taxonomy): Bacteria > Actinomycetota > Actinomycetes > Mycobacteriales > Micromonosporaceae > Micromonospora. Next base: position 4,521,594 of record JAMYWG010000001.1, on the reverse strand, counting down.
CGAGGAAGGCGGGAATGTAGCGCCCGGACGCCTTGATCTCGGCGGCCCGTTCCAGTGCGGCCGGCGACATCAGGGCCAGCCAGAGACCACCGTCGGAGCCGAAGCACTTCTGCGGAGCGAAGTAGTAGACGTCGGTCTCGCCGACGTTGACCTCCAGGCCACCCGCGCCGGACGTGGCGTCGACGAGAGCAGCGAGCCCTCGTCGGCCCCGGCCACCCGGCTGATCGGAACGGCCACACCGGTCGAGGTCTCGTTCTGCGGCGTCGCGTAGGCGTCCACGCCGGACTCGGCGACCAGCGCCGGCGCGCTGCCCGCGTCGGCCTTGCGGACGGTCGGCTCGCCCAGGAACGGGGCGTCCTTGACCGACTTGGCGAACTTGGCGCCGAACTCGCCGAAGCTGGCGAACTGGGCCCGGTCGCGGACCAGGCCGAAGGTGGCGACCTCCCAGAACGCGGTGGTGCCACCGTTGCCGATCACTACCTCGTAGCCCTCGGGCAGCGAGAAGAACTCGGCGATGCCGGAGCGCAGCCGGGCCACCTGCTCGCGGACCGTCTTCTGTCGGTGCGAGGTGCCGAGGTAGGTGGTCGCGACCTCGGTCAGCGCGGAGACCGCCGCGGGACGAACCTTGGACGGGCCGCAGCCGAAGCGTCCGTCGGCGGGCTTGATCTCATCGGGAATCCGGATGATCGGTGCGTCAGCCACGGTCTTGAAGATCCTTCCGCAAGGGCGAGGGCGGGCCCGGCGACACTGCCGACCCTCATCCTCGCACCCGGACCCATCGGTCGAGGCCGCGCCCCGAGGGCGGATCTGAGGCCTTCGCCACACGTCGGCGGACCATGCGCCCGCAGACGAGGAAGGCCCTCGTCGACGTCCAGCATCGACGAGGGCCCTGCCGCACTGCTCGAGACGCCGTGCGGGATGGCTGCCCAGCCCTCGACGCCGGACGGCTTGCGGGCCTCCGGGCCCAGGTAGCGGGCGGAGGGGCGAACCAGCCGCTGGAGGCGCTTCTGCTCCAGGATGTGCGCGCTCCAGCCGCCCATCCGGGCGCAGGTGAACATCGAGGTGAACATGTGCGCCGGCACCTCGGCGAAGTCCAGCACCACGGCCGACCAGAACTCGACGTTGGTGGCCAGCACCCGGTCCGGGCGGCGGGCCTGCAACTCGGCGAGGGCGGCCTTCTCCAGCGCCTCGGCGATCTCGAAGCGCGGCGCGCCCAGCTCCTGGCCGTGCGCCGGAGCACTCGGGCGCGCGGGTCCTCGGCACGGTAGACGCGGTGGCCGAAGCCCATCAACCGTTCACCGCGGTCGAGGACGCCCTTGACGTAGCCCTCCGCGTCGCCGCTGCGCTCCACCGCCTCCAGCATGGTGAGCACCCGGGAGGGCGCCCCGTGCAGCGGGCCGGAGAGGGCCCCGATGCCGGAGGAGATGCAGGCCGCCGCGTCCGCCCCGGTGGAGGCGACGATGCGGGCGGTGAACGTGGACGCGTTGAGACCGTGCTCGGCGGCCGAGATGAAGTACGCGTCGACGGCCTTGACGTGCCGCGGGTCGGGCTCCCGCGCCAGCGCTTCATGAACCGCTCGACGATGGTCTGCGCCTTGTCGATCTCCTTCTGCGGCACCGCCGGAAGGCCGAGGCCGCGGGCGGACTGGGCGACGAAGGAGAGCGCGGTCACCGAGACCCGGGCCAGATCCTCGCGGGCCTGCTCGTCGGAGATGTCCAACAGTTGGTCGAGCCCCAGTACGGGGCCAGCATGGCGACCGCGGACTGCACGTCGACGCGGATGTCACCGGAGTGCACCGGCACCGGGAACGGCTCCGCCGGCGGCAGGCCCGGCCCGAACCGGCCGTCGACCAGCAGTGCCCAGACGTTGCCGAACGACACCTGGCCGATCAGATCCTCGATGTCGACTCCGCGATAGCGCAGCGCCCCGCCCTCACGGTCAGGTTCGGCGATCTCGGTCTCGAAGGCGACGACGCCCTCCAGCCCGGGTTTGAAATCGGCCATGTCGCTCTCCTGGATCTGGTCGGTGCGCCCGATCAGCTCATCCGGCCCGATCGGCCGAGCGCCTTAGGCGACCCTCAGGGTGTGTTCGGAACATCTTGCCTGCTGAGTAAGGGATACGCGACCCACTGCGACTGTGCTGCACACGACATCCCCGGACGCGCATTCTCCGCTCGGCTCGGTGAGACTGGGCAGGGCGGGCTGGTCAGCGCGAAAGGGCGCTGGTGGGGCTGCCGAGAAGGAGTGGGGACGTGACGGGCGACACACCCGCCCCGGCTGCGATGCGTAACGAGTACGCCGCGGACCTGGGCCTGACCGAGGCTGACCTGGCCGTGGACTGGCACACCCAGTTCGACAGCTGGTTCGCCGACGCGGTGGCCTTCGGGCTAACCGAACCGAACGCGATGGTGGTGGGCACCGCCGACCCGACCGGCCGACCGAGCGGGCGAACTGTGCTGTTGAAGGGTACGACGCGGAGGGCTTCGTCTTCTTCACCAACCACCTGTCGCGCAAGGCGTCGAGGCGTCCGCCAACCCGTACGTCAGCCTGGTCTTTCCGTGGTTCCCCATGCAGCGTCAGGTGGTGGTCGCCGGGCGGGTCGCGCACCTGGAGCGCGCCGCGACCGAGGCGTACTTCGCCAGCCGGCCGCGCGGCTCCCAACTGGGTGCCTGGGCCAGCCCGCAGTCCCAGGTGGTGTCGGGCCGGGCGACGCTGGAGGAGCGGTACCGGGAGGCGGTCGAGCGGTTCGCCGACCAGGCCGAGATCCCGGCCCCGCCGCACTGGGGCGGGCTGCGGGTCCAGCCGGAGTCGGTGGAGTTCTGGCAGGGACGGGCGGGCCGGTTGCACGACCGGCTCCGCTTCCGTCGCCGGGACGAGGGTGGTTGGGTCGTCGAGCGGTTGGCGCCGTGACGGGTGTGCAGGAGGCTCGGCCGCGCGGAGCGCCGCTGGAGCGATCGACGTACGGCCGCTGGGCGTGCCCGCGTACCGGCGGCTCTGGCTCGGCAACACCGTGGCGATGTTCGGCTTCCAGTTCACCGCCGTCGCGGTGCCGGTGGAGATGTACGCCCTGACCCGGGACTCGTTCTGGGTCGGCCTCCTGGGCGTGGCCGCCTTCGTACCGTTGCTGATCTTCGGGCTCTGGGGTGGCGCGGTCGCCGACGCCCGCGACCGCCGTGCGGTGCTGCTCGGCGGCTCATTGTTGCTCTGGGCATCCACTTTGGGTCTGCTGGTCCAGGCGCTGCTGGACGTGCGCAGCCCGGTGCTGCTGTTGGCGTTGATGGCGCTGCAGTCGGTGGCGTTCGCGATCAGCTCGCCGGCCCGCAGCGCCATGCTGCCCGCCTGGTGCCGGAGGACCTGGTGGCGTCCGCCACCACACTGAACTACACGACCTTCACCGCCGCCTCGGTCGCCGGGCCGCTCGCCGCCGGCCTGATCCTCTCCGCCTCGCCGGACACCACGGTGGTGCTGCCGATCGCGTACGGGTTGGACGCGGTGCTGTTCACCGCGATGCTCTGGGCCGCGCTGCGCCTGCCCTCGCTGCCGCCCGAGCCGAGCGCCGACGGTCAGCCCCGGCGTGCCGGCCTGGCCAGCGTCGTGGACGGCTTCCGCTACCTGGCCACCACACCCGTACTGCTGCTGTCCTTCGGGGTGGACCTGATCGCGATGATCCTCGCCATGCCACGGGCGCTCTTCCCGGAGATCGCCCACGAGCGGTTCGGTGGCGGTGGATCGGTCGGCCTGCTCTACAGCGCCATCGCGATCGGCTCGATGATCGGGGGCTGACCTCCGGCTGGATCGGCCGACTCCGCCGGCAGGGGCTCGGCCTGGTGCTCGCGGTGGTCGGCTGGGGCCTGGCGATCGCCGCGGCGGGGCTGGCCCACCAGCTCTGGCTGATGGTCGTGCTGCTCGCCGTGGCCGGCGCCGCCGACCTGATCAGCGCGGTGCTGCGTCAGTCGATGCTGCTGGTCTACGCACCGGACCGGATGCGGGGACGACTCCAGGGCGTCAACACGGTGGTGGTGGCGGGTGGCCGCGCCTGGGCGACCTCCGCGCCGGCACCATGGCCGCCGGGTTCGGCGGTGGGGTGGCCTGGGTGGCCGGCGGGCTCGCCTCGGCGGTGCTCGTGGTGGTGCTCGCGGTCGCGTTCCCGGCCCTGCTGCGCTACCGGGCGGCGACGGCGTCGAGCGGCGACCGGACGTGACCGGTTAGGGTCGCCGGCATGGAAAGCCCCGATCAGCGCCCGTTCTCCGGCGCCCAGTGGACCATCTCCGCCGCCGGCCACGAGGCCGTCATCGTGGAGGTGGGCGGTGGGCTACGGACGTACCGGCACGACGGTGTCGACCTGGTCGACGGGTACCAGACCGACGAGGTCTGCCCCGGATGCGCCGGGCAGGTGCTGTCACCCTGGCCGAACCGGATCCGCGACGGCCGCTACTCGTTCGGCGGGCGTACGCACCAGCTCGCTGACCGAGCCGGACCGGCACGTGGCCATCCACGGGCTGGTCAACTGGGTGCCGTGGCGTCTGTTGGAGCAGTCCGAGGACGCCGTGACGGTCGGCTACGACCAGCCGCCGCAGCCCGGCTACCCGTGGCCGCTGCGGCTGCGCAGCCGGTGGAGCGTCGACGCGGACGGGCTGCGCGCCGAGCACGAGGTGACGAACATCGGCGGTGAGGAGGCCCGTTCGGCTTCTCCGTGCATCCGTACCTGCAACTGCCCGGCGTCGCCGTGGACGACCTGGTGCTGCGGCTGCCCACCCGTAACCGCGTGGTGGTGGACGGCCGGCTGCTGCCGGTGGGGGTGACCCCGGTGGCCGGCACCGAGTACGACTGGACCAGCCCACGCCGGATCGGCGGCGCCGAGTTGGACGCCTGCTTCGGTCAGGTGATCCGGGACGCCGACGGCGGCTCGTCGGTGAGCATGTCCGCGCCGGACGGGTCGGCCGGGGTGAGCATCTGGGCAGATGCCGAGTTCGGCTGGTGGCAGGTGTTCACCGGCGACGCCCTCACCGGCGAGCGGCACCGCCGTTCGGTGGCCATCGAGCCGATGACCTGCCCACCGGACGCGTTCCGGTCGGGTAAGGACCTGCTCACGCTCAAGCCGGGCACGACCTGGCGGGGCGCCTGGGGCATCCGCCCCGGAGCCTGATGGAGTTCGCCGAGGTCGTCCGCCGTCGGCGGATGGTGCGCAACTACGACCCGGACCGTCCGGTCCCGCCCGACGTGGTGGACCGGCTGCTCGACCACGCGGTCCGCGCTCCGTCGGCCGGGTTCGCCCAGGGCTGGGGTTTCCTGGTCCTGGAGGAGCCGGCCGACCGGGAGCGGTTCTGGCGGCCACCACGCCCGACGGCGGTGGGCGGGAGCGGTGGCTCGCGGGAATGCGCCGCGCGCCCTGATCGTGGTGCCGCACGCCAACGAGTCGGCCTACCTGCGGCGGTACGCGGAGCCGGACAAGGGCTGGGCGGATCAGTCGGCCGACCGGTGGCCGGTGCCGTACTGGCACGTGGACACCGGCTTCGCGGCGCTGCTGATGCTGCTCACCGCCGTCGACGAGGGCTCGGGGCGTGCTTCTTCGGCATTCCGCCGCAGCGGCTCGCCAGCTACCGGGACGCGTTCGGCGTGCCGGCGGAGTTCAACCCATCGGTGCCGTCACAATCGGTTACCGGGCGACCGACCATAGGTCACCGTCGTTGCGCCGTGGACGTCGTCCGATGGACGAGGTGGTGCGGCGCGGTCGGTGGAACTGAGGTCGGCGTCCCCGTTCGTCCGGTTGAGGATCGGACGAGCGGTAGCGAAACTGACATCAGGGAGCAGAACGCAGCGTGCGCTGGGCGGCTAGGCTGGCACGGTCATTGTGCCGCGCCGCGCGGTGCGCCGCGGCCCGCTCGGCGCTGTCGGTCGGCCCGGCCACGGGAGGGAGCGTGCCGTCGTGATCTTCAGAGCGGTCCGGGACGGGCGTCCCTATCCGGAGCACAATCTGACGCTCAAGCAGTGGGCGGAGATCCCGCCACGACCCCTGCGCCTGGATCAAATGATCACCACCAAGCGCGAGCTGGCGCTCGACAAGCTCCTCGCCGAGGATTCCACCTTCTACGGTGACCTCTTCCCGCACGTCGTGCAGTGGAACGGCGGGCTCTACCTGGAGGACGGGCTGCACCGCGCTGCGCGCCGCCCTGCAGCAGCGCAACCAGATCCACGCGCGGGTGCTGGTGCTCTCCGGGCCGATCGAGTGACGAGCCCTTCTGTCGGGCACTGAGCCTTCGTTAGGGTGGCGTCCATGACCGCCTCGTTGGACCTGCTCGACCTGGACCCGTCGCTCACCGACGAGGAGCGGCAGATCCGGGACGTCGTCCGTCAGCTCGTCGACGACCGCGTCCGGCCGCACGTCGCCGACTGGTACGAGGACGGCCAGGTGCCCGCCCGGGAGCTGGCCCTCGAGTTCGGCAAGCTCGGCCTGCTCGGCATGCACCTGACCGGCTACGGCTGCGCCGGTGCCTCCGCGGTCGCCTACGGCCTGGCCTGCCAGGAGTTGGAGGCCGGCGACTCCGGCATCCGCTCGCTGGTCTCCGTGCAGGGATCACTCGCCATGTTCGCCATCTGGCGCTACGGCAGCGAGGAGCAGAAGCAACGCTGGCTGCCGTCGATGGCCACCGGAGCGGCGATCGGATGTTTCGGCCTGACCGAGCCGGACCACGGCTCCGACCCGCCTCGATGACCACCGGGCCCGCCGCGACGGCGACGACTGGGTGCTCAACGGCGGAAAGATGTGGATCACCAACGCGCCGATCGCGGACGTCGCGGTGATCTGGGCGCGCACCGACGAGGAGTACGCGGTTTCGCCGTACCGATGGACACGCCCGGTGTCACGGCCCGCGAGATCCGCCGCAAGATGTCGCTGCGGGCGTCGGTGACCGGCGAGATCGTGCTCGACGACGTCCGGCTCCCGGCCGACGCCCAACTACCCGAGGCGGTCGGGCTCAAGGCGCCGCTGAGCTGCCTCACCGAAGCCCGGTACGGCATCGTCTGGGGCGCGGTCGGCGCCGCCCGGACTGCCTGGAAACCACCCTGGCGTACGCCACCACCCGCACCCAGTTCGGTCGCCCGCTGGCCGGCTTCCAGCTCACCCAGGCGAAGCTCGCCGACATGGCCGTCGAGCTGGTGAAGGGGCAACTGCTCGCGCTGCACCTGGGTCGGCTCGCCGACGCCCACCGGCTCCGGCCCGAGCAGGTGAGCGTGGGCAAGCTGAACAACGTGCGGGAGGCCCTGGCCATCGCCCGGCAGTGCCGCACCATCCTCGGTGCCAACGGCGTCTCCGGTGAGTACCCGGTGCTGCGGCACGCCAACAACCTGGAGAGCGTGCTGACGTACGAGGGCACCTCGGAGATCCACCAGCTGATCGTGGGGCAACGGCTCACCGGGCTCTCCGCGTTCGCCTGACCTGCCCGTTTGCGCGTTACCGGCGCTCGACGCGCAACTGTCGCAGTGGGGCCGTACCGTCATCTGCAGACGACGTGTCTGACGAGGACGGTGAGCGTGATGGCCCGCGACGCTGGCAGCAACGAGCCCACGAGGGAGTTTCCCGGTTACCTGACCGGCGACGAACTCAAGGCGCGGTCGACCTCGACACCCGAGCCGACCACGGATACCTCGGGCGGCTCCGGAGATCTTGGTGGATCGGGTGGTCCTGGCGGCCCCGGTGGCCCGGCGAGCGGTGGCGGTGGCGGTGCTGGGGCTCGCGGTCTGCTCCTACTGCTCGGCGCCGCCGCGCTGGCCGTGGTGGTGCTGCTCGGCATTCAGGCGACCGGCCTCCTACCGGAGTTCCGCAACCCGTTCGCCAAGGAGCAGACCGACCGCAGTCAGCCACCGCTGCTGAAGTCGATCCAGGACCTCAGCCGCTACGTGGCCGCCGAAGGCAACTTCCAGGTCGTGGTCGACACCCAGAACGACCGACGCAACGTTCCGGACTTCCTGCTCAACGAGCGCACCCTGTTCGTCGGTGCCGGCAGCATCGAGGCGTACGTCGACTTCACCAAGATCGGTGAGGGTGCCGTCGTCCAGTCCGCCGACGGCAAGTCCGTCGAGATCAGCTGCCCGCGCCGCAGCTCGGCGAGACCAACCTCGACATGGAGAAGAGTTACGTCTTCGCCGAGCAGCGCGGTCTGCTCAACCGGCTCGGTGACCTGGTCGGCAACGACCCCAACCGGCAGCAGCAGGTCTACCAACTCGCCGAGGAGCGGATCACCGCCGCCGCCCGGGACAGCGGGCTCTCCGCCCGAGCCGAGGAGAACACCCGCAAGATGCTGGAGGGCTGCTCCGCTCCCTCGGCTTCCAGCAGATCACGGTCACCTACACGGCCCCTGACCTGCCCCTCCGTACGCCGGAGCGCCCGCACCGACTCCCGTCGGAGCGGGCGCTCCGTCTCACGCCAGACCCCGTCGAGCGCCCGTCCGCGCCGCCAGGTGCGCCCGCGCCCCGCGCGCTCCGTGCGCCGTGCGCGTGCCCAAGATCTGCGCAACTTCAGGGATGTTGCTGCATCGAGGGTGTCTGAGGCAGCAACATCTCTGAAGTTGGTGCCTCAGGCGGGCCGATGTCGTCGTCGGGGCGCGCCTGCGGAGGCGGCGCGGGATCAGACCGGCGGGGTCTCGGGGAGGGCTTTGGGCGTGGGGAGGCCACGACAACGCGTATGTCGTGGCCTTCCCGCGCGAGCGTCAGTGTTGGGTGGAGGCGAGGTAGCGGTCCTCGTTCGGCATCAGCACCCACAGGATCAGGTAGACGATCACCTGCGTGCCGGGCAGCAGTAGCGACAGCAGGAACAGCAGCCGGACCATGCCGGCCGACATGCCGAACCGCCGCCCGAGGCCGGCGCAGACACCGGCGATCATGCGCCCCTCGCGGGGCCGGACCAGTTGCGACTCATCGTCGTACTCCCACTCTGCGGCGGTGCGCCGCGTCTGCAATCCACGGTAGAAAGGGATGGCCACCTTGCCCTCGGTCCCGAGGAGGAGCGGCAACCCGTGGACCCGTAGGTGCTTTACCCGGGCAACCCGCACTGACGCCTCCCGAGCCGCCGCACGGGCGGCGCCGGCAGGACGGGTGACTGTGGTCGGGTGTTCACGTCCCGGACCGGGTGGGCGCTGAGCTGGGCGGGTAGGCTGGCTGATCGGCCTTCCACACCCGGATGGCCGGCACCCATACCCCGGACGGTCACGCGCGGGTCGCCAGACCGGCGGCCGCGACCCGACCGGTCCCGTACGCCGGGACGACGGCGAGGAAGCGCAGCCATGATCAGTGTTTTCGACCTCTTCAGCGTTGGTATCGGGCCGTCCAGCTCGCACACGGTGGGGCCGATGCGTGCGGCGCGCACCTTCGTCGGAGGGCTCAGGCGGACGGGCTGCTCAGCGACACCGGGCGGGTGCAGGCTGAGCTGTTCGGCTCGCTGGGTGCCACCGGGCACGGCCACGGCAGCGGGCCGGCGGTGCTGCTCGGGTTGGCCGGTGAGTCGCCGGAGACGGTCGACACGGACACCGTGGGTCCTCGGGTCGAGCGGATTCGGGCCGAGCGGCGGATCGACCTCCTGGCCGCGCACGAGATCGACTTCGACCCGGATCGGGACCTGACGCTGCACCGCCGCCGGTCGCTGCCGTACCACCCGAACGGGATGACCTTCGTGGCGTACGACAGCACCGGTGCCGAACTGCGGAGCCGCACCTACTACTCCGTCGGTGGCGGTTTCGTGGTGGACGAGGCGGCGGCGGGAGCGGACCGGATCAAGCCGGACAGCACGGCGGTGCGGTACCCCTTCCTGACCGGGGCGCAGCTGCTCGACGTCACCACCTCCACCGGCCTGTCGATCAGCGAGGTCATGCTGGCCAACGAGCGTTCGTGGCGCAGCGAGGCGGACATCCGGGCCGGCCTGCTGGAGATCTGGCGGGTGATGCAGGAGTGCGTGCAGCGCGGCTGCGAGCGGGACGGCGTACTCCCCGGGGTTTGAAGGTCCGGCGACGCGCGGCGGAGCTGCGGCGCGGCCTGGAGGCGGACGCCGGGACGCCCGACCCGCTGCACGCGATGGACTGGGTGACGCTGTTCGCGCTCGCGGTCAACGAGGAGAACGCCGCCGGCGGCGAGTGGTCACCGCGCCGACCAACGGCGCGGCCGGGATCATTCCGGCGGTGCTGCACTACTACACCCGGTTCGTGCCGGGGGCGGATGACGACGGTGTGGTGCGGTTCCTGTTGGCGGCCGGCGCGATCGGTGTGCTGTTCAAGGAGAACGCGTCGATCTCCGGCGCTGAGGTCGGCTGTCAGGGTGAGGTCGGTTCGGCGTGTTCAATGGCGGCGGGTGGGCTGGCCGAGGCGCTGGGTGGCACGCCGGAGCAGGTGGAGAACGCGGCGGAGATCGGGATGGAGCACAACCTCGGGTTGACCTGTGACCCGGTGGGTGGCCTGGTGCAGATCCCCGCATCGAGCGCAACGCGGTGGCTAGCATCAAGGCGATCACGGCCACCCGGCTGGCGTTGCGCGGCGACGGGGTGCACAAGGTGTCGCTGGACAAGGTCATCAAGACCATGCGGGAGACGGGCGCCGACATGAAGGTCAAGTACAAGGAGACGGCGCGAGGCGGTCTGGCCGTCAATGTGATCGAGTGCTGAGTCCGGTCGATTCGGGGCATTCGTTCACCGACTGCTAACCTGTCGTCCGTTTCGGGAGGCGGGAGGCTGCGGTGACCTCTGGCGTCGCGGCGTTGTGGTCGCACCGCAACTCGCTGCGCATCCTGGTCCGGCGGGACCTCGCGGTGAAGTACCAGCAGTCGGTGCTGGGCTACTTCTGGTCGTTGATCGAGCCGCTCGGCATGGGCGCCATCTACTGGTTCGTGTTCGGGGTGCTCTACTCCCGGGACACCGGTCGGCATCTCGGCGAGGCGGCCGGCTCGTACCCGCTCTTCCTGATCACCGGGATCTTCGCCTGGATGTGGACCAGTTCGGCGCTGAGCGAGGCGACGAACGCGTTGACCGGCCAGTCCCGGCTGATCACCACGATGAACGTGCCGCGGCAGGTCTTTCCGATCGGTCGGGTGACCGGGCGGTTCGCCAGTACGCGGCCGGTCTGCCGATCCTGATCGCCATCGCGGTGATCTACGCGGCGCACGGTCGGATCCACCCCGGCTGGTCGCTGCTCTCCCTGCCGCTCGCGGTGGCCGTCCAGGCCGTCCTGTTGACCGGGCTGGCCCTGCTGCTGTCGGCGTGGAACGTGCTGATGCGCGACGTGGAACGGCTGTTGCGGCTGATCATCCGGGTGCTCTTCTACGCGACGCCGATCATCTATCCGCTCAGCCTGGTCCGGGAGTCCGGCCTGCCCGGCTGGCTGAAGCTGGTGTACGAGCTGAACCCGCTGGTAGGGATCTTCCAGCTGCACCACGCGATCTGGTACCCGGACGAGTTCCCGGACGCCCGGCTGCTCGCCACCACCGTCGTCGTCAGCGTGCTGGTGCTGGCCGCCGGTTGGTGGTCGTTCCGCCGGTTGGAACCCGCAGTGCTCAAGGAACTCTGACGTGGCCGCGCCGATCATCGAGGCCGACGGCCTGGGCATCCGTTTCGTCCGTAACCGGCGCCGCCAACTGCGGCTGCGGGAGTTGTTCATCCACCGGGGCGCCCGTAGCGCGCAGGCGGGCCAGTTCTGGCCACTGCGCGACGTGTCGTTCAGCATCGAGCCGGGTGAGACGGTCGGGGTGATCGGCCGCAACGGCACCGGCAAGAGCACTCTGCTGCGGCTGGTCGCCGGGGTGCTCATTCCGGACGAGGGCAGCATCCGGGTGCACGGCGCGGTGGCCCCGCTGCTGGAGTTGTCAGCGGGTTTCTCCAACGACCTGACTGGGCGGGAGAACCTGCACCTGGTCGGAGGGCTGCACGGGTTGTCGAGGAGTTATCTGAAGCGGCACTTCGACGAGATCGTCGAGTTCGCCGGTGAGCAGGTGGAACGGGCCATCGACACGTCGGTGCGGCACTACTCGTCGGGAATGAAGGTGCGGCTCGGCTTCGCGATCATCTCGCACCTGCCGCACCCGATCCTGCTGATGGACGAGGTGACCGCGGTCGGGGACGCGGAGTTTCGCAAGAAGTGTTACGCGACGATTGATCGTCTGCTCGGGGAGGGCGCACGCTGGTGCTGGTGTCACACAACGAAAAGGACCTGACCCGGTTCTGCCGTCGGGGTTGTACCTCGACGCGGGCCGGTTGACGCTCGACGGCACGATCGTCGAGGCGCTCGACGCGTACCACGCCGCGGTCCCGCGGTGACGCTCGCGATCGTGCTCGCCGCCGGGACACCCGCGGCGGGCCTGACAACGGCGACCGGTGAGCCACTGGCCGACCGACTGGCCACCCAGTTGCGCCAGGCCGGGGCGGCCGAGGTGCGCTTCGCCGCCGACCTCGACGAGCTGACCGCGCTGGTCGCCACCGCCACCGCGCCGGTGCTGATCACCGGTACCGACCTGGTCGCGCACACCGCCGTACTGCGGCACCTGGCCACCAGCCCGGTGGGGCCCACGGTGGCGCTGGTGCTCGGTGATCCGCCGGTGCCCGGTCGGACCGCCGTGCGGGAGGAACGCGGCCAGGTGGTCGACGCCGGCGCGTTGGACACCCTCGACGGGGACGCCACCGGCGTGTTCGGCGGCGCGTTGCGGGTCGGCGTGGACGACCTGCCGACCCTCGCGGCCGCCGCCCGGGCCGCCGCGTCCGGGATGCTTCCGTCGCCGCCCCGATCGGCCCGGCCGGCGACGTGGCGCCCTGCCGGCGACCGGCGCGGTCGCAGCCGGTGGCTCGGTCGCGGCCGGTGGCCGGGTCCGCCGTGGACCGGCTCTTCGCGGGCCTCGCGGGCCTCGGCACCCTGATCTTCGCCCAGCGGGTACGCCTGCTCGTCGCCCGCCGGGTCGAGGACCAAGCCGGGTTGACCGCTGCCGAGGCGGCGGTGACAGCTGTCGACGAGGATCGGGCGGAACTGCGGCTGTCGGTGAAGGAGAGGGACGACTTCTTCTCCACCTACTTCGTCAGCACCTGGTCGCCGTACGTGGTCCGGCTCTCGGCCCGGCTGCGGCTCACCCCGACCGGGGTGACGGTGATCTCGGTGCTCTTCGCACTGGGCGCGGCGGTGCTGTTCGGGGTCGGCGGACGACCCGCGCTGGTCGGCGGGCGGTGCTGCTCTACCTCGGCTTCGTGCTGGACTGCGTGGACGGCCAGTTGGCCCGTTACACCCGGCACTTCAGCGCCTGGGGTGGCTGGCTGGACACGATGGCGGACCGGGCCAAGGAGTACCTGGTCTACGCCGGGTTGGGCTTCGGGGTGAGCCACGCCGGGCTGGGCAACGGCTGGGCGCTGGCGATCGCCGCGATGACGTTGCAGACCGTCCGGCACATGACCGACACCTGGTACGGGGTGCTGCACGACGAGGCGGCCCGTCGACCGCGTACGGCGGCGGGTGCCAGTGGCGGGATCGGTGACCGGCTCAACGCGGCGTCGACCCGGGTGCAGGCGGACACCGGCTCGCTGTCGTACTGGCTGAAGCGGACTGTGGTCTTTCCGATCGGCGAGCGGTGGGCCCTGATCGCGGTGACCGTGGCGCTGTTCAACCCGCTGGTCAGCCTGATCGCCGTGCTGGTCTGGGGTGTGCTGGCGTTCGCGTACACCGGGCTCTGCGGACGCTGCGGGCCCGCTGGATGTGGGTGCCGGTGCTGGACACTGTCGATGCGACGCTGCACCGCGACGACGGGCCGTTGGCCCGGTGGCTGCCGGTGGTCCGCCCGATGGGGCCGCTGACCCTGGCGGTGATCGCCGCGCTCGGCCCGGCGGTGCTGCTGGTCGTGGCGTTGCTGGATGACGAGCCGGACGGGCTGCGCTGGGCGGTGCCGGTGGCGTTGCTGGTGCTGCTGGCCGGTGGCCTGGGTGCCGGGGCGGCGCACAACGGTCCGCTGGACTGGCTGGTGCCCGCGGCGTTGCGGGCTGCCGAGTTCCTGTTCGCCATCGCGGTCGGGGTGGTCGGTGCGGCGCCGGGCTGGCTGATCTTCGGGTACGTCTTCGTGCTCACCGTGCACCACTACGACCTGACCGCCCGACTGGAGAAGCGACAGGCGGCACCGCCTCTGCACGCGCTCACGCTGGGTTGGGAGGGGCGCTCGGTGCTGCTGGCCCTCGCGGCGATTGCCGGTATTGCGGGTGTTGGGCTGGCTACACTCGGTGCGTACCTTCTCGTGGTTTTCGTGGTGAGCGTCGTCCTGGCCTGGTTCGTGCGACCGGCCCGTAGCGCGCGGCGTTGGTCGCGCCGGCGGGCGCTGGAGGTGCCGCGCCGCGCTGACGGAGGACGGCCGGATGACCCTGATCAGCTTCGTGGTGCCGGCCTTCCGGGTGCAGGGATACCTGCGCGAATGCCTGGACTCCGTCCTCGGTCAGCCGGCGACCGACATCGAGGTGATCGCCGTCGACGACTGCTCGCCAGACGCCAGCGGCGACATCATCGACGAGTACGCGGCCCGCGACCAGCGGGTCCGCTCGGTCCGGTTGCCGCAGAACGTCGGCCTCGGTCCAGCCCGCAACATCGGGCTGGACCAGGCCGTCGGCAGTACGTGTGGTTCCTCGACGGCGACGACTGGCTGACTCCGGAGTGCCTGACCGAGGTCGCCGAGCGGTTGCGGGTCACCCGTCCGGACGTCCTGCTGGTCGACCACGTCCGCACCCACTGGAACGACACCGCCACCCGCAGCGCGATGGCCGAGGTGTTTCCGGAGTCGCCCGGCGAGGGCACCTTCCGGTTGCGGGACCGGCCGGAGGCGATGCACCTCCTGCACACCGCGTGGAACCGGCTGGTCCGCCGGGAGTTCCTCGTCGACCTGGGGCTGCGCTTCGCGCCCGGCTGGTACGAGGACGTCTCGTTCAGTTACCCGGTGCTGATGGCGGCGCAGCGGATCGGCGTACTCGATCGGGTCTGCGTCAACTACCGGCAACGCCGCGCCGGCGCGATCACCCGGACCCGCGGTGACCGCCACTTCGAGGTCTTCCCGCAGTGGCACCGGGTCTTCCACCTGATGGATTCGTGGGGATCGGCGACGGACGCCCTGCGACCGGCGGTCTTCGAGCGGATGATCTGGCACTACCTGACAGTGCTCGGCAACGGTCAACGGATCGCCCGGAGCTGCGGCCGGCGTTCTTCGCGCAGATCACCGCCGACTACGAGAGGTGGCTGCCGCCCGGCGGCTATCCGGTGCCGGACGGGGTCGAGGGATCAAGCACCGGCTCGTCGCCGCCGGCCGGTGGCGGACGTTCAGCGCGTTGCGGACCGCCAGCCGGGCGCGCGACGCCGCCCGCCGGCAGGTCCGCACCACTCGCCGCACTGTCGGCCCGGTCGCCCGGCGCGGTGCCCGGCTGACCCGGGACGGGCTGCTGCGCGAGTACTACCGGGCCGAGTTGCGGCGGCCGGTCGATTCGACGCTCGCCGTGTACGCCGCCTACTGGTTCCGGGCTACTCCTGCAATCCGGCGGCGATCTACGAGGTCGCCCGCCGGTTGGCGCCGGGGTGCGCGGGTGTGGATCGTGCGCCGGGACCGGGTGGACACCGTGCCGACCGGGGTGGAGTACGTGGTCGCCGGCACTCCGGCGTACTACCGGGTGCTCGCCCGCGCCCGGTGGCTGGTCAACAACGTCAACTTTCCGGACTTCGTCCGCAAGCGACCGGAGCAGGTGCACCTCCAGACCCACCACGGCACGCCGGTCAAGGTGATGGGCTGGACCAGCAGCGCCACCCGATCGGGGCGGGCCGGATGGACTTCGCCGGGCTGCTGCGCCGGGTGGACCGCTGGGACTACAGCGTCAGCGCGAACAGCTTCTCCACCCAGATGTGGGACCGGGCGTACCCGGCCACGTACACGACCCTGGAGGTGGGCTACCCGCGTAACGACCGCCTGGTCACGGCCGGTCCGGACGAGGTGCGCCGGCTCCGCGCGGAGCTCGGCCTCGACCCCGACGAGCAGGTCGTCCTGTACGCCCCGACGCACCGCGAGCACCTGCCCGGCTACCGGCCGCCGTTCGACCCGGACCGGTTCGTGCAGGCGTTGGGTGACTCGGGGCGACTGCTGATGCGCAGCCACTACTTCCACGACCGTGATCGCCGTCCGGGCCAGCCGAGGGACTGGGAGCGGGTCCTTGACGTCAGTGGTTACCAGCGGGTGGAGGACCTCTACCTGATGGCGGACGTGTTGGTCACCGACTATTCGTCGGCCATGTTCGACTACGCGGTGCTGGACCGGCCGATCGTGCTGTACACCCCGGACTGGGAGGCGTACCGGCTGGCCCGGGGTGTACTTCGACGTGACGTCGGAACCGCCGGGCGCGGTGGCCAGCACCTTCGCGGACCTGCTCGACCTGTTCCGCACCGACGCGGTGCGGTCGGACGCGGCGGACAAGGCCCGCGAGCACTTCCGGGGCCGGTTCTGCACGCTGGACGACGGGCACGCCGCGGAGCGGGTGGTGCGCCAGGTGTTCCTCGGGAACCGGGCGAGCGATCGACGCCGTGCTGATCGGATTTCTGTCGTGTAATAGCAGCGCCATCAGCCGAACATGAGACGTTTACCCGATGTCCTAAGTCCATGATCCTGGTCACAGTCTTCCCTGGGGTTCGGCCGACGCGCTGGGGAAGACGGTGAGCACCGTCACGCTCAAGGATGTCAGCAAGGTTTTCCGGGACGGCACGCTGGCCGTCGACAGCATCAACCTCGATGTGAACGATGGCGAGTTCATGGTGCTGCTCGGGCCGTCCGGCTGCGGCAAGTCGACAGTCCTGCGGATGATCGCCGGGTTGGAGGATCCGACCACGGGCGCGGTCATGCTCGACGGAGAGCTGGCGAACGACCTGCCTCCACGGGACCGCAAGATTGCCATGGTCTTCCAGGACTTCGCGCTCTACCCGCACATGACCGTCGGCGACAACATCGCGTTTCCGCTGCGACTGGCGGGGATCGAGCCGGCACCCGGGGCGAGCGGGTCAGCGACGTGGCGAGCGCGCTGGGCATCGGTGACGTGCTGGCCCGCAAGCCGGGTCAGCTCTCCGGCGGGCAACGCCAACGGGTGGCGATGGGTCGGGCGATCGTTCGCCGGCCCGGCCTCTTCCTGATGGACGAGCCGTTGTCGAACCTGGACAGCGGCCTGCGCGCCGAGCTGCGCGCGGAGATCTCCGGCCTGACCCGCGAGCTGGGCGTCACCACCGTCTACGTCACCCACGACCAGGCCGAGGCGCTCACCATGGCCGACCGGGTGGCCATCATGCGTCGCGGCGTGCTCCAGGACGTGGGCACACCAACCCAGGTGTACGGCCGACCGGCGACGCTCTACGTGGCCGCGTTCCTGGGCAGCCCACGGATGAACCTGCTGGAGGCGTCGGTCTACGTCCACCTCGACCGGTACGTCACGCTCAACCTCGGTGATCAGTCGCTCTACCTGCCCTGGAACGACATCCGCAGTCGGGCGGTGGCGCACTACCACGGTGAGCGGATCGTCGTCGGCATGCGGGCCGAGGCGCTCACCCCGTCTCCCGGACAGCCCCGGCGACGGCTGCGCGGGCGGATCCGTTACCTGGAACACCACGGGCACGAGTCGTTGGCGTTCCTCGACATCGGCGCGACCGCGATCGTGGTGGACGAGATGGGCGCGCCGCTCGAGCCACCGCCGGTCGGCCAGCGCGGCCTGCGTCGGTTCGGCTCGGTGATGCAGCGACTCACCGGCAAGCCGGTGGAGGCACAGAGCCCTCCGGTCAGTGGCACCCAGACCAGCGTGCTCCCCGACCCGGGTCGGCACCACCGTCGCCCGGCCGAGCTTGCGGTGCGGCTGGCACCGTACCCGGCGGTCAGCGCCGGTCACGCGCTCGCCGTCTCGGTACGGATGGACGCGCTGCACTTCTTCGACGAGCGTGGCGACCGGATCGACGTGGGGTGGCGCTGACGACTCGCCGGAACGGGGTGGCGGGTTCGCGACCGGTGCCCTAGCGTCTGCGCACCCAGTCCACTGTGAAAAGACCTCCGAGAGGGTGCGCCCGTGTCGGGTGACCGTCCCAGCCCGCTCGTCATCGAGCGCATCCTGCGCGATCGCGAGAGCATCTGGCACCAGATCGTGGCCGAGCGTGACCTCAACCCCTGACCGGGCGGATGCTGGCCAGCTCCGCCATCGCGTTGGCCTGCTACGGGCGGTGCTGGGCTTCTTCCACAGCCCGCTGATGGCGCTGACCTCGGCGCTGAAGCTGCCCCTGCTGTTCCTGGTCACGCTGGCCATCTGCCTGCCCACGCTCTACCTGTTCAACCTGGTCTTCGGTGCCCGACTGTCGGTACGGCAGTCGTTGGCGCTGGTGATGGTGGCAATCACGGTCACCTCGATGCTCGCGGTGGCGTTCGCGCCGATCAGCCTCTTCTTCCTGATCACGGCCGACGACTACGGGTTCTTCAAGCTGCTCAACGTGGCGATCCTGACCCTGTCGGCGATCGTCGGGCTGCGCTTTTGACCAGCGGCATGCAGGTGCTCAACGACCATGGCCTGCTCGCACCGCCGGCGACCAACGCCCAGGTCGGCGCGCCTGCCGTGTCGGCTGCGGTCCCCGCTGCCTCGGCGCCGGTTGCTGCGCCGGCCGCCGCGCCGGTTGCCGTCCAGAGTGCCGAGCCGGTCGCCGTACCGGCCGGGGCCGCGGCGACCTCGAACGGTGCCGTAGCCGCCGCGCCGGCTCCTGCTGCTGCACCTGCTCCGGCTACTGCGGCTCCGGCTACTGCGGCTCCGGCTCACGTTCCGGCGCAGTGGCCGGGCAGTCGGCCGATGCCTCGTTCCCGCCCGGCATGCTGCCGCCTGGCTACCCGCCCAACGCCAGTGGGACGGCCGTTCGGCCCGACGCGGCGAGCCGACGCAGCGGCCGGCCAGCATGACCCTGCTCTACATCTGGATCCTGCTCTTCGGTTTCGTCGGCACCCAACTGGCGTGGACGCTGCGCCCGTTCTTCGGCGACCCGGGCCAGGATTTCGCGTTCTTCCGCAGCATCGACGGCAACTTCTACGCCGAGATCCTCCGCACGATCGCCAACCTCTAAACCCGCCTCCGCGCGCCCCGGCCTCCGCCCGCCCTGATGCCCTGGCTCTCGCCCGCCTGGTCGATCATGGAGTTGTGGTGCCCGAGTGATTGGTCTAAGTACCTTTTGCGGGGCACCACAACTCCATGATCGACGCGGCGGGGTGGTGTGAGGGCGGGGCGTTGTTGTTCTGGTTACTGGTTAGTAACGTCGGACCATGACTATCGACTCTCGCTCGGTGGCGGCCGGCATGCTGGAAGCGGTGCCGTTCGCCCGTACGCTCGGGCTCGAATTCGTCGAGGTGGCGCCCGAGGCGGGAGGCGGCGTTCGGGCGGTCGTCCGGCTGCCCGACTCGCCCGCCACCCACAACCACATCGGCGGGCCGCACGCCGGAGCCATGTTCACCCTCGGCGAGACGGCCTCCGGGCGGTGGTGCTGGCCGCCTTCGGGCAGCTGCTCGACCGGGTTGTGCCGCTGGCCGTCCGGGGCGAGATCGCCTACCGCAAGCTCGCCATGGGCGCGGTGCTGGCCACCGCGCGGCTCGGCCGTCCGGCCGCTGAGGTGATCGAGGAGTTGGAGGCCGGTCGTCGACCGGAGTTCCCCGTCGAGGTGGAGATCGCCACCGAGGACGGTAAGCCCACCTCGGCGATGACCGTGATCTGGACGCTGCGACCGAACTGAAACCCCGGGGCGGCGGAAACGGGTTTGCGAGCCCAGCGGGGTGGATAGATTCGTACCGTGCTGGGCCTACCTGCTCACGTGACCGCCTGTCTCTTCGATCTGGACGGTGTGCTGACGCAGACCGCCCGCGTACACAATGCCGCCTGGACGCAGACGTTCGACGAGTTCCTCCGGCAGCACGCCACGGCGTCCGGCGAACCGTTCCAACCGTTCGACCCGGGCCCGGACTACAACCGCTACGTCGACGGGCGACCCGCGCGGACGGCGTCCGGGCGTTCCTCGCCTCCCGCGGCATCGTGCTGCCCGAGGGCAGTCCGGACGACCCCGGACGCCGACACCGTCAACGGCGTGGGCAACCGCAAGAACGTCCTGCTGCTGCAACGGCTGCGTACCTCCGGCGTCGAGGTCTACCCGGGCTCGGTGCGGTATCTGCAGGCGGCGAGCACCGCCGGGCTGCGCCGTGCCGTGGTGACCGCGAGCGCGAACGGGCGTGAGTGGTCGCCGCCGCCGGGCTGGAGCCGCTGCTGGAGGCCCGCGTCGACGGCGTGGTCGCCCGCGCGCAGGGTTGCGCGGCAAGCCGCACCCCGACCCTTCCTCGCCGGGGCCCAACTGCTCGGCGTCGACCCGACGAACGCGGCCGTCTTCGAGGACGCCCTCTCCGGGTCGCCGCCGGCGCGCCGGCGGCTTCGGCTACGTGGTTGGCGTCGACCGGGTCGGGCAGGCCGAGGAGCTGCTGGCGCACGGCGCCGACATCGTCGTGACGGATCTCGCCGACCTGCTCGACGTCCCTGATCCGGTGGCACCGGCCCACGGCACCGCCGCGCAGCAGTCGGCCGATGGACGAGGCACCGCGTGATCCGGGAGCGGGCCTATCCGGTCGAGCCGTGGCACATCCGCGAGACCCGGCTGGACATGGACGTGCTGGCCCAGTCGGAGTCGGTCTTCGCGCTCTCCAACGGGCACATCGGCCTGCGCGGCAACCTTGACGAGGGTGAACCGCACGGCCTGCCCGGCACCTACCTCAACTCGTTCTACGAGCTGCGTCCCCTGCCGTACGCGGAGGCGGGCTACGGCTTTCCCGAGTCCGGGCAGACCATCGTCAACGTCACGAACGGCAAACTGATCCGACTGCTCGTCGACGACGAACCGCTCGACGTGCGCTACGGGGAGCTGCTCGCCCACGAGCGGATCCTCGACCTGCGGGCCGGCACCCTGCACCGGGAGGTGCACTGGCGCTCGCCCGCCGGCCGGGAGGTCAAGGTCCGCAGCACCCGTCTCGTCTCCTTCACCCAGCGGTCGGTCGCCGCCATCAGCTACGAGGTGGAGGCCGTCGGCGGGCCGCTGCGGCTGATCGTGCAGTCCGAGCTGGTGGCCAACGAGTCGTTGCCCGCCCAGAGCAAGGACCCCGGGTCGCGGCGGTGCTGGAGTCACCCTGCAGGCCGAGGAGGAGCTGACCACTCCCGACGGCGGGCAGCTGATCCACCGCACCAAGGTGTCCGGGCTGCGGGTCGCCGCCGCGATGGAGCACGAGGTGCACGGCCCGGACCACACCACGATCGAATCCGAGGGCTACCAGGACTGGGTACGCACGACGATCGCCTGCGTGCTCAAGCCCGGCGAGAGCTGCGGGTGATCAAGTATCTGACGTACAGCTGGTCGAGCCGGCGGTCCCTGCCCGCGCTGCGCGACCAGGTCGGCGCGGCGCTGGCCGGCGCCCGGCTCGACGGCTGGGACGGGCTGCACCGGGAGCAGCGCAACTACCTCGACGCGTTCTGGGACGCGTCCGATGTGCTGGTCGAGGGCGACCCGGAGGTGCAGCAGGCGGTCCGGTTCGGTCTCTTCCACGTTCTCCAGGCCGGCGCACGGGCCGAGCAGCGACCAATCTCGGCCAAGGGCTGACCGGGCCGGGTTACGACGGGCACGCGTTCTGGGACACCGAGATGTTCGTCCTGCCGGTGCTCACGTACACCCAGCCCAGCGCGGTGCGCAGCGCGTTGCAGTGGCGGCACAGCACGCTGGACTCGGCGAGGGAACGGGCCGAGACGCTCAACCTCAGGGGCGCGGCCTTTCCCTGGCGCACCATCGAAGGCCCGAGTCGTCCGGATACTGGCCGGCCGGCACCGCGGCCTTCCACATCGCCGCCGACATCGCCGACGCCATGCGCCGCTACGTGATGGTCACCGGGGACACCCAGTTGGAGCGGGAGATCGGGCTGGAGTTGCTGGTGGAGACCGCCCGGCTGTGGCGCTCGATCGGCCACCACGACCGGCACGGGAAGTTCCACATCGACGGCGTCACCGGGCCGGACGAGTACACCGCAGTGAAGAACGACAACATCTACACCAACCTGATGGCGCAGCGGAACCTGCTCACGGCCGCCGAGGTGGTGATGCGCTACCGGGACGAGGCGTTCCACCTGGGGTGACCGACGAGGAGGCCGCGAGCTGGCGGGACGCCGCCACCTCCATGCACGTCCCGTACGACGAGGAGCTCGACGTCCACCAGCAGGTGGAGGGCTTCACCCGACTCCAGGAATGGGACTTCACGCACACGCCGGCGGAGAAGTACCCGCTGCTGCTGCATTACCCGTACTTCGAGCTGTACCGCAAGCAGGTGGTCAAGCAGGCCGACCTGGTCCTCGCCATGCACTGGCGGGGACGCCTTCACCCCGAACAGAAAGTGCGCAACTTTCTCTACTACGAGCGCCGTACGGTGCGCGACTCGTCGTTGTCGGCCTGCACCCAGGCGGTGCTCGCCGCCGAGGTGGGCCACCCGGAGCTCGCGCACCTACCTGCGCGAGGCCGCGCTGATGGACCTGCACGACCTCAACGAGAACACCCGCGACGGCGTACACATGGCGTCGTTGGCGGGCGCCTGGCTGGCTCTGGTCAGTGGGCTCGGTGGTCTGCGGGACCACGACGGCGAGTTGTCCTTCGCCCCCGGCTCTCCAGCCGACTCAGCCGGTTGGAGTTCTCGCTGCAGTGGCGGGGTTGTCCCTGCGGGTGGATGTCCGGCCGCACCAGACGACATACTCGCTGCGCCACGGTGGCCCGGACGACGTGGTGGAGCTACGCCACCACGACCAGATGTTGCGGGTGACCTGCGACGAGCCGGTGACGGTGCCGGTGCCGCAGGCAGAGCCGTCCGGCCCGCCGCCCGAGCAGCCGCCCGGCCGGTCCCCACTGCTGCGGTTGCCCGAGCGCGACCAGTGACGGTCGGGGCGGGAGATGCTCCGTCCCGACCGCCCACGCCTGAGGTCAGACCGGCTCGCCCGTGGAGGGCGTCCGATCGCGTCCCGGGTGTCATCGCCTTCGGATCGTCGGGCAGGCGGGCCGAAGCGGCCTGGTCCCCGAAGTCCTCGTTGCGCTCGGCATCCGGTTCACGCCGGGCTGCCCGCTCGGTCAACTGCTGCTGCCGGGAGATCTGCTGCTTGGCCATGACGATCCTCGCGATCCGTCGGGGCGCGGTTGCGCCGACACGGTTCTGCGGTCGCTCGTCGCGTACCCGGGGCCTCCACGGGCAAACGCGGCCCGCCGGCGCGGCCACCCGGGTGCGTGCCGCGCGGCGGGCGGGGTAACCGGGCCGGAGACGAGCGCGGAGGTGCGGCATGGACGAGCGGCGCAGCACGGTGATCATCCCGGTCGGGGAGGCACAGCTCACCGCCGACCTGATGCTGCCTGCCCAGCCGGTCGGCGTGGTGTTGTTCGCCCACGGCAGCGGCAGTTCCGGCACAGCCCCGCAACGTGGCGGTGGCCCGGACGCTGAACGACAGTGGGCTCGGCACGGTGCTGGCGGACCTGTTGACCCCGACGAGGACGAGGTGGACGCCCGCACCGCCGACCTGCGGTTCGACATCGGGCGGCTGGCCAGCCGGCTGGCCGGGATCATCGACTGGCTGGCGGTCGAGCGCCCCGCCGGCGACGTACCGATCGGCCTTTTCGGGGCCAGCACTGGTGCCGCGGCGGCACTCGTTGCCGCGACGTCCCGCGCGGACCGGGTGAGTGCCGTGGTCAGCCGAGGTGGCCGGCCGGACCTGGCCGAGGAGGCACTGGCCCAGGTGCGTACCCCGACGTTGCTGCTGGTGGGCGGTCTGGACGAGGAAGTGATCACACTCAACGAGCGGGCGCTGGCCGAGTTGGGGACGTCGGCCAGCTGCGGGTCGTGCCCGGCGCCACCCATCTCTTCGAGGAACCCGGCACCCTGGAGCAGGTCGCCGATCAGGCCGGCACCTGGTTCACCACGCACCTCCGGCGTTGATCAGTCCGCCGGCAGGAGGGCCGAGACCGAGCGGCGCTGCTGGACGGTGTCGATGACGCGCCAGAGCACCGCGGTGATCGGGACGCTGACGAAGGCCCCCGCGATTCCCGCCAGCAGGGTGCCCGCGGTGACGGCTATCAGGATCACCGCCGGATGCAGTCGGACCTGCCGCTTCATGACCAGTGGCTCCAGCAGGTTGCCCTCGATCTGCTGGACGGCGATCACGGCCGCGAGGGTGAGCAGCGCGGTGGTGGGGCCGTTCGCGGCCAGTGCCACCAGCACCGCCACGGCGCCGGCCACCGTCGCGCCGATGATCGGCACGAAGCCGCCGAGAAACGTGATCAGCGCCAGCGGCAGGGCGAGTGGCACCCGCAGCACCACCAGAGCCAGCCCGATGCCGAGCGCGTCGATCGCGGCGATGAACATGGTGCCCCGGCTGTACGCGCCCAACGTCTTCCAACCGGCCCGGCCGGCCTCGGCCAGCACGGGCTGGGTCGTGCCGGACACCCGCGAGAGCACCCAGTGCCACATCGACCGGCCGTCCTTGAGCAGGAAGAAGAGCAGCACCAGAGCGAGCAGCGCGGAGCCGACCACCTCGGTGGCGGTCCGGGCACCGGCCACCGGGTCCGGCGAGCTGCCGCTCAACCCTCTCGGCCTGGTCGACCAGCCGGTCCAGCTGTGCGTCGGTGACCGGCAGCGTGGACGTCACGAAGTCCCGGCTGCGCTCGACCCCTGCGTCAACTCCTGGCTGAGCTGGTCGAACTGGCTGGCGGTCAGGTTCCACACCACGGCACCGACGCCGACCAGGATGCCGAGCAGCAGCAGTACGGTGCACAGCGCGGCCAACGCCGCCGGCAGGCGCAGCCGACGCAGCAGAAGCAGCACCGGGTCGAGCAGCGCGGTGAGGAAGATGGTGGCGGCCAGCGCGATGGCCAGCGGCGCCAACAGAACGGCGACCCGGCCCAGCAGGTAGAGCCCGGCGGCGATCACCACCAGGCAGGCGCTCCACGACACTGCGGTCCGGACCAACCAGGGCAGGGCCGCCCAGGATTGGCGCAGCCCGGTGTCGCCGGTCGGCGTGCCCCGCCGCTGGCCCGCTGCCTGCTGTCGGGCGGTGCCCGCCCGGATTCGTCTGCCGCCATGTCGGCCCTCCTCGATCTCGGAGACCGGTACCCGGCTGGTCGTTCGCCGACACCCGGATCGTTGGGACGGTGGACCGTGCTCGCGGAACGGCTCGCCCGCGCGGATCGTACGCCGGCCTGGGCGGCCCGGCGGGATCTTCGCCGACCCCGCCCGGAACGTCGGCGTTGCGCGCTCCGGCCCAGGGAACGCGAAGGCGAGCGACGGACCGGAGGAGGAGCACCGTGAGCGATTTCATGGACAAGGCCAAGGACTTCGCGGACAAGCATGACAAGCAGGTCGACCAGGGCATGGAGAAGGCCGGTGACCAGGCCGACAAGCGCACCGGCGGCAGGTACGACGACCAGATCGACAAGGGCGTGGACCAGGCGCAGGCGCGGACGGGCGAGGGCGACCAGGTCCGCTGACCCACCTGACGTCTCCCGGGCCGTCGAGTACGTGGCGGCCCGGGAGTGTCAGGTCCACTGTGCGTCGGTCAGTGCTGCTGCTTCTGACGTAGCTCGTCCACCGAGGTCGGTCGGTTGCTCAGCGCGTCCCGCAGCCGGTCGATCAGGCCGGTGCCGGGGCGAGCAGCTTGTTGGCCGGCGGGTGGTCGGGCGCGCTCGGGTGTGGCCGGGTCGGCGCGATCTTCTTGAACGCCGTCACCTTCTCGGCCAGCTCGACCAGTTCCTCCCGAGCTGTCGCGGCACGCAGACGCGGGAAGAGGTCGTTCTCCTCGTCCAGCACGTGGTGCCGGATGGTGGCGGTCAGGTGGGCGAGCAACTCGTCGAAACGCGGGTCGGACGCGTCGACGGACTCCAGGTCCTTCATGGTTCTCTCGGCGTCGGCATGCTCGGCGATCTCGTGCTCGGCGATCTCGTCGCCGTCGGGGAGTACCTTGCGTGCCGTCGGTAGACGTACGCCTCCTCGGCCACCGCGTGGCGAACGAGTTCGGCGATCACCACGTCGGTGAGCCGGCGGCGGTGCTCGGGGTGCCCTGGCGCGTCTCCAACTCGACGAAGAGGGTCTCCACCTCGCGGTGGTCGGCGAGCAGGATGTCCACGACATCCTGGTCGGCGGTCTGCGGATCGGTCATCTTCACGGCCCCTTACCGGTTGCGGATCGGTAGGTGTGAGGCCACTGGTACCCCGCACCGGTCACACAAACCTACGGCCGCCGATGGATTCGCCGCTGGATCTCGGTGGCCAGAATGCCCTGCCCTCGTCGGGGTAACCGCCGCCATGGCCGTCGACCGTCCACCTGCCGAGAGCGATCAGTCGCGCCTCGATGGGACCGCCGAGCCGGCGGTCAAAGCCCAGCGGGCGGTCAAACGGGTGCGGCATCGTGGCGGGCAGGCCGGCCGGATCCGGGCCCGGCAGTGGGAGGTCACGCTGGTGATCTCCATTCAGGCCGGGCTGGCCGCGGCGATCGCCGCCCTGCTCGCCAAGAACCTGCTCGGCCCCGGAGCGCACGTCTTCGCTCCCGCCGCCGCCGTCGGTACCATCGCCACCGCCATCGGGCAGCGGGCCCGACGCACCTTCGAGCTGCTGGGTGGCGTGGGCCTGGGCATCGTCATCGGGGACACTCTGCGCTACTTCCTCGGCTCGGGCCCGTGGCAGACCGGCGCGGTGGTCGCGCTGGCCATCGCCGCCGCGCTGCTGGTGGCCGGACGGGGCGGTCAGCTGGTCGGTCAGGCCGGCGGTACCGCCGTGCTGATCGCCACGCTGGCCCCGATGGAACGTGGCCTGGAGGTCCCCGGATCTTCGACGCGCTCGTCGGCGGGGCGGTCGGCCTGGTGGTGGTCGCGCTGCTGCTGCCGATCAACCCGCTGCGAGTGCTGGACCGGGCCGCCGCGCCGATCTACACGATCCTCCGCGAGCAGTTCGACGAGCTGGCGCAGGCACTGCGGGAGCGCGATGGCCGGCGGTCCCAACGTGTCCTGCAGCAGCTCCGGGGCACCGAGGGCGACCTGGGTCGGCTGCACGACGCGCTGAGCGGGCGGAAGAGGTGGTGACGATCGCACCTGCGCGCTGGCACCGCCGACAGCAATATCACCGGTACGCCCGCAGCGCCGATCACCTGGAGCGGTTGCTGCTGGACAGTCGCGGCCTGGCACGCTGGTCGTCAACAGCCCTCCAGTACGACGAGCCGATTCCGCCGGAGCTGGCGGACGCGATGGGTCGGTTGGGTCAGGCGGTGACGCAGATGCGTGCGGAGTGCAAGGACGGGAATGACCCCAGCGCACCCGTCGGTTGGTCGAGCAGTGTGCCGAGTTGGCTGGGCGGGCGGCGAGGAGCGGGTCGGCTCGTTCGGCGAGTCCCTCGTCACCGGACTGCGTACCGCAGCCAGCGATCTGCTCCGGGCATCCGGTTACGAACCCGACGACGCCAATCGGATCGTGCGCCGGGCGGCCGGTGCCGGCGAGGCGGAGGTCCACCCTCCGGCCCGGCTGCAGCTGCACCGGCCCGGCCGACGCGAGCCGCCCGGGCTCGTCGACGGGCACACCTCGCCGCCCGCGGGCGTGACGACGGTCGGGCCGGCTTCTCCGCGCGGGAGAGGCCGGCCCGGTGAGAACCGTCAACGTCAGGCGGAGTAGCCGCGCTCGGCGATCCAGTTGGCGACCTTCGCCAGGCTCACCCAGTACTCGCCGAGGGCGGGTCGGCCGGATCGGCGACCCGGATCAGGTCGCCCCGGTCGCGGTAGCCGACGAGGCTCACGTAGTGGCCGCCCTCGTACGAGTACGGGTTGCCATCGGTGTCCACTGTCGTGCCCTTGATGTTGGCGACCACCGGTCGGCCGGCGTCCACTGCGGCCAGCACGTCGTGGCGTAGCTGGTCGACCTGGTCCGGGCGGGCCACCGAGTCACGAATCTCGGTGGTCCGGTACTTGCCGCCGGTCAGTTCGTTCAGCACCCGAGTGGTGTCCAGGGCCGACGGGTGCCGGCCTCGGTGGTGCCCAACAGCGCGGCCACCTCGTCCTGGGAGAGTGCCTTGCCCTGGGCGGACAACGCGATCCGGTCGCGGCCGGGCCGCAGTAGTAGAAGTTCGGCTGGGCCTGGTAGTCGATCCCGAGGATCCGCTCGGCGGACCTGTCGTTCTGGCTCGACGACACCGGGGTGGTCTGCACGGGGCGGCCTGCGCGGCCACCGCTGGGCCGAGGGCGCAACCGCCGGCGACAAGCAGGCCGACAACGGACAGACCGCTCTTCTGGACGATCGGGTTCATGGTCGAGTCTCCGTTCGGGGTTGGCGCCTCCGCAGGGCGGACGACGGCAGCACCGGGAATGGCGCTCGGCGCAACACGGGGCGACGACCTGAGGTGGTCTCCGGCCCGGGCTTACCGAGTAGCCAACCGGTGGGCGTCGCCGAGAATTCCGGCGGCAGCCGACCCTCGCGTGCAGCTCAGAGGCTCCCGAGCAGCCCGGTCACGGTGATCTCGATGACGACCCGCTCCGGATTCGGGCGTGGTGTCCGATACCGCACGGCGTAGCGGCGTTCCGCCTCCGCCACGGCGACCCGATCCGAGCGCAGCACCGCCCGGCCCTCGATGGTCAGCCAGCGGCGGCCATCCACGGAACAGACGGCCACCATCGCACCCGTCGCGCCGGCGGCCGCCACGTGACGCGCCTTGCGGGATGCGGCCGAGGTGATGACCCGGGCCAGCCCGGTCTCCGGTCGAGGGTCACACCGACCGGTACGACGTGGTGTGCCGTCCGCGCGCACTGTGGTCAGCGTCGCAAGGTGCCGTTCTGCGCAGAAAGTGACAACGCGCTCATCGTGCACGTCCAACCGATGATCGCCCGCCATGCCCGTCCCCTGTCCGCCGAACCGACCCCGATCATGGCACGCGGCGACGTGCCGGGCCCCGGTCCGGCAGAGCATCCGGCTGACCGGGCAGTTGCCGGCCCGCCGCCCGGCGCTTGTGCACCAGCCGGGTGAGGTAGATCAGCGCGCCGGCCAGAACACCCATGTCGTCCAGGTAGATCGGGTCCGGAAGCACGTCGATCGGGAAGATCGTGTAGATCAACGCACCGTAGAAGGCGATCTTGCCGCCCGCGCCGAGACCGGTCAGCATCCGTCGCGTACGCACCACCCGCACCGCCAGCACCACGGCACCGACAAGTGTCGCGAGCGCCAGGATGCTGGCGACCACCACGAGGACCCACGCCTGTCGGGACATGCCGTCACGCTAACCCACCGGACGTCGCGCGGCTCAGAACGCGGGCACCGTCGCACGACCGCGAGCGATCACCGTGTTCTCCGGGTCTGCTCGGTCGACGGTCGGATGACCTCGCTGAGCGGCAGCACCGACGCCGACTCGGCGACCCGTCGTCCGGTAGCGGCGTGCGCCTCCGCGCAGACTGCGGGCCGCCGCCACGGCCACCTCCGCCGCCCGCCACGCCACCTGCTCGTGCTCGCGTGCCGCGGCGTGTCGGGCCGCGAGATTGTCCCGGACGGCCCGTTGCAGCACCAACTCCTGCTCGACCGGGTGCAGCCGTGGATCCCAGCCGTCCCGGTGCGCGAAGACGTCGCTGAGCTGCTCCACCGACAGCTCCCGCCGCCAGTACGCGTCCAGCGCGGCCCGGTGCAGGTAGCGCTCGCGGTCCGCGTACTCGGCGGGAGTTTGAGCGGTGTGGGAGCGGCATCGCGGCTGCCGAGCCGAGCCGCCGCACGGCCGCCTCGGCCGTCTCGTACGCCTGCCAGGCCGCCTCGACCGTCTCCTGCGCGGCCACCCACTCCGCCCGACGGCGCTGCGCGGTGGTGGTCGCCCGTTCGGCGGCCACCGCGACCTCCTGCGCGTAGCGGCTCTGCTCCCGCTCCTCCTCGGCCTGCTCGAGTTGGCTCGGCATGGCGGCGCGCCGGATCCGGGCGCCCGGGTCGAGGCGGAGCCGGCCGGGACGCAGCAGGAGGGCGGAGACGGCCACCCGATCACCACGAGCAGGCTCAGCCAGATGACGGCGGCCCGGGAGAGGTCCGGCAGGGCGGCGGAAAGGAGGGATTGCATGATCAGCACCTCGCGGTCGAAGGCGGGTATCGACGGGCGGCAGGGGCCGGGCAGCACCGGTCGGCCAGGTGGTGGGGTCGTTCCGTCGGCAATGAATTCAGGTGCCGTGACGGATTACCCGGAAACCGGGCCCCGGGATCGCCGGGCCTGGATCAGCGGGCGGGCGGGCCGCGTCGCGCGGAGTGCCGCGGCCGGGATCGATGGCCGGCGCGTGCCCCGGACCCATCGTGACCGGACCGGTCCTCGCCGTGTCGGCCGTGCGAGTCGGCGGGCGACGGCGGGCTGACCAGCCCGCTCGGTGGCCGGACCGGCGTCGGGGCGGACAGTGGCAACCCGGCTGCTCACGGCACTGGGCCGGAGCTGGGTGGGGGCGGGCGGTGGGTCGCGGCGAGGGCGGCACCGAGGCCGACCGCCAGCACCAACGCGGTGATCGCCAGGCGGGTCAGGTCCCGCAGTGAGCGCAGCGCAGCCCATCGGGCTGGGCGGGCGAACGCTGCGGACGACACCCGACCAACCTATCGCCCGCCCCGGCGCATCGCAGCATGGCGACAGCCCGGCCTGGCGTGACCGCCGCCACCATGGGCACTGTGGACGCCGGCACGACAGCCGAGGGCGGTGCCCCCGGCCGGACCAGGTCCGTTCGGGGCACCGTGCACCGTTCGTGGGCAACGCCGGCGGCGCGAAATCGCCAGCGATGGATCAGGGTCAGTCGCCGGTGCCGAGCACCGGGGTGCGGCCCGGTCGCCGTCCTGCCACACCATCTCGTCCTCGGTCAACCACGTCAGCCGCTCATCGGAGTCGTCGTCCTGAGGTCGGCCCCGCCCGCCGAGCACCCCTGGACGGCCGGCACCGCTGCCGGACCCGGGCGCTGGTTGCCGCTCCCACCACGCTGGCCGTCGATGCTGCGCCCGATGCCGTTGGCGGGCGGCTCTCCGCCGGGGCGCACCACCGGTCGGACGAGCCGAGGGGTCGGCGTGCTGCCCGAGCTCGCGAGCGCGCCGCTGCGCAACACCCGCCGGCCGGCGCCCCGCCCTGCGCTCCGTAGAGCAGACCGGGGCCGGTGCTCGCCGCAGCCGGTGCCGCCGCAGGCCCGGTGAGGCCCACCAGCCCGGCCGCACCCCGCCGAGCAACGCGCCGCCGACCAGCGGGTCAGCTCCGGCAAGGGAGGTGCCGCCCCGACGACGCCGCTGCCCGCCCCGATCGGGCCGGTGGTGACGACCGGCACGCCACCGGGGCCGGAACCGTCCGGGCCGGGACCGTGCCGTCACCGGTGCCCGGCGGACGGGACGTGTGCTCGGGGTCGAGATGGTCGCGTCACCGGTGCGCGGGTGCTGTCGCTGGTGTTGGGCCCGGAGCTCACCTTGGCGACGGCCGAGACGCCCTGCGGCTTCGTCGGATCCTTGCTGACGTTGTTCGGAGTGTCCGGATCGGGCTGGGGCGGGTCGACCACCCGGTCGTAGGCGGAGATGTCGTAGCTGCTGGCCAGATCGGCCACCAGATTCACCATCCGCTGGTGGGCCTTCTCCTGCTCTGCCTTGTCCTGCTGGTGACCCGCGATGCCGCCGATGATCGCGCCGGTCACGCCGAAGGTGGCGGCACCCTTGATCACACCGCTGATCGTCTGGTCGTTGTCGTCGGTCTCTTCCGGGCTCTCGGCCTGCTTGTGGGCGGTGCGCAGATGGTCGGCCATCATGGTCAGCCCCTGCTTGATGCCGGACATCCCTCGCTCAACGCGTCGCTGTGCGCGACGATCAGGCTGAGCCGCCTCTGGAACTCCCGACCCGCCGAACCGGTCCAGGTGTTGCCGAGCTTCTCCAGGTCGCCGCTCAGCTCCCGGCCCAGACCGTCGAGGATGCCCTTGAGCTCGGCCCACTGGGTGGCGACGCCCTCGATCTGCTCGGGCTTACCCGCCATCAGGCCGTCGTACAGCTGTTGGTGGCTGTTGCCCTGGTAGCGCTGGGTGTATTCAGACACGCCCGTCCTCCTTCGGCTGCAACGCCCGGTCCACCGGGGTCAGCGCGGCGGTGACGTCGTCGGCGTTGGCCGCGTTACGCGCCTCGGCGGTGCGGTAGTTGCTCAGGATCGTGCTGGTCGCCTGCTGTGCCGCCAACACCGCCTGACGGATCCGCTCGGCCTGCTGCACATAGGACTGGTGGACCTCGCTGTAGCGCTGCGCCTTGTCGGTGGCGTCGAAGAAGGAACCCAAGGCCGGAGGGCGGCACTGCATCTCGGTATTGAGCTTGCGCAGCACCGACTCGGCCTGGCTCAACCGCGATGCCAAGTGCTCGTGGAAGTCCTCAAGGGACAACAGGTCGACTTCCGTACGCCCGGCCATGGCAACATCCCCGTCGTTCTGGTTGACAACCGTCAGCGACATCCAGGTTAGTCCACCAGTGCGACTCCGGGCGACCCGTCCAAGCTGCTCAGCCGTCGGCGTCGGTCGATCCCGCGGACAGCCCGCCGCCGCCCCACCGCTCGGGGTCACCGACGGCGCTCCGGACGACGGAGTCCCGGACGACGGCGCGTTGGACGGTGAGCCCGACGGCGGCGCGGCGGACGGCGGCGCGGCGGCCGGAGGTGCCGCCGGTGCCGGCCGGTCGCCGGCGAAGACGGCGGACGCGTCCTCCTGGTTCAGGGTCGGCCCGGTGGGGATGAGCGAGAGCAGCGAGCCGGGCACCGCCAGCGGGTGATCCCGCCGTAACCGAGCACGCCCAACGTCTCCGCCGAGCCGAGCGGATAGCGGATGCCCTGCGGGCTGATCAGGTAGATCGTCGACCCCGCGGCGCCGGAACCGCTGGTACCGGCACCGGGCGAGGCCTGCGCGATGACCCCTTGCCGCCGGCAGCAGCACCGCCTCTGCGGTGCGTACGGCGTCCCGGCCGGTCTGACGCACGGGCACCAGGCCCGGATCGCTCTCGGTCAGCTCGTCCGGCGCCCGGTCGAAGACCTCCAGGGTGGTGGTCGGCGGGCCGCCCGGTGCCCGCGCGGTACGTCGCGCAGAGCGTGGTCTGACCCGGTCGGGTCGGGTAGAGGGTGGGCAACGTCGCTGGCATCCCTCCTCCTCGATCCGCTGCTCGACGAAGAGGTCGCTGACCTGGTTCGGGGTGATGTCGGTGATCTGGGCGCCGTCGCTGACCATCAGCAGAGCGGTGATCTCACTGACCGAGACGAGGCCCTCCCGGGTCAGCACGTAGTGCCGTCCGGCGGCCTTGAACACCGAGCCGACGCCGAAGGACCGCCCCGCCAGCTTGCGGCTGCTGGACTCGCCCTCGCCGGGCAGCGACGGCTTGCGCAGCGGTGGCCCGGCCGGCACGGCGTTGAGCAGTTGCTGCCCGACCCGGAGCCGCTCCGCGCCGGCCATCCGCAGCGCGGTGATCGTCCGTGCCGGGTCGAGCACCTGGAGCCGGCTGTTGTTGGTGACCAGGTATCGCTGGTCGTCGACCGAGACCAGCACCGCGCGGTCTCCCAGTGGCGTGCCGCCGGGCAGGACCCGGTCGATCACCAGCCGGGTGGTGGACCGCTGCGTGTCGATCGGGTCGGGCACGTCGCAGACCGACCAGGGCAGCCCGGTCAGCGACTTGCGGTCCGGCAGGGCGTCCGGTGCCCCGACGATGCCGAGGGTGACCCCGCGTGGGCGGTCCCGCAGCGACGCCTGGGACATCGTCCGCACCTCGGCGCTGGGATCGTTGACGATCAGGCGGGCCGAGGTGTAGTTGAGCGTCGGATGCAGCTTTCCCGCATGAACACGTACGTCGCGCCGGTCTCCCGTTCGATGACCAGGGCCTGGTCTTGCAGCGGCGCGGCGTTTCCGGTCAACTGACCGTAGGCACCCACCCACCGAGCACGACGGCCGCGGCGATGACACTGCCGAAAACGGCCATCCCGAGCCGTCGCATCGGCAGGTTGGTGGTCTCCGGGTCGCCCGACAGCAAGGCGGAGACGATGCGGCGGGTGACGAAGCGGTACGCCTGCACCTGATCGCGGCGGGTCCGCATGACTTACCTCCGGCGGGTGGATCCGCGACGATCAGGTCGGGTGCCGTCGCGGGCATCCCTACGATAAGGGGCCGACAGTGGTTCCTTGGGACCACCGTTCGTCGCCGGCATCGGACCGACCCGGCGCAGAGCCGTACCGTGCAGGAGGGACAGTCAGCGATGACGCAGGTTCAGGCGCGACCCGCACGAGCGGCCACGGACCGAACGACGCACCGACGCGGTCGGTGCCCCGGCCGAGCGGCCCGGCCGTGGACGGGTGGGCCCGCTGTTGGTCGGGCAGCTCGTCGTGCTGGAGTTGTGCCTGGTCGGTGTCTGGGCGGCCACCGCCGGGCCGAGCTGGGTGCTCGCCGCGGTGGGCGCGGTGGCGCTGCTCGTGGTCGTGGCGGCCTTCGCCCGGCGGGGTGGTCGCTGGTGGTTCGAGGACCTGCTGCTGCGCCGGCGGCTGCGGCGGCGCGGTGAGCGCGCCTCGGCGGCGTTGGCCGGCGGCACGGCGACCGACCCGCGTCTGGCGGCGCTCGTGCCGGAGCTGAACGTCATCGAGTTGACCGACCGGGGCACCCGGCTCGGCATCGGGCAGGACGACCAGGGCTGGTTCGCCGCGGTCGCCCTCCAGTCCGCCGGAGGCACGGCGGTCGGCTCGGTGGATGCTTCCATGATGGACAGCGCGCTGCGGGTCCTCACGGACTTCAGCGCCCCGGTGTCCCGCGCCCAGGTCGTCGCGCACACGCTGGTCTGGTACCCGGCGCCCGGCGCACCGCCCGCAGCGCACCGAACCGTCTGGGTGGCGCTGCGGCTCACCGTCCGGGACGCCCGGGTGGAGGCCGTCAGCCGGGGCGGCGGGCTGCCCGGTGTGCACCGGACGGTGGCTGCCGGAATCGGCCGGCAGGCAAGGCGTTGACCTCGGCGGGTCTGGCTCACCGGCCGCTGAGCCGGGACGAGCTGCGTGCGGCCATCGTCTCCGCGGCCGGGCTGGACCTGGTGCCGGAGGCGCCGGCGGAGACCTGGCAGGGGTTGCGCGGCGGCGGCTGGACGCACCGCTGCATGGCCCTGCGAGGTGGCTCCGACGCGCCGCTCGGCGCGCTGGTGGACGCGATCACCGCGACCTCCGCGCCGTCGCACACGGTGGCCGCGACCGTCTCGGTGGACGGTCGGGTGGCAGCGCCACTGCTGCGGGTCGCGGCGATGGACAACCACGTCGAGGCACTGGTCAAGGTGGTCCGGGAGGTCGCGCATCGGACGGGCGCCGCGACCCGACCGATGGACGGCCAGCACGCGCCGGCCGTCATGCGGCCGCCCCGGTCGCGTCGGCGCTGGGCGTCTCCACCGCCCGTAGCCGCGCTGATCAGCGCGGCGGCGATGCCGGTCAGGGCCGGAGGTTGACGATCCAGCCGTAGAGGCCACACACCCAGAAGGCGAGCGGAACCAGCGCGATGATCAGCAGGATCTCGGCGATGTCGAGCAGCCGGCCCCAGACCGGCGAGATGCGCTTGCCGGCGACGGTCAGCCCGTAGATCAGGCTGATCACGGCGGCCAGCACCAGCCCGCCCAGGATCAGGCCGAGCCGGATCGGCAACGACCCACCGGCGAAGGTGGCCGTGGCGGCCAGGCCCAGGCCCACGGTGCCGGCCAGCAACACCGGGGTACGTTGGGCGCGGCCCAGGAGCGGTCGGGCCCGGAGCAACGCCAACAGGGCCAGCACCAGGCACAGCAGCACCGCCGGCAGGCTTCCGTCCAGCGCCAGCACGAGCTCCGCGCCCAGCACCAGCACGGATACCGTCCACAGCAGACCGGTCAGGAACTGGTCGGCGCGCTCGCTCTGCTGGAGCACCTGCCGACCATCCACCGACTCGCTGTCGGTCTTCAGGTCCTCCGGGCCGGTGGGGATCGACGGCACCGGCAGCCGGGCCAGCCGGTAGGCGGTCATCGGCAGGGCGGGAACCAGGCCGAACGCGACCGCCGCGATCACCGCTGCGGACGCCGCCGCGTCGAGGCCGAAGAGCAGACACAGCAGCGCGCCAGGCCGGTCGCTGCGGCCACCCCGATCGCGGCGAAGAAGGGGGTAACGGTCACCGACCGCCAGCACGGCCACCGCGCCGGCCACCACCGCGGCGGTCGCCGCGAGCAGGACGTGCGGGCTGGCCAGCTCGGTCAGTGGCCGGTCGCCGGCGAGCAGCAGCAGGCCGCCGGTGGCCGCGTGCGTCAGGCCGACCAGTGCCAGCACCGCGCCGGTGCCGCTGTCGCCGGCTGCCCTGGACAACACCGCCGCGCCCACCAGCAGCGCCACCGCGACCAGCAGGGCCGCCACCGCACCGGGCAGGTGCGGTGGGCCGGCGAAAGCGCGGCCAGCGCACCGACACCGAGCGCTGCCGCCGCGAAGATCACCGCGAAGGACCGCGTCGCGCCGGCCTGCCAGGCACCGGGGCGTTGGTTGGTCGCGGTGGCGACCGCGTCCACCACGTCGTCGAAGACGATCTCCGGGCGGCCGCCGACCGAGGGTTGAAGTAGAGAACCTCACCGTCGCGGACGCCGAGCTGCGCGACCGTACGCCCGCCGTCGAGCGGTGCACCGCCCAATCGGGACAGAGCCCAACCGCCGTGCCGCGCACCCTCGTCGGCCATGTCCTCACCGGCGTACCGCAACAGGGTGGGGAGCAGGTCAGCCATCGGCACGTCCGAGGGCAGCGCCAGATCCATCCGGGTACGCGGAGCCACGATGGTGATCCGGCTGAGACCACCGGTCGCCGTTGTCGTCGCCACAGTGGCCTCCAGGTGTGCGTCAGTGCTCGGCTGGCTGCGATGCTGCGGTCCGGGTCCACCGCGCACACGGCAGATTACCTACGATGACGGGCACGTACGATGCCCACCCGCGGGCGGTGTTCCGCGGCCGCACGTCATCAGGGCCGCTTCTGGGGAGGAGACAGCCGTGAGCACTGTCGTGTTCCGTCGGCTCCCGCGTCAACCGGGGCGGCCCTGCCGCGCGGCGAGGTGCTGCTGGAGTCGCCTCCCGAGCTGCCCGAGCCGACACCGCGTGGCATGGGGCAGTTGCTCATGATCCTGCCGATGTTCTGCGGGGTCGGGGCGATGGCGTTCCTCTACGCCGGCAAGGGCGGCGGCATGATGACGTACGTCGCCGGTGGTCTCTTCGGTGTCTCGATGCTCGGCATGGCGATCGGTTCGCTGGCCAACAACGGTGGCAGGACAAGGCCGAGCTGAACGCCGACCGCCGCGACTACATGCGCTACCTGGCGCAGATGCGCAAGCGCACCCGGCGTGCCGCGGAGCAGCAGCGCGCGCGATGGCCTGGCGTCACCCGGAGCCCGACGCGCTCTGGTCGATCGCCGCGTCCCGCCGACTGTGGGAGCGACGGATCACCGAGGACGACTTCGGCGAGACCCGCATCGCGCTCGGCCCGCAGCGTCTCGCGGTGGAGATCGTCCCGCCGGAGACGAAGCCGGTGGAGGACCTGGAGCCGATGAGCGCCATCGCGCTGCGCCGGTTCGTCCGCGCGCACTCCACAGTGCCGGAGCTGCCGACCGCGCTGTCGGTGCGCGCGTTCAGTCGTGTGGTGCTGCGCGGTGACCGCGAGCCCGTGCTCAACCTGACCCGGGCGGCGCTCGGGCAGTTGGCCACCTTCCACGCCCCGGACGACCTGGTGATCGCTGTGGTCGCCGCGCCGGACCGGCAGTCCGCCTGGGAATGGGTGAAGTGGCTGCCACACGCCCACCACAGTGGCCGTACGGACGCCGCCGGCGCGCGCCGACTGGTCTTCGCCAGCCTGCTCGAGGCGGAGGCGGCGCTCGCCGGTGAGCTGGGTGGACGGCCCGGTTCGCCCGGAGGCCAAACCGCTGACCACCGCCCCGCACCTGGTCGTGGTGATCGACGGTGGCGAAGTGTCGGCAACCTGTCAGCTGGTGGGCCCGGGGCTGCTCGGTGCCACCGTGATCGACCTGTCCGGGACGGTGCCGCGCGACGCCGGTCGCTGGCTGCTCTGCCTCGACGTGGGTGACGGACGTTCACTGGACCTGGTCCGGGGAGCACGTCGTCGACGCTGGGTCGGCCCGACCAGCTCACCGCCGAGGCCGCCGAGGGCTGGCCCGGCAGATCGCTCCCTACCGGCTCTCCCAGCAGTTGGCCAGCAACGAGGAGCCGCTGGCCCGCAGCACGGAGCTGCCGGACCTGCTCGGCGTGGTGACGCCGCGGCGGTGGACGCAGACCACCTGGCGTCCGCGTGGTCACCGGGATCGGTTGCGCATCCCGCTCGGCGTCGGCCCGGACGGCAACGTGGTCGAGCTCGACTTCAGGAGTCCGCGCACGAGGGCATGGGCCCGCACGGTCTGGTCATCGGCGCGACCGGTTCCGGCAAGAGCGAGTTGCTCCGTACGGTGGTGGCCGCGTTGGCGGTGACCCACTCGTCGGAGGAACTGAACTTCGTCCTGGTCGACTTCAAGGGCGGCGCGACCTTCGCCTCGTTGGAGGCGTTGCCGCACACCAGCGCGGTGATCACCAACCTGGCCGACGAGTTGCCGCTGGTCGACCGGATGCGGGACGCGCTCGCCGGCGAGATGGTGCGCCGGCGGAGCTGCTGCGGGCAGCCGGCAACTACGTGTCCCGCTTCGAGTACGAGAAGGCCCGCGCGGCGGTGAGCCGTTGGCCCCGATGCCGAGCCTTCTGATCATCTGTGACGAGTTCAGCGAACTGCTCGCCGCCAAGCCGGACTTCATCGACCTGTTCGTGATGATCGGCCGGTTGGGCCGGTCGCTCGGCGTGCACCTGCTGCTGGCCAGCCAGCGGCTCGAAGAGGGCAAGCTGCGTGGTCTCGACACGCACCTGTCGTACCGGATCGGTCTGCGGACGTTCTCCGCGGTCGAGAGCCGGATCGTGCTCGGCGTACCGGACGCGTACGAGTTGCCGAACGCGCCGGGTCACGGCTACCTCAAGACCGACACCAGCACGATGCTGCGGTTCCGGGCCGCGTACGTGTCCGGGCGTACCGGGCGCCGGGCAGCAGGCCTCCGCCTCGCAGGCGTTGGTGCAGCGCCGGATCGTGCCGTACGGCCTCGACTTCGTGCCGGCACAGGCCCCGCAGATGCCGGTGGTGGCCGTGCCGGAGCCCGAACAGCCGGCCGACGGCAAGGCCGTGGCGATGCTCGACGTGCTGATCGACCAGCTCAGGGTCGGGGCCGACCGGCGCACCAGGTGTGGCTGCCACCGCTGGCCGATCCGCCCGGCCTGGGCGAGCTGCTCGGTCCGCTGGCGGTCGACCCGACCTACGGGCTGTGCACCGCGTCCTGGCCCGGGCGTGGGCGGTTGACCGTGCCGGTGGGCGTGGTGGACCGTCCGTACGAACAGCGCCGGGACCCGATGATGGTCGAGCTGGCCGGGGCGGCGGCAACGTGGTCATCGTCGGTCGGTCGATGAGCGGCAAGAGCACGATGTTGCGGACGCTGCTCGCCTCGCTGGCGCTCACCCACACGCCACGGGAGGCGCAGTTCTTCTGCCTGGACTTCGGCGGAGGCGCGCTGCGCAGCATGGAGCGGTTGCCGCACGTGGCCGGGTGGCCGGTCGACGCGACGTCGAGGCGGTACGCCGGACGGTGGCCGAGGTGGTCGCCATCCTGGACGAGCGGGAGGCTCGGTTCGCCCAGCACGGCATCGACTCGGTGGCGAGCTACCGCCGTCGCCGCGCCGCCGGCGAGTTCCCCGACGACCCGTTCGGTGACGTGTTCCTGGTGGTCGACGGCTGGAACACGCTGCGCCAGGAGTACGAGGAGCTGGAGCAGACCATCACCACGATCGCCAACCGTGGGCTGGGCTTCGGCGTACACGTGGTGCTCACCGCCGTGCGGTGGGCGGAGATCCGGATCAACATGCGGGATCTGCTCGGCACGAAGCTGGAGCTGCGCCTAGGCGACGCGTCGGAGTCCGAGATCGACCGCCGTGCGGCGGCGAACGTGCCGGAGAAGTCGCCCGGTCGGGGTCTGACCCGCGACAAGCTGCACTTCCTGACCGCCATCTCCGGATCGACGGCCGTCGGGACATCGACGACCTGAGCGAGGCGTCGCTGGCCCTGGCCGGGCACGTGGCGACCAACTGGCCGGGCCGTCCGGCGCCGAAGGTGCGGTTGCTGCCGCGCCGGCTGCAGGTTGCCGAGCTGGCCCGGATCATCGACCGCTCGGCGCCCGGCATTCCGGTCGGCGTCAACGAGTCGGCCCTCGCGCCGGTCTACCTGGATCTGGTGAACGAGCCGCACCTGACGGTCTTCGGCGACGCCGAGTGCGGCAAGACGAACCTGTTGCGGTTGATCGCCAGAGGCATCACCGAGCGGTACACGCCCGCGCAGGCCCGGCTGGTCATCGCCGACTACCGGCGCGGTCTGCTCGGTGCGGTGGAGGGCGATCACCTGCTCGACTACGCCCCTCGAACCAGGCGTTCGCGCAGGGGCTCGGGTCGATCCGCAGCGCGCTGTCCATCGGCTGCCCGGCCCGGACGTGACCACTGCCCAGCTCCGCGATCGCAGCTGGTGGAAGGGCCCGGACCTGTACATCCTGGTGGACGACTACGACCTGGTGGCCTCCGGTGGCAGCAACCCGCTCAGTGGCCTTCTGGAGCTCCGCCGCAGGCGCGCGACATCGGTCTGCACCTGATCGTCACGCGCCGGGTCGGCGGCGTGTCCAGGGCGCTCTACGAGCCGGTGCTGCAACGGCTGCGCGAACTGGACTCGCCGGGCCTGCTGATGTCCGGCAACCGGGAGGAGGGTGCGGTCTCGGCACATTGCGGCCGAGCCCGCAACCGCCCGGCCGGGGCACTCTGGTCCGCCGCCGCGACGGCCAGCAGTTGATTCAGACGGCCTGGTCCGAACCGTCCTGAACGGATCGGTCGTTCGGTGCGGCGGTGAGCCGTCCCGGTCCGATTCACCACCATCCATCGAACGTCACCGGTCAGGGCTGCGAGGGCTGGACAGGTTCCGCTACGGTCTTCACAGGAGTGTCCGTCGGTGGGTGTTGGTGCCTTGCCGCGGGGAGGGTGCGGCAAAGCCGCCACCACAACAGACGGAAGGGTGTGAAGCATGGCGTTCGAGGTCGAAGCTGCGACTCTGCATACCGCCGCGAGTGACGTGCGGTCCACGCGCAGCGACGTCGACGGCGAGCTGAAGAAGCTGTGGAACGTCGTCGACGACCTGGCCATCGCGTGGAAGGGTCAGGCGTCCACGGGCTTCCAGTCGCTGATGACGCGCTGGAACGAGGACACCGTCAAACTGCTGACGGCGATGGACAGCATCGCTGAACTGCTCGACAAGTCGGGTACGACGCACCAGGTCAACGACGAAGAGCAGCAGCAGATGCTGGACAAGTTCCACTCTGCTCTCAACCCGTGATCCGTAGCCAGCAGAGGAGGAAAACGTGACGATCAAAGTTGACTATGCGGTCCTCGAGAGCAGCAACCAGCAGATGCAGGCCATCTCGAAGACCCTCGAGGAAAGCTCGACACGCTGCGCGCCATGCTGACCAAGCTCCACTGGGACGGCGAGGACCGGGTTGCCTACGAGCAGCACCAGGCGAAGTGGGACACGGCGGTCCGGGACATCAACCGGATCCTGAACGAGATCGGTGGTGCCGTCGGCATCGCCCGCGAAACTACCTCACCACGGAGATGAGCAACTCCAAGGTGTGGAGCTGAGGCATTTCGCCACTGCGGCTCCGGTCCGGTTCGCCCGGTCGGGGCCGCTTTGCGTTGGTGTCGGCAACGCGGTGCGCCCGTCAGCCGCTGAGCCACCAGCCGGTCAGCCGGCAGCCGGTGAGCCGGTGCGCCGGCCGGGGCGCCAGCCGCGTTGGCGGCCTCGGGCCAGGATCGGTCGCACGATCAGCAGCAGCAGGGTGAGCAGCCCACCGATCGCGGCCGCCCAGATCGCGGCGGAGCGCTGCCACCCCAGCGGGTCGTCGCTCACCCGGGTGCCGGAACTGCGCCGGCGGGCGGGTTCGCGCGGGTGCCGAGCAGGCTCGACACCGCCCGGTACGGGTTGACCACCCGTAACCGATGTCGGCGTTGTGGCCCTCGGGCGGATTGTCGGCGGTGCGTTCCAGCCGTTCCGCGACCTGCTCCGGGTTGAGATCCGGGTAGGCGGACCGGACCAGCGCGGCCACTCCCGAGACGTACGCGGCGGCGTAACTGGTGCCGCCGTCCGGCACGGCGCGGTAGCCGGCACCTGGGGCGCCGGCCCGACGATGTTCAGGCCCGGTGCGGCGATGTCGACGTAGTCGCCGCTGATCGAGGTGCCGACGTGACCGCCCTCCTCGTTGACGCCACCGACCGCGATCACTCCGGGTACGCCGCCGGGTAGCCCGGCCGCTCCTGGGAGTCTTCCTTCTGGTTGCCGGCGGCGGCGACCAGCACCACCCGCTTGGCGAGCGCGCGCCGGACGGCCGCCGTCAACTGGGGGCGGGAACCGTCGTCAGGGACAGGTTGATCACGTCGGCACCCTCGTCGACCGCCCAGTCGATGGCGGCGGCGATCTGCACGGGAAGCCCGGGTCGCTGACGTCACCGAGTTGCGGCAGGACCCGG
The DNA here is from genome assembly GCA_038070435.1 of Micromonospora sp. M12. Lineage (GTDB taxonomy): Bacteria > Actinomycetota > Actinomycetes > Mycobacteriales > Micromonosporaceae > Micromonospora. The sequence goes on along the minus strand of JAMYWG010000001.1, from coordinate 4,478,905 downwards.
ATCGGCAGGATGCGGGCAGCCGGGGCGATGCCGCTGAACGGGACACCGGTGCCCTCCCGGCCCGCGATGATGCCGGCGATCAGCGTGCCGTGCCCGGCCTCGTCGCACTGACCCTGCTTGGCCGCCAGGTAGTTGAAGTCGCGACCCTCGAGCACCTGCCCCTTGAGGAGCGGGTGCGTGGCGGAGACCCCGGAGTCGATCACCGCCACCGTCACCCCCGCGCCCCTGGACAGTGGCCACGCCGAGGTCGGCTCCAGCCGGCGCAGCGCCCACGGCATCTCGGTCAGGCCCTCGGTGCCGGGTGGGCCGCAGGTGGGCGGTGCGGCGGTCGCGGGGAGGGTGCCACCAGGCCGGCGCCGAGCAGGGCCGCCAGCGTTCCACTGAGGACGCCCCGAAGGGCGCGTCGGGACGGGCTGGTCGCGCTCAACGGCAGGCATTCGCGCACCCGCAGAGATTACCGCTGAACCCGGTCGGCCAGCGGCCCCGGTGCCGATGGTCAGACCGGAGGGCCGGCCTCGCGGTGGGAGTCTCGGCGAACAGCGCGAGCAGGTCGCCGACCTGCCGGTCGGCCTCGGCCGGGTGCCGGAACCGGCCGGCCGGGTTGAGGGTGTACTCGTTGCGCCGCCCGACGCGGGTGCGGTGCAGGTAGCCGCCCGCCTCCAGGTCGGCGACGATCGCCTGCGCGGCCCGTTCGGTCACGCCGACCTCCGACGCGACATCGCGCAGTCGGGCGGTGGGGTCGCGGGCGATGGCCAGCAGCACGTGCCCGTGGTTGGTGAGGAACGTCCAGTTCCGCCCGCCGCCGGTGTCGCCCGTCACGGTGCTCGCCATCGTGTGACCGCCTCTCCGGATGTCGCGTTGCCCTCGCGAGAGTCTCGTCCGCCCTACCCCGGACGTCGCCAGGGGTCGGCAAGAGGACAACGTATGAAATCTAAATCACGCATCCCTTGACGCATCTTAGGGTGCGTGTGACGGTGGAGCCCGAGCGAGCGCCCGCCGCCGCCCGGCGGACAAGCCGGTTGACCAGGTGAAATGCGTCGAGACGAGGTGCGGGATGAGTCATACCGAAAGGTCCGGCGGTCAGCCGGGCTCGCAGCGGACCGCCGATCGGGCCACCCGCCCAGCGAGCCGACCCAGGCGTACGCCGAGTTGGTCGCCGGCAACCTGCGCTTCGTCAGCGGCGCCCCACGGCACCCCAACCAGGATGCCGGGCACCGGGCCGCCGTGGCCGACGGACAACACCGTTCGCGGTGATCGTCGGCTGCTCCGACTCCCGCCTGGCCGCCGAGATCATCTTCGACCGGGGTCTGGGTGACCTGTTCGTGGTCCGCACGGCCGGGCACACCGCTGGCCCGGAGGTGCTCGGCAGTGTGGAGTACGCGGTGAGCGTGCTCGGCACCCCGCTGGTGGTGGTGCTCGGCCACGACTCGTGCGGTGCGGTGCAGGCGGCCCGGAGTCCGACGCGACAGGCACGGCACCGAGTGGGCACCTGGGCGCGGTGGTCGACGCCGTACTGCCCAGCCTGCGGCGGGCCGAGGCCGAGGGCGTGACAGACATCGACGGCATCGTCGACATCCACATCGCGCAGACCGTCGAGACGTTGCTCGGTCAGTCGCCCGTGCTGGCCGACGCGGTGGCGCAGGGCGGTGCGCGGTGGTGGTGTGTCCTACCGGCTCGCCGCCGGAGTGGTACGCCCGGTGGCCGCTGTGCCGGCCGGCGTCACGACACTCGACGTCCCGACCGCCGCCTGACGCGACGAGGGCCGCTCCGCGTCACGCGGAACGGCCCTCGACGGGTGCTGCGGGTCAGAGCAGCGACATGTGGACGTGGTCGGTGTGGTTCGACGGCCCGCTGTACGAACTCCAGCCGGTCGCCGGGAACCAGATCTGCCGGTTCCAGATCACGTAGTAGATGCCGAGCCGGTCGGCGTTACGGATGAGGAACGCGGCGACGTTGTTGCCGTACGTCCGGGTGTCCTCGTTGTGCCACGAAGAGAAGCCGCTCTTCTGTAGCGACCAGTCGCAGGCGCGGCCCTTCGGGTGCTCCCACGGCCCACCGGAGCGGTAGCAGCCGACGAACCGGTTGAAGCCGGCCCGCTTGACCTCCTTGTACGCGTGCAGGGTGCGGGCGGTGACGCAGCCGGAGGTGGTCGGGTCCTTCTCGCTGCACGACTGGGGCTTCCAGTCACCGTCGGCCGTGCGACCCGGGCCGATCCGCGCGACCGGGGAGGTGGCATCCACCAGGCCGCCGGTGAAACCCTTGCCGCCGACGAGGGAGAGCGCCTTGTCGGCCTCGCTCTTCCGCTTCGCCATCAGGGCGGTCTGCTTCTGCTGCTCGCGGACCTCGGTGTCGAGGGCCAGCTTTGCCTGCTCGGCGCGGCCCTTCACCTCGTTGACCTGGGAGAGCTTCTTCTCGTTGACCATGTTCATCTCGTCGAGCACTCCGGCGCGCCGAACGAACGAGTCGGGAGTGTCGCTCTCCAGCAGCATCGCGACCGCGCCGATCCGGCCGGTCCGGTACGCCTGGTGGCGATCTGCCCGACCTGCGGGGCGAGCGCGTCCAGGTCGGCCTGAGCCCGGCTGACCTCCAGCGCCAACTCCTGCTGCCGCTTCTTCGACTTGTCCAGTTTGGACTTGGCGGCGGAGTAGTCGCGGTTGGCCTGCTCGATGACGTCGTTGAGCAGCTTGGGCTCGCCGTCCTCCTCGTGGCCCGACGGCGTGGGGTCGTCGGGGCGGCCTGAGCCGGCAGAGGCCCGGCGAGCACGGTCAGAGCGGCGATCACGGCCACCACGGGTGTCATCCAGCGGCGTAGGGTGCCGTCACAGTGTTCCCTTCCCTCGACCGCCGACCGGGTTAGCTGACGGGTTCGGGGCGGAAGCGGCCCCTACCGCTGATGCGGATTCACCCCACCTACCTGGGTCCCCGGCTCGCCGGTTGGCGATTGGGCGGTGGCACCGCAGGCGCCGCTTCGCGCCTTCATCGGTAACCGGCAGCGAGGTTACCCGAGAGGAGACCGGGTGAGCTACGTCTGGATACCCACCAAAAGCGTCATTTCGCCAATGCGTTGGGTGACCAGTGGCGCGGTTCTCAGGGTGGATGCCCGATGTGGTCACGCTGAGGAGTGTCACCATGCCGTATCCGTGCTCCTGTTCGAATCCGGCCACCGGTCGGTGGCCTCGGTTGGGGTGGGGTCCGGCTCTGCTCCGGCTCGTCGGGCTGACCCGTGCGCGGTGCCACGAGTGCGGCCAGGGCCTCCGCGCGGTCCGGCCGGGGTCGCGCGGAGGACGCGTCGGCGGACGACGTGGCGTCCACACGCCCGGCGGCGGTCACCACCGCTGCCAGCCCGGTGGTCAGCGGCACGGCGGCGATCAGGCCGAGGGTGGCGACCGCGCTGCGGACGATCTCCTGCGCGAGGAACTCACTGGTGAGGATCTGCCCGATCGGTCGCGCGTCGGCGGTGAGCAGGAGCAGCAGGGCAGCGACGCGCCCGCGTACGCCAGCACGATGGTGTTGACAGTGGACGCGATGTGCGCGCGGCCGACGCGGGTGGCGGCACGGTAGAGCTGCAGCCGGGTCAGCCCGGGTTGGCGTTCGCCAGCTCGGTGACGGTGGCCGCCTGGGTAACCGTCACGTCGTCGAGCACCCCGAGCGATCCGATGACGATCCCGGCGAGCAGCAGGCCGTGCAGGTCCACGTCGCCCTGGAACATCGACAGGGTGGTGGCGTCTTCGCTGCCGAAGCCGGTGAGGTGGGTCGCGGCCGTGGCGATGGTGGCGAGCACCCGGTCAGCACCAGGCTGCCCAGGGTGCCGAGCACCGCGACCGAGGTCTGCGCGGTGACCCCGTGCGTCAGGTAGAGCACCACGAACATGATCAGGGCCGCGCCGACCACCGCGACCAGCAGTGGTGACTTTCCGCCGCGATGCCCGGCAGTACGAAGGTGAGCAGGATGGCGAAGCTGGCGGCCAGTCCGGCGAGCGCGGCCAGACCCCGCCACCGACCGAACGCGACGATCGCCGCCGCGAAGACCACCGCCAGCCACACCATCGGGGTGCCGCGCTGGTGCTCGGCGATGTTCCAGTTGCTGGTGGTGGGATCGGTGGGTCGGTCAGCTCGACCAGGATGACCTCGTCGCCGACCTCGACCCGAGGTGCGCCGGGTCCGTCGGGTACCGGTGTCCGTACCTGCTGACCGGCGGTCGGCCCGTCGTCCACCCGCACGTCGACGGTGCCGCACCGACCGGCGCCGACCCTCGGTGTGCCCTCGGGAACCGACGGCACCGACGGGCACGGCTCGGACACCACCCGGGTCACCGTGCCGGGTGGCGCGGCACGTCCGCTCCGCCATCGGTCTGCGGTGACCCACCACGCGGCCAGAGCACCACGGCGGCGAGCACGGTGGCGACGAACAGGGTACCACGGTCATGACGAGGAGCCGTCGCACCCGGGGCGGGCGGACGGCGCGGGACGGGTGTGGTCGGAACCCAAGGCGTGCTCCCAACGATCCGGTGCGGGATACGGGTTGACGGGCCGGTCGGTTCACCGTTGCCGTGGAAACGCGGCCTGAGACGCGACGGATCGCTGCCTGATCACCCCTTGATCACGGACGGTCAGTGCCCGGCCCGTCCGCCGGCGGCGACGCCCCGACGGAGGGGTGGTCAGCCGCGCTTCATCAGCCGGCCGACCGCCGCCATCATCTCGGTGGCCATCTCGTCGGCCCGACCTCGGCGGCACCCTCGTGCATGCAGTGCCGGGCGTGCCCGTCGAGCAGCCCCAGCGCCACCTTGTCGAGGGCGGCCTGGATCGCGGAGATCTGGGTGAGCACGTCGATGCAGTAGCGGTCGTCGTCGACCATCTTCTCGATGCCCCGGACCTGCCCCTCGACACGGCGGAGCCGCGCGAGCAGTTGATCCTTGCTGGCGGTGTACCCGCGAATCGGTGTGGGTGCGGTCATGACGACGAGGATAACCTACCCCGGGTATGGTACGGTCCAGGTGTGGGTGGGATACCCCACCGGGTACCGGTAAGTAGAAAGAGGCGATCCGATGGTCGACACGACGTACCAGGTGCAGGGCATGACCTGCGGGCACTGTGTCAGCGCGGTCAGCGCCGAGGTTGGCGCCATCCCCGGCGTGCGGGAGGTCCAGGTCGACCTCGCCGCCGGGCGGGTCACCGTCAGCAGCGAGCAACCCCTGGACACGGCAGTTGTCCGGCCGCCGTCGACGAGGCCGGCTACGACCTCGTCGACGCGTGATCGGCGGGCCGGCATGCGCACGGTGACGAAACTGGCCGGGTTCGCCGTCGGTCTCGCGGCGGTCTTCGCCACGACGTACGGGGTCGGCCGGGTGGTGGACCGCGCCCCGGTGGTCGAGGGCCGGCACGACGGTGTCGCCGCCCATGGGACGGGAGAGCGCCGAGCCGGCCGACCGGCTTCCCGGCGGCCTGCTCGTCTCCGAGCGCGGTTACACCCTCGAACCGGTCGACGCCCCGGCCGGTGGGTTCGCCTTCCGGATCGCCGGGCCGGACGGCCGCCCGGTCACCCGGTACGACGTGGCGCACGACCGGAAGATGCACCTGATCGTCGCCCGACGGGACCTCTCCGGCTTCCGTCACGTGCACCCCGACCTGGCGGCGGACGGCACCTGGCGGGTCGACACCCCGCTTGCCGGCCCCGGGCAGTGGCGCGCGTTCGCCGACTTCACCCCGACCGACGGCGAGCCGCTGACCCTCGGTGTGGACGTGACGGTCCCCGGCGAGCTGGTCGAACGGCCGTTGCCCGCCCCGGCGACCACCACCACCGTCGACGGCTACACCGTCACCCTGGCCGGTGCGCCGCAGCCCGGGCGCACGTCACCGCTGACCCTGACCGTCAGCCGGGGCGGGCAGCCGGTCACCGACCTGGAGCCCTACCTGGGCGCGTACGGGCACCTGGTGGCACTGCGCCGGGTGACCTCGCGTACCTGCACGTGCACCCGGACGGCACACCCGGCGACGGTCGGACCCCACCCGGCCCGGCCGTCACCTTCCTGGCCGACGTGCCCTCCGCCGGCAGCTACCGGCTCTACCTCGACTTCCGACACGCTGGACGGGTGCACACCGCCGAGTTCACCGTCGTCGCCGGCGCCACCCCGACCGGAGGCGTCCCCACCCCGACCGGGGCGTCGCCACCCCGACCCGGGGCGTTCCCACCCCGAGCGACCACGGCACCCCGGGCACGGGCACAACTGACGGGACAGACGATGACCACCACCAGCAGCAGACCGCTGCCCGAGGCGCCGAACCGGATCGAGCTCGCCATCGGCGGGATGACCTGCGCCGCCTGCGCCGCCCGGATCGAGAAGAAGCTCAACCGGATGGACGGCGTGAGCGCCACCGTCAACTACGCCACCGAGAAGGCGACGGTCCGGTACGCCGCCGACGTCACCCCGGACGACCTGATCGAGACCGTGCAGAAGACCGGCTACACCGCCGCGGTGCCGGCCCGCCGACCGCCGAGCCGCCGGTGGACCGTTGCGGGGCCCGCGTACCCGGCTCTGGGTCTCGGTGGTGTTGAGCGTGCCGGTGGTCCTGCTGGCCATGGTCCCGGCCTGGCAGTTCGACTACTGGCAGTGGCTGTCGCTGACCCTGGCCGCCCCGGTGGTCGTCTGGGGTGGGTTGCCGTTCCACCGGGCCGCCTGGACCAACCTGCGGCACGGCGCGGCGACCATGGACACGCTGGTCTCACTCGGCACCCTGGCCGCGTTCGGCTGGTCGCTCTGGGCACTCTTCCTCGGTGACGCAGGCATGCCCGGGATGACGCACCCGTTCCGCTTCGACATCACCCGCACCGACGGCGCCGGCAACATCTACCTGGAGGCGGCCGCCGGGGTGACAGTGTTCATCCTGGCCGGTCGCTACTTCGAGGCCCGGTCCAAGCGGACCGCCGGTGCCGCCCTGCGCGCCCTGCTCGAACTCGGCGCCAAGGAGGTCGCGGTGCTGCGCGACGGCGTGGAGACCCTGATCCCGGTGGACCGGCTCGCCGTCGGTGACCGGTTCGTGGTCCGGCCCGGTGAGAAGATCGCCACCGACGGGTGGTCGACGAGGGCACCTCCGCGGTCGACGCCAGCATGCTCACCGGTGAGTCGGTGCCGGTCGAGGTCGCCCGGGCGACGGCGTGGTCGGCGCCACCATCAACGCGGGAGGACGGCTGGTCGTCACCGCCACCCGGGTCGGCGCGGACACCCAACTCGCCCGGATGGCCGACCTGGTCGAGCAGGCGCAGAGCGGCAAGGCTGCCGTGCAGCGGTTGGCCGACCGGATCTCCGGCGTGTTCGTGCCGATCGTCATCACGCTGGCCGTCGGCACGCTCGGCTGGTGGCTCGGCACCGGGGCGGCCCGACCGCCGCGTTCACCGCGGCCGTGGCCGTGTTGATCATCGCCTGCCCGTGTGCGCTCGGCCTGGCCACCCCGACCGCGCTGCTGGTCGGCACCGGCCGGGTGCCCAGCTCGGCGTGCTGATCAAGGGCCCGGAGGTGCTGGAGTCGACCCGCCGGGTGGACACCGTGCTGCTGGACAAGACCGGCACCGTGACGACCGGCCGGATGACCCTGGTGGACGTGGTGCCGGCGAGCGGCGAGGACCGGGCCGAGCTGCTCCGGCTCGCCGGGCGGTGGAGGCCGCCTCCGAGCACCCGATCGCCCGCGCGGTCGCCACCGGTGCCGCCGAGGCGGGCACGCTGCCCCCGGTGAGCGGCTTTCGCAACCTCGAAGGGCTGGGCGTGACCGGCACTGTCGACGGGCGGGTCGTGCTGGTCGGCCGTGCCCGGTGCTGCGCGAGCGCGAGATCGACGTACCGCCGGAGGTCGAGTGGGCCGTGCGCGACGCGGAGGCCGTCGGCCGTACGGCGATCGTCGCCGCCTGGGACGGACGGGCCCGGGCGTCCTCGCGGTCGCCGACGTGGTCCGGCCGAGCAGTCGGGCGGCGGTGGCCCGGCTGCGCGGGTTGGGGCTCACCCCGGTGCTGCTGACCGGGGACAACGCCACGGTGGCTCGCGCGGTCGCCGCCGAGGTGGGCATCGACGAGGTGATCGCCGAGGTGCTGCCGGCCGGCAAGGTCGACGTGGTCAAGCGGCTCCAGGCCGAGGGGCGGTCGGTGGCGATGGTCGGTGACGGGGTCAACGACGCCCGGCGCTGGCCCAGGCCGACCTCGGGCTGGCCATGGGCACCGGCACCGACGTGGCGATCGAGGCGTCCGACCTCACCCTGGTCCGGGGTGACCTGGACGCCGCGGTGGACGCCATCCGGTTGTCCCGACGCACGCTCGGCATCATCCGGGGCAACCTGGTCTGGGCGTTCGGCTACAACGTGGCGGCCCTACCGCTGGCCGCTGCCGGGCTGCTCAACCCGATGATCGCCGGTGCCACGATGGCGCTGTCCTCGGTCTTCGTGGTGGCCAACAGTCTGCGGCTGCGCCGGTTCCGTCCGGCCGCTGGTGATCTGTGACGGTGGTAATGGTTGGGCCGGTGACGGCGGGGTATTGCTGGTGTTGTAGCGACGCTTGCAATGGAGGTTGGCAATGGGTATCGACGATAAGATCAACAACGCCACCGAGGACGCGACCGGCAAGCTGAAGGAAGGCGCCGGTCGGGCCACCGACGACGAGCAGCTTGAGGCCGAGGGTCGGACCGACCAGTCCAAGGCCAAGCTCAAGCAGGCGGGCGAGAAGATCAAGGACGCCTTCAAGAGCTGACGTACGACGTAACCCGCACGCCGGGCCGGTGATCATCACCGGCCCGGCGTTCTGCGTCCGGTCCCTTCCCGGTGACCCTGAGATCCCCTGATTCCGGTTTCCGACCCCACCTCCGCGCGGTCATACCTGCTAACTTCCATTGGCATGTGCGAGGGCTGGTTATGAGCAGCGCTGCACGGCCGACCGGCGACGACCTGGTCCGGATGTTGGCCACCCTGGCCAACCCGCACCGGCTGCGGGTCGTCGCCGCGCTGGCCCGCGAGCGTGCCTACGTCAGCGGGCTGGCCCGGCAACTGGGCATCAGCCGCGCGCTGTTGCAGGTCCACCTACGGAAGCTGGCGGCGGCCGGGCTGGTCACCGCTCGCCTGGAGTTGTCGGAGGACGGGAAGACCATGAACTACTACGAGGTGGAGCCGTTCGTGCTCACACTCACCCCGAGGTCATCGCGGCGGCGGTCGAGACACTGACCGTGCCCGACTCGGCCAAGCAGCCGGGAGCGCCGCGATGAGCGAGCACGACTGGACCGAGGTGGTCGGCGCGATCGGCATCTTCACCCTGCTGATCAGCGTGTTCACGGTGACCGTCGTCCAGGTCGCCAAGACCCGGCGGGCCCGGTACGAGGCGGCCCGCGCGGACGACTACCGCCGGCTCGCCGAGACGGCTGCCCAGGCCCAGGCGGAGAACGTCCGCCTGCTCGCCGCTCTGGACGGCCGGCTGGGCGGGATGGAGACCAAGATGATCACCCTCGAACGCGTCCTGCTCGAGGTCGACTGACCCGGCGGACCGCAGGCCCGGGCCGTCGAGCGGCTACTCGACGACCCGGGTGGAAGTAGCATCACCTCGCCCAGTGGGCGAGTTCCACAGGCAACGCTCCTTCGAGGAGAGGACAGCACCTCATGCTGCGCGTACGCAAATCCGCAGTCGGCTGGGCGGTCGCCCTGGCCCTCACCGCCGCCGGCCTGACCCCGGCGAGCCCGGCCGCCGCACGACCACAGCCCGGTCCGACGATCGACTGGCGACCCTGCGAGCAGGACGACAGCGCCGAGTGCGGCACCCTGTCGCTACCGGTGGACTGGAACCGGCCCCGGGTGAGCGCTTCGACCTGTCGTTGGCTCGCCGGCTCGCCGAACCGGCCCTCCGGGAAGGTGTGCTGTTCTTCGGCCCGGAGGGCCGGGCGACAGCGGAGTCGACCGGGTGGTGAACGGTAGTTCCCGGTTCAGCGCCGACCTGCACCGCCGGTTCGACATCGTCAGCTTCGACCCGCGTGGCACCGGCGGCAGCCACCCGGTGGTCTGCTCGCGGAGTTGCTCGCCCGGCAGCCACAGGTGGTCGCCGACCAGGCCCAGTTCGACGCGACAGTGGCCAACAACGCGCTGCTGCGCGACGACTGCCGGCCCGCACGGGTGCGCTCTACGACCACGTGGACACCACGAGCGCCGCCCGTGACCTGGACGCCGTCCGCGCCGCGCTGGGCGAACGGCAGCTGACCTTCCACGGCAGCTCGTACGGCACCCTGCTCGGCCAGCGGTACGCCGAGTTGTACCCCGGCCGGGTGCGGGCCATGGTGCTGGAGGCCGTGATGGACCACAGCCTCGGCACCCGTGCCTCCTCGACTCCCAGGCCGTCACCGCGGAGGGCGCGTTCGACGAGTTCCTGGCCTGGTGTGCCCGCTCGACCGACTGCGTCCTGCACGGTCACGACGTCCGGGCGATCTGGGCCGGGTTGCACGCGCGCGCCGAGCGTGGCGCGCTGACCGACCCGGATCGGGCCGGTGCCGCGCTCGCCCTGTTCGAGCTGAGCCGCCTCGCCCACAAGAAGCTCTACGACACGTGGCGGTGGCCGGAGCTGGCCGAGTGGATCGTCGACCTGGAGGGTGTCACCCGCCGGGCGTCAGCCCGCTGGCGGACGTCGCCGTGGTTCCGTACCCTTCGCGGTCTTCTGTCAGGACTGGAGTCTGCCGGTCCGGGACTACCGCGAGTACGCCGGACATCTGCGCCGGGCGGCCCAGCTCGCACCGGACCTGCGCTACCCGCCGGCGCTGTTCGCGCTGGTCACCTGCCTGGGCACGCCGACGCCGGTGGCCAACCCGCAGCACCGGCTGCGCGTCCACACCGACGTGCCGCTGCTGCTCGCCGCCACCGTGCACGATCCGGCGAGCGGCTACGGCTGGGCGCGCAACGTGGCACGACAGTTGGGCAGGCACGGCGTGCTGCTCACCTACCAGGGTGGGGGCACGGCAGCTACAGCACCAGCAAGTGCGTGGAACGGGCCGTCGACTCCTACCTGATCGACCGGGTGGTGCCGGCCCGGGTGCCAGCTGCCCGGCCATCGAACCCGAGGTGTGACAGTCGCCGGCCGTCGGTGGTCTCGGCCGCCCGAGGGCCGGCAGTGGGCGCTTTCAGGGCGGCGGGTCGCGCGCACGACGACGTCGTGCAGCGCGGCTCCGTGGCCGCTCACCGTGCGGTGGTGCTCCTCGGCGGTGGTGATCTCCCAGCCGGTGCGGGCCAGGCCGGCGGTGATGTCCGCGAGGGTGACCGACGCCTCGGCGGGAGGGTGGTTCCCGTGCCCGTGCCCGTGGCCGTTCGCCGTCGGGTGTGCAGGTGCCCGACGATCAGGAGGGTCCCGCCGGGTGCCACCCAACCCGAGATGCGGTCGTAGAAGGCCAGCTGCGGCATCGCGGGTGCGCGTAGTGCGTCGTGACCAGATCGAACCGCGTTTTCGGGGCCCAGGTCGTCAGGTCCGCCTCCACCCACCGCACCCGGTCGGAGACGGCGCTGCCCTCCGCGCGCACGGCGGCACGGGCGAGGGCCTCGGATGAGATGTCGACGGCGGTGACCTGCCAGCCGTGGGAGGCGAGCCAGATCGCCTCGGCGCCGGTGCCGCACCCGGCGTCCAACGCCGAGCCCGGTGCCAGGTCGCCGACCTCCCGGCCAGGTACGGGTGCGCAGGGCTCGCGCTCTCGACGTCGGCGCGGTCGTGCGCCTGATGCCAGTGCCGTTCCCAGTAGTCCTTGTCGAATTCGTGCTGCTCGGTCATCTGGCCGCTCCTTCGGGTGTCGGCATCGACTGTGACCGGCAACCGGCGAATGCGCAAAGATTGTTGCTGAAACGGCAACACCGGCCGCTCATCGCTGCGCGGTCAGCCGGGCGGCCCGCAGCTCCAGGTACCGCTGCTCGGGCAGGCTCGTCGTGCCGCGCGCCGCTGCCAGGTACGCCTCGCGCGCCGCACCGGCGTCCCCGGCCAGCTCCAGCAGGTGGGCCCGGACGGCGGCGAGGCGGTGGTGCCCGGCGGTGCGCTCGTCGGCGTCCACCTGGGTGAGCAGGGCGAGCCCGGCCCGGGGCCCGTCCACCATGGCCACCGCCACCGCCTGGTTGAGCGTGACCATCGGGTTCGGTGCGATCCGGGCCAACAGGCGGTAGAGCGCGACGATCTGCCGCCAGTCCGTCTCCGCAGCCGTCGACGCCTCGGCGTGCACGGCGGCGATCGCCGCCTGGAGCTGGTACGGGCCGGGCGGCGACCAGGTCAACGCCTCGGTGATCAGCGCGATCCCTCCGCGATGGCGGCCGCGTCCCAGCGGGAGCGGTCCTGCTCGGTGAGCGGCACCAACTCCCGTCCGGCCCACCCGGGCCGCCCGGTGCGCGTCGGTGAGCAGCATCAGCGCCAGCAGCCCGGCCACCTCGCCGTCGTCGGGCAGCAGCAGGTGCAGCATGCGAGCCAGCCGGATCGCCTCGCCGGTCAGCTCGGCCCGGTGCAGGTCCGGCCCACTGGACGCGGTGTAGCCCTCGTTGAAGATCAGGTAGAGCACGCGGAGCACCGTCCGCAGCCGCTCGCCGCGCTCCGCCGGCCCGGGCATGGCGAACCGGGCCCCGGCCGCCTCGATCCGCTGCTTGGCCCGCCGGATCCGTTGACTCATCGTCGCCTCCGGCACCAGGTGCGCCGGGCGATCTGCGCGGTGCTCAGACCGCCGACCGCGCGCAGGGTGAGCGCCACCTGCGCCGATCCGTTCAGCGCCGGGTGGCAGCAGAGGAACAGCAACGTGAGGGTGTCGTCGGCGTCCGGAACCGTCGGCTCCGCGTCGGCCGCCGGCGCCACCCCGGTGTACGCCGGCTCGCGCAGCGCCACCGCCACCTCGCGGTTCCGGCGAGCGCTCTCGCTGCGCCACTCGTCGGTCAGTCGACGGGTGGCCACGGTGAGCAACCAGGCGCGGGATTGTCCGGTACGCCCTGCCCGGGCCACTGGGTCGCGGCGGCGAGCAGGGCCTCCTGGACCGCGTCCTCGCACCTGTCGAACTGCCCGTGCCGGCGGACCAGCAGGCCGAGGACCTGCGGCGCGAGCGTGCGCAGCAGCTCCTCGACCGTCCGGTCACCGGTCACATCTCCGCTCCGCCCTCTTCCATGATCGGGCGGACCTCCATCGCACCGCCGTACCGGACGTCCGGCCAGCGGGCGGCGATCTCGGCGGCCCGCTGCGGGCTGTCGCAGTCGACGGCGAGATAGCCGGCGAACTGTTCCTTGCTCTCCATGAACGGCCCGTCGACGACCTCGGTGTTGCCGTCGACGAGGCGGACCGTCAACGTCTGCGACGGATTGGCCAACGCCTGGCCGCCGATCAACTCGCCGGTCTCGGTCAGCTCCTTCATGATCTCGTCGACCTCACCGAAGAGGGCGGTGCGGTCCTGCTCGGTCAGCTCCTCGGTGAAGCCGGGTCGGTTCCAGATCAGCAGCATGTACTTCACGGCGATGCTCTCAGGCTCTGGCCGCCCCCGGTCGGGGCGCGGCTCACCGGAGGGTCGGAGCCGTCACCCCGATCCCTACCGCCTACCGAAGAAGATCGCAGAAAGTTCCGGCGGTGGCGGTCCCACGCCGGATGGTTCAGCGCGGGTCGGGTCGGCCGGGCACCTGGCGGGGCTTCCGAGCGCCTCCGACGTCCAACGAGGCCCGGTCGGCGGCCGAGGTGCCGGACGACCAACCCTCGGCGTCGCGCACGCTGAGCCGGTGCCGGGTGACGCCGGGGAACAGCGTGTCCAGTCGCTCCCGGACCGCCTCGCCCCGGGCGGCGAGCACCGGCAACAACCGCTCCGCCCCGCCGTCTCGGCCGCCGCCCGGTCCGCCGCGTCGGTGGCCGCCTTGGTGGCCGTCCGCAGCCGCTCGCCGATCCGCAGCGCGAACGCGTTGAGGAAGGACTCGTCCCAGACCTTCGTGCGCCGTCCCGATCCCGCTCGGCGCTCGGCGCGCCCGCGCAGCATCGCCGCCGTGGCCTGGACCAGCAGTGACGTGTAGAGCAACTCCACCGCCACCAGATCGGCCGGCCAGCCCAGCACTGTGGCGAAGCCGAGGTCGTCGGACCAGACCGCCTCACACCGGTTCGCCGCCGCCACCTCCTGCACCAGCAGCGCCTTCGCGCCCGCGTACGGGGTGTCGGTGCTCAGGCGTACCCCGCCGGGCAGGTCACCGCGCTCCGACCCGGCAGCCAGCAGCGCCTCGTCGATGCTGTGCCGGGCGATCAGCTCCTGGGCCTTGCCGGTCAGCGCCTCCGCCTCGGCCGGGAACGTGGTCGACTCGGCCTTCGCCAGCAGCGCCCGTACCCGGTCCAGCATCGGGGACCCGCTGCGGGCCGTACCAGCGGAGCGCGGGATCGCCGCGCCGGCCGAGCCCGGCGGTGGGCGCAGCACCGCGATCGGCGGCAGGCTCTCCACCAGCGCGAGTACGTCGACGGCGGCGCGGAGCGTGTCGGCCCGGTCGAGTCCCTCCCGGGCGGCCCAGCCGGCCAGTACGCCCCGGTCGTCAGGTGCCGTGGTGGCGGTGGTGCCGGTCACCTCGTGGAGCTGCTCGTCCCACCAGGCCGGGACCGGCTCGGCCTGGTCGCGCCGCTGGGCGGCCAGCGCGTCGCGGATCAGCCGAGCCGCGCGGGCGTCGAGCCGTCGGCCGGTGATCCGGTGCACGTCGACCGGCTGCCAACCACGCGGCCAGAGTCGGCCCAGGCCGCGGACCAGCCGACGCAGCAGCGCCGCGTCCACCGCCGTGCTGCCGTCCGCCGCGCCGGTGCCGACCATCAGCTGGTCCAGCTGCCGTTCGGCCTGTCGTACGTCGGTGCCGCGCACCGCCGCGAGCGCGTTGGCGACGAGTTCGTCCGCGTCCGGCATGGGCACCTCCTCGTCCGATCCGGCTGTCGCTGCCCCTCCAGGCTCCATGATCATGCCGCTAGTGGTGCGGCGGTCGCGAAACGGGGATGTCGCAGGCCCGCCCGACCGTGATCGACACGGGTTCCCGGAAGGCGCGGTGTCCGGCCCGGCCGGACACCCCGACGTCAGTGACCTCGTGGTGATCACCGCCTTTGTCGGCATGTTTCGACGGGTTCGGGGTAGTTCCGCCCTGACCCGAGGTGGATGCGAGGTGTGCGGTGGCCGATACGAGCCTGCCGAGTGCGCGCGCCGTCGACGTGCGCTCCTCCACGCTCACCGGCGTCCTGATCGGCATCGCGATCATGGCGGCGGTTGACGAGATCGTCTTCCACCAGTTGCTGGCGTGGCACCACTTCTACGACCGGTCAACCCCGTCGGTCGCGCTGCTCTCCGACGGGCTGCTGCACGCCGCCGAGGTGATCGCCCTGGTCGGCGGTTTCTTCTGGTTCGCCGACCTGCGTCGACGCCGTGCCCTGTCGACCCGGCTGGCCTGGGGTGGCTTCCTGCTCGGGGCCGGAGGCTTCCAGCTCTTCGACGGGCTGGTCGACCACAAGGTGCTCCGGCTGCACCAGATCCGCTACGGCGTACACCTGGTGCCGTACGACGTGGTGTGGAACGTGGCCGGCGCGGTGCTGCTGCTGGCCGGCGTCGCCGTCGTCTGGTGGGCCCGGTCCCGCCGGCCGGGCGACGGCCGCCGGTGACGGTGGCCGTGCCGCCCGCGTTCGCGCACGGCGGGCACGCGGCGGACGGGACAGGCTGGCTTCCGCTGTTCCCGGTCGTGGTGCTGGCCGTCGGCTACCTGCTGGCGGCCGTACGCGACCCGCGGGTTGGGACCACCGGCGTACCGGGGCGTGGCTGGTCGGCTGTGCCCTGCTGGCGGTCGCCGTCGGGCCGCTGGCCCCACTCCCCGACGACCCGCGCGGGCACATGGCGCAGCACCTCCTGCTCGGCATGCTCGCCCCGCTCGGGCTGGTGCTCGGCGCCCCGGTGACACTGCTGTTGCGAGTCGCCCCGTTGCCGGTACGCCGGGCGGTGGGCCGGCTGCTGCGCGCCCGCCCGCTGCACCTGATCGCCCACCCGGTCACCGCCGCGCTGCTCAGCACGGGTGGGCTGGCGCTGGTGCTGCTCACCCCGCTGTACGCGGCGGCCGAACGGCACATCGCCCTGCACCACGCAGTGCACCTGCACTACCTGGCCGCCGGGTACCTCTTCGCCTGGTCACTGGCCGGCCCGGACCCGGCGCCACGACGCCCCGGCCTGGCGGTACGGGTCGGCGCGCTGCTCGGCGCGGCGGCCGGCCACGCGGTGCTGGCCAAGTACCTGTACGCGCACGCCGAAACGCTCCCGCCCGGCCTCACCGACCGGGATCCGGAGGCGTTCCGCTCAGCCGCCCAGCTCATGTACTACGGCGGCGACCTGGCCGAGCTGCTCCTGGCTGTAGCTCTCTTCGCCAGCTGGTACCACCGCCGCCGCCCCCACCCCGCCCGGCTCGTCCCCGTTGATCAAGAGGTTTGCGTCAGCAGAGGACGATTTCTTGACGCAAACCCCTGATCAACTTTGCGATGAGGTGGTCAGTGGGGTTGGGGCCAGTCGGTGAGGATCTCCTGACCGGTTGGACGTCCCTTTCTGGGTCTGGTGCCGGGGTTGGCCGGTCCGTCGGCGTGCGGTCGAAGCGGGGCGCTGGGGCGGCTGGATTTCGCCGCCCACCTCGACGAACGTGCCCCGGGCGGCGTTGTGCGGATGCTCGTGTGCCTCACCGGGGGCGAGC
This sequence comes from Micromonospora sp. M12, assembly GCA_038070435.1. Taxonomy (GTDB): domain Bacteria; phylum Actinomycetota; class Actinomycetes; order Mycobacteriales; family Micromonosporaceae; genus Micromonospora. The sequence continues at coordinate 4,462,233 of JAMYWG010000001.1, read as the reverse complement.
ACCGGCGCGACGCAGGCGTCCAGATCGGCGAAGACCGCCGTCCACTCGTTCCGGGTGCGCGTGGAGAACCGCTCGGTGAACCGTCGGCGCAGCTCGTCCCAGCCGCTCGGGTCGTACTGGGCGGGCAGGTCCGGGTCGTCGGCGAGGTCGAGGCCGTTGAGCAGTACGGCGTAGAAGGCCGGTTCCATCGCGCCGACCGCCATGAATCCGCCGTCGGAGGTGGCGTACGTGTCGTAGAACGGCGCCCCGCCGTCGAACATGTTGCGCCCGCGCGGGCGGCCCACAGGCCGGTGCCGAGCAGCCCGTGCAGGAACGACGTCAGCAGCGCCGAGCCGTCCACCATCGCCGCGTCGACCACCTGCCCGAAGCCGGAACGCTCCCGCTCCAGCAGCGCGGCCAGCACCCCGACGGCGAGCAGCATGCCGCCCCGCCGAAGTCACCGAGCAGGTTCATCGGCGCGTACGGGCGTTCGCCGGCCCGTCCCAGCGGCTCCAACGCTCCGGCCACCGCGATGTAGTCGATGTCGTGTCCGGCTCGGGCGGCCAGCGGGCCGTCCTGACCCCAGCCGGTCATCCGCGCGTACACCAGTCGGGGTTGCGGGCCCGGCACACCTCCGGGCCGAAGCCGAGCCGCTCGGCCACCCGGGCCGGTACGCCTCGACCAGCACGTCCGCCCTCTCGGCCAGGCGCAGCAGGTCCGCCACGCCGTCCGGTGACTTCAGGTCCAGCGTGGTGACCCGCCGGCCGCGCTGCAACGGCCCACCGGTCGGTGCGGCCAGCCGGCCTGCGCCCGGGCGCCCGGCCGGTCCACCCGCACCACGTCCGCGCCGAGGTCGGCGAGCACCATGCACCCGAACGGTGCTGGCGCCAGGCTGGCCAGCTCGACCACCCGCACCCCGGCCAACGGACCACCACGCGCCGCCGTCACGCGACGCCCACCGGCTCGACGGGTGGGCGGCGAGCCGGTCGACAAGGTCGGCGGGGGCGTGAACCGGTCCCCGTAGCGGTCGGCCAGCTCGGTGGCCCGGGTCGCGAAACCGGCCGGGCCGCCCGCGTACTGCCGGACGTAGCGGATCACCCTCCCGTCCACGCGGGAAAGCCGATGCCGAAGATCGAGCCGATGTTGGCGTCGGTCTCGGTGCGCAGCACCCCTCGTCGAGGCAGCGCAGCGCGTCCAGTGCCTCGGCGAAGAGCATCCGCTCCTGGAGGTCGGTGAACGGCACCGCTCGACCCGCGTCTGAGGTCAGGTCGGCGAGGCCGGACCACAACCGACCCGGGTGCCGTCGTCGTAGGAGTAGAAGCCGCGCCCGGCCGCGCGTCCCGGCCGGTCGTACGCGTCGACCAGCTCGTCGACGAGCCGGTGCGCCGGCAGCGGCAGGAACTCCTCGCTGGCGGCCTCGAACTGGCGACGGATCCGCTGGATCAGGGTGAGGCTGACCTCGTCGGCCAGCGCCAGTGGCCCGGTCGGGTAGCCGGCCTGCAACGCGGCCTGCTCCACCGACGCGGCGGGAACACCCTCGGCGACCATGCCGACCGCCTCGTCGATGAACCGGCCGATCACCCGACTGGTGAAGAACCCCGGCCGTCGTTGACGACGATCGGGGTCTTGCCGATCCGCCGGCCCAGGTCGAACGCCCGGGCCACCGCGGCGTCGCCGGTCCGCTCGCCGACCACGATCTCCAGTAGCGGCATCCGGTCCACCGGGGAGAAGAAGTGCATGCCGATGAAGTCCACCGGCCGGTCCACGCCCTCGGCCAGCCCGGTGATCGGCAGGGTGGAGGTGTTGGAGGCGAGCAACGCGTCCGGTGCCAGCACCGGCAACACCTCGGCGAACACGGCCCTCTTCAGCGCCGGGTCCTCGAAGACCGCCTCGATCACCACGTCGCAACCGGCCAACGCGTCCACCTGGTCGGTGGTGCTGATCCGGTCCAGCACAGCGCGGGCGTCGGCCTCCGTGGCGCGACCCTTGCGTACTTTGCGGGCCAGCAACCGCTCGGCGTGCTGCCGGGCCCGGCCGGCGGCCTCCGGCGTGACGTCCCTGACCACCACGTCCAGTCCGGCGCTGGCGCAGGCGTACGCGATGCCCGCGCCCATCATGCCCGCGCCGAGCACCGCCACCCTCCGTACCGGTGGAACCTCCACGGACGGTCGGGCCGCACCGCCGTTGACGGCCTTCAGGTCGAAGAAGAACGCGCCGATCATGTTCTTGGCGACCTGGCCGGTGAGCAGACCGATCAGGTGCCGGGTCTCCACGGTCAGGGCGGTCTCCAGGTCGACCTGCGCGCCCTCGACGGCGGCGGCCAGGATCGCCTCGGGCGCGGGCAGCCGGGCACCCTTGAGCTGCTTGCGCAGGGTGGCGGGGAAGGCAGGCAGTTGGGCGGCCAACGAGCGGCTGGCCGGGTGCCGCCGGGCATCCGGTAGTCCGGCCGGTCCCACGGCTGCGCCGGATGCGAGTTCGCCGCGATCCAGGCCCGCGCACGGTCCAGCATCTCGGTGGGCGTGGCGACCACCTCGTCCACGATGCCGGCGGTCAGGGCGTCGGCCGGGCGCATCCGGCGGCCGGTGAGCAGCACCGTGGTCAGTGCCCCGGCCAGGCCGAGCATCCGTACCGTCCGGGTGACACCACCCGCCCCGGGCAGCAGGCCCAGGGTCACCTCGGGCAGTCCGAGCCGACTGTCCGGTGCGTCCAACGCGATCCGGTGGTGGCAGGCGAGCGCGATCTCCAGGCCACCGCCGAGCGCCGAACCGTTGACGGCGGCGACCACCGGCCGGCCCAGCGTCTCCAGGCGGCGCAGGTCCCGTTTGATGGTGCCGAGCAGGTCGGCCAGCGCGGGCGCGTCGGCGCGGGTGGCCCGGATCATCTCGGGCAGGTCGCCGCCGGCGAAGAACGTCGACTTCGCGCTGGTCACGATGACTCCGACGAGATCGGGCTCGGCCTCCAGCCGATCGAGAACCGCGCTCATCGACGCGGCGTACGCCCGGTTCATGGTGTTCGCGGACTGGGTCGGGTCGTCCAGGGTGAGCGTGACGATGCCGTCGGCGCCGCGGTCGTACCGGATGGTGGTGGTCATGGTCGTCCTCCGGGTCAGCAGCGCTCGAGAACGGTGGCGACGCCCATGCCGCCGCCGATGCAGAGGGTCACCACGGCACGGCGCAGGTCGCGGCGCTCCAACTCGTCCAACGCCGTGCCGAGCAACATCGCTCCGGTCGCGCCGAGTGGATGGCCGAGCGCGATCGCGCCGCCGTTGACGTTCACCCGGTCCGGGTCGAGGCCCAGGTCGCGAACGTACTTGAGCACCACCGCCGCGAACGCCTCGTTGATCTCGAACAGGTCGATGTCGTCGACTGTCAGCCCGGCCACGGCGAGCGCCTTGTGGGTGGCGGGAATCGGACCGGTCAACATCAGCGTCGGGTCCGCGCCGGTGACCGCCGCGCCGGCGATCCGGGCGCGCGGGTGAGGCCGAGGTCCCGGCCCACCTCCTCCGAGCCGATCAGTACGAGCGCCGCGCCGTCCACGATGCCGGACGAGTTGCCGGCGTGGTGGACGTGCTCGATGGCCTCCAACCAGTGGAACTTCTGCAGGGCGACCGCGTCGAAGCCGGCGGCCTCACCCATCGTGGCGAACGACGGGGTCAGCCGGGCCAGCGCCTCCCGGGTGGTCTCCGGACGCGGATGTTCGTCGGTGCTGAGGATGTCCAGCCCGTTGCCGTCACGGACCGGCACCACCGAACGCGCGAAGTAGCCACCGGCCCACGCCTTGGCGGCCCGCTCCTGCGACCGCAGCGCGTAGCCGTCCACATCGTCGCGGGTGAAGCCCTCCAGGGTGGCGATCAGGTCGGCGCTGACACCCTGGGGTACGAAGGACGTGGCCAGCGCGGTCTGCGGGTCGGTGGCCCAGGCCGCGCCGTCGGAGCCCATCGGCACCCGGGACATCGACTCCACCCCGCCGGCGAGCAGCAGATGCTCCCAGCCGGAGCGGACCGCGCGGCGGCGGAGTTGACCGCCTCCAGTCCGGAGGCGCAGAAGCGGTTGAGCTGCACCCCGCCCACCTGGTCGGGCAGCCCGGCCAGCAGCGCGGCGGCGCGCGCCAGGTCGCCGCCCTGCTCGCCGACCGGGGTGACGATGCCGAGCAGCAGATCCTCCAACCGTCCGACGTCCAGGCCGGGTTGCGCTCCCGCAGGGCGTCGATCAGGCCGACCACCAGGGAGATCGGCTTGACCCCGTGTAGCGCGCCGGTATCCCGGCCGCGTCCGCGCGGGTGCGGACCGCGTCATAGACGTACGCCTCAGAGGGCACGGGCGATCAGCTCCTTCATGATCTCGTTGGTGCCGCCGTAGATCTTCTGGACGCGGGCGTCGGCGTACATCCGGGCGATCGGGTACTCCGTCGTAGCCGTAGCCGCCGAAGAGCTGGAGGCACCGGTCGACGACCTCGCACTGCCCGTCGGTGAGCCACGACTTCGCCATCGCGGCGGTCGCCACGTCCAGGTCGCCGCGCGTGTGCCGGACGATGCAGTCGTCCAGAAAGACCCGGCTGACCCGGGTACGGGTGGCGCACTCCGCGAGCACCATCCGGGTGTTCTGGTGGCCCATCAGCGGCTTGCCGAACGCGGTGCGCTCCTTGGCGTACGCGACGGTCAGCTCGACCGCCCGTTCCATGGCGGCGACCGCGCCCACGCCGATGACCAGCCGCTCCTGCGGAAGTTGCTGCATGAGCTGGATGAAGCCCAGCCCTCGGCGCCGCCGAGCAGGTTGACCGCCGGCACCCGGAACTCGTCGAAGAACAGCTCGGCGGTGTCGTTGGCGTGCAGCCCGATCTTGGACAGCAGTCGCCCCCGGCGGAAGCCCTCCGGGTCGCCGCCCACCTCGCAGATGAGCAACGAGACCCGGCCGCCCGCTGCTCGGGGTCGGTCTTCACGGCCACGATGACCAGGTCGGCCAGGCCGCCGTTGGTGATGAACGTCTTCGCACCGGTGACCAGGTAGTCGTCGCCGTCCCGGACCGCCCGGGTACGCATCGCCTGGAGGTCGGAGCCGCCGTCCGGCTCGGTCATCGCGATCGCGCCGACCAGCTCGCCGCTGCACAGGCCGGGCAGCCAGCGCCGCTTCTGCTCCTCGCTGCCGTACGCCACCAGGTAGCCGGTAATAATGCCACTGTGGACGGCCAGGCCGAGGCTGCTCTCCCCGGCGTACGCCTGCTCGTGCAGCATGACGGCCTCGTGGGTGAACCCGCCGCCGCCACCGCCGTACTCCTCGGGCACCGACAGGCCGAGAAGCCCCAGCTCGCCGGCGCGCCGGTAGTGCTCGCGGTCCGGATGGCCCTGCGTCAGCAGGCGCTCGGCGTGCGGCAGCACCTCCTGGTGAAGAAGGTACGGGCGAGGTCGGCGAGGTCGTCGTGTTCCGGTTCGCGCCAGGGTGAGGGGAGCCGTGGGGCGGGGCGTCGGCATGTGCACCACCCTCGCGCGCTGTTGGCAGCATGTCAATAAGTCGAGATCACCTGTGAGGTCCCGGTCGTCGGGTGTTCCGGAACCGCAGCCCGGGACCGCCGGGCCTGGCTGGGGTTGCGGCAGCGCGAGATCGCCCGGCCCTGCCCTTACGTCATCGATCATGGAGTTGTGGTGCCTTACAAAGAGGAAACGAGCGACTATATCGCCCACCACAACTCCATGATCGACGGTGGTCCGACACCTGGCCCGGCGTCGCCGGGTGGTGATCACTTGATGCTGAGTAGTTCAGAGACAGCTCTGACGACTACTGAGCATCAAGTGATCAAGGTGAGGAACGGCGGCTGGTCCCTGAGCTGCCGATAGGGTCGGGCAGATGAGTGTCGAGACGGCTCCGCGCCGCCGCCGGTTGGAGCCGGACGCCCGGCGTGGGCAGATCCTGGCCTGCGCGGTCCGGCTGTTCGGCGAGCGTCCGTACGCGGAGGTGTCGACCACCGACATCGCCCGGGAGGCAGGTGTCGCCCGAGGCCTGGTCAACCACTACTTCGGTGCCAAGAAGGATCTCTACCTGGAGGTCGTCCGGGTCATGGTGACCATCCCGGAGGTGGCCCTGGAACGGCTGCCCAAGGGCGATCTGCGGACCCGGGTCGACGCCAGCGTCACCTGGTTCCTCGACGTGGTGTCCCGGCACAGCACCTCGTGGCTGGCGGCCGTCACCGCGCGGGGATGGGTGGTGACGCCGACGTGGAGCGGGTACTCGCTGAGGCCGAGGAGGTCGCCGCGGACCGGATGCTGGTCGCCGTCGGCCTGGCCGGCGAGGCGGAGCACCGCGAGGAGTTACGCGGCATGGTCCGCGCGTACGGCGGGCTGGCCACCTCGACCGCCCGCGAGTGGCTCCAGCGCGGCGCGTTGACCCGCGACCAGGTGCACCTGCTGCTCACCACCACCCTCCTGGCCATCGTCGAACAGGTGATCCCACAGGTCATCGCCGCCAGCGAGCCGGCCCGACCAGAGCGCTGAGAGCTGTCCGCCGAGGACGCCCGCTCAGGCAGCGCGCCGCCACCCTGCGCCGCCGGGGCGGCAGCCACTCTGCGCCGCTGGTGCGGCGTAACGGTCGGCGGCCTGCGCCGGGTACGACTCGGGGCGTACCACCCGCAGCGGCCGGTCCACCTCGTCGGCGCCGAACCGCCACGGTGACGATCCCGGCTGCCGCTGTGGCGCGGGCCCACCGGGGCGCAGACCGGGCCGGGACAGCAGCACGGTGATCAGGTAGCCGACCACCAGGAAGCCGTGGCTGACCAGCCGTTCCCGCCAACCGAGCCGGTGGCCAGGTCGTTGACCGACAGCAGCAGCAACGTGCCGACGAACGCGCTGAGCATCGGCAGCAGCCCGGCCGGCGGGCTGCGGCGTACCGCCACGAAGAGGAAGCCGGCTCCCACTGCCACGTTCCACGCGGCCGACTCGTGCCACAGGTGCTGGCCGGTGGGGTGCAGGTGATTGGCGGTCGCGCCCCGGCCCACCTGGGCCAGGCCGAGCACCAGTTGCACCGCGCCGAGCAGCCCGAGCGCCGCGCGCAGCCCGGTGACCAGCCGGCTGAGGACCGACCGTGGCCCTGCGTCGAGCGGGCCGCGTCCGAGCGCCGACCGTAGCCGGGCGGCCAGCGGGCCGCGCCCGATCCTGCCCGCACCCGGGACCGCCGGGCCGGGGCCGCGACGGTGGCGGCCAGGATCGCCTCGGTACGGTCGGGCACTTCGGCGACCAAACGGGTACGAACCCGACGCGTCACCGCAGCCGCCGCCATGAACCAGCCCTGGCACTCGGCGCACCCGTCAAGGTGTCCCTGTACCGCCGTCAGTTCGGCGGCGGTCTCCTCCCGTCCAGCTGCGCGGACAGGATCTCCCGCCACTGCTCACACCCCATGTACCGGTAGTCGCTCCGGCAGCCGTTCCGGTTCCCGGCGACCGGAACCGGTTGTGGAATACTCGCCGGATCATGACGCGTTACGGCCTACTGATCCTGCCCGCCACCAACCGGGTGTACGCCCGCTCCGCCATCGACCTCACCCGCGCCGAGCTGGAGATCTTCGGCCATTCGGCGCTGGACGGCCGGATCGGCGAGCTGGACACCGAGGTCGTCGGAGGGCGTCCTACGTCACCTTCACCGGCGACGGGCTGACCGAGCGGGACCTGGCCGTCCTGGGCAATCTCTCCGCCGGGTACGCGCTGTTCGAGATCGTCGGCGAGCTGCTGCGGCCGATCGAGTGGAGTCGGCTGGACCGCTACGACGACGACCTGCTCACCATCCAGAAGTACCCGGGTAAGACCAACGAGCAGTTCACCGCTGCTGCTCAACGTCACCCTGCTCGCGTCGGACTGGGCCACCGAGCTGACCAGCCGGCGGTTCCGGGTGCTCGACCCGCTCTGTGGTCGGGCACCACCCTCAACCAGGCGCTGATGTACGGGTTCGACGCCGCCGGGGTGGAGCGGGACCAGAAGGACGTCGAGGCGTACCGGGCGTTCATCACGACCTGGTTGAAGCAGAAGCGGGTCAAGCACCGGGTGCTGGAGTCGGGGCCGGTGCGGCGGGAGCGCAAGGTGGTCGGCCGGCGGGTGCGGATCGAGGTGGCACCGACCCGCGAGGAGCACAAGGCCGGTCAGACTCAGTTGCTGGACGTGGTCAACGCGGACACCACCCGTTCGGGGAGTTCTTCCGCCCGGAGACCGTCGACCTGGTCGTCGCCGATCTCCCGTACGGCGTGCAGCACGGCAGCCGTACCGCTGGGCAGGGTTGTCCCGCGACCCGCTGGCGTTGCTCGCGGACGCCGCGCCGGTCTGGGCACGACTGTTGCGCCCGGGGCGCCCTCGGTGTCTCCTGGAACACCCACGTCGCCAGCCGGGACGACGCGGCGGCGGCGTTGGCCGATGCCGGCCTGACCGTGGTCGACTCGGAGCCCTACCGCGCGCTGCGGCACCGGGTGGACCAGTCGATCATGCGGGACGTGCTGGTGGCGCGCCGCCCGGCCTGACCCGGCCCCGCACCTCCCGCCGCCCGCATCTCCCGCCGCCCGCACCAGCCGCGCCGCCGCCTGAGCCGGGCCGCGCCGCCGCCCGCGCCGAGCCGGGCCGGGTCTCCTGCGCGTCCTTTGCTCTGCTTCAACCGGCGCAACGGTTCGGGCGCCTCATTGTTGCGCCCGCTGAAGCAGAGCAAAGGACGCGCAACTGGCTCCACCCCCGGACAAGCGCGGGGTCTGTGCCGCATTTCACCTGTTCAGTGCACCTGTGTGAAAACCACGTCAAGAAAGGGTGCGCCTCCGTCATGGTCGCGTTATGACCCTGCCGTCCGGCGGGTGGTGGGGCTTTGATTGCCCGGCGCGACCGGAAGGCGGTCGCGACGAACCTTTCCGGTATGAGGAGTCAGCGTGTCTGACGTGGTGTTCGTGGTCCTGACGGTGGCGCTGTTCGCAGTGCTCGCCCTGGTGGTCCGGGCGGTGGAGAAGCTGTGAACGCGGTAAACGCCGTCGGTCTGGTGCTCGCGATCGTCCTGGGCGCGTTCCTGGTGTTCGCCCTGTTGTTTCCGGAGCGCTTCTGATGACCATGACAACAGCGGGCGTCATCTTCATCTTGACGCTGGTGGCGGCCCTCGTTGCCGTCTACAAGCCGTTCGGCGACTACATGTTCCGGGCGGTCTCCGGAACGAAGCAGTCGCGGGTCGAGCGGGAATCTTCCGACTGGTTGGGGTCAACCCGGCCGCCGAGCAGACCTGGGGCGTGTACGCCCGCAGCGTGCTGGCGTTCTCCGGGGTCTCGATCCTGTTCCTGTACCTGTTCCAGCGGGTGCAGAACCACCTGTGGCTGTCCCTGGGCTTCGACGCGGTGGTGCCGCACGGTGCGTGGAACACGGCCGTGTCGTTCGTGACCAACACCAACTGGCAGTCGTACTCGGGTGAGTCGACGATGGGCCACCTGGTGCAGATGGCCGGTCTGGCCGTGCAGAACTTCGTGTCCGCGGCGGTCGGCATCGCGGTGGCGGTCGCGCTCGTCCGCGGCTTCGCCCGCAGCCGCACCGGGCAGCTCGGCAACTTCTGGGTCGACCTGACCCGGATCACGCTGCGGATCCTGTTGCCGATCGCTGTGCTCGGCGCCATCGCGCTGATGATCGGCGGGCGGTGCAGAACCTCTCCGCCGGCACCGACGTGAGCACGCTGACCGGCGGCGCCCAGACCATCACCGGTGGTCCGGTCGCCAGCCAGGAAGTGATCAGGAGCTGGGCACCAACGGTGGCGGCTTCTACAACGTCAACAGCGCGCACCCGTTCGAGAACCCCACCACCTGGACGAACTGGCTGGAGATCTTCCTGATCTTCCTGATCCCGTTCAGCCTGCCCCGGGTCTTCGGCCGGATGGTCGGGCAGAACCGGCAGGGCTACGCCATCGCCGCGGTGATGGGCATCCTCGCGTTCATCAGCGTCGCCATCACCAACGTCTTCGAGTTGGCCGGCCACGGCACCGTGCCGCAGGCGGTCGGCGCGGCGATGGAGGGCAAGGAGGTGCGGTTCGACGTGTCGAACTCGGCCACCTTCGCCGCCGCCACCACGCTGACCTCGACCGGTGCGGTGAACTCGTTCCACGACTCGTTCACCTCGCTCGGCGGCATGATGACCATGGTCAACATGATGCTCGGCGAGGTAGCGCCCGGGGTACCGGTTCCGGGTTGTACGGCCTGCTCATCCTCGCGGTGATCACGGTCTTCGTGGCTGGCCTGATGGTGGGCCGCACCCCGAGTACCTGGGCAAGAAGATCGGCGCGCGCGAGATCAAGTTCGCCTCGCTCTACTTCCTGATCACGCCGATCCTGGTGCTGGTCGGTACGGCGGCAGCGTTCGCCACCGGCAACAACTCCACCGCGCTCAACGTCGGCCCGCACGGCCTCTCCGAGGTGCTGTACGCGTTCACCTCGGCCAGCAACAACAACGGCTCCGCGTTTGGCGGTATCACGGTCAACACCACCTGGTGGGACACCGCGCTCGGGTTGTGCATGCTGCTGGGTCGATTCCTGCCGCTCATCTTCGTGCTCGCGTTGGCCGGCTCGTTGGCCCGCCAAAACCCACCCCGCGTCCGAGGGCACCCTGCCGACCCACCGACCGCTGTTCATCGGCATGGTCGTCGGCGTCACGGTGGTTCTCGTCGCGCTGACCTTCCTGCCCGCGCTCGCGCTCGGCCCGCTGGCAGAAGGGCTCTGACCATCATGAGGAACGAGGACATGTCCGTCACCTCCGTGACACCCGGGACCGGCGAGCAACCGACCGCCGGCACCCCGGCCACGCAAGGCAACCGGGTCGGCGGGGCCTGCTCGACCCAAGCAGCTGATTCGCTCCCTGCCGGACGCGATGCGCAAGCTCAACCCGACCACCCTGTGGCGCAACCCGGTGATGCTGCTCGTGGAGGTCGGCGCGGCCTTCACCACCGTCCTGGCGGTGACCGACCCGTCGGTGTTCGCCTGGGCGATCACCATCTGGCTCTGGCTGACAGTGGTCTTCGCCAACCTGGCCGAAGCGGTCGCCGAAGGTCGGGGCAAGGCCCAGGCCGCGACGCTGCGGCAGGCGAAGAAGGACACCATCGCCACCCGGCTGGTCGACTGGAAGCCCGGCGCGAAGGCCAACACCTACCGGGATGAGGCGGTGCCCGCGCCGGAGCTGCGTCAAGGCGACTTCGTGCTCGTCGAGGCGGGCGGGATCATTCCCGGCGACGGCGACATCGTCGAGGGCATCGCCAGCGTCGACGAGTCCGCCATCACCGGCGAGTCGGCCCCGGTCATCCGCGAGTCCGGTGGTGACCGCAGCGCGGTCACCGGTGGCACCAAGGTGCTCTCCGACCGGATCGTCGTGAAGATCACCCAGAAGCCGGGGAGAGCTTCATCGACCGGATGATCGCCCTGGTCGAGGGTGCCAACCGGCAGAAGACGCCGAACGAGATCGCGCTGAACATCCTGCTCGCCGCGCTCACGATCATCTTCCTGCTGGCCGTGGTCACCCTTCAGCCCTTGGCGATCTTCTCCAAGGCGTACCAGGCGGCCGCGCCGGACAGCGGCGCGATCACCAACTCCGGAGTCACCGGGGTGGTGCTGATCTCGCTGCTGGTCTGCCTGATCCCCACCACCATCGGCGCGCTGCTCTCCGCCATCGGCATCGCCGGCATGGACCGGCTGGTGCAGCGCAACGTCCTGGCCATGAGCGGTCGGGCCGTCGAGGCGGCCGGCGACGTGAACACCCTGCTGCTGGACAAGACCGGCACCATCACGCTGGGCAACCGGCAGGCCGCCGAGTTCGTACCGGTCGAGGGGTCACGGCCGCGACCATGGCCGACGCCGCGCAAATGTCCAGCCTGGCCGACGAGACCCCGGAGGGCGCTCGGTGGTCGTGCTGGCGAAGAACGAGTTCGGGCTGCGCGAGCGCGAGCCGGGCGTGATGCCGCACGCCACCTTCGTACCGTTCACCGCCCAGACCCGGATGAGCGGCGTCGACATGGCGCCGGACGGCAGCGTGGACGGCGGCGCGGTGGGCACGGCCCGCCGGGTCCGCAAGGCGCCGCCGCCGCGGTGATGAAGTGGGTCCGCGAGAACGGCGGACACCCGACCGAGCAGGTCGGCGAGATCGTCGACGCGATCAGTGGCACCGGCGGTACCCGCTGGTCGTCGCCGAGCACGTCGACGGTGAGCCCGCCCGCACCCTGGGCGTCATCCACCTCAGGACGTCGTCAAGTCCGGCATGCGCGAGCGGTTCGACGAGATGCGCAGGATGGGCATCCGGACCGTGATGATCACCGGTGACAACCCGCGTACCGCGAAGGCGATCGCCGACGAGGCCGGGGTGGACGACTTCCTGGCCGAGGCGACGCCGGAGGACAAGCTCGCGCTGATCAAGCGGGAGCAGGAGGGTGGCCGGCTGGTCGCGATGACCGGTGACGGCACCAACGACGCGCCGGCGCTCGCCCAGGCCGACGTCGGGGTGGCGATGAACACCGGCACGTCGGCCGCCAAGGAGGCCGGCAACATGGTCGACCTCGACTCCGACCCGACCAAGCTGATCGAGATCGTGGAGATCGGCAAGCAGTTGCTGATCACCCGCGGCGCCTGACCACGTTCAGCATCGCCAACGACATCGCGAAGTACTTCGCGATCATCCCGGCCATGTTCGCCGGTCTCTACCCGAGCCTGGACGCGCTGAACATCATGCGGCTGTCCAGCCCGGAGTCGGCGATCCTGTCCGCGGTCATCTTCAACGCCCTGGTGATCATCGCGCTGATCCCGCTCGCCCTGCGGGCGTACGGTACCGGCCGGCCGCCGCGTCGAAGCTGCTCAGCCGCAACCTGCTGGTGTACGGACTGGGCGGCATCATCGTGCCGTTCATCGGGATCAAGCTCATTGACCTGCTCATCCAGTTCATCCCGGGATTTCGTGATGCGCCTACCCAACTGGCTCTCCCAACACCTCGCCGCCCTGCGCGCTGTGCTCGTCTTCACCGTGCTGCTCGGCCTGGTCTACCCGCTGGCCCTGGTGGCGGTTGCTCAGCTGCCCGGCCTCAACCACAAGACCGACGGCTCGCTCATCGAGTCGGGCGGGACGACGGTCGGCAGCTCGCTGATCGGCCAGTCCTTCACCGACGCGGACGGCAACCCCGTCGCCCGCTACTTCCAGTCCCGCCCTCCGCCGCCGGCGACGGCTACGACCCGACCTCCACCTCGGCCAGCAACCTGGGCCGGAGGCGTGGTCGACACCATCGCCACCGACTCGGAGGAGTCCAGCGAGAGCCTGCTCACCCAGGTGTGCGGGCGCAGCAAGGAGGTCGGCGAGCTCAACGGCGTCGACGGTCGGCGGCCCTTCTGCACCGACGACGGGGTGGGTGCCGTGCTCGCGGTCTTCCGCGCCGACGGTCTGACCGGCCCGGTCACCCGGGTGGTCAGTGTCAACCAGGTCGCCCCGGCCACCCCTTCCTCACCTCCTACGAGGGGTTGCGGTGGAGTTGGCCCAGCCCGACAACGACTACGTGGCCGACGGCGGGTGGTCACACCGATCCGGGCAACGCGCCCGCCGACCCGGCAGTGCCCGCCGACGCGGTCACCGCCAGCGCCAGCGGCCTCGACCCGCAGATCAGCCCGGCGTACGCCGAACTGCAGGTGAACCGGGTCGCGCGGGAGCGTGGCGCGGACCCGGCGGCCGTCCGCAAGCTGGTGAAGGAGCACACCGACGGACGTGGGCTCGGCTTCATGGGTGAGCCCGGGTCAACGTGCTGGAGCTCAACATCGCGCTCGACAAGCAGTTCGCCGCACGCTGAGCACAATTCGGGCGGGGCCGTGCCAACCGGGCGCGGCCCCGCCCGCCGATCTGAGCAGGGAGGATAGTCCCCGTGCCACGCGGAGAACTGCGCATCTATCTCGGGGCCGCCCCGGCGTCGGTAAGACGTACGCCATGTTGGAGGAGGCCCAGCGGCGCGCCGCGCGTGGCACCGACGTGGTGATCGGCTTCGTGGAGACCCACGGTCGCCAGCACACCGCCACGATGCTCGGCGACCTGGAACAGGTGCCCCGTCGCACGATGGACTACCGCGGCGCCGCGTTCACCGAGATGGACCTGGACGCGATCCTCGCCCGCCAGCCGGAAATCGCAGTCGTCGACGAGTTGGCGCACAGCAACGTACCCGGTTCCCGGCACGACAAGCGGTGGCAGGACGTCCAGGAGCTGCTCGACGCGGGCATCGACGTGCTGTCCACGGTCAACGTGCAGCACCTGGAATCGGTCAACGACGTCGTCGCGCAGATCACCGGCACCACCCAGCGGGAAACCGTGCCGGACGAGATCGTCCGCGCCGCCGAGCAGGTCGAGCTTGTCGACATGACTCCCGAGGCGCTGCGCCGGCGGATGGCGCACGGCAACATCTACCGACCCGACAAGATCGACGCCGCGCTGGGCAACTACTTCCGGGTCGGCAACCTCACCGCTCTGCGCGAGCTGGCGTTGCTCTGGCTGGCCGACAAGGTCGACGAGCAGCTCGACCGTTACCGCAGCCAGCAGGGCATCGCCGCCACCTGGGAGGCCCGGGAACGGGTCGTGGTGGCGCTGACCGGCGGGCCGGAGGGCGAGACGCTGATCCGTCGGGCGGCCCGGATCGCGGCCCGCAGCAAGGGCGCGGACCTGCTCGCCGTGCACGTGGCCCGCAGTGACGGCCTGGCCGGCTCCGACCCGGCCCAACTGGCCCGCCAGCGGGTGCTGGTGGAGAGCCTGGGCGGCAGCTACCACCACGTACTCGGCACCGACGTGCCGGCCGCACTGCTGGACTTCGCCCAGGGCGTGAACGCCACCCAGTTGGTCCTCGGCGCCAGCCGGCGGGCCGCTTCGCGCAGATCTTCGCCCGGGTGTCGGGGTGACCACCACCGCGCTCTCCGGGTCGATCGACGTGCACCTGGTCACCCACAAGCAGGCCGGCAAGGGCCGCCGGGCAATGGCCGTGCCGGCGGCGCTGTCCCGGCGTCGGCGGCTGCTCGGCTTCGGACTGGCCGTGCTGGGCGTGCCGCTGCTCACCCTGCTGCTGAAAACCCTGCCCGACCTGACGCTGACCAACGACATCCTGCTCTTCCTGGTGGCCGTCGTGGCGGTCGCCCTGGTCGGCGGGTGTGGCCGGCCCTGGTCGCCGCGCTCGGCGGCTCCCTACTGCTCAACTGGTTCTTCACCCCGCCCTACCGCACGCTGACCATCGCCGAGGCGGACAACCTGCTCGCCCTGGCCGTCTTCGTGGGCGTTGGGCTGGCTGTGAGCTGGATCGTCGACGTGGCCGCGCGGCGGACCCGCGAGGCCGCACACGCCGCAGCCGACGCGCAGATCCTCGCCGCCGTCGCCGGTGGCGTGTTGCGCGGCGAACGCCCACTGCCCGCACTGCTGGAACAGCTCCGGAAACCTTCGGGCTGCGCGCGGTGAGCGTGCTGGAGTTGGCCGAGGACGCCAGCGGGCGCCGGAGCGGGCCCGCGAGGAGCACGCCTGGTGCGTCGTGGCCAGCGTCGGCGACCAGCCGCCCTGCACCCTGAGAGCGGTGAGACCGCGGTACCGGTCGACGACCGGATCACCGTCGTCCTCTGCGGTCGACGGCTGGAGGCCGCCGACCGCCGGATCGTCGAGGCGTTCGCCGCCCAGGCCGCCATCGCGTTGCGCCAGGAGCGACTCGCCGATGAGGCCGCCACCGCCCGGCCCTCGCCGCGGCGGAACGGATGCGCACCGCGCTGCTCGCCGCGGTCAGCCACGACCTGCGTACGCCGCTGGCGTCAGCGAAGGCGGCCGTGACCAGTCTGCGCAGCCACGACATCGAGTTCGACGAGCACGACCGCGAGGAGTTGCTGGAAACCGCCGAGGAGTCGCTGGACCGCCTCGCCCGGCTGGTCGCCAACCTGCTGGACATGAGTCGACTCCAGGCCGGCGTCCTCGGCATCTCGGAGACCGCGATCGGCCTGGAGGACGCCGTACCCTGGCGTTGGACGAACTTGGTCCGGCGGCCGCGACCGTCGGCACGGACATCCGGCCGACCTGCCGGCGGCCACCGCCGACCCGGGCCTGTTGGAACGGGTGCTGGTCAACATCGTCGCCAACGCGCTGCGTTACAGCCCGCCCGACCAGCCCCGACGATCACCGCCAGCGCGCACGCCGGCCAGGTCGAGCTGCGCGTGATCGACCGGGGCCGGGCATCCCGGAGGACCAGTGGGAGCACGTCTTCCTGCCGTTCCAACGCCTCGGCGACCGGGACAACCAGACCGGCGTCGGTCTCGGTCTCGCCCTGTCGCGGGGTTGGCCGAGGCCATGGGTGGCAGCATCACCCGGAGACCACCCCGGCGGTGGGCTCACCATGGTGCTGCGGCTGCCCGCCGCGCAGACCAGCTCGGAGGGGCCGCAGGAATGACCCGCATCCTGGTCGTCGACGACGAACCGCAGATCCTGCGTGCCCTGCGGATCAACCTGCGCGCCCGCCGCTACGACGTGGACGTCGCCGCGACCGGTGCCGCCGCCCTGAAGGCCGCCGCCAGTCACCCGCCCGACCTGGTGGTGCTGGATCTCGGCCTGCCCGACATCGACGGCGTGGAGGTGATCCGGGGCCTGCGCGGGTGGACCGAGGTGCCGATCATCGTGCTCTCCGGCCGGGCCGGCAGCGAGGACAAGGTGGCGGCGCTCGACGCCGGCGCCGACGACTACGTCACCAAGCCGTTCGGGGTGGAGGAACTGCTGGCCCGCATCCGCGCCGTCACCCGCCGTCTCGGCGGGCCCAGCGAGGCGGTGCCGGCACTGCGGATCGGCCAGCACACCGTCGACCTGGCCGACCACCGCGTGCTGCGCGACGACGGCACCGAGGTCAAGCTGACCCCACCCAGTGGAGCGTGCTGGAGAAGCTGCTGCGCCACCCCGGCAAGCTGGTCAGTCAGCGCCAGCTCCTCCAGGACGTGTGGGGCCGGAATACCAGAACGAGACCAACTACCTGCGGCAGTACCTGGCCCAGCTGCGGCGCAAGCTGGAGGACGACCCGGCCCGCCCCGCCACCTCATCACCGAGCCGGGAATGGGCTACCGCTACCGCCCTGACCGGTTGACACGCGCCGGCAGAGATTGAAGAATCTCGTTCGCAGCGGCAGCGGCGTGCTTCTGTAACCGTCCCCTCACCGGTTACCCCTCGGGAGCCCCGCCGTGTCTCTGTCCCTGTCCCGTCGTCGGCTGTTGACCGCCGGCGGCGCCGGCCTCGTCCTGGCCGGTCTCACCGACCCGTTCCGGGCCGGCCCAGCCCGAGCCGCCGTCACCACCGCCGACCTGGTCGTCTACGGTGCCACCTCCGGCGGGCTGGCCGCCGCGATCACCATGCGCCGGCTCGGCCGCACCGCCGTGGTGGTGGAGCCGACGAGTCACGTGGGTGGGTTGAGCACCGCCGGGCTGGGCGCCACCGACACCGGTGTCCAGGCCTCCATCGGCGGGCTGGCCGCCGAGTTCTACCGCCGGGTGTACGTGAAGTACCACGGCGGAACCCTCACGACGACGTCACCGCTGCGGATGACCTTCGAACCGCACGTCGCCGCCACCGTCTTCGCCGAGATGCTGGCCGAGGCGGGCGTGCCGGTGATCATCGACGCACGGCTGAGCGGCGTCGGCCGCAGCGGCGACCGGATCACCGAGCTGCGCACCGAGGACGGGTCGATCTACCGGGGCGGTGTGTTCGTCGACGCCACCTACGAGGGTGACCTGCTGGCCATGGCCGGGGTGGGGTTCACCGTCGGGCGGGAGTCCAACGACACCTACGGCGAGACGATCAACGGGGTGCAGTCGCGCAACACCCACCAGTTCGCGTACCCGATCGACCCGTACGTCACGGCCGGCTCGCCCGCCAGCGGCCTGCTGCCCGGTATCTCCGCCACCCCGCTCGCCCGCAGGTCAGTGGCGACGACAGGATCCAGGCGTACTGCTTCCGGATGTGCCTCACCCAGGCGGCCAACCGGATCCCGTTCGGCAAACCGTCCGGCTACGACCCGATCCGGTACGAGCTGCTGCTGCGGCACATCCAGGCCGGCTACACCGGGCCGTACTTCACCACCCACTCGATCGGCGGCGGAAAGACCGACTCCAACAACAACGGCGCCGTGTCGACGGACAACATCGGCTTCAACTACGCGTACCCGACGGCGAGCTGGGCCGTGCGGGAGAGCATCATCGCCGAGCACCGCACCTACCAGCAGGGGCTGATGTGGTTCCTGGCCAACGACCCCCGGCTGCCGGCGTCGGTCCGTGACTCGACGGCCCGCTGGGGCTGCCGGTCGACGAGTTCATCAGCACCGGCGGCTGGCCGCCACTGCTCTACATCCGGGAGGCCCGCCGGATGGTCTCCGCGTACGTGATGACCGAGGCCGACTGCCGGGGCCGCGTACGCGCCACCGACTCGGTGGGGCTGGCCAGCTACACGATGGACTCGCACAACTGTCAGCGGGTCGTGGTCGACGGCAAGGTGCGTAACGAGGGGACGTGCAGATCGGCGTGCCCGCGCCGTACCCGGTGAGCTACCGCGCGATCGTGCCCCACCAGGCCCAGTGCGCCAACCTTCTGGTCCCGGTCTGTCTCTCGTCGAGCCACATCGCGTACGGCTCGATCAGGATGGAACCGGTGTTCATGATCCTCGGCAGGCCGCCGCCACCGCCGCGTCCCTGGCGCTCACCGGCAACTCCGCCGTGCAGGCCGTGTCGGTGCCCGCCCTCCAGGCTCGGCTGCGCCAGGACGGCGCGGTGCTGGAGTGGGGCTCGACCAGCGAGGTGATCCTGGACAACGCCGCGTCCAGCGGCATCACCCGGCCGGGACGTGGCTGCGCAGCACCAGCATCGGCGGCTACTACGGCCCGGACTACGAGCACGACGGCAACACCGCCAAGGGCGTCAACCGGCTACGGTTCCGCCCGGCACTGCCCGCCTCCGGGTCGTGGACCGTGCAGTTGCGCTGGACCGCGGACCCGAACCGCGCGACGAACGTGCCGGTGGACATCGCGTACTCCGGGGTTTGGTCACTCGGACGGTCAACCAGCGACAGTCCGGCGGCCAGTGGGTGCCGCTGGGCACCTACCCTTCACGGCGGGCAGCGACGGCAGCGTGCTGATCCGCACCGAGGACACCGACGGCCACGTGGTCGCGG
Organism: Micromonospora sp. M12; assembly: GCA_038070435.1. Classification (GTDB taxonomy): domain Bacteria; phylum Actinomycetota; class Actinomycetes; order Mycobacteriales; family Micromonosporaceae; genus Micromonospora. Next base: position 4,443,107 of record JAMYWG010000001.1, on the reverse strand, counting down.
ACGCGGTGCGCTTCGTGCGCGCCTGACCGAAAGTGGGTGCCGGGTCGACCCGGTCGAGTGGCGGGGCCACCAGCAGCGGGTCGACCTGGATCACCTCGATGCCGAGCGGGCGCAGCATGCCGCGCAACGCCGACTCGCACAGTGCCTCCCAGTGCTGCTCGGGACCCATCGCGGCGACCAGCAGCTCGGGCCGCGTGAAGGCGATGCCCAGCCGCACCCCTGCGGTGAGCGTCCGGTCCGCACCGTCCGCACCAGCCGTCCCGGCAGGTCACGCACCGGAACGGCATAGATTATCGGGGCCTCGTCCATGGTCGGGGTTGTCCTTCCTGTTGCTGCCGCCTCTGAAAGCGGCGGTCATCGGCTGAATCGTTCGAGGTCGTGGGCGAAGCGGCGGATCGTCGCGGCCCGAGCCCAGGACGGCGCGGGAACCGCGACGACCGGTACGGACGCGCGCGTCACGCAGTACCGGGTGACGTGCCCGCGCGACCGACCGAACCGGCCGCGATCCGGGCTGCCGACGACCAGCAGGTCGGACTCTCGATCCGCGTGGTCGACCAGCACCTGGCCGGCGTACCCTGGGTCGTCACCAGCCGCACCGTCACGTCCCGGGCATGCCACCGAGCGCCGCGTCGAAGACGCCGCGCAGGTAGACGACCGCCGCCCTGTCGCACTCGTCCTGCCACCGCCAGGTCAGCGTGCCGGGCCGCCAGGTCGGCGCGAATACCCACGCGCGGACGGCCTCCAGCTGCGCGCCGTCACGGCGGGCCAGCTGCGTGGCACGGCGTAGCGCCTGCATCCCGGCGAACGAGCGGTCGACTCCCACCACGATCCGGTGGGCACCGGTGGGGCGGCTCATGCGGCGGACCCCAGCCAGGCCGGGGCGTCCTTCGCGGTACGCGGGTCGGCCGGCGTGGTCAGATCGAGCGCGCGCAGGATGTAGTTGGCCTCCGCCACCTCCACCCCGGCGCGCAGGCGCAGGTCGGCCACGGCGCGGTGCAGCACGGTGATGCTGTCCGCGGAGAGGCGGACCACGGCGTCGACGTCGGCGGCGATCCACCACGCCGCGACGGCGCACGGCTCGTGCCGCAGGTACTCCACCAGGTGACTGCCGGGCGCGGACGGGCCGAGCCGGACGCTCACCAGCGCCTCGTGCCGCCGCGCCGGCTCGTCGGCTCTGGTCGCGGGCTCGCCGGGGTCGCTGGTCGTGTCGCTGCCGGGTGGCAGGTCTCCGCGTTCCCAGCGTGTCATCCGCCAAGGACTCATGGACCCATCGTGACCACGGACGACGTGGGTGCGCCCGTCGATACGCCGTTTCGACGGGCGACCCCGATTCTTGACGCCGCGTTCACGCGGCGCGCTCTGGTCAGTTGTCGGGGAACTCCCGGTTGTCGGGGAACTGCACGCCCACCAGGCGCTCGGAGACGGTCCAGAGGCGGGCGGCGTCAGCAGTGCTGCGCGCTGAACGGAAGACGGCCAACTCGGTCGGTTTGCCGGTGGACTGCCACAGCCCGTCCGGGCCGTAGAACCGGCCACCCTGAGCCTGCGGGCTGGTGACCGCGTAGAGAGCGGGCGCAGCCCGGCGTCGACGGACTGGACCAGGAAGCCCCAGCGGGCCAGCCGCCTCATGATCGAGTGGTACGGAGCGGATCGGCTGCGGCCCAGGTTCGGGCCGGACGCGAAGAGGTTCGTCATTGTCATGCCCGGGTGGGCGACGTTGCTGACGATGCCCCAGCCGCCAGCTCGACTGCGCCTGTCGAGTTCGAGCCCGAAGTGCAGGGTGGCCAGCTTCGAGGCGTTGTACGCGCGGATCGCCGGGTACCGCCGGGTGCTCTGCAGGTCGTCCCAGTCCAGCCGGCCGGCGCGGGCGGCGTTGCTCGACATGGTGGTGACCCGGCCCGCCCGGCCGCAGCAGCGGCAGCAGCCGTCCGGTCAGCGCGAAGTGGCCGAGGTGGTTGGTGCCGAGCTGGAGCTCGAAGCCGTCGGCGGTGCTGTGCCGGGTTGGGGCACCATCACGCCCGCGTTGTTGATCATCAAATGGATCGGTCTGCCCTCGTCGCGCAGCGTCGCGGCCAGCGCGGCCACCGAGTCCAGCGAGGCGAGGTCCAGCTCCCGGGTCGACACGACGGCACCCGGACGGCGGCCCGGACGATGTCCAGCGCGGCGGCACCCTTGGTCGGGTTGCGGATCGGCAGCACCACCTCGGCCCCGGCTTGCGCCAAACGCGTGGCCAGGCCGAGACCCAGGCCATCGCTGCCGCCGGTCACGACGGCGAGCTTTCCGGTCAGGTCCGGAACGGTCAGATCCAGCACGACAACCCCAGGTCGACATTGGTCGTGAACGAACCTAATTCGCTCGCCGACCAGCACCCAGGGTGGCTTTATCCACGGAACGCCAGTCCCTGGCTCGGCCCGGGTGCCGACCCTGGCCGGCTGCGTGGCGAGTAGCGTTCCTGACGATCAAGATCTCGTACGAGGAGGCCCGGTGCAGACGACGACGGTGGACATCCCGACTGGCGACGGCGTCGCGGATGCCTCCCTCAGCCGACCGGACGGCGACGGTCCCTTCCCGGCGCTGCTGCTCTTCATGGACGCCTTCGGGCCGCGCCCGCGCCTGGTCGAGATGGCCGAGCGGATCGCCGCCCGGGCTACCTGGTGCTGACGCCCCACCTGTTCTACCGGGCCGGTCGGGCACCGCTGTTCGACCTGTCCCGCCTCGGCGAGGCGGACCAGCGCGCCGCCCTCTTCGAGAAGATCATGCCGCTGGTCGGCGTGTTGACCCCGGATGTGATCGCCCGCGACAGCGCCGCGTTCCTCGACTTCCTGGCCGCCCGTGACGACGTGCGGCCGGGCTCGGTCGCGATCACCGGGTACTGCATGGGCGGCACGAACGCACTGCGAGCCATCGAGGCGCACCGGACCGCATCGCCGCGATCGCCAGCTTCCACGGCGGGCGCATCGTCACCGACGCGTCGGACAGCCCGCACCTGGGCGTCGACTCGATCACCGGCGAGCTGTATTTCGGGCACGCCGACGCCGACCAGTCGATGACGCCCGAGCAGATCGCCACGCTGGAGAAGGCGCTCGACGCCGCAGGCGTGCGCTACCGCTCCGAGGTGTACGCGGGCGCGTACCACGGCTACACCATGGCCGACACCCCGGCGTACGACGAGCAGGCCACCGAGCGTCACTGGGAAGCCCTGTTCGATCTGCTGAACCGCACCCTGCCGGTGAGTTGACACGTTCCGTTTCAGCAATGTTGGACAGTTTCCGTTAGCTCCTAACGGAAACTGTCCAAGATTGCGTGGCGTAGTGATCACTTGATGGTGAGTAGTTCAGGAATGGTCTGGGCAACTACTCACCATCAAGTGATCATGGGACGAGCGGTCGACGGACGGGCGAGCCGTCAGCCAACGCCCGCTCAGCGGCGGAGCAGCACCGGGCCGGCGTCGATGCGCGTGCGGAACAGCGCGTACGGCTTGCGCCGCAGGTCCTGCCCCGCTGGTACTGGGCCTGCCGGTGCAGTTGGTTGGCGGTGACGTAGAGGTACCCGTCGGTGGCCACCGACATGGTGTCCGGCCAGAGCAGTCGCGGATCGTGGACCAGCGTCTCGTACTCGCCGTCGGGCAGTCGACGCAGCACCGCGTTGTGCTCGTACGAGGTGAGGTAGAGCCGCCCCGCGTCGTCGCTCTCCAACCCGTCCGAGGCGGTGCCCCGGTCGCCCTCGTCGACAACCGTCGCCGCGACGGCCTCCTGGGTGACGCCCGGGTCGGCCAGCGCTTCGGTGGAGACGCTGTGCAGGCGTCGGGACGCCAACGGGCAGTAGTAGAGCCGGCTGCCGTCGGCGGAGATGGCGATGCCGTCCGAGCCCATGCTCACCGGCTTCGGTGGCCCGTCCGCGGGGCGTTCGAGGAACGGCCGGCCCTCGACCACCGGGCGGAACGACGTCAGCGCCTGCGCCTTGGTGGACGGGTGGTCGTGCAGCCGCCGCCAGGAAGCCCCGCTGGCCAGGTCCACCACGATGATCCCGTTCGGCCCGGAGTCCGCCGAGTCGGTGATGTACGCGACCCCGCCTCGCCCCGTCGCAGGTCGAAGCGGACGTCGTTGAGGTACGTCGTCGGCAGCGCCACGTCCGCCGGGAAGGTGATCACCTGGGCGACGGTGTCGGTGTCCAGGTCGACGCGGACCAGCTTCGGGCCGCCCGGTTTCGTGGGCTGGAACATCGGGCTGCCGGTGTCCAGCACCCAGAGCCGGTCGGCCGGGTCCACCACGATGCTCTGGACCGACACGAAGGCGCCCGCGTCGTCGTCGCCGGACGGGTCGTTCCAGCGCTGATCGGGGTAGGGCACCTCCTGGCCGTCGCGCAACTCGACGACGGTGGCCGGCACCTCGTCGCCCCACTTCGGGAAGTTGACGAAGATCCGACCCCGGTGCGAGACGCTCACACCGGTCGGCATCGGGCCGGTGAAGGTGTGCACCAGCTCCAGCTCACCCATGGGCTCGTCGCCGACCGGCCCGTTCATGACGCCCACCCCACCGTGCTCATCGTCGTGCCCCTGTCGGTCCGTTGCCCCCATCCGACGTGGCTATTCCTCCCGGGAGTCCGGTATGCGTTGTCGAGGCGTCAGCTCGCCGGGGCTGCGCGCGCGCGGCGGGTAGGCCGGGGACCGCGACGTCCACCGCGAGCAGCGCGCCGTCCTGCGGGCCCGCAGTGTCCAGCCCGACCCGGGCGGTGCCGATGAAGAGTCGGCGCAGGTCCGGGCCGCCCAGGCAGATGCCGGCCGGCTGCGTGGCCGGCAGCCGGATCTCCCGGTCGAGGGTGCCGTCGGGCCGGTAGCGGCGTACCGCGGAGCCGCCCACAGCGCGATCCAGAGGTGACCGGCGGCGTCGAGCGTCATGCCGTCCGGGCCACCGTCGGAGGGCGACAGCCGCAGGAACGGCTCCCGCCCGTGCAGGTCCCCGGTGGCGGGGTCGACAGTGAACCTGTCGATCTCGCCGCGCGGGTGTCGGCCAGGTACATGGTGGTGCCGGTGGCGTCGAACGCCGGCCCGTTCGGGATGGTCAGCCCGGTCACCGCGGGCACCGGTGCCGCGCCCGGGTGAGCCGGTAGAGCGTGCCTCCGCCGGGCACCCCGGCGTACGTCATGCTGCCGACCCAGAAGCGGCCGTGGGGTCGGCGACCGCGTCGTTCATCCGGGTCGGGTCGGGCGCGTCGGCGACCAGGTCGGCGACCGGGCGGGGTCGCCGGTGGCGGGCAGCACTGTGACGCCGGTCCCGGCGGCGGCCAGCCAGTCACCCGGTCGGTCGGCCACCGGGGCGACCGCGCCGAGCGGCACGTCGAGGCGGCGCAACTCCCGCAGCGGAGCCGGGGCGTCACCGTCGGTCTCCAGCAGTCGCCCGGCCAGCAGGTCGACGAGGACCAGCCGGTCGTCGACCCAGCGCAGGCCCTCGCCCAGCTCCAACCGGTCGCTGCTCCAGACGGTCGGCTCGGTCAGCTCCATGATGCTCCTCCAAAGGGATCGTCAGCGGACGGTACCGCCGGGGCCGTGATCGAGCAGCGCCAACTCGGCCCGGTCGGGCAGACCTCCCAGTCGCCCCGGGTGGCGACCGCGAACGCGCCGGTGGTGACGGCCCGGTCCAGGCGCGCGGGCGCGTCGGCACCGTCGAGCCAGGCGGAGAGCAGCCCGGCCACGAAGGCGTCGCCCGCGCCGACGGTGTCCACCACCGGCACCGTCCGGGCTGGACGGTGGATGGTGCCGGTCGCGCGGTGGCTCGTCGCTCCGCCGGCACCGTGCTTGACCACGACCTCGGTCACGCCGGCCGAGAGTAACGCCGCGACCGGGTCGGTCTCGTCGGTCAGCACGGCCAACTCGTCGTCGGAGGCGATCACCAGGTCGATCGAGGGCAGCAGGGCCGCATCGCGGCGGCGGCCTCGGCGACCGACCAGAGTCGCTGCCGGTGGTTGACGTCCAGGCAAATGGTGCTGCCCGCCGCGTCGGCGCGCCGCACGGCCTCCACCACCGCCCGGTACGGCTCGTCGCCCAGCGCGCAGGTGATGCCGGTGACGTGCAGCAGCCGGGGTGGCGGGCCGAGTGCGTCGAAGGCACCTGTCACATCGGCCGGGCGCAGCCGCGAGCCGGCCGACCCGGCGCGGTGGTAGGTGACCCGGTTGATGTCGGCAACCCGGTTCTCGAAGAGGATCAGCCCGGTGGGCGCGGTCGGGTCGACCCGGGACCAGGTCAGGTCGACACCCTCGGCGCGCAGCGTACGGCGGACCAGCTCGCCGGGCTCGTCGGCGCCGGTCACACCGACCCAGGCAGCGTGGTGGCCGAGCCGGGCCAGGCCGATCGCCACGTTCGACTCCGAGCCGGCGACGGAGATCCCGGCGGTGCCGCCCAACCGCAGCGGGCCGGTGGTGCGGAACGCCGCCATCGTCTCGCCGAGCGTGAGCAGGCCGGTCACGGCCGGACCGCCGCGAGGAAGTCGGTGGCGCGCTCGCGCAGCGCCGCCGGTCGCCGCCGCGCACGGCGTCACCGAGCAGCGGGGAACCGACGCCGACCGCGACCGCTCCCCGGTCGAGGTAGTGCCGCGCACCGTCCGCGTCGACCCCGCCGACCGGCACGAAGGCGGTGCCGGGGAACGGGTCACGCAGGGCGCCGAGGTAGTCGGGCCCGCCGAGGGAGGCCGGGAAGAGCTTGATCGCGGTGGCTCCGCCGTCGGTGGCCTGCACCACCTCGGTGGGGGTGAGGGCGCCGGCGAGCACCGGCAGCCGAGCCGGCCGCCCTCGGCGAGGCTCGGCGCGAGTGCCGGGTGACCAGGAAACCGGCGCCCGCGTCCGCCGCCGCGCGGCGTCCTCGGCGCTGAGCACGGTGCCCGCGCCCAGCACGAAGTCCGGTCCGAGGGCGGCCCGGGCGCGTCGGAGAATGCCGAGCGCGTCGGCGCTGGTCAACGAGACCTCGACCAGGGCGACGCCACTGTCGGCCAGGGTGAGCACGGCGGCCAGCGCCGCGGCCGGGTCCGGGCCGCGCACGATGGCCAACAGTCGATGGGTACGCAGCTCGTCGAGCAGGTTCAGCACGGGTGTCCTCACGGGGTGCGATGGGCGGAGATGGTGAGTCGCCAGCCGACCTCGCCGGCGGGCGGGACGACCACCGCGTCGGCGGGACCGGCGTCAGCCAGGTCGAAGGCGGCGCCGAGCATCGGCTCGACACCGATGCTGCGGTAGGGGCCGTTCGCCGGCCAGCCGCCCAGGTTGCGCCAGAGCGCGAAGCCACGGGGCTGGTTCGCGCACTCCAGTTCCAGCGTCAGCCGGTCGACGCCGTCGACCACCCGAACCCGGGCGCAGTCGAGCAGCACCGCGCCGAGCGCGGTCCCGTCGTCCGGGCCGAGGGTGTCCAGGGTCAGCCCGGCGGGCGCCGGCCACGGCCCGGTCAACCACGGGGCGTCGGGGGCCAGGTGCCCGGCGGCAGGAGCGCGGCGGCCTCCGGGTGCAGCCGGGTCGGGGTGCCGGTGGGCACGTCGAGGCGGGCGGCGGGGAGAGGTCGAGCAGGGCGTGCGCGGCCCAGACGAACCGGTGACCGGGGTCGGCGGCCAGCCGGTAGTCGGCGACCACCACTCCGCCGGAGTCGGTGATCCGGCGGGTGAGGGTGAACGTCGGGCGCTGGATCACCACAGTGCCGGGGCGGCGGTCCGCCACGGGCGGGACCACACCTCACCGTGGTCGGGCCGGCCGCGCACTGTGGGCAGGCACTCCTCCAGCCCGCCGGCGTCGACGAACGCGTCGCCGGGGCGTACCCGGTGCCGGCCGGGTTCCGGGCCGCGCCAGAGCCACTCCCGGCCACCGCCGTGCAGGCTCGTCCACCGGCCGCCGTGCGTCGCGTCGTACGCCACCCGCAGCGCCACCGGCGTCGCGCCGGTCACCATTCGGCGAACGACCCGTCGGAGTGCTGCCAGACCGGGTTGCGCCAGGAGTGCGGGTTCTGCGCGGCCTTGCGGACCGCCGCCTCGTCGACGGTGATGCCCAACCCGGGCCGGTCGAAGCGGGCGATGTGACCGTCCACGAACCGGAACGGTTCCGGGTCGACCACGTAGTCCAGCAACTCCGAGCCGACGTTGTAGTGGATGCCGATGCTCTGCTCCTGGATCAGGAAGTTCGGCGTCGCGAAGGCCACCTGGAGACTGGCCGCCAGGGAGATCGGGCCGAGCGGGCAGTGCGGAGCGAGCAGTGCGCCGTACGTCTCGGCCAGCGCGGCGATCCGGCGGACCTCGGAGATCCCACCGGCGTGCGACAGGTCCGGCTGGACCACGGCGACCCCGGCCTGCAACGGACCGAGGAACTCGGAGCGACCGTAGAGCCGCTCGCCGGTGGCCACCGGGATCGGCGTGCCGGCGACGATGTCGCGCAGGTGGTGGGCCTGGTCGGGCAGGACCGGCTCCTCCACGAAGAAGGGACGCAGGGCGGTCAGCTCGGGCAGGATCCGGCGTACCGCGGCCAGCCCGGCCCGGCCGTGGAAGTCGACGGCGATGTCCCGGTCGGGGCCGAGCACCTCCCGGGCGGCGGCGACCCGGCCGATGACCGCGTCCACCTCGGCCGAGGTGGGGATCGGGAGAGCCGCCCGCTGGCGTTCATCTTGACTCCGGTGAGGCCGGCGGCGACCTGCGCGGCGGCGGCGTCGGCCACCTCGTCGGGCTCGTCCCCGCCGATCCACGAGTAGATCCGTACCCGGTCGCGGACCGCTCCGCCGAGCAGCGCGTGCACCGGAGCGCCGTACGCCTGACCGGCGATGTCCCAGAGGGCCTGGTCCAGGCCGGCGACAGCGCTGGAGAGGATCGGGCCGCCCCGGTAGAAACCGCCCTTGGTGAGCACCTGCCAGTGCTGCTCGATGCGTAGTGGATCCGCACCGATGAGGTATTCGGAGAGCACCTCGACCGCGCTGCGTACCACCTCGGCCCGGCCCTCGACCACCGGTTCGCCCCACCCGACCAGCCCGTCGTCGGTCTCCACCCGGCAGAACAACCACCGTGGCGCGACCAGGAAGGTCTCGATCCGCTCGATCTTCACTGACTGCCCCTTCGTCCCCGTACCTTCTCGACGTCGCGGACGGCCTTGTCCAGCAACTCACGCATCGCGGTCTCGGCCGTCGTCTCGTCCCGTTCGCGCAGCGCGTCGACCACCGCGCGGTGGCTGGGCACCGGGTCGTCGTGCGGGTGCCGCCGTGCACCAGACGGTCCCGTTCGGCGAGGCCGGTCTCCATCACCACCTCCATCCGCTCCAGCAGCTCGTTGTGGGTGGCCGCGAGCAGCGCACGGTGGAAGGCGAGGTCGGCGGCCACGGCGGCGGCGGGATCGCCGTCGGCCTCGGCCATCTCGTCGAGTGCCCGGTCGAGGGCGGTCAGGTCGTCCTCGGTCGCGCGGGTGGCGGCGAGCCGTGCGGCGGCGGGCTCGATGATGGCGCGTACCTCGTGCAGTTGGTCGAGCAGGCGTTGGTCGGTGCCCTCGGCGAACTGCCAGCGGATCACGTCACCGTCGAGCAGGTTCCAGTCCGCACGGGGTCGGACGAAGGTGCCGCGCTTCTGCCGGGCGTCGACGATGCCCTTGGCCGAGAGGACCTTCAGCGCCTCGCGGAGCATCGTCAGGCTGACGCCGAACTCCTCCTGCAACGCGACGATGTTCAGGGTCGCGCCGGCGGCGATCTCGCCGGTGAGGATGCGGCGGGCGATCGCTTCGACGGTCTGCCCGTGGATGCCGCGGCGTGCGTACTGTGCCAATGCTCCTGGCCTTTCGCTGGTCGGTATCGATCTCTCAGGCCGAGGCTTTCACCGCTGTCCAACCACCGTCCACCACGAGACTCGCTCCGGTGACGTAGGCGGCGTCCGGCGAGGCGAGGAAGGCGACGGTGGCGGCCACCTCGTCGGGTGTGCCGAAGCGCTTCGCCACGGTCGCCGCGACGCTGCGCTGACGGTCCTCATCGGACACGTCGGCCCAGGCTGCGGTGAGGATCGGCCCGGCAGCACGGTGTTGACCCGGACCTGCGGGCCGTACTCGACGGCGAGCTGGCGGCCGAGCGCGACCAGGCCGCCCTTGGCCGCGGCGTACGCGGGACGGCCGGGCAACCCGACGAGTGCGTGCACCGAGGAGATCAGCACCACCGCGCCGGAGCGGGCCCGCAGGTCGTCCAGGCAGGCGCGGACGCCGAGGAAGGAGCCGGTGAGGCTGACGCCGAGCTGGTGGTCCCAGGACTGCCTGCTGGTCTCGTGGGCCGGGGCGACCCGCACGGCGTACGCGGTGCTGACCAGGATGTCGATCGGGCCGAGGCTCTCCCGTGCGGCGGACACGGCGGCCGTCCAGTCGGCCTCCTCGCTGACATCGCCCACTACGGACAGTGCTCGATCGCCGCGAGCGGTGAGTTCGTCGGCCAGCGGGTCGAGTCGGCCAGGTCGAGCAGTGCGACGGCTGCTCCCTCGGCGGCGAGCCGCCGGGCAATTGCCGCGCCGATTCCACCCATCGCGCCGGTGACCAGCGCGTTCTTGCCTTCAAGCCGGCGCATAGGCTGATCCACCTGACCCTCGCGTTGGTCTCGTCTAATCATTAATTACGAAGATATCTTGACAGCAGGTGAGGGGTCCATGCAACCTTCTGGTCACAGCATTCACATGGACGACACATCGCGCAGTGACGCTACGTGTCGTAGAGGAGGGATTACTCCGTGAGCGACTTCGACCCCGGTCGCCGGCGATTCCTTGGCCACCTCGGGCTTGCCGGCCTGGGCGCGCTCGGCGCCAGCTCGTTCCTCAGCGCGTGCGCCAGCTCCGCCAGTGGGCCGACGACGAGCAACGGCTCGGGCGCGGTCAGCATCCAGTCCAACCTCTCCTCGCCGCAGGCCAAGGCTGCGATGGAGAAACTGATCGCGAACTTCAACGCGCAGGGCAAGGGCACGGCGAACCTCAACACGATCGCCTCGGAGACCTTCCGAACCCAGCTGCCGACCTACCTGACCTCGGCCAACCCGCCGGACATCTACACCTGGTACGCCGGCTCGGTCGCCAACGACTACGCCAGCAAGAACCTGCTGCTGGACGTCTCCGACGTCTGGAAGTCGCTCGGCGACTACCCGGAGTCGCTGCGCACCCTCTCCACCGACGCCAGCGGCAAGCAGATCTTCGTGCCGATGAACAACTACTGGTGGGGCTTCTTCTACCGCAAGTCCAACTTCGCCAAGTGGGGCGTGCAGGAGCCGAAGACCTGGACCGAGTTCCTGGCGGTCTGCGAGACGCTGAAGAGCAAGGGCGTCCCGCCGATCGGCATCGGCCTCGGCGACACCCGTGGGTGGCGTCGGCCTGGTTCGACTACCTCAACGTCCGCATCAACGGCGCGCCGTTCCACCGCGAGCTGCTCGCCGGCAAGCAGCGCTTCGACGACCCGAAGGTCAAGGCGGTCTTCACCCGCTGGCGCGAGGCACTGCCCTACTTCGACCCCAAGGGCAAGGCGTACCCGTTCCAGGAGGCGACCACCGCGTTGCTGGCCGGCAAGACCGGCATGTTCCTGATCGGCACGTTCTTCGCCGACGCGGCGCCCAAGGATGCCCTCGGTGACCTGGACTTCTTCCGGTTCCCGATCATCGACCCGGCGGTGCCGCTGGCCGAGGAGGCTCCGACGGACGGCTTCTTCGCCAGCGCGAAGACCGCCAACCCGACCGGCACCAGGGCCCTGCTCAGCTATCTCGCCGGGGTCGAGGCGCAGGAGGCGTACGTCAAGGCCAGCTCCGGCATCGTGCTGCCCGCCAACCCGATGGCCAAGGCGTCCGACTCGCCGCTGGTGGTCAAGGGCAAGGCAATGCTGAACGAGGCCAAGGAGCTGACCCAGTTCTTCAACCGCGACTCCAGCGACGCGCTCCAGCCGACCGCGGACACCGCGCTGACCAAGTTCATCGACAAGCCGGACCAGATCGACGCGATCCTGCGGGAGTGGCAGGCCGGCGCCGAGAAGGTCTTCAAGGGCTGACGTGACAGCAACGATCTCCACGACCTCGGTCACCCCACCCGGCGGCGGCGACGGTCGGCTCGACTGTCGCCGCTGCTGGTGGCGTTCGTCCTCGTACCGTTCGCGGTCGAGAGCGTCTGGGTCTTCTGGCCGGCGATCCAGGGCTTCTGGTTCTCCCTCACCCGCTGGGACGGATGACGTCGCCGACCTTCGTCGGCGCGGACAACTACGTCGAGCTGGCCGGCGACGCCACCTTCCGGGTGCGCTCGTCAACACGGTCATCTGGCTGGTGCTCTTCGGCGGCCTCTCCGTGCTGGGCGGCTTCGGCATGGCGCTCGTCCTGCAGAAGGAGCGGCGCGGAGTCGGCTTCTACCGGGCCGCGCTGTTCACCCCGTGGTGTTCTCGCTGGTGGTGACCGCGCTGGTCTGGCGGGTCTTCTACCAGCCCGACGGCATCGCCGACACGCTGCTGCGGGCCGTCGGCCTGGAGAGCCTGATCCGGCCCTGGCTCGCCGACCCGCAGACCGCCCTGTACGCGGTGATCCTGCCCGCGCTGTGGCGGCAGATCGGGTACGTGATGGTGCTGTTCCTGGCCGGGCTGAAGGCGATCGACCCGGCGCTGCACGAGGCGGCCCGGATGGACGGCGCCAACTCCTGGCAACGGCTGCGGCACGTCACCATCCCCAGCTCAGGGGTGAACGCCGTCGTGCTGTCGGTCATCGTCATCGACTCGCTGCGCTCGTTCGACATCGTCTGGTCGCTCACCAAGGGCGGGCCGTACCACTCGTCGGAGCTGCTCAGCACCTACATGTACTCGACCGCGTTCCAGAGCCTGCGGCTGGCTACGCCTCGGCGATCGCCGTCGTGATCTTCGTGCTCGCGCTGGCCGTCATCCTCGGCTACCTGGTCCGCGCGTTCCGGGAGGAAGCGTGATGAACAAGCTCCGTACCGGGGCCTTCCACACCGGCATGATCCTGCTCTCGCTGCTCTGGCTGGGCCCGGTGCTGTGGGTCGTGGTGATGTCCACCCGCTCGTTCGACGACATCGCCGCGCACGGCGTGGGCAGCCTGCCCCGGTCGTTCACACTGGACACCTACCGGCAGGCGTGGACCGACGGCGGCGAGCTGCGGGCGCTGATCAACAGCATGCTGGTCACCGTCCCGTCGGTGGCGTTGAGCCTGGCGCTGGCCGCGATGGCCGCGTTCGCGCTGAGTCGCTTCCGGATCCCCGGGCGGCGGACCATCCTGCTGCTGATGCTCGCCGGCAACCTGTTGCCACCGCAGATCCTGCTCATCCCGGTGGCGAAGTTCAGCGAGCTGACCGGCCTGTACGACACGCTCTGGGCATTGATCGCCGTACAGGTCGGCTTCGGCTCGGCTTCTACACCTTCGTCCTGCACGGCTTCATGCGGGACCTGCCGGGCGAGATCCAGGAGGCGGCCACCATCGACGGTGCCGGCACGGCGCAGATCTTCACGAAGGTGATGCTGCCGCTGACCCGGCCCGCGCTGGCCGCTCTGGGGCGCTGTCCTTCACCTGGATCTTCAACGACCTGCTCTGGGCGATCACCGTGCTGCGGACCGACGACAACATGCCGGTCACCCCGGCGCTGCTCGCCCTCCAGGGACAGTTCGTCTCGTCCTGGAACGTCATCGCCGCCGGTACTGTCATCGCGGCAGTCCCCACCGTCGCGGTCTTCCTGCGCTTCCAGCGGCACTTCGTCTCCGGCCTGGCGCTGGGAGCGGTCAAGTGACCGCCGAGTCCGGCAGCGCTGGACGCTGCGCGGCACGCACACCGAGTACACAGTGCGGATGCCGGAGCACGGTCGCTGGCTGGAACTGGTCGCGTGGGTCCGCACGGCGTCTCCGACGGGCCGTCGCCGGTCGCCTACGACGGCCCGGTGCCGTTCCTGACCGCCGGGGACGCCGCCCCCATCGAGTACGCCACCGACGCCGACCGCCCGTTCACCGGCGCGGATCTGGTGGTCGAGACCCCGAGCGGGGAGCGTCGGGTGGGCTTCACGCACATCGACGGGCGGATCGACGCCGACCAGCGGGAGCTGGCCGTCGACTTCGCCGACCCGGTGACCGGGCTGCGCGCCACAGTGCACTACCGGGTGCCCGCCGGCACCGATGTGGTGCAGCGGTGGGTCGAGCTGACCAACGACGGCACCGGCCCGCTGCGGGTGGTCCGGGCCGGATCGGGCGGGTTCTGCGTACCGACGCCGCACGGCGCGCTGCTCAGCCACCAGTGGGGGCAGTGGGAGCAGGAGTTCCAGCTCTCCCACGTCGAGTTGGGCCACGGCACCTTCAGCATCGGCAGCTCCCAGGGCGTACCCGGGCATCTGCACGTGCCCTGGCTGGCCGTGCGGGACACCGCAGCGCCGGCCGGCGCGGCATGGGGATGGCCCTGGCCTGGACCGGCTCGTGGGAGATCAGCGCCGAACGGGACACCGGCGGTCTGACCCGGGTCCGGGTCGGCCGTCAGCTGGTCGACGGGCCGCTGGAGCTGGCTGGGGCGAGCGGCTGACCCTGCCGGTGGCCACCGGGGCGTTCAGCCCGGACGGCCTGGACGGACTGGCCCGGGTCTGGCACACCCACCAGCGGCTGCTGGCCGGCGACCGGCTCACCCCGCGCCCGGTGCTCTACAACTCCTGGGAGGCGACCTACTTCGCCGTCGAGGCGCAGAGCCAGCTCGCGCTCGCCCGGATCGCCGCCGAGCTGGGCGTCGAGACGTTCGTCGTGGACGACGGCTGGTTCGTCGGCCGCAAAGACGACACCGCCGGGCTGGGCGACTGGACGCCCGATCCGGCCAAGTTCCCGGCCGGATTCGACACGTTCATCGCCGACGTCCGCGCGCTCGGGCTGAACTTCGGCCTCTGGGTCGAGCCGGAGTGCGTCAACCCGAGGTCCTCCCTGTACGCCGAGCACCCCGACTGGGTCTACTCCGTCGACGGCCGACCGCTCACCCCGGTCCGCAACCAGTACCTGCTCGACCTGGGTCGGCCGGAGGTCGCCGAGTTCGTGCACTCGACGGTGGACGGTCTGCTGCGCCGGTACGACATCGACTACCTGAAGTGGGACTTCAACCGGCCGCGTACCGAGCCGGGTCGACCCGGTGGGGCCGGTCCCTCGACCTGGACGGCGCGCACGTCGCCAACCTGCACCGGATCTACGAGCGGTTGCGCCGGGACCACCCCGGCGTGCTGATCGAGGCGTGTGCCGGCGGGGCGGGCGGACCGACCTGGCGATGGCCGCCCGAGCCGACGTCTTCTGGCCCAGCGACAACACCGGCCCGTTGGACCGGTTGGCCATCCAGTACGGGTTCCTGCACGCCAACGCCCCGCACCTGCTCAGCTCCTGGGTCACCGACGCGCCCGGCCTGTTCGACAACCGGCCCCGGACGCTGGCGTTCCGGTTCGTCCTCGCGATGGCCGGCGTGCTCGGCATCGGCGCGGACATCCGGCGTGGACCCCGCCGAGCGGCCGAGGCGGCCGACTGGATCGCCCGCTACAAGGGAATCCGGGACGTCGTCACGCACGGCGAGGTGCACCTGATCGGTGGCCCCGACCAGGCCCGTTGTGCCGTGCAGTACACCGCGCCGGACGACAGCCGGGTGGTCGTGCTGGCCTGGCACACCGGCCGGCTCGACGGCGCCGGACTGCTCCCGTCCCGCCCGGTCCGGTTGCCCCTGCGCGGCCTCGACCCGGCAGCCCGTTACGTCCACGGGGACCGGCACTACTCCGGCAGCCACCTCGGCGCGATCGGCCTGCCCGTGCAGTGGAGCCCGACCCACGACGCCGACCTCATCGTGCTGACCCGCGACTGAGGCCGGAGCACCACCACCCCACCCCGAGGGACAGGAGTACCTCCATGCGCCTGAACCGACAGCTGACCGCAGCCCTGGCCGTGCTCGGCCTGGGCCTGGCCAGCCCGATGCCGGCGATGGCCGGCCCACCGCACGCCGATCCACCGCAGGGCGGTCACGGCCCCGGCCGTCCCGGCCACGCCCGGCCGCCGCCGAGGACCAGGGTGCGCCGACCTTCTTCAACAGTGGCCTCGCCCCGACGCCCTACCAGGGCTGGAACACTACTTCGGCCTCGGTGGCGATCCCACCGAGGCCGAAGTACGGTCCGTCACCGACCACATGGTCAGCAGTGGCCTCCGGGACGCCGGCTACACCTACGTCTGGATCGACGGCAACTGGGCCGCCCCACCCGCGCAACGAGGCCGGCGAACTCGTCGCCGACCCGGCCCGCTTCCCCGGCGGGATGCCCGCGCTGGCCGCGTACATCCACAGCCGGGGCATGAAGGCCGGCATCTACACCGACGCCGGACCGTACCTGCCCGGACAGTGTGGGCTCGGCAGCAACGGCCACTACCAGGCCGACGTCGCCCAGTTCGCACGCTGGGGCTTCGACGCGCTCAAGGCCGACTGGCTGTGCGGCCGGGCCGCCGGGCTCGACCCGGAGACCACCTTCCGGGAACTGGCCGAGGCGGTACGCCAGTCCCCCGGCCGATGCTGCTCAACATCTGCAACCCGGTCAGCTCCGACTGGGGTGGCGGCCCGTACACCCCGGAGCAGCTCTCCACCTGGAGCTACACGTACGCGCCCACCATCGCCGACTCCTGGCGGACCTACACCGACGTGGGGCTCACCGACCCGAGTCCGCAGTGGGCGTACCCGTGGGTGCTGCGCAACATGGACGTCAACGCGTACCACCCGGCGGCCACCGGTCCGGGGCACTACAACGACCCGGACTACCTGCTGCCGATGCGCCCGCTGCCCGGTGGCGGGTACGAGTTGAGCCTGGAGGAGTCGAAGACACAGCTCGGCATGTGGGCCATCATGGCCGCGCCGCTGGTGATCGGCTCCGACCCGCGAGGGCTGCCCCAGGAGATGATCTCGGCGCTGACCAACCCGGAGATCGTCGCGGTGGACCAGGACCCGCTGGTCCGACAGGGCGTCAAGGTCGCCGACACCGGCACCGACGCGCAGGTCTGGAGCAGGGTGCTCACCGGCGCCGGCAAGCGGGCGGTCGCGCTGCTCAACCGGCACGACACCGCCCAGCGGATCACCGTGACCTTCGCCGACGTCGCCCTCGGTGGGTCGGTCCGGGTCCGTGACCTGTGGACCCGCACCGACGTGGACGCCCAGCCGAACACCCGGGAAAGCAGCCGTTCACCGGCTCGTACACGGTCGAGGTGCCGGCGCACGGGTGGCCATGCTCGGCCTGACCGGCACCGACCAGGTCGCCGGCGCGAACCTCGGCGGCACCGCCAGCGCCAGCCCGGCCCTGGTCCGGGTGGACGACACCACGCCACCGCCTTCGTCCGCGACGCGCAGGGCGCGCTGGCGGTCAACACCCGCTCCGGTACGACGTGGGGCACCGGCTGGACCTCGATCGGCGGCCCGATCGGCGGCCGGATCCTCGGCCAGCCTGCCGCGTACGGCTCCGCCGGTGGGCGGCTCGACGTCTTCGTCCGCGGCACCGACAACGCGGCCTGGCAGCGTAGCTACCTCGGCGGCACGTGGGGTCCGTGGCAGAGCCTCGGTGGCACGTTGACCGACGCGCCCACGGTGGCCTGGACCAGCCCGACGCAGTGGACGCTCGTCGCCCGCGGTGCCGACGGCAAGCTCTGGTCGCGTACGCCGAACGCCGGCTGGAGTGGCGTCGGGGCTCCGGAGAACCGGCCGTTCTACGGTCGGCCGAGCGCCGTCGTCGACGACGCGGGTGTGCTGCACGTGGCGGTTCGCAGTCGTACCGACGAGGTGTGGTGGAGCAGCCGGACCGGCACCACCTGGTCGGCCTGGACCAACCTGGGCGGCACCACCAGCGGCAGCCCGACCCTGCTCGCCACGTCCGGCCGGGTCTACCTGTTCGCGCTGGCCGCCGACAACCGGCTCTGGCAGCGCAACCTGGCCGATGGCGCCTGGGGCGGCTGGTTCCGACGCGGTGAGTTCGCGACCGACGCGTTCCGGGTGCGCCGGGGCCGCTGCCGGTGCCAACGGCAGTGCCTGGCTGGCCGTCCGCGGCGTGGACGACCGGGTACACCAGATCGTCCTCTGATCCACGGGGTGGCGGGCCGTCGAGTGCCGGCCCGCCACCGTCCGGCCCTGCGTGAGGGCGCACGGCATGTCCCTGCCCGCGCCGATCTTGCAGTTGCTGTCGCCGAGATGGGCGGAATGCCCTGTGATATCGGGCAGGAAGTGCAAGATCGCGGTGAGCCTGCGTCGATCATGGAGTTGTGGTGCCTGGTTTAGGGCAGCAATGGCGTTTGTCCCCACCACAACTCCATGATCGACGAGGTGGGCGGGCGGGGCGGGCGGGCGGGTAAGGCGGGCGGGGCAGCCGGGGTGGGGCGGAGGTCGGGCGGGCGGGGCGTTGCTGGTCAGTCGCGTCGGACTAGGCCTGGGCCGGCGGTGATGTCGATGTCGCCGTCCTCGATCTCGTGGCCGGCCGCACAGCGGAGCACCGCGCGGACCGGCTCGCCGCAGCCGTGGTGGGTGGCGACGACGGATGGGCCGACGTCGGTGGCGGCCCAGGTGTCGCCCCAGTTACGCAGGGCGGTGATGACGGGCAGGAGTTCGCCGCCCTTGCGGGTGAGCTGGTACTCGTGGCGGGTGCGCTGCCCCGGCTCCCGGTAGGGGATCCGTTCGAGCAGGCCCGCGGCGACCATCTCCTTGAGGCGGGCGGCCATGGCGGGCTCTCCGACGCCGACCCGGCGGACGAAGTCGTCGAAGCGGCGCGTGCCGAGCAGCGCCTCACGCATGATCAGGACCGTCGACCTGCTGCCCATGATGTCCATCGCCCGGGCTACCGAGCAGTTCTCGCTCGTCCAGGAGTCGCGGTCGTCCCGTAGGTCCTCCATGTGGTCCAGCCTACCTGACTTGCGTCGTGGCTAGTCAGGTGCTTCACTGGCCGAGCTGACTTTGATAAACCAAAGTCAGATCATCGGCCTTGAGGATCTTCAGTGACCACCAGCACCACGGCCCCGACTCCACCCGGACCGGCCGTCGCCGGCCGTTCGCCCCTCCGTGGCTCCCGCCCGGTGACCCTGATCGCCATGTGCCTGGGCGCGATGATCACGTTTCTGCAGATCACCGCGACGGTCTCCGCCCTGACCACCATCCAGCGGGACCTGCGGGTCGACCCGACCACCCTGGTCTGGGTCCCCAGCGCCTACACCCTGATGGTGGCGAGCGTCGTGCTGTCCGCCGCCACCCTGGGCAATCGCTACGGACGCAGGCGCATGTTCGGCGTCGGGGTCCTGGCGATGATCGTGGGTGCCGCCGTCGTGGCCAGCGCCCCGACCGTGGCCTGGGTGATCGTCGGGCAGTTGGTCGCCGGCCTGGGCGGGGCCCTGATCCTGCCGAACAGCCTGGCGATCCTCGGCGCGACCTTCACCGACCCGCACCGACGGACCGAGGTCATCACCGCCTGGGCGGCAGCCTCCGGCATCGGGCTCGCGATCGGCCCGCTCATCGCTGGCGTCCTGCTGCGGCACTACCAGTGGCACACCGTCTACCTGTCGACGATCGCGCTGGGCGTGATCACACTTGTCGTCGCCGCCATCGGGGTGGCCGAGTCCCGGCCGAGCGCGGGTCGACTCGACGTAGCCGGTCTGTTGCTCGGCACCGCCGCTATCGCGGCCGCCGTCTACGCGATGATCCAGGGCGGCAAGGACGGCTACACCAGCTCGGTGGTGTCGGCGGCCTGGATCGTCGCGGTCGTCGCACTTGTCGGCTTCGTGCTGGTGGAGCTGCGGGCCAGCGCGCCGATGCTCGACGTACGGCTGTTCCGGTCCGCGTCGTTCAGCGCCGTCATGGTCGTCGCCGCGGTGTCGCTGTTCGGTTTCACCGGCGTGGCGATCCTGCTGGTCCTCTTCCACGAGCGGGCTCAGGCGCTCAGCCCGCTGGACACCGGCTGGCGGATGCTCGTGCTCTTCGGTGCCTACGTCGTCGTCGCCTTCGGTGCCGGGCGGGTGATCCGTCGTACCGGCTTCAGGCGCCGCTCACCCTCGGCCTGGTCCTCGGTGCGGTGGCGAGTTTCGCGCTGGCGGCCCAGGGGCCGACCGTGTCGTTCGGTCACCGTTGGGCGCTGTTCGCGGTGTTCGGCGCGGCCGGTGGTCTGGTGGTCGCCCCGGCGACGGCGGCGGCACTGGCCAGCGTCGCGCCCGCCCAGGCAGGCATGGCCTCCGGGGCGGTCAACGCCGCCCGCCAGGTCGGCTCGGTGCTCGGTACGTCCCTGCTCGGCACGCTCCTCACCACCACGATGGTTGCCGACCTGCCGGACCGGCTGGCCGCCCACCAGGTCGGCGAACCCACCCGGAGCGCCGTGCAGGCGGCGGTGGCCGCCGGTGCCACCGGCGGCCAGCCGATGCCCGAGCCGGTACGAGCGGCGCTCGCCGAGGCGCTGACCTCCGGCGTTCAGGCCGGGTTGCGGGTCAACGGTGTCGTCTTCCTCGTCACCGCGGTGCTCGCGCTCACCCTCGTCCGCAACCGGCCGCACCGGCACTAGATGGCGTCCAACTCCTCGATCGCGTCCGCCGGCAGCTTCAGGTCGGCCGCCGCGAGGTTCTCCGCAGGTGCGCCAGCGTCGAGGTGCCCGGGATCAGCACGGTGGTGGGGAGCGCTGAAGGAGCCACGCGAGGGCGACCTGCTGCGGCGAGGCACCCACCCGGGCGGCCACGTCGTCGAGGGTGTCGGACTGCAACGGCGTGAACCCGCCGAGCGGGAAGAACGCGGCGAACGCGATGTTCTCCGCCGCGCACCGGTCCACCAGGGCGTCGTCCTGCCGGTTGGCGAGGTTGTAGAGGTTCTGGACGGTGACCACCGGGGCGATGGCCTGGGCCTCGGTGAGCTGGTCGAGCGTGACGTTGCTGAGCCCGAGGTGCCGGATCAGCCCCTCCTGCCGCAGGTCGGCGAGGGCGCCGAACTGCTCGGAGAGGGATCGTCGCCGGTGCCCTCCGCCACACCGACCCGCAGGTTGACCACGTCGAGGACGTCCAGGCCGAGGTGCTGGAGGTTGTCCCGGACCTGGGCCTTCAGTTCGTCCGGCTCCAGGGCCGGGATCCAGGAGCGGTCGGCGCCGCGTCGCGCGCCGACCTTGGTGACCAGGTGCAGATCCTCGGGGTACGGGTGCAGCGCCTCGCGGATCAGCTCGTTCACCACCACGGGGCCGTAGAAGTCGCTGGTGTCGATGTGCCGGACACCGAGGTCGACGGCCTCGCGGAGTACGGCGAGCGCCTGCTCGCGGTCGCGGGCGGGCCGTAGACACCCGGGCCGGCCAACTGCATCGCCCGTAGCCCATCCGGCTCAGGGTGAGGCCGTCAGCCGGGGTCAGGGACCCGCCGGGAAGGTTCTCGCTCATGTTGTCCTCTATCCGTAATCGGAGGGTATGCGTCGACTGTGCGTCGACGGCCAGCCGGCCGGCAGGGCGAGCTGTTCCTGGTAGTGACACAGCCAGTCACCGGGCGGCCGGGCGGCCGGGCGATCTACCGTCGGTGGCATGGACGCGACGAACCCGCTCGGCGACTTTCTGCGTGCCCATCGGGAGCAGACCCGGCCCGAGGACGTCGGGCTTCCTCCCGGCGTGGGCCTGCGCCGGGTGCCGGGGCTGCGGCGCGAGGAGGTGGCGATGCTGGCCGGCATCAGCGCCGACTACTACCTGCGGTTGGAGCAGGGTCGCGAACGGCATCCCTCGGTGCAGGTCCTCGATGCCCTGGCCGGGGTGCTGGGGTTGGACCCGGAGGCGACCGCCTACCTGATCGGGCTGAGCCGAGCGCGGTCGCGCCGGGCGGTCCGACCGGCCGCGGAGCGGGTGCCGGCCAGCATCCTGCACCTGCTGCGGCAGCTCGACATGCCGGCCTTCGTGCAGAACCGCTACCTCGACATCCTGGCCTCGAACCCGATGGCGAGGGCCGTGTCGCCGAATCTCGCCCCGGCGCGAATCGACTCCGCGCGGTGTTCCTGGACCCGGCGGAGCGGGAGCTGTTCCGCGACTGGCGGCAGGCGATGCAGAGCGTGGTAGGGCAGATGCGCGCCGACTCGGGCGGGCCACCGACGACCCCGGTTGACGGCGCTGGTGGGGAGCTGTCACTCAAGAGCGACCGCTTCCGGCAGTTGTGGGCGCGCCACGAGGTGCGCCGGCGGGAGGGCGTGGTCAGCCGGCTGCGTCATCCGGAGGTGGGTGACCTCGACCTGTACTGCGACAAACTCGCGGTCGCTGGCGCCGACGGGCAGCTGCTGGTGATCTACCACGCCGAACCCGGTACGGAGTCCGCGCGCTCCCTGGCCCTGCTCGGCTCGATCGCCGCCAGCACCCGGGACGACATCCCGGACAGTCTCCGACCGGTGACCCGGCCCGGCTCTATCCCTGGAGTGATCCGGGTTCCGGGTGGGGACGTGTTCGTAGCGCCTGCGCATGGCCTCGCTGGCGGCCGGGCCGGCGGCGACGACGGAACTGATCGAACCGGGTGTATCCGTCGGAGGCGTCGTGCAGGATCAGGAGCGTCCGCCACTCGCTCACGTGGACCAGCGGAAGGGACGCGCCACCATGACCGCACCGGCCATCATTCGCCGCTACTTCGAGCTCGCCGGCCAGCCCGACTCCGAGGACTACTTCGCCCTCTTCGCCGAGGACGCGGTGGTCGAGGACGAGTCGGCCGAGCACCGGGGCATCGAGGCCATCCGCCAGTGGCGTCGCGCCGTGCCGCTGGTGTCGTACGAGATCACCGACGTCGAGGACACTCCCGCCGGCACCATCGTGACCGCGACGATCACCGGTGACTTTCCCGGCAGTCCTTCGCCGGCCTCCGCTACCGCTTCAGCGACTACGACGACAGCGTGATCCGGGCGCTGCGGATCGCGCCCTGATGCCGAGGGTTGACGGCCGTTGTTTGTGAGTGCACACTTACAAACATGCGATCCACCGCCGAGGCCCGCCGGGTCACCGTCCTGAACGCCGCAGTGTCGGCGTTCGCACGCACCGGCTTCCACGCCACCCCGGTCACCGCCGTGGCGCCGCCGCCGGCATCTCCGAGGCGTACGTCTTCCGGCTCTTCTCCGGCAAGCTCGGGTTGTTCGTGGCGGCGGCCGGAGCGTGCTTCGACCGGATCGCCGCCGCGATGGAGGCGGGGGCGGAGCGTGCCACGGGCGGCAGCCCGGAGGAGATCCTCGACGCGATGGGCGGTGCCTACGCGGAGCTGATCGCCGATCGTGACCTCCTGCTCTTCCAGGTGCAGGCGCAGGCCGTCACCGACATCCCGGAGATCGCCGAGGCGGTGCGGGCCGGCTACCGGCAGGTCGCGACCTTCGTGCAGAGCCGGGCCGGTGCCAGCGACGCGCAGGTGCAGCAGTTCTTCGCGTACGGGCAGCTGTGCCACCTGATCGTGACCGTCGGTCTGGAGCAGGTGCCCGAGCCGTGGGCCCGCGCGCTGATCGCCGGCATTCGCCACCCTGACCGACCGTCGATCGAGGGCCGCGCGGGCGGCCTATTTTTCAGCCCGAGAAGTATGTGAGTGCACACTTACAAACCAGAGGAGAACCCGATGACGACCGACACGATGATCACCGAAGTGGTGCTGCCCGGCGTGGTGGAGCCGGACGGACTCCTGCTGCACCGACGCGCCGTGCCCGTACCGGCCCGGGGCAGGCGCTCGTCCAGGTCGAGGCCACCGGCATCTCGTTCGCCGAGCAGCAGATGCGCCACAACCTCTACCCCGGCCAGCCGAAGTTCCCGTTCGTACCCGGCTACGACCTGGTCGGCACGATCCGGGCCATGGGCCCCGGCGGCGACGAGTCGCTGGTTGGCACCGGGTGGCGGCGGTCACCAAGACCGGCGCCTGGGCCACCCACGCGCTCGTCGACCTCGACGCCCTGACCCCGTACCCCTGGGTCTGGACCCGGCCGAGGCCGAGACCGTCGTTGTCAACGGGGTGACCGCCTGGCAGATGCTGCGCGGGGCCGACCTGCGGGCCGGGCAGACCATCCTCGTGCACGGCGCGAACGGCGGGGTCGGGACCGTGCTCGTCCAACTCGGTCGGCACCTCGGCCTGCGGGTCATCGGCACCGCCGCCGCACGGCACCACGCCGGGCTGCGCGAACTCGGCGTCGAGCCGCTCGACTACCGCGACCCGGAGATGGCCGCCCGCGTCCGCGAGCTGTCGCCGGGTGGCGTCGACGCGGTCTTCGACCCGATCGCCGGTCCGGCCGTACGCACCTCGTACGACCTGCTCGCCCCCGGCGGCAAGTTGGTCGTCTACGGCAACGCCGCCGCCGTGGGCACCGGCCAGTCGCTCGTGTGGGTCTTCCTGAAGCTGCTGGCCCGCCTCTACACCTGGAACGCGCTGCCGAACGGCCACCGCGCCGGCTTCTACAATTTCTGGGCCGGTCAGCTCACCCGACGGGCCGCGTTCCGGCGCCGCCTGCGTGACGATCTCGGCATCGTGCTCGACCTGTTGCGGCAGGGAGTGATCGTGCCGCAGATCGCCGCGCGCTACCCTCAGCGAGGTCTCCGCCGCGCTGGTGTTCGCCGAGCCCGCAGCCGGGCGGGCAAGGTGGTGCTGGAGCCCTGATCCTTGACTAGGTCGACGGCATCGGTGGTTCGGGTGCGTTGCCGTGGGCCCGGATGCTGTCGGTGACGGCAACTCCGGCGAGCACCAGGGTCGCGGCGAGGCCGGCCACCAGCGCTGGGGTGCGCACCACGGCGGGTCCCGCGACCGCCAGCCCGATCAGCGCGACCAGTCGAGACGGCGAGACGCGGCTGAACACCTCGTACTCGAAGCGGGCACGTCCAAGCAGGAACAGCGCGAGTCCGCCGAGGAGCACGCCGGCCAACCACGGCGACGTCTTCTCGACGGGGTCGCTGATGATGGCCTCGAAGCTGGCCGAGGCGGCCACGATACCGGCCACCATGAGTAGGTGGGTGTTCGGCGCGGACCGCACGAACCCGCCGGGCTCCCTGGAGGCCTCGATGGCGGCTTTCAGTAGGGCCCCGGCGCGGTGAACGTAGACCTGCCACAGCAGCACGGTCACGGCGAACCCGACCAGGAGCGCCGCCGTCCGCGCGATGGTCAGGTCGTGGGTGGCGTAGGTCAGGGTGATGACGAGGATGAGATCGCCGAGGGCGAGAGTGAAGATCTGCTGGTAGCGCTCCGCCAGGTGGTCGGCCGCCACCGCGTAGTGGGGTGTGGGTAGACGACCGATCCTCGGCGTGGGGTAACGAAGCCAGGCGGCCGCGTAGTCGACCGCGAGCGCGGCCGTCCACAGCAGGCCCGCGCCGGACCGCCGACGAAGGCGCCGGCCAGCCACGGTACGGCGGACACCGCGAACCAGGACATGAACCGAACCGAGCGTTGCTGCTCCAGGCGGCCGCCCAGCGTGGCGACGAGGCAGGTGCCACGTCCCAGCTGGATAGCCACGTACGCGCCCGCGAAGACCAGGCCATAATCGGCGAAGGCCTGGGGCAGCGCGCCCGCCATCAGGATCGTTCCGAACATGACCCAGAGCGTCGCGGCGAAGATCGAGGATCGGCCGGGATGGAGCTCGGTTGCCAGCGCGGTGGCCGCCCAGACCCACCAGATGGCCATCAACAGCACCACGGTCTCGAAGACCCCGACCCAGTCGAGACGTTGTGCCAGGGTTCGCGACGTCAGGGCGAGCGCGGCGACGAACACCAGATCGAGAAAGAGCTCCAGGAGCGTCGCCCGCTGGGGTCCCTCATCCTCGCGGGTCAGCCCTACCGCTTGGTCGGTCGTCATCAGGTGCCCGCCTACGCGCTCCGGACCCTCGATGCTAGTGCGAATTCGTCGATAAATCGGACAAAGTCGGCGGCCGACCATACCGAAGTGCCGAATTCGGGAAGGCTTTCCAGCACTCGTTCGACCAGCCCGGCCAGCTGTCGTGTGCAGCCGCACACCGAGAGGGCGTACGGTGAACATGTCGCCCGGGACCCCGGTGGCCGCCAGACGCCGTCGCCGAATCAGCCCAGCAGGGACGTTACCGATCGTCATCCCGTCGCCGTGACTCGCTGGTCGTGTTGGTTGATCGCCGACCACGTCCGGGCGTCGGGTTCGCCGTCATCGCGGTCGGAATGGTTGGTGGTCGGATCCAACCGCGCGGACGCACCACTGTCCTTGCGAATGATCGTTCTGAACGCCTTAACCAGGGGAGCACCGCATGAAGATCGCCAGGGACAGGATCGTCACCGCACTTCGCGACCGGGGCCAGCAGGCCCGGGCCGACTTTGTCGAGCGCGAGCTGCCGGAACTGCTCGACCCGGCCAAGCACTCCGGGCTGCTCGCCACCCTCAACCTCAACCCAGCTGATCTCGTCGACGCGTCATCCCCTTGAGGGTTGCGCTGCTCGGACCGGTCGCGTGGCGTACGCCACCACACCACTACGGCCCGTGGGAGCAGGTGACCGGCCTGCTCGCCGAGGGGCTGGTCAAACGCGGCGTCGACGTGACGCTCTTCGCGACACTCGACTCCGTCACCTCCGCCGACCTTGACGGGGTCTGCCCACGGGGATATGCGGACGACCCGACCATGGACGGTCGGGTGTGGGAGGCGATGCACGTCTCCCACGCGATGGCTCGCTCGGCGCAGTTCGACGTGGTGCACAGCCACCTGGACTGGCTGCCACTGGCATTCGCCGAGCACTGCCGCGCTCCGTTGCTGACCACGGTGCACGGCTTCTCCGGCCGGGGATCCTGCCCGCGTACGGCCGGGCCCGCTCGTCGTACGTGTCGATCTCCGACGCCGACCGGGCACCAGAGCTCGACTACGTCGCCACGGTCTACCACGGCGTCGACACCGACGGGCTGCCGTTCACCAGCGAGCCCGGCCCCGGGCTGGCCGCCTTCGGCCGGATCCACCCCGACAAGGGCACCCACACCGCGATTGAGATCGCCCGCCGGGCCGGTCGGCCCTGACCATCTGCGGGATCGTCCAGGACGAGCGGTACTTCGCCGAACAGGTGGCCCCGCACATCGACGACGACCAGGTCGTCTTCCTCGGGTCGGTGGGTCCGGAACGGCGCGCCGAGGTGCTGGGCGACAGCACCGCACTGCTGCACCCGATCGCCTTCGACGAGCCGTTCGGCCTGTCCGTGGTGGAATCGATGGTCTGCGGCACCCCGTCGTCGCCTACCAGCGAGGGTCCATGCCGGAGGTCGTCGACGAAGGGGTGACCGGCTTCCTCGTCACCACCGTCGACCAGGCCGTCGACGCGGTCACCGGGTCGCCGGCCTCGACCGAACGGAGTGTCGGGCGCGGGCGCTGAAGCGCTTCAGCGCGGACCGGATGGTCAGCGACTATCTCGCCGTCTACGACCAGCTCGCCCACGGCTGAACCAACCAGCTCGCCCACCGCTGAACCAACCCGTTTCGCCGGTCACACGCTGACCGGCGTGCGCCCTCGCGTGAGGCGCGCCCCGTACCCGGGGTGGCCGACAACCGGAAGGCCCGACGTTCATGCCCAGCTACGGATTCCTCAGCACCCACCCACCGACCCGGTGCGGCCTGGCCACCTTCAACGCCGCCCTCGCCGCCCAGTTGACCGCCGACGGCACACCCGGTGGCATCGTCCGGGTCACCGGCCAGGGCGACGACCAGCGGCCGGTCCCCGGGTGGTGCACACCTGGTCGGCGCGTAACCCGGCCGGCTGGCGGGAGGCGGCGGCCGCCCTGAACGCGTACGACGTGGCGATCGTCCAGCACGAGTACGGCATCTACCCGGCTCCGACGGCGAGGAGGTCCTGCCGTTGCTGCGGCGGCTCAGCGTGCCGAGCATCGTGGTTCTGCACACCGTGCTCCGCCAGCCCTCGGTCCGGCAGAAATCCCTGCTGGAGCAGATCGTGGCGACCGCCGGAGCCGTCGTCACGATGACCGACACGGCCCGCGACCGGCTGCTCGTCGGGTACGCCGTGCCAGCGGGCAAGGTGACGGTGATCCCGCACGGCGCGGCCGAGCTTGCCGGTGTACCCGTCGACCGGCGTACCCGCCCGCACCTGCTGACCTGGGGCTGATCGGGCCGGGCAAGGGCATCGAGTGGTCGTTGCGGGCCCTCGCGCGGTTGCAGGACCTGGAACCGACGCCGACCTACACGGTGGCGGGACGGACCCACCCGAAGGTGATCGAGCACCACGGTGAGGCGTACCGGGCGGGGCTGCACCAGCTCGGCGCCCAGCTGGGCGTCGCGCACGCCGTCGACTACCAGGACGTCTACCACGACCAGGAGACGCTGGGCCGGTTGATCCGCTCCGCCGACGTGGTCGTCCTGCCCTACGACTCCCGCGAACAGGTCACCTCCGGGGTGCTCATCGAAGCGGTGGCCGCCGGGGTGCCCGTCGTGGCGACGGCGTTCCCGCACGCCGTCGAGCTGCTGACCGGTGGGCCGGGTCTGGTCGTACCCACCAGAACCCGGCGGCACTGGCCAAGGCGATCCGGCGGATCCTGGTCGAACCGGGCCTGGCCGCCCGGTTGGCCGGGCGGGTTCGTCCGCTGGCCGCGGACCTGCGGTGGCCGGCGGTGGCGGCCCGCTACGGCACCCTCGCTGAAGAACTCCTGGCAGCCCGCTCGCCCGCCGTCAGCGCGGTGCCGGCGTGACGACGACCACCGGTCGCCCCGGACCTCGACGGGTGGCCGTTGGGTGACGGCGCCCGCGCCGAGCTTCGCGCACCTGGCTCGGCTGAGCGACGACACCGGTCTGTTCGAGCACGCACGGCACGCCATCGTCCGTCGTGAGCATGGTTACTGCACCGACGACGTGGCCCGTGGCCTGGTGGTCGTCAGCCGTGAGCCGGAGCCGAGCGAGGAGGTGCTCCGGCTGGCGGAGCGATACCTCGCGTTCCTGACCCACGCGCAGGACGCCGGCGGCGCCTTCCACAACCGGCTCGGGTACGACCGGCGTTGGGCCGACGAACCAGGGCTCGGCGACTGGTGGGGTCGAGCTCTGTGGGGCCTGGGCACGGCCGTCGCCCGCAGCCCGCCCCATGGGTACGCGAGGAGGCGCTGGTCGCCTTCAGCCGGGGCGCGACCCGGCGTGCCAAGGCCCCGCACGATGGCTTTCGCCGGTCTGGGCGCTGTCGAGGTGCTCCGCCGTCACCCGGGTCACGTCACCGCGGCGTCCCTGCTGGCGGACGCTGCCGGCGCCATCGGCCCGGCCGGCACCGACCAGCGGTGGCCGTGGCCACGGCAGGAGCTGACCTACGCCAACGCCGCCCTCGCCGAGGTGGTCATCGCCGCCAGCCAGCTTCGCGAGGGTGGCCCGCCGCTCGACGACGGCCTGCGGATGTTGACCTGGCTGCGCGACGTCCAGCTCCGCGACGGGCGGTTGTCGGTCGTGCCCGCCGGCGGGTGGCGGCGCGGCGCCGTGCGGCTGCACCACGACCAGCAGCCGATCGAGGTCGCCGCCCTCGCCGATGCCTGCGCCACGGCGGCCACGGTCACCGGGGACCCCGTGTGGGACACCGGGGTACGGCAGGCGATCGGGTGGTTCCTCGGCGACAACGACCTCGGCACACCGATGTGGGATCCGGCGACCGGCGGCGGGTACGACGGGCTGACCGCGCACGGGCCCAACCTCAACCAGGGCGCCGAGTCCACCCTCGCCCTCATCTCCACGCTGCAGCACGCCCGGCGCTGGGCGTGATCCGGAGTCTGGCGGTCCGACAGGACGTCACCCTCACCCGGATCCCCGCCGCGTCATCGTCAAGCTCTTCGTCCCGGGTGAGGACGCCGCGGTGGTACGCACCCGCGCGCGGGCGCTCATCGACCGGGTCGCGCACCTCGACGACGCGGAGACCGACCGGCTGTTGCGGGACACGTTCGACCGGTTCGGCGCCCGGCACCGCGACCTGGCCGGGACGTTCCACCACCACTACGACCTGGTCCGGCACCGGGCCGCGCGGGCCGGGGACCTCTCACCGGCCAGCCGCCTGCTGGTCGGCGCCTACTTCAGCCACGAGTACGCCGTCGAGGCCGCCGCCCTGTGCAACCCGTCGATGGTGGCCCACCCGGACCAGACCGATCTCGGCCCGGGGCAGCTGCGCGTCGCCATCAGCCTCCGTCAGGTCGGGGAGGGCACGTGTCCTCGATCGGTTTCGCCAGCGCGATCGTCGGACCGGGGACCAGCTCACGGTCACCGACCGGGTCGGGCCGTTGGCCGTCGGGCAGCGGACGGGCGTACGGCACCGCCGGGACCTACTCGTCGCCGGCCTGGCCGAGGAGGACTGCGACAACGAGGTCACGGCCACGGTGCTGGACGCGTTACCCGAGTGGTACGACGAGGCCGCCTTCGAGCTGGTGCTCGGCAACCTGCCACCCGATCTGCTCTCCCGCAGCACCGCGTTGGGGACCGTCGAACAACTTCGTCGGACCAACGCCGGTAGCTACGCCACGGCCTTCCCGCGGACACGGTCCTGCACCAACGGGTGCTCTGGCCGGCCACCCGGCGGAGAGCAACGGCATGGAGGACGCCCGGTTCGTCCGCTTCGTCGACGAGTCCGGGCCGGTGTACCGGGCCACCTACACCGCCTACGACGGCCGGAACATCGCCACCCGCGCGCTGGCCAGCGACGACCTGCGCCGGTTCGAGATGACTCCGATGCGCGGACCGGGCGCCCGGAACAAGGGGCTCGCGCTGTTCCCGCGTACCGTCGGCGGCCGGCACCTGGCACTCTGCCGTGCCGACGGCGAGACCATCGGCCTGACCGCCCTGGACGGCGAGAGCCGCTGGCAGGCCCGACCCGTTGCACGCACCGAGCGAGAGCTGGGAGTTGATCCAGGTCGGCAACTGCGGCTCACCGATCGAGACCGACGTCGGCTGGCTCGTCCTCACCCACGGTGTCGGGCCGATGCGCCGGTACGCGATCGGTGCGCTCCTGCTCGACCTGCACCGGCCCGAGCGGGTCGTCGCGCACCTGCCCGGTGCGTTTCTCGCACCCGAGGGGACGACCGGGACGGATACGTACCGAACGTCGTCTACTCCTGCGGAGCGCTCGTGCACGACGGTGAGCTGTGGATGCCGTACGGGGCGAGTGACGCCCGGGTGGGGTTCGCCACCGTGCGGATGTCCGCCCTCCTCGGCACGATGGTCGAGGTCCCACCATCGGGCGACCGGGACGGATGAGCGTCGCTGATGCTGCCCCGGCGGCCGGTTGGTTACCGGCCGCCGGGGCACATCGGTCAGGACTCGGACGTCCGACGACGGTAGAGGAGCAGCAGGGCCGCGCCGGTGGCGACGGCGATGCTGCCGATTCCGGTCAGGACGGGCAGCAGCGCTCCACCACCGCTGCCGCCGGTCACGGGCAGCGCTGTGCGGGTAGGCCGTGCCGTGGGCTGTCCGGTCGGCGTGACCGTGGGCTGCCCGGTCGGCGTACTCGTGGGCTGGCCGGTCGGGGTGCCGGTGGGCTGGCCGGTCGGGGTCTGGGTGGGCGTGCCCGTCGGCTGGAGGCAGACGGGGGCGTTGATGGTGTTGGTGTCGAGGGTGACGGCGCCGGTCTGTGCCAGCGCGCGACCCTGGAGGGTGGCGCCGGTGTTCATGGTGATCGAGGTCTGGGCCAGGATGTTGCCCATGAACCGGGTGCCCGTGTCGAGCGTGGCCGAGCTGCCCACCTGCCAGTAGACGTTGCAGGGCGAGGACCCGTTGATGAACAGGACGCTGCTGTTGGGCGCCGTGATGAGCGTCGAGGCGATCTGGAAGATGAACACCGCTGCCGGGTCGCCCTGACTGTCGAGCGTCAGGGTTCCGGTCAGCTGCGCGGCGCCGATCCGATAGACCCGGGGAGCAGCGTGGTGCCGCCCAGTTCGGCCGGCAGGTTGGTGAACGGGTCCGGCCGGCGGCGTCGTTGTAGGCGGTGCTCAGGTCGTTCTTGGCCTGAAGTGCGACGGCGTCGCCGAGGTGGGTTTCGCCGCCGACGAGGCCGGGCGGGAAGCCGGGCGCGGTGTTGCCGGGGCTGACGCCGAGGCTCTGGGCGAGGAAACTCGGCCCGGTGTTGGTGACCGTGGAGCCGGCCAGCACTGAGAATTCGCTGCGGTGCCGAGGTCGACCGGTGCCTCGGCGGCGCTCGCACCGGTGCCGCTGAAGATCAGTACGGCGACGGCTGTGCCGCTGGCGGCGACGGCCGCCAGTGCGGACATGGCCGCGCGTCGTGGATGGCTGAATAGTTTGGTTGTCACGACGTGCCCTTTCGCCAAGGCATCTCACCAGACGCCAGTTGTGCGGCGGCTGGAGGCCGCACGATCTACAGAGGTTGGTCAATCGGACCTTTCCACATCTAATGCCCAAAACGGCAAAACCTCTGAGATGAATGAGACGGCTGAGGCGAATGGGCGACCGGTCGGCCGGGCACGGGCGATCAGCAGGCGTGTAACGCGGCCGGGCGAGGTAGCCTCACCGCTCGTACTACGTGCTCCCGCGATCGGGGAGGGCAGAGGGAGGTGGGCGTGGTCGACGTCGGCGAGATGGTGCGGTGGTTGCAGCTCAACGCACCCCGTGGTGGGCCGGACGAGGTGTCCCAGCTGGTCGCCCGCGCGGCTCCCGCCCTCGACGCCAGCGAGATCGTGATCTATCTGGCCGACTACACGCAGTCCCTCCTCGTGCCACTGCTCGGCGCGGGTCTCACCGGGACCAGCAGCCGATCGAGACGACCCTGGCCGGTCGGGCCTTCACCACCCTCGACATCCAGCGCGCGCCCGACAACCCGGACCGGGTCTGGTGCCACTGCTGCTCGGGTGCGAGCGGATGGGCGTGTTGGAGGTCGTCTCGTCGGCCGCCGCCGACGAGACGTTGGACGGCCCGGCCTGGGAAATCGCGGTCAACGTCGCCCAGATCCTGGTCAACCGCCGGCTCTACGGTGACGTGGTCGAGCGGATGCGCCGTCGTCTGCCGATGCAGGTCGCGGCCGAGATCGTGTGGGGCTGCTCCCACCGCTGACCTTCGCCACCGACGATCTGGTGGTCACCGCCATCCTCGAACCGTGTTACGACGTCGGCGGCGACATCTTCGACTACGCGCTGAACGACGACGTGCTCAGCGTCGGGCTCTTCGACACCTGTGGGCACGGCATCAAGGCGAGCACCCTGGCGTCGCTGGTGGTCAGCGCGTACCGCAACGCACGCCGGTGTGGCCTCGACCTGGTCGACACGGCGATCAGCATCGACCGGTGGGTGCGCTCCGAGCACCCGAACTTCTTCGCGACCGCGCTGCTCATCGAGTTGGACCGCCGGACCGGCCGGCTCAGCATCATCAACGCAGGTCATCCCGGTGCGATGCTGCTGCGCGACGGCAAGGCGATCCGGGAGCTTCCGGCCGACCGCGCTGCCGCTCGGCCTGGGCCACCTGTCTTCCGCCAGACCGCGGGTGCACGTCGAGGATCTGCACCCGGGCGACCGCATCCTCGCCTACACCGACGGCATCACCGATGCGCGCAGCGCGGAGGGTGAACGGTTCGGGTTGGACCGGCTCGTCGACTTCGTCAACCGAGCCCTCAACGACGGGTTGCCCAGCCCGGAGACGATGCGTCGCCTGGTCCGCGCGGTCGTGGGTTACCAGGACGAACAGCTCGAGGACGACGCGACGGCCCTGTTCGTGGAGTGGCAGCCGCCGCACCTGCCGCTCGCGCACCTTCGCGACCTCGCCGCCGCCCGACGCTGACCGCACCCAGTGGGATTTTGCACTCCCAGTGCACTTGTCTCCGATTCCGAGGCTGTCTAGCGTCACCTCATGGCCGACTCCTGGACCTTCGCCGTGGCGCGTGACGACCTCGGGCGGACCACGCTCGTCGATGCCGCCACACCCCCGTGACCGACGGCGAGGCGCTGCTGCGCGTGGATCGCGTCGGCCTCACCGCCAACAACGTCACCTACGCGGTGCTCGGCGACGCGATGCGCTACTGGCAGTTCTTTCCGCCGGCGTCCCATGGGCTCGGGCCGCAGTGGGCCTTCCGCCGCTCTGGGGCTTCGCCGAGGTGGTCGCCTCGGCGGTGGCGGGCGTCGAGGTGGGGCAGCGAATCTACGGGTACCTGCCACCCGCAGGTCACCTCGTGGTGCGGCCGGACCGGGTGGACGCGTCCGGGTTCCGCGACGCGAGCCCGCACCGGGCCGCGTTGCCGTCGCCCTACAACGCGTACCGGTCGACCACCGGCGATCCGGCGTACCAGCGCGACCAGGAGGATCTGCTGGTCCTGTTCCGGCCGCTGTTCTTCACCTCGTTCATGCTGGCCGACCAGGTCGTCGACAACGACTTCTACGGTGCCGAGGCGCTGCTGGTGTCCTCGGCGTCGAGCAAGACCGCGTACGCCGCCGCGTTCGAGCTGCACGGTCGTGGGCCGCGCCTGATCGGGCTCACCTCACCCGGCAACGTGGCCTTCACCCGGTCGCTCGGCTGCTACGACGAGGTCGTCTCGTACGACGACATCGACGCCCTCGACGTGGTCCCGACCGTCTACCTCGACCTGTCCGGCGCGCCCTCGACCCGCGCGGCCCTGCGACGGCGCCTCGGTGACCGGCTCGTCCGGGACATCGCGGTCGGGCTCACCAACCAGACGCCGAACGCCGACGCCGCCGAGGAGGTGTTCTTCGCGCCGACGCAGATGCGCAAGCGCGGGCACGACTGGGGTCGGGACGGGCTCGACCAGCGATTCACCGAGGCCTGGCAACGCTTCACCGTGGTGGTGAGTGGTTGGCTCGACGTCCAGGTGGATGACGGGCCGCCGGCGCTCAACACGCCTGGCTCGACGTCCTCGCCGGTCGTACGCCGCCGCGGGTGGGTCGCGTCGTCCAACTCTGAGCGGGCCGCGGTGTCGGGCTCAGGACGCGAGGTCGGCCGAGAGGTGGTGGCGCAGCGCGGCCAGCGATCGGGTGATCAGCCGGGACACGTGCATCTGCGAGACGCCGATCCGG
Source organism: Micromonospora sp. M12 (assembly GCA_038070435.1). Lineage (GTDB taxonomy): Bacteria > Actinomycetota > Actinomycetes > Mycobacteriales > Micromonosporaceae > Micromonospora. Next base: position 4,408,231 of record JAMYWG010000001.1, on the reverse strand, counting down.
TCGGCGATCTGGGCCTGGGTCAGGTTGCCGTGGAAGCGCAGGATCAGGATCTGGCGTTCGCGCTCCGGCAGCGTGGCGAGGGCCGGGCCGAGGGCGACGCGGATCTCGACGAGGTCGAACGCGGCGTCGTCGCCACCGAGGGTGTCACCGAGTTCTCGGCTGCCGTCCGCTCCGATCGGGGTGGACAGCGACGTGGCCCGGTAGGCGCGGGCACCCTCCAGCCCTTCCAGGACGGTCTCCTCGCTCAGGTCGAGATAGGCCGCGACGTCGGCCACGGTCGGCGAGCGACCGAGGTCCTGGGTCAGGGCGCTGTTCGCCGCGCTGATCGACATGCGCAGCTCCTGGAGGCGGCGAGGCACGCGCACCGCCCAGGTGCGATCCCGGAAGTAGCGCTTGATCTCGCCGATGATGGTGGGAATGGCGTACCCGCTGAAGTCCACACCCCGGCTGTGGTCGAAGTTGTCCACGGCCTTGATGAGCCCGACGAAGGCGGTCTGGGCCAGGTCGTCGTCGGGTGCGCGCGCCCGCCGTAGCGGCGGGCCAGGTGCCGGGCGAGCGGAGCCATGCCTCAATGGTGCGGTCCCGCAGGTGGGCGGCGAGGGTCGTCCGCCGGGGTGGCGGCCAGAGCGGCGAGAAGGTCTTCCGGCCTCTGGTCGCTGCTCCGCTGGTCGACGCGGGTGCTGGTGGCGGTCTCGACGATGGTGGCCATGAAATGGTCCTTCCCGCACACGCCGTCGATCGAATCGACCGGAACGGTCTCCGAGCCGGCTGTCGCCGGGGCGCACGTACGGGCGAAGGTGCGCTGTCGCAAGGCCACGAACACGGGCCTCGCCACCGCGTCATGTCATTTCACTTACCGACTCGGACCCTACCCGAAAGGCCGACTATTTACTAGCCAAAGTATGAACCTGTGCAGGTGTGCGGGTGGAGTCTGGCTCGGATCAGCCGCGTTCGTCCGGGGCGTCGGCAGCGGACGACGGAGCCTGCTGGGCAGCGTCCACCGCGAACGGGTGACGCAGCCGTCGCATGGCCTCCTCGCTGCCGTCCACGGGCACCGCCGACCCGTCGAGTCCTTCGCCGTTCGACGTGGCGAGGAACAGGGCGGGTCGAGCGTTGTCGTTCGATGTCATGCAGGAATCCTGTCGTTGCGGAGGAGGACGTCTGGGGCCCCGGCAGAAATCCGCCGAGCGACCTGGTGACGTTGCGGCGCGCACATCGGCGCCCGATCAGGGTGTCTCGTGCACGGGCGAATGCCCGGCGACACCGATACCCGCACCATACCCGGCGCCGTCCACCCGCATGCGCCGCCGACCGACCCACGTCGTATCCGACCCGGCCGATGGGCCGAGAATTCTGTAATCCGGTCCGCCGCTGCGAGTCTCCGATCCTGAGGGCGGTCAGCGCACACAGCGTGGGCGCCGCGCGGATGAGCACACAGGAGTGACACCCATGTCGTCAGCCGGTCGAGCACTGCCCGATGTCGGGTTGGTCGTCGCGGCCCGACAGGGCGACCAGCGCGCTCTCGACGACGTGGTCGCGGCCTCGCTCCCGCTGGTCTACAACATCGTCGGGCGTGCGCTGCGCGGTCACGCCGACGTCGACGACGTGGTCCAGGAGACGCTGGTACGGGTGATCCGGTACCTGCCCGCGCTCAACGATCCGGCGGCGTACCGGTCCTGGCTGGTGGCGATCGCCATCCGTCAGGTGCGGGACTGGGAGATGCGCCGGCGTGCCGCGCTCAACCGCGACGCCGGCCTCGACGCGATCCACAACGTGCCCGACCCGGCCTCCGACTTCGCCGGGATGACGATTCTCCGGCTCGGCCTCACCGACCAGCGCCGCGAGGTCGCCGAGGCGACCCGCTGGCTCGACCCGGACGACCAGGAGCTGCTCTCGCTGTGGTGGCTGGAGGAGACCGGCGAGATCGCCCGGGACGAGGTCGCCGACGCGCTCGGCCTGTCGCCCGGGCACGTCGCGGTGCGGATCCACCGGATGAAGGAGCAGATCCAGAGCGCCCGGGGCGTCGTACGCGCGCTCCGCGCCCGTCCCGCCTGCCCGGACCTGCGGGCCGTGACCGCCGAATGGGACGGCACACCCAGCTCGCTGTGGCGCAAGCGACTGGCCCGACACGTCCGCGACTGCGCGTTCTGCGGACGGCTGGGCTCCACGCTCCTGCCGATCGACCGGCTGCTCGCCGGCATGCCGCTGCTGCCGCTGCCGGCCGGCCTCACCGCTCACTTCCCCGGCGCCGCCGCGCCGCAGCCGCCGCCCAGGCAGCCGCAGCGCCCACGGCAGCAGCGCCACGGCCGGTGCGCCCACGGCCGGTGCGCCCACGGCCGGTGCCCAGGCCGCCGGGCCCTCCAGCCCGAGCGTCGTCGACCTCGCGGTGAACCGGCCCCGTGGCCTCGTTCCACTCCTCGCCGGTGGTGTGGCCGCCGCCGTCCTGGCCATCACCATGGCGGTGGTGATCCTGCCGGACGACCCGTCCGCACCCTCCTGGGCCGCTCCGCCCTCCGCGGCACCCACTGTCGTCGCCCCCGAGCGCCGCGCCCTCGCCGAGCGCCCGACCCTCGTCGAAGGCACCTGTCGCACCGGCGGTCAGCTCCGCGCGTAAGGGCGTCGGGGTGTGGAACTCGCCGGGGCCAGTCAGGCGTTGGCGAACTCCAGGGCCGGTTGGTACTACACCTGGGGCACCCAGCACCCGGGAATCAGCACTCCCGGGTGTGACGTTCGTGCCGATGATCCGGAGCGCGGCGAACGTCAACGCCACGGAGCTGGCTCGGGCCAGGCGGCCGGGCCGCACCTGCTCACCTTCAACGAGCCGGACCTGCCCGCACAGGCGAACATGACGGTCGAGCAGGCGTTGGACCTGTGGCCGCAGGTGATGGCGACGGGCAGCAAGCTGGGCAGCCCGGCGGTCGCCTGGGGCGCTCCGGACCCGCAGGGCTGGCTGGACAGGTTCATGACCGGTGCCCAGGCACGCGGCCAGCGGGTCGACTTCGTCACGCTGCACTGGTTCGGCGCCGACTTCACGACCCCGACCGCCGTCGACCAACTCCGGAGGTACCTTCAGGCGGTCTACCAGCGGTACCGGAAGCCGATCTGGCTGACCGAGTTCGCGCTGATCCGCTTCGACGGCGGCGGGTCGCATTTTCCCAGCCAGGAGCAGCAGGCGGCGTTCCACGGCGGCCACCGCCATGCTCGGTCAACTCTCCTACGTGCAGCGGTACGCCTGGTTCGGCCTGCCCTCCACCGCCAAGGACCGGTCCGGGTTGTTCACCGACGGGACCGAGGCGACAGCGGTCGGCCGCGCGTTCCAGGCCGCCCGTTGAGCGGCGGCGGACGGATGGACGAGCACCGGGTCTCGACGCGCAGCGCGGTCCGCGGTCGTGCCGCCCGGATCGTCGGGGTGGTCGCGACTCTGGTCGCCACGGCGCTGGCCGTCGGTCTCACCCAGGGCTGGGGTCGCACCGACCACGCTCCCGAGACCCGGTCGGTCGCTCCGGTGCCGACCGCTGCGGTGCCGACCGCGCCGGTGGTGCTCAACGGCACCGACGACGCCTTCATCCAACTGTTGATCCCGATGAACGAGGGCGCGCTCGCGCTGATCGACCACGTCGACACCCGGTCGGCGGGCCCGGACCGTCGTTGCGGGCGTTCCTCGGCGAGGTCCGGGCCGCGCACCAGGCGGAGCTACGGGACCTGCGCGGGCTGCTGGCGGCGGGCAACGTCCCGGAGCTGAACATCCACGAGGGGCACCAGATGCCGGGAATGGTCACCGAAACCGGTCTGGCCGAGTTGCGCGCCGCGCCCGACACCGAGGTGCCGTCCGGGCGGCCGCGCTCATCCGGGCCCATCTCGCGCAGACGGTGGTGCTGTGTCGGGCGAGCAGACCGCCGGGGAAGCCCGGAGGTGAAGGCGCTCGCCGGCCGGATCCAGCAGGCGCGGGCCGCCGAGCTGAGCACCCTGGACCGCCGGCCCGGCGCCCACGTGGCCGCACCGGTCAACTGAGCATGCCGCCCAGAAGACCCGCCGATGCGGGCCGCTGATCCTTCCGCCGACGTCCGTCGCCCGTCCCGGTGTCCCGTCCCGCCCACCGTGCCGGCACGCCGGACGTCACCCGCGCTGCCCGGGGAGCGACGCGCCGTACCGGAGCGCCTCGCCGCCCGACGCGGACGTCTCGGCACCGACGGCAGGTTGGCGGGTGGCCATCGGCGGGCCGCTGGCCGCGTCGCCGTCGTCGCCCCGATCCTGACGGTCGGCGTCGGGTGGCTGCTCGCGATCGTCGTCGCTCCGCACGTCACCCTCTCCCGGGCTGGCGGATGGTCGCCCTCTTCGGTCACCTGACCTGTCTCGTGGTGGGCTTCGGCGCGGTGTTGACGGTGGACTGGTTCAGCCTCCGCTGGCTGCTGCGCCGGGAACCGCTCGGCACCGTGCTGAACGCCGCGCGCGGTGCGCACCTGCTCATCTGGCTGGGCCTGGTGGGCCTTCTGCCACCGGCGCGGCCCTGGGGCCGGACACGTCGTCCGGCCTGGTCTGGCTCAAGCTGCTCGCGGTGCTGGTGGTCGGCGTCAACGGGCTGTTCCTCGGCCGGGTCCGGGATCGACTCATGGCCGTGCAGGGCAGCCCACCCTGGTCCGTCCTGCTGCTCGGCGTCGCGGCCGCCACGATCTCGCAGCTCGGCTGGTGGACCGCGACTCTCGTCGGCTTCTGGAACGCCAACAGCTGAACGCCGCCGACCGCCTCGGTGCTCAGGCCGGCGTGGGGTGTCTCGCGGTGAACCGGGCACGCGTCAGGAACGCGAGTTGGGCCCGCTTGTCCGGCATGTCGATCTCCGAGTCGAGGGTGAAGCCCTCGATCTCCAGTCGGCGTAGGGCGAGGTGGTTGCGGACGTCCGGCTCCACCACGATCCGCTGCGCGGCCGGGTCGCGGAACAGGAAGCGGGCGAGGGCCGGGCCGACGACGTTGGTGACGCTGCGCGCGAGGCGTCGGTCGGGGCTGAGCAGCAGGTGCATCCCCACGTCGCCGGGCTGCACGGTGTAGCGCTCGCCGACCGGGTCCGCCTCGGGCTGATAGGTCTGGAAGAGGCCGACCGGCTCCTCGTCGACCGTGATCAGGTACGCGTGGTGCGTCGACAGGCTGTCCACGAAGGCGTACGTCTCGCGTACCTCTTCGAGGGTGTGCGAACCCATGCCCCAGAAGGAGTTGCGGGGAGGGTGACCCAGCTGTGCAGGAGTGTGGCGTGCCGTTCGGGGTCCACGGTCACCAACGACAACTCACCGAGACCGGCGATCTTCTCCAGGTACGTCATCGGGCGCTGTCCTCTGTTCCGTCCGGGGCGCGACTTAGGTTAACCTCCCCTAACCAAGGATGACCTTACCTGGAGGGTGCGTGAAACGGAACTGGGAGGCCCTGGTCCTCAAGGCCATGGGAGGCCGGGACTTTCGGTTGACCGTGCTGAGTACCGAGTCGGTCGACGGGCACTACCAGCGGCTTCTCGTGGACGGGGTGGCCTGCTGGAGACGTGCGGGTGCACCCACCATGTGGATCCGACTGTGGTTCGACAACGACGGCCGGGCACACCAGCGCGCGTACACGCTTGTGGACCCCGACCCGGCGACCGGTCGCTTCACCCTCGAATTCGCCATCCACGACGGCTGCGCCGCCCGCTGGGCCACCACGGCCAAGGTCGGCGACACCATCGGGGCGACCGTCCAGGGCAGCGCGTTCGAACTGCCCGATCCCACGCCCGAGCACCTCTACCTGGTTGGTGACGCGGCGTCCCTGCCCGCGGTGAACAGCCTGCTGGACGCCGGTGCCGACATCCCGGCGACGGTCTGGCTGGAGTACGCCCACGAGGGCGAGAAGGCACTCCGCTGCGGGCCCGTGCGCACCACGACATCACCTGGGTGCCTCGGCGCGACGCGGGTCAACACCTCGTCGACACGGTCTGCGGCGCCCTGCCGACCAGCGGCTCGGGCCACTACTGGGTGGCCTGCGAGGCGGCCACCACCCGGGGCATCACCCGACACATCCGGCGGACGCTGGGTGTCGACAAGGACCGGTTGACCTCCCTCGGCTACTGGAAAGCCGCATGAAAGGCCGGCTCGGCACCCTGACGGCGCTGTACGTCACCCAGTACCTCGGCGTCGGCTTCATCACCGTCGGGCTCACCGCCATCCTGCGCGACGGCGGCACCTCGCTGGACACGCTGGCGCTGTTGCAGATCGTCGGCCTGATCTGGCCCATCAAGTTCCTCTGGGCACCGATCCTGGACCGGTACGGCTCGCGGCACCGCGGCCACTACCGGTCCTGGTTGCTCGTGCTCCAGACCGCCCTGGTGCTCGCCCTGCTGGCGCTGCTGCCGTTCTCCCGTCCGGCCGACGCGCTCGGCCCGATCATCGCGATCTGCGCCGCGTACGTTTTCTTCTCGGCCACGCAGGACATCGCCGTGGACGCCGTCGCGGTCCGGATGCTGGCCGAGTCGGCCCGGGGCACCGGCAACGGCATCCAGGTCGCCGCGAGCTACCTCGGCAACCTGCTCGGCGGCGGGGCCTGTGTGCTGGTCTACGACCAGTTCGGCTGGGCGCCGGCGATCGGTCTGCTGGCCGCGATGACTGCTGTCGGTCTGCTCGTGGTGTGGCGGTTCCGGGAGCCTCCCGTACCGATCGGGTGGCCCGGGTCGGCACGGCCTACCGGGCGCTGCTGTCGGTGTTCGCCCAGCCCGGCTGCCGGTGGTGGACGTTCGGCGTGGTGCCGCTGGTCTACGTCGGCGCGGGGATGGCGTACGCCCTGGTCACGCCGGCCCTGGTCGACGCGGGCTGGTCGTTGGGCCGGATCGGCGTCGTCACCGGCGTGGTGACCAGCGCCCCGGCCATCGTGGCGGGTCTGGTCGCGGGGCTCGGGATCGGTCGCTTCGGTCGCAGCGGCGTCCTCGTGATCGGCGGCGTCACCCTCACCGTGTCGACGCTGCTGCTGTTGCCGCTGATGAACGGTCGCGCGCCGCTGGGCCCGACGGTCGCCGCCCTCTGCTGTTTCATGGTGGCCTACACCATCGCCAACGTCGTGCTCTACACGGTCAACATGGACTACTCGCGGCCGGACACCGGTGGCACCGACTTCACCGTGCTGTCGTCGTTCGGCCTGGTCTGCTCGTTCGTGGCGGCGTCGGTCGGTCTGGCGTTCGCCGATCGGGTCGGCTACCCGGCGGTCGCGGTCGCGGCCATCGTGCTGGTGGCGGCCGGCGTCGCTCTCGGCCTCGCCCACCAGCGGCGCTTCCCGAACCGGCAGGGTCCGGTCGTCGGCCCGACGGCCGAGGCCCCGCGACGGACGGCGTGAAGGTGGTGGCGTGACCACGGTTACCCGAAACGGGGCGATCCCCGGCAGGTCCGTCCAATAAGGGTAGGCTACCCTAATAGCGACATCGTGGTAGTCGACGGAGGCGGTATGCGGCTGTACCTGACCGCGCTCAACCCGACCGACGCCGTCCTGGACGGGTTCCTTCCCGCGGCGGCGTCGCTCGGGCTGTCGGCCACCGTGCTGACCGACCGGCCCGCGGAATGGCCGGCGGACGTGTCGGTGACGCGGTGCGCGGTGCGCGACGCGGCTGCTGTGGTCGCGGCGACGGCATCCACCCGAGCGGTGGCGCTACTGTCCAACAGCGACCATCTCCAGGAGGCCACCGCGATCGCCGCCCGAAAGCTCGGCCTGCCCGGCAAGGACCCCGACGCCGCCCGTCGCTGCAGGACAAGGCCGCGGCCCGCCGGGCGATCGCGGCTGCGGGGCTCGATCTGGTCCACACCGTCACCGTCGACCCCGGTGTCCCGCCGGAGGTGCCCGCCGGGATGTTCCCGGCGGTGGTCAAGCCCCGTGAGGGCGTGGCCAGCGAGGACGCGTACCTGGTGGCCGACCACCGCGAACTGGTCGCCCGGGTGACCGAGATCCGTGGCCGGCGGCCGGAGGTGGCCCTGGTGGTCGAGGAGTATCTCGACGGAGAGCTGCGGACCTTCGAGACCCTCGGCGACGGCACCACGCTGGCCTCTCGGCGGCTGGCGGACCGGCCTCGGCCCGCCACCGACGTTCACCGAGGAAAGCCTCGCCTGGTCGCCGCCGGGTGAGCGGACGAGCACCCAGTTGCGGGCGCGACTCGACGCGCTCGGGTGGGCTTCGGCGCCTGCCACACCGAGTACGTGATCTCCGACGGCCGGGTCCGGCTCATCGAGGTGAACTACCGCCTCATCGGCGACCGGATGGACCTGATCCTCGCCGAGCTGCTTGGTGTGCCGCTGTTCGAGTACGTGATCCGGCTGCACCTCGGTGAGTCGCTGCCCACCCTCGGCCTGCCCGGCACCGCCGACCGGTACGCCCAGGTCGAGTACGTCTGCGCGGACCGCTCCGGCCGCCTCGTCGCCGCTCCGGGCCGACTGGACACCGTCCACGGCGACGTCCAGCTGGGCTGCCATCCGCTGCGTGAGGTGGGCCGCACCGCCGAGCACACCGGCACGAACCGCGACTACCTCGCCGTGCTGCACGCGATCGGCCCCGACGAGCCCACCGTCGCGCGGTCGTTGGAAACCTTCCGGGCGACCTCCAGTGGACCATCGTCGAGTGAGTGACGACTGCGAGCGGGAGGTCTTCGCGCGGGTGCTCGACGCCCTGCTGCGCGAGGACCACGGCGATCTGCTCAGCACCGGCAGCCCGGACGGACCGGACTGGTGGCAGGTGCCGCATCCCGCCGGCCTGCTGCGCATCCCGGTCCGGGCGGACGGCTTCCAGCAGGCCCTCCGCAGCGCCACGCCGATGGTGCTGGTGGTCGGCCCCGGCGAGACGCGGCGTACGGAGACGGTGGAAGGCCTGTTGACGCTGCTAGCCCCGCACGGCAATGCCGAGGCCGAGGCCGGCTGGCGGGACTTCGGCGCCGAGTGCCGCGCCGACCTACGGGCCCGACGGCTCGCTGCCCGAACCCGCCCACGAGTGCTCGCCGAGGTGGCCGCCGACCGCGCGCTCACCCCGACAGGTCTACCGGCGGCGCTCCTCGACGACGTCCTCGCCGCGCACCAGGGCCACCCTGTCTACCCCACCGACCGGTGCCGGCACGGCCTCACCGACGACGAACTGCTCCGGTACGCCCGGAACACGCGCCACGCCTCGCGCTGCGGTGGTACCCGCCCCCGCCGAGGACGTCCGGCTCACCGGCGAACTCCCGTCCTGGTGGCCGCGCGCACCGCGACCGGACCACCTGTTGCTGCCGGCGCATCCGATCACCGCGGCACGCGACGCGCTGCCGGTGACGGACCTGCCGGTGACCCCGGTGCGGCCCACTCTCGATGCGGACGGTGGCGCTCGACCTCGACCCGTACCTGCATCTCAGCTGCCGCTGCCGACCGCGAGCCTCGGGCGCGCAACCGACGCACCCTGCAACCGGGCTCGCTCGCCGACGGCGCGGCCGTCGCCGCGTTGCTGGACCGGATCGCCACCGCGGAACCGGCCTTCGCCGGTCGGATCCGGCACGCCGACGAGAGCACCTGGGGCACGTCGGCGACGATGAGCGGCGTGGCTTCCTGCTGCGACGATTTCCCGCGACCTGGCCGGCGTCCACGTGGTGCCGGTCGCGGCCTCGCCGCCGTCGACCCGACGGCCGGCACGGTCCTGCAACGGATCAGCCCGCGCCGGCCGATCGCACTGCTGGAGTCCTACCTGGACCTGCTGCTCGACTGGCACGTCTTCCTCTGGCTCCGCCAAGGATCGCCCTGGAGGCGCACCCGCAGAACATCCACCTGCTGGTGCACCCGGACGGCACTGTCGGCCTGCTCTACAAGGACAACGACGGCGCCCGGCTCGACCGGCGACACGGGGCCGGGAGGCTCGCCCTGACCGACGACCGGATGTGGGCGCGGGATCCGCAGGAGCTGGCCGACGTGTTCATCACCATCACGCTGCACCTGGCCGCGGCCGCGCCGCTTGTCGCACTGGCCGCCCGTGGGCTGCCCGTGCCGTCGCCCGCCGAGGCGCTGGTGCCCCGGCTCGCCGCCGCCCGGGACCGGTGGGGACGGCCCGGCGGCGCAAACCCTCACCGAACGGGTCCTGCGGGCCGCCCACCTGCCCATCAAGGCGATGCTCACCGCCGGCACCCTGCTGCCCAAACAACGGCTGGGCTGCGCCGACATCAACAAGTACTACCTGCGTACCGGCCCGAACTACCTCCGGGAGACACGATGACGAGCGTGCGGTTGCGCTCCCGACCGGCCACCGACGCCGGCCCGCTCGCGGACCTGGCCGCCGCTCACGCCGTCTCGGCTGCCTGCTGCGCGAACTCGCTCCGCCGGAGAGCGCCCCGACCGTCCTCGACGGTGCCGCGCACCTGCTGCTGCGGCACCTCGACGTCACGGTGCGCTGCGCGGTCGCGCGTCCTCGGCGCTCGGCGCGCACCGCTACACCGGCCCGGTGCAACGGACCACCGATGGCGGACGGTGGGCGAACCTGGACGCGGACGGCCTCGCCGCCCTGGTCGCTGCGGAACTCACCGTGGCCACCGGCCTGGCGAACGACGAGTTCGTCGAGCAGGTTCGGGCCAGCCGGGACACCGTCGCCCGGCTGCTCGCCGACCGACCGGCCGAGGATCCCACCCCACCGGTGAGCCGGCCATCGACGCGTACGTCGACTCCGAGCAGTCCCTGGTCTTCGGCCACCCGCACCATCCCACCCCGAAGTGGCGCAGCGGTCACCCGGACAGCTGGCGGGCGTACGCGCCGGAACTGCGTACGTCGTTCCGGCTGCGCTGGCTCGCCGTACCGGACGACCTGATCGCCGGTGCCGGGCCGTTCGATCCGCTCGTGGCCGCCCTCGACCCGCCGCGCCCACCGGTCGGGCACCGGGTCCTGCCGGTGCACCCCTGGCAGCTGTCACTGATCCCGCCCACCCACCCACGGCTGCGCGACCTGGGCGAGGCCGGTGTGCCGGTGCGGCCGACGGCGAGCGTCCGCACCCTGTACGCCCCGAGGCCGACCTGTTCGTCAAGACCAGCCTGCACGTGCGGATCACCAACTGCCTGCGAAAGAACGCCCGCTACGAACTCACCGGAGCGGTGGCCCTGACCGACCTGCTGGCCCGGGTGCCGATGCCGGACGGGGTCGGCTGCTCGCCGAGCCCGCCTACCGGACTGTCGACGTGCCCGGCCCGGACGAGGCGTACGGGACGATCCTGCGGACCGGCCTGCGCCCGCACCTGCGCCCGGGGACACCCGATGCTGGCGGCGGCGCTGGCCGCCGCGCCGCTGGTGACACCGGATCCGGTGGCCTGGTGGCGCGCGTACGTCGGGCTGCTGGTGCCGGCGGTGCTGCGCTGCTGGCTCAGCCACGGTGTCGTCCACGAGGCGCACCTGCAGAACGTGGTCGTCGTGCTCGACAGCGACCGTCGCCCGGTGCGGATGCTGCTGCGCGACCTGGAGGGGTCAAGCTGGACGCCGAACGGTGGGCCACCTGGCCGGACGGCGTCCCGGCACAGGCCCGCTACGGTCCCCGGGCGTCCCACCACCGGATCGTCTACTGCCTGTTCGTCAACCACCTCGCCGGCATCGGCGGGGCCTCGCCGACGCGCGACCCGAGATCGAACGACGGCTGTGGCAGGAGTTGCGGGTCGTCATCGAGGCCGTGGCCGCCGACCTCGGTGATCCACCCGAGCTGCGCGCGTTGGTGGACGGTGAGCCGTTGGTGGCCAAGGCCAACCTGCTCGTCCGGTGGCGGCGCGACGCGGACCGGGCCGCACCCTTCGTGCCGGTGCACAACCCGATGGGCTGGCCACTGTGACGCGACCCGTCTACGTCCACGACCTCGACGCGCTGGCGGCGCACGCCTGAGCCATCCGGGAGGCGCTGCCCCGGCAGGTCGAGCTGCTGTACGCGGTCAAGGCCAACCCGGATCCCGGTGTGCTGCGGACCCTCGCCCCGGTCGTCGACGGGTTCGAGGCCGCGAGCCGGGGCGAGTTGCGGAGGCTGGCCGAGGTGCTGCCCGGACGGGCACCGGCCGCGTACGCCGGGCCGGGCAAGACCGACGCGGACCTCGCCGCCGCCCTCGCCGCCGGGGTGCACCGCATCCACGTGGAGTCGCCCGCCGAGCTGGAACGACTCGGCGCACTGGCCACCGCCTCCGGCGCGTCGGCCCAGGTGTTGCTGCGCGTGAACCTGCCGGTCGAGGCGCCGGGCGCGAGCCTGGTCATGGGCGGAGGGCCCAGCCCGTTCGGCATGGATCCGGACGACGCGATCACCTGTGCCCGCCGCCCGCCGGCCGGCATCGACGTACGCGGAGTCCACGCCCACCTGGCCAGCGGGCTGGACGCACCGCTCGCCGCGACGGTGGCCTCCGCCGTGGTGCGCTGGGCGGTGGCCGAGGTCGGTGCCGACGAGATCGACGTGGGCGGGGCATGACAGTCGACTACACCGACCCGGCGGCACGGTTCGACTGGGCGGGTTACGGCCGGGCGTTGACGGATGTCCTGGACAGCTACCCGGGAGTGCGGCTGCGGATCGAGCCGGGCCGGTCGGTCACCGCCCACTGTGGGGCGTACCTCACCGAGGTCATCGACGTGAAGCGCTCGTACGGCGAGTGGTTCGTGGTGGTGGCCGGCGGCACCCACCACCTGCGGACGCCGGCGGCGAAGGGCACGCGCAGCCCTTCAGCGTGCACCGGCGGCACGGTGCCGACGCCCCCGCAGCGACGGAGGGCCGGTCACCGTGGTCGGGCAGCTCTGCACCCCGAAGGACGTGCTCTCCCGGTCGGCCACCGCCGGGCCGATCGGCGTGGGCGACGTGCTGGCCTTCGCCATGGCCGGCGCGTACGCCTGGAACATCAGCCACCGCGACTTCCTGCTGCACGAGCCTCCACTCTTTCGGACCGGTGACCCGCGGGAGGTGGCCGCCGAGTGGGCGGCGCGACCGCTCCGGTCGTGACGTCGGGAGGCTCGATCGGCTCGGTGTGTTATCGATAACATGCTATCTTTCAGCCGGGAGTGAAGGGCACGCTCCCGGTCACCTGAGCCGGTCGGCGAAGACGCGCCGAGGGCCGCACCCTCCCGCCACCTTCCCGGTTGGTGACCAGTCCGGGCCCCGTCGATGCCAGGCGACCGCTGCTGGTCGCCCAACGGCAAGGAGCCCAATCCATGCTGAGACGCAGACTTCTCCTCCCATCAATCGCGGCCGCGGCGCTTCTCCTCGCCGCCACCGGCGGCGCGCTGAGCGGCGGCTTCGGTGCAACGGCGGTCGCCGCGACAAACGGCACCCTCGCGGCGACCGCGGGCTGCGGCAGGCCCCGACGCTGGCCAGCGGCACGCGCACGATCCAGAGCAGCGGACAGAGCCGCACGTACAACCTGCGGATCCCGGACGGGTACGACCGGAACCGCCCCTACCGACTGATCTTCGGCTTCCACTGGTTGAACGGCTCGGCCAACAACGTCACCTCGGCCGGCTACTACGGGCTTCAGTCGCTGTCCAACAACAGCACGATCTTCGTCGCCCCCAGGGCCTCAACGCCGGCTGGGCCAACACCAATGGTCGGGACCTGACCCTCTTCGACGACATCTCCCGGCAGATCGAGAACGACCTCTGCGTCGACACGACCCAACGCTTCGCGCTGGGCTGGAGCTACGGCGGGGCCATGAGCTACGCGGTGGCCTGCGCCCGGCCCACGGTCATCCGCGCGGTCACCGTCCTGTCCGGTGCCAACCTCAGCGGATGCAACGGTGGCACCCAGCCGGTCGCCTACTTCGGCATCCACGGCATCTACGACAGCGTGTTGAACATTTCCCAGGGCCGACAGATCCGCGACACGTTCGTCCGGAACAACGGGTGTACCGCGCAGAGTCCACGCGAACCGAGCCGGGGCAGTCTCACCCACATCACCACCACGTACGCCGGATGCCGGGCCGGTTACCCGGTGCAGTGGGCCGCGTTCGACGGTGACCACACGCCCAGCCCGGTCGACGGGTCCGGCAGCCCCAACGACTCCCGGACGTGGACCTCGGGCGAGATCTGGCGGTTCTTCAGCCAGTTCGAGTCGACCACACCCCGACGACCCCACCGCCCACGACCGATCCGCCCCCGACTGATCCGCCCCCGACCACCCCACCGCCGACCGGTGAGCCGGGCACCTGCGCCGCCACCTACCGGACGCTCAACGCGTGGCCCGGCGGTTTCCAGGCCGAGGTCACAGTGGCCAACAACTCCACCGCGACACTGAACGGCTGGACCGTGGGCCTGACCCTGGCCAGCGGCCAGGCCATCAGCAGCCTCTGGAGTGGAACCAACACCGGCACCAGCGGCAACGTCACCGTCCGGAACGTCGCCTACAACGGCACGCTGGGCGCGAACGCGTCGACGACGTTCGGGTTCACCGCCACGGGCGACGGTGCCACGCCAGCCAGCAACGTCACCTGCGCCAGTCCCTGAGCACGACAGAGGTGGGCCCGGCGCCAACCGGCTCCGGGCCCACCGGTGACCAGGCCGGCGCCCGGTGTGGGCTGGACGGAGTCGTCCCGCGTGCTGAGTCTGCGCCCTGGGCGAATTGGTGAGATCGCCTTCCACGCGTGGGTGCCGCTGCACGAACTGAGAGCCGATCCCCGGTTCTGGAGCAGATTTTCCGCACCATTGCGGCCAGCCAGGGATCTCCATCCGGCGCTGCGCCCTATACCGGACCGTGGTCATCCGGTCGAGCTTGATTTCAACAATCGTCATCGTTGTTGTGGTCGAGGCCTCCTGGGCGGCATGGGCGCAAGGATCTGAGGGCTGTCTCGACCGCGTTCTGGCGGTGGCCGTTTCGGATCACCACGGGCCGTGGTAGGCCAGGTTCACCACGAATGCCGCCACGACCGTGACGAAGAAGACGGCCCATCCGACGAGCTTGCGGGAGCCGACCCGCGCGTGGGCGATGAAGGCGCCGATGAAGTACAGCACGAGGCCCAGCGAGGCGAGCGTGCCCACCACCGGCACCGCGAAGCCGACCAGCAGGCCGAGCGACCCCGCCGCGAGCGTCAGGCCCAACCTGGGCATCCAGGTCAGCGGCAGGCGCTTCATCTCCATCTGTTCCCGGGGATAGTCATGATTGATCAGGTACGTGGTGGCGGCGATGGCGGTGAAGAGCGACGCGAGGATATTGATCGTTACGTAGGTGGCGAACACGTAATTCCTTCCGTCGGATTGAGGGACACCAGACGATACCTTCCGGTGCTGATCCGTGGGATCGTCGCTCACATCGTCGGACGACATGGTTTCCGAAATTGGTCCATTGGCGTTCATTATGGTGCCCACACGGGTCCGGGCCGCTCCATTGCCACTGTCTCTCCACTGCCGGTAACCTCGTGCCTGCCACGTGGGCGCAGCCTTGTATCCGCGGGGAAAGGGGCACCATCATGCGGTCGGCGTTTCCTGCCCGCATAGTGGGCGACGAATGACCGGTGCGGTCGCCAGGGCCACGCGCCATCCGCTGCCCGACTCGCTCCGGTGGACAGAGGCGCCGACCCCGGGTGTGCCGGGCGAGGGTCCGGCCATTGTGGAGTTCCACGCGCTGGGCCCACTCGAGGCGGTGGTCGCCGGTCGACTGGCCAACCTGGGCACGCCCAAGCAGCGCGCACTGCTCGCGCTCCTGGTGAGCCGGATCGGCCAACCAGTCGCGGTGGAGATGATCCTGGAGACGCTGTGGGCGGGCCGCCCGCCACGGTCGGCGATGACCTCCCTGCAGGCGTACGTCGCCAACCTGCGCCGGGTGTTGGAGCCGGATCGTGGTCCCCGTAAGCCAGCCGCGGTCCTGCGCACCTGCCCCGGCGGCTATCTGCTGGACGGGCGGATGGTCGACGTCGACGTTCGTCGGTTCGGCGAACACGCCACGGCGGGTGGCAGGCGTGGGTCGCGACGATCCGCCGCGGGCGCTCGCCGAGTTCGAGGCCGCCCTGGCGTTGTGGCGCGGAAAGGCGTATTCGGAGGTGGCCACGGTCACCCATGTCGCCGGCGAGGTGGCGCGGCTGGAAGAGCTGCGGTTGTCGGTCATCGAGGCCCGTTGCGCGGCGCTGCTGGCCGTCGGCCGCCACGAGCTGGCGGTCCCGGAGCTGGAGGCGCTCGTCCGGGCCCATCCGTTGCGGGAGTACGGCTGCGAGCTGCTGAGCCTGACGTTGTACCGCGCCGGCCGCCAGAATGAGGCGTTGGACGTGCTGCGGACCGTCCAACGGCGGCTGGCCGACGAGGTGGGTGTCGATCCACGACCGGCGCTGCAACACCTGGAACGCGAGATCCTCAGCCAAGTCGCGGACCCGCAGCTGACCTCATTGCCGGCCGGGACACCTTCGGGTACGCCGACCACTCCGCCGCTCCACCGGGTCGTCGAGGGCGAGAGGTTCGTCGGTCGGGAGTCGACACTGCGGCAGTTGGACGCGGCGTCAGTCGCCGCAGCCGCCGGTCGGGGGCAGGTGGTGACGGTGTCCGGCGAGCCGGGGATCGGAAAGACCAGCCTGCTGCGACGGTTCGCCGCGCTGGCCGAGGTGCCGGTGCTCTGGGGCACCTGTCCCGAGCACGTGGTCGCTCCCGCCTGGTGGCCGTGGGAGCAGGTCCTGCGTTCGGCTGTCGCCGCGTTTCCCCGGCAGGCGGTCCCGGCTCCGGTGGCCGAGCTGCTGGCGCGACCCACCCGGCAGATGGCGACCGGCGACGCCCTGCGCGAGGTCGAGACGATCGTCGAGTACCTGACCGACGTCTCCCGCACCGTTCCGGTGGTGGTGGTTCTCGACCATCTCCAGCGAGCCGACCCGACCTCGCTGCGGATGCTGGTCCGCCTCGCCGATGCGGTGCCGGCCAGCCGTCTGCTGGTGATCGTGTCCTACTCGTCGGGGAGTCGGTCGCGCTGGCCGAGACGCTCGCGGTGCTGGCCCGCGCCGGCGCGACCCGCATCGCACTGGACGGTCTGGATGTCGAGCAGACCCACACGCTGGCCTGTGCGGTTCTCGGTCGGGAGGTCGACCGGCAGACGGCGGACGAGCTGTGGGACCGCACCCGGGGCAACCCGTTCCTCCTCCGGGAACTGCTCGCACAGCTGAGCGGCGCCCCGGGCCTGGACCGTACTCACCCGGGGCCGGTGCCGGCATCGATCCGTGAGGTGGTGCTGCACCGGGTCGCCCGTCTGCCCACGGCCGCAGCCGAGCTGCTGTCGGTCGCGGCCGTGGCCGGCCGGCACTTCGACGTCGAGATCGTCGCCGAGGCGGCCTCGGTCGGGATCGAGGCGGCGCTGGAGGCGATGGACTCCGCGGTCACGGCCGGTCTGCTCGTCGAAGACCGACAGCGGTTGGGCTGGTTCCGCTTCACCCACCCGGTGACCGCCGACGTGCTCTACGAGACGACCGGCCGGCTGCGCCGGATCCGCCGACACCGCCGGATCGGCGAGGCGGCGGCCCGTGCCTGGGCGGACGACCCTGGGCAGGCCGCCGAGACGGCCCGCCACTGGCTGGTCGCCGCCGAACTCGATCCCGCCTCCGCCGCCATTGCGGTGACCCACGCCGTCGCCGCCGCCCGCTTCGCCGACGCCAACCTCGCCTTCGACGAGGCCGCCGCGCTGTGGCGACAGGCATTGTCCACTGCCGATCTGACCAACCGGGAAGACCGGGACCGCTACCCGCTGCTGTCGGGTCTGGGCACGTCCCTGTGTCGGGCGGGCAACCACCACGACGGGCTTCCGGCACTGATCCAGGCGCTGGAGGAGGCCCTCTCGGCGTACGACAGCCAGGCCGACCAGGACGCCGACCGACTGGTCGCGGCGGCGGTCGCCGCTGTCGGTGAACTGAACTGGTACCCGATCGGCCACGACGCGATCAACCGGCGGCTCCTCGCGGTGTTCGAGCGCGCCCTGCCACGGGTGACCGACCCGCGCAGCTCTCGCTGCTCCGGTCCTGCCTGGCGGTCGTCCGCAATCGCGACGGTGGCTCGGTGCACCGCGCCGCGCTCCTCGGCGTCGCCGAGGGCGACGAGGGCTGATTCCGCGCGCCGCGGACCGCCAAGTCGGCACCAATCCGCTGCTCGGCAGCGCTTAAGTCGGTCGGTCGACACTACCTACACATGATGGCGGGAAGTGGACCTCGGCGATCATGACGTCGACCAGCGTGAATGCCTGCGTCTGGATCCGGCGTCATTTCGGCGTCAGCCGAGCGTGGTCCGCTCGCGCCGCTGACGCACGTCCTCCCGAATGTTCATCGACGACCCGCAGAGGAGGCGGTCCGTTTGAAGAGCGCCGAAATCCATCGCACGGTACGGAAGAACGGCCTGCATCTCGGCAGCCTGCCGGAGATGGCGGCGACCCAGAACGCGTCCACGCCACTCAGCCTCGACCACGACCTGGACGTCCTGCCCGAGGCGGGACGGCGGATGACGGTGACCCAGATCGCCGAGCACGTGGACGACCTGGCCGGCCGCCTGGCGGCGGCCAAGGTCCGCGCCGGGGACCGGGTCGCCATCTACAAGACCGCGAACTTCGACGTGTGGGTGATCGCCAGCGCGGTGTCCCGCGTCGGGGCAGTTCCCGTGCTGCTCTCGCCCGCACTGGACGCCGCGACCGTCGGGGCCCTGCTCGGCAGGCTGGACCGGCCGAAGGTGGTCACCGACGAGCGCATGTTCGACGCGCTGGCCGGTGAGCGGCTGACGGACGTCGCCGACGGGTGATCCTCGTGGCCGGCGGCCGGCCGGGCGCGGTGTCGCTCGCCGACCTCACCGGCTCCGCGCGGGTCCAGCCGGTCGACCGGCCGCTGGACGAGGCCGCCATGATCACCCATACGTCCGGCACCACCGGGTTGCCCAAGCTCGTCGTGCACACGCCGCGCACCATGGGCGCCCGGCTCACGCCGCAGTGGCGACTCCTGTCGCTGATGCGCAGGCGAGAGCGCGAGACCGTCGCCATCCACATCTCGTTCGTGCACTCCCGGATGTTCGCCGCGATGGCGCTGGTGCTGTTACGGGAATGCCGGTACTGCTGCTGAACGAGTCCAACCCGGAGAGCATCGCCCGGTCGTTCATCGAGCACCGGCCGGGGTTCATCGAGGCACTACCCAACTCGTTGATGGAGTGGGAGTGCCTGACCGACGACCCACGCCGGCCGTTCGCCTCGGTGAAGTACTTCAGCAGCACGTTCGACGCGATCCATCCCCGGACGATGGGACGGCTGCTCCAATCGTCCGATCGGCGGGCACCGATCTTCTTCCAGATCTACGGGCAGAGCGAGGTCGGCCCGGCCGTCGGTCGGCCGTACTTCCGTAGGTCCGCCCACCGGGCCGACGGGCGATGCGTCGGCTACCCGATGCCCGGCTCGGCCAAGGTGCGCGTGGTGAGTCGCAACGGCCACTCGCCGTCGGAGACCAACCCGGGCTACATCGAGGTCGGTTGGGTGGGTCTGGCCAAGACCTACTTCGGGGAGCAGGACCGCTACGACACCAACCGGCACGGCGACTGGTGGCGGACCGGGGACGTCGGTTACCGCACCAAGCTGGGCTGCCTGCACATGCTCGACCGTGAGATCGACATGATCCCGGGCGTCCGCAGCATCCTGGAGGTCGAAGACCTGGTGCTGGGCCGGCTCGACGAGCTCAGCGAACTCGCTGTGGTGCCGGGCCCGAACCTCGAACCGGTGCCGGTGCTCTGCACCCATGACGACCAGCCGCTGGACCCGGAGCGCTGGCGGACGGCGGTCGCCGATCTTCCGCAGCTCGCCGAGCCTGTCCAGATCCTCCAGGCCGACCTGCCCCGGACCGGCACCTTGAAAGTACGGCGCGTCGAGCTGTCCCGCCGGCTCGTGCAGGCGGGCGGGTGAGGCGAGCGTGCACCACCTCGACGGGACCACCAATCCACAGGGAGGAAAGTTGACCGCGAAAGGCGAGTTCGACGCCGCACGCGCCAGCCTTGTCAGGCACCCCTCTACCGACAGATCACCACCGAGGACCGGCTGCGCATCTTCATGAAGCACCACGTGTTCGCCGTGTGGGACTTCTTCACCCTGCTCAAGCGCCTGCAGACCGAGGTCACCACGGTCACGCTGCCCTGGCAGCCGCGCGGGCACGCCGAGCACGGCAGGTTCATCATGGAGATCGTCCTGGCCGAGGAGACCGACGAGGACATCGGCGGGGCTACATCAGTCACTTCGAGCTGTACCGCCGGGCGATGGTCGAGCTCGGCGCCGACACCGAACCCATCGACGCGTTCCTCACCGCGCTGGACAGCGGAGTCGGACCCATGGCGGCACTCAGGACGAGCGGATCCCCGCCAGTGTCCGGGAGTTCGTCGGCCACACCCTCGACGTGGCCCTGACCGGCGCGCCGCACGAGGTGGCGTCCTCGTTCTGCCACGGCCGCGAGAACCTGCTGCCGGACGTGTTCTCCGAGGTCCGAGCGAACGTGGACGAGGTGCTGGCGAACGCCCCGGTGTTCCGACACTACCTGGACCGCCACATCGCCCTGGACCACGACGAGCACGGCCCGCTGGCGCTGCGCCTCCTCGCTGCCCTGTGCGACGGCGACCCGACCCGTGAGGCCGAGGCGGACGTGGTCAGCGTCGGCGCGATCAATGCCCGTATCGGGCTGTGGGACGGGTGCTGGCGGAGTTCGACGCCGTCTAGCGGCTCGACCACGAACGTGGTCGGTGGTCGTGGCCGCCGTCGGCGTCTACGGCCATCGGCCGTTCATCCAGCGTCTCCGAAGCTCCCGGTATCACAGACAAAAGGTGGACTCCATACATGGCAACGTTGTGCAAACCCTCGGTGAGGGTGCCGGAATATGTCATCACGATGGAAGAGACGCTGGCATTCGCCGAACGGATTCATGCCGGAAAGGCGCAGCTTCCGCTGGCGCTACGTCTGATCCAGAACACGGGCGTGCAGAAGCGCCATGTCGTTCAGCCGATCGAGTTGGCGCTGAACCACCCCGGCCTGGCGGAACGCAACCGCATCTACGAGGTCGAGTCGAAGAAGCGCTGCCCGGAGGTCATCGAGGAGGCTCTGGCGAACGCCGGTGTCGCGGTGACCGACATCGACCTCATCGTCTACGTGTCGTGCACCGGCTTCCTGATGCCGTCGCTGACCGCCTGGCTCATCAACGAGATGGGATTCCGGTCGGACACCCGGCAGATGCCCATCGCACAACTCGGTTGCGCCGCCGGAGGTGCGGCGATCAACCGGGCCCACGACTTCTGCACGGCCTACCCGGACAGCAACGTCCTGATCGTGTCGGCCGAGTTCTGTTCGCTGTGTTACCAGCCCGTCGACGACAACATCGGTGCGTTGCTGTCGGACGGACTGTTCGGTGACGCGGTCGCGGCGGCCGTGGTCCGGGGCACCGGCGGAACCGGCATCGCGCTGGAGCGCAACGCCTCCCATCTCATCCCGAACACCCAGGAGTGGATCTCGTACGCCGTGCGCGCCACCGGCTTCCACTTCCAGCTGGACCGGAGGGTCCCCGGCACGATGGAGCCGCTGGCTCCGGTGCTGCGCGACCTGGCCCGCGAGCATGGTTGGGACATCGGACATCTCGACTTCTACATCGTGCACGCTGGTGGACCACGCATCCTCGACGACCTGGCGAAGTTCCTCGACGTGGACCGCGGCATGTTCCGCCACAGCTGGGCGACCCTGACCGAACACGGCAACATCGCCAGCGCTGTCGTCCTCGACGCGGCGCGGCGGCTGTTCGAGGAGAAGTCGATGGTGGCGGGTTCCACCGGCGTCATCGCGGGCTTCGGCCCGGATCACCGCCGAGATGGCGATGGGCAGCTGGGTCGTCGACCCGCTCGACACCATCGAACTGGTACGCCCCGAAACCGTGGTGCCCCACTCGCGCGATCTGGCGCCGATCACTGCGGTACCTGCGGTATGAGCGGCCTGGTGGTCCCACCCGGCCAGGGCCGGAAGCTGACGACGAAGGCGCAGGAGGTCACGTTCAAGGTCACCGGTGCCGACGGTTCGGTGGCGTCGATCTTCGAGGTGGTGGTGCCTCCCGGCTTCGACGTCGGGGCGCACAGCCACGGACGGTCGCAGGAGTTCTTCTACGTGTTGGAGGGCACGCTCGACCTGTTCGCGTTCGAGCCGACCGAGCGTGCCGGGAAACCTGGCACGACTGGGAGTCGCCCGACGGCGCCCGGGTGGTCCGTGCGGGTGTGGGCAGTTCGATGTTCGTGCCGCCAGGCTGCCCACACGCGTTCCGCAACCCGAGCGACGAGCCGGCGCGCATGCTGTTCCAGAGTTCTCCGGCGCCCGATCACGAGCGCTACTTCGAGGAGATCTGCGAGATCTTCGCCGCCGGCCGGACGGTGGACCCGGACGCCGTGCAGCGGCTCCGCGACCGCTACGACGTCCGCCAGATCACCCCCTTCGCTACGGGTCACCCGCACTCTCCGAACCGGTCGGCGCAACGCACGGCGGGAGTCGACGACGATGAACTCCATTCCGCTGGTCCACGCCAGCCTCGGCGAGCGGGAACTCGCCGCCGTCGCGCAGGTGTTCGCCTCCGGCTGGCCGGCTGGCCAGGGCCCTCGGGGCAAGGCGCTGGAGGCCGAACTCGTCACCCGCTACGGCCTCGGTGGCGCGGTCGCGGTCAGCAACTGCGGCGCCGCGCTCCACCTGGCCCTGCTCGCCCTCAAGGTGCTGCCGGGAGACGAGGTGATCGTCGCCGACTACACGTTCCCGGCACCGGCACACGCGGTGCGGTACGTCGGCGCGGAACCGGTCTTCGCCGACGTACGCGCGGACACCGGCACCATCGATCCGCAGGCCGTGGCGGATCTGATCACTCCCGAACGGTGGGCGTGATCGCCGTCGACACTGTCGGTCTACCCGCCGACTACGCGGAACTGACGGCGATCACCGAACGTCACGGGCTCTTTCTCGTGGAGGACGCCGCCTGCGCTGTCGGCGCCACCTACCAGGGGCGGAAGGCGGGCGCGCTGGCCCCGGTGGCCTGCCTGTCCTTCCACGGACGCAAGGGCGCCACGAGCGGTGAGGGCGGAGCCCTGCTCACCGCCGATCCGCTGCTCGCGGCGGACGCCCGGCTGCGCTCGTCCTTCGGTATCGGCAGCATCTTCGACCAGGCACAGATCGTCGGCCTGCCGATCCCGGAGTTCACCGAGATCGGATACAACTACAAGCTGTCCGACATCGCCGCCGCGATTCTGCAGGTGCAGCTGGGTCGGGTCGACGAGCTGCTGGCCCGCCGGGTCGCGGTCGCCGCGCGCTACGCGGAACTCCTCGCGGACGAGCCGCTGCTCACGCTTCCGCACGTACCGGACGACCGCACCCACGCCTGGCAGACCTACATGGTCACGCTGGACCCGACCGTGGACCGGGCAGCGGTCGCCACCGAGCTGCGCGGCCAGGGCATCGGCAGCGGACACGGCACCTGGGCAAGCCACCTGCAGCCGGTGTTCGACACCAAGCAGACCTGCCCGGTCTCGGCGGACCTCTTCGAGCGCAACCTCGCCATCCCGATGCACGCCGAGCTCGACCTGGACCAGGTCGAGCGGGTGGCGGAGGCGTTGCGGGCCGCGCTCGCACCCACGTCCGCCCATCGGCGAGCCGGGGAGGATCCGCATGAGCGCCGACCAGCCGACACCCGATCGGATCATGCAGCTCATCTTCGGATACTGGGCCACCGGCATCATCGGCACGGCCGCGAGCCACTCGCTGTTCACGCATCTCGAAGCCGGCGCGGAGACCGTCGACCCACTGGCCACGCGCGCCGGGATCTCGGTCCGCGGCGCGCAGGCGCTCCTCGACGGACTGGTGAGTCTCCGGCTGGTGGAGGTGCACGACGGCGTCTACCACAACAGTGCCGAGGCGTCCGCGTTCCTGGTCGAGGGCACCCCGACCTGCCTGAGCGCCTTCGCCACCCTCAAACTGGGCCACCTGGGCAGCCTCGCCGGCCTGCCCGACGCGGTCCGGGACGGGGACCGGCGGCCGTCGCCACCGTCGAGGTCGCCGACAACCCGCACTGGGAGAACCTGGTCCAGGCCATCGCCGCGCAGTCGGTGCCGGTGGCGACGATCGCCGCCGACATCCTGCGACTGGCCGACGCCGGGGACGTCTCGATCCTCGACGTCGGCGGCGGCTCCGGCATCTACTCGGCCATCTGGCTCGGCCTCAATCCCAGCGCCCGCGCCACCCAGCTCGACTGGGCCCCGATCAACTCGATCGCCCACCGGCTGCTGGCCGAGCGGGTGTCGCCGACCGGTTCACCAGCATCGACGGCGACCTGCACAGCGCCGACTTCGGGGCCGCCACCTACGACCTCGCCGTGTACTCCCACATCGCCCACCAGGAGGGGCCGGAGGACAACATCGCGGTCTTCGCCAAGCTCCGGGCCGCCCTCAAACCCGGCGGCGCCTCGTCGTCAACGACTACGTGGTCGACGACGACCGCAGCGGCCCACCGTTCGCACTGATCTTCGCCGGCGAGATGCTCCTCAAGAGCAAGCAGGGCGGAACCTGGCGACGGGCCGACTACCAGAGCTGGCTCACCAAGGCCGGCTTCAGCGACATCACGTTCCACCCCACACCGTCACCCGCCACGTTGGTCATCGCCCGATAACACCACTCCGATCGCGCCGGGTACGCGGCGCGGTCACCGCAGGCCGGAGCCGGCTGCCCTTCACGGGTGGCCGGCTCGGTCCGCGTGCCCACCCGAAGCGCGGCCCGTCCGGGGCGAGCTCGCCAAGCCGGCGTCAAGTCGCACCCAGTGCCGGCCATGTGCGGTGGCCGAGTGTTGCTGGCATGGAGCGCCAAGATGCGGACAGGGCCATCGGCGAGGTGGGTGTGATCGAGCCGGGAGAGACGGTGGAGAGCCTCTACGCGGCCATCGAGCGGACGGCTCGGGTGCTGGACGTGCCGTGCTCACGAGACAGGGTGTTGCCCATCCTGACCGTCTACGGCGGCGCACTCGCGCGGGCCGTTGTCGCGTTCCGGTGGCCACCGGTAGGACCACTCGGGCGACCTCGACTGCCGGTTCACCGTTCCCCTGGACGTCGACCCGTACCAGTTGGCCGTCGACAACGGCCTGCTCGCGCCGACGGACCACCCGATCAGCGACCTGCTCGCCGAGGTGCGGACGCACTGCTCGATCGACAGCTACGGCATCGACTTCGGGGTGGTCGGGGCTTCAAGAAGGTCTGGCTGGTGCTGCCCGCGGGAGCTGCAGGAGGTGTCGAAGCTCGCCAGGATCCCGGCGATGCCGCGCAGCCTGGGAGAGAGCCTCGACTTCTTCGCCCGGTACGGCCTGGGCGACACGGTGGGTCTGCTGGGGATCGACTACCCGAAGCGGACCGTGAACGTGTACTTCGGCGAACCCCTGCCGGAGGGTTCGCGCCGGACTCGGTCCGATCGATGCTCCGCGAGGTCGACCAGGCCGAGCCGAGCGCGCAGATGCTCGAGCTGGGCCAACGGGCGTTCGGGATCTACGTGACCGTGAACTGGGACTCCCCGAAGGTCGAGCGGGTCTGCTTCGCCGTGGCGACAGCGGATCCGGCGGAGCTGCGGTGCCGCTCGACCCGACGGTCGAGCGGTTCGTCACGCACGTGCGGCAGTCCGAGGTCAACACGAGGTTCGTCTATGCCGTCGCCTCTCAGCCGGACGGCGAGTACTACAAGCTCCAGTCGTACTACCGCTGGCAGCCCGAGGTCCTGGACATCATGCAGCTGTCCGACGGGGCTGTCGCGGACCCGGTCTAGCAAGGCACATCCACCTGATCTGAAGGGACAGACATGGGGGCTATAGAGGTTCCGGTTCTGATCGTGGGTGGAGGTGGCAGCGGACTGTCCGCGTCCATCTTCCTGTCCGACCACCACGTCGACCATCTGCTCGTGGAGCGGCGTGCCGACACGTCGAAGCTGCCGAAGGCGCACTACCTGAACCAGCGCACGCTGGAGATCTTCCGCCAGCACGGGCTGGAAGCCGACGTGACCGAGCTGGGTGCGTCGCCGGAGGAGTTCGGCAAGGTCCGCTGGCAGACCACGCTGACCGGTCAGGGGCCGTTGGACGGGAAGCTGATCCACGAGATGGACGGCTTCGGCGGCGGCGCCCTGCACGAGAAGTACGCGGCGGCCGCGCCCGTCATGCCGGTCAAGCTGCCGCAGGTGCGGCTGGAGCCGATCCTGCGCCGCCACGCCGAACAGCGCAATCCGGGACGCGTTCTCTTCGGCCACGAGCTGACCTCGGTGTCCGACAACGGTGATCGGGTCGTCGCGGAGATCCGGGACACCGAGACCGGGGAGATGACCACGGTCACGGCCCGCTATCTGGTGGCCGCCGACGGTGGTCAGACGGTCGGTGCCGCGGTCGGTGTGCAGATGCAGGGCATGCCGAAGCTGTTCGACGCCACCACCGTCTACTTCTCGGCAGATCTGTCGGCCTACTGGAACGACGGCTCGATCATCACCTGGTTCCTCAACCCGTACCGGCCGGACCTCTCCAGCGCCCTCATCGAGATGGGGCCGACCTGGGGCAAGCACTCCGAGAGTGGGGCCTGCACATCTCCCTGGCGGGCGTGGACCGCTCCGACGAGCAGGCGGTGCTCACCAAGGTTCGGACGGTGCTCGGCCTGCCCGACCTGGAACTGAACCTGCTCGCGGTGACGACCTGGTCGGTGGAGGCGGTGCTCGCCGAACACTACCGCTACGGACGCGTGCTGCTCGCCGGCGACGCCGCTCACCGGCAGCCCCAGCCGTCGGGCTCGGCCTGAACTCGGGCATCCAGGACGCGCACAACCTCGCCTGGAAGCTGGCAGCGGTGATCAGCGGTGAGGCACCGGACGGTCTGCTCGACACCTACGAGGCGGAGCGGCGCCCGATCGGCCAGTTCAACCTCGGTTGGGCGATGTCCGCGGCAGCCCACCACCAGGTCGTCATCGACGCCGCGATCGGCCTGGGCCAGCACCTTCCGCCGGAGCGCCGGACGCCGATGTTCTTCGGGTACTTCGCCCCGAGCCCGGTCGGTGTGGCCCAGCGCGCCCGAGCGGCGGCGATCTTCGCCACCACCGTGGTGAGTGCCAGGCCCACGACGTCGAGATCGGCTTCGCCTACGAGACGGGCGCGGTCGTCCCGGACGGCAGCAGGCCACCGGCCCGTGCCCCGCTGGGTGACGTGTACCAGCCGACGACCCGTCCGGGACACCGACTGCCGCACGCGTGGATCGAACGCGACGGCCGGCGACTGTCCACGCAGGATCTGGCCGGTCCGGACAGCGGCTTCGTGCTGATCGTCGGCCCGAACGGAGCAGCGTGGGCCGAGGCGGCCGCGCAGGTGGAGGAGAAGCTCTCGGTGCCGATCGTCGTGGCCAGCATCGGTGACGGCGCTCAGTACGCCGACGTCGACGAGGGCTGGGCGGCCGTCCGGGAGATCACCGACGAGGGTGCCGTCCTCGTCCGGCCCGACCATCACGTGGCCTGGCGCAGCGTCGGGGCCAGCCAGGACCCGGCCAGCACGCTGGGTGACGCGGCGGCTCGTGTCCTGGGCCACCAGGCCTCCTGACCAGGTCTTTTCTCCTCCTCCCAACGAAAGAGGCATTGCGTGATTACTCGAAGGTCCCTCCTCGGCGCGAGCGGGCAGCCCTGGCGACGCTCGCGCTGCCCGGTGCCGCGAGTGCCCGGACCAAGCTCGACAACAAGTGGAGCCGGCTGCGTCACCACCTCCACGGCCGGTTGGTGCTGCCGTCCGAGGCCGACTACCAGAAGGCGAAGCAGCTCTACCAGGTCCAGTTCGACGACACCAGTCCCCGTGCCGTCGCCTACTGCGCCTCCGCCACCGACGTGGCGCTCTGCCTGCGTTTCGCCCAGGACCACGGAATTCCCGTCGCGGCGCGGAGCGGCGGCCACAGCGCGGGGATATTCCACGACCCGGGTCTCGTCATCGACGTGTCGGAGCTCAACGCCGTCGCCCTGGGCAACGGCAGTGTGACGCTCGGCCCCGGTGCGCAGCTCATCGACATCATGAACACGCTCTCGCCATCCGGGCTGGGCATCTCCGGTGGTTACTGCCCGACGGTGGCGGCCGGTGGGTTCCTGCAGGGCGGCGGCATGGGCCTGTTCACCCGCAGCATCGGCATGGCCTCGGACAAGGTCACGTCGGCCAGGGTGGTCCTCGCCAACGGCACCGTCGTGACCGCTTCGCCGACCCAGAACCCCGACCTCTACTGGGCTCTGCGCGGCGGCGGTGGCGGCAACTTCGGCATCGTGACCTCCTACGAGATCACGCCGTCCCCTCACCTTCGTCGGCGCCTGCAACCTCGCCTGGACCTACGACCAGGCGCTGGACATGCTGGACGGCTGGACCCGGTGGCTCGTCGACGCGCCCTGGTCGATCGGCGGCGGTGCCAACGTCACGCTCGTGGACGCCGGCCCGGCAAGGTGCCGACCGCCGGGATCTTCCTCGGCTCGGTGGACACCAGCCCGGCGTTCGCCGCCGAGATCCAGCGGCTCATCTCGCTGGTCGGCCACGCGCCGGTGGTCAATCAGACCTTCAACGCCCCTATCAGCCGGTCATGATGAACCTCTACCGGTGCACCGATCTGTCGGTCGCCCAGTGCCACCGTGAGGACACATCCCCGGGGCCAGGTTCCGCGGCCGGCATTCGGCGCATGGCGAGGTCGGCTGTTCAGCGAGGTGATGCCGCGCGAGGGATGGTCGAGGGCGCTGGCGGTCGTCGAGAACACGGCTCGACTGGACGGGCAGAGCAGGCAACTGCAGATCTCGGCTCTGGGCGGGGCGGCGAACACCGTCTCGCGCAACGCCACCGCCTACGTGCACCGGGACACCCACTACTCGGCCAGCTTCCTGACGTCGGACGCGGTCGCGCCCGTCTCCGCCGAGGCCGTCTCCGCCGCGTACCAGTTCGTGGACAGCGGCTTCGCTGCCGTCGACCCCTACTCGAACGGCGAGACGTACCAGAACTTCATCGACCCGCGGCTGCCCGGCTGGAAGCGCTCGTACTACGCCGAGAACTACCCGCGGCTGAGGTCGATCAAGGACCGCTACGACCCGTACAACGTCTTCCGTTTCGCGCAGAGCGTCCGCTGATCCGCGGGCCTCACACGTGTGGCTCGGGGGCCGGTGGTCGTCCACCGGCCCCCGACCCCAGTTAGGAGCGTGGTATGAGAGTGCCGGAGGTGCAGCGTTCGGCTCCCATCGAGTGGCCCACCGAGGTGGACCGAGAGCACGTGAACGATGCCATGTCCCGGCTTGCCGCCCACGTCGGCAGCAGGGTCGACCCGGACGGTGCGATCCGCGAGGAGTGCCAGAGCCGGGTGCTGGAGTCGGCGCTCGCGCTGTCGCTGATGACGCGTACCGGCGTGACGTCCCCGGCCCGGGATCGCCTGCTCGCCTACCTGCGCGCGCACCAGGACTCCCCGGACCGGCTCGACCGCGTCCTCGCCAAGCTCGCGGTCGCGCGGGCCACCAGCCGCGCGTCGACCGGTGACGCCGCGCTCGTCAACAAGCTGACGGACGGCGTGCTGGGCGCGGCACCCGGCTTCATCTCGGCCCGCCGCCGCAGGATGGTGGGTGCCGTGCTGTCGGTGCTCGGGTGCCCGCTGCCGAACGACCTCGCCACCGTGGCCGACGGCGAGGCGCCGAGCGACCCGATGCACTCCTGGGCGGTCGTCCAGGGAGCTGCCGTGACACTGATCCTCGCCTCGGCGGCCGGGGTCAGCAACAGGGTCACCGCGGACGCGCTGGACACCCTGCTCGCCATCGATCCGGCGAAGACGGTGTGGGAGGGTACGTACTGATGCACCTGCTGGCCCTGCACGGGCTCGCCGGTGTTCCCGGGCAGGAGGCCACCGTGCGTGGCGGCGTCGAGACGCTGCTGCGGCACCAGCGCGACGACGGCGGTTTCCCGTTCGTGGCGGAGATGCACCACTGGTGTACGGCGACGGCCGGACTGGGCCTCGCCGCTGCCGGGGCGTCGCCGGACCTGCTGCGATCGATGGGCCGGATGCTCGTCGTCCACCAGGGAGGCGCCCCGCTGTCGCGTTCCCTCTCGGGGCGTCCCGCTCAGCGATGGATGGTCCATGTCGGTGGGGTGGCGCAGAACGACGTCGACTGCACCGCGTGTGCGCTGGAATTCCTGCAGATGACCGATCCGATCGAGTTCGGCGGTGCGGTGCGACGCGGTGCGCGGGCGCTCCTGGACGTGCAGGGTGCCGACGGTGGCTTCCCCACCTTCGTCGCCGGCGCGGCGTCGGAGCCGTGCATGACCGCCGCCGCCATCGGGGCGCTCGCACCGCTGCCCTCCACCGCGTCCGCGCGGCAGCGTCGTTGACGTTCCTCGCCGACAGCCAGTTGTCCGACGGCGGGTTCGAGCCGGGCTGGAGCCGCAGCCGCCTGCACGCGATGTTTCGGGCGCGCCTCGCCGCGTACACCGCCGAGCCGAGCGACGGCCGCAGTGCGGTCATGGCGGCGCGGATCGATCGCACCGTGCGCGAGACGCAGAACGACGACGGCGGCTGGGGATGCAGCCCGGAGATCCCAGCGACGACGTCAGCACCGCCTACGGGTTGATCACGCTCTGCTACGGGGCCGAGTCGCGGCCCGTCGGGCGGGCCCTGTCCTGGCTCATCGCCCGACAGAACGCGGACGGCGGTTACCGCGGCGCACCCGACATGGTCGGCCCTCGCCCCTTCACGTACCACCTTCCCGTGCTGACCGACGCTCCGGTGTTGCTCGCGTTCGGCCATGTGCGCTGTCGAACGCAGGACCGATTGGCCGTCGCACTGGGAGCCTGACGAGGCCGGATAGAGGTTCTCTAACTGAGGGTGCGGTATTCGTCGCTCTGCGGTACAGATACGGTTGTCCATCCACGTCGTCGTCGGATCGACGCCCTCGCCATCCCGACACGCTCCCGGACACTGAACACGAAGGACAAGTCGCATGATCCGAAAACTCGCGTCTGTGCCCGCCGGTCGGGTGGCGAAATGGGTTGTCGTCGCCGTTTGGCTGGTCCTGCTGATCCCGGCCAGCTCGTTGGCCGGGAAGCTCAGCGACGTCCAGCAGAACGACAACTCGGCCTGGCTGCCCAGCAACGCGGAGTCGACGGAGGTCGTCGATCGGGCCGCGAAGTTCCAGACGGCCGACACCCTGCCCGCGATCGTGATCTACGACCGCCAGGAGGGCGTCACCCCGGCCGACATAGCCAAGGCGCGGGCTGACGCTCAGGCCTTCACCAGTGTCACGAACGTCGTCGGGCAGCCGCAGGAACCGGTGGTGTCCGAGGACGGCAAGGCCATCCAGACCGTCGTCCAGGTCCGCAAGGACAACCGGGTTGGGACGGTCTCGGCGAGCTCGTCGACTCGATGACCGTCATCGGCGAGGCGAATGCCAACGGCCTCGGCTTCTACGTCACCGGCACGCCCGGCTACGCGTCCGACTCCATCAAGGGCTTCGGCGGGGCGGCAGCCTGACGACGATCACCGCGGTGGTGGTGGTCCTGATCCTCCTGCTCACCTACCGCAGCCCGGTCCTGCCGCTGCTGCCGCTGGTGACCGCGGGTGGCGCCCTGGTCGCGTCGGAAGCGGCGATCTACCTGCTGGCCAAGCACGCCGGGCTCGTGGTCAACAACCAGACCAGCTTCATCCTGACCGTGTTGGTGTTCGGGGCCGCCACCGACTACGCGCTGCTGCTCACCTCGCGCTACCGCGAGGAGTTGGGCGGCACGAGGACCGGCACGAGGCCATGGCGGTCGCACTGCACCGGTCCGGTCCGGCGATCGTCGCAAGCGCCGCGACCGTCGCGGTCAGCCTGATGTTGCTGACGCTGGCCAGCCTCAACTCCACCAAGGGGATGGGCCCGGCCTGCGCGATCGGCATCCTCGTCGGTCTCCTGGCCATGGTCACCCTGATGCCCGCCCTGCTGGTCATCTGTGGTCGCTGGATCTTCTGGCCGGTCAAGCCCAGGTACGGCTCGGTCCAGGCGACCACGGGTGGCGTGTGGACCCGCCTCGGCACCGCCATCGCCGCCCGTCCACGGGTGGTCTGGATCAGCACCGCGGTGGTCCTCGGAGTCATGTCGCTCGGGTGCTCGGGCTGAAGGCCGACGGGCTCGCCAACAAGGACCAGTTCACGAACACGCCGCAGATGGCCGTCGGCGAGGAGATCAAGGCCCGGCACTTCCCAGCCGGGTCGGGCGACCCCTCTACGTCGTGACCAACGCCGCCTCCGCCGAACAGGTCCGAACCGTGCTCTCCGGCGTCCCCGGGGTCGGCGAGGTCTCGGCACCGGTGGTCAAGGACGGCGACGCCATCATGCTCGGGCAGATCGACGACGACCCGACCAGCAAGGCTGCGACGCGTACCGTCGAGCAGGCTCGGGAGGCGGTCCGTCAGGTCCAGGGCGCGAACGCGCAGATCGGTGGCAACACGGCGGTCACCCTCGACACCCGAACGGCGGCGGCCCGCGACTCCACACTGATCATCCCGATCGTGCTGATCGTGGTGCTGCTCATCCTCGCGCTGCTGCTGCGGTCGATCATCGCCCCACTGCTGTTGATGGCGACAGTGGTGTTGTCGTTCGGCGCGGCCCTCGGCGTGAGCAGCCTCGTGTTCAACCACGTGTTCCACTTCGCCGGGGCGGAGTCCTCGTTCCCACTCCTGGCGTTCGTGTTCCTGGTCGCCCTGGGCATCGACTACAACATCTTCCTGGTCACCCGCGTACGCGAGGTGGCGCAACTGCACGGTACGCGGCGCGGCGCGTTGACGGGCTGACGGCCACCGGAGGGGTGATCACCTCGGCGGGACTGGTGTTGGCCGGCACCTTCGCGGCGATGGCCTCACTGCCGCTGGTGTTCGCGGCCGAACTCGGGTTCGCGGTGGCGTTCGGCGTACTCCTGGACACCCTCATCGTCCGGTCGGTGCTGGTCACCGCACTGACCCTGGACGTGGGCCGGTGGATGTGGTGGCCCAGCAAGCTGTTTCGGCAGCACGACGACGACTCCCAGCCGCTGACGGCGGTCGAGCCCGACCTGGAGACCGCTCGGCACGTCTGACGAGACACCCGCCGATGGGCCCTCCGGCAGTCGCCGCAGGGCCCATCGGTGTCTCCGCTGGCGACGCCTAGGCCAGGGCGGGAAGGCGCCAGAGGCCGGGCTGGATCTCCAGCCCCTCCGAGGTGGTGAGGTTCCCGAGCGTGGCGATGCGCTGCGCCGACGCGAGTGCGAAGCCCTCGAAACGGTGGTGCCGGACCTGCCCGGCGAGTGCGGCGCACTCCATGAAGCTTCGGATGGCGTGATCGGGACGGTTGTCGTCGAGTTGGCCCAGGGCCAGCGACCGCAGAGCGTTGCAACAGCCCCAGATGTCCGCGTCCGCGCTGGACACCGACACCGCGCGTCGCGCGAGTGAGCGGGCCCGCGCGTGGTCACCGTTGGCCAGGTGGAGGTCGGCCAGCCCCACCAGGGCGCGGCTGTGCGACTGCGACAGACCCGACCGGTCGGCGAGGTCCGCGGCCTCCTGGTACCTGGTCTCCGCCTCCGCGTAACGCCGGCGCTGCCAGGCGAGATCGCCGAGTGAGTTCAGGCTCGCGGTGGTGGGGATCGGGTCGTCGAGCCGGACCGCTGCCTCCAGAGCCAGCTGCTGCGTCACCTCCCAGTCGTTCCAGGCCGCGATCGCCTCGAGATAGCTGCCGAGGCTCTCGGCGAGCTGCCACGCAGCCCGCCACTGCTCCGACCGGTAGAGGGCGCGCATGATGTCGATCAGCGCGGCCCGCTCGCGCGCGAACCACCGCAGCGGATCGTCGCCGACGATCGCGGCGGCCGAGCCCGCCGGGCCGGGCGGGAGCCAGAAGGATCGGCCGGGAGACAGCAGGTGGTCGGCGTGCTGGCACAGCTCCAGGTACGTCACGGCGACGCGCTCGGCGGACTCTCGGGCGACCGACGGATCGTCGTGTGTGGCCGACAGTTCTCTGGCGAGCACGGAGAGCAGCGCCTGGTAGTGGAACCGTGCGGCTCTGCCGGTGCCCGCCGCCTCGAGGAGTTGGGCGTCGACGAGGCCGTCGACCACGTCGGCGGCCCTTCTCGCGTCGACGTCGAGTACGGCCGCCACGGCCCACAGCGGAAACTCCGCGGCCGGTAGCACCGAGAGCGACCGGAAGGCGCGCTGAACCGGCTCGGGCGAGTCCAGGTAGGCGAGCATCAGGGTGGCGCGGACGTCGAGGTCCCCGATCCGGAGTTGGTCCAGCCGGGTCGTCCCGTCGCGCAGCAGCGCCGCGACGTCGCCGACGTCCCAGTGCGGCCGGGCGGCCAGCCGCATCCCGGCGGCACGAAGCGCGATCGGCAGGTGCCCGCACAGCGCGGCGACCTCCGGACCGCCTCGGGCTGGCTGAGAACCCGGTCGGATCCCGCCGTCGTCGACAGCAGTCGATCCGAGTCCAGCGGGGTCAGGACATCGAGGTGATAGGGCTTCGATCCGCCGAGGCCCGTCAGCGGTGCCCGACTGGTGACCACGACGACGCTGCCCGGGTGGCCGGCAGGAACGGCCGCACCTGGCACTCGGCCGAGACGTTGTCGAGTACCAGCAGGATCCGGTGGCGATTCAGCAGGTGGTGCACCGCGGCGGAAAGCTCCTCCACGTCGGTCGGGAGGTGGCCGGTGACACCCGC
This sequence comes from Micromonospora sp. M12, assembly GCA_038070435.1. GTDB lineage: Bacteria > Actinomycetota > Actinomycetes > Mycobacteriales > Micromonosporaceae > Micromonospora. The sequence goes on along the minus strand of JAMYWG010000001.1, from coordinate 4,373,608 downwards.
TCGCCGCAGGAACGTGGCGAGCGCGTCGGCGTCGGAGCGCGGTCGGCCGGGTGCGGCCTGCATGTCGACGAACACGCGCCCGTCGGGAATGCCCCGGCCGCGTGATGCGCGATCTGGAGCGCCAGGGCGGTCTTGCCGACTCCGGGCTTGCCGTTGAGGCGGACGCACGCCGGGCGACACGGCCGGCCGCGGCCTCTTCCAGGGTGGCCGTCAACTCGGTCAACATGTCGTCGCGCCCGACGAAGTCGATGATCGGCGGTGGCAGGTGCAGTGCGCCGAGCGGTTGGTCCGTGCTGGTCACCACGGCGCGTTCCCCGGCCCGAGCAGACCGGCGTTGCCCTCCAGGACCTGACGGTGTATCTCGCGCAGCGGCGTGCTCGGCTCGATGCCGAGGTCGTCGACCATGGCGCGTCGCAGGTCGGCGAAGACCCGCAGCGCGTCGGCCTGGCGACCCGAGCGGTACAGCGCCGTCATCAGGTGGGCGTGCAGTTCCTCGTGCAGCGGGTACTCGCCGGTCAGCGCCCACAGTTCACTGACCAGCGCATGGTGGCGTCCCAGGCGCAGGTCGGCGCGGATCCGATGCTCCAGCGCCGCCAACCGCAGCTCGCTCATCCGCACCGCGGAGGCTTCGAGAATCGGCCCGTGTGGCACGTCGGACAGCAGCGGACCGCGCCACAACTCCAGCGCCTGGCGCTGCGAACTCGCCGCGAGGGCGTCGTCGCCGACCCGCGCCGCCTCCAGACCGCGCTGGTGGTGTCCGAGGAAGACGGCGAGGTCCAACTGTGCGGGGTCGATGCGCAGTAGATACCCCGGCGCCCGGGTGACCAGCGAGTCGCGTCCGCGTACCGGGTCGACCGTCTGGAGGATCTTGCGGAGCTGGGACACGTACACCTGGAGCGTCATCATGGCCGTGCGCGGTGGCCGGTCCGCCCAGAGTTCGTCGGCGAGTGCCTGGACCGACACCACCGCGTTCGTCTGAAGCAGGAGCGTGGACAGTACGACACGCAGTTTGGCGGCACGGGTGTGCCGGTTGCGGTCCCGCCGTCCACCTCCATCGGTCCGAGTACCCGGTACTTCACGATCTCCCCGAGATTGTCGATGTGGCTGCGGTCAGCCGGTGTGGGTCAGCGTCAGCTCGGCCTCGGCGACCACCCGATCGAGCTGCCTGACCTCCGTGCGGATGCGTGTCGTCGGCCCCTCGTCCAGATCACCGTCGTGCGGCACGGCCTGGGCAGTGCAGGTCGACGGCAGGTCGAGCGTCGCGTCGGCGGGAAAGCGCACTGACGCACGCGTGACGTGGGTGCGCCGTGCGTCGTACCCGTGGGTCCGCTGCACGGCGAGCAGCGATGTCTGGCGGATGGCCTCGACCAGCAGGATGCCGGGGACGAACTCGCTGTGCTCGGCGAAGAACACCGGGTGCCCGCGTCCACCAGAAGGTCGGTGCGGAGCGCGTCGTCGGTGTGGGTCGGCGCGGAGACCACGACGTTGCGCGGGTCGCACCTGCCCACCTCGTGTGGGTCGACCGACGGCTGGCCGTACCGGCCGCCGAGCATCGGCGCCCGGAGGGCTCGGTGGCCCGGTGCAGGCCGCTCGGAGCGAGGAAGCGGAGGTTCGCCTGGCCGGTGCAACCGGCAACCCCGTCGATCTCCATCGTGCCGCGCAGGCTCAGCCCACCGGGTATCCGGCCGATCAGCGGGCCGGCGACGCGTGCAGGTCCACCGCCATGTGGGCCGGACTCTTGCTCACCCGCCAGGCCGCCGGCGTGGAGAGCGCGAACTCGACGCTGTCGAACCGGCAGCGGCGGTCCAGCGGCACCCGGAAGTATCGGCGACTGATGAAGGCGCCCACGTGTCGGACGATCTCCACGAAGAGCAGCGAGTCGTGGACCTGCCCGAGACCGTCGTTGAACAGCGGATGGTCGTACGGCATGTCGCCGGCCAGCGTGAAACGCTCCGCGGGGTGCCGTCGCGGTCCGGCAGCGTGTGAAATGCCGATCTCGGCCGGTGGATCAGGTGACGGGTGGCGGGTCGGACCCGCTCGCCAACCGTCAGGTGTCGCGTCATCTGGCCTCCCGGCGAGTTCATCGTGGTGTCGGCTCAGCCTGCCGAGCGGGCCACGCGTTGGCCAAGTCATTCGCGGTGGCACCAAGTTGCACTACAGGTAGTCCTGGCTTGGCCGACGCTCGGTAGGCGGCTGAGTGGGCGAGGTGACTGGATTGACCGCGCTGGGCCGGGCCACCGAGGACCTGACCGTCCGGATCCGTCCCACCTCCGATCCGACGGTCGAGTGGCTGATCCGGGCGGAGCTGCTCGTTCCGACCGGTGGGGCGACCGCCGTCCAGGTGCTGCTGCCCAGCCTCACCTACGACCGCCGGTACTGGCAGGTGCCCGGCGCCTACGACTACGTCGCGTTCATGCTGGCGGCGGATACGCCGTTCTCGCGATGGACCGGCTGGGCACCGGTCGAGCAGCCGCCCGCCGGCCGGTCAGGTGACTGTGGACAGCAACGTCGACGTCATCCATCACGTGATCCAGGAGTTGCGCCGGGGCACGCCGGGCGGGCACGCGTTCGACCAGGTCGTCACGGTCGGCCACGCCTTCGGCTCGGGTCTGGCGGTCGTCGAGGCCGCCCGGCACGCGGACGTCGACGCGCTCGTGCTGACGAGCATGCTGCACACTGTCACGCCGACCTACCGGGAGATGATCGGGCCGTGCCACTCGGCCGCGCAGGATCCGGTCATCGGCGATCCGAACCTGCCCGAGTGGTACCTGACGCAGCGGCCGGGACTGCGAGCCCGGTTGTTCGAGTACGCGGGCGGGATCGACCGGCGGCTCTCCGCCCACGACGAACTGATCAAGTCGACCGCGACGCTCGGCGAGGGACAGAGCCTCTCCGAATCTACCGAGGCGAGTATTCGGCGGCGGTCCGGTGCCCGGTGCTGCTGGTCATCGGCGAGCACGACGCGCAGTTGGGCGCGGGGCACGGCCGTGTCGCCGCCGATCCGCGTTCGGTGCGTCGTTTCGAACGGGACTACTACGCCGGAGCGGCGGAGCTGGGGTTGCACGTCCTCGCGGGTGCCGGCCACGCGCTGAATCTGCACCGCGGTGCGCGGGAGGGCTATCAGCTGGTTCGTGAGTGGCTGGATCGTCGCTTCGGCAGACGGTCGGCACCACGTGGGCTTTAAGGCAAATCCATGTTCGGCCCTCCACGATGTCCCCGACACACGATTCCGGGAATGGATCCATGGAGGTGGTTGTGGCGAGATCGCGCGGATGGTCGTTGCTGATGGAAGGTCTGGAGGCGCTCGGTCTCATCTGGGCACCGGTTCTCCCGCGTGCCGAGGAGCCGGCACCGGTCCGGCTCTCCGGTCCGTCGGAGGGGCGGTCCTGGCGAGCGCAGGTCGAGGGCGGCCAGCCGGACACCGGCCGGGGTCGACGCACCGTGATGCCCAGCCGTTGGAAGTCGCCGCCCGACGAGACGGTCAGCGCGTCGATACTGGCCACGCACAGCCGGGACACGTGGGACCGCGCGCGCCGCGAATTGGCGGAGAACTGGGAGGTCATGCTGCACGCCCGGCTGGTCGACTGGCTGCCCGAGCAGACCGACGAGGCCTCCTGCGGGCGCTGCTCGGGCGCGGATGGTGCCGCTACCTGGAGTTGGTCAAGGGGGACTGGGAGCCCGGATCGTCGCCACCCGGGCACTGCTGCGGCAGGCCGCGGCGCACCTGATCGACGAGGACGACGAGGCACTCGAGTTGAGCTACGGCCCGACCGGGCGGCCCTACCTCTCCGGCTGCGTGTGCGTCGACATCAGCCTCAGCTACATCGACGACCTGATGCTGGTCGGGGTGACGACCCGTGGTCTGATCGGGGTGGAGGTCGAGCGGCTCGACCTCGACCTCTACCGGTCTGGCCAGAGCCGGCACATCTGCTCCCCGTACGAGCTGATCTCGCTGGCCGGGGTCGCCGAGGAGGAGCGCAACCACAGCCTCGTCCGGCTGCGGACGCTCAAGGGCGCGTACGGCAGTGCGATGGGGTTGGGGCGGGGTTCCGGCCCACCGACATCGGCTTCGGGCCGGACGGGCGAGCGGTCCGAACGTGGCGCCCGGACGGTACGCCCGCCGTTGGCGACGAATGGACGTTCCGCTCGTTCGTTCTCGACGGTGAGTATCTGGTGGCCACCGCCGTCTACGACGCCGACCTCGAGTCGTGCCGATCATGACCGACCGGATCGGGGCGGGACGTCACCCCGTCACGCCGACAATCCCAGCACGAACTGGTCGACCCGGTCGCTCACCTTCGAGATCCGCTCCTCGTCGTCCACATCGTCGAGCAGCCCCAACCGGGTGGCCTCCACGCCGGCCTGGAAACGGCTGGTGGTCTCGAGATCGTCCATGATCTCGGAGATGTGCCGGCGGCAGGTGCGCACCGACATGCCGAGCCGGCGGGCGACCGTCTCGTCCTTGTATCCCTTGGCCAGGAGGCGGATGACGGCACGCTTCACGTCGTCGTTCACCGGCGGAGTGCGGTCGGCGTCGGGTTCGAAGGGGACCGCCGTGTTCCAGAGGTGCTCGAAGACGTCGCACAGGTAGCCAACGAGGGCTGGTTCCCGGATGACGATCGCCCCGGCGGCCCGGGACGCCACACCGCGTTCGGGAACGAATGCCACCTCGCGGTCGAAGATGACCATCCGATCGATGACCTCCTGGGTCGTACGGATGCACGCTCCCCGTTTCGTCACATCGGCGACGTAGGCCCGGGTGACCAGGTCGGTGCGGGCCGGATGTTGGTAGATGGTGCGATTGTCGACCCCGCGCTCCAACGCCTCGACCATCGGACCCCGGGTGGCGGACAGCAGATGTGCTGGCCGGGCACCACCGGGTTGAACCGTCATGATCTCGGACTCGCATCGGCGGGCGTGCTCATTGAGCACCGGCTGGACCATGGACACGTCACTGATCACATCGAATGCCTCGCTGTGATTGCGATCCCGTCGGTCCTCGAAATAGGTCGGTGCCAGCGCCATGATCTGCATACGAACTTCGGATACGGCCGACTGTAGGTCGCGGATCTGATTCTCCGCCGGCGCGACAAGACCCGAGGCCGCGGTGTCCGGCCCGACCGGGACCAGCACGTCCGGGCAGCCCGGCATGGGACGGATGAGCCGCAGGGCGCCGAGGACGCGCTCGCGCGTGCCATGTCGGCCGGGCCGAGACCAGGTGCTCGGCGATCGTGGCCGGTGTGAATCTGCCGCGTCTGACCGCCTCCCGGTAGACGCGCACGCTTATGTCGTCCAACTCCGGAAACATCAGGTGTTGGTGTTCGCCTGCTCGCATCGCGATCGCCTCTTCCCCGAACGAAGTGGGTCGCACAATGGCCAAGTCTTACACGTCCGTCCCTGTCCAGGTGGCCCGTTCGCCTGTCCGATCGGATACACATTCAGGATGAACGATATCGAACAGGCACCCTTCGGAGTGTTGCCGACAGCCGGGACATTGGGTGGTCGATTAGGATTTCTGATGTGGGTGCAGGCGGTGTTCTGGGGCTTGACGGGGACGAAATCGGCCCGTCGGTCTCGGTGGACGGGCCTCCGGCACTGCGGCACGTGCCGCGAATTCGGCCCGAGCTTTCCGGCCGGCCTGCGGTCATGCGGGCCGCTGACCTGGGATTTTCGGCGGTGCCGGGGTCCGCACGACCCCGGCCGGGCTCGCCGGCAGGGCGCGGCCGACCCGGTGTGCCTGACCCGCTCGAATGCCGACACCTGTCCGCAACTTCTACGGGTCATCTCAACGGATGAGCAACGTGGCTGAAGCGGCTGCCACGGCACACCTGGTGAACTGCAGATTTTTCTAATTGGTGAACTGTAGCTTTTTCGATCGCATCCACGCGATCAGATTGACCTCCGACAGAGTGACGAATGCGCTCGCACGGTTTTCCGGCGTCCGTCGGCGGACCGGTGCGGCGACCGTGGTAGCTGGCGTTGAGGGAAGGGCATGATGCTCTCGTATGTTCGAAGTAACACTGTCGGCGAACCGGCGCCCGCGTTCACCGACATCGGCTGGGGTAGCCGCTTCGGCGTGACGATTCCAGCCCGGCCCGCCGGCTGTTCGAGGCACGACACCGACAGCCCGCGGGGCCGCGGTCTGTGCGGCGGTGGTCGTGTGTCCGGCTAAAGAACCACGCAAGGGTGACCGCATAGCTTGGCTACGGAACCGTTGGACCCGAGCACGTCACCCGAGGGGATCATGCGGGCCGAGCTGAAAGCGCCGGTGCCACGCGGAGTCGCCGCGACGCCCGCGTCACCCTGGCCGGTCCGGTCCGACCTGGTGGGGCGCGAGATGGAACTGCTGGCCATCGAGGGCAAGCTCCTGGACCCGACGGTACGGCTGATCACGCTGGTGGGTGCCGGAGGAGTGGGAAAGAGCCGCCTCGCCGTCGAGGCGAGCCGCGCGGTGTCCGACGAGTTCGCTCGTGGCGTACGGGTCGTCGACGTCGCCGCGGGTCCGTCCGCCGAAGCGGTGTCGACGCTGGTGAGCCAGGTGGCGGCCGACCTGTCCGGGGACGGTCGGGCGCTGGTGGTGGTGGACGGCATCGAGCACCGTACGAAGGAACTCGCCCGGCTGGTCGCCGGTCAACTCGCCCTCGATCCGGGGCTGACCGTGCTGGCGACCGGTCAACAGGCGCTGCGGATCTACGGTGAGCGGGTGGTGCCGGTCGCGCCGATGACACCACCCGGGCCGATCGTCGGGCCGGACGTCGCCGACGTCCAGGACAACCCGGCGGTGCTGCTGTTCAGCCAACGCGCCCACGAGGTGAACCCCGACTTCACGCTCACGGCCGAGAACGTGGACGCCGTCCTCGACATCTGCAACCTGCTCGAAGGCGTACCGCTGGCGCTGGAGATGGCGGCGACGCGGCTGCGGCTGTTCCCGGTCCTCGAACTTCGGTCCTGGCTACAGCGTGGCGGCGACAGCATCCTGGCGGGGCCGGTCGACGTGCCGGACCGGCAGCGCTCGATCCGCGCGGTCGCCGAGTGGAGCTGCCGGGGATCAGCGACGAGCAGCGGTGCCTGCTGGCCCAACTGTCCATCTTCGAGGGCGGTGCCACGCTCGCGACAGTGGAGAAGGTGTCCCCGCTGGCCCCGCCGACACCGCCCACGCGATCGAGGCGCTCCTCGACCGGAGTCTGCTCACCCTGGTTGAGCAGCCACGTGGGAGAGCCGTCTGACCCTGTCGCGCACGATGCGCGCCTACGGCCGTTCGATCCTGGACGAGCAGGGCGTCGCGGTGGCCGCACGGGACGGTCACGCGCGGCACTTCGGCACGCTGATGCGGACGATCGAGGGCCGCTTCTACGGCTCCGAACAACGACAGTGGCTCCGGATCGCCGGGCTCGAGCACGACAACGTCCTGGCCGCCCTGGCCCACCTGGAGCAGGCGGGCGACGTCGAGGCGTACGCCTCGTTGCTGGTGGCCTGCCAGCGGCCCTGGCTGATCCGGGTGAACTCCGGGACGGGCTGCACCGGTTCGACGACGCCGCGGCCGCGTTGGCCCAGCACGACACCGAGCGGACGCTGCGCCTTCGCGCCCGGCTGTATGCGGCCGCGGGCTACCTGTCGTCCGCTCGGGGCGACCATGACGGCGCCGCGCACCGGCACCGGCGGGCGGTGGCGATCTACAAGCAGCTCCGCGACGCCCAGCAGGGTGCCCGGGCGTCGGCACGGCTGGGCCGGTCCCTGGTGCACGCGGGTGACCGCGAGGCCGGCCAACCCTGCTCACCGCCGCCCGGTCGACACTCGAGTGGTTGGGCGACACCGCCGGGTCCGCCGAAGCGGCAACCGGGCTCGCCGAGGCGCTGCTCGACGCCGGCGCGTTGACCGAGGCCGGCACGCTTCTCGATCGGGCGCTGCGGATCCACCGGCAGAACGGCGAGATCCGGGACCTGGCACAGACGCTGCTGATCAGCGCCCGGCTCGCCGTGCTGGCGGGCGCCGAAACCGCCGCGCAGGCGGCGACACGGAGAGCATCCAGCTGCTCGACTCGATCGGCGACCGGAGTGCACTCGCGGACGCGGTGGAGGCCTTCGCGTTGTCGGTGCAGGACGGAGCCGGCCATCCGCAACAGGTGACGCGGCTGCTGGCCACCGCCGACGCGATGCACCGTCGGGCCGACGTCACGCTGCCCGAATCGCGGCGCAGGAGACTCGACGAGGTCATCGCGGCGCTTCGCCGGCAGCTCGGTGCGATGGTCTTCGCCGGTGCGTGGGCGGAGGGCGTGCGCTCGCGGCCCGAGGTACTGGTCGCCGAGGCGCTCGCGGTCGGGGAGTCCCGGTCGGCCGGCGTACGCGCCGAGGCCGCGCTTCTGACGCCGCGCCAGTTGCAGGTGGCGTTGAGCGTCGCCGAGGGGCTGACGAATCGCCAGATCGCCAACCAGCTGTGCATCGCCGAGTGGACGGTGGTCAACCACGTACGACAGGTGATGCGCAAGCTCGGTTGCACCTCCCGCGTACAGGTGGCCTGGGCGGTCGGCAGGCGACGGTGAGAACGGGGTCCGGCGACCGGGGCCGGTCCCCGATGGGCGGACCGCGCTCGCGCACCTGCTCTCCGCCGTGCGGCCACCCACCGAACTCGCCCGGACCTTCCACGCCCGTGGCTGGTGGCGGACGCGGAGCGTCGTCCACGACCTGTACCGGGCCAGCGCCGCACACCCGAACCGAACCGCCATCATGGCCCACCGCGTACGGGACCACGCGGGCACGCCGACCGTACGCGTCTCGTACGCGCAGCTGACCGGGTACGTCGAGCGGTTCGCGCACGCCCTCGTCGCGCTGGGCGTCGGCCCCGGCGATCCGGTCGCGTTCGCGCTGCCCAACCGCTGGGAGGGTTCCGCGCTGTTCTTCGCGTGCCTGCGGATCGGTGCGGTCGCGGTACCGATCCTGCCCAGCTACGGGGCACGGGATCTGGAGGCGGTGCTGGACGCCGCCCAACCACGGTGTGCGTGGTGCCGGAGGTGTGGGCCGGGGTGCCGCAGGCGGAGGTGCTGGCGGACCTGGCCGCGTCGTTGCCGTGGCTGCGCCGCCGGGTGGTCGTCGGTGACGCGGCGGCCACCGGGGCGCTCGACTTCACCGACCACTTCCTGCGCACCGCACACGAGCGCCACGACCGCGGTGCCTGGCTACGGGTGCCGCGGGGCCTGGCCGATCGGGTGTGCCTGATCGTGAACACCGTCGGACTCGACAGCACACACCGCATGGTCATGCACACCCCAACACCCTGCGGGCCGGCATCGGAGAGCCCGACGCCCCCACCACGACGTCACCTACTCGGCGTTGCCGATCGCCTCGCTGCCGTCGCTGCTGCACGCCGTGGTCGGTCCCGCGCTGCGCGGCGGTACGGCGGTGTTGCAGGACGTGTGGGACCCGGAGATCGCGCTGGACCTGTTGGCGCACGGCGCGGTCAGTCAGGCCTACGCCCTGCCGGTGCAGTGGTCCGAGTTGGTGTCCACCCAGCTCGCGCATCCGCGCGAGCTGGGTGCGTGACGGGCGTTGTCCGCCGATCCGTCCGGCACGTCGACCCGGCTGACGCGACAGGTACGCGAGGTGCTGCGGGTGCCGCTGCACGTGGGGCGGGTTCGCCGGAGGTGGGTGCCGCCACCACCGCGTCCGGTCTGGAGACCGTCCTGGCCGAGGTCGACGGCGAGGAGGGGCTGTTCCGGATCCGCGTCCGAGGTCCCTCCTCGTGCCTCGCGGTGTGGCAGCGGGGCACAGGCTCGCTGCGGCTCACCTGGCAGCACCAGGACGGCTGGTCCGACAGTGGTGATCTGATCCGCGTGGACGACGCCGGCCAGGTCGAGGTGCTGCACCGAGCGAGCGGGGAGATCGGCGGCCTGTTCCTGATCCCCGTCGCCGAGATAGAGGACGACCTCCTCGCGCACCCCGGGTCGCCGAGGCGGCGCTGGTGGCCAGCCCGGACGTCGAGTACGGCGAGCTGACCTGCGCGGTGGTGGTGCCGACGGGTGATCCTCCGGGCCTCGCGGAGCTGTGTACGCATCTCCGGGGACTCGGCGTGGCACCTGAACACCTGCCGGCTCGGCTCGAACTCGTCGGCGCGTTACCCCGCGACGAGCTGGGCGAGGTCCGCCGGGTCGAGCTGCGGGAACAGCTCGTACGCCGGTGGGCCCGAAAGTCCTGACCTCACTGCACGACCACCGTCGGCGTGCCGGTGCGGACCTCCCGCTCCTCCGCCGGCATCTCCTCGACCAGCTTCAACGCCTCCTCGATCAGGGTCTCCACGATCCGCGACTCGGGCACGGTCTTGACCGGTACGCCCTTGATGAAGATCTGTCCCTTCCCGTTGCCGGACGCGACGCCGAGGTCGGCCTCCCGGGCCTCACCCGGCCCGTTGACCACGCAACCCATCACGGCCACCCGCAGCGGGGCGTCGAGTCCGTCGAGCCCGGCGGTCACCTCGTCGGCCAGCTTCCAGACATCCACCTGGGCGCGACCGCAGCCGGGACAGGAGACGATTTCCAGGCCGCGCTTCTTGAGGTTGAGGGACTCCAGGATCTGGTTGCCGACCTTGACCTCCTCCACCGGTGGGGTGGACAGCGACACCGGATGGTGTCGCCGATGCCCTCGGCGAGCAGGGCGCCGAAGGCCACCGCCGACTTGATGGTGCCCTGGAACGCCGGTCCCGCCTCGGTGACGCCGAGGTGCAGCGGGTAGTCGCACCTCTGGGCCAGGAGCCGGTACGCGGCGATCATGACGACCGGGTCGTTGTGCTTGACCGAGATCTTGATGTCCCGGAAGCCGTGCTCCTCGAACAGCGAGCACTCCCACAGCGCCGACTCGACGAGCGCCTCGGGCGTGGCCTTGCCGTACTTCGCCAGCAACCGCTTGTCCAGCGACCCGGCGTTGACGCCGATCCGGATCGGCGTACCGGCGGCGGAGGCCGCTGCCGCGATCTCCTTGACCTTGTCGTCGAACTGCCGGATGTTGCCCGGTTGACCCGGACCGCCGCGCAGCCGGCGTCGATCGCGGCGAAGACGTACTTCGGTTGGAAGTGGATGTCGGCGATCACCGGGATCGTCGACTTCCGGGCGATCTCCGCGAGCGCGTCGGCGTCGTCCTGGGACGGCACCGCGACGCGGACGATCTGGCAGCCGGCCGCCGTCAGTTCGGCGATCTGCTGGAGGGTCGCGTTGATGTCGGAGGTGAGCGTCGTCGTCATCGACTGGACCGAGACCGGCGCATCCCCACCCACCGGCACGGTGCCCACCATGATCTGCCGCGAGACGCGGCGGGTGGCGATGGGCCGAGGTGGCATCACGGGTGCGTTCAGCGATACGGGCATGGCGGAGTCCTTGTCACGTTGGAGGGACGGATGGGTCAGGCCCGCTGTGCGGTGGACCCCAGCAGGTCCCGGCTGTTCAGCGTCTCGATGACTCGCGCCGCGATGTCTCCCGAGGTCAGCCCGATGGCCCGCAGGATGTCGGCGCGCTTGCCGTGGTCGAGGAACTCCTGGGCGATGCCGAAGTCCCGGACCGGGGTGTCGACTCCCGCGGCCCGGAGGGCCTGGGCGATCGCCGATCCGGCGCCGCCGACCATCCCGTTGTCCTCGACAGTGACCACCAGCCGGTGTCGGGCCGCGAGCGGGCCAGGGCGGGGCTGACCGGCTTGATCCAACGAGGGTCCACGACGGTGCTGCCGATGCCCTCGGCGGACAGCAACGACGCGAGGTCGAGGCAGGTACGGGCCATCGCCCCCACCGCCACGACGAGGACGTCCTCGTCCTCGCCGCGATGCAGCACGTCGAGGTCGGCGACGGTGTCCACGGCCGGCAGATCGCCCGGGACCGGTCCCTGGGAAACCGGACCGCGGTCGGCCGTCGTCGACCGCCAGGGCTTCGCGAAACAGCTCGCCGAGTCGCCTGCCGTCGCGCGGCACGGCGACCCGCATGCCCGGTACGAGTTGCAGCAGCGACAGGTCCCACATGCCGTTGTGGCTCGCGCCGTCGTCGCCGGTGACTCCGGCCCGGTCCAACACGAACGTCACCGGGAGCCGGTGCAGTGCCACGTCCATCAGGGTCTGGTCGAAGGCCCGGTTGAGGAAGGTGGCGTAGATGGCCACGACCGGGTGCAGACCGCCCATGGCGAGCCCGGCGGCCGACGTGACGGCGTGCTGCTCGGCGATGCCGACGTCGAAGGTGCGTTCCGGGAACCGGAGGGAGAAGTCGCGCAGACCGGTCGGCGCGAGCATCGCCGCGGTGATCGCCACCACGTCCGACCGGTGTTCGCCCGCGGCCACCAGCTCCTCGCTGAACACGGAGGTCCAGGAGCGCCCTGCCGGTGCACCGAGGGCGCGGCCGGTGAGCGAGTCCATCGTGCCGACCACGTGGAACCGGTCGAGATCGTGGCTCTCCGCGGGGACGTACCCATGCCCTTGGTCGTGATGCAGTGGACCACCACCGGTCCGCCGAAGTGCCGGGCCCGCTCGAACGCGTACTCCATGGCGGCGATGTCGTGGCCGTCCACCGGGCCGATGTACTTCAGCCCCAGGCCGTCGAACATGTTCTGCGGCACGAGCATGTCCTTGAGGCCGTGCTTCGCGGCGTGCAGGGCGGAGTACACCGGCTCGCCGACGACCGGGCGGACCTGGTCCTTGCCCCATTCGAGCACCCGCTGGTAACGCCGCGAGGTGCGCAGCCTGGTGAGCTGGTCGGCGAGGCCGCCGACCGTCGGAGCGTACGAGCGGCCGTTGTCGTTCACCACGATGATGACGGGCCGGTCCTTGGCCGCGGCGATGTTGTTGAGGGCCTCCCAGCACATGCCGCCGGTGAGGGCGCCGTCGCCGACGACCGCGACCACCGATCGATCCGTCGCGCCGGTCAGCTGAGCCGCCTTGGCCAGGCCGTCGGCGTAGGAGAGCGCGGTGGACGCGTGTGAGTTCTCCACCAGATCGTGGACCGACTCGCCACGGACGGGTACCCGGAGATACCGCCGGCCCTGCGCAGCTGGTCGAATGCCTCGATCCGGCCGGTGAGCATCTTGTGGACGTAGCTCTGGTGCCCGGTGTCCCACAGGATCCGGTCCCGCGGCGACTCGAGAGCCGGTGCAGGGCGATGGTCAGCTCCACCACCCGAGGTTGGGCCCCAGGTGGCCGCCGGTGCGGGACACCTTCTCCACGAGCGTGGTGCGGATCTCCTCGGCCAGCGTCGGGAGCTGTTCGGGGTGAGCGCCCGCAGGTCGCTCGGCTGCCGGACGGACCACATCAGGCGACGTTCCGCGTCGGCGGGCTGGGTCGGGGCGCGGAGCCGGTCTCCTCGGCGACGGCGTCGCTCTCGGGTGTTGCCATTGTCGATCAACTCCTCTCGGGGAGCGCTGGACGGTCAGTGGTCGCGGTAGGCGACGAGGGTGGCCAGCCGGGAGAACTCCTCGGCCCACGCCGGGTCGAGATCCGCGGTCGCGATGGACGAGACGGCTCGGTCGACGAGCTCGGCGATGGTGCGCTCGACCGTCGCGCGGACTCCGGACTCCTCCAGCACCAGGCGGATGAGGTCGGCGTCCCACGGCTCGTCGCCGGTGAGGAGATCCCGGATCCGGGCGTCGCGCTCGACGGCCAGGGCGAGCAGCAGGGTCATCTTGCGCTCGGCGAAGTCCTGCCCGGCCGGCTTGCCGGCGGCCGGTGGAACCGAACGCGTCCATCAGGTCGTCGCGCAGCTGGAACGCCTCGCCCAGTGGCAGGCCGTAGCCCTCGAAGGCGCTGGCCAGGTCGGGCCGGCCGGCGAGGATGGCGCCGAGCACCAGCGGGCGCTGGATCGAGTAGCGCCGGACTTGCAGACGGCGATCCACCGCGACAGCCGGGCGTCGACGACGGCCTCGGCGGCGACCGCGACGTCCAGGTGCTGCCCGACGATCAGTTCGGTACGCATCTCGTTCCACAAGCGTCGGGCCGGCGGAGCGAAGTCGAAGGTGAGCTGGTCGGCGTAGACGATCGCCAGGTCGCCGGCGAGCACCGCGACGCTCCGCCGAACCGGCGGGCCTCGCCCTGCCAGCCCCTGGCGGAGTGCTCGTCGGCCTGCTGGACGTGAATCGTCGGCGCGCCTCGGCGGAGCGCGGAATTGTCGATCACGTCGTCGTGGATCAGGGCGAACGCCTGGAGAGCTCCAGGGCCGCCGCCGCGTCCACGACGACCGAGATTCGGGTTCCGCCCGCGGCGAGGAACCCGCTGAGGCAGAAGGTGGGGCGGAGCCGCTTGCCGCCGCGACTCACCATGTCGATGATCGCCGCGACCGGTTGCGCCGCGCGGGGTTGATGGTCCGCCAGCGCGTCAGCTCCGAATCGGTGAAGTGGTCCAGCCGCTGTTCGACCCGGTCGAGGAGGTCCTGGCGAACCCGCTGGAGCTCGGTCCCGGACGTCGGACGGGTGGCAATGATGGTCATGGGAACCCTTCCTCTGGCTGTGCGGACACGGCGGACGCGGATCAGGACCTCAGGCGGGGTTGCCGGCGAGGCTCGACGGAAGTCCGAAGACGACGTTCTCGACAGCCGTCTGCTCGACTTCGAGGTCGCGGTACCCGTGCTCGGCCAACCGATCGAGCAGTTGGTCGACCAGGATCTCCGGGCGCTCGCGCCGGCGCTCACGCCGATCACCGACACGTCGCGCAGCCACTCCTCGCGCAGGTCGGCCGCTTCGGGTACGAGGTGAGCCGCCGTACCCATGCCCTGGCCACCTCGACCATCCGGATCGAGTTGCTGGAGTTGGTGGAGCCGACCACCAGGATCAGGTCGCTACGCGCGGCGATGGCCTTGACGGCGTTCTGGCGGTTCTGGCTGGCGTAACAGATGTCGCCCTTGGCTGGTCCGGCCATCGCCGGGAACCGGCGTTCAGGGCGTCGACGATGTCCGAGGTCTCGTCCAGCGACAGGGTGGTCTGGGTCAGGTAGCCGACCGTCGCGTCCGGCGGCAGCGTGAGGTTCTGGACCGACTCCACCGAGTCGACGATGATCGTGCGGTCCGGGCGTGCCCGAAGGTCCCCTCGACCTCTTCGTGGTTGGCGTGGCCGATCAGCAGGATCGTCTTCCCGTCACGGGCGTGCCGGCGTGCCTCCTGGTGGACCTTGGAGACCAGCGGGCAGGTCGCGTCGATGACCTCCAGGCTGCGTTCGGTCGCGTTGTCCCGGACGGCCGGCGACACGCCGTGGGCGGAGAAGATGCAGACCGCGCCCTCGGGAACCTCCTCTTCCGAGTCTACGAAGACGGCCCCGCTCACGCAGCGAGCGAACGACGTACTGGTTGTGCACGATCTCCTTGCGGACGTACACCGGGGCCGTACTTCGCCAGTGCCTCCTCGACGATCAGGATCGCGCGGCGGACACCGGCGCAGAAGCCACGCGGGTCCGCGAGGATCACCTTCTTCGATCTGCCAAGCCGTGTCATCGGTTCTCGCTCCCGTCAGTGGTCAGGCAGCGAGCGTGCCGACGGACATGGACGGATGTCAACGAAGGACGGTCGGTGGGACACAACCGGGCTCGGATCACCGCTCGACTACCCGCCTGTTGTCATGGCGGGCTGTCGCCGAGGGCCGCTTGTCATGGGGTTGCTATCTGGAAGCGAACGCCCGGGGATGATCGGATAACCTGCACGGGTGCGTACACCGCTTCCGGCCGCGAGCCCAACTCGCCGCGGGCTGATCGCGGTGGCGGCGACGCTGGCGCTGCTCGGGTCGGGCGCGTGCGCCGAGGCCGGGCCGACGTCTGAGCAGCAGCGAGGCCCTGATCCGGAGCTCCTCATCGACGAGCTGACCGCGGGCCTCTCCGGGACAATCCCTATCGCGATCCGAACACGGAAGAACGGGCGGCGGCTCGGCGGGCGGCGCGGTCGCTGCTCACCGATCCGAGTGCCGGCACCGACAAGGATCAGGTCTTCGAGGACCTGGGATTCCGGGCTCACCGGGGACGGACCCGGTCACCGGCCGGCCGTTCGACCTGTACCTCGCCACGGGGTCCGACGACCGTTCCTGGGGCGCCGTGCTGGTGGACCGGAGCGCGACCCGCGTACGGTGATCGAGGTGCCGCACCCGGCTTCGACATCAACACCGAGAAGCTGGGGCTCGCGTTGCACCGGAGTGTGCCGGCCAGCGTGCTGCTGATCGCCGGGGCCACCGGCAGGCCGCCGGCGGTGACGCGGACGTCGCCCACAACGACCTGTCACTCTTCCACGCCCTGGCAGCCGAGTTCGCCGACAACGGCCTCGATCAGATCCAACTGCACGGCTTCGCCGACCAGAACCTGCCCGCGTCCGACGCCGTGGTGTCGACCGGTTCGGCGCCGGTGACCCGGTCGCCCGCCGGATCGCGGACGGCCTTCCGGTGCCGGGCTGGACATCTGCCGGGCGTGGGTGAAGCGGTGCGGCCAACTTGAGGGCAAGACCAACGAGCAGGGCCGGGCCGCGGCGGCACTGAAGACCGTCTTCATCCACCTGGAGCTGAGCTGGTCGGTCCGGCGGGACGCGGAGGCCCGTGGCCGCGTGGTGAAGGCGCTCGCCGAGCAGCTCAGCGTGGCCTGACTCGGTACGGGTCGCTGTCGAGGTCAGATCCGGCGGGCGGTCCGCCACCGCAGGGCCAGTAGCCGGTGCCGTCCAGGATGGACTCGCCACCCAGGTCTCCCATGGTCGGGCCGTTGGCGGTGGTACGGCTGGAGATGAACCTGTGGTGTCCCCGGTCGTCCACACCGAGGTACATGCCGGAGTGCTCGATGTTCGCGCCCTGCACCGGCCCGGCGTTGAAGAACAGCAGGTCGCCGGGGAGCAGGCGATCCAGCTCCCGGGCCCGCTTGCCGGTGTTCGGCATCAGCAGGGCCCCGGGCCCACCGAGGCCATCGCGGTCGCCCGCCGGGGCAGGCCGGGGCCGGCGGTGTTGGTACCGCGCAGCGGATAGCCCATGCGGTAGCCGTACACCATCCGCAGGAAGCCCGAGCAGTCCAGGCTGCGGATGTGCGACGCTGCCGGCTTCTCCTTCTTGTCGGGGAACTGCCACGACACCCCGAGGTAGTCGTAGAAGTCGGAGTTCTCCGCGCGACCGTCCGGGTCAAGGTCCGAGAGCGGCCCGAAGGCGGCGTCGCCGGAGTACTGGCGGCCCTCCGCATCCTTCTTCGGCACGCCGACGTAGGTGTACTCCCGGGCCACCGCCAGCACGTCCGGCGAACGGTCCCGGCGAGCCTTGGCGAACCAGTCGGTGAACCACTTCTCCTTCTCGGCGCCCGCCCGCCACTCCCGGGGGCGAGTCGCACCAGAACTCGGCGGGCACCTTGGCCTTGGTGAACCGCGCCTCGGCGAAGGTCCGCTGCGAGCCGACGATGTGCACCGTACGGGCACCGTCGGTCATGATCGCGACAGTCTTACCCTTGGCGTCGAGCATCTGCGTCCGGTTCGGCGCGGTCAACCGTCGGTAGCTGTGGCCGGATGCGGTCGGCGCGGCGGCCTGCGCGGCCTGCGCGCCGAGGCTCAGCTCGATCGGGTCCGCCGCGCTGTGCCGGATTGCGACGTAGGTGAAGGTGCTGCCGACGGTCAGCACCGCGAAGGCGGCGACGGTCATCAGCATGGCGCGGCTGCGGGAGTAAGTCCGGTAGTTCATGCCTGCCCCTCGTCGGTGGGTGGCCTCAGGTGACCGGCACGAAGCCGGCCACGACGCCGCTGAACGCCACGCCGTAGGTGATGGCGGTGACCATGACGGTGGCCAGCACCGTTGCCTTCGGTGGCTGCCGCACGAGCTGGTAGGCGATCAGTCCCGGCGCCACGAAGCCCAGGGTCTGGTGCGCGAAGAGCAGCGGCAGGTCGCGTTGCACGATCACGAACAGCGTCATCTGGAGCAGGACGCTGAGCAGGACGATCGCGGCGAAGAGGCGCTTGCCGTAGAGGATCACGACGCGCTGCATCAGCTGGGTGAGGGCGTACGTGACGACGGTCATCACCACGATAACCGCGGCCTGGAGCGGGTCCTCGATCAGCGCGAGCGCGATCCAGCCCGGCGTGATCATCCCGCCGGGCGAGAGGTTGGTGGTCAGATAGCAGAGCAGCGCGAAGACCAGCCCGATGCCGAGGCAGGCGGTGGCGAGCTGGGCACTGAGTTCTCCTCCGAATGTCACCGGTGGGTCCTTCCCAGGAACACGGTCTTGCCGTCCACCTCGAACGTGCGTGCCGTCGGCGGACGGAGCATCGACTCGGCGCGGGTACGGTCCTGCGGCTCCCAGCTCGGCAGGGCGGCCAGCTCGTGCAGCAACACCTCACCCTGCCCGTGGATGTTGCCGACGGCGACGATGGACGCGTCCTCCGCGGTCACCGCCATCACCTCGCTGACCAGCCGCTCCGGCGGAGCTGCCCCCAGGTCGACCACTCGGCTCTGCAGCTCCTCGGGCACGTTGACCCGTGCGCTGCGGGTCATCTCGCCGATCAGCACGACCTTCTGCGGCTGTACCCGGCCGGCGAGCGTACCCATCTGCCCGTTCCGCTCCATCCGGTCCGGCCGACAGTTGATCACCATCGTCAACGGCTGGCTGATCAGCTGTTGCTTCTCGAGTTGCTCGATGTTCATGTACGTCGACTCCGGTCGTTGGCGGCGAAGATGTTGGCGAATCGGACCCTTTGCTGCCGTAGAGGACTCGGGCCACCGACAGCACTCCCGGTCGGGTGGCGCCGACCACATGCCGGTGAGGGCGCTGTGCCGGTCGACTCCGAGTTGCTCGGCGACGGCGAGCGCGATGGCCACGTTCTCCTTGAAGGTGATCCAGCCGAAGCCCGCCATCTCCCGGTCGGTCACCGATTCGGGGTCGACCGCGATCAGTTGGCAGTTCCGCTTGGCCGCCTCCTGCTGCAGGATCGCCAGCCGGTCCTTCTCCGCGGTGATGCAGATGCCGTCCTCGGGCATCGACCGGCTCAGCGACCGCGCCACGTCGTCGAGGGTCGGCCCCATCTCCGCGAGATGGTCCTCGCGGACGTTGCAGAGCACCCCGATGGTGGACCGGATGAGCTTGCTCTGGTTGATCTCCTGCAGCGCCGGCATGACCGCCATGCACTCGATGACCAGTGCATCCGGGTGGTAGACGGCGGCCCGCCGGACGATGCCGATCTGCTCGACCACATTGGCGATCCCGAACTTCCGGTGTACCGGCTCCTCGCTGGCGTCCGGGAAGATGAACCGCGCGGCGGTGCCGGTGGTCTTGGCCACCACGACCTTGCCGCCGCCGCGCAGCGCGCCCGCGCAGAGTCGTGTGATCGAGCTCTTGCCACGGATCCCGTTGACCAGCACGCGGTGCGGGATGGTGTTGAGGTTGCGGTTGTGGTTCCGCTGCTCGATCACGCCGGCCACCAGGAGCGCGAGGCAGCAGAGACTGTAGACCGTGTACAGGTAGACCATGCTCAGCCCTTCGTCGCCCGGCTGCGAGTTCCGGCCGCGTGCCGGACGCGCCCGAGGACGGTGGTCCGGTCGAGGCCCGCGCCGCGCATCCGCAGGGCGCCACCGAACCGGGCGGACCCGGTGTGCCGGACCTGGCGACAGATCTCCAGACACATCGCGATCGCGCCGATGTCGTCGTGTCGCTGGGGCGGTACGGGCAGTTCCACGGTCCCGTCGCTCATCCGCTCGGCGAAGGCACTCAGCCTCCGCATCGGCCGAACGAAGATGTACAGCTGCCACACGTGGTGAGCAGGGCGATGCCCACCACAGCGCCGGCCACCAGCAGGGTCCAGCGCCGCTCCACCATCGCCGGCAGGCGCAACCCGGCGACGTCCTGCTCCAGCACCACCGCCCACTCGAGGTGGGCGACCGTCGCCGGCACGGTCAGGCCGGAGGCGGCAACCAGCGCGGGGCCCCGTCCTCGGTGGTCGACCGGCCAACCGTGCTGCCGGGCAGCACGTCGACGGCGATGCTGCGGGCCACCTCGCCCTGAAGGGGCTGGAATGCCTGGAAGCCCTCCGAATCCAGGATCGTCCGCAGCTCGGCGTCGACGACCCGGACCCGACCCTCGACCCGGCGGACCAGCCCGAGCAGACGGTCGGGGTCGAACTCACCAATCACCGCGTAACCGTCGGCGAGCTGGTTGAAGGCGTACACCAGCGGCAACCGGTCGGCCGCGTCGTCGAGGTGGATGCCGATCTCGCCCGGCAGTGGCGCGACGGTCCGCAACGGGTCCCGCCCGGCGCCGGCCACCATCTTCCCGTTCCGGTCGACCAGGTACATCGCCCGGAGCCGCTGCTCGTCGGCGAGTTCCCGGTCGAGCGTCCGAGTCGCCTGCGCGAGGTCTTTCGCGGACACCCCTGCGAAACCCGGGAGACGGTGGCTGCCGTCATCCAGCAGGTGTCCCAGGGCGTTGCTGGCCTCCTCGGCCCGGTTCTCCTCGTCCCGCACCAACTGCACGGGAATCGTCGGATCAGGAGACTGCAACGCGAGCACCGCTGCCGCGGCCGGCCAGAGCATCGCGACCACCACCGCGACGGTCAGACCCTGCAGGACGGTCGGCCGCCAACGCCGGTCCGGCGGGTACTGGTCGCCGGAGGTCAGGGCCAACGCCCGCGCGATCCGGTGCGCCTCGCGGATCCGCATCGGAGCCCGGCGCCGCGTCGTCGCACCGCACGCGTCGGCCTTGGCCTGATCCAGCAACGACCGGACCGGCCGGACCAGGGACTTACGCATGAGCAGGAAGCTGAGCAGGGTCACGACCAGCAGACTCAGTCCGAGGATGACCCCTGGTGCCCGAGGTCCCCGCGTTCACCCCCGACGTGAGCAGGGAGACGACCACGATTCCGGTCTCACCCACCGGCGCGGACGACACCACCAACCTGCGGTCCGCCCACTCCTGACCACCACCTCACGACTCTGTGGCGAGTCGGAGCCGGCCAGGCCGGCGAAGACCGTCGGCAGGTGCACGGCGTCCACCGCACTGGCCCCTGCATCAGGCTGCTCTTGCCGTCCGGGGTGATCATGTGGATGCCATGCCCGGCATCGGGGTTGAGTCGCAGGTTCCGCATCGTGACCGGCTGGATCGCGAACACCGTCCGGGTGTCGTCCAGCGCGACGGAATAGACAAGCGTGGGCCGTCCGCCGTGGCGACGGCGATCGCACCGTCGACCACCGGCGGCAGCAGGTCGATCGGCAGCGCCGTGCCCTTGGCCGTGAGAGGTCGCCGGAGGCGGTCTCCACGATCACCGCGCCGGTGATGCCGGTGCCCTCCCCGACCAACCGGGTCAGCAGGTCGGCGTCGGTCGCGCTGCCGCGGCCCTGCACCGTCCGCTCCAGGTCGGTCGCCCGGCCGCGGGCCTCGACCTGCATGCTCGACGCCAACTTGGACACGACGTCGCGCTGAGAGTCGACGACAGCCGGGAGTACCCGCGATGGGCGCTGACCGCGAACCCGAGGATCGCCATGGCAACCACGAACATCGTGGTCCAGAGGTAGACCAGTGAGGGTGCGCTCGTGCCGGCTGGGAAGGCCGCCGCCGGCAACTGTTGGTCCAGGGCCCGTCGCCGCCACGCCACCAACTGTTCATGCTCGCTTGCGGGCCCGGCCGCCGACTGCCACGGCGCGTACTGCGCCGACATGCCTGACACGAAACGACAACCTTCCCGGTGGAGCTACTCCCTGGGCCGCGACCCATCCAGTTCGTCAACCAGGCACAACCGCCGGGCCGCCGCGAATGCTAGCAAGGTCAACGGCGCGGGGCGTGGCGATTTCGACTGTCTGTCGGCCTGTGGATCATGGCCGCTACCGGCGGGCACCCGCGCACCACCAGGCCCGCCGTGTCCGCGGCCCTGGTCAGCAGGTTGCCCTCGATCCGCTCGACCGCGGCCTCGTAGATCCGGCGTCGCCCGGGGACAGGGCGGGATCCGCCAACGCCCGCTCCAGATCAACCAGACGGATGTCCGGGTTGAGATCAACGAAGGTGGGGATCGCCTCGATGGCCACCACCTTCCACCTTTCGACTCGCCGACCGGGCCGAACGTCACCCGGGTCATCGCACCGTCACGGTTGGCGTTCACCGGCTCGGCGTGCCGGGCGATCTGGTTTCCCATCCCATAGACGATCCAGGTGTCACCGATGCGTTCCACCGGCTGGACGACGTGCGCGTGGTGCCCGAAGACGACGTTCACGTCGTCGATCGCGGCGATCTGGCGGGCCCAGGTCTGCTGGTCCACGTCCGGCTCGTGCTCGTACTCGGTGCCCCAGTGCAGGCTGACCACCACGATCTCCGCGCCCGCCTCCCGAGCCGCCGCCGCGTCCCGGCGGATCGCCTTCACGTCGATCAGGTTCGACACCCACTCCTTGCCGGCCGGCGGGCGCAGGCCGTTGAAGCTCTTGGTGAAGCTGATGTGTCCGATCTTCACGCCCTTGGCCCGGTAGATCTTGACGACGCCGGATTCGCGCTCGGTCCGGTAGCTGCCGGTGTGCCCCAGCCCAGCCTTGTCCAACGCGTCGAGGGTGCGCTTGACGCCGTCGTACCCTGGTCGATGGTGTGGTTCGAGGCGGTGGAGCAACCGTCGTACCCGATGTCCTTGATGCCCTTGACCACCTCCTGCGGCACGCTGAACTTCGGGAAGCCGATGTAGGGCCTCCGGCGGCGCCAGCGCGGTCTCCAGGTGGCAGAGGGCCAGATCCGCGCTGGAAACGGTCTCGCGCACCGGTGCCAGCATCGGGCCGAAGTCCAACGTGCCGCCGCCGTCGCGCCGGGCCTGGTCCCACAGCTCGGGTGCAGCAGGATGTCCCCGCGCCGAGCACGGAGACCGTACGGCCAGCGGCCTTCACCGGGGCAGCCACCGGACGGGCGGGTCGGCCGGCGCCGGCGACTCGGCCGACCAGGGTCCGAGGACGTAGATCGCGCCCATCCCGACCGCTAGTGCGATCACGCAACTGAGGATCGCCCGTAGCGTGCCGGAGAGCCCGCCGCTCGGCTGAGAATTACTCGCCACCGCGACAGGCTAGTACGCCCCGGACCGCCCCGCCCGGAGGCCAGCCACGCTCCACCGATCGGTGACTCAGCCGCTCTCGTCCACGAACTTGTAGTAGCTCATCCGGAAACGTTGCAGGAGGGCGCGCATGAATTCCGGACCCGCTTCCGGCGGCACGCGCTCCGCGCCGACCGGCACGCCGTTGTCGTAGAAGTCCTGGGCGAGCGCGCCCCACTCGGGTCGAGGACGGTCAGCGACACCGTCTGGCCCGGCTGCCAACGGAACTCGGCAACCCGGCGGTTGGTGTGCTGGGCGAACGTGTACAGCGCCACGCGGGTCAGCGCCTGCTCGGTCATGCCTGCCTCCTCGTTCACCACGGCTCCTCCGGTCACCAAGGGTTCGGCGGACGGAAGGCGTTCCACGCCTCGCCCGTGATCATGCCCCGACTGCGGATCTCGTTGAAGCGGTCCATCGCACCGGCCAGCGCCTGGTCACTGAGGCCGGTGCCGCGTAGCCGGTCGGCCAGCACAGCCGGGTCGGTCGCCTGGATCCGGGCCATCGTCTCCGGGCTGAGCGGCCGGTTGGTCTGCTGCTGGACGAAGTCCGACCGCAGCGGCTCGGCGTTCGACTCGGGAAACGAGTAGCCGTGGTCGATGGCGACCAGGCGGCCGTCGGGGCCGGTCAGGTAGTTACCCAGGTGCCGGTCGGTGTTGCCGCTGACATAGTCGAGCACCGCCATCCGTTCGCCCTCCGCAACCGGGTAGGCGTGGGCGGGCCGACCCGGGCTCGCGTTCTCCACGAACTCCTGCATCGAGCCGCCCCGTGCGGCCCGTCCCAGCGGGCGGTCGTCGGCACCAGGCCGAAGCCCAGGTCCTCGTCCAGACGCGAGGCGGCGACCTCCCGGGCGGCCAACTCGTTCTCCGGGATGGTGGAGCGCACCTGGACAAACTCGTTCTCCGGCACATTCGGCTTGTAGACGCCGTGCGTGCCGTCGGTGAACGCGACGTCGTAGGCGTCGTTGACGTGTCCGCCGGGGTCGAGTTCGGTCATGCTGTGCACCTCTCTGCCGAGCAGCCGCAGCTCGGCCTCACTGGCATGATCGGGCACCGCCGGATCGCCGGTGGATCCGGACTCCGCCGCATCGGGCCCGTCGGGGTCCGCCGGCTCGGTGCCGCGCGCCGTACCGCCGTCGTGCGGTGGGCCACCGGCGGGTTCGTTGTGGCCGCGCGCCGCCGGGCCGAGGCGGCATGTCGGAGGGTCTGAACCGCCGGGGTACGCCGGAGGCCGCTCAGGGCCGTACGGAGGGTGTCGAGCAACTCGCCGAGCTTGGACAGGATCGGCCGGAGCCGGCTGACGCTGCGGGCCAGCGCCGTGAGCAACCCGGCGACTTTCGCGGCCCACTTGGCGACCAGCGCGGAGACCTGCGCCGCGACCAGCGGGTGGCCGCGCCCAGGGTCAGCCCGGCCTCGGCGAGCCATTGCCACAGCCGGACGGCGAGGACCGAGACGAAGTCCGCGATCAGGTCCCGGACCAGCTCCCGGACCAGCGCCACCAGGAGGCCCGCGCCCTCGACGACGGTGCCGATCAGATCGGTGGCGTCCGCCAGGCCGGCGAGGTGGCGCACGTGCTGGTCGCTGTAGCGGCGGTACGCCTCGGACGCCGGGCCGGTCCAGGCGGCGATCTCGGTGCGCACCGCCTCGGACAGGGCGGTGACCTGACCGTTGACGTGCTGGGAGACGTTGTGCCACGTCTGCGCGTACGCGGTGATCTGGTCCGGGTCGCCGGCCAACCAGTCGAGGGCGTCGGAGAGGGGCTCGACGTGCTCGATGAGCCAGGCAACTCCCCACGAGACGATCGACCCGATCGGGTCGACGCAGGTCACCAGCACCTCCATCGACGTACCCACACCGCCGATGGCCGTGTCGATCCACGACCCGCTCTCGATGCCGTGGCGGAGGTCGACCAGGCTCTCGACGATGCCGACACCGCTGTACGCGGTGGTGGTGTCCTGCCGGGCAGCGATCAGCGGGTTCGCCACGTCGCGCTCATCGGTGCATCCGCCCGAGGGAGGCGGAGATCGTCCCGTCCGTGTCGTGGTATGCGTCCACGGTGGAGTCAAGCGCCCGGCCGCGCTGTGCAACGCCTCCTGCGCCGCCGCTAGTGCGTCCACGGCCGGAGCCTGGAGGAAGTCCAGAAGGAAGGGGATCGCCTGGCAGACGGGTAGTTGGCCATAGGCGTCGGCGCCCATCCGCACGTGCGCCCCGGCGTCGTGTGCGGTGTCGATCGCGTCGGCGATCCGGTCCACGGAGCGGGCGTGCTGGGTCAACGCCGCAGTGGTGACCTCGAACCCGGCTGCGTCAGCGGCCACGGCCACCCTCGGGGTGACCGGGCTCGGTCTCCTCGGTCACCTCGGGAAGCGCGACTCGTAGCTGCCGACGACGGCGCGGGCGGTCTCGGAGTCGGCGCCGACGGTCGACGCCGCGGCCTCCGCCACCTGCGCGGGCAACAGCCCTGCGCCCGCCGCATCACCGCCAGCACCTCGGCGGCGATCTCGGTCGCCTGCCAGCGCAGCACCCGGTCGTCGAGCCGGAGGTCGGTCATGGCACCGGACGCGGCGACTGTCACCTGGACCGCGCCGTGTGCACCCTCGGCGGTCGCCGACATCGCCGCAACGCGCTCCGACAACTCCTGGGCCCTGGCGGCCGTTCGGAGATGCCCGCCGCCCAGGAGGCGACGAACCGCTCGGTCGCGGCGTCGAAGTCAGCGCCGGAAACTGCGCCATCAGACCTCCCCGTGTGACGGCTGCCGGCCGCCTCCCGGTGACAGCGGGTGCGGCGCGGTTTCCACACGGTACGCCAGCGCTCATTGATCTGGAGTCCGCGGACAGCTGCGGTCAGGGTTGGACAGGCGGGTCGGACGTCGTGAGGTAGATCGATGCCTCGGCCGCTGCCCCGACGACGAGTCAGCACACCTTGGCAGCGGCGCTCGCCTCCGCTAACGTCCATGGGAACGCTCCCATGAACTTAGATACATCTATGTGATCTGGAGGCAACACGTCGTGGCTATCCTCTCCTCGCTCCGCCGCAGATCGGCGGCAGCCAGCGTGGCGGCTGTCGCGGGCGCCACCGTCGTCGGCGTCTGCCTCGCCGTCGGCAGCGCCTCCGCCGGCACGGTGTCCGGTCGCTCTACCGCGACCCGAGTTCGGCCGTCGTCCGCTGGGTCGCCGCCAACCCGGTGACTCGCGTGCCGCCGTCATCCGCGACAAGATCGCGAGTCAGCCGCAGGCCCGCTGGTTCGCCAACTTCAACCCGTCGACTGTGCAGTCCGAGGTCTCCGAGTTCGTCGGCGCCGCCAACGCGGCGCAGCAGATCCCGGTGCTGGCGGTGTACGAGATCACCAACCGGGACTGCGGCGGCGCCAGCGCCGGTGGGGCGCCGGACCTCAACCAGTACCAGACGTGGTGTCCAACTTCGCCAGGGGACTGGGCAACCAGACGGTCCTGATCATCCTGGAGACCGACTCGCTCGCCCTGCTGACGTGCCTGAACAGCGGCGAGATCAACGCGCGCAACCAGGCGATCTCGACGGCGACCCGAACCATCAAGTCGGCCAACCCCAACGCCAAGGTGTACCTCGACGCTGGTCACTCCACCTGGAACAGCGCGGGTGAGACGGCCAACCGGCTCCGGGCAGCCGGCGTGCAGTACGCCGACGGCTTCTTCACCAACGTGTCGAACTACAACTCCACCGCCAGCGAGGCGAACTTCGGCCGCTCGGTCATCTCCGCCCTCAACGGCATGGGCATCTCGGGCAAGCGCCAGGTCATCGACACCAGCCGCAACGGCGGTGCCAGCGGGACTGGTGCGGCGACGACAACACCGACCGGCGCATCGGGCAGTACCCGACGACCAACACCGGCGACGCCAACATCGACGCGTACCTGTGGGTGAAGCCGCCGGGGAGGCGGACGGCTGCCGCTACACGGCCGGTTCGTTCCAGCCCGACCTGGCCTTCAGCCCGGCCAATGGTGCGCCCAACCCGCCCACCACCGCGCCGCCGACGACCACCCCGCCGACCACGACCCCGCCGACGACCACGCCTCCGACCACCCTCCAGCCTCGCCGCCGACCGGTGACGGGTGCTACGCGTCGATCGAGGTCAACCAGTGGGCCGGCGGCTTCACCGCGAGCGTGACGGTCACCGCCGGCAAGTCGGAGATCAACGGCTGGACCGTGACCGTCGCGCTGCCCGGCGGCTCGGTCACCAGCGCCTGGAACGCCCAGGTCAGTGGCACCAGCGGCACCGTGGGGTTCACCAACGTGAGCTACAACGGACGCGTCGCCGGCCGGCAGTCGACCAACTTCGGCTTCCAGGGCACCGGCACCGGTCCCGGCGTTTCGGCCGCCTGCGTGACCGCCTGACCCAGCCAAGGCGGCGGACCCGGCGCGGAGGACAACTCTCCGCGCCGGGCCCGTCCCCGTTTCGCGGTACTGGCCGGACCGGCCAGTGCAGGCAGGATCGCTGACGCGCGGGGCGGCCGGAAGAAATGGCCGCTGCGCCCACTGCGGCGATGACGTCAGGAAGTATCGCTCTTACTTGTCCGTGGGCGGCGACCCGTATTCGACGTAGAGCGGTGTGGCCACGACGACCTTCTTGCCGTTCACCCGCGGCGGTACTGCGGTGATGCGGGCGTACCCGGACATCCACGCAGCGGTGTGTGGAAGGTCGAGTTGATGGTCCATCACCTGAAACAGTCGTGCGTAGACTCCCGGCATTTTGTGTTCCACACGGGCGACCGCCATCGAAGCGTTCTGGCCCAGCGGCTCATCCGCCGTGGTGAGATCCAGGAGGAGGCGGGAGAGCAGGCGATGAGGGTTACCCGCAGAGAACCCCATCACCGTATCGATCTGACGGTCGGTGACCACCTGGACCGCGGGTTCGTCCCGCACCACGTGTCGGCGTGAACCGTGCAGGAGCAGGCGAACCTCGCCGCCGGTCGGGTAGCCGGGTACCGCCTCGCCAAGATCGAGGAATACTACGCCTCCTCTATCGGTGAGCGCATAGCTCATCGGAGCCTCGAACTGCACCCACTGGCCAGGCCCGACGTCCTCGGTGAACCACTGTGCGGCGCGGTCGGAGTTGTCGAGCGCGGCAATCACAGCTTCCAGTTCGGGCTCGTCGCTCATCGTTCCGTCACTGTTGTTGTTGCCCACTGTGACGCCACCAAAGCCGGGTAGCTTGATCTCACCTGTGAGACGGGCGCCAAGACGGCGCCATCGCGAAGTCCCGAGATCGAACTGTCGTAGCTTGCGATGGGAAAGATACAGCAGTTCCCGCATGAGCGGATTGTGTCATCCGGGAACAACTGGGCGGCGGTGGGCATAGAGTCGCGTCACTGCCGTCGCGCGACCGGGGATTCACGCGGGAGCCGCAGAATGTCCGACCGGTTCTGGGTCGGGATCGCGAAGGACAGTTCGGTGGCCTCTCCTCTTGCGGGCCATCTCGTGGCAGGCGAGCAACGCGAACGCGGCGGCCGTCAACAGGCCACCGAACAACGGGATGACGCGTGCCCCGGCCGTCGCCAGCAGGCCCGCGCCGATGGACGAGCCGGCCGCGAGGCCGACGTTGAACGCGACGCTGAGGCTGGCCGACGCCATGTCGGTGGTCGACGGGGCCACCTGCATGATGCGGTGCTGGATTCCGGCGATCAGCGAGCTGAACGACATCCCCGCCACGGCGAGCAACGGGATCGTCAACGCCCTGCTCGCGCCAACCCCGTACAGGCCGAGCATCGCGGCGGTGAGGAGCCCGAGTAGACCCAGCACGACACCGAGCGGAAACCGGTCCAGGACCCGGCCGACCGCCCAGGTGCCGGCGACGCCGAACGAACCCTGGACGAAGAGCAGCATGCCGAGAGATGCCGCGGCGAACCCGCTGACGTCGAGGAGGAAGACGGTCATGTAGGTGAACGCGCCCATGGCGCCGGTGACCGCGAGGATGGTGGCGACGAGGAGCACGACGAAGCGGGATCGGTCCGGCAGGGGCCGATGTCAGCCGCACTCTGGTGCGGGTGGCGCTCGGCAGGAGCAGAGCGACCGCGAGACACGTGACGAAGCCGAGGATGGCCATCGCGACGAAGGCGGCCCGCCACCCGGCCTGCCCGCCGTGCGGGACATTCGTGAATGCCTCTATCTGGTGTTGCTCGCGGCGATCACCGACCCGGACGGTGGTACGCCGGGTGACCCCATCGCGGCCGGCGCCGCGCTGGTCGCATTACATCAGCGCTGGTCCGGTGCGGCCGCCCGAGCAAGATTCGTGCTCGACTCGTCGCGGGTGCGGCTGACCTACGGCACGGTGCCGGCCATGGTGGTGCCCGACCGGATCGCCGAGGCCGCCCTCGACGTCATGCTGACAGCCGACCTGACCCGGGTGCGCCGCTGCCCGGTGCTCGAAGGCGGTTGTGGCTGGCTGTTCCTCGATCAGACCCGCAATGGTTCTCGCCGCTGGTGCCGCATGGCCGACTGCGGCAATGCGGTGAAGGCGCGACGGCTCACCGAGCGTCGCCGCGCCGCCCGGACGCCCGCTCGTAGACCGTCGGCGACGCCGGTGCCAGCGGGGAACTGATGCTGCCCAATCTGATCGTCAGTGCTCGCTCAGAGAAGTGCCCGCGTCGTCGCGGTAGCGACGACGGCCCCGAGGATGCAGATCAGATGCGGTCGTCCTGCGAGTCGTAGCCCCACCGCCACGGCCAGTCCCGGCAGGACGGTCGGGTCGAGGCCCGTCCATCGGGCCCCGAGTATGTCGACGGCGAGCAGCCCAGCCAGCAGTGCCGCAGGCAGAGCGTCGACGAGCGACTGCGTGCGGGGCGGGAATTGCTGATCACCGAGCACGGCTGGCCCGGCCGCCTTGAAGGCGATGTTGACGACCGTGAGCGCCAGCACGGCAACGATCATGGTGGTCATCGAGCAGGCTCCCGACGTGGGCTGGTCCGGTGCACAAGCGTGAGCAACACCGCTGTCGATGCGAGGAGCAGTGCGATCCCGGTCGGCAGGAACCGGCAGGTCACCCGGCAACGACAGCTGCGGCGACCGCCACGGGCACGATGCGTGGTCGGCTGGTGAGCGTATCGACGAGGAGGACCAGGAAGAATCCGGGGAACACCAGGTCAATCCCGGTGGCGTGGATCAGCGACGTGGACGGCACAGCCAGCGCGCCGATCGCCGTGCCGACAACCCAGGCAGGCCACTGAACCAGCGTGGCGGTGATCATCTTCCGGCGGTCCAGCGTGCCGTCGAGACGCTGGGCGGCGACCCAGGAGCCGTCGACGACCGCCTGCCCTTCGAGGGGCCGCTGCCACCGGCCACCGTGCAGGTAGCGGGCGGTGGACGCGGCCATCGGCACGAATCGCAGGTTCATCAGGCTGGCGCTCAGTAGCGCGGGAACAATGCCGCCGCCGGCGAGCGCGGTGACGAGGGCGAACTGGGCCGAGCCGGAGAAGACCAGCAGCGACATCGCGATCGTCAGCGCGGCTGGCCAACCGTGGTGACGGCGAACGCGCCGAAGCTCACGGCAAGGAGGAACGATCCGGCGGCCAGCCCGGCACCGACGGTGAGGCCCGCCCGCAGGCCACCGTCAGTCGTCTCGGTCGATGCCATGGAAGGACCATACATGGGCTAACAGCATTTAAACCATGCGATACGCTCGTCGTCATGGCGCACGCGTGGAGTCGGATCGGCGGTCACCTCGCACTTGACCTGTGCAACACCGTGTCGTGGCGGCTGGATCCGGCGCGCACGGTCGACCGCGTTCCGGACCTGGGGACCGCTTCGCAGTGGTTCCGTCAGCTGACCGGTGTCGAGCCCTCCACTGATCGCACCACTCTCCCCGCACTGCATCGCCTCCGCGCGGCGACCATCCGCATACTCGACGCACATCTGGACGTCACCACACCCGACCCTCAGGACATCGCGACGGTGGTGACCGCCTGGCGCGACGCTCTGGGCGTCGCGGACGTGGCGCCAGCCCTGCCCTCGCTCCCACGTCGGCGGACGTCGTCGCGCATCTCGCGCTGGCAGTGGTCGACCTACTCGGTCACGATCGACCGGAACTGCGTCGGTGCGATGGCGACGGCTGTGGATGGCTCTTCCTGGACACCACCCGCAACCACAGTCGGCGCTGGTGCGACCCGGCCGACTGCGGCAATCGCGCCCGGGTGCGCGCGTACACGGAACGGCAGCGGGCAGCACGTCCGGCGGCAGGCCCGGGACGGCATCCGACCGCTACGGCCCAGTGAGTGCTCGACGCGTGAGGGTCGCGACTTTCCTACCCTGGACCGAGTGTTGCGCCTCCCGATCGGTGGAACGAGCCCGTTTGGTGGTGTGTCCTCCGCCAAGGTGAAACTGAGGGATTTTCCTTTTCTGTCCGAGATCTCCATTGAACGTCAGTACGTTGAGGATCGGGCGATCCAGCAGATCATCGCGGCGCCGAAGCCCGGCCGCTCTGTCGTTGCACGCGCCGCTCGGCGGTGCTTCTGACGGGCTGCGGCTCCGGCGCAGTCGCGTTGGCAGCCCTGCGCATCTGCCCGCGTTCGGAAACCACTGACCAACGAGGGGAAGAGACATGCTCGGTATCTCGCTACGTCGGCCGAAGACCATCGCCGCAACGATCGCCGCCGCAACGCTGGTGACGGTGCTCGGCTCAGCCGCCCACACGTGTTCGCGGACGGCGGGTGCAACCGACCCCGACGACGGGCATGGCAACAGGCCGACCATCGTCCTGGTGCACGGTGCCTGGGCCGACGGCTCGAGCTGGAACGGGGAGATCCGCAGGCTTCAGGCACGCGGTTTCGAGGTCCAGGTCGCGCCGCAACCCGGCCGGGGCCGACGATCGACAGCGGCTACCTGAAGGACTTCCTGTCCACCATCGAGGGTCCCATCGTGCTCGCGGCCCACTCGTACGGCGGCTTCGTGGTGAGCGACGCCGCGACCGGCAACAAGAACGTCAAGGCGCTCGTGTTCGTCGACGCCTTCGCCCCGGACAAGGGGAGACCGTGGAGTCGCTCACCGCCGGCTCCGGCTCGATTCTTGAGCCGGCCCTGGCCGACCCACGAGCGTGTTCAGGCTCGTGCCGTTCCCGGTGCCCCGGAAGGTGCGGTCGACGCGTACGTCCTGC
Organism: Micromonospora sp. M12; assembly: GCA_038070435.1. Lineage (GTDB taxonomy): Bacteria > Actinomycetota > Actinomycetes > Mycobacteriales > Micromonosporaceae > Micromonospora. The sequence goes on along the minus strand of JAMYWG010000001.1, from coordinate 4,341,510 downwards.
GGGACGTGTTCATCCCCGGCTTCGCCAACGGTCTGCCTCGGCGGCAGGCGGAGGTACTCGCCGTGACCCAGACCGCCCTTGCCACGAACGCCCTGGGGAGCCGGCCACCGAACCGGCGTGGAAGACGATCCCGTCATGGGCGGTCATCGGTACCGAGGACCGGGTCATCCCGCCGGCCAGCCAGGAGGCGATGATGAAGCGGGCGGGGCCGACATCACCCGGATCGACGCCGGTCACCTTGGCCTGATCTCGCATCCCGGTGAGGTCACCGAGGTCATCCTGGAGGCGGCCCGGACGACCGCCTGACCGGACCCCGTGACATCGGCAGCAACCGTGGCCGCGTGAGCCCAACCGGCCCACGCGGCCACGGCGACCGGGATACCACGACAAAATATCTCGAATACTCGTACCGAAGCGGGCTTGCGAAGGCGGCCGTGGCATCGCGATGAGCGATGCCACGGCCGGTGTGGTGTCTAGTTGGTCGCCTTTGCGGCGGTCTCGATCTGGTTGGTGACCGCGCCCGGGGCGGTGACCATGGACAGATGGGGGCGTTGATCTCGATGGTGTGTGCCTTGGCCCGCTTGGACATGGCGATCTGCTGGGCGGCAGGGATGACGGCGTCCTGCTTGCCGACCACGGACCAGGAGGGATGGTGCGCCAGGCCGGCTCGCCGGCCTCTTCGGTCAGGGCGTTGTAGGCCAGGGGCGTTGCCGGGCGGCGAGTACCGCGACGTCCTTGGCGGGGATGCTCTTGTCGGCGAACGCCTTGCCGAAGACCGACGGCTTGACGTAGAGGTTGGGGTAGTGCGGGTCCTCGCCGGGGATCGCGACCTGGTCGAAGAGGGTGGTCGGGTCGGCCGCGAAGACCGAGCCCGGCTAGCCGAGGTCAGCGAGTACACGGAGTCGTGCTGCTCCGGGATGTACGCGTCGACGTACACCAGGGCCTTGACGTCCTTGTCGCCCAGGGCGGCGTTGCTGATGACCATGCCGCCGTAGGAGTGCCCGACCAGGACGACCGGTCCGGTGATGGTGTCCAGGTAGGCGCGGAGATTGTCGGCGTCGTTCTTCACGCCGGACAGCAGATTCGGCGGCGTGACCACCCGGTAGCCGTCGTGCTGGAGCTTGGCGGCCACCTTGTCCCAGCTGGATCCGTCCGCCCACGCCCCGTGCACGAGCACGACGGTCGGCTTCTCCTTCGCGGGGCGCAGGAAGTTGCTCTCGGCGAGGGCCGGCGCGGCGACCCGGCGAGGCTGATCAGCACACCGAGGCCGGCGGCTCCCAGTGCCAATCGGCGAGCCTTGTTCGAGACAGAGAACATGACGTTCCTTTCCTGTTGCTTCGTTTATCGCTGTCACCAGCGCCGCAGCGGCGGCTGGAGGTGCTCGTGGCGTTCTAGCCGAGGAAGGCGATGAGCTCCTGGTTCACCTGCTCGGCGTGGGTCCAGCCGATGGCGTGCGGGCCGCCCTCGATCTGGACATGCTGTGCGTCGCGCAGCAGCGCGGGCAGCCGGTTGCCGGTGACCGGCGGCGGCAGGATCCGGTCGGCGTCGCCCTGGACGACAAGTACCGGAACGTCGATCGCGGCGATGTTGTCGCGGAAGTCCTCCAGCCACGCGTCGACGCACTTCACCGCGGCGATGGGCGAGGCGCCCAGCGCCACGTTGAAGCTGTCCTGCCAGGCGGAGTCGCTGACCAGGGTGCCGCCGAGGGCATCCATGTTGTAGAAGTTGTCCAGGAACGACTTGATCGCCGCCGGCCGATCCGCCCTGATGGCGGACTTGATGCCCTCGAAGAACGCCGTCTCGACACCCTCGGGGTCGTCATCGGTCTTCCGCAGGAACGGTCCGAGCGGTCCGAGCAGGGCCGCCCGACGCACTCGGGCCGAGCCGCGGGTTCCCAGGTAGCGGACGACCTCACCGGTGCCCATGGAGAAGCCCACGAGCGTGACATCGTCGAGGTCGAGGGTCCGCAGAAGCGTGTCGAGGTCGCCGGCGAAGGTGTCGTAGTCGTAGCCGCCGGCCGGTTGGCTGGACCGCCCGAAGCCTCGCCGGTCGTAGGTGATCACCCGGTAGCCGGCGTCGAGCAGTGCGGCTTCCTGCTTCTCCCAGGAGCGGCCGCTGAGGGGAATCCATGGATGAGCACCACCGGCCGGCCGGTGCCGTGGTCCTCGTAGTACAGCTCGATGTCGGTGGAGTTTTCCTCGCCGACCTTGATGTACGCCATCTGTTTTGTTCCATTCTTGTCGAGCCGGCTTCCGCCAGCCACAGCGAACATTTGTTGCGGTACTAGAGCCGGGCGCCGGCAGGTATTCTGTCGTCCACGGCCTGGGGTTTCTCGGCCCAGGTGAGCGCATAGTCGGCGACGTCCTGCCAGCCCGGCTCACCGATGGTGAAATGAGAACGACCCGCGAATTCCGCGTAAGCGACCATCGCGTCGGAGCGACCGGCATAGTGTCGGTAGTTCGATCGGTTCACCGACGGCGGCATGAGTGGTCCGCTCCGCCGGAGATGAAGAGCAACGGCGCCCTGTCGGCATTGGCGAAGTTCACCCGAGTGGCTGCCCGAGATTGAAGTTCGCCAGTACGCCGTCCCACACGATCCGCCCCGGCCCGGAATGTAGTACCGGTCGTAGGCCGCCAGGGTCTCTTCCTCAGTGCCGGTGTTACTGATGGCGTATCGGAACTGGGCCAGGGTCAGCGGCACTGCCCGGTGCCGGTTCGCGAGGCGCCCGAGCACGGGGAAGGCCGCCCTGGCCTGACTGAGCGGCACGGTGCGGACGCCCTTGACCGGCACCGAGTCGATGGCGACGCCTGCCGCGCCCAGCCCTCGGTCGAGCATCATCTGGACGATCGTGCCGCCGAAAGAATGACCCATCAGAATCGGTGGGCTAGCCATCGCGCGGACGATTCTCTCGTAGTGCGCCGCGACGCCCTCGATCGTCAGATCCGCGATGGGCGTTGGATCCTTTCGCAAGTCCTCGACCTCGATGTCAAGGCCTGGATACGCCGGGGCGACAACGTCGTAACCGGCCCTGCGGTAATGCTCGACCCAGTATTCCCAGCTCCGCGATGTGACCCACAGGCCGTGCACCAGGACAATGGTATCTGCCTGATTCGAGTGCCTTGCCTCCATGGTCGCTCCTTGCTGCGTTGTCTGACACAACAATCGCAGCGTTGGCCGCCGGCCACATCACACGACCACGTGAAGCGTTATCTCGTGGGGAGTGAGCCGCTAATCAACCGCGGTGGTGCCCCACAACGACGAGTAGGCCCCTGCCGCCGTCGTTCGACGGTGGCAGCGGGCCTGTCGCCGGCTGGCCCGGCGCGCGTGCTGTCAAGCTGCGCTGTGCTCGTGCCGGGCCATGAGGGGCGTCAACTCGACCCGCGACCTGATCCCGAGCTTGCTGAAGGCGTGACGAAGGTGCGTGTTGACGGTGTGCGCCGACAGGAAGAGCTTCTCGGCGACCGTGCGGTTGGTCATGCCCTGGGCCACGAGCCGTACGACGTCCAACTCGGACTGCGTGAGCGGCCCAGCCCTGCTGGGGCCGTACCACTGTCGAAAGTCGGCGTCGCACGCCCAGCTCACGCAGGCGCCCACGGACTCTGCCCGCGTCCCAGGTCGCTCCGGCCCGGGTGTAGGTCTCGAGGGCTCGCCCGAGCATGCCGACGGCCTCGTCCTGGCGACCGTGCGCGTTCGCCGCGACACCGGCGTCCTCCAGCGCGGACGCGGTGGCGAGTGGTCGTGGACCATGCCTGAACCACTGGGTCGCCTCGATGAGGTCATCGAGTGATCCGGTGGCGATACCGCGGGCGTGTGCGGCGGCACCTCCAGCGAGAGCACCCCAGGATTACGGCGCAACCGACCGGCAGCCAACTCCACCATCGCCTCGGCCAGATCGCCGTCCCCGATCGCCATGGCCATCCGGACGAGGTGAACCGGGTCCGTCACGTCCTGGGGAACAGCGGCAGGAAAGTGAGTCGTTCCTGTTCGCCGAGGACACGCAGCTGCCGGCGCAACTCCGCGAGATCACCAGTGGCCGACGCCTGGTGGGCCAGCAGCCATGCGGCATGACGACGTACGCCGGGCGCGTCCGTGCCGCGGACCTCTCGCATGATCGCGGTGCATCGCTTGAGCTGGAGGGCGTCACCGGTGTGTATCGCGACCCGGCCGAGCGCGACGACCGTCGCGGCTTGGAGCACACCCACCATGGCCGGCCCGTCCGATATCTCGACGGCTGCCTCCAGCGCGGCGGAAGCGTCGGCGAGGCGGCCCACCTGGAGCAACTGCCGGCCGTGCCAGGCCTCCCAGAGCCGTATCCCCAGCCCTGGCGGCCCTGTTGTGCGGCCGTCAGGCACTCGCCGGTGATCTGCAACGACTCGTCGTACCGGTCCAGCGACGCAAGGAGCTCGCAGTGCCATTCTCGTGCCAGCATCGTTCGGGGCGGGTCAGCCGCCACGCCTCCGGTGCGCGCAGCCCTGTCGATCAGTTCGAGTGAGCGTCGGAAGTCACCGTCGGCGTACGCCAGCCCGCCCTCGGCGAGTTCGAGACGAACGCCGCGGTCGGGTCGGCGACCGCCACGACCATGTCACGGGCATCGGGTACGAGCGCCCGCGACTGCTCCGGTTCTCCTGCCATCAGCAGGTTGTGCGTGAGGACCGCGAGGTGCCGGGCACGCAGGGTGGGGACAACGACGGCAGTTCGAGCGCACGACGACCGGCGGCTGCTCGGACGTCCGGCGCGAGCGCGATCATGCCGGCGAGGGCCAGCCGTACCTCCGCCTCCTGGTCGACGGGCATGAACTGCCGCAGCACCCGTCGGCGAGGTCCTTGCCCTCGCTTGTCCGTCCGGCGGCGTGCAGCAGCAGGATCGTTTGAGCGGCCAGCGACCCCGCAGCGGGTCCTCGTCCGGCGTGATCTGAAGTGCGCGGGAGCAGAGATCGGCGGCGACGCTCGGGTCTGACGCGGACAGGGCAGTGGCAGCGGCCTGCAAGGTGCGCGCGGCGGCGATGTCGCCCTTCACGGCGCTGGCCGCGAGGGCCGCCGCAACCTCCACCGGAGGAACCTGTGTGGCGAGCAACGCGTTGACCGCCTGCCGTTGCAGGGCTCGGTACGCGGATGCCGGCAGGGTTGCCTGCACCGCCTCCCGCAGGAGATCGTGCCGGAAGCCCAGGGCGCCGTCGAATTCGAAGAACAGCTCGGCACGTAACAGCTCGTCGACCGGAGCGAGCAGCGCCACCGGGGACACGTCCAGGATCGCCGCGAGTTGTTCGAACGAGAGGTTCTCCCCAACACCGCCGCAACGCTGGCCAGGCGGCCGGCCATCTCCGACATCCGGGAGAGCCGGTCACGCATGCTGTCTCGTACCCGCCGCGGCAGCTTCGCCTCGATCAGCGACGCGCAGCCGGCTTCGATCCGGAGCAGCCGTTCCTCCTCCAGGCCACGGAGCATCTCCATCAGTAGGAAAGGACTGCCGTGCGCCCGTTGCGCCAGAGCGAGCAGCGCCTGGTCGGGCCGGGCTCGTACGACGTCGGTGACGATCTCCCTGGTGGCCTGTGCCTCGAGCGGCGCCAGGAGCAGAGAGTCGGCGCCCGACCTGCGGAGGGCTTCCATGGCCGCTCGTGGGACGGGCGGAGTCTGACCGGCCCGGAACGCCGCCAGCCAGACGATCGGCACGTTCGCCAAGCGAGAGGGCAGCGTCTGTAGGGCGACCAGCGATCCACTGTCCGCCCACTGCATGTCGTCGAGGCACATCAGGATCGGAGAACTGCGCACGGCCTGTTTCAGCAAGGCCTCGAGCTCGTCCAGCAACCGGTGGCGCTGCTCCAGCACATAGTGCAGCCGACCGCGCTCCCGCGGATCAGCCAACGGGTCGTCACCGTCGAACAGGGCCGAGACGAGCGGTCCCATCGACACCGCCTGATCGCTGGCCGTGACCGCCCCCAACCGACCCGGATACCCATCCGTCTGGCGTTCTCGGCCGCCGCGCGCAGCAATGCTGTCTTCCCCAGACCCGGGCGGCCTTCGAGGATCAGGACGCTTCCCTGTCCGGTGCTCGCCTCGCGCAGCCTTTGCCCGATCAATTCCGTTTGCTGGGTTCTGCCTCTGAGGGGCGTTTGATTCATCGGCATACCGTTCCGCTGGAACTCGAGCCCATCGGGTTCGCCTGGGTGAACCGACGTGACCGCAGACTGCTTCCCATGACCCCTCCTGGTGGGATGATCGCTGTCGGAGTTCACCATCGGTGACCGGTCACGGCCTCAGCATCTGTCACATGTCCGGCCTTCCCTCCGCGCCTGCGCCGGCGCTCAGCGTGAGGCGAAACACGTGGTTGTGCCTCATCGCGAATGGAAGGCTCGCGGGGTGGAGATCACTACGTGGCATCTTGATCAACAATCTGCATCCGATATCCGTGCTGCCACGCCACCGGCCACGCCGATGACCCTGAGCCGGGTCGAACTGCCGAGTCCCGAACTGAACAGATATCTGTACGCGGCCGTGGGCGGCGACTGGTTCTGGCTCGATCGGCTCACCTGGAACTGGCAGCAGTGGTACGACTGGCTCGACCGGCCCGGTGTGGAGACCTGGCTGGCCACGGTCCGCGGCACCCCGTCGGTTACGTGGAACTCGACGGCCACCGCGAGGGCGAGGTGGAAGTTGCCTACTTCGGCCTCTTGCCGGCATTCGTCGGCCAGGGCTTCGGCGGCCACCTGCTGACTGTCGCGTTGCAGCGGGCGTGGAGCCTGGCCGAGCGTTGGCCACAATTCCAGCCGGTCCGGCGCGTCTGGGTGCACACCTGCACCCTCGATGGCCGGCCGCGTTGAAGAACTATCAGGCCCGGGGCATGAACCTCTACCGCACGGAGACCGAGGAGGCCGAGCTGCCGGCGGAGTCGCCCGGAGCATGGCCCGGGGCAAACCGTCCCCGCGTCCGGGCAGAAGCTAGCTCCGCTGGTCGTACGCGCCCAGAGCATCCCGTAGGGCCGCACGCGACGTGATTCCCAGCTTGGGAAGAGCTTGTACAGGTGGTCACTGACCGTCCTGTGCGAGATGAGCAACTTCTGGGCGATCTGCTTGTTGGTCAGGCCGGTACCGGCCAGATCGGCGATCTCCCGTTCCTGCGCCGTCAACGCCGGCAGCCCGGCGTCCGACCCGCAAGGCGCGTCATCCCAGTGGCGCGTAGCTCGTTGGCAGCTCGGTCCCGCCAGGTCGGGCACCAGCGCGCCCAGTGCGTCGTGCGCGATCGTGAGCTGCTCACGCGCGGCCGCGATCTCCGCCGCCGGCGCAACTGCCTGCCGTACGCCAGGCGCACGCGCCAGGTCGAACGGCCACTGCTCCACGTTCGGCGTCGCCAGGGCCGTCTCGAGAAGGTCGCGGGCTGCGTCGTCGTCGGTGGTCAACGCTGTCGCCGCCGACGTCAGCAACCGCAGGCGTGGCGAAGATCGCCGAGTCGGGCCTGGCTCATGACGCCCGCGTGTGCTGCCGCCTCGCCGTGGTGGCCGAGATGCAAAGCCGCTTCCACCAGGTCGAAACCCGCCCAGAGTGCGGTCGGCCGATGTGGAGCCAGCCGGCCCGGCGCACTGATCTGCTGTGCGTGCCGGAACGCTGCCGTGTAGTCGCCGGCCGCGATGTCATTGAGCGCCCGCGCCTGCAGCGCGAAGTAGGTCACCCGAGCGCCTGGTGTGCCGTGCCCCAGCGGAACATGTCGTCGGTCAGCTGGGCGGAGGCCTCGATCTCCCTCGACCGGCGGCAACCAGCGCGTGCACGTAATGGAAGTACCAGTGGAAGAACCGGAACCCGTGCTCGGTGCAGAGCGCGTGTCCTTCGTCGGCAAGCTCCCATGCCTCGTCCCATCGGCCCGCGAAGAAGCCGTCGAGTCCCAGGTGCATGAGCGCGCCGAGATGCCGACGAGCCGGCGATCGGCCTTCGCGGCCCATCTGCGCCAGGTGCCGCTCCGACTCCCGGAGCAGCGGGAGTCGATCGGCGAATACGGCGGCAGTGCCGATTCGGACGAGACGGGTCGGATCGTCATTCGTGGCGACGCTGTCGATCAGCACGTCCAGGGCGTTGACCTGCTCGACACCGGCACGGGCCGGATCGGGGAAGATCGCAGCGGTGGCTTGCAACACGGCTTCGGGCTGCGGCGTCAGCCGCCGCAGCAACCGTCGAAGACCTCCCAGCTCTGGTCGGTGCCCACCCACCAGCTGATGAGCAGCAGGGTGTGCATGGCCTCGACGAGGTCGGGATTCGCGCCGTCGAATCCGTGCTGGCCGGCTTCGATGGCACCCGCCAGCAGCCGATGGGCCGTCATCACGTCGCCGTCGGAGTTGACCAGAAGGTGAGCGGCGGCGGCCGCGGCAGGTAGTGAATGGGCGTCGAGGAAACCACTTCGGCGAGCGTCGCCCAGCAGCCGTCTGGCCGCTGTCATCTCACCGCCGGCGTCGGCACCGATGTACGCGGCCTCGGCCAGACGACGGCTGCGGTCGCCGGCGGACGGGCTGAGGTCGGCAGCCCGCGTGAGGGCGGTCACCGCGCCGATCGCGTCCCCTGCCGCAGCAGGGCTCGGGCCGCGACCTCCAGTTGAAAGGCGATCTCCGGGTTGGCACCCTCAGCCGACTCGGCGAGGTGCCGGACACGGCGTTCGGGGACAGCTGTGGTCTCGGCCAGTGCCCGTGTGCCCAGCGCCGTTCCCGCTCCGTAGACGCCTCGACCACGGCGGCCCCGATCAGCGGGTGCCGGAAACCCAGCCGGCTGGTGCTCACCTGTACCAGGCGTTGCTCCTCCGCCGGTGCCAGGTCGTCCGGAGAGCAGACGGCACCGCCGGCCGACCGCAGGTGCGCCATGTCGGTGTTGCCGCCGAGCGCACCGAGCAGGAGCATCAAGCGGCAGGGTCCGGCAGGCCGCGCACCCGCGAAGGAACATCGCCTGGAGACGTTCGGACAGCGGCAGGACGGCGGGCATCGTCGTGAAATCGGCCCGCTGATCGCTGCTCAGCGCGGAGGGCAGCTCAAGCAGCGCCAAGGGTTGCCGGCAGCCGCGGCGAGCAACCGGCGGCGAACGGCCGGTGCGAGCTCAGGAAAGTGTCGCTCCACCAGGTTCGCCGCCGCCGAAGCGCGCAGCGGCGGCAGAACCATCTCCGGCAGCCCACCTTCGGCGAAGAACCCTCGCTCAGCCGACCGGCAGGCGGCGAGGAATACGATCGGACTACCGACCAGGCGACGGGACACGAAGCTCAAGACCTCCGCACTTGCCCGGTCCACCCAGTGGAGGTCATCCACGACGATCAGAATCGGGCCTTCCGCCGCGACGGACCGTAGCCAGATGAGCGCCGCGTTGGAGACGACGAGCCGGTCCGACACCGGGCCGACCTCGAAACCGAGCGCACGGCGCAGCGCGGCGCGATGGGCTTCGCCGAGTACGGGCATCTCGTCACCGAGCGGGAAGAAGCTGATTGAGCACCGAGTAGTTGACGTCCGCCTCGAACTGCACACCCGCGGCGCGAGGACTCGCGTGCCGCGCTCGGCCTGACCGGCGGCGAACTCGTCGAGAACGGCGGTCTTGCCCACCCGGCATCGCCGACGAGGAGAAGTGCGCCGCCGTGGACGCCTGCCCTCTCGAAGAAGTCCCGGATCGAGGTGACGTCCTCGGTTCGGCCGATCAAGTTCACTGCGTTGTCTCCTAGGCCTGCGGCACCGCGGAACCTTGCCACCTTGGGCTGATCACCTGCCAATGTGCTGAGCCGCCCTCGGCCGAGGACGCCGCCACAGTCATGTGACAGGTGTTATCCGAGCCGGGCCACGTCCACCCTGGTGTCGTGAGTAACGACCCGCATCCTCGTATCCACTGGCCGCCCGGCTGGGGCCGGACTGCTGCGACAGCTTCGTCAGCCACCGGCGCCGGCTGACGGCGTCGGCCGCGGTCGTATTCGCCCATTTGACGGCGGTACCGGCATGGCCGACCTGGCAACGCGGTGTGGAGCGCACGGACGTCACGGGCGACATCGCTGTCGGCAGTCGTTTCGTGGTCGTCGCCACACCCCGCCAGCTGGACGGGATCGTGGGCGAGATCGTCTGGCCGAGCCGGTTCGGCTGGGCGGCGGTGAGCGGCGAACTGAGTTTCTACCAGTCCTGGCTGCTGGTCGACAGGCCCGGAGGTGGGACCCTGGTGACCTTTCAGGAGGCGGCCCGAGGCCCTGCCGCTCTGCTCCGCAATCCCGGACGGTCCGAGCTGACCCGTGACTGGGTCGACGCCCTGAAAGCGACGGCGGAGGAACTCTGACCCCAGTTTCCGCTTCGGCGCCCGACAAGGCCATCCATCACAGGCCCAACGCCGACCCTCGAAGACCGCCGGAGCCTACAGTCGAAATCTGCATTTCTGTCCACTTCTCGAGTAGCGCCCGCAGGATTGAGGCAACCACCGGTCGGGGCGGTTTACCAGGCACACCATTACCTAGGAATCGCATGCCCACCCTGGCGTAACCTTCGCTGAGTGATCCGTAATGAAGCTCTGGCCGCCTTCCTTCGGGATCGACGAAGCCGCGTTGGGCCTCGTCGCGTCGGCCTGCCGAGCGGGCACCGGCGGCGAGTCCCGGGCTGCGCCGCGAAGAGGTGGCACAACTCGCCGGCGTGAGCGTCGACTACTACGCGCGCCTCGAACAGGGACGGCAGCCCACCGCGTCGCCCGGGTGCTGAACAGCGTCGCCCGCACGCTGTGCCTGACCGACGACGAGCGCAGGCACCTGTTCGCGCTCGCACGCGTCGCCGAGCAGCGGCCGGCTGCCAATCCCAGCGACCCCGTCGACGAACGGGTACGGCAGCTGGTCGAGGCCTTCGGCGACACCCCGGCCGGGGTGTTGCGGCCAATGCTGGACGTGGTGTACTTCAACGCCGCGGCGGCATTCCTGTACACCGACTTCGCAACGATGCCCGTCCACCACCGAAACGCCGTGCGGTGGACGATGCTGGCCCCGGAGGCCCGCGAGCGGTGGGGAGCGGAGTGGGCAGGTGCCGCCGCCGACCTGGTTGGGCTGCTACGCCTGCACGCCGGGCAGTACCCCGGCCATCCCCGGCTCGCCGAGATCACCACCGAGCTCTCCGAGCGCAGCCCCGAATTTCGGCAGCTGTGGCACGACCAGACCGTCTCCACGTGGCAGCACCACGTGAAGACCCTGCGGCACCCGGCGTTCGGAGTGATGTCGTTCACCAACGAGTTCCTGACGATGCAGAGCGCACCGCACCTCAGCATCGTGGTGATGGCACCGGCTGAACCGCAGCGCTTCGCCGCAGCCCTGGAAGCCGCATCGAAATCAGCCTAAGTCTGCCTGCCTACTGAGACACGATCTTGTATCACCGTCCGCAGTGGGCTTCTTCGCGTACCCGGCTCAGATCGGTCAACGGGGCACCCGGTAGCTCAGGTGAAGCACCCGGTTGCCCTGAATCACCACGTCAGGTTCCTCCAACAGGTGCTGTGCGTGGACGGACCCGAAGTAGCGTTTGCCGGACCCGAACACGACGGGTACGACGTCCATGCGCACCTCGTCGACCAGGCCTGCGGCAAGCACCTGACCACCGACGTCGCCAGCGGCGACCTCGACGATGCGGTCACCCGCGAGTTTCTGCGCCGTGGCAATGGCTGCCTCGACGCCGTCGACGAAGTGAAACGGCGCCTCGGGGTCCCAGCCCTCGGGCTCCGGCCGGTGCGTCACGATGACCGCGTGGTCGATCCCGCTCGGAGGTTTCCGTCCCAGCCGTCCGTCATGTCGAAGACGTGGCGGCCGGCGATGGTGACGCCGATCTGGTCCCAGTACGGCCGGGTGTAGTCGTAGGACGCCTGCGACACCTTCAACACGCCGCTCTCGTCCAACGGGACGTCACCGCTGAGCAGCCAGTCGAACAGCGGTCCGGGCTGGTCGTTCTCGTCCGCGATGAAGCCGTCCACCGACACCGAGGCGTACATGACCACCTTGCCCACGGGGCTCTCCTCTGCTTTGGGTTGCCCTGAGACTAGAGTTTCGCCGGCTGTCGCTCTTGTACGAAATCAATCGACCGGCAGTGGCCAGTTGTCCAGCACGTGGCCGGGATGTTCGCGCAGGAACCGCCGCCGGACTTCGACGTACCGGGTCGGCGTGAGCCCGGTGAACGCCTGGAACTCGTGGCCGAAGTGGGCCTGGTCGAAGTAGCCCGCGCCGCCGGCGAGGTCGCCCCAGTCGACCGGTCCGGCGGGGTCGATCGACAACACGGTGGCGGCGAAGCGGTAGGTGCGAGCCATCCGCTTCGGCGTGACGCCGATGATGTCCTTGAACCGCTGCGCCAGGTGGGTGCTGCTGACACCGGCTGCCACCCGCACGTCGCCGATCGCCACCGCCCCGCCGGTCGCCGCGATGACGCTGCTCGTATGGCGAACCAAACTCAGACCGGCGGTCTCGCGCAGCCGTCGCATCAACTCCTCTTCGAGCAGCGTCAGCATCTCGTCCGGCCCGGTCGCCGAGGCCAGCCGGTCCCGCAGCTCAGCAATGGCAGGCCGACCCCAAACCTGCTCCACCGTCACCGGCCGGTCACACAGCTCGGCCGCGGGCATCGGCAGGAACGGCGCCACCCCACGGCTGAAGTGCACGCCGACGGACCGGGTCCGGAGTGGGTAGCCGAACTCCCACGCGCGGGTGGGCATGGTGACCACGCAGCCATCGGCGTACTCGGCCGTCTCGATGTCGGTGCCAGCGCGGATGCGGAACGGCGCCCCGAGGTTGACGATGAGCAACGCCGACGGCGGCGGCAGCGTCAGCCGGGAATACGGCGGCGCACCCTCCAGGTAGTAAAGGTCGTCGATCAGCCCGTCCAGCGGCGGTCGCGGCACTCTGGACACGTACTCCACGCGCACAGTATCGCCGACGCCCCGCGCGGGATTGGTCCAGCCGCACTGACGTCGCTGGTCATCAAGGCGGGCCGGGTCAGGGCCGCTGTAGCAGTAGCCCGTGCCCGCCTAGGTCATCCAGGAAGGCGGCCACGTCGGCTCGGGCCCGCTCCCGGTCCACGGTAGCGGTCTCCACCAGTGCGGTGACCAGCTCGGTGCTGGTCGCGCCCGCCAACAGCCGCTGCCAGAGCAGGGCGCCCGCGGGATCGAGCACGAAGTAGATGGAGTCGGTGGTGTCCAGCACGACCACCTCGTCGCCCGCAGCCCGCCAGGCCACTCGGCCCGGGTCGACCCGGTGCACGATCTTCTGCTCTGTCACGTCTTGGCCTCCACGTCGATCTCGGAACTGTCCTGCTCGCTGACGGAGCGGCTCGGGCTCGTCGAGCCGGCCGCCTGCGTCTGCTCGGCGGGTTCGCGCCCAGCCAGAGCTGTTGGACCAGGCTGGCTGTGCCGCCGGGGATTGGCCAGCGTTTCCACAGCGCACGCAGTGCTTCTGCGTCCACCAGCTCCGAATCCACGCCGGTGCCGTCCCACGAGCGGACGAAGTCCCGGGTCGGGGTCCGGAGAAACACCTCGAGAAAGCGAGCCTTGCGGCGCGGCGCGGTGACCTCGGCCGGCAGGGCATCCCGGACGATCTCCCGAGCAGCGCGTCCCGACTGATGCCCCGGCGGTCGCCGGCCAGCAGCCCAGCGCGCTCAGGAATCCCTCGTCGAGCAGCGGCTGGATCGCCGTAGCCCGATGGTCGGCGGCCAGTGTGGCCAGGGCCGAGCAGGTCAGTTGCAGGTCGCGGCGGCGGGTGTGCCAGGCGATCCGGTGCTGAATCTGACGCGGCTCGGCGCGCTCTTCCGCGCGGAACGCCCGATGCACCTGCCGGGCCACCGCCGGACGCAGCCACGGAAAAGCTCCGCCGAGCCCTTCCGGGTACGAGCGGAATGGTGCAGCCGCGACAGTCGAGCGCGCAGCGAGCCGGCCGCTGTCCGGCGCCACCCGGCAAGGATCTGGTCGCCGCCGGCGCCGGTCAACAGCGAGCCGCCGGTGGCGAGCTCGGCGAGGGTAGGTGCAGGTGCAGGTTGACCGGATGGGCCACCCGTAGCGGTGCAGCAGCCGGCGGGCCACCGGCCCGACCAGATCCAGGTCGTCGTCGGCCCGCAGGATCTGCCACGACCCGCTGACCCGCAGCGTCCGGATCACCCGGTCCTGCCAGTCAGACTCGTCGGCCCGGGGCGCGTTGGTAAAACGCCAGGTGACCGGGACCGGGTCGGGTAGCCCTTCGCGGCGGGCGGCCCGCACGGCCACCGCCAGGACCAGTGACGAATCCAAACCACCGGAGAAGCTGATCACGCACGGCGGTCGGGAAAGGCCGGGCAGCACCGCGGCGTCGAGCGCGTCCAGCGGGTCCGGTCTGCCGGTCGGTGTGGGCCGGCGCGGCGGTGGGGAGCGGCACCCAGCAGGGTTCCGGTGGCGATGTCGAAGGATGTCGGACGGAGCATGGCGTCCCTCAATCCCGTTTCAAGGTGCCACGGCCTGCGGCGGCCGCAGGGCTCGCCCGAAGGCCCAGCTCGACACCGGAATCAGTAGGGCGGTGGCACCGAGCAGGGCACCAGCCGACCCACCCCAGTCGCCGCCGGCCAGTGCGGCACGCAGACCATCCAGGGCGATCCGAGTGGGCAGCACCGCGGTCAGCTCCGGTAGCGGGCCGGGGAGTGCGGAGACCGGGAAGTACGTGCCGGACACGAACGTGAGCCCGACGACGAAGAGCCGGGCGGCGGCGTCGCCGTGCCCGACGGCGACGGTGAACGCCGCGAGCGCGATGCCGATGCCCATCAGCGCCGCCGTTCCGGCGATCAGGATCACCGCGACCCCAACCAGTGGGCCCGCTCGGTCTGTAGGCCGAGCACGGTGCCGAGGATCGTCAGGTAGACGCAGGAGCGCAGAAGGGCGAACAGGAATGGGTAGCCGGCCGTCCCGATGGTGAGCGCACTGACCGGTACGGGTTGGGCGGCCAGCATCTCCAGTGTCCCGCTGCGTTGTTCCCGGATTACCCGGCTGGTCAGTTGTGTGGTGGCGGCCTGCAGGACGAGGAGAAAGGTGATGCCGACCGCCACGAAGTCGAAATAGCTCGGCGAGTGGGCGAGGTCAGTGCCCGAGGCCGGGGTGAGCACCCGGGAGATGAACAGGAAGACGACCAGGTTCACCACCCCGAAGGTGAGGTCGAGCAGCAGTGGCAGCCGGAACTGCCGTGGATCGCCGAGATCGCGGCGCACCAGGGCGCTGATCACCCCGGCCGGACTGGCACCGGCGGCCTGCGACCGACCCGCCGGGCGGTGGTCATGGTCGGCGTCGTAGCGCGGCCGGGCGTGGTCGGCCTCGTCATGGCGTGCCCGCGAGGGTCAGCACGGACTGGCACCGGTCGCGGTCGTCGGCGAGGTGCGACGCGATGACGCAGGTCAGCTCGGTACGTCGGTCGAGCGCCTGCCACAGCAGCAGCCGGGACGTCTCGTCCAGGGACCGGCCAGGCTCGTCGAGCAGCAGCAGCGCTGGTTCGGCGACGAGAGCACGGGCGATACTGACCCGGCCCGCATCCCCGCCGAACAGCGTTCCACGGGGACGGTGGCGTAGCCGGTCAGATCCAGTTCGGCCTCAACCCGAGCGACGGCTGGCCCAACGGCTCGCGGTGGCAACCGGAGCCGGGCCACCAGGGCCACGTTCTCCCGCGCCGACAGTTTCTCGTACAGGCCCTGCTCCGGGGTGAGGCAGACGCCGGTCAGCCGTCGGGCGGGCAGGGAGCCGACCGGGTGGCCGCCGACGGTGGCCTGCCCGGTGCTCAGGGTCAGCGTGCCGGACAGACACCGCAGCAGCGTGGTCTTGCCCGATCCGTTGTTGCCGCTCAGGAACACTCGGGCCCCGACCGGAACGTCGACGTGCAGGTCGTTGAAGATCACCCGACGGCCGAACCGACGCTGTGCACCGCGGACCGTGAGCATCAGCGGCACTCCCACGATGTCGGGCGGCGACGGCTCAGAGCGAACCGTCGCCCCGCCACCCAGGCCATCGTCCGGACCCACGGTGCCGCCCTTGGTCAGCTCCGCCAGGGTGCCGAGGCGTCGGATCGTCGGCGGCCGGTAGTCCGAAGCGGGCGTCTGGGCTGTCTCCGGCTCGTGCTGCGATGTCATCGGTTCTCCTACTCGTAGGGCGTCAGTTCAGCGTAATTCAGGCATAAGATTCTTTCAATCGGCAACACGCCCGGAACCGTCATACGCCTCTTGAGTGCGTAAAACGGTCGAGCGGTAGCCGTCGACCGAGGTCAGATCACCAGCAGTACCGCGTCGGCCGCAGCGAGCGTGCCACTCACCGGGAGCAACGCTCGAAAGCGCCGATAGGAACGGCGGCAAGCGCCTCGGACTCGACTCCCGTACGTTGCTGTGCCTGTGACGACGTTGATGTTGATAGGTGGCAGGGGAGCTGGGCGGCCGCCCGGACCTGCTCGCCGGCTACTGATCGATCGGCGTGGCCGAGTGTTCCCGGCGCAACCCTTGCTGCCTCAGGTCGATCGGGGTCAACGGTCTCGATCGTTGAGCCGCCCGGTGTGATCCGCGTGTGGTCGTCGGTCGGGGTGGTTCGCCGGGTCAACGCAGGCCAACGCAGGCCACTCCTGCCCACGCGAGTTAGAGCCGCCCGTCAACGCTACGTTCCAGATCAAGGCGATTCTCACGACCTCCGCCGTCCGGCCGACGCCCGGAGCCGATGACCTCATCGTCTGGTCCGACGACATGGCGAAGGCCGTCGGACTCGTCGCGGAGACGCCGACGGTCGCCGTGAAAGTCGCGGGCATCGTCCAGGCGACCGCGTTCTGTGACTGCTCATAGCGAGGGTTACGTGCTCGATCCGGGGGCAGCGCGTCATGTGGGACGAGTTGTGTCGATGGGAGCAGGTCCTCGGCACGGTCGCCCAATAAAGCCGCTGCAACGCCGGCGGCGTCGGAGGCGGGGTGATGGACGACTATCTGGTTCACGGTTTCGGTGGTGAGGCGTTTGGCGAGATTGTCGATCATGGCGATAGATCGCCTACGACCACTGATCAAATTTAGGACTTACTCATCTAGAGCCTGTGTCAAGGTCGGGTGCCAGGGCGCGACCCACCGACCCGTAGTTGCCCGACCGCACCCGTTAAACACGCTGGCGGCACCGCCGGCAGCCGGACAGGATGGGCCGTGTGGGCGACGTGCGGGATACCAACAAGGCAATGCAGCGGGTTGGTACTCGGTAAGGTCTGTCTTCCAGTACGGCGATGCCGCACCGTGGGTGTACGAGGAACGCGTCACGCTCTGGTGCGCCACGAGTTGCGATGCGGCGGTCGCTCTGGCTGAGGCCGAGGCCTCCGAGTACGCGGAGGGCATCGACCGCGTCTGCCTGGGCTTCGCGCAGGTCTACTACTTGTTCGACGAGCCGGGTCACGGCACGGAGGTCTACTCATTGATGAGGGACAGCGACCTCCCGCCGATGCCTACCTGGGCAGGTTCTTTGACACTGGGGACGAACGGCAGGTGACGCTGCCGGGCTAGCGGGAGAGTCGGCGCGGACTGGGCCACCCAACCTGGCGAGACGACTAAATCGCCATAACACACCAAGTACGTGAATCAGACGCCCTCTTACCGGGAGCCCCGTCCTATGTCGGCACGAACTCCCCGCCACGTGCCCCAACCAGGCCCATCACGTCAAAAGCCTGAAGGTCCGTAGCTGCTGGTTCGCACTCGCGGCAAGGAGGCGTCCACCTGTGCGAAACAGTCCCGAACAGATCCGAACACTTCGATACCTTGCGAACCCAGGCGACCCCGGGTTGAGTAAATCAGCATGAAACGAATCCTTGCTATGGTCGCAGTCATCCTCGCCGTCCTCGTGGGAGCACAGGGCCCAGCTCTGGCCGCGGATTTCGCGAAACCCTTCGAGGATGACACGGGCACTGTCACCTCCGGAAGCGGCGGCGATAGCTGCTCAGAAACCTGGGCCATCACCCCGTCGCCGGATATGTTCTGAGAGGCAAAGGCTGCTTCACCAAAATGGCGACATCTGGCGCATCCAAGACGCGTTCCCGGACGGCACCCAGACTTTCGTCTACTGGGAGAACTGGCTCTTGTCTGGCGACGGGCCGGGAGCCCAGTGGAAGCCCTACCGATATGGTGAGTGCACCAACAGCTCGGGCTCCGACACTTGGGCCAGATGCAACAAGGATTACTACGAGTCATCCAGTACCAACATCTACGGCGGCAAGGGTAGCAGAATTCGCTTCCAAACCTGCCGACGAGTCCCCGCGGACAACGTATGCAGCCCGCGAGCATCGAGTCCGCGCCATGGATCAACAACAACGGCTAACCCCAATGCCGCTCAGCTAAGAGCGAGTGTCAGATGAAGTGTGTAAGGCCTGGTCCTGAGTGAGAATGACTCAACCATCTTCTGAGACGGCGCGCCGCCGGTCCTTCGACCGGCGGCGCTCAGCTCGCTGGCACTCTTCGTCATCGGCCGGCGGCACCACCGGCATCTTCGGAACCTCGATGAGGTAGCACAGCGCGCGCAGTTGATGTCTGCACCTCGGCTGGCAGCGGTGCGCTGCAGCCCGCCCTACCATCGGTATCGACCTCGATCGTACGGAGGCTGGGCGTTCTCTCGGTCATGCATGCCCGAGGCCCTACAAGCGATTCGCCGCCTTATCGGCACACCTGCCGTCCTGGTGTCGGCGCATAAGGTCGCCCTGCAGGTCCGGGACGGTCCGAGGACGCTCCGTCGGTATCGCTCCGGTCGTCGCGAGCGCAGCGCTTCCACGCGCCCTGGCCGTGACCGCATCATGGGTGGCAGGGTCTCAACGGCGGACGGTTCAGGCGTGGAATGCGAGGGTGAGGACCAGGACGGGCCCTAGTCGATCTTGGTGATGTGGTCGCGGTGTGGTCTCCAGCGGAGGTCACCCTGGGTCAATCCGTGCCACTCCAGGTCAACCAAGGCTAATGATCATGGTCCTTGACCCGCCCGGTGTGGTCGGCGTGTGGTCGTCGGTCGGGCCCGGCCCGCCGGGTCAACGCAGGTCAACGCGGGTCACTCCCTGCCCACGCGGGTGGACCCGCACGTCGTTACACTGACCACTCGCGCCCCCGTAGCTCAGGGGATAGAGCATCGGTTTCCTAACCCGACGCTCCGCCTGTGTCCGCAGGCCGATGACCTGCGGCTTTGGTTTTCTGCCGAGGTCTGCCGGTCGCTGTGTGGCCCTCCTGTGGCCGCTTGCTGAAGATCAGCTGACCAGCAACTTCGGTCCTGGTGGCCGTGACCGGCTGAGGAGTGACCTGCGAGCGAGGTCAGTCTGCTGTCGGGGCGGAAACCTGCCACAGGGCACTGACCGGCATGGCGCGGAGTCTGCCGCCGAACGGCAGCGTGGGTGCTCTTGCCTGCCTGGCGTGCTCCGCTGATCAAGACGACGCGGTGTCGCCAGTGCAGCGTTGACCCGTGCGGCGGCGTGGCGGGGATCAGGTGCGAGGCGGGCACGGGGTCGTGATAGCGGCCGCTTTCGATTTGCGAGGAACTCGGCTTTCGATTTGCGGCACCGGGCTCGTTCGGTACGCGGTGATCTGGTACGCCAGTGCAAACTGGGCCACCCTCAGGAATGCCCGAAGGTCCGCATCCAGCGCGTGGTCTGCCCCCGGTATGGCGGCCGTTGGTCCGGTGGTCCGCCGAGATGCCGGTCCACCGCGCGAGGCCGGGCACTCAACTCCGCTCACGGGGTCATATCGTCCGGGCCGGTGTTGGGCTTGGCGGCCGTCCGGCTATCGAGCAGGGCGACAACTGCCGCGTGCGGTGCCGTGAGTCCGGCGAGCACCGCGAACACCACCTGCAGGGAATCCCGGTTATGCGTTCCCGTGGAGGTCGCGCTGGCGGCCGACGCCGTGCCGGTGACGTACACCAGGGCGAGCAGGCCGGCGGAGGCGGCGATGGTGGGTAGCGCCGCCTGCCGGGCGAACCGTCGGGCCGGCCCGCCCAGTCGGCCCGCCGCCAGGTCCCTCGTGTTGCCCGGATCGGCCCGCAGCAACCGGGCGACGTGTCGAATGGAGTGCCAGGCCGCGAAGTAGCCCCCGAGCGCCAGTGGCGGCGGCACGAACGCGAAGGCCGCCACCAGAACCACGAGTGCGGCCGCATCTCCACCACGGCCCGCGCTCAGCTCGGTGAGCACAGTGATCAGAGCGGCCAGGAGCACGACGGACAACGCCACCAGCCGTACGACCGGAGGGAACGCGGACGAGGTGCCGGGGCCACCGCGTCCAGCAACGGGTCGACGGTCGCGGACCACAACGCGATGGGCAGCACCACCGGAGGCGCCCGTACGCGAGGACCGTGCTTATGGAACGGGATCGCGGCCGCCCGTCCCGCTCAGCGTGGTATGCCACGTCGCCGGTGCCGAAGTGCAGCACGGTGAGGATCAGGAACCCGACCAAGACGGGAACCGGCATCCAGAGGAACAGTGCGGTCGTAGCGGTGGCGGTGGCGGCGTACGACAGCAGCAGCCAGAGCCTGGCCCGCAGCGGTGGGGCCTTGCGGGAGAGCCAAGCCGGCACCAGGTGGTCGACGGCGCCGTGCGGCAGGCCGATCAGCAGGCCCACGAGGAGCGGAAGGGTGCCGGAGCGAGCCGGCGCCTCTCCGGCCGCCAGGCTCAGGCAGCCGAGGCCGGCCATCACGACCGGGCCCGCCCTGCCGGCTCTACGGAGCAGCCAACTGTCACGCGTCAGGGAACGGCCTGACCGACCTTGCGGCGGGATGGGGTCACGAGCCCGTGGAGCGGTGGCCGCCGACGCATCCCGCGGCGCCAGGATCAGGTGCCATGGGCGGCAGTCGCGCGTCCGACCGTCGGCGCTTGCGGGAATCCACTTTGCTCCCTTCATGACAATTGGCAGCAGATTCGTCGCATCGTCCGCTGATGACAGCTTAGAAAGCTTGGCACCCTTTGCAGCGGAACAAGGGCAAGACGGTCGTGGTCCCCACGGGCCCGGCGCGAGCCCTCCGGGAAGAGTGGCGCGGCTGGATCCCCTGCCTTGACGGCTTCCGGGGAGTAATGCGTTCGAGTGCCGGCGGCGACCCGAGGGGATGCCTACAGTGGCGCACATGGGGCATAACGCCGTGGGTGGGGACCGTTACCGGCGGCTGCGCGGTTTCAACGTGCTGGTCGGGTGTTGCTGGCCGCTGAGGGCATCTGGATGTGGGCGGTCAGCAGCAACCTGTCCCTGCCGGTCACCGCGTCGTATCTGACCGCGGATCCGGTGACTCTGCGGGACGCCACGCTGCCCGAGGTGGCCTTCCGGATCGCCGTCGGGCCGGCAGTGGCGGTGTTCCTGCTGCTGGCCGCGCTCGACCACCTCGTCACCGCCGCTCCGGGTGCACCGCTGGTACGAGCGCAACCTCGACCGGCGGGCTAACTATGCGCGCTGGATCGAGTACTCGGTCAGCGCGTCGATCATGATCGTGCTGATCGGCCTATTCGTCGGCATTCGCGATCTGGCCGCAGTGATCGGGATCTTCGCCGCGAACACCGCGATGATCCTGTTCGGTCTGCTGATGGAGCGCCAGCAGACGCCGGGCCGCGCTGACTGGAGCGCCTTCTGGTTCGGCTCGCTGGTCGGCCTGGCGCCCTGGATCGCCATTGCCGTGTACGTCGCGCAACCACCGGAGATCCCCGGCTTCGTGTGGGCGATCATCATCGTCCAGTTCCTGCTCTTCGCGAGCTTCGCGGTGAACATGGCATTGCAGTACGCCCAGCGCGGCCGGTGGCGCGACTACCGCTACGGCGAGGTCTCGTACATCGTGCTCAGCCTCGCGGCCAAGTCCGCGTTGGCCTGGCTGATCTACGCCAACGTGCTGCGCACCTGACCCACCCTCTTGTCGTGAACTCCGGCACGGTGCCGCCGAGCGAGGTCGCGGTCGTTCCGATCCCCGGAATCCCTATCGCCCCACGGATGACCGTCCACCGTTACTTGCATGAGCACGACCTGCGGCGGGTGGTCGTGCGGCCCACCCGGGCGGGCGTGGGCCTGGCGGGAATGCTGCGGCGGCGTGTGGATGCCCGACAAAGCGACCTGTTCACCGGTCCCGGCATGCCCAACGAGGCCGACTTCGCCGAAGCGCTGCGGCTACTGGCCGAGCGTGCCCGCCCGGCTGGCAGCGGCACCGATGACGGTGGCGACCGGTGAGCGGCGGCATCGGGTGGCCCGGGGCACCGCCCTGTGCGTGGGGCGGTCCTCGGTCCGGGGTTCTGGTCTTGCCGGCGGTGGCGGTCCGCGCGGCGGGTCCGGCGTCTCTGCTGGCCTGGGCGGCACTGTTGGCCCTGTCCGCGCTGATCGCCACGACGTTCGCCGACCTCGGCGCCCGCTACCCGGACGTGGGCGGGTCGCCGCGTTCACCGGGCGGGCCTTCGGTGACCGGGCCGCCGCGGTCGTGGGCTGCTGGCTGTACGCGGCGGTGCCACTCGGGTGGTCGCCGGGGCGGTGGCCGGCGCCCACTACACCGCCACCGCTCTAAACACCCGCCCGCGGCGACCGCCGCGATCGCGGTCGCACTGCTGGCCGTGGTGTTCCTGACCAACCTGCTGGTTCTGCGGGTGTCCGGCCGACTGCAACTCGCGCTGACCGGCGCGCTGATCGCGCTGCTCGTCACGGTCATCACCGTCGCCGGACCGCACGTCGACCCGCACCGCGTCGGCCCGTTCGCACCCACGGCGCCGCCGGCGTCGGCAGCGCCGTCGCAGTGCTGTTCACCGCCATCTGCGGGTGGGAAGCATGCGCCAACCTGTCGGCCGAGTTCACCGATGCCCGCCAGGTGCGCCGGCGGCCGGCGCGAGCCTCGCCATCGTGGTCGTGCTCTACACCGGCCTGGCCGTCTGCACCGTCGGCGTCCTCGGCACCGAGGCCGGTGATACCGGGTGCCGCTGATGCGCCTACTCGCCATCTCCGACCAATCATGGGCGCCCGGGGCGGTCGCGGTGGCGGCGGTGCTGCTGACCGTCGCGGCCAGCGTCACCTTCGTCGCCGCCGGCGCGAGGGCCGGGTGTCCCTGGCCCGCCACCGCGTCCTACCCGCGGTCCTCGCGGTCACCGCCCCGACGGCGCGCCACGACGCGGCGTCGCCGTGCAAGCCGTCGCCGCCGCCCTCGTCGCCCTCGCCGCCACCCTGGCACCAGCGGTGCTGACCGTGGAGACGCTGATGCGGCTGTTCGCCGCACTCCTGGCCTGCGTCACCGCTATCGGCCTCGCCGCGGCGGTACGGCTGCTGCCCGCGCCCGCCAACGTGCCTGCGCGGCGGTGGTCGCGCTCGCCGTCGCCGCGGTCGCCGCCCTCAGCGCTGCGTACCTGCTCGCGCCCGCCGTCGTCGTCGCCGCCGCCGTCTGGACCCACCACCACCGCAAACCCATCGACTACCGCGACTATCCACAGCAGTGGGTGACGCCTGTGGGCAACGTGCTCGACGACGCCCACCTGCACCCGGTCACCGAGCGACCGCGCATCCGATGACGAACTCGGCCGGCGCCGTCCACACCACGTCGACGCCCGACGACGTTTCCCCGAGCGGGTCGGCGCTCGGGTGGCGGTGGGCAGTCCTCTACGGGCCGGCCGTCTACGGGATCAGCGCCGCCGCCGTCGCGTTGCCTGACGCCGCCGGTCACCTGCACGCCAGCGCCGCGACGCTCGGCTGGATCCTCACCGCCTACGCCGCGGGCGTCGGCGTCGGCGCGGTCACCGCCGGGCGCCTGACCGACCTGTGGGCGCGCGCCGGGTGCTCCTGAGCGCGGCGGCGCTGCTGGTCTGCGGTGCCCTGACCTGTACGGTCGCCCCACCCTGAGCACCATCATCGTCGGTCGCGTCCTGCTGGCCACCGGCTCCGGAGCGGTCATGGCAGCAGCACTCACCAACACCGCGCGCCTGCCCGCCACCCACCGTCCAGCCGCCCTGGCCACCTTCGGCGCCAGTCTCGCGGGTTTCGCCGCGACCGCACCGCTGGCCGGCGCCCTGGCGACCCAATGGTCGTGGCGCGCGGCGCTGATCCTGCCAGTGCTGTCAGTCCCCGCCATCGCGCCGTGTTGGCCCACACCGCGCCCCGCTCACCGCGTGAGCGCCCGACTGGCCCGGCGCTGGACTCCTCGCCGCCGTCACCGCCGGCCTCCTGCTGATCGCCCACACCGCACCCCACGCCAGCGCGCTCACCACCGCGACACTCACCGCCACGACCGCAGCCGCCGCCCTGGCCCTGGCCGCGCGCACCCGCGCCCACCCACACCCGTTCCTCACCCGAGAGGTCCTGTCCGCCGGCTGGTTCGCCATAGCCGCCGTCGTGGGCGCCGGCGTGTACGCGGGCCTGTTCGCCACCCTCTACGTCGGGCAGCACCTACTCAACCAGCACGGCCGCACCACGATGCAGATCGGGCTGCTCCTACTACCCGGCGCCGTCCTCGGCGCCGCTGGCTCGACTCGCCGCACGAGCCACCCACCACCTCGCCACGCGGCACGTCCTGAGCGCGGTGAGCCTGCTCCTCGCCGCCGCGATGCTCGCCGCCGCAACCCACCCCCACCCTGGGTGATCGCCGCGACGAGCACCGCCGCGTTCACCGCCTCCGCTATCACCCAGACGCTGCTCAGCGCGACCACCACCGCCCACCCGGCGCACAATCCCACGGCGGCGTGATCGGCCTGCTCACCCTCGCGACCTTCCTCGGCGGCGCCTGTGGCTCGCGCTGTGCGCCACCCTCTGGCACACCTGGAGCCCCACCACCGCGCTGGCCGCCATCGCGACTCTGCCAGCCATCGCCGCGATCGCCGCCCGACACATGCGCCGACCGGCATAGCAGCCTGTTCGGCGCTCACCGAAGAAGCACGGCGGCAGCCGTGCCGACGGCTGATTCCGGCAGGTTGAACCGGCACCACTCGGGCAGGTTCTGCATGGGGCACCAACGCGCAGCGTGGCGATGCCACTACGAAATTGCAGGCCAGGACGGCTACCCGCACGGGCGGACGCTGATCCCTCAAGGTGACGTTCGAGCGATGGGGCTGGCCTCGCACCACTGCTATCGTCTGCGGAATGCCCGACGGCACAACGGAACCAGTGCCCTTTCGCACCCTCTTGCATACCACGCGCTACGGCGATTACCACCGAGAACCCTTTGCTGGTATCTACACCGTGGACAGCGGGGAAGAGTGGCCACCGTTTGGGATCACCCGTCGGCTCCCGCTCAGGAGAAGTCCGCTGGGGCAAGAACTGGTCCTGGTCGTGGCGTTGGGCCCGTGCCCGTCGAGCGGCTTCGAGGTGACCATCCATCGGGTCGACCTGCTCGACGCGCAGCTGAGAGTGCAGATGCGGGAAAGCCAGCCCGCCGGTGCGGTACTCGACATCATCACCTGTCCGGTTCACGCGGTCGTGATCCCGCATCTCACCGGCGTCGAGTCCATAACCATGATCCAGAGCATCGTCACCTCAAGGGACTAGGTGTTCTGCCCATAGAGGTGGGGACGCGGCTAGCCGGCGTCCTCCGAGTGCGGCGTGATGCCGGTGACGCATCGCACCGAGCGAGCCGACCAGCAAGCCGCGGCCGCTGGTCGGCGGTGGTGCAAGGGTGTGTTCAGCAGTCGGGGAGATGCCGAGCAGGTAGGTACAGGTGTAGGTCTGAGTGTTGTTGGCGGCGTTGGTCTCGACGGCGCCGATGGGGGTGACGGTGGTGGTGAAGGTGACTGATCCCGTGGCGAGCAGGGGCACGTCGTACCGTTTTGCGTGTAGTCGTAGTCGTCGGTGTCCACGGATCCGATGGTGCAGGTGCTGGTGGGTGTTCCGCTGGTGCAGCCGCTGTCGGTGATGGTGGTGAGGGTGAATCCGGATGTGGCGGCGGTGATGGTGAACAGGACTCCGGGGGCGGTGCCGGGGCCGTTGTTGGATACCGCGGTGTAGACGGTCAGGTAGCCCTCCTGGGTGGCTGCGGCGAGGTCTTCGCCGACTAGGTCGACCTGGGGAGGGTTGGTGATGGTGATGACGGTCCGCTGACGGCGCCGGTGGTGCTGTTCCCGGCGGTGAAGAACTCCGCTTTCGGGTGAACGTCGTCGCGGCGGTGCCGGCGTCGATGGTGACGGTGATGGTGTAGGAGAAGTTCTGGTTGTTGACGAGGTTGGGCAGGCCGAGCCGGTATCTGTTGGTGATCTCGGCGCAGGAGGTGGTTCCGCCGCCACAGCCGGCCAGGGTGGTGAATGAGGTGAGCTGGCCGGGGCCGCCGGTGGAGAAGACCTCGATGCGGGCGCCGTTGTAGGTGCCGTTGGATTTGCCGCTGATGGTGAGGGTGACGGTGTTGCCGCTCTGCACGGTGGTCGCCGACGCGGTGACCGTCAGGGTCGGGTGAGCGGAGGCGGGGGCGGCCATGACCAGCACACCCGTCACCGCCAGGGCAACAGAAGCTGCCAGGGATTTGAGGCGCATACACACCACTCCAGAGGATCGATTGAGGTCATCGGAAGGTACGACCCTGACCCCGGTCTCGACGGAAGGCCCTGATCGGCCGGGGTGGGTCAGCTGCAGGTGGCGATCAACACGGTGATGACGGTGCGGCACAGGTGATGCCGTACGCGTTGTTGGGCTCCGGTTCGGTGACCGGGCTGCTGTTGGTGGCGGTGACCGGTGAACGGGCCGAGGGTCAACGCGGAGATGTTTCGGCACGTTCGGAGGCCGGGATCCGTCCGATTCGGACGGATCCCGGCTTGTTGGTCAGCAGCTGGTGGTGGTGTGTCCGGCGTCGGTGGTGCAGGTGCCGGTGTTAAGGCCGCCGTTGGCGGTGTCGCCGCCGGCGCCGGGCGCACGTAGCTTTGCTCGATGCATGCCGATGTGTTCGGTAGGCGGGTGGCCGGTGGAGTCAGCTCGGGGCACCACGTTCATCACGTACTGGCCTCCCATGTTCCCGGGCGGCGAGAAGTTCGCCACGATGTAGGTGTCCCACCACTGCCCGCTCTGGCCGGCGACGCGCCCCACACCGATTGTCGTGGTGCTCCTCCAGACCAGTGCAGTGAAGTGCCCGATGGACTTATTGGGGTCGATCTTCTTGCCCGTGGTGTAGTCGTAGTTGCTGTGCTCGGCGTACCAGCCCTCGACGGCGGCGGTCCCCGAGGCGGCTGCGGGCCGGACGAGGCGCTCGACTTCGATGCGTTCTCGCCGGTGCCCGACCGCAGGCCCTCGTGGGTCAGATTGTCCTTCTCGGCCATGAAGGCCGCCCGCGACTTCGCGTACTCCACGAGTTCCGGGTCGAGGGTGAGCGGCGACGATCCGTGCCGTGCCCGCAGCTCGTTGACCTTGGTCAGCACCTCTTGCAGGAACTCGTCGTTGGTTCGGTCCGAGAATCCGTCACGCATGATGTTGCACCTCTTCTGAAGACGAACGGTGGTCGAGTAGCAGCAGCTAGGAGGCGGTCACGTGGCGGACTGCGCGCTCGTGTCCTGGGCGAGCTGCGGTCAGTAGAGGGAGTCGGTTAGCAGCTGGTGGTGGTGTCGCCTGCGTCGGTGGTGCAGGTGTCGGTGCCGAGGCCGCCGTTGGCGGTGTCGCCGCCGGCGCCGTCCTGGACGTTGATGGTGTCGTTGCCGAGGCCGCCGCCCATGGTGTCGGTGTCGTTGGGGTCGGTGTCGGAGACGGTGTCGTTGCCGTTCTGGCCGTCGAGGTCGTCGTTGCCGGGGCCGCCGTAGATGTGGTCGTTGCCGTTGTCGAACAGGTACAGCAGCGATCCGAGGAGGGTCTCGCCGTAGTTGGTGTCATTACCTGCCTGGCCGTACAGGGTGTCGGCGCCGTTGCCGCCGCCCATGATGTCGTCGCCGGGCCCGCCGTAGAGGGTGTCGTCGGCGTTGCCGCCGTCGACGGTGTCGTTGCCGGTACCGCCGTAGATGGTGTCGTTGCCGTTACCACCGTTGATGGTGTCGGCGCCGCCGAGGCCGCAGATCACGTCAGCGCCGTTGGTGCCATTCAGGGTGTCGTTACCGGCGGTGCCGGTGATGGTGCAGCCCAGGCCGTTACCGATGGTGGTGGTTTCGGCGTCGGTGTTGTTGCCGCTGGTGGGGTCGGTTTCGGTGCCGGTGACCGTGGCGGTGGCGGTGATCGCGCCGGTGGCGAGAGGTTCGATGGTGATGGTGATGGTGGCGGCTGCGGCGTTGGCGAGGTTACCGATGGCGCAGGTGACGGTGGGTGCGGCGATCACGCAGCTACCCTGGGTGCTGGTGGCGGACACGATGGTGCGGGCCGCCCGGACAGGGTGATCGTGGTGTTGACGCCGGTGGCGTTGTCCGGGCCGTTGTTGGTGATCGTGGTGCTGTAGGTGTAGGTGCCGCCTAGCGCCGCCGGGTCGGCCGAATCGGCCACGGCCGCACTGAGATCGGCGGCAGGCGGGCTGGTCACGCTGGCGATCGCCACCCCGGACGCGCCGCGGCCGGCGGGGACGGTGGCGGTCACGGTGTTGGTGGCGGTGTCGATCACCGACACGTCGTCGCTGTTCGCGTTGGCGACGTAGGCGCGGCTGCCGTCCGGGGTGATCGCCACCCCATTCGGGTAGGACCCGGCGGTGACGGTGGCGACCACGGTGTTGGTGGCGGTGTCGATCACCGACACGCTGCCGAAGCCACCCGGGTTGGCGACGTAGGCGCGGCTGCCGTCCGGGTGATCGCCACCCGAACGGGTTGGAGCCGACGGGGACGGTGGCGGTCACGGTGTTGGTGGCGGTGTCGATCACCGACACAGTGTCGTCCTGGTTGTTGGCCACGTAGGCGCGGCTGCCGTTAGGGTGATCGCCACCCGTTCGGGGAGTCTCCGACGGGGACGGTGGCGGTCACGGTGTTGGTGGCGGTGTCGATCACCGACACGGTGCCGTCGCTCCGGTTGGTGACGTAGCGCGGCTGCCGTCCGGGTGATCGCCACCCCGATCGGGGAGTCTCCGACGGGGACGGTGGCGGTCACGGTGTTGGTGGCGGTGTCGATCACCGACACGGTGTTGGGACCCTGGCTGGTGACGTAGGCGCGGCTGCCGTCGGGTGATCGCCACCCGCGCGGGATGAACCCGACGGGGACGGTGGCGATCACGGTGTTGGTGGCGGTGTCGATCACCGACACGCTGCTGCCGGACTGGTTGGCGACGTAGACGCGGGTGCCGTCCGGGTGACCGCCACCGCGCGCGGGTCGTCGGAGCCGACGGGGACGGTGGCGATCACGGTGTTGGTGGCGGTGTCGATCGCCGACACGGTGCCGTCGTTCTGGTTGGCCACGTAAGCCACGACGGTGGTGGCCGCCTGCGCGGGCAGCGCCGACGCCACTACGGCTACCGCGGCCAGCACCAGCGCCGCGAGCCCGGCGCGCATCGCTGTTGCGCCGGTGCTCACGCTCCGGTGCTGCCATCGCGGGCGCGGCAGGCGTGCAGGGGTGGTCAGGACATCGGGGTCCCTTCTCCTACATCGGGGTCGAGTGGCCGTCGGAAGCCTCCCATCGATGAACGTGACGAAACGGTCGCAGAAAGTGACGGATCAATGACAGGGGCGGTAATGCCGCCCTGTCGGTTTACCGATGAGGGATGCCGCGGGCGGGCCGGTCCTACGAACCCGGTGATGACCGGACGTCCCTGCCTGGGGTAGCGCCCGGCGGCACGCTGCTTCGCGCCGGGAGTGCCCATCGGCGGTGTGAAGGAGAATTTCTATTCTCAGTCACAACGGCGAATTCGCATCCAACCCGACCAGCGCGACGATTGTCCGCGAGAGGGTCCGACGACTCAGCCACATTCTGTGTCACATCGTGAGGAGGTCGATCCGATGTCTGCTAACCCGCTGCCGCCCGCCGCCGGCGTGCCACTCGTCGTCGCCGTCGACCGGTTCCTCGACCGATTCCGCGACGACCCCGGCACCCGCGCCACCTACACCGCGACCCTGCGCCAGCTGCGGGAGACCGCCGGCGACCAACTGCCGGTCGCCGCGCTCACGCCGGAGATCTACGAACAGACGATGGCCCGCTGGGGCCAGCGGGCCGCGAACACCTGGAACAAGCACCTGTCCGCGTTGACCTCGTTCACCCTCTACTGCCGCCGCCAGGGCTGGCTGACCACCGATCCGCGCCGGCGCCTGGAACGCCGCAAGGTCACCCGGACCCGGGACAGGCCCTCCCGCGTTCACGGCTGGAGCGGCTGTTTACCAACGACCGCAACCCGCTGCGCGAACGGGTGCTGTGGCGGATGCACTACGAAACCTGCGCCCGCGCCGAGGAGATCCTCGGCCTCGACGTGCCCGACCTCGACATGGAGTTCCGCCGCGCCCTGATCACCGAGAAGGGCGGCGACCGCGCCTACGTGCACTGGGAGACCCAGACCGCCCGCCTGCTGCCCCGGCTGCTGGCCGGCCGCACCGCCGGACCGGTTTTCTCGCCGAACGGCGCGCACCGCCGCCGGGCGCCGCACACCAGCCCTGAGCGACGTTCGCCCCGACACCGGCCGCAGCCGGCTGTCCTACCTGCGCGCCGAATACCTGTTCAAACAGGCATCCAAACTCCACGACCCACACGGCGCTGGATACACCCTGCACCAACTGCGCCACAGCGGACTGACCCACCTCGCCGCCAAGGGCCGCAGCGCCGCCGATCTGCAGGCCAAGTCCCGCCACCGGCACCTCGCCACCCTCGGCATCTACGTCCAGCTCGGCGAAGAGACCTCCGCCCGCATCACCGCCGACAACGACGACCACCACCGCCGGCACCGGCGCTGACCTTGCGTCCCACATACCAGGACCACGGAACTCAGTGGCAAAGCCAGCGGTCAAACGGTCAACCGCAAACCCTAACTACAACACCCCTCGATTCCCGTGGCGACGGTCCAGTTTGTCAGCCAGTCCCACACCTCCCGCATGTCCGTTGTTTGCGGCGTCAGGGTGAGCTGAGGCGGCGCACCCGCGAGTAGCTGCTCCAGCCGGGCCCGCCGCCCGACAGGGGCAGATTCAAAGAAGTTGGCCGCCCGCGTCGGCGAGCAGGTCGAAGAGCACGTAGTGGGCGGGGCATTCGCGGGCCAGGCGGAGAAGCCCGCGGCCGGCGGTAACGCGCCGCTGCAACTGGGCGAAGCTCGTCCTCCCACGCTCGACCACAATCAGCTCGCCGTCGAGCACCGCGCCGACCGGGACCGTCGCCCGGATCGCCCGGGTGATGTCGGGGAAGTAGGTGCTCAGGTTCCGCCCGGCCCGAGACTGGAGGTACACACCGTCGTCATCGCGAAACGCGATTACCCGCCACCCGTCCTTCTCCAGAGTCCGAGTGTCTCATGAGACATCAGCGCCTCCAGACTTGGTGCAATCTAATGGCGGTGATTGGCTGCCAGGTTGTCGATCAAAGGCCCGGTTCCTGCCGGCACCGACGATCAGCGGCGGCAACGGCGGCGACACCGCCAACGGTGGCCTCGGCACCGACACCTGCACCACCGACACCGGAGACACCACCACCATCTGCTGACCCAGCGCAGACCCCGGCAGCAAACATGACGCTTCGCTGGTGGCGCGACACTCTTTACGTTGCGCCACCAGCGGCCACCTCACCCGGAGATTTGCATGCAGAGCCGCAGCACTCCGTCCGTGGCGCCTCCGATTTTGACGATCTCCACCGCTTCGGCCTGCTTACCAGTCAACAGATAGATGACTTTGACGGATGTGCTTCTTTGCCGGTGCACGCATTATGCGGCAACTGCTGGCCTGTACGTTCCGTAGCCGCCTGGATACGTTGAGGCGTCCCTGGTTGGAGAGTCAAGGAGAGTGCCATGGCATTGCGACGGTTGCATCAATGAGCGAAACCTTTCTCGGGGTCGGCACGGACAATCAGCTCTGGACACGAGCCACGCTGAATTCGGCGTGGGTACAGGTGCCGAACAGCGGCGCCGTGCAGGCGGCGGTCGGGCTGGCCGATGGGTCGTTTCTGGGTGTCGGGACGGACAACACCCTGTGGACTCGAGCGACGCTGAATTCAGGTTGGGTGCAGGTTCCCAACAGCGGCAGTGTGCAGTCTGTAGCCGTACGCCCCGACGGGACCTTCCTGGGCGTCGGGACGGGCAACGACCTGTGGACACGCGCAACGCTGAACTCAGGTTGGGTGCCGGTTCCCAACAGCGGCAATGTGCAGTCTGTAGCCGTACGCCCCGACGGGACCTTCCTGGGCGTCGGGACGGACAACACCCTGTGGACACGCGCAACGCTGAACTCAGGTTGGGTGCAGGTTCCCAACAGCGGCCTTGTGCAGTCGGCCGCCGTGCTGGCCGACGGAACGATTCTGGGCGTCGGGACGAGCGGCGACCTGTGGACACGCGCAACGCTGAACTCAGGTTGGGTGCCGGTTCCCAACAGCGCTCCCATGCAGTCGGTGGCTGTGTTGGCCTCCAGCAATAGTCAGCAGACCGGGTTCGTCGTCCAACGCCAACAGCAGACCAATTGGTGCTGGGCAGCGACGTCGGTCAGCGTCGCGGCGTTTTACAATCCCGCGACAGTATGGACGCAGTGCTCCATGGTGAACGCGGAGCTCGGCCGCAACGACGCCTGCGGCCCGGCGGGCTCCGGAGTGAACTGCAACAAGCCATGGACGCTGAACACGCCCCTGCAGCGGGCCGGGCACCTCAACCAGTTCAGCGCCGGCGTCCTGACGACAGAGCAACTGCGGACTGAGATGACGAGTGTCGCCCCGGTCGGCGTCCGCACCGCATGGGCGCAAGGCGGCGCGCACTTCGTCATGATTCGGGGACGATTCCTGCTCGACGGGGTTGAGTACGTCAGCATCTCCGATCCGTGGGACGGAGAAGCCGACGTCTCCTACGCCACCTTCCTGAACAGGTACAAAGGCTCCGGAACCTGGACCCACACCTACAAGACCCGGCGCTGAGGAGATCGAATGCCACTGCACCTGCCCGAACCACCGGCCGGCGTGCCCGGCCACGTACGGTCGAAGCTGCACGCCTTCGCCAACGGCTCCAAGTTCTCGACCAAGGCGTTACGCGGCGCCCGCAAGGACCAACTCGACATCTCCACCCCGCATCAGGTTTTCAACCTGGAGTCCAAGACGCCGCCGGCGGTCACCTCGACCGGGCGCAACCGGTGGGCTGGCGCTACCTGGTGGAAGACGGCGGACAACTGATCGCCAGCGTCGAGACCATGCCGGCCGCGGATGGGACCGAGGAGGTGTCGCAGTTCACCGAAGGGCCGTTCGTGGCGGCCACCGACAAAGTGTGAAGGCCCTGCGGAAACTGCCACAGCTGCAGGCCGCCGGGTACGAACTGCGTCTGCTGCGCATTCCCGCCCTGTACCTGATGGCACTGTGGCTGCACTCGCCATTGGCCGACCTGCTGGTGCCGCTGGAGCCGTCGCCGATCGGCAAGGAGGGCAGACCCATGCCCGCCGTCGAATTCTTCAGCGACCTGGCCGAGTTGATCCCCTCAGCGGTCCCCGTCGAGCCGGATGGGCCCGGACCCACCAACTGAGGTCGACGTCGCCGGGAATTTCACCCCGGACTCCCATTCGAACACGACCAGTACATCCGGCCACCGGCACGCCTTTGCCCCGTCTCGACAAGGCGTTGCCCCACCACTACGCGGATCTGCGCGGCGGGAAACGGTCAGCGACATCGTCATCCGGCCCGTTCCAAGGATCGCAGTTCAGTGGAACGACCCGGTGGACGCCGGCCGAGGCCGACCGCACGGCGCGAGCGGATGACCCAGGCGCGGGGAGCCTCGCTGCGGCTGGTGTTTCTTCTACTCGCACGTATGTGGGTCGGCGCTCCACCGGTCCCGGTTACGCGTTGTCACCGCTGCCTGATGTCCGGATCTGCTTGATATGCAGGTAATCCTTGGTGATCCACGGCATGTTTGGGGTAGAGACGCGGGCGCGAGGGATCGGTGCCCGTTGATGTCGCCGGCGTCTCCAGCGGAGGTCACCCGGGTCAATCCGTGCCACTTCAGGTCAGTCGGGGTCAATGATCATGGTCGCTGACCCGTCTGGTGTGATCCGTGTGTGGTCGCCGGTCGGGTCGGCCCGCTGGGTCAAGGCAGGTCAACGTGGGTCACTCCCTGCCAGCGCGGGTCGACCCGCAGGTCGCTAGACTGGCCACTCGCGCCCCCGTAGCTCAGGGGATAGAGCATCGGTTTCCTAAACCGTGTGTCGCAGGTTCGAATCCTGCCGGGGCACCTCGAAAATCAGCAACGCCATCTCACCAGCGGATGCGCTTCCGCGTCGATCGGCCCGACGCGCGCCCGCACGATCGTCACCAGCCCACCGTCGGATATCGCTCGGAATGCTGGGCGATGGCTGCGATCATCCGGCGATGGGGATCTGTTCGCACGACGGCAAGCTGTACGAGATCACCTCGGGATACAGCCTCCCCGACGATGCCTGGCAGTACGAGTTGGTCGGGCTGACGGGTCCGCCCGGTACAGGGCCGTACCTCTCCGTCTCGATCCCCGACGCGACGCTCGATGGACCCTTCACACCGAGACCGACCGAGCACGTCGTGGTCTGTGCTGGCGGTGGCACCGTGCCCTGGCCGGTCCTGGAGAAGCTCGTGCACCTCCTCGACACCAGCGGTGACCTGGTCGACGAACGACGGGACCTGTCGCCGGAGGCGACTGCGCTTCCCTGTCCCGCAACACCTGGTCGCAGGACGACAGACGGTTCGAGGTCAACCACTTCCACTACGGCGACGCCGGATCGTGGTGCTACGAGCTGTACGAGGTCGAGCCGGAGACCACCGAGAACAACTACATCGACGTCCTGGTCCCCGACGCCGCACCCGAGTCCGGGCCCTTCGTCCCGATGCCGGCCGAGCACGTCACGCTGACCATGCACGGTCGCTGGGAAATCCGTGGCCGGTCTTCCGCCGCTTCCTCGATGCCGTCCGGGCTGCCGGGGACATCGTGGACTCCACCGGCGACGAGCCCTCTCAGACGGCGTAGACGATCTTGACGCCGTCCAGCCCCAGAGCGGCGGCCCGAGACCCGCGGACCCGCTGTTCAGGTTCCGCCAGCCGTTGTTGCTGGCGGCCTCGTGCACGTACCCGTCGACGACGTCGTAGATGTGCTTCACCCCGTTGACGGTGAGCGCGGCCAGCGAGGTGCCCTGTGCGCCGTGGATGCCGGTCCACAGGTTGGCCCACCCGCGTTGCTGGCGGCCTCGTAGATCCGGCCGCCGTTGAGGGTGTAGAGGATCTTCGTGCTGCCCACTGTGATCGCCGCTACCGCCGAGGCCGGGATGCCGGTGTTCAGGTTCCGCCAGGCGTTGACGCTGTTCGCCTCGTGGACGTAGCCGCCGACGATGCTGTAGACGTACTTGACGCCGTCCAGCGCGATCACCGCGATCGAGGACGAGCTGGCACCGCCGATGCCGGTGTTGAGGTTGCGCCAGCTGTTGTTGCTGGCGGCCTCGTGCACGTACCCGTCGACGACGTCGTAGATGTGCTTCACCCCGTTGAGGGTGAGCGCGGCCAGGGCGGTGCCCTGTGCGCCGTGTATGCCGGTCCACAGGTTGGTCCAGCCGGCGTTGCTGGCGGCCTCGTAGATCCGGCCGCCGTTGAGGGTGTAGAGGATCTTCGCGCTGCCCAGTGTGATCGCTGTCGCCGCCGTGCCGGTCACCGCACCGGCGCTGCCGGAGACCGGCAGGGCGCGCCAGCCGGCGTTGCTGGCCGCTTCGAACACCTGGCGGGGCTGGTCCGCCGGGTTCTGCTGGATGTAGACCAGCGGGTTGATCCTGGTGCCGGCCGGGTCGATCATGTGCCAGTGCAGGTGCGGCCCTGTCGAGCTGCCCGAGCCGGGTGCGCCGGCCGCGCCGCCGGAGCGGCCCACGATCGTTCCCGCGCTCACGCTGGCACCGTTGGCGAGCAGGAACTGCGACAGGTGCAGGTACTGACTGCGGTAGCCGTCCGCGTGCTGGATCGTGACGGTGTGCCCGCCGGTGCCGTTGTACGGGTGTTCAGGATGGTGCCCGCGCCGCAGTCGGCAGCGCCGTGCCCACTCCATCCCGAAGTCGATGCCGCCCAGCGAACCGCGGCTGAGGTGGCCCTCCCACGTGTCGGTGATCGGGTAGGCGCCGAACGGGTTGTAGATCGCTGGCGCTGCCTGCGCCGCCTCGGGGACCAACAGGCCGCCGGCGCCAGAGCGCCCGCGCCCAGCACCGCCGCGCGCAACATCGCGCGCCGGCTCATGCCGGGGTGGGCGTGTCGCCGCCGCAGCAGGCGTGTTCGTGGCCGGTGTCATTCCCGCTCCTCCTGAGACGCGATCATGGCGAGGTCGACGGAGTCGGCGCGGTGCGCCGTGGGAGGCGCGTGGGCTGCGGAAGGACCCAGCCCACGCGCCGGCCCGTCAGAGGAACGTGTACATGTCCTTGGACGCCGCCTCGGTCTCGCTGGCGGGCGGTGCCTCCACCGCGACCGGCTGGCCGAAGTCGCTCATGCGCATGTCGCTGACGAGGTCACCGAGCGTCTTCGTGGCGATCGTGTAGGAGAGCGCGGTCATCCGCCCGTCGCCGTCGAGGGTCGCTTCGAACGGGATCGCCGTCGGGTCCTTCGCCAGCTTGGCGGACGACGTGATGCCGTCCGCATTCCGCCCTCGTTGGTGGCGGCAGCGGCGGCCTTCTCCAGGTCGGCGACGCCGGTGTATTTGCCGCCGCCCACCTCCTGGGCGGAGACGACGCCACCGATGATGCCGGTCTGCGACTTTACGTCGAAGGACTGACGCAGCGAGCTGGCCGGCCTGAGCTTGGTCAGATCGATCTTCATCCACGGCTTCTTGCCGCCGAGGGAGGCCGACTTGATGTAGGCGGTGTCGCCGATCAGCCGCGCCTCGATGGACTCCGGCGCCTTGGCGGTGACGAGCAGCTTGCGGGCGGCGGAGTCCACCTTTCCGTTCATGGTCACCGACTGGTTGCCGGCCTTGACCGAGGCATCCATGGTGAGCGTGCCGGCGAGGCTGCGTTCCATGCCCTGCTTGATGGCGACGGTCGGCTCGACCTTGGACGCCGAGGGCGCGGCGGAGGAGGTGGACGCCGCCGAGTCGCCGGAGCTGGTGCCGCAGCCAGCGGCGAGGGTCACGGCGAGGGCAATCGAGAGGGTTGGGATCAGTCGACGCATAGACGTGACCCTAACCGTCGAGCGCCACCCAATTTGCCCCGAGCGGCAGCCGCAGAGGTCAGACCGCCGGTAGCTGCTCTGCTCGGGTGACCACCTCGTCGATGAGGCCGTACTCCCGAGCCTGCTCGGCGGTGAACCAGCGGTCCCGGTCCCAGTCGCGCTGGATCTCGTCCAGCGTCCGTCCACTGTGCTGGGCGATGAGTTCCTGCATCGTCCGCTTCACGTGCAGCATGTTCTCGGCCTGGATGGTGATGTCGGCGGCGGTCCCGCCCATCCCACCGGAGGGCTGGTGCATCATGATCCGCGAGTGTGGCAGCGCGTACCGCTTCCCGGCCGCGCCCGCGCAGAGCAGGAACTGCCCCATCGAGCCGGCGAACCCGAGCGCCAGCGTCGCCACGTCGTTGCGGACGTAGCGCATCGTGTCGTAGACCGCCATCCCCGCGCTCACCGACCCGCCAGGCGAGTTGATGTAGAGGAAGATGTCCCGGTCGGCGTCCTCGGCGGCAAGCAGCAGGATCTGCGCGCAGATCTGGTTGGCCGACTCCTCCGTCACCTCACTGCCGAGGAAGACGATCCGTTCCCGCAGCAGCCGCTCGAACACATGATCACCGAAGGTTGGCTGCCCGCCGTCCCGCATCTGTGCGCCGTACCTCATCGTGTGCCGCCCTCCACCGTGCCGGCGGGTGGCGGACCACCCGGGGACCGGCGCCTTCAGCCTGCGCCCGACGGTGGCGGCGGGCCAGTGATTCTGCCGCCGGCAGATCCGCCGACGGCAGAACCGGCGCGGCCTACGCGACGGTCACCCGCCGCGCGCCCGCCCGGGCCCGCGCGCAACCCAACAGAGCGGCGGTACGCGGACCGGGGCGTGAGCCACCGGAGGAGGCCATCGCCCCGACGCAGACGGTCGGCCCGCTCGCCCCGGGAGCCCGGTGCAGGATCGGGCCGCTGGTCCGCAGCGTGTGCTGGCGCGCGTCCGATCGGGGACCGTGGCCCAACCCGTGCGGGTGAGCACGGCCCGTGGCGTGGCCGGAACGCGTGGCTCGACCCGGCGCAGGTCGTCGCGGGCCTGTTCCAGCAGGTCGGAGGCGGATGCCGAGCGCCCGGCAGATCGCCGCGAGCACCTCCGAGGAGGCTTCCTTGCGCCCCCGTTCCACCTCGGACAGGTAGGGGACGGAGACCCGGCGGAGGCGGCCACCTCGCGCAGCGTGCGGCCCTGGCTCTGACGGAGGCGGCGGAGCACTCCGCCGATGACTCGTCGCAGCAACGACATGCCGGCCTCACTTTCGCGGTCGTCGTCGGGGACAACCCCATCATGCCCGCTACCGGACCTGCTGACGGTCCCGTACGGGCCCGCGCCGCCGATCGGCGCGGCCCCGACTCTCGGTTGTCCGCTGCCAACCCCGACGTGCGATGAGCGGCGTACCCGCTATGTTGTGGGCGTGCAGGCGACGGCGGGGAGCAGGTTCGACAGTGATCCATTTTCCCGCGCAGCGCCGGGGCCCACTGAGCGCGCTGAGCCTTCGGCTCGCCGCCGCCCTGGGCCTGGTCTTCGCCGTGGTCACCGCGGTCTATCTGGGCCGGGACGGCTACCGCGACGTCAACGAGGA
The DNA here is from genome assembly GCA_038070435.1 of Micromonospora sp. M12. GTDB lineage: Bacteria > Actinomycetota > Actinomycetes > Mycobacteriales > Micromonosporaceae > Micromonospora. The sequence goes on along the minus strand of JAMYWG010000001.1, from coordinate 4,302,863 downwards.
TGGCCTCACCCTTCTCGACTGCTTCTACTACGCGGTCGTGTCGCTCTCGACCACCGGCTACGGCGACATCACCCCGGCCGCGCCGTCGGCCCGACTGGTGAACGTCCTCTTCATCACGCCGGCCCGAGTGATCTTCCTGATCATCCTGGTCGGCACCACCCTGGAAGTCTTGACCGAGCAGTACCGGACCGGCCGTCGCCTGTCGCGGTGGAGGAGAGCCGTGAAGGACCACGTCATCATCTGCGGCTACGGCACCAGGGGCGCAGCGCCGTCTCCGCCCTCATGGAAAACGGTCTGGACCGGTCGCGGATCGTGGTGGTGGAGCGCAGCGCCGCTGCCCTGCGGCAGGCCACCTCCGCCGGGCTGGTGGCGATCGAGGGCTCGGCCACCCGCTCGTCCGTGTTGAACGAGGCGCACGTCAAAACCGCCAAGGCCGTGATCATCGCGACCGACAGCGACGACGCGTCGGTGCTTGTCGCGCTGACGGTACGGCAGCTCACCGCCGGACAGGTCCGGATCATCGCGGCGGCCCGGGAGGCGGAGAACGCCCCGCTGCTCAAGCAGAGCGGTGCGCACCACGTGATCGTGTCCTCGGCCACCGCGGGTCGACTGCTCGGCCTGTCCACCTCGGCCCCGCCGCTGATCGACGTGGTGGAGGATCTGCTCACTCCCGGCCAGGGCATGGCGTTGGCGATGCGCTCGGCGGAGCGGAACGAGGTGGGTCGCTCGCCGCGTGAGCTGGAATCGTTGGTGATCGCCCTGGTGCGACGGGGCAAGGTGGTCAGCCTGGCCGACCGGGCCGGCGCGGTGATCGAGACCGGCGACATGCTGGTGCACGTACGCGACGACCGCCCCAGTCGGCCACGACCGCCTGATCGTCCCGCCGTTGCGGCGGCGTCAGTGGTGCGGCGTCAGCAGGCCTCGTCGGTGACGCGGAACGCCTCGGTGCAGGTGATCGACGTGCCGGTGGAGGCCCGGCTGAGCAGCTCGTAGAGCGTCTCCCGCTCGGCCGGGTCCAGTGCGCCCAGCACCTCGTCCTCGGCACCGGCGAGGGCGCATTCGGCCTCACTGAGGCGTTTTGCCCCGTCTTCGGTTAGTTCGACGACGTGTCGGCGACGGTCCTCGGGTGAGCGCCGACGCTCGATCAGCTGCTTCGCCTCCAGGTCGTTGAGCAGCCCGACGATGTTCGTGCTGTCCATCTCCAGGATGGTGGCGAGCGCCTGCTGACCGGTGCCGCCGCCGGCGCAGCACCGTGAGCGCGACCAGATGCCGCGGGCGCAGGCCCAGCGGCGCCAGCACCGACTCCGAACGCAGTCTCATCCGCCGGGCCAGATGGTCCAGGAGGGCACCCGAGCGGTGCTCCGAGGGACCAAGGGGGCGCGGACATGTGACCCAGTCTACCGAGCCCGAGGAACATCGGCCTGCTATAAATAGTTGGTGCTGCACAGACGATCCTGGAGGAGGAATAATGCATCTGCTGCATATCGACTCGAGCATTCGGGGCAACTGGTCGGTCAGCCGTCGGCTCACCGCCCGCGCGGTCGCCACGTGGCGTGCGGCCCACCCGGACGGCACGGTCAGCTACCGGGACCTGGGCGCGGAACCGCTGCCGCACCTGGACTCGGAGGGCGGCCTGGCTCGGATGACGCCACCGGACCAGCACACCCGGCGCAGCGCGAGTCATGGGAGCTCAGCGAGCGGCTGGTCGACGAGGTGAAGCAGGCCGACGTGGTGCTGCTCGGGCTGCCGCTCTACAACTACGGCGCGCCCAGCAGTGTGAAGGCGTGGGTCGACCACCTGATCGTGCCCGGCCTCGCGTACGACCCGACGACCCAGGCGGGTCTGCTCGGTGGCCGCGAGTTCGTGGTGCTGGCCACCCGGGGCGGCGGCTATGGCGAGGGCACCCGCGCAACGGCTGGGACCACGCCGAGCCATGGCTTCCGCACGGCCTGTCGTTGACCGGCATGGAGCCGCGCTTCATCAGCACCGAGCTGACCCTCGCCACCTCGGTCCCGGCGATGGCCGAGCTGATCCCGCTGCACGAGGCGAGCCTCACGGCGACCGAGAAGGAGATCGACAACCTCTGGCTGCCGGCCTCCAGCCAGCGCTGACATCAGCGCCGCTACGACGAGCGGCCGTCCCCGACACGGGGACGGCCGCTCTCGTTCAGGTGCTACGGATCAGATGATGGTCCAGGTGTCGCCGCTGCCCAGCAGCCCGGCGAGCTGCTGCTCGGGGTCTCGGTGACTGTCGCCTTGGCGGCCGCGAGCTGACTCTGCACCACGCTGTCGTAGGACGGCCGGTCCACCGAGCGGAACACCCCGATCGGGGTGTTGCGCAGGTCCAGGCCGGGCAGGCGGGACAGCGCGAAGGCGTACGCCGGGTCGGCCACCGTGGCGTCGTGCACCACGATCTCCTCCGGGCGGACCGAGCTGGTCTCCCGGACCTCCAGGCCGAAGCCTCCCGGCGGGTGCACCACGCAGAACCGCCCGTCGGCCCCGAAGGTGATCGGCTGCCCGTGCTCCAGGCGGATCAGGTAGTCGTCCCGGGTGGCCGGGTCCTTGAGCTGCTCGAACGCCCGTCGTTGAAGATATTGCAGTTCTGGTAGATCTCCACGAAGGCCGAGCCCTCGTGCTCGGCGGCAGCCCGCAGCACCGACTGCAGGTGCTTGCGGTCGGAGTCGATGGTCCGGCCGACGAAGCTGGCCTCCGCGCCGAGGGCGAGCGAGAGCGGGTTGAACGGGGCGTCCGCCGAGCCGGCCGGTGTCGACTTGGTGATCTTGCCGACCTCGGAGGTGGGCGAGTACTGACCCTTGGTCAGGCCGTAGATCCGGTTGTTGAACAGCAGGATCTTGAGGTTGACGTTGCGCCGCAACGCGTGGATCAGGTGGTTGCCGCCGATGGAGAGCGCGTCACCGTCGCCGGTGACCACCCAGACCGACAGGTCCGGCCGGGACACCGACAGGCCGGTCGCGATCGCCGGGGCGCGGCCGTGGATCGAGTGCATCCCGTACGTGTTCATGTAGTACGGGAAGCGGGACGAGCAGCCGATCCCGGAGACGAAGACGGTGCGCTCCCGGGGAATGTTCAGCTCCGGCATGAACTGCTGGATGGCCGCCAGGATCGCGTAGTCACCGCAGCCGGGGCACCAGCGCACCTCCTGGTCGGACTTGAAGTCCTTCGCGGTGAGCTTGAGGGCGACGGGCTCAGACATTCTTCAGGACCTCTTCCAGCGTCGTCTCCAGCTCGGCGGCTGTGAACGGCAGACCGCGGACCTGGTTGTAGCTGATCGCGTCGACCAGGTAGCGGGCCCGGATGACGTGGGCGAGCTGGCCCAGGTTCATCTCCGGGATGACCACCCGGTCGTACGAGCGCAGCACCTCGGCGAGGTTGGCCGGCATCGGTGCCAGGTGCCGCAGGTGCGCCTGGGCGATGGACAGGCCGCGCTGGCGGACCCGCGGCACGCCGCGCCGATCGGCCCGTACGTCGAGCCCCAGCCGAGGACCAGCACCCGGGCGTCGCCGTCCGGGTCCTCCACCTCGATGTCCGGCACCGGGATCGTCTCGATCCGGGCGGCCCGGGTGCGGACCATGAAGTCGTGGTTGGCCGGGTCGTAGGAGATGTCCCCGGTCTTGTCGGCCTTCTCCAGCCCGCCGATCCGGTGCTCCAGACCCGCGGTGCCGGGGATCGCCCACGGTCGGGCCAGGGTCTCCGGGTCGCGCAGGTAGGGCAGGAAGCTGGTGCCGTCGTCGCCGTTGGGCTTGGTGGCGAACTCGACCCGCAGGTCGGGCAGCGACTCGACGTCCGGCAGCAGCCACGGCTCCGAGCCGTTGGCGACGTAGTTGTCGGACAGCAGGATCACCGGGGTGCGGTAGGTCAGCGCGATCCGGGCCGCCTCCAGCGCCGCGAAGAAGCAGTCCGACGGTGACCGGGGCGCGATCACCGCGACCGGCGCCTCGCCGTGCCGACCGTAGAGCGCCATGTTCAGGTCGGCCTGCTCGGTCTTGGTCGGCATGCCGGTCGACGGGCCGGCGCGCTGCACGTCCACGATCACCAGCGGCAGCTCCAGCGCCACCGCGAGCGAGATCGTCTCGCTCTTGAGCGCCACGCCCGGGCCGCTGGTGGTGGTCACACCGAGCGAACCGCCGTAGGAGGCGCCGAGTGCGGCACCGACCGCGGCGATCTCGTCCTCGGCCTGCACGGTGAGAACGCCGAAGCGCTTGTGCTTGCTCAGCTCGTGCAGGATGTCCGACGCCGGCGTGATCGGGTACGCGCCGAGGAAGACCGGCAGCCCGGAGCGGACCCCGGCGGCGACCAGCCCCAGGGACAGCGCCGCGTTGCCGGTGATGTTGCGGTACGTCCCCGGCTTCATCTTCGCCGGCTTGACCTCGTAGCGGACCCCGAAGTCCTCGGTCGTCTCGCCGAAGTTCCAGCCGGCCTTGAAGGCGGCGACGTTCGCCGCGACCAGCTCCGGTCGGGACGCGAACTTGCGCTCCAGGAAGCGCAGCGTCGACTCGTAGGGCCGCGAGTACATCCAGGAGAGCAGGCCGAGGGCGAACATGTTCTTGGAGCGCTCGGCGTCCTTCTGGACACCTGGTGCGTGGCCAGCGCGCCGACCGTCATCGAGGTCAGCGCCACCGGGTGCACGACATAGCCGGCCAGCGAGTCGTCGTCCAGAGGGCTGGCCTGGTAGCCGACCTTGGCGAGATTGCGCTTGGTGAACTCGTCGGTGTTGACGATGATGTCCGCGCCGCGCGGCAGGTCGGCCAGGTTGGCCTTGAGGGCCGCCGGGTTCATCGCCACCAGCACGTTGGGCGCGTCGCCCGGGGTGAGGATGTCGTAGTCGGCGAAGTGCACCTGGAAGCTCGACACGCCGGGCAGGGTGCCGGCGGGCGCCCGGATCTCGGCGGGGAAGTTTGGCAGCGTGGAGATGTCGTTGCCGAGCTGCGCCGTCTCCGAGGTGAACCGGTCGCCGGTCAGCTGCATGCCGTCGCCGGAGTCACCGGCGAACCGGATGACCACCCGGTCGAGTTGACGGATCTGCTTGCTCACTGTGCCACCTTCGATCGCGACTGCGGGGCTCGCAAAACCGGCTCACTCCTCGCGCTCACGCCTGCACCTCGCTGCGCGCGATCGCGCGGCGGCTGAATGATGGTGACCTCGCCTTGCCCGGTCACGGAACCTCCTTGACGCGACGTTTCACCGCACCGCCCCAGGCTGGTCCGGCCGCTGTCGTACCTCACCTGAGAGCCTACGTCTAAGGGAGCCCTAACCATGCCTGCTGATTCGGGGACTCGGAATTGACCAAGTCGAGAATTGTCCTAGTTCGTGGTGTTAAGCCCTGCCCGCCGTAATCCAGATCACCACCGGAGTGGCTGACGAACCCGGCCGCGCCGCCGGGTCGATCAGTCGGCGGGGTGGGGCCGGGTGTGGGCGACGGGCCGATCAGCCGGCGGCGCAGCGAGGTGGTGGCGAGCGTGAGAGCCAGCACGACCAGCAGCGCGGAGACCACGATCAGGGCGACGGCGGTGCGTTGTGTCGAGGTCATCCCGCCGTCCGTGGTGCCGGCGCCGGCCGGGAGTACGCCCTGTGAGCCGGTCGGCGCGGGCGGGGAGACCACCGGCGTGGCCAGCGCGGCCGCGGCGGTGATCCGGAAGCTCATCTGCACTCGCCGGTTCGGGCCACTGCGCGGATCGAGGTGGCCGATCACGGCACCGGACAACGGCGCCTCCCGCTGAGCCTGCGGCGTCGCCTCCACCGGCAGCCGCATTTCGGTGGTCGTGCCCGCCAGCACCAGGCCCGCGTCGCAGCGGGTCCGGGTCGGTCGACAGCCACGCAACCGGGCGGTGGGTCGGCACTGTCACCCCGGGCGGCAGGACGACCTCGACCCGGCCGGCGGCGTCCACCTTGCCGGTGTTGCCCAGCCGCAGCGCGAGGGTGCTGGCGCCGCCGCTGATGTCGAAGGCCACCTCGTCGGCGGCGAGCGCGATCCCGGCACCGGCGGACCGGGCGGGAAGAGCACAGCGAAGCCCTGGTCGTCCATCGCCTCACCGGGCGCTCCGGGCGCGTCCGCGACGACCCGCACCGAGCCGCTCAGCGGCATCTGCTTCCAGGCAGCGCCGGCGACCCGAAGGCGGAGCACCGTGCTGAACCGGGCGCCCGCCCCGGCCATCCAGGCCCCACACCGGTACGTTCCGCCGCCGGCGGTGACGCAGCCCTTCGTGCCGGCATCGGTCAGCCCGGCCGGCAGCGTGTACGCGAGTCGGATCCGTTGCGCGACAGTGCCGGTGTTCTGCACCGTGACCTGCAGTGTGGCGGCCGTGCTGGCCGTGTTCCAGTACGCCTCGGTGAGGGTGACGTCCTGGGTGGTGACCTGCACGCCCAGCGGGATCGGCGACGGCGCCGCCGAACCCGGAGCGGGTGGGCGGACCGGCGGGACCGGAGGCGCGGGCGGAAGCGGTGCGCTGTCGTCCCCGGGCACCGGAGGCGCCAGCGTGGGCGGTCGGGTGGTGCCGGCGGGCGCGGGCGCGGTGGTGACCGTCACCGGCGGGATGTCCGGTGCGGTGGTCACCGGTGCCGGCGGCGTCGTCTCCGGTGGTGGCGCGGTGGTCTCCGGTGCCGGGTCGATCGGCCCGGTCGCCACCCGGCATCTCGCTCGGCGTGGGTTCCTCCGCCGGAGTGGTCGGCGGCTCGCCCTCGGGTTCGGTGACGGGCTCGGGTTCGACAAGTGCGACGACCGGTCCGCGTCCGGCGTCGCCGCGCTGGCCCAGGCCGGACCGACGGCGAGCGCCGCGAGTAGGCCGAGCGTGAGCGCGGTCGCCAGCAGGGGCGCGGGACGCCGCCCTCCGCCCGATTACCGGGCGATGCCTTCACGCGGGCCATCTGTCCTCCGGTGACATGGGTGGGTGTCCAATATTCGGTAACAGTTGCCCCGGAGCACTAGTCCCATCCGGAAACGAATCCGTAACGTGTTTGGGACGACCCGTTCGGACGAACGGTAGGCTCCCCACTGTGACCGGATACCTGGGCTCGTACGCGACGCTCGGGCTTCTGCTGCTCGCCAGCGTTCTCTTCTTCGTTACGGCGTTCTCGGCCAACCGGGTGTTACGTCCGGCGCGTCCGGCCGATCCGCCCGGCAAGCGGGCCAGCTACGAGTGCGGGCTGGACCCGGTCGGCGCGGACTGGGCGCAGATGCAGATCCGCTACTACGTGTACGCGTATCTCTACGTGCTGTTCGCGGTCGAGGCCGTGTTCCTGTTCCCCTGGGCGGTGGTCTTCGACCGGCCGGGCTTCGGCCTGGTGACGGTGGTGGAGATGGCGGTGTTCGTGGCGGTGCTCGCCCTGGGCATCCTCTACGCCTGGCGTAGGAACATCCTCCGCTGGACCTGAGCGCCCCGGCTCCGGCGATCGTGTCGGTCCGCCCGGCGTTCGCGGTCGCCTCCGGCGACGACCGGTCAGGCCAGCCCTCGACGGGTCGCCTCGGGTGGGCGGTCGCCTCGGATCGAGGCCACCATGTCCAGCACCCGACGGGTCGGGCCGACCTGGTGGGCCCGGAACACCGGGCGCCCAGCCAGGCCGAGACCGCCGTCGCGGCGAGCGTCCCTCCAGCCGTTCGGCCACCGGCAGGCCCAACGTCTCACCGATGAAGTCCTTGTTCGAGAGCGCCACCAGCACCGGCCAGCCGGTGCCGGTCAGCTCGTCCAACCGGCGGGTGATCTCCAGGGAGTGCCGGGTGTTCTTGCCGAAGTCGTGGGCCGGGTCGATGAGGATGCCGTCGGGCGTACCCCTGCCGCCACCGCGCGCTCGGCGAGCCCGGTCACCGTCTCGACGACGTCGGCGACCACGTCGTCGAAGGCGGCCCGGTGCGGCCTCGTGCGTGGCACCAGGCCGCCGGCGTGGGAGCAGACCAGGCCGGCGCCGGTCTGCGCGGCCACCCGGGCCAACGCCGGGTCGGCACCCGACCAGGTGTCGTTGAGGAGGTCGGCGCCGGCGTCACGGCCTCCGTCGCCACCTCGGCGCGCCAGGTGTCGATGGAGATCACCACCTCCGGGAACGCGGCCCGGACGGCGGCGATGGTGTCCACCGTGCGCCGGATCTCCTCGGCGACGTCCACGTCCGCGCCGGGCCGGCCTTGACCCCGCCGATGTCGATGATGGCCGCGCCCTCGCCCACGGCCCGCTCCACCGCGCGCAGAGCGCTGTCGGCGGCGTAGGTGGCCCCCGGTCGAAGAACGAGTCCGGTGTGCGGTTGATGATCGCCATCACCACCAGCTCGCCGGGGCGAACGTGCGCCCACCCAGCCGAAGAGCCCCGGCCATGCTCGCCTCCTGGAGTTCGCGCCGTCGCCGCCGCGTCGGCCGGTCCCGACGCTAGTCGGTCGCCCGCCCGCTGGTCCGCGCGGGCGTCGGCACGGATCGTGATCGGGACGGGTGGCGGGGTCGCTCCCGGCCGGCTGTCATGCCACGATCAGTGCATGGGTCAGCTTCTGCTCCTCCTGGTCGTGGCGTTGACCGTCGCGGCGGTGATATTCGGCGTGACGGTGCTGGTCAGCGGTCGTGATCCCGGCCTGGTGCCGGCCGAGCCGGATTCGCAGGCCGTGGCGTTGCCGGGCACCCGCCCGTTACGCGAATCCGACGTGGGGCGGTCCGTTTCGACACCACGTTGCGCGGGTACCGGATGACCCAGGTCGATCAGGCCCTGCGCCGCGCCGCCTACGACATCGGCTACAAGTCGGAGTTGATCGGCGTACTGGAGTCGGAGGTCATCGCATTGCGTGAGGGTCGCACCGACGACGCCGACCTGCTGCGCCAGGCCCGTGAGCAGTCGGCCAGCAAGGTGCCGACCGCCGACGTGGCGGAGCCGGGCACTGATGCTCCGCTGACCGACGAGGCGGGCGCTGCCCCGGTCGGCTCGACCGCCCCGGCCCGCTGCCCGCCGCCACCTCGTCTCCGACGGATTCCGACGGTGTGGCACCTGCCGTCGCGCCGACCGAGGGCGAGCCGGCCGATCGTGAGCAGCCGGTCGGTCGTGAGCAGACCGCTGACGGCACCGAACAGCGCGACACCGTGGTCCGGTCGGAGTCGGCGTGACCGAGCCGGACGGCGCTGACGACCTTCGGGAGGCAGCCCAACCCGGTGCCGGCGAGGTGACCGCCACGGTCATCGTCGACGCCCCGGCCGAGCGTGTCTTCGCCGCGTTGCTCGCCTGGGAACGTCAGTCCGACTGGATCCCGTTCACCCAGGTCCGGGTGGTCGAGGGCGACGGGCGCGAGGGCAGCCGGATCGAGGCGGTGACCGCGCTCGGTCGAGCGACGCTGCGCGACGAGATGCGGGTCGTCCGGGTCGACGAGCCGTACGAGATCGGCGTGGTGCACCACGGCCAGTTGCTGCGCGGCCCCGGTGTGCTGCGCTGCACCCAACTGGGCCGGTCCCGCACCCAGGTCGTCTGGCACGAGTGGTTCCACCTACCGGGCGGCCGGGCCGGTCGACTGGCGTGGCCGGTGCTCTGGCCCGGCTCCAAGTTCGGCCTCACCCAGGCGCTGAAGAGGTTCGCCCGGCTGGTCGAGCAGGGCCGGCTGCCCTGATCTCGCCCGCTGCCGGCGGCCAGCCCCGGCGCCGGTGGCGATGGGCTGTCGGACCGATGCCCTAGCGTGTACGAGGTGACTGACCTGGTGATCGGTGCCGATGGGCTGCCTCGCTGCGCCTGGGGTCGAGCACCCCGACTACGCCATCTACCACGACACCGAGTGGGGCGGCCCCTGCACGGCGACGACGCGCTCTACGAGCGGATGACGCTGGAGGCGTTCCAGTCCGGCCTGTCCTGGCTGACCATCCTGCGCAAACGTCCGGCGTTCCGGCTGGCCTTCGACGAGTTCCACATCCCGACCGTCGCCGGCTACGACGACAGCGACGTGACCCGGCTGCTCGCCGACGCCGGCATCGTCCGTAACCGCGCCAAGATCGAGGCGGCGATCGCCAACGCCCGCGCCGCACTGGAGCTGCCGGAGGGTTGTCCACGCTGCTCTGGTCCTTCGCGCCGGCGCCCCGACCGGCCCGCTTCGCCTCGTTCGCCGAGCTCGCGCCGATCACCCCGGAGTCGACGGCGATGGCCAAGGCGCTCAAGAAGCGCGGCTTCCGGTTCGTCGGCCCGACCACCGCGTACGCGCTGATGCAGGCCACCGGAATGGTCGACGATCACATCGTCGGCTGTCACGTCACCCTCCCACCGGCGGCGTGATGAGATGGCTGACATGACGACCGAGACCGCGCACCGGGCCGGTGCGGCCGGCAACGCCGACGGACGGGCACCTGGGCGGTGCTGCTGACCGCCGAGCGCTACGAGGCCGAGCGGCTCGTGCACCACGACACGCTGGAGTTGACCGGGCTGACCGACCCGCCCGGCCCGGGCCCGGAGACCAGGTGGCGGTGCTGGTGGACGCGCCGCCGCGGCTGGTGGCGCTCGGCCGGGTGAGCGCCCGCGTGGGCGCCACCGGGAGGACCCGGACGACCCGCAGTCGCCGACCGAGCCGGAGACGCTCGTCGTCGCGTACACCCGGCGGGCCTTCGACGAGCCGGTGCCGGCCGACCTGCTGACACTCGACGGGCCGGTCACCGCGCTGGAGCCGGCGGCCTACCGGGCGCTGGCCGACCAGCTCGGCCCGGCCCCGACGCGGCGCACCTGGCTGGTCAGCCTCGACCTGCCGATCGAGGCCGGCACGCCCGCCGAGGCGGTCCGGCTGTTCTGGTCCTACGTGCAGGAGCTGGGGCCGCGTGAGCTGCCCGCCTTCGTGTCGCCGGCCGGTGACGAGCTGGCCATGCAGGCGTTCGTGCTGGGCGAGCAGGCAAACCAGGACCCGGAAGAGGACGACTAGAAAGCTTGTCCACCCGTCCCCGCCAGTCGGCCAGGACCGGGCCCGGTCGGTGTCCAGCACCCGTTCCAGCAACGTGGCGTAGACGTCCCGGAAGTCGGTGGTGAACTTCAGGTCGCCGTCGTCGAGGTCGGTGAGGCTCGGCGGTGCGCCGTACCAGCCGCCACGGACACCCGCGCCGAGCAGCAGCACGTCCGAGGCGGTGCCGTGGTCGGTGCCGTCCGAGGCATTGGCCCGTACCCGACGGCCGAACTCGGAGTAGACCGCCACCACCACCTTCCGGCCCGCCTCGGTGCGACTCATCCGGTCGGCGAATGCGGTCAACGCCCGGTCCAGCTGACCCAGCAGGACGGCCTGCAACTGCTTCTCGTCGGCGTGCGTGTCGAAGCCGCCGAGCGACACCGAGAACGCCGGGTGGACACTCCTGCCTCGACGCACTGCGCGACCAGGTCCAGCTGCGCGTCCAGCGGCGTACGCGCCCGCCGGTGGCGGTCGCGGGGCCTGCTCGCCGTCCGGGTCCGCCGTGTCCGGGTCGGCGGAGTCGCGTACCTGTCGGATCATCTCGTCCACCGACCGCAGGTCGGCGAAGCAGGCCGCGGCCCGACCCGGCCGTCGACTCGCCCGCCTCGGCGGCGGCGAACGCGGCAAGCGTCTCCGGCGGCAGCCCTTGGCGGCCTTCCGGTCGGCCACCGGCACGGCGGCACCGGCGCTCCGCGCCCCGGCCAGCAGCGGCGGCAGCGCGGGCTCGAAGGAGACCGCCAGCCGGGGTCGCCACCGGCCCGTCCAGCCACCGGCCCAGCCAGCCGGTGTTGCCCGGCCGGTCCGGCTGCGCCGTGTGCCAGATGTCCATGGACCGGAAGTGGCTGCGGTCCGGCTTCGGGTAGCCGACCCCGCGCACGATCGCCAGCCCTCCGCCGGACCACCGTTGGTGCAGGCCGGCCAGCGCCGGGTTGAGGCCGAAGTCGTCGTCCAGCCGCCGCACCTCCCCGTCCGGGTACGCCAGCTCGGGGCGAGCAGCCCGGTAGGCCGGATCGCCGTACGGGATGACCGTGTTGAGCCCGTCATTGCCTCCGTAGAGGGTCACCAGCACCAGCGTGCGGGACTGTGGATCGCGGTCTCCGCTGGTGTCCAGCAGGTCCCGCAGGCTGTACGCGCCGGCTCCGGCGGCCAGCGCGCCCGCGCCGACCACCCGCTGGTCAGCAGGAACCTGCGTCGGGTCACGGTGTCCATGTCGACTCCTCCGCTCAGCTGACTGTGTATTCGGGACTGACCAGGCCGGCGGCCAGCAGCTTGCGGGCTCGCCGGCGAGCGGGTGAGGGCGGCACGCGTACGCGCGCCCCAACCGTCGACCACCAGCAGTCGGGCCAGCGCGTCCGGTCGGCCGGCCGTGGGCGCGGCGGTCAGCCGGGCCAGCACCGCCGGTGCCGTGGCGGCGGCGAGCACCCGGCCGTCCGGAGTCGGGCCTGCAACGACGAGGTGGTCAGCCAGGCCGCCCGGCCGGCCAGCCGCCCACGCTGGGCGGACGAAGCGGCACCTGGTCCAGCGCGTTCAGACCGGCCAGCAGTTGTTTGCGTTGCTGCTCGGGCAGGGCGGAGAGTCGGATGCCCAGCTGACGCAGCGCACCAACCAGCCACTCCACCGGTTGCTTGACCAGCGTGCCCCGGGTCTGCGCGAAGGCAGGTGCGGAGAACAGCGTGCGCACTGTCGCGATGGTGTCCGCGCCGGCCAGACCCTCCGGTGCCGGGGCTTCGGTGCCGGCGTACCGGAACCAGAGCCGCCCGGCCACGAACGTCGCCGCCGCCGGTTGGGCGGCCAGCAGCGCGGCGTACGCCTCGGCGTCGAACCGGCCGCTCTGCCCGAGAATGCTCTTCTCGCCGGGGTCGTGCCGGCGGGCCTCGAAGCGGGCCACACCGGTGCGCCGGTCGACCACCAGCCGGTCAGGGCCCGCGCGCCGGCCTTCACGTCGGCTTCGGTGTAGGCGCCGATGCCGAGGGTGAACAGCTCCATCAGCTCGCGGGCCAGGTTCTCGTTCGGTGCCTTGCGGGTGTTCTTCTGCCCGTCCAGCCAGATGATCAGGGCGGGGTCGCGCACCATCGCGGCGACCAGCGGGGCCAGTGGCCCGCGTCCGTGCCGGCGCAGCGTCTCCAGCTGGCCCAGCATCAGCCGGGCCGACTTGACCTTCTGTGCGCTCGTCGCCCAGTGCCCGTGCCAGAAGAAGAGCAGCTTCTCGGTCAGCCCGTCCTCGGCGGCCGCCATCCGGTCCAGCCACCAGAGGGTCACCTGCTGGAGCTGCTCCCGGCGCTGCGCGTTGGCCTTCTGCCGCTGCTCACGGGTGGATTCCTTGGTCAGCGCGGCGTACGGGTCGGCAGGCAGTGTCGGCGGTGGGGTGGCCGCCGCGCCCGGTCGGCCGGGCCGGGGCGAGCAGACGTTCCACCGTCGCGGCCGGCCCGGCCCGTTCGGCCGCGTCCACCTCGTCGGCGGTCGGCCCGAAGGTGGCCCGGCGCAGCAGGTGCGCCACCGCTTCACGATCGCTCATACCGGCCGACGCTAGGCGACCCTGTTCGAGGACGGTAAGGGCGACGTGCGAACTGCGTTCAGCGTCCCTCGAAGACCGGTTTCTGCTTGCCGACGAAGGCGAGCGTGGCCGCCGGTGGTCCGCGGTGGCGCCGCAGATCGACTGGGCCTGCGCCTCGGCCGCGAGGGCGTCGGCGAGGGTGCCGGCGTCGGCGATGGAGAGTTGCCGCTTGATCGCCCCGTACGCGACGGTCGGGCCGGCGGCGAGGCGGGCGGCCAGCTCCTGGGCGGTCGGCAACACCTGCTCGTCGTCGTCGGTCAGTCGGTTGAGCAGCCCAACCGGCAGGCCTCCTCGGCGCGGACCGGCTCGGCCAACATCAGCAACTCGATCGCCTTGGCGTGGCCGACCAGCCGAGGCAGGGTCCAGGAGGCCCGGTGTCGGCGGCGAGGCCGACCTTGGCGAAGGCCATCAGGAAGCTGGTGGTCGGACCGCCGATGCGGATGTCGGCGAGGAACGCCAGCGACGCGCCGCACCGGCGGCCATCCCACGGACCGCGGCGATCACCGGCTTGGGCAGGTTGGCGAGCCGGGCGGCGATCGGGTTGTAGTGCGCCCGCACGGTGCCCAGCGGGTCGCTGCTGGAGTTTTCCAGCGTCGACACGTGCTCCCGCAGGTCCTGACCGGCGCTGAACGACCCGCCCGCCCGGCCAGGACGACCGCGCGGCAGGACCGGTCGGTCTCCAGCTCAGCGAGGGCGTCCCGCAGCGCCTCCTGAGCGCCACGTCGAGCGCGTTCATCGCGTTCGGCCGGTTCAGCGTGAGGGTGACGACGGCATCGGTCCGGTCGACCAGCAGCGGCTCGGTCACGTGTCTAACGACCCTTCTGTCGGACGATGCGGTTGCCGGCGTCGAGGCACTGCTCGACGTACCGGTCGGCGGCCGGACGCAGGCGGGCGGCGTGCCGGTCGAAGAAGCTGGCCGCGGCGGTGCCGGGCCAGCGTTCGGGCAGCAGAGCCGGGGCAGCTGCGGGTCCTGGAAGAGGAACGTACGCCAGGCGTGCACGAGCCGGAACCGCGTCGCGTACGCCTCCTCGTCGCTGCTGCGGACGGTGACCGCGGCGAGCAGCGGGCGCTGGTCCGCGACGAACCGCTCGTAGGCGCGACCGATCTCGGCCAGGTTCCACGCTCGGCGGACCACGCCCATCGCGCCCGGGGTGCCGGAGAAGTGCGAGGCGGTGAAGCGTTCGAACCGGATGCCGGTCTCGGCGAGGAGCAGGTCGACGTCGTCGGCGGGCCGGGTGGCGACCCAGGTCTGCTCGTCGAGCGTGCCGTAGCCGAGGAAGCTCAGGTTGGAGGCGAGCCGCTGCCGGTCCCGCCGGGAGCCAGGCGCCTCCAGCACCAGCAGATCGAACCGGCCGTCCCAGGTGACGCGGCCGGTCCGGTAGATCCGGGCCGCCGCCTCGTCGAGTCGTCGTGCGGCTTTCGGTGTGATCGAATATCCCGGTCCGGAGACCAACCGGAGTGGCTCCAACCAGCCTTGGCGCACCATCCGGGACACGGCGGTGCGAACTGCTGGCGGCGCGATTCCCAGCGGCGCCAGCAGCTTGACCAGGGCAGCAACCGGTGCGCGGCCACCCCTCGGACGGAGGTGGTCGCCGTACAGGTCGAAGAGTGCCGACCGTGCCTGCATGACCGCACATTGTGACAGGCCTTCTCAAGATAAGCTAGATGCTGTTACATCAATGCTGCTCCGGTTTGGGTCCGGCGGTGTTCATCAGGGAAAATCGTTGGTCGACACCCCGTGACCGTTGCGGGTGGTCGTGACGAAGTGGCTGTGGGGCAACCCACCGACCCTGGTGTAGGTCTGAGGGGAGACAACATGGCGGCGATGAAGCCGCGGACGGGCGACGGTCCGCTGGAAGTCACCAAGGAGGGCGGGGCATCGTCATGCGGGTCCCGCTGGAGGGCGGTGGCCGGCTCGTCGTCGAGATGACTCCCGACGAGGCCAACGCGCTCGGTGACGCACTGAAGGCAGCGGCCGGCTGAGTAAGGAGTGCTCGGGCGGCTCACGCCGCCCGGAACGCTTGGACCCTGAGCCACCGGCATCGCCGGTGGCTCAGGGTCTTCATCCGTGCGGGCAGGCGGGTCCGGGCCCGCCCGCGACACATTCCTGGAGGTACGGTTCCGCGTGCTCGCCATCCGTCTGATCGCCGAGCCCGACCGGCTCGACGTCCTCGTCCTGCCTGTCCGTCCCGGCGATTCCGCGGCGGAGGTGACCCGTCGGCCGAGCCCGTCTCGACCGCCGTGGCACCTCCGGACGGCACGACTGACGAGGCCGCCGCGCTGGTGCCGGCGGCCCGACTGACCGGCCGGGCCGGCGAGATCCACACCCAGCTGCGACCCGGGCGTACCCCGGTCGACTGCTGCTGCTCGGCGTCGGGGACGGCGACGAG
Organism: Micromonospora sp. M12; assembly: GCA_038070435.1. Classification (GTDB taxonomy): domain Bacteria; phylum Actinomycetota; class Actinomycetes; order Mycobacteriales; family Micromonosporaceae; genus Micromonospora. The sequence goes on along the minus strand of JAMYWG010000001.1, from coordinate 4,287,033 downwards.
GCGGCCTGGCGGGTGGCCGGAGCGGCCCTGGCCCGCTCCGCCGCGACTGAGACGCATATCACCATCGCCCTGCCGGCCGACGTGACGTCGGACGCAGTCCGCGGGCTGACCGAGGGGCTGCTGCTCGCCCCGTACCGGTTCCGACTGACCGACGCCGGCGACCGGCCGGCGCTCAGCAGCGTCGATCTGCTGCTCACCGACCCGACCGCGCACGAGGCCACCGTCACCACGGCCCGGACCACAGCGGCGATGACCCACCTCGCCCGCGACCTGACCAACACCCTCCTCGGTGAAGACGCCGCAGTGGTTCGCCGACCAGGTGGCCTCCGCCGCAGCCGACGTACCGGACCTGCGACTGCGCGTCCGTGGCCCGGCCGAGCTGGCCACCGAGGGCTTCGGCGGGATCCTCGCCGTGGGCGGTGGCTCGGCCAGCGGCCCCGACTCGTCGAGCTGGACTGGCACCCGCCGACGCGCGTACCCACGTGGTGCTGATCGGCAAGGGCATCACCTTCGACACCGGCGGCATCTCGATCAAGCCGGTGGCGTCGATGAAGCTGATGCGCAGGACATGGCCGGCGCGGCAGCTGTCGTCGCCGCCACCCTGGTGCCGCCGCGCTGCGCCTGCCGATCCGGATCACCACGTTGGCCCCGCTCGCCGAGAACATGGTCAGTGGCTCCGCGTTCCGTCCCGGCGACGTCATCCGGCACTACGGCGGTACGACGAGCGAGACGACCAACTCCGACGCCGAGGGCCGGTTGGTCCTCGCCGACGCGCTGGCGTACGCGGTGCAGCAGCTCAAGCCGGACCTGCTGCTCGACCTGGCCACGCTCACCGGCGCGAACGCCGTGGCCCTGGCAAGCGCACCGCCGCCCTGTACAGCGAGAACGACGGCCTGGCCGCCGACGTGCTGGCGGCGGCCGAGGCAGCCGGCGAGTCGGCGTGGCGGATGCCACTGCACACCGACTACGTCGAGTACCTGGGCAGCGAGATCGCCGACCTGTACAGCGCACCGGCACAGGGTGCCGGCTCGGTGCTGGCCGCGCTCTATCTGCGCGAGTTCACCGGCGACCTACGGGACCGCTGGCTGCACCTGGACATGTCGGCCCCGTCCTGGGCGGACGGCGACCACGCCGAGGTCAGCCGCGGCGCTACCGGCTGGGGCGTCCGGTCGTTGCTGCGCTGGCTGGCCAGCGTCGACTGACCCGGTCAGCACTTCACCGCGGCGAGCAGCCCGTGCCCGACCGCGAGCAACGCGGGGATCCAGTGCTCGGACTCCCGGACCGCCTTGATCGTCTCGCGGACCGTCACCGTCTCCGCGTCCCGGGCGGACGGGTCGCCGATCCGGCCGCTGGCCAGCACCCGTTGAGCGCCAGCACGCCCCGGGCGCAACAGCCGCAACGCCGCCTCCACGCAGGCGTGGAAGCCGGTCGCCTCCGCGTCCACGAAGACCAGGTCGTACGCGCCGTCGGCAAGCCGCGGCAGCACGTCCAGGGCACGACCGGTGATGATCCGCGTACGGCCGGCCGCGAAGCCCGCCTCGGCGAAGATCCGGCGGGCGATTCGCTGGTGTTCCACCTCCACGTCGATGGTGGTGAGCACCCGTCGGCGCGCATGCCGCGCAGCAACCAGACGCCACTCACGCCGGTGCCGGTGCCGATCTCGACCACGGCGCGGGCGTTGCCGGCGGCGGCCAACAGCCGCAGCGCCGCTCCCGCGCCCGGGTGACCGCGTCGAGGCCGACCTCCGGGCCAGGCTGCGGGCGGTGCGTAGAACGAGATCCTCGGTGACGTACGACTCGGCGAAATGCTGAGCCTGGGTCGTCGAACTGCCGGAACCGGCGACCGTGGCGATGGGGCACCTCCGGGGCGGTGCGTGGTGCGGGGCGGGTTGGCACTGTGAGCGTAGAGGCGACCGCCGTGGGCGCAGCCGCGCCTCCGCCTGATGCGATCACCGGGGCAACCGCTGACTCCACCGCGCGCATCCGTGCAATCCTGGAGGAGGCATCTCGTCAACCGCGACCAGACCGGCCGATGGCCGGGCGACGCGGCGTGGGATCCGGGACGGACTGGGAGGCACCGACGTGACCGACGGCTGGGACTGGCGCCGGGGCGGTGAGACTCCGGCTCCGGCGCGACCGCCGGGGCAGGAGCCCGTCGGCGGGGCCGCCGACCACGCCGGGGCTGGCAGCGCGCCCATCTGGTGGTCGGACGCGCTCGCCGATCCTGGCGGGACCGGCGGCGCCGACCGCGGTGGTCGTGCCCGGGTGGTGGCACCCGGCACCGAACCCGAGCCGGTCAGCGACCCGACGCACCGGGCCGCCCGACGCTGCGGCACCTGCTGCTCATCCCCGTGATCACCGCGCTGCTGGCCGGCACCCTCGGTGGTGCGCTGGGCTACGCGTTCGCGGTACGCGGCGGGCCGGTCGGGCGGTGCTCGGCGGTGCGCCGGCCGAGTGCCGGCGCTTGCCCAGCGCAAACCGGAGTCACTCGCCGGCGTCGCCGAACGTATCCTGCCCAGCGTGGTCACCGTCCGGGTGAGCAGCCTCGGCGGGACCAGCGAGGGCTCCGGCTTCATCGCCACCGCCGACGGCCATGTGATCACGAATGACCACGTGGTGGCGGGCGGTACGGGTAAGGCCTCGGTGGTCTTCAACGACGGCAGTACCGCGCCGGCGACCATCGTCGGTCAGGATCCGGAATCGGACATCGCGGTGATCAAGGTGAGTCGTCCCGGGCTGCGCCCGGTGGAGTTCGGCGACTCCGACGCGCTGGCGGTCGGTGACCCTGTGCTCGCCATCGGCTCGCCGCTGTCGCTTGCCAACACGGTCACGGCCGGCATCGTCAGCGCCCTGGACCGGACGATGCAGGCCGGCGAGCCGGGAGGCCCGGTGCGCTACTACGCGGCCATCCAGACCGACGCGGCGGTCAACCACGGCAACTCGGGCGGCCCCTGGTCGACGGCGCCGGCCGGGTGGTCGGGGTGAACTCCACCATCAAGTCGCTGGTCGCCGAGGGGCAGGAGGCGGGCAACATCGGGCTCGCCTTCGCCATCCCGATCAACCAGGCCAAACGGGTGACCCAGGACATCATCGGCACCGGCAAGGCCCGGCGTACGGTGATCGGCGCCCGGGTGGACGGCCCGACCGGGGTGGTCGGAGGCGGTCTGCGGCTGGCTGAGGTGGCCCCTCCGGGCCGGCGGACAGCGCCGGGTTGAAGGTCGGTGACGTCATCCTCAAGATCAATGGCCGTCCGATGACCGAGCCGACGGACCTGACCGCGTTGGTCCGCAAGTACGCTCCGGGCTCGGTGGTGGCCATCGAGTTCCGGCGGGTTCCTCCCGACAGAACACCTCGGTAACCCTCGCCGCGGATGCGAAATGAACAGCGGCGCACCCTTGCTCGAAAGTGGTCCCGCGTGCGTAGTCTTGCTGCTGACGCCGAGAGGAGGCCCGCGGGATGCTCGACAACCTGAACTGGTGGGAGATCGGGCGCTGCTGCTCCTGGCGCTGTTGATCTTCGGCGACCGGCTGCCGGCCGTGATCACCGATGGCCTGCGGCTGGTGCGCAACCTGCGCAACATGGCCCGCAACGCCACCGGCGACCTGAGCCGTGAGCTGGGCACCGACATTCAGTTGGAAGACCTGCACCCGAAGGCGTTCATCCGCAAACACCTCATCAGCGAAGAGGACGAGGCGGCGATCCGTAAGCCGTTGCAGGGCGTCTACGACAACCTGCGTGCGGACGTCAGCGGCGTGCACAACGACCTGAAGGACGTGGCCAACGCCGCCGACCTGCGGTCGAAGGGGCCCTCGTCCGGCACGGCCACCAACACTCCTCAGCGCCGGCCCCGGGCCAGCTACGACGACGCCACCTGAGCGGTCTGCACCGGTCGAGCGTCGTCCGGCCGGCCGTTTGTCGGGCTCCGTGCGGCCCGCTCGGTGGGCCCCGTCCGCGGAGGTCAGCGTCCGGCGGGCTTGAGGCCGAGCGGCTTGCCGAGCAGCGAATCACGGCGCAGCGCGAGCCGGTCGGCGACCGCGCCGAGTGCCTGTGCGGCCGGGGAGTCCGGTTCGGCCAGTACGACCGGGTTGCCAGCGTCGCCAGCCTCGCGAACCCGGGTGTCCAGAGGGATCTGACCCAGCAGCGGCACCGGCGCGCCGATGGTCCGGCTCAGCGACTCGGCGACGGCAGTGCCACCACCGGCGCCGAAGATCTCCATCCGGGAGCCGTCCGGCAGCTCCAACCAGGACATATTCTCGATGACGCCGACCACACGCTGGTGGGTCTGCAGGGCGATCGAGCCGGCCCGTTCCGCCACCTCGGCGGCGGCGGTCTGCGGGTGGTGACGATCAGGATCTCCGAGTTGGGCAGCAGTTGGGCCAGTGAGATGGCCACGTCACCGGTGCCCGGGGCAGGTCGAGCAGGAGCACGTCCAGGTCGCCCCAGTAGACGTCGGCCAGGAACTGCTGCAATGCCCGGTGCAGCATCGGGCCGCGCCACACCACGGCGGCGTTGCCGGAGGTGAACATGCCGATGGAGATCACCTTCACGCCGTCGCCTGCGGCGGCATGATCATGTCTTCGACGCGGGTGGGGCGGGCCTCCGTGCCGAGCATCCGGGGCACCGAGTGACCGTAGATGTCCGCGTCGACCACCCCGACGGAGAGCCCACGAGCGGCGAGCGCGGCCGCCAGGTTGACCGTCACGCTGGACTTGCCGACGCCGCCCTTACTGCTGGCCACCGCGTACACGCGGGTGCGGGAGCCGGGCTGGGAGAACGGGATGACCGGCTCCTCGGACGCGCCGCCACCGCGCAGCTGCGACTGCAACGACTGGCGCTGCTCGGGGTCATCACACCAAAGTCGATCTCGACACCGGTGACGCCGGGCACGGCGGCGAGGGCAGCGGTGATGTCGTTGCGCAGCTTGTCCTTCAGCGGGCAGCCGGCGACGGTGAGCAGCAGCTCGACCCGTACGACGCCACTGGCACCGATCGTCGCGGAGCGGACCATGCCCAGTTCGGTGATGGGCCGGCGAATCTCCGGGTCGTTGACGGTGGCCAGGGCGGCCTGGATCGCGTCCTCGACGGTACTCACGGGTGCTGACATGCCCGCAATGCTACGTCGCGGGCATCCGCTGCCGCCGCTGCCCGGGGCGGTGTGAGCCAATCGATGACCGCCCGGGTCAGCCGTCCGACCGGCGCGGCCCGGTGCCGTCCGGTCGGGCGTCGCGGACGAAGTCACCGTCCAGGTCGTCGCGGGGTTCGTCCAGACCGACACCGTCGGCCGGCCGCTGGCCACGCTTCTCCTGCCGGCTGTCCTTTTCCTGCTGGCGGCGTTCCAACCGCTGCCGGCGTTGCCCGCCTCGTCCAGTTCCTCGGCCAGCCGGGTCAACTCCGAGCGGATGAAGTCGCGGGTGGCCACCTCACCCAACGCGATGCGCAGTGCGGCGATCTCCCGGGCCAGGTACTCGGTGTCCGCCTTCTGCGCGGTGGCCCGCCGCCGATCCTCTTCGAGCGCCACCCGGTCCCGGTCGGCCTGCCGGTTCTGGGCCAGCAGGATCAACGGTGCCGCGTAGCTGGCCTGCAACGACAGCACCAGGGTCAAGAACGTGAAGGTGTACGGGTCGAAGCGCAGGTCCGCCGGAGCCACGGTGTTCCAGACGAACCAGATGGCGATCACCACCGTCATGACGACGATGAAGTTCGCGGTGCCCATGCCCCGGGCGATGCCCTCCGACCACCGACCGAACGCCTCCGCGTCGAACCGGGGCAGCTTGACGCCCCGGGGCTCGCGTGGCTGGTCGAGGCGCTCTCCGCGCCGCTGGTCAGCCATCCGCGCCGTCCAGCTCCGCGTCGGTGGTGCCGGAGGCGGTCAGGGCGTCGCGGTCCCGCCAGTCGCGCGGCAGCGAGTGGTCCAGCACGTCGTCCACCGTCACGGCGCCGACCAGCCGGTTGTTCCGGTCGATCACCGGCATGGCGACCAGGTCGTAGGTGGCCATGCGGCGGGTGATCTCCGGCAGTGGCGTGGTGGGGCGCAGGGGTCAATGTCGTTGACCACCACCTTGCCCAGCAGATCGGCAGGTGGTTCGCGCAGCAACGCCTGGAAGTGCACCATGCCCAGGTAGCGGCCGGTCGGCGTGTTCTGCGGTGCCGGGTCACGAAGACCTGCGCGGCGACCGCGGGGAGAGTTGCGGCTCCCGGATCCGGGCCAGCGCCTCGGCGACGGTGGCGTCCGGCGGCAGGATGACCGGCTCGGAGGTCATCACGCTGCCAGCCGTGCCGGGCGTGTACTTCAGCAGCTGGCGCACCGGGTCGGCCTCGTCCGGCTCCATCAGGTCCAGCAGTACGTCCTGCTCGGGTGGGGGCAGCTCGTTGAGCAGGTCGGCGGCGTCGTCCGGGTCCATCTCCTCCAGGACGTCGGCGGCCCGCTCCCGGTCCAGGGCGGCGAGGATCTCCACCTGGTCGCGCTCGGGCAGCTCGCTGAGCACGTCGGCCAGCCGCTCGTCGTCCAGTGCCGCCGCGACCTCGTTACGCCGCGCGTCGGCAGGTCCTGTAGGGCGTTGGCCAGGTCGGCCGGGCGCATGTCCTCCAGCACGGCCAGCAGGTTCGCCGTACCCCTGTTGTCGGCGATGCCGCTGAGCCCGCGCACCCGGTCCCACTCGACCTGGTGTAGGTGACCGCGGCGGGTGAGCCGACCGGTCTGCTCGCGGACGGCGACGCGGCTGAGCGACCACTCGCCACCCGGGTGCACTCCATCGCGACGTCCACGACCGCGCCGGGCTGGCCGCTCGGGTCGAGTTGCACCCGTCGGTCCAGCAGTTCCTGGAGCACCAGCAGCTCGTTCTGGCGCTTCTCGAACCGGCGCAGGTTGAGGGTGCCGGAGCCGAGCACGACGGCGTCCGCGTCGATGGAGGTGATCCGGTTGATGGACAGGAAGATCCGGCGGCGCATCGGCATCTCGGCGACGAGGCCCACCACCTCCGGCGGACGCTTGGTGGCCCGTAGTCGTGCCACGGCGTCGCGAACCCGCCCCACCTGATCACCGTTCGGGTCGAAGACGGCGACTCCGGCGAGACGGGCGATGTAGACCCGGGTCGGCGTGCTCACGGGCACCAGCCTAAGCGCCTAGTGTTTATCAACATGTCGACCTTGGCCTACGAGATCGTGGACGTCTTCACCGACCGCCCTTCGCCGGTAACCCGCTGGCGGTGGTCTTCGGCGCGGAGGCGCTGGCCACCGAGCAGATGCAGACACTCGCGTTGGAGTTCAACCTCTCCGAGACCGTGTTCGTGCTGCCCCGACCCAGGTCGGCGTCACCTACCGGGCCAGGATCTTCACACCGGTGGAGGAGTTGCCGTTCGCCGGGCACCCGAGCGTCGGCGCGGCGGTCACCGCGAGCAGACGGGGCATGTTCGGTGTGGGGCAGGTCACCCAGGAGTGCGGCGCCGGCGTGCTGCCGATCGAGGTGACCGCGTCCGGGCGACGTTGACCGGCGGCACCCCGACCCTCGGACCGGAGTTGGATCCGGAGCCGTTGCTGGAGATCGCCGGGTTGGTCGCCGGGGACCACATCGGGCCCGCACCACGCGTCGCCGGCTGTGGGCTGGAGTTCCCGTACCTGCCGGTGCGGCCGGAGTCGGTGGCCCGCGCCCGGGTGAACCCGGCGGTGGCGGAGCGGTACGGGGTGTCGCACGTCAGCGTCTTCTCCTGGGACGCGGCCGCGCAAACCGCGCACGCCCGGTCTTCGTGCCGGGGATCGGCGTCCCGGAGGACCCGGCCACCGGTTCGGCGGCGCTCGGCCTCGGTGTCTGGCTGGTGGCGAGCGGTCTGCTGCCCGCGGACGGGTTGTCGGAGTACGCGGTCCGCCAGGGCGTCGAGATGAACCGCCCTCCTCGCTGGCCTGCACGGTCACCGCGGAGAGGGGCGTGGCGGTCGGGGCGACGGTCGCCGGCCAGGTGATGCCGGTGGCCGGGGCGAGATCGCCGTACCGCCGTTCGTGGGCTGACCGGAGGCGCCGATGCGGGAGGATGCGGGTGTGACGGACGAGAATGCGCCGGTGAGCACGCCACTTGTCGACGAGGCGATGAAGAAGGCCGCAGTGGCGTGGGTCAGCGTCGCCGGTGGGCCGGCGCTCGCGCTCTGGTGTGCCCCGCTGGAGGGCGCGCTACTGGTGGTCAGCGGGCCGGGTGAGCAGGCCGCGCCCGGTCTGGCCGACGCGACCGAGGCGCAGGTCACCCTGCGCGGCGACCACGGCGGTCGGATCGTCACCTGGTCGGCCCGGGTGAGCCGACTGCGGCCGGGCACCGAGGCGTGGGACACCACCGCGCCGCTGGTGGCGGCGAAGCGCCTCAACGCGCCCGGCCCGACCGCCGACCTGGTGGCTCGGTGGGCTGCCGACGGATGCGCGGTGAACCGGCTCGGCCCGGCCGGTGCTCCGCTGGCCGGAGCGGACCTGCCGGCGGACGCGCAGGCCGAGCCACCCCGGCCCACCCCGGCGGTGCGGGCCACCCGCAAGCCGTTCCGCCTGCACCGGGTTCGTCGCCGCTGATCGGCTGATCAGCCCGCCGGGTTGCCGACGCCCACCACCTCGGCGTCGGTGTCGACGAGGAGAGCACCTCGCCCAGGGTGCCGAGCGTGGGCCCACGCCAGTCCAGGTCGGCGTTGAACACCAGGTGGGTGGCCAGGTCCGGTGCGGCGAGTCGGACGGCGGTCATCCCGGCCCGCTCGGCGCCGGTCAACTCCCTGGCTGCCGCCGTCACCGACGTACAGGCAGTCGCTCGGCGCGAGCCCGAGCCGCTGGCAGGCGGTCAGGTAGAGCGTCGGATCCGGTTTGCATCGTCCGACCTGCACCGAGAAGACCCGCACGTCGAGCAGCGGGGCGACCGCGAGCTGTGGCAGGAAGGCCGGCAGCTCGTGCGTACAGTCGCTGATCACTCCGGTGCGCAGGCCGCGCTGGCGCAGGGCCGCCAGCACCGGCACCGCGTCGGCCCGCAGCCAGGTGTCCGCGCGGACCGCCCGGTGCCGGGACGCCACCGCCGCCCGCACCGCATAATCACTCGGGTGTACGCCGACCTGGGCGCACACCCAGCGCAGGGTCGCCTCCGCGTTGCCGAGGCGGCCGGTGGCCCGCTCGTAGTAGGTGCGGTCGAGCACCTCGGTCAACGTGTCGGTGTGGCACCCGAGCAGCTCGGCGGTGCCGACGTGCGCGGCACCGCGCTGCACCGAACGGGTCAGGGTGCCGAAGAAATCGAACAGCACCGCCTGGTAGCTGGGCATGGGGAGCGCCTCCGGGCGGTCGAGGGTCGCCGGCGAACCCGCGTGATCGTAACGGAGTGATGACCCTCCGTGCCGACCGTCACACGTGTGAGGATTACGTCCCGTGCCCCCACCTCCACACCGGCCGTCAGTGGATCCGCTGACCACCAGCGCGGTCGGGCTGGCCGTGGTCGCCGTGTCGTCGTCCGCGCCGCTGATCGCGTACGCTGCCGCGCCGCCCTGGCCATCGCGTTCTGGCGCAACCTCCTCGCGGTGGCCGTGCTGAGCCCGTTCTCGCTGGCCCGGCGACGTGCCGAGTTCCGCCGGCTGGCCGTGGGTGCGGGTCGGCGGGAGGGGCTGTTCTGCGTCCTGTCCGGGGTCGCGCTGGCCGGACACTTCGCGACCTGGGTGCCGAGCGCCCAACTCACCTCGGTCGCCACGTCCACCGCCCTGGTCGCCACCCAGCCGGTCTGGCAGGGGCTGATCGCCCGCGCCCAGGGGCGTCCCCTGGCCCGGGTCGTGTGGATCGGCATCGCGGTGGCGGTCGGCGGCGCGGTGATCGCCACCGGGGTGGACGTGGGCGTCTCCGGCCGGGCCGTCCTCGGCGACGTGCTGGCCCTGATCGGCGCGATGTTCGCCGCCGTCTACACCGCCTTCGGTGAGCGGGCACGGACCAGCATCAGCACCACCACCTACACCACCATCTGCTACGGGATCTGCGCGCTGATCCTGCTGGTCATGTGCCTGGTCGGCGGCGTACGACTGACCGGGTTCGACCGGCGGACCTGGCTGGCCATCCTGGCCCTGGTGGCGGGTGCCCAGCTGCTCGGCACTCGATGTTCAACTACGCCCTGCAGAAGATCCCGGCGACCACTGTGAGCGTGCTGATCCTGCTGGAGGCGCCGGGCGCGCCCTGCTCGGTTGGGCCTGGCTGGGTCAGGTGCCCCGCCCGTACGCGCTGCTCGGGATGGCGCTGCTGCTGGCCGGGTGGCGGTGGTGGTGCTCGGCGGCCGCCGGACCGCACCACCGCGCTGCCGGCCGACCCGGCCCCGCTAAACGACTGATCGCGTGACGGCGTCAGGACGACACGAAGAATATGGACGCCGGTTCCCTCCGCGACAGGCCCGCCCGGCGTCTGTTCGGGTGAGGAGGGCGATCCGTTGACGACGACTGAGGACCGCACCCGGGACGGCTTTGCCGCCTTCGTCCGGCCGAGACCGCCGGGCTGACCCGGTTCGCGTACCTGCTGACCGGCGACCGGCATCACGCCGAGGACCTGGTCCAGGTTGCGCTGGCTCGGGTCGCGGTGCGCTGGGAGCGGATCGAGGACCCACCTGCGTACCTGCGTCGGGTGCTCTGTACCCAGGCGGCCAGTTGGTGGCGCTGGCGGCGGGCCCGCCCTTCAGAGCGGCTGGGCGCACTGCTGCCGGAGCGATCCGGCCCCGGTGACGACGTCGACCTGCGGTTGGTGCTGTCGGCGGCGTTGGCCCGGCTGACCGTGCGGCAGCGGGCGGTCCTCGTTCTGCGCTACTACGAGGACCGCACCGAGACGGAGACGGCCGCACTGCTCGGCTGCCGGGTCGGCACCGTGAAGAGTCAGACGCGCCATGCCCTCGCCCGGCTGCGCGTGCTCGCCCCGAGTTGGCCGAGCTTGTCGGCCGTAGCCCGCAGGAGGTGGCCCAGTGACCGCCCGGCTCTCCGAGACGCTGCGCCGCCTCGCCGACGACGTGCCGCCCGCGCGCGTACCGGAGGGCTCTTCGACGCTGCGCGGACCCGGCACCGTCGTCGTCGGGCGGTCGCCGCCGGCGCGCTCGCCGTCCTGGTTCTTCTTCTCGGCACCGGGTACGCGCTGCACCCGGTGGCCCTGCTGCTGCCCGCCGGTCCGCGGCACGACGCCCTGGCCTGCCCACCCGACTCGTCGACCCGCCGCTGCGGACCGCCTCGGTCGGCTACTCGGCACCCGGCGTGGCGGCGATGCTCTTCGGTGGTCCCGCCGTGCGCACCAACTGGTTCGAGACCCGGATGGGTGTGGTGGCCGCCGACGACGACCGCTACCGCGTACTGGACGGCGATCCGGCCGTGGCGGGTTTCGAGGCAACGCTCTCCCCGGACGGCCGGTACGTCTGGGTGGGCGATTCCTCCTCGACCTGACGTCCGGAAAGACCACCCGGATCGCACCAGTGGTTACCCGCTCGCCTTCGCGCCGAACGGTGAGCGTCTCGTCTACGCCGACGACGACGTCGCGTTCACCTCGCCGAACACCTACAGCACCCCGTACGTCGGGGTCTACGACCGGGAACGCGGGGCGACGTGCTGCGGGTGCGGGTCGGCATCGCCTGGATTCCGCCGGGACGCACAGCCGCACTCTCGCCGGATGGCAGCGAGTTGGCCCTCCAGGTCCGCGACGAGGTCTGGCTCACCCGGGTCGCCGACGCGGGTGCCGACCGGGTCGCCGCGCCGTACCGGAAGCTGCCGCTGGCCGGCGGGCGGCTCGCCGGGGCCGGGTCGTGGCTGCCGGACGCTCGTTCGGTGGCCGTCCTGGACCGATCCACCTGCACCGACTGCCCGGTGCCGTCCTTCCGGCGCACCTGGACACTGTCGGTGCGGTCCGCGGCCGACGGCACACCGCTGGCCGGTGCGGCGTTCCGCCGCTGCCCTCCCGCTCGTTCGTGCAACTGCTCGGCTGGCGCTCGGCGGACGAGGCGGTCGCGTTGGTCGGTGTGCCGGGTCCGGCGGCGGTAGACGGCCCGGAGGACCACGACATCGCCTGGGGCCCTATCACGAGATGGGGACCGAGGCGGTGGAACTCGTGGTGCTGCGTCGGGGAGCACCCACACCGGAGGTGCTCTTCCGCACCCCGAAGGGCATCACCGACCTGTCGGTCGCCGCCGACCTCGCGATCCGCGGCGCGATGCGCGAGTCCGGCCGTCCCCACTACGGGCCGCCGCCGTTCTGGGCGCTCGCCGTGGGGTTCGTCCTGGCGGTTCTGGTCGCCCTGCCCGTGTTGGGTTGGCTGCGGCGCTGGCGCGACAGACGGCTGCATCGGGGCGTCCGCAACGGCTAGCCCTCGTGTACCTCGATCACTCGGGTGGTCGGCGCTGCTGCACCGAGGGTGGTGCGCAACGCGGCCCGGTCCGGATCGGCGAGGAACGACTCGTACCCGGCGCGGTCGTCGAACCGGATCACGTGCACCTCGGTGCTCCCGTCGGTGCCGCGCATCCGTCGTTCCAGGTGGCCGCCGTGCCGCCCGAGCAGGGCCAGCACGTCGTCCTCGTAGCGTTGCCCGACCGCCTCGGCCTCGACGGCGAAATCGACGATAGCGACAAGTGTCAGCACGCCGGCCACGTCAGTCGTCCAGCCCGACGGCCTTGGCGCTGGCCGCCCAGAGCCGGGCGGCGAGCTGCGGATCGGCCGCTTTCCGGAACGGCCGACGCAGCCGACGGTCGACGTAGTAGCCACCGTCGACAAGCCGGGAACGATCCTGGCTGGCCAGCCACACCAGGGTCTCGGCGCCCTTCTCCGGGCTGCGGAACGGCAGGATCCGCATTCCGAACGCGACGATTCTGCTGTCGTTCGCGAACCGGGTGCGGACCACCCGGGATGGAAGCTGTACGCGGGAACGTCCGGCCAGCGCCGGGCCGCCTCGACGGCGAACAGGATGTTCGCCTGCTTGCTGGTGCCGTACGCGCCCATCGGTCGGTAGCCGCGCAGCGGCGCGTTCAGGTCGTCCGGGTCGAGCGCGCCGAAGCGGTGCGCGCCGGAGGCGGTCACCACGATCCGGCCCACTCGATCGGCGAGCAGATTGGTCAGCAGGAACGGCGCCAGGTGGTTGGCCTGGATCGACATCTCGAAGCCGTCGACGGTGCTCAGTGGTTGCAGCGCGATCGCGCCGGCATTGTTGGCCAGCACGTCGATCCGGTCGTACGCGGTCCGTAGCTGCTCGGCCACCCGGCGCACGTCGTCGAGGATCGAGAAGTCGGCCCGGAACAGCTCCGGGCGCTCGCCGGAGTTCTCCCGGACCCGTTCGGCGGCAGCCTGGAGGCGCGCCGGGTCCCTCCCGACCAGCACGACCTGGTCGCCACGGCAGGCCAGGTGCACGGCGGCGGCCAACCCGATGCCGGAACTGGCCCCGGTCACCACCACCACTCGACGCTCAGTGAGATCTTCCACAGGTCCATTCACCCCGGTCATGGCGCGAGGTTACCGTGACGTCACCACGCCCTTTGGGATCGTTAAGGTCTCGGATCTGTCGTCAGGTGGCGTCGGCATGCCCGCCGGCCGCTGGAAGGAGCGCATCCATGGCCGCAGTCGGTCGCCCCGCAGGTCCTGCCTCGCCGTCCCGGGTTCCAGCGTCAAGATGCTCGGCAAGGCCCAGGGACTTCCGGCCGACCAGGTCTTCCTGGACCTGGAGGACGCGGTCGCGCCACTGGCCAAGCCCGACGCGCGCAAGAACATCGTGGCCGCGCTCAACGAGGGCGACTGGGCCGGCAAGACCCGGGTGGTCCGGGTCAACGACCTGACCACCCCGTGGACCTACCGGGACGTCATCGAGGTGGTCGAGGGCGCCGGCGCGAACCTGGACTGCATCATGCTGCCCAAGGTGCAGACCGCCGAGCAGGTGCACTGGCTGGACCTGCTGCTCACGCAGATCGAGAGGACGCTCGGCCTGGAGGTCGGCCGGATCGGCATCGAGGCGCAGATCGAGAACGCCGCCGGACTGGTCAACGTGGACGCCATCGCCGCCGCCTCGCCGCGCGTGGAGACCATCATCTTCGGCCCGGCCGACTTCATGGCGTCGATCAACATGAAGTCGCTGGTGGTCGGCGCACTGATCCCGGACTACCCGGGCGACCCGTACCACTACATCCTGATGCGGATCCTGATGGCCGCGCGGATGCACGACAAGCAGGCCATCGACGGTCCCTTCCTGCAGATCCGGGACGTCGACGCGTTCCGTGAGGTGGCGAAGCGCTCGGCCGCGCTGGGCTTCGACGGCAAGTGGGTGCTGCACCGGGCCAGATCGACGCCGCCAACGAGGTGTACCAGCCGGCGCAGTCCGACTACGACCACGCCGAGCTGATCCTGGACGCGTACGAGCACTACACCTCGGAGGCCGGGGCCGGCTCGGTGCAGTGATGCTCGGCGACGAGATGATCGACGAGGCGTCCCGCAAGATGGCGCTGGTGATCGCCGCCAAGGGCCGGGCCGCCGGGATGAGCCGTACCTCCTCGTTCACCCCGCCGGCCGGTCAGTAACCGCTGCTGCTGTCGGCGCTCTCGCCCTCGTGACCCCATAGATGATCGCGGCGACGTAGAAGGCGATCACCAGAACGAGCAGGCCGGTGAGGATCCAGCCGATGATGATGGCGGCCTTCGCCATCCCCTCGCCGCCCTCGCCGCTGAGCCGGATCTGCTTCTGCGCCACGTGCCCGAGGATCGCGCCGACCGGCGCGGTGATGCAGGACGTGAAGCCGATCAGGGCCAGCACGAACGCCGCGAGGGCCATCCCGTTGGTCTTGGCGGCTGCGGGTAGCCGTAGCCGGGTGCTGCGGCGGGTAGCCGGGCGGGGCGTAACCGGGCTGCGGGTAACCGGCCTGGGGATAGCCGGGCATCGCCGGTGGCTGCGCGCCGGCGTACGGGTCCACCGGGGCGTACGGATTGGCGGGGGCGTACGGATCGGCCGGGCCGGGTTGGGTGGGCACCGGTTGACCGGCCACGAGGGTCGGGTCCGTCGCCGGGCTCGACGGCTGAGCCGACCACGTAGGGTCGTTCCAGTTGTCGGGCTGCGGGGATTGGTCATGCGAACTCTCCGTCACGTCGGGGGCGGTGACAGGGTAGCCAGCACCGACCAAACCCGACGCACCGTTACCGGGTGCCGCGTTGCTCGGGCGGGTCGTAACGGGCAGGATTCCTGGCATGGCATTCGACGCGCGCGCCGCGGACCGCTCCGGCAGCCGACCCCGACGGGACGTCAGCCGTCCGGGCGGCGCTCGGCGTGCCCGCGCGGCCGCCCGGCGGGCAGCCCCGGTCCCGACGAGCCGGTCGCGCTCGACGATCCGGTCACCATGCGGCTCGACGGGCGGGTCGCCCTGGTCACCGGGGCCGGCAGCCCGGACGGCATCGGGTACGCCACCGCCCGGCGACTCGCCGACCTGGGCGCGCGGGTGGCCATCGTCTCCACCACCCGGCGCATCCACGAGCGGGCCGGCGAGCTGGGGTGACCGGCTTCGTCGCGGACCTGACCGACGAGTCCGAGGTCGGCGCGCTGGCCGATGCGGTCGCCGAGCAGTTGGGCGACGTCGAGGTGCTCGTCAACAACGCCGGTCTGGCCAGTCGGGCCAGCCAGGGGTGCTGCGACCGGTCGCGCAGCTGACCTACGACGAGTGGCGGGCGAGATCGACCGCAACCTGTCCACCGCGTTCCTGTGCAGCCGGGCGTTCATCGGTGGGATGGCCGAGCGGGGCTGGGGCCGGATCGTCAACCTGTCGGCCACGGCCGGCCCGGTCAACGCCCTGCCCACCGAGGCCGCGTACGCCGCGGCGAAGGCCGGGGTCGTCGGGCTGACCCGGGCCCTGGCCATGGAGATGATCGCCGACGGCGTGACGGTCAACGCGGTGGCTCCCGGCACGATCTACACCGCCGCGTCCACGATGGCCGAGATCAAGCAGGGGCTGGGCACTCCGGTCGGGCGACCCGGCACTCCGGACGAGGTCGCCGCGGCGATCAGCTTCCTGTGCTCACCGGCGGCGTCCTACATCACCGGTCAGATGCTGGTGGTGGACGGCGGCAACAGCGTCCGGGAGGCCCGGTTCCGCTGACCGGCAGGGCGGTCAGTAGCCGCCGCTGTCGCCGGTGTTGCCGAGAGCGACGAGGGCCAGCCAGCCGCAGCAGGCCAGCACGGTGAGCCCGGTGAAGACGTAGCCGAGGATCAGCCCCAGGTGGCGAGCTGGTCGCCCTCTTCGCCGCTGGTGCGGATCTGCCGTTTGGCCAGGTGACCGAGGACGGCGCCGGCCGGGGAAACACGAAGGCGAACACCAGGGACAGGATCGCCAGCACGTTGGTGCCCCGACCTGGTCCGGAGGGCGGTGGGCCGTACTGGCCGTAGGGCCCTGCGGGGGTACGGCGGCTGCTGACCCCACTGTCCCGACTGCTGCGGCCCCTGCTGCCCGTACGGTGGCGGTTCGTCAGCAGGTGGCCCGTACGGTGAGCGCTCCGCCGGCAGCTCGTACGCCGGCTGGTCCGCGTACGGCGGCTGGCCGGCCGGCGGTGGCGCGTACGGCGACTGGTCCCTGGGTGGCTCGTAGGGTGACGGCGGCTGCTCGTCTCCGGGTGGTCCCGACGGCGGCGGGTAGCTCACGGCTGTCCACCTCCTGCCGGTGCCGGAAAAGTCCCTCTTGCCGGACGCTACCCGCAGCGGTGAACCTTTTCACAGCGGTTGTGTGGACTGGTCACCTTGGCCTCGTCGGCCCGCGAGACCGATACTGACCCAGCGTTCAGTTACCCATGAGTAGTGCGCGGATCCCCGGAGGCTGAGATGGCTCGACTCGCCCAGACGCCCGGCCTGACCGACGTCCAACAGTCGATCCTGGAGACGGTCCGGGAGTTCGCCGACAAGGAGATCATCCCGCACGCTCAGCGGCTGGAGCATGCCGACGAGTACCCGACGGACATCCTCGACGGCATGCGCGAGATGGGGCTGTTCGGTCTCACCATCGACGAGGAGTACGGCGGGCTCGGCGAGTCGCTGCTCACCTACGCGCTGGTGGTGGAGCAGCTGTCCCGGGCTGGATGTCGATCTCCGGCATCGTCAACACCCACTTCATCGTGGCGTACCTGATCTCCCAGCACGGCTCCGCCGAGCAGAAGGCCCGCCTGCTGCCGAGGATGGCCACCGGCGAGGTGCGCGGCGCGTTCTCCATGTCCGAGCCCGAGACCGGCTCCGACGTCGCGGCGATCACGTCCCGGCCGTGCGCGACGGCGACCGCTACGTGCTCAACG
Organism: Micromonospora sp. M12; assembly: GCA_038070435.1. GTDB lineage: Bacteria > Actinomycetota > Actinomycetes > Mycobacteriales > Micromonosporaceae > Micromonospora. Next base: position 4,269,787 of record JAMYWG010000001.1, on the reverse strand, counting down.
GACAGAAGATGTGGCTGACCAACGGGGCGTACTCCTCGGTGGTGGCCACCCTGGTCAAGACCGAGACCGGCGCCGAGTCGGTGTACGGCAACATGAGCACCTTCCTGCTGGAGAAGGAGCCGGGCTTCGGCGAGACGGCTCCCGGCCTCACCATCCCCGGCAAGATCGAGAAGATGGGCTCAAGGGCGTCGAGACCACCGAGATGGTGCTCGACGGCGTGACCGTGCCCGACTCCGCGATCCTCGGTGGCGCCGACAGCGTGGGCCGTGGCTTCTACCAGATGATGGACGGCATCGAGGTGGGGCGGGTCAACGTGGCCGCCCGCGCCTGCGGCATCTCCATCCGCGCCTTCGAGTTGGCCGTGAGCTACGCCCAGCAGCGCAAGACCTTCGGCCAACCGCTCGCCAAGCACCAGGCGATCGCCTTCAAGCTCGCCGAGATGGGCACGAAGATCGAGGCGGCGCACGCTCATGGTCAACGCCGCCCGGCTCAAGGACGCCGGCCAGCGCAACGACGTCGAGGCCGGGATGGCCAAGCTGCTCGCCTCGGAATACTGCGCCGAGGTCGTCCAGGATGCGTTCCGCATCCACGGCGGCTACGGCTACCCAAGGAGTACGAAATCGAGCGGCTGATGCGGGAGGCCCCGTTCCTGCTCATCGGCGAGGGCACCTCGGAGATCCAGAAGACCATCATCTCCCGGGGCCTCCTCAAGGAGTACAAGCTCTAACCCGCCCGCCCGCCCGCCCCGCGATCTTGCACTTTCGGTCGCCCGGTTGGTCCTTATGTCGGATATGTCGGGGCAGTACGTGCAAGATCGACGAGGGTCAGGTCAGGCGGGTCAGGTTGGCGGCGGCGCGTTCGACGATCAGGCAACGGTCCTCGACGTAGTCGATGCCGGCCTCCACGGCGATCCGTCGCGCCTCGGCCGAGACGATGCCCAGTTGCAGCCAGACCGCAGGAGCGCCGATCGCCACCGCGTCCCGGACCACCTGGACGGCGTCGGCCGCCGGTCGGAACACGTCCACCAGGTCGACGGGGTGCGGGATGTCGGCAAGCGTCTTGTACGCCCGTTCCCCGAACAGTTCGTCGACAGTGGGGTTGACCGGGATGATGCGCCAGCCGTACCGCTGCATCTGCAACGGCACGCCGTGCGCGGCCTTTCGGGGATCGCGGGATGCGCCCACGACGGCGATCACGGCGGAGTCGGCGAGGATCTGCTGAGCGGTACGCACCCGCCGACTGTAGCTCCCTAGAGCAGGGTCAGCTGCTCGGCTGCCGACGGTTGCGGCGGCTCGGGCAGGCTGCGGTTGTCGCCGAGTTCGGCGCGGTGCAGCCCGTGCCGGCGGGCCACGATCCGCACCCGCGCGGTCAACTCCCGCTGGTACGCCTGCGGGGCGTACGCGCCCGCCCGGTAGAGCTCGCGATAGCGGGCACGAGGTGCGGGTGCTCCCGGGCGAGCCAGTGCGCATACCACTCCCGGGCGCCGGGGCGCAGGTGCAGCGGCAGCGCGGTCACGCTTGTCGCACCGGCAGCGGCGATCGCCGACACGGTGGCGTCGATCGACTCGTCGCCGTCACTGAGGCCGGGCAGGATCGGGGCCATCAGCACCCCGACCGAGAAGCCGGCGTCGGCGAGTGCCCGGACCGCGTCCAGTCGGCGGCGTGGGTGTGGTGTGCCGGGCTCGACGGAACGCCAGAGGTGTTCGTCGACGAACCCCACCGAGAAGGAGATGCCCACCGTGGTCACCGCGGCGGCCGCCCGCAACAGCGGCAGGTCCCGCAGGATCAGCGTGCCCTTGGTGAGGATCGAGAACGGGTTGGCGAAGTCTCGCAGCGCACCGATGATCTGCGGCATCAGGCGGTAGCGACCCTCGGCCCGCTGGTAGCAGTCCACATTGGTGCCCATCGCCACGTGCGCGCCGCGCCATTTCGGCGCGGCCAGCTCCCGTCGCACCAACTCGCCGGCGTTGACCTTGACGATCACCTTCCGGTCGAAGTCCGACCCGGCGTCGAGGTCGAGATAAGTGTGAGTGTTTCTCGCAAAGCAGTAAACACACGCATGAGAACAGCCCCGGTAGGGTTGATGGTCCACTCGAACGGCACGCGGGACTGCCCGGGCACCCGGTTGAGGATGGACCTGGCCTGCACCTCGTAGAAGGTCATCCCGGCGAACTCGGGGTGTCGAAGGTGCGGGCGACGGCGCCGGGCAGCGCCAGCGGCAGGGTGGCGCCGCTGGCGCTGCCCGCTCGGGGTCTCCTCAACCGGGGAGCGGTGAGGTTTTCCCAGCGCATGAGCATTATTCGAACACGTGTACGAGCCGAGCGCAAGTGACCCGCCGTACACCGGTGGTGGTCCAGGTGGTCGGAGAGGGAAGGATGGAGACATGGAGACGTCGACCTTCGTCTACGACGGGGACTGCGCGTTCTGCACGCAGTGCGCCGATTTCATCGCTCGCCGCATTCCCACCGGCGCGCGGGTGGTGCCCTGGCAGTTCGCCGACCTGGACGCGCTCGGCCTCACGGCTGCCGAGTGCGAGGAGGCCGTGCAGTGGGTCGGCACGGACGGCTCGCGCGCGGCCGGTCCGGACGCCATCGCGAAGCTCCTCGCCGCGAGCGGTCCGCTCTGGCGGGTCGCCGGCGCCGGCCTGCGGTTTCCACCGGTGCGGGCCGCGGCCTGGCCGGTGTACCGCTGGGTGGCCCGCAACCGGCACCGCCTGCCGGGCGGCACCGCGGCGTGCTCGCTGCCCCAGGAGGCTCGGGAGCGGCTCTACGGTCCGGCCGGTCGCCCGACCACCGGGGCCTGATCGCCGAGGACTGCCGGGTCCGCACCGGCCGGGACGGTGGCCCGGTCCGGCGGCGTCGGCGCGGTGTCGACGCCGACCGACTCCGGTTCGGGGTCGTCGCGGCCGACGAGCCGGCGGGCCCACACCAGCGGGCGGACCCGCTCCAGCGGTAGGAAGCTGGTCATCGCGGCCAGGTGCGGCGCGAACGAGATCGTGATGGTCGCGATGGTGGCCGCGTGGAAGGAGTAGAAAAACCGACCATGGCGAGGCGCCAGCGGGCGGCAGCAGGAAGACCACCGGGCTCAGCAGCTCGAAGGCCACGATGCCGAACTGCGCGAGGATCAGCAGGTAGGGCACCTGGGCGACCAGGTCCGCCAGGTCGGTGCCGCGTCGGATGATCGCGCGGGCCAGGACCGAGCCGGTCAGCCAGTCCAGGCCGCCGAAGCGCAGCTTGGCGAAGGCGGCCAGGAAATACGTGCAGACCACCGCGATCTGGGTGACTCGGAGGGCCCAGCCTCCGGCCTCGGTGCGTGTGGTGTCGCCATGCCGGGCGGGACCGGCGGTGGGCAGCACGACCAGTGCGACGAGCAGCCCGATCCGGTCGTGGTCGACCTTCCCGTAGCTCATCGCGATGATCATCCACCCAGGTACAGCGCGCAGACCGTCCAGCCGAGCAGTCGGGGCGCCCGTCCGGTCGCGGCGAGGAGGGCCAGCAGCAGCAACGCCCAGAAGATCACCGTCACCAGCGTCTCGGTCGGCGTCGGCAGTGGGAGCAGGCGGCCGATCAGGAGCGGCTGGTACAGGTCGCCGGGCACGCTGACCCGGGTGCGTACCCAGGGCGTGAAGATCACCAGGTCGGCGGCGACGAAGAGGTAGATCAGGGTCCGGAACGCGGCCACCCGGCCTCGGGGCACGGCCTCGGTCAGCCAGCGGCTCATCGGGTGGCCTGCCAGCGGACGACGGTCTCATCGGTGTGTTGCCCGGTCGGTCGGCCGGCGCGGATGCCCTGCCACCGGATCACGATGCGGACCTCGACCAGCGCGGGGGCGTCCGGGTGGCGTTCGGCGTACGCGTCGGCGACCTCGGTGAGTAGCGTCGGGTCGGCGGCGTATCGGGACTGCTGACCCTCGATCTCGGCGCGGCGGATGCCGGTCGCGTCCTGGTCGAGGTCGATCAGGGCCCCGGAGCTGTTCACTCCCTCGACGCGAGTGTCGGGTGCGGGTGCGTTCGGCGGGTTGGAGGTGGCGTACATCCGGAACGGGCCGAACGGAAGTCGTCGTCGCTGCCCCAGAAGGTGCCGACGACGAGCAGGACGAGGCCGAGTGCGGTCGCGCCCAGCCGGGTCGCCCGCCCGCGGGTGGTCAGGTTCTCCATCGGGTCGTGACGATACGGGATGTACCGGCTGCGCCGGGTCCCTCCGATGGTCAGTTCGGCCTGCCCGGGCAGGTGATCATGGGTTAGCCCGGGGACACGGCGAAGGCCGGACCCGTGTCGGGCCCGGCCAACGTGTCGCCGACTCAGTGCTTGTGCTCGGTCAGCTGCTTCCGAACGTCGTCCATGTCCAACGCCTCGACCTGCTCGATCAGGTTCTCGAGCGCGGACTCGGGAAGGGCTCCCGGCTGGGCGAAGACGATGACGCCGTCGCGGATAGCCATGATCGTCGGGATCGACCGGATGTCGAACTTGGCGCCCAACTCCTGCTGAGCCTCCGTGTCGACCTTGCCGAAGACGATGTTCTGGTGCTTCTCCGAGGAGCGCTCGTAGACCGGGGCGAACCGCTTGCACGGGCCGCACCAGTCGGCCCAGAAGTCGACCAGGACGATGCCGTCGTTGCCGGTCACCTCGTCGAAGTTCGTCGAGGTCAGCTCAACGGTTGCCATTGCACTCTCCGATCACCGCGGTTTATCTACGTCCCGTAGAACCAGGGCTGACCGTATCGAATTCCCGGGCGGTGGGGCACGAAACGTGCTGGGGCCTGCCGGGGGTGCCGCCGGTCATCGATGCACATCTGTTCACACTCGTCCTGCGGAACGCAAGTGCGTCGTGCACTTGCGTGACCTGCGGTGATGGGAGCGTTTCCAGGGAGATCCACCAGATTCGGCTATACGAATCGGTAACTTACCCCTGACAAGGAGGTATCCGGCCTGCGGAGATCGCTGATCAACCTGCGCGCCATCACCGAGGGTAATGTTACGAAAAGATAAATGTGACGCCGATCTCTGTTGAACCTACGGCTCCGTAGGGCAGAATTCCTCACATCAGAGCGTGGGCGGCGGGTGCCGGGAGGGCCCCGCCGCTCATTGCGTCTCCCCGTGCGAGTGACCGGTGTGACATTTCCGCCGCCTCCGCGCCCCGCCGGTCTCCTTAACCTCCGGTAAGGCATGCTGTGCCGAACTTCATCGCCGCCCGTCGAAGGGACCAGGATGCAGTTCGGTCGCTACTACGAGGAGTTCGAAGTCGGCGCGGTCTACCGGCACTGGCCGGGCAAGACCGTCACCGAGTACGACGACCACCTCTTCTGCCTGCTCACGATGAACCACCACCCGCTGCACCTGGACGCGCACTACGCCGAGAAGGCCAGCCAGTTCAAGCGCAACGTCGTGGTCGGCAACTACATCTACTCGCTGCTGCTCGGCATGTCGGTGCCGGATGTGAGTGGGAAGGCGATCGCCAACCTGGAGGTCGAGTCGCTGCGGCACGTCGCGCCGACCTTCCACGGCGACACGATCTACGGCGAGAGCACAGTGCTGGACAAGCGTGAGTCCGGCTCGAAGCCCGACCGGGGCGTGGTGTCCGTGGAGACCCGTGGCTACAACCAGGACGGCACCATGGTCTGTGTCTTCCGGCGCAAGGTCATGGTTCCCAAGCGGGAGTACGCGGCCAGCGCCGTGCCGGACGGGGTGGATCCGGAGCGACCCAGCTTCCCGAGCCGCGCTGAGCGTCGCGGCCAGGTCGACAGCCGCCGGATTTCGGGGCTCCTCCTCGCAGCAGGTCTGCTGGGAAGGGCCCTGTTCCCGTTTTCGGGGCATATGCTGACCCCGGAGGTTCCGATGAGCCACTCCGTCGCCGGAGAGCCGCCCTCTGCCGGCCGCCGAGCCGCACCCTTGACCACAGCTGTCTACTCCGCCGCCGAGTGGGACCTGCTCACCGGCCTGCCCGGTCGGGTTCTCGTGGCCGCGGCGGCTCCCGGCCCCGGGCGCGCGGAGCGAGGGTCATGGCAGGCCTGGCCGGGCTGGATGCCGTGGCCGCGGGTCGAGCCTCCGACAGTGATCTGGTCCGCGCGGTGGTCGCCGCGATCTACGCCCGCCACGACGGCACCCCGCAGCCCGTCGAGCGGCTCACCGATCTGGTGGACCTGCTGGCCGCCTGCCGGGCGGCGAGCCGGGTCCTGCGGCGACGGGCCGACCCCGCCGACTCGGCCGCGTACCGCCAGTGGGTGCAGTCGGTCGCGGCCCGGGTCTGCCGCGCGGTGCCCGACGTCGGCGGGCGTCGGCTGGACCAACCGGCCAGCCCGGCGGACCGGCGCTTCCTGGACCGGCTCGGTGCCGCCCTCGACCTCGGCTGACCCGGGCGGTCCTGGCAGCGGGCGCCGACGGAGTCCGTACCCTCTGATGATCGTGACCGACGACCAGCTTGAGGTGGGCGTGGGCCCTGGCCGGGGACCCGCCGGACGACCCCGTTACGACCCGCAGTTGTTGGCGGAGGGGATCGGCGCAACGTCGTCGACCGCTACCGCTACTGGCGCCACGAGGCGATCGTCGCCGACCTGGATCGGCACCGGCACGGCTTCCACGTGGCCATCGAGAACTGGCAGCACGACTTCAACATCGGCACGGTGGTGCGCAACGCCAACGCGTTCAACGCCGCCGAGGTGCACATCGTCGGGCGGCGACGGTGGAACCGGCGCGGCGCGATGGTGACCGATCGCTACCAGCACGTACGGCACCACGAGACGATCGAGGAGTTCGTCGCCTGGGCGGCCGGGCGGCACCTGCCGGTGTTCGGCATCGACAATCTGCCCGGGTCGCGGCCGCTGGAGACCGGTGCCCTGCCCCGGACTGCGTACTGCTGTTCGGTCAGGAGGGCCGGGGCTCTCCGCGCCGGCCCGCGCCGCGTGCGACCAGCTCTACTCGATCGCCCAGTACGGCTCGACGAGGTCGATCAACGCCGGCGTGGCCAGCGGCATCGCCATGCACGCCTGGATTCGTGCCCACGCCGGCGACCCGCCGGACCGACCCGCCGCTCCGGGTGCCGAATCGGACGTTCCGGCTTGACGTGCCGTCGGTACAGGCGGACGGTGGGGATGTGAGTGTCGCGGTGAGTTGTCCGAGATGCGGGGCCCGGTACGGGCGCCGGATCTGATGAACACCGACTCGAGATGTGCGCTGCGGCCCGGTGCCGCCGTTGCACGTGCCCGAGCACATCGGAGCGGAGATCGTGGCGAGCGTGGTGGAACGGATCACCGCGACCGCGGATCCGCCGGTGACGCCGCTGTGGTGCCCGTGGCCGCTGCCGCCGGGTGGACCCTCACCGGCGTGGCGTACGCCGGAGACGAGCGGACCGGAGTGCGGGCGACGCTGGTGGCCTGTGCGGGCCCCGCGCCCTCGGTGGAGGCCCGGCCGATCTGGTCTTCGTGGCCGAGGAACCCGGCGTCGGCCTGGGCACCCGGCTCGCCGGACTGGCCGGCCCGGACCCGGGACCGGAGTTGGTCGACGCGCTGACCGACCCGGGCCGGGTCACCCCGACCACGTCGGACAGGCCAGGATAAAGGTCGGCGGGCACCCAACTCCACTGTGGTTGGTGAATTCTTCGACGGATCGAAGCGCGTACGCCGGCGAAGCTCGGGGAATGTGGCTCCATGCGATAGCCTGGCCGGCGAGTGCGGGTCACCTGCTCGCGGAAGACGTCGTGCTACACGACCTGACCGAGTGGACTCCCCGAGCTCGTGTACGGCGCACCGTCCCGTATCTACCTGGTAGAGCTTGACAACTCTCCCGGATTGACGGAGAACGGACGCAGATATTCACTGTACGACACCACACTGATACTCTGGTGCCGCTGCGGTAATGGGACCCGGCGCCGCGCGAGAGGATGGCCCGCCATGGTCAAGAAGGTCCTCACCTGGGCCGGAATCGCATTCTTGATCTTCTTCGTCGCCTATCGGCCAAACTCTGCGGCGGACGTGTTCAAGTCGCTTGGCGGCGGGATCATGGATATCGCCCAGGGATTTGGCGACTTCTTCACAAGCCTCGTCGCCTAACCGTCGATGGGCAGCCCCTCCGGTCCACCCTTCGACCCGGACGATCCTGACCGGGAACGCCGCGAGCGCGACACCGAGCCGATCCCGCGGGTCGGGCCTGATGACGGCCCGGGCTACGGGCTGGTCCCGGCCTGGGCGACGGTCCGTCCCTTTCGGACGACGTCGGCTATGGCGACGGGCCCGGCTATGCCGGCCAGGGTCGTTCGGGTCGAGGGTGGATCCGTGATCCGGAGGCCGGCTACCAGCAGCCGCAGATCTCCGAGGACGAGCTGGCCGGGTTGCGCGCCGACGCGACCGGCTCGACCCCGGCGGGTGCTGCCCCTGGAAGACGAGCCCAGCTCGCTGGTGGCCCGCTATCTCTTCCCGACGGAGCGCTACCGGGGTGAGTGGAAGCGGCACTGGATCCACCTCACCAACCCGCTGCTGATCGGCGTCGCGGCGACCTTCGTGCTCGGCTACCTCTCCGGCTTCTCGCCGGCAACGACGTCGGCGCGCTGACCACCATCGCCGTCCTGCTGTGGTTCGCGGTGATGGGCTGGGTGGCCTGGAAGGTCGCCGACTGGTGGTATGACCGTTTCATCCTGACCAACAAGCGGGTCATGGTGGTCAACGGCATCGTCACCCGCAAGGTGGCGATGATGCCGCTGGTCCGGGTCACCGACATGAAGTACGAGCAGACCCCGACCGGTCGCGCGCTCAACTACGGCACCTTCGTGCTGGAGTCCGCCGGCCAGGAGCAGGGCTCCGCGAGGTCAAGAATCTGCCCAACCCGAACGAGCTCTACCTGCGCGTGGTCGAGGAGATGTACGAGCCGCAGGCGGTCGAGGCTCGGCTCGGCAAGGAGGCCGACGAGGCCAAGGCCGACGACGGGGCGTGAAGGTTTTCGACCGAACATCGGAGCAAGTGCGCACCTTTCGTCATGGACCCGACTGCCTCTGACATGGCACTCTGCCAGGACGGCTGGGGTGTGGAGGTGCACGGTGGCGAGCAAGGACCCGTTGGAGGAGCAGTTCCGCGACTTCGTCGCGGCCCGCTCCGCCGCGCTCCTGCGCACCGCCTATCTGCTCACCGGCGACTGGGCCACGGCCGAGGACCTGCTCCAGACGGCGCTGACCAAGACCTATCTCGCGTGGAAGCGGCTCGGGGGATCGAGGCGGTCGAGCCGTACGCCCGGCGTGTGATGGTCAACACGTCGACCAGTTGGTGGCGGCGGCGCTGGCACGGTGAACGTCCGACCGAGGTGCTGCCCGAGCGGCCCGGTGTCGACGAGATCGAGCAGCAACTCGACCGTGACCTGCTCTGGCGGCATCTCAAGGAACTGCCCAACCGGCAGCGGGCGGTGCTGGTGCTGCGCTACTACGAGGACATGTCGGAGGCGCAGACCGCCGCGATGCTGGACATCTCGCCCGGCACGGTGAAGAGCCAGGCGTCCGGGCGCTCAACACGCTGCGCCGGCGGATGGGCGCGGACGCACCTGACCTCGCCGCCGCCGGCGCCTCCGGCGGACGGTTAGCGCGAAACCGCGTACCCGGCCGGTGCCGGCCACCGGTGCCGCCGCGACGCCCCGACCCAGCAGGCCTCCGGCCGACCCGCTCCCCGCCCAGCCGCGCCGCGTCCGATCGGCCCGCAGGTCGTACTGCCCACCGCCCGGCGGCCGTGCCCGTCGGCACGGGCCCCGAGAGCAGCAGTGAGTGGGTTCCCAGGCCAGCACGACAACCTGACGGACGGCCCGCGGCGTTCATATCAGGTGCGGCCGGACGAGATCGAAGATGCGGTGCGGGAGACGCTCTCGCGCCAGGTCGCTCTTGCCCGCCCGCTGGGTGCCGATCCGGCGGGTCAGGCCATCCGCCGCGCGAAGCGGATCCGCCGGCGCCGCACCGCGGCCGGTCTCGCCGTCGCGGCGGTCATCACCGTGCTGCTCAGCGCCGGCATGGCTCAGCTCGGTGCCGAGACCGGCCGGAACGGGTCACCCATCCTGGTGATCGGCGACCCGGACCCGTCCAACCGACCGATCCCGACGGCCAGCATCCGGGCCCCGCCCCTCGCCCGGGACGTCGTCGGCCGCCCGCTGCTCAGCGAGACACTGGTCAGCGCCGACGGAAAGCGACTGGTGTTGCCGGACGTCGGCCCGGCCGATCGGGTCCAGCCCTGCCCGACGGCGGTGGTTGGCTGGTGGTCAGTGCACCGAGCACCGCCGGACGCTCCTCTGGGTGGTGCAGAACGACGGCCTGGTGCAGGTGCTGCTGGCCGGGGCGGGCGCGATCGTGCTGGCTGCGGACAGCCGCCAGGTCGCCTGGCGAGACGGCGGCGACCTGCTGGTGGCCGGTGTGGTCGGCACGCAGCTCATCGGGGCGGTGCGCACCCGGCGCCGGCAACAGCGGAGCCCGTCCGGTTCGTCGGTGAGAGCGTGCTGGTTCGACTCGACCCGTCCGACGCCGGTCACACCCTCTGGCGGCCCGGCACCGGGCAGCTGCCCGCGGCCACCGACCAGAAGACCCTCAACGTCTACGGGCGGCTGCCCGACGGGCGGCTCGTCGGCCAGATCGCCACGACCAGACCGGACCGGACCTGCCTTGCCGTGCTCGACCCGGCACGTCGACTGAACCCGGTACGCACCGGCTGCGGCCCGACGCTGAGCCGGGACGGCATCGGGGATCTCCGCCGACGGGCGGTGGCTGCTGGTGAACGGGTCGATCGGCAAGACCAGTCGGTCCCTGCTGGTCGACCTCCAGCGGCTCGGTCCGGCGCGACCGCCGTGCCGGCCGGGCCGCCGATGACCGGGGCGATCGTCTGGAGCGACGAGACCACCGCCTCCTACCTCGACGACACCGGCGGACTGGTTCACGTCGACGTCGGCCCGGTGTGGGCCGGGAAGCCCGCCAGTCCCGCGCCCGTGCCCGGCGTGCAGGCCGGCGACCGGCCACTCCTGGTGCCGAGCCTCTGACCCGGTGTGGCCGTGCTGAACTACCCGAGCCGGATTCGGCTTTTCCTCGGTAGCGTCGGACGGTGACCTCGCGTACCGGTTCCACCCCGAATCGACCTGCACGCCCACTCGACCGCCAGCGATGGCACGCTCACCCCGGCCGAGCTGGTCGGCGCGGCCTTCGACGCCGGGCTGGACGTGCTGGCGATCACCGACCACGACACCACCGCCGGCTGGGCGCCGGCCGTGGACGCCCTGCCGCCGGGACTACGTCTGGTGCGGGGCGCGGAGTTGTCGTGTCGCTGGTCCGGTGTGCAGCCGGCGGTGTCGCTGCACCTGCTGGCGTACCTGTTCGACCCGGGCCACCCGGAGCTGGTGGCCGAGCTGGCCGGGTGCGGGCCGCCCGGAAGAGCGCGGCGAACGGATGGTCGCCCTGCTGCGCGCCGACGGCATCGACGTGAGCTGGCCGGACATCCTGGCCGGCGCGGGTGGCGGCACCGTGGGACGCCCGCACATCGCGCAGGCGCTGATCCGGGCCGGTTTGGTCGCCAGCACCAGCGAGGCGTTCGGCCCGGACTGGCTCGGCGAGCGGTACCGGCTGCCCAAGGACGACATCGACGTGTTCCGGGCGGTCCGGCTGGTCCGCGCGGCCGGAGGTGTACCGGTCTTCGCCCATCCCGGGCCAGCCGGCGCGGCCGGGTGGTGCCCGACGAACTGATCGCCGAGCTGGCCGCCGCCGGGCTGGCCGGGCTCGAGGTCGACCACGAGGACCACAGTCCGACCGAACGGGAGCACGTGCGGGCGCTCGCCGCCGAGTTGGGCCTGGTCGCCACCGGTTCCTCGGATTTCCACGGCACCCACAAGACCGTTCAGCTCGGTGCCTTCTCGACGAGCGTGGAGGCGTACGAACGGATCGTCGCCGCCGGGGTGACCGAGGTCGCTTCGGGCTGATCCGCGTATTTCGCCCACTGCCGCGCGGCTAGGTTGATCACGTGGACCTGAAGTTGTTCGGCGAGGTTTTCGTGACCCTGCTGGTGATCACCGACCCCCGGGCATGATGCCGATCTTCCTGGCGCTGACCGGCCCACTGCCCGCCCGCGACCGCAACCGGGCGGCCTGGCAGGCCGTCACGCTGGCGTTGGGCGTCATCGTGATCTTCGCGGTCGCGGGCAGACCCTGCTGGACTACCTGCACGTTGACCTGCCGGCGTTGCAGGCCGCCGGTGGGCTGCTGCTGATCCTCGTCGCCCTGGAGCTGCTGACCGGCAAGGCCGACGACCCGAGCCAACAGGTCACCTCGAACATCGCGCTGGTGCCACTGGGAACGCCGCTGCTGGCCGGCCCGGGCGCGATCGTGGCGACAATGCTCTTCGTGCAGCAGGCCGACGGGGTGGGCGACTTCACCGCCATCGGCGTGGCGATCCTCGCCGTGATGCTCGCCGTCTGGATCGTCCTCCGCTTCTCCGGCGGCATCGTGAAGATCCTCCGGCCCGGCGGGATCGAGGTGCTGACCCGGATCGCCGGTCTGCTGCTGGCCGCGATCGCCGTGCAGCTCATCGCCGACGCGGTGGCCGCATTCGTCACGCAGTACGTGAACATGACCTGACCGGCTCGCCCGTGATGTCGGGGTGGATGGCAGGATCGCAGGCGTGCGACGATCCTCATCAGCGGGACGACCGGCCGGCGGCGGTCGGGCCCCCGGCAGCGCTCCGGCGGCGCCGAGCAGCTCGGCTTCGAGGGCATGCCCGAGCGGCTGTTCGTCTGCACCCCGAGCAAGCTCGGCGCGTACGCGGACTGCCCCGCCGCTACCGCTACTCCTACGTCGACCGGCCAGCCCGCCCAGGGCCCGCCGTGGGCGCACAACTCGCTCGGCGCCAGCGTGCACACCGCCCTCAAGAACTGGTATGCGCTGCCCGCCGACCGGCGTCGCCCCGAGGCGTTGGCCACCCTGCTCAAGGGCACCTGGGTTCGCGAGGGCTACCGCGACGACGAGCAGGAGCGGCCGCCTATCGGCGGGCGTTGGGGTGGCTCGAGGCGTACGTGGAGACGCTGGAGCCGGATTCCGACCCGCTCGGCGTGGAACGGGTGGTGGCGGTCAAGACCGCCGTGCTGGCGTTCAACGGTCGCACCGACCGGATCGACTCGCGCCCCGGGCCGGAGGGGCCGGAGTTGGTCATCGTCGACTACAAGACCGGTCGCACCGGAATGGACACGGACGACGCCCGAGGCTCGCAGGCCCTGGCCCTCTACGCGTACGCGGCCGAGCGGGTGTTCCGCCGGCCGTGCCGTCGAGTGGAGCTGCACCACCTGCCGACCGGCACGGTCGCCGGCCACGACCACACCGTCGAGTCGCTGGCCCGGCAGTTGACCCGTGCGGAGGAGACGGCCCGCGACATCATGGCCGCCGAACGAACGGTCGCGGACGGCGGCGACGCGGACGAGGCGTTCCGGTGGCACCCGGCGCGCGCTGTGGCTGGTGCGACTTCCGCCGGCACTGCCGGCGGGCGCGCAGGCGCCGGGGAAGGAACCGTGGGCGGCCATGGATCGGCCGGCGGGCGGGTGATCCCGAGGCGCCCGGCGGGCGGGTCAGCCGGCCAGCGGCGTAACGGCGGCCTGGCGCGCAGCCCGCTCCTTGGCGGCCTGGATCAGCGGCCCTCCAGATAGCGGCGGGGACGGCAGCGAACGCCAGGCGCAGCGCGCACGGTCAAATCTGCCGACAGCGCGGTGGTCGGCAGACCGAGACCGCCGTACAACCGATGTGCCCACGACGGCAGCAGTGCGAACGCGGTGCCGGCGACACCCAGGTACGCCCACCGTGGCGGCCCGAGGGTCAGCCCCAACCGGATCGGCAGGCTGAGCTTCCACGGCAGCGGCGGGCGGTGAGGAAGAGCGCCGTCTCGGCGGCCTCCCGGGTCATCCGCAACTGTGGCCGTACCTCGCGGTAGTACTCCTCGACCTCGGCGGCGGTGCCCGGAACCGTCGCCGGGTCCAGCCCGACCAGGGCGGCTGAGCGGCGCTGCTCGGTGTAGTAACCGTCCACCTCGTCGTCGTCGAGCGGCAGACCGGCACGCCGGGCCGTGTTCAGGAACGACTCGACCTCGGTGACGTGCACCCAGCGCAGCAGGTCCGGCTCGTCGATCCGGAACTCCGTGCCGGTGAGCGGATCGGTGGCGCGCAGGCGGTCGTGCAACCGGCGCAACCTGGCCCCGGCAGCCTCCGCCTCGGCGGTGGTCCCGTACACGGTGGTCGCCACGTAGGTGGCGGTGCGGACCAGGCGGCCCCAGGCGTCGGTGCGGTAGTTGCTGTTCTGCGCCACCCCGGCCATGGCCAGCGGGTGCAACGCCTGGAGGTAGAGCGAGCGCAGGCCGGCGACGATCAGGATCGGCTCCTCGTGCACCTTCCACGTGACCGAACCCGGACCGAAAAGGCCGAGGTCATCGGAGTCCACCGCACAAGAGTGCCACGCTGGGTCGACAGTGCCGGCTCAGCCGTCGGCGGAGCGGCGGGCGCGGCGGGTCAGACGTCGGCGGAGCGGCGGGTCCGGCAGCGTGGGCAGAGGCCCCAGAAGGTCACTTCCGCCTCGTCCACCTCGAACCCGTGCGCGACACTCGGCTCCAGGCACGGCGCACTGCCCACCGCACAGTCGACGTCGGCGATCTCGCCGCAGCCCCGGCAGACCACGTGATGGTGGTTGTCGCCCACGCGCGCCTCGTAGCGGGCGGGACTGCCGGCCGGCTCGATCCGGCGGGACAGCCCGGCCCGGGACAGCGCGCCGAGCACGTCGTACACCGCCTGGGTGGAGACCGAGTCGAGGCGTTCACGGACCCGCCGGGTGATCTCGTCGACCTCCAGATGGCCGCCGTCGGCCAGTACGTCCAGCACCGCGAGGCGTGGCCGCGTGACACGCAGGCCCCTCGATCGCAGCAGCTCCTCGGCACCGGACATTCGCCAATGACAGCACGCGCGATCAGCATCGACAACCGTCGCCCGCCGCGGGTGGTCACCGACACAGCCGGAAAGATCAGGAGTACGGCCCGCAGGTGAACCCGATCGAGGCGGCGCGCGTGTGTCCGGTCGAGAGCCTGGGGACGATCGGCGGACCATAGGCTGGCCACCCCTGACCAAGATCCACCTGGAGGGTTCGATGTTCGAGGAGATCCTGGGTCTGCCGGTACACGCCCTGGTGGTCCACGCGGTCGTCATCTTCATGCCGCTGCTTGCGGCGCTGGCCATCGCGTACGTGGCGCTGCCACGGTGGCGGCACCGGCTGGACTGGGCGCTGGGCCTCCTCGCCGTGGCCGCACCCGTGACCGCCTACGTCGCCGTCAAGTCGGGCGAGGCCCTCACCGACGCGCTGGTTGCCCGGGCTTCCAGGGACCGATCCTCGATCAGATCTTCGATCACTCCCGCTACGGTGACATCCTGTTCCGCATCGCGGTGCCGCTCGGGATCGTGGCCATCCTGCTGCTGGTCGCGACCAGTGGGCACCCCGGCTCCCGCAACTACCGGCGCTGGTGACCCCGGTGCTGGCCGTGGCTGTCGTGGCGCTGTCCATCGCCGCCCTGGTCTACGTCTACCTGACCGGCCACAGCGGTGCCGAGGCCGTCTGGGGCACCACCCTCTGACCGGCGGTCACGGCGAGCATCAGAAGACGATTCGCGAGCAGAGCAGACAGAGCAGAACCAGCAGCACCACGCCGGCCGCCGCCCCGAAGCCGTAGGTGACACGCTGCGAGCGCTGCTCGGCCGCGTCCAGGTCGGCCATGTCCTGCGGCGGCAGCTGTCGCGGCGGCGCCGGCCGCAGGTGTACGGGCGGACGCCAACCGGCCGGCGGCGGCACGCTCGGAGGCGGTCCGGAGTATCCGCTGTGCGACGGTAGGTGTAGTTGCCGGGCTGTTGGCCGGTGTGTCCGCCGGCTGGCGGGCCGATGTAGCTGCCGGGCTTTGGGCTGGCGTGTCCGCTCGGCGGCGGGCCGACGTAGTTGCCGGGCTGTGGATTGGTGTGTTCGCTCGGCGGTGGGTTGGCAAGCCCACCGGCTGGTGGGTGGGCCTGCTCGTTGCCTGGCGGGTCGGCGTCTCCGCTGGGCCGTGGGCTGGTGTGTCCGCTGGGTGGCGTGGTCTCGGAGGCGGCGGGCGGTTGCTCCGTCACCGCGTCGTCACCGGTTCCGGGCCGTCGCCAGTAGTCGTCCGGGTGCTGCCACCGCTGGGGTCGTCACGCCGTCCGACGCTACCAACGCCGCCGACGGACCGGTCGTTTCTGGCCGGCGAGCCGCCGTCGACGACCGGCCGATGCCGTCGGCTGCGCTAGTCTTGCCGCTCGTGAGCACCGAGGACCCCGGTACGCAGAGCGCGCGCGGCGATGATGATCGCACCGTCGACCTGAGCGAAGACTTCGTGGTGCTGCCAGAGCAGACCTCCGACGACACCGACCGTGGCTGGGGCGAGAGGTCGAGAGGCAACGACGACTGGCTGCTCGCCGAACGTCCCCGCACTGGGACTGACCTGGCCTCTTGGCCAGCTCCGATCCGCCGGTCAACCGTAGGGTGAAGCAGACCGCTGGCTTCGTCGGCGGGCCCCGTCGGGGTGGGAGCTTGCGCTGGCGGAGTTGAGGTCCGGTCTGTCGGGCTTGAGGCCTGCGGTGTCGGTGTTGGGGTCTGGCCTGGCAGGGTTCGGAGAGTCTGGCGTAGCGGAGTTGGCTGGCCTGCCCTCTCCGATGTGTCGGGCTTTGTCGTCCGCTCCGACGGTGCGTCGGAGGGCACCGCGGTTGGCGGGCACCCGGCCGGAGTGTGCAGGACGGCGGCGGCCAAGCCGAGCAGGGCGGCTACCAGACCGGCCCGAAGCAGGGTGCGCCCACCGGGCAGGGTGAGTCGGCGCAACGGACGCAACGCTCGCGCAGAACCTGGATCGCCCATCGCCCCTGCCGCCTCCCGTCCCAAGGCACCGAAGTGGCACCCATGGACGGCAGATTAGGTAGTTCCAGTCCCGTCAGCCGGCCCTCGGCCGGCGCCTGTGGATAACCGACGTGCCTGTGGACAACGCCCAACCGTCGGCGCGATTTGCTATGGCACCACCCATGATCAACTCGGCTTCAAGGAAGTCGGGCTATCAGGCGGCCTGGGATGGGCCGACTTCCAGGATCGCGAGTCGATCAAGGCGGGCCGGCGCCGGGGCGGGCCAGCGCCGGTGTGGGCCGAGGAGGGTCGAGGCGGGGCGGGCCGAGGAGGGTCGAGGCGGGGCGGGCCGAGGAGGGTCGAGGCGGGGCGGGCCGAGGCGGGCGGGCCGGGGCGAGGCCGGCCTGTTGTGCGGACGTCGGGGCGGCCTGGGATGGGCCGGCTTCCGGGGACCCGAGTCGGTCGAGGCCCGACCGGCGAGGTCGGGCCGCCGACGATCAGGAGGCGGAGCTTGCCGCCGGTGACTTGCCGCCGCTCGAACCACCCGAGCCCGAGCCCGACGAACCCGAGGACGACGACGAGCCCGAGCCGAGCCCGAGGACGACCCCGACGACGAGGACGAACCGGACGACGAGCTGTCACCGGAGGACGACTCGGACTTCGCCGGCTTGCTGGCCGTGCCGCCGGCCGTCGTCTCGGAGCCGGACGCCCGCGAGTCGGTGCGGTAGAAGCCCGAACCCTTGAAGACGATGCCGACCGAGTTGAAGACCTTGCGCAGCCGCCCCTGACACGCCGGGCACTCGGTCAGCGGCTCGTCAGAGAAGGACTGCACCGCCTCGAGCTGGTGACCGCACGTCGTGCAGGCGTACTGGTAGGTGGGCACGTTCTCCTCCGGATCTGGCTCGGCCAGTTGGCACTCGACGTATTCGAGTGCCAATGGTGCGTCATTCGCCCCGGGTTCGTCCAGCAGACGTGTGGCGCGACACCGCGCACCGCACCCGGGCCGCCGTCAAGCGTACGCACTCCGGCGGCGGGAGTGACGACCGCGCGTACACGACGGTCGTGTGACTCGGTCGGCAGCGCTTCGACCAGCTCACCATCGTGCAGGGGACGACCGTCACTGTCGCCTCGGGCACCCGGGCGAGTGCTCGGTCGTACGAGCCGCCGCCGCGCCCGAGCCGTCGGCCGAGGAGGTCGACCGCGAGAGCCGGTACGACCACCAGTTCGGCGTGGGCCACGGCGGCCACCCCGAGACGGGCACCGGTTGGTTCTCGCATACCCCGACCGGCGGCGATCAGGGCGCCCGGCCCGGTATATGCCGCCCAGTCCAGATCCAGGTCGGCCAGGAGCACGGGCAGCAGCAACTCGGCGTCGGCCGGCAGCGCCGCCCGCAGCACGTCGGGCAGGTCGGTGCCACCGGGTTCGGAGCCGACCGGCACGTACGCCGTCATCCGGCGCGGGCGTAGCCGGCGTACCAGGGCCAACAGCTCGGCCTGGACGCGCCCGGCGGCGGCTGCGCGGGTGGCAGCGGGCAGCGACCGGCGGTGCGCGAGCAGTTCGGCGCGGGTGTCCCGCTTCGCTATCCGGGTCACTTCTGCTTCATCAGAAAATTCTGGCACGCAACACTCCTGACGCAACGCCTCTCCCACGGTTGCTCTGTGTCAGCATCGCAAGCAACGGAGGCGGAACTTCCGGGGACTGAGTGACGCTACGCGGGCGGTTGACAGCAGCCTTCCTCGTGGTGGTGCTCGGGCCCGTCCTGCTCGGTGCGCTCTTCGTCGCCTCCACCGTCGCCGCTGTCGACCGCAGCCGGTCCACCGAGGCCTGGCGGCGGCCGCGTCCAGCGTGCGGACCTCGGTCGACGCGCTCTGCCAGCAGCTGCGCGCGACCGCGGACGCGGTGGCACTCACCGCTGATCCGGCCGTCGCGGCCGCTCAACTGGTCGGCCGAGGTCTGGCCGCCGCGGTGCTGATCACCGACGTGGCCGGCAAGGTCACCTACGTCTCGCCCGGCGCGCCGGCGACCCCGTGGCGGGACTGCTCCGGTCCGACCAACAACCCGACCAACAACCCGACCAGCAACCCGACCAACGGCGCAACGAGCAACGGCGCCACGAGCAACCCGATCGACAACCAAAACGACGGCCCGGTCGGTGCGTTGGCCGCTCAGGTCGACCTGCGCGACCGCGCTGGCACCCGGCTGGGCGCGGTGGCCGCCGCGCAGCTGGTCGACCCGGCGTTCGTGGCCCGGCTGGCGGCGGTGACCGGGTGGGGTCACCCTGCTCGACAGCGGGCGAGCGCCGCGCGGGTCGCCCACACGACCGAGTCCCGGAGGTACGCGACGAGGTGGTGGCTGCCGCCGACGCCGCCGAGGGCGAGCAGGTCAGCGAGACCAGTGCGGGCCGGTACGTGCGGAGGCTCGGGCCCTCGGCCACTCAGCCGCTGCCACTGGTGCTGTCCGTGCCCAGCGAGCGGCCGCCGGGGCTGCACGCCACGCTGGTCGGGGTGGTCGTGCTGGCGCGCTGCTCGCCGTGCTGACCGCGTGGCGGCTGGCCCGGGTGACCACCCGGCCGTTGGTGGAGTTGGCCGCCGCGGTCGACCGGGTGGCTCAGGGTGATCTCACCGCACGGGTGCCGGTACGCAGCCGCGACGAGCTGGCCGGCTGGCTGCCGCGTTCAACCGGATGACCCGGGAGACCGGGTCGTACGTCGCCGCGTTGACCAGTAACCGGGACCAGTTGCGCGGGCACCTCGCGGTCCTCGGCGACACTCTGGCCAGCACCCACGACCTGCAACGCATCCTGCGGGTGATCCTGCACAGCGCCATCGGCGCCACCGGCGCGCGGGCCGGCGCCGTCCTGCTGGTGGAGACCGGCGGGTGCTCGTCGCCCAGTGCACCGAGGGTTTGGACGGGCGTTGGCCGGAGGAGGACGCGGACGGATCGCAGACGCCCGGGTGCCGGTGGGTGTGGTGTGGTCGGCGCTGTCGCCGCCACCGGGGAACCGCAGCGGGGAGGGTGGAGCCGACCGACGCCCCGTCGGGTGAGCCGCGTTGCCGCACGTACGTCGCGGTCCCTTTGCCACGCCGGGCGGCGGTACCCCGGCCACCCTCGGTGGTGCCCCGGCGACGCTGGGCGGGACCCCGGGTCCGGCCGACGAGGCTGGCGCCGCGGCCGCGCCCGGCGTGCTGGTCCTCTACGACCGGTTGGGCGCCGACGGGTTCGACGACGACGACCTGGCCACCCTGCGTACCTTCGCCGGTCACGCGGCCGTGGCGGTGGACAACGTCCGGGTGCACGAGGAGGCGCAACGGCTCTCCTCACCGACCCGCTCACCGGTCTGTGGAACTACCGCTACCTGCGCGAGTCGATCCGGCGGGAGGTGGAACGGGCCAGCCGCTTCGGGCGGATGCTCAGTGTCCTGGCGTTGGACCTCGACCGGTTCAAGGACGTCAACGACACGTACGGGCACGCTGCGGGGACACCGTGCTGGCCGAGTTCGCCCGGCGGGTGCGCGGCGAGATCCGTGAGGTCGACCTGCCTTCCGGCAGGGTGGTGAGGAATTCGTGCTGCTGCTGCCGGAGACCGACGCCCGGGTGCCGCGATCGTGGCGGAGCGGCTCGGCGCGGCGGTCCGGGACACGCCGATCGCCGTCGAGGCGTACGCCGGGCCGGTGCTGGTGACCGTGTCGGTGGGCATCGCCGTCTTCCCAGACAACGGCAGCACCGGGCGGGAGGTGCTGGAGGCCGCCGACGACGCGCTCTACGCGGCCAAGGCAGCGGGACGCGACACGTACCGGGTCGCCGAGGTGCGCTCGGACGTGCCGACCCGGGAGATACCTGTGCTCGCGTGCGCCGTGAGCCCACCCGACGGGCTGCCGCGTGCCGGCCAGCACGTGCAGGCTCCCGGAGCCGGGCGGGCCCGCCCGGTCGGAGTCGGCTGCGGGCGTACCGGAATCATCGCTGGCAGGCCCGGCGCACGCCCGGCCGGATCCGCCCGACGACACAGCGGACAGCGCGACGGGTGTGGTCCGGGCCGGCCCGGACACGGCGCGGCCGGGGCCGGGTGGCGGCGCGTCTTCTGGCCACACCCGCCGCGGCAGAGCCGTGGCCGATAGTCTCGCGACATGTCGGAGCACTCAGCGAACCCCTCATCGACGGTCGCCGCAGCTGGCCGTCCCCTGGCGGTCAAGGCCGTCATCCCGGCCGCCGGACTGGCCACCCGGTTCCTGCCCGCCACCAAGGCGGTGCCCAGAGCTGCTGCCGGTGGTGGATCGGCCGGTCCTGCAGTACATCGTCGAGGAGGCCACCCAGGCTGGCATCGGTGACGTGTTGCTGATCACCGGTCGGGGTAAGACGTCGATGGTGGACCACTTCGATCGTCGCCCCGACCTGGAGACCAGGTTGGAGGAGAAGGGCGACTCCGAGCGGCTGGCTGTGGTGCGTCGGCCCAGCGAGCTGGCCGAGATCTATACGGTGCGGCAGCCCGAGCAGCTCGGCCTCGGTCACGCCATCGGGTACGCCGAGTCGCACGTCGGCGACCAGCCCTTCGCGGTGCTGCTCGGCGACGAGTTCGTGAAGCCGTCGGAGCCGCTGCTGCCGGCGATGCTGGAGCTGCAGGCCCGCACCGGTGGTGTGGTGCTCGCCTTCTTCGAGGTCGACCCTCCGAGACCAAGAGGTACGGGATCGCCTCGGTCGAGCCGGCCGAGTCGGAGCTGACCGACATCGGCGAGGTCGTCAGGGTGACCGGGATGGTGGAGAAGCCGCAGCCGGAGGACGCCCGAGCAACCTCGCGGTGCTCGGCCGTTACGTGTTGCCGGGCCGGATCTTCGACGCGATCCGGCGCACCAAGCCGGGCAGCGGCGGCGAGATCCAGCTGACCGACGCGATGGAGCTGCTGCGCACCGAGGGCGTTCCGGTGCACGCGATCGTCTACCGGGGCACCCGCTACGACACCGGGATGCCGCTGGGCTACCTCCAGACCGTGGTGCAGATCGCCTCCGAGCGCGAGGACCTGGGCGCCGAGTTCCGGTCCTGGCTGGCCGACTTCGTCAAGGCCGACGCGGCCGGCGGATCTGGTACATGACCGCGACGGCCGACGCCGAGGCGGCCGCGAACGAGTTGACGCCGCTCGCCGACTACCTGGGCAGCGTGCTGCGCAGGTTGCGCGCGCTGCCGCCACTCGACCTCGACCTCACCCAGGCGCACGGCAACGTCCTCGCCGAGGACGTCGTCGCGCCGCACGCCTTCCCGGCCTTCGACCAGGCGGCCGTGGACGGCTACGCCGCACGCTGGGAGGACATTTCCGGAGGGCCGGGGCCCGAGCTACGTCCCGGCCCTCCGGCACACCGGCGGCCGGACCATCCGGCTCAACGTGGTCGGCGATCTCGGCGCCGCGAGCTGGCGGCCGGTCCGGCTCACTCCCGGTTCGTGCTTCTCGGTGGCCGCCGGGCGCCGCTGCCGGTCGCCGCGGACGTGGTGGTCCCGGTGGAGTGGACCGACCAGGGCATGGCCGCGGTGGAGATCTTCCGCACCCCAAACGGGGTACGGGTACGCCGAGCCGGCGAGGAACTCCCCGTCGGCACCCTGCTCGCCCAGGCCGGCACGTACGTGTCCCCGGCCCTGGTAGCGGTGTTCGCGGCGACCGGCATCGGGCACGTGGTGGTTCGGCCGAGCCCTCGGGTGGTCATCGTGGCCACCGGCGACGAACTCGTCGACGTGGGCCGGGGCAGTCAGCCCGGGCAGGTGGTGGACGCGAACTCACACGCGCTGACCGCCGCTGCCGCCGAGGTGGGCGCACTGGCGTACCGGGTGGGAATCTGCGACGACGACCCGGAGGGCTGCGCGGGCTGCTGGAGGACCAGACGCTGCGCGCCGACCTGATCATCACCACCGGGGCACCGGCACCGGCCCGGGGACATGGTGCGCCGGATCCTCTCCGCCGCGAGGGCGGGCGGGCCGGCCCGGTCACGTTCACCGACGTGGCGCTGTACCCCGGCACCGCGCTCGGCTTCGGCACGGTCGGCGCCGAGGAGGTGCCGGTGGTCTGCCTGCCCGGCGACCCGGGCGCCGCGTTGATCGGCTTCGAGGTGCTGGCCCGCCCGGCCATCCAACTGCTCGCCGGCGCCGAGCCGGTGTTCCGGCCCAGTGTGCGGGCACACCTGCTGGAGACCGTGTCGTCCCCGACGGGGCTGCGGGAGTTCCGGCCGGCTCATGTCGCCGAGCGGCGCGGCGGCGGTTACACAGTCCAACCTCTCAGCGGTGGGCCGTTCACCCTCTCCGGGCTGGCCGAGGCCAACGGGTTGCTGGTGCTCGGCGAGCGAGTCACCACGGCCGCGGCCGGTTCCACCGTGGACGTGCTGCTGCTCGACCGTCGTCGGTGACCTGTTCCGGCCGGTCCGCTCGCGGTCCGTGTCGGATGGTCGTCGGAGGTGTGCGGTGAACGCGGCGGGGCCACTTGCGCGCGACACAGTCCCGCGCGGGAGACTGTGCGGGTGAGTCTCTTCGGACCCGCGCGGTCACCGGGCTGGCCGGTGGAGTTGGCCGACGGCCCGGTGTCGCTGCGGCCCTACCGACGCTCCGACGCCGTCACGTGGTCGGAGGTACGGCGGGCCAACCAGGCATGGCTGGCACCCTGGGAGTCGTCGCTGCCCGGCAGTTGGGATGAGCTGAACTCCCGGCCGCGTTCCGCTGGGTGCACCGTGACCAGCGGCGCTCCGCCCGCGAGGGCGAGGGCATGCCGTTCGCTGTCTGCCTGCGCGAGGCCGACCGGGATCGGCTGGTCGGGCACATCAACGTCGGCAGCATCGTGCGGCGGGCGCTCTGCTCCGGCTACGTCGGCTACTGGGTGGACGCTCGCGTCGCCGGCCGAGGTGTGATCCCGACGGCGCTCGCGCTCGCCGTGGACCACGCGTTCGGTCCGGGCGGGCTGCACCGGGTGGAGGTCAACATCCGCCCGGAGAACCGTCCGTCCCGCCGGGTGGTGGAGAAGTTGGGCTTCCGCGAGGAGTCGTACCACGTGCGCTACATGCACATCGACGGCGCCTGGCGGGACCACATCGGATACGCGATGACGAGCGAGGAGATCGCCGCCGAGGGTGGCCTGCTGGCCCGCTGGCATCGGGTACGCGCCGACGCGCGGTAGTCGTCCCACGGACGGGATCGGCGCGGCGCGGTGGCATCCCGGTCGGTGCGCCGTAACCTCAAGTAACTGCAAGCTACGGCAAGCGCTCCCTGGCCGGACGATCCACGCACTCAGTCGCGATCGGTGGAAGATCCTGCGGTCGGATGGCGGTTGCTTCGAATTCGGTGACGGGAGGGTGAGGGTGCCGACCTCGGTGCTCCTCGCCGTCCTCGCCGCCGCCGGCCTGCTCGCCCTGGCCCCGGCGCTGGTTCGCCGGTACGACGCCACCGAGCGACTGGTGGCGGAGCGGGCGCAGTCGACGGCGCGGTGCTCCAGCGCCGCCGACGGCGCCGCACTGTGCCGGGACGCCAACCAGTCCACCCTCCGCGCACTCTCGTCGTCACCCTCAGTGAGGACGCGACTACCGGCGTGTTGTCCGCGCCGGTCTCCGCGCCTCCGGCCGCCCGTCGCTCCGGCCGGCTGCGCCGTGCCGCCCGCACCGAAGCGGTCCCGCCGCCGCCCGCAGCCCCGCCGCCAGCACACCCCGCCGTCTACCGGCGTCGCCGGTGCTCGCCGCACTGCTGCTGCTCAACGTCGTCGAACTGATCGGCGTCCTGTTCGTCAGCCCCGGCTTCTGGATCGGCTTCGGCGTCACCTTCCTGCTCCTGTCCATGTACGTCGTCCACCTGCGCGGTCGGGCCCTCGCCGGCCGTCGTCGCCGACGCGCCGGGCTCGGGAGGCCGCCTGGCTGGCCGCCCGGCAGGCCGAGGTGCGGCGGGAACAGGCCCGCCGGGCCGCCGCCCGCCGCGAGGCGCAGCGCCGCCTCGCCGCCCAACGCGAAGGGTACGCCGAGCCGCCATGGGCCTGGACCGTCCGGGAGATTTGCCGGCGGCGGTCAACGGTGGATCGGTCTCGTACCGGCGCTCGGGTGGCCTCCGCGGGCGCCCGTACGAGGCCGGCCGAGGCGCCTGACCCGCCCGGCCCGGCCCCGTCCTGGCCCGGCCGGGCCGTCGGGCGTCGTCGCGTCGCCCGGCGGCGCGGTCGGGGCGTGGTTGGGGCGTGGTCGCGTCGCCCTCCGCTTGATCGACTCGGCTTTCTGAAAGTCGGGGTGTCGTGGTGTCCTCGATACCCCGACTTCCAGGAACCCGAGTCGATCTTCGGCGGGCGCGGTGCGGAGCGTGTCGCGCCGTGCGGGCGAAGCGCGGCGCCGGGCGGAGCGCGGCGCGGGGGCGGATTCGCGGTGCGGGCCGACGACCTGTTAGCTTTGCTGCCGGCCCGCCCGGTGTAAGCCGGTGGGACCGAAGCCGGTTCGCCGGTGGGGGCTGTGGCGCAGACTGGTAGCGCACCTCGTTCGCATCGAGGGGGTCAGGGTTCAAATCCCCTCAGCTCCACCCAGGCAAAGGCCGTTTCCGCTAGTCGGAGACGGCCTTTTCGATCTTGTGTGGCAATGAACGCAGCAGTCCCTGACGGCTCACGTTCGGTGTCATACCCGCCAATACGATCTTGTGCACGGAACGTCCGGTACGGCAGGCATACCTGAACATGATCGCCAAGCAGGTCGCGCCGGTGCTGCGAGGGCACGGTTTCACCCGGTCGCACGGGACCTTCCGTCGTATCTCCGATGCCGGCCATGCCGCGATCATCGAGTTCCAGGGGTCCACCGGCAGCTGGGGTGACACCTCGATCTTCTATGTCAACCTCGGTGTCGCCACCGTCTCCTGGCTCGACTGGAAGGCGCGTCTGGCCAGGGTCGCCGCGACCGGCCCACGGCGTCGGTCGCTCAATCGGTGGACGCGGCTCGCCGCTGCTCCCGGCACTCCGACGATTTCGAGCGGTGGGCAATCCGGTCGGTCGAGGAAGCCGAGGCGTGCGGGCTGTCGTCAGCCAGGAGCTGTCGGAGCGCGTGGTCCCCACCTTCGATGCCTTGCTTGCGTACTACGCACGCCTTGACGTGATTCTCGCCGATGGGCGGGTGGATGAGCTGCCCGCGTCCTTGACGCCCGTCCGCCGGACCCGCTGAACGGCATCGACCACTTCCGGCTGACCACCCCTACGTGGCGTGGATGCTGTCGAGGCCGCCAGCAGCGATCGAATAGCTCCCCGATCCTGGTGCGCAGGGTGTCGGACCGGCCGCCGACCGGTCTCGAACAGGCCCGAACAGTCCCGAACGGGCGTTCGGACTGGAACGGCGATCGTCGATGCTCTACTCGATCTCGCGGCGGGCGGCCACCGTCCACTCAGGATGGCAGAACGCCCATGCGGGTCCCTGAAACGAGCGGCCGCCGCAGTTGACGCGGGCCTCTCCGTGTCTCAAGGATCGTCAAGGGGAGTTGAATGCTCAGGTTCCTACCAGGGGCGGGTGGCCGACGACGTGCCACCGGAGTCGCGCTGGGTGTGCTACTGGCGTCGACGTCCGGCGCGGTGGTCGTGCCGGCGCAGGCCGCACCGCCGCAGGCGGATGCGAAGCCCGCCTCGGCACCACCGGCGCAGCCCGCGTCACCCGGTTCACCGGAGAAGCGGGTGCTGGGGCCGTCGAACGCTCCGGTCAGCCAGCTCGCCGGACCGATCTCCGTGCCGCTCGGCACCGGGCCGGTTCGCAACGGAACGTTCAGCACGTTCCAACTGACGGACCGGTTGACCGCCCAGGTGAACACCGGCTCGGGAAACCTGCTCATCCGCAGCACCGACCTGGTTCTGCCGGGCGTCGCGGACAGCGTCGTGCTGGGCGCGGCGTACAACAGTCTGCTCACCGGCAGCGACGTGCCCACCGGCTCGCTCAGCTACAGCTGGCGTACGCGGACCGGAGCAGACGTTAAGCTGATCAAGGCGGATGACAACTCCGTCACGTACGTCGCGGCCGACGGCGTCATCGGACGGTTCACCCGAGCGGGTCCGGCTACACCGCCGCGAAGGAGTTCAAGGCGACGCTCACCGCCGACGGCTCCGGGTGGAAGCTGGTCGAGCACGACAGCGGCCGGAAGCTCTCCTTCACCTCCGCCGGGCAGCTGGACCGCAGCCAGGACCGCAACGACAGCGTGACCGACTACAGCTACGACACCAACGGCCGGTTGACCACGGTGACCTCCGACCGGGGCACCACCGCCGTTCGTACCGCGAGGGTGCTCTACGGCTCGACCGGCAACGTGTCGACCGTCGAGCAGACCGGCACGGCGGGCAGTACCGCAGCGTCAAGTACAGCTACGACGGCAGTGGCAACCTGACCCAGATCCGCTCGGCCAAGGGAACTGACACCCGGTTCGAGTACGACTCGTCCCGCCGGGTCACCAGGATCTCGGGCGGCATCCAGGGTTCCAATCTCGGGAACGCCACCTCGATCACCTATGACTCGGCACACCGGGTGACCTCGTTGACCCGGGCCTTCCAACCGCAGAACCCGACGGTGGGTGCCACCACCCGGTGGGCGTACCCGGCGGCAACCCAGACGCTCGTCGCCGACGCCAACACCAACCAGTCGCAGCCGGTCACCTCGGTGCCGCGCAGCACGTACACGGTCAGCGCCGACAAGCGGGTGACCAGCCTGGCCGACCCCGACGGCAGGGTCCGCAACTTCTCCTACACGCCGAACCTGGACCTGGCGTCGACGCAGAGCGGCACCGGCGGCACCACCAGCATCTCGTACGAGGCGAACGGCGGGCAGTCGCCGACCCAGGTCGTCACGCCGACCGGGGCGAAGTCCTCCTCGTCTACGCGAACGTGGCGACCCCGACCAACCCGACGGCCAACTTACAGCCGTCGTCCGGCTCGGACAGCCAGGGCAACGGCACCTCGTACACGTACAACGGGCGGGCAACCGGTTGTCCACGACGGATGCTCTGGCCGCCGAGGCCACTGTCGAGTACAGCGCCGACGGCACGATCGCCTCGTCGACCGACCCCGGCAACGGCACCAACAAGACCACCTACCAGTACGACGCCAACAAGCAGCTGACCTCGATCACCCCGCCGACCGGGACGACGCTCGGGGCTCGTCAGTTCACCTACGACGAGTTCGGCCGGGTACGCACGACGACCGACGGCACCGGGCGGACCGTCCAGCACGAGTACGACCTGGACGACCGGATCACCCGGATCAACTACCCGGACATCCCGGACGTGGTCTACGAGTATGACGGTGGCGGCAACGTCTACGCCCGCATCGACGGGAACGCCTACCAGAACTTCTTCTACGACCGGCTGAACTGGCTCACCGGCCGGCGCACCGGCAGCGTCGGCGGGCTGTGGTACGTCTACGACCCGGTCGGCAACCTGATCGAGCAGCAGGACGAGCGCGGCAGCTCGTACTACACCTACAACGCGCGCAACCTGCTCACCAAGCTGGTGGCCGCCAACGGCACCTACACCTTCGGGCACGACGACGAGGGACGCCGCACCTCCACCACGTTGGCCGTCTCCTCGGTGAAGGTGGCCGAGACCGTCAACGCCCTCGACCAGTCCGGCCGGATCGGCCGGACCACCAGCAAGCGGTGGCAGGGCGGCACGGCCAGCACCGTCTTCGACGTCTCCTACTGCTACGCCAAGCGGGTCGGCACCGCCGCCTGCTCGACGGCGACGGCCGACGACACCGGCCTGCGGCAGTGGCAGACCGACCACCACCGCGGTGGTGCGGTCAGCCTCTACACCTACGACCAGGGCAACCGGCTGACCAAGGCCACCGACATCGACGGCAAGACCTACGACTACGCGTACGACAGCAACGGCAACCGCACCTCGGAGAAGGTGAACGGGGCCACCACGCAGACGCTGACGTACAACGCCGGCAACCAGATCACCAGCTCCGGCTACTCCCACGATGGTGCCGGTAACCAGCTCGGCGGTTCGAGCTGCGCGACTTCGAGTACAACTCCGCCGGGCAGCTGATGCGCGGCTTCACCGCCGGGGCGCGGAGCTGGGTTGGGCGTACAACGGGGCCGATCAGATCGAGCTGGGCTGGAAGGGCACGCCCCGGTTCGAGTACGAGTACGTCTTCGGCCGCAACGACCAGAACGGCCAGAGCGTGGTGCAGAGCTACACCGTGCCGGGCACCTACGGCCGGCACTTCGTCGAGCGTGACCAGCTCGGCACGCCTCTCGGCTTCCGGGCAAGACCGGGAGCACCTTCCACCACTACTTCTACGTGTTCGACGGGCTGGGCTCGGTGGTCGCCCTGATCAAGTACGACGGGTCGCTGTCCGGCTCCTACACCTACGACCCGTACGGCAAGGTGGTCAAGACGGTTGGCAGCAACAACGAAATCATCGACAACGCGATCGGTTTCGCCAGCGGCACCCGTCACGACGACCTGACCAAGTTCGGTCGGCGCTGGTACGACCCGAACACCGGCCGCTTCACCCAACAGGACAGCCTGAGCTTCCTCGCGAACCCGGCCATCGGTAACCGGTACGCGTACGCCGCCGGCAACCCGGTGAACTACGTCGACCCGACCGGCCTCGCACCCAGCGCCGGCTGCATTGCAGCCCTGGGAGGGTCTGTGGCTGGTGCGCTGGCCACGGCCGCAGCAGTTGCCACAGCAGCCGCCGCCGCACCGCTGACGCTCGGGCTCTCCTGGGCGTCGCGGCAGCGGGCACAGGTGCGCTCTTCGCCGATGTGGCGGCGATCGTCGCCTGCTCAACATGAGCACCTCACCGGACTGGGGCTACCCCGTCCGACGGTAGGCGGTGGGCGGGCCGATGCGCGCGCGCGCCTCGTCGATCAAGGAGTTGTGGTGGGCGACAAAGCGGTCGCCATGGCATCGCCGGCACCACAACTCCATGATCGACGGGCGGGCGGGTCGCGCGAGGGTCGTGCTTCAGGACAGCCAGCTAGGAGAAGCGTTCGGTCGTCACCGGTATCAGACCGTGCCGTCGCAGGACGGTCGTCAGGTCGGACAGGATCGGACCCACCGCCCCGGCGGCGGCGGTCCTCAGCAGGACTGTCACGTCCAGACACCAGGCGAGGGTGTGGCCGACCCGTCGCAGATCCCAGGTGAACCGGTCGCCACCCCGGTCGAGATGACCGCTCGCGACCGAAGCGCCGCTGCCGTCGGCCGGCGTCTGCCAGGCCGCCCGGAGGCTCGTCACCTGATCGGCCCGAAGATCCTGGCGAAGAGCACGCGGTACACGCGCCGCTCGTGGAAGCCGGCCGGTGGCTGTGGAGGACCGAGCCGCAGCGGCGGGGCGGTCGCGATCGGTTGGTGGTCGCGGAAGAACGTCCGTAGCGTCGTCTCGTCGGGCAGGTGCCCGCCACCGAGCGTGCGGTAGACGCCCTCGGCCTCGCCCCGCCAGATGGGAACCACTCGCGTGAGCACGTCGGGGTCGGTACGGATGCCGCGGCTCAGCGACGCCGAACTCCACCAGCCGGAAGCCGGCGTCCAGCCCGCGCGTCCAGGCCCGTCGTGGAGTGATCGTGGTGGCGGGTGAACTCCTCGACGACGATCCCTTCCGGATCGCCGGTCGGGTCACGGTCACCGTGCTGGGCGAGGACCAGGTAATAGTCCAGGGATGGTCGCGGCTCGATCACCTCGACGGCCGCCGACACGGGTGCCGCGCGGAATGGGTCGGTGGTCACCGGCGCAACCGTAGCGAAGGAGAGCGGTTAGCATCCGGATCTCTACGTGAGGAGCACCCATGGATTCGGCCACCCAGACCCGGTTCGGCATCGTCGGCAGCGGCTGGCGGGTGAGTTCTTCCTGCGTCTGGCCCGGCTGCTCCCCGAGCGGTTCCGGGTAACCGGGGTGGTGACGCGTACCGAATCGCGCGGAGCGGCCGTGACGGCCGAGTGGGCGTGCCGACCATCCGCACGGCGGCGGAGTTGCTCGCCCACGAGCGGCCGGACTTCGTTCTCGTGTCGGTGCCCTGGCCGGTGACGCCCGACGTGACCCGGGAGCTGGTCGCGGCCGGCGTACCGGTGCTCGCCGAGACGCCGCCCGCCCCGACCTGGCCGGCCTGCGCTCGCTCTGGGCCGACGTCGGTGGCAGCGGCCTGGTGCAGGTCGCGGAGCAGTACCTGCTGATGCCGGGGCACGCGGCTCGTCTGTCGCTCGTGCGGGCCGGGGTGCTCGGGGAGCCGACCTCGGTCCAGATCTCCTCGACCCACCTCTACCACGCGGTCTCGTTGATCCGTGGCCTGCTCGGCGTCGGGTTCGAGAGCGCCGAGGTCAGCGCGCGTGCCTTCGTCGCGCCGCTGGCCGACCCGTTGTCGCCGGCGGGCTGGAGCGGCGACGACAGTCCGCAACAGCTCTCCACCACCCTCGCGACCATCGACTTCGGCGGGCGGATGGGGTTGTACGACTTCACCGACAACCAGTGGTGGAATCCGCTGCGTACCCGTCGGTTGGTGGTGCGGGGCTCGCGCGGTGAGCTGGTGGACGACCGGGTGGTCCGCCTGGTCGACCCGACCACGCCGGTGGAGTCGTCCCTCGTGCGACGCCAGACCGGTCTCGACCTCAACCTGGAGGGTCTCGACCTGAAGCACATCAGCTTCGACGGCGACGTGGTCTATCGCAATCCGTTCGTCGGCAGTGGGATGTCCGACGACGACATCGCGGTGGCGGACATCATCGCCCGCACGGGTGCCTGGGCGCGGGAGGAGGGCCCGGCGCCGTATCCCTCGCCGAGGCCTGCCAGGACCACCTGGTCAGCCTGGCCATCGAGGAATCGGTACGCACCGGCCGGCCGGTCGTCACGACCGAGGAGGCCTGGGCGTCGTAGCCCTCCCGCCGGTCAGTCGCCCTGTTCCCAGCTGGGCCGGCGTTGCTCCGCCACCGCGGCCGGCTCGGGCAGGGCTGGAATCCACTCGTTGGTCGGGAGGAGGACCTGTGGGAACACCTCGCCGAACCCGCCGTACCGCCCCGAGGCCACCCAGAGGTTGCCAGCGGTGTCTACGCCCATCGAGCCGGCGTCGACATCGGAGATCCCGGTGCCGCTGGGCGCCAGGCGCAGTGTCGGCGCGGTGATCATCCGGCCGTTCGCCCCGGTGATCACCTTGGAGTTCGCGAGCTGAAGGGTGGCCGTGTCGGAGGAACTGCGCACCGTTGTGGTGTTGCCGGCATTGTTGTCGGCCCCTGGACCACGGGGTCGCCGGAGCGGCCTGGGCCGAGGTGGCGGCGGCCGCACCGACCACACTGGTGCCGGCCAGCCCGCGGCGACCGTGCCGGCACGTCGCAGCAGACGACGACGATCGACGGTGTTGTTGTCCTGGTCATCGCTCATCCGGACCTCCGGGAAGCATCGACAGCATTCGACACTGTCGATGCTCGTCCCCGTCGGGCGTGACCGCATCGACCGAGTGGCCCCGGGTGTCGGGAGGCGCGGGCCCCGGCCGGACCCGCGCCCCGACGTCACGGCTTCCAGGAGCCGGCGGTCCGGAACTGGTGCTGGTACTCCAGTGCGCCCGACGTGTCGTGCACGTCGAACACCACACTGCCGGTGCGTCTGGTGCCGGCGGTCAGGTCCTTGCTCGTCGGTATCGGCTTGCCGCAGCCGGAGAAGGCCCGCCGACAGCCTCGGACGTGGTGCCGTCGGCGGCGACCCAGTGGAACGCGAGCGGGTTCGTCGAGGCGGTGCCTTTGGTGACCGCCACCGTGACGTCGGCGATCACGTACAGGCCCTCGTCGGGCTTCGTCCCGTGGGACTTGCACGGCTTGGTGGCGCTCCGGAACTTCGTCACGGTGATCTCGACGGTGCCCTTGTCGCCGTCGACGACCAGGTGTCGCCGGGAGACATGTTGCGGGTGTCGCCGATGCCCGGAGATGACGTCGACGGGGAAGCGGCGGTGGTCGACGGCCCGAGGCCCCGGTGGTGCCGATGACGACCGCCACGATGGCACCGGCGGAGCAGAGCAGGGCGAAGACGGCCGCGCTGACAGCCACGGCCACGACGGCCCTCTTGGAACTGGCCGTCTGCGCCGGTGGTGCGGCGATGAGCGGATAGCCCCGGCCACCGGGCACCCGGTAGCCGCCGTCGGTAGCTGTGCGCCCACCAGCCGCCGGGTACGCGGCGCCGGAGAACGGCGGCTGTGGTGTCGTCGCGAACCGAGAGGTCGACGACTGCGAATTCTGCTGCTGGGTGTCCTGCGGTCCGGCGGGGGCTGAGGGTGGGGTGGGTCACCGTACTCCTTGACGCATCGGTGCCTGCGGTGCGAGATCACCTCGACGCTACCGTGGGTGGCGGAGCGGCCGGTCGCCGCGCTGGAGGGCTTCCCATCGCGGCCGATCAGCACCACGTCGGCCAGCGTGGACAGTGTCGAATCGGGCACTGAGCGCCACTGTGGACGGGTGTCACCGTCGTCGCTCTGAGTTACCAGTGGAGGTCAACGCGGGGAGCGTGGCCGCGGTGCGGACCAGTCCGTCGGCGACCACGAAGCGTCCGGTGATCGACGCCGGTGGGTCCTCGACCTCCGCCGCGTCCAACCGTGCCGGTGCGATGCGGGCGATGAACGTGCCGGCGTCCGGATCGAGTGCGAGCCGAGCGTCGTGGAAGCCCAGCCAACTCCGGACGACCGGGTGCCACACCTTGTAGACGGTCTCCTTCGCGCTGAACAGCACGACCGGCCAGTGGACACCGTCGGGCAGTCTCGCGCAGTCGGCCTCCTCCTCGGGCAGCAGCACGAGTCTGCGTACTCCGGGATTGATCTCGCGGTGCTGCTCGGCGTCCATGCCGACGGACCGGATGTCGGTGGTGTGCGCCGCGGCGCGCGCAGTATCCGCCAGTGTGGGTGATGCTGCCAACCACTCCGGCCGGCCAGATTGGCGCACGGTCGGCGGCGACCGGAACGGCGGCCGTCGGCAGACCGAGATCTTTCATGGCCCGGCGGGCGCAGATTCTCCCGCGGCGAAATCCCGCCGCCGGGCCCGCGCGGCTCGCTCGCCGAGACATGCCTGCTCAGCGGGGAGCAACTCGCCCGTCCAGTCCTCGGACCCGGCGACGGCCACCGCCACGGTCGACGGCAAGATGTCACGCACAGCGCCGGTCCGTTGACCGATAGTGATGGCGGATTGGGTCGACCGTCAAATTTCCGACTCCCACGACCGGT
This sequence comes from Micromonospora sp. M12, assembly GCA_038070435.1. Taxonomy (GTDB): domain Bacteria; phylum Actinomycetota; class Actinomycetes; order Mycobacteriales; family Micromonosporaceae; genus Micromonospora. Next base: position 4,235,791 of record JAMYWG010000001.1, on the reverse strand, counting down.
CAAGGTACCGCAAAGATGTAACACCGGAGGGCGTAGCGCCCTCCCTGATGGCTCCGGGGACCACCATCAACACTGGACGGCACGGCCGCCGCCAGTCCCGTGGACATCTGGAAGGACGTGCGATGACCGATGGTGCCGAACGGTCGGGAGTGCGGGCCGACGATCACGCCCCGAAAACCCCTGCTGGAGCTGTGTCTCGTGCGGCGACGAGTGGCCATGCGCGACGAAGCGTACGCGGCTGCTGGCGGAGTACGGGACCGACCGGGCGATGCTCAGCGTCTACCTGGGTTCCTGTCTCGCCGCCGCGACCGAGGACCTGCGGGCCGCTCCGGTGATGTCGCTCCAGGACCGATTCATCGGCTGGCTGCCGCGCGGCGCCCGGCGCAGATGAGCCGCTGGTGGCCCCGCCGTCGGGCGGGGCCACCAGCAGGCCCGGCGAAGGTCAGCGACGCCGGGGCGCCGGGTCACCGCGAAACCGAACACACCGGCCACCGCGGCGAGCACGCCGCCGATGGCGGTCCAGACCCAGCGCGACCCGAGATCCGGCAGCCAGTCGGTGAGAGAGTCTTCCTCGTCGACAGCCTCCGCGTCCGGTACGGCGTTGAGCACCGTGCCCGCCCTGGTGTTCGGCACCAGTGGTGCGGCCAACTCGCCGTCGTCGGCCGAAGCGCCCCGGTCGGCCACCGTGCCGACCAGCAGGTCGACGTCGATCGGCGCACCCAGGTCCGGCTCCGGCAGGTCGGTCACGGAGAGCCGGATGACGTACGTGCCGGGCAGTGGATCGGCCGACCAGGGCTCCGCCCACGGTCGCACCTCGCGCAGCGTGCAGCCCAGCGCCACTGTCGAGGTCGTCGCATCGACCGTCGGAGTCTGCGCCCCGGCCGTGCACGCCTGACGTCGGCGTAGCCCGTCGAAGACGTCGACCGTCCAGGTGGAGGAGCGCTGCGCGCCTTCGGGAAGGTGACGGTGGCGCTGATCTCGTGCACCTGGCCGGCCGTCGCCGGGAACGACCAGTAGAGGTGGTCGCCGATCGAGGCGTCCACCCGTACCGGTTGCCCGGCGGTGATCGGGGTCGCGGTGAGGAACGACGTGCCGGCACGGTTCACCGGCGTGGCACCCGGGAGGGGTCGGGGCGGCAAGGGCCACGGCGGGAACAGGGCGGCCCCACCGGCGGCGAGCAGCGCCGCCAGGGACCGGAACAGGGCGGTACGCATCAGTTCTCCTCCAGGTGGCGACCCACCAGCGGGTGAGCAGGCCGGCGAGCAGGCCGGTGATCAGCCCGGCGACGGTGAGCAGGGCGAGCAGCACCCAGCCCCGGCCAAGGTCCGGTCCGTCCGGTGTGGGCGCGGCCGCGACCACGTCGATGGTCAACTCCACCGGCATGCCCGGAGTCGCCGCGCTGCCGGGGCGCGGGGCGAACGAGTTGCTGACCACCAGGCAGACGGTGGTGGGTTCGACGACCGGCGCGGTGCTCTCCTCGGTCTGCGCGGCATCCTCGTCGTCGTCGGCGGTGGCCGACCAGCGCAGCCCGGCGGAGAGCACGTCGGCCCGTCCGCTGCCGGCGTCCGCGCCGCGGACCAGTTCCCGACCGTCGGCCGCGGTGGCCCGAAGGAGCACCCGTAGTCCCGGTTCACCGGCCGGTCCAACGCCATGCTCACCGAGGCCCGCAGCTCCTGCCCGGGGCGTACCGGCACCCGGTAGTAGCGGTGCTCGGAGAACGCCTCCCGGTCGGCGTACACGCCGGGGCGAGCAGCGGCGCGGAGCCGCAGGCGTTCGCGCCCCGACCACTGTCGGTGCCGGGTGTGCGTGTCGCCGGCCCGCTCGACGAGCTGCTTGATCCGGTCGGTCAGCTCCTCGGCGCTCTGCGCGGCGGTGTAGGTTCCGCCGGTCGCGCTGGCGATGCACAGCAACTGCCGGCGGACCTTCTCGTCGGGGCCAGGCCGAGGGTATCGACGACCAGGCTGGTGCCCTGGGCGGCCAGTTCCCGGGCCACCTCGCACGGGTCCGGTGGGGCGCAGGTGTCCTCTCCGTCGGTGATCAGCACGATCCGCCGGGTGGTGGCCCCGGTGCCCAGGTCCTGGCGGCGGAGCGCAGTGCCAGGCCGACGGGTGTGAATCCGGTCGGTCGTAGCGTCGCCACCGCGGCCTTGGCCGCGGGCCGGTCCACCGGGCCGACCGGCACGATCTGCTGGGTGTCCTGACAGCCGACCTTCTTGTCCTTGCCGCGGTAGGTCGCGCCGAGCACCCGGATGCCGAGTTGGGTCTCCTCCGGCAGCGCGTCCACCACCTCGTTGAAGGCCTGCTGGGCGACCGAGATCCGGCTGCGTCCGTCGATGTCGGCGGCGCGCATCGATCCGCTGACGTCGAGCACCAGCTCGACCCGGGTGGCTCGGGCGCCGGTTCCTCGTCGGCGCGAGCCGGGTGGGCCGGCCAGCGCGGTGGTCGCCAGCAGTCCGAGAGGACGGCCGTCGATCGTCTGAAGTTGATCACGGCCCGCAGTGTAGTGAGATCCACTTTGGATGATCGTTGGGGTGGCGGTGCCCCGATCGCCGGTGCCGACCGCTGTCGACGATCGCCCCGACCGGCCGTTGCCGCGCTCAGGGTCCACGGCGGGTCACCCACGGTCAACTGCTCAAGGGTAGGTGTCGACCCGGCCGCCATCCGTCGGAAATCTGACCCAAGTCGACCCGTTGTGCCGGTGGTGTGCGGTGGTTAAGCTCTTCTTGCGCGCCCCAATCGCCCGCTTCCCCGTGGCAGGCGATCGGGCGCGCGTTCAGAGGGCCCGCACGCTTCGGCGTGCGGCCTCTCGTCGCGCGATGCGGCGCGTCGCCTGTCGGTGCTTATATCCACCGACCGTCGAGCCACATCCGGGACAGCCAGTCCGAGTACGGGATGAGTTTGCCGACGAAGATCGGATAGAAGTACGCGAAGCAGAGCGCCACCAGCAACACGTACGCCCGGCCGCGATGCTGCCCACCAACCGGCGTTCGTAACTCGGGTCGCCGGGCACCATCGGTGCCACCTCACCACGTCGGCCCCGGCGGAGCGATGAGCGCGCCAACACGTACACCACGGCCAGCACCAGGAACGGCACCACCGGCGCGGCGTAGAACGAGAACATCGTGCGGCCGTCGAGGGCGAACCAGAACCAGGGCAGCAGCCCGGCCGCCACGGTGAGCAGGATCGCGCCGGCCCGCCAGTCCCGGCGGGCCAGGCCCAGCCAGGTCAACGCCACCAGGGCGGGCAGGAACGACCACCAGAGCAGCGGGGTGCCGAGCAGCAGGATCTCGGAGGCGCAGCTCGGCGCGCCGCAGGCGCCGTCGCCGGACCAGTGGAACGCCACCGGGCGACCGAGCAGCAACCACTGCCACGGCCAGGACTGGTATTTGTGCGCGTCGTCGAGTTGGGCGTGGAAGCCGTACGCCGCACGGTGGTATTCGAAGAGGTTGATCAGCGGGCCGATCACCGGGCGGTCGCTGAGCGGGGCGCTCGGGTAGGCCGACGCGAGCCGGTAGTAGCCGTCGTCGGTGAGCAACCAGCCCGACCAGGTGGCGAGGTAGGTGCCGACCATGAGCACACCGGCGAGCACCAGCCAGGGCAGCTCGTCGACCAGGGCGTCCCGCCAGGGTCGGCGGACTCCGCCGAGCGGCGGACGCCGACCTCCCAGAGGAGCACCAGCAGCGCGAACGCCGGCACGAAATACAGAGCGCTCCACTTCACCGCGCAGGCGCAGCCGATCAGCACCCGGCGGCCAACCGCCACCACGGCCAGGTGCGCCACCCGGTCGGCGGCCGGCCGGCGCGGCCCGGCTGGCTCGGGTCGAGCCCGTCGTCCAGTGCCGGGCCCAGCGTCGGCGGCGGGCGTCCCGATCGAGCACCAGCGCGCCGAACGCGGCCAGCACGAAGAAGAGCAGGAAGATGTCGAGCAGGGCCGCGCGGGACAGCACCAGGTGGAAGCCGTCCAGGGCGAGCAGCAGGCCGGCGCGCAGCCGAGCACCGTCGAGCGGAACATCCGCCGACCGATGCGGATCAGCAGCAACACCGACAGCGTGCCGACGACGGCGGCCGAGAACCGCCAGCCGAACTCCGGCGCGGTGGTGAGCAGGTGCCCGGGGACGGAGACTTTCGAGTCCGCGTCCTGGTAGCCGAAGGCCCACTCGCCGAGGCCGATCAGCCACTTGCCCAGCGGTGGGTGCACCACGTACGACGCGACGTTGTCCTTGTAGTTCCACTCCACGCCACGCGAGATCAGCCCGTAGCCGTCCTTGGCGTAGTACGTCTCGTCGAAGATCTTGCCCTGGGGCTGGACAGCCCGACGAAGCGCACGATCGCCGCGATGGCCACCACCACCGCCGTGGCCAGCCAGGAGAACCGGTCCGCCTGCGTGTCGACGGTGGCGAATCGTCGCCGGACCGCGGCGGCCGCCCCACCGCCGTCGGCGCGCGGTGGTGTCGGCTCCTGGTCGGGGCTCGGCTCGCCGGTCACCTCGACCATCTTGTCCGGATCGGCGCTCGGGCTCTGCGCTGTCGACGCACTCGTCACCCGGCGATCGTAGGCTGCCATGGTGTCCGGCGGCGTCCGTCGTCCCTGATACCGGTATTGACAGTCGATGAAGGAGACGAATTCGTGGGTGAAATGTCCGAAGTTGGGCGCCTGATCCTGCTCGGTGCCCCGCTCGGCAACCCCGCCGACGCCTCGGCTCGACTGCGCGAGGTGCTGTCGAGCGCCGACGTGGTCGCGGCCGAGGACACCCGCCGGCTCACCCGGCTGGCCCGCGACCTCGACATCACCGTCGGCGGTCGGATCGTCTCCTACTTCGAGGGCAACGAGGAGCGACGCACCCCGAGCTGGTCGAGGTCATCCTCGGCGGATACGTGGTCGCGCTGGTCACCGACGGCGGCATGCCGAGCGTCTCCGACCCCGGCTACCGGCTGGTCCGCGCCGCGTTGGAGGTCGGGGCCCCGGTCACCGTCGCACCCGGCCCGAGTGCGGTCACCACCGCGCTGGCGGTGTCCGGCCTGCCCTGCGACCGGTTCTGCTTCGAGGGTTTCCTGCCCCGCACCCCAGCGGCCGGCGCTCCCGGCTGCGCGCGCTCGCCGCCGAGGAGCGCACCCTGGTCTTCTTCGAGGCGCCGCACCGGATCGCGGCGGCGCTCACCGACCTGGCCGACACGTTCGGCGCGGATCGGCCGGCCGCGCTCTGCCGCGAGCTCACCAAGACCTACGAGGAGGTGCTCCGCCGCCCCTCGGCGAGCTGGCCGGTGGGCCACCGAGGGACCCGCGCGGAGAGATCACCCTGGTGGTGGCCGGAGCGCCGGTGACCGCCGCCGAACGCCCGACGACGACACCCTGCGCGCGGCGGTCGCCGAGCGGGAGGCCGCCGGCCGCTCCCGCCGGGACGCCATCACCGACGTCGCCACCGAGTACGCGCTGCGCCGCCGGGACGTCTACACGATCGTGCACAGCTGAGCGGGGCAGCCGCCGGCGCTGCTTCCCACCAGCTGCGGGTTCGTCGGACGGCGCCGTCACCAGGCGGCGGCCAGGAAGCCGACGGTGATCAGCACCGGGCCGGTGATGGCGGCGGCCACGGCCCAGCGGCGCTGGCGGCGACCGGGCAGCCGGGCCGACCCGGTCCACCGGACGATGCCGGCGGCGCAGGCCAGCACCACCAGCAGACCGGGCAGCCAGTGCAGGTGCCGGCCCACTCCGACGTCCGCGTACGCGGTGCCGCTGTCCGGGCCGGTCATCCGCGCCGGTAGCGGCGTACCGGCGGCGTCCCTCCGGCGGGCACGCCGCTGACCCGGACACCGTGCGCGATGAACCGCCCGTCCTCGGCCAGGAAGGTCCCCGGCACCGCTGGGTGAGCCCGCCACCGGTGCAGCCGTCGATCACCACCGTGCCCGTCCGGGCATGCCCGACCGCGAGCCAGAACGGGCCGGCGCTGACCCAGGCGAAGAAGGCCGCGACCAGGCTCAGCAGCACCAGCGCGGCGAGCCCGGGCAGCGGATCCGGCGGTGGGGCCGTACGGCTCGGCGCCCGGCGGACCCGCTTCGGTGCCGGGTCCTGCGGATCGGGGTGCCGTCCCAGTGCACCTGCTCGATCGGCGCCCAGAAGGCGACCCCGACGTCCTCCGGAGTGTCGCCGTCGGGCGAGCCTTCCCACTGCTGACGGCTCTGCTGCCGGACGGGCACCCGACGCGGTACGGCGTCCACCGGCGCCCGGTGGTCGGCTCCACCTCGACGGACTCCGCGCCGGGCTCACCCACGCCGACCGGCGGGCCCAGTGAGCCGGGCCGGGCCGGACTGGGTACGGGTGCCGCCGGGGTCGGCCGGACCGGGGTGGGTGCCGGTGCGGCCGGCGTGGGCCGGACCGGGGTGGCGGACCTCCCGCGGGTGTCGGCCGCTGTTCGCCCGGGTCGGTGCTGGCGACCGGCCGGGGTTGCGGTGCGACCCCGGCGCTCCGGGACACGGCGGGATCGGGGCCGGGTCGTCACCGACCGCCGGTCCGGTGGGACGTTCCTCGTGGTCCCGTGCCGCTCGTCTGCCCGTCACGACGTTCATTGCACACCGGTCCGGGAGGTGAAACGGGCAGCTGAGCCGCGTGTCGACGACAAATCGGACCAACGGGTGAGGTGGTCGGCCCGGTCCGTCGGTCCGGCACCCCCATTGGTTCGCGGACGCCCGGGCGGGTCACTAGGCTCACTGCTCATGAGTCACGTTCTCGCGGCAGTGGCCTGGCCGTACGCCAACGGCCCCGCCACATCGGCCACGTCTCCGGTTTCGGCGTTCCCTCCGACGTCTTCGCCCGGTACATGCGGATGGCCGGCCACGACGTGCTCATGGTCTCCGGCACCGACGAGCACGGCACCCGATCCAGGTGCAGGCCGACGCCGACGGGGTGACCCGCGCGAGCTGGCCGACCGCTACAACAGGGTGATCGTCGAGGACCTGCACGGCCTCGGTCTCTCCTACGACCTGTTCACCCGCACCACCACCCGCAACCACTACGCGGTGGTACAGGAGTTGTTCGAGGGGATGTACCGCAACGGCTACATCGTGCCGAAGACCACCATGGGCGCGATCTCCCCGTCCACCGGGCGCACCCTGCCCGACCGCTACATCGAGGGCACCTGCCCGATCTGCGGGTACGACAGCGCCCGCGGTGACCAGTGCGACAACTGCGGCAACCAGCTCGACCCGATCGACCTGATCAACCCGAAGTCGCGGATCAACGGGGAGACGCCGAAGTTCGTCGAGACCGAGCACTTCTTCCTGGACCTGCCGGCCCTGGCCGAGGTGCTGCGGCAGTGGCTGGACACCCGCGAGGGGTGGCGGCCCAACGTGCTGCGGTTCTCCCGCAACCTGCTCGACGACCTCCAGCCCCGGGCGATCACCCGTGACCTGGAGTGGGGCGTACCGATTCCGCTGGACGGCTGGCGTGACCGGCCGGACAAGCGGATCTACGTCTGGTTCGACGCGGTGATCGGCTACCTGTCCGCCTCGATCGAGTGGGCCCGCCGCTCCGGCGACCCCGAGGCGTGGCGCAAATATTGGTCGACCGACGGTGCCGGCAAGGACGCCCGGTCCTACTACTTCATGGGCAAGGACAACATCGTCTTCCACTCGGTGATCTGGCCGGCGCTGCTCTCCGGATACTCCGGCGAGGGCTCCCGCGACGGTGAGCCGGGCGAGCTGGGTCGGCTCAACCTGCCCACCGAGGTGGTCTCCAGCGAATACCTGACCATGGAGGGGCGGAAGTTCTCGTCGTCCCGCAAGGTGGTCATCTACGTCCGGGACTTCCTGGAGCGCTACGACGCCGACGCGCTGCGCTACTTCATCGCCGCCGCCGGCCCGGAGAGCAACGACACCGACTTCACCTGGGCCGAGTTCCTGCGCCGCAACAACGACGAGCTGGTCGCCGGCTGGGGCAACCTGGTCAACCGGTCCGTCTCGATGGCGGCGAAGAACTTCGGGGTGATCCCGCCGATCGACCCGGCCGGGCTCACCGAGGCCGACGAGGCACTGCTCGCCACGGCTCGCACCGGTTTCACCACGGTCGGTGACCTGATCGCCCGGCACCGGCAGAAGCAGGCGATCGGTGAGGCGATGAAGGTGGTCGCCGAGGCCAACAAATATCTGTCCGAGCAGGCGCCGTGGAAGCTCAAGGACGAGGCGGACAAGCCCCGGATGGGCACCATCCTGCACGTCGCCCTCCAGGTGATCAGCGATGCCAACACGCTGCTCACCCCGTTCCTCCGCACTCCGCGCAGCGGTGCACGAGCTGCTCGGCGGCACCGGTGTGCACGCGCCGATGCCGGTCATCGAGCAGGTCGACGACCTCGACGGCGGTCCGGCGTACCGGTGCTGACCGGGGACTACACCGTCGGCACGCGCTGGGAGTCGGTGTCGATCGAGTCGGGCCGGCCGTTGGCCACGCCGACGCCGGTGTTCCGCAAGCTCGACCCGTCGATCGTTGACGAGGAACTGGCCCGGCTGGCCGACTGACCACACGACCGAGCGCGGCCCGGGATGCCCGGGGCCGCGCTTCGTCACATCGCGTACCGGGTGTCCATCACCTGGTCGTCGGTCACCTCGGCGCCCGGTGCCCACGCCTCGTAGACGCCACGTTCCTGGCACTGCGCGCCGGTCGTGTCCACGGCGTCCGGGTTCGGGTGGCGCAGGCGCATCCGCAGCCAGCCGGCCTCCTCCCGCAGCACCAGGCACGGCACGCCCGCCACTGGGCGAACCGGAGCCGGCGGGCCACCGCGTCCACCGGGTACCGGGCCGCCCTGGTCATCGCCAGCACCCGGAACCCGCCGGGCAGGTCGGCCACCGCCTCGTACTCGCTGTCGCCGTACATGCCGACCAGTTGGGTGGAGCGGGGCGTGTCCCCGTTCGGCACGTACTCCTGGTCGGGGAGAGACCCGGCACCGCGGCCAGCAGGTGACGCCACTGCGGGCCCACCATCCGCAGCCACCCGCGCTGTTCGGCCTGGTAGGTGTAGAGGACCACCTCCACCCCTCCGGCGGGTAGGCGATCAGGGCGGCGTTCGCCGGCATCGGCAGGTCGGCGAAGTCCCGGCTGATGAACTCCGGGATGAGCTGACCGTTGCTGGGTACGAAGCCCGTACCCAGCACCGGCGCACCGAGCCGGTCCCGGGACGCCAGCGCGGTCAGGCCGCGGTGCGCCTCACCCATCGGCACGTCGTAGTCGCCCGGGTCGGACGCGCGCCAGCGCAGCGCGTACGCCACGTCCGGGCCCTCCCGACCAGCGTCACCGTCGGTCCGCAGCACTGTCGTCGTCGCCGGCGTACGCAGATGCGCCACGTCGTGTTCGCGGTAGCAGAAGCCGTGCGGCAACCAACCGCGTACGTAGCCGGCGAGTTGCTGGGCGGAGAGCACCTTCATCATCCGGGTGCCCGCCGCACCACCGCCGACCCGCGTGCCGTCGCCAGCACCGGGTCACCCGCGGCCGCCGGCTGCTGGCTGAGCTGGTGCAGGTACGCCCAGCCCGCTCGCGGTGTGCCGGCATCATCACCGGCGTCTCCGGCTCGTCGACCGGTTCGGTCGCCCGTGTACCGCTGTCACCTCGGTGGCGTGCACGAACCGACGCCACGGCAGCGCGCTCCCGGGCGGGCGCCCACTCGAAGCCGGCCACCTCGTCGGCGCTGAACAGCTCGTACGCGGCGCCCGGGCGATCTCCTCGGCCGGGTACGCCGCCGCCGAACGCCACGTGCAACCCGGTACGTTCGCCGGCGGCCCCGCCGCCCTGGGGGTGACGCTGCTTCGCTCGCTGCGCTCGCTCACGCGGCGACGGTAGAGTCGCGCGGCGTAGTCGAGGTGAACGTCGGGTGGCGGGCAGATGGACAGGCCTCGTGTGTGATGCTGTCGCTGATGAGCGAGCCCACTGAAACCCGCCGAGAGCGTGCGCGCGGCGGCCGGAGTTCCGCCCGCCCGGAGTCGCTGCCCCGCCCGGTGCTGGACAGCCACACCCACCTGGACATCACGGTCAGTGAGGCCGGTGTGCCCGGCGGTGGACCGGCCGACGACCCGGTTGCCACGGCGATCGCGTTGGCTACCGGTGTCGGCGTGGACCGGCTGGTCCAGGTGGGGGTGGACGTCGCCTCCTCCCGCTGGGGCGCGGACACCGCCGACCGGTACCCCGCCGTGCTGGCCACGGTGGCGCTGCACCGAACGAGGCTCCCCGGCTGGCCGACCTCGACGAGGCGTTGCGGAGATCGAGTCCCTCGCCGCCCGCGACCGGGTCCGGGGATCGGCGAGACCGGAATGGACTTCTTCCGGACCGGCGACGAGGGCGTGCCGCGCAGGAAAAGAGCTTCCGGGCGCACATCGCCATCGCCAAGCGGTACGGCAAGACGCTCGTCATCCACGACCGGGACGCGCACGCCGACGTGCTGCGGATCCTCGACGACGAGGGTGCTCCCGACCGGGTGGTGCTGCACTGCTTCTCCGGTGACGCCGAGTTCGCCCGCGAGTGCGTTCGCCGGGGCTACCTGCTGAGCTTCGCCGGCACCGTCACCTTCGGCAGTGCTACCGCACTGCGCGAGGCCGCCGCGCTCACGCCGATGGAGCAGATGCTGGTGGAGACCGACGCCCGTACCTCACCCCGATGCCGTACCGCGGCCGACCGAACGCCTCGTACCTGATCCCGCTCACCGTCCGCGCGCTCGCCGCGACGACCGGCAGTGACCTGGACGAGCTGTGCGCGGCCATCTCCGCCACCGGCGACCGCGCCTTCGGCCCGTGGTGAGCCCGGCCCGACGGTCGACCCCGACGTCGCCGTTACGCTGCCAGGCATGACCGGTCTCCTCGGCCCGGCGGCGATCCGGGAACTCGCCGCCCGGCTGGGCGTCGCGCCCACCAAGAAGCTGGGCCAGAACTTCGTGCACGACCCGAACACCGTGCGCCGGATCGTCACCACCGCCGGGCTGACCCCGACGACGTGGCCCTGGAGGTGGGGCCCGGGCTCGGCTCGCTGACCCTGGGGCTGCTGCCGGTGGCCGGGCACGTGCACGCCGTGGAGATCGATCCGGTGCTCGCCGGGGCGCTGCCGGAGACCGTCGCGCGGCACGCCGGCGCCGACGCCGCCCGGCTCACCGTGCACCGCGCCGACGCGCTGCGCATCGCCGCCACCGAGCTGGCCGACCCACCGCCGACCGCGCTGGTGGCGAACCTGCCGTACAACGTCGCCGTGCCCGTGGTGCTGCACCTGCTCGCCGTGCTGCCCACCCTGCGACACGGCCTGGTGATGGTGCAGAAGGAGGTCGCCGACCGGCTCGTCGCCGGTCCCGGCTCCAAGGTGTACGGCATTCCGTCGGTCAAGCTCGCCTGGTACGCCCAGGCCCGGGGCGCCGGCAAGGTACCCCGAACGTGTTCTGGCCGGTGCCCAACGTCGACTCCGGCCTGGTCTCCTTCACCTGCCACGAGCCGCCCGCACCGACGTACCCGGGAACGGGTCTTCGCGGTGGTGGACGCGGCGTTCGCGCAGCGACGCAAGACGCTGCGTGCCGCGTTGGCTGGCTGGGCCGGTGGCGCGGACCGGGCCGCCGCCGCGCTCACGGCGGCCGGTGTGGACCCCGGCGCCCGGGAGTCACTGACCGTCGAGCAGTTCGCCGCCATCGCCGCGTCGGCTCCCGTGGGTACGCCGGCCGCGAAGTAGGCTGACGCCGTGCCCGCCGAGGAGGTGTACGAGTGACCGCGCAGCCGATCGAGCCCACCGCCCACGGGATGTGGAGTCCGGATCCCGTCCGGCAGCGGCTGGCCAACCACACCATCGAGGACGTGCTGGCCCTGCCCGACGACGCCCCGCGTCGAGCTACGTGACGGAGTCCTCGTCGTGGTCCCTTCCCCGACCTTTGGTCATCAGAACACCGGCAACCTGTTGTGGATGTGGTTGCGGCAGCACTCGCCGGTCGAGCTGACGCCGGCCACCGCCGTCGGGGTGGCGATCAACTATCGGAACTCTCTCGAACCCGACGTCGTCCTGCTGAAGCGGCCGGTGGCAGCCGACCATCACTACTTCGAGGCTGAGCAGGTCGTGCTCGCCGTCGAGGTCGTTTCGCCCGGCACCCGACGTCGGGACCGGTTGGAGAAGCCGGCCGACTACGCCGACGCCGGCATCCGGCACTACTGGCGGATCGAGCAGAATCCGGTGCACGTGTACGCGTACGACCTGGTCGACGGCCGGTACGAACTGGCCGCTGACTCTGCCGAGGAGCTGATCGTGGCCAAGCCGTTCGACATCCGCCTGCGCGTGCGGGACATCACCCGTGACCGAGGCCTGGCGACCGGACGGCGACGACGAGCGCCGCGGTGCCATCGGGCCGGTGAAGGTCCGGGTGCCCGCGAAGGTCAACCTGCACCTCGGGGTGGGTCCGCTGCGCCGCGACGGCTACCACGAGCTGAACACCATCTACCACGCCATCTCGATCTACGACGAGCTGACGGCCCGCCGGGGCGACACCCTCGCCCTGACCATGGAGGGTGAGGGCACCGGCGAGCTGGCGCTGGACGACACCAACCTGGTGATCCGGGCGGCGCACGCCCTCGCCGGGTACGCGGGCGTCCTGCCGCACGCTCGACTGCACCTGCGCAAGCAGATCCCGCTCGCCGGTGGGCTGGCCGGTGGCAGCGCCGACGCGGCCGCCGCCCTGGTGGCCTGCGACGCGCTCTGGGGCACCGGGCTGTCCCGCGACGAGTTGGCCGGCATCGCCGCCGACCTCGGCTCCGACGTGCCGTTCCTGATCTACGGTGGCACCGCGCTGGGCACCGGCCGAGGCGAGGCGATCAGCCCCGTGCTGGCCCGCCCTCCTCCTGGCACTGGGTGGTGGCGATCGCCGACGGCGGCCTCTCCACTCCGGTCGCCTACCGGGAACTGGACCGACTTCGCGACTCCGGTGCCGCCGGCGCCCGCTGGGCAGCACGGACGCCCTGTTGGGCGCGCTACGCCAGCGTGACCCCGGGTGCTCGCCCGGACGCTCGGCAACGACCTCCAGGACGCCGCGCTGGCCATGCGCCCGACGCTGGCCGACACCCTCAAGGCCGGCGAGGCGGCGGGCGCGCTCACCGGCATCGTCTCCGGCTCCGGCCCGACCTGCGTCTTCCTCGCCGCCAGCGCGGCCGACGCGGAGCGGATCGCCGCCGAGTTGACCGCGATGGGCGTTTGCCGGGAGGCGCGGGTCGCCACGGTCCGGTCGCCGGCGCCCGCGTCGGCTGACCACGCGTCCCACAGCGGGCGCGCGGCGCGGGGTCCGGGTGTCCGCGTACCCTTAGCCAGGCGTCCAGGTGCCCGCCGGCACCGGGACGCCTTGATCATGAAGGGTGGAATGTGGCGAACATCGTCAATCTGGACCGGGTGTCCAAGGGTACGGCGCCGCCGGGCGGCTGCTCACGGACGTCTCGCTCGGCCTGGACGACGCCGACCGGATCGGCGTGGTCGGCCTCAACGGTGCCGGTAAGTCCACCCTCCTGCGGCTGCTCACCAAGCAGGAGGACCCTGACGACGGTCGGGTGACCCACCGTCGTGACCTGCGCGTGCTCTGGCTGCCGCAGCAGCTCACCCTCGCCCCCGACTCCACCGTCCGGGACGTGGTGCTGGGCACCGCCTGGCTCGACGAGGGCATGGGCGCCGAGCACGAGTGGGCCGGTGACGCGGGCGTCCGCAACATCCTCGACGGCCTCGGCATGCCACACCTCGGCCTCGACCAGCCGGTCGGCCCAATGTCCGGTGGCGAACGCCGCCGGGTGGCGCTCGCCGCGCTGCTCGTCCGGGACTCCGACCTGCTCATCCTCGACGAGCCCACCAACCACCTGGACGTGGGCGGTGTCGACTGGCTGGCCCGGCACCTGGTCGGCCGCAGGGGCGCGCTGGTCGTGGTCACGCACGACAGGTGGTTCCTGGACGCGGTCTGCACCACCACCTGGGAGGTCGCCGACCAGGCCGTCCGCGCCTACGAGGGTGGCTTCGCCGCCTGGATCCTCGCCCGCGCCGAGCGCGAGCGCGTCGCCGCGGCCACCGAGGCCCGCCGACAGAACCTGCTCCGCAAGGAGATCGCCTGGCTGCGCCGTGGGCCACCCGCCCGGACCTCAAGCCGCAGTTCCGCATCGACGCCGCGAACGCGTTGATCGCCGACGTGCCGCCGGCCCGCGACACCATGTCGTTGCAGCGGATGGCGGTCTCGCGCCTGGGCAAGCAGGTGTACGAGCTGAAGGACGTCGAGCTGCACGCCGGCCCGAAGGAGATCCTGCGCGACGCCACCTGGCTGGTCGGCCCGGGTGACCGGATCGCCATCCTCGGTGCCAACGGCGCCGGCAAGACCACCCTGCTGCGGATGCTCGCCGGCATCACCCGCCCGGACGGCGGCCGCCTCAACACCGGCTCCACGGTGCGCCCGGCGTTCCTCTCCCAGGAGCTGGTCGAGCTGCCTGGGCACCTGCGGGTCCTGGAAGCCGTGGAGGAGGTCGCCCGCCGGGTCCAACTCGGCGACCGGGAGGTCTCCGCATCGCAGCTCGCCGAGGTGTTCGGCTTCGACGACCGCCGGCTCTGGACCCCGGTCAGTGATCTCTCCGGTGGTGAACGCCGCCGGTTGCAGATGCTGCGGCTGCTCGCCGGTGAGCCCAACGTGCTGCTCTTCGACGAGCCCACGAACGACCTGGACACCGACACCCTCGCTTCGCTGGAGGACCTGCTCGACTCGTGGCCCGGCACGATCATCGTGGCCAGCCACGACCGCTACCTGATCGAGCGGGTCACCGACACGGCGTACGGGATGTTCGGCGACGGTCGACTGGTGCACCTGCCGGGCGGTGTGGACGAGTACCTCGCACGGACCGCGGAGCGGCCGGTGTCACCGCCGGGTCGGAGCAGCTCGACCGCCGCACCCGCCGGTGCGACCGGGAGTGGCATGTCCGCCGCCGAGGTCCGCCTCGCCCGCAAGGAGTTGACCCGGCTGGAACGGCAGCTCAGCAAGCTTGACCAGCGCGAGACCACGCTGCTCGACCAGCTCGCCACGGATGCCACCGACTACGCCCGGGTCGCGGAGCTGGACACCCAGCTCAAGGATCTGCGCGCCGAGCGGGAGCGGATCGAGGAGAGCTGGATGACCCTCGCCGAGGACCTGCCCGAGAGCTGACCGACCGGGCGTGCCGACCCGGGGACCGTGTGCGGCGTCACAGCGCCACGTGCGAGACAATCGTCGGCGACACCTCACCCCACGGCGTTGGAGACAGACATGCACACTCCCGTCAACCATCCCGCGCGGCCGATCTACCGGGCGATCGGCGGGCTGACCGGTCTGTACCTGGTCGTCTTCGGTGTACTCGGCTTCATCGCGAGCGCCGGCAACGAGGTCCTCGCCCAGGACGACACCCGGGTCCTCGGTCAGGGCACCAACATCGGCTTCTCGCTGCTCAGCGTGCTGCTCGGGATCATCGTGCTGGTCGGCGTCGGGCTCGGCCGCAACATCGACGTGGCGATCAACCAGTGGATGGCGTACTCGCTGATGGTGATCAGCGTGGGCGGTCTCGCGTTCATCCGGACCGACGCCAACATCTTCAACTTCAGCGTGGCCACCGTGATCGCGCTGATGACGGCAGCTCTCGTGCTGCTGGTCGTCGGCATGTACGGCAAGGTCGGCTCGGAGGAGGAGTCGGAGGCTTGGAAGAGCGCTCGGCTGGTTCTCTGACTGGTCGCGGCCGTGGGTTTCGCCGGAGCCCGAGCTGCTCCGGGCGGTCAGGCTTGATCCCTGCGCAGCTCGGGCTCCGGCGAAACCTGACCAGGTCCTGCCTTCGGCGGACCTGCCGGCTTTGTGGCTCTCGGAGCGGTTAGCTCTTGGCTTTGGTGTTCTTCGGACAGTTGGCTCTGCCCTGGGTGACAATCCTCCTGAAACGGTCCAACTCAGGTGGATGGGGTCAGGGGTATGCCGCACTTTCCGGTGAACCATCCGGCACGACCGCTCTACCGGGTTCTCTCCGGGCTGATCGGCGTCTACATCCTGGTCTTCGGCGTCTGGGGCGTCGCCGAGACGATCGGCGACCCGCTGTTCGCCCGGGACAGCACCTGGGCCCTCGGGCTACGGACCAACCTGGCCTTCTCGCTCGCCTCGGTGATCTTCGGAGTCGTCCTGATCATCGGGGCGTCGCGGCGCACCAACCTCGGCCACTACATGAACCTCACCGCCGGCGTGGTGTTCCTGGT
The DNA here is from genome assembly GCA_038070435.1 of Micromonospora sp. M12. Taxonomy (GTDB): domain Bacteria; phylum Actinomycetota; class Actinomycetes; order Mycobacteriales; family Micromonosporaceae; genus Micromonospora. Next base: position 4,219,580 of record JAMYWG010000001.1, on the reverse strand, counting down.
TACCAGCATCCTGATGATGTCCGTGCTGCAGACCGGCGCGAACTTCCTCAACTTCTCGATGTCGACAGTGGTCGTGTCGATGTTGTTCGGCCTGATCCTGCTCGGCACCGGCCTCTACGACAAGGTCGGCCCACCGGAACACGCCGAGGCGGAGCTGGCGCTCCGCAAGCACCGGTGGCCGACGCGCACCGCCAGTAATCGGGGTCAGTGACGCCGTGCGGTGATCAGCGTCGGCTTGGCCTCCAGGTGCGACAGGCCGTTCCAGGCCAGGTTGACGAGGTGCGCCGCCACCGTCTCCTTACGTGGCTTCCGCACCTCCAGCCACCAGCGCCCGGTCAGCGCCACCATGCCCACCAGCGCCTGCGAGTACAGCTCGGCGAGCTTCGGGTCGTACCCGCGGCTCTTGTACTCGGCGCCCAGGATGTGCTCGACCTGGTGCGCCACGTCGTTCATCACGCTGCTGAAGGTGGCGGTGCCGGACATCAGCGGCGACTCGCGGACCAGCACCCGGAACCCGCTGGTCTCCTCCTCGATGTAGGTCAGCAGGGCGAGCGCCGCCTGCTCCAGCAGCTCCCGAGGATGCCCGGCGGTCAACGCCGTGGTGATCCGGTCCAACAGGGCCCGGACCTCCCGGTCCACCACCACCGCGTAGAGCCCCTCCTTGCCGCCGAAGTGCTCGTACACCACCGGCTGGAGACCTTGCGCGGGCCGCCACCTCCTCGATGGAGGTGGCGTCGAAACCGCGCTCGGCGAAGAGCTGCCGGCCGGTCGCGATCAGCTGCTCCCGCCGTTGGGCCGCCGACATGCGGACCCGGGAGGGCGGTTTGGCCTTGGCTGCCGGGGCGGCGGCGTCGCTCGTCGGCCGCCGTCACCCGCGCCGTCAGCGTCGCTGACCTCGGGCATGTCGCCGCCTTGCTGGCGCTCGGTGACGCCCTGCCGTGGAATGGTGCCTCCGCTGTGCCCGTTCACGTCGTCGCCTCACTGTCGGGCGGTCCGACCACCCTGCCGCGCCGTTCGACCGTACCCGGATCGGGCAGGGCTCCCCGTCTGCCGAGCCGCCCCGTCCCCGCGCGGCTCCGATCATCCGGCCATCCTGCCAGGCGAGATCCCGGCGCACCGCCCGGTTTCAGCGGGTGCGACCGGCTTCACCAGCTTCGCGGCGAGGCGTTCCGGCTTTGGCCAGCGCACCTGCGTCGCCGCGCCGGTCTTCTCGAACAGCCAGATCACCCGCGCCGAGATGTCCACCTGACCGCGCAGCACGCCGTGCCGGGCGCTGGTTGGGTCGGCGTGGTGCAGGTTGTGCCAGCTCTCGCCGAACGACAGGATCGCCAGCGGCCAGAAGTTCGACGCGCGGTCGCCCTGGCGCATCGCGAACGGGCGCTCACCGTAGACGTGGCAGACCGAGTTGATCGCCCAGGTGACGTGGTGCAGCAGACCGATCCGGACCAGCCCGGCCCAGAAGAACGCGGTCAGCGCGCCCTGCCAGGACCAGGTCACCAGGCCGCCGATCAGGGCCGGGCCGAGCAGCGAGATGACCACCAGCGCGGGAAAGAGTCGGTCGACGCGGCTGATGTCACGGTCGGCGATGAGGTCCGGCGCGAAACGCTCGCGGTTGGACAGCTCGCGGCGGAACAGCCAGCCCACGTGCGCGTGGAACAGGCCCCGGGTCAACGCCCAGAAGCTGGTGCCGAAGCGCCACGGCGAGTGCGGGTCGCCCTCCAGGTCGGAGAACGCGTGGTGCCGCCGGTGGTCGGCGACCCACTGGATGATCTCGCCCTGCACGGCCAGCGAACCCGCGACCGCCAGCGTGACCCGCAGCCACCGCTTGGCCTTGAACGAGCCGTGGGTGAAGTAGCGGTGGAAGCCGACGGTGATGCCGAGCCCGGAGACGACGTACCAGACCAGGCCGATGATCACGTCGCTCCAGCCCAGCCAGCCGCCCCAGGCGATCGGAACGGCGACCAGCAGGGCGACGAAGGGGATGACCACGAAAGCCCAGAGGGCGGCCAGGATTCCGGAGGATTGGCTGCCGTCGGTGAGTGGTTTGGGGCCAGGACCGGCGGTGTTGGGATCGAGCAGAGCAGTGGACATGGGACCTCGCAGGGGATGGAGACGATCACAAAGCTACGCCTACGTCACCGTAACTTACGGCACCGTAGATCGCACGGGGAAGTTTCGAAGGACCCTCGCGTAACTGTCCAAAGTCGCAGGTCAGACAGGTTGTCGGCGTGGGTCGGTAATGCCTCGCCGACTGATCGACTCGGGTTCGCCGAACCTGCGGTATGCCCGCGCCCCGGAGGCCCCGCCATCACGAAAGCGGAGTCGATCATCGCGCCGGCGGGGATGAGCGATGGCGCGCGGCGGCCGGGGCGCTAAGGTGTACGGCGGGATGTCCATCCCTCCTGCGACGTGCTCACGTTGCTGATCGGCCGTGGTGTAATTGGCAACACCCGGGTCTTTGGTACCCGTATTTCAGGTTCGAACCCTGGCGGCCGAGCTGCCCACCTACGTCCGTTTTACGTTGCGGTGGGGGTAACAGGGTGACGTGCCGGGCCTCGCGGCTAGCATGGCCGCGAGAGTGTCCGCCGTCCCGACGGGAGCCACACCGTGCCCCAGCCCCACCTTCGTACCGTCGTCGTGCTCGCCGCCGGTGAGGGCAAGCGGATGAAGTCGACACTGCCCAAGGTGCTACACCCCTGCTCGGTCGCACGCTGCTCGGTCACGTGCTGAGCGCCGCCGCGCCGCTGGGAGCGGACCGGACCGTCGTCGTGGTGGGGCACGGCGCCGAGCAGGTCCGCCAGCACCTGTCCGAGGTCGCCCGGACGCCACCCCGTGCTCCAGGCCGAGCAGCTCGGCACCGGGCACGCCGTGCGGATCGCGCTGGACGCCGTACCGGACGGTGCCGGCACCGTCGTGGTGATCAACGGGGACGTGCCACTGCTGCGCCGGAGACGGTGGGCGCGCTGGTGACCGCCCACGAGCAGGCCGCCGCCGCGCCACGGTGCTGGCCGCCGAGGTGCCCGACCCGACCGGTCTCGGGCGGATCGTCCGGGACGCCGACGGCCACCTGCAGCAGATCGTCGAGGAACGCGACGCCGACACGGCGCAGCGCGCGATCCGGGAGATCAACGCCGGCATCTACGCGTTCGACTCGGCACGGCTGCGCGAGGCGCTCGGCAAGCTCTCCACCGACAACGACCAGGGCGAGGAGTACCTGACCGACGTCTTCGGCCTGCTCCGCTCGGCCGGCGAACCGGTCGTTGTGCACGTGGCCGTTGACCACGTCGAGACGTTGGGCTGCAACGACCGGGTGGAGCTGGCGGCGTTGCGCCGGCTCCTGCGCGACCGGGTCAACGAGGCCTGGATGCGTACCGGGGTGAGCCTGCTCGACCCGGTGACCACCTGGATCGACGTGACCGTGGCACTGGACCGCGACGCGGTGGTCGACCAGAACACCCAGCTCCGCGGCGGCACGGTGATCGGCGCGGGCGCGTCGATCGGACCGGACGCCACCCTTGTCGACACGATCGTCGGCCCCGGCGCGTCGGTGGTCCGCAGCCACTCGGTCGGTGCCGAGGTCGGCGAGGGTGCCAGCGTCGGCCCGTACGCGTACCTGCGGCCGGGGACGCGGCTGGCCGCCTCGGCGAAGATCGGCACCTTCGTCGAGGTGAAGAACTCGCAGGTGGGCGTCGGTTCGAAGGTGCCACACCTGACGTACGTCGGCGACGCCACGATCGGCGAGCAGAGCAACATCGGTGCTGCGTCGGTCTTCGTCAACTACGACGGCGTCAACAAGCACCGCACGGTGATCGGCAGCCACGCGCGGACCGGCGCGGACAACATGTTCGTGGCGCCGGTCGAGGTCGGCGACGGGCGTACACGGCCGCCGGTTCGGTGATCGTCGACGACGTGCCGGCGGGCGCGATGGGTGTGGCCCGGCACGCCAGCGCAACATCGAGGGCTGGGTGGTGAAGCGCCGCGCCGGTACGGCCGCGGCGGAGGCGCCCAGCGGGCCGGTGCCGCGAAGGGTGTGGACGCGAAGGGTGCGCAGCGAACTGGCGACCCGAAGGGTGCGTCGGAGGGACCGGCACCGCAAGCGACAGTGAGGCAATCCACGGGGTGACCGAGACGGTGGGCGGCGCATCCGGCACGGGAGATACTGCAACCGAATAGTCCCCGACCCACCACCACCGGGTCGGGTACCGCCGACAAAACGGGAGCAGACGGGCCCATGGGCAGCATCGTCGCCGAAAACCGCAAAGCCTGATGCTCTTTTCCGGACGTGGCTTTCCGGAGTTGGCCAAGGAGATCGGTGAGGTGCTCGGCGTCGCGCCGACCCAGCCGACGCGTACGAGTTCGCCAACGGTGAGATCTTCGTACGCTTCAAGGACTCGGTACGTGGTTCGGACGCCTTCGTGGTGCAGTCCGTCACGCACGGGTGAACACCTGGGTCATGGAGACCCTGATCATGGTGGACGCGCTGAAGCGGGGTCGGCCAAGCGGATCACCGTGGTGCTGCCGTTCTACCCGTACGCGCGGCAGGACAAGAAGCACCGGGGCCGGGAGCCGATCTCCGCCCGCCTGGTGGCGGACCTGTTGAAGACCGCCGGTGCCAACCGGATCCTCACCGTCGACCTGCACACCGCGCAGATCCAGGGCTTCTTCGACGGGCCGGTGGACCACCTCTTCGCGATGGACATCCTGGCGGAGTACGTGGAGCACAAGTACGCCGGCCGACCGATGACCGTGGTGGCACCGGACTCGGGCCGGGTGCGGGTGGCCGAGCGGTGGACCGACCGGTTGGGCGGCTGCCCGCTGGCGTTCATCCACAAGACCCGTGACCCGATGAAGCCGAACCAGGTCGTGGCCAACCGGGTGGTCGGCGAGGTGGAGGGCCGGGTGTGCCTGATCGTCGACGACATGATCGACACCGGTGGCACGATCGCCAGGCCGCCGACATCCTCAAGGAGTCGGGGGCGGCGGAGATCGTGGTCGCGTCCACCCACGCGCTGCTGTCCGACCCGGCCACCGAGCGGCTGAAGAACAGCTCGATCAGCGAGATCGTGGTGACCAACACGTTGCCGCTCCCGCCGGAGAAGCAGCTGGACAAGCTGACCGTGTTGTCGATCGCGCCGCTGCTGGCGCGGGCGATCCGGGAGGTCTTCGACGACGGCTCGGTGACCACCCTCTTCGGTGGCCTGAGCTGATCCTGAGCCCCGTTTCCGCCACTCGGCGCGCCGGTGGGAACGGGGCTGACAACTGGTGGAAACGGGGCGGCACGCTGGTGGAAGCACCACCGACGAGCCGGACTCGCGCCGTGACCGGGGACTGCCGGACATCCAGGAAACAGCTCGGGTAGACTGGTGCGGTTGCCACGGCGAGGGTGCCCGGCGGGCCGCTGAAAAGCGCCGCACGGAGGCACCGTCATCGACGCGGTGCTCCGGGCAGTCGTTCATGACGCATGAGCCCCAGCGAGCCCCTCGCCCCAGCACCGCAAGACGACAAGCCGCCGCAGCGAAAGCATCAGGAGTTTTCCCGTGTCCGAGGTAAAGATCAGCGCCGAGCCCCGCACCGAGTTCGGCAAGGGTGGTGCCCGCCGTACCCGCCGGGCCGGCAAGGTGCCAGCCGTGCTGTACGGCCACGGCGAGAAGCCAAGCACATCGCGCTGCCGTCGCGGGAGTTCGCCGCCGCGATCCGTAAGGGCGGTGCCAACCAGCTCTTCGCGATCGACATCACCGACGGCACCCAGGTGCTGGCGCTGCCGAAGGCGATCCAGCGTGACCCGATCCGGGACACCTTCGAGCACGTCGACCTGATCCTGGTCCGTCGGGGCGAGAAGGTCACCGTCGAGGTCCCGGTCCAGCTGACCGGTGAGGCCGCACGGGACACCCTGATCGTGCACGACCACGACACCCTCTCGGTGACCGCCGACGCCACCAGGTTCCGGACCACCTCGAGGCGTCGATCGAGGGCCTCGAGGCGGGCACCCTGGTGACCGCCGGCGACGTCCAGCTGCCGTCCGGCGTCGAGCTGGCCGTCGACTCGGAGCTGACCGTCGCGTCGGTGACCGCCGCCCCGACCGCCGAGCAGCTCGAGGCGACGCTGCCCGAGGTCGAGGTGGCCACCGACGAGGCCGAGGCCGGGGTCGGCGAGACCACCGAGGGCTCCGAGGGCGCGGACACCGCCGAGGGCGGCGAGAAGACCGAGGCCTGATCGGTTCGAACTGTGCGACAGGCGTCCCCGGATGGTCGGGGCGCCTGTCGGCGTATCGGGAGTCGGTGGGACGGGCGTCGGGAGGGGCGGGTCGTGACGGACGAGGCGGGGCCGTGGCTGGTGGTCGGCCTGGGCAACCCGGGCCGGGAGTACGCCGGGAACCGGCACAACGTCGGGTTCATGGTGGCCGAGTTGCTGGCCGGGCGGGTGGGTGCGCGTTTCGGCCGGCACAAGCGGGCGGTGGCCGAGGTGGCCGAGGCGCGGCTGGGGTTCGGTGGGCCGAAACTGGTGCTGACGAAGCCACTGACGTACATGAACCTTTCCGGCGGGCCGGTGGCGGCGCTGGCGCAGTTCTACAAGGTGCCGGCGACGCAGGTGATCGCGGTGCACGACGAGCTGGACATCGAGTTCGGCCAGCTGCGGGTCAAGTTCGGCGGCGGCGAGGGCGGGCACAACGGCCTGCGCTCGATGTCGAAGTCGCTGGGCACGAAGGACTACGCCCGGGTGCGGTTCGGTGTCGGTCGACCGCCCGGACGGCAGGATCCGGCGGACTACGTGCTGTCGGATTTTGGCGCCGCCGAGCGCAAGGAGTTGGATTTCCTGGTGGACCGGGCTGCCGACATGGTGGAGTCGGTGATCGTCAAGGGCGTGGAGCCGACGCAGAACCTCTATCACGGCAGTTGAGACTGCGGGCGGGGCGTACCGGATCGGAAACGCCGGGCCGGTAGTCTGCGCCTTTCGGCGTGCCGCGACCGGCAACGCGAGTCGCGGCGGATCGACCCGTGCGGGCAGCGCGGCGAGGCGACGGGAGCGGGCAGATGAGCAGTCCTCCGATGATCGATGGCGCGTTCGCCCGATGGCTGGCGTCGCGGGCCGGCCAGGCGCTGCTCGACCTGCGCACGGAGCTGGGTTTCGCGGACGCCGGCGCACTGAAGTCGGCCGGGGACAAGGTGTCGCACGACCTGATCCGCACGGAGCTGGCGAAGTGGCGTCCGGATGACGCCGTGCTCTCCGAGGAGGACGAGGGGTCGCGGTTGGCCTGGGCCGCGGAGGTGAACACCGGAGCGGTGTCGAGGTTGGCCGCGGACCGAGTGTGGATCATCGATCCGTTGGACGGCACCCGGGAGTTTTCCGAGGAGGGCCGCTCGGACTGGGCGGTGCACGTGGCGCTCTGGGCACGGAACGCGCCGAGCCCGCACGGGCTGGTCGCCGGGGCGGTGGGGCTGCCGGCGCAGGACCGGGTGCTGGGCACGGACTACCCGCCGGCGTACCCGCCGATGACGATCGAGGCGGCGGCGGCCGGCGAGCGGACGATCCGGCTCGCGGCCAGCCGGAGCCGGCCTCCCGTCTTCCTGACCGACCTGGCCGACGACGTCGGCGCGCACCTGGTGCCGATGGGCTCGGCCGGAGCGAAGATCGCCGCGGTGGTCACCGGTGAGGTGGACGCGTACATCCACGCCGGTGGGCAGTACGAGTGGGATTCGGCGGCCCCGGTGGCTGTGGCGACGGCCACCGGACTGTTCGCTTCCCGGATCGACGGTTCTGCGCTGAAATACAACGAGGCGGATCCGCGACTGCCCGATCTACTGGTCTGTCGCAAGGATCTCGCCACTCGGTTGCTTGCAGCGCTGCAGAGACATTCCGGGTAGCCTGAGCCCACTTTCTTGACATGTCCGACCGGAAAGGTCTGGAAATCGGATGAGCGAGCGAATCGAGCCGGTGTCATGACCACCCCGCGGCGTACCAGGTCTCCCACCTGGACGCCCTGGAGGCGGAGAGCATCTTCGTGATGCGCGAGGTGGTCGCCGAGATGGAACGCCCGGTGATGCTCTTCTCCGGTGGCAAGGATTCGATCGTCATGCTGCGGTTGGCGCAGAAGGCGTTCGCTCCGGCCAATATTCCCTTCCCCGTGATGCACGTCGACACCGGGCACAACTTTCCCGAGGTTCTGGAATACCGCGATCAGCGGGTCGCCGAGCTGGGATTGCAACTGGTGGTGGCGAGCGTGCCGGAGGCCCTGGCGAGCGGCATGGTCCGGGAGTCCGGCGACGGCATGCGCAACCGGATCCAGACACCGGTGCTGCTGGACGCGGTGGAGAAGCACCGCTTCGACGCGCTGTTCGGTGGCGCTCGCCGGGACGAGGAGAAGGCCCGGGCGAAGGAACGGGTCTTCAGCTTCCGCGACGAGTTCGGTCAGTGGGACCCGAAGAACCAGCGGCCGGAGCTGTGGTCGCTCTACAACGGCCGGCACCACCCGGGTGAGTCGATCCGGGTCTTCCCGCTGTCCAACTGGACCGAACTGGACGTCTGGCACTACATCGCCCGGGAACGCATTCCGCTGCCCTCGATCTACTACGCGCACGAGCGCGAGGTGATCGAGCGGGACGGCATGTTCTACGCGGTCAACGAGTTCTTCCGCCCCGTGCGGGTGAGGAGCGGTTCAAGGCACAGGTGCGCTACCGCACCGTCGGCGACGCCTCCTGCACCGCCGCGGTCCGCTCCGACGCGGACACCGTGGAGAAGGTCATCGAGGAGGTGGCGGCCACCCGGATCACCGAGCGCGGCGCCACCCGTGGTGACGACCGGGTCAGCGAGGCTGCCATGGAGGACCGCAAGCGGGAGGGCTACTTCTGATGAGTACCGAGATCGCGGCCCCGGCCGCCGAGGCGCGGGCGATGGACCTGCTGCGCTTCGCCACCGCCGGCAGCGTGGACGACGGCAAGTCGACCCTGATCGGTCGGCTGCTCTACGACACCAAGTCGCTCTTCACCGACCAGCTGGCCGCCGTGGAGGCGGTCAGCGCGGCTCGCGGTGACGAGTACACGAACCTCGCGTTGCTCACCGACGGCCTGCGTGCCGAGCGGGAGCAGGGCATCACCATCGACGTGGCCTACCGCTACTTCGCCACCCGCGGCGCAAGTTCATCATCGCCGACACCCCGGGCACACCCAGTACACCCGCAACATGGTCACCGGGGCTTCCACCGCCGACCTGGCGTTGATCCTGGTGGACGCGCGCAAGGGCCTGGTCGAGCAGTCCCGCCGGCACGCGTTCCTGTGCTCCCTGCTGCGGGTGCCGCACCTGGTCCTCTGTGTCAACAAGATGGACCTGGTGGACTGGTCGCAGGAGGTCTACGAGCAGATCGCCGACGAGTTCACCGCGTTCGCCGCGAAGCTCGACGCACCGGACCTGACCGTGGTGCCGATCTCCGGCTGCGCGGCGACAACATCGTCACCCGATCCGAGAACATGCCCTGGTACGAGGGCCCGTCGTTGCTGCACCACCTGGAGCGGGTGCACATCGCGAGCGACCGCAATCTGGTCGACGTCCGGTTCCCGGTGCAGTACGTGATCCGTCCGCAGTCCACCACGGTCACCGACTACCGCGGTTACGCCGGTCAGGTTGCCTCCGGCGTGCTCAAGGCGGGTGACGAGGTGATGGTGCTGCCGTCCGGCTTCACCAGCCGGATCGCCGCGGTGGAGACCGCCGACGGGCCGGTCCCGGAGGCGTTTCCGCCGATGTCGGTGACGGTACGACTGTCCGACGAGATCGACATCTCCCGGGGTGATCTGATCTGCCGGCCGAACAACGCACCGGCGGTTGCCCAGGACATCGAGGCGATGGTCTGCTGGATGGACGAGACGCCCCTGCGGGTCGGCGGCCGGTACGCGATCAAGCACACCACCCGGTCGGCGCGGGCGATCGTGCGCGGGCTGCACTACCGGTTGGACATCAACTCGCTGCACCGGGACGAGTCGGCCGACGAGCTGCGGCTCAACGAGATCGGCCGGGTGCGGCTGCGCACGACGGTGCCGCTGCTGGCCGACGAGTACCGCCGCAACCGCACCACCGGCGGCTTCGTCATCATCGACGAGGCCACCAACCGCACGGTAGGCGCCGCCATGATCGTCGAAGCAAGCTAGGCCACACCCGCCCGCCCGGCCCTGCTCCGCCCGCCCCGATTGGATCAAGAGGTTTGCGTCAGACCGAGCCCGGATCTTGACGCAAACCTCTTGATCAACCCGCAGGTGGGGGTCAGGAGGCGGGTGGCGCCGGGGCTGGGAGGACCGTCGTGGTGCCGGGGTGGTGAAGCCACGTTCGGCGTACGCGGCGGTGACGGCGGCGGCCACCGCGTCGGCGCGGTCGGCCTCGACCAGGGCCAGGACGCACCCGCCGAAGCCGCCGCCGGTCATCCGCGCACCCAGCGCACCAGCCGCCAACGCCGCCTCGACCGCGGTGTCAATCTCCGGCACGGTGATCTCGAAGTCGTCGCGCATCGAGACGTGCGAGGCCGTGAGCAGTGGGCCGATGTCGCGACCCGCGCGGCGCGGAGCAGGGCCACCGTGTCCAGTACGCGCTGGTCCTCGGTCACCACGTGCCGGACCCGCCGCCGGGTCTCCTCGTCGTCGAGCTGACCCAACGCAGTGTCGAGCTGGTCGACGCCCACGTCCCGCAGCGCGGTGACGCCCAGCGCACTCGCCCCGGCTTCGCAGGAGCGGCGGCGGGCCGCGTACTCCCCGTCGGCGTGCCGGTGTGGCGCCCGGCTGTCGATGACCAGCACCGCCAGCCCGGCGGCGTCCAGGTCGAACGGGATGTGCTCGATGGACTCGTCCCGGCAGTCCAGGAACAGGGCGTGCCCGGCGCGACAACGGATCGACGCGGACTGGTCCATGATGCCGGTGGGTGCCCCCACGTAGACATTTTCCGCCCGCTGTGCCAGCCGGGCTGCTGCGTCGGGAGCAGCTCCAGCCCGCCGAGGTCGAGCAGGGCGACCAGCACGGCCGACTCCAGCGCGGCCGAGGAGGAGAGGCCGGCGCCCAGTGGCACGTCGGAGGCGATCGCCAGTCGGGCGCCCGGCACCGGATGTCCCGCCTCGCGCAGCGCCCAGACCACACCGGCGACGTACGCGCCCCAGCCGGTGACCCGACCCGGCTCGGCGACGTCGTCCGCGCCGAAGGTGATCGTCTCGTCGGACAGCTCGGACCAGACCGTCCAGTGCTCGCCGTCCTGTCGGTCGGCGGCGACGACAGTACGCATCGGCAGCGCGAAGGGCAGCACGAAACCCTCGTTGTAGTCGGTGTGCTCGCCGATCAGGTTGACCGGCCGGGTGCCGCCCAGCGGCCGCTGGCTTCGCCGCCGAACTGCGCGGTGAAGCCGGCGGTGGCCCGCTCGACGACGTCACCGGTGGGTGGGTCACGGTTGGCGCTCCAGGACGTGCGTGCGGTAGAACGCCCAGGCGTCCCCGACCATGTCGTGCAGGGTCGGCTTCTGCGGCACCCAGCCCAGCTCGTCACGGGCCAGCGCGGAGGACGCGACCAACTCGGCGGGTCGCCCTCCCGGCGCGGCGCGACCTCGACGGGTAGGTGCTCCCGGTGACCTCGCGGACCACGTCGACGACCTGACGGTTGGTGAAGCCGTTGCCGTTGCCCAGGTTGTAGATCCGGTGTTGCCGCCGGTGGCAGCGTCCAGCGCCAGCAGATGGGCTCGGCCAGGTCGGCGACGTGGATGTAGTCGCGGACGCAGGTGCCGTCCACGGTGGGGTAGTCGTCCCCGAAGAGCTGGAGTTTCTCCGCCGGCCGGCGGCGACCTCCAGCGCGATCGGGATCAGGTGCGTCTCCGGGTCGTGCCGCTCGCCGAGGCTGACGTCGCCGTCGAGATGGGCGCCCGCCACGTTGAAGTAGCGCAGTGACACGGCGGCCAGCCCGTGCGCGATCGCCTCGGAGGTGAGCGCCATGTCGACGGCGAGCTTGGTGGCGCCGTACGTGTTGGTGGGGGCCTTGACCGCGTTCTCCGTGATGGGCAGCTCGGTGGGTTGCCGTAGACGGCCGCGGTGGAGGAGAAGACCATCCTCGGCACACCGGCTGCCCGGACCGCGTCGATGAGGGCGAGCGAGCCGACGGTGTTGGTCTGCCAGTACAGCTCCGGCTTGACCATCGACTCGCCCGCGGCGATCAGGGCGGCGAAGTGCAGCACCCGTCGAAGCCGGCGTCCGCGGTGAGGACCTGGGCGGCGTCGTGGATGGACGCCTCGACGTGGATCGCGTCCGGGGCGAGGGCCTCGCGGTGGCCGGTGCGCAGATCGTCCAGGACGACGACCTGGTGGCCGGCGTCGAGCAGCATCCGGGTCACCACGCTTCCGATGAAGCCGGCGCCCCCGGTGACGAGCAGTTTCACGTCGTTGCCTCCTGCCTGGCCCGCCCGGGACGTGGCCCTTCGGTGATCACACTAGGGCGGTGGCCGGCACTATCGCCGACGCCACCGCCAACCTCATTCCATCATAATCTTTCACGATTAAACAGAGCCGAACATGGGTGGGTCGACGCCGCGCGATTCCCGGTGCGACGAGCCAACGGTGTCTACCATCTCTGTCATGCGGGAAGCGGCCCGTACCGGGCTCCGGCGACGCGTGCGGGTACGCGCCCGCCGCGACCCCGGCCGCTCGCCCGGGCCGTCGCCCGGGTGCTGGTCCGGCCGCGGACGGCGCCTCCCGACTCGTCACCGATCTGCTCGGCACCGGCCCGGCGGCCGGCCGGGAGCGCATCTCCGAGGCCGATCTGCGGGACCTGGTCGCGGCCAACACGGTGCTCGACCCGGACGAACGCCGGATCATCGACGAGGTTCTGGTGGCCGGAGCCAGCCTGATCCGCGAGGTGATGATGCCGCGCACCGAGGTGGTCTTCCTCCCGGCGCGGCTGACCATCGTCGACGCCGCCCGGCTGGTCCGCGCCGAAACGCACACCCGCTACCCGGTCACCGACGGCACCCACGACGACGTGGTCGGCTTCGTGCACCTCCGTGACGTGCTGCTGCGCCCCGACGTCGACCCGTGCGTCACCGTCGGCGAGTTGGCCCGGAGGTGAAGCGGCTGCCCGGCAGCAAACGGGTGCTGGCCGCGCTCACCGAGATGCGCCGGAGGGCCAGCACCTGGCGGTGGTGGTCGACGAGTACGGCGGCACCGCCGGGATCGTCACCCTGGAGGACCTCATGGAGGAGCTGGTCGGCGAGATCCATGACGAGTACGACGCCGCCCCGGACCCGGTGCACGCCGGCCTGCCGGCCGTGGTCGACGGCCGCCTCAACCTCGCTGACTTCGCCGAACGGACCGGGGTGGCACTGCCGGCCGGGCCGTACGAGACGGTGGGTGGGTTCGTCATGGCCGCGCTGGGCCGGCTTCCGGTGACCGGTGACGAGGTGTCGGTGCCCGGCGAACCGGCCGAGATCGGCCCGCCCGACGCGGCCGATCTGCCGGGCGGCTGGTCGCTGCGCGTGCTCACGATGGACGGCCGCCGGGTGGCCCGGCTCGCGGTCTCCGCCGTGCACACGCCCGAGCAGCGCCGCGAGCACGACCCCGACAGCATCGCGAGCGGGACCCCGAGCGGAATACCGAGCAGCATCGCGAGCGGGACCCCGAGCAGCGCCGCGAGCACGACGACGCGGTGGCCCCGGACGTCGGCCCGGGGAGGCCCGGGAGGCGGTGGCCGGGCAGCACCGTCGGGTCGCGGCCGGGCCGCCGCGCCGGGTCGGCGCGGGCGAACCACGCGAGGTCAGTAGCCCGGCATCGGCGGGCCGTGGGGACTCGCCGGCCCGTCATGACGGACCGGGTTGCTTGCTGACAGAATTATCGCCATGTCCGACGTTCCGGCCCGCCCCGCGTGTTCTCCGGCATCCAGCCGACAGCCGACTCGTTCCACCTCGGCAACTATCTGGGCGCCGTGCGGCACTGGGTGGCACTGCAGGACACCCACGACGCGTTCTACTGCGTGGTGGACCTACACGCCATTACCGCGGGCCACGACCCGGCGTTGCTGCGCCAGCGCACCAGGGTGGCCGCCGCCCAGCTCTTCGCGGTCGGGCTCGACCCGGAACGCAGCACCCTGTTCGTCCAGTCGCAGGTGCCCGAGCATCCGCAGTTGGCCTGGGTGCTCGGCTGCATCACCGGCTTCGGCGAGGCCAGCCGGATGACCCAGTTCAAGGACAAGTCGCAGAAGCAGGGCAACGAGCGGGCCAGCGTCGGGCTGTTCACCTACCCGGTCCTGCAGGCCGCCGACATCCTGCTCTACCAGGCCAACGCGGTGCCCGTCGGTGAGGACCAGCGCCAGCACCTGGAGCTCTCCCGGATTTGGCCCAGCGGTTCAACTCGCTGTTCGGCGCGACGTTCACGGTGCCCGCGCCGCACATCGTCAAGGACACTGCCAAGATCACCGATCTGCAGGACCCGACCGCGAAGATGTCCAAGTCGTCGTCCTCGCCGGCCGGCATCATCGACCTGCTGGAAGATCCCGCCAAGTCCGCGAAGAAGATCCGGTCGGCGGTGACCGACACCGGTCGGGAGATCGTCTTCGACGCCGAGACCAAGCCGGGTGTGTCCAACCTGCTGACCATCCACTCGGCGCTCAGCGGTCGCGGCATCGACGAGCTGGTGGCCGCGTACGCGGGTCGCGGTTACGGCGACCTCAAGAAGGAGCTGGCCGAGGTCGTGACGGACTTCGTCCGCCCGATCCAGGAGCGCACCCGTGCCTACCTCGACGATCCGGCACAGCTGGACAAGCTGCTCGCAGCCGGCGCGGAGAAGGCACGCGCGGTGGCCTCGACGACCCTGCGGTCCGCGTACGAGCGGGTCGGGTTCTTCCGCCCGTCCGCGGCGAGTAGCTCCGCGATACAGGTGAACGGGTCGGTGGCCGGAGGGGCGGCGCGAAGCGTGGATCGCAGTGGCGGGTGCCGCCGACCGGCGACACCATCCAGATCGGCATCGCGGTGGACATTCCCGAGCCGTGGGTGCCCAGCTCACCCGGCGGCGGGTGGAGGCCGGTGACCCTGGCGGTGCCCGCGCACGTGACGCTGCTCGGGCCCACCGAGATCCGCACGGCCAACCTGCCGGCGATCGAGCAGCACCTGGCCGACGTGGCCGCCGCGCACCTGCCGTTCACGCTGCAGCTGCGGGGCACCGGCACGTTCCGCCCGGTGACCCAGGTGGTCTTCGTCGCGGTGGCCGCCGGGATCAGCGAGTGCGAGTTGCTCGCCGCCGCCATCGCCGCGGCGCCGAGTCTGCACCGTGAGGCACGCTTCCCGTACCATCCGCACGTCACCGTGGCGCAGGACGTGGCACCGGAGGCTCTGGACCGGGTGTACGAGGATCTGGCCGACTTCTCCGCGATGTTCGAGGTCGACGCGTTCACCCTCTTCTCGCACAGCGGGCAGGCCCGGTGGCAACCGCGTCGGGACTTCTGCCTCGGCAACTGAGCCGTCGGCGACGCGCCGGCCGGCGAGCATCGGTAGCCGGTTACCACGACGGCGGTGAGAGATCGGCGAGGATGATCGCGTGAACGTGATCGGCCAGATCGAGGCGGGCATCGACCGCTGGGTGAGCGCCGCGCGCCACCGGTCGGGGCTCTTCGATCACGTGTGGCGGGCCGGCACGCTCTACGCGGATGTGCTGGCCGGGCGGCTGGCCGCCGCGATCGCCTACTACGGCTTCTTCGCGGTGTTCGCGCTGGCCCTGGTCGCGTACTCCATCTTCGGCGCGATCCTGGAGGACAACGACGAGGTCAGCGCGGCGGCGGCCGGCTTCCTCAAGGAGAACCTGCCGTTCCTGGACGCTCAGCAGATCTCCAACTCCAGCGGCACGGTCGGTGTGGTCGGCCTGGTCATCCTGGTCTTCACCGGGATCGGCTGGGTGGAGGCCATCCGTTCCTCGCAGCGCCTGATGTACCAGCTCAACCAGCAGCCGGGCAATCTGGTGATGCGGCGGCTGGTCGACCTGGGAGTGATGATCGGCATCTTCGTGCTGCTCGGCCTCTCGGTCGCGGCGGTGGACGCGTTGGAGTCACTGCTGCGCTTCCTGCTGCGCAGCACCGGATCGGTCGGCCTGACCACGATCAGCGCGGTGTTGAGCGTGCTGGTCAACACCGTGCTCGCCACCGCGCTGCTGCTCGCCGTGCCCAGGCTGCGGATGAGCCGATCCCGGTTGCGTCCGGTGGTGCTGCTGGTGGCGGTGGGCATCACGCTGCTGAACACCGTCGGGCGGTACTACGTGGTGCGTACCGAGCGGAACCCCGCGTACACCGTGGTGGCCGGCGCCGTCGGTCTGCTGCTCTACCTCTACCTGCTCAACCAGCTGGTGCTGTTCGGTGCGGCGCTCCTCGCGACCAGCACCAACGGACGGGTGGTGGACCTGGCGGAGACCCCGCCCCGGCGAGGACGTCGACGAGGACACCGACCCGGTACGCCGGGCGGCGCGGGCTGATGACGGAAGGTGTGCAGGTGCTGATCTCGGTGGACCAGGATTCGTCGGTGCCCCGTACGAGCAGGTCCGTGGGCAGCTCGCCGAGCTGATCGGGGACGGGCGGTTGCCGGTGGGCAGTCGGCTGCCCACCGTCCGGCAGCTCGCCGCCGACCTGCGGTTGGCCGCGAACACGGTGGCCCGTGCCTACCGGGAGTTGGAGGTGGCCGGGCTGCTGGAGACCCGGGCCGCAACGGCACCTTCGTCGCCCGGGCCGGGACGACGCCGTCGACCGGCTGCACCGGGTTGCCGTCGAGTACGCCGCCGAGGCCCGGCGGTTGGGCGTTTCTCGGACCGTGCTGTCGCTCTCGTCCGCGCTGCCGTCGACGCCACCCGGCTCGACTGAGCCGAGGATGGGGAGCACGAGGTGAGCGAGACCGAACGGGAAGCCGGATCATCTCCGGTTGGTCGAAGGTTGACGTCGTCGAGACGGTGGTTCCTGCTGGCGGTGTCTGCCGTGGCGTTGATGCTGGCGGCGCTCGTGGTCGTCGTGGAGCGGCGCGACCAGGACGCGAGGGTGCTTCCCCGCCCGCAGGGCACCAGAGACGACTCCGGGGAGTACGTGACCAGCTCACCCGCCGCCACTCCCTCCGGCCCGGCGCCGTCGTTGGCCGGCTTGACTCCGAGCAAGGTGACGGACGCCTGGGTCAAGCGATGGTCCGTCCCGGTGACGGAGGACGGTGCCCTGCACACCATCAAGGTGACCCTGCCGGACACGAAGGACAGCCTGGCGGCCGCGGTGGGTCAGCCCTCGAAGGACCGCCGCGACGAGGTGGGCCACGTCTTCTGCATGGTCAAGCTACGTGGTGCCGTCCAGCGGCCGTTGCTGCGGACGCTGGTCGAGGACTGCGTCGGCCCGGTCCTCAAGGCCGAGGAACGCAAGGCGGTGCTCAAGTGGCTGATCGGCGTGGATTTCTCCGCCCCGATCTTCAAGTCCCGGAGACCTCCGACTACGAGCTGCTCGCCGACCACAATTCCGACGAGAACTTCGCGCTCATCCTGAACGCGCGCTGAATCGGCGCGATTGAACAGCCGCCAATCGAGCTCCGGCCGGGCGATAACTGAACAGAACGGCACCGATGCTCGCGTTCGCGGACCATGATGAGCCGGTGGGCGCACTCATGACACTTGACCTGCCGGCCGACTCGCCGCTCCTCGGCCTGCCGTGGATCATCACCTTCGGTCCCCTCGGTGACCTCGACGAGTGGGAGCCGGTGGTCTGCGGGCCGTACGAGCGGCCGCACGCGCTGGCACTGGCGGAGGCGGTGGTCGCCGAGGAACAGCTGATGGCCGTGGTGGAGCCGCTGCTGCCGGCACTGTCGGCCGACGAGATCCGTAGTGAGATCGCTGCCGCGCAGGTGGCTGCCGAGGACGAGGCCAGTCAGGTGGAGGGGCCGACCTCTACGGTGACTTCGAGGACGTGATCGACGAGGAGTTGGACGCCGCCGCCGACGAGGCAGGCCACGGTGAGCCCGTCGAGGCACCGGACGAGGCCGAGGTGCGTGCCGGCTTCACCCGGATAGCGGCGCTGCTCACCGCGAAGTGACCCCGCCGACGGTCAACGGGTAGGTGCGGAGTCCAGCACGCAGACCCCGGAGATGGACACCGGCGCCACGCGGAGCGAACTCCGCGCGGCGCCGGTGGCACCTCAACCCCACCACAAGGCCGGTAGCCCAGTCGCCCGTCGGCGCGGGGCACAACGAACGACCAGGTCGAGAAGCTGTTACCCGTTCAGCGCCGTTCCAACCAGACTGCCGCGTCGACGGGCAGCAGCTGACCACCGGCCTGCTCGGTGAGCGTGTCGCTGACGACGAGCGGCTGACCGTACCCGTCGATCAGGACCGGTGTGCCGCTGAGGTTGACCACGCAGGTCAGGACGGCCGCGGGCGGTGCGGGCGAAGGCCAGCACCCCGGCTCGCTCTCCAACCAGGTGACCTCGCCGGCGTCGCTGGCCAGCGCGGGTGGTCGTGGCGGATCCGCAGCGCGGCCCGGTACAGCTCCAGCGTGGAGCCGGGCACGTCGGTCTGCGCCGTCACCGACAGGGCCTGCCAGACCGCCGGGCGGGCAGCCAGCTCAGCTCGCTGCCGGCCGGGCCGAAGCCGTACGGGGCGCCTCGCCGCTCCAAGGGTGGGCACCCGGCAGCCGTCGCGGCTCTCGTCAAGCAGATCTTGCGTAAGAGAGGCGCGCTGGGCTCGGGGCGACCGCGGTGGAGCCGCGCACCACCAGCTCGGGACGGAACAGGTACTCCGAGTGCGGGGCGCCGTGCCCGTTGATCTCGTCCACCAGGGCCCGGACGGCGGCGACCGCCATCGCGGTGACCGGCTGCCGCATGGTGGTCAGCGGTGGGTCGGTGAAGGCCATCAGTGGGGAGTCGTCGTAGCCGACCACGGAGATGCCGTCCGGCACGCCGAGGCCGCGTTGGCGGGCCGCCCGGATCGCACCGAGCGCCATCAGGTCGGAGCCGCAGACCAGGCCGGTGACGCCGCGGTCCAGCAGTCGGCCGGCCGCCGCCTCGCCGCCCTCCACTCCGAACAGCGTCAGCTCGGCCAGTGGACCCAGATCCGCCTCGGCGACCCCGGCCAGTCGGGTCATCGCGGAGCGCCAGCCGGCCACCTTGCGCTGCACCGGGACGAACCGGTCCGGACCGGTGATCAGGCCGATCCGCCGGTGCCCCAGCGCGACCAGGTGGGCGACGGCCAGCTCGGCCGCCTCCCGGTCGTCGCAGCTGACGAAGGGCGCACCGATGTCCGGCACGTACCGTTGATCATCACGACCGGCAACGGTCGGGCGAGCAGCGCCCGGTAGCGGTCGTGGTTGGCGGCGGTGTCGGCGTGCAGACCGGAGACGAAGACGATCCCGGAGACCTGCCGGTCCAGCAGCATCTCCACGTACTCGTCCTCGGTCACGCCACCGGCGGTCTGGGTGCAGAGCACGGGAGTGAAGCCGCTCTGCGCCAGTGTGGACTCGATGACCTGGGCGAAGGCGGGGAAGATCGGGTTGTCCAGCTCCGGCACCACCAGGCCGACCAGTCCGGCGCTGCGCTTGCGCAGGCGGGCCGGGCGCTCGTAGCCGAGCACGTCGAGGGCGGTGAGGACGGCCTGCCGGGTCTCTGCGGCCACGCCGGGCGGTCGTTGAGCACCCGCGACACCGTGGCCTCGCTGACTTCGGCCTGCTGGGCGATGTCGGACAGTCGAGCGCGCATGGCGGCACTTTAGCCCACCGGCAAGTTCTTGCGGGTGCCCTGCAAGTCCTTCCAACGTCTGCAACGGCTTGCTGGCCACCTCCCGCCGATCGGGAGCGGCGGCGCGCCACCCGCGCCTCGAATCCGAGAAAACCTCCGAAGACTGCCGAAGGTTGAGACAGGGGTCGTCGATCCTCGGTCGCCAAGAGGTAGGGTGCTTCGGCAGCGCCCAGCGCTTCCCACCGAAAGCGGGCCAGCGAACGAGCGGCACGCCTGTTCCACTAGCCGCTGGTGGCCCGCCGCCCCTCATCCGCCGTCCGGTGCTGCTCCCGGGGAGACTCTCGTGCAACTGTCGATCTTGATGCCGGTATACAACGAAGCGGAACGTATCGCGGAGGCCTTGAAGCAGGCCCTCGCGGTGCAGTATCCGTGTGAGATCGAGATCGTGGTGGTCGACGACGGCAGTACGGACGACACCGCGGAGATCCTCGGCCGCCTGGACGACGCGCGACTGCGGGTCGTGACGCACCCGCGCAACGCGGGCAAGGGCGCGGCGATCAAGACGGCGGTGGCCAGCGCCCGGGGCGAGTACATGGTGATCCTGGACGCCGATCTGGAGTACGACCCGCAGGACATCCCGAAGCTGTTGGCGCCGGTGCTGGAAGGTCACGCGACTGTCGTCTACGGCAATCGCACCTTCGGCAGCCACAGCGCCTACAGCTTCTGGTACGTGGTGGGCAACCGGGGCGTGACCACCGCGGCGAACGTGCTGTTCAACTCCTACATCGGCGATCTGGAGACGTGCTTCAAGCTGATGCCGGTGGAGTTGTACCGCTCGCTGGACATCCGGTCCCGCGGGTTCGGCATGGAGGCCGAGGTGACCGGCAAGCTGCTGCGACGGCGGATCCGTCCGTACGACGTGCCGATCGCGTACCGGGCGCGGGGCCGCGAGGAGGGCAAGAAGATCACCTGGCGGGACGGGGTGGAGGCGCTGTGGATCCTCAGCCGGGAACGGCCCGCCGCCGTCCCGCCGACAGCCCCGCCAAGTCCCTCGCCGACCGATGACGACAACGAAACGCCGTGACCCGACGACGGTCGTCCGCGTCGTCGTGGCACTCGTCGGAGTCGGCTGCCTCCTCTTCACCGCCCAGGGCGCGGTGAAGGCCGCCGATCGTGGCGTCACCCTGATGAGCGACAGGCAACACGACCTCCGCGCGTTTCGGCACCACGTGGACTACGAGACGGCCTGGCGTCAGTTCGCCGCGCGGGTGCCGTCGGGCAGCCGGGTCGCGCTCACGCCCGCACGGTCCAACCAGGAGCTCTGGCATCAGCGGTTGACCGAGTTCGCCGCGCTGCACGGGTGTGTCATCGTCCAGGGGTCCACACCGGACTACGTGGTGGGCGTCGCCCTGGTGAAGCGGAACGGCCGGCCGCACCCGGTGTGCGGTTGGACGTCCGGAAGGTCGGCTGAACACAATGGAACTCACCCCGATTCTCGCTGTCCTCGCCGTTCTCGCCGCAGGTTTCCCACTGGCCTTCGCGATCCTTCGCAGCCCCTTCCTCGCACTGCTTCTCGCCCCTGATGGCGGCGCTGTTGAGCACCGTCGCGGTGGTCCTGATGCTGATCGTCGGCGGTCCGCTGCCGCTCTGGATCGCCCTGGTGCTGGTCGCCGGGGCAGTCGGGGCCTGGTGGCTGTTCCGCCGCGGCGGCGAGCCGGCGCCGTACGGACGTTGGTCGCACGCGTTGCTGATCGCGCTGCCCCTGCTGCCGCCGCTGCTCCTGGTCTTCGAACCGGCCTATCAGTGGGACGCGCACTCCATCTGGTGGTTGCACGCCGGCTACTTCTCCCACGGCGGCGAGTACGCGCGCGCGGCGATCGGCGACCCTGCCTTCGTCTTCGCACACCGACTACCCACCGCTCGCCTCCGCGCCGGCCGCGGCCGTGTGGAGCGTCGTCGAGCCGGACTTCCGAACCGCCCAGCTCGTCGGTGCGCTGGTCACCTTCTCCGCGATTGCGATGCTGGTCTACCTGGTCCGGCGTGCGATGGCCCGGGTAACGGCCTGGGTGGCCTGGGCGCTCGCCGTCGGGGTCGGCCTGGCCTGCTGGTCGACCGGCTCGTACGGGTGGCCGGCGGGCTCGCCGACGCGCTCTGGTCGGCGGCCTTCGCCGGGCGGCGGTGGCCCTGCTGCTCGGGCCCGATCCGCTGCGACGACCCGTGTTGCCGCTGTTGCTGCTGACCGTCGCGGCGCTCAGCAAGAACGAGGGTCTGGTCGCCGCCGTGGGAGTCGCCGCGCTGGTCACCCTGCGGGCCCGCGCCGACCTGCGGCGAGCCGCACTGGTCTGGCTGCCGGTGCTGGCCGGGGCGCCTGGGCGGTGCTGGCCCGACTTCTGGACGCCCAGTCGGACATCACCAACAGCAGCTCGGGTGGCGTGACGCTGGGGACGCGGAGGCGATGGAGCGGTTCCAGCTCACCGTCGAGGCGTTGTGGGACGTGGGCGGCTGGGTGCTGGTGGGCACCGCGGTGGTGGCGCTGCTCGGCACGCTGTTCCTGCGCTCGCAGCGTCGTGCGGCCGAGCTGGCGTCGGACGGCTGGGTGTGGACGCTCAACGGCTTCTACCTGGCCGTTCTGGTCTGGACCTACCTGTCCGGTCCCAACGACATCCGGTGGTGGCTGGCAACCTCGGCGGACCGGGTCACGCTGCCGGTGCTGCTGCTGTTCGCGGTGAGCTGCGCGGGATGGGTCGCCGTCGCGTTCGGCGACGACCGCCGGGCCGAGCCGCAACCGGTACGCGACGAGCCGCGCGAGCCGGCCATGTCGGGCGCTGGCCCCGAGGCGACCGGCTGATCGACATCCGCCGGCGGTTCCCACTACTACGATCCGTCGTTAATAGGGAAGTATGGCGACCGTGGAAGCTCTCAGGCTCGTACTCCTCTACGTCCATCTGATCGGGTTCGCGCTGTTGCTCGGCGGCTCGATCGCTCAGTACGCCAGCGGCCGGCTGCGGATCAACCCGGCCATGCTGTGGGGCGCGGTGATCCAGTTGCTGACCGGGCTCGGGCTCGCCGCTCCGCTGCGCGACGGCGACGAGCCGGCCCCGCGAAGCTTGTTACCAAGTTGGTCATCGCCCTGCTGATCTTCGTAATGGTCTTCTTCTCCCGCAAGCGGGACGTCGTCAACCGTGGGCATTTCCTGGCGATCATCGGTCTGACCCTGGTCAACGCGGCGGTCGCGGTCTTTGGCGGTAACGTCCGGGAGGGGAAGCGCCTCCAGAAACCGGACGTTCCGGACGCCTCGGCGCTCGGTTACCAGCACGAAGAGTGACCTGCCCCACGCAAGGGTTACACCCGGGTAACAGGCGCTCAACAGTCGTGCACGATTGTCGGCCGGTGGGTGGGCGCGGGCGTACGCTCCCGTCCGTAACGTGGGACAGCCGGCGGCACACCGCAGGTCGGCTGATGGGCTGCCACCGCACTAGGCGCGGTGTGCAATGGGAAGGAGACGTCTTGCGCTCGGTGCGTGGGATGCGGATCGCCTCGATCGTCGCGGTGGGTGGGCTCGCGCTCACCGCCGCCGCTTGTGGCGAGGCCCCAAGGATGACAACAACGCCGGCAGTGGCGCCAAGAAGTTCAGCGCCTGCATGGTGACCGACGTCGGCGGCATCGACGACAAGTCGTTCAACGCCTCGGCCTGGAAGGGCCTGCAGGACGCCAAGGCCGCCAACGACAACATCGACATCAAGTTCGTCGCGTCGAAGGCCGAGGCCGACTACGAGCCGAACCTGACGCAGTTCGTCAACCAGAAGTGCAACTTCATTCTGGCCGTTGGTGGCCTGATGTCCGACGCCACCAAGAAGATCGCGGCGGCGAACCCGAACCAGGAGTTCGGCATCGTCGACTCCAACCCGGGTCTGGACAACATCTACCCGATGCAGTTCGACACCGCCCAGGCCGCGTTCCAGGCCGGTTACCTGGCTGCCGGAATGACCAAGAGCGGCAAGGTCGCCACCTACGGTGCGATCCCGATCCCGCCGGTGACGATCTTCATGGACGGCTTCGTCGACGGTGTGAAGTACTTCAACACCACCAAGAAGAAGGACATCCAGGCGCTGGGTTGGAACAAGGAGACCCAGAAGGGCTCCTTCACCAACGACTTCGCCAAGCAGGACGAGGGCAAGAAGGTCTCCGACGCGCTGGTCGCCCAGGGCGCGGACATCATCATGCCGGTCGCCGGCGGCTCCGGCCTCGGCACCACCGCCGCGGCCAAGGCCTCGGGCGGCAAGTACAGCACCATCTGGGTCGACGTCGACGGCTGCCAGAGCACCCCGGACTGCTCGGCGATCATCACCACCGTTGTCAAGAACATCCCGGAGGCCGTCAAGGAGGCCGTGGTCAAGGCCGCCGCCGGCGACAAGCTGCCGGCCAAGCCGGGCTTCGTCGGCACCCTGGCCAACAACGGCGTCTCGCTCGCCCCGTACCACGACTTCGACAGCAAGGTTCCGGCCGAGCTGAAGGCGGAGATCGACAAGATCAAGGCGGACATCGCCGCCGGCACCATCACCGTCACCTCGAAGGCCCAGCCGACCAGTGACGACCGGCCGAGCCCTCCGGTGAGATCATCGGGAGGGTCGGCGGGGAACAGGCACGACCGATCGGCCGCTCTGGCCCGCGGGTGACCGTGGGGTCGGAGCGGCCGATCGCGCACCATGTCGGCCGGACCGGTCCGGTCGGTCGACAGCAGCTAGGCTGCACCATCGCTCGCACTCCAGGAGGTTGCGCTGAGACTCGAACTGCGCGGCATCACCAAGCGGTTCGGTGATCTGGTCGCCAACGACCACATCGACCTGACGGTGGAGCCTGGAGAGATTCACGCCCTGCTCGGCGAGAACGGCGCGGGCAAGTCGACCCTGATGAACGTGCTCTACGGGCTCTACCAGCCCGACGAGGGCGAGATCCTGGTCGACGGCACGCCGTTGAAGCTGAGGGGCCCGTCCGACGCGATCGGCGCCGGGATCGGCATGGTGCACCAGCACTTCATGCTGGTGCCGGTCTTCACCGTCGCCGAAAACATCATGCTCGGCGCCGAGCAGGTCAGGGCGGCATCGCCGGCTTCCTGGACCGGCGTCGCGCGCGGCGCGAGGTCACCGAGGTGTCCGAGCGCTACAACCTGCGGGTCGACCCGGACGCGGTGATCGAGGACCTGCCGGTCGGCATCCAGCAGCGCGTCGAGATCGTCAAGGCGCTCACCCGCGACGTCGACCTGCTCATCCTGGACGAGCCGACCGCCGTGCTCACCCCGCAGGAGACCGAGGAACTGCTGACGGTCATGCGGTCGCTCAAGGCGGCCGGCAAGTCGATCGTCTTCATCACCCACAAACTTGGCGAGGTCAAGGCCATCGCCGACCGGATCACGGTGATCCGACGCGGAAAGACCGTCGGCACCGCCTCGCCGGAGGCCAGCCGGGACGAGTTGGCCGCGCTGATGGTCGGACGCAACGTCCGGCTCACCGTCGACAAGACCCGGCCACGCCGGGCGACCCGGTGCTGGAGGTGGCCGGGCTCGTCGTCGACGACGACCGGCAGATCCGCGCGGTCGACGGCATCGACCTGACCGTACGCGCCGGTGAGGTGCTCGGCGTGGCGGGCGTACAGGGCAACGGTCAGACCGAGCTGATCGAGGCGATCATGGGCCTGCGCCCGGTCCTCGCTGGCACGGTCAGTCTGGCCGGCGACCGGATCGACGGCTGGAAGCCCAAGAAGGTGCTTCGCGCGGGCGTCGGCTACGTGCCCGAGGACCGCAGCGTGGACGGCCTGGTCAAGGAGTTCAGCGTCGCGGAGAACCTGGTACTGGACATCTACGACCGGCCGCCCTTCGGTGCCGGGCTCGTGCTGAAGCCGGACGCGATCGCCGCCTCCGCGAAGGAGCGGATCGAGCAGTTCGACGTGCGTACCTCATCGGCCGACGCGGCGGTGGGCACCCTCTCCGGCGGCAACCAGCAGAAGGTGATCGTGGCCCGGGAGCTGTCCCGGCCGCTGAAGCTCTTCATCGCCGCCCAGCCGACCCGTGGCGTCGACGTGGGGTCGATCGAGTTCATCCACAGCCAGATCATCCGCGAGCGGGACGTCGGCACCGCCGTCATGGTGGTCTCCAGCGAGCTCGACGAGGTGATCGGGCTGGCCGACCGGATCGCGGTGATGTACCGGGGTCGGATCATCGGCATCGTCGGCCCGGACACCCCGCGTGAGGAGATCGGCCTGCTGATGGCCGGCATCAGCCCCGACGCGGCCCACGACGCCGTCACGGCACCGGCCGCCGACAAGCCCGGCGTGGCAGACGGGAGCCCGGCGAGCGACGCAGGCTCCGCGAGCGAGGACGAGGTATGAGCAACCCCAACCCGCAGTCCGGCTCGCCGGACAAGGAGCCGGTGAGCGAGGCGCAGGCCGCGCAGAACGCGCTCGGCAACACCGAACGGGCCGAGGTGGCGACCGAGCCGAACCGTTCCGTGTCGAAGCCGGGGCCGGAGCCGAAGCCGAGCCTGGGCCGGATGTTCATGGACAACCTCTGGGCGGCCAACACCTTCACCGTGACCCTGCTGTCGCTGGTGCTGGCGATCGTGGTCGGCGCGATCCTGATGATCATCTCGGATCCGGCCGTGCTGTCCACCTACTCGTACATCACGTCCCGCCCGTCCGACGCGATCAGTTCCAGCTGGACGCTCGTCAGCGAGGCGTACGCGAACCTGTTCAAGGGCTCGATCTTCGACCCCGAGGCGTTCTCCGCCTGGGCGAACGGCAGCGGTAGCTGGGAGGCGGTGCTCGCGCCGATCTCCGAGACGCTGACCTACGCGGCGCCGCTGGTCTTCACCGGTCTGTCGGTGGCGCTGGCCTTCCGGGGCGGCCTGTTCAACATCGGCGCCCAGGGCCAGGCCATCATCGGCGTGATCATGGCGGCGTTGGCCGGCTTCCTGCTGCCCCTCCCGCCCGGTCTACACCTGCTGGTGGCGGTGCTGGCCGGCGCGCTGGGCGGAGCGGTCTGGGGTTTCATCCCCGGCATCCTCAAGGCCCGCGCCGGCGCGCACGAGGTGATCAACACGATCATGCTCAACTACGTCGCCACGTACTTCCTCACCTGGTTGATCGTGCAGAACGGCGTGCAGGACCCGAACCGGACCGACGCGATCAGCAAGGCGGTGGACAGCTCCGCCCAGCTGCCCCGACTGCTCGGCGACAACCTGCGGGTGCACGCCGGCATCCTGCTCGCCGTGCTGGCCACCTGGGGTCGCCTGGCTGCTGAACCGCTCGACGCTCGGCTTCGAGCTGCGCGCGGTCGGTGCCAACCCGGACGCCGCCCGCACCGCCGGCATCAGCGTCACGCGGACGTACATCCTGATCATGGTCTTCGCCGGAATCCTGGCCGGCCTCGGCGGCTCGAACATGGTGCTCGGCTCCACCGCCAGCGCGTTGACCCCGCTGGTGGTCGCGCAGATCGGCTTCGACGGCATCCTGGTGGCCCTGCTCGGGCGGGTGAAGCCCTGGGGGTGCTGCTCGCCGCGCTGCTGTTCGGGGCGCTGCAGGCCGGTGGCAACCGGATGCAGTCGTACTCGGGGATCTCGCTGGAGCTGGTGACCGTGCTCCAGGCGCTGATCGTCATCTTCATCGCCGCGCCGGCCCTGGTGAAGGCGATCTTCCAGCTCCGGGCCGCACGCGCCGCCCGGTTGCAGACGAGCCTGGCGAAGGGCTGGTAACTCATGTCCACCATGGCTGTCCCCGACATCGCCGTCGCGCCCGTCGACGAGGGCTTCTGGACCCGCAGCCGCAAGGTCGGCCTCACGCTGTTGGGCTCGGCCTGCTGGCCGCTGTGCTCTTCGGCGCGCTCGCCACCGACCAGCAGGCCCGGTTCACGCTCAGCGACGACGCCGCCGGCGCCGCACTGGAGATCAACGGCACGATCGGGGCGATCCTGTTCGGGATCATCACGATCGCCGCCGGCGCGGCGCTGCTCGCCGGGGTGCCGAAGCGGTGGTTCATCGCCGTGCTCGGCGTCGGGCTCGTCGGCTTCGTGCTCTCGTTCCTCTGCTGGCAGGTCTCCGCCGCGCCGACCGGGCAGAACTTCATGCCGCTGGTCAACATCATCCGGGGCACGTTCATCCTGGCCCTACCGCTGATCTTCGGCGCGCTCGCCGGGTGCTCTGCGAACGCTCCGGCGTGGTCAACGTGGCCATCGAGGGCAGCTGCTGATGGGCGCGTTCAGCGGTGCCCTGTTCGGCAGCATCTCCGGCAGCGTCTGGTGGGCTGGTCGCCGCCGCTCTCGGCGGAGCGTTCATCTCGCTGCTGCTGGCCGTCTTCGCCATCCGCTACCTGGTCGACCAGGTCGTCATGGGCATCGTGCTGAACCTGCTGGCGGTCGGCGTCACCGGCTTCCTGTACGAGCGGCTGATGCAGACCGACGCGGAGAAATACAACAGCGCGCCCCGCTTCAGCAACTGGGAGATCCCGCTGCTGAAGGACATCCCGGTGCTCGGGCCGGCGCTGTTCCGCGGCAACATCTTCCTCTACCTCGGGCTGCTCCTGGTGCTGGTGATCCACATCGGGTTGTTCCGCACCCGGTGGGGCTGCGTACCCGCTCGGTCGGCGAGCACCCGATCGCCGCCGACACGCTCGGCGTCAAGGTGCTGCGGGTCCGCTACCGCAACGTTCTGCTGGCCGGCGTGGTCGCGGGCATCGGGGCGCGTCCTACACGCTGGCGCTCTACTCGTTCACCAAGAACATGATCGGCGGTAAGGGCTTCATCGCCCTGGCCGCGCTGATCTTCGGCCGGTGGAACCCGACCGGCGCGCTGCTGGCCGCGCTCTTCTTCGGCTTCGCCGACCAGCTCGCGACGTACCTGGGCGCGATCAGCAGCTCGATCCCCAGCCAGTTCCTGGCCATGCTGCCCTACCTGGCGACCATCCTGGCGGTCGCCGGCCTGGTCGGTCGGGTTCGGGCACCGGCCGCCGACGGCAAGCCGTACATCAAGGGCTGACCGACCAGCGGAGCCGTGCCCGCCGGGCACGCTCCGCGCCTGCCCAGACCCCATCGGGTACGCCTAACCATGATCACTTGATGACGAGTAGTTGCCAGGGGCGGTTCTGAACTACTTTTCATCAAGTGATCACGGCAGACCTTCGTGCGCGTGCCCGTGCACCCCGCCCTGCTCGCTCCTGAGCTGGGCTACTTCGGCAGAATGATGGCATGACCGACATTGACTGGGCGCGGCTGCGTGCCGCCGCCACCGACGCGATGCGGCACGCGTACGCGCCGTACTCGACGTTCCGGTCGGCGCGGCCGCGCTGGTCGACGACGGCCGCGTGGTGGTCGGCTGCAACGTGGAGAACGCCGCGTACGGGTGACGCTCTGCGCCGAGTGTGGCGTGATCTCCAGCCTGCACGCCACCGGTGGTGGACGGCTCGTCGCCCTCTCCTGCGTCGACGCGACCGGCGAGCCGTTGATGCCGTGTGGTCGCTGTCGGCAGTTGCTCTGGGAGCACGGCGGGCCGGAGTGCCTGATCGAGAGCAAGACCCGTCCGCTGCGGATGGCCGAGCTGCTGCCGCACGCCTTCGGCGTGGAGGACCTGGAGGCCGTCACCGGGGAGACTCCGGTGCCGGTGGTGCCGGAGCGGCTGGCCGCCTGGCGTGGGCGCGGCACCGTGTTCGTGCATCCGGACATGTCCGCCGGCCAGCAGGTCTGGACGGCGTACTGGGAACGGTCGGCCGGTGACGACGCCGGCGCCGAGACCGGGGTGCTGGAGGAGGCGCCGAGCTGGGACGACCCGGCCGAAGCGATCACCTGGGGGCTGGCCCGATCGCCGCGGGTGGTCGTGGTCGACGCGACCGGCACCATCTTCTGGGCCGGCGAGGGTGAGCCGCCGTTGGAGATCCCGGTGCGGTGGGTTGCTGGTTGAGCTTTGGGTTGGTTGCGGTTCGGGGCCGGGGCCGACCGTGCCCGGCTCCGGGCGGTCAGGCTTGATCCCTCCGCCGGGCACGGTCGGCCCCGGCCCCGTCGTGGGCACCGATCGCGGGTCGGTCTCGGTTTCGCCATTCGACTAGGAAAGATCATTTGATGAGTGGTTTTGCTGCTGTTGACGTCATTCGGGTGAAGCGGGATGGCGGTGTGCTGTCGGACGCGCAGATCGACTGGGTGGTCGACGCGTACACCCGGGGTTGTCGCCGACGAGCAGATGTCCGCGCTGGCGATGGCGATCCTGCTCAACGGCATGACCGGGCCGGAGATCGCCCGGTGGACCGCCGCGATGATCGCCAGCGGTGAGCGGCTGGACCTCTCGGCGGTACGCCGGCCGACTGTCGACAAGCACTCCACCGGTGGCGTCGGCGACAAGATCACTCTGCCGCTCACTCCGCTGGTGGCGGCGTGCGGAGCTGCCGTACCGCAGCTGAGCGGCCGCGGCCTCGGCCACACCGGCGGCACGCTGGACAAGTTGGAGTCCATCCCGGGCTGGCGGGCCACCGTGAGCAACGACGAGTTCATCGCCCAGCTGGACGACGTGGGTGCCGTGATCTGCGCCGCCGGTGCCGGCCTGGCCCGGCGGACCGCAGCTGTACGAGCTGCGCGACGTGACCGGCACCGTGGAGGCGATCCCACTGATCGCCAGCTCGATCATGAGCAAGAAGATCGCCGAGGGGACCGGCGCGCTGGTCCTCGACGTCAAGGTCGGCTCGGGCGCCTTCATGAAGTCCGTAGACCAGGCCCGCGAGCTGGCACGCACCATGGTCGAGCTGGGCGGTGCGCACGGCGTCCGGACGGTCGCCCTGCTCACCGACATGTCCACCCCGCTCGGCCTGGCGATCGGCAACGCGGTCGAGGTGACCGAGTCGGTCGAGGTGCTCGCCGGAGGGGACCGGCCGACGTGGTGGAGCTGACCCTCGCACTGGCCCGGAGATGCTGGACGCCGCCGGTCTGCCGGACGCCGATCCGGCGGCGGAGCTGCGCGACGGCCGGGCGATGGACTCCTGGCGGGCGATGATCCGAGCGCAGGGCGGTGACCCGGACGCGCCGATGCCGGTGGCGGCCGAGGTCGAGGTGGTCCGTGCCGAGCGGACGGGTACGTGGCGGCCGTCGACGCGTACGCCATGGGGTTGCCGCGTGGCGGCTCGGCGCGGGTCGGGCCCGCAAGGAGGACCCGGTCAGCGTGCCGGCCGGTGTGGTGTTGCACCGGAGGCCGGGTGACGCGGTGCGGGCCGGTGACCCTCTACGAGCTGCGCGCGGAGGACGCGACGCGGATTCCGGCTGCGCTGGCCGAGGCCGCCGACGCGGTGCGGATCGCGCCCACCGCCCCGGCGTCGACGTCGCTGGTCATCGAGCGCATCGGCTGATCGAAAACCCGGGTCGGGGTGGCGTGGTGTCGGTCACCTGGGAGCGCTATTCTCGCAGGCCAAGGGGGAACAGCCGGCTTCGAGCCGTCGCGAGCAGACAGGAAGTTGCCCCGTGACCGTATCTGCCCCCGACCCACGCGAGGTGCGTGAGGCGAGCCTGGACGAGCTGTCCCGGCTCGGCCTACCGTTGCCGCCGGCCCAGTTTCCCTCGTGTGGGAGCCGGGCGACCAGATCGACCTGCGTCCGACGGTGGAGATCGAGGCGCGGATCGCCGTGCTGCACCTGATCCTGGCCCGCTGCTTCGGGATGCCCCGCAGGCGGCGATGAGCTGGCTGCTGGGCTCACACCTGGTCGAGATGGTCACCCCGCCGGAGTGGCAGTTCGTGATGGGCGGCAAGGGTGACCACCGTTCCTTCGTGCTGCATCACGACGCGCTCTTCGCGCTGGCCTGGGTGCTCGGGCTGAGCAAGCAGCTCGACCCCACCCTGGCCGTCGACGAGCGGCTGGTCGAGCGGCTGCCGCACATCGCCGAGGGGAGACCTTCCCGCACTGGCGCTCCCGGATTCTCACGGCGCCGCAGCACCGGCCGACGCGGCCGCCCTGCTCGACCTGCACTACTGCCTGGACTGGGCGTACCTGGAGACCGAGCGCGACGGCCGGCGGGCGCCGGGTCTCATCGACGCGAACGCGATCGGGCAGCGGCGCTGGGCACTGGAGTGGGCGGTGATCCTGCGCGGGCCGTACCACGACGAGCCCCCGGCTGGGAAGAGGTGGACCTCTCCACCTGAGGTCAGCGGGTCGCTGGACGTCGAGTCGGACCGCCACGGTGACCCGGACCGGTTCGGGCAGCGCGGCCAGCCGGGTGGCGAGAGCGGCCGGGTCGGTGTGCCAGGCGCTGGGGCCCATCCCGACCACTGTGGCGACCTCCGGCCGGGTCAGCGTCAGCTCCGCCCGGTGCACGGCCGAGCCGACAGGTGTGAAGTGCTCGCCCAGGCTGCCGGCCACCCGGTCGGCCTTGTCCGGGTCCACCCGCAGCAGGTCGAGGGCGTCCACCAGTTCGGTGAGGTGGTCGGCGGCGGGCGTGACCACCAGCAACGTGCCGGCCGGGTCGAGCACCCGGTGGAACTCGGCGCCGTTGCGCGGGGCGAACACGTTCAGCAGCACGGCGGTCGAGGCGTCCGCGAGGGCAGCCGCTGCCAGGTGTCGGCGAGCGCCGCGGCGGCCCGGGTGCGCGCGGCCGCGCGGCGCAGCGCCGGCTGGACACGTCCAGGGCCAGACCCACGGCGTCCGGCAACGCCGCCAGCACCGCGCCGAGATACCGGCCAGTGCCGGCGCCGGCATCCACCACCAGGGGTACGCCTCGACGTCGGGCGTCGGAGGCGCGGGCCGTACCGCTGTGGTTGTGTCCTTGCTCTGCTTAAATCCGCGCAATGGTTCTGCCCGGAAACCGTTGCCTCGGTTGAAGCAGAGCAAAGGACGGACGGCAGCCCCGGCTGCGCGGCGGCCGTCGCGCGGAGCCGACCGACGGCTTCCGTCGCGGCGTCGACGAGGGCGGCCGAGATGACGTCGTAGTGGCCGGCGGCCTGGAAGTCGGCGCGGGCGGCGACCATCTCGACGGTGTCACCGACGTGCGGCGCCCGACCGGTGAGCAGGTTCACGTAGCCCTGGCGCGCGATGTCGAAGCTGTGCCGGCGCGGGCAGCGCAGGGCTCTCGCGTCGGTGGTCTGCTCCAGTGGTTCGCCGCAGACCGGACAGCGCAGCCGATCGACGACGCGGGCGTCCACGTCAGGCCACCCGGCCCAGCCACCGTGACACGTCCATGTCGTCCAGCCTAGTGGCCTGGCTCAGCCGCCCCGACCTGGCTGACTAGGGTCTGAGCATGGTCGCAACTATCCGGTATGAGGACATCGTCAAGGTTCCGAAGGCACTGCTGCACGACCACCTCGACGGCGGGCTGCGGCCGGCGACGATCGTCGACCTGGCCGCCGAGGTGGGCCACGAACTGCCCACCACCGACCCCGAGGCGCTCGGACGCTGGTTCGCGGACGCCGCGGACTCCGGCTCCCTGGAGCGCTACCTGGAGACGTTCGCGCACACCGTGGCGGTCATGCAGACCGCGCCCGCGCTGCGTCGGGTGGCCCGTGAGTGCGCGCTGGACCTGGCCACCGACGGCGTCGTCTACGCCGAGGTGCGCTTCGCCCGGAGCAGCACCTGGAGCGGGACCTGAGCCTGGACGAGGTGGTCGAGGCGGTGCTGGCCGGGTTCGCCGAGGGCACCGCCCAGGCTGCCGAGGCGGGCCTGACCATCCGGGTGGGCACACTGCTCACCGCGATGCGGCACGCCGCCCGCTCTCAGGAGATCGCCGAGCTGGCCGTACGACACCGGGACGCCGGTGTGGTCGGCTTCGACATCGCCGGCGCCGAGGCGGGGTTCCCGCCCACCCGGCACCTGGACGCCTTCGAGTACCTGCAGCGGGAGAACTTCCACTTCACCATCCACGCCGGTGAGGCGTTCGGTCTGCCGTCGATCTGGCAGGCGATCCAGTGGTGCGGAGCGGACCGGCTCGGCCACGGGGTGCGGATCGTCGACGACATCGCCCCCGACGGCGCGCTCGGCCGGCTGGCCGCGTACGTCCGGGACAAGCGGATCCCCTGGAGCTGTGCCCCTCGTCGAACGTGCAGACCGGTGCGGTGGCCTCGATCGCGGACCACCCGATCGGCCTGCTGCGGGACCTGCGGTTCCGGGTGACCGTCAACACCGACAACCGGCTGATGAGCGGAACCTCGATGTCCCGGGAGATGGCGCTGCTGGTGGAGACGTTCGGCTACGGCTGGAAGGAGCTGCAGTGGTTCACCATCAACGCGATGAAGAGCGCCTTCATCCCGTTCGACGAGCGGCTGCGGATCATCGATGAGGTGATCAAGCCGGCGTACGCGAAGCTGTTGGCCTGACCGTCAGCCGTGCGGGTGGCCGGCGAGCAGGCCGGCCACCCGGTGCAGCACCTCCCTGGCACGGGCCGCCTCCGCGCCCAGGCCCATCTGCCGGCGCAGGACCGCGGGCTCGGCCCGGAGCAGCGCCACGCCGCGCCGGATCAGCACGCGGGTGCCTTGCGCTGTTCGGACAGGTCCCGGGCGAGCCGGCGCAGGAAGGTCGCCCGCGGGCCGACGCAGCGCGTACGCCCCGGCGAGCAGACCGAGGCGACGACACTCCTCGACGATCTCGGCGGCGAAGATCCCTTCGGCCACGAAAAGTGGCGAACCGGCGAGATCAAATGGCCGGGTGGCCACCCGTCGATCCGCGCCGATCGCATAAACCGGCACATCGGCTCGGCCCTCGCGGGCAAGTAGGGCAATGATTTCCACAGCTGTGAGGGCATCCCAGGAGTGCGGCGATTCCCAATCCACCTGGCCGTTTCGTAGCGGCAACGTAGGGTCATCGCCGTCTTGTAGAAGTCGTCCAAGCACAGCACCGGGAGGCCGGTTTGCTGCGCTATGTACGACTTTCCAGACCCCGAAGGGCCGGCGAGCAGGACAACGCGGTGCGGATGTTCCATTACCTTCAGTTACTCCGGCCAGACGGACTGCTATCAAATCGCATCAACATCTCATCACACCTTCGGTCGGGGCCAACCTGGGCTTTCTTCTT
The DNA here is from genome assembly GCA_038070435.1 of Micromonospora sp. M12. GTDB lineage: Bacteria > Actinomycetota > Actinomycetes > Mycobacteriales > Micromonosporaceae > Micromonospora. Next base: position 4,184,894 of record JAMYWG010000001.1, on the reverse strand, counting down.
GTCGACCGGCGTGATGGAATCTCGGGGTCCGACCCGCCGGGTCGTCGCTGGCGTTGCCCGGGGCAACGCGTTGAAGCTGTAATCGCGAGGGCGGTGACGTGAGCAAACGGCCAAAGACGGCGGGCTCCTTCCTGTCGCGGCTGCGCCGGCCGGCCAGCCGGCTCCGGGACATGCCGATCTGGTCCAAGCTCGGTCTCATCATGATCGTGCCGACCATCGCCACGGTCGTTGTGGGCACCAGTGGTCTTGTCGACCACGTGGAGACGCTCAACAATGCCAATCGAGCTGGCGACCTGGCCAACCTGTCGAGCTATTCCGGTGACCTGGTCGACACCCTGCAGGACGAGCGGACCGCCGCCGTGCTGCTGTTGGGTGCGGACGGGACGCAGCCGACGGCTCAGTACCAGGAGGCCTACAACCGGGTGAACTCCCGGGTGGATCAGGCGACGGGTCCCTACCGGCAGCAGCGCGCCGAGGTCGAGGACCTGCCCGGCAGCCTGGAAGGCCTGCTCGACGGCATCGATCAGAACCTGCGGGACCTGTCCGGCATCCGCAGTCAGGTGTTCAACGGCAAGCTCGCGCTCACCGAGACCGTGCAGGCGTACGAGGGTCTGATCACCGACCTGCTCGCCATCCGCGACTCGGCCACGCAGCTCTCCGGCGACAACGACCTGAGCGACCGGATGCGCCGCCGCGGCGGTCGCCCGGAGAAGGAGTTCCTCGCCGTACGCCGGGTCGTGGTGCACCGCGCGCTGGGAGTCAAGGGTGGAAAGCGCCTGACTCCGGCGCTGCGCAACGACTACATCGCCAGTGGCACCGGCCAGCAGCAGGCGCTGCAGAGCTTCAAGGCCGTCGCCACCCCGGCCGACGCCAAGTTCCACGACCAGACCGTCGCCGGTGGTGACCGCCGGGAGGCGGAGAACTACGTCGGCTGGATCAACAGCAACACCAGCGGCGACATGCGTGGTGCGCCGTTCGGCCCGGATCAGTGGGAGGCCGCCATGACGGCCAACGCCAAGCTGATCCGGACCGTCGAGAGGAAGCTCGACAGCGAGGTTGTCGACCAGGCCAACACCCTGCGCTCGGACGTCCAGCGCCAGGTGTTCCTGGAGACCGGCCTGCTGCTCAGCATGCTGCTGCTGGCCATCCTCTTCGCGTACCTGGTCGCCCGCTCGATGGCCCGCTCACTGCGTGAGCTGCGGCAGGGTGCGCTCTCGGTCGCCCAGTACGGCCTGCCCCAGGCGGTGGCGCGACTGCGCGACCCGCAGGTCGTCGGTCAGCTCTCCCGGTGCAGCTGGCCAACCAGATCGCCGAGCCGCTACCGGTCCGCAGCAGGACGAGTTCGGTCAGGTGACCGAGGCCTTCAACGCCGTCCACCTGGAAGCCGTCCGCACGGCCGCCGAGCAGGCGGCACTGCGCGCATCCGTCGCGACCATGTTCGTCAACCTGGCCCGCCGTTCCCAGATCCTGGTCGACCGCTCATCGGGCACCTCGACCGGCTGGAGCGCGGCGAGGAAGACCGGACCGGCTGGCCGAGCTGTTCCAGCTCGACCACCTGGCCACCCGGATGCGCCGCAACGACGAGAACCTGCTGGTGCTCGCCGGTGCCGACTCCACCCTGTGCAGCGGGAGCCGGCCGCCCTCATCGACGTGCTCCGCGCCGCCCAGTCCGAGGTCGAGCACTACACCCGGATCGAGTTCGGGGTTATCGACCGCGACATCGAGGTCGCCGCGCACGCGGTCAACGACCTGGTGCACCTGGTCGCGGAGCTGTTCGATAACGCCACCGCGTTCTCCCCGCCCGACTCGCAGGTCATGGTCGAGGCTCGCCGGGTCGGCGACCGCCTCGCTGTACGTCGAGGACCGCGGCATCGGCATCAGCGCCGAGCAGCTGCACGACCTCAACGAGCGGCTCGCGACGCCACCGCAGGTGGACGTGGCCGTGTCTCGGATGATGGGTCTGGTCGTGGTCGCCCGGTTGGCGTCCCGGCACGGTGTCCGGTCGAGCTGCGCCCCGGCTCCGACCGTGGCACGGTCGCCGACGTGACCCTGCCGACCTCGGTGCTGGTGCCCCGGGCGCTCTCCGGTCGGGTGCAGCAGCCTCCGGCCCTGCCCGCGGCCGGCGGTCCCCAGCACGGTGGCCCCCAGCACCACAGTGGGACCGCGCCGGTCTTCGGCGCACTGCCCGCGCTGGGCAACGGCCCTCGCCCGAGCGAGTCCGGTAACCAGGTCACCCTCGGCGGTCGCCCGTTCGACCCCGCGTCGCGCAACGGTGCCGGCACGCCCGCCAACGCGGGCGCGTCCGGCAACGGCGGTGCCTACCGCTCCATGCCCGCCTGGTCCGATCTGACCGGCGCGGCGGGGACGAACGGCGTCAACGGTGGCGACGGGTTCACCCCACGGCCGGCCAACGGCCAGGGGATCGACCCGCTGCCGCAGCGCCGGGCCGGAGACGACGGCCCGAGCACCGGTCAGCAGCCGTCGATTCCCCGACAGCTGCCGAGCAGCCCCGAGACGCACCCGTACTCGGCGCCACCGGTCTCCTCCCAGCCCTACTCAGGCGCACCGGTCTCCGCTTCGCCGGCCTCCGCCCAGCCGTACTCGGCCCAGCCGTACTCCGGGCAGCCCTACTCGGGTGCGCCCTACGGCGGCCCGCCGGTGTCGGCGGCCCCGGCCTCCGGGCAGCCGTACTCGGGTCAGCCGGTGTCCGCCTCTCCGGCGTCCGGCCAGCCGTACTCGGGTCAGCCGTACTCGGCGCCGCCCGCGTCCAGCCAGTCGTTCAGCGGTTTCGCGCCCCGTTCCGCCCCGCCCGCCCAGGCACCCAGCACCCCGGCACCGCCGGCCTGGCCGCCAGTGCCGACCAGCGACCGGGACACGGCGACCCGCCGGTGCCCGAGCGGCTCGCCGCCGCTCTGGACATGACGACGGAGCTGCCGCGAGTGCCGCGACCCGGCGAGGCGCCGGCCGCAGCACAGCCGTCCGCTGCGGCACCGAGCCAGGCCCCGGCCCCGGCTCGGCTCCGCAGAGTCGTCCGGCGCCGCAGCAACCGCAGGCGCAGAACCGTCAGCGGTACGCGGACGAGACGATGGAGCTGCCGATCTTCCGGGAGCTCGAGTCGGCCTGGTTCCGTACCCGCCGTCCGGGGTCCGAGGAGACCGTGGCCGGTGCCCCGCCAGCGACGAACGGCGACAGCGCAACCCAGCAGTTCGCCACGGTCGAGGCCACCGGTCGGGCAGTCCACAAGACAGCACCCGGGACGACAGGTAACACACCGATGGCAGACACTCCGACGGTCGGAGGAGCGCCGCGGGACAACGGCTCCACAGCGAGCGAGGGCGCCCGCCCCAGCCTCGCCGAGAGCCTGCCGAACCGCCGGCCCCAACCGCCGCAGACCAACGGCTGGCAGACCGCCGCCGACGACGGCTGGCGTGCTGCCACGGCAGCGGCTGGCGCGGTGCCGGTGAGCGAGACCACCACGACCGGTCTGCCGAAGCGCAAGCCGATGGCGCAGCTGGTGCCGGGTGCGGTGGAGAAGCCCGCCACCTCGGTCCAGCGGCGCTCCCCGGAGGCGGTCCGTGGGCTGCTCTCCGCTTACCACCGGGGCGTGCAGCGAGGGCGTAGCACCTCGGACAACCCGACCAGCCCGGAGGCAACTCCGGGAGGGCAATCCTCGCAGTCTGGCTCAGGCCCGGTGGCCGGGAGCGGGCAGAAGGAGCAAGAAGGATGACAACTACGCAGGATCTTGGTTGGCTGCTGGCCAACTTCGCCGACCGGGTGCCCGGTGTCGCGCACGCGGTCGCCGTCTCGGCCGACGGCCTACTCCTCGCGTCGTCACGGGATCTGCCGCGCGACCGGGCAGACCAGCTCGCCGCGATCTCATCGGGTCTGGTCAGCCTGACCCAGGGGCAGCGCGCTGCTTCGAGGGAGGCGCGGTGTTGCAGACCGTCGTGGAGATGGACAATGGCTTCCTGTTCCTGATGTCCATCTCGGACGGCTCTTCCTTCGCCGTGCTGGCCGCCCGCAGTTCCGACGTGGGCCAGGTTGGCTACGAGATGGCACTACTGGTCGACCGGGTGGGCGACGCGCTGACCCGCAGCCGCGTGCGGCTGCGGGCATGCTGGGCTGACGCTTCGCCGATCGTGAGGTCGGCAAGATTGCAACAACGACAACGACGGGTGTCACCGGTGGGAGCCGGTAACGGGTGCGAAGGAGGTGAGCGGCGAGATGGCCGATCGTGACGAACCGACCGGTGCGTTGGTCCGTCCATACGCCGTGACCCGTGGCCGTACCGTCCCCGGCTCGACATCGCGCTGGAGGCGCTCGTCGAGACGACGGTGCGGCCGCACCGCTGCCAATAGCAACGGTGGTGGCCGCGAACACCAGTACATTGCCGCGCTGTGTGACGGACGCGTGCAATCGCTCGCAGAGATCGCGGCGCGGATGCAGCTACCGCTCGGTGTGGCCGGGTGCTCATCGCCGACATGGCGACGGACGGCCTGGTCGCGGTCCACGAGCCGACCATTTTGGACGACTCCGACGACGCGGTGGGCACTGAACTGCTGGAGAGGGTGCTGAGTGGACTTCGCAGGCTCTGACATGTCGCACCGCCCGCCGAACCCGAGCGGCCGCGTGACGTCGGCGAAGATCGTTATCGCCGGTGGATTCGGCGTCGGTAAGACGACGCTGGTCGGCTCGGTCTCGGAGATCACGCCGCTGACCACCGAGGCCATCATGACCTCCGCTGGCGTGGGCGTCGACGACACCCGGCAGGTGCCGGGCAAGACGACGACCACGGTGGCCATGGACTTCGGCCGGATCTCGATCGACCGTGACCTGATCCTGTACCTGTTCGGTACGCCGGGTCAGACCCGATTCTGGTTCATGTGGGACGAACTGGTTCGGGCGCGATCGGCGCGGTCGTGCTGGTGGACACCCGCCGGCTGGCCGACTGCTTCGCGGCGATCGACTTCTTCGAGCACCGACGCCTGCCGTACCTGGTGGCGATCAACTGCTTCGACGGTATGCAGTACCACGACCCGCAGGACGTCCGGGACGCCTTGGCGATCTCGAGCGACGTGCCGGTGGTGGCCTGCGACGCCCGTAACCGGGAGTCGACGAAGCACGTGCTGATCTCGCTCGTCGAGTACGTGCTGACCATGCGCCGTACGCGCGCCGTCGCCCCGGCCTGATCGGGACGCTGTACGCCCGGTGGTGGCTCCGGCCGCCACCGGGGCAGCAGGCTGCGCGCCGCGATGTTGGCGTCGGCGCTGCCCTACGCCGCCTCCGTGAGATGCCACCCGCTGTCGACCCGTGCACCCTGGGTCGGCGGTTCGTCGTGGTCTCCGGGAGGCGGCGTCGCTTCCCAGCACAGACAGAAGCGCCCTCAGTCGACTGACTGAGGGCGCTTCCGTGCTGCTAATGATCAGGACTGGTAGCCGGCCGAACGGTACTCGTACTCCCGGTCGTCGTCGCGGTCACCGTGGTCGCGGCTGAAGTCCCAGCCACCGGCCGCCTCGCGGCCGGGTCGACCACCCACCGCGAAACCGCCGATCTCCTGGCCCCGACGCCAGCCCCGGAAGTAGCCCGTCGTGTTCTCCGCGAGGCTTGCCGCATCACGCACTATGCGGAATGGGCGCTCCTCGCGCAGTGGCGAGCCGGGGACCAGGTTGGCCTGCGGTACGCGCTTGGGCAGCCCGGCGTTGGTCTCGGCGCCGACCGCCGGGCGGGCGGCCTGCTCGGCGGCCTGCCAGCCGGTGTCGGCGGTGGTCGACCAGTCCAGATCGGACTCCTCAGGCTGCCCGACGAACCAGGCGGACTTGGCCTGCGCGAAGATCAGCAGATCGCCGTCGCCCTCGTCGGCGACCGGCGGGGCCGGTGCTCGACCGGGGGCGGGCGGCGCTCGACCGGCGGGGCCGGTGCTCGACCGGGGACGGCCGGTGCTCGGCGGCGCGCTCGGTGCGGGCGGCGGCCCGGCCGGTGCGAGCGGCCTGCTCGCGGTCGACCAGACGCAGCGGCGGCGTCTCCAGGTGCGGGTCCGCGGGAGGGCTGAGGCCCTCGCGCAGCGCACGGTCAGCCAGCGGCGGCGGCTCCACCAGTCGCAGCATGGGTGGTTCCTGCGGCAGGTCGTCCGCCAACCAGGGCGGGGTGACCCGGCCCTCGGCCCGGCCGGGTCGGTCGGCGCGTCGATGCCCCGGCTGCCACCGTACGGGTAGGCCACCGGGTTGTTCGGCGAGCTGTCGGACGGGTCCTCCGGGTTGTTGACCAGCGGCCAGTTGGCCCGGGAGCCGGGCGGTGCGGACTCCTGGCCAGGCCGGGGGTCGGCACCGGGATGCTGAGATCGGTGGCGCTGAACCCGCCCGTGGGGGCTCGTCGACCGGGGGCGCTGCAGGTGGCTCGGCCGCTCGCCGTTGGTCTTGGGACGGGGCGGGATGACTGTGCGCTGCCGCTCGGCCCGCGCGTTGTTGATCGCGGCGGTGGTCAGCGTCGGCCGGAACGGCTCACCGGCCTCGGCCGGAGGCACCATGCCGCGCTGTGCCGGCGCGATCGGGGTGATCCCGGGTGGCGGGGCGGCGGTGCCGAGACGGGCCGGTTGGTCGGACCGTCGATGCGGCTGGGCAGTGGCTCGGTGCGGTTGGGCAGCGTGGACGCCGGCGGGCCAGCCATCGCTGCCGGCGTCATCGGCGCGGTGCGACCGGCGGCGGCGTGACCGGCGCCGGTGCGACCGGCGGCGGCCCGAGCGGGCGGGCGACGCCAGCGGGGCGTTGCCGGGGATTGGCTCGGGCGGCTGCGCCGCCCAGGGCGGGTGCCGGGTCGGCGGGTGCCGGGCCGGGCCGGACCGACCGCAACCCGGCATTGGTGCCGGCCAGGCCGGTCAGACCGGCGCTGGTGCCGGCGAGACCGGTCAGCTCGCCGACGGACTCGCCACGGCGGGCAGCGGCACGGCGGCCGGGTGCCTGGGCCGGCGTGCTGACCCGTGAGCTGAGGGCGCTGACCAGCGCCTCACACCCGGCGTCGCAGGCGCGGACCGAGGCGACGGCCTGGCGGACCGTCTCGGCCACCGCGGACGTGAGCGCCCGGTTGACCGCGGCGCGTCGCGGTGTCTCGGAGATGGCGACCCGCAGGGCGGTGACCGCCTCGTTGATCTCTTCGGCGTCGGCGACCCGTCGGCCGCCAGGTGCGCGGCGATGGCGTCCGCCGCGACCGACACCTCGCGGCCCCGGGCGACGGTGCCACCGAGCATGCCCGGCTCGGGCAGCGCGTCCAGCACCGCCAGCGAGACCGGCTCGGCCGGGTCCGGGTAGCCCGCAGGGCCGCCGGGTAGAGCTCACGCAGAACCTCGCGCAGCGCCACGGCGGCGGAGTGTCGACCGCTGGCCAGCGCGGCGTGGGCGGCGAGCACCTGCTTGTAGCCGGCGAGGTCCCGGGTGCCGGCAGGGTGACGGCGGACAGCGCACCCGCCTGCAACGCCCGGCCAGGCCCACGGCCCGTCGTTCGACCGGAGGCGACTGCATCTCCTCAAGGGAGTCGTCATCGGCGAACCGCTCGGCGAAGTCGTCCACCGAGTCGTCGTCGGCGATCGCCAGGGCCGCCCGCCGCGCTCAACAGCGAGGTGACCGTGTGGTCGTCGCTGTCGGCGGCGATGGCCGCACCGCTCGGCCCGCCCGACCGCTCCACGAGCAGCGCGACGAGCTGGGCGTAGCCAGCGGCGTCATCGCTGATCTCGCAGACATGCAGCAGACGGCCTGCGTCGTCGACCACAGCGGACGTCAGCGTCGAACCGGCGGAGGCCGGTCGGTCAGCCGGATCCGCCGAGGCCAGACCGCAGTAAACGCGCACGAGCGCCACGGCGTCGTCCTCCTCCGGGACAGGTCTTTCCTCTGCCAGCAACTGATGCTCCCCGGTACGGGTCAGTCGCGCCAGTCCACCACCGCAGAGATCTTGCCGACAATGGTGCGCCAACCCAAACTCGCGGTCTGCGCCCCGATCTTCTTCAGCCGTCGCCGACCCATGAAGGCGCCGATGCCACCGTTGGCGGTGGCGCGCAGCGCCTCATCCAGGTCGTCGAGGCTGGAGCCGGCCGAGAGCATGTCGAGTACCGCAGGCAGCCGCAATGCGTACGAGAGGTCACGTGCGACCTCGCCCGCCTCGATCAGCAGCGTCGAATCCCAGCTGTCGTGCCCGCCGCGCAGGTTCTCCACGACGAGGTCGAGTTCGTAGGCGTCCTCGTCGAGCGGGGCGATATCCGCCGGCTCCACCCGTTCGGACAATTCATTCCAGCTGTCCAGTTGGGACAGATCATTCGGCGCGCCGGAGCGGATGAAACTGACAAGCGACTCGGGGTCTTGAACAGCAGCAACTTGCCCCGGTTGCTGAGGAAGACCGGCACCTCCTCGTCGTCCGCCTCATCCGTGGCGTCCTCGTCCGCGTCGTCCGCGTCGGTGGTGGCGGCGCCGTGCGGTCGCGCCGCGTCGACTTGTCGTCCTCGTCCTCGGCGGCGAACTCCTCGGCCAGGTCCTCGTCGAGGATGACGACGGCCTCGTCGTCCTCCTCCGCCTCCTCGAGCGCCTGACGACGGGCGAGGAACGGGTCGTCCAGGTCGCGCTCGGTCACGTCGGTGGGGTCAGCGAGCTGGCCGGCCGGTACGCCCGCAGCGTGAAGCCGGTGCCGGCGGGCAGGGCGATCTCCACTGGGTCGATACGCAGCTCGTCCCAGAGTGAGCGGTCGACCGACGCCGACGGGCTGTCGGTCTCGTCTGGCTCGGCCGCGCCGGTGGTGTCGTCGAGCTCGGGCTCGTCGGCGTCGGGCCGTTGGGGCGACTGGCGGGCCACGCTGACCTCCGTGTGCTTCGGGTTGCCCACCCGCCGGGGTCTCTGACCGACGAGTGACTCTGGGCACATACCCTAGTCGGCAGCCCTGGGTGACCGGTGCCCGCACCCCGGTGGCCGGTTGGCGTACGGGTTCGACCTGCTGGCGGTCACCGGTGGCGAACCGGCTGTTCGACAAGTAGCGTAGCTACGCATGAAGGCCCAGGCGCTGCACGGCCATCTCGACGCTCTGCTGCTCGCCGTCCTCGAACAGGGCGCGCTGCACGGCTACGCCATCATCGAGCGCTGCGCGCGCGCAGTGACGGCAGTCTGGATCTGCCCACCGGCACCATCTATCCGGCACTCCGTCGTCTGGAACGCGCCGGGCACGTGGCGAGCACCTGGAGCACCGTCAACGGGCGGGAACGGCGGACGTACCAGCTCACCGACTCCGGCCGGCGGGCACTGGCCGGGGAGCGCGCGGGTTGGCACGAGTTCCAACTGACCGTCGGCCGGTTCCTCGACCCGGGCAGCCCACCCACACCGGCCTGACCCTCCGGGTCGGGCCGCCGATCAGCGGCTGACGGCCAGCAGCCACCGCGCGCCGCGCGGGTCAGCGAGAAGTAGCCACCGCCCACCAACACGCCACCGATGATCATCGGGGCCAGTGCAGCGCCGCGTCCCACAGATTGAACGACCAGGTGAAGAGGGCGGCGCCGGTCAGCATGGCGAGGGCCAGCAAACCGGTCAGGCCGGCGCCCACCGCGCGCTGCGCCAGCGCCAGGCCCGGCCGTGCAGAACGGGCGCTCGCCGCGACCACCAGCAGACCGGCGACCGAGAGCAGCAGCGTGCTCATCCAGATCCAGTCGACCGAGGTGGAGAGCAACTGGTAGCCGGCCGGAGGGGCGGCCCGTCGCTCCAGCTCGCCCCTCGCCAGGTCAGGTCGCCGGCGACCACTCCCACTCCGGCGACAAGCAGCATCCGCAGGAGAGCCCGCGCAGGGCGCCCACCGCCAGCTCGGCCTGCCAGGAGGGAGCAGCTGCGCCGCGGAGCCGAACTCGACCACCGCCCGGCGCTGCGCCTCGGTGGGCGGCACACCGCTGTCGCGGTACGCCTCGACGGCGTCCAACAGCCCGTGCCGTGCCTCGGTCAGCAGCTCCGACTTGAGACGCGCCGGCCCCGCCAACCGATCGGCCAGCTCACGCAGGTGCTCGTCGACCAACACGTCCTCACAGCGCGCCATGGCACCACCCTGCCACGGACTCCGGGCGTCGACGTCCGGGAGAACCCTGGTCCGTCCCCGAGCCGGATCAGGGGCGAGCGCCAGGTAACCCGCTCGGCCGCCGCCTGGAGCAGCCACTGGTCCCGGTACCAGCCCGGGTGGCGACCAGATCGGTGTGCCGACCGCGCTGGATCACCCGCCCACCGTCGAGGACGACGATCTCGTCCAGCTCGGCCAGCCCGCTCAGGCGGTGACTGATCAGCAGCACCGAGTGCCCGGCGGGAGTCGCGGCGAGCGCGGATGCGAGCACCGCGTCCGCGGCGGTCGGGTCCAGCCCCTCGGTGGGCTCGTCGAGCACCAGCACCGGTGGTGCGGCGAGCAGGGCCCGGCCAGCGCCAGTCGTTGCCGCTGGCCGCCGGAGAGTTGTGCGCCCTCCTCGCCGACCAGCGTGTCCCAGCCCGCCGGTTGGGCACGGACCCACTCCAGCAGGCCGGCGGCGGCGGTCGCCCGGTCAGCTCGTCCTCGCCTGCCCCGGCACGCCCGAGCAGCAGGTTCTCCCGCACCGTGGCGTGGAAGACGTACGCCTCGGCCAGCAGCCCGCCGACTGCGCGCGGCAGGGCCTCCTCGGCGTACGCCGAAAGATCGTGGCCGTCGAGGGTGACCCGGCCGGACGCCGGCCGGACGGCGCCGGTCAACACGGCGGCCAGCGTGCTCTTGCCAGCGCCGCTCGGACCGACGACGGCGATCCGGCGCCCGGCCGGCAGGGCCAGGCTGACGCCGTCCAGGGCGGGTGCCGCACCCGCGCGGTACCGCACTGTCACGTCGACGAAGCGCAGCTCGTGCGGGCCGACCAGGTCTGTCGAGGCGTCCGGGGACGGAACGGTCGGCGTGCCGGCGTCGAGCAGGGCGGCCACCCGGGTCAGGCCGGGCCGTAGCTGCGTCCACTGCCGGGCCGCCGTCACCAGCGCCAGTGTCACCTCGACGGCGGCCAGTGCGCCGACGGCCAGGACGCCCACCAGCACCCCGGCACGTCGGCGGCCAGCGCGGCCAGCACCACCGCTCCGGCGGTCAGGCCGGCGACGAGCACGCCGACCGCGTCCACCGCGAACCCGGTGGCGGCCAGCCGACGTTCCAGCCGGGCCAGCCGGCGGGCGCGCTGCTCGGCGGCGCGCAGCGTGCCGTCGGTGGCCCCGAAGGCGGCCAGGTCGGCGGCACCGTGGGTGAGGTCGATCGCGTCGGTGGCCAGCGCGCCGCGCAGGGCGCCACCTCGGCGGCGCTGCGGCGGGTGACCGCGATGGCCAGGGCGGGCAGCGCCACCCGGCGACCAGCAACCCGACCGCGAGCGCGCCGGCGGCCGGTGCGGAGATCAGCGCCGCCACCGCGACCGCCAGCACCCGACCAGGGCCGCCGCCGTGCCCGGACCAGCACCCGCAGCAGAAGATCCTGAACGGCCTCCACGTCGGAGACCAGCCGGCTCAGCACGTCCCCGAGCGGTGCGTGGCGCTGCGTCGGGCCGCCAGGGTGGCGAAGACCCGGGCCCGAACGTCGGTGATCATGCGGAGCACCGCGTCGTGCCCGGCGAGCCGCTCGCTGTAGCGGAAGACGCCCCGGCTGATCGCCAGCGCACGGACCGCGACGATCGCCACGGTGAGTCGGTCCAGCGGAGGCTGACCGGCGGCGCTCATCAACAGCCAGGTCGCGGTGGCCATCAGCGCGAGCCCGGCGAACTCGGTGGCGGCGGCCAGCAACCCGGCACCGACCAGACGGCCCAGGTACGGCCGGGCCAGTCGCAGCACGGCCCGCTCGGCCCCGGCCCGTTCGGCCGCCTCCGGCTCGTGTGCGGCGCTCATCGGGCCGCCCCTCCGGTCGGCTCGGGCGTCAACTCGGTGACCCGACCGTCCTCGACACGCAGGATCCGGTCGGCGTCGGCGAGCAGCGCCGGTCGGTGGGCGACCAGCAGTGCGGTCCGTCCGGCGACCAGACGGCGGGTGGCGTCGAGCACGACCGCCTCGGCCGCCGTGTCCAGTCGAGCGGTGGGTTCGTCGAGCAGCACCACCGGGCGGCCCGCAGGAACGCGCGGGCCAGCGCCACCCGCTGCCGCTGCCCGCTGGACAGCCCGTGCCCGCGCTCGCCGAGCAGGGTGTCCAGGCCGTCCGGCAGGCCGGCGACCACGTCGTCCAGGGCGGCGTCGTGCACCGCTGCGGTGACCACTGCGGCCGGGTGTCCGGTGCGCCGAGCCGGATGTTGTCGGCCAGCGAGGCGGCGAAGAGGTGCGCCCGCTGCGGCACCCAGGCGAGCTGCCGGCGCCAGGCGTCCGGATCGGCGTCGGCGAGGTCGACCCCGCCCACCGTGATCCGGCCGCCGGTCGGCGTCACGAAGCCGAGCAGAAGGCCGAGCAGGGTGCTCTTGCCAGCCCCGCTGGGCCCGATGATGGCGATCCGTTCGCCGGCCCGGATGGTCAGTGTCACGTCGCGCAGCGCGGTGGTCCGCTCGTACGCCACTGTCACCCCTCGAACCGGATCTCGCCTCGCGCGTCCGGTGTGCTGCCGCCCTGGGCGGCCCGGGTGCGGCAGGCGCGGCGGAGATGGTCAGTGCCTCGTCCAGCGCGGCCAGCCCCTCCATGCTGGCGTGGAAGCGGCTGCCGGCGGCCCGCAGCGGCAGGTACGCCTCCGGGGTGAGCAGCAGCACCAGCAGCGCGGTCTGCAGGGCCAGCCCGCCGCCGAGCAGCCGGATGCCGACCGGCACCGCGACCAGCGCCACCGAGAGGGTGGCGACCAGTTCCAGCACCAGTGCGGAGAGGAACGCGATCCGGAGCGTCTTCATCGTGGCGACGCGGTGACCGTCGGCCATCCGGCGCACCACGTCGGTCTGCGCCCGGCCCGCCCGAAGGCGCGTAGCGTGGGCAGCCCGGCGACCATGTCCAGGAAGTGCCCGCCGAGCAGTGCGAGCCGCCGCCACTGCCGTTCGGTGGCGGCCTGCGCCTGCCAACCGAGCAGAGCGCCGAAGACCGGGATCAGCGGCAGGGTCAGCGCGATGATCACCGCCGAGCTCCAGTCGGCGAAGACGACCCGGCCAGCACCGCGAGGGCACCGTCACGCTGAGCACCAGCTGCGGCAGGTACCCGGTGAAGTAGGCGTCCAGCGCGTCCAACCCGCGCCCGGCCAGGGTGGCGATCTCGCCCGCCCGCTGTCCGGCGACCCAGCCGGGTCCGTGCCGGCCCACCGCGCCGAGCAGGTCGGCCCGCAGGGTGGCCTTGACCGTGGCGGCAACCCGGGCGGAGACCGTGCCCTGTGCCCACACCAGTGCCGAGCGGGCGGCGACCGCGACCACGAACCCGACCAGCGCCGGTCGATCCAGCCGGCCGTCGATGGCGGTGGCGAGCACCGCCGCGAGCGCCGTGGCCTGCGCCACGATCAACCCGGCGGCCAGCACCCCGAGGAGCGCGAGCACGGCAAGGTCGCGCCGGGCCGCGGGGACCCGGTGCAGCAGACGCGGATCGAACGGACGGCGGCTCACCAGTACACCGGTGCCCTGCCGTCGGTCCTTCCTCGGAACACCCACCAGCACATCGCCTGGAAGCCTAGTAGGGCCGGAAGTAGCGGCAGCGCCACCCAGCCGAGTAGCCGCAGAGTCGGCGCGCTGGCGGCGGCGTCGGCCACCGTCAGCGACGCGTTCGGGTCGGTCGTGGACACCAGCACGTAGGGCCAGAGGGCGGCGCCGACCAGCGCCACCGGCAGCGCCAGGGCCGCGCCGGTGGCGACCAGAGCCCACCCGGCCGCCGCCGCGCCAGCGCCGCACGGGCCGCCAGCAGCGCCGCCGCGAGCAGCACCGGCAGGAGTACGGCCACCGCCGGCCGCTGGACGGAGTCGCGTACCCGGGCGGAGAGCAGGCCCACGACGGTGGCCAGGGCGACCGCGGTGAGCGCCACCGGCACCAGCCGACGGGCCGTGCGGTCGACCACGGCGGCCGCCTCGGTCGGCAGGCGCAGGGTGAGGAAGGTCGCGCCGTGCACCGCGACCAGGGTGACCATGGTCAGACCGACGGCGGCCGCGAATGGTGTGGCCAGGTGCGCCACCCCGCGACGTGGCCGTCGGCCTGGAGGGTACGCCCTGCAGGAGCGCGGCGAGCACCACACCCCAGCCCAGCGCGGCGAGGGCGCTGCCGATCACCACGACGCGGTCCCAGCGGGCGCGGATCCGCTCGTCGCTGGGCCGGCTGCGCAGCTGCACCCGACGGTGACCAGGATGACGCCAACCAGGGCACCGGCGACGGCCGGATAGCAGCCGGCGAGCAACTCGCCCTCCAACAGCGGGAACGCGCCGAAGAGGATGCCCACGGCGGCCACCAGCCAGACCTCGTTGCCGAGGAAGAACGGGCCGAGCGCGGTGAGCGCCTCCGTCGCCCGGCTGGGCCGCCACCCCGGGCGAGCAGCAGCCCGACGCCGTAGTCGTAGCCGGCAAGCACCAGGTAGCCGGCGAAGAAGAGGCCAGCAGGGCGTACCAGGCGAGGTCCACGAGTCTTCTCCTCGGATGTTCAGATGAGGGCGGGTTCGGGGTGGGCCGGCTCGTTGGGCGGTGCCGGTGGACGACCGAGCGCCGGATCGGCCGCGCCACGCGCCGCGTGCCGGGCGAGCAGCACCCAGTTGGTGACGGCGAGGGTGCCCAGCAGCAGGCTGAACCCGATGAGCGAGGCGAGCATCAGCGGTGCGCCGACCGGGGAGACCGCCTGCTCGGTGGGCAGCAGCCCGTACGCCACCCAGGGCTGACGGCCGACCTCGCGGGCGATCCAGCCGAGGATCACCGCGATGAACGGCAGCGGCAGGGCGAGCAGAATCAGCCAGAGCGGGAAGCGCAGTCGGATGATCCAGTCCCGGAAGAGCAGGGGAGCAGGAACCAGACACAGCCGAGGGTGAAGCCGATCAGGATCATGAAGCCCAACCCGACACTGGCCAGCACCGGCGGGGTGTAGTCGCCGGGGCCGAAACGGGCGGTCCACTCGGCGATCAGCGCCCGGCTCTCCGGGCTGTCGCCGCCGAACTGGTCGGCTGCACCCTCCGACCGAGCCGAACTGGGCGAAGCCGAAGCCCTGCACCATCGTGACGGCCAGTGCGGCGGTGACCAGGCCGATCCGCAGCGAGGTGCGGAAGAGCGCGAAGTCGGGGTACGCCGGATCAGGTGCCAGGCACTGACCGCCGCCATCAGCATCCCGCCGACCAGCAGCGCGGCCGAGACCACGTGCCCGAACGCCATGCCGAGGCTGGGGTTGGTGAGGAGCGCGCCGAAGTCGGTGAGGTGGGCGATTCCGTCGCGTACCTCGTACCCGACCGGGTGTTGGAGCCAGGAGTTGGCCACCATGATCCAGAACGCCGAGGCGTACGCGGTGATCGCCACGCCCCACAGCAGCGCGAGGTGGAAGCCCTTGCGCAGTCGGTGCCAGCCGAAGATCCACATTCCGAGGAACGTGGACTCCAGGAAGAACGCCACGAGCGTCTCGATGGCCAGCGGTGCACCGAAGACGTTGCCGACGTAGCGCGACAGACCGCTCCAGTTCAGCCCGAACTGGAACTCCATCACGATGCCGGTGGCGATACCGAGCACGTAGTTGATCACGTAGAGCTGGCCCCAGTAACGCGTCAGCCGCTCCCACTTCGGGTTGCCGGTGAGCACCCAGGCGGTCTGCATTCCGACCAGCAGGGTCACCAGTCCGAGCGTGACCACGACGAACAGGAAGTGGATCGAGGTGGTGGTGGCGAACTGCAGGCGGGCGAGGAGCAGGGTGTCCATGACCAGCCTTCCGTAGGTTGGCTCGCTTGTCGTAGCAACCCTACACGTAGTCAGCCTACATAAGCACTCTACTACGCTTCGTCGTAGACAATATTGCGACGAGACGTAGTAGCTGCGTTTGTTGGGAGGTGCGACGAGGTAACGCCAGGCGAGGGGCCGACCCCGCCTCGCCGCCTTTGCTCTGCTTCAACCCACGCAACGGTTTCGCCGCGAAAGTGGTGCGCGGGTTGAAGCAGAGCAAGGAGACTCGATCACCTGCCGACTCGGCCGGCGACACGCCCTCACCCGGCCCGGCGTGGGGCGGGGTTCGTGCGTCAGCTCAAGAAGAGGGTGACCGGGAGAGCCACCAGCGTGGCGGCGACCGCGAGGGCGGTGGCACCGAGCACCAGGGCGGCCGGTCGCTGACCAGGAGGCGCTGCACCCGTACGTCAAGATCCCGGTCGCCCATGCCCAGCGCGCCCGCCGGGTGATCCGGTGACCGGCGGCGGCGAACCGGCGTAGTGCTCCCGCCAGTGGCGCCTCGGCGTGCAGCTCACAGGCCTTGTCGTCGGCGCGCATCTCGACCAGCAGGGCGACCCGCTCATGGGCGTCGCGCACCCAGCCGAACCAGGGCAGCGCCCGGCACAGCGCGGTGAACGGCAGCAGCACCAGGTCGTGCCGCTCGTGGGCGTGCGCACGCTCGTGACTGAGCACCGCGGCCAGCTCGGCGCGGTCCAGCAGGCTCAGCGTGCCGGCGCTGACCACCACCTGCGGCTTCACCCGGGCAGGCAGTACGCGGCGGCGCTCGGATGATCCAGCACCAGCGCGCCCGGCGCGGCCGGGTCGTTCCGGGCGACCAGGAGAGCAGGTCCCGATGGCGGCGCTGGGCGCGTACGGTGCCGTGGATGCTGCGCACGGTCGTCGTGACCAGCACCGCGCCGATGCCGATGCCCACCCCGACACCGGCGAGGTGGAAGGTGTTCACCCGGCCGGGAGGGTGCCGTGGGCGAGGTCGTCGGCCAGGGCGAGCAGCGCGCTGCCGGTCGGCAGGTCGTACGCGCTCACGCCGAGCGCCATCGGCAGGCCCATCGCCGAGAGGCCCAACGCCAACCCGACTGCCTGCCAGCAGATGATCGCCACCCGAGGGCTGCGCCACGTCCAGGTGGAGCGGGCCAACACCTGGGCGGTCAGATAGCAGGCCAGCATCGTGGCGGCGAAGTGCACGGCGTAGGCCATGGTGGGTGCCCTACCGCTCCGCTGCCTCGCCGGCAGGGTGCCGGCCCGCCGGCCCGTCCAGCCGATCGGTCAGAGCGTCGTCGCCGTCGCTCCCGGTGGAGCTCAGCCCGGTCAGGCCGGCCACACTGCCCAGGGCCGCCCGCAGCACCTCGGCCTCGGTGCCGGTCACCGAGCGGGCGAACCGCACCAGCGCCGCGTCCCGGCTGCCACCCAGGTCGAGGGCGTCGAGCATGAGCTGGGCGATGTGCGCCTCGCGGCTGGCCGCCGGCCGGTACCGCCAGGCCCGGCCCTCCCGCTCCCGCTGCACCATGCCCTTGCCGGCGAGCCGGTCCAGCACGGTCATCACCGTCGTGTACGCCAGCTCACGGCCATCGAGCGCGTCGGCCACCTCGCGCACGGTCACACCGTCCGACGTGCCGGGAACCACGTCCCACAACACGTCCATCACCGCACGCTCAAGATCGCCCAACCGAGTCACCACCCAATCCTACCCCGGTAGTAGACCGATCCACCCCGCGCCACCCCACCCCACCTTCTCCGCCCCGCCCCGCCTCGACTCCAACGGGTGATCATGAGGTTGACCGGGCCAGGCGAGATCAAACACCCGCCAACCCCATGATCGTCGACCAAGGCCGGCGGACCGACCCAAGATCCGCACAGAACAGGGATGTTGCTGCCTCCGAGGCGCTGGAGGCAGCAACATCCCTGGAGTTGCGCAGATCTTGATCGCCCTGCGGGGTCGGGCGGCGGCGCGTCACGTTTCGGGGAGCCCCACCCGGAGCGGGTGGGCTCCCCGAAACCACAAGGCCGAAAACAGGCGATCACACCCCTTGGGATGCCACACAGTCTTCGTCTCCAGCAACGCGGTCATCCGATCCAGACCCGGGTCAACCGACCAGTCGTGGTCGGCCGGGGCGGGTCGGAGCACCCGCTTGAGGTTCTCCGCCGCCCTCACCTCCAGGTCGGTGGCGAGCGTGGCGTCGGTGACCCCGGTCAGGTCGATCGCGTTGACGTCCATGTGCGCCGCCAACGTCGGTGCGGTCTCGGTGATCGCGCCGGTGAGGATGTTGACCACTCCGCCGGGCAGGTCGGACGTGGCCAGAACCTCGGCCAGCGTCACGGCGGCCAGCGGCTCGGACGGCGACGACGCCACCACCACCGTGTTGCCGGTGACGATCGCCGGGGCGATCACGCTGACCAGGCCGAGCAGCGCCGGGCGCTCCGGGCGACCACCGCGACCACGCCGGTCGGCTCGGGGGCGGAGATGTTGAAGTACGGGCCGGCGACCGGGTTGGCGCCGCCGTACACCTGGGCGAGCTTGTCGGCCCAGCCGGCGTACCAGACCCAGCGGTCGACCGCGGCGTCCACCTCGTCGCCGGGGATGCCCAGGGCGACGAACTGCTCGCGGCGGCCCTCCAGCATCTCGGCGGCCCGGTAGAGGATCTGACCCTGTTGTACGCGGTCGCGCCGGCCCAGCCCTTCACGGCGGCGCGGGCGGCGACCACCGCGTCCCGGCGTCCTTGCGGGAGGCCAGTGACACATTCGAGGACTGCACGAGATACGACCGTCCCGACTCGCTGCGCGGGAACTTCCCGCCGATGAAGAGCTTGTACGTCTTGCGTACCGCGACCCGCTCAGACATTGAGGTAGCCCTCCAGCCCGTGCCGGCCGCCCTCGCGACCGTAGCCCGACTCCTTGTACCCACCGAACGGCGAGGTGGGGTCGAACTTGTTGAACGTGTTGGCCCAGACCACACCGGCGCGCAGCCGGTCCGCCATCCACAGGATCCGGGAGCCCTTGTCGGTCCAGATCCCGGCCGACAGCCCGTACGGCGTGTTGTTGGCCTTCTCCACGGCCTCGGCCGGGGTGCGGAAGGTGAGCACCGACAGCACCGGGCCGAAGATCTCCTCGCGGGCGATGCGGTGTGCCTGGGTGACGCCGGTGAAGATGGTCGGCGCGAACCAGAAGCCACGGTCGGGCAGCTCGCACGGCGGCGACCAGCGTTCGGCGCCCTCGGCCGAGCCGGCGTCGGACAGCTCGCGGATCCGCTCCAGCTGGGCGGCCGAGTTGATCGCGCCGACGTCGGTGTTCTTGTCCAGCGGGTCACCGACCCGGAGCTGGGCCATTCGGCGCTTCAGCGACTCCAGCACCCGGTCGGCGACGTTCTCCTGGACCAGTAGTCGGGAGCCGGCGCAGCAGACGTGGCCCTGGTTGAAGAAGATGCCGTTGACGATGCCCTCGACGGCCTGGTCGATGGGCGCGTCGTCGAAGACGACGTTGGCGGCCTTGCCGCCCAGCTCCAGCGTCAGCTTCTTGCGGGTGCCGGCGACGGACCGGGCGATGGCCCGGCCGACCTCGGTGGAGCCGGTGAAGGCCACCTTGTCCACGCCCTGGTGCTCGACCAGCGCGCGGCCGGTGTCGCCGGCGCCGGTGAGGACGTTGACCACGCCGGCCGGCAGGTCGGCCTGCTGGCAGATCTCGGCGAACAGCAGCGCGGTCAGCGGGTGGTCTCGGCCGGCTTCAGCACCACCGTGTTGCCGGCGGCGAGCGCCGGGGCGATCTTCCAGGCCAGCATGAGCAGCGGGAAGTTCCACGGGATGACCTGCGCGGCCACACCGATCGGCCGGGGTTCGCGCCGAAGCCGGCGTGCTCCAGCTTGTCGGCCCAGCCGGCGTAGTAGAAGAAGTGCGCGGCGACCAGCGGCAGGTCGACGTCGCGGGACTCCCGGATCGGCTTGCCGTTGTCCAGTGATTCCAGGACGGCCAGCTCGCGGGAGCGCTCCTGGATGAGCCGGGCGATCCGGTACAGGTACTTCGCCCGGTCCCGGCCCGACATCGGGCCCCAGACCTTGTCGTACGCCTTACGGGCGGCGCGCACGGCGCGGTCCACGTCGGCGGCACCGGCCTCGGCGATCTCGGCCAGCACCTCCTCGGAGGCGGGGTTGATCGACTTGAAGCTGCCACCGTCGGTCGGGTCGACGAACGTGCCGTCGATGAACAGCCCGTACGAGGGCTTGAGGTCCACCACCGAGCGGGACTCGGGGGCGGGGCATATTCGAACATCGGCTATCAGTCCAGGGTGAAGTAGTCGGGACCGGAGTAGGTGCCGGTCGTCAGCTTGGTGCGCTGCATCAGCAGGTCGTTGAGCAGGCTGGACGCGCCGAAGCGGAACCAGTCCGGGTCGAGCCAGTCCGGGCCGACGGTCTCGTTGACCATCACCAGGTACTTGATCGCGTCCTTGGTGGTCTTGATGCCACCGGCGGGCTTCACGCCCACCTGTCGCCCGGTCGCCTCGCGGAAGTCACGGACCGCTTCCAGCATCACCAGGGTCACCGGCATCGTCGCCGCGACCGGGACCTTGCCGGTGGAGGTCTTGATGAAGTCGCCGCCGGCCAGCATGGCCAGCCAGGAGGCCCGCCGGACGTTGTCGTAGGTGGCCAGCTCGCCGGTCTCCAGGATCACCTTGAGGTGGGCGTCCCCGGAGGCCTCCTTGGTGGCCACGATCTCGTCGTAGACCTCCTGGTACCGCCCGGCCAGGAACGCACCCCGGTTGATCACCATGTCGATCTCGTCGGCGCCGGCCGCGACGGCGGCCCGGGTGTCGGCCAGTTTGATCTCCAATGGCGCCTGGCCGGACGGGAACGCCGTCGCCACGCTGGCCAGGTGCACGGCAGACCCGCGCAGCACCTCTGCCACGTGGGGACCATCGCCGGGTAGACGCAGACCGCGCCGACGTGCGGGCAGGACGGGTCGGCCGGGTCCGGGCGCAGTGCCTTCGCGGCCAGCGCGCGCACCTTGCCCGGGTGTCCGCCCCTTCCAGGGTGGTCAGGTCGACCATCCGGATCGCCAGGTCGATCGCCTGGGCCTTGGCGGTGGTCTTGATGGAGCGGGTGCCGAGCTGTGCCGCCCGCTGCTCCGCGCCGACCTGGTCCACGCCCGGTAGGCCGTGCAGGAAGGTCCGCAGAGCGGTCTCGGATCGTCCCAGCTCGGAGAGCTCCGACCGGGCCGACGTCGTTGTCGCCGTCATGCTGAGAAGTCTACGCACGGGACGGACAAGTGATCTTGGTCACGGTGGGCCTGGCGTGAGCGACGTCGCTGGTCCGACCGCACCCGCACCACCACGCCCGGCAGACCGGTAGGTTGAGCGATCGTGGACGTACACGTCATTGACCATCCGCTGGCCCAGTCCAGGTTGACCGCCATGCGGGACGCGAGCACCGATTCCTCGACGTTCCGGGCCGCGCTGCACGAACTGACCACCATGCTGGTGTACGAGGCGGCGCGCTCCTTCCCCGTCGAGCGGTACCCGGTGCAGACGCCGGTCACCGGCGCCGAGGGCACCGGCTGGCGAACCCGCCGCTGCTGGTGCCTGTGCTGCGGGCCGGCCTCGGCATGGCGGACGCCGCGCTCGGCCTGCTGCCCGAGTCCTCGATGGGCTTCGTGGGTCTGGCCCGTGACGAGGTGACCTACGAGCCGCGTGCGTACATGGAGTCGTTGCCGCGCGACCTGACCGGGCTGCCGGTGCTGGTGCTCGACCCGATGCTGGCCACCGGCGGCTCGCTGGAGCACTCCTGCCGGCTGCTGGCCGATCGCGGCTGCACCGACATCACAGTGCTCTGCGTGCTCGCCGCGCCGGTGGGCATCGAGCGGCTGGAACGCTCCGGCCTGCCGTTGCGCCTGGTCACGGCCTCGATCGACGACGGGCTCAACGACAGCATGTTCATCGTTCCCGGGCTCGGCGACGCCGGGGACCGCCAGTTCGGTGGCATGCCCCGCTTCTGAGGTGCCACCCCGGTCGGTGCGGGTCCGGCGGGTCCGTGCGCGTTGGTGCACGGACCCGCTACCGTCTTCGGCCATGACTGGTGTTCCGCTCGCCGAGGAGTTGCTGCTTCTCGCCTACGACGACACGACCGGCAAGGCGACCATGCCACGGATCAGCCTGGACCTGGGCATGGCGGCCGCAGTGCTGGTCGAGCTGGCCCTGGCCGGCCGGATCGCGTACGACGACGGGTCCCTGTCGGTGATCGACCCGACGCCGACCGGCGGGCTGTTCACTGACGAGGTCCTCAGCCGGATCGCCGCCGACACGCCGCACACCCCGGCGTCCTGGGTGCAGCGCCTGCGGCACGGCCTGCGCGACCGGATCCTCGGTGACCTGTGCCGGCAGGGCGTCGTCCGGGACATCGACGAGACCGAGCTGGGCTTCATCCACGTGCACCGTTACCCGGTCGTCGACACGTCCGTCGAGGCGGAGACCCGGCAGCGGTTGGCCGAGGCACTGACCGGCGCGGCAGCCCGGACGAGCGGACGGCCGCGCTGGCCACCCTGGTCGTGGTGCTCCGGATGGAGACCGCGCTCGGGTGAGCGGCGAGACCGCCGCCGACGCCCGCCGCCGGTTGGAGGAGATCGCCAGCGGCGCCGGGTTCTCCGGCGAGGTGAGCACCGACGACTCGGTGGTCCGCCCGTCGGTCGGCCTCGTCGTCGCCGCCCTGGCCCGGGCCGTCGACCAGGCCCTCGGCCCTCGCCGCTGACCCCGCGCGGCGGTCTTCCGAGGTTTGCGACCGGGCGTCGGCCCCTGCCTGCGCGTCCTTTGCTCTGCTTCAACGGAGGCAACACTTCCGGCCCGTTTCCGTAGCGTGGGTTGAAGCAGAGCAAAGGACACCAACCACCCGACCGACCACCGGGCGGCCAGGCCCCGAGGGGTCGGCCCGGCCCGCCGGTCAGAGCCCCAGGGCCTCGGCGATCTCCGTGCGCAACCGCGCGATCGCCGACTGCGCCCGGCGCGGGCGGCGGCGACGTCGCCGTCGGGCACCGGCTCCACCACCTCGAGGTACGCCTTGAGCTTCGGTTCCGTCCCGGACGGGCGGATCACCACCGGGCCACCCGGTACGCAGGATCACCACGTCCGACTCGGGCAGCAGGTCCCGGACGCTGTCCACCGGATGCCCGAGCAGGGTGGCCGGGGTGGCCGCCCGGATCCGGGCCATCGCGTCGGCGATCACCCGCAGGTCGTCCACCCGGGCGGAGAGCTGGTCGGTGTGGTGCACGCCGAACTCGGCGGCCAACTCGTCCAGCCGGTCGGTCAACGTGCGGCCCTGCGCCTTCAGACCGGCGGCCAGCTCGGCCACTGTCAGCGCGGCGGTGATGCCGTCCTTGTCCCGTACGTGCTCCGGGGCGACGCAGTAGCCGAGCGCCTCCTCGTAGCCGTAGACCAGCGGCGAGCTTCCACCGCCGGCCCGCACGATCCACTTGAAGCCGGTCAGCGTCTCGTCGTAGGGCAGGCCCCGGCCGCGCACATCGCCCGCAGCAGTGACGACGACACGATCGTGGTGGCGTAGAGCCCGGTCACCCGCGGCGCATCAGGTGATCGGCGAGCAGCACGCCCACCTCGTCGCCGCGCAACATCCGCCAGCCGTCCCGGCCGTCCGGCCGTCCGGCCGTCCCGGCCGTCCTGGCCGTCCGGCCGTCCCGGACGACCACCGCGCACCGGTCGGCGTCCGGGTCGTTCGCGATGGCGAGGTCCGCGCCGGTGGCGTCGGCCAGGGCGATCAGCCGGTCCACCGCTCCCGGTTCCTCCGGGTTGGGGAACGACACGGTGGGGAACGCCGGGTCCGGCTCGGCCTGGTCGGGCACCACACCGGGAGTCGGGAAACCGGCGCGGGCGAAGGCGGCGGTGAGCACCGCCGCGCCCACCCCGTGCAGAGGGGTGTACGCCACCATCAGGTCCCGTGGCCCGTCCGGGTCGATCACCGCGGTGGCCCGCTCGACGTACGCGGCGACCAGGTCGTCACCGAGCACCTGACCGGGTTCGCCCAGCGGCACCTGGGCCAGCGAGCCGACCGCTCGGATGGCCGCCTCGATCCCGGCGTCGGCCGGCGGCACGATCTGCGCGCCGGCACCCAGCTCGCCGCCCAGCTCCGCGCCGAGGTAGACCTTGTAGCCGTTGTCCTGGGGCGGGTTGTGGCTGGCCGTGACCATCACTCCGGCGACCCCGCCGAGGTGGCGCACCGCGTACGCCAGCACCGGGTGGGCAGTGGGCCGGGCAGCAGCAGCGCGGGCCGGCCAGCCCCGGTCGCCACCTGGGCGGTGCGCTCGGCGAACTGCCGGGAGCCGTGCCGAGCGTCGTACCCGATCACCAGCGGACCGGTGCCACCCTGGGCCGCGAGCCAGGTGACCAGGCCGGCAGCGGCCTGGGTGACCACGGCGAGGTTCATCCCGTTCGGGCCGGCGCGCAGCGGGCCGCGCAGACCCGCCGTGCCGAAGGTCAGCGGGCCGGCGAACCGGTCGGCCAGCTCCGGGCGCTCGCCGGAAGCCGGTCGAGCACCGCCGTCAGCTCGTCCCGGCTGGCCGGGTCGGGGTCGTCGGCCAGCCAGCGCCGGGCTTGCTCGCGAATGTCGTCGATGTCAGTGGTGTCCGCCGCCATGCCCCTTGATAGCACGGCGACGGATCACCCCTGTGGGTTCCCTCCGGCTCAGCCGTCTCCGGTGAGCTGGAACGTGCGCGCCATCTCCTCGAAGATCGGCTTGCTCTCGGTGAACTTGGCGTCCGTCGCGGTGAGGTAGAACGAGTACGCCTTGCCGTCCTGCGCCACACCCGCCAGACGCCGTGCCGCATGACGTCACCCTCGCCGCAGGTGTACTCGAATTCGGCGGCCGGCTTGCTGTCCAGTTCCGTGTCGCGGGAGGAGATCTGGTTGTACGGCTTGACGCAGGAGGTGGTCCTGGTCTTGAGGCCGTTCTCGGCGGTCTCCGCCCACCGGGCGGAGCTGCTGGACCACTTCGGTGATGATGCGGACCTTGCGGCCGCTGTCCTGCGGGTCGATGTAGTCGGTGTACGAGCCCCCGGTGGACTTCTTCCAGCCCTTCGGCACCATGACCTGGATGCCGCGCGCCGTGTGCTCCTGCATCTCGAAGGTGGGAGCCGCCGGGGCGGATGCGCTGGCTGCGCCACCGGGGTGCTCGGCGGGGATCGTCGCCGCTGGACAACGCCACCACGGTGAGCAGCAGCACGACGGCCAACCCGCCGGCCGCGGCGAGCTGCACCTTGCGTGGCCAGCCCTGACCGTGCTGACGAGCTGACCGCCGGTGGCCCGGACCTTGCCCAGGTGCCGCCGCCCGAGGCGGCGGGTGCGGTGGCCCAGGGCTGACCGGTGCCGGGCACCGACCACTGGTTGCCGCCACCGTAGGTGCCGCCGATGCGCTGGGTGGCCTCCGGTGCGCCGCCGTAGCCGACCCGCTGGGTGGCCTCCGGTGCGCCGCCGTAGCCGACCCGCTGGGTGGCATCGGCCGGGTTGCCGTAGCCGACCCGCTGGGTGGCGTCGGCCGGGTTGCCGTAGCTGACCCGCTGGGTGGCGTCGGGTGCCCGCCCGCGTCCACCCGCTGGGTGGCGTCCGCGTTGCCGCCGTAGGTGCGCCCGGCCGCCGGTCGGCCGGGTGCCGGCATCGCGCCGGTCGGCGTGTGCAGCGGACCGGCCAACGCGTCGGCGCTGGTCTCGTCGAGCCCGCCGGTGACGCCGGCCGCGCGAGCCGCCTTGGGCGTTCGCCCCGGCGCAGCGCCGCCAGCCGGTCGGTCAGGGACTCACCCGGGCCCAGCATCGCCGGGCCGCCGATCTGGCTGTCCGGCTTCGGCTCCGGCTGGGCCGGCGGGAGGACGGGTACGGGACGCTGCTGCACCGGCACCACCGCGTACGGGTCGGTGACCGAGTGGACGGCGGTCGCGGTGCTGCCCAGCGGGCCGGCGAGCAACTCGCGCAGCATGGCCCGGAGGTGTGCACGTCGAGTCGTCGCGCCGGGTCCTTCTCCAACAGACCCATCAACACGCGGGTGAGCGGGCCGCTGCGCTGCGGTGGCGCGGGCGGGTCCTCCACGACGGCGTGCATGGTCTCGATCGGGTCGCCCTTGTCGAACGGGGCCGCCCCTCGACAGCGGTGTAGAGCGTCACACCCAGCGAGAACAGGTCGCTCGGTGGGCCGAACTCCTGACCCATCGCCCGCTCGGGCGAGATGAAGTGCGGTGAGCCGAGCACCATGCCGGGGTGGTGAGCTGCACGTCGGTGGGCATCCGGGCGACACCGAAGTCGGTCAGCACGCAGCGCCCGTCGGTGCAGATCAGCACGTTCGCGGGCTTGACGTCGCGGTGCAGCACGCCGATCGCGTGCGCGACCTCCAACGCGCCGAGCAGCGCGATGCCGATCTTGGCGACCGCGCGGGCGCGACCGGCCCGTCCTCGATGACCATGTCGGCGAGGCTGCGGGCGTCCAGCAGCTCCATCACGATCCAGGGTCGACCGGCCTCGGTGACCACGTCGTACACCTGCACGACGGCGGGATGCTGGATGGCGGCCGCAGCGCGGGCCTCACGCAGGGTGCGTTCGTACATCGCGTCACGGTCGCTGGGGCCAGCCCCGGAGGCAGGACGACCTCCTTCACCGCCACGTCACGGCGCAGCAGTGTGTCTGTGGCGCGCCACACCGTGCCCATACCGCCGTTGCCCACCGAGGACCGGAGCGCGTACCGGCCACCAATGGTGGT
This sequence comes from Micromonospora sp. M12, assembly GCA_038070435.1. GTDB lineage: Bacteria > Actinomycetota > Actinomycetes > Mycobacteriales > Micromonosporaceae > Micromonospora. The sequence goes on along the minus strand of JAMYWG010000001.1, from coordinate 4,158,345 downwards.
GCCGGGCGCCGCTCGTCCGTTGGCGGGACTAACTGGTCCGCCGCTCCAGGTCGGGATCTGAGTCACAGAAAAGCCACCGGGAAATCGAGGGGGCTGGGACACAACCCCTATCTTGCTGGTTCCGACGCCCGATGCGAAAGCCGACGCGACGGACGTTTATCGAAGTACACAGAACGTGGTCCTTCGTTCACCTCTTGTCGAGGGTCCGGACGCGCTGTGCGGTATCCCTCATCCGGCGAGCTGGCCAGGCGTCCTACCATCCGGGATGAGCCAACGGCGGTCAAGTGAGTCCGGTTTCCCGATCAACGGCGTCTACACGGCGGACGACCTTCCGGAAGACCTGGACTCCCGGCTGGGCAGCCCCGGCGAGTTTCCGTACACCCGTGGGGTCTACCCCACCATGTACACCTCCCGCCCGTGGACCATGCGCCAGTACGCCGGCTTCGGCACCGCCACCGAGTCCAACGCGCGCTACCACCAGCTCCTGCGGGCCGGCACGATGGGCCTCTCGGTCGCCTTCGACCTGCCGACCCAGATGGGGTACGACTCCGACGAGCCGATCGCGCACGGTGAGGTCGGCAAGGTCGGCGTCGCGATCGACTCCATCGAGGACATGCGGCTGCTCTTCGCCGACATCCCGCTGGACAAGGTGTCCACCTCGATGACCATCAACGCGCCCGGCTCGGTGCTGCTGTTGCTCTACCAACTCGTCGCCGAGGAGAACGGGTGCCCGGCGCGGCGCTCAACGGCACCATCCAGAACGACATCCTCAAGGAGTACATCGCCCGGGGCACGTACATCTTCCCGCCGAAGCCGTCGCTGCGCCTGGTGGCCGACACCTTCGCGTACTGCCGGCAGGAGGTGCCGAAGTGGAACACCATCTCCATCTCCGGCTACCACATGGCCGAGGCCGGTGCGACGCCCGCGCAGGAGATCGCGTTCACCCTGGCCAACGGCGTGGAGTACGTACGGGCGGCGCTGGCCGCCGGGCTCGCCGTGGACGACTTCGCGCCCCGGCTGTCGTTCTTCTTCGTGGCCCGCACCACAGTGCTGGAGGAGGTGGCGAAGTTCCGCGCCGCCCGGCGGATCTGGGCCCGGCTGATGCGCGACGACTTCGGCGCCAAGGATCCCAAGTCGCTGATGCTGCGCTTCCACACCCAGACCGCGGGCGTGCAGCTCACCGCGCAGCAGCCGGAGGTGAACCTGGTCCGGGTGGCGGTGCAGGGGCTGGGCGCGGTGCTCGGCGGCACCCAGTCGCTGCACACCAACAGCTTCGACGAGGCGATCGCGCTGCCCACCGAGAAGGCGGCCCGGCTCGCGCTGCGTACCCAGCAGGTGCTGGCCTACGAGACGGACCTGACCGCCACCGTCGACCCGTTCGCCGGCTCGTACGTGGTGGAGGCGATGACCGCCGAGATGGAGGCCGCCGCCCTCGAGTTGATGGAGCGGGTGGCCGACCACGGTTCGGCGGTGGACGCGATCGAGGCCGGGTTCCAGAAGCGGGAGATCGAGCAGTCCGCGTACCGGATCGCCCAGGAGATCGACTCGGGGAGCGGGTGGTGGTCGGGCTCAACCGGTTCACGGTGGACGAGGAGGAGCCGTACGAGCCGCTGCGGGTCGACCCGACGATCGAGGCGGCTCAGGCCGAGCGGCTGGCGCGGCTGCGCTCCGAGCGGGACGCCGACGCGGTGACGCGGGCACTCGCGGACCTGCGGACCGCCGCCGAGGGCACGGACAACGTGCTGTACCCGATGAAGGCGGCGCTGCGGGCCCGGGCGACAGTGGGTGAGGTCTGCGGGACGCTGCGCGAGGTGTGGGGCCTGTACCGGCCCACCGACCGCTTCTGACGTCCGGCCGGTCCTGGCGCGGTGTTTCCCCGGCGTCAGCGGGTACCCCTCGGTTGGGACTGGACGCACACCGTGTGCGCCCACGGCGGATGCGTGCGTGTGAGCGTCCTTAACCGGTCGTCGCGGAGTGTGGTCGGCTAATTGTCGGAGTGTCAGTTCATCACCCCGACTAATGCGACAATTCGCAACGAGGCTCGGTGCGCGCTATCGAGTTTCGAAACCGCAGCGATTGGTTACGCGTTGTAGGAGGTGAGGGGCGGATGACGGCGTTCGACCGTGATCTACCTGCTGTCTCTCAACTCTTCGAAGGCTCTCAGCAGGGCATTCGTGACGCTTCGCGGTCCGTTCATCACCGTAACGAGGTTGCGCAGCGTCACCGTCGGAGGTCTAGGCTGTCTGCTGTCCCCGATGATCCATCCATCTCTAGTGATCGAGAATTCGACGTGACGAGTGCGTTGACGCTGCCCACGGGTGGCCAGCTGGCGGCGTCCTGGCCGGAGACGGTAGCGGGAACCCAGCCACTGCCGCGTGAGCTGGACCACCTCCTCGCGCTCCGGGTCCCGGGTTGATCGCTACCCGCCGTCACCTTCACTCGCACCCGGAGCTTTCCGGCACCGAGTTCGAGACGGCCGCCCTGATCGCCCGGGAACTCTCCCTGGCCGGGCTGACCCGCGCCTGCTGCCGAAGGGCAACGGCGTGATCTGCGACGTCAACGGCAGGCCGGACGGCCGGTCGTCGCGCTGCGCGCCGACATCGACGCCCTGCCGCTCGACGACTCCAGGACGTGCCCTACCGGTCGACAGTGGACGGCGTCTGCCACGCCTGCGGGCACGACGTGCACACCACGATCCTGCTCGGCGTCGGCATGCTGCTGGCCCAGCTCGCCGACCTCGGCGAGCTGGACGGTCGGGTCCGGCTCATCTTCCAGCCGGCCGAGGAGATCCTGCCCTGCGGTTCGCTGGAGGTCATCGAGGCCGGTGGCCTGGACGACGTGGTGCAGATCTTCGCGCTGCACTGCGACCCGAACCTGCCGGTGGGCCAGGTCGGCCTGCGGGTCGGCCCGATCACCGCGGCCGCCGACAACGTCACCGTCCGACTCTCCGGGCCGGGCGGGCACACCGCCCGGCCGCACCTGACCGTCGACCTGGTCGACGCGCTCGGCCGGCTGATCACCGAGGTGCCCTCCTGGTCAGTCGCCGGGTGCCGGCCAACAGCGGCCTGCTGCTGGTCTTCGGCCACGCCTCGGCCGGCACCCGTTACAACGTCATCCCTCCGAGGCGAGCGCCTCCGGCACCCTGCGGGTGATGGACCGCGACACGTGGAGCAGGCTCCAAGATCGTCGCTCAGGTCGTCCGGGACGTGATCGCCCCGACCGGCGCCACCGTCGACCTGGAATACCTGCGCGGCCGGCCGCCGGTGTGCAACGACTCCCGGGCGATCCAGGTGCTCACCGCCGCCACCGCCGCCGCGCTCGGCTCGGACGGCATCGCCGAGACACCGCAGAGCATGGGCGGCGAGGACTTCTCCTGGTATCTGGAGTACGTCCCCGGCGCCCTCGCCCGTCTCGGCGTGGGCCGCTCCGGCCCGAACGTCGACCTGCACCGCGCGAGCTTCGACGTGGACGAGCGGGCCATCCCGGTCGGCGTACGCGTCATGGTGCAGACCGCGCTGCGGGCACTGGCGGCGGCGCGCTGACCGGAGCGACCAGCGCCGGCGACTTCCGCCGCCGGCGCAGCGCCACCAGCAGCACCCCAGCGGTACGCCGAGCGCCACCAGGAACGGCAGCAACGCGCCCAGCACCGTGAGCAGGACGGTCATCGAGGCGACGAACGCCTTCCAGCCGCCCTTGAGTCCGGCCAGGAAGCCGGTCTCGGCCTTCTCCTCGGTGTTCTTCGCCGCCTGCCCGACCAGTGACACGGTGATGGTGGAGAGGGCGGTCAGGTCGCCCAGGCGTCGCTTCTTGGCCTCCAGTGAGGCCAGGTCGGACTGCCGTTGGCCCAACTCGTTCTCCAACGACACCAGGTCGGTGATCGAGGTGGCCCGGGCCAGCAGTCGCCGGGCGCTCTCCACCCGGGCTCGCTGACTGGCGATCCGGGCGTCCAGGTCGACGGTCTCCTCGGTGACGTCCTGAGTGTCGATCTCCCGCCGCTGCTGCCGACCGAGCTTGGCAATCTCCTCCACCACGCCGGTGAACGTGGCCGCCGGCACGCGCAGCTGCAACTCCGCCACGGCGTCGGCACCGGTATCGCGCCGCTGGTCGCCGCCGACGAAGCCACCGGCCCGGGTGGCCACGGCGACGGTCTCGCGGGCGGCCTCGTCCACATCGTCCACCTGCACACGCATCGTTCCGGTGTAGATGATCGCCCGTTGGTCGACCCGCAGGTCCGGTGCGCCGGCGCCGGCCGCCTGGGTGCGCCCGCGGCGCGTCCCTACCGGCCTCGCCGCCGTTGGCCGGCGGTGCCTCGGCCGCCACTCCCGCTGTGTCCTCCGCCCGCTGTCGCCGGCGCCGCACCCGTCAGAGCCAGCGCCGCCGCCAGAGTCACCGCCGCCAACAGCGCGCTGCGGCGTCGTCCCGCCTGTTCGTCCATCCCGCTCCCTCCGTCGCCAACCGGTGTGGCGATAGCTCGGACGCAACGCACACGTCGGCTGGTTCCGGCAGACTGCGCTGAGGACGTCACGATTCGATAATCGAGGAGTCACGATGCGGCTCACCAAGTACGCCCACTCCTGCCTCCGGGTGGAACACGACGGGGAGTGCTCGTCGTCGACCCCGGAGTGTTCAGCGACTCCGCGCGGGCGTTGGACGGTGCGGACGCGGTGCTGATCACCCACAAACACCCCGACCACCTGGACCTGGCGGCGATGCGGCGGCAGCTCGACCGACAGTCGATCCCGATCCACGGGCCCGCCTCGCTCGCCGAGACCCTGGGTGACGCGGCCGAGGTGCTGCACCCGGTCAGCCCCGGTGAGTCGTTCACCGCCGCCGGGTCGCCGTCCGCGCCTACGGGGACGGCACGCGGTGATCCACCCGGACATCCCGGTGATCGACAACGTCGGCTATCTGATCAACGACGTGGTCTACCACCCGGGCGACTCCCTGGTGGTGCCGGACGAGACACCCGTCGACACGCTCTTCGCGCCGATCCACGCCCCTGGTCGAAGTTCTCCGAGGTGGTCGACTTCATCCGCGCGGTCGCACCGCGTCGCGCGTACGCCCTGCACGACGCGTTGCTCAACGACAACGGGTTGGGTGTGCTCGACCAGCAGTACACGGCGCTGTCCGGCACCGAGTACCAGCGACTGGAGCCCGGTAGCCGGGTCGACGTCTGACCCGATGCCCGGCCTCTCCGCGGAGCTGGTGCAGCAGCTCTACCGCACCCCACCGGACCGGTTCGTGGCCGCCCGGGACACCGCCGTGGCCGAGGCCCGCCGTGCCGGTGACCCGACCGCCGCCCGACAGTTGGCCCGGCTCCGTCGCCCGACGGTGGCGGCCTGGCTGGTGAATCTGCTCGCCATCCAACGTCCGGAGCTGGTGGCCGACCTGGTCCAGCTCGCCGATGCGCTGCGCACCGCCCAGCGGGAGCTGCGGGGCCCCGACTGCGGGAGCTGTCCGCGCAGCGCCGGGCGGTGGTCGGTGCCCTGGTCGCCGAGGTCCGCAAGCTCGCCGCCGCGGAGCCGGACGCGCCACCGGCGAGCCGGCTGCCACTGGCCGAGGTGGAGGCGACCCTGAACGCGGCGTTCTCCGACGTCGAGGTCGCCGAACAGGTCCGGGCGGGCCGCCTGCTCCGGGCGGCCAGCTACGCGGGCTTCGGCGAGGTGCCCCGGCCGCAACTGCGGCTGGTTACCGGCGACGACGAGGAGCACGAGGAGGAACGCCCGGCCCGTCGACCCGGCACCCAACGGGGCGTCCGGAGGCGGCACCCGCGCGGCGGAGCGCGCCGAGCAGGCCGAGCAGGCCGAGCGGGCTGCGCAGCGAGCGGCCCGCGCCGAGCACGCCGGCAGCGCCGCGCCCTGGACCGGGAGTTGGCCAGGGCGCAGGCCGACCAGGAGCGCGCCGAGACCGAGCTGACCGAGGCGGCCGGGCAGGAGCGGGACGGCGTCGCCGTACTCGATGGTCTGGAGGCCGAGCTGGCCGAGCTGGAGCGGCGGCGCGCGGTCGCCGAGCAGGACCTCAGCCGGGCCAAGCTCGCCCGCCGTGCCGCCGAGCGGGCGGTCACCGTGGCGCGGCGGCGCGCGGGTGAGGTCGAGGCGGCGGTCGAGGCGCTGGTGGCCGAAGAGGGAATGCGGACGCGGGCGGCAGCGCGGCAGACTGACCATCGATGGACGACGAGGGTGCGGACCGTCGACGGCGGGCGCCGCGGTGACTCCGGAGCAGGTCGCGGCCGCCAGCAAACCGGTCGTGCTCGACCTGGGTGACGCGTTCAGCCGGGACCCGACCACGTTGCGCCGGGCCCGGCTGCTCGGCATCTCCGGCTGGGCCTTCTACATCAGCGGTCGGGCCGGGGCGCTCGGCGACGTGCGGGCCGAGACGGCCGCCGCCGCCCTCGGATTTCTCGCCCGGACGCGGTCGCCGACGGTTGGGACGCGGCGGCCCGGGTCGTCCCGCCGTTCCAGGTGGCCGCCGCGAGCCTCGCCGAGTGCTGCCGGTGGGGAGCGCAGCAGCTCGGCCCCTACCCGGCACCGAGCGCCTGTCTGCGCTCGTCGAGCGGGCGGTGGTGGCGGCGGACGCCAGCGCGATGCCCTCTTCGCCGCGTGGCGGGCCATGCCGCTCCCGGATCTCTCCGCGGGAGCCCGGACCGCCGCCGGGCTGCGGCTGCTCGGGAACACTTCACCGGCGCCTACCTGCTGGCGGTGCGCGCCGCCGGGATGACTCCGCTGGAGGCGGTGCTGGCCGGGCCGGAGGGAGAGGCCGGGGCGGTGGCCTGCGGCTGGCCGCCGCCGTACCCACCGATCGGGCCGCTGGTGCGCCGCCGACTCTGGGCGGAGGCGGTGACCAACCGGCTGGCCGCGCCGGCGTTCACGGCCCTCGGCCCCGCGGATGGCGCCGAGCTGGTGGAGTTGCTGCACCGCACCCGGGCCGACCTCGCCTGAGCCGCCGTCGGGGAAAATGGGCGGCGCCCGAGGAGACCGGCTGCCAGGATGTTCTGCCGTGACCCTTCCCGCTGGTTGGACAACGCGCCGGCCCACCCTCGACGACGTGCCGGCGATCCTCGCGGTGGTGCACGCCGCCGACACCTTCGCCATCGGCCATCCCGACTTCGACGCCGAGGACGTGGCGGCGTCGCTGACCGCCCTACTTCGACCCGACCCGGGACTCTGGCTGGCCGTCGACCCGGACGACACGGTGGTCGGCTGGGCGACGGTGGACAACCCGATCGGGGTGGGCCGGGAGTTCGTGGAGGTCTACGTCGAGCCGGCACACGCCGCCGCCGTCCGGCGCCGCTGCTGGCCCGCCAACTGGACCGGGTCGCCGAGCGCGCCGCCGAGCGGGCTGCCGTCGCTCACCGTCCGCTGCGCGGTCTTCGCGCCGGAACGTGACTGGGAACGCACAGTGCGCGCGGTCGGGTTCGCGCTGGTCAAGCGGTACGTCCGGATGAGCGGGTCGTTGACCGACCGGCCCGACGAGCCCGCCGGGCCTCCCGGCGTGACGGTGCGACCGGTTCGCCCGGACGACGAGGCCGACCTGCGGGAGTTCCACCGGATCCACGAGGCCGCCTTCGGCGACACCCCGACCACGAACCACTGTCGTACGAGCGGTGGCGTGCGCGGATCGGCGACCTGACCGCCTGGGACGAATGGCTCGTCGCCGAGGTGGACGGGGTGCCGGTCGGCGCGTTGCAGTCCTCGAATCAGGCGCTGGAGCAGCAGGAGGGCTGGGTGAAAGCTCTGTCGGTGCTGCCCGCGTACCGTCGCCGGGTGTGGGTGCGGCGCTGCTGCGCCGCGCCTTCGCCCGCTACGCCGAGAGGGCCGGCAGTCGGTCGGCCTGGGCGTCGACCTCACCAATCCGACCGCGCCGCTGTCGCTCTACCGGTCGGTGGGCCTGCGGGAGACCTGGTGGACCGACATGTACGAACTGTCGGTCCCGGCGGCCAGTGTGTGATTGACGACCCCGACCGGGCCCGACCGGCGATCCGATCGACGGCGGTAGCAGACTGGAGGCGTGCGATACGCGCTGCTACGCCGACGCGGTGCCGGTGGGCGGGCCCGCAGCTCGGTGACGTAGTCGTCCGGGCGCCCGCCTTCTCGGCGGCGTTCGCGATCTCGGACAGATACCACGAGGTCGGCAGGCCACCCTCGTAGCCGTTGAAGACGTAGATCCAGGCGGTCACGTCGCCGTCGAGGGTGGAGACCCGCACGTGCAGCTTGCGGTACGTGCCGGCGGTCACCCCTCGATCTCGTCGAGTTGGCCCGCGTCATAGGGGTGGATGTCGTAGAGCGCGACGAAGACCCGGTCACCCGGAGACTCGACAAGGGTGCTCACCGAGCCCTCCCAGCCGATCACGTCCGCCCCGGCGAAGGTCAGCCGCCAGCCCTCCAGCCAGCCGGTGCCCACCATCGGCGAATGCGGACAGTAGGCGCGCATCCGGGCGGGGTCGAGATTTGAGCCGTAGGCGGCGTGATGACGCACGGCGAGAACGATAGCCCGGCGGGCGGGTGGGGAGAATACGACAGTGCGTGTCGAATGCGCTCGGAGAAGAAAGTCATTGTGAGCATGGACGAAGGGCGAACGCTGTGAGCCGGATCGTGATCATCGGCGGGGCCGGCCGGGTACGAGGCGGCCCTGGTCGCCGCCCAGCTGGACGCCGATGTCACAGTGGTCGAGGCCGACGGTGCGGGTGGGGCGTGCGTGCTCTCCGACTGCGTACCGTCGAAGACCTTCATCGCCAGCTCGGGGTGGTCACCGGCTACCGGGACACCGAGGAGTTCGGTGTGCACTCGGACGGCCTGGAGGCGGTCACCGTCGACGCCCGGGCCGTGCACGAGCGGGTCAAGCGGCTGGCGCTGGCGCAGTCCGCCGACATCCACGCCAAGCTGCTCAAGGCGGGGTCACCTTCGTGGCCGGCACCGCGCGACTCGGCGAGGACGCTCTCGGGCACACCCACCGGATCGTCATCACGCCCGCCGACGGCGGCGAGGAATACTCGATCGACGCGTCCACAGTGCTGGTGGCCACCGGTTCGACCCCCGGCAACTGCCCACCGCCGTTCCGGACGGTGAGCGCATCCTGACCTGGCGCCAGGTGTACGACCTGCCGGAGCTGCCCGAGCACCTGATCGTGGTCGGCTCCGGCGTGACCGGCGCGGAGTTCGCCAGCGCGTACCTGGCCATGGGGTGGAGGTCACCCTGGTCTCCAGCCGGGACCGGGTGATGCCGCACGAGGACGCCGACGCCGCGTCCGCCATCGAGCGGGTGTTCCGCAACCGGGGCATGGAGATCCTCAACAACTCCCGGGCCGACTCGGTGCGGCGTACCGCCGACGGCGTCGAGGTGGAACTCTCCGACGGTCGCAAGGTGACCGGCTCGCACGCGCTGATCACGGTCGGCTCGATCCCGAACACCGCGAACCTGGGCCTCACCGAGTACGGGGTGGAGCTGGGCCGCGGCGGCTACGTGACAGTCGACCGGGCCTCCCGGACCAACGTGCCCGGCATCTACGCCGCCGGCGACTGCACCGGTGTGCTGCTGCTGGCCAGCGTCGCCGCCATGCAGGGCCGGATCGCCATGTGGCACGCCCTCGGTGAGGCGGTCCGCCCGCTGCGGTTGCGGACCGTCGCGGCGAACGTCTTCACCGACCCGGAGCTGGCCACCGTGGGCGTCTCCCAGGACGAGGTGGACGCGGGCAAGACCCGGCCCGGCAGGTCATGTTGCCGCTGTCCGGCAACGCCCGCGCCAAGATGGACGACCTCTCCGACGGTTTCGTGAAGCTGTTCTGCCGGCCGGCGAGCGGGCAGGTGATCGGCGGTGTGGTGGTCGCGCCGAAGGCCAGCGAGCTGATCCTGCCCATCACCATGGCGGTGGAGAACAACCTGACGGTCAACGAGTTGGCGCAGACCATCACCATCTACCCGAGCCTCTCCGGCTCGATCACCGAAGCGGCCCGCCAGCTAATGCTCCACGAGTTGGAGTAACCCCGCCCCGCCCTCGCCCTCGCCCCGGCCCCGGCCCCGCCCCTCCCGGTCGATCATGGAGTTGTGGTGGCCGTTTTACGCCGTCACGCCGCTTTTGTGAGGCACCACAACTCCATGATCGACGGCGCGGGTCTGGAGGATCGCCACCGTCGCGAGGACCGCTACCTCGGTGAGGATCAGGAGGCGCTCGGCCAGGCCGATCAGCACGCGGTCGCCGGGGTAGGCGGACCAGATCATGGCCGCCGCCAGGGCCAGACTGAGCAGGACCAGGGCGCGTAGTGTCCGGGCGGCGGGGCCAGGTGGGCTGGCGGGCGAGCAGCCAGCCGCCGACCGGCAAGGCCAGGAAGGCGACCACCGACGCGTACCGGTGCAGGTAGGCGGCGGTGGTCATGGCGGTGCCCGGTTCGTTCGTCGGCACCACCGCCGCCAGCAGCAGCCCACCGACCCACGCGCCGAGCAGCAGTTCGGCCGACCTGCTTGAGAGGGTCGGGGTGGGCCGGGTCGGGTGGGTCGGCGCGACGCAGCCCGTACAGCAGCGCCACGCTGGCGAGCGCCAGCACCACCATGGCGACGTCGATGGCGCCGCCCCGGTCGGAGACCGCGAAGTCGCTGACGGTCAACGCCCACGGGTTGAGGTCGTCGTTGACTTCGAGATGACCGATCACGGTGAGCAGCGCGGCCAGGGCGATCCCACCGAGGGTCAGCAGACCGGTGTTCCGGGTTCCAGACATACCTAACCCTGGAGCCGCAGACACCCACCCGAATCCGGGACGGCCACCGAAATCTTCCCCGGGACCACCCTAGAGGCCCCGCCCTGTCCCCGCCCCGCGACCCGCCCTGGCGACCCGCCCGCCCGCCCGCCCGCGATCTTGCACTTTCGGTCGTGCTTATGCGCGGCATGCCCCAATGCGGGGACAGCAAGTGCAAGATCGCGGGGGCGTGGGCAGGGCGGAGGGTGCGGCGGGCGGGTCAAGGGCGGCGGGTAGGGGCGGTCGGCGCTCAGTCCATTGGGACGTTGGCGGCGCGGGCGTGGCGGGCGCTGATCAGGGTCATGGCCCAGCCTGCCGCGGCGAAGCCGGCCGCCGCGGCGGTGGCGATGATGGCCAGCCGCCAGGCCGACTCGGTCAGCGCGGTGCCGCCCAGGTGACCGACCAGCGCACCGTAGGTGGCCCATCCCAGCGCGGCGACGGCCTCGTAGAGCACGAACAGGCGGTACGGGTAGCGGCTGCGGCCGGCCGAGAAGCAGGCCGCCATCCGGCCGCCCGGCACGAATCGGCAGAGCAGGATGACCAGCGGCCCGGGTTGTCGTAGCCCCTGGGTGACCCGGCTGGCCATCCGGCGGGCGCGGCTCAGCTCGGCGTGCCGTGGTGGCCGCCGGTCCGGTGCCCTCCGCCCGAGCAGATAACAGGCCAGGTCGCCGGCGAAGACACCGAGCGTGCCGACGGCGATGGTGACCGGCAGGCTGAGACCGCCGTAGACGGTGAGCGCACCGCTGGTGATCATGATGACCTGGGTGGGGATCACCGGGACGAAGGCGTCCGCGATCAGCAGCGCGAGCAGCACCAGGTACGCCCACGTCGGCGACGCGACGTCAGTCAGTAGTTCGGGCACGCCTGCCACCTCGCGGGATGCGGCCGATTGGGTGTCTTGAGCCTGACGCCGTGTCCCGCGTCACCGTGGACAGCCCCGGCCTGTCGTGACCGTCGACACGACTGGGCGCACCCAGCTACAACGCGGCGAACCGTGCGAGGGTGACGGGCCCGGTGGCTGTCCCACCCGTCCGAGGCGGGCGGCGGATCGGCGTTCGTCGGCGTACCGTTGTCGGCGCGGCCACGCCCGTCGGGTCCCCCGTTCCTGACGATTCGGCCGCCAGGGCCGCCGGCGGGTCCCGCGCCGGCGGCCCACCTCCTGTCGCCGGAAATCCGGGTGCGTCCCCGATCGGTGGGCGGCTACGGTCGCGGTATGCGCAGTGCGGTAGTGGTGACCACGACGCCGGGTGTCCCCGGCGCGCCGCTCTGACGTAACCACCGTCGACCAGGCCCCGGGCGATCCGCCCGGAGGGCCGCGCGCCGTTCGGAGTCCAGGTCGCCTCCGGGTCGTACCCGATCCAGGAGCCCGACATGATCGACCACCGTAGGCTCGGCCGCGAGCTGGACCTCTTCGTCTCCGATCCGTTGGCCGGTGCCGGCCTGCCAATCTGGCTGCCGGCCGGTGCCGCCGCCCGGCATGCCGTCGAGGAGTACGTCCGGGAGTTGGAGCGCCGTTCCGGCCACCAGCACGTCTACTCGCCGCCGCTGGGCAAGCGCGAACTCTTCGAACTCTCCGGCCATCTCGGCTACTTCGCCGACGACATGTTCCGCCGATGCGGCTGAGCGCCGACGACGAGTTCGTGCTCCGGCCGGCGCTCTGCCCGCACCACGCCCTGGTCTTCCGGGCGCGGGGCCGTTCCTACCGGGAGCTGCCGTTGCGGATCGCGGAGCTGGGCGGGATGTACCGCTCGGAGCGTTCCGGGTGCTCGGCGGGCTGTCCCGCGTACGCGCCATCTCGCTCAACGACGCGCACACCTTCTGCGCCCCGGACCAGGTCGGTGCGGAGGTCGTCGAGATCCTCGGGCTGATTCGTGCCGCGCACGCCGCGCTCGGTGTCCGGCCGGCCGGCTTCCGGCTGTCGCTGCGGGGCCGGGCGAGAAGTACGTCGGCGACGACGCGCAGTGGGCCCGTGCCGAGCAGCTGCTCCGGGAGGCGTTGGCCGGGGTGGAGTACGTCGAGGCGCCGGGGAGGCCGCCTTCTACGGTCCGAAGATCGACATTCAGATCATCGACGCGGCCGGCCGGGAGTCGACCATCTCCACCATCCAGCTGGACTTCGACAAGCCGGAGCGGTTCGACCTGTCGTACACCGACTCGGACGGCAGCCGGCGTCGGCCGGTCATGGTGCACCGCAGCCTGGTCGGCAGCATGGAGCGGCTGTTCGCGTACCTCATCGAGGTGCACGGGGCGCCTTCCCGGCCTGGTACGCGCCGGTCCAGCTGGTGGTGCTGCCGGTGGACGACGGGCAGGCCGACGCGGCGGCCGACCTGGCCCGACGGGCCGTCGACGCCGGCCTGCGGGTCGAGGTCGACGTCGCCGGCTCGCTGGGTGCCCGGATCCGGGACGCGGCCCGCCGCCGCGTCCCGTACCTCGGGTGTTGGGTGGCCGGGAGGCGGCCGACGGTCGCCTCGCGCTGCGACTGCGCGGCGGGCGCGCGCTGGACCCGATGCCCGCCGACGCCGCGCTCGCCCTGATCGGCGGGCAGGTCGCCGCCCGAGCCACCGATCTGCTGCCGTCGGACTGACATCTTCCGAAACATGCCCTAGACCGACGCCGGTTGGGCGGCCGGTTCCTCGTCGACCACCGAGCCGGTGAACTGCGATCGGTAGAGCCGGTGGTACGCGCCCTTGGCGGCGAGCAACTGCTCGTGGGTGCCCTGTTCGACGATCCGGCCGCTCTCCATCATCAGGATCAGGTCGGCGTCCCGGATGGTGGAGAGCCGGTGCGCGATGACGAAGCTGGTCCGGTCCGAACGCAGCGCGGCCATCGCCCGCTGGAGCAGCACCTCGGTGCGGGTGTCCACCGAGCTGGTGGCCTCGTCGAGGATCAGCAGTGACGGTTCGGCGAGGAAAGCGCGGGCGATGGTGACGAGCTGCTTCTCGCCGGCGCTGACGTTGCTGCCCTCCTCGTCGATGACCGTGTCGTAGCCGTCGGGCAGGCTGCGCACGAACCGGTCCACGAAGGTGGCCGGGCCGCCTCGAGGATCTCCTCCTCGGTCGCGTCCGGTCGCCCGTAGGCGATGTTGTCCCGGATGGTGCCGCCGAAGAGCCAGGAGTCCTGGAGCACCATGCCGATCCGGCCGCGCAGGTCGTCGCGCCGCATCGTCGTGATGTCCACCCCGTCGAGGGTGATCCGGCCGGCGTCCAGTTCGTAGAAGCGCATGACCAGGTTGACGAGGGTGGTCTTGCCGGCGCCGGTCGGGCCGACGATGGCGACCGTGTGCCCTGGCTCGGCGACCAGTGACAGGTCGTCGATCAGTGGTTCGTCCGCCTTGTAGCGGAACGAGATGTGTTCGAACTCGACCCGACCGTGCGGGTCGACGACCCGGGCGGGCTCGACCGGGTCGGGCGTCTGCTCGTCGGCGTCGAGCACCGCGAACACCCGTTCGGCCGAGGCCACCCGGACTGGAGCAGGTTGGCCATCGAGGCGAGTTGAGTGAGCGGCTGGGTGAACTGACGGGAGTACTGGATGAACGCCTGCACGTCACCGAGGCTCATCGTCCCGGAGGCGACCCGCAGCCCGCCGACCACGGCGATCGCCACGTAGCTCAGGTTTCCGATGAACATCATCGACGGCATGATGATCCGGAGACGAACTGCGCGCCGAAGCTGGCCCGGAACAACTCGTCGTTCTTCGCGTGGAACGCGGCCTCCACCTCACGCTGCCGGCCGAAGACCTTGACCAGCTCGTGACCGGTGTACGCCTCCTCGATCTGACCGTTCAACTCGCCGGTGTGCGTCCACTGGGCGATGAACTGCTTCTGCGAACGCTTGGCGATCCGCCGGGTGACCAGCACCGACAGCGGCACCGCGACCAGGGCCACCAGGGCGAGCAGCGGTGAGATCCAGAACATCACGGCCAGCACGCCCACGACGGTCAGCAGTGAGGTGAGCAGCTGACTGAGGGTCTGCTGGAGGCTGGTGGAGATGTTGTCGATGTCGTTGGTGACCCGGCTGAGCAACTCGCCGCGCGGCTGCCGGTCGAAGTAGGGCAGCGGCAGCCGGTTGAGCTTCTCCTCCACCTCGGCGCGCAGCCGCAGCACGGTGCGCTGGACCACCCGTTGAGCAGCCAGCCCTGCCACCAGGACAGCAGGCTCGCGGCCAGGTACAGCCCGAGGGCCAGCAGCAGCACCCTCTTCAGGGCGCTGAAGTCGATGCCCGTCCCGGGCACCAGGTCCATCCGGGCCAGCATGTCGGCGAAGCTGTCGTTGCCGCTGGCCCGTGCCGCGTCGACGGCCTGCTCGGCGGTGGTGCCCGCCGGCAGTTGCCGGCCGATCACCCACTGAAGATCAGGTCGGTGGCGTGACCGAGGATCTTCGGCCCGGCCACGCTGAACCCGACGCTCACCACGGCCAACGTGATGATCGCGGCCAGGTGCAGCCGGTGCGAGCGCAGCCGGGCGAGCAACCGGCGGGCCGACGGCCCGAAGTTCATCGACTTCTCGGCGGGCATCCCGGCGCCCATCCACGGCGGGCCGCCGGCCGGGCGGCCGGAGGCAGCCGCTTCGGCGTCCGAGCGTCGCCGCCGGGCTGTTGCGCGGCGTCGCCGCCGGGCTGTTGCGCGGCGTCGCCGCCCGGTTGCTGCGAGGCGTCGCCGCCGGGCTTCTGACTGGGTACGGCCGCGGTGCGCGGTTGTCGGGCTCGCTCATGCCGCCACCTCCGCCGTCTGCTGTGAGGCCACGATCTCGGCGTACGTCGGGCAGGTCTCCAGCAACTCCGTGTCGTCCCACTCCGACGACCCTCCGTCCTCGAGAACGATGATCTGGTCGGCGTCGATGATCGTGGAGACCCGTTGGGCCACGATCACCACCGCGGACTGCGCGGTGACCGGCCGCAGTGCCGCTCTCAGCCGCGCGTCGGTGCCGAGGTCGAGTGCGGAGAACGAGTCGTCGAAGAGGTAGATCTCCGGTTGCCGGACCAGCGCCCGCGCGATGGCCAGGCGCTGCCGTTGCCCACCGGACACGGTGGTGCCGCCCTGCGCGATCGGCGCGTCGAGCCCGCCGGGCATCTGGGCCACGAAGTCCCGGGCCTGGGCGATCTCCAGCGCCGCCCACAGCTCCTCGTCGGTGGCGTCCGGGTTGCCGTAGCGCAGGTTGCTGGCGACGGTCCCGGTGAACAGGTACGGCCGCTGCGGCACCAGGCCGATGCGCCGCCACAGCTCGTCCGGCGCCAACTCCCGTACGTCCACCCGTCGACCAGCACCGCGCCGGCGGTGACGTCGACCAGGCGGGGAATGAGCGACAGCAGGGTGGTCTTGCCCGCGCCGGTGCTGCCGATGATCGCCGTGGTGGTGCCCGGGGTCGCTCGGAAGGAGATGTCCCGCAGCACCGGCTCCACCGCGCCCGGTACTGGAACCGCACCCGCGCAGCTCCAACTCGGCCCGGGTGGGCAGGTCGGTGACCGGCGCGGCGGCGGGGACCACCGACGAGTCGGTGTCCAGCACCTCGACGATCCGCTCGGCGCAGACCGCGGCCCGGGGAACCATCATCATCATGAAGGTGGCCATCATGACCGCCATCAGGATCTGCATCAGGTACTGCAGGAAGGCGGTGAGCGCGCCGATCTGGATCGCGTTGGCGTCCACCCGTTGCGCGCCGAACCAGAGCACCGCCACGCTGGAGACGTTCAGCACCAGCATGACCACCGGGAAGATCAACGCCAGCAACCGTCCGGTACGCAGCGCCGTGGCGGTCAGGTCGGCGTTGGCGACGCCGAAGCGGTCCGTCTCGTACGGCTCGCGGACGAACGCGCGGACCACCCGGATGCCGGTGATCTGCTCACGTAGCACCCGGTTGACCGTGTCGATGCGGGTCTGCATCAGCCGGAAGCCCGGCACCATGCGACGGATGATCGCGCCGAGCGCGATGGCCAGCACCGGCACGCTGACCAGCATCAGCCAGGAGAGCCCGATGTCCTCGCGGAGTGCCATCACCACGCCGCCCACGCTCATGATCGGCGCGGCGACCAGCATGGTGCAGCTCATCAGGACGAGCATCTGCACCTGTTGCACGTCATTGGTGTTGCGGGTGATCAGCGACGGCGCCCGAACCGAGCCACCTCGCGGGCGGAGAGCGGTTGACGTGGCCGAACAACGTGGCCCGGACGTCTCGGCCGAAGCCCATCGCGATCCGCGCGCCGAGGTAGACCGCGGCGATCGAGCAGACGATCTGGATCAGGCTGACCAGCAGCATCCACCCGCCGATGCGGACGATGTGGTCGGTGTCGCCCCGCGCCACGCCCTGGTCGATGATGTCGGCGTTGAGGCTGGGCAGGTAGAGCGAGGCCATGGTGCCCACGAACTGGAGCAGCACCACCGCCAGCAACGGTCGTTGGTAGGTGCGCAGTTGGTTGCGCAACAGTCGGATCAGCACGCTGGATCCTTCGGTTCGCTGGGGCGTCCGGTCATCCGCGGGTCGTCTCCGCTGCCGATGACCTCAAGCAGGAAATCGCGGATCACCTGGGCCTTTGCCGGGTCGGCGTCGACCGAGGTGAGGGACCGTCCGGAGTGCATGAGTGCGCCGAGCGCAGCCACCCGTTCCCGTCCGGCGGGGTGATGGCGAGTCGGATGCTGCGTCGGTCGTTGTCGTCGCGCTGCCGCTCGACCAGACCGTCGCGCTCGAGCGTGTCGACGATGCCGGTCAGGGTCGCCGGGCGGACGAACCCTCTCGGCGACCGCCCGGTGGGGCAACTCGCCGTGTCGGGCGAGCGTCATCAGGGTGATCATGCCGGCCTGGGTGAGGCCGTGCTCCTCGGCGAGGTAGCGGTTCCACCGCTGCCCCACCAGGTGCCCGGCCACCACCAGGAGCCGGCCGAGCGGCACGTCCTGGAGGGTCACGAGTTCCACGACAGGTAGGTTAGCTCCCTGATAGTCAGGCACCAAACGAAATTGCCGTGGTGGCCGCCACGAAGCCGATCTGGAGGGCGGTGCGCTGCCCGAGTGGGGTGACCGGGCGGCCGCCGAGGGTCAGTCGGCGACGGGCGGCGACGACCCGAGCTGGTCGCGGCACGGGGCGCTCCGGTGCCGCACTCCGCTCCGGAGTGGCCGCCCTGTCTGGCGACGGTGGCCCGGTCGACACCGACCGGGACGCGCTCGCGGCCTGGTCGATCGCCCACGGCTTCGCGACCCTCTGGCTGTCGGGTGCCCTGCCCGACCGCGTCGGCGACAACCCCGCGAGGCAGCCCGCGCCGTACTACGCCGACTGTCAACCTGACAGCGAGGTTCAGCGCCCTCCCGCGTCGTCGATCATGGACTTATGGTGGGCGGTTCATTGCTCGTTGCCTCTTTTGTGAGGCACCACAACTCCATGATCGACGCCCGAGGAAGGGTGGGCCGCGGGTTACCAGCTCGTGGGGAGTGGCATTCCCTCGGTGAAGCCGGCGGCGCTCTGTACGCCGACTACCGCTTGTTCGTGGAACTGGGTCAGGTTGCGTGCGCCGGCGTAGGTGAAGGCGCTGCGTACCCGGCGATGATCTCGTCGATCAGGTCCTCGACGCCCGGCCGGGTCGGGTCCAGGTACATCCGGGCCGAGGAGATGCCCTCCTCGAACACCGCCTTGCGGGCCCGGTCGTACGGGCTGTCGTCGGCGGTACGAGCGCTGACCGCCCGAGCCGAGGCCATCCCGAAGCTCTCCTTGTACCGCCGGCCGTCCGCGTCGGTGTAGAGGTCACCGGGAGACTCGAAGGTGCCGGCGAACCAGGAGCCGATCATGACGTTCGACGCGCCGGCGGCGAGCGCGAGAGCCACGTCGCGGGGTGCCGCACCCGCCGTCGGCCCACGTGCCGACCCAGTTGACGGGCTGCGGTAGCGCAGTCGAGCACGGCGGAGAACTGCGGTCGACCCACGCCGGTCATCATCCGGGTGGTGCACATCGCACCGGGACCGACGCCGACCTTGATGATGTCGGCCCCGCCTCCACGAGGTCGCGTACGCCCTCGGCGGTGACCACGTTGCCGGCTGCCACCGGCACCCCGGGTCCAGCTTGCGAACCGCCTGGAGCGCGGAGATCATCCGCGACTGGTGGCCGTGCGCGGTGTCCACGACCAGCGTGTCCACCCCGCCTCCAGCAGCGCCGCCGCCTTGCCGGTCACGTCGCCGTTGATGCCGACGGCCGCCGCGATCCGGAGCCGGCCCTGGTCGTCGGCGGCCGGCGTGTAGAGGGTGGCCCGTAGCGCGCCCTGCCGGGTCAGCACCCCGACCAGTCGACCGTCGGCGTCCACCACCGGGGCGAGTCGTCGGCGGCCCGCCGAGAGCAGGTCGAAGCCGGTACGCGGGTCCGCGTCCGCCGGGACGGTGTGCAGTTCGGTGGACATCACATGACGCAGTTGTGCGAACCGGTCCACGCCCGTGGTGTCGGCCTCGGTGACCACACCCATCGGCCGGCCGGCGTCGTCGACCACGATCACCGCACCGTGCGAGCGCTTGGGCAGCAGGTGGATGGCGTCGCCCACTGTCTCGGTCGGGCCCAGCGTGATCGGCGTGTCGTAGACCAGGTGCCGCTGCTTGACCCAGGCGACGACGTTCGCCACCACCTCGATCGGGATGTCCTGCGGGATCACGGCGATCGCACCGCGGCGGGCCACCGTCTCCGCCATCCGCCGGCCGGAGACCGCGGTCATGTTCGACACCACCAGCGGAATGGTGGTGCCGGTGCCGTCGCCGGTGGACAGGTCGACGTCGAGCCGGGAACCCAGGTCGGAGCGGGCCGGCGCCATGAAGACGTCGGTATAGGTCAGGTCGTGCGCGGGAACCGCGCCGTGAAGAAGCGCACCCGGCCATCATTCCCGCTCGTGGCCCTCCGCCGCCGGTGGTCGCGGAAAACCTCCGCCACCCTCGACGGCGTCGAGGGTGGCGGGCAGGCGCCGCCGGTCAGCCGAGCAGGAGCGCCAGGGCCAGCCCGGCCATCACGACGGCGATGATCGCGTCCAGCACCCGCCAGGCGGCGGCGCGGGCGAGCAGCGGCGCGAGGCGTTGCGCGCCGACGCCGAGGGCGGTGAACCAGACCGCGCTGGCGAGGACGGCGCCGCCCCGAAGACCCAGCGGTGCGGGTGCTGTTGGGCCACCCACCGAGGAGCAGCACGGTGTCCAGGTAGACGTGGGGTTCAGGTAGGTGAAGGCGGCGCAGGCGAGCAGCGTCGCTCCCAGCGTGGCCGGCGGTCGCTCGGTGGGCAGCAGGGCGCCGGGACGCAGGGCGCGGCGGGCGGCGAGCGCCGCGTAGCAGAGGAGGAACGCCGCGCCACCCCAGCGGATCGCCGTCAGGATGCCCGGTCGGGCCGTCACCAGCGTGCCGACCCCGGCCACGCCGGCCATGATCAGCAGGGCGTCCGACGCGGCGCAGGTGAGCACCACGGGTACGACATGTTCGCGACGGAGGCCCTGGCGCAGGACGAAGGCGTTCTGCGCGCCGATGGCGACGATGAGGGCGATGGAGATCGAGAAGCCGGCGACGGCGGAGGTGAGCACGGATCGACGGTAGGGCTGACGACTGCCACCAGTCCAACTAAAGATTCTGACGCATCTTAAGCTGTGCTGATGGAAGGTCTCGACTCGGCGCAGTTGCGGACGCTCGGCGCGGTGGTGGCGGAGGGCAGCTTCGACGCGGCGGCCCGCCTGCTGCACGTCACGCCGTCGGCGGTGAGCCAACGGATCAAGGCACTGGAGGAGACCGTCGGCCAGGTGCTGGTCCGGAGGGTCCGCCCGTGTGGCGACCGACGCGGGGCGTCCGCTGCTGCGCCTGGCCAACCAGCTCACGCTGCTCGAACGGGAGGCACTGGTCGACGCCCGTGGTCCGCTGGCCGGCGGTGGACGGGTCCGGGTCGCCGTGGTGGTCAACGCGGACTCGCTGGCCACCTGGTTCCCCGCCGCGCTGGCGCGACTGCCGCAACGGGCCGGGCTCTCCTTCGACCTACGGCAGGACGATCAGGACCACACCGCCGAGCTGCTCCGCGACGGCTCGGTGACAGCGGCGGTGACGGCCCAGCGGGAGGCCGTACAGGGCTGCCGGGTGTTGCCGATCGGGGCCATGCGTTACCGCGCGCTGGCCGCGCCGGAGTTCGCCGCCCACCACCTCGGCGGAGGATTCACCGCCTCCGCACTGACGGACGCGCCGCTTGTCGTCTTCGACCGCAAGGACCGGTGCAACACCGCTTCATCCGAGCGGTGGTGGGTCGGTCGCTCGACCCGCCGGTGCACTACGTGCCGTCGGTGCCGGCCGTCACCGAGGCGATCCGCCTCGGGTTGGGCTGGAGTCTGGTGCCGGAACAGATCGCCGAGGCTGAACTGGCCGCCGGACGCTGTGTCGATCTCGCGCCGGGCCGACACCTGGACGTCCCGCTCTACTGGCAGCACTGGCGGTTGGAGTCGGAAGTGCTGAACGCCCTGACCGCGGCCGTCCGCGCGGTCGCCGCCGAGAACCTGCGCTGACCGCCGACCGTCGCGCCGAGCGGACCCTTCCGGCAGCTCAGGCGATGGTGCAGATGGGAGCGCCGGCGGTGATCACGGCACCGACCTCGGCGGTGAGGCCACTGACGGTGCCCGCCTTGTGGGCATGCAGTGGCTGCTCCATCTTCATCGCCTCCAGCACCACGACCAGGTCACCCTCGGCCACCGTGTCGCCGTCCGCCACCGCGATCTTGACGATGGTGCCCTGCATCGGCGAGGTGAGCGTGTCGCCGCCGACCGGGCGCCGGCTGTCACTCCGCCACCGCGCCGAGTCGGCCTACGGGTGGCGGGTGCCGCGGTGGTCGTACTCCTGCGAAGCCGGCGGGAGGCTGACCTCGAGGCGCTTGCCGCCGACCTCGACCACGACGGTGTCGCGTTCGGCCGGCGCTTCGGCGGCGCCGGCGGCGGCGGCGGCGAACGGCGGCACGGTGTTGTGGAACTCGGTCTCGATCCACCTGGTGTGCACGGTGAACGGTTCGGCGGTGAACGCCTCGTCCCGCACGACCAGCCGGTGGAACGGCAGCGCGGTGGCCATGCCGTCGAGGACCATCTCGTCCAGTGCGCGCCGGGCGCGCTCCAACGCCTCGGTGCGCGTCTCACCCGTGATGATCACCTTGGCGAGCAGTGAGTCGAAGTTGCCGCCGATCACGTCGCCGGCCGAGATACCGGTGTCGACCCGCACACCCGGCCCGGTGGGCAGGCGCAGCGCGGTGACTGTGCCCGGGCGGGCAGGAAGTTGCGACCCGGGTCCTCGCCGTTGATCCGGAACTCGATCGCGTGCCCGCGCGGCGTCGGGTCCTCGGTGATCCGCAGCTTCGCCGTCGGCGATCCGGAACTGCTCGCGGACCAGGTCGATGCCGGCGGTCTCCTCGGTGACCGGGTGTTCGACCTGGAGGCGGGTGTTGACCTCCAGGAAGGAGATGGTGCCGTCCACGCCGACCAGGTATTCCACAGTGCCGGCACCGTGGTAACCGGCTTCGCGGCAGATCGCCTTGGCACTGTCGTGGATCTGCGCGCGCTGGGCGTCGGTGAGGAACGGCGCGGGCGCCTCCTCGACGAGCTTCTGGTGCCGCCGCTGCAACGAGCAGTCCCGCGTGCCCACCACGATCACGTTGCCGTGCTGGTCGGCGAGGACCTGCGCCTCCACGTGGCGCGGCTGGTCCAGGTACCGCTCGACGAAGCACTCGCCCCGACCGAACGCCGCGACCGCCTCCCGGGTGGCCGACTCGAACAGCTGCGGGATCTCCTCCATGGTCCGGGCGACCTTGAGGCCGCGCCCGCCGCCACCGAACGCGGCCTTGATGGCGACCGGCAGGCCGTGGTCGACGGCGAACGCCATCACCTCGTCCGGGCCCGCCACCGGGTCCGGCGTGCCGGGGACCAGCGGCGCGCCGGCGCGCTGGGCGATGTGCCGGGCGATGACCTTGTCACCCAGGTCACGGATCGCCTGCGGGTGGGGCCGATCCAGGTCAGCCCGGCGTCGATGACCGCCTGGGCGAAGTCGGCGTTCTCCGACAGAAAGCCATAACCCGGGTGTACGGCGTCGGCGCCGGCCCGGGCGGCGACGTCGAGCAGCTTGTCGATGCGCAGGTAGGTCTCGGTCGCGCTGTCCCCGCCGAGCGCGTACGCCTCGTCCGCGAGCGTGGCGTGCAGGGCGTCGCGGTCGGAGTCCGCGTACACGGCGACGCTGCCCAGGTCGGCGTCGCGGCACGCGCGGATCACCCGGACGGCGATCTCGCCGCGGTTGGCGATGAGTACCTTGCGCACCTTCGTGGCTCCTCCCGGGCAGGTTACTGACGGGAGTGTATCGGCCACCCGGTGACCCTAACGATCGCTCAGTGTGGAATGCCGCACTGCGCCTGCATCGCTTAGTCAAACTTGGCTATTACGCTTATCGGGTGTCTGCGACTCGAATGATGATCCTCGGTCTGGTGCGGTGGATGCAGCCGGTGCACGGCTACGACGTGCGCCGTGAGCTGCTGAGCTGGGGTGCCGACAAGTGGGCGAACGTGCAGCCCGGCTCGATCTACCACGCGCTGCGCAAACTCACCGAGGAGGGACTGCTCCGGGCCGTCGCCACCGAGCAGGTCGGCGCCCGTCCGGCGCGTACGACATACGAGGTGACGTCGGTGGGGAGGACGAGTTCCAGACGCTGCTGCGCGGCTTCTGGTGGGGCCTGTCCGAGCCGCTGGACCCGTTCTCCGCGGCGTTCGGCTTCCTGCCGGCGCTGCCCCGCGCCGAGGCGGCGGCGGCGTCGGAACCGCGCCAACCTGCTGCGCGCCAGCGTCGCCTCGATGCGGTCCTCGTCGGAGTCCGACTGGATCCGTAACAGCAAGCCGGTGCACGTCGGTTGGATGTTCGAACTCTGGTCGGCGCGGGCGGAGGCGGAGCTGAGCTGGTGCGAGCAGATCGCGGAACGGATCGAGTCCGGTGTGTCGTACCTACCTGCTGAGCTGGAGAACGCCGAGGGTTGGTCGGCGTACAGGGAGGGCGGGCTGCCACCCGCCGCGAACGCGGAATAATCAAAGTTGACTAAAGAAGCTATATCGCGTTAGCCTGCTGACGCACAGCGGGGAGTGCGCCGTCCGGCGTCGTCCCACTCAACGGCCGGCTCTACCGGCGTCGTCCAACCGACGGCCGGCTACCGGCCCGAACGACCAGGAGCAGAAATGATCGAGACCAGGGGCTGCGGAAGTCGTTCCGCTCCCGCGCGGGTCGAGACGAAGACGGTGGACGCCGTGCGGGCGTCAACCTCGAGGTCGCCGAGGGCGAGATCTTCGGCTTCCTCGGCCCGAACGGCGCCGGCAAGACCACCACGCTGCGGATGCTCGCCACGTTGATCGAGCCGGACGGTGGCGAGGCCACCATCGCGGGCGCCGACCTGCGCAAGGATCCGGCCGAGGTGCGCCGCCGCATCGGCTACGTCCCGCAGGGTGGCAGCACCTGGGACGAGTCCACCGCCCGCGAGGAGCTGGTGCTGCACGCCCGGATGTACGGCATCGGCAAGGCCGACGCCCAACGGCGTGCCGCCCGCGCCCTGGACGCCTTCCAGCTCACCGAGTACGCCGACCGCAAGTGCAAGACCTACTCCGGCGGTCAGCGCCGTCGCGTCGAGATCGCGCTCGGCATCATCCACGAGCCGAAGATCGTCTTCCTGGACGAGCCGACGACCGGCCTCGACCCGCAGAGTCGTGCCCACATGTGGGACGAGATCCGGCGGCTACGCGGCGACGGGATGACCGTCTTCATCACCACGCACTACCTGGACGAGGCCGACGCGCTCTGCGACCGGATCGCGATCATGGACAACGGCGAGCTGGTGGCCGAGGGCACGCCGGCCGCACTCAAGCGGGAGATCTCCGGCGACGTGGTGCTGGTCGGCCTCGACCTGGCCGCCACTCCGCAGGCCGCCCAGGCGCTCGACGGCGAGGCGTACGTCAACAAGCTGGAGACCGCCGACGAGGGTGGCCTGCGCCTCTACGTCGACGAGGGTGCCACCGCCATCCCGCAGGTGCTGCGCCGACTCGACCACGCCGGGCTGGAGCTGCGCTCGATCGAGCTGCACCGACCCAGCCTGGACGACGTCTTCCTCACCAAGACCGGCCGCTCGCTGCGCGAGTCCTGACCACCGGAGACGACTCATGAAATTCGCCCGTGACACCTGGCTGATCTTCCAGCGCCAGACCCAACTCCTGCTGCGCAACCCGATCTGGGTCTTCGTCGGGTGTTCCAGCCGGTCATGTACCTGCTGCTCTTCGCCCCGCTGCTCAAGCCCGCACTCAACGCGCCAACCCAGGCCGCCGCCTACAAGATCTTCGTACCGGGCCTGCTGGTGCTGCTGGCGATCTTCGGCGGTCTGTTCCAAGGCTTCGGCCTGATCGCCGAGCTGCGCGCCGGCGTCATCGAACGCTCCGGGTCACCCCGATCAGCCGGCTCGCCCTGCTGCTCGGCCGCTCGCTGCGCGACGTGGTGTCGCTCATCGGGCAGGCGGTCATCATCACCCTGCTGGCGCTCCTGTTCGACCTGCGGGTGTTCATCGGGGACCTGCTCCTGGCGTACCTGATGCTCGCCCTCATCGCCCTGATGACCTCGGCCGTCTCCTACGGCGTCGCGCTCAAGGTCAAGAGCGAGGACGCGCTGGCCCCTGATGAACACCGTGGCGCAGCCGGTGCTGTTGCTCTCCGGCATCCTGCTGCCGCTGACCTTCGCACCCGGCTGGTTGCAGGGCATCGCCGACTGGAACCCGTTCTCCTGGGCGGTCGACGGCACCCGGGCACTGTTCGCGGGTGACCTGGGCAGCGACAAGGTCTGGCAGGGCCTCAGCATCACCGCGGTCCTCGCCGCGTTGGGCGTCTACTGGGCCGCCCGCCAGTTCGCCCGCAGCGTCCGCTGACAGGTGTGCCGGCGCCGGCGCCGTGGCGTGCGTGATCGCGGCGCGGCTTGCTGATCGACTCGGTTTCCTGGAAGTCGGGGTGTCCTGCGCCTGGGACACCCCGACTTCCAGGATCACGAGTGGATCAAAAGCGGTCGGGCGGTTCAGCGCACCCGGGCGAGGGTCACGCCGTCCGCGATCGGCAGCATCACCGGGTCCACCCGTACGTCGGCCATCACCTCGTCGTTGAAGGCGGCCATCGCTCGGTCGCCCTCGTTCTGCGGCGCGGTGATCCGTCCGCCGCGCAGCACGTTGTCGACCGCGATCACCCTCCGGGCCGCATCCGGGGCACCAGCTCGGCCCAGTAGACCGGGTAGCCCGTCTTGTCGGCGTCGATGAACGCGAAGTCCAGGTAGCGCTCGTGCGGCAACTCCCGCAACGTCTCCCCGGCCGGGCCGATGCGCAGCTCGATCCGGTCCTGCACGCCGGCCCGCCCCAGTAACGCCGGGCGATGCCGGTGAACTCCTCGGAGATGTCGAAGCAGGTCAGCCGCCCACCCTCGGGCAACCCCGGGCGATCGCCAGCGCGGAGAGCCCGGTGAACGTGCCGACCTCGACGGCCTGCCGAACGTCGAGCAGCCGGGTGAGGAACGTCAGAAATGCGGCCTGCTCCGGCGCCACCTGCATCGTGGCGTGCTCCGGCAGCACCGAACGAGTCTCCTCGGCCAGATCGCGAATGATCTCGTCCGGCGGAGAACCGTGCGCGACCAGATAGGTGTGCAGTTCGTCGGTGAGCGGTATCGACTTGGTGGTCATGACCGGACGTTACCGATCGACTCGACGGTTTGACCGCCCGGCGCGACCTTCGTCCACAGGTCGGTGATCCGCAGATCCAGCTCGGCGAGAAGTCGGCGCAGCAGCGGCATCGACAGCCCGACCACGGTCCCGGGTCACCCTCGATCCGCTCCAAGAACGGCCCACCCAGCCCATCGATGGTGAACGCGCCGGCCACTGCCAGCGGCTCACCGGTCGCCACGTACGCGGCGATCTCGTCGTCACTGATGTCAGCGAAGTGGACGGTCGTCGAAGCGACAGCCTCCGCGCGCCGGCCGGCGACAACGTCGACAAGACAATGTCCGCTGTGCAGGACGCCACTGCGCCCCGCATCTGCCGCCAACGCCGGGTCGCATCCGCGGGTCCGCCGGCTTGCCGAGAATCTCCCCGTCGAACGCGAGCACCGAGTCGCAGCCGATCACCAGTGTCCGCTGGTCGGCCGCAGGACTCAGCCGGGTCAACACCGCCTGCGCCTTGAGCCGGGCCAACTCCAGGCACAACTCCTCGGCCCGTTCGGTCACCACCAAGGACTCGTCGACCCCGCTGACCAGCACATCCGGCTCGATGCCCGCGGCCCGAAGTAACTTAAGACGGGCAGGGCTCGCCGAAGCAAGCACGAGGCGGAGCGGCAAAGTCTCAGACACCCACCCGACGTTACCGGCAACCCGCCGACCAAGACCGACAGCGCGGCGGTGCGGCGTGCGGCGGCGCGGCGTGGCGTGGCGTGGCGGCGTGGCGTTGATCCACTCGGTTTCAATGATGTCGCGGTATCCGGCCAGCCAGACACCCCGACATCAAGGAACCCGAGTCGATCGTGCGCCGCAATCGATCAGCGACTGATTCTGGGCGGCGGATTATCACCGCGCCGCCGTCGCCGCGCCACCACCGCCCAGCCGACGCCGGCAGCCACGAGCACCCGAGGGTAGCCAGCCCGCGCGCCGTCGCGCCGTCGCCGTCGTTCGCCGGCTGAGCGCCAGTCGTCGTGGTCAGACCAGCGCCGGGCGATGGGCTCACCGACTCAAACCCCAGCGGGGTGCGTCTGCCGTCAGCGCCGCCACGAGATCGATCACCCCATAGCCGTACTCGTCGTCGCGCCCGGGCGGACCCTTGTCGACGGCGGTTGCCGTGAGCCGGTGCGCCACCTCCCGTGCCGGTAGGTACGGGTACTTCGACCTGATCAACGCTGCCGCGCCGCCACGATCGCCGTCGCGCTCGACGTACCGGTCCCCTTTGAGTACTTGCCGCCGTAGCTGGTGCTGTAAATGTCGACCGCAGGGGCGACCACGTCGACCTCGGGCCCAGTGACCGAAACGGCCGCATGTTGACCAGTGCGATCGACACCCCGACTGCGATCACACCTTCTTCGCGCGCCGGATACGCATTGGGGTCATAGGGCAGATTGCCTATTGCTGCCACGACAATAATGTTCGCCGCAAGGGCGGCGTCGATTGCGCGCACAAGTCGGGTGTCGACGCACCTCCGCTGGAGATGCTGATGACTTGAGCGTGGCTGATGATGGCGTATTCGACAGCTGCGGCGAGATCGTCGGCCTCGCCGAAATTATCCGCAGCGGCTGCCCTTATTGGGAGGATTTTGGATTTAGGTGCAATGCCAAGCGCGCCTAGTGTTCCACCCTGCCCGTGGGCCGCAATTAATCCAGCCATACTCGTGCCATGGCTGTTTAAGTCATGCTGGCCATCTGCCGATCCACCCGCCAATATGTCGGTGCCTTTGAGCAGATTCCTACTGAGGTCAGGGTGAGGGTCAACTCCGGTATCCGGTACCGCGACGATGACCCCATCGCCCTGGCTAATGGCCTGCGCTTGAGCCACGTCGAGGAAACGAAGATGCCACTGATCGCTTCGAATTCGATCGACTTCGCCAGTCCTTGAGGTAATATGCGCGGTAGGTTTGGGTGCTTCTGCTGCAACTCCGAGAGTCGCGATTGGCAAGACTATTGTAATTAGCGTGGCTTGGACGAGGAATGGCATTACCGCGTAAAGCCAATAGCCGGGCCAGGGTCAATGGGTCCCTCATCGCCGGGTGGTCGAACCACGGGTTCTACCCCGTGTCGGTTTCCCAAGGATTATCAGGATCCCAGTAGGGTGAGTTATTATCAGCCTGTCTACGGCCGTTGGGCCGAGCAGAAGTCGGCTGTACACCAGTCGGACTCGCCAGTCCGGGAGCGCCGCCAATCGGTGGGATGTTCTGTGTGGCTGAAAGGCTGCGACCTGCGCCAGGTCGAGAACCTGCGCCTCCGCTAGGCGCCGTGCCTGCGCCGCCACCTCCAATAACGCCGCCGATTGGGTTGACGCGACGCGGTGCGTTCGATCCTGCTCCAGGCTGACCCAACCCAACCCCTGGTGGGCCTCCGATGAGGCCTCCCGGTGGCATGGGCCGGTTGGAGGGTGGTGGCGTCGGTCCGTGGTTGGGGCTCTCGGGGCCAGCGTGAACCCTGCCAATTGGCCCTGTCGGCGTACGCGGCGCTAGTTCGCCATTGGGTCGCATGGGGAACCCAGAGGGCATATTTACAGGAGTGCCGGGGCCCCCGTTGGGGTGGTTGCCAAACCAGGCGAACTCGGGCTTATCGCAGCCGGTGGTGTCGCTGGGCTTGTCCCGCCTAGGACAGGTCCCACGCCCTGGTGAGTCGGGGCCGGCGCCGGGCCCATAGGAAGTACCTTTGCGGTTTGTGCCGGCAGGGCTGCCGGTGCCAGCGGACTACCACAATTGGAGGTATGGCTGGGCCGTGCGTGCTCACGTCATAGGCGTCCGGATCATTTGGCTGATGGCCGGGTCGACGGGGTGGCGGGGTGGTTTTGGAGCGTTGCTTGGGCTTGTTGGAGTTCGCCGCTCAGGTTGAACATCATCGCCCGTGCCTGCGTGTTCAGCCGCTCCAACTCCCCATCGGCAACGGGCGACTGAGTGACCCGATTGCCCATGATCGCCTTTGGGTCGGCGGCCATCGACTCGTACGCCTGCTGCTGTTGGAACTTGGTCGCGTACTCCTCATAGATCTTGCGAAGTGCGCTGCGGGTGGTGCCGATGGCCTGGGTGGCGGCGGACAGCGCGGTGTAGTTCGCGGCGGCTGCGTCGTGGGTGCGCTGCACCTTGTCGATCAGTTCGTCGAGTTCGGCGAGGTACGTGCCGGAGGCGGCGCTGGTTTCGGAGGCCACGCCTCGGCGAGCCCGCGCCGGTATTCCTGGAGGCGGCCGAGGTGGGTCTGTGCCAGGTCGCAGACCTTGCGCCAGCCGGCGACCTGCTTCCAGTGGTTGGCCGTGTCGTGGTCCTGTAGGCAGGCCCACATGCTGTTGACGTCCATGAGTTGCCAGTCGGTGAGGCCGGAGGTGCGGCCGGTGCCCCGCTCGATCACGGCAGCACCACCGGCCCTGCAGCGTCGGGGCCGGTCGGGTCGGTGAGTGTCGGCGTCGGGCCGCCGCGGAGGACGCTGCTCGGGTTGGCGAGGGCCTGTTGTACGTCTGTCACTCGGGCCGCCGTGAAGGCGTCGCTGTCGGCGTACCGGGTGGCGACCTGGTCGGCGGCGGCGGCCAGGTGGCCGGTGGCGCCTCGGACGGCGTACACCATGTCGGCGGTGGCCTGCTGCGTCTCGTGGTGCGCGTGCAGGAAGGTGACCAGCTCGACGAAGGCGTCGCACGGGTTGGGCAGCTTGGCCGACATGTCTTCGGCGATGTACGACAGGTGGGGTGCGTAGTTGCTCTCGACCTCGGCGGCGAGTCGGTCGGCGAACTCTCTGAGCTGGCTGATGTCGGCTTCGATGCCGCCGTAACCGCGCAGCCAGGGTGCTGGCCGGTCCTCTTCGGGGATCATGGATCCTCCCTACCTGTAACGGCACCGTTTCCCTGAGTGAGGTTAACCGCTTAACGCGACCCTGACAGCCCCCGTACGGCGGGTTTGGGTCAGCAGGGCAGGCCGGCGGCGCGCCAGCCACCGGAACTGCCCGGCCGGCCGCTGCGCGTCCAGGCGGACGCGGTCGCCGGCGGAGGGTGGCGGCCGGGCGGGACCGGACGACGATGGCCCCACCAGAGCTGCCAGTTCCTCGGCGGTGGGCACGCCGCGGACGACCCGGAACAGCGGCTCTTCGGCAGACATGCCGCCAGGGTACGCGGCGCGAAGTTGCGCGGAGCGTTCAGTGGCGTGCCGGCGGTGTGAGCGTCGGCGGGTCCGGGTACCGTCTCAGCGATGTCGAACGCGCTTCCCCAACTCGTCGCTGACCGATACCGGCTTCTGTCGCCGCTCGGCCAGGGTGGCATGGGTCGGGTGTGGAAGGCGCGCGACGAGGTCCTGCACCGGGACGTCGCGATCAAGGAGTTGGTGCCGCCGCCAGGTCTCACCGACGAGGAACGCCGCGAGATGCGCGAGCGCTCGTTGCGGGAGGCGCGGGCCATCGCCCGACTCAACCACGCGAACGTCGTCCGCATCTTCGACGTGCTGCGCACCGACGGCGATCCGTGGATCGTGATGGAGTACGTGGCGTCGAGGTCGTTGCAGGACACCCTCGCTGAAGACGGCCCCGTGTCGGTGGCCCAAACTGTGGAGATCGGCCTCGGTGTGCTGGGTGCGCTCAGCGCCGCGCACAAGGCGGGCGTCATGCATCGCGACGTCAAGCCCGGCAACGTGCTGCTCGGCGAGGACGGCCGGGTGGTGCTGACCGATTTCGGTCTCGCCACGATTCCGGGCGACCCCAACGTGACCCGCACCGGCATGGTGCTCGGCTCACCCGCGTACATCTCGCCGGAGCGGGCCCGGGACGGCACCGCCGGGCCGGAGGCCGACCTGTGGTCGCTGGGCGCGACGCTCTACGCGGCGGTCGAGGGCAAGTCACCGTACGCCCGGCCGTCCGCGATCGGCACCCTGGCCGCGCTGGCCACCGAGCCGATCCCGCCGCCGAAGAACGCCGGGCCGCTCAAGGCCGTGCTCAACGGGCTGCTGCGGAAGGATCCGCACGGAGGATCACCGCCGAGGTGGCCGAGCGGCTGCTGCGGCGCGTCGCGGGCAAGCGGTCGCGCGGGATCTCCCTGCTTGACGGCGTACGCCGGCCTGGCCGAACGGTCCGCGCGAGCCGCGCCCACCGCTGGTGCCGCCCCGCGCCCTGCCGAGACTGCCGACCGGCCGGTCTCGCCGTCGCCGGTCGCCGCCTCCACGACCTCCGCTGCCGCCGCGACCTCCGCCGCCGATGCGACGCCGACGACCGTCGTTCCCCGCTCCGGACGCCGACCCGACCGCTGGGGTGCCGGCCGAGCCGACCGCGGCGATGCCGGCCGAGCCGACCGCCCGATCGACCGCCCGGCGCCGTCCGACGCCGAGCCGACCGCGAAGGTCACGGCCGCCCCGAGACGAGCGGCGACGGTACGACGAGCGCCGGTGCCGGCACGACGAACGTGGACGACGAGCCGACCGTCGTGGACGGCCCGCCCGCGGCTCCGGGACAGCGCAGGCCGACGACTCCGACGTCGGTCATGCCGCCGGTGGGTCCGGCCGGTCGCGCGTCGGTGCCGCTGTCGGATGGCACGAAGCCGAACAACACCCGACGCAACCTGCTGATCGGGGCCGTGGTTGCCCTGTTGCTGATCGGCCTCGTGGTGGTCGTGCCGCTGCTGACCAACGGCGATGGCGACGGCGACGACAAGAGCCCGCAGGCCGGTCCGACCTCGGCTGCCGCGACATCCGGTGCCGCTCCGACCACCGCCCGGCGGCGGCGCCGCCCACCAGCGGTGCCCCGAGCCCGACGCCGTCGGCCACGCCCTCCGTGGATCCGAACGCGCTGCCAGCGGGCTGGAAGCTGCACCGGGACCCGGCCGGCTTCGCCCTGCCGATTCCCGACGGTTGGGTGCGTAGCCAGGTCAACGGCAACACGGTCGTCTTCAACCAGTCCAACGGGCCGGGAAAGCTGCTCGTGCAGTGGACCAATAGCCCGAAGAAAGATGCTGTCGCGGACTGGCGGGAGCAGGAGCCGAACCGCAAGAACCTCGTCGACAACTACAAGTACCTCAGCATCGTTGGCTGCGACTTCTGGAAGATCTGCGGCGACTGGGAGTGGCTGGAAACCCGTGACGGCACCCGGATCCACGTCCGTAACCGGGGATTCGTGACGGCCAAGAACCGCGGTTACGCCCTACGGTGGGAGATCGCGGAGAAGGACTGGCAGGCCAACAGGCCAAACTTCGACCGGATCGCCAAGGGTTTCGTGCCCGACCGTCAGGACTGAAACTCATTCGCATGACCTCCCGCCGTCGTGGGTAATTGACCTTCGACGACGGAGGAGGCACGACATGGGTTACCGACGGAGGACGCCCGGCCCCGGCTGGCACTGTGGATGCTCGTCGCTCTCGGCGACGCGATCCTGCTGCTGGTCAGCGCGGGGTTTCGGTGTTCATCGCACTGCTCGGCGTCGTGATCGTTGCCGGCTTTGGCGTGGCTGCCTGGCGGTTGACCCGCCGGGGCGCTCTGGCTCGCGAGGACGTTGTGGTGCCGGCGTTGAGTCGGCGGCGGGCCTGACCCGTCCCCGATGGTGTGGCGGCAGCCGGACCGATTGTCGACCGTGTGGTGACCGTCGATCCCGCTGCCGCCAACGGCCCGGTCAGGTGTTGTTGGCGAGGGCGACCAGTCGACTCCGGTCGCCGTTCCAGTAGTTGCGGTCCACGTTGCCGCTGATCCCGGAAACCACGCCGGTGCTGGTGTACTGCCAGAAGCTCCACACCGACGCGCCGGCCGGCAGGGCGCCCGGCGTGCTCGACCAGCGGGCCAGCCAGAGCGGGTGGTTCGCCCACGGGCCGGTCCAACTGCCGGTGCACTGGTTCCACCAGCTCGTGGTGGTGTAGATGACCGCGTACCGGCCGGTGCGGGAGCGGTAGGTGT
This sequence comes from Micromonospora sp. M12, assembly GCA_038070435.1. Taxonomy (GTDB): domain Bacteria; phylum Actinomycetota; class Actinomycetes; order Mycobacteriales; family Micromonosporaceae; genus Micromonospora. The sequence goes on along the minus strand of JAMYWG010000001.1, from coordinate 4,125,047 downwards.
TGAGGAAGTCCTGCACCCAGTTGCGCATCCCGGTGGTGCTGAGCCCGTAGCAGTAGCCGCCGCTGTACGGGTTGGCCTCGATGTCCAGCGCGGCGGGCAGGGTGCGGCTGTCCGCGGACCAGGCGCCGCCGTTGGAGGCCAGGTAGTTGGCCTGGGTCGAGCCGGCCGAGATGTTCGGGCGGGCGAAGTGGTACGCCCGCGGATCACCCCGGCGTTGTACGAGTTGACGTAGTTGGCGTTGAAGTTCGGGTCCTTGTAGGTGGTGCCCTCGGTCGCCTTGATGAAGGCGAACTGGATGCCCGCGTTGCGGACGCTGGTCCAGTTGATGCTGCCCTGGTAGCGGGACACGTCGACGCCGGGCGTGGTGGCGGCGGCCGCCGGTCCGGCGGTCGCGACCAGGGCCGCCGTCGCGGTGGCGAGGACGGTGAGGCCGGCCGCGAGCGCGCGGCGCAGCGATGATCGGGTACGGGCCATGAGTGCCTCAAGGACGTCGCTCTATCGACGTCCATCTTTGGAGATAAGTGCCCTAGATCACAAGGGTGACTGAAAAAGCTTCATCAGTGGGTCGTGTCGGTGGGCCGTGGAGGATCGCTGGCCGAGGCGGGACGGATCAGCGCAGCGAGGCCGGATCGAGCTGCCAGCGGAACGGTTCGACGACGGTCAGCGTCTCGCCGGGTTTGGCCACCTGGTCCTCGACGTAGTGCTCGCCGTCCAGCCGGAACAGTCGCAACGAGTGGCCGTCCCCGTCCTGCTCGACCAGCAGGTACCAGGGGATCCGGGCGATGGCGTAGAGCTGCATCTTGACCAGTCGGTCGGCAGCGGCGTTGCCCGGCGAGACGATCTCGCAAGCCAGGAGGACCTCGGAGGCTTCCACGATCGTGCCCTCGTCGTCGGTGTCCGCGACGACCACGTCCGGATGGCGATCCGGTCAACCCCGAGTCGTACGTTGACCGCCGCGAAGACCGCGAAACCGTCTGCCAAGCGCTCGAGATGGTCGGCCAGCCGGCGCGAGACCAATTGGTGGCGCTTGCTCGGGACCGGGCTCAGAAGCAGGCTCCCGTCGAGCAGCTCGATCCGGTCCGGGGTCTCACCCAGGGCGAAGTAGTCGGCCTCGGTCCAGAGCCCGACGTGGTGTTCCAAGGGCAACCTCATCTGTCATCACCTCTGTCTTCGTTGGCCACCCGAACGTTCCAGGTGTCACGAGCCGGTGCCTCGGGAGCGACACGGAACGCCGCCGGTAGGCTCGCGCCCCATGATGTCGATCGACGGGCTGGGCGACCTGTGGGACACGCTGTTCGGCGCGCAGCCGGACCCGCCCGCACTGCTGGTGCTGATCACCGGGGCGTCGCACTGGTGGTGGTGTCCACCCGGCTGCCGTGGCGGGTCGCTCGCAATGTCATCACCATCGCGCACGAGGGCGGGCATGCACTGGTGGCCCTGCTCACCGGCCGCAAGCTGCGCGGCATTCGGCTGCACTCGGACACGTCCGGGCTGACGCTTCCGCCGGCCGCCCCACCGGGCCGGGCATGATCCTCACCCTGCTCGCCGGATACGTCGCTCCGCCGCTGGTCGGGCTGGCCGGTGCCTGGCTGCTCGGCGGGAACCGGATCACCCTGCTGCTCTGGGTGGCGGTGGCGCTGCTGCTGGCCATGTTGGTCATGATCCGCAACGCCTTCGGCGTGGTGTCGGTGCTGGTCACCGGCGCGCTGGTGTTCGCCGTCTCGTGGTACGCGACGCCGCAGGTCCAGGCCGCGTTCGCGTACACCGGGGTGTGGTTCCTGCTGCTCGGCGGGGTGCGGCCGGTGGTCGAGCTGCAACGGCTGCGTTCGCGTGGTCGGATGCCCGCCTCCGACGCCGACCAGCTCGCCGGGCTCACCCCGTTCCCGGCGCTGTTCTGGGTGGGCCTCTTCGCCCTGGTGAACCTGGCCGCCCTGATCGCCGGCGCGCTCCTGCTAACCGGACCGATCCTCCCCAACCCCTAACCCGCCCCGCCGCCCTCGCCGCCCTCCCCGTCCCCGCCACCCTCCGGGTCGATCATGGAGTTGTGGTGGGCCGCAAAGCCGTTATTGCCCTGCATTCGGGCACCACAACTCCATGATCGACGGTGTGAGGTGGGCCGGCGCGAGGCGGTGCCGGGCGGGGAGGATGGGGTATGCGATACGTGATCATTGGCGCCGGTGCGGTTGGTGGGACCATCGGCGTACGGCTGGCGGAGGCCGACCGGGACGTGACAGTGGTGGCCCGAGGTGCCCACCTGGACGCGATCCGCGCGCGCGGTCTGACCCTGCGGCAGCCCGACAGCGACGTCACCGCCCGGCTGGCCGCGGCGGACGGGCCGGGTGCCGAACCGTTGCCGGCGGACACGGTGCTGATCCTCACCGTCAAGTCGCAGGACACCGCTGGCGCGCTGGCCCCGTGGGTGGACGCGCCGGTGGTCGGCGGCGGTACGGCGGGCGAACGCCTGCCGCTGGTGACCGCCCAGAACGGCGTGGCCAACGAGCGGGCCGCGCTGCGGCTCTTCGCCGACGTGCACCCGGTCTGCGTCTGGCTACCGGCGACTCACCTCGACCCGGGCGTGGTGGTCGCCAACGGATATCCGCATCCCGGCATGCTCCACATCGGGCGGTACCCGGCAGGCGTCGACGACACGGACCGGGCGATCGCCGCCGATCTGAGCGCGGCCGGCTTCGTCGCCCGGTGCGCCCGGACGTCATGCGCTGGAAGTACGGCAAGCTGCTCAGCAACCTCGGCAACGGCCTGCAGGCGCTGCTCGGCCGGGACATCCCGGACGCGCTGGTCGAGCGGGTACGCGCCGAGGGTATCGCCGCGCTCGCCGCCGCCGGTATCGCGCACACCTCGCCGGAGGAGGAGAAAGCCGAACGCGGTGACCTGGTCGGGCAGCGCCCGGTCGCCGGCGAGGCCCGTTCCGGCGGCTCCACCTGGCAGAGCCTGGCCGGGGCACCGGCTCGACCGAGGTCGACCACCTCAACGGGGAGATCGCCCTGCTCGGCCGCCTGCACGGCGTACCGACGCCGGTCAACGTCGCCGTGCAGCGGGCCGTACGCCGTGCGGTCCGGGAGCGCATCGCGGCCGGCGCGTTCCCGCTCGCCGAGCTGGAGAAGATGATCGCCTGACCGGGGCAACCGACGGCCCTGCCCGGTGCGTGTTCCCTGCGACGGGGAGGTGGCGGGTGCCGGACGTCGACGGGTTCGACGAGTTCTACCGGGGAGCCGACAACGGCTGCTCGGGTTCGTCTACGCCCTCACCGGCGATCGGGGTGAGGCGCAGGACGCCGTGCAGGAGGCGTACATCCGGGCCTGGCAGCGCTGGTCGACGGTCAGTGAGTACGACGACCCGGAGGCGTGGGTGCGGGTGGTGGCCAGCCGGATCGCGGTCAGCCGGTGGCGCAGCCTGCGGAGTCGCGCCCGCGCCTACCTGCGGCACGGGGCCACCGAGAGCGTCCCCGGTCCGGGCACCGACACCGTCGAGGTGGTGGCCGCCCTGCGCCGGCTGCCCGAGGAGCAACGCGTCGCCATCGCCCTCTACTACCTGGTCGGTATGCCGGTGGCCGAGGTGGCCCGGGAGACCGCGGCCCCGGTGGGCACGGTCAAGGCTCGACTCTCCCGGGGCGGGTCGCGCTCGCCGGGCTGCTCGCCGTCTCTGAGGTGGAGGAGGCAACCGATGCGTGACGACCTGGCGATCGTCGAACAGATCCAGCGGGACCTGCTGGATGTCCGGTGGCCGGAGCCGCGGGAGATCCGGGCCCGGGCCCGAAGGCGCAGCCAGCGCCGGATCGTCGTGGCCACCGCCGTGCTGGCCATCGTCGGGGCCTCCGCCGTGGCGGTCGCCTCCCCGGGAATTCCCCGTCGCCGGCGCTGCCGGTCGCCGTGCCCTCGGCCTCGCCGACCCGGCACGAGATCAGCACCGACGCCCTGTTGCAGCCGGGCGACCTGTCGCAGCAGGTCGATGTGCAGCTCAGCCAGTCGGGGCTGGGCGAGCCGATCCTGCTGGATCCCATGCTCGGCGCCTGCCGGACGAGTCAGGGGCGCTCGGAGGGCTGGCAGACGTCGATCCTGTCCCGTTCGCAGACCCTGGTGCCGAAGCGCGCCCCGGCGGTCCTCACCGAGTCGGACGGTCTGGTCACGCAGGATCTCTTCCGGCTGACCCCGACGCGGCCGTCCGGCTCCTCGCGACGCTGGACGACGTGGTCGCCCCGTGTGCCGAGTGGACCAGCGTCGGGGCGTACGCGCTGGGGGCGCGACGGGCACCGGGCGGCGACGCACCGCTGGGCGGTGGTCCAGCGCGGGTTCGCCGGCGACGGGGCAGCGCTGCTGCGGCACACCAGTTCGCAGCCCGTCGACCAGCAGACCGGCAAGCCCATCGGCACCGTTCCCCGGCCGGTCAGCACGGCCGTGGTCCGGGTGGGCGACCTGGTCACCGTGCTCAGTCTGGGACCGGCCGGCACCGAGCAGGAGCTGCCCCGACTGGCGGCCGTCGCCGCCCGCCGGATGCGCCGCCGCCAACCCGGCCTGCTGACCGGGCCGCGGCGGATCAAGGACCGCGAGCGCGCTCAGAGCGGAATGTTGCCGTGCTTCTGGGGGCAGGGTCTCCCGCTTGGTACGCAGGATTCGCAGCGCCCGGACGATCTGGGTCCGCGTCTCGTGCGGCGGGATCACCGAGTCGATGTACCCGCGTTCGGCCGCCACGTACGGGTTGGCCAGGGTGTCCTCGTACTCGGCGATCTTCTCGGCCCGGACCGCCGCCGGGTCGTCGGCGCCGGCCAGTTCGGAGCGGTAGAGGATGTTCACCGCGCCCTGCGCGCCCATCACGGCGATCTGCGCTGTCGGCCAGGCGAAGTTCAGGTCCGCGCCGAGGTGCTTGGAGCCCATCACGTCGTACGCCCCGCCGTACGCCTTTCGGGTGATCACGGTGACCTTGGGGACGGTCGCCTCGGCGTACGCGTAGATGAGCTTGGCGCCCCGGCGGATGATGCCGTCCCACTCCTGACCGGTGCCGGGCAGGAAGCCGGGCACGTCCACAAAGGTCAGCACCGGGATGTTGAACGCGTCGCAGGTGCGGACGAACCGGGCGGCCTTCTCGGAGGCGGCGATGTCCAGGGTGCCGGCGAAGTGCATCGGCTGGTTGGCCACCACACCGACCGGTCGGCCCTCGACCCGGCCGTAGCCGACAACGATGTTCTGCGCGTAGAGCGGCTGGACCTCCAGGAACTCCCCGTCGTCGAGGACGTGCTCGATCACCCGGTGGATGTCGTACGGCTGGTTGGCCGAGTCCGGAATGAGGGTGTCCAACTCCCGGTCCTCGTCGCTGATCTCCAACGAAGCGGGCGCCTCGAAGACCACCGGCTCGTCGAGGTTGTTCGACGGCAGGTACGACAGCAGTGCCTTGACGTAGTCGACCGCGTCCTCCTCGTCGCTGGCGAGGTAGTGCGCGTTGCCGCTGCGGGAGTTGTGTGTACGTGCCCCGCCCAGCTCCTCCATGCCGACGTCCTCGCCGGTCACCGTCTTGATCACGTCCGGGCCGGTGATGAACATGTGCGAGGTCTGGTCGACCATCACGGTGAAGTCGGTGACCGCCGGGGAGTAGACGGCGCCGCCAGCACACGGCCCCATCACCAGGGAGATCTGCGGGATGACGCCGGAGGCCCGCACGTTGCGGAAGAAGATCTCGCCGTAGAGGCCGAGCGAGACGACGCCCTCCTGGATGCGCGCGCCGCCGGAGTCGTTGATGCCGACCACCGGGCAGCCGATCTTCATGGCCAGGTCCATCACCTTGACGATCTTCTCGCCGAAGACCTCACCGAGCGAGCCGCCGAAGACCGTGAAGTCCTGCGCGAAGACACACACCTGCCGGCCGTCCACCGTGCCGTAGCCGGTGACCACGCCGTCGCCGTACGGGCGGTTGCGCTCCAGCCCGAAGGCGGTGGAGCGGTGCCGGGCCAGTTCGTCGAGCTCGACGAAGGAGCCCTCGTCGAGCAGCATCTCGATCCGCTCGCGGGCGGTCTTCTTGCCGCGCGCGTGCTGCTTCTCGACCGCGCGGGCCGACCCGGCGTGCACCGCCTCGTCGACCCGGCGCTCCAGGTCCGCCAGCTTGCCCGCGGTGCTGTGGATGTTGGTCCCGGTCTCGGTAGTCACCCAGGAATATAACGATGGTTCAGGTGGCCGCCGCTGTGCAGTACGCCTCAGTACCGGTACGAGCACCGCCGTAGGCTGGCGGAATGTCGGGCTCTCCGTACACCGATCTGGACCGGCCGCCGCTGTCGGCGGCCGGCTGCGCCGCGCGTTGCTCGCGCCGAACGGGCCGTGGGCCCGGCTGGAGCTGCGCGCCGAGACCGGCTCCACGAACGCCGACGTCGCCGAGGCGGCCCGTTCCGGCGAGCCCGAGGGCCTCGTCGTGGTCGCCGAGCGGCAGACCGCGGGCCGTGGCCGGCGCGGCCGGGTCTGGCAGTCGCCGCCACGGGCGGGCATCGCGACGAAGCGTGCTACTGCGGCCCGGCGAGGCCGTTCCGGACCGCGGTTGGCTGCCGGCGGCACCACGGGGTACGGGTGGCTGCCGTTGCTGGCCGGCGTGGCGCTGGTCGAGGCGGTGGCCCGGCTGGCCGAGCTGGAGGCCACCCTGAAGTGGCCGAACGACCTGCTCATCGGCGACGCGAAGTGCGCGGGCGTGCTGGCCGAGGCGGTGCCCGGGCGTGCGCCGGACCAACCGCCGGCCATCGTGCTGGGGATCGGGCTCAACGTGACGCTGCGCGTCGACGAGCTGCCGGTGAACCCGACCGGGCTGCCGGCCACCTCGCTCCAGTTGGCCGGCGCGACGGCCACCGACCGGGATCCGCTGCTGCGGGCCCTGTTGCGGTCGGTCGCCGACTGGTACGACAGGTGGCGCTCCGCGGGCGGCGACGCAGTGGGCAGTGGCCTGCGCGACGCCTACCTGGCGGCCTGCGCGACGGTCGGCCGCGAGGTGCGCGTCCTGCTCCCCAACGGCGAGTCGCTGACCGGCACCGCCACCGGAGTGGACCCGGACGGCCAGCTGATGGTCACCACCTCGACCGGCGAGCGGACGCTGGCCGCAGGAGACGTCCTGCACCTTCGCTGAGGGGCCGCGTGGCGGATGTTGTGGGGGACCTGGGGTTTACCGTCTGCGCGTCGAGAAAATGGCGTTGGAGGTTCCTGTGGCGTTTCCTGAAGACGTGCTCACCGAGGACGAGCACGTCGTGCTGCACCTGCACCCGCACTGGAAGGCGTTGATCCGACCCATCGCGGTGCTGGTGCTGGCCATCGCCGCGGTGGTCGTCGGTGTGCTGCTGCTGCCCGATAGCGGTGGCGGCTCGGTCGCGTTGGTCGTGATCGGGGTGATCGCCCTGGTCGCGGTGGTCTGGCTCGGTCTGTGGCCGTTCCTGGTCTGGCGCACCACCCACTACCTGTTCACCAACGAGCGGGTGCTGCTCCAGCAGGGTGTCTTCTCCGGGACCGGCGGGACCTTCCGCTGACCCGGGTCAACGACCACTCGATGAACCAGCGCTTCATCGAGCGGCTGCTCGGCTGCGGGACGCTCACCATCGAGTCGGCCGGTGAGCGCGGCCAGTCGGTGCTCGCCGACGTGCCCGACGTCGGGAAGGTGCAGACCACCCTGTACGAACTGGTCGAGGCACAGCACGACAAGCACTCGCTGGGCGATGGGGAGATGCGCGACATCCTCGCCGACGTGCAGGACGGCAAGCCGCTGCGCGACACCACGACCTGATCCGGGCCGGTCGAGCCCGCCCCTGCCGCAGCGTCGGGGCGGGTCAGTCGTGTCGTTCCACCCCGGATGGGCCATTGGCCTCGGCCGGGTCACCGTCCGACGGCCCGGCGGGGACGAACCCGCGTCGGCCGGGCCACTGTCGGCCGGGTCGGCCCCGGCGCGGCGGCCCCGGCGCGGCGGCCCGGGCGCGGCGGCCCCGGCGCGGCGGCCCCGGGCGCGGCGGCTGGGGCCTCGGCTGCGGGCGGCTGGGGCGGCCGTGGCCTTGGCCGAGGCGGTTGCGGCGTCGGCCGGGGCAGCCTCGGGCAACTCGGCGTCGGCCGCGTCGGCCTCACCGTCGGCGGCGTCACCGGCGTCGGCGTCGGCGTCGGCTTCGGTTGGTCGCATGGCGAACCAGCCACGGAAGCGGGTCCGCAGCACCTCCTGCTCGGGCCGGTCGTCGGGACCGAGGCGGAGCATCGTGCCGGTGAGGCTCACGGTGCCGAGCCGGGGCGGGCGGTCGACGGTCGAGCGCCCATCACGTCGGCCCGGACCGCGAGCCGGTCGCCGGCGCGTACCGGGGCGAGCCAGCGCAGCTCCTCCAGGCCGGGGACGCGTCCGCGGCGGCCCGGGACAGCAGATGGTCGACGTACGCGCGCATGAACAGGCTGACCGTGTAGAAGCCGCTGGCGATCAGGCCGCCGTGCCGGCTCGCCCCGGCCAGGTCGGCGTCGACGTGGTACCACTGCGGGTCGAAGCGGCGGGCGAAGGCCACCATCTCGTCGCCGTCCACGGTGACCACGCCGAGATCGACGGTGAGCCCGGAACGAGATCCTCGAAGAACAGCTCGGCCGGTCGACCCGTGCCGGAGCGGGCGTCGGGTGTCGTCACCGGCGGGGCGCGCGGCGCGTGGTGACGTGGAGCTCCGCGGCGAGTTCCGCGTCCAGGTCGACGGCTGGGTTGACGCTCAGTCGCGTGGGCCGTCCCTGAGTGGGGTGCCGGGCGGGGCGTCGGCGCGTTGCGCGGACTCCGCCTCCTCCAGTTCGGACACGGATTCCGCCAGTTCGGCGACCGGATCCATTTCCGCCATCGTGTCCCACTCGTCACGCGGAAGGCCGTGCCAGGTGGAGTCGGACTTCGCCTCTTCCTCGACCGGTGCGACAGGTTGGAAGACGAAGGTCCGGTACGACCAGAAGCGGAACAGCGTGGCCAGCAGGACACCGACGGTCTTGGCCAGGTTCAGTGCCAGAAGGCCATGGACACCCAGGCCGTACTTGGCGGCGGCCACGGCGCCCAGCTCGATGAGCAGGCCGGCCCCATTGAATAGGAAAAACAGGACATACCTCGGCGGAGCGCCGACTTCGGGCGATCGCGGTACGTCCAGTGCCGATTCATCAGATACGACGTGATCGTGGCGACGATGGTCGCGATCACGGTCGCCTTCAACTGACCATTGACGAAGACGGTCAGTGCAAGGGCATTGAACACCGCGTAATTGATGACGGTGTTGATGCCGCCGACGATGCCGAACTGAGCGCCTCGTGGATGAACTTCTGCCAGCGCTCAGGCAGCAGGCGGACAAGACGCATGCGAAACACCTTAGGGCAGTCGGTGCGGCCGGCGATCACCGGCCGAACGAGGTGGGCGGCAGGTCACGCCTCGCGGTCATGGTCGGGCTGCACCTGCGGAAGGTCGGGGTTCCCGCTTCGACGAAGACGAACCGCCGGTACGACCAGAATCGGAAGAGTGTGGCGAACCCGGTGCCGACGATGTAGCTGGCGAGATTGTCCGCCAGGCGCGTCTGGAACACGGTCGGCCAGATGGCTCCGAGGCCGTAGCGGCTGAGCGCGAGGCAGGCCACCGTGATGCCGAGACCGACCGCGTTGAAGAAGAAGAACAGCGCGTACTCGCGGGCCGCGTTGTTGCGCTGGCGGTGCCGCCAGGTCCAGAACCGGTTGCCCACGAAGGCGACGGAGGCCGCGATCACCGTGGAGATGGTCTTCGCCGTCAACTCCTCGACGCCGTGCCTGCTCGTCAGATAGTTGAAGAGCGCGAAGTCGATGAGGAAGGCGATCCGCCCACGGTGGCGAACTTGCTCAGCTCGCGGACGAGGTGACCGAATCGGTCCAGCAAAATGCCGATCAGACCCCGTCGGGTCTGCCGGGAACCCGGTGGTTGTTCCCCGGTCATCGTGGCGGCCACGAGGGAGCCTACCGGCTGTCGACCACTCGCAGGGTAGCAACGGCAAGCGGGCGTGGTCTCCCGGAGGAGCCCAGCGCCGTGTGCGTAATCGCTGTACGCAGCGTAACCAATTGGGAGGACTGAGGCGCTCCGGAACGGGGATCCACGCACCGGTCGGCGGGGCAGGTCGACGGCCCGACCGCAACAAGCGTCCGCCGGGGTGCACAACAAGATTTGCGTGAAACTGCGCGGGAAAGCGGGTATCAGCTCGTGATGCCGCAGCGAGGCCGTAGCTTGTGCAGTTCTTCACAACCTGTCCCACTGACTCGGAAGGCTGCCCGGTTTACGCTGAGGCCAATCCCAGGTTTCCACGAAGGCGACGCATCGCGCCGCCGAGTCTCGTGCATCCCATAGATCGGTCAGCGTCGACCACAAGGAGATGTGTCATGGTTGCTCCGGCTGTTGTGCGGGGTATTGATCAGGCCCCGACGTCCCATCCGAAACTGCTCGCCTGGGTCCGTGAGGTCGCGGAACTGACCACCCCGACCGTGTCGTCTGGGTGGACGGGTCCGACGAGAGTGGCGCCGCCTCACCGACGAGCTGGTCGAGGCCGGCACGCTGATCCGGCTCAACCCGAGAAGAAGCCCAACTCGTTCTACGCGCGTACCGACCCGACCGACGTCGCTCGGGTCGAGGAGCGCACCTACATCTGTTCCGTCGACGAGGCGGACGCCGGGCCCACCAACAACTGGATGGCGCCGGCCGAGATGAAGCGGACGATGACGGATCTGTACCGGGGCTCGATGCGCGGTCGCACCATGTACGTCATTCCGTTCGTGATGGGTCCGGTCGAGGCCGAGTCCCCGATGTTCGGTGTCGAGGTCACCGACAGCCCTACGTGGTCGCCTCGATGCGCATCATGACGCGGATGGGCACCCGGGTCCTCGAGGCGATGGGTGACGACGCGAACTTCGTGCACGCGCTGCACTCGATCGGCGCACCGCTCGCCCCCGGTCAGGAGGATGTCGCCTGGCCCTGCAACGAGACCAAGTACATCTCGCACTTCCCGGAGAGCCGGGAGATCTGGTCGTACGGCTCCGGTTACGGCGGCAACTCGCTGCTCGGCAAGAAGTGCTACTCGCTGCGGATCGCCAGCGTGATGGGCCGGGACGAGGGCTGGCTCGCCGAGCACATGCTGATCCTCAAGATCACCTCGCCGGAGGGTCGGGTTCACCACATCGCCGGCGCCTTCCCGTCGGCCTGCGGCAAGACCAACCTCGCCATGGTGGAGCCGACCATTCCAGGCTGGAAGGTCGAGACCATCGGCGACGACATCGCCTGGATGCGGTTCGGCCCGGACGGCCGCCTCTACGCGGTCAACCCGGAGTACGGCCTGTTCGGCGTCGCGCCCGGCACCGACTGGAAGACCAACGCCAACGCCATGCGCACCCTGGACCGGGGCAACTCCGTCTTCACGAACGTCGGCCTCACCGACGATGGCGACGTCTGGTGGGAGGGCATGGGTGAGCCGCCGGCGCACCTGATCGACTGGAAGGGCAACGACTGGACGCCGGAGAGCGACGGCCTGTCCTCCCACGCGAACAGCCGGTTCTGCACCCCGATCACCCAGTGCCCGATTCTCGCGGACGAGTACTTCGACCCGAACGGCGTACCGATCGACGCGATCCTCTTCGGTGGGCGCCGCAAGGACACCGTTCCGCTGGTCACCGAGGCCCGCGACTGGGTGCACGGCGTCTACATGGGTGCCACGCTCTCCTCGGAGACCACCGCCGCCGCGTCCGGAGCCGTCGGCGTGGTCCGGCGGGACCCGATGGCGATGCTGCCGTTCATCGGCTACCACGCCGGGGACTACTTCCGGCACTGGATCGAGATGGGCAAGGGCAGCGACGGCGACGAGGCGAAGCTGCCGAAGATCTACTACGTCAACTGGTTCCGCAAGGACCCGGACGGCTCGTTCCTCTGGCCCGGCTTCGGGAGAACTCCCGGGTGCTCAAGTGGGTCGTGGAGCGGCTCGAGGGCACGGCCGACGCGGTCGAGACTCCGGTCGGCATGGTGCCCGCGCCGGACGCCCTGGACGTCGAGGGCCTGGACATGACCGGAGGACGTCCGGATCGCCCTGAAGGTCGACCCGGACGAGTGGCGCAACGAGCTGCCGATGATCACCGAGTGGTTCGAGAAGTTCGGTGACAAGCTGCCCGGCGTGCTCTGGGCCGAGTTGGACGCGCTGCGCGCACGCCTGGACGCCGCCCAGCCGCAGCGCTAGGGCGTGTTTCGGAGGTGTCGGTCGAGCCGAGCCGGTGTCCAGGCGTCGTCCGGCAAGACGGAGCGGTGTCCGGATACCGGTGTTCTATCCGGACAGTGCGACAACGCCGCCGGGCGGCGCCTGGCCCGGCGCAGGCCGGCCAGCACCTCCGAAACACGCCCCAGGTGTGAAGATCGCCCCGAGCGGGCATCATCGGATCCCATGAGGACGGCCGCCGAGACCGAGGTCCGGCGGCCGTCCGCCGTCCGGTGCTCACCATCCTGCTCGCGACGACGGCGGCGGCCACCGTCGTGGTCGAGCTGCTCAACTGGTGGTACGCCCGGAGCAGGGCTTCGGGTTGGCCGTCCGGACCGGCTGGGCCATGCTGCGCTCGTTCGGCTTCCTGCTGCTGATCGGGCATGTGCGCCGGGTCGTACGGTGGCTCGCCCGTTCGGGCTGATCCTCGCGGTCACCACGGTCTTCGCGGTCGGCCGGCTCATCGTGCCCCGGCAGGTGCCGCCGCTGCCCGGACTCCTCGGCTTCGTCATTCTCAGCGCGCTCTGTGCCGCGGTGGTCTGGCTGCTCTACCGCTCGTCGGCGTTGGCCGGGCACCTGGTCCGGCACCGTCCCCGCCTCGTCATCGACCGGGCCGGCATCTCCTGGCGGGAGACCCCGCCCCGCCGACCGCAGGCCAGCGCCTGGTTGTTGACCAGCCGGGTGGCGGCGTTCACCTACAGCCCGTTGATGCTGGTGCCGGCCCTGGTGGCCGGAGGCTCCATTCTGGACGGTCGACTGACCGCCGTACCGGCCGTGCTGTTCTGGTTCGGCGCGGGCATCACGGCCAGCTACGCCGTGCTGTTCTGCACCGCGTTCCTGATGCGGGGTAAGGACTGGGCGCGTGGCCTGCTGGTCGTCGTCACGGTGGCCGTACTCGCCGTGGATCTGCCGCTGTGCTGGTGGCTGCTGGGCGTGGACGGCCTGGTCCGCGACGGCGCCCCTGGTGGCCGCGGCCCTGCTCACCCTCTACGGCCTCCGCCGCGCCGCCCGCACCCCAGAAGACCCCACCCCGACCTGACCCGGGCCCGACTGAGTCGATCATGGAGTTGTGGTGCCTGACTTGCCCAATTACGCGAACTATGTCGCCCACCACAATTCCATGATCGACGTCGTGGGTCCGGGTGTTGCGCCGTGCGACATCGGTATTGGTGAGCGGGCAGGGGCAGGATGGCGGGTGGCGCCGGTCACAGCGGCTGGCGTCGGCGACGCGGACGGATCGCCGGGCGGGGCAGGAGCGGGCCGCCCACCGGACGGAGGGAGGCGCGCGGTGAGCGACGAGTTCGACGTGGTGGTGGTGGGAGCGGGACCGGCCGGGGCGGCTGCGGCGCTGACGGCCCGTCGGGCGGGTGCCAGCGTGCTGCTGCTGGACCGGGCCGACTTTCCCGGGACAAGGCGTGCGGCGACGGCATCGCCGCGCACTCGGTGGACGTGCTCGCCGAGTTGGGGTGACCGAGGCGGTGGCGGGCTACGCGCCGCTCCCGCGTTGCGGATGATCGCGCCGGGCGGTGGCGCCGTGGCGCGGGCGCTGCCCGACCCGCGTACACAGTGCCCCGGGAGGTCTTCGACGCGCGGCTGGTGGCGGCCGCCGTGGCCGCCGGTGCGGAGCTGCGCCGGCACACAGTGCGCCGGGTCGAGCCGCGCGACAACCGGGTGGTGCTCGACAGGCAGGTGTCCGGCCGGGTGGTGGTGGGCGCGGACGGCGCAGGCTCGGTGGTGCGTCGCGCGCTCGGCCACCCGCAGAACCCCGATCGGCATCTCGCGCTTGCCATCCGGGGTACGCCCGGCCCTGCCCGGCCCGACCGAGCAGCTCATCGTCACCTCGAAGGCGCGCTGGCCCGCGTACGCCTGGTCGTTCCCGATCGGTGACGGTCGGGCGAACGTCGGGTACGGCGAGGTCCTGCGCGGTGAGTCGTTGAGCCGTGCGTACCTGCTGGACCGGCTGGCCGCGCTGCTGCCCGGCACCGACCTGGCGACCGTGACCGCGTTGCGTGCCCATCACCTGCCGCTGTCCACCCACCGCCCGAAGCCGGGCCGAGGGCGAACGTTGCTGGCCGGGGACGCGCTGTCGCTGATCAATCCGTTCACCGGGAGGGCATCTTCTACGCGCTGCTCTCCGGTGCGCTGGCCGGGCTGCCGCGGCCAGGCCCCGGAGGGCGCCGCCCGTCGGTACGCCCACAGGTTACGGCGTCGCCTCGGCACGCACCTGCGTCACAGCTCCGTCGCGGCCTGGTTGGCGAGGCGTGGCCGAGTGGTGGACGCGGCCGTCCGGGCCGCCCGTCGGGACGACCGGGTGTTCCATGACGTGGTCGAGCTCGGGCTGGGTGATGGTCGCCTCACCGGTCGCACGCTGGCAATGATCGGCATCGGTCTGCGGGGCGGGGATGGGGCTCCGAGGCAGTGAACCGTCCGGCGGGTCGCTAGGCTGCATGGTGATGACGCTGCGGAACCTTATCTACTCCGTCTACGAGCGCCGGCTCACGGCGAAGCTCGCGGGTAAGCCGGTGCCCCGACACGTCGGGGTGATGTGCGACGGCAACCGCCGATGGGCGCGAGAGATGGGCTTCGTCGACCCGAACGACGGGCACCGGGTCGGCGCCGCGAAGATCAAGCATGTCCTCGGCTGGTGTGACCAGGCCGGCGTCGGGCACGTCACCTCTATCTGCTGGCCACCGACAATCTGCAGCGTCCGGCCAGTGAGCTGGACCCGCTCCTCAAGATCATTGAGGACCTGGTGGTGGAGTTGGCCGAGGAGGGCAACCCTGGCGGCTGCGCATCGTCGGGGCGCTCGATCTGCTGCCGGCGCAGACCGCGGCGGCGCTCAAGGGCGCCGAGGAGCGCACCCGTGAGCGCACCGGTGGCGCGGAGGTCAACATCGCGGTGGGCTATGGCGGTCGTCGGGAGATCACCGACGCGGTCCGCTCGCTGTTGCTGGAGCACGCCGCCTCCGGCGGCACGATCGAGGAGTTGGCCGAGGTGCTGGACGTCGAGCACATCGCCGAGCACCTCTACACCCGCGGCCAACCCGACCCCGACCTGGTCATCCGCACCAGCGGCGAGCAGCGGCTGTCGGGCTTCATGCTCTGGCAGTCCGCGCACTCGGAGTTCTACTTCTGCGAGCTCAACTGGCCGGATTTCCGGCACATCGACTTCCTGCGCGCGTTGCGCTCGTACGCCACCAGACAACGCCGCTACGGCGCCTGAGCCGGCGCCGGCGGGCCAGCCGGTCAGGGCAGGTGGGTCAGCGCCCGGGTGAGGAAGTCGCCCAGCGCAGCCGGGGACTCGATGGTCAGGTCGGCGGCGTTGGCCACCTCGTGGCCGGTCTCCGGGTTGGCCACGGCCACGCAGATGCCGAGGAAGTCCGGGTCGGCGGCGGCGCGCGTACGCAGCGCGGCGAAGGCCTTGATGTCCGAGACGTCGTCGCCGAAATACCAGGCACCGGTGGCGCCCTTGATCGCCTCGCCGATCACCATGCCCTTGTCCCGGTCGACAGGCGGCGAGCTCCAGCACCATCCGCCCGGCCTGCACCCGCAACCCAGACGGTCGGCCTGCGCCTGCCCCACTGCTGCACCGTCGAGCCGAGCTGCGGCGCGGTACGCCAGTGCAGCGCGACAGACAACCGCTTGTATTCCACGAGGGTGCCCGGCGGTAGCTCCACGCGGGCCAGGTCGGCCAGCTCCTCCATGGTCGGCACCCAGGGCAGCGCGGCCGGCTCGGTGACGGTCTCCCCACCGGAGTGGCTGTGCTCCAGCCCGTAGAGGCCGTAGAGGTCCACACCGGTGAGCCCGCCGAGCTGGTCCCGGAGGAACTCGACGGGTCGGGCCGAGACGATCGCGACCCGCTGCACGACCGGGGCCAGCGCCTCGATGGCGGCCAGCGCCTTGGGCGCCGGGCGGACCGCGGTCGGATCGTCGTCGACGGGCGCGAGCGTGCCGTCGAAGTCGAAGAAGAGCACGGTCCCGGCCGCCCGGCTGGCGGTTATCCGCCAGGCCTGGTCGGCGTTCAACGGGTTCTCGGCTGCTGATTGCCCAGATTCAACGGCGGCACGCGCGTCAGCGTACCCCGCCGATCCGGTGTCATTCCTGGCCGGCGGAACCGTTGTGCGGCAGGCGATCAGCGTTCGGCGGCTCCCCGCCCGCGCCGGCCGAACGGCACCACCGCGGCATCCTGGCCATGACTCAACAGGTAGCCCTCCACGAACCCGGTGTTGCGATCGCCGGTGTGGTTCTCGATGTCGTTCAGCCGTGCCACCAGGAACTCGGTGAGCGCGCTGATCCGGTCGTTCAGACGTTCGTGCAGCTCGGCGACGACGGCCAGGACAACCGCGGTGCCGGCGGTGATGAGCACGAAGAGGTTGACGAGCAGCGGCAGCTGCCCACCATTGACCGCGAGGGTCACCACGTTTCCCGTCGCCCAGAGTGTCACCGACACCGTTGCGACCACGACTGCTAACCACTTCAGGGTCATGGACAGACCCTCCTTCTGTCCCGCAGGGCTGGGTTCGGCCTTGTCCCGTCCCCCGCCGATGACGAGCCCAAGCAGTACGAATAGGGACGCTAGCGTGCGCGTTCCGGCCCCGGAGGTAAACGAATGAACCTGACCAGGCGTTCTTTCGCCATCTGAGGAACTACCCTGCCTGATTGCCCCTTTTTCGGACATCGACCGGCAGCGTTGGGCGGTATGCGAGGTATCTAATGGTTTCCCGGATGTGGAACTTCTCCGCGTCCGACACCTGCGGATCGACCAGGCGCCGCAGCAGTGCCTCCACGTCGGGGTCCATCGGAGGGCGGGTTGGCGCTGCGCGGCCCGGCGGCGGTGCGGTCCCAGCCGAGCGCGGCGAAGGCGGCGGCCGGGTTCAGCCCCAGGCCCTCGCAGAAGGCGACCACCCGTTCGGCCTCCGGGTCGCTGGCCCAGTCGCCCCGGACCCACCGGTTGATGGTCTGCCGGGAGACGCCGGTGCGCCGGGACACCTCGGTGCCACTCCAGGCTCGGGTCGCCCGTGCCTCGTCCAGGGCCCGCCGGACGAAGGTGGCGAAGGCGATCTTCCGCGCATTGGCCGTCTCGGTCACCCCGTGACGGTAAGGCCAGTCGGCGCGGGCGCGTGCCCCGGCTCGCCACTGTCACGCAGACGTGACGGATGCTTCGGATTTCCGGTAAACGATCCCGTGCCACTGTCGAGGGGTGTCACGCGGGCAGAATAGATGCCCATAGTGGTGAATGTAAGCGGACGAAAAGCTGATACTGTCACGCCCATGGGACATTCTACGGTGTGTCACGTGCATGAGACGATTGGTGCTCACATGCGTCACGCCCCCGGTGCCAGGGGTCGTGGTGACAGAGCTCGCCACCCGCGCCCAGGCCTTCGGGCTGATCGCCGAGGGTCGCCGCGGGCTGACCGCCCCTGGCGCCTCTACCTGGCCCGAGGCTGCCGCTACCTGTCGCTGAGCGTCGGCGATCGGGCCGAGTGGAACGCCTGGCGTACCCATCTCGGCTGTCCGGAACTGAGCGTCCGGGTCTACGACGCCGGCGGCGAGATCCGCCGATCCTCGGTGGCCGAGATCGTGCTGGACGGCTGCCGCATCAGCGTCGAGCTGGTCGAGGAGGTCAGCACCGACGACCTCGACCGGCTGCTCGTCGCCGATCCCACGACGATCGAGCCGGAGGAGCGATGACCCGGCGTCCGAGCTGGGCCGGAGCGGCCCGATGAGCCCGTTCCTCGCGGTGTTCCTCGTGCTGGTGCTCGGTGCCACCAGCTACGCGGCCGGTCGGTTGCACGGCCAGCTCAGCTACCGCATCGGTTACCGCTTCGGCTATCGGCAGGGCTACTTCGACGGTGACCGGGGCGCCTGGAACCGCCGTCGTCGCGACGCCCAGGCGGCGATCGCCTCGGCGCTGTCGGTCTCCCCGACCGGTGTGGTCCGCTCGGCCGGCGCCGTGGCCCGCCCGGCACCACGTACACCGGCTCGTCGTTCACCGAGCCGGCCGCCCCGATCACCGGGCGGCACCCGACCGGCACGCTCGTCCGACGTACCGGTTGAGGTCGGTCGGCGGGTGGCACCGCCGACCGCCGCCACGAACGCGGTGCGTCGTCCGCGGCGGACACGCACCGTCGGGGTCACGTCAGACCGGTGACGGTGGCCCCACCGGCCGGGATGCGCGCAGGGGCATGCATCCCGGCCGGTTCCGCCGTGCCTCCACGGGTCTTCGCGCTGGTGCGGGCAGGGGTGGAACGGCGTTCCCGCGAGCGTCTTGGGAGATCCACGTTCGGCCTCTAGCCGGAAAGGTCCGGCGGGCTAGCGTCTAGGCATGGCACGGGGTTCTCCCGAGCCAGCCGGTCCGCCCGGATCTGCGACCTCGCGCATGGGGTTCCGCATCCGACCCCGTGTCCCCGGGCACCGGAGGAGGCGGACTACGGGTGGCGGGTGCCCATCCGTCGGAGCAGGCCTGTGACGACTCGCCGTACCACCGCCGGTGCCGACCAGACCCGGCCGCGTCTGCCACGACCCGCCGCGCCACCAGGAGCCGCCGTACGGCGCGCCGCGCCGGCCGACCCCAAGGAGCCACGACCAGCCGGCCAGGCCTTCGTCCTGGACACGTCGGTGCTGCTCTCCGATCCGGCGGCATTCCACCGGTTCGCGGAGCACGAGGTGGTGCTGCCCTGGTGGTCATCACCGAGCTGGAAGGCAAGCGGCATCATCCGGAGCTGGGCTGGTTCGCCCGGCAGTCGCTGCGGATGCTCGACGACCTGCGGGTCCGACACGGCCGGCTCGACCGCCCGGTGCCCGCCAACGACGTCGGCGGCACGCTGCGGGTGGAGCTCAACCACACCGACGACGGCGTCCTGCCGCCCGGCTTCCGCACCGAGAGCAACGACGCCCGGATCCTCTCCGTCGCGCTCAACCTCGCCGCCGAGGGGCGGGAGGTGACACTGGTCAGCAAGGACATGCCGCTGCGGGTCAAGGCGGCCTCGGTGGGCCTGCGCGCCGACGAGTACCGCCACGGTCAGGCCAGCGACCCCACCTGGACCGGTATGTCCGAGATGCAGTTGACCGAGGAGCAGATCGGTCAGCTGTACGCCGGCGACACGCTCGACCTCGACGAGGCGGCCGGGCTGCCCTGCCACACCGGCCTGGTGCTGCACTCGGGGCGTGGCTCCGCGCTGGGTCGGGTGCTACCGGACAAGTCGGTGCGTCTGGTCCGGGGCGACCGGGAGGCGTTCGGGTTGCACGGCCGCTCGGCCGAGCAGCGGATCGCCCTCGACCTGCTGCTCGACGAGTCGATCGGCATCGTTTCGCTGGGCGGCCGGGCCGGCACCGGCAAGTCGGCGTTGGCGCTCTGCGCCGGGCTGGAGGCGGTGATGGAGCGCCGCCGGCACAAGAAGGTGATCGTGTTCCGCCCGCTGTACGCCGTCGGCGGCCAGGAGTTGGGCTACCTGCCGGGCTCGGAGTCGGAGAAGATGTCGCCGTGGGCCCAGGCGGTCTTCGACACGCTCGGCGCGGTGGTGCACGAGAACGTGCTGGAGGAGGTCACCTCGCGGGGCATCCTGGAGGTGCTGCCGCTGACCCACATCCGGGGCCGCAGCCTGCACGACGCCTACGTGATCGTGGACGAGGCCCAGTCGCTGGAGCGCGGTGTGCTGTTGACAGTGCTGTCCCGGATCGGGCAGGGCTCGCGGGTGGTGCTCACGCACGACGTGGCCCAGCGGGACAATCTGCGGGTCGGGCGGCACGACGGCGTGACGGCGGTCATCGAGGCGCTCAAGGGCCATCCGCTGTTCGCGCACGTCACCCTCAGCCGTTCGGAACGGTCGCCGATCGCCGCGATGGTCACCGATCTCCTGGAGGACATCCCGATCTGACGGGTGCTTTGTGGGCTTTGTCCGCATTAAAAGTGTGGCACAGATCACAAAGATGCTGGTCGGTTTCCCATCGGCCTCACTGTGCGCAATCGTGTCCCACGAGCGTCCACGCACCACCCGGATCGTTGGTGATCGTTCGTCGCGAGACGTACGACATCGGCGACGGTCGGTGTGTCGGCGCGACCGGCAGACGGTCGGGACGCTCGTGGCACGGTTGGCAGCCCACCTGTGGCCCGGCCGCGCCACGTCCTTGCTCCCGACGAAGGGACCACTTCGTGAGTCGGCTGTGGAGCCGGTTGGGCGCCCGTACGGCTGCTGTAGCGCTGCTTTCCGTGGGCGTTGCCGGTGGCTTCTACCTGGGCGAAGACCGGGAAACCCAGCAACAGGGCCTGACCGAGCAGGTCAGCCTCGAGGTTGACCGGGCCGACCTCGCGTACCAGCGCGAGCGGCAGGCCGCCCACCAGGTGCAGTCCTCCAGGCAGCGGGCAGCCGAGTACCAGGCCAAGCTGCGTGCGAAGCAGGCCGCCAAGGAGGCCGCCGAGCGAGCCCGCAGGGCCGAGGCCGCGGCGGCGTCCCGCAAGCGCGAGCGCGAGGCGGCCAACGCGGCCGCCAAGCCGTACGAGGGACCCATCCCGGCGTCCTGCGAGGAGTACAGCGGCAACCGCAAGACCGGCTGCGCGCTGATGATCAGCTCGGGCTTCGGCATCTCCGAGTTCCCCTGCCTGGAGAAGCTCTGGACCAAGGAGAGCGGCTGGAACCACAAGGCCAACAACACCTCGTCCGGTGCGTACGGCATCCCGCAGTCCCTGCCGGGCAGCAAGATGAGCTCGGTCGCGTCCGACTGGCGGACCAACCCGGCCACCCAGATCAAGTGGGGTTGGGCTACATCAAGGGCAGGTACGACACGCCCTGCGGCGCCTGGACCTTCTTCCAGAACAACAACCACTACTGACGGCTTCCGAAGGCGGGCGGGTGGCTCTCCACTCGCCCCGCCTTCGCGCGTACCCGGACGGGACGTGAGTGGCGGTCAGCCGCTTTTGCTGATAGCAGTTGTGGAGTGACCCTGCACCCGTCAAGCGGCGACCCCTTCCGGTTCGGCACCGAGGCGTTCTACGCCGCGCTCGGCCGGGCGTTCGTCGCCATGTGCGCGGTGGTCCCGTTCCTCTTCCTCATCGAGGCCATCGACCAGGGGCTCGCGTTCGGTCTGGACGCCACGGCCGGCATCATCCCGCAGCGCATCGACGGGCTGGACGGGGTCTTCTTCTCCCCGTTCCTGCACCACGGCTTCGACCACCTCTACAGCAACAGCATCCCGCTGATCCTGCTGGGCACCTTCGTCCTGGCCGCCGGGGCACGCCGGTTCCTCTGGTCGACCCTGATCATCATTCTGGTCAGCGGGCTCGGCGTGTGGTTCACCGGCTCACCCAACTCGGTGGTGGTCGGTGCCAGCGGTGTCATCTTCGGTTACCTCGGCATCCTGCTCACCCGGGGCATCGTCGAACGCAGCTGGTGGAACTTCGCCGTCTTCCTGCTGGTCGGTCTGCTCTACGGCTGGCAGTTGGTCGGCATCCTCCCCACCGACGAGCGGATCTCCTGGCAGGGGCACCTGTTCGGGCTGCTCGGCGGGTGGTCGCGGCGATTCTGTTCCGGCGCCGCCGACCGACCGTGGACGGCCCGGACTACTCGGGTTCCACCCTCAGCCTGCCCTGACCGATTCCCCGGCGCGCCTCTGGGACATGCTTGCCCGGCCGCCGCCACCCGCCTACGGTCGAGATCAGCAAGCGTTGATCCGTAAGCGGAAAGCGACGGTACGCCATGCGCGAGGTCGATGTTGCCGTTATCGGGGCCGGTCCGGCCGGTCTCTTCGCCGCGTACTACGCCGGCTTCCGCGGGCTCTCGGTGGCGGTGATCGACGCGCTGCCGGAGCCCGGTGGCCAGATCACCGCGATGTACCCGGAGAAGCTGATCCTCGACGTCGCCGGCTTTCCCGCCGTCAAGGGCCGCGACCTGGTCGCCAACCTGGTCTCCCAGGCAGCCCCGTTCGATCCGTACTACCTGCTCGGCACCCGTGCCGAGAAACTCGCGTACGCCGACGGCCGCCCGGTGCTCGGCCTGGCCAACGGCGACCAGCTCGCGTGTGGCGCGGTCGTGATCACCGGCGGGCTCGGCAGCTTCAGCCCGCGGCCGCTGCCGTGTGCCGACGGCGCCCCGGTTCCGGTGTCGTCTACTTCGTCACCGAGCCGACCGCGTTGGCCGGTCGGAACGTGCTGATCGTCGGCGGCGGCGACTCCGCCTTCGACTGGGCGTTGGCGCTGCAACCGCTGGCCCGTTCGGTGACCCTCGTGCACCGCCGGGAGAAGTTCCGGGCGCACGCCTCGACTGTCGCCCGGGTGCTCTCGTTGCCGGTCCGGGTGGTGGTCAACGCCGAGGTCAGCAGGCTGATCGGGGACGGCATGGTGACCGGCGCCGAGGTGACCGTACGCGGCGGTGAAGCCGAGACGCTGCCGGTGGACACCGTGGTGGCGGCCCTGGGGTTCACCGCTGATCTTGGCCCCTCGCCGAGTGGGGGCTCCGGCTGACCGCCGGCACATCGTGGTGGACAGCGCGATGGCGACGAACCTGCCGAGGGTCTTCGCGGCGGGTGACATCACCGAATACCCGGGCAAGGTCCGACTCATCGCCACCGGCTTCGGCGAGGCGGCGACGGCGGTCAACAACGCGGCGGTGGCCATCGACCCGAGCGCGCACCTCTTCCCCGGCACTCTTCAGAGGGCGGCTGACTGTCGATATCGGACCCCGCCGACCTGTGGCCGGATCGAGACTGGTCAACCGGACCCTGAGGGGATGACGGGTCCCGACACACCGCAGGACGGGCGTCCACCACGCTGTCCTGGCTCTGCCACCCGGCCACAGTGCTCGCACTGGTCCTGCTGCTGGTCAACGACCATGTGCTCAAGTCGGCCTTTCCCGGCCTGGTGACCGGCAAGCTGAGCGACGTCGCCGGCCTGGTGCTGGCCCCACCGCTGGTCGCGGTGGTGCTGACCCTGCTGGTGCCGCGGCTGCCGGCCCGCACCGCCGCGCTGGCCGGCCTGGTCACGGTGGGTGCCGGGTTCGCGGTCGTCAAATCCAGCGGGTACGCCGCCGAGCTCGCCTCGTCGGCCTGGACCGTGGTGGCCGGACCGTCGCTGATCCGGGCGGACCGCACCGACCTGCTCACCCTGCCGGCGCTCGGCCTGGCCTGGTGGAGCTGGACAAGGGCGCGTCGCCGCCCGGTGCGGCAACGGCCGCCCGGCTGGTCCGGATGCTGGTGGTGCTGCCGCCGGCGGTGCTGGCGGTGGCCGCGACCAGCCCGGTCTACTACCCCTACGCGGTGGGCACCGCAGTGGTCGACGGCCACCCGGCGGTCTCGGTGGGCAGCGGCTACAGCACGTCGGACTGGCCGGCCAGTCCGTTGGACGGGCAGTGGGCGGTCAGCGAGGATGGCGCGACCACCTGGCGGCCGGCCACGGAGGATGAGCAGCGGCGACTGTCCCGCCAGGAGGTCGGGCAGCAGCAGGCGTGCGCTTCGGATTTGCCCCGGCGTTGCTACCGGATCGTCACCGGGCACCTACGGGTCGAGGAGAGTGACGACTTAGGTGCGACCTGGCGGGTGGCCTGGGAGGTGCCCGACGGACAGCGGGAGGAGTTGGCCCGCCGGTCGCCGAACCCGGGCGATGTCCAGCGCCACTTCGCCTCCCGCGATCTGGTCGTCTATCCGCACCCCGGGGTGGTCACGAGGTGCTGGTCGCCAACGGGCGGGACGGGTTTCTGCACCGCCTGCCCGACGGTGGGTGGCAGCGCGAAGGGTTCCTGTTCGAGGAGCGGCAAATCGGCACGTCGTGGGGCGAACCGCCCCGGCTGGGCGGCGGCGGACCCGGCGACCGCCAGATGGACCTGTTGCTCGCCGTCGCGTTGGCGCTGACTCTCGGCTGCGCGGTCACTGCGCTCGCCGGTCATCTCGCGATCCGCCGTGGTGGAGGTCCGCGCTGGTGGGGGTCGTCAGCAGTGCGTCGATGCTGGTCGCGGGGATCGCGTTGGCCGCAGCCTGGGAGCGCGACGACGACACCTCGGCGTTCATGGCCGTGCCGTTCGTGCTGGCGGTGGGCGTCCTCACCGCGACAGCCATGATCGTTCGGGCCTCCTACCAGGGTGCGCTGCCCCGATGGATCGGGTGGGCCCTGACCGGGTTCCTGCTCACCGCGGTCCTGTCCGGGCTGCCGCTCATCGGTTGGCTGTACGGCACCCGACGCAGACCCGGTTCGCGGTGCCGCTCGCCCTGCTGGCCACGGTGCCGGGTGTGCTGCTGGCTGTCCGGATCGCCCGGCTGGTCGACCCGGCACGTGGGTTCGAAAGCCGGTATGCGCCGCGCCCGCCGTACCCGCCCTATCCGCCGTACCCGCCGCCTGGGCAGGCGGTGCCGGACCCGCCGTACCGTCGCCGTTGCCGCCGGGCTGAGAGTGCGACGGGCGGCCGGTCAGCGGCGGGCGGGTGGCGCCAACGCGGCGATCAGCACGGCCACCATGGTCAGCGCCGCCCCAGCAGAGTGTTCACGCCGGGATGCGAGGCCGCCGTGGGGAGGACCAGGTCCAGCAGGACGGCACCCACGATCTGACCGGCGATGGTGGCCAGGCCGAGCAGCAGCACACCGGTGAAGCGCACGATCGCGGCGGCGATCGCGATGAACACGATGCCGATCGGCCCGCCCAGGTAGAGCCACGGATCGGTCGGCAGGTGGCCGGTGGGCGCACCGCGTACGGCGATGTCGATCGCGAACGCGACGAGCAGGGTGACAGTGCCGACGAGGAAGTTGACGAAGGTGGCGGTCAACGCGCTGTCGGCCGCCGCCCGGACCCGACCGTTGACGGCCTGCTGCCAGGCGATGCCCACACCGGCGAGCAGCGGCAGCAGGGCCAGCGCCAGCGCACCGGGGTCCCCGAGTCGGTCGCCGACCGCCAGGCCGACCGCCAGCACGGTGAGCACCGCCCCGGTCAGCCGCTGCCGGGTGACCGGCTGCCGCCCGGTGGGCCCGATTCCGGCCCGGTCCACAGCGAGGCTGCTGCCGGTCTGGCCGGCCACCACCGCCACGGTGAAGACCGCCACGCCCAACGTGCCGATGGTCAACCCTGGGTGGCCACCAGGAACGCCCGCACATCCCGCCGAGGCACTGCCACGGCCGCAGCGTGCCCGTCGCCAGAGCACGGCGCGTCGCGGCCAGGCCTCGCCGTCCGCCGGGCGTCGCGGGTACCAGCACCAGCAGCACGACCAGGCCGATGCCGAACGAGACGACCGCGGCGGCGAAACCGTCGGCGAGGCGTTCCCCAGCTCACCGTTGATCCGGGACTGCACCGCCACGGCGACCCCGGCGACCGACGCCAGCGCGACGCCAGTGATCCGGCGGGCGGCCGACAGGGTCTGCGGGGCGTCGTGTCGGCGGCGGTCACTCCTGCTCGGCCAGCGGACGACCGTCGAAGTCGACAGCGGAGTAGAGCGCCAGCTTCTCCAGCCGGTGGTACGAGTCGATCACCCGGATGGTGCCGCTCTTCGACCGCATCACGATCGACTGGGTGTACGCGCCACCGGCCCGGTAGCGCACCCGCGCAGCAGGTCACCCGAGGTGACCCCGGTGGCCACGAAGAAGCAGTTGTCGCCGGTGACGAGATCGTCGGTGCCCAGCACCCGGTCCAGGTCGTGTCCGGCGGCGATCGCCTTCTCCCGCTCCTGCTCGTCGCGTGGCCAGAGCTTGGCCTGCATCGCACCCCCATGCACTTCAGCGCGCACGCGGAGATGATGCCCTCCGGGTGCCGCCGATGCCCATCAGCACGTCGACGTCCGACTCGCCCCGGGCCGCCGCGATGGAGCCCGCGATGTCGCCGTCGGAGATGAACCGGATGCCCGCCCCGGTGCGGCGGATCTGGGCGACCAGGTCGTCGTGGCGGCTCCGGTCCAGGACGCAGACCGTCACCTCGGAGATGTCGGTGCCCTTGACCCTGGCGATCCGGCGCAGATTGTCCGCCACGCCGGCGTTGATGTCGATCACATCGGCGTACGCGGGCCCGACGGCGAGCTTCTCCATGTAGAACACGGCGCTGGGGTCGAACATCGCACCCCGCTCGGACACGGCGAGCACCGCCACGGCGTTCGGCATGCCCTTGCTCATCAGGGTGGTGCCGTCGACGGGGTCGACGGCGACGTCCACCTCCGGCCCGGTGCCGTCGCCGACGTGTTCCCCGTTGAAGAGCATCGGGGCGTTGTCCTTCTCGCCCTCGCCGATCACCACCACACCGCGCATCTGGATCGAGTTGATCAGCTTGCGCATGGCGTCGACGGCGGCCCCGTCACCGCCCTCCTTGTCACCCGGCCCACCCACCGACCGGCGGCCATGGCCGCCGCCTCGGTGACCCGGACCAGGTCGAGGGCGAGGTTTCGGTCGAGATCCTGCGGGATCCGCGTCCTGGTGTTCGTCATGACGGCTACTCCTCCTCGCGACGTTGCGGGGACGACCGGCGGCGGGGAGGCCCCGTTGCCGGCTTTGTCGCTGATCCTCACACGATGGCCGACCACACGTCGGGCCGGGGCGGTGATGGCCCGGATACCGCCGGTCGGGCGGCTGCGAAGATGGAGGGTGGAACCCGCACAGTCAGCCGACCGCGTACCCGACGACCGCACGCCGCCCGACGGTCAGCCGCCGGCCGACGTCCCCGCCGGCCGTGGCGAGCCCGCCGCGACCGACCCGACGCCGCAGCCTCCGGTGGCGTCCGCCAAATCCGAGCGGTCGCCGAAGGACATGGCGATCTCGCTTCTGGTGCTGCTCGTCCCCATCGCCCTCCTGTTGGCGTTCTACCGGGGATTCCTCGGCGGCGACGAGCCCACGACCGTCGATCCAGCCCCGCTATCGAGCAGGCCCGGTCGGCGAACACCTTCCCGGTGAGCCAACCGGAGGGCCTCGGCTCCGACTGGTCGACGGTCAGCGCCCGCTACCAGATCGTCGAGGGCGGTGCGAACCTGCGGCTCGGTTACCTCACGCCGGAGGGCCGGGGTCTCCAACTCCTGCAGAGCAGCGTCCCGGCGGAGCGGCTGCTCCCCGCGGAACTGACCGGTCAGAGCCAGCCACAGGGCCCCACCGAGCTGGCCGGCCGCACCTGGCAGGTCTACACGGCCCGGGGAACCAGCAGGCACTGGTCCTGCTGGAGCCGACCCGCACGGTGATCGTCGTCGGCGACGCCCGGGACAACGAACTCCGCCAACTGGCCGGCGCGCTGCGCTGACCAGCCGATCGTGGCCCGCCGACGGCGAAAATTGGGCAACCAGCCCGAAGGGTGATTGTCCGACGCGTCAAGAGGGAACAAAGAGGGGTGATCCGGGCGCTGCTCGGCCCGGATCGCGCGACGCAGCCGACGGTGCTGCTGCGTCGCCCGGTTTCCGGCGCCGACCAGGTCGTCGGGTGACCCCTTGGGAGACACGTATGAGTGTTCGACGACTCGGCGCAGGCCTGGTAGCCGCCGCCCTGATCACGCCCGCGCTGGCCGCCTGCGCCAGCGGGACCGGCACCGCCGGATCGACGGCATCCCCGACAGTGAGCGCCTCCGGCACGGCGAGCCCGTCCGGCGCGCCGGCGGCCGGGGACGCCAAGCAGGCGCTGCTCGCCTCCACCAAGGAGATCAGCAACGGAAACTTCAAGTTCAGCCTCACCGGCGCCGGTTCGACGCTGGACGGGCAGGTGCACCAGCCGAGCCAGAGCGCGGCGATGAAGGTCTCGATCGGCGGGCCCTCGTCCGACCTGGCGATGAAGCTCGACGTGATCCACTTCAAGCCGGACAGCTGGGTCAAGCTGGAGCTGTCCGGGCCGACCGCCGACAGCCTGCCCGCCATCAAGCAGCTGAACCTCGGCAAGTACCAGCACCTGGACCAGGCCCGGATCAAGGGCAACCGCAATCTCGGCTTCGACTTCGACAAGGTCGACCCGGCCGGCAGCGCGGTGCTGACCGAGGGCATCACCGAGGTCCGCAGCACCGGCACCGGCACGTACGCCGGCACCATCGACATCACCAAGGCCGCCGAGGCGGGCTCGCTGAACGCTGCCACGATCGCCGCGCTGGGCACCCAGGCGAAGACCGTCCCGTTCACCGCGAAGGTGGACCCGCAGGGCCGTCTCAGCGAACTGGTGCTGCAGTTGCCGGCCGCCGGGCAGACCGCGGCCCAGGAGATCCGGATGACGTACTCCGACTACGGTGCCGCCAGCGCCGCCCAGAAGCCGCCGGTGGACCAGGTCGTCGAGGCGCCGGCCGAGCTGTACAGCCTGTTCAACTGACGTACGTGGGTGGGCGGTTCCGGCCGCCCCACCGGCGGTTCCGGTCGCCTGACCCGCGGTCATCCGGCCGCCGGCCTGCCCTCAGGAGGCCGGTTCCTGCCGGGCGGCGTCGATCCGCGCCCGTGCGCCATCCAGCCACCGCTGGCAGATCACCGCCAGCTTCGCCGCGCTCCCAGAGTGCCAGCGACTCCTCCAGGGACGTGCCGCCGGCCTCCAGCCGCTCGACCACCGAGGCCAGCTCGGCGCGGGCCTGCTCGTAGCTCAGCCGCTCGTCCGGCCCGGCTTTCGTGTCATCAGTCATCGCGTTCATCTCAGCACACCGCCTCCCGGCTCACCGCGCCGCCACGTCAGCCATCCACCGTGGCTGCCAACTCGCCGTCGGCCAGGCGTACCCGCAACGGGTCGCCCCTGCCGACCTCCGCCGCCGCACGGACCACGTGGCCGTCGGCACGCTGCACGATCGCGTACCCCCGATCCAGGGTTGCCGCGGGGAGAGCGCGCGCAGCCGCGCCAGGGTGTGGCGCAGATCGTCCTCGGCGGCGGACAGCCGATGGTCCAGGCAGCGGCCGGCCCGCTGACGCAACGCGGTCAGCTCGGTCGCCCGGTGCTCGACCATCACCTGGGGCCGGGCCAGCACCGGCCGCGAGCGCAGCCCGTCGAGCCGGTGCGTCTCCCGGTCCACCAGGTTGCGCACCGCCCGTTCCAGGCGGTGCCGGGCCTGGCCGATGAGGCGTACCTCCTCGGTGAGGTCGGGGACGACCCGCTTGGCCGCGTCGGTCGGGGTGGAGGCGCGGACATCGGCGACGTAGTCGACGAGTGGCGCGTCCGTCTCGTGGCCGATGGCGCTGACCACCGGCGTACGACAGCCGAACACCGCCCGGCAGAGCGCCTCGTCGGAGAAGGGCAACAGGTCCTCGATGCCGCCGCCACCTCGGGCGATGATGATCACGTCGATGGTCGGGTCGGCGTCCAGCACCTTGAGCGCGTCGACGATCTGTGGCACCGCGGACGGACCCTGCACGGCCACGTTGACGGTACGGAACTCCACGGCGGGCCAGCGCCGCCGGGCATTGGTCAGCACGTCGCGCTCCGCCGCCGACGCCCGACCGGTGATGAGCCCGATGCGGCCGGGCAGGAACGGCAGCCGACGCTTACGGGAGCGGTCGAAGAGCCCCTCGGCAGCGAGCAACTTCTTGAGTTTCTCCAGTCGGGCCAGCAGTTCGCCGAGCCCCACCTGACGGATCTCGTCGGCCCGCAGGCTCAACGTGCCCCGGGCGGCGTAGAACTCCGGCTTGGCGTGCAGCACCACCCGAGCGCCCTCGCGCAGTTCCGGTGCGCCGGCGTCCAGGACGTCCCGGTTGGTGGTGACGGTCAGACTCAGGTCGGCCGACGGGTCCCGCAGGGTGAGGAAGACGGTGCTGGCTCCGGGCGGCGGCTGATCTGCGCCACCTGCCCGTCCACCCACACCCAGCCCAGCTTGGCGATCCACGCCCCCACCTTCTGGCTGACCACCCGCACCGGCCAGGGCTCCTCGGCACTGCTGGCGCCAGCGCCGCCGCCCACCACCCGCGTCCCGTCTCCCACCCGCGTCCCGTCGGTCACCCGCCCACCCTACGGACCCTCCCCACCTGGCCCGTCGATCATGAAGTTATTGCCCTCCGTGCCGGCGTGTCGCAGCAATACTTCATGATCAACGCAAAGGGGCGGGGTTGGGCCGGGGTTGCGGTCCGGTGGTGGTGGGAACCGCGGCACGTACGATGGGGTGGTGACTGAGGCTGAGGCGACCCCCGGACCGGTAAGCGCGTGCTCCTGGCCAAGCCCCGCGGCTACTGCGCGGGTGTCGACCGCGCGGTGCAGACCGTCGAGGAGGCGCTGAAGCTCTACGGCGCCCCGATCTACGTCCGCAAGCAGATCGTGCACAACAAGCACGTGGTGCAGACCCTGGAGGCGCAGGGCGCGATCTTCGTGGAGGAGAACGAGGAGGTGCCGGAGGGCGCCACCGTCATTTCTCCGCGCACGGCGTGGCGCCCGAGGTCTACGAGCAGGCCAAGGCGCGCTCGCTGAAGGCGATCGACGCGACCTGCCCGCTGGTCACCAAGGTGCACCACGAGGCGAAGCGTTTCGCCGCCGAGGACTACGACATCCTGCTCATCGGTCACGAAGGGCACGAAGAGGTCATCGGCACCGCCGGTGAGGCCCCCGCCCACATCCAGCTGGTGGACGGCCCGGACGGCGCCGACAAGATCACCGTCCGTGATCCGGAGAAGGTGGTCTGGCTCTCCCAGACCACGCTCTCCGTCGACGAGACGCTGGAGACGGTGGCCCGGCTCAAGCAGCGGTTGCCGTTGCTCCAGTCCCCGCCCAGTGACGACATCTGCTACGCCACCTCCAACCGGCAGCACGTGGTCAAGGAGATCGCCCCGACTGTGACGTGATGATCGTCGTCGGGTCCACGAACTCCTCCAACTCGGTCCGCCTGGTCGAGGTTGCCCTGGACGCGGGCTCCCGCGCCGGTCACCTGGTCGACTTCGCGCACGAGATCGACGACGCCTGGTTGGAGGGGCCACCACGGTCGGCCTGACCTCCGGCGCGAGCGTCCCGGACGACCTGGTCCAAGAGGTGCTGGTCCACCTCGCCGCGCGGGCTTCGCCGACGTGGAGGAGATCACCACCGCCAACGAGCGGCTCACGTTCTCGCCCGCAGGAGCTGAGGCGAGACATGAAGGCCGCCGCGGCGCGGGTGAGCACGGGAACGAACGCGGGTCGGCGTACGTCAGATTCGGCATGAGGACCTATCGGCTCGCCGTACCCGCGCTGGCCGTCTGCCTGGCGCTGAGCGCCTGCGCCAGCCAGGGCGCCGGAGGCGGCACACCCACCCGACACCGACGGGAGCGCAGCCGGTGACCAGCCAGCCCACACCCGTCCCGACCGCCGTACCCGCGACCGCCGTTCCCCGACGATCGCCCCCACCCCACGGGCGGTCCCGAAGACTCCGAAGCCGGGCGGCCCGAGCACGCCGCCGGGCGTCGGAGCCACCACCCTGAGCGGCACCGTGCAGGGCGGCGTGGAGCCCGGTTGCGTCCTGCTCGACGGTTACCTGCTTGTCGGCGGTCCGAAGGACGTGCTGACGCCGGGCGCGCGGGTCGAGGTCACCGGTCGGGTGGAGCCCGGCATGATGACCACCTGCCAGCAGGGCACCCGTTCGTCGTGGCCGCCGCCACCCGGTCCTGACCGCTCACTCGTAGCGCGGAAGCCCGCCCCGGACCCGGGGACGGGCTTCCGCTGTCGTTACGGACGGATCAGTTCACGGCCCCGATGGACACGCTGCCCCGACCCACGACCGCACCTCGCTGGTGACGATCGCCAGCTCACCGGAGAGCTGACGTCCGTCGGCGGGTACGGACACAGCCGTCACCGTGCCGGTGATGGTGGCCGACTCGCCGTGCATCAGCGGCACCGCGACCGCCGGTGCGGTGATCGTGCCCAGCGACGCGGACGCGAACGCGTCGTAGTAGTCGTAGGCGGTGCTGGTGCCCGGCCCGTCGACCCCGTACGGCTCCACCACGACGCGGTACGTCCCAGCCGGCGGGTTGGTCAACGTCACCGCCTCCTCCGAGTCGCCGTCGGCGGCCCGACCGACCTCGGTGTCACCCCGGTAGACGAACAGGTCCAGGTCGGCGCCCGCGTTGGCGGGTTGCCGATCCGGGCGGTGAACGTCGACGTACCCGCCGGGATCTCGACGGTCCACTCCTGGTTGGGGCCGCCCTCGGTGATCGTCGGGCGCTCGGTACGCACACCGGTCAGCGCACCGCTGCGGCCGCTGACCGAGACCGGGCCGAAGGCGTTGGTGACGTCCCAGCTCACCGGGGTCGGCTCGCCGGCCTCGACGCTGGGCAGCTCGACCAGCGCCGGTTCGACGGTCAGGCCCTGCACCCGTGCCTGGATCTTGTACGGGTTGTTCAGCGCCGGGGACGTCCGCCGCGACTCCACCTCGATCTCCCAGACCCGGGAAGCGGGTTCTGGTAGTCCCGCTCCTGCGGCTTGCAGACGTTGACGTCGGAGAAGTTGGTGTAGCAGACGGTGCTCGTGGTGGCCTCCACCGGCACACCCAGCGGGTTGATCGCGATGAATCGGGTGTGCGAACCGGTGGCGATCCCGGACAGGTTGACCTGGAGCGCCTTGGCGCCCTCCGGCACCGTGACGAAGTACGACGTGAAGCCGTTCCGGTCGACCGAGCCCTCGTTGGCGTACGAGAAGGACGGCTTCTTCACGTCGTTCGAGGCCACCACCACTGTGGAGACCTCGAAGTCGACCACGTTGGTGGCCGGATCGTCGATCTTCATGATCGCGCCGTGCGCGCCCTCGGTGGCCGGCTTGGCGGTGACGCTGACGGTGACGGCCTTGTTGAGCGGGAGCGCGACGGTCTTCGGTGCCTTGAAGGTGCCGTCGTTGCCCTGGAGCGTCACGTCGTGCTTGATGGTGCCGGCCGGTCCGCTGGTGCGGGTGATCTTGACCGGGTAGGTCCTGCTCTGGCCGATCTTGTGACCGCCCTGGGACGAGGCGCAGCGGTTGTAGACGCCGGTGCCCCGGCCCGGGTTCGGCACGAACTTCACGCCGTTCCAGATGGTCAACTGGTCGGACAGCGGGCTGCAGACCGGTGCGTCGGAGACGTACGACCGGGTTTCGACGCCCTGACGCAGGAGCTGCCAGGCACCCGGCACGTTGACCATGCCGTAGCCCTGCGCGTACGTCGGCACGTCGGCGATCGGCTTGGCCGAGCTGAACAGCGCCCGTCGCAGCGCGGCCGGGCTGACCCCGATCGGTGGCCTTGGCGGCCGACAGCAGCAACGCACCCGCGCCGGCGGTCTGCGGAGAGGCCATCGAGGTGCCGTTCAGCATCGCGTAGCCCGGCGGCAGCGCGTATCCGGCCTCGGGGACCGGCGCGCCGAGCTGCCAGGTCGGTGCCGTGGAGATGGCCGAGCCGGGGGCGGTGATGTTCGGCTTGAAGCCGCCGTCCTCGCGCGGGCCCCGGGAGGAGAAGTTGAACAGGGCGTTCTTCTTCCGCACGACCGAGCCGTAGTTGGACAGCCAGGTGTCCTTGCTGATGTTGGCGGCGGCGCTGATCACGTTGCTGGCCACCGACGGGTCACCGACGGTGTTGAGGCCGGACCGGAGTTGCCGGCCGAGATGACCAGCTGCACGCCGTACGTCTCGATCAGGTCGTTGTAGAGGTTGGCCCGTGCGTTGTTGCCGTCGTTCAGGCCCGGCAGGCCACCGATCGACATGTTGACGATGTCGACCTTGCGGTTGGCCACCAGGTCGATCATGCCGGTGGTGAGGGCCGCCGCGGTGCAGCCGCCGCCCCAGGAGCAGGCGCGGGCGGAGACCAGCTTGGCGCCGGGGCGGCGCCGTCGAAAGCCCGTTGCCGAGCATGTCGTTGGCGGCGGTGATGCCGGCGACGTGGGTGCCGTGGGTGCTCTCGACGATGCCGATGTTGACGTAGTCCCAGGTGCCCGGCACCCCGATCGGCGTGGTGTCCACGTTCTTGCGGAACTCGACGACGAAGGGCTGCCGCTCGGCGACAGCGGTCGCCGGGTTGTCGGTGCCGAAGTAGCCGACGTCGTACTTTTCCTTGTACGGCCGCATGATCGGGTCGTCAGTGAAGTTGAGGTTCTGGTTGGCGTCCACCCGGATGTTGTTGGTGGCCGGGTCGTAGAGGACACCCCAGGTGTCGGTCTTGTCCCCGTCGCGGTTGACGTCACCGGCCGCGTCGCTGGCGTTGGTGACGGACTCGCTGAACAGGTTGAATCGGTACGTGCCGGCCGGTGCCGTCCAGGTGCCGCCCGCGATGGTGAACGTCGGGCCGACGACCTCGGCCTGCATCCGCCGCCACGAGGCGTCCTCCAGCGGGTCGGTCGCGGTGACCCAGTCGACGATCTTGCGCTCGCCGGTCGTGGTCTGCTGCAGCGCCGGGTGGGCCAGGTCCACACCGGAGTCCATGATGCCGATCGTGACACCCCGGCCGTCCCACTCCGGGTGGGCTGCGGTGAACGCCACCGCGCCGGTCTCGTTGGTCGGCATGTAGGGGTTGTCCGCCGGGTCGCCTCGCCCGGCGCCGCGGTCGCGGCCTGCCGAGCGCCAGCCGTGCCAGCGGGAGCCTGCTCCGGGTCGGGTCCGGCAGGTGGATGACCTCGTCCAGGTCGACCGCCGAGACACCGGGCAGCCGCGCGGCCTTGAGGACCTTGTCGGTCGGGACCTTCGCCAGCACGAAGCCGACCCGGTCCTGTCGCTGGCTGACCGTGCCGCCGAGCTTGCCGAGGCTGTCGGCGACGTCCGCCGCCGCACCCTCCTCGGTGGAGACGATGAGCGTGACGGTCCGGGCCTTCTTGGCCCTGGCCTCGCCGAGCAGTTTGGCGTCGTGCGCGCCCAGGGTCTCGGCGGCGGTTGCCGGGAAGCGTCCGGTGTGGTGGTGGGGCGGCGGCCGCGGTGGCGGCACCACCCACGGCGGTCACGGCGCTCGCCGCCAGGACCGACGCGAAGAGCGCGGCGGAGGTACGCCGACTCAGGTTTCGGAGTTTGCTCACGTTCTCTTTTCCTCCAGAGAACAGGGCCCTCGGGGAGGAGGGCGCTCGGGTGAGCAAAATCTTTCGTGGTGTCGACGAGCACTGTCACTAGTGGTGAGTTCCTTGTGACCACTTCGTGACTTGTCGATATACCTACCGTCACACGGTTTGTTGGCGGGCCGAGACCTCGTCGGCCGGATCGACCAGCTCGGCGCCTGCGGCTGCCGGGGCGTCACCTCGACCTGGGCGGGTGGGGCCAACTCGTCGTCCGAGACACCCAGCTCGGCGAGCTTGCGGGCGCTGACCAGCACCGGGCCTCCAACGAGCCGACCGCCCGGTTGTACGCGGTCACCGCGCCGGTCAGCGACGACCCGAGCTTGCCCACGTGGTCGCCCAGGGTGGAGAGCCGGCCGTACAGCTCCGGGCGAGGGTGTGCACCGCGAGTGCGTTGCGGGCCAGCGCCTCCTGCCGCCACGAGTAGGCGACAGTGCGGAGCAGGGCGACGAGGGTGGCCGGCGTGGCGAGCACCACGTTGCGGGTGAACGCGTGCTCCAGCAGCGTCGGGTCTCGCTGGAGCGCGACGTCGAGGAACGTGTCGGCCGGGATGAACAGCACCACGAAATCGGGTGAGCTGTCGAACGCCGACCAGTATGACTTGGCGGCCAGGGCGTCCACGTGCCCCGCAGGTGCCGCGCGTGCGCGTCGAGGTGGAAGTCCCGACCGCGCTCGTCGCGGGCCTCCATGGCCGTCAGGTACGCGTCGAACGGCGCCTTGGCGTCCACCACCACCGATCGACCGCCGTGCAGTCGGACCACCAGGTCCGGTCGGACGACCTGCTGGTCGGTGACGGCGGTGACCTGCTCGGAGAAGTCGCAGTGCTCCAGCATCCCGGCGGCCTCGACGATCCGGCGCAACTGGTGCTCGCCCCAGCGGCCCGCACCTGCGGTGCGCGCAGCGCCGCCACCAGCTGCTTGGTCTCGGTGCGCAGCTCACCGGAGACCGCGCTCATCGAGCGGACCTGCTCACGCAGCTCGGCGTACGCGTCGACCCGGTCGTGCTCCAGCTCGGTCACCCGCTGCTCGTAACGGCGCAGGGTGTCGTGCAGCGGGGCGACCGCTCGGGCCACCGCCTCCTGGGACTGCGCGGTGGCCTCGTAGCTCAACGCCCGCATGGACTGCTCCAGCCGGCCCTCGCCCTCCCGGGTGGCGGCCAGGGTGGCATCCAGCCGGGCGATGTCGACCGCCGACCGGGACCGGGCCGCGAGCCACCCACCGCCCGCCGGCGCCGAGGCACACGATCACCAGGAGCAGCGTCGAGACGTCCATCACCGGAGCTTGCCAGACGGATACGACGTGACACCCGGGGTACGTTCGACGGTATGGAACTTGTGCTCTGCCTCGCGGTCGTGCTGGTCGGCGCGCTGGGCGCCGCCGCGCTCATCCGCAGCCAGGCCGGCGCCCGTCGGCGTACCGAGCTCGGTGACGCCCGCGCGGAGGCGCAACGGTGGTATGAGCGCCTCGGCGGCCAGCTGATGAACCTGCACGGTGAGGAGCCAGCGGTACGCCAGGCGTTGGCCGACGCCGGTGAGCGGTACAACGCGGCGGGCTCTCAGCTGGAGCAGGCGTCCACGCCACACCAGTTCGCGCTGGCTCGGGAGACCGCGCTGGAGGGTTGGCGTACATCCGGGCGGCGCGTACGGCGCTGGGCATCGACCCGGGCCCCGAGGTGCCGACGCTGGCCGCCGCCCGTGGGGTGGGGCAGCTCACCAAGGAGCGCGAGGTCGACGTGCAGGGGCAGACCTTCCGGGCCGGGCCACAACCTGGCCGGGAAACGCCCTACTACTACCCGGGTGGGCGTTATCAGGGCCGGCCGGTGCCCTCCGGCTGGTATTCGACGCCCTGGTGGAAGACGGCTCTGGGCGCCGGTGCCGGTGTGCTCGGCGGCATCCTGATCGCCGACGCGCTGTTCTCGCCCGCCTTCGCCGATCCGGGTACGGCTACGACGCCGGCTACCAGGAGGGCTTCGGCGACGGCGTTGACCAGGGTGGCGACGGTGGCGACCAGGACTTCGGCGGTGGCGACCAGGGCGGCGACTACGCCGGTGGTGACGCCGGCGGCGGCGACTATGCCGGTGGTGACTTCGGCGGCGGCGGCTTTGGCGGCGGCGACTTCGGCGGCGGGGACTTCGGCGGCGGGGACTTCTGACCCCCAACCTGCCGATCATGGAGTTGTGGTGGCCGATTCACCGCTTCTAGCGGCTTTGTGAGGCACCACAACTCCATGATCGACCCGGCCGGATTCGGGCCGGGGTTCAGCCGGTGTTGCGCATTCCGGCGGCGATGCCGTTGACCGTGGTGAGCAGGGCGCGTTCCAGGGCGGTGCCGTCGCTGGGTGCGCGTCGGCCGCCCGGAGCGGTGGCGATCGCCCGCCCGGCGGCACCGGACTCCGGTACTGCCGCAGCAACGCCACCTGGAGATGGTGCAGCGGCTCCAGGTAGGTGTCGCGGACGGCAAGGGTGCGCTGGAGCACCGGTGAGTTCTCCAGGAGGGCGGGTGAGGCGGTCACCGCCAGCACCTCCCGCTTGGTCAGCTCGTACTCCTGCTCGATCTGCTCGAAGATCGGGTGCAGCTTCTTCGGCACCAGCGTCTCGACGTACCGACGGGCGATGCTCAGGTCGGTCTTGGTGAGCATCATCTCGACGTTCGACAGGAACGTGCGGAAGAAGTCCCAGTTGCGGTGCATCTCGGCCAGCACGTCCGCCAACCCGGCCTCGCGGGCGGCGGCCAGCCGAACCGACGCCGAACCAACCGGGCACGATCTGCCGGGTCTGCGTCCAGCCGAACACCCACGGGATGGCCCGCAGCCCGGACAGGCCGGCGCCGGTGTTCGGGCGCTTCGCCGGCCGGGAGCCGATGTTCAGTGCGCCGAGCAGCTCGGTGGGGTGGACGCCCAGAAGTACGCGGGCAGGTCCGGGTCCTCCACGAGCGACCGGTAGGACCGGAACGCCGACTCGGACACGACGTCCATTGTCGCGTCCCAGCGTTCCAGCATCTCGGCCGGCTGCCGGGGTGCCGTGTGCAGCAGCGTCGCCTGGAGCACCGCGGCGAGGGTCAGCTCCAGGTTCTCCCGGGCCAGTGACGGCAGGGTGTACTTGTCGGAGATCACCTCGCCCTGCTCGGTCACCTTGATCGCGCCGTCCATCGTGCCGTACGGCTGGGCCAGGATCGCCTCGTGCGTCGGCCCGCCACCGCGCCCGACCGTGCCGCCCCGGCCGTGGAACAGCCGCAGGTGCACCCGTGCCGCGCGGCCACGTCGCGCAGCGCGCGCTGCGCCCGGTGGATCGACCACTGGCTGGTGGTGATCCCGGCCTCCTTGTTCGAGTCGGAGTAGCCGAGCATCACCTCCTGCACGTCACCCCGGGCGGTCACCAGCGCCCGGTACGCGGGCAGCGACAGCAGCTCGTCGAGGAGTTCGCCGCCGGCGTTCAGCTCGGCCGGGGTCTCCAGCAGCGGCACGAACCCGACGCGGGCCGCCCGCTGTGCACGTCCACCAGACCGGCCTCGCGGCCCAGCACCACGGCGGCCAGCACGTCGTCGACGCCCAGGGTCATCGAGATGATGTACGACTCGATCACCTCCGAGCCGAACCGGTCCTGTGCCTCCCGGATGGTCCCGAACACGTCGAAGGTCTTGCGGGCCGTCTCGGTGAGCGCGGTGTCGACGGTGGAAGCGGTCGGCGGCCGGTCAGTTCGTCGGCGAGCAGCTTGGTGCGTTCCAGTCGGGTCAGCGCCGGGTAGTCGGAGACCTCACCGACGGCCTCGTAGAGCTGGGCGAGCACCGCGTGGTGCGCCTCGGCGTGCTCCCGGACGTCCATGGTGGCCAGGTGCAGGCCGAACGCGGAGACCGTACGGATGGTGGAGGCCAGCCGGCCGACGGCGGTGAGCTGCCCGGAGTTGCGGGCCAGCGAGGCGCGCAGCAGGTCCAGGTCGGCGATCAGTGCGGCCGAGCCCCGGTAGTCCCGGCCCGGCACGTGCGCGGTGCCCTGGCGCAACCGCTGCCGGGTGTTGGCGAGCTTCGCCTTCACACAGCGCGCCTTGAGCCGGTACGGCTCCTCGGCGTTGACCCGGCGGAACCGCGTCGCCACCTCGGGCAGCGCGTCCAGGTCGGCGGCGAGGCTGGCGGAAGGTCCAGGGACACCCGCGCAGCCGGCGGGAGACCGACACCTCGTTGATCAGGTGGTCCATCGCCTTCTCGGTGGCCGCGATGCCGTGCTCGTGCTGGATGCTCAGCACCTCGCGGGTGACCGCCGGGGTGACGAACGGGTTGCCGTCGCGGTCGCCGCCGATCCAGGTGCCGAAGCTCAACGGTCGGGCCGTCGGTGACGTCTCCACGCCGAGCGTGCGCAGCGTGTCGGCCAGGTCGTCGAGCACCTGCGGGGCGGCCTCGGCGTACAGGTCGCGCAGGTAGTAGATCGCGTTGCGGGCCTCGTCGGTCGGGTCCGGCCGGTCGAGCCGCAGCTCGTCGGTCTGCCACATCAGGTCCAGCAACTCGGCCAGGCGGCGGTTGGCCGGGCCCTCGTCGCTGGCGCCGTAGAGGATCGCGTTGGCGGTCTCGGTGTCCAACTCGTCGGCGATCGCCCGCAGCTGGACAGGATCGAGCGGCGGGCCGCCTCGGTCGGGTGCGCGGTGAAGACCGGTCGTACCGCCAGTCGACGTGCCGCGTTGGCGATCTCCTCGGCCGGCACGCCACGCTCGGCGATCATCTTGGCGGCCTGGTCCAGCCAGCCGCCCTGCACCGCGCGGCGACGGCGCAGATCCCGCGCACGGTGCACCTGCTCGGTGATGTTGGCCAGGTGGAAGTAGGTGGAGAAGGCGCGGGCCAGCTTGGTGCCGGTGGTCACGTCGAGCCCGCCGAGACGCTGGGCGGCCGCCGGAGCGTCGGTGCGGACCTGGGCGCGGATCTCCTCGACGAGGTCGAGCAGCGGGCGCCCTCCTGGCGGGCCAGGGTCTGGCCGAGCAGGGTGCCGAGGCGGCGGATGTCGGCGCGCAGTGCGGCGTCCGGGCCGTCGTGGTCGTGCTGGTCGGTCACGATGCGCTCCCTCACGTGGATACGAAGGACAGCGCTGTCCGACTTACTGGATGGTATCCGCGCGCGCCGGATGTCTGGAGGGCCCCGGCGATCCGCCGCCCGGGAAGGGTGTTTTCGGACGTGATCTCAACCACCGTCGCGGGCCGACGAGGGCCGGATCGAGTCCCGGAGGTGGCGGCCCGGCGCCCGCGCACCAGGCTCGCGCCGACCAGGCCGAGCCCGCCGATCACCGCCCAGAGCGCGAGGGCGAAAGCCGGCCAACCGGCCGACCGCCACTCGAAGTACACCGCCGCCTTGGTCAGGTCGTTGGCGAGCCGGGGATGTTCCACCGGTGCATGCCCGCAGCACCCGGGCAGGAACTCGGGCGCGTAGATGCCGCCGGAGCCGGGGTTGCCGAGCACCACCAGCAGCAGGATGACCAGCGCGGTGCCCGCGACGCCGAGCCAGCCCTGGATGGCGCTGGCGAACATCGCGGCGGCGAAGACCGCCAGCGCGCCGATGGCGGCGATCGTCGGTACGTCGTGGTGCCAGATGTCCAGAACCGGCCCGACCACGACCGCGCCGGCGATGCCGAGCAGCACGCTGTAGACCGCCAGGGCGGCGATGCGCAGCCCAGCCCGCCGTGCCGTACGCGGGGTGGTGCCGACGGAGAGCCCGAGCACTGTCGAGGCGAGATAGCCGCCGAGCACGTACCCGACATTCAGGTAGAAGGGCACCACCCGCGCGGGTCGGCCGGTGTGACCGGTACCCGGTCGACGATCCGCAGCGGGGTGCCGGTGCGGGTGGCGGCGGTGCCGAGGACGTCCTTGATCGCGCTGGTGGCGGAGGGCCGGACGCGCTCGCCACGGTGAGCAGCAGGCCGTTGTCGGTGCCGGTGCTGAGGACGGCGTACACCGCTCGGCTGAGCAGGCCGTGCTCGGC
The DNA here is from genome assembly GCA_038070435.1 of Micromonospora sp. M12. Classification (GTDB taxonomy): domain Bacteria; phylum Actinomycetota; class Actinomycetes; order Mycobacteriales; family Micromonosporaceae; genus Micromonospora. The sequence goes on along the minus strand of JAMYWG010000001.1, from coordinate 4,084,041 downwards.
GGCGCTCGGGTCGTCGTACTCGACGGGTTTGAGGATCTTTGTCTGCCCGCGCACGGCGTCGAGCGTCGCCCGCGCGCGTTGATCGCCGACGGCCACGCCGATCGGCAGGTCGCGGGGTGTGGGTTGGTGCAGCGCACCGACGTAGGCCGCGATGAACGCCGTCGCCAGCGCGAGGGTGCCGAGGAGCAACCCGATGCTGCGCGGTGCCCAGTCGCGGGTCGAGCCTTGCGGTGCTTTGTCCACCTCGCGAGCTTATGGTCCGTTTTCCGATTCCTCGGCCGAAAACCGGTTGGCCGGGTGGTTAGCGTTCGATCATGGGAACGCTGAACTATCCGAAGAAACCAGAGCCGGGCGACCGGGTCGCGGTCGTCTCACCCTCCGCCGGCCTGCCGGCCCTCTTCCCACGTGTACGAGTTGGGGCTGCGCCGGCTGCGCGAGGAGTTCGGCCTGGAGCCGGTCGAGTATCCGACCACCCGGGTCATGGGGGCGGACCCGCGCGACCGGGCCCGCGACCTGACCGCAGCCTTCGCCGACCCGAGCATCACCGCGGTGCTGGCCACGGTCGGCGGAGACGACCTGATCACGGTCACCCGCACCTCGACGACGACGTGCTGCGGGCCAACCCCAAGCCCTACTTCGGCTACTCCGACAACACGAACGTGCTCAACCACCTGTACCGGTTGGGCATCGTCGGGTACCACGGCGGCTCCGTGCTGGTGCACCTCGGCCGGCCGGGCTCGCCGCACCCGCTGACCTTCGACTCGCTGCGCGCCGCCCTCTTCGGCACCGACTGGTACGAGTTGACGCCCGCCCAGGAGTGGGGCGACCGGCCCAACCCTGGACCGAACCGGAGACGTTGGCGCACGAGCCGGAGATGCTGCCGGGTACGGGTTGGCACTGGCACGGCCCGCAGCGGGTGGTGCGGGGCGCACCTGGGGCGGCAACCTGGAGATCCTGCACTGGCTGCTGGCCACCGACCGGGTGCCGACCGTCGCCGAGCTGGCCGGGTCCGTGCTGTTCGTCGAGACCTCGCAGGAGATGCCCAGCGCGCAGGAGGTCTTCCGGATCCTGCGGAACATGGGGAGCGGGGCCTGCTCGCCGGCTTCCGGCGGTCGTCGTCGGCCGGCCCAAGGCGTGGCACTTCGACAAGCCGCTGTCGGTGCCGGAACGGCAGGCCTGGGGCGAGGCCCAGCGGGAGGCGATCCTCCGCGCTCTGGCTCCGTACAACCCGGACGCGGTGGTGGTCTTCGACGTCGACCTCGGCCACACCGACCCGCAGCTGATCATCCCGTACGGCGGCGAGATCCGGGTCGACGCGGACACCCGCCAGATCATGGTGCGCTACTGAGACGACCCCTCAAGGGGTGACGACCTCTCCGGGGGTGACGACGGCGAAGGCGCGAACGGGAACGTGCCCATGCCGGCCACCATCGGTGGGGCCGCGGTGAACCGGAACCCGGTCGGCGGCAGCGCGTCCAGGCCGGTCAGGTGCTCCACGATCGGGATACCGGCGGCGAGCAGCGTGCTGTGCGCGGGGCGTACGCCGCCGGCATCCGGGGTCATGTCGTCGATGTTGATCGAGTCGATGCCGACCAGTGCCGCACCGGCGTCGGCCAACGCCCGCGCGGCCTCCCCGGTCAGGTACGGCGCCTCCGGCGCGGCGTACCGCTCGGTGCCGAAGTGCGCATCCCACCCGGTGTGCAGCAGCACCGCGCGCCCGGCCACCTCGTACGGGGCCAGCATGAGCCGATCCACCGCTCGGGTGCCGGCCGGCACCGGACCACCACCCCGGCAGGTCAGCGAGACGGTCCAGCGACACCCCGGTCAGGTCGTCACCGCCGGCCCAGCGATGGGCGGGAGTGTCCACGTACGTGCCGGTGTTGGCGATCATGTCGATCCGGGCCACGTGGAACTCGGTGCCCGGGGCGTACCGCTGGCGGGACGCCGCGAACGTCAGCCAGTCGGTGATCCGGGGCTCCGGCCAGCCCGGCAGCGTGGTCATCCCGTCGCTGATCACGTGGCTCAGCTCGACCAGCCGGTCAGCGGCCGCCGGCCGATCGATCTCGACCCCCGGCCGCCCCTGTGCGGCTCCTCGAGGATCGTCTTCGCGCTGATCCGAACCTCGGCGACCATCAGCAGCCCGAGGTGCCGAACGAACAACGTCGCCAGGTCGTCGTCGGTGATCTCCTGACCGGGAATGTCCAGCCGGAACCCCTCGGTACGTAGCCCGCCGCCGTTGGCGAAGCTCACCTCCGCGTCGAACTGTGCCCGCCACTGCTCACCCATCCCGAAACCCGACCACGCCGCCCGTCCATCGGTCAAGATCCACGTCCTGTTCTCGACCCCGAGCGCTCGGGTCGACCACCCTGGGCCGGAGTAGGCCGCCGTGGGCTTTGGCGAGTGACCAGCCTGGGCCGCCGTGGGCCGCCGTGGACCGTGCTGCCACGGCCGCTGGAAGCCGACCACCTGGGCTGGGTTGGCCACCGTGGCCGCCGGGTCTGCCAGCCTAGGCTGGGGTTGGCCACCCTGGGCTTTGTGAGCGCGGCCGCTGTGGGCTCGTCGGGATCGCGGCCGCCGTGGGCCTGCTGGGGACGGTCACCTGGGCTTTGGCCAGCTCGCCCACCCAGTTTGCCCGTGATCCCCGTCCCCAGCCGACCAAGATCGCGCTCGATCCAGGAAGTGTGCCGTCCGCGCGGCTCCCAAACCACTACAACCCGGATCGAGCACGATCTTGACGGCGATGTCCTGTTCCGGCGGCCGCACGCTCCGCGCTGCCACGTGCGCACGCTTTCTGCGGTCGCCGGTGTGCCCACCGAGCAAGATCCGCATCAGGGATCTTGCTGCCTCCCACGCCCCGAAGCAGCAAGATCCCTGATGTTGTGCGGATCTTGGGGTGTGACGCGGATTGGGGTGCGGCGCGCCGTTGCGTGGACCTGGGCGGAAGGCGGTGGCTGTCGGTCGACGGGGATAGGCTGGATGTCGTGCACCCCGTCCGGCTGGACGAGGGGCCGCCGTCGTGTGCGTCGACTTCCCTGGAAGGATTCCCTTGTTCACCGGTCTGTTCACCGCCGCCCTGGCCGACCCGGGCTGGCCCGGGCGCGTGACCTGGCGCGCTCCGGTGCCGCCCAGGTCGACGGCCTCGACATCACCGCCCCGGCGGCGCTGCGTCCGTTCGCGGTCGCGGCGGTCGCCGCGGACAACGACGGGCCGGGCGACCGGTGCTGGCGGTGACCGCGACCACCCGCGAGGCCGACGACCTCGCCGCCGCGCTGGGCGGGTTGCTGCCGGCCGAGCAGGTGGTGGTCTTCCCTCCTGGGAGACGCTGCCGCACGAGCGGCTGTCCCCACGCTCGGACACTGTGGGCCGGCGGCTGGCCGTGCTGCGTCGGCTGGCGCATCCGGAGGCGAGCGACGCGCACGGCGGCACTGGGCCGTTGCGGGTGGTCGTGGCTCCGGTCCGTTCGCTGCTTCAGCCGCAGCTCAAGGGGCTCGGTGACCTGGAGCCGGTGCAGCTCGCCGCGGGCGAGGAGGCGGACCTGGAGGAGGTCGCCCACCGTCTGGTCGACATGGCGTACGCCCGGGTCGACCTGGTCACCAAGCGCGGCGAGTTCGCGGTCCGCGGCGGCATCCTGGACGTCTTCCCGCCCACCGACGAGCACCCGTCCCGGGTCGAGTTCTGGGGCGACGAGGTGGAGGAGATCCGCACCTTCGCCGTCGCCGACCAGCGGACCATCGAGCAGGTTCCGCTGCTCTGGGCACCGCCCTGCCGTGAGTTGCTGCTCACCCCGGCGGTTCGCGACCGGGCCGCCGCGCTCGCCGAGCAGCACCCGGAGCTGGGCGAGATCCTGGACAAGCTGGCCGAGGGCATCCCGGTGGAGGGATGGAGTCGCTGGCGCCGGTGCTGGTCGGCCCCGACTCGCTGGAGTTGCTGCTGGACGCCATGCCGGCCGGCACCCACGTGCTGCTGTGCGACCCGGAGCGCATCCGCACGAGGGCGCACGATCTGGTGCGTACCTCGGAGGAGTTCTTGCAGGCCAGCTGGGCCGCCGCCGCGTCGGCGGCCTGGCCCCGGTGGACGTCGGCGCCGCCGCCTTCCGCACTCTCGGCGAGGTACGCGCGGTAGCGGGCAAGCTCGGCCAGCCGTGGTGGACGCTGTCCCCGTTCGGCCTGGTGGACGACCCTCATTCGGTCCGAGTGCCGGCTCCCGGCGCGGAGGCCGAATTATGGTCGACGGGGAGACGGCGACCGAGACGCGGCAGCCCTGGGAGGACGCACCCGAAGAGGCCGCCGTCACCCCGGACGACGCCATCGCGGTGACCCTGTCCGCTCAGCCGGCACCGCTCTATCACGGCGAGACCTCGCGGGTGGTCGACGACCTCACCCGTTGGGCCGGTGAGGGCTGGTCGATCGCGCTGGTCTTCGAGGGCACGGTCCGCCCAGCGGGCGGTGGAGGTGCTGCGCGACGCCGGCCTGGGTGCCCGGTTGACCGAGGAGGTGCCGACCGCGCCGGTGCCGGGCGAGCTGGTGGTCACCTGTGGCGCGCTGAGCAGCGGGTTCGTCGACGAGGCGTCCCGTTTCGTGCTGCTCACCGGCAATGACGTGACAGGTGGTCGGGGCACCTCGACACGGGACATGCGCAAGATGCCGAGCCGGCGGCGCAACACCATCGACCCGCTGGAGTTGAAGGCCGGCGACCACGTGGTGCACGAGCAGCACGGCATCGGCCGCTACGTCGAGCTGGTGCAGCGCACCGTCAACGGCGCCAGCCGTGAATACCTGGTCATCGAGTACGCGGCCAGCAAGCGGGTCAGCCCGGCGACCGCCTGTTCGTGCCGACCGACCAGCTCGACCAGCTCTCCCGCTACGTGGGCGGCGAGCAGCCGACCCTGCACAAGATGGGCGGCTCGGACTGGCAGAAGTCCAGGCCCGCGCCCGCAAGGCGGTCCGGGAGATCGCCGCGCAGCTGATCCAGCTCTATGCCGCCCGCAAGGCGTCCAGGGCCACTCGTTCGGCCCGGACACCCGTGGCAGCGGGAGCTGGAGGACGCCTTCCCTGGCAGGAGACGCCCGACCAGCTCGCCGCGATCGACGAGGTCAAGCGGGACATGGAGCAGACCGTCCCGATGGACCGGCTGATCTGCGGTGACGTCGGCTACGGCAAGACCGAGATCGCGGTACGGGCGGCGTTCAAGGCGGTGCAGGACGGTAAGCAGGTGGCGGTGCTGGTGCCGACCACGCTGCTGGTGCAGCAGCACTACAACACGTTCGCCGAGCGGATGAGCCAGTTCCCGGTGCAGATCCGGCAGCTGTCGAGGTTCCAGACCCCGAAGGAGACCGAGCGGACGCTGGAGATGGTCGCCGACGGCACCGTCGACATCGTCATCGGCACCCACCGGCTGCTGCAGACCGCTACCCGGTTCAAGCAGCTCGGCCTGGTGGTCGTCGACGAGGAGCAGCGCTTCGGTGTCGAGCACAAGGAGCACCTGAAGACGCTGCGCGCGTCGGTCGACGTGCTGAGCATGTCGGCCACCCCGATCCCGCGGACCCTGGAGATGGCCATCACCGGCATCCGGGAGATGTCCACCATCGCCACCCCGCCGGAGGAGCGGCACCCGGTGCTCACCTTCGTCGGCGCGCAGGACGACCGGCAGGTGGCCGCGTCGATCCATCGCGAGCTGCTCCGCGACGGGCAGGTCTTCTACCTGCACAACCGGGTCGAGTCGATCGACCGGGCGGCGCGGCGACTCCGGGAGCTGGTGCCCGAGGCGCGGGTCGCGGTGGCGCACGGCCAGATGGGCGAGGACGCCCTGGAGAAGGTCATGGTCGGCTTCTGGGAGAAGGAGTTCGACGTCCTGGTCTGCACCACGATCGTCGAGTCGGGCATCGACATCCCGAACGCCAACACGCTGATCGTGGAGCGGGCCGACCTGCTCGGCCTGGCTCAGCTGCACCAGATTCGTGGTCGGGTCGGCCGGGGCCGGAGCGGGCGTACGCCTACTTCCTCTACCCGCCGGAGAAGCCGCTCACCGAGCACGCCCACGAGCGGTTGGCGACCATCGCCCAGCACACCGAGTTGGGCGCCGGCATGTACGTGGCGATGAAGGACCTGGAGATCCGGGTGCCGGCAACCTGCTCGGGGCGAGCAGTCCGGGCACATCGAGGGCGTCGGCTTCGACCTCTACGTGCGCATGGTCGGCGAGGCGGTCTCCGCGTTCAGGGTGAGCGGTCGGAGGACGAGCCGGACGTCAAGATCGACCTGCCGATCGACGCCCACCTGCCCCACGACTACGTGAGCGTGGAGCGGCTGCGCCTGGAGATGTACCGCAAGCTCGCCGAGGCGCGCGACGAGGAGCGGCTGCGCGAGGTGGTCGCGGAGATGACCGACCGGTACGGCGAGCCGCCGGCCACGGTGCAGAACCTGGTGGAGGTGGCCCGGTTCCGCCTGCTGGCCCGCCGGTACGGCCTGACCGACGTGTCCATGCAGGGCAAGCACGTCCGGTTCGGCCCGCTGCCGTTGCCGGATTCCAAGCAGATGCGGCTCAAGCGCTACCACCCGGATGCCGTCTACAAGCAGGCCACCGACCAGGTCAGCGTGCCCCGGCCGAGCACCCGTCGGATCGGTGGCGAGCCGTTGCGCGACCAGACGCTGCTCCAGTGGTGCGCGCAGTTGCTCTCCGATGTGCTCGGTGCCCCGCCCGCTCGCCGTGGCGGCCGGCTGAGCCGCCGGCCGATCAGCCACCCGGTCAATCAGCAGCCCACCCGACCAATCAGCCACCCGACCAATCAGCCACCCGGCCGGTCAGCCGCCGGCCGGGTGGGCTGGGGCGGCGGTGCGGTGGGCCGTCACAGCACGGGAGAGGGCATGAGAGAGTGACGGGTATGCGTGCTCGCCGTGTGATCGCCGCCGCCAGCGTCGCGGCCCTGGGTGTCCTCTCCTCGCTGCCTGCGGCAAGTCCGCACCGAACGTCGCCGCGTACGTCGGTGACACCACCTACTCGGTGGACCGGATCGACGCGATCTACGACGACGTGCAGACGAAGTACGGCGACGCGGTGCGGCAGGAGGCCAGCCAGGCGGGGCGTCGCCGTCGGCGGAGCAGTTGCGGGCCGCGGTGACCCGCCAGGACGTGGTCAACCTGCTGATCAGTCTGGATCTCGGCAAGCGGTGGCGGCTGCCAGAACATCCAGGTGCCCGACGAGGTCACCCGCAGCAGCTCGAGCAGAACCTGCGGGTGCCGGCAACCACCGAGTACGCCAAGCTCTGGGGCGAGTGGATCGACCTCCTCCAGGTGCTCAACCAGCAGCTTCCGCCGGCCGAGCTGAGCGACGATTCGCTGATGGCCGTCTACAACGCGTTGACGAAGACCGGGGCGATCCAGCCCGGCATGTCCGTGGCCGACGTCCGTAAGGCGTTCGGCGACGGCGGCTTCGTCCGCAGCGCCACCGCCCTCAGCACCGCGCTGGAGGACGAGGCGAGTCGGACCGACGTCACGATCAACCCCGCTACCGGGCGGTCGGGGTGCCGTCGGTGGTGAGCAGCGGCCAGCAGTTGATCTTCTACTCGCTGCCGTACATCAACGAGGCCGGCCCGGTCACCGACATCTCCACTCCGGAGCCGCAGCCGTCGATCGGCTCCCCGAGTGCCGAGGGCCCGGCCCGGACCAGGGCACGGCCAGCTGAGCATGCCGGCACGGATCGTCCTCCTGGTCACCTCACCCCGGCTGCCGGCCGGCCTGTTGACCTCGGCGGCCTGGGACGTCGTACGCCGGCACCCGGTGTTGACCGGCGCGGAGAGCGAGTTGGTCACGGCCGTGCGCCAGGCGGGCGCCGAGGTCACAGTGGTCGACGGCCCGGCGACGCAGCCACTGTTGGACGTGGTGGCGACGCACGGCACGGCGGTGTGGCTGGCGGGCCCGGCGGGCGACGAGGCGCTGGCCCGCGAGTTGGGTCTGCGGCTGGCCCGGCAGCCGGGTCTGGCCGAGATGGAGCTGATGTACGGCTCGTGGGACCCGCCGGGCGCCCGACTGCTCGACGCGGTGGCCGTACTGGATCGGCTGGCCTCGCCCGGCGGCGACCCGTGGAAGCGTGCGCAGACGCACCGCAGCCTCGCGGGTTACCTGCTGGAGGAGAGCTACGAGGCGTATGACGCGATCAGCGCCGACGACACCGACGGCTCCGCGAGTTGGGCGACGTCCTGCTCCAGGTGGTGCTGCACGCGCGCCTCGCCGAGGAGTTGCCCGAGGACGAGCGGTGGAACATCGACGACGTGGCGGGTGGCCTGGTCGACAAGATGATCCGGCGCAATCCGCACGTGTTCGCCGGTGCGGAGGCGGGCACCCTGGAGGAGATCACCGAGAACTGGGAGCGGATCAAGCGCGCGGAGAAGGCGCGGCACTCGGCGCTCGACGGCGTGGCCCTGAGTCAGCCCGCGTTGTCCCTGGCGGCGCAGATCCTGAACCGCGCGGCCCGCCGAGGCATCAAGGTCCCCTCCCGACCGCCGCCGCCCAGCCAGACGCCGAAGCGAGACTGGGAGCCAGCCTCCTGGCAGCCGTAGCGGAGGCCCAAGAGTCAGGCCTGGACCCCGAAGCGGCCCTCCGCCGCACCACCCTGGCCCACGCCAAAACCATCCAGACCGCCGAACAAACCCCACCGACCTCACCCCACCCCGAACCCAGTGATCATGAAGTTATTGCCATGACACGCCGGAACTGATGGCAATAACTTCATGATCGACCGAACGAGACGTTCATGATCGACCAGAACGGGCGAACCGACGGGGTCGCATCGGGCGGTCGGTAGGGTGGGCCGGGTGGAAGCGTTTGGGGTGCTGGCCGAGCGGGTTGTCGAGGCTTTACTGGAGTCGCGGCCGGGGTTGCCACCGCCGCCGGGGACCACCGGTTCGACGACCGGCTGCCGGACCTGTCCGCCGACGGGCTGGCCGCCGATCGGGCGATGCTCTCCGACGCGGCCAACGCGCTGTCCGAACTGGACCCGGACTCGCTCGACGTCGACGAGCAGGTCGACCACGCGCTGCTCACCTCATTCGTGGATCGGGAGCTGTTCGAGCTGACCGAGATCCGCTCGCACGAGTGGGATCCGCTGCGGCACAACCCCGGCCAACTCCTGCACCCCTGCTGGCCCGCCCGTACGCCCCGGCGGAGGTGCGGCTGACCCAGCTGGCCGGCCGTCTCGCCGCCGTACCGGACGCCCTCGCCACCGCCCGTGCGACGTTGCGGGACATGCCGCGGATCCACGCGGAGACGGCGGTCGGGCAGTTCACCGGCACGGCCGCGTTGATCCGCGACGAGTTGCCCGCGCTGCTCGCGCAGGCGCCGGGTCAGCTCGACCGGGTCGAGCCGGCGGCCACCGCCGCGATCGCCGCGCTGGAGGAGTTCGTCGCCTGGCTGCGGGTCGGCCTGGCCGCCGATGCCGGCCCGGCCGGGACCCGCGGCTGGGTCAGCGGCGCTGGGAGGCCCGGCTCTGGCACACCCTCGACACCGAGATGGGCGCCGCCGAGATCCAACGTCGCGCCTGGGCCAACCTGGACCGCGTCACCGCGGAGATCCGCGAGGCGGCCGTCGAGCTGGTCGGTGGCCCGGCCGACGACGCGGCCGTACGCCGGGCGTTGGACCTGCTCGCCGCCGAGCACCCGAGCGACGCGACGATCGTCGAGCTGGCCGGGGTGACTTTGGACGAGGCGACCGACTTCGTCCGCGCGCACGACCTGGTGACGCTCGTCGACGACCGGTGCGTGATCCAGGAGATGCCGGAGTTCGCCCGGGGCGTCGCGGTGGCGTACTGCGACTCGCCCGGCCCGCTGGAGACCGCCGCCGTGCCGACCTTCTACTGCATCGCGCCGACCCCGGCCGACTGGTCGGCGCAGCGGGTGGAGTCGTTCTACCGCGAGTACAACGACCACATGATCCGCAACCTGACCGTGCACGAGGCGATGCCGGGGCACTTCCTCCAGCTCGCCCACGCCCGTCGCTACGTCGGTGCCACCGGGTCCGCGCGCTGGCCGAGTCCGGCCCGTTCATCGAGGGCTGGGCGGTGTACGCGGAGGAGCTGATGACGGGCTCGGCTTCGGCGGTCTGCCGGTGCGGCTGCAACAGCTCAAGATGCAGCTGCGGATGACCATCAACGCGCTGCTCGACCAGTTGGTGCACGCCGAGGACCTGCCCGAGGCCGAGGCGATGGCGTTGATGACCGGGCGCGGCTTCCAGGAGGAGGGCGAGGCGGCCGGCAAGTGGCGTCGCGCGCAGCTGACGTCCACCCAGCTCTCCACCTACTTCGTCGGGTACAGCGAGGTGGCCGAGATCGCGGCGGCCCGTCCGGACGGGGTGTCGGTCCGCGACTGGCACGACGCGATGCTCGCGCACGACTGCCCGCCGCCGCGCCACCTGCGCACCCTGCTGGGTCTCTGAGGAGACCGCAGGCCGCGCCCGCGCCGCCAAGATCCGCGCAACTTCGCTGATGTTGCTGCCTCCAGCGCGCCTGAGGCAGCAACATCAGTGAACCTGCGCGGATCTTGGTCGGCACGCGGCGCACGGTCAGGCCGCCGCGCACGGTCAGGACCGCCGCACGGTCAGGGCCGCCGGGCGGTCACCGTCCGTCGATCAGCCAGCGCGAGATGGAGTACGCGGACAGCGGTTCCGCCGCCGGCGCACGCAGGCCGAACGGGTCACGAGCCGCCGGGGCGGCGGTCGAGGACGCCGGCACCGGCCGGCGGGTCGAACGCCTTCTCGTCGATGGCGGAGGAGTAGCGGCTCAGGGCCAGTTCCACGGGCTTGCCGTCGACCGGCCCGGTGAAGCTGCCGAGCACGCCCTCGGTGGTGACGCAGGCGGTGAAGTCGCTGGACGAACTCTGCACCTCGACGCAGGCGGCGTGGTGCCCGGCGACGGTGGTGTCGCTCTGCTTGATGACCGCCTGCGGGTCCAGTGCGGCGGCGGTGAGCAGCCCGACCACCACCGGCGGCGTGACGAGGCCCTGCCGGTTGGCCTCGCCAAAGAGCGTCACGGTGGGCTTGCTGCCCGGGGTGGGCGGGGCGACGAGCGTGCACGTCGGGCGGGCACCTGTCGTGGTGCACCGGGTGATGGCGTCCGGGGTGACGGTGAGTCGCCCGCCCGGGTAGATGTAGGCCGAGCGGGCCGGGTCCTGCGCCTGGGTGATCGCGGCACTCTGGCCGCCGGGGAGTTGGTAGTCGGCCGAGTAGGTCAACTCCAGCGCCCGGTCGAGCCGGGCGGCGAGGTCGTTGACCAGTTCCGAACGACCCATGGCGACTCCGGCGTCCTCGAATGTCTGACAGCCGGTGACCGTGAGCGACGCGATGACCGACACGGCGAACATGCGGAGGGTGGTCGAGGCGGCGGGCATGGCGACCAGCCTGGTGGATCTGGTCCGCGCAGCGCAAACCCGTTGCCGGTTGACGCCCGGAAATCCGGGAATGTCCGTCAGTGCGGGCGACTCGGGTGCGCGGGCGACGCCGTGTCCGATCGCGCCGCCCGATACGCTGCGTTCAACACCTGCCTCTGCCGCACCGTCGCGGCCCACCCACGGACCGGATCACAACAACGAGGAGCGACTTAGTGGCAACCATCGAGGGAATCGTCGCCCGGGAGATTCTCGACTCGCGGGAAACCCGACGGTCGAGGTCGAGGTCGGTCTGGACGACGGCACGGTAGCCCGCGCCGCCGTGCCCTCCGGCGCCTCCACCGGCGCCTTCGAGGCGATCGAGCTGCGCGACGGTGACACCGACCGCTACCAGGGCAAGGGCGTGGAGAAGGCGGTCTCCAACGTCGAAGACAAGATCGTCGACCAGATCATCGGGTACGAGGCCAGCGAGCAGCGGCTGATCGACCAGAAGATGCTCGACATCGACGGCACCGAGAGCAAGTCGGAGCTGGGCGCGAACGCCATCCTCGGGTCTCCCTGGCGGTGGCGAAGGCCGCTGCCGGCAGCGCCGAGCTGAGCCTCTTCCGCTACCTGGGCGGCCCGAACGCGCACCTGCTGCCGGTGCCGATGATGAACATCCTCAACGGTGGCGCGCACGCCGACTCGAACGTCGACATCCAGGAGTTCATGGTCGCGCCGATCGGCGCGCCCACCTTCCGCGAGGCACTGCGCTCGGGCGCGGAGGTCTACCACGCGCTCAAGTCGGTGCTGAAGAAGAAGGCCTGTCCACCGGGCTCGGCGACGAGGGTGGCTTCGCGCCGAACCTCCCGACCAACGCGGCGGCCCTGGACCTGATCGCCGAGGCGGTCGAGAAGGCCGGTTACCGGCTCGGCACCGACATCGTGTTCGCGCTCGACGTGGCGGCCACCGAGTTCTTCGAGAACGGCAGCTACACCTTCGAGGGCGCCGCGAAGTCCGCCGAGGACATGAGCACCTACTACACAAAGCTGGCCGACGAGTACCCGATCGTGTCGATCGAGGACCCGCTGGCCGAGGACGACTGGAGCGGTTGGCAGACGCTGACCGCCTCGCTCGGCGACCGGGTGCAGATCGTCGGTGACGACCTGTTCGTGACCAACCCGCAGCGCATCGCCCGTGGCATCGCGGAGAAGTCGGCGAACGCGGTCCTGGTCAAGGTCAACCAGATCGGTTCGTTGACCGAGACCCTGGACGCGGTGGATCTGGCCCACCGGGCCGGCTTCAGTGCATGATGAGCCACCGCTCCGGCGAGACCGAGGACACCACGATCGCCGACCTGGCGGTGGCCACCGGCTGCGGCCAGATCAAGACCGGTGCGCCGGCCCGCTCGGACCGCGTCGCCAGGTACAACCAGCTGCTCCGGATCGAGGAGGAGCTGGGCGACGCGGCGCGCTACGCCGGCGCTGGAGCGTTCCCGCGCTACCGTTCCGCCTGAGAGGTCGTCAGGGAGCCCGCAGCGGCTACGGCTCCACCTCGCTCACGGCGGGGCTTCCCGACAACCCTGGTACCGCACGAAGCCTCGGGGAGGGTGTGACGATGCAGCAGCGCCGCACACCGGGTGGTCAGCGTCCCGCCCGCCGGCCGGGTCAGTCCGGTCGGCCGGGCGGTGGCCGCACCACGCGGGATCGGTCCGGAGGCCGGCGTACGCGCCGAGCCACGCGGTGCCGCCGGCCGGGCGCCGGGCGCTGCCCGGGCGCCGAGGGCGTGCGCTCCGCGAATCGTCCGGCCGCCGCCCGGCGTACCGCCGCCGGTGGTGCCGTCAAGCGGCTCTCCGCACCCCACCCCGTCGCTTCACCGGTCGGGCGACAGTGCTGTTCGCGGTCCTGATCGCGCTCGCCCTCGCGTACACCTATCCGGTGCGGGTCTACCTGGACCAGCAGGCCGACATCGAGCGGATGGAGGCCGCGCAGGCGGCGCAGGAGCAGGAGATCGCCAACCTCGCCGAGCGGGCCGCGAAGTGGGAGGACCCTGCGTTCATCGAGACCAAGGCCCGGGAACGGTTCTTCATGGGCCGGCCGGGCGAGAAGATGATGGTCGTGCTGCACGACCCGGAGGGCGCCGCCCGGGACGCCGGGAAGTCGGCCGGTTCGGCCGCCCCGGCCGCTCCGGAGACCTGGTACGACACGCTCTGGTCGAGCGTGCGGGCAGCAGACAGCCAGCAGCCGGGCAAGTGATCCACCCTGCACGGTGAGAAGGTGCCCTTCCTCGCCGTGCACCGATCAGCGCAACTGGAGAGACCGTGACTGTCGTACCACCGTCGGAGTCGGCGGCGGATACCGTCCCCCTGCCGCAGCGGGAGCCGGCCACCGAGGCCGACCTGGCCGCGGTGGCCGCGCAGCTCGGCCGGACGCCCGCGGCACCAGGGCGGTGGCCCACCGTTGCCCGTGCGGTCTGCCGGACGCGGTGGAGACGACCCCCGCCTCGCCGACGGCACCCGTTTCCGACCCTCTACTACCTGACCTGTCCCCGGGCCACCGCGGCGTGCAGCCGGCTGGAGTCGGCGGGGCTGATGAAGGACATGGCGGACCGGCTGACGACGGATCCTGAGTTGGCCGCCCGCTACCGCGCGGCGCACGAGGACTACCTCGCCCGTCGGGAGGCGATCGGTGCGGTTCCGGAGATCGCCGGTATCTCGGCCGGTGGCATGCCGGGCCGGGTGAAGTGCCTGCACGTGCACCTGGGGCACGCGCTGGGCGCCGGCCCGGCGTGAACCCGTTCGGCGACGAGACGTTGGAGTTGGTCGAGCCCTGGTGGTTGACCGGGCCGTGCGTGGACGCACCGGCGGCCGAATGAGCGCGCAGACGGGGTCCTCGGCACCCGAGAGTCAGATCCTGGTGCGGCGGGCCCGCACCGGAGACGTGGGGCATCCGGCGGCTGGTCGACACCTACACCGACGACCGGCGGCTGCTGAGCAAGGCCACCGTCACTCTTCGAGGACGTGCAGGAGTTCCGGGTCGCGGTCCGGACCGAGGACGACGCCGTGGTGGGCTGCGGTGCGCTGCACGTCATGTGGGAGGACCTGGCCGAGATCCGCACGGTGGCGGTGGACCCGTCCTGCCAGGGCCGACGCATCGGTCACCGCCTGGTCGGGGAACTGATCGACGCCGCCCGGGAGTTGGGCGTGGCGCGGATCTTCGTCCTCACCTTCGAGACCCGGTTCTTCGGCTCGTTCGGCTTCCGGGAGATCGACGGGGCTCCGGTGCCGCAGCCGGTCTACGAGCAGCTGCTGCGCTCGTACGACGAGGGTGTCGCGCAGTTCCTGGGCCTGGAGCGGGTCAAGCCGAACACGCTGGGCAACACCCGGATGCTGCTGCGTCTCTGATCAGGCCTTGCGGGGTGGGCGGCGAAGAACTCCCACATCAGGTCGGTGGCGGACAGCCCGGCGGCGGGCGCGGCGAGTTGACCCGACTTCGCCCCGGCCAGCTGTGGCCCATGTCGGTGATGGTGTAGACGTCGACCTCGCTGCCGTCCGCGCACCGCGCCACGGTCCGGTCACCCTCGGCACCCGGACGCCTTCGGGCCGGGCCGACAGGCGAGCCGCTGCTGCCAGGTCTTCATGCCGGTCTGGAAGGTCGCGGCGTACCGGTCCTGCCCGCCGATGAAGGTGATCACCGAGACCGGGCTCTTCGGCACGTACGCCTCGGCCGTGGTCAGGGAACCGCTGTAACCGCCGCTGACCACGCCGATCGCGGCGTACCGGCCAGCGCCCTCGACCGCCAACCGGAAACTCATGTCGCCGCCGTTGGAGATGCCGGTGAGGAAGACTCGGTTCGGGTCCGCGCGCCACGTCTGCACCAGGTGATCGGTCAGGGCGTTGAGGAAGCCGACGTCGTCCTGGCCGCCGCAGCAGACCAGCGCGTTGAAGCCCCCGCCCACGCCGTCGGGGTAGGCGACCAGCACGTTGTCAGTGTCGGCCCGGTCGTCCAGGCCCGCCAGCTCACGCATCGAGGGACCGGCACCGGGATAGAAGTGCATCGCGATGACCAGCGCGGAGGGCTTGTTCGGGTCGTACCCCTGTGGTGCGAACAGCTGGTAGGTGCGGTCGACCCCGTTGTGCTTCAGGGTGAGCTGGTGGTCGCCGGGCGCCGGGCGTTCGGCGGACGCGGACGGCGTGGCCGGCGGGGTCGACGAGGTTTACCCCGCTCGCCACAAGCCACGGCCACGACCATGAGGCAGAGCCCCGTTAACACTGCCACTGATCTCCGCATGCCAGCCCCCGTCGACCCCGGGCTCCACACTGGAGGCCCACCGGCTGTGGATCAACCCTTTCGGTCCTGGGCGAAGGCAGGCAGGCTGGTGACCATGCTTCGCCTCCAGCTCGGGCCGGCCGATCTGTGCCGGGTGCGGTTCGCCGATCGGCTGCATCCGGTCGGGATCGCGCTGCTGGCCGGTCAGTGGCTGCGTGATCCCACGGTCGCGGCGCTGGCGCCGGCCCTGGCCGAGCGGGCGGCGGTGGCCGAGGGCAGCGCCAGTGCCCAGGCCGCCACCGCGATCCTGCGGCACCTCCTACCCGACCGGGGCGCCTGCCCGACTTCGTGACTCCCTTCGACGGCCTGGAGTCGGTGGACGCCGGCCTGGAGGCGATCCGGGCCACCTCGGTCGGGCGGGTCCGCGCCGAGATGACGACGGCGTACGCGGACACCACCGTCAGCCCGCTGCGGCGGCGGTTCGCGCAGGCCGACCCGGAGGTGTTGGACCTGTTCGGCAGGGCCGTGCGGACGTGGTTCGACGCGGTCCTCGCACCGCAGTGGGCAGAGCTGGTGTCCGCGTACCGCCAGCAGGTGACCTGTGCCAGCCAGCGGCTGGCGCAGCACGGTCTGGCCGCCCTCTTCGCGGGGTTGCACCCGGCGATCCGCTGGCGGGAGCCGATGCTGGAGATTCGGACGTGGTGGGGCGGGGATGTCCCCGGCACCGGCCACGGGCTCATCCTGCTGCCCTCGCCGTTGGCCGGGCCACGCCCCGGGTGCTGGTCGAGCCGGGGCACCCGATCCTGCTGGTCTACCCGGCGATGATACCGCCGTCCGGGTCCACTGCCGGGGACGAGTCTCTCGGCCGGCTGCTCGGCACCACCCGGGCGCTGGTGCTCCGCCGGCTGGCGACCGACGGCGGGTTGACCACCACCGTGTTGTCCCGGGCGGTCGGGATCAGTCTCTCCTCGGCCTCGGAGCACGCCAGCGCGCTCCGGACTGCCGGCCTGGTGGTCAGCGAGAGGGAGGGTGGGGCGGTCCGACACCACCTGACGGCGCTCGGGCGGGCCTGCTGCGGGGCGTCGAGCGACCCCGGCGAGGCGTGGACCACGCCCGACCAGGTCGCCGGGTGGTCATCCGTGCTGCCGTAAGGTTGCTGCCGTGACGACGCGTGTGGCGGCCATCGACTGCGGGACCAACTCGATCCGACTGCTGGTCGCCGACCTGCCCGACGCCTCGGCCGGGTCGCAGGCGCCGCTGACCGACGTGACCAGGCGGATGGAGATCGTCCGGCTGGGGCAGGGCGTGGACCGCACCGGCCGGCTGGCGCCGGAGGCGATCGAGCGGACCCGGGTGGCCCTGGCCTCGTACGCCGCCGACATCGAGAAACTCGGTGCGCAGCGGGTGCGCATGTGCGCCACCTCGGCCTCCCGGGACGCCGCCAACGCCGCCGACTTCACCGAGATGGTGCAGGCCACGCTCGGCGTCGCGCCCGAGGTGGTCAGCGGCGACGAGGAGGCCCGGCTGTCGTTCACCGGAGCGGTGCGCGGGTTGCCGGCCGATGCCGCGGAGCCGTTTCTGGTCGTCGACATCGGCGGGGTTCCACCGAGTTCGTGGTCGGTGACCGGGCCGACGGCGTGCGCGCGGCGATCTCGGTGGACATCGGCTGCGTCCGGATGACCGAACGGCACCTGCCCGGCGATCCGCCGACGTCCGAGCAGGTCGCGGCAGCCGAGGCCGACATCGCGGCCGTGGTGGACCGGGCGCTTGCCGCGGTGCCCGGCCGCGAGGCGGCCACCCTGGTCGGCCTCGCCGGGTCGGTCACCACTGTGGTCGCCATCGCCGAGGGCCTTCGGGGTACGAGCCGGAGCGCATCCACCACGCCCGGGTGTCGTACGAGGAGGTCGCCCGGGTGACGGCGGACCTGTTGGGGCAGACCCGTGACCAGCGGTTGGCGATCCCGGTGATGCACCCGGGCGGGCCGACGTGATCGGCGCGGGCGCGCTGGTGCTTCGGGTGATCATGGAGCAGGCCGGAATGCCGTCGGTGGTCGCCTCGGAGCACGACATCCTGGACGGCATCGCCTGGAGTCTCCAGTAGTCCACGCGCGGCGCCTCGCGCCTCGCGCCTCGCGCCTCGCGCCTCGCGCCTCGCGCCAAGATCCAAGCAACTTCCCGGATGTTGCTGCCTGCGGCGCGCGGGAGACAGCAACATCCCTGATGTTGCGCCGATCCGTCGAGTTGGGGGCGGCGTGTCGGGGCGCGTTCGTTGACGCTACTTCGCATTGCAGACTAGTGTGCAATGCGTGGACCACACAGTTGCTGAAGGGCGTGCTCGATCTGGCCGTCCTCGCCGTGCTCCGGGAGGAGGACGGTTACGGTTACGACATCCTCCGTCGGCTTCGCGAGGCCGGCCTGGAGGAGGTCGGCGACGCCTCGGTCTACGGGACGCTGCGCCGTCTCTTCGCTGCCGGCCTGCTCACCACCTACGTGGTGCCGAGCGAGTCCGGGCCGCACCGCAAGTACTACTCGCTCAATGCCGCGGGGCGTGACCAGCTGACCCGTTCCGGCAAGCTCTGGCGCTCGTTCGCCACCACAATGGACAGTCTGCTCGACGATCGGGGGCTGGCGGCATGACCGTCACGGGGCAGGAGATCACCGACTATGTGGCGCGGGTCCGGACCGCTCTGGCCGACCTGCCGCCCGGGCAACGCGACGAGCTGACCGAGGATCTCGCCGACCATCTCACCGAGGTCGCCGCCGAGTCCGAGGGCACCCTCGTGGAGCGTTTGGGCGAGCCCGAGACGTACGCCGCCGAGCTGCGCGCCGCGGCCGGCGCCGCCCGGGCGGCGGACGCAACCTCGACCAGCGGGTGGCGAGCGCCATGGCCCAGGCCCGCGGCCGGCTGCGCGCGATCGACACCCGGCTCGGCCCACCCTGGGGTACGCGACGGCCAGTGACTTCCTTCAACTGCTGCGTCCGGCCTGGTGGGTGCTACGCGGCTATCTGGCGGCGATGCTGGTCACCGTGGTCAGCACCGGTGGCGACTTCGGGCTGCTGCCCCGGTTCGGCGGTGAGCTGCTCGCCGGCCTGATCATGCTGATCAGCTTCGTGCTCGCCTCCATCTGGATCGGTCGTCGTTCGGCTCAGCTGACCGGTTGGCCGCGCTCGGCGGTGCAGGTCGGCAGTGCGGCGCTGGCGATCTTCGCGTTCGCCGCCCTGATTCAGGCCGAGGACCGGATGCGCTACGGCGACTACGGCTACGACCAGACCTCGGTGGACAACCCGTACGACCGGATCACGGACGTCTTCGTCTACGACAGCGAAGGCCGGCTGGTGGAGAACGCCCGCCTCTTCGACGAGAACGGCAACCCGATCCGGCTCGGCTACCCGAACTGCGACGACGCTCTCCACGCCGACGAGAAGCCGGCGCTGCGGACGTACCCGTTCTGTCCGGGCCAGGCGCCCTTCGGGCCCCGAGGCCGGGAGTGCCCGTCGCACCTGCGGCGCCGACCGGGACACCAGAGCCGACCGGGACACCAGAGCCGACCGGGACACCAGAGCCGACCGGGACGCCAGAGCCGACCGGGACGCCAGAGCCGACCGGGACGCCGGAGCCGACCAGCGCGCCGGAGCCGACCGGGACGGAGACGTCGACCCCGACCACGAGTCCGGCAACTCCGACCGCGACGCCGAGTGGCGGACCGATCCCGACCCCGACCAGGTAGGCGTGGTGTGAACTGGATCATGCAGACGAAGCTGGGAAATAGCTGAACGGACGAGGCGAGCGGGACGGCACCGGAAATCAATGATCGTTACGGTGTCGTCTGCTCATCTACCCTCGGAAGGAACCCCGTGCCAGAGCAGGTCGCACCGCCCCCGCGTCCGACGCCGCACCACCCCAGCCGGCCGTCGAGACGCCGCAGCCGACCCGGCCGAGCCGCAGCCGACCCCGGCCGAGTCGCAGCCGGTCGAGCCGGAGGCGAAGAAGTCCGGTGGAAAGAAGGCCCTCGGCATCGCCGGTGCGATCCTCGCCGTCGTCGTCATCGCCGCTCTGAAGTTCGGCGTCGCCTCGGCGATCGGCAACTTCTTCAACAAGGACGAGACCGCCGACGCCAAGGCCGGCGACTGCATCGCCGAGCTGCCCGAGATCACCGGCACCGAGCAGGAGAAGGTCGACGGCGCCAAGGTCGTCGAGTGCACCTCCACGGACGCGGCGTACAGCGTGGTCGGTCGGGTGGACGGCCAGAGCGAGGCCCAGGCCAGGGCCGACACCACCTGCACCCAGTACTTCAAGGAAGGCCAAGAGGGGTATATCTACTCCAGCATCGAGCCGGGCAAGACGGGCTACGTGCTCTGCCTGACCAAGAAGGCCTGACCGGAGCGGTAGATCGGCATCGACGGCGGCGGGAGCCCACTTCCGCCGCCGTCGGCGTACCGGAGTCACCAGGGGCGAACAGGAGGTGAATGCCACTGTTCCGGCGTCTTCCCGACGGCCGCGCGGCGTGGCAGGCTACCGGCACGTAGGACCACTGGGCGACCAGCCAACGATGACTGACCGCTAGGAGGACGGCCCATGGGCGAAATGGTGAGCTACCGCAGCAACGGGACCACGAGCGGGGGTATCTCGCGATACCCGCCAGCGGCACGGCCAGCCCGCCGTCATCGTCATCCAGGAGTGGTGGGGCCTGGTTCCGCACATCCGGTCGGTGGCGGACCGCTTCGCCGAGGCCGGCTTCGTCGCCCTCGCCCCGGACTTCTACCACGGTGAGACGACCAGCGAGCCGGACGAGGCACAGCGGCTCCTGCTGGCGATGCGGATGGACGAGGCGGCGAAGGACATCGCGGGCGCGGCCGACTATCTCGCTGAGCGGCCGGAGGTCACCGGCAAGGTCGGTGCCGCGGGCTTCTGCGCCGGGGCAGCCTGGCCCTCTGGTCGGCCACCGTCACCGAGCGCATCGTCGCCACCGCCGGTTTCTATCCCGTGTTGCCCTGGGAGTCGATGCGCCCCGACTGGGCCGACTACGCTGGCAAGGCCGCGGTCATCCACTGCTCCGAAGAGGACGGCACGTCGACCGCCGAGGGCGTCCAGACCGCTCGCCAGGCGATCGAGGAGGCCGGCGGTGACTGCCACCTCTACGACTACCCGGGCACCTCGCACGCCTTCTTCAACGACGACCGGCCCGAGGCGTTCGACCAGCGCGCCGCCGCCAGCGCCTGGGCCCGCACCCTGGAACTCTTCCGGGCCAAGCTTGGCTGAGTCGCGTACCCCGAGCGGTGGTCGCCCGCGCAGCGCGGGCGACCGACCTGGCCGACCTCGACGCAGCCGTCAGCGACTGTTTCGCCTGCCCCGGCTGGTCCAGTGGCGGGAGGAGGTGGCCCGCACCCGCCGGGCCGCCTTCCGGGACCAGGAGTACTGGGGCCGCCCGGTGCCCGGCCTCGGCACCAGCGACGCGCGGATCGCCATCCTCGGGCTGGCACCCGCCAGCCCACGGGGCAATCGCACCGGGCGGATCTTCACCGGTGACCGGTCGGGTGACGTGCTGTTCGCCGCGCTGCACCGGGCGGGGCTGGCCAACCAGCCGACGAGCGTCGCCGCCGACGACGGGCTCACAGTGCGGGATCTCCGGGTCTTCTCGGCCGTGCGGTGTGCGCCCCGGACAACAAACCGACCCCGGTGGAACGGGACACCTGCGCGCCCTGGCTGCACCGCGAGGTCACCCTGATCCGGCCCACGCTGCGCGTCGTGGTCGCGCTGGGCGCGTTCGCCTGGGCCGCGTGGTGGCCGGTGCTCCGAGAGGTGTACGCGCAGCGCCCGCCCAGCCCGCGACCGGCGTTCGGTCATGGGGCACACTGGTCCGGCACGGACGCTCCGGACGTGCTCGGCTGCTACCACGTCAGCCAGCAGAACACCTTTACCGGACGGTTGACACCAGGGATGTTGGACGACGTCTTCGGCCAGGCTAAACAGCTGGCCGGAGTGGACTGAGACGACGCGTGGGGTGGTGGCGATGACAGACGGAACACGCCCACCCACGCCGTTACCCGCCGCCGAGACGGGTGTGCTGCGCCCGGTGCTCGGCCTGCTCCGCCGCTGGTGGCCGGTGGGTGTGGTCGCCACCCTGCTCGCCGGTGCCGCCCTGGCGTCCGCTCACTCGTCGATCGGGGCCAGCCGGATCCCGCCGGCCGCGGACAACGTTCCCTGGGTTCCCGAGTACCCGACCGTCGAGCCGTCGCCATCCATTCCGATCGAGCCGCGCGACGCCGGCGAGGCCACCCAGGCGCACATCCCGCAGTGGGTCGCCACCGTGGCGATCGTGCTGCTCGGGCTGGCCATCCTGGCCGCCGTCGGCTACCTCTGCTGGGTCCTGATCCGGGCGCGCTGCGCCGCACCACCCGGACGTTGCCGGCGCAGCGGGCCCGGCGTACCGCCGAGGGCACCGCCCTTGAGGTGGTCGCCGCTCTCGACGCCGGTCTGGTGGAACTCGACGACCAGGACACCGACCCCGGGTGGCGGTGATCGCCTGCTGGGTGCGTCTGGAGGAGGCCGCCGCCGCGGCCGGTGTTCCACGGCTCGCCGGGGACACCCCGACCGACCTGGTCAGCCGGCTGCTGCGCGGTGACCCGGCCGCCGGGTGCCGGCGATCGTCAGCGCCGACGTGCTGGCCGAGTTCGCAGACGTCTACCGCGAGGCCCGCTACGCCACCCGCCCGGTCGACGAGCGCACCCGTGACCAGGCGCGCGCCGCGCTCCGCCGGCTGCGCGGAGAACTCACGACGGCGGTTGGTTCATGAGCAGTAGCACCAGTATCGACGACCTGCTCGCGTTCGAGGAAGAGGCGGCGCCGGCCGCCCGCAGGCGCGCAGGTCCCGGTGGCGCCCGGTGCTGCGCTCGCTCGCGTGGGCCGCCGCGGTGGTCGCGGTGCTGCTCGTCGGCCTCCGAGCGGTGGGCCTCCAGGTCTCGCTGCCGGTGCTGATCGCCGGGGTGCTCGCCGTGCTGGCGGTGCGCCGGGTCACCGCCCTGCTCGCGCCGCCGCCCCGCCGCCGGCGGGTGGTCGGGTCGTGACTGGTGAGGACGACGGCAGCTACAACTGGGGTGCCGGGACGCGCTACGCACCGCGATCAACCGTTGGGAATGGCCACTGGACTGGTCCAGCAACCAACCCGAGCGGTTCACCGGGAAGGTCCTGCCCCGGATCGGTGAACTGGCCGACGAGCGGATGCGCCTGAAGCACGGCGTCACCCGTGAGTCGGATCCCGCCCGCGCCCGTGCCCTGCTGGGTGACCGGCTGTGGACGTTTCTGGAGACCCCGCCTCGCCGCACCCCGTCGCCGCGCGACCTCGCGGCGATCGTCGCCGAACTGGAGAAACTTTGATGAACGACGTGGACCGGAGCATCGCCCCGCCGAGGTCGGGCATCTGGCTCGGGCGGTCCTGGACGCGGTCGGCACCGTCGTGGTCGGCAAGCGGGACGCGTTGGAGTTGGTCCTCGCCGGCATCCTCGCGGGTGGACACGTGCTCCTGGAGGACCTGCCGGGCTCGGCAAGACGCTCACCGCACGCTCGTTCGCCCAGGCCCTCGGGTTGGATTTCCGTCGGTTGCAGTTCACCCCGACCTGCTTCCCGCCGACGTGACCGGCTCCTTCCTCTACGACCAGCGCAACGGCGACTTCACCTTCCGGGCCGGGCCGGTGTTCACCAACCTGCTCCTCGCCGACGAGATCAACCGGACGCCACCGAAGACCCAGTCCGCCCTGCTGGAGGCGATGCAGGAGAAGCAGGTCTCGGTGGAGGGTGTGACCTACAAGCTGGACGAGCCGTTCCACGTGCTGGCCACCGCCAACCCCATCGAGTACGAGGGCACCTACCCGCTGCCCGAGGCGCAACTGGACCGGTTCCTGCTGCGGGTCTCCTTCGGTTACCCGGACCACGAGGAGGAGTGGGAGGTGCTGCGCCGTCGGATGAGCCGTCGCCGTGAGGAGGCGGACATCAAGGCGGTGGTCGACGCGGCGACGCTGCGGGCCATGCAGGCCGCCCTGGAGGACGTGGTGGTGGAGGATTCCATCGGCCGGTACATCGTGTCGCTCACCGCTGCCACCCGGGAGCACCCGTCGGTGCTGGTCGGTGCCTCACCTCGCGGTTCGCTGGCGCTGCTGCTGCTGTCCCGGGTCCGCGCGGTCTTCGGCGGGCGCGACTACGTGGTGCCGGAGGACGTCAAGGCCGTTGCGGCGCCCGCCCTGGCCCACCGGATCACCCTGCGCCCGGAGATGTGGCTGCGCCGGGTCGACCCGGCGTTCGTGGTGGGCGAGGTGCTGGAGGCGACCCGGCCCCGGCCAGTGGCGCCCTGCCCAGCTACGCCGCCGGCGGCTCCGGCGCTGATGACCGGACCGACCGTGCCGACGGCCACCGAGCCGGAACCGGCTGCCGGCTGGCGCCCACCCGGCCCTCGGCCGTGCGGTGCTGCTCACCGGCCTGCTGCTGGTGGCCGGCGTACTGCTGGGTCGGGTCGACCTCATCGTGTTCGCCGCGCCGTTCGCGCTGGGCACCGCGTATGCGCTGCGTCGACGGCCGTCGACGCTGCCCCAGGTGTGGATCACGCCGGGCGACAGCGGGCCGCTGGTCGAGGGCGGCGACGTGACGGCCGCGGTGAGCGTCGGCAACCCGGACACTGTCGACTACGACCTGGTGGTGGTGCGGTCCCGGGTTTCGCCGTGGCTGCGGATCGACCGGGCCGGTTTCGCCGGCGACGGGTGACAGCGGACGCCGCTCCGGCGGCCGATGCGGCAGCTCCGCCCTGGCGCCCGCCGTTCCGTCGCGGACCGGCCGTTCGTGACGTCGGTGCCCACGGCACGGCGGTGGACCTGGAGCTCGCCGGTAGTGCCCTGCGGTGGGGCCGGCACCCGTCGGCCCGGCCGGTGCCCGGGTCGCCACGGCGGGCGGCCTGCTGGTCTCGCGGGCGGTGATCACCGAGCCGGTCGGGGTGCGGGTCTACCCGCGTACCGAGCCGTTCGAGGCGGTGGAGGCGATGCCCCGCGCCGCCGGCCTGGTCGGGGCACACCACTCGCGGCGACCCGGGAGGGCGGCGAGCTGGCCGGCGTACGGATCTTCGGCCCCGGGACCGGCTGCGCCGGATCGACTGGCGGGTGTCGTTGCGCGCCCGGCAGCTGCACGTGGCCGCGACCCTCTCCGACCGGGACGCGGAGGTGGTGGTGCTGCTCGACGTGCTCGCCGAGGCCGGCCGCTCCGGTGGGGTGGGCGGCGCCGCCTCGGTGCTGGACACCACAGTTCGGGCCACCGCCGCGATCGCCGAGCACTACCTGCACCGCGGAGACCGGGTCTCCCTCCTGGAGTACGGGCCGGCGGCCCGCCGACTCCGTCCGGCCGCCGGACGACGGCAGTACCTGACCGTCCTGGAGTGGCTGCTCGACGTCCGGGTCCACGCGTCCGCACACGAGCCGTACGACCAGGTCTTCGGCCCCAGCTGCTCTCCTCGGACGCGTTGGTGGTCGTGCTCACCCCGCTGCTGGACGAGCGGTCGGCGCAGATGCTCGCCCGGCTGACTCGTGCCGGGCGGTTCGTGGTGGCGGTCGACACGTTGCCGACCGACCTGGCGCCTCCGAAGGACCGGGGTTGGGCCGAGGTGGCCTACCGACTGTGGCGCCTGGATCGCGACATCATGATCGGGCAGCTCCGGGAGCACGGCGTTCCGGTGGTGCGGTGGGCCGGCGCCGGCAGCCTGGACCAGGTGCTGCGGGATGTGGCGAGGTTGGCGACGGCACCGAGAGTTGGTGGCAGATGATCGACGCGGTCACCGGGCGGGTGCGGGCGGCCCAACACGCTGTCGGCCGGATCAGCGCCGCTCCGCTGCTGGTTCGGACCGGGATCTTCGTCATCGTGTTTGCCGGGTTCGCCCTGGCGTTCCCCGCCGAGGTGCTGTCCGGGCGGTCGATCCTCTTCCTGGGGTGGCTGCCCTGTTGCCCGCGTTCGGGCCGCGCCGGATCTGGGCGACCTTCACGGCGTTGGTGACGGTGGGTGGCTGGTTGCTCGCCACCGACGGGTACGGCCGTCCGGTGGCCCTCTGGCGGCTGCTGGCCCTCGCCGCCCTGCTCTATCTGGGCCACACCCTCTGCGCGCTGGCCGCGTTGCTGCCGTACGACGCGGCGGTGGACCCCGAGTTGGTCACCCGCTGGCTGGTGCGGGCGGCTGCCGTCCTGCTGGGCAGCGCCGTGCTGGGCGTGCTGTTGTTGCAGGCGGCGGGCACCGGCGGGGACTCCGGCTATCAGCTGGTGACCGTGCTGGGGCTGCTGGTGGCGGTGGGGACTGCAGCGTTGCTGGGCTGGCTGCTGCGACGGCGGTGACCGCTGGGACCGGAGGGTTACGCAGGTCACACGGGTTGTGCTCCGTCACAGATGGGGGCGCGAGCGGGATTACCTGAGCAGGCCGGGGAAAGATAGACGACGTGAATCCGAAGCGGATCCTTGTGGTTGGTGCCGGGCACGTCGGTCTGTACGCCGCCCTGCGCCTGTCGAAGAAGCTCAGCTCCCGTGAGGCTGAGGTCATGGTGGTGGATCCCCAGCCCCACATGACCTATCAGCCGTTCCTGCCGGAGGCGGCGGCGGGCAACATCTCCCCGCGGCACTCCGTGGTGCCACTGCGGCGGGAGTTGCGTCGATGCAAGCTGGTGGCCGGCACCGTCACGCGGATCGAGCACGACCGCAAGGTGGCCACCGTGCAGCCGATCAGCGGCCCGGCTCGGGAGATCACGTACGACCACGTGATCGTGGCCCCGGGTTCGGTCTCCCGCACCCTGCCGATCCCCGGCCTGCACGAGCAGGGCATCGGGTTCAAGACCATCGGTGAGGCGATCTACCTCCGTAACCACGTGCTGGACCGGCTCGACGTGGCCGCCGCCACGCCGGATCCGGACGTCCGCCGTTCGGCGCTGACCTTCACCTTCGTCGGCGGTGGGTACGCCGGCATCGAGGCGCTCGCCGAGATGGAGGACATGGCTCGCGACGCCCTGCGTTACTACCCGGAGCTCAACCAGGACGAGGTTCGCTGGGTGCTGGTCGAGGCCACCCAGCGGGTGCTGCCCGAGGTCGACCGGGACATGGGTGCCTACACCGTCCAGCAGTTGCTGAAGCGGAACATGGACATCCGGCTGGACACCCGCCTCGAGTCCTGCGTCGACGGCGTGGTCAAGCTCTCCGACGGTGACAGCTTCCGGTCCGACACCATCGTCTGGACCGCCGGCGTGAAGCCGTCGCCGATGCTGGACGCGACCGATTTCCCCGGGACGACCGCCGGCGGATCACCTGCCTGCCCACCCTTCAGGTGGTGGACGGCGACCAGGTGGTCGAGGGCGCGTGGAGCGCGGGCGACTGCGCCGCCGTGCCGGACCTGACCAAGGAGCCGGGCAACTTCTGCTCGCCGAGCGCCCAGCACGCGGTGCGCCAGGCCGCCCGGATGGCCGACAACATCAAGGCCGTGATCCGGGGCCGGGAGCCGGTCAGCTACAAGCACAAGCACGTCGGCAGCGTCGCGAGCCTCGGCCTGCACAAGGGCGTGGCCCAGGTGTACGGGATCAAGATGACCGGCTGGCCGGCCTGGGTGATGCACCGGACGTACCACATGAGCCGGATCCCGTCGTTCAACCGCAAGGTCCGCGTGGTGGTGGACTGGTCGTTGGCGTTCTTCCTCAAGCGTGAGGTGGTTGCCCTGGGGCAGCTGCACGACCCGCGCGAGGAGTTCTCCGAGGCGTCCCAGCCGGTCGGCGCGCCGCGAGTCTGACCCCGTCGCTCCACTCACCCGTCAACCCACTCACCCCGTCGATCTTGCACTTTCGGACGCCGAGATGCCCCTTCTTGGGGTGTCCTGTCCGGGCAGTAAGTGCAAGATCGGCGGGTTTGAGGTGACGCGCGGGCGGGCGGGCGAGTTAGACGCGCCAGGTCCAGGCGTCGGCTATTCGGGTGGGTGGGCCGTAGAGCTGTTCCAGGGTTGCTCGCAGGCTCTCCGCGTGCGGGCGTCGTCGGTCAACGCCACGCAGGACGCGCCCCAGAAGTCCGCGTCGCGGGCGGCCTGACGGCGCTGCTCGTCGCCGATGGCCGGTTGGTCGCCGCGCCGGGCGACGTCCGCCAGCAGCGCCGAGGTGGGCTGCTTGAAGGTGCCCATCGCCGCGGTGCCACGCCGCCCGTACGGGCCGATGAAGAACCCTTCGGGCAGACCGAAACCGGCGTCGGCGGCGGTTGCCCAGCGCATCGGCCAGGGCTCCTTGGGCGTGGGCAGTGGCACCGGGACGAGCACCCGCCGGGGCTTACACACTGCCGCCAGTGGCCGCCGGTGATGAATTCCGGCACGGCCGGTCGGCCGATGGTCGGCAGCGGGGTCGGGAAGATCGGCAGCAGGGCCACGCCGACGGCCAGTGGCACCAGCCGCCGCGTCCGACCGGAGCTGCGCAGCGCCCGGTCGACCGCCAGCACCAGCAGCGTCGCGACGATCGGCAGCAGGGCCAGCGCGAACCGCATCGGCAACGCGCCGTCCACCACCGGCAGCCCGCCGATCAGGGCGTACGGGCCGGGTAGCCCGGTCTTGGTGCCGCCGAGCACCACCTGCGGGCCGAGCGAGAGCGCACCCATCACCAGGCCCGCCGCGACGCAGGCGAGGACCAGTCGGCGCCGCCCGACCCAGATCGCGCAGGCAACGGCGACCAGCAGCAGGGGCCAGCCGAGGAAGGTGTTGTACTCGGCCGGGCCGGTGGTCAGCCGGGCGTTTTCGCCACTGCCGGCCACCGAGAGGGGACACCGTCCACCAACTGCTCAGGTCGGCGGAGAAGTAGGCAGGCGTGAACATCCCGTCGGCGACTCCCTGCGGCCCGGCGAACTGGAACCACAGTGGGTAGCCGAGCACCAGCAGGGCGAGACCGGCGGCGATCGCCAGGCCGCAGGCGAAGCCGGGCAGCGCCCTACGGACCAGTTCCCGGTCTGCCACGGCGTAGCTGATCGCCATCACCAGCAGTGTGAGCGCGGCGAGGAAGAGCACCTCCTCACCGATGAAGACCTGCGCGGTGACAGCGGCGGCCAGCCCCGCCGCGGAGGTGAACAGCCGACGACGATCGGGTGCGCCGAATCGGGTGCGGCCGGTCCGGTCGGTGTCCCGGGCCCCGGGTCGGACGCCCGTAGCAGTCGGATCACCAGCCAGACGATCACCGGCACCAGCCACTGAGCGGTCATGTGCAGGTGGCTGTTGGTCTGCGAGACCATGCCGGGGCCGAACCCGCACAGCCCGCCGCCGAGCGCGGCTGCGAGCCGGCGGGTGCGCAGCGTCCGGTGGAACAGCAGGTACCAGGCGAGGGCGGTGCCGGCGAGGTTGGCGGCGGCGAGCAGCGCGAAGGTCACCGGCGCGCCCAGTAGCAGCGTGACCGGCGCGAGGACGACGCCGAGCGCGATCACCGTGGTGTTGGCCATCAGGTTGACGCCGTCCGGAGCGTTGAGCCGGTCGGTGAGCAGGTCGAAGTCGCCGAGCATCGCGCGGGCGTCGACCGCCAGGAACCACTCGTAGAGGGTCTGGTCCTCCGGGTTGAGCGCAAGGTGCGGCTGCCGGGTCGGGCCACAACCCGTGGGTGATCCAGCCGGCCAGCACCGCCCAGAGCAGAGCGACCAACAGGTCCCTCCGGTGTCGGTGGACGGCGGCCAGCAGCCGGACGGCCCGTGGTCGGCGGTTGACCCGGTCGGCGAGGCGCAAGGCCTGCTCACGGGCGGCGTCGGAGGCCGTGGGGCTGCGCTGGTCACGGCATCGACCCTAATGTGGCCAGGCCGGCGGGTACGCCGGGTCGCCGCAGACCGGCTACGGTGACACTGCACCGTGCGTGTCGGCGCGCCGGTGTCGCCCGCCCGGGTGGTGGAAAGGCAGACACGGCCGCCTTAAAGCGGCTGCCGAAAGGCGTGCGGGTTCGACCCCGCCCGGGCACCGGTCGACTCGGACGCACTCTCATTCGTGATCACCAGGACTTGGCTGCGCCGTTTACTCTTGAGGGGCACGTTCCACGTGCACACGACCCCTGAGGGAGGCCAGACAGTGAAGACCTCGAACCCGGTGCTCGCCCGGCTCGGCCAAGCGGCCGAGCGGGAGCGCTCCGCCGGTACGCCCGGCCGGGCCGTACGGACAGCCCGGCATTCCCCAGCAGTACCCGTCCCAGGCCGGTTACCCGGCCGCGCCGCCGACCGTGGCGCCGATGACCGTCGACGACGTGGTCGTCAAGACGGTCGCTCTGCTCGGCATCCTCGGCATCACCGCCGCGGCCGCCTGGGTGCTCGTGCCCGACGCGCTGGTCGGTACCGCCTGGATCGGCGCGGCAGTGGTCGGCCTGGTCCTGGGCTTGATCATTTCGTTCTCCCGGATGGCCAACCCGGCGCTTGTCATCGCGTACGCGGTCGTCGAGGGCGTCTTCGTCGGCATGGTCAGCAAGGCGTTCGAGACGGCGTACGACGGCATCGTGCTCCAGGCCGCCGCGGCCAGCTTCGGCATCTTCTTCCTGATGGCGATGCTCTACCGGGCGAAGGTCATCCGGCCACCCCGGCCTTCGTCAAGGGCATGATCGCGGTGATGGTCGGCCTCTTCGCCGTCATGATGATCAACCTGGTGCTGGCGCTGTTCGGCGTCAACACGGGCCTGCGCGACGGCAGCCCGCTGGCCATCGGCTTCAGCCTGGTCTGCATCGTGGTCGCCTCGCTGAGCTTCGTGCTCAGCTTCAAGGAGATCGAGGACGGCGTCCGGATGGGCCTGCCGCAGCGCTACTCCTGGACTGCCGCGTTCGGCATCCTGGTCAGCCTGGTCTGGCTCTACATCGAGATCCTGCGCCTGCTGAGCTACTTCCAGGGCGACGACTGACCTCGTCCGCACTGCCGACCGGCGCCCGTCCCCGCTCTGCTGGGGCGGGCGCCGTCGTCCGCCGTTCCCGCCGCCGCCGGTCCGCCCGGGGCAGAGTGACTGCGAGGGGTACGCGGGCGAAGGAGCGGCGGTGCGCAGCAACAACCGGTGCTCAACCGGCTGGACGAGACCGGCCGGGTGGAGGCCCGGGTGCTCGGCGCCCGTGACGTCGAGCCGATGACCGTCGACGACGTGGTGGTCCGTACCGTCGGGCTGTTGCTCGTCACGGGCGTTGCCGCGACGGTGTCCTGGGCGGTGATCCCGGACGCCGTGTGGCTGGGTGCCGCGCTGGCCGGCAGCGCGCTCGCGTCGATCGCGCTGGTGCTGGTCATCTCATTGCGGCAGATCACCAATCCGGTGCCGATCGTCGGATACGCCGTGCTCCAGGGCCTGCTGCTGGGGTGGCGAGCCGCACCTTCGAGCAGGTCTATCCGGGCATCGTGGTGCAGGCGGTGGCCGGCACGTTCGGCGTCTTCCTGGGCATGGCGGCGCTGTACCGGGCGCGGGTGATCCGGCGACGCCCGGCTGGCGCGCCTGGTGATCGGCACGTTGCTCGGCATCGCCGTGCTCAGCGTGGTCAACCTGGTGTCGTACCTGATCTCCGGGCGACCGGGCCTGGCGGTCTACAGCGTCAGCGGGGAGGTCGGCTGGTTGCCGTACGTCTTCTCGGGGTGGCCATCATCGCCGGGGCGTTCAGCTTCATCCTCGACTTCGACCTCGTCGAGCGTTCGGTGCGCGACGGCCGACCCCGCCGGTACGCGTGGCTGAGCGCGTTCGGCCTGCTCACCGGGCTGGTCTTCCTCTACTGGCAGATCCTGCGGCTGCTCAGCTACCTGCGCCGCTGACCGGGCCGGCCCGGCGCGCTCGGTGCCGGCCGTAGACTCGGCGGCGATGAGCGCAGCGGAGTTGGATCGGGCCGTGCAGGTGCTGGTCCGTCAGATCGTGCACTGGCAGCAGCCGCGGTGGGCGGCGGTCGCGACCGTCGGCAACGTGTCCCGAGCCGACCTGGTGCACCGGTTGGTGCAGGAGATCGCCAACCTGGCCGCCGACGCCGAGGGAGCCGCGTCGGGTCGTGCCCCGGCTCGACAACGACCTGGCCCTGCCCGACCAGCTGCGCGTCGTCACGGCGGATCTGTTGGCGGCCGACCGGGGTCGAGGCGCTGGCCCGGGCCGCCGCCGAGGTGACGGCGACCCGCAGCGCGCTCTGAGCGCGACCGGCTCAGCTCAGTCGTTCGAGCACCATGGCCATGCCCTGGCCACCGCCCACGCACATCGTCTCCAGACCGATGGTCTTGTCGTGCCACTCCAGCGCGTTGAGCAGGGTGCCGGTGATCCGGGCACCGGTCATCCCGAACGGGTGACCGACCGCGATGGCACCGCCCATCACGTTCAGCTTCTCCTCCGGGATGCCCAACTGGCGGTACGAGGGATGACCTGCGCGGCGAACGCCTCGTTGATCTCGACGAGGTCGACGTCGTCGATGGTCATGCCGGCTCGGCGCAGTGCCTGCCGGGACGCCTCGACCGGCCCGAGACCCATGATCTCCGGCGACAGGGCGGTCACACCCGTCGAGACGATCCGGGCCAGTGGGGTCAGCCCCAGCTCCTCGGCCCGCTGGGCGCTCATCACCACCACGGCGGCCGCGCCGTCGTTGAGCGGGCAGCAGTTGCCCGCCGTGATCCGGCCGTCCGGGCGGAACACCGGCTTCAGGCCGGCGACCGCGTCGAGGGTGACGCCGGCCCGGGGCCCGTCGTCGGTGCTCACCACGGTGCCGTCCGGCGTGGTGACCGGGGTGATCTCCGGGCCCAGAAGCCGTCGGCGATGGCCTTCTCGGCGAGGTTCTGGCTGCGTACGCCGAACTCGTCCATGTCGGCGCGGGTGACGTCGTACACCTGGGCCAGGTTTTCCGCGGTCTGCCCCATGGTCAGGTAGATGTCGGGCAGCTCACCGGCCTCGCGCGGGTCGGTCCACACCTCGGCGCCACCCTGCGCGCGGCGCTTCGAGCGCTCGCCGGCCGAGCCGAAGCGCGAATTCTCCCAGCTGCCGCCAACCAGGGCCTGCGCCTCGGAAGGCAGACCGTCGGAGCTGCCCGGGCGTAGCGGGAGACGATCTCCACGCCGGCGGAGACGAACACGTCGCCCTCGCCGGCCCGGATCGCGTGCATCGCCATCCGGGTGGTCTGCAACGACGAGGCGCAGTAGCGGGTCAGCGTGGCACCGGGCACAGTGTCCAGACCGAGGAGGGTGGACACCACCCGGGCCATGTTGAAGCCCTGCTCGCCGCCGGGCAGGCCGCACCCGAGGTAGAGGTCGTCGATCGTGGTCGGATCGAGCTGTGGGATCTTGTCCAGCGCGGCCTGGACGATGGTCGCGGCGAGGTCGTCGGAGCGGACATCGCGCAGGGACCTTGTGCGCCCGGCCGATGGGGAGCGGGCGGTGGCGACGATGACGGCGTCGCGGGACGACTCAATCGGCATGGGCCAACGTTAACCCGCCAGTAACATGGCGCGGAAGAAGCCGGCACGGCGGAAATGTCACCCTGACCGGGGACGATCTAGCGCCGGGTCGTGGCCGCCGCCGCGGCGACGATGGCGGGCAGCAGGGCGTGCGCCCACACCCGGTAGCCGTCGGCGGAGGGGTGGAAGCCGTCCGAGCAGAGCGTCCCCGCGTCGGCCCGGAACACCGGCCCGGTCTCGGTGGCCAGGTCGACCACCGAGCCGCCCGCCTCCAGCGCGGCCGTGGTCTGAGCGCGGGCCATCCGACGCCCGGACCAGCCGACCACCTGGCGTAGTGGAGGCGCGATGGCACGCACCGCGCCGAGGTCGGGACAGGTGCCCACCACCACCTCGACGCGCGCCTCCCGCAGTCGGTGCACCGCCGCGGCGAGATAGGCCGCCGCGTCGGAGGGCGGCGCAGCCGGTGGCGTCGTTGGCGCCGATCAGGATCAGCGCCACGTCGGGCCGCTCACCGAGCAGGGCCCGGGCCACCTGGGTGGCGAGGTCCGTCGAGCGGGACCCGGAGACACCGACGCTGGACAGGTGCACGCGACGGCCGGTCGGGCCCTCGGCGAGCAGGTCGGCCAACTGCCCACCGATGGTGTCCTCGAGACGGTCGACACCCACACCCAGTGCCGACGAGTCGCCCAACAGCACCAGCCGCAGCTCCGGAGCGCCCGCCCGGCCGATCGTGGCGCGCAGGGCCAGCCCCAGCTCCGGTTCGGCGTAGCGCCGGTGCCGGGCGACGAACGCCTCGGCGGCGAGGACGGCAGCGCCCCAACGGTGCCGGCGAGCAGCGACATCGCCGCCGCCCGACCCAGCCGGACGGCGAGGCCGGAGGCCGCACCCGCGCGCTGCGCTCGTTCATGCCAGTCCCTCCACTGTCGAGGTGTCCGAGGCGGGCCCGTGCTGCGGCACCGCGCCGACACCGAAGAACGCTCGGCGGCGCAACTGCGCCCACCGACCGGCCGGCCCTCGGTCACGGCCCCGGAACTGGGTGCCGCTGACCTCCGTGCCGGCGTGCCGGGCCGCCTCCTGGGCGGCCTCCGGCAGCGACCGTACGCCCTCACCCCGAGTTGCTGTGGCCCGTCGTTCCGGCGTCGCGCCGAGGGCGGAGAGCATCGTGGGGAGGAGCGCGGCGGCGGCCATCGCGTACCCTCGGCGGAGGGATGGAACCGATCCCAGGCGAACATCCTGGTCGGCTCCGCCGCGAACCGGGGCCGAGCAGATCACCGAGGGAGACCGTCCAGCCACCCGCCTCGACCACGGCCACCGTCTGGGCCGCGGCGAGCTGGCGACTCCAGCGATGCGCCAGCCAGCGCAGAGGTGGCTGGATCGGGCGGATCGCCCCAGGTCGGGGCAGGTGCCCACGACCACCTCGCACCCCGTGTCGCGCAGGGTGTGCACCGCCTCGACCAGGTAGCGGACGGCCAGCCCGCGCGGGGTGCGGTTGGTGATGTCGTTGCCGCCGATGAGGATCACCGCGATGTCGGGCTGGCACTCCAGCGCCGCCTCCACCTGGTGGCGCAGCACCGCCGAGATGGCACCGACCACCGCGAAGCGGTGCAGCCGCACCGGACGGTGCAGGCGACGGGACAGGCCGGTGGCGAGCATCGCTCCCGGTGTCTCCCGGCGGCGGTGCACCCGTAGCCGGCCGCCGACGAGTCACCGAGCACGACCATGGTCAGCGCCGGACCGGGGAACTTCGCGCCGTACATCCCGTCGCAGCGCGGCGGCGGTGCCTCGGCCATCGGGATGGTGCGTCGGGCCTGACGGGCCTGGCCGAGCAGCACGCCGCCGGTCGCCACCGC
Organism: Micromonospora sp. M12; assembly: GCA_038070435.1. Classification (GTDB taxonomy): domain Bacteria; phylum Actinomycetota; class Actinomycetes; order Mycobacteriales; family Micromonosporaceae; genus Micromonospora. The sequence continues at coordinate 4,049,199 of JAMYWG010000001.1, read as the reverse complement.
GGCCGCCGCGGTGGCGCCTGTCCCGATGGCCGTCAGCCGGGCGATGCGCAGGATCTGCCGCCAGCGCTCACCGGGTACGACGAAACCTGCCACCCCATACCCCGACATTATCGCGCCGGCCCGACACATCGCTGTCGTCGTGACGGCACCCGGTGCCTGGAAACCGACGCGACGGGGTATCTGTGTCGGAAGAGGCCGGCCGACTTGCGCCGACCCGCCACGCTGATCCGGCGGAGAGGAGCGCGACGATGGGTAAGACACTGAAGCGCAGCGCGCGTTCACGGCCCTGGCACGGGCACTGGCGGCCGGGCGCGCAACGGGCCGTCGATCGGCACCCGGTTGGCCGCGTTGCCCGGATGATCCGGGCCACGGCCAAGGGGAGTACGACGGGGCCTCCGGCTGGCCCTGATGACCGCGGCGACGGCGTACATCGTCTCGCCGATCGATCTGCTGCCGGAGATCCCATTGGCGATCTTCGGGCTGGCCGACGACGCGGTCATGATCACCTGGCTGGCGGGCAGCGTGCTCGCGGAGACCGATCGCTTCCTGGAGTGGGAGGCCCGGCGCAGCTCGGTCATCCCCGGAGGGCTGGTGCCCTGACGACACGTACGCTGGGCGGCGAGGAAACGTCTGCCCGGCCGCCACCGCCGGCGCCGCAACGAAGGGCACACCGTGCAGTACTACGACAACGTCGTCGACATGATCGGCAACACCCGCTGGTGCGTCTGCGTAACGTCACCAAGGGCATCCAGGCCACCGTGCTCGCCAAGGTGGAGTACGTCAACCCGGGCGGCTCGGTGAAGGACCGGATCGCGCTGCGGATGGTGGAGGACGCCGAGGCCGCCGGCCTGCTCAAGCCCGGCGGCACGATCGTCGAGCCGACCAGCGGCAACACCGGCGTCGGGCTCGCCCTGGTGGCCCAGCTCAAGGGCTACAAGTGCGTCTTCGTCTGCCCGGACAAGGTCAGCCAGGACAAGCAGGACGTGCTCCGGGCGTACGGTGCCGAGGTGGTGGTCTGCCCGACCGCCGTCGCCCCGGAGGACCCGCGTTCGTACTACAACGTCTCCGACCGGCTGACCCGGGAGATCCCCGGCGCCTGGAAGCCCAACCAGTACAGCAACCCGGCCAACCCGCGCTCGCACTACGAGACCACCGGCCCGGAGCTGTGGAAGCAGACCGACGGCGGGCTGACCCACTTCGTGACCGGTGTGGGCACCGGCGGCACCATCTCCGGCATCGGCCGGTACCTCAGGAGGCTTCCGAGGGCCGGGTGCGGATCATCGGAGCCGACCCGGAGGGCTCGGTCTACTCCGGCGGCACCGGCCGGCCGTACCTCGTGGAGGGTGTCGGCGAGGACTTCTGGCCGGAGACGTACGACCGGGGTGTGGCCGACGAGATCGTCGAGGTCTCCGACAAGTCGTCCTTCGAGATGACCCGGCGGCTGGCCCGCGAGGAGGGGCTGCTGGTCGGCGGGTCCTGCGGGATGGCGGTGGTCGCCGCGCTGGAGGTCGCCCGTCGGGCTGGCCCGGACGACGTGGTGGTAGTGCTGCTGCCGGACGGCGGCCGGGGCTACCTCTCCAAGATCTTCAACGACTCGTGGATGGCCCGGTACGGCTTCCTCGACAACTCCGGCGCGGAGCCGACGGTGGCCGACGCGCTGGCTAGCAAGCCGGGCGGGCTACCGGAGCTGGTGCACGTGCACCCGACCGAGACCGTCCGCGACGCGATCGACTACATGCGCGAGTACGGCGTCTCGCAGTTGCCGGTGCTCAAGGCCGAGCCGCCCGTGGTGACCGGTGAGGTCGCCGGTTCGATCGCCGAGCGGGACCTGCTCGACGCGCTGTTCACCGGCCAGGCTCACCTGCACGACACGATCGAGCGGCACATGGGCGACCCGTTGCCGATGATCGGTGGCGGTCAGCCGGTGAGCGAGGCGGTGGGCATGCTGGAGAAGTCCGACGCCGCGCTGGTCCTGGTCGACGGCAAGCCCAGGGCGTCCTCACCCGCCAGGACCTTCTGGCCCACCTGGGCGCCCACTAACTGCCACCCTCGGAGGCACCCGGTGTCCGCCACCGGGCGGCACCGGCGTCTCCGTGCCGTCCTTGCTCTGCTTCACTCCACGCACGACCGAGTGTCCGATAATCGGACATCCGCTGTTGCGCATGGTGAAGCAGAGCAAGGACCGGAACAGGTCGCCCCGCCGGCCGAGGCGCAGGCGGTGCTCAGAGGCGCAGGCGGTGCTCAGAGGCGCAGGCGGTGCTCAGAGGCGGCGGGCGTAGCGCAACTGTCGAGTCTGCGCCGACCCGATCGCCTCGTCCCGCTCGTCCCCGGTCGGGGTCCAGCCACCACGCTCGTAGAAGGCGCGGGCGTGCGCGTTGTCGCTCAGCACCCAGAGCACGGCACGCCGCCAGCCCACGCACGCATGGCGTCCAGGGCGTCGACCATCAGCGCCCGACCGGTGCCCCGGCCCTGCTCGCCCGGGTCGAGATGAATCGCGTTGAGAAGCCCGGTGGCCGGGTCGTCCTCGTCGTCCGGGCCCAGGTGGCTGAACCCGACCAACTTCCCGGCCCGCTCGGCCACGATCATCCGGTGGGTGTCCCGCTCCCAGCGCCACCGCTCGGCCCAGTAGTGGCCCATCGCCTCCGGCGTGGGGTCAGCCAGGGCCTCGGGCGGCAGGAAGGCGGAGTACGCGGCGACCGGGAGCGCTGGTGCAGAGCGCCCACCGCCATCAGGTCGTCACCGGTCGCGGGGCGGAGCGTGACGGTCACCCGGCCGAGGCTACCCGGCGCGGTGGGAGCTGCACGGTGGTCAGGTCCTCGGCGATGATCAGGTCACCGGCGAAGTGTGCGCGCGCCTCGTCGTGGAACCGGCGCGGATCGGGGTAGCGCTGGGAGAAGTGGGTGAGCACGAGTCGGCGTACCCCGGACTCGGTCGCCACCCGGGCGGCCTGCGCCGCGGTCAGGTGGCCGACCTCGGCGGCGAGCGCGGCCTCCGACTCCAGGAACGTCGACTCGATGACCAGCAGGTCGGCGTGCTCGGCGAGGGCGTACACCCCGTCGCAGAGGCCGGTGTCCATCACGAACGCGAACCGCTGCCCCGGCCGGGGCACGCTCACCTCGTCCGGGTGACGCGGCGTCCGTCCAGGTCCAGGTGCCCGACGCGGATCAGCTCACCGACAGCCGGACCGGCGATGCCGTACGCGGACAGCTTGTCCGGCAGCATCCGGTGGCCGTCCGGCTCGACAAGCCGATAGCCGTACGTCTCGATGGGGTGCCGGAGCCGGCGTGCCTCCAGCGTGCCGCAGCCCAGGTCGATCCGCTGCCCGTCGGCCTCGATGGGCTCGACCCGCAACTCGGCGGTCTCGTGGAACGAGGTGGCGTGCCGCAGCCGGGCGAAGTATTCGGCACCGCCGGCGGGAAGTGCACGGCCACCGGGTGCGGCACCCGGTCCAGGGAGAGCCGCTGGATGGTGCCGGGCAGGCCGAGGCAGTGGTCGCCGTGGAAGTGGGTGACGCAGATCCGGGTCAGGTCGCTCGCGGTGACTGTGGTGTGCAGCAGCTGGCGCTGGCTGCCCTCACCGGGGTCGAAGAGGATCACCTCGTCGTCCCAGCGCAGCACGTACCCGTTGTGGTTGCGTTGGCGGGTCGGCGTCTGGCTGGCCGTACCCAGCACCACCAGCTCGCGCATTGACATCGCCACTCCCGCGGATATGGAGCGACCCCGGGCGCTCCGCGCATGCGCGGGCCGGCTGGACTTGGCCGGCACCCGGGGTCGGGTGGCTGTCGTGGATTCGCCGCACCGCTGCCACACGGTCTCGACGATGGTGCTTTTGCGCCTTGCGGCGGGCCGTTCACTGTCGAGGACAGCGGCTAGCTGACAGCCACCTCACGAGTCCGATTGCTATACAAGTCTGGACCACCTCCCTTCACGTGTACGGCCACGTTATCGAGTCCTCGGCGGGCTCTGCAACGGATTTCGATCACACGGTCAGATGGGAATGCCCGGCCACCTTCTCGGCGGCCGGGCATCACGCTGTACGGGTGGCGGTGTTCAGCCGCCGACCGGGCCACGCCGACCGGGCAGCTCAGCCCGTTCGGGCCGTGGTTGCAGTAGCCGTTCGGGTTCTTCGTCGGGGCCAGGTACTGCTGGTGATAGTCCTCGGCGAAGTAGTAGCTGCCGAGCGGCGCGATCTCGGTGGTGATCTCACCCTTGCCGGCCCGGCTCACGATCGGCTGGAACGCGTCCGGGACGACTCCGCGATGGTCCGCTGCTCGTCGGTGGTCGTGTAGATTGCCGAGCGGTACTGGCTGCCCACGTCGTTGCCTTGGCGCATGCCCTGGGTCGGGTCGTGGTTCTCCCAGAAGACCTTCAGCAGGTCCTCGTAATTGATCTTGCTGGGGTCGTACACCACCTGGACGACCTCGGCGTGCCCGGTCCGGCCGGAGCACGTCTCCTCGTACGTCGGGTTCTTGGTGATGCCACCCGCGTAGCCGGCGGAGGTGGTGTAAACGCCGGGCAGCGTCCAGAACAGCCGCTCGGCGCCCAGAAACAGCCCATGCCGAAGACCGCGACCTGCAGGCCCTCCGGGAACGGGCCTTCAACGGGGTGCCCAGCACCTCGTGGCGGTCGGCGACCGGCATGGCGATCGGACGGCCCGGCAGGGCCTGGTCAGGCGAAACCATTTCGGCGTTCGTGCGACGCAAAACACGGTGGGGATCTCCTCTCGTACCTCTCCCAGCGTGTAACACCGGTGGGTTCTGCTTCCTTACCCGCCTCACCGTGAGTCAGCCCCATCGGGGATGGCGGCGGCGACCCGGTCGGCGTACGTCTGGGCCTCGGTGTCGTCGTCGTACCGCGTCCGCGGCCAGAAGAAGCCACGCAACCCGTCCCCTTGGTACGCGGCACCACGTGGGTGTGCAGATGAGGGACGGACTGGGACACCTTGTTGTTCATCGCCACGAACGTCCCGCCGGCGCCCAGGCTCGTCTCCACCGCCACCGCGAGCCGCTGGACCAGCGCGAAGTAGTCGGGCAGCAGGTCGGCCGGCAGCTCGGCGAGGGTCACCAGGTGAACTCGGGGCACCACCAGCACGTGCCCTTGAACACCGGCCGGGTGTCCAGGAAAGCCACCCCGTCCGGAGTGTCGGCCACCCGGAACGCCGGCACCTCACCCGCCACGATCCCGCAGAACACGCAACCGCTCATCGGCCCAGGCTATGCCGGCCGCCCCGGAGGACGCGTGTGCCCGTGCCCGCGTCAACTGTCGTACTCATGTATTTGAATGGGTCGGCGCGGGGTGCGGTGCCGTGGTGACAATGTCGCCCGGCCGCTCCAACTCCCCGGCGCGACCTGACGACCCGGGCATCGGCGTGCGCGTCGATGCCCCGAAAGGACGAACCTGCACAGCAGAAGAGGCTTCACCCTGGTGCTGGCGGCGCTGACCGCCGGCCTGCTCACCGGCGCGGTCCCGGCCAGGCCCAGGCGGCCGCGGCGTCGACCGCGACCCCGCTGCCGTTGAAGACGGTGGCCGACGTGGTGTCGGCCGGTGACCGGGTCTCGTCAGCGGTGGCCGCACCTCGACCGACGTCGTGGTGACCAACGCGGCAGGCGCGGTGGTCGGCGCCCTGTCGGACCTGCCCGGCCCCACCGACCTGCTGCTCAGCGCCGACCGGCGGACGCTCTACGTGGCGCTGCCCACCGCCAACGCCATCGCCGCCTTCGACACCGGCTCGCTGGTCGAGTCGGCCCGGTACGACACCGGCGAGGGCGAGTGCCCGTCGTCGCTGGCGTTGACCGGCCGGTACCTGTGGTTCGGTTACGGCTGTGACCAGTGGGGCGGCAACATCGGCCAGATCGATCTCGGCCGGCAGCCGGCCCGGTTGACCACCCGGGTCGTCAGCCAGGACTTCCACGATCACCCGCTGCTCACCACGGCCGGCCAGAACCGGTCGGTGCTGCTCGCCGGGCAGCCGTCGTTGAGCCCGGCGTCGGTGTACGCGTACGGAGTCGGCACCACCGGAGCACTGACCACCCTGCGGACGAACGCCTGGTCGGTGCTCGGCAGCAACCTGCGGGACATCGCGCTCGACCCGACCGGCACCACCCTCTACACCGCCGCCGGATGGCCGTACGAGGTGCAGGCGTTCCCGTTCGCCGACATCTCCACCCCGTCGGCGACCTACCCCACCGGGGCGTACCCGAACGCCGTCGAGGTCTCCCGCGACGGCGCCCTGATCGCCGCCGGAGCGGACGCCACCTACGACCCGGACGTGTTCGTCTTCGCGCCGGACGGCACCGAGCTGGCCCGCTTCGAGCTCGGTGACGAGCTCAGCGACGGCGCGCTGGCCTGGTCGCCGAACGGCGCCCGCCTCTACGCGGTCGCCTACGACTGGACCGGGGTCGACCAGGCGACCCTGCACGTCCTGCCGATCCCGGCCGGCTGACCGGCCGGTCGACACAGCGGTGAGCGGGCGGGGTCGGGCCGGTCGGTCCGGCTCCCGGCCCGGGAGCGCGGGTTCCGTTCCAGTCCTCGGGACGGGGCACTAGCCTCACCAGCATGAGTCACGGCTTCGAGACGCTCGCCATCCACGCCGGTCAGGACCCCGAGGCCCGCACCGGTGCGGTGATCCCACCGATCTACCAGACCAGCACGTACGCGCAGGACGCCGTCGGCGCGCCCCGCCTCGGCTACGAGTACAGCCGATCGGGCAACCCGACCCGGACGCGCTCCAGGAGTGCCTGGCGGCGCTGGAGGGCGGGCCGGTGGGGCTGGCCTTCGCCAGTGGCCTGGCGGCGGAGGACACCCTGCTGCGGGCCGTGTGCCAGCCCGGCGACCACGTGGTGATCCCGGACGACGCGTACGGCGGCACGTACCGGCTCTTCGCCCGGGTCGCCGAGCGCTGGGGCCTGACGTTCACCCCGGCGAAGGTGTCCGATCCGGCCGCGATGCGGGCGGCCGTGCAGCCCGGCCGCACCAAGATCGTCTGGGTGGAGACGCCGACCAACCCGCTGCTCGGCATCGCCGACATCTCAGCCCTGGCCGCCGTGGCCCACGACGCGGACGCCCTGCTGGTGGTGGACAACACCTTCGCCTCGCCGTACCTCCAGCAGCCGATCGCCTACGGCGCGGACGTGGTGGTGCACTCCACCACCAGTACATCGGTGGGCACTCCGACGTCGTGGGTGGCGCGCTCGTCGTCGCCGACGCCGCACTCGGCGAGGAGCTGCGCTACCACCAGAACGCGATGGGCGCGATCAACGGCCCGTTCGACGCCTGGCTCACCCTGCGCGGCATCAAGACCCTCGGGGTACGCATGGACCGGCACTGCGACAACGCCGAGCGGCTCGCCGCGTACCTCGACGGGCACGCCAAGGTGGCCGAGGTGATCTATCCGGGGCTGCCCTCGCACCCCGGTCACGAGGTGGCCGCCAAGCAGATGCGCCGGTTCGGCGGCATGATCTCGTTCCGCGCCGCCGGCGGTGAGGACCACGCCGTGGACATCTGCAACCGGACCAAGCTCTTCGTGCTCGCCGAGTCGCTGGGCGGCGTGGAATCCCTGATCGAGCACCCCGGTCGCATGACACACGCAAGTGCTGCCGGCTCGCCGCTTGAAGTTCCCGGCGATCTCGTGCGACTGTCTGTCGGCATCGAGACGGTCGACGACCTGCTCGCCGATCTGGAGCAGGCGCTGGGCTGACCGCTGGGGAGGATGGCCGTGCAGGACATCGTGGCGACCTGGGTCGGGGCGACCGCCAAGCAGATCGCCCGGGGCGTACGCCGAGGTGACGTCTCGGCAACACAGGTCGTCGCCGACCACCTCGAGTACATCTCCCGAACCGACCGTGAGCTGGCCGCGTTCCGCGCCGTGCGCGGCGGCGAGGCGATCACCGAGGCGGAGAAGGTCGACGAGCAGGAGGACCTGGCCAACCTGCCGCTGGCCGGGGTCCCGGTGGCGGTCAAGGAGAACACCCCGTCGCCGGCCTGCCCACCTGGAACGGTTCGGCCGCCGCCCGCACCGACGTGGCGGAGGCCGACCACGAGTGGTGCGTCGGCTCCGCGGCGCCGGAGCGGTGATCCTCGGGGTGACCCGGATGCCGGAACTGGGTTGTGGGCCGTCACCGACGACGACAGCGCGGTGACCCGTAACCCGTGGGACAGCACGCGTACCCCGGAGGGTCCTCCGGTGGCGCCGCCGCCGCCGTGGCCGCCGGGCTGGTGCCGATCGCGCACGCGAACGACGGTCTCGGCTCGATCCGGATCCCAGCGGCCTGTTGCGGGCTGGTCGGGCTCAAGCCCGGTCGCGGCGTGGTCCCGTGCCAGCTCGGCGCTGACGACTGGTTCGGCCTCACCGAGCACGGCATGTTGACGAGCACTGTCGCCGACGCGGCGGTCGGCTTCTCGGTGCTGGCCGGTCGGCGTCCGGAGAAGCTGGTCCCGCCGCAGCGCCTGCGGGTCGGCGTCTCGCTGCGCTCTCCCGTGCGCGGCGTTTCGCCGGACGCGCCAACCGGGACGCGGTCGCCGCCGCCGGTCGGCTCGCCGCCGCCGGCCACGACACCGTGCCGGCCGATCCGGTCTACCCCACCGCGCTCGGGCTGCAGGGCATCGCCACCTGGTTCGCCGCCGCGGCCACCGACGTCCGGGCCTCCGGGTTGGACCGGCGTGGCCTGCAACGGCGTACCCGGCGGCACGTCGCGCTGGGCGAGTGGGCGCAGCGTCGCGGGTACGTGCGGGAGTCCGACCGGGCGGCGTGGCGGCAACGGTCTGTCGACTTCTTCACCGACCACTCGGTCGACCTGCTGCTCACCCGGCGCTGGCCACCGCGCCACCGGAGGCGGCACGCTGGTCGGAGCGGTCCTGGCGGGCGAACATGACGGCGAACATCAGGTACGCCCCGTACGCCGCACCGTGGAACATCGCCGGCCTGCCGGCGGTCGTGGTGCCGGTCGGTCGCCGTCCGGACGGCCTGCCGGTCGCCGTGCAACTGGTCGGTCCGCCCGGCTCGGAGCTGCTGCTGCTCGGCGTGGCCGGCCAGTTCGAGATGGCCGCCCCTGGACGCGCCACGCCCCGGCTATCCCCGGGTCGGCACGGGTTCGCCAGCCACCGCCTGATCGTCGCCGGCGTTCGCCAGCGGCACGCCACACGGTGGTGTCGCCGCGAAGGGCTCCGGAGGTGGGTGGCACGATCGGGGCATGACGGAAATGGTCGGTCTCGACGACGTGCGAGCCGCACGGGAGTTGCTCGCTGGCGTCATCCGCACCACTCCACTGGAACCCTCCCGCCCGCTCACCGCGGCGCTGGGCGGGCCGACCTGGCTCAAGTGCGAGAACGTGCAGCGCGCCGGCTCGTACAAGGTCCGGGGCGCGTACGTGCGGATCTCCCGGCTGTCGGCGGCGGAGCGGAGCGCGGCGTGGTCGCGGCGAGTGCCGGCAACCACGCGCAGGGCGTCGCTCTCGCCGCCGGCCTGGTCGGCACGCACGCCACCGTCTTCATGCCGGTCAACGCGCCGCTGCCGAAGGTCGCCGCCACCAAGGGTACGGCGCCCAGGTCGAGTTTGCCGGCAACACCGTCGACGAGTCGCTGGTCGCCGCGCACACCTACGCCGAGCTGACCGGCGCGGTGCTGATCCACCCGTTCGACCACCCCGACGTGATCGCCGGGCGGGGCACTGTGGCGTTGGAGATCCTCGAACAGTGCCCGGACGTCAAGACGATCATCACCGGGGTCGGTGGCGGCGGTCTGATCTCGGGGATGGCCGTGGCCGTGAAGGCGTTGCGACCGGACGTCCGGATCATCGGGGTCCAGGCGGCCGGTGCGGCGCGTTCCCGCCCTCGCTGGCGGCCGGGGAACCGGTCCGGCTGCCCTTCTTCTCCACCATCGCGGACGGCATCGCTGTCGGCCGGCCGGGGAGATCACCTTCACCCACGTGCGCAAGCTGGTCGACGAGATCGTCACGGTCTCCGAGGAGGACATCTCCCGGCCCTGCTGATGCTGCTGGAGCGCGGCAAGCAGGTGGTCGAGCCGGCCGGTGCGGTAGGTGTCGCCGCGCTGCTGGCCGGCGTGGTCGAGGTGGAGACGCCGGTGGTCGCCGTGCTCTCCGGCGGCAACATCGACCCGTTGCTGATGATGCGGGTGATCGAGCACGGGCTGGCCGCTGCAGGCCGCTACCTACGGGTGACCGTTCGCTGTTCGGATCGGCCGGGGCAGCTCGCGTCACTGCTCAGCCAGATCGCCGAGCACCGGGCCAACGTGGTGGACGTGGAGCACCAGCGGGCCAACCCGCACCTCGGCCTCGGCGAGGTGGAGGTGGCGCTGTCGGTGGAGACCCGGGGCGTGGAGCACTCGGACACGCTGATCAGCGCGTTGCGGGCCAGCGGCTACCAGGTGGTCTTTGCCGCCGAGGCGTGACACCGGTCGGTGCCACGCCTCGGAAGCGATGCTGTGAAGTGGGTCGTGCGACCGGCGACGGTCAGCCGGAGAACGGCTCGAAGCTGACCACTGTCACCTTGATGTCGGCGCCGCTCGGCGCCGTGTAGGTGCAGGTCTGCCCGGCCCGGCCGCCCAGGATCGCCTTGCCGAGGGCTGACTCGGGGCTGTAGACGGTCAGGTCGGTTGTGGCCGCGACCTCCCGGGAACCGAGCAGGAAGGTCTCGGTGTCGTTGGTGTCGTCGTCGAAGTAGATCGTCACGACCATGCCGGGCGACACCGCGTCCGCTGACGGCGCCGCGCCGACCTTCGCGGTGCGGAGCAGCTCCTGCAGGTAGCGGATGCGACCCTCGGCCTTGCCCTGTTCCTCCCGGGCGGCGTGGTAGCCGCCGTTCTCCGCAGGTCGCCCTCCTCGCGCCGAGCGTTGATCTCGGCGGCGATGGCCGGACGGTTGGCGATGTGCTCGTCGAGCTCTCCCTGGAGGCGGTCGTACGCGTCCTGCGACAGCCAGGTGGCGGGCGCCTCGTTGCCAGTGGACACAGGCGTTCTCCTCATTTGTGCGTGGCTGGCTGACAGGTGAACTACCAAGTTACCAGTGCGGTACGACACAGCGTGTCGGTCATTACCGCCGGTGTCCGGATCCGACACCGGCGGTAGGCGCCTTTCGGCCCCGCTGTCGCCGGTGTCCGCGCAGGTCAGGAGGCTGCTCGGCAGCGCAGAACCTCGCCGATGAACGGCTGCGCGGTGGTCGCCAGGCGGTGCCGGGTCGTGACGTGCCGGTCGCCGGGGTTGGCGGTCACGGTGATCTCTTCGCGGCCCACCTCGGCGCCCGAACGGTCCCGGCACGCAGCACGCAGACCGCCGATCCGCCCGGCGGCACTGTCACCCGGAAGTCGACGAGGACCTGCTCGTCCGTGATGTCGGTGTACGTGATCACCTGGGCGTCGTAGACCGGATCGCCATACTGCCGGTAGAGACGGACCGAGATCACGGTCAGCGTCGCCACGAGTGCCAGCAGCACCAGCGCGGACAACAGCGTACGGCGGCGCTTTCCGCCCGGTGCCCGGCGACGGCCGTAGCGCCCGGCCGGGAACACCGGCGCACCTGGTGAAATTGTGGCGTGCGTCTCGGTCACCGGCGGGTATCTCCTGGCGTTGTTGTCGGCGGCATCGGCAAGAATGACAGAGCCCATCCTTTCACCCGCGCCAGCGGCAGGAATGGCAGGTCATCCCTGCGCTGGTGGCTGGCGGCGGGTGCGGTGCGGAAACCCCGGCAGGTCAGCCGGTTGAGTCCGGTCGGTTTCGCCGTCCGGCACAAACGAGGAGCGCCGAAGGTGGCAGAGCAACTGCGTCTCATGGCCGTGCACGCGCACCCGGACGACGAGTCGAGCAAGGGTGCGGCGACGACGGCGAAATATGTCGCACAGGGGTGGACGTCCTGGTCGTGACGTGCACGGGCGGTGAGCGCGGGAGCGTACTGAACCCAAGCTGGACCGGCCCGACGTCTGGGCCAACATCGCCGACATCCGACGTGCCGAGATGGACGCCGCGCGGGCGATCCTCGGCGTCGACCAGGCCTGGCTCGGTTTCGTCGACTCGGGTCTGCCCGAGGGTGACCCGCTGCCGCCGCTGCCCGACGGCTGTTTCGCTCTCCAGGACGTCGAGGTGGCCGCCGGCCCACTGGTGCGGCTGATGCGCGAGTTCCGTCCGCACGTGGTGACCACGTACGACGAGGACGGCGGCTACCCGCACCCGGACCACATCATGTGCCACAAGGTGAGCGTGGCCGCGTTCGAGGCGGCCGGCGACCCGGAGCGCTACCGGAGCTGGGCGCGCCCTGGCAGCCGCTGAAGCTCTACTACGACATCGGCTTCTCCAAGGCCAAGATCATGGCCCTGCACGAGGGCATGCTGGCCGCGGGCCTGGAGTCTCCGTACGCGGAGTGGCTCACCCGGTGGGAGGACCGGCCGGACAAGGGCCCCGGATCACGACCCGGGTGGAGTGCGCCGAATACTTCCCGGTCCGCGACGACGCGCTGCGTGCCCACGCCACCCAGGTCGACCCGGACGGCTTCTGGTTCCACGTGCCGATGGAGCTGCAGCGGAGCGCCTGGCCGACCGAGGACTACGAGCTGGCCCGCTCGGTGGTCGACAGTCCGCTGCCCGAGTCCGATCTCTTCGCGGGGGTGCGGGAGACGGCGCACGCACGCTGAATCCGTGCGGAGCTACCCTGGTAACCAACCGCACATCGGAGGAACGCCATGCTGACCGCTGCCCAGGTGCTCGCGGAGAACAACTTCGGGGACACCCGCACGGGTGGTCTGGCCGGGCCGATGGGCCTTTTCCTCATCCTGCTGTTGGCCACCGCGACCATCCTGCTCATCCGCAACATGAACGCCCGGCTGCGCCGTACCGGACCGTTTTCCCCAGCAGTCGGGGTCGGTTGACCCGACCACTGCCGATGCGGCAGTCGTCGATCCGACAGACGGGACCGGGGGCGCGATTCATCCACGCCCGCTCCCAACGGGCACCAGCAGCACCGGAACGGATAGTCCGCGCGTGAATCACGCCGAACCGGTTGGTCGCCCCCTGTTGCGGCTACCCGGTTTGGCTTAGCCTTCCGCCGGGGGACCAAAGTCTCCGAGCCGTGTGCGGGAGGGGCGCCGATGACCAGCACAGCACCGGCCGCCCGCCGCGACGTCGGTCGGTCGGTTGACGGAGGAGATCGATGACCTCCGGCCCGGCCGGCGACCCGTTCGGTCGCCCGGGGTGCGGGCGCACCCGGCCGGTTGCTCGTGCTCACCGCCGCCGTCACGCTGACCGCCCTCGCCGCAGCCGCGGTGGGTTGACCCTCCCGGTCCGGCTGCCGGACGACGACCCGCTGGGCGGTCCGGCCCGCTTCGGCATCGCGGTCGGCGTCCTGGCCCTCGCCCAGCTCGCCCGGCTGCGGTTCCGCTCGGCCGCGGGCATGGTCAGCATCACCTGGGGTGAGGCGGCGCTGATCGTCTGCCTCTACCTGGCCCCGGCCGGTTGGCTTCCGTCCGCCACGCTGCTCGGCACCGGGCTGGCCTGGACGATGCTCTCCTGCACAACGACCGTCGTCCGGCCCTGGAGATCGTCCGGATCGCCGCGTCGCTGGCCGCCGCGTCGGCGCTGGCCGTCTCCGTGACCACCGCGCTGGGGCGACCGCTGCTCGCCCCACCCACCCCGATGCTGGCCCTGGCCGTGATCGCCGGGTCGGTGACCTACCTTCTGGTGACCGCCTGGCTGGGCGGGTGACGCTGGGGCTGCGGCACGGGTTGCCGATCGGGCCGCCGCTGCTCGCCGCGCTGCGCGGCAAGCTGCTGATGTTCGTCGGCAACGTGGCGGTCGGCCTCGTGGTGGTCGCCCTCCTGGAGCTCGACCCGCGCTGGCTGCTGTTGCTGCCGCCGCTGCTCTGGCTGCTGCAGCAGACCTACCGTTACCGGCTGCGCTCCGATCAGGAGCACCGCACCTGGCGGGCCTTCGCCGAGGCCACCGCGGCACTCAACCAGCTCGACGAGCGGGTGTGGCCAGCGCGGCGGTCACCGGGGCGCTGACGCTGTTCAACGCCGAGCTGGTGGACGTCGACGTGGCTCGGGCCGATGGTCAGTGGCACCGGTACCGGGGTGACGCCAGCGGTCAACTGGTGGACCGGGCGGCGGGCCCACCGGACCAGTCGGAGCCGGACGAGCACGAGCTGAGCCGGGCACTGTCGGTCGGCGCCGTACCTGTCGGTCGGCTGCGGGTCCGGTTCCCCGCTCGGCGCCGCCCAACGCCCGGGAACGCGATGCGGTGGCCGCGTTCGGTGACGCGCTCGCCGCCGCGCTGCACGACGCCGCGACGCACCACGAGCTGCGCATGGTCACCGCCCGTTCGTCGTACGAGGCGGTGCACGACCCGCTCACCGATCTGGCCAACCGGTCGGCGATGCTGAGCAAGGGCGACCAGACGCTGCGGCAGCTCGCCCACGACCACCCGGTGGCGCTGCTGCTGCTGGACATCAACCAGTTCAAGGAAGTCAACGACACTTCGGCCACGCCGCGGGCGACCAGCTGCTGCGGCTGACCGCGAACCGACTCAGCGCGCTGGTCCGCCCCGGTGACCTGCTCGGCCGGCTCGGCGGCGACGAGTTCGCCCTGCTGCTCACGGCGGTGCCGGTGCTCGGCGACCGGGCCGCCCCGATGGCCCACGCGTTACGCCAGGCCCGCGAGATCGCCGAGCGACTGGCCGCCCCGACCGAGGTGGCCGGCGTACGGATGTCGATCGAGGTCTCGGTCGGTGTGGTGGTGGCCGACGCCGGCACCGCCGATCTGACCGAGTCTTGCGCCGGGCCGACATCGCGATGTACCAGGCCAAGGAGGGCGGCGGCAACGTCGCCGCGTACGACGGCAGCCGCGACGCGGCCAGCACCGATCAGCTCGCGCTGCTGGCCGAACTGCGCGAGGCGTTGAAGGTCGACGATCAGCTGGTGCTGGCGTTGCAACCGGCGGTCGACCTGGCCACGGGTGCGCCGACCGGGGTGGAGGCGCTGATTCGCTGGCACCATCCCCGGCGCGGGTGGCTGGGCCCGGCCGACTTCATCCGGCCGGTGGAGAACAGCGAGCAGCTCGGCGCCTTCACCCGCTACGTGCTGGACAAGGCACTCGGCGTGGCCGCCGGTTGGGCCCGGAGGGCTGGACGTCCCGATCTCGGTCAATCTCTCGGCACGCAGCCTGCTGGACCCCCGTTTGCCGGTGGAGATCGCCGAGGCGCTGCGTCGCCACCAGGTGCCGCCGCACCGGCTCGTGCTGGAGATCACCGAGACGGTGGTGATGAGCGAGCTGGAGGTCATCGACGAGGTGCTGGCCACGCTCCGGTCGATGGGCGTGCAACTCGCGGTCGACGATTTCGGCACGGGTTCTCGTCGCTGACCTTCCTCACCCGGATCGCTGTGGACGAGCTGAAGGTGGACCGCTCGTTCGTGATCCGGATGGCCGACTCACCGGAGGCGGCGGCGATCGTACGGACGACCGTGGGCCTCGCCCACGAGCTGGGCCTGCGGGTGGTCGCCGAGGGGTGGAGACCGCCGAGCAGCGGATGGCCCTGGCCGAGCTGGGTTGCACCTCCGCCCAGGGCTACCACTTCTTCAAGCCGATGCCGGCGGACAAGATCGGCGCGGTGCTGGGTCGCTGCGCGACTCGGCCGAGTCGAACGTGTTCCGGCTCCGGGCCGACGGCGCCTCCTGAGCGCCCGGCCCGAGAGCCCCGGGCAGCGGACCGTGCCGTGGAGCCCGCGCGGACCGCGTCCGGGTGGCTATGGTCGTCGGGTGAACCGACTCGCCGACGCCACCAGTCCGTACCTGCTCCAGCACGCCGACAACCCGGTCGACTGGTGGCAGTGGTCGGACGAGGCGTTCGCCGAGGCCAGGCGGCGCGATGTTCCGGTGCTCATCTCGGTCGGCTACGCCGCGTGCCACTGGTGCCACGTCATGGCGCACGAGTCGTTCGAGAACGAGCAGGTCGGCGCCCTGATGAACGACAACTTCGTGTCGATCAAGGTGGATCGCGAGGAGCGCCGGACGTGGACGCGGTCTACATGACCGCGACCCAGGCGATGACCGGCCAGGGCGGCTGGCCGATGACCGTCTTCGCCACGCCGGACGGCACCCCTTCTTCTGCGGCACCTACTTTCCGCGACCCAACTTCGTCCAGCTGCTCCAGTCGGTCGCCACCGCCTGGCGGGAGCAGCGCGAGGCGGTGCTGCACCAGGGCGCCGCGGTGGTCGAGGCGATCGGCGGCGCCCAGGCCGTGGGCGGCCCCACCGCCCCACTGGACGCGGCGCTGCTCGACGCGGCGGCCGCCAAGCTGGCCAGCGAGTACGACGCGACGAACGGCGGCTTCGGTGGCGCCCCGAAGTTCCCGCCGCACATGAACCTGCTCTTCCTGCTGCGCCACCACCAGCGCACCGGCGACCCGACCAGCCTGGAGGTCACCCGGCACACCGCCGAGGCGATGGCCCGGGCGGCATCTACGACCAGCTCGCCGGTGGCTTCGCCAGATATTCGGTGGACGCGCACTGGACGGTGCCGCACTTCGAGAAGATGCTCTACGACAACGCGCTGCTGCTGCGGGTCTACACCCAGCTGTGGCGGCTCACCGGTGACCCGCTGGCCCGCCGGGTGGCTCGGGACACCGCCCGGTTCCTCGCCGACGAGCTGCACCGGCCGGGGCAGGGTTCGCCTCCGCGCTGGACGCCGACACCGAGGGCGTCGAGGGCTGACCTACGCCTGGACGCCGGCCCAACTCGTCGAGGCGCTGGGCGAGGAGGACGGCCGGTTCGCCGCCGACCTGTTCACGGTGACCGACGAGGGCACCTTCGAAAATGCCATGAGCGTTCTCCGGCTGGCCCGGACGTGGACGATGCCGCGCCCGAGGTCCGCGCCCGCTGGCAGCAGGTGGTGGGTCGGCTGCTCGCCGACCGGGACACCCGCCCGCAACCGGCCCTCGACGACAAGGTGGTGGCCGCCTGGAACGGTTTGGCGATCACCGCCATGGCCGAGTTCCAGCAGGTCGCCGCCCTTACGCGTCCCCGCAGGACGAGGATGCCAACCTGATGGACGGCGTGACGATCGTCGCCGACGGGGCGATGCGCCAGGCCGCCGAGCACCTGGCCACCGTGCACCTGGTGGACGGTCGGCTGCGCCGGGTCTCCCGGAACGGCAGGGTCGGCGAGCCGGCCGGTGTCCTGGAGGACTACGGCTGTGTGGCCGAGGCCTTCTGTGCCCTGCACCAGCTCACCGGCGAGGGCCGCTGGCTCACAGTGGCCGGCGAGCTGCTGGACACCGCCCTGGCGCACTTCGCCGCGCCGGGTGGGGCCTTCTACGACACCGCAGACGACGCGGAGCGCTCGTCGCCCGGCCGGCCGACCCAACCGACAACGCCACCCCGTCCGGCCGGTCGGCGTTGATCGCCGGGCTAGTGGCGTACACGGCGCTGACCGGGGAGACGCGCTACCGGGAGGCCGCCGAGGCGGCCCTCGGCACTGTCGCGCCGATCGTCGGGCAGCACCCCGGTTCACCGGGTACGCGGCCACGGTCGGCGAGGCGCTGCTCTCCGGGCCGTACGAGATCGCGGTGGTGACGAACGATCCGGCCGGCGACCCCTGGTGGCCGCGGCCACCGGCACGCTCCGCCGGGGCGGTGGTCGTCGCCGGGCAACCGGACCAGCCCGGTGTGCCACTGCTCGCCGACCGGCCGCTGGTCGAGGGGCGATCCGCCGCGTACGTCTGCCGGGGTTTCGTCTGCCAGCGGCCGGTCACCTCGGTCGAAGACCTGGTCGCCGAGCTCGGCTGAGCGCACAGTAGTTGCCCGCGCCGCACGCCGGGTGGCCCTCCGGCGCCTCCGGGCGGCCCACCGGCCCACCGGGTGGGCGTGCCGAGGGCCCGGATAGGCTGGCCGCGCTATGGATTCCCGTACCGGTCTGCCTGTTGTCGGCATGGTGGGTGGTGGCCAGTTGGCCCGGATGACCCACCAGGCCGCGATCGCCCTCGGCCAGTCACTGCGTGTGCTCGCGACCGTCCCCGACGACGGAGCGGCGCTGGTCGCCTCCGACGTCCAGTACGGCGATCACACCGACCTGTCCGCCCTGCGTACCTTCGCCAAGGGCTGCGACGTCGTCACCTTCGACCACGAGCACGTGCCCTCCGAGCACATCCGCACGCTGACGGCGGAAGGGTCACCCTCTACCCGCCGGCGGACGCGCTGCTGCACGCGCAGGACAAGCAGGTCATGCGGGAACGCCTGGCCGAGCTGGGCGCACCCAACCCGGCGTGGCGGCCGGTGGGCGAGCCGGGCGACCTCGTCGGCTTCGGCGAACAGGTCGGCTGGCCGGTGGTGCTCAAGGCCGCGCGGGGTGGCTACGACGGTCGGGGCGTCTGGATGGTCGACGACGCGGCCCAGGCCACCGAGTTGGCGACCACGCTGCTCGCCGGCGGCACCCGGCTGATCGTCGAGGCGGGTGCCGCTGCGGCGGGAGTTGGCCGTGCAGGTGGCCCGTTCGCCGTTCGGGCAGGTGGCCGCGTACCCGGTGGTCGAGACGGTGCAGCGGGACGGCATCAACGTCGAGGTGCTGGCCCCGGCGCCCGGCCTGGACGAGGACCTGGCGGTTGCCGCCCAGCAGCTCGCCATCGACCTGGCCACCGCGCTCGGGGTGATCGGTCTGCTGGCCGTCGAGCTGTTCGAGGTGCGCGACGACGCCGGTCGGCCCGCGATCGTGGTCAACGAGCTGGCGATGCGCCCGCACAACTCCGGGCACTGGACCATCGAGGGCTCCCGGACGTCGCAGTTCGAGCAGCATCTGCGGGCGGTGCTGGACTACCCGATGGGCGACACCGCGCTGGCCGCGCCGGTGGTGGTGATGGCGAACGTGCTGGGCGGTGAGCCGGGCGGGATGTCGATCGACGAGCGGCTGCACCACCTCTTCGCCGCCGAGCCCGGTGCCAAGGTGCACCTGTACGGCAAGCAGGTGCGACCTGGCCGCAAGATCGGGCACGTCACGGTGCTCGGTGACGACCTGGACGACCTCCGGGTACGGGCCGCACGGGCCGCGCGATGGCTGCGCGAGGGGCACGAGTGAGCCACGGTTTCGGGAACGACGAGAGGGCCGCAGTGAGCACGGTTGGCTTGATCATGGGCAGCGACTCGGACTGGCCGACCATGCGAGCCGCCGCCGAGGTGCTGGAC
This sequence comes from Micromonospora sp. M12, assembly GCA_038070435.1. Lineage (GTDB taxonomy): Bacteria > Actinomycetota > Actinomycetes > Mycobacteriales > Micromonosporaceae > Micromonospora. The sequence continues at coordinate 4,030,040 of JAMYWG010000001.1, read as the reverse complement.
GACTTCGGCGTGGCGTACGAGGTGCGCGTGATCTCGGCGCACCGGACTCCGGTCGCGATGATCGAGTACGGTCGCGACGCCGCCGACCGGGGTCTGAAAGTGATCATCGCCGGGGCCGGGGCGCTGCCGCCCTGCCGGGCATGGTCGCCTCGGTGACGCCGCTTCCGGTGATCGGCGTGCCGGTGCCGCTGAAGCACCTCGACGGTATGGACTCCTGCTGTCCATCGTGCAGATGCCGGCCGGGATTCCGGTCGCCACCGTGTCGATCGGCAACGCCCGCAACGCCGGCCTGCTCGCCGTACGGATCCTCGGCGCGGCCGACGAGACCCTGCGCGCCAAGATGACGACCTACCAGCAGGACCTGGAGAAGCTGGTGGCCGAGAAGGAAGCGGCCCTCCAGGCAACACTGACCTAGCCCCGCGAGCCCCCGTCCGGCCCCGCCCTCCGGGGTCGATCATGGAGTTGTGGTGCCCGAAAGGGAAGCATGGGGCATGTTCTGTCCCCCGCCATAACTCCTTGATCGACGCGGGCGCGTGGCCGCCGCGCGAGCCCGGCCCACGCGGGCAGGTCGGCGCGAGCCCGGCCCACTCGCCGTGCCCACTCACCTACGTCGCGGGGACCCTCCGGCTTATCTCATGCCTCTCAGGGCGGTTTGCAGGCGTTCCTGGGCTCGGCGACGGCGCTCGTTGCTCGCGCCGAGCACCAGCAGCAGGATGCCCACCGGGATGAGTGCCAGCCACGGGCCGAGGCTGAACAGCGCGTGGATCGCGGTGATCGCGGTGACCGACGCGCCGACGATCACCGGAGCCTGCTGCCGGCTGGACGAGCCGAAGATCAGCACCGCGACCGCGCCGAGCAGCAGCAACATCTGCCGCACCGTGCTGGACTCGGTGGCCAGCACGATGGCCAGTGTCGGCACGAAGGCGGCGACCAACGCCGGCCCGTACGCCACCCAGCTGCTCAGGTCCGGTCGGTGGCGCAACTCCAGGACTCCGACGAGGAGAGCCAGTGCGGCGAACGGCAGCGTGTACGCCTCGGGCAGCGCCACGTCGGCGACCCGCATCAGGATCCACCACGCGGTGATCTCGCAGGCCACCACCGCCCAGAACAGGATCCGGCGCTCCACCGGCCGGCGACCGGGCCGGGTGGCCGCCACCCGAGGACGGCACCCCAGGCGGCCAGCAGGGCGGCGATGTGCCGGGGCGAGTCGAAGGCGAGAGCCAGCGCGATCAGGGCCGCCGCGTAGCCGGACCATTCCACGGTGGAGGCCTCGCGCTGCGCCTCGGGCCGACGCAGTCGGGGCAGGGTCGCGGCGAGCACCTGCAGGACGGCCCCGACGGCGAGCACACCGAACGCGGACCAGACCGCGGCCAGCCCGGCGACCAGGCCGGCGGTGAGGACGAAGAGCTGCGCCATGAGCGAGGCGAACAGCCAGCCGAGGATGCGCGCCCGCTGGGTGGTGCCGAACAGCGCCCCACCGCGCCCACCCGACGGCGCTGCCGAGGGTGAACAGGGTCATCTGCCGGTCGGCCAGGCTGCCGGCGAGCCCGGCGCTGCCCCGGCCAGACCGATCACGAACACCAGCACCCGGGCCAGCCGCAGCGAGCGGGCCCGCTCGACCAGCGGCGGCGGCGGGGTCAGCGCGAGACCGAGCATTGCGATGGTGAAGACCGAAGGGCGGCGACGGTGCTGGCGGGCCAGCCCCAGCCCAGCGCGATGGGCGTGATCAACAGGGTGACGGCCGCCCGGGCAGAACCACCGGCACGGCCAGGACCGCCGTCCGCCGCTGAACCCGGTGGCGGCCAGCGCGGCGGTCGCGGTGAGCAGCAGCGCCGTCAGCACGTGGGTCGGATTGACCACGTCCGACGGTGGGGTGAGCAGTTCCGGCGGTGGGCCCTGCCAGATCCGGGACAGCGTGCGGTGGGGCTCGACCAGTGCGGTGACCAGCGCCGGTGCGATCGAGGCGAGTGCCAGAGCGGTCGGGAGGGCCGCGGCGGCCAACGCGCCGGCGGCAGGGTTGACGCGCCACCGCCGTCGCTCCGGGTCGTCCGGCAGCCGTCGGAGGGCGCCGTCGAGCCGTACCGCCCAGCGCCGGACCGGCTGGGCGGCGCCGGTGGAGGCACGGTGGCCGCCCGGATCAACTCCGCCAGCACGCCGAGCAGGGCGGCGGCAGCCGCGTAGACGCCGGCGGCGAGGCCGGTGGGGATGGCGGCGAGGGCGGTGATGGTGGCCCGCCGACGACCGCCACGCTGACCCAGGGCAGGTATTGCGGCACCTGCCGGCGAACCGCGGCCGCCGCCGCCAGGCCGAGACTGGTCGCGGCCAGCGCCGCGGTCAGCACCACCTGCGCCGAATGGTCGAACTCGGCGGCCAGCGCCGCCACCGCACCCGGAAGGGCCAGCAGGGCCGCGGCGATCGCCGCACCACCGATCTGCGCCAGGTGCGGTGGCATCCCCTCGGTGTCGATGTCGGCGACCTGTGGGCCGGCGAGGACGCGGGCCACCGTGGCCACCGCCACCCCGATCAGCGCGATGCTGCCCAGCGCCAGCGCCGTGGTCCACGGCCGGACCAGGCCCGCCCCGGCCGCGTGCAGCGCGACGACCCCGGCCACGGTGGCCCGGGACAGCCCGGCGCGCGCCTCCTCCGTGGCCACTGCGGCCATGCCGTAGACGGTGGCGACCATCCCGCCGACCAGGACCGGTGACCACCAGGCCAGGTCGAACGCGGCCGGGGCGCCGATCGTGGCGAGCACCGCCGCCACGCCGGACACGTCCCAGCGCCAGGGCGGCGGGAGCAGGATTCCGGCGGCGAGGGCCAGCAGCGCCAGCGCGACGGGTGCCTGCCAGGCGGCCCGCCGACGGGGCGGCCGGCCAGCCGCTCAGGTCGCCGTCCCAGATCGGGCCGGGGTGGCCAGCACGCCGACTCCACCGCGGATCGCCGACCAGCCGGCGAGCACACCGATCAGGCCACCGCCGACGGCGAGGCCGAGGATCGGGCCACGGCGCCACTCCTCGGGCATGCTGCGGGCACCGACGGCGACCACCAGGAGCAGAGCGGCGGCCACCGCCAACTGCCCACCCGGGGCGAACACCGCGCCGATCCGCACCAGCGTGGCGACCAGGGCGGTGGTGACCGCCGCGGCGGCCAGGTCCGAGCCGTCGAGGGCGAGGTCGGCGCGACGGCCCGCGTCGATGGACGGGGCCAGGAAGAGCAACACCGCCGCGACCAGCAGGAGCGCGCCCACCCAGGCATCGGCTACCGTCGCGCCGGGCGCCCGAACGCGGCGGCGGTGACCACCAGCGCGCCAGCCCGGTGCCGACCGACAGCGGTGCGGGGATGTGGCGCTGGGAGACCTGCACGACGGCCGCGTAGCCGAGGGTCACGCAGACGGCCAGGAAGCTGGCCGCCAGGACCGGACGGTCACCTCGCGGAGGCTCGCCGGGGTGAGGGTCGGTTCGCTCGGCAGGGTGGCGGCCACGAACGCGGCCACCGCCCGGGCAGCGCGAACGCGGCACCTCCGGCGGCCCAGGCGGTGACCGTGTCGGAGGCGGCCGAGGCGATCCGGACGCGGGATGCCAGCGCGACAAGGGTGCCGGCCGCGAACAGGGTGATCAAAACCGCGGCGGTGAGTGCCGGCCTGGACAGGCTCGCACCCGCGCCGAAGAGGCCACCACGGCAGCCCCGGCGGCGTGCGCCACCGCGGCACGGTCGGTACGGGCGGAGAGCCCGATCACCCCGATGCCGATCGCGGTGATCACCATCGGCCACGGAGCCGTCGCCCAGCCGAGACCGAGCGAGGCCGGAACGGAGAGCGCGGTCAGCGCCGCCCGGCGACAGCGAATTCGCGCCGGATCTCCGTGGGCAGGGCCAGCGCCGCCGCGACGGTGAGCAGGAACGCCGCGGCAGCGAGCTGCCAGGTGGTGGGCCCCACCGCGGCGGCCAACTCGCTCGGATACCGGCTGAGGTCGGCGTCCCACGCGGGCAGGGCCGCCCGCACCGGTGCCACCCGGCGCGGAGCGCGCCCGGCCACCACCACACCGCTGACCGTCAGCGCGACAGCCGACGCGATCTGCGGGCCACGTCGGGCCGCCTCCGGCACCGCGCGCACCGCCAACCCGGTCACCGTGATGACCGCCGCGATCAGCAGCAGCGCGGCCGGGAAGTGCCACCGAGGCGACGCGACTGAACGCGCCGATCACGGCAAGGGTGACGATGCCGGCAGCGACGTCCGGCAGTGGCGGGCGACGCAGTAACAGAGCGCCGGCCAGCCCGACGACGGCGGCCAGCAGCAGCACCACCCGGCGCCGGTCGCGGTCGGCACTGTCTGCGCCCGCAGCAGCGCTGACCGCGTACGCCAGGGAGACCGCGACCGCCACCGCGTGCAGGATCCAGGTCAGCTCGAGGAGGCCGGGCACCGGACGGGCCGGACGCGGGTCCGGAGAGCTGACTCCGGCGTCGATCAGCGCGGAGGACTCCTCCGGGTCGCCCTCCGGTCGGCTCTCGGCGTCGCGTTGGCGGGGCGCCGACGGAGTGCCGGCGTCGGCAGGTCCTGCCGGACGGGAGGTGCCACGACCACGCCGGAGCGGGCCAGGCCGAGGTTGACGAGGGCGACCAGGGCCAGCACCAGCGCCCAGCCGCCCGGACCGGTGATCCAGTCGTACGCCAGCAGCGGCAGCACCGGCTGCGCGGCGAGCACGGTGGCGAAGCGGGTGCGCGCAGATTCGTCCACCTGGCGTACGCGAGCCCGGCGCCGGCGGTGACCGCGAAGATCACCCGGCGAAGACCGTGGCGGAGTTGCCGCCGGTGCCGATCCGGTCCACCGCCCACAGGGCGTTGCCGGCGAGGGGCACCAGCAGCAGACCGACCGCGGCGATGGTCTCAGCGGTCGAGGTGAGCCCGCGCCGGGCCAGTGCCGGTGGGGCGAGCAGCATCAGGACGGTGGCCAGGAGCAGGATGCCGAGCCGGGCCAGCGCGTCCATCGAGCTGGTCGCCACCGCGGCGAAGCCACCGCGGCCACCCCGAGCAGCAGTGCGCCCAACCCGAGCGGGATGTTCTGCACCTCGCGTGAGGAGGCCTCCGGAACGTGCGCCGGGTCGTCCGCGTCCGCCCAGTTCGCCCGGGGCGGAGGCGGCGGCAGGTCCTCCGGGTGGGCGGAGTGCCCTGGCGGGGACCCGGGGCGGCGCTCCGGTGGTGGCGGTCGGTGGTCGCCGGCCGGGGCGGCGGCGGAGCACCCGGCGTGGCCGGGTGGCCTGCTGAGGCGTTCCTCGCTGGCATGGGCGAGGATGTCCCGCTGGAAGAGCGCGGCCTGCATCTTGGAGGCGATCTGCCGCTGTTCCCGGGCGATGGCGGCGTCGCGTGCCTTCATCTCCGCGATCGAGCGCTCGATGTCCGCGAGGTGCTCGACCCACTGTGGTTGATCTGCCCCGCAGTGCGGGCACCGGACGGCCGGCGATCTCCCGGCCGCACGAGGAGCATTGAAAATTCGCCACGACACCCCTCCACCCGCACTGTGGACTTCCACTGTCGCAGCATGCCCAAAGCTGGCGCGGATTTCGACTCTTGTCGGCGGGTCCGGGAAAACAACGACACCGGCCGGCCATCGAGATGCTCGATGACCGGCCGGTGGGCGTCGATGAGGTCAGGGGCGACCCATGCCCCGGTACTCCCAGCCCGCCTGGGTCCACAGTGTCGAGTCGAGGCAGTTGCGACCGTCGACGACCTTGCGACCGTTGACCAACTCGCCGAGGGCGACCGGGTCGGCGTTGCGGAAATCGGCCCACTCGGTGAGGACGCAGACCAGGTCGGCGCCGCTGACCGCCTCGTTGATGCCCTCCTCGTAGGTCAGGTCGGGGACCGCGCGGCGGGCGTTCTCGGTGCCCTGCGGGTCGTACACGTGCACCTCGGCGCCGGCCTTGTGCAGCAGCGCGGCGACGGCGAGCGCCGGAGCGTCGCGGACGTCGTCGGTGTTGGGCTTGAAGGTGGCGCCGAGCACGGCGATCCGGGTGCCGGAGAAGTCCGGGCCGGCCGGGCCGGAGCGGCGACCGAGCAGGTCCGCGGCGAGCTGGAGCACCCGGGTACGGCGGCGCAGGTTGATCAGGTCGACCTCGTGCAGGAAGCGCAACGCCTCGCCGGCACCCAGCTCCTGCGCGCGGGCCTGGAAGGCCCGGATGTCCTTCGGCAGGCAGGCGCCGCCGAAACCGAGGCCGGCCTGGAGGAACCGGTTGCCGATCCGCGGGTCGTAGCCGATCGCGCGGGCCAGCTGGGTGACGTCGCCTCCGGAGACCTCGCAGACCTCGGCCATCGCGTTGATGAAGGAGATCTTGGTGGCCAGGAAGGCGTTCGCGGCGACCTTGACCAGCTCGGCCGTGGAGAAGTCGGTGACCACCAGGGGCACCTCGCGGTCCTCGGTGGCGGCCAGGTCGAACACGCCCTTGTGCGCGGCGTAGAGCATGCCGTTGGCCCACTCGCTCTTCACGCCGACCACGATCCGGTTGGGCCGCAGGACGTCGTCGACGGCGAAGCCCTCCTGGAGGAACTCGGGCTCCACGCCACCTCGACGTCCAGGTTCTCCGGGTGTGCTTGCCGACGAGCTGCTCGACCCACTCGGCGGTGCCGACCGGCACGGTGGACTTGCCGACGATCAACGCCTTGCGGGTCAGGTGCTGCGCGAGGCTGGTCACCGACGCCTCGACGTACGACAGGTCAGCGCCCATCCCGTCGGCCCGCTGGGGGTGCCGACGCAGATGAAGTGCACGTCACCGAAATCGGCGGTCTCGGCGATGTCGGTGCTGAAGCGGAGGCGGCCGGCGGCGAGGTTGCGCCGGAGCAGCTCGTCCAGGCCGGGCTCGTGGATCGGCACCTGACCGTCGTTCAGCATCGCGATCTTGTCCGCGTCGACGTCGAAACCGAGCACCTCGTACCCGAGTTCGGCGTAGCAGATGGCGTACGTCGCACCGAGGTATCCGGTCCCCAGGAACGTCACCCGCGGCCGGGGTGCGCCCGAGGGCGGTGTCACCGCGGCGATGGCGGGGTCGGCTGGATGGTGGGGTAGGGGATCGTCACGCCTGTCTTCTCCGCTCGCACTGGCGTCGCGTCGTCGCGTCGCATTCTGCTGCGGCGCCTGGGCGGGGCACCGGAGGGTGGCTCACTGTCTCGGACTCCATCATCGCCCAGCGCCTGGGTAGACCCTCACGCCCATACCTACGCGCCGGTAACATCACCTGAACTGCAGTCGCTAGTCTTCAGTCTGCGCGGTCGGCGGTCAGGAGTCGTCACAGACTGCGCATGATAGCGGTGAAGGGAGGGCCGAGATGGCCGCAGGGAGTCGTTCGACGTCTACCGGTTGCCCGACGAGCACCAGGCGATCCGGGAAGCCGTGCGTGCGGTGTGCGCCGCGAAGGTGGCTCCGCACGCCGCCGAGGCCGACGAGACCGGGGAGTTCCCCAAGGCGTCCTACGAGGCGCTGCGGGCGGCCGACTTCCACGCGCCGCACATCCCCGAGGAGTACGGCGGCGCGGGCGCTGACGCGCTGGCCACCGCCATTGTGATCGAGGAGGTGGCCCGCGCCTGCGCGTCGTCCTCGCTGATCCCGGCGGTCAACAAACTCGGCACGATGCCGCTGCTGTTGTCCGGTTCGGCGGACCTCAAGCGCCGCTACCTGACGCCGGTGGCGGCCGGCGAGGCCATGTTCTCGTACTGCCTCTCCGAGCCGGAGGCCGGCAGCGATGCGGCGGCGATGACCACCAGGGCCGTACGTGACGGGGATCACTGGGTGCTCAACGGCGTGAAGCGCTGGATCACGAACGCCGGTGTGTCCGAGTTCTACACCGTTTTCGCCGTCACCGACCCGTCCGCCCGCTCCGGGGCATCTCGGCCTTCGTGGTCGAGAAGTCCGACGCCGGGGTGAGCTTCGGTGCGCCGGAGAAGAAGCTGGGCATCAAGGGCTCGCCCACCCGCGAGGTCTACCTGGACAACGTGCGGATCCCGGCCGACCGGATGATCGGCGCGGAGGGCACCGGCTTCGCCACCGCGATGAAGACCCTCGACCACACCCGGGTGACCATCGCCGCGCAGGCCGTCGGGATCGCGCAGGGCGCGCTCGACTACGCCAAGGGGTACGTGGCCGAGCGCCGACAGTTCGGCAAGGCCGTCGCCGAGTTCCAGGGGATCCAGTTCATGCTCGCCGACATGGGCATGAAGCTGGAGGCGGCCCGGCAGCTCACGTACGCGGCGGCGGGCAAGTCCGAGCGGGGCGACGCGGATCTGACCTACTTCGGCGCGGCGGCCAAGTGCTTCGCCTCGGACGCCGCCATGGAGATCACCACCGACGCGGTGCAGCTGCTCGGTGGCTACGGCTCACGCGGGACTACCCGGTCGAGCGGATGATGCGCGACGCCAAGATCACGCAGATCTACGAGGGCACCAACCAGGTGCAGCGGATCGTCATGGCGCGGCAGCTGCTCGCCGACGTCGTCTAGGGCGCCGGGTTCCGGTGCTCCGGGATCCTGGAGCACCGGAACGCCCGTCACCGGTCGGGGCCGGTTGCGCTCGCCGGCCGCACGGGGCAACCCGCAGGGTGTACGCCAGCAGACCGGTCACCGCCAGGATCATGGCGCAGACGGTGGCGGCGGTGGTGCCGGCGGGTTGGATCAGCCAGCCGGCGACCTGCACCTTCAGATCCCGGCTGGGCCCCATCAGCGGCAGGACCGCGATGAGGGTCCAGGCCAGCGGGCGACCAGGCCAGGGCTGCGCCCAGCAGTGTGGCGCCGAGCGCGGTGAGCCCGAGAAGCCCGCGGTGTTGCGCAGCACCAGGGCGAACGGCTCGTAGCGCGTGTCGGTGATCATGCTGAGGGACAGCAGCGCGGTGATCACGGCGGCGGCGAGCAGCAGGTGTCCGGCGCGGCGTACCAGCCAGTTGACCGCCATGGTGTGGTCGAGGGAGTTGTCGGCACCGGCGAGGGTCGTGCCGACGGCGACCACCGCCAGCATGATGGCCAGGCTGGCCGTCCGAGCGCTGATGGTCGGCGAGTCGGTGTAGGCCAGCGACAGCGCCCACGCCAGCGCGATGAGGGCGGTCCCGGTGGCCGTGGCGAGGGGACCCGGCGGGAGCGCAGGTGGAGCTGGAGCCACCTCACGGCCGGTCCTCCGACATGATCGCCACCAGCTCGTCGTCCCGGCAGGCGAGTGCGCCCTCGCGTGCCGCTGCCAACCGGCGTCGTTGCTCGGCCTCCGGCAGGCTTACCAGCGCCTGGTACGCGCTCTCCAGCAGCGCCATCTCCTCGGGTGCCCATCCGGGCTGCGGGGCCGGTGGTCGACCGGTCAGCCAGGCGGCGGCGACCATCCGGGCCCGGTACACGTCGCCCAGGATCGGCTGGTCACCGCAATCCTGCCGCCAGACGGCCTCCAGCAGCGACGGCAGGAAGTAGTCGCCGGACAGGTCGGCGCGCCCGAAGCGGTCGATCGTGGGAGTGTCGAAGACGAGGGCGTCGGCGGAGTGCCGGGGCGGTGCCATGTCCGGTTCCAGCATCGCCCAGAAGGTGACCCGTTCGGTCTCGACCGCCCGGACCGGTGCGTTGGGCAGCTTCGCCGCCATCAGGCCGAGCGCCTGGCGGGCGGGGCCGACGACATCGGGCAGCAGCCCGCGTGCGCCCGCCGCACGCAGACCTGCGGGCCGTCGTTGTCGCAGACCAGCTCGATGGCGACCGGGTCGACGGCCGCCGCCCGCGGGCTCCGCCGACGGGCAGGAGCGGTAGGGCGACCGCGACGCCGAGCACCGCGGGGAGTACGGCGAACGCGATGGCGCGGCGGCGGACCGCACCGAGCAGCAGCAGGCCGGTCGCGGCGAGGGACACCAGCCACAGCGTCTGGACCAGGCTGACCCGCGTCATGACAGTCTGGAAGTCGTCCAGACTGTTGATCGTCGGTAGGAGCAGCATCGCCGCCGGTTCCGGCCGGAACCGCGCGATTCCCGTGCTCGTGTCGGGTGTCATGGCCAACTCCGGGACCAACCCCACCAGGGCGAACCCGACCACTGCGAGGACCGGCGCGGTGATCACCCTTGGCACGGCCCGGCCGGCGGCCATTCCCAGCCAACCCGCGGCGACCAGTCCGGGACGCCGACCGCGGTGACGACGATCGCCGCGAACGGAAGTAGCCCGCCGTGGGCACCACCCATCCGGCCCCGACGAGGAACGTCAGGAGGTACGCGGTCGTCACCGAGACCGCGAGCGCGCCGGCGGTCGGGACGACACGCTGCCACCGCGGCCGGACGGTGCTGGCGAACAACTCGTCGACCCGGTGGCGCGCGTCGCGCCGGCCCATCCACGCCCGCCGGCCAGCGCGAGTGGCAGCAGCACCATCAGCAGGGACCGAACGATCACCGCCAGTTGCATCCACCTCGCCGCGAAGAACTGGGTGGACGACAGCAGCAACGCCACACCGACCACCAGCGACAACAGGGCGATGCCCAGCGCCGCCGAGCGGCGCAGCTCGATACGGAGGATTCGTCCGGTCATGCCGACACCCGCCCGCGGTGGGCGCCAGCAGCGACGAGTAGCCGCGTTCGGTGGCGCTGTCGCCGGCGTCGTCCGCGCCACCCTGCTCGGCCAGTTGCCCGGCGCTGCCCTGCCACACCAGTTGGCCCTCACTGATCAGCACCACGTCGGTGCAGGCCACCGCGACGTCCTCGACCAGGTGGGTGGAGACGAGTACGCAGCTGTCCAGACCGATCTCCCGCAGCAGCTCGCGAAAGTCGAGGCGTTGCTCCGGGTCCAGGCCGACCGTCGGCTCGTCGAGCAGCAGCACCTCCGGGTCGTTGACGATCGCCTGGGCGATGCCGGCGCGGCGCAGCATCCCCGGAGAGCGTCTTCATCCGGGAGTCGGCGCGGTCCGCCAGGCCCACCCGTTCGACGGCCCGCTGCACCGCGCCGGGGACAGCCGCCTTCGGCATCTCCTTGAGCCAGGCGATGTACTCAACGAACTCCCGGACTGTGAAGCGCGGGTAGAAGCCGAAGTGCTGCGGCAGGTAGCCCAGACCACGGCGTACGCGTCGGAGGTCGGCGTTGCCGGTGACCTCCCGCCGAGCAGGGTCAGCCGCCCACCGACCGGCTTGACGACGGTGGCCAGGGCTCGCATCAACGTCGTCTTTCCGGCGCCGTTGGGGCCGAGCAACCCATGCACGCCGGTGCCCAACGCCAGGTCGAGCCCGTTGACCGCGAGGTGTCGGCCCGCTCGGACCTGCAACTTCTCGGCGTGTACCGCCCACGGATGGGTGGACGGCGCTGTCTCCGCCACGCTGACCGTACGCATCAAGATGTCTCCATTCAGAGGGTTGTGGCGGGTCGGCTCGGCCGCCGCCAGGCCTGCACGAGCACGACGGCCAGCAACGCCACGGTGGTGAGCGCCCATCCGGGCAGGCTGCGGCTCGCGAGGATCGCCGGAGTCGCCCGTCGGCAAGGCTCGGCGCGACCACGCCGGCGGACCAGGCGACCGCCAACGCGAGGGCGGCGCGGTCGACCCGATCACCGTGCCCAGCGCCAACGCCCCGTGGTGAAGCCCAGGACGGGCAGCAGCCAGAGGCCGGGGAGTGCCCGGTGCCCCAGCCCGCCACCGCCAGCACCGGAATCACCGCCAACAGCACCCCAACCGTGCGGCGCATCAGCAGTGGCAGGCCGGTGCGGGGCATGGTGGCCGTCAGTTCCCAGGCCGGGTCGACGCGCCGGCTCCAGACGGCGGCGACCGGCAGCAGCGGTGCCACCGGCGCGATCAGCAGCACCAGCGACGGCAGGCTGTCGAAGGTCCATTCGAAAAGGGTCGCGACCAGCAGCAGCCCGGCGGCGGTGACCAGCCAGGGCAGGATCCGGCCGGCGATTCCGCTGCGCAGCGGCCGCCTCCGCCGCACCGGACCTGGGCCGGTGGCGATGCCGGCGGCGATGCCGTCCGCCACCCGGTCCAGCAGGTCCCGCGTGCTCGGGTCGACGGCCTCGGTCAGCACCGCCCGGCAGGCGGCGCAGGATTCCAGGTGCGCCTCGACCGCCCAGATGGTCGTGTCGTCGATGCCGGCGCCACCGGAAGAATATTGGGAGAGGAGTGCGGGCGTGGGGTGAGTGGTCATGACAGCGCCTCCCGAAGCGCGATCCGGGCCCGCCGGGCGCGGGTCTTCACGGTTCCCTCCGGCATGCCGAGCAGCAGTGAGGTCTCCCGCGCGGTCAGTCCGTCCAGGACCATCGCGCGCAGCACCTGACGTAGCTCCGCCGGCAGCGCGTGCAGGGCCTGCTCGAGGTTGGCGTCCAACCCGTCGGCCAGGGCCTCGTCCTCGGCCGCCGGTGCCACGGTCTCGAACGTCTGCACCGACGGGATCCGCTCCCGGCGGGCCCGGTGGCGAAACGCGTCGATCAGCCGGTGGGCGGCGATCGTCCACAACCAGCCCACCGCACTGCCGGAGGTGGAGGACCGCGCCTGGCTGCCGGCCGACCGCCAGACCGCCAGGTACGTCTCCTGCAGCACCTCGGCCACCACGTCCTCGTCGGCGCACCGCCGGCGCAGTCGTGCGGTCAACCACGGGGCGGTACGCCGGTACAGCACGTCGAACGCGCGCCGGTCGCCCCGAGCGACGCGGCGAAGGAGCTCACCCTCGTCGAGGCCGTCCAGACTTCGTTTCACACCTGGCAAGACGATGCGTACCTCTGCTCCGGTTCTTTTTCCTGTGACCCCAGTCACATGTTGCGCTCTTCGCCGCCGGACGGAAGGGCGTGACTCCTCACACACCGGGAACGTCGTACGTCGCTGGAGCGTTGGCGACCAGGAGATCACTCTCGGATGATCGCCGCCCCGACGCCGCCGCTCGTGACGACGCACCGGCTCCCGCAGAGATCGAGATGATGAAGCAGTTGGTGGACAAGACCGAACCCGATATCGCCGTCGCGGAGGAAGCGCTGCCCGGTGACCTGATGACCAATCGTCAGCGGGCGCAGCTCGTCCTCGTGTTGGGCGCGTTGATCGCGATCGGGCCGTTGACCATCGACATGTACCTGCCCGCGCTGCCGGCCATCACGGCGGGCCTCCAGACCACCGAGACCGCTGTGCAGTTGACCCTGACCGGCACGCTTGTCGGCCTCGCGTTGGGTCAGTTGCTGATCGGGCCGCTCTCCGACGTGGTCGGACGACGTGTGCCGCTGCTGGCCGGGCTGGTCGCGCACGTCGTGGCCTCCGTGCTGTGCGTCTTCGCACCCAACATCGCCGTGCTCGGGCGCTGCGCGTCCTCCAGGGCCTCGGCGTCGCGGCCGCCACCGTCGTCGCGACCGCCGCCGTCCGCGACCTGTTCAGCGGCGCCTCCTTCGCCCGGATCTTCTCCCGGCTGATGCTGGTCATGGGCCTGGCGCCCATTCTCGCGCCGACCCTGGGCAGCGGCCTGCTCAACTGGACCGACTGGCGGGGCGTCTTCGCGGCGCTGGCGGTGTTGGGCGCGTTGCTGATCGTCGTGGCCGCGCTCCGGCTTCCGGAGACCCTTCCGGTGGCCCGCCGGCGGCACGGAGGATCGCTGCCACCCTGCGCGACTACCGGGGGCTGCTCAACGACCGGGCATTCGTCGGCCTGGTGCTGGTCGCCGGGCTGGCCATGGCGGCGCTGTTCGCGTACGTCTCGGGCTCGTCGTTCGTGCTCCAGCGGGAGTACGGCCTCGACGAGCAGCAGTTCGGCCTGGCCTTCGGGGCGGCGCGGTGGGGCTGATCGGGGCCACCCAGTTCAACGTCCGGCTGCTGCGCCGCTACACCCGCAGCAGATCCTGGTCAGCGCCCTGATCGCGGGAACCGGGGCCGGTCTGCTGCTGGTCCTGTTCGCGGCGACCGGATTCGGCGGACTGGGCACCCTGCTCGCGTCGCTGTGGCTGGTCCTGGCCGCCGCCGGCCTGGCCCTGCCGAACGCTCCGGCGCTGGCCATGAGCCGGCACAGCGAGCCGCTGGCACCGCCGCCGCGCTGCTCGGCGCGGTGCAGTTCGGAATCGGCGCGTTGTCGGCGCCGCTGGCGGGACTGTTCGGCACCGGGAGCGTACCGATGGCGATCGTCATCGCGGGCGGCATGGCCGCCGCGCTGATCGTCATGCTCCTCGTCGTGCCCCGCGCCAGCCTCGGCGCTGTCGACCCGGACCTGGCGGTCGCGCTGCACTGACTGTCGTTCCGTAGTGGACAGAGGGCGGGCCGGTCACCGGCCCGCCCCGACGATCAGCGGATCTCGGTGGTGTCCTCGGGGCGCGGCTGGCCGCGCGGCGGGCGGACCACGGCGATTCGCCACCCACCGACGGGGCAGCGGCTCGGTCGGTGTGGAGTCGGCCGGGTAACCCAGAGTGAGCGGCGGGTTGTCGCGCTCGGTGGGCGCGGGGACGGCCAGTCGGTCAACGTGAAGTCCTCGTTGCGGGGCCGCCGTCCGTCGCCGGAACGGGTGCCGCGACCGGCTCCACCGCCGGGCTCGGCCACGGCCGCCACCGCTGTACGCTGAAGGTCGCCATCAGCAGCAGCAGGCCGATCAGGAAGAGCGTGCCGTTCTCCACGGGCAGCCGCAGTGGCAACGGGTCGCCGAAGACCTTCCACCCGTCCGGGATCGCGTCCCGCACCGCGAAGGGCGCCACGAACATTCCGATGTACGGGGTGACCAGCAGCGCTCCGGCCACCAGCGGGCCCAGCGGCGAGACGCGCAGCGTGCCGAGCAGACCCAGCAGGACACCGCCGACACCGAGGTACACGGCCGGCTCGATCAGGTTGGCGGTGTTGAACGTGCCGATCTCCACCCAGCGGTCGACCGTCCGGCTCGACCCGTCCTGCCCCAGTGTGACCAGCACCCAGGTGATGGGCGCCACCACCAGCCCGGCGAGGAAGCTCCAGAGATGTCGCATCCGCGCACCGTACCGTTTTCGACATGACTGAGCACCTCTCCGCCGCTTCGATCGGCAAGCCGACGTCGTACTCGCGCGTCACTCTCAGCAAGATCATGACTGCGGTGGATGTCAACCTCTACGGCACCGTGCACGGCGGGTTCTGATGAAGTTCGTCGACGACGTGGCGGGGCCGCTGCCGCCCGACACAGCGGCGGGACGGCGGTGACCGCCGCGATCGACGAGATCGTCTTCTCCGAGGCGGTCCGGGTCGGCGACCTCGTGCACGCGCACGCTCAGGTGAACTGGACCGGCCAGACCTCGATGGAGGTGGGGTGCGGGTGGTCTCCGAGCGGTGGGACTCGGCCGAGGACGCGCCGGTCCGGGTGGCCACCGCGTACCTGGTCTTCGTCGGCGTCGACGTGAGCGGGGCGCCACGGGTGGTCCGTCCCGTGCTGCCGGAGACGCCGGAGGACGAGCGCCGGTATCGGGAGGCCGAGATCCGCCGTGCGCACCGCCTCGCCCGTCGCCGCGCCATCCAGGCCCACCGCGCGGGCTGACCCACATGAGGGGCGGGTGGAGTGTGGGACGGGCACGCGTCGGTCGGCGTACCCGGTGCGCAGAATGGCGCTTCGAGGTAGGGCAAGATGGCGCCACGGCCCAGTCACAGTGTCGTGCCGGGCCAGGGAGGGGTGGACCAGTGGGTGACATGCTGTGGGCGCCGCCGGCGGACGTCCGTGAGCGGTCCCGGATCGGCACCTACCTGCGCTGGCTGCGTGAGCACCGCGGGCTGGACTTCGCCGACTACGACGCGCTGTGGCGCTGGTCCACGACCGATCTGGACGGGTTCTGGCGCTCGATCTGGGACCACTTCGAGGTGGTCGCGCACACCCGCCGACCGCCACCCTCGCCGAGCGGGCAATGCCCGGCGCCCGTTGGTTCCCCGGGGCCACGCTCAACTACGCGGAGAACGTGCTGCGGATGCCGGGGCGTGCCGACGACGACCCGGTGGTGATCGCTCACGGGCAGACCCGGCCGTCGGTCACGCTGACCGCCGGAGAGTTGCGCGAGCAGGTCCGCCGGGTGTCGGCCGGGCTCCGCCGGCTCGGCGTCACCGCCGGTGACCGCGTGGCGGCGTACGCCCCGAACATCGAAGAGACGTACGTCCTGTTGCTGGCCACCGCCAGTCTGGGCGCGATCTTCTCGTCCTGTGCACCCGAGTTCGGCACCCGCAGTGTCACCGACCGGTGGCGGCAGATCGAGCCGACCGTGCTGGTCGCCGTGGACGGCTACCGGTACGGCGACAAGCCGGTGGACCGGCGTACCGAGGTGGCCGCGATCCGGGCCGCCCTGCCCTCGCTGCGGCACACCGTCGGCATCGCGTACCTCGACCCGGCGGGCTCGGCGCCCGAGGGCGCGCTGAGCTGGGCCGAGTTGGCCGCGCCCACCGACGAGCCGTCGACGTTCACGCCGGTGCCGTTCGACCACCCGCTGTACGTGCTCTACTCCTCGGGGACCACCGGGCTGCCCAAGCCGATCGTGCACGGCCACGGCGGCATCCTGCTGGAGCACCTGAAGATGCTCGCCCTGCACCACGACCTGGGCCCGGCCGACCGGTTCTTCTGGTTCACCACCACCGGCTGGATGATGTGGAACTTCCTGGTCTCCGGCCCGGCGGTGGGCGCGACCATCGTGCTCTTCGACGGCAACCCGGGGTCCGGGCGGAGCCCGCCGGCCGGCTGAGCCCGACCTCGGCGGGCTGTGGCGGCTGGCGGCGGAGACCGGCACCACGTACTTCGGCACCTCCGCGCCGTACCTGTTGGCCTGCCGCAAGGCCGGCCTGGTCCCTCGGGACATCGCGGACCTGTCGGCGCTGCGCGGTGTGGGTTCCACGGGTGCGCCGCTGCCGGCCGAGGGCTTCCGCTGGGTGTACGAGACCGTCGGTGACCACCTCCAGCTGCAGTCCCTCTCCGGCGGCACCGACGTGTGCACCGGTTTCGTCGGTGGGTGCCGCTGCTGCCGGTGTACGCCGGTGAGATCGCCTGCCGGGCGTTGGGCGCCAAGGTGGAGGCCCGTTCCGCCGACGGCACCCCGGTGATCGGCGAGCTGGGCGAGCTGGTGATCACCGAGCCGATGCCGAGCATGCCGGTGGGCTTCTGGAACGACCCGGACGGCACCCGCTACTCCGAGGCGTACTTCGACGTCTACCCGGGCGTCTGGCGGCACGGCGACTGGATCACCATCAACGAGCGGGGCGGCTGTGTGATCACCGGACGCTCCGACGCCACGCTCAACCGTGGTGGGGTGCGGCTGGGCACCGCCGAGTTCTACTCGGTGGTCGAAGGGCTGGACGAGGTGCTCGACTCGGTCGTCGTGCACCTGGAGGACGACGAGGGCGGCGCCGGTGAGCTGTTGCTCTTCGTGGTGCTGGCCGAGGGTCTGGAGCTGGACGACCCGATGCGCGCGAGGATCTGCCGCGAGCTGCGGACGGCGCTCTCACCCCGGCACGTGCCCGACGAGATCCATCAGGTGCGTTCCGTGCCCCGCACCCTCTCGGCCAGAAGCTGGAGGTGCCGGTCAAGAAGATCCTCACCGGCACTCCGGTCGACCAGGCCGCGGCCAAGGGCGCGCTGGTCAATCCCGAGTCCCTGACCGCCTTCGCCGCCCTGGCCCAACGCCGGGCCACGGACAACACGCCTGCCTGACAGCGCCACGTCGCGGCTCGAGCGTGCACGGGCCGGGCGTGGCTGAGGGCCGGGCCAGGTGCTGGTGTGGCCTTTGCTCTGCTTCAACGGACGCACCGGTTTGGGCCCCAAAGCGTTGCGTCCGTTGAAGCAGAGCAAAGGCGCGCTCACACCTCGGCCCCGACGCCGCCGGACTCCCAAGCGGGGACGGCGGGTCACGGAGGATGTGGGTGGCCTTCTCGGTGGCCTGCCGGCCGGCCAGACGGGCCGGGTCGAGGTTGGCGCAGAGGACGACGGTGGCGGCCCGGGTCAGGGAGCCAGCAGCCAGTCGACCGGGTCGGGATAGCGGGTGGCGTCGACCAGCACCCGGGCGCCGGGCTCGATGCCCACCTCGACGGCACGGGCCTCGGCACGGGCCAGCAGGTGGGCGTCGGTGGGGCCCGGACCGGGTTGCGGCGTGAAGTGGTCGCCGTGCCGGCGTACCTCGATCACATAGTCGGCGAAACCGGGCGGCACCTGCCGGAGCGGGCGGCGAGCGGGCCAGCCCGAGGGCGTACCGCTCGTCGGCCGACCAGGACTGCGCCTCGTCGAGGCGGTCGGCGGCGGCGAAGAGCACGTCCACGTCGTCCGCGGTGTCGACGACGCTCAGCTTGGCCGACCAGCAGCCCAGCAGCACCGCCGCGGTCTGCCAGTGCGGCGGCAGCAGCACGCCGGCCGGAGTGCCCGGGCGAGGCCGACCTCGTCGACGAGAAGGTTGGCGGTCTTCGCCACCCAGTTCGCCAACGTGACGCCGGAGAGTTCGGTGCGGTCGCCGGTGGCGTCGTCGTACCAGGTGAGCAGCGGTCGGGTCGGGTCGGTCGCGATCGCGTCGGCGAACACCCGGCAATGTTGTCGGCCATCGGCGCGAACGATACGCCCCGTGGGCCGTACTCGATGACGATGACAACTCGGCGTACCGTCGGGTCGCAGTCAGCGTCGGGCCCTCGCCCCGGCGTACGCTTGGCCCCCGGAGTGTTGTTCCCCACAGACCCGTACAAGGAGTCGCCCCGTGACCGCCGGTCGCCCGCCCCGCGTGCTCATCGACGCCACGAGTGTCCCCACCGACCGTGGTGGTGTCGGTCGATACGTCGACGGTCTGCTCGGTGCCCTCGGCAAGGTGTGCGGGTCGGGGTGGAGCTGGTGGTGGTCAGCCTCCGCACCGACCTGGAGCGCTACACCCGGATGCTGCCCGGCGCGGAGATCATCCCGCTCCGGCCGCCGTGGCGCACCGCCCGGCCCGGCTCGCGTGGGAGCAGACCGGCCTGCCGCTGCTCGCGCAGCAGGTGGGCGCAGAGGTGCTGCACTCACCCTTCTACACCTGCCCGCTGCGGGCCGGGTGCCCGGTCACGGTGACCGTGCACGACGCGACGTTCTTCACCGAGCCGGAGCATTACGAGAAGTCCCGCCGCACGTTCTTCCGCAGCGCCATCAAGACCTCGCTGCGGCGCGCCAACCGGGTGATCGTGCCCAGCAAGGCTACCCGGGACGAGCTGATCCGGCTGCTCGACGCCGACCCGACACGGATCGACGTGGCCTATCACGGCGTCGACCAGGCTGCCTTCCACGCTCCCAGCGAGGAGGAGAAGGCCCGCGTACGCGCCCGACTGGGGCTGGGCAACAGCAGCTACGTCGCCTTCCTCGGTGCCAAGGAACCGCGGAAGAACGTACCCAACCTGATCCGTGGGTGGGCGCAGGCGGTCGCCGAGCGGCCCGACCCGCCGGCCCTGGTGATCGCCGGCGGACAGGGGCACGACGACGACATCGACCGCGCGGTGGCCGAGGTCCCGTCGCACCTGCGGTTGCTGCGCCCCGGCTACCTGCGCTACGCCGACCTGCCGGGCTTCCTCGGTGGGGCACTCGTCGCCGCCTACCCGTCCTACGGCGAGGGTTCGGGCTGCCGATCCTGGAGGCGATGGCGTGCGCCGCACCGGTGCTGACCACGCCCCGACTCTCGCTGCCCGAGGTGGGCGGCGACGCGGTGGCGTACACCTCGGAGGACCCGGAGCAGATCGGCACGGACCTGGCCGCCCTGCTCGACGACGAGCAGCGACGGTTGTCACTGGCCAAGGCGGGGTTCGACCGGGCCAAGGAGTTCACCTGGGAGTCCAGCGCCGAGGTGCACATCGCCGCCTGGAGTCGGGCGCGTTCCTGAGCCTCGCCGCCGCTGGCGGTGACCCGTGCCACTTCGGGCGGGTGCGTCGGGCATGATGTGCGGATGCTCTATGCGGTCATTCCGGCAGGTGGCAGCGGCACAAGGTTGTGGCCGTTGTCCCGCGCTGGCCACCCTAAATTCCTCCACCCTCTGACCGGCACCAGCGCCTCGCTGCTCCAGGCGACCGTGGAACGGCTCGCGCCGCTGACCACACCGGATCGCACCCTTGTGGTCACCGGTGCCGCGCACGTCGCGGCGGTGGCTCGGCAACTGGCCGGTCTGCCAGAGGAGAACATCCTGGTCGAGCCCTCCCTCGGGATTCCTGTGCGGCGATCGCCCTGGCCGCCGCGGTGATCGCGACACGCGACCCGGACGCGGTGATGGGCAGCTTCGCGGCCGACCACCTGATCCGCGACCCGGACAGCTGGGTCCGCACGGTCCAGGAGGCGGTCCGCGGGGCCGAGCAGGGCCTGCTGATGACCGTCGGGATCACGCCGACCCGGGCGGAGACCGGCTACGGCTACCTGGAGACCGGCGAAGAGACCGATGCGGCGCCGTGGCGGCCGGTCACCGAGTTCAAGGAGAAGCCGGGCGCCGAGGTCGCCGAGGCGTACGTCCGTTCGGGTCGCCACCTGTGGAACGCGAGCATGTTCGTGTGGCGGGTGGACGTCTTCCTCGCCGAGCTGGCCCGCCAGCAGCCCGCGCTGCACGCCGGCGTCGCCGCGATCGCCGCAGCCTGGGGCACCCGGAGCAGGACGAGGTCCTGGGCGCGATCTGGCCGACCCTGCCCAAGATCTCGGTCGACTACGCGGTGATGGAGGGCGCGGCCACGGCGGGTCGGGTGGCGACGGTGCCGGGCGACTTCGGCTGGAACGACGTCGGCGACTTCCACACCCTGGGCGACGTGCTGCCCGCCGACGACGAGGGCAACGTGGTGCTCGGCACCGACGCCAAGCCGGCGGTGCTGCTGCGGGACAGCGCCAACCTCGTGGTGGTGCCCCAGTCGGGTCGGTTGGTGGCCGTTCTCGGGCTGCGCGACCTGATCGTGGTGGACACCCGGACGCGGTGCTGGTCTGCCCGCGCGACCGGGCACAGGACGTCAAGGCCCTGGTCGACGAGCTCAAGGAGCGAGGCGAAGAGGGCTACGTCTGAGGGCTGCGAGGGCCGGTGCGACCTGTTGCGCGGTCCCGCCGGCCAGTGGTTCGGGCAGCTGGTCCGGTGGGAACCAGCCCAGCGCCTCGGCCTCGTCGCTGACCTGCTCCACAGCTGCGGGCGGGGCGAGCACCGCGAACCGTACGTCGTGGTGCGCGGACCCGCCCTGACACTGCACCGGGTGCACGTCCACGTCGATCGGCACCGGGTCGATCCGCAGGCCGGCGATCCCGGACTCCTCGGTGGCCTCGCGGAGGGCGGCGGCGACCAGGGTCTGGTCGACCGGCTCACAGTGCCCGCCGAGTTGCACCCACCACCCGAACTTCACGTGCAGGCAGAGCAGCACCCGCGAGCCGGTGGCGTCCAGCACCAGCGCGCTGGCCGTGACGTGCCCCGGTCGGTGCTGCCGGCTCATCGCGATCGGACCGGCGGCGAGCAGGGTGAGGTCCGGTCCCGCGCGCTGGCCGCGCCGGGCTGGCCGGCTGCCAGCCCTCCAGCAACGCGGTGGCGTCGGCGTGCAACGCGGCGTACGCCTCGGGTCGGTCGGGTGGGCGGTCGGTCCGGTGATCACGGCGTCGGGCACCCGCCACTGTACGAGCGTGTGCTCCGTACCCTGGCGCGGTGACCCTCCGACTCGTGGAATTCGTGGTGGCCGGCAACGAGGCCAGTGATCTACTGCCGGTGCGGTCGGCGGCGCTGCTGCGCGCGTACGGGGCTCGGCGGGGCTTCTGGACGGTGCTGGACGAGGGGCCGGTGGAGCGCTGCCTCGCGCTGCTGCTGGAGCTGGACGACGGCGAGTGGACGGCCCGGCACGTGCTGGCCGACGCCGGGGTGGAGAACGGGCGGACCGAGGATGGCGAGGCGCTCGCCCACCACGACGGCTGGGTGTACGTGTTCGGCTCCCACTTCGGCTCGAAGGCCGGCCCGCTGCGACCCGGCGTGCCTTCGTGGCCCGGTTCCGCGAGGACGACGCGGCGTCGGGGCCGATGCCGGTGCACGTGGTGCGCAACTCGTTCCGGTTGCACCGGGCGGTGAACGACGCCCTCGCCGCATCGCCGTTTGCCCTGCTGCCGGCGGGGAACGGGTCCGGCCCGGTTCATCGTGGAGACGGTGGCCAGGGGAACCGCCCGGGAGAAGAGCTGGGTCAGTCGACTGGCCCCGGGCGACCTGCCGTTGAACGTGGAGGCGGCGACCTTCACCCCGACCGGGACGGTGCTGCTCGGGCTCCGTTTCCCGGTCACGGACGCCGGCGAGCCGATCCTGGTCGAGGTGGCCGGGGTGCCGGACATGTTCACGGCCGAGCGAGCGTGGCCGAGGGCGCTGCGCGCGTACGTGTTGACCGGGGTCACCCCACCGGGGAGCTGACCGGGTTCCGGGCGATCGCCCCGACGTCGGACGGCGGGTACGCGGCGGTGATCGGCTCGATCGACGCGCTGGGCAAGGGGTCGGTCCTACTCGACGACCATCCGGGCGGGGTGACGTCACCTCCCGGCACGTCCACTTCCGGCTTCCCGGCGGTGAGTCGGGCGACGAGAGCCGGATCCTCGGGCGGACGGTGGCGGACCTGGCGCCGTTCCACCACGTCGAAGGGCTGGCCGAGCTGGACGGGGGATCCTTCTACGTCACGGACGAGGACCACCGTGTCGCGCTCTGGGTCGGCTGAGTCGGCGGAATGCCGGCGCGGGAGCGGGATGACCGGACGGCACCCTGCGGAGCAAGGGCCGCAGACCCTCGTGGTGCCGTCCGATCACTGGGCCCCGGTCCCGGTGCCCGGGTGCCGGGGCGTTCAGGACGCGCCGGCACCGTGTTCGGGCAGTGGAAGCATGCCGAACCGGCCCCGGAAGCGTCGAGGTCTTTCAGCCCAGACTTAAAATGGAGATTACTGCCGGGCGGGTACAGTCGAACGGCCGTCCGGCATACCCCTGCCGGCGACACGGGAGTGCTCCATGCTGAAGATCCACTTCTCTGGGGAGGACATCCTCCGGACCCGGGTGGCGCCAGCGGCTGACCCGGTCTGGGAGCTGGTCCTCAGCCTGCACGCCCTGCGGGCGGCGACCGCGATCCGCTGACGGCCAACTGGCGACGCAGCGTGTCCCGAAACCTGCGTCAGGACGCGGCCTCGGAGCAGCTCCGCCTGCTGTTCGCGTTGAGCCCGCCACGCGGATACTTCCCCGACTTCCTCACCCCGTACGCCAGTGTCGACGGCTTCGAGGCCGGCCTGGACGCGCTCCGCCGGACTCCCACCGAACTGCTGCGCCGGGACCTGAGCGTCCTGGCCGCCGAGAATCAACTGCCGTCCTCGACAGCCGCGCTGGCCCGGGGCGAGGTGGCGGTCCTGGACCATCTCGCCGAGTCCATGCAGCAGTACCGGTCGTTGGCGATCAGCCCGCACTGGAGCCGGATTCAGGCCGCGGTGGCCGCGGACCGTGCTCGCCGGGCTCGGGCGCTGCTCGACGGTGGTGTGGAGGGCCTGCTCACCAGCCTTCGGCCGGCGATGCGCTGGGAGAGCGGGTGCTCGAGATCCGCCACTACCCGCACAGCCGGGAGCTGCACCTGGACGGCCGGGGTTGCTGCTCGTGCCGTCGTTCTTCTGCGCGAGCACGCCGGTCGCGCTGCTCGACCCCGCGCTGCCGCCGGTGCTGGTCTATCCGGTGGACCGGCTGGGCGGGCTGGCGTCGGCCGACGGCATCGGAGCGGCCGCGTCGGGTGCCGCCCGTGACTCACTCGCCGCGCTGCTGGGCCGCACCAGGGCGGCGGTGTTGCAGGCCAGCGACGAGGGCTGCACCACCGGCGAGGTCGCCCGCCAGCTCAACATCTCACCGGCGGCGGCGAGCCAACACGCCACAGTGCTGCGCAACGCCGGCCTGTTGGTCAGCCACCGGGAGCGCAACAGCGTGCTGCACACGTTGACGCCGCTCGGCCGGGCCATGCTGGACGCCTGACCCGGCCGTCTCCGACACAGGTGGGCCCGTCGCTCGCCGGGCTGACCCGGCCGTCTCCTACCGGGCCAGCGCCGCGCCCGCCGGGCTGACCCGGCCGTCTTCTACAGGGCCAGCGCGGCGCTCGCCGGACTGCCGGGCGGGGGCGGCAGCAGGGTCGACCCGACGCCCTCGGCGGCCAGGGCGATGCGCAGTCGGTGCAGGTCGGCGCCGAAGCGGACCAGTCCCATCGGCTCGACCGGAGTCGGGGCCGAGCCGAGCAGCAGGTCGGCGCCGTCCGGCCACCCGGGCATCTCGGCGACCAGACCGGCGCGTACCTCTGCTTCGTCGACCAGGGTGAAGACCGTGCCGGGGCGACCACCTCGGCGACCGTGTCGATCGCCCGTCGTACCGCGGTCAGGTCGGCCGGCGTCGGACCGGGACCATCGGTCAGGGTGGCGGCGTCGGTCAGACCGGTGGCGTGGGCCTCGGCGGTACCGAGCGAGAAGAGGTCCTGAGCGGCGTCGCGGATCAGCGCCCGCGCGCCACCGGCGTCGTCGGGGTTGGTCGCGGACAGGTAGCCGCGGATCACCGCGACGGGCACCTGATCGCACTTACCCTTGATCAACTCGCCGGCACCCGCCAGCTCGTCCACCACGGCCATCTGGGTCAACTGCAACTCGTTGCCGTACGGATCCACCTCGCCCCGGTGGTCGCGGATCGCCGGCATCCCGGCCACCCGAGCGCCACGTCGGTGAGCCCGTTGCGCCAGGGCCGGCCCATCGTGTCGCTGATGATGATGGCCACGTCCAGCTCGTAGCGCTCCCGCAGCGCGTCGCGCAGCGCTCGCGCCGAGGCGTCCGAGTCGACCGGCAGCAGCACCAGTTGGGTCTTGTCCACGTTCGACGCGTCGATCCCCGCGGAGGCCATCACGAAGCCGTGATGGGTCTGCACGATCCGGGTCGCCCTCGGCTGGCGACCACCCGGGCGGTCTCGCCGGCCAGCACCTCGTCCCGTGCGGCAAGTCGCTCCGGCCCGTCCGCCGGGACGTCGACCAGCCGTCCCTCCGCCTTGGAGACGATCTTGCTGGTGACCACCAGCACGTCGCCGTTACGCAGCCACGGCGCGGCGGTCGCGATCACCGCGGCCAAGTCGTCACCCTCGGTCACGTGGCCGATGCCGAGCACCGGCAGGATCTCCAGCCTCACGTCAACTCCACCGCGGCGCGGACCATCGCCGCCGTCGCCGCCTCGTCGGTCATCCGCAGCGGCACCGCGCGGACCGTCACCCGGGCACCACAGTGCCCGCGTCCTCCTCGGCCACCAGCCAGCCGTCGAGCAGGCCGCCGTTCGCCCGGCCGCCGTACAACCGGCCCACCCGGCCGCGCTGCACTCGACGCCGAGCACGGCCAGGCACCTGTCGGCCATCCCGCGGACCGGGCGCCGCCGATGATCGGTGAAACCCCACCACCGGTGCCGGGCCGCCGGCCACGGCCTCGCGCATTCCCGGTACGGCCAGCACCGGTGCGACGCTCACCACCGGGTTACTGGGTGCGATCAGCACCAGGTCGGCCGAGGCGATCGCGTCCAGCACGCCGGGTGCCGGCTTCGCCGCCTCCGCGCCCACGAAGACGAAACGGTGGGTCGGGATCTCGGCCCGGTACCGCACCCACCACTCCTGGAAGTGGATCGCCCGCTGACCCTGGTCGTCCTCGACCCCGCCGGCGCTGGCGCTGTTCGCGACTGCGGGGCTCGCAGGCTCACCCTCCCGCTCACGACAGCATGCGTCTCCAGACGGTCGTCCGTCGCCGGCAGCAGACGCATCCCCGGCTCCCAGCGGCTGGACAGCGCCTCGGTGACCGCGCTCAACGGGTAACCACCGTTGAGCATGGTGGAACGCACCAGGTGAGTGGCGATGTCCTTGTCGCCGAGGCCGAACCAGGTCGGCTGCGCCCCGTACGCGGCCAGCTCCTGTTTGACCGTCCAACTCTCGCCGACCCGACCCCAGCCCCGCTCCGGGTCGGCGCCGCCGCCGAGGGTGTACATGACGCTGTCCAGGTCGGGGCAGACCTTCAACCCGTGCAGCCACAGGTCGTCGCCGACGTTGACCACGGCGGTCACCTCCGCGCCCACGTCGCGGGCGTACGCCCGGACGCCGAGCAGGAACCGGGCGCCGCCGATGCCGCCGGTCAGAACCACGATGCGCATGTCGACCATCCTCGCGCACGGGACGCCTCCGATCGGCCGGTGGTCCACGAGACTAGGCTCACGTGCGCCCTGTCCGTTCCTGCCCCGAGGGGAGCTCGTGACCAGCCCCACCGAGCCCGCGTCCTCCGACGCGACACAGGCCCGTCAGCTGACCAAGCCACTACGCGAGCTCGCCGCGCTCGCGCTGCTCGGCGCCAACGCCGTGTTCCTCTTCGTGGGCCTGCTCCGGTTGATCGCCCCGGACGACTACACCAACCGCGCGGGCGAAGCCTTCTATGCGTTCATCGGGGTCGTGGCGGTGGGTCTTCCCCTGCTGGCCGTGCTGCTGGCCACGCATATCTCGCCGGTGCTGCCGAAGGCGAAGCTGATCACGCAGGTGGCGCTCATCGAGTACGCGGTCAGCGCGCTGTTCGGCACGCTGACCATGCTGATCTGGACGGTGGGCCGCCTGGCCGACGCCGAGGTGCTCGACGCGCTGCTCGGTGTGCTCACCCGCTTCGCCTGGATGGTGATCTTCGCGATCGCCGCCTGGGTGGTCTACACGATCTGGCGCGCCCACTACTACGTGCCGCGGCCCAAGGCCCAGCCGGGCGTCTACGGTCAGCCGCAGGCAGGGTGGCCGCAGCAGCAGGGCGGTTGGCCGGCTCCGGGTCAGCCCGGTGGTCAGCCGCAGGGTGGGTGGCCCGCTCCCGGCCAGCCGGGCGGCTACCCGCAGGCGAGTCAGCCGGGCGGTTACCCGCAGGCCGGCCCGTACGGCCAGCAGTCGCCGCCGTTCCAGGCACCGCAGTCCGCGCCGCCGTTCCCGCAGTCCGCGCCCCGGCCTCGGCCGCGCCGCAGTCCGTGCCGCCGTTCGGTCAGCCGCCGTCTCCGGCCGCGCCGCAGTCCGCGCCGCCGTTCGGCCAGCCCTCGGCCCCGGCCGCGCCGCCGTTCGGGCAGCCGCCGTCGGCTGACCCCACCCAGGCGATCCCGCGCCAGTCCGCCGACCCGACCGAGGTCATCTCCCACCCCACCGACCCGGACACCGACCGCACCCAACACATCAGGCCGAACGACCACCCGGACCAGCCCCGCTGAGTCCGCCCCGATCGGCAGCCCACAGGGTGCGCCCGACGCTCCCGCCGTGCCGGCGACGCCGGCACGGGCGATGGAGGCGAGCCGACTGCGTAGATCTTGGACACTTTCCGTTACGCGCTGACGGAAAGTGTCCAAGATTGCCAACTGTGGGGTGCGAACGGCCCGGTTCGCCGCGCGGCGCAGCCGCGATCGTTCAGTGCCGTTTCCCACGGTGCGGGCTGGGCGCGGTGGGCGGGCTCGCACTGCGCATAGGCTGAGTGGATGGTTGATCGCACCCATTCCGGCCCGAGTGACGCAAGCGTGCGGCGGGCCCTGGGCCGGGCCGCGACCGGGCGCGCGCTGGATGTCGATGAGGCGACCGCGCTGCTGTCCGCTCGTGGTGAGGCGCTCGACGAGCTGTTCCGGGTGGCCGGTGGGATTCGGGACGCCGGGCTGCGGGAGGCTGGGCGGCCGGGCGTGGTCACGTACTCCAAGAAGGTCTTCATTCCGCTGACCCGGTTGTGCCGGGACCGCTGCCACTACTGCACGTTCGCGACGGTGCCGCACCGGCTGCCGGCGGCGTTCCTGGATCGCGACGAGGTGCTGGCCATCGCCCGGGAGGGTGCCGCGCAGGGCTGCAAGGAGGCCCTGTTCACCCTCGGCGATCGGCCGGAGGAGCGCTGGCCGGCGGCCCGCACCTGGTTGGACGAACGCGGCTACGACTCGACCCTGGACTACCTGCGTGCCTGCGCGGTCGCCGTGCTGGAGGAGACCGGGCTGCTGCCGCACCTCAACCCGGGGTGCTGTCCTGGTCGGAGCTGCAACGGCTCAGCCGGTCGCGCCGAGCATGGGCATGATGCTGGAGACGACAGCGACCCGGCTCTGGTCGGAGCCGGGTGGCCCGCACTACGGCTCACCGGACAAGGAGCCGGCGGTCCGGCTACGGGTGCTGGAGGACGCCGGCCGCGTGGGGTGCCGTTCACCACCGGCATCCTCATCGGCATCGGAGAGACCCCAGCCGAGCGGGTGGACGCGCTCTTCGCGATCCGCCGCGCCCACCGGGAGTACGGGCACCTCCAGGAGGTGATCGTGCAGAACTTCCGCGCCAAGCCGGACACGGCGATGCGCGGCATGCCGGACGCGGAGCTGCACGACCTGGCCGCCACGGTGGCGGTGGCCCGGCTGCTGCTCGGCCCGAAGGCCGGATCCAGGCGCCGCCGAATCTCATCGCCGGCGAGTACGACCTGCTGCTGCGCGCCGGCATCGACGACTGGGGCGGCGTCTCCGCTCACCCGGACCACGTCAACCCGGAGCGACCCTGGCCGCAGATCGAGGAGTTGGCCCGGCACACCGAGTTGGCCGGGTTCACGCTGCGGGAGCGGTTGACGATCTACCCGGAGTACGTGCGCGCCGGAGACCCGTGGCTCGACCCGCGGCTGTTCCCGCACGTGACAGCGCTGGCCGACCCGGCGACGGGCATGGCGGTCGAGTCGGCGATGCCGCAGGGGCGGCCTGGCAGGAGCCGGAGGAGGTGTTCGGTGGGCGGGTCGACCTGCACGCCACCATCGACACCACCGGCCGGACCGACGACCGGCGGGGCGACTTCGACAGCGTCTACGGGGACTGGGCGGAGGTCGCCGGCAAGGTCACCCCGAGGCGACCGCGCGCCGAGCGGGCGTACCCCGACGCCGGCCGGGAGCAGCGCGGACCGCGACCTGGCGGCCGGGCTGCGGTTGGCCGCCGACGACCCGGCGGCGCTGCTCGATCCCCGGCACACCGACGCCGCGCTGGCGCTGTTCGGCGCGGACGGGCCGGCGCTCGACGAGCTGTGCCGACTCGCCGACGACGTGCGCCGCGAGGCGGTCGGCGACGACGTCACCTACGTGGTCAACCGCAACATCAACTTCAGCAACGTCTGCTACGTGGGCTGCCGGTTCTGCGCGTTCGCGCAGCGTGAACGGGACGCCGACGCGTACCGACTCTCCGTCGACCAGGTCGCGGACCGGGCCGAGCAGGCGTGGGCGGCCGGTGCCAGCGAGGTGTGCCTCCAGGGCGGCATCGACCCGAAGATGCCGGTCACCGGGTACGCCGACATCGTGCGCGCGATCAAGGCCCGACTGCCCGAGATGCACGTGCACGCGTTCTCGCCCATGGAGATCGTCACCGCCGCCGCGAAGGCCGGCGTTCCGGTCCGCGAGTGGCTGATCCAGCTGCGTGAGGCCGGTCTGGACACCATTCCGGCACCGCCGCCGAGATCCTCGACGACGACGTGCGCTGGGTGCTGACCAGGGCAAACTGCCGGCCGCCGCCTGGGTCGACGTGGTCAGCACCGCTCACGAGCTGGGCATCCGGTCCAGCTCCACGATGATGTACGGCCACGTCGACCACCCCGGGCAGTGGTTGGCGCACTTCCGGGTGCTGGCCGGGTGCAGGACCGCACGGGCGGGTTCACCGAGTTCGTGGCGCTCCCGTTCGTGCACACCAATGCTCCGATCTATCTGGCGGGCATCGCCCGACCGGGGCCCACCTGGCGGGAGAACCGGGTCGTGCACGCCATGTCCCGACTGCTGCTGCACGGGCGGATCGACAACATCCAGTGCTCCTGGGTGAAGCTGGGCGACGAGGGCACTGTGGCGATGCTCCAGAGTGGCTGCAACGACCTCGGCGGCACGCTGATGGAGGAGACCATCTCCCGGATGGCCGGCTCCGACAACGGGTCGGCGCGTACCGAGGAGCAGTTGCGGGCCATCGCGAAGGCCGCCGGTCGTCCGGCGCGCAAGCGGTCGACTGCGTACGGTCACGCCCGGCCCTGACGTCGAACCTTTCCCCGCCCCGGCCGTACCACGCGGTGCCGGTGGCGGTCGTGGCGAGGACCGCCACCGGTGTCCCTCAGGGGCCCGGCGGCGTCGCGAGACGGCACCGGACCCGTCCGTCTCCGCGGGCGCGTTCGCGCCGCCGCCGGAAAGGTTGCCCATGACCAGTGATCAGCGGAAGCGGCAGTGGCCGCGACTGACCCGCCGGCAGACGTTGACCGCCGCGGCCAGCGCCACCCTCGGCGCTGCCGCGCTCACCGTGCCGGGCCTGTCGGCCGCGCAGAACGCCCCGGCGCGGCCGGACGAGCCGACGAACCGATCGTCGTGCACCTGCGCGACTCCGACTCCGGAACGATGGACATCTTCGTCGGCGAGGCCCGGATCGAGGTACGCGACCGCGGCCTGGCGGACCGGCTGCGGCGCGCCGCCCGGCGCTGATTCGCCACTCCGCTCCGCCATCCTGTTCCCGCCCAGTGAGGTTGGTCCGCCATGTCTTCCCACCGCGAGGCCCCGGAGATCGCCAGGATCCGGTCGCCGACAGCTCCGACCTGTACGCGTTCGTCAGCCCCGACAAACGCGACACTGTCACGTTGATCGCCAACTACGTGCCGTTGCAGCTCCTCCGGGGCCCGAACTTCTTCGAGTTCGGTGACGACGTGCGGTACGAGATCCATATCGACAACGACGGCGACGGCCGTCCGGATGTCACCTACCGGTTCGAATTCACCACCGAGATCAGCAACCCGAACAGCTTTCTACAACACCGGCCCGATCGACTCGCTGGACAGCGAGAACTGGAACCGGCGGCAGTTCTACAGCCTGACCCGGGTGGCCGACGGCCGTGAGCACCGGCTGGCCCACAAGCTGCCCTGCCCGCCGTGCAATGTCGGTCCGCTGTCCACCCCGAAGTACGCCGAGCTGGTGCGACAGGCCACCTACTCGCTCTCCACGGGGAGCGGGTCTTCGCTGGTCAGCGCGCCGACGGCTTCTTCGTCGACCTGGGGCGATCTTCGACCTCGGCACGCTGCGGCCGTTCCAGCAGCTGCACGTGGCCGGCAAGAAGATCTTCAAGGCCGAGGGGAGCCGGTCAACGCCACCGACCGGATGAACGTGCACAGCATCGCGGTGCAGGTGCCGCTGGACCGGGTTCGCCGACGCGCGAACCGGTACGGCGCCGGTGATCGGGCATCGGTGATCGGG
Organism: Micromonospora sp. M12; assembly: GCA_038070435.1. GTDB lineage: Bacteria > Actinomycetota > Actinomycetes > Mycobacteriales > Micromonosporaceae > Micromonospora. The sequence continues at coordinate 3,998,959 of JAMYWG010000001.1, read as the reverse complement.
TGTGGACGTCGGCGTCGCGCCGGCAGGTGCGGGTGCTCGGCGACCGGGTGCGGCGGACACCGCCACCGGCCCGTTCACCCAGGTCTCGCGGTTGGGCAATCCGCTGTTCAACGAGGTCATCGTGCCGATGTCCAAGAAGGACCTGTGGAACTCGTTGCCGCCGTCGGAGGACAAGCGGTTCGCGCAGTTCGTCGAGCAGCCGGAGTTGGCCGCGTTGCTGCCCGCGCTCTACCCCGATGTCTTCCCCAACCTGGACAAACTCACCAAGTCGAAGAAGGCCCGAGCCGACCTGGTGGCGATCCTGCTCACCGGCGTGCCGTCCGGGCTGATCGACGGCTTCACCAACGCCACCGGTGACGTGCAGGCCGACATGCTGCGACTGAACACGGCCATCCCGCCGACCCGCCGACCGGACCGGTTCGGGGTCCTCGGCGGCGACCTGGCCGGGTTCCCGAACGGTCGGCGCGTCGGCGACGACGTGGTCAGCATCGCGTTGCGGGCGATCGCCGGGGTGACAGTGCCGCTGGTGGACAAGACGTTCCGACCGGACGCGGCCGCCGCCGCGGTCACCCCGGGTTGAGCGCCGCCGACGTGACAGCGCCGTTCCTCGGAAACTTCCCTACCTGGGTACGCCGTACGACGGGTTCAACAACCCGCCGGCGGCGTCCTGATCGGGGAACAGGGATGCACGAGCACGCGTACGGGCCCTCGGAGACCGGGAGTGTCGTCCTCGATCTGGGTGGCGACACGGGTGCGCTGATCGTCTACACGGGTCGGGATCTGCACGGCCGGGAGATCGAGATCAGTCGGAACGAGGATCGGCGGGTCCACTCGGCGGTGCGGGAGCGTCGGGTGCAGGACGGCTCGTTCCACAGTGCGGTCTATCCGGATCTGCCCAGCGGGATCTATACCGTCTGGTGGGACGAGCGTACGCCCGCCGGCGCGATTTCCGTCCATGGTGGAGCGATAGCCGAATTCGTGTGGCCGAGCAGCGGTTTTGGGGCTGCCGGCTGACCTCACCGTAACAGTTTGCCTCGCGCCCCGTCCACATCGTGGACGGGCGCCTGCGCGTCCACGGCTCGACGGGCAGTCTGCGCCGCACCGCGTTAACCTGTCCCCACCAAGATCAGCTTTGGGGTGGTGCCATCGTGGCGACGACCCGTCAGGGAGCGCCACGGCAGAAAAGTCGGGCAACTCGCCGGAGAGGGCGTTACTCGGCCGGGGTCTGAATCGATAGGGCAGGTTGCGAGGCTGGACGGCCCGAGGGTCGGCCAGGGTGTCGGGAGAGCGACTCCATTATCAAGTTTGGCTTGACGGCGCACGCATTACACGCGTGTAATTTGAATGGGGTTGTTCGCACGGAACGCAACAAAACGGGACCGGACGGACAAGCACGCCTTTCGCGTGGGGGTTGCAGCGGCGATGACGCCGGTGCGCGACAAGGAGGCATTTGATGGACGGCCAGCTTGAGGTGGCCGACCTGCTCGGAAACGCGCCGGAGTGGCAGGAGCGGGCGTTGTGCTCGCAGACCGACCCCGAGGCGTTCTTTCCCGAGAAGGGCGGCTCGACCCGTGAGGCGAAGCGGATCTGCTCGCGCTGCGAGGTCAAGACCGAATGCCTCGAATACGCTCTGGGTCACGACGAGCGGTTCGGCATCTGGGGTGGCTCTCCGAGCGGGAGCGGCGCAAGTTGAAGCGGCGGGCCGCCTGAGCGGTGCGAGGTCGGGGCGGTGGGGCCGCCCGACTCGCCCGCCGTGGCGCTGCCTGGGTGGTGCGTTTTGTTGTTGGGGCTGTCTGGGCGGCGTGCGGCGGGGCCGCTCAGGCAAGCTCGTCGGGGTCGACCCCGAGAAGGTTCGCCACCTGTTCGATGATCACGTCATGCACGAGATCGGCGAGGTCCTCACGGTCCATCGCCCGGAACTCCAGGGGCCGTCGGTACAGCACGATCCGCGGCGGCACCTCCTGCCGGCCCGGACGGCCGGGCAGTAGCCGGGCCAGCGGGACCTCGCCGTCCTCCAGGACGTCGGAGTCGTAGACGTTCAGGTCCGGCGGCACGTCCTCGACTGCGAACTCGACCCCGGCCAACTCCTTGGCGAACCGACGCTCCAGCGTCTCCACGGTGTCCAGGACCAGGTCGTCGAAGACCTCGGCCTTGGTCCGCGCCAGCGGCACGGTGGCCGGCACCAGCCGTCCGCGCAGGCCGCGCCCATGCCGGTCACGATGCGCACGCCGGCCGGAGCCGGGCGGCGGTGTTCCGGGCTCGTCATGAGGCAAAGGGTAGCGCCCGCGTCGGTCTGGCCAGCGGCAGCGTTGTTACCGTGGCGCGCCGCGCCCAGAACGGTCAACTGTGATCTCCGTGACGGGCGTGTCGCAACGCGAAGCGATGCGCCGGACCCGGTAATGGAGATACCCTGCCGCACGTGAGGTCACCACGGCGCTGCTCCCGTAACGGCTGCCCCGGCAAGCGGTCGCCACATTGACCTATGTCTACAACGAGTCGACAGCGGTCGTGGGGCCGTTGGCGGCGTTCGCCGAGCCGCACACGTACGACCTGTGCGAGCAGCACGCCCGCAGCCTGACCGCTCCGCGCGGCTGGGACGTGGTCCGGCACGAGGGCGAGTTCGAGCCCCCGCCGCCCACCACCGACGACCTGGTGGCGCTTGCCGAAGCGGTCCGCGAAGCCGCCCGCCCGGCGCCCCGCCCCCGGAGCCGGACCCGAAACGCCCCGAGAACCCCCACCCGACCGGCCGCCGAGGCCATCTCCGGGTAATCCCGCCCAACCACTAACCCCGGCCGGCCCTCCGGCCCTCCGGCCCTCCGGCCCTCCGGCCCTCCGGCCCTCCGGCCCTCCGGCCCTCCGGCCCTCCGGCCCTCCACCGGGCCCTCTGCTGCCGATCATGAAGTTATTGCCTTTGGCGACGGCGTGTCGTGGCAATAACTTCATGATCAACCGGGTGGGTTGGTGGGTCGGTGGGTCGGTGGGTGGGTTGTCGGCCGCTGTGGTGGGGCGTTGGTGGGGCACCTGGGGGCGTTTGGGGCACGGTGGAAGTGCGCCAACACGTTTGACCGCCACACGCCGGTAGACCGCAGACATCGCCACGCAGCGTGTCTAACATGCGCCGCAGCGTGCACCGAGCCGAGTCGCGGTGCACACCTGGCGGGCAGGGGGATCCGGTGGCGAACGAGGCGTTGCGGGTGGCGATGGCCGAGGCGGGGAGACTGTCGAATCGCTTGCGGAGAAGGTTCGCATCCATCCCAAGACGGCCGCGCGGTGGCTCGCCGCGGGCACATCCCGCACCCGCGTACCCGGATCGCTGTTGCCCAGGTGCTGGGTCGGGACGCGGCCGACCTCTGGCCGGAGCCGTTCCGCCGCCGTGACCTGCCGTGGTTCCGACCGTGGGCCGAGCTGGAACAGGACGCCACCGGCATTCGGTGGTACGAGCCGCTGCTCGTGCCGGGCCTGCTCCAGACCGAGGGTACGCCCGCGCGGTGCTGGGCACCGGTGGGTTGCTCCCACCGTCCGAGGTGGATCTGATCGTCGCGAGCCGACTCGAACGGCAGGCTGTCCTCGGCCGCGCTGCCCCGCCGCAGCTCGTGACGGTGATCGACGAGGTGGTGCTGCGCCGGTTGGTCGGTGAGCGCGCCGTGATGTCCGGGCAGCTGGCCCACCTGGCGGCCGTCGCGGAGTGGGAGCACGTGCAGGTGCGGATCATCCCGGCGGAGAGCCCGTGGCACACCGGTCTGGCCGCCCTTCGTGCTGGGCCGTCTGCCCGACGGGACGGAATTGGCGTATCTCGACAACCAGCTCCGCGGTCAGGTCGTGACCGATCCCGTCGACATCGCTAGCCTGGGACGCAGGTGGGAGAGCGTCACCGGTGAGGCGTTACCCCAACGCCGGTCGATCGAGCTGATCAGGAAGTGGCCACGACATGGACATGACCGACGCCCGTTGGCGCACCGCGACCCGCAGCAGCAACAACGGTGGTGCCTGCGTCGAGGTGGCCGACAACCTGCCCGGCGGGTGCTGGTGCGCGACAGCAAGGACCGCGACGGTGGCACGCTGGCCTTCGCGCCGGCCGCCTGGTCGTCCTTCGTCGACGTCGTCCGTCGGTCCGGCCGCTGAACTCCGGCCGCTGAACCCTGGCCGCTGATCCACCCGGGCTCACGGCGGGCGCGGTGCCAGGGCGCAGAGACGCCCCACGCTGAACGTGGTCGGCACCCCACAGGCCGTGACGCGTCGGCCCCGATGCTCCTCCGATGCCGCCGGTTTGCCATCGTGTCAGTCGTCCACGGCGCCGACCCTGAGGAAACTGATGCGTACTCCTCCGGCCCCTCTCCCGGCGTGGACTGCTCACCGGCGCTCTCGGTTCGGCGGCACTGCTCGCGATGAGCGGCAGCCTCGCGGGCTGCGGCACCAGGGCGCCCAACAGACCGAGGCTGGCTGTGTCAGCGAGGACCTCTCCGGCACCGAGAAGACGCTCGCCTTCTCCAACTGGCCGCAGTACCTGGACGTGGACGAGAGGGACGAGTCGAAGCGACCCACTCTGGACGAGTTCGTCACGAGGACCGGCATCCAGGTCAGCTACACCGAGGACATCAACGACAACAACGAGTTCTTCGGCAAGGTGCAGAACCAGCTCGCCACCTGTCAGAGCACCGGCCGGGACATCATCGTGCTGAGCGACTGGATGGCGGCCCGGATGATCCGGCTCGGCTGGGTCCAGAAGCTCGACCCGGCGACGATCCCGAACGTGCGGGCCAACCTGCTTCCGTCGCTGGTCGATCGGTCCTTCGACGCCGAGAACCGGATCTCCATCCCGTGGCAGTCCGGCCTCGCCGGGCTGGCGTACAACGGCAACGTCACGAAGGAACTGCGGACGGTCGACGAACTGCTCACCCGCCCCGACCTCAAGGGCAGGGTGACGGCGCTCAGCGAGATGCGCGACACCATGGGCCTGCTGCTCGGGTCCAACGGGCACGACCCGTCGAACTTCACCGCCGCCCAGTTCGACGACGCGCTCGCCAAGCTCAAAAGGCCGTCGACGATGGGCAGATCCGGAGGTTCACCGGCAACGACTACGCGCCCGAGCTGGCCCGGGGTGACATCGCGGCGTGCATCGGTTGGTCCGGCGACGTCATCCAACTCTCCACCGAGGACGACAAGGTGCGGTTCGTCGCGCCCGACTCCGGCGTGCTGCTCTACAGCGACGACATGGTGGTCCCCAACAGGGCCACCCACCGGGGCAATGCCGAAGCGCTGATCAACTACTACTACGAGCCGGCGGTCGCGGCGAAGCTCGCCGCTTACGTCAACTACATCTGCCCGGTCCAGGGTGCCCAGGCCGAGATGGAGAAGATCGACCCCGAGCTGGCGGCCAACCCGTTGATCTTTCCCGACGAGGCGCTGCTGTCGAAGTCCACCGTGTTCATGGCTCTGAACGAGAAGCAGGAGCGCGAGTACGAGGGCAAGTTCCAGCAGGTCATCGGAGCGTGATGGGGATGGCGCACGACACTCCGCCGGCGGCCTGCGGCTGGCCAACCTCACCAAACGGTTCGGCGCCTCCACCGCGGTCGACGACCTCAGCCTGACCATCCCGCAGGGCTCGTTCTTTGCGCTGCTCGGGGCGTCCGGCTGCGGCAAGACCACCACGCTGCGGATGATCGCCGGCCTGGAGGAGCCGACCGGCGGCCAGGTGCTGCTCGGCGACCGGGACATCACGCGGCTGCGGCCACACAAGCGGCCGGTCAACACCGTCTTCCAGAGCTACGCGCTCTTTCCGCACCTCGACATCTTCGAGAACGTGGCCTTCGGTCTGCGCCGACGCGGCATCCGCTCGGTCGACGACGAGGTCACCCGGATGCTGTCGCTGGTGCGGCTCGCAGGCTTCGGCCGCCGCCGTCCGGACCAGCTCTCCGGCGGTCAGCAGCAACGGGTGGCGCTGGCCCGTGCGCTGATCAACCGGCCGCAGGTGTTGCTGCTCGACGAACCACTGGGTGCTCTCGACCTGAAGCTGCGCCGGCAGATGCAGGTCGAGCTGAAGCGCATCCAGGCCGAGGTCGGCACCACGTTCGTGCACGTCACCCACGACCAGGAGGAGGCCATGACCATGGCCGACACCGTCGCGGTGATGAACGCCGGCCGGGTCGAGCAACTCGGCGCCCCGGCCGACATCTACGAGTTCCCCGGCACCGCGTTCGTGGCGAACTTCCTCGGCCAGTCCAACCTCTTCGCCGGTGAGGCCGCCGGCGGCAGCGGCGGCGACGTCGTGGTGACGGCGCATGGTGCGCGCTTCCGGTGCCCGTCGGCCGGTCGCGGGCCGAGCGCGGTCCGGTCCACCTGGGGTACGCCCGGAGAAACTGCATCTGGTCGGCTCCGCCGACCAGGTGCCCGCGGGCATCAGCACGTCACCGGAGTGGTCACCGATGCCTCCTATCTGGGAGTCAGCACCCAGTACCTGCTGCGCACCGACCGGGGCGTCGAGGTGTCGGTGTTCGCGGCCAACAGCGGCACGTCGGCGCGGGTGCCGCTCGGCAGTGCGGCGGTGGCGTACTGGGATCCGCGGCACGCGTTCCTGCTGCCCAGGAAGGCCGCCGACAGTGCGGGACGTCCCCGGTGCTCGACGAGCCGGTGGCTGTGTCGTCGTGACCCTTCCGGCCCGCACCGAACCGGAGCAGCCGTCCTCCGCGCCACCGGCAGCCCGGTCCGGGCGACGCCAGCTCCTGCCGTACCTCCTGTTGTTGCCTGGCGCGGCCTGGCTGCTGGTCTTCTTCGGCGTGCCGCTGGTGCAGCTCGCGGCGGCCAGCCTGTACGACCCCGGCGGTTCGCTCTCCACCGGGTACGCGATGACCTGGGCGGTCGACAACTATCCGGACGTGGTGCGGGCGTACTGGCCGCAGTTCCTGCGCTCGTTCGGCTACGCCGGGCTGGCGCTGGTGGTGGCGCTGCTGCTGGGCTATCCGTTGGCGTATGCCATCGCGTGCAAGGCCGGCCGGTGGAGGAACCTGCTGCTGGTGTGCGTGGTCGCGCCGATGTTCACCAGTTTCCTGGTGCGCACGTTGGCCTGGAAGACCATCCTGTCGGACAACGGCGCGCTGGTCGGCCTGCTGCGCGACGTGCACCTGCTCGCCCCGGACGGGCGGTTGCTGGCCACCCCGTTCGCTGTGGTGCTCGGGCTGACGTACAACTTTCTGCCGTTTCTGGTGTTGCCGCTGTACGCGAGCCTGGAACGGCTCGATCCGCGCCTGCTGGAGGCGGCCGCCGACCTGTACGCGAGCCCGGCGCAGGCGTTCCTCCGGGTGACCCTGCCGCTGTCCAGGCCCGGCCTGGTCGCCGGCACGCTGCTGTTCTTCATCCCGGCCAGCGGCGACTACGTCAACGCGGAGCTGCTCGGCACCCCGAACGAATACATGATCGGCAACGTGATCGACTCGGCGTTCCTGGTGCGGCTGGACTACCCGCAGGGTGCCGCGCTGTCGTTCCTGCTGATGGCGGTGATCCTGGCGGTGGTCTTCGGTCACCTCCGTCGGGCCGGCGCGGAGGTTCTATGAGGGTCTCCCGTTGGCTCGCGGACCGCTGGGTGCTGATCGTGGCGTCGCTGGTGCTCGGCTACCTGGCGCTGCCGATCCTGGTGGTGGCCGCGCTGTCGTTCAACCGGCCGTCGAGCCGACTGTCGTACGACCTCAACGAGTTCACAGTGGACAACTGGCGGCAGCCGTGTGCCACCTCGGACATGTGCGACGCGGTGGTCCGCAGTGTGCAGATCGGCTTCCTCGCCACGGTGATCGCCACGGTGCTCGGCACCCTGATGGCGTTTGCGCTGGTCCGGCATCGTTTCCGTGGCCGGTCCGGCATCAACGTGCTGGTCCTCCTGCCGATGGCCACCCCGGAGCTGGTGATGGGCACGTCACTGCTGGCCCTGTTCGTGTCGGCGGGGTCCCGCAGGGCTTCTGGACCATCGTGATCGCGCACGTGATGTTCTGCCTGTCGTTCGTGGTGGTCACCGTGAAGGCGCGGCTGGCCGGGATGGACCGGCGGCTGGAGGAGGCCGCCATGGACCTGTACGCCAGCGAGTGGCAGACCTTCCGGAGGATCACCCTGCCCCTGGTGCTGCCCGGCATCGTGGCCGCCGCGTTGCTGGCCTTCTCGTTGAGCTTCGACGACTTCATCGTCACGAACTTCAACGCCGGCACCACCGTCACGTTCCCCATGTATGTCTGGGGCGCTGCCCAGCGGGGCATCCCACCGCAGGTGAACGTCATCGGCACCGCGATGTTCGCGATCGCGCTGCTGCTGGTGGGGCTCGGTTCGCTGCGCCGCAGGCCCCGCTGACGGCAATTCGACAGAGGGTTCGTCGTGGTTCGTCGTCCTCGACGATGTGGTGCGGTGTTTGGGGATCTACGGCTTTGTGAACGCCGACACGCGCACGATCGGCCCTTCCGTGTGGCCGCGAGGATCACCGTGCGTGTCGACTCGTCGCCGGCAGGTGCGACACCGATCATCCCGGCGGAGCGAAAGGCGCAGGTGACGAGCGTGATGGCGGATATTGCACGCTGTGTTTGCGACGACACTCATCGCCGTGACGAATCCGGGATCGCCGTACCTGCCGCCGCCGCCCAGCCCAGCGCCGCGACCAAACTGGTTCCGCCGAGCCACTCCGCGAGCCGCGCCGCCATGATCCTCGGCTCGGTGACCCTGTCGATCCTGCTGCTCTGCTGCACCGGCACCGCCATCGTCAGCGCGCTGAAGGGCGACCCGGAACCGAGCCGGACCGGCACCGCCGCCGAGCAGCCGCAGCAGCCCATCCTGGCGGCGCCTGCCGAGACCGACGAGGTTCCCGCGCAGGCGGAATCGCCGGTCGGCGCGCCCTCGACTGCGCTCTCGACCGCGCCGACTACCGCTGCGCCGAGCCCGGCCGGTGCGGCACCCGCGCCCGTGGTCCGGGTGACGACCGTGACCGAGCGAGCCACGATCCGGTACGGCGAGCGGAGCGTCAGGACTCGTCCCTGGCCGAGGGCAAGCGGGTCGTCCGGACCAAGGGCGTGAACGGGGTACGCACCCTCACGTACGAGGTGACCACCACCGACGGCGTGCGGACGGCCAAGAAGTTGGTCACCTCGACCGTGACGAAGCAGCCGGTGACCCAGGTCGTCGCCATCGGCACCAAGAAGCCACAGTCGTCGAAGTGCGACCCGAACTACACCCCGTGCGTCCCGATCGCGAGTGACGTCGACTGCGCGGGCGGCAGTGGCAACGGCCCGGCGTACGTCCGTGGCCCGGTCCAGGTGGTCGGCAGCGACGTCTACGACTTGGACCGAGACGGAGACGGCACAGCCTGCGACTAACCCCGGGCCCTTGGCCCCGTGCCCGCGCCCGCCCCCGTCTTGCCCGCGTCGATCATGGAGTTGTGGTGGGCAGAAGATGCTGCTCCGAGTCATTTGTCCACCACCACAACTCCATGATCGACTAGGCGATCGGCAGTCCGCATAGCACGGTCGGGGTGGGCTGCGGGGTTGTGCACAGGGCGAGTGGTTATCCACAGGACGCTGTGGCGGGGTCGAGGATTGGTGACCTGGTGCTGCAGATTTCTGCGGCATGGCAGAGCCTCTGTACCGATACTCGGAGCTGATCGCGGCCGGCCTCAGCCGGGAACAAGTGCGCAGGATGACCGAGAAGTCCCGCCTGCACCGGCTGTCGCGGAGCGTCTACGCACCGTTGGACGACCAGGAAGCACGCCTATCGGCAGTCTTCCAGCGGCTGCCCGCCAGCGCCGTCGTCGGCTTTCACACCGGCGCCCAACTGCATGCTTTCGGCGACGCGCGAAGCGCCGACGTGCACGTGATCGTGCCGGCGGGGAGAGCATCCCGAGTATTCGAGGCGTGGTTATCCACGAGGCAGTGCTGCCGGTGCGTGATCCGTTGCTGCTGGCCGGAGTGCCCTGTGCGCCCGCAGCCCGATGCGCGGTGGACCTGGCTCGGTCGTTGCGTCGGATGGATGCGATGCCGCTGCTCGATCTGTGTCTCCGCGTGGGCGCCTGTCGGCCCGAGGAGCTGAGGATCGAGGTTGCTCGGCACGATCGTCTGCGTGGTGTTTGTCAGGCCCGTGATCTCGTGCCACGCGCCGATCCGCGAGCCGAGTGTCGGCAGGAGAGTCAGCTGCGCCTGGTGCTGATGGACGGCGGCCTGCCAACGCCCGAGCCGCAGGTCTGGGTCCAGGACAACAACGGGATACCGCTCTACCGCCTCGATCTTGGGTACCGGCGCCACCGCGTCGGCGTCGAGTACGACGGATCGTCGCATCTGGACCGTGTCCGCCTCCGGCACGATCGCGCCCGAACGAACTGGCTCGCCGCCAACGGCTGGCGCATGCGCCACTTCACGGACCAGGACCTCTACCGTCGCCCCAGCCAGATCATCCGAACCTTGATCCCCTCCTGTATCCCTAGTCGCAGCCCAGGCCACCCCGCTGTGCCTCGTCGATCATGGAGTTCTGGTGCCTCACGAAAGGTGCCAAACGGGATCGACCGCCCACCACAACTCCATGATCGACGCGGCGCAGTGGAAGGGCTGGGGTGGTTTTGGTGCTCGTGATGTAGCTCACCTCCGTTGTCGCCGGGGACGGAGGGACGGATTGCGTGGGGCTGGTACGAAGTCGACGGGACCTGGCTTGGCGAGGTTTGCCCGTCGGGCGTGCGCGTGGAGGATGGCTGCGACGGGTGCTTACAGAACCCTTAACCCGGGCCTGCGACGGTATGCCGGGCAAGCCGAACTCGGGGAGCGGACAACGTGCGGGTGCTGGTGGCGGACGACGAACGCCTGTTGGCGGACACGGTGGCCGAAGGGCTGCGCCGCCTCTCGATGGCCGTCGACGTCTGCTACGACGGCGACGGTGCGTTGGAGCGGGTTGCCGTCAACCGGTACGACGTCGCGGTCCTGGACCGGGACATGCCCGGGCACACCGGCGACGAGGTGTGCCGCAGCATCGCCGACTCGCAGGTCGGCACGCGGGTGTTGCTGCTCACCGCGGCGGCCGGTATCCGGGACCGGGTGGAGGGCTGGGCCTCGGCGCGGACGACTACCTGACCAAGCCGTTCGCCTTCGCCGAGCTGGTCGCCCGGGTGCAGGCGCTCGGCCGGCGGTCCACCCGGCGCTGCCCCGGTGCTCGCGCAGGACGGCCTGGCCCTGGACGTGGGTCGACACCTGGCCACCCGGGACGGCCGCTCGCTCGCGCTGAGCCCGAAGGAGTTCGCGGTGCTGCACGTGCTGCTGCGTGCGGACGGTCAGGTGGTCAGCGCCGAGGAGTTGCTGGAGCAGGCCTGGGACGAGTTCGCCGACCCGTTCACCAATGCCGTACGGGTCACCGTGATGACCCTGCGCAAGAAGCTCGGCGATCCCGCCATCATCCACACGATTCCGAAGGCCGGCTACCGCATCGGCGGTACGGCGTGAGCTGGACGCCCGACGTCGGGTGCTGCTGGTGGGCCTGCTGGCACTGCTGGCTGGGCCGGTGCTGCCGACGGTGGGCAAGTGGCTGACCGGCGTCACCTGGAACTGGGGCAGCAGTTCTGCGACCTGCCCGTACCCGGGCTGGCAGCGGTGTGCGGGGACGTGCGTCCGGGGTGTTCGTGCTGCCCCTGGCGGCCGTCCTGCTCGTCACAGTGGGCGCGCTGGTGGCGCTGTGGTTCGGCGCGGCGTGGTGTCTGCGTCCGGTCCGGGACCTGGCCGGGCCGATCGGGCACCTCGGCCCGCAGAACCTCGGTCACCGGATCCGGCCCCGGGGCCGCGACGAGCTGGCCCAGCTGTCCCGGTCGATCGACGAGATGATGGAACGGGTCTCCGCCGGCTACGAGGGGCAGCGGCGGTTCGCGGCGAACGCCTCGCACGAGTTGCGTACGCCGCTGGCGGTGCAGCGGACGCTCATCGAGGTCGGCATGGCCAGGGCGCTCAGCGGCGACCAGTTGGAGTTGTTGACCAGCCAACTGTTGGAGACCAACGAGCGCAACGAACGACTGATCGAGGGTCTGCTGGCGCTGAGCGAGAGTGACCAGGGCCTGCGCTCGCGGATACCGCAGCGACTGGACACGATCGTCGAGACGGTGCTCGCCGGGTACCTGGATCGTGCCCGGGAGGCGGGGTCAGCATCGACACCCATCTCGCGCCCCGGGTCGTCGTCGGTGAGCGGGTGCTGCTGGAGCGACTGGTCACCAACCTGGTGGAGAACGGGATCAAGTACAACCGGCCGGGCGGATCGCTGACGGTTGTGGTGAACCAGATGCCCGCGCTGTCCGTGGTGAACACCGGCCAGCCCGTACCGGCCGAGGCGGTGGCTGGTCTGTTCGAGCCGTTCCGCCGGCTCGCCCGGGACCGGACCTCGCAGGGCGGGGCGCCGGCCTGGGACTGGCCATCGCCCGCTCGATCACCCAGGCGCACGACGGCATCATCGCGGCCCGGCCCGCCGAGCACGGTGGCCTGCGGGTCGACGTCCAGCTACCCACCCTTACCTGACGCTTTCACCCACCTCGGGGTCCGCGAACCGCTGGATCCCGCCTGTGGTGTGCCCGAGAGGAGAAACGATGTCACGCACCGTTGGCCAGGTCCGGGCCGATGTCGAGGAAGCCGCCCGTTGGCTTGCCGGCCGCGTGGTCCGCACCCCGTGCTGCGGTCCCCGGTGATCGACGAACTCGCCGGGGCGCGGGTCCTGCTGAAGGCGGAGAACCTGCAGGACGGTGGCTCGTACAAGATGCGGGCGCGCTGCGGGCGGTCGGCCGGCTCGCCGCGGCCGGCCACACCGGTGTGATCGCGCAGAGCACCGGCAACCACGCGGTGGCGGTGGCGTTGGCCGCCCGGCAGCACGGGCTCGCGGCCACCGTGGTGCTGCCGGTCGACGCTGCACCGACGAAGGTCGACCGGGCTCGCGCGGCGGGGCCCGGTGGTGTTCGCCGGTACCGGCGTCGAGGAGCGGGTGGCGGTGGCCAACGGCTCAGCGACGACAGCGGTCACCCCGTCATCGACGCGTACGACCACCCGGACGTCATCGCCGGGCAGGGCACCGCCAGCCTGGAACTGATCGAGGAGGCCGAGCGCGCGGGCACACCGCTGGACGCGCTCGTCGTACCCGTGGGTGGTGGTGGCGGGTGGCCGGCGCGTGCCTGGCCGCCGCCGGCACGGGCATCGAGGTGTACGGCGTGGAGCCGGTCGGTTGCGACTCGCTCGCCCGCAGCCTGGCGGCCGGTGTACGCGTCCCGGTCGCGCCGGCGCCGACGATCGCGGACGGGCTGCGGCCGTCCTGCGTGGGGAGTTGCCGTTCGGCATCGTGCGGAACGCGTTGCGCGGGTCGTCCGGGTCGACGACGACGAGATCGCGGCGGCGTTCCGGCTGATCCTGATGGAACTCAAGGTGCTCGCCGAGCCGTCCGGGCGGCCGGTCTGGCCGGCGCGCTCCGGCTCGCTCCCGAGGGGACCGGCAGCGGACGGTCGGCGTGGTGCTGACCGGCGGAAACGTGGAGTCGGCGCTGGTGGCCCGGTTGATGGCCCCGCGATCCGCCGACCTGACGACTCTGGAAGGGGCGGCGGCGTGAGCGCGCCAACTCGGATCGGAATCCTGTTCGGTGGACCGTCGGCGGAGCACGAGGTGTCCTGTGCCTCCGCGCTCGGGGTGGCCCGGGCGCTGGCCGGCGGCGGCTACCGCACGGTTGCCATCGGCGTGACCCGCAGCGGCGGTTTTCGGCTGTTGCCCGACGCGCTGCTGGCCGAGTTGCGTGATCGGCCAGTCGGTGAGCGGGCCATCGACGACCGCCTGGTGGTGTCCGGGCCGGCCGTGGAGTTGCGGGCCGGTCCGCGTCCGGGCGTCGTGCAGGTGTCCGCCGGCAACGCCCCGGCGCCGTGCACGCCGAGCTGGACGTGGTCTTCCGGTGCTGCACGGGCCGTTCGGGGAGGACGGCGTGGTGCAGGGGTTGCTGGAGTCGCTGAACGTGCCGTACGTGGGGTGCGGCATCCTCGCCTCGGCCGTGGGGATGAACAAGGTGGCGATGAAGCGGGCGCTGCGCGCCGAGGGCGTCCCGGTCACCCCGTACGTCGCGTTCGACGCGCAGACCTACCGGGCGGCCGATGACCCGGAGAAACTGGTGCGTGGCCTGACGCGGCCGCTCTTCGTGAAGCCGGCCAGCATGGGCTCCTCGATCGGCATCTCCCGGGTCGGCGAGGGCGACGACCTCGCCGCCGCCGTGGAGGAGGCGCTTCGCCACGATCAGCTCGTCATGGTCGAGCAGGGTGTCACCGGCCGGGAGCTGGAGTGCGCGGTGCTCGGTGGCTGGCGTCCCGAGGCGTCTGCGGTCGGCGAGGTGCGGGTCACCGGCGGCTGGTTCGACTACCAGCAGAAGTACTTCGGCGACACCGACCCGATGATCGTTCCCGCCGTGCTGCCGGACGACGTCACCGAGCGGATCCGCGAGCTGTCGCTGCGCGCGTTCGCCGCGATCGGTGGCTGGGGTCTGGCCGGGTCGACTTCTTCTACGACGAGACGGCCGGTGAGCTGTACGTCAACGAGCTGAACACCATGCCCGGCTTCACCGCGCATTCGATGTACCCGAAGGTGTGGGCTGCTGCCGGAGTCAGCTATCGGGAGGTGGTGGACCGGCTTGTCGAGTTGGCCCGCACCCGGCACGCGGACCGGTCGGCGAGCACTGTGGGGAGCGTCCGATGATCCTGCTCTCCGATCCCCGGGTTGCGGCCGTCACCAGTGCCGACGACGGCGACCCGCTACTGGACCTGCGTGACGTGCCGGAGCTGCGGCTCGACGGCCGTGCGGCCGACCCGGCGGGCGTACGCCCGGCTGCGCGCCGGGGTCGTCGACCGCCTGCTGGCCGCGCAGCTGCCCTGCCCGCCGGGATGCGTCTGCTCGTCGTCGAGGGCTACCGGCCGTACCAGGCGCAGTTGGCCATCTTCACCGGCTACCGGGACGAGTTGCGCCGGCGGTACCCGGGCTGGTCGCCGGAGCGGTTGCACCGGGAGACCACCAAGTTCGTCTCCCCGGTCGAGGTGGCCCCGCACAGTACGGGCGGTGCGGTGGACCTGACGCTGTGCACCGAAGACGGCATGGAGGTGGACCTGGGTACGGCCATCGACGCCACCCCGGAGGACAGCGCCGACGCCTGCTTCACCGACGCGCCGACGATCGGCGCCACCGCCCGTCGACACCGGCAGATCATGGTGGACGCGCTCGGCGGTGCGGGATGGTGAACTACCCGACCGAGTGGTGGCACTGGTCGTACGGGGACCGCTACTGGGCGCTGATGACCGGAGCGCCGCAGACCCGGTACGGGCCAGTGGACCTGGCCGCCGCGCGATCGATACCCGTACCGGCTGAACGGTAGGGCTCTCCGGTCCGTACCAGGTGAGTGAAGGACACCACCAAGGACGGGAGTGACGGCGATGAGGGTGCAGCGCAGGCACGTGCTGGCAGCGAGCGTGGCGGTGCTCGCCGCAGCGGGTGTGGCGGTGGGGACCGGCTTCGGCTTCGCCGGCACGGCCCCGGCACGGTCGTCGGTCTGCTCCGGCTCGGTCACGTTCTCGGCGGAGGGCGGCGCGCCCGCGGCGACCAGCAACCGTTTCCCGGTGGGTACGCGCCTGCGGGTGACCAACCTGGATAACAACCGGGCGGCCACGGTGACGGTGACCGGCCCGTCGGGCAGCTGTGTGCTGCTCAACGCGGCCGCCATGGAGTTGGTACGGGAGCCGGGAAAGAACGTGATCCGCCGTAACGTGGTGGAGCGCGTCGACGGCGCGGCACCGCCCGTCGGCGCTCCGGCTCCGGCACGGTCCGCCCGGCGTCGCGTCGCCAGCGCGCCGGCCCGGCGCCCGCTCGGCGTGCTCGGGGCGATCACCTTCTTCGAGGAGGCGGCCGGGCCGGCGGCGACCAGCGGGCAGTTCCCGGTGGGTACGCGGTTGCGGGTGACCAACCTGGACAACAACCGGGCGACCACGGTGACGGTGACCGGCCCGTCGGGCAGCTGCGTGCTGCTCAACGCCGCCGCCATGGAGCAGATCCGCGAGCCCGGCAAGAACCTGGTCCGCCGCAACACGGTCGAGGTGCTCCGCTGACGTGCTGATCGCCGTCTAGTCGGCCTGCCAGGTGCCGTCGTCGCGGACCCGGGCGGGGCACGGCCGAGCAGCAGGGTGGTCAGCGCGGCGTCGATGGTGTCGCCGAGGAACCACTCACCGGCCTGGTCGAGTGCGAAGACCGGCCGCGCTCGTCCACCGCCAGGATGCTGTCCTGCTGCTCGGTGCCGATCGGGAAGAGGCGGAGGCCGAGCACTTCACCGAAGTCGGCGAGCGTGTCGGCGGTGTGCGCGATGGTGTGCGGGCGGATGTCGAAGCGGGAGATCCACACCTGCTCGCCCGGCCGCGCCGGGCGCCGACCAGGCTGGGGAACGCGGTCAGCGCCTCCACGGCTGCGGGAAAGACCGTGTGCTGATGAGCCTGGCCGGGCACCGCCGTGACGTCCCGGACGGCCGCCGCGGCCATGATCTGATCGCCGATGTGTGGTTGCCACCCGGCCGCGACCAGCGCGTTGGCGACCTCGGCCGGAAAACGCCCGGATCGGGGTCGGGTGCCGCCGGCGCGCGCAGGTCTCGGTGTAGGCGCGGGCCGACTCCGGCAGGACGTTGGCCCGCACCAGGAACGAGATGCACGAGTCGCAGGGCAGCTCGGCGGGACCACCGGCGGGATCACCCGGCTCGCGGACCCGGAAGACCTCGAAGCGGGCGCCCTCCAGCAGCGCGGCCGCCTCGGCCCGGCCCATCGGCGCGATGCCCTCGGCGGCCCGACGGTGGTCGTACTCGTGCAGGACGTCGGAAACCACGATCAGCTCGGCGTGCGCGGCCCGCCCGGACCAGCTCACCAGGGGAAGCTGGTCCAGATAGTCGCGGACGAGCGGGTGATGGTTGAGCGGCACGTCGGCCTTCGTGCCCTGTGCCGTCCAGATCCGCCCGTCGAGGGTCAGGTGCGCGGCGGTGTTCGGGGTGGCTCCCGATAGATCTCCCGAACCAGCAGACTCGACGGGTCGACGGTGCGCGGAGCGGTAGCCCCAGCGGGCTGGCTGCGCCGGTACATCTCCGCCACCAGGCTGCTCGGCACCCGGGGCCAGGTGGTGACCGTGCCGGTCCGCTTGTCGATGACTGTCGTCGGCAGGTCACCCGGCACGGTGCGGACCTCGGTGGGCACGACGGACGTGATGACGTAGCCGAGGTCGAACTCGTCGACCATCCAGGTGCACTCGTGGCCCAGGCGCTGGGAGTCGCGGCGGGCCCAGGTGGCCGCGAGCTGCTCGGCCTGATGACGGTCGATCACGCATTGAAACTACCGGACTACACAGATCGATGGCAGCCGGTATGGTTTCGCTCTACCGACGGTGACGGGAGGGCGGCCGTGAGCGAACGCGTGGACCGGAGCGCCAATCGCGAGCTACGGGCCCGATTCGACGACGTGTACGGGCAGTATCAGCAGCTCAGGTCCGGTTTGGACACCCTACAGACGCGGCTCGCCGAGCTCCGGGTGACCCGACGGTCGGCCGACGGGCAGGTGACGGCGACCGTGGGTGCCCAGGGCCAGGTGATCGGGGTCGAGCTGACCCCGCCGTCTACCGCGAGCGGGACGCCACGGCCCTCGGCCGGAAAATCACCGAAACGATCCAGGCCGCCGCGACCGCCGCCACCGACGCCACCCGTGACCTCGTCGCCGAGAGCATGCCGGCCGGCTCCGGTGGGTGGACTTCCTCCGCAGCGGAGACTACGGCGCGCTGCTCGGCCGGGCCGATGCCGTGCTCGGCCGGGGTGAGGAACGACATGACCGACGGGCAGCTCTGGCTCGATCCGTCCCGGGCCCGGCGCGGCGGTGCGGACCTGGCACTCGCCGGTGAGGCCGTGACGGCCGTCGCGCGGCGGAGGGTGGCACCATCGAGGCGGCCAGCGGCGCCAGACCCTGGGGGCGCGACGACATCGGGGCCGCGTTCGAGCGCAACTACCGCGGGTTCGAGCAGACCGTGCTGCGGGCCTGGGCCGGCGTCGGGCACCGGCTCACCGAGCTGGGCGGTGACGTGGTGCAGGCGGTCGATGCGAGCGTGCAGACCGACGGGGCAAACGCCGCCCGGGTCGGTCGGGCCGCCGACCAGCGCTGACGGCCGGCGATCCCGATGAGCGTGTTGCCGAGCCCCATCCCGCACCCACTGGACTTCGCGCCGTGGGACGTGCCCGGCTGGATCTACGAGGCCCTCGACTGGGTGGTCGGCGTGCAGTGGCCGGACGGCAACGAGCGGGCCGTCTGGGACGTCGCCGACCAGTGGTACGCCGTCGCCTCCGTCCTCGCCGGGCCGCACGCCGACGCCGCTGCGGCCGCCACCGAGGTGCACAACGGGTACGGCGGCGTCGGTGCGGTCGACGCGGCGTTCGAGATGGCCTGGCGGCGGCTCGCCGAGGACGCCGATGCCCGCTTCCCGTGCTGCTCGCGGTCACCGCCGACCTGGGTCGACTGGTCGAGGAGTGCGGCTGCGACATCGAGGGCGCCAAGCTGGAAGTCTGGATCGAGCTGGGCATCCTGGTCGTCGAGCTGCTGTCGGTGGCGGTCGTGGCGGTGCTGACGGCTGGCGCGGCAACCCCGGCCGCCGGCGCGGCGATCACCGCGACGCGGCTGCTGGTCCAGCAGATCTTCAAGCGACTGATGAGTCAGCTGGCCAGCAAATCCCTCAAACACGGGCTCAAGGAGGCCGGCGAGCGGGCCGCCAAGGAGGTGGCGCGGGGCGGCGTACGCGGCCTGGCCAAGCGGGCCACCCGGGAAGGGCTGGAGGAGGCCACCGAGGAGGCCGGTGTCACCCTGGCCACCCAGGCGTACCAGAACTCCAGCGGGCGGGCGCACGGCCTGGACCTGACCGATCTCGGTGCCTCGGCGGTCGGTGGGCTCGCCGGCGGTGCAGTGGCTCCACTGGCGGGCCTGGGCAAGCACGCGTCCGGGCGAGCGGCGCGAGTCGGGGAGCATCTGGGGCGGGAGATGACCGGCGAGGTGCTCGCCGACACCGCTGCCGGCCTGGCCACCGGCCAGGGCCTGACCTCGGTGGAGGACGTGGCCCGCGCTGCCGCGTCCGGGGCTACCGGGTCGGCCACCGGCCAGACCGACCATGCGCTACGCGCCCGGCTCGACGCGCAGGCCAGTGCCCTCGCCGGAACGTCGTTCGCGGGCACCTCGCTTCCCTCCGTGGCGGCGCTCGGGGTGCGGGTGTCTCCTTCGCTGGAGGCGTCCTCGGCGGAGGCTGCGGTGGCTCCGGTGGCGGGGCCTCGGCTCCGGTGGCGGCCGGTGTGGCGGTTTCGAGTGGGCCGGCTCCGTCCCCGGACGCGTCCGTGCAGGCGGAGGCGGTCACCACGTCGTCGCCGGATGTCGGCCTGTCGCCCGCGGTTGGGTCGGCGCCCACCATCGCCTCCGAGGTGACCGCCGCGTCATCACTTCCGGTCGCGTCGTTGTCCGAGGTGGACGGTTCGATCCGTTCGGCAGGCGGGTTTGAGGCGACGCCGTCGGCGGACGGGCCACCGGTGGAGAGAACGGGCATATCGCACCCGGTCACGGTCAATCCGACGCTCTCGGCGCTGGCCGCCGATCCCACGTCGTCGGCGCTGGCCGGCGATCCCACTGTTCCGGCGGTCGGCGCCGACCCACGCTGTCGGCGGTGGCCGCCGAGCCGAGGCTCTCGGCGGTGGCCGGCGATCCCACGTTGTCGGCGGTGGCCGCCGAGCCGAGGCTGTCGGCGGTGGCCGCGCCCGTGGCCGGTGCCCTCGAAACGAGCAGCGGGCCGGGTGCCACCGGCGTTCCGCCGGGCCAGCCCGGCAACTCGCCGTACGCCACCACCTCCGGCCCGACCACCTGGTACCCGACCACCGGCACACCAGCACCGACAACCGCCCCGGCCCGGCGACGCCTGTCGAGTTCTCGTCCACCCGCGGGTGGTCGGTCGATTCGCCGTACCGTCGCGCGTCCCGACGCGGAACATGCTCGCGCCGGTGCGGGCACCCGACCATCCGGCCCGGGGCAGGGCGTCGGTCCCCGTCGACGTGGCGGCGTTCGGTGATCAGTCGGTGCCCGCGACCGAGACCGACGACGCGTACGCGGCGCAGTGAGCCGCCGCGGCGGAAGCCGCCGAACGGCAGCGCTATCAGGGCCACTACGAGTCGCAGCGGATCGGGTTCGAGAACAACCGCCGCCAGGCCGAGGCCAGCCGACTACGGGCCCGAGCCGCGGAGCACGATCGCAGGGCCGTCGAGTACGCCACCTATGCCCGACAGCTGCACCAGACCGGTCACCGGGAGTGGGCCGACGGCTGGCAGCGCGCCGCGAACGAGGAGACTCGCGCGTACTCCCAATGGCGTGACCTGGCGGACGCGGTGCTGGCCGGCACCACGGCGCCGCCGGTCGTGGATCTCAGTGCCGCCACCTTCGAGCACGCCAACCGGGACGTCGGCGCGCTCGCGCTCGGCGCGGTGGAGACCTCCGGCCCGTCCAGACTCACCGGCGACGACGATCCCCGGCCCATCGACGACTCCCGGCCGTACGGGAAGCCCGGAGGACTACGCCCACCGCTCGCCCTGCACCAGGTCGACGTGGAACGGCAGATGCCCCGGAGTTCGACGGCACCGTCACCCGTACCGCCGACCCCGACAGGGCGGCTGGTTCCGGCTCCTGAACGACGGCGGTCCCGCGGCCGACGCCACCCGCGGCATCAACTGCCTGGACTGCACGCTGTCGCTGTTCGAGACCTGGGTGCACGGGCGGCCACGGGTGTCGGCGCCGCGGACCTTCGACGGCTACCTGGACGGTGACATCCGACGCCCGATCCGGGGCGAGGCAGGCGGTCCGGGCCGGGTGGAGGACGCGACCGGCGGCCGCTTCCAGCAACTCCTCGCCCCACCGCCCGGCGAGCGCCCGGATGCCGAGCAGGCGCGGCACGTCGCCGACCGGGGCTACCGCAACCTGCACGACCAACTGCTGCTGGGAGGCCATGGCAGTTACGCGTTCCTGGTCACCGAGTGGTCACACGGTGGTTCACATGCCTGGGTGGCGCTCAACCAGAACGGCACTGTCCTCTACGTGGACCCACAGAACAGCGTGGTCCGGGACCGGCCGCTCTACCCCGACGTGGTTGGCATCGACGCGCTGGTGCTGAGCGGCGACGGCAGACCGATGCCGCTCGGAGGGCTGCCCGGGGCCGGTTCAGCGAGCGGCCCGACCTGGCCGACCACCCGCCGACGTACGACAACGGCGGGCACGGTGACCCGTACATCAACCGGATGCACCTGCTGCTGGACGGGCCTGGCTCGGCTGCGTCGTCGCCGGGCGCCGAGGGCGTAGACATGGCCCGGGCGGACGAGCCGGACGCAGCAGCCGTTGGATTGGCGCAGCTTACGGCGCCGGAGTTGGCGGCTTTGAGGGATCTTCGCGATAGCGCACTCGCGATCGCCGATCGAGTCGAGGAGACCCTAACTCAAATCGGGCGGACCGTGGCAGAGGCTATGAACCTGAGGGAGCCTATGCAATTGCGCGACCGTGCTTTTCGTGTCAAAGGGCTGGATTCGTTGGCACGAAAGTTTGTCGACGAGGCCCGAGGTCTGAACATCGGAGTCGAGGAATTCTCGGAGACCGTTAATGACGTCTTGCGGTTCTTGCTCGAGATGCCGTCTGGTGAGAGCTATCGGCATGGCGTCCAACTAGTGCTCGCGGGCCTCCTGGACGCAGGTTTCACGGTCCCACGTTCGGATCTCAAAACTTCTGGCGGGCAGGTAACCGGTTCTATGGGTTCAACTGCACTCTTCGATCTCCCGACGGTTTCTTCATCGAGCTGCAGCTGCACGCGCGACTCGCGGGAAGCGTGGATGCAAACTCATGGCGATTATGAGGTTCTGCGCCGAGTCTCAGGCAGGCCAGAGGAGCATGTTCAGGCTTTCCTGCGGATGCTTGCCACGAACCGTGAGCGCCGCATGTCCGAATCCGTTCCGCCTGGCCTCGAGGATTACTTCCCGACCAAGGACGCAAGCTTTGCTAAGTGGTTGAGCCGGAACGGGGATGCTTGGCAAAAGTACCGCTCTTGGCTTGACTATCAAGGGGTCAGCTTTTCGCAGGTGGTACAACAGATGGGGCTGACTTCCTCAGACTTTCCAGTAGCAGAAGACGTAGCCGCGAAGTTGGAGAAAGAGATTGTTGACGTATTACGTGGTCTACCGGAATGACGAGCGGACGGGAGGGCCGGCTGGACTCTTTGTCATGGATGTGGGGGTGGGTAAGGCCATCCTATGGGATCACCGCAGCGGAGGCTGGGCCTTTGATCCAGCTCTTGTTGTGCGTTTCGTGAACGACTATCGGAACATCGACCGTTTCGAAACCGTGGATCGAGCGACCGCCGAAAGCGTGGCCGAAGCCATTAGCGGCGGTAGCTCGCTGCCCGATGAGGATGGCATCCGCGCCATGTTCGTGCCAGGTGCCATCCGCGGTGATTCAGGATCGGCTGGTGGGAATTAATCAGGCGTCAGTTCGAGGGGTCGGACCCCAACGTTGTTGGAGCGACATAGGCATGTTGCGCCACTGGACGGACGGAAGGGTTGGTGATGGACGCGGGTTGGACTGCCCGGTCGGTGCGGGATCTCACGGCGCTGGACGCTGATGTGGCTCTGGCCCGGGAGTCAGTCCTTCACTGCGGGAGTCGCGGCGAATGTGTCGGTCTGGCGGCCCTGGCCGCGAACGACGGTGGTCGGGACGCTGAGTTGCTCGACGAGGCGGCCGAGCTCGCGACCTGAAGCGGCGCATATGAACGCGTCCGGTGGATCGAGGAGGCTCGCGAGCGAACTGGCCCGCGCCTGGTCGGTGAGTCCCGCGCTGCGTAGGTGAACAGCCGGGTTGGAGAGTTGGCTGAGCCGAATAACATCGACGCATGGCGAGCGCTCGCAACGACAGCACCAGGTCCGGGGTCTGGGCCTGGCCGGTTGGCATCCTGATCGGCCTGGCGATTGGCATCCCCGTGTTCGGCGCGAAGGGTGGTGTCGCCTTCGGGGTCGCCCTCGGTATCGCCCTGGCTCTCGCATTCGGCGCGTCCAGGAGTCGAGCCGACGGCGAGCCGACCCAGGGTGGCGCGGAGAGCAGAGCCGCCGGGGACGGTGTCGACAGCTCGGCCCAGCGGTGATCGACTCGGGTTCTTTGACATTGGGGTGTCCGGGGTTGGGGATAGGCCGACTTCCAGGAAGTCGAGTGGATCATGGGGAGCGGCCGACGCGCGGGAGCGGCCGGCGCGGGGCGGGCGGCGGTTGTGGTGCCGGGCAGCGTTGCGGAGGCGGTGGCCGTACAGGAGGAGTTGCGGCCGCTGGTCGACCTGGTGGGGCCGGGCCCGAGCGCGCCCGCGACGGTGGCTGGCCTGGACGTCGCGTACGCCGAGGGTGGTGACCTTCTGGCGGCAGCCGTGACGGTGCTGGATGCCCGGACGTTGGCGGTGGTGGACTCCGCGGTCGAGGTGGGGCGACCCGCGTTCGGCTACGTGCCGGGTTGTTCGCCTTCCGCGAGTTGCCCGCGTTGCTCGGTGCGCTCGACCGCCTGACCACCATGCCGGACCTGCTGGTCTGTGACGGGCACGGGTTGGCCCATCCGCGTCGGTTCGGGCTGGCCTGCCATCTCGGGGTGGTCACCGGGTTGCCCGCGATCGGGGTGGGGAAGACGCCGCTGGTCGGGGTGTGGGATCCGCCGCCCGGCGTGCGGGTGCCTGGTCGCCGTTGCGCGACGGTGGCGACGTCGTCGGCCGGGTGGTGCGAACCCGGGACGGGGTGAAGCCGGTCTTCGTCAGTGTCGGCCACCGGATGAGTCTGGAGAACGCGACAGCGCAGGTGCTCGCGCTGACCCCGCGCTACCGGCTGCCGGGGACCACCCGCACCGCCGACCGACTCTGCCGGGACGCCCTCGCCGGCGCAGAACGGGCCGGCCGGTCGGGCGGCCGGTCGGGCGGCTGAGCGGCCGAAGAGCAGGGTCCCAAACCGTAACGCGGCACACATCCGGGCCGCTCTATGACCGATGGGCTGGGTGGGCCGGTAGTAGCCTGACCCGCGGACCCCACCCGGGGAGAACGGCGAGGTGATCATGACAGTGCGTCGACGCGTGGCACGGCTCGCGGCGGTCTGCGGTCTGGCGGGCGGCCTGGTGATGCTCGGTGCGTCGCCGGCGGTGGCTGTCGACGACTCGGTCCGGGTGGGTGCGGCCAGCAGCTTCGTCGCCGGCGGCTCCCGCAGGCGGTGAACGTCGCGGTGCGTAAGCGCACCGACGGCTGTGTCCTGCTGCGTACCGCGCTGGGTTTCCGTCTCGAGGGTCTCCAACCGAACCAGGTGGCGGTCGAGGTCAACGCGGGTGGGCGCTGGTTCCCGGTGGGCATCACCGGCGGTGCCGGCAGCGTGGCCACCGCGCAGACGTCGCCCCTGAAGCCGACCCTGTGCAGGGCAAGGGCATCACCGTGCGGTACCGGGTGGCGTTCGCCGCGGGTGCCCCGGGTGGCCGTCTCGTCGTCACCGGTGCGGGTCTCAGCGCTCTCGGCCAGGAGTTGGGTCGGAGCGCCGACGCGGCGCGGCTGACCGGGCGCGGGTCACTCCGTCGCCGACTCCGTCGTCGTCGAAGAAGCCGACGCCCACCCGAGCCCGACCGAAGCGGTGATCGTCGACGAGGCGGTGAACCCGGCGGCGCTGGGCACCGTGTCCGCCGCGCCGGACACCACCGCTGCCGCCGCCGAGTCCTCCGGGGAGGTTCGCCGGTAATGATCTTCGGCATCGTGCTGGTGACGATCGGGTTGCTGCTCATCGTGCTGCTGTTCCGTCGCTCCCGGCAGGACCGGAAGCCGTCCGACGAGGCGCCCGGCATCCCGCCGGGCAACCCCGGCGGCACCACCTACCGCGCCGGCGGGGTCGCCGGCCGCGCCCGGTCGCCCCGGCCAGGTGTACGGCCAGCAGCCGCCGGCCGCCGGTTGGGCACGGTGCCGTCCCGCGACCCGCCACCGGCGGGTCTACGGTGCCCGGCCGGACACTCCGGTCCCGGTGCCGGAGGCCACACAGCCGATGCCGGGGCGGCCCGACGGCCGTCCGCTGCCCGGCGAGCCGCCCGCCGACGACGGCGGGCACACCGTGATCATGCCCCGGCTCCCCGGCTGAGCGGGCGCGACCCTCCCTCCGTTAGGCTCAGGATCGGTGTCTAACCTGCGGCCAAGGAGTGGAACACGTGTCTGATCTGTCCCAGATTGTGAAGGCCTACGACGTCCGAGGGACGGTGCCGGACCAGTGGGACGAACGGGCCGCCGAGGCGCTGGGAGCCGCCTTCACCCAGCTGCTCAACTCGACCGACGAACCGGGTGACGCGGTCGTCATCGGGTACGACATGCGGGCCACCTCGCCCGGGCTGGCCGCCGCGTTCGCCACCGGTGTACGCGCCGAGGGGCGCTCGGTCATCGAGATCGGCCTCGCCTCCACCGACCTGCTCTACTACGCCTCTGGCTCGCTCGATCTGCCCGGTGCGATGTTCACCGCCAGCCACAATCCCGCGCAGTACAACGGCATCAAGATGTGCCGCTCCGGTGCTCGCCCGATCGGCCAGGAGAGCGGCCTGACCGAGGTCCGGGACCGGGCTCAGGCGCTCCTGGATTCGAGCGAGGCGCGTCCCGCCGGTGAGCCGACCCGGCCGGCCGAGCGGCGTGACCTGCTCCCCGACTACGCCGGCTACCTGCGCAAGCTGGTCGACCTCTCCGGCATCCGGCCGTTGAAGGTGGTCGTCGACGCCGGCAATGGAATGGGTGGCTTCACCGTCCCGACCGTGCTGGGCGACGCGGCCCTGTCGCCGTTGCCGCTGGAGATCGTGCCGCTCTACTTCGAGCTGGACGGCAGCTTCCCCAACCACGAGGCCAACCCACTGGATCCGGCGAACCTGGTCGACCTCCAGCGCGCTGTGGTCGAGCACCAGGCCGACATCGGCCTGGCCTTCGACGGTGACGCCGACCGGTGCTTCGTGGTGGACGAACGCGGCGAGCCGGTCTCCCGTCGGCGATCACGGCGCTCGTCGCCGTCCGGGAACTGGCCAAGCACCCGGGCTCCACGGTGATCCACGGCCTGATCACCTCGAGTGCGGTCCCGGAGATCATCCGGGAGCACGGTGGGCAGCCGCTCGTCGCCCGGGTCGGGCACTCCTTCATCAAGGCGGAGATGGCCCGGACCAACGCGGTCTTCGGCGGCGAACACTCCGCGCACTACTACTTCCGGGACTTCTGGTTCGCCGACACCGGGATGCTCGCGGCGATGCACACCCTGGCCGCGTTGGGCGAGCAGTCGCTGCCACTGTCCGTGCTCGCCGGCGAGTACGAGCGCTCATCGCCTCCGGCGAGATCAACTCGACGGTCGCCGACCAGGCGGCGGCGGTGGCCGAGGTGCGTGCCGCGTACCCCGACGCGGTGGCCGACGAGATGGACGGGCTGACCCTGCGGTTCCCCGACGGCGCCTGGTTCAACCTGCGCGCCTCCAACACGGAGCCGCTGCTGCGGCTCAACGTCGAGGCGGCCACCCGGGATCGGATGGTCTCTTCCGGGACGACGTGCTCGACCGCGTTCGCCGATAAGATCGCCTCCGCCGGTCGGCACCGCCGCCGGTAAAGCCGCATACGTGGAAGGAGCCGTGCCATGGCCCTGGATCCGCAGTTGCTCGAGATTCTCGCCTGTCCGGACACGCACCACGCCCCGCTCGACTACGACGCCGAGGCGCAGACGTTGACCTGCACGGAGTGCGGCCGGATCTTCGAGGTCCGCGACGACGTGCCGGTGCTGCTGCTCGACGAGGCGCGCGGCCCCGGGCAGCCCTCATGATCGACGGTACGGCCGGCGTCAGCGGGCGTCGCGACGCCGACGAGGCACTGCTCGACAACCCACAGGCGTTGGCCGAGGCCGACCCGGCGGCATGCTCCGGCACACGGCGTCGGCCGGTGCCCAGGTCCGCGAGAGCGCGGCACTGGCAGCCGAGGCGAACCTGGCGGTGCTCGCCGACGACGGGCGTCCACGAGCCGTGGTGATCGCCGGCACGGCACCGCGGGCGTACCGGAGACGTGCTGGCCACTGTCGCCGGGCCGCGCTGCCCCGTCCCGATCATCGGGCATCGCAGTGCCGGGGTGCCCGGTTGCGGGCGCGGCCGACGTGGTGATCGCGGTGAGCGCGTCCGGACGGAGCCCGGAGGCGCTCGGCGCGGCCGAGGCGGCGCACCGTCGTGGTGCCCGGCTGGTCGCCGTGGGTGCCCCCGACTCGCAGTTGCAGTCGATCGCCGAGCAGGCTCGTGCGCCGTTCATCCCGGTGCCCCGGCGTGCCCCGGCCCGGGCCAGCCTGTGGGCGCTCACCGTGCCGGTCCTGCTCGCCGCCCGTTCCCTCGGGCTCGTCAAGGTCAACGAGGCGGACCTGGCGGAGACCGCGGCCCGGCTCGACGCGGATGCCGACCGCTGCCGGTCGGCGGCGGAATCCTTCGTCAACCCGGCGAAGGCACTGGCCATCGGCCTGGCCGGCTCGATCCCGATCGTCTGGGGCTCGTCCCCGCTGGCCACTGTGGCTGCCCGCCGATTCGGTGACACCCTGTCGGCCAACGCCCGCTACCCGGTGGTCACCGGCGCGCTGGGTGAGGCCGGGCGGGACGGGTCGGGCTGCTCGACGGCGTCTTCGGCGGCCTGGCCGAGGGGAGCGGGACATCTTCGCCGACCCGGCCGAGGACGACGGCGAGGGCACGCGGCTGCGGCTCGTGCTGCTGCGCGACGGCGGGCTCAACGCCGAGGACGACACCGACGAGCCGCTCGCGGTCGAGGAACGCCGCGCGGACGCGGTGCAGACCTCGCGGAGCGCCGTGGCGTGCGGTGCGACGTGGTGACCGCCGAGGGCGGCTCCGCCCTCGAGCGGCTGGCCTCGCTCATCGCCGTACCGGACTTCGCATCGATCTACCTTGCCCTGGCCCACGGGCTGGACCCGATGGCCGTTCCGGCCATCACCGAGATGAAGGAGCTGTCGAACCAGTGAACGAACGTAGGGGCGGCGCACCATGCGCGGACCGGTTGGCTTCGCACGGCGAAGCGGAGCGGTGGCATGAGCGCCAACGGTGGGACGAAGGCGATTGTCGCCGCCCTCTTTGCCAACATCGGCATCGCCGTCACCAAGTTCGCAGCGTTCCTGCTGACCGGCTCGTCGTCGATGCTGGCCGAGTCGGTCCACTCCGTCGCCGACTCCGGCAACCAGGGCCTGTTGCTGCTCGGCGGCAAGCGGGCCAAGCGGGCGGCCACCCGGAGCACCCTTCGGGTACGGCCGGGAGCGCTACATCTACGCGTTCATCGTGTCCATCGTGCTGTTCAGCATCGGTGGCCTGTTCGCGCTCTACGAGGCGTACCACAAGTGGGCGGACCCGCACGGCATCACCAAGTGGCACGCGGTGCCGGTGATCGTGCTGGTGACGGCGATCATCTTGAGTCTTTCTCCTTCCGGACCGCCATCAAGGAGTCCAACCACGTCCGGGGCAACCAGTCCTGGGTGCGCTTCATCCGCCGGGCCAAGGCACCGGAGCTGCCGGTGGTGCTGCTGGAGGACTTCGGCGCCCTGGTCGGTCTGGTGTTCGCGCTCTTCGGCGTCGGCATGACCCTGATCACCGGCGACGGCCGGTGGGACGCCGCCGGCACCGCGATGATCGGCATCCTGCTGGTGGTCATCGCCGTGGTGCTGGCCATCGAGACGAAGAGCCTGCTGCTCGGTGAGGGTGCCGAGGCGTCCGACCTGGCCGCCATCGAGCGGGCCGTCACCGACGGTCCCGAGGTGGAGCGGATCATCCACATGAAGACGCTCTACCTGGGCCCGGAAGAGTTGATGGTGGCCGCGAAGATCGCCGTTCCGGCGTGGGAGAGCGCCCACGACCTGGCCCGCGGCATCAACGCCGTGGAGGCGCGGATCCGCACCGCGGTGCCGCTCGCCCGGGTGATCTACCTGGAGCCGGACGTCTACAGCACCGCTGCCGCCGAGGCTGGCACCGGCGCCGCCGCCGACACCGCCGTACCGCAGCAAGAGGACGCGTCGGGCGAGGCGGCCGGGCGGCCCGGGGCTGACGGGTGGAGCCACTGTACGGGCCGATCCGGGACTACGCCTGGGGCTCTCGCTCGGCACTCGCCCTCCTCCAGGGGCGGCCGGTGCCCAGCGAGGGCCCGGAGGCGGAGCTGTGGTTGGGCGCCCACCCGGGCGCCCGGCCAGCGTCGACCGCGCCGGTCTGCGGGTGAGCCTCTGCGACCTGGTGCGGGACGAGCCGGGCAGTGGCTCGGCCAGCGAGTGTCCGAGCGATTCGGCAGCCGGCTGCCGTTCCTGCTCAAGGTGCTCGCCGCCGATGCTCCGCTGAGTCTGCAGGCGCACCCGGACGCCGAGCAGGCGCGGGCCGGCTACGCCGCGCAGGCGGGCTGCCCGAGGGGCAACGCACCTACTCCGATCCGCACCACAAGCCGGAGTTGTTGGTCGCACTCACCCCGTTCGAGGCGCTGTGCGGTTTCGGGATCCGGGGAGTCGGCCGAGGCGCTCGCCGCGTTCGACGTACCGGAGTTGGCGCCCGTTGTCGCCGCGTTGCGGGACGGGCCGGCGGGCTGCGAACGGCGGTGGCGACGCTGCTCGGCTGGCCGGTCGCGGCGCGTCACGAGCTGTTGGCCGCCGTGGTGGCGGGACCTGCCGACGGCCCGGACGCGGAGCTGGCCCGCCGGCTGGCGAAGGCGTACCCGGGGATCCGGTGTGCTGGTCGCGCTGCTGCTGCACCACGTGCGGCTGGTGCCGGGGAGGCGATCTGGATGCCCGCCGGCAACCTGCACGCGTACCTGACCGGGTGTGGGTGGAGATCATGGCGGCCAGCGACAACGTGCTGCGTGGCGGCCTGACCCCGAAGCGGGTGGACGTCGACGAGCTGCTGGGGTCCTGCGCTTCGAGGTGCTCGACGATCCGGTGCGGGCCGCGCAGCCGGTCGGCCCGGGTGTCGACTGGTGGCCCGTGCCGGTGGACGACTTCGCGCTGCACCGGGTGCGGCTCGGCGCGGCGGTGTCCTCGGTGACGCTGCCGGTGCCCGGTCCCCGGGTGGTGCTCTGCGCCGGCGGTTCGATCACCGTGGACGACGGTGCCGGTGCGTTGACGTTGGCCTCCGGCGAGGCGGCGATCGGTACGGCAGCCGGTGCGCCGTTGCGGATCGACGGCGCGGGGTGGCGTACGTGGCGACGTCCGGGTTGCGGTGACCCAGCTGCTCGACCAACGACACAAGTCCGACTTTTCCGGAATAGCTTGACGTAGTCCTGCCTGAGTGTGACTCTATGAGTACGCAGCGTTATCGCGACGACGGTCCGAGAACGTGCGGGGAACCAAACCGGGGATGCACGGGCGGGCGGGACGTGGGCGGGAAAGTCCGACCACCACCGGCCGCCCGTGCGCTGTTCGCCGACCGTCCCCGACGCCCGTTCCGTACGCGCGTAAGGTGGAAGGTCGGCGCAGACATCGTTCGACAGGAGCTTTCATGACCAGCACCCTCCCGGCGTCCGCCAGCGGTACGCCGTCCGAGGCCCGGCCGAGCACGCTTGCCGACGGCGACTTCAAGGTGGCGGATCTGTCGCTCGCCGAGTTCGGGCGTAAAGAGATCCAGCTCGCCGAGCACGAGATGCCCGGCCTGATGGCGATCCGCCGGGAGTTCGCCGAGGCGCAGCCCCTCGCCGGCGCTCGGGTCACCGGCTCGCTGCACATGACCATCCAGACCGCCGTCCTGATCGAGACGCTGGTTGCGCTCGGTGCGCAGGTGCGCTGGGCGTCCTGCAACATCTTCTCCACCCAGGACCACGCCGCCGCGGCGACAGTGGTCGGCCCGGACGGCACCCCGAGGCTCCGTCCGGTGTTCCGGTGTACGCCTGGAAGGGCGAGACGCTGGAGGAGTACTGGTGGTGCACCGAGCAGGTGCTCGCCTGGCCGGACGGGCAGGGCCCGAACATGATCCTCGACGACGGCGGCGACGCCACCCTGCTCGTGCACAAGGGCGCCGAGTTCGAGCGTGCCGGCGTGGTTCCGCCGGTCGAGTCCGCCGACTCCGAGGAGTACGCGGTCATCCTTGAGGTGCTGCACCGCTCGCTCGCCGAGGACGGCCAGCGCTGGACCCGGATCTCCGCCGGCATCAAGGGCGTGACCGAGGAGACCACCACCGGCGTGCACCGGCTCTACGAGATGCACCGGGCCGGCACCCTGCTCTTCCCGGCCATCAACGTCAACGACTCGGTGACCAAGAGCAAGTTCGACAACAAGTACGGCTGCCGCCACTCGCTCATCGACGGCCTCAACCGCGCCACCGACGTGCTGATCGGCGGCAAGATGGCGGTCGTCATGGGCTACGGCGACGTGGGCAAGGGCTGCGCCGAGTCGCTGCGCGGCCAGGGCGCCCGGGTCGTGGTGACCGAGGTGGACCCGATCTGCGCGTTGCAGGCCGCGATGGACGGCTACCAGGTCGCCACCCTGGACGACGTGGTCGAGCAGGCCGACATCTTCATCACGGCCACCGGCTGCTTCGACGTCATCACCAACGAGCACATGGCCCGGATGAAGCACCAGGCCATCGTCGGCAACATCGGTCACTTCGACAACGAGATCGACATGGCCGGCCTGGCCAAGCGGTCCGACGTCGAGCGGGTCAACATCAGCCGCAGGTCGACCTGTGGCGCTTCGCCGACGGGCACGCCATCATCGTGATCTCCGAGGGCCGCCTGCTCAACCTGGGCAACGCGACCGGGCACCCGAGCTTCGTGATGTCGAACTCGTTCGCCAACCAGACGATCGCCCAGATCGAGCTCTTCACCAAGACCGAGGAGTACCCGATCGGCGTCTACGTGCTGCCCAAGCACCTGGACGAGAGGTGGCCCGGCTGCACCTGGGCGCGCTCGGCGCCAAGCTGAGCACGCTGACCAAGGAGCAGGCTGCCTACCTGGGTGTCTCCACGGAGGGCCCGTTCAAGCCGGATCACTACCGCTACTGATCGACACCTTCGAACCGGGTCGGCTGTTCACAGCCGGCCCGGTTCGTCGTATCCGGGACCGGGTCGGCCCTGCGCGAGGCCGGGTCAGCCGGAGCGGGAGCCCCGGCGGGTGGGCCGGAACCACGTCCAGACGCACCAGACCAGCCAGGCGACCGACACGACGGTGGCCAGCGCCCGCAGGCGCAGCGCGCTGAGCAGCAGCACCACGGCCAGCACCGTCAACCACGGCAGGAATCCCTCACGGCGGGGATCCTTCCACAGTCAACCCGAGGCGGACCTCCTGCCGGGCTGTCGATTGGCCTGGTCGCTGGCCGAGTGAGCTTGTCGTGAACGACTTGACGAGGGCCCTGAGCAGGGAGGAAGGTATGCCTGCCCTAAGTCAGCCAAGGCGTGCCTAACCCGATTCGGAGACCGGATGTTCGCCACCTACCTGATCGGCCTGCGGGAAGGTCTGGAAGCCACCCTGGTGGTGAGCATCCTCGTCGCCTTCCTGGTGAAGTCGCAGCGTCGGGACCGTCTGCCGCAGGTCTGGGCGGGCGTCGGCCTGGCGGTGGCGCTCTCGGTGCTCTTCGGCTGGCTGATCGAGTACACGTCGACCACGCTGCTGTCCAGCTACGACGACCGGGAACTGTTCGAGGCGATCACCTCCGTCGCCGCCGTGGTCTTCGTCACCTGGATGATCTTCTGGATGCGCCGGGCCGCCCGGAGCATCGCCGGCGAGTTGCGGGCAGGCTCACCGAGGCGCTGGCCGTCGGCTCCCTCGCGGTCGCCGGAATGGCCTTCCTCGCCGTGGTCCGCGAGGGCCTGGAGACCGCGCTGATCTTCTACTCGGCGGCTCAGGGTGCGGCCGGCGACAGCGGGCCGCTGCTCGCGTTGATCGGCGGCATCGTCACCGCCGTGGTGCTCGGCGTGCTGCTCTACGCCAGCGCGCTGCGGATTAACCTCGGCAAGTTCTTCACCTGGACCGGTGCGCTGCTGATCCTGGTCGCCGCCGGCATCCTCAAGTACGGCGTGCACGACTTCCAGGAGGCCGGCGTCCTGCCCGGCCTGAACAACCTGGCCTTCGACATCACCGGCACGCTCGACCCGAGCACCTGGTACGCCGCCCTGCTCGCCGGCATGTTCAACGTGACTCCCGCCCCCACCGTGCTGGAGACGCTCGCCTGGTCGGGTACGCCGTACCGGTCCTCCTGCTCTTCCTGCGACCGGCCCGGCGCAAGCCGGCACCCACCGCGACCACCACCACCGTCACCGAGCGCGGGGCCGACACCGGCGCCGAGGCCGACGCGGCGTCCACGCCGCAGCGTGCCTGACCCACGAGGAGAGACAGCTCAGATGCGTACCACCCAGTTCTTCGCGCTGGCCGCCGCTGGCGTGCTGGCGACGGCCGGTCTGGCCGCCTGCTCGGACTCCGACAAGGGTGACTCGGCCACGGCCGGCGGACCGGTCGTGGTCAAGGCCAGCGACACCGCCTGCGAGGTCGGCTCGACCGACCTGGGTGCCGGCACCGCCACCTTCAAGATCACGAACTCGGGCGCGAAGGTGACCGAGTTCTACGTGTACGCCGACGGCGACCGGGTGATGGGCGAGGTGGAGAACATCGCCCCGGGCTGAGCCGTGAGCTGCACGTGGAGTTGCCGGCCGGCACATACCAGACGGCCTGCAAGCCGGGGATGAGCGGCAAGGGCATCCGGGGTGCGCTCAAGGTCAGCGGGTCGGCGCAGCCGTCACCGCCGACGCCGCGCTGGGTGACGCCACCGCCAACTACCAGCGCTACGTCAAGAGCCAGACCACCGCGCTGTTGGACAAGACCGAGGAGTTCGTCGGCGCGGTCAAGGCCGGCGACGTCGCGAAGTCCAGCGCTCTACCCGGTCGCCCGCACCTACTGGGAGCGGATCGAGCCGGTGGCCGAGATCTTCGGCGACCTCGACCCCAAGATCGATGGCCGGGCCGAGGTCATCGAGGAGGGCATGGAGTTCACCGGCTTCCACCGGATCGAGAAGGACCTCTGGGAGTCCGGCGACATCAGCAAGGACGGCCCGATCGCCGACCGGCTGCTGGTCGACGTCAAGGAGATCGTGGCCAAGGCCAACGCCGAGAAGCTCGCCGCTCCAGCTAGCCAACGGCGCCAAGGAGCTGCTCGACGAGGTGGCCAGCGGCAAGATCACCGGCGAGGAGGACCGCTACTCGCACACCGACCTGTGGGACTTCGCCGCCAACCTCGAAGGCTCCAAGGCCGCCGTCTCCGCCCTCCGCCCCGCGCTGCAACAGCGCGCGCCGGAGCTGGTCACGCAGTTGGACACCGAGTTCACCAACGTCGAGACGCTGCTCGGCAAGCACCGCGACGGCGACGGGTGGAAGCTGCACACCGCGCTGAGCAAGGCCGAGCTCAAGGAGCTTTCCGACGGAATCAACGCGCTCGCCGAGCCGATCAGCAAGGTCGCCGCAGCCGTCGCCAAGTGACCGGACGTCAGGGAGTAATGAGCGGGAGCAGGTTGACCCGCCGGCGAGCGATCACGCTCGCCGGCGCGGGGTGGCCGGCGTCGCGGGAGTGGCGGTCGGCGCGGGGCGCTGGTCAACGGCTCCCGTGGCCCGGCCTCGGCGAGCGACCACCGGCCGGGGCCGTGCCCTTCCACGGTGAGCACCAGGCCGGCATCGTCACCCCGGCGCAGGACCGGCTGCACTTCGTCGCCTTCGACGTGATCACCAGGACCGGGCCCGGCTGGTCGAGCTGCTCGAG
The DNA here is from genome assembly GCA_038070435.1 of Micromonospora sp. M12. Taxonomy (GTDB): domain Bacteria; phylum Actinomycetota; class Actinomycetes; order Mycobacteriales; family Micromonosporaceae; genus Micromonospora. Next base: position 3,964,146 of record JAMYWG010000001.1, on the reverse strand, counting down.
GTGGACGGCCGCCGCCGCCCGGATGACCGGTGGACGCGACGCCGGGGTGTTCGGTGCGGTCGGCGGGATGCCGGAGGCGCCACCGGACGACACCGGCGAGGCGCTCGGCCTGCCTCCTCGCAACTCACCCTCACCATCGGCTTCGGGCCGACGCTGTTCCGCGACGCCGACGGCCGGGACCGCTTCGGCATCGCCGACCGGCGGCCCGCCGCCCTCGCCGAGCTGCCGAAGTTCCCCGGTGACGCGTTGCAGCCGCAGCTCTCCGGCGGCGACCTCTGCGTCCAGGCCTGCGCCAATGACCCGCAGGTGGCGGTGCACGCGATCCGCAACCTGGCCCGGCTCGGCATGGGTGTGGTGAGCGTCCGCTGGTCGCAGCTCGGCTTCGGCCGTACCTCGTCGACCTCGCGCGACCAGTCCACAGCGCGCAACCTTTCGGGTTCAAGGACGGCACTGCCAACCTCAGGCCGAGGACACCGACCTGCTGCGCGACCAGCTGTGGGTGCAGCCGGGTGACGGGCCGGACTGGATGACCGGTGGCTCGTACCTGGTCACCCGCAAGATCCGGATGCTCGTGGAGACCTGGGACCGGACCTCGCTGGCCGAGCAGGAGGAGATCGTCGGCCGCGCCAAGGGCAGCGGTGCGCCACTCGGTCGGACCGACGAGTTCGACGAGCCGGACTTCGCGGCGCGCGGGCGGACGGCAAGCCGGTGATCGCCGAGCACGCGCACGTCGCGTTGGCCCACCGGGCCGGAACGGCGGCGCGAAGCTGCTGCGTCGGGGCTACAACTTCGTGGACGGCTCGGACGGCCTCGGCCGGCTCGACGCGGGTCTCTTCTTCATCGCCTACCAGCGCGACCCACGTCGCCAGTTCGTGCCGATCCAGACCCAGTTGGCCCGGCACGACGTGATGAACGAGTACCTCCGACATGTCTCCAGCGGGTGTTCGCCTGTCCTCCCGGGGTACGCGACGGCGGAGACCACTGGGGCGTGCCCTGTTCGGCTGAGCGTGGCCGGCCGGGACAGCGGGATCGACCCGGCCGACGGTGGCGCCGGGCGGCGCCAAAGGGGATCATGGTGACAGCCTGGCCTCGACACAGGCGCTACCGGCGGACGCCGGTCCCACCGAACTGAATGAGGATGCAATATTAATCCCATGAGAGCCCGCGTACTGGTGGTCGACGACGACCCCGCGCTTGCCGAGATGCTCGGCATCGTGCTGCGCAGTGAGGGTTTCCTGCCCTCGTTTGTGGCGGACGGCGAGCGGGCGTTGGCCGCTTTCGCGACAGCCGTCCCGATATTGTGCTGCTCGACCTGATGCTGCCTGGTATGAGCGGTATCGACGTCGCGCGGTCCATCCGGGCGGAGTCCGGCGTGCCGATCGTCATGCTGACCGCCAAGAGCGACACCGTGGATGTCGTGCTCGGCCTGGAGTCCGGTGCCGACGACTACGTGGTCAAGCCGTTCAAGCCGAAGGAGCTGGTCGCCCGGATGCGGGCCCGACTGCGCCGAGGCGAGGACGTGGCCCCCGAGATGCTGACCATCGGGCCGCCCGACAACCAGATCACCATCGACGTGCCGGCGCACACCGTGAGCCGCAACGACGAGGAGGTGAAGCTGACTCCGCTGGAGTTCGACCTGCTGGTCGCGCTCGCCCGTAAGCCGCGTCAGGTCTTCACCCGCGAGGTGCTGCTGGAGCAGGTCTGGGGCTACCGGCACGCGGCCGACACCCGACTGGTCAACGTGCACGTCCAGCGGTTGCGGGCCAAGATCGAGCCGGACCCGGAGCGACCGGAAATCATCCTCACCGTGCGGGGCGTGGGCTACAGGCGGGGACCGGATAGCCTGGTCGCACTGTGTCGACCTCGCCGCCCCCACCCTCCCCGAGCACGCCTGCCCGCCGGCCCAGCGCCGGCGGGAGGTCTGGCGTGCGGTGAGCGGCCGGGTCGCCCGGGTGGTGGGCCGGGTGCACCAGACCTGGCGCCGCTCCCTCCAGGTCCGGGTCGTGACCATCACGCTTGTCGCGTCCAGCCTCCTGGTCGGCGGGTTCGCCTTCCTGATCGCTGACAAGATCACCACGATCCTGCTCGACAACGCCCGCAGCGACGTCCGGCAGCGGGTGACGAGCGGTGCCAGCTACGCGGCCAAGCAGGTCTCGTTCTACGGGCAGGCGCAGGAGGCACAGCTCCAGGAGACCATCGACGGCACTGTCAACTACCTGGCCGGCGGTGATCCTCAGCAGACCAGCGGGGTGGTGGTGGCGATCACCGCCGACGGCTACCAACGACATCCAGACGCGCAGCGCCCGTCCGCGAACGTCCGGCCGTTAATCAGCCCCGAGCTGCGGGCCGCGGTCGCCGACGGCAAGGTGGCCAGCCAGATCCGCACCGGGCGACTCACCGGCGAGCCCACCAAATACCTGGTCTACGGCTCGCCGGTGCCCACCCGCTTCGGTCAGATCGAGCTCTACTACCTGGTGCCGTTGGACCGGCAGGACGTCACCGCCGCCGACGCCCGGGCCACCGTGATCGCCACCGGGTCGCCCTGGTGATCCTTCTCGGGTTGCTCGCGGCGCTGGTGACCCGGCTGGTGGTCAACCCGGTCCGGGTCGCCGCACGCACCGCCCAGCGGCTCTCCGCCGGCCTGCTCGACCAGCGGATGGTGGTTAACGGCGAGGACGACCTCGCTCTGCTCGCCGCCTCGTTCAACCAGATGGCCACCAACCTGCAACGACAGATCCTGCGCCTGGAGGAGATGTCCCGGTTGCAGCGCCGGTTCACCTCCGACGTCTCACACGAGCTGCGTACCCCGTTGACAACGGTGCGGATGGCCGCTGACCTGATCTTCGCCGAACGCGACGAGTTCGACCCGGCGGTGGCCCGTAGCGCCGAGCTGCTCCAGGCCGAGCTGGATCGGTTCGAGGAGCTGCTCACCGACCTGCTGGAGATCAGCCGGTTCGACGCGGGCTTCGCCATGCTGGATTCCGAGCCGACCGACCTGGTGCCGGTGGTGCACCGGGTGGTCGACCGGCTGGCCGGCCTGGCCGAGCGGGTGGGCGTACCGATCGAGCTTGATCTGCCCGGCACGCCGGTGATCGCCGAGGTCGACCCCGCCGGGTCGAGCGGGTGCTGCGCAACCTTGTCGGCAACGCCGTCGAGCACGGCGAGGCACGCCCGGTGCTGATCACCCTCGGCATCGACGAGACCGCCGTGGCGATCACCGTCCGCGACCACGGCGTGGGGCTCAAGGTGGGCGAGGAAAAGTTGGTGTTCAACCGGTTCTGGCGGGCGGACCCGTCCCGGGCCCGGCAGACCGGCGGCACCGGGCTGGGCCTGTCGATCAGCCTGGAGGACGCCCGGTTACACGGCGGCTGGCTGGAGGCGTGGGGCGCTCCGGGCCAGGGCGCGCAGTTCCGGCTCACCCTGCCGGCCCGGGCGGGTGACCGGCTGACCACCTCGCCGCTGCGGCTGGTGCCGACCGACGCCGCGCTGCCGTTCGGCGGCCCTCGCGACGGTGGCCCACTGGCCATCGGCCCCGGCACCGGCGGGCGCTGGCGATCGGTCCGGCTCCGGCCGGGACGGGCAGCGGGAAGAGGTGCGCTCATGAGACGGCCGACTCTGCTCGGGGCGCTCGGCGTGCTGATGCTGCTGGGGGCCGGTTGCGGTATTCCGGCCGCCTCCGACGTGCGGGTGGACGGCAAGGGCGGCGCCGCGACGGAGGCCGGGTGATCCCTCGGGGCAGCGAGCCGCCGACCCGGACGGCCAGTGGCAGCGTCAACGAGGCGTTCGTCCGCAACTTCCTGTCCGCCGCCGCCGGTGAGCCGGATCGGGCGTACGAGCGGGTCAAGGCGTACGTCGCCCCGGAGGACAAGACCCGCCTCCAGGACAAGAAGGGCAGCGAGGTCGCGCTGAACGTGGTCCGGCTGCGGGAGGCGGTCTACACCCTCAACAGCGACTCGACCACCACCGTGAAGATCACCGTGCAGCAGATCGGTGTGCTGCGGCCCAACGGCACGCTGGCTCCGCCGGTGGCGACCGAGACGGAGTACGAGTTCGGCATCCGCAGCGCGGCGTTGAACGGCGGCGCCAACGACGAACGGGCCGGCCTCTACCTCATCAATCCGCCGAACGTGCTGCTGCTCAGCGACGTCGCCCTTCGTCAGTACTACCAGGACGAGACCATCTACTTCTGGAGTTCCGACCGCACCCGTCTCGTGCCTGACCAGCGTTACCGGCCGCAGGCGGTGCCGGACGAACGCCGGGTCAACGAGGTGGTGAAGTGGCTGGTCGGCGGCCCCTCCGACTGGTTGCGCCCGGGTGTCGTCGGGCTGCCCGACCGCACCGAGCTGATCAACAACGCCACCGGCGGGAACGGCCGGTGGGAGGTCAACCTGGACATGTCCGACGACGATCGCAACGGCATCGACCAGCTGATCACGCAGATCGCCTGGTCGCTGGGTGACCTGCCGGGCGAGCTGGAGTTGAAGATCCGCAACAGCTCGCAGCCCGTGGTGGACCTGGCCGAGCGACGGAAACCCACGAGCTCTACCCGCACATCGCCAGCCCACAACGGTTCGGCGTGTACGACGGCGTCGTGCACCCGCTCGACTTCGAAGGCGAGCCCAGCGGCGCGGTGCCGCTGACACCCGAGGCCAACCGCAACGTCGTCTCCGCCACCCTCGGGTTGGCCAGGACCAGCGGATCCTCGCCGCGATGGTGGTGACCGGCGGCGGCAAGAACCGGTACCGGCTCGCGGTGGGCGCCGGCGTCGCACCGGTCTCCATACTCAGCCGCAGCACCACCGAGTTCTCCTCGATGAGCCGCCCGGTCTGGCTGCGTACTGTCGACTCCCGCCCCGGCCGGGTCTGGTGGTGGCCGACGGGCAGCTCTACCGGTTCGACGAGACGGCCCGGATGTATCCGGTGCCGCTCAACCTGCCCTCCGCCGACGTCACGGCGGTGTCCGCGGGTTTGGACGGGCAGCGGGTCGCGCTGATCTCCGGTGGCCGCCTCTACGTGGCGGCGGTCAACCTGGACGGCGGCGGGGTCTCCATCGGCCCGCCCCGACAGCTGGTCACCTCACTGACCGGCCTCACTGCCGTCGACTGGGGCTCGGAGGACCAACTGGTGGTGGCGGGTTCCGTCGGTCAGCCGGCGATCTACGAGATCAGTGTCGACGGCGCCCTGGAGACGCCGCTGCGGACAGACCTCGGTGCCAAGGTCAACCACCTCACGGCGTACCCGACCAACCGCAGCGTGCGGGTGCCCAGTGGGGCCTACATGTACGAGGCGAACGGGGTGGCCTACCGCAGCAGCCCGTTCGAACGGATCAAGCCCGACCGGGTCCGGGACATCGCCCCGGTGCCGGCCGGCGTACGGCCGAGCAACCCGACGCCCCGTTCTTCCTCTACTGAGACGGTGAGCGGGCTCTGGGCGGACCTCACCGACCTGGTGCTGCCCGCCACCTGCGCGGGTTGTCGGGAGCGCCGGCCCGGTCTGCGGCACGGGTCTGCCCAACCTGTGTCGCCGAGCTGGACGCCCTGCGCCCCGATCGGTCCGACCTACCCCGCCCCACCCGGCCTGCCGCCCTGCGTCGCACTCGGCCCGTACGCGGGCCCGCTGCGGGAGGCCCTGCTGGCGTACAGGAGCACGGCCGCCACGGTCTGGCCCGCCCGCTCGGTGCCCTGCTCGCCGAGGCCGTCGCGGCCGCCGTCGGCGCGGCGCGTCCGCTGGCGCTGGTCCCGGTCCCGGACACCGCGGCGGCGGCCCGGTCCCGTTACGGCGACCACCTCGACCGGTTGGCCCGGCACTGCGCGACCCGGCTCGACCGGCACGGTTACCCGGTGCGGGTGCGCCGTCCGCTGCGCGCGCTGCCCCGGCCCGACTCGGTCACCCTGGACAGCGCCGGGCGGGCGGCGGCAGCCCAGGCCGCCTTCCAGCCCCGCTCCAGGACGTCGGGCCGCGGTCCGCCGTCGGCGCCGCACCGGTCGTGGTGCTGCTCGACGACATCGTGACCACCGGTGTCACCCTGGCCGCCGCGAGCACGGTGCTGACCGCGACGGGATGGGCACCCAGTGTGGCGGTGGTGCTCGCGGCGACCGAGAAAAGACTCCAGTCGTAACCGATAGTGTTTCCGTTTCACCCGTTGGTGTACGAGCCGCGAAAATCCTGGCCGTCTCGGCAACATGGGGTGACTGTCGGGCAAACAAGAGTTAGCGTTTCGCTGTCGGGGTAGGAGGTCGTTCCAACCGCCCCGGCGGTGAGAGGAGGCGTAGCCGTACCAGCCGGTCGACGCCAGCGGGTCTCCCCACGGCGCGCGACCGGGCAATCCGGATCGAAGACCGTCCGAAAGAGGGAGGTCACGTGGACATCGTGGTCAAGGGCCGAAACGTCGAAGTGCCGGACCATTACCGGGTGCACGTAGCCGAGAAACTCGCAAAGATCGAACGCTACGACCACAAACTAATTCGTGTCGATGTCGAGCTGTTTCACGAGCGCAATCCGCGCCAGGCCGACCACTGCCAGCGGGTGGAGATCACCTGCATTTCCCGGGTCCGGTGATGCGGGCCGAAGCCTGCACCAACGACTTCTACAGCGCCCTCGACGCGGCCATCGCGAAACTCGACAACCGACTGCGCCGCGCGGCCGACCGCCGCCGCGTACACCGGGTCGGCACGCTCCGATCTCCGTCGCCGAAGCCACCGCGGGCCTGCCGGTCGCGGACCTGGTGGCACCCGCGTTGAGCGCGCCGGCTGACGGCGCCCGCGCCGGCACCGCCGTCGCCGAGCGGGTCGAGGAGGAGTACGACGACGAGCAGCCGTGGCACATCGCCCGGGAGAAGGTGCACCCGGCGGAGCCGATGACGATCGACGACGCGCTGTTCGAGATGGAACTCGTCGGCCACGACTTCTACCTCTTCCAGGACAAGGAATCCGGCCGTCCCAGCGTCGTCTACCGACGCCGCGCGTACGACTACGGCATCATCTCCCTCGACACCTGACCGGTAGCCCGACCCGCGTCGATCACGGAGTTGTGGTGGGAGCGCCCACCACGACTCCGTGATCCGTCAGCGGAGGTCGGAGGGGAGCAGCGCGAAGGTCAGGTCGTCCAGACGCGCGCCGGCCAACCCGGGCAGACGGCCACGTTGCAGGGCCTCGCGCTGGAACCCGACCCGCTCCAGCACCCGGTGCGACGCGATGTTGTCCGGCACGGTGCCAGCGGACAGTCGGGCGATACCGGCCGGGCCGAACGCCCAGCCGGCGAGCAGCCGGACCGCCCGTGTCGCGTACCCCGGCCACGCCAGTCCGGCAGCAACGCGTAGCCGACCGACGCCTCGCCCGCCGCCACGTCGGTGTACGACAGACCGCAACTGCCCACCGACTCCCCGCTGGCCACGTCCGTGATCAGCAGCCGGGCGATCTCGCCGGTCAGCCATCCGCTCTCCGCGAGACGGCACCGCCGCTCGATCGCCTCCCACGTCGGCGGCACCGGCGGGCCTGGTTCGCCACCACCTCGGGCCGGCTGTGCAGCCGGTACATCAGCGCCGCGTCGCTCGGCGCGAGCGGGCGCAACGCCACCACCTGGTCGGTGAGCACCCGCCGGGCAGGTCGGGCAGCAGTCGGGCGGTCCGGCCGGGCGGGTCACCGGCCACGCGTACCCAGGCCTGCAGGTCGTGCCGGCCCGCGTCGCGGCTCGGACCGGCGGACCGGCGCAGACCCTCGTAGCGGAACCCGGCGGCCAACGCCACCCGCTGACTCGGGCCGTTCTCCGGTTCGGTCAGCAACTCCAGGCGGGCAGTCCGGTGGCGAACGCGTGCTCGCTCAGCGCACGGGTGGCCGCCGCGGCAACCCGCGCCCCGCGCCGCCGGCCGCAACCAGTAGCCGATCTCGGCCTGGCCCCGGGCGGGCACCGGTAGCTCAGCCCACCGCGCCGAGCAGCCGGTCGGTGACGGGTCCGCGATGGCGTACGCCGCGCCGCCGCCGGTCCAGACCGCCGGGGCGCCGGCGTCGATCCACCAACGGGCGTCGATCTCGGTGTACGGGGCGGCATGCTCGTGACGAATCGCTGGGTCAGCGGATCCGCGCAGCCCTCGACCACGTCGGCGGTGTCCCCGGAGCGGAAGGGACGCAGCCGCACCCGTCCCCTCGACGACCTGTGGCCGGCTCACCGCAGATCCCCGGCGAGGAGCGCGGCCACCCACGCGTCGACCCGCTCGCCCCGGTGCTGCACACCGCCCGCGCGGTCCCTCGAACGTGAAGCCCGCCTTCTCCGCCGCCCGGCGGGAGGCGGTGTTGCCCACGTTCGCCTTCCACTCGATCCGCGCCAGGCCCAGCGTGCTGAACCCCAGGCGCTGAGTGCCACCAGCGCGGCCGGCAGGTAACCCCGACCCCGGGCCGCCGGGGCGGTCATGAAGCCCACGTCGGCCAGCAGTGGGTCGGCTGCGGAGAGCCGCAGGTCGAGCGTGCCCGCGTACCTGTCGTCCGGGTCGGCGACCACGAAGCAGGCGGCCTGGCCCCGAGCCCAGGCGTCCTGGCCGTAGACCTGGAACCCTGTGCGTCGGCGCGCTCGTACGGATCCGGCACCGTCGTCCAGCGGATGGTCTCCGGGTCCCGGCACGTCCGCACCACGGCGTCCAGGTCCTGGTCCTCCATCGGCCGCAGACGCAGCTCCCCGGCCGCGGTGGTGGCGAACAGAACGGGCTGCGGGCGACCGAAGACGGCCGCCCGCCGGGCGGCGAGGGTGCCCGACCGGCCGGCCCGGCCGACCCGGCGGCAGGCACCTCACCGGGCAGCAGCGTCCCGATCCAGCCGTCCGCGCCCAGGTGTGGCACCGCGTCGGCCAGCCGCAACCGGCCGTCGATGCGGAAACCGGCCCGCAGTGCCACCAGCCGGGAGGCGTGATTGCCCACCTCGGCCTGCCAGATCAGCCGGCGAAGCCCGAGCGAGTCGAAGGACCAGCGAGCCAACGCCCGGGTGGCCCGGACCATCACTCCCCGGCCCCGCGCCCAGGGGCGGTCCAGTAACCGACCTCACCGGTGCCGCTGGTGTTGATCGAGATCAGCCCGTTCGCACCGAGCAACTCGCCGGTGCCCGGGTCGCAGACCGCGAACGGTGCGCCGGTGCCCTCTGCCCACGCCTTCCCGCTGATCTCGGTGACGAAGCCGAGGGCGTGTTCCGGTCGGTACGGGCGCGGTACGGTGGTCCAACGCTGAATGTCCGGGTCCTGGCAGGCGCGGTGCACGGCCTCGGCGTCCGCTTCCCGCCAGGGTCGCAGCAGCACGCCGTCCTCGATGATCTCCACGGGCTCCACTCGTGCATCCTGCCGCAGCGTTCGCCGACGGCGTAACCGGATAACGTTTGAGGTGAGCGCAGGACGCGAGTTATGTCGGGTTCGGCGGGGTCGACCACCGCCACCAGTGACCATCGCGCCGATGGAGCGCCTACGATGGTTCGAGACTGTCTAGGGGAGCGTTGATCCGTGTCGATTCTGGAAAAGGTCCTTAACGCGGGCGAGGGCCGCATGGTGCGACGGCTCAAGGCCATCGCCGGCGCCGTCACCTCGATCGAGGACGACTACGTCAACCTCACCGACGAGGAACTGGCCGGCATGACCGACCAGTTCCGGAGCGGCTCGACGAGGGCGAAACCCTCGACGACCTGCTGCCGGAGGCGTTCGCGGTGGCCCGCGAGGCGGCTGCCAGGGTGCTCGGCCAGCGCCCGTACGACGTCCAGGTGATGGGTGGCGCCGCGCTGCACTTCGGCAACATCGCCGAGATGAAGACCGGTGAGGGCAAGACGCTGACCTCGGTCATGGCCGTCTACCTCAACGCCCTGTCCGGCAAGGGCGTCCACGTGATCACGGTCAACGACTACCTCGCCCAGCGCGACGCGGCGTGGATGGGTCGGGTGCACGAGTTCCTCGGGCTGACCGTCGGCGTGGTGCTGCCCAACCGGCCGGCCACCGAGCACAAGGCCGCCTACGAGTGCGACATCACCTACGGCACCAACAACGAGTTCGGGTTCGACTACCTCCGCGACAACATGGCCTGGTCGAAGGACGAGCTCGTCCAGCGCGGCCACAACTTCGCGGTGGTCGACGAGGTCGACTCCATCCTGATCGACGAGGCACGCACCCGCTGATCATTTCCGGCCCGGCCGAACACTCGGCCCGCTGGTACGGCGAGTTCGCGGGCGTGGTGGCCCGGCTCCAGCCCGGCACCGACGGCGAGGGCGACTACGAGGTCGACCACTCCAAGCGCACCATCGCGGTGACCGAGCGGGTGTCGCCAAGGTCGAGGACCGGCTCGGCATCGACAACCTCTACGAGTCGGTCAACACCCGCTGGTCGGCTACCTCAACAACGCCATCAAGGCCAAGGGCTCTACAAGCGCGACAAGGACTACATCGTCAGCGACGGTGAGGTCCTGATCGTCGACGAGTTCACCGGTCGCATCCTGCACGGCCGTCGCTACAACGAGGGCATGCACCAGGCGATCGAGGCCAGGAGGGGTGGAGATCAAGCAGGAGAACCAGACCCTCGCCACGATCACCCTCCAGAACTACTTCCGCCTCTACGAGAAGCTGTCCGGGATGACCGGTACGGCGCAGACCGAGGCGAGCGAGTTCAACAAGGTCTACAAGGTCGGCGTCGTGACCATCCCGACCCACCGCCCGATGGTCCGCGAGGACCGGCCGGACGTCATCTACAAGACGGAGAAGGCCAAGTTCAACGCCGTCATCGAGGACATCGCCGAGCGGCACCAACTGGGCCAGCCGGTGCTCGTCGGCACCGTCTCGGTGGAAAACTCCGAGATCCTCTCCCAGCTGCTGCGTCGACGGGGCATCCCGCACAACGTGTTGAACGCCAAGTTCCACGCCCGGGAGGCCGAGATCGTCGCCCAGGCCGGGCGTAAGGGCGGGGTCACCGTGGCCACCAACATGGCCGGCCGCGGCACCGACATCCTGCTCGGCGGCAACCCCGAGTTCCTCGCCGCGAACGAGCTGCGCCAGCGCGGCCTCGACCCGCTGGAAAACGAGGAAGAGTACGCCAAGGCCATGGAGGAGGTCCTGCCCAACTGGAAGCAGGCCTGCGACGCCGAGGCGGACGAGGTCTCCGCCGCCGGTGGCCTCTACGTGCTGGGCACCGAGCGGCACGAGTCCCGGCGCATCGACAACCAGCTGCGCGGTCGCGCCGGTCGGCAGGGTGACCCGGGCGAGTCCCGCTTCTACCTGTCCCTGCAGGACGAGCTGATGCGGCGCTTCCGGGCCGGCGCGGTCGAGGCGGTGATGGAGCGCTTCAACATCCCGGAGGACGTGCCCATCGAGTCGAAGATGGTCACCCGGCAGATCAAGAGCGCCCAGGCCCAGATCGAGGGTCAGAACGCCGAGATCCGCAAGAACGTGCTCAAGTACGACGAGGTGCTCAACAAGCAGCGCCAGGTCGTCTACGCCGAGCGCCTCCGGTGCTCAACGGTGAGGACCTTTCCGACCAGGTCCGCAACATGATCGACGACACCGTCGAGGCGTACGTGCGGGGTGCCACCTCGGACGGCTACGGCGAGGACTGGGACCTGGAGCAGCTCTGGTCCAGCCTCAAGCAGCTCTACCCGGTCGGCGTGACGATCGAGGAGCTGGAGGAGGAGGCCGGCGGCTCGCGAGCCGGCATGGACTCCGACTTCCTGGTCGCCCGCCTCAAGGAGGACGCGAACGCCGCGTACGACCGCCGCGAGGAGCAGCTCGGCACCGAGGGGTGCGCCAACTCGAGCGGATGGTGCTGCTCCAGGTCATCGACCGTAAGTGGCGCGAGCACCTCTACGAGATGGACTACCTCCAGGAGGGCATCAACCTCCGGGCGTACGCCCAGCGCGACCCGGTGGTGGAATACCAGCGCGAGGGCTTCGACATGTTCGCCACCATGATGGAAGGCATCAAGGAGGAAACTGTCGGGTTCCTCTACAACATCGATGTCCAGGTGACCGAGCCGGAGGCGGGCGCCGACGAGGTCGCGCTGCTCGACAAGCCGGTCGAGATCCGGGCGAAGGGTCTCAACCGCGCACCGCAGCGGCAGGGCCTGCAATACTCGGCTCCCACCATCGACGGTGAGGCCAGCCCGGCGCAGTCGCCGTGGAGCAGGCCGAGCAGCAGGCTCCGGCGCTCGGTGTGGCCGCCCGGCTCCGGGTGCTCCCGCCGCACCGGGGCAGAGCGCGCCGTCCTCCCCGCAGCGGCCAGCCTCCGGGCTGCGCGGCCCGGCAGTTCCGTCGGCCGCCAGCCGTCGCTCGGCACCGAACCAGGCCGAGGCGAGCAACGGCCCGTCGCGTAACGCGCCGTGCCCGTGTGGCTCGGGCCGCAAGTACAAGCGCTGCCACGGCGCCCCAACGGCGGCAACTGACCGACGGATCTGACCGACAGCATCTGACCGACGGGTCCCGGCCGATCAGGCCGGGCCCGTCGGCGTCACCTCCTGCCGGTCCGATCAATCCTGTGCCCAGGCGGCCCCGCGAGGCGGCGCGAAGCCGCGCCGGGCGAGTGATCACCTCGCCTTCATGAAAGCGCGGTGTCAACGGACGATGGGCCGCTTTCCCAGAGCCCGAGCTGATCCGGCCCGGCCCGGTCCGGTTGGCCCGGCCCGGTCCGGGTTGGCCCGGCCCGGGTTGGCCTGGCCTAACCTGTTTTGGGCGGTCGGGCGGGTGGACCCGCCTGGTGTGGTGTGGTGTGGTGTGGCGGCCGGGCTGTCGAACCCGGGCAGGGTGTGGTCAAAGGATGTGAGGGCCGTGCAAAGCCAGCGGCCCCGGAGATGCTCCAGGCGGAGCGCCATCGCCCAGCTCCGACTGCCGGCCCGGTGAGAACGGCCGCTGCCTCCACTGCGGCCTGCCTCGGCTCGCAGACTCGCAGGCGGAGCAGCCGGGCCACTGGTCGGCTGGCACGGCGGCGGGATGCCCGGCTCGCCCGGACGCGCGGGCCAACTCGGTCAGCAGGTCGCCCGCTCGGGCCGGTCGAGCAACGTCCGCACCTGGGCTGGCGAACGGTAGCCGTTGACCACTTCCAGGCAGGTGCCGACGAAGCGATGCGCGGCTCGGGTGGCTTCCGGAGCGGTCGCCGCCGGCAATGGAGTGCCCGGGTGGGTGGTGGAACGGCTGGGCACCGGACGCAGGGCGACCCGACGCTCTGATGGTCGAACCGGGTTTGGTCGGGTCGAGGCGAACAGGTCAAGTGCGAGCTGACCGTCGATCGGTGCCGGCCAGTACGGCCCGTCGGTCTCGTCGGCGTACGGCGGGTCGACGGGCGGGACGGGCGCAGTCGCACGGGCGGCCGAGAAGGACCGGGTCGCGCTCCGCTCATCGTGGCCCCCTTGATCTTGCGTTTGCCTTCGTTTGCCTCCGACAAGCTCGATTCTGAGCGATACACGGCCCGGTCAATGGCCAGCAGGCCAAATCCGCCCGCCAAACCGCATGATCCACTCCGTTTCTTTGAAGTCGGGGCATCGATCGGCCGAATACCCCGGCTCAAGGAAGCCGAGTGGATCAAGGCGGGCGGGCGAGGCCAGATCGGGCGAACTGGCCGAGCGAGGCGTATCGGGCGGATTGGGCGGGCGAGGCGTATCGGGCGGATCGGGCGGGGCGAGGCGGGCCGGTCGGGCGAGGTGGGTCCGGGCGGGCGACGCGAGGCGGGCGGCCCGGGCGGCGGACCGGGTGGGCCGTGAGGGGCGAGCCGGGTCCGGGCCGAGGCGGGCTGGGCCGGGCAGGGGTCGGGCCGAGGCGGGCCGCAGGGCCGGACCAGGCGGGCCGGGCCGGGCTGGGGCCGGCCGAGCGGACCGCGAGGGTCACCCGCGCTGGGTTTCGCCTATTCCGGGTCCCGGTCGATCAGCGGGTTGCTCTGCACCCAGTCTGCGGTCTCGTCGTACTTGCGCGCTATGTACTCTTCCAGCCGCACGCGCTCGACGCGCCACTGGCCGCGTCCGCCGATCTTGATCGCCGGCAGTTCGCCACTGCGCACCATGTGGTAGACCTGCGAGTCCGACACGTTCAGCTCGGTGGCGACGTCGGAGCAGCAGGAACCTCGGCTCCACAGGTACTCCGGGGTTGATGTCGTTTGGCTCAGTTTGCCACCGACAGCGCCAACCGCCCAGCACCCGCCCGCACCGGGCCGAGCATCCCGCCCGCACCCGCTGAGCATCCCGCCCGCACCCGACCGACCCTCTCAGCGGCGAGCACCCGGGACACGCCGGCCGGAAACTTCCTGCGGCCGGAGGCGGGTGTATGACGGTCACGGCGTGCGGCATGATCTGCGCCCGTGCCGGCGGCCGCCGGTGGAGGACGACGCGGGGAGACGACCGGTGACCGAGGAGCTTGTCCGGGTGTACGTGCCGGCGACCGTGCCGATGCTGGCCCGGCTGCGTGAGGAGGGCTGGCCGCCGACCAGGCGCACGCCGTGACCCCGGCACTGCGGGAGTGGTACGCCGAGGGCGACGAGGAGGAGTTGGAGTACGTCGCGTTCACGCGGGCTGCCCAGGACTCGCTGCACCTGCTCCGGGCCGATCCGAGCGCTCCGCGCCGCCGCGTCGTCGTCTCGGTCGACCTGCCGGCGGTAGCCGTCGGGCGCGGCGACGGTGAGCTGGGTTCCAGCACGGTGACGTTGGCCGACGCCGTGCCGGTGGGTGCCGTCGCGGCCATTCACCTGGACGGGGCGGGCGCGGCCGGGGACGTCGGCGCGGCGGCCGACGTGGTGGCTGAGGCGGCTGCCGGTGACCCGGACGCCCAGTTCACCGTCGACGGTGCCGAGGACCACGAACTGGAGTGGTACGACGTGACCGAGCTGGACCTACTCCTCCGCGCAACCAGCTGAGCCACGACCCGGACGTCAGGCACCCGGGAGGCCGCCACCAACCGGAAGGCCGGACGTCAGGCACCCGGACGCTGAACGGCAGCCGTCAGCGGGCCCGGTCCGCCTTGGTGGGGCCGAGTCGAACTCCTCGGCCGGGCTCGGCTCGTCGTCGTCCGGGTCGGGCCGGTCCACGACGGTGTCCGAGCTCTCGGCCGGTTCGTCGTCGTCGATGTGGGCCGGGCTGAGCGTCCGCCCGAACGCGATGAGCGCGGTGAGCGCCCCACGAAGAGCACCCAGATGCCGTTGTCCACGCGTGAGGTGCCCAGCGAGGTCTGCGCCACGGCGTCCGCCTCGCTGAGCGCGCTGGCAAGGTCGAGCAGCGACCGGCCGCCGACGCGGATGATCACTTCGGCGAGCAGCAGGAGCAACCCCGACCCGGCGCCGGCGAGCAGGTACGCAGGCCAGCGCAGCCCCGGGCCTCCGGGTCGCGGCGGACGGCTCGACGCCGCGACCAGGTCAGGTAGCCGAAGGCCAGGAGCCCGGCCAGCAGCCCGGCGACGAGCGACTCGGTACGGGACACCCACTTCGCCGCGTCGACCAGCGATTGTTGGCTGTCGCCGCCCCGAAGAGATCGAACAGTGGGTCCGGGCCTGGCTGAACGCGACCACGAAGACCAGCGTGCCCAGAGCGGCGGTCACCACCGCACCGACCGCCGGGGCGGTGCGTGCGCCGGCCAGCGCGCCCCGATGATCGCCGCGGCCGCCGTGGTGCCGGCGATCACGTTGGTGGTCGAGGTGTCGAAGTAGGTGAGGTTGATGGCCAGCGCGGCAGCAAGCCCGACGAGCATTCCGGCGCCGATCGCCCCGGCGAAGCGCAGGGTGGCCCAGTCGCCGTACCGGCGGGCCAGCAGGTTGCCGACGGCGAGCGCGACGGCGGCCCGGCCACCAGTGCCGCCGAGATGACGCCGGGCAGGGCGAACGCGGAGAGACTGATCGCGGTGATTCCAGCCGCCGCCGAGGTGATGGCCTCGCGCGTGGACCAGAGCATGGCGGCCAGCCATCCGAGCGCCAGCAGGGCGAGCACCGCCGCGCCGGGAGCGGGCAGCGGTCGACCGCTGGGGCTGGTCGCGTCGACCACCGGCTCGTCCGACTCCGCGGCCGGGACGCGGCCGGGCTGCTTGGTCATCGTCTCCCCTTCGAGGCGGCAGGTCACCGACCATTCAGGGTACGCGGGTCCGCTGGGTGACCCGCCGCCCCGGACGGCCGGGGCGGACCGAGCCGGACCGTGCTCGCCGAGCATTTTCCGGTGTGGCGTCGGAACGCGCGGGCGGGTCATCGGATCGAGGCCGGTCGGTAGGGGTGAGGAGGTGGGGTCGGTAAGGAGAGGAGGGTGGGCCGGTCCTTGGCGGAGGGCGGTGGCGGAGGTGGGGCGTGCAGCCCTTCATGGGAGAATCACGGGAGGTCCCGCCGCTGCTCGGCCTTCCGTGCGGTGTCCGGTGTCCGGCCATCCGGTCGGTGCCCGCGGGTCCGGTTTCGCCACTGCTGTCGAGATCGCCAGGAGCCTTGATGGATGCCGTGTTCTCCGTTCCCGAGCCGCGCAACGAGCCGGTTCGTAACTACGAGCCGGGCAACCCGACCGGGACCGGCTCCAGCGGCGGCTGACCGAGCTCGCCGCCGAGCGCATCGACCTGCCGATGACCATCGGCGGTGAGCAGCGGATGGCCGGCGGTGACCCGATCAACGTGGTGCAGCCGCACAGGCACGCCCACGTGCTGAGTGTGACCGGGCACGCCACCACGACGACGCCCGTGCCGCGATCAAGGCGGCGAAGGACGCCGCGCCGATGTGGCGGGCACTGCCCTTCGAGGAGCGCGCCGCGATCTTCCTGCGCGCCGCCGAGCTGCTCGCCGCCCTGGCGCGACACCCTGAACGCCGCCACCATGCTCGGTCAGTCGAAGACCGCGATCCAGGCGGAGATCGACGCGGCGTGCGAGTTCATCGACTTCCTCCGGTTCAACGTGCACTTCGCGCGCCGCCTGCTGGAGGAGCAGCCGGCGTCCTCGCCCGGCGTCTGGAACCGCTTCGACCACCGCCCGTTGGAGGGCTTCGTCTACGCGGTCACCCCGTTCAACTTCACCGCCATCGCCGGCAACCTGCCGTCGGCGCCGGCCCTGCTGGGCAACACGGTGATCTGGAAGCCGGGCCCGACCCAGCAGTTCGCCGCGCACTTCACCATGCGGCTGTTCGAGGCCGCCGGCCTGCCGCCTGGTGTGATCAACATGGTCACCGGCCGGGGCGAGGAGGTCTCCGACGTCGTGCTCGCCGACCCGGATCTGGCCGGCATCCACTTCACCGGTTCGACGAAGGTCTTCCAGCAGTTGTGGCGGACCGTCGGCGACAACATCGCCCGCTACCGGGGCTATCCGCGACTGGTCGGCGAGACCGGTGGCAAGGACTTCGTGGTCGCGCACACCAGCGCCGACGTGGACGCCCTGCACACCGCGCTGATCCGTGGCGCGTTCGAATATCAGGGCCAGAAGTGCTCGGCGGCCTCACGGGCGTACGTACCGCGCTCGATCTGGGAGGGTGGGCTGCGCGACCGGCTGGCCGCCACCACCGACTCGCTGACCTACGGTGACGTGGCCGACTTCGGCAACTTCGGTGGCGCGGTGATCGACGACAGGGCGTTCGCCCGGCACACCGCCGCGCTGGAGCTGATCGCCGGCGACGACAGCTGCCGGGTGCTGGCCGGTGGCACCGCCGACGACTCGGTCGGCTACTTCGTCCGGCCGACGCTGTTCGAGTGCGGCGACGCCGCCCACGAGACGTTCACCACCGAGTACTTCGGGCCGATCCTGGGTGTGCACGTGTTCGACGACGCCCGTTTCGACGACGTGGTCGCGCAGGCCGAGTCGATCGCCCGTACGCGCTGACCGGCTCGGTCTCGCGACCGACCGCCGGGTGGTCGAGTCGGTCGGGGAGCGCATGCTACGCGGCCGGCAACTTCTACATCAACGACAAGCCCACCGGTGCTGTGGTCGGGCAGCAGCCGTTCGGAGGCGCCCGCGCCAGCGGCACCAACGACAAGGCCGGCTCCTGGCTCAACCTGGTCCGCTGGATCTCGCCGCGGACGATCAAGGAGACCTTCGTGCCGCCGACCGATCACACGTACCCGCACATGGGCTGACCGACGGTGACCCGCCGGCGGCGCGCGTGCGCCGCCGGCGGTCGGCCGGAATGTCGCAATCCATCGATAGTCCTCAACGGACAGTCTGCCGCCGACAGTGCACTTAGGAAGTCCTGTTGGGTGGCAAACTGGCAAATCCTGGACGCCGGGTGCGCAAAGTGGCAGCGTAGTGGCCATGGCGGATTCCGGAGTCAACCCTACGGCGGCGCCTTCTCGGCCTCCTCCACGAGGGCCCGATGACAGGCGGTCAGTTGATGGCCGCCGCTGAGCGCCGTCTGGCGCCGTACTGGTCGATGACCCGCAGTCAGGTATACCGCGAGTTGCCGGTGCTGGCCGAGCGGGTTTCGTGCGGCTCGGCAAGCCGGGGCCGCGAATGAGCCAGCCGTACGCGCTCACCGCCAGCGGAAAACGGACGTTTTCCCGCTGGTTGGCGGAGAACCCGGGCGGGACACGATCCGCAACCCGATAGCGCTCCGGATGGCCTTTGGCAACCTGCACTCCGCCAGCCAGCTGAAGGGTCTGTACGCCTCGGCCAACGAATACCACACCGAGGCCCTCGCCCAGGTCCGGGAGCAGGTGAAGAACGCCAAGCGGGATGGCGAGACCTACGACGCCAGCGCGCTGGAGTTCGCCGTCGCGTACCACCGGGCGGCCCTGTCGTGGTTGAAGTCCGCCCCGTCGGGTGACCTGCGGCCAGTTCGCGCATCCAGAACGAGCTGCTCCGCCCCGGCACAGTACGCTTGTGTGTCGTGACCGCTGCCGATTACGCCGAACAGCTCAAGGAACTCGACGCGACCCTGCGAAGCATCGAGGCCGTCCTCAACCTCGACCGTCTCCACGAGGACAAGGCCCGCCTTGAGCAGGAGGCTTCCGTCCCCGACCTGTGGGACGACCAGGCCAAGGCTCAGCAGGTGACCTCGCAGCTGTCGTACGTCAACGGCGAGATCAGCAAGCTGGGCAGCCTGCGTTCCGGCCTCGACGACGCCCAGGTCCTGCTGGAGCTGGCCGAGGCCGAGGCCGACCCGGGCGTGCTGACCGAGGTCGAGTCGGAGATCACCGGGCTGACCAAGGCCATCCAGGAGATGGAGGTCCGCACCCTGCTCTCCGGCGAGTACGACTCCCGGGAGGCGTTGATCGCCATCCGGGCCGGTGCCGGTGGCGTGGACGCCGCCGACTTCGCCGAGATGCTGCTGCGGATGTACCTGCGCTGGGCGGAGCGGCACGGCTACCCGACCGAGGTCTACGAGACCTCGTACGCCGAGGAGGCGGGCCTGAAGTCGGCCACCTTCGCGGTCAAGGTGCCGTACGCGTACGGCACGCTCAGCGTCGAGTCGGGCACCCACCGGCTGGTCCGGATCAGCCCGTTCGACAACCAGGGCCGCCGGCAGACCAGCTTCGCGGGCGTCGAGGTCCTGCCGGTCACCGAGCAGACCGACCACATCGACATCCCGGAGAACGAGGTACGCGTCGACGTCTACCGTTCCTCCGGCCCCGGCGGCAGAGCGTCAACACCACCGACTCGGCGGTTCGGCTGACCCACATCCCGACCGGCATCGTGGTGACCTGCCAGAACGAGAAGTCCCAACTGCAGAACAAGGCCTCCGCGCTGCGGGTGCTCCAGGCGCGACTGTTGGAGCGCAAGCGCCAGGAGGAGCAGGCCAAGCTCGAAGGGCTCAAGGAGAACGCCGCCGGCTCGTGGGCGACCAGATGCGGTCCTACGTCCTGCACCCGTATCAGATGGTGAAGGATCTCCGTACCGAGCAGGAGACCGGCAATCCGAGCGCGGTGTTCGACGGCGATCTGGACGGTTTCATCGAGGCGGGCATCCGTTGGCGTAAGCAGCGGCAACTCGCCGGCGACGGAGCGTAACGACACGCGGGCGGAGCGCGTCGTCGATCTCCAGGTAGAGGCCTGATTCGACGACTCGTGCCGGATCGGCGGGCGTGGGGCTTGGCTCAGTTGTTACACCGCGTAGACTCACCACCCGTGATTCAGCTTGAGCAAGTGACGAAGACGTACCCGAAGGCGTCCGGCCTTCGCTCGACAACGTGTCCGTCTCGATCGAGAAGGGCGAGTTCGCTCTTCATCGGTCCATCCGGCTCCGGCAAGTCCACAATCATCAAGATGCTGCTGCACGAGGTCGCCCCCAACAAGGGCCACGTCGTCGTCAACGGCAAGGACGTCACGTCGATGCGTTCCTGGAAGCGACCCCACTTCCGGCGCTCGATCGGCTGTGTCTTCCAGGACTTCCGGCTGCTGCCGAACCGCACCGCCTACGAGAACGTGGCGTTCGCCCTCGAGGTGATCGGCAAGACCAAGGCGGTTGCCCGCCGGGTCGTGCCGGAGGTGCTGGAGCTGGTCGGTCTCGGTGGCAAGGAGCACCGCTACCCGCACGAACTCTCCGGTGGTGAGCAGCAGCGGGTCGCCGTCGCCCGGGCGTTCGTGAACCGTCCCCTGATCCTGCTGGCGGACGAGCCCACCGGAAACCTGGACCCGGACACCTCGATCGAGATCATGCGCCTGCTGGACCGGATCAACCGCACCGGCACGACCGTCGTGATGGTCACCCACGACTCCAACATCGTGAACCAGATGCGCCGCCGCGTCGTTGAGATTGAGAGCGGTCGCATCGTGCGTGACCAGGCCCGCGGCGTCTACGGGTGAGCCAGCGCTCCACCCCTGCGCAGCCTGACGACGAACACCTCATGCCGGAGACCCGGAGGAAATCCCGATGCGCGTGAAATACGTCCTGTCCGAGGTACTGGTCGGACTGTGGCGCAACGTGACCATGTCCATCGCGATGATCATCACGATGGCGGTCTCGCTGACCATGCTCGGCGCCAGCGGTCTGATGTACCGCCAGGTCGACGACATGAAGGACCTCTACTACAAGAACATCGAAGTCTCGATCTTCTTGACCCAGGAGGTGAGCGAGCAGGAGCGCACCGACCTGAAGACCGCTGGATAGCGACCCCTGGTGAAGGAGGTCTTCTACGTCAGCAAGGACGAGGCGTACAAGCGCTTCAAGGAGATGTACCCGGACGCACCGGACCTGGTGAAGGCGGTCAAGCCGGACCAGCTGCCCGAGGCGTTCCGGCTCAGCTGAACAACCCGGAGCAGTACAAGAACATCTACGACGCGTACAAGGACACGGCGGGCGTCGAGGAGATCATCGACCAGAGTCGACTGCTCGACAAGGTCTTCAACGTCCTCACCGCGATCCAGAACATCGCCCTGGCCGCCGCCATCGTGATGGCCGTCGCCGCCCTGCTGCTGGTCGCGAACACCATCCAGGTCGCCGCGTACAGCAAGCGGCGCGAGGTGGCGGTCATGAAGCTGGTCGGCGCGTCCAACTGGTTCATCCAGGCGCCGTTCGTGCTGGAGGCGGTGGTGGCCGGCCTGATCGGCTCACTGCTCGGTCTGGTCGCCCTGATAGCGGCGAAGTATCTGCTCTTCGACGGGTCGTTGAGCGCGTTGCAGGGTCTGCTCTCGCCGATCGGCTGGAGTGACATCCTGTTCATCTTCCCGCTGATGGCCGGCGTCGGTGGTCTGATCAGCGCGGCCACCGCCTGGATCACCCTGCGCTTCTACCTGCGGGTCTAGGCACCACACGGGTCGTCCCGTCGCTCGGACCCTCCCGCTGCCGGAATAAACGGCGCGGGAGGGTCCTGTCACCGGGTAGCATGATCGGTTGTCCGGCCGGGGTGAGCCCGGCCACGGACGGCATGGGAGAGGGGTGGCACCGATGCCACGGGAAAAGGGCGCAAGGTCGTCGCCTCCAACAAGAAGGCGCGTCACGACTACTCCATCCTCGACACGTACGAGGCGGGCATGGCGCTGACCGGCACCGAGGTCAAGTCGCTGCGGGCCGGGCGGGCGTCGCTCGTCGACGCGTTCGCTCAGGAGCGTGACGGCGAGTTGTACCTGCATTCGATGCACATCCGGAGTACACGCAGGGCACCTGGACCAACCATGAGCCCCGGCGTACCCGCAAGTTGCTGCTCAACCGCGTCGAGATCGACAAGCTCCTCGGCAAGACCCGCGAGGGCGGTTTCACCATCGTCCCGTTGCAGGTCTACTTCTCGGACGGCTGGGCCAAGGTCGAGATCGCCCTGGCCAAGGGCAAGAAGTCGTACGACAAGCGTCAGGACCTCGCCAAGCGGGACGCGGACCGGGAGATCGCCCGGGTGTCGGGTCGGCGCGGCAGGGGATGGACGACTAGCTCATCCTGTTTGTCCGGATCGGCGTGCCGCCCGGGGCTCGGGATGAAAGCGGTTGCGGGGGCGTTAGTCTTGTCAGTGCCACCACATCGGTGGCCTGTCGAGGGGTGACTGGTTTCGACTTCGTACGCAGCGACAGGGGAAGCGAGCCGAGGAAGCCGACGTCGTCTCGAGAATCGGTCGTCGGAAACTTATAAGCGCCAAGCAAAATCGCGCTGACTTCGCTCTCGCCGCCTGAGGCGAGTAGCTAAGTCTGTCGGCCTGGGAACGCCTTCGTCCCAGTAGCCGGCATCAGCTAGGAGGCTGGCCAATCGGACCCGGTCGCGGGGTCCGTGCGGCGAGATTAATCAGCGACTGGGCCCGTCACACCAACTTGCTCGCGTGAGCGGTGGGGCCGAGTAGAGGCACAGCGAGCTGCGCTCGGAGAAGCCCTGACAAACCGGCGAAGGACCCGGGTTCGATTCCCGGCACCTCCACCACCTCGAACGAAGCGCCCGGCCCACCGGCCGGGGCGCTCGTTGTTCCAGCAAGTGGCGGCCACTGGTTTTCCTGATAGGCCTGGACAGGGCGACCGACCCGGGCTCACCATCGCGGTATGGGGTAGCAGCGCCGTGCGGGAGGTGCCAGTGGTCACCGGTCCGATCCAGCAGCAGCCGTCACTCGTCGCCCGGCCGCGCGCCGCGCACCGGCCGGACGCCCCCGATCCACCTCCCATCGGGCTACCCGGTGAGCCGCGTCCGGCCGGCCTCGCCGGGTACGTGCACGCCCTCGGCCGGGCCGTCTCCGTCGCCGCGACCGAACCGCGCTGGCGCGAAGACGTCCTCCTCCGGCTGCGCCCGGTGCGGCAGGGCTTCGCCGAGCACGTCCGGGTCACCGAGGGCCCCACCGGTTTCTACCGGGAGTTGCTCAGCCAGTCGCCGCGACTGGACCACGGGTGCGGCTGCTGACCCGGGAGCACGTGGCGATCGTCGCCGCGATCCTGGCGGTCCAACAGATCGCCGAGCGGCCCGAGGCGCACCCGACGAGCTGCGCCATCGGGCGGGGCACCTGCTGCGGAGGTTGGCCCGGCATCGGCGGCGCGGCGCCGACCTGCTCTGGGAGGCGTACCAGACGGATCTTGGCGGGGAAACCTGAACTGCGACAGGGAACCGGCCGCTCGACGGGCACGTCGAACCGCACATGCGTCGACCGGTCCTGATGCTCGTACTCCCATTGCTGCTCACTGCCGGCTGCGCCGCGACCGACGCCGGTCCGTCCGGCGGCCCGGCAAGCCGACGAACCGCGCGGAGACGTTCGACCAGCGGGCCACCCAGGTTGCCGAGGCGTGGCAGCCCGGCCCCGAATGGCGGACGGGCTACGTCCCGCTGGAGGGGCCGACAGTGCTCACCGGCGACCCGCGCTTCACCCCGACACCGAGGCCGCCTTCCAGGCCGGCTGGTACCGCTCGCGGGTGCCGATACCACCCACCCGGGTCAGTGCTGAGATCCGATTTCCGGACGGACGGCTGAGGCTGCCGTTGGTCAGCGCCGCCGAGGCGTACCGGCAGCTCGACCAGGGTGATCCGCTGCCCTGCCCGGGGCGTCCGAAGCGGCCCGGCCGGCCGACTCCCGGCGGCCCCACCGTCGAACCGGGACCGGACGGATGGGCCACGAGCTCCGCGCAGACCGCCTGCCTTCCGCTCACCGTCACCGGGGTCACCCTCGGTGAGGTGCCGGTCCGCACGAGCCGGGGCGAGGCGCAGGTGCCGGCCTGGCTGTTCACCGTCGAGGAGCTGGCCACCCCGGTGGTCCGACTCGCCGTCGCGCCGACGGCGGTGACGCCGGTCCCCGAGCCGAGCGCACCGGCCGGACCGCTGCCGGACGGGCTGGTGGCCGCCCAGAACCTTGCGGCGATCGACGCTGCCCGGCTGACCGTGCGGCTCGGCGTCGGCGCCTGCGACACCGGCATCACCCCGTTGGTCTGG
Source organism: Micromonospora sp. M12 (assembly GCA_038070435.1). GTDB lineage: Bacteria > Actinomycetota > Actinomycetes > Mycobacteriales > Micromonosporaceae > Micromonospora. Next base: position 3,939,962 of record JAMYWG010000001.1, on the reverse strand, counting down.
GAACGACCGGACGTCGTGGTGGTCGGAGGCAGTGTCACCCGGGCCACCGGCGAATGTATCGCCCTGCTGAAGCTGGAGCCGGTCACCGTCACCCTCACGGCGCCGCTGGGGCCCGCCCGGTGCTGGACGTCTCCACCGGTGCGCCCCTGTCGATCGCACCGCGTTGACCGCCTGTCGGTTCAGAGGAGGCTGGGCACGTCGGTGCTGATCGGCACCGCCAACACGGTGGGCCGGTCGGCACGCAGCCCGGTGGCGAGCGCCGCGCCGAGCCGGTCGGGAGTCTCCACCACCTCGGTGGCACAGCCGTAACCGGCGGCGATCGCGATGATGTCCAGGCCCGGCAGGTCCAGCCCGGGTACGCCGGGGTGTCCTTCAGCTCGGCGAACGCCTTGAGGATCGCGTACTGCTGGTTGATCGGGACGACGACCACCACGGGGAGCGCGAGGCGCGCGGCGGTCCAGAGCGCCTGCACCGAGTAGTGGAACGAGCCGTCGCCGATCACCGCCACCACCGGGCGACCGCGCCCGGTGTCCCGTTCGGCGAGTGCCACCCCGATCGCGGCCGGCAGGCCGTAGCCGAGCCACCGCTGGCCATCGTGAAGTACGACGCCGGGCGGGTGATCCGCAGCCGACGACGCAGCGCGGACAGATTGGACGGTGACTCCTGGACCAGCACACCGTCCGTCGGCCAGTGCGCGGCCAGCGCGGCGAAGAGGGCGTCGGCGCTCAGTGGGGTGGTGACCTCCGGCGGTGGCGGCACGTCCCGCCGTGCGGGCGGCAGCCGGTCGGTCGGCGGCACCCGCTCGACCAGCGCGGCCAGGGCCAACCCGGGTCGCTGAGCAGACTGTCCCCGACCGGGGCTCGCGCGGCCTCGTCGGGGTCGTCCGTGACGTGCAGCAGCCGAGCGCCGTCGGGCAGGTGCTCACCGGGTACGTACGGGTAGTAGCGGAACACCGGGGCGCCGACGACCAGCACCGTGTCGTGCCCACGCAGCGCCTCGGCCAGGGGCCGATCGCGTACGGCAGCACTCCGCGAAAGTGCGGGTGGTCCTCGGGGAACACGGCCCGCTCGGGGGCGGGGCGGACCAGACCGGGGCGGCCAGCCGCTCGGCCAAGGTGACAGCTGTCGTCCAACTGCCGGAGCGGTCCACCCCAGGCCCGTACACGAGCACGGGGTTGTGGCTGGCGGCCAGCACCCGGGCGAACTCGTCCAACCGTTGCGGGTCCGGCGCGAACCGGGTGGCGACCGTTCGCGGCGCGGGCGGTGCGTCGGCCGGCTGGGCCCAGTCGTCCATCGGCAGGAGAGGAAGACCGGCCCGGCCGGTGGCTGCATGGCCGTCGCGTACGCCCGCAGCACCGCCGCGGGGATGTCCTGCGCCCGGGCCGGTTCGTAGGCCCACTTGACGTAGGGCTGTGGAAGCTCGGTGGGCCGGCGGCTGGTCAGCCGGGGTTCGAGGAGCAGCATCTCCCGGGTCTGCTGGCCGGCGGTGACGATCAACGGGGTCTTGTTGTGCCAGGCGGTGACCAGGTTGCCCATGCCGTTGCCGGTGCCGGGGGCGGTGTGCAGGTTGACGTGCGAGCAGGTTCCGCTGGCCTGGGCGTAGCCGTCGGCCATCGCGACGGCCGTCGCCTCGTGCAGCGCGTGGACGTAGTGGAAGTCGGCCGGGAAGTCCGGAGAAAGGGCTCCTCGGTGGAGCCGGGTTGCCGAAGACGGTGGTCATCCCGAGGGTGCGGAGCACGTCGTACGTCGCGTCCCGGACCGTTGCCATCGCCACCCGCCTCCGTGTCGCGGGCAGGGCTGACCGTGCTCCCCTTCCCGATTAACCGAATCTATCGGGATGTGACAGACCTTTCGGGCTTTTCCCGGTCGACGGTCGTTCAGATCCGTCGATCACCGGGAGGTCCGTCGTCGGGGCGATCCACTGTCAGTTTTAACTGTCTGATCACCCGCCGGTCAGACCTTAGCCAGCGCCCGGGACGCAGGCTATGGTGCCAGGCATGGCGTTGACAGGGCGGCTGATCCCGATGCACCGGACGGATGACCGGTCCCCGGCACGGGTTCACGGTTGACGGGTGTGTGGCATGCAGGGAGAGGTCAGGCGATCGGCGGACGAGCGATGGAGTCGATGACCGGGCGGCTGCTGGTTGCAACTCCGGCGCTCAAGGACCCCAACTTCGACCGTACGGTGGTGCTGCTGGTCGCCCACGAGCCGGGCGGCGCGCTCGGCGTGGTGCTGAACCGGGCCACCGAGGTGCCGGTCGCCGAGGTGCTCGGTGACTGGAGCGATCTGGCCCGCCATCCGGCGGTGCTCTTCGAGGGCGGCCCGGTGCAGCCCGACTCGGCCATCTGCCTCGCCCGGATGCGGCACCCGATGCGCCGTTTGAAGGGCTTCCACCAGGTCTCCGGGGCGGTCGGCACGATCGACCTCTCGGTGGACCCGGATCGGCTGCGGGAGAGCATCGGCGGCATTCGCGTCTTCGCCGGCTACTCCGGTTGGGGCAGCGGCCAGTTGGAGCAGGAGATCGCCGACGGCTCCTGGTTTTGCTGGACGGGTTGCCCGGTGACGCCTTCGTCGACCGGCCCGACGACCTGTGGCCGATGGTGCTGCGCAGGCAGGGCGGAATGATGGCGGCGGTCGCACACTTCCCGCCCGACGTGGCGCTCAACTGACCCAGCTCGGTGGGGACCCCGCGAGATGACCATGCGGGCCCGTCTGTGTATAGTTTCCCAGTGCCCGGGTGACCGGGACGACGGCAAGGGGCCGTGGCGCAGCTGGTAGCGCACCACACTGGCAGTGTGGGGGTCAGGGTTCGAGTCCCCTCGGCTCCACCCTTGTTATGGCAGTTCAGCACGCAGGGTCCACCGACAGAAGTCGGTGGACCCTGATCTTTGGTCACCTCTGCATTCCGCTCACTCCGCGGACAGGAAGCCGTCATCGTCGACGAACGGCCGCTCCTTGACTCGATGAGCACCCGCTTGCAGCCGGCGAACGGTCCGTCCGGGCTCCCCAGCGCATCCATGATCGGCCGGAGATGATCCCGGTGCCACTCCAACGGCCCCAGCATGGTCGCCGTGGGGCCGGTCTTGTCCTGCCAGGCGAGCCAGAGCGCGTGCAGATACCCGATGGCCTCCGGATGCTCCCGCCACCGCGGGCACCAGGGCGACGCCGAGGTCACCTCCCGGCCGTAGACAGGGAGCAACAACTGCTCGACCCAGCGCGACAGCCGCCGAAGCTCCTCGACGTACTCCGGCCCGTTCAGATAGAAGATGAAGAACGGCTTCGGTTCCTCGGTCGCCGCGCCGGTCGACTCCTCAGCGCTCTGAACCCCTTGGGTCATTGTTCTCGCTCCAGATTCGCGACACCGGGACGGTGCGCGCCAGACCGGCAAGCACCGTCCCGGTGCCGATCGTCAAACGTCGGGCTTCGACCTGTCAGCGGACCGGGGACTTGGCCGGGGTGGCCGCGTGATTTGTCCCGAGACTGCTTCGTTTCCACCTTGGCGGATCTGGTCTCTTCCCGCGACTCCAGGTTCGACTGACCCGAATACGGGTTCGCGTCAATAGCACCGCCGCCGACCGCGTCGCGTCGCGCCCCCGCTGCGCTATGTGGGTCTCGTGGACGTGATCAGCGAGTTGCGTGACAACCTCCGCGCCGGGCTGGACGAAACCTTTGAAGGCGCCTGAGGCGACGCCGACCAGTGGTTGCTGGCTGTACATCGTGGCGTAATCGAAGCCAACGCCTAACGCCTGGGCGACATTCTTCGACGCGTCCAGCTTGGATCTGCCCTGGGCCCCGACTCCAGAAAGTTGCCGATCGCCGCGGTGCTCTGGTACGCCTGCGTTATGTGGGCCATATAGCGGACCGCCGTTGCGGTCATGGAATCTGATCCACTGTACGCGGCGTCTGCTGTCGTGAGCCCGGTAGAAATGTTGTCAATGGTCGCCTTGGGAATTTTGCCCAGTTCTCCGCAAGCCAGTCCCTGGTCGTCCCCGGGAGCATTGCGTATTCGATGCCCTTCGCTGCGTATTCGTTCGTGTACATGATGACGTTCTGCAACGCCTGCTGCGTCGTGGTCGTGGGCGGCGGATATCCGTACTTCTCCCGAAGCGCCTCGACTTCCGTGGGCTGAGACGCCTGTGGCTGCCAGCCGTAACCTTGGGATTCCCCTTGGCTGGGGCCAGGACGGGTGGAGTGGCTCGATCGGCTGTCCGACGGCCCGATCTCGCTGGCTTGGGCACTGCGGGAGGGCGCAGAGGCATTAAAAGCGCTCCTGCGGCTCCGGTAGTCTTTGTACTCGTCGGTTTTCTTATATTTTTCGTACGCCTTTACTGCTGCTGCCTTTCTCGACCGCCCCCAGCGTTGTCGACCGCCGCCTTCAGTCGGTCTACCTTCTCCTTCTTCCCGGCGAGCCACTGACGTTCCACTTCTCGAGCACTCGGGGCGAGATCTTCTCCCTCGCTGGCCGAAGAGAGCGAATAGTAGACCGTGTCCGGGCTGGCCGCGCCATAAGAACCACCCGGTTGCGGAGCCTGGCTACTGCTGCTCGCGTCCGGTGCCTGCTCGTCCTGGTAGTACTGATAGGGAGCGTTCTGGCCCGGGTAGGGAGCCGGCTGGTCCGGGTAGACGACGTTTGATTCCTGATAGACAACGCGCTGATCCTGATAACCGCCTGGACTGGTCATTCTTGATCTCTTCTCTCTTCAGTACGGGGTGCGGTGTCGATCCCGCACCTGGGGCCCCTGGTTCTGCTGGCTCCTTCCTGGAGTTGAGTCCTCGGATACCTGGGACGCAGGCATGACGGACCACTTGAAGCGCCGGTTCAACGGTCTGCCAAGATTCTTGGCAAGACTTTTCCGGGATCATGCTGGCCGTCCTGTTGCCTGCGACATGCAGAACGCCCGACCGGGAAACCCGGTCGGGGCGTTTGTCGACTGTATGTCTGGTCTGGGCTGGGTCAGCCCTGACGGCTCTTCCACTGCGGGTTGGCGCGGTTCACCACGACCACCCGGCCGCGACGGCGGACCACCACCGAACCCGGCTTCTGCTTCAGTGCACGCAACGAGCTACGTACCTTCATCTGTGCCTCCTCGGTGCGAGCGGTTCCGAGTATCGAAACGCTTCACCCACCCACCGGATTCCCGCCCGGTCGCCGTCGAACCTTTGACGGTCGCCGGCCGTACCAGTGGTAGGAGGTCATCCTCATGCCGTTCGCCGGCTCCTCGCCGTGGTGCTGGTCGCTGCCGCGACCGTGCCCTGGCAGCCACGTCTGCCGCCGCGCACGGCGCCCCGACCGATCCGGTCAGCCGGGCGGCGGCCTGCGGGCCCGGGGCCGGTACGCGGCCACCAGCGCGTGCCGAGCGGCGATCGAGGCCGGAGCGGCCGTCCGCGAATGGGACAACGTGCGCGTCGCCGCGATCAGCGGGCGAGACCGGGAGCGGATCCCGGACGGTGAGCTGTGCAGCGGCGGGTTGTCCGCGTACCGGGGACTGGACCTGCCAGGACCGACTGGCCGAGCACCGAACTGACCACCGGCGCGACGTTCACCTTCCGGTATCGGACCATCATCGAGCACCGGGGCACCTTCCGGCTCTACGTCACCAAACCGGACTACGACCCCCGTGCGCGGTTGACCTGGGCGGATCTGGAGTCGCGCCCCTTTCTGACGCTTACCGACCCGCCGGTGCGCCGGGGCGTACCAGTTGGCGGGTCGACTGCCGGCGGGCCGGAGCGGCCGACACCTCATCTACACGATCTGGCAGAACTCCAACACCCGGACACCTACTACTCCTGCTCGGACGTGGTGTTCCGTGGTGCCAAGGCCACCGCCACCCGTCGAAGGCCGACACGCCGAAGGCCGCCCGCCGAAGGGCGCACCGCGTACCGCTGCGAGTGCGCCGGCCGCCAGCGGGTCGGCGGTGGCGGCGGCCGACCCGGCGTGCCGGTGGCGTCGGTGACCGACCTCGGCAGCCGGTGGCCGGTGCTTGCCGGCGCTGCCGCCGTGCTGGTCCTGGTGCTGCTGGTTGGCGCCGGGTGGCGACGCCGCGGCGCTGCCGCACCGACCGGACGGCAGTGCGAGGTACGCAACCACCGGGCCGGGCGGCGCCGGATCTGGTGATCCGACCCGCCCTGGACCCGGCGGGGCTCAGCCCAGGTGTCGCTCGATCTCGGCCAACTCGTCGGCGGTGAAGTCGAGGTTGTCCAGCGCGGCGATGTTCGTCTCCAACTGCTCGACGCTGCTCGCCCCGATGATCAGGCTGGTCATCCGCGGGTCGCGCAGTGCCCAGGCGAGCGCGAGCTGGGCCAGCGACTGGCCACGCTGCTCGGCGACTGCGCCAAGCCCTCGGATCGTGGCCATCTTCTCGTCGCTGAGGTCGCTCTCGTTGAGGAAGACGCTGGTGCGGACCCGCGAGTCGGCCGGGATGCCGCCCAGGTAGCGGTCGGTCAGCAGGCCCTGGGCCAACGGGCTGTACGCGATGCAACCCGCCCCGACCTGCTCCAGCGTGTCGAGCAGGCCGTCGGACTCGGTCCAGCGGTTGAGCATCGAGTACGACGGCTGGTTGATCAGCAGTGGCGTACCCAGCTCGCGCAGGATCGCGGCGGCCCGACTGGTCTGCTCCGAGTTGTAGTTCGAGATGCCGACGTAGAGCGCCTTGCCGGAGCGGACGATGGAGTCCAGCGCCCCATCGTCTCCTCGAGCGGGTGTCCGGGTCGAACCGGTGCGAGTAGAAGATGTCGACGTAGTCCAGACCCATCCGGCCCAGCGACTGGTCCAGCGACGAGATCAGGTTCTTGCGCGAACCCCACTCGCCGTACGGGCCGGGCCACATCAGATACCCGGCCTTGCTGGAGATGACCAGCTCGTCCCGGTACGGCTTCAGGTCGGTGGCGAGCATCCGGCCGAAGTTCTCCTCCGCCGAACCGGGCGGTGGGCCGTAGTTGTTGGCCAGGTCGAAGTGGGTGACCCCAGGTCGAAGGCGCGGCGGACGATGTCGCGCTGCCGTTCGAACGGGCGGTCCGGACCGAAGTTGTGCCACAGGCCGAGCGAGACGGCGGGCAGCCGCAGGCCACTGCGTCCGCTGCGCCGGTAGGTCATGGTGTCGTAGCGGTCATCCGCGGCGAGGTAGGTCACGATCATGAGCCTAGCTCCGGCCCGTGGTGCCAGCGATCGGGCGCGTGAAACCGGGACATCGGGGTAGTTTCGACGCCATGCGTTTCATTGCGCTCGACACCCCAAACCGTTGTCCAAGATCGGGTTGGGCACCTGGCAGTTCGGCTCCGGGAATGGGGGTACGGCCCGGACTTCAGAAGCAGGCAGCGCAGATCGTCCGGCGGGCCGTGGAGTTGGGCGTGACCGTCTTCGACAGCGCGGAGATCTACGGCTTCGGCCGCAGCGAACGGATCCTCGGAGCGGCGCTCGGCGACGACCGGGCCAAGATGATGATCGCCACCAAGATCCTGCCGGTTCTGCCGGTCGCCGCGGTGGTGCAACAGCGGGCGGTCGCCTCGGCGGCCCGGCTCGGCGTCACCAGCATCGACCTCTACCAGGTGCACCAGCCCAATCCGCTCGTCGCCGATCACACCACCATGCGCGGCATGCGAGTCCTCCAGGACGTCGGGCTGGTCGGCGAGGTCGGCGTCAGCAACTACGGGCTGCGCCGCTGGCAGGTCGCCGAGGCGGCGCTCGGCCGGCGGGTGCTCAGCAACCAGGTCCGCTACAGCATGCTGGACCGCGCACCCGAGCAGGACCTGCTGCCGTACGCGCGGGACACCGGCCGGCTGATCATCGCGTTCAGCCCGTTGGCGCAGGGCTTTCTCTCCGGGCGCTACGACGCGAAGAACCCGCCGACCGGCGCGGTCCGGCGTGCCAACCCGTACTTCCTGCCGGAGAACCTGGAACGCGGCGCGGTCCTGATCGACACCCTGCGCCAGGTCGCCGACGCCCACGACGCCACCCCAGCCAGATCGCGCTGGCCTACCTGCTGCGCCACCCAACGTGCTCGCCATCCCCGGCGCGTCCGGAGTCGAGCAGATGGAACGCAACGCAGCCGCCGCGGACATCGACCTCGCCGACGACGAGTACGCGGCGCTGGCCGGGGCCGCGAAACGCTTCCGCCCGATCACCGGGCTCGCCGCGGTGCCCGCGATGCTGCGTGCCCGGTTCGCCAAACCAACGGGAAGATGAGCACAGTGGACGACATCACCGCACTGATCCTGGACGACCACGCCGCCTTCCGGCGCGGCTTCGCCCGCCTCGACGACGCCCGCGACGAGCAGGAGATGCTCGCCGTCTGGGACGCCCTCGCCCTGCACCTGGACATCCACGCCGAGGCGGAGGAGGCGATCCTCTACCCGCACCTGGTGAGGCACGGCGACGACGGCGAGGACGAGACCGCCGACGCGATCGGCGACCACAACAAGATCCGGGACGCCATCGCCGAGGCGAAACTGCATCCGGTCGGTTCGGAACAGTGGTGGACGGCGGTCGGCACGGCCCGCCGGGAGAACAGCGAGCACCTGGCCGAGGAGGAGGACGGGGCGCTGCCCGACTTCCGCCGGCACGCCAGCTTCGAACTGCGTGCTGAGCTGGGTCAACGCTGGCTGACCTTCTACGGCGAGCACAAGAACGGCCGCAACCTCCCGTTCCGCGACAAGGACCCACAGCGGTACGTCCACGACCACCGCTGAGATCTCCCCGGCGCGGGAGTCGCGCCGGCCGGGCCCGGCGGCAGAATGACGAGGTGACCCTCCGAGCGGCACTGGCCCCGCTGGTCGCCCGCACCACCTGGCGAGGCGGCGTGTTCCTGCTGCTCGGCGGCGTGCTGGCCCTGCCGTACGGGGTCCTCGTGGCGACCTTCGCCGAACTGGTCACCACGCGGTGATCCCCGGGTACTGGTGTACGTCCTACTGGTGATCGCGGCGCTGATCGCCGGGCTGCCGTTGCTGCTCAACGGCAGCCGGGCTCTGAGATCGCCGCCGTACGCGCTCTGCTCGGCGTCGACCTTCCCGAACCCCTTCGGGGCACAGCGGCGACCGGGAGACCCGACTGCGCAGCGCGCTCTGGATCGTCACCCACCTCGTCGTCGGCGCCCTGCTGATGGCCGCGCTGGTCACCGCGCTGCCGCTGGCGTTGGCGTTCATCGCCCAGCAGTTCGGTGTCGGCGCCGAGGCGATCATCCAGCAACGGTTCGGGCCGCTGGACGGGCGGAACAGCGGCTGGCTGACAGTGACCGGGGTGGTCATGCTGATCGGCCTCGTTTATGCCGTCGCCGGGGTCAGCGCGCTCGCCGGTCTGATGGCACCGGTGTTGCTCGGCCCCGCGCAGGCGGAGCGGATCGCCGCCCTGGAGGCGCAGGCCACTCGACTCGCCGAACACAACCGGCTGGCCCGCGAACTGCACGACTCGGTCGGTCACGCGCTGACCGTGGCCACCCTTCAGGCCGGGGCCGCCCGCGAGATGCTCGACACCGACCCGGAGTTCGTCCGGCGGGCGCTCACCGCCATCGAAGACGTCGGGCGTACCGCGATGGACGACCTGGACCACGTGCTCGGGCTGCTCCGAAGAACGGACGCGACCGACAGGTGGTGGCGCCGCAGCGTACCCTCGCCGACCTGGACCGGTTGGTCACCGACGCTCGCGCGGCCGGCCTGGCGGTGCAGGCACATCGCGCCGGCGACCCGGCGCGAGTGCCGCGGCGGTCTCCCGGGAGGGCTACCGGATGGTCCAGGAAGGGCTGACCAACGCCGCCCGACACGGCCACGGCCCGGTGACGTTGCGCCTGGACCTGCACCCGACGCGCTGGAGCTGGAGCTAATCAATGCGCTCAGTCATCCCGACCGGGTCCGGCCGGGGCGAGGCGGTCGAGGTCTGGACGGCCTGCGGGAACGGGTGTTGCTGCTCGGTGGCCGGCTGACCGTGGGCCCGGACGGCGACCGGTGGCTGCTCCGGGCCCGCCTGCCCTACGAGGAGACACGATGACCACCGGCGTGCTCATCGTCGACGACGACGAGCTGATCCGGATCGGGCTGCGGGCCATCATCGACGCCCAGCCGGACCTGCACGTGCTCGCCGAGGCCGCCGACGGCGCCGAGGTGCCGCCGCTGGTCGCCCGGCACCGACCCGACGTGGTGCTGATGGACGTCCGGATGCCCGGCATCGACGGCATCCAGGCCACCCGGCACCTGCTGGCGACCTCCGCCGACCCGCCCGGGTGCTGGTGGTCACCACCTTCGCCAACGACGAGTACGTCTACGAGGCGCTGCGCGCCGGCGCCTCCGGCTTCCTGCTCAAACGCGCCAGGCCCGCCGAGGTGGTGGAGGCCGTCCGAGTGGTCGCGGCGGGAGAGTCACTGCTCTTCCCGGCCGCGATCCGTCAACTCGTCGGGGCGTACGGGCCGGTCGGCGGCGACCGGTTGCGCGCCGCCCGGCTGACCGAGCGCGAGGCCGAGGTGCTGCGGCTGATGACCACCGGCCGGTCCAACCCGGAGATCGCCGCGCACCTGGTGGTCGGGATGGAGACGGTCAAGACGCACGTCGGCAACGTGCTGGCGAAGCTGGGCGTCCGGGACCGCACCCAGGCGGTCATCGCCGCCTACGAGTCCGGCTTCGTCACCCCGTCTGGCTGACCGGTCTCCCCGCGCGGTCCCACTGTCGGGGAGCGGGTTCACCGCCGGCCGGGAGGAACCGTCCGCCGATCGGTCGAGGCTGGGAACATGACGACGATCACTGCCCACCCGGCCCGTGCCGACTCGCGTTGGCCGGACCGGCTCGCCCGCTGGCCGCCGCCTGGCTCGGCCTGTGGGGCGTACTCGCCCTGCTCGGCACGATCACCGGCGCCGGTTACCCGTTCGGCGCGAACGACAAGCACGGTGGCGACGTCAGCCTGCTCCGCCTGGTGCCGGTGGAACTGGCCACCCGCTGTTCGCCGGCGTACTGCTCACCGCTGCGGTGGCCGCACTGGCCATGAGCCGCCCGGCGGTACACCCATCCGGTCCGCTGCGGGCGCTGCTCGCCGGCTACGGCTGGGCGGTCGCGTTCGTGCTCGTCATGGTCGTGCCGGATGTCCGGGTGTTGCTCATGCTCGGCTACCTGCCGATTCTGATCGTCGGCGCGCCGTTCGGCTGGCCGCCGGTCGACTACTCCGACCTCTTCAACTGGGCCCTGTTCGCCCGGTTCGCCGCGCTGGGCGGCGGGCTGCTGCTGGCCGGCGCGGTGCTCACCTGGCAGCGGCGTACCGCCAGCGCCTGCGTCGACTGCGGCCGCGGCCACACCGGCCAGGGCTGGACCACCCGGGCCGCCGCCGCTGGGGCCGGTGGGCCGCCGGCATCGCCGCGGTCATCCCATTGACGTACGCGCTGACCCGGTTCGCCTGGGCCGCCGGCATCCCGCTGGGCATCTCCCGGGAGTTCCTGACCGAGATGCAGGACAGCGGGCTGGTCTGGGCCGGGTTCGGGTTGGGTGCGTTCGCCACTGTCGGCGCGATCCTCACCCTCGGCCTGGTGCAGCGCTGGGGCGAGCGGTTCCCGCGCTGGATGCTCGGGCTGGCCGGCCGCCCGGTGCCGGTGAAGCTGGCCGTGGTGCCGGCGACCCTGGTGGCCATCGCGGTCACCGCGGCCTCGCTGGGGCTGCTCAGCAACCCCGAGTTCTGGCGGCTGACCGGCGGTATCAGCCTGACCGGGGCGCCGATGCTGCTCTGGCCGCTGTGGGGTGTGGCGCTCGGAGCAGCCACGTACGCGTACCACCTGCGCCGCCGCGGTGCCTGCCGGCGTTGTGACCGGGGCTGAGGGTGGTGGCGGGGGTGTCCCTGATGCCTGGGGTGCCCCGGGAATGTGAGCTAGCGTGGGTCGGGTGACTGCGCCTACCCGGTAATCCCGGTTCCACCGGCCGACCTGCCCGGCACGCTCGGCGCGCTACGGGCGGCCGGTCACCAGTACCGCACCGTCAAGCAGGAACTCCGCGACAACCTCCTCGCCCGGATGCGCTCCGGCGAGACCCGTTTCCCCGGCATCGTCGGCTACGACGACAGCGTGCTGCCGAGGTCGAGCGGGCACTGCTCGCCGGCCACGACATGGTGCTGCTCGGCGAGCGGGGCCAGGGCAAGACCCGACTGATCCGCTCCCTGGGTGCGCTGCTCGACGAGTGGACTCCCGTCATCGGAGGTTCGGTGCTCAACGAACACCCGATGCACCCGCTCACCCGGCGTCCCGAGCCCAGGTCGCCGAGGCCGGCGACGAGCTGCCGGTCGGTTGGCTGCACCGCTCGATGCGGTACGGCGAGAAGCTCGCCACCCGGACACCAGCGTCGGCGACCTGATCGGTGACGTCGACCCGATCCGGATCGCCCAGGGCCGCACCCTCGGTGACCCGGAAACCATCCACTTCGGGTTGGTGCCGCGCACCAACCGGGGCATCTTCGCCGTCAACGAGCTTCCCGACCTGGCCGAGCGCATCCAGGTTGCCCTGCTCAACGTGCTGGAGGAGCGGGACATCCAGGTCCGCGGCTACCAGTTGCGCCTACCACTGGACCTGCTCCTGGTGGCCAGCGCCAACCCGGAGGACTACACCAACCGGGGACGGATCATCACCCCACTCAGGACCGGTTCGGTGCCGAGATCCGCACCCACTACCCGGTCGACCTTGAGCTGGAGCTGGAGCTGATCCGCCAGGAGGCCGACCTGGTCGCCGACGTGCCGGAGCACGTGCTGGAGGTCCTGGCCCGCTTCGCCCGCGCCGTGCGGGAGTCGCCATCGGTGGATCCGCGCTCCGGTGTCTCCGCCCGGTTCGCCATCGCCGCCGCTGAGACGGTCGCCGGTGCCGCGCTGCGTCGCGCCGGCCTGCTCGCCGCCCCGGCGTCTCGGAAGGACGCCCGAGGCCGCCGTCGCGCGTGTGGGCGACGCGGTGTCGGTGACCAGCACGCTTCGCGGCAAGGTCGAGTTCGAGAGCGGCGAGGAGGGACGGGAGATCGAGGTCCTCGCTCACCTGCTGCGTACCGCGACCGCCGAGACGTTCCGAGCCCACCTCTCCGGGCTGGACCTGTCCGGGTTCACCGCCCTGGTCGACGAAGGCGCGGTGATCGAGACCGGTGAGCTGGTCAGTGCCGCCGAGCTGCTGCGCCAGGTCGGCACGGTGCCCGGTTGGCGAAGGTCCTCGACCGGCTCGACCTGGGTGACGCTCCCACCCCGGAGGAGGCCGCCGCCGCCGTCGAGTTCGTGCTGGAAGGGCTGCACCTCACCCGCCGGCTCGGCAAGGACATCACCGACTCGGGGCGCACCGTCTACGGCGGCCGGGGCTGACCATGGCCGGCAACCGGTTCCGGTACGGGGAGTGGAACGGCGGGCCCGACCCGCTCGCACCCCGTACGACGTGCGCGAGGCGGTGGACGCGGTCGGCGCCGAGGTGCTGGCCGGCGGCAGCCTGCGGGAAGCGCTGCGCGATCTGCTGCGCCGTGGCCGCAGGGGCGGGGTGGCCTGGACGACCTGGCCGCACGGGCGCGGAGGCTGCGCCGGGAGGCGCTTCGACGCGGTGACCTGGACGGCGCGGTGACCAGGGCGCAGGCCCTGCTCGACCAGGCCCTCGCGGCCGAACGCGACGAGCTGCGGGGCCGCGATGACGACGCCGCGAGGTTCGCCGAGTCGGTGCTGGACAATCTGCCCCGATCGACCGCGCGGGCGGTGCAGGAGCTGTCCGGCTACCAGTGGGCCAGCGATGACGCCCGCCGTTCGTACCAGCAGATTCTCGACCAACTCCGCGACGACGTGCTCGGTCAGCGCTTCGCCGGGCTGCGTGACGCGGTGCGCGCCTCGGCCGACCCGGCCGCCCAGCGGCGGCTCGCCGAGATGATGGGCGACCTGAACGACCTGCTGGCCCGGCACGCCCGCGCCGAGGACACCACCGACGCGTTCGCCGAGTTCATGCGCCGACACGGCGACTTCTTTCCGGAGAAGCCGGAGACGGTCGACGAGCTGATCGACGTGCTGGCCCGCCGTTCGGCGGCCGGTGAGCGGCTGATGAACTCGCTCTCCGACCGGCAACGCGCCGAGCTGGCCGGGCTGATGCAGCAGTCGCTCGGCGACCGTCTCGCGGAGAACTGTCGGCGCTCGACGCGAACCTGCGGGCGCTGCGACCCGATCTGCGCTGGGGCCGCGGCGAGCGGGTCCGCGGCGACCAGCCGCTGGGCTACGCCGACGCGGCCGGCGCGCTGGGTGAGATCGGCGAGTTGGACGACCTGCTGGATCAGCTGGACCAGGAGCACCCGGCGCGACGCTCGACGACGTGGACGTCGACGCGGTGGCGCGCACGCTGGGCCGGGACGCGGCCGACGACGTTCGTCGGCTGCGCGACCTGGAGCGGGAGCTACGCCGGCAGGGTGGGTGAGCCGGGACGCCGAAGGGCTCACGCTGAGCCCGAAGGCGCTGCGCCGGCTGGGCGGCACCGCCCTGCGACGGGTCTTCGCGGAGCTGACCGCGGGGCCGCGCGGCCAGCACGACCTCCGCTCGGCGGGGCCGCCGGCGAGGTCAGCGGCGCGTCCAGACCCTGGCAGTACGGCGACGAGCAGCCGTTGGACGTGGTCCGGACGCTCACCCGGGCGGTCAGCCGGGCCGGGCCGACGGTTCCGGTGCAGCTCGCGGTGGACGACTTCGAGGTGGTGGAGACCGAGAAGCGGGCCTCGGCCGCCGTGGTGCTCTGCGTGGACCTGTCGTACTCGATGATCTCGCAGGGTCGTTGGGGGCCGATGAAGCAGACCGCGCTGGCGCTGGCGCACCTGATGGAGACGCGGTTCCCGCAGGACGCGCTGCAGATCGTGGGCTTCGGCCGGGAGGCGATGACGCTCACCCAGCTGGAGTTGGCGGCGGTGGAGCCGGACATGACACAGGGCACCAACCTGCAGCACGCGCTGCGGTTGGCGAGTCGGCACCTGCGGCGACACCCGGACGCCGAGCCGGTGGTGCTGGTGGTCACCGACGGCGAACCGACCGCCCACCTGGACCCGGACGACGGGGAGGCGCTGTTCCACTGGCCGCCGCTGCCGGAGACGATCGAGGCGACGGTCCGCGAGGTGGACCGGCTCAGTCGCTACGGCGCCACGCTCAACCTGTTCATGCTCGGTGACGACCCGGCCTGCGGCGCTTCGTCGACGCGGTGGCCCGCCGCAGCCGAGGTCGAATGTTCACCCCGACACGGACGACCTGGGCGAGTACGTCGTCAGCGACTACCTCCGCTCCCGCCAATCCCGCCGCTAACGCCCGGCGGGCGGGTTGACTGGGGAATGGAGAGCGGGGATTGCGGCGGCCTACGGCGCCCTGTTCGCGGAGGTCGACGCTGGCGGGTTCGGTCCGGCTCCGGAGGGCAGCTCGGCGCCGAGCAGGTCGTCGCGCATCTGGTCGCCAACGACGAGCTGATGATCCAGGCCACCGAGGCGCTGCTGGCCGGTGCGCCGTTCGCCTACTACGAGATGGAGGAGGCCATCCACCGTCCGCAGCTCGACGCGCTGGCCGCCGAGCAGGGCGGTCTGCGTGGTCTGACCGCCCTGCTGCACGGCACCAGCGACCGGCTGTGTGGGCTGGTCGACCAGCTCGGCCTGGCGGCGGAGACTCCGGTCGAGACTCACCTACGCGAGGGCTTCGACCTCATCGTCGACGAGCCGCTGCCCTGGTCCCGAACCCTCGATCTGCACGCCCGGGTCCACCTCCCCAAGCACCAGGCCCAACTGCACGTCCTCCGCGCGTAGGTGGGGTTAGACCAACTCGCTTCGGGGTGGAAGGTGCGGCGGTAGGTGGACGGTGCCACGCCGATGCGTTGGTGGAGTTGCTGGCGTAGGGCGGCGGTGGTGCCGAAACCGGAGCGGCGGGCGATCTGGTCGACGCTGAGGTTGGTCGTCTCCAGCAGCAGCCGCGCGTGGTCGGTGCGCTGTTGCAGCAGCCACTGGGCCGGGCTCAGGCCGGTCTCCGACCGGAACCGTCGGGTGAAGGTACGCACGCTCATCCGGGCCTGCTCGGCCAGGTCGCGGAGCGCGATGGGCTCGTGCAGGCGCTGCCGGGCCCACTCGCGGGCGCCGGCGGTGCTGGTGTCGGTGGCCTTCGGCACCGGCTGCTCGATGTACTGCGCCTGGCCGCCGTCCCGCCACGGCGGCATCACGCAGCGACGAGCGGCCCGGTTGGCCACCTCGCTGCCGTGGTCGAGGCGGATGACGTGCAGGCAGAGGTCGATGCCGGCGGCTACTCCGGCCGAGGTGAGCACCCGGTCGTCGACGATGAAGAGCACGCCGGGGTCGAGGTCCACCCGGTCGTGCAGGAGGCGGAACTGCTCCGCGTACGCCCAGTGGGTGGTCGCCCGACGCCCGTCGAGCAGCCCTGCGGCGGCCAGCACGAACGCCCCGGTGCAGATCGACATGATTCGGGCGCCCGCTGATACGCCGCGCGCAGCGCTCGGCGACCTCGGGCTCGACGGTGCCCGAGGTCAACGCGGTGCCGTCGTGGATCCCCGGACGATCACCGTGTCGGCGGTTTCCAGCAACTCCAGACCGTGGTCGGGGAGCACCTGGAAGCCGTCGGTGCTGCGGACCGGCCGCCCGCCCGGGTGCACACCCGGACGTCGTAGAAGGGCGTCCGGTCGGCGGCCCGGCAGTGCTGAAGACCTGGGACGGGGTGCCGAGGTCCAGGCCGACCACGTGGTGCAGGGCGAGTACGGCGATCCGGTGCGGGCGAGCGCTCATGGCCCGATTATTGCGCATGATGGCTTTCCGGCCACTCGTCAGGGCGAACGACCCGGCCCAGACTCGTTCACGTGACCAAGAACCGCCGCCTGCATCCCGCCTGGCTGGTCGCCGCTGTCGCCTTCGTGGCGTTGGTCGGCGCGGCCGGCTTCCGTGCCACCCGTCGGTGCTGCTGCACCCGCTGCACGAGGAGTTCGGCTGGCCACTGGCCACGATCTCCGCGGCCGTCTCGGTCAACCTGCTGCTCTACGGGCTCACCGCCCGTTCGCGGCCGCCCTGATGGACCGGTTCGGCATCCGCCGGGTGGTCTCGGTGGCGCTGCTGCTGGTCGCCGGGGCAGCGGGTTGACGGTCTTCATGAGCGCCAGCTGGCAGCTCCTGCTCTGCTGGGGAGTGCTGGTGGGGCTGGGCACCGGCTCGATGGCGCTGGCGTTCGTGGCCACCATCACCGGGCGCTGGTTCGTCCACCGCAGGGGCCTGGTCACCGGCGTGCTGACCGCTGGCGGGGCGGCCGGACAGCTGGTGTTCCTGCCGCTCATCGCCATCCTGGTCCGCGACCACGGCTGGCGTGCCGCCGCACTCGTGGTGGCCGGAGCGGCGCTGGCGGTCGTACCCTGGTGGTGTGGTTGCTGCGCGAACACCCGGCGGATCTTGGCCTGCCCGCCTACGGGGCGACCGAGGTCGTCGCGGCGCCGCCGCCGGCCGGCGGCGCGGCGACGCGGGCGCTGGGCGCGCTGGCGACCGCGGCCCGGACCCGGCCGTTCTGGC
This sequence comes from Micromonospora sp. M12, assembly GCA_038070435.1. Lineage (GTDB taxonomy): Bacteria > Actinomycetota > Actinomycetes > Mycobacteriales > Micromonosporaceae > Micromonospora. The sequence continues at coordinate 3,922,488 of JAMYWG010000001.1, read as the reverse complement.
TGCTGGCCGGCGGGTTCGCGATCTGCGGCGCGACCACCAACGGCCTCGTCGGTACGCACTTCGTGCCGGCGGCGCACGACCACGGCATGCCCCAGACCACCGCGGCCGGGCTGCTCGCCCTGGTGGGGCTCTTCGACATCGTCGGCACGATCGCCTCCGGCTGGCTGACCGACCGGGTGGACAGCCGGTTGCTGCTCGGCATGTACTACGCGCTGCGGGGCTCTCCCTGCTGGTGCTGCCGAGCCTGTTCACCGGCACCGCCGAGCCGAGCATGCTGGTGTTCATCGTCTTCTACGGCCTGGACTGGGTGGCCACCGTGCCGCCGACGGTGGCCCTGTGCCGGGAGTACTTCGGTGGCGCCGGGGCCGTGGTGTTCGGCTGGTGTTCGCCGCGCACCAGCTCGGCGCGGCGGTCGCCGCGACCGGCGCGGGGCTGATGCGGGACCGGCTGGGCGACTACGCGATGGCCTGGTACGTGGCGGGTGCGCTGTCGATCGGGGCCGCCGGCCTGTCGTTGTTGCTGCGCACACGACCGGGCCGAGGAGTGCCGGAGGCCGTGCTGGTCGCCGCGACCGCACCCCGGGCGTGGAGCTTCCGGGGCTGAAACGCGACGTCGGCGGTCAGCCCAGAACCCACTGCTGGGCGGGCCGGCCGTCGCAGGACCGCTGCCGGATCTCCTCACCGGCCTCGACGGCGTCGTCGTCGGCCTGGGCGCACCTGTCGCTGTGCACGGCGATCAGCAGCACCGAACCGGCGCCGGCGGCACCGAGCCGCCACTGCTGGTTGGCCTCGCCGTGGCAGGGGAACTGCTGCAACCGCGCGCCGTCGTCGCGGCTGCCGCCCTCCACGTCGAGGCACTGCCCGTACGCGGCGTTCTTCACCGTCATCGTGTCCGCGCCGGCCGGGGCGATCACCCACTGCTGCTCCGGGCCGCCGCTGCACACGGCCAACTGGGCCTCGGCCTTCTCACCGTCGCCGTCGAGGCCCAGGCAGAGCCCCGAGGTGGCGCGCAACACCCGGGGCCCGGTGGGCGGGGCGGCCGGGTGCTCGCCGACGGGGTCGGCGACGGCTCAGTGGAGGTTGTCGGGCTCGGCTCGGCCGGCGCTGTGGTCGGCTCCGCCGCGCCGGATGGTGCTCCGGCCGTGGCCGGCACCACCGGGTCGCCGTCGTCACCGAACAGGCCGGTGGCAAGAACCACCCGAGGAGTACGCCCACCAGCCCGACCGCCAGCGCCACCTTCAGCAGCGGATCGGCCAGCGGGCCGGAGCGCGGTGCCCGGTGACCGCCGTAGACGGTGCCGGCGGGGTCGGGCGTTCCTCGGGCGCGGACATACGCGCCATCCTCACCTACGACGTCGCACCGGAGCCAGCCCGACGGGGCGATGGCTGTGCCGACGCTCAGCGGGTGGGTTGCGGGTCGGTGACGTCGGCCACGGTGGCGTCCAGGGCGGCGATCGCGGCGTCGGCGGCGACCGCGATGGCGAGACCGCGCTCGCCGGCGCCAACGTGATCTCCCGGCCGCGTAGTCGCTCGTCGGCGACCACCGGCCAGGCCGTGCTCGCGCCGAACGGGGTGATGGTGCCGCGTTCGTAGCCGGTGGCGGCCAGGGCACCCGCCGCGTCGGGTATGGAGAGCCGGTGCACCCCGAGCAGGGTGCGCAGCTTGGGCCAGGAGATCACCCGGTCGCCGGGGTGAGCACGAACAGGTGATCGTCGGCACCCCGGCGAACCACTATCGTCTTGACCACGTCGGGGACGGCCACGCCCGGACGGCGGCGGCCTCCGCCAGGCTGTCGACCGCACCGTGGCTGACCAGCCGATACGGCAGTTGGGCGGCGTCCATGGCGGTGATCGCTGGCGATGGCATGCCCGCCACGCTAACCGCCAAGCCGGTCGGCGGACGGGAAACTGCAGTGCCGACATCCCACGGTTTCCGGAGGGCGAGCGTAAGGTGATCACATGCGCGCTGAGCGTGTGAATCACCCGATTGACCATGATCAAGCGGTGGACACGCTGCGGCGGTCGTACGCCGCGGTGCCCACGGGCGAGCCTGTCCGGCTTGCCAAACGGACCTCCAACCTGTTCCGCCCCGATCCGCTCCCCGGACTCCAGGGCTCGACGTGAGTGGCCTGAACGGCGTGCTGTCGGTCGACCCGACCGGTCGTACCGCCGACGTGCAGGGCATGTGCACCTACGAGGACCTGGTCGACGCGACACTGCCGCACGGGCTGATGCCGCTGGTGGTGCCGCAGCTGCGCACCATCACGCTGGGCGGCGCGGTGACCGGCCTCGGGATCGAGTCGACGTCGTTCCGCAACGGCCTGCCACACGAGTCGGTCCGGGAGATGGACCTGCTCACCGGCTCCGGTGAGGTCGTCACCGCCCGGCCCGACGGCGAGCACGCCGACCTGTTCGCGGCGTTCCCCAACTCGCTGGGCAGCCTCGGGTACGCCACCCGGCTCCGCATCGAGCTGCAACCGGTCGGCCGGTACGTGGCGTTGCGCAACGTCCGGTTCACCCAGCTGGAGGCGCTCACCGACGCCATCGCGGAGGTCAGCGCCACCCGGTCCTGGGCCGGCGAGCCGGTCGACGCGATGGACGGGGTGATGTTCAGCCCCGGCGAGGCCTACCTGGTGTTCGCCACGTTCACCGACCGGGCCGACCCGCCCAGCGACTACACCGGTCAGGAGATCTACTACCGGTCGCTGCGCCAGCGCACCCGCGACGTGCTCACCGCGTACGACTATCTGTGGCGCTGGGACACCGACTGGTTCTGGTGCTCGGCGGCGTTCGGCGCGCAGCACCCGGTCGTCCGCAGGCTCTGGCCGTCGCGGTACCGGCGCAGCGACTTCTACCACCGACTGGTCCGGCTCGAACACCGGCACCAGGTGGCGGCCCGATCGACCGGTTGCGCGGGCAGCCGGTCCGGGAGCGGGTCGTGCAGGACGTGGAGATCCCGCTGGACCAGACCGCTGACTTCCTGCGCTGGTTCGCCGGCGCGGTGGGGATGAACCCGTTGTGGCTGTGCCCGTTGCGTCTGCGGGAGCCGGCTGGTCCCGGCTCGGCGCGGTCCTGGCCGTTGTATCCACTCCGGCCGGGGCAGGACTACGTCAACATTGGGTTCTGGGGAGCGTGCCGATCGCGCCGGGCGCCGCCGACGGCGACGTCAACCGCACGATCGAACGCAGGGTGTCGGAGTTGGGCGGGCACAAGTCGCTCTACTCCGACGCGTACTACGACCGGGAAGCCTTCGATCGCCTCTACGGCGGCGACACGTGGCGCGCGGTGAAGGACCGCTACGACCCGGACCACCGGCTGACGGGACTGTACGAAAAGGCGGTAGCACGAGCATGAGCCTGACCGACAGAGATCAGGGGCGGCGAGCGTCCCGCCACCCGCCGGCTGGGGCCGGCACACGGGTCCGACCGTCGCGGATGTCATCCGCGCGGTCACCGCTGAAGCACTACCGGTGCGGATCACCGGGTACGACGGCAGTTCCGTCGGCCCGTCCGACGCGGGCATCACCCTGGAGATCCGCTCCGAACGTGGGCTGTCGTACCTGCTCACCGCACCCGGTGACCTGGGCATGGCGCGGGCTTACGTCAGCGGCGACCTGGCGTTGCAGGGCGTGCACCCGGGCGACCCGTACGAGGCGTTGCGGGTGCTCAGGACGAGCTGCGGTTGCATCCGCCGTCGCTGGCCGAAGGGTTGGCGCTGGTCCGTGGGCTGGGCTGGGAGCGGCTGATGCCGCCACCGGCGCCACCGCAGGAGGCGCAGCCGCGGTGGAAGCGGGTGATGAACGGGCTACGGCACTCGCGGGTTCGGGACAGCACGGCGATCTCCCACCACTACGACGTGTCCAACGCCTTCTACGAGAAGGTGCTCGGCCCGTCGATGACGTACACCTGCGCGGTTTTCCGGTCTCCGGACGACACGCTGGAGCAGGCCCAGGCGGCCAAGTACGACCTGGTCGCCGGCAAACTGGGGCTCAAGAAGGGATGCGGCTGCTGGATGTCGGCTGCGGCTGGGGTGGCATGGTGCGGCACGCCGCCCGCGAGTACGGCGTCAAGGCGCTCGGGGTGACCCTGTCGCAGGCGCAGGCGCAGTGGGCGCAGGCCGCGATCGAGCGGGAGGGGCTGACCGAGCTGGCGGAGGTGCGCTACCTGGACTACCGGGACGCACCGGCGGAGCAGTTCGACGCGATCTCGTCGATCGGGTTGACCGAGCACATCGGGTGCGCAACTACCCGGCCTACTTCGGGGCGTTGCGTGGTCGGCTGCGGCAGGGCGGGCGTTTGCTCAACCACTGCATCACCCGCGCGGACAATCGGGCCCCGCACCGCTCCGGCTTGTTCATCGACCGGTACGTCTTCCCGGACGGTGAGCTGGCCGGCCCGGGTCGGCTGATCAGTGAGGTGCACGACGCCGGGCTGGAGGTGCACCACGAGGAGAACCTGCGCCAGCACTACGCGCTGACGCTGGCCGCCTGGTGCCGCAACCTGGTCGAGCACTGGGACTTCTGCGTCTCCGAGGTGGGCGAGGGCACCGCTCGGGTGTGGGGCTCTACATGGCCGGGTCGCGGATGGCGTTCGAGCGCAACGGCATCCAGCTGCACCAGGTGTTGGCCACCCGCAACGGCCCGGACGGTGTGAACGGTTATCCGCTGCGACCGGACTGGTTGCCCTGACCATCTGCTGAGCGCTGCCTGAAGCCGCGTCGAAAAGTCGGCGCGGCTTTCGCGGAGCGATTGACAAAGAAGTTTTGTACGTACAAACTGATTTTGCCATGAGAGACGTCCTGTACCTGGAGCAGATCGAGCAGGCCGAAGCCCTGCTCAAGCCGCAGCGCGTCGAGGTGCTGCGGCAACTGGCCGAACCGCGCACCTGCACCGAGGTCGCGGCTCGACTCGACCAGACGCCACAGCGCGTCTACTACCACGTCAAGCAACTCGTCGCGGCCGGCCTCGTCGAGCTGGTCAACGAGCGCAAGGTCCGCGGCATCACCGAAGGCATCTACCAGGCCGCCGCCCGGTCCTACTGGCTGTCGCCGCGCCTCGTCGGCCGGATCGGGCTGCGCCGGGCCGGCGACGAGCTGAGCCTTGGCTACCTGCTCGACCTGATGGAGGAGGTCCAGGCCGACATCGCCGGCCTGGACCGGGCGGCGCCCGAGCTGCCCTCGATCGGAGTCTCCGGCGAGATCCGGGTGCCGGCCGAGCAGCGCCAGCAGTTCCTGCACGACCTGCGAACCGCACTTCAGGACCTGTTCACCCGCTACGGCGGCAGCGAGGGCGACGCCTTCAGCTGGCCGTCGCCTGCTATCCGAAAGGGACCGACAATGAGTGACCCGTTGAAGATCCAGGCCCGCCTCTCCGCTCCCGTCGGGCGCGTCCGCGAAGCCCTGACCGACCCGGCCGAGCTGCGTCTCTGGCTGGCCGAGCACGCCGAGGTCGAGCTGCCCCAGCGGTACGAGTTCTGGGGTCGCTACACGCCCGAGGGCGACGCTGCACACCAGCGACTGCTGCACGCCGACGACGACACGCTGCGCTTCAGCTGGCTGCTCGACGGGCGGAGACCACCACCGAGTTCCAGCTGACCGCCGAGGGCACCGACAGCACCGTGCTGACGCTGACCCAGAGCCACTTCGACTTCGCCGAGGCGATGAGCGGCTCCAGCATCCGGGGCGTGCTCCAGACGTACTGGTCGCTGGGCATCGCCAACCTGGCCGCCCACCTGGAGGGCAAGCCGCTGCTGCCCCGCACCGACTTCACGTCCGCCGACCTGCGCGGTGCGCTGGTCATCGGCGCCCCGCCGACAAGGTGTGGGAGTCGCTGACCAACTCGGACCAGGCGAGCGCCTGGTTCGGCTACCCGATCGGTATCGAGCCCTGGGTCGGCGGCCGGTACGCCATGGGCGGCTTCGAGAACGGCTACGCGGCCAAGATCGTCGACCTCGAGCCCGCTCGGCGGATGTCCATCGACTGGGGGCCGGTCGGCGTCACCAGCTGGGAGCTGGCCGAGTCCGGTGGCAAGACCACGCTGACGTTCGTGCAGAGCGGCTTCGACGAGGCCAACCCCGTACGGGGCCTGGAGTGGCTCGGTTGCCGGGCTGTTCGAGCTGCGCCGCTTCCACGAGGTGCCGAACTGGCAGCCGATCTGGCTCGCCGAGGAGGTCCCCGGCCTGGAGCCCGCGCCAGCCAACTGACCGTCTCGCCTTGATCGTGCTCGATCAGGGATGTAGTGCCCTCGTTCATTCAGGAGGCCACTACATCCTGGATCGAGCACGATCTCGCGTCAGGAGCCTTACGCGATGGCGGCGATGTCACCGTCGTCGAAGTAGATTGCCTGGTGGAGCCGGCCACCGAGGGCGGCAGCGTACCGGGCCACCACGTCCTGACCGGAGATCCTGCCCTGCTCGATCTGGGACACCCGGCCCTTGGTCACGCCCATCCGCTCAGCGATCTGCTGCTGAGTGAAGCCGCGGGAGCGTCGCACCTCTGCGAGGCGGTGCCCGACGACCTGCGCGAGCAGTTCTTCCTTGCCGGCTTCGACAGCCGCCTCGCCACCAGCACGCTGCACGTACTCGGCTCGGATGTCTGTCCACCGCACGTGACCACTCACTGGTGTCCCCCTCCTGTGCACGTTCCTTCAAGTAAAGCTCGTACCGTTGCTCAGCGAGCGGGATGGCCTGTTGATACCAGCTCATCCATTGGCCCGCCTTGTCGCCGGCGACCAGCAGAATGCTCGCGCGCCAAGGGTCGAAGACGAAAAGAATGCGGACCGTGCCGGGACGCAGCTCCTTCAAGTTCGCAATCGACGACCCCTGATTGTGTCGACCAGGGGTCGCCCCAGGCCGGGTCCAGCTTCGGAGAGCGCGTCGATTGCCTGGACGACCCGGGCGAACGTCGGCTCGTCCAGGCTGTCGATCCAGGCGCGAACCTCGTCGACCACGAAGACATCCCACTCTTCCTGGTTCACGAGCGGAGTATAGCAATCGCTATACGTGCTCGTCGGTTGACGGCGAGGGTCGTCCTGATCCGGCTGTCGGATCTGGTGACTTTGGTTGTGGAGTGGGTACTGCCGGGCGATGTTCTTCATCTTCGGTCTGCGTACCAAGGTCGACCGGTCCGGTGTCGTGCAGCAGGTCTGCCGTCACTGCGGCAACCAGGCCGCCCAGGTGATCACCCGTCGCTCGACGAAGTTCACCCTCTTCTTCATCCCCTCATTCCGATCCGCACCCGCTACGCGCAGCAGTGCACGTTCTGCGGGGCGGAGTACGAGGTCTCCAGGTCCGAGGCCGAGCGCCTCCCGGTCGGCTGATCCCCGATGGACCGTTTCCTCTGCTGGCTGATCGGCCGACCGACGCACCCGGTCGACGTGGCAGTGCACACAGTTGCCCGCCCGCCCTGCACCCCGGCCGCCGCAAACGTCGCCGCGTACGCCGCCCGCAGGCCGGCACCACGCTGCCCCGTTCACCCTGGAACCGATCGGCCGGCCGTTGACCCGGCCGAGCCGCCGCGCTCGGGCCGGAACGGGCCGGACGTTCGGCCCTGGCGGCATATCTGAGCGCTGGTTAGGCTTTCGGGGTTTGCCGTGGACCGGTCCTTCCGAGGGTGCACGCACGACGAAAGAGCCGGAGCGACCGTGTCCCCACAGGACGGACAGCAGGCTGCGGGGACGGTGAGCCCGCCGGTGCTGTCGTCGCGGCCGCGATCATCCTGCTGGAGGCGGTCTGGCTGGTCGCCGCCCTGCCCAATGGCGCGCTCGTCAGTGACGTGGGCGGGATGCTGGTCGCCGGGTGGGCCACCGCCGCGTGCGCCGGTGTGGCCCGCCGACATCCGGCGCCGCTGCGCCGGTTCTGGACGCTGCTCGCCGTCACCATGGCGCTCGCCGCGCTCGGCCGGGCCATCTGGACGGCGCAGCGCCTCGTCGGCGGCGACCTGCCGCACACACCGTTGGTCGGGTGGTCTTCACCGCCGGCATCCTCACCGGTACGGCGGCACTGCTCAGCTCTCCGTCGGCGCCCCGGACGGCGGTGGGGCGGGCCCGTACGTTGCTGGACGGGGTGATCGTCGCCCTGGCCCTGGTGCCGATCGGTTGGGTGCTGGTCTTCCGCGGGGTCGCCGCCGCCGAGTTGGCCGATCCGGCGCGCACTCTGGGGCTGCTCTTCCCGATGTTCGACCTGATGCAGCTCACCATCCTGGTGGCGGTGGCCGGCCCGGCTCGGCCGATGTGGCGGCCGATGACCATCCTCGCGGCCAGCCTCACTCTGCGGGTGGTCGCCGACGTCGTCTACGTGTCGCTGGTGGCTCGCGCGGACTACACCGCCGGTCACCCGATCGACCTGTGCTGGCCGTTGAGTTACCTGTTGATCGGCCTGGCCACCCGGAAGCCACCGCCGCTGGACTGCGACGGCACCGACGACGCCGCCGAGTCGCCGCTGCCGCCGTGGTGGCGGGTGGCGTTGCCGTACCTGCCGGTGGGCGGGGCGATCATCGCGGTGGTGCTGGCCCGTCGACCCACCGGGCAGACTCCGCAGCTGGTCTTCGTGACCATGATGGCGTTGCTCGCTGCCCTCGCCGTCCGGCAGGGTTGGCCGCCAACGAGAACCTCCGGTTGGTGGCGCGGCTGCGTCGGCTCGCGTACGGCGACCAGCTCACCGGGCTGCCCAACCGGCTGCTGTTCAACCGGAGGTTGCGCGGGGCTCTACGCGACGGGCGACCGGTGGCCGTGCTGCTACTCGACCTGGACGGCTTCAAGCAGGTCAACGACCGGTTCGGGCACGCCACCGGCGACACGCTGCTCACCGGGCTCGCGGCGCGGATGCACACCGCTGTGGACGGTGACGGCACCATCGCCCGGCTCGGCGGTGACGAGTTCGCGGTGCTCGTCGACGGCGACCGGCCGGTGTCACCGGAGCGACTCGCCGAGCGGCTGCTGGACGCGCTGCGTCCCTCCGACGACGAGGAGGACGTCGGTGTGCACCCGTCGGCGAGCATCGGCATCGCTGAGTTCGGCCCGCAGCACGCCTCCCACAGCGATCTGCTGCGTGACGCCGACATCGCCATGTACGCGGCAAAGGCGGCCGGGAAGTCCGCGTACCGGACGTGCACCTCGGCGCTGCGGGAGTCGGCGGTGTCCCGCGCCGAGTTGATCGCCGACCTGCGCCGTGCGGTCGACGAGGAGCAGTTGCACCTGGAGTTCCAACCCATCGTCGACCTGGCCACCGGCGCGGTACGCAGCGCGGAGGCGCTGGTGCGCTGGCGGCACCCCGACTGGGGATGCTGCCGCCGTCGAAGTTCCTGCCGTTGGCCGAGGAGACCGGGCTGATCCTGCCGATCGACCGCTGGGTGATCCACGAGGCGTGCCGGGCCGCCGCGACCTGGCGGGACCGGGTGCCGGAGGCGACCGTCGCGGTGAACATCGCCGCGGCACACCTGCGCCGGCCGGACCTGATCGCCACGGTCACCGCGGCCACCAGCGCCGCCGGGTTGGCGCCCGGGCGTTGACCCTGGAGCTGACCGAGTCGGCGCTGATCGAGGGCACCGAAGCGGTGCTGGAGCGGCTGCACCAGATCCGGGAGCTGGGCATCAGGATCGCCATCGACGACTTCGGCACCGGCTACTCGTCGCTGAGCTACCTGCACCGCATCCCGGCCACCGAGCTGAAGATCGACAGGTCGTTCGTGGCCCGGCTGGGGACGGACGATCGGGCGTACGCCACGGTGGAGATGGTCACCCGCCTGGCCGGCGCGTTCGACCTGACGGTGGTCGCCGAGGGGTGGAAACCGAGCGCCAGCACGAGGCGGTTGCGGCGATCGGCTGCCCGCGCGGCCAGGGCTATCTGTACGGGCGGCCGGACGCCCCCGCCATGGTGGGCCAGAATCGGAGTTGACCCTCACGTAGCGGCAGGCGGGAGCCTGGTTTCCGGAAGGGAGGGAACCATGGCGTACACGGTGGGTCAGGTGGCGAAGCTCGCCGGCGTGACGGTGCGGACGTTGCACCACTACGACGAGATCGGGCTGCTCTCGCCCAGCGGGCGCACCTCGGCCGGTTACCGCCGCTACGACGACGCGGACCTGCAACGGCTGCAACTCGTCCTGTACTACCGGGAGCTGGGTTTCCCGCTTGAGGAGATCACCGCGATCATCGACGACCCGGCGGCCGACCCGGCCGCCCACCTGCGCCGACAGCACGAGCTGCTGACGGTACGGCTGCAGCGGTTGCAGGAGATGGTCACGGCGATCGAGTTCGCGATGGAGGCGAGCAAGATGAACATCCAACTCACGCCGGAAGAGCGGTTCGAGGTCTTCGGTGACGTCGACCCGGAGGAGCACCAGGCCGAGGCGGAGCAGCGGTGGGGTGACACCGACGCGTACCGGGAGTCGAACCGGCGGGTCGCCGGCTACACCAAGGACGACTGGCTGCGGAACAAGGCGGAGAACGAGGACTGGGGTCGGCGGATGGTCGCCGTGCTGGCCTCAGGCGTGCCGGCGGACAGCCCGGAGGCGATGGACCTGGCCGAGGAGCACCGGCAGATCATCAGCCGCTGGTTCTACGAGTGCTCGTACGAGGGGCACACCGGGTTGGCCGACATGTACCTGGCCGACGAGCGGTTTACCGCGTACTTCGAGAACATCGCGCCGGGGTTGGCCGCGTACCTGAACGAGGCCATCCACGCCAACGCGATCAGCCGGGCCTGACGGGGTGCGGTCCGGCTAGTCTGGCCGGACCGCACCGCCCGGGAGATAACAGTGCAGAAACCGAAGCTGATCGCCGCTGTCGCCGTGCTCGTGGTGGCTGTCGGGGCCGGGACGTGGGCGCTGGTCGCCGCCGCCGGCGACGACGAATCGGACGCGGGTCGCCCGGCGGCGTCGGCGGGCGCGACCGACCCGGTCGGCGTGCTGAAGGCGGCCGCCGCGAAGGCCGACGAGCAGCCGTACAAGCTGACAGTGGGCACCGGCGGCGCGGACGGGGACGCCACAGTGCTGCTCTGGGACCCGAAGGCGAAGCGTGGTCTCGAGACCACCTCGCTGAAGGTGCCCGCAGGCGAGGTGAAGATCGAGCGGTTGACCGCCGGGGCGGACGTGTACGTGCGGGTCACCGCCCGGACCGCCGCGTCCCGGTCTGGGACGGCAAGACCTGGTGGCACGTCGGCGCCCCGGCGCCCCGGCGGCCAAGCAGGGCCTGGACAACACCGGTTGGCCAGCACCTTGCCGCGCCGGCCGGGGTCCGGCAGACCGCGGCGCGGAGTACGCGGGCACGCTGGACCTGCGCGAGAGCAGCGCGGTGCTGGGCAGCGGGTCAGTGGTGTACTCGGTGACCGGGCGGGGCGGTGCCGTTCACCGCGGCCGTCGACGAGCAGGGGCGGCTGGTCCGTTACCGCATCGAGTTGGCCAGCGAGCAGTCGCAGACCGCTCAGCTCGACCTGGCGTACTCGGATTTCGGGCTGCCCGTGTCGGCCGACCCGCCGGCTGCCGACCTGGTCGGCGAGAACCCGCCGGCGAACATCCCGGGCGTCTGACGTCGGCTCACTCCTCCACCGCCCCGTCGACGGGGTGACCAGGAAGTCGTAGACGGTGCGGGCCATCCGTCGAACCGTCTCGTCTCCGGTGGCCATGGGCCCGGCGGTGAGAACGCGACGGCGGTCTCGGTGCCGGGGATCAGGTAGTAGCCGACGTCGTGTGAGGCGTCCGACAGGTCACCGGTCTTGTGGGCCACCGGCACCCCGGTGGCAACGCCGCCGGGATCTTCGTGTTCAGGGTCTGCTCCCGCATGAACCCGATCATCAGGTCGCGGGAGGCGGCGGTGAGGATCTCGCCGTCCCAGACCGCGCCGAGCAGGACACCACGTCGTCCGGGCTGGTGTAGTTCTCCTCGCCACGCTGGGCGGCCGCACTGTCGAGCATCCGGCGGGCCAGGATGGTGGATCGCTGGTTCATCGAGTCGATCAACGCGTTGACCGGGGCGAACCCGCCCAGGTAGGTGATCAGCACGTTCGCGGCGACGTTGTCGCTGTACTTGATCAGGTACTGGGCGAGCCGGCGCAGGGTCACCACCTGCGGGAACGTCTCGAACTGCAGTTGACCGGTGCCGCCGACCACGTCGTCCGGGGTGACCAGTACGCCGTCGTCGAGGAAGACCTGTCCACAGTCGACCCGACGCAGCAGCTCGACGAGGATCCACAGCTTGATCACGCTCGCCGCCTTCGGGCGGAGCGCGCCGTTGACGGCGATCTGCTGGTCGCCGTACCGGCCGGACAGGTCGCGCACGGTGACCCCGGCCGGGTTGAGGCTCGCGTCAGCGACCACCCGGCGAGTTGCCCGCTGAGCGGGAACAGTCGGGCTCCCTCGACCGGGTCGGTGGGCGGCTGCGGGCTGGTGACCACCACGCCGGTGAGCGTCGTCGGCGGTCGGTGTCGTTGGATCACCTCCAGCGTGCCCTCGCTGCGCCCGACCAGCGGCACCCGGTACCGGTAGGCGGTGCCCCGATGACGACCGCGCCGCTGGCCACCCTGCGGCGACCCGCATGCCCGGGTCGGCGACCCGACCGGTGTCGCCGTCGCAGGCCCGGTAGCGCACGGTGCGCCCGAGCGAGTCCACCGCGAACACCCGCCGGGAAACGACAGCCAGGAAACCTCGCTGGTCGGCGGCCGCTCCGGCGTCGGCTCCACACCGGGCTCGTGGCTCTGACCGTTCCCGGGCTGCACCGCGTACCCGGGTCGGTCGTCTGCGCCGGGTCCGCGCCGGGCCCGCGGTCCGGGCCGTCCGCGGTGGCCGGCCCGGTCGTCGCGAGCACCGCGAGCGCGACCGCCGCCGACAGCACCTTCAGGGGTACGCGGGCAGAGTGTCCGAGCAGGGAAGATGAGCGCCTCTTGTCGCTTTTCTCACGTTTGCACGATATGGAGCGCCGGGGGCCGGTGAGACCGGCGGGGCCACTGTCACCCGTCCGGGCTCGGCGTCGAGGCACCCTGACGCGGTGGCTACAGCAGCAGGTCGAGGAGGAGGACGCCGCCGAAGCCGACCACGGAGATGATCGTCTCCATCAACGACCAGCTCTTGAGCGTCTGCCCGACGGTCAGCCCGAAGTATTCCTTCACGAGCCAGAAACCGGCATCGTTGACGTGCGACAGGAACAGCGATCCGCAGCCGATGGCCAGCGCGAGCAGGGCCACCTCCGGCCGGTCCAGGCTCGCGGCCAGGGTGCCACGATGCCCGCCGCGGTGATGGTGGCGACCGTCGCCGAGCCGGTCGCCACCCGGATGCCCACCGCGACCAGCCAGCCCAGCAGCAGCGGGAGAGGCTGGCGTCCTTGGCCGCGTCGGCCACCAGGTCGCCCACCCGGCGTCCACCAGCACCTGCTTGAACCCACCGCCGGCCGCGACGATCAGCAGGATGCCGGCGATCGGTGGCAGCGAACCACCGATCACCGAGGAGACCTGGGACCTGCTGAACCCGGCCTGGTAGCCGAGGGTGAACATCGCCAGGATCACTCCGGCGAGCAGCGCCACGATCGGCGTGCCGACGATGTCCAGCGTCTTGCGCACGGCCGTGCCCTCGTCCAGGGTCAGCTCGCCGATCGCGCGGAGCAGCATCAGCGCCACAGGCAGCAGCACGGTGATCACCGCCGGCCAGAACGCCGGGGCCCGCCGGGAGGTCTCCGTGCCGCTGTTGTCCACCGGGCGCCGGGGCGCCCGCCGCCCGGTTGGCCAGGTCGTCGTCGGTGAGCAGGTCACCGTCCACATCGCGCTGTTCCGCCGCCCCGATGGTCCGGTCCGGGTCACGGCGGGTCGGCAGCAGGGCGGCCGGTGCGGTCGCCGGCACGTACCGGCGATGATGTTGCCGAACACCGGCCCGGCAATGATCACGGTGGGGATCGCCACCAGCAGACCCAGCCCGAGCGTCAGGCCCAGGTCGGCGTCGAGCGACGAGATCGCCACCAGCGGGCCGGGTGCGGCGGAACGAGGCCGTGCAGCACCGACAGGCCGGCCAGTGCCGGGATGCCGACCTTCATCAGCGGCACGTTGGTGCGGATCGAGACGAGCAGCACGATCGGCACCAACAGCACCACGCCGACCTCGAAGAAGAGCGGCAACCCGATCAGCGCCGCGACCCTGCCATCGCCCAGGGCAGCGCCCGGCCGGAGAACCGGCCGACAGTTCGGTTGACGATGCCGTCGGCGCCGCCGGACTCGGCGAGCAGACCGCCGATCATCGCACCGAGCGCGATCAGCAACCCGACGCCGCCGACAGTGGAACCCACCCGCCGGTGAAAGAGGTGATCATCTTGTCCGGTGCGACGCTGGCGACCACGCCGAGCACCGCCGCGCCGAGGATCAGCGACAGGAACGGATGCACCTTCGCCCAGGCGATCAGCAGCACCACGGCGGCGATGCCGAGCAGAGCGGCGATGACGAGTTGGGCGTCGCCGGCGTTGGTCACGGGTTCGGCAGGGGCGGCGAGGGCGGTCAGTGGATCGGCCAGGGAGGGTGGTGGCACGAGAATCACGACCTTCGGGACGGGGTCGACCCGAGGCGGGCCGGCCGAAGGGTCACATCGGCGGTCCTGCTGAAGGCTCGGCCTCCGCGGGCAGGCTGGGTGCCAGCCGACGCATCGAGGCGAACGCGGGCACCAACGCGTCGTACAGTTCGGCGAAGAGCGGCAGCAGCGTCGCGTACGTGGCGGCGGCGGCCGGGTCGGGACGTACGGTCTCCTCGATCCGTACGAGGTCGGCGGCGACGTCGATGCTGGGGATCAACCCCAGCGCCTGCATGCCGAGCAGTGCCGCGCCGAAGCTCGACCCCTCGTGGGCGGCCGGGAAGCTCACCGGCAGGCCGAGCACGTCGGCGAGCATCTGCCGCCACAGGCCGCTGCGGGCGAAGCCGCCACCGGCCCGGATCTCGCGAACCTCGTTGCCTGCCGCGCGCACCGAGCTGAGCACCAGCGCGAGCTGCTGGCAGACCCTCCAGCGCGGCTCGGATCAGGTGCTCGCGGCGATGCCCGTGGGTCAACCCCACGTACGCGCCGCGCGGCAGTGCGCTCCAGTGTGGCGCGCGTTCGCTGTGCAGGTACGGCAGCATGATCAGCCCGCCCGAGCCGACCGGCGCGCGGGCGGCGAGGGCCACCAGCTCCTCCTCGGCGTGCTCCCCGAGATCCGGGGCGAGCGCCGCACCGGCCCACTTGAGGACGATGCCGCCGTTGTTGATCGCGCCGCCGACCGCCCAGCGATGCTCGGTCAACGCGTAGCAGAACACCCCGCCGAGCGGGTCCACGGCGGGCCGCTCCACCATCACGCGCATCGCGCCGCTGGTGCCGATGGAGCAGGCCACCATGCCGGGGTGCACCGCGCCCAGGCCCAGGTTCGCCAGTGGTCCGTCCCCGGCACCGACGACCACCGGGGTGCGCTCCGGAAGGCCGGTCACGGCCGCGGCCTGCGGGTGAGGCCGGGCAGCACGGCTGTGGTGGCGACGAGTTGGGGAGCTGCTCCTCGGTGATGCCGGCGATGGTCAGCGCCTCGCTGTCCCACTCCAGGGTGTGGATGTCCATCAGGCCGGTGGCCGAGGCGATCGAGTGGTCGACGACCAGCGCCTCGCAGAGCCGCAGCAGCACCCAGTCCTTGATGCCCACCCAGTGCGCGACGCTCTCGAAGAGCTTCGGCTCCTGCTCGGCGAACCAGAGCAGCTTGGGCAGCGGCGACATGGGATGGATCGGCGTGCCGGTGCGACGGTGCAGGGTCAACCCGGACGGCACCGCCCGCAGCCGCTCGGCCTGCCGGGTCGACCGCGAGTCGGCCCAGGTGATCGACGGGTGAGCGGGTTGCCGGCCGCGTCCAGGCCGATCAGGCTGTGCATGGCGGAGCTGAACGACAGCCCGGCCACCGGCTCGACCAGCTCGGCGACGACCAGGCTGATCGACTTCAGCACCGCGTCGAGGATGAGCTGCGGGTCCTGCTCGGCGTACCCGGGTTGGGGTCGTCCAACGGGTAGCCGACCGAGTGACTGCCGAGCTGGCGCCCGTCGGTGTCGTACGCGACGGCCTTGGTGCTGGTGGTGCCGATGTCGACGCCGATGACCACGGCGGGTCGGGTGTCCTGCGGCACGACCCTCACCCTTCGGACGGCGGTGGGGCGGCAGCGCCACCGACTGCGGCTGACGTTACCGAGACAGCGACCGCCCGCACGCCACGCGGGAAGGTGAATCGACGC
Organism: Micromonospora sp. M12; assembly: GCA_038070435.1. GTDB lineage: Bacteria > Actinomycetota > Actinomycetes > Mycobacteriales > Micromonosporaceae > Micromonospora. Next base: position 3,906,297 of record JAMYWG010000001.1, on the reverse strand, counting down.
AGCAGTATCGCCCTATCGTGCTGTTTGTCCCGCCGATCGGCTATTTTGCCGGTATTGGCGTGTCCGTGCGCCACGCCGCGTCTGTTGAACCGCATGACACCCCGGATTGGTGGCCTGCGCGGCGAAGGAGTCGGCGTGGCAAGGACTGAATCGACGGGTTCCACCTGGCGGTACCGGTGGGCGCACCGGCAGAACGTTCGGCGGGTCAGCACGTACCGCGGGGCTGAGGCGGCGTGGCGGCGACGCGACGACGAGTTACGGCGGCTCCGCGCCCTCGCCGCCGACTTCAAGGGTTCCGCGGCGGCCGGTGCCGGCCTGCCGCTGGAGTTGGCCGCCGACGAGGTGGTGCTCTGGGCGTTGCCCGCCGCGCAACTGGTCGAGGTCCGGCACACCACAGTGCTGCCCGCCCGGACCTCACTGTCGCGCCCCGAACCGGGCCGCTGCGCCCGCGCCGCCCGGACGGCGTACGCGTCACCGACGCCGGCATGGCAGTGATCACCAGCCGCCGGCTCGTTCTGCTCGGCGGACGCGGTCGGCGCGACTGGGCGTACGGCCGGATGACCGGTCTGGCCCACGACCCGGCGGTGCCGGTCACCCTGATCCAGGTGCTGGACCGGCGGCGTTCCTCCGGGTTGTTGCTGCCCACCGACGCCGCGCCGGATTTCCGGTTCAAGCTGACGCTGGCCTTCGCCGACGCGATCGAGCAACGCGCCGCCGTGCTCGCCCAGCTCGACGAGCTGATCGACGAGCACGCCCAGCTCAAGCCGTTCCGGCCGGCGGCGGCCACCCGGGCAGGCCCGGCTGTCGTCGTTCGTGCCGGGTGGTCGCCGGAGCCTCGCGGTCGCCGCCGCCCTCGCGTTGCTGGTGCCGGCGGCGCTCATCGAGTCGGACCCGTCCGACCCGACCGGCGGCCCGGAGGTCGCCGTCGCGGCCACCCGGCGCCCACCTCCGCTGTCGGGCCCGCGCTGATCCGACGGGCGGCCCCGGCGCCCGTGCCGAGCAGCCCACGGCCGACGTCGACGACGACCTCACCCGCCCGTCGCCCAGCACGACACCGGGCCCGCGCTGTGGGGCGCCGGAGAACCCGCTGGGGTACGACTTCTGTCGGGGCACGCGGATCCGCAAGCCGGCCGCCGAGGTGTGCGACTGGTTCGACTGTGTGCCGCAGTTCTGGGCCGGCAGGGGCTATCTGGTGCAGTGCCAGGACGGTTCGGTGAGCCTGACCGGTGGCCGGTCCAACGCCTGCGCGGAGCACGGTGGCGTGCGGCGAACCATCGCCAAGTGACCGATTTCGGGGCAAAACCTGCTTCGATCGGCCAGAATGATCGAGTGGAGATCCGGTCTGACGATGGCGCTCGGGTGCGGATACGCCCCGTCGGCTACCAGCCTGGCATCGACCCGCCCGACGACCCCGCCCGGGCCACGCCCGGCTGGCACGACTGGCTACTGATCGAGGTGGACGCCCGTACCGCCGACGGTCAGACCTGGTCGCACCACTACCCGAGCCTCATGGTCGAGGAGGCCCGCGCGCTCGGCAGTTGGCTGCACGGGCAGGCCACCGCCGCCCTCGGGCTCAGCGCGCCACCGGCGCTGGTCCGCTTCACCGAGCCCAACCTGCTCCTGCGTACCCGGGTGCTCCGTCGCCGCCGGCTGGAGCTGATCGTGGAGTTCTCCGCCGAGTCACTGCCACCCTGGATGCGCCGCCCGTCCACAGCGATCTATCCGCTGGTGCTCACCGTGTCCGCCGACGCCCTCGCCACCGCCGCCGAGCACTGGGCCGAACACTGCGAGGCGTACCCGCCGCGTACCCAGTCGAGGTTTCCGGCCCAAGACCCGATGGCGGACCGCCGACGCGCCGGATGACCGGTCCAGCCGGTGCGGTCCTTGTGGAGCCGGGGCCAGCCCTGCTCTGATGTGCGGTCATGGGCTTGGAGCAGGTACGCCGCACGGTCGAGGCGGTGTGGCGGATCGAGTCCGGGCGAGTCGTCGCCGCCCTGGCCGGGCTGGTACGCGACGTCGGCTGGGCCGAGGAACTCGCTCAGGATGCTCTGGTCGCCGCGTTGGAGCAGTGGCCGCGGGACGGCGTACCGGCCAACCCGGGCGCGTGGCTGACCACGGTCGGCAAGCGACGCGCGATCGACGCTCTGCGCCGTCGCAAGCTGCTGGAGCGCACTGTCGCGACACTCGGGCAGGACCTCGACGACGACGGTTTCACGCCGGACTTCGACGCGGTCTTCGAGGAGAGGATCGACGACGATCTGCTGCGGCTGGTCTTCACCGCCTGCCACCCGGTGTTGTCGCCGCAGGCTGGGCGGCACTGACCCTGCGCATGCTCGGCGGTCTGAAGACCGACGAGATCGCCCGGGCCTTCCTGGTGCCCGAGACGACCGTCGCGCAGCGGATCACCAGGGCCAAGAAGACCCTCGCCGAGGCGAAGGTGCCATTCGAGGTACCCGGTGTGGCCGAGCGCGCTGAACGCCTCGCATCCGTGCTGGAGGTCATCTACCTGATCTTCAATGAGGGCTACTCCGCGACCGCCGGCGACGACTGGATGCGCCCGGCACTCTGCGCGGACGCCCTGCGGCTCGCCCGGCTGGTGCAGGAGCTGATGCCCGACGAACCGGAGGTGCACGGGCTCGCCGCGCTGCTGGAGATCCAGGCCTCCCGCACCGCCGCGCGGGTCGACCCCAACGGCGAGCCGATCCTGCTTCTGGATCAGGACCGGGGCGCTGGGACCGGCTGCTGATCCGCCGCGGCCTCGCCGCCCTGGACCGGGCTCGGGCGGTGAAGGGACCACCCGGCCCGTACACCCTCCAGGCGGAAATCGCGGCGTGTCACGCGCGGGCGCGTACCCCGCAGGAGACCGACTGGGCGCGGATCGCCGCCGGCTACGCGGAGCTGGCCCGGGTCCTACCCTCGCCGGTCGTGGAACTGAATCGGGCCGTCGCGGTCTCCTTCGCGCACGGCCCAGCCGCCGGTCTGGACCTGGCCCGGGCGCTGGCCGACGAGCCGGCGTTGGTCACCTACCACCTGCTGCCCAGCGTGCTGGGTGACCTGCTGGCCAAGCTGGGCCGCCACGATGAGGCGCGGGCCGAGTTCGAGCGGGCCGCCGCGCTGACCGGCAATGAACGTGAGCGCACGCTGTTGCTCACCCGCGCCGCCGACTGCGCCCGGGGGTCGCGCCAACCCGCTGAAAATTTCTTCGACAGTCATGTCGTATCCCGCCGCAACCGCTCGACGCTTCAGTGGAAGGCCGGCTCGCACCGGCGCGCGGCACCGGCGACCGGCCGGCAGAGACGAGGAGAGCGACATGACGACGGTGAACGCGACGAACGCAGGGTCCGCGGTGGCGGGCGTCGACTCCCGGCGTACGACGACCAGGGCGCTGCTTGCCGGCGGAGTCCTCGCCGGCCCGCTGTTCGGGTGGTGGCGGCGCCAGGTGCTCACCCGGGACGGGTTCGACCTGAGCCGGCAGCCACTCAGCCTGCTGGCGCTGGGCGACCTGGGCTGGATCCAGACCGCCAACTTCGTGCTCACCGGGCTGCTCGGCCTGGCCGGCGCGGTCGGGTTGCGGCGAGTGCTGCGCGGCGAGCCGGGCGGCACGTGGGGCCGGCGTTGGTCGCCGTGCACGGCCTCGGCCTGATCATCGCCGGGGTGCTGGTCTCCGACCCCAGCATGGGCTGGCCGGCCGGTGCGCCGGAGGGTGCGCCGGCGACGCTGAGCTGGCACGCCGCCGGTCACGGCGTCGGAGCGGGCTGGCATTCGGCTCGCTGCCCATCGCCTGCCTGGTCTTCGCCCGCACGTGGTGGCGGGCCGGGCAGCGCGGTCGGGCTGCCTACTCCCTCGGCAGCGCGCTGGCCGTCGTCGCCATCCTGGCCTGGCCCGACCAGGACACCCTCAGCGTCCGGATGGCACTTGCCTGCGTCGTCACGTTCGGCTGGCTCACGGCGCTCTGCACTCGGCCGTTCATCCGCTGAGCTTCATTCATCGACCACGAAAGGACCGACCGATGCGCTACATGCTGATGCACAAGCTCGACGAGACCCGGCCGGAGGCGTTCAACCCGAGCCCCGAGTTCATGGCCCGGATGGACGGCTTCATGAAGGAGGTGGCGCAGTCCGGAGTGCTGCTCGCCGCCGAGGGGCTCTGTCAGACCTCCGACGGCGCCACCCGGATCACCGTGACCGGCGGCAAGACCACAGTCACCGACGGACCGTTCACCGAGACCAAGGAGTTGATCGCCGGGTTCGCCCTGCTGGACGTGCGCTCCCACGAGGAGGCGGTGGAGTGGGGACGGCGGTTCGTCGACGTTTTCGCCGAAACGGTCGGTGACGTCGAGGTGGACGTCCGCAGGGTCTTCGAAATGCCGGACGGCATGCCGCCAGCCTGAACCGACCACGCCGCGCTGCCACCTGAGCGTTGTGAGGTGGCGGCGCGGGCCGTGTAGGGTGACTTTCGTCAGCCACGGAGGAGGTGAGCCCGGTGACCACCCATCGTCATTCCTGGGCGCTCCTCTCGGCCGTCCCCTCAGCTGACCTCTCGCGTCGGGGAGCGCCCTCCTTATCGGAGGACACATGTCTTTCTCTCCCTTCCGCATCGACGTGTCCGATGCGGTTCTCGACGACCTGCGGGCCCGACTGGCCCGTACCCGCTTCACCGACCGGAGCCGCCCTCAACCGTGGCAGGGTGGCGTCGATCCCGACTACCTGCGGGACCTGGTGTCCTACTGGCACGACGGGTTCGACTGGCGAGCCCGCGAAGCCGAGCTGAACGCGTACCCCAGCACGTTGCCCTCGTCGGCGGCCGGAAGCTGCACTTCCTGCACGCCCGCGCGGCCCGTCCGGCGGGTACGCCCGCGCCGTTGCCGTTGCTCCTCAGCCACGGCTGGCCCAGCAGCTTCGTCGAGATGCTGCCGCTGGTCGACCGCCTCACCGACCCGCCCGGCCGGGCGGCGCGTTCGACGTGGTGGTGCCCTCGCTGCCGGGCTTCGGTTTCTCGGACGTTCCGGACGAGCCGGTGACCGGGCGCTGTTGGCTCGGACGCTGCACGAGCTGATGACCGACGTGCTCGGCTACGAGCGGTACGGCGCTTTCGGTGGCGACGTCGGGGAGTGGTGACCGGCTGGCTCGGTGCCCTGTACCCGGAGCAGGTGGCCGGCATTCACATGATCCATCCACCGTTTCCGGCCACCTTCGACGCCCGACCACTGTCCGCGGCCGAGCAGGCGTACCTGGACGCCGAAGCCGCGTACGACGAGACCGATGGCGGCTACAGCGCCATCATGGGGACTCGCCCGGACACTCGCGGCGGCACTTGCCGACTCGCCGGCCGGGCTGGCCGCCTGGCTGGTCGACAAGTACCGGGACTGGAGCGACAACCGGGGGACCTGGCGAACAGCATCGACCGGGACACCCTGCTCACGATCATCACGTTGTACTGGGTGACCGGCACGATCGGCTCGTCCTTCCGGCAGTACGCCGACTTCGGCCACAACAGCCCACGACCGATGATCGACGTGCCCGCCGCGTTCACGGTGAGCACCGAACCCTCCCAGACCAACTTTCCCCGCTCGATCGCTGAGCGGGCCTGTACCGACATCCGGCACTGGAGCGAGCCGGGCCGGGGCGGGCACTTCATGCCGTTGGAGGAGCCGGACCTGTTGGCCAATGAGATGAGGCGGTTCTTCAGCTCGCTGCGCACGTCCTGACAGGGGCGGAGCCGGACCGACAGTGGTCCGGCTCCGCCGCTGCCGGGCCTGATCCTGCAATTCTCGTCTTTCGGGCGCAAAGGGATACATCGATCCCGCCCGCGTTCCCCTGTCACGTACGTGAGCGGTTGTACCGCGTGTGACCGTGACCTCTGTGGCCAGCGCCCCTGGCGGATCGCCTGGGCCGAGCGCGAGAACGAGCGCCGGCAGCGCGCGTACCGCGACGCTACCGACTCCTGGCAGCGCCGCGACGACCACCTGGCCCGGCTCCGCATCGAAGCTGCCAGCTTCCTCGGGTGTACGCAGCCCCGCACCGGCCTGCCCGTCGAGTTGGACGACGACGAACTCGTCTTCCGCGTCCTCCCCGTCGCCCGGCTCGTCGAAGCCGAGGCGCGGCACATCCCGGACTGCCCACCCCGGGCGGCGTCTGTGCCTTCGCCGAGGCCTCCGGCCATGCGCTGCCGCCGAGCCTGCGCGTCGTCGACACCGGCATGGCGGTCGTGACCAGCAGGCGGGTGGCCTTCGCCGGGCGTGAGCGCCGCCGCGAGTGGCGGTACGCGGACCTGGTCGGCCCAGCCCACCACCCCGACGTCCCGCTCACGCTGCTGCCCGACCACAGTCGACTCGCCGGGCTGCTCGTTCCGGCCGGGGCCGTGATCAACTTCCGCTTCTACCTCGCCCTCGCCACCGCCGACGACCGCGCGACGGTCACCGCGCAGGTCGACGCGCTGCTGGCCGCACACCGGGATGCCCGGCCCGCGCCGCTGCCGGTGGTCGGGCCGGACGAGGCACCGCTGACGGCGGTACGCCCCGACCGCCGGGCGCTCGGTGCCGCCGCGGTCGCCGCCCTGGTGTTCGTGACGCTGGGTCCGGGCGCTCTGGGTTCGGGTGCTCTGGGTTCGGGTGCTCTGGGTTCGGAAGCGTCGGGTCCGGGCGGGCCGGTGCCTGCGGCGGAGATCGTCGCCCTGGACGTCCCGGTGCCTGTTCTTCTTCCGGTCCGTCCGGTCGGGCCGGTGGCACCAGGGCCAGGGCCGGGTCGGTCGGCGGTGCCGCCCAGAGCTGGCCGCACCTCGGGACGAGCAGCGCGGCACCCGTTCAGCCGGCGGCGGCGGGGTCCTCTCGCGGTGGCGCTGCCGCCAGCCGTCACGCCAGCCGTCCCGCCACCCGTCCCGCCACCCGTCCCGCCACCCGTCACGCCGTCCGTCGCCCCGGCACCCTCGGCCAGCCCGACGCCGGAGCCGGTTCCCACCACGGCCCCGCCCCCGTCAGCCCTGCCGACGCCGCCGGCCGCCTCGGTCTCGCCGACCGCGACCCCTTCGCCCGGCCTGCTGGCGGTCTGCCTGGATGCTCTCCAACTCCCGGTGCTCTGCCCGTCACAAACGCCCTGAGCGGCTGCGCTGCTCAGCCCATGGCGCTGAAGTCCGGGAGGGTCAGGCTGCCGTCCGCCGAGAGGGTGAAGCCGGGGTTCCAGGCGATCTCCCAGAGGTGACCGTCCGGGTCGGCGAAGTAGCCGGCGTAGCCGCCGTAGAAGGTCTCCCGGGCCGGCTTGGTCACCGTGGCCCCGGCCTTGGTCGCCGTGGCGATGACCTCGTCGACCTCCGCTCGTGAGTGGACGTTCTGGGCCACTGTCATCGCGCCGGTGCCCGGCCCCTCGATGCCGGCGTCGTCGGCCAGCTTGTCGCGGCCCCACAGGACGAGGGCGAGGCCGCCGGCCTGGAAGAAGACGGTTTCCTCGACCTCCTGGCCCTGCCAGCCGAGCTGCTCGTAGAACGCCTTCGCCCGCGCTACGTCTGTGACTCCCAGGGTGATCAGACTGATCCGCTGCTCCATCTTCGTAACCTAACCCCCGGCCACCTCGGGGGTATGGCAGGCCGCCCCGGCGCAGATCTGGACCCAACGCCGTTGCGTCAGGCGGAACGGCTGTTCGTCACCGGCACTGTCTCGCCGATCATGGAGTTGTGGTGGGTAACAAAACGCCCGCAATAGGGCCGAACCGGGCACCACAACTCCATGATCGTCAGACCTGGCCTGCCCCGCTCCGCGATCTTGCACTTTCTGTCCCGACGCAAGGGCATTTCACCTCATGTCGACGACCGCAATCGCAAGATCGGCGCGAACTATTCGCTCACCACGCCTGATCCACCAGGAGCAGGGTCGACCCGCCGGCCGCTGCCCTAACCCAACGGCGTTGGAGCTGGACCAGATCAACCCAAGGAATCTACAATCATCGCTGTTAGCGCTCACACTCGTCCCAGTGCTGAGGCAGTAACGCCACGCCCAAGTGACAGTCGGTACGCCGGATGACGCCCGGCAGCCGACGGCTGCTCGGTCCGGCCGGCCCATGCCCTCGGCCAGCTCGACCAACCAGGGGAGAAACTATGCGAACGAGGGCACGATGGCTCGCGACACTCGCCGCGCTCGGTGTCGTGGTCGCCGGGTGGTGACACCCACCGGCCCGGCGCAGGCGGAGTCCAACGGCGGGGTGCGGGTGATGCCGCTCGGCGACTCCATCACCGAGGGCACCCAGGTGCCGGGCGGTTACCGCATCGGGCTCTGGCAGCGTCTCGTCAACGACCGGTACACCGTGGACTTCGTCGGGTCGCAGTTCAATGGGCCAGCCAACCTGGGCGACCACGACCACCAGGGGCATCCCGGCTGGCGGATCGACCAGATCGACGCCAACATCGTCGGCTGGCTGAACACCCAGCGGCCGCAGACCGTCCTGCTGCACATCGGCACCAACGACATCCTGCAGAACTACAACGTGAGCACCGCGCCGAATCGGCTCTCCACGCTGATCGACCGCATCACCACCACTGTTCCGACCGCCGAGGTGCTCGTGGCGCAGCTCATCCCGCTCTCCAACAGCGGCCAGGAATCGGCCGTACGCACCTTCAACGCGGCGATACCCGGCATCGTCCAGAGCAAGGTGAGCGCCGGTAAGCGGGTGCACCTGGTCGACATGCACAGCGCCCTGACCACCGCCGACCTGATCGACGGCATCCACCCCACGGCCGGCGGCTACGACAAGATGGCCGCCCGTTGGTACAGCGCCCTGCAGTCGGTGCCCGGAAGCATCGGCAACCCGGGCAGCGGCGGCGGCCAGACCACCACCACCCTCGTGGGCGCTCGGTCCGGCAGGTGCGTCGACGTCCCCGGGAGCTCCACCACCAACGGCACCCAGGTGAGTCTGTGGGACTGCCACGGCGGCACGAACCAGCGGTGGACCTACACCACCAGCAAGGCACTGACCGTGTACGGCAACAAGTGCCTCGACGCCGCCGGCTACGGCACCTCGCCGGGCACCTTGGTCACCATCTACGACTGCCACGGCGGCACGAACCAGCAGTGGAACGTCAACGCGAACGGCACCATCACCGGCGTGCAGTCCGGCCTCTGCCTGGACCCCAGCAACCAGGGCACCGCCAATGGCACGAAGCTCATCCTCTGGACCTGCACCGGCCAGACCAACCAGCAGTGGAGCCGCCGCTAGATCGCGGATGCGCCGCGTCGTCGCGGCGAGCGAGAAGCAGAGCCACCCGCAACATCGGTGATGTTGCTGCCTCCGCGCGACTGAGGCAGCAACATCACCGATGTTGCGCAGATCGTGGGGCGTTGTTGATCTAGCTTTTCGGGTCATGCGTGGGTTCTTCACGGTGGGCGGTTTGCGGCTCTCGTACCTGGACCTTGGTGGTGCGGGAGCTCCGCTCCTGGCTCTGCACGGCCACTACAACGAGGCGTCGGCGTTCGCGCCGCTGGCCGAGGCGTTGACGCCGCGGTGGCGGGTGATTGCGCTCGATCAGCGTGGGCATGGGGAGTCTGACCGTGCCGGGAGTTATGAGCGGGACGACTACGTCGCCGACGTCGCCGCCTTCCACCGACACCTGGGCATCGGCCCTGTCCCGGTGCTGGGCCACTCACTCGGCGGCGTGAACGCCTACCAGTACGCCAGCCGGCACGCGGATCAGGTCACCGCGCTGGTCGTCGAGGACATCGGCGCGGTCGTGGACTGCGACTGGTCGTTCACCGCCAGCCTCCCTCGTCGGGTGCCTTCCCGCGATGCGTTGGTCTCGGCCCTGGGCGCGGCGGCTCCTATCTGGAGTGTTCCTTCCGCCAGTCTGAGGGCGGCTGGGGCTCTCGTTCGACCTCGACGACACGGTGGCGTCCCAGAAGGTGCTCAACGGTGACCACTGGACGGACTGGGTCTCGGTGACCTGCCCAACTCTTCTGGTCCGTGGGACGCGCAGTGACGAACTGGAGGCCACTCACGCTCGCGAGATGATCGCCCGTCGTGCCGGCCGGGCCCGTCTTGTCGAGCTGCCAGCAGGTCACGTCGTGCATCACGATGCCCGGGCGCAGTTCGCCGCTGCTGTCGGCGCCTTTCTGTCCGAGTCCGACTGAAGCAGGGCAGCTTCAGCCCGGCGTGGCTGACGCAGATCACCGCGGGTCTTGCTTATCCGCCCTCTGCCAGTAACATTCCCATGCTTTGATCTACAACGGGAGAGAGATCCACATGCGATGGAAGGTCCCAGCCGGCGCCCTCATAGCGCTGGCCTTTTGATTCCGGCGGCACCGGCGATGGCTCAAGTTGAATCGCCCGGGCTGAATGCGGCCTGCCAAACGGTCGAGCGCAAGGCGTACAAGGATATCCGCGAGCTTGTCACCATCGACCTGGATACCGCCACAGATACAGAGCTGCGGGTGTTGACCGGTCAGATCCTGACCGCGGCAAACGCCGACTCGCTGCCCGGTCTGCCGGACATTATCCAGAAGCAACTGGACGGCACCCGGATGAGCTCCGGGCCTTCCTCAAGACCGGTGTGCAGACAGCCTGGTCGGTGGCTCTGCGGGTCGAGGTGCTCCGGACGCTGACGGACGCTGGCGCAAACGTGAAGAAGGCCACGCAGAAGGTGCTCGACGAGCCCTCCATCGATGCGTTCTTGGCCTACCTGAACAACGGCCTGTACGCCGCACGTGAGGATGACTGCAAGGCTCAGCCGACGGCGACTCCGACGTCTCAGCCCACCAAGCCCAGCGCCACCCCAGCGCCACGACGACCGTTGCGCCGACCTCTGGTACCACCACCAGCCCAGGTGCGGCCGGCGGCGGGGCGGCGGGCTGCCCTCACCGGCGCCGGAACCGCGACCATGGCCGGCATCGGCGGTGTGCTTCTGGTTCTCGGCGGCGTGGGCTACGTACTCGGACGCCGACGCCGGGCCCGCTTCGTGGCATAGCTCGTTCGACGCGCCCGGCTCGATGCTTCGTCGGGCCGGGCGCGATCAGCGTTGTGGTGCTGCGGGTGGCTCAAGCGGCGATCGTCCGCGCGCTGGCGTACACGTCGGCGGGTAGGGCGTTGTGGAGCTGCCACAGGACGCGCATGGGTCGGTCGCCGCTGTGTGAGTCGTACGTCATGGTGCCGGCGTAGAGGTAGGGCGGTGCGCCCAGATCGCGGTCGGCGATCCGGGTCTCCCGGACGAAGAGGTGCACTGTCGACCCACCCGACCGGTAGCGCTGCCCGGTCGTCGACGCCGCCGAGGTGGTGCTCTGCGACTCCCACTGAAACAGCGTTTCGGTGATGGCACGGTCGGCGTACATGGTGGTGGGCGAGTAGTGCGCCTCCGACTTGACCAGGGTGACGAAGAACAGGTCGGCCTGGGCGTCGGGCAGCCACTTCACCCCTCGCGCAGCGACCCGGGTTCGTCATCCCGAAGGCGGCGCACGCCTCGTTGCGGCTGTACCGCGCGTGAACGCGCAGCGGCACCGCCCCGGGGCGGCAGTGGGCGTGACCCGGTGGATGCGATCCCGCAGCACCTCGGCGACCTGCCGCAACTCCGTGCAGCGGGCCGGTTCCTTCCACAGCCGGGCCAGCCGCTCGTCGCGCGTCGTCAGAGGTGCACTCGGCCCCAGAGGCTGAAGTGCAGCATGTCCAGCAGGCGGCCGTTCCCCGCGTACACCTGCTGAGCGGAAGCGGGCGGTCCGGCCGCGACCCGGGTCAGCAGCTCCAGTCGGTCGACGTCGTCGATGTGCAGCATGCGACCGATGGCCCGGCCAACTCCCGGTCGTCCGGGCCGGGCGCGGACGTCTCGATGCCGGCGAGCCGCCGCAGTCCGGTCCAGCCGCCGATGCTGGCCGAGCGGTACACGTCCTCGATCTCCAGGCCGGTCTCCCGCAGGAACATCGGCAGGCTGACGTCGCCGAGCTGCCGCAACTCGGCCACCAGACCGGCCTTCGAGGTGGGCAGCGCCGACCGCAGGTTGGCGAGCACGACCTCCTTTGCCACCCGGTCCAACTGGACGTGGCAGCCGCTCGGCAGGCTCGGGAAGTCGTCGCGGACCGCCTCGGTGATCGCCCGGCGGCTGACCCCGGTCAGGGCACGCCACCGCAGGTCGAAGCGGAAGTTGGCGTGCTGCCCACCGATGAAGTCGAGCACCGTGAGGCAGGGCTTGTCGTCGTCGAGGCGCAGGCCACGGCCGAGCTGTTGCAGGAAGATCGTGGCGCTCTCGGTAGGCCGCAGCATCAGGATCGTGTCGACCATCGGCAGGTCAACGCCCTCGTTGAACAGGTCCACTGTGAAGAGCACCCGCAGCTTGCCGGCCTTGAAGTCGCGCAACAGCCCCGCCCGATCGGTGCCGGCCCGCGAGGTCACCGCCGCCGCCTCGACCCCGTGCTTCCGGAACCAGGCGGCCATGAACTCGGCGTGCCCGATGCTGACGCAGAACCCGAGCGCCCGCATCCGCCCGACGTCCACCTTCTCCCGGACGGCCCGCAGCACCGTTCGCGCCCGAGCATCGTTGCCGGTGTAGATGGTGTCCAGCTGCGTCGGGTCGTACCCTGGCCGCGCTTCCAGGTGACGTGCGACAGGTCCACGTCGTCGTGCAGCCCGAAATACTGGAACGGCGCCAACAACTGCCGCTCCAACGCCTCCCAGAGGTGCAGCTCAACGGCCGTGCGCCCGTCGAACCACCGGCGCACGTCGCCGCCGTCGGCCCGGTCGGGGTCGCCGTCAGTCCCAGGAGTACGCGGGGACGCAGCCGTTCCAACAGCCGCGCGTACGTCGGTGCCTCCGCGTGGTGGAACTCGTCCACGATCACCATGTCGTACGCCTCGGGGTCGACCTCCCGGCGATGGAGTGACTGGATGGAGGCGAACACGTGCTTCCAGCCGTTCGGCTTCTCGCCCGCGACAAGAGTCTCGCCGAAGCTGCCGTCCCCATGACCTGCCGGAACGTCGACAAGCTCTGCCGCAGGATCTGCTCCTGGTGAGCGACGAAGAGCAGCGAGTCTGCCCTTTGCTGCGGTGCAGCCGGCGGTAGTCGAGCGCGGCGACCACCGTCTTGCCGGTGCCGGTAGCCATCACGACCAGGTTGCGCCACCGCCCGTGCACCAGACGCTCGGCGTCCAGGTCGGCCAAGATCTCGGCCTGATACGGGTACGGGCGCACGTCCAGGTTCGAGATCGCGGTCGGTGCATCGTCTCGGCGTTCGCCGGTGAGTGCCTGCCGCAGCCGCTCGGCGTCCCGGTCCGCGTCGTACGTCTCGAACGCCGGATCGTTCCAGTAGTCCTCGAACGTCGCCGTGAACGTGTCGATGACGTGCGGCTGCTCCATGTTCGAGATGCGGACGTTCCACTCCACGCCGTCCACCAGCGCGGTCTTCGACAGGTTCGACGAGCCGACGTAGGCGGTGGTGGTGCCGTTGTTGCGACGGAACAGCCACGCCTTGGCGTGCAGGCGGGTGGTCCTCGTCTCGTAGGACACCTTGACCTCAGCGCCGAGCTCTTTGAGCCGGTCTAGCGCTCGCTGATCAGTGGCACCGAGGTAGGTGGTGGTGATGACCCGAACCTTGCCCCACGGGCGATCAGGTCGCGGATGGCTGACTCGACGATGCGCAGGCCGTACCACTTGATGAACGCGCAGAGCAGGTCGACGCTCTCGGCCGACGCCATCTCGTGGTTGACCTCGTGGCCGATGCGGGGCTGGTGGCGGCCATTGACGAGGAGCGCGCCGGTGGAGAGCGGGGTGGTGGGGCGCTGCGGGAAGGTGGGGTCTGCGGGTGGGGTTGGCGGGGCGGCGATGGCGTGGAGCAGGTGTTTGGCGTCGGTTACCTGGTCCTGTTCCGTTGCCGCCTTCGGGCTCAGGGTGGCGATGGCTTCCGCGATCTGGTTCGCCAGATTGACCTGGTGGTGGAGCTTGTCGTCGCCGCCGGGGACGGCTGGAGGGCTCTCGCTGCCAGGGTGGCGATGTGGCGGGCCAGGGTGTGGTGAGCGTCTGCGGGATCGAGCTTGTGGTGCTGGATCAGGGCGGGGTCGACGTGCTGGAGGCGGGTAGCCAGCCCGTGGGTGATCAGGTGCTCGTAGACACCCCGCTCAAGATCCGTCATCCACGCAATCTAATCGGCCGTGACGCTCCGAGGTCGCCCCTGGCTCACGTTTCTCTACGTGTGTCGGTTCGCCGACAGAGGTGTTCCATGACGGCTTGGTGCGAGACCGGCGAAAGGCTTCCAACGGGCTCTCGGGTCATCTCTTCGCACTGATTGGAGGCGGTTTGAGAACTCACCTGCGACACTCGGCGAGTTTCGAATCAGGGCACGGCGGCTGTGATTATTTTCAACTCGCGCGCTTCCCGGAAGAGAGCCCATGACTGATCTGAGGTCACGTTGTAGCCGTGGGCGCTAGCCAACCCTCGATGTAGACCGTCGACGCCGCGGTCTGGACGATTGAGGGCACGGCCGAGTGCACCCAGTGCCACGCCGGATGCACCGACAGCCCGACCGGATAGAGCGGCTGACCAGCGGTTCCGGGCATAGACTGCCGGGACCGCCCGTCGTGGAGGGCCGCCACATGCCACGCCGCCGCCACTGGCACGAGCTTCCCGAGCCGGTTCGGGCAGAAGTCGAGCGGCTCACCGGCCCAATCCGATCGACCGAGACGATCCCCACCGGGGCCTCCTGCGAGGTGGCGGTCACTCTCGACACCGCCGCCGGTCGAGTCTTTTGCAGGGCGGGGAGTCGACCAGCCCGGCCCCATGGCTCTACCGCAACGAGGCCCGCGTCAACCCGTGGCTGCTGGAAGTGGCACCCGCCTGCTCTGGGCCGTGGAGCGCGACGGTTGGTTACTCCTGGGCTTCGAGCACGTAGCGGGAGGCATCCCGATCTGGCCCCCGATCACCCGACCTGCCACTGCTGGCGGCACTGCTCATCGAGCTGAGCGGCCAACTACGCCCTGTCCACCGGTAGCTGTGCGCCCGTTCGCCGACCGATGGCACACCCTCATCAACCCCGAGTTGGTCGACGGCGACACTCTCCTGCATACCGACATGACGCCCGGAACTTCCTGGTGCCCGAACGGAGCAGGGGCAGCGACGAAGTTCGACTCGTCGACTGGTCCAGCCCTGCCCGTGGCGCCGCCTGGATCGACGCGGCATTTCTCCTGCTCCGACTCGTTCGCGCTGGTCACACGCCGGCCGCCGCCGAGGACTGGGCGACGCAGATTCCCGCTTACGCCGCCGCATCCGAACAGTCGGTGACCGGCTTCGCCGACGCTCTGACGCGGCTCTGGCGACGCAAGCAGGTCGCCGCGTCGGCACCCCACCATGGCCCGCTCCTCGACGCGGCCCAGCGGTGGGCGGCCTACCGGAGACGCCCGCATCGGTCCGGCGGCTCGACAGCACCGACGGGAATCGCCCTCAAGACCGCCGAGCCGAGCGCACCGCTTCGATGACGACGCCCCAACGCCCCGGCCCGTCCACCGAAGAAAGCACCTTGCCCTCCGCCACGACCACGCCGGCAGCACGCAGCACCGCCAGGTGACCGGTGTACGCCGGGTGCGCGGCCAGCTCCGCCTGGTGTGCGGAAACGCAACGATCGGCAACCCGCACCCAGCGACTCGTTGAGGACCCCGAGCGCCAGTGTGTCGTTGATGCCCAGCGCCCACTTCGTCACCGTGTTGAACGTGACCGGGGCGGCCACCACCACATCCGCTGGCGGGTGCGGCTCCGGGTCGCCGGGCATCCGCCACCCGACACGTACGAGATAGCCGGTCTTGTCTTCCAACGCTGCCCGGTCGAGCCACGGCGCGGCGGTCGGGCTGACGATCATGCAGACTCGCCAGCCGTCGGCGATCAACAGGTCAACCAGCTCGTGGATGTGTTCCGCCGGGCCTGCGGCGCAGACGACCAGATACAGCACCGGGCGTTCCGTCATGCCCGCAGTCTGCACGAGTGGGACGACTTGAAGTCGAGCGGATGCAGCGTCGCACCTCTCAGAATTTGACGCCCACATCGTCGGTGCTGATGAGCTGACCGGCACCGATGAACCGGCGCGCGACCAGGAGGCCGGCCTCGTGTGCGGGTTGTCCGCCATGGCTGGCGGACGCGTCGGTCACGAGCCACGGTGTGAGGTCGCGTTCGAAGGCGTCAACCGCCGACTTGAGCACGCAACTCTCCGTCGCCACGCCGCAGAACACCAGATCGGTCCACCCCTCCTGCTCCGTCAGGGCAGCGCCGGCCGAGGAGAAATACGAGTAGATCTTCTTGTCGATCACCGCTTTGGCGCGGCTCGCGTGGTGCGCCAGCTCCGGACGATCTCCGTCTCGGGTGGTTGCTGCACCGAGGACCAGTGGATCAGTCGCTCGAAGGGGCTACCGGGGTAGTTGTGATAGCGGGTGAACACCACCGGCCGCCCGGTTGCCTCCCACTGTTCGACCAGCTCGACGACCTTCGGGATGACGCCACGGCTGCGGTCGTTGATGAAGCCGTTCTGCATGTCGATGACGATCAGGGCGGCACGCGTCTCGGTCATGTGGCGACTCTGCCACTCAGGTCTGCGGTTTCCCGAAGGGCGGTCTGAGCCTGCATCAGGCGTTCCGGGAGACCGCTCGTTGAGAGCGTCGCCTCGCGCATCATGCAATGCTGCGCTGTTTCACGGGCCCTGGCCGTCGTCAACCGCGAGTGGGCAGCACGGAGGAAGCGCCAGCCAAACTCCGGTGGCATTGCCGGGTCTCGGCCGTCCTCGATCTGGCGCTGGATGTGGCGGCAGTACGCCCAGAGCATCTGCACGTCGACCTCACATGACACCAGGTCCTCAACCATGAGGGCCTGCTCGGAGAGGGCGTGGTAGGCCACCCCGCCCAACTGGCGTAGCCCAGGGAGACCCCATCAACACCGAAGGGCTGAATCGATGGCTGATCGAACCCTTGGGCTAGTAACCGGCGTTCCACGTGGTGGCCGACTGGCGCGGCGCACGGCTGCGCGCGACGGTTGACCAGCACAGACGGCAGGCTCATGAGGCGTAGAGCATTTGCCAGCTCAGTCCCGGTCCATGCGGGCTCTTGCAACAAGTACATCGAGAGGACGTACTCGGGCGCGGCGTCATCGGTGGAAGGAGTAGGCGACAGGAGCCGCACAACCTGATCGGTCGCCCAAGGCATATCGTCCTCGTAGCTGGCGTATCGCCAGGCGGCGAGCGAGCCAACGTGTGGAATTGCAGCTCTTGCACGACGTGCAGCACCAAGACGCCGCAGGCATACGTGTGCAGTGCACGTTCCCTCGGGGTGAGGCAACCTCGCGACCGAAACCTTCAGCCACTCGTGCGGTTGCGGGCGGAAGGCGTCTTGCGCCGCCAGGTCCGCAGCTGCCGACGCGTTCAGGTAGGCCGGTATGAACTTGTGCGACTGGACCCGAAAGCCGGCCGTGGCAGGCTTGTCCTGGAGAACGATCTCGCCTGTGGCAGCGACAAAGCGGTCTGCCGCCTGACCCTCGGCCCTGCCCAGCGCGGTGTCGAGCGCGGCCTGCATCTCCGGCCGAGGCCGCACCGTTTCCTGCCGGCTTCCCGCGGAGACGGTCCGCTCACTCACCCCGAGGTTCTGCGCGAAGTCGCGAATGCTCATGCGCATGGCTTGCCGTAGCGCACGGGTCTCGCGACCTGTCCACGCCTGGACAGTAGGCACGGTGTCGCCCCGATCGCGTCGTGGCCGCTTTGGGCAGCTTAACGACTTCGATGCCGTATAGGTACAGCGCAAGTGCAGCGAGTAGTCATACCGCGCTATCAGTTGTGTGGCCAGGCTGGATGCACGGCCCGGGGCGGGTGCTGGTTCCGGAGTTGCGCCGGCCCTCAACGGCGCAGCTTCGTCCCGCCCGCCTCGGTGCCGCCCGATTCGTCAACGTCCTGGAGCCGGCATGCCCACCCTGACCGACGACGACCACCCGGCTCACCGAAGCCTCGCCACCGCGTGGGCGTCGGTCGACGAACGGGCCGCCGCCGACTTCTGGAGCACCTCGAAGACCGCCGCCCGGGCTGCTCCCGCACCGCGACGCGCCGCTGTTCTTCACCGCGCTGGGCCGCCTCCTGGTCGGCGACGACGACCGGCGGGCCGATCCGCGCTGCTCACCGTGCTCGGCCACGCGTACCGTCACTTCGACCTGCTCCCGCACTCCACCACCATCGGCGACGCGCTGCTCGCCACCGTGGCCCGGCACGCGCACCCACTGTGGACGTCGCCGCTCGCCCTTACCGCCGAACGCGCCCTGTGCCGCGCCATGCACGCCATCCGCCGCGCCGCCGGCAGGCCGGTGACGGCCGGCCTGGTGGCACGTCCAGGTCATCGGCCACGACCGGCCGTCCCCGACATCGCCACCCTGACGGTACGTCCCTGGCGGCGACTGCCCTACCAGCCAGGTCAGGCCGTGCCGGTCTGCACACCGCGGCTGCCGGGCCACTGGCGCTGGCTCTCGCCGGCCAACGCCCCACGCGCGGACGGCACCGTCGAGCTGCACGTCCGCGCCGTACCCGCCGGCACCGTCTCCCACCGCCTGGTCCACGAGGTACGCCCCGGCGAGCTGCTCTGGCTCGGCCCACCCGGCGACACCGGTCTGTGCCTCGACAGGGTGAGCACGAACGATCTGCTGCTCGTCGCGGGTGGCACCGGGCTGGCGCCGCTGCGCGCCCTGGTCGAGCAGGTCGCCGCGGCGCCGGACGGTCGGCGGGTGACGCTTGTCGTCGGCGCGCGCACCTTCACCGACCTGTACGACCCGATCGCCCTCGACAAGCTGCAGTGCGCCCACGACTGGCTGACCGTCGTGCCGGCCTTCTCCGACGACCGCTTCGCCGAGCCGGCCGAGCAGGGCGACGCCCTGACCATCGCCCTCGATCACCACCAGCCCGGCCAGGACATCTACCTCTGTGGTCCACCAGCGATGCTGGCGGGTGCGCGTTCACGACTACTCGCCCGGGGCGTCCCCGCCACGCGCATCCACCTGCCCGAAGGGTTCACCCGCTGATGGCTGTCTGCTGCTCGGCCGGGCTGTTATTCGGACTTCTCATCCATTGACCATCATGGGAGGCTTGTTGCCTGTCTGTGCGTGACTCGACACGGGGAGTGAGCAGCATGGGTGATGCTGACGGTCCGTCCCAGTGGTCGGTTGAGAAGTTCGGGGAGCCTCTGGCAACTGCGCTGCGCGCTGCTGTCCCGGCGGCGCTGGGCCGCGCGGTCGAGCTGGCCCAGGGTGCGCGCGAGGCATCGGAGTTGGACACCGACCATGCCTTCGGCCCGGTCCGGTGGAAGCAGCAGTACGAGGTGTTGCACGAGTATCTGCACGACTTTCCCGACGTGGTGGATGTGCATCCACCGGGCGCTCAGGTGCGCGTCACCATCTGCCGAGGCTATCTGCTGCTGCCGTGGCGGTACGCGACGCGCGGTGACCTGGATATGCGAGACGTCCGTCCCGGGCGGGACCTCAACCGGCTGATCCGGGACCTGCTGATTCTCTTCGGCCCTGAGCCGAGCCATGAGGAGGTCACCCTGCCGCTGATGCCGCTCACCCCGGAGGAGGCCCGGGACCGCTCACCTCTCCGCGAGGCCGTGGAGCAGTTGACCGACGAGCCGAAGGTGCTGCTTGTCGGGTTCGCCTGCAACTCCGACGAAGGTCTTCTCCGGGTCTCCTGGGGTGAGGCCGCTCTGGTTGGCGGCACCGAGCTGAAGTGGGGCTACGTCGAGGATCTGCCAGTCGACAGAGCAAGGTGATGCCGGCCGTGTCGAGCCGAATTTGCTCGCCGAGGACTCCTGACGGTGTGCCTCGAGTGCGTATACCTGTGAGTCATTTTATGACTCACAGGTATACGGTTGTCAGGACGAGGCCGGCCGGACCGGCGCGCGCCGGCCGCCCGGCGCGCAGTCAGGAGGAGACGTCGCCGAACTCGCGGACCTCGTCGACGTCCAGCGTGATCCGGTCGTTCTCGGTCCACTGGCCGGTGGCGGCGAGCCAGCTCGGGTCGTCGCGCTCCTCGATGTCACTCCAACTGTGCCGGTGGTGCCGTAGCTGGATCGGCCCGGTCGACTCGCCCGGCGCGAGCGTGCCGTCGGTGAAGGTCAGCTCGACCCAGCCGGGGACCGTCGTACCCGGGATCGGGTAGCCCGGCGCGGGCGTCGACATCGCCGACGGCCCGCCCGGTGGCACGAAGAACTGCACGGTCTGTCGGATCCGCTGGCAACCCAGCACGGCCCAGTCGCAGTTCGGCACCAGTGAGGTGTTGGCACCCTCGAAGCGCAGGTGGTAGCGCACCCGCACCGCGCTCAGGTCGAGCGGCCCGGTGCCGGTGTTGGTGACCTGGAGGAGGTGCTGGATCTGGTTGTTGGTCGGGGACCAGTCCAGGTTGAGGTAGCTGACCGTCGCCCGGCCGCTGGCGGTGCGCAGGACGGTGGTTGGCGAGTTGTCGGAGTAGGCGCCGAGCGCGCGGGCGGCAACCCGGATCAGGTACCTCGTGCCGGGTGCGAGGTCGGTCAACGTGATCGTGGTGTCGGTCGTGGTGCCGAGCCAGCGGTAGGTGTTCGGACCCAGGGGAGCCTGCACCTCGTAGTTGATCGGCTGCTCGGCGGCCGGATCGCCGATCCAGGTGGAGGGTGCCCAACTGAGGGTGAGTTGGTGTGGCCCGTTGGCAACCACCGTCGGGCTGCCGGGGTGCTGATGGCGGGGCGTCGGCGCGGGCGGCGTTGACGGCGAGCAGACTCGCCAGCGCGGCGAGGGCGATGGTGGCGGTGACGCGGCGAGCAGACATGGCCGAATCGTAGCGGTCATGCATCTAAGTCAATGCAATTCCCATGCCGGAATGGCACACTGTCAAAATTCTGCACCGGCTGCCGACTGGCGATCAATCAATCATCCTCAATACTCTGACTAATCCGCGCGCCACATCGCGAGGTGTCGAATGGTCATTCCCCGTCCCGTTTCTGCCGTGCTCGCGGCCGTACTCTGCTGGTTTTGATCGTCTTTCCGGCACCCGGACCGGCCGGTGCCGTCACAGCCGGAAGTCAGGAAATAGCGGATTATCTGGCTACCCACCCGGGCGGAAAGGCGCTCGACGACAATGAGATCAGCTACGACGGTGGGGCTTTCATCGTGACCCTGCGGCGACCGTTCGGCACGCTCGCCGCCGCCGACTGCCCCTCGGGCTGGTTCTGCTTCTACGAGTGGCCCAACTACGGCTACCCCGGGGCGGCTCTCCGACTGCGGCCGGCAGAGCCTCGCCACCTGGCAGTGGCAGTTCCGGGTCGAGTCGGCGCACTACAACCTGGGCAGCGGCACTGTGTCGTTCTACTACTACGACACCCGGCTGTTCGACATCGGGCCGGCAGCCGGGTTCGCACCGACGCGTCCCCTACCGCAACTGGCCGAACTACGTGGAGCGTCGCTGCCGGTGACCCGAGACGGTCAGGCGCAGCCGGGTCCGTCGGGCCGGGCGGTCCGCGCCTTGCTCACGAACAGCACGTAGCCGAGGATCTGCGCATCGGTCACAGTGGTCGTCTCGTGGCTGAGCAGCTCGCCGGTGCGCGGGCTGAACTGCAACGTCTCTCGACGACCCTGGGTGTCGTCGGCGCTGAAGGCGAGCCCGGGTCGGTCCTGCCAGTCCGGGTACGCGCCCGGTCCTGGATACCCGTCGTCGCCGCCAGCTCGAACAGCAGCGCCGAGAGCTGACCCGTGCTCAGCAGGTGGTAACGGAAGATGCGGCTGACCACGGTCAGCAACCCGGCCGCCGTGCGTAGCTCCGGCGGCAGCTCGCCCAGCTGGGCGGCCAGCTGTCGACGCAGCTCCTGCGGGTCGGCGGAGGGCACCGGCGGAACCTCGGACAGGTCGCCCCGGCCGTAGCGGGACGTCTTCGGTGCGCCCGACCGGCGTCCGTCGGTGACCCGGGTGACGATACGGCGGCCGGACAGCTCGGCGGTCCACCAGAGGGTCTCGTCCCGGTAGCTGTCCCGGTCGATCCCCGGCGCGAGGTCCTCGGGTGCCCAGACCCGAAAACAGGACACGGTGTACGCCCCGGAGCAGTCGTCGGCGCGATGCCCGCGACGGTCAGCGCGAGATTGGTGAGACGGTCTGCCCTGCCGGCGGTCGTCGGGGTGCCGCCCGTCGGCGGCTGGGTGCTCGGCGCGGCCGCGGTCGTCGGTGCGACCCGGGTCTCACCCGCCACCGGAACGTGGTGACGCCCACGGCCACCAGTGGCGTCAGGGAGATTCCACCGAGCACGATCGCCAGGACGGCTCGCAGCCGGCTGGTCCAGCCGGGAGCAGCCGGTGCCGGTGCGACCTCCTCGCCCACCGGTCGGCGGGGTCGTGGGATGGCGGGTGTTCGGTCGGCGCCGGTGTGTCGTGGGGTGGGCCGGTTCGCGCGTCGACCCGTGACCCGATCCGTGGGCCGACCCGGTGTGCCGGCGTGGGCGGTCGGTGAGGCCGAGGGCCGGTGGGACGGCGCGTACCAGTTGGGGAGGTCCGCCGTTGCTGGGGATCGGCATCGCCGCCCGCTGCGACGCCGACGCCTCCGGCGCCAACGGACGAGGCGTCTGCTCGACCGGCGACCGGTCCAGCGGTGCGCTCCGGTTCTGCTGGCTGGGTTGCGGTCCTACCGCGTTGAACCGGGCCGACTGGTCGTTGGCCGGAAATGCGAGCTGGGGAGCGGATCGGCGACCGGCAGGGTCGGCAGGCCGCTCGCGGACGGCGGGACGACGTCCTTGCGGAACTCACATCGGTAGGCGTGTGCCGCGTAGGCGGCCACCTGGAAGTACCAGGCACGACCGGCGCGGCCGGCGTCCTCGTAGGTGCAGGAGATCAGCGCCTGGCTGAGCAGGGAGAGCAGGTACTGGGCCCGCCAGTCCGCCCCCAGTTGCGGGGCTTGGCCACCGTCAACCCGACGTCGTAGCTGGCCTTGATCACCTTGACCTGCCGCGCGGACAGCCCGTCCGACGGACGTCCCTCCGGGTCGATCAGCAGGTCGCGGAGCGCGTCGGTGTCGGCGCTGCGGCGGCGGTCGGCCACGTCGGGGCGGACGGCGTCCAGGAGCAGGGTGGCCTGGTCACGGGTGAGCGGCGCGTCGTCGGCGAACCGGTCCGTGTCGACCAGGCAGAACTTCTTGACCTGGACCTCCCCGTTTCGGGAGCACGGAAAGAGGGCGTTGCGCCCGTGCAGGTCACCGTGCGACGCCCCGCAGAGCGGGTCGAGCCGGTCGTCGTGAAAGGGCGAGTCGGCCTCGGCGAACCGGAGGGTGCGGCAGCACAGCGCCGGTCGTGATGTCGTGCAGCCAGTCGCCCTCGGCGGTGCCGACGCCGAGCGTCCTCGTGGCCTCGAACACCTCGTCCTGGGCGCCGGCGTCGGCCAGTTCCCGTCGCACGAATTTACCGACGGTGGTCTGGACGGGCCGAGTCCCCTGACGGTGCCACCCCACACCCCGTTGAGCAGGGCCCGGTAGGCCTCCTTGCGCTGCTTGTCGTGCACCTCGGCGAGGGGATGACCTGCTCGGCGCCGTGCGCGATGTCCTGGAACATCAGGTACCGGCCGTCGCCGACCGGGTATCGCTGGTACGGCTGACGAACCAGGTGGTGCTCCGCGAAGTCGGCGTCGACAGCGACGGCCTTGACGTGCCGGGCGGCCTCTCCGGTCGGCTGCCCGGCCGGGAGCACCTTGACGTACAACTGCTCGGCGTTCCGGCCGGCACATCGCTCGACGACTACCGGGATCAGCTCGGCACCGCTGCGCCCACGGCGTCGGGTGGTGTGGCACGGGGCCGGACGGTGGCGTCGCCTCCCGCCCCCAGTCGTGCAGAGCGGCCGTGACCGCCGGATCCTCTATGTACCGTTCGAGCTCGTCATCGAGACCGTCGCCCATGTCCGCAGCTGGACCTTCCACGAGTTACGAACGTGGACGCGGACGGGCGGGGTGGCACGTCCGAGTGGGTGCGCGGGTAAACGCGAAAGTCAAGCTACCTCACTTTCGGGCCAACGCGGTATCAAATTCGCAGCGGGCCCCGCACCTACCCAAAGGTAATAAAGGGTCACTTTACGCGCCGACGAAAACGCGTTCCGTCACATCTAGGTGGGTGGATATACGATCGTCACGGAACGGGAGGTGGAGGTGACAGAGAGCGCGGAATCCCTGCTCCAGCGGCAGCGCCGGCCCGAGATGATGGCGTTGCTGCATGCAATATCCGTCTGTCACGGCAGGGCGCAGCGACTCGACAACCTCCGGATGGCGCTCTCCGTGGTCATCGGTGTCGCCGGAGCGGTGGTCGCCTTCACCGGTCTGTCGGCCAGTGCCGTCACCGCCGTGGGTGCTCTCTGGGCGGTGGTGAACGCGATCGGGCTCGGTTCCTGGTCGACGGGCAACTCCGCCGCGCGGCCGTCCTCCAGGAGATGTTCGACGTACGACTCTTCCGGCTTCCCTGGAATGCCGTCGCGGCCGGTGATCCGGTCGGCCTGCCGGAGGTCAGCCGCCTCGACCGCGCCTTTCGGGGCGACGAGCAGTACCTCCGGGACTACTACGAGGTCCCGGACCTGCCCCGCCCGTACGACGTGCTGGCCTGCCAGCAGCAGAACCTCGGGTGGGGCGCCCGGGTGCGCCGGCGGTACGCGTACACGGTGCTGGCCGGGGTGGCGCTCTGGGCGACGGTGGGGTTGTCTTCGCGGTGACCGCGGACCTGACCGTTTCGGCCCTGCTGACGCAGTGGTTCGTGCCGTCGCTCGGCGTCCTGCTGCTCGGTCTGGAGATCTACCGGGTCAGCGGGGTGGCCGCCGAGCGGGACCGAGCCCTCGCGCTCCTCCAGCAACGGATCACCGCCGCCGCTCGCGACCACGACGAGGCGGGGTTGCTCACCCTCGCCCGGCAGGCCCAGGACCTGATCTTCCACAGTAGGCAGGGCAGGCCCGCGTACCCGACTGGTTCTTCCGACGGTTCCACACCGCCGACCGCACCGACTTCCAGGCGGCGATGGACGACCTCGCGGACCTGCTGCACCCGGGGACGCCGGTAGCCCACACCGACTGACACCAGACCCGACGGTCTGTTACGCGACGTAGTCGGTTTGGAGATAACGCCTGGTCAGCTAGCTACCTAGCGTGAACCCGTCATCACGAACGGCCTCGACATCGGCGTCGCAACCGCCCCACGTCCGGGCCTCAGACGGGAGAAGAACATGCGTGCTCAAAAGAAGCCCGGCGATTCGGCGTCCGAGCGTCCGTACTCGTGCTGGGTCTTGTCGCGACCGGAACGGTGCTCGCCCGGCGAGCCCGGCGTCCGCCGCGGTCCCCGGTCTGGTGCGGGTGTCCGCGGTCAGCGTCAGCAACTCCGCCGACTTTCACAGCGCCACCGCAACCTGCCCGGTGGGCAAGGTGCTGACCGGTACGGGCTACGAACTCAACGGCGTCACCGGCGAGGGCATCGTCGACGACCTGCGCCCCAACGGCGGCCCGGCCACCGCGCCGACGGCCGTCACCGTCGGCGCCTACGAGACGGAGGCGTTCGCCGGCAACTGGTCGGTGACGGCGTACGCGATCTGCGCCAACCCGCTGGCCGGCCTGGTACGGGTGTCCGCGGTCAGCGTCAGCAACTCCGTTGACTTCCACAGCGCCACGGCGACCTGCCCGGTGGGCAGGTGCTGACCGGTACGGGCTACGAGCTGAACGGCGTCACCGGCGAGGGCGTTGTGGACGACTTCCGCCCCAACGGCGGCGTCGCCGCGGCACCGACCTCGGTCACCGTCGGCGCGTACGAGTCGGACGCGACGGCGCTGAACTGGTCCGCGACCGCGTACGCGATCTGCGCCAACCCGCTGGCGGGTCTGGTGCGCGCGTCCACGGTGGGTGCCAACACCTCCGTCGACTTCCGCAGCGTCGTCGCCACCTGCCCGGTCGGGAAGGTGCTGACCGGCGCCGGGTACGAGCTGAACGGCGTGACCGGCGAGGGCATCGTCGACGACTTCCGCCCCAACGGTGGCCCCGCGACCGCTCCGACGTCCGTCGCGTCCGGCGCGTACGAGGAGGACGTGTTCGCCGGCAACTGGTCCGACACGGCGTACGCCATCTGCGCCACCGCGTAGCAACAGCCCACCCGAAGTGGCCGCCCGCTGCCGAGCGGGGCGGTCATGGCCCCATGCCGCACAGCTTGCCCGTTCCCGCCCGGGGTGACGCGGACGACTCGCCGACCGGGCGGTGCCACCGATACCCGATATGACGTCGGCGGACGGTGAGCGGAAGGGCCCGACCGTAGCGTCCCGAAGGACGGCCCAAGCGCTCGATCCGAGGGAGGCGACCATGCAGACGGCCGAAGGTGTGGTGGTGCCGGAGAGACCGCCCCGGTCACCGTGCGAGTGGACCGCTGGCGGGCGGGCTGCCCCGAGGGCGTGGCCCGACACTCTTCCGGCGAGCGGCGAGATCTGGCGGGCGACGTCTTCGCGGTGGCCGAGGCCTTCCGGGCCGGCGCGGCCAGCCCACGAGCTGCTGACCGCCGTGCTGGTCTGGGCCTACGGACCCATCGGGTACGGCCCGTGGCGCACCACCAGGTCGCTCGACGCCGACCCGGACGGCAAGCGCCTGGCGTACGCGCTGGAGCAGGTGTCCACAGCGGCGCCGGACGAGGCCGCGCTGCGCACGGCGTACCGCCGGTTCGTCGATCGCGAGCACGCTCGGCTGCCGTGGTTGGGGCCGGGCCTGTTCACGAAGGTCCTCTACTTCGTCGGCTACCGGCGCGGGGTGGGCGGCGTGCAGCCCCTGATCCTCGACCGTGTCGTGGCCGGCCACCTTCCCGCCGAGGCGGGTGTCGGTCGCCGCCACAGGTGGTCGTCCGAGGAGTGGCTGGCCTATCTGCGCTGGGCGGCGGAGCAGGCGCAGGTGCGGGGATCGAGGCGGACGCGGTGGAGATGGCGCTCGGGCTGGGCCGCTGAGGTGGCTACCGGGCGGCGCGCAGGCGGGCATCGAGGGCGTCGAGGTCGGGGACGAACCAGATGTGCCCGCCCTGGTTCGACTCGTGCACCAGGGCGCGCAGCGCCGAACTCTCCGCGAGTTGCGCCGAGATGTCGCCGACGACGGCCAACCGCAGTCGATAGTTGACGAACTTCTGCATCACGTCTCCGGCGAAGCGGGTGCCCAACGAGAAGAAGCGGTCGTCGAGCCGGCTGGCCGGCACGGCCACCACCTGGGCACCGAGGAACGCCGCGCCGATCAGGTCCAGTGCGTCCTGCTCGGTGGCCACCGGCGGGCCGCCGGGTCGCAGACCAGCACCGGCACTCCGGCGCGTTCCTGGATCTCGTCAGACATCGCGGACCTCCCGGTCGAGTAAGCCGTTGTCGGCGTGTAGGACGGCGTCGAGCAGGTGCAGCAGTTCGGCGGTGGCGGCGGGGTCACCCAGGATGATGATCTTCATCCGGCGGCGTTCCTCGTCGTACACCGTCTGCACCCGCAGCGGGTTGGCCTGGTCGTGGCCGGTGTTGGCGCTGGTGAGCACGAGCGTGCCGAGCCGGTCGGCGGCGGTCCGGTCGACGCCGTCGACCTGCACGATGCTGGACACCTCCGCGTGCCCGCGAACGCTCGCGGGCGCGGAAGCCTGGCCGGTGAGCGCGTCGAGATCCCCGGCGGCGATCCGGTACTGCTTGCCGATCCGCACCGCCCGCAGGCGGCCGGAGCGGATGTAGCCGCGCACCGTACGCACGTGCAGGCCGAGCCGGTCGGCCACCTGTTCAACCGAGTACATTTCTTCCGTCATCGTTCCCCATCTTAGTCAGATAGGGAATATTAGGTAACGATGGGGTCGACTCGTTGACGACATCAGCTCCACAGGACCGCCACCCGACGTGGTGAGCGCCGTCGGCCGAGGTCAGGTTGCTGCGGACCGGAGGGTGTCCGCCACCGGACGGCGGGCGGCGGCCAGCGCCGGGATCGCGGTGAGCGCGACGACGGCGAGCAGCACTCCGAACGCCGCCGAGAGCATCCAGGAAGCTGGTGCGTACCGGTTGTCGTCTCCGGCGAAGTAGGTCACGAGGCCGACGAGAATTCCGCCGGCCACGCCCGGTATCGCGGGAAGGAGCTGTGCCGTCGCCAGCCCCAGGCCGGCCTGCCGGGTGTCGCGCCGAGCGCGCGGGCCACCGCCAACGGGTGCCGGGTGTCGAGAACAGCGGTCCAGGTGCTCACGGCGGTGTTGAGCAGGGCCAGGACACACACCACGCCGACGAGGAGAAGCATCGCCTGGGTGGTGCGCTCGTCGCGAACGTCCGGAAGCTCCGAGTAGCCGAGTTTCAGTGGGGCGCGATCCTGCGCCAGGGCCATCAGCACGACGGCGATCGCGGTGGTGGTGATCAGAGTGTTCACCGTGATGAGCCGGGCGCGGCGCGGTCGGCGCGCGTTGATGCGTACCCCGATCAGGAGAGCGATGGGCAGCCGGCGCGACAGCCAGATGGCCCACCGCCGGCGGCGCGGCGGTGTCGCGGCGTCGGCCAACGCGTGGATGGTGCTGGTGGTGGCGGCGCGGACCACCGACCCAGGGTTGCCGCCACCGCGATCCCGAGGGCGAGCGCGATGGCCGCGGCCACCATGCGCGGCGGCGGTGGATGGACGCCGACCGAGCCGATGAGCCCGGCCGCCGGGCGGAACAGCGCGGCGCGGCGAGCCAGCCGGCGGCCAGACCGGTGCCAGCGGCGGCGAGCCCGATCACGAGGTACTCGGCGAGGTGGATGGTCGCGATCATGGCGGGCCCGGCGCCGACGGCCTTGAGTAGGCCCACCCGGCGGCGCTGGCCGATGGCCCGGCCCGCGACGATGCCGGCGACACCGGTCACCGCGAGGGCGGTCAGCAGCCAGCTGCCGATCAGCAGGGCCTGCCGCGCCGGGGCATTCAACATGCTGTTGACCTCGGCGATCTGCGGCCCGGTGCGGAAGCGCCACCCGTGGAATCGCGCGTCGGACCCGATGCCGCCGCCCGGCGGGTCCACCGCCGCGACGCCGGCCTGCGGGTCGGTCAGTCTGAGGTTCACTGTGTACGACAGCGGCTGGTCCCCGGCGAGCGTGGCGATGTCACTGCGGTCGACCCAGACCAGGCCGCCGCCCTCCGTCGTGATGCTTCCCGGAAGTGCCACCCGGGCGCGGATACGCGGGCCGGGCGGCCGTGACCGCGAACCCGGTGACGTGCAGCGGGTGACCGTTGACGCTGACCGTGTCGCCGGTGTGCAGGTCAAGGGCGTCGGCGAAGGCGCGTTCGACGACGACCCGCCGGGCGTGTCCAGGTGCCGTCGGTGACCGCCGGCCGGTCGACAGTGGCCGGCGTGTCGTCGCGGCCCTCGACGACGACCCGGACTGTCGTGTCGCGGGCGGTCAGCGCCAGGAAGGCCAGTGGGTACGGCCCGCTGTGGTCGGTGACACCGGGCAGGGTCGTCAGCGGGTGAGCGCGTCCCGGGCCTGCGGTCCGGTGATTGCTGGCTCCACCACCAGGTCGGGGCCGGCGGTGGCGGCTCGGGTGCGTTCGTACGGGCGCGTGACGAGTTCGTTGAGGGTGAGGCCGAGGGTCAGTGTGGCGGTCGCGGCGGTGATCGCGACCAGAAGCAGCACGGCTTCGGTGCGGTGTCGGCGCAGGTCTCGCACCAGCAGTCGACAGACGAGCAGCAGTCGACCGGCCACGTCAGCGCACCCCACCGTGGCGAATGCCGGTGGAGGCGTCGGCGAGGAGGCTGTCGTCGGCGAAGGCCCCGTCCCGCATGGAGATCACCCGGTCGGCGACCGCCGCGATGCGGGCGTCGTGGGTGACCACCACGAGGGTCTGCCCGGTGGCGCGTAGCTCTTCGAACAGCCGCAGCACCTCCAGCGTGGCCGCGCTGTCCAGGTTGCCGGTGGGCTCGTCGGCCAGGACGACCTGCGGTTCGTTGCTCAACGCGCGGGCGATGGCGACGCGTTGGCGCTGCCCGCCGGAGAGTGCCGAGGGCAGGTGCGTGGCGCGGTCGGCCAGCCCCACCTGCTCCAGCAGGTGCAGGGCACGGCGTCGAGCGCGACCGGGCGACCAACCGGCCAGCAGAGCGGCCATCTCGACGTTCTCCACCGCGGTGAGTTCGTCCATGAGGTGGAAGGACTGGAAGACCAGACCGATGGTGTCGCGTCGCAGCCGGGCGAGGGCACGCTCGCTCATCGCGTCGATCCGGCGATCCGCCAACCACACCTCACCGTGGGTCGGGCGTTGCAGCCCACCGAGCAGATGCAGCAGGGTGGACTTCCCGCAACCACTGGGCCCCATGATCGCCAACGTCTGGCCGACGGGCACGTCCAGGTCGACCTCGTCCACCGCGCGTACCAGGGCGTTGTCCCAGCCGTACCACCTGCTCAGCCCGCGCGTCCGCACCGCCATCGACCCGGTCATGCCCCCGCCTTCCGTTCGCGATCACGCTCGGACCACACGCGCTCGCACGCCTCCAGCCACTCCAGATCGGCCCGTAACCGCAAAACGACGCCCTCCAGCAGCAACCCGGCAACCGGATCCACCGATCGCTCCAGTGCCGCGCGTTGCGCGTCGCGCAGTCGGCGCAGCACCTCACGCCGCTGCGCGTCCACCAACGCCACCGGATCAGCCAACCGGCCGCCGCCGCGGCCACCAGCTTCAGGTGGAACTCCGTGAGGTCCGGCTTGGGCCAGCTCACCTCGGTCAGCCAGCCGGCGACCCGCTGCTGCCCAGCCGGGTCAACGCGTAGACCGTCGATCGGGTCGGTCCGGCAGGCCGTCGGCCCGTTCCGAGGTCACCAGACCGGCCTTCGCCAGTCGTGCCAACGTCACGTAGACCTGCCCCGCGTTCATCGCCTCGCCGAGCGGGCCGAGCGCGTTGCGCATCCGGGCACGCAGCTCGTACCCGTGCGCCGGTTCCTTGGCCAGCATGGCCAGCACCACGTCCTGCACCCGGCGCACCCCGAATCGACAGCTAATAGATAACCGCTAGCTATGGCACTGTCAAATCCTGACGCCCAGCGTCGGGGTGTCCAGTACCGTCTGGAAACCATGGACGAGCGGCGCGGCGACGCGATCATCGGGCGGGACCACCCCGCAGGCCTGCTGCGCGCCGAGTTGGATCGCGCCACCACCAGCCACGGCGGTTTCGTCCTGGTCACCGGTGAGCCGGGCATCGGCAAGACGACCCTCGTCACGTCGGCGGCCCGGAGGCCCGGCAACGCGGCGCGCTGGTGCTCGGTGCCGCCTGCTGGGATTCCGACAGCGCGCCCGGCTACTGGCCGTGGGTGCAGGTGCTGCGCGACCTGCGGCGCTCCGCCGACGACTGGGCACTGGCCCGGCAGCCCGCGGAGCCGGCCCTCGCCGCCCTGCTCGGCGAGGCCGACACCAGCAGGGACCAGGCTGACCGCATGACCGGTTGGGCCGCCGTCGACACCGGCCCGGACGTCGCCGATCAGGAGGCGTTCGCCCTGTACGACGCGGTGACCGCCGCGCTGGTCGCGGTCTCCCAGCACCGGCCGGTCGTGGTCGTCCTCGACGACCTGCACTGGGCCGATCCGGCCTCGCTGCGGCTGCTGAGCTTCGCCGCCCAGCACACCTGGTTCGAGCGGCTGCTGCTGATCGGCACCTACCGCGATGCCGAGGTCGAGTCGGTGAGCACCGCTGCGCCCGCTGCTGATGCCGCTGGTCGCGAAGGCCACCACGATCACCCTCACCGGCCTCGCCCGCGACGAGGTGGCCGCACTGATGACCAGGACCGCCGGGCGGGAGCCCGACGCCGGCCTCGTCGACGAGGTGCACCGGCGCACCGGCGGCAACCCGTTCTTCATCGAGCAGACCGCCCGGCTGTGGCACGCCGACGACGCGGCCGGCACGATCGCACCCGGCGTACGGGAGGCGGTGCGCCGCCGCCTGGCCCAACTGCCGCCGGCCGTGGTCGAGGCGCTCACCGTCGCCGCCGTGCTGGGGCGCGAGTTCCACCGTCAGGTCCTCGCGGCCTGCGTGGTGGCCCCGGCGGCGGAGGTCGACCGGCTGCTGGACCGCGCGGTGACCGCCCGGCTGGTGGTCGCCCGGGCGGCGGCCGGTTCGCCTTCGCGCACGACCTGGTCCGCGAGACCCTCTACGACGGGCTGACCGACGACGAGCGGCAGGCGCGGCACGGCGCGGTCGTCCGGGCGGTCGACGACCTGCGCGAGCTCACCGATCGGCTGATTCCAGCCGACCTCGCCCGGCACGCCTACCTGGCCGGGCCCGCACTCGACCCGGCCCGGGTGGCCACGTTGCTGGTGGCCGCCGGGCGGGACGCATTCGCCCGGCTGGCCGGCGACGAGGCGGCGGTGCACTTCCGCCGCGCCCTCGACATCGTCGAGGACCGGACGCAACGGGTCCGGATCCTCATCGAGTTCGCCGAATCGCACTACCACCACGCCGGCCGGGACCAGGTCGTGCAGCTGCTCGCCGAGGCAGCCCGGTTGGCCCGTTCGCTCGACGACCCGGCGCTGCTGGCCCGGGTCGCGCTCACCGTGAACCGCAACCGCCAGGTGGAGACCGCCTACTCGGTGGAGGCGGCCGAGTTGGTGCGCGAGGCGTATAGGCGGTTGATCGGCGAACCGGACCCCGCCGCGGCGGTCGGCACGCTGATCGCCGACCTGATCACCGCCACCGAGACGATCGCCCGCCGAGGGCAGGACGACGAGGCGCTCACCTTCAGCCTCTGGGCCCGCCACGACACGACCTGGGGCTGGCACCGCCGCGACCCGCGTCGCGCTCACGGCCGAGATCCGGGACGTGGCCCGGCGGAGCGGTGACCGGGAGACCGAGATGTGGGCCACCGCGCTGCGCTGGGTCGCGCTGTTGGAGTTGGGCGACCCGCGCTTCGCCGAGGAGTTCACCACCTTCGTCGGCGCGGACCGGCAGGACGAATTCGCCCGGCACCGGATGGCCGCGGCCGTCGACAGCGGGATCATCGCCGCGTTCCGGGGTGACTTCGCCATGGCCGACGAGCGGTTCGACTTTCACCGACGACTCGGACCCGAGCCACGGCGAGTTCGGGTTCATGGGCCACCACCTGCGCTGGTCCCGGTTGCTGCTGCAGGGCCGGTTCACCGAGGCCGGCACGCTGCTGGACGGGCTGGCTCCGACCGACTATCCCTACGCGGAGCTGCTGCGGGCGATCACCGCGGCCGAGAGCGGCGACGACGAGACGGCCATCCGACTGACCGCCGGCATCGAGGCCGCCTCCATCCGCTACCCGCGTCCGGTGTCACCACTCTGGCTCCGGTTACGCGCGCAGGTCGCCGCCGCGTCCGCCGATCCGCAGCGCTGCGACGCCGCTCGGGCCGCGCTCACCCGCACCGAGGGGAGTGGATGGTTGCCCCTTCGGCTGCGACATCAGCGGCCCCGTCGACCACTGGCTGGCCCTTACCCACGCCGCCCAACAACGCTGGGACGACGCGATCGCCGGCTTCACCGCGGCGCGTGACTCCGCCGACCGGCTGGGCTCCCGGCCCTGGTCTTTGATCGCCCGCACCGGCCTCGCGCACGCCCTCGCCGGGCGAGGTCACCGGGCGACGCCGCGACGCTTGCCGCGCTGCGCGACACCACCGCCCGGGAGGCGACCGCCCTCGGCATGACGCAGGTGCTCAGTCGGCTCGCCGTGCCAACGACTGTCGACGTCCGCGATCCGGCCCAGATCGTCGTCGGGTGGGGCCAGGCCGTCGCGTCGGCCCAGGTGGTCGGGTCGGGCCCGGTTGTCGGGTCGGGCCAGGTTGTCGGGTCGGGCCGGTTGTCGCGCCCGGTCCGGCGCGCCGGTCGCGCCCGCCATCGAGGGGTACGAGTTTCGGCGCGACGGGCCGGTCTGGCAACTCGCGTACGACGGTGTCGTGGCGCACCTGCCCGACGCCAAGGGTCTGCACGACCTGCAGCTGCTGCTCAGCCGCCCGGGCAGCGACGTGCCGGCGGTCGAGTTGCTCGACCCGGCCGCCGGGCCGGAGCTGGTCGCCGCCCGCCGGATGGGAGCCGACCCGGTCCTCGACGACGAGGCGAAGGCCCGTTACCGGCGGCACCTGGCCCGGCTGGACGAGGAGATCGACCGGGCCGCCGCACGCGACGACACCGGAAGGTGTCCAGGTTGGACGCCGAGCGGGTGCGCTGCTCGACGAGCTGCGTGCCGCGGCGGGCTGGCCGGCCGGAGCCGCCGCCTGGGCGACGAGGCCGAACGGGCCCGCAAGACGGTGACCGCGCGAATCCGCGACACCCTGCGCAAGCTCGAAGACCGCCACCCACCCTGGCGAGCCACCTCCGCGATTCCGTCACCACGGGCAACACCTGCCGCTACCTCCCCAGCCCCTGCCCTGGAAGCTGTAACCAGCACCCGCCCCCACGCCCGCGCGATCTTGCACTTTCGGTCGCCGATTCAGGTGCAATTGCCACCTATGTCGGGACAGTAAGTGCAAGATCGGCGGGCGGGCGGGGCAGCGCGGGCTAGCGGCGGTTGTACCTGTACATGGTCAGGGTGCCGAAGACGAGCAGGAAGCCGGCGCTCCAGGCCAGCAGCCACATGGTGGCCGACGGGTCCGAGTCGCCGCTCATCGCGCCGCGGATCGCGGCCACGAGCTGCGTCACCGGGTTGACCTTCACGAACGCCTGGAGCCAGCCGGGCATGGTGCTCGGATCGACGAAGACGTTGCTCAGGAACGTCAGCGGGAACAGCACCATCATGCTGACCCCATCACCGACTTCTCGCTGCGCAGGATCAGCCCGAAGAACGTCCACACCCAGGAGAAGGCGAACGAGAAGATCACCAGCAGCCCGATCCCGACGGCCACACCGACAACCCCGCCAGCGGGCCGGAAACCGAGCACCAGCCCCAGGCCCAGGATCACCAGGGCGGCGAGGATGTAACGCAGCACGTCACCGAAGATCATGCCGACCAGGGCGGACGGACGCCAGACGGGCAGCGTCCGGAACCTGTCGAAGATGCCCTTCTCGATGTCGGTGTTGAGGCCGACACCGGTGTACATGGTGATCATCACGACGCTTGTCACCATGATGCCGGGCAGGAAGAACTGCAGATATTCGCGCGGGCTGCCGGCGAGGGCGCCACCGAACAGGTACGTGAACATCAGCACCATGATGATCGGGAACGCGGTGACGTCGAAGAGCTGCTCCGGCACGTGCTTGATCTTCAGCATGGCACGCCAGCCGAAGGTCAGCGACGCGCTCAGCGCGCTCGGTCGAGGCGGTCGGGCACCGGGCGCGAGCACGGTCGCCAGCGCTTCGGCGGACGGGACGTACACGGACGGCGCCCGTTCGGTAGTGCTGATCGTGGTGTCGCTCATCGGGCTGCCTCCAGCTCGTCGTCGTGCTCGTCGGCCGGCACGGCGGGATGGTCGGTCAGGGCCAGGAAGACCTCGTCGAGGCTGGGCTGGCCGAGGGAGAAGTTGTCGACCACGATGCCGGCGCGAGCCAGGTCGTTGAGTACGCGCGCGGCCTGGGTGCTGGCGTCGAGGTCGGTGCCGGCCTCCCGACCCGGGCGGTCAGCGCCACCGGGTCGGCGGCGAGCTGCACCGGTACGTCGAGCGCCTCCCGGAGCACCCTCTCCGCCTCGGGCCGCTGCGCCGGATCGCGAAGTCGCAGGTGGACCGTGCCGGAGCCGATCGACGACTTCAACTCACCCGGGTGCCCTCCGCGATCACCCGGCCGTGGTCGACGACCGCGATCCGACCGGCGAGCTGGTCGGCCTCTTCGAGGTACTGGGTGGTCAGCAACACCGTCGTGCCGTGCGACACCACCGCCCGGATGATCTCCCACACCTGGTTGCGGCTACGCGGGTCCAGACCGGTGGTCGGCTCGTCGAGGAAGAGCAGGTCGGGGTGTTGACGATGCTGGCGGCGATGTCGATGCGTCGCCGCATCCCACCCGAGTACTTCTGACCTGGCGGTCACTCGCGTCGGTCAGCCCGAACGCGGCCAGCAGGGCCGCGGCGCGCTCCCGGCGGCCGGTTTCCGCAGGCCCAGCAGGCGAGCCAGGAGCACCAGGTTCTCCGTGCCGGTCAGGTCCTCGTCGACCGAGGCGTACTGGCCGGTGAGGCTGACCCGGGAGCGGACCTTGTCGGCCTCGGTGACCACGTCGTGGCCGAAGACCCGGCCGAGCCGCCGTCGGGCGCAACAACGTCGCCAGCACCCGGACCGCTGTGGTCTTGCCCGCGCCGTTCGGGCCGAGCAGGCCGTAGACGGTGCCGGCGGGCACCCGGAGGTCGACACCGGCTAGAGCGTGGGTGTCCCCGAACGAGCGGGTGAGCCCCTCGGCCTCGATGGCCAGACCGGTGGTGCGTCTACTCATGATCCTTACCTTCGTGGTGGACGTGTTTCAGGAGACGTAGGGCGGGCCGCCCGACCGTCGCGCAGGGCCAACCCCCACCAGCGGAGCTGGTCGAGCAGGACGCTCGCGTCACGGCGCAGCTCTTCCGTGCACTGTGGGTCGGCTCGCCGGCAAGCAGGTCGATT
This sequence comes from Micromonospora sp. M12, assembly GCA_038070435.1. Classification (GTDB taxonomy): domain Bacteria; phylum Actinomycetota; class Actinomycetes; order Mycobacteriales; family Micromonosporaceae; genus Micromonospora. The sequence goes on along the minus strand of JAMYWG010000001.1, from coordinate 3,869,862 downwards.
CCGACGACGTCGCGCACCGTCATCGCGTGCAGTGCGGTGAAGACGGTGCGTAGCTGGTCGACCGCGTGCAGGCCGGTGGACCGACAGCCGTACGACACGAAGCCGACCGGTTTTGCCTGCCACTCGTCGTACGCGTAGTCGATGGCTTGTTTCAGGGATGCCGGAAAGCTGTGGTTGTACTCGGGAGTGACCACGACGAACCCGTCCGCCCGACCCACCTCGCGGACGAACGCCCGGATGGACGCGGTCGGCTCGGCGGGATAGGTGGCCGGGAAGTCGTACCCGGTCAGGTCAACGACCGTCACCGCCAGGTCGTCGTGCCGGTTGGCCTGTTCGACGAACCAGTGGGCGACCCGGTCGCCGGCCCGCCCCTCCGGGTGCTGCCGATGATCACGGCGATCCGCAACTGTGTCATCGCCACCTCCTCCCACTGAGAAGGCGCGAGACGTGACAGGCGCCCGCTAGATCGGATCTAGCGGGCGCCGTTCCGGGCCGGGATGTCGGTGCGATCGGCTTGACTGGGGTGGACCAACGAGGGAGTGGAATGGCAGAGGTACGCATCGAACCGTGGCGCGAGGACGACCTCGATCTGCTGCGGCAGCTCAACTCACCGGACACCCGCAAGCACACCGGCGGCCCGGAGACCGACGAGCAGGTGCTCGCCCGGCACGACCGGTACGTGCACTTCGCCGCAACCGGGCAGGGCGTGATGTTCACGCTGGTGCTGCCGGACGGCTCGCGGGCGGGCAGCGTCGGTTACTGGGCCCGCGAGTGGCGCGAGCAGCAGGTGTACGAGCTGGGCTGGGCGGTGCTGCCCGCTTACCGGGGCAGGGGCTGGCCACGGCAGCGGTGCGGGCGGCCGTCGACGCGGCCCGTGCCCGGGGACCGGCGCTACGCCCACGCCTATCCGTCGGTCGACAATCCCGCCTCGAACGCGGTCTGCCGCAAGGCCGGTTTCACGCTGCTCGGCGAGACCGGGTTCGAGTACCCGCCGGGGCAGATGATGCGTGCCAACGACTGGCAGCTCGACCTGACCGCCCCACCGACCGGGAGCTGAGGTCGGCGGGGCGGCCGGTGACGGTTACCAGGTGGTGTCGAGGCGGTGCCGTTGCTCGGTCGTCAACTCCAGGTCCACCGCTGCCAGGCTCTCCTCCAACTGTGCCACCGAGGACGCGCCGACCAGCGGGATGGACGGCAGGTCACCGCCCAGCAACCAGGCCAGGACCACCTGGTTGAGCGTCGCGCCGGTCTGCCCGGCCACCTCCCGCAACGCGTCCAGTCGCCGGGCGCGCTCGGCAGGTCGTACGCCGCGCCGAGCGGCTTGTCCGCCCGGGTGAATGCCCCTTGAGCAGTGGTGAGTACGCCACCAGGGTCAGTTCCGGTTCGGCACGCAGATAACTGAGCAGGTCACCGCCGACACCACCGGGCTCGCCATCCGGGTCCAGGTCGCTGACCAGGTCGGTGCGGTTCGGCAGGTAACTGCGGTGGTACTGGAGCACCTCGTACCCGGGCAGGCCGGCGGCGGCGGCCAACGCGCGGGCCCGCTCCACCCGCCAGGCCCGGTGGTTGCTCGCACCCAGCAGACCCACAGTGCCCGCGGCGACCAGCTCGGCGAAGCCGTCCACGGTCTCCTGGAGCGGCACCGTGCGGTCCTCGATGTGCGCGTAGAGCAGGTCCAACCGATCCACCCCGAGCCGGTCCCGGCTAGGCTCCGCGGACTCGCGGATCACCGTGGCGGACAGGCCTTCGGCGTTGTCCAGGTAGCTGGTTCCCGGTGCCAGCGGCCGGGCGCCCAGTTTGGTGGCGATGACGATCTCGGTGCCGACGCCCGGCTGCGCCGCCACCGACCGAGCAGTTCCTCACTCTGCTCGCCCTGCCCGCCGTCCACCCAGAACGCGTAGTTGTCCGACGTGTCGATGAACGTGCCGCCGGCCTCGACGTACCGGTCGAGGATCGCGTACGAGGTGGCTCGTCGGTGGCGCTGCCAAAGAGCATCGCGCCGAGGCTGAGCACGCTGACCTCGCGCCGGGTTGCCGGGTCGGTGCCGATCGTGCGGTACCGCATGGGGTCTCTCTCGTGCGCCCTACCGGTGGGCGCACCTGCCACCCTGCAACCTGGAGCGCGCTCAAGGTCAAGCGCTCGTTCACCAGGGCAGCACGCCGTACCCGCCGCCGGCGTCCATCTGGAAGCCCCAGAGCAGACCGCTCGGCCCGTCGGCCGGCAGCGTCGCCAGGTGCACGCTCACCTCGGCACCCTGCTCGGCGGTGCGGAAGCCGCTGTTGCCGTTCAGGTCGGTGGCGCAGTAGCCCGGGTTCGCCGCGTTCACAGTGATCGGGGTGTCCCGCAACTCCTTGGCGTACATGGCGGTGAGCATGTTCAGCGCCGCCTTCGACGACGGGTACGGCACGGAGGTCAACTGGAACAGCGCGCCGGCCGGGTCGGTCATCACGGCGATCGAGCCGACCTCGCTGGAGACGTTGACGATCCGGGCCGCCGGGGCCCGGCGCAGCAACGGGAGCAGCGTTTGTCACCGTCACCACGCCGAACACGTTGGTCTCGTACAGTCGGCGCAGCGTCGCCACGGTCGTCTCGCTGGCAACCCCAACGCGCCGTCGGCGAGGACGATGCCGGCGTTGTTGACCAGCACGTCCAGCCGGCCGTATTCGGCCTCCACCAGCTTCGCCGCGGATGCCACCGACTCGGCGTCGGTGACGTCCAGCGGCACGAACCGCGCGTCCGCGCCGCCGTCGCGCAGCTCCTGCCCGCTGCCCGGCCCCGCTCGGCGTCCCGTGCGCCGATTAGCACTGTCATTCCGAGAGCGCCGAGCTGACGGGCGGTGGCGTAGCCGATCCCCTTGTTTGCCCCAGTGATCAGGGCGGTCATGGTCGTCATGCTGTCGAGCCTGGCCGGGCCGGCCGCGTCCGGGAGAGACGGGCCGAGGCTGGGACCGGCAGTACCACCCTCGCCGCCTCGCCGAGAGGCATGCTGGGGCATGACGAACAGCGGCCTGCGGCGTGACGAACTGGCGGCGTTCCTGCGCACGCGCCGCGCCGCCTGAGTCCCGCCGAGGTCGGGCTCCCGGAGGGAACGCCGACGCACCCCGGGCCTGCGTCGACAGGAGGTGGCCCAGCTCGCCGGGATGTCGATCGACTACTACATCCGGCTGGAGCAGGGCCGCGGGCCGCACCCGTCCCGACAGGTGCTCGCCTCGATGGCCCGGGCGCTGCTGTTGACCCGCGACGAGCGTGAGTACCTGTTCCGGATCGCCGGGAGAACCCGCCCGCGATCGTCGGCCCGAGCCGGGAGGTCACCCCGGGCTGCGACACCTGCTCGACGCTATGACCGAAACCCCGGCGTACCTCGTCGACGCCGCGTACCACGTGCTGGCCTGGAACCGTCTGGCCACGTACTTCGTGGGGATCTGCGGCCGTGCCGGACGCGGACCGCAACATGATCCGTTGGACGTTCCGGCAGCCGCTGACCGACGCCCACTGGACCGACACGGACGCACTCCGTTTCGTGCACACCACGGTGGCGGACCTGCGCGCCGCCTACGGCCGCTACCCGGCCGACCCGGCGATCCGTGAGCTGGTCACCGAACTGCTCGGCACCTCGCCCCGGTTCGCCCGGCTGTGGGCCGAGCACGACGTGGAGGAGCGTCGACCGGTGATCAAGCGGGTGCCGCATCCCGACCTCGGGCCGTTGGAGTTCGAGTGCCGGGTGTTGCTGGTGCCGGAGACCGAGCAACGACTGATCGTCTACGTCCCCGAGCCGGACTCGCCGACCCAGGCGGCGTTCCGCCGGATCGCCGAGCGCGTCGGCTCCTGACGTCTGCGGCCGGGCTCCTGACTGGAACAAGCGCTGTACCTCAGAGGGGTACAGCGTTGTCCGGGACCTGCCCGCCACACGGCGGGCTCAGGTCAGCGGGGCAGGTAGGCGAAGGTGTCCGGGTGCGCGCCCTGCCGACCGGCCTCGCCCTTGTTCAGAGCGGTGATCCGCTCCATCGCGGCGTCGTCCAGCTCGAAGTCGAAGATCCTGGTGTTCTCCTCGATCCGCTTCGGCGTGGTCGACTTCGGGAAGATGATGTCGCCGCGCTGCACGTGCCAGCGGAGCACCACCTGCGCCGGGGTCCGGTCGAGCTGCCCGGCGATGTCGACGACCGTCGGGTCGTCGAGCACCTTGCCCTGCGCGATGGGTGACCACGCCTCGGTGAGGATGTTGTGCTCGCGGCCGTAGGCGCGGACCTCGTCGTTACCGAAGTACGGGTGCGCCTCGATCTGGTTCACCGCCGGCACGACGCTCGCCTCGGCGGCCAGCCGCTCCAGGTGCGGCACCTGGAAGTTCGACACGCCGATCGAGCGGGCGCGGCCGTCACGCTGGAACTCCTCCAGCACCTTCCAGGTCGAGACGAAGTCGCCGTCGTACAGGTCGGCAGCGGCCAGTGGATCAGGAACAGGTCGATGTAGTCCATCTTCAACGCCGAGAGCGTCGAGTCGAACGCCTGTCGGGCGTCGTCGGGGCGATGGAAGGCGTTGCTCAGCTTGCTGGTGACGTGGACCGCGCTCCGGTCGAGGCCGGAGACACGTACCGCCTCGCCGACCTCGGCCTCGTTGCCGTACATCTCGGCGGTGTCGATGTGCCGGTAGCCCGCCTCGAATGCCGTGGTCACCGCCGCGACGGTGTCCTTCGGCTCGATCTGGAACACCCCGAAGCCGAGCTGGGGAATGGTGGTGCCGTCGTTCAGGCTGATGTCGGGAATGGTGTTGGCCATTGCGGCTCCTTCGCGTCATCGTCGTTGCCTGTCATCCATACCGGGCGGCCCGTCGAATCACCGCACAACGCGGAGTGACGAGGGCAACGTCGGATCGGTTCACCCGGTCGTGTCGAAGAGCACCGGCCAGGGTCGCGCCGCCGGTACCGACGTCGGGGGCGGCGCGGGCGCGGTGGGTCGGCGTCGGCCAGCACCTCGGCGGCGAGCTGACCGAACATCGCCGCCGCCGGTGTGCCGACCGGTCCGGCCAGGCCGCCGAGGTGCGCTTCGTCAGCGGCACGTCGGCGATCGACCGCCAGGCCATCCGGGTTCCCGGCGGGCCACCGCCGCCGGTTCCACAGCCACCGCGCCCCGGCCAGCACCAGCCCGAAGAGGAACTCCGGATTGCGGGCCGGGCGCACCCGGGCGGGTGCCAACCGTGCTGTCGACACACCGTGAGCAGGTGGTCGTGCCAGCCGGGCGCGGTCGCCGGGGCGCGGCCACCAGATCCAGGTCGGCCAGCGACGCGAGGGTCACCGCACGGCCGTGGGCCAGCGGTGAGGCACGCGGCAGCAGCACCCCAGGGTACGTCGACCGGGGTGCCGAAGCGCAGCCCGTCCGCCGCCACGGGGTGGTGCACCAACCCCACGTCCAGGGTCCGCTCGGGGAGCATCCGCACCTGCTCGGCCGTGGTCAGCTCGTGCAACTCCACGTCCAGACCGGGTGCCCGGGTGGTGAGCCCGTCCAGCAGCGCGCGCAGCGTCACCGCGGGTGTCTCCGGCGGCACCCCGGCCCGGAGTACGCCCAGCTCACCGGCCCGGATCTGCCCCATCAGGTTGCGCAGCCGACCCTCGCCGGCGAGCAGCTCCTCCGCCTCGCCGAGCAGCAGCTCACCGGCGGTGGTGAGGCGTACCTGGCGGCGGACCTGTCGAACAGCTCGACCGTCAGCTCCCGTTCCAGCCGCTGGATCGACTGGCTCAGGGGCGGCTGGGCCATCCCGAGCAGCTCCGCGGCGCGCCCGAAGTGCAGCTCGTGGGCGACCACCACGAAGTGCCGCAGGTGCCGGAGCAGATCCACGGCCGGACCCTACGCCAGCGCCGGCACGGTGCCGCTGGATACCGTGCTGAGGTGGACGTGGGGAGCGCATCGAGACCATCTTCGCCGGCGCGGGGTGACGGCCAGCCTGCACGTGGTGGACCTGGACGCCGTCGACCTGCGCGCGCAGCACGGCGAAGGCCACTCGGCCGGCGACGGCCGTTCGGTAGGCGGCGCTCCGCAGGTCGGAGTGCGGGCCGACGAGCAGGTGGTGATCGCCTCGATCTTCAAGATCCTGCTGGTCCTGGAGTTCGCCCGGCAGGTCGAGGCCGGTCAGCTGGATCCGACCGAGCGGGTCCTGGTCACCGCCGGCGACCGTCTCGGCGGGTGGGGTCTGGCCGGCTGCTCCGACGACGCCGAGGTGCGCTGCGCGACCTCGCGTACTTCGCCATGTCGGTCACCGACAACACCGCCGCCGACCTGCTGCTGCGCGGGTCGGCCCGGACCTGCTGCCGATGCTCGCCGCCGAGCTGGGGCTGACCCGTACCCGCGTTCGCGGCGGTCCACGGGAGCTGGTCGAGTTGATGCTCGCCGACGTGGGGCACGGACCGAGGCGGAGTTCGCCCGGATCTTCCCCACGCTGCCGCCGGAGCGGGTCCGGGCGATGCGGGTCTTCGACCCGGCGCACACCACGTCCAGCACCGCCCGGGAGATCACCCGACTGCTCACGCTGATCTGGCGGGACGAGGCCGGCCGCCGGCCGCCTGCGCGATGGTCCGTGCCTGGATGGCCCGGCAGATCTTCTGGACCCGGCTGGCCGCCGGTTTCCCGCCCGGTGTCCGGGTCTCCGGCAAGACCGGCACCCTGCCGGGGCTGCACCTGGAGGCCGGGGTCGCCGAATACCCCGACGGCGGCCGGTACGCGATCGCCGTCTTCGCCCGCGCCGACGAGCTGACCCGCGCCGCATCGACGTGGACCTGGCGATGGGGCAGGCCGCCCGGACGGCCGTCGAGGCGCTGCGCGGCGATTGATTTCGCACCCGTGCGAGCGTGGGCACTCCGCCGGTGAGCAGGTCCGATATGCGGCGAGGTATCGGAGCCGACGGCCTTTGATCTTGGACCGGGACCCGGTGGCGCTGATTGGCTCGTCTCGACCGATCACCCGACCACGGGGAGCACCTCAGCATGCCCAGTCTCGACCGCCGCCGATTCCTCCGCGACGCCGCCGCCACCACCGCCCTGGTCTCCGCCGGCGGTCTCGCCGCCGGTGCCGCCACCCGGCCCAGGCCGCGTCACCGACCGCCGCACCCGCGCCAACCGCCCGCCGGAAGGGCGCGGTGAGCTTCCGCTGGTGGGGCACGGCCGGCTGGCGCGTCGACATCGGGGACCGCACCGTCCTCGTCGACCCGTTCCTCAGCCGGATCGACACCGGGCTGTTCACCGGCGCGTTCCGGACGGACACCCGTTGACAGTGCGCGCCGACCTGATCGACCCGCGCGTCGACCGGGCCCTGACGGTGCTCGTCACGCACACCCACTGGGACCACTTCATGGACGTGCCCCACATCGCCAAGCGCACCGGCGCGCGGGTGTTCGGCACGCTGACCGCGTACCACCTGGGGTTGGCCTATGGGTTGCCGTCGACGCAGCTCAGCCCGGTCAAGGGCGGGGAGGTGCTGGACTTCGGCGACCACACCGTCGAGGTGGTCGGCTCGCTGCACAGCCGCAACCCTCGTACTCGGTGGCCTTTCCGGGCGTGCGGGTGAGCCCGCCGCCGCAGCCGGCGACCATCGCGGACCTGCCGGAGGGCGACACACTGGGCTACCTGCTGCGCGTCGACGGCGGCCCGTCGGTGTACTTCACCGGGGCCAGCGACGTCGCCGAGCGGAACCTCACCGGCCTGGCGCCGGACGTGGTGATGGTGGCCATGCAGAGCGCCACCACCACCGGCGACTACCTGCCCCGGCTGCTCGCCGGGCTGGACTATCCGAAGGTCGTGGTGCCGGTGCACTACGACAACTTCGAGACCCGTTGCAGAACCCGCCGGTGGTCGCACCGACCGACCGCACCCGGTTGGACGAGATGATCGCGGCGATCCGCCGGATCTCGCCGCGCAGCCGGGTGCTGGTGCCCGAGTACGAGACCGCGTACCACTTCTGACCAGCGCCGGCCGGGTCGCGGGACCGCGAACCCGGCCGGGGTCAGGCGGCGGTCATCTCGGCCAGGGCCCGCACCGACTTCCAGTTGCGGGTGGTGGCCACCACGCCGAGTTTCTTCTCCAGGTACGCGTTGGTGAACCTGGACCGCCCGTAACCGCCGTCGACGAAGTGCAGGAAGACCTCCCGGCCGGTCACCGTGAACGACACGTTCTCGCCACCGGGCACGGCGAGGGCGTCCACAGTGGACTTCTTCGGTGCGGTGGCGAGAGGCCACCAGCAGCCTGGTCGGGTCGTCCTCCCGATCGGCGTACGGGTTGCCGCCGGCCACCGCCGCCAACTCCCGGCCGCTGCGCACCAGCACCGGCACGGTCAACGACAGCTCGTCGGTCAGCGCCCGCCCGATCCCGGCGGCCAGCTTCTCCGCGTCGCGCACGGTGCTGCCGAAGGCCACGTTGCCGCTCTGCAGGTACGTCTTGACCTCCTCGTGCCCGAGGTCGGCGACGATCCGGCGCAGGTCGGCCATCGCCAGCCGGGTGGTGCCGACGTTGACTCCGCGTAGCAGGGCGACGTACCGGGTCATGGCTCCTCCTCGGGTGCGGACCGACTGGCTCAGCCTAGGCTGCCCGGCCCCACCAGGCCCGTTTCGTACGCGACGATGACCAGTTGGGCGCGATCGCGTACCGCCAGCTTGGTCAGCAACCGCCCGACGTGGGTCTTGACCGTGGCCGGGCTGAGGCTGAGGTGTGCCGCCAACTCCGCGTTGGACAGGCCACGGGCGATCAGCGTGAGCACCTCCCGTTCCCGGTCGGTCACCCCGCCGAGCTGTCGGGGCAGCGGCCGGGTCGGCTCCGGCTGCCGGGCGAACTCGTCGATCAGCCGACGGGTCACCGTCGGTGCGAGCAGACCTCCCCGGCGGCGACCACCCGGATCCCGGTGAGCAGATCCGCTGGTGGGTGTCCTGAGCAGGAACCCGCTCGCGCCCGCGCGCAGGGCCCCGTAGACGTACTCGTCGAGGTCGAACGTGGTCAGGATGATGACCCGGGTTCCGGCCGTGGCCGGGTCGGCGCAGATCCGCCGGGTCGCCTCGATGCCGTCCATCTCCGGCATCCGTACGTCCATCAGCACCACGTCCGGGTGATGCTGCTCGGTCAACGCGACGGCCTCCACACCGGTCCCCGCCTCGCCGACAGTGGTGCAGTCCGGGCTGAGGTCGACCAGCAGCCGGAAACTGCCGCGCAGCAGGGCCTGGTCGTCGGCGATCAGGACGCGGATCACGCGGTCACCCGGTAGGGCAGGCTGGCCGCCACCGCGAAGCCACCGTCGGAGCAGGGACCGGCGCGGAACGTCCCGCCGTGCAACGCCACCCGTTCCCGCATGCCGATCAACCCGTGTCCCTCCCCACCGGCGCGGACCGGCCGCCGCCCGTCGTCGGTCACCTCCACCCGTACCTCGTCGGGCGTGACGGTCACCGTCGCCCGGCAGGCGGCAGGCGCGGCGTGCTTCACCACGTTGGTGACCGCCTCCTGCACGATCCGGTACACCGCCAGGCCCACCGACTCCGGCACCGCGCTGGCCGGCTCCTCCCGCCGGACGTCGAGCCGTACGTCGACGCCACCGATCGCCGCCTGCTCGGCGAGCACCGGCAACTCCTCCAGCCCCGGCGTGGGCGTACGGGTGCCCTCGCGCAGGACGCCGAGCACCCGACGGACGTCCGCCAACGCGGTGCGGCCGGTCTCCTCGATCACCCGCAGCGCGGCGCCCGCCTCGCGTGGGTCGGCCTCCGCGACGTGGTTCGCGACGGCCGCCTTCACCACGATGAGACTCAGCGTGTGCGCGACCACGTCGTGCAGCTCCCGGCCACGCGCAGCCGCTCCTCGGTGGCGGCCTGACGGACCAGGTGGTCACTCTGCCGGACGGCGAGGGCGCGTCGCTCCCGGATCAGCCAGCCGATCAGCCAGGCCGGCGTGATCATGACGGCGGCGTAGGCGACCCCACCGGTCCGCGACCAGAGGTCACCCGCGGTCAGCACCAGCCCGACGCTCACCAGAGCGAGACAACCGGCGGCGCAGAGCATCGAGCGACGCGTCGGCGTCGACACTGCCACCGTGTAGAAGGCCAGGCCGATCGCGAACGCCGGCGCGGCGGCGGCGAAGTTGGAATCACCCGGTGACCAGGGAGACGGCGGTGACGGAGCTGATCGCGAGGGCGACAATGACCGGCCACCGTCGCCGGACCGCCAGCGGCAGTCCGAGGGCCATCCCGACGAGCACGGACACCAGAGCGGCTCGCGTACGCCACCGTGCAGCGGCGACTCCAGCGCCGCGTACGGGCAGAGCAGCCCGCCGACCAGCACGGCCAGCACGGCGTCCGCTGTGTACAAATCCACCGGGCGTCGCCGGGACAGCAGGAGAGCGATCACGCGACGAACGGTATCGGCCGGGTGGGCCGTCCGCGTCCGCCCGCGGGTGGTCATCCCGGAGGACGACGCGCCGGCGTGTCCGGGCCCCGACTCCACCCGGGGAGGGCCGGAAAGTGCCCGCTCCGGCACGACGCGCGACCCCGCGCGTTCGAGACCGTAACGGTCATGACCACACACACGGTGACCCTGACGGGGCTGCGCGCGGTGTACGGCACGGCGGGTCGACGCGTGACGGCGCTCGACGGCGTGACGACCAGCTTCGCGAGCGGCACCTTCACGGCGGTGATGGGCCCCTCCGGCTCGGGAAAGTCGACACTGCTGCACTGCGCCGCGGGCTGGACACACCGACCGAGGGGATCGTCACGATCGACGGCACCCGCCTGAACGACCTCGGCGAGGACGACCTGACCCGGCTGCGGCGTGATCGGATCGGCTTCGTGTTCCAGGCGTTCAACCTGGTGTCCACGCTGACCGCCGCGCAGAACGTCGAGTTGCCGATGCGCCTGGCCGGCCGCCGCCCGCCGGCCCGGGACGTCACCGCCGCGCTCGACGCGGTCGGACTGGCCGACCGGGCCGGGCACCGCCGAGTGAGCTGTCCGGCGGCGAACAGCAGCGTGTCGCGGTGGCCCGAGCGTTGATCACACGGCCGGCGGTGGTCTTCGCCGACGAGCCGACCGGTGCGCTGGACAGCGCGGCGTCGCGGCAGGTGCTCCGGCTGCTGCGGGGGCTCGTCGACGACCACGGTCAGACGGTCGTGATGGTGACCCACGATCCCACCGCCGCCGCGTACGCCGATCGGGTCGTCCTGCTCGCCGACGGGCGCGTCGTCGACGAGCTGACCGGCGGGATCACCGCCGCTGTCGTCGCCGCCCGGATCGCCGAGCGGGAGACGGATCCGGCCGGCGCGCGTCGACGCTCGCGGAGCCGTCGTGCTGAGTATCCGGCGATCGGCCAGCGCGTTCGTGGCCGTCGCCATCGGAGTCGTGCTGGTCGCGGCGGCCACCCTGCTGCTCGCCTCCGGGCGTCCGCGGGTGCCGGACCGGCTGACGCAGGCGGCGGTGGTGGTGCAGAGCCCGCTGGCGGGTGCCTCGGCCGACGAGTTCGCACCGACCCGGCCGTGGTCCGCCAGCGCTGCGGCGGCACTCGTCGGCCGGTTGGCCGGTGTGCCGGTGTCGTGGCGGCGGTGCCGGACCGGACCTTCCACGCCCAGCCGCTCGTCGACGGGCATCCGTCGGCCGTCGACACCCGGCGGGAGGACACCTACCAGGGGCACGGCTGGTCCAGTGCCCGGCTGGGTGGACTGCGCCTCACCGCCGGCGAGCCGCCCGCCGACCCGGCGAGGTGGTCGTCGACAGCGCGCTCGGCCTGCGGACGGGTTCCCCGGTCACAGTGCTGACCGCTGTGGGTCCGGAGGCGTACACCGTCAGTGGTCTGGTGGACGGCCCCGGCGTCCACGTCGCGGACGAGGTCGCCGCCGCCCTCGCGCCGGGCGTCCGGGCCATCGGGCTGGTGCTCGCGCCGGACGCCGATCCGGAGCGGGTCGCCGCGGCGGCCCGCGGTGTGATCGGCGGTGACGGGCGGGTGTTGACCGGTGACGCGCGTGGCGCGCTGGAGCCTCGCGACGACGCCCGCACCCGCTGGATCGGCATGCAGGTGCTCACCGCCACGGCCGCCCTCGCCGGCTTCGTGACGATCTTCGTGGTCGCCTCCACCTTCGCGTTCACCATCGCGCAGCGTCGCCGTGAGTTGGGCCTGCTGCGCGCCGTCGGTGCCACCCACGTCAGGTACGCCGCCTGGTGTACGTCGAGGCGCTCGTCGTCGGCGCGTCGGCCGGGCTCGTCGGTCTCCTGGTGGGCGCGGTGTTCGCCCGCTCCTGGGTCGGCTGCTCGTCGACGTCGGGTTCGAGCCGGCGACCTTCCGGGTCCGCTACGAACTCTGGCCGATCGCGGTCTCACTCGCCGCCGGTCCGGTGATCGCGCTGCTGGCCGTCTGGTCGGCGTCCCGTCGAGCGGCACGGGTCCGCCCGTGGAGGCGCTCCGCGAGGCCGCTGTGGAACAGCGCCCGGTCGGACGGCTGCGCGGCACCGTCGGGCGCTGCTCGTCGCCGCGGGGCCGCCCTCAGTGTGGGGACGGCGACCGCCGACGAGGCTCGGATCGGAGCCAGTACGCCCTCTACGCGGTGATGGCGCTGGTCGCCGGTGCCACAGTGCTCGCCCCGGCGGTGGTCGGGCCGGTGGTGCGGCTGCTGCGTTCTCCGGTGCGAAGGCCCGGTGGCGCGATCGGGATGCTGGTGCGGGGCGGGCGTTGACAGCGACCCGGCGGACGGCGTCCATCGCCGCCCCGGTGCTGCTCACCGTCGCGTTCGCGGTGCTGGTGTCCGGATGGTGCGCACCACCACCGCCGCGTACGCGGCAGGGCGGGCGGACACCGTGAACGCCGGTTGGATCGTCGTACCGGACCGGGCACCCGGTCTGTCGGACCAGGCCGTTGCCGCGACCGGCGGCACCGCCCTCCTGCCGACCACCGTCTTCCGAACCGATCCTGGAACGTCGCCGGAGAACCGTCCACTGACCGTGCTCGGCGTGGAACCGGTGGGCTTCACCGCCGCGAACCGGGCGCTCACCGTCGTCGCCGGCTCGTTGGACGACCTGCGGGGCGACGACACGGTGGTGGTCACCGCCTCGGCGAACCGGCTGCCGTCGGAGCCGTACGCGGTGGTCTTCGCCGACGGGCGTCGGTGTCGCTGCGGGTCGTCGCCGTGGTCTCCGACACCTCCATCCCCGGCGACCTGCTCGTGCCCGGGCCGTGGTCCGGCGCACGACCGTCGGCGTTGACCTCCACGGTGTACGTCCGGGACCGGGTCGAGCCTCCCGTCGGCGCGCGGGTCGTCGACGTCGCCACCTGGGCGGCCGAGGCGGACGCCGCCGAGGACCGCCTCGTCTGGCTGTTCACGCTGCTGCTGATCGGTGTCTCCGCCGGCTACGGGCCATCGCGGTGGCCAACACACTGCTGCTGGCCGCCGCCGGTCGGGCTGCCGACCTGCGGCTGATCCGGATGGCCGGGGCGACCCGGCGGCAGGTCATCTGGCTGGTCACGGCGGAGTCCGCCCTGGTGGTGGCGATCGGCGCGCTGCTGGGTGGGGTGTCGCGTTCGTCGGTCTGCTCAGCATCCGGGCCGGCCTCGCCGAGCAGGTGGGCGCTCCCGTCGACCTGGTGGTGCCGTGGTCGGTGGTGGCCGGGTGGTGGGGCTGTGCCTGCTGCTCGCGGTGCTGGCCGGCGTGCTGCCGACGTGGCGGTCGCTGCGGCACCGTCCCGCCCGGTCACCTGTCGGCCTCGTCGGATGACAGCGCCCCCGCGAGGGCCATCGGGCCGCTACCGTCCACGGATGCGATCCGCGCGCCCGGTCGGGCTGCTCTCTCCGCCGCCGCCGTCGTGCTCTGGGCGTACGGCGTGACCGTGCTGCAACCGCTTACCGAGCCGATCGGTCCGTGGTCGGAAAGTCTGCCGGGCAACAACGCCTACTGGGCACGCGACCTGCGCTTTCAGCGATCATGGCGGTGGCGATCGGGCTGGTGCTGGCCGGCCGGGGCACCTGCGCTGGAGTCAACCGGCGGTGGCGCTCGGCGGTCGTGGGTCGCCGCCGACGTGGCGATCGACCGGACCGACCCGATCGGCGTCGACGCGACGGTGCTGCTCGCCGTCAGCGGTTGCGCCGTCCTCGGCGTGCTAGCGGCGGTTCTGTGCTGGCGGAGCGTGCCACGCCGCCAGCCCGGAGCGTGGCACGCCCTCAGCGGTGGAGCGGAAGGCGTTGACCGGCGCGGCGTGTGTGGCCGGGGTTCTGGCGCTTGTGGCGGCCGGCATCGAGTCACCGACCGACCGGGAGCCGGAGCTGAACCAGAGCGCCCTGGCCACCGCGGCGCTGCTTGTCGTGCTGGCCGTCGGTGCCGCCCTGGCGGCGGCTCCGGCACGGACCCGGGCTCGCGTCGGGCTGGCGGCCGGTCTCGTCGTGGCGGCCCTGCTCGGCGTCGGCTGGCGCGCGCCGCCCGCCCGGCTCACGCCTCCTGCCGGAGGTCGCCCTCGGGGCGGTGCTGCTCACCGGGGTCACAGTGCTGGCCTGGGACTGGCCAAGCGGTCGGCCGATCTGGTGGCACCACGCACTTGCCGCTCTCGTCGCGGTGGTTGGCCCGACGGTGTTCCTGCTGGCCACGGCCATTCCCATCATGATCCTGCTGCCGATCGGCGCGACGTTCACCAGGCTGGCCGGCAACAGCCCGATCAACGCCGCCGACTCCGACGTACTGATTTCGCTGTTCGGGCTGCTCTCCGGGCTCGCGATGTCCCTGCTGCTGGCGCGACCGAGCGTCGAGGACCGTCGGCGGCTCCGGTAGCTCACTCGACGACCGGCAGCACGACCTCGTTGCGGCGCAGGAACCACGGCTTCCACGGCGGGTCGAAGCGCGCGTACCGGATGGCGCCGGTGGGTTGCAGCCCGGCCGCGGTCACCGACCGACCGAGCATGGTGGCACGCTGGCTGAACGCCTGCTCGGTCCACCGCCCGGAGAAACGGATCGCCGCCGCCAGTCGCGCCGGGACCTCGCGGATCCGCACCCGGGCGTCGACCGGCTCGGGCAGGGTGGCGGCGGTGAAGGTGGCTGGCATGACGAACTGGATCAGGTACGCGCCCGGCCACTCACCCTCGATCTGCACCACCGGCACGGTCATCGCGATCTCTTCCGAGCCGCTGGCCGCCGGCAACGCCGGTGGAGCCGAACCGATCGGGTGTCGGGCCCGATTGGCGCCGCCGATGTAGGCGGCCAGCGGCCGGAACGCCTCGATCGGCGCCCGGGTGAACGACGACTGGATCTGCATCTCGGCCACCAGATGGGCCGGGTACCGGCGCAGCTCGAAGCCGGGTGTCGGGACACCACCCGGTACGGCTGCTGTTCGGTCATCGCGCGGCTCCCAGGGTCTGCTGGAACAGACGCTACCGCCCGTCCGGCTCCCGCTCGGCCGAAGTCGGCTGCTCCGGCCGAGGGCGACGGCCCGCCCGGTCAACCGCCAGTACTGCCGCTTGCCCTCGTCCCGCAGCACCACGCCGATCAGGCCCAGCTCCCGGCGCAGCTCACGGGCGTCGTCGCGGCGGTCCCGCTCGACCGCCCGTTCGCGGGCGCGCAGCAGGGCGTCCGCCCGGCGGGCAGCCCGGGCAGGTCCGGCACCCACAGTCGGTACGCCGACCGGTGCGGGTCGTCGTCGGCCCAGCCCCAGCCGTGCGCCCGGAACGCCGCTGCCAGCTGGTCGGCCGGCAGGTCCGTCGGCTCCGGGCCAGCTCCGCGCCGTCGGCGTCGAGCAGCACCAGGTGCTTGTCGGCGAGGTAGACCACCCGGGCGTCGGCCCGCGCGACCGTCTGGTTCTGGTCGGAGCGGCGCAGCCGGACCTGCGCCGCCTCGACGGTGACGACGAGCCGTTCGGCGGTGCCGATGCCGGCGACGACCAGGCCGGCCAGGACGCCCACCGCGATCGTGCCGGCGGTGGCCTGCGGCTCGGGCAGCCGGTCCAGCCACTCGACCAGGCCACCGAACGGCACCCAGGGCAGCCGGGTGAGCCAGCCGGTCGCCGCCGCGAGCAGCCACCCGGCACCCGCGCCGAGCAGCGGAAGCCACCCACATGACGGCCAGCTCTGTCGCGCCGCCGCTGACGACGGTGCGTGGTCGATCGCCGGCCAGGTCCATGATCAGGACACCTCGCGGCGCAGCGTCCGGAACAGACCGGCGGCCAGCGGAAGGGCCATCCAGACCAGCAGGGACACCACTATCCGCCCCACTGCCCGCCGGTGACGGCATCGCTGCTGAACAACGGTTCCATGGTCTTGCTGGTGTCCAACCACTCGGACGGGCCACGCAGAGGCTTGACCATCTCGCCGAGCACCCCCAGAGGGTGGGCAGCAGGAAGTAGCCGACGATCGCCAGCGGCGGGTTGAGCAGCAGCAGACCGAAGGCGGCGCCCATCAACACGCTGGTGACCTGGATGACCACCGCGTTCAGGGCCAGCGACCCGTCGAACTGCCAGGTGCCTGCCCGCCGGTGGCGGACGCCACCAGCGTTCCGGCCGCGGCGACGACGAGGCTGGCCAGCACCGAGGCGAGCGCGGCGAGCATCACGGCGATGAGCTTAGCGGCGACCACCCGTTCCGGCGGGGCACCAGGGCGTACGTGGTGAGGGCGGTCCGCTGCGACCACTCGCTGGTGATCGACAGGATGCCCAGCACCGGCAGCAGCACCGACACCGGCAGCAGCGAGGGACGAAGAAGTTGGCGAAGGTCTGGTCGGCGTCCCCGGCGTAGATCAGTTGCAGGGTGACGATCGCCGCGGTGGCCAGGCCGATGGTGATCAGCAGCCAGCGACCGGCCCGCGTGTCGACGAGCTTGCGCACCTCCACGGCGCTGAGACGGAGCAGCGACGGTCGGCGTACCGGAGTGTGCTGCCGGGCGCGACGAGCCGGCGGCGGGCGCGGTGGTGGTGGTCATCGGACGGCCTCCTTGGTGGATTCGCCGGCGGTCAGGGTGAGGAAGAGCTGTTCGAGGCCGCCGCCGCTGGCGGGACGCAGCTCGGCCAGCGCGACGCCGGCATTCGCGGCGGCCTGGCCGACCGCCTCGGCGTCGGCCTGCACCAGCAGCCCCTCGGAGCTGTCGGCGGCGCTCAGCCCGGCCACCTCCAGCGACCGGCGCAGCGCCGCGCCGTCGCGGGCCCGGACCACAGTGCCGCCGCCGGCCAGCAACTCGTTCTTGTCGCCCTGGGCCACGATCCGGCCGCCCCCGATCACCACCAGCCGGTCCGCGACGGCCTCCACCTCGCGCAGCAGGTGGGAGGAGAGCAGCACGGTGCCGCCCCGGTCGGCGAAGTCGCGCAGCAGGCCGCGCATCCAGAAGATCCCTCCGGGTCCAGGCCGTTGGCCGGCTCGTCCAGGATCAGCACCCGGGGTCGCCGAGCAGCGCGTGCGCCAGCCCGAGCCGTTGGCGCATGCCCAGCGAGTACGCCCGTACCCGACGCTTCGCGGCCACCGCGTTCAACCCGACCTGGTCGAGCTTCGCGGCGACCTCACGCCGATTCAGACCCATGGTGTACGCGGACAGCGTCAACACCTCGCGGCCGGTGCGCCCGGCGTGCTGGGCGGAGGCGTCCAGCAGGACCCCGACCTCGCGCCCCGGGTTGGGCAGCTCCCGGTACGGGTGCCCAGAGATGGTGGCGCGTCCGGCGGTGGGTGCGGTGAGGCCGCAGATCATCCGCATGGTGGTGGACTTGCCGGCGCCGTTGGGGCCGAGGAAGCCGGTGACGGTGCCCGGCTGGCAGTGGAACGAGACGTCGTCCACGGCCGGGTGTGGCCCGTATCGCTTGGTGAGGTTCTCCACGGTGATCATGTCGTCGAGCCTGCCCGCGCCGCCCGGCCACCCGCTGCGGCCACCAGTCGGTGTCGCGCCGACCTTGGTCGATGGTCGGGTCTCGACTTTGGTAGCTGGTCGTGGTGCCCGTCGGCTGCCTAGCATGGGCGCGTGACCAGCATCGCCGTCCGGAGCACCCTGGCTGTTGCCAGGGAGCTGGCCGTGCCGGCCGACCGCTCGCGCACCCATCCGCGCCGCACCACCCGCGACTGGGTCGTCGACACCCTCGCGTTCCTGGCTTCCCTGCTCTGGGTGCTGTTCGTCACAGCGGACGCCCTGTCGCCGGAGCCGACGATCGCGATCCCGCTCCCGCACGACTGGATGATCGTCGCCGACGCACTGATCGGGCTGGTCTGCTGCGGCTTGCTCTGGCTGCGCCGCCGGTGGCCCTCGGGCTGCTGGTGGCCACCACACCGCTGACCATGTTCTCGCTGGCCGCCGCGATCCCACTGTTGATCCTGTTCTTCACGGTGGTGGTGCATCGCCGGACCGCCATCGCGATGGCGGTGACCGCCGCTGGTCTGGTCACCAACCTGGTCTTCAGTTGGCTACGCCCGGACCCGGCCTGGCCGTACTGGGCGACAGCGTCGTGGGGCGTGGTGTTCAGCTTCGCCGTGCTGGCCTGGGGAATGTTCGTCCGGGCCCGGCGGCAGTTGATCGGGTCGTTGCGCGAGCGGGCCGAACGGGCCGAGGCCGAGCAACAGCTGCGCGTCACCCAGGCCCGCCATCTCGAACGCACCCGGATCGCCCGGGAGATGCACGACGTGCTGGCCCACCGGATATCCCTGCTCAGCCTGCACGCCGGTGCGCTGGAGTTCCGCCCGGACGCGCCGGCCGACGAGGTGGCCCGAGCCGCCGGGTGATCCGGGGCAGCGCGCACGCCGCCCTCCAGGATCTGCGGGAGGTGATCGGGGTGCTCCGGGCCGAGAGCGATGGTGGCGGCGACGCCCGGAGCCGCCGCAGCCCACCCTCGCCGACCTGCCGGGCCTGATCGCCGAGTCACGGTCGGCCGGGGTCCGCGTCAACGTCAGCGACAGCGTCACCAGGCCGGGGAGGTGCCGGCAGCGCTGGGCCGGGCCGCGTACCGGATCGTGCAGGAGGGTTGACCAACGCCCGCAAGCACGCGGCCGGCGCCACGGTCAGCGTGGACGTGGCCGGCGGGCCGGGCACCGGCCTGACCGTGGCGATCGGTAACCGGTGGCCGGTCGCTGCGCCGGCCGGGGACACCCTTCCCGGTGCGGGCACCGGCCTGGTCGGCATCACCGAACGGGTCACCCTCGCGGGTGGCCGGCTCGCCTACGGGCGCGACGACAGCGGTGACTTCCGGCTGGTCGCCTGGCTGCCGTGGCCGGCGTGACCGGGCCGTCCGGCGTGCCCGGCCCTTCCGGCCCGGTGGCGGAACCGGTCGCGTCGCCGGTGCGCGTACTGATCGTGGACGACGACGCGCTGGTCCGGGCCGGGCTCTCGATGATCCTCGGCGGCCTTCCGGACCTGACCGTCGTCGGCGAGGCGGCCGACGGTGGCGAGGTGCCGGCGGCCGTCGCCGCGTACGCCCCGGACGTGGTGCTGATGGACATCCGGATGCCACGGGTCGACGGGCTGGCCGCCACCGAGGCGCTGCGCGCCCAGCCGCACCTCCGGAGGTGCTGGTGCTGACCACCTTCGACGCCGACGAGCAGGTGTTGCGGGCACTTCGCGCGGTGCCGCGGGCTTCCTGCTCAGGACACGCCGCCGGCGGAGATCGTGCACGCCGTGCGCCGGGTCGCGGCCGGTGAGGCGACGCTCTCCCCGACGGTGACCCGCACACTGATCGCCCACGTGACCGCCGGCAGCCCGGCCCGGTCGGCCCCGACCCGCGCCGCGAACGGGCGCTGCGACTGCTCACCGGGCTCAGCGAGCGGGAGCGGCAGGTGGCGGTCGCGCTCGGCCGGGGTCACACCAACGCGGAGATCGCGGGGAGTTGTTCATGAGCGTGGCGACGGTGAAGGCGTACGTCTCCCGACTGCTGACCCGGCTCGACCTGAACAACCGGGTCCAGGTGGCGCTGCTGGTGCACGACGCCGGCCTCGTCTGAGCGACCCGCCGGCCGCCGCTCGGGCGGCGTGCAACGCTCGAACTCACCTGGTCAGGGTTACACTCATTTTGGTTGTTCCATTTTGGCACCATCAGGAGTGGTCATGGATGGCTTCGTCGGACGGGACCACGAACTCGACCTTCTAGGCAGAATGCTCTCCCGGGTGCAACGGGTGGCCGAGCTGGCCGGCCGGGGCGTGCCCTGTTGATGCGCAGCCGCCGGCGGGTGGGCAAGTCCCGACTGGTGGAGGAGTTCGTCGAACGCGCCGAGGTGCCGTACCTCTTCTTCACCGCATCCGCGCAGCCGAGCGTCGCAGCAGACCTCGCCCTCTTCGTGGAAACGGCGGCCGCCTCGACGCTGCCCGGCGCACAGATCCTTCGTCAGCAGCAACCGCAGACGTGGGACGCCGCGCTGACGCTGCTCGCCGCCGCGCTGCCGTCCGATCGGCCGAGTGTCGTCGTTCTCGACGAGATGCCGTACCTCATCGCGGGCGATCCGGGATTCGAGGGAACGCTGCAAAGGTCTTCGATCGCGAGTTGTCCCGGCGGCCGGTCCTGCTGATCTGTGTCGGATCGGACCTGGCGATGATGGAGGCCCTGAACGATTACGGCCGGCCGTTCCATCAGCGCGCCACCGAAATGGTCATCCCGCCGTTGAGCCCGGCCGACGTCCGCGACATGCTCGAACTGTCCGCCGCCGACGCGTTCGACGCCTACCTGGTGTCCGGTGGTTTGCCGCTGATCCTCGACGAGTGGCCGACAGGCGCATCCGTCCACGAGTATCTGACCGATGCGGTACGGGATCCGACCTCTGCCCTGCTGGTCAGCGGCGAACGGGCACTGGCGGCGGAGTTTCCGCCCCAGTCCCAGGCGGGCCTGGTGTTGCGGGCGATCGGCTCGGGTGAGCGAACCTTCTCGCTGATCGCGCGTGCCGCCGGGGATCTTCCGCAGGCATCGCTGAGCCGGGCGCTGCGCCTGCTGACCCAGAAGCGGGTGGTGGAGGACTCCCTTCCGCTGTCGACGAAACCGTCCCGGGAAACCCGGTACGCGGTGGCCGATCCGTACCTGCGTTTCTGGCTCTCGTTCCTGGGTCCGCATCTCTCGGAGATCGAGCGAGGTCGAGGCGACCTCACCCTGGATCGGATCGTCACGTCCTGGGGTCCTGGCGGGGAGAGTCATCGAACCTGTCATCCGGGAGGCGCTGCGCCGGCTGCCCGGGAGCAGCTGCCGGTCGAGGCGGCGGTGATCGGCGGCTACTGGACGCGGACCAACGACCCGGAGATCGACATCGTCGGCGCCGACCGGGGTCCTGTCGCTCAACGCATCAGCTTCGTCGGGTCGATCAAGTGGCAGGAGAGCCGGCCCTTCGACGCGCATGACCTCGGCCGACTGCTTCTGCATCGGTCTCGACTTCCTGGCGCCGACGATGCCGTGCCGGTCGTTGCCGTGTCGCGCAGCGGCACCGCCGTGGACGGGCTACGGGTGTTGTCGCCGGAGGATCTGCTTACCGCGTACCAGAATTGAACTTTCGTCCGGTGCACGCCGTACCAATGGCCGAGGATGTCGGTGCGGTAGGTCCGCCGTACCGCTGCCGAACTGCGGGAGGCCTGCCGTGCGAGTTGGTGAGCAGTCGACGGATCCCATCGATCAGGTACTGGGTGAGGTGCCAATGCCGGCACCCTGACCCCGGAAGATGTCCGGCTCGCGGTCCGGGCGGTGGTCGTGCACACCGCCGAGGAATGGCCGACAGGGCCGCTGTGCCGCAACGACGGCGCCTCCTACCCGTGCCGACTGCACCGTTGGGGGCGGCGGGTGTTGGAGGCACACGGGCTCAACGAGCGGCAGGTCGAGGCGTTGATCCGGCACGGCAATCCGTTCGTGCACGTGCCCTTCCCGTTCACGGCGACCGGGCCGTCGCGGCAGCAGGCCGCGCGGGTCGTTCCACCGGGCGTACGGCCCACCGCTGCTGGGCGGCCGGTGACTCCCCGTCACCGCGCCGCGCTGGCCCCGGGCGAGCTGAGCGCGTACCCTCCGCCCAACCCGACCCGGGCGACACGACGTCGGCCCGGCACGGAGATCTTCCTCCGCGCCGGGCCGACGTCGCTCGACCGGCGGACTCAGTCGTTGCCGGCGCCGATCCCGCAGTCCGGCGCGGACCAGCTGGTCGTGTTCGAGCTGCTGTCGCTGTTGTTCTCCCGACGCGAGTCGACGTGCACGTGGTCGTCGTGGTCGGGGTAGCCCGGCCCGTAGATGCCACTGAAGCCGTTGTTACGGGCGCCGCGGGCGACCTGGCACAGCGACGACGTCCGCGAGGTGACGTCGGCCGCGTTGCCGTACAGGTGCTGGCTGTCCGACGCGCCGCCGACCTGGTTGTTGCAGGCGCGGCTGCGGTACCCGCTGGAGACGATCAGCGGTTTGTCGCCGAGGCTCTTGCGCAGGGCCTCCAGCTTCCACATGGTGCGCAGCGCGTTCTGCTTGGTCTGCGCCGCCGACAGGGGCCGCCGCTGTATCCGCTCCCGCCGCACCCGTTGTCCAGTTCGGTGAAAGTGAAGTGCGCGGGCGTGCAGTCGTTGTCCTGGAGTTGGTACAGCTTGGCGTAGGTCTGCGGGCCGGCGATGCCGTCGGCGCGCAGTCCGTACGCCTGCTGGAACCGTTTCACCGCGGCGGCGGTCTTCGGTCCGTAGCTGCCGTCGTTCTCCACGATGTCCCGGTAGCCCGCCCACCCGGCGACCCGGATCTGCAACTGCCGGACGTCGGCGCCGGAGCGCCCCTGGGTCAGGGTCCGGTTCCAGGTGTAGCAGCCGTCCGCATGGGCGCTGGCGCGGCGACCACCGCGGCGATCGCTGCCCCGGCAACGCCAGGGCGAATGCGATGGCAGCACGCTTCAAGGTGTTTACGCGCACAGAAGTCCTCCCTATAGGAGAGCGAATGGGGTGGCCACGGGACATCGACCGAGAAGTCCCGCGATTTCCACCCTGACACTGATCAGTGCCGTTGGAGGCGATTAACGAGAATCGTCCTCACAAACCGTGTTCGCTGGGCATTGGCTGTGAATTCGACTGATCTGCGAAACAGCCATTTCTGGTCGATCGCCGCTTCGGCGACCAAGCACACCGAACGTCGCAATCAGCGACACCGAGGGTGATGTTCCCCGGTCATCGGCAGCCGGTAACGTCAGCCCCGGACGGCCGACTGGCGGAGGTGCGCGTGGCACGCGGTGGCGTCTTCTGTGTCGAGGGTCAGTGGCATCGCGACCTCAACGAGCGGGGCTCCGTGCTGCCCACCCTGGAGCTGCTGGAGCGGCTGGGCAAGATCCGCTTCATCCACAAGGACGCGGCCACCCGCGACGAGCTGTTCTACTTCCTGGACCGCTGGCTGCTCAAGCAGTACGCCGACCACCGGGTGGGCTTCTTCGCGATGCACGGCGAGCCGAGCCGGCTCTGCCTCACCGACTGGCAGTCGGTGGAGTTGAACGAGGTGGCCGAGCTGATGGCCGGCCGAGCCGAGGGCCGGCGGCTCTATTTCGGCAGCTGCTCCGTCCTACGGGCCTCGGACGCGGTGCTGCGCGAGTTCCTGGAGGTCACCGGAGCCGCGCTGATCTGCGGTTTCACCCGGGACGTCGACTGGGTCGAATCGGCGGCGTTCGAAACCGTCCTGCTCGACGTGCTCGCCAACGGGCAGCGTCACAACGCCGCCGAGCTGCGGATGGGCTCCGCCCACTGGGCGCCGCTCGCGTCGTACCTCGGTTTCCGGGTGATCTACGCCAACGGTCGGGCCTGGCGTCCGTCCGGCCGCCCCGGGTGCCCACCCAGGCGGTGCACCGCTCGACGACCCGGCCGCACTGACCTGACCCGCCGTCGTCGCACCGCGCCCACCCTGGTCTGGTAGGAACGGGAATGGCGCGCAGCATCGCAACGAACACCCGGGTCGACCGGGACAGCCTTCTCGACTTCCTCCGGCCGCGACACCGGGTGGTGCTCATGACCACCGGGCCGACGGGCGTCCGCAGTCCTCGCCGGTCTCGGCCGGGATCGACGGGCAGGGACGGCTGGTCGTCTCCACCTACCCGGAGCGGGCCAAGGCGACGAACATCCGTCGTGACCCCGAATCTCGGCCTGCGTGCTCAGCGACGACTGGAACGGCCCTGGGTGCAGATCGACGGCACCGCCGAGGTGCTGGACCTGCCGGACGCGCTGGAGCCGCTGGTCGACTACTTCCGCAGCATCTCCGGTGAGCACCCGGACTGGGACGACTACCGGGCGGCCATGGTTCGCCAGGGCAAGTCACTGATCCGGGTGACCATCGACGCCTGGGGCCCGATCGCCACCGGAGGCTTCCCGGCCCGCCTCGCCGACTGATCCTGACCAGCGGTGCCGCCTGGCACGCTCGGCGATCGGCCGGCGAGCCAGCGGCCGACCTGACTTCGCCGCATCTTGCTCTGCTTCAACCGGCGCAACAAATACGACGTCGAGCCGTTGCGCGGGTTGAAGCAGAGCAAAGGAACCAGACCAGGCGGGGCCACCTCCGCCAGGGCGGAACGACGGTAGGAGCGGCCCGGACCCGTCAGTCGATCAGGGCGGCGTAGACGAGCTGGCGCAGGCGGGAGCGCAGCGGGTAGGTGCTCGACGGCATCAGCTGGGTGAACAGCAGCGCGGTGATCTCCTCGGCCGGGTCCACCCAGAACGCGGTGCTGGCCACCCCACCCCAGTAGTACTCGCCGACGCTGCTCGGCACCCGGCTGGGAATCGGGTCCTCGGTGACCGCGAAACCCAGGCCGAAGCCGATCCCGTCGAAGGTCGACTCGGCGAAGCCGCCGGTGGACAGCGTGGCCAGGTCCTGACCACCGGGCAGGTGGTTGCGGGTCATGAAGCGGACCGTGCGCGGGCCGAGCAGCCGCACCCGTCCACCTCGCCGCCGCGGAGCAGCAACTGCGTGAAACGGTGGTAGTCGGCGGCGCTGGAGATGAGACCACCGCCACCGGAGAGCAGGTTCGGCTTGCGGTACGCGAGCGCGCCGAGGCTGTCGTACCGGACGGCCCGGCCGCTGCGCGGTTCCGGTACGTAGAGCGCGGCCAACCGCTCGGCCGCGTCGCCCTCCACCCACCAGTGCGTGTCGGTCATGCCCAGCGGGCCGAAGATCCGGTCGGCGAAGAACGCGTCGAGGCTCTGCCCGGAGATCACCTCGACGAGCCGACCGAGCACGTCGGTGGCGACCGAGTAGCCCCAGGCGGAGCCGGGCTGGAACAGCAGCGGCAGCTCGCCGAAGGCCGCGCAGGCGCCGGCCAGGTCGACGTCTTCCGGCGGGTGCAGGTCGTAGCCGGCGGCCCGGTAGAGGCCGTCGACCACCGAGGTCTGCAGGAAGCCGTACGTCAGGCCGGCCGTGTGGGTGAGCAGGTGCCAGACCCGGATCGGCTCGACCGCCGGAACGGTGTACGGCTTGAGCGCCGACCCTTGGAGTAGACCCGCAGGTCGGCGAACTCCGGCAGCCAGCGGCTGATCTCGTCGGTCAGCTCGAAGCGGCCCTCCTCCCACAGCATCATCGCCGCGACGGAGGTGACCGGCTTGGTCATCGAGTAGATTCGCCAGAGGGTGTCGGCCTCGACCGGTGCGCCCGACTCCCGGTCCCGCAGCCCGTAGGTCGAGGAGTGCGCCACCTCGCCGCGACGGGTGACCACCACCTGCCAGCCGGCCAGCCGGCCGTCGTCGACGTACCGGCCGAACTGCTCGTCGATCCGCGCGAGCCGCGTCGGGTCGAAACCGATCTGATCCGGGTCCTTGCTCCGAGCCACACTCACGCCGCCGAACCTACTCGGCGGTACGCCGGGAACGGAAGGGGCCCGCACCTACCGCGGGCTGTCGGCGCAGCCCACTAACCTGGCCGGATGCCGGAGCTGACCGAGGACGTGACCTTTCGCAACGAGGACTGGTACGGCGAGGAGCTGACCGACCGGCACTTCGTGGGTTGCGAGTTCTTCGAGGTGGACCTGACCGAGGCGGTGAGCCGGGGCGCGGTGTTCACCGGGTGCACCTTCGGCAACGTGGCGTTCAACGCGTCCCGGCACGTCGACTCGGCGTTCACCCGTTGTGTCTTCCGGCGGTGCAACTTCTTCGAGGCCGAGTTCACCGGCTGCAAGCTGGTCGGCAGCACCTTCATCGAGTGCGATCTGCGTCCGCTGACGGTGGACGGCGGTGACTGGTCGTTCGCCGCGCTGTCCGGTGCCGATCTGCGGGGCGTCCGGCTGACCGGGGTGCGGATGCGCGAGGTGGACCTGACCAGGGCCAACCTCACCGGCGCGACGATCACCGGCGTCGACCTCTCCGGTGCGCAGCTGGGCAACGTTCGGCTCGGCGGTGCCGATCTGCGGGCAGTGATCTCACCGCGCTCGACCCGACCGCCGTCGAGCGGGCCGGTGCCCTCATCGACGTCGGGCAGGCCATGGTCATCGCGCAACTGCTCGGCTTCCGGATCGGCTGACGCGAGAGGCGCTGGTGGCCTGCCAAAAGGGCCGGTTCGGGTGGGCCAGGTTGTCCGGAGGCGTCCGGTTGCGGGCTGGACACGTCCGGCAGTCCGGATCTAGCGTGTCGTCCACGCCCATGCAGACGTGAAACGGCCCACAGTGGACGCCGTGGTCCGCGGCGGTCCAGGACGGCCGGGCGGTGGAGTTGGAGGGTCGGTGGCGGACGAAGACGGCACGCGGGCTGGTTCGAGGGCTGGCGACGCACCGCCGAAGCACCGTCCGGGAGCCCTCACCGCCGGGGAGACCCGCAGCGTGCTGCGCCGCGTCGCCCGTGCCCGGCAGCGGCGACGCTGGGCGGTGGAGGGAGTCGCCCTCCTCGCCTGCCTGGTGGTGCTGATCTCGTACCTGAGCAGTCGGTCTGATCCGGAGCCGCGCGACGACCAGGCGATTCGTCCGGGCGGTCCGCCCGCCGGCGCCCGTCCCACCGGCCTCCCGGCGGCCGACGGACGCACCGGCGAGCCGGGGCCGGGACGCCCGGCCTGCGCCCGCGCCAGCGTCCACCCTCGCCGGACCCGACACCGTCGGCCAGCGCGCCCGTCCCGCCGCCGGTCAAGCCCGGTACGCCGGTGCTGTCGGTGAGCCGGGGAGATGCCCGCCGAGGTCGACCTCACCGCCGTGGGCACCCGGGACTGGATGCACTGGGGCGAACGCGGCGGCAGATCGACGATCCGTAAGCGCTCCGGCTCCGGCGAGATCATCGACGGGGTGGCAACGGCACCCGGGTCGGCTGGGACGGCAATCAGGAGTACGTCCGCTGGTCCGACGGCGCACCGGAGCGATCGGTGAACGGCAGTTCCAACGGTGTCTACACCTGCGGCACCGGGAACGGGTTCACCGTCGCCGTCGCCGGGAGCGGTGAGTCGCGCACGGTCCAGCTCTACGGCGGTATCTGGATGGCGCGGGGCGCCTGGACGCACGGTCGTCCAGCGGTGGACCGGTCAGCACCGTTCGGCTGGAAGACCCCTACACCAGCCAGAGCGCCCAGTTCACCATCCGGTTCACGCTGCCGAAGAACGCCCGGCTGCTGCTGACCTGGACGGTGGAGAAGGTCTTCACGCCGCACTGCGGCAACGTCGGCCTCCAGGCCGTGGCGGTGCGCTGACCGACGACCGATCGCTGCGCGTACGCACAGCGGGACAGTTTGTCCGTCGCGGATGGTTGAGGAGGTCGTAACTTTCTGCTGTCCCCATCCGACCATCCAGTGTGGAGGCAGCGGAGATGACCAGCAGCATCGTGCATCGCGTTCGTCGTACCGCTTCGTCCGGCGCGGGTGACGCGTCCGGGGAGGGTCTTCGTGACATTCCCCTGCCGCCGTACGTCACGGGGAGGACACCCAGTTCGCGGTGCGAGCGGTGGTGGTGCACGCCCCGCAGCGTTGGTCCGGGGAGTGGTCTGCCGCAACGACGCCAGCCCGCACCCGTGCCGCCTGCACCGCTGGGGCACCGGGTGCTGGCGCTGCGCGGGTTGCGGGCCGCCGAGATTGCCGCGCTCATCGAGCGGGGCGACCCGACGGCGGTGGTCCCCACCCGACCGTCCGGCCTGAGCAGCCACCGGGTCGGGAGGCGCAGCCGCGCCCCCGACCCGACGCTCAGCAGGTGATCGGTTTGACCCAGGAACACTCGACGCCCTCCGGGTGCGCGGCGTCTCCGGTATCGCCGGTGGGGCCACCCGCGCGGTCGCCGTGCCGCCCTCGTGGTAACCGGCCAGCGCCACGGCGATCTGGTCCTCCAGCGGCTTGACCGACGCCGTCAGATAGTTGTTCAGCAGGATGGAGAACGCCAACAGTCGGCCGTCGGCGCTGGTGACGTAGCCGGAGAGCCCGGAGACACCGGTCAGGCTGCCGGTCTTGGCGTGCACGTTTCCCGCCGCCGGGGTGCCGGCCATCCGGCTGCGCAGGGTGCCGCCGACGAACCGCTCCGGTTGCCCGGCGATCGGCAACGCCGCGTACCAGGTGGCGAACCACGGTTCGGCGCGTACGGCGTTCAACAGGTCGACGAACTCCGCCGCCGGGACCAGGTTGCGCCGGGACAGCCCCGAGCCGTCCCGCTGGCGCAGTTTTCCGGTGTCCATGCCGGTGTCGGCGACGTACTCGCTGATCGCGGTGACCCCGGCCGTCCAGGTGCCCGAGCCGGAGAGCACCCGGCCGATCTCCTTGGTCAACACCTCGGCGTGCCCGTTGTTGGAGAGCTTGAGGAACGGCGTCATCAGCTCACCCAGGCTCATCGACTCGTGCCGTGCCACCGGTTGCGCCGTCTCCGGCGTGGGTTGGCCGAGCACGGTCCGGCCGAGCACCCGGACACCGTGTCGACGCAGCGCAGCCGGAACACGTCGGCCGCGTAGCCGGTGGGCTCCCAGACGGTCACCCATTCGCTGGCGGGTGTGTCGCCGAGAGCGATCTGGCCGGTCACCACGACGGTGTTGCTGCCGTGCTCGCGTTCGATCGAGATCGAGGTCTCGCCCGTGCTGACCGTCTCGGCTCGGTTGTCGATGTGGACGTACCCGGTGGCCGGGGTGGTGCTGACCACCGGAGGGCACCGGCCCGATCGGCCGGGCGGCGTGCACGATCACGGTGCCCGCGTCGTAGTCGGTGTCCGGGGCAACGGTCAGCGCGGAGACCTGAGCCGCGTAGTAGTAGGGCTCGTCGTCCCAGGTCCAGTCGGGGCCGAGTCGGGTGCGGTCGTAGCGGGTGTCGTCGGCGACAAGGTTCCCGCTGACCACCCGTACGCCGTCGGCGGCGACCTGTGCGGCCAGCGCGTCGTAGTCGGCGGCGAGCATCGTCGGGTCGCCGCCGCCCCGAAGGTGGAGGTTGCCGGAGAGCAGGCCGGCACGGCGCTTACCGGTGGCCCGTACGTCGGTGGTGAAGCGGTGCCCCGGGCCGAGCAGCTCAAGGGCCGCGGTCGAGGTCAGCAGCTTGGTGTTGGAGGCCGGCACCAGCCGGCGGTCACCGTTGCGGTCGTAGAGCGTCTGTCCCGTGCCGGTGTCGACCACGACCACCGACGCCTGCGCACCGGCCAGTCGAGTGTCGGCGAGGATCGCGTCGATGGTGGCGTGCAGTCGGGTCGTCGCGGGAGTGGGCGACTCGGCCGTGGCACCGGCGCGCCGGCGGTGGCCGCGACGGCGACCAGGGCGAGCAGCGCGAGGGCCCGGGGAAAGTGACGGCGATGCATGGCGCCGATGCTGCCATGGAGATATTCACCGGAGAAGTACCTCGGGCGAAAGATATTGCCGTCCGGACTAGTTCGGCTGGCCGACCGACTTCTCGTGACCACCCCAGTAGTGCCGCTGCGCCCCATGACCAGCGGTGCGACAAGTGCGGCGAGCGCACCGCCGAGCAGCGGGAAGACGATGAACACCCAGAGTTGCCGCAGGGCCGCGCCGCCCTCGAAGACCGCCGGGCCGAACGCTCGGGCGGGGTTGACCGCGGCACCGGTCAGCGTCAGGCCCACCAGTTGGGTCGCGGCGAGGGCCAACCCGATGGCCACCCGGCGGTGCCCGGATCCTCGCTTCGACTCGTCACCACCAGGACGACCAGGACGAAGAGGAAGGTCAGGACGAGCTCCAGGACTGCCGCGCCGCCCCGGTTGATGTGCGCCCCGTAACCGTTCGTACCCAGTGCCCCGGTCTGGTCCGCGACGTCGCCCCAGCGCGTCAGCGCCCAGAGCACGAAGGCGGCCACCGTCGCGCCGACGAACTGCGCCACCCAGTACGCCACCGCGCCGAGCACCGAGATCTTCCCGGAGAGCAGCACACCGAGCGTCACCGCGGGTTGACGTGGCTGCCGGAGAGCGGACCGATCGTGTAGACGAGGGCGAGCAGCACGAAGCCGAAGGCCAACGCCACCACCACCACGCCGCCCTGAACCCTCGCGGCGACGGCACTGCCCACTCCGAAGAACACCAGCAGCAGAGTGCCGAGGAACTCTGCCGCGTACCGACGGAAGTCGCTCATTGACTCAGCGTATGCGCAGGTCAGGTGGTCGTCGCCGGAATGGATGTCTGTGATCGGCGCGACGGCCGGCGGCGGCACAGCGGTGCCGTTCGCGGCGTTGCACCCCGTGTGGACACCCACTTCGCGGACGTCGTGGTCATCGGCGCCGGCCAGGCCGGCCTGAGCGCCGGCTACCACCTGGGCCGCACCGGCTTCCTCCCCGGCAGCGGCTTCGTCATCCTCGACGGCAATGACGAGCCCGGTGGCGCCTGGCAGCACCGCTGGCCGACCCTGG
Organism: Micromonospora sp. M12; assembly: GCA_038070435.1. Lineage (GTDB taxonomy): Bacteria > Actinomycetota > Actinomycetes > Mycobacteriales > Micromonosporaceae > Micromonospora. Next base: position 3,839,257 of record JAMYWG010000001.1, on the reverse strand, counting down.
TCTTCGACCGGGTACACGGCTTCCACGACCTGCCCGGGCTGCCGCTCCCACCCGTCGCACCACAGCGCCCGGCCTCCGAGCAGGTGAGCGCCTACTTCGCCGCGTACGAGAGGGCCTTCGACCTGCCGGTGCGTCGGCCGGTGCGGGTCCGCGCGGTGCGCTCCCGTCCGGACGGGAGGCTGGACGTGCACACCGACCAGGGCACCTGGACCACTCGGGCCCTGATCAACGCCACCGGCACCTGGACCAGGCCGTTCTGGCCGCACTATCCGGGCCGCTCGTCGTTCCGGGGTCGGCAGTTGCACACCGCCGACTACCGTGGGCCGGCCGAGTTCACCGGCCTTCGCGTGGTCGTCGTCGGTGGCGGCACCTCGGCGGTGCAACTGCTCGGCGAGGTCTCCACCGTCGCGGCGTCGACCACCTGGGTGACCCGTCGGCCGCCGACGTTCCGGGACGAGGAGTTCGGCCCGGAGCTGGGTCGCGCCGCGGTGGCCCGGGTGGACGAGGCGGTCCGGGCCGGCCGTCCACCGGGCAGCGTGGTCGGGTGACCGGGCTGCCGGTCACCCCGGAGATACGCCGCCTGCGGGAGCGGGGCGTCCTCGACCGGCTACCCATGTTCGACCGGATCACCCCGACGGGGTGGCCTGGACGGATGGGCGTTTCGTGCCGGCGGACGTGATTCTCTGGTGCACCGGTTTCCGGGCGGCCATCGACCATCTCGCCCCGTTGGGCCTGCGCGCACCGGGTGGCGGTATCACGATGGACGGCACCCGGGTGGTCGCCGACGAGCGGGTTCACCTGGTCGGGTACGGCCCGTCCGCCAGCACGATCGGCGCCAACCGGGCCGGCCGCGCGGCGGTCAACGAGATTCGCGCCTGGCTGACTCCGGCCGCCGTTCTCCACTGATCCGACTCTATTTGACGGATGGTCCGCCAGCAGGCACGGTGGGAGTGACGGGGCTGTCAGCTGCCCCGATTCGATGCGACGGCGCCGACCGTGCGCCCCTCCTGTCGCCTCCCACGTGTGCTCGTACGCGGACCGACTGTCCGGTCCGTGCGGTATCCGACCGCGAGCCGAGAATCCACGAGGAGTTCCGCCCATGCTCACCATGACCGATAACGCCGTGCTCGTCATCCGTGACCTCGCCAACCAGCAGGACGTCGCCCAGGACGGTGGAGTACGCATCGCCGCCGACACCGAGGCCGGCTCGCTCACCGTCGAGTTGGTGCCCGAACCCGCGCAGGGCGATCGTGTGGTCGACAACCAGGGCGCCCGGATCTTCCTGGACGAGGACGCCGCCGAGCTGCTCGGTGACGCGTCGGTGGACGCCACCGTCGACGACGAGGGCATCATCCAGTTCGGGTTCACCGAGAAGTAGTAGCACCAGGCCTCACCGCAGGGATCGCCCCGCGGCGGTGGCCCCTGCCCGGGTGCCACTTCGGCTCGCCGCCGCCGGTCGGGGTAGGAGCGCGGCGAGCACGTACGCCAGGTGGTGCGAGGTGCTCCACGCCGCCCAGTTGGCGGCCGAGCCCGCGCCGGCACCCTGCGGGCCCGGCGTAGCAGCTCATGGTCGCCCCAGGAGAAGTCCGCGCCAGTGTTGGGCCAGTGCGGTGCCGACACCAGCGTGCGACACAGGTCGGCGAACCGGTCGTCGCCCCGGCCACCCTCCGCGCCCAGCGGTAGACCCACCAACTGCCGTGGTCGGTGTATCGCACGGTCGGCCATCGATCCCCGGGATCACCGGTGCCGGGCACGGCCGGGCGGACGCCGTAGTCGCCGTAGTGGACCCCGGCGTCGGCCAGCCGTCGCCAGAGCTGCCAGTCCCAGCGGTCCAGCTGGATCGGCTCGTCGGTGGGCAGTCGGGACAGCGTCGCCGGCATGCCGCCCGCCGCCACGGTCACCGATCGCCAGGCGTGCCGGCGTGCCCAGTCCAGCAGGTGGCGGACCCGGGGCTCGGCGGCCCGCACGTCCGCCGGGCAGCACACGTCCCCGCGTCCACCAGCAGGTCGCACTCCTCCGGAGCGAGAGGTGAACCGCCAGATCCGTTCCACGGCGGTGGTGCTCCCGCCCGGCCCGGCCCGGTCCTGGCCGGCTCGAAGCCGGATCAGCGCCCGTCGGCCGTACGCCCGCGCCGCCGCGCCGTGCGCGACCAACCGGCGGTCGCTCTCCGCGAACCCGATCACCGGCACCACCGGTACGCCCCAACGGGTCAGTTCGGTCTCGGGCCGTCCGGCAGCGCGCTGACGTCGACGGCCGGCGACAGCCCGGATGGCAGGCGGCGAACGGCGTCCATCATGGATCGTTCGGTGGGGCCGATCTCCAGAATCGGGGCGATCAGTGCGGCGGACGCGGGGTCGAGGTGGCTCAGTGCCTCCAGCTCGCCCCGTCGGTTGGTGAGGATGGGGCGGTAGACCGGTTCCGCCGCCCGGCCCCGTGGGCGGGCACCATAGTTCAATCTAGCGAGGCATGAGCATGGGTCACAGGAATGTGAGCCGGAATTCGGCTGCTCGACTGTCGGCTCGGCGACTACGATCCCCGATGCTCACGCCGCCCCACCGTTACCGATCCGAGGACGAGGACAGCGCGCGGTGGACCGGGTTCCCGTTCCGGGACGGTGACATCGTGATCAGCACCCGATCCAAGAGCGGCACCACCTGGATGCAGATGATCTGCGCGGTCCTGGTGCTGGGCACCCGGAACTGCCGGAACCGCTGACGGTGCTGTCGCCCTGGCTGGACTGGCTGGTCGAACCACGGGACGCGGTCTACGACCGGCTGGCCGCTCAACCCCACCGGCGGTTCATCAAGACGCACACCCGCTGGACGGGCTGCCACTCGACCCCGGGTGCACTACGTGGTGGTGGCGCGGCACCCGTTGGACATGGCGGTCTCCTCTACCACCAGGTCGGCAACCTGGACCGGGTACGCCTCGCCCAGCTGACCGGTCAACCCGCCCGACCGGGCCGCCCGCGGGCGCCCAACGGTGGAGCAGTGGCTGCCGAGCTGGATCGACCGGGAGACGGATCCGCGCGCCGAGCTGGATTCGCTGCCCGGGTGCTGCTGCACCTGAGTGATGCCTGGGCCCGCCGGCACGAACCGAACGTCGAGTTGGTGCACTACGACGATCTGCTGGCCGACCTGGGTGGTGAGATGCGCCGGCTCGCCGACCGGTGGGGCATCACGGTCCCTGCCGAGCGCTGGCCCGAGCTGGTCGAGGCGACGACCTTCGGTCGGATGCGCGAGCGTGCCGATCGGCTGGCACCGGATGCGCTGGGGTGCTGCGGGACCGGCAGGCGTTCTTCCGTCGGGGAGGCTCGGGGCAGGGCCGCGATCTGCTGGACGCGTCCGGCCGAGCCCGTTACCAGGAGAGGGCGGAGTCCCTGGCCCCGCCCGATCTGCTGACCTGGCTGCACCGCTAAAGACGGGCCAAGCCAGAACGCCGCCGCGCCGCGCTGCGCCGATCTTGCAGTTGCTGTCGCCGAGATGTACGGAACGCCCAGTAATGCCGGGACAGCAAGTGCAAGATCGCGGTGAGCCCGCGTCGATCAAGGAGTTGTGGTGCCTGATTTAGGGGTGTATTGGTGATTCGTCCCCACCACAACTCCATGATCGACGGGGCGGGCGGGCGGGGCGGGGCGGGTGGGGCGGCGGGTGGGGCAGAGCGCGCGGCGCCGCTGGACCGTGGTCGCAACGTCGCCGCGCTCTGGCCGTCTCCCACCATCGCAGCCGTTCGGCGGTACGCCGGCGGGGACCTGGCTCGACCGGCCGTTCGTGCCGGTCCGCGTTCTCGATCCCCGGTCCGCGCGGATCCAAACCCGCGGACCTTGGGAAACTTCGCCATCCGCGAGTCCCGGCGTCGCGCGTTGATCCACTCGACATCCTTGATGTCGGGGTGTCAGCCGCGCCTCGACACCCCGATACCTGCGATTTGGGGATCAACATGGTCCCCGGCGTGGCGCGCTGCCCAACGGGGTATGAGCGTGGGCATGGAGCATTTCACTATCGCGACCGTCGCCGAGAAGAGCCCGGATTTCCGGCGGGTGCTGTGGACCGGCGAGCACACCCAGTTGGTCATCATGACCATCCCCGCCGATGGCGAGATCGGCGAGGAGGTGCACGAGGACACCGATCAGATCCTGACCTTCGTCAGCGGCGTCGGTGAGGCCCGGGTCGGCGGCAACACGAGGAAGGTCGTCGCGGGCGACCTGGTCGTGGTGCCGGCTGGCATCAAGCACAACTTCACCAACACCGGCCCCAACCCGCTGGTGCTGTACACCGTCTACGGCCCGCCGGAGCACGCCGACCAGGCCGTGCACAAGACCAAGAAAGCGGCTGACGCGGCCGAGGCGGCGGGGAAGGACGAGCCACCGACCGAGTGATCGGGAGGTGGCAGCCTGATCCGGGCCGTCGCGGGTACCCGCGGCGGGTGGAGCAGCAGCCGGCGATCTCCGACTACGGATTCCTCTCGGACTCCCGTTCGGGTGCCCTGGTCGGCAAGGACGGCTCGGTCGACTGGTGGTGCCCGCACCGGTTCGACGGAGCCTCCGTTTTCGGGCGGCTGCTCGACCCGCACGCGGGCACTTTCGGCTGGCGCCGGTCGGTGTCGGCGGCCCGGGGCACCGGGTGGAGCGCGCGTACCTGCCGGACACGTTGGTGCTGCGGACGGTGCACCACACGCCGCACGGCAGCGTGGCGGTCGTGGACGCCCTGGCCGCCGAGGTCGGCGCCCGCGCCCACGAGTTGGGCAAGAACTCGCCCGCTGTGTTGATCCGGGTGGTCCAGGGGTTGTCCGGGCGGGTCCGGATGGCGTTGGATTTCGCGCCCCGCCCGGAGTATGGGCTGCTCACGCCGTACCTGCACGAGCAGCCGGACGGCGGGTGCTGGCCGGCGCCGGTCCGGTGGTGTTGATGCTGCGCGCCGACGGTCTGGACCTACGGGCGGGCGACGACCGGGTGACCCACGAGTTCGAGGTCTCCGCCGGTCAGGTGATCGGGATGGACGTGGCGTTCGGCGAGGCGTACGGCGACCCGCCGGCCCGGGTGGACCCGCTGATGACCCTCGCCGAGACGACGCAGGCGTGGCAGGCGTTCCGGGAGACGCACACGTATTCCGGTCGCTATCCCGAACTCGTCAGGCACAGCGCGACGGTCCTGACCGGCCTCACGTACGCCCGCAGTGGCGCGGTCGTCGCCGCGCTGACCTCCTCGCTGCCGGAGCAGATCGGCGGCGAGCGGAACTACGACTACCGGTACTCCTGGCTGCGGGACTTCTCGTTGACGATGCGGGCGCTCTGGGTGGCGGCCTGCCCCGACGAGGCGTCTCGGCTGTTCGCCTGGGCGACCCGCTCGATCGGCAGGTTTGGTGACGAGCCCGTCCCGGTGCTCTTCGGGGTGGAGGTGAGCGCGACATCTCCGAGCATCACTGCAATCACCTGCGCGGCTACCGCGACAGTCGACCCGTGCGGGTCGGCAACGACGCCTGGCGGCAGCGGCAGCTCGACGTGCCGGGTGAGGTGATGTCGGCGGTCTGGCGGCTGCGCGACTACCTGGGCGCGAACTTCGAGGACGAGTTGCGGGAGATGGTGCTCGGGCTTGCCGAACAGGTGGCCGCCACGTGGCACCTGCCGGACCGGGGCATCTGGGAGACCCGGGACGAGGAGCGCCACTACGTCTCGTCCAAGGTGTCCTGTTGGCTGACCATGGACCGGGCGGTGGGCTGGCCGACCGGCTCGGCGATCGGGCCGACCCGCGGCGGTGGGCCCGGGTACGCGACGAGATCCGCGACACCGTGCTGCGCGAGGGGTGGAACGAGCGGATCGGCGCGTTCACCGGCGCGTTCGGGTCGGCGGAGCTGGACGCCTCGGTGCTCGCCCTGCCGGTGACCCACTTCCTGCCGGCCACCGATCCGCGGATGCGCTCGACCATCGCCATGGTCGAGCGTGAGCTGGGCACCGAGGACGGGCTGCTGCGGCGGTGGACGACCGACCCGGCCGGCTTCCTGCTGTGCTCGTTCTGGCTGGTGGAGTGCCTGGTGATGACGGGGAGCCGGAGCGCGCCGAGGCGCTCTTCGAGCGGGTCGTCGGGTTCGCCAACGACGTGGGGCTGTTCAGCGAGCAGATCGACCTGAGCACCGGGGCGCAGCTCGGCAACACCCGCAGGCGCTCTCCCACATCGGGCTGATCAACGCGGCCTGGCGGTTGACCGAGCCGGAGAGCTACTGAGCCGCCGAAATCCTGCAACAGACCTGCAAACGCCAGGCATTGACGTTGATGCTTGGGCAGTCCTAGCCTCAGGGGAGTGGGAAAGCCCTTTCCCCAGGGCTTTGATCCCACCTCACCCCGCTCGAGATCCGGGCATCCAGCGGGGCGCACACCGATCCCAGGCGCACCGCACGCCATGCCGTCACGTCCCCGTGCGACGGCCGAGGGATCGCCACCACATGCGTCAAGGAGGACACCTGTGCAGAACAGACGACCCCCGGCCGTCGACCACTCCTGCTGGCCGTCGGCGCCGGCGTGACCGCGGCGGCCCTCGTCGCCGGGATGACCTCGGCCTTCGCGGCCACCGTCTTCAGCGACGACTTCACCGACGGCAACACCTCCGGCTGGTCCAAGTCCGGTGGCACCTGGACGGTCGACGGCTCCGGCGTGCTCAACCAGTCCAACGCCGGCAGCGAGCTGGCCCGGCAGTTCGCCGGGCAGACCAGCTGGACCGACTACTCCGTACAGGCCCGGGTCCGGCCGGCGAGCTTCGGTTCGTCCAGCGCCCTGGTCGGGCTCGCGGCCCGCTCCAGCAGCAGCACCAGGATGTACCGGCTGGCCCTGCTCGGCTCCGGTCGAGCCGAACTGCAGGCGGTCAACGGCAGCTCCGTCACCGCGATCGGGTCGGCCGCGTTGGGCGTCGGCACCGGCACCTGGTACACAGTGCGCATCGAGGCCAGCGGCAGCACCATCCGTGGCTTCGTCAACGGCACGCAGATCGCGTCCGGCAGCAACAGCCTGGCCGGCACCGGCCGGATCGGCCTGGTCACCGCGTACGCCAGCGGCGGCTTCGACGACGTGCTGGTCGACTCCTCCGGCGGCGGCACCCGACCACGCCGCCACCGACCACCACTCCGCCACCGACCACCACACCTCCGCCGGCTGGTTGGCCGACGCCCACCGGCAGCCAGAAGGTGGACGCCACGATCCCGGTCTCCGGCTCGTTCGACGGTGGGCTCAAGCGCTACTACGGCATCGGTGACGGCGGGCAGAGCGAGAGCCAGGACCCGATGTTCGAGCTGGCCGCCGGCGCCACCCTGCGCAACGTGATCATCGGTGCGCCGGCCGGTGACGGCGTGCACTGCGAGGGCAACTGCACCCTGATCAACGTCTGGTGGGAGGACGTGGGCGAGGACGCGGCCACCTTCCGGGCGGCAGCACGTACACCGTCGACGGTGGCGGCGCCCGTTCCGCCAGCGACAAGGTCTTCCAGCACAACGGCTCGGGCACCGTCTACATCAAGAACTTCCGGGTGGAGAACGCCGGGAAGCTCTACCGGGCCTGCGGCAACTGCTCCACGTCGTACCAGCGGCACGTGGTGATCGACAACGTGATCGTCCGGAACACCGACGCGATCGCCGGCATCAACACCAACTGGGGCGACACCGCCCGGTTCAGCCGGATCACCATCGTCGACGACCCGGACCGGGAGACGTCGATCTGCGTCAAGTACAAGGGTGTGCCGAAGGGCAGCGAGCCGACCGAGATCGGCGAGGGCGCCGACGGCGTCAACTGCCTCTACGCACCGTCCGACATCAGCTACCAGTAGACCGGCACGACGGCACCCCGCGGACCGCAGGGTCCGCGGGTGCCTGCCGCGTTCAGCCCATCAGCGGTACGCCAGAGACGTCGACAGTGTCCGGATACTTCAATCCGGCGCCGGTGTTGAGCACCACCACCCGCTCGCCGGCTCGAATCCAGCCGCCGGCCCGCAACTGCCGTGCCGCCGTCAGGCAGGCCGCTCCCTCCGGGCAGAGCAACAGCCCTCCCGGGCGGCGAAGTCGCGCAGGTCGGCCAGAATGTCCGCGTCGTCGACGGCGACGGCCGTGCCGGAGGACTCCCGCAGCGCCGCCAGGATCAGCTCGTCGCCCAGCGGGGCGGCACGGTGATGCCGAACGCCACAGTGTGCGCGTCCTCCCACGGCTGCGCCCGGTCCTCACCGGCGGCGAACGCCCGCACGATCGGCGCACAGCCGGTGGACTGCACCGCCACCAGCCGGGGCAGCTTGTCGCCGATCCAGCCCAGCTCGCGCAGCTCGTGCAGCGCCTTGTGGATGCCGATCAGGCCGACACCGCCGCCCGTCGGGTAGATGATCACGTCGGGCGTCTGCCAGCCGAGCTGCTCGACGATCTCGTACCCCATCGTCTTCTTGCCCTCCAGCCGGTAGGGCTCGCGCAGCGTGCCGGCGTCGAAGATCGCCCCTTCGACTCCGCGATCAGCTCGGCCACCCGCCGGCCGGCGTCACTGATCAGCCCGTCGACCAGGCGCAGGTCGGCACCGGCGGCGACGCACTCGCGTCGGCAGATGCTCGGCGCCTCCAGCGGCATGACGATCGTCGCGCCCATCCCGGCCCGCGCGGCGTACGTGGCCCAGGCCGACCCGGCGTTGCCGTTGGTGGGCATCGCGATCCGCTCGACGCCCAGCTCACGGGCCCGGCTCACCCCGACCGCTGCACCGCGCGCCTTGAACGAGCCGGTCGGGATCAACCCTCGTCCTTGACCATCAGATCCGTGATGCCGATCTCGCTGCCGTACGCCGGGGCGCGCAGCAGGGGCGTCCAGCCCTCACCCAGCGTCGTGACGTGCCGCGGGTCCTCGACCGGCAGCAGCTCCCGATAGCGCCACAGGTCGGCCGGGCGCAGCGGAAACCGTTCCGGGTGACCGCCTTCGCCACCGCCGGCAGGTCGTAGCGGGCCAGCAGCGGTGAGCCGCACTCGCAGAGGTTCTGCAGCTGGTCGGCCGCGTACTTCCGTCCGCAGCGGGGCAGTCCAGGTGGGTCAGGTACACGTCGCTCCTCGCCGTCACACCGCGTCGACGCTCAGCCAGCGTCGACTGCGCCGCCCCGGCTCGTAGACCGAGTCCAGCCGCTTGGCGACCACGCCCGGCAGATCCTGCTCCTGCCCGGCGCGCAGGGCCTCGTCGCCCGCGCCGGGGAACCACGGCGGAGTCTGCCAGTGCGCACCGGCCAAGGCCAGCCCATCGAGCAGCTCCCGGCGTTGCGCGTACGGCACGTCGACGCTGCTCACGCCCTCCAGCCAGAGCAGGTCGACGATCAGGTACTGGGCGCCGACGGGGACCCGGCTGCCGGTGGCCGGGTGGATCGGGCGGACCCGGCCGGCACCGTCGATGCGGACCAGCACACCGTCGAACACCGCCTCGGTGGGCGCGAGCGCCTCGGCCATCGCCCGTAGCCACGGGTACCCGCCGGTGATCTCCTCGTCGGTCTCGGAGAGCAGCCGCAGCCGGCCGCCGGAGACGTACGCCATCGCCCGGACCCCGTCCCAGCGCAGCTCGTACCCCACGCGGCCCGGTCGCGGGAAGCCCGGCGGCGGTCGTGGCGTGCATCGGTCGGACCAGGTCGGGCATCGGCGTCCAGCCCGGCGGCGGCGGGTCGGTACGTCGGACCATCCAGTCCCGGCCGCCGGTGGCGAAGAGGGCGTAGCGGCCGGCGGTCCGGTCACCGGCGAGCGTCACGATCACCTCGTCGTCGCGCCACTTCTCGCACCGGTAGGTGCCCCGGTCGTGGATCAGCATCCGGCCGCCCCGTACTCGCCGGCGGGGATCTCACCGGCGAAGTCGAGGTACTCCATCGGGTGGTCTTCCGTGTGAACGGCGAGGTGGTTACGACCCGGATCGCGGGCAGGCCGCGCGGCACCGCCCAGGAGGCGAGCACTCCCTCGTGTTCCAGGCGCAGGTCCCAGTGCAGGCTGCGGGCATGGTGCTGCTGGATGACGAAGCGGCCGTCGTCGCGCCCGGGTTCGGCCGCCGGAGGGCTTGCCTGAGGCACGGGCTCGGGCGTACGGGCCGCGTCCCGTCGTCGCCGGTACTCCTCCAGCCGGTCGGTCACATCCGTATTCTCCGGCAAACCGGACCACCGCGCTGGACGCCGGAGTGTCCGGTTCGCTCGGCGCTCGGGGCGCGGCGGGTAGAACGGACCACATGGACCTCACCGACCAGCCCACCGCACTGCTCCCCGGTGACGTGCGGATGCCCCTGCTCGGCTTCGGCACCTGGCAGGCCACCGGCCAGTCCGGTTACGACGCCGTGCTGGCCGCGCTCGACACCGGTTACCGGCACCTCGACACCGCGACCGTGTACGGCAACGAGCGGGAGGTCGGCCGGGCGGTGCAGGAGAGCGGGCTGCGCCGGGAGGACGTCTTCATCACCACCAAGCTCCCGCCGGACCGGGTGGGCCGGGAGCGCCAGACGCTGGAGGCCAGCCTGGAGGCGCTCGGCGTCGATCACGTGGACCTCTGGTTGATCCACTGGCCGCCGTCGTCGCCGGGGACAGCATCCCGCTGTGGCGCGAGCTGCTCGCCGCGCGGGACGCAAACCTCGCCCGGGCGGTCGGGGTGAGCAACTACAGCACGCCGGAGATCGACGAGCTGATCCAGTCCACCGAGGAGAACCCGGCGGTCAACCAGATCCGGTGGAGCCCGTCGCTGTACGACCGGCAGCGGCACGCCGAACACCGGGACCGGGGTGTGGTGCTGGAGGGTACAGCCCGTTCAAGACCAGCGATCTCAGCGACCCGGTGCTGACCCGGATCGCCTCCGCGCACGGTGTCTCCCGGCCCAGGTGGTGCTGCGCTGGCACATCGACCACGAGATCGTGGTGATTCCGAAGTCGGTGACCCCGGAAAGGATCACCGCCAACTTCGACGTCTTCCACTTCTCGCTGACGGCGGAGGAGATGCGCGACATCGACGCGCTCGGCGAGGTCTGAACCGGCGATATCCTTCAACCCGCGACTTGCCATTGAAGGCTATCGACATCGTGGCACCTGACGGTATAGCGTCCCGTCATCACGTTCGTCGATGCGTTCGCCCGCCGTCGCTGGAGGACCGCCATGGCCCGCTCACCATCCATCCGTCTGCGCCGCCGAGGGTGCTCGGCATCCCCGCCCTGGTGGTCGCCGCACTGACCGTCGTGGCCCGGCCCACCCCGGCGAGCGCCGCGCCGAAGGCCGAGTGCCTCGCCGACCTACTCCGGGACGCCTGATGGCGACGATCCCTGGCTGGTGGACGTGCTGCGCGCCGCCGGGGTCCAGGTCGTCGTCGAGGGCGACTGGCTCAACCGGATGCGGCCCGGCTCCTTCGACCCGATCGGGTGCTCTGGCACCACACCGCGTCGACCTCCAGCGCCAGCAACCCCACCCGGCGCTCGGCATCTGCATCAACGGGCGGTCCGACCTGCCCGGCCGCTGTGCCAGGCGCTCGTCGACTACAACGGCGTATTCCACGTCATCTCCGCCGGTCGTTGCAACCACGCCGGAGTCAGCGGCGGCAGCGGGCCGATCCCGTCCGGCGACGGCAACACCCTGATGATCGGGTGGGAGATCGACTACAACGGCGTCAACCAGGAGATGACCGCCGCGCAGTACAACGCGTCACTCGCCGCCACCGCCGCAGTGCTCACCCGACTCGGCCGGGACAGCAGCTACGCCCGGGGCACCGGGAGACGAGCACCACCGGCAAGATCGACCCGTCCTTCATCGACCTGAACGTGATGCGGGCCGACGTGGCGGCGAGAATGGCCGGTGGCGGCACGGCGTGGTCGTCCACCGTGGACAACACGACCTCGGGCCGGTTCACCGCCAGCGCCAGCTGGGCGTGTCGTCGTACTCCAGCCAGCGCTACGGCGCCGACTACCGGTACGCCGACCCGGTCGCCGCCAGCGACGTCGCCTGGTACCGGTTCAACGTCCCGGCCACCGCCAGCTACCGGGTCGAGGCCTGGTGGCCGGCGAACTCCGGCTACAACAGCGCGGCCCCGTACATCGTCGCCACCAGCACGGGCAACCAGACGGTACGCGTCGACCAGCGGGCCACCGGCGGGCAGTGGCGGATCCTCGGCGCGTTCACGCTGCCGGCCGGTGACGCCAACCGGGTGGGCGTGAGCCGGTGGAGCAACACGACGGGTCTGGTCATCGCCGACGCCGTACGCCTCACCCGCGTCTGACTTCGACCGGTTCCACGTGCCCAGGTGCCTCCGGAGACTGGCGACCCCGGGTCACGCACGGGAGGTGCGTTTGCCGGTGCCGAGCCCGTCGGTGCCCGCACGGCGCAACCACGAGCCGTGTACCTCGCTGACCTGGGCGTTGCCACCGGACCGCAGGTAGGACGCCTGCCAGTCGCGGATGGTCTCGTAGGCGCCGTGGTCGAGATAGTCCAGGTGTAGTTCGAGTTCGACGTGCTGCCCCGGCGGCAGGGCGGCGAGTCGGCAGGTGAGTCGTCCGGAGGCGACGAAGGCGAGTGTCCCGGTGATCGACACGAGCCAGGCGCCGGAGTTCGGCTCGGTGACGTGGATGTCGCACCGGGCCAACCGCCACAACATGAAGAGCGCCGCCGTCGCCATGCCCAGCCCGACGCCGATGAGCAGGTCGGTCGCGGCCACCCGACCGCGGTGATCACATAGACGGGCAGCTCCGGTGCCGGGCGTACGTGCGGATCTGGGCGAGGCTCACCAGCCGCAGGCCGACCACCACGAGGACGGCGGCGAGCGCGGCCATCGGGATCATCTCCAGCAGTACGGCGCCGGCCATCACGAACCCGGCGATCCAGACTCCGTGCAGGATGGCCGAGGCGCGGTGCGTGCCCCGGCCGCGACGTTGGCCGAGCTGCGCACGATGACGCCGGTGACCGGGAGGCCGCCGAGCGTTCCGGACACGGCGTTGGCGGCGCCCTGGGCGATGAGTTCACGATCGAGGTTCGCCCGTGCGCCGTGGTGCATGCGGTCGACGGCCACCGCTGAGAGAAGGGATTCCACGCTCGCCACCAGGGCGATGGTGATGACTGCCGGGAGGACTTCCCACAGCGGTGAGTCGGGCCAGCGGGCGAGGGTGAGCGCGCTCAGGGGTTGGCGGGCAGATTCACCCGCTCCACGTCGGCACCGAGGACCGTCGCGACCACTGTGGCTACCACCACCGCCACCAGGGTCGCCGGCAGCATGGTGGTCTTGACCAGGCGTGACCAGACCAGCAACAGCGTCATGGTCAGCGCGCCGAGCAGCACGGACACGCTGTGGTAGTCGGCGACCTGGCCGGGTAGGTCACGGAGATTCGCCCACGCGGAGCTCTGGGGCGCGCCGCCGAGCGCTACGTGGATCTGGCTCAGCGCAATGACCAGGCCGATGCCGGCCAGCATCCCGTGTACGACTGTTGGCGACAGAGCGAGCGCGGCCCGCCCGAGGCGGGTGATGCCCAGCAGGATCTGCAGCAGCCCGGCGACGGTCACGATCGCGGCGGTGCCGGCGAAGCCGAACTCGGCGATGGTGCCCGCGACGATCACGGTGAGCCCGCCGCTGGCCCGCTGACCTGGAGCGGCGCGCCGCTGAGCGCGCCGGCGACTATCCCGCCCACGACGGCGGCGATCAGCCCGGCCAGCAGCGGTGCTCCGGAGGCGGCGGCGATGCCGAGGGACAACGGGATGGCGATCAGGAAAACAACGATCGACGAGGGGACATCGTACCGAAATAGCGTTATGACCGACATGTTCGGAAGGTACTCAGATAATATTAATGCATAGTTAAGCGTGATTCTTTCACCCGCGATAAGCGATGTGCGGGGCGTGACCTGGACGGTCACGCCCCGCACGTCGTTCGTGGGCTCAGTTTCTTGAGCAGGTTGCCCCGTTGAGCGAGAGCTGGTCGGGGACGAGTACGACCCGCTCAGGGTGCCCTGGTAGCCGAAGCTGGCCGTGCCGCCGGGTGCCACCGACCCGTTGTGGCCGGTGTTGCGGGCGGTCACCGTGGAGCCGCTCTGGCTCACCGTGGCGTTCCAGGCGTTGGTCACCTGCTGCCCGCTGGGCAGGCTGTAGGTGAGCGTCCAACCGTTGATCGCACTGGATCCGGTGTTGGTGATCTGCACGTCGGCCGTGAAGCCGTTGTTCCACGAGTTCGCCGTGTACTTCACCGCGCAGCTCGCGCCACCGCTCGGCGGCGGGTGGTGGGTGGCTGGCCGCCTCCGTTGACGTTGGCCGAGAACGAGGTCACCGCCAGGCCGACACCGCCCTGCCAGGGCTCGAAGCCGGCCTGGATGCTGGTCAGGTACCAGGAGTTGGTGATCGCGCCCGGTTGCGGGTGTCGTTGATGAAGTCCAGCACGCTGAAGTTCAGGCTGGAGACCGCCGACGACGCGACGTACGAGATGACGTTGTTGGAGCCGTTGCTGCCCCGCCAGACCTCCAGGTCCGACCGGCAAGGTTCGTCGTGCCGACCACCGAGCCGATGGGCTGGATCGAGCCCTGCCGGTTGAGCCAGATCATGATCTCCATCTGGTTCACCCCGTCCCGCTTGGGCGACGGGTCCAGCCAGATGTCGTACGACGCGTTGTAGGTGGCGCCGCTGACGTAGCGGTAGGAGATGCTGCTGGTGGCGCTGCTGATCTGGGACACCTGCATCGGCAGGTTCGTGCCGGGGAGCAGTTGGTGTAGTGACAACCGAAGAACACCGAGGGTACGCCGTGGGCGCGCCGTTGGTGGGGCTGCTGCCGTTCAGCGTGGTGATCTCGAAGCCGTTGCTGGTGACGTTGATGCACTGCTGGGCGGTGGTGCCCCAGCGGTTGTTCTGCACCACGTAGCGGCCCTGGATGACCGCCGAGCCGTACTGTTCGCAGATCTGGGTGTCGGCGGAGGCGCTGCCGCCGAGAGCCACGGCGACGAGTGAGCTGGTGAGTAGCAACCCGGCCGCGGCCAGGGCCCGTAGTTGACGTTTCATGACGCTCCTTGACTCGGCGCATGCCGGGCGCCGGATGTGGTGGGGCAGTGCGGGAGCGCTCCCACGCTCAACGACACATTTACATGTCTGAAACTGTTCCGCAACCAGGGGCGCCAAACTGGTTGATTGCGAAAATTGCCATGCTCCCGCCGGACGGGTGGCGGAGGTCGGCCAGCCAAGCGGGGCGGGTCGCCGACGAGCGGCTGTGGCGCGCCGATTGGCCCTGGTGTGCGCCGATCGCTCCGAGTAGCGTGTTGCCTCCAACGCGTGCCGCTCCCCTCCGGAGGCGTACACCACCATGGGTGGCTCCCCCTGCGCATCCTCGTCGTCGGCGCGGGCATCGCTGGCCTGGCCGTGGCCCGAGCGCTGCGCCTGGCCGGCTTCCGACCGGACGTCACCGACAAACTGCCACCGGGGAGTCCACCGAGACCGGCCTCTACCTGCCCGGCAATGCCGCCCGTGCGCTGCACCGGCTGGACCTGCACGATCCGGTCCGACCGGTCGGGCAGGTCATCCACCGGCAGCGGTTCTTCGACGCCGCCGGCGCGCAACTCTGCGAGGTCGACCTCGACACCCTCTGGGCCGGCGTCGGCGAGTGCCGGGCACTGCCCGGGCCGACCTGCACCGGGTGCTGCTCAGCGGTGCCGGCGGCGCCGTCCGGCACGGCGCCGAGGTCCGGGCCCTGGACCTGCTTCCGGGCGCGGTCGGCGTCACCTTTACCGACGGCACCACCACCGAGTACGACCTGGTCATCGGTGCCGACGGCCCGCGTTCCTCGGTTCGCGCCCTGGCGGCGCTCGGCGGGCCACCGCGCCCGGTCGGGCAGGTGGTCTACCGGGCCGTCCTGCGCGACGGGCCACCGGTCACCGAGTGGACCGCTCTGCTGGGCCAACGCTCGGGCTTCCTGATGGTGCCGATCGGTGCGGGGCGGCTGCACCTC
Source organism: Micromonospora sp. M12 (assembly GCA_038070435.1). Classification (GTDB taxonomy): domain Bacteria; phylum Actinomycetota; class Actinomycetes; order Mycobacteriales; family Micromonosporaceae; genus Micromonospora. Next base: position 3,823,348 of record JAMYWG010000001.1, on the reverse strand, counting down.
TACGCCGACGAGGCCGGCACCGAGGAGCCCGCCGACCCGCTGGCCCGGCTGCGGGAACTCTTCGCCGACTACCGGGGCCCGGTGCCCGAGGTGCTGGCGGCGCTCGACGAGGTGCACGTCGGGATCACCGACGAGGTGGAGTTGGGCCGCTGGTACCGAGGGCGCGTCCTGCTGGTCGGTGACGCCGCGCACGCCACCGCGCCGACGCTCTCGCAGGGCGCGGCCATGGCCTTGGAGGACGCGGTGGTGCTGGCCGAGTCGCTGCGCGCCGCCAACAGCGTGGAGGCGGCGCTCGTGGCGTACGAAAGTCGCCGCCGTCCGCGTACCCGATGGGTGCGTGACCGGACCAGGACCGCAACCGAACCAGGGACGTGCCGCCGGCGCTGCGCGACCCGCTGCTGCGCGGACGCGGCGGCCGGATCTTCGGGGAGCACTACCGGCTCCTGCTCGGCCCGCTGTAGGCCCGTAGTAGATCGTGTCACGCCACCCCACGCGGCGCTGCGACCTGCCGGGGACTATCCTCCTTGCGGATGACGGCCCGCCGATAACCAGCGTGTGCCGAGCGGGACAACCGAGAACCGGAGGCCACTCGTGACCACCGTCGCACCAAGCCGGTCGTGACCCGGCCCTGGCCGGTCCGGGAGCCGGTCAGGGTCGGCCATCGCGCGGCTGCTGCGAACCACGGACGCGAAGCAAATCGGGATCATGTACATGATCACCGCGTTCGCGTTCTTCATGATCGGTGGCCTGATGGCCCTGATCATGCGTGCTGAGCTGGCCCGCCCCGGGCTGCAGTTCCTGTCGCCCGAGCAGTACAACCAGCTCTTCACCATGCACGGCACGATCATGTTGCTGTTCTTCGCGACGCCTATCGTGTTCGCCTTCGCGAACTACATCGTGCCGATCCAGATCGGCGCCCCCGACGTCTCCTTCCCCGGCTGAACAGCTTCGCCTACTGGCTGTACCTGTTCGGCGGCACGATCGCGACCGCCGGGTTCCTCACCCCGGTGGCGCCGCTGACTTCGGCTGGTTCGCGTACGCGCCGCTGAGCAGCGTCGAGCACTCGCCCGGCGTCGGCGCCAACATGTGGATCATGGGTCTGGCCATCTCCGGCCTGGGCACCATCCTCGGTGCCGTGAACATGATCACTACGGTGCTGACCCTGCGCGCCCCGGTATGACCATGTTCCGGATGCCGATCTTCACGTGGAACATCCTGGTCACCAGCCTCCTGGTGATCCTGGTCTTCCGCTGCTGGCCGCCGCGCTGTTCGCGCTCGCCGCGGACCGCATCCTCGGCGCGCACGTGTACGACGCGGCCACCGGTGGGCCGATGCTCTGGCAGCATCTGTTCTGGTTCTTCGGGCACCCCGAGGTCTACATCGTCGCGCTGCCGTTCTTCGGCATCATCAGCGAGGTCATCCGGTCTTCTCCCGCAAGCCGATCTTCGGCTACAGGGTCTGGTCGCCGCGACCATCGCGATCGCCGCGCTCTCCATGAGCGTCTGGGCGCACCACATGTTCGCCACCGGCCAGGTGCTGCTGCCGTTCTTCAGCTTCCTGAGCTACCTGATCGCCGTGCCGACCGGTATGAAGTTCTTCAACTGGATCGGCACCATGTGGCGGGGCCAGATCAGCTTCGAGACGCCCATGCTCTGGGCGGTCGGCTTCCTGGTCACCTTCCTCTTCGGTGGTCTCACCGGTGTGCTGCTGGCCAGCCCGCCGATCGACTTCCACGTGTCGGACTCGTACTTCGTGGTGGCGCACTTCCACTACGTGCTCTTCGGCACCATCGTGTTCGCGGTCTTCGCCGGCATCTACTTCTGGTTCCCGAAGATGTTCGGCCGGATGCTCGACGAACGCCTGGGCAAGGTGCACTTCTGGCTCACCATGATCGGCTTCCACACCACGTTCCTGGTGCAGCACTGGCTCGGCAACGAGGGCATGCCCCGTCGGTACGCCGACTACCTGCCCAGCGACGGCTTCACCACGCTGAACATGATCTCCACGATCGGCGCGTTCATCACCGGTATCTCGACGCTGCCGTTCATCTACAACTGCTGGAAGTCGTACAAGACCGGCCCGGTGGTAGAGGTGAACGACCCTGGGGTCACGGCAACTCGCTGGAGTGGGCGACCAGCAGCCCGCCACCGCTGCGCAACTTCGACCGGATGCCGCGGATCCGCTCCGAGCGGCCGGCGTTCGACATGAAGTTCCGGAGTTGGCGGCCGGCGGCCAGAGCCTGGCCGGCCCGCCGGAGGGTGGCTCCAAGCCGCTCACCAGCGAGTCGGACGGTGGTGCCAGCTACAACGAGGACACCGCCAGCGACGTCGACCGCAACTGACGCGCAAGCTCAGCAGTACGACGGGCACCGCCCCAGCAACATCGGGAGCGGTGCCCGTCGCCATGTCCGACCCCATCGCGGTCCCCGCTCGGCTCGCTCGGCTTGGTTGGTCGGCCTGGCTTGGTTCGCCCGACTTGGTCCGTCGACATCCGGAGCCGCATGCACTCGAGAGCGGTATACCTGTCAGGCATATTTATGACTGACAGGTATATCCGTTGTGAGCATGCATGCGGCGAGCGAGGGCCAGCGAGTGCTGGTGCGGGAGTGCGCGCCCGTGCGTCAGCGTGGGTGCCCTGCCCGGAAGTGCGTGCAGGTGCGGTGGTGTGTCGGTGCGGGCCGCACGCCCGAACCCTTGCCGCGAGTGGGGTCGGCAGGTGGGCGGGCGTCAGCGGTTGGCGGGGTGAGGTCGGCTTCGGTCGGCGTTGGGGTGGCCGCATCGGCGTTGCGGCGGCGGCGTAGCTCGATCGGGAGCACCACGAGTGTGACCAGCGCGCCGAGCGCACCGGTCACCACGAAGCCCCAGAGTGGTGCGCTCGCGTCGATCACCGCGCCGGCGAGTGGCGCGCCGATCGCGATGCCGACGGTGACCGCGGAGCCGTGCAGGCCCATCGCCTCGCCGCGTACCTCGGATGGAACCAGGCGGCTGACCGCGTCGGAGCCGGCCGCGATGGTGGGCGCACAGAGCGCGCCGGCCGGGATCAACGCCAGGCAGAGCAGCCACCAGTGCGCTCCGCCCAGCCCGACCGGAATGGTGCACACGGCGAGCGCGGCGGTCAGCACCAGTGGGGAGAACGAGCGGTGGACCGCCCGTAGGCGAAGCCGCCGGCCAGCGAGGCGACCGCCCAGATGGCCAGCACCACTCCCGTCCAGCCGACCTCGCCGCTGGCTCGCAGGACGGCGACCACCGCCACGTCGGTGCCGCCGAGCACGAGCGTCGCGGCAGCGCTGAGCGCCAGCACCGCGAGCAGTCGGGTGTCAACCACTCCGGCGTGGCACCCGACGCTGGGGCCGGTGGGTTCGGCGGCCTCGCGGATGGGCGGGTTGACCAGCCACAGGGCGATCCCGGCGGCGACGATGCCGCCACCGACCAGATACATGGTGGTCTGCGCGGAGATCGCGGTGACCAGGGCCACCGCCAGCGCCGGCCCGATCATGAAGGACAGCTCCACCGACATCGAGTCCAGTGCGTAGGCCGGGCGGCGTTGGTCCTCGGGAACCAGCGCGGCGATCGACTGACGGACCACGGAGAAGATGGGTAGGGCCAGGAGCCGGCCACGAAGGCGGCCGGCAGGAGCAGGGTACGGCAGTCCGGGCGCGGTGGACCAGAAGATCGCCTCGGCGATCCCGGTGAGTACCAGCACCGGACGCAGACCACGCCGATCCACCAGTCGGCCGAGCAGCGGCCCGCCGATCGCCGCGCCCACGGTGACGGCGGCACCCACCAGCCGGCGGCGCCGTAGCCCCGATCGAGGTCGAGCACCACGTGGAAGGTCAGCGTCACCCCGGTCGCGGTGAGCGGGATGCGGGCGAGGACGGCAACCAGGAGCAGCGACCGCAGGCCGGGCAGGGCGAGCGCGCGCCGGTAAGGCTTCATGTTCACGTGGGTCCGTACCTCCGGCCACATCCTCAACCGGCAGCGGCCTGATGGCCAACCAATTAGCGCCTCATGCGGCCCTGATCACAGGTTGGCCGTGCAGGACCACCCGGCGCCATCCATCGCGCGCAGCGCCACGTCGGTGGTCGCCGGGGCGACGGCGGCGGTCAACTCGAGCAGAACGGTGGTGGCGAAACCCTCCGAGCGGCGTCCAGCGCGGTCGCCCGGACGCAGTGGTCGGTGGCGATGCCAACCAGGTCGACCCGGTCCACGTCGTGCCGGCGCAGCCAGTCGGCCAGGCACTCGCCGTCGTCGGCGTGCCCTCGAATCCGGAGTACGCGGCCGCGTGCTCGCCCTGTGGAAGATCGCCTCGACCGGGCGGTGTCCAGCTCGGGTGGAACTCCGAGCCGCTGGTGCCGACGACGCAGTGCCGGGGCCAGGACTCCACGAAGTCCGGCGGATCGCCGAAGTGCGCGCCCGGGTCGACGTGGTAATCCTGGTGGCGACCACGTGCGCCCACCGGTCCGGCTCGGAGGCGAGCAACCGGGAGATCCCGGCGGCCACGCCCGCGCCGCCGGTGACGGCCAGCGAGCCGCCCTCGCAGAAGTCGTTCTGCACGTCCACGATGATCAGCGCGTTGGCCATCGGGGTCCTCTCTGCTCATGGTCGATCGGCGGCGGCGGGTCTGGACGACCTCAGTCGGCGGGTACGACGGTGACCGGCACGGCCGGGTCACCGGCCGAGAGCTTCAACCCTTCCCACGGGATGGAGATCAGGCACTCGCGGAGGTGCTCCCGTGACTCGTCGAGGTGGGGAGCGTCACCGCCTCACCGGAGACCACGTACGAGTGCTGGAGCATGCGGTCGTTGGGCTGCCGGTCCGGAACACCCTGCGGAACGATGATCTCCTCGGTGGCGGTGCCGGTGGGCTTGTGTCGGCGGACCGCGACCTTCCGGCCGCCGATGGTCGCCTTGTGCTCGGAGCGCTTGACCACGGGCCGTCCTCGACCTCGACGAGCTTGTAGACCAGACCCGCGGTCGGCGCTCCGGAGCCGGTGACCACTGCCGTGCCCGCGCCGTACATGTCCACCGGCTCGGCGGCCAACGCGGCGATCGCGTACTCGTCCAGGTCGCCGGAAACGATGATCTTGGTCTCGGTGGCGCCCAGCGAGTCCAGCAGCTCCCGTGACTGTTGCGCGATCACCGCGAGATCACCCGAGTCGATCCGGATCGCCCGCAACTCCGGCCCGGCCACCGCGATCGCGTTGCGGATGCCCTGGCTGATGTCGTACGTGTCGACCAGCAGCGTGGTGTCCTTGCCCAGCGTGGCGACCTGCGAGGCGAACGCAGCCCGCTCGTCGTCGTGCAGCAGGGTGAACGCGTGCGCCGCCGTGCCCGCCGTCGGGATGCCGTAGCGCTCGCCGGCGGCCAGGTTGGACGTGAACCGGAACCCGGCCAGGTACGCGGCCCGCGCCGCGGCCACCGCCGCCTCCTCGTGCGCCCGCCGCGACCCCATCTCGATCAGCGCCCGGCCCCGCGCCGCCGTCACCATCCGGGCTGCCGCCGCGGCACCGCGCAGTCGTGGTTGAGCACGGACAGCGCCACCGTCTCCAGCACCACGCACTCGGCGAAGCCGCCGGACACGGTGAGGATCGGTGAACCGGGGAAGAACAGCTCACCCTCGGCGTACCCGTCGACGTCGCCGGTGAAGCGGTAGTCGGTGAGCCACGCCGCCGCTGTCTCGTCGACCACCCCGGTCCGCAACAGGAAGTCGACCTCGGCGGGGTCGAACCGGAAGTCCCGGATCAGCTCGATCAGCCGGGCCGTGCCGGCCACCACGCCGTAGCGGCGGCCACTCGGCAACCTGCGGCTGAACACCTCGAAGCACACCGGCGGTCGGCGGTGCCGTCCTTCAGTGCCGCGCTGACCATGGTCAGCTCGTAGTGGTCGGTCAGCAGCGCGGGCGGTGGATGCTCACCGCCCCAGCCTAGGTTCAGCCCGCGTCGCCGCCGTCGTGGCCCGGGATCGAGCGCAGCGCCGCCCACAGCTCGGCCCGGCCGGTCACGCCGAGCTTGGCGTAGATCCGTTGGAGGTGGTTCTCCACGGTGCGGGCCGAGAGGTAGAGGCGCTCGGCGATGGCCCGACTGGACGCACCGTGCGCGGCGAGGCGGGCCACCTGCCATTCCCGCTCGGTGAGCACCGGCGCGCCGGCCTGCAGCGCCGGCGTACGGATCAGGTCACAGCGCCCGAGCAGGCCGGCGAGGCGTTCCCGGGAGTCGTTGGCCGCGGCCGAGTGCTGCTGGCGCAACCGCTGGACGGCCTGGGAGGTGGCCTCGGCCGCGTACACGGTCAACTCCAGGGCGGCGTAGTCGTCGGCGACCGCGAGCAGGTCGGTGGGGCAGCCGGTCACCGTGGCGCGGGCGTGCCGCGCCATCAGCGGCGGCAGCACGCCGTCGACCCGCTCGGAGAGCTCGGCGAGCGCTGCGCGACGGTGCGCCGGCCACCGTCGGAGCAGGTGGGCCCGATCGCCATGCCGGCCTGATCCAGTCGGACGAGGTCGTGCAGGACGTGCACCTCGTGCCCGGCGAAGCCGTCCGAGCGCAGCCGATCCACCAGCTCGCCGAGCTGCTTGACCGCGCCCGGCAGGTCACCCGACGCGGCGAGCGACGCGCCCGCGCCTGTTCCAGCCACGGGTACAGCACGGCCATGCCGGGAGCGTGGGTGCGGTCCGCTTCGGCCATCGCCGCGGCGGCCTGTGTGGCGTCACCGCGCAGGGCCGCCGACTGGGCCCGCTCGGCCTGGCCAGCCCGGCGTAGACCCGACTCGTCGCCAGCACCGCGCAGGCACCCAGGGACGTCCGCATGGCGGCGTCGCTCTGCCCGCGCATCCGGGCCGCGTACGCCTGGAGGATGGCCAGGTAGCCGGTGCCGAGGCGGAAGTCACCGGCCCCGGCGAGGTCGGCGAACTCGTCGGCCACGATCGCGTCGATCCCGGCCAGGTCGCCGGTGAGCATGAGTCGGTGCCCCGGGCGAGTTCCAGGGCCAACTGCAGGTACGGCATGTCGGTGCGCCAGCTCGCCGCAGCGGAGTGCACCTGGGCGATGGCCGTACCGCTGCGGGTCAGCTCGCCCTGCGCGGCCTGGACGTACGCGATCGTGGAACGGGCCAGCTCGCGGGCGGCGACGCCGGCCGCCGGCCGGTCCAGTACGCGTTGGCTGAGCCGCACCGCGGCGGCCGTGTCCAGTCGGTGCAGACGCATGATCGCCTCGAAGGCGTGCACCCGGGACCGGTCGGCCGAGTCGCTGAGCTGCTCGGCGCGGCTCGCAATCTCCTCCACCGTGGACTCTCGGCTCAACCCCCAGTAGCTGACCATCCCGCGCACGGTCAGCCAGCGGCAGAGCCGCCGCTCGTCGCCGGCTTCGGGAGTCACCGCGTCGAGGACGTCGATCGCCTCGTCCGGCCGGTCGGCAAACATCAGGATGGTGGCCAGCAGCTCGGCCGCGTCGGAGCCGCCCTCGGCGTCCAGCGCGGCGCGGGCGAGGCGGGTCGCCAGTGGCACGTCGTAGCGGGTGAACGCCTGCACCGCGGCGTCCAGTAGCAGGGCCGGGTCCTGTGCGGTGCCCGAGTCGAGTCGCCAGACCGCCACCCGCAGCAGGTCGTCGCGACGGCGCTTGCCGACCTGTTCGAGAAGCTCGGCGAGGTGCGCCTGGAGGCGGCGGGTGCGGCTGACCGGGCAGCGGCGGCGCATCACCTCGCCGTAGAGCGGGTGGGCCAGCCGGACGTTCGTGCGCCGGTCGTGCTGGACCACGCTGATCAGGCCACGTTCCTCGGCGGTCTCCACGTCCGACTGCTCGGCGGCCTGCCGGAGCAGGTGCAGGCCGAGGGCTCGCCGAACGCGACCAGCTCGACGACCGCCCGGACGCCGTCGGTGAGCTTGCCGACCCGGGTGTCGATGAGGTCGGTCAGGTTGGGTGCCAGCTCCAGTCGGCCGGTCCACTTCCAGATCCCGTAGGTCTGCTTCAACTCCGAGCTGCCGTTGGCGGCGTGCACCAACTCGCGCAGCAGCAGTGGGTTGCCGGCCGAGAGCCGGCCGAGCCGGTCGGAGGAGCCGGCGTCGACCGGGCCGCCCAGGATCGCCGCCAGCAGGCCGGCGGTCTCCTCCTGCGGCATCGGGGTCAGCTCGACGTGCTCGACCAGGTCGTCGGTCCAGAGTGCGCGGATCGGCAGCGGGATCTGCTCACCGTCGCGCAGGGTGCCGACCACTGTGGCGTTCTCCGAGCGGGCGACCAGGTGCACCAGTGCCGCCGAGGGCGGGTCGAGCAGGTGGGCGTCGTCGATCGCGAGCACGATGCGTCGGCCGGCCGCCTGCTGTTGCAGCACGTTGAGCGCCCACCGCAGGATGCCGGCGGGGAGAGGCCCTGGGGCTGCTCGGCGGGGAGCACCTGCACCAGCCCGCCGAACGGCAGCGCGGCGGTGGTGGCGCTGGCCGCGATCGACCACACCGCGAACCGGTCGGTGGGCAACGAGCCCAGGCCCTCGCGCAGCAACCGACTCTTGCCGATGCCAGCGCTGCCGCTGAAGAAGAGCCCTCGGCCGGCTTCGCCGGTCACCGCCGCCAGCAGGCGGTTCAGCTCATCCGTCCGGCCGACGAACTCCCATCGACTCATTCGCGCAGCATATCGATCGGAATCCGTCCGCGCCCGCACCGTCACCCTACGAAGTTGAGTAGTCGCACAATTACCGGTGAGTACCCGAGGTGTTCGGCCCGGTCATCGGCCCGCCCGTAGTCTTCCGACATCCGGGTAAGTGCACCGGAATTTCCACGACCGGACACCCGGTCACCTGCAACGGGAGGCCACCTGATGAAGCAGGGCCCTCTCCCTCGGTCGACTCGCCGGACGACATGGCCAGCCCCGCCGACGCACCCAGTTGCGGCCCGCTTCCCACCCGGGTCGGCGTGGCGGCTCCCTCCCGGAGGAGCCGCTCGGTGTGGTCGCCGTCGGCCCGGCCGGTGCCGAGCGGCGTGCCGTGCTCGCCACCCTGCTCGGGCTCGACCCGGTCATGCTCACGTGCCGGCGGGCAGTTGGTTGGTGGTGCGGAACGCCAAGGTCCCCACCCGGGCGGCGTTCGTGCCCGGTTACCGCCAGCCCCACTCGTACGGGCGGACCGGGACGCCCACGGCCCGGCGTTGGCCCGGCCACCCCGGCGGGTCGAGTTGAGCGTGCCCGAGCCACTGCTGCGGCACTTCACCCTCATCGACGTACCGGACACCGCCATGCTCGGTGTGGCCGGCACCCGGCTGCTGCTCGAAGCGGCGGGCCGCGCCGGCGCGCTCCTCTTCGTGATCGCCGCCGACCAGGCATTCACCGCCGCCGAGCTCAACCTGCTCGCCGAGGTCGCCCCGACCTCGGTGGAGGTCGTCTTCGCGGTCACCCGGGCGCGGCGGGTGGGCTCCGCTTGCTGACGGCGCGGCGACTACGGAGGACGCGGGGCGTCCGTCCCGCCGGTCGAGGGTGCGGCGGCCGAGGTGGACGCGGTCGCGGTGACCGTGGAGGCACACCGGGCGGCGTTGCTGGCAGCGGTGCCGGCGCTGGCCGGCGCGCCGTGGTTCCCGGTCGACGACGCCGAGTCCGCGCCGCCCTGCGGCGGCCCTGGTCGGTTGGTCGTCGCGTGAGGGGTTGCAGCGGGCGAGCATCGACCCGCCGGTGCTTCCGGCCAGCACGACCGGGTCGCGGTGGCCGCCGACCGGGCGACTGGTCCGAGCGGCTCGACCGGCAGACCCGCTCGTGCGCACAGCGGATCCGCCAACATCTCGCCCTGGAGTTGGCGAACATCCACCTGCGGGCCGTCCAGGAAATCGTGTTCGGGGTCGGCTGCGCGGGCCTGCCGGACCTGTTGGACCGGGAGATGGCTGCGGTGTCGCTGCTGGCCACCGCGCAGTGCGATCAGGCGGTGCGCGGCATCGTGGTCGACATCGCGTCCCGGGTGCTCGGCGCGCCGCCGTCCGAAGGCGTCCGGCGCCGGATCGCCACCGCCGTGCAGTACGGCCTGGCGGACGACCGACCCGGCCACGAGTTGGACCGGGTGTTACTGATCACCAGCACCGCCGGAGTGGCCGGGCTGACCGGCCCGGAGGCGATCGACGCCGTCGCCAGCTATCCGGCGGCGTCCCGTGACGAGGTGCTCCCACCGGTCGCGGTGGCGCTCTCCGGCGGGTGTTGGCAGCAGTGGCGTACTCCCGGCAAAGACGATCACAACGCGGCGCGGGCCTGGTCCCAGCGGGCGGTGCGCGAGGTCGAGCTGGGGTTGTCCAGGAGATTTCCCGACGGTTCGAGGTGATCCGCCTCTCGCTGGGCGCGGTGCTCTCTGATGCAGTCGATCACGGCATTCTGCTCGCCTGACGGCCCGGCCATCGGTGGGTCGGAGTCCGTGCCGGACCACGCCTCCGATGGCGTCCGGGGCGGGTCGGAGATGCCCGGGTGGACGATCCGCGCCGGGCCGGCGTTCCGGTTCCTCGGTTCCGGGAAACCGGTGGCACGATGGGGGCATGGCGGCTCCGCAGGTTGCACCGGTCGAGACGCCGGACACTGACGAGGTGCCGGCGTCTGACCGGCAGTGGTGACGATCGTGTGGGACGACCCGGTCAACTTGATGACGTACGTGACCTGGGTTTCCAGAAGCTTTTCGGCTACAGCCGGGAGAGGGCCGAACAGTTGATGCTGGACGTGCACCACAAGGGCCGTGCCGTGGTCTCCACCGGTGCCCGGAGCGGATGGAGCACGACGCGTCGCAGCTGCACGCGTACGGGCTGTGGGCGACGGTGGACAAATCATGAGCATGTTCCGGCGCCAGGCCGGCCGTTACGTCGCCACCTTCGCCGTCGACGAGGTGCGGGTCCTGCGCAAGGTCGCCTCCGAGGTCGTCGGTCTGCTGACCGATGGCTTCGACCACACCGACCCGGTCGTCGGCCGGCTCTTCCCGGCGGTCTATCCGCAGGACGCCCCGGACCGCCGAGTTCCGCCGCTACACCGAGGGCGACCTGAAGACCGCGAAGATCGACCAGGCGGGGGCGATCCTGGCCGCGCTGCCCGACGAGGCCGGCGGCGAGGTGCGGCTGGACGCCGAGGCGGCCGAGGCGTGGTTGCGGGCGTTGAACGACGCCCGGCTCGCGATGGGCGTTCGGCTGGAGATCAAGGACGGCACGGACCTGGGCGAGGAGTTGGACGACGCGGTCGCCGACGACCCGGGGTCCAGCCGCGTGTTCCAACTGTCGGTCTACGCCTATCTCGGCTATCTCCAGGAGTCGCTGCTCAACGCCTTGATCGACTAGGCGTGACCGGCACCACTTCGGCCCGTGCTCGTCAAGCGTTAGGCTGGTGCACGTGCTGAGCATCGACCGGTCGATCATCGACGCGATCGTCGCCCAGCGCGCCGGGATCACCCGACGAGGCGTGCGGCGTGGTCGCCGGTCCCGTCGGCAGCGACACCCCGACCCGGCACATCCCGATGGACAACGCCGCGCGGTCGATGACCTTCTACGAGTTCGACTCGATGGAGCACCTGCGCGTGTGGCGGGAGATGGACGACCGGGACGAGGAGCCCGTCGTCATCTACCACTCGCACACCGCCACGGAGGCGTACCCGTCGCGGACCGACGTCTCCTTCGCGGGTGAGCCGGGCGCGCACTACGTGCTCGTCTCGACCCGTGAGCCCGACACCGAGGAGATCCGGTCGTTCCGGATCGTCGACGGTGTGGTCACCGAGGAGCCGGTCCGGGTCGTGGAGGCCGGCGTCGACCCGCACGCCGTCCAGTCCTACATGTTCGGGCAGAGCCCGGCGACGGTCGACTACGAGTGTTCTGGCCGCTGACCTGTCAGCGCCGCTCTCGTCCCGTCCCGTCACCGTAGGCACACCGACCAAGGAGCTCGACATCATGGCCATTGAGGTTCGCATCCCCACCATCCTGCGCAGCTACACCGGCGGCGCCAAGGTCGTCGAGGGTGCCGGCGACACCCTCGCCGACCTGCTCACCGACCTGGATTCCCGGCACGGCGGCCTGCGCGGCCGGCTGATCACCGAGGCGGGCACGCTGCACCGCTTCGTCAACGTCTACGTCAACGACGAGGACGTCCGTTTCCTCGGCGCGCTGGACGCCAAGCTCTCCGACGGCGACAGCGTCACCATCCTGCCGGCCGTGGCCGGCGGCGCGTTCGGCTTCGCCGCGGCAGCGGCGATCAGTTCGCACAGCGCCGCAGCAGCGGCTCGCTGAGGTCGGCCGCCATGGCGCGGTACGACAGCCTGCTGGACGCCTGTGGGGGCACGCCGCTGGTCGGCCTGCCCCGACTCTCCCCGACGGTGCCGGACGGGGCTCCTCCGGTGCGGCTGTGGGCCAAGCTGGAGGACCGCAACCCCACCGGCAGCATCAAGGACCGCGCGGCGCTGTTCATGGTCCGGGCGGCGGAGGAGGCTGGCCGGCTCCGGACGGGTGACACCATCCTGGAGCCCACGAGTGGCAACACCGGCATCTCGTTGGCCATGGTGGCGAAGCTGCGCGGTTATCGGCTGGTCTGTGTGATGCCGGAGAACGTCTCGACCGAGCGGATCCAGCTGCTCCGGATGTACGGGGCCGAGATCATCTTCTCGCCGGCGGCGGGTGGTTCCAACCAGGCGGTCGCCACCGCCAAGCAGATCTCGGTCGAGCACCCCGACTGGGTGATGCTCTACCAGTACGGCAACGAGGCCAACGCGCGGGCGCACTACGAGACGACCGGGCCGGAGTTGCTGCACGACCTGCCCAGCATCACGCACTTCGTGGCCGGGCTCGGCACCACCGGCACCCTGATGGGCACCGGGCGTTACCTGCGGGAAAAGGTCGAGGGCATCCAGGTCGTGGCCGCCGAACCACGGTACGGCGAGCTGGTCTACGGCCTGCGCAACATCGACGAGGGTACGTGCCGGAGCTCTACGACGCCTCGGTGCTCTCCCGGCGCTTCTCGGTCGGCACCCGGGACGCGGTGCTGCGTACCCGTCAGCTCGTGGAGGTGGAGGGCATCTTCGCCGGCTTCTCCACCGGTGCCATCCTGCATGCCGCCCTCGCGGTGGCGCACGAGGCGGTCCGCGACGGCCGGCGGGCCGACGTGGCCTTCGTGGTCTGCGACGGCGGTTGGAAGTACCTGTCCACCGGCGCGTACGGCGGCACGCTCGCCGATGCCGAGGAGGCCCTGGAGGGCAGCTCTGGGCCTGACCGGGCTGGTCGTTGCGATTACGGGCCGTCGACGTGTGTCGGCGGCCCGTACGCGGTCCGGCGTACCGCGAGCAGGTGTCACGTTCGTGACAACTTCCGTTGGATCATTCTTGCTGCCGGGTGCGCCAGCGTAGGCTGCGCCGTGTGACGTACGCGTCGGTAGAGATCATGGCTGGAGCGACGGCCGACTCAGATGCTACTGACAGTAACAGCGAGACAACTCGATGCGACTGACCGTCCTCGGCTGCGCCGGCAGCTTTCCGGCCCCGAGTCGCCGTGCTCGGCCTACCTCATCGAGGCCGACGGTTTCCGGCTTCTCGTCGACTTCGGTTCCGGGTCGCTGTCCAGCCTCCAGCGGTACGCGGGTCTGCACGCCCCGGACGCGATCGTGTTGACCCACCTGCACTGTGATCACATCCTCGACGCCGTCACGTACGTGGTGGTCCGCCGGTACGCCCGGACGGCCCTACCCGGCCCTGCCGGTGTACGCGCCCTCCGGCGCACCGGACCGGCTCAGTGCCGCGTACGGCGAGGACGGCAGCGTGGAGGACGTCTACCAGTTCTACGCCCTCCAGCCGGGCACGTTTCCGATCGGCCCGTTCACGGTCACCGTGGACCGGGTCAACCACCCCGTCGAGACGTACGGGGTGCGGCTGGAGCACGACGGCCGGTCGCTGTGCTACTCGTCGGACACGGCGTCCTGCGACGCGCTGCTGCGACTGGCCCAGAACGCCGACGTCTCCTCTGCGAGGCCAGTTACCTCGACGGTGTGGACAATCCGCCGGATCTGCACCTGACCGGCCGGGAGGCCGGCGAGACGGCGACCAAGGCCGCGGTGGGTCGGCTGCTGCTCACCCATCTGGTGGCGGCCTGGGGCAGTGAGGCGCACACGCTGGAGGCGGCCGCCGGCGCGTACACCGGACCCATCGACGTGGTCCGACCCGGCGCCAGCTACGACATCTGACACGGCACGTCCAGTTCGGGCGGCCGGGGCGCGGTGTTGTGCCGTACTGTTCGCCGGCCGGTCAGCGGACCGTCGTCTGGCGCACCCGTGGCACCCGCACGGTGTGGGCATGCGGATCGCCATCGTGACCGAGTCGTTCCCACCGGATGTGAACGGCGTCGCGCACTCAGTGGTGCGGACGGCGGAACACCTGCTTGATCAGGGCCACGAGCCGGTGGTCATCGCGCCCGCCCCGCCCGGTTCCGGTCGACAGGGCATCGATCGGCTGCCGTACCCGGTGGTGCGCATCCCCAGCGTGCCGCTGCCCCGTTACCAGGGCTTCCGGCTGGGCGTGCCGACCACCACCCGCCTGACCGCGGCGCTGCTGTCGGCCGCACCGGACGTCGTCCACCTGGCCAGTCCGTTCGTCCTGGGCGCACGGGCGGCCACGCTGGCCACCCGGCACGGGCTGCCCACGGTGGCGGTCTACCAGACCGACGTGGCGGCGTACGCGCGGGCGTACCGGGTGAGTTGGGGTGAGGCGGCTGCGTGGCGTCGGATCCGCGAGATCCACAACTCGGCGCAGCGCACCCTCGCCCCGTCCACCGGGCCGCCGCCGACCTGATCGCCAACGGGGTGCAGCGGATCTGGTTGTGGCGTCGGGTGTGGACGCGGTCCGCTTCGATCCGGCCAAGCGCTGTGCGGCGTTGCGACGCCGGCTGGCGCCCGACGGTGAGCTGCTGGTCGGCTACGTCGGCCGGCTCGCCCCGGAGAAGCGGGTGGAGCTGTTGGCGGCGACGTCCCGGCTGCCCGGGTGCGGGTGGTGGTGGCGGGCGACGGTCCGAGTCGCCGTCAGTTGGCCCGGAACTGCCCGGGTGACCTTCCTGGGAGTGCAGGAGGGCGAGGATCTGGCTCGGCTCTACGCCAGCCTGGACCTGTTCGTGCACACCGGACCGCACGAGACCTTCGGCCAGACCATCCAGGAGGCGCTGGCCTCCGGCGTGCCGGTCGTGGCGCCGGCCAGCGGTGGCCCGGTGGACCTGGTCGACCAGGGGTGACCGGGTTGCTGGTGCCGCCGAACGACGGCGACGCGCTGGCCGCCGCGGTAGCCGACCTGGCCGCCGACGACGACCGGCGGCGGGCCTACGGGCTGGCCGCCCGGGTCGCGGTCAGTCGTCGTAGCTGGGCGGCCGTCGGCGACGAGCTGATCGGGCACTACCACGCGGTACGCGGCGTGGCCGCCACCGTCGGCCTGCCCGCCGCGTCGTGACCGGGGCCGCTGGTGGGCTGCGGATCGTGCGGCTCGCCAACTTCGTGACGGCACGCTCCGGTGGCCTGCGGACCGCGATGCGGCATCTCGGTGTGGGCTACCGGGAGGCAGGTCACGATCCGGTGCTGGTGATCCCCGGCCGGCGGGCCACCGACGAGACGTACCCGTGGGGCGGGTGATCACAGTGCCCGGCCCGGTGCTGCCGGGCAGCGGCGGCTACCGACTGCTGGCCGGCCGGCGCCGGTTGGGCCGGCTGCTGGCCGACCTGGCACCGACCGGCTGGAGGTCTCCGACCGGTCGTCGCTGAGGTGGACGGGCGGTTGGGCGCGTACGCACGGGGTGCCGTCGGTGATGGTGTCGCACGAGTCGTTGACCGGGTTGCTCGGCCAGTGGGGTGTGCCGGACGCGCTGCGGCGGCCGACCGCCGACCGGCTCAACCGGGCGACCAGCCGGGCGTACGACCGGATCGTCTGCACGACCCGATGGGCCGCCGGGGAGTTCGAGCGGATCGGCGCCGGCAACGTGGACCTGGTGCCGCTCGGCGTGGACCTGGACACCTTCTCCCCGGTTCGGGCCGACCGACGGGTACGCGAGCGGTACGCCAACCCCGGCGAGTTGTTGCTGGTGCACTGCGCCCGGCTGTCCCCGGAGAAGCGGCCGGAGTTGGCCGTGCAGGCCCTCGCCGAGCTGCGCCGGGAGGGCGTACCGGCGGTGCTGGTGATGGCCGGCGACGGCCCGTTGCGCGGTGCGCTGGCCCGACGGGCGGCCGGGTTGCCGGTCACGTTCACCGGCTTCCTGCCGGATCGTGCCGCGGTGGCCGCGTTGCTGGCCAGCGCGGACGTGGTGCTGGCACCCGGCCCGGTGGAGACCTTCGGCCTCGCCGGCCTGGAGGCGCTGGCCTGTGGAACTCCGGTGGTGGTCAACGCCTCCAGCGCGCTGCCCGAGGTGGTCGGCGAGGCCGGACTGGCCGCGTACGGCTCGGGGTGGCGATGGCGGCGGCGGTGACCCGCCTGGCGGCCCGGCCGGAGGCGCGGCGGCGGTCGGTCGAGCGGGCGCGGGCCGAGGAGTTCGGCTGGCCGGCGGCGGTCGCCGGGTTCCTCCGGGTGCACGACGCGGACGCTGCTCGGGGCACCCCGAGCGAGGTGGGTCGCCGCACCGCATAGGGTGCTTGCATGTCGCGACCTGACGGGCGAGGGCCCTCTCAACTTCGACCGGTGACCCTGAGCCGTGGCTGGAGCACCCACCCGGAGGGCTCGGTGCTCGTCGAGTTCGGCGGCACCCGGGTGCTCTGCACGGCGAGCGTTACCGAGGGCGTGCCCGCTGGCGCAGGGTTCCGGGCTCGGCTGGGTGACCGCCGAGTACGCGATGCTGCCCCGAGCCACCAACACCCGTTCCGACCGGGAGAGCGTCAAGGGCCGGGTCGGTGGCCGCACGCACGAGATCTCCGGCTGATCGGTCGCAGCCTGCGGGCGAGCATCGACCTCAAGGCGCTCGGCGAGAACTCGATCGTGCTGGACTGCGACGTGCTCCAGGCCGACGGCGGCACCCGCACGGCCGCGATCACCGGCGCGTACGTCGCGTTGCACGACGCGGTGGGCTGGCTCGCCGCCCGCAAGTCGTTGGCCGGCAAGCCGGAGAAGGTGATGCACCGTTCGGTGGCCGCGGTCAGCGTGGGCATCATCGCCGGCGAGGCCCGGCTGGACCTCTGCTACGAGGAGGACGTCGCCGCCGAGGTGGACATGAACGTGGTGTGCACCGGCGCGGGTGACTTCGTCGAGGTGCAGGGCACGGGTGAGGCGGGCGTGTTCGCCCGGGACCAGCTCGACGCCCTGCTCGACCTGGCCGTCGCGGGTTGCGCGGATCTGGCCGAAGCCCAGCGGAAGGCACTTCTCTCATGAACAAGGTCCTGCTCGCCACCCGTAACCGCAAGAAGCTGGTCGAGCTTCAGCGGATCCTGGACGGCGCGCTCGGCGCGCACCGGATCGCCCTGCTCGGGCTGGACGACATCGAGCAGTACGCGGAGCTGCCGGAGACCGGCCTGACCTTCGGCGAGAACGCGTTGATCAAGGCGCGGGAGGGTTGCCGGCAGAGCGGCCTGCCGACCATCGCCGACGACTCCGGCTCGCGGTGGACGCGCTGAACGGGATGCCGGGGTGTTCAGCGCCCGCTGGTCCGGCCAGCACGGCAACGACCAGGCCAACCTTCAGTTGGTGCTGGACCAGATCGGTGACGTGCCGACGAGCAGCGGGCGGCCTCGTTCGTCTGCACCGTCGCGTTGAGGCTGCCAGGCGGCAAGGAGCATCTCGTCGACGGGCGGCAGCCCGGCGGGTGCTGCGTGCCCCGCGCGGTGAGGGCGGGTTCGGCTACGACCCGATCTTCCTGGGCGACGGACAGGATCGCACCAACGCCGAGCTGACCCCGGCGGAGAAGGACGCGATCAGCCACCGGGGCAGGCGCTGCGCGAGCTGGCCAAGCTGATCGCCAGGTGCTGCCGCCCGCCGCCTGAGCGCACGGCGGGTGGCCTCCGACGGCTCTCACCAGCGCTTCGTCACCAGGTCGCCGCTCAGTTCGTCGATCGGTACGTGGTCCTCCGTCGCCAGCACGGTGAGCATCCGTTCGGCCTCGGCCACTGTGGCGATCCGGCCGGTCGAGGTGGCCTGCGCCGTGTCCAGCTCTTCCAGCCACAGCCCGTCACGCTCCCAGGCGACCTGCACGCAGCCGCCGGAGCGGCCGAAGGCGGTCAGGTAGTCACTGCTGAGCGGCCGCATCGCGCGAACGAGGAGGCATGCCTCGGCCGCGTCCAGCGGCACCTCCTTGTGCGTGTCGTCGCGGTACTGGTAGGTGGCTTCGAGAAAATCGGGCGAGGTCGGCATCGCGGCCGCCCGCACCGCTCGGCCGGTCCACCGGCGGAGCAGGTCCAGGCCGTCGTGCCGGCCGACGGTCAGCTCCCGCCCGTCCGGCTGCGGGTAGGTGACCACCAGCGCGTCCCCTCCCGTCGGACGACGAGAACAGCCTCCTCGTGCGTCAGCCGCAGCCGGACACCGGCCGGCAACCAGGGCAGGTGCAGGCCGGCGAGCCGGGCGGCCGACGACGGCCCGTTGGTCGGGGCGTACGCCCCGTCCACCGGTCGAGCAGCTCCACGTCGACCTCGATGTCAACGTCCACAGTGGTGGGCAGAGCGGCCAGCCGACCGACCCGGCGCCGCTGCCAGGTCAACGAGACCCGGATCCGGGCACCGGTGCTGCCGTCCCAGTGCACCGTCAGCCCTCGGCGCGCAGCGCCGCCGCGACCTCCTCGCCGATGTCAGCCGTCGGTGGCTGCCCGAACAGGCCGTACGCCACGTAGAGCCCGGAGCCGTCGACGGCGTTCTCGGCGTCCTGCCGGTGGTAGAAGGCGTATCCGCGTCCGGTGCGCCCCGCGGCACCTCGTCGCCGATCTCGGCCGTGCCGCAGGTCTGGCAGCAGCTGAAGCTCTCCCGGGCCACCAGCCCGGCGGCCGAGAGCGCCCGGAAGGCCGCGGTGAGCCGGTCGCTGTCGGTGACCTCCGGCCATCTCGCCTGAGCGGCGAGGTGCGCGGTCAGCTCCTCGGCCACTATCGGCCAGGCTCGGCCTCGGTCTCCGCCGGGCCCGCCTCGTCGGTCAGGTATTCCATCGTCTCGACGACGATCGCGGCAGCCGGCAACTCGGCCAGCACCACCTGGCGGCGGACGAAGTCCCGGATCTGTCCGTTGAGGTCCTGCTCCTCGATCACCACGGCGGCGAACGCTAGCAGCACCAGCCGACAGGCCGACGAGCCTCAACCAGGTGCTGCCGCCCGCCGCCTGACCCGCGGCGGACGACAGCGACCCGACGGAGATCAGCCCAGCGGGCCGACCTCCCGTTCGATGGCGGTGCGCAACTCCGGTCCGGCGACGACGGCGCGGGCCGCCTCCATCACGGGTGCGAGGAAGACGTCCGGGCCGGGCTCGCCGGCCGCCGTACCGAGTGCCGCGACGGCCGCCCGACCCGCCGGCGACGGCTCCAGCGGCGCGCGCAGCTGGAGGCCGCGTACGCCGGCCAGCAGTTCCACCGCGAGCAGGCTGGTGAGATTGTCCAGTACGGTGCGCAGCTTCTGGCCGCGGCCCAGCCCATCGAGACGTGGTCCTCCTGCATACCGCTGGTGGGCAGCGAATCCACCGAGGCGGGGCGGCCAGCCGACGGTTCTCGGCGACGATCCCGGCGGCCGTGTACTGGGCGATCATCAGCCGGAGTTGACCCCGGCGTCGGGGAGAGGAACGCCGGCAGCTCGGGAACGGGTGACGTCGAGCAGCCGGTCCACCCGCCGCTCGGCGATCGCGCCCACCTCGGAGGCGGCGATGGCGAGGAAGTCCGCGGCGAAGCCGAGCGGTGCGCCGTGGAAGTTACCCGTCGACTCGACCCGGCCGTCCGGCAACACGACCGGGTTGTCCACAACGGACACCAGCTCCCGACCGGCGACCGTGCGGACGAAGTCCAGGGTGTCGCGGGCCGCGCCGGCCACCTGCGGAGCACAGCGCATCGAGTACGCGTCCTGCACGGCGTGCGCCAGGTCGTCGCGGTGTGAGTCCATCACCCGGGAGTCCTGCAACAGCCGGTGGATGTTCGCCGCCGAGGTGGCCTGACCGGGTGGGGCCGGATCGCGTGCAGCTCGGGCAGGAACGGCCGCTCCGAGCCGAGCATCGCCTCGATGGCCAGCGCGGCGGTCACGTCGGCCATGGCGAACAGGTGCGCCGCGTCGTGGATGGCCAGCAGCAGCATGCCGAGCATGCCGTCGGTGCCGTTGATCAGCGCCAGCCCCTCCTTGGCGGCCAGCTCGATCGGCTTGAGCCCGGCGGCGGCCAACGCGTCGGCCGCGTCCTGCCGCTCACCGGCCCGGCCGAGGACCCAACCCTCACCGAGCAGCACCAGCGCGCAGTGCGCCAGCGGCGCCAGGTCGCCGGAGGCACCCAGCGAGCCGTGCTCCGGCACCCACGGGGTGATGTCGTGGTTGAGCAGGTCGACGAGGGCCTCGGCGACCAGCGGCCGGACCCGGAGCGGCCCAGGGCCAGCGAGCGGACCCGCAGCAGCATCATGGCCCGGACCACCTCGCGCGGCATCGGGGCACCCACCCGGCGGCGTGCGAGCGGATCAGCGCGTGTTGCAGTTCGGCCCGCCGCTCCGGGGCGATGAAGGTGTTGGCCAACGCCCCGAACCCGGTGGAGACCCGTAGACGGGTCGGCCCGAGGACTCGATGCCGTCCACGATGGCCCGACTGGTCGCCATGGCCTCGACGGTGGCCGGGGCGAGGACGACAGTGGCGGTGCCGCGGGCCACCGCGAGCACGTCCTCGGCGGCGATCCCGGTGGGCTGGATGGTCACGTTCGTCATAGCGGAACTCCGTTGCGAATTACCTGGCGGATCAAGGGGACACCGGGCCGGTAGGCCAGGTGCAGGTACGACGGCGCGTCCAGGACGACCAGGTCGGCCCGCGCGCCGGGGTGAGGACACCGATGTCGTCGCGGCGCAGCGCCCGCGCGCCACCGGCGGTGGCGGCCCAGACCGCCTCGGCCGGCGTCATCCGCATCTCGCGGACCGCGAGGGCCACGCAGAAGGGCATGGACGAGGTGTACGACGAGCCGGGTTGCAGTCCGTCGCCAGCGCCACTGTCACACCGGCGTCGAGCAGTCGGCGGGCGTCCGGGTAGGGCGAGCGGGTGGAGAACTCCGCGCCGGGCAGCAGGGTGGCCACGGTGGTCGTCTCCGACCCCGACGTCCAGTCCATCCTGGTCGAGGCCAGCGCGTCGATGTCGGCGTCGCTCAGGTGGGTGCAGTGGTCGACGCTCGCCGCGCCCAGCTCCACCCCGAGCTGGACACCGGGCCGGGGCCGAGCTGGTTGGCGTGCAGCCGTACGCCCAGCCCGGCGGCCTGACCGCAGGCCAGGATCGCGCGGGCGTGGTCCACGTCGAACGCGCCCCGCTCGCAGAACACGTCGATCCACTTCGCGTACAGAGTGGCGGCGGCCAGCATCGGCCCGCACACCAGCCCGACGTAGTCGTCCGGGCGGTTGGCGTACTCGGCGGGGACCACGTGCGCGCCGAGGAAGGTGGTGTCGTCGGTGAACTCACCGGCGATGCGCAGGGAGCGGGCCTCGTCGGCGATGCTCAGCCCGTACCCACTCTTGATCTCCATGGTCGTGGTGCCCTGGCGCAGCGCCTCCCGCGCAGCCGGCGCACGGTGGCCCGCAGCTCGTTGTCGGTGGCGGCCCGGGTCGCGCCGACAGTGGTGCGGATGCCTCCGCCGGTGTAGGGCTGGCCGGCCATCCGGGCGGCGAACTCGGCGGCCCGGTCCCCGGCGAAGACCAGGTGTGCGTGGCTGTCCACGAAGCCCGGCAGCACGGCGGCCCCACCGGCGTCGACGTGGTGGTCGGCGGCCGGCGCGTACGCGGACGGCCCGACCAGACCACCCGGCCCTCCTCGACCAGCACCGCCGCGTCGCGGCGGATGCCCAACGGCCCTCACCGGCACCGTTGGTGACCAGCTCCCGATGTTGTCGACAAGCAGACTGCTCATGAGGGGTCACTGCCTCGATGGCCGCCGACAACTCGGCCGGCACGTCGACGCTCAGGTGTCGGCCCTCGGCCACCACGACCCGGCCGTCGACCACGACCTGCTCGACGTCCGCCGCGCCGGCCGCGAAGAACGCGCCCACCGGTGGAACCCCGGCGGTGCGGGCGCTGTCCAGGCGTACCGTCACCAGGTCGGCGCGGGCACCCACCGCGATCCTCCCGGCGTCGGCCCAGCCCAGCGCGGCGTGCCCGGCGGCGCTGGCCGCCGTCAGCAGGTCGAGCGGCGCGAAGTGGCCACGGCGGCGGGTACGCAGCCGCTCGTCCAGCTCCACCGCCCGGGCCTCCTCGAACAGGTCGATGACGGCGTGGCTGTCGCTGCCGAGGCTCAACCGGATCCCCGCGTCGGCCATCCGCCGGGCCGGGCCGATGCCGTCGGCGAGGTCCCGCTCGGTGGTCGGGCAGAGGCACACAGCGGTCCGGCTGTCGCCGAGCACTGTCAGGTCCGCGCTGGTCGGGTGGGTGGCGTGGACGGCGGTGGTGTCCGGCCCGAGCACGCCGTGTTCGGCGAGCAGCGCGGTGGGTGTGCGTCCGTGCACGGCCCGGCACTCGTCGTTCTCGGCGGGCTGCTCGGAGAGGTGCACGTGCAGCGGTGCGTGCCGCTCCGGGCCCAGTCGGCGACCGTCCGCAACTGGTCGGCCGGCACCGCCCGCACCGAGTGCACGGCCGCGCCGACCCGGACGTGGAGTCCGTCGGCTGGAACGCGGAGGCCCGCTCGGCCAGCGGGCCGCGTCGCCGTCACCGAAGCGGCGCTGCGGCCCACCAGGGCGCGACCGTCCACGCTGGAGGTCAGGTAGGCGGCGTCCAGCACTGTGAGCCGGATCCCGGCGTGCGCGGCCGCCTCGACCAGCGCGGCACCCATCGCGTTCGGGTCGTCGTACGCGCCGCCGTCGGGCCGGTGGTGCAGGTAGTGGAACTCGCCCACGCAGGTGATCCCGGCGAGCGCCATCTCGGCGTAGACCGCGCGGGCCAGGGCGAGGTAGGTCTCCGGGTCCAGCCGGTCCGCGACCGCGTACATCTGGTCCCGCCAGGTCCAGAAGTCGCCCGCCCACCGTGGGTGCGCCCGCGCAGCGCCCGGTGGAAGGCGTGCGAGTGCGCGTTCGCGAGGCCGGGCAGGGTCAGGCCGGGCAGCCGGGTGGCGTCCCGCAGCACCTCGACCCCGGCGGCCGGGCTGTCGGCCCCCACCAGTGGCGTCAGCGCCGTGATCCGGCCGTCGTCGACCTCGATCAGCACGTCGGGTGTGGGTTCGGCGTGCTCGGGCAGCCAGGCGTACTCCGCGAGCCAGCGGGCGGTGGTCATGCTCCTCGCCTCCTCTCGAGCTGAATCGTCTGTGACATCAGCGGATCGAGTGATGTCGGCGGCTCCGGCGTTCCGGCTCCGGCTGATTCGTTTACGGCATCAGCTCCAGAGGACGACAGCAGGAGACGCCGTGCCTCGCCACGCCGGAGACCCGCACCCACCGACGCCGCAGCTCCGTGCCGTTCCAGGACCGGCTCGTCACCGCGTTCACCGGCATGTCAGCTCCTTGAGCACCCGGGCCAGTGCGCGTACCCGGCGGCACAGTCGTCGTCGGTGGCGGCCTCGGCGGGGAGTGCGACACCCTGTCGGGTTGCGCACGAAGAGCATCGCGGTGGGCAGGTGCGCGGCGAGAACCCCGGCGTCGTGGCCCGCGCCGGTGGGCAGCACCGGCGCGTCGAGCAGCGTGGCCAGTCGTGTGGCCAGCCCACCGTCGAAGGCGACCACCGGGGTGGCCGACTCCTCGGTGACGGTCACCGTCGTACCGTCCCGGCGGGACCGCTCGGCGAGCTTGCCGCGTACCGCGTCGACCAGCCCGGTCAGCGTCTCCGGGTCGGCGGCCCGGGCGTCCAACCAACCGGTCACCCTGGACGGGATCGCGTTCGTCGCGTTGGGTTCGACGGCGACCCGGCCCACTGTGGCGTGCCCGCCCCGCACCCGGGCCTCCTTGTTGGCCGCCAGCACGGCGAACGCGTAGGTGAGCATCGGGTCACGGCGGTCGGTCATCCGGGTGGTGCCCGCGTGGTTGCCCTCGCCGACGACCTCGAAGCGCCACCGGCCGTGCGGCCAGATCGCGCTGGCCACCGCGACCGGCGAGTCCGTGTCGACGAGCGCGCTGCCCTGCTCGACGTGCAGCTCCACGAAGGCACCGAACCGGCCCAGCAGCTCCGGGCGGGCGCCCGCCGGCCGGTCACCGAGCGCCTCGGCGAAGCTCACCCGGCCGCGTCGCGCAGGCCGGCCGCGCGGTCGGCCGGCAGCGCACCGGTGAGCAGCCGCGACCCCAGGCACGGTACGCCGAAGCGCGCACCTCCTCCTCCACGAACGCGGCCAGCACCAGCGGCCGGTCCGGGTGACACCGGCGGCCCGAAGCTCGTCCACGGCGAGGAACGCGCTGACGATGCCGAGCGGCCCGTCGTACGCCCCGCCGTGCGGCACCGAGTCGAAGTGGCTGCCGGTGAGCACCGCGTCGGAGGCGTCCGGGTCACCCCAGTGCGCGAACAGGTTGCCGTTGCCGTCCTCGGTGACCGGCATGGCGCGCCGCTCGGCCTGCGTACGGAACCAGGCGCGCAGTTCCCGCTCCGGCTCGGTCAACGCGTACCGCAGGTAGCCGCCGCTGTCGGCGTCCCGCCCGACCGGCGCGATCTCGTCCCACAGCGCCCGGAAGCGGGCGGAAAGGTCGTCACTCATGCGGGCCCCTCGGTCATGGGGACCCGGACTCCGGTGCGGTCGGCGACCTCGCGGGCCGAGTCGTAGCCGGCGTCGACGTGCCGGATGACGCCCATCGCCGGGTCGTTGGTGAGCACCCGCTCGATCTTCTGACCGGCCAGGGCGGTGCCGTCGGCCACGCAGACCTGCCCGGCGTGGATCGACCGGCCGATGCCCACCCCGCCACCGTGGTGGATGGACACCCAGGAGGCGCCACTGGCCGTGTTGACCAGGGCGTTGAGCAGCGGCCAGTCGGCGATCGCGTCGGAGCCGTCGGCCATTCCCTCGGTCTCCCGGTAGGGCTGGCGACACTGCCGGTGTCCAGGTGGTCCCGGCCGATCACCACCGGTGCGGAGAGTTCGCCGGAGGCGACCATGTCGTTGAACCGCACACCCGCCCGGTCCCGTTCGCCCTGACCGAGCCAGCAGATCCGGGCCGGTAGGCCCTGGAAGGCGACCCGCTCGCCGGCCAGCTTGATCCACCGGGCCAGGGACTCGTTCTCCGGGAACAACTCCAGGATGGCCCGGTCGGTGGCCGCGATGTCGGCCGGGTCGCCGGAGAGCGCCGCCCACCGGAACGGGCCCCTGCCCTCACAGAACAACGGCCGGATGTACGCGGGCACGAAGCCGGGGAAGTCGAAGGCGCGCTGGTAGCCGCCGAGCTGCGCCTCGCCCCGGATCGAGTTGCCGTAGTCGAACACCTCCGCACCGGCGTCGAGGAAGCCGACCATCGCCTCGACGTGCTGCGCCATCGACGCGCGGGCCCGGTCGGTGAACTCGGCCGGTTTCGCGGCGGCGTAGTCCCGGCCTCGGCCAACTCCAATCCCACCGGCAGGTACGCCAGTGGGTCGTGTGCGCTGGTCTGGTCGGTCACGATGTCGATCTCGACGCCGCGGCTGAGTAGCTCCGGGAACACCTCGGCGGCGTTGCCGACCACGCCGACGCTCAGTGCCCGGCGATCCCGCTTGGCCGCGAGGGCCCGCCCGATCGCGTCGTCCAGGGAGTCGGCGACCTCGTCCAGGTAGCGGTCGTGCACCCGGCGGTCGAGCCGGGTGCGGTCCACGTCGACGATCAGGCAGACGCCGCCGTTCATGGTGACCGCGAGGGGCTGCGCGCCGCCCATTCCGCCGCAGCCGGCGGTGAGCGTCAGCGTGCCGGCGAGGGTGTCTCGCTCGACCCTGCCCGTCGCCGCGGGCGCCGGCGATCTTTGCGGCCACCGCCGCGAACGTCTCGTAGGTGCCCTGGAGGATGCCCTGGGTGCCGATGTAGATCCACGAACCGGCAGTCATCTGCCCGTACATGGTCAGGCCGAGCTGTTCGAGGCGGCGGAACTCCGGCCAGGTTGCCCAGTCGCCCACCAGGTTCGAGTTGGCCAGCAGCACCCGGGCGCCCACTCGTGGGTCCGCATGACGCCGACCGGACGGCCGGACTGCACCAGCATCGTCTCGTCCTCGCGCAGGTCGGTCAGTGTGCGGACCAACGCGTGGTACGACGGCCAGTCCGCGCCGCCTTACCGGTGCCGCCGTAGACCACCAGGTCTTCGGGGCGCTCGGCCACCTCGGGGTCGAGGTTGTTCATCAACATCCGCAGGGCGCCCTCCTGCTGCCACCCTCGGGTGGTGAGCTGACTGCCTCGTGCGGCGCGAACGGGCTGGTACATCTCGTACTCCTCTCAGCCGAGGAACAACTGGCGACGGGCGGCCGACGACTCGAACGCCTCCAGCCGGCGTTGGGTGTCGGCCGGCGCGGCATCGCAGATCGCCTGCAACAGCACCATGGCCATGGTCATCGGGGCGGTGTGCAGGTCGAAGACGAGCTGCGCGCCCACCGCGGCGGCGAGCACCACGTCGGCGTGCTCGGTGGCCGGGCTGACCGGCGAGTCGGTGATCGCCACCACGGTCAACCCGGCGTGCCGGGCGTCGCGCAGTGCGTCCAGGGTCTCCCGTGGGTAGCGGGGCAGCACGAAGGCGAGGACGGCGGACGCCCGGCCTCGGCGGCCTGTTCCAGGCGGTCGGTGAGCAGGCTGCCACCGCCGTCGAGGACCCGTACGTCCGGGTGCACCTTGGCCGCGAAGTAGGCGAAGTACGCGGCCAGCGGCGCGGCGGCGCGCAGGCCGAGCACCGGCAGTGGGCGACTTCCGGCGAGCAACCGCCCGGTCTCGGCGATCCGGTCGCGGTCCGCGAGCTGACCGGCCAGACGGTCCAGGTTGTCCATCTCGGCGCGTACCGCCTGCTGGAGCTCGTTGCCGGCGTCCGTCGATCCGCCCGGCGTCGCGGTGGTCAGGTCGCGCAGACGGCGGCGCAGCGCCGGGTAGCCGTCATGGCCGAGCGCGACGGCGAACCGGGTGACCGACGGCTGGCTGACCCGGCCAGCTCGGCGACCTCGGCGGCGGACAGGTAGGCCACGGTGGGGCGTGCTGCACCAGACAGTGCGCGATCCGGCGCTGTGTGGGGTGAGCCGGATCCCGTCGAACAGGTCGAGCACCCGCTCGGCAGACGCGGCGACAGCTCCGTCATTCACGCCACGACTCTATGCATGAAAACTTTCAGATGGCAAACGGTTCTCGTCAACCACACATTTTGCTGAGTTGTCGGTCGGCCGACCGGAGGGCGATGAGGTCGGCCAAGCTCTGTAGGATCCGCAAGGCGGTTGAGCGGAGAGTGGCATGCAGCCGGAGAGCCCATACAAGTACACCCATTTATTGGGTGGTTGCCAGGTCGGTAAGGCCTGGGCCGCAGTGGACGGGCAGGGTCAGTTTGCCACCGTGGCGGTGTTGGACGGGATCGCCGCGTCCGATCAACGTTGGATCGAGGCATTCGGCAACGCAGCCAGCGCGCTGGCGCAGGCCGCAGGCGGTCATGCCTACGCCGCCATCGATCTGTCCGCCGCCCACCCGTGGGTCGCCTACCGGGGAGGAGGGCAACGCGCCCAAGCGGCTCTTCCAGAGCCTCGGCATGGATTACCAGCCGGTGCCCGACCGGCCAGTCTCGGCGCCACCCGTCTCAGGGCCGCCGGTGTCCGGTGTGCCGCAACAGGTCAGCGGGTCGCTGCAGCCGGTCTCCGGTGCGCCGGAGCCGGCAGCACATCCTCCGCAGCTTCCTGGGCGGTGTACACGAGCGCGGTTTCCAGTCCACCCGCGCCGACGTCTCCGCAGCCGGTCTCGGTGTTCCGACCTCGCCGGCGGCGTCGCAGAGCGAGACATTCGTAACCCCAGCCCTCCACCGCTGTCGGCTTCGCCCGCCTACGACCCCTTCGGCGGCACGGGTCGTCGGATCGCCCCAGTGAAGTCTGAGCCGAAGCGTCCGAAGTGGATCATGGTGGCTGGCGCACTGGTGCTCGCCATGGTCGCCGGCCTCGCCGGGTTCTTCATTGGCGCCGCCGGTGACCAGGCCGACCCGCCCACGCCCACGGCCAGCGCCTCGCTCGCGCCGTACGATGCGGCGCAGCTCTCCATCAACGAACCCAAATTCGCCGGCGATCTGGCGCCGCTGGCCAAACCCTGGCTGAGCCGAATCGGCGGTTGCGTTTCCTACAACGGGCCCGGTGCCCCAAACTGCCGGCCGACGAGAAGCAGCACCTGTTCTGTGACTACAGCGGCGCGTGGCTGCACTTTGTGGTCTACCGGGTAAGGCGCAGAAGGACACGGCACGCAAGTTCCGTCTCCAGCTGAACTTCTCCGGCGCCGAACTGGCGCCGGGCTTCGCGAGGCGACCCGTACAACCGGAGGCGTCACCAACACCGCCGGCAGCTACCTGGAGTACGCCTTTGCCGGTGAGGATGGCCGGAGCATCTGCGGTCTCTGGTGGGACCCGGACGGCACCGACACCGCCTTCTACATCGAGACGCTCTGCACCGACGGTATCGGTGGCAACTGGGACGCTCTGCGGGATCTGTGGCGTCGCGGCAGCTGATCGTGAACAACAACAATCGGGGATTCGGGCGTTGACCGACAAGGTCCGGGACATGCGGCGCTCGGACCTCATCCTGAGCATCGGTCTCGCCCTCCTGGCCGCCACATTCCTGGTGCTGGGACGGTGGGACCTGGCTGTCGGCGTCGCCGTCGGGGCCGCGCTCGGCTGGGTGCTCCTGGACCCTGTCCGCATCACCTGGGCAGTGTTCGTCGTCGCGTTCACCATCCCGGTCACCATCGACTTCGGTTACCCGACCAATCCCTCCTACACGTTGCTGCTGCTCCTCTTCGTTCTCGCGGCATGGGGCGGGTGCTCCGTGCGGAGCGCGACGGCTGGCCCCGGAACGTGCTCCTGGCAGTGCTGGTCCTCCCGGTCTGCGGGCTGCTCGCCGGCTTGGTCCATTGGCACGGGGCCAAGCCCATCGTCGTCGGTCTCTCACCTCTCGTCTGTGTTGGCGTGCTGTCCTGGCACGTCGTCGAAGAGGCTCGGCACGATCGGCGGTTGGTTCTCCGGATCGCCGAGTGGCTCACCTGGCTCAGCCTGCCAGTCGCCGTGTTCGCCAAATACCAGACGCTCACCCTGAGCTGGCCGATTTTCGATCAGCTCGCGTACCACTGGACGTACACCTCGGCATTCGACGCGACGCGAGCAGTGGGCATTTCCGGGCATCCCATCATCTATGGCAGTTTCGCGATGGCCATGGCTCTTGTCGCGCTGACCATTCGCGGCAAATTCTGGTACATCCCCGTCACCGCCAATTTCGTCGGGCTGATGCTCTCCGGCACCCGCAGCGCGTGGTGGGTGTCGTCCTCGCTCTCGCGCTCTGGCTGCTGCTGCAGTGGCGCACGGTCACCTGGCGTGGCATCGGGAGCGCGGTCCTCATCGCTGCTTCCACCCTGATGTTCGTCGCCGTCAAACCGGAGCACTTCCCGGTCACAAGCGCCGCCGCACCCGGCCCGGTCTGGGTACTCCCACTTCGGTGACCCGCCCGCACCACCCTCGGCGCCGCCCACACCAGAAGCTTCCAGCACCCACCGACAACCGCCGATCCCGTCAGCGAAACAGGGTCGCGTATGTCCGATCCGTTGCAGTCAGCCAGCGCGAACGCACGTTTCGCCCGGATCCGTGTCGTCTGGAACGGCATCACGCAGGACTGGTCGACACTGGTGTTCGGGAACGGACCCGAATCGAACGTCCGGTATCTGGAGAACGTCAGCATCGGTGACGGTGAGGCGCAGGTTTTCGACAACACCTATCTGACCTTCTGGTTCAACTACGGATTGATCGGTCTGGCCAGCCTGCTGTCCCTCGTGGCAGTCCTCTGGTGGCGCCTCCGGTCGGTGGCGGCCCGTACCCTCATGGTGGGGCTCGCGGCACAGGTGTTCTTTTCGACGTGTGGCTCTGGATCGCAGCGGTGGCCGTCTTCGTCCTTGCGGTGGCGCTCGCCGGGTCGGACGCGTCCCCGTCGACCGGGCAACCAGTGCCGCCCCGGCGGCAGCGGTCAGATCAGGGACGGTTGCTGACGAGGTAGACGCGGTGTGCCCTGCCGAAGGGGATGGATCAGCCCTCGCTGATCAGCATGACCGGTTCCACCCCATCGAAGGCATGCTCGACCCGGTAGTCGGCGAGCACCGTTCGCCAGGCAACCGTCTCCTCGCCGATGACGTGTGAGCGGATCAGCCAGATTCGGGCGCCACCACGCCGTCCTGCCAAGGCCAGGGCATGGTTGAGCCCGGCGCGGATGGACTGCGCGTCGTGATCCCGAATCACCACGACATCGGATCGGGTGGGTATGTCGACCCACCACCCGACGGTATTGCCATACCGTGCGACAAGCTCGACCGGGTCGGGCTTCGAGTAGAAGGCGAAGCCGTACCACGCGCCCGCGTTCACGACGACGACGTCGTTCTTCGCCCTGTGCGTGGCCACGTACTCGGTGGACGAACGGATGTCGGTCACGGCGATGGCGGTGTAGTAGAGGCCTGATTCGTTACCGTCGAACCGATACCAGCGTTCGTTGTGCAGGCCGAACGTTGCGAGCAGGACCGCGCAGATCGCCGCGGTAGCAACGGTGAGCGGTGTCTTGGGAACCCCACGCCGGACGAGCGTGACCACTCCATAGGCAAAGCCGGTGACGCCGATGCCGGCCACCGCGGCCGTCGTGACGAGTAGGAAGTGCGAGGTACGCAGCTCCAACAGAGGGTATGACCGGGCGACTCCAGCGTTGTCACCGCCACGGGTAGCAGAACGACCGCGGTGGCGCAGGCGGGGCGGCCCTGCCGGACGATGGTGATGACGCCGGCGACGAGCAGGCCGCCGACAAGAAGGGCGGGTGCGCCCAACAGCGGTGTCAGGGAATCGATCTGCTGACCGAGATAGCCAGGTAGCTCGGTCAGGCTGGGAAGCTGTCGGCCCAGAACCTCTGCATCGCGTCGTTCTTGCCCTGGGCGGAGATGCTGAAGTAGATGATCGTGATGATGGCGACTGTGCAGAGCCCTGCCACGGCCACCTCCCGGAGCCGCCCCACTGCCTCCGTCCAGCGGTGACCAGCAGCAACCCACCGAAAACGCACGGCGCGGCGATGGCGGTCACGTGACTGAACAACATGCCGGTGGCGACCGCCGCGGTGATGACACGCAGCCGTCTGCGCGACCAGGTTCGCTCGGCCCAGGCACCCAGCGCGAGCAGAGTCACGGTAACGGCGGCGTCGGCTGTGTACTGCTTGAGATCGTGACGGATCTGCTGTGCCGGCAGGAGCAGCGTCGCCGCCCACACACGAGCCCCGCGACGACTCTGAGGCGTTGCGTCGGCCAGTGCAGAGACCGACCGAGCGCGTACGCGGCAACAACCGAAGCCCGTGGAACGCGATCGGCACCACCCGCAGGTAGTCGGTGTCCGGCACCAGACGTAGCAGGAGGCTCCACCCGAGCGGGGTCGACGAGGTCACTACCGGCAGATCGCTGAGCGGAAGCCGTACCGACAGCGCGACCCACGCCTCGTCGAGCCAGTATGACGCCGTGAGCGCGGTCTTGAGGTCGTGGACCACCGGGACGAGGGCCAGCAGAACGGCCACTGCCACCCAGTCCGCGGAGCTGCCACGACGCCTGGTCGCCGGTGCCGTCGAGCTGTCGGAACGGCTCACACCCTCGCGAACGAGTTGTACGACCACACGAATTCCCATCCCCAGAGCGGAACGACCACGGGTTATGCTCCAGCCTGACGGCGTCGTCGGGAAGAGCGGTACGCCATGTCGAACCCGACCAGCCGCCGGTGCCACAGCTGATTCGCGGTCGCTCGCTCTCGGAGGACAGCGCGGACACTAGCTGGAGGCTGCCGGCCCAGCGGGCGTTGGCACGGACCCACGTTGCGCTGGCACCGGCGAACCGATCAGGCGGGCCGCCTGCGGGTTGCGCCGACCGGCAGTCGGCACCCCGATCAGGAACTCGGGGAACATGCCGAAGAAGGTCCGGGCGCTCTGCAACTCCAGGCTGTGCGCCCGGGACCACTGGAACGAGTTCGTCGCGCGGGCCCAGTGGTGCGTCCAGCGGACAGTGCCAGCAGGGCGACGGGCATGCCGTGCCGCCACGCCCGCAGCCCGAGCTCGTGGTCCTCGTAGTAGAGGAAGAACCGCTCGTTCCATCCGCCCATTGCGATGAAGTCCGCCGTGCGGGCCGCTACCGCCGCACCCATGACCCAGGCGACGTAGATGGCCTCACTGTCGTTCGCCACCACCCGATAGTTCGCGTGCATCTGTGACAACGGCCAGATCTTCCGGTTACCCAGCTTCGCCGTGGCGTACGGAAGCCTCGGCCGTTGGGCTGGGGCGTGCCGTCGGTCCCGAGCAGCTGAGGGGCGACCAGACCACCGTGTGCGTCGAGGTGGCCCTGCAGGGTGGCGAAGCCGTCCGGACCAACCTCAAGGTCGGGGTTGGCGAACAGGACGTACTCGCTGGTCACGTGGCGTACGCCGACGTTGTTGGCCTTCGAGAAGCCGACGTTCTCCGGCAACCGGACGACGCGAGCACCCAGCTCCTCGGCCACCGCGACCGAGTCGTCGGCGGAATTGTTGTCGACGACGATCCACTCGTACGGCTTGTGGGCGTTGCCCCAGCACCGCCGAAGCGTGTCCGCAGAGTTGTAGGTGACCGTAATGACACTCCACAGGTGTCCCGACATCACGCGCTCGAACTCTCAGATAACCGATCAGGGATGCGAAGCCGAATCGCTTGCCCTTCCACTGCCGACGGGCTGCGGGTCCTTCCAGCAGACCGCGTCCCACGCCGCGAAGAAGGGACGGAGCAGGCCCTGGCGGGCACGTCGGGCGGCCAGCGCCAGGTGTGCCAGCGCGAGGACGGGTATCGCCACGAGCATCAGCGGCCAGGTGAAGGTCCGCGCGGCGACCAGGAGACGATTGCGGGCCAGAAGGAATGCCCGGAACCCCTGGAGTTTGTTGTCGCCCTCGACGCTGTGGCCGCCAGCGTGCGGGAGCATGAGGTCAAGCCGCCGGGTCCGCAGGCCCGCCGCGTAGAGGCGGAAAGCCAGGTCGGCGTCCTCACCCCAGGCGAACAGGTGCTCGTAGAAGCCGCCAAAGCGGTGGAAGAGCGCGGTGGGAAGACCGCCGCCCCACCGGACGGGCCGAGTGGTCCGCGCGGAACCGTCACCGACCGGTCGATGAAAAGCGAGACCGGGTGCAGGTCGATACCGACGTACTCACCTCCGTGCATCGCGAGGCCCACCGCGATCGGGGTTTCCGGGTCCGCCGCGATGGTGGCGCACAGGCGGGTGAGCGCGTCCTCCGGCAACCAGACGTCCGGGTTCAGCAGCAGAACGTGGCTGGTCCGCGCTGCGGTGACAGCCCGGTTGCAGCCTGCGGCGAAGCCGGGGTTCGACGAGTCGGGGAGGTACTCGTACCGGTCGTCGTCCAGACAGTCGGCGATGACCTTCGCGCTCTCGTCCTCCGGCCAGTTGTCGGCGAAGATAAATCTCACCGGTAGCCCGTCGGCGGCGCGTACCCAGGTCGGGAGCGTCTCGGCGAGCATTTCGCTGGACCTGTAGAGAACGGTGACGATCGTCAACATCTCTGTCACTCGGACACCTCCCTCACTGTTTGCGGATCACGTGCGGACGACCAACCGGGCAACGACTTCTTTGTCACAGAAGGGATCTGTACAAGCTCTGCCACCGCTCCACACACCGATCGAAGGCGTACTCCTGGACATACCACTCGGCCGTCCGCTGGCCCTCATCGGCGGCGCGGCGGCCGATGGCCTCCCGGATCGCGGCAGCGAGCGCGGCGGGCGCGAGGTCCGCCTGGAACGCCAGGGTGCCTGTCGCGTGTCGGGTGACCTCGGCGAGGCCGCCGGTCCGGTGTGCACCACGGGCACGCCGAGGGACAACGCCTCCAGCGCGCTAAGCCCGAACGACTCGACCCGAGACGGCACCACGAGGCAGTCGATCTCCTGAAGGAAATCCGCGGCCGTGACCCGGCCGACGAGGTCGAGGTTTGACTGGGGGCGATCGGCATCGTGCCGGCACCGGCGACCTTGAAGTCCAGCTCCGGGAGCAGAGCGGCGATCTCGGACAGGAGGTCGGCCCTCTCCTTCTCCAGCCGGCCGAGATAGCCGACCACCGGCCGGCGACCTGGTTCTGGCGTGTGGGGCTTCGGGCTGGGCCAGGTTGCGGGCAGCGGGTTCGGGATCAGGTGAATGTTCTGATACCGCCGCGGTCGCGCAGCTCGGCGGCCTCGAACTCGGACACCGCCACCGTTGCGTGTCGACGGGCGCGCCGCATTGCCAGGTCCAGCGTGATGTTGGACTGGATAAGCGCCTTCTGCTGGAACGACTCGGCGGTGTCCCGGTACTGCCAGAGGCTGTTGTGCAGGGTGACGACGAGGGAGTCCGCTTGCGCTCCATACTCAGCGCCGCCCGGCAATGCATCGCCGCGGACAGCAGGTGGGCGCAGACCACGTCCGGTTGCAACTCGTTGACGAGGCGGCGGATCCCCGGGCATAGGCGAGATCAACCCGGCTGGTCGCGCTGAGCCCGATCCACGGCACTCCGGCCTCGCGCAGCGCGTAGCCCACCTCGTCGTCCGAGGTGGCAGCGATGACGTCGATCCCCGTACGAGCGTGAGCGGGGATGAGTTCCGTCAGGATGCGCTCCGCGCCACCGAGCTGCCGCCTCCCCGAGCCGCCCGTCGTGCAGACGAACAGGACCCTCATCAGGCACGCAGCCCTTCGACGGCACCGCGAGCGATGGCGCGGCGAACCGGATTCCCTCCCACCGCAGCGCGCAGCAGCACCCGCCCACGTACGCCGTCGTGGCGATGCGCCCGCGTCGGCCCCCATGGTCCGGCTCGCCCGGATGAACTCCCGGGTGCGGCGTTCGGAAATCTCCTCCTCGGACCAGCGCCGCTTGGCGGTCGCGTCGTCTTCGTGCATGATCACAGCCTCCGGCACGTACGCCAGACGCAGACCTTGCTGACGGACAGCCCAGCAGAGCCGCATGTCCTCGGAGTAGAAGAACGAGGTCTCGTCGACCCCGCCGATGGCGTCGAAGGTGCTCCGGCGCATGGCGACGAAGGGCCCGGTCAGCCAGTCCGCCTTTTCCGGCGGCGCGACGATCCGCAGGTTCGGCAACACGAGGCTCAGCCCGGTGGCGTGGGCGAGACCGACGCCCAGGCCCAGGAACCTCCCGCCCTCGGTCTGCGACACGCCGGAGGGCGTGACGACGCCAGGAAGGCCGCGCCGACCTCCGGGTCTCGAGGGCGGTCAGCAGGCGGCCAACGGCATCGGCGTGCACGATGATGTCGTTGTTGGAGAGGATCACGTTCGCCCGGCTAGTGTGGCGCACGCCGAGGTTCATCCCCGCGCGTACCCCAGGTTGGCTCCGGACTGGACGTACCGGACACCCTGCTCGGCGCAGAACTCGCTCAACGACTCCTGGATGGGCAAGGAGCTGCCGTTGTCGACGACAACGATCTCCGCCTCCTCCGGGAGCGACAGGACGCAGGCGCGGGTGCGCTCAAAGTCCTCCCAGGCGAGAACGACAATCGAGACATCCATGTCAAACCGTCCCATGATTCGGCGACTGCGCTCGTCGCAGGCTCGCTCTGGAAGCGAAGGCGTGTACGGCGTAGGCGAGCGTCGAGGCGATCGCCGCCCCGATCACGCCCGCCCACGGGATGATCGCGAAATAGGCGGGGATCGCGAATGCCAGGGTGATCATTGCGACCACCGTCGTCGCCCGCTCGCCCCGCCTCTTCAACAACAGGGCGCTCCAGCTCTTGCCTGCTGCGGTAGCCAGTGAGCCGGGCAGGAGGACAAGACCGAGGATCCAGGCGTGCCGGTACTCGGGTTGGAGGTAGCCCAGCACACCGAGCCCGAGGATGGCTGCCAGGGCGACCGGCAGCGCCGCGGTGACAACGGCTCGGGTGGGGTCGGGGCGTCATTGCCATCCCGGCTGGCGAGGATCCGCTGCGCCCGTACGACGGCGCCGGCCTGCGCGAACTCCAGGGCGGCGACGGCCAGGGCGTACACGCCTAGTGGGCCGGCCCCGACGAATCGAGCCACCAGGATCTGGTTGAACCGGAGGGTCATCATCTGGGCGAAGATCCCGAGGTGGAGGTTGCCGACGGCGGCAAGGTCGGCGCGGTAGTCGACCATGGTCGCCTCCGGCCGTGGCGCGCGCCCGATCCGCCGGAGCATCCCCAGCACGAGGCCGCAGACGGCCAGCGCGCTGACCCACTGGACGACGAGCCACACCATGCTCCACAGGCCGCCGTCGAGGTGGCCGGCGAAGTACAGGGCGACGTAGCCGCCGACCAGAACGGCCCGCTCGCCGCGCGGAGCGAGTAGACCGCCATGAAGCGCTTCTGCCGCAGTGCGATCGACGACACCGTGTTGAAGATCGTCAGACCTGCGGCGGACCCACACCGACCAGGTAACTGCCGATCCCGGCCACCGCGGTGAGTACGACGGCGGCGACGATGGAGAGCAGGACCGAGGCCCCAGCATCGCGAGGATCCAGGACCGTCCCCGGGAGAAGACCCAGCCGCCGGGACGGGACAGCAGGAACGTATCCAGGGACAGGCCACCGACGGCCGCGCCCAGCGTCGCGCTCACCATGTTCGCCGAGAGTTCACCGCGTTCCGCCGGTGGCAGCGCCACCGAGAGGACGGCCGCCAAGCCGGTCAGGCCGAGTGCGCCGATGTAGAGGCGCTCGGGTGCGATGAGCCGTCGGAGCAGGCTGGCGACGCGGCGGCTCGGCGGTGGTGTGGTGCCCGGACCCGGCGAAGGCCGAGCAGCATTAACCAGCGACACGCCGTTCTCGCCCCGTTTGTTTCATTAAGAAAGCACGACGAGTCGTACGTCGCTGGCACTTTCTACCGGAACCATGTTGCGCCTGCAATCGCCCGGGTGGACCTAACCGGTGGTGCCGAAACACTTGCCGAAGCCTCCGAACGGCCAGCGTAGACTTCCGGTCCCGTGAGGATCCTCGTCACCGGCGGAGCCGGATTCATCGGGTCGGAGTACGTTCGCCTGCTGCTGGGCAAGCCCCTCGGCAGTGCCGACGGCGTGCCACCGCTCGAGCCGGCGGTCGTGACCGTGCTCGACAAGCTGACCTACTCGGGCAACCTGGCCAACCTCGACCCCGTACGCGACGACCCGCGACTGCGGTTCGTCCAGGGCGACATCTGTGACCCGGTCGTGGTCGACCAGGTCGTCGCCGACCACGACGTGATCGTGCACTTCGCCGCGGAGTCGCACGTCGACCGCTCGATCGCCGGCGCGGCGCCGTTCGTCACCACGAACGTGCTGGGCACCCAGACGCTGCTCGACGCCGCACTGCGCCACGGCACCAGCCGATTCGTGCACGTCTCCACCGACGAGGTGTACGGCTCGATCGACGAGGGCTCCTGGACCGAGACCTGGCCGCTCGCCCCGAACTCGCCGTACTCGGCGTCCAAGGCCGGCTCCGACCTGCTCGCCCTGTCGTACCACCGCACCCACGGCATGGACGTGGTCGTCACCCGCTGCTCCAACAACTACGGCCCGTACCAGTTTCCCGAGAAGGTCATCCCGCTGTTCGTCACCAACCTGCTCGACGGCGGGACCGTCCCCTCTACGGCGACGGCGGCAACATCCGCGACTGGCTGCACGTGCACGACCACTGCCGCGGCATCGCCCTCGTCCAGCAGAAGGGACGCGCCGGTGAGGTCTACAACATCGGCGGCGGCACCGAGCTGACCAACAAGGAACTCACCGGCCTGCTCCTCGACGCGTGCGACGCCGGCTGGGACCGGGTCGTCCCGGTCACCGACCGCAGGGCCACGACCGCCGCTACTCCTCGACATCAGCAAGATCAGCGCGGAACTCGGCTACACCCCAGCATCACGCTGGACGACGGCCTCGCCGACACCGTCCGTTGGTACCGGGACAACCGCGGCTGGTGGGAGCCCCTCAAGTCCACCCCGACCGCATGATTCGAAAGCGCTTCGGGTGGTGGCACCGACCGTTGTCGTAACATCGGAGCCACCACCCGCGGCGGTTGGCGTCTGATCAGCGGCCCCGGCGCGGAAGACCTCCGAGATCGTGCGGAGCACCACCTGACGTCCAACCACAGCGACCAGTTCTCGATGTAGTAGTTGTCGAACCGTGCCCGGTCGGAGATCGGAGTGTCGCCCCGCAGGCCGCTGACCTGCGCGAGCCCGGTAAGCCCAACGGGTACGCGGTGGCGTGCGGCGTAGTTCGGGTATTCGGCCGAGAACTTCTCCACGAAGTACGGTCGTTCCGGCCGCGGGCCGACCACGCTCATGTCGCCTCGCAGAATGTTCCACAACTGGGGCAACTCGTCCAACGACGTCCGGCGCATGAACCGGCCGATCGGACCGACCCGCCGGTCGTTCGCGATCGACCAGTTCGTCTGGGACTCCTGCTCGTTCACGGGACGCATCGACCGGAACTTGATGACCTTGAACGGCTTGCCGTAGCGGCCGATACGGTCCTGGTAGAAGAAATCCGGGGCCACCGTCGATGAACGTGGCGATGGCGCACAGCAGGAGTACCGGGCTCAACAGGAAGAGGGCGGCCGCCGCGAAAAGCATGTCGGACGCCCGTTTGATGGCCCACCGTGGGCCGGTCAGCGAGATATCGCCGATCTTGACGATCGGGAACGCGCCGATGTGGTCGGGGTAGCCGCTGTGCGAGCGTGAACCCACAGCCGGGGCACGGCCCAGAGGTCACAGCGCGAGCTGCGGGCTGGAGCAGGGTTTCCATGAGCGTGGACTCGTGGCAGGCCGGGTCTGCGATGACCAGCACCTCGCACTCCGACAGTCGGATGATGTGCTCCAGGTCCGCCAGTGTCCCATTCAGGGGAGCACGCCGTTCTCGTGACGTGACGGGACGTCGACGCAGCCCACGAACCGCAGACCGTAGTGCGGGTAGCGGCGAAGTAGCCGTGCGAGTTCGATGCCGATCGGCCCGGCCCCGACGATGATCGCGTTGTGCTCCGCCCACCGACGCTTCCGGGACAGGACGGTAAAAGCCCTGCTGGCAGTGCGCCCGATAATCACGAGCAACGCCGACAGGGCGACACCCGCATGAAGCCACCGACGTACGTCACCGAGGCGTGACGCTCGGCCGCGATGATGGCCACCACCGACGCGGCGGCCATTAGCCGGCCGGACAGGATCGGCAGCTCGTCGAGGATGCTCACGTGACGACGTGGCCGGTAGAGCCCGCCGGCGGCGAAGAGTGATCGTCAGAACAGCGTTGGCGATGGTTCCGCGCCAGTAGTTCTGGCTCAGCAGCAATGGCGCGAGCAGCGCGACCAAGTCGACGGGTGCGACCATCATCCACGCCCGAAGCCACCGGGTCCGTGACGACGTGCGGGACCTGGCGTACGGCAGGACCGCGGTGGTGCTCAGGCCGGCAATCTCGGCCTCGGGCTTCCCGGGGCCTCCGGCTCCTTCGTCCTCGGGGGTGGGGCACCACCATGGAGGCGGGCCCCATCGTCCGGCACGTCGAGTTGCCCGCTGCGGTACGGCGGTATGGGCGGATTGCTGGTAGCCGACTGGCCTGACACTTGTGGACCTCCCCGTAAGGCCCTCGGTCACGCATCCCGACCAGAAGGCCACCGAACTCTACGAGCGGCCGAGGCACGCCACCATGGCCGGCAAGTCAGTTCCTACTCCTACTTTGCGGCGGACAGAATCTCCGGGACGTTGTCATTGCGAACCGCCTTGAAGACCCGACCGGCCTTCTCCTTGTCGACCAGCACCACGCTTTCGTTGCCCATTTGCCCGGTCCCCTTTGTCGGGCAGGTGAGGAACGTCAGATTGCCACTACGCAAATCGCGCATCTCGGACGCGAGGTCCAGCAGGTTCAGAGCCTTGTCCACGGCGACCGCGTCCGCCGTGGCCTTGACAAAGGAGTTGAGTTTGGCCGGGTTGGCGAGCGTTCCGCCAGACGCCGCCTTGTCCAGAATCGCCTTGATCACCTGCTGCTGATGCCGGATTCGTGCGAAGTCGCCGTCGGCGAAGGCGTGGCGTTCCGTGCGTAGTCGAGCGCTGCCGCTCCGTCCATCTTCTGCTGGCCCGCCTGGAACGTCCGGCTGCCGTTCAGCGCGTACAGCGTGGTGAAGCCCTTCTCCACGTCGACGTTGATGCCGCCCAGCGCGTCGACGATTTCCTTGAAGCCTCCGAAATCGACGATCGTCACGTGGTCGATGCGCACGCCGGTGAACTTCTCCACCGTCTGCACCATCAACGGACGCCACCCACGCGAACGCGGCGTTGACTTTGGCGTCCCGACCGCCGCGTCCCTGTGGAGACTTCGGCACGCTGAGCCAGCTGTCGCGGGGATCGAGATGAGTTGGGCGCTTGAGCGGTCTTTCGGCAGGTGGGCCAGGATGATCGTGTCAGTGCGGGAGCCGGACTCGCTCTGCGGGTCACGGAGTCACTGCCGAGGATCATGATGTTCATCGCGCCCTTGGCAGCCACCTCCACCTGAGGGCGCTCGGCCTCTGGCACGTCCTGAAGGCATCGACACGCTCGATGCCGGAGTTGATGGAACGGAAGTACAGCCCCCGCCGATCATCCCGATGCCAGCGAGCAGTGCCAACACCACGAAGGTGATCAGGGTGATTTTGCCACCGGGGCGCTTTGCGCGCGCCGTCTTGGTCGGCTCCGATGGTTGCTGCTCCGCGACAAACTGGGTCTCGGGTTCCACGTACTCCTGGCGATACTGCATGCCGCGATGCTACTGATTCCGCGTTACCGCCATGTACCCCATCCGGTCCACCAGGTTCCACATGCTGGCCAAAAGACTTCGCCGACGAACCATTGCCTGAACCTGATATGAAGCAGCGGTGGACGCCACGCAGCTACGCCGAGCCATCGCCCGCACCGCACTCGCTCCCGTCGCCGCGTTCCCGAAGCGGCTCGCCCGGGTCGCCCGTCACGACGCCAAGGTGCTGCGTGCCTCGGCGCGATGGCTGGTCACGTCCCGGAGCACCACAACTACACGTACGAGCTGACGAAGCTCAGCCGCCACCACCTGACCTGGTTCGTCAGCGTCGTCTGCGACATCCCGATCCAGCGGGCACGCGGCTACGTCGCCGAAATCGAGGCCGACGACCCGCTGCGGCGACACATCGAGGAGGCCACCGCCAGATCCGCCCGCCGTGGCCTCGCCGACCGGAAGGCCCACTACGCCCGACGCGTCGGCTGGTACGCGATCGTCCGGGCCACCCGGCCCGCACACGTGGTGGAGACCGGCGTCGACAAGGGTTGGGCACCTGCGTCCTCGCGTCCGCCCTGCTGCGCAACGCGCAGGAGGGGCACCCGGTCGGGTCACCTCGTTGGACATCAACCCCGAGGCCGGTCACCTGGCTGCCAGCAAGCCCTGGTCGCAGGTCGTCGACCTGGTGATCGGCGACTCGATCGCCTCGATCGGCGCACTGGGCCGTCCGGTCGACCTCTTCCTGCACGACAGCGACCACAGCCGTGCCCACGAGAAGCGTGAGTTCGACGCCGTGGAGCCGAAGCTCGCCCCGGTGCGATCCTGCTCACCGACAACGTCACCAGCACCAACGTGCTCGCCGAGCACGCCGAACGCACCGGCCGGTGGTTCCTCGCCTACCGGGAGAGCCCGGCCAACCACTGGTACCCCGGCGACGGGATCGGCGTGGCATGGTGACCGGGTGCGGCTGACCTCGATTCACACGTACCCCGTCAGGGTTGTCACCGGCTCGACCACGACGACGCGTTAGTGCATCAGTGGGGCCTGGCCGGCGACCGGCGCTGGATGGTCGTGGACGCCGACGGCGTCGGTGTCACCCAGCGGGAGACGATTCGCCTGGTCGGCCTGCGTGCCACAGTGCGCCCCGGGGTCTGACGCTGCGCGCCGACGGGCTGCCCGACCTCGACGTACCGGAGCCGGCCGGCGGTGAGCCGGTCGCGGTGCGGACCTTCCGCCACCGCAAGCTTCCGGTCCCGGCTCTGCCGGCCGGTCGGGTGGCCGACGACTGGCTCGGTGCCCTGCTCGGCCGAACGGTGCGACTGGTCTGGCTGGCTGAGCCCACCCGCCACCTGGCCGCCGGGGACCGCGAACACGACACCGGTGACCAGGTCAGTTTCGCCGACGCCTACCCGCTTCTGCTGGCGAACACCG
This sequence comes from Micromonospora sp. M12, assembly GCA_038070435.1. Lineage (GTDB taxonomy): Bacteria > Actinomycetota > Actinomycetes > Mycobacteriales > Micromonosporaceae > Micromonospora. The sequence continues at coordinate 3,781,040 of JAMYWG010000001.1, read as the reverse complement.
CCTCACTCGACGGCCTCAACGACTGGCTGGCCGAGGCGGGGAGGCCCCGGTGCCGATGAACCGGTTCCGCCCCAACCTGGTGGTCGACGGTGCGCCGGCCTGGGCCGAGGACGACTGGGCCGGGCGGTCGCTGAGCGTCGGCGACCTGCGCTTCCGCGCCGCCGGGCCGTGCGAGCGGTGCGTGGTGACCACCACGGACCAGGAGACCGGGGTACGCGCGAAGGAGCCGCTGCGCACACTCGGTCGGCACCGCAACATCGACCGGAAGCTCCTCTTCGGACTGCACCTGGTGCCGGTCAACAGTGGACAGCTGGTCGTGGGCGCGCCCGTCGTTCTCGCGCCCTGACCAGGGCCGGCCGATCGGTACCCTCCGATCACTGTCCGTCACTGCTGTCTTAGCTTTGGCTTAGCTCGCTTGTCCGTACCCGGTGGGTCCGGCAGCATCGCCGTCGTGACGGACGGAACCGCTGTCGACATCAGCATCGACCTGGACCAGGTTCCAGAGGAACGGCCCGCGCCGTCGTCCGGCCGGACACCCTGGTTGGTCGCCGCCGGTGTCACGGTCCTCGCGGCGACGCTCGGGCTCACCCTGACCCTGCGCTCCGGCTCCACCCGGCCTGCGGCGCCGGTCGGACACTGGCCGCCGCGCCGCCCACCGGCACCGCCACGCACAGCGGCAAGGCGACCTTCTACGACTCGAAGGGCGCGGGCGGCAACTGCTCGAACCCGGCTGCCCCGGCCAACCGGCTCTACGTCGCGATCGGCCCGACGGAATACTCGGCCGGTGCCGCCTGCGGTGGATTCCTCGACGTGGTCGGCCCGAAGGGCAGCGTCCGAGTGCTCATCATGGACCAGTGTCCGGAGTGCGCGCCGGGCCATCTCGACCTGTCCCGCGAGGCGTTCGCCCGGATCGCCGAACCGGTCCAGGGCCTCGTTCCGGTCACCTACCGCGCGGTGGTCAACCCACCGCTGCCCGGCCCCTCACCTTCCGGATCAAGGAGGGCGCGTCGCAGTGGTGGTTCGCCGTCCGCGTCGGCAACCACGGCAACCCGCTGCGGTCGGTCGAGGTCCGGCAGGGCAACAGCGATCCGTGGCAGTCCGCCGCCCGGCAGGACTACAACTACTGGCTGATCCCTCCGGCGCCGGACCGGGCCCGTTCAACCTCCGCGTCAGCGACGTGTACGGAAACCGGGTCACCGTCGGCGGCATCCGGATGGCGCCCGGCAGGGTGCAGAACAGCACGGTCCGGATGTACGGGCGCGGCACCGGGCGACCCCGCGCTCGTCCGCGTCGCCCCGGCCGTCCGGCAAGCGACCCGCCGGTACGCCGACGCCCACCCGTCGTCCGGTCGAGGTGGCGAAGGCGAGCGCGCCGCCCACCGACGCGCCGAGCACCCGCCCGGCCGCGGTGAACGCCCGCTGGTGCGCCGGCTGACCGCTCAGTCGGTCGACAGTAGGTCGAGCCACATCAGGATCTCGTCCCGGTCGTCGCCGGGTGCCACCCGCAGCGCGCCCGGCAGCCGGCCGATCTCCTTGTACCCGAGGCGGGTGTAGAACGTGTCCAACCCCAACCCGTCGCGCACCGTGATGTGCAGCGCCTCGTAGCCGAACTCCCGGCCCAGCCGGGCAGCCTCGACCATCAGCGCCGAGCCGTAGCCGGTGCCCTGGGTGGCCGGGTGGACCATCACCCGTTTCAACACGCACCAGTGCGCCTTGAGCGAGAACCGGTTGTCATTGAAGATCAGGAAAGCTGCCAGCCGGTCCCGGAGTAGCCGGCCAGCAGGCGGTCCGGTCCGTCGGCGATGCCGGCGAAGGTCGGTTCGGCGATGACGTGGACGTCGGCGACGGTGACCGGCGGCACGAAGCCGACAGCGCCGCCGGCGTTGCTGACGTGCAGCCAGAGATCGACGATCTCGGCGCGCAACCGCGGGTCAGGTCGGGGTCGAGGACGAAGCGCAGACTCACGCTCGCCATCCTGACCCGAGAACCCGGCCGCGACCCGTGACAGTGACGCGGCCGACAGGCGCGCGTCGGCACGCGGTGTTCGTTGACCTGTGCGGGAGAGGGATTCGAACCCCACATCCTTCCGGATACAGGTTCCTAAGACCTGCGCGGCTGCCATTACGCCACTCCCGCCGACCCGCTGATTCTAGAGCTTGCCGTAGCGGCGGTGTCGAGCCCTGCCGTGACTCGGCGCGTGCCTGCCGGGCCGCCGTTCGCTGGTGGCGGCCCGGTGCGACAGGTCAGTCCAGGCCGAGGTCGCGGCGGAGCTTGGCGACGTGCCCGGTGGCCTTGACGTTGTAGAGCGCCCGCTCGATCTTGCCGTCGGCGTCGATCACGAACGTCGAGCGGATCACCCCGGTGACGGTCCTGCCGTACGACTGCTTCTCGCCGTACGCGCCGTAGGCGGTCAGCACCGCCCGGTCCGGGTCCGACACCAGCGGGAACGTGATCGCGTCGCGCTCGCGGAACTTCGCCAGCTTCTCCGGCTTGTCCGAGAGATGCCGACGACCTCGTATCCGGCGCTCTGGAGTGCGGCGAGCGAGTCGCGGAAGTCGCAGGCCTGCTTGGTGCAACCGGGGTCATCGCGGCCGGGTAGGCATAGAGGACGACCTGGCGGCCCCGCAGATCGGCGAGGGAGAGTTGGTCGCCGGTGTCGGTGGCGAGGGTGAACTCGGGCGCGGGGTCACCGGGGAGAGCCGGTCGGGCGCGGTCATGGCCCGACGATACCGCCGGGCCGGCGGGCGCTGTCGCCGGCGCGGACCGTGTCGGGCGAGTCGATCACCAGGCTCGTCACCGGACCGAAAGGTGATCAACACCTCGCGTTGTTGCCAGAGTATGGCAACAACGAGGCTTGGAAATAGGCTGACCCACGCCGCCCCGGTCGGGTCCGCTGACGCGTGGGAGGTCGCGTGGAAACACTGGCGATGCACATCTCGAACGGGATCATCGATGGTCCCGTCGCAGCGGTCTTCGCTGCGCTCGCTCTTGCCGCGCTCACCGTCTGCGTCCTGCGCGGCCGGCGCGACCTGGACGACCGACTGGCCCCGATGGCAGGCCTGGTGGCGGCGTTCATCTTCGCCGTCCAGATGCTCAACTTCCCGATCTTCACGGCCGGCGTCAGTGGCCACCTGCTCGGTGGGGCACTCGCCGCCATGCTCGTCGGGCCGTGGGTCGGCGCGCTCTGCGTGTCCGTGGTGCTGGTCGTGCAGGCACTGATCTTCGGTGACGGCGGCGTGGCGATGCTCGGCCTGAACATCACCAACATGGCGCTGCTCGGCACCGCCGTGGCGTACGCGCTGATCGCGGTGCTGCTGCGGGTGCTGCCCCGTACGCGGGCCGGTCTGGCCGTGACCGCGTTCGTCGCCGCCATGCTCAGCGTGGTGGTCGCCTCCCAGGGCTTCGTCCTGGAGTACTGGCTGGGCGGCACCACCGACCTCGGCAACAACCTGACCGGCCTGGCCGGCACGATGGCGGGCGCCCACCTGCTGATCGGCATCGGCGAGGGCCTGATCACCGCCACCACAGTGCTCACCGTCGCGAAGGTGCGCCCCGACCTGGTGTACGCGCTGCGCTCCTGCGCGCGCCCGCCACCCCGCTGTCCCGGTCGCCGGAGGTGTCCGATGAAGAACCGTTCCTGGGCCTTCCTGGCCGGCGGCCTGCTGGTCGCCCTGCTGCTCGCCGGCGTGGTGAGCAACTACGCCTCGTCCCACCCGGACGGGCTGGACTCGTCACTGCTCAAGGGCTGCACCGTCGACGCCGACGACAACATCGTCGGCGGAAGCTGCCCGGCCCAGCAGGCCCGGGAGCACGAGCTGGCCGACAGCCCGCTCGCCGACTACGGGTGCGGGGCGTGCGGAACAGCTTCGTCTCCACCGGTCTCTCCGGGTGCTCGGGGTGCTCGTCACCTTCGCGATCGGTGCCGGCGGGTTCTGGCTGCTGCGCCGCCGGGGCACGACGACGACCGACGGGCAGGCGGCGACGCCGACCGACGGCGACGCGACGACCTCCGCGCCAGCGCGTCCAGCTGAGCAGGGGTACGCGTAATGGGTGCCGGTCATGGGCATGTGCTGTACCGCGAGTCGGACTCGCCGGTGCACCGGCTCCCGCCCGAGGTGAAGATCGCGGCGATGGTGGTCTTCACCATCGCCGTGGTGGCCACTCCACGCACGGCGTTCTGGGCCTTCGGCGCGTACGCCCTGCTGGTGGCGGCGGTGGCGGCGCTGGCCCGGGTGGGGCCCCGGTGGCTGCTCAGCCGGGCGCTGATCGAGCTGCCGTTCGTGGTGTTCGCCGTCGCCCTGCCGTTCCTGGGCAGCGGCGACCGGGTCGAGGTGCTCGGTCTGCGCCTGTCCGAGGACGGTCTGCACGGTGCGTGGAACATCCTGGCCAAGGGCACCCTGGGCGTGCTCGTCTCGCTGCTGCTGGCCGCGACCACCACCACCCGGGACCTGATCGTGGGCTGGACCGGCTGCACTGCCCGCAGGTGCTCACCCAGATCGCCACGTTCATGCTGCGTTACCTCGACGTGCTGGTCGGCGAGGCGCGGCGGATGCGGGTGGCCCGGATCTCCCGGGCGACGACCCCGCTTCCTGTGGCAGCTGCGCGGCTTCGCCGCCGGGATCGGGCGTTGTTCCTGCGCGCCTACGAGCGCGGCGAGCGGGTCTACCTGGCGATGCTGTCCCGGGTTACACCGGGCGGATGCCCGCCGTGTGGCAGGGCGAGGGCGCGGCCACCGCCGGCCAGTGGCTGGTCGCGGCGACAGTGCCGGTGTTGGCGGCCTCCATCGCCGCGACCGCCGTCGTGCTGTCATGATCGGTGTCGTGCAGACCGCTGTCTCGCTGGACGTTCGGGGCGTTCGCTACGCGTACCCGGACGGGCACGTCGCCCTGCACGGGTGGACCTGAACGTGCCGCGCGGCGACCGGGTGGCGCTTCTGGCCCCAACGGTGCCGGCAAGACCACGCTGGTGCTGCACCTCAACGGCATCCTCGCCCCCACCGAGGGCAGCGTGAGCGTCGGCGGGCTGACGGTCACGACGGATCGGGCCACTCTGGCCGAGGTACGCCGTCGGGTGGGCATCGTCTTCAGGACCCGGACGACCAGCTCTTCCTGCCCACGGTGGCGGAGGACGTGGCGTTCGGGCCGGCGAACCTGGGCCTGCGCGGGGTGGAGTTGGCCGCCCGGGTGGACGAGGCGCTCGCCGCGGTGGGGATGAGTGAGCACCGTGATCGGTCCCCGCAGCACCTCTCGTTCGGGCAGCGCCGCCGGGTGGCGGTGGCCACCGTGCTGGCCATGCACCCGGAGATCCTGGTGCTCGACGAACCGTCCTCGAACCTGGACCCGGCTGCCCGTCGTGAGCTGGCCGAGATCCTGCGCGGCCTGCCGGTGACCCTGCTGATGGTCACGCACGACCTGCCGTACGCGGCGGAGCTGTGCGAGCGCTCGGTGATCCTCGACGGCGGCCGAATCGTCGCCGACGCCCCCACCCCGGACCTGCTGCGCAACGCGCCCCTGCTGGCCCGCCACCGCCTGGAGCTCCCGTACGGCTTCACCCCACAGCCCTAACCCCGACCCCGCCCGCCCCACCCCGCCTTGTCGATCAAGGAGTTGTGGTGGGTGACAAAAGCCCCGCGAAGGCATCAGACGGGCACCACAAGTCCATGATCGACGAGGCGGGGTGGGGCGTCACGGGGTTCGGGTTCGGGCTTGGGTTTGGGCTCCTGCGACGCGGGCTGTTGCGTGGAGGCGGAGGATGCCGGCCAGTGTTGCTCCGGCGCCCGTGATCAGGGCGACCGCGACCATGACGCGGGCGATCTCCGGCGACCAGGGCACCGGGGCGATGGACCGGGTGAACACTGCGGCGTTGGCCACGCCGGCGAAGAGCGCCAGGCAGGCCCCGGCCAGCGCCACCACGAAGTCGGCGGCCGGTCGGCGGCTCAGCGCGTACCAGCCGGCGGCGATCGCGCCGAGACCGGTGAGCAGTGACCAGATCTGCCCGGACAGCAGCCCGACGAGCACCCGCCCACGCCCTGGGCGCCCGCGTCCAGCTCCCGCCCCAGCGGGTATGCGACGGCCAGCGCGCCGCCGACGACCAGCAACGCGCCCAGCGCGGACATCGCGCGGGCACCGGCCGGGCGGCGGCGGCGACCAGGCCGAGCGCGCCCACGGCGAGCAGTCCCACGATGGTCACCGCCCACCAGGTGTAGGCGTCCGGCGGCGGCACCCAGTCCAACGTGCCGCCGATCAGCACCGGATCGGTGCCGTCGCGCAGGGGACCGTCCACTCCCGTACCCGGTGCTCCCGGTCCGGGGCCGCAAGGGCTGCCGCCGGTGGTGCGGACTCCTGCCACAGCGCGCGCTGGTCGTGCCAGCGGGCGGTGGTGCCGTCGTCGACCCGCCGCCAGGACGGTGGTGCGGCCGGATCGGCCTCGGCCGGGAGCGCGGTGTCTCCGCCGATGGTGCGGTTCAGGTAGGTGGCGGGGAGCGGGTGTTCTCGAAGACCCCGTCCGGGCCGATCCGCAGGTACGGCTCCCCGGAGTAGCCGATCACCTCGATGGCGCGACCGGTGTCGTTGGTCAACTCCAGTCGGGCACCCGCCTCGACGACGCGTACCTCCAGCCCCGGCCGCGCCGGCGTGACCCCGGTGGTCCGGGTCCGGTAGTCGGTGGCGTCCGGTGCGTCCGCGCCGTGCGCGGCTGCGGGCGCCGCGCTGATCAGCGTGGCCACGCCGGCCGCGGCCGCGACCAGGCCGGCACGGGCCAGCAGGGTACGGATCACTTGCCGGCCGCCGCCACGGCTGCGCTGAGAGCGTCCGGGTGGGGTTTTCCAGGGCTGACCGTTGACCCGGACGGTCGGCGTGCCGGTGACGTTGCTCCGGCCGGCGTCGTCGGTGACGTGTTCGGTCCACGTCTTGTACGTGCCGTCCTTCACGCAGCCCCGAAGGAACCCCGGTCGAGGCCCACGCCGGTGCCGATGTCGATCAGCTGGTCGTCGGGGAGCCCGGCGCTGCCCTCCGGCGGCTGCTTGTTGAACAGCGCCTTGGCGTACTCGTGGAACTTGCCGCCCGCCGCGGCACAGCCGGAGGCGGCCGAGGCCCGGGTGGAGTACTCGGTGGTGGAGAAGCGGTTGAGGAACGCGACCGGGTGGTAGACGACCTTCGCCTTGTTGTCGGCCACCAACTGCTCCAGGGTCGCCCGGTGCTCTGCTCGAACTGCTTGCAGATCGGGCAGAGGAAGTCCTCGTAGACGTCGACGGTGACCGGTCCGCCGCCGGTGACGATGCCGGTGCCGGCGTCGTTGGCGCCGGGCGGGTGGTGAAGCTGTCGGAGCGCTGGTTGGACCAGACCACCCAGCCGACGACACCGGCGACGACCAGGACGACGACCGCGGCGGCCGACACCCAGATCGTGCGTCGACGTCGCCGCTCGCGGGCGAGCTGCTCGCGAACCACCCGGGCGGCGTCCCGCTGCCCCTTGCGACTACTCATCCTCGTCCTCCACAACGGGTTCGCCGGACAACCACCCGTCCACCGATACCGGCGTACGTGGCCAGATCAGCAGAAATCCGGCTAATACCAAGAATCCCAGGTCCCGAAGGATCTCCGGGAGGTAACTGGGGCCTGCCCCGCCGCGAGTTGCCCGCCGCTGCCGAAGCAGCCGCAGTCGATGGCCAGCCCACGCGCCCAGGCCGAGGCGATCCCCACGATGAAGACCACCAGCAGCGCGGTGGACACCCCGGCGACGAGCCGGGTGGCCAACCCGAGCAGCAACAGCGCGCCCAGCGCCAGCTCGACGAAGGGCAGTGCCGCGCCGATCACGGTCGCCACGTCGTACGGCATCACCTGGTAGGCGTTGACCGCTCGCCCGGAGGCGGCCAGATCGCCGACCTTCGACGCGCCGGCGACCAGCCACACGGCGGCGAGGCCGAGTCGGGCCGCGATGCCGAGCCAGGGCCGGACCAGGGGCCAACGGCCGCCCGGGGTGGAAGGTGCAGTCACGCTCATTTGTCGTTCCGCCCGCGCCGGAAGTTCCGCGTTCAGCCGGTCAGGGCGTCGCCGACCGCCTCGACCAGCTCGTCACGGGCCCGGGCGACCCGGGAGCGGATGGTGCCCACCGGCACCCTTCGACGGCGGCGGCCTCGGCGTACGACAGGCCGAGCAGTTGGGTGAGCACGAACGCGGAGCGCCGCTCGGGGCCGAGTCGACGGACCAGGTCGGCGGCGCCGAGCTGGCCGGCCGGGTCCGGATACGGGCGGTCGGTGTAGGCGTTCACCGCCAGGCGCTCGTCGAGTCGTCGCCGGCGGATCACGGTGCGCAGGTGGTCGGCGCAGGCCCGCCGGGCGATGCCGAGCAGCCAGGTGCGGACGCTGGAGCGACCCTCGAACGCGGGCAGGGCCCGAAACGCCCGCAGGTAGGTCTCCTGGGTCAGGTCGTCGGCGCTGTCCGGGTCGACCAGGGCGGCGGCGAACCGCCAGACCTCGGCCTGGGTCAGCCGGACGAACGCCGCCTGGGCGGCGGGGTCACCGTCGCGGGCGGTCAACGCCCACTCGGTTGCCGGGTCCCGGGCGACGTCACCGGCCGGTTCTGCCGGACCGGCGGAACCGGTGTCACGCGGGACAGGGATCACGACAAACCAGGTTACGCGGCAGACGTCGGCGCGTCAGCGTCCTTCGGTCCACGGATGGTCTGCGCCACTTCGGGAACTTTTCTCCGCTACCGGCCGACTACCCGGTCATGACGCGCGAGCACCCCTCCGGTCGCCGTATGGGACACCCATCGGAGAGCATTGCCGGCATGACTGTCGCCCCCGCCGCTGGATCGCCCGGCTGGCCGCCGCCGCCGGGCTTCTGGTCACCGTCGTCGCCCTGCTGATCGCGCCGGCCACCTCCGCGAGCGCCCACGCGGTGCTGGAGAGCACCAGCCCGGCGACCGCCTCCATCGTGCCGAGCGCGCCGTCCGAGGTGGTCCTCACATTCAGTGAGTCGGTCCGCAGGTGCCCGACAAGATCCGGATCATCGCGCCGGACGGCTCCCGGGCCGACCGGGGCGAGCCGTCGTTCAACGGCGGCGTGGTGACCATCCCGGTCGACCCGGGCGGCGCGCGGCACCTACCTGGTCAGCTTCCGGGTGATCTCCGCCGACAGCCACCCGGTCTCCGGTGCGTTCACCTACTCGGTCGGCGCACCCTCGACGCCCCCGTCGACTCCGGCGGGGACAGCAGCCGCGCCAACCCGGTGGTGGAGACGGCGGTGAAGGTCGCCCGCTTCTCGGCTACGCCGGCCTCGTCCTGCTGGTCGGGCCGGCGCTGGTGCTCGCCGCGCTCTGGCCGCGACGGCTCTCCCGGCGGGGCCGACCCGGCTGGCCTGGACCGGCCTCGGTCTGGTGGCCCTCGCCACCATCGCCGACCTGTGGTTGCAGGTGCCCTACACGGCCGGTGGTGGTCTCTTCGACGTCACCGGCGAGGGTTCGGCAGTGTCTTCGGCAGCGCCTTCGGTGCCGCCCACCTGGTCCGGCTCGGCCTGCTGGCGGCCTCGATCTTCCTGCTCCGCCCGCTGCTGGCCCGGCCTGCCGGTCGCGCCGACGCGATCATCCTGGCCGTGCTCGCCGGCGCCGCCCTGCTGACCTGGCCGCTGGCCGGGCACGCGGCGGCCTCCCGGCACCGGCGGTCTCCGTGGTGGTCGACGCGGTCCACCTGGGCAGCATGGCGGTCTGGCTGGGCGGTCTGCTGATGCTCGCCGTCTTCCTGCTCCGACAGGCCGACGAGCGGGAGCTGGGCGCGATCCTGCCGATCTGGTCGCGCTGGGCGGCGCTCGCCGTCTCGGCGCTGTTGCTGGCCGGCACCGTGCAGGCGCTGATCGAGGTGGCCACCCGCAAGCGCTGTTCGAGACCACGTACGGGCGGTTGCTGCTGGCCAAGATCGGGCTGTTCGTGCTGGTCATCGCCGTGGCGGCGTACTCCCGGCACCTGGTGCGCAGCCGTGTCGCGGCGCAACGCCCGGCACCGGTGCGCCGGGCGGTCCTGGTGGAGTTGGCCGTCACCGTGGTGGTGCTGGGCCTGTCCGCCACCCTCGTGCAGACCACGCCCGCCCGCACCGCCGTGGCCGGGCCGTCCGCCACCGAGGCCGGCCAGTTCTCGACGACCCTGTCCAGCTCGCTCTTCTCCATGCAGGTCGAGGTGAGTCCGGCCGAGCAGGGCAACAACTCGGTGCACCTGTACGCCTACGGCAAGGACAACCTGCCGCTGCCGGTGGTGGAGTGGGAGGCGACCGCGGCGCTGCCCTCGGCCGGGATCGAGCCCATCGAGGTGCCGTTGCTGCCGCTGACCGACAGCCACGCCTACGGCGACATCAGCCTGCCGGCCGCCGGCGACTGGCAACTGAAGATCACCGCCCGCACGACCGACATCGACCAGGCCACGGTTACCGCCACCGTGCCCATCCGTTAGAGAGGCTCGCAAAACCCATGACCCGATTCCGGCGCACCGCAACCGCCGCTGCCGCCCTGGCGTTCACCGCCGCCGCCACCGCCGTGCTCGGCTTCGCCGGACCGGCGTCCGCCCACGTCACGGTGAACCCGAAGGAGGCGACCCAGGACGGCTACGCCCGGGTGGCGTTCCGGTGCCCAACGAGAGCGACAGCGCCTCGACCGTCAAGCTCGAGGTGGTGCTCCCGGAGAACGCCCCGTCGGCTCGGTGTCGACGATGCCGGTGCCCGGCTGGACGGTCGCCACGGAGAAGCGCAAGGTGGACCCGCCGATCGAGGTGCACGGCAGTCAGCTCACCGAGGCGATCTCCAAGATCACCTGGACGGCCTCGGGCGACGCGGGGGTGAAGCCGGGTCAGTTCCAGGAGTTCCCCGTCTCGTTGGGGCCGCTGCCGAAGGTCGACTCGATGGTCTTCAAGACCCTGCAGACCTACTCGGACGGCAACATCTCGCGGTGGATCGACGAGCCGGCGCCGGGCGCCGAGGAGCCCGAGCACCCGCTCCGGTGCTCACCCTGGCCGCCGCGGCCGCGGCGCCGGCAGGTTCGGCCTCGCCGGCCGCTGCGGTCGCAACGGCGGACGACGATGAGGATGACGACGGCAACGGCCTCGCGGTCGGCCTCGGTGTGGCCGGTCTCGTCGCCGGTCTGGCCGGTCTGGTGCTGGGCGGGCTGGCGTTCACGCGGACCCGCCGGGAGCCGGTCGCCAAGGTCTGACCCGTCCCACCCGCTGGCCCGCCGGATCATCCGGCGGGCCAGCGCTTTCCGGGTCCGAGCCGACCGTGCCGTGGATATCCCCTGATCAGACGGTGTACGTCGGTAAGGTCGGCCGGGTGTTCGGCTACGAGAGGGGACGGTGCGGATGCGTTTTGCGCGCGTGATCGTCGGAGTGCTGCTGTTGGTCGTGGGGATTCCGGCGCTGTTCGCCGGTGGCGCGCTGTGGTTGGTGACCCGACACGCCGACCCCGATGGGGCGTTCGCCGCCCGCTTCGAGACGGTCCGCACACCCGGTCACGCGGTCGTGGTGAGTGACCTCGACCGGCTGCTGCGGCAGGAGGCTCCCTTCGCGCGTACCGCGCAGACCCGGCTGCGACTCGACGTCCGCGCCACGGACGGCCCGGCCTTCCTGGGGCTGGCACCCACCGCCGAGGCGCGCCGCTGGCTGGAGTCGGTGCCGCACGCGTCGGTCCGCCGGGCGGTGCTGGCCGGGGTCCGTTGCCGGTCCGGCTGGAACCGGCCGGCCCGAGCGCCGAGGCCCGGCCGCCGGGCCGGTCACGCCGCTGGGGCGACCGTTCTGGGTACGCGAGGGATCGGCTCCTGGAGTGGAGTGCGGACGACCTGGCCGGCGAACCGATGAGCCTGGTGATGATGCGCCCCGACGGTGGTGCCGACCTCGCCCTGGATCTGCGCGCCGAACTGCGGGTGAGGTGGACCGGCCCCGCTACCTGGGGTCTGCTGGCCGGCGGCGTTCTGCTCGTGGTGTGCGCGGCGCTGCTCCTGCTGCGACCGCCGCGCCCCCGTGAGGTGATCTTCGTGGTCGAGCCGGACCAGGTTCCGGTGCTCGCCGGCCGGCTCGGAGTCACCTCGCTGAGTGGCCTGGGCTCCGGGCACCGTGGGTCGACGTCGCCGTTGCCGGCCGAGCGACAGCTCACCTCGGTGGGCTCGGTGGCGGGGAGCGGCCCCGGTCGGCGATCGGCGTCGAACCGTCGCGGCCGGTCACCCTCGCCGACCTGGACGAGCCGGTCCGGCCGCCCGTCCACCGGAGGTGACGCTGAGTCTCGCCTGGCCGCCGGCCGGTGCGGAGGAGACCACCGTCCGGCCGGTGGCGGTTCCGTCGACGGCGGCCCGGCCGGTGGCGGCGGACGGGACGGCGAGCGGCCCCGCGCTGCCGACGCGGAGAGCCGCCCTCACCGGGGATCGGTGCTACCCGAGCGACGCTTGAGGTAGATGAGGACAGATTAGCGCTGGTACTGGCTGGTTGGGAGTTCTGTCCATTTAGTGGAATTTTTCGCTTGTTGTCTCGATCGCACCGGCAGCACCACCAGCAACAGCAGGCTGATCAGCACGTAGGCGTTGTGCACGACGAACTCCAGCGGGTCTTCGGTGCGGACCGCTGCCACGCCCCAGGCCTGGAACGTCACCACGCCGTAGACGATCACCGCGGTGATGCCCAGCGCGAGCCCGGCCAGCCACCGACGCCGGCGGACCTCGTCCGGACCGCTGGCACTCAACGCCGCGTCGGTCAGCAGCACCACCGCCGGCACGAACCAGTAGATGTGGTGGGTCCAGGTGATCGGGCTCGCCAGGGACCCGACCAACCCGGTCAACGTCAGGCCCGTCAACGGGTCACCTGCCCGCGCCGCGCGGGCGGCCCGCCACAGCCCGTAGACGGCGACCACGGCGACCACCAGCAGCCAGATCAGCCGGTCCGGCTTCTCCGGCGCGGTGAACCGGCTGAGCAGGCCGAACAGCGACTGGTTGCCGACGATGTCGGTGCGTCCCACCCGCTCGGTGGTCCACAGCTCGTGTGTCCAGAACCGCCACGAGTCGCTCGGCGCGACCGCCGCCGCGAGCAGGGTCGCCGCCGCAGCGGTCGCACTCGCCACCGCTGCGGCCCGCCACCGCCGGGTGGCCAGCAGGTAGACGATGAAGATGCCGGGAAAGAGCTTGAGTGCCGTCGCCAGCCCCACGCCCACCCCGGCCCAGCGTCGCGCCTGCGGCACCGCGAACAGCAGATCGGCCAGGATCAGCACGACCAGCAGCATGTTGATCTGACCGAAGGTGATGGTCTCGCGGATGCTCTCCACCGCCAGCACCAGCAGTACGGCGGCGATCACTGTGAACGTGCGGGGCAGACCGTGCCGGGCGATCACCGGCGCCACCAGCCACCGGGTCGTCACCACCACGGCCAGCACTGTGAACACCGTGAAGATCGTCACGGTGGCGCCGAGCCGCAGCAGCCCGAACGGCCACAGCAGCAGCGCGCTGAACGGCGGGTAGGTGAAGTACAGCTCGCCCTGCACCCGGTCGGGCTGGACGTAGTCGTAGAGCGGGTGGCCCGCGCGCCACCAGTCCACCGCCGACATGTAGATCTTGAGGTCGAGGAATTTGTGGTTCAGGCCCCGCAGGTAGAGCGCTGGCAGCACGGCGATGAGGGCCACCACCGTGACCAGGCGACGGGCCGTACGGCCGCCGGGATCGTCTTCGGTGACGGCGGGCGGCACGACGGGTTCTGCTGGCACCCCGAAACCCTAGCGGGCCGGTGCACCGAGAGCGCGCAGCCGCAGGGCGTGGGCTGCGCGTAGGCTGTGCCGGTGGCTGATCTCCTCGTCTGGATCGACTGTGAGATGACTGGGTTGGACCTCGGCAGGGACAAACTGATCGAGGTTGCGGCACTGGTCACCGATCCCGACCTCAACGTGCTGGGTGACGGCGTCGACGTGGTGATCCACGCCGATGAGGCGGCACTGGAGGGGATGCCGGAGATCGTCCAGACGATGCACGCCAAGTCCGGCCTCACCGAAGAGGTGCGCCGCTCGGCGGTCACCCTAGCCGAGGCCGAGGACCTGGTCCTGGAGTACGTCCGCACCTTCGTCAAGGACCCGCGGACGGCTCCGCTCTGTGGCAACTCGATCGCCACCGACCGGGGTTTCATCGCCCGCGACATGCCCCGCCTCGACGCGCACCTGCACTACCGGATGATCGACGTGTCGTCGATCAAGGAACTGTGCCGTCGCTGGTACCCCGCGTGTACTTCGGCCAGCCGCAGAAGGGCCTCGCGCACCGGGCGCTGGCCGACATCCGGGAGAGCATCCGGGAGTTGGAGTACTACCGGCGGACGGTCTTCGTCCCGCTGCCCGGCCCGGACGTGGACACCGCCAAGGCCATCGCCGCCGAACTCTGACCCCTTCCGCGCTGAGCCGGTAACCCGCTGGACGTGCCCGGCTGAGGTGTGGCTATTATTGGTCCGCACCCCGCCCGGAGCGATCGACCGGGCGACGGCGGCATGGTGGCTGTAGCTCAGTTGGCAGAGCACCGGGTTGTGGTCCCGGTTGTCGTGGGTTCAATTCCCATCAGTCACCCAGTTGGTCACGACTGAGGCCCCTCTTCGGAGGGGCCTCAGTCGTCGTGAAGACCCTGATCCACTCCGGCTACCGGAAAACCGGGGCATCCATTCGCTGGGATGCCCCGGTTTCCCGGTATCGCGCGCCGACAGTGGCTCAGGCGGTCGGCGTGGGGACGGGGTGCCCGCGCCGTCCGGAGTCGGGGTGTCTCCGGGTCCGCCGGCGGCTGGAACGGCAGGGCGCTGCCCTTGACGTACTCGTCCCAGCTCATGTTCCAGTCGGTCCAGCCGTTGCCGTTCTGCAGCTTGCGCTCGGTGCCCTTGACCGTGATCGGGTCGCCGATCTGGGTGTTCTTGAAGAGCCAGTCGCCGTTGGCCATCGACACGTTCACGCAGCCGTGCGAGACGTTCGTGGTGCCCTGCTGACCCTCGGACCAGGGTGCCGCGTGGATGAACTCCCCGCCCCAGGTGAGGCGCTGCGCGAAGTCAATCTTGGTGCGGTAGCCCTCCTCCGGGCCCAGCTCCTCGAACGTGTCGAAGACGGTCTTGCGCAGCTTCGATCACGACCATCGTGCCGCTGGACGACGGGGTGCTCTTCTTGCCCAGGCTGACCGGGATGGTCTTGATCACGGAGCCGTTGCGGGTCACCGTCATCCGCTTCGTCTTGTTGTCCACCGTCATGATCACCGAAGGGCCGATCTTGACGTCCACCGAGAGGTCCGCTCGGCCGTACCAACCCTCACCCATCGGCAGACCGCCGGCCTGCACCCGGTAGGAGACCTTGGTGCCGGTCTTCCAGAACTCCTTCGGCCGGTACCGGATCTCGGTGGGGCTGACCCAGTGCCAGATCCCCGCCTGCACCGGAGTCGTGGTGACGGTCATCCGGCGCTGCACGTCGTCGCGGTAGTCCTCCGGGATGCCCCGGCTGAACTTCACGATCAGCGGCATGCCCACCCCGACCACCTGGTTGTCACCGAGGAAGCTGCTCACGCGTACCTGATTGCCCGGCTTGGCCATGGTGGTGAAGGTGCTGGTCGCGGTGGCCGGACGCTCGTCGTCGCCGGTGGCGGTCACTGTCGCGGTGTAGCTCGTGCCGTACGACAGCGTGCTGGCCGGGAGCCACGACTTGCCATCCGCCGCGAGTGTGCCCTCGACGGCCTTGCCGGCCGCGTCCTTCAGCTCGACGGTGGTCTTCACGGCGTCCTTCGCGGTGAAGGTGATGCCGCTGGACGCTGGCACGTCCTTGGCGTCGGCCGCCGGCTCGCTGATGGTCGCCGCCGCCTTCGGTGCCGGGTTCTCGCCGCCGCCGTGCCACGAGGACGGCTTGCCGCCGTCGCCGTCGGTGCAGGCGGAGGTGAAGGCCAGCGCCACGGCGAGAAGCCCCGCCGCTAACACGCGGCGTCGCCCACCGGGCCTGATCAGCTTGTCCTGGCTGACTCGCATGATTCCCTCACAGTCGTGGTCGCTGCCCCATCGTCTCCTACTGACGCACCAGAGCCGCCCGGTTGCCGAGGGTGAACCGAAACACTCCACGGATAGTGCCGGAATTCTGCTGCTATCCGGCGTTTCGTGAGCCTGGCTCATCTGCCGTACCGAAACTGCGGGGATCGTCGCGCGGTGGGAGTGAACAGTACGCGCCGGCCCGACCGATGGCCGGGCCGGCGCAACGAGACCGGCGGCTCAGAGAGCCGAACCGGCCCCACCACTGGGTACGGGCACTGCGCTGCCCTTGATGAACTCCGACCAGCTCAGGCTCCACGCCGTCCAGCCGTTGCCGGCGGCCAGCCTGCGCTCGGTGCCCTTCACCGTGATCGGGTCACCGATCCGCGTCTTCTCGAACAGCCAGCGTGCGTTCGCGGTGGAGACGTTCACACAGCCGTGTGAGACGTTCTGCCGGCCCTGTACGTGCTCCGACCAGGGTGCGGCGTGGATGTACTCGCCACCCCAGGTCAGCCGCTGGGCGAACTGGATGTCGGTGACGTAGCGGTTGGCCGGGTCCGGATCGTCCCGGGTGTCGAAGGTCGTGGCTTCTCTTCTCCATCACGACCATCGTGCCGCTGGACGACGGGTGCTCTTCTTGCCCAGGCTCACCGGGATGGTGCGGACCAGCGCACCGTTCTCGTACACCTGCATCTTCTTGTTGGCGTTGTCAACCTTCATCTCGAACAGCCGGCCGATCTTCGCGGAGGCCTTCCGGTCGATGTCGCCGTACCTGCCGTTGCTCAGCGGCACGCCGGCCAGCGCGATCCGCACGGTGATGGTCGTGCCGGGCTTCCAGTACTCCGGCCCCCGGTAGTAGGCCTGCGAGCCGTTGTCGACCCAGTGCCACGCTCCCGGCTGCGGCGGGTCGGTCCGGACGAACATCCGCTTCTGCACCGCCGCCCGGTCCTTCTTCGGGATGCCGGGGTGGAACTCGGTGACCACCGGCATGGCCACGCCGTAGCTCTTGTCGTCGAAGAGGTACAGGCCCGAGCCGATCGTCGACTTCGGCTTCGCCATCGTGGTGAAGCTGCTGGTGCCCTGGGTGCTCGTGCCATCGGACCCGCTCGCCGTCAGCGTCGCCGTGTAGCGGGTGCCCCACTTCAGCGGGGCTGACGGCACCCAGGAGGAGCCGTCGGTGCGCAACTTGCCCTCCACCGAACCCCCGCCGTCGGCGGTCAGCGTGACACCGGACACCTTGCCGCCGCCCGGGAGCTTCGCGCTGATCTCCGTGCTCACCGGCCTGTTCTTCGCGCCGTTGGCCGGGCTCAGCGTCAGCGACGGCCCGCTCGGCGCCGAGGGAGCGGCTGAGCCAGGGAGGCGCTCGCGTCCGACGACGTCCCGCCAACGAACTCCGGCGCCTTCTTGTCGCCCTTGTCGCCGCCGCATCCGGTCAGTGCCAGCGACGCCACCAGAGTCAGAGCGCCCACCACCGCCCCGGCTCGCGTGAACCGTGCCATGCCCACCTCTGTTCTCGCGTACCTGGCGGACATCGTGCCGCATCAACGCCACAACCCACGTCCCTGTCTCAGCGGTGGTGGTCGGTTTGGGGCTTTTGCCGGCAAAGCTCGACCGAAGGGGACCCGGTAACCGGATTGAGCCCGCCTGGGAGGGTGCTAATGTTCTCTCCGTTGCCGATGAGCGCCGCTAGCTCAACTGGCAGAGCAGCGGACTCTTAATCCGCGGGTTCGGGGTTCGAGTCCCTGGCGGCGCACCATTAAGGCCCTGACCAGCAAAAGCTGGCCAGGGCCTTTATGGTTATCTATGTAGTTTTGAACCTTCCCCGAAACCCCTCAGTAACCGGTTGGTGCGATCAGGTTCGGCAGGCCTGGGTGGTAGGCGTACTGGCCGCCACCCGGCCCCGGTCTTTGCGGTCCGGGTCGGGCCAGGGTTGCGGGTTAGTACTCCAGCCGCACCTGTGCCAGGGTCCGCGCCACGATGGGGAGGGCGCTGCCACTACGCGCTTGTTGGCTCCGTTGACTAGGAGGCGGCCGGGGTGGTCGGACACGCGCCGCACGCCCGCCGGCAGCACGCCCAGGACGCCGGGCGCCAAGATCGGCTCTTAGTGGTCTGCCGATTGTTCGGGGCCGAACGGACGCGGCGTGTGCGTGATGCCGTTGAGGATGACCGTGAGTCCACGCTCGAATTCCTGGCCGGTGAACTCTGCCCCGACCGGGGCTAGCTCGGCGAGGGTCGGTAGTGCGCCTTGCGCGAGTGCTTCGATGCGTCGAGCGGCGGAGGCGGGATCCTTCGCGCATCAGCGCGCCGGCCAGCTCGTTCTGCGCGATACCCGTGACAAATGCCGAGACAGCGCGGAACGCGACGAACAGGTCGAGGCCGACCAGGCCTCCGCGGGCGAGGGCTGCCGCGAGCGCCTCGGCCGGGGCGAGGCTAGCCCGGGAGGAGGTGCGACGGGTGAGTATGAGCGGGATGGCCGCCGGATGCGCGCGGAAGGTCCGCCACATGGCGGTCGCCACGGCGCGCGTGTCGGCCCGCCAGTCGTCGGTCGGCTCGGGTATCTGGACGCGAGCCGTGACGGCGTCGACCACAAGTTCCTCAGCGCTTCGCGGCTGTCGACGTAGTTGTAGAGGGTCATAGGGCCGGTCTTTAGGGACGCCGCCAGAGAACGCATGGTGAGCCCGGCCAGGCCATCCCGGTCGACGATCACCAGCGCGTGCTGCTGGATGTCCGCGAGGGTGAAGCGGGCTCTCATGCTGGCTGCTCCTGAAGACAGGTACGTCGTACGCGTCTGACCGTACTATACGTACGAGGTACGTGCTGCCTGAGGTCGTGATCTCCAAATCGCCCTCGAAGTCTCCGGCGCCTGCGAGATCGGACGTGCTCCACGTCACTTGACACGTACAACGTACGTGAGTAAGAGTTACGTACGTTGTACGTATCCCTCAATGTGGTTTCACGAGAACGTAGAGGACCCCAGTGCTCAGCATCGACAACGAACTCCTCGCGGCGGCCGGCGCGATTGCCGCTGCTGCCCGCCGACACCACCTGTCGTCGGCGACTGGCAAACGCGACGGGCCAACATCGACGCCGTCTACGGCGGATTGGCGGCCGCGACAACACCCGACGGCCGTGTCGACGTGGTCGACTTCACCGTGCCGTCCCCGAAGGGCACGCCCTTGCGCTGCGTCTGTACAAGCCGGCGAACCCACCGCACGCTCTTGTCGTCTACCTCCACGGTGGTGGTTTCATCGCCGGGAGTCTGGACGGGTACGACCACCTCTGCCGCCACTACGCGTCCGAGGCCGGGTAGCGGTTATCGCGGTCGACTACCGGCTGGCACCCGAAGCGCCGTTTCCCGCCGCCGTCGAAGACTGCGTCGCCGCGGTCCGCTGGGCGATCGAGCATGCGGCGGAGCGGGTACCCGGCGCGCGGGTCGCAGTCATGGGTGACTCCGCCGGCGGTGGCCTCGCGGCCGCGACGGCCCTGGTGTGCCGCGACCGTGAGATCGGGCCGTTGGCGGCGCAGATCCTGGTCTACCCGATGCTCGATGACCGCACGTCGGTCGCCGACCCAGCCGTTGAGCCCTTCTCGGCTGGTCGGTCGCGGACAACATCACCGGCTGGCGCGCCTACCTCGGCGCCAGGTACGGCACCGACGACGTGCCCGCGTCCGCTTCGGTCACCCGCGCGGACTCACTCCACGATCTGCCCGCAACCTACCTCGAGGTCGGTCAACTGGACCTCTTCTGCGCGGAGACAGTCGCGTACGCCGAGCGGCTCATGCACCACAACGTGAGCGTGCACCTCTCGGTACGCCCCGGCGCAATCCACGGCTTCGACCAGCTCGCGCCAGAGTCCCGAGTGGCGCGCAGCGCAATCGCCGACCGCGTCGCCTTTCTGAAGATCCTGTGACACGTCCGCGTTCAGCCTGAGCCAGGCCGCCCGGCAGCGCCCATCAAGCCCAATTGAGACGATCCAGCAAGGAGATCCCATGACAACCAAGACCGCTTCGTCACCGGCTCGACGAGCGGAATCGGCCGCGCCACCGCACTCACGCTCGCCCGCGTTGGCGTCCGTGTCATCGTCTCCGGGCGCAATGCCGAACGAGGACTGGACGTCGTGGAGCAGATCCGCGCCGAGGGAGGAGAGGCCGACTTTGTCGCCGCCGATCTCCGCGACGCGCAATCCGCAGTAGAACTCGCGGCCAAGGCCACCCAGGCCGCCGAGTCCGCAGGCGGAACGCTCGACATCCTCGTCAACAACGCGGCGATCGGAGCCGGTGGACCGACCGCGGGCACCGAGGAATCGACCTTCGACATGGTCCTGGGCACCAACCTGAAGGCACCGTTCTACCTGGTCGCGAACCTTGCACCCGCGATGGCGGCACGAGGCGGTGGGGCGATCGTCAACGTCTCAACGCTCGCCGCCGAAGTCGCGCTCCCGGGCCTGTCGGTCTACGGCGCGAGCAAAGCCGCCCTGGACCTGCTGACCAAGAGCTGGGCAGCCGAGTTCGGCCCGGCCGGAGTGCGCGTCAACTCCGTGCGCCCCGGCCCGACCCGTACCCCGGGTTCCGAAGCCCTGGGGAGGTTCTGACGCAGCTCGCGGCACAAGCTCCGCTGGGCTTCGTCGCCAATCCAGAGGACATCGCCGCCGTCATCGCGTTCCTCGTCAGCGACGAGGCACGGTTCGTGACCGGCGTGATCCTGGACGTAAGCGGTGGCCGCACGGCTGTCTGAGCTATCAATCCGCGGGTTCGGGTTTCGAGTCCCTGGCGGCGCACCGACGATATCCAGGGACATGCCAATCGGCTATGTCCCCTGGATGGATGAAGGGCTGGAGGCCAGCGTGGACCGTCCGGCGCGCTGTGGGCAGGCGACCGGCTCCCGACCGAGACCCCAGCTACAGGACCAGCACCGCGTCAGGCGGAAGGCACCGACACAGAGAAGCGGCCCGGCATCCCTTGGTTGAGGGCCGGGCCGCATAAATATAGGTGACGGGCGATTTATATCAGCGTGGCAATGTAATATGCCGCGCCGCAGAAGACGATGCCGCACTCGGGCCCGCCAGCGACGGACCGGGTGTGCGACTCAGACGGCTGGCGGCTTGACCCACCGGGCAGCGTACGGGACCACGGCGATGATCGCGGTCTTGCCCGGCGACGGCGAGCCAATCGCCGCCCGACGAGGCGAAGTTGGAGCCGGCGAGCACCACTCGACACTCTCAGTGCCGTTGCAGTATTAGAGGACGTCCAATTCACGTATTTTGCGTGTGTTGTGGTTTTAGTCGTCTCGCCAGGTTGGGGTGGTTTCGGCGGTGAGGCGTTCGGCGAGGTTGTCGATCATGGCGATGGTGATCATGCTGGCGGAGTTGTCGGGTCGGGTTTCGTAGTCGCGGACGAGTCGGCGGTGGTGCATGAGCCAGCCGATGGTGCGTTCGACGACCCATCGGCGTTTGACGACGCTGAAGCCTTTGACCTGCGGGTCTTTGGTGACGATCTCGACGTCGACGCCGAGTGTGGCGCCGTGTTCGACGACGCGGTTCTTGAATCCGGCGTCGACCCAGGTCTTGGTCACGGTGGGTAGGCGGCGGTGGCCCGGTCGAGTAGGTCGATGCCGATGGTGTTGTCGCTGGCGCTGGCGGCGGTGACGATCACGGCGAGGAGCAGGCCGAGGGTGTCGGTGATGATGCCGCGTTTGCGGCCGACGATCTTCTTGCCGGCGTCGGTGCCCTGTGTGGACAGTGGGACGTTGGTGGAGGTCTTCACGCTTTGGCTGTCCATGATGGAGGCTGTGGGTTGGATGGTGCGGCCGTGGTGGTCGCGGACGAGGCCGGTGAGCTGGTAGTTGAGTTCGGTGAAGATGCCTTCCTTGCTCCAGGCGGCGAAGTAGCCGTAGACCGTCGCGTGGGGCGGGAAGTCGTGGGCAGGTAGCGCCAGGCGATGCCGGTGCGGTTGACGTACAGGATGGCGTTGAAGATCTCGCGCAGGTCGTGGGTGGGGGTGCGTCCGCTGACGCCGGCGTCGGTGCGGCCTGTCGCCAGGCGGTGAGGCGGGTGCGATCAGGGCCCATCGGGCGTCGGACAGGTCGGACGGATAGGGTCGCCGTGCGATCATGACTCAGGCGTACGGCGCGAGGACGCGAGCGTGACGGACTTCATGTCCGTCGATGTTGGGTAAAAGTGAATCAGACACGATCACGGGACGGAATGCTCTGATTCCGGTCAGGGCCCCATCGACCGAGATGCGCCCTTTCCCGGTCAGGTCGGACACCTCGCGCCATCGAAGCCCGAGACGCAAACCGCCCGTTACAGGCGCGAAGGCGAAGCAAACGTCCAGTTAGAGCGCGTTTGGTTTGTGGGTTGGTCGGGTGTGTCGCACAGTGGGTCCGGTCGATGGATGTAGCTCGGTCGGTAGACAGGTATGGATCGAGTGCGGCGGTACCCGTCTGACCTGACCGACGCCGAGTGGGAGATCATCGAGCCAATGCTGCCGTCTCCACAGTGCATGGGCAGACCAGAGAAGCACTCCCGCCGGGCCGTCATCGACGCCATCCTGTACGTGGTGCGCACCGGCTGCGCCTGGCGGTACCTGCCGGTCGACTTCCCACCGTGGCAGACCGTGTACGCGCACTTCACCCAGCTCAACAGGCGAGGCGCGTGACCGAGCGGATCCTGACCGAACTACGCGAACAGATCCGCCTGGCCCACGGCCGCCAGCCCGAGCCGACAGCGGGGATCATCGACTCGCAGAGCGTGAAAGGCGCCGACACCGTGCCCCGCGCTACCCGCGGCTACGACGCCGGCAAGAAGATCAACGGCCGGAAACGGTTCATCGTCACCGACACCCTCGGCCTGCTGGTCACCGTCTGGGTCCTCGCCGCCTCGTCGACTGGGCCCGCGACCTGCTACGCACCACCATCGAGATCGTCCGCAAACCCGCCGACCAGAAAGGCTTCGTCGTACACCCACGCCGCTGGGTCGTCGAGCGAACCCTGGCCTGGATCACCGCCCACCGCCGCCTGGCCCGCGACTACGAAACCCACCGCGCAACGTCAGAAGCCATGATCCGATGGGCCGCCCTCGGCGGCATGCTCCGCCGCCTCACCCGAGGCGAACCCGCCACCCGTCAACAACGCCGCACCTTCAACACACCCGACTGACAGCAACGTGAAACGCGCTCTGAAGAAGTAGCCCCCACCACCGGACGCGCGGGTGGCGTGCCCACCCCGCGCCCACACAGGTTGAGGACACATGGGCACCACCGCGATCGGCGACGTGAAAGTCCTGCTGCCGGACCTCGAACCGGACGACCTCGACACCACGACGGACCTGGCCGGCGGCCTCACCGAGGCCCTCGTCGAGGGCGCCGCGTGGCACGGCTCGCATCTTGAGGACGCCCGCATCCGCAGCAGTCTGATCACCGGCGTGGACCTGAGCGAGAGCACCTGGAAGCCGGCAGCCTCTACGGCTGCGAGATCACCCGCACCGACTTCTCCGGCGCGACAATCACCGGCATCACCATCGAACGCTGCGCGATCACCGGCTCCCGGTTCACCGGCACCAGACTCACCGACGTGCGCCTCAAGGACGTCCTGTTCGAGGGCTGCCGCTTCGACTACGCCACCTTCCACCGCGTCGTCGCCGCCGGCTCGGTCGCGTTCACCGACTGCACTCTCACCAACGGTGCGTGGTCCTCCTGCCGGCTACCTCGCATCGCGCTGCGGTCATGTGACCTCGCCGGACTGGAATGGACTCCTGCCAGCTCGACGGCAGCGACCTGCGGGCAGCCGCCTCAAGGTCTCAAGACACCGCTGGACAACCTGCGCGGCGTCACCCTCGGCGAGGACCAACTTCCTGACCTCACCCAGCTGACCGTCGCCGCCATCGGCCTCACCGTCCGCAACAACTGAAGCCGAGGAGGCATCGTGCGCGCTGAACCCACTGGCAGCCCGGACACGATCCTCGTCTGCATCCGGGGCAACTCCGGCTCAGGCAAGAGCAGCATCGCCCGTGAGCTACGCCGCCGGCACGGCCGGGCTGCGCCCTGGTCGAGCAGGACTACCTGCGCCGCATCCTGCTGCGCGAGCGGGACAAGCCCGGCGGCGTGGCACCGGCGCTGATCGCGCAGACCGTTCGGATCGCGCTGGACCACGGCTATCACGTGGTGCTGGAGGGCATCATGCACAGCAGCCGCTATCGGGGCATGCTGACCTCCTGCGGGACGGCCACCGTGGCCGGTCGCTGTTCTGCTATCTCGACGTGTCCCTGGCCGAGACCCTGCGCCGGCACCTCACTCGCCCGCAGGTCAGTGAGTTCACCGCCGAGCACATGAGCGGCTGGTACGCCGCCCATGACGTCCTCGGCTGGCCCGACGAACTCGTCCTACCGGAGACCACGACGTTCGAGGGAGCCGTCGAGGTCACTGCCGCAGACGCGGGACTACCACAGGCCGGACGTGACGACGACTTGCCTCCGAACGTTCCGTTCCCGTAGAGCAGACCAGGCGGCGACCGGTGACGCCGGGAGATCCGTGGGCGCGAACTATGGCCGCCCGATCCCAACCTGGATTCCGGTGATTCGTCGAGGATTCGCCATGGTGATACTCACACTCGGTGCACAGTGGCTCGTCACTCGTCACGCACATGCAAGCATCGACACACGTTACGTAACTGCGGGCGCTGCGTGGTTGGGGAGCATGCCCAAGAGTCAGGTGCGGCGTGACCAGTTCGGAGGCCTCCTGAGGGCCCTCCGCTTGGAGCGGCGGCTGACCCAGGAGGAGCTTGCCGAAGCGGCCGGTTCCAGTGTCCGTGGCATCCGGGAGATGGAGCGCGGCCGGTGCGCAGCCCGCAACGACGGACGGTGGTGCTGCTCGCCGACGCCCTGCGGCTGGCCGGAGTGGACCGCGACCGTTTCGTCGCCCTGGCGCGGGTCGAGCGGCAGCCGCACGACCGAGCGGCGGTGCCGGACGAGCGCGTCGCGATGTCGGGCGACCGCGTCGCGATGTCGGGCGACCGCGCGGAGGTGCCGCACGACCGCCCGGCGGTGGTCGTACCCGGGAACTGCCCGCCGCCGTTCCGGACCTGGCCGGTCGGGCGGAGATCCTGGAACGGCTCTCGGCAGTGGCCGCCGACGTCACCGCAGGGCGGCCGGACACCGCCTCGGTGGTGGTGCTGCACGGGCCGCCGGGGATCGGCAAGACCAGCCTCGCCGTGGCCGCTGGACATCGGCTCAGTCCGGCCTTCGCCGGCGGACAGCTCTTCGTCGACCTGCAGGGTGCCTCACCGGACGGGCCGGTCGACCCGGCCGAGGCGCTGGCCGGATTGCTGCGGTCGCTCGGGGTGCCGGACAGCCGGGTGCCGGTGTCGCCGGCCGAGCGGGTGGTCTGTTCCGCACCCTCACCCGGGACCGGCCGCTGCTGGTGGTCCTGGACAACGCCGCAAGCGAGGCACAGGTACGCCCACTGCTGCCGGCGGGCGGGATGCCTCGCGTTGGTCACCTGCCGGCGTCCACTGACGGGTCTTGCCGGTGCGGTCCGCCTGCCGCTCGACCTGCTCACCCCGGCAGCCGGTCGACTTCTGCTCGCGGCGATCGTCGGTGCCGACCGGATCGCCGCCGAGCCGGCCGCGGCCGACCAACTCGTCAAACTCTGCGGTCGGCTGCCGCTGGCCGTCCGGATCGCCGGCAACCGCCTCGCCAGCCGCCCGCAATGGTCGGTCGGTTGGCTGGTGGACCTGCTCCGCGACCAGCGTCGGCGGCTGACCGTGCTGACCGCTGGAGACCTGGGCGTCCGATCCGCGTTCGAGGTCTCCTACCGGCAACTGGACCCGACGACCGCGCGAGTGTTCCGGCGGGCCTCGCTGATTCCCGGCACCGACTTCGAACCCGCGCTGGTCGCCGCCGTGGCCGGCACCGGCGAGGAGACCGCGGCGGCGGCCCTGGAGGAGTTGGTCGAGGCCGGCGTCCTCCTGACCATGGGGACCGGTATCAGTTCCACGACCTGGTCCGGCTGTACGCGCAGGAACGCCTCGACGCCGAGGAACCACAGGAGTGCCGGACGGGGCGCACGATCAGATGGTCGACTGGCTGCTCCGGCGTACCCGGCAGGCCGGCTTGATGTTCGAACCGGTCGCCTGTCGGGTCGACTCCCCGTTCGACGACGATCGGGCGGCGGCGTACTGGTTGGATCGGGAGTCCGGCAACTGGCTGGCGGCGCTGCGCGACGCGGCCCGGCGCGGTCGGCACGCCGACGTGGTCGCGGTCACCAGGGCCCTGCACTGGTACTCGGACGCCAACAGTCACCGGCACTCCTGGGACGAGATCTTCTCGCTGGGAGTGGCCGCGGCCGGCCGCCGGTAGCCCCGCGACGAGGCCGTACTGCTGAACTTCCTGGGCTGGGCGCGGTACTTCTGCCGGGACCGCAACACCAACGGGCTGGCCGCCCTGGCCCGGGCGCTGGAGTTGGCGCGGCGGATCGGGGACCGCCGGGAGGAGGCGTGGGCGCTGACCTACACCGCCGCCATCCTTATCCGGACCGGCCGCGGCGGGTCGGCGGTCGACCATTGCCGCCGGGCCGTGGGCCTGTTCCGCGAGATCGGGTACGCCCTCGGCGAGCACAGCGCGGCAAGCGCGCTGGGCGGAGCGCTGGCAACGCTCGGCCGGTTCTCCGAAGCGGCCGAGTTGCACCGCGACGTGCTGGCGTTCTACGTCCAGGGCAACGGTCTCAGCCGTACCGGCGCGGCGGTGGCCCGGGCCGGCGCGATGATGAGTCTCGGCGCGGATCTGGCCGGGATGGGCCGTTGGCGGAACGCCGCCGACGAGTACGCCCGCGCCCGGCGGGTGTTCAGCCTGTGTGGCGCGACGTTCAGCGAGGCCGTCGCCATCCATCGCTACGGGCTCGCGCTGCAGGCGTTGGGCGAGGTCGACGCGGCGGCCGAGGCGCTGTGGGCGGCGTTGGCCCTGTATGCCGCGCTGTCCTGCCTGTGGTGGGAGGCGCAGACTCTGTCCGCGCTCGCGGCGCTGGCGGGCTCGGCTCCGGGCCGGGCCGCCGACGCCCGCCTGCTGCGCCAGCGGGCGCTCGACCGGTGCGGCGAACTGGACGCCCCGGAGGTGCGGACCCTGCGCGCCACCCTGCGACGCGAACTGGCCGAGTCCTGATCTCGGACGCACCGGCCCCGCCGACGATGCGGCGGGGCCCTGCGTGCGTGGACCGGGGTCAGTTGCAGGTGGTGCCGTTGAGGGTGAACGGTGCCGGGGTAGCGGGGAGCCGTTCGCGGTGAAGCCGAAGTTGACGGCGCCGCCGGTCGGGATGGTGCCGTTGTAGCTCTCGTTGGTGACGGTCACCGCCGGGCCGGTCTGCTGGAAGACGCCGTTCCAGTGGCCCTCAACGAGTTGTCCACCGGGGAAGGCAAAGCCGAGCGACCAGCCGTTGGTGGCCGGGCCGTCGTTGTAGACGGTGAGGCTGGCGCTGTAGCCGGTGCCCCACGAGTTGGTGACGACGAAGGAGACTCGGCAGGTGCTGGCGATCGGCGTCGCCGGCACGATGTTGCCGTAGTCGTCGCGGGCGGTGGCGAAGTCCTGGAACCCGAAGCCCCGACCGGCCGATCGGGTGGTGGTGCCGGCGGCGAGCACGGTGCCGTTGGCGTTGACGGAGTAGACCGGGCCGCCACTGTCGCCGCCCCGTGCGGACTCCTGGCCGTCGAGCTGGGTGGCCTCGACGAGGTCCTCGATGTCGTCGTAGTGGTAATCGACCCGCAGGTCGCAGACCGGACCGCCGATCGCACCGGCGGAGGTGTATCCGGACTGGCAGAGCAGCTGGCCGGGGAATACCTCGGTCCAGCCGACCACCTGGGCCCGGACCTCGTCATGCTGACCGCCGACGTAGAGGTGGTCGCCGGGCGTCGACGTCGAAATGATCATCGTGTCGTGGTTGTCGTCGCTGTCGACCGCGTAGCCGACCAGGGTGCCGGTGCCGGTGGTCGTGTTCCAGCCGACGTGCCAGGGCGAGCCGATGGCTCCGCAGTGTTCGGCGGTGAGGATGAAACCGGCGTTGGTGTCCGCGTTGCGTACGCCGAAGCCTGCGGTACACCCGGGCGTGGTGAACCCGATGCCCGCTCCGCCGTCGAACGGCGCGGAGTCGTTGGCCCGTGACCGTTCGACCATCCGGTCGCGTTCGACGAGGCTGGTACGGACGCCGGTGACCGGTAGCTTCGGCAGCCTGGCGCCCAGAGCGTGGTCAACGGCGATCTCGATGCCGGTGCCGTCGGTGCGCAGCCGGACCGAGTGGCTGGCGTCCGCCGGGTCGGCTTCCACCACGGGGTGAGCCTGGCGGCCGCCTTGCGCAGTTCGGTGCGGGAGTAGGTGGCGTTGGCCACCTCGACCGGCGCGGTGCGGCGGGCGGCGGTGACCGCTGCGGCGATGTCGGTGGGCGGCGCACCCTTCCACCACAGGGTGACGTGGTCGTCGACCAGGCCGATGCCGGCATAGCCGCGTGCCGGCGCGCGTTCGACCGCGGTGCGGATGACATTGGCCGCGTCGACCAGTGGGGCCTGGACGGCCATCCGGTCCAGGGTCGGTGCCGGGACGATGTCGAGAAGGGACGTGGCGGCCCGGCGGCCCCGGTTGGTCGGACTCCGCGTACGCGGAGGTGGGACCGATGAGCGCCGTCGCGCCGACCAGTGCCCCGACGACCACCGTACGGGTGATCGCTTTCCGTATTGATGTCATGCCGCTGAGTCAAGCAACGTCCGCTGCCGGGAGACAGGCAGGACGCCCGGCAGGAGTCAACATGCCGGCGGTCCTGCCGGCAGTCGCAGCAGACGTCCTGCCTCGACAATCAGGTCTCACGCCGCACGGCTCGGGTTGTCGCACCGCTGGGTGTGGTCGAGAATCGGTGTCGTGGAGGACGTGGATCTCGCTCAGGCCTGGGCCCCACTGCTGGAGCAACTCGACCGGCAGGTGTCGTCCGGGCGGTCTTCGCCGGACACGGCGACGTTGTCCGACCTGATGAGCACGTACCGGGTGCCGGGGGTCAGCATCGCCGTCGGGCACGTGAGCGGTCGGGTGTGGGCTGCGGGGTACGGCGTCACGGGTGGAGCGGCGGCGACTCCGGTGACCGCGGATACCGCGTTCGCGGCCTGTTCGATCAGCAAGCATGTCGCCGCGTTCGGCGCACTGCTGCTGGTGCGGGACGGTGTCCTGGATCTGGACACCGACGTCGCGGAGTACCTCACCTCGTGGCGGCTCCTCGACCGCGAGGGCCGGCATTCGGCGGTCACGGTACGACAGTTGCTGGCGCACACGGCCGGTCTGTCCGACACCTGGTACCGGGGCTACGACGCGGATGGCGTCCCGTCGCTGGTGCAGGTCCTGGACGGCAGCGGCCCCACGACCACTCCACCGGTGCGGGCGGCCCTGTTGCCGGGTAGCCGCTTCCGGTACTCGGGCAGCCACTACTCAGTGCTCCAGCAGCTGATGGCCGACGTGACCGGAACCCCGTTCGAGGACCTCGTGCGAACGATGGTGCTGGAGCCGTTGTCCATGACCGACAGCAGCTTCGACCAGCGGTTTCCGCACCAGCGATCGCACCCGGTGGCTCGTGGCCATCACGGTGGCGGCACCGGGTTCCCGGCGGTTGGCGGGTGCAACCGGAGACGGCGGCGGCCGGGCTCTGGAGCACCCCGACCGACCTGCTCCGGCTCGACCTCGAGATCGCCCGGGCGGCCTCGGGAGACTCGAAGCTGCTCGACAGTGACCTGGCCACCGAGATGTGTAGACCGCAGATTCCGGCGGCGCCTACGGGCTCGGCACCGAGCTCCACGACCGCGCCGGGTGTCGACGGTTCGGCCACACCGGGCAGAACGTCGGCTACACCTGCTTCTCCTACGTGTGGCCGGACAGCGGCACGGCTGTCGCCGCGATGACCAACTCCGAGGACGGCTGGGAGCTGCTGGCCAGCATCCGGCTGCCGCCGACCGCCGGTACGCCAGCAGGATCACCGCCGAGCCGCCCGGTGACGTGACGGGCCGCTACCTCCTCCGTGACGACTACCCGATCGACGTAGCGCTCACCGATGGGCAACTGACCTTCTCCGCCGCCGCCCAGCCGCCGGTTGTCCTGCTGGCCGGCCCCGACGGTCGCTACCTGCACCCGGGCCTCGACCTGGAAGTCCGGTTCCTGCCGAGCGACGGCCAGCGGCACACCCTGGAACTGCGGCAGGAGGGGTCACGCAGACCGCGACGCGACGGGACTGACAGGCCGGTCGTCAGGAGTTGTACGGCATCATCGGGAACCACCCGTGCCCGAACATCGCCGGCAGTCGCACGTCCCAGTAGACGACTGTGAACGTGCCCAGCGCGATGAGCAGCGCGCCGGTCACCGCCACGGTCAGCGCCGGCCGGTGGGACAGCCACGAGACGGCACGCCCGCGGGTGAGCAGCATGATCAGGCCGAAGAGCGCGAAGACCAGGACGAGATTGCCCAGCGACTGCAGGACGAAGGCGCCCGCACCGTACAGCGGGTTGCCGGTGTCGACGGCCCAGTGGAACAGCTTGTTGAACAACGGGTAGGGCCGGCCGATGAGGAATCCGCCGACGAGCGCGCCGAGCGTGACGACCCGGGCGACCGGCCGGTGGGCGAACGGGTCGGGCAGGACTCCCAGCGACGCCAGGCCCAGACCGATGAAGGCCAGGCCGATCACGCCGAAAACCACGATGGACTGCCAGAGCCGGACGGGGATGCCGCCGGCCGTCGCCGTGGACAACTGCGGCATCCGATCGCCGACCAGTACGCCGATGAAGCCGTAGGTGGCGGAGACGGCGACCATCCCGGCAGTCATCCAGCCGACCGGTCGCAGCAGGGCTCGCATCCCGTTACCGCCCGGGTGCCGGCGCTCACCTGGCTCATCGGCCCGATCGACGCCGCCATGGCGATGTTGCAGGCGGTGAACGTGCCGGCCAGTCCGGAGACGAACGCGAAGGCGAGACCGGCCAGCGTGCCGCCCACGGCGGTGGCCTTGACGTCCCGGCCGATCAGGGTGTTGGCCACGTTGTCGCCGATGACGTGATCGACGAACTCGAACGACCAGAGGACGGAGAGCAGCAGGCCGGCGGCGATGCTGCCGGCGATCAGGCGACCGCGACGCAGTGGCCGGTCGGCCGGATGAGTGACGAGTTCGTTTCCGACAGTGACGGTCATGAGGCTCATTATCGGAGCGGGGCCGCACCGGAAACATCTCGTAGATTGCGGTGCTTGACCGTCGAGCGGGCGAAGCCGGTCGTGCGGACGGCCGCCGTCACGCGGCCGCCCGCACCGCCGCACCTCAGACGCCGTAGCCGTGTTCGACGACCCGCCGCGCGTGCATCGCATACACCTCGGGGTCGTCCGGGGCGAGCGTGGCGAGCCCGTCGACGTACCTGTTGAACATGCAGAACGCGGCGGCGATCAGCACCGTGTCGTGGATCTCCAGGTCGGTGGCGCCCTCGGCGCGGGCCGCGGTCACCAACCCGTCGGTGACCGTGCGTCCGTCCACCCGAACCGCGGCGGCGATCTGGAGCAGGGTCCGCAGCTTGGCCGAGACGGGTGCCGAGCCCGGATCGGCGAGCACCTGGTCGACGACCGCGTGACCGCCGTCGAGCTGCGCCGCCGCGAAGGCCGAGTGCGATCCGCAGCAGAACCGGCACTCGTTGCCGCCGGACACGTACGCCGCGATCAGCTCCCGCTCTCCCGCGTCAGCGTGTCTCGCCGCGCAACAGCACCTCGGCCAGTTCGTTGAGTGGCTTGGCGGTCTCCGGCCGATATCTCATCGGTCCGGTGATGCCGGGAAACTCCTTCTCGTCGAGGCCCAGGTCGATGTGTGCCATACCGTCACGCTCCCCATTTCTCCGCGTCTACCGAGTGCGCTGGATGCGGGCCCCGCCTTCGATGTCGGTGCGAAGGTTGGGTGGCCAGGCGGCTTCCGACCGGCTTCGTCGGGAAGCTCATGTGCGATGAATCTAGTTACGCCAAAGAGTTGGATCAATACCCTGCGTCGATACGGCACACCGGAGGAAGACATTCGTCCGGCGGCGTTGCGATGGTGACCCGAGGGCGACAGGGAGGTTCGATGAGATCAGGAAACGCGTTGCTGTGGGCCGCCCGGGACGGCGCCTGCGCCATGACGGACCGACTCGCCGAGTTGGTCGGGCACGAATCACCGTCGGGCTCGGTGCCGCACCTGACCGCCTGCGCCGACCTGCTGGCGGGGTGGGGAGAGGCGGTGCTGGGCCGCCCGCCGCAGCGGGTGACGCGGGAGGGACTGCCCCATCTGCTGTGGGCGGCGCCGGACCAGCGGGCACTGCTGCTCGGCCACTTCGACACCGTCTGGCCGGCGGGCACCCTGGCGTCCTGGCCGTTCGCGGTCCGCGACGGCGTGGCGACCGGCCCCGGTGTCTGCGACATGAAGGCGGGCATCGTGCAGATGTTCGCCGCGCTGCGCCTGTTGGCCGACACGTCGCGGGTCGGTGTGCTGCTCACCTGCGACGAGGAGACGGGCTCGGCACCTCCCGGAGCCTCGTCGAGAGCGAGGCCCGACGTTCCGGCGCGGTGCTGGTGCTCGAGTGCAGCTCGCCGGAGGGACATCTCAAGATCGCCCGTAAGGGTGGTTCGGTCTACCAGGTCACCGTGCACGGCCGCGCCACCCACGCCGGCGTCGAACCCACCGGGGGTGAACGCCACCGAGGAGGTCGCCCACCAGGTGCTCGCCGTCCGGGGCTGGCCTCGGCGAGCGACGGTACGACTGTCACGCCGACGCTGCTGGCCGCCGGCACGACGACGAACACGGTCCCCGAGCGGGCGACGCTCGCCGTCGACGTGCGGGCCTGGAGCGGCACCGAGCTGGAGCGGGTGGACCGTGGCATTCGCGCTCTGCTGCCCCGGTTGCCGGAGGCGACGCTGACGGTCGGAGGCGGCATCAACAGGTACCCGATGATGCCGGCCGTCGCGGGTCGCTGCTGGACGCGGCGACCGCCGCCGCGAAGGATCTCGGCCTGCCGCCGCCGGAGGGCGTCCACGTGCCCGGCGCGTCGGACGCCAACTTCACCGCCGCCCTCGGGTGCCCACACTGGACGGTCTGGGCGGGGTCGGTGGCGGCGCGCACGCCCGCGCCGAGTACGTCGACGTGCGCCTGATGCCGGATCGCGCCGCCCTGCTCGCCGCGCTGCTGGAGCGCCTCCTGGCCGATTCGCGCTGACCGGTCACTGGCTGTCGCCGGATGATCGCGATAACGTACGCGTGGTCGCGCGTCCGGCGGCCGCCCGGTCGGCGGGAGGGTGGTAAAGGCGATGGCCGTCGAGGACCATGCCGATCCACGGTTCGGCGTGGAGGAGGAGTTCCTCGTCGTCGACCCGCTGTCCCGGGAGGTGGTGCCGGAGGCGGCCGCGGTGGTGGACGGCGGCCGGGTCCGGCTCGGTGACCGGATCGGCGGCGAGATCACCAAACTGCAGGTGGAAGCGCGTACGACCCCGTGTCGAAGCGCAGCCGATCTGCACGGGCAGCTCGACGAGGGCCGCGCGACGCTCGCCGAGGTGGCCGCCGAGCGGCGGCTGCGAGTGATGGCCACCGGCACGCCGGTGCTCGGCCGTTTCGTCCCGCCGCCGATCACGGAGGGCCCGCGGCAGGACCGGGGCACCGCGATGTTCCGTGGCCTCCACGACGACCTGGCGATCTGCGCCGTGCACGTGCACGTGGAACAGCCCGACCGCGAGACGGCCGCCCGGGTCAGCGCCCACCTGCGACCGCACCTGCCGGTGCTGATCGCCCTCACCGCCAACTCGCCGTTCTGGGCCGGGCGCGACACCGGGTACGCGAGCTGGC
The DNA here is from genome assembly GCA_038070435.1 of Micromonospora sp. M12. GTDB lineage: Bacteria > Actinomycetota > Actinomycetes > Mycobacteriales > Micromonosporaceae > Micromonospora. The sequence continues at coordinate 3,747,223 of JAMYWG010000001.1, read as the reverse complement.
GCACCCTCGGATGGCAGCGCTGGCCGGTCGCCGGCCCGCCGCCGTACTTCGAGTCCGCCGCGCACTACGACGCACTCGTCGCCACGCTGCTGGACGCGGGCGCCCTGGTCGACGCCGGCACGATCTTCTGGGACATCCGGCTCTCGGCGCACCAGCCCACGATCGAGGTGCGGGTCGCCGACATGCCGGTGACGGCCGAGGAGTCGGCAGCCTTCGCCGCGCTGGTCCGCGCCCTGGTGGTCACCGCCGGGGAAGCGGTCGACCGGGTGAGGCGGCCCCGGCATCCCGGCCGAGATCCTGCGTCTCGCGTACTGGCGGGCTGCCCGCGACGGCTTCGGCGGCCACGGCATCGACACCCGGGACGGCCGGCTGTGTCCCGCCGCCGAGCTGGCCGACCGTCTCGTCGCCACGGCTCGCCCGGCCCTCGACACGCTCGGCGACCTCGACCGTGTTCAGGCCTGGCTGGATCGGCTGTCGCGCGACGGCGACGGGGCGGCACGGCAGCGCCGGGCCGCGGCGGCGGTGGTCCGACCGCTGTGGTCGACTACCTCGTGGGGCGACCACGTCGTACACCACGGCAGTGGGCACGACTGCGTAAGACAAAGCCCGGACCGCCCGGCCATCCTGGTCCTATCGACCTGGGAGGTCCACGTTGCCCGAGACAGCGCAACTGCCGACGACACCCGTCCCGTACGACCGACTGCCCCGGCGGACACCGTCCTGGCCGCGGAGCGGTTCGCCGACCGAATGGCGCTGCGTCGCTCGGTGCGCGACTTTTCACCCGACCCGCTGCCGGACGGGGTGCTGGAGGCGGTGATCCGGGCGGCGGCGAGCGCGCCGAGCGGGCGCACGTCCAGCCCTGGCGTTTCGTGACGGTCACCAGCCCGGTCCGCAAACGACGCCTGCGGAGGCCGCCGAGGCCGAGGAGCGCGAGTTCTACGCCCGCCGTGCCTCGGCGGAGTGGCTCAGCGCCGTCGCCCCGCTCGGCACCGACTGGCAGAAACCGTTCCTGGAGGTCGCACCGGCGGTGATCGTGGTGTTCGAGGTGCACCAGGGGCCGCAGAGCCCGAAGCCCTACTACGTCAAGGAGTCCGTCGGTATCGCTGTCGGCCTCCTGATCGCCGCCCTGCACCACGCCGGTCTGGTCACGCTGACCCACACGCCGAGCCCCATGCGTTTCCTCAACGACATCTGCGAACGCCCCGCCGAGGAGCGACCGTTCCTGGTGATGCCGGTCGGCTACCCGGCGGTCGACGCCCGGGTGCCGGCGCTCACCCGTAAGGCGCTGGACGAGGTCATGGTTCGTTGCTGAGTTCCTTGACGAAGAACTCACGCAGCGGGTGACATGCCGGTCGGGCGGCGCCACTCGGCGAGCAGATCCTCCAGCAGGTGCTGCTCGGCGACCAACTCGGCACCCGGTACCGCCGGATCACCGGGTGGATGAAGGCGCTCTCCTGGGCCCGGTCCGGCGAGGGTGCCGCTCGATGGCGAACACGTCGCCGTAGTCCGCACGCCCCACCGCAGCGTGACCGTGTAGTAGTGCCGTTCGTCCCGGAAACGCTCGACCGCGTAGTCCTCGGGCAGGTCGACGTAGTGGCGGAATCGTCCGGACGTCTCGTCCAGGACGTACGCGTCGCAGAGGTACTCGAACTGCGTCCACAGCGCCGAACTCCAGTTGACCCGGTCCAGCACCAGAGTGGTCAGCGCCTCGGCGTCCCGCGTCACCTCGTCGTAGGCGAGCGGGACGTCGTCGTACCGCTCGCGCAGCAGGGTGACGAAGGTCCGCAGGTTGTACCGGAACCCGTCGATGAACGGGGACGAGGCGTGTTTGACGTCCCGGGCCTGGGCGATCGTGCCGGCGAAGTACAGGTCGTCAACGGTGGTCGACTGCCAGTCCGGGCGCAGCCCGGCATCCGCCCGTCGCGCACCATCTCCGGCTGACATCCGGGGTCGAACAGCGAGGTGTCCATCCGGAAGCCGGTGCAGCGGAGCACCGAGTCGTACTCCAGGGTGTCCTTCTCGCCGTCGGCGTGGGTGTAGCTGATGTCCACCTGGTACGCGCCGTCGGCCGGGCGGATCTCGTCGATCGTGCAGTCGAGCACCGAGTGCAGGGTCTTGAACTGGTAGCTGTCCAGGATCGCCGCGTACTGCCCGCGGACGTCGCCGGGGTGTTTGGTGTTCCAGGCCAGTCGCAGCGGCTGCCGGCTGGCAGGTGCACCATGGCCGCCTGCGGGAAGATCGACGAGGCGGTCTCGAACGCCGAGTTGCCCTTGCCGATGATGAGCACCCGCTTACCGGCGTACGACTCCGGGGCGATGTCCATGTCCTCGTACCCGGCGGCGTGCTCGATGCCACGGATGGCCGGCACGTACGGCACACCCCAGCCGGTGGCCACGATCAGGCAACGGGCCCGCCACTGTTGCTCGCCGGCCCGCACCAGGAACCCATCGTCGACCCGCTGGATCCGCTCGACCGGGGTGTCGTACCGCACGTCGAGGCCGTGGATCCGCTGGAAGTCGGTCAGGTAGCGGACCATGTCGTCGGCCTGCGGGAAGTACTCGGTGCTGTATTGCGGAAACTGCAGCCGAGGCTCGTGGTTGAGCAGCGAGTTCCAGTCCCAGCGCAGCTTGATCTCCGGGTCGGTGCTGGTGGTGTGCACCTTGTTCAGCGAGATCAGCCGGCGGTGCCGTGGATATCGCCTGAAGAACGTCCCCGGCCCCGGCTCCCGCTCCAGCGTCACGTAGTCGGCGCCGGCCTGCTGGAGGTAGTAGCTCAGCTGGAGACCGGCTGGGCCAGCTCCGACCACAAGGTACTGGTGTGTCTGTTCCGTCAAGTCAGACTCCCGCGTCCGCGCGTGTCTGCTCGACGATCCGGGACGGAGCGGCCCGTGTCAATGTCAACCCGTCGACTCGGGCGCCTCGTCCGGGCCGGACGAGGACGGTTACCGGGGTCGTCGACCCAGGACCCGGCGTACGACTGCGGGGCGGAGCAACCGGGTCGGCGGGTCCACGAGATTGAGGACGCGTAGGAAGGCAGCTCCGAGCACGGCGTCGGTCTGCGCGGCCGCGTGCAGTCGGTGCACGTACGCGTTGACCAGCCGTACCCGCGGCGAGCGTGGCCCGGCACCTGTGGAAGCGCAGGTCCGTGCCGACCGCGATGGACCACGGGCCGTCGATCAACCTGCCCGCGCCCCGGAAGAAGCGCCGTGCCAGCCGATCAGGGCCGTCGGCCAGGATGGAGCGCAGCAGCAGCCCCTCGGCGGCGGCGACGGTCATCCCCTGCCCGTACAGCGGATTGAAGCTGCAGACGGCGTCGCCGACCACCAGGTAGCCGAGGGGAAACCGGCGCAGTCGCTCATAGCGTCGGCGCACGCTCGCCGGGTAGCGCATCCGGGCCGGACTGCCCAGTGGGACGGCGTCCCGCACCAGCTCGCTGATCATCGGCACGCCCAGCGACTCGGCGAACCGCGTGAAGCCCTGGCGATCCAGCGGAGGCTGCTCACCGAGCATTCCACTGAGCGCCACAGCGAAGCGGCCGTCCTCCTGCACGGCGACGATGCCGGTGCGGGGCGGCCGGGCACGGCGTTGGTCAGCGCGCCGAGCAGACCGCCGAGGTGTCGGGAGTCGCGCTGGTAGGTCTGGGTGACGTAGGTGACGTCGACCGGAACCCGTTGCTCCGGTGGGGCGGGGTAGCCGAGTTCGGTCAGCCACACCGGGCTGCGCGACGCCCGGCCGCAGGCGTCGACCACCAGGTCGCCCTGAATCCGGTAGGCGGCACCGGTGCGCGGCGTCACCAGCACACCGACGATCCGACTGCGGTCGTCGGTGTGCAACAGCGCGGTCGCCTCGGCGGGTGGGCAGAAGCGGACGTTCGCCAGTTTCCGTACCCGGCGCGCACCGTGGCTTCCAGCAGCGGGCGGCTGATTCCCACGCCGACCAGGTCCGATGCGGCGCGGCGCATCGGGTACCCGTCGTTGCACCAGTGCACCTGATCATGCAGGTCGACGAGCGGCACGCCGGCGGCGATCAGCTCGTCGCTGAGGCCCTCGAAGAGTTCGTCGAGCGCTCGCCGGCCCTGCGCCAGCAGGACGTGCAGTTGGCGGGACTGCGGAACGCCTCTCCGCGCCGCCGCCGCGTCGGGCAGGGTGTCCCGTTCGATGATCGTGACGGTGTCGTACGCGTCGCTCAGCACGCGAGCAGCGACCAGCCCGGCCATGCTGGCGCCGAGCACCACGGCGTTGCCTGTGCAGACCATGGTCGTGACGCTAGGCGTACCCGGCGTGACTGTCGTCTCGTGACGTGCGCACCTTGACCACCTCCGGACGAGCTGGCGAGCACCGACACCTGCGCAGCTTGGGAGATGCCCCGCGCTGACCTCGCGGCGAGGATGAGTGGCGAGGGAAGGGGTGGCGATGACCGAAGGACAGGCTTCGGCGGCCCCGCCGACCCGAGCACGCCCGCCGGTGCGCCCGCCGGCCCGCCCTCTGTCGGCCCGCCGAGCAGCCTGGATCTGTGGGTCCGGGCGCAGCAGATGAACCGCTGGTTCAGCGAGGACGGCGACGAGCCGCACATCCTGCGCGGACTCGACTGAGGCCGGGCGGCGGGTCGCCGACGCCGGCCGGCAGGTGCCGGCGGGCGTGACCGCCATCCGCCGACGAAGGAGTCCAATGTCCATCCACGACGTACGTGTCGAAGTCATGGATCCGGTGGAATTCGCCCAGTTGGTCAAGCACACCCCGGACGAGGAACTGCGCCAGGTCCTGCGTGGCGATCGGCGCGCCGAGATCCTCGACCACCTGATCGGCGGGATGCCGGCCGTGTTCCGGCCCCAGGTCGCCGGCCGAACCCGGGCGGTGGTGCACTGGCTGATCGGTGACCGGCCCGACGGTGGGGTCGACACCTACGAGATGGTGATCGCCGACGGGGTCTGCGTCCTGTCGCCCCGCGCCGAGGGCACGCGCAACTGACCTTGAACCTTGCCGCTGTCGACTTCGTCCGCCTGGTGACCGGCAACACCCATGCGGTGATGCTGGTGATGCGGGCCGACTGAAGACCCGCGGTGATCTCGGACTGACCGCGCGGTTTCCCAACTTCTTCGCCGCACCCCGGCCCTGACCGAAGGTCGCCGCACCCGGCCCTGACGGAAGGTCGCGGACAGAGGGCAACCACGGAGAAGACATCACCGACGCGGTCCCGCATCCTCGAACTGTTCCGATCGGCAGGGGCGTTCGGGGCGGCGACTCGTCGACGGGCAGCGGAATCCCGCTGCCCGGACCATCTCGCTGCACGAAAGGGGAACACGAGTGACGGAGCAGCCGAACGTGATCGCCGACCTCATCGCGGAGGGCGAGGAGATCGACAGACTGGTCGCCGACCTCGACGCGTCGGGCTGGGCGACGCCCACGCCGGCGCCGGGGTGGACGATCGCCCACCAGATCGCCCACCTGGCCGCCACCTTCCGGCTCGCGGCGCTCGCCGCGTCCAACCCGGAGGCCTTCCAGGGTCATCTCCCGGCTCACGCCGAACTTCAGCGCCAACGTCGATGCCGCGCTCGCCGAGTTCCTCGCCGAGCCGCCACCGGTGCTGCTGTCCCGCTGGCGGGCCGAGCGGGCCGGTGCGGAGCAGGCTCTCGGCGCGCTGCCACCGGACCGGGTGGTCCCGTGGCTGGTTCGGCCGCTGCCGGCGGTGGTGCTGGCGATGGCCGGCATGATGGAGACCTTCGCGCACGGGCAGGACGTCGCCGATGCCCTGGGTGTCCAGCGGGAGTACACCGACCGGGTCGGTCACCTGGTCGCCTTCGCCGTCCGTACCTGGGACTTCGGCTACCTGGCCGGGAGCTGCCGGTTCCGGACGTGGAGTTCCGGTTCGAGCTGACCGCCCCGTCGGGCCAGGTCTGGAGCTTCGGCCCGGAGGATGCGACCCAGCGGATCACCGGTCCGGCCGTCGACTTCTGCCTGCTGGTCACCCGCCGCCGGCACCGTGACGACCTGGCGTTGACAGCGTCCGGCGCGGTCGCCGACGGCTGGTTGGACATCGCACAGGCCTACCGCGGCCCGGCCGGCGAGGGCCGGCGTCCGGGTCAGTTCGCGGTCGCCAACCGCTGAGAGGGTGCCCGGCACGGCGACGCCGTGCCGGGCACGACCACGTCCGGTCACCGGCGGGGTACACGCACGAACCGTGCCCGCGCCTCGCCTTCGACGTGTTGATCAGCTGGACCGGCCAGGCCGGTGCGGGCGCGGTCGGGGCGACCCGCCCGTGGGGCCGATGACGTTTCGCGCGCCGTGCGCCGGCCGGGAGTCGGCGGCGGGTGAGCAGCCCGGTGTCGGCGGCGTGTTGGAGGTGGCCGCCGGGCTGCCGAAGCGCTTGGTGACCAGGTGCTCCTGCGCCATGCCCGCAGCGCGGCGAGCGCCGCGTCGAGCAGCACCGCGCGGGCCACCGCCGCGGCCCGCTCCACCTCCATGCCGTCGTGCGGGAGCAGGCTCAGCTCCCGGTCCGCGTACTGTTCCGCGAGTTGGGCGTACGGATGGAAGAACTCGGCCCCGCAGCTGCACCCGAGCTGGCGCAGCGCCGCGAGGACCTGGGCCAGCCGGTCCCGGCCGGGAATGTCGTCGCCCACCTGCCAGCCCAACTCGTCGATCAGGCGGTCGACCTCGGTGCGTTCGGCGGTCAGGTCGTCGACGGCCTTGGAGCTGTCCAGGTCCGGGTGGACCACCCGGCTGGCAGCCCGGTAGAGCCCCGGTAGGAGAGCTCGTTGTCCTCGATGACCGCGAGCAGCTCCAGCACCGTGGACAGTTCGAGCTGACCGATGCCGGTCAACGCCCGGATGAAGAGCAGGCGTCGCCGGTGCGGTTCGCCGTACTGTGCCTGGTTGCGACCGGTCGGCCGGCCCGGCGGGAGCAACCCTCCCGGAGATAGAACTGATCGTGGCGACGGGCACGCCGGTGCGGCGGCTTAGGTCTGAGATGCGCAATCGAGTTCCCCAGCTGGTCGACAGCCCGCGTGGCGATTCTCCCATGGTGAGCCTGTACAAATCGGTGGCTGTTCGATGGATCGCTTGTGGCGAAAGCGTTCGGGACGTTGGCCGTGTGGTGGTTGAAGCGGCGGACGAGACCCTCACGCCGCGGTGCGGCCGGCTGGGTAGAGCTGCGGGGTCATCTCGATGGTCGGTGTCAGCAGCGCCTCGGTGGCCTGCTGTTCGGCGGCGACCCGGGCCAGTGCGAGCTTGCGGCTGTCCATCAGGGCCAGCAGCACGGGCGGATCGATGTTCTGGATCGGTTGGAATTCGAGGTCCATCCGGATGTCGGAGTCCCGGCACACCGTCAGCGGCCCGTGTGAGGCCACCGCTATCGGCCGGTTGGCCTCGTCGGGTCGACCGTCCGTGTCGCCGGCGACTGCCTGGGCGAGCAGGTACCAGGTGCCCGACGGCACCGCTCCGAACTGGAAGTAGCCTCCGTCGGCCAGCACCGCGCAGCGCACCGGACGACCCTCGGGGATGCGGTCGGTGAAGAGACCGACGAAGACCGGTCCGGTCAGCCGGCCCGGCTGGTTGGGGATGCGGCCATACACCCGCGCCTCGGAGTACGCGGCAGGACCGGGGTCGGTCGCGATGTGCGGGCGTAGCCCGCCCGGCGTCGGTAGGTGGTCGGTGACATGCCGATGCTGCGGGTGAACCGCGAGCTGAAGGTGCCGACGCTGTTGTAGCCCACCCGGAGGCTGATGTCGGCGACGTTGAGTGAGGTGGAGACCAGCAGTTGCTTGGCCCGCTGTAGGCGCAGCGCCGACAGGAAGCGGCCGGGGAGACTCCGGTTGCCCGTTGGAAGATCCGGGTGAAGTGGAACTTGCTGAACATGGCCGCTCGGGCCATGTCGTCGACGGTGAGTGGTTCACCGAGATTCTCCCGCATGGTGCTGATCGCGCGGTCCACGGCTCGTTTGGTTGATTCCTCCATGATGCCTCCCCTGACCTGTCCGGCTAATCGTGTTCCGAACTGGTCAATAATTGTCTTGTGAAAGAATCGTGATCCCGGCCCGAGTGGCGTCTCCACAGGAGACCTGCGATTCATTCAGTGCGTCGTGGCGCATTTCTTTCCACTCCCATCGCTGCGGATGGCCCGCTTCCGATCGAGGCTAGCCGAGCCCGGAGCAGTTGACAACAGGGGAATGATTTGATGGCAGCAGAGCGCAATCGTGAAGAGGGATAGGCCTTGAGCAGTACGTTAGGCGTGATATGAGCGTGTAGGCCATCTATGCGGATAGCGGTACGACCCACTTTCCAAAGGCCCTGTGACCCGCTCGAAATCTGACCGCGGGTCACGCCGGCAGCGCCTCCGACCTGCTGTCTGGCACGAAAGATCAGCAATTGTCGGTCAATTCGACCGCCGTTTGGTTACGGTCGGCGAAGCCCACGATCGCTGTGCAGGGTTACTAACTGTGGTGGTGAGCGGGGATGAGATCATTCATTCACGTCGGATCGCCGCACGAATTAACGCGGACTTGGCTACGCTCGGTTGCCGCTATCTGTTCTTCACCCTCTTGTGAATCGTTACGATAATCGCGCGCACTCCACCTTCCGTCGCATGGCCCGATATCTCGATGTCACGCGAATTTCCGGAGCCGTTCGAACGTTTGTCCACCTCGTTCGTGCCTGGCTCGGCACCGGGTCACCGGGTCGCGGAATTGGTATGCCAAATGGTGCCGCGCTGGCGTGGGTCCTACGGAGCGCACTCCGGAGCCGATCGCGGTCGGCCGTCACCAGGAACGCAGGGACCGCTGACCGGACACGCTCGCGGGGTGTCACGTGCACGCGACACCCGCCGAGTGGGCCACCGGACCGACCCGTTCCAGGGGCAGCCCGCGACACCGGCCGTGACGGCGGGGATCGCCCGAGGACCGGGGTTCATCCGATGCTGTGGCGGTTCAGTCCGCCGACGCGGTAGGTGCGGCCCGTTGGACGCGCGCGCCCAGGTGACGGGCCGCGGTGAGGCTCGACCAGGCGGCCAGTTCGACCAGGGCGCGGTCGTCGTACCCGTGGGCGCGTACCTGGTCGACGTCGGCGGCGGTGACCCGGTAGGAGGCGAATGCCACGAGCAACGCCAGGCGTCCCGCCGGGCGGTCCGGCTCCGGCAGGCCGGCGACGCACTCGTCGAGCCAGCGGTACGCGTGCAGCGCCGGCGGGGCGCGTCCAACCGGGGCAGCTGGGCCGACACCAGTCGACGTACCGCTTCCGGGACGCTGTGCTCGCCCGCCGCGTCGATGACCGCGGCGGACCGGGCGAACGCCGCGACCAGGTGCGGTCGGTCACCGGCCCACGACAGGTCCGACGGCACCGGCGCCGGCGGCAGCAGGCCCGGTGACTCGCCCGGGACCACTGTCGTCCGGGCCAGCCCGGCCAGGATCCGGGACGCGCCCGCCGCAGCAGCGCCGCGACCGGTCCGGGCACCGGCGGCAGGGTGACTCCGGCAGGAAGACGTTGACCATCCGGTTCAGGTAGTGGAACACCACAGTGACGCCGACGAGTTCGGGACCGTGTTCGGGGAAACGGCGGTGGTCCGCCGTACGCCGCCCAGCGGGCCAGCTCGCGCAGCCGCAGGTCCCGCAGGTCGGCCAGCCGTCCGGTCAGCACGGCGGCGGAGTCCGGGCCGCTCAGCAGGCCGGCGAGGGTGCCGCCGTGCACGTCCACGCAGTACGGGCAGCGATTGGCCTGGGAGACCCCGGCCGCCACGACCTCCGGGCGTCCCGACCCGCCGGTCCGGGTGCCAGCAGCGCCTCGCGCAGCATGGTCCAGGCCGCGGCGAGCAGTGGTGGGGCGGCCGCGTGCAGCGCCACCGGCGGCGCGAGCATCCCGAAGTCCCGCTCGACCTGGTCGTAGACCCGGCCCACCGGCCCACTGGCCTGATGTGGCGCGACCGGGGCGACGTACCGGAGTTGTAGCGCGGTGGCAGGCCGGGCGACCCTGGCGATGAGCTTTCGCACCGATATCCCTCCTGGGTGGGTGCCGGCCGGCGTGGGCCGGCCGACACCCCGACGGTTCAGCGGCCAGCACCGCCCGACGGCCGGCGGTAGCGCCGTCCGGTGACGGTGCGCCGTAGGTGACGGAAACGCCCGCTCCTGCAGGGCCCGGACGATGCCCGGGACCGCGCGTTCGGCCAGGGCGGCGATCGTGGACGCCGGGTTCACAGTGAGCGCGCCGGGAACAGCCGACCCGTCGGTGACGAAGATTCCCGGGTGACCGCGCAGCTCGTGACGGTCGTCCAGGGCCGAGGTCGCCGGGTCGTCGCCGATCCGGCAGGACGCCAGGGATGCACCGTGTACGCGCCGACCAGGTCGTTCGTCCACGGTTCGACCCGGGCCAGCCCGTCGCGCTCCAGGATGTCCTTGATGTCGGCGTCCGCCAGCGACCAGCCCCGCTGGGTGTGCTCGGTGGGTCGGTAGCGCAGCGGGCCGTGCCCCAACATCTGCTGGGAGAGCCGGTGCGAGTTGCCGGTCTCCGGCGGTGGTCCGAAGACACCCTCGTTGTCGTCCTCGGACATGATGAAGATCGTCAGCCAGGACTGCCAGCGGCGGCATCTCCTTCTTGTCCACCCCGAACCAGGTCGGGCCGCTGGCATCGGGTGCCTGCGCCAGGATGGTGCCCAGCCCCGGCGGGAAGTAGAGCTGCTCCAACGAGAAGCGCTCGAACTCGGGCAGGTTGCCGTCGAGCCGGTCCCAACTGGCGACCGTCGGGCCGCGCCCGATCTGGTAGGCCTCGTAGGCCCGCCCGTCCGGGCGGGACAGGCCGAGCACGTCCCGGACCCGCTCTCGTCGAAGACCGCGGTGTTCAGCCGCTCCCCGTTGCCGGAGAAGTAGCGCCCCACCGCGTGCGGCATGGTGCCCAGCGCGGACTCCGACCGCTGCAGGATCACCGGAGTCGCCCCGGCACCGGCGGCGACGATGACGAGCTTCGCGTCGATCGCACCCTCGTCATGCAGGATCCGGTAGTCCTCACCGTCCACGATCCGGTAGTGCACCCGGTAGCCGCCGTCGGAGTTGCGGAGACCCGCTGCACCTCGTGCAGCGGCCGGATCTCCGCGCCGTGGGCAAGCGCCGCCGGCAGGTAGTTCAGCAGCAACGACCGCTTGGCGTCCTCCCGGCAACCGGCCATCATCCAGTTGCAGTTCGTGCACCTGTCCAGGTCGACCGCGGACGGCGCCGGGTTGGCGGTGCGCCCGGCGTGCCGGCAGGCCGCCGCGAAGAGCCCTCCGGCGTACGGAACCTTGTCCCAGGTCTGCCTGGTGATCGGCAGTGCCTCGGCGACCCGGTCGTACCACGGTTCCAGGGCGTCCCGACTGATCGAGGTGGGCCACATCCGGCGGCCGATGCTGCCGCGCCGGTCGAACACGAAGCGCGGCGCACGCGGCATGGTGGCGAAGTAGACCACGCTGCCGCCGCCGACGCAGTTGCCGCCGAGCACGCTCATGCCGTCGCCGACCACGAAGTCGAAGACCCGGGTGTACGACGAGCCGAGCAGGAAGTCGTGGTCGAACTCCTCGCCCTGCAGCCACGGGCCGCGCTCCAGCACTGTCACGCGTGCCGCCCGCGGCGAGGTGGTACGCGGGATCGCCCGCCGAAACCGCTGCCGATGATGAGAACGTCGGTCGATTCGATGCTTGTCATGCGGGCTGCCCGTCGCCGTCGTGTCAGGGTGGAGGTCGGCGAGTTGCCGACCGTACGAGAAGGACTCGAAACGCCAGATGCCGTCGGCCTGCGGCTGTTCGTAGCCAATGGTGAGCAGCCCCGGGTGGCCGGCGGCCAACGCGACCGGAGTGCTGAGATGCGCCGCGCTGTCGAAGGCCATGTTGCTGAACAGGGCCAGGCCCACCCACATCTGCTTCTCCGGGTGGTCCGGTCGGGTGAGCGCGGCCACCAGGGCGGTGCGGTGGTCGAACGGCAGCGCCACGAACGGCGGCACCGCCGGGTCCAGCGTCAGGTCGTGGCTGCTGGCGTACTCCTGGGCATGGTCGTTGAGGGAGAACACCAGGGAGTCCAGCCCTTCGGCCAGGCCGCCGGCCGGGCCTTCGAGAAGTTCGACGGCACCGGCCTCCACCGCTCCGCCACCGACTGACACCCGGCCACGGCGCGATCCTCGGGAAACCGTTTCGCACCGGGAATGATGGTGTCGGCGAACGCCTCGAGCACGAGGGTCCGTTCCGGGTCGCGCTCGGGATTGTCGGGTTGCACCGCATCGCCTCCTGTCCGTGCGGCCTCGCTCCGGTGACCCGCCGGGCACCGCTCGCTGGTCGCGTTCCCACATCGTGTCGGCGGGACGACAGCTGTCGCATCTTCGTCCTTGCGGTCGTACGGAATGCCCCGGATCCGGAGGAATCACCCGAGCGTCCAGACGGCCCTTCTTCGGTCGTGCGCTGGATCGATCGACGTCGGTCCAGCGGACCGCCCCGCGCCGATACTGACCGGGCGCAGGTCAACGGATGGAGGGCAGAGATGGTCGCCGGTCGGGTCGCATCCTCAGTGGTCCAACGTCAGGTCAGGTACGTGACCCCGGTGCCCGCCGGATCGGCGAGCGGGCTGGTCGCCGAGGTGTACGCGCAGGTCGCCGACGAGATGCGGCTGGTGGTGCCGCCGGCGTTGATGCACTCCCCGTCGCCGGACGTGCTGGCCGCGTACTGGGGTTGGCGCGTGAGCCGATGGTCACCGTCGGGGCGGTGGACCGGGGCACCAAGGAGGCGGTCGCCGCGGCGGTGTCGGTGGCCAACATCTGCCCGTACTGCGCGGACATGCACACCGTCGGCATGTACGACCTGTCCGGCGAGCACGCCGCCGAGGCGGTCGGCGGCGACCGGGTGCAGGACATCGCCGAGCCGGCGCTGCGCGCGGCGGTGGCCTGGGCGCGTAGCGCGCACCAGCTCGACGAGGCCGCGCCGCCGCCGGCGGGTCTGTCCCCGCCGATCGCGCGGAGCTGGTCGGGGTGGTCGTCGCGTTCCACTACCTGACCCGCATGGTGAACGTCTTCCTGGCCAACTTCCTGCTGCCGCCGGGCCTGGCGCCGTGGACCCGCCGTCGACTGAAGCAGGGGATCAGCCGGGTCATGCGCCCCACCCTGCGCGATCCGCGCGAGCCGGGCCGGACCGCCGGCCTGCTGCCCGCCGGGCCACTGCGCGCGGAGACCGCCTGGGCCGCGCCCCGACCGGCGGTGGCCGCCGCGGTGGGCGCGGCCGACCGGGTGTTCCAGGCCGCCGGCGAGCGCGTGCTCACTCCGGAGGTACGCGACCTGGTCACCGCGCGCCTGGCCAGCTGGCGGGCGCGGACACCGGACTGAGCACCGCCTGGTGCGAGCGGCTGGTGGCCGACCTGGGGCCGGCGGACCGGGCCGCCGCACGCTTGGCGTTGCTCACCGCTGTCGCCTCCTACCAGGTGGACGAGGAGGTGGTCGGCGAGTTCCGCCGTCACCACCCGGACGACGGCACGCTCGTCGACGCGGCGGCATGGGCCGCCTGGTCGGCCGCGGCGCTGATCGGTGCCCGGTCGGCGAGCGCGGCGACCGGCGGTTGACCAGAACCGCACGTGATCGTGTCATCACTGACTGAGCATTTTGAAGAACTGTGGCCCGGCACCGGCTGGCAGTGTGGACGAGACGTCGGCCGGGCGGCTTGGCCGGCGACGGCTACGGCAGGAGGCCACCATGAGTCTTGACACGGCGCGACCCGGGCTGACCGACCGGTTGAACGGGCGCACCATCGCCTGGCCCTGAACCTGTTCATGGTCATCGTGCTGGCGCACTGGGCCGAGCACCTGACGCAGGCGTACCAGATCTGGGCATTGGGCTGGCCGGTGCCGAAGGCGCGCGGGTGCTCGGCCTGGCGTACCCTGGCTGGTCACCTCCGAATGGCTGCACTACGGGTACGCGCTGGTGATGCTCGTCGGGCTGTGGCTGCTGCGCGGCGCGTTCGTGGGCCGTGCGCGAACCTGGTGGATGATCGCCTTCGGGATCCAGTTCTGGCACCACATCGAGCACCTGCTGCTCTTCGTGCAGGCACAGACCGGCAGCTTCCTCTTCGGACGGTCAGTGCCCACGAGTGTGTTGCAGACGGTCCTGCCCGGGTCGAGCTCCACCTGTTCTACAACACCGTGGTGTTCCTGCCGATGGTGATCGCGGTCATCCTGCACCTGCGGCCGAACCGGACCGAGGCCGAGCAGTCGACCTGCGGCTGCGCCCTCGGCCGACCGTGGCGTCCAGCAGGCCGTGACGGCCGTGACGGCAACGACGTCGACGCGCCCACAGCGGGGTCGCTCCCGCTGGTTCGGATACCTGCTGGCGTGCGTGGTGTGCGCGATGGTCGTGCTCGCCGCGGTCACCGACCAGCCGGCCGCGCGGGTCGCCGCTGTGACACCGGCGGACGGCTTGACGGTGGCCGGCCCGCCGGCCGAGGTGGTCGTCACCTTCGACGGCGTCGTGCGGGCCCGGGAGTTCCACCTGTCCGTCACACCCGCCGGCGGGGCCGCTCGGTCGCGGCCGGCGCGGCGAAGCTGGAGGAACGCAGGCTGGTGCTGCCCGTCTCGGTCGCCACCGCGGGGAGTACCTGGCCGGGTACCACGTGCTGCTGACCGACGGGCGGCAACTGTCCGGCGTCACCCGGTTCACCGTGGCCGCCGGTGGGCCGCCCGTGCCGGTCGCCGACGACCCGCCGGCGGCGACCGCCGGTGGGCACCAGCACGGCGCCGACGACCCGCTCAGCGTCGGCCTTCTCGTGCTGGACCTGCTGCTGGTCGTGGTGGTGGCGGTGGTGCTGCTGCGTCGGCCGCGGATCCGCGAGGGGCGCGGTTGACGCCGACTCAGAGCGCATGAACGAAGGCGCGCACGACGTGGCCGGCGTACCACGATGGGTACGCCGGCCACGGCGCGTCGCCGGGCGGTGAGGAGGACGACGATGCCGACCACCCTGGGTTCACTGCGGCGACTGATCCTGACGCCGTCACTGGTGGAGACAACCTTCGCCCGCCGGGGCTTCCCCGTGGTGCCCGGTCCGGTGACCCGCCGGCTGGAGGCCATTCCGCAGGCGGTGATCTGCGGGTTCGAGTGGGGCATCGACATGCGCGACCAGTGGGAGCTGGAGCGTCGGCTGGAGCTTGTCGAACCGGAGATGCGCGGCTTCGCGTACGAGGGCGCGGCGATGGCGCTCACCGTCCTCGACGCGATGCCGGGCCGCCGCCGCCACCGGGCCGGGACCTGCTCACCGGTCCGGGCCGCCCGCACACGTTCCTGACCTACATCGGCATCGGGTTCGCCATGGCCCGCCTGCCGCGCCCGTTGTGGAAGGGCGTACTGCCCGACCTGACCGGCACCCCTACTACCCGACGATGAGTTGGCTCGCCGTCGACGGGTACGGCTTCGACCGGGCGTACTTCGAGACCGAGCGGTTCGTGACCCGGCAGGAGCTGCTGCCCACGTACCCTGGCGGGGACGGGCGGACTACTTCCCGCGCGCCGTCGACCAGGGCATCGGTCGGGCGCTGTGGTTCATCCACGGGGCACGCGCGGCGGAAGTCGTCGCGGCGGTACGGCGGTTCGCGCCGGACCGGCAGGCGGACCTGTGGAGTGGTGTCGGTCTGGCGGCGACCTTCGCCGGCGGCGCCGACCCCACCAGCCTGCGTTCCTCGTGGACGGCGCCGGGGACGACCACGCGCACCTGGCGCAGGGCGCGGTCTTCGCGGCGAAGGCCCGGCACTTCTCGGCTTCCAGCCGGCACACACCGAGGTTGGGCTGACGGCACTGACCGGTCTGTCGGTCGAGGCAGCCGCCGCGCTGGCCGACGACGTCGCGGTCGGCGGTCTCGCCGACGACGCCGAACCGGACTACGAGGTGTGGCGTCGTCGGATCCGCGCCCATTTCCAGGTGCCCACCACACACGTGTCGTAGCGATTTCCACTACCCATTTCTGCGCCTGATTTCACAGCTCCGCTTCTGCCTGCCCGTGAACGGCCGGGAAGCGCCGCAACGGTGAAGAAGAAAGTCGCCGCACCGGCTGGAAGCATTGGCAGCATATTCGTTGCCCCGGGAGTGCTTGATGAGAGCTTGGCAAAGGCTGCGACGGCGTGTCCTGACCCCTGACATTGCCCAGACAAAATGCGACGTCCGGGGTTTCCACGTCAGGACGAGGCGACCCGCGATCGTCTGGAGAGCGTTGGTCGGTCCTTCCTCACCGGGTTCGGTGAGGCCGCGGAGGCCCGCGTCGTGGCCGACGTGGTGGCACCGCTGGAGCGGCTGACGCCCACCTGGCGCGGTTTCGCCTACGAGGGCGCGGCCATGGGCCTGGCCATCCGCGACGCTGCCCGGGCGGGTGGACGGGTCGCCGAGTTCCTCGCCGGTCCCGGTGACCCGCACGTCTACATGGCCTACGTGGGGTGGGCTGGGCGATGGCCCGGCTGCCCCGGATCCGCTGGTCCCGGCTGTACGCGCCGGACCCGCTGCTGCGCTGGCTGGTGCTCGACGGCTACGGCTTCCACCAGGCCTACTTCCGCACCCAGAGCTACGTCGAGCGGCGGCAGCGCGAGGAGAGCTTCCCTGGCCCGGCGACGACCCGGGGCTACGCGGTGCGCGCGATCGACCAGGGCGTCGGCCGGGCCTCCTGGTTCGTGGTCGGGGCCGAGCCGGACCGGCTGGCCCGCCTGTTCGCCGGGTTCCCCGAGCGGCGCCATGCCGACCTGTGGGCCGGTGCCGGCCTGGCCGCGACCTACGCGGGCGGTGCCGACGAGGCGGGGCTGGAGCGGCTGCTCGAGTTGTCCGGGCCGTACCGGGGCGATCTGGCCCAGGGTCGGCCTTCGCCGCCGGGGCGCGGGTACGCGCCGGCCTGGTGGTGCCGCACAACCAGGTGGCGACCCGGGTGCTGTGCGGGCTGTCCACCGAGGACGCCTCGGCGGTCACCGACGAGACCCGGATCGGGGTGGGCCCGGCGGACGGCTCCCCGGCGTACGAAGTGTGGCGGCAGCGGATCAGGAATGTGCTCGTGTCGGCCCGAAGCAATTGATTCGACTGATTGAGGCGAAGGTTGTGCGCGAATTGTTCCGCGCTGTGCAGGGCGTCTGAGGAAAGGGTTAAGAAATATGACCAGAATCGCTGTGGTGGGCATGGCGTGCCGCTATCCCGACGCCACGTCCCCGGGAGCTGTGGGAAAACGCGCTCGCCGGTCGGCGGCCTTCCGGCGGCTGCCCGACGTGCGGATGAAGCTGGACGACTACTGGGACGCCGATCCGAAGACGCCGGACCGGTTCTACGCGCGCAACGCGGCGGTCATCGAGGGGTACGAGTTCGACCGGGTGGCGTACAAGGTGGCCGGCAGCACCTTCCGCTCCACCGACCTCACCCACTGGCTGGCGCTGGACGTCGCCGCCGCCGCGCTGGCCGACGCCGGCTTCCCGATGGCCGAGGGACTGCCCCGGAGCGGACCGGCGTGGTCGTCGGCAACAGCCTCACCGGCGAGTTCTCCCGTGCCAACCAGCTCCGCCTGCGCTGGCCGTACGTCCGGCGGATGGTCGCGGCGGCGCTCAAGGAACAGGACTGGAACGACGACCAGCTCGCCAGCTTCCTGGGCGACTTCGAGGCGACCTTCAAGAGCCCGTTCCCGGAGATCGACGAGGACACGCTCGCCGGCGCGCTGTCGAACACCATCGCCGGGCGGATCTGCAACCACTTCGACTTCAAGGGCGGCGGCTACACGGTGGACGGGGCCTGCTCCTCGTCGCTGCTATCGGTGGCCACCGCCTGCAAGACGCTCATCGACGGAGACGTGGACGTGGCGGTCGCCGGTGGTGTCGACCTCTCCATCGACCCGTTCGAGATCATCGGCTTCGCCAAGACCGGCGCCCTGGCCACCGGCGAGATGCGGGTCTACGACCGCTCCTCCAACGGGTTCTGGCCTGGTGAGGGCTGCGGCATGGTGGTGCTGATGCGGGAGGACGAGGCCCGCGCCGGGGCACCGCATCTATGCCACGATCGCCGGCTGGGGCATCTCCTCCGACGGCAAGGGCGGTATCACCCGGCCCGAGGTCAGCGGCTACCGGCTGGCGCTGCGCCGCGCGTACGAGCGCACCGGCTTCGGCATCGAGACCATCGGGTTGTTCGAGGGCCACGGCACCGGCACCAAGGTGGGTGACGCGACCGAGCTGGAGGCGCTGTCGAGCGCCCGTGTCGAGGCGGACCCGTCGGTGCCGCCGGCCGCGATCGGCTCGGTGAAGGGCATGATCGGCCACACGAAGGCGGCGGCCGGAGTGGCCGGTCTGATCAAGGCGGCGATGGCGGTGCACCACGAGTGCTGCCGCCCGCCATCGGTTGCGTCGATCCGCACACGCTGCTCAGCGACGGCACCCCGGCTGCGCGCGCTGCGTCGGGCGGAGGCCTGGCCGGCGGACATCCCTCGTCGCGCCGGGATCACCGCGATGGGCTTCGGCGGCATCAACACCCACATCGTCCTGGACAACTCCCGGCCGCGTCGCCGGTCCACCATGGACACCCGTACCCGCGCCCTGGCCACCGGCCTCCAGGACGCCGAACTGCTGGTGGTCGACGCGCCCACCGCGACGGACCTGGCGCACCGGCTGGACCAGTTGATCGAGTTCGTGCCGTCGTTGGCGTACGCCCAACTCGCCGACCTGGCCGTGACCCTGCACGGTGAGCTGCGCGAGCTGCCCTTCCGGGCGGCCGTGGTCGTCTCCTCGCCGGAGGACGCCGAGCGGCGGCTGTGCACGGTGCGCGACGCCGTGCGGGCCGGTGAGACCGGATGTTCTCCGCCGACGGGCGGTGCCTGGTGGGCCAGGTCAGCGGGCCGGGACGGATCGGCTACCTCTTCCCCGGCCAGGGCTCCGGGCGGGGCGTCAGTGGTGGCGCGCTGCGCCGGCGATTCGCCGAGGCCGAGGAGGTGTACCTGCGGGCGAACCTGCCCACCGGCGGCGACGTGGTGGCCACCGAGGTGGCCCAGCCGCGCATCGTCACCGGCGCTGCCGCCGGCCTGCGGGCGTTGACCGCGCTCGGCATCGAGGCGGCCCTGGCGGTCGGCCACAGCCTGGGCGAGATCGCCGCGCTGCACTGGGCCGGCGCGATCGACGAGGCGGGTCTGCTGCGCATCGCCGCCGTCCGCGGCCAGACCATGGCCCGGCACAGCGCATCCGGCACGATGGCCAGCCTCGGCGTCGGTCCGGAGGCCGTCGACCCGTTGATCACCGACCTGCCGGTGGTCATCGCCGGCTACAACAGCCCCGACCACACGGTGATCGCCGGAGCGAACGACGCGATCGAGGCGGCCTGCCGGCGGGCGCGGAACGCCGGCCTGAACGCCACAGTGCTCTCCGTCTCGCACGCGTTCCACTCGCCGTTGGTGGCCCCGGCCGCCGACGCGTTCGGCGCGGCGCTCGCCGATGAACCGGTCCGGCCACTGGACCGGCGGCTGGTCTCCACTGTCACCGGCGACGTGTTGCCGGCCGACACTGACGTACCCGCCCTGCTGCGCCGCCAGATCACCGACCCGGTGCTGTTCAGCCAGGCCGTCACCCTCGCCGCGAAGGACATCGACCTGTTCGTCGAGGTCGGGCCGGGCCGGTGTTGACCGGACTGGCGTCCCGGACCACCGAGGTGCCGGCGGTCGCCCTGGACACCGACGACGAGTCGATCGCGAGCCTGCTCAAGGTGGTCGGCGCGGCGTACGTCGTCGGTGCCGCCCAGGTGGACAGCGGGCTGTTCCACGGCCGGTTGACCCGACCGCTCCAGGTCGGCCAGCGGTTCTCCTTCCTGGCCAACCCGTGCGAGCAGGCCCCGACGCTGCGGCTGCCGGTGGCCACCGCCCCGGTGGCGGACACGTCGGTCGCCCCGGCCACCCGCACCGCCGAGCCGGCGGCCACGGACGTGCCCGGCGAGTCCACCGAGGACCTGCTGCGCCGGCTGGCCGCCGAGCGGGCGGAACTGCCGCTGGAGACGGTGCAGCCGGACAGCCGCCTGCTGGACGACCTGCACCTCAGCTCGATCACCGTCGGTCAGGTGATGAACCACCTCGCCCAGCGGATGGACGTTCCCAGCGCCGCGCTGCCGACCAACTTCGCCACGGCGACCGTTCGCCAGCTGGCCGAGGCGCTGGACGAACTGGCGGGTACGGTCGGGCAGGGCGAGGCGGCGAGCGTCCCGGTGGTGGCCGGCGCCGCGGCCTGGGCCCGGCCCTGGCGACTGGACCTGGACGAGCTGGTCGCGCCCGCACGGGTGGCTCCCACGGAGGCCGGTCGGTGGCGGTTGTACGCCGCGCCCGGACACCCTGGGCCGCCCGGCTGGCCACCACCCTCGAGGAGGCGAACCTCGGTGACGGCGTGCTGGTCTGCCTGCCCGACCCCTGCCCGGTGGAGGCTCTCGACCTGGCGCTGACCGGTGCCCAGGAGGTCCTCGGCGGTGGTCCCGGCACCCGTTACGTGCTGGTCCAGCACGGTCGCGGCGCCGCCGGCCTGGCCAAGACCCTTCGCCTGGAGGCGCCGCAGGCCCGGATCACCATCGTGCACCTGCCCGACGACGCGTCAGTGGTCGACCGGGTGGTGACCGAGGTGGCGGGCACCGTCGACTACCGGGAGGTGCGCTACGACGCCTCCGGTGTCCGCCGGTGCCGACGCTGCGCGCCATGCCGGTGCGTGCCGCCCGGCCCGCCCGGTGCTCGGCGCGGACGACGTGCTGCTGGTCACCGGCGGCGGTAAGGGCATCACCGCCGAGTGCGCGCTGGCCATGGCCACCGACAGCGGAGCGAGCCTGGCGTTGCTCGGCCGCTCCGACCCGGCGGCCGACACCGAACTGGCCGCCAACCTGGCCCGGATCGCCGAGACGGGGTGACCGTCCGCTACGCCCGCGCCGACGTCACCGACGCCGACCAGGTGCGCCGTGCCGTCGCCGAACTCACCGCGCAGCTCGGTCCGGTCACCGCGGTCCTGCACGGCGCCGGCCGGAACGAGCCGGCGGCGCTGACCAGCCTGGACCTGGCGGCCTTCCGGAGCACCCTCGCGCCGAAGATCGACGGCCTGCGGGCCACCCTGGCGGCGGTCGACCCGGACCGGCTCAAGCTGCTGGTGACGCTGGGCAGCATCATCGGCCGTGCCGGACTGCGCGGCGAGGCGCACTACGCCACCGCCAACGACTGGCTGGCAGAGACCACCGAGGAGTTCGGCCGCCGGCACCCGGGTGTCAGGCGATCTGCCTGGAGTGGTCGGTCTGGTCCGGCGTCGGCATGGGGAACGGCTCTCCGTGGTCGAGTCCCTCACCCGCGACGGGGTCACCCCGGTCACCCCGGACCAGGGCATCGCGATCCTGCGCCGGCTGCTGGCCGACCCGGACGTACCCGCCGTGGTGGTGATCAGCGGCCGCACCGAGGGCATCGACACGGTCCGGTACGACCTGCCGGAGCTGCCGTTGCTGCGGTTCGTGGAGCGCCCCTGATCCGTTACCACGGCGTGGAACTGGTCACCGAGGTCGACCTCAACGTCGGCACCGACCTCTATCTCGCCGACCACTTCCTCGACGGCAACCTGTTGTTCCCGGCGGTGTTCGGCATGGAGGCGATGGCCCAGGTGGCCGGCGCGGTCACCGGTGACGGCCGGGTGCCGGTCATCGAGCGGGCCGAGTTCCTCCGGCCGATCATCGTCCCGCCCTACGGCCGCAGCCGGATCCGGGTGGCGGCGACGGTGACCGACGACGACACCGTCCAGGTCGCCATCCGCAGCGAGGAGACCGCCTTCGCCGCCGACCACTTCACCGCGACGTTGCGCTTCACCGACTCGCCGGTCCCGGACGGCCCGCCCGACCAGGTCTCCGACGAGATCGTCCCGGTGCCGCTGTCCCCGGCCGACGAGCTGTACGGCGACGTGCTGTTCCAGGGCGACCGGTTCCAGCGGCTGCGCCGCTACCGGCGTGCCGCCGCCCGGCACGTCGACGCCGAGGTGGAGGCGCTGGACCGCGTCGACTGGTTCGCCCGGTTCGTGCCCGACGGTCTGCTGCTCGGCGACCCCGGCGTACGGGACGCGTTGATGCACGGCAACCAGGTCTGCGTGCCGGACGCCACGCTGTTGCCGGCCGGGGTGGAGCGGATCTACCCGGCGGGGAGAAGCTGGCCGGCCGGGGCGAGTTGCGCTACTGCGCCACCGAGCGCAGCCGCGACGGCGACACCTACGTCTACGACATCGTCCTGCGGACCACCGCCGGAGAGGTCGTGGAGCGGTGGGAGGGCCTGCGGCTGCGCGCCGTCCGCAAGCAGGACGGCAAGGGCCTGGTGGCGCCGCTGCTCGGGCCGTACCTGGAGCGGGCGCTTGGCGACGTCCTCGGCGCGCGGGTGGCGGTGGCGGTCGAGCCGGACGGCCCGGCCGAGCCGAACGGCGGGTCGGGCGGGCACGTGGCCCGGCGTCGCGCCAGGGCGCGGATCGCCGCGCGGCGCTCCACCGGTGATCCGGTCGAGGTGACCTACCGCCCGACGGCCGTCCGGAGATTCCGGGCGGGCGGACATTGTCGATGGCACACGGCGCGGGGCTGACCCTGGCGGTGACCGCGACCGGGCCCCTCGGCTGCGACGTGGAGACGGTGACCCACCGGGACGAGGCCGTCTGGGACGGCCTGCTCGGCGGGCACGCCGCGCTGGCCCGGCTGCTCGCCGCCGAGACCGGCGAGGACGCCGACACGGCCGCGACGCGGGTCTGGGCGGCGGCCGAGTGCGTGCAGAAGGCCGGCGACCAGCCAGGGGCCGCTGACCCTGCTGCCCTCCCGCGTCCCGGTTGGACGGTGTTCGGCAACGGCGAGCTGCGGGTGGCGACCTTCGTCACCGCGGTACGCGGCGTCGACGAGCCGGTGGTGTTCGCGATTCTCACCGAGGGGAGGTGACGACGGTGGAGCGCTGGTACGAGCTTCGGCACACGGTCGGGTTCGAGGAGACCAACATCGTCGGCAACGTCTACTACGTCAACTACCTGCGGTGGCAGGGGCGGTGCCGGGAGATGTTCCTCAAGGAGCGGGCGCCGGCGGTCCTGGCCGACCTCCAGTCGGACCTGAAGCTGTTCACCCTGCGGGTGGACTGCGAGTTCTTCGCCGAGATCACCGCGTTCGACGAACTGGCGGTCCGGATGCACCTGCGTGAGCTGGCGCAGACCCAGATCGAGTTCGGCTTCGACTACGTCCGGCTGGACGCCGACGGCGGCGAACTCCTCGTCGCCCGCGGCTCTGCAGCGCGTGGCGTGCATGCGTGGCCCTAACACCCGCACCGTCCCCACCCGGGTGCCGGAGGCGTTGGAGGCCGCGCTCAGCCGTACGCCGTGGGCGTACGGCCTGACCGGCGACCGCAGGAGGTCACTGTGACTGTGCAACCCCACCCCACCGGTGTGGTGACCGACCCGAAGACAATCCGCCGGGTCTTCGCCGCCTTCCCCACCGGCGTCACCGTCGTCACCGTCGGCGGGCCGACCCCGCACGGCATGACGGCCAACTCGTTCACCGCGGTCTCCCTCGACCCGCCGCTGGCCCTGGTCTGCGTCGGCCGGGACGCCGTGATGCACGGTGCGTTGAGCGCGGCCGGCCAGTTCGGGATCTCGGTGCTGGCCGCGCCGCAGGAACCGGTGGCCCGCTACTTCGCCGACCGGCGTCGGCCGCTGGGCCGGGAGCAGTTCGACTTCGCCCAGTGGCGGGCCGGAGAGCGGACCGGCTCGCCGCTGCTGGTCGGCGCGGTCGCCCACTTCGAGTGCGAGCTGTGGCAGGCGTACGACGGCGGGGACCACAGCATCTTCATCGGCCGGCTGGTGGCGCTGGACCGGGCCGACGGTGACCCGCTGCTCTTCACCGACGGCGAATTCCGCCGGTTGGCGCGCGAGCGGACCGGGGCGACGACATGACCCTCACGACACGTGTCCACCGCACCCGCCCGGTCCGCGGCGCTCCGCGGCGCTGCGCATGCTCGTGGTGATGGCCCGGGACCGACTCGGCATGATGACCTCGGCCGCCGAACGGTACGGCGACGCGGCGCGTCTGCCGGTCGGCCCGAAGAGTCTGTACTTCTTCAACCACCGGACCACGCCAAGCACGTGCTGGCGGACAACGCGGCCAACTACCACAAGGGAATCGGCCTGGTGCACGCCCGACGGGCGCTCGGCGACGGGTTGCTCACCAGCGAGGGCGAGCTGTGGCGCAAGCAGCGCAAGGTGATCCAGCCGGCGTTCCAGAGCCGACGGATCGCCGCCCAGGCCGGTGCGGTGGCGGAGGAGGCCGCCGCCCTGGTCGAGCGGCTGCATCGCCGCAGCGGGCAGGTGGTCGACGTGTCGGAGGAGATGACCTCGCTGACCCTGGGGTGTTGGGCCGTACCCTGCTCGACACCGACCTGGGCCGGTTCCCCACCATCGGCCACGACTTCGCCGCCGTGCAGGACCAGGCGATGTTCGAACTGGAGACGTTGAGCGCGGTGCCGCCGGTGCTCCCGCTACCCCGGCAGATGCGTTTCCGGCGGTCCCGGCGGCGGCTCAGGCGGATCGTCGACCACCTGGTGGCCGAGCGCGGCACCGCCGACGACGGCCGGGCCGACGTGCTGTCCCGGCTGATCGCCTCCGCCGGACAGGAGCAGGACCCCGGATCGGCCGCATCCGGCTCCGGGACGAACTGGTCACCCTGCTGCTCGCCGGACACGAGACGACCGCCAGCACGCTGAGCTGGACGTTGTACCTGCTCGACCGGCATCCCGAGGTACGCGAACGGCTGCGCGCCGAGGTGGTGTCGGTGCTCGGTGACCGGCTGCCCACAGTGGACGACCTGGGCCGGCTGCGCTACACCACGATGGTGTTGGAGGAGGTGATGCGCCTCTACCCGCCGGTGTGGCTGCTGCCGCGCAAGGCCCTGGCCGACGACGAGGTGGGCGGCTTTCACGTCCCGGCCGGCGCGGATCTGCTCATCTGCACGTACACCCTGCACCGGCACCCACGGTTCTGGGACGACCCGGAGCGGTTCGACCCGGAGCGGTTCGACCCGGCCCGGTCCGTCGACCGACCCCGGTACGCGTACATCCCGTTCGGCGCCGGGCCCCGGTTCTGTGTGGGTAACCACCTGGGTCTGATGGAGGCGACCTTCGCCACCGCGTTGCTGGTGCGGGATCTGCGCCTGACCCGTCCGGCGGGTCACCCGGTGGTGCCCGAGCCGATGCTGTCGCTGCGGGTGCGCGGCGGCCTGCCCATGCTCGTCAGCCAGGCCGACTGACCGCGTCCCGGACACCGTCCCATCCGGCTCGAACCGGGTGGGACGGCGCGATTCCACGACCATATTCGGGACCCGTTTCCCGTTCGCGTGCAACCGCTGTGACCAGTGGCGATGGCCGCTCTCCAGAAAGATTTATCCATCCGTGCGGGCTTCGTCGCAAACCGTTTCGAGAGCAATTCCTGAGAAGACACCGGGCCGTACCGGACGAAAGCATGGCGATGGTTCGTCCGTAGCTGCCGGACCGCCCACTGCCGGTCGACCCGAGCGTCCCGGCGCCGTCTACCCGAGGGGACACTTGCCACCGCAATCCGTAGGCATCCTGCGCCGACTCATCCCACCGGTGTTCGTCCTGGCGCTGGTCGCCGGTGTGTTCTCGGTGGCCCGACTGCCCTCGGCCTCGGCCGAGGACCGCAGCACGCTGGCTTCCCGGTACGCGTTCACCGAACTGCCCATCGCGCTGCCGCCCGGTCTGCCGGAGCGCACCGTACGTCAGGTCAATCCCCGGTACGAGCACATCCGATCCTGGGTCTCCTCGGTCGGCGCCGGGGTGGCGCTCAACGACCTGGACGGCAAGGGTGGCGCGAACGACCTCTGCCTGGTCGACAGCCGCAGCGACGCGGCGATCGTCACCCGGCCCCGGACAGCGGCGCTACCTACGCGCCGTTCGTGCTGGACCCGGCCCCGCTGCCGATGGGTCCGGCGATCGCCCCGATGGGGTGCACCCGGGCGACTTCAACCTCGACGGCCGGCTGGACCTGTTGGTCTACTACTGGGGCCGGACGCCGGTGTTGTTCCTGCAACGGCCCGGGTTACCGCGCTGAGTCTCGCGGCGTACCACCCGATCGAGGTGATCCCGCAGCGGACCGTCGGCGACGTGTACCGCGGCCCGCTGTGGAACACCAACGCCGTCGCGGTGGCCGACTTCGACGGCGACGGCCGGCCCGACGTCGGGATCTTCAACTACTTCCCGGACAGCCAGGTCCTCGACCCGCAGGGCCTGCCGCACGTGCAGATGAACCACTCGATGTCGCACGCCCGCAACGCCGGCGGCGCACATCCTGCGCTGGACCGGCGCGACCACTGGTGACTCGCCCTCGGTGAGCTTCGAGGAGCAGGTGGCCGGTGATCCCCAGTACTTCACCGGCTGGACGCTCGGATCCAGCTCCGCGGACCTGGACGGCGACCTGCTGCCGGAGCTGTACCTGGCCAACGACTTCGGCCATGACCGGTTCTTCCACAACCGGTCCACGCCGGGCGGATCCGGTTCGACCTGGTGCAGGGCGCCGGGACCCGATCACCCCGAAGTCCCTGGTGCTCGGGAACGACTCGTTCAAGGGATGTCCATCGACTTCGCCGACCTGGAGGGCGCGGCCGGTTCGACGCGTTCGTCAGCAACATCACCGAGTCCTGGGGTCTGGAGGAGAGCAACTTCCTCTGGCAGAACACGGCGGCGTCGCCGGAGCAGGCTCGGGAGAAGCTGAGCAGGGCGAGGCGCCGTTCCGCAACGTGGCGTCGGCCAAGAACATGGCCTGGGTCGGCTGGGGCTGGGATGCCAAGATGGCCGACTTCGACAACAGCGGCCAGCTGGCGGTCGTCCAGGCCACCGGCTTCGTGAAGGGCAGCATCAACCGGTTCAACTGGTTGCAGGAGTTGGCGATCAGCAACGACCTGCTGCTCTCCGACCCGGACATGTGGCCCAGGCCGAGCCGGGCGACGACATCGCCGGCGACAACACGCTCGCCTTCTGGGTGCGCGAGGACAACGGCCGGTACGCCGACGTCGGCAAGGAACTCGGCCTGTCCCCGCCCATCCCGACCCGGGGTGGCGGTCGCCGACACCAACGGTGACGGGGCCAGGACTTCGCCGTGGCCCGCCAGTGGGGCCGCCCGCGTTCTACCGCAACGACAAGCCGGGCGACGGAAACTTCCTGGGGCTGCGGCTGACCCGACCGACGCTGACCGGCGACGGCACCACCCCGGCGTACGGCGCGCAGGTGAAGCTCACCACCGCCGACGGCCGTACCCAGCTCGCCCAGCTCGACGGGGTGGGGCACTCCGGCAAGCGCAGCTTCGACGTGTTCTTCGGTCTCGGCGACGCCGGGGACCGGCCGGTCCGGCCGAGGTGTGCTGGCGCGACCTGGCCGGCGCCACCCACCGGCAGACGCTCGACCTGACCGCCGGTTGGCACGACCTCATGCTGACCAACAAAGCCGAGGAGTTGACGAAGCGATGACGGACGTCAAGCGACCCGAGGCGGCGAGGGACCTCTCCGTCGCCACACCGGTCCTGCCGCCCACGACGGCACCGCAGCCGACGCCCGCGGCGGCCCGGCCCGCCGTACCCGGGTGGACGGCAGGACCTGCGCTACCTGGCGCTGCGCAACTTCGCCATGTCGATGACGATCTTCAACATCCTGGGCTACACAGTGCTCGGCTTCGAGCAGCCCTGGCTGTGGCCGATCCTGGCCCTGGCGGTCGGTACGGCACCGAGATCATCGTCGAGATGATCTCGGCGCGGGCCCTGAAGCGGCCCGCCGCCTTCAGCGGCAACGGCATGTGGGGATGTACACCTTCCTGCTGCCCGCGCACATCACCGCGCTGGCCGCGAACATGCTGCTGTACGCCAACGACAACTTCTGGCCCATCGCGTTCGCCGTGGTCGTGGCGGTCGGCCAGAAGGCGGTGCTGCAAGCGCCGATCAAGGGCCGGATGCGGCACTTCATGAACCCGTCCAACTTCGGCATCACGATCACGCTGCTGGCGTTCTCCTGGGTCAACATCGCTCCGCCGTACCACTTCACCGAGAACGTGCCCGGGGTGATCAGCATCCTCATCCCGGTGGTCATCGTGACGGCGGGCACGGTGCTCAACGCCATGCTCACCAAGAAGGTGCCGCTGATCGTCGGCTGGCTGGGTGCGTTCGTCATCCAGGCCGTGCTCCGGCACTTCATCTGGGACGTGTCGCTGGTCGCCGCGCTGGTGCCGATGACCGGGGTGGCCTTCGTCCTGTTCACCAACTACATGATCACCGACCCGGGCACCACCCCGGCGGCACCGCGGATGCAGTTCATGTTCGGCTCCAGCGTCGGCATGGTCTACGGCCTGCTGATGGTGTTCAACGTGGTCTACACGCTGTTCTTCGCGGTGACCCTGGTCTGCCTCGCCCGTGGCGTGTTCTGGTGGATCAAGTGGCTGGCGGAGCGCAACCGCCCGCCGGCGGAGAACCTGACGCCCGCACCGCCGCCCGCCGCGGTGGCGCTGCCGGTCGCCCGTTGACCGACCGCCGGTCCCGCTCGCCGGTCGGCCCCGCTCGTCGTGGCCGGCCGGCGGTCGGACCGGCCGGCCGTCACCCTCGGCTGCCGACCTGTCGGCGGCGGGCGTCTCGGCCAGGGCCTTGATGCCCTCCAGCGTGGTGGTCATGGCCTCGCGCAGGGCTGCCGTCCGGCGCTCGATGATGACCTCCTCGTGCTCCGGCGCACCGTCGATGATCAGACTCAGGCCGGTGCGACCCGGCCCGATCCGGACCGAGTGGATCAGCCGGCAGCCACCCTCCTCCTCGACGAGTCGGAACTGCCAGGTCGCGCCCGGCCGTCCCGGGTCGGCCGGACCACCGCCGAACCGGCCGTCCTCGTCGACCACCACCCAACTGAAGACGCGCGGCGCGTCCAGGCGCACCACGTGCGAGACGGTGCGCCACTCACCCAGCAGGGGATGTTGGTTGTGGCCCTCGAACCGGGCGCCCAGCATCGGCCCGTCGCAGTCGTCCAGCCACGACACCCGGCACAGCTCCGGACTGAACCGCGCCGGTAGCTCGATGTTCGTGACCAGATCCCAGACCCGGCGGGGTCCGCCGCCAGGTGAAGGTCACACTCGATTACCGGGTTGTCGGCGTACCGCACGGCACCGCTCCTCTGCTCGATCCGAGACTGCGCGTCGGTCCACTACACCGCATGACCGGACCCAGATTCAAGAACGGGAATATCTGGACGGGTTCGCGCTGCGAGGCCGGTCACCGACGGTCATCGTCGGCGTGGCGGGCCAGCCGAACGACGAGCGCTCACCGCGTCGGTGTGGGGACGGACTCGGCGCGGAGCCCGTCCAGCAGGCCTGCCGAGGCGGTCACCGGCAGGTCGAAGGCCGCGAAGAGCCGAGGATCGGAGAACGCGGTGATGCGGGTGATCGCCGGGTCCGTGATGGTGAGCACCTGGAGGTTCACCAGCTCGAAGCTGCCGTCCTCGGTGCCCATGTAGGTGGCCAGCGCGGGCTGCCCGTTGGCCCCGGTGCGGATCAGTCGGACCGGACCGGGCGCGGAGAGGCACCGCAGCGCGAGGTGCCGGCCGATGTTCACCGGACCCTCGTACCAGCCGGAGTAGGGCGGCATCTCCCACACCGCGTCCGGCGCGAACAACCGCACCAGCCCGGCGATGTCCTTCTTCTCGAACGCCGTCACGTAACGATCGAGGAGGTCCCGCTCGGCGGCTGCCGTCGGCTCGGTGAACTCGTCCTCCCGAGGCGCCCGGCTGTGCAGGGTGGCTCGGGCTCGTTGCAGCAGGCTGTTGACCGCGGCCGGGCTCAGTTGCAGCAGGTCGGCCACCTCGGCGGCCCGCCACTGCAGCACGTCGCGCAGGATGAGGACCGCCCGTTGCCGCGGTGGCAGGTGTTGCAGGGTGGCGACGAAGGCCAGCCGGACACTCTGCCGGGCACTCACGATGACGGCCGGATCCGACCGCTCCCCATCCAGCAGGTCGTCCGGGAACGGTTCCAGCCAGGGAGTGGCCGCGTCGCGGCTCAACCACTCGTCCGGGTCGGCGCTCGGCGCGCCCAGCCCCACCGGCAGCGGTCGCCGGCTGCGGTTCTCCAGAGCCCGAAGGCAGCAGGTGGTCGCGATCCGGTACAGCCAGGTACGCAGCGAGGAACGCCCTCGAACCCGTCGTACGAGCGCCAGGCCCGCAGATAGGTCTCCTGGACGAGATCCTCGGCGTCGTGCACCGAGCCGAGCATGCGGTAGCAGTGGACGAGCAGTTCGTGCCGAAACGGGTCGGTGAGCCGGGGAAATCTGCCGGACCACATTACCAACCGTCATCGTCTGTCCTCCCGGTCCACGCTCGCCAATTGTAGGTCGACCGGTACCCGGAACGCGCCGAAAGCGCCCGGGACACGGCGGGTCAGCACTGCGGCGACAGGCGCGCAGAAGTTTCCCCTGGAGCGATGAGTTCTCGCCGCCGCGTGGATCAGTACCCATGACCGGACTCGGTGAACGGAAGGATCTGTCATGCACGAAACGTCTCCGGACGGCCCCGGCCAGCTGGCGACCCGCCGGAGTTGGCTCGGGCTCGCGGTGCTCGCGCTGCCCACCCTTCTGTTGTCCCTCGACCAGAGCGTGCTCTACCTCGCCCTGCCGCACCTGAGCGCCGATCTCGGGGCCAACAGCATCGAGGCGCTGTGGATCCTGGACATCTACGGCTTCGTCCTCGCGGGCTTCCTGGTCACCATGGGGACCCTCGGCGATCGGATCGGCCGCCGGAAGCTGCTGCTGATCGGGCCGCCGCCTTCACCGTCGGCACGATCCTCGCGGCGTACTCCGAGCGTGCCGATGCTGATCGTGACCCGGGCGCTGATGGGGTGGCCGGCGCGACACTGATGCCATCCACGCTGGCGCTGATCAGCAACGTGTTCCACGACGCCAAGCAGCGGGGCGTCGCGATCGCCGTGTGGTTCAGCTGCCTGATGGTCGGTGGCGCGCTCGGCCCGGTGGTCGGTGGCGCCCTGCTGGAGTACTTCTGGTGGGGCTCGGTCTTCCTGATGGGCGTCCCGGTGATGGTGCTGCTGCTCATCTTCGGGCCGGTGCTGCTGCCGGAATACCGCGACCCTCGGCGGGCCGGTTCGACCTGCTCAGCGTGCTGCTCTCCTGCTGACGATCCTGCCGATCATCTATGGCGTCAAGGAGGTGGCCGGCGAGGGCTGGACCATCAGCTCGGTCGTGGCCATCCCGGCCGGCATCGTGTTCGGCGCGATCTTCGTGGCGCGGCAGCGGCGGCTGGAGCACCCGCTCGTGGACATCCGGCTCTTCCGGACCCGCGCGTTCAGTGCCGCGCTGGTGATCCTGCTCTTCGGCTCGGTGACCACCGGTGGCATCTACCTGTTGGTCAGCCTCTACCTGCAGACCGTCGAGGGCTCTCGCCGCTGCGCGCGGGCCTCTGGCTGCTGCCGTCCACGCTGGCGATCATCGTGGGCTCGATGATGGCCCCGGCGTTGGTGCAGAAGGTGCGCCCGGCGTACCTCATCGCCGCCGGGCTGGCGGTGACCTCCTTCGGTTACCTGCTGCTGACCCAGGTCAGCTCGACGAGCGGTCTGGCGTTGCTGGTCACCGGCTTCGTCCTGGCCTTCCTGGGGGCCGGTCCGATGGGCGCGCTCGGCACCGACCTGGTGGTGGGTTCCGCGCCGCCGCAGAAGGCCGGTTCGGCGGCTCGCTGTCGGAGACCGGTAACCACCTCGGCATCGCGATCGGCATCGCGGTGATGGGCAGCATCGGCGCCACCGTCTACCGGAACCAGATCGCCGAGCTGCTGCCCGCCGGGCTGCCGGGAGACGCCGCGGAGTCGGCCCGGAGAGCGTCACCGGGCGTTCGGCGCGGCCGAGGGCTCTCCGCCGGCGTGGCCGGACAGCTCCGCGACGCGGCCGCTGTGGCATTCACCGACGGTCTGAACACCGCCGCGTTCGTCGGGGCAGTTCTCTTCCTCATCCTCGCCGTGGTCGCCGTTGTCGCGCTCCGCGATGCCCAGATGCCCGAGGGCGGGCCGGGCACGGTGCGGTCCCGGACGACGAGCCGGCCCTGGCGGAGATCGCCCAGCACGGTGACACCGCGCAGAAGCCGGTGAGGTGACGTGCCGGCACCGAGGGTGGCGGGCCAGCAGTAGTGGTCCGTCCACCGGTGCCGGCCCGGCCGGCGTGCAGGCGTACGCCCCGGGGCACCGGGGCGTACGGCGGAGCGGCTCAGACGTCGATCGCGGTGAGGGCCCACTCCACCAGTTGGCGGCGGTCGATCTTGCCGTTGACGTTGAGCGGGAACCGCTCGATCCAGCACAGCCGGGGCGGGATCATGTAGCCGGGCAACTGCTCACCGAGGAATCGTTCCAGGTCGTCCTGGCGGGCCCGGTCGCCGACGTAGAAGGCGGCCAGCTCCACAGTGCCGTCCTCGGCCTGCCACGGCACCACGGCCGCCTCGTCGACCGCCTCGTGTTCCCGCAGCACCGACTCGATCTCGCCGGTCTCGATCCGGTACCCGTTGACCTTCACCTGGTTGTCCATCCGGCCGAGGAAGACGTACCCGTGGTCGCCGTGCCGGACCCGGTCCCCGGTGCGGAACCAGTGCTCGGCGGTGAGCGGCTCGCCCTCCCGCATCGACCAGCGGTCGCCCTGCCATCTGGTGAACCGGCCCACGTCGTCCGCCGGATCGAGGTAGCCGTCGAAGCGTTGCGGGCCACGGATCAGCAGCTCACCCTCGTCGGCGGGTCGGCCCTCCTCGTCCATCAGCGCTCTCCACCGTCGGGTACGCCGGCCCCAGCGGCAGGGCGCCGAGCGCTTCCCGGGCCAGTGGCCGGGTTCGTCGGCGCGCAGTAGGTGAGGCAGGTGACTGTCGTCTCGGTCGGACCGTAGACGTTCGCGATCACGCTGTTCGGGGCTGCGTCCGCCAGGCGCGGGCCTTGTCCAGGGTGAGCGGCTCGCCACCGAAGAGGCTCCACCGCAACCCGGGCATCGCGCCGGGCTCCAGGTCACCGAGCATCCGCGCGGTGACGATGGAGGACGGGTGGAGAACCAGTGGGTGATCCCGTCGTCGTTGATGTGCTGGCGTGGTGCGAGCAGTTCGGTGCGCTCCGGCACGACCAGAGCGCCTCCGGCGGCCCAGGGCAGGAAGACGTTCCACACCGAGAGGTCCCAGGCCAGGTCGGAGGTCTGGGAGACCCGTACGTCCGGGCCGGCCTCGAAGTAGTCCAGCACGTACGGCAGCCAGTGGGCGACGTTGCGGTGCCGGATCGGCACGCCCTTCGGTGCGCCGGTGGACCCGGACGTGAAGACGATGTACGCGAGGTCGTCCGGCCCGGCCCGGTGATCGTCGGACGGTCCGGCCGCCGTGCTCCGCTCCGGTGCTCGTCCGGCACCGCCATCCGGGCGATGCCGGTCTGCGCGGCCACCGCGTCGGCCAACTCCGTGTCGGCGGCGCTGTGCAGCAGCAGGTCCAGGCCGGCGGTGCGGGCGATGAGCCGGTGCCGGGCGGGCGGGAAGTCGGTGTTGAGCGGCACCACCGTCACGCCGAGCCGCAACGCCGCCAGGTATGCCATGTAGGTGCCCGCCGTACGCGAGACGAACACTCCGATCCGGGTCGGCCGTCGGCCCTGCCGGGTCAGCACGTCGTCGGCGAGCCGCGCGGCGGTCCCGACGAGCTGGCGGTAGCTGAGGTCGAGGCCACCGGCGCGCAGCGCGAGCCGGTCCGGGTGGTGTCGTGCTGATGCGGCGAACCAGTCGTACAGGGTGGGGATGCTGCTCACGCGGGCTGCTCCTCTTCGGTCGGCTCGGTGTAGAGCTGGTAGATGCCGCTGACCGTGGTCTGCGCGAACAGCCGTCCCACCGGCACCCTGCGCCCGGTCTCCCGTTCGAGGGCGGCGATGAGTCGCACCCGGTGCATGGAACGCCAGTGCACGGTCTGGTCGAAGTCGTGCTCCAGGTCCGGGTTGCCCAGCGGCAGCTTCAACGTGTCGCGAACGGTGTGGATGAACAACTCTCTGGTGATCATCGGATCCCCTTCTCGATCGGTGCGCGGTGCCCGCGAGTCACTCGGCGCTGGTGGGCCAGTCCGGCTCGGCCTGGATCTGCAGCACCGCGGAGGTGAAGGTGAAGCCCGTACCGGCACCGTTGACCAGCACCAGGTCCCCGGCCCTGGCACGCCGCGACTCGAGCAGGTACGCCAGCGCGGCGAACTGGTCGCCGGCGCCGAGGTGGCCGGTGCGCCGCCCACGGCCAGGTGGTCCGTTCCAGGTCCACCCCGATCGACGCCCGGGCGTCCCAGTCGGTCAGCGACCGGCCCATGTTCGGAAAGACCCACCAGGCGATGTCCGCGGCGTTGACGCCGGCGTCGGCCAGCGCCCTCGACCGTCCGACGCTCGGCGTCGAAGATCCGCCGGACCAGGTCCACGAAGATCTCCTCCCGTGTTGCCGGACGTAGCCGGCGATCCGGGCCTCGGTGTCGATCGGCCAGCCGTTGCCGCCGCTGACCCCGGTCCACGGCTCGTCACCGCGTTGCAGCCCCTCGTGGCTGGTGTCGGCGACCGAGACGCTGGAGAGCAGCCGGCCACGCCGGTGCCCGGCTGAGCACCAGCGCCGTACCGCCATCGCCGTAGAGGGTTCCGCTCGTGCCCCAGCGGTCGTAGGTCGGCGGATGGAAGACGTCGCTGGTGGTGAGCAGCGCGGCGGGGCGTCCGGGGTCGGCGGAGAGGTACGCGGCGGTGAGTTCCAGGGCGGCCATCCCGCCGTTGGACGCCTGCCGGACCTCGGTGGCGGTCGCGGCGCCACCGACGGTGCGTTGCTGCACGTGCGCGGCGGAGGCGAAGTCGTCGAGGCCCTGGAAACCCACGTGCGAGTGGGTCACCAGGGCGAACTCCTCGGGCCGACGCCCGGACCGGTGCAGCGCGAGCTGTCCGGCCGCGACGGCGAGCTCGACGGCGGGCCCCTCGTCCACCACGCGGACGGCCAGGTAGCCGTCGCCGTCGCGGTCCTTCTGCTGGTAGCGGCCGTCGGCGACCGCCGTCTCCGTGGACTCGGCGTGCCCCAGGGAGGCTGCCGCCGCGCTGATCCAGACGTCGTTCCACCGCATCGATCCGGCCCCTTCGGCAGGTCGCCACCCGGCCGTGGCCGGGCCACGGCGGCGGTCGCCGCCGCCGCCTCATCGTGGCATCGGCGGCGGAGGGCGGACGCCTCCCAGATTGCGCACCGCCGCCTCCGACGGTGTCGGGGATGGCAGGGTCGGGTAGGGCCGGACGAAGAACCAGCGGGCATCGACGCCACCCGGCGGCGAGCCCACCCAATGATCGGAAACCAACAGGTGGAGGTGTCAATGGGCAAGGTCGTGTTGGACATGACGATGTCGGTGAACGGGTGCGTCGCCGGTCCGGAGGACGAGCCGGAGGGCTGCACGACTGGTTCTTCGACCCGTCCCCGGAGAACCAGGCGATGGTGGAGCGACAGATGTCCACCATCGGGGCCATGGTGATGGGTCGGCGGACGTACGAGATGGGGGCGAGCCAGGACGGCTTCGTGGACAACCCGTTCAAGGTCGAGCACTTCATCGTGTCGCATGACACGCCCGACGAGCCGGCGAAGGGGACACCGTTTCACGTTCGTCAGCGACGGGGTGGAGTCCGCCGTACGCCAGGCGAAGTCGGCGGCCGGCGAGAGGACGTGGTGGTCGGGGGCGGTGCCCAGATCGCTCAGCAGTGCCTGGCGGCGGGTCTGGTCGACGAGATCCGGGTCGCGGTGCGTCCCGTGCTCATCGACAACGGTCTCCGACTGTTCGAGAACCTGGGCAGCTCGTCGGTGACCCTGAAGAGTCTCGACGCCATGCACACCCCGGAGGTGACCCACCTGCGGTTCCGGGTCGTGCGTTAGCCGGAAGACTGTGCCTCGGCGGCGCCGGTGACCTGCGGGTCACCGGCGCCGCGCTTCGGGCAGGCCGGCAGGGGCCCGCACGACAGGAGATGCGGGCGCTCCCGCGGCTCACGCACGATGTGGTGGTCAGTACCGCCGGGCCGCTCGGCGGACGCGGACCGGCCGCCGGCTTCGTACCGGCTCGCCGCACACCGACCCTCTCCGCGAGTGCATCACCGCGGACGGCAGACCGTGCGGGTCGCGGACCGGTCTATCGACGACGTGATCCCCACCCCGAGACAGAGGTGCCGCCATGGAGATCGAGAACGGCATACGCAAGATCCTCAACTCCGAGCTCTTCGTCGAGGTGCCGCCCGAGCAGATCGGCCTCGACGACAGTCTGCGTGCCGCGTACGGGCTGGACTCGCTCGGATTCGTGGAACTGCGGGTGCAGTGCGAGGACATGTTCGATGTGCGTATCTCCGACGACGACTTCACCCCGGAGAACTTCCAGAGCGTGCAGGCGGTGGCCGACCTGGTGCACCGGCTGCGGGCAAAGGCTCCGCAGTGACCGGGCGGGTGTCCGCGGAGACCCTCCGGCTGCTGCGGGAGGGCCGGACCTGCACCTGGACCACTACCGGTCGCACCGGCTGCCGTATGCGGTCACCGGCGGGCAGGGGTGAACAGCCGCCTGGTGGCGCTCGACGGCGTCGATGCCGGCCGGGAGTTCGAGGTGATCGACGCGAGCGGCGCGTACGGCAGCGCCTGCCTCGGCGCCGGCCACGAGACGGTACGCCGGGCGCTGGCTCGGGGTGTCACCGAAGGGGCAGGCCACCGACGAGGTGGGCTCGCTGGAGCGGGCCCGGCTGCTGACCTCCCTCTTCGGGTCGGACGGGTTGTGGACCGACCACTTCCCGACCGGCCGGTACCACGTCAGCGGCCGTAACTCCGGCTCCGAGGGAATGGAGCTGGCACTCCGCCTGATGCTGGAGTCCCGGTTCGACGGCCACACCCTCCGGCCGGTGCCGGAGGCCGCCGGGCGGGATCTCATCCTCGCCTTCGAGGGGCCTGGCACGGCTGGACCGGTGGCCTGGTGCCACTGCTGAACCGTCGGCACTACCGGGTGGGGCTGCCGGCCCTCGCCCCGGAGGGGCCGTACGGGGTGACAGTGGTGCACCTGCCCTTCGGCGACTCCGACGTGCTGACGGACTGGTTCGCCGAGAACGGCGATCGGCTGCTCGGCGTGGTGGTGGAGCCGGTGCAGGGCGACGCGGGCATCCTCCAGCCGCCGCCCGGCTACCTGCGCGGGCTGGCGGAACTCTGCCGGGAGCACGGTGCCCTGCTCGTCGCCGACGAGGTGCTCACCTTCGCCAAGACCGGTGGCTTCTTCGCGATGGCCGACGCGCAGGGTCCGATCCAGACCGACATCACGGTGATCGGCAAGAGCCTGGGGATGGGCGCCCTGTCGCTGTCCCTGGTGATCGCCCGGCGGGAACTGTCGCCGCGTGGATCCGGTGCGGTGGCCACCTCCGACCTGCGTCCGCTGGCCTGTGCGGTGATCCATGACGGGCTGGACCTGGTGGTCACCGACAAGTTGCTCGACCACTCCGCCGCACTGGGCGGGCAGCTCGCCGAGCTGCTCCGGCGCGAGCTGGTCGAGGGCTTCCCCGATCTCTACCGGGAGACCCGTGGCACCGGTGTCATGCACGGCGTCGAGCTGACCGAACGGGCGGCGGGTGGGCTGGCACGGCTGCGCGAGCACATCGTGCGGGCCGGGGCGTACGTCGAGTTCATGGCCGGAGCGGGCCGCCGGTCGCGGGGCCTGCGGTACGTCTTCCCCACGATGCGGATCGCGCCACCGTTGATCACCACGCCGGACGAGGCCGACGACCTGGTGGGCCGGATCGCCGACGGGTCCCGGGCCTTCCAGGGTTCGCCGGGATGACCGCGCTGCGCGAGCTGCGCTGGCGGGTGGAGCACGTGGACACCGACGCGGCGGGCGTCGTCCACTTCACCAGGTACGCCTCACTGCTGGAGTCGGCGCTGCTCGAGAACCTGGACCGGCTGGGGTGGGCGTCCGGCACCTCGCCGCGGAAGGCCTGGAGCTGGCGGTACGGGAGATGCGGATGCGGTACGCCGCCCGGCGCGGTTCCTGGACCGGACGCGGGTGACCGTCCGGGTGGAGCGGGTCGCCGGAGCCACCTGCGCGGTGTCCGGCGTGGTGCACCGGGAGCCGGACGACGACGTGCCCGCCGGGGTGCTGGCCAGCGGAACGCTTGTGCTCTGCGTCGTCGAGCGGGCCAGCGGCCGGGCCGCGCCCTGCCGTCCGCGCTGCGCCGGGCACTGTCGGACTGGAAGCGGGAGATCGGGACGGAAGGGGACCGTGATGACTGAGGCTACCGACACTTCCCTCGGGTTCACCGAGCTCAAGAGCTGGCTACGGCACCGCCACCCGATGATCTACATCGATCGGGTGCTGGCGCACCGACCCGGCGAGTACCTGCGCAGTCTGATGTCGGTGTCCGGCACGATGGACGTCATCGCCGGTCACTTCCCGGAGCGGGCGGTCTTCCCGGGCAGTCATCTGATGCAGGCCTTCGCCCAGTCCGGGATCATCCTCTACCAGTTGAGCACCGCGCCCCTGGCCGAGGACGAGCTGACCCTGATCGGCTCGGTGCAGAGCCGGTTCACCCGGGTCGTCGTCCCCGGTGACCAGGTCATCTTCGATGTCCGCTGCGACCGGCTGTACCAGTCGTCGTTCCACTTCTCCTGCCGCGCCACTGTGGACGGTGCCCGGGTCGCGGCCTTCCGTGGGTCGCTGGTCCGGACCAAGGTCGACGAGCTCGGGCGTCAACTGTGGTGACCCGCCAGGTGCTGGTCACCGGGATGGCCTGGGACACCGCGCTCGGCGACGACCTGGACGGGGTGTGGTCCCGGTTGCTGGCCGGGGAGACCGGCCTGCGCGAGGTGCCCTCGTCGTACCGGCTGCGTAACCGGTTGGCGGCGACGGTGGACGACCCGCCCGGCGACTGGCCGCCGGCCCGCCGGCAGGTCGCCCTGGGCACCTGGACGGTCAGCCGTGCCGTGCGGCACGCCGGGATCGAGGACGACCTGGGTGCGGCGCTGCTGGTGCTCGGTACCAGTTACGGCGCGCACCTCGACGACACGCGGGTCGGTGGGCTGCACGACTGGGCGGCGGCGGTGGCGGTCGGGTCGGTTTCGCCCGCCCGCCGGTGTCGGTGTCGACGGCGTGCTCGTCCGGCGCCGACGCGATCCTGGTCGGTGGCCACCTGGTCGCCGCCGGGATGGCGGACGTGGCGGTCTGCGGCGGGTGGACATCCTCACCGAGGCCAAACGGCTCGGCCACAGCGCGCTGGGCACCATGTCGCCGACCCTGTTGCGCGCCTTCGACCAGGCCGGCGACGGCACGTTGCTGGGGAGGGCGCGGGAATCGTCGTCCTCGAGGAGGCGGGTCGGGCCCGACGGCGTGGCGCTCGCGCGTACGCCGAACTGCTCGGTGGTGGGTCGGCCAACGACGCGGCCGGCATGACCGCGCCCGATCCGTCCGGTGCGGCGGTGCTGCTCGCGGTGCGGCGCTCCTCGCCGCGGCCGGTCTGGAACCCGACCAGGTCGCCGTGGTGAACGCGCACGGCACCGGCACGCCGGTCAACGACGCGGTCGAGGCGGCCAGCTTCGCCCAGCTCTTTCCGGACGCCGACCGGCCGGTCCTCTTCGCCACCAAGGGCGCGTTCGGGCACACCTCGGGGCGACCGGTGCGATCGAGGCGATCGCCCTGGTCCAGGCGTTGCGGCACGGCAAGGTTCCGCCGGTGTACGGCCTGGACCGCGCCGCGACCGGGCTGACGCTCCCGGTGCCCCAGGACGCGCCGGTGGCGCTCGGTCCGGCGTCGGGCTCAGCCTCACCCTGGGGTTCGGTGGTTTCAACACCAGCCTGGTCTTTGCCGGAGTGGCCGATGCGCTGGGCTGACCAGGGTGCCTTCGCGGTGCTCGGTGCGGCGACCGTGGACGGCCAGGACGGACCGGGCCGGCCGCGTGGCGTCTCCTTCTACGCGGACCCGGTGGCCTGGCTGGTCGCCGACGCGGTCGGGACGGCGCTGGCCGCGGCGGGGCCGTCGGAGCCGTCGGCCGGGACCGATGTCGGGGTGGTGGCGGTGAGCGAACATGCCACCGCCCACACGATGCGGGAGGTCGCCACCGCCGTGCAGGGGCGGGGCGGGTCTCGCCGCTGCGGTTCGCCGGGGCGGCACCCGGGTCGGTCGCGGGCCTGGCCTGCATCGTGCACGGACTCCGTGGTCCGAGCCTGCTGCTGTCGATGTCACCCGGGCGGCCCGTCCCACCGTGGCGGTGCTGGCCCGGGACTGGCTCGGTGGCCTCTGCACCCGGGTGGTCGTCGCCGAACACCGGACGCGCCCCTCGGGCGGGCACCGGGTGCACACCGTCGTCCTCACCTCGCGGGAGCGCTGAGATGTCCTGGCCGGATGCGACAGTCCATCACGACGAGGTCGCCGCGTACCTGGACACGGTGGTCGACCTGGACCCGACGCCG
This sequence comes from Micromonospora sp. M12, assembly GCA_038070435.1. Taxonomy (GTDB): domain Bacteria; phylum Actinomycetota; class Actinomycetes; order Mycobacteriales; family Micromonosporaceae; genus Micromonospora. The sequence continues at coordinate 3,706,799 of JAMYWG010000001.1, read as the reverse complement.
GGGCGGAGGGCCTGCTCGACGGGATGGCCGACGAGCTGCTTCGGCGGGACGTCGAGCCCGGTGAGTGGTGCTCGTCGCGTTGGCCAACGGCGCGGCACTGCTGCGGTGCTTCTTCGGGTGCTCTCGCCGGTGGCGTACCGGCGCTGCTGGCGCCGGCACCCCGGCCGGCCGGGTCCTGGAGATCGCCGAGCGGATCGGCGCCCGGACCCTTGTCATGCCGGCCCGGGTGGGAGAGGAATCAGCGCCGGGAACTGTCGGGCCGGTACGGGTGGAGACCCTCGTCGAGGTGGTCCCGCAGCGGTACGCGCCGGGACACGTCGTCATCCTCACCTCCGGCACGTCCGGGTGGCCAGCGGTTGCCTGCACAGCTTTCCGGCGCTGCTGCGCAACGCGTCCCGGCACGCCCGGTCGGTGGGCTGCGCGCCGACGACACCGTCCTGGTGAACCTGCCGCTGTACTTCTCGTACGCCCTGGTGGCGCAGGCGCTCGCCGGCCTGGTGACCGGCGCGCGGCTGGTGATCACCGGACCCCCTTCACCCCGGCGACCTACCTGGCGGCTGCGCGAGCACCGGGTGACCAGCTCGTCGGTGACGCCGTACATGGTGCGACAACTGATCGCGGCGGACTGGCGGCCACCGGAGCGGCTGCGGATGCTGACCGTCGGCGGGGAGCAGCTGAGCCCGGTGGCCGCCGGTGTGTTGCGGGAGCGGTTTCCGGAGCTGGAGCTGTATCTCACCTACGGGCTGACCGAGGCCGGCCCGCGGGTCGCCACCCTCGCCGCGCACCGCGAGCCGCCGCACCGGCTGGTGACCGTGGGTCGTCCGCTGGAGGGGTCCGGGTGGAGCTGCGTGACCCGGGCCCGGACGGGGTGGGCGAGCTGCTCGTCACCTCCGACACGGTGCTGCGTCGCAAGGTGGGGTGGCCGAGGGCGGGTCGGGGACTGCCTGGTCGGCCCGGACCAGATCGCCACCGGGGATCTTTTCCGCCTCGACGAGGAGGGCTACCTGCACTTCCGGGGCCGGCTCTCGGACTTCGTGGTGACCGGCGGGGCGAAGGTGTCGCTGGCCTCGGTGCGCCGGATAGCCAACGCGCTGCCGAACGTCGTGGCCTCGAAGACCCGCACCTACCAGACGTCGGACGGTACCCGCTTCGACCTGGACCTGTACCTGCGCGAGGTGGGACCGGCCGCCACCGAGGAGGTGCGTCGGCAACTGCGCCGGCAACTCATCCGGGCCGAGTGGCCGAGTCGGATCCGGGCCCTGTCGCTGCACGAGTTCGGGCACAAGTAGATGCGGCTGTACTACCTGGGGCACGCGGGCGGGTCGGCCCGGTCCGCCGCGGCGGTGGTCGGTCGGCACGCCGACGGGTTCACGATGGTGCCGGTGGAGCGGCCGGGCCGGGGGCCCGATGGCGCGAGCCGTCGTGTCGGGACTGGCCGGAGTTGCTGGACGACCTGACCGGCCGGATTGCCGACGAGCTCGACGGCACCCCGTACGGGCTGTTCGGGCACAGCCTGGGAGCCCTGGTCGGCTACGAGTTGGCCCATCGCCTCCGCTGCGCCGGTGACGCGCCGGATCTGCTCGTCCTCGCGGGACGCAACCCGCCGTGGATGCCGCCCGGCCCGGCCCTGCGGCACGCCGCCGAGCTGTCCGACCAGGAGTTGTTCGCCCGGTTGGTGGCGCTCGGTGGGGCGGACGCGCGGAGCGCCGGTCCGCTGACCTACCGCACCTTTCTGCCGACTCTTCGGGCCGACCTGCGGCTGGCGCACTCCTACCGGCCCGGTTCGCCGCGGCCGCGGTTGGCCTCGCCGGTGGTGGTGCTGCACGGCGGCGACGACCCGTTGACGTCGCCGCAGGCGCTGGCGGGTGGGCCGAGGTCACCTCCGGAGCTTCCGGCAGCGCGCGGTCCCGGTGGGCACTTCTTCCCGCTGGAGCGGCCCGCCGAGGTGGCCCGGTGCTCGGGCACGCCCTGGCGGACCTGGATCGGAACGGGTGAGTGGGCCGGCTGCGCACTGTGGAAGATGTGCGCGGCCGGTGGCTGGTGCCAGGGTCGGCCCATGACAACGAACGGTCCGGTCTCGGTGCTGGAGGCCCCGGCTGGCCGGCGTGAATGGCTGGCTCTCGCGGTGCTCGCGTTGCCGACGGTGCTCGTCGCCGTCGACCTGAGCGTCCTCTTCCTGGCCCTGCCGCAGCTCGCCACCGACCTGGGTGCGAACGCCGTGACCCAGCTGTGGATCGGTGACGTGTACGGCTTCATGGTCGCGGGACTGCTGGTCACCATGGGGGCGGTGGGAGACCGGATCGGCCGACGGCGGCTGTTGCTCGTCGGTGCGGCGGCGTTCGCCGGGTTCTCGCTGCTGGCCGCGTTCTCCACCAGCAGCGGGATGCTCGTCGTCAGTCGGGCCATGCTGGGGTGGCCGGCGCCACGCTCATGCCGTCGACCCTGGCGCTGATCAGTGAGATGTTCCGGCGGCCCGCCCAGCGGGCCACAGCGATCGCGGTCTGGATGAGCTGCTTCCTCGCCGGCAACGCCGCCGGGCCGCTGGTCGGTGGGTGTTGCTGGAGTTCTTCTGGTGGGGCTCGGTCTTTCTGCTCGGTGTCCCGGTGATGGTGCTGCTGCTGGTGGCCGGTCCGGTGCTGCTGCCGGCCGGGCGGCGCGGCGCCGCCGGTCGACCTGACCAGCGTGCTGCTCTCGCTTGTCGCACTGCTGTCGCTGGTGTACGCCGTCAAACACCTCGCCCGGTACGGCGGCCAACCGGTGGTGGCGGTCCTGATCGCGGTCGGGGTTGTGGCCGGGGCGCTCTTCGTCCGGCGGCAGCGGACGCTGGCCGACCGTTGCTGGACCTCGGCCTTTCGCCCACCGGTCGGTGCGTCCGGTGTTGGTGGTGCTCGTGGTCGGGGATGCTGCTCGGCGGGAGCACCCTGCTGCTCACCCAGTACCTGCAACTGGTCGCCGCGCTGTCGCCGTTGCGGGCCGGGCTGTGGCTGCTGCCCTCCACCGTGGCGATGATCCTCGCGGTGATGGTCGCTCCGGCGCTGGCCCGCCGGTTCGGGGCCGGTCCGGTGATGGCGGCCGGCCTGGGGTCGCCGCCGTGGGCTTCCTGTTGGTGGCTGCCGCCGACGTCGGTGGCCAGACGGTGGTCCTGGCCGGTTGGGTGGTGGTGGCCGTCGGCAACGGGCTGCCCGCGGGCCTGGGGGTCGACCTGGTGGTCGGCTCCGTCGCGCCGGAGCGGGCCGGAGCGGCATCCGGGATCTCCGAGACGAGCACGGAGCTCGGGTTCGCCGCCGGCATCGCCGTGCTGGGCAGCCTCGCGACCGCCGTCTATCGGGCCCGGCTCGACGACGGACTCCCTGCCGGGCTCGAGCCCGGCGTCGCGGCCAGGCCCTGGACGGGATGACCGGCGCCGTCGAGGTGGCCGGCCAGGTGCCCGGCGTGCTGGCAGCGGCCCAGGCGGCGTACACCGCGGGGTTGACCACTGTGGCGCTGGTCGGCGCGGCCGGCTCGGTCGCACTCGCCGTCCTCGTCGTGGTCGCCCTGCGCCGGCCCACCGAACGGATCGAACCGAGCGACTCCGCGAGTGCGGTGATCGCGCACTTGAGAGATGAACCGTCGCCCGCCGGCCAACAGGATTGAACGGTGACACGTCGAACGTCGTTGATTGACCGGAAAATGGAGGTCCCATGCGCCCATCCCGCGCACTGATCGCGTCGTCGCTCAGCGCAGCGGTCGCCCTGGCCCCGTCACCGCGGCCGCCGGGGCGGCAGGCGGCCACCCACCACAAAAGATCGTGGTCGACGTCTGGCTCGCCGACTACCCGTTCCCGGGTTATCTGGACCAGCGGAAGCAACTGGCCGACGACTTCAACCGCAAGTATCCGCGCTACCAGATCAACGTCGAGGCGCACGACTACACGGCGCTGCCGGCCGATGTGGACAGTGCCGTCCAGGCGGGCAACCCGCCGGAGATCGCCAACTACTACTACAACGCCACCCAGATCGCCCGGGATGCGAAGGACCGATCCGGCCGGCCGTTGTTCACGCCGGTGGAGCGGGCGATCGGCGGGCGCAGCCACGTCCTCGGGGAGCGCGTGGTGACGCGTGATCTGCTGCCGCAGGTCCGCGCCTACCACACCTACCGGGGCGAGTTGCAGTCCTTCCCGGTCACCAGCATGACCAGCGTGCTCTACGGCAACACCACAGTGCTGACGAAGGCGGGGTGTCCCGGCTGCCGCAGACCTGGCGGGATCTGGAGGCCGCCTGCGCGAAGATCGCCAAGCTGCCGGACGCTCCACCGAACTGTGTGACCTGGCCCAACCACAACTGGTTCTTCCAGCAGGCCATCGCTCAGCAGGGCGGTCTGCTGACCAACCAGGACAACGGCCGCAGCGGACGGGCCACCCGGGTCAACCTGGACTCACCCCAGGTGCTCAGCTACGTCGCCTGGTGGCAGCGGATGCACCAGGCGGGTCACTACCGGTACACCGGCATGCCGGAGGACTGGGGCGGCAACTTCGAGTCGTTCGTGACCCAGCAGGTGGCCTTCGTCCTGGACGGCGCCAACCAGGGCGACACGTTCGCCCAGATGGGGCCGAGGCCGGGTTCGGGGTGGGCGTCGGCTCGCTGCCCCACAACCGGCACGGCCGTTCGGTGGGCAATGTCAACTCGGGTGACTCGCTCTGGCTGCGAGCTGGCCTGGACCGGGAGACCCGGGACGGCGCGCTCGCGTTCATGCAGTTCCTGAACAGCCCGCGCAACTCCGCGCAGTGGCACCAGAGCACCGCCTACCTGCCGATGACCGGGTCGGCGGCGGAGCTGCTGCACCGGGAGGGCTGGTTCGCCCAGCATCCGGCGCCGAAGGTGGCGCTCGACCAGATCCGCAGAGCGCCGCTGTCACCCGCCAGTCTCGGGGTGGTGGTCGGCGCGTTCGACGGGATCCAGAACGAGCTGGTGCTGGCAATGGACGACGTGCTGCTGCGCGGGGCTGACCCGGTGGCTCGGTTCCGACTCGCCGACGCCCGCGCCCAGCGGCTGCTCGACGCGTACAACGCGCAGTGCGTCGCTGCCGGGTCACGCGGTCCGGACTGCTACCGGGTCGGCGTCTGGGGCTGACTGTCGCGAGGCTGACCGCCTCTCCGTCGGTGGGCGGGGACCGGCCGTCGGTGGTGCCGTTCCACGGCGTCGCCGGCGGCCGGGCCGTGCGTCGGGCCCCGGTCCGGTCCACCCGGCGGCGCTCACCGCCGCACGCCGGGAGATGCGTCGAATGGGCCCGCAATGACAACCTCGAAATGCGGCCGACATCACCGGAACGGTGTGCGATCGGTGCGCCAATTCCTGGTGTCGACTGACGGATTCGGGCTGGAGGAAACGGTATGACAAATCCATTCGACGCCCTCGACGACGATTTCCTGGTGCTGGTGAACGCCGCGGGCGAGCACTGCCTGTGGCCGGTCTTCACCGGGGTGCCGCAGGGCTGGAGCGCGGTGTGCGGCCCGGCCGGCCGCGCCGAGTGCCTGCGGTACGTCACCGACCACTGGATCGACAGTCGCCCGCGCCGGCCCGCCGGCACGCGCTGAACGTGTCCCGTCCGGGCCGCCGGTCGGCTTCCGGACTGACGACAAGGGGAGGACCCGATGAGTACGCCACCGCCCTCGATCTTTGGCCAGTTGTCCCTCGACCACATCGAGTTCTACGTCAGCGACCTGGCTGCGGAGACCCGACGGCTGGTGGACGGCTTCGGCCTGGCCGTCTACGCCGCGACGGACCCGGCCGACCCGTCGGAGGCTCAGTCGGCCGGGCTGGGTCGCGGCGACATCCGGCTCGTGCTGACCCAGCCACTCGTCGACGACCATCCGGGCACCGCGTACGTGGAGCGGCACGGGGACGGGTCGCCGACATCAGCCTCGGCGTCGCCGATCCGGCGGCTGCCTTCTCCGAGGCGGTACGCCGGGCGCCCGACCGGTCGCAGCCCCGTACGAGGTCGACGGGTGCTGCGGGCCACCATCATGGGCTTCGGCGACCTGGCGCACACCTTCGTTCGGCGTCCCGAAGGCGCGGACGCCCGACACCTGCCCGGCCTGCTGCCCCGGCCCGGGGCCGAGCCGACCTGGGACAGCGGGCTGTCCGCGGTGGACCACTTCGCGGTCTGCCTGGAGGCCGGGCAGCTCGATTCGACAGTGCGGTTCTACGAGACGGTCCTCGACTTCCGGATGATCTTCGAGGAGCAGATCGTGGTCGGCAACCAGGCCATGAACTCGAAGGTGGTGCAGTCCGCGGGCAAGGCGGTGACGCTCACGCTCATCGAGCCGGACGTGTCCCGGGCGGCGGGGCAGATCGACGAGTTCCTCAAGAACCATGGCGGCGCGGTGTGCAGCACGTGGCGTTCGCCGCCGACGACATCGTCGCGGCCGTGCAGGGGTCCGGCGGCGGGGAGTGGAGTTCCTGTCCACCCCGGACACCTACTACACGATGCTCTCGTCGCGGCTGGAGCTGTCCCGGCACACCGTGTCCGACCTGCGGGAGGCCCACGTACTCGTCGACGCCGACCACCACGGCCAGCTCTTCCAGATCTTCACCCGCTCGGCGCACCCCGGAAGACCTTCTTCCTGGAGCTGATCGAACGACTCGGCGCCCGAACCTTCGGCAGCGGCAACGTCAAGGCGTTGTACGAGGCCGTGGAGCTTCAGCGCCAAGCGGAACGGGACTGAGGCGGTGACCGCCGGCGTGCAGGCCACCGCTGACCTCGACGGGGTCAACCTGGCCGACCCGGCCACCTTCGTCGGCCCGGAGGTGGAACACGTGTGGCGTCGGCTCCGGCAGACCGCCCCGGTCTGGCGGCACCCGCGCACGCCGCAGGGCCGCACTTCTGGGTGGTCAGCCGGTACGCCGACGCGCTGCGCGTCTACAGGACCCGGACACCTTCGGTTCGGGCCGGGCAACATGCTCACCTCGCTGCTCACCGGCGGGGACACCGCCGGGGAAGCTGCTGGCCGTCTCCGACGCGCCCCGGCACACAGCCGTCCGGAACACGCTGCTGCGGTCGTTCTCGCCACGGATACTGCGGCCGGTGCTGGCGAGGGTGCGCGCCCGTGCCGACCGGCTGGTGCGGGAGGCGGTGGCCGCCGGGAGCGGGGACTTCGCCGCACAGGTCGCGGACGAACTGCCCATCGGCACCATCTGCGACCTGCTGGGCGTGCCGTCGGCGGACCGGGCCGCACTGTTGCGGCTGAGCAAGCAGGCGCTCAGTTCCGACGTGCCGGACCAACCCGACCACGAGACCTGGCTGGCCCGCAACGAGATCCTGCTCTACTTCAACGGGATCGCCGCCGAGCGCCGCCGCGACCCGCGCGACGACGTGATCAGCAGCCTGGTGACGTGCGAGATCGAGGGGCGCCGCTGACCGACGAGGAGGTCGTCCTCAACTGCTACGGACTGATCCTCGCCGGTGACGAGACGAGCCGGCTGGCGATGATCAGCGCGGTGCTGAACTTCGTCGAGTTTCCCGCCCAGTGGCGGGCGTTGCGCCGGGCGACGTGCCGCTGGACGACGCGGTGGAGGAGATCCTGCGGTGGAACACCCGGCCATGCACGTCGGACGGGTGGCCCGGCGGGACACGACACTCGGCGGGCAGCTTATCCGGGCCGGCGAACTGGTCACCGTCTGGAACGCCTCGGCGAACCGGGACGAGGCGGTCTTCGACCGGCCGGACGAGTTCGATCTGGCCCGGACACCGAACAAGCACCTCACCTTCGGCCACGGGCCGCACTTCTGCCTGGGCGCGTTCCTGGGCCGGGCGGAGGTCCGGGCGGTGCTGGACTCGCTGCGCCAGCGGGTCGGCACCATCGAACTGCTCGGCCAACCACGCCCGCTGTACTCGACCTTCCTGCGCGGCTACACCAGCCTGCCGGTGAGTCTCGAACCCGGCGGAGCCGACTGACACCCGTCGACCCTGGTGCCACCCCTGTTGAAGCGACGACCGCGATGTCCGGACGGCAGCTCTCGACCACCCGAAATGGAGCGTCCGATGCCCTTCACCACAGTGCAGCAGATGTTCGCCGCGCAGGCGAGCCGCACTCCGCACGCGGTAGCCGTGGTGGCCGGTGACCGCACCCTGACGTACCGGGAGCTGGACGAGCGGGCCAACGGTCTCGCGCACCGGCTGATCGCCGCTGGCGTCCGGCCGGGACAGCCGGTCGCGGTGCTCACCGGCCGGACCGCCGACCTGCCGGTCGCCCTGCTCGCGGTCCTCAAGGCCGGCGCGTGGTACCTGCCGTTGCACGCGGCGTACCCGGTGGAGCGGATGCGGTGGATCCTGGACCAGGCCGGTGGCCCGGTGCTGCTGGCCGACGCCGGCACGCGCGACCGGGCCTGCCGGCGGGCGGCCGGGTGCTGCTCGTCGACGAGGAACCGGGCGGATCGCGGGTCGACCCGGCCCTGTCCGCCGACCCGGAGGATCTGGCGTACGCCATGTACACCTCGGGGTCGACGGGCGACCCGAAGGTGGGCGTCCCGCAGCGTGCGGTGACCCGGCTGATCTCCGATCCGGCGTGGGCGGGGACCGGCACCAGCGGGTGCTGTCCGTTGCCCCGTACGCCTTCCAGGTCTCCAGCTACGAACTCTGGGTGCCGCTGACCCGGGCGGCACTGTCGTCATCGGCCCTCCGCCGACCTCGACGTGGCCACCCTGCGCCAGCTCGTCAGCGAGCACGCGATCACCGCGGTGCACCTGACGGCCGGGCTGTTCCGAGTCGTGGCCGACGAGGCGCCGGAGTGCCTGGCCGGGGTGCGCGAGGTGCTGACCGGTGGTGACGTGATCGCACCCAAGGCGGTGCGGCGGGTGCTGGATGCCTGCCCCGGCCTGGTCGTCCGGGCCATGTACGGCTCGACCGAGTCCACCCTGTTCACGACCCACTCGCCGATGACCGACCTGTTCCTGCCCGGTCCGACAGTTCCGGTGGGCCGACCGATGGAGGGCATCCGAGCGTACGTCCTGGACGACCGACTCTCCCTGGTCCCCGATGGCGAGGTGGGCGAGCTGTACGTGGCCGGGCCCCGACTGGCTCGCGGCTACCTCGGTCGGCCGGACCTGACCGCCGAACGGTTCGTCGCCGACCCGTTCGGCGCGGACGGAGATCGGATGTACCGCACCGGTGACCTGGTCCGGCTGACCAGCGATGGGCTCGTCGACTTCTCGGCCGTGCCGACGACCAGGTCAAGATCCGCGGCTTCCGGGTCGAGCTGGCCGAGGTGGAGGCGGCACTGGCCCGGTTCCCCGGGCTCGCCGACGTGGCGGTGGTGGCCCGGCAGTTGCCGACCGGCGAGCGGTCGCTAACCGGGTACGTGGTGGTCGGTGATCGCACCGTCGACCTGACCGCGCTGCGCGCCCACGCGATCGCCAACCTGCCCGACTTCATGGTGCCGGACGCCTTCGTGGCGCTGGCGGCGCTGCCGCTGACCCCAACGGCAAGCTCGACCGCCGTGCGTTGCCGGAGCCGGACCCGGAGGCGTCGGTGGCCTACCGGGCTCCTCGTGACCCCGAGAGGAGATCCTCAGCGAGATCTTCGCCGAGGTGCTCGGGTGGACCGGGTCGGCGTGGACGACGACTTCTTCCAGCTCGGTGGGCAGTCCCTGCTCGCGATGCGGCTGATCAGCCGGATCGAGGCCGGGTTGGGAGCGAAGCTGCCGCTGCGCGTTCTCTTCGACACGCCGACGGTGGCCGGTCTCGCCGAGCGGCTGGCCGCCCGGACCATGCCCGCACCGACCGCACAGCCGACGACTGCGAAAGGGATGGCCAGATGAGCACACCCACCCCCACCTGCCGGACGAGGTGGCGCACCAGGCGCCGCTCTCGCTGAACCAGGAGTTCCTCTGCCTGTACGACCGGGGCGACGACGAGGGTCCGTTCGGCCCGCGCTACCACATCGTGCACGGCTGGCGGATCCGCGGCGAGGTCGACGTCGAGTCGTTGCAGGGCGCCCTGGACGACGTGGTGGCTCGCCACGAAGCGCTGCGGACGACAGTGGTGCGGACGCCGGAGGACCGACACCAGGCGATCCGGCCGGTCCGCTCGGCGGTGCAGCTGATCCTGCGGGACCTGCCGGCGGTGGCCGAGCGCGATCGCGACGCGGCGACCGAGCGGTTGTTGATCGAGGTGGAGGCGGACACCTTCCCCAGCACGGCACTCCCGCTGCTGCGGGCGGTGCTCGCCCGGTTCGACGACCGGGACGCGGTGCTGGTGCTGATCTCGCATCACACCGCCACCGACGGCTGGTCGATGCGCCTGATCATCAGGGACCTGGCCAACCGGTACGCCGCCCGTCGCGGCCACGACGTGCCGGCGCTGCCGCCACCACGCCAGTACCGGGAGTTCGCGCACTGGCAGCGGGAGCTGGTGGCCGACCCGGACCGGATGGCCGAGCCGGCACAGTTCTGGCCGGAGAACCTGCGCAGTGCCCGGGTGTTCACCGTCGACCTGGACCGGCCCCGCTCGACGGCCACCGCGACGACGACAGCGATGCACCGCTTCCTGATCGGCGCGGACGTGATCGCCCGGCGCTCCGGCTCGGCCGGGCCACCCGCAGCTCACCGTTCATGGTGCTCTTCGCCGCCTTCGCGGTGCTCGCCGAGCGGCTCGGCGGTACGCCGGACGTGGTCGTACCGACCTTCACCCCGGGTCGGGGTGACGAGGAGTTCCCGTACACCGTCGGGTCGTTCTTCAACTTCATGCCGATCCGCGTCGACCTGGCGGAGTGCCGCAGTTTCCGGACGTGGTGGTGGCGACCCGGAACGCGTGCGTCGAGGCGTACTCACACGACGTACCGCAGATCCTGGCGCACGCGCCGGAGCTGATGCTGCCGGCGATCGCCGACGACCGGGCGCCCTGCGTGTTCCAGGTCTTCTCGTTTCCGTTCCTGCTGGACCGGGAGCTGATCGGTGACCTGGAGTACACCGAGATCCGGCACCGACTGGTGTCCCAGCCGCTCGTCTCGGATGTGCCGGACGGCGCCCTGTGGACGCTCAACATCGATCCTGCCGGGGAGATCGTCGGCGCGGTCGCCTACAAGAGCGGCCTCTTCGACGAGTCGACCGTCGCCGGCTGGGTCACCGGCTACCAGGAGGTGTTGCGGGAGATGGTGGCCGACCCGGACGCCGCCCGCGATTCGGTGAGCATGGCCGCATAGGCGTCCGCCGGCCGACAGTCAAGCAGGCGTCGGCGCAATCCGGAAGGTGCGTACCCGTGGGCGGGGTGCCAGGGTCGGTGGTGTACGGCCCCATTCCGTCCGCACGTCGTTGTGTCAGCCGTTTGTCGCATCAGGAGGTTCGATGGAAACCATGGCAGCCCCCGGTCGTACCGAGCTCGCCCGCCGCGGCGGAGCTGGTGCCGCTGTTGCGGGAGAACGCGCAGGCGGCCGAGGATCAGCGCCGCCTGCCGGACAAGACCATCGAGGCGCTCACCGACGCCGGTCTGCTCAAGATGCGGACGCCGACCCGCTACGGCGGCTACGAGTCGGACATGCGCAGCGTCGTGGACGTCGTCTCCGAGTTGGGCCGCGGTGACGGCTCCACCGCCTGGACGGTGGCCGTCTGGATGATCAGCAGCTGGATGGCCGGGCTCTTCCCGGACGAGACGCAGGAGGAGATCTTCTCCACGCCGGACGTCCGGATCAGTGGCATCCTCAGTCCGGGCGCGATGGCCGTGCCGACCGACGGCGGGTGATCCTCAACGGTCGGTGGTCGTTCAACACCGGGGCCACGCAGAGCCACTGGAACACGAACGCCGCAGTGCTCGCCAACCCGGACGGCAGCCACGAGCCGGTGATGGTGGCGATACCGATCGGGGACCTCCAGATCGTGGACGACTGGCACACCGCCGGCATGCGGGTTCGGGCAGCGTCACGACGGTGGCCGAGAACCTCCTGGTCCCGCACCACCGGGTGTTGCGGATGGGGCCGGTCATCCAGGGTGCGCCGCTGACCAACTCCAACGCCGGTTCGCTGATCTACCGGGTGCCGTTCATGGCGATGGCGTGCACCACCGTCGGCGCGAGTTGTCTGGGGCTCGCCAAGGCGGCCAGGAGGTGTTCTTCGACCGGCTGCCCGGCCGGAAGATCACCTACACCGACTACGTCGACCAGAGCCAGGCGCCGATCACCCACCTCCAGGTCGCCGACGCCACCGTGAAGATCGACGAGGCGGACTTCCACGCGTACCGGTCGGCCGAGATGCTGGATCGCAAGGCCGCCGCGGGTGAGGAGTGGACGCTGGAGGAGCGGGCCCGGGTCCGCCTGGACCTGGGCGCGGTCTGCCAGCGGTCGAAGGAGGCCGTCGACCTGCTGAACACCGCCAGCGGCGGCTCGTCGATCTACCAGGACGTGCCGATCCAGCGGATCGAGCGGGACGTGCAGACGCTCAACCTGCACGCCATCATGCATCCCAACACCAACCTGGAGCTGTACGGCCGGATCCTCTGCGGCCTCGGCCCGAACACGCTCTTCATCTGACGCGCCGGGCGGTTCGCCGCCCACCGTCGGCACCTCCGACGATCCCCTCGGCACGCCCGCCGGGCGCTCTCCCGGGCGGAGGGCGCCCACCGGCGTGCCCGTATGCGGCGGTGGGCGCCCTCCACCGGCGGGCCGGCACCGGCCGCGCAATCTCGAAGGTGATCCGCTCCGGGTCGCCGCCGGAGAATCAGAACTGCGCACACCGCCGACGCGGATCGGACCGCGGGCGTCGTGCCGCTGAACCCGACCATCCCGCCGGCACCCTGGGTGCCGCCGATGCCGCCTGCCCCGACGGGGTCCGGCGGCAGTCCTCCGCCGACGCACCGACAGTGGTCCGTCGGCCCACCCGACCCAGAAAGGACCACAGCCATGTCGAACAGCACCACTCTGCCGCTGAGCGCCGAGGACGAGGCCGCGGTGCGCGACGTACCCCAGCGCATCATCGCCGCCTGGGCCGCCCACGACGCGGACGCCTTCGCGGCCACCTTCACCGAGGACGGCAGCATGATCCTGCCCGGCGTCTTCCACCTGGGCCGGGACGAGATCCGCGGCTTCATGACCCAGGCCTTCGCCGGCCCGTACCGCGGCACCCGGGTGACCGGCTCCCCGACCGCGGTCAAGGTGTTGGCCGAGGACACCGTGCTGGTGCTCACCGAGGGCGGCGTGCTGGCCCCGAACGAGACCGAGCCGGCAGCCGAGCGGGCGGTCCGGGCGAGCTGGTTGCTGGTCCGGCGGGACGGCCGGTGGCTGCTCACCGCGTACCAGAACTCGCCGGCGAACCGGGCCTGAGCGCGTCGGCGACCGAGGAGACGACGTGATGGGTGACCATCCCACCAGCCGGGTGGTGGTGCTCGGCGCGAGCATGGGTGGCCTGCTGGCGGCCCGGGTGCTCGCCGACCGGTACGCCGAGGTGCTGCTGGTCGACCGGGACGAGGTGACCGGGGTGGCCGGCTACCGTCCGGGCGTGCCGCACGGCCGGCACGCCCACGGGCTGGTCGCCCGCGGGTACCAGATCCTGGAGGACCACTTCCCTGGGCTCACCGAGGACCTGCGGGCGGCCGGGGTGACGCCCGGCGACTTCAGCGGCGACATCCGCTGGTACGTGGAAGGGCAGCGGATGCTGCCGTCGCAATCGGGGCTGATCTCGCTGCCGGCCACCCGGCCGGTGCTGGAGCACCAGATCCGGGCACGGGTCCAGGCCCTGCCGAACGTGCGCTTCCTCGAACGGCACGACATCGTCGGATTGGCCACCACTCCCGACCGGAGCCGGGTGGTCGGGGCGCGGGTGCAGCGCCGCGTCGAGGGCAGCCGCGAGGAGGTGATCGACGCCGACCTGGTGGTCGACACGACCGGCCGTGGCTCGCGGACGCCCGCCTGGCTGGCGGCGCTCGGCTATTCGCGTCCACCGGAGGAGCGAGTCAAGATCGATCTGGCGTACACCACCCGCCACTACCGGTTGGCCGAGGACCCTTTCGGCGACGACCTGGCGATCATCCCGCGGCCACGCCGGCCAGCCCACGCGGTGCGTTCTTCTACCGGCTGCCCGGAAACGACGGTCGGGTGGAGCTGTCGCTGACCGGTGCGCTTGGCGATTATCCGCCGACCGACCCGGACGGGTTCCTGGCCTTCGTCCGGTCGTTGCCGGTACCGGACATCTACCGGGCGGTGCGGGACGCCGAGCCGATCGACGACCCGGTGATGTTCCGCTTCCCGGCCAGCGTCCGCCGCCACTACGAGCGACTCGACCGGTTCCCGCCGGCCTGCTCGTGCTCGGTGACGCGGTGTGCAGCTTCAACCCGATCTACGCGCAGGGGATGACCGCAGCGGCGCTGGGCTCGCTGGTGCTCGCCGAACAGCTTCGGCACGGTGAGCCGGAACCCATTCCCTTCTTCCGGGACCTGGCCGCCCAACTCGACTCGCCCTGGGACTCTCGGCGGGGCGGACCTCGGCTACGCCGGGTCGAGGGACGGCGTACCGCGAAGATCCGGTTCGCCAACGCCTACGTGGCCCGGCTGCAACGGGCCGCCACCCGCGACGCTCGGCTGACCGACGCCTTCATCCGGGTGGCCGGGCTGATCGACCCGCCGTCGTCGCTGATGCGACCGGCCACCATGCCCGGGTGCTCCGTCAGGGCCAGGCCCGGGCCACCACTCCCGCCTCTGCCGCAGCAGACCGGCTGCTCGGCCGAGCCTGACCAACGGAGATTTCGATGCGCCCGTTCCGAATCGATGTTCCGCAGGCCGACCTCGACGACCTGGACCGTCGGCTGGCCGCCGTGCGGTGGCCCACCGAGCTGCCCGGCGTGGGCTGGGAGCGGGGGTGCCGCTGGACTACCTCCGCGACCTGGTCGACCACTGGCGACACCACTACGACTGGCGGGCCGCGGAGCGCTGGCTCAACGAGTTCCCGCAGTTCACCATCGAGATCGACGGCGTCGACGTGCACTTCGTGCACGTACGCTCGGCGGAACCGCAGGCCACCCCGCTGATCCTCACCCACGGGTGGCCGGGCTCCTTCGTGGAGTTCCTCGACCTGGTCGGCGCGCTGACCGACCCGGCGGCGCACGGCGGCGACCCCGCCGACGCCTGCCACGTGGTCATCCCCTCGATCCCCGGCTACGGCTTCTCCGGCCCGACCCGGGAGACCGGCTGGGACACCAGGCGGGTGGCCCGAGCCTGGGCCGAGTTGATGAGCCGGCTCGGCTACGACCGCTACGTGACCCAGGGCGGGGACTGGGGCTCACCGATCTCGCTGGAGCTGGGTCTGGCCGACCCGGACCACGTGGCCGGCGTGCACGTCAACATGCTCGCCACCTTTCCGCCCGAGGATCCGACCCTCTTCGCCGGACTGGGCGACCAGGACCTGGCGCGGCTGGGGTTCGCCCAGGCGTTCGAGCAGGACGGCGCCGGCTGGCGCAAGATCCAGTCGACCCGCCCGCAAACCCTGTCGTACGCCCTCACCGACTCCCCGGTGGGCCAGCTCGCCTGGATCGTCGAGAAGTTCTACGAGTGGACCGACTCGGCGAAGGCACCGGAGGACGCCGTCGACCGGGACTTCCTGCTCACCAACGTGATGATCTACTGGCTGACCGGCACGGCGGGCTCCAGCGCCCAGTTGTACTACGAGTCCAACCGGCTCGACGCCGATTTCGTCCGTACCTGGGCCGGGCCCTGGCCACTGACCATGCCGGTCGGCGTGGCGGTCTTCCCGCCGATGCCGTGCGGCCGGTGCGCCGCTGGGGCGAGAAGATCCTGCCGACCCTCAGCCGGTGGACGGAGTTCGACCGGGGCGGTCACTTCGCCGCGCTGGAGCAGCCCGAGCTGCTGATCGACGACGTACGGCACTTCATCCGTCAGCTGCGCTGAGCGCGCGGCATCACGTCCCCGGTGGTGGGCGGTCGGAGCCGCCGCCCACCACCGGGAGGAACTGGGGAGACATGATCAGCAGAAGGAACCTCCTGGCGGGTGGTGCGCTGTCCGGTGCCGCGCTGGCGGTGTCGGCGAATGCCGCGCTGCGCGCCGAGGCCGTGGACGCCCCGGCGGGTCCCGGAGGGCACCACGGGCACGGCGCGGCAACCGGACCGGCGCCGACTCACGGGCGCCGGCCGGAGCACCGTTCCGCGTCCGGATGCCGCTGCCACCCTGGCAGTGCCGTTACGGTCGCACGGCGACATCGACCACTACCGCTTTCCCATTCTGTCCACCACCGCCGAGCTGCTTCCCGGGCTGCGGACACCGGTGTTGTCGTACGGCGGCGGGTTCATCGGACCGACCATCCGGGCCCGCGCCGGTCGCCCGGTACGCGTGGAGTACCGCAACCAGCTGGACGTGCCGGCGAACGTCCACCTGCACGGCGGGCATGTCGCGCCCGAGCACGACGGGCACCCGATGGACGTCATCGCGCCCGGCGGGTCGCGGATCTACCACTATCCGAACCGCCAGCGCGGCACCACCCTCTGGTACCACGACCACAGTCACCACACCGAGGCCGAGCACGTGTTCCGGGGTCTGCACGGTTTCTACCTGATCGACGACCCGGAGGAGCGGCACCTGCGGCTGCCCGACGGGTCGTACGACGTGCCGATCATGCTGCGCGAGTCCCGTTTCGACGAGCAGGGCAACCTGTACTTCGACCCGTTCGACTTCGACCGCCCGGTGGTGCTGGTCAACGGCCGGTCGCAGCCGTACTTCCCGGTCGCCGCACGGCGGTACCGACTGCGGCTGCTGAACGCCTCCACCCACGGCGCCCTCACAGTGCGGCTGGACGGCCTGCCGATGTGGCAGGTGGGCTCGGACGGTGGGTTGTTGCCCAGACCGGTACGTCTCACCGAGCTGACCCTGGGCCCGGCCGAGCGGGCCGACGTGGTCGTCGACTTCTCGCGACGACGACTGGGCAGCAGCGTGATGCTGGAGGAGAATCGCGGGCCGGTGCTCCGCTTCGACGTGATCCGGCAGGCCCACGACCACAGTCGGGTGCCCGACCAGCTGCGGCCGCTGCCGCCGCTGCCGCCGGCCACGGTGCGCCGCGAGGTGGTGCTCAGCACCGA
This sequence comes from Micromonospora sp. M12, assembly GCA_038070435.1. Lineage (GTDB taxonomy): Bacteria > Actinomycetota > Actinomycetes > Mycobacteriales > Micromonosporaceae > Micromonospora. The sequence continues at coordinate 3,689,759 of JAMYWG010000001.1, read as the reverse complement.
CTTCAACACCATCCAGAGCCTGATCAACGGCAAGGTCTGGGACCCGGAGCGGATCGACGCGACCATCCGGCACGGTGCCACGGAGATCTGGCACATCCGCAATGTGGACACCGAGTTCGGCGGCGTGAACCACACCTTCCATCTGCACCTGGTGCAGTTCCGGGTGCTGGACCGCAACGGCCGCCCACCGGCGCCGAACGAACGCGGGTTGAAGGACACCGTGTTCATCGCACCGGGGACTCGGTCCGGGTGCAGGCGACCTTCCGCGGTTTCCTGGGCCGCTACGTCTATCACTGCCACATGTTGGAGCACTCGGCGTACGGGATGATGGCCCAGATGAAGATCGTGCGCTGACGCGACCGTCGGGCGGCGGAACCTCGAAAACAGGGCTTCCGCCGCCCGACGTGGTTGCCCATCCATTGGCACGCATCTATAGTTGCGCGGATCACCACAATCATGGCCGTGGTTATGCGGCCGGGTCGTCGAAGCGCTTCGACGATTCGTCGTTCAGGCTCGTCAGCCGGGTGTCGAGCCTGGCCACGCCGATGTCGGCGCGTGACTGGCGCCTGTCGTACATGAGGAGAACCGCATGCGGAAATGGCGCCTTCGGCGCGGAATCACCGCGCTCGCGCTCGCCCTGCTGGCCCTGCCGGCAGTTCCCGGCACCGCTCTCGCCGAACCCGGCTATCCGTTCCGAGATCCCCACCTGTCGGTGGACGCCCGGGTCGACGACCTGCTCGGCCGGCTCACCCAGGACGAGAAGATCTCGTGGCTGCACCAGTACCAGCCGGCCATTCCCCGGCTGGGGATCGGTCTGTTCAAGACCGGCACCGAGGCCCTGCACGGCGTTGCCTGGTCGACCGACATCGACAACAACGGCGCGGTCGTCAAGGCCCGGGGCACCGTGTTCCCGCAGCCGGTGGGCATGGCGAGCACCTGGAACACGGACCTGATCCGGCAGGTCGGCTCGGCCGTCGGCGACGAGGCACGCGGCTACCACGCGCAGAACCCCGGGTCTGGGGTCTCAACCTCTGGGCGCCGGTGGTCAACCTGCTGCGCGATCCCCGATGGGGTCGCAACGAGGAGGGCTACTCCGAGGACCCGCTGCTCACCGCCGCCATGTCCACCGCGTACGGCTCGGGGATGACCGGCGGGGACCCGGACCATCTGAAGAGCGCGCCGACCCTCAAGCACTACCTGGCCTACAACAACGAGGTCCGGCGTGACGTGACGTCCTCGAACGTGCCCCCGAGGGTGCTCAACGAGTACGACCGCGCCGCGTTCCAGCCGGCCATCGCCGCCGACGCGGCGACCGGGGTGATGGCCTCGTACAACCTGGTCAACGGTCGGCCCGCGACGGTGGACCCGGACCTGGCCACTGTGGTCCGCGGCTGGACCGACCAGCCGCTGCTGAACGTCACGGACGCCTGGGCGCCGAACAACCTCATCGGCTCCCAGGGTACTACGCCACCCTCCCCGAGGGGAACGCCGCGATCGTCAAGGCCGGCCTGAACAGCTTCATCACCGACGACACCAACGCGCAGCCGACCGTCACCGCCATCAAGCAGGCGCTGGCCACCGGCCTGCTCACCGAGGCCGACATCGACGCCCGGATCCGGGAGATCCTGAACGTCCGGTTCCGGTTGGGTGAGTTCGACCCGGGGGCGGCCGGCACGGCGGCATCACCCCGGAGGTCATCAACAGCCCGGAACACCAGCGACTCGCCCGGCAGGCCGCCGGTGAGGCCATGGTGCTGTTGAAGAACCAGCGGCAGGCCCTCCCGTTGGACCCGGCCCGGACCCACAAAGTGGCCGTGCTCGGTCCGCTGGCCGACACGCTCTACTCCGACTGGTACGGCGGTGACCTGCCGTACGAGGTGACCGCGCTCGACGGCATCCGCGAACGACTGGGCAACTCCGCCAACGTCAGCGGGCTCGACGGGGCGGACCGCATCGCACTGAAAGTAGCGGCGACCGGCCGGTACGTCTCGGCCACCGGCACCACCGACGCCGACCCGGTCCTCGGCACCGGCGCCACCCCGGCGCTCGTCGCCCAGTTCGACGTGGTCGACTGGGGGCAGGACGTGGTGACCCTGCGCAACGCGGCCAACGGCCGGTATCTCGGCTACAACTGGGGGCCGTTCCTCACCCGCGACGAGCAGCCCAACGGCTGGTACGTCCAGCAGCAGTTCAAGCTGGAGCCGCAGGCCGACGGCACCGTGGTGTTGCGCTACGTGGGCTACGAGACGAAGGAGAGCTGGTTCGGCGCCGACACCTACGTGACGGTCGGCGACGACGGCGCCCTCAGCTCGGCGCGTCGACCGCCGCGGCGGCGACGCACTTCAGTCGCGAGCTGATCAGCAGCGGGCTCGACCGGGCCGTGGCGGCGGCCAAGGCGGCCGACACGGCCGTGCTGGTGGTTGGCAGCAACCCGTTCATCAACGGCCGCGAGGCGCACGACCGAGCCTCCACGGCCCTGAGTGCCGGCCAGGCGGCACTGGTCAAGGCCGTGGCCAGGGCCAACCCGCGGACGGTGGTGGTGCTCCAGAGCAGCTACCCGGTCAGCATCAACTGGGAGCAGGAGCACGTCCCCGCCGTGGTCTGGACCACCCACGCGGGCGCCGAGACCGGGCACGCCATCGCCGACGTCCTCTTCGGCGATCGCAACCCGTCCGGCCGGCTCACCCAGACCTGGTACCGCTCCGACCGGCAACTGCCGCCGGACCTGCTGGAGTACGACATCATCTCGTCCGGGCAGACCTACCTCTACAGCACCGCGAAGCCGCTCTACCCGTTCGGCCACGGGCTGTCCTACACCCGTTTCCGGTACGGCCAACTCCGTGCCGACGCCCAGTCGGTCGCGGCCGACGGCACCATCTCGGTGAGTGTCGACGTGACGAACGTCGGCGGCCGCGCCGGGTCCGAGGTCGTCCAGCTCTACACCCACCAGCGCACCTCGCGGGACAAGACCCCGATCCGCCAGCTCAAGGCTTTCCAGCAGGTGAAACTGGCACCCGGGCAGACTCGTACCGTGACACTGCGGCTGCCCGCCGCCGACCTGGCGCACTGGGACGTCACCCGCAGCCGGTGGGTGGTCGAGTCGTCGGTGCACGATCTGATGGTCGGGGCGTCCGCCGAGGATATTCGTGCCCGGACCGCGATCCGGGTGCGCGGTGAGACGATCCCGGCCCGGGACCTGTCCCGGCCCACCAGGGCGGAGAACTTCGACAGGTACGCGGGGTCCGTCTCGTCGACGAGACGAAGGCCCGGGTACGGCCGTCGGTGCCACCGCCGCCGGTCAGTGGATCTCCTTCGACGGCTCGGCCCTCCGTGCCGGCGCGCACACCTTCACCGCGAAGGTGGCCAGGCCGGCGCGGACGCCGGCACGATCCAGATCCGGTTGGGGTCGCCCACCGGCCGACTGCTCGGCACGGCCGCCGTGCCCAGCACCGGCGACGTCCACCGGTACGTCGACACCGGCACCGACCTGGCTCGGGCCGCCGGCAACCACGACGTGTACCTGGTGTTCGACTCGGCGCTGCGGCTGGCGGACTTCTCCGTCAGGTGACCGGAGCCCGGGTCGGGTCGATCGTCGACCCGACCCCGGACCCTGCCCGTGGCGCCATCCCGATGACAGGGATTCGTTGGACCTTGCGCCGGGGTCTGCGGGTCGGCCTGGGTGATCTGCCCGGTCCGACGGCATTCGTGCATAGACGATCTTCAATTGCCGGTTGCATTGGTCAGACGTGTGACCTACGCTTTGCGGGAAGATTTCGTAGCGATTGGCAAAGAGTGCGGTCGGGCGGCAGTCGCCCCGCCGGCCCTTGGTGGCGTCGCTGTTTCCGTACTCGTCGCTCGATACCTCTGTGGGCCCATGTCGACGGCAATGGAAAGGAACAGCACGTGAGGTCAATCAAATCCACTGCGCGAACGTCAGTGCTGGCGGTCGCGGCGCTCGTCGCCGCGACGCTGCCGGCCGTGCTCGTACACCAGACGGCGGCCTCGGCGGCGGTCCAGGCCACCTACTACGTCGCCCCCGACGGTAACGACGCCAACGCGGGAACCCTCCAATCGCCGTTCAAGACCGTCGAGCGCGCGCGGGACGTGGTTCGCACGATAAATTCGACGATGACCGGCGACATCAACGTCTATCTGCGCGGCGGGACATACCCGGTCACCAGCACCGTCGAATTCGGTGCCAGCGACTCCGGCAACAACGGATTCCGGGTCGCCTATGCCGCCTATCCCGGTGAGACGCCGGTCCTCGACGGCGGCGTCCAGGTGACCGGATGGTCCCAGCACAGCGGCAATATCTGGAAGGCGCCACTGGACCGCGCCAACAAACTGCGGGCGCTGTACGTGAATGACAAGCGTGCATTCATGGCGTCGAAGACGATCGGCTCGGCGGGTGCTACGGGACGTACACCGTCACCGCCAACCAGGCCGCGTGGGCCTGGGAGTCGGGGTCGCAGTGCGACGGCGCGAAATACAGCCTGACTGATTTCCCCGCTGTCGCCCGCAACCAGGACGACATCGAGATCGAGACCGGAACGACCTGGACCACCGCAATCGTGGGCGTCCGCCAGGTGACCACGAGTTCCGACGGCGCGAACCGGGTCGCCCTGTTCCAGCAGCCGGGCGCGGCCATCGCCCAGGGGCCTTCAACGGCAACGCCCAGGTGGGCGGCACCCACAAGCTCATGAACGCCTACGAGTTCCTGGACGCGCCTGGTGAGTTCTTCTTCGACAAGGGCACCCGGACGGTCTACTACTACAAGGCCAGTTCCGAGAACATGGCGACCGCGTCGGTCTACGCACCGAACAACGTGACCACAGTGCTGCGGGTCGCCGGCACCTCGACGAGCAGTCACGCGCGAAACATCACCTTCTCCGGCCTGACGGTGCGGCACTCCGACTGGAACCTGTTCAACGTCGCCGGCGCGTCCTTCAAGCAGGCGCAGCAGGGCAACCTCGGCGCCCAGGTGTACGCGAAGGGCAACTTCCACGTCTACTACTACCGCAACGTGGACGTCACCCCGGGCATCGTGCAGATCCAGAATGCCGACGGGATCCTTCTGCAACGCAACCGGATCACGCACACCGGGGCCGATGGCATCAACATGATCAACGACGTGCAGGGCTCGCAGTTGATCGGGAACCACACCAACGACATCGCCGGGTCCGCCGTCACCGTCGGCCATCCCCAGCACGTCTACATCGGAGACGGCACGTCGACCAACCGGGAGAAATACTCCGCGCAGGTCGAGGGACTGCCAAGAACATCGACATCAAGAACAACTATCTCTACGACAGTGCCGTCCTGTTCAACGGGCACAGCCCCATCTCGGCGTACTTCGCCGACACCCTCACCATCCAGCACAACCGGATCGAGAAGACTCCGTGGTCCGGCATCACCCTCGGCTGGGGTTGGTGGAACTTCGACGGGTCGTCGGGCTCGATCGTGCCGAACCGACCCACCACGACGGCGAGAAACAACACCATCAGCTACAACCACATCATCGACACGGTGCAGCGGTTGAGTGACACCGCGCCGATCTACACGTTGGGCAGTCAGCCGGGCACCACGATCACCAACAACTACCTCCAGGGCGTGCCGTCCGGCCACAAGTACGGCCTGCACCCGGACGAGGGATCGGCGTTCATCACGTTCCGCGACAACGTTCTGAGTATCGACAAGAACGTCACCTGGATGATCAACTCCGACGACTTCGGCCGGAAGCACGATCTGAGCATCACGCAGATCTACGGCCCGATCAACAAGGTGTCGAACAAGAACCTGCCGAACAGCACTGTCGCCGACATCCTCGTGTCCTCCGACTACGTCTGGCCGGCGACGGCGTACGGCATCGCCGCCAACTCCGGCCTCGAGGACCCGTACCGGGACATCATTCCGGCGAGCACCTTCTCCGCACCGAACTACGTGCTGCCGGCCAGCACCTTCGTCACCAGCGCCACGGCGTCGATCCCGATTCGGAGCACCGGCGACTCCACCAGGTCGGTCTGGCTGGCACCGTCCGGCACGACCACCTTCACCGCCGGGGCGACGATGACCAGGGCGGCCGGCAACGCCACGTCCATCGCCGTGCCGACGACCCAGGGCGAGTACCGGCTCTACGTCGTCGACGCACAGGGCAACCGGTCGGCGGAGTCGACATTCATCGTCCGGCAGCAGCAGGGCGGCGGCGGCACGGGAGCCGGTCAACTCGTGGGTGGCCAGTCCGGTCGCTGTGTCGAGGTGCCCAACTCCTCGACCACCAACGGCACGCAGACGCAACTCTGGGACTGCTCCACCGGCGCCAACCAGCGGTGGACCCACACCGCGAGCAAGCAGCTGACCGTGTACGGCAACAAGTGCCTGGACGCATCCGGGAATGGCACGGCCAACGGCACCGCGGTCATCATCTGGGACTGCCACGGTGGGCTCAACCAGCAGTGGAACGTCAACGCCAACGGCACCGTGACGAACGCCCAGTCCGGGCTCTGCCTCGACGCCAACGGCGCCGCCACCGCCAACGGCACGAAGGTCATCCTCTGGTCCTGCAACGGCGGCGCGAACCAGCAGTGGAGCCTACGCAGCTGACCACCTGCGTCACCCGCAAGATCCGCACAACTCCAGGGATGGTGCTGCCTCCTCCGCGCGGGAGGCAGCACCATCCCTGATCTTGCTCGGATCTTGGCGAGGGGCACGGTCGGCGGGTTGGTTACTTCTGGTAGCCGTCGTTGTCGCAGGTTCGGCGGCCCAGGACGCAGTTCTTGGTGCGCTTGTTCATCGTCTTGACGTCCCACATCACGAACGCGTCGCCGTGCATCGACGAGGCGCTCTTGCCCTCCTTGTCGGAGGAGAGGTAAAAGCCCGCCGGGTGCCCTTCGCCGGGTACTGGATGTCGAAGGTGATCGCCGGGATCCGGACCGGGTGGCTGGTCGGGCAGCCGTTGCCGCTGCCGTACGCCACGTGGTCCTTGTGGTTGGGGCTGTCCAGGTGCTTGCCGTCCCAGCAGTCGGGGAACTGCATCATGAAGTGCAGCGTCGCGTCGCCGCCGCAGATGGGCCAGTTGCCGTTGGTGCTGCGGGCGATGCCGTCGAGGTCGCCGGGGCCGTAGAAGGCGCAGTAGAACTGGCCGGACGTGCCGCGCGGCGTCGGCTTCTTCTTCTGGCGTCGCCGGAGATCATGCGCAGCCCGTTGGGCATGGGCATCTGCCCGGTCGAGTTCTTCGCCAGGGAGCGGTAGTAGACCCGGAAACCCGTGGTCTCGACCGGCTTGCCGGTCGCGTTGTCGTAGAGCGTGGGCACCCGTAGGCGGAGTGGTCCTGGACCGGCTTGCAGGAGGTGGCCGTGAACTTCGTCAGGTCCCCGGGGGTGGTGTTGGCGTCGACGGCCTTGTTGCCGACGAAGGAGTGCATGTGTGAGGCGCCCGGGAGGCCGGGGCCACGATCGGGTCGTCCGGTAGCCGGTGGCTGTACTGGCAGTCCGCCCGGAACTCCGGCAGGTTGCCGACACCGGCCGGGACCGGGTCGATCGCCAGGGCCCGGTACGCGTCGGCCTGCGCCTTCCAGGCCGCACTGTCGACGGGGACCCAGCCGGTTGCCGGGATCTTCGGCGCGGCGGCGGTCGACGGGTCGCGGCGGTCGACAAGGTCGACGGGTCGGGGAAACCGACGGCGTCGCGGAGGCCGAGGCCGCCGTTCCGGTCACCTCCGGCTGCCCGGCCGACGGCGACGGGTAGTCCAGGGCGTTCGCCGCGTTCGACGGCGCTGGCGACACCGCGCCGTTGCCCAGGTAGACGCCGGTGGCCGTCACGACGAGCAGCACGGCGGCACCCGCGGCCGCGCTGATCCGGTGCCGGGCGAGCCACCCCGGCAGGCGATGACGGGACGGCGGCGGACTCTGGTACGACACGGGTCACTCCCCACGAGCACAGGACAGGCTGACCCGAACGGCCACGGCCGCCATAGGGTAGGTGCCTGCCGCCCGTACTCGATAGGTCCTTAAACCTTCCTTAAGGTACGTGGCCGGCGCGGCTCCGGAAATGTCGGCCGGAGAGGTGCTGCCGCACGGCGTGCGGGTAATGGTGGGCGATGAAGTCGACCTGGAAGCCCCACGAGAAGCACGGCGGCCTGTCGGGCAAGGACAAGCGTGAGCTGCCGGAGACCGTCTTCGCGTTCCCCGGTGAGCGCAAGGAGCCGATGACCGATGCGGGTCACGTCCGCAATGCCATCGCCCGGTTCGATCAGGTGCAGGGCGTGACCGACGAGGACCGCAACCTGGCCTTCCAGAACATCCTCGCCGCCGCGGCACTACGGCGTCGACGTGGCGGAGACGGACTGGCGTCAACTCGGTCGACTGCCGCACACACCGAATCCCGCCCACTGAGGGAGGTCGGACCATTCGGCGTCGCACCGGATAGGTCCGCCGTTCGCGGGTAAGCGGCGCGAATGCCCGCCAAGCAGGAGCCGGCAGCCCACCGCGACCCGGCGCGGTCCGGGCGTCCTGGGCCGACCGAATCTGGGCCGGCCTGGACGAGCGGGTACGGCACGCGCTGCGCACCCGCGCATGGCGGCTACGCCTCTTCGGGCTGCTCGCCGTGCAGGCCGGCATCGCGGCGGCGCTCGCCTGGTTCGTGGGCAACCAGTTCCTGGACAACCCGCCCCGGTCCTCGCGCCCACCACCGCGGTCGGCATCGTGGCCGCCGCGATGGGCTCACGCCTGCGGCGTACCGTCGAGCTGCTGGTCGGGGTGGTCCTCGGGCTCGCCGTCGGTGACGCGCTCATGCCGCTGTTCGGCATCGGTGCCTGGCAGACCGGTGTGGTCGTCGTGCTGGCGATCATCGTCGCCATCCTGCTCAAGGGCGGGGATCACTGCTCACCCAGGCCGGCGGCACTGCGGTGCTCATCGCCACCCTGGAACCGCCCGTGCGGGATCTGTCCGTTCCTCGCTTCGTCGACGCCGCGGTCGGCGGGCTGGTCGGGTTGGCGGTCGGTCTGTTGGTGGTGCCCATCCACCCGCAGCGGACGGTGCGACGGCTGGCCGAACCCGTCCTCGATCCGGCCGTCGCCGCCCTGCACCACCTGGCCGGGGCCCTGCGTCGCCGTGACCTCGCGGGTGCCCAGGAGAGTCTGGACAGCATGCGCATCCTCGGGTCCCGGTTGACCGCGCTGGACGAGGGGCTGGGAGCTGCCCAGGAAGTGGTCCGACTGGCACCTCTACGGTGGCGCGAACGCCCGTCCCTGGCCTTCTACACCGGGGCCGTCCGTCACCTGGAACGCAGCCTGTACAGCTGCCGGGCGATCGCGAGGAGACTCACGAAGGCGCTGCGGGACGGTGAGCCGATACCGGAGGAGTTTCCCGCGGCCATCGACCTGTTGGCCACCAGCGTGCAGACCCTCAGATGCACCATCCGCAGCCGTGCGGAGCCGAGGGAGGCACGCCAGCAGATCCCGACGGCCGTGGAGCTGGTGGGAAAGGCCCAGGGTGAGGCCGCGCCGGACTCCACCCGCCCGCACACCCACCGGTTGGGCTACTCGGGCATGATCGCCGCCGGCGAGCTCCGTACCGGCGCACACGACCTGCTGATCGCCAGCGGGTTGGACGCCGACGAGGCGGCCGCCCTGGTGCGGCGGTCGGCGGATCGGGACGAGTGGGACTGAGCCGCGATCACTCCTCAGCTCGCCTTCAGCGAGGCGAGGACGTCCAGGTAGTGCGGGTTCTTCATGACGCCCAGCACGTTGCCGAACGGGTCGACGACCGCCGCGGTGATAAACCCTCGTCCCCGTGCGGGTGATCGGCTGGTACTCGGTGGCACCCATCGCCAGCAGCCGTTCGACGGTCGCGTCGAGGTCGTCGACGTACCAGTGCATGACCACACCGCCGGGCTCCGTCGACGCGCCGGGCGGTGCGAACCTGCGGTCGATGATGCCCAGCTCGGCCTGGTAGTCACCGACGCGAAACTCGGTGTAGGCCGGGCGTCCGTCCGGTCCCGGTCGCATGAAGTACGCCTCGACGCCGAGAAAGTCCGCATACCAGGCGGTGGCTGCCGTCACGTCGTCCGCCCAGATGTTGAGTGTGGCAAATCCTCGCAGGCTCATTCCCGATCCTCTCGTCGATGTCGTTGAGGATGACGCTAGCGAGCATTGCGGAAGGAGAGCTTCCGCAATGAGCGGCGGGTTTGCTGATGTCGGGCGTCCGGACCGTCGACAACCGGGTGTATCTCCGCCGATTCCCGGTAGTCGCCGCCGTCGCGACGACGGATGGCGGGGACAGCGTGGATAGCTACCCGGCGGTCGAGGACCACGGTCTGATCGGTGATCTGCAGACCGCGGCGCTGATCAGCACGGACGGCACCGTCGACTGGTTCTGTGCGCCCCGGTTCGACTCGCCGAGCGTCTTCGGCGCGCTGCTGGACCGCCGTAAGGGCGGCTACTTCCAGCTCTCGCCCGACGGCGTCGACTACACCAGCAAGCAGCTCTACCTGCCCGGTACGCCGATCCTGATCACCCGCTTCCACAGCGCCGACGGTGTGGGTGAGTTGCTGGACTTCATGCCCGTCACCGGTGAACGCGCCACCGACCAGCACCGGTTGATCCGGCTGGTCCGGATGGTCCGGGGAGCATGCGGTTCCGCTTCGACTGCCGCCCACGCTTCAACTACGGGCGCGATCCGTACGAGCTGGAGGTGCACCCGAGGGCGACGTCTTCCGGAGCGGGACGATGTCCTCACCCTCGCCGCCTTCAAGAACTCGTTGCGCGAGTTCGGGACGCGGGATGTCCGACGCGACGAGGAGGGCGTGTCCGCGTCGTTCACCCTGCACGCGGGCGACATCGGCGGGGTGGCCCTGGAGACGGCCTCTCCGCACGCGCCCCGAGCGCTCAGCACCGACGAAGCCTGCGACCTGCTCGCCCAGACCCGCGACTACTGGCGGCGGTGGGTGGGCGGTTCCCTACAAGGGCCGCTGGCGGGAGATGGTGGAGCGGTCGGCGATGACGCTCAGCTGATGACGTACGCGCCCACCGGCGCCCTGGTCGCCGCACCCACAGCGGGTCTTCCGGAGCAGATCGGCGGCCAGCGGAACTGGGACTACCGCTACACCTGGGTCCGGGACGCGTCCTTCTCGGTGCACGCGCTGCTGCGCCTGGGCTTCACCGACGAGGCGCAGAGGTATCTGTTCTGGCTCGACGCCCGCATCCGCGAGGCCAGAGACGGCGACCTGCCCTCCAGGTCATGTACCGCATCGACGGCTCCCGGACCTTCCCGAGGAGGTGCTGGGGCACCTGGAGGGATACCGGGCTTCCGCCCCGGTGCGGATCGGCAACGGTGCGGCGGGCCAACTGCAACTCGACATCTACGGCGAGGCGCTCGTCGCCTTGGACCTCGCGGACCGCAACGGGCTGAGCGCGCCGTACGAGGGGTGGCGCAAGACGGCCGGGTTGATCGACTGGCTCTGTGAGCACTGGGACCGGCCGGAGGACGGCATCTGGGAGACCCGGTCCGGTCGGCAGGACTTCACCTACGGTCGGGTGTTGTCCTGGGTCGCGCTGGAGCGGGCCATCCGTATCGCGGGCCGCCGGGGCCGTCCCGGCGACACCGCCCGCTGGTCGACCGAACGCGACGCCATCTACGAGCAGGTCATGACCCGCGGGTTCAACCAGGAACGTGGCGCGTTCGTGCAGCACTACGGTTCCGACATCCTGGACGCGTCGCTGCTGGCGATGCCGGGACTGAACTTCATCTCGGCGACCGACCCGATGTGGGAGTCGACACTGCGGGCGATGGACGCCGGTCTGGTCTCCGACAGCCTGGTCTACCGCTACGACCCGAGGGCGTCGCCGGACGGCCTCGCCGGCACCGAGGGCACCTTCAACATGTGCACCTTCTGGTACGTCCAGGCGCTCGCCCTGGCCGGCCGGCTCGACGACGCCCGGTTGACCTTCGAGAAGATGTTGACCTACAGCAACCGGCTCGGCCTCTTCTCCGAGGAGATCGCGCCGACCGGTGAGCAGATCGGCAACTTCCCGCAGGCGTTCAGCCACCTGTCGCTGATCAGCACCGCCGCCCACCTCGACGACCTGCTCGGCGAGCAGAGCTGACCGCCCGGGTCAGAACAGCGTCAGGGGCTCGACCGGTATCGGTTCGGGCAGCGCGTCGAGGTCGGGTACCCGTGCCCGTACCTCGTCATGGAATCGGCGGGCCAGCACCGGCGCGTCGGCGTTGTCCGGGTGTGGATGAACATCGTCGGCGAGCGGCCCTCGCGTAACCAGGTGACTGTGGTGTCGACCCAGCGCTGCCACCCTCGACGGTGCGCACCGGGTCGTCGCGGCCGAGGTAGCGGACGATCGGCCGGTCGGTCAGCGCTGGCGACCGGAGCGGCACACGTGGTTTCCTGGTCCAGGCCTCCCGCTCGGCGTCGCTGGTCGGTGGGTTCGCGAAGAACGTTGTCGTGTCGAAGGGGATCCACTCCGCCGAGCGGGCGGTGAGGGCCGATCCGAGCAGTCGGGCCGCGCGGTCGTCGGTGAAGAACGCGGGATGACGGACCTCCACCGCGTACCGGTGCGACTGTGGGAGTTGCTCCAGGAAACGGCTCAGGGTCGGGACGTCGGTGGGGCCGAACGAGCCGGGCAGCTGGATCCACAGGGCATGGGCGCGTGGGCCGAGCGGCTCGATCGCGTCCAGGAAGGCACGCAGCGGTGCACCGACATCGGTGAGCCGTCGTTCGTGCGTGATGACCTTGGGAAGCTTGGGGACGAACCGGAAGTCGGGCCCGGTCTGCGCGGCCCACGAGGCCACTGTGTCCCGGGCCGGGATCGCGTAGAACGTCGTGTTGCCCTCCACGGCGTCACACCAACTGGCGTAGTGCCCCAGGCGTTCCGTGGGCGGCAGCTGGTGGCCGGACCACGACCGGTGGCTCCACATCGCGCACCCACGTGCAGACGCATGCCCGCCCTTCCGTCGGTGACCGCGCTCGACCGGAGCCCACCGTATACGGGCCATCGTGGCCGCCCGGCCGACGGTGCGGCGGGTAGGGTCCGCCGTCATGCGTGTGCTGTTCGCCAGTCTTGCCTCCGTCGGTCACACCTACCCGCTGATCCCGCTGGCGATCGCCGCCCGGGAGGCCGGTCACGAGGTCCACTTCGCCGCCGGTGCGGCGGTGCACGCCGCTCGCCGCGAACGGACTGCGTCCGTTCCGCCCCGGCGACGCCTTCTACGAGGTGTACGCCGAGGATCTCGCACCGGACTTGGCCCGGCTCCGACCCGATCTGGTGGTGCACGAGTGGGGCTGCCGGGAGCCGCCGTCGCCGCTCGGCGGGCCGGCATCCCCGGCATCTGGCACGGGTTCGGCCGGATGTTTCCCGAGGGCATCGGCCTGGAACTCCCGACGAGGAACGCCGAGGTCGTCGGCCGGCCGCACCTCGACATCTGGCCGCCCTCCCTCCAGGACAGGGGCTTTCTCGCCACCGAACGTCGGATCGAGCTGCGACCGGTCGCCTTCTCGACGCCGGCTGCACTGCCTGAGTGGGTGAGCCGTCGGACGTCCCGGCCGTTGATCTATCTGACCCTCGGCACCGCGTTCGGCACGCCGGAGCTGCTCCGCACGGCCATCGCCGGTCTGGCGAGGCTGGACGCGCAGGTGGTGGTCGCGGCGGACGGGTGCCCCGGAGCAGCTCGGCGAGATTCCCGACCACGTGACCGTGCACCAGTGGGTGGCGCAGGCGGAGTTGTTGCCGTTCGTCGACGTGGTGGTGCACCACGGGGCAGCGGCACCACCCTCGGCGCGCTTCGCGGCGGGCGTACCGCAGGTGATGGTGCCGCAGGGTGCTGACCAGTTCGCCAACGCCGACGCGCTGACCGCCGCCGGTGTCGGCGTGCGGCTCCTTCCCGGGAGGTGAGCGCGGAGGCCATCGCCGAGCAGGCCCACCGGCTGCTGCCGCAGCACTGTGACGCCGAGCAGCGTGACGCGGCGCGCGCGGTGGCCGAGGAGATCGCCGCCATGCCGTCCCCGGCGGCCGTCGCCGAGCGCCTACCGGAGTACGCCGCGACGGCCGCTTGATCGGGAGCATGCGTCAACTCAGGGTTGACGGACCGCATGCGTCAACCTATGGTTGACGCATGACGGATCCTCTTCAGATCAGTAACACGATCAAGCTCGACGACCTGATCCAGGCGATCAAGACGGCGCACACCGACGCGCTGGACCAGCTCACCGACGCGGTCATCGCCGCCGACCACCTTGGCGAGGTGGCCGATCACCTGATCGGCCACTTCGTCGACCAGGCCCGGCGCTCGGGCGCCTCCTGGACTGACATCGGCCGCAGCATGGGTGTCACCAAGCAGGCCGCCCAGAAGCGCTTCGTGCCGAAGGCGACCGACGCGGCCGCGCTCGACCCCAACGCCGGCTTCGGTCGGTTCACCCTCGCGCCCGCAACGTGGTGATTGCCTCGCAGGAGGAGGCCGGGCCAGCGGCAACGCCGAGATCGGCCCGGAGCACCTGGTGCTGGGCCTGCTGGCCGAGCCGGAGGGTTGGCCGCCAGGGTGATGGTCGGTCGCGGCGCCACCCCGAGGCGGTGCGGGAGGCGGTCGGTGCCGTCCTACCACAGCGGGCGGAGCAGGTGCCCGACCTCATCCCGTACGACGCGCGCGGCAAGAAGGCGCTGGAGCTGACCTTCCGGGAGGCGCTGCGCCTCGGGCACAACTACATCGGCACCGAGCACCTCCTGCTCGCCCTGCTGGAGCAGGAGGATGGCGCCGGCGTGCTCACCAACCTCGGCCTGGACAAGGCGGCGGTCGAGGCCGACCTGGCCGGCGCCCTCGCCGCCGCCGTCGGAGAGAGTGAGAACCCGAGGTCAGGGTGCCTCGGGAAAGCCGTAACGCAGGGCGTGCTCCGGATCGGCCGGGTCGATCTGGCGCACGCCCGCGTCGGCGAGGCGCTTGTTGACCTCGTCGAGCTGCTCGCGTACCAGTCGGGCCTCGTCCTCGGTGACCCGTCCCCGGTGCGGCTTGCCCGCGTGCTCCAGCGTGCCGTAGTCGATCTTCTCGGTGCTCTTGCGGGCCTTCGGTGGGCGGACCCGCTCGGCCGTCTTGAACAGCTGCGCCATCGGCACGTCGGTGGCCATCGCGTCGAACTCGCTGGCGGTCAACACCACCCGGCGGGGCTCACCGCCGCCGTGCCGGTCGTGGATCTCCACCACCGCGACGTCCAGTGCGGCGTCGTCGATGTTCTCCACCTCGCCGGGGTGGCGTCCAACTGCACGGGCCCGGCGACCAGGTCCGGGTGCTCCAGCACGACGATGCGGACCACCTCGTCGTCCTGCTGCAGAACCGTGCCGGTGAAGTCGGAGACGTGGATCGTCTTCTTGCCCATGCGCGGAGCTTCCCCTGTCGTAGGCCGGGATGACGGACCACAAGAAATTACCCGACAGGTGTGCGAAAGGCCCGCTGGACCTCCTCCGGTGTGTCGCCGGCGCGGATGCAAGCGGTGTCGCCTCGGCGCTTGTCACCGTCTGTTCAAGCCGTGCCGACCTGAGTTGCCGGCAGGCAGCCTGTTCAACTCGGTCCATGGCAGGCCGGCGGTGCGGCATCCCCGGTAGTGCGGCTGCAGCGAAAGCGCCCGGCGGCCTCCGTTGCCCGCCACAGTCGCTCGGGACTCTGGTGGTCGCGATCGTTCGGCTGAATCGTCATGCCCATACCGTCGCAAAGAAGGTTTCCATTTATGGAAATGCATATGACGCCCGGTTCGGTGGTAACCGCGTGGTGCGCTCGGCTGGCCCGCCGTGTCGATCTGCCGAGGAGCGGTATACCTGAGAGGTATAATATGCCTCTCAGGTATACCGCTCAATCCATCCGCCCCGACGGAGATGACCGACAGTGGCCGGCCTGACCCGGACGGATCGTGCGCCCGACCCGGCCGCCCGGCGTACGGTGATCCACGACGGGCCGGGTGACGGGAGGTGCGCATGCTCGACCGGCGGTTGCACCTGCACCTGGCCACCTGGCTCGGCCAGTGGCCGGCCGGGCCGGGCTGCACGTGGTCGCCTCCCAGCGGCGGGCCCAACCGGCTTGGACGGCCGGCTGCGCCCGCGCTCGCCGTGGACACCGGGAGAGCGCGGTGCTCTCCGTGGCGCCCGATCGGGTGGCGGCGACCCGCGCGCTGATCCGGCGTACGCCGACTCGGTTGCTCGCCGCGCTGCCGGAGACCGTCGGCCTGCCCGAATGGTGTGTGCACGACGGCCCCTTCCGGTGGACTCTGGCCCCGCGCCGCTGCCCGACGTGGGGAGTGGACCGAGCCGACAACTCCCGGGCTGCCGCGCTGGCTGCGACTCTTCGACCGGCCGGTGCTGGTGGTTCGCGACCCGGACGGCGCCTACCTGGCCGGTGCCGGGATCAAGCGGCACGACGCGTACGGGCAGGAGCTGGCCGTCGGCACCGTGCCGGCCGCCCAGGGACGTGGCCTCGCCCGTCGACTGGTGGCGCAGGCCGCGCGGCGGGTGCTGGACGAGGAGCGGTGCCCACCTACCTGTACGAGCGGGACAATCACGCCTCGGCCCGGGTCGCCGAGGCGGCAGGTTTCCCGGACCGGGGCTGGCGCGCGTACGGGGTCTATCCCCGCTGAGCGGGCATTGGGCGCGGACCGTGGATCCCGGGCCGGATCCACGGTCCGCAACCTCCCCAGGTCCCGATTCCGGGATGTAACGGCCGCACTGTGGGGTGGGCCGCTACGTGGCGATCACGCTACGTATCGAATCGGGTTGGTGCAAGGTCCGAGCTATCGCTTCGGAGTGTCGAAAAGTGGACTTGACCTGCTTCTTCGCCGACGGAGGGTGTCGGCCGAATCAGTGACGGAGCGTGCGGATCAGGTCGAGCACCTGTCGGGTCACCGGCCGCAGGACCCGGAGCCGGGACAACGCCACGAGCCGGTCGATCAGTGGCACGGCCCCGTCGATCAGCTGGCGGGTCTTGGTCTGGTCCGGCGACCGGTCGTGCACCAGTAGAGCACGACGCCCATGTACGCGAGCCAGAGCAGCTCGGGCAGCTGTGGGCGCAGCTCGGCGTCGACCTTGGCCGTCGAGCCGGTCAACACCTCGCCGAAGAGTTCGATGGCCGCCTGTCGGGGGCCGGAGGACTCCGCGGAGAAGGGGCTCAACGGGGAGGTGGGCTCCGCCGCCGTCTTGAAGAAGGTCGCCGCGAACGCGTGTGAGGGCGTCAACACGTCGATCCCCGCGTGCAGCACTCCGGCGAGCCGGGGACCGAACGCCTCCTCCCGATCGAGCACGGGCTGCGCGGCGGCCCGGTGCTCGACCTGGGACTGGGCGTAGAACTCCTGAATCAGGTGGTCCCTGGAACCGAAGTAGTAGTAGGCGTTGCCGACCGCCACGCCGGCCTCCTGCGCGATGGCCCGCATGGTGGTCCGGGCGTATCCGCGTTCGCGGAACAGCCGCATCGCGGTGTCCCGGATCAGCTGCCGGGTCTGCTCGCCTCGGGCGGTGGCTGGGTCACCCGCAGTGGTCGTCTGCGCAGGCTGCTCGGTCATCGGGTCACCGTATCCCGCCGGTTCGTCGGTCGGCTCGGCCCACGGGTCGCGGATCCGCTCCCGGATCGCCGAGGCGGCGGCCACCGTCTGCCGGGCGAGGGCAGCAGGTGTGGTCGGGCCAGCCGCTCGGCCGTGGACCGATGGTCGGTCAGTGCCCAGAGGCAGGCGAACCAGGCGCCGTCGCCCGCGTACACCTCGCCGGTGTCGGCGATCACGGTGAGTCGCGCAGCGTCGCGTCGTGGTCCAGGCCGGGGAAGCGCCGCCGGGCCTCGGCTGACCCGGCCGGCACGAACTCCAGCGGTACGAGCTGGGCGCGGGACGACAACCAGCGGCGGGCGGCGCGGCAGAGCGGGCAGGCCGCGTCGAACAGGACGGTGAACCCGGATCCCACCGCCGTTGGGTGCGGTGGGATCCGGGAGCCGACCGACGCCACCGGTCGGGGCACGGTCACCGGGTTGGCGGGTTGTTCGTCGGGCCGACGCCCGGCTGCGGGCCGGTCGGCTGGGGCCCACCGGGTGTGCGCCGGTCGGCTGCGGCCCGCCGGGTACGCGCCGACCAGGTGCGATCCGGGTGGGTTGGGCGGCATGGGAGCCGGCCGATCGGGGCGATCGGGGGTGGGTGGCGACCTGGCGGAGTCGGTTTCGGCGGTAGCGGCCGAGCGCGAAGACGTTGAAGAAGTGCAGCGCGCCGAGCACCAGCAGCACCAAGCCGATCTTGAGGGACAACTCCTCCATGGCCTGGCTGGTCGAGTCGACCGGGTCGGAATGCTTCATCGCCACCGTGACGTAGCCGAGGTTGAGCAGATGAAGCCGACCACCAGGAGGCTGTTGACCGCGCGGGCGAGTCGTTCCTCGGCGAACACCTCCTCCAGAAAGACCAGTCCGTTGCGGGACAGCGCGCGAGCCACCCAGATGGTCAGGCCGACGCTGACCGCGAGGTAGACCACGTACATCACAACCTTGATGTCCATGTGACGCCCTTCTTGAACGTGTTCAACTACCGACGTCATGAGACTAGGGCGAATATTGAACGCGTTCAAGAAGTGGCGACCAGTGACTGTGGACACTTTGTCGCCGCGCTGGTTCGCGCGATCCGCCCAGGCCGGGGCCCGGCCGGATGGCGCCGTGGCTCAGCCGGCCAGGCCGAGCGCCTCCGCTGCCGCGCGACCATTGGCGTGGCTCGCGCCGTACGTGGTGACGAAGGCGCGTACGCCCGCCGGGCGCCACTGTGCCGGCCAGCCCATCTCCACGACGGTCACCGGGTGTCGAGCCGCCAGGTCGGCGATCAGCTCCGGCCGCCCGGCAGCCGGTGCAGGTGTCGCCCGACCAGCACGATGGGACGGTCGCCGGCCAACTCCTGGAGCTTCGCCGGGTTGGTCTCGGTGGCGATCACCCGGATCTCCGGCACACCGTCCAGGTGCGGCCGAGCCCACGGCACCCGACCCTCGGCGATCGTCGACTCGGTGTGCAGGTGCACCACCAGGGGCTGGTCCAGGCCGGTGAGCAGCCCGTCCACCCGGACTGCTCGGCGCGCTGCCGCGTACCCAGCTCGGTGTCCTGGACGACCGGCGACCCGCTGGCGGTCCGGGTCGAGGCGGCGAGGTCGGCGGCGGCCGGCCGCCTCCTCGACCCGGCGCGCGAGCCGGCCGTCGGCGAGCGCGTCGACGATCTCGGCGGCCACCCGCTCGACCAGCCCGGCGTCGACCTTCGCGCCGATGCAGAGCAGGTCGGCGCCCGCGCTCAGGGCGCGGACCGCGGCCGGCCGACACCGCCGGCGGCCACCGCGGCGCCCTTCATCTCCAGCGCGTCGGTGATGACCGTGCCGGTGAAGCCGTACTCGGTGCGGAGCAGGTCGACCAGGACCGCCCGGCTGAAGGTTGCCGGGTCGGCGCCGGTGAGCGCGGGCACCCGGATGTGCGCTGTCATCACCGCGCGTGCCCCGGCGGCGACGATCGCCGCGAACGGCGGTAGGTCCCGCTGGCGCAGCAGGCCAGCGGGGCGTCCACGGTGGGCAGCTCGTGGTGGGAGTCGGTGATGGTGGCGCCGTGCCCGGGAAGTGCTTGGCGCAGGCGGCCACGCCGGCGGCCTGCAGGCCGGTCACGGCGGCTGCCGAGTGGGCGGCCACCCGCACCGGGTCCGCGCCGAAGGACCGGGTGCCGATCACCGGGTTGTCGTCAGCGGTGTTGACGTCCACGGTGGGCGCGAGATTGACGGTGATGCCGAGCGCGGCCAGGTCGGCGCCGATCGACTGGTAGACCCGTCGGGTGAGCGCCACGTCGCCGATCGCGCCGAGGGCGGCGTTTCCGGGTACGGGCTACCGGTGGCGTGTGCCAGCCGGGTCACGTCGCCACCCTCCTCGTCGATGGCGATGAGGGCGTCCGGCCGGCCGGTACGCAGTGCGGCGGTGCTCGCCGCCACCTGGGCGGGGTCGTGCACGTTGGTGCCGAACAGGGTGTGCCGGCCAGCCCGTCGGCCAGCAACTCGACCGCCCAGTCCGGCGGGACGGGTCCCGGGTACGCGGCGAGCAGCGTGCCCAGCGCCAGCCGGCGCAGTCCTGCGTCCAACCCCACGTGATCTTCCCCTTCGGTGCCCCAGCGGTGCGAAACGTCGTACCGGTGGTGGTCCTGGCCCTGCCGAATCGGCGGGCGTCCCGCTGCCGGGTGGCCGTTACGCTACGGCTACCCGTTCGCAGGTTGGTTTACAGTTAGCAAAGTTTACTAAAACTAGAGGACGTGTGATGAGTGCGACCCGGCTGCCCGGCACCCACGCCTGTTGCGGGCGCTCAACGACCGTGCCGCGCTGGAACTGCTCCTCGAACGCGGGCCGCTGACCCGTGCTCGACTCGGCGAGCTGACCGGGCTGTCGAAGGTCACCGCCTCGCAACTGGTCGAGCGGCTGGAGGAGCGTGGCCTGGTCGCGCGGGTCGGCGAGCAGGCCGGCGGCCGAGGACCGAACGCCCAGCTCTACGCGGTGCGCCCCGGCAGCGCACGTGGTCGGCGTGGACGTCGGGCCGGACCGGGTGGTCGCCGCGTGCGCCGACATCACCGGGGCGGTGATCGGCCGGGTGGAGCAGTCGACCCGGGACACCGACGACCCGGTGGGCGTGGTGCACAACGCAGTGGTGCAGGCCGCGAGCAGCGCCCAGGCGCAGCTGAGCAGCGTACGCCGGATCGTGCTCGGCACGCCGGGCCTGGTCGACCCGGCACCGGCGACATCACGTTCGCCTTCAACCTGCCGCGCTGGCACAGTGGTCTGCTCGCCGCGCTGCGGGACGACCTGCACACCCCGGTGGTCTTCGAGAACGACGTCAACCTGGCCGCGGTGGCCGAGGCGCAGTCCGGTGCCGCGCAGGGCTGGCGGACTTCGTGCTGGTCTGGGTGGGCGCCGGTGTCGGTCTGGCGATCATGCTGGGTGGCCGGCTGCATCACGGCAGCAGTGGCGCGGCCGGCGAGATCGGCTATCTGCCGGTGCCCGGCGCGCCCATCCCGCGCGACGTCTCCCGTCGCGCCAAGCCGGCCTTCCAGCAACTGGTCGGAGCGGACTCGGTGCGCGAGGTGGCCCGTGAGCACGGCTACCGGACGCCGACGCCGCCGACGCGGTTCGCGCGGCAGTGGCGGCCGGCGTCGACGGTGGCCCGATGCTCGACGAGCTGGCCCGTCGGCTCGCGCTCGGTGTGGCCAGCACCTGCGTGGTGCTCGACCCGCCGCTGGTCGTGCTCGCCGGCGAGGTGGGGCAGGCCGGTGGCGCCGCGCTCGCCGACCGGGTGCAGCAGGAGGTCGCTGCGATCACCCTGGTCCAACCCCGGGTGGTGCCGACCGGGCTGACCGAGGAGCCGATCCTGCACGGCGCGCTGCGCACCGCACTGGACGCCGTACGCGACGAGGTGTTCGGCTCCACCATCGGCTGAGCCCGCTGCGGTCATGTGAAGAAATATTTCACCGAGCATCTGCCGCTTGCAACCTCTTGCCACCTGCCGGCCTGGTCGGTCCGTCGGGCCGCCCTGAGCGGGCGCC
Source organism: Micromonospora sp. M12 (assembly GCA_038070435.1). Lineage (GTDB taxonomy): Bacteria > Actinomycetota > Actinomycetes > Mycobacteriales > Micromonosporaceae > Micromonospora. The sequence goes on along the minus strand of JAMYWG010000001.1, from coordinate 3,668,214 downwards.
CGACGGACCACGCCTCAGATCAGGTCGCGGCGACGGAACACGGCGAACGCCGCCGCGGTCAACCCCGGTGAGCGCGAGCAGCACCAGCAGCGCAGGCAGCCAGGGCAGGGTGTAGAACCCCTCGCAGTAGGAGCCGTAGCCGCTGCCCCGGCACAGCTGTTCGTCGTAGAAACGCGCACCGCCGTTGAGCCATGCCCCGATGTGGCTGGAGAGCATGAACAGGTCCGAGCGTCGCGCGTCGACGATCTCCAGCACCAGGCGGGCGCCCAACTCCCACAGCACCGCGTACGCGGCGAACGCACCGAGCGCCGCCGACGTGTGCCGCCCGAGCGTGGCGATCGCGAAGCCCAGCGCGGTGGCCAGCAACACCAGCACCAGGCCCCGGCCGTGCACCGCGCCGAGTGAGCTCCAGAAGTCGCTGTTCAACCGGCCCGGCAGGCCCGCGGTCTGCCCGATCGTCCAGAAGGTGGCGAGATAGGCCACCGACGCCAGCAGGGCCAGGACCAGGACCGTGCCGAGCAGCGTGCCCAGCTTGGCCGCGAGCACCGTCATCCGGCGCGGTCGCCAGAGCAGCAGGTTGACCACACCGCCGGAGTTCAGGTCGGCGCCGATGTAGGAGGCGCCAACCAGAAACCCGAACAGCACCAGGAACGCGATGAGGAAGTACAGCAGCGACTCGGCCTGCTGGGCGAAACTGAAGACACCCGGCAGGAAGTCGGCGGCGATCGGCAGCTGGTCCTGCCGGATGGGGTCGATCTCCGAGCAGTCGGCGGGAAAGTAGTCACCCGGGTGGATCCGACAGCGCCGTTCTGGCGGGCCAGGCACTCCTGGTGCCGGTCCTCCATGCTCTGCCGGGCTTCGGCGGCCTGCTGCTGCGCCGAGCTCAGTTCGGCGGCGCTCGGCTTGTGGGACCCGGCCAGCGTGGTCGCCGCCGTGACGGCGAACGCCAACACCAGCAGGACGACCATGAGCTGTACGAAGCGACGCGCGGACAGCCGCTCCAACTCGGCACGCACCAGGTTCACGCGTCCACTCCCCGATCGACATTGATCACAGCATCGCCCTGCTCGCCGGACGGCAGCGCCGAACCGTCGACCTGCCGGGGCACCGACGGATGCGCGGGCGCACCCGTCAGCTCCAGGAAGACGCTCTCCAGATCCGGCCGGAGCGGCGTCAGCTCGCCCACCCACAGCCCCTGCTCGCCGAGCACCCGACTGATCACCGTCGGGTCGTCCACCCGCTCACCACCACCGTGTCGCCGTCCGCGACAGCCGTCAGCTCGGCCGCGTGCAGCAGCTCGACCGCGCGCTCCCGCTCGGCCACCCGGACCAGGAACTCGTGTCGGTCGTGGCCCGCCAACACCTCGTCCACCCGGCCGGCCGCCACCCGCCGCCCGCGCGAGATGATCGTCACGTGGTCGCAGATCAGCTGGATCTCGCCCAGGATGTGACTGGACACGAGCACTGTCACCCCGCTGGCCGCCAGCGACCGCATCAGGTCCCGCATCTCCCGGATCCCGGCCGGGTCCAGCCCGTTCGCCGGCTCGTCCAGGATGAGCAGCCGAGGGTCCTTCAGCAGCGCCGACGCCACCGCGAGGCGTTGCTTCATGCCAGCGAGTAGCCCTTCACCCGCTCGTCGCCCCGGTCGCGCAGACCCACCAGCTCCAGTGCCTCGTCCACCCGCGAGACCGGCACCCCACCGGCGCGAGCCAACAACCGCAGCGTCCGGTGCCCGGTGAAGTTGCCGAAGAACTGCGGGCTCTCCACGATGGCGCCGACCTGGCCCGCCACCCGGGGCAGCAACTCCGGCGACGGCTCGCCGAGCACGGTCATCCGCCCGCTGTCGGCGCGTACCAGCCCGAGCAGGGCCCGCAGGGTGGTGGTCTTGCCGGAGCCGTTGGGGCCGAGGAAGCCGTGGACCTGGCCCGCCTCGACCAGCAGGTCGAAACCGTCCACCGCCACCCGTCGGCCGCCACGCAGGCTGTGGAAGGTCTTGCGCAGACCCTGGATCTCGATGACCGCGCTCATCCGCGCGGCTCCGTACCTCGACGGGGCATCAGCCGTCCTTCGGGCTTGGTGATCAACGACACGGCGCTTCAGCCTATGGCCGAGGCGCCGCCCATGGGGCGCCCCATCGCTGCGTGGTTGGATGGTGTGGTGACTGGTGACCTGATCCCCGGCGCTGCCGGCGCCGCGCCTGCCGCCGCTCTCGTGGACCCGGATCTGGTGGTCAGCCTCGACGGCGTCGGCGTACGCCGCTCTGGCACCGCCCTCCTCCAGGACCTGACGTGGAGCGTCGAGCTGGACGAGCGTTGGTCGTGCTCGGCTCCAACGGTGCCGGCAAGACCACACTGCTCAACATCGCCGCCGGCCGGCTGCACCCACCACGGGTGTCGCGCACGTGCTCGGCGAGCGGATCGGCCGCACCGACGTCAACGAGCTGCGTACCCGTATCGGGCTCACCACCGCCGCGATGGCCGAGCGGCTGCCCGCCGACGAGCGGGTCAGCGACGTGGTGGTGACCGCCGCGTGGTCGGTGGTCGGCCGCTGGCGGGAGAACTACGACCGTGGCGACGAGGCGCGGGCACGGGCCCTGCTGAGTCAACTCGGCGTCGGTGGCCTCGCCGACCGCCGCTACGGCACCTCTCCGAGGGAGAGCGTAAGCGGGTGCAGATCGCGCGCGCCCTGATGACCGACCCGGAGCTGCTGCTGCTCGACGAGCCCGCCGCCGGGCTCGACCTGGGCGGTCGGGAAGACCTGGTCGCCCGCCTGGCCGACCTGGCGCACGACCCGGACGCCCCGGCGATGGTGCTGGTCACGCACCACGTGGAGGAGATCCCGCCGGGTTCACCCACGCGCTGCTGCTGCGCGAGGGTGGGTGGTCGCCAGGGTCTGCTCGCCGAGACGCTGACCGGTGACAACCTCTCCAAGACCTTCGGCCTGCCGCTGGTGGTCGAGCGGTCCGGCGACCGCTTCACCGCCCGCGCCGCCTGAGCGTCGGGCCGGACGGGGACGACCGTGTCGCAGACCCGGGTTGCCGTGGTGGGCAGCGCCAACATGGACCTGGTCGCCATGGCACCCGAGCTGCCGCGACCGGGCGAGACCATGCTCGGCACCGACTTCGTGATGGTGCCCGGCGGTAGGGTGCCAACCAGGCCATCGCCGCGGTCCGGGCCGGCGCCTCCTGCGTCTTCCTCGGCGCGATCGGCTCGGACGCCTTCGGTGTCACCCTCCGGGCCCGCATCACCGCGGCCGGCGTGGACACCAGCCACCTGCGCGTGACCTATGGCACCTCCGGCGTGGCGCTGGTGATGGTGAACGCCCAGGAGAGAACGCCATCATGGTCACCCCCGGCGCCAACGACACGCTCGTCGGCCTCACCGAGGAGGAGCTGGCCACGGTACGCGCGGCGGACGTCCTGGTCGCTCAGCTGGAGGTTCCGGTGCAGACGGTGACGGCCGCCGCGGTGGCCGCCCGTGCTGCCGGCACCACTGTCATCCTGAACGCCGCCCCGGCGCGGGACCTCCCGCCCGAGCTGCTCGCCGCCGTGGACCTGCTGGTCGTCAACGAGGGCGAGGCGCAGGCCCTCGCCGGCCGCGGTCGGGAGGAGCCGCGCGCTGCTCGACCTGACCCCGGGCCGTGCTCACTCTCGGCGGCGAGGGCGCCTGGTACGTCGACCGGGACGGCACCGAGGTGCACGTGCCAGCGGTACGTGTCGACGTGGTCGACTCCACCGCCGCCGGAGACGCGTTCACCGCCGCGCTGGCCGTCGGCTGGGGCGAGGGCGCGACGTGGTCGACGCGGTGCGCTGGGCGTCGGCGGCGGGCGCCGCCTGCGTACGCAGGCTCGGCGCCTCGGTGGCGCTTCCGCAGCGCGCCGAGATCGACGAGCTGTACGCGCCGGCCTGACCCCGCCCGGCTCAGCCGGCGGGCTCCTCGGCGAGCTTCTCGCCACGCCGGCGCAGCATGCCCAGCCCGGGATGCCCGCCACGGCGAGCTTGAGATCGCGGGTCACGTCGAGCAGGTCGTGCAGGTCGGGCCCGACCCGGTCCAGCGTGGCCAGGATCGGCAGGATGTCGGCCGTCAGGTGTTCCTTGAGCTTGGGCAACTCGTCGATCAGGTGGATCGCCGCGCTGATCTCCTCGTGGCTCAGCTCCTCGACGAATTTCCCGGCCATCGGGGCGGCCCGGCGCAGTGCCGGCTCGTACGCCGCCAGCAGTTCGGCCGCCGTGGCGGCGGTCTCCGCCGCGCTGCCCACCGTGAGGGCGGCGCGGCCGGCGACCGCTCGGCCTCGGCGACCACGGTGCCGGCGGCCCGGGAGACCCGCTCGGCCTCGGCGACCACCACGGCGGCGGCGGTGGCCACCTCGGTGGCGGTGTCGATGGCGGTGGTCGCGGCGGCGCTGATGACGGCCACCTGGCGGACCGCCGCCTCGGCGTCGGTGAGCACCTGGTCGGTCCGCTCCAGGGTCGTCTCGATCCGGTCGACCACGCCGTTGATCCGGGCCAGCAGTGCCTCCACCCGTCCAGCACGGCGAACGCGCGGGCGGGCACGGCCGCGAACGAGGCGGCCGAGCCGAGCGCCTGATCGAGAGCGGAGCGGGTCAGGCCGACCACGGCTGTCGGGGTGGGGAGGAATCGCCATGGGATCAAGTGCGTCGGCCGTGCCACAACCGCCCGGCGGGAGCGGTCAGCGTGACCGTGGGCCGGCGGTGTCGGCGCGGGCGACCCGCAGCGCCCACCAGATCAGCGGCACCTGCAACGGCACCCGGCCGTACGCGATGACCCGTTTCGTCGGGCGGCGCCGCCGCCAGTCCACGGCCATCTTCACGTTCGCCGGCAGGACGGCGACGAAGAGTGCGGCGGCCGCCCGACCGCCGGCCCGCCGGGTGGTCGGGTTCGCGACCGCCGCCGCCACCGCCAGCTCGGCCACCCGCTGGCGTACGTCCAGAATCGGGGCGGACCGGGCAGCGCGCGCGGCACGATCGGGTCGTAGACGCCGGGTCGCAGCAGGTGGGTGACGCCGGCCGCGGCGAGCAGCCCGGCCAGCGCGGCGGCCTCGCCACGGCGGTTGCTCATCAACGGTCCCCTGCTGTTCGACGGCACGCTGCACGGCCCGGTAGATCTGCCCGAACCGTAGCGCGTCCGGGGTGCGCACCAGCAGATCCTCCCGGCCGTGGTGCTGCACCCACAGCTCGTGTACGTGACTGCCCCGCTCGTAGGAGCGGTCCAGCCAGCCGAGGGGGATCTCCAGGAACGGCGCCAACGCCAGCGCCCCGCCGCGCAGGCGGCGAGGATGATCAGCGCCAGCTGCCAGTTGCCCGGTCCTGTGCCGACCAGGCCAGTGACACTACGCAGACCAGGGCCACCAGCGGTGGCAGCGAGAGCAGCAGGACCAGAACACCGCGACCGAGTACGCGGCCGCGTACGGCGAGGGTTTCTGCCCCGGGCGTGCCAGACGAACGTCACGTCGGACAGGGCGATCACCTGACCGCCCGCCCGGATCGACTCGGAGGTCACCTGCACCGCGTCGTCCCGGTAATAGAGGGTCATCACTAAGCCTAACCACCGCCAGGCAACCTCGCCTCGTTCGGACCTCGGCTGTTGGCCCTCTTCGCAGCGGATCGGCTCCTTCGCCGAGGGTCCAAGGGGACCGCTCGGCGGGGTGGTGGTGGTGCGGAGGTCCTCTGGACCTGAATCGTCTGCGATATCGGGCGTTGCGCTGTCACGTCGCGGCACCTGGGCACCTGGGGCACTGGGGCACTGGGGCACCGGGGCACCGCGGTACCGGGCGTGGCGGCACGGTTGCGTCGCAGGTCTGATTCGTTTGCGACATCAGCTCCATAGGCCCTGCCTGCCGCCTACTGCCCTCGGCGCCGCCTGCCGCCTACTGCCCTCGGCACCGCCCGCCGCCTACTGCCTCGGCACCGCCCGCCGCCCACTGCCCGTCCGCCGGCGACCGACGGCCAGGCCGGCAGACAATCGGAAGCAGGGTGGCTAGCGGCGGACGCCGGGCGGAGCGGCTGGCTGTGCTCGACCGCGCGCTGCACCGCCCGGTAGATCTGCCCGAACCGCAGCCCGTCGCCGGTCTGCAGCAACCGCACCGGCTGGCCGCGCCAACGGGCCCAGATCTCCAGTTGGCGGCTGCCCCGGGCGTACGAACGGTCCAGATGTTCGAAGAGGAAGTCGGCGACCGGCCCGACGGCCAGCCCGACCAGCACCGACGCGCCGACGATCGCGATCGTCACAGTGGGTGAGCGGTGCAGCCAGACGGCGATGGCGATGCCGAGCACCGCCGCCACCAGCGGGCCGGCCAGGGCGGCCCCGATCGCGCCTCGCCCGACGAGCACCCGCCAGGAACGGGTGCCCGGCGGTGCCAGATCAGGGTGATGTCGGCCAGCGCGTAGCTGCGGCCGTCAACGCGGAGGGTGGTGGAGGTGACCTGCACCGACCTGTCGTCGTAGTACGTCGTCATGGTTGGACTCCCGCCAACGGGGCTGACACCACACTACTTACCCAAACGAGCCGGGTCGTAAGGTTGGCACGCGACTTCGACGAGGAAGTGAGGGCAGCGTGGGCGAGTTCGTTCGGCTGGAGACCACAGACGGCATCGGCACCATCCGGCTGGAGCGGCCGCCGATGAACGCGCTCAACACCCAGGTGCAGGAGGAGTTGCGCGCCGCCGCCACGGCGGCCACCGCCGACCCCGAGGTCCGCGCCGTCATCGTGTACGGCGGGGAGAAGGTCTTCGCCGCCGGTGCGGACATCAAGCAGATGGCCGAGATGTCCTACGTGGACATGGCCGACCGGGCCGCCAACCTGTCCAGCGCGCTCGGCGCGATCGCCCGGATCCCCAGCCGGTCGTCGCCGCGATCACCGGGTACGCCCTCGGTGGCGGCTGCGAGCTGGCGTTGGCCTGCGACTGGCGGGTGGTCGCCGAGGACGCCAAGCTCGGTCAGCCGGAGATCAAGCTCGGCATCATCCCCGGCGCGGGCGGCACCCAGCGGCTGGCCCGACTGGTCGGCCCGGCCCGCGCCAAGGACCTGATCATGTCTGGTCGGATGGTCGACGCGCAGGAGGCTCTCCGCATCGGCCTGGCCGACCGGGTCGCCCCGGCCGCGGAGGTGTACGACACGGCCGTCGCGCTGATCACCCCGTACCTGACCGGCCGGTGCAGGCGCTGCGCGCGGCGAAGCTGGCGGTCGACGGCGGCCTGGACATGGACCTGAACTCGGGTCTGGCCTGGGAGAGTCAGCTCTTCGCGGCGCTGTTCGCCACCGACGACCGGCGGGAGGGCATGACGGCCTTCGTCGAGAAGCGCAAGCCGGGTTCACCGGCCGCTGACCGGTGGGCTCGACGGTCCCGGACGACCGCTACGACGGTTAGCCGAGAGCGGTTCACATTACGGCTACCGGCCAGTAGCGTGTGACGTCGGCCATGATCGAGGAACAGGGAGCGGCGATGACGGAGCGGATCGAAGGTCACGGCGGCGAGTTGGCGCTGGCGGCACTACGCGCGCACGGCGTACGGGAGATGTTCACACTCTCCGGCGGGCACGTCTTCCCGCTCTACGACGCCGCGCACAAGACCGACTTTCCGATCTACGACGTCAGGCACGAGCAGTCCGCGGTCTTCGCCGCCGAGGCGGTGGCCAGTTGCAACGCCGCCCCGGCCTCGCGGTGCTCACCGCCGGGCCCGGTGTCACCAACGGCATCTCCGGCATGACCAGCGCGTTCTTCAACGCCTCCCGGTGCTGGTGCTCGGGGCCGCGCGCCCGCGTTCCGCTGGGGCTCCGGGAGCCTGCAGGAGATGGACCACCTGCCGCTGGTCGCCCCGGTCACCAAGCACGCCGAGACGGTGTTCAGCACCGACGACATCCCGCGCGCGGTGGACGCGGCGCTCACCGCCGCGCTCACCCGCACCGCGGTCCCGCGTTCCTCGACTTCCCACTCGAGACGGTCTTCGGTCGCCGAGGCCGACGTGCCCACCGTGACGGGCGTCGACCCGGTCGTGCCGGACCCGGACGAGGTCGGCCGCGCGCGCTCCTGATCGCCGGAGCGCAGCGACCGGTCATCATCGCCGGCTCGGACGTGTACGCGGGCGACGCGGTCGCCGCCCTGCGCGAGGCGGCCGAGGCGTTGCAGGTGCCCGTCTTCACCAACGGCATGGGCCGCGGGTCGCTCCCGCCGCAGCACCCGCTCGCGTTCGCCAAGGCCCGCCGTGCCGCGCTCTCCGGCGCCGACGTGGTCGTGGTGGTGGGCACCCCACTGGACTTCCGGCTCAGCTTCGGCGACTTCGGTGACGCCAAGGTGGTGCACATCGTCGACGCCCGAGCCAGCGGGCCACGCACGTGCAGCCGGCCGTCGCCCCGCCGGCGACCTGCGCCTGATCCTCTCCGCGCTGGCCGACCACGCCGGCGACCGGGCCGACCACGCCGACTGGATCGCCGACCTGCGCGTCGCCGAGGACGCGGCCAAGGCTCGGGACGCCGCCGAGATGGCCGCCGAGACCGACCCGATCCGACCGGCCCGGATCTACGGTGAGCTGCGTCGGGCGCTGGCCCCGGACGCGATCACCATCGGCGACGGTGGCGACTTCGTGTCGTACGCCGGGCGCTACCTGGAGCCGGCGCAGCCCGGCACCTGGCTGGACCCGGCCCGTACGGCTGCCTGGGCACCGGTATGGGCTACGCGATGGGTGCCCGGGTCAGTCACCCGGACCGACAGATCTGCGTGCTGATGGGTGACGGCGCGGCCGGCTTCTCGCTGATGGACGTCGAGTCGCTGGTCCGCCAGAAGCTGCCGGTGGTGATCGTCGTGGGCAACAACGGCATCTGGGGCTGGAGAAGCACCCGATGCGGGCCATGTACGGCTACGACGTGGCCGCCGACCTGCAGCCGGAGCTGCGCTACGACAGGTGGTCAGCGCGCTCGGTGGCGCGGGGAGACGGTCGCCAAGGCGGCCGACCTCGGCCCGGCCCTGCAGCGGGCGTTCGACTCCGGAGTGCCGTACCTGGTCAACGTGCTGACCGACCCGACCGACGCGTACCCCGGTCGTCGAACCTGGCCTGAGTCGCAGCCGCCACCGCCGTCGCCCCTGCTGGGCGGCGGCGGTGGCGTCTTCACACCTCCGGCCGGTCACCCTCGCGCGGCGGCTCGCCGTCGTTGCGGCGCAGGTCGTCCTCGCGTCGGCGCAGGTCTTCCTCCCAGCGGCGGAAGAGCTCCTGGTCCTGCTGCTGGGCGCGGTCCTGCACGGAGCGCAGGAACTCCGGGTCGTCGTCGGGGCGACCGGTCGGGGCGCTGCCGTTGGCCGGGCCGGTGCCGCCGCCGGGCCACCTTGCGGGCGCCGGGCTGGGCTGCCGGCCGGCGACGAACCAGGCGATCGAGCCGACCAGCGGGAAGAACAGGATGATCAGCACCCAGGCGATCCGGGAGGGCGCGGATCTGGCCCTCCTCGGCGGAGAGACAGCTGATCAGTGCGCAGACGGCGAGGACAATCTGCACCACGAAGAGGAGAACGTACAGCCGGGCCATCCACCCATCATGGCGCACCCGCGCGCGTCACCACAGTCCGCGAAGCACCAGCAGCACCCCGAGGAACGCGAGCACCACGGCGCCCACCGCGACCAGGGGCAGTGTCCGACCGCCGGTGCGGGTCGGGCCGGTGCCGATGCTGCGGGGCCAACAGAGCACCAGCAGGGTGCCCCACACCAGCACGGTGACGCCGGCGACCAGCGCTCCGGCCGGGTCGCCCGTCGAGGCCAGCCGGACGGCGAGCGCTGTCACCACGGTCACCGTGAGCAGGGTGCGTCGCCAGGCCAGGCGGGTCCGTTCCGGTTGCAGCCCGGGTCGCGTCCGGTGCTCACCGCCCGCCGATCGCCCGGAGCAGGACGGCGACCACCAGCAGCACCGCACCGGTGCCGACGGCGAGGGCGAGGATGGCGGGAAAGCGGGACGCGGGCAGCTCCTCACCGAGCCGGATGGCCCGTTCGGTACGCGCCCAGTGGTCCACCGCACGGATCGCCACCGCGCCACCGAGCAGCAGCAGGGCGATCGCGATGACCTCCCGCAGGTGGCTCATCGGCATCGGCGGCAGGAACTGCGCGGCGGCCAGCCCGCCGCCGACCAGCGCCAACCCGGTGCGCAGCCAGGCCAGGAAGGTCCGTTCGTTGGCCAGGGAGAACCGGTAGTCCGGCGCTTCGCCGATCGAGCGCATCTCCGCCGGGTCGAACCACCGCCTGATCGCCTCCCACACGCTCGGAGATTATCCGCTTCCCTCCCGCTTAGCCTGGTTCGGTGACTGATCTCGACATCCTGACGCTGCGTACCGCCTACGACAACCAACTCCGCCCGGAGATCCCGGACCCGCTTCCGGCCGGGGTGACGGTGGAGCGGGACGGGCCGCTGGTCCGGATCACCGGGCTCGATGCCGGCGGGTTCATCACCTACCGTGACCTGGGCGGGTTGACCGGCGACGCGTTGGACGAGCTGATCGCCCGGCAGGTGCTGTTGTGCCGTGAGCGGGGCGAGTCGGCGGAGTGGAAGCTCAACGAACACGACGAACCGGCGGACCTGGCGGACCGTCTGCGCGCCGCCGGCTTCGTTCCGGAGGACCGGGAGACCGTCGTGGTCGGGCCGGTCGCGTCGCTGTCCGCCGCGCTGCCGGTCGCCCCGAGGGGTACGCCTGCGTGAGGTGACCTCCCGCGCCGACCTGGAGCGGATCGCCGCCATGGAGGAGGAGGTCTGGCAGGAGGACCGCTCGCATCTGGTGTGGGGCCTGGCGAAGGAGATCGACGCCGACCCGCACTCGATCACGGTGGTGGTGGCCGAGGCGGACGGAGTGGTGGTGAGCGCCGGCTGGGTGCGGTTCCCGGCGAACACCGGCTTCGCGACCCTCTGGGGCGGGTCCACGCTGCCGCAGTGGCGGCGCAAGGGCATCTATCGGGCTCTGGTCACCTACCGCGCGCGGTTGGCCGACCAGCGGGCCGGACGCTGGTGCAGGTCGACTGTTCCGAGGACAGCCGGCCGATCCTGCAGCGACTCGGCCTCGTCCCGATCACCACCACCACCCCGTACGTCTACACTCCGTGATCATGCAGCAGCGGTTGACGGACGAGGACCGGCTGATCCTCAAGACCGGTGCCTTCGGTGCTGTCTTCCTGGTCTCCAACGCCGACCCGGGGTGCTGGGGGTGATCCGGGAGAGCATCGCGGCGTCCGGCGCGCTCTCCACCGCCAGCGGAACTGTCAAGGAGGCGCTGACCACCGGTCCGCTGCCGCGGCTTCCCGGGACTCGCAGCTGGAGATCGAGTCGGTGGTCCTGCCGGCGCTGCGGCAGGCGGTGCGGATCCTGCGCGAGAAGTCACCGCGGGACGTCGAGGCGTACCGCTCGCTGGTGCTGGCCGCGGCGGACCGGGTGGCCCGGGCGCACGACGGGTGGCGCCCGCCGAGACGGCGGCCATCGACCAGATCCGCGTGGCGTTGGTCGAGCCGGCCTGACCGGCCGCGCGTCGGTGAGCTGTGTCACCCTGAGTGCCTCGGGAGCGCAACCTACTGGCAGGTAACATTGCGCCGTGGGCAACTGCACAGCAGCCCGCGGTTGACCTGGCGTCGACCAACGCGCGACGCTGCGCCCCAGACCGGGCGAGCGAATCGCACCACCACACAGGAGGGTCGTCGAAGCGCGATGAATATCGTCGTACTCGTCAAGCAGGTGCCTGATTCGGGCGCGGACCGCAACCTGCGCAGTGACGACAACACCGTCGACCGCGGTTCGGCGAACAACGTGATCAACGAGATGGACGAGTACGCCATCGAGGAGGCCCTGAAGATCAAGGAGGCGCACGGCGGCGAGGTCACCATCCTGACCATGGGTCCGGACCGGGCGACCGAGTCGATCCGCAAGGCGCTCTCCATGGGTCCGGACAAGGCCGTGCACGTGCTGGACGACGCCCTGCACGGTTCCTGCGCGATCGCCACCTCGAAGGTGCTCGCCGCCGCGCTCGGTCAGCTGGGTGCCGACCTGGTCATCTGCGGCGCCGAGTCCACCGACGGTCGGGTCCAGGTCATGCCGCACATGATCGCCGAGCGGCTGGGCGTCGCGGCGCTCACCGGCGCCCGCAAGCTCACCGTCGACGGCGCTGTCCTGACCGTCGAGCGGCAGACCGAGGAGGGCTACGAGGTCGTCACCGCCTCCACCCCGGCCGTGGTCTCCGTCTGGGACACCATCAACGAGCCGCGTTACCCCTCCTTCAAGGGCATCATGGCCGCCAAGAAGAAGCCGGTGCAGACGCTCTCGCTGGCCGACCTCGGCGTCGCGCCCGACGAGGTGGCCTCGACGGCGCCACCAGTGCCGTCGTCGAGCACACCAAGCGTCCGCCGCGCTCCGGCGGTGCCAAGATCACCGACGAGGGCGAGGGCGGCGTCAAGCTGGTCGAGTTCCTCGCCACCGAGAAGTTCGTGTGAGAGGGGGTTCTGACATGTCTGAGGTTCTCGTCGTCGTCGAAGCCACCAAGGAATTCGGCGTCAAGAAGGTCACCCTGGAGATGCTCACCCTCGCCCGCGAGCTGGGCACCCCGAGCGCGGTGGTGCTCGGCGGCGCCGGCGCCGCCGAGGCGCTGAGCGGCAAGCTGGGCGAGTACGGCGCGGAGAAGATCTACGCCGCCGAGGGTGACGAGATCGACGGCTACCTTGTGGCCCGAAGGCCACCGTGCTGGCCGAGTTGGTCAAGCGGGTGCAGCCGGCCGCCGTGCTGCTGGCCTCGGCCCAGGAGGGCAAGGAGATCGCCGCCCGGCTCGCCGTCAAGCTCGACAACGGCATCCTGACCGACGTGGTCGGCCTGGACGCCGACGGCACCGCGACCCAGGTCGCCTTCGCCGGCTCCGCCATCGTCAAGTCCAAGGTCACCAAGGGCCTGCCGCTGGTCACCGTCCGGCCCAACTCGGTCACGCCGCCCCGGCGGCGGCCACCCCGACGATCGAGCAGCTCAGCGTGTCGGTCACCGACACCGACAAGCTGGCCAGGGTCGTCGAGCGGGTTGCCGAGCAGAAGGGCTCCCGCCCCGAGCTGACCGAGGCCGGCGTGGTCGTCTCCGGCGGCCGTGGTGTCGGCAACGCCGACAACTTCAAGCTGGTCGAGGAGCTGGCCGACCTGCTCGGCGGCGCCGTCGGCGCGTCCCGTGCGGCCGTCGACTCCGGCTTCTACCCGCACCAGTTCCAGGTAGGCCAGACCGGTAAGACGGTCTCCCCGCAGCTCTACGTCGCGCTCGGCATCTCCGGTGCCATCCAGCACCGGGCCGGCATGCAGACCTCGAAGACCATCGTCGCTGTCAACAAGGACGGCGAGGCGCCGATCTTCGAGCTGGCCGACTTCGGCGTGGTGGGCGACCTGTTCAAGATCGTCCCGCAGGCCGCCGAGGAGATCCGCAAGCGTAAGTGACCCCTGCGAGACGTCGGTGGCCGCCCGTTCGCACGGGCGGCCACTGCCGTTGGGGAGCTGATCGGCGGGCCGGGGAGCTGAGCCGGCCCGCCGATCAGCCCGTCAGGGAGCCCCTCAGGAGGCTGTCGCCGGAATGCTTGGTGTCGTTGTCGTACTGCTCGGCGGAGACGTCGACCACCGAGTAGCTCCTGAGGTCGACATTCGGGGGCAGGGGCAGCAGGGCGTCCGAGTCGCCACCCAGGGTGCCGACCGAGAACATCTTCATGTTCGACGGGTTGATGAGCCAGACCTCGTAGTACCCCGGACGCGCGGGAGATTCGCCACATGCAGATGTAGTTGGCCGTCCTGGAAAACCCGGGCGTCACCCTTGGCCGTCGGCGGCGTCGCCCCGTACGCCGCCAGCGGCGCGCTCGCCACCACCACCGGCGTCGGGGTGGGCGTCGGGTCGTCCGGTCGGAGCACCGAGATGGTGCCGACCACCCCTACCGCCGCGGCGGCGGCCGCGGTCACCGCGGTGGCCATCCATCGGGACCAGCCGCGACCCGAACGGGACCGGCGAGCCGGATCCAGTCGGGTGACGGTCGCCTCGGCCGTCGTGCCGGGAGCAAGCTCGGCCGTCGTGCCGGAGGCCGGTTCGGCCGTCGTGGTGCTGGCCTGCTCCGGCACCCTGTGTCGAGGGTGTCGGGCCCGGTCTCCGCCGCCCTGACCTGGGCTTCGATGCCCTCCCAGAGATGCGCCGGTGGATCGGGCAGCGCAGCGAGGTCCTGTGTCTCGGTGCCGAGCCCGGCCACCCGTTGCAGGGTCGCCAGGTCCGCGCGGCACAGCGCGCAGGTGCCGAGGTGGGTGCTCTCCCCGTTGGCCGCCTCGCTCTCACCGAGCGCCAAAGACCAGCCGGTCGTGGTCCAGGTGCTGCACCGTCCACCTCCCATCTGCGTTTCAAGCTCGCCATACCGCGCCGGATGTGACTCTTCACGGTGCCCAACGGCACTCCGGTCACCGTGGCTATCTGCTGGTGTGTCAGGTCGTCGTAGAAGGCCAGCTCCAACATCCGTCGCTGGTCGTCCGGGAGCCGGGCCAACTCGTCGGCGATCACCAACCGGTCGACCACCCGGTCCGGGTCCGGCTCCGGCCGCGCCGGCTCGGGCAGCTGTCGGACCGTCTCCACCACCCGGGTCTCCCGGGCCGAGGCGCGCATCCGGTCGATCACCTTGCGCCGGCCGATGCCGAGCAGCCAACCGATCAACGATCCCTTGGCCGGGTCGAAGGTGTCCCGACCGAGCCAGGCGGCGACGAACGTCGCCTGGGTGACGTCCTCGGCGTCGCTGCGGTTGGCCAGCATGGAGGTGGCCAGGTGGAGCACGGCACGTCCGTACCGGTCGTACGCCTCACGGAGCGCCACGTCGTCGCCGGCGTGGAACCGGCGCTCGAGGTCGTCCACCGGAGGGTCCGGTTCCTGTCGGGAGGCCGTCATCGGGCGGCTCGCCTTCGATGGGGCATGCCCGACTGTAGCTGCCACAGTCTCCGCCCCACTTCCCCGGTCGATGTCATCTCACCTGCTCTTCGTCCCCGACCCCGGTCCGGATGCGGGTGGGACCGAAAAGAAAAGTGCGACAGGTACGCATCCACCCGTCCGAGAGCCGGCGTAACCCGTTCTGCAAGCCAGGCCTGACGAATCAGCACCAATCACCAGGAGGCAGACATGCAGCTCTCGTACTTCCGTCGGGTCGCAGCGGGCGGCGCGGTCGCCGCGCTGGCCTTCGCCGGCGTCGGCGCGTTCAGCGCCAGCCCGCGTACGCCGCCACGTCGAAGGTCTCCGTCGTGCACGGCATCCCGGACACCCCGGTCGACGTCTACGTCAACGGCAAGAAGACGCTCGACAACTTCAAGCCCGGTGACGTCGCCGGCCCGCTGAACCTGGAGGAGGGTGACTACGACATCGCGCTCACCAAGCCGGGCGAGCCGATCGGCAGCGCGATCCTCAAGGTCGACAACGCGGCAGTCCGGGCGGTGCGAACATCAGCATCGCGGCCCACCTCGACGCCGCCGGCAAGCCGAAGATCACCCGTTCGTGAACGACGTCTCGAAGGTCGACGCGGGCAAGGCCCGGCTGATCGTCCGGCACACCGCCGCCGCACCGGCCGTGGACGTACGCGCCGGTGGCACCCGGTCTTCAAGGGCCTCACCAACCCGAAGGAGGCCAAGGGCGACGTCGACGCGGGCAGCGTGAAGGCGGACGTGGTGCTGGCCGGCACCGACACCGTGGCGATCGGCCCGGCGGACCTCAACCTCAAGGAGGGCACCGCCACGATCGTCTACGCGATCGGCTCCGCCGAGGGCAAGACCCTCGACGTGGTGGCCCAGACCATCACCGGCCTGCACTCCGCCCCGGGTGGCGTGCCGAGCGGCGACGGTGGACAGGCCGGCACCGGCGTGGACACCTGGTGGTACGTGCTCACCGGTGCCGGCGTACTCCTGCTGCTCGGTGGTGGGGTGCGGATGGCGACCGCGCGGACCGGTCGCAAGTGACGGTGCGCAACCGCGGCGCGCTGGCGGCCCTGGCCGCCGGCGTTGCCGCGCTCACCGTCGCCGCGCTGGTGGCGTGCGCCTCCCAGCCGGCCGGGAACGTGGGCGCCGAGGAGGCGAGCACGCTGGCCAGCCCTCCACCGACCGTCGCCAGCGCGCCGTCGGTGCCGGTGACCGCAGGTGAGCTGCCCGCCGACCCGGTGATCATCCCGCCGGTACGGCTGGTGATCCCGGAGATCGACGTCACCGCCACGGTCAACGCGGTCGGCATCAACGAGCGGACGAACGAGTTCGAGGTGCCGCCCAGCGTCGACCAGATCGGCTGGTACCGCCACGGCCCCGGCCTGGAGGCGACCGCCGGCTCGGTGGTCGTCGCCGGTCACGTGGACAGCGCCAAGCAGGGCAAGGGGCGTTCTACCGGCTGCGTGAGCTGGACCGGGGCGACACGTTGACCGCGACCGGCAGCGACGGCGAGGCGCGCCGCTACCGGGTAGTCGCCCGGGAGGAGTACGCCAAGACCAGGATCCCGCTGGACCGGTACTTCGCCCGGGACGGCAAGCCGCGGCTGACCCTGATCACCTGTGGCGGGCCGTTCGACGCCAAGGCGCGCAAGTACCGGGACAACATCGTCGTCACCGCGGTACCCGCCTGACCGGCTCCGGGCGCATCGGGCCGGGTGGGGTTCCACCCGGCCGAAGCGCTGCGTCCCTCCGGCATCCGACCCCCAACGCGTCGGCCGTACGCTGAACGACGATGGCTTACCTGGATCACGCGGCGACGACTCCGATGCTCGACGAGGCACTGGAGGCGTACGTCGCCACCGCCCGCGAGGTCGGCAACGCCTCCTCCTGCACGCGGCGGGTCGTCGTGCCCGCCGCCGGGTCGAAGAGTCACGCGAGCGGGTGGCCGCGGTGCTGGGCGCCCGGCCCTCAGAGGTGATCTTCACCGGGGCGGCACGGAGAGCGACAACCTCGCGGTCAAGGGCATCTTCTGGGCCCGCCGAGACGCCGCCCCGACCGCCGCCGGGTGATCTCCAGCGCGGTCGAGCACCACGCGGTGCTGGACGCCGTCGACTGGCTGGCCGCGCACGAGGGTGCCGAGGTCGGCTGGCTGTCGGTGGACGCCGTCGGTCGGCTCGACCCGGCGGCCCTGCACACCGAGTTGGCCGCACACGCCGACCGGGTGGCCGTCGTCACCGCCATGTGGGCCAACAACGAGGTGGGCACCGTCCAGCCGGTGGCCGAGTTGGCAGCCGTCGCCGCAGAGCACGGCGTGCCCTTCCACACCGACGCCATCCAGGCGGTCGGTCAGGTGCCCGTCGACTTCGCGGCCAGCGGGTCGCCGCGCTGACCGTCACCGGGCACAAGCTGGGCGGCCCCACCGGAGTGGGCGCGCTGCTGCTCGCCCGGACGTGCCGGCCACGCCACTGCTGCACGGCGGTGGCCAGGAACGCGACGTCCGCTCCGGCACCCTGGACACCGCCGGCATCGTCGCCTTCGCGGTCGCCGTCGAGAGCGCGGTGAAGGGCCAACAGGAGTACGCGGCCCGGGTGGCCGCCCTTCGCGACGACCTGATCGAGCGGGTTCGCCGGGCGGTACCCGAGGTGATCTACAACGGTGACCCGACGGACCGGCTACCCGGCAACGCGCACTTCTCCTTCCCCGGCTGTGAGGGCGACGCCCTGCTGCTCCTGCTCGACGCGCAGGGAATCGCCTGCTCGACGGGCTCGGCCTGCTCGGCAGGTGTGGCCCAGCCGTCGCACGTCCTGCTGGCGATGGGTGCCGACGACGACCGCGCCCGCTCCTCGCTGCGCTTCACCCTGGGCCACACCAGCACCCAGGCCGACGTGGACGCCCTCATCGCGGCCCTCCCGCAGCGGTGGAACGAGCCCGCCGAGCCGCAGCCCTCCGCACCCCGCTGATCCCCGCCCCGCCCCGCCCCCGCCCCGTCCCTCTCGCGCCCCTCTCCGCGGTCGATCATGGAGTTGTGGTGCCGGACAGATGATGGATTGTGGCTTTTGTCACCCACCACAACTCCTTGATCGACGGGGGCCGAGGTGGAGGAGGTCACCTCGCCGCCGGCGCAGCCGGTGCGGGTGGGTGGGTAGGCTGGCGGACGGGGAAGGGAGTTCGCTGGTGAGGGTTCTGGCGGCGATGTCGGGCGGGGTCGACTCGGCGGTGGCGGCGGCGCGGGCGGTGGAGTCCGGGCACGACGTGACCGGCGTGCACCTCGCGCTGGCCCGCAATCCACAGACCTACCGGACCGGGGCGCGCGGTTGCTGCACCCTGGAGGACTCCCGGATGCCCGGCGGGCAGCCGACGTGATCGGCATTCCCTTCTACGTGTGGGACATGGCCGACCGCTTCCACGAGGACGTCGTGGACGACTTCGTGGCCGAGTACGCTGCCGGCCGCACGCCGAACCCTGCCTGCGCTGCAACGAGAAGATCAAGTTCGCGGCGGTGCTGGACCGGGCGGTGGCCCTGGGCTTCGACGCGGTGGTGACCGGGCACCACGCCCGACTCGGCCCGGACGGGCTGCTGCGTCGCAGTGTCGACCTGGCCAAGGACCAGTCGTACGTGCTGGCTGTCCTCACCCGCGAGCAGCTCGACCGGTCGATCTTCCCGCTCGGTGACTCGACCAAGGCGCAGGTCCGCGCGGAGGCCGCCGAGCGTGGCCTGGCGGTGGCCGACAAGCCCGACTCGCACGACATCTGCTTCATCGCCGACGGGGACACCCGCGGCTTCCTCGCCGGCCGGCTCGGCGAGGCACCCGGCGACGTGGTGGACGCCAGCACCGGAGCGGTCGTCGGCAGCCACAGCGGCGCGTATGCGTACACGGTGGGACAGCGTCGCGGCCTGCACCTCGACCGGCCCGCCTCGGACGGCCGACCGCGCTACGTGCTCTCCATCACGCCCACGACCAACACGGTCACGGTCGGCCCCGCCGAGGCGCTGGACGTGTCCGACGTCCGCGCCGTACGTCCGGTCTGGACCGGCGGCCCACGTCCGGACGCGCCGGTCGAGTGTGCGGTGCAGTTGCGCGCGCACGGTGACCCGGTGCCCGCGACCGTCGCCCTCGACGGCGACCTGCTGCACGCCGAGCTGCGCCGGCCGGTACGCGGCGTCGCCGCCGGTCAGGCCGTGGTCGCGTACCGGCCGGACCCGGCCGGCGACGTGGTTCTCGGCTCCGCCACCATCACCGGCTGACCGCACGGTCCGGACGTTCGCGGGATAGCCTTCGCCCGTGACAGATCAGGCGTGGCCCTGGCCGGCCGGCGCGGCAACCGGAATTGGTTCGCTGCCCGGCACCGACATCGCCGAGGCCCAGCGGGTGGTCCTCGGTGAGCTTCCCGAGCTGCCGCACCTGCCCGAGTTGCCGGCCCGTGGCCCCGGTGCGGACGTGATCGGCCGGTCCGCCGGGTTGCTCGTCGAACTGCCCGTCGAGGTGTACGCGGGGCGGTGGCGAATCGCCCCCGTCCCGGCCGGGACCTGCGTCGAGCCCGTGACCTGATGGAACGCGACCTGGACCAGCTCGCCGAACAGGCCGAGGGGTACGCCGGGCCGATCAAGGTGCAGGCCGCCGGCCCGCTCACGTTGGCCGCCTCGCTGGAACTGCCGATCGGTGGTCGGCTGCTGCGCGACCCCGGTGCGGTACGCGACCTGACCGGCTCCCTCGCCGAGGGCTGCGCGCACACGTCGCGGCGGTGGCTCGGCGCCTGCCCCAGGCGTCGGTACTGCTACAACTGGACGAACCGTCACTTCCCACAGTGCTGGCCGGGCGGGTGCCGACCGAGAGTGGGCTGGGGCGTACCGGGCGGTCGATCCAGTGGACGCCGCCGCGCTGTTGCGCACGGTCGTCGAGGCGGTCGGCGTTCCCACGCTGGTGCACTGCTGCGCCCCGGACGTTCCGCTGGAGCTGATCCGCTCCACCGGCGCCGTCGCGGTCGCCCTCGACCTGGACTTCGTCACCAAACTGGACCCGCTGGGCGAGGCGATCGACGCCGGCCTCGGGTTGTTGGTCGGTGCCGCGCCGTCGGTGGGTGATGGGTCGTCGGCTGGTGCCGCGCCGTCCGTCGGTGGCGGGTCGTCGGCTGGTGGTGGGTCGTCGGCGGCCGGTGGGCCGTCAGCCGGTGGTGGGCCGTCGTCCGCGCAGATCGCCGATCGGGTACGCCAGGTCTGGGACCGCCTCGGCTTTCCCCGTCGGCAGCTGGCCGAGCAGGTGGTGATCACCCCGGCCTGCGGCCTCGCCAACGCGACCCGCAGTACGCCGGGCGGTCCTCGCCGCCTGTCGCGACGCCGGCCGGCGGCTCGCCGAAGACTGAGGTTTCCTGTCGTACCGGCTGGGCAGGATGACGGTCATGATTGGACAGCTGCGTTCAGTGGTGATCGACTGCCCAAACCCGCGGGCGTTGGCGGCGTTCTACGCCGAGCTGCTCGGCGTCCCGTTCGCCGAGGGCGACACGGACGACGACTGGGTGGTGCTGGGCGGCCCGCCCGGCCACCAGCCGCGTCTCGCCTTCCAGCAGGCGCTCAACCTCCGGCAGCCGGCCTGGCCCGACCCGGAGCGCCCGCAACAGTTCCACCTCGACGTGACGGTGGACGACATCGAGGCCGCCGAGAGGCCGCGCTCGCGCTCGGCGCCCGGCGGCTGCCGGGGAGGGCGAGGGTTTCCGGGTCTACGCCGACCCGGCCGGCCACCCGTTCTGCCTCTGCTGGGACTGATTCGTCCGCCTTGGCCCCGTCTGCCAGCTTGATCGACTCGGGTTCTTGGAAATCGGGGTGTCGGATCGTTCGGGATGCCCCGGTTTCCAGGAGCGCGAGTCGATCAAGGATCTGGGCCGGACTGCGGGCCAGGGCGGGTCGGGCTGGGTGCCCGGCTGCCAGGGATCAGGGATCAGGGTCAGGGGTGGGTAGGTGACGTAGGCTGCGGACCTTTCGCCACAGGTCGGCCTCGCAGCGGCCGGCGCGGTCGGCGAAGGCGGCCGAGCTGAGTCGGATCGGCTCGGTCAGGCTGAGGTAGCTGTCGTGCTCCGCGCCGGGGTCCCAGTCCCGGGTGGGGATCCGTACGTGGTCGTCCCGGTCGCTCTTGTCCTGGCTGGTGATCTTCAGGACGTCGGCGCCCGGGAGTCGGCGCGCAGCACCAGACAGGGACGTACCTTCGATCCGCTGCCGTCGGCGTACGGCACGTCGGCCCACCAGATCTCGCCGGGCGCGGGTTGCCGGCCGCGCGTTCGGTGTCGCGCGAGCGCGGCTGGTGGCCGGGCGATCGGTGCCCGTGGCCTCGGTGCCGTGGGACGACGGCCACCGGTGCCGCCCCGACCAGGTCGGGTGCCCGGACGACGGTTGGCCGCCCGGTGTCGCCAACTGTTCCACGCCCAGCCGGCGGCCACCGCCAGCAGGATCGCCACCGCCCAGAGCAGCGCCTCGGGCATCCGTACCTCCGCCTCCTGGCGACCCTACTGTCGCACCGTCCGGCGATCCTCGCACGCCGCCGTTCGCGCCGCCCGGGCGATCCTCCGGTTGCGCCGTCTGGCGATCCTCGCACGCGCCCTCGTGCTCCCCGCCAACCACACCGCACCTGCCCCACCCGCCGAGCCACGCCGCCCGAGCCCCACCACGCCGAGCCATGCCGCCCGAGCCACGCCACCCGAGCCACGCCGCCCGAGGCGCTTCACCGTCATCCTTGATCACTTGATGCTGAGTAGCTGGATCGGCCCGTCGATCACTACTGAGCAGCAAGTGATCACAAACCGCGGCTGAGGGCGGCGTCGCTTCCGGCGCGGGCGGGCGACGGATTGTCCCACCGGCCCGATACGGTGCCGGAGTAGCGTGATCAGGGAGGTCGCAGGCGTGTCCGAAGGTGGCGGTGTGTCCGAGGAGCAGATCGGTCAGCAGGTCAGCCCGGCCCAGGAGACGGCGGCCGGGGCTGAGCCGACGCCGCAGGCCCGGGAGCGGCACGCCACGCTCAGTCGGGAGCTGACCGAGCACCAGTACCGCTACTACGTGTTGGACGCGCCGACCATCCCGGACGCCGATTTCGACCGGCAGTTGCGCGAGCTGGAGGGGCTGGAGGCCGAGTTCCCGGCGCTCCGGACGCCGGATTCGCCGACACAGCGGGTGGGTGGCACGTTCTCCACCGACTTCACGCCGGTCACCCATGCCGAACGGATGCTCTCGCTCGACAACGCCTTCGCCGACGAGGAGCTGGCGGCGTGGGCCGAGCGGGTCGAACGGGACGCCGGCGGCCCGGTGCCCTACCGTGTGAGCTGAAGGTCGACGGGCTGGCGATCAACCTGACCTACGAGGCGGCCGGCTGGTCCGGGCCGCCACCCGGGCGACGGGCGCACCGGCGAGGACGTCACCGCCAACGTGCGCAGCATCCGGGACGTGCCCGGGGAGCTCACCCGTCCGCCGACTTCCCGAACATTCCCGACCTGCTGGAGGTCCGGGGCGAGATCTACTTCCCGATCGCCGCGTTCGCCGATCTCAACGCGGGGCTGGTGGAGCAGGGCAAGGCGCCGTTCGCCAATCCCGCAACGCCGCCGCGGGCAGTCTCCGGCAGAAGGACCCGCGGGTCACCGCCTCCCGCCCGCTGCGCCTGGTGGTGCACGGCATCGGCGCTCGTCGAGGCTTCCAGCCCACGGCCCAGTCCGAGTCGTACGCGGCGCTCGGGTCATGGGGTTGCCGACCAGCGATCGGCGGCGGGTCGAGCCGGACCTGGCCGGCGTCGCGGAATACATCGCCTACTACGCCGAGCACCGCCACGACGTCGAGCACGAGATCGACGGGGTGGTGGTCAAGTCGATCCGGTCTCCATCCAGGGGCGGCTCGGCTCGACCAGCCGCGCGCCGCGCTGGGCGATCGCCTTCAAGTACCCACCGGAGGAGGTCACCACCAAGCTGCTCGACATCGACGTCAACGTGGGGCGCACCGGGCGGGTCACCCCGTTCGCCGTGTTGGAGCCGGTGCGGGTGGCCGGGTCCACGGTCGCGTTGGCGACCCTGCACAACGCCCGGAGGTCGAGCGCAAGGGCGTGTTGATCGGTGACACGGTGGTGCTGCGCAAGGCCGGTGACGTGATTCCCGAGGTGCTCGGCCCGGTGGTCGACCTGCGCCCGGCCGACGCCCGTCCGTTCGTCATGCCGACCAGCTGCCCGGCCTGCGGCACCCGCTCGCGCCGTCGAAGGAGGGCGACGTCGACATCCGCTGCCCCAACACCCGCAGCTGCCCTGCCCAGCTGCGCGAGCGGTGTTCCACCTCGCCGGTCGGGGTGCCTTCGACATCGAGGCGCTCGGCTACAAGGGTGCGGCGGCCCTGCTGGACGCGGAGGTCATCGCGGACGAGGGTGATCTGTTCCAGCTCGATGCCGAGCAGCTGTCCCGGTCCCCGTTCTTCGTCAACAAGGACGGCAGCCTGGGCAGCAACGCCAGCAAGTTGCTGGACAATCTCGCGGTCGCCAGGGAACGGGACCTGTGGCGGGTGCTGGTCGCGCTCTCCATCCGGCATGTCGGCCCGACCGCGGCCAGGCGCTCGCCCGGCACTTTCGCTCGATGGACGCCATCGACGCGGCCAGCGAGGAGGAGCTGTCCTCCGTGGACGGGGTTGGCCCGACCATCGCGGTCAGCATCCGGGAGTGGTTCGCGGTGGACTGGCATCGCGAGGTCGTCCGCAAGTGGGCCGAGGCCGGCGTACGGATGGCCGAGGAGGCGGTCGACGAGGGCCGCGCCCGTTGGAGGGTTGACCGTGGTGGTGACCGGCACGCTCGCCGGTTTCTCCCGAGACCAGGCCGCCGAGGCCGTGCAGAACCGGGGCGGCAAGGTCAGTGGCTCGGTCTCCAAGAAGACGAGCTTCGTGGTGGTGGGGACAACCGGGGTCCAAGGCGGACAAGGCGGCCAGCCTCAAGGTGCCGGTGCTCGACGAGGACGGTTTCCGTGTGCTCCTGGACGCCGGTCCGGACGCCGCACGCGAGGTCGCTCAGCCGGGCGGCTGACCGCGCCGTGGCCGGCTGCGCCAACTGGCCGCGTATACCAACTTAATTACGACTACTACCGATTCGTGACTGTCATACCGGTAAACCGGGGCCGAGGGCGTTTCATTGGGTCACGGCGTGCGCACCGGCACGCCAACTGTCGGTCGGGAGGTGTGGTGGAGGTCGCCGACCCACGCAACTCGCTTCCTGCGGGACGGGTGGCACCGTTCGCTGCCTTCGTCGCCGGCATCCTGGTGACCGCCGCCCTGACCGCCGCCGTTCCACTCGCGAGGCTCCCCGACGAGGTGTCCCGGCTGCCGGTGGCGTTCTGGACGATGG
Organism: Micromonospora sp. M12; assembly: GCA_038070435.1. Lineage (GTDB taxonomy): Bacteria > Actinomycetota > Actinomycetes > Mycobacteriales > Micromonosporaceae > Micromonospora. The sequence goes on along the minus strand of JAMYWG010000001.1, from coordinate 3,643,953 downwards.
CCGCGCTCGCGGTGATCTGCGATGCGCGCCCGTTCGTGCCACCGGGGCGCCGGCAGACCTCGGCGGTGTTCCCGTCCACCTGTTTCACCTTCGCGATCCTGCTCGGCTGGGGTCTCGGCCCCGCAGTGGTGGTGCAGGCGCTGGGGTGGTCGTCTCGGGTTGGCGGATGCGGCACGCCGCCTGGCGTACGGCGTTCAACGTCGGCCAGTACGCGTGCGCCCTCGCCGCCGCGTACGGGGTGATCCAGCTCGGTTCGGGCACCATCTTCTCCGGCGGGCGGTTGCACTGGACCGACGTGGCTGCCGTCGCCGGGGCCACAGTGGCCTGGTTCGTCGTCAACTACGGGCTGGTCAGCTGGGCGGTGCGACTGCGGTTCGGAGACCGGTGGTGGCCCACCCTCCGCCAGGGTCTCGGCTTCGAGTTGCTCTCCACCGGCTCACTGCTGCTGCTCGCCCCGGTGCTGGTCGCCGCCTCCCGGGTCAGCGCGGCGCTGATTCCGCTGGTGCTGGTGCCGCTGTTCGCCGTCTACCGGATGGCCCGGTTGACAGTCGAGCAGCAGCAGCTCGCCGCCGCCGACCCGCTGACCGGGCTGCCCAACCGCAAGGCCCTGCTGGTCGAGGTGGCCGAGCAGGTGCACCTGCACGCTGGGCGGACGGCCCGCGGTGAGCCCGACGGGCAACTGGCGCTGTTGCTGATCGACCTGGACCGCTTCAGAACGTCAACGACGCGCTCGGGCACGCCGTGGGCGACCGGCTGCTGGTCGAGGTCAGCGCCCGGCTCACCGATGTGCAACCCGGCCACAGATGGTCGCTCGGCTCGGCGGCGACGAGTTCGCGATCGTGATGACCGGGCTGACCGACGTCGGTCAGGCGCGGGAGCTGGCCGACCAGGTGGTCGAGGCGCTGGCCGAGCCGGTGCCGCTCGACGGGCTACCGCTGGACGTGGGCGGGTCGATCGGGATCGCCCTGTTCCCCGAGCACGGCGAGGACTTCGCCACGCTGATGCGCCACGCCGACGTGGCGATGTACGACGCCAAGCACCGCAACGACACGGTGGCCGTCTACGCCCCCGAGTCCGACCACAACTCCGCCGAGCGACTCGGCCTCCTCGCCGACCTCCGCCGGGTGCTGGACTCCGGCCCGTCGACCGACGAGCCGCAGAACGCCGAGCCGGCCGGCCAGGCCGAGGGGCGTTTGGCGCGAGTCGGCTGCGCAGGCCGCAGACGGGTCTGACACCGAGGGGCGTTTGGCACCGAGTCGGCCGCGCAGGCCGCTCGGGCGGAGGGGCGGTCGACGTACCCGTTGACGTGATGGCGGAGGTGCGCGGCGGTGACGGGCGGCGCTGCCCACCCGACGCCGGCCGAGCCCGTGCCGCACGCGGACCCGGCGCGGCCGGGCGGTGTCCGCTGGTGGGGACGCCGTCGGCGCACCGACGCCGAGCTGCTGCACGCCGATGAGCTGATCAACCGGATCGCGACCGGAGCCGACCCGATCCGGGGTCGCGACGTCCGTGCCACGGTCACCGGCACCCGCCCAGGCCCGGCCCGGAGCGACGCGGGGAGCGCCCGGCGGTCGCGGAGCGGGGCGGGTGCCCGCGCTGGGCAACGGCGGCACCGGGCCGCGACATGGCGTCGGGTCGGCACGTCCGGGCACCACCTCGAATCGACCGGGTGGGCGCACGCGGACGGTGAGCCGGCAGACGACGCCGGCGAGATCACCATGTACTACCAGCCGCAGATCGCCATCGCGACCGGCGAGGTGGTTGGCGTCGAGGCTCTGTTGCGGTGGCGGCACCCACGGCGGGGCATGGTCGACCCGGAGGAACTCATCCGGGTCGCCGAGCAGAGCGCGGTGATGCGGTTGCTCACCCGTCGTGTCGTCGACGACGTGGTGGAGCAACTGGCCAAGTGGTCGGCGGCGGGCATCGGCCTGCGCGCGGCGCTGAACGTGAGCGTGCGTGACCTGCACACCGGTGAGATCGCCGACCAGATCGCCGACCGGCTGGCCCGCTACGGGTGCCGGCCGAGCGGCTGCAGGTGGAGATCACCGAAGGTGCGTTGATGGCTGATCCGCGCCGGGTGCTCGCCACCATCTCCCGGCTGCACCGGATCGGGGTGGCCATCTCGCTGGACGACTTCGGCACCGGCTACTCCTCGCTCCAGCACCTGCGCCGGTTGCCGCTGTCCGAGGTGAAGGTGGACCGGTCGTTCGTCCTCGGCATGGCGGACGACGCCGACGACGCGGCGATCGTCCGGTCGATGATCGAGCTGGCCGGTGCCCTGGGGCTGCGGGTGGTCGCCGAGGGTGTCGAGGACGAGCGGACCTGGCGGTTGTTGCACGCCGCCGGCTGCGACGCCGCCCAGGGCTGGTTCTACGCACGGCCCATGCCGGCCGAGGAGTTGGTCACCTGGCTGGCCCGGTACCGGCCGGTCCGTCCGACCGGCGGGCACCCGCAGCCCGACGCCGCTCGCCGTCGCACCCGCTGACCCGTCGACACGGCACGAGGGTCGGCGGAGGAGTCGGGGACGCGGCACCGGAGCGGAACAATAGACTCGCTGCGGTCACCGCGCGTCACGCTCCACCCGTCGCGCGGCCGGCACACCGCCCGACCAGCAGGAATTCAGAAGGGGCACGGATGGCCGCCATCTCCCGCGAGGAGGTCGCGCACCTGGCGCGCCTGTCGCGGCTCGCCGTCACCGAGGAGGAGCTGGACACGTTCGCCCGCCAGCTCGACGTGATCCTCCAGGCGGTCGCCCAGGTCGGCGAGGTCGCCGCCGCGGACATCCCGCCGACGTCGCACTCGGTGCCGCTGACCAACATCTTCCGCGAGGACGTCGTCACGCCGTGTCTGACGCCGGAGGAAGCGCTGTCGGGCGCGCCCGACGCCGAGGACCAGAGGTTCCGCGTACCGCGGATCCTGACCGAGGATGTGGCCTCATGAGCGATTTCACCAGAATGACCGCGACGGAGATCGCGGCCCTGGTCGCCGGGGGCGAGACCTCCGCCGTCGAGGTGACCCAGGCGCACCTGGACCGGATCGCCGCGGTCGACGACCGCGTGCACGCCTTCCTGCACGTCGACACCGACGGCGCGCTCGCCGCCGCCGCGCGGTGGACGAGCGCCGGGCCGCCGGCGAGGCTGGGCCCGCTCGCGGGGTGCCGGTCGCGGTGAAGGACGTGCTCGCCACCGGGGCGTACCGACCACTGTCGGGTCGAAGATCCTGGAGGGCTGGCGTCCGCCGTACGACGCGACGATCGTCCAGCGGTTGCGCGACGCGGGCACTGTGATGCTCGGCAAGACCAACATGGACGAGTTCGCTATGGGGTCCTCCACCGAATACTCGGCGTACGGCCCGACGCACAACCCGTGGGACCTCGACCGGATCCCGGGTGGCTCGGGTGGTGGCAGCGCGGCAGCGCTGGCCGCGTACGAGGCACCGCTGGCGATCGGCTCGGACACCGGCGGCTCGATTCGCCAGCCGGGTGCGGTCACCGGCACCGTGGGAGCGAAGCCCACCTACGGCGGCACCTCCCGCTACGGGCTGGTCGCCTTCTCCTCGTCGCTGGACACCCCGGCCCGTGCGCCCGTACGGTGCTCGACGCGGCCCTGCTGCACCAGGTGATCGGCGGGCACGACCCGCGCGACTCCACGTCGATCCCGCAGCCGGTACCGGACGTGGTGGCCGCGGCGAAGCTCGGCGCGACCGGCGATCTGACCGGTGTGCGGCTCGGCATCGTGAGTGAGTTCGTCGGTGAGGGCGCCGAGCCGGGCGTGATGGCAGCCTTCCGGGAGTCGGTGGACGCGCTGACCAAGATGGGCGCCGAGGTCGTGGAGATCTCCTGCCCGACGTTCTCCTACGCGCTGCCGGCGTACTACCTGATCTCCCCGAGCGAGTGCTCCTCCAACCTGGCCCGGTTCGACGGCGTCCGGTTCGGCCTGCGGGTCGGCGACGACGGCAACCGTTCGCTGGAGGAGGTCATGTCGCTGACCCGCGAGGCCGGCTTCGGTCCGGAGGTCAAGCGCCGCATCATGATCGGCACGTACGCGCTGTCGTCGGGTTACTACGACGCGTACTACGGGCAGGCGCAGAAGGTCCGGACGCTCATCACGCGGGACTTCACCGCCGCGTTCGAGCGGGTCGACGCGCTGATCTCGCCGACCACCCCGTCGGTGGCCTTCCCGATCGGTGCGCGCACCGCCGACCCGTACCAGATGTACCTGGCGGACCTGTACACCATCCCGACCAACCTCTACGGCGGGCCGGGCATCTCGGTGCCCTGTGGCTCTCCGAGGGGCTGCCGGTCGGTTTGCAGGTGATGGCCCCGACGATGGCCGACGACCGGATGTACCGGGTCGCCGCCGCGTTGGAGTCCGCCGTCGGCACGTTCACCCGCCGACGCTCTAGACCGGGTGTCACCGCATCGGCGCCGAGGGACGTGTCCTCGGCGCCGATCCGTCCGGCTGGCCTGGGCGTCGGTCAGGGCTGACTCGGCGGCCCGGCGAGGAAGCGGCGGGCCTCCCGCAGACCACGCCAGCGATGCCAGGCGCCACCCAGCATGAGCAGGATCAGCAGTACGGCCAGCACGCGGGTGAACGGGTTGACCGCGTTCACCAGGGCGTTCACCTGGGTGAGGGCGACCACCGCGAACAGCCACAGCAGCCAGCGTTGACCGACTCGGAGCCGGGCCTCCCTGCGAGCCAGCGCGTCCAGACGAGGTCGTCGGTGGACCCGTCGCGCAACGCCTGGCCGATCCGCCGCCTCGTTGCCGGGTCGTCACCGGCCGTCCGGGGCATCCGCCTGATCAGCCGACGGCCGAGACGAGGGCCGCGACCGCGCCGACCAGCGACGGGATCAGAATCATCGCGAACGCCGCGAGCAGATTGTCGGCGTCCATCCGGCCGTCGCCGACCAGCGCGGCGGCGCCCAGCACGCTGGCGCCGACCACGACGAGCGTGGCGACGGCGTAGGTGCTGCGGCGGCCCCGCCCTGCGGCACCCGCTCGTCGGAGGCGACATGTCCCTCGGTGGTCATGCCCGCCCCCGATCCGCACGCCGCCGGTTGAGCAGGCGCACCACGGCGTACGCGATCGCCAGCGCCACCACCCGGGCAGCACCAGGCCGATCACCAACTCGGCGGCGGTGTCCGGGTTCCGGTCCTCCCGGAGGCGAACCAGCTGACCAGGGTCACCACGGCGGCCACCGCCCACACCGCGACCAGCGCGAGGATCACCGGTCGGGCCTGCACTTCTGACTCTCTCCCCGTATTCGTCATGGTCGCTCCGTACCCCGTCGCCAAGGACGCCACGCGCGCCTGACGAAACCCGGCCGAGGATAGATCGGACAACCCCATTAGGCTGGACGGGTTCTGTCCGGATCGCGCCTGGAGCGTCTCATGACCACGACACTGCCCGCGTACGACGAGGTCGTTGCACGCTTCGAACCGGTGATCGGCCTGGAGACCCACGTCGAGCTGGGCACGAACACCAAGATGTTCTGTGGTTGCCCGACCGACTTCGGTGGCGAGCCGAACACCCGGGTGTGCCCGGTCTGCCTGGGTCTGCCCGGCTCGCTGCCGGTGGCCAACAAGGCGGCCATCGAGGCGATCATCCGGATCGGCCTGGCGTTGAACTGCTCGATCGCCGAGTGGTGCCGCTTCGCCCGGAAGAACTACTTCTACCCGGACATGCCGAAGAACTTCCAGATCAGCCAGTACGACGAGCCGATCTGCATCGACGGTTACCTGGACGTCGAGCTGGGCGGCGAGACGGTGCGGATCGAGATCGAGCGGGTGCACCTCGAGGAGGACACCGGCAAGACGCTGCACGTCGGTGGCGCCACCGGCCGCATCCACGGCGCGACCGAATCGCTCGTCGACTACAACCGGGCCGGCATTCCGCTGGTCGAGATCGTCACCAAGCCGATCACCGGCACCGGTGCGCTCGCCCCGACGTGGCCAAGGCGTACGTCGCCGAGCTACGTGACGTGATCCGCACCCTCGGTGTCTCCGACGTGCGGATGGAGGAGGGTTCACTGCGCTGCGACGTGAACACCTCGCTCAACCTGCCGGGGCAGGGTGGGGCACCCGCACCGAGACCAAGAACGTCAACTCGCTGCGCTCGGTGGAGCGGGCGGTCCGCTCGGAGATGCTGCGGCAGGCGTCGGTGCTCGACGCGGGCGGCCGGATCACCCAGGAGACCCGGCACTTCCACGAGGACACCGGCGACACCACCCGGGCCGCTCGAAGGAGACGGCCACCGACTACCGGTACTTCCGGAGCCGGATCTGGTGCCGATCGCCCCGGACCCGGCCTGGGTCGCCGAGCTGAAGGCCGCCCTGCCGGAGCTGCCCGGGTGCACCGGCGTCGGCTCCAGCAGCAGTGGGGCCTGTCGGACCTGGACATGCAGTCGGTGCTGAACGCCGGCGCGGTCGAGCTGATCGAGGCCACCGTGGCCGCCGGCACCACCCGGCCGCGGCCCGCAAGTGGTGGCTGGGTGAGCTGTCCCGCCGGGCCAACGAGAGCGGTGTGGAGCTGGCCGAGATCGGTGCCACCCCGCCCAGGTCGCCGAGCTGCAGGGTTGGTCGACACCGGCAAGCTCAACGACAAGATGGCTCGCACGGTGCTGGAGGGCGTGGTCGACGGTGAGGGTTCGCCCACCGAGATCATGACCAGCCGGGGCCTGGAGGTCGTGTCGGACACCGGGGCGCTCACCGCGGCCGTGGACGAGGCCATCGCCGCGAACCCGGGCATCGCCGACAAGATCCGCAGTGGCAAGGTCGCGGCGGTCGGCGCTCTGGTCGGCGCGGTCATGAAGACCACCCGGGGCCAGGCCGACGCGAAGACCCTGCGTGAGCTGATCCTGGAGCGCCTCGGCGTCGAAGGCTGAGACCCACCCGGAGCAGGCCGCCGCCGCGATCCGGCGGCGGCCTTCCGCAACCCCTGTCGACTACGCGGCCACCCGCACCCTCGCGAGGGCGTCAACGGCGACGCCCGAATGGAGCCTCCGTGACCCAGCACGACCTCGATGTCCTCGGTGAGATCCAGCGGCGGGTGCTGTGGCTCGCCACCCGGATCGTGGACGCCGCCAACCACGACCGGGCGACCGGTGACGGTGTGAAGGTCGGCGGCCACCAGGCGTCCAGCGCCTCCTGGTCACGGCGATGACCGCGCTCTGGTTCGCGCACCTGGACGCCGAGGACCGGGTCGCCGTGAAGCCACACGCGTCCCCGGTGTTCCACGCCATCCAGTACCTGCTCGGCAACCTGGACCGCTCCTACCTGCCCCGGTTGCGGGCCCGTGGCGGCCTCCAGTCGTACCCGTCGCGCACCAAGGACCCCGACGAGGTGGACTTCTCCACCGGGTCGGTCGGCCTGGGCGCGGCGGCGCCTCTTCGCCGCCGTCACCCGGCGGTACGTCGACGCGCACTTCGGGGCCCGGCCGCACTCCCGGTTCGTGGCGTTGATCGGTGACGCCGAGCTGGACGAGGGCAACATCTGGGAGGCGGTGGCCGATCCGGCGACCACCGGGCTGGGCAACGTTATGTGGCTCGTCGACTTCAACCGGCAGTCGTTGGACCGGGTCGTCCCCGGCATCCGGATCAACCAGTGGCGCGGTCAGTTCGAGGCGGCCGGCTGGCACGTCGTGGAGGTCAAGTACGGCCGCCGGCTCGCCGAGGCGTACGCCCGGCCGGGTGGCGAGCGCTGCGCGACTGGATCGACGCGATGCCCAACGAGCAGTACCAGTCGCTGTTCGGGTTGACCGGCCCGGCGCTGCGCAAGCAGTTCCTGGACGGCGCGCCGGCCGGCATCGACGAGCTGATCGCCCACGTCGACGACGAGGACCTGGGTCCGCTCGTCACCGACCTGGGTGGGCACGACCTGGCGGCGATGCTGGACGCGTACGCCCAGTGCGACGCGGTCACCGACCGGCCCAGCGTCGTGTTCGCGTACACCGTGAAGGGTTGGGGTCTGCCCATCGCCGGCAACCCGCGCAACCATTCCGCGCTGCTCAGCTCGGAACAGGTGGACACGTTGCGCGCCGCGCAGGGCCTGACCGCCGAGACCGAGTGGGACCGCCTCGACCCGGCGTCCCCGCCGGGATCGGGCCGGCGCCCGCCGGGAGGCGCTGTCCCGCGCGCCGCGCGAGCGCGCCCTCGGGTCACCGTCCCGGAAAGCACGGGAGTACGCGCCAACAAGCCGATCTCCACACAGGAGGCCTTCGGTCGAGTGCTCGTGGACCTGGCGCGGGACCGGGAGGTAGGCCGCCACCTGGTCACCACCGCCCCGGACGTGGCCACCTCCACCAACCTGGCCGGGTTCATCAACAAGACCGGGGTGTTCGCCCCGACCGAGCAGCGATCCTGGACCGAGGACCGGATGCTGCGCTGGACGGAGAGCCCCGCTGGGCAGCACATCGAACTGGGCATCTCGGAGATGAACCTGTTCCTGCTGCTCGGCCAGCTCGGCCTGTCCTGGGACCTGTCCGGGCAGCCGCTGCTGCCGGTGGGCACGGTCTACGACCCGTTCGTGCTGCGGGGGCTCGACGCGTTCCTGTACGGCACGTACTCGGGCTCCCGGTTCGTGGTGGCAGGCACCCGTCCGGCATCACCCTCGCTCCCGAGGGCGGCGCGCACCAGTCCACGATCACCGCGTCGGTGGGCCTGGAGCTGCCCGGTGTGACCTTCGTCGAGCCGGCGTACGCGACCAGCCTCGACTGGCTGCTCTGCGACGCGCTCGGGCAGATCGCCGGTGGGTCGGCCCCGGCCGCGACCGCCGCACCCGCCGAGGACGGCGCCTACTACTTCCGGTTGAGTACCCGCCCGCTGGACCAGGCGCCGTTCGAGGCGGCACGGACCAGCTGGGCGACGCCGTGCTGCGTCGGCAGGTGGTCGCCGGGGCGTACCGGCTGGTCGACGCGCACCAGGCGTACCCGCACCTGGCCGATGCTCCGGTGGTGCAGTTGGCCGCCTCCGGCGCCGTGCTGCCCGAGGTGCTGGCCGCCGCGGCGGAGCTGGCCGACGAGGGCATCGCCGCGCACGTGGTGGACGTGACGAGTCTCGACCGGCTCTACCGGGCCTGGCAGCGCACCTGCGTCAGGGCGTTCGGACGGCCACGGTGCCCAGCGTGCCGGGCGCGCTGCGGTCCGCGTTCATCGATCGGGTGCCGGTGGTGACCGTGCACGATGCGGCGTCACACGCGATGGCCTGGTTGGGTTCGGCGGTCGGTGCGCCCGCGGTGCCGCTCGGGTGGACGAGTTCGGCCAGTCCGGCAGCGTCGCCGAGTTGTACGAGGTGCACGACCTGCTGCCCGGCAGCATCGTCAACGCCGCCCTGGCCGCGATCGCCCTTCGCTGAGCCGGCCCGTCACCGCCGCGACCTCACCCGCCTCCCGCCCCTGTGTTGCTGGCCGCCCTGCAGTAGCTGCCGTCACAGAAGGTGAGGGTGGCTGGCTCGCGGCGGGCCCTCTGCAACCTTTGCTCTGCTTCAATGGACGCAACACCCGCTTGAGCAGCGGAAACGTCAGCACCGGGCGGGAATGCTCGGTAACTCAGGGCTACTGTTGCGTCCGGTGAAGCAGAGCAAAGGACGCGGCCACGTCCGGTCCCCGGGACCGCGACCCGTCCAGCCCGCCGCCGCCCCGCCCGCCCGGGCACGATCCTGACTCGGCCGGCCAGCGGCGGGTCGAACTCGACCTCAGCGGGTCGGGGTGGGGAGACCGACGCGGGGACACCGGCCGTCGGGTTCTCCACCACGCGTCGCTCCAGGTTGACCTGGGCCTGCCCGGTCCCGCCGACGGTGATGGTGTCGTACGCCTGGAGCAGCTTCTGCTGGTCGAAGTAGAGCACGCTCATCGACAACGGGTGGGCTTCTCGCCCTCCAGGCCGCGCAGCCCGGCGCCACCGGTGGACCCTCCACCATCAGCGTGGTGGGCTGCTGCCCTGGTGTCTCCGGCAGCTGGGAGACCTGTCGGGCGTGGGTGTGCCCGGCCAGCACCAGCGGGCAGGTGCCGGCGAGCGGCCCGGCCGACGCCGGGTCGTGCACGAGCGCGATGTTGACCGGCTGCGGTGAGCTGCGGACCGTCGCGGCGAGCTGGTTGCCGACACCGATCACCTGGTCGGCCACCTGCGGGTCAGGCCACTGCCGGCCGGGGAGGTGTTCTTGTCCGGTGTGAAGCGGGGTCGCCGATGCCGGCGATGGTCAGCCCGGCGACCGTCGTCGTCGTGTTGTTCAACACGATCGCGTTCGGCTGGCGGGCCACCGCGGCGGCGGTCTTGCCCGAGTCGTGGTTGCCCCGGATGAAGACGTACGGCTTCTGAGCAGGCCGATCGACCCGACGAAGGAGGCCTCCGGCTCGCTGCCCCAGTCGGTGATGTCACCGGTGTCGATCACCACGTCGATGCCGAACTGCTCCACCACCGTCCGGATCAGCTGCCAGCCGGTCGGGTTGAGGTGCATGTCGGAGACGTGCAGGACCCGGGTGGTGCCCGGGGTCGGCTCCAGCAGCGGAAGCGCCGAGACCGTGGTGTAGAGCTGGCTGACGTTGCCGACCAGGCGCTGCAACTGTTCGGCGTACTTCGTGTAGTCGTTCGCGATCCGGCGGGCGTCACCGACGATGGCCGGGGCGTTGACCAGCAGCCCTCGTAGCGTGGCTCCTCGATCGCCTGCGGACGAAGCGTGGCCGCCGCCGTGCCGAGGCTGCCGGCGGTGACCAGCAACGCCAGCCCACCCGCCCAGGCGGTCCGCCGGACGTTGCGGAAGATCAGCCCGGCCAGCAACAGGGTGACCAGTACGGACGCGCCGAGGGTACGCAGGCCGAGGCGCATCACACCGGAGCGGACGTCCTCCACGGCGCTCTGGCTGGCCCGGCTGATGCTGGCCGGGTCGTCGATCAGCGCCTCGGTGCGCCCTGGTCGAGTGCGCCCAACCGGACCGTGAGGTGGGTCGGCCCGTCGTGGCTGTCGAGCAGCAGCGCGCCGAGCGGTGGGATGTCCACGGTGGTGCCGCCGTCCCGGGCGGGGAGATGCTGAGGTTGGCCCGGAACGGGCCGATGTCGGTGTCCACCTGACCGCCGGCCAGCACCCGAGCACCGTCCCGGTCAGGGCCACGGCGAGGACGGCGACGATCAGCCCGAGGCGGCGCAGCGGGCCGGCGGCGGCGACCCACCGGTCCTTCGGGCGTACGCGACCGTCGCCGGTCACCGGGTCGTCCCGGTCACCGGCGTCGTCGTGCCGCTCGTCGCGTTGCCCGTCCATGCTGAGAGTCTGACCTGCCCGTCGGAAGATCTTGGCAAACCTGAACGGATGGTGACGAAGTCAGCTGCGGCCGCCGTCGCCGCCCGCGAAGACCACCCGCAGGAGTCGGTCGTCGTCGCCCGCCGGGTTGCCTCGCCCGTCGTGGTTGGAGGTGCTCACCCAGAGCGACCCGTCCGGTGCCGCGGCCACCGCGCGCAGTCGCCCGTACCGGTTGCTGAGCAGCTCACTGGGTTGACCGAGCAGCGTACCGGTGTCGGTCAGCTCCATCACCCACAGGCGCTTGCCGCGCAGGCAACCGGTGACCAGCAGCCGGTCCGTGGCGGCCAGACCGGAGCAGGACGCGTCCTGCGTCGCCCACTGGGTGATCGGGTCGGTGAACCGCCTGTCGCCGGCCCGCCCTCGACCTCCGGCCAGCCGTAGTTGCCGCCCTTGGTGATCCGGTTGATCTCGTCCCAGGTGTTCTGACCGAACTCGACGGCGTACATCCGCTTGCCGGCGTCCCAGGCGAAACCCTGGACGTTGCGGTGACCCAGCGACCAGACCGGGGAGTTGGGATACGGGTTGCCCGCGGCGGGCTTGCCGGCCGGGGTGATCCGGAGGATCTTGCCGCCGAGGCTCTTCACGTTCTGGGAGTTGGGGCGCTCGCCGGCGTCACCCGTGCTGACGTAGAGCTGCTTGTCCGGGCCGAAACCCAGCCCGCCGCCGTTGTGCACGTTGGCCTTGGGAATGCCGGTGAGGATCGGCGTGGGCTGCCCGCCGAGCTGGAGCCGGGCGACCCGGTTGTCCTGCTCGGCCGTGTAGTAGACGAAGACCGCCTTGTCGCGGGCGTAGTCGGGGAGACGGCGATGCCGAGCAGGCCACCCTCGCCCTCCGCTGCCACGTCCGGGATCGTCTGCACCGGGCGGACCCGCAGCCCGTCCGGCCCGGACTCGGGCCCGACCTGGAGGATCCGACCGTTGTCCCGTTCGGTGACGAGCGCGCCGCCGTCCGGCAGGAAGGCGATGGCCCAGGGCACCCGCAGGCCCTTGGCGAGCACTGTCGCCACCGCCTGCTGGCCGGCCCGCCGGGGTCGCCGACGCGGACGGGGTGGGCAGGTTGGGCGGTTCGCCGGCCGGGTCGGGCTCCGGTTCGCCGAAGCTGCAACCGGCGGCGAACAGCAGCGCCGCGCAGGACGCCGCGAGGGCCACCCGGAGGCGGGGATGCGAGGGTACGCGGGACGGGCTCTCACCCGGCCCAGGGTAGCCCGCCGCGCCGCCCGGTCGGGCCCGTCGAGATCCAACGGGTGCCGACGATCCCGGACGGTGACCCGCCGGACCCTCAGCGTGCCCGTACGGCCAGCAGCGCGGTGTCGTCCTCACGGTGGTGGATCGAGGCGAGCAGCAGGTCGCACAGCTTGTCGAGGGGCAGCGTGTCGGTGCCGGTCAGCCGCTCGGCCAGCTCCGCCAGCCCCTCGTCGATGGACCGGTCCCGCCGTTCGATCAGCCCGTCGGTGTAGAGCAGCAGGGTGTCGCCGGTGGCCAGGCTGGTCGCCTGGCTGGTCCGCCTGGACGGACGGGCCAGGCCGAGCAGCGGCTCCGGTGTCGCCAGGAGCACCTCGGCCGCTCCGCCGACGCGGACCACCACGGCCGGCGGATGCCCGGCGTTGGACCAGGTCACCTCGTGCACACCGGCGCGCTGGGGACAGATCCGGACCAGGGTCGCGGTGGCGGCGATCGGCAGCCGCAGCCCGCGGATCGCGCCGTCCAGGTTGCTCATCAGCGCACCGACCTCGTCCGGCCGACCGAAGGCGTTGCCCCGCACCAGGTTGCGCAGCTGCCCCATGGTCGCCGCCGCCTCGATGTCGTGGCCGGCCACGTCCCCGATCGCCGCGATCACGTCGCCGTCGGGCTGCACGAAGGCGTCGTACCAGTCGCCGCCCACCTCCACCGGTCGGCTGCCGGCTGGTAGCGGGCCGCCAGTTCCAACTCGGCCGCGAGCGGCAGCCGCGGCAGCATGCTGTGTTGCAGCACCTCGGCCACGTGTCGCTGCTCGCCGTACATCGAGCTGTTGCCGACTGCCTGGCCGGCCCGGCGGCCGATGTCGACGGCGGTGAGCAGGTCACGGTCGTCGAACTGCTGGCGCTGCGAGCCGTTCACGAGGGTGATCGCCCCGAGCACCGTGCCGCCGACGCCCCGCACCGGCACGCTCAGGTAGGAGGCGATGCCCAGCCGACTGGCGATCGAGGCCATCTCCGGGTGGATGGTGCCCTCGTGACGTCGGCCAGGGACGCCACGCCGCCGAGTCGGGGCTGGCCGGTCCGGAGCACCGCTCGGATGATCGAGTCGGAGCTGAGGCCGGTGCGCAGCAACTCGCCGAAACGGTTGACGTCGGCCGTACGGGCCGGATCCCGGTGTACCGACACCACCTCGCGGGCAGGCCGGTCGGCCCGATCAGGGTGAGCAGGCACCAGTCGGCGAGCAGCGGCACCATGGCGGCGGCGAGCCGGCGCAGCGCGATGCCCACGTCCAGGTCCCGGCCAGCGTCTCGCTCACCCCGGCCAGCAGTTCCAGCCGTTCGTGCGCCTTCACGACCCGCAGCCGTGCCTCCTGCGCGCCGTCGAGCGCGATCCGCAGCCGCAGCTCCGACGAACAGGCGGCGGCCAGGTCGGCAAGTGTCCGCAGCTGCGCGGCGGTCCAGGCGCGGGTTTGCTGTCGATGGCGCAGAGCGAGCCGAGCACCCGGCCGTCGAGGTCGGTCAGCGGCATCCGGCGTACGCGACCACGCCGAGGTCGTCGATGGCCAGGTTGTCCCGCACGCGGGGTAGAGCCGGGCGTCCGGCAGCACCATCGGCGCCTCGATGTCGACCACGTGCTGGCAGAACGAGTGGCTCAGCGGGGTCTGCCGGCGCTCCGACCAGGGCTCCGGCAACCCGACCGCGCCCGGAAGAACTGCCGGTCGGCGGAGACCAGGAGACCAGCGCGACCGGCACGTCCAACAGGTCAGTGACCAGCCGGGCGAACCTGTCGAACGCCTCGTCCGGGCGGCGTCCAGCCCGGTGTCGGCGAGCGCGCGCAGCCGTGCCGGGTCGCTGAGCACCGGCGGTGCGGCGATCGAACGCCGGGGGTGGCGGGGAGCCGTCGGTCATCGAGCACCTGTCTGCCGGGGCGGAGGCCGACCGGCCCTCCGACCCTTCGTTATACCTCGTCCAGGGCGGAGTCGAACATCGGTGTGCTGAGTCTCGCCCGCCCCGGGCCGCGCACCATCCCCGGGACGCCGGTTCGCCGCCGTGCCCGCGCAGACCGTTGCGTCGCGGACTATCGTCGGCGGACGTGAAGGTATGGATCCCCAACCCGGCCGGCCTGGACCTCATGGGCGAGCTGCCCCGGACGTGACAGTGGAGGTCTTCGAGCACGCCGACCGGATGCCGTCCGAGGCGGCGGCGTCCGCGTCTGGTGCCCCGTTCCTGGGCGGCACGGACGCGACGGCGTTGCTGCGTCAACTGCCCGACCTGGCGGTGGTTCAGCTGCTCTCCGCCGGGCGGACGCCTGGGCCGGCCGGACGCCGCCCGACGTCACGCTCTGCGACGCCCGGGCGTGCACGACCCTTCCACCGCCGAGTGGGTCGTCACCGCGATCCTCGCCCAGCTGCGGGCGTTCCCGGCGTTCGTCCGCGCGCAGGCCGAGCGCCGCTGGGCGTACCAGGGCAACACCCCGACCGACGAGCTCAGCGGCAAGCGGGTGCTCATCGTCGGCGCCGGTTCGATCGGCACCGCGGTGCGCGACCGGCTCGCCCCTTCGAGGTGAGCTTCACCCTGGTCGCGAGGACGGCCCGGCCGGAGCAGGGTGCACGCCGTCGACGAGCTGCCCGGCTGCTGCCCGACGCGGACGTGGTGGTGGTGCTGGTGCCGCTCACCGACCGGACCCGTGGCCTGATCGACAAGGACTTCCTGGCCGCGATGTCGGACGGGCGCTGCTGGTCAACGCCGCCCGGGGCCGGTGGCAACACCGAGGCGCTCGTCGCCGAGCTGGGCACCGGTCGGATCTCGGCGGCGTTGGACGTCACCGACCCGGAGCCGCTGCCCGCCGACTCTCCGCTCTGGGCCATGCCGAACGTGCTGCTCACCCCGCACGTGGCCGGGTCGGTGCGCGGGCTGCTGCCCGGGCCTACCGACTGGTCGGCGATCAGGTACGCCGGTTCGCCGCCGGGCAGCCGCTGATCAACACGGTGGTCGACGGCTACTGACCGGGCGCGTCCGCCGCGTCGTGGGCAGCTCTGGCCGGTGGCCTCGATCAGCCGGGGCAGATCCGCCCCACGGACGGCCGGCAGGACGACCTGGTGGCCGTCGTCCAGCCGAGCGACCGCCCGCCCGCGCTGGTCGGTCGCGAGTTCGAGGACCTTGTCCCAGCCGATCCGGCGTTGCCCGGCCAGCGCCCGTACGCGCAGCTCCCGCGCGTCGGCGTCGGTGCCGGCCCGCCAGGCCCACACCGCGACGGCGAGGGGTACGAGCAGCACCGGCAGCAGGTAGGCCCGGGCGTCGGCCAGCGGCAGTGCGCCGACGAAGGCGATGATCGCGGCCACCAGGATGGCTTGGTTGTACCGGAAGCGGACCGTATCGGGCTTACTCACCCTGCGATGATCCCACCCGGGCCGGTCCGGCTGGCGGCGGGCGGTGCCAGCAGCGTGCGGTACGCCGTACAGTGACACGGGTCGTTGTCTTCTCTGAGTGACCGACGAGTAACCAATCCGGCCCGTCCATCGTTGTCAGTCGTGGGTAGCGGACTCGCAACGTCCGATGCCCGCACCGTCGCACCGCCCCCGTGCCCCCTCACGAAGGCGACCGCCGTGCTCCTCGCGTACCCGTTCCGCGTCCTCGTCCCCGCCGTGCGGCACCGGAGGCCGTCACGTCCACGGCGGTGGCGCTTCTCCTGCTCGCCGGTGCCGCCGACCTGGTCCCGACCTCGATGGTGATCGCGCTAGCGCGGGCGCCGGTGCCACGCTCGCCGGGCTGCGACTCTCCCGGCTGGCCACCCGGCGCGGCACCGACCCGACCGAGTGCCGCGGGCATGCTGCTCGACGCCGCGGTGGTGGCGGCCGGTCTGACCGCCGTCGTGCTGCCCCTGGCCGACCTCGGCACACCTCGCCGTGCTCGTCGGTTCGCTGGTCGTGGCGACCCTCTCCGTGCTCAGCTGCGCCGCCTTCCGGCCGTACGCGGTCGGCGACCGGTGTCCGGCTGCGGTGGCTCGTCGAGTTGACCGGCCCGGCCGTCGGCTGGCGCTCGCGGGCTGGCTGCTGCTGCCCGGTGACGACCTGCGGTTCCCGGTTCGGCTGGTCGCCGTGTTGACACTCGGTGGGCTGGCCATGGCCGCGCTGGACGCGTTCGCGGGCCACGGCGACACTCCGGCGCGGTGGTCTGCCGGGCGGCGTCCTGCTCACCCTGGGCGGGCTGGTGCTGCTGGCCACGCTGCCGTCCGCGCTGGCCGGGCGAGCGGCCCTGCTGGCCGTACCCCGTTGGTGTTCGGGATGCTGCTCGTCGCGGTGGGTGCGGCCGACGCGGCGGGTGACACGGAGCCGGCGGAGCCGGTCGTCGCGGCCTGGCCCCGGTCGGTGCTTCCGGGCGCGGTGCTGCTGCTGGCGTCGGGTCTGCACCTGGCTCCGGCCGTACGCCGGACCGGACGAGCGTGCTGTTGGTCCTGGCGGCGGTGCCGCCCTGGTGCTGCGTGAGCTGCTGCGCACCGACGACGCGCCCAGCTCCGAGCGGTCCGAGCGGCGGGCCGCGCACCGACGATCGGCCGGCAACGCCGTCCGGCACCGCCGTGTGGTGCCGCCCCGCTGGCTGGGCACGCCGGAGCATCCGCCCGCACCGGCCGGGCACGGGTCCGCCACCGGCCCGGGAGGCACGGCCACCCGGCGCGGGCAGCCCGACCTGGTCGGCCGAGGACAATCCCGCCTGGTCGGCGCTCACCCGGCGACCCGTTCCGGCGGGTGGCGGTGCGCCGGGCGACCGGGCTGCCCTGCTGGACGCCCTCGCCGCGATCGGCGACGTTCCGACGCCGGCCGGCGCGCTGCTGCTGGTGGACCTGCACGGCGCCGACGGGTCCGGCCCGGCGGCCCGGAGGACGTGCTGGCCGAGGCGGTGCACCGGGCCCGCGCGGTCATCGCCCCCGACGACCTGGTCACCGGATGCACGGGCGCCGGTTTCGCGGTGGTCACCGCCGCCGGCCCGGTGCTGGCGTACGCGTTGGGCACCCGACTGTTGAGCGTGCTCAGCCCGCCCTTCCGGGTGGCCGGCTCGGTGCTGCGGGTGCAGACGAGCATCGGGTTGGCCGAGGTGGGGCGCCGGGCCCGCGGACGTGCTCCGGCAGGCCGAGTTGGCCCGACGACGGGCCGTGCAGTTGGGGCGGGACCGGGTCGAGTGGTACGACGCGTTCCTGGAGGAACAGCTGGTGCGCCGGCTCGACCTGGAACGCGAGCTGCCCGGTGCGGTGGCGCGCGGCGAGCTGGATCTGGTCTACCAGCCGGTGGTCGACCTGGCCGACGGGCAGCCGGTGGGCGCGGAGGCACTGCTGCGCTGGCGCAGCCCGGTGCTCGGCACGGTGCTCCCGGCCGAGCTGCTGCCGGTCGCCGAGGACCTGGATCTGGTCGGCGAGCTGGAGTGGTGGGTCCTGGACCGAGCCTGCCGGCAGCTGTCCGACTGGTCGGCGGGCGTCCGGGAGCTGTGGATGGCGGTCAACGTCACCACCCGGGAGCTGACCACTCCCGACTTCGTCCAGCGGGCCGCGGCGGTGCTGGCCGCGTACGGGTGCCACCGGCGCGGCTGGTGGTGGAGGTGAGCGAGCCGAGGGTCGCCGGTGACCTGTCGACAGTGGTGGCTCGGCTGGCCGGGCTCCGGTCGCTGGGCGTACGCACCGCGTTGGACGACTTCCGGGCCGAACACGCCTCGCTGGCCCAGCTTCGCCGACTGCCGATCGACCTGCTCAAGGTGGGCCCGGAGTTGGTGGACGCACGGCCGGACGGTCAGCCACCGTTGATCGACGTGGTGGTCAACGTCGGGGAACGGCTGGGCGTCGAGATCGTCGCGGAGGAGTTGGAGTCGTCGGCCCAGGTCGAGGGGCGCGTCGGGCGGCTGCCGGTACGGGCAGGGTTCGCGCTGGCTCGTCCGGCGACGGCCGAACGGGTCGAGGCGTACTTCGAGGAGTTTCCCACAGCGTCCCGCTGAACCGGTTCATCTCCCTCGGGCGGTGCGGTGCTGCCCCGGGGCGTCAGGTGCGGCGTCTCGTCCTGTACCTGGCTCGCGGGCTGCCCGGAGACGACGCCGAGCAGTTGACGGGCGGCATTCGCGCCGTACGCAGCGATGTCCCGGCCCAGCGCGGTCAGCGGCGGGTGCACCAGGCGGCACAGCGGCGAGTCGTCCCAGGCCACGATGGACAGGTCACCGGGCACGGTCAGCCCCATCTCCTGGGCGACGGAGAGCCGGCGATGGCCATCACGTCGTTGTCGTAGATGACCGCGGTGGGCCGGTGGGCGGAGCTGAGCAGCCGGCGGGTGGCCCGGCCGCCCTCCTCCCGGTGTAGTCGGACCAGACGGTGACCGCGTCGACCAGGTCGAGTCGTTGGCAGACCGCCGCGAAGGCCTCGGTACGGATCTCGGTGTGCAGCAGGTCGGGCAGACCGCCCACCCGGGCGATCCGCCGGTGCCCGAGCGCCACCAGGTATTCCACCGTCTCGGTCAGCGCGGCGGCGTCGTCGGACCACACACTCGCCAGCTGACCGGTGCCACCGGGCCCACCGATCACCACCGCCGGCAGTTGCAACTGCTCCAGCGCGGCGATGCGCCGGTCGTCGGTACGCAGATCGCACACGAGCACCCGTCGACCCGGCGTTCGCCCCACCAGCGCCGGTAGACAGCGATCTCGGCGTCCGGGTCGGTCACCACCTGGAGGGTCAGCGCGTACGAGCGGGCGGAGAGTTCGGCCTCCACGCCACTGATCAGCGCCATGAAGAACGGCTCGACGCCGAGTGTCCGGGCCGGTCGGCACAGGGCCAGACCGATCGCTCCGGCGGTGGCGGCGGAGAGCGCGGGCGGCGCTGCTCGGGCTGAACCCGATCTCGGTGGCGATGGCCAGGATCCGCTGTCGGGTGGCCTCGGAGACGCCGGGCTGCCCGTTCAGCGCGTACGACACGGCGCCCTTGGAGACCCCGGCGCGTCGGGCGACGTCGGCGATTGTCGGCCGCTTCACCGGCGTGCTCCTTCGCTTGCTGGCCGTTGACAGTCCGGGTTCCGAACCGTACGGTGGCTCACCTTATCCGGTTCAGTCGGCATCTTTCGATGCAGAAGGTGCGGTGAAGTCGTGAGCCGACAGGCACTCTACGACGGTTGGACAGTGCGAGCGGCCCCGGAGCGCAGGTTCCCGAGGAGATCGCCGGCCGGTCCGTGCCGGCGACCGTGCCCGGCTGCGCGCACACCGATCTGCTCGACGCCGGGCTGATCCCCGATCCGTACCTCGACCACAACGAGCTGGCGCTGGCCTGGATCGGGCGCACCGACTGGGTCTACCAGACGACGTTCGTTCACCAGCCGGGCGGCGACGAGCGCGTCGACCTGGTCTGCGCCGGCCTGGACACCGTCGCCACGCTCACCCTCAACGGCGTCGAGGTCGGCCGCACCGAGAACATGCACCGCGGCTACCGGTTCGACGTCCGACCGCTGCTGCGCGACGGCGACAACGACCTGGTCGTGGCGTTCGACTCCGCGTACCGTTACGCCGAGGCGCAGCAGGAGCGGCTCGGCGACCGGCCCAACGCCTATCCCGAGCCGTTCCACTTCATCCGCAAGATGGCCTGCAACTTCGGCTGGGACTGGGGCCGACTCTGGTCACCGCCGGCATCTGGCAGGAGATCGGCCTGCACGCCTGGTCGACCGCCCGGCTGCCACCGTCCGTCCACTGGTCACAGTGGACGGCCGTGACGGCCAGGTCGAGCTGCACGTCGAGGTCGAGCGGGTCGCGGACGTCCCCTGACGATCCGCGCGGCCGTCGCCGGTGCCAGCGCCGACGCCGTCATTCCCCGGGCAGCGCACGGCCGTGCTGACTCACCGTCCCCGAGCCCGCCCTGTGGTGGCCCGGGGTACGGCGAGCAGGCACGCCACCCGATCGAGGTGACAGTGCACGAGCCGGGCGGCGACACAGTGGACAGCTGGTCCCACCGGATCGGCTTCCGCTCGGTGCGGCTGGACACCACGCCCGACGAGCACGGCACCCGTTCGCGTTGTCGGTCAACGACGTTCCGGTCTTCGTCCGCGGTGTCAACTGGATCCCGGACGACACCTTCCCCACCCGGATCACCCGGGAGCGGCTGGCCGAGCGGTTCGACCAGGCCCTCGCCGCCAACGTCAACCTGCTCCGCGTCTGGGGCGGCGGCCGGTACGAGTCGGCGGACTTCTACGACCTCGCCGACGAGCGCGGGCTGCTCGTCCAACAGGACTTCCTCTCGCCTGCGCGGCCTACCCGGAGGAGGAGCCCTTCGGGACCGAGGTCGCCGCGGAGGCCGCCGAGCAGGTGACCGGCTGGCGCCGTACCCGTCGCTGGTGCTCTGGACCGGCAACAACGAGAACATCTGGGGCTGGCACGACTGGGACTGGCAGGCCGCCCTCGCCGGGCGCACCTGGGGACGCGGCTACTACCTCGACGTGCTGCCCCGGATCGTCGGCGACCTGGACCCGACCCGCCCGTACTGGCCGGGTAGCCCCTGGTCGGGCACCGAGACGATCCACCCAACGACCCGGCGCACGGCACCACCCACATCTGGGACGTGTGGAACACCGACGACTACACCAAATACCGGGAGTACGTGCCGCGCTTCGTCGCCGAGTTCGGCTACCAGGCCCCACCCGCGTACGCCACGCTGCGCCGGGCGTTGAGCGACGAACCCTTCGCGCACGACTCACCGGGCATGGCACACCACCAGAAGGCGGCCGGCGGTGACGCCAAGCTCCAGCGGGGCCTGAACGCGCATCTGCCCACCCCGGCGGATTTCGACGACTGGCACTACCTGACGCAGCTCAACCAGGCCCGAGCGATCCAGCTCGGGTGGAACCTTCCGCTCACACCGGGACGTCTGCGCGGGCACCATCGTCTGGCAGCTCAACGACTGCTGGCCGGTGACCTCCTGGTCGGCCGTCGACGGTGACGGCCGGCGTAAACCCTGTGGTACGCGCTGCGCCACGCGTACGCCGATCGGCTCCTCACCGTGCAGCCCGCGACGGCGGTCTGGCCCTGGTCGCGGTCAACGAGACCGCCGAGGCGTGGGTTGCGTCGGCGGCGGTCACCCGGTTCACGCTCACCGGGGAGCCGAGGGCGAAGACCTCGGTGGACCTCGACGTCCCGGCGTACTCCTCGGTGGTGCTGGCGCTGCCCGCGGACCTGGCCCGGCCGGAGGATGCCCGGTGCGAGGTGCTGGTCGCGGAGGCCGGTGGCACCGCGGAGCGCGCCCTGTGGTTCTTCGCCGAGGACCGCGACATGGAGTGGCCGGCGGCGGCCTGGGACGCGACGGTCGAGCCGGTGGAAGGTGGGCAGCGGGTCCGCGTCACGGCCCACACGGTGCTGCGCGACCTGACGCTCTTCCCGGACCGCCTCGACCCGACGGCATCCGTGGACACGGCCCTGGTCACCCTCCTGCCAGGTGAGTCGGCCATCCTCACGGTGCGCGTCGACGCACCGCTGGACGACCGGGCGCTGACCACCCGACCGGTACTGCGCTGCGTCAACGACATCTAAAGGAAGGGCTCGGCCCCGACGACGTGGGCGGACGGCCGCACCCCGCACCAAGTGATTGAAGACTTCTTCAAGTGTTAAAGTCTTCGTATCGATGGGGAGGATGCTCATGTCGGTCCCGCTGTACCAGGCGAAGGCGGAACTCTTCCGCACTCTCGGGCACCCGGTGCGCATCCGGGTCCTGGAACTGCTCCAGGACGGCCCGAAGCCCGTCCGCGACCTGCTCGCCGTGATCGAGGTCGAGGCCTCCAACCTCTCCCAGCAGCTCGCCGTGCTGCGCCGCGCCGGAATGGTCACCTCACACCGCGACGGTCCCCTCGTCATGTATGCGCTCAGCACCCGGACGTGGCCGACCTGCTGGCCGCAGGCCGGCGGATCTCGGCGCGGTCCTCACCGACCGGGACGGCCTCCTCGGGAGCTGCGCGCCACCGGAGCGGACAGGTGAGCGGCGCCATCCGTGTGGCCGAGAGCGGCTCCTCGGGCTGCTGCCCGGCCGGGCCGACTGGGTGGCGGTCCATCGCTCACCGCGCCGGGACCTGCTGGCCGGGCTCACCGTGGCGGTGGTGGCGCTGCCGCTGGCCCTGGCGTTCGGCGTCACCTCCGGGCTGGGCGCCCAGGCCGGGTTGATCACCGCCGTGATCGCCGGTGCGGTGGCCGCTGTCTTCGGGGCTCCAACCTCCAGGTCTCCGGGCCGACCGGGGCGATGACCGTGGTGCTGGTGCCGGTGGTGCAACAGTTCGGAGCCACCGGCGTGCTCATGGTCGGGGCGATGGCCGGCCTGGTGCTGATCGCGCTCGCCGTGGCCCGCCTGGGCCGGTACGTCCGCTACCTGCCCACCCCGGTGCTGGAGGGTTTCACCGCCGGCATCGCCGTGGTCATCGCGCTGCAACAGGTGCCCGCCGCACTCGGGGTCAGCGACGCGCACGGGGAGAAGGTCTGGGCCGTCGCCTTCGACGCGGTCGTCCGTTTCGTCCTACACCCGCGGCCGGCCGCGCTCGCGGTGGCCCTCGCCGTCGCGGCGCTGATGCTGCTGGTGCCCGGTGGCGACCCGGCCTGCCGTTCTCGCTGCTCGGAGTGGGGCCGCCACCGTCCTCGCCGAGGTCACCCCGGTCGATCTGGTCCGGATCGGCGGCTGCCGCAGGGCCTGCCCGCGCCCTCGCTCGGCTTTTTCGACCTCGACGCGTTGGGCGTGCTGCTGCCCAGCGCTCTCGCCATCGCCGCGCTCGCCGCCCTGGAGAGCCTGTCTCGCCACCGTCGCCGATGCCATGACCGTCGGTGAGCGGCACGACCCGGACCGGGAGCTGTTCGGTCAGGGCTGGCCAACCTCGCCGCCCCTCTTCGGCGGCATCCCGGCGACCGCCGCCATCGCCCGGACAGCGGTCAACGTCCGCGCCGGGCGGCCTCGAAGTTGGCGGCCCTCACCCACGCCGTCGCACTCGCGGCGATCGTGCTGGCAGCCGCGCCGTTGGTCGGCCGGATCCCGCTCGCCGCCCTGGCCGGTGCTGCTGGCCACCACCGTCCGCATGGTGGAGGCTGCCTCGCTGTGGGCGTTGGCGCGGGCCACCCGGGCGACGCGGTCGTGCTGGTGCTCACCTTCGCCGTCACCGTGATCTGGGACCTCGTCACCGCCGTCGCGGTCGGCGTCGGCGTCGCCGTGGTGCTCGCCCTACGCGCGGTGGCCCGCAGCGCCCGGCTGGAACAGGTGCCCCTCGACCCCGGGGAACACAGCGCGGAGGAGTACGCGCTGCTCACCGAACACATCGTCGCGTACCGGCTGGACGGGCCACTCTTCGCCGCGGCCCACACCTTCCTGCTCGAACTGTCCGAGGTCGCCGACGTCCGGGTCGTCATCCTGCGGATGTCCCGGGTTACCACCATGGACGCCACCGGCGCGACGTCCTCGGCGACGCGATCCGACGGCTACGCGGACGCGGGATCACCGTCCTGCTCTCCGGCATCACCCCGCCCACGACCGGGTCCTCGCCACCCTCGGAGTGGCTGACGACCTACGCCGCGAAGGGCTGGTCTTCCCCGACACCCCGCCGCCATCCGGTACGCCCGCGCGGTGGCGCTCTCCGTGGCAGGCAGCCCGTCTGACCGGCCGTAACGGTCGGGGTGCGTGACCGGGCGGGTGCGGGCAGGGCAGCCGCGCCGCTACGGCAGTATCTACCGCGTCATGATCGCTGCTCGACAACGCGGCTGACAGACGAGGCGAAGACAGACGAGCCCAGGCGGTAATCGAGGAGCGCAATGATCACCGAGCATGTCCGAGACGCGGCGGCGACGGCGTTCGTTTCGGCTTCTTCGCCATTAGCTGGTTCGGTTGGGCGCAGGAGGCGCCCAAGCGGTGGAGACCGGTGCTCATCGCTGGTTCCGTTCTGTCCCTGCTCACGGCGGCCGCCGGGGCCCTGCTCGCCTGGCGTCACTGGTCGGACGGTAGCGTTCGATGCCGACGCCAGCCCTACCTTCGGCATCGTCGTCGGCATCGAGTTCGGCGCCGCCGCGCTCGGTGCCGGGCTGCTCGCACTGCTGCGGCGTAATGAGCTGGCGGCTCCTGGATCGCCCTCGTCGTGGGCGTACACCTCTTCCCGGTTGCGGCGCTGATCGACTACCCGTTGATTCATCTGGTCGCCGCGTTCGTCACCGTGGTGGCCCTCGCGGCGGTTTCGGTGGCCCGGGCCCGCGCCGTGGCGGTGAGCGCGGTGGTCGGGCTCGGCACCGGCGGAGTGCTCCTGGTCGCCGCGGTGTCCTCGCTGCTCATCGCCCTTCTGGGCTATTGAGGCCGGTCGCCGTCAAACCGGGGTGACAGCGTGGCGCTGGCCCATCGGCTGACACGCGCGAGCGGCGGGCCTGAAGGCGACTCCTCCAGGCCCACCGCTCGTCAGAACTCGCTGCCGGTCAGGGCGGGCGGCGGCGAGCACGTTGCCGACCAGGGTGCCCGACTGCCCGATCGCTCGTACTCGGGCCGGTTGAGGGTGCCGCCCATCAGCGGCCTCGGCGGTGCACGGCGGGCTGTCCGAGCTGACCAGGGCCGCGAAGTGGTATCCTCGGCGCCGGTCGCCTCGACGATCCGGGCGATGTTGCGGGGTGATGCCACCGCCGGGCATGACGACGATCCGGCCGGCGCCTGGCGGACCAGGTCGGCGATGAGCGGAGCACCCTCCAGCACGCTGACCTCCTGGCCCGAGGTGAGCACCCGGTGTACGCCCAGCTCGATCAGCTGCTCCAGCGCCGCGTACGGGTCGCGGGTCATGTCGAACGCACGGTGGAAGGTGATGCTGGCGTCGCCGGCGGCGGCGATCAGTCGGCTGGTGGTCGGCACGTCCACGTCACCCTCGGCGGTCAGCGCGCCGATCACGATGCTGCGCGCCGGCCGCCACGGCGGCCCGCACGTCCCGTTCCATCGCCTCGATCTCGAACGGCGAGTAGATGAAGTCGCCGGCCCGGGGCCGCACGATCACGTGCACCCGGATTCGGCTGACGGCGTTCAGTGTCGTCTCGATGGTGCCCAGGCTGGGGTCAGGCCACCGTCGAAGAGCGCGGAGCACAACTCCACCGGGCGGCGCCAGCCTCCTCGGCGGCAACCGCCCCTCGACGCTGTCGATGCAGATCTCGAATGTGTTCATGACTCTTCCTCTTCCGTGCGGGACGTACGAGACGATGCCGCGGTCCAACGATGACGGCCGTGACGGCGCCGACCGGTGCGCCGCCGCCGAGCACCGGCACCTGGCGCAGGGCGTCCGCCCGCCACCGGTACGCCCACGGCGTCGAGGGCGGCGAGAACGATGGCGGTGGTGGCTCGGGCGAGCCGTCGATCGCCTTCACCGCCACCGCGTGCCCATCCGGTGGGCGACCGCGAGCACGCCCTCGGCCCCGCCCTGGCGAGTACGCCGGGCAGTGCCCGCATCAGGTCGGTGTTCGGTGCCCGCGCCAGCCGCCCACGTACTCCGGGTATTGGCGCATGGCCTGTGCGACAAGCGCCCGTCGCTGCCGGTCGGTGCGGTGATCAGTGCCTGGAACGTGCGGGCCAGGCCGGTCAGCGGCAGGCCGAACAGCGGTGCGCCGCAGCCGTCGACAGCGTGGTGCGCGATCGGCGTGCCGGCCAGCCGGGCGACGGTGGCGGCGGTTTCCGCTGGAGCGGGTGCTCGGGGTCGAGATAGTCGTGGGTGCTCCAGGACCGGGCGACACAGGCGACAAGCATCGCGGCGTGCTTGCCCGAGCAGTTCATCCGGATCCGGTCGCGCTGCCCGCCGGCGCGGATCAGCCGCTCTCGCGTCGGTTCGTCCTCCGGCCAGTCCTCCGGCAGCCGAGCGCGTCCTCGGTCAGACCGGCACCGGCCAGCATGTCCCGGACCACCTCGACATGCCGGTCGTCGCCGGTGGCTACCGGCGGCGAGAGCCAGCGCCGGGCCGGTCAGCGTCGCCGGCCGCGACCCGACAGGCCAGCGCCTGCACCGGCTTCAGGGTCGAGCGGGGAGCACCGGCTCGTCGGGTACGCCGGCGGCGAGGGCGACCTGCCGTCCGGGCGAGCACCACGACGCTGCCGTAGTGCCGGCTCTCGACGAAGCCGTTGCGCACGACCCGGCCAGTTCGGCGTAGCGGAAGATGGTCACCGGGAGTGTTCCTTCGAGAAGCGGCGGCGGCAGCTCGGCGGTCCGCCGTCGCGCCGGCCGCCGAAGCGGCCGTTGCGAGCCTGGAGTACGCGGGCGAACTTCGACAGCGAGGCGTTGACCACCAGGTAGATCAGCGCCACCACCAGGAACGTCTGGATCAGCAGATGGGTGTACGAGGACAGCACCTGCCCGCTGTAGAGCAGCTCGGTGTAACTGACCACGAAGCCGAGCGAGGTGTCCTGAGCAGCCCGACCAGCTGGCTGACCAGGGACGGGGCGAGTTGCAGCAGCGCCTGCGGCAGGACCACCAGGCCATCACCTGGCCCCGGCGCAGTCCGACCGCGAGACCCGCCTCGGTCTGTCCGCGGTCCAGGGCCCGGATGCCGGCCCGGAAGATCTCCGCGAACGCCGCCGAGTTGGAGATCACCAGCGGCACCACGAGCTTCCAGAACAGCGGAAAGTTCAGCCCGTACTGCGGTAGCGCGAACAGCGTCACGTAGATCAGCAGCAACGTGGGGACGGTCCGGAAGACCTCCACGTACGCGCCGGCCAGCCAGCGCAGCGGTCGGTGCGTCGACAGCCGGCCGAGCGCCAGCAGCAGCCCGAGCGCGGCGCTGAGCACGGCGGTCGCGGCGGCGGCGCGCACCGTGGCCCACAGGCCGTTGAGCAGGTACCGCCAGATCGGCCAGGTGGTGAACGGTTCCCACCGGGCGGCGGCCAGTTCGCCGTGACTGGCGAACTGGTGCACGCCCGCGACCACGGCGCCGGCCAGGAGCATGCCGCCCAGCACTGTGGCGATCCGGATGCGCCGTCGGGCGCGGGGACCGGGCTCGTCGAAGAGGATCTGTTGGGTCTTGTTCATCGGACGATCGCCAGCCTTCGTTCGAGCAGGCCGGTGACCTGACCGATGATCAGCGCCAGCAGCAGTGGCGAGGCCCGCGCCGGTGAAGACGGCGATCGGCTGAGCCTCGACGAGGTTCACGGTGTTGGCCGCCTGGGTCAGCTCGACCACCCCGACGGCCGCTGCCAGCGAGGTGTTCATCAGCAGCGCTATGCAGATGTTGCCGATCGGCTGGATCACCGCCCGCAGTCCCTGCGGCAGGATCACGTGCCGCAGGGACTGCCCGAAGGTGAGCCCGATGGCGCGGGCCGCCTCGGCCTGGCCCACACCGACCGTGCTGATCCCGGCCCGGATCGCCTCGGCCAGGTACGCGCCCTCGTACACGGCGATGACGATCGCGGCGGAGGTGAACAGCGGGAACGTGATGCCGATGGTCGGCAGGGCGAACACGAAGAGCACCAGGAGGGCCAGCAGCGGCAGGTTCTGGAACACCTCGACGACACCGTGCCGATGGCGCAGCAGCGGACGGGGCGATCCGCAGGTGGCCACGAGGATGCCCAGCAGCATCGCGCCGACGGTGGTCACGACTGTCGCTGACGTCGTGACCAGGCCGTGGCCGAGCTCGCTCAGGTGGGAGGTGAGGGCGTCCATCGGTACGGGAGGCTGCTCAGGAGCCGTCGGCGGAGCCGAGAGCGGGCGGTGGGCGCTCCACCCTCGACGACCGAGCCGAGGGTGCCCTCCCAGACCTTCGCCCACGTGCCGTCGGCCTGGATCTTCTTCAGCCAGTTGTTGACGAACTCCTGAACTGGGCGTCCTCCGGTTGAGACCGATGCCGTACGCCTCCGTGGTGAACGGCTCGCCGACCACCTTCATCCCCGGGTTCGCCTTGGCGCCCGAGGCGAGCAGCGTGAAGTCCTGCACGTACGCGTCGCCGCGCTTCTGCAGCAGCGCCTGCAACGCCTGCGGGTCGGTGCCGAAGGCGACCTGCTTCGAGCCGGAGCCGCGGCGGGCAGCGCGGTGACGGCGGGTGTTCGCCCCGACGATCACGGTCCTGCCGGCGAGGTCCTTGACGCTCTTGATCGAGGTGTCGTCCTGCGGACCCCGACCGCCAGGCCGGAGGTGAGGTACGGCCCGGCGAAGGCGACCTGGGTGCCCGCTGGGGTGATCGTGTACGTCTGGAAGACCGCGTCGACCGACTTGGCCTGGAGCATGGCCTCGCGGGTCTGGGTGCCGATGGTCGTCGTCTTCACCTCGGGCTTGCCGATGATGTACTTCGCCAGCAGCTTCGCCATGTCGGCGTCGAAGCCCTCGATGGTGCCGCTGACCGGGTTCTGCTGGCGAGCAGCGGCGCGTCCAGGGACCCGCCGATGTTCAGGTAACCGCGCTTGCGGATCGCCTCCATGGAGGAACCCGCCGGGATGTCCGCGTCGGTCGCGACGGGGGCGGCGTCGTACACCGACTGGGCGATGACGCCGTCGCCGCCCAGGCCGGGTTGCCGGGCAGCGCCGGAGTGCTGCCGCCGCTGTCACCGCCGCAGCCGGTGGCGGCGAGGGCCACCGCCACCGCGGTGGCGGTGAGGGCGAGCGAACGCCGCCCGGTGAAGCTCATCTTGAGGATTGACATGACACCCTCCCGTTGGGGCTAGTGCTGGAGGATCTTGGATAGGAAGTCGCGGGCCCGCTCGGTGCGCGGAGCTGCGAAGAAGTCGTCGGGTGCGCCGGATTCGACGATCCGGCCGTCGTCCATGAAGACCACCCGGTCGGCCGCGCGGCGGGCGAAGCCCATCTCGTGGGTGACCACGATCATGGTCATCCCTCGGCGGCGAGGGAGACCATCACGTCGAGCACCTCGGTGACCATTTCCGGGTCGAGGGCCGAGGTCGGCTCGTCGAAGAGCAGCACCTTCGGCTGCATCGCCAGGGCCGGGCGATCGCGGCCCGCTGCTGCTGGCCACCGGAGAGTTGGGCCGGTGGTGGTTCGCCTTGTCGGCGATGCCGACGCGCTCCAGCAGGGTCATCGCCTGCTGCCGCGCCTCCGGTCGGGCGATCCGGCGGACCCGGTGGGGCCGAGGGTGATGTTGTCCAGCACCGTCTTGTGACCGAAGAGGTTGAAGGACTGGAAGACCATGCCCACGTCGGCGCGCAGCCGGGCCAGGGCGCGGCCCTCGGCCGGCAGCGGCTCACCATCGATCTCGATGCTGCCCTGCCCGGCCGTCTCCAACCGGTTGAGGCACCGGCACAGTGTCGACTTGCCCGAGCCGGACGGCCCGACCACGACGACCACCTCGCCGGCGGCCACCGTGAGGTCGATGTCCTGAGCACGTGCAGCGGACCGAACCACTTGTGCAGGCCGCGTACCGACACCATCGGTCGGTCCGCACCCGTCGTCCCCGGTGCCATCTGACGCCCCACTTCCTTCGGCTCTCGAACTAAGTCGGCTTCATATCGAACCAACAGCGCCATCTAAAGGTAGCCAGGAAACTAAGTCAACCGGTTGCTTGAACAAACTGCGGATGCTAAGAACCTGTCGTGACGATTGACGACGCGCCACGCGAAGCCCTCCGAGGCGGCCCCGTGAGCTGCTGCGCTGGGTGGCCACCGGGGCGGCCGTCAGTCGGGCCGACCTGTCCCGCCTGTCCGGGCTGTCCCGTCGACGGTCTCCCAGCGGGTCGAGGCGTTGATCAACCAGGGTTGCTGGAGGAGACCGGAGCCGGGCGGTCCCGAGGTGGGCGACGACCACGCCAGCTCGCCGTACCCACCAGCGGTGCCGTGGTCGGCGCCATCGACCTCGGTGCCCACCACGCACGGGTCGGCACGCTGGACCTCTCGGGCGGGTGGTCCAGGGCCGCACCCTGCCGGTCCGCATCGAGGACGGCCCGGAGGCGGTGCTCGGCGCGCTGCTGGCCGAGGTGACGGCGTTGGCCGGCGCTCCCGACGGCCCGATTGCCTCCGGCGCTGGTCCGTCGGCGGCCGGCGACCTGCGGGCATCGGCATCGGGATCCCCGGCCCGGTGCAGCACGCCACCGGCCGGATCGTCAGCCCGTCCCGGATGCCCGGCTGGAACGGCTTCGACGTCGCCGCGTTCTGCGCCGGCCGGGTCGACGTGCCGGTCATCGTGGACAACGACGCCAACCTGATGGCACTCGGCGCGCACCGCACCGCGCATCCCGAGATGGACCATGCCGTCTACATCAAGGCTGGCACCGGAATCGGCTCCGGTGTGATCGCCAGTGGACGGTTGCACCGAGGTGCTCAGGGATCGGCCGGGGACATCAGCCACTGTCGGGTGGTGGCCGATCCCGCGCCTCCGTGCACCTGCGGTAACGCCGGCTGTCTGGAGGCGGTGGCCAGTGGCGCGGCCCTGGTCACCGCGCTCCGGGCCAGGGCGTACCGGTCTCCGACCTGACCGGTGTGATCCGCCTGATCGACGACGGTGACCGGCAGGCCACCGCCCTCGCCCGGCAGGCCGGCCGCGCCGTCGGCGAGATCCTGGCCGTGGTGGTCAACTTCTTCAACCCGCAGGTGGTGGCCATCGGTGGCCGGCTCGCCGACTGTGAGCCGCTGCTGGCCAGCATGCGGGCCACCCTCTATGAGCGGTGCCTGCCGCTGGCCACCCAGACCCTGCTCATCGAGCGGGTCGCCGCCGGCCAGGACGTCGGCATCACCGGTGCCGCCCACCTGGTGATCGACCACGTCGTCGCGCCCGCCTGACCTCGCGCAACGCGACTGCG
The DNA here is from genome assembly GCA_038070435.1 of Micromonospora sp. M12. Lineage (GTDB taxonomy): Bacteria > Actinomycetota > Actinomycetes > Mycobacteriales > Micromonosporaceae > Micromonospora. The sequence continues at coordinate 3,612,779 of JAMYWG010000001.1, read as the reverse complement.
ACGGTCACCCAGGGTGACCTATCTCTGTGTTTCGTGCCGGATCTATGCGCTTTTGCGTGCGCGCCGGCACTGATCATCCTGACGGTTTCCTTACACGCAGTCACGTAGCCTTCCGGTGTTCCACACTCACCCGTGATTGCTCCTGGAGGTTTCGACGTGCGGATCAACGGACGGCTGCTCGTGCCGCTCTTGTTGGCAGTGGTGCTGGCGACCGCCGCCTGTGGCCTGTCGGCACCGGCGTCCGGGCAGGCCGACGTCCCACGCTCCGGCCCGAGTACGCACAGCTCGGCTCCGAGTCCCAGCGATACGCCGACCTCCAGCCCGCCCCGAGGATCCCGACCGACGCGCAGATCCCCACCAGGGCCGCCGGCACCTTCACCACCGCCACCGGCAACGGTCGCGTGATCGGTAAGGGCAAGAAGCGGGTGCGCTACAGCGTCTCGGTGGAGAAGGGCATCGCCTGGGTGACATCCCCGCCTGGAAGCCGGACCGGTTCGCCGCGAGCATCGGAGGGTGTTGGCCGCGCCGAACGGGTGGGCCACCTCGGCACAGCACCCGGTCACCAACGCGGCGGTGGGCTCGACCCGGGCGTCGTGGTCCTTCCAACGGGTCGGCACCTCGACTGTCGACGTCGACGTCCGGCTCGCGACACCGAGGACGGTGGACCGACTCTGTGGTGCGAGCGGCGTCGACACCGAGGGCGTCTACTCCTGCAGGTACGGCAAGACCATCATGATTAACCTGCGGCGGTGGCTCCAGGGTTCACCGGGATATCCGGTCAGCATCGACGAGTACCACGCTGGCGTGATCAATCACGAGTTCGGCCACTTCCTCGGCTTCGCCCACATGAAGTGCGGCGGTCGCGGCAAGCCGGGCCCGGTCATGATGACCCAGACGATGGGCCTGGGCGGGTGCCTGCCCAACGTCAGCCCGTTCGTCGGCAACGGCCAGTTCGTCAGCGGACCGTGGGCGCCATCCTGACCGACCGTTCCCGCACCGGCCCCGGCGGCCGACCCGGCGCCGACCCCTGCGCCGCCCCTGGCCGCCGACCCCGCGCCGCCCGCGCGCTTGATCAACACGGGATCACTGACAACGCGGTATCCGGGTCGACTCGACACCCCGACATCAATGATCCCGTGTCGATCAGGGAGGGCGGGTGTGCTGCCCGAGGACCCAGCTCGGCAATTGGCCCCGCTCAGCCCGGGGGCAATGATGACGAGGTCGATCCCGGCGAGGTGAGGATCTGAGGTATGGGCAGCCCTTCGGAAGTGGGATCCGCCGCGGATGGTGTCGCCCGGCTCGCCGAGCAGCTTCGGCGTTTCGCCGAGGAGCGCAGTGGCAGCAGTTCCACACACCGAAGAACCTGGCGATGGCGCTGTCCGGTGAGGTCGGCGAACTGCTGGCAGAGCTCCAGTGGCTCACGCCCGAGCAGGCTGCCCAGGTGATGACGGACCCGCAAGCGGGTGCACGGGTACGCGCCGAGATCGGTGACGTCATGATCTATCTGGTGCGGCTTGCCGATGTCCTCGACATCGATCTGGTGGAGGCGGCGGTCGACAAACTGGCGGACTCAGCCCGGCGTTACCCCGTGGAAAGCGCCAGGGGCTCCGCAGCGAAGGCACCACGGTCGTAGCCGTCGGTTGATCTTCTGGTTACAGTCATGGCAGTAAGGCGGTCCGACGGGCTTCCGGTGCTTGGATATGCCCCCATCCGCACGATCTCTTCGTGCTGCCCGGGGCACCTGTCGATGTCGGCGTTCCGTACGTCCGCTGCTGGTCTGTTGCGTCTCGCTACCGATGGCACCCTGGTTGAGGTGCTGACCGAGCGATCCCGCCACGGCGGTCATGGGGTGAGCCCGGCCGAGAAGCGGTCCTGGGCGCGGAGCCTCCGGTGCTCGCTCAGGATCTCGCCGACGCCGGCCTGACCGAGGTCGAGGTGCTCGTTGAGTACCAGCTTCCGTTGACCAGCCGGCGCGTCGATGCGGTGTTGGCCGGGGTCGATCCGCGTACCGGAGATGACTCCTACCTCGTCGTGGAACTCAAACAGTGGTCCTATGCCACGGCCTTCGAGGATTCGGAAACTCTTGTCGCTGTTGAGCAGGTCCATGGTCCACGCCTGCATCCGGGTATCCAGGTGCAGGACTACTGTCGTTATCTCAGCGACTTTCTGGGCGTACTCGGCCGCGATCAGAAGCTGTTGAGGGGTGCCGCCTACCTGCACAACGCAGTGGACCGTGACGTCGCCGACCTGCTCGACCGAGCGTCCAGCGAGCAGAGCCGGATCTTTACCGGGCAGCGCCGGGGCAGTGGCTTGATTACCTGGGTAGCCAGTTCGCACCCGCTTCGGGAGCGGGCCCAGCGGATCGGTTCCTGACCAGCACGGTGCGCCCCAGCCGGCATCTGCTGAAGTACGCCGCCGCCGAGCTGAAGGAACGCTCGCACTTCATCCTGCTGGATGAGCAGCATGTGGCGTACGAGTTGGTCATGCACGCGATCGAGCGGGCCCGGACGGCGAACCACAAGCGCGCGGTGGTGGTGGCGGGCGGCCGGGTAGCGGCAAGAGCGTCATCGCCCTGTCGGTCCTCGGGGAGTTGGCGCGGCAGAACCGGTCGGTGCTGCACGCCACCGGCTCACGATCCTTTACCCAGACGCTGCGTCGCTATGCCGGGAGGGGATCGACCCGCCTGCAGAGCCTCTTCAAGTACTTCAACAGCTTCATGGACGCCGAGCCGAACGACATCGAGGTGCTGATCTGCGACGAGGCACACCGGGTGCGGGAGACTTCGGTCAACCGCTACACGCCCAAGGCGCGCCGGGATGTCGCCCGTCCGCAACTGGAGGAACTCATCTCGCTCGCCCGAGTGCCGGTCTTCCTGCTGGACGAGCATCAGGTGGTGAAGCCAGGCGAGCTGGGCAGCGTCGAGGTCATCTCCGCCTTCGCAGAGAAGCTGGCGTCGAGGTCGACGTGGTCTCCCTGCACGATCAGTTCCGTTGCGGGGGCAGTGAGGCGTACGAGGAGTGGGTTCTCGACCTGCTCGGCTGGACGGAGGCGAGCCTTCCGTCTGGGTGGGCGACGGCCGGTTCGACGTGCGGGTCGCCGAGTCGCCAGAGGTGGAGGCCTACCTCGCCGAGCGGCAGGCAGCCAGCGGCACGGCCAGGATGTCGGCCGGCTACTGCTGGCCCTGGAGTGATCCCAGACCCGACGGCACATTGGTGCCGGACGTGAAGATCGGCGATTGGGCTCGACCGTGGAACGTCCGGAGCGAACGCAGTGTCGGCGAGGCGCCGGGAAGCGCGTTCTGGGCCACCGACCCGAACGGCTTCGGTCAGGTCGGTTGCGTCTACACCGCCCAGGGATTCGAGTACGACTGGTCGGGGGTCATCATCGGCCCCGATCTGGTGGCGAGGACGGCCGGCTGGTGACCCGTCGCGAAGAGTCGAAAGACTCGGCGATCCGCAGCCGCAAATCCGTCAGCGACGGGGAACTGGACCGCTTGATCCGCAACACCTACAAGGTGTTGCTGACCCGGGCATGCGCGGCACGGTGCTGTACGCGACCGACCCGGAGACGCGGGCGTACCTGCGTGGTCTGGTGCGGGTCCGGCGGGCACCGGAGATCAGGTTCGAGGCCGAAGCCGGGTAGCGGCAGCCAGACAGTGTCGATACTGTGACCGTCAGTTCAGCGGATCGACGGGCTTCCTGTGAAGGACACGCCCCCACCGCACGAGATCTTCGTGCCTCGGGGGCCTGTCAGTGCTGGCGTTCCAGACCACACCAGCTCAGATCGTCGCGCTGCATGGCGACAAACGACTGGACGACGAGTTGGCGGCCTATCTGACCGCCTCCGGACACAAGGTGGACGAGCCCGAGCGGCGCTCCTGGCGAAACAGCCTGCCAGCCCTTGCCCGGCACCTGTGCGCGCTGGGATACGGCGATCTCGACGCGCTCGTGGAGTACCAACTTCCACGCAGTAGCCGGCGGATCGACGTCATCCTCGCCGGAGCCGAACCCTTGACGATGCGGGCGACGTACCTCGTGGTGGAACTGAAGCAGTGGAGCGAGGCTTCGCGGTACGACGACGACGGGAGCGTTCTGCGCGTCAAACACCTTGAGCAACCGCAACTGCATCCCGCCCTGCAGGTGCAGGCGTACTGCGCGTACCTCGTGGACTATGTCGAGAAGGTGAGGGAATGGCCCAACGCCGTGCACGGCATGGCCTACCTGCACAACGCCAAGCGCGACCACATCCCGGACCTGGTGCGTGAGCGCAGCTACCAGAGCATGGTGTGGACCCCGGACAAGGCTGAGCAGTTCTCTGCCTATCTCGAGCGTAAGTTCCATCGAGTGCGGCACCCGCAGGCTGCGTACCGGCTGCTGAGCAGCCCAATTCGGCAGAGCAGGCAACTGCTGTCACTCGCGGCGGATGAGGTGACCAACCGGGCGCTTTTCCCACTGCTGGACGAGCAGCGCGCGGCATACGAGCTGGTGCTGCGAGGGGTGCGTTGGGCGGAGGATGGGCGCGGCAAGCGAGTCGTGATCATTTCGGGAGGACCGGGCAGCGGCAAGAGCGCAATCGGGCTCAACCTGCTTGCCGAACTGGCCCGCGAGGAACGGCAGATTGCCCACGCCACCGGTTCGCGGGCATTCACCCGGACCCTCCAGCAGTACGCGCGGCGTCAACCCGCGGACCCTGCGCAACGGACCAGACCGTTGTTCAGCTACTTCATGGACTTCATGGATGCCACTCCCGACAAGCTCGACGTGCTCATCTGCGACGAGGCGCACCGGATTCGTGCACGGTCGACCAAGGGGTCGCGGCAGGGCAGCAAGCCCCAGGTGCAGGAGCTGATCGAGGCCGCCAAGGTGCCGGTCTTCCTGCTCGATGACAACCAGGTCGTACGCCCCGACGAGGTGGGCAGCGTGGACACGATCACGGAGGCGGCAGGTCAGTTGGATCTGGAGGTCGACCGGATCGAGCTGGGCGCGCAGTTCCGCTGCGGCGGTAGCCCACGCTACGAACGGTGGGTGCTGCACCTGTTGGGATTGACCCGCGCGGCCCCGTACCGCTGGAAGGGCGACGAACGGTTCCGGCTCGCCCTGGTGGATTCTCCCGAGGAGATGGAGACGATCCTGCGGGGATGCCAAGATCGGGGAGACGGCGAGGATTTCGGCCGGGTTCTGCTGGCCGTGGACCCAGCGGGCGCAGAACGGCCGGCTCGTGCCCGACGTCCGCATCGAGTCCTGGGCAAGGCCGTGGAACGCGTACGACGACTATCCGCCCAAAGGAATTCCGACCAGCGCCTACTGGGCCACGGATCCGCGCGGCTTCGGGCAGATAGGCTGCATCTACACCGCCCAGGGTTCGAGTACGACTGGTCTGGCGTGATCATCGGCAAGGACCTCGTCGTGCGCGATGGCCGATTGGTCTCCGATCCGAGAAAGTCGTGCGACCCGGCGATCGTGAATCGCGAGGGCAGGGTCATCGCCAGGAACGCGGACCGGCTGATCCGAAACACGTACAAGGTCCTGCTCACCAGAGGGCTTCGAGGCACGCTTCTGTTCGCGGATGATCCGGAGACTCAGGCTTTCCTGTCGCAGCTTATCCCGGCACCGCACAGGCCCGGTCGACTGATTGCTCCTGGCGTAAGGCGGATCGATGCGGTCAGAGCCGACGGCCCAACCGGTTCTCATACCGGCACCCCGGCCACCCTGGCGAGCGCTCGGAGACCGGCTCGATGCCCGCCCGATCGGGCGCTGCCGATGGTGAGCTTGACGAGCGCTGAGCGTCGGTGTCGGATTCCGGACTCTGTCGGGCTCCTGAGCCGTGCACCGGAGAATCTTCAACATCATCGGCGGTTCTGCGGAAGGCTGGATCAAGCCCGTCGATATTCGCCATTCTTCCTAGGCTTGATCTCGGTCAACGGTGCAGCGAGGATGCGCCCTCGGCCTTCTCGACGAACCAGATTTCGTCGCGGCGCGGGAATTCCTCGGCGTTTATTCAAGTGACGGATAGCCGACAGAACTGGACATCGATCAGGTGCTTCGTAGTTGCCTGCGAATGTCAGCCTTGCAGGCCCATATGTTGGCCTAATGTCTGACGGTCGGGTCATCGGAAAGGATGCTTTCTGAGCTAACCCGTCGTGCGGGTCAAGCCGGCTGGACGACTATTGCCCCGGGTAACTATGGCACCGTGGGGGCGCGTTGCGCATCACGCGGCAGTACCAATAAAGACCCGGGAGAAGCCAGTCAATGACGCCCCTTACGAGCCTGTTCCGAATCAGCCGCCGGCCGGCAGCAGCCGACGCCACCGAGCGCTCAGTTTTGCAGGTGCCCTCCGGACAGTTCCCCGTCCCACGGGGCCAGCTACCTCCGTCGACGCCCGGCCAGTTTCCTCCGCCGCCCTCCACCAGAAGCGTGCCTCGTGGCTGCTGCCCACCCTCATCGGTGTCGGCGCGTTCGTGGTGCTGTGCTGTGGCGGCACGATAGCGCTTGGCCTAGCCAGCGATGACAAGAAGACCGAGGCCACGTCCGGGAGCAGCGGCGCCCGCTGCCGGCAGCAGCAGCGGCGCCGCCTCGCCGAGCGCAGCGGCGCCGTTGGCGAGTGCGGTGGCAGAAGCGCCAGCTAAGACGACGGCTGCTCCCGCACCTGCGAAGCCGAAGACCTCCGGTATCGGCGACAAGGTCCGAGGTGGTGACTTCGAGTTCACCGTCAAGAGCGTGAAGTGCGGGATCTCCAAGGTTGGCAACGCGTTCCTCAACACCAAGGCGCAGGGCGCCTTCTGCAAGGTCAGTGTGACCGTCAAGAACGTCAGCAAAGGCGCGCAGACCTTCCATGCCGACGGCAGTCTCACCGCCCAGGACGCCAGTGGTCGAGAGTACGAGGTCGACGGGGAGGCCGGAATTTACGGCAACAGCGACGGGCAGGGATTCCTCGACGAAATCAACCCGGGTAACTCAGTGACAGCAGCCGTCTACTTTGACGTGCCGAAGGGCACCAAGCTCAAGACCATCACGCTCGACGCTGGCCTGTTCACCCTCGCCGAGGATGCCGTCGTCGCTCTGTAACGGCATGCCAAATAGAGCGGTTCAGCAATGGCTGGCCACGAAGTCGTGCCTCGTGGTCAGCCGAGGACGCTGATGTAGCGGCGTGCTGCCTCCGAGCTGCCCTGCACGAGGGCCATGGCTTCGGCCAGGCGCTGCTTGCTCTGCTCGCCGCGGGCGATGGCTTCGGCGATCGTCGGGTGCCCGGTGCCGGCGGAGATGGCGCGTAGCCGAGCCAACATCTGTTCGGTGTTGTCTGCGGCGGCTCGGATCTGGTTGATAGTGGCGTTGCCCTGCTCGGCGGCCTGCATCAGTGCCGCCTTGACTTCCTCGATGCTGGCCATGCCACCCTCCGTCTGCCGATCGCGCGAACAAGTTCACGTTTGCGTGGTCGGACGGACACTATCGGAGATAAAGGTGGCACGCAGTCCCGCTGGCTACAGGTATTCGGCGGCCGTTCGTTCCACGCCGGCGATGAACTCTTCAAGCTGCGTCTCGCTGAGATCGCGATCCTGAAGCAGCTTGCCGAGGAACACGATCTGCATCTGGAGGGCGGTCTCGGGGTTGAGGTTGTCGATCAGTCCGACCTCACCGAGGGCCGTGCGGACCAGGCCTTCCATCTCCAGGGTGGGCAGCGACTCCGCGCCCGGAAACTGGGTGCGCGTCTCGGCGACGAAGCGGGCGACATCGGTGGCGGAGTGGGTGGTGCCGAAACGGTCGTTGACCGCGATGGCGAACGCAGCGCCGATCACCTGGTTTCCGCCGCGCCATCCGGAGGCCTCCAACCCGTCCAGGAGCTGGTCCACCGTGCCCCAGTCACGCCGTGCCATCGCGCGGATCAGGTCGCTGAACTCGTTCCGTACGCTCACGATCTCGTAACCTCGCTATTCCCTTGCGGATCGATTGAACAGAGCGGTGGACGGCAATGCTCGCCACCAGCCCAACCACGACGAGGTTTCCCGCCGCATCAGGTGCTTCGTTGAGGAGACGTTGCCCGAGCGGAGGGCTGACCGTCGGGTTGTGGTGCCGGGCTGGTGAGCCCCTGACGGCCCTGTGGGCCCCGGATGATCGTGAACGCTTCCCTGGCTGCCGCCACCGACTTCTGGGTGTTGTCCTGGACGTCCTCAACCTTTCTGGTCATCGTACTCAGGAAGGAAGCGACGTTCTTCCGTGCAGATTCTCGCTCGACGGTCTCGGCAAGTAGATCCTCACCGGACGGTGCGGCAGAATCGGCCGGCTGTCGGGCGGGAGCGGAGCCGGGAGCGATCGCGTTGGAGTAGGCGCCAATGCGGTCGGCCGCCTCGCTGATCAGGCGGGCGAGTTTGCCGGCCTTCTCGCCGGCGGTCCTGCTTTCTGCCACAGTGCCGGTAAGCTCGGGGTGACTGCTGCCCTGCGCTGCCCGGGTGTAACGCGCGTTGGCTTCTTCCGCGTCAGCCTGGGCGCGTCGCGCGACAACCGCGGCGCTGTGCAGGATGTCGATGGCGCTTCGTAGGTGGGCGACGACTTCGCCGAGGTTTCCGCTCATCCGATGATGGCGAGGTAGGCGGCAGCGTGATCCTTGGCCGCTTTGATCCGGCGAAGCACCAACTCGACCTCGTTCGCAGCTTCGTGGAGAGCTTTGCGCGACTCCTGCGCCTCGCCGCGTTCACTGTCCTGCAGCGTGGCGATTGCCAGTGCGGTGGCGTCGGCGAGCCTGGCGTGGGCCTTCTCGATGCTCATCCGAGCGTTGTCGAGCGCTTGATCGCCCTTCCGGATCGTCGCCTTGACATCGCCGATGGTCACTGCCGCACGTTAGCCGAACCCGGCCATCGAGCGCAGCCCTCGCGCTGGTTGGGTGCCGGGCCGGACCCGAGACACCCACCGAAGCGTCAGCGGGAGGTGCGGTTCGCTTGTACGAAGCTGGCCCAGGCGGTTGGGTTGAAGGTGAGGGCCGGGCCGTGTGGATCCTGCTGTCGCGGACAGCGACGATGCCGGGCAGGTTATCGGCGACCTCGACACACTCGCCGCCGTTGCCGCCACTGCGAGTGCTCTTGCGCCACCGGGCGCTGGTCAGATCAGTCATGGTGGACCTCCCCGATGATCTTGTTGATCGCTTGCTCTGATTGTTCCTCATCAAGGGCAAGTGAGAGCAGCCCCGACCAGACTCGCTCGTAGGCGGTCACCTCAGTGGGCCTGTCGAGGTACAGCGAGCCCGTCCACGACTCGCTGTAAACCACGGCCGGTTCGGGGTGCTCCTGTTGCCGGGTGGAAAGCCGAGCAGCACGAACTCACCCCGACAGCGCCATGGTGGGGCCAGCAGCGAGGGGCAGGATCCGAAGCGACACGTTCGGCAGGCTGGCCATCGTCAGCAAGTGCGCCAGTTGACCTGCCATGGTTGCCGAGTCGCCTACCGGCCGAAGAAGCACCGACTCGCAGAGCACCACCTGCACCTGCGGCGCTCGTGGCAGGCGGCGGGTCAGCAGGGACTGTCGTTGCAGGCGAAGCTCGACCGCGCGCCCCGGTCGTCGTCGTTCATGTCGGGCTGGTCGATGCGGTAGATGCCTCGGGCGTAGTCGCGGCTCTGCAGAATGCCCGGCACGAGAGTGTTCTTGTAGAACCGAAGTCTCGACGCGGCGGATTCGAGGCCGACGTACAGCTCGAACCATTCGGGGACGGCATCGCCGTACGCGTGCCACCAGCCCTTGGCCCTGGTCTCGCCGGCCAGGAGGTCAGCGCCGGGTCAGCTCGCCCGTCGCCCCGTACAGCTCGCACATCGCTCGGACGTCGACGCCGCGCACCGAGCCCAGCCCGCTCTCGATCCGCCACACCTTCTGCCGGCTGCACTCCAACGCCTCGGCGACCGCGTCGAGCGTGGCCCCTGCTCGGTGCGCAGGTCGCGTAGCGCCCTGCCGAGCTGCCGTCGGGGCACCGTCGAGCCCATGTCATCGGCCACCCGGCTCTCCTTCCTGTTGAGTTTTGCAACATCCCGACAGCCGTTCTGCAACAGGGGAATGTTGCCCACATATAACGGAACAGTGTGAGTCGACATTTATTGCGATAGTGCCTCTGACCTTACAAGATGGGTCCGACAAAGGCGATGACCGCGCAATTCCCGTCGGCCGCCGATTGTTCGACCAATCCGTCAGTGAGGAAAAGGCGTGCGCGCGATTTCCCGAGCCGAGCCGTGCCGGTCGGCCTCCTACCGAATGGTCCGCCGGTGAGCGCCCGCTGGGTGGCCCACCTGCCGTTCACCGCCGCCGATCTGCCGGCCGCCCGGCACTTCGCCGGCACCCTGGCCCGATCCCTGACCTTCCTCACCGAAGTGGACGCAGGTGAGACCACCGTGTCCGCCGAGGACGCCCAGGGCGCACGCCATCGGGTTCTCTGCGACCTGCTCCTCGGCGGCGGGCAGCGGTGCGTGCGCCGCGTCGAGCACGACGGTGACTGCACGGCCCGGGGTGTCGGTGACCGCCGTGCCCGTTGTCACCTGTCCCGACTGCGACGGGCTGACCTTCACGATCGACCCGTGCCGGTGCACCACCTACGGCGACCGATTCCTCGCCGACGCCGACGTGCCCGGCCCGCGCCGGGAGGCGTACCGGAGCTGCGAGCAGTGTCGCGGCGCGGGCAGCGTCGCGTACCCTGTTATCGCTGCGCTCGGCGCGGCCGGCGGCGGGCGCAGCTCGTGGTCACGGTCGCCAACCTGGACACCGGCGCGGTCGCGTCCCACCAGGTCGTGCCCGGCGGCTCGACTCCACCGCGACCCGGCGGGTCGCTGGGTGGTCGACCTTGCTTCCCGGGTACGCGAACTCGCCGCCAACGTCTACGCCGTCGTGACCGACACCGACGCGCCGTCGCTGTGGCTGGATCGGCAGTGGCGACCCGACCTGCCCGCAACGCTTCGGTACGAGCTGGAGGCCCACGCCATCCTGCGGGCCGATTACGCCCCTGGCGACTGGTGCTGGGCCGTTCCACCGCCGCGCCCACCGTCGATCCGGCCGCACGGCTGGCTCGGCTGTGCGCGCTGGCGGACCTGTTGCTGCTCGACTTCGTCGTCGAGGCCCGCCGGCAGGGCGTCGGGTTCGGTTGGGCCGTCCGGTACGAGGTGCCCGGCTCCCCGGTGCCGTCCGGTCGCCCAGCCGGTCGCGGGACCTGCCGGAAGCGCTGACCCAGACCGACGTCGGCGACGCGCTCACCGGCCTCGCCGAGCGCGGCCTGGCCGCACCCGCCCGGCTGCTGCGCCCGACTCGCCCCGCCCGCCCGTCGCCCCGGCCGTGGACGTCGACCAGCTCGAACGGCGCATCCTCGCCGACTGCGTCGACCCGGCCGACGGCGACGAGTTGCCGGCGCGCAGGCACTTTGGCGGGACGGCCGCTGGTGGCATACCACCCTCCGCCCCGGCGAGCCGGTGGAGACCTTCGCGGAGCAGCCCACCGGCCAGGTGGTCCGTCGGGTTCGGGTGCCGGTGAGCCGCGGCTACGAACCACCCGATCCGTCCTGGCTGGGCGAACTCGTCGAGTGGCGGCCCTGCCCGGACTGCCGGCCCGGCAGCCGGCTGCGCGCCGCGACTGCCGACTCGGCGGTCGTCCCGCCGACTCGGACTGCCCCATTGTTCCGGCGCCGGCCTACGCCCGTCGGCGCTGCGCTGCTTCACCTGCGGCGGCACCCACCGTCTGCACCAGACCGTGCTGGTCACCGTCACCGACCTGCGGCACCGGGTGGTGCACCTGACCTGGCAGGCCGGCACACCCGAGGTTGCCCCGCTGGTCGCCACCCAGCCCAACGGTCGACCGGTCGTGCATCTTCCCGACCGCTACCGGCTCGCCTCCTGGGCTGCCGTCCTCAACGCGCGACCCGAGGACCTCCGCGACGCCGACGGCGGGCACGACCTCGACCGGAACCTGCGCGACGGGTACGTCACAGTGCCCTGGGCCGGAGCCGACCCGGTGGCAGAGCACGTGCGCAGCGCCGGGCGGGGCACCGCAGCGGGTCGCCTGATCGTGGTGGCGGCACCTCCCGACGCGCCGCCGCTGCCCGAGCTGCTGCGGCTCGCCCTCGGCCTCGACCTGGCCCTCGTGGTGGCCGTCTGCGACCTGCGGCACAACACCGGCGACCCGTTGCTGGCCGACGACCTGCGCTGGTCGGTCGAGGTGAAGCCGCGCGACGCACCCGTCCTCCCCGACGACCTGCCCTATCGGCCCAGTCTGGCTGCCGCTCTCGCGTGGTGCCGGGAAGGTCGACCGACGCGGTCGCCAGCGCGGCCCCGGCCGACCCGGCGGTCGCTGTCCCGGTGCCCTGGTCCGGACCGCGCGCCATCGTTCCGGACCCGGTGCCGGACCTGCTGCGGCTCGCCGCCCGGCACGCCGGACAGGCGGTCACCGTGCGCTTCACACGCGCCGGCTGCGCGCTGCACCGACACGACGACGACGGCGTAAGCTCTCGCCGAGGCCCTCGACCTGCGCGACCTCGGCTGACCCGGAGTCGCCTGTCAGCCGGGCGCGACGAGCGGGCGGAGACGGCTGCCCGGCCGGGCGCGTCTCCGCGCCGGCCGGGCAGCCACTCCTGGTCCGGTCAGGTGCCGGTGGTCGTGCCCTCCAGACCCTTCAGGTCCTTCAGGTCCTCGAGCATCTTGGCGAAGTCGAGGGTCTCCGCCGTCGGCGGCGTCTCGATGGTCACCGCCTTGCCGTAGTCGGTGTAGTCCATCACCAGGTCACCCAGCGGGCCCATCTTCAGGCCGACCGGCGGGCCGGTACTGCTCGTCGACCCACAGGTCGGTGGTGATGTCCTGACGCCCATCTTGGTCATCTGCTGCTCGACGCCCGCCCGCAGCTTCGCGTCGATCTGCTGAAGGTAGGTCGCCACCGGCGTGGTGACGGTGTAGTGGACGGTGGCCGCCCGTTCACCGTCTCCTGACCGACCACCTTTGTGCCCTCGGTGGCGAGCAGCGTCTTGACCTGCTTGGTCGGGTCGATGTCCTCGAACTGCTTGCCGAAGTCCATCCCGGCCTGCTTGCCGGCGGCGCTCAGGTCCATCTTCATCCAGCGCTTGCCGTCCATCTCCGCGCGGTCCTCCGCCGGAATCTCGACGTAGATGACCGCGCCGACCATCCGGACGACCGTCGCGTCGCCCTTCGCGTCCGTCGTCGTCATCTCGGCCTTGACCGGGTCGCCCAGGTCCAGGACGCCCTTCATCGAGATCTTCTCGCCGCCCGCCGTGCCGGACATCGCCACGGTCACCGAGTCGCTCTTGTCGGTGGCCTCGGCGGTCTTCTGCAGCGACCCTTCAGGTCGCTGGCCAGCAGCTCCAGGACGCTCGGCTGCTTCGGCGACTCGGATCCGCCGGACGTCGTGCCGCACGCGGAGACAGCGAGCGCGGTGAGCGCCGAGGCCGCCACCACCACGGACTTCTTCCAAAATGACACGTACACGCCTCTTCCCCGTCGAAATCTGAGGCTCTCCCCAGATAGACCGACGACACGCTAGCCCACCGGGCCGACATGGGAGGGTCGCTTTCCCACCGGGCGCATAGAGATCATTGATATCGGGGTGTCCGTGGCCGCGGACACCCGATATCAACGGTGACTACTCCGGGACGCGGCGGTAGGCGCCGTCGCTGGCCGAGGTGGCCATCGAGGCGTACGCGCGCAGCGCCGCCGACACCGGGCGCTGCCGGTCGGTCGGGGTGTACGGCTTGTCGCGCTTCTCCTCGGCCACCCGTCGCGCCTCCAGCTCCTCGGAGGACACGTTGAGCTCGATCGACCGGGCGGGGATGTCGATGACGACCTCGTCACCGTCGCGGACCAGGGCGATCAGGCCACCGGCGGCCGCCTCGGGGAGACGTGCCCGATGGAGAGCCCGGAGGTGCCGCCGGAGAAGCGGCCGTCGGTGAGCAGCGCACAGGCGCGGCCCAGCCCGCGTCCCTTGAGGAATGAGGTGGGGTAGAGCATCTCCTGCATGCCCGGCCCGCCCTTGGGCCCCTCGTAGCGGATCACCACCACGTCCCCGGCGACCACCTGCTTGGCGAGGATCGCGGTCACCGCGTCGTCCTGTGACTCGTACACCTTGGCCGGGCCACGGAAGGTCAGGCAGTCGTCCGGGACGCCGGCGGTCTTCACCACGCTGCCCTCGGGTGCCAGGTTGCCGTGCAGGATGGCCAGCCCGCCGTCGGCGGAGTATGCGTGCTCGCGGTCCCGGATGCAGCCGCCGGCCGCGTCGGTGTCCAGCGACGACCACCGGTTGGTGGTGGAGAACGGCTCGGTGGTGCGCACCCGCCCGGTGCGGCGTGGAACAGCTCGACAGCCGTCGGTGTGGGAGCCGCCGCGGACGTCCCAGTCGGTCAGCCACTGGGCGAGCGAGGGGAGTGGACGGCGTGCACGTCCCGGTTGAGCTGCCCGCCCCGGTCCAGTTCGCCGAGGAGCGCCGGGATGCCGCCGGCCCGGTGCACGTCTTCCATGTGGTAGTTCGGAGAGTTCGGCGCGACCTTGGCCAGGCACGGCACCCGCCGGGAGATCGCGTCGATGTCGGCGACGCCGAAGTCCATCTCCGCCTCCCGGGCGGCGGCGAGCAGGTGCAGCACCGTGTTGGTGGAGCCGCCCATCGCCACGTCCAGGGCGACCGCGTTCTCGAAGGCCGCCTTGGAGGCGACCGCGCGTGGCAGCACCGAGTCGTCGTCGCCGTCGTACCACCGCTTGGAGATCTCGACGACGGTGCGGCCGGCCTCGACGAAGAGTGACCGGCGCGCAGCGTGGGTGGCCAGCGTCGAACCGTTGCCGGGCAGCGCCAGCCCGATGGCCTCGGTGAGGCAGTTCATCGAGTTGGCGGTGAACATGCCGGAGCACGAGCCGCAGGTCGGGCAGGCGGAGCGTTCGATCTCACCGAGCTGCTCGTCGGTGACCGCCTCGTTGAGGAGGCGATCATCGCGTCGATCAGGTCGATCTTGCTGTGCACGACGCCCTCGATCGCCATCGTCTTGCCGGCCTCCATGGGGCCGCCGGAGACGAAGACGGTCGGGATGTTGAGCCGCAACGCGGCCAGCAGCATGCCGGGCGTGATCTTGTCGCAGTTGGAGATGCAGACCAGGGCGTCCGCGCAGTGCGCGTTGACCATGTACTCGACCGCGTCGGCGATCAACTCGCGGCTGGGCAGCGAGTAGAGCATGCCGCCGTGGCTCATCGCGATGCCGTCGTCGACGGCGATGGTGTTGAACTCCCGGCCCACCCCGCCGGCCTCGGCGACCGCGTCGGCGACCAGGCCACCCATGTCCTTGAGGTGTACGTGACCAGGCACGAACTGGGTGAAACTGTTGGCGATGGCGACGATCGGCTTGCCGAAATCGTCGTCGGTCATCCCGGTGGCCCGCCAGAGGGCCCGGGCGCCAGCCATCGTCCGTCCGTGTGTGGAGGTCCTCGACCGCAGCTCAGGCATGCGTACCAGCATGACACCGTCGACGCGTCGGCCGACCCGGGTAGGTGCCGTGTCCCAACAGATGCACACTCGGCCCCCATGGCGAGCGCACATCCGGCACTCTTGGAGGCGTGCATTTTCCACCGGGCATGGTCGCGGTCGCGGCGCTCAGCGGGCTCGTCGCCGCCGTGGCCGCCGTGCTGCTGACCGTCGTCGCCCGGCGGCGCACGGGCCGCTCCGGCCCGCGCACGTGCTGCTCGCGGCCGCCTCCGTGGGTGCCCTGCTCAGCCTGCTGGCCGGGGTGGTCGCCGCGCTCAGCGCCAACGGCCACTGGGCCCACGAGCAGGGGACCCGCACGGGTTGGGCGACAGTGGTGGCGATCGGCACGGCGGTGAGTGGGCTGGCCTTCGCCGCCGGTCTGCTCCGGCTTCCCGGGTGGCCGCCACCGCCGCGGGCACGGCGCGACTGGCCCTGGACGGGTTGGTCATGGCGGCCGCGCTGTGGTTCGTCGGCTGGGTGCTCTTCTCCGAGCCCACCCGGTTGCTCGGCAACGCCACCCCGATGGCCTGTCCGGCGATCCTGCTGGCCACGGTGAGTGCCGCGCTCGGTGCCGGGCTCACCGTGATCGTCGTCTTCCGGGCCGCCACCCGCGTCGACGCCTCGCCGCGCTGGGCGCCGGCATCAGCGCGGTGACCTGCGGTGGGTTGGGTCTCAGCGCCGGGCTCTGCCAGTCCGGGCCCACCATGGCGCTGACCGGTGCGGCGCTGGTCGCCGCCGGCCTGCTGACCGTCGCGCTGGCGGTGCACCGGGCCGACCGGCCGGGGCAGGTCGACCTTGACCTGGTCGGTCGCGACGGCGAGTACGCCGTCGCCCCGATGCTGGCGATGGCCGCCTCGGCGATGTACCACCTCGCGCAGGGCGGGCCGTTCACCGTGGCGGGCATCGTGGCCGGCAGCGTGGAGGGCTTCGCGCTGGTGGCACGGCAATACCTCACCCTCCGCGACGTCCGGGGTACGCGGGCCGCCTGGCCGAGCGGGAGGCGCACTTCCGCGAGCTGGCGCACACCGACCCGCTGACGTCGTTGGCCAACCGTCGCGGGCTGCTCCGGGCGCTGCACATCAACGCCGCGGACCGGAACCCGTGCGTGCTGCTCGGCCTCGACCTGGACGGTTTCAAGAACGTCAACGACATGCGCGGGCACGACGTGGGCGACGCCGTGCTGGCCGAGGTGGGCCGGCGGCTGCGCGGCAACCTGCGCCCCGGCGACGTGGCCGCCCGGCTGGGTGGCGACGAGTTCGCCGTCCTCATGCAGGGCCGGCAGGTCGAGGCGGACCGCGTCGCCGAACGGTTGCTCGGTGCTCAACCGCCCGTACGACCAGCCGGAGGGCCGGTCTTCCTGTCGGTGAGCATCGGGGTGGCCGGCTGGGACGACGAGCCGGACGTCGAGTTGCTGCTGCGGCACGCCGACCTGGCACTGCGCTACGCCAAGCAGCGCGGCAAGAACCGGATCGAGCGGTACGACGCCGCGTACGACAAGCTGTTGCGCCGGCGTACGACGGTGGAGCACGAGCTGCGTGGCGCCATCGACCGCGACGAGCTGCGGTTGGCGTTCCAGCCGGTGGCGTCGTTGCCGTCGGTGCGGCCGGTGGGCGCCGAGGCGCTGCTCCGTTGGCACCACCCGGAGCTGGGCAACGTCCGCCCGGACGAGTTCATCCCACTCGCCGAGGTGCGGCATGATCGCCCCGCTCGGTGCCTGGGTGCTGCACCAGGCCTGCTACCAGCTCTCCCGGTGGTTGGCCGACGGGCACGACGTCTGGGTGTCGGTGAACGTCTCGCCGCGCGAGCTGCACGCCCCGGAGTACGTGGTCCAGGTCGCCGAGGCGCTGCGCGCCCACCACGTGCCGCCGCAGCGGCTGGTGCTGGAGGTCACCGAGCACGCGGTCGCCACCGACCTGGACGAGCTGATCCGACGGCTGACCGCGCTGCGGTTGACCGGCGTGCGGATCGCGCTCGACGACTTCGGGGCCGGTTACTCGTCGCTGGGGCAGTTGCGTCGGCTGCCGATCGACATTCTCAAGATCGACCACAGTCTGGTCGCCGAGCACGAGCCGGTCCGCCCGGTCGGCCAGGACGGTCCGGCGTTCGCGCCGATGGTCGACATCGTGATGCGGCTCGGCCACCAGCTGGGGCTGGAGGTGATCGCCGAGGGGTGACCACCCCACCGAGTTGGCCGCGGTGGTGGCCGCCGGTTGCCGGTTCGGCCAGGGCGCCCTGTTCGGCTGGGGAGTGCCGGCCGAGCACCTGGAGGCGATGTTGGAGGCGGCCACCTCGCCGGGCGCGCGTCCCACTTCGGTGCCCGCTCCACGCCGGCCTCCGGGTGGGTCTGGGCAGGTCATCCCACGTGCCGATGGCGCGTCGCCCGGCGACGCGCCGAGCTCCGTTAACCAACATGTGGGAGCAGTTGACTCATCGCGTGAGATGCGTCAGGCTTAGCCGCATGTCGTCGTACCGGTCGCTGCGAGTACTTACCTGAGCGCACTCTCCCCGTCGAGTGCGCTGGCCCTGCATCTGCACGAGGGCCGTTTTATTGCCATCGGAACCCTGGCGAGCGGGCCCCACCCGCGTCGCAACGCTTGACTAGCCACCAGCCACTCCAGCCGAAGGCCAGAAACCGTCATGACGAGACCCACGCCCGAGACCCTCGCCCACACCGCCCGTCGAGCCCGAGCGGCCGCCGACCCGACGGTCGACGTCGACCAGGCAGCCGCGCGGCACGGCCACCCGGCCGTCCCGGCGGTACGCCCCACCGCTCCGGCCCAGGTCTCCGGGGCCAGCTCCCTCGTGCGGTCCCTCGAGGCACTCGATGTCGACGTCGTCTTCGGCATTCCGGGCGGCGCGATCCTGCCGGCGTACGACCCGCTCTACGACTCGACAGTCCGGCACATCCTGGTGCGGCACGAGCAGGGCGCGGGGCACGCTGCGACCGGCTACGCGCAGGCCACCGGCAAGGTCGGCGTCTGCATCGCCACCTCCGGCCCGGGTGCGACGAACCTGGTCACCCCGATCGCCGACGCCTACATGGACTCGGTGGCGATGGTGGCGATCACCGGACAGGTGGCCCGCCCGTCGATCGGCACCGACGCCTTCCAGGAGGCGGACATCCAGGGCATCACCCTGCCGATCACCAAGCACAACTTCCTCGTGCAGACCGCCGAGGAGATCCCGCGGGTGCTGGCCGAGGCGTTCCACCTGGCCAGCAGCGGACGGCCCGGCCCGGTGCTCGTCGACATCCCCAAGGACGTGCTCCAGGCCGCGACCACCTTCAGTTGGCCGCCCACCCTGGACCTGCCCGGCTACCGGCCCACCCTGCACCCGCACGGCAAGCAGATCCGGGAGGCGGCGCGGCTGATGGCCGCAGCCCGACGGCCGGTGCTCTACGTCGGCGGTGGGGTGCTCAAGGCGGGCGCCACGGACGGGCTGCGCCGGCTGGCCGAGCTGACCGGCATCCCGGTCGTCACCACGCTGATGGCGCTCGGCGCGTTCCCCGACTCGCACCAGCAGCACCTGGGCATGCCCGGCATGCACGGCACGGTCGCGGCGGTCTACGGCCTGCAGAAGGCGGATCTGATCATCGCGCTGGGTGCCCGCTTCGACGACCGGGTCACCGGCAAACTGGACTCGTTCGCCCCGGACGCGGCAGTGGTGCACGCGGACATCGACCCGCCGAGATCGGCAAGAACCGGCACGTCGACGTGCCGATCGTCGGGGACGCCAAGCACGTCATCGACGAGCTGATCGCCGCGGTGACGGTCGAGCGGTCGGCGGGGCGTACCAGCGACCTCGGTGACTGGTGGACGCAGCTGGACGACCTGCGCAACCGTTACCCGCTGGGCTACGACGAGCCTTCCGACGGCACCCTGTCCCCGCAGTACGTGATCAAGCGCCTGGGCGAGATCGTCGGCCCCGACGCGATCTTCGTGGCCGGGGTGGGCCAGCACCAGATGTGGGCGTCCCAGTTCATCTCGTACGAAGCCGTACTCCTGGTTGAATTCCGGCGGCCTCGGCACGATGGGGTACGCGGTGCCGGCGGCGATGGGCGCCAAGGTCGGCAAGCCGGACACTGTGGTGTGGGCGGTGGACGGGGACGGCTGCTTCCAGATGACCAACCAGGAGTTGGCCACCTGTGCGTTGGAGGGCATCCCGGTCAAGATCGCCGTCATCAACAACGGCAATCTCGGCATGGTCCGGCAGTGGCAGACGCTGTTCTACAACGAGCGCTACTCCAACACCGAGCTCGGCACCCACAAGCACCGCATCCCCGATTTCGTGAAGCTCGCCGAGGCACTGGGCTGCGTCGGCCTGCGGTGCGAGAACGCGGCCGACGTGGACAAGACGATCGCCGCCGCGATGGAGATCAACGACGCGCCCGTGGTGGTCGACTTCGTGGTCGGCAAGGACGCGATGGTCTGGCCGATGGTCGCCGCCGGCACCAGCAACGACGAGATCATGTTTGCCCGTGGCGTCCGCCCGACCTTCGACGAGGATGACATTTAATGACCATGCACACGCTCTCCGTTCT
This sequence comes from Micromonospora sp. M12, assembly GCA_038070435.1. GTDB lineage: Bacteria > Actinomycetota > Actinomycetes > Mycobacteriales > Micromonosporaceae > Micromonospora. The sequence goes on along the minus strand of JAMYWG010000001.1, from coordinate 3,592,779 downwards.
CGTGGAGAACAAGCCCGGCGTGCTCGCCCGCGTCTCCGGCCTGTTCTCGCGGCGCGGGTTCAACATCGACAGCCTCGCCGTCGGCGAGACCGAGAACCCGGACGTCTCCCGGATCACCATCGTGGTCAACGCGGACTCGTCCCCGTTGGAGCAGGTCACCAAGCAACTGAACAAGCTGGTCAACGTACTCAAGATCGTCGAGCTGGATCCGCAGGTCTCGGTTGCCCGGGAGTTGCTGCTGGTGAAGGTTCGCGCCGACCGGGCCGCGCGGTCCCAGGTGCTGGAGACCGTCAACCTGTTCCGCGCCCGGGTGGTCGACGTCGCACCGGACACGCTGACCATCGAGGCCACCGGCACCCGGACAAGCTCGACGCGCTCCTCCGCGATCTCGAGGCCTACGGCATCAAGGAAATGGTCCAGTCCGGGCTGGTGGCGATCGGGCGCGGTTCGCGTTCGATCACCGCCGGACCCGCGCTCCGGGCCGCCTGACCTGCCGCCGGTCGGCCTGGCGGGCCGTCCGGAACCCATCCGCACAGACCACGACGGGCCGCCCCGGCCGTCGTACGAAAGGGAAGTTCTCATGAGCGTTGAGGTGTACTACGACGACGATGCCGACCTCGGCCTGATCCAGGCCAAGAAGGTCGCGGTGATCGGGTACGGCAGCCAGGGCCACGCCCACGCGCTGTCGCTGCGTGACTCCGGCGTCGACGTGGTGATCGGTCTGCCGGAGGGTTCGAAGAGCCGGGCCAAGGCCGAGGAGCAGGGCCTGCGGGTCGTCACGCCGGCGCAGGCCTCCGCCGAGGCCGATGTGATCATGGTGCTCGCGCCGGACACCGCCCAGCGCGGGCTCTACACGGAGTCGATCGCCCCGAACCTCGCCCCGGGCAAGGCGATCTTCTTCGGCCACGGCTTCAACATCCGGTACGGCCTGATCAAGCCGCCGGCCGAGGTGGACGTGGCGATGGTCGCGCCGAAGGGCCCCGGTCACCTGGTCCGCCGCCAGTACGCCGACGGCAAGGGCGTGCCCTGTCTCGTCGCCGTCGAGCAGGACGCCAGCGGCAACGCGCTCGCGCTCGCCCTCGCGTACGCCAAGGGGATCGGCGGCACCCGGGCCGGAGCGATCCGGACCACGTTCACCGAGGAGACCGAGACCGACCTCTTCGGTGAGCAGGCGGTGCTCTGCGGCGGTGCTTCGGCGCTGGTGCAGACCGGTTTCGAGGTGCTCACCGAGGCGGGCTACGCCCCGGAGATCGCCTACTTCGAGTGCCTGCACGAGTTGAAGCTGATCGTCGACCTCATGTATGAGGGTGGCATCGCGAAGATGCGCTACAGCATCTCCGACACCGCCGAGTACGGCGACCTCTCCCGTGGCCACCGCATCATCGACTCCCGGGTCAAGGACGAGATGCGCAAGATCCTGGGCGAGATCCAGTCCGGCGAGTTCGCCCGCGAGTGGGTCGCCGAGGACGAGGCCGGTCGGCCCAACTTCACCAAGTGGCAGGCCGAGGGTGCGGCGCACCCGATCGAGGAGACCGGCAAGAAGCTGCGCGGCATGATGAGCTGGGTCGACCGCCCGATCACCGAGACCGCCTGACCGTCCGGACGGCATCACTCACCGGCTCGGGCCGGCGCTCTCCCAGCGCCGTGCCCAGGCCGGCGCCGCCCGCGCCCGAGCGCCTGGGCACCGCGCCCGAGCGCCTGGGCACCGCGCCCGAGCGCCTGGGCACCGCGCCCGAGCGCTCGAGCACCCGCCCAGGCGAAGATCCGCGCAACATCAGGGATGGTGGCCCTCGGGGCCCCAGGAGGCAGCACTTGCCCTGATGTTGCGCGGATCTTGGCGTTGTGGGAGCGCGGGCGGTCAACGCCCTCGCGCGGCATCGGCGGTCGGCGTCGGCGTGCGGCTTCTGCGGCCGTGACCGTTTCGGTCAGGTGAACGGTCGATGTCCAGCGCCCGACCGCGCGTGTGAGGGCACTCACCCCGCAGACCGGAACACGCCACCCGGCCAGGCCCCTACGATCGCGGGTAGGTGTGCAGCAGCCGGCACCTGATGGCCACGGCACGGATCAGCGCAGGGCGCAGTGCGGCGCTCCGCCGCCCGGGCCGACCGCAAACACGACCTCTACGAGGACCGATGAATCCTGTCGTACTGATCGCCGAAGAACTCGCCCCGCCGCCATCGAGGTGCTCGCCCACGACTTCGACGTCCGTCACGTCGACGGCACCGACCGTCCGGCGCTGCTCGCGGCGCTCGCCGAGGCCAACGCCGTCATCGTGCGCAGCGCGACCCAGATCGATGCCGAGGCGATCGCCGCCGCGCCGCGACTCAAGGTGGTGGCCCGAGCGGGCATCGGGCTGGACAACGTCGAGGTGCCGGCCGCCACCGCGCGGGGCGTCATGGTCGTCAACGCGCCCACCTCGAACATCGTCTCCGCCGCCGAGCAGGCCGTCGCGCTGCTGCTCGCCGTCGCCCGCAACACCGCGAGCGCCAGCTCCGCGCTCAAGGCGGGGAGTGGAAGCGGTCGAAGTACACGGGCGTCGAGGTGCAGGGCAAGACCGTCGGCGTGGTCGGGCTTGGTCGGATCGGCGTGCTCTTCGCGCAGCGCATCGCCGCGTTCGGCACCCGGCTGATCGCGTACGACCCGTACATCCAGCCGGCCCGTGCCGCGCAGCTCGGCGTACGCCTGGTCGGGCTGGAGGAGCTGCTGCGGGAGAGCGACTTCATCTCCATCCACCTGCCCAAGACGCCGGAGACGGTGGGCCTGATCGGTGAGAAGGAGCTGGCGATCGTCAAGCCCGGCGTTCGCATCGTGAACGCCGCCCGTGGTGGGCTGGTCGACGAGCAGGCCCTCGCGGACGCGATCGCCGAGGGCGGGTCGCCGGCGCCGGTGTCGACGTGTACAGCAAGGAGCCGTGCACCTCGTCGCCGCTCTTCGCCTTCGACAACGTGGTGGCCACCCGCACCTGGGCGCCTCCACCCACGAGGCGCAGGACAAGGCCGGTCTCGCCGTGGCCAAGAGCGTCAAGCTGGCGTTGCAGGGCGAGTTCGTCCCGGACGCGGTGAACGTGCAGGCCGGCGGTGTGGTCGCCGAGGACGTTCGTCCGCTGCTGCCGCTGGCGGAGAAGCTCGGCCGGGCGTTCACCGCGGTCGCCGGAGTGGTCGCCGCCAGCGTCACCGTCGAGGTCCGCGGCGAGATCGTCAACCACGACGTGTCGGTGCTCAAGCTCGCCGCCACCAAGGGCCTGTTCAGCTCCGTGGTGGAGGAGCAGGTCACCTACGTCAACGCCCCGCACCTGGCCGCCGAACGTGGCGTCGAGGTCACCCTGGCCACCCTGGCCGAGACGGCCGATCAGTCCACTCTGGTCACGGTGCGCGGTGCGCTCCCGGACGGTCGGACGGTCAGCGTCTCCGGCACTGTCACTCACTCCGGCGCGCGGGACGTCCTCAAGCTGACCGAGGTGGACGGCTTCGATGTGGAGATCGCCGCGGAGGGCATCCTGCTCTTCCTGCGCTACGCGGACCGTCCCGGTGTGGTCGGCACGGTCGGCACCCTGCTCGGCGAGTCCGGCATCAACATCGCCGCCATGCAGGTGGCTCGGCGTGAGGCGGGCGGCGAGACGCTGATGACGCTCACCGTCGACCAGGCGCTCGGCGCCGAGTTGCTCACCTCGGCCGCCGAGTCGATCGGTGCCACCGCGGCCAGCGCCGCCGACCTGCGCGACGAGTAGTCAACGGCAAGCATCGTGGGGGCCTGGCAATCTGCCGGGCCCCTCGTCATTTCCGTCCGTGCCGCCGGTCAGATCAGCCGGTCAGGTCAGCCGGGCAATCGCGCCGGGGGCGGGTAGACCGAGCCGTCCTGCGGGTCGAAGAGCATCAGCCCGTGCTCGCCGGCCAGCCGCTCGATGTCCAACAGCACCTGGTCCGCGCAGGTCGGGTGCAGGTTCAGCTCGACGTGGTCGTGCGCGGCGTGCAGTGGCGCCACCGCCCACGGGCTGTTCGGACCGGGGTGACGGTCCGGATAGGAGGCGGTGATCGCCCGGTAGAAGCTGACCACCCGCGGGTCCGGGTAGCGGTCCGCGTGTCGCCCCTGCCGGCAACCGTCGACCGCTGTCCGCACGTCCTCGGGCGTCGCCCCGTCCTCCAGGGCCCACACGCTCAGATCGAAACTCACGGCGGATAGCGTGCCATCCGCCGTTCACCATGTCGAAACTGCCTCGCCGCCGGCAGCGGTCGATCCCCGCTCGTCGGTGGTGACGGTCCGCTGTGGAGACTCTTGCGTCGAGTTGCGTCGATTCGCTAGCGTACGCACTGCGGTCACTGGCCGAGTTCGAGGCGCCGGCCCGTCTTCGGGTGGCGCGGTCGACGTCCGGCCCGACCGGTCCGCACCCTCGATTGTGCGAGCCACGCGCACTCGTCGCTGACCGGCCCCACGGTCGTTGCCGAGACTGTGGGGCCGATCGCGTGCCCGACCGGCCGACCGAGGGCGGCCGAGGTGCGAACCGGGCACCAGAAATCGCGCCGGAGCTCAGCGACGGTGTGCGAAGAGCGCGCGGTAGTCGGAGTTTCCCGGAACCAGGCCAGGCCGGTGGTGCCGGCGGCGTAGAGCGCGGTGGCGTAGGCGTCGGCGATCGTCAGGTCGGGGCCGACGACGGTGGCGGCGACCAAATGGTCCGCCGGCTCTCCGGTGTGCGGGTCCACCACGTGCCCCTGCCGTCCGCTGACCCCGGAGGTGCCGACCGCGCCGGCAGTCATCTCCAGCACCAGAGGCGCGCGCTCGGGTGCGGTCGGGTGGTGCACCGCAACCCGCCAGGGCCGCCGTGCGGCGTGGCCGCGGACCACGAGGTCGGCGCCGGCGAGTACGGCATAGTCGTGGATGCCGGCGGCACGGAGCCTCTCGGCGGCGCGCTCCACGGCCCACCCGCCGAGCAGGCCGCCGGGGTCGAAGCCGCCGGGCACCGCCCAGGCGTCGAACCACCGTCGGTGGCCGCGCGCATGGCCGAGCAGCGGTCCACCAGGTCGGCGAGCGGCGGGTACGAGTCGGGCTGATCTCGCCGCGGCGCAGGCGGGAGACCAGGCTCTCCGGCCGGTTGGGGCCGTAGGTGAGGTCGATGGCGCGCAGCTCCGCGACGCTGTCCCGCAGCGCCTCGCCCACGCCCCGGCGGCCGAGCCACTCGGGCGCGTTGAGCAGCAGGGTGTACTCGGCGGTCGCGGTACGTACGGTGTGCTGCACCGCGATCCGGCCCTCGGCGGCGGCGCCGGGGTCGATTCGGTGCCGGCGGCTGCCGAGCCGGAGGTCGGGCCGGCGGTTGCGGAATGCGGACGGGTCCGGCCAGCGGGTCCGTGGCTGTTCGTCGATGCGCATCGCATCTGCCCTCGCACGTGGTGCCGCGTCGTCGCGACCCCGTCGGTCAGCGGGCCCCGCGACCCACTGACCACCACCCTAGGCAGCGGAGATGACCGCCCCATGAGTCTCAGCTGAGAGGGTGCTGTGCATCCGCCGTCCCGAATCGTGGACGCCGCGTACCGGGAGGCGGGACGGAGACGTACCGTTGCCGGAACGGAACCGTTGAGCAGAGGAGTGCGGTCGTGGCGCGGATCGCGGTGGTGGCCGGGGACGGCATTGGGCCCGAGGTGGTCGCGCAGGCCCGCAAGGTCCTCGACGCGGTGCTGCCCGACGTGCAGGCCACCGAGTACGACCTCGGCGCCGCCCGCTGGCACCGTACCGGAGAGGTGCTCCCCGACTCGGTGCTGGCCGAGCTGGCCGGGCACGACGCGATCCTGCTCGGCGCGGTCGGTGACCCGACGGTTCCGCCGGGTGTGCTCGAGCGGGGCCTGCTGCTCAAGCTTCGGTTCGCCTTCGACCAGTACGTCAACCTGCGCCCGTCCCGGCTCTGGCCCGGGGTCGTCGGCCCGCTGGGCAACGTGAAGCCGGGCGAGGTCGACCTCGTGGTGGTGCGTGAGGGCACCGAGGGCTGTACGCCGGTGCCGGTGGCTCACTGCACCGGGACACCCCGCCGAGGTCGCCACCGAGGAGAGCCTGAACACCCGGCACGGCGTGGAGCGGGTGATCCGGGACGCGTTCGCCCGCGCCGGTCGCCGGAGCGCCGCAAGGTCACCCTGGTGCACAAGACGAACGTGCTCACCCACGCCGGGTCGCTCTGGTCGCGCACCTTCGACGCGGTCGCCGCCGAGCACCCGGATGTCGAGACCGAGTACCAGCACGTCGACGCGGCGGCCATGTTCCTGGTCACCCAGCCGCAGCGCTACGACGTGGTGGTCACCGACAACCTCTTCGGCGACATCCTCACCGACATCGCCGCCGCCGTGACCGGTGGGATCGGGCTGGCCGCCAGCGGCTGCATCAACCCCGAGGGGCGTACCCCTCGATGTTCGAGCCGGTGCACGGCTCGGCACCGGACATCGCCGGGCAGGGCGTCGCCGACCCGGTCGCCGCGGTGCTCTCCGCCGCGCTGCTGTTGGAGCAGCTCGGGCACAGTGAGTCCGCCGCCCGGGTCAACGCCGCGGTCGCCGCCGAGCTGGCCAGCCGGGCTCCGGGCGTAACGCTGCGTACCGAAGAGGTCGGCGACCGGCTCGCCGCCCACGCCGTAGCCTGACCGACTGCGCCCGTCCCGGCATCGCCCGGCCCGCAGTCCGTCCCGCCCGACCGGCGCTACCCGCTGAACGACCGTTCGGGTAAGTTTCTGGCACAGCCATGTCGGTGTGCGGTCCCGCATGCCGTTGTCCCGCAGGGAGGTCAGCGCGATGAGCGGTGGTGACAAGCTCGACTTCGAGATCCGTCCGAATCCCGCACCGGTATCCGCAGCCGACCGGGCCGCGCTGCTGGCCAACCCCGGGTTCGGCCGCGTCTTCACCGACCACATGGTCACCGTCCGCTACGCCGAGGGCAAGGGTTGGTACGACGCCCGGGTGGAGGCGCGGGGCCCGATCCCGATGGACCCGGCCAGCGCGGTGCTGCACTACGCGCAGGAGATCTTCGAGGGGTTGAAGGCGTACCGGACGGCCGACGGTGGCGTGACGATGTTCCGGCCGGAGGCCAACGCGACCCGGTTCGCAGCGTCGGCGCAGCGGATGGCGATGCCGGTGCTGCCGCCGGAGGTGTTCGTCGACTCGCTGCACAAGCTCATCGAGATCGACCAGGAGTGGATCCCCACCGGCGAGGACGGCAGCCTCTACCTGCGACCGTTCATGTTCGCCAGCGAGGTCTTCCTCGGCGTCCGCCCGGCCAACGAGTACCTCTACCTGGTGATCGCCTCACCGGCCGGCTCGTACTTCACCGGTGGCGTCAAGCCGGTCACCGTCTGGGTCTCCCGGACTACACCGGGCCGCGCCCGGCGGCACCGGCGCGGCCAAGTGCGGCGGCAACTACGCCGCGTCGCTGGCAGCCCAGGCGGAGGCCATCGAGGCCGGCTGCGACCAGGTCGTCTTCCTGGACGCGGTGGAGCGCCGGTACGTCGACGAACTGGGCGGCATGAACGTCTTCTTCGTCTACGACGACGACACGGTGGTCACCCGCCGCTGGGCGGCACGATCCTGCCGGGCATCACCCGCAACGCCGTCCTCACGTTGGCCGGGTCGGCCGGGCACCGGGTCGAGGAACGGCCCGTCACCTTCGCCGACTGGCAGGCCGACGCCGCCAGCGGTCGACTGCGGGAGGTGTTCGCCTGCGGCACCGCCGCGGTGGTCACACCGATCGGCGGGGTCCGCTTCCCAGATGGCGAGTTCCTGATCGGTGGCGGCGAGCCCGGCCGGGTCACCATGGCCCTGCGTCAGCAGCTGGTCGACATCCAGCGGGGCAACACGGCCGACGAGCACGGCTGGGTGCAGCGGGTTCTCTGACCTCCGTCGCTTCGACCGGCCCGTCCCACCGGACGGGCCGGTCGCTATGCCCCGGTGGGCTCGTCGAGCAGGTGGTCGCGGAGCGCGGCGAGCTGCTCGTCGGTCACCCCGGCGTGGCGCAGGTACGCCTCGACCGACCCGTGCCCCGCGCGCAGCTCGTCCAGGAAGATCTGCATCGCCTCGGCGGGTGAGGCGAGGAACGGCGCCGGCACGTCCACGCCGTTCGGGTTGATCGAGGCCAGCCAGGCGCTGTAGCGGGCCGACGCCTCGCTGCTCAGCGCGTAGTCCGCGGTGATGTCCGCGTCGTCGACGCCGAGCACGGCGAGGGTCAGCGCGCAGACGATGCCGGTGCGGTCCTTGCCGGCGACACAGTGCACCACCACCGGGGCGTTGGCGGAGTCGGCGATCAGCCCGACGGCCTCGGCCAGCCCGGCGGTGCCGGTCTGGGCCAGGTCGGCGTACCGGTCCGCGAGGTACTGCGCCAGGCTGGCGCCCTCCTCGTGGGGCGTACCCGCCCAGTCCTCGTGCTCCGGGTGGATGTGCCGGTAGGTCAGCCCCTGGTACGCCGGCACCCGGCCGTCCCGCTCGACCTCGGTGGGGCGGCGCAGGTCGATGACGGTGCGGATCCCGATCGCGGCGAACGCGTCCCGGTCCTGCTCGGAGAGACGGTGCAGCGAGTCGGAGCGGTAGAGCCGGCCCCGGCTCACGGTCCGGTCGCCGTGGCCGAGGTAGCCACCGACGTCGCGGAAGTTGAAGGTGGCGGGGAGCGAGATCTGGCGGCTGTCGTCGATGGCGTCCACGCTCACACGGTAACGGCCGGTGGGGCAGCACCCACCGGCCGTCGGGTCGAATCGTCAGCGTGCCGTGCCGGGCGGGAGCGCGCCGTAGGTCTCGTCGTAGTAGCCGCCCAACTGATCCCGGTACTTCGGGTCGCTGTGGCTGGTCTCGTCGTACTCCGGGGCGGCCTTGATCTGGTCCCGGGTCCGGTCGATGGAAACGGTGCGCTGGTCGTGGTCGACCTGGTTGACGGTGCCGGCCGGCAGCATCACCTTCTTGCCGAAGATCCATGGGCCGGTGTCCACGACCAGGTAGCTGCCGCCCACCTCGTGACTGGCGCTGTCGATCTTGCCGATTCCACCGTCGGTGGCCTCGACCTTGTAACCGACCAGGTCGACGTCGGCCACACCGGCCTGGTCCCGGTAGCGCCAGGGATCGAACGTGCCGGCCGGCGCGCCGCCGGGCACCGTGCCCTGGTCGCCGCCGCGCAACGGGTCCGGCCCGGCGTGGGTGGCGTGCGGATCGATCCTGTCCATGCCGTTCACTCCTGACTGTCACCGATCATCTCGGCGTAGGTTGCTGCGTCCCCGCAGGAGCTACCCGGCCGTCGGGGCCGGAACGGCGTATGGCCGCGGCGCGGCGGGGCCAGGGCCACGGGTCGCGCGCGGCGCGTGCGGCATGGCGCGTCGGGCGTACCCGCTCAGGCCAGTGCGGCCTCGGCGTCCAGGGTGACCGCCGCGGCGTGCACCACGGCCGAGATCCGCAGGGCCTCGTGCAGCTGCTCGCGGGTGTACCCCTGCCGCGCAGCGCCTCTCGTGCGTCTGCAGGCACACCTCGCAGCCGGTGATGGCCGACACGGCGAGGCACCACAGCTCGAAGTCACGCTTGTCCACACCCGGCCGCGCGATGATCCGCATCCGCAACCGGGCCGGCATCGAGACGTAGTGCTCGTCGCCGATGAGGTGCTTGGCCCGGTAGTAGATGGTGGTCATCGCCATGATCGCCGCGGCACCCTTGGCCGCCTCGACACCCTCCGGCCCGAGGTGCCCGAGCGCCTCGGCCGCGATCTCCCGCAGCACCGTCGGGTTGCGGGAGGTCACCGCGCAGGCGAGCGCGGTGCCCCAGGTCTGCGACGGGGTCAGCGTCGAGGCGCCGATGGTGGAGTCCAGGTTGAGCCCGATGTCCCTGGCGTACTCGGGCAGGGCCTTTTGATCGTCTCCAGACCCATGGTCAGACCCGCCCGAGGCCCGTCCGGCCACGCCGTCCGGGATGCGGTCACCGACAGTGGGCACAGGTCCTCCTCGTGGGCGGCACGGCGGCCGTAACTGGATCCGATCCCGATGGTTCCGCACCGCCGTCTCCGTCGGCCCCTGGACGGGCGGGCTGTGAAGCCGGTCACCGGGGCGGTGCCGCTGCCCGGCCGGCCGGAATCACCCACCGTCACATCCCGCTATGTGGATTGTTCCTCCCAGATCCAGGAGCGGAGTGGCAGAGTGGCGACCGTGACCAGCACCTCCCTGATTATTGCGACCTAGCGCGCCGCCCCTCCGCCGAGCGCGCAGACCTCGCATCCGCGGGAGGTCTTTGTTGCTCCCAGAAAGGATCCTGATGACGTTCCAGGTCTTCGACACGACGTTGCGCGACGGCGCCCAGCGCGAGGGGCTCACCTACTCGGTGGTCGACAAGCTGGCGGTGGCCCGGCTGCTCGACGAGTTCGGCGTCGGCTTCATCGAGGGCGGCTGGCCGGGCGCGGTGCCCAGGACACCGAGTTCTTCCGCCGGGCGCGCAGCGAGCTGGACCTGCGACACGCCGTACTCGTCGCGTTCGGCGCCACCCGCAAGGCAGGCGTCCGGTTGCCGGCGACCCCAGGTGCGCGCCCTGCTGGACGCGCAGACCCGGCGGTGGCCCTGGTCGCCAAGGCCGACAGCAGGCACGTCGAGCGCGCGCTGCGTACCACCGGCGCGGAGAACCTGGCGATGATCCACGACACCGTCAGCCACCTCGTCCGCGAGGGCCGCCGGGTCTTCGTCGACGGTGAACACTTCTTCGACGGCTACCGGCACGATCCCGCGTACGGCGCGGCTGTGGTGCAGACCGCCCTGGCCGCCGGCGCCGAACGGATGGTGCTCTGCGACACCAACGGCGGCATGCTGCCGTCCCAGGTGACCGCCGCGATCGTCGACCTCACCGCCAGGCTGGGTATCGACGCCGGGCTGCTCGGCATGCACGCCCAGAACGACACCGCCTGCGCGGTGGCCAACACGATCGCCGCCGTGGAGGCGGGCGTCCGCCACGTGCAGGGCACCGCCAACGGATACGGCGAACGCCCGGGCAACGCCGACATCTTCGCGGTCGTCGCCAACCTCCAACTCAAGCTGGGCATGCCCGTCCTACCGGAGGACTGCCTGGCGCAGATGGTGCGGGTCTCGCACGCCATCGCCGAGATCGCCAACATCGCCCCGACACCCACCAGGCGTACGCCGGGGCCGCCGCCTTCGCCCACAAGGCGGGGCTGCACGCGAGCGCGATCAAGGTGGACCCGTTGCTCTACAACCACGTGGACCCGTCGGTGGTGGGCAACGACATGCGGATCCTCATCACCGAGATGGCCGGTCGGGCCAGCGTCGAGCTCAAGAGTCGCGAGCTCGGCCTGGACCTGACCGGCAGCCGAGCGCTGACCCGGGTCACCAAGCGGGTCAAGGAGTTGGAGGCGGGTGGCTGGTCCTTCGAGGCGGCGGACGCCTCCTTCGAGTTGCTGGTCCGCTCCGAGCTGCCGGAGGGCAGCCCGGCCCGACCGTTCACGCTGGAGTCGTACCGGGTGCTGGTCGAGCACCGCGAGGACGGCGCGGTGGTCTCCGAGGCGACCGTCAAGATCCGGGTACGCGGTGAACGGGTGATCGCCACCGCCGAGGGAAACGGCCCGGTCAACGCACTCGACGAGGCGCTGCGGGTGGGCCTGGCGCGGCACTACCCGCAGCTGCGTGACTTCGAGCTGGCCGACTACAAGGTACGCATCCTGGAGGGCAGCCACGGCACGGGCGCGGTGACCCGGTGCTGCTGGAAACCTCCGACGGCGCCGGCCGGGACTGGACGACGGTCGGCGTACACCTAACGTGGTCGAGGCCAGCTGGCACGCCCTGATCGACGCCCTCACCTACGGCCTGGCCCCAGCGTCCGTCTAAACCGCCCGCCGCCCGCGCCCCGCGCCGCCCTGTCTGCGTCGATCATGGAGTTGTGGTGGTGTACGTACCGGGCTTCGGCGCCCAAAACGCCCACCAAAACTCCATGATCGACGTGGGGTGGGCGGCGCGGGCGGGTGGGCGGCGCGGGCCGGGTACGGGTTAGGGGTGGGGAGGGTGAGGGTGGCTAGGACGGGGCGGTGGTCGCTGCCCGGGAGGGTCAGCACCCTTACCGAGCGGACCGCTATGCGTTCGTCGACCAGCACGTGGTCGATGGTGACCGGCGGGATGAGATCACCGTCGTACGGACCCCAGGTGCCGGTCAACCCTCCCCGGCGGCGTCGGCGGCATCGACGTAACCGGTGCGGAGCAGGGCGCGCAGTGGGCTGTGGTCGAGGGTCGCGTTGAAGTCACCGGCGAGGATCTGCAGGCCACCGTCCGGGGTGGCCGGTGGTTGAGCGGTCAGGTCGGCACGCCAGGCGCCGACCTGGTCCAGCGCGTACGGCGCCGAGGGTGGGCCGATTCGACGCGGACCGGGGTGCGCCGGGAACGGCCACCGTCGCGTACGCCTGGGTGAAACCCCAGCCCTCGAGATTGCGCCGCAGGCCCGGATCGGTGACCGGCCACCGCGAGTAGAGCCGGAGCCGGGCGTGCCGACCTCCGCGTTGAGTTGCCGGTGGGGCAGCAGCCGGTCGAGGCCGAGCTGATCCAGGGCGGCCTGCGCGTCCGTGTGAACTCCTGCACGGTGAGCACGTCGACGTCGTGTCGCCGGACCAACTCCACGAGCGTTCGCGCGTCCCCGGCGCCGGCGAGCAGGTTGGCGGTGAGCAGCCGCACGGTCGGCCCGGCTGCCGCCGGCTGCAGGGCGGCCAGCGCCCGGGTGCGACGGTGCCGAGCAACGCCACCGCCGCCAGGGCCGCGAGCGCCGCCGGCCACCAGCGCCGCAGGGCGAGCGCGAGACCCAGGACCAGCACGCTGGCCCCGCGACGTACGGCGTGAAGGCGAGCGCCTGCACCAACGGCCCCCGGTCCAGGCCGATCAGGCGGACGGTGGCCCAGAGGGCTGTCGGCACGACCGTCAGCCAGCAGAGAGCGGTGCCGAGCCGAGCGCCACGGTGTGCGGGTGCAGCGTCGACGATCATGGCGGTGATCATAGTCGGTGCGCCGAAACCATTTCATGAATGGTGCCGCGCTCACCTTTCACAATTATCTGACGGTTGGTCGACAGCTCGGAAAAGTGAGATCAACTATTGACGTAAAGCTTTTGCGATGCTACGTTCCATCTGGCTTAAACGACGCAACTCTGAGTAGTAATCCCAGCTCAGATGGGATGTAGATCGCTGATAAATCGACCTCATCGGGTGTAAGTGAATCGACTTTTCTTCGCTCCACTGCCGTCGTTCGCCTATTCGTGGGCAGCCATCCGTCCCGCCCGCGGTCGGCCGAATTCACCCGGTCACACAAGGGGACCTGTCATGAGCACATCCTTCCGACGTAAGGTGGCGGCGGTCACGTTCGCCGTCCTGGCGCTCAGTCTCGCCGGCGGAGGCATCGCAATCGCCCAGCCGTCGGCGAAGGCGCCGCAGGAAGCGGTCGAGCCGGCGGCACGCGGCACGAACTCCCAGCCGCCGGTCAGCGCCGAGTCGGCGCGCATCGCGAAAGCCGCGATGAAGGCGGCTGCGGCCACCCACTGGTGGCCACCAACGTCTTCACCGTCGTCAACTCCAACGGCACCAAGGCGCGCGGCGGCACCGTGGTCAAGTACGGCGTCGGGGAGTACGAGGTGATCTTCGGCCACACGGTCTCGGCCGGTGCCTTCCTTGCCACCCTCTCCCTGTCCGGCTCCTGCTGCATCCCGCCGGGCGGCGAGGTCTCGGTCGCCCCGCGGCTGCTGACACCAACGCGGTCTTCGTGCAGACCCGCAACTCGAGCGGTACGCCGGCCAACCTGGGCTTCACCCTGCTCACCCACACACCCTGACCGAACCGACATCCGGCCCTCGCGCCATGTGCGCGGGGCCGGACCCGTCCGCGTCGGACCGGGACCGGGACTGGGTGAGAGTCGGAGTCGGGATCCGACCGGACCGGGTCCGGGGCCGGGTCGGCGCGTGGGCCGGGGTGGGACACCTCGCAGCACGCTTGTCCTCTCCTCGGCCGGGTCGCTCCGGTCGTCACCCTTTGCGCGGCTCATCCCCGTTCGGGGTACTCCGGGCCGGTCCGGGCCGCACAATCCCACGTTTGCCGAGCCTGTGCCCGGGAAGCAAGCACCGTGACGGACATCTCGGACACCCTGGCCAGCATGCCCAGCCCGGTCGATCCGGAGCCGGCCGGCATCGAGCTGGAACAGACCCTCTTCGAGGTCAAACGCGTGATCGTCGGGCAGGATCGCCTCGTCGAACGCCTGCTCACCGCCCTGGTCGCCAACGGACACTGCCTCCTGGAGGGTACCCGGCGTGGCCAAGACACTGGCCGCGCAGACCCTCGCGACGGTGGTCGGCGGCACCTTCTCCCGGATCCAGTTCACCCCGGACCTGGTGCCCTCCGACATCGTGGGCACCCGGATCTACCGGGCCTCCAAGGAGACCTTCGACATCGAGCTGGGCCCGATCATGGCCAACCTGGTGCTGGCCGACGAGATCAACCGGGCCCCGCGAAGGTGCAGTCGGCGCTGCTGGAGGCGATGGCCGAACGGCAGGTCTCGATCGGCGGACGCAGCTGGCCGGTCCCGGAGCCGTTCCTGGTGCTGGCCACCCAGAACCCGATCGAGTCCGAGGGGTCTACCAGCTCCCGGAGGCGCAGCGTGACCGGTTCCTGATGAAGGTGGTGGTCGACTATCCCAGCGACGCCGACGAACTGGCCATCCTCTACCGGATGAGCACCGATCGGCCGACCCCGCGCCGGGTGCTCGACGCACAACGGCTGCGGGACCTCCAGATCCACGCCGAGCGGATCTTTGTCCACCACGCTTTGGCCGAGTACGTGGTGCGGCTGATTCTCGCCACCCGCGACCCGGGCCGGTTCGGGCTGCCGGAGATCGCCCGCTGCTGGCGTACGGGGCCAGCCCCGAGCCACCCTGGGCCTGGTCGCGGCCGCCCGGGCGCAGGCCCGCTGCGCGGGCGGGAGTACGTGCTACCCGAGGACATTCGTGAGCTGGCCGTCGACGTCCTTGCCCACCGGCTGGTGCTCTCCTTCGACGCGGTGGCCGACGGGGTGTCGGCCGAGAGCGTGGTACGACGGTTGGTCGAGGCGGTACCACCGCCCCGGCTGGCCAGCGGGCACCCACAGCAGGCGCCGGATCTGGCGGTGGCATGAGACGCGCGACTGCCACACCGTCCGACCCCGGCCTGGCCGAGCTGGCCCCGAACCAGCGACTGCGCCGCCTGGAGCTGACCGTCACACGCCGGCTGAACGGACTGCTGCACGGCCAGTACCGCGGCCTGCTGCCCGGGCTGGGCAGTGAACCGTCCGGCAGCCGCGAGTATCGGCCCGGCGAGGACGAGGTCCGCCGGATGGACTGGGCGGTCACGGCCCGGACCGCGGTGCCCCACGTCCGGCAGGTCGACGCCGACCGGGAACTGACCACCTGGCTGCTGGTCGACGGCAGCGCCAGCATGGAGTTCGGCACCGCCGAGCTGGACAAGCGGGAACTGGCGGTGGCCGCCGTCGCGGCGGTCGGTTTCCTGACCGCGGGCGTCGGCAACCGTCTCGGTGCCCAGGTGCTGCGTGCCGACGGGTACGCCGATTCCCGGCTCGCAGCGGGCGTACCCATCTGCTTGCTCTGCTCGCGCGCTGCTCGCCGCCCCGGGCCGGCGCGCCCAGCGCGCGGCCCGGGCGCGCCGATCTCCGGACCACCGGATCTGGCGGACGGGCTCGACGCACTGCACCGGGTCGCCAACCGGCGTGGGTTGGTGGTGGTGGTCTCCGACTTCCTCGACGGCCTGCCCGACGATCCCGCCCAGCAGGCGCCCTGGGAGCGGACCCTGCGGCGGCTGGCCGTCCGGCACCAGGTGCTGGCGATCGAGGTGACCGACCCGCGTGAGCTGGAACTGCCGGACGTCGGCCTGATCACGCTCGTCGACCCGGAGACCGGTCGTCACCGCGAGGTGTGCACATCGGACCGCCGGCTGCGTGAACGGTACGCCGAGGCGGCCGCCGTCCAACGCGATCAGGTCCGCCAGGCGTTGCGCCGCAGCGGCGCACCCACCTGCCGCTGCGCACCGACGGGGACTGGAGCGCGGACATCGTCCGACACGTCCACGCCCAACGTCGGTTGGCCGCCGCGCCGGCTCGTCAACCCCGGGAGGTACCGCGTGAACTGGCAATCCCGCTGCGGCTCTGGCTGCTGCTCGGCGTAGTCGCTCTGGTCGTCGCGTACCTGGTGGTGCAGCGGCGGCGCAGCCGGTACGCGGTCCGTTTCACCAACCTGCGGCTGCTGGACCGGGTGGCGCCGCAGCGCCCGCCTGGCGTCGGCACGTTCCGGCCGGGCTCTTCCTCGCCATGCTGGCACTGCTCGTGGTGGGCTTCGCCCGCCCCAGCGCCGAGGTCCGGTGCCCGGAGCGTGCCACGGTGATGGTGGCGGTGGACGTGTCAACGTCGATGCTCGCCACCGACGTGAAACCGGACCGGTTGGCCGCGGCGAAGCAGGCGGCCCGGCGCTTCGTCGAAGGGCTGCCCGACGAGTTCAACGTGGGACTCGTCGCGTTCGCCGGCAGCGCGGCCGTGCTGGTGCCGCCGGGCACCGACCGCGACGCGCTCGACGAGGGATCGACCGACTGGCCGAGGGCATCACCGGAGTGCAGGGCACCGCGATCGGTGAGGCCATCAACACCTCACTCGGCGCGGTCAAGAGCCTGGACAGCGAAGCCGCGAAGGAAACGCCACCGGCCCGCATCATCCTGCTCTCCGACGGTGCCAACACCTCCGGGATGGACCCGATGGAGGCGGCTGCGGAGGCGGTGACCGCGGAGGTGCCGGTGCACTCGATCTCCTTCGGCACACCGTCCGGGTTCGTGGACCGGGGTGGACGACCCATCCAGGTACCGGTCGACGGGCAGACCCTCAAGGCCGTCGCCGAGGAGACCGGCGGCATGTTCCACGAGGCCAGCACCACCGACGAGCTGCGGGCCGTCTACGACGACATCGGCAGCTCGGTCGGCTACCGCACCGAGCGGCAGGACGTGTCGGCCCGGTTCATCGGCCTCGGACTGGTGTTCGCGATGGGTGCCGCCGCCGGCTCGATGCGCTGGTTCTCCCGACTGCCGTGACCGCGCCCGACTGCCGTGACCGCGCCCGGCTTCCCTGACCGCGCCCGGCTTCCTGACCGCCGCGCACGACGACGTCGACCGAGAGGAGTACGCATGGCAGTGCAGACCGGACTGGGCGAACCGCGCGGTCCCTGGTTCATCTCACCGGAACTCGGCCCGGACGGGCGCGGGTGGTGGGACGCGCCCGAGCGTGATCCGGGCGAGCGACGACCGCGGCGGCTGCTCGCCGCGCTGGCGGTGGTGGCGATCTCCGCCGTCTCGGGGGCGGTCGCCGGTGGCGTGGTGGCCGGGCGGGACGGGTCTGCGGGCCCGGCCGCGGCGTCCGCCGCCCGGTGCCGGCCGAACTGGTCACCGCGGCCGAGCGGACCGTACCCGGGTGGTGTCGGTCCTGGCCGGCGGCGCGACCAGCGGGTCCGCGACCGGCTCCGGCTTCGCCGTGGACGACCAGCAACACCTGATCACCAACGATCACATCCTGGCCAAGGGGTGGCGGGCCGGTGACAGTGGAGTTGTCCGACGGCCGCCGGTTCACCGCCGAGGTGGTCGGCCGCGAGCCCGCAGCGACCTGGCGGTGCTGAAGGTGCCGGCATCCGCCGGTCTCGCCCGCTGCCCTGGCCAAACCGGGCGTGACCCGGGTCGGTGAGCCGGTCCTCGCGGTGGGCTCGCCGCTCGGGCTGGCCGGCACTGTCACCGCGGGCATCGTCAGCGCGTTGGACCGCGAGGTACGGCTCGGCAACAACCGGCACACCGCCGTGCAGACCGACGCGTCCATCAACCCCGGCAACTCGGGTGGGCCACTCGTCAACGCCCGGGGCGAGGTGGTCGGGTGAACACCGCCATCGCCACCATCGACGGCATCGGGTCGATCGGCATCGGGTTCGCGATCCCGATCGACCAGGTGCAGCAGACCGCCGACACGATCATCGGTAAGGGCGGCTGAGCTGCTCGAACAGCCCTGCGGCGGGCTGCCTCTGTCAGATATCCGGCCGGACGGCAGTGGACCATGGAAATATTACGTTCCGTATGGATACTGGCGGAGGTGGAGCGTCCTCTTCTCACGGTCCTCCTGCTGGTGGGCCTGATCATCGGATGTGCTGTGGGGTCGGCGTACGCCCGGGCGCGGCGCGGGTGGAACGACTACCAGACCGTCAAGAAATCGGTGCCCGGTGCCCGTCGAGGTGCCTGGTCACTGATCCGTGGGTCGCCGTGAAGGCGGGCGTGATCGCGCTGCTGCTCTTCGGTGCGGTGGCGTACGCGGCGGTCGGCGCCAACGAGGAAACCGCCGGACCAGCACCCAGCCAGTCCCCACCCCGGTAGTGGCGGCGGGATCCTGCCTCCTCCCGCGCCGATCTTGCCTTTCCGGTCGCCGAAAGCCGGCAATGTCCTCGATGTCGGGACAGTAAGTGCAAGATCGCGGCCAGCCCCGTGTCGATCATGGAGTTGTGGTGCCTGCTTTGGTGCTGTTGGGGTTACTTTGCGGCCCACCACAACTCCATGATCAACGGTCGGGGTGTCGGTACTGCGCCTGACCGCACGGCGTGTGGGGCTAGCCTCGGGGCGTGGACGACGGACTGCGGGTGACCGACCGGTGGGTCGTTCCCGCCGGGGAGCTGCGGGAGCGCTTTTCCCGCTCGTCGGGGCCGGGTGGGCAGGGTGTGAACACCGCGGACTCCCGGGTCGAGCTGAGTTACGACCTGGCCAACTCCCCGGCCGTACCCGAGTGGCTGCGGTCGCGGGCGCTGGCCCGGCTGGCCAACCGCCTGATCGACGGGGTGCTGACGATCGCCGCCAGCGAGCACCGGGCACAGCTGGCCAACCGGGAGGCGGCCCGCGCGCGGATGACCGCACTGCTGCGGGAGGCGGCGGCGCCCCACCTCCGACCCGCCGAGCGACCCGCCGTCCCGCGGGGCCAGGAACGCCGGCTGGCCGAGAAGAAACGTCAGTCCCAGCGTAAGCGGGACCGCCGCACCGACGACGACTAGCCGAGAAGCACCGACGACGCCTAGCTGGGAAGGCCCCGACGACGTCTGGCCGGCCGAGAAGGCCCCGACGACGCCTAGCCGAGAAGCGCCGACGACGCCCTGGCCGAGGGTCAGGCGGGGACGGCCGTCAGCAGCCGGTCGCGCAGCTCGCCGCCCGCTCGGCGAACGCGCGTTGCGCCACCGCGTACTCGGCACGGCCGTCCGGGTCTCGACCCGCACCGGCGGATAGCCGAGTGCTGCCAGGTCGTACGGGCTGGCGCGCATGTCCAGCGTGCGGATGTCCCTGGCCAGTTCGAAGGTGTCGGCCACCAGCTCCGAGGGACCAGCGGCGACAGCTTGTACGCCCACTTGTACAGATCCATGTTGGCGTGCAGGCAGCCCGGCTGCTCGTGAGCGTGCTGCGTCTCCCGGGTCGGGGTGAGCACGTTCAACGGGCGGGCCGGCGCTGTGAAGAACCGGAACGCGTCGAAGTGACTGCACCGCACACCCGCTCCTCGACGACCGCGGCGGTCCGCTCCGCGCTCAGTCGCAGGGGCCAGGCGTTGTGCCGCAGCTCTTCGCGGGTCTGCCGGTAGACCATCGCCCACTCGTGCATCCCGAAGCAGCCGAAGTGCGGCGCCCGGCCACCGGTTGCCGCCAACAGGGAACGGATCCAGGCGATCGACTCGCCGCGCCGCCGCGTACCGCATCGGTGTCGAGGGTGACCCGGCGGTGCCGGCGCGGTAGTCCCGGCCGAACTCGGCCGGATCGGCGTCGCGCAGTTCGACCCCGGCGCCCGGATGCCAACGACGGAGCTGGGCCGGACGGTGCGAGTAGTAGGTGAACAGGAAGTCGGCCACCGGATGCCGCTCACCGCGCCGTCGGCGGGCCAGGTGCGGGTCAGCCAGACGTCCACCCGCTCCTCGTGGGCCCGTCGGCGGGCCTGCCACGTCGCCACGTCGAGCACGGCGGGGGCGAGGGCGGCGGTCACGCACCCAGGGTACGACCGCCGCCCGGCCGCCGGTCACTGCATGTGCACCCGGACGCCGGCGGAGAACACCCGCTGCGTAGCTCCAACTGCTGGGCGGATCCCGCCCGTCGACCATGAAGACCAGCGGAAGCACCATCCGGGTGCCCGCCGCCATCGGGTCGGCGAAGACGTCGCGACCAGGTTGGCCGCGCGCGTGGCCGGCTCGTCGGTGCTCACCCAACGACCGCCGGGCAGGTACGCCCGTTGCAGCTCGCTGTGCCAGGGCTGGTGGTCGCCGGTGACGTTGCGCACACCGACGGTGGCCTCGCACCGTCTGGCGTCGGCCGGTGCGGCGCTGCCAGCCTTCGCACCGCAGGCCATCCGGTAGACGGTGAACTCGAACGCCGACTCCCGCAGCGGCACGCCCACCGGTCCGGTGACCCCGTTGCCCATCCACGCGCCGGCGGTCGGCTGCTTCTGCGTGTCGATCGCCGCGACCTTCCGGGTCGCCGTCCAACCCGCGGTGCCGACCACGCCGGCCAGCACCGCGGCGGCGGCGCCACCAACAACCAGACCGGCGGGTACGCCGACGCCGTGCCGGGTTCGGAGCTGCCGCGCGTGGATAGATCGTCCCGCGGCCACCGTCGGTCCCGCCGCTGGTGGCCAGTGCGGCAGCCGTCACCCGACGCCCGCGTCGACGTCGCCACACCACACCAGGGCGGCGCTGATCAGCAGCAGGACCGCCAGCCCGGCGAGCAGCACCGGGTAGCGGCGCCAGGGCGGCGCTTCGGTGACCTCGGCCGCCGGCCGCTGCCGCCTGCCAGGTGGCGGTGGCGCAGTCGTACGGCCGGGTGCCGTCACTGGTGAACGCGCACGTCGGCGCGGTCAGCGGTCGGCCCGGGGCGGTCGCGGCGAGCGCGGTCCCCAGGGTGGTGGTGCTGTGTGCGGGCAGCCGCAACCGCCAGGTCACCTCAGTGGACCCGCCAGTCGGGGTGGACCGGCCGCCGCCGCTGATCGCGGTCGTGGACGACCCGGCGGTAGCTCCTGGCGCACTGTGGTGTCCACCGGTGCGTTGCCCACGTTGCGCACCTGGATCCGGTACCTCGGTGCCGGACTGCTCTCCGGAGCGACCGCCACCGTGACCTGCTGCGGGGCGCCGACGCCGGTGCTCGGGTGGGTGGGGCCATCGCCGGTGGCGCCGACGGCGGGTTGGCTCGGTCACCCGTGCGGCCATCGCCACCGGTGGCCGTGTGACCTCCGGCCAGGTGTCCGCGCCTCCGGCCGTACCGTCGGTGGCCGTGGTCGCCCGGTCGCGGTGTCGCGGCCGGTGGTGACACCGTGGCCGCTGCTGGTGGTGCTGCGGCTGCCGGTGCTGCGGTGGCTGATGGTGGCGCCGGGTGGCCGTTGGCCCTGCCGTTGCCGCCGGAGTATGGCGCGGCCGACGGTCCCGGTGCCGCCGCCGGCAGGCCGGAACGGCGGCGAGGATGCCGAGGCAGTGCACGAACACTGCGAGGGCTCTGTGGTGTCGTGTCGATGCAGGCATACGAACGAACCTCCGGAGCCGACGCTAGGGGCGAGTCGCCTCCGTGCGGGTACGAAGTCGCGAAGCCCGCCTCGCTCACCTCCCGCCCGGTAGGGTGCCGCGCGCTGACGGGTTGAGCACACCGACCGCCGGTCCTGGCCGGTCGGGGTGCCGGCGGGGCTAGATTGGCCGGGTGCGTATCGCTCGTTTCGCCCATGCCAAGGGAATGTCGTTCGGTGCCGTCGAAGGTGAAGCGGGGCCGGGCCGGAGGGCCTGACCATCGCCGAGATCGAGGGCCACCCGTTCGGCAAACTCTCCTTCAGCGGGGCCCGTTGGGCCTCTCCGACGTTCGGCTGCTCTCGCCGATCCTGCCCAGCAAGGTGGTCTGTGTCGGTCGTAACTACGCCGACCACGCCGCCGAACTCGGCAACGAGGTGCCCAAGGAGCCGCTGCTCTTCCTCAAGCCGTCCACCTCGGTGATCGGCCCCGGGACGCCATCCGACTGCCGATCTTCTCCAAGCAGGTCGAACACGAGGCGGAGCTGGCGGTCGTGATCGGGGCGCCGGCGCGCGCCGCGCCGACCGGGCCGCCGCCGAACGCGCCATCTTCGGCTACACCTGCGCCAACGACGTCACCGCTCGGGACCTCCAGCGTTCCGACGGGCAGTGGACCCGGGCCAAGGGCTTCGACTCGTTCTGCCCGATCGGCCCGTGGATCACCACCGGTCTGGACGTCTCCGACCTGGAGATCCGGTGTGAGGTTGGTCGCAACCCGGAGGAGATGGAGGTACGCCAGCTCGGCCGGACGAAGGACATGGTCTTCGACGTGGCCGGCCTGGTGTCGTACATCTCGCACGTGATGACTCTGCTTCCCGGCGACGTCGTTCTCACCGGCACTCCGGCCGGGGTTAGCCCCTCGTCGAGGGGATACGGTCACCGTGCGGATCGAGGGCATCGGTGAGCTCACCAACCCGGTGGTCCCCGTCGCCTGATCCGTCTGATGCACCTGTTTCCGCAGCTCGCAGGTGGTTCGGGGATCGGATTTGCCAGTCGGCACCGGGAGGGTAAAGTTCACCCCGGCGCCGCAAGGTGCCAATGGGGTATGGGGTAATTGGCAGCCCGACTGATTCTGGTTCAGTTAGTCTAGGTTCGAGTCCTGGTACCCCAGCGCTGCTGGAATTCGCGAGAATTCCAGACGCTGGATTCTGACGGAGTTCGACTCCGCTCCGGGGCGGAGGGTGGTCTCCGGTAAGAGTGCAGCTCCTCCGCCCACACGGGTGGGGAGCGAGAACTAGTTCTGGCCCCGTCGTCTAGTGGCCCAGGACGCCGCCCTCTCAAGGCGGTAGCGCCGGTTCGAATCCGGTCGGGGCTACATTGTGCACAGCCCGTCTCACCTGGTGAGGCGGGCTGTTTCGTGTCTGCGCCGCTGTGGTCCGCGCCGACCTGCCGCGCCCCGCGATCGTGCCGGCGGGCGGTGCCGCTAGACTACAGGCGTACCGCCCGCGAGGGTGGTGAACGGAAAGTTCTGGCCCCGTCGTCTAGTGGCCCAGGACGCCGCCCTCTCAAGGCGGTAGCGCCGGTTCGAATCCGGTCGGGCTACAGCAGGCTCGTCACGCAAAGCGTGACGAGCCTTGCTGCACCACACCCCTGCGCGCCACCCCGCTGACGCCCGTTGATCATGAAGTTATTGCCACTCGCCCCGGCGTGTCATGGCAATAACTTCATGATCAACCCCAGCGCCGGCCGGAGGGAGTGGGGTTCGGGGTTAGAGGCCGGACAGGCGTTGGCCGGCTCTTACTACGGCCATGGCGTGGCGTTCGCCGGGGCGGCGGCCCAGGCGCTCGATCGGGCCGGAGATGCTGACCGAGGCGATCACGCGGCCGGTGCGGTCGCGGATCGGGGCGGAGACGCTCGCCACGCCGGCCTCGCGCTCGGCGACGCTCTGCGCCCAGCCGCGGCGGCGTACCTCGGCAAGGGTGCGGCCGGTGAACTTGCTCCGCGGCAGCAGCGGCATCACCGCCTCCGGCGGCTCCCAGGCGAGCAGGATCTGCGCCGCGGAGCCGGCCGTCATCGGCAGCACCGAGCCGACCGGAACGGTGTCCCGCAGATCGCTGGCGCGTTCCGCGGCCGCCACGCAGATCCGTTCGTCGGCGCGGCGAAGGTAGAGCTGCGCGCTCTCACCGGTGGCGTCGCGTAGCGCGGCCAGCAGTGGCTCGGCGGCGGTCAGCAGAACGTCCGGTGCGGCGTTGGCCAGCTCTCCCAGACGGGGCCCGGACGCCATCTGCCCTGGGTGTCCCGCACCAGCATTCGGTGGATCTCCAGGGCCTGGGCCAGCCGATGTGCGGTGGCTCGGGGCAGCTTCGTGCGTTCAACGAGTTCGGCCAGGCTGGCGCCGTCCACGCAGGCGGCCAGGATGACCACCGCCTTGTCGAGAACGCCGACACCGCTCATACTGTGTCCCACAAGCCGAAACTTACCTCCCAGAATTTAGGATGTCCAGATGGTGGGAGTCACTCCTGAGCCGAGGACCCTGGCCGAGAAGGTCTGGGACGCGCACGTCGTACGGTCCGCCGCTGGTGAGCCGGATCTGCTCTTCATCGACCTGCACCTGCTGCACGAGGTGACCAGCCCGCAGGCTTTCGACGGGCTGCGGCTCGCCGGGCGCCGGGTGCGTCGTACCGACCTGACCCTCGCGACCGAGGATCACAACACCCGACCGGGTACGACGATCCCGCGTTCCGCCTCCGCCGTGGTGACCTGCTCACCATCGCGGACCCCACGTCGCGTACGCAGATCGAGACCCTGCGCCGAAACTGCGCCGAGTTCGGGTGCGGCTGCACCCGCTCGGTGACGACAACCAGGGCATCGTGCACGTGATCGGCCCGCAGCTCGGCCTCACCCAGCCGGGCCTGACCATCGTCTGTGGCGACTCGCACACCGCCACCCACGGGCTTTCGGCGCACTCGCCTTCGGGATCGGCACCAGCGAGGTGGAGCACGTGTTGGCCACCCAGACGCTGCCGCAGAGCCGACCGAAGACGATGGCCGTGAACGTCACCGGCCGCCTCGCCCCCGGTGTGACAGCCAGGACCTGGTGCTCGCGCTGATCACCCAGGTCGGCACCGGCGGGGTCGTGGGCACATCGTCGAGTACCGCGGCGAGGCGATCCAGGCCCTCTCCATGGAGGGGCGGATGACCATCGCCAACATGTCCATCGAGTGGGGCGCCAAGGCCGGCATGATCGCGCCGGACGAGACCACCTTCGCGTACCTCAGGGTCGCCCGAACGCGCCGCAGGGCGCGGACTGGGACGCGGCCGTGGCGTGGTGGCGGACGCTGCCCACCGACGAGGGCGCGCGCTTCGACGCCGAGGTGACCCTGGACGCCAGCCGGATCACCCCGTTCGTCACCTGGGGCACCAACCCCGGGCAGGGGCGCCGCTGAGCGCGCCGGTGCCGGACCCGGAGGAGTTCGTCACCGACTCGGAGCGCACCGCTGCCCGGCGCGCCCTGGAATACATGGACCTGCGCCCCGGCACGCCGCTGCGGGAGCTGCCCATCGACGTGGTCTTCGTTGGTTCCTGCACCAACGGCCGGCTGGAGGACCTGCGGGCCGCCGCCGACGTGCTGCGCGGCCACCGGGTGGCCGACAGCGTCCGGATGCTCGTGGTGCCCGGTTCCGCCGCCGTGCGGGAGGCTGCCGAGGCCGAGGGGCTGGACAAGGTCTTCGCCGACGCCGGGGCCGAGTGGCGGTTCGCCGGCTGCTCCATGTGTCTGGGGATGAACCCCGACACGCTGAAGCCGGGCGAGCGCTCCGCCTCCACCTCGAACCGCAACTTCGAGGGCCGTCAGGGCCGGGGTGGGCGTACCCACCTGGTCTCGCCGCCGGTGGCTGCCGCCACCGCCGTGGTCGGCCGGCTGGCCGCCCCGCCGACCTGTAGAGGGGACCGAGGAGATGGACAGGTTCACCACCCACACCGGCACCGCCGTGCCCCTGCGGCGGTCCAACGTGGACACCGATCAGATCATCCCTGCCGTGTACCTCAAGCGGGTGACCCGGACGGGCTTCGCCGACGGGCTGTTCAGCGCCTGGCGGGAAGATCCGGCATTCGTGTTGAACGATGAAACCTATTCCGGTGCGTCGATCCTCATCGCCGGCCCGGAGTTCGGCACCGGGTCCTCCCGGAGCATGCCGTCTGGGCCCTGCGGGACTGGGGCTTCCGCGCAGTGGTGGCCCCGCGCTTCGGTGACATCTTCCGGGGCAACGCCCTCAGGAAGGTCTGTTGCCGGTCGAGTTGGAATTGAAAGCCGTCGAAGAGTTGTGGGATCTCGTCGAGGCCGATCCGACCACGCCGGTGACCGTCGACCTGACCTCCCGTCAGCTCAGGGCGGGGAGTCCAGCTGGTCGTTCCCGCTGGACGACTTCAGCCGTTGGCGCCTGCTGGAAGGCCTCGACGACATTGGACTCACCCTTCGGCACGCCGCCGACATCGACTCGTACGAGGCGCGCCGACTGCCGTTCCTGCCCTCCGTGGCATAGCCCCTACGCCCCATCAGACAGCGGATTCCGCCCCATCGGTCCAACCGGTGGGGTGAATCCGTTACGACCTAACGGCTTTTTCTACCGAATGTTTGTGTCTCGGCAGCACAGGGCATACCGTGCGCGCAGAATGGCTCGCGTCGAGTCAGTTGCACAATCGGGAGGAAGTCGTGAACAAGGCCGAGCTCATCGAGGCGCTCGCCGTTCGCCTGGGGACCGGAAGATGGCGACGGCCGCGCTCGACGCGGTCCTCACCGAGGTCCAGGCGGCGGTCACCAAGGGTGAAAAGGTGGCGATCACTGGATTCGGAGCATTCGAAAGCGTGTGCGTGGTGCGCGAACAGCGCGCAACCCGCGTACCGGCGAGGCGGTGAAGGTCAAGAAGACGTCAGTCCCGACCTTCCGCCCCGGCGCCGGGTTCAGGAGATGGTGGCCAGCGGCAAGGTGCCGAAGGCCGCGGTGGCGACGAAGAAGGCCACCACCACCGCCACGGCCAAGACGGCCGGCACCAAGGCGGCGGGCACCAAGGCGGCCGGGGACCAAGGCGGCCACGGCCAAGGCGGCGGGCACCAGGCGACCACGGCCAAGGCGGCCAGCAAGAAGACCGCCCGGCCAAGGCGAGCAAGTCCGCCACGGCTACCAAGACCGCCACGGCGACCAAGACGGCCGCCAACAAGAAGACCGCCCCGCCAAGGCGAGCAAGAGCACCACGGCGACCAAGACGGCCGCCAGCAAGAAGACCACCACCGCGGCGAAGAAGACCAGCGCGGCGACCAAGTCGAGCGCGGCGAAGAAGACCACCGCGTCGGCGAGCAAGAGCACGGCGGCCAAGAAGGCGCCGGCGAAGAAGGCTCCGGCAAGAAGGCGGCCAGCAAGCGCTGACCGGCCCGCTTCGAAAGGGCGTCCACCCGTCGGGTGGGCGTCCTTTCGGCGTACGGGGACCGTTGACCCGGTCGCCTCGCTCGCGCAGAATCGCCGTGCCGGCCCTCCGCCGGTCCGCCGACGGGAAATGGGGCGCCGGTGCGCTACCGCCAGCTCACCACCGGAACGCTCGCGCTGGGCGTCATCCTGCTCATCGACGTGCTGCGGGTCTGGCTGCCCGGCATCATCACCATCTTCGGCCAGGCGGCGTCGACCCCGGCCGAGTTGATGGGTGCCTTCGCGCTCGGCTGGTTCGTGCTCGCGTTGGGCGCACCCGCGGTGGTCCGCCGGGTCGGGGCCCGCCGGTCACTGTCGCCGCCGCGGTCGTGCTCGCCGCCTCCCGGCTCGCGCTCACCGCCGCCCCCGGCGGGCGTACGCAGCTCTGGTTGGCCACCGCCGGGCTGCTCGCCGGGCTGGTGTGGCTGGTCGGCGTCGCCGCCGACACCGACCGCCCGGTCCCGGCGCTGGCGTTGGGGTTCGCGGTCAACGCGGCCCTGCACGCGGTGCTGGACACCGTCGACCTGGTCTGGCGGGGCGACGGGGTGGCCTGGCTGCTCAGCACCGTCGCGGCGGCGATGTTCCTGGCCGGCACGGCGCAGCCACCCGAGCGCCGACAGGGCGCAGTCCAGCTGGAGCGCCGACACGGCCGGCACCGGCGGCACTCGGGCCTGGTTGCTGGCCGGGCCGGCGCTGCTGCTGAGCGGGATGGTGGCGCTCTCCCCGGCGCTGGCCCGAACCGGCATGTCGTACCTGGTCGCCGGCGACGGTGTGGCCAGTTCACCGTTGGTCGGCATGGCACCGGTGCCGGTGGCGGTCGCCGGGTTCCTGTGCGCCGCGTTGACCCACCCGCCCGGCCGCTGGGTTCGGGCGTACGGGCCGGTGGCGCTGCTGGCCGGCGCGGTGCTGTTCGCCCTCGACCAGGGCGACCTGCTCCTCCCGGCCATCCTGCTGGCCGCCGTGGGCCTCGGCGGCTGCCTTGCCCTGACCGACGACGCCGGCCGCCCGGACGACGACACCGCGAGCGCAAGCACTGCCAACGACAGCACGAGCGCCGGCACCGCCGTCGACACCGCGAGCGCCGGCACCGCCGTCGACAGGACGAGCACCGCCGTCGACGCCCGCGACCGCGCGACCCGTCGGGTACGCGGTCGCCGCCGGCATGCTCGTCTTCGCGCTCGGGGCGGTCGGCTACTACTCGGCCTATGACCTGGGTTACCCCAACGCGGCGGTACCCGTGGTGGTGGCCGTGCTGATCGCCGTCGTCGCGTTCACCGCCCGGCCCGTCGTCGACCGGCTCCCCGGGCCGTTTCCGCCGCTGCGGGCCGCCGCCGCGGTCACCGCGCTGGCCCTGCTGGCGCCGGTGTTCGCCGACGACATACCGGTGGCCAGCAACCGGGACGGCCCGCCGGAGCGGCTGACAGTGGTGGCGTACAACATCCGGATGGGCTTCGGGCTGGACGGCCGGTTCGACCCGAACGGGCTCGCCGAGGTCGTCGATCTGCGACGGCCGGACGTGGTGCTGCTCAGCGAGGTGGACCGGGCCTGGCTGCTCAACGGCGGCCACGACACCCTTGACCTGTTGGCCGACCGGCTCGGTATGCCGTACGTCTTCGGGCCGGCCGCCGACCCTGTCTGGGGTGACGCGGTGCTCAGCCGTTGGCCGATGAGCGATCCACGGACCCTGCCGCTGGCCGCCGTCGGGGCACCCACCGGAGCGCAGGCGCTCGCCGTCACGCTGGACCTCGGCGACGGCGTGCGTACCTCAGTGGTCAGCACTCACCTGCAACCACCACCCGGCCGGGGCCCGGTGGTCCAGGCCCGCGCGGTCGCCGACTTCGCCATCCGGTACGCGGCCGGTCGACCACTGGTGGTGGCGGGTGACCTGAACACGGAGCCGGGCGACGAGGCGTTCGCGCAGTTCTCCGAGGCGGGCCTGGTCGACGCGTTGGCCGCGGCTCGACCGCTGGCGACCAGCCCGGCGGACGACCCGCGTCAGCAGATCGACCACATCTTCGTCTCGCCGGGCCTGACCCCCGGTTACCCGACCGCGCCCCAGCAGGGCCAGTGACCACCTGCCGGTCGCGGTGACCCTGACCCTCCCACCCCGCTGACCAGAGCCGGAGCGTGCGGCACAGGCCGCTACAGGCGGTCTACGGCCAGCAGGTGGTCAGCGGTGAAGGCGAGCAGCCACCCGCCGCCCTTCGGCGTGGTGAAGTCCTCGTCGGTGCGGCCGGTCAGCCGCTCCAGGGCGCCCGGCAGCACCTTGCCCTGGCTGCACACCGCCGACTGCCCACCGGCGCCGGCCAGCTCCAGCACCCGGGCGGCGGTGGCCAGGATCCGCTCGTCGCTCTGCTGGCCGGGCTGTGGCTCGTCCAGGTCGCCGCAGACCTCGATCGGCAGGTCGAGCAACGTGGCCGCCGGGTCGAGGGTCTGCACGCAGCGGCGCGGCGACGCGGACACCAGCCGGGCCGGCCGGATCAGGGCGATCAGCCCGGCCAGCGCGGTCGCCTGAGCCCACCCCTCGGCGTCCAGCGGCCGTCCGACATCCGGGCCGGACCAGGTGGCCCGCTTACCGGCGTGCGCGTGCCGGACCAGCGCGACCGTCGCCGTCACCGACGGCAGCGCGGCGAACGCCGCCAGCACCTCGGCGTCGTGGGGTAGCTGACCAACCGGATCGCGTCGTCCACCGCGAGCCAACGCGTGTCGTCCACCTCGGTGTCCGGTTGGAAACCGCCGCTGTCGACCGCGAGCATCGACCAGTAGTCCACAAGCTTGGCCTGCCCTCGCTGCGGTACCGCACCGATGGCAGCCGAACCTGCGGCACACCCGCACGTCGGCCTCCTCGGCCACCTCGCGGACCGCCGCCGCCAACGCATGCTCGCCGGGCTCCAGCTTGCCCTTCGGCAGGGTCCAGTCGCCGTAACGGGGGCGGTGCACCACGCAGACGCGTACGCCGTCGGCGGAGGGCCGCCAGGGCACCCGCCCGCCGCCCGGATGCCGGTCACGGCAGCCAACCGGTCCGCCGCCGTCGGGTGGCCCGGTGCCAGGCCGCCGGAAGGAGACCCCGGGTGCGGCGTACCGACTCGCGTTCCCGTTCGGCCAGCCGCCCGGCGGTGACCGCCAACTCGTGGTCGTCCGCCCGCTCGGCGGCGATCTCCAGCCAGGTGTCCGCCGCCACCGCCGCGTCCTGGTGCTCACCGAGCACGTCCTGCACACCGGCGAGGGCGCGGGACAGCCGGCGCGCTCCCTTGCCGACCGTCGAGGCCACCGCGTTGACCGCGTACCGGGCTTGTTTGGCCTCCTTGCGAACGGCGTGCCAGCGGTCGTCCGGCGACCGCGGGTCGAGCCCGTCCACGCCGTCCGGCCCGGCCAGCCGTCCCCAGGGCCGGGCCACCAGCGCGGGAGCGCCTCCGCCGCGGGGACGGACGCCCGGCGGGTGAACCGGGGGCGCGGGCGGCCAGCACCAGGGAGTCCACCAGGGCCAGGTAGCGCGGCGAGCGCAGCGCCTCGTCGATGGCGGCGAGAGCCTGCCGCTGCCGTTGCGCGAGCACCTCGTCCAGCCGGTCCACCGCGCCCTGGTCGAGCGGGCTGAGCGGGTCGGCGCCGGCGGTACGGCGCAGCCGCGCGCGCAGCACCTCGGCGTCCCGGGCCGCGCCGAGGACACCGGCCAGCCAGCGCAGCTCGTCCCGGAGCGGACGGGACCACTGCCTGCGGACCAACGGTTTGAAGGTGCGCAGATCACTACGGAGACGTCGACAGGCCACCCGCATCTGGTGCACACCAGTGTCGCCGCCGGCGGCCGGAGCGCGCAGCCGGACCAGCGGGTCGTGCGCCAACAGTCGGCCGATCTCCTTGCGGAACGCCTCGGTCACCACCTCGCCGGCGTTCGGCTCGGCGGTCAACCCGGCCGGTGCGACCAGGTCCGGATCGGCCTGCGCCGTCGCGCCCAGCGCCCGTACGTGCTTGGGGTGAACGAACCGTCCCGGGCGCCAGCGTCGCGCAGAACCGTGCCGACCCGGTCGAGCAGCTCCCGGTCGCCGGCCTTGAGCTCCACCTCCAGCTCGCGGAACGTGTCGGTGGGAACGCCGGCCTCGTCGAGCACTGTCACCCGGTCGTCCACCACCTCGGCGAGCACTTCGCCGGCCCGGTCACACACCTCGTACGCGTGCCGGACCGTCCGGACCACCGTCACCGGGGCCAACGGCGCCCCCGGTGCAGCACGGTGACCAACTCGACCAGCTCCGGCGGCGGCTGCCTCTTCGGCCCGGGGCGGGAGATCTCGTGCCGCACGCCCGGCGTGCCGGTCGGGAGTTTCACCGTCCAGGAAGCTCGTCGCCCCGGCGGTGACGCAGCGAGGCACCGGCCGGGCCAGCCGCAGGTCGACCGTGTCGAGATAGCGGGCGACCAGCGTGACCGGTGGCAGCTCCGGATCCGCCCCGGCCGGGGCCGTGCCGGCCAGGTCCGGCAGCACGTAGGCGTCGTCCACCTCGTACTTCTGCTCCTCCTCGATCATCAGCTCAGCCTATGCGCTGCGCGGTCAGCTGGCCGTGCCACCGACGCGGCGCAGCAGCAGTTCCTGTAGATGCGCCCGGGCGGCGTCGTCACCGCTGGTACGCCGGGTCCAGGTGCCGTCACCGGCCAGCTCGAACGCGTCCACGTCGGGGCTCATCGCGGCGGTCAGCACATGGTCCAGCTCGGCGCGGGCGATCGGATCGCTCACCTGCACCAGCGCCTCCACCCGACGGTCGAGGTTGCGGTGCATGAGGTCGGCCGAGCCCATCCAGAACTCGGCCTCGCCGTTGTTGCCGAACCGGAAGATCCGGGAGTGTTCCAGGAACCGACCGAGGATCGAGCGGACCCGGATGTTCTCCGACAGCCCCGGCACCCCGGGCGCAGCGTGCACATGCCCCGGATGAGCAGGTCGACGTGGACGCCGGCCTGGGAGGCGCGGTACAGCGCGTCGGTCACCCCTCGTCGACCAGCGAGTTGACCTTGAACTGGACCAGGCCGGGCATGCCCAGGCGGACGTGCGAGATCTCCCGCTCGATCCGCTCGATGAGGCCGCGGCGGATGCCCTGCGGGCGACGAGCAACCGCCGGTACGCGGTCTGCCGGCTGTACCCGGTGAGCACGTTGAACAGGTCGGTGAGGTCAGCGCCGATCTCCGGGTCGGCGGTGAGCATCCCGAAGTCCTCGTACAGTCGGGCCGTCTTCGGGTGGTAGTTGCCCGTGCCGATGTGGCAGTAGCGACGGATCTGGTTGCCCTCCTGCCGGACCACGAGCGCGGTCTTGCAGTGCGTCTTCAGGCCGACCAGGCCGTACACCACGTGGCAGCCGGCGCGTTCCAGCGTGCGGGCCCAACCGATGTTGGCCACCTCGTCGAAGCGGGCCTTCACCTCGACCAGCACCACCACCTGCTTACCGGCGGCGGCCGCGTCGACGAGCGCGTCGACGATCGGTGAGTCGCCGCTGGTCCGGTAGAGGGTCTGCTTGATGGCCAGCACGTTCGGGTCGGCGGCGGCCTGCTCGATGAAGCGCTGCACGCTGGTGGCGAACGAGTGGTACGGGTGGTGCACCAGGACGTCCCCGTCGCGCAGGGTGGCGAAGACGCTGCGCGGCACCTCGCCCTCGGCCAGCCGGGGATGGGTGGCCGGCACGAACGGCGGGTCCTGAGGTCCGGCCGGTCGGCCTCGCCGTAGACCTGCCACAGCGCGGACAGGTCCAGCAGACCGGGCACCCGCAGCACGTCCTGGTCGTCCATGTCCAGTTCGCGGACGAGCAGATCCAACATGTGGTCGGAGATCGACGCGGCGACCTCCAGGCGGACCGGCGGGCCGAACCGCCGCCGGGCCAGCTCCCGCCCAGGGCCTGGAGCAGGTCCTCGTCCCGGTCCTCGTCGACCTCCACCTCGGCGTTGCGGGTCACCCGGAACAGGTGGCACTCGACCACCTGCATGCCACTGAACAGCTGCCCCAGGTGCACCGAGATCAGGTCTTCCACCGGCAGCATCCGGACGCCGGACTGGTCCCGGTCCACCCGGACGAAGCGGGGACGTTGTTGAGCACCTTCACCCGGGCGAACAGCTCCGAACCGCCGTCGGGGTCCCGAACCGCCACCGCCAGGTTCAGCGACCGCCCGGAGATGTACGGGAACGGGTGCGCCGGGTCCACCGCGAGCGGGGTCAGCACCGGAAAGATGTGCTCCCGGAAATAGGTGCGCAGCCGCTCCCGCTCGGGGTCGCCCAACTCACCCCAGCGCAGTATGCGGATGCCCTCGTCGGCCAGCTTGGGCAGCACGTCGTCGACGAAGCAGGCGGCGTGCCGGGCACCCAGTGCGCCGGTCCGCTCGGCGATCAGCTCCAACTGCGTCCGCAGGGCAGCCGGTCGCCGCCGCGCACCGGCAGGCCGGCGGAGAGTCGCCGCTTCAGTCCGGCGATGCGCACCATGTAGAACTCGTCGAGGTTGCTGGCGAAGATCGCCAGGAACTTGGCCCGCTCCAGCAGCGGGGTGCGCTGGTCCTCGGCCAGGGTGAGCACCCGGGCGTTGAAGTCGAGCCAGGACAGCTCCCGGTTGAGGAACCGGTCCTCCGGCAGCGGCGGGGCCGCCGGGGTCTCGTCGTCCTCGTCGTCCCGGGCCGGCAGGTCGCCCGGCAGCGCGGGTGGACGTCACCGGCGGCCGGGCCGTCCGCCTCGATCGTCGGTGCGGGGTCGAGCACCTCGTCCAGGCCGGAGGAGGCGGCGCCCGGGTCGTCGGCGAGGGTGTCGGCGCGGGCGGCACCGGCCCGTTCGGCGCGGACGGGCGGAAGCGCCCGTCGGTGCCGCGCGTTCGGGAGCCGTTGCGGAGGTCGGTGACGGGCGGGCGGGCTGGGTGCTCGCGAGGGTGCTCACCCGCTCATAATCACCCGATTACGGTAAACGCAAAATGAACTTGGCCTCGCCGGCTCAGATCATCGTCGGCAATGTCACCCGGACGACCTCGCCGTCTGGATCGGTGTCGATGCGAACCCGCTGGCCGAGCCGGAGCAACCGCAGCCCCGAGGCGTCGAAGGCTCGGGCGGGAAAACGCATCTCGGTGCCGTCGTCGAGCAGCAGGACGCCGCTGCGCGTCGCCCCGTCGTAGCTGGCCACCGTGCCCTGCATGCTGGCACCGTACACCGGGGTCGGCGCGCGGAGCGGGTCAGCGCCCGGAGCGGGCCGGGTGGGTCGCGGTGACGAGTGCGGCGGTGCGCGGCCCCAGCCCGAGCGAGCGGCGGCGGCCAGGTCGGCGGCAGTGTCCACGTCCCGGCGCAGGCTGGGCCAGTCGCCGTCGAGCGGGAGGGCTCCGCTCGCCGCGTGCGCCACCGCCGAGCCCACCCGAAGCGAGGATCCAGGGGTACGCCCGGCGGGCGGTGAGCAGCACCGTGCCGCCGCCGGGGGCGTCCGGCACGAATCGGCGTACCGCGGGTCGGCTGTTCTGTGCCGCGAGCAGCGCCCGGCCAGCTCGGCCGGACGCAGCGCCGGCACGTCAGCGGTGATCCCGGCCACCCAGTCGGCGCCGACCCCGCTGGCCCCGTGCCGGAACGCGGCGTTCAGCCCGGCGTCCGGTTCGTCCGGCAGCACTCGCGCGCCGGTGGCCCGCGCCGTCGCCGCCACCCGGGCGTCCCGGGTGACCACCAGGACCTCGGCGACCGCCGTGCAGGCCAGCACCGCGCGGAGCGTGTCGGCAACCAGGGCCAGCGCCAACTCCTCGTGCGGTACGCCGGGCAGCGCGCCCCGCAGCCGGCTCTTGGCGGCGGACAGCTGCTTCACCGGCACCACAACGGCCCACCTCGGCTGACTCACGCCCGCAATCCTGCCAGCCGGACGGCGGTACCCTCGCTGGCCGTACCGGGGCGAGCAGGCATGATTTCCGCTGCGGGTGTCGCGGGCGGGATTTCGCGGCGGGTCGGGCACGACGAGGAGGCACAGTGGCACGGCGGAGGCTGGGGTTCTGGCAACGGTTCGCCGTGGGCTGGTAAAGCCGGTGATGACCGTGTGGACCCGGCGTACCTGGCGTGGACAGGAGCACCTCCGCCACGACGGCGGCATGATCATCGTCGCCAACCACATCTCGCACGCCGACCCGCTGGTGTCCGCGCACTTCATCTACGACTCCGGTCGCTGGCCGCAGTTCCTGGGCAAGGCCAGCGTGTTCCGGGTGCCGGTGGTCGGCTGGATCCTGCACCAGTGCCGGCAGATCCCCGTCGACCGGAGCAGCGTCGACGCGGTCCGCTCCCTGGACGCTCTGGTCGACGCGCTCGATCAGGGCGGCGCTGTGGTGATCTACCCTGAGGGCACCACCACACGCCAGCCGGAGCTGTGGCCGATGAAGGCCAAGACCGGTGCCGCCCGGTTGGCGCTGGCCACCGGCGCTCCGGTCGTACCGGTGGTGATGTGGGGCCGGAGCGGATCTTCGACCCACGGACCACGCGCGTCAGCCTGCGCCCCCGGATCCCGGTGACCGTTGCCGCCGGGGCGCCGATCGACCTGAGCCGGTGGGCGGACGCCAAGCCGACCCGGGCCACCCTCGACGAAATGACGGACACCATCATGTTGCGGCTACGGGACATGCTCGCCGAGATCCGGGTGGTACCCGCCGCCGCTGTGGGAGCGACCGGCCCGGTCCTCCGCCGAGCGCGAGCAGCCGGGTGCGGCGGCATGACCGGCCACGTCGCGGTGCTCGGTGCCGGTTCCTGGGGCACCGCGTTCGCCAAGATCCTCGCCGACGCGGGACGGGACGTGACGCTGTGGGCCCGCCGCCCGTCGGTCGCGCAGAGCATCCGCACCGAGCGTTGCAACCCGGAGTACCTGCCGGACGTGCTGCTGCCGGCCCGCGTCACCGCCACCGCCGACGCGATCGAGGCGATCACCGACGCCGAGGTGGTGGTGCTGGCCGTTCCGTCGCAGACGCTGCGCGGCAATCTGGCCGAGTGGGCCGCACACCTGCACCCGGACTCCACCCTGGTGTCGCTGATGAAGGGCATCGAGCTCGGCACCACCAAGCGGATGAGCGAGGTCATCGTGGAGACCGCCGGGGTCGCCGCGGACCGGGTGGTCGTCGTCTCCGGTCCGAACCTCGCCCCGGAGATCGCCGCCGAGCAGCCCGCCGCGACAGTGGTCGCCGGGACGAACAGCCACCGCACGGTGCTCGTCCAGTCCTCGATCCGGACGCCCTACCTGCGCCCCTACACGAACGACGACGTGATCGGCTGTGAGCTGGGCGGAGCGGTGAAGAACGTCATCGCCCTGTCGTACGGCATCGCCACCGCGATGGGCTTCGGCGACAACACCCGGGCCATGCTGATGACCCGCGGGCTGGCCGAGACGGCCCGGCTGGGCGTGGCGCTCGGCGCGGACCCGATCACCTTCGCGGGCCTCGCGGGCATGGGCGACCTGGTCGCCTCCTGCTCGTCCCCGCTGGCCCGCAACCGCACCTTCGGGGAGCACCTGGGCCGGGGAGACCCTGGAGCAGGCCCAGGCCGCCACCCGGCAGACCGCCGAGGGCGTGAAGAGCTGCCTGGCGATCCGTGACCTGTCCCGGCGCACGGCGTGGAGATGCCGATCACCGAGCACGTCGAGCGGATCTGCCACGAGGGGATGGACCCGCGCCTCGCCGTGGAGACCCTGATGAGCCGCACCGCCAAACCCGAGTCGTACGAGTGAGGATCCGATGAACGAGCTGGGAGACGGCACTCGCTGCGTACGCGCTGGCCTGCCCGAGCCGGCGCCGGGGACCCGTTCCTGCCCGGTCCCGTCTTCGCCGCGCCGTACCACCTGGACCCGTTCCAGGGGCCTGGCACGTCGCCGAACGGCTACGGTCGCCCGACAACCCGACCCGGCGGCTGCTGGAGGCGGCCGTGGGCGAGTTGGAAGGCGGTGACTGCCGGGTCTTCGCCACCGGTCAGGCGGCCATCACCGGTCTGCTGCTCACCCTGCTGCGGCCGGGGACACCGTGGTGCTGCCCAGCGACGGCTACTTCCCGGTCCGGGCGTTCGCCACCGGCGTGCTGGAGGCCATCGGCGTCCGGGTGCTCTTCGTGCCGACCGTCGGGCCGTACCCGTCGTTCGAGGGCGTCCGACTGGTGCTGGTGGAGACTCCGGCGAACCCGGGCCTCGACGTGGTCGACGTGGCGGCCCTGGCCGAGCGGGCGCACGCCGCCGGCGCGCTGCTGGCCGTGGACAACACCACCGCCACTCCGCTCGGTCAGCGCCCGCTGGACCTCGGTGCCGACCTGGTGGTGGCCTCCGGCACGAAGGCGCTCACCGGTCACTCCGACCTCCTGCTGGGCTACCTGGCCAGCCGCTCCGCCGAGCTGATCGAGTCGGTGACGACCTGGCGTACGACCACCGGGGCGGTTCCGGGGCATTCGACGCCTGGCTGGCACACCGGTCACTGGCCACCCTCGACCTTCGGCTGGCGCGGCAGAGCCAGAACGCGGCGGCGGTGGTCGACCTGCTCGCCGGCCGGCCGGACGTGACAGGCCTGCGCTGGCCGGGCGGCCGGACGACCCCGCGTACCCGGTGGCCTCGACGCAGATGCGCCGGATGCCCGGCGTGCTCTCGTTCGACCTGGGTGACGCCGACCGGGTGGGCCGATTCGTCCAGGCCGCCCGGCTGGTGGCGGCGGCGACCTCCTTCGGTGGCCTGCACACCACCGCCGACCGGCGGGCGCAGTGGGGCGACGACACCGCGCCCGGCTTCGTCCGGCTCTCCTGCGGGGTGGAGGACAGCGCGGACCTGGTGGCCGACCTCGCCGCCGCGCTGGACGCGGCCGGGTCGGGTCTCTCCCTACGGAGGTGACCGACGGTCACCGTCTACCGCCGTTTCCCGGAGGATCCCCGTGGCATCACCGTTTCCCACCGACCGTTCCGCCCTGGTGGACCGGCTGCGCACCGCCGGCTGCGTGTACGCCGAGGACGAGGCCGAGCTGCTGCTGGCCGCCGCGCACCCCGGCGGCGCTCCTCGACCTGACCGACCGCCGGGTGGCCGGCGAACCGTTGGAGTATCTGCTCGGCTGGGCGGAGTTCTGCGGCCGGCGCATCGCCGTCGACCCGGGCGTCTTCGTGCCACGTGCCCGGACCGCCCTGCTGGTGGAGCTGGCGGTCGAGCTGACCGGCCCGACGCCGGCCGTCGTCGACCTCTGCTGCGGCTCCGGGGCCACCACCGTCGCGCTGGCGCACCGGCTCGCTCCGCGCTGGCTGGCCGCCGCCGACATCGACCCGGCCGCCGTGGCGTGCGCGCGCCGCAACGTCGTCGGGCTCACCGCCGAGGTGTACGAGGGTGACCTGTTCACGCCGCTGCCCCGGCGCTGGCGAGGTCGGCTGGACCTCGTGGTCGCCAATGCCCCGTACGTGCCGACCGACGCTGTCGCGTTGATGCCCCGGAGGCGCGGCTGCACGAGGCCCCGGTGGCGCTCGACGGTGGGCCGGACGGGCTCTCCGTGCTGCGCCGGGTGGGTGTCGACGCGGCCGGCTGGCTCGCCCCGGCGGGCATCTGGTGGTGGAGGCCGGCACCACGCAGGTGGACGAGCTCTGCGAGTCGTTCGCCGCCGCCGGCCTGGTGCCGACGGTCCGCCACGACGACGACCTGGACGCCACCGCGGTAACCGCCCGCCGTCCCGGCTGAGCCGGCTCGCGCGGTCGAGCGGTATCGGGTCAGCGGGGCGGCCACGGGCGGGGAGTATCGACAGGCCAACACCACGTGGGGAGCGCTCCGTGACCGACCCGAACCAGTACCAGCCCACCCCGACCGGGCAGCCGGATCCGGGACTCAGCCACCCGGGCAGCAACCACCCCGGCCGCGCCGGCCGTGGCGTCGTCGCGGAAGCCGCTGCTGATCGCGGTCGCCGCGTTCGTTGGTGTGCTCGCCCTGGCCGCCGGTGGGCTCGCCGTCTACGACGGGTTCATCAAGGAGGACTCCGGTGTCGCCGCGTGCAGAGCCATGTCCGAGGGCAGGTTGCTGGACGGCTCCGCGAAGGACTCCGGGGACGACGAGCTGACTGAGGCCGAGTACCGGGAGGCCCGCAAGATTTTCGAGGACTCCCGGAAGCCGGAGATCCGGGAGCACGGCACGGCTCTGGTCGACATCCTGTGGCAGTTGCAGGACGCGGAGGACAGTGGGGAGCGTTGGGCTTCCTCGCACCGATGAGCACGCACGTGTCCGGGTTGCGGACGGCGTGCGCCGATGAGGGTTTCATCCTGAAGATGGACGACTGATCGCTGCGGCCTCGACCCGGTGTCGACCGTCGACGCGGCTGTTTGCCGAGAAACCCGCTGACCGTCCGGTTCGGGTCACAGGGCAGATTCGGTTGGGTGGCCGGGAATGGCGGGGAGAGGGCTGGGCACTAGCCTCTGCTCACACTCATGACGGCGGGAGGCGGTTTCGGTGGGCAGCGCAGGGGTGCCGGTGGTCGTCGGATTGGACAACGGTGGCACCAGCAACAACGCCACCGTGCTGACGGTGGACGGCCACTTCCTGGTGGACGGCCTGTTGGAGATCCCCAGCGAGGTGCAGGCCGGGCCGGAGGCGGCGATCGAGGCACTGGCCCGGGCACTGGACGGCGCGCTGGCGCAGACCGGAGTGCCACGTGACCTGGTCCGGGCGGTGGGGCTGGACACTCCCGGCCCGGCCAGCGCCGACGGCGTCATCTCGTCGCGGGGTCCACCAACTTCTCCCAGCCGGCCTGGCGGGGCTTCGACGTGCGCGGGGCGCTGGAGCGGCGCCTCGGTCTACCGGTGATCTATCACAACGACGGCAACGCGGCCGCGCTGTACGC
Organism: Micromonospora sp. M12; assembly: GCA_038070435.1. Classification (GTDB taxonomy): domain Bacteria; phylum Actinomycetota; class Actinomycetes; order Mycobacteriales; family Micromonosporaceae; genus Micromonospora. The sequence goes on along the minus strand of JAMYWG010000001.1, from coordinate 3,553,007 downwards.
CCACCACGTCCACTTCGGCGTCGACGCGATGAACCGCTCGTCGGTGTCCGCCATCGTCGGCACCGGCCTCGGCGGCGGTGTGGTCGAGAGCGGTCGGGTGATCGCCGGTGCGGCCGGAATGGCCGGGGAGCTTGGCCACGTGCACATCCCGCTGACCGGGTTGCTCGGCCCGGACCAGCCGGCACCCAGTTGTGCCTGCGGCTTCACCGGAGATGTCGAGAGCATCGCCTCGCTGACCGGCATCGAGCGCAACCTGCTGCCGTACTGGCTGACCGCTACCCGCCCACCCGCTCGCCGCCGAGCCGGTGGCCCGAGCGGCCAAGCTGGTTCGCGGGTACGGCGAGCGCGGGGACGCCCTCGCACGGGACCTCTTCACCCAGCAGGCGATGGCCCTGGGGCGGCTGTTCACTGTCGCCGCGAACTTCACCGACCCGCACGCGTACTTCGTCGGCGGTGGTGTGGTGGAGGCGGCACCGGAGTTCCGTGACTGGTTCCTGGCGACGGTCCGCGAGCACACCGTGCTCCGCGAGGACAGGCGGCGGTGGCCACCTTCGCGCTGGTGCCGGACCGGGACATGGCCGGTGCCCGGGAGTCGCGATCGCCGCGCTGGAGGCGCTTCGCGCCGTCCCGGAGTCCCGCCCGCTGGTCGCCTGAGCCCCAGTTCCGAGCCGTGCTCGCCCGCCCCGCCCGCCTCGCCTCGCCTCGCCTCGCCTCGCCTCGCCTCGCCTCGCCTCGCCTCGCCTCGCCTCGCCTCGCCTCGCCCCGTCGATCATGGAGTTGTGGTGGGGAACAAAGTAACGGATACATTCCTAAATCAGGCACCACAACTCCATGATCGACCAGGTTCATCGCGATCTTGCAGTTAGGGCCCCGACGTGACGGGTCATTCCGCCGATCTTGGCGACAGAAGTGCAAGATCGGCGCGTACCCCGGTTAGCCGTAGTCCGGCCCGCCGCGAGCCGTGGTCAGCGGCGTGCGGCGAGCCGGGTCAGCGTCGTTCGTTCAGGTTGCGACGGGCCTGGTCAGGGGCAGGGTGGGGCCTGGGCGAAGGCGGCCCAGGCGGCCGTTGCGAACAGCAGGGCGGGCCGGCCGGTCTTTGGAGTCGCGGACGGCCACAAGCCGCGGGATCGCGGCCACCTCCACGCAGGCGCCCTCATCGCCGCTGCGGCTGCTCTTGCGCCACGCCGCCGTTGCCAGCGCCGCTGTGATCTTCGGGGTCATCGGTCCTACCGTCCCTTCAGGACTGACAGGAGCATCTCGCGGCTGTCCGCCGGGCTGAGCGCCACGCTTCGGAGATGCTCCATGATCTTGGTGCAGGTACGCGTCTCGCCGGCCCGGTCGAGGATCATCTGACCGGCGACGGTCTCCACCGAGGCGATGATCGGATCCTCCGGATCGGCGAACTCGAGGATGTGCAGCGAACCCGGGTGCCCCGGTGGTAACCGGCGGAGAGCGGGATCACCTGGACGCTGATGTTCGGCAGCTCGGCCATCTTGACCAGGTGGCGCAGTTGTCCGTTCATCGCCGCCTGGTCGCCGACCGGGCGTAGCAGCGCGCCCTCGTCGATGATCGCGTCGAGGATCGGTGGCCGGTCGCCGGTGAGTCGTTGTTGCCGGTCGAGTCGGACCTTGACCCGTTGCTCCACCAGATCGTCGCCGAGGGTGTGCGGGCCGCCGCGCATCACGCCACGGATGTAGTCCGCGGTCTGCAACAGGCCGGGCACCACCGAGGGCTCGAAGTTGGCGATGGCGGTCGCCTCGGCCTCCAGTGCGATGAAGTCGATGGTGCGCGGATCCAGCAGGTAGGAGTACGACACCCACCAGCCCGGCTTGCGGGCGTCCTTGGCGAGCTGCACCGCCGCAGCCACCTCCTCCGCGCCCACCCCGTACGACGTGAGCAGGGCGCGCACGGTGGCCGGGGTGATCAGGGTCTGGGCGTTCTCGTACCGGGAGAGGGTGCTCCGGGTGCTGTTGATCTCATCCGCCGCTGTCTCCAGCGTCAGCCCGGCGGCTTCCCGGTGGTGGCGCAGGGCGATGCCGAGCCGGCGGGCACGGGCGGTCTTCGGGGCCATGCATCGATGGTCGCACACATTTGCGGGAACGTCTGCATGAGAGAACGTCGATGAGAGTTGCATTCACGGCTGTCCACGTGTCAATCTGTTATCGCGTCCTCACCGCCGGTTGTCGTGGCGACGGTGGTGGTGAGCGACCGGAGGGATGGGGCGCGCGGCGATCGGGTTTCTCCCCGTGCCCGATCGTCGCGTGCCGCCCTCCACCCCGGCCTGCCGGAAGGAGACGACGTGCGAACCGGCCCGGAGCCCCCGCCCTAACCTCGGGTGGCGCGCGATGACCCGCTTCCTCGTGGTGCTCACCGACGTGCGTGCCGTCGAGGGCATCGACCGCAACGAGCGGATAACGCCGGAGCGGCGTCGGCAGGTCGTCGGCGCCAGCAGTCGGGAGGCCGCCGACCGGATCGCCGGCGCGTTCATGGCGCTGGGCATGGTGCGAGCCGGCCGACAGCGGGTGAAGGTGATCGCGGTCGGCCGCCGGCACTCCCGAGACTGAGAAGGCCCAGGTCAGCGGCCTGCGACACCGCAATCACCCGATCACGCACCGTATATCCTCCGATGACCGATTGCCGTGTCGCGCCGCGGCTCGCCGGGTATCGCCTCGTCCTACCGCCACGCACAGTAAGGTCAACCGCGTGAGCGCCACCGGCGAGCACGACCAGCCGCAGTCGCGTACGAAGAGGTGACCGGAGTGACCACCCCAGGCAAGACCCGCGTGGCGATCGTCTTCGGCGGCCGCAGCCGAGCACGGCATCTCGTGCGTCAGCGCCGGCAGCGTTTTCGGCGCGCTCGACCCGGACGAGTTCGAGGTGGTGCCCGTCGGCATCACCCGGGCCGGCCAGTGGGTGCTGACCGACGGAGATCCCGCCCAGCTCGCGATCAACGCCCGTCAACTGCCCGAGATCACCGCCGACTCCGGCGACGACATCGTGCTGCGGGCCGACCCACCGGCAACGGGCTGATGGTGCTCGACCCGACCGAGGGCCCCGGGTGCTGGCCGACGTGGACGTGGTCTTCCCGTGCTGCACGGTGCCTACGGCGAGGACGGCACCATCCAGGGAATGCTGGAGATGGCCGGCATCCCCTACGTCGGGGCGAACGTGTTCGCCTCCGCGGCCGCCATGGACAAGGAGTTCACCAAGAAGCTCTGTGCCGTCGAGGGCATCCCGGTCGGCGCGTACGCCGTGCTGCGCAACGGGATGACACTCAGCGAGCAGGACAAGGAGCGGCTCGGCCTGCCGGTCTTCGTCAAGCCGTCGCGGGCCGGGTCGTCGTTCGGCGTCAGCAAGGTCACCGACTGGGCGCACCTGGACGCCGCGGTCGCCGCCGCCCGGCAGTTCGACCCGAAGGTCATCATCGAGGCCGCGATCGTCGGCCGCGAGGTCGAGTGCGGCGTGCTGGAGGGCGAGGCCGGCGGTGCGCCCGAGGCGTCCGTGCTGGCCGAGGTGCGGCTCGTCGCGGACCACGACTTCTACGACTTCGAGGCCAAGTACCTCGACAACTCCTGCGAGTACGACGTCCCGGCCAACCTGCCGGAGCGGGTGACCCGCCAGGTGCAGGAGTACGCCGTCCGCGCGTTCACCGCGCTGGACTGTGCCGGGCTGGCCCGGGCCGACTTCTTCGTCACCCCGAGCTGGACGTCTACCTCAACGAGCTCAACACCATGCCCGGCTTCACCCCGACGTCGATGTTCCCGCGGATGTGGGCGGCCTCCGGCCTGGAATACCCGAAGCTGGTCAACCGGCTGATCCGCACCGCCCAGCGGCGCGGCGTCGGCCTGCACTGAAGCTGAGTCGGCCGACCCGCCCGCGTACGTCACACGGCGCGGGTCGGCTCAACGCGGCTGGGTCAGCGCGGGCAGCCGGACGGGATGGCGCCGCCGGAGGGCACGGTCGCCACGATCGTGCTGGAGATGGTGGGCACCCACTGCAGCGGCTGCTCGTACGAGCGCGGCAGACGCACGGTGATCGGCGTCTCCCGGTCGACGGTGGTGAGCACGGCCTCGTCGCCCTGCTCGGCGAGGTGCCAACAGACCCGGTTGACCGTCCAGACCTCGTCGGTGCTGGGGAAGGTCGGCTCGGTGCCGCCGCGAGTCACGGTGAACGCGGGGTCGCCGTAGGCGCGTTCTGTTCCAGGCCGGCGGTGACCGGCCGCTGGGCGCGGTCGCGGATGCTCGCCGGCAACTGGGAGAGCAGAGCCCGGCAGACCGTGGCCGGGCGGGCGGCAGAGCCGGGCGGCCATCTGCACCGGGGTGGTGGACTGCACGCCGGCGGTGGTCGCGGAGGGTGTCGGCGCGGCGGCCGGCGCGTCCGGGCTGATCTTGTTGAAGGCCAGCACGGCCACCAGCAGCGTGATCGGCAGCGCCACCAACGTGGCCAGCAGAGCGGCACCACGCATGGTCCGGTCCCGTCCGGCCGGCGCGGCGGCGGCCGGATCGGCCGAATCGCGGTTACCGTCAGCCGGCTCGGGCGTCCGGTCGGCCGCGTCGCGCGGTCCGTCGTCGTCCAGAGCAGCGGGGAAGTCGTCATCTCGTCCACTTACAGCCGCACCACCGAACACGTGAGGGTGCGGGTGATGCCGGGCACCATCTGCACCTTGCTGACGATGAGCTTGCCGAGCTCGTCGACGGTGTTGGCCTCGGTGAGGACGACCACGTCGTACGGCCCGGTGACGGCGTCGACGCGCACCACGCCGGGGATGTCCGCGATGAGACCCGCCACGTCACGTGCGCGCCCGACCTCGGTCTGGATGAGGATGTACGCCTGTACCACGACTCGACCTCCGTCCGTCGCCGCCCGGGAGCGGCCCGAAGGGTGAAACTACCTTACGGACCAGGTCTGACCTCTATCGGTGGCCAAGGAGCAGCGGTGATCGAGCACGGCGGAGCCGAGCAGCACGGGCGCAACGCCGGCAGCGGTGGCAGTGTGTCCGGGATCGGGGAGTTCGGGCTGATCGGGAGGATCACCGCCCGACTGTCGTACGGACCGACGACCCTGCTCGGCCCGGGTGACGACGCCGCGGTGGTGGCCGCGCCGGACGGCCGGGTGGCGGCCTCCACCGACGTGCTGGTCGACGGGCGGCACTTCCGGCGGGACTGGTCCTCGGCCCGCGACGTCGGGCATCGGGCGGCGGCGGCCAACCTGGCGGACATCGCGGCGATGGGCGCCACACCGACCGCCCTGCTGGTCGCCCTCTGCATGCCGGCGGACCTGGAGACCGGCTGGGCGGAGGAGTTGGCCGACGGGCTTTCCGCGGAGGCGGCGACGGTCGGCGCGAGCGTCGTCGGCGGGGACATGTCGGCCAGCCCACCCTGACCGTGGCGGTTACCGCACTGGGCGACCTGGAGGGCCGTCCACCGGTGCTGCGGTCGGGCGCCCGCCGGGAGACGTGCTCGCCCTGGCCGGGCGCACCGGTCACGCGGCGGCCGGGCTGACCGTGCTCACCCGGGGCTTCCGCACTCCCCGGCTGCTGGTCGAGGCGTACCGGCGGCCGCAGGTGCCTACCGGCCGGCCCGCAGGCCGCCCGACTCGGCGCCACCTCCATGATCGACATCTCGGACGGGCTCCTCGCCGACCTCGGGCACGTGTCGGCGGCCAGCGGGTGGCGATCGACGTGCACCGGAAGGCGTTCGAGGTGCCCCGCCAGATGGCCGATGCCGCACAGGCACTCGGCGTCGACGCGTACACCTGGATTCTTGCCGGTGGAGACGACCACGCGCTGGCCGCGACCTTCCCCGGCGGTGGCGCTGCCACCGGACTGGCGGCCGATCGGCGTGGTCACGGACGGTGCCGGGGTGACCGTCGATGGAGGGCCCTACGACGGCCCGACCGGCTGGGACCACTTCCGGTAGGGGCCGGTGCCGGCCGTACGCTGGATACCGTGAGTGAGATCGAGATCCGGACGGTGCGGTTCGACGCGCCGGTGGCACAGCATCTGGTCCATGACGCGCTGGTCGACCTCGGTGTCCGTTACGGCGGCGTCGGCGACGAGACCCGGTGGACGCCGCCGAGTTCGAACCGCCCGACGGCGCGTTTCTCGTCGCCTACCTGGGCGGTCAGCCGGTCGGCTGCGGTGGCTGGCGCAGCCACGGCACGGACAGCGCGGAGCTGAAGCGGATGTACACGGCCCCGGCGGCACGTGGCCGGGGCGTGGCCCGCGCGGTGCTGGCGGCCGTCGAGCGCTCGGCCCGCGAGCAGGGCCGCAAGCGGGTGGTCCTGGAATGCGGGGACAAGCAGCCCGAGGCGCTCGCCATGTACAGCTCCGCCGGGTACGAGCGGATCCCGAACTTCGGCTTCTACAAGGACTCGGAGGCCTGCGTCTCCCTCGGCCGTACCCTCTGACTCGATCACGTGCGGACGACAGAGCCGGCGGACCTCAGGGTCCGCCGGCTGAGCCGTACGAAAGGTGGGTCCTACCGCGTCAGGCGCGGGTGACCTTGCCGGCCTTGATGCACGAGGTGCAGACCTTCAGCTTCTTGGTGTTGCCGCCACCGGCCGGGGTACGCACCGACTGGATGTTCGGGTTCCAGCGGCGGTTGGTCCGCCGGTGCGAGTGGGACACGTTGTGGCCGAAGCCCGGTCCCTTGCCACAGACGTCGCACACGCTAGCCACGGGATACTCCTGGGATTGATACGTTCATGGGGTCGCCGGCAGGTGCTGCCCGGGCAACCTGGTCAGGTTACCCGATGACTCGCCGACCCGGCCAACCGGCCTGGTCCGGCGGTCGCCCGTGCTGCGGGTCGCGCCTGGTCGTGGGCCCGTCCGCCCGAGGGTGGGCCGGCCCGGCGGCAAGGGTACCGGAGGGCTCGGCCGCCTTGCGGTCACCGCCGGCCCGAGGGCTCGGCCGCCTTGCGGTCACCGCCGGCCCGGGCGCGGAGGACACGCCGGACGAGTCCGACGCGTGTCGGTGCGCGCCAGTAGGCTTCTGGCCGTGCTGGACACCCTCGACGCCGCCGCGGTCCGCCGCTGGTGCGCGAGCGGGTTGGCCGCACTGAAGCGCCACCAGGGCGAGATCGACCAGCTCAACGTCTACCCGGTGCCCGATGGCGACACCGGCACCAATCTGGTGCTCACCCTCACCTCGGCGCAGCAGGCCCTCGCGATGGATCTGGACACCCTCCCCGACAGCGGGCCGACCGCGCACGGGCACGCGCTGCGGTTGATGGCCCAGGGCGCGCTGCTCGGCGCTCGGGGCAATTCGGGGTGATCCTCGCAGATCCTGCGTGGTTTCGCCGACCAGGTCGCCGGGCGCCGACGGTGCGCGGCCGGGAGTTCGCCGCCGCGCTGCGGTCCGGCGCCACCGCCGCGTACACCGCTGTCGCCCGACCGGTCGAGGGCACCCTGCTCACCGTGGTCGCGGCGGCCGCTGCCGCCGCCGAACGCGCGGACAGCGACGACCTACCGGCGGTGGCGCGCGTCGCGGCCGGCGGCGGCCGAGGCGCTCGCCCGCACCCGGAGCAGCTGCCGGCGCTGGCCCGCGCGGGCGTGGTCGACGCGGGTGGCCGAGGGCTCTGCGTGCTGCTCGACGCCCTGGTCGAGGTGCTCACCGGGAGGCCACGGCCCGGCCCGCGCCGGCGCCACGCTCCGCCCGTCCGGCGGCCACCGTCGCACGCGAGACCGGTTCCGACGAGTACGCCTACGAGGTGCAGTTCCTGCTCGACGCTCCCGCCGAGGCGGTCACCGGGTTGCGGCGGGCCCTGGACGCCCTGGGGATTCGCTCGTCGTCGTCGGCGACGGGCGTGAGCCGGAGAGCACCTGGAACGTGCACGTGCACGTCAACGACGTGGGCGCGGCGGTGGAGGCAGGTGTCGCCGCCGGCCGCCCGTACCGGATCTCGGTGACCCGCTTCGCCGACCAGCCGGAGCCGCCCCGGCCCGGTGCCGGCCGGTCGGGCCGCGGTGGTGGTGGCCACCGGCGGGGCATCGCCGACCTGTTTGCCGCCGAGGGTGCCACAGTGGTGCCGGGCAACCCGTCCATGGGTGAGTTGCTGGACGCCGTGCGCGGCACCGGTGCGGCCCGGGTGGTGGTGCTGCCCAACGACGCCAACACCGAGGCGGTGGCGAGCGCCGCCGCCCGTGAGGCCCGTCGGCACGGCATCAGGGTGAGCGTGGTGCCGACCCGCTCGCCGGTGCAGGCGTTGGCCGCCCTCGCGGTCCGCGACGGCGACCGCCGCTTCGAGGACGACGTGATCGCGATGGCCGAGGCCGCCGGCGCCTGTCGTTACGCCGAGGTCTGCCATGCCAGCCGGGAGGCGCTGACCATGGCCGGTCCGTGCCGTCCCGGCGACGTGCTGGCGCTGGTCGAGGGCGAGGTGCACCTGATCGGCACCGACCTCACCGACACCTGCGCGGCGGTGGTCGACCGGATGCTCGGCGGTGGTGGCGAGATGGTCACCCTGCTCGCCGGGGTGGATGCCCGGCCGGGCTCACCGATGCCGTCCGCGCGCACGTCGCGCGGCGCTGGCCGTTCGTCGAGGTGCACGCGTACCCGGGCGGTCAGCCGTTTTATCCGCTCCTGGTAGGGATCGAATGAGCGAACCAGCCACGGTGGACACTCCGCTGAAGAAGCTGGTCGGGGACAAGACAGCCAAGGCGCTGGCCTCGCACCTCGACCTGCACACCGCGGGTGACCTGATCTACCACTTCCCGCGCCGCTACGACGAGCGTGGCGAACACACCGACATCCGCTCGCTGGACGTCGGTGAGCAGGTCACCGTCATGGCCCAGGTGCAACGCACGGCGGTGCGGCCGATGCGTCAGCGGCGCGGCAACCTGCTGGAGGTGACCGTCGGCGACGGGTCCGGCGGGTGCTGACGCTCACCTTCTTCGGCAACCAGGCGTGGCGCGAGCGGAGCTGCGTCCGGGCCGGTGGGGTTGTTCGCCGGAAAGGTCACCGAGTTCCGGGCAAACGGCAGCTCAACGGCCCGGAGTACGTCCTGCTCGGCGAGGGTGGGGACGGCGAGGCGGCGGTCAGCGACGACATCGAGGAGTTCGCCGGTGCGCTGATCCCCGTCTACCCGGCCGCCGCGGCGGTGCCGACCTGGGTGATCGCCCGCTGCGTACGCGTCGTCCTGGACACGTTCACTCCGCCGGACGATCCGCTCCCGAGCGACGTGCGGGCCAGCCGCAAGCTGGTCGGGTTGGGCAACGCGTTGACCGAGATCCACCGGCCGTCCAGCAAGGAGGCGCTGCACCGGGCGCGGCGGCGACTCAAGTGGGACGAGGCATTCGCCGTCCAGTTGACCCTGGTGCAGCGCAAGCACCGGGCGGCCGACTGGCCGGCGAAGGCCCGCCCGCCCGCCGGGAGGGCTGCTGGAGGCGTTCGACGCCCGACTCCCGTACGAGCTGACGGCCGGTCAACGTGAGGTCGGCGTGGAGATCGCCGCGGACCTGGCCACCCGCACCCCATGCACCGGTTGTTGCAGGGAGGTGGGCTCGGGCAAGACGGTGGTGGCGTTGCGGGCGATGCTCCAGGTGGTCGACGCGGGTGGGCAGGCGGCTCTGCTGGCGCCCACCGAGGTGCTGGCCGCCCAGCACCACCGCGGCATGCTCGACCTGCTCGGGCCACTCGGGCGGGCGGGAGAGCTGGGTTCCGCCGAGCACGCCACCCGGGTCGAGCTGGTCACCGGCTCGCTGGGCGCGGCGGCCCGCCGCCGGGCGCTCGGCGAGGTGGCCAGCGGCGCCGCCGGCATCGTGCTCGGCACCCACGCCCTGCTCTACGAGGGAGTCGACTTCGCCGACCTCGGTCTGGTGGTCGTCGACGAGCAGCACCGCTTCGGCGTGGAGCAGCGCGACGCGTTGCGGGCCAAGGCCGACCAACCGCCGCACGTGCTGGTGATGACGGCCACCCCGATCCCGCGCACCGTGGCGATGACCGTTTACGGCGACCTGGAGGTCTCCACCCTCTCCCAGCTGCCCCGGGGCGGTCGCCGATCGCCTCGCACGTGGTGCCGGCCGCCGAGAAGCCGGCCTACCTGGACCGGGCCTGGCGTCGGCTGCGCGAGGAGGTGAGCGCCGGCCACCAGGCGTACGTGGTGTGTCCGCGGATCGGGGATTCGAGGTCCGGGGCCGGAGCGGCCAACGCGAAGGCGCCGGACTTCGAACTCGGGCCGGTCTCGGACGAGGAACCGCCACCCGAGGACGACAACGGCCGACGGCCACCGCTGGCGGTGACCGAGGTGGCCCGCTGCTGGCCGAGGGCCCGCTCCACGGTCTGCGGATCGGGGTGCTGCACGGTCGCCTGCCGGCCGACGAAGGACGCGGTGATGCGCTCCTTCGCGGCCGGTGACCTGGACGTGCTGGTGGCGACCACGGTGATCGAGGTCGGCGTGGACGTGCCGAACGCGACCGTGATGATCGTGCTGGACGCCGATCGCTTCGGTGTCTCCCAACTGCACCAGTTGCGGGGCCGGGTCGGCCGGGCGCCGCCGCCGGGCTCTGCCTGCTGGTCAGCGAGGCGGCCGAGGGTTCGTCGGCGCGGGAGCGGCTGGACGCGGTGGCGTCCACGAGCGACGGTTTCACGCTCGCCGAGCTCGACCTGGAGCAGCGCCGCGAGGGCGACGTGCTCGGCGCCACCCAGTCCGGGCACCGTTCGCACCTGCGGTTGCTGTCGTTGCGACGCGACGCCGACCTGATCCGCGACGCCCGCACCGAGGCGATCACCCTGATCGAGGACGACCCGGAGCTGACCCGCAATCCGGCGCTGGCCGCCTCGGTCGCGGCGCTCGTCGACGAGGACCGCGCGGAGTACCTGGAGAAGGGCTGAGGCCCCTGCCCACGCCGGGCGGCCTGGTCCGGTGATCCACTCCGTTTCCTTGAAACCGGGCTGTCCTGCGGACGGGATGCCCCGTCTTCAATGATCGCGAGTCGATCACACCGGTCCTGACACGGATGAGGGCGCGCCGACCGGGTGGTCGACGCGCCCTCAGGCGTCAGAGCGGGTTGTCTCAGGCGGTGAAGCGCACCCGACGACGACGGGCCACCACGAACAGGGCGGCACCGGCGGCGAGCAGCAGCACGGCGCCGGCGATGATGCCGCCGGTGGCAGCACCGGTCAGCGGCAGGGTCGGCTCGTCCTTGTCGCCACCACCCTGGCCCGGGGCCGGGGTGCAGTTGGTCGGCTTCTCCCAGGCGATCGGGCTGGCGTCGTCCAGGCCCTCGGCGGCCGGCGTCACGGTCAGGCCCTCCTGGGCCGGGAAGGTGACGGTGCCGCTCTTGCCGGGCTCGACGGTCAGCGTCTGGGCCTTGCCCTTGTTCGGGGTGAAGGTGATGGTGATCGACTTGCCGTCGGCCGGGTTGGCGATGTCGAAGATCAGCTCGGTGCAGGTCGACTTGTAGCTGCCGGCCGGCTCGCCCGGCTCGACGCAGTTCTCGGCGGCGGCGGGTGCGCCGTCGAAGAGCGGCTTGTCCACACCGTCGGCGACCACCTTGATGGTGGCGGCGTTCTTGGCGGGCACCTTGACCGACTCGTTCTTGCCGACCTTGACGGTGGTGCGCTCGGTGAAGCCCTCGGCGCCGGTGATCGTGAACTTCGCCTCAGCGGTCGCGTCCTCGGCGTTCTCCAGCTTCACCACGACGTCGCCGTCACAGTCGGAGGACACGTTGGCGGTCGGCTTCGGGTCTTCGGAACCGGCGGCTGCTCCTGGGCGCAGGTGCCACTGAACTCGATCGACTTCGAGCGCAGCTGGTCGTCCTCGAACTCGTTGTCCCACATGGCCCGCACCGACAGGCTGGCCTTGGTGGCCTTCCCGTCCAGGCGCTGGGTGGCCTTCACGGCCTGGCTGACGGCGTGCGGGTACGTGTCGCCCTCGGTCACCGCGATGCCGTCGATCTTGGCGTCGCTGGCGGTCTCGCCGACGTACGTCTTCGCCGAGACCTCGCTGAACTTGTAGTTGTCCACGCCGTCCGGGGCGTAGCTGTTCACGGTCCAGTTGACGACCCACTCGCCGGTGGCGGCGTCACAGTCGGCGCCGACGTTGATCTCGCTGTGGTGGGCGCTGGCGGGTGCGGCGAACGTCATGACGCCGGCGAGACCGATCAGCGTGCCCGCGGTGATGGCCGCGAGGCGCCGGAACGGAGACTTGGGAGGGTTCACGCCTGCTCCTGATGAGGGGGTACGGATCGCGTGGCGGAAGGCCGGGAGGCATCGCGACCGAGGGGTCGCCTGCTCACCGGGGCGTCGCGCGACGCGGTGGTGTTCCCGCGGCGAAGCGGGGACAGGGGTGACTGTACTGATGGGTGGTTAATGAGGGAGTTCAGATCATTGCCATTGGGCAATGTAATGGATTCGTGATCTTTGATATACCGAAGGTGTCGCTCCGATCACTGGGGACGGTCGGTTCGGTGTGGAATCCATCCTGGACAAGGGCCATCGAGGCTGCTCACGTGCCTCGCTCGGAGCGGATGGCGGTGGGCGTACTCCCGGGCGACTCCGGGTGGGTGGAGCCGCCACCCGGCAGGCTCGTCGGATCCCCGCCGTGCCGGCCGGGGTTCCGGCCGATCGCGTAGCGTCGCGGGCATGAGCAGGAGGAAACGGTGACCCGGATCGTGGCCGGGACGCTCGGCGGCCGGCGGATCGCCGCGCCGCCCGGCGCCGGCACCCGACCCACCTCCGACCGGGTTCGGGAGGCGCTGTTCAGTGCCGTCCAGGCCGAGGTCGATCTTGACGGCGCCCGCTTCGCCGACCTGTACGCCGGCTCCGGCGCGGTCGGGCTGGAGGCGCTGTCCCGGGGCCCGGCACGTGCTGCTGGTCGAGTCGGACGCGCGGGCGGCCCGGGTGATCCGGGAGAACGTGGCGGCCCTGCGGGCCGGTCCGGCGGCCCGCCTGGTCACCGGCAAGGTGGCGACCGTGCTGGCTGCCGGTCCGGACGGCGAGCCGTACGACGTGGTGTTCGCCGACCCGCCGTACGCGGTGCCGGACGCGGAGATCACCGCCCTGTTGGCCGCGCTGGTCGACGGTGGCTGGCTGGCCTCCGACGCGCTGGTGGTGGTGGAGCGGTCCAGTCGTACCAGGCAATTCGACTGGGTGGACGGGATCACTGGCGAGCGCAGCCGCCGTTACGGCGAGACCACCCTTTGGTACGGTCGCCGATCATGAGACGTGCGGTGTGCCCGGTTCGTTCGACCCGGTCACCAACGGACACCTCGACATCATCGGGCGGGCCAGTCGGCTCTTCGACGAGGTGATCGTCGGTGTGCTGGTGAACCAGTCGAAGAGTGGCCTGTTCACCGTCGAGGAGCGGATCGAGATGCTCCGCGAGGTGACCTCGTCGTACGGGAACGTGCGGGTCGAGTCGTTCCGTGGGCTGCTGGTGGACTTCTGCCGGGCCCAGCAGGCCAGTGTGCTGATCAAGGGCCTGCGGGCGGTCAGCGACTTCGACTACGAGTTGCAGATGGCCCAGATGAACATCGGGCTGGCCGGCGTCGAGACGTTGTTCATGCCGACCAACCCGCTCTACTCGTTCCTCTCGTCGAGCCTGGTCAGGACGTGGCCAAGTGGGGCGGCGACATCTCCGCCCACGTGCCCGACCCGGTCCGCGAGGCCCTCCAGGCCCGCCTGGGTCCCCGCCCTGACCTCCCTCACCCTTCCTCCGCGATCGTGCACCTGTGGTTCCCGGATCGCCCCTTCGGGGTGGTTTGGCGTAACCGAAAGTGCAAGATCGGCGAGGGCGGGCGGGGTGTGACTATGTCGCGACTCGCCGAGTTGGGGTGAGTGGGGGCGGTGTGGGGCGAGCACGACATGATTGGTGGCGCGGAGAACGGCCGTAGCCCGCATCATGGAGGTCGGCCGACGAACGACAGGAGTGAGGTAGCCGGTGGACCCGCTCGATCGCATCGAAGAACTGATCGCCATCCTGGAGCAGGCCCGCTCCGTCCCGATGTCGCGCAACAACTGCATGGTCGACCGGGGTGAGATGATCGCTGCCCTCGATGAGATGCGTGCTGATCTCCCCGCCGACCTGCGTCGCCGCAGCGCTCCTGGAGGAGCGCGACAAGATCATGGAAGCCGGTAAGCGTGAGGCGGACCGGATCATCAGCGAGGGTGAGGCAGAACACGCCCGCCTGGTCTCGGTGAACGAGATCACCGTGTCCGCCGAGCACGAGGGTGCCGGATCATCGGCGAGGCGCGGGCCGAGGCACAGCGCCTGCGCGAGGAGGTCGACGACTACGTGGACACCGCGCTGGCCAACTTCGAGCAGTTCTCACCCGGGCGCTGGCCTCGATAGAGCGTGGCCGGGACAAGATGCACGCACTCCGAGAGATCGGCACCTTCGCTGGGGATGAGGCGGAACGCCCGCTACCCTTCTGAGCGGCACCTCACCAGCCGACATTCTCAGGCGGGCGTCGCCCCCGGTTCGACGGTCCGGCGGTCGTCCAGGTAACCTTTTTGTCGGCCTCTCACCGGCCGGAGTCTAACTATGCCCAAGCGCTCGCCATCAACACTCAACCCCAGGTCGCCGCTGGTCCTCGACACGAGGGACCTGCCGCGCCGCCCTGGTGCGTTGCGTGAGGTCCAGCGGGTCGTGCCGGCACCGGCGGACCTCGGTGTGGAGTTGATCAGTGTGCCGGAGGGCGCGGACCTCGACCTCGATCTGAGGTTGCAGTCGGTGTCCGAGGGCGTTCTCGTCTCCGGGACCATCACCGGTCCCGTCCGGGCGAGTGCGGCCGTTGCCTGCGCGAGATCAACGACTCGATGGGCGTGACGATCCAGGAGCTGTACGCGTACGAGGACAGCACCACGGACGCCACGACCGACGAGGACGAGGTGGGCCGGATGCAGGGCGATCTGATCGACCTGGAGCCGGCGCTGCGGGACGCGTTGGTGCTCACGCTGCCGACCAACCCGCTCTGCCGGGAGGACTGCCCAGGACTGTGCCCCGAATGCGGGGCGCACTGGGACGATCTGCCGGCCGACCACAGTCACCAGCAGATCGACCCGCGTTGGGCGGGCCTGTCGCAACTGACCGTTACAGAGGAGTAAGAACCGTGGCCGTCCCGAAGCGCAAGATGTCGCGCAGCAACACCCGGTCCCGCCGGGCGAACTGGAAGGCGACAGTGGTCGCGACCGTCGCGTGCCCGCAGTGCAAGTCCCCGAAGCTGCCGCACGCTGCCTGCTCCGTCTGCGGCACCTACAACGGCCGCCAGGTTCTCGAGGTCTGACCTGGACGCCGAGTGACGCCCCGACCCCAGGTCGGGCCGCACGCGCATCCTGGCATTCGCCCGGTGCCCCGGTTCCCTCCGACGCTGGCCGGCCCACTCCGGCCGGCGTTCCGGTGGAACCGGGCACCGCGCGGATCGCCGTTGACCTCCTCGGCGGGGACGACGCTCCCGCCGTCGTGGTTGACGGCGCTCTGCGGGCCATGCGCGCCGACCCTGACCTGCATCTGCTTTCGTCGGTCCGACCGAGGTCGCCGACGAGCTGATCGCTGCCCTCGATCCGGCGCAACGCGCCCGGATCACGGTGCGGCCCGTACGTGATGTCGTCGGCATGGCCGACCATCCCAGTGCCGCCCGCGCCGAGAGCACCGTCCGGGCCGCGGTCACCGCCGTCCGTGACGGCACCGCCGACGCCCTCGTCTCCGCCGGTGCCACCGGTGCCACCGTCACCGCCGCCGTGCTCGGCCTCGGCCGCTGGCCGGAGATCCGCCAACCCGCCCTGGCCGCCACCCTGCCCGCCGTGGCGGGCCGGTCGTGCTGCTCGATGTCGGCGGCTCCCTGGAACCCGCCGGCCACCTCGCCCGGCACGCCGTGCTCGGCGCCGCGTACGCCGCCGTGGCGCACTCGATCGCCGCGCCACGGGTCGGGCTGCTGTCGGTCGGCACCGAGGCCGGCAGGGTGACCGGGTCCGCCGAGCCACCGACCCGCTGCTCGCCGTCGAACCGCTGCCCGGTGGGGCGCGCTACGTCGGCCTGGTCGAGGGTACGACGTCGCCCTCGGCGCGCGCGCCGATGTGGTCGTCACCGACGGCTTCACCGGTAACGTGCTGCTCAAGGCCATCGAAGGCGCGTACGCGATGGCCGGTGGCCCGCCCGCCGAGGGTGGCGCGCCCGCGCGGCAGCCCTGCTGGGTGTCGCGGGACTGTGGTCGTCTGCCACGGGTCCGCCCGCGCCGGCGACGTCGCCTCCGGCATAGCCCTTGCCGCCCACTTGTGGCGGCGGCACGCCACCGATCAGGTTTCCGCGTTGCTCGACCGCGACGCCACAACGGACCGCACCGACCGCTCCACCGACACCGAGGTACGCACATGACCAACGACAAGCGGCGGCGGGCACCGCCGGTCACCTGGAAGCCGCGTTCGGCGTGAGCCTGGAACCCGAGCTGCTACAGCGCGCGCTGACCCACCGCTCGTACGCGTACGAGAACGGCGGGCTGCCCACCAACGAGCGGCTGGAGTTCCTCGGCGACTCGGTGCTCGGTGTGGTGATCACCACGGCGCTCTTCCACAACCACCCGGACCTGCCCGAGGGGCAGTTAGCCGCTGCGCGCCAGCGTGGTCAACATGCGGGCGCTCGCCGACGTGGCGCGCGGTCTGGGCCGGACGGCCTCGGCGCGTACCTGCTGCTCGGCAAGGGCGAGGAGACCACCGGTGGCCGGGACAAGGCGAGCATCCTCGCCGACACGCTGGAGGCGCTGCTGGGCGCGATCTATCTCCAGTACGGCCTGGACACCACGGGGATCGTCATCCACCGGCTCTTCGACCCGCTGATGGCCGAGTCCGCCGGCCGGGGTGCCGCCCTGGACTGGAAGACCAGTCTCCAGGAGCTGACCGCGGCGCTCGGGCTCGGCGTTCCGGAGTACCGGATCGAGGGCACCGGGCCGGACCACCTCAAGACGTTCACCGCCTGGGTGGTGGTGGCCGGCAACCGGTACGGCGGCGCGGAGGGCGCAGCAAGAAGGAGGCCGAGCAGCGGGCCGCCGAGGCCGCCTGGCGGACGCTCGCCGAGCAGAACGGCCAGAACGGCCAGGCCGGCGACGCCGGCCAGAACGGTCGGGCCGGCGACGACGGTCGGGACCGGTCGGTCGACCGGGACGCCTCGGTCGACGAGGACGAGCCGTTCGGGCCGACGGACCGGGACGAGCCGTTCGGGCCAGTCGAGCGTGCCGAGCGGGCGGCTCAGGCCGAGCAGGCCGACCACCTGGCGCAGGCACTGCCCGCCGGGGTGCCGACGGCCACGAGACGGGGTCACGGGGTGCCTGAACTGCCCGAGGTGGAGACCGTCCGACGGGGCCTGGCCCAGTGGGTCGTGGGCCGCCGGATCGGCTCGGTCGAGGTTCGTCACCCACGTGCCGTCCGACGGCACGTCCCGGGTGGCGTGCACTTCGCCGACGTACTCGCCGGCCGGACCGTGCTGGACGTCCGCCGTCGCGGCAAATACCTGTGGCTGCCACTGGACAGCGGCGACGCGGTCATCGGGCACCTCGGTATGTCCGGTCAGCTGCTGCTCCAACCACCCGGCACGGCGGACGAGACCCACCTGCGGGTCCGGTTCCGGTTCACCGACGACGGCCCGGAGTTGCGTTTCGTCGACCAGCGCACGTTCGGCGGGCTGTCGGTGAGCGAGGGTGGCGCCGAACTGCCCGACGAGATCGCGCACATCGCCCGTGACCCGATGGACCCGGAGTTCTCCGACGCGGCGTTCGTCACGGCGTTGCGCCGCCGGCACACCGAGGTGAAGCGGGCCCTGCTCGACCAGACCCTGATCTCCGGCGTGGGCAACATCTACGCCGACGAGGCGCTCTGGCGTGCCGGGCTGCACGGAGGTCGACCCACCGACGCGCTCACCGGCCCGGCCGCGCAGCCTCCTCGGTCACGTCCGCGACGTGCTGGCCGAGGCGATCAGCGAGGGCGGCACCAGCTTCGACGCCCTCTACGTCAACGTCAACGGCGAGGTGGCTACTTCGACCGGGCACTCAACGCCTATGGCCGCGAGGGTGAGCCGTGCCGCCGGTGTGGCGCACCGATCCGGCGCGAGTCGTTCATGAATCGATCCTCGTACAGCTGCCCGCACTGTCAGCTACGGCCCCGGGGTTCCCTTCGGGGATGACCCGGAGTCGGCTCCGGGCGGTGCCGGCGGGTCGCGGCGGGCCGCTCCGGGCTGGACCCCGGTGTACGCCCGAATGGTTGGCCTATGCCCGCCGAGCGGCCCCCGTCCCCGCTGCGGTGATTCCAGGGTGGGCCGGGGCCGATCCCCGATGTGATCGCGTCGTCACGCACCTAACGTCAGCACCGTTGACAGGGGTTGACGTGACAGGGGACCCGAGATGGGGAGAAGACCGGTAACGGTGCGGCTGGCGCGGTGGAGCGCCGAGCACCCGTGGCGGGCGATCGCACTGTGGGCCGTGTTCGTGGCGGTGTGCTTCGTCGGCGGCAGCGCCGCCGGGCTCAACGAGGCCACCGGCAACGACCAGGCGATCGGCGAGACGGGGCGCGCCGGCCTGATCGTGGACGCCGGCAACTTCGACGACCCGGCCGTGGACAACGTCCTCATCACCTCCCGGAGCGGTGCGCTCGACCAGACGGCGGCGAAGGCGGCTGCCGACGACGCGGCGGCGCGGCTGCGGACGGTCGCCGGGGTGAGCGAGGTGGGTCAGCCGGTCACCGCCCGGGACGGCTCGGCGCTGCTGCTGCCGATCACCATGTCGGGCGATTCGGAGACCGCAGCGGATCGGGTGCAGCCGTTGCGCGACGTCACTGCCGGCGTGCAGGCCGCGCATCCGCAGTTGCGCGTCGAGCAGGTCGGTGGTCCGTCGATCAGTCAGGCCCTCGACGACACCCTCGGCAAGGACTTCAAGCGCGCCGAGCTGCTCAGCCTGCCGGTCACCCTGGCGATCCTGATCATCGCGTTCGGCGCGCTGATCGCGGCCAGTGTGCCGGTGCTGCTGGCGCTCTCCTCGGTTGCTGCCGCGATGGGTCTGTCCACCCTCGCCTCACACCTGGTGCCGGCCACCGACACCACGGCACCGGTGATCCTGCTGATCGGCATGGCGGTCGGGGTCGACTACTCGCTGTTCTACATCCGGCGGGAGCGGGAGGAACGCGCCAAGGGTCGCTCCGGTCTGGACGCGGTGGAGATCGCCGCCGAAACCTCCGGGCACGCCGTGGTGGTCTCCGGCTTCGCGGTGATCATCTCGATGGCCGGGTTGCTGCTCGCAGGAGACGTGGTCTTCTCGTCCCTCGCCGTCGGCTCGATCCTCGTGGTCGCCGTCGCGGTGACCGGGTCACTGACCGTCCTGCCCGCCCTGCTGGCCAGGCTCGGCCGCTGGGTCGACCGGCCCCGGGTGCCGCTGCTCTGGCGGCTGACCGCTCCGCGTGTCGGCCGGCACGGCGCGCCCGCCCACCCGTCTCTGGCCCGCGGTGCTCCGACCCGCGCTGCGCGCCCGGTGGCGACGCTCGTCGTCTCGGTCGGGCTGCTGCTCGCACTGGCCGCGCCGGCGCTCGGCATGAAGCTGAAGTTCCCCGGCATGGAGGATCTGCCGCGCACGACTGCGGCGATGCAGGCGTACGACCGGCTCACCGCCGCCTTCCCGAGCGCCGGCACCAATCACGTGGTGGCCGTTCGGGCGCCGGCCGAGCAGGCTGACCGGGTTCGCGCCGCTCTCACCGACCTGTCCACCCGGGCGGCCGGCGATCCGCTGTTCGCCCCGGTCGAGGCGGACGGCCCGAAGATCGAGGTGTCGGCCGACCGGCGGGTGTCGGTGCTGGACGTCGCCACCCGTACGCCAGTCGGGACGACCGGTCGGTGCAGTCGCTGGAGAAGCTGCGCGCGGACCTCGTCCCGGCCGAACTGCGGGGCATCCCGGGCATCGAGTACGCGGTCGGCGGGAGCGTCGCCGACAGTGAGGACTACGCGCAACACGTCCGGGACAAGTTGCCTCTGGTCATGGGCTTCGTGCTGGTGCTGACCTTCCTGGTCATGACGTTCACCTTCCGGTCGGTGGTGATCGCGGCAAGCTCGATCGCGCTGAACCTGCTCTCCGCCGGTGCCGCGTACGGCCTGCTGGTGCTGATCTTCCAGGGTGAATGGGCCGAGGGGTGCTCGGCTTCACCTCGATGGGCGCGATCGTGTCCTGGCTGCCGCTGTTCCTCTTCGTGGTGCTGTTCGGCCTCTCGATGGACTACCACGTCTTCGTGGTCAGTCGGATCCGCGAGGGCATCCGGTCCGGCATGGCCAACCGTGACGCCGTGTCGTACGGGATCACCTCGTCGGCCGGGGTGGTGACCAGCGCGGCGATCGTCATGGTCGGGGTCTCTCGATCTTCGCCACGCTGAGCACGATCGACATGAAGCAGCTCGGCATCGGCCTGGCGGCGGCGATCCTGCTGGATGCCACGATCATCCGGGGAGTGGTGTTGCCGGCGCTGATGACGCTGCTCGGCGACGCCAACTGGTGGGCCCGCGCTTCCTGCGCCCCCGCCCGGCACCGGCTCCCACCGACCCGCCCACACCAGCCCCACAACTGGTGCCCGTGCCCTAAACCACCTGCCCGCCCTACGCCCCGCCCCTCACCTCGCCGATCTTGCACTTTCTGTCGCGACGAAACGGGCCAACCCGGTCAAACCGACGACCGAAAGTGCAAGATCGCCGGGCGGGCGGCGGGGCGAGGCGGGCGGGCGGGGCGGGCGGGCGGGGCGGGCGGGGCGGGGCGGGGGCGTCAGGGTCAGGGTTGGGCGGGGCAGGGTTCTCTGGACGCGTCCAGGGCGCGGTCCTGCGCATCGACGCGAAGCCGTAGCCGACGGTGGTGACACAGAAGTCGTCGGGCGAGCCGGTGTACTCGACGTGGAAGACCGGCTTGCCGGCGTCGACGAAGGGCAGCAGCTTGACGCACTGGGCCAACCGGACGCACTCCTCGTTGACAGTGAAGTCGAAGTCCGGGGCCAGCGCGGCGAGCTGCGGCACGTCGTTGACCAGCCCGGGGAGAGGCTCAGTGAGCGGGCCAGCTCGGCCAGCCTGCGGTTGAACAGCAGTTGGTCGTCGAAGTCGAGCGGAAAGCCGGTGCCGGAGGCGTACCCGTCGGCGTCGGCGAACGCCACCGCGCCGAAGCCCTTGCCCCGGCAGAGGCGGAACCGGTCGGCCAGCACCGGCCGTAGGGCGTCCCAGGCCCGCACGTCCAGCCATCGGCTGTCGAGTCGACGCCCGGCCGTCCCCGTACGGCATCCGGAAGTCGACTGGCGTCCGGATCGACGGAGCGGACCGACCCGACGTGCACCTGGCAGATCAGCCGCCGGTTCCGGGACCGCAGTTCGGTGGTCTGCGCGGCGGTGGTGGCCACCGGGTCGAGCAGGAAGACATCCGCCTCCACCGTCGGGTCGAGCGGGCCGCTGAGCTGCCACTGCCACTGCCACTGACGGGCCTGCGCGGCCGGCCACGCGGTGGGTGCGCCGGGTGGGTCAGTTCGGTTCGGCAGCCGTACGCCGGCAGCACGAGAACGAGCGCGACGCCGGCCGACAGGACGCGGCGCAGTGGGCGTACGGCGGCGCGTCGCCGTGGCCGGATCCGCATCGGCAGCCCCGGGTCCCGGACGGCCCGTCGCCGCCCTCACCGGTACGCGGCCCCACACTCCGGCCCGACGTACCTCACCGGGTCAAACGAGCGCGGGGCGGGAACGACGCGCGGTCAGCGCGGCGCCGCGAAGACCTGCGTCCAGTACGGCCCGTTGCTGCTGGCGATGCCCACGCCGATCTCGGTGAACGCGCAGTTCAGGATGTTGGCACGGTGGCCGGAGCTGTTCATCCAGGCGTCCATCACCGCCGCCGGGTCCTTCTGGTTCCAGGCCACGTTCTCGCCGTACGTGCGCCAGGCGTAGCCGACGCGGTCCAGCCGGACACCGGCGTCGCTGCCGTCGCTGCCGGTGTGCGACATCTTCTGGTGGTCGGCCTGATCCTGGCTGTGCCGCTGGGCGGCCGTCATCAGCTTGTCGTCGATGCTCAGCGCCTTGCAGCCGGCCTTGGCCCGCTCGGCGTTGACCAGGTCCACGACCTCGCTGGCCTGCGCGCTGACGGTGCCACCGGACCCGCTGGGACCATTGGACCCGCTGGACCCGCCGGTGCTGGTCGGCGCGCTGCTGCGGTCGACGCTGCGGCGCGACGCGGCGGTGGTCCGCGACGCCACCGGCGTGGGCTTGACGACCTTGCTCGGCGAAGGGCTCGGCTGGGTCGGGCTGGGTGTCGCGGACGGGGAGGGCGCGGCGAGGGTGTCCAGGGCCGCCTCGTCGGTCGGCGCGGCCGGTGCGGCGGAGGTGTCGTCGACGGCCGCCGGCTGGAGGCCCTCGTCGCCGCCGGGCAGCGCGAGCGCGCCGACGCCGAAGCTCACCACGAGGGTGGCGGCGCGGCGGCGCCACCGATCATCAGCGGCTTACGCCAGCGACGCGGAGAGCGGTGCCGCCCCTCGCTGGGCCGGTCGGTCGTCTCGGCACCACGCCAGCCGTCGGTCGCCTCCGGGTCGGTGTCGGCGTGCCAGCCGCCGGGCGTACGGGGTCGGCCTCGGTGTGCCAGCTGTCGCTGGTGTCCTGGACCGGACGGTTGTCGCCCCAGTCGCCGGTCTCGCCGTCCGGCTGGTGGGCCGGCCAGGCGGCGGTGTACGCGTCGGCGGCGGCGTACCCGTCGACCGGCTCGGCGGGAGGTGCCGTGTTCGACTGCGGGCTGGCGGAGGGCTGCTCCCGGTGCCAATCGTCACCCGGCTGGCCGGGTTCGTCGCCGAACAGGTAGGCCGAGCGGGGCTCCGGGCGGTCGTGCAGCCAGGCCGGCTCGTCGGTCGGTCGATCGGCGCGCCGGGGTGCGCCGTTCGGGTCCATCGGATCGGTCCAGCCGTACACGCCTATGCCTCCACGGGTCGGTTGCGGGCCGGGCTGACGCTACGGCGCGCCTACGAGCTGCGGCAACGTGGCTAAGAAAGAGTTAAGGGAAGTGGGACACGAGGGTGCTGACTTCCGCAGATCCGGGCGTACAGTAAAGGCGTCCGGACAGAGAGTGTCCGTGCCTTGCGGCAGCCCCGGCAAGTGGACAGGTCGACGTGGAGATGATCTACGGCCTGCGAGAACTTGACGAAGGAGGGTTTGCGGCTCAATATATAGGTGTCGCCAGTCGCGCCCGGTCATGCCCAGATACAGCCTGGAATGACAGCCGCGTACAAATGGGCGCGCGTTTGGCCGGCCTTTCCGGCAGCGCATATCAAGGAGTCAGCATGGCGAAGGCCCTCTACGGCCACGTAGGTGCAGCGCCCGACCGGCGTCTGCTCGACGAGGTCACCCGACTGCGTGCCAGGGTTCAGGCCCTGGAGTTCGAGATCACGCGTCTGCGTGCCGACAATGATCGGCTCGCGGCGGCTGCGGCGGAGGCGGACGATCTTCTTCGTCTGGCCGAGCCGGCGCTAACCTGATCTTCACGCCGAAAAACTGAATCGCACCACCGCAAAATGCGCGCCGACACCTCTGTGCCGGCGCGAACACTGTCCGGCATCTTTCGACGCCGACGATTCATGATCTTGTAGCGTGCCGTACCCGTAACCGCGCTCACAGTTTGCGAAAAGCACGCCGGCGGATAAGCGATCATGAAAGGCCCTTGCCTTTCTCGCAGCCCACGGAACAACAGCGCGCCCTCGGTCGACGGGACCCGGGGCGGGTCGCGTGCCGGCCCGCTCCCACCGGCGGGTTAGTCTGCGGGTTCACCCAGGTCCCCACAGCCGGCGACGGTACGGCGGCCACCGGACGAGGATCGAGTAGGTGTATCTCAAGAGCCTGACGGTGAAGGGGTTCAAGTCCTTCGCCTCCGCCACGACGTTGAAGCTGGAGCCGGGATCACCTGTGTGGTGGGCCCGAACGGCTCGGCAAGTCCAACGTCGTGGACGCCATCGCCTGGGTCCTCGGCGAGCAGGGCGCCAAGGCCCTGCGCGGCGGCAAGATGGAGGACGTCATCTTCGCCGGCACCGCCGGTCGGGCGCCGCTGGGTCGCGCCGAGGTCACCCTCACCATCGACAACACCGACGGCGCGCTGCCGATCGAGTACACCGAGGTCTCCATCACCCGCCGGATGTTCCGCTCCGGCGAGAGCGAGTACGAGATCAGCGGCAACTCCTGCCGCCTGCTGGACATCCAGGAGCTGCTGTCCGACTCCGGCATCGGCCGGGAGATGCACATCATCGTCGGGCAGGGCCGACTCGACGGGATGCTGCACGCCAAGCCGGAGGACCGCCGGGCGTTCATCGAGGAGGCGGCCGGCGTCCTCAAGCACCGCAAGCGCAAGGAAAAGGCGCTGCGCAAGCTCGACGCGATGCAGGTGAATCTCAATCGCCTGACCGACCTCACCGCCGAGCTGCGCCGTCAACTCAAGCCGCTGGGCCGGCAGGCCGAGGTGGCCCGGCGCGCCGCCGCCATCCAGGCGAACCTGCGCGACGCTCGACTGCGGCTGCTCGCCGACGACCTGGCCACCCTGCGCACCACCCTGGACCGGGAGATCGCCGACGAGACCGCCGTGCGCGAGCGGCGCGAGCAGATCGAGGGTGAGCACGCCGAGGTCCAGGGCCGGCTCGGCGAGCTGGAGGCGGCGTTGGCCGAGGACGCTCCGCTGCTCGCCGCCGCCCAGGACACCTGGTACAAGCTGTCCGCCCTCCAGGAGCGTTTCCGCTCGATCGAGCAGTTGGCCCGGGAGCGGCTGCGGCACCTCAGCGCCAGCGGTGACGACGAACGCCCGGGCGTGACCCGGACCAGCTGGAGGCCGAGGCGGAACGCGTCCGCGAGCAGGAGGAGGAACTGCGCGCGGCGCTCACCGACGACCAGATCCGCCTGGCCGAGGCCGTCGAGCACCGCCAGGAGCTGGAGCGGCAGCTCGCCGCCGCCGAGCGGGAGTTGGTCGCCGCGGCCAAGGCCATCGCCGACCGGCGGGAGGGCATGGCCCGGCTCACCGGCCAGGTCAACTCCGCGCGGGCCCGGACCACGAGCGCCGGTGAGGAGATCGAACGCCTCGCCGTCGCGCACGCCGACGCCCTGGGCCGCGCCGAGCAGGCGCAGGCCGACCTGGACGCTGTCGCCGCCCAGTCCACCGAGGCCGACCGGGACAACGCGGACCTGGACGCCCGGCACGCCGAGGCGGTCGCCGTGCAGGAGCGGGCGCAGGCCGGCGTCCGGTCACTGGCCGACGCGGAGCGGGCGGCGGAGAAGGACGCCGCCACCTGGAAGGCCCGCGAGGAGGCGCTCGCCCTGGGGCTGCGACGCAAGGACGGCGCCGGAGCTCTGCTCGCCCGCGCCGGGACGTGCCCGGCCTGCTCGGGAGCCTCGCCGGGCTGCTCACCGTCGCGCCGGGCCACGAGGCCGCGCTGGCCGCCGCACTCGGGGCCTCGCCGACGCGGTCGCCATCAGCGGGGTGGACGAGGCCGTCGAGGCGATGCGGCTGCTGAAGATCTCCGACGCCGGCCGGGCCGGTCTGCTCGTCGGCAGCCCGGCGGGACCCGGCATGACCGGCTCCGCCGACGCCCTGCGCCCGAAGCTGCCCGGACGAGGCCCGGTGGGCCCCGATCTGGTGGAGTGCGGCCCCGAGCTGCGGCCGGCTGTGCACCGGGCCCTGCGGGACGTCGCGCTCGTCGACGATCTCGCCGCCGCGGCCGAGCTGGTCGCCAGCAACCCCGAACTGCGGGCGGTGACCCCGGACGGTGACGTGGTCGGGGCGTACGCGGCGGCGGGCGGCTCGGCCAAGGCCCCAGCTACATCGAGGTGCAGGCGGCCGTGGAGGAGGCCCGCACCAACCGGCTCACCGCCGAACGCGCCGGCGCGGAGCTGCGGGACCAGCTCGTCGAGGCACGCGCCGAGGTGACCGCCGCCAAGGAGGCCGTGCAGCACGCCGCCGCCGAGAGCGCGAGGCGGAGAGCCACCGCAACGCCGCCTCCCGCCGGCTGGCCGAGCTGGGTGCGGCGGCCCGGTCCGCGAAGGCGGAGACCGATCGGCTCGGTGAGTCCCGCTCCCGCGCGGAGGCCGCCCGGCAGCGGGACCTCGCCGCCCTGGACGAGCTGGAGGAGCGACTGCGGCTGGCCGAGGAGACCCGGTCGATGCCGAGCCCTCCAGCGAGGAACGGGACCAACTCGCGGCCATGGTGCCGCAGGCCCGGCAGAACGAGATGGAGGTCCGGCTCGCCGTGCGTACCGCCGAGGAGCGGGTCTCCTCGATCGCCGGCCGGGCCGACTCGCTCACCCGACAGGCCACCGCGGAGCGGGCCGCCCGGAACGCGCCGCGGCCGGCGGGCTGCCCGTACCGGGTGCGGGCATCGCCCGGGCCGTCGCCGGTGGCGCCCGGGAGGCGCTCACCCGGCTGACCACCTCGATCGCGGCGGCCGAGGAGCACCGCGACGCCGTCGCCCTGAACGCGCGCGCGCGAGGCAGAGCTTCAGGAGGTACGCGGGGCAGCCAAGCGGCTCGCCGCGGAGCTGGAGCGGCTGACCAGCCAGGTGCACCGCGACGAGGTCGCCCGGGCGGAGCAACGGCTGCGCATCGAGCAGTTGGAGGCGAAGGCCGCCGAGGACTTCGGGTTGGACGTGGAGACGCTGGTCGCCGAGTACGGGCCCGGTCAGCCCGTACCGCCGACCCAGGTCGACGTCGCGGCGGCGGAACGCGACGGCCTGCCGGTGCCCGAGCCGGTGCGCTACGAGCGGCCGGTGCAGGAGAAGCGGGCCGCGAAGGCGGAACGCGAACTGACCATGCTCGGCAAGGTCAACCCGCTGGCGCTGGAGGAGTTCGCCGCGCTGGAGGAGCGCTTCAAGTTCCTCTCCGAGCAGTTGGAGGACCTGAAAGCCACCCGTCGGGACCTGCTCACCGTGGTCAAGGACGTGGACGAGCGGATCCTGGAGGTCTTCGCCAGCGCGTTCGAGGACACCGCACGGGAGTTCGAGCAGGTGTTCACAGTGCTCTTCCCCGGTGGCGAGGGCCGGCTGATCCTCACCGAACCGGACGACCTGCTCACCACCGGCGTCGAGGTGGAGGCCCGCCCGCCGGGCAAGAAGATCAAGCGGCTGTCGCTGCTCTCCGGTGGCGAGCGGTCGCTGACCGCGGTGGCCATGTTGGTGGCGATCTTCCGCGCCCGACCCAGCCCGTTCTACATCATGGACGAGGTGGAGGCGGCGCTCGACGACGTCAACCTGGGCCGGTTGATCCTGTTGCTGGCACAGTTGCGGGAGAAGAGTCAGCTGATCGTCATCACGCACCAGAAGCGGACGATGGAGATCGCCGACGCGCTCTACGGCGTGACCATGCGCAACGGGGTCACCCAGGTGATCAGCCAACGGCTCAACCGGGCCGACGAGGACGACCAGCGGCACGGCCGCGGCGAGGAGAACGGGTAGTGGCTCGGGAACGCGCGACGGCGCTCCTGCTGGATCTGGACGGCGTACTGCGCCGGTGGGACCCGGCGGTGGCCGCCGTTGTCGAGCGGGAGTACGGCCTCTCCGAGGGGTGCTCGGCGAGATCGCCATGCAGTGGGGGCGGCTCCAGCCGGTGCTCACCGGCCAGGTCAGACACGCCGAGTGGATGAGCAGCGTGGCGGATGCCCTGGCCGAATCGGTGGGCAGCCCGGAACGGGCCCGCGCCGCTGTGGAGCAGTGGCAGAGCTACCGGGGAGAGGTCGACACCGAGGTACGCGACTTCGTCCGCGAGGTACGCGCCGCCGGCATCAAGGTCGGCCTGGGCACCAACGCCACCGACCTGCTCGACGCCGACCTGACCGCCCTCGGTCTGGTCGGCGAGCTGGACGTGGTGGTCAACTCCTCGGTGATCGGCGTGCACAAGCCCGCCCGGAATACTTCCAGGCCGCCTCCGTGGCCTGGCCACCGCCGGCCCGGGTCCTCTTCGTCGACGACGAGGACTGGGCCGTACGGGCGCCGGTCCGCCGGGCTGTCGGCGCACCGCTGGGGCGGTCACGCCGACCTGCGTTACCTGCGGGCTGCTCTGGACTACTGAGCGCCCGTCAGTCGCCGGTGACGCCGTCGATGCGTTCCCGGATCAGGTCGGCGTGGCCGTTGTGCCGGGCGTACTCCTCGATCATGTGCACGTACGCCCAGCGCAGGTTGAAGGTGCGGATGCCGTCGCTGCGGGTCAGCGTGAACGTCTCGTCCAGTGACCGGCCGGCCGTCGCCACCGGGCCGCGTCGACCTCGGCGCGGAACGCGGCAAAGGCGGTCTCCGGGTCGGCATCGGCTGCGGCGTGGAAGTCGGCGTCGTTGTCGGTGTCGAAGTCGTAGAGGTCGGGCAGTGCCTGGCCGGCGAAGCGCTGGCGGAACCAGGACCGCTCGACTTCGGTCATGTGCAGGACCAACCCGAGCAGGCTCAGGCCGGACGGCTCGACGCTCATCGTGCGCAGCTGCTCGGCGGTCAGGCCGGCGCACTTGTGCAGCAGGGTGCCGCGGTGGTAGTCGAGCCAGCCCTCCAGCATGGTGCGCTCGTCACCGACGAGGGCTCGTGGGTGCGGTCGATCTGCGGTGCCGTCCATGTCGTCATCGGGCCATCCTGCGGCTCGGGTACGACAGTCGCGACAGGATTTCAGGGCACCACGACGACGGGCCAGCGGCCGGCGCGGACCAGGCGGGTGGCGACCGAGCCGACCAGCCGGTGACCCGCCTGCTCGGAGGTGCCCACCACCACCATGTCGGCCTGGCACTCGTCGGCCGCCGCGCGCAGCTCGGCGTACGCGTCGCCGCGCCGGACCAGCAGGGTCACCGGGATGCCCCACTGCTCGGCCCGCGTCGGCACTCCCGGCGCAGCTCGTCGGCCAGCTCGTCGTGGGTGCGCTGGACAGCGCCGGCGTCCATTCCGGGCACCAGGGAGGTCAGCCCGCTCGCCGAGCTGACGAAGACCACCACCAGGGCGGATCGCTGCCGGCGGGCCAGGCCCGCGGCGTAGGAGCCGGCCCGCTCGGAGGTGCGGGTGCCGTCGACGCCGACCATGATCACCCGCGGGCCGTCCGTGCCCGCTCGAAGGGCAGCGGTCGGGTTCGGGGCCGTACTCCTCGCGGTCCGGTGCTCCCACGCTCATCGTTCTACCTCACCTCTGCTCGCCGGTACGGAGCACGGCCGCGCCGGCGCCGGCAGCGACTGTCGATTCCCGCTCGACCTCGTCGGAAACCGGGCTGCCGTTGTTGCTGCGCAGCGGCACCTCCTTGATGAAGCTCACAGCGATCAGCGCGATCAACGCGAACGGTGCGGCGGTCAGGAAGATGTCGCCGGCGCCGTGGCCGTACGCGCTCTCCACCACGGCCCGCAGCGGGCCGGGCAGGTGTGCACGTCCGGCAGGGCGCCGCCGCTGCTGGAGCTGGACGCGGGGATGCCGAGCTGGGCCAGCCCGTCGGCGGTGTAGTCCTGACCTTGTGGGCGAGCACCGCGCCGAGGGCGGACACGCCGATCGCGCCGCCCAGGCTGCGGAAGAACGCGACCACGGAGCTTGCCGCGCCGAGCTCGTGCGGACCGACGGTGTTCTGCACGGCGAGGACCAGGTTCTGCATGGTCATGCCCAGGCCGACGCCGATCAACAGCATGTAGACGCTGAGCAGGGTGAAGCTGGTGTCCGCGCGGAGCGTGCCCATCAGTGCGAAGCCGACGGTGAGCAGCGCCGAGCCGATCACCAGGTACCGCTTCCAGCGGCCGGTCTTGCTGATGACCCGTCCGATGACGGTGGAGGCGACCAGCAGGCCGAGGATCATCGGCAGCGTCATCAGACCAGACATGGTCGGGCTCTCGCCGCGGCTGATCTGGAAGTACTGACCGAGGAAGATCGAGGCGCCGAACATGCCCACACCGACAGCGATGCTCGCGACGACGGCGAGGGTGATGGTGCGGTTGCGGAACAGCCGCGGCGGGATCAGCGGCTCGGCCACCCGGGTCTCGACCCGGATCGCCAGCGCCGAGGAGCAGGGCACCGACGACCATGACGGCGGACTGCCAGGAGGCCCAGGCGAACTGGTCGCCGGCGAGCGAGACCCAGATCAGCAGCAGCGAGACGGCCGCGGTGATCAGGGTGGCGCCCCACCAGTCGATCTGCGCCTTCCGCTTGACCACGGGCAGGTGCAGGGTCTTCTGCAGCACGATCAGCGCGAGGATGGCGAACGGCACGCCGACGTAGAAGCACCAGCGCCAGCCGAGCCAGGAGGTGTCGACGATCACTCCGCCGATCAGCGGGCCGCCGATGGTGCCGACGGCCAGCACGGCGCCGAGGTAGCCGCTGTAGCGACCCGCTCGCGCGGCGCGATCATCGTGGCCAGGATCACCTGGGCGAGCGCGGTGAGGCCACCGGCGCCGACTCCCTGGAGCACGCGGCAGGCGATCAGCTCACCGGTGCCCTGGGCGAGCCCGGCCAGCACCGAACCCAGCACGTAGATCCCCAGGGCGAGCTGGACCAGTGTCTTCTTGCTGGTCAGGTCGGCCATTTTGCCCCAGATCGGGGTGGTCGCGGTGGTCGCGAGCAGGGCCGAGGTCACCATCCAGGTGTACGCGGACTGGCCGCCGTGCAGTTCGGTGATGATCCGCGGCAGCGCGTTCGAGATGACCGTGGAGGAGAGGATCGCGACGAACAGACCCAGCAGCAGGCCGGAAAGTGCTTCCAGGATCTGCCGGTGGGTCATGGTCACGGCGGTCGCCTGGGAGGCGCTGTCGCCTGGCTCATCGTTGTTGCCTCCGAGCGAGTCGAGGTGGAACGGCGGCTGGCTGGTACGCACGGGCCGCCTGAGAGTTGCCTGAAGCAACCATATGTTTTGGTTGCCTGAAGCAACAACTTGTCAGGCCGGTGTCCTATTCCCCGGTCAGGGGTGTTACTGCCAGGAGTCGTTGAACCGACCGAGCAGCCGGGCGAACTCCTCGACGTCCCGCTCGGGCCAACCGTCCAGGGCGCGGAGGAACTCGCCCAGCCGGGCCGCGCGGGCGACGTCGAAGCGGCGCTGCCCCTCGTCGGTCAGACTGAGCTGGGCGGCCCGCCGGTCGCTCGGATCGGGTTCCCGGTGGACCAGGCCGAGGACCTCCAGCGCGTTGATCTGCCGGCTCAGCGTCCCTTGCCCACGCCGAGCCGGGCCGCCAACTCGGTCAACCGGATCGAGCCACTGCGCCGCAGCCAGAGCAGCAACCCGTAGGTGTTCGGCTCCAGGTTCGGGTGGACCTCCCGGGCGATCTCCCAGGAGACCGCCCGCCCGCGACGCAGCAGGGCGGTCAACTCGTGCTCGACCGCCCGGATCGGCTCCGGCAGGTGCTCATCCACGGCGTAGAGACTACGGTGCTGTCGACCCGGCTCGGCCGGAGAGTCGGCGCCGCATCACCGGGCGTAGGTGCCCGTCCTTCGTGGTGCCCTCGATGACCACGTCGGCCCCGCGCCCCTGGTGGGTCAGGGTGGCGACCGCGTTGCCGAAGTAGGGCCCGGCCAGCTTGTGCCACCGGACCCCGGCCGCCGTACTCCCGCCGAGCGGGCCAGCGCCCGGGTGGCCCCGGCCGGACCGGGCGACCAGCCCAGCCGCATCAGCGGGCGGATGCCGGCCGGCACCTGGTTGTGGATCGGCGAGCAGGTGAGCTGGTGCACGGGCGTGACCACCGCCGGGTCGGCGAACCGGGCCCGAGCCACGTACGAGTGGTGCACGTCCCCGGAGAGCACGCTGATCGACGCCGGTGGGCGTACGCCGGACCGGCGCCGACCCGCGCGCCGGACTGTCGTGGGGTGCCGGTGCCGATGCGGGCGAACGTCTCCGCGAGTGCCTCGAAGGAGCGCCGGAACGCCGCCCAGTGCTCCAGGTCGAGAGCGCGGCGCAGCTTTCCGCCCGCGCGCCACCCACGGCCGGCGTGAGTCGGCCAGCTTCTCGTTCCACGCCTCGATGTGGTGGATGCCCTGCGGCAGCAGCCAGGGCAGTGAGGCGCCCACCACCAGGTGGTCGTAGACCCCGTGCGCCTGGTCCAGGAACCAGGACCACTCGCCCGGCGGCAGCATCGCCCGGCTGCCCGGCTCGAGCACCCGGCTGCACCTGTTGTCCAGCATGACCAGCCGGGTCCGGCCCAGGTCCAGTGCGTAACTCCACTGGTACTGCACCGCGCGCCAGCGCTCGGTGTCGTGCGCCAGGTCGGACTCCTGGTCGACCCGGTGGCCGAACTCACGCAGCACGCCGGTGGCGTCCTCGGCCACGGCGACCTTGGCGAAGACCGGGTCGGCGGCGATCTCGTCCGGGGAGAGGTTGCCCAGGTGCTGGTAGACCCAGTACGAGGCGAGCCCGCTGCCGATCCGCTCCTGCCACCACGGCTGCTCGCGCACCTCGGCACGCCACGCCGCCGAGGTGTTCCAGTCGTCGATGATCTCGTGGTCGTCGAAGATCATCACGCTCGGCACGGTGGAGAGCAGCCAGCGGATCTCCGGATCCCGCCAGGACTCCAGGTAGAGCTTGGTGTACTCGTCGAAGCTGACCACCTGGTCGGCCGGGCGCCCTGGGCCGCCGCCGTCGCCGACGCAGCAGCCGGCGCACCGTCGGCGAGGTGACGTCGGCGTAGACCTGGTCACCGAGCAGGACCAGCAGGTCGGGTCGTGGGTTCGGGTCCGGATCGGCCATCAACCGCCGGGCGTACGCGTCGAGCGCGTCCGGTGGCAGCTGCGGGTGGTGGCGTGCTGGGTGGTTTCCCGGCACGAGCCGAAGATCATGTTCACCGGCTGGTCCCGGTCGTCGGCGGCGCGGGTGCGGATCACACTCGGCGGGAAGCCGCTGCTCGGCACCGGCCAGACGATCTCGTCGTCGACCAGCACCTCGTAGGTGGTCACGCTGTCCGGGTGAGCCCTTCCACCACGACCAGGGCGTAGTGGTGGTCGTACGCCGAGAAGGTGGGCGCGGTGCCGGTGGCGCCGCTGGCGGTGCGGACGGTGACCACGGCGGGCGCCGCCGTCTCCACCCAGATCGTCGCCCGGGTGTCCACCACTCGCCGCAGGAGTGGGCCGATGAGGAGGTGTGCGGCGGGCATGCGGCCGAGCCTACCGCCGGTTCCTGGCACCGGTCGGGTGCGGTGGCTGGGACGCCGACGCCCGCATCTGACAGGATTCCGGCATGGCCGAATATCTCGTCCTCGCTCTGGTCCTGCTCGGTGTGCTGATCGCCGGCACAGTCGGGCTGGTCGTGCCGCGTCTGCGGCGGCGGCCGAGCCCCGCTGCCGCGCACCGAGGTCGACACGAGGGCCGAGGAGGATCTCGCCGGGCCGCCGGTCGAGGCACCGGAGTCCGATCTGTCCACCGGCGTCCTGGTCGAGCCGCCGCCGGTGCTCGAACCGCAGGTCGAGGTCCCCGAGCCGACCGCCGGGCGGCTGGTCCGGCTCCGCTCGCGACTGTCCCGCTCGCAGAACGTCTTCGGCAAGGGCCTGCTCGGCCTGCTCGCCCGTGACCACCTCGACGAGGACGTCTGGGAGGAGATCGAGGACAGCCTGATCACCGCCGACGTCGGGGTCGACTCCACCCGCGACATCGTCGACCGGCTCCGGGAACGGACCCGGGTGCTCGGCACCCGTTCGGCCTCCGAGTTGCGGGCCCTGCTCGCCGCCGAGCTGGTCAACGCGCTCGACCCGAGCCTGGACCGCTCGTTGCGGACCGCTCCGAAGGACGGGGTTCCGGCGGTGGTCCTGGTCGTCGGCGTCAACGGCGCCGGCAAGACCACCACCTGCGGCAAGATCGCCCGGGTGCTGGTGGCCGACGGCCGTAGCGTGCTGCTCGGCGCCGCGGACACCTTCCGGGCCGCCGCCGCGGACCAGCTCGAGACCTGGGGTTCGCGCGTCGGCGCGGAGACCGTCCGGGGGCCGAGGCCGCCGACCCGGCCAGCGTCGCCTTCGACGCGGTCAAGCGCGGCATCGACACCGGCGTGGACACCGTGCTCATCGACACCGCCGGCCGACTGCAGAACAAGGTCGGCCTGATGGACGAGCTGGGCAAGGTCAAGCGGGTGGTGGAGAAGCAGGGTCCGATCGACGAGACACTGCTCATCCTGGACGCCACGACCGGCCAGAACGGCCTGGAGCAGGCCCGGTCTTCACCGAGGTGGTCAACGTGACCGGCGTGGTGCTGACCAAGCTCGACGGCACCGCCAAGGGCGGCATCGTGATCGCCGTGCAGCGCAAGCTCGGCATCCCCGTGAAGCTGGTCGGCCTCGGTGAGGGTAAGGACGACCTGGCCCCGTTCGACCCGGCGCAGTTCGTCGACGCGTTGCTGGGGACCGAGGCCACCGGACGGGACGCGTAGTCTCGGGTGACCACTGACGATCGCGCGTACGCGGGTTGGCGCGAGCCCGGCCACCCTTCGCAGCGCCTCGGGAGACCGTACGTGACTTCGCAGGAGATCCCGCTGCACGGCGGCAACGTGAGCACCGTTGTCCGCGTGGGTGACACCGTCCGCCGCAACGCCGGGCCGTGGACCCCGTCCGTGCACGCCCTGCTGCGCCACCTGGAGTACGTGGGCTTCACCGGCGCCCCCGGGCGCTCGGGATGGACGAGCGCAACCGTGAGGTGCTGTCGTACCTGGAGGGGAGTGCGGAGAATATCCGCTCGCCCCGCACTGGGTTACCGACGAGGCCCTGGTCACCGTCGCCACGATGCTGCGGATGTTCCACGACGCGCAGTACGGCTTCACTCCGCCGCCGGCGGCGGTCTGGCGCTCGTTCGGGCCACCGCCACCGGACACCGAGGTGATCTGTCACCACGACGCCGCCCCGCACAACGTGATCTGGCGTCCGGACGGCACCCTCGGGCTGATCGACTTCGACCTCGCCTCGCCCGGAGCACGGATCTACGACGTGGCGTACGCGGCCTGGACCTGGGTGCCGATCTTCGCGGACCGGGACTCGATCACGCTCGGCTGGAAGCACCGGACCGCCCGCGCCGGCTCCGGCTGTTCGCCGACGCGTACGGGCTGATCCCACGGGACCGGCACCGGCTGATCCGGACCATCCGCAAACGGATCGTGGACCACGTCGAGGGGATCCGTCGGATGGCCGCCGCCGGTGAGCCGGCGTTCGTCCGGATCGTGCACAAGGGCCACCTGCGTCGACCGATGCGTGATCTGCGGCTGCTCGACTACGAGCGGCACGCCCTGGAGAACGCCCTCCGCTGAGCGTCGATCGGTCGATGTTCGGCCGGTCCCGTCAAGCGGACCGGTCGATGGGGTTGGCCGGTCAGCCATCGACGTTCGCCACCTGGGCGATCCACCACCGTCCATGCTGCCCACTGTGCGGAGTTCGTGACACGTACGAAACAACCCGTCACGGAACGGAAACCCGCACGGGACCCTGGGTGAAACAGCCGGCCGCGAAGCTTCCGCGCAACCGGCCCACGGGCGACGCTGCCCGGAAAGCCGCGAAGGTGGACTTCACCCTTTAGGAGGCCAGCGTGCCTGAAGCACCGACGATCGACGGCGCCAATACCACGTGGCTGCTGGTTTCGACCGCGCTCGTGCTGCTCATGACCCCGGACTGGCGCTGTTCTATGGCGGCCTCAACCGGGCCAAGGGCGTACTCAACATGATGATGATGAGCTTCTCGGCTATCGGGCTCATCTCTATTCTGTGGTGGTTCTACGGTTTCAGCGTCGCCTTCGGGGCCGACGTGAACGGTTTCTGGGGCGACCCGGGCGCGTACCTCGGCACCAAGACCTTCCTCGCCGAGACCGACCTCTGGGGTGCCACGGCGGAGAACCCCAGCGGCATCGGGGTTCCGCTCTACGTGTTCATGGCCTTCCAGATGGTCTTCGCGGTGATCACCGTCGCGCTGATCAGTGGTGCCATCGCCGACCGGGCCAAGTTCGCCGGCTGGCTGCTGTTCGCCTTCGGCTGGGCCACCCTGGTCTACTTCCCGGTCGCCCACTGGGTGTGGGCGGGGCATCATCGGCGCCGACATCCACGCACTGGACTTCGCCGGTGGCACAGCGGTGCACATCAACGCCGGTGCGGCGGCCCTGGCCGTGGCTCTGGTCCTCGGTAAGCGGCTCGGTTGGCCGCGCGAGGGTATGAAGCCGCACAACATCCCGTTGGTCGCGCTCGGTGCGGGTCTGCTGTGGTTCGGCTGGTTCGGGTTCAACGCCGGCTCGGAGCTGACCGTCGACTCGGTCGCCGGTCTCGCCTTCATCAACACCCAGCTCGCCACGGCGGCGGCGGTGCTCGGCTGGATCGCTGTCGAGTGGGTCAGGACCGGAAGCCGACCATGGTCGGCGCCTCGTCCGGCGCCGTCGCCGGCCTGGTCGCCATCACC
Organism: Micromonospora sp. M12; assembly: GCA_038070435.1. GTDB lineage: Bacteria > Actinomycetota > Actinomycetes > Mycobacteriales > Micromonosporaceae > Micromonospora. The sequence goes on along the minus strand of JAMYWG010000001.1, from coordinate 3,516,742 downwards.
CCGGCCTGTGGCTTCATCGCCCCGTGGGCGGCCGTCCTGCTCGGCATCGTCGCCGGTGTGGTGTGCGCGCTCGCCGTCAGCCTCAAGTACAAGCTCGGCTACGACGACTCGCTCGACGTGGTCGGCGTGCACTTCGTCGGTGGTTGGATCGGGTCGCTCTGGCTCGGCCTCTTCGCCACCAACTCGGTCAACGCCGCGATCGGCGACGTGGTGGGTGCGTCCGACGGCCTGTTCTACGGTGGCGGCGCCACGCAGCTCGGGCGGCAGGCCCTCGCCGGCCTGATCGTCACCGCGTGGTCGTTCGGCATCGCCTGGGTGCTCGCCTTCGTCATCGAGAAGACGATCGGCTTCCGCGTCAAGGGTGAGGCCGAGGTCGAGGGCATCGACATCGCCGAGCACGCCGAGAGCAGCTACGACCTGTCCCCGGCCGGTGGCGGCACGGGTGGCGCGTTCGCGATGGCCGGCATCGGCACCCCGGTGGCGGCGCGACGAGTGGTGCCAAGCCGGAGGCGGAGCCCGCCGAGCCGGTCAGCGAAAAGGTCGCCGGTTAACGTTCCTGGGATGGAGGGTTGGACATGAAGCTGGTGACCGCAGTCATCAAGCCGTACCAACTGGACGCGGTGAAGGAGGCCCTGCACGCCCTCGGGTGGCCGGGCTGACCGTCAGCGAGGTTCAGGGGTACGGGCGCCAGAAGGCACACCGAGGTCTACCGGGGTGCCGAGTACACGGTCGAGTTCCTGCCCAAGATCCGGGTCGAGGTGCTCACCGACGAGATCGACGTGGACAAGGTCGTGGACGCCATCGTCGGGGCAGCCCGCACGGGCAAGATCGGTGACGGCAAGGTCTGGGTCACCGGTGTCGAAGAGGTCGTCCGGGTGCGTACCGGCGAACGCGGCCTAGACGCCCTCTGATCAGGGCCACGACTGACATGACCTCGTTGATCAAGAAGAACGCGTCAGGAAACGCCGACGGCGGTGACGCGAACCTCTTGGTCAACGAGGTCGTCGGCGTTCCCGGGGATCGGGGAGTCCGCCCGGCAGGGACGGGCAGCCGCGTACGACTCGTTCTTGCGAGGGCTGTTGCCGGCGCGGGACGGGTGGCACTGCTCGCCGTCGGGGACTGGGTCGGCGGCAGTGCGCCCCGTACAGCGATCTCGACCTGGTGCTGCTGCACGCCGGCGTACCGGGCACCGACGAACTGGCCGCCTCGGTCTGGTACCCGATCTGGGACGCCGGCCTGCGGCTCGACCATTCGGTACGCACCGTCTCCGAAGCGCTCTCGGTGGCCCAGGACGACGTCAAGGTCGCCCTCGGGCTGCTCGACGCCCGACTGGTCGTGGGTGACCAAGGGCTGGCCGACGCGCTGATCCGCACCGCCGCCGACCACTGGCGGCGTACCGCCGTCCGGCACCTGCCCGGCCTGCGGGAGGTCACCGAAGCGCGCTGGCAGGCCCACGGTGAACTGGCCTTCCTCCTGGAGGGCGACCTGAAGGAGGCCGCCGGCGGCCTCCGCGACGTGGGCTGCTCCGGGCGATCTCCGCCGCCGGCATCACCGACGCGCTGCGCCCGCCGTACGCGCCGCCCACCTGCGCCTGCTGGACACCCGGGACGCCCTGCACCAGCAGGTCGGCCGACGGGTCGATCGGCTGGTCGCCCAGGAACGCGACGGCGTGGCCGCGCTACTCGCCCTGGACGACGGCGACGCTCTCCTGCGACGGGTCGCCGGTGACGCGCGCACGGTCAGCCACGCCCTGGACGACGCGTTCCGCGCCGCCGACCGGCTGCGTTCCGGCCGATCCCGAGGAGGCAACGGTCGCTCCGCGCGCCGCCCGGTGGCCGGGACGTGGTCGAGCACGACGGCGAGCTGGTGTTGGCCCGCACGGCGATCGGGGCACGCCCGACCCGAGCCTCTCGCTGCGGGTGGCAGCCGCGTCGGCCGCCACCCGGCTCCCCATCGCGCGGGCCACCTGCGAGTGGCTCGCGGCGTACTGCCCGCCGCTGCCCGCCCCTGGCCAGCCGAGGCCCGGGCCGCACTCACCACCCTGCTCGGCGCCGGTCCCGGCCTGGTGCCCGCCTGGGAGACCTGCGACCGGTACGGGCTGGTCGACGGCTGGCTGCCCGAGTGGACCCGGCTGCGCAGCCTGCCCCAGCACAACCCGGTGCACCGCTTCACCCTCGACCGGCACCTCGTCCAGACCGCGCACGAGGCCACCCGGCACGCCCGCGAGGTGGAGCGCCCGGACCTGTTGCTCCTCGGCGCCCTCCTGCACGACATCGGCAAGGGCCTCCCCGGTGACCACAGCACAGTGGGCGTGCCACTGGCCCAGACGGTGGCGACCCGGATCGGTCTGCCCGCCAACGAAGTCGAGCTGATCGGCACGCTGGTCCGGCTGCACCTGCTGCTGCCCGACGTGGCCACCCGCCGGGACCTCTCCGACCCGGTCACCATCGCCTCGGTGGCCGAGGCGGTCGGCGACACCACACCCTCGACCTGTTGCACGCGCTGGTCCGTGCCGACGCGGCTGCCACCGGGCCGGCGGCCTGGTCCGACTGGAAGGGCCGACTCGTCGCCGAGCTGGTCGGGCGGGTCCGCACCGCACTGGACACCGGCGTACTCCCCGAGCCGCCCGCCCCGGACCCGGCGCTGCTGGACGGGCCACTGCCGGTCGTCCACCTGACCGGCGACCGGGTGTCGGTCGCCGCGGCCGACCGGCGAGGCCTGCTCGCCACGGTCGCGGGTTGCCTGGCCCTGCACCGCCTGGAAGTGATCTCCGCGGACGCCTCCGTGGTCGACGGGCGCGCGCTGGTCGAGTGCCGGGTGCAACCCGCTACGGCCTTCCTCCGGATCCGGTCGCACTCCGCGCCGATCTGCGTCGGGCTGTCGGCGGCGACGTCTCGGTCACCAGCGGCTGCGCGGACGCGCGCTCGCCGCCCGTGGCGGTGGTGCCGCTCCCGGGTCGTCTGGCACCGCGAGGCGGCCACCGACGCGGTGCTGCTGGAACTGCGCGCCGCCGATGCCGCCGGGTTGCTCTACCGGGTGACCTGCGCGCTCGACGAGGCCGGTGCCCTGGTCCGCGCGGCCCGCATCTCCACCCTCGGCGCAGACGTGGTGGACGCCTTCTACCTGGTCGGCGGCTGGCCCGACGACGACACCCGGCCCACCTGGAGGCTGCGGTCCTGGCCGCCGTCTGACCCGCGGGTACGTCCGGGGCGTACGGGCGGTGCCGCTCGTGGACGCACGTCAGGCGGCGTCGGCGCGGGCAGAATGACGGCCATGCGATGGTGCGGGCGGTGGCGGAGGCCGGAGGTGGCGGCGGACGCCGCGCTCGCTCTGGCGCTGCTCGGGTTCGGGCTGCTCGCCACCGGTCTGGCCGGGGACAACCAGCCGGGTTCCAGACCGGTGGACTCGGCCAGTCGGGTGCTCATCGCTGTCGCCGCGCTCGCCCTGCTGATCCGGCGACGCGCCCCGTCGCCATCCTCGCCGTGGTCACCGTGGCCACCTCGACGTACCTGGTGCTCGGCTACCCGTACGGACCGGTCCTGCTCACCCTCCTGGTCGCGGTGTACACGGTGGCGGTGCGGCTGCCGGTGCGCCGGCGGCGTTCGCTGCCGGTGGCGCGTTCGTCCTGTTGTCGACGCACGTCTTCTGGTCCCGTGGCCCGGCACCGGGTTGGGCGGGAGTGCTGCCCGCGTCGGCCTGGGTGGTCGTACCGTTCGCCGTGGGGTGGTGGTGCGGGTCAGCCGTGAGACGGCCGCGCGCACCCGTGCCGAGCAGGCCCGCACCCGTGCCGAACAGGCGCGGCGGCAGGCCGACGAGGAGCGACTGCGTATCGCGCAGGAGGTGCATGACGTGGTGGGGCACGGGCTGGCCGCGATCAGCATGCAGGCGGAGATCGCCCTGCACCTGCTGCCGAAGCGGCCGGAGCAGGCCGAGGTGGCCCTGACCGCGATCAGCCGCACCAGTCGCGAGGCGCTGGACGAGCTGCGGGTCACCCTGGGCGCGGTGCGGCGGGGTGCGGAGCGCGAACCGGTGCCCGGCCTGGCCCGGCTCCCGGCGCTTCGCGAACGACTCGCCGGGGCGGGGCTCGCCGTCGAGGTGCACGTTGTCGGTGCGCCCGGGAGTTGCCGGCCGCGGTGGATCTGGCCGCGTACCGGGTGGTGCAGGAGGCGTTGACGAACGTGCTGCGCCACGCGGGGTGGCGAGCGCGGAGGTGGTCGTGGACTACCGCGTCGACGAGGTGACCGTCGAGGTCACCGACCGGGGATGGGCACCCGGCGCGCCGAAACCGCCCCGCCGACGAGGAGAGCGGGCACGGCCTGGCCGGGATGCGGGAGCGGGTCGCGGCCCTGGGCGGGCGGTTGGCCACCGGGCCGCGTCCCGAGGGCGGGTTCCGGGTGTACGCCGGGCTGCCCGTGGAGCCGTCCGCGTGATCCGGGTGCTGATCGCCGACGACCAGGATCTGGTCCGGCTCGGCCTGCGCGCGCTGGTGGAGAGCGAGGACGACCTGGCGCTCGCCGGCGAGGCGGCCGACGGCCTGCGAGCGGTCGAGCTGGCGCGTCGGGAGCGGCCGGACGTGGTGCTGATGGACATCCGGATGCCCGGCATCGACGGCATCGAGGCGACCCGCCGCATCGTCGCGGACCCCGATCTGACCGGTACGCGGGTGGTGGTGCTCACGACCTTCGAGCTGGACGAGTACGTCTTCGACGCGCTGCGGCACGGCGCCAGCGGGTTCCTCACGAAGGACACCCGACCGGCCGAGCTGCTGCGCGCCATCCGGCTGGTCGCCGAGGGGAGGCGCTGCTGTCGCCGTCGGTGACCCGTCGGGTGGTACGGGAGTTCGCCACCCGGCCGTCCCGGGTGCTCCGTCCGCACCCCGGTTGGACGCGCTCACCGATCGGGAGCGCCAGGTCGTCGGCCTGGTCGGTGAGGGACTGAACAACGAGGAGATCGCCGACCGGCTGGTGGTCAGCCCGGCGACCGCGCGAACGCATGTCAGCCGGGCGATGGGCAAGCTGGGAGCCCGGATCGGGCCCAGCTCGTCGTGTTCGCGTACCAGTCGGGGTTGGTGTCGGAGTGAGGCCCGGGCCGGGCGACAGCGGCCTCTGGGCCGGGCGGCTACCTAGCGGTGGCCGGACTCCGCAGTGCCGGCCGCGTTGTGCCCGCCGAAACACTGACAAACGGGATGTTCGCGTGTTTGACACCTTGAGTGACCGCCTGTCCGGGATCTTCACCAAGCTCCGCGGCAAGGGTCGGCTCACCGACGCCGACATCGACGCCACCGCGCGCGAGATCCGCCTCGCGCTGCTGGAGGCGGACGTCGCGCTGCCGGTGGTCAAGGGCTTCATCGCGGCGGTCAAGGAGCGGGCCCGCAGCTCCGAGGTCTCCCAGGCGCTCAACCCGGCCCAGCAGATCATCAAGATCGTCAACGAAGAGCTGATCAAGGTGCTCGGCGGCGAGGGGCGACGGCTCCAGTTCGCCAAGCAACCGCCGACGGTGATCATGCTGGCCGGTCTCCAGGGTTCCGGTAAGACGACCCTGGCCGGCAAGCTGGCCCGCTGGCTCAAGGGTCAGGGGCACCAGCCGCTGCTGGTCGCCGCCGACCTCCAGCGCCCCAACGCCGTCGGGCAGCTCCAGGTGCTCGGTGGCCGGGCCGGCGTCGAGGTGTACGCCCGGAGCCCGGCAACGGCACCGGTGACCCGGTGCAGGTGGCCCGTGCCTCGATCGAGCACGCGAAGCGCGCCGCCCGCGACATCGTCATCGTCGACACCGCCGGCCGGCTCGGCATCGACGCCGAGATGATGCAGCAGGCCGCCGACATCCGCGACGCCGTCTCGCCGGACGAGGTCATCTTCGTCATCGACGCGATGGTCGGTCAGGATGCCGTCCGCACCGCCGAGGCGTTCCGCGACGGCGTCGGCATCACCGGCGTGGTGCTCTCAAGCTCGACGGCGACGCCCGCGGTGGTGCCGCGCTGTCGGTCCGCGAGGTCACCGGGCAGCCGATCCTGTTCGCCTCCACCGGTGAAAGTTGGAGGACTTCGATGTCTTCCACCCCGACCGGATGGCCAGCCGCATCCTCGGCATGGGCGACGTCCTCACTCTGATCGAGCAGGCCGAGCAGGCCTTCGACTCCGATCAGAAGGAGAAGATGACCGCCAAGCTGATGGGCGGTGAGCAGTTCACCCTGGACGACTTCCTCGACCAGCTCATCGCGGTGCGGCGGATGGGCCCGATCGCCAACGTGCTGGCCATGATGCCCGGCATGGGGCAGATGAAGGACCAGCTCGCCGAGCTGGACGACAGCCACTTCGACCGGGTCACCGCGATCATCCGGTCGATGACCCCGGGCGAGCGCACCAACCCGAAGATCATCAACGGCTCCCGCCGGCGCGCATCGCCAACGGCTCCGGGGTCACCGTGATGGACGTGAACCAGCTGCTCAACCGCTTCGCCGACGCGCAGAAGATGATGAAGCAGATGGGCGGCATGATGGGCCTGCCCGGCGGAGGCCGGCGCAAGGCGACCAAGTCGCCGAAGAACAAGCGCAAGGGCACCAAGGGTGGCGGTCGTCCGCGTACCGGGGCGGCGCCGGCATGCCGGGCGGATTCCCGGGTGGCATGCCGCAGCTCCCGCCGGGGATGGACCCGAACGATCTCGCTGGCGGCCAGGGCCTTCCGCCCGGCTTCAAGCTCCCGAAGATCGACTTCAACAAGCTCGGCAAGGGCGGCGACAACCGCCCCGCTGACCTCCGTGCCGTCGGGGCGGCCTGCTCGCCCCGACGAGGAGTGATCGGGTAGGACTGTGCGCATGGCTCTTCACGTGCGCGGCGTCCTGCTCCCCGACGACGAGGTCCGGGATCTCTGGCTGGTCGACGACCGGGTGACGTTCACCCGGTGCCCGGTGCGGAGACGGTCGTCGACGGCGGCTTCGTGCTGCCGGGGTTGGTCGACGCGCACTGCCACATCGGCATCGCCCGCGGTGGTGCCCCGATCACCTCGCTCGACCAGGCCCGCGAGCTGGCCCACGTCGACCGGGACGCCGGTGTGCTGGCGATCCGCGACGCCGGCTCGCCGTACCCGTACCCGAACTCGACGACGAGCCGGGCCTGCCGCGACTGGCCCGCGCGGGCCGGCATGTCGCCCGCCGAAGCGCTACCTACGCGACATCGGCGTGGAGGTCGACGCGACCGAGGTGGCCGCGACGGTGGCCGCGCAGGCGCGTGCCGGCAACGGTTGGGTCAAGCTGGTCGGCGACTGGATCGACCGGGGCGTGGGTGACCTTGCGCCGGCCTGGGACGCGGACACCTCACCGCCGCAGTGCGAGCCGCGCACGATGCCGGGGTACGCGCCGCGGTGCACACCTTCTCCGAGTCGGCCGTCGAGATCATGGTGCGGGCCGGGGTGGACTCGGTCGAGCACGGCACCGGGCTGAGTCTCGACCTGATCGACGAGATGGCTCGGCAGGGCACCGCACTGGTCCCCACAATGATCAACATCGCCACCTTCGGGGCATCGCCGAGCAGGCGCGGGGCAAGTTCCCCGGGTACGCCGAGCACATGCTCGCACTGCGCGACGGTTTCCCCGAGGTGGTACGGGCCGCGCACGAGGCGGGAGTCCCGATCTACGTGGGCACCGACGCCGGGGCGGCATCGACCACGGGCTGGCCGCCGAGGAGATGCTGCTGCTGCACGAGCGGGCCGGAATGGCACCCGTCGACGTCCTCGCCGCCGCCTCCTGGGGCGCCGGGAATGGCTCGGCTTCCCCGGCCTGGTCGAGGGCGGCCTCGCCGACCTGACCGTCTACCCCGACGACCCCGTCACGACCTGCGCGTCGTCCGCGCACCGTCCCGCACGATCCTCCGCGGTCGCGTAGTCCGCTGACCCGTCTGCGGAGCGCCACGTCGGTGCCGTGTCGTGCCTCGTGTCGTGCCCTGGGGCGTCGGGCTGCGGCAGGTCGTGCACGATCTTGGCGTGCGGTGAGATCAACGGCGGGTCAAATCAGGAAGATCCGCGCAACATCGGGGATGTTGCTGCCTCCGGCGTGCCCGAGGCAGCAACATCCGGAAGCTGCTCGGATCTTGGTGCGGGTGCGGGGTGCGGGGTGCGGGTGCGGGGTGCGGGGTGCGGGAGGTCAGGGATTTGGGCGGGCGGCGGCGCTGAAGAGGTGGACGGCCAGGTCGGCCAGGGCCGTCGCGGTCTGCTCGATCGGCTCCCTCGGGAGCACGATGTGGCTGACCACCAGGCGGACGATGGTGTCGGCGGCAAAGGCCAGCGCGGCCCGGTCCGCCCGGGCAGGTGATCGCCAGCCCAGTCGATCAGCGCGCCGGACGCCTCGGTGAGCACCACCTCGGCGCGGGTGGTGAGGTACGGCAGCAGCTCGTCCGACCCGCCTCGGGCGCTGGTCAGGATCGCCTTGACCAGCGGGTTGTCTGCCGCCGTGGCGAGGGTGTGCGCGATGGCCGCGTACGCGCCGGCGCGCACGTCGGAGCCGTGTGCGAGCAGCGCGTCGCGGACGTCGCCGACGAACCGGTCCACCTCGGCCCGGGCGAGCGCCTCGGCCAGCCCGGCCTTGCTGCCGAACTCGTTGTAGACGGTCTGCCGACTCACCCCGGCCGTGGTTGCCACCCGCCCATCCGGACCGCGTCCCATCCGGCGGCGATGGTCCGCGCTCGGGCGGCGTCCACGATCGTGTCGCGCAACCGTTGGCGGGTGAGTCCGTCGGTGCAGTCATGGTGGTCGAATTCTACGGACGCACCGCCGACCCGCCCAGGTCGTCACGACCGCTCCGGCAAGGGACCAAGGCGCGAGGCCAGGCCCGGCCCGGAGCGACCAAGCCGCCGGCCTAGCGCGGGCCGGCGAACGGGCCTGGAGCGGGCACGGCACGAGCCCCGGCGCGACGCGGCGGCTCCCGGACGCGGTGTCCGCCTTGGTGGCGCATAGGATGTGCGGTCATGGCACGCGTGCTCACTCCCCGTGCGGAGGATTTCCCCGCTGGTACCAGGACCTGATCGCCAAGGCGAAGCTGGCCGACAACGGCCCGGTTCGCGGCACCATGGTCATCCGACCGGCCGGCTACGCCATCTGGGAGCGTATGCAGCTCGAGATGGACGCCCGGATCAAGGCGGCGGGTGCGGAGAACGCGTACTTCCCGCTGTTCATCCCGGAGAGCTACCTCAAGCGCGAGGCGCAGCACGTCGAGGGTTCTCGCCGGAGCTGGCGGTCGTTACCCACGGTGGTGGCAAGCCCCTGGCCGAGCCGATCGTGGTGCGTCCGACCAGCGAGACGGTCATCGGCGAGTTCATGGCCAAGTGGATCGACTCGTACCGGGATCTGCCGCTGCTGCTCAACCAGTGGGCGAACGTGGTCCGGTGGGAGCTGCGCCCGCGGCTCTTCCTGCGTACCAGCGAGTTCCTCTGGCAGGAGGGCACACCGCGCACGCCACCCGTGAGGACGCCCGGCGTACGCGCGGCGGATCCTGCACGAGGCGTACGAGGACCTGATGGTCAACGTGATCGGCATCCCGGTCGTGGTGGGCCTGAAGACGACCCGTGAGCGGTTCGCCGGCGCGACTGCCACGTACACCTGCGAAGGCATGATGGGTGACGGCAAGGCGCTCCAGCTGGGCACCAGCCACGAGCTGGGGCAGAACTTCGCCAAGGCGTTCGACATCAGCTACTCCTCCAGGAGGGCGGCCGCGAGCACGCCTGGACCACCTCCTGGGGCACGTCCACCCGGATGCTCGGCGGCCTGATCATGGCGCACGGCGACGACAACGGCCTGCGCGTGCCGCCGAGGCTGGCGCCGATCCAGGCGTACGTCATGATCGTCAAGGACGGCGACGGCGTCGGCGAGGCGGCGGCCAAGCTGCGCGACGGCCTGCGCGACGCCGGTGTCCGGTCGCGCTCGACGACCGGACCGACACCCGTTCGGCCGCCGGGCCGTCGACGCCGAGCTGCGGGCTATCCGGTACGCGTCGAGGTCGGCCCCGTGACCTGGCCGTGGGCAACGCGACGGTGGTGCGCCGGACCGACGGGTCGAAGACCCCGACGCCGGTGGCCGACGTGGTGGCCGCGGTGCTGGCCGCCCTGGAGACCGACCAGCAGGTGCTGCACGACCAGGCGCTGGCCAACCGCGAGTCGCGCACGGTGGAGGTGGCCACCCTGGCCGAGGCGATCGAGGCCGCCGCGACCGGTTGGGCGCGGGTGCCGTGGTCGGCGGTGGGCGTGGCCGGCGAGGCCGAGGCGAACGGTCAGGGGCGTCACGGTGCGCTGCCTGCTGCGCGCCGACGGCTCGGTACCGGACTCCGAGGACGAGCCCGATCTGATCGCCATCCTCGCCCGCGCCTACTGAGGCGTAGGACAGGGCAGTGCGTTTCGCGCCGGGTCGGCTGATCATGCACCGGAACGTGCGGCACGGCCGGATCGGGTGGGTCCGGCCGGGCCGGGTGGTCAGCGACGACGAGCGTGGTCTGCTGGTGTGGATCGCCCGGGACTCGCCGGTGGCCCACGAGGTGACCGAGGCCGGGCTGGGGATGCGGGCGATGCCGTTCGCCCAGTGGATCTCGTCGTCGTACCGGCTGGCGCACGGACGCTGGAACGGTCCGCCGCTGCTGAAGTTCCTGCCCGCCGGGGCGGCGCACTCCGTCTGGTGGTTCCGGGACGCCCAGGGCAGGTTCGCCCACTGGTACGTCAACCTGGAGGAGCCCGGTGTCCGCTGGGACGACGGCCCGGTGGCCGGCGTCGACGTGGTGGACCAGGACCTCGACGTGGTGGTTCACCCGGACCTCAGTTGGCAGTGGAAGGACGAGGACGAGTTCGTCGAGCGGCTCGCCTTCGGGGATGACTACTGGGTGACCGACGAGAAGGCGGTCCGGGCCGAGGGAGAGCGGGTGATCGCGCTCGCCGAGGCGGGCGGGTTCCCGTTCGACGGCACCTGGTGCGACTTCACGCCCCGCCAGACTGGGACGTACCGGACGAACTTCCGCCAGGATGGGACCGTCCGCCGGTACGTTGAGCCCGTCCCGGGTCACCGGCACAGCGGTGTACGGGTCCGATGCGTGCGATCGGCAGCGGATCTGGCAGAATAGGTCGCTGGTATCCGGCGCGCGTCCGGCGCCCTCTAACCCGGGCACGTCGCCAGTCCACCGAGTAGTCTCCGGCCCAACCCACGGGTCCGGTCGGCGCTCACCCATGCACACCGCCCGTTTGGGCCGGTGAGATCGCAACAGGAGCGAAACAACTGTGGCCGTAAAGATCCGGCTCCTGCGGATGGGCAAGATCCGCAACCCGCAGTACCGCATCGTCATCGCTGACTCGCGCACCAAGCGTGACGGTCGGGCGATCGAGTTCGTCGGGATTTACCAGCCCAGGAAGACCCTCGATCATCGAGGTCAAGTCGGAGCGGGTCCAGTACTGGCTGTCCGTCGGCGCTCAGCCGAGCGAGGCGGTGCAGCGTCTGCTGGAGCTGACCGGTGACTGGCAGAAGTACAAGGGCCTGCCGGCCGCCGCCGCTCCTGGTCGCCCCGAGCGGGCCGACCGCAAGGCGGCGTACGAGGCTGAGGCGAAGGCCGCCGCCGGGCTCGCCCGGAGACCCCGGCCAAGCCGGCCAAGAAGGCCGCCAAGGCTGCCGAGGCGCCGAAGACCGAGGCTCCGGCCGAGGCTCCGAAGGCTGAGGCTCCGAGACCGAGGCTCCGGCTGAGGCTCCGAAGGCTGAGGCGCCGAAGACCGAGGCGCCGAAGACCGAGGCTCCGGCCGAGGCCCGGCCGCTGCCGACGCCGGTGAGCAGGCCTGACATGCCACTGCGTCCGGCGTTGGAGCACCTGGTCAAGGGCATCGTCGACCACCCGGACGACGTCCGGGTGCGGATGGTCGATTCCCGTCGGGGCAAGCGGCTCGAAGTCCGCGTGCACCCGAGGACCTCGGCACGGTGATCGGGCGGTCCGGCCGGACCGCCAAGGCGCTGCGCCAGGTGATCGGCTCCATCGGCGGGCGCGGAGTCCGCGTCGACATCGTCGACTCGTACTGATGCAGCTCGTCGTCGGCAGGATCGGCAAGCCGCACGGTGTCCGCGGTGAGGTCACCGTGGAAGTGCGGACCGACGAGCCCGAGGCACGGTTCGCCCCGGCACAGTGCTGCGCACTGAGCCGGGGGCGACCCGCCTGCGCGCAACACTGTGCCGAGCGCTGAGCCGAGGGCGACGCCCCGACCTCCCGCGCAGCACCGAAGACGTGCCAGGCAACGGGGACGAGCCTGGCGTTCCGTTCCGGGTTCCGGCGGAGCTGACCATCGAGGAAGCCCGCTTCCACCAGGTCGGGTGCTCATCGCGTTCGCCGGCATTCCGGATCGCAACACCGCCGAGGGCTGCGCGGCACCCTGCTCGTGGTGGACAGCGCCGACGTGACCCGCCGGACGACCCGGAGGAGTTCCACGACCACCAGCTGGTCGGGTTGGCCGTGGTGACCCCGGCCGGCGAACGTCTCGGCGAGGTTGCCCGGATCGACCACGCGCCCTCGTCCGACCTGCTGGTGCTGCGGCGCCCGAGGGGCGTACCGCGTTGATCCCGTTCGTCCGGGCGATCGTTCCGGAGGTCGACCTGGCCGGTGGACGCGTGATCGTCGACCCGCCAGCCGGCCTGCTCGACCTGTAGGGCCGTCCCGCATGCGCGTCGACGTCGTGTCGATCTTTCCGGAGTACTTCGCCCCGCTGGACCTGTCGCTGATCGGACGGGCGCGGGCCAACGGCGTACTCCAGCTTGCCGTGCACGACCTGCGGACCTGGACCCACGACGTGCACCGCACTGTGGACGACACCCCTACGGCGGCGGCCCGGGCATGGTGATGCGCCCGGAGCCGTGGGGTGAGGCGCTGGACGCGCTCGCGCCGACCGAGGCCCCGCCGCCCCGGCTGCTGGTGCCGTCGCCGGCCGGTGCCCCATTCACCCAGGCCATGGCTCACGAGTTGGCCGCCGAGTCGCACCTGCTCTTCGCCTGCGGACGCTACGAGGGGATCGACCAGCGCGTCCTGGCGCACGCCGCCACCGGATGCCGGTCACCGAGGTCTCGCTCGGTGACTACGTGCTCTTCGGCGGCGAGGTCGCGGTCCTGGTGATGCTGGAGGCGGTCACCCGACTGCTGCCCGGGTGCTGGGCAACGCGGGCTCGCTGGACGAGGAGTCGCACGCACACGGGTTGTTGGAGGCACCGATCTACACCAAGCCGCCGAGCTGGCGTGGGCACGATGTGCCGGAGGTGCTCCGTTCCGGTGACCACGGCAAGATCGCCCGCTGGCGTCGCGAGGAGGGCTGCTGCGCACCGCGGCCCGGCGCCCGGATCTGCTCGCCGCGCTGCCGGCCGATCGGCTCGACAAACGGGACATCGCGGCCCTGGACCAGGCCGGATTTCAGCCTCCGCCGGGGATGTGGCAGAGTAGGGGTTGCCGCATCCGACCGTGCCCGCGGTCGGATGCGAGGATCCCCGACCGGGATCGGTTCGCCGATCACCCTCCGGGGATCAGAATCACCCACCCGCGCACCGAGTGACGGTGCGCCGTGAGCCTACGAGGACGCAGCGATGAACATCCTGGACGCCCTTGACGCCCAGTCGAAGCGGACCGACCTTCCCGACTTCCGGGCTGGTGACACCGTCAAGGTGCACGCCCGCGTCGTCGAGGGCAACCGGTCCCGTGTCCAGATCTTCCAGGGCGTCGTGATCCGCCGCCAGGGTGACGGTCTGCGCGAGACCTTCTCGGTCCGCAAGGTCAGCTTCGGTGTCGGTGTCGAGCGCACCTACCCGCTCAACGGCCCGGGCATCGACCGGATCGAGATCCTGACCCGCGGTGCCGTGCGTCGCGCCAAGCTCTACTACCTGCGTGAGCTGCGCGGCAAGAAGGCCAAGATCAGGAGAAGCGGGAGAAGCAGCCCAGCTGACTTCCCGCTCGCCACGCCGCCCGAGCTGCGCGGATGCCGTACCGACCAGAGCGCACTACCCTGGTCGTACGGGCGCAGCTGAGCGGCGGGCCCGCCCACGTGGCGGGCAGCTGTCACGACCGCCCGTGGAGCCTCGACGAGGCTCCCGGGCGGTGGTGTTTCTGCGGACCGGGGAGTGGCGTGGTGCAGACGCTTGACGAGGACGGCACCGCCGATCCGTGGCGCCGACGCGCGCGCCGTGCCCGCCGGCAGATGCCCCTCTGGCAGGAGCTTCCGCTGCTGCTGGTCGTCGCCTTCTGCCTCGCGGTGCTGATCCGCACCTTCCTGCTCCAGGCGTTCTTCATTCCGTCCGGTTCGATGGAGGACACGCTCCTCGTCGGTGACCGGGTGCTGGTCAACAAGGTCGTCTACGACGTTCGGGACCCGGTACGCGGCGAGGTGGTGGTCTTCCGGGGCACCGACCGCTGGGCGCCGCAGGTCGACGATCAGCCGAAGCCTGGGGTCGCTGGTCGGCTCGCCCGTACGGTTGGCGACCTGGTCGGGGTGAGCCGCCCGGGTGAGAAGGACTTCATCAAGCGGGTGATCGGCATCCCCGGCGACCGGGTCAAGTGCTGCGACAGCCAGGGCCGGGTGACCGTCAACGGCACGCCGCTCAACGAGCCGTACGTGTTGCGGGACTCCCCGCTGGACCTGCCGCCCAACCCGGCGGAGTGTCGCTCCCGACGCTTCGACGAGGTCGTCGTACCGCCCGGTCAGATCTTCGTGATGGGCGACCACCGTGAGGTCTCCCAGGACGCGCGCTGCCAGGGGCCGGTGCCGATCGACAACGTGGTCGGCCGGGCCTTCATGGTGGTCTGGCCCTCGTCCCGGTGGAATCCGTTGTCGGTGCCGTCGACGTTCGACGACGTGTCCGGGCCGGCCACGGCCTCCTCCGGCACCCTGCCGGCACGACCGACCCCGTCGGGCGGTGTGGTCCTGATTCTTCCGTTGGCAGCCGCACTGCGGGCTTCCGCGCGTTCCGGACGATGACGTCCGGCCCGGCAACGTAGGCTCCTTGGCGTGATTGACGAGCAGACCGACAAGCCGCGCAGCTCCTTCTGGAAGGAGCTGCCGATCCTGCTGGGTGTGGCGATCCTGGTCGCGGTGCTGGTCCGCGCCTTTGTGCTGCAGACCTTCTTCATCCCCTCCCCGTCCATGGAGAACACTCTCAAGATCGATGACCGGGTGCTGGTCAACAAGCTGGTCTACGACTTCCGCTCGCCGCATCGCGGCGAGGTGATCGTCTTCAGGCTCCGACCGAGTGGAGCGGCAACCCCGACGGTGAGGACTTCATCAAGCGGGTGATCGGCATCCCCGGTGACCACGTGGTCTGCTGCGACCCGGAGGAACGGCTGATGATCAACGGCAAGTCGCTGGACGAGCCATACATCTTCTCGCTGGACGGGGTCCGCGACAAGCCGGCCGACCAGGAGTTCGACATCACTGTGCCGGAGGGTCGGCTGTGGGTGATGGGCGACCACCGCTCCGCCTCCGGCGACTCGCTGGAGCACTGGCAGCAGTCCCAGCAGAACATCACCGAGGCCACGATTCCCGAGAAGGACGTGGTCGGGCGGGCGTTCACCGTCTTCTGGCCGGTCAGTCGAGCCACCTGGCTCACGGTGCCCGACGGGTTCGACGGCATTCCCAAGCCGTAGTGCGACGGGGGCGTGGGCGATCGGCCGTCGGTCTGGCAGGCTGGTGCGGTGAACGTGAGCGCGAGGAGTGAGCGTGCGAGCCCCGCAGCCGTGAGCAGTGGCAACCGGGCCTACACCCCTCGACGCGCGGCCCGCGTGCTGCTCGTCGACGCGGCTGGCCGGGTCCTGCTGTTCGAGGGCTTCGACCCGGCCCGACCGGGGCACCGATACTGGTTCACACCGGGCGGCGGGCTCGATCCGATGGAGTCCCCGGCGGTGGGCGCTGCCCGGGAGTTGGCCGAGGAGACCGGGCTGCGGCTCGACCCGGCCGAGCTGGGCGACCCGGTCTGGTCCGACGCGACCGAGTTCTCGTTCGACGGCACCTGGTACCGCCAGACGCAGGACTTCTTTCTCTGGCGGGTGGAGTCCTGGCAGGTGGACACCGCGGGTTTCAACGACATCGAACAGCGCAGCATCGCCGGCCACCGCTGGTGGCTCCCCGACGAGCTGGCGACCAGCGGCGAGCGGTTCTACCCCCGGAGTTGCCAGCCCTGCTGACCCGGCTCGGGCAGTCGACCGCCGCCGACCGGGGCGAGGCCCAGTGCTGACCCGCCGCGTACCGTCGTGCGCCGAGAGGCCGGCCTGTACGCGCTGGAGCGGGCGTTGCAGCGGCGGGCTTCCGGCACGTCGCCGGTGCCGACGAGGCGGGCCGGGGCGCGTGTGCCGGTCCACTGGTCGCGGCTGCGGCGATGCTGCCCGAGGGCGGCGCGGCGAGATCGAGGGGCTGGCCGACTCGAAGCTGCTCACCCCGGCCAGCCGCGAACGGGTGTACGCGGAGGTCGTGGACCGCGCACTCGCGTACGCCGTGGTGGTCATCCCGGCCGAGGAGGTCGACGCCCGGGGTCTGCACGTGTGCAACCTGGCCGCCATGCGCAGGGCGCTCGCCTCGCTCACCACCCACCCGGAATACGTGCTGACCGACGGCTTCGGGGTGGACGGCCTCGGCGTGCCCGGGCTGGCGGTGTGGAAGGGCGACCGGGTGGCCGCCTGCGTGGCGGCGGCCAGCGTGCTCGCCAAGGTCACCCGGGACCGGCTCATGGTCGAGTTGGACGGGTGTTCCCGCGTACGGCTTCGCCGAGCACAAGGGCTACATCACCCCGGAGCACTCGGCGGCGCTGCGGGAGCACGGGCCGTGCCGGGAGCACCGGTTCTCGTACATCAATGTCGCCGCGGTCTCCGGCCGCGACGGCCGGCCGCCGCGCGCCCGACGGCCCGGCGGCCACGCCCTGGATGAGCCGATGGAGCGCTCCGGGGCGTCAGGGGTACCGTCGGCGTGGCGTTGGGCGAGCAGCCTCGGCCTCCGGCGCCGGTGGGGAAGATGTGGCCATGGAAGGCGGAGTGCGATGAGCGCGGAAGATCTCGAGAAGTACGAGACCGAGATGGAGCTGCAGCTCTACCGGGAGTACCGCGACATTGTCCGCCAATTCTCGTACGTGGTGGAGACGGAACGGCGGTTCTACCTGGCCAACCAGGTCGACCTGCACGTGCGCAACTCGGACGGCGAGGTCTACTTCGAGGTTGAGATGCACGACGCCTGGGTGTGGGACATGTACCGTCCTGCCCGCTTCGTGAAGAACGTCCGAGTGATGACCTTCAAGGACGTCAACGTCGAGGAGCTGGAGAAGCCCGACATCTCGCTGCCCGCCGACTCCGGCTTCGGCGGCTGACCGCACCCGCGTCGACCAGCCACCCCACGGGTCCCCACCCGTGGCGTGACACCCGCCGCCGCCGATCACTCGGCCGGCACCACGACCTCGACCCGCTGCACCAGGTTGTTGGCGAATCCGCCACGGTTCCACGGCTGCTCGACCGGCTGGGTCCGTCCGGACGCGTCGGTCGCCCGGCACCCAGCACGTACCGGCCCGGGGTGGCTGTCCACTCGTACCGCCACCGCCGCCAGGCGAAGTCGCCGCCGCCCGCCGGGTCCAGTTCGGCCGGTGCCCAGCTCTGTCCACCGTCGGTGGTGACCTCCACGGCGACCACCGGCGCGTGCCCCGACCAGGCCCGACCGTCCACGGTGCACAGGCCGGGCCGCAGCACCCGGCGGCGGGACATGAAGTCGGGGAAGCCAGGCGGTCGGACCAGCGCGCGGGGCTCGATCCGGGTGACCGGAACCCCGGATCGTCGGCGTTCTGGCGGACCCGGTAGGCCACCGCGTTCTGATACCCCTCGAACGGCTCGGTCCGGATCTCGACGGAGTGGAGCCACTTCACGTGGGCCATGCCGTACCAGCCCGGCACGATGAGCCGCAGCGGTGCGCCGTGCTGCGGCAGCAGGGGAGCGCCGTTCATCTCGTACGCCAGCAGCACCTCGTCCCGCAGCGCGTCGGCGACCGGAAGCGCCCGCTGGTAGTCCTGCTCGACCCGCGCTCCACGCCGTGATCGGCGCCGGTGAAGACCACGCCCACCGCGTCCGGCCCGAGGCCCGCCTCCCGCAGCAGCGGAGCAAGGGGTGCCGGTCCACTCGGCGTTGCCGACCGCCTCGACCAGCCAGGGCTGGCTGACCGGCCGGGTGCAGCAGGGCCCGCCCGTTGCCGGCGCACTCCAGGGTCACCTGCTCGGTGACCCGCGGTCGGGCACGCAGGTCGGCCAGGGTGACGGTCAGCGGGCGGTCCACCGCGCCACCGATGGTCAGCGCGTGCGTCGACGCGTCGACCTCCGGGATGTCGTAGTGGATCAGCAGATAGTGCAGCCCGGCCGGGGTGACGTCGTAGCGCAGCGCCTCCAACGGGATGCCGTGGTTGCGGGCGGCGAGCTGCAACTCCTCGGCGCTGATCGCCTCGTCCGGCTCCGCGAGCCGGGACGGTCGCTCACGTCGGCCACCGTCGGCGTCCGGTCATCGACAGTGGTCATGCGGCCTCCCCGATCCCCACGGCGGCACCCGCCGTACGCCGCCAGCCTAGGCCCACCGCCCCGGTGCGAGAACGGCCCGCCGGGTGGGAACCTGTGCGGCGACGACCCTCGGCCATAGCAGATCGTCGGCGCCTCCGGGTGGTCGTCCACAGCACCTGCGGTTGTCCACAGCTTCGTCGGCCGGGCTGGCGGACGACCCTGCCTCGGCCCGAGGCTGCCGTCATGCGACAGCCAACCGCCCCGCGCCTCGGCTCGATCCGCCGCACCGTGCTGCTCTGCGCGGCCCTTCCCTCGCCCTGACCGTGCACCTCTGCGGGCTGGCCGTGCTGGTCGCGGCGGTGCCCGGCGAGCCACCGACGTCGACAGTGCCGGTCGCGGCCCTGGCCGTCGACCCGACGCCCGCCGCGCGGTTCCGCTGGCCGGTCGACGGGCCACCTCGACCGGTACGCCGCTTCGACCCACCGCCCCACCCGTGGCTGGCTGGGCACCGGGCGTCGACCTGGCCGCCCCGGCCGGGACGGTGGTGCGCAGCGCCGGTCCGGGCACCGTGCTCTTCGCCGGTCTGGTGGCCGGTCGACCGGTGATCACCGTGGGCACGCCGACGGGCTGCGGACCACCCACGAGCCGGTCCAACCCGCCGTACGCCCCGGCCAGTCGGTCGCCGCCGGTGCGCCACTGGGTGAGCTGCTGCCCGGCCACCCGGGTTGTCCGGCCGACGCCTGCCTGCACTGGGGCCTACGCCGGGGCGCGGACTATCTGGACCCGCTGGCCCTGCTCGGCCTCGGCCCGGTGCGACTGCTACCGGTCTGAGGCTGACCGGGCGGCGCCGGCCCTCGCAGGGTCAGCGCTGGGCGAGCAGTGCCGGCAGCCGCACGGCCAGCCGCTCGTACTCGTCGGCGGTGTTGTAGACCTGACCGGTGAGCCGCAACCACCCTCGGCCGTTCCAGCTCATCACCGCCACCTCGGTCGCGAGGCGCTCGCCGATCCGGGTCTGCAACGCCCGCGCGGCCTCGGTGGTGGTGCCCAGACCGGGCGGCAGCGGAATGCGGCGCAACGACACCCGGCCCGCCGGGGTCGGGCAGATCGGCGGGAGTCACCCGAGAGCGTCCCTACCACCCGCTGGCCGTACGCGGCCAGCGGCGTTGTGCGCGCGCACCCGGTCGACGCCGAGGCTGCGCATCGTGAACAGGCCCGCCGGGGCGGCAAGCCACGACGTGTAGTCGAGAGTCGCCTGCCACTCGATCCGAGCCGGAAAGCCGGAGTCCTGCTCCCAGGAGACCACCAGCGGCTCGATCCGGTCCCGCCACTGCGGTGCCACCGCCAGCAGGGCGGTCCCCGTGGGGCGTACGCCCACTTGTGCAGGTTGCCCACCCAGAAGTCCGCGCCGATGTTGGCCACCGGGGTGGGCAGCATGCCCGGGCGTGTGCCGCGTCCACCAGGACCGGCACGCCGTGTTCGTGGGCCACCCGACGATGGCGGCGGTCGGGAAGAGCCGGGCGGTGGACGAGGTGAGCTGGTCGACCACGAGCAGCCGGGTCCGCCCGGGCGCAGGCCGGCGCGGATGGTCTGCACGATCTGCTCGTCGGTGGTGGCCGGTGGGATCGGCAGGACCCGGCTGACCGCGCCGGTGCGGCGGCACTCGCGCTGGATGGCCAGGCTCACCGCGCCGTACCCGTGATCGGTGCTCAGCACCTCGTCGCCGGCGTGCAGGCCCACCGACTGGAGCACCACGGCGACGCCGGTGGTCGTGTTGCCCACCAGGGCGCTGCCGTCCGGGTCGGCGCCCAGGAACCCGGCGAGGTGCCGGCGGGTGTGCGCGATCCGGTCGACCAGCCCCTGGGTGAAGAAGCGCAGGGGTTGGCCTCCATCTCGTCGCGCAGTCGCTGCTGGGCTCGTTGCACGCCCACCGGAACCGCGCCGAACGAACCGTGGTTGAGGTGGCTGACCGCCGGGTCCAGGGAGAAGAGCAGGCGGGCGCCCGGGATCGGCTCAGGGGCTGCGGGACGCTCACGTGATGATCGTAACCGCCGGACTCGCCCTCCCTCCGACAGTCGATCAGGCGCGGGGTGCGCCTGGCGGTAGGCGGCGCGCAGCCGCTCGACCGAGACGTGCGTGTAGATCTGGGTGCTGGCCAGCGACGAGTGACCGAGCAACTCCTGCACGGCACGCAGGTCCGCGCCACCCTCCAGGAGGTGGGTGGCCGCGGAGTGGCGCAGACCGTGCGGGCTGGTCCGGAGCAGGCCGGCGGTCTCGGCGTACGCACCGACGATCTGACGCGCGGTCGTCGGGTTGAGCCGACCACCCGGGCACCCAGCAGCAGCGCGTCTCCCGACCGGGCGCCCACCATCGCCGGGCGGCCCCGGCGAAGCCAGTCGTCCAACGCCCGTTGCGCGGGCACCCGTACGGCACCGAGCGCTCCCGTCCACCCTTGCCGAACACCCGGATCACCCGCCGGCCATGGTCGACGTCTCCGACGTCCAAGCCGCACGCCTCACTCACCCGTACGCCGGTGGCGTAGAGCAGCTCCAGCAACACCCGGTCGCGCAGGGGCACCGCCTCGGCCGCTTCGCTCGGGCCCGGCTCCGCCGGCTGGTTCGGGGGCGGTGCGTGCCGGGCCGGCGCCTCCACCAGGGCGGCGGCCTGGTCGGCGCGCAGGACGCTGGGCAGCTCCCGATGCGCGCGAGGACTGGCCAGCGCGGCACCCACGTCGGTGGGGAGCAGCCCGGCCCGGTGCGCCCAGGCGCTGAACGCCCGCGCCGACGCGGCCCGCCGGGCCAGCGACGTGCGGGCCGCGCCGGTGGTGCGCTGCCGGCCAACCAGCTCCGCAGCACCGACAGGTCCAGCTCGGTGAGGTCGACACAGCCCATCCGGACGGCGTGATCGAGGAGCGAGACCAGATCCGTGACGTACGCGCGGACGGTGTGCGCCGACCGGTTCCGAACCCGGACAGGTGCTCGGCGAAGTCGTCGACCGCGTCGCTGCAGCGTTGGCGGTAGCGCCTGGTGCATGGCCCGAGTGCCCCGGTCAGGCCGGCTCATCGGGCCCTCGCCGGTGTGCTTGCGGGTTCGTTGGCCGGTGTGCTGGTCGCCTTGTCGGCCGGTGTGCTGCCGGGTTCGTCGGCCGGGCTGCTGGGTGCTTGATCGGCCGGTGTGCTGGCCGTTCTGTCGACCGGGCACTCTCGCTCACTGCGGGCACGGCACCAGCCTACGGCCGGTCCGCCCGCGGCACCCGTCACGACGGCGCCGGTGTTCGCCCCAACTAGCGGCGGTTGCTCCTCCTGGCCACCACGACCAAGCCCACAACGAGCGCGGCGGTCACGACGAGACAGAGGAGCACGCTGATGTGCCACGGCTTGATCGCACCCATGACCAGGGACCCTACCGGCCGTCGCGGCAGCCGGTTGCCCCGAGCGAGCGCCCTCAGGGCGGCCGGACGTCTCCGCCGCCGCGCGTTTGGCTTTGACGGCTGGGGCGAGGGCGTAGCCGTCGTCTCGACGGACCACCATGGACAGCTCCTCCAGCAGGGACAGCTTGCGCAGCGCCGTCCGCAGGTCGACGCCGGCGCGGGCGGCGAGCCGATCCACGCCCATCGCGCCCCGGCGGGCAGGGCCTCCAGCAGTGACCGCGCTTCGTCGTCGAGCGCGTCGGCCGCCCGCTGCGGGCCGCGTGCCAGCGGGCCAGGTCCGCGCCGATCCGGCCCACCTCCTCCAGCACATGCGCCACCCCGGTGACCAGCCGGGCCTTGGGAATTCCGGAGGAACTCGTGCGCGCCGACGGACATCGCCGAGGTCACCGGCCCGGGAACCACCATGGCCACCCGATTGGCGTAGATGGCCCGCCGAGCGGTCTGCGTCGCGCCACTGCGCGCCGACGCCTCCACCACGACGGTGCCAGGGTGCCTCCGGCGATCACCCGGTTGCGGATCAGGAACCGGGGCCGTAGCGGCTCCGCACCGGGCAGCCACTCGCTGACCAGCAGCCCGGTGTCGGCGATCCGGTCGAAGAGCGCGGAGTTGCCCATCGGGTACGGCCGGTCCAGCCCACAGGCGAGCACCGCGACGGTGAGACCACCCGAGTTGAGGGCACCCCGGTGCGCGGCGGCGTCGATGCCGAACGCGCCACCGGACACCACCGTCCAGTCCCGCTCGGCCAACCCGTACCCCAGCTCGGTTGCGACGTGCTGCCCGTAGCCGGTGGCCGCCCGCGCTCCGACCACGGCCACCGAGCGATCCAGGGCCTCGCCCAGCGGCCAGCTCCCGCGTACCCAGAAGCACAGCGGCGGGGCGGTCTCACCGTCCACCCGGCGGGTGACGTCCGGCAGCCGCATCGTGGCCAGGCCGGCCACCCGGGCCGGCCACTCCTCGTCGTCCGGCGTGACCAGCCGGGCACCGAGCCGGTCCGCCCGCTCCAGCGCCTCGGACGCCACCGCCCGGGCGTCGCCGGCCGCCGACCGGGCGGCCACCGTGGTGCAGCCAGCCCTCCGGGCTGCCGCCGTCGAGCAGAAGGTCCAGGGTCGCCACCGGGCCGAGCCGATCGACCAGGTGGTGAACCGCGCGGGTGCCCGGCTCGGCCAGCCAGGTCAGGGCGACCCGGGCCAGCCTGCGTTCCTCGTCGGCGCTCACGTCGCCTCCCCGTTCGTAGTTGGATCGCTTCGCGGACGTCGTTCAGGTCTGGCCGGTCCCGGCCGTCCAGATCGGCGATGGTCCAGGCCATCCGGATCACCCGGTCGAAGCCCCGTGCCGACAGCGAGCCGGAGTCGAGCCGTCCACGCAGCTCGACGGTGACCCGGGCGGGTAGCCGCCACGGCGGCCGGCGCAGGTATGGGCCGTCCACCTCGGCGTTGAGCCGCCGGCCGAGATCCGCCCAGCGGGACGCCGCCGCCTGTCGAGCCGCCGCCACCCGGGCGGCGACCGTCGCCGAGGGTTCGATGTCGCCGTGGGCGGCCATCAGCTCCGCCGCCCGCACCGGCATCAGCCGCACCTGGACGTCGATCCGGTCCAGCAGTGGCCCGGAGAGCCGACCCAGGTAGCGGCGGCGGACCAACGGCGAGCATTCGCAGTGCGCGTCCCCGGATGGCTTCGCGCACGGGCAAGGGTTGGCGGCGAGCACCAACTGGCTTCGGGCCGGGTACTCGGTGGCGCCCCACTGCGGTTCAGCCGGATGCGGCCGTGCTCCAGTGGCTGGCGCAGGGCGTCCAGCGCACCCTTGCTGAACTCGGGGCCTCGTCCAGAAACAAGACCCGCGGTGGGCCAGTGACACCGCGCCGGGCCGGGCCAGGCCCGAACCGCCACCGACCAGCGACGGCACCGTGGCGGTGTGATGTGGTGCCTGGAACGGTGGGCGGCGCAGCAGCCGACCGCCCGGCGGCAGCAGCCCGGCGACCGAGTGCAGGGCGGTGACCTCCAGCGCCGCGTCGTCGTCCAGCTCCGGCAGGATCGACGGCAGCCGTTCGGCGAGCATCGTCTTGCCCGCCCCGGAGGTCGAGCAGCGCCACGTGGTGCCCGCCGGCGGCGGCGACCTCCAACGCGCGTCGGCCCAGTTGCTGCCCGCGACGTCGGCGAGGTCGGGCCCGTCGACCATCGGTGCTGGGCCGACAGCCGGTGGTTCGATCAGCGGGTGCCGTCGCGAACGAAGGCGACCAGTCGGTGGAGGCTGTCCACCGCTCGCACCCGTACCCGGGGATGACCGCCGCCTCGGCGGCGTTGCCGACCGGAACGATCACCCTCCCGACGCCGGCCTGGGCTGCGGCGGCGACCATCGGGAGCACGCCGCGCACCGGTCGGACCGTCCCGTCGAGCCCCAGCTCACCGAGGACCACCACCCTCCAGCGGAAGCAGTGGCAGCTCACCCGAGCCGCCCAGCAGCGCCGCGGCGATGGCCAAATCGAAGGCCGAGCCGAACTTCGGCAGCGTGGCGGGCAGCAGGTTGAGGGTGATCCGCCGGTTGGGCCAGCGCTGACCGGAGTTGACCACGGCTGCCCGGACACGGTCGCGGGCCTCGTGCAGAGCGGTGTCCGGCAGGCCGGAGATCACCACCGCCGGCAGGCCGGCGGCCAGGTCCGCCTCCACCTCGACCAGCTGGCCGGTCACGCCGACCAACCCACGCAGAGCACCTTCGCGTAGCTCACGGCGCGTCACCGGTCCATCGAGGTGCACATCTCAGAACGCACCTTTGACGTGCTCGACCTGGGCCGGGCCGGCATCGGGCAGCCGCACCGACAGCACGTCGAAGCGCACCTCCTCGGCGGTCGTGCCGGTCTCGGTAAGCCACCGTGCCGCGAGCCCTCGCAGCCGGCGGGCCTTGGCCGGCACCACCGCCTCGGCGGGGTGCCGAAGTCATCGCCCGGCGGGTCTTCACCTCGCAGAAGGCGAGCACCGGCCCGTCCCACGCGATGATGTCGATCTCCCCGGCCGAGCAGCGCCAGTTCTGCGCGATCGGGCGCAGCCCTGCCTCGGTCAGGTGCCGGGCGGCGCACCGCTCGCCGTACGCGCCAACGGCCTGGTTCCGGTTCGTCATGGCTGGCACGCTGCCCGCCGGAGTGCGGCCACCGCGACCCGGTGATGACCGATCTGTGGATAACCGGTGTCCTGTGGACAGCCAGACGATCATGCCGAGCTGTGCTACGGCGTCGATGCGGTGACCGAGGCTGGGGAGTCACCTGTTGGCGCGACCTGCACGCCTCCGTTCGCCGCGCTTGCCCTGTGCGAGGGCGGCGGCTGGCCGGGCCGAAATGGCGCAGGCGTGCCCGGTCGCATACGGTGCCTGACGTGGACGGACGACGGAGCTTTCCGGAAGATCAGGAGTCACGCTGGTACCCGACGAGCGGGGTCGCGGTTACGGCGAGTCGGAATGGCGCGGCGCGGGCGAACCGCGGTACCGGGAGGGCGAGACTCCCGAGCAGCGAGGCGTCGACGACGGTCGCTCCGTCGAGGACACCGGCGTTGGCCGGCGCCGGGAATCGGACTCGGGCCGCTTCGGCGCGGTGGACGCTGATCGTTCCGGTGTACCGGAGTCGGATTCGGGTCGTCTGAGTGCGGTGGACGCTGACCGTTTCGGTGTACCGGAGTCGGACTCGGGCCGCTTTGCTGCCATGGACGCTCAGACCGGCCGGTTCGGTACGGGTGAGGCGAATTCGGGCCGGCTGGCTGCCGTCGACCCACTCGGTGAGGTGGAGGGTTACCGGGCGACGCGTTCGCGACGAGCCGACCGGGACGCCTCGGAGATCTCCGGTGAGCTGCCCGGGCGCCGGGCTGCCCGGGAGTCGGCCGGGACGGATTCCGCGCTGACCGCCAGCCGGGATGAGGCCAACCGTTCAGCGCCGTCGGCGGCCGACTCGTCGGCCAATGTCCTCGCCGACCAGGCTCGGCCCGCCCGCTCGCTGGGTACCCGATCATCGAGCCGACGCGGGCAGCGGCGATGCGCCGCACCACTGGAGATGCCGACCGGTCCGATGCCGGGAATCGGGCCCCGCCCGACCTGACCACTGGCGAGCCAGCGGCGTATCCGTCCGCCGCCGACGGCGTCTATCGGACCCGCCGTCCGGTGCTGGCCGTACTCTTCGCGCTGTTGGTGTTGATCTTCGAGGTTCCCGCGCTGCGGGTGCTGCTCGCGGGCGTGACCGGCGATCCGGTGAACGCCGGGAACGTGGTGGTGGGTATCGCCCTGGTTGCCGGTCTGCCGATCTTCGCGACCGGGCTGTACGGGCTCCGAACCGGAGGTCTGGCGCTCGCCGACGGTGGCCGGGGCTGGCTGCGCCCGCCGACTGCCTACCTGACCGTCGGCCTGGTGCTCTTCCTCGCCGCCGCGCTGGCCGCCGGCTGACCCGCGGCTGGTCACCCGCTCTCGGCAACACCGTCGCGGCCAGGCTTCGGGCGGGAGTCGGGCGACGGGCGGGACGGCGTGCTCTGCCCTGCCCGGCGTGCTCTGCGCCGGGTGGGCGTGTCTCGCGCGGGGTGAGGCGTGCCTCGCGCGGGGTGAGGCTGCCTCGCGCCGGTCGGGCGAACCCGGCGCTGCGTCCAGCGCCCCTGCGCCATGATCGACTCGGTTTTCATGAAGTCGCGGTATCCGGCGCGTGGATGCCGCGACTTCCAGGAAGCCGAGTCGATCAAGCCCAGGGCGCCAAGCCGATCACGCCCCGGACCGCGCCAAGCTGATCACGCCCCGGACCGCGCCGAGCCGATAACGCCCCGGACCGCCGAGTCGATCAGGCCCAGGAAGCCGAGCTGATCAAGCCCCGGACGCCGACCTGGGCACCGCGAGACGCGCGGTCGACGCACCCCGGGTGGCTGAACGGGTGAGGGGCGTACACTGGCCAACTGGCGACCGCCTCGTGCGGTCGACCTCGCGCGCCCTCTTCACGAATCGTCGTGGAGCGACGGCCTCCCTGGTCCTGATCTTGATCGGGTCCACCATGGGTCGGCGACCAGGCGCCAGGACGCCCGGCCACCGGCCGGGCGTGACAACCAGGGACCTTGAGGAGTACCCCACCATGGCCGTCGTGACCATGCGCCAGCTGCTGGAGAGCGGTGTCCACTTCGGGCACCAGACCCGGCGCTGGAACCCGAAGATGAAGCGCTTCATCATGACCGAGCGCAACGGCATCTACATCATCGACCTGCGCCAGACCCTCGAGTACATCGAGAAGGCGTACGAGTTCGTGCGTGGGACCGTCGCCGAGGGTGGCAGCATCCTGTTCGTCGGCACCAAGAAGCAGGCCCAGGAGGCGATTGCCGATCAGGCGACCCGGGTCGGCCAGCCGTACGTGAACCACCGCTGGCTCGGTGGCATGCTGACCAACTTCCAGACGGTGTACAAGCGGCTCCAGCGGATGAAGGAGCTGGAGGGTCTGGTGACCTCAGCGGCACCGCCGCCGGTTACACCAAGAAGGAGACCCTGCAGCTCTCCCGCGAGAAGATCAAGCTGACCCGCACCCTCGGTGGTCTGCGGGACATGCAGAAGCTTCCCGCCGCGGTCTGGATCGTCGACACCAAGAAGGAGCACATCGCCGTCGACGAGGCCCGCAAGCTGGGCATCCCGGTGATCGCGGTGCTGGACACCAACTGTGACCCGGACGAGGTCGACTTCCCGATCCCGGGTAACGACGACGCGATCCGCTCGGCCGAGCTGCTGACCAAGGTCGTCGCGGCTGCCGTCGCGGACGGTCTGATCGCGCGTTCCGGCCGCCGTCGGGGCAACGACGAAGCCCGAGGGTGTCGCGAGCGACGAGCCGCTGACCGAGTGGGAGCGCGAGCTCCTCGAGCCGAAGAAGGCCGACGAGTCGGCCGCCCCGGCCGAGCAGCCCGCCGCTGCCGCCACCGAGCAGCCCGCCGCTGCCGCCACCGAGCAGCCCGCGGCTGCCGCCACCGAGCAGCCCGCCACCCGGAGCAGCCGGCGCAGGCCGCCACCGAGCAGCCGGCGGCCGCCACGCGGAGTGACCGCACCGTCGCTGTCCCGCCGTCCGTTTTCGCGGACGGCGGGCCAGTGACGGTACGCCGGGCACGATCCGCCCGGATCCGGGTAACCGGCACCTCTGACCATCCACACGCCGCCTCAACACCGAAGAGAGAGCCATGTCCCAAATCACCGCCGCGGACGTCAAGAAGCTCCGCGACCTCACCGGCGCCGGCATGATGGACAGCAAGAAGGCGCTGACCGAGGCCGAGGGCGACTTCGACAAGGCCGTCGAGATCCTGCGCGTCAAGGGCGCCAAGGACGTTGGCAAGCGGGCTGGCCGTACGGCCGCGAACGGCCTGGTCGCCCACTCCGGCAAGGCCCTGCTGGAGCTGAACTGCGAGACCGACTTCGTCGCCAAGACCGAGTCGTTCATCGCGCTGGCCCAGCAGCTGGTCGAGCACGGTGAGCGCTCCGGCGTGAACTCCGCCGAGAGCTGCTCGCCACCGAGCTCGACGGCAAGGTCGTCGCGGACGTGATCCAGGAGCAGTCCGCCAAGATCGGCGAAGCTGGTGCTCAACCGGTTCGCCCGGGTCGAGGGCACCACCGCTGTCTACCTGCACCGCAAGGCCCAGGACCTGCCGCCGGCCGTTGGCGTGCTGGTGTCGTACACCGGCAAGAGCGACGAGGCGGGCGACGCCGACGCTCGCGGTGTGGCCATGCAGATCGCCGCGATGCGGCCGAAGTACCTCACCGGGACGAGGTTCCGGCCGAGGTCGTCGAGTCCGAGCGGCGCATCGCCGAGCAGACCGCCCGCGAGGAGAACAAGCCCGAGGCGGCCCTGTCGAAGATCATCGAGGGTCGGGTGAACTCCTTCTTCAAGGACTACGTCCTGATCGAGCAGGCGTCGGTGGCCGACAACAAGAAGTCGGTGAAGCAGCTGCTGGCCGAGGCCGGCATCGAGGTCACCCGCTTCGTGCGGTTCGAGGTCGGCCAGGCCTGAGCCGCCACCGGACGCCCTGGGCGTCCGTGGGCAGAGACGTCAACGAGGAGGCCGCCGGTGTACGTGACAGGCACCGCGGCCTCCTCGTCACATAGGGTCGGCAGCGGCAGGTTCGCGGTACGCGCCGCACGGGCGTGCGCGTGGGGAAGGGCGGGGCGGATGACGCAGGTTGTGAGTGACCGGACGCTGGAGTCGGACGATCCGACGGCGCCACCGCCGGGGCGCGCCCGCCGGGTGGTGCTGAAGCTCTCCGGTGAGGTGTTCGGTGGCGGCGCGATCGGCGTCGACCCGGACGTCGTCCAGGCCATCGCCCGGCAGATCGCCACAGTGGTCCGCCGCGGCGTGCAGGTCTCCGTGGTCGTCGGCGGCGGCAACTTCTCCGCGGCGCGGAGCTGCAGAAACGCGGGATGGACCGGGCCCGCGCCGACTACATGGGCATGCTGGGCACCGTGATGAACTGCCTCGCCTTGCAGGACTTCCTGGAGAAGGAAGGCATCGAGACCCGGTGCAGAGCGCCATCACCATGGCCCAGGTCGCCGAACCGTACATCCCGTTGCGGGCGATCCGGCACCTGGAGAAGGGCCGCGTGGTCATCTTCGGCGCCGGCGCCGGAATGCCGTACTTCTCCACCGACACCGTGGCCGCCCAGCGGGCGCTGGAGATCCGGGCCGACGTGGTGCTGATGAGCAAGAACGGTGTGGACGGCGTCTACACCGCCGATCCCCGGATCGACCCCACCGCCAGCAAGCTCGACTCGATCACCTTCTCCGAGGCGCTGCGCCGCAACCTGCGGGTGGCCGACGCGGCGGCGTTCAGCCTCTGTATGGAGAACGGCCTGCCGATGCTGGTCTTCGGCGCGCAGGGTGACGACACCATCATCCGCGCGGTGGGTGGCGACAAGATCGGCACCCTGATCACCGCCTGAGCCTCGCCGACGGCGGTGGCAGCGGCAGCCTGACGACTTTCAGCAGAGCCCACGACGAGCACAGAAGGAGGCGAGGAGACCGGTGATCGACGACACCCTCCTCGAGGCCGAGGAAAGATGGAGCGTGCGGTTGAGCACGCCAAGGAGGAGTTCGGCGCCATCCGCACCGGTCGCGCCAACGCCGCCATGTTCTCCAAGGTCATCATCGACTACTACGGCACGCCCACGCCCTTGACGCAGATGGCGTCCATCGCGGTCCCCGAGCCGCGGATGGCCATCATCAAGCCGTACGACAACTCGCAGATCAATGCGATGGAGAAGGCGATCCGCGACTCGGACCTCGGGTGAACCCGAACAACGAGGGCAACCAGCTGCGCATCCTGCTCCCGCAGATGACCGAGGAGCGCCGCCGCGACATGATCAAGGTGGCCCGGCACAGGGCGAGGAGGCCAAGGTGGCGATCCGCAACGTCCGCCGCCGTGGCAAGGAGGAGCTGGACCGGATCGTCAAGGACGGCGAGGCTGGCGAGGACGACGGCCGCCGCGCCGAGAAGGAACTCGACGACCTGACCCAGCGCTACGTGGCCAACATCGACGACCTGGTCAAGCACAAGGAAACCGAACTGCTCGAGGTGTGATCCACCGCCCCTTGGGCGGGCGAGTCGCTCGAGGCCCGTTCCCGACGTCGGGAACGGGCCTCGTGCCGTATCTCAGCAGGGAATCCAGACGGTCCTGGTGCTCTCGGCGAACTGCTCGCCGGTGGTCGAGTCGCGCAGCAGAAGTACGCGGTGGCCCGGCCGGAGTGCAGCGCCGGAGCGATCCGGGCGAACGCCATCTGGAGTGCGACAGTGCCGCCGTCGCAGAGGATCTCGCCGGCGCCGTGCCCCGCGGTGGCCCAGAGGGTCGGCAGGCCGTCCTGCACCAGTGAGGCCGACATGAGGACGATGCCGGCCGGGCAGTTCCGGGCGCTGGCCTCGACCGTCGTCGCCGGGTACGTCACTCCCGGCTCGCCGTAGGGCGGCTCGAACGGGAACAGCTCGCCGGCGTGGCGGTCGATGGTGATCCTGGTTCGTGCCGTGGTCGCGGCGGCCGGTGCCGCTGCCCCCAGAACCAGGGCGGTCGCCGTCAACAGCGCCAGACTGATCTTGTACACGTGTGCCCCTTCCCGTCGGAAGCGCGGGCTGAGGCCCGCGCGTCACCAGCGGACCATTCCGGGAGTCCCGACTCGGTACCCGATCGTGCAGACCACGAGTCGGATCGATGACTGCGGATCTCCGGTAGTGTGCCGTACCGGATCTGTGGGCATCGCTGGCCGACGGCCCGCCGGCGAGGTCGCGTCCGTCGGGCGTGCCTCGTCCGCCGTGCCGGTCCGGGCTGTGCAGTAGGCTCGGCAGGATTCCCGGCCACCGGGCGGTGAACACCGGGGATCGACCGACCGTCGGGGCGGTCAATCGGAGGAACATCGCACGTGTAGGGGATGCTTGTGGTCTTGCGTCATGTGGTGGTTCTCGTGCCGCGTCGCGGTGCGTGATGTCCACCCGACCCCTACGGCAGCGAGCCTCGCGGCTGGGACCGGCCCGAGAGCCCGGTCGCACTGCCCTGGCCCGAGCAGGAGCTCGACGCCGGCCAGTGGAGCCGCCGTCCGGCCGCCGGCCCTGAGCTGTACGCCGATCCGCACGGCCGCACGTACCCCGATCCGCACCCGACCGAGCCGTACGACGAGCCTGGTCGCGCGGTCCGCCCGGACGACCGGGACCGCTTCGACGACCGGGACCGGCACGATCGTTTCGACGGCCGCGACCGGTACGAGGACGACCGGAACCAGCCCGACCGGTACGACGACCGAGGTCGCGGTGACCGCTACCTCGACCGCCCCCAACCGCTGGCGACGGTCGACCCCGTCCCGACGGCCCGGACCGGGGGCGCTTCGACGAGCAGACCCACGTCGACGGCCCGGGCCAGGGCTCTCCGGCCCGTCTCGACGACCCGGGGTACCCGACCGAGCAGCTCGCGCCCGTGCGGGCCGAGGTGGCACCGGACGAGACTCCGACGACCGGTCGACGGCCGAAGGGTCGGCGTCGGGCCAGCCTCGACCGACCGGCCACCCAGCAGTTGGGCAACGGCCGGGCGGGCCGCAATCTCCGGCGGCGATCGGGGTCGGGCTCGGTCTCGGCGCGCTGATCGTGGTGCCGCTGGTGGTCTATCCGTTGGCCTTCCTGCCGGTGATCGCCGCCGCGGTCGCCATCGGCATGTGGGAGATGGCCCGCGCGGTACGACGCAGCGGCGCCCACCCGCCGCTGGTGCCGCTGATCGCCGGTGGCGTGTTGACCGTGGGTCTGGCCTGGTACGCCGGCCCGGACGCGCTCAGCCTGGGGCTGCTGGTCACCGTGCTGGGGACCATGATCTGGCGGTTGGGTGACGGTCCGGCCGGCTTCCAGCGGGATCTCACCGCGGCCACCCTGATCGCCGTCTACGTGCCGTTCCTCGCCGGTTTCGCGGCGTTGCTGGCGGCGGCCCCGGACGACGGGCACCTGCGCATCCTGGCCACGCTGATCGGGGTGGTCCTCTCCGACACCGGAGGTTACGCGGCCGGTGTCTCCTTCGGCCGTCACCCGATGGCCCCGTCGATCAGCCCGAAGAAGTCCTGGGAGGGCTTCGCCGGCTCGGTCACCGCGGCGGCCCTGGGCGGCGCGCTGCTGCTGTGGCTGATGTTCGAGGTTGCTCCCTGGTGGGGTGCGCTGTTCGGGGCGGCCGTCTCCTGCGCGGCGGTCCTCGGCGACCTGGCCGAGTCGATGATCAAGCGGGATCTCGGCGTGAAGGACATGAGCAACCTGCTACCCGGCCACGGCGGTCTGATGGACCGACTGGATTCGATCCTGTTCGCGGTGCCGACGGCCTACCTGCTGTTGGCGGTCTTCGTGCCGGTGGTGAACTGAGGTATGAATCACGGCGTCCCGGTCATCCGGCTCCGGCGCTCCCGGCCCGTTCGGCACCTCCGGACCGGCACCTGCCGCCGACGGCGTGACACACTGGACCAGCCATGACGAGCCTGCCCCTGATCCCCGCCATCTCGGAAGCCCCGCCGCGCGCCGGCCTCGATGCCCCTCAGCACCTCGCTGACCTGGACCTGGCCGGTCGCCAGGCGTTGGTCACCGGGCTGGGGAGCCGGCCTTCCGCGCCAAGCAGGTCTCCAACCACTACTTCGGCCGGTTGGTCCGTGACCCGCAGGCGATGACCGACCTGCCGGCGGCGACCCGTGAGCGGCTGGCCGACCAGCTGCTCCCCAGCTGCTCAACCCGGTGCGCGAGCTGACCTGCGACGACGGCGCGACCCGTAAGGCGCTCTGGCGGCTGCACGACGGTGCGCTGGTGGAGAGCGTGCTGATGGGCTATCCGGACCGGGTGACCGTCTGCATCTCCAGCCAGGCGGGCTGTGGCATGGCGTGTCCGTTCTGCGCCACCGGCCAGGCCGGGCTGACCCGCAACCTGTCGACGGCGGAGATCGTCGACCAGGCGGTGTACATGGCCGGGGTCGCGGCCTCCGGCGTGGTCGCGGGTTCCCCGCCGAGGTTGTCGCGGGTCGTCTTCATGGGCATGGGCGAGCCGCTGGCCAACTACAACCGGGTGATCGCGGCGGTCCGTCGGCTGGTCAGCCCGCTCCGGAAGGGCTCGGCCTGTCCCAGCGGCACATCACCGTTTCCACGGTCGGCCTGGTCCCGGCCATCCGCCGACTGGCCAGCGAAGACCTCTCAGTGACCCTTGCGTTGTCGTTGCACGCGCCCGATGATGATCTGCGCGACGAACTCGTGCCGGTAAACCAGCGCTGGAAGGTAGCCGAGGTGCTGGACGCAGCGTGGGACTACGCCGCCCGGACGGGCCGTCGCGTGTCGATCGAGTACGCGATGATCAAGGACGTGAACGACCAGCCGTGGCGAGCCGACCTGCTCGGGCGGCTGCTGGCCGGCAAATTGGCTCACGTGAACCTCATTCCGCTCAATCCGACGCCGGGCAGCCGCTGGGACGCGAGCCCGAAGCCGGTCGAGCGGGAGTTCGTCCGCCGGTTGCGCGATGCCGGGGTCTCCACCACCGTGCGGGACACCCGAGGTCGCGAGATCGACGGCGCATGTGGCCAACTCGCCGCCGCCGAGGACACCGACACCAACACCGACCGCGCCGGAGAGGCACCGGCGTGACCGGGCGTGGCGAACGAGACCAGGAGACATAGTGGCGAGTCAGGGTCAGCGTTTCCGGCGCAAGGCGCTCCGCCGGGGATACAAGGTCGACGAGGTGGATGCCTTCCTCGACCGGGTCGAGGCGACGCTCGACGGCCGACAGGTCGGCGCGCCGGTGGCCTCGCAGGAGGTCCACGACGTTGTCTTCCGGGTCCGCTTCAACGGCTACGACGAGTGGCAGGTCGACCTTCACCTGGACCGGGTCGAGCGCCAGCTGGCCGAGCTGGAGGAGCGCAACAGCGCCCGCGCGGTGGCGATCCCCGAATGGCTGACCGGATGGGCCCCCGGACCGGATGGGTCCGCCGATGCGCGACGACCGGGGCATGGTCCCGCAGCCGATGCCGCCCGGCCGATGCCCGCGCAGGCCGGCCCGCCCGCCGACCGCTACGGCCGCTACGACGAGCCGACCGGCGCCTTCGCCGGTGGATACGACGCCCCCGTGGCGGTTACGACGCGCCGCGAGGCTCGGCCGGTCCCGGCCCGATGGGCCCCGGTCCGATGGGGCCCGGCGGCCCGATGGGCCCCGGTCCGATGGGCGGCCACGGTGGCCCGCCGCCGCGCGGCTGCCCGCCGGCCCGAGCGGGTACGGCCCGGACGACCAGCGTTCCCCGGTGGGTACGGCGGCCCGGACGACCAGCGTTCCCCGGTGGGTACGGCGGCCCCGACGACCAGCGCGGCGGGTACGGCCCGGAGGACAAGCGCGGCGGGTACGGCCCCGACGACCAGCGTTCGCCCGGCGGCTACCCGCCCCGCCGGAGGAGTCGCGCTTCGACGGCTTCGAGGCCGGGCGGCACGGCCGCGCCGACATGACCGCCGAGATCCGGATGCCGGAACGGGACCTGCGCGACATGCGCCGTGGCCCGCCGGTCCGCCTCCGCTGCCGCAGCAGGGCATCGGTGGCCCGCCGATGGCCGGCCCTCCGGCGGTGGCCGGTCCGCCGATGGGTGGCCCGCCGATGGCCGGTCCGCCCGGCAGCGACCTGTACCGGGTCGACCAGATCCGCCGCAGCTTCCAGGTCCGCCGGTTCGGCAGTGGGTACGACCCCGACCAGGTGGACCGGTTCTTCGACAGCCTGCTCGGCGGCATGCAGCGCCGCAACCCGATGCCGGTCGACCCGAAGGACCTGGACACGCTCCGGTTCGGCCTGGTGCCCGGTGGCTACTTCGAAGCTGAGGTCGACGCCGCGCTCAAGGACGTGCAGGACATCCTCTTCGGGCGCTGAGCTCCGACGCGTACGGACGAGGGCCCGTCCCCTGGTGGGGCGGGCCCTCGGCGTGGTCTGCCGGTCGTCCGGCGGTGGGTCGGATCAGGAGCGCAGGCCGCTGCGCCGCAGCACGACGTCGCCGATCACGATGATCAGCAGCAGTGCGGCCAGGCCGGCCAGCCAGATCTCTTCGACCCTGCCCTCGTGGTTGCCGCCGCAGAACGCCATCACCACCAGCGCCAGTGCGGACAGCACGGCACCGATCTGCCCGGCCCTGCGGTGCCCGGGCTTGTGCTGGTCTGGCGACGTTACCGGCTCGCTTCCTGCCACTGTCGGTCCTTCCCTCGCGATCGGATCTTTGGTTAGTCTGGCACGCCTCCCGCGCGGTGCGGTGGGTGGGGTTTCTCGGCGGTCGGCCCCGCGCACCCGGGCTCGACGGCACTACCGGCGTCGCGGGGAGCGGTCGGACTCACTCCGGTAGCGTTTGGCGTACACCTGATTGTCTGTTTGAGGGGGACTGTGCGGTGCGAGTGACCGGAACCGGGCACGCCAGCATGCGGATCGACACGGCCGCGGGCAGCATCCTGTGCGACCCGTGGGTCAACCCGGCCTACTTCGCGTCGTGGTTCCCGTTCCCGGACAACTCCCTGCTCGACTGGGAGAGCCTGGGCCAGGTCGACTACCTGTACGTCTCGCACCTGCACCGCGACCACTTCGACGCGAAACACCTGCGCGACGTCGTCTCGAAGGACGCCACGGTCCTGCTGCCCGAGTTCCCCACCTCGGAGATGGAGGACGAGTTCCGGGCGCTGGGCTTCACCAAGTTCCTGAGGACACCCAACGAGCAGGTGGTGGAGCTGCCCGGCGGCCTGAAGATCATGATTCAGGCGTTGACCAGCCCCACCGACGGGCCGATCGGCGACTCCTCGCTCTGGGTCGAGTACGACGGGTGCGGCTGCTCAACCAGAACGACGCCCGTCCCACCGACCTGACCGTCTTCGCCGAGCTGGGGCACGTGCACGCGCACCTGCTGCAGTTCTCCGGCGCGATCTGGTACCCGATGGTCTACGAACTGCCGCAGGCGGCGAAGACCGCGTTCGGCAAGCAGAAGCGGGACCGGCAGTTCGACCGGACCTGGCGCTACATCGACGACCTGAAGGCGTCGCACGTCTTCCCGATCGCCGGCCCGCCGTGCTTCCTCGACGACTCCCTGTGGCAGTTCAACGACATCCACGGCGACGAGGGCAACATCTTCCCCGACCAGTCCGTCTTTCTGTCCGAGTACGCCAAGGTCGGCGGCACCAACGGAATCGTTCTGCTGCCGGGCAGCGTCGCCGAGGTCACCACCGACGGCGCGACCACCACCCACCCGGTGCCGGTGGAGGAGTTCTTCGCGAACAAGGTCGCGCACCTGGAGGAGATGCGGGAGCGCAAGCGCCCGATCATCGAGGCGGAGAAGGCGTCCTGGCGGCACCCCGAGGTGGACGTTCTCGGCGAGATGAAGCGCCGGATCGAGCCGCTGCTCGACGAGTCGATCTACCTGGCCAAGGGTGTCGGCGGCCCCGTCCGTTTCGACCTGGTGGGGTACGACGGCGAGAGCGTCGAGTCGATCGTGGTGGACTTCCCGGCAAGGAGGTCCGGCCGTACGCGGACGAGAAGGTGCGCTACCGGTTCCGGACCGAGCGATCGCTGATCGAGCACCTGCTCTTCATCGACGAGGTGGACTGGGTCAACTCGCTCTTCCTGTCCTGCCGGTTCTCGGCGGCTCGGATCGGCCAGTACAACGAGTTCGTCTACGCGTTCTTCGCGCCTCTCCGAGGAGCGGCTCCAGTACGCCGAGGGCTGGTACGACGAGCACGAGCGCAGCACCGACGCCGAGGACATCACGTTGGGCGACTGGGTGGTGCAGCGGCGCTGCCCGCACCTGAAGGCGGACCTGACCCGCTTCGGCATCGTCGACGGTGACCAGCTCACCTGCCAGCTGCACGGCTGGCGCTTCGACCTGCCCAGCGGCCGCTGTCTCACCAGCGTCGGCCACAGGTGAGAGCCCACCGCGTGGACGCGGAAACCCCAGCCCCGCAGGCGAAGCCGCTATCTAACCCCTCACCCCGCGATCTTGCACTTCCTGTGGACCTCAGGACCGCGGAACCGCGTCGATCATGGAGTTGTGGTGGGGGCAAAAGCGGCTCCGCGTCCCATAACGGGCACCACAAGTCCATGATCGACGGGGCGGGCGCGGCGCGGGTACGGCGCGGGCGCGGCGCGGGCGCGGCGGGGCGTGGTTGGGGAGGGTCAGCGGCCTAGGTCGGTGAGGATCCGGCGGGCGGCGTTGTGCCCGGCGGCGCCGATCACGCTGCCGGCCGGTGACAGCCGGCGCTGCCCGCGTACACCCGTCGATGCCGGTGGCGTAGGGCATCCGGTCGGTGAACGAGACGGTGTTGTCGACGTGGTGGATGTGCCCGCCGGTGATGCCGAAGTGCTCCTCGATCCCGGGCGGGGGCAGCGGCACCGCGTCGGCGATCAGGTCGGCGGTGCCGGGGCGTACCGTTCGACGATCTCGATCAGCCGGTCGACGTAGCCGGGCAGCTCCGCGTCCCAGGTGGTGCCGGTCAGCTCGTAGGGGACGGACTGGACGAAGAGCGCCGACGAGTGGTGCCCGGCGGCGTCGGAGAGCGACGGGTCGACGGTGGTGTGCAGGTACCACTCGATCGTGGGCTCCGCCGGCAGCAGCCCGGCCTGCACGTCCGCCCACATGGCGCGCAGCGCGGTCATCGGCGAGGACGCCTCCCACCGACCAGCGACGCGGACCCGGGTAGCAGGTGGATGGTCGAGCCGAACGGGCTCGGCGTACCGGCCGGCAGGCAGGAGAACCGGGGCAGCCCGGTGAGCGCCAGGTTGAGCTTGAGGGTGGTGCCGGGCCGGCGGACCGCCGCCATCCGTTCGCCGAGCGGCGCCGGGAGCGCCGTCGGGCAGCAGGTCCATCAACCGGTACGGGTCACACGCGCCGAGCACCACCGGGGCGGCGACCTCCGGCCGTCGGCCAGCACCACTCCGCTCGCCGCGCCGCCGGTGACGGTCACCGCGTGCACCGGCGTACCGGTCAGGATCGTCGCCCCGGCGGCGCGTGCGGCCTCGGCGAACGTGCGCGAGACGGTGCCCATGCCGCCCTCGGCGATCATCCAGGTGCCACCGGATCCGGGCAATCTGCACATGTTGTGCACGAGAAGTTGTGGCCGGTGCCGGGGTCGTCCGGGCCGGCGTTGAGGCCGGACAGCCCGTCGGTGACCGCGTACATGCTGACCAGCAGCTCGGAGCGGAACTCGAACCGGGCCAGGTAGTCGGCGACCGAGCCCTGGACGAGGTCGACGAAGACCTGCCGCAGCGCCGGACGGACGTGTCGTTCGGCGGTCTCCTGGACGCTCAGCGGCTCGGCCAGCCAGGCCGGGGCGAGGTCTTCGCGCAGCGCGGCCAGCTCGGCCTGCATGGCATCGTCGGCGGCCACGTCGGCGGGGAGAAGAACTCGGCGAGCTGCGCCCGGGTGGCGGCGGTGTCGCTGCCGAAGAGCAGGTACGGCGAGCCGAGGCCACCCGGCGTGGGAGGAAGTAGTGCGGGTCGCGGCGCAGCACCGGGATGCGTACGTCGAGCGTGGCGAGCAGTTCCGGAGGCATCAGCCCGAGCAGGTACGAGCCGGTGGAGTGACGCAGCCCCGGCACCTTCGGGAACGGGTTCTCGGTGCGGGTCGCGCCGCCGATCACGTCGGCGGCTTCCAGCACCAGGACGTCCAGACCGGCACGGGCCAGCAGGACCGCGGAGACCAACCCGTTGTGCCCGGCACCGACGATCACGACGTCGGCGCGAGCTGGAATCTCACTGCTCATGCCGCGGCAGCTAGTCCGCTCCACCAGCCCCGGTCACCCCTGTCGGTTGGCGCGCCAGCGGAGAGGGCCAGGGTCGCGGAGTAGCCGGCCAGGACGATCACGTGGAACAGGTAGAGCCAGAGGAGTACGGCCACGCCGGCGCCGATCTCGTCGAAGCCACCGAACGGCACACCCAGGTTCAGCGGGAGCGAGGCGAAGAGCACGAAGCCGTGCAGGAAGCCGGAGAGGTTCGCCGCGGTGAACGATCCGACCCCGAGCGTGGAGAGCCAGTCCGGTGAGGCCGGGCCGACCACCCGGAACACCCACACCAGCACCGGCGTGAGCACCAGCCAGACCGCCAGGAACGACAGCACCACGCCGAGCACGCCGAGCCAACCACCCTGGCGTACGAGGCGGGTGGTGAGCGGCAGCGCCAGCAGGATCGACAGCAGCAGCGCGGGGCCGGTGCGAGCAGCGGCAGCAGCAGGAGACGGCCCCGCCAGCCGACCAGGTGCTCGTCGGAGCGGGGTGCGGCCACCGAGACGAACGCCCGGCGCAGACCCTCGCCGTACAGCGAGGCGGGTAGCAGTGACGCCAGCGCCAGCACCGGGGTCAACTCCACCCCGGCGTTGACGAGCGCGTCCACCGCCCGGGGCGCCGATCGCTGTGGGGAGGGCCTCCACGGCGTAAGAGGTGAGTCGGCGTACCCGGTCGGCCCCGGCCAGCAGCGCGGTGAGCCAGAGCGCCAACAGGGCGACCGGCACCACCGCGATCGCCCGTAGAAGGTGATCGCGGCCGCGTGCAGCGACAGGTCCCGCCCGCGCACCGGACGGAACGCGGCGCTGGTGATCCGTTTCGCGCGCTGCCATCCGTTGCCCATCGGCTCCTCCTTCCCCGTCGTTGCGGCCGTCACTCCTTAAGATCGCCGGTCATGACTGTTCTCACCACCGAACGCCTGATCCTGCGCGATTGGACCGACGATCCGGCTGATCTGGCCCGGATCTACGACATCTACTCCCGTCCCGAGATCTCCCGTTGGCTGGGTGCGTCGCCGGGACTGCCGATGACCGACCGGCCCAGGCCGCCGAGCGGCTGGGTGTCTGGCGGGAGCGGCACGCCGCCGACGGCGGTCGGTACGGCACCTGGGCGATCGAGGCACGCGAGACCGGCCTGGTGGTGGAGTACGGCGTTGCTCAAGCCGCTGCCGGGGCGCGATGAGGCGTTGCGCAGCACCGATATCGAGGTGGGCTGGCACCTGCACCCGGACTCGTGGGGTCACGGCTTCGCCACCGAGGCGGCCCGTGCGCTCGTCGCCCGGGAGTTCGCCACCGGGACCTCGGAGATCTACGCGGTGGTGTCGCCGGGCAACGAGCCGTCGATGGCGGTCTGTCGGCGACTCGGCATGGCCCACGTAGGTCGGCGCACCGACTGGTACGGCGGCGAGGAGCTGGAGACCTTCGTCTTGACCGCGCCAGATGCCTGATCGTTCCCGTACTGCCTGACGCAAGATCCGTGCAACTTCGGGGAAGGTCCCGCCTCCGGTCGTCGGGAGGTGGCGCCTTCCCGTCGTCGTGGAGGGCCACAGCGCGGTCCGGCGGCCAAACAGTGCAGACAAGTCCATCAATAGTCACGGTGGTCGAAGTGTTGACGCTCCCGTAGCACGTCAGTAACCTTTGGTCAAAGTAACGCAAGATTTTGACAAAGGCGTGCACGGTTCTGCGCATGCTCCCGGAAGATTCAACGGGCCTCGGGGCCCGTTGATGGTCGTACCCACCTGGTGTTTGCAGGACGAGCGGCGCCCCGCGCCGCCCGTACCACCCCGTCTCTCGACACCGGCCCTCTGCGTCGGCCGGCGCTGCACCACACCCCACCGCCGTGGTCGAGCCTCCGCGGCAACCGTCCCCGACGACAAGGACAGTGATGAGACGAACGAATCTGTTCAGGATGGTGGCGGCGACAGCCGCGACCGCACTGATCGCCACGGCGGGCGCGACAGCTGTCGCGAACCCGGCCGGTGCCGCCCGCCCTCCGACACGGCGGCCGCACCGAGCAGCGGCTTCGCCCCGGCGGCCACCAACCTCGCCCAGGGCCGTCCCACCCAGGAGAGCGGCCACGCCGACGTCTACGACTCGTCCAGGGTCGTCGACGGCAACGTGGGCAGCTACTGGGAGAGCACCAACAACTCGTTCCCGCAGTGGGTGCAGGTCGACCTCGGCTCGTCGCAGAGTGTCAACCAGGTCGTGCTGAAGCTGCCGACCTCCGGTTGGGGCACCCGGACGCAGACGTTGAGCGTCCGAGGCAGCGCCAACGGGTCGTCGTTCACCGACCTGGTCGGATCGCAGACGTACACCTTCAACCCGGCGAGCGGCAGCACGGCGACGATCAACTTCAGTGCCACCTCCACCCGCTACGTCCGGATCACCATCACGGCCAACAGCGGCTGGCCGGCCGGGCAGCTGTCCGAGCTGGAGGTGTACGGCAGCGGCGGCACCACCCCGACACCACCGCGCCGAGCGTGCCGAGCAACCTCTCCTACACCCAGTCGGGCACCACCATCAGCCTCAACTGGGTAGCGTCCACCGACAACGCGGGCGGCAGCGGCATCGCCGGCTACGACGTCTACCGCAACGGCGCGTTCCTCCAGTCCGTCGGCAACGTGACCACCTTCAACGACACGCAGCCGGCCACGGCGACCGTCTCCTACTACGTCCGGGCCCGTGACGCCGCCGGCAACCTCTCCGGCAACAGCAACACGGTGACCCGTACCGGCAGCGGTGACACCACCGCGCCGAGCGTCCCGGGACGCTGTCGCAGAGCACGTCGGGCAGCACGATCACGCTCAACTGGGTGCCTCCACCGACTCCGGCGGCAGCGGCCTGGCCGGTTACAACGTCTACCGGGCGGCAACCTGATCGCGACGCTGGGCACGGTCCTCACCTACCAGGACACCCAGGCGGCGACCGCGACCGTCTCGTACTACGTCCGCGCCCGCGACGGCGCCGGCAACCTGTCCGGCAACAGCAACACCGTCACCCGGACCGGGAGCAACCCGCCGGCCTGCACCAACGTGGCGCAGGGCAAGAGCATGACGGCGAGCGGCTCCACCTTCAGCTTCACCCCGGACAAGGCGAACGACGGGCAG
Organism: Micromonospora sp. M12; assembly: GCA_038070435.1. GTDB lineage: Bacteria > Actinomycetota > Actinomycetes > Mycobacteriales > Micromonosporaceae > Micromonospora. The sequence continues at coordinate 3,474,487 of JAMYWG010000001.1, read as the reverse complement.
CTCACCACCTACTGGGAGGGCGCGGCGAGCTACCCGCAGAACCTGACAGTGGCGCTGGGCGCGAACCACTCCATCTCCTCGGTCACCGTCCGGCTGAACCCGGACCCGTCGTGGGCACCCGTACCCAGACCATCCAGGTCCTCGGCCGCGACCAGGCCTCGTCCTCGTACACCAGCCTGGTGTCGGCGGCGAGTTACCAGTTCGCCCAGGGCTCCAACCTGGTGACCATCCCGGTCACCGCGACCACCGCGGACGTCCAGCTGCGGTTCACCGGCAACACCGGCGCCCTCCGGCCAGGTGGCCGAGTTCGAGTGTGCGGCACGCCGGCGCCCAACCCGGACCTGGTGGTCAGCTCGGTGACCTGGTCACCCACGTTGCCCAGCGAGGTCAGCACGGTCACGCTCTCGGCCGTGGTGCAGAACATCGGCTCGGCGTCCGCCGGTGCCACCACCGTCAACTTCAGCCTGGCCGGCGCGGTCGTCGGCAGCGCCACTTGGGTGCGCTCGCCGCTGGCGCGTCGACCACAGTGTCGTTCAACGCCGGTACGCGGCCGATGGGCAGCTACGCCGTCTCGGCGGTGGTCGACCCGGCGAACACGATCGTCGAGCAGAACAACGGCAACAACAGCCTCACGGCGGCGTCGCCACTGGTGGTGGCGCAGGCCCGGGCCGGACCTGCAGGTGCTCGGCATCGCCTCGAACCCGCCGAACCCGGCCGTCGGCTCGTCTGTCACCTTCACCGTGACGGTCCGCAACCGGGGCACCTCCGCCACCGGCGCGACCACCGTCACCCGACTGGTGGCGGGCAGCACCACGCTCAACACCAACACCGCCTCCATCGCCGCAGGCGCGACGGTCACCGTGGCCGTCAGCGGCAGCTGGACCGCCACCAGCGGCGGGCGACCATCACCGCCACCGCCGACGCCACCAATGCGGTCACCGAGACCAACGAGACCAACAACACGTTCAGCCAGTCGATCGTGGTCGGCCGCGGGCTGCCGTCCCGTACGTCTCGTACGAGGCGGAGGCCGGCCGTTACCAGGGCACGCTGCTGGAGCCGGACGCGCTGCACGTTCGGGCACACCAACTTCGCCAGCGAGTCCTCGGGCCGCAAGTCGGTACGCCTGAACAGCACCGGTCAGTTCGTCGAGTTCACCTCGGCCAACCAGGCCAACTCCATCGTGGTGCGCAACTCCATCCCGGACGCCGCGGGTGGCGGGGCATCGAGGCGACCATCAGCCTCTACGTCAACGACGTCTTCTCCCGGAAGTTGACCCTGTCGTCGAAGCACAGCTGGCTCTACGGCAACACCGACGGGCCGGAGGCGCTGACCAACACCCGCAGGCCGACGCCCGACGGCTGTTCGACGAGTCCAACGCGCTGTTGGCGCAGTCGTACCCGCCGGCACCCGGTTCAAGTTGCAGCGCGACTCGGGTGACACCGCCTCGTTCTACGTCATCGACACGATCGACCTGGAGCAGGTCGCACCGGCGGCGAGCCAGCCGGCCGGCTGCACCTCGATCACCTCGTACGGTGCGGTCCCGAACGACGGGAACGACGACACCGCCGCCATCCAGCGCGCGGTGACCGACGACCAGAACGGCGTCATCAGCTGCGTCTGGATCCCCGCCGGGCAGTGGCGGCAGGAGCAGAAGATCCTGACCGACGACCCGCTGAACCGGGGCATGCACAACCAGGTCGGCATCAGCAACGTCACGATCCGGGCGCCGGCATGTGGCACTCGCAGCTCTACACGCTGACCGAGCCGCAGAACGTGGTGGGCGGCATCAACCACCCGCACGAGGGCAACTTCGGCTTCGACATCGACAAGAACACCCAGATCTCCGACATCGCCATCTTCGGCTCGGGCCGGATCCGTGGCGGTGACGGCAACGGCGAGGGTGGCGTGGGTCTGAACGGTCGGTTCGGGACCGGCACGAAGATCAGTAACGTCTGGATCGAGCACGCCAACGTGGGTGTCTGGGTGGGCCGCGACTACGACAACATCCCCGACCTGTGGGGGCGGCCGACGGGCTGGAGTTCACCGGCATGCGGATCCGCAACACGTACGCCGACGGCATCAACTTCAGCAACGGCACGCGTAACTCGCGGGTGTTCAACTCGTCCTTCCGGACCACCGGTGACGACGCGCTGGCCGTCTGGGCCAACCCGTACGTCAGGACCGCAGCGTGGACATCGCCCACGACAACCACTTCGTCAACAACACCATCCAGCTGCCCTGGCGGGCCAACGGCATCGCCATCTACGGCGGCTACGACAACTCGATCGAGAACAACCTGATCTACGACACCGCGAACTACCCGGGCATCATGCTGGCGACCGACCACGACCCGCTGCCGTTCTCCGGCACGACGTTGATCGCCAACAACGGGCTCTACCGCACCGGCGGCGCCTTCTGGAACGAGGACCAGGAGTTCGGTGCCATCACGATCTTCCCGCCACCCGGGACATCGTCGGCGTCACCATCCGCGACACCGACATCATCGACTCCACGTTCGACGGCATCCAGTTCAAGAACGGTGGCGGCAACATACCGAACCTCGCCATCACCAACGTCCGGATCGACAAGTCCAACAACGGTGCCGGCATCCTCGCGATGAGCGGGGCGCGCGGCAACGCCATCCTCACCAACGTGACCATCACCAACTCGGCCGACGGCAGCATCGTCATCCAGCCGGGCTCGCAGTTCGTCATCACTCCCTGATCGACACGGGGTAGGTGAAGTCGGGGTGTCCGGATGCTGCGGACACCCCGACTTCCGTGTTGAGCATTGCGGCGCAGGGTCCGTCGTGGGCGTCGGGCCTCCGGCAGCGGCCCGCGCCGTCGAGCTTGGCGTCACAGAACACTCGGGTACGCAGAAACTGCGCGTCCTCCTCGCTGAGCGTGGTCTCGCCGAAGTCGATGACGCTGAGATGGCCGAGCGAGTCGCGCAGCGCCACAGCCAGGGCGGTGATCTCGTCGAGGCTGGTCAGCGTGGTCGGCAGGTGGATGATCCAGCGCGGCGCGGTCATCGCGGCGGGTGCTCCCCGGACGCGGCTGATCGCAATGCCACCGTTCCTCCAGCCACCAACGTCTGCACCTGTTCGTCGGTCAGGCCGCGCTGCTGCAGGACGCGACGGCCCCAGCGGCGCACCCGGCACGGGTGTGCTGCCTCGTCCTACGGCAACGCTCACCGTCGGGCCGCTCGGGGGCGTGCACGGTGACCGCCCTCAGCGCGAACACGAGGTCCTCCGTGCTCACGTGAGGCGGTAGCGGTAGATCTTCGATAGGGCCCATGGTCCTCCCGTCCGGGCGGCGACCTCTCGATGAGCGGTATACCTCCTGGGTATAAATATGACTCTGAGGTATAGCGCTCACGACAGTGACCGCTTCGAGTCGTTGTCCGGCTGTCCACGATGGTGGTTTCACTGCTGGCCCAACGCAATCCTTCGCGGCAGAATGCGGACCAAGGGACGAGGGCTCTTACGCAGCGACAGCCAGGGAGATGACGTGGACGATTCTGGCAGCACAGTTCCACGGAGGCAGCTCGGCAGATACCTGAGAGAGCTTCGCGAAAATGCCTATGTGACGGTTACTGCGGCGGCCAAGGAATTGGAATGGTCGGCACCCGAATCTGGCGGTACGAGACCGGTCAGGTCCCCATGCATCCGAACGACGTGGCGGCCATGTGCCGCGTCTACGGCGCGTCCCCGGAGACGATCGAGACGATGCGGGCGCTGGCGCGGAAACCAAGGCGCACGGCTGGTGGCACAGCTACGGCGAAGCGATCAGGACTGGTTCAAGCTGTACGTCGGCCTGGAAGCCGCCGCCACCCGGGTCCGTCATTACGAAGCGAACCTCGTCCCTGGTCTGTTGCAGACGGTCGAGTACATGGCCGAGGTGATCGCCACCGACCAGCCGCAGATGAGCGAGCAGCAGCGGCAGGCGAAGGCCGACGTGCGGCTTCGTCGCCAACGCCTGCTGGCTCGGGCGATACCCGTGCTCCGCGGCTCGACGTCATCCTGAGCGAGGCGGTGCTGCGCCGCCGCTGCGCGACCGTGCGGCGATGGCCCGGCAACTGGAGTCGCTGGTGGTGTCGTCGCAGCAGCACAACATTGGCATCCGGGTCTTGCCGTTCGATGCGGGCCTGGTCCGCTGGGCGCAGGCCGGCACTTTCACCATGCTCGACTTCCCGTCCGACGTGCGCGAGCCGGAGCCGACGACGATCTACATGGACGGGCCGTGCGGCGCGGTCTACCTTGACAAGACCCACGAAATCGAGATCTACGAAGACGCGTGGCGCTCCCTCGGCGAGCGGGCGCTCAGCACCGACGAGTCCCGTGAGCTGATCGCGGCGATAGCGAAGGAGATGACCGATGGTGCGTGACGGAGTCTGGCGCACGTCGACCCGGTCCGGTGGCGAGGGAAACTGCGTCGAGGTGGCAGGGTTCACCGAGACGGTCGGCGTACGGGACAGCAAGAACCGGCAGGGCCGGCGTTGACCTTCACCCCGTCGGCCTGGGCCGCCTTCATCGCGTCAACCCGCGCAAGGCGGTTGAACACCCGCCGCTGAACCGCTCGGCCAACTCGTTCACCGAGATCTTGGAAGAGCCCGGTCCCCGGACGGGCCGATGTCCCTCCAAGATCTGTCGCAGGCATGGGATCGCACACGCTGCCGCTCGCTCCGCCGCAGATCTTGGACACTTTCCGTTACGCCGTAACGGAAAGTGTCCAAGATCTGCACGAGCCATGGCGACGAGCACGTCGAGCTGCTGGTCCTTGAGCCGGATTGCGATGCGTACTGCCTGTCTGAGTATCAGTCGTATCCGGCTCTATCGCTGTCCGTCGAGGCCAGCGAGGACGACTACTGGGCGCTGATTGGTCACGAGGCTGCCAGCGACATCTTCGGTTCGATCGCGATTTCGGCGAACGTCATCGCGGTGACCGGTCCTTCCCGCAGGTGGGGATGCTGGGGTGAGCGGGATCCCGAGGTGGCAGTTTTCCGGGGTTCCCCACCTCCGCCCTACGCGGTGAATGGCAGGAGCAGTTCGCGCCCATGCTGGACGCATTCGGCGCGCTGCAGGCGTACCTTCCGCTGGCCTTCCCGGTCGGACCGTTCCGGACGTCTGGGCCGCAACCCTGGCCGCCAACTACGGCGACGGGTCGTGCCACCCCAGCCCAGTGGTCAGGACCAGTGCGGCTGACCGCCAGTCGCGTGAGTGACGCACTGGGTGTGCGATCCCGCGTAACTGGGGCTGCGGTGGCTAGGCTGACCTGAGCAGAATGTCCCGCTGAGGGGTGAGCCCGGATGGCCCAGGCAGCGTTCGCGCCGGAGCCGGCGCCGCACCACACCGAGCCGTCGTTCGACGTGCTGCGGTGGCACGACGAGCCGTGGACCGCGCAGCTCGCCCTCGACCTGTTGCCGGAGACCAACGGCCCCAAGGTTGAGGTCCTGAGCGGAAGCGTGATCGTGACACCACACGCCGGGTACGACCATCAAGACGCGGAACTGGGCCTCGCCTATCTCCTCAAGCAGGCGGCCCGTCGGGCGAAGCTGTGGCTCTATCTTGAGACCAACATCGTCTCGGGCGACGATCTCTTCATCCGGACATCGTCATCCTCGACGCTCCCGGGGCGGTCGAACGACGATGGACATCAGGCACGCTGTGCTTCTCGGGAGATCGTCTCGCCCGGAAACCGGCGCAAGGACATCATCGACCGTCCGCGTGAGTACGCGGCCGCCAGCGTGCCCTTCTTCCTCCGGGTCGACCTGCGCAATCGGGTGCCAACCATCGCGTTGTACGAGCTGACCGAGGGGAATACCGGCCGGTGGCTGCCGCAGCGGCCGGGACGCGCTTCGTCATGCGGGAGCCGTTCGAGTTCTCCATCGATCCGGCCGACCTGCTCGGCGAGAGGCGCTGCCGGAAGCGGCGGAGGGAGGGCTGAGGCTCCCAGCGGGCGTGCAGCGGCGGTGGGGAACAATGGCCGGGTGACTTCCCCGCGACCTTGTCCTGCTCGGGTCAACCGGTTCGATCGGTACGCAGGCCATCGACATCGTGCGGCGTAACCCGGACCGGTTCCGCGTGGTCGCCGTGGGTGCGGGCGGCGGCAACGTCGAGACGCTTGCCACCCAGGCCCTCGAATTCGGCGTCGAGGTGGTCGGGGTGGCCAAGGCGTCCGCCGCGCAGGACCTCCAACTGGCGTTCTACGCCGAGGCGAGTCGGCGCGGCTGGGCCACCGGAGACTTCAAGCTTCCCAAGATTGTGGCCGGCCCGGACGCCATGACCGAGCTGGCGACGGTGCCGTGCGACATCGTGCTCAACGGGGTGGTCGGCTCGCTGGGCCTCGCTCCTACGCTGGCCGCGCTGCGTGGTGGTCGTACCCTCGCGTTGGCCAACAAGGAGTCGCTCGTGGCCGGCGGCCCGCTGGTCAAGGCCGCTGTGACGCGGCCGGGGCAGATCGTCCCGGTCGACTCGGAGCACTCGGCACTGGCCCAGTGCCTCCGCTCCGGACGCGCGGCGAGGTGCGTCGGCTGATCGTCACGGCCAGCGGCGGCCCGTTCCGGGGTCGGCGGCGCGACGAGTTGACGCAGGTCACACCCGAGCAGGCCCTCGCCCACCCGACCTGGAACATGGGGCCGGTCGTCACGATCAACTCGGCGACCATGGTCAACAAGGCGCTCGAGGTGATCGAGGCGCACGAGCTGTTCGACGTGCCCTATGCCGACATCACCGTGATGGTGCACCCGCAGTCGGTGATCCACTCGATGGTCGAGTTCGTCGACGGATCGACGATCGCCCAGGCGAGCCCACCGGACATGCGGCTGCCGATCGCGCTGGGCATCGGCTGGCCGGACCGGTGCCCGAGGCCGCCACCGCCGTCGACTGGACGGCCGCGCACACCTGGGAGTTCGCGCCGCTCGACGCCGAGGCGTTCCCGGCCGTCGCGCTGGCCAAGGCCGCGGGGAGGCCGGGCGCTGCCGCCCGGCGATCTACAACGCGGCGAACGAGGAGTGCGTCGAGGCCTTCGTGGCGGGCCGACTGCCGTTCCTCGGGATCGTCGACACCCTGGAACGCGTGTTGGACGAGGCTCCGGACTTCGACGAACCAGGTACCGTCGAGGACGTGCTCACGGCCGAGTCGTGGCGCGACGCGCACGCGCAGGAGATCATCGCGGGTTCGGTGGGAGGAGCTTGATGTCGTACCTGCTCGGGGTGGTCCTCTCGCCCTGGCCATCCTCATCTCGGTAAGCCTGCACGAGGCGGGTCACCTGTTGACCGCCAAGGCGTTCGGGATGAAGGTCACGAAGTACTTCGTCGGCTTCGGCCCCACCATCTGGTCGTTCCGGCGAGGTGAGACCGAGTACGGCCTCAAGGGCATCCCCTCGGCGGCTTCTGCAAGATCGTGGGGATGACCCGCAGGACGACGACGTCGAGCCGGGCGACGAGTCGCGGGTGATGTGGCGCTACCCGGTCTGGAAGCGGACGATCGTGATGGCCGCCGGGTCGATCACGCACTTCGCGCTCGCCCTGGTCACGATCTGGATCCTCGCCGTCTCCGCCGGCCTGCCCAACCCCGACTTCCCGACCAGCGACTCGCAGGCCCGCCAGGAGCCAGCGGTCATCCGGCTCAGCGAGTGCGTGGTGCCGGAGAACTCGGTGCGGGCGTGCACGTCCACCGACGTGGCCAGCCCGGCCGCCCAGGCGCAACTGCGCGACGGTGACCGGGTCACCTCGGTCAACGGCACCCCGATCAATTCCTACGGCGACCTGCTCACCACGCTGCGCGTGCTCGCCGGGCGACACCGCGCAGATCGCCTACGTCCGCGACGGGCAGCCGGGCACCACCAGCACGGTGCTCGCGCAGACCCAGCGGCCGCCGCTGGACGACCCGACCGGCGCCGTCGCACCCGTGGCCGCGCTCGGCGTCGGCCTCGTGCCCAGCACGCCCACCCGCGTGACGTACGGCCCGATCGGCGCCTTCGGCGCCACCGCCGACTTCACCGGTGAGCTGGCCGTCGGCACCGCCAAGGCGCTCCAGCGCCTCCGCAGAAGGTCCCCGCCCTGTGGACCGCCCTCAGCGGTGGCGAGCGGGACGTCGACACCCCGATCAGCGTGGTCGGCGCCAGCCGACTCGGCGGCGAGGCGGTGGAGAACAACGCGTGGCTGGTCTTCTTCATGCTGTTCGTGTCGCTGAACTTCTTCATCGGCGTGTTCAACCTGCTGCCGCTGCTCCCGGTGGACGGCGGCCACATCGCCATCGCCTGGTTCGAACGGGCCCGCTCCTGGATCTACGCGCGGATCGGCCGGGTGGACCCCGGCCGGGTGGACTACCTCAAACTGATGCCCTTCACGTACGCGGTGATCCTGATCGGTGGCGCGTTCACGCTGCTCACCATCGCCGCGGACGTCGTCAACCCCATCACGCTCTTCTCAAGGTGAGTGCCTGAAGTGACAGCTATCAGTCTTGGTATGCCAGCCGTACCGCCCCGCCCTCGCACCCCGTCGGCCAGCCGTCAGATCATGGTCGGTTCGGTGCCGGTCGGTGGTGGTGCCCCGGTTTCGGTGCAGTCGATGACCACGACGCTCACCTCCGACATCAACGCGACCCTCCAGCAGATCGCCGAGCTGACCGCGTCCGGCTGCCAGATCGTCCGCGTCGCGGTGCCGTCCCAGGACGACGTCGAGGCATTGCCCGCGATCGCCAAGAAGTCGCAGATCCCGGTGATCGCGGACATCCACTTCCAACCGAAGTACGTCTTCGCCGCGATCGACGCCGGCTGCGCGGCGGTCCGGGTCAACCCGGGCAACATCCGGCAGTTCGACGACAAGGTCAAGGAGATCGCTCGTGCCGCCGGGGCGGCGGGGTGCCGATCCGGATCGGCGTCAACGCCGGGTCGCTGGACAAGCGGCTGCTGACGAAGTACGGAAGGCCACCGCCGAGGCGCTCGTCGAGTCGGCGCTGTGGGAGTGCTCGCTGTTCGAGGAGCACGGCTTCCGGGACATCAAGATCTCGGTCAAGCACAACGACCCGGTCGTCATGATCCGGGCGTACCGGCAGCTCGCCGAGCAGTGCGACTACCCGCTGCACCTGGGCGTCACCGAGGCGGGGCCCGCGTTCCAGGGCACCATCAAGTCGGCGGTGGCCTTCGGTGCCCTGCTCGCCGAGGGCATCGGCGACACCATCCGGTGTCGCTGTCCGCCCCGCCGGTCGAGGAGATCAAGGTCGGCAACCAGATCCTGGAGTCCCTCGGCCTCCGCGAGCGCGGCCTGGAGATCGTCTCCTGCCCGTCCTGCGGGCGGGCCCAGGTGGACGTCTACAAGCTCGCCGAGGAGGTCACCGCCGGTCTGGAAGGGCTGCCGGTGCCGCTGCGGGTCGCCGTGATGGGCTGCGTCGTCAACGGTCCGGGCGAGGCCCGGAAGCCGACCTCGGCGTCGCGTCCGGCAACGGCAAGGGCCAGATCTTCGTCAAGGGCAAGGTCGTCAAGACGGTGCCCGAGGCGCAGATCGTGGAGACGCTGATCGAGGAGGCGCTGCGGATCGCCGACGAGATGGGCGCCGAGCTGCCCGAGGAGCTGCGCGGGCTGGTCACCGGCCCGACCGTCACAGTGCACTGAGTTCCGTTCCGTACGCCACAGCGGCCGTTCCCCGGGTGGGGAACGGCCGCTGTCGTCGTACGTGCGTGCCGGCGCTGCGCGGTGGCGCGCCTGGCGCGTGGCGCGGCCTGGCGTCACTCGGATTCGGCGAGGATCGCGTACAGCTTGCGCCGCGTCTCGTCGAGCACCTGGGCGGCCCGCTCGCGCTGGTCGTCGGTGCCGTTCATCATCACCTGGCGCAGGGCGTTCATCGCCTGCGCGCCGGAGTCGCGGATGTCGTGCCAGCTGCTTACCGAGCCCTGGGCGACGTCCGCCCACGGTGGGGTCTGCGCGGCCTCGGTGGCCTCCGCCTGACCGGCCTCGGTGACCGTGAACCGCTTCCGCCCGCCACCGGACTCCTCGGTGCTGGCGACGATCACACCCTCGTCCTCCAGTAGCTGGAGGGTGGGGTAGATCGAGCCCGGGCTCGGCCGCCACGCACCGCCGGTGCGGGAGTCGATCTCCTGGATCATCTCGTAGCCGTGCATCGGCCGCTCGGTGAGCAGGGCCAGCACCGAGGCGCGGACGTTGGGCGTCGGCCCCGACCCCGTCCACGCCCTCGGCCGCCCCAGGGGCCTCCGTGTCCGTGCTCGTGGCCGTGCGGACCGGGCGGGATCGGCGGGAAGCCGAACCCACGCATCCGGGCCTCGTGCATCGGGTGGTGCTGTCGGTGGAACCTCATCGGGTTCTTCCTCTCTTCGCACTGTCGCTGATGCATCAACGATATATCGGCAATGCATCGCCGACAACCCTGATTTTATAAACCGTACGTACGTCTTGCTAAGGTTCCGATCATGCGCCTGCTTCCCCGCCGGGTCCGGCCGGGTTCTCACGCTCGGCACCCTGGTCAAGACCGTCGGGCGGGGCCTCTGGCTCGTGGCCAGCGCGCTCTTCCTCACCAGATCGGTCGGCCTGTCGGCGACCGAGGTGGGCGTCGGGCTGACCATCTCGGCGCTGGTCGGTGTGCTGGCCAGCACGCCGAGCGGCTACCTGGCCGACCGCGTCGGCCCGCGCGGCGTACAGGTCGGGCACTGTTCGCCGCCGGCACCCTGACCATCGGTCTGACCGCCGTCCGGTCGTTGCCCACGTTCGTGCTGGTCGGAGCCGCCACCGCGCTCGCCGACGCGGTCGAGCGCGGCGCCGGGCGCGCTGATCGCCGGAGCGATCCCGGCCGACCAGCGGGTACGCACCCGCGCCTACCTGCGCGCCACCACGAACGTCGGGATCTCCGTCGGTGCCGTCCTCGGCGGCTTCGCCATCGCCGCCGACACCCGGAGCGGTTACGTCGCGCTGATCCTGGCCGCCGCGGCGGCGTCGCTGGCCGCGGCGGGGATCTTCCTCCGGCTGCCCACGATCGCCCCGGTTGCCGCCCCGACGCACGGCCCCCGGCTCATCGCCCTGCGGGACCGCCCGTTCCTCGCCTTCACCCTGGTCGACGGGTTGATGTCCATGCACTTCAGCCTGCTCACCATCGCCCTGCCGCTCTGGATCGCCGGGCACACCCGGGCACCCGTCTGGATGATCTCCGCGCTGACGCTCGTCAACACCGTGCTGGTGGTGCTCCTCCAGGTACGCACCGCGCGTACCGCCGCCACCCTGCCCGGCGCGGCCCGCGCCGCGCGTCGGGCTGGCGTCGCCATCGCGCTGGCCTGCGTACTCTTCGCCGTCAGCGGTTCACTGCCCACCGCCGGCGCGGTGGGCCTGCTCGGCCTCGGGGCGCTCGCCCACGTGATCGGAGAGCTGTGGCACTCCGCCGCCGGCTGGGGATCTCCTTCGGGCTGGCACCGGCGGATGCCCAGGGGCAGTACCAGGGGCGTACGGCATGGGTTACGAGATGGGCAAGATGCTCGCGCCGGTGGTGGTGACCAGCCTCGCGCTCGGCTGGGGCGTACCGGGCTGGCTCGTACTCGGTGCCCTGTTTCTCCTGCTCGGAGCCCTGGTGCCCCGGTCGTCCGCTGGGCCGGGCGGACCCGGCCGACCAACGGGCCTACCGAAGCGGCGGCGGCCTCGTCACTCGACCGGCGGAACGGGGGTCGATCTGGCAGGCTGATAGTCGTGCTGACGGTGCCGGTACGCCAACTGGGGAATCGGAGCGCCGCGCGGTTGAGCGACTGCTCGACCATGACCCGTTCGCGGGCGCGCAGGTCGCCGAGCGGATCGCCGCGCGCGGGCTGTCCTGGTGGCGGGCCGAGGGCAGAATTCTGGGGTACGGCGCTCGCCGCAACCTCGAATCGCTCTGCTGGCTCGGCGGCAACCTGACCCCGGTGCTGGCTAGCGATGCCGCGGTGGCCGCCTTCGCCGACCTGCTCGCCGGCGAGGAACGGCTCTGTTCCTCCATCGTCGGTCGGGCCGATGCAGTCCTCGGGCTGTGGGACCGACTCTCCGACACCTGGGGCCAGCGCGAGACGTCCGCCCCAACCAGCCACTGCTGGTTACCGACACCCTGCCGCCCGTACCGGCCGACCCCGAGGTACGCCAGGTGCGCTCCGGCGAGGTCGATCGGCTCTTCCCGGCGGCGGTGGCGATGTACACCGAAGAGGTCGGCGTCTCCCCGCTGGCCGAGGACGCCGGACGCAGTTACCGCAGGCGGGTCAACGACCTCGTCCGGGCCGGTCGCGCGTACGCCCGCATCGTCGACGGCAAGGTCGTGTTCAAGGCCGAGTTGGCCGTGGTGACCAAGCGGACGGCGCAGGTCCAGGGTGTCTGGGTGGCACCGGAGTGGCGGGGCGAGGCATCGCCACGGGCGCCATGGCAGCCGTGGTCCGCGACGCGTTGCTGCGGGTCGCCCCCACGGTCAGCCTGTACGTCAACGACTTCAACCTCCCGGCCCGCCGCGTCTACGAGCGTTGCGGCTTCCAGCCGATCGGCACCCTGGCCACGGTCCTCTTCTGACCCTGCCCGTCGGGTCGAACTGGCGCTGCTTTGCGCAGATCTTGGACACTTTCCGTTAGCGCGGAACGGAAAGTGTCCAAGATCTGCGGCAGCCATGTGAGCCGCTGCTGCGGCAGCGGGCGGCGCGGTATCCGTGACCAGCACCACGTGCCTGCGACACCACGCCACAGCGGATATGCTGCTGGCCGGCACCCCGAGTTGCGGGTGCCGGCCAGCAGTCGGTGTCTGGCGTGCGGTGGTGCTGTGGTGCGGGTCAGCTGTTCCAGTGCTGGGTGACGAGGTCGGTGGCCTGCTGCTCCCACTGGGCGTAGGCGTCCGGGTAGGCGGAGACCTGCACGGTCTGGGCGGCGTCGGTCAGCGCCATGTCCTGCCAGCCGTCGACCTGCTTGAGGCCCTTGAGGAACGCGGTGGTGGAGTACTCGGGGTTGGTGATCTGCTCGGGGTGCCCCAACCACTGGACGGGCGTTGCTGGAACAGGCCCAGCGAGTCGTGGTCGTTCATGTCACCGAGGTGACCCAGGTTCTCCAACTTCGACTCCTGCAGGCTCGTCGCGATCGAGATGACCGCGGCCCGCTCGGGCAGGCCCGCCTTCTTCGTGGCGGCGATGATCGCCTTGACGTTGCCGGTCTGCTCATCGTTCAGGGAGATGTGCGACTGGTCGCCCTGCGGCTTCGGCGCGGCGCTCTGCACCGCGACGGCAACCGGCTTGGCATCAACCGGGGTGGCGGCGTGGGCGGCGATCGGGCCGGCGAACACACCACCGGCGAACGCGAGACCAGCAACGGACAGCATGCTCTTACGGAAGATCGTGTTCATGAGGGGTAGCTCCTTCGGGGTAGAACACCCGCACCACAGGGGAACAGCGGTGACGGGTGTGAGCACCTCGTCCGGCGCTGCACGCACACAAGGGGAAAGTCTTAGGGGTCGGCGGCCTGCGAGCGTGGGGCTCGTGGCGCCGGGACCGGGTGTAACGACCGGCTGCCGGGGGTCATTCCGGGGTGGCCTATCCGTCGGCACCCCGTGGAGGCGGTGCCTGGGTGGTCGTTCGTGGGGACTGAAAACGACCGGGCGGGGCTGCCATTCCGAGTCCGGGCGCGGGGTCGCGAGCCGGTGGTGCTGCGATCGTCAGGGTATGTAACGACCCCGGCCCGGCCATGATTCCGGCCCAGGGTGCGGCCGGTCACAGCCCCGAAACGCCTATTTCCGGACGAATAACCCAACGGGCGTCTGGCCTGCGGCGTTTAATCGCCCCTCACGGGGATGATCCACTCGCGTTCACGGAAGTCGGGGTATCCGGGACGCCCCGACACCCCGACATCAAGGAACCCGAGTCGATCAAGAGTTGTTGATCAGGTCGTCACGTGGATAGATCGCGCCCTTCCGGACAAAAGGTTCACGGTTGGGTTGATACTGGCCAGGCGCTGCTGGCGCTGACCCGGGTTTGCCGGCCCTGACCCCGACAGCGCCCGCCCGTTCCTCGGCCTGGTGACCCACTCGGGCATCGCGGCACCTAGCCGCCCGTCGCCGCCTCGATTTAATTGACTGACGCCCTGCTCAGGGGCCGGAAAATCGGTTGAGTTGACGGGCGGCGCCGGCAGGCTGAACTCTCCGCCACCCCACGTCCGGAGGACTTCCATGCGCCTGCTCCGTGATCTGTGGGGCACCTCGACCCGTCGTATGACGATCGTGGTCGTCCTGATCGTGCTGGGTGCCGCCGGTCAGGCGGGCGCGTCGGCGCTGGCGGGCGCGGTGCTGGTGCACCGCTCGACGGGATTCTTCGCCGTGTTGGCCGCGGCGCTGGTCGCGGTGGTCCTGAGCGACCTCGCGGTCAGTTTGCTGATGGCCGGCCTGACCGCCGACTGGTCCGCCGACGTGCGGCGCCGGCTCTGTCGCGTCGCCTTCGGGCAGGACCTGCCCACGTTGGAGACCACTCCGGTGGGCGAGTTGCTCGACCGGATCGACGGGGACGTCTACCAGGTGGCGTCGGCGATCCGGAACCAGGGCACTCGGCTCGCCCAGGGCTCTGCGTCGGCCTGCTGTCGATGGTCGTCGCGCTGGCCGTGTGGTGGCCGGCCGGGGTCGCGATGCTGCTGCTCACTGTGGTGCTCGGGTCTCGCTGCGCCGACCCACGGCACGGATCAGTCCGGCCCGGATGGCCGAGGAGGAGGCATGGTCCGACCTGGCCGCCGTGATGGAGGAGGCGGTGCACGGCCAGGACGACGTACGGACCAGTCTGGCCCGGCCGTACGTGTTGCGGCTGTACGCGCGACGGGCCGCCGCCGTGCTGTCCCGGGGTCGTGTGGTCTGGGTGCTGTCCGCCTGGGTGGCGACGGCCGCCACCGCGACGATCCGAGCCGGCATCGGCCTGGTGGTGCTCGGCGGGGCGTGGGCGTTGGCCACCGACCGGATCGACGCCGCCCGGCTCACCGCGATCTGGCTGCTCGCCCTGGCCTTCGGGGCCACCGCGGAACACGTCAGCCGAATGGTGCCGGAGATCCAGGAGGCTCTCGGCGCGTGGGCCCGGTGCAGCTGCTCCAGAAGGCTCGGCAGGAACCGGTCGGCGGGGCCAGCCCGAGCGAGGGTGACCTGCGCATTCGGGACCTGACCTTCGGGTACGGGGACAGCGAGCGGGCCGCCGCTCTGCGCGGGCTCAGCCTCACCTTCGCGCGGGGACGGTCGTACGCGTTGATCGGGCGCACCGGTTCGGGAAAGTCGACAGTGGCGAAGGTGCTCACCCGGGCGGTCGACGTGCCGTCCGGAACGGTCTTCCTCGGTGGCACCGACCTGTGTGACCTCGACGTCGAGCAGTTGCGCCGCTGGGTGGCGCTGGTCCCACAACGGACCGAGATCCTGGCCGGCACGCTCGCCGAGAACGTGGCGCTCTTCGACCCGAGTTGCTCGACGCCGCGGCTCGGGCGCTCGACGAGCTGGGCCTGGCCGGCTGGATCGCCGAGCTGCCGGACGGGTTGGCGACCCGGCTGGGCGAGGGCGGGCACGTGCTCTCCGCCGGTCAGGAGCAGTTGGTGGCGTTCGCCCGGATCCTGGTCCGCGATCCGCACGTGGTGATCCTCGACGAGGCCACCGCACGGCTGGACCCGGTGACCGAGGCGCGGGTGCAGCGGGCCACCGAACGACTGCTGCGAGACCGGATCGGGATCGTCATCGCGCACCGGCTCTCCTCCGTTCGCCGCTGCGACGACGTGGTGGTGCTGGCCGACGGCGCGGTGGTCGAGGCCGGTCCGCTGGAGACGTCGACGCGCTTCGCCGAACTGCTGGCCACCAGTCACGCCGCCGCGTACGCCACGGTGGTGCCGGCCGGTCGCAGCGGCACCGGCACCGACCTGCTGGTCGGCCCCGGCCGGCCGACCCTGGCCGACCGAGCCGACGCCGGCACGGGCGAGCCGGTCGCGGCGAACGGGCAGGCCGCCGCCTGGCCGACCGAGCCGGCATCGACACGGGCCGAGCCGGATGGGCAGGCCGCGCGGGCGATACCGCCGGGCAGCACGCAGGGCGTGGTCGGGCCGACCCGTGCCGACCCGCCGCCGCTGCCGCCCGTGCCGCCGGCCCGGACGCTGCGGGAGATCTTCCGACTCTGCACCAACGATCCCCGGTACGGGGCGGCCGCGATCGGCCTGTTCCTCGGGCTCAGCCTGTTGGGGCTGGACGGCCCGGTGCTGCCGTGGCTGTGGGCCGACCTGGTCGACGGGTCCGGCAACCCGTACCTGCCGGCGGCGGGGATCGTCGCCGGGCTGCTGGTCACCATGCCGCTGCCGTTCTACACCCACGTCTGGTTCCCGCAGTGGTGGGTGCGGCAGATGCTGCGGATCGGCCTGCGCCTGGTGCACGGCCAGACCGGGCCGCGCCGGGTCAGCTCGCACACCCGGCCGAGGTGGTGGCGCAGGGCGGCGACACCGAGCGGGTGGTCCAGCTCGCCGACAACGTGCTGGACCAGGCCGTCGCGCTGGTGCTGGTGGTCGCCATGACGGCGGTCACCGGCAGCGTCGTACCGGGCTGTTCTTCCTCGGCACGATGGTCGTCTCCGGGCTGGCCGCGACGTTGTTCGGGCCGAAGCTGGAGCGTGCGGCACGGGCGACGGTGGCGGCGCGGGCGGCGTTCGCCACGGCGCTGGTCTCCGCGCTCTCCGCGGCGCGGACGGTGAAGCTCGCCGGGGCGACCACGGCGGTGCTGCGCCACCTGGCGGGCCTGGACGTGCTGCGCAGCGACCGGCAGCGGCGGGAG
Organism: Micromonospora sp. M12; assembly: GCA_038070435.1. GTDB lineage: Bacteria > Actinomycetota > Actinomycetes > Mycobacteriales > Micromonosporaceae > Micromonospora. The sequence goes on along the minus strand of JAMYWG010000001.1, from coordinate 3,457,724 downwards.
ATCTCGGTGCAGGTGTGGGCGCGTTCCACGCCGTCGATGGCCAGCGGGCTGCTGCCGATCGGTGCCTGGGCGCTCTACCTGGACGGCTCGCTGTCCGCCGGGGCGGTGCTGGTGGCCGTCTCCACCCTGGGCGCAGCCCGCTGGTTCGCCTGGACGACCGCGTCGTTGATCTCGCAGCTGCCCTCGGCGCGGGTCTGGACTCGGCGCACGGCGGCGATGACCGGGGTGAGCGCGTACTCCGCGGGGTGCCGGCGGTGGACCTGGCCGCCGGGACGGCGCCCGCGCCGACCATGCCGCCCCGGCATCCGCTGCGCCGGCTGGAGCTGCGTGGCTTCGGGGTGGTGCACTCCGACGGTACGGTGGCCGTTCGCGATGTGAACCTGACCGTGCAGCGTGGACAGTTGGTGCTCGTCGTCGGGCAGGTGGGGTCGGGCAAGTCCTCGTTGCTGCGGGCGCTGGCCGGCATCGTGCACCACACGGGTGAGCTGGCCTGGAACGGTGACCCGGTCACCGAGCCGGAGCTGTTCCTGCGTCCCAACCAGGTCGGCTACGTCGGCCAGTTGCCCCGGGTGCTCTCCGGCACAGTGGCCGACAACATCGCGCTCGGGCACCAGGTGGATGCTGCCGGGGCGGTCAGCACCGCCCAGCTCGACCACGACCTGGCCGCCGCCGGCGTGGGCTGGGTCTGCTCATCGGGCACAAGGGCACCCGGCTCTCCGGCGGGCAGTTGCAGCGGTTGGCGCTGGCTCGGGCACTGGCTCCGCGTACCGAACTGTTGGTCGCCGACGACGTGTCGTCGGCGCTGGACGTCACCACCGAGCTGGCGCTCTGGCAGGCGTTGCGGGAGCACGGGGTGACAGTGGTCGGCTCGACGGCGAAGCGCGCCGCGTTGGTCCGGGCGGACCACGTCGTGGTGCTGCACGGCGGCGCGGTGGCGGCCAGGGCACCTGGCAGGACCTGGAGGGCGAATGGTCGCACCTGGCCGGCTGACGGTCGGGCGGCTGCTCACGCGGCAGCCGCCCGACCGGCCGGATGTCAGGCGGAGCGGGCGTACTGGGCGGGCCCGGAGTAGGGAACGCCGAGCTTCGCGGCGGCCCGGCGCGGCCAGTACGGGTCGCGCAGCAACTCGCGACCGAGCAGCACCAGGTCGGCCTCGCCGCCGGCGATGATCTGCTCGGCGTGCTCGGGCTCGACGATCAGGCCCACCGCGCCGGTCGGCACGCCGGCCTCGCGGCGGATCTGGGCGGCCAACGGCACCTGGTAGCCGGGGCCGAGGGGATGCGCTGGTCGGTGCTCACCCCACCGGAGGACGCGTCGACCAGGTCGACGCCGACACCGGCCAGCTCGCCGGCGAGCACCACGCTGTCCTCGATCGTCCAGCCGCCCTCGACCCAGTCGGTGGCGGAGATCCGGGTCAGCACCGGCACGTCCTCGCCGACCGCGGCGCGCACCGCGCGGGCCACCTCCAGGGTGAGCCGCATCCGGGCGGTCCGGTCGCCGCCGTACGAGTCGGTGCGGTGGTTGGTCAGCGGGGAGAGGAACTCGTTGAGCAGGTAGCCGTGGGCGGCGTGGATCTCCACGGCGGCGAAACCGGCGGCCAGCGCGCGTTCGGCGCCGGCCGCGAACGCCTCGACCACACCGGCGACTCCGGCCTCGTCGAGGCTGGTCGGCGTCCGGTAGCTGTCGGTGAACGGCTCCGAGCCGGGGCCACCGGCGTCCAGCCGCCCTCGGCGTCCGGCACGCCGCCGCTCTCCGGTGCCCACGGGCGGTAGGTGGAGGCCTTGAACCCGGCGTGCGCGAGCTGTACGGCCGGCACCGCGCCGTGGGCGGCGACGAACGCGGTCACCGGTCGCCACGCGTCGACGTGCGCGCCGGACCACAGCCCGGTGTCCTGCGGGCTGATCCGGCCCTCGGGAAGGACGGCGGTCGCCTCGGTCAGCACGAGACCCGCGCCGCCCACCGCGCGACTGCCGAGGTGGACCAGGTGCCAGTCGGTGGGCAGACCGTCCGGGCCGGCGGAGTACTGGCACATCGGCGCTACCGCGATCCGGTTCGGCACTGTGACCGCGCGCAGGGCCAGGGAGTGAACAGAGAGCTCATGGCGTCATCCTCTCCGACGCGGCGACGGGCCCCGGGGAGAGGGCCCGTCGCCGTGCAGGTGAATCGGTCAGGCAGGTACGGGGGTCAGCTCGGGCCGGTTGTCGGCGACCGGCTCGGGGTCGGTCAGATCGCGCCGGCCGGCCGACTCGTACGCGGCCCGGTCCAGGGTGCCCTCGCGAGCCGCGACCACTGTCGGCACCAGCGCCTGCCCGGCCACGTTGGTGGCGGTGCGGATCATGTCCAGGATCGGGTCGATGGCCAGCAGCAGGCCGGCGCCGGCCAGCGGCAGGCCCAGCGTGCTCAGGGTCAGGGTGAGCATCACGATCGCACCGGTCAGGCCGGCGGTGGCCGCCGAGCCGACCACCGAGACGAAGGCGATCAGCAGGTAGTCGCCGACACCGAGGTGCACGCCGAACACCTGGGCCACGAAGATTGCGGCGAGTGCCGGGTAGATGGCGGCGCAACCGTCCATCTTCGTGGTGGCGCCGAAGGGCACCGCGAACGAGGCGTACTCGCGGGGCACGCCGAGTCGCTCGACGGAACGCTGGGTCACCGGCATGGTGCCCACCGAGGAGCGGGACACGAAGGCCAGCTCGATCGCCGGCCAGGCGCCGGCGAAGAGCGCAGCGGGTTGAGTCGACCGGCGAGGATCAGCACCAGCGGGTAGACCACGAACAGCACGATCGCGCAGCCGACGTAGACGGCGGTGGTGAACTTCGCGAGGGGCCAGCAGATCCCAGCCGTACGAGGCGACGGCGTTGCCGATCAGGCCGAGGGTGCCGATCGGGGCGAGCCGGATGACCCACCAGAGCGCCTTCTGGACGATCTCCAGCAGGGAACGGTTCAGCGCCACGAACGGTTCGGCGGCGTCGCCGACCAGCAGAGCGGCGGCACCGATGACGACCGCGAGGAACACGATCTGGAGGACGTTGCCCTCGACGAACGCGCCGACCGGGTTGGTGGGCACGATGCCGGTGAGGAAGTCGGTCCACGAGCCGGTGTTCTTCGGCGGCGCCGCGCCGCCCAGGTCGAGGGTCACGCCCTTGCCGGGGTTGGTGAGCAGGCCGATGCCGATGCCGATGCTCACCGCGATCAGCGCGGTGATGCCGAACCACAGCAGGGTCTTGAGGGCGAGCCGGGCAGCGTTGGCGACGCCGCGGAGGCTGACCACGCTGACCACGATGGCGGTGAACACCAGCGGCGGCACGGCCAGCGAGCAGCTGGACGAAGAGGCTACCGACGGTGTGCAGGGTGCTGGTCAGCCAGCTCAGGTCGTTGGTGCGGGCCACGAAGCCCAGCGCGACGCCGAGCACGAGGCCGAGCAGGATCTGCACGGAGAAGGGAATCTTGCGCAGGCTGAAGGGCATGAGGATGTATCCAATTGTCCGGTCCGATCGGGGCAGGCGTAGAAACGCGGCTAGCCCGGACAGATGCCACTGGCCTGCAGTCGGAGATCGACATACAGGCGGGCAGTAAGGCACCAGACGTTGGTCATCGCCAGCCGACGATACGCCGATTTCCGCTCATCGGAAGGAGCCATCGGCGTGAGGCTCCTTACAGAGGGCCAGCGTGGTGGCGGTGGCCAGGCCCACAGCACCGCGAGCGCGAGGATCAGCCGCTCCAGCACACCCACCACCGTGCCCCGGCCGACGACGAGCATCCCCAGCCCCACCGCGGCGCTCAGCGGCAGGGTCAGCGCGGCGGCCACGCCGGCCAGCCGACGCACCATCGGGCCGACCGGCCCGGACACGGCGAGCGTGATCATGGCGAAGACCACCGCCGCGGTGGCCGCGATGCTCGCTCCGCCGTGCACCAGATCCGCCGTCGTCGCCCGCTCGAACGGCGGCAGCGGGCAGCCGTCGGAACAGGTCACCGTCCCGGACAGGGCGGTGAAGACGGCACCGGCGGCGAGCAGCCCGGCGCGGCCACACCCGGGGGCAGCGCCGCGCCGATCAGCAGCAGCGCGCCGGCAAGCGCCAGGATCCCGATTCGGTACGTCCCGGCATGGCCGCTGTCGGCGATTCCCGCCTCACTGACGTACCCGGTGATCCCCGGACCGGGACCGGCGACCACGGCGAGCGTCACCGCCACCGCGCCGGCCAGCGTGCAGCCGGCGGCGGCGGACCGGCGACCCGACGAGCGATGTCCGCGCGGCCGCGGAGCAGTGTCGTCGCGCCGGGCCGACCCGGCTCAGTCACGCCCGTGCGGCGTGCCCAGCCGGACTCGTCCGGCCCGAGCGGCACGATGCCACTCGGGTTGATCTCCCGGTGGGTGCCGTAGTAGTGCCGCTTGATGTGGTCGAAGTCCACCGTCTCGCCGAAGCCGGGGTCTGGAACAGGTCCCGGGCGTACGCCAAAGCACCGGCATCTCGGCCAGCTTCTGGCGGTTGCGCGAAGTGCCCGTGGTAGGCGGCGTCGAAGCGGACCAACGTGGTGAACAGCCGCACGTCGGCCTCGGTGATCGAGTCCCCATCAGGTAGCGCTGCCCGGCCAGCCGCTCGGAGACGCGTCCAGGCGGGCGAAGAGACCGGAACGCCTCGTCGTATGCCTCCTGCGAGGTGGCGAACCCGCACCGGTAGACCCGTTGTTGATGTCGGTGTGGATCTCCGCCATCAGCGCGTCCATCTCGGGGCGCAGTGCGACCGGGTACAGATCCGGTGCGTCGGGCGCGTGCAGCCGCCGCCACTCGGTGGAGAAATCGAGGGTGAGCTGCGGGTAGTCGTTGGTGACGACCCGGCCGGTCACTGTGTCGACGAGCGCCGGCACGGTCACCCGGCCGGTGTAGTCCGGGTCGGTGGCCAGGTACGCCTCGGAGAGAAACTCACGCCGAGGACCGGGTCGAAGCCGTCCGGGTCGAGGGCGAACGCCCAGCCCGCTCGTCCCGGATCGGGTCGACAGTACCCAGCGAGATCGCGTCGTCCAGGCCGAGCAGACCGCGCACGATCCTCGCCCGGTGCGCCCACGGGCACGCCCGACACCAGATCAGCCGGTACCGGCCGGCCTCAACGGCCAGCGGTCCTGCTCGTCCGGGCCACCGCCGGGCGGGAGGTCGAGTCGGGGTGACCCGACCGGTGAAGCGGTTGGGCTGGCGGACGAAGGCACCACCGCCGCTGGTCTCTGCGCTGAACTGTGCCCGGGTCATGCCGTCAACCTATCCGCTGCGCGCGCGGATATCCTGGCCCCGGAAGCCCGCCCGACCCCGGTGGGCGGCCGCACCCGCCGTCTGCACCCCTAAGGACTCGCGATGACCGTGGCATACCTGGTGGCCGGTGTCCGCACCCCGATCGGCCGGTACGCGGGCGCGCTGGCCGGCGTCCGCCCGACGACCTGGCCGCGCACGTGATCCGCGAGTTGGTTGCCCGCCACCCGTCGGTGGACTGGGCGCGGGTGGACGACGTCGTGCTCGGCTGCGCCAACCAGGCCGGCGAGGACAACCGCAACGTGGCCCGGATGGCGGCGCTGCTGGCCGGCCTGCCGAGGGGTGCCGGGCAGCACTGTCAACCGGCTCTGCGGCTCGGGCCTGGACGCCCTGGCCACCGCCGCCCGATCCATCGTGGCCGGGGACGCGGAGCTGGTGATCGCCGGCGGGGTGGAGAGCATGAGCCGGGCGCCTTTCGTCATGCCGAAGGCGACGTCGGCGTACTCCCGCTCGGCCGAGGTGTACGACACCACACTGGGCTGGCGGTTGGTGAACCCGCTGATGCGGGACGGCTGGGGATCGACTCGATGCCGGAGACGGCGGAGAACGTGGCCGCCGAGTACGGCGTCAGCCGGGCCGAACAGGACGCCTTCGCGTACCGCTCCCAGCAGCGCGCGGCGAAGGCACAGGCCGACGGTCGTTTCGCCGAGGAGATCGTCGCGGTGTCCGTGCCGGCCGGTCGTCGGGAGACCCGGCTGGTCGAGGTCGACGAACACCCGGGAGACCACGCTTGCGAAGTTGGCCGCGCTGCCCACCCGTTCCGCGACGGGGGCACGGTGACCGCCGGCAACTCCTCGGGCATCAACGACGGCGCGGTTGCGCTGCTGGTGGCCAGCGAGGCGGCCGTCGAGCGTTACGGCCTGACCCGCTGGCCCGGGTCGTCGGTGCGGCGGCGGCCGGTGTGCCGCCGGATCATGGGGATCGGTCCGGTGCCGGCCACCCGCAAGCTGCTCGACCGGGTCGGCGTCGAGATGGGCGCGGTGGACGTGGTGGAGCTGAACGAGGCGTTCGCGGCCCAGTCCGTGGCGGTGCTGCGGGAGCTGGGGCTGCCGGTGGACGCCGACCACGTCAACCCGAACGGCGGTGCCATCGCGTTGGGGCACCCGCTCGGTGCCAGCGGCGCGCGGCTGGCGTTGACCGCCGCCCTGGAGTTGCGTCGTCGCGGAGGCCGCAGGGCTCTGGCCACCATGTGCATCGGTGTGGGCCAAGGGATCTCGCTGTTGTTGGAGTCAGCCGCCTAGAGTGGTCCACACCACACGACCCGTGGGTCGACCGGTGCTCACGCGTGCACGCGGCACGCCCCGACGCCGGTGCCGTCCCGCGCCGCGGCGATGAACTGGGGAGCACAGCGATGCCGGACGGACTGCCGAGCGAGATCGATCTGACCAGGCCGAGCGCGGCCCGGGTGTACGACTACTTTCTGGGTGGGGCGCACAACTTCGAGATCGACAGGCAGTTGGCCGAGCAGATCGCCAGCATGACCCCGAACCTCGCGGCCACCATGCGCTCCGGTCGGGAGTTCCTGCGGCGGGCCGTGCGGGTGCTGCTCGACGCCGGCATCGACCAGTTTCTCGACATCGGCTCCGGAATTCCCACCTCGGGCAACGTCCACGAGGTGGCCCAGGCGGTCAACCCCAAGGCCCGGGTGGTGTACGTCGACATCGACCCGGTGGCGGTCGCGCACAGCCGGGAGCTGCTCGCCGGCAACGACCTGACCGGAGTGATCCACGCCGACCTGCGCGAGCCGGAGCGGATCCTCGCCGAGACCCGTCAACTCGGGCTGATCGACTTCGGGCGGCCGATGGGCATCCTGCTGGCCGGGGTGGTGCACTTCATCCCGGACGCCGACCGGCCCGAGGAGATCCTGGCCGCCCTGCGGGCCGTCGCCGCGCCGGGCAGTTTTCTGGTCGTCTCGCACTCCACCTTCGAGGACCAACCGCAGGAGATGCTGGACGCCCAGCGCCTCTCCGCACGGACGGACACCGAGATCACCCTGCGCTCCCGTACGCAGGTCACCGGCTTCTTCGGCGACTGGACGATCCTGGAGCCGGGTGTGGTGCACATGCCGCTCTGGCGTCCGGACTCACCGTCCGACGTGGACGAGCACCCGGAGCGGTTCGGCGCCTTCGGTGGCGTCGCCCGGTACGACCAGCCCGCCGGCTGATCCCGTGGCCGCCGTCCCGGACCCGCCGGGGTCGACGCCGGCCGGGCCAACGCCCACGGGTACGCCGCCGACTGGGCCCGTGCGGTACGCCGCGTCGGGTTCGTGCCGCTCAGCGTGGCCGAGACCGAGCGACTGCTGCTGGTGCACACGATCCGGCTGGCCCAGGCGGTGCGAGCGGAGCCGTTCACCGCCCGTCCCGCCGAGGAGGTCGGCCGGGCGTTGGTGGAGGCGCACCTCACCGAGCCGCAGGCTCTGGACTGGACGCTGCACGCCCTCGGTGCGGCCTTTCCCCGCCGGGTCCTGGCGACGGTGGCCAGCCGGCCGACCTCGCCGAGCGGATCGCTGCGGTGCAGGGCGCGCTGGCCGCAGGCTTCGCCCGCGCACTGCGCGACCGCACGTTCAGCCAGCAGGAGCGGATCGCCCGGTCCGCCTGGCAGGCGCGCGACGAGGTCGAGCAGGCGCTGCGCGAGCGAGGCCGGTTCCGGCGGTCTTCACCGGTGCCGCGATCGGGATCGGGATCGCCGGTGTGGACGGCCGGATCATCGATGTCAACCAGGCGTTCGCCGACATGCTCGGCTACTCGATCGAGGAGTTGCGCGAGATCAACGTGTCGGCGCTGGCGCACGCCGACGACGCCGCCGGGATGTGGGAGCTCTACCAGGAGTTGATCGAGGGCAAGCACGAGGCGGCCCGGGTGGAGAAGCGCTACCACCGCAAGGACGGCAGCGTGGTGTGGACGGACCTGGCCGTCTCCCTGATCCGACACGAGGGCCGGCCGCGCTTCACCGTCGCGATGATCGAGGACATCACCGAGCGGTACGAACTCCAGCAGCGGCTGCGCTTCCAAGCGCTGCACGACCCGCTGACCGGGTTGCCGAACCGGACACTGTTCTTCGAGACGCTGGGCCGGGTGCTCGACAGCGCCGATGTCGGACAGCGGGTCGGGGTGTGCTTCCTCGACCTGGACGGCTTCAAGGCGATCAACGACAGCCTCGGCCACGACCTCGGCGACCGGCTGTTGGTGATGATCGGCCGGAGGCTGGCCGCGTGCGTGGCGGACCACGGCCACCTGGTCGCCCGGATGGGCGGCGACGAGTTCGTCATCCTCGTCGACGGAGGGGACGACACCGACGACGCGGTGGCCGTGGCGGAGGCCGCGCTGGCCGCCGTCGCGGCTCCGGTGCACGTCGGTGACCACCAGTTGGCCGTCTCGGCGAGTGTGGGCATCGTCCAGTGCCCGGCCGTGGAGACCACCGCGTCCGAGTTGATGAAGGCCGCGGACACCACGCTCTACTGGGCCAAGGCGGCGGGCCGGGGCGGTGGGCGGTCTACGACCCCGAGCGCGGCGCGCGGGACATCGCCCGGTCGGCGCTGGTCGCCGGCCTGCCCGCCGCGCTCGACCGGGGTGAGTTCGTGCTGCACTACCAGCCGATCGTGTCGCTGCTGGAGGGCACCATGCTCGCGGTGGAGGCGCTGGTCCGGTGGGAGCACCCGGAGCTGGGCCTGATCGGGCCGGATCGGTTCATCGGTCTGGCCGAGGAGACCGGCCTGATCGTCCGGCTCGGCGAGTGGGTGCTGCGGCAGGCCTGCGAGGACGCCGAGCGGTGGTGGCGGGAGTTCCCCTCCGCGAGGCTGGTGGTCAGCGTCAACCTGGCCGCCCGGCAGGCCGACGAGCCGGCCATCGTGGACACCGTGGCCGACGCTCTGCAGACCAGTGGGCTGCCCGCGGAGCTGCTCCAACTGGAGCTGACCGAGAGCGCCGTGATGGGCAGCGCCGGTGAGCCCTGCGCAGCCTGCACCGGCTCGCCGCGCTCGGCATCCGGCTGGCCGTGGACGACTTCGGCACCGGATATTCCAACCTGGCCTACCTGCGGCGGTTGCCGATCCACTGCCTGAAGCTCGCCGGCCCGTTCGTCGAGGGCATCCGCGCCGACGGGACCGACGTGGCGGCCGACCACCGCGACGAGCGGATCGTCGACGCGTTGGTCCGGTTGGCGCACGCCCTGGAGTTGTGGGTCACGGCCGAGGCGGTGGAGACCAGCGTGCAGGCGGAACGACTGCGGGCGCTGCGCTGCGACACCGGGCAGGGCCGGTATTTTGGCGCGCCAGCTCCGGCCGACGTGATCACCGCGCGGTTGCGTGATGGAGTGACGCGGTGATCGGCGGAATACTCGGCTCGAACGGCGGCGATGGAGGGTGACGGCGTGAGCCTGACGGACTCGCAGACGGTGGTGACCGTGGTGGCCGCGCTGGCCATCCTGGCCGGTCTGGCCGGCGTGGTGGTGCCCGGCCTGCCGGCGCTGCCGCTGTGCTGGGGCGGCGTACTGGTCTGGGCGATCTTCGGCGGTGCCGGCATCGGTGGTTGGGTGGTGTTCGCCGCCGCCACTGTGGTCGCGGGGCGGCACCGTGATCAAGTACGCGTGGCCCGGCCGGAACCTGAAGCGCACCGGTGTGCCCACGTCCACGCTGCTGGCCGGCGGGGTGCTCGGCATCATCGGGTTCTTCGTGGTGCCGATCGTGGGCCTGGTGATCGGCTTCGTGGCCGGGGTGTGGGCGGCGGAACGGCTACGGCTGGGCAGTAATCAGCTCGCCTGGCCGTCCACCGTGCAGGCCATCAAGGCGGCCGGCCTGTCGATGCTCGTGGAGTTCCTGGCCGGCCTGACCGTCGCAGCCCTCTGGGTAGCCGGCCTTCTCCTGACCTGACCGCCCGCCTCTCGCGTTGATCAAGAGCTTTCGGTCAGACGAGGCCGGAAATCTGACGCAAAGCTCTTGATCACCAGCGGAGTGCCCGCGATCTTGCACTCGCTGCCCCGACATCTCGGGGTATCCCGCCGATATCGGCGACCGAAAGTGCAAGATCGGCGGGGCGGGGCGGGGCGGGGCGCGGGCGCGGGCACTTTTCGGGTACGGCGGATCGCCGTACGTGAGAGAGGTGTGCCCCGCGCCGCCATCGTCGGGCGGTCCGAGCGCCCGGGAAGTCGCCCGTTGAACGGGCTGGTCACGGGCTCAGGATGCCTCCCGGTGGCCGCGGCGGCAACGCAATTAGCCCGACGGCGGTGAGGTTCCCACCGACGACGTATTGACCGCCTTGATCGGCCGGGACGACACTTTGCCCACTCGCACGCGGAACCACCTCAGGGAGGTGTGCAGTGGCCACAACGCCCGTGCCGACCGCCGAGCAACCGATGGACGACGACGCCCGACGGCTCGCCGAACTCGGCTACAAACAGGAGTTGCGCCGCAAGTGGAGTGGCTTCTCCAACTTCGCCATCTCGTTCTCGATCATCTCGATCCTGGCCGGCTGCTTCACCACCTTCGGTCAGGCGTGGAACAACGGCGGGCCGGTCGCCATCTCCTGGGGTTGGCCGCTGATCTCACTGTTCATCCTGATCATCGGCTTCTGCCTGGCGGAGCTGGTGTCGGCGTACCCGACGGCGGGTGGGATCTACTGGTGGGCGGCGACCATGGGTCGCCGGTGCACGGCTGGTTCACCGGCTGGCTGAACCTGATCGGCCTGATCGCGGTCACCGCCTCGGTCGACTACGGCTGCGCGACGTTTCTCAACCTCACCCTGTCCGCCCTCTTCGACGGCTGGGCCGGGACGCTGCGGCAGGCGTTTCTCCTCTTCGTGATCATCCTGGTGCTGCACGGTCTGATCAACATCTTCGGGCACCGGATCATCGACGTACTCCAGAATGTCTCGGTCTGGTGGCACGTGGCCGGCGCGGCCGTCGTGGTGGCCATCCTGGCCCTGGTGCCCGACAACCACCAGAGCTTCCAGTTCGTGTTCACCGAGCGGTTCAACAACTCCGGCTTCGGCAACGGCGACACCGGCGGGCTGACGTTCTGGTTCTTCGTGCTGCCGCTGGGCTTCCTGCTGACCCAGTACACGATCACCGGCTTCGACGCCTGCGCGCACGTCTCCGAGGAGACCGGGACGCCTCGCAGGCCGCGGCCGGGGCTCTGGCAGTCGATCTTCTATTCGGCGATCGGGGTTGGATCCTGCTGCTGGCGTTTCTCTTCGCGGCCACCGACGTGGAGGCGGTGAACGCGGCGGGCGGCTTCTCCGGCGCTATCTTCGAATCCGCGCTGACCCCGGTCTTCTTCAAGGTCGTCATCATCATCTCCACCATCGGCCAGTTCTTCTGCGGCATGAGCTGCGTGACGTCGATGAGCCGGATGGCGTACGCGTTCAGCCGGGACCGGGCCGTACCGGGCTGGCGGCTCTGGTCGACTGTCGACCGCAACGGCACCCGGTCAACGCGATCATCGGCGCCACAGTCGCCGGCCTGGTGCTGACCCTGCCGGCGCTCTACGAGAGCTCGGCCGGAATCCCGGTCGCCTTCTACGCGGTGGTCTCCGTCGCGGTGCTCGGGCTCTATTTGTCCTTCCTCATCCCGATCGCGCTACGACTGCGGATGGGAGACCGGTTCGTGCCCGGGCCGTGGACGCTCGGCCGCAAGTACAAGCTGCTGGGCTGGATCGCGGTGATCGAGATCGCGGTCATCGCGGTCTACTTCGTGCTGCCGATCGTGCCCGCCGGGGTGCCGGAAACGAGGGCTTCACCTGGTCGGCGGTGAACTACGCGCCGCTCGCCGTCGGCGGGTGCTGCTGGTGGTCGCCATCTGGTGGTACGCGTCGGCCCGCAGGTGGTTCACCGGGCCGGTGCGTACCGTCGAGGAACCGGCGGACGAACCACGGCCGGCGGCGGTCGACGGACCGGACTGATCCGCCTGCCGGTGGATCAGGGCCGCGCGGAGTCGGCGGCGTGGGATCCGGAACGACCGGCGGGCGTTGGTTGCCGCTCGCCGGTCGTGAACCGCAGGATGCGGTCGTCGGCGGGTGTCGGCGTGCCGTTGACGTCGCGATTGCTGGTGGTCACCCAGAGGGAGCCGTCCGGGGCCAACTCCACCGTGCGAAGCCGGCCGTACGCGCCCGCCAACTCGGCGGACGGAGTGCCGACCGTGCCAGCGGCGCTCACCGGCACGGCCCACAGCCGTGCTCCCCGCAGAGCGGCGACGAACAGGGTGCCGTTGGCGAAGGCGGCACCACTCGGCGACGCCTGCGCCGGGGCCAGACGACCACCGGAGCACGGAACCGGCTGTCGTTGCTCGGGCCCTCCACGATCGGCCAGCCGTAGTTGCCGCCCGGACAATGAGGTTCACCTCGTCCCAGGTGTTCTGCCCGAACTCGGTGGCGAAGAGGCGACCCCGCGAGTCCCAGGCCAACCCTGCACGTTGCGGTGCCCGTAGCTGTAGACCGGCGAGCCGGGGAACGGGTTGTCCGCCGGGATGCCGCCGTTCGGTCGGATCCGCAGGATCTTGCCGTTGCGGCTGGCCAGGCTCTGCGCGTTGGTGGGGACACCGGCGTCACCGATGCCGGCGTAGAGCAGCCCGTCCGGGCCGAAGGCGATCCGGCCACCGTTGTGTATCGACGCCCGGCTGAGCCCGCTGAGGATCACCTGCTGGGTCTGCGGCGCGCTGAGCCGGAAGCGCGTGATCCGGATGTCGGAGGCGGTGGTGAAGCAGACGTACACCCACCGGTCCAGCCAGTAGCGGGGAGACGGCCAGGCCGAGCAGACCCCCTCGCCGCCGGCGACCATTCCGGGGATCCGAGCGACGGCCACGGGCGGTCGACCCGGTCGGACCCGCAGCACCGAGCCCTGGTCGCGCTGCGCCACGAGGGCGCTGCCGTCGGGGAGGAAGTCGAGCCCCAGGGGACGTCGAGCCCCGTCGCGACGACCTCCGGGTCGGCGAAGTGGAAACCACCGGCGTCCGATGCGACGACCGGACCGGGCGTCGGCTGCACCTCCGCCTCGGCGTGCACCGTCGTGCCCAGCCCGGTGACGAGGACGGCGACAGCCAGGATTGCTCGACGGCGCACGACAGCTCCTCGCGTGGTTTGCCGCCGACCGTGCCGGGGGCATTGACGGTGATCCGGATTGCCAGTAGACCTTGGTGATGGAGGCCCTCTGATGAGCAGAACGCCGTTTTCGCTGGAAGAGTTGCGGGTCGCCGTGCAAGCCGGTGAGATCGACACCGTCGTGCTGGCCCTGGTCGACATGCAGGGCCGCTTGCAGGGCAAACGGTTCCACGCGCCGTTCTTTCTCGATCAGGTGGCCGAGCACGGCAGCGAGGGTTGCAACTACCTGCTCGCCGTGGACGTCGACATGAACACCGTCGACGGGTACGCGATGTCGAGCTGGGAACGCGGCTACGGCGACTTCGCGATGGTGCCGGACTTCGCCACCCTGCGCCGGATGCCGTGGCAGCCCGGCTCCGCGTTGCTGCTGGCCGACCTGGCGTGGCTCGACGGCTCCGGTGACGTGGTCGCCTCGCCCCGGCAGATCCTGCGCCGTCAGCTGGACCGGCTGGCCGAGCACGGGCTGACCGCGTACGCCGGCACCGAGCTGGAGTTCGTGCTGTTCCGCGACTCGTACGAGGATGCCTGGCGGCGCGGCTACCGCGACCTCACCCGGCCAACCAGTACAACGTCGACTACTCGCTGCTCGGCACCGCCCGGGTGGAGCCGCTGCTGCGCCGGATCCGCACCGAGATGGCCGGCGCCGGCCTCACCCGGAGAGCGCCAGGGCGAGTGCAACCTCGGCCAGCACGAGATCGCCTTCCGGTACGACGAGGCGGTGGCCTGCGCGGACCACCACGTGATCTACAAGAACGGCGCCAAGGAGATCGCTGCCCAGGAGGGATGGCGATCACCTTCATGGCCAAGCCGAACGAGCGGGAGGGCAACTCCTGCCACATCCACTTCTCGCTGCGGGACCGGTCCGGTTCGTCGGCGATGCTCGGCGACGGGCCGGCGCACCTGTCGTCGACCGGGCAGCGGGTGCTCGCCGGGCTGCTGGCCACCATGCGGGAGTTCAGCCTGCTCTTCGCCCCGAACATCAGCTCCTACAAGCGCTACCAGCCGGGGTCGTTCGCCCGACGGCGCTGCGTTGGGGCGTCGACAACCGCACCTGCGCGTTGCGGGTGGTCGGGCACGGGCAGGGCATGCGGGTGGAGAACCGGGTGCCCGGCGCCGACGTCAACCCGTACCTGGCCATTGCCGGGCTGGTCGCGGGCGCACTGCACGGCATCGGCAACGAGCTGGAGCTGGCCGAGGAGTGCACCGGCAACGCGTACGACGACCCGGAGGCCGAGCGTGTCCCCGGCACCCTGCGCGACGCCCTCGCTCTCTGGGAGGGCTCCACGGCAGCTCAGGAGGCGTTCGGCCCCGAGGTGGTGGCCCACTACGCCAACCAGGCGAAAGTGGAGCTGAAGGCCTTCGACGCGGCGGTAACAGACTGGGAGCTAACCCGTGGCTTCGAACGCCTCTAACCCGCCACCTCACCCTCACCGGGTCGATCATGGACTTGTGGTGGGCGGAAAGTCGCGTGAGGCGGCTTTGTGGGGCACCACAACTCCATGATCGACTGGGATATCGAGGGGTGGGGGTGGGCTTGTGACCGTACTGGTGGATCCGGCTTCCGGGGTTGCTCTTCGGGAGGTTGCTGCGGCCTCGATTGAGGACGTGGACGCGGCGATTTCTCGGGCCGCTTCGGCCTTTGCTACCTGGCGTTCGGTGGGGGCGGGGATCGGGCTCGGCTGCTGCGGCGGTTCGCCGCCGTCGTTGACGCGCACCTGGAGGAACTGGCCCTGCTGGAGGTGCGCAACTCCGGTCACACCATCGGCAACGCCCGGTGGGAGGCCGGCAACGTCCGCGACGTCCTGGACTACTACGCCGGCGCGCCGGAGCGGTTGACCGGACGCCAGATCCCGGTGCCCGGCGGGCTGGACGTCACCTTCCACGAGCCGCTCGGCGTGGTCGGGGTGATCGTGCCGTGGAACTTCCCGATGCCGATCGCCGCCTGGGGTTCGTCCGGCCCTCGCCGCCGGCAACACTGTGGTGCTCAAGCCCGCCGAGCTGACCCGCTCACCGCGCTGCGGCTGGCCGAACTGGCTCGCGAGGCGGGCCTGCCCGACGACGTGTTCACCGTGATCCCGGGAGAGGGCGCGGTGGTGGGGAGCGGTTCGTCAGCCACCCGGCGGTCCGCAAGATCTGCTTCACCGGCTCCACCGAGGTCGGCACGCGGATCATGGCCGGCTGCGCGGCCCAGGTGAAGCGGCTCACCCTGGAGCTGGGCGGCAAGAGCGCGAACATCGTGTTCGCCGACGCCGACCTGGAGCGCGCCGCCGCGACCGCGCCGGGCGCGGTCTTCGACAACGCCGGCCAGGACTGCTGCGCACGGTCGCGGATCCTGGTCCAACGCCCGGTGTACGACCGCTTCCTGGAACTGCTCGAACCAGCGGTACGCGCGGTACGGGTGGAGGACCCGTCCGGGACACCGCCGACATGGGGCCGTTGATCTCCGAAGCCCAGCGGGACCGGGTCGCCGGCTACCTGACCGGGGCGACTGTCGCCTTCACGGGCTCCAGCCCCGACGGGCCCGGCTTCTGGCACGCGCCCACGGTGCTGCTCGCCGACTCGCCCGCCGACCGGCACTGGCGGGAGGAGATCTTCGGTCCGGTGGTCTCGGTGCTGCCGTTCGACGACGAGGCGGACGCGGTTCGGCTCGCCAACGACACCGAGTACGGCCTCTCCGGCTCGATCTGGACCCGGGACGTGGGCCGGGCGCTCCGGATGGCCCGTGCCGTCGAGGCGGGCAACCTCAGCGTCAACTCGCACTCCTCGGTGCGCTACTGGACTCCGTTCGGCGGGATGAAGCGTTCTGGGCTCGGCCGTGAGCTGGGCCGGACGCGCTGCACTCCTTCACGGACGTCAAGAACGTGTTCATCGCGACAGAGGAGTGACGCCAGTGCAGGGTCGGTTGCAGGACCGGGTGGCCGTGGTCACCGGAGCGGGCAGCGGCATCGGGTTGGCCACCGTTCGGCGGTTCGCCGCCGAGGAGCCAGGTGGTCTGCGTGGACATCGACGCGACGGCCGGTGCCCGGGCCGCCGAGGAGTGCGGCGGCGAGTTCGTGGCCACCGACGTGTCCGACGAGTCGGCCGTACGTGACCTGTTCGACGGGGTCGCCGACCGGCACGGCCGGGTGGACGTCGCCTTCAACAACGCCGGCATCTCCCCACCGGACGACGACTCCATCCTGGACACCGGCCTGGACGCGTGGGAGCGGGTGCTGCGGGTCAACACCACGAGCGTCTACCTGTGCTGCAAGTACGCCATTCCGCACATGCGCCGCCAGGGCAAGGGGTCGATCATCAACACGGCCTCGTTCGTGGCGCTGATGGGCGCGGCGACGTCGCAGATCGCGTACACCGCGAGCAAGGGCGGTGTGCTGGCGATGACCCGGGAGCTGGGCGTGCAGTTCGCCCGCGAGGGCATCCGGGTCAACGCGCTGTGTCCCGGCCCGGTCGCCACCCGTTGCTGTTGGAGCTGTTCGCCGCCGACCCGGAACGGGCCGCCCGCCGGCTGGTGCATGTGCCGATGGGTCGTTTCGGTCAACCCGAGGAGATCGCCGCCGCGGTGGCGTTCCTGGCCAGCGACGACGCGTCGTTCATGACCGCCGCGCAGTTCGTGGTCGACGGTGGCATCACGGGCGCCTACGTCACGCCACTATGAGGCGGCCGCTGATCGGGATCAGCGCGTACGTCGAGCCTGCCGACTGGGCCGTGTGGCGGGGCGTGCGGGCGGTGCTGGTGCCGGAGGCCTACACGCGGGCGGTGACGGCCGCGGGTGGCCGGGCGGTGGTCCTCCCGCCGGACGACGTGGACGCCGACGTGGTGGCCGTCCTCGACGGACTGTTGCTGGCCGGTGGCGCGGACGTCGGCCCGGGCGGTACGGCCAGTCACCCGACCCGCGTACCGAGGATCGGCCGGACCGGGACGCCGGTGAGCTGACCCTGTTGACCGCCGCGCTCGCCGCCCAGCTTCCGGTGCTGGGGTGTGCCGGGGATGCAGCTGCTCGCCGTCGCCTACGGCGGGACACTGCACCAGCATCTGCCCGATGTGATCGGTCACGAGGCGCACCGCCCGGCGTCCGGCGTCTACGGCAGCCACCCGGTGCGGTTCGCGGCGGGAAGCCTGGCCGCGACGGTGTTGGCCGGAGTCGACACGGTCAACTCGTACCACCACCAGGCGGTCGCCGATCCGGGCCGGCTGTCGGTCACCGGCTGGGCCGAGGACGGTGTCGTCGAGGCGGTGGAGGACCCGACAGTGCCGTTCGTGCTCGGGGTGCAGTGGCATCCGGAGAACGAGCCGGATCCCCGCCCGATCACCGCGCTGGTGCGGGCCGCGGCCCAGCGGGTGTGACGCAGGTCGCCTCGGCCGGTTGGTTGCACCGATGCGAGGATCGGCGCATGGGCAAGGTTTATCCGGAGATCGACGGTCGACTGCGTGACTTCATCGCGGCCCAGCCGCTGTTCTTCGTGGCCACCGCGCCGTCCGACGTCCAGGGGCACGTCAATGTCTCGCCGAAGGGGATGCGGGGCACGTTCGTGGTCCTCGGCCCGCACCGGGTCGCCTACCTCGACTACCACGGCAGCGGGGCGGAGACCATTGCCCACCTGCGGGACAACGGCCGGATCACGCTGATGTTCTGCGCCTTCGACGGGCCACCGAAGATCGTGCGGCTGCATGGCCGGGGCAGCAGCGTCGCGGTGACCGAGGAGGCCTTCGCCGACCGGCTCGCCGAGTTTCCCGCACCGCCGGACGTGCACGCCGTCCGGGCGGTGATCACCGTCGAGGTGGAGCGGGTCAGCGACTCCTGCGGCTACGCGGTGCCACAGATGGACCTCCGCTCCGAACGCGATCTGTTGCTCACCTCACACTCCCGCCGTACCGCCGAGGATCTGGTGGCCTACCGGGCCACGAAGAACGCGGCAAGCATCGACGGCCTGCCGGTCTTCTGACTCGGCGGAGGCTGCGACCGCCGCCGTTCGACGCCGTTGCCCACCCGCTCGGTCCGGTGCCGAACGGCGTAGACGTACGTAACCAGCGTTCAAATGACGTGATGCGTTACGTTGCTGGTCCGCTGGGGTACAAGTCGGAGCACGGCGGGTGAAGATCAACGGTCGCGGGGTACGGCCGGAGCGGGAGGCTGCATGAGCTCGGCCCAGGGGGCGCGGACGATCGTCGTTCTGTCGTGTCCGGCCGCGAGACCTCCGATGCTCGCAGCCGCGTTCGCGTCCGGTGGCGAGATGGGCGAGCGGCTGGCCGGCTTCGACTGGTCCTCCGGCCCGCTGGGCCATCCCGGTCGGTGGCCCGTGGCGCTCTCCAGCGCGGTCGGCATGATGCTCGCTTCCAGCGCGCCGATCGTGATGTTCTGGGGCGACGAGCAGTACGCCTTCTACAACGACGCCTACCGACCGACCATCGGAAGCAAGCACCCGGACGTGATCTGCCAACCGGCCCGCTCGAACTGGGCGGAGACCTGGGCGGTGCTGGGCCCGCTGCTCGACGGCGTCCGGGCACCGGGCGCTCCTACCGCGGCGAGGACCACCCTTCCTGCTGGACCGGCACGGCTTCGTCGAGCAGACCTACTTCGACGTCTCGTACGACCCGATCCGGGGTGACGACGGCTCGGTCAGTGGCGTCTACTGCATCGTCAGCGAAACCACCGGTCGGGTGCTCGGTGACGCCGGCTCCGGCGCTGGCCGAGCTGGGTGCCGAGTTGAGCGACATCCGCAGCGCCGCCGAACTCGGCCGGATCGCCGCCGGAGTGCTCGACCGGTACCGGGCGGACCTGCCGTTCGCCCTGGTCTACCTGGCCGACGACAGCGGCCACCTCACCCTGTCCGGGTTCAGCGGCACCACCCGCCCGCCGTCGCCAGCACGACGCGCGTGCTGGCCCAGGTGATCGCCGACGGCACGCCCGCCACGGTCGAGGTGGCCGGTCTGCTCGACCCACCGCCGGTCGACGCCGCCGAACAGGCCCTCGTGCTGCCGCTCACGGCCACCAACCAGACGGTCGGGGCGCTGGTCGTCGGTGTGGCCCGCCAGCTGCCGCTGAGCGACGACTACCGCGACTTCCTCGACCTGGTCGCCGCTCAGGTCTCCCGGGCGGTCGCCACGCAGAGGGCGTACGAGCAGGAGCGGCCCGCGCCGCCGAACTGGCCGCGCTGGATCGGGCGAAGACCAACTTCTTCGCCAACGTCAGCCACGAGTTCCGCACCCGCTGACCCTCGTGCTCGGTCCGCTGGAGGACATGCTGGCCGACCCGGAGCTGCCCGCCGCCGACATCGAGCGGCTCACCATGATGCACCGCAACGCGTTGCGCCTGCTCAGCTGGTCAACACCGTGCTGGACTTCTCCCGACTGGAGTCCGGTCGGCTCGCCGCCCGCTACCAGCCCACCGACCTCGCCGGTTACACCGCCCGGCTGGCCAGCACCTTCCGCTCGGCCACCGACCGGGCGGGGTTGCGCCTGGTGGTGGACTGTCCGCCGCTGCCGGCGCCGGTCTTTCTGGACCGGGACATGTGGGAGAAGATCGTCCTCAACCTGGTGTCGAACGCGGTCAAGTTCACCTTCGACGGTGAGATCCGGGTGCGAGTCCGGGCCGTGGACGGCCGGGCGAGGCTGGAGGTGACGGACAGCGGCACCGGCATCGTGCCGGACGAGCTTCCGCACGTCTTCGAACGGTTCCACCGGGTGGCTGGGGCGCGCGCACGCACCCACGAGGGCACCGGGATCGGCCTCGCGCTGGTCCGGGAGCTGGTCGAGATGCACGGCGGCGAGGTCGGGCTGACCAGCCGGGTCGACGAGGGCAGCACCTTCACGGTGACCATTCCGTTCGGGTCGGGGCACCTGCCCGTGGACCGGGTGGCGGCGTTCGGCCCGCTGTCCGCCGGTGAGCCCGAGCAGGCCCGGCTCTACGTGGCGGAGACCGCCCTGTGGACCGGCGTCGCGACGACGCCCGAGGTCGACAGCCGACCGACGAAGGGAGATCCGGCCGGCCGGATCCTGGTCGTCGACGACAACGTGGACCTGCGTGAGCACGTCACCCGACTGCTCTCCCCGAGCTGGGAGGTGGTCACCGCGAGTGACGGGCTGGCTGCCCTGCCGCTGGCCCGCGAGGGCGGGTTCGACCTGGTGCTCACCGACGTGATGATGCCCCGACTGGACGGGTTCGGGCTGGTCAGCGCGCTGCGCGCGGATCCCCGTACCCGTCATGTCCCGATCGTGCTGCTCTCCGCCCGGGCCGGCTCCGCGGAGGCCGTCGCCGGTCTGTCCGTCGGCGCCGACGACTACCTCACCAAGCCGTTCACCGGCCAGGAGCTGATCGCCCGGGTCCGGGCCAACGTCGAGCTGGGCCAGCTCCGTGGGCAGATCATCCGTCGCCTCCGGGCGCTGGCCGACGCGGCGGTGGACGTCAACACCGCCCGCTCCACCGGCGACGTGCTGCAGGTCGCCGCCGGGCACGCGCTCAGCCTCGCCGAGGCCGCCCGGGTGGTGGTCACCGCGTCCGATGCCCGAGCCGAGGCGGACTCCGGCGGCGCCACCGCCACCGACCCGTCCTTCGTGTACGAGCTGAACGGCACCACCGGGGAGCCGCTCGGCGAACTGCGGGTCTGGCGGCCGGACGGCCAGGACGCGCACACCGACGAGGCGGCGTTGACCCAAATGGCCCGGCTGGTCGGCGTACGCCTGGAGAACGCCCAGCTCTACGAGGCCGAACACCGCATCGCCACCACGTTGCAGCACAGCCTGCTGCCCCGCTCGATGCCGCAGCTGCCCGGAGCGATCGTGGCCGGCCGGTACCTGCCGGGCAGCGCCGACGTCGAGGTCGGCGGCGACTGGTACGACGCGATCGCTCTCGAGGAAGACGAACTGGTGCTGGTCATCGGTGACGTGGTCGGCAAGGGCGTCCAGGCCGCGGCCGCGATGGGGCAGCTGCGCAACGCGCTGCGGGCGTACCTGCTGGAGGGCTACGACCCGGGCGAGTCACTGACCCGGCTCAACCGGCTGGTCGGTTCCACCGAGCGGCGCTCCTTCGCGACGGTGGTCTGTCTGTTGTTCAACCCCGCACCGGCTGTCTGCGGTACGCGAGCGCGGGTCACCCGTCCCCACTGCTGATCACGGGAGGCGACGTGGCGTTCCTGCACGGCCGAGCGCTGGGCCCTCCGGTCGGCGCCATTCCGGATACGACGTACGAGGCGGTCGACGGTGAGCTGCCCCCGGCAGCCGACTGCTGCTCTACACCGACGGGCTGATCGAGGACCGCCAACTCGACATCGACGCCGCGTTTGCGCAGTTGCGCGTCGACGCGGCGGCCCACAGCGAGCACGTGTCCGACCTGATCGACGCGGTGGTCGAGCGGGTCGTCGGTCGGCCGCGTCGCGACGACGTGGCGGTCCTCGCGCTGGAGGCGGTGGAGCTGAACCGCTTCGCGTTGCGGCTACCGGCGGACCCGACCCGGCTCAGCGTGCTGCGCAAGCGCCTGGAGGACTTCCTGGTCGCGCACGAGGTCGGTGAGACGGACATGTTCGACCTGACCGTCGCGGTCTCCGAGGCCGCCGCGAACGCCATCGAGCATCCGGTCCACCCCGCCGAGGCCATGATCAGCGTGGAGGTGGCCATCGAGGATCGGACGGTGACGGCCACGGTGCGCGACAGCGGACAGTGGCGTGAGTCCACCGGCTCCGGATTCCGGGGACGAGGCCTGGCCCTGATCAAGGCGCTGGGCGAGCTGTCGGTGCGGCGTACCGATGAGGGCACCGAGGTGACCCTGCGCCGGGAGCTGCAGGGCTGACCGCGCACCCGGCGGCGGCCGGTTCCTCAGGTCGGGCCGAGCCAGCTCTGCTCGCCGAGGCCGGAAATCTCCAGCACCCGGCGGACCTGCCGGGACGGGCGGACGGTGAGCGCGCCGGGAACTCCTGGGCGAGCCGGACCAGGGCGTGGATGGCGGCCGAGTCGAAGAAGGTGACAGCGCTCAGGTCGAGAGTGATCCGCTCGGCCGGCTCTCGCAGCGCCGTCTGGAGCATGGTGTCAGCGGTCGCCATGTCGACCTCACCGGACACCACGACGTGGAGGTGGTCACCGTCGATCTCCGCGCTGGCAGAGAAAATGGGTGGTGCTCCCCTTGATCCACGCAGACACCATGGCACAGCGGCCCTGGCAGGGCAACAACCTCCTCCGGGCCGCCGTGGCGCGGGTCACCAGCGGCCCCGGCGATAGGCTTGCGGCATGACCGTCCGTCCGCCGCTGACACCAGGCACGCTCTCCCCGATGCGACCGGTGCCATCCCAGATCGCCCGACCGGAGTACGTGGGCAAGAAGCGCCCGCAGGAGTGGCGTGGCTCGCACGTGCAGACGCCGGAGACCATCGAGAAGATGCGGCTCGCCAGCCGGCTCGCCGCTCAGGCGACCCAGCTTGCCGGTGAGCACTGCAAGCCCGGCGTGACCACCGACGAGATCGACAGGGTGGTGCACGAGTTCCTCTGCGACCACGGCGCGTACCCGTCGACGCTCGGCTACAAGGGCTTCCCGAAGTCCTGCTGCACCAGCCTCAACGAGGTCGTCTGCCACGGCATCCCGGACTCCACGGTCCTGGCGGACGGCGACATCATCAACGTCGACGTGACCGCGTACATCGGTGGGTGCACGGTGACACCGACGCCACCTTCTGCGTCGGCGAGGTCAGCGACGAGGCGCGGCTGCTCGTCGAACGGACCCACGAGGCAATGATGCGCGGCATCCGCGCTGTCGCACCCGGTCGGCAGATCAACGTGGTGGGCCGCGTCATCGAGTCGTACGCCAAGCGGTTCGGCTACGGCGTGGTCCGCGACTTCACCGGCCACGGCATCGGCGAGTCCTTCCACAGCGGGCTTTACGTGCCGCACTACGACAGTCCGCGCCCCACGGACATCATGGAGCCGGGAATGACGTTCACCATCGAGCCGATGATCACCCTCGGCACCTATCAGTACGACATGTGGGACGACGGGTGGACGGTGGTCACCAAGGACCGGAAGTGGACGGCGCAGTTCGAGCACACCATCGTGGTGACCGACGATGGTCACGAGATCCTGACTCTGCCGTGACCGACACCCCAGCGGCGCTGCGTGAGGCGCACCACGCGGACGTCTCTGGCGGCTGGCTGCGCCCGGCCGTCTTCGGCGCCATGGACGGTCTGGTCACCAACATCGCGCTGATCGCCGGCGTCGGCGGCGGCGGGTGTCACCTCGCAGCATCGTTCTCACCGGCAGCGCGGGTCTCGTGGCCGGGGCCATCTCGATGGGGCTTGGCGAGTACACGAGCGTGCGCTCCGCGAACGAGCAGGTCGCCGCCGAGGTGGCCAAGGAGCGACGCGAGCTGGAACGGCACCCGAGGCCGAGGCCGGGAGCTGGCCGACGCGTGGGTGGCCCGGGCCTGCCCGCGATCTCGCCACCCAGGTCGCCGAGGCCGTGCGGCGTGACCCCGAGGAGGCGCTGCGGGTGCACGTCCGCGAGGAGTTGGGCGTCGACCCGGACGACCAGCCCAGCCCGTGGGCGGCGGCGATCTCGTCGTTCCTGTTCTTCTCGATGGGGCGCTGGTCCCGCTGTTGCCGTACCTGTTGGGTGCCACCGACCTGTGGCTGGCGCTCGCCGTCGGTGGGCTCGGCCTGTTCGCCGCCGGTGCCGTGGTGGCCCGCTTCACCAAACGCCCCTGGTGGACCAGCGGTCTGCGCCAGCTGCTGCTGGCGCCGCGGCGGCCGCCGCCACCTACCTGATCGGCTCGCTGATCGGCGTACCGGGCGGGCTGTGACGCGCCTCAGGCGGTGAGCAGCTCGTCGATCGTGCCGTCGACCGAACGACCACGGGCGGCCAGCTCCTCGGCCTGCCGGGCCAGCACCACACCCACCTCGGTCATGTCCGCGCCCGCCAGTTCGGTGCGTCGCACCGCGTCCCCGGGGTCCCGGAAGTAGGTGCGGCTCAGCAGGCCCGTCACCGTGGCCGCCGCCAACCGGGCCTCGCCGAGCATCAGCAGGGCCTGGTCGGTCTCGTACCACTCGGCGAGCCGGGCGGCCCGGGAATGCGCCGCGCTGCCCGGTACCAGGCCTGCCGGGCCGCGGTGCTGAACTCCGCCGGGCGGGCCCGGGCCAGCCGGCCGAGATGCTCGTCCCGCAACGTCCGCAACCAGCCCGTCGGGTCGTGCAACGCCTGCGTGGTGACGTACCGGTCGGCGGTCAGCGGCCAGAGCGGGGACAACACCCGGGCCTGCGCCAGATAGTCGTCGGCGGCGGCCACGGTCAGATCGACGAGCACCCCGTCCACCCGTCGGGTCGCGGGCGGCGGGCCGGTCCCGGGTCGGTAGGTGACCACCAGCATTCCCGCCTCGCGGTCCCCACCACCGTCGTCGTCGCCGTGCGCCAGGGGCCGTGCACCGCGACCGCGAGCACCTCGGCCGGAAACGCCGCCGGACCGCCTCGGCGACCTGCTCCGCGACAGTCCACCGTCGATCGTCGGTGCCCCGGTCACCACCGGCCACGTCGCTGCTCGCGCTCACGGGACCGCCTTTGTTCGCGACTGCGGGCTCGCAAACCCGGCTCACTCTCGCGCTCACGGGGACCGCCTCCCTGGCTACCGAGCGTCAGCCTAGCCAGCCGGCGGCGGACCGGCCGGTGCGCCGCGCCCGGTCGGCACCAGCCGGAAGATGCGGATCTCCCGGCCGCCGGCCCGCTGCACGTACGTGCGGTACGCGGGCCACTCGGTGACCAGCAGCTGCCACAACCGGTCCCGTTCGGCGCCGGACGCCAGTTCGGCACGCACCTCGACCCGCCGCCCCGCACGTCCACCTGGGCGGCGGGATCGGCGAGCAGGTTCATCGCCCAGCCGGGGTGGTGGGTCTGCCCCAGTTCGAGCCGATCACCACGTACGCGTCGCCGTCGGGCACGTAGAGCAGCGGATTGCTGCGGGGCTTGCCGGAACGGCGGCCGGTCGTGGTGATCACCAGGACGGGATCAGGCCGAGCGCGACCACCCGGCCCCGGGTGAGGCGACCCACCACCCGATCGGCGGGGACCAGCAGACGTGCGGCGACGCCGAACCAGCGATGATGACCGACTCGACGGGTGAGCTTTCCCAGCGCTGACACGCGGATCAGTCTGCCGGCTGCCCGACCCACGCGGCACCCCTGCGCGGTCCCCTTCGGCCGCCCGGCGGATCAGTCCAGCTGCCGTTCGATCGGCAGCCGGGCCCGGGTGAACAGGCCCGCCCCGAGCATCGCCACCACCGGCACCAGCACCAGCACCCCGAGCGCGGGCCACGGCACCAGGAACGGGTACGGCTCGGATACCGGCCAGTCACCGGCGTACTGCCGGTTGACCGAGATCAGCACGATCGCGGCGGTGCCGAGCCCGGCCACGATGCCGAGCACCGAACCGAGACCGGCGATGACCCCGGCCTGACAGATCGCCAGCAGCCGGCGTACGGCCGGTGCCGCGCCGACGGCCGCGAGGGTGGTCAGTTCGGCGCGCCCCTCGGCGGCGGCGAGCGCGGTGGCGATCCCGGCCGCCCCACGGTGATCAGCCCGGCCGCCGCCGCGAGCAGCAGGAGCAGTGGTGAGACGTCGGGGGCGCCCGCCGTCCTCCACGTTCACCGAGAACGTCCCGAAGGGCCGCAGGGCGGCGGCGAACCGCGCCTGTTGCTCCTCGCTCGGCGGGACCGCAGTGCCGATCACCCAACCGGCCGGGGACCAGGTGATGCCGAGTTGCCGGGCCGCGGCCTCGAGAGCAGCAGGCGGGCATGCCGGCAGCCCGGGCAGCGCGTACCCCGGCAGGTCGCGGGCGGTGCGCGGCCGGTCCGGTCCGGCTTCCACCTCGTTGACGCGTACGGTCACCAGGCCGTCGTGCAGGTAGCGCGGATCGGTCACCACCACGCCACCGGCGCGGAGTACCGCCGTGGCGGCGGTGGTCGTCGCCGGGTCCACGCCGGTGAGAAGTGGTAACGCGGTGCCGTCGTCCACGCCGGTCTCCACGTAGCCGCCGAAGCCGTCCATCGCGTGGACCCGGCAGCGGGGATCGGCTCGGGCCTGCTGGCGGTGTGCCTCGGAGAGGTTGTCCCCGGCTGCCACGGGCAGACCCGCTCCGACGGGAGCACCGGCGCGACATCGCAGTAGCCGGCGTCCGCCCCGTCCCGCAGGCCGGCGCGTACACCGGTGCGACCGGGCCGACGCCCAACTGACCACGGGCCGCGTCGGTGACCTGGGCCAGCGTGGGTCGATTCCCCGACTCGTTCGGGTAGACCAGCACGTGACCGGTCGGCAGCGAGGGCCGGTAGGCGCGCGCGTCGCGGGCCCCGTCGCTGGCCAGGTAGCCACCGAGCGCCACGCTGCTGGCGACGGCGGCCATCACGGCGCAGATGGCCGGTGCCGCGGCGGCCGGTTGCGGCTGGCGTCGCGCAGCGCGATCCGCGGCGCCAGCGGCAACACCCGGCCGAGGCGGGCAAGTGCCCCGATCAGCGTGGGCGTACAGCACACCAGGCCCAACTCGCCGAGGATCAGCCCGGTGAGGATCACCGCCGGTGAGGTCAGGGTGGCACCGAACGCCGCCAGCCCCGCCCCGCCGGCCGTGAGTGCCAGCCCGAGGGCCAACCATCGCCGCCGGGACTCCGGTGGGTGTGCCGCCCGGCGAGCCCGGCGCTGACGTCCTGCCGGGCGGCGGTCCAGGCCGGTGCCAGCGCGGCGAGCACTCCGGCCAGCACCGCGACCCCACCGAGCAGCAGCAGCGCGGTCGGCCAGCAGCGGTAGCCGCCGAAGCGGGCGCCGAAGACGTACTGCTCCACGAGCGGGCGACCGGCGAACGCCGCGCCGACGCCGACCAGCAGGCCGGCGGCGGCACCCAGCACACCCAGCACCACGCCGTCGGCCAGGACGACCCGGCGGAGCTGGGCGGCGTCGCCGCCCACCACCGCGACCAGCGCCAGATCCCGCCGCCGCCGACGGACGCCGACGGCGAAGGCCGGCCCGACCAACAGGACGACCTCCAGCAGACCGAGGCCGGCGATCAGGACGCCGGTACTCAGGTCGTTGGCGGCGGCGGATTCGAGACCGAGCCGGTCCGCGTCGGTCGGAGACCCGGGCGGTTGACGCGGGGTGACCACCGCCCCTGGTCGTTGAGCCGGGACACCGTCGCGGCGTCGACACCGCCCTTCGCGTCCACCAGCCAGACGCTGTCCGGCTCGGGACCGGTCGGTGGCACGGCCCCGGATACAGCGCCACGACCGAGCGCAGATCGTCGGGGAACTCCACCACCCCACCACTGTGTACGCCCTGCTCCCGTCGGCGACCGCCACGGCGTGGCCGAGGCGCAGGTCCAGGCGGCGCAGCGCCGCCGGGCTGACGGCGACCTCCCGGGCTGCTGGGGCGCCCGGCCGGCCCGGAAGCGCACCAGCCCACGCGCCAACGGATCGTCGAGGTCCAGCACCCGTCCGTTCACGTCCTCGTCGTGGTGCGGGCCGCGCAGCGTCAGCCGGACGTTGGGGCGTACCTCGGTGACCCGACTTCCCGGCCCGAGCAGTGCGGTCACCTGGGCCGCGGTGACCCGTCCGGGGGCGAGTGCTCGCCGTCGCGGGCGTACCAGCCCGTACCCCACTCATCCTGTCCCACCGCGCCGCCGGCGACCCACTGCACCTCGGCGTCGGCCACCCCGAGCCGGCGGTCGAGCCGCTCCTGTGGGGTCAGTTCGGCCATGTCGTAGCTCGCCGCCAGGAAGGCCAGCGCCGCCACCGGCAGGGCGATCATCGCGAGGACCAGGGCGGTCCGCCGAGGGGCCCGGCGGGACTCCCGCCGGGCGATCCGCAACGCCGCCCGCCAGGAGCCGGTCAGCTCGGCGAACCGACGTCGACCGACGCCGGACGGTGCCACGATCGGCCGCGTCGGGGCGCTGTCGACCCGACCGGGGCCCGCCACGTCCGACGGGTGGTCACCGTTCGCTGCCGGACAGCAGCTGCTCGACACTGCCCAGCGGTGCGGTCGTGTCGACGAGCACGCCGTCGCGGAGGAACACCACCCGGTCCGCCCAGCCGGCGTGTCGGGCCTCGTGGGTGACCAGCACCCCGGCGGCTCCCGCGTCGATCCGGCGGCGCAACAGGTGCAGCACGGCCTCACCGGTCTGCGAGTCCAGCGCACCGGTGGGCTCGTCGGCGAGGACCAGCCGGCGTTCGCCCACCAGCGCGCGGGCGATGGCCACCCGCTGCTGCTGCCCGCCGGAGAGCTGGTCGGGGAAGCGGTGGCCCAGTGCGGGCAGGCCCACCTCGGTGAGCGCGTCCATGGCGAGCGCCCGGGCCCGACGTCCACTGGTGCCGTCGAGTTCCAACGGGAGCGCCACGTTCTCCAGCGCGGTCAGGCTGCCCAGCAGGTTGAGCTGCTGGAAGATGTAGCCGATCCGGCGGCGGCGCAGTTAGGCCAGCCCGCGCCGATCCAGCGCGGCCAGCCGTTGCCCTCGACCAGGACCTCGCCGTCGGAGGGGCGGTCGAGCCCACCGGAGAGGGCCAGCAACGTCGACTTTCCGGAGCCGGACGGCCCCATCACGGCGACCAACTCGCCGGGCCGGACGACAAGGCTGACGCCGCGCAGCGCGTGCACCGCGGCCGGCCCGGCCCGTGGGTGCGGTGGACGGCGCGTAGCTCCAGCACCGCGTCGTCCGATCCGTTCACCGTCGCGCCTCCTCGCCGGTCCATCGTGCCGGGTCGTGCACGTCGCCGGCACCGGGTCGGGGAGCCGGAGGTGTCACGCCGCTGGGTTGGTGTCGCACCAGACTGGTCTCGCAGTGGTCCAGCCAGCGCACCTCCGCCTCGGCCTGGAACACCATCGAGTCCAGCACGAGGCGCCAGGGAGGTCCTCCGGTCGGTTGCTGCCGTACTTCAACCGGGTCAGTTCCTGCAGGGCCCGCATCGTCGCGCTGCGCTGGGCCTGCACCACCGAGCGGACGTCCACCCCGGGGTGGTCAGGGCCAACGCCAGCTTGATCGCCAACTCGTCGCGGGGCCGGTCGGTACGGCTGATCGGGTGGCGAACCACAGCGCCAGGTCCGCCCGCCCGGCGTCGGTGATCTCGTACGGGCGCTGCCCCGCCTCGCTCTCCGGCAGTGGACGCACCAATCCATCCCGTTCCAGCCGGGACAGGGTGGTGTAGACCTGCCCGATGTTCAGGGCCAGGTCGAGCCGGTCGACTCCTCGAAGGCGGCGCGCAGCTGGTAGCCGTACATCTGGCCGCGTTCGAGGAGGGCGAGCAACCCGTGACGGATGGACATGGCAACGGAGTATGCATACCTGGTATGGGCACCGCAACCGGAGCGGACCGGTTCAGGTCGGGCGTCCGGGAAACGGGACAGTCAGCGGGGTCAGGCCGGCGGTCTTTCGCCACCGGGTGGCCCGTACGGCGTACTCGACGAGGGCGGCCAGCGCCTGGTCCCGGTCGGCGCCGGTGGTGGACCCCAGGGCCGCTCGCCAGTGCGCGGCCGTCCGTTCCTCCACCTCGGCGGCGAGCCGGGGCGCTGGCCCGGTCGGTGACCGGGAACGGCAGCGCGTAACCGGCACGGTCCGGCGGGACGACGCCACCGGCGGCGGTGAGCTGCACGACGAGCGAGTCGCGCCGACGTCGATGCGCGGCTTCGGCCTGGTGTGCCGCGTCCCGGGCCGCGCCGCTGAGCCGGACACCGATGCGTCCGTAGGCGTAGATGGCCGCGTACTCGGCGGACAGGGCCGAGGTGAGGGCCTCCCCGGCGGACGGCTGCCTCACTTCAGTGCCTCCTGGTGGGTGGCCCGGGCGGCGACGATCGACCCGAGCAGTGCTGCCCGTGCCGCGGGCGCGGCGGCGCAGGCGGCGGTGGCGGACTGCTGGGCGGTCTTCTCCAGCGCGCGCAGGACGGCGAGCGCGCCGGCCGGGTTGGCCGCCGGCGGGTGGTCGGTCCGGCGGGGACGCCGACGGCAGGGCGACGCCGATCACCCGGCCAGCTCGGCGGCGTGCGCGGTGTGCGCGTCCGCGATCGGGCCGAGCCGCTCAGCCAATTCGGGATGCGTGGTCGCGCTTGTTCGGTACGCGGCGGCCAGCGCGAGGACTCGTCCAGCACCGGCCCCAGCGGGTCCGGCGGTGGCGCCGGTGTCGTCGCGGTCGAAAAGATCACAGCCGGTCAACGGCGCCGCGGCACCGACAAGCGCCAGCATCACTCCGCCGCGCAGGAGCTTTCGCCGGAATGTCCGGGTGCCTGGTCGCGCTGTGTCGTTCTGCCGTTCCCCACCGGCCAAGTCAACACCATGCGCGTCGCTCCGGGGCCACCGGCGTCGGTGCGCCGCCCGGTGCGCCGCCGGGCTGGCGCGTTACGCTCTGCGCAGCCACCGGCGTGTCCACGCTGGTGGCGTGCCGGCATGGCGGGACGACCGGTCACCGTCGACCAGGAGAGGGTGCGGAGATGACGCAGCGTGGCCGTGCCACCAGGCCGACGGGTCGACCCGCGAAGACGCGGGTCCCCGTGGCGGTGACCTCGCCGCGCGGCGTGCCCGGTTGCGGGCCGTGATCGAGCCCGTGGTCAACGACGCCGGCTACGACCTGGAGGACCTGTCCGTCTCCCGGGCCGGTCGCCGACACGTGGTGCGGGTGATGGTGGACGCCGACGGCGGGATCGACCTGGACGCCGTCGCGGTCGTCTCCCGTGCGGTCTCGGCCGCGCTGGATGCCGCGGAGGAGGCCGGTGGCGACATCGTCGCTGGCGAGTACCAGCTGGAGGTCAGCTCACCCGGCGTCGACCGGCCACTGACCCTGCCCCGCCACTGGCGGCGCAACGTCAGCCGGCTGGTCAAGGTCACCGTCCGGGCGCGGCCGCGTTGCCCGGCCAGCGTGGCGAGCAGCCCGCCGGCGACCGCCAGTTGACCGCTCGGGTGATCGCGGCCGACAACGAGGGCGTGCAACTGGAGACCGACGACGGCCGTGCCTCCTGGGCGTACGCCCAGCTGGGCCCTGGTCGCGTGCAGGTCGAGTTCACCCGGCTCGCCGAACTCGGTGAGCCGGACGAAGATTTCGACGACGCGGACGATTCCGACGACATCGACGATTCAGACGACATCGACGACGAAGATGATGTGGAGGACGAGGAGAGGTGAACATCGACCTCGCGGCGCTGCGCGCACTCGAGCGCGAGCGGGAGATCCCGTTCGACACGATTCTCGCGGCGATCGAGACCGCGTTGCTGACCGCCTACCGGCACACCGATGGTGCCGAATCGCACGCCCGGGTGGAGATCGACCGCAAGTCGGGTGCCGCCCTGGTGTACGCGCAGGAGATGGACGACGACGGCAGCCTGGCGCGGGAGTGGGACGACACTCCGCACGACTTCGGCCGGATCGCCGCCATGACCGCCAAGCAGGTGATCCTCCAGCGGTTGCGGGAGGCCACCGACGAGGTGCACTTCGGTGAGTACGTGGGCCGTGAGGGTGACCTGGTCACCGGCGTGGTGCAGGCGCACGAGACGCGTACCGAGAAGGGCATCGTCAGCGTCGACCTCGGCAAGTTGGAGGGCGTGCTGCCGCAGTCCGAGCAGGTGCCCGGCGAGCGCTACGCGCACGGCGAGCGGGTCCGCTGCGTCGTGGTGCACGTGGCCAAGGGCATGCGCGGGCCACAGATCACCCTGTCCCGGTCGCACCCGGCGCTGGTCAAGAAGCTGTTCGCGCTGGAGGTGCCGGAGATCGCCGACGGCACTGTGGAGATCGGCGCGATCGCCCGTGAGGCAGGTCACCGTACGAAGATCGCCGTACGCTCCACCACCCCGGTGTGAACCCCAGGGCGCGTGCATCGGCCCGATGGGCCAGCGGGTGCGTGCGGTGATGAGCGAGCTGCACGGTGAGAAGATCGACATCATCGACTGGTCGGACGACCCGGCCACCTTCGTCGGCAACGCGTTGTCGCCGGCCAAGGCGCTGCGGGTCGAGGTGGTCGACCTGGCCGGTCGAGCCGCCCGGGTGACGGTCCCCGACTTCCAGCTCTCCCTCGCGATCGGTCGGGAGGGGCAGAATGCCCGACTCGCGGCTCGATTGACCGGTTGGCGGATCGATATTCGCTCCGATGCGGAGCAGACCGCACCGGCCGCGCGTGGGTCGGCTGATCACGTGCGGGAGCCGGGCGGAGCGATCTCGGGCGGCTAGGGTAGACTTCCTCCAGTGGTACGACGCGCGCTGCCGGAGCGCACCTGTGTGGGTTGCCGGCAACGTGCGCCGGCCAGCGAATTGCTGCGGATCGTCGCGGTCAGGGACGAGGCTGGTCACAGCCTCCGGCCTGATCCGCTCCGCAGGCTGCCGGGTCGGGGAGCGAACATGCACCCGGATCCGGCCTGCTTCGCGCTGGCGGTGCGCCGCCGCGCCTTCGGCGTGCGCTGCGCAGCACCGAGGTCCTCGACCACGGTGTGCTGGCGGAGCACGTCGATGCGCCAACCACTACGTCCGGTCAGCCCGACCGGGCGAGGGTCGCTAGCAGGGTAGGACGACCGACATGAGCACACGATGAAGTCCCTGAAATGACCAGGCTTCAAGTGCACGAGTGAGGTCGCTGCGGTGCTGCCCGCACGACCTCGGAGTGAGGAGTGCAGTGGCAGGCAAGGCCCGCGTACACGAGCTTGCAAAAGAGCTCGGGGTCGAGAGTAAGACCGTTCTCGCCAAGTTGAAGGAAATGGGCGAGTTCGTGAAGTCCGCGTCCAGCACCGTCGAGGCGCCCGTCGCCCGGCGGCTGCGTAACGCATTCGTCGCGTCTACCGGTTCCCCGGCTCCGGCCGCCCCGTTGGCGCCCGCATCGACGCCGGCTTCCAACCCGACCCCGACGCCGACCCCGATCCCGGTGCGCCCGGGTCTCGGCCAGCCGATGCCGCCTCGGCGGCCGGCCGCGCCGGCACCCGGTCCGAAGCCCAAGGGTCCGGTGCCCGGTGCGCCGCAGTCGGCGGCCCCGGTCGCCAAGCCGGCGAGTGCCCACGACATCGAGGTGGCGGCCGCGGAAGCGCGTGCCGCCGCGCTGAAGGCTGAGCAGGAGGCCGCGGTCAAGGCCGCGCAGGCCGCCCGCCAGCAGCAGCGGGACAACCCCGTCCGCCGGGAGCCTCCGGCCGACGGCAACCGTCCCGGCCCTCGGCCGGGTCCTGCGGCGATGCCGCCCCGTCCCGGTTCGCCGGCAGCTCGTCCGAGCACGCCGGCTCCCGGTCCGGTGCCCGGCCGGGCGGTCGCCCGCCGGCGCGCGGTGCCGGTAACAACCCGTTCGGCATCCAGGGTGGCCAGCAGCAGCGGCCCCGGCCGCCGGTGCGGGTGGCCCTCGGCCCAACAGCCCGGCGGGCATGCCGCCGCGGCCGAGCCCGAACTCCATGCCGCCGCGGCCCAGCCCGGCGTCCATGCCGAGTCAGCGTCCGGCCGCCGGTCGTCCCGGTCCCGGTGGCGCTGGTCGCCCCGGTGGCGGTGGCGGCGCAGGTCGTCCCGGTGGCGGCGGTGGTGGCGGCTTCCGTGGTGGTCCCGGCGGCGGCGCCGGTGGCGGCGGCGGTTACCGCGGCGGCCCTGGTGGCGGCGCGGGTGCCGGCGGTGGCGGTGGCTACCGTGGCGGTCCCGGCGGCGGTGCGGGTGCTCCCGGTGGCGGTTTCCGTCCGGGTGGTCCGGCCGGTGGCGGCGGTCGTCCGGGTGCGGGCGGTCGTGGCCGTGGCGGCGGCGCCGCGGGTGCCTTCGGGCGTCCGGGTGGTCGGCCGACGCGCGGTCGCAAGTCCAAGAAGCAGCGCAGACAGGAGTTCGACAACCTGTCGGCTCCGACCATGAGCTCGGGTGCTCCCCGGGTCAGGGTCAGATCGTCCGGCTCTCCCGTGGCGCTTCGCTGTCCGACTTCGCGGACAAGATCAACGCCAACCCGGGTTCGCTGGTCCAGGAGATGTTCAACCTGGGCGAGATGGTCACCGCTACCCAGTCCTGTTCTGACGACACCCTGAACCTGCTGGGTGAGCACCTGGGCTTCGACATCCAGATCGTCAGCCCGGAGGACGAGGACCGCGAGCTGCTCGCGCAGTTCAACATCGACCTCGACGCGGAGGTGGCCGAGGAGCGTCTGGTCAGCCGTGCGCCGGTGGTGACCGTCATGGGTCACGTCGACCACGGTAAGACCAAGCTGCTCGACGCCATCCGTAAGGCGAACGTCGTGGCCGGTGAGGCGGGTGGCATCACCCAGCACATCGGTGCGTACCAGGTCCACGTCCCGCACGAGGGCGAGGACCGGGCGGTCACCTTCATCGACACCCCGGGTCACGAGGCGTTCACCGCCATGCGTGCTCGTGGTGCCCAGGTCACGGACATCGTGATCCTGGTCGTCGCGGCCGACGACGGTGTGATGCCGCAGACGATCGAGGCGTTGAACCACGCCAAGGCGGCCGACGTGCCGATCGTGGTCGCGGTCAACAAGGTCGACAAGCCGGACGCCAACCCGGACAAGGTCCGCCAGCAGCTGACCGAGTACGGCCTGGTCGCCGAGGAGTACGGCGGCGAGACCATGTTCGTCAACGTGGCAGCCAGCCGGGCATCGGCATCGAGGAACTGCTCGAGGCTGTCCTGCTGACCGCCGACGCGTCGCTGGAGCTGACCGCTCCGATCGACGGGCCGGCGCAGGGTGTGGCCATCGAGGCACACCTGGACAAGGGTCGCGGTGCGGTGGCGACGGTGCTGGTGCAGAAGGGCACCCTGCGGGCGGGCGACTCGATCGTCGCCGGTGGGGCGCACGGCCGGGTCCGGGCCATGCTCGACGAGAACGGCAACCAGCTCACCGAGGCTGGGCCGGCGCGTCCGGTCATGGTGCTGGGTCTGACCGCGCCGCCCGGCGCGGGAGACACGTTCCTGGCTGCGGCGGACGACCGCACGGTGCGGCAGATCGCCGAGCAGCGGCAGGCACGGCGGCGGGCGGCGTCCTTCGCCAACTCCCGTGGTCGGGCCACCTCGAGACGCTCATGGAGCAGCTCAAGGAGGGCGAGAAGACCTCGCTCAACCTCATCCTCAAGGGCGATGTCTCCGGTTCGGTGGAGGCTCTCGAGGACGCGCTGTTCAACCTCGACATCCCCGAGGAGGTCCAGCTCAAGGTCCTCGACCGGGGCGTCGGCGCGATCACCGAGAGCAATGTCATGCTCGCGAGTGCATCGTCCGAGCCGGTCACGATCATCGGCTTCAACGTGCGGGCCTCGAACAAGGTCCGTGAGATGGCCGACCGCGAGGGCGTGGAGATCCGGTACTACACCGTCATCTACCAGGCCATCGAGGAGATCGAGGCAGCGCTCAAGGGCCTGCTCAGCCGGAGTACGAGGAGGCCGAGCTGGGCAGCGCGGAGATCCGCGACGTCTTCCGCTCGTCCAAGATCGGCAACATCTCCGGTTGCATCGTCCGGTCGGGCGTCATCCGACGCAACGCGAAGGCTCGCCTGCTTCGGGACGGGCGGTCGTGGCGGACAACCTCACGATCACCTCGCTCAAGCGGTTCAAGGACGACGCCACCGAGGTCCGCGAGGGCTTCGAGTGTGGTCTGACCCTGGGTGGTTACAACAACGTCCAGGTCGGCGACGTCATCGAGACCTTCGAGATGCGGGAGAAGGTTCGCGCCTGATCCGGTAGTGACGCTGATCAAGGGTTTACGCCAGTCGGCGTAAACCCCTTGATCATGCGGGCGGGTTGGCGGTATCGTCCGTGGCGATGTTCACCGGAACTGCGGTCTTCGACCTGCTGCTGCCGGGCGACTCCCGGTCGCTCAAAGCCAAGAGATCATATGTACGGCCGATCGTGGCGGCACTGCGCCGCTTCGAGGTGTCGGCCGCCGAGTGGGTGCGCTCGACCTGCATGGTCGAGCGCAGCTCGCGGTGGCCGTGGTGGCCGCCGAGACGGCGCATGTCCGCGAGGTGCTCGACTCCTGTGAGCGCCTGGTGGCCAGCCGCCCCGAGGTCGAGTTGTTGTCGGTTCGACGCCGGCTCTACGGCGTGGACGACGACTGACCATGGTGCTGGTTGTGCCGGGCGACCGGTGCGGCCGCGAAGGTAGTGTTCGAGATGTTGGCCGGTCGGCCGGCGGCCCCGGGCTGCCGGGCCGATCGGGAGCAGGACGCCGTGGAGGTGGCGAGATGTCTGATCCGGCCAAGGTACGCCGGCACGCGGAACGGGTGCGTGAGCTGGTCGCGTCGGTGGTGCGGAGCCAGATCAAGGACCCGCGGCTCGGGATGATCACCATCACCGACGCCCGGATAACCGCTGACCTGCGCGACGCGACGGTCTTCTACACGGTGCTCGGCGACTCGGTGGCCCAGGCGGACACCGCGGCGGCGCTGGAGAGCGCCAATGGGCTGTTGCGCAGCACCGTCGGCAAGGCCCTCGGCTGCGCCACTCACCGACCTCACGTTCGTCCTCGACGACGTGCAGGACCAGGTCAAGCACATCGACGACCTGCTCGCCGCCGCCCGTAACGCCGACGCCGAGGTGCAGCGACTCGCCGCGCAGGCGAAGTACGCGGGCGAAGCCCAGCCGTACCGGGTGGAGGACGAGGCCGACGAGACGGACGAGGCCGACGAGGCCACCGACGTCAGGGAGACCCCGCGGGTGGGGAAACGCGGTGACCAGCACCGCCAGCGCCCCGGTCGCCGGGGCAGCCGGGTTCGGCCCCGCCGAGACGGCCTGGGCCGCGGCCGAGGCGTTGGTGCGGGCTGTCCCGCCGAACGGCCGGGTGCTGCTGATCTGCCACATCAACCCGGACGGCGACGCGCTGGGCAGCATGCTCGGCTTCGGTCTGGGTCTGCGGCAGTTCGGCGTACGCGACGTGCAGGCGACCTTCCCGGGCCGCCGGAGGTGCCGGAGCCGTTCCGTGGGCTGCCCGGCCTGGAGCTGCTGGTTCCGGCGAACGCCGCGGACCCGGCACCCGACCTGGTGATCTGCTTCGACGCGGCGAGCGAGTCACGCCTCGGCGAGTTGGCCGGGCGGCTGTCGTCGGCGGGTGCGGCGCTGGTGCTCGACCACCACGCCTCCAATCCCGGCTTCGGCACTGTCAACCTGGTCGACCCGGCGCCGCGGCGACGTCGGTCGTGGCCGAGCAGCTGCTGGCCCGGCTCGGGGTCGTGGTGGATCGGGCCATCGCCGAGTGCCTGTACGTGGCGCTGACCACGGATACCGGCTCGTTCCGTTTCGAGGCGACCACCCCGGCGGTGCATGAGATGGCCGCCCGGTTGTTGGCGACCGGCATCTCGCCCGGTGACATCTCCCGGCGGGTCTTCGACACCCGGCCCTTCGGCGCGGTCCGCCTCTTCGGTGAGGTGCTCGGCCGGGCACGGCTGGAGCCGGCTGCCGCCGGCGGTCGAGGGTTGGTCTGGACCTTCGCCACGCTCGACGACCTGGCCCGACACGACCAGCGCCCGTACGTGCTGGAGGCTCTCATCGACTCGGTGCGCTGCACCGCCGAGGCGGACGTGAGCTGCGTGGTGAAGCAGACCACGCCCGCCGAGTGGGCGGTGTCGATGCGCAGCAAGGGCGCTGTGGACGTCAGTCGGGTCGCGGTCGCGCTGGGCGGTGGGGGCACCGGTTCGCGGCCGGCTTCACCGGTCGGGGCACCGTCGAGCAGGTGGTCGAGGCGATCCGTGGCCAGCTGGACGAGGCGCTGATCCACCCCGGCAGCTGAGGCTGGCGTTCGCCGCCGTCGATCGTCGGTGTCGAAGATCAGGGTCAGCTCCGGGAGTGTTGGTCTTCCCGCGCTCCGTGAGACCGGGAAGAATTGCGGGATGGAGCAGCCGCACGACCTCACCGTGGAGGCCCCCGCGCCTGGGACCGGCCCGCCGTCTCCGTCCCCGTCCTCGTCTGCCTGTCGCTCGTCGGTGGGCGGTTCGCGTCCTTCTCCACCGAGGCCAATCTGTTCACCCTCGGCACGGGTGGCGTGCTGATCTGGCTCGGTCTGAGCAACCGGGTGCCGCGCCGACCGGCGCCGCGCCGGCTGGACGCGGGGCGGCCTGGTGGGCGGTCCCGGTGGTGGTCTTCGGGGTCTTCGAGGGCGTCACTTTCGTGCTGGCTGCCGGCGACGACTTTCCCACCTTCTCCCGGCTGGCCGACCCTCTCCTGGAAGATCATTTGACCCGATCGGCCGCCTGGTTCGCCTGGTTGGCCGCCTTCTGGGGTTGGTGCGGCGATGATGCGCGTGCTCGCGATCGGCGGGTTCCTCGCCGCGCTGGTTCTCTTCGCGGTGGTCGAGTGGATGGCCCGCCGGGAGGATCCCGGATTCCCACGCTGGGCGAGGTCTGCGCGTACGTGATGCGCTACGAGGTCGGCCCGGTGCCGGTGGGCCGGATCGGTCTGTTCGGGTTCTGGTGGTGGCTGGGCTGGCACTTTCTGGCTCGCTGAGCCGGGATGCCGACTGTCCAGATGGCGGGAACCGTGAGCAGCATGTGGACCTGAACGATAGCTTGGGAGAAGGCCGGTGCCGTGTCGCGGTGCAGGTCATGGGCGGTGGTGCCACACCCGTGCTGCCTCCCTCCAGGGTCGGACCGACCCGGGCTCGCGCTGCCCAGTCGGCTGCTCCGGTAACCCGGACCGCCGTGGGGCGCTCAGCAGGACCGCCCGTGAGGGTCGCCGTTCGTCGGCGGCTCGCGCCCTGGAAGGACGCCACCATGCCGAACAAGCCCAAGCCCGAGACCACCGACGACGCTCGCGAGCAGGCCCGCCGGGCGTTGCAGACGTCGATGGACACCCGGCAGTGATCCGACCCGCCCTCCGGTGACGACGCCGACGGTCGGCGCGGTCTGGGTGGAGAGCGGGCACCTCAGGGTCCGCCTCCGGAGCTGAGTCCGACCCGATTCGTTCGCGGCATCAGGTCCACAGCCTTCGACCAAGGGGCCCTCGCTCGCGACGGACCTGAGCGCGGCGCCACCAGAGGCGTAAGCCGCCATCACGGTTGCGATCCTTACTCGGGACGTGCCAGGATCGGCGGCGATGAGCCAGACCCTCGCCACCGACGGATCCACCTCGCTCCGGCGGGTCGCCAGCCTCGCCCTGCCGGCCCTCGTGGTGCTCGCCGCCGAACCGCTCTACGTGCTTGTCGACACGGCCGTGGTCGGTCACCTCGGCCGGTGCCGCTCGCCGCGCTCGCCGTGGGTGGCACGGTGATGACGCTCACCGCCTGGGTCGGCACCGTGGTCGCCTACGGCACGACCGGCGCGCGGCCCGTCGCTTCGGCGCGGGCGACCGGGCAGCCGCGGTGGCCGAGGGCGTCCAGTCGTCCTGGTTGGCGTTCGGGGTCGGTCTCCTGATCGCGATCGGCATGCAGTTCGGTGGGGCGCGCTCGCGCGTACCCTCGCCGGTGGTGGCGGCGACGTGGCCGACGCCGCCGCACACTGGCTGCGGATCGCGGCCCTCGGCGCCCCGGCCTGCTACTCGCCGCCGCCGGCAACGGCTGGCTGCGCGGCGTGCAGGACACTCGGCGTCCGCTGTTTTCGTGCTCGGCCCCAACCTGCTCTCCGCGCTGCTCTGCCCGCTGCTGGTCTATCCCGCCGGGCTGGGCCTGGTCGGCTCGGCCGTCGCCAACGTCGTCGCGCAGACACTCTGCGGGTGCTCTTCGCCGCGGCGCTGGTCGCCGAACGGGTGTCGCTGCGACCCCGGCCGCGCGTCATCCGCCAGCAGTTGGTGCTCAGTCGGGACCTGCTGATCCGTGGGCTGGCGTTCCAGGCCAGCTTCCTGTCCGCGACCGCCGTCGCCGCCCGCTTCGGCGCCGCCGCCGTCGGCGCCCACCAGATCGCCCTGCAGCTCTGGTTCTTCACCGCGCTGGTGCTCGACGCCCTCGCGATCGCCGCGCAGTCCCTGGTCGGTGCCGCGCTCGGTGCCGGCGACGACGCCGGCGCGGGCCCTCGCCCGCCGGATCGGGCTGCTCGGCGGCATCTGCGGCGTCGGCTTCGCGCTGGTCATCGCCGCCGGCGCGGGCGTCGTGCCGTCGTGGTTCAGCTCCGACACGGGTACGCGAGCAGGCCATGGTGGCCTGGCCGTGGTTCGTCGTCACGCTGCCGCTGGCCGGGGTGGTGTTCGCCCTCGACGGCGTGCTGATCGGCGCGGGTGACGTGCGTTACCTGCGCAACCTCACCATCGTCGCGGCGCTCGGCGGGTTCCTGCCGGCCATCTGGCTGGCCTACGTGCTCGATCTCGGGCTGGGCGGCATCTGGGCCGGGCTCACACTGTTCGTGGTGATCCGGCTGGTCGCCCTGCTGCTGCGGCTGCGCAACGGCAGCTGGGCGGTCACCGGCGCGGTCCGCTGACCGGTTCGTCGAGCCCGCCGGTCAGCAGCGCGTGGTGGTGGGCACTGGCGCGTCGAGGTCGAACATGGTGCCCGGGTCGCCAGCGGGTACCTGTCCCCGGTGCACGCCGGCCACCCAGGACTGCACCTGCACCCAGCCGTGAGTGAGTTGGGTGCAGTCCGCGTTCCAGGTCACCACCTTCGCCGAGGCGACCCAGAGGCCTCGAGCGGAGGCCGGCACGTCGTCCGGGTGCGGCACCTCCCACACCACTCGATCGCGAAATGCCACCAGGCCGGCGCCGGCCGGCGCCCGCCGGTCCACCTCGAACGGGTACGCCCACACGAACTCCGTGGACACCTCCAGCACCCGGATGCCGTTCTCCTCGGTGGCCCGGTAACTGACCCGGCCGTCGGCCCGGGCGCCGGGCTCCCAGTCCGACGGAGACGCCATCCGAGTCGCGTACCGCAGGAAGGTGTTGCTGGTGAAGTCCGACCGGAGCCGCTCGCGAACGTCCGGGGCGAGCAGCTTCAGAAACGGCTCCGGATCACCCATGAACATCGACGTGTCGAGCCGGCTCTCGACCAAGGCCTTGCGCACCGACTCCAGCGCGGTCCGCACCTGGGCGGCGGTGAACGGCCCGGTGCCCTTGGCGGCCGGCATCCGCACGGCCTCCGCACCCGGCGCGAAGGAGGCCGCCGGCGACCCCGCGAACAGGTCGCGTGCCTCGCCGACTCTGCTGACCGGCAGGGTGGGGCTCGGAGTGGGGCTCGCCGAGGCGGACGTGCGGACACCGTCGGCGACCTGACCGACCAACACCACCCGCCGCCGACCATCAGCAGGGCCAGCACCAGGCCGAGGCTGAGCAGCACCGCCCGTTGTGCCGGGCCGAGAAGAAGCGGACCCGATCCCACCCGGTGGGCTGGTGCTCCGTCTGCGACGACCGCATCCACTCCGGTAGCCGTACCGGGTTGACCGCGGCCACCGCGACGGGCGGTGGCGGGTCGATCGGTGTGGGCTCGCTCGGCGACGAGTTCTCCATGGTGCCTCCGTCAGTAGTCGCCGCTGGCGCTAGCGCGAGCAGGTAGTAGGTGCCCGTCACCAGGGCGGTCCCCAGGATCGCGGCCACGACGAACGACAGCACGGCGACGAGGTTCGGGTGCGACTCGCTCCATCTGGTCCGGCCGCGCCAGTGCCACACCGCCCGGCGGGCGGCGAAGCGCCGGCCAGCCCTCGACCAGGTCGTCGATGTAGCGCGCCGGGGTCCGCCGCTCCGGCGTCGGATCACGCATCCACTGCGGCAGGTCGACGCGAGCGCGGTGCTCGTGGCCCGGAGGTCGGTCGGAGGTCATCGGCGGTCCTGATCTCAAAGCGGCGGCAGCGGGCGGATGATCTTCGCACGCGCCGGGGCCGGTCGGCTGCCCGCCGAACGGACGCCTCGTCCCGAGAAATCGGCTCGGGCCACGTCGGGCCGCCCACGCACTCCCGGGTACGGGGCATCTGGCAGGCTTGGCCGACGTGAGCACCGATGGTCTGATCGTGGTCGACAAGCCCGGCGGCATGACGTCGCACGACGTGGTGGCGAGGATCCGCCGGCTGGCGAAGACCCGACGGGTCGGGCACGGCGGCACCCTCGACCCGATGGCGACGGGTGTGCTGGTGATCGGTGTGGGCCGGGCCACCCGGCTGCTGACCTACGTCATCGGCGCGGGGAAGAGCTACACCGGCACCATCCGGCTCGGTCAGGCCACCGTCACCGACGACGCCGAGGGCGACGTGATCGCGACCACGCCCGCCGGCCAGGTCACCGACGAGGCGATCCGGTCGACGCTGGCCGGGCTGAGCGGTGAGGTCGACCAGGTGCCGAGCGCGGTCAGCGCCATCAAGATCGACGGGCAGCGGGCGTACAAGCGGGTCCGCGACGGGGAGAGCGTCGAACTGCCGGCGCGACGGGTCACCATCTCCCGCCTGGAGGTCCTGGCGATCCGCCGTACCGAGCCGGACGTGGTCGACGTGGACGTGGACGTGACCTGCTCCTCCGGCACGTACATCAGGGCCATCGCCCGGGACGCGGGCCTGGCGCTCGGTGTCGGCGGGCACCTGACGGCGCTGCGGCGCACCGCCGTCGGCGGCTTCACCCTGGCCGAGGCGGCCACCCTCGACGAGTTGGAACAGCGCGCCCCGGACGTGGTGAACCTGCCGCTGGACGCGGCGGCGGACCGGTTCTTCCCGCGCCGGGAGGCCACGCCCGACGAGGCCGGGTGCTCGCCACGGCGGGCCGCTCGATCCGGCCGGCCGCACCGGCCCGTACGCCGTCTTCGGGCCGGAGGGCGACCTGATCGCTATCGTCAGCGAGCGGGACGGGCGGGCCCGCGCGGAGATCGTGCTCGCCCCGGCCTGACGGCGGGACGCAGGTCCGTCGGCCCGGGCCGGCGGTGTCGACCCGCCGGCGGCGGGACAGCAGGGAGGAACGGCATGCAGCGGTGGCGGGGCTACGACGCGGCGCCCGGCGGGTGGGGACGCTCGGTCGTCACCATCGGCGTCTTCGACGGCGTGCACAAGGGGCACCAGGCGACCATCGGGCACGCCGTGGCCCGAGCCCGGAGCTGGGCGTGCAGTCCGTGGTGGTCACCTTCGACCCGCATCCGGCCGAGGTGGTCCGCCCCGGTTCGCATCCGGCCGTGCTCACCGAGCCGGCCCGTAAGGCGGAACTGATCGAGGCACTCGGCGTTGACGTGCTCTGCGTGGTGCCCTTCACCCCGGAGTTCTCCCGGGTGCCGGCCGAGCAGTTCGTGCACGACGTCCTGGTCGAGCACCTGCACGCGGCGCTGGTGGTGGTCGGCGGCAACTTCCGCTTCGGGCACCGGGCGGCCGGCGACGTGGCGCTGCTGGAGCGGCTGGGTCGGACCTTCGGCTTCGGCGTCGAGGGCGCCCCACTGGTCGCCGAGGACGGCACCGTCTTCTCCTCCACGTACATCCGCTCCTGCGTCGACGCGGGCGATGTGGGCGCGGCAGCCGCCGCGCTGGGCCGCCCACACCGGGTGGAGGGCGTCGTGGTCCGGGCGACCAGCGCGGCCGGGAGCTGGGCTTCCCACCGCCAACCTGCTCTGCCACCGGTACGCGGCGGTGCCCGCCGACGGGTGTACGCGGCCCGGCTGATCCGGCGCGGCCAGCACGAGCCGCTGCTGGCGGCGGTGTCCGTGGGCACCAACCCGACCTTCTCCGGCCGGGAACGGCGGGTCGAGGCGTTCGCGCTGGACTTCAGCGGCGACCTGTACGGCGAGCGACTGGCCCTGGACTTCGTGGCGCACCTGCGCGGTCAGATCCGGTACGACTCGATCGAGCCGTTGATCGCCCAGATGAACCAGGACGTCGAACGCACCCGGCGCGTTCTGGCCTGATCCTCGTGCGGTGACGGGGCCCCACCGGGCCCTTCGCCGGGTGTTACCGGTGGGTGCTGGTAGTCTTGCCGGGACGTCGGGTGACCGGCGTGGGGCCTCGCGTGCCTGCTCGACGCCGCGGGTGCGAGGTACCGGTCCGTTCCCGGTCCATCGGGACGACGGACACCCACTTGATCAACCCATCGAAACAGGGAGAACATGGCGCTCGATCAGGAAGCCAAGGCCAGCATCCGCGCGGAGTACGCGACCGCCGAGGGCGACACCGGTTCGCCGGAGGTCCAGGTCGCGGTCCTCACCAAGCGGATCGCCGAGCTGACCGAGCACCTGAAGGTGCACAAGCACGACCACCACAGCCGCCGTGGGCTGCTGCTGCTGGTCGGCCGGCGCCGTCGGTTGCTCAACTACGTCCAGAAGAAGGACATTGCCCGCTACCGGTCGCTCATCGAGCGGCTCGGTCTGCGCCGGTGACGTGACGGGGAGTGGCCGGACGGCCGCTCCCCGTACCGCGTCCCACCTGAGGAAACACGGGCCGCGCGACCACCCGAGAGGGAGCCGGTCAGCGTACCGGTCTCCGGTAGTGGCCCCGGGAACCCCGGCATCATGCCGGCCACCCGGGCGCTTCGATCGAAGACCGGCCGGCTGAGCAGCTCCCCGATGTCGTGGGCCCACGACGCGAAGGAGCACGACAGCACATGACCGAGACCAAACTCGGCACCGAATCCCGCACCGCCGTGATCGACAACGGGTCCTTCGGCACCCGCGAG
Source organism: Micromonospora sp. M12 (assembly GCA_038070435.1). Taxonomy (GTDB): domain Bacteria; phylum Actinomycetota; class Actinomycetes; order Mycobacteriales; family Micromonosporaceae; genus Micromonospora. The sequence continues at coordinate 3,412,941 of JAMYWG010000001.1, read as the reverse complement.
ATCACCTTCTCCACCGGCCGGCTGGCTCGCCAGGCCGCCGGTTCCGTCATCGCCCAGCTGGGCGAGACGGTGGTTCTCTCCGCCACGACCGCCGGTAAGCACCCGAAGGAGCAGTTCGACTTCTTCCCGCTGACCGTCGACGTCGAGGAGCGGATGTACGCCGCGGGCCGCATCCCCGGCTCGTTCTTCCGCCGTGAGGGTCGGCCCAGCGAGGACGCGATCCTCACCTGCCGGCTGATCGACCGGCCGCTGCGCCCGTCGTTCGTCAGGGCCTGCGCAACGAGGTCCAGGTCGTCGAGACCATCCTCGCGCTCGACCCGCAGCACCCGTACGACGTCGTGGCGATCAACGCCGCCTCGATGTCGACCAAGCTGTCCGGCCTTCCGTTCTCCGGCCCGATCGGTGCGACCCGCGTCGCCCACATCGACGGCCAGTGGGTCGCCTTCCCGACCCTGGAGGAGCTGGCCCGCGCCACGTTCGACATGGTCGTGGCCGGCCGCACCCTCGAGGACGGCGACGTCGCGATCATGATGGTCGAGGCCGAGGCAACCCCGAACGCCGTCGCCCTGATCTCGGCCGGTGCCACCGCCCCGACCGAGGAGGTCGTCGCCAGCGGCCTGGAGGCCGCCAAGCCGGCGATCCGTGAGCTGTGCCGCGCGCAGAGCGAGCTGGCCGAGGTCGCCGCCAAGCCGATCACCGAGTTCCCGGTCTTCCTGGACTACCAGGACGACGTGTACGACGCCGTCTCCGAGCTGGCCCGCGGTGAGGTCGCCGAGGCGATCACCATCGCCGGCAAGGCCGACCGCGAAGAGGCCCTGGACCGGGTCAAGGCCCGGGTCGCCGAGGAGTTGGGCGCTCGGTTCGAGGGTCGGGAGAAGGAGCTCAGCGCTGCCTTCCGGTCGCTGACCAAGTCCGAGGTGCGCAACCGCGTGCTGCGCGAGCAGGTCCGCATGGACGGGCGTGGCCCGCGCGACATCCGGGCACTGACCGCCGAGGTCGGCGTGCTGCCCCGGGTGCACGGTTCGGCGCTGTTCGAGCGGGGCGAGACCCAGATCCTGGGCGTCACCACGCTGAACATGCTCCGCATGGAGCAGATGGTGGACACGCTGTCCCCGAGAACCGCAAGCGCTACATGCACAACTACAACTTCCCGCCGTACTCGACCGGTGAGACCGGCCGGGTCGGCTCGCCGAAGCGTCGCGAGATCGGCCACGGTGCTCTCGCCGAGCGCGCGCTGATCCCGGTGCTGCCGTCGCGCGAGGAGTTCCCGTACGCCATTCGGCAGGTGTCGGAGGCGCTCAGCTCCAACGGTTCCACCTCGATGGGTTCGGTCTGCGCGTCGACGCTGGGCCTGCTCTCCGCGGGTGTCCCGCTGAAGGCGCCGGTCGCCGGCATCGCGATGGGGCTCATCTCCGACGAGGTGGACGGCAAGACCCAGTACGTGACGCTGACCGACATCCTCGGTGCCGAGGACGCGTTCGGTGACATGGACTTCAAGGTCGCCGGCACTCCGGAGTTCGTCACCGCGCTCCAGCTCGACACCAAGCTCAACGGCATCCCGTCGGACGTGCTGGCCGCCGCGTTGCAGCAGGCCAACGAGGCTCGGCAGGTCATCCTCGGTGTCATGAAGGCCGCGATCGAGGCTCCGGCCGAGATGTCGGACTACGCGCCGCGGGTCACCACGGTCAAGATCCCGGTGGACAAGATCGGCATGGTGATCGGCCCGAAGGGCCAGACCATCAACGCGATCCAGGACGAGACCGGCGCCGAGATCTCCATCGAGGACGACGGCACGATCTACGTCGGCGCCACCAACGGCCCGTCGGCCCAGGCGGCCGTCGACCGGATCAACGGGATCGCCAACCCGACGCTGCCGAAGCAGGGCGAGCGGTTCCTCGGCACGGTGGTCAAGACCGCCGCGTTCGGCGCGTTCGTCTCGCTCCTGCCGGGCCGTGACGGTCTGCTGCACATCTCCAAGGTGGGCGACGGCAAGCGGGTCGAGCGTGTTGAGGACTTCCTCAACGTCGGCGACCGGGTCGAGGTCGAGATCGCGGACATCGACGCCCGCGGCAAGATCTACCTCGACAAGGTCCGTCCGGAGGGCTCCGAGGCGCCGGCCGCCGCTGAGGCCGCCGGTGGCGACCGGCCCGCTGGTCGGGACCGGGGCGACCGGGTCCGCGTGACCGCGGCGACCGTGACCGCGGCGGCGACCGTGCCGCGCGTGGCCCGGAGCGTGGCGGCGAGGGCGGCAACGGCGACGGCGGCGGCAACGGCGGCGGCGGCGAGGGTGGCGAGGGCGGCGAGCGTCCGCGCCGCCGGACCCGGCACAGCTGATCGTCGTACATCGCATCACCCACCCTCGTCGAACCGGGAGCACCACGTGAGTCGGGCCTTCAGCGCGCCGTTTCCACCGGATCGACGGGGTGGCCCGTCTCGGGACACCGGGCGGGCCGCTCCGGCGGCACCGCCCGCGCGGTGACCCGGACAATCAGACGACCCGCTGGGCGGCACGGTACGACGTACCGTGCTGCCCAGCGGCCTGCGCGTCCTCACCGAGGCGATCCCGGCGATGCGCAGCGTCTCGTTCGGCATCTGGGTGGCGGTCGGCTCGCGGGACGAGACCGGCCCGCAGGCCGGTGCCGCGCACTTCCTGGAGCACCTGCTCTTCAAGGGCACCCACAAGCGCACCGCACTGGAGATCTCCTCGCAGATCGAGGCGGTGGGTGGCGAGACCAACGCCTTCACCACGAAGGAATACACCTGCTACTACGCCCGGGTGCTGGACGAGGACCTGCCGCTGGCGGTCGACGTGATGTGCGACCTGGTGGCCGACTCACTGTTGGAGCCGGCCGACGTCGAGACCGAGCGTGGTGTGATCCTGGAAGAGATCGCCATGCACGACGACGAGCCCGGTGACGAGGTGCACGACCTCTTCGTCCAGGCCGTCTACGGCGAGCACCCGCTGGGTCGGCTGATCTCCGGCACCGCCGAGACCGTCACGCCGATGACCCGCAAACAGATCCAGAGCTTCTACCGGGGTCGCTACACCGCGCCGCAGATCGTCATCGCCGCCGCCGGCAACCTCGACCACGCCGCTGTGGTCAAGATGGTCCGCCAGGCCGTGCGGGGCACCCCTGGACAGCGACCCGGCCAGCCCGGCGCCGCATCGCGCGGCAACCCCGCGGTACGCACCAAGCCGGCGACCACCCTGGTGGAGCCGAAGGAGACCGAGCAGGCGCACGTCATCATCGGCTGCCCCGGCATCGACCGGCTCGACGATCGGCGCTTCGCCCTCGGGGTGCTCAACAACGTGCTCGGCGGCGGTATGTCCAGCCGCCTCTTCCAGGAGATCCGCGAGCAGCGCGGCCTCGCCTACTCGGTCTACTCCTACGCCAGCCAGTACGCCGACACCGGCCTGTTCGCCGTCTACGCGGGCTGCGCGCCCGGCAAGGTCGACGAGGTGCTGGCCCTGACCCGTGCCGAGCTGGCCCGGGTTGCCGCGGACGGGTTGACCGAGGCCGAGGTGGCCCGGGCAAGGGCATGAGCAAGGGTTCGTTCGTGCTCGGCCTGGAGGACACCGGTTCCCGGATGAGCAGGCTGGCCAAGGGCGAGCTGCTCTACGGCGACCTGATGCCAGTGGACGAACTGCTCCGCCGGGTCGACGAGGTCACCGTGGAGGACGTGAACGTCCTCGCCGCCGAGCTGCTCAGCCGGCCGATGTCGCTGGCCGTGGTCGGCCCCTTCGGCGCGGGCGACTTCACGGTCTGAGGGCTGCCACCGCTGGTGGGAGGGTCCGTCCCCGCGGAGAGGGCGCGTCCTGATTGGGATAGGTTGTGCCCCGTGACTGACGAGCAGGAGAAGACCCGGGCTGAGGCACTGCGGGTCGGCGTGTTCGGCGCGCGCGGCCGGATGGGCATCGAGGTCTGCAAGGCGGTCGACACCGCCGACGACCTGGCCCTGGTGGCGTCGATCGACCAGGGCGACAGCCGCTCCGCCGTTTCCGACGCCGAGGTGGTCGTCGACTTCACCACGCCGGACGTCGTCATGGACAACCTGCGGTGGTGCATCGAGCAGGGCATCAGCGCGGTGGTCGGCACGACCGGCTTCACCGAGCAGCGGCTGGAGCAGGTGCGTGGCTGGCTGGCCGGCAAACCCGACGTGGTGTGGTCATCGCCCCGAACTTCGGGATCGGCGCGGTGCTGATGATGCAGTTCGCCGTACGCGCCGCCCGGCACTTCGAGTCCGTCGAGATCATCGAGCTGCACCACCCGCGCAAACTGGACGCCCCGAGCGGCACCGCCACCCACACCGCCCGGCAGATCGCCCAGGCCCGTGCCGAAGCCGGCCTCGGCCCGGTACCGGACGCCACCAAGGACGAGGTGCCGGGCGCACGCGGAGCCGAGATCGACGGGGTACGCGTCCACGCGGTGCGCGCCTCCGGCCTCGTCGCCCACCAGGAGGTGCTGTTCGGCGGCACGGGGAGACGTTGACCATCCGGCACGACTCGTACGACCGGGTGTCGTTCATGCCGGGTGTCCTGCTGGCCGTCCGCGCGGTGCGCAACCGTCCCGGCCTCACCGTCGGTCTGGACGCCCTCCTCGACTGAGCGGTCCGTCCGTCCCGCACAGCGCAGATCTTGGACACTTTCCGTTCCGCGCTGACGGAAAGTGTCCGAGATCTGCAGTCGCGGCCGGGTAGCATCCGCCGGATGATCAATGCGGGACACCTGGACCGGCTCGGGAGGCGAGTCACGCTCCGGCCGGTCGACGACGACAACTGGCGTGCGGTGGCTGATGTCGCCCGTCTGATGACCAGCGCCGGTTCGTGGCCGCGCTGGGCGCGCGCTATCTGTTGCTGAGCACCCGCTCAGAGGTGTGGACGTCGCTGGCCGTGTACGCCGACGAAACCGTCGTCGGCCACGTCATGTGGGGCGTGGACGACGACGGCTCGCACTGGATCGGCGGAATGCTGATCGACGCCGCCGAGCAGAACCGTGGTGTGGGCCGAGCGACAGTGCAGACCCTGGCGGGCTGGCTGTCCGCCAGGGAGGGCAACCCCCGGTCCGCCTCTCCTACCACCCGGACAACATCCAGGCCGCCGCCCTCTACACCGCGCTGGGCTTCCACCCCACCGGCGCTATGGACGACGACGAGGTAATCGCCGAACGAGCCCCTGAGCCCCGCGATCTTGCACCTCCTGCGGCGACATAAAGAGCATCTCCGCCCATCCCGACAACCGAAACCGCAAGATCGCCGAGAGCGTCCGGCCTGACCCGCGTCGATCATGGAGTTGTGGTGCCTCACAAAAGGGGCACACGTGGAGCTGTCGCCCACCACAACTCCATGATCGACGGGCGGGCGGGCGAGGCGGGGCCGGGGCGGCAGGGCGGGGCAGGGCGGCGGGGCGGGGTTTGGGGATTAGTGGGGAGGGGGCGGTTGGGCGGCGTTGGGTGGGGAGGGTCTGGGTCAGGGAGTGGGTAGGCCGGTTACCGTGGCTTCGCCGGTGCGGTTGACCGTGACGTTCACCGAGGCGTTGGCCACCCGGAGGCCGTTGACCGCGACGGCCCCGAGTTCCGCTCCCGCCAGGGTGCCACCGGACCGTGCCGCCCGGGACGTCCGGGTAGAGGCCGGTCGCCGCCTGGAGCAGGAGCACCGCGCCCGCCGCCGCCCATGCCTGCGGCCGGCACGAGGCCGGGTACGGCACCGGGCGGTTCACCGCTGACCGGTCGTCGCCGCCGTACAGCTCCGGCATCCGGTAGTCGAACGCCTCGGCGGCGGTGAGCAGCCCGTCGGCCAGGCCGAGTGCCGCCTCCCGATGCCCGGCCGGGCGAGCCCACCGAGCACGATCGCTGTGTCGTGGGTCCAGATCGAGCCGCAGTGGTACGACAGGGGCTGAAGCCGGCGTCGTCCGTGGCCATGGTCCGCAGCCCGAACCCACCGGCGAGTGCGTCGGTGGTCAGCAATCCGGCGACCTGGGCCTCCTCGTCGCGGTCGAGCAGGCCGGTGCCGAGCAGGTGACCGATGTTGCTGGTCAGTGAGTCGACGGGCGCTTGTCCCGGTCGAGGGCCAACGCGGGTTGCGGGCCGTGTCGACCGTCGACCCAGAAGCTCCGCCGGAACCGGCCGACCAGCGCGGCGGCGTGTTCGCGCCAGCGGTCGGCGCCCGGTCGGCCGAAGGCGTCCAGCAGGGCGGCACCGTTCACGGCGGCCTCGTGCGCGTACCCTGCACCTCGGCCAGCACGATGGGCGCGGTGGCCAGGGTGCCGTCGTGGAAGCGGACGGCGTCACCGGAGTCCTTCCAGCCCTGGTTGGACAGTCCGTGTCCGGTGGTGTCGACGTACTCGACCAGGCCGTCACCGTCCGGGTCGGCGTGCTCGCCGAGCCAGCCCAGTGCGGCCTCCAGGTGCGGCAGCAGGGGCTCGATCTGGTCGGCGGGCATGCCCCAGCGCCACGCGTCGTGCAGCAGGTTGACCCAGAGCATGGTGGCGTCGACGGTGCCGTAGTACGCCGGCGGGAGGCGCAGGCCGTTGTCGGGCAGCGCGAACGCGTGGCGGCGCAGCTCGTGCAGGATCTTGCCGGGGCCTCGCCGGTGGCCGGGTCGATCCGGGTACCCTGCCGCCGGGCCAGTACGCGCAGGGTGCCGGCGGCCAGGTCGGTGCCGAGCGGCAGCATCATCCGGGCGGCCCAGAGGCTGTCCCGGCCGAACAGGGTGAGGAACCAGGGCACCCCGGCACCGAGGAACACGTCCGCGGGTGCGCCGATCTCGGCCAGTCGGAGGCCGCGCAGGTCGTCCAAGCTGCGGTCGAGCAGTCGGACCAGCCGCCGGTCGTCGGCGGTCACCTCGGGACGGGACCACTCCGGCTCGCCGGCCGGGCCGATGACGACGGCGCGTGGGTCGTCGACGGTCACCTGCCAGCGCAGCACCGTCTCGCCGCCGGGGCCAGGTCGACCGGCCAGACCAGCCGGGGCGCAATGGCCCGCTCACCGTCGGCGAGCACGTCGGCGCCCGGCGCGGTGATGCTGACGGTGATCCCGGTGGCCGACCAGGTGAGGGTGCCCGGCCGGTCGGTCCTGGCCGCCAGCGCGGCGGCGGCGCCACCGGACTTGACGACCTCGATGGGTGCCAGGTCGCAGCCGAGGTCGACGGTGACGGTGGCGCGTACGCCGACCGTGGCGGTGGAGACGATCCGCAGTTCCTCGGTGAGGCCGTCGCGGGTGGCCCGCCGGAGCCGGTCGACGCGGACGGTGGGGTCGGGCGTGGGTCACCGAGCCAGCGGGCCAGGCCCACGAAGTGTGCGCCGTGCGGGCCGTCGTCGCCGCGGGTCAGCCCTTCCAGCTCCCGTTCGTCGATCCGCAGCTCGGCACGGGAGAGCACCCGGGCGTCGGCGTGGAAGACGCCCTGGACGCCGGTTGGGCGGATCTGCCCGGTCGCGTCCCCAGCGCGCTGGTCGGGGCGAAGACCACCCCGACCAACTCGTGCAGGAGGGTTGCAGCTGGCGTTCGATCACGGTGTGGCTCCAGATCCTCGGTGCGGGGCGGTCATCTTGACAACGCGCCCCGGCGGTGCAAAGTGCGAAACATTCCAAAACTTGAACGATCCAATCCTGCCTTATCCAAATTGGATCGTTCAAGATGGCGAGAGGGATTAAGTGCCCGAAAAGGTGACCATTGCCACGGTGGCCCGACACGCCCGAGTCAGCCGGCAGACGGTGTCCAACGTGCTCAACGCCCCGCACATCGTGCGGCAGGAGACCCGTCAGCGGGTCGAGGACGCGATCACCGCGCTCGGCTACCGGGCCAACCAGGCCGCCCGGCAGATGCGTACCGGCCGGTCCCGCCTCATCGCCGCCCGGATCGACCCGACCCGTGACGGCATCAACGGCTCGGTGCTCGACCGCTTCCTGCACGGCCTCACCGAGACCGCCGACGCCGCCGGCTACCGGGTGCTGCTCTATACCGCCACCGGCGACGACCGGGAGATCGCCACCTACGGCGACCTGCTCGGCACCTACGAGTTGGACGCGTTCGTGCTGGTGGGCACCAAGCACGGCGACCCGCGTACCGAATGGCTCGCCGAGCGGAACGTGCCCTTCGTGACCTTCGGCCGCCCGTGGGACGCGCTCGACGCACATCCCTGGGTGGACGTGGACGGGGCAGCCGGCACCGCCCAGGCCACCACACGTCTGCTGGAGAGCGGCCATCGACGGATCGCCTTCCTCGGCTGGCCGGTGGGGTCCGGTGTCGGCGACGACCGGCGTGCCGGCTGGCGCGACGCGCTGCACGCGGCCGGCGTCGACCCGAGCGGGCTGCACCGGGAGACCGAGGACGGCATCGCAGAGGGTGAAGGCCTGATGCGTGATTTGCTCGCCGCCGTGGCGCCCACCGCCGTGGTCTGCGCCAGCGACTCACTCGCCCTCGGCGCACTCCAGGCGATCCGAGGCCTCGACCCGCCCGTGTCGGTGATCGGCTTCGACGACACCGGTGGCCGCCGCGGTCGGGCTGACCAGCGTCAGCCAACCGCTCGGCGAGGCCGCCGCCCGCTGTGTGGACCTGCTCACCGGGGTCCTCGACGGCAACCACGAGACTCCCACTCCCGTGCTGCTCCAGCCCTCGCTGGCACTGCGGCACACCGCGTAGTCCCACCCCCACCAGGAGAAACCATGGCACCCCGAACAATCACCCGGGCAGCGGTGGCCGGCCTCGCCGCCGTCGCCCTCCTGGCTCCGCCGCCTGCGGCAGCGGCTTCGACGACTCCTCCGGCGACACCGCCCAGTCCAGTGGACCGGCCAGCCTGCAGATCCTGATCGGCTCCTCTGGTGAGGCCGAGACCAAGGCCGTGCAGGACGCCGCCGCGAAGTGGGCCACCAGCTCCGGCAGCACCGCCACTGTGACCCCGGCACAGGACCTCACCCAGCAGCTCGGTCAGGCCCTCGCCGGCGGCACCCGCCGGACGTCTTCTACGTGGACGCGGCCCAGTTCGCCGACTACGCCAGCGTCGGCGCCCTCGAGCCGTACGGCGACAGGGTCAGCAACCCGGGCGACTTCTACGAGAGCCTGCGCACCGCGTTCACGTACGACGGCAAGCTCTACTGCGCGCCCAAGGACTTCTCCACCCTGGCCCTGCAGATCAACACCGACCTGTGGACCCGGGCCGGGCTGACCGACGCCGACGTGCCGACGACCTGGGAGCAGCTCACCGCCGCCGCCCAGAAGATCAAGGCCAAGGGGCAGGTCCCGCTGGCCATCGGCGACACCGGGACCGGATCGGCGCCTTCATGGTGCAGAACGGCGGCTGGCTGGTGAGCAAGGACGGCAAGCAGCCCACCGCCGACACCCGGAGAACCTCGCCGCCCTCCAGTACGTCAAGACCATGCTCAGCACCGGCCTCGCCAAGTACCCGAAGCAGCTCGACGCCGGCTGGTCCGGTGAGGCGTTCGGCAAGGGCAAGGCCGTGATGACCATCGAGGGCAACTGGATCAAGGGCGCCCTGCAGAACGACTTCCCGAACGTGAAGTACAAGGTCGTGGCGCTGCCGGCCGCCCAAGGGGCAGGGCACGCTCTCCTTCACCCAGTGCTGGGGCATCGCCGCGAAGAGCAAGTACAAGGACCAGGCGATCAAGTTCGTCGAGGCGATGACGAGCGGCGAGCAGCAGATGGCCTTCGCGAAGGCGTTCGGTGTCATGCCGTCCCGCCAGTCGGCGCGCGACCAGTACACCGCCGCGTTCCCGGCGGACAAGGTGTTCATCGACGGTGCCGCGTACGCCCAGGGCCCGGTGAACGCGCCGAAGATGGACAGCGTCCTCAAGGACCTCGACACCGGTCTGCAGGGGCTGGCCAACGGCGACCCGAAGACCGTGTTGCAGACCTTCGACAAGAACGCCAAGGCGGCGCTCGGCGGTAGCTGAGGTGCTGGCGGGGCCCGGCGACCCTCGGGCCCGCCGCACGTCGGCCGGAAAGAGGAAGGGAGGAAGATGGCAACCGAGACACTGACCGCCGTGGCGACCGCGGGCGGGCCGCCCCGCCGAGGCAGGGGCGGCATCCGGAGCAACGAGAACCTCGCCGGCTGGCTCTTCGTCGCGCCGGTGATCGTCATTCTGGGGCTGTTCCTGCTGCTGCCGATCCTGATGGCGCTCTGGGTCAGCCTGACCGACTGGAACGGCCAGGGCAGCCCGTTCACCGGCGACGTCCCGTTCGTCGGCGCGCACAACTACACCCAGTTGTTCACCGAGGACGGGCTGGCCCGCCGCGACTTCATGACCAGCATCCGCAACAACATCTACTACGTGGCGATCGTGGTGCCGGCGCAGACCGTGCTCGCGCTCGGACTGGCGCTGGTCGTCAACAACCGGATGCTCAAGGGCAAGAGCTTCTTCCGCAGCGCCTTCTACTTCCCCTCGGTCACCAGCTCGGTCGCGATCAGCGTGGTGTTCCTGTTCCTCTTCGCCAACTCCGGCGCGGTGAACGCGCTGCTCGGCTTCCTCGGCATCGACGGCCCGGAGTGGTTCGCCGACTCCCGGGGCGTGCTGCACCTGCTGTTCGGCGCGGTCGGCGTCGACTCGCCGCCGGCGGCACTGGCCGACGGCGGCCCGTTCGGTTGACCTGGTGGGACTGGCTGGCCGGCTCGAGCGTGGCGATGATCTCGATCATCACGTTGGTCGTCTGGACCACCTCCGGCACCTTCATGCTGATGTTCCTGGCCGGGCTCCAGAACGTGCCGGTCACGTTGGAGGAGGCGAGCACGCTCGACGGCGCGTCCCGGTGGCAGCGCTTCCGGTACGTGACCCTGCCGATGATCAGACCCACCACCTTCCTGGTGCTCACCCTCGGCATGATCGGCTCCTGGCAGGTCTTCGACCAGGTGTACGTGATGAGCCAGGGCGACCCCGCCAAGACCACGCTCACCCCGGCGTACCTGTCGTACCGGACCGCCTTCCGGGACTTCGACTACGGCTCCGGCGCGGCGATCTCGTTCGTCCTGTTCCTGATCATCATCGTGCTCACACTGATCCAGCGCCGGGCGCTGGCCGAGCGGGACACCGACCGGCCGCGCCGCGGCTGGTGGCGTCGGCGCGTACCGGAGAGGTCCTGAGATGGCCGTGCTCACCGATCGCCCGGCGGCGACGCCCGCGCGGCGCGACCAGCGCGCGGCCCGCACCCTGGCCACCCGTTTCCTGGGGTACGCCACGCTCGTCTTCTTCGGGCTGGTGTTCCTCTACCCGTTCGTCATCCAGATCGGCAACGCGCTCAAGACCGAGCCCGACGCGGCGGCGAACCCGCTGTCACCGTTTCCGGACCCGCTCACGCTTGCCGGCTTCGAACGGATCTTCGCCGGCACCAACTTCCCGCTGTGGCTGGGCAACTCGCTGCTGGTGACGGTGCTGGTCACCATCGGCCGGGTGTTCTTCGACTCGCTCGCCGGGTACGCGTTGGCCCGGCTGCGGTTCCGGGTCGCGGCGGGCTGTTCGCCGCCGTCATCGCGGTGATGGCGGTGCCCGGAGTGGTGCTGCTGATCCCGAAGTTCCTGGTGCTCAACCAGCTCGGCCTCTACAACAGCTACGCCGGTCTGGTGGTGCCGCTGCTGGCCGACGCGGCCGGCGTGTTCATCATGAAGCAGTTCTTCGAGTCGATCCCGGTGAGTGTCGAGGAGGCCGCCCGGATCGACGGCGCGAGCATCTTCCGCACCTTCTGGTCGGTGGTGCTGCCGATGGCGAAACCGGCGCTCATCACCCTCACCATCCTGTCGTTCCAGGGTTCGTGGAACGAGTTCCCACACAGCCTCGTGTCGGTGCAGGACCCGGACCTGTTCACCCTGCCGCGCGGGTTGGCCGACCTGGTCAGCGGCTCGCTCGGCAAGGGCACCCAGTATCCGCTCAAGCTCGGTGCCGCGCTGCTGGCCACCATCCCGGTGGCGATCATCTTCGTGGTGTTCCAGCGGTACTTCGTCCGCGACGCCAACGACGGCTCGGACAAGGGCTGACCGACAGGTGTGGCGGCCCCGAGCAAGGGCCGCCACACCGGGTCACTCGGCCGGTACCTTCTCGGCCGGGACACCCACGTGCAGGCGCACCTGCGGGACCAGCATGTCGTCGACGTCCAGCGCCCGGGCCGCGCCGTCGAGCTCCCACCCGGTGCTGGTGAGGAACGTGCGGGTCGCCTCGTCGCCGTCGAAAGCCCAGGCCACGGCCCGACTCATGCCGTCCTCCCGCCACAGGTCGACGACGGCGGCGAGCAGCCGACTGCCGTGCCCCGCCGCCCCAGCGCGGCTCGATCAGCAGGTCGGTCACGGCGGCCACGTCCGGACCGAGCGCGTCGGCCGGCTCACCGGGGCCAGTGCCTCGGCGTCGGCCGGGCCGGAAGCCGCGAACCCCACCAGATACGATTGCTCGGCCTGTTCGACGGCGACCAGCACCCGGTGCGCGCCGGAGGGCGGCTCCAGCACCGCGGCGCTCCACCGCCGGGCGAGGAACGCCTCGTCCAGGTTGTCGAGCACATGCCGAGGCAGGATCCGGCGGTACGCGACCCGCCAGGTCGCGAGCTGGATGCGTGCGATCTCGCCGGCGTCCTCGGGACGCGCCGGGCGGACGTACCGAGAGCCATGGGACGGAAGCCTACGCAGGGCGAGGGAGACGACGGTGGCGCAGGGTGCCAACAGGACGACCACGCAGGTCGTCGGGGTGGTGGTGCTCGCCGCGGCGGTCACCGCGTTCCTCGCCGTCGCGGCCGTACGGCACGGCTTCTTCGACCTGAAGGTCTACTACGGCGCGTTGACGTGGTGGGTGCACGACGGTGGGGAGATCTACGACTACCTCAAGCCGGGCACCCAGTACGGCTTCACCTACCCGCCGTTCGCCGCGCTGGTCATGCTGCCGATGGCGTACCTGCCGTGGACGGCCGCGATCGTGGTGAGCGTGCTCGCCAGCGTCGTCTCCACCACTGTGGTGATCTGGTGGCTGGTCGACCCGATCGCCCGCCGCTCCGGCTGGACCCGGTGGTTCGCCCTCGCGGTGGCGTTGTGCCTGGCCGCCGCGTTCGAGCCGATGCGGGAGACGGTCAACTTCGGCCAGGTCAACACGCTGCTGCTCTTCCTGGTGGCGGTGGATCTGCTGCGGCTGCTGCCGGCCGGCAACCGGTGGACCGGGGTCGGCATCGGGATCGCCACGGCGATCAAACTGACCCCGGGCGTCTTCATCGTCTACCTGCTGGTGACCGGGCGCTGGCGGGCGGCGCTCACCGCCAGTGGCACCGCCGCCGGGTGTCGCTGCTGGCCGGCGCGCTCTTCCCGGACGCGTCCGGGAATTCTGGACCGAGGCGTTGTGGAACACCGGGCGGGTGGGCGAGTTGGCCTTCGTCTCCAACCAGTCGCTGCGCGGGTGGCCGCCCGCCTCGACCCGGAACACCCGAGCACAGTGCTGTGGCTGCTGCTGGTGCTCGGCACCCTGGCACTCTGGGCCTGGCGGTCCCGGGCCGCTGTCGCAGCCGGTGACGAGACGACCGGTCTGGCGCTGACCGGCGCGATGATGTGCCTGGTCAGCCCGGTCACCTGGGTGCACCACCTGGTCTGGTTGCTGCCCGCGCTGATCCTGCTGGTGGACAACGCGATGGCCGCGCCGGCCGGCCGCCGACGGCGGGTCCTGCTGGTCGCCGCGACCATCGGGTACGCGCTGCTGATCAGCCGGACCGTCTGGTTCTGGGAGAAGGACTTCACCGGTGTCGACGGCTTCCTGGGCAGCAACGCCTACGTGTGGATCAGTCTGGCGCTGCTGGCCTTCCTGCCGATCCGCCGGTGGCTGGCGCCGGGCGGGTCACCCGTCGAGGCGTTCGGCGTACCGCAGCTCGACCAACCCGACCGGCGGACCCCCACCGGCGAGCGGCACCTGATAAGTCGACTGCTCACCGTCCGGTGACAACCCGGCCCGTTCGTAGAACCGGCGGGCCCGCCCGTTGTCCTCCAGCACCCACAGCCGGTAGCCGCTCCAGCCGCGCTCGCCGAGCCCTGCCCGGGCGGCGTCCAGCAGCGCGACGGCGGTTCCGTCACCCCAGTACGCCGGCTCCACGTAGAGCGCCAACACCTCGCCGACCGTCGCGTCCAGGTCGTCCCGGTCCTGGTTGCGGCGGTACGGCCCGAAGGTCGTGAAGCCGACGACCAACCCGTCCACCTCCCCGAGCAGAGTGGTGAACGGGTGCTCCGGATCGGCGGTGCCGACGTCGCGACGGCGTTGCGCCCAGGCGGCCACGTTCAACCGCCCGAGCACCTCGTCCGGCATGACGCCGGCGTAGCCCGCCTGCCAGCCGTGCACGTGCACGCGGGCGACCGCCTCGGCGTCGTCCGGCTCCTCCCGACGGATGGTCAGCATTGCACCGTTCTATGCCCCGTTGGACGTCGCGTCCAGCTTCCCGCACCGGCGTCGTACCGATGAATTAAGGTCGCCGACGATGACCGCACCGGAATCACTCTCTGTCGCCCAGGCTCGCCGGGTGGCGCTGGCCGCCCAGGGCTTCGCCGACCCGGCGCCGGCCGGCGTGCCCACCCGCCGGCACCTGCGTCGGGTGCTGGGCCGGGTCGGGCTGATCCAGATGGACTCGGTGAACGTGCTGCAACGCGCGCACTACCTGCCGCTCTACAGCCGGCTCGGGCCCTACCCGACCACGCTGCTCGACCAGGCCGCCTACCGGCGCCCGCGGGAGCTGTTCGAATACTGGGGTCACGAGGCCTCGCTGGTGCCGGTCGAGCTGCACCCGATGCTGCGCTGGCGGATGGCCCGGGCGCACACCGAATCCTGGGGCGGCATGCGGCGGATCGCCCAGGAGCAGCCGGAGCTGGTCGCCTGGGTCCGCGACGAGGTGGCCGCCCGGGGCCCGCTGACCGCCGCCGAGATCGAGCACGACGCACCCGGGAGACCGGCAACTGGGGTGGAACTGGTCGGCGGTCAAGCGGGCGTTGGAGTTCCTCTTCTGGGCCGGGGAGGTGGCCGCCGCGGAGCGCAGCACCTCCTTCGCCCGCCGCTACGACCTGCCCGAGCGGGTGCTGCCCGCTGCGGTGCTGGCCACGCCCACCCCGACCGACGCCGAGGCGTACCGGACGCTGGTGGCCCTTGCCGCGCAGTCCCTGGGGTGGCCGCCGAGCCGGAGCTGCGCGACTACTTCCGACTGCCCTGGCCGGGCCCGGCAGGCCGTCGCGGAGCTGGCCGAGGCCGGTGAGCTGGTGCCGGTCACCGTGGCGGGCTGGCGCCAACCGGCGTGGCTGCACGCGTCCGCCCGGCTGCCCGCTGGGTGCGGGGCAACACGTTGGTCAGCCCTTCGACCCGCTGATCTGGGAGCGGGCCCGCACCGAGCGGCTGTTCGACTTCAGCTACCGGATCGAGATCTACGTCCCGGCGCCACAGCGGGTCTACGGCTACTACGTGTTGCCGTTCCTCCAGGGTGACCGGTTCACCGCCCGGGTCGACCTGAAGGCCGACCGCAAGGCAGGGTGCTGCTGGTGCCGGCCGCCTGGATCGAGCCCGGCGCCCACCCGGGGAGACCGCTGTGGCACTCGCCGCCGAGCTGTACCGGCTCGCCGGCTGGCTCGGCCTGGACGCGGTGGCACCGCCGGCGCCGGCGACCTGGCCGGTCCGCTCACCGCCGCGTTGGCCGGCGTGTCCGGTGTACCGTGAGCGCGTGACGAGCGCTCCGGACCGGTCGACCAGCCGCAGCCCGCCCCCGGCGTGGTGCACACGGTGCCCCCGGACGTAGGCCCCAACGGCGCGGGTCCGGAGGGCTGGCCGGCGACCCGCCGGGTGGCTACCCGGCGCCCGAGCCGGACCGGCTCACCCGGTTCGTGCTGCGGCTCTACGAGCGTTCTCCGCGCTGGGCGGTGCCGTTGGCCGCGCTGGGATGCGTCGCCATCGGGATGAGCTACGCGCTGGTCAGCAACCCGACCCACGCCGACCCGGATGCCGCACCCACCTGTCTGCTCAAGTTGACCACCGGGCTGGACTGTCCGGGCTGCGGTGGCACCCGCGCACTCTGGTACGTGCTGCACGGCGACCTGCCGGCCGCTGCCCGGCACCACTTCCTCTTCGTCTTCGCGCTGCCGTTCCTCGCGTACCTCTTCGTGGCCTGGGCGGGAAACCAGGCGTTCGGTTGGCGACTGCCCGAGCTGCGGATCAGCTCGAAGGTCATCGGCGGCTTCCTGGGCGTCTGGCTGGCCTTCTCGGTGCTGCGCAACCTGCCGTGGGCGCCGTTCACCTCGCTCTACGTCTGACCGTCACCCCTGAACGGGGCCGCTGCTCGCCGGGTCCGCTGCTCGCCGGGTCCGCTGCTCGGCCGGCACGTGTCGTTCGGGCCCTGTGGAGCTGATTCGTCTACGACATCACGTGCCTCCTCCGAGGCCCGCCACCTCTGATCGACTCGGCATCCAGGAAACCGGGCCATCCACCCGATGCGGACACCCCGACTTCCAGGAACCCGAGTCGATCACCCCGCGAGCGGCCACACACCCGCGCCGGCGGCGCAGGGCGGCCGGCGCACCTCGCCCCAAGATCGTGCTCGATCCTGGATGTAGTGGTGTCGGGCTGGAGGGATGCCACTACATCCACGATGTTGCGCGATCTTGCGGGCGGAGCTCCGGACGGGCGGTCGAGCGGCGCTTGGACGCCGGACGGGCGGTCGAGCGGCGCTTGGACCGCTGGACGGCGGCCGGGCGGCGCTGGGCGCTTGACGGGCGCTCGGGCGGCGCTCGGGCCTCTCGCTCGTCGGCTTGGACGGCCCATCCGCCGGGCTGATGTCGTAAACGATTCAGCTCCAGAGGACGCCGACGGAACTGTCCGCCCCCGCCTCGACGACGATGCTCGAACCCCGGCCCGCCCGAGGGTCTCGTCGGATCCCACGCCGCCCGAGTGATCGACATTGCAGGGGCGTGCCTGAGTTGGGTCGGGAGGCGGCGCGCCACTACAGTCCCAGGAATGCCGGACATGGTGCAGCCCCAGGTCAAGTTGATCGCGTGGACCCAATTCGCGGCCCCGGACGACGTGCCGTGGTCGACCGACGCCGAGGGTGGCCAGGCGCTCGCCGAATTCGCTGGCCGGGCCTGCTACCAGTCGTGGAAGAAACCGAACCCGGCGACCGCCACCAACGCCGGCTACCTGGCGCACATTCTCGATGTGGGCCACCTGAGCGTGCTGGAGCACGGGTCGGTCACGTTCTACTTCACCGGGGTCTCCCGTTCGCTCACCCACGAGCTGATCCGGCACCGGCACTTCTCGTACTCGCAGCTGTCCCAGCGCTACGTTCCGGAGCGGGACGCGGCCATGGTCGAGCCGGCGGTCATCGCCGACGACCCGGAGCTGCACAAGAAGTTCGTGGAGGCCGCCGAGGCGAGCGTCCGGGCGTACACCGAGTTGCTGGAGGGCCTGGAGCAGCGCTTCTCCGACGAGCCGAACCCGACGCTGCGCCGCAAGCAGGCCCGGCAGGCGGCGCGGGCGGTGCTGCCCAACGCCACCGAGACCCGGATCGTGGTCACCGGCAACTACCGGGCCTGGCGGCACTTCATCGCGATGCGGGCCACCGAGCACGCCGACGTGGAGATCCGTGAGCTGGCCGTGGAGTGCCTGCGTCAGCTCCAGGGCGTCGCCCCGAACGTGTTCGCCGACTTCGTGATCTCCACGCTGCCGGACGGCACCGAGGTGGCGGCCAGCCCGCACGAGGCGTCCTGAGCCCTTCCCCGGCGGGCCCCGGCTGGTCGTCCGCTAGGTTGGAGGGTATGACGCACGACCACCTCGACGCCACGGCCCGACCGGTGTCCCGCCCGTTCGGCCGGCTGCTCACGGCCATGGTGACCCCGTTCACCCCGACGGCTCGCTCGACCTCGACGGTGCCGCCCGGCTGGCGAGCCACCTGGTCGACGAGCAGGGCAACGACGCGCTGGTGGTCAACGGCACCACCGGTGAGTCGCCGACCACCAGCGAAACGGAGAAGGAACACCTGATCCGGGCCGTGGTGGAGGCCGTCGGTGACCGCGCCAAGGTGGTCGCAGGCGTCGGCACCAACGACACCCGGCACACCGTCGAGCTGGCCACCGCCGCCGAGAAGGCGGGTGCGCACGGGCTGCTGGTGGTCACCCCGTACTACAACAAGCCGCCGCAGAGCGGGTTGCTGCGACACTTCACCACGGTGGCCGACGCCACCGGCCTACCGGTGATGCTGTACGACATCCCGCACCGCTCGGGTGTGCCGATCGACACCGAGACGCTGGTCCGGCTCGCCGAACACGGCCGGATCGTCGCGGTCAAGGACGCCAAGGGCGACCTGACCGCCACCAGCTGGGTGACCAGCCGCACCACCCTCGCCTTCTACTGCGGCGAGGACGCCCTCACCCTGCCGGCGCTGGCCGTCGGCTCCGTGGGCGTGGTCGGCACCTCGACGCACTTCACCGGGGCGCTGACCGCACAGATGATCGAGGCGTACGACGCGGGGACATGCCGACCGCGCTGGCCCTGCACCGTCGGCTGCTGCCGCTCTACACCGGCATCTTCCGTACCCAGGGCGCCATCCTGGTGAAGGCGGGCCTGGCGTCATTGGGCCTGCCGGCCGGCCGGTGCGACCCCGCTGGTGGACGCCACCGACGACGAGATCGCTCAGCTGCGCGCGGACTTCGCGGCAGCGGGCCTGGAGCTGCCCGAATGATCGAACGACACGATGGACGCCGAGTGACGGCGTCGCAGAATGAGGTGGACGCGTGACCGAGGCGCACATCGACGCGGAGCTACCCCGCCGCTGCCGGAAGGCGGCCTGCGGATCATCCCGCTCGGAGGGCTCGGCGCCATCGGTCGGAACATGACCGTCTTCGAGTACGACGGCAAGTTGCTGATCGTCGACTGCGGGGTCCTGTTCCCCGACGTCGAGCAGCCGGGTGTGGACCTGATCCTGCCCGACTTCGGCCCGATCCTGGACCGGCTGGCCGACGTGCAGGCGATCGTGCTGACGCACGGTCACGAGGACCACATCGGCGCGGTGCCCTACCTGCTCGCCCACAAGCCCGACATTCCGCTTGTCGGTTCACAGTTCACCCTCGCCCTGGTCGAGGCGAAGTTGGCCGAGCGGCGGATCCAGCCGTACACGCTGACCGTGCGGGAGGGCGGCCGCGAGCGGCTCGGCCCGTTCGAGTGCGAGTTCTTCGCTGTCAACCACTCGATCCGGACGCCCTCGCGGTTGCCATCCGCACCCCGCGGGCCTGGTGCTGCACACCGGCGACTTCAAGATGGACCAGCTCCCGCTGGACGGTCGCATCACCGACCTGGCCGGGTTCGCCCGGCTCGGCGCCGAGGGCGTCGACCTGCTGCTGTCCGACTCCACCAACGCGGAGATCCCCGGCTTCGTCACCCCGGAGCGGGAGATCGGGCCGGTGCTCGACTCGATCTTCGGGAAGGCCAGGGTCGGATCATCGTTGCGTCGTTCGCCTCGCACGTGCACCGCGTGCAGCAGGTCTTCGACTCCGCCGCCGAGCACAACCGCAAGGTCGCGCTGATCGGCCGGTCCATGGTGCGCAACATGGGCATCGCCCGGACCTCGGTCTGCTCAACATCCCGGCCGGCCTGGTCATCGGGATCGAGGAGGCGACCACGCTGCCGCCGGAGCAGATCGTGCTGATGTCCACCGGTTCGCAGGGCGAGCCGATGAGCGCGCTCGGCCGGATGGCCAGCGGCGACCACCGGCACATCACCATCGCCCCCGGCGACACAGTCGTGCTGGCGTCCTCGCTGGTGCCCGGCAACGAGACCTCGGTCTACCGGGTGATCAACCGGCTGGCCGGGCCGGCGCGGTGGTCGTGCACAAGGACGTCGCCAAGGTGCACGTCTCCGGGCACGCCCCGCCGGGGAACTGCTCTACCTGCTCAACGTGGTTCGACCCAGCAACCTGATGCCCGTCCACGGCGAGTGGCGTCACCTGCGCGCCCACGCCCGGCTCGGCATCGAGTCCGGGGTGGCCGCCGACCGGGTGGTGCTCTGCGAGGACGGCGATGTCGTCGACCTGGTCGAGGGCCGCGCCACCCTGGTCGGGCACGTGAAGAGCCGGTACGTCTACGTGGACGGCCTCGCCGTCGGTGACGTCAGCGAGTCGCTGCTCACCGAACGACGGATCCTCGGTGACGGCGGTTTCATCGCCACCACTGTGGTCGTCGACTCGGTCACCGGCAAGGTGGTCGCCGGCCCGACGCTCTCCGCGAAGGGTTTCTCCGAGGACCCGGAGGCGTTCAACCCGGTGGTCCCGCTGGTCACCGAGGCACTCAACCGTGCCGCGGCGGACGGCATCACCGACCCGCACCAGCTCCAGCAGATCGTCCGCCGGACCGTGGGTCGGTGGGTCAACGACAAGTACCGTCGTCGGCCGATGATCGTGCCCACCGTGGTCGAGGTCTGAGCAACTGCCGCTGACGCCGGTCCACCCGAACGGTGGGCCGGCGTCGCCGCGCCCGGGTGTCAGGGCAGGGCGGCGACCGCCTCGGCGTACGCGACGCCGGTGGAGATGGCGGCGTCCAGGAGGATCCGCAGCTGCGCCGGGCGACCCCGTGCGCCAGGTCGGTGGCCACGTCACCGGCCAGCACCAACTCGTCACCGAGATCGTGTGCGTACGCCTTGGGCAGCAGTCGGTCGTGGTTCCACGCGTTGCAGAAGGCGTACACCTCGGAGCGGCGGGCCGCCGGCAGCCGGCGGTTGACCATGGCGCGGGCGTGCAGCACCTCACCGCGCTCACCGGCGCGCCGGAACTGGATCACCGCACCCTCCCAGTGGCCGACCACGGTCTCGCCCTCGTCCACCAGGTACTGGTCGCCGCGCCCGTCCAGGATCGTGGTGATCATGGCGAGGGAGAGCGCGGACAACTCCCGTTCACCCAGCTCGGCCTCGGCGTCGGAGAGGTCGGTGTCGGGCTCGTCGAGCCGGTCGGCCTCGTCGTCGGTGGGCAGCGGAACCGGCGCCGCGAGCGGGTGTTCGGCCAGCCAGGCCGCCATCCGTCCGGAGTGGTGCCCGGTGCCGTTGCGCGCGTCGAAGCTGCCGGCCAGCTCGCTGGCGACCCCGACCAGCAGCGCCCCGAGCGCGGTGACGTCCAGTTCGCTGGCCGTCCGCTCGCCGTACGCCGGGCGTGGCATCGTCCGCCCGCCCAGCCGGCCTCCGCCGCCAGCCCGCAGACCAGCGCCCCGGCGGCGGCGAACTCCATGGCGGCGAGGTCGTCGGTCGGCCGGTCCAACCGGGGCAGTTGCTCGGCCAGGATGGTCAGCCCACGTTCCAGGTGCCCGCCCAGCGCGCAGAACCGCAGGTGTGCGGCGAGGTGGGGAACGCCGCGCGTTCGCGCCGGTGTCGGCGGTACGCCCGCACGTGTGCCGTTGCCGCCCGGTCCGGCTGGCCGGTGCGCAAAGCCGGCAGCAGACCGGCGACCAGGTTGCGTTCGGGCTGGTCGGTGCAGGTCTCCGGGATGCCGTCGGGGTCCCCGAGCTCGGCGAGCGCGGCGGTCCACTCACCCCAGCCGGCCAGCAGCTCGGCGCGTCGGGCCGAGGCGCAGCCGGGGCAGCCGCCGGCCGGACCGGGCCGCTGGCCGGACCACCGCTCGTACCAGTGCCGGGCGGTGGGCTCGTCGCCCAGGTGATCGGCGATCCGGCAGTGCAGCTCGGCGACGGTTGGTGTGTCCGGACCGTCCGGGCCGACCCGGTGGGCCAGGTCGTGCAGCAGGGACCGGGTCTGGTCCAGCCCCACCCGGGCGTGCCGAGCAACGCCTCCACCGCGTACCGCTGGTAGCGCTGCAGCAGCCCGGCCTCGGTGTCGCTGAGCAGTTCGGGCCGGTGGTCGGCGGCGGCCCGGCAGCGCCGGACCGGCTCGACCAGGCGCCACCGCTCCCCGTGCAACAGGTACGCCTCGATCAGCGCGAACCGCGCGTCCACCCCGACCGGACGTCGCCGGCCGCGTCGGCCCGCTCGGCGAGCCGCTCCAGGGCCACCTGCCGGGCCGGCCCGTCGGGAAGGTCCGGGCGTCGGCGAGCGCGGCCTCCAACGCCGGTACGCGGCCCCGCACGACGCGGTCGGCGGGGCCGTTGGGTGGCACGCCGAGGTGGGCGGACCGGTTGGTGCGGCTGCCGGTGAACTCGTCCCGGCCGGTCACGACGGCACCGCGCCGGGCAGCCGGCGGACCGCCACGGCGAGCTGGCAGCCGGTGGAGATGCCGCAGTCGAGCAGCTGGTCGAGCTGGTGCGGGTCACCCGCGTTCCAGGTCGGTGATCACCTCGCCGTACACCCGGGCCCGCCCGTCGTCGTCCACGTGCACGAACGCCTTGGGCCAGAGCCGGTCGTGGTTCCACGAGTTGCAGAACGCGTAGAGGTCGGGAACCCGTTCGATGCCGAAGGTGGGATCGACCATGGTGCGGATCTGGAGCAGTTCGCCGTCCCCGCCGAGGCGGAGGAACCAGATCATGTTGTCGTCGAAGTGACCCACCAGTTCGCCGTCCAGGGTCCAGCCGGCGGACCGGCCGCGGGCGGCGAGCACCGCGGCGACCAGTTCGCCGGTCAGCGGACGCAGGGCACCGGGGTGCCCGGCCAGCGGATCGTGCGGATCGCCCTCGTTCTCCGGCGACGCCATGGGGCATCCCTTCTGAGGCAGATATCACGACCGGCGACGGGGTTCGTGTTACGACGCGCGGACACGACCCGGAAAAGCGGGGATCTGCCCGGCCCCACCGTTACCGTGACTCTATGGCGGGCCGTACCTCTCAGGCGAGCCGGCGGCGCGGCGCGTCGCCGCGCGGTGGCACCAACAGTCGTGCCCGTCAACCGGCGAAGAGGCCACCGGGCGCCGGTCCGACGGCGCACCACGCCGCCCCGGCCCGGTCCGGCGGTCTACGTGGGCCGCGCGGTCGGAGCACTGTGGATGGGTCTGGCGCACGGGATGGGTTGGGCGGTGCGCGCCGCCGGCGGCAGGCCGCCTCGGCCCGTGACCTCGACCCGGAGCACCGTCGCGACGGCGCCGGCCTGCTCATGTTCGGGCTCGCCCTGCTCTCCGCTGTGGCGCTCTGGCTGTCCGGGGCTGGTCCGGTGGGCGCGCGACTGGCCGACACGGTCCGGCTGTTCCTGGGCGCGATCTCGGTTGTCGTACCGGTGCTGTTGATGATCGGGGCCTGGCGGCTGATGCGTCAGCCGGCGGACCGGAGCACCGGGCCGCGGGTTGATCGGCTGGGGCTCGCTGCTGGTGTCGACCGCCGCGCTGCTCCAGATCGGCCAGGACCCGGCCGACCCGCTGGAGCGTGACTTCGCCGGTGGTCTGGTCGGCGCGGGAGTCGGCGGGCTGCTGGAGCGGGCGGTGACCGCCTGGTGGCGGTGCCGCTGCTCATCCTGCTGCTGCTCTTCGGTCTGCTCGTGGTGACCGCAACGCCCGATCAACAAGATTCCCGAGCGGCTGGGCCTGCTCGCCGGTGGGCTGGTCGGTGCGCCGGAGACCGCCGACGAGACGGACGAGCCGGCGGCACGCCGGCGCGCAGGCGACCGACGAAGCGGATGCCCGCCCCACTGGACCCGGACGACTTCGAGGACCTGGACGGCGCGGACCTCCAGGAGACCATGGTGCTGCCGCGCAAGTCGCCGGCGAGGGTGCCAGCGAGCCGCAAGCCCTCGGTCGAGCCGCCGGAGCACTCGCCCGCCCGACCCGGGCCGAACAGCTCGCGCTGACCGGCCTGGCCGGGACTCACCCTGCCGCCGGCCAACATGCTCAGCGCCGGGGCCGCCGCGAAGACCCGCAGCAAGGCCAACGACGAAGTGATCGCCGCGCTGACCGGCGTGTTCGACCAGTTCGATGTGGACGCGGCGGTGACCGGTTTCACCCGTGGCCCGACCGTCACCCGCTACGAGGTCGAGCTGGGGCACGGCGTCAGGTCGAACGGATCACGCAGTTGTCCCGCAACATCGCGTACGCGGTGAAGTCGCCGGACGTGCGGATCCTCAGCCCGATCCGGGCAAGAGCGCCGTCGGCGTGGAAATCCCGAACACCGACCCGGAGAACGTCGCCCTCGGCGACGTGCTGCGCTCACGGCGGCGACGAGCGACCACCACCCGATGGTGGTGGCGCTCGGCAAGGACATCGAGGGCGGCTTCGTGGTGGCCAACCTCGCGAAGATGCCTCACATTCTCATAGCCGGGGCCACCGGCGCCGGCAAACTCGTGCCTGAACACCCTTCTCGTCTCCGTCCTCACCCGAGCCACCCCGGACGAGGTACGGCTGCTGCTGATCGACCCGAAGCGGGTCGAGATGACCGGTTACGAGGGAATTCCGCACCTGGTCACCCCGATCGTGACGAACGCCAAGAAGGCGGCCGAGTCGCTGGACTGGGTGGTCCGCGAGATGGACATGCGCTACGACGACCTCGCCGCCAACGGGGTCCGGCACATCGACGACTTCAACCGCAAGGTGCGCAACGGCGAGATCAAGGCTCCGCCGGGCAGCGAACAGGAGATGCGTCCGTACCCGTACCTGTTGGTGATCGTCGACGAGCTGGCCGACCTGATGATGGTCGCGCCGCGCTGACGTGGAGGACTCGGTCGTCCGGATCACCCAGCTGGCCCGAGCCGCCGGCATCCACCTGGTGCTGGCCACCCAGCGTCCCTCGGTCGACGTGGTGACCGGTCTGATCAAGCCAACGTGCCGTCCCGGCTGGCGTTCGCCACGTCGTCCCTCGCGGACTCCGGGTCATCCTCGACCAGCCGGGCGCGGAAGCTGCTCGGCCGTGGTGACGGCCTCTTCCTGCCGATGGGGCCTCAAGCCGGTCCGCATCCAGGGCGCCTGGGTCACCGAGCGGGAAATCGCCGACGTGGTGAAGTTCTGCAAGGACCAGCGCGAGCCGGAGTTCCGCAGGACGTGCTGGCCCCGCGCAGGAGACCAGAAGAAGATCGACGATGACATCGGCGACGACCTGGACCTGCTGGTGCAGGCGGTGGAGCTGGTGGTCACGTCGCAGTTCGGTTCGACCTCGATGCTCCAGCGCAAGCTGCGGGTCGGTTTCGCGAAGGCCGGTCGTCTGATGGACCTGATGGAGACCCGTGGCGTGGTCGGGCCGTCCGAGGGTCGAAGGCACGCGACGTGCTGGTCAAGCCGGACGAGCTGGACGAGGTAGTGGTCGGCCTGCGCGGCGACGCGGACTGAGCGACGGTCGACCCGGACGCACGACGGGCCCGCCGGTGTTCGGCGGGCCCGCGGCGGAAGTGGTCAGTTGTTGATCAGCGCGGCGACGACGACCACGCCGATGATCGCGGCGACGACGCTGGCCGCGGCGGCGTACCAGCCAGAGGCTTGTCGCCGAGCACCGCGCCGACGACGCCCGCGATGACGCCGAGCACGCCGAAGATGATCGGGTTGAGCAGCAGGGCGAGGACCGCGAGACGAAGCCCACGATGGTGAGGATGCGGGCGGCGTTGCTGCGGGGACGGGCGGTGCTCGGCATGTCGGCCATGTCTTCCTCCGGTTGAGAGCCTGTCGTGACGAATCGATCACTACCCACTGTGGGCACTGGTCACGCCTGCCGACGGGGCACCTCAGTGGAAGATTCTCAGACCGATCACGCCCGCGACCACCAGCAGCAGACAGAGGATCCGGGGCAGGCTCGCCGACTCGCCGAGCGCCAGCATCCCGACCAGCGCGGTGCCGACCGCGCCGATGCCGACCAGACCGCGTAGCCGGTGCCGACGGGTATGTCGCGGAGCGCGTACGCCAGCCCGGCCATGCTCAGGACCAGGGTCACCGCGAACACCACCGACGGAACCAACCGGCTGAAGCCGGCGCTGCGGTCAGGGCGATCGCCCAGGCCGTCTCCAGGAGTCCCGAGATCACGAGTACGAGCCAGGCCATCGTTCACCTCACGGGAGCGCCGGGGCTGCCGCGCCGGGACGAGTCGAGTCTGCACGTCACGCGGGGCGTCTTGGCCTGACCGGGTACGCCCACCACTCGTCCGGGCGGCCACGACCATCCGGGGCCACCACTGCCGACGCTAGCACCGGCTCCGGCGGCCGGGCGGTGACCACCGCCACGGTTCGTTGACCTCTACCTGACTTCAACTTGCAGTATGACCACCATGACCCTGCTCTACGCCGACCCGAGGTCGCCGCCGTGCTGGACGCCGCGACCACTGTCGACGCCATGCGCGCCGCCCTCCTGGCCGCGTACGAGGACGCCTGGTCGCCCGCCCGGGCCGCCGCCCCTGAGCGGCGGACGAATGGTGCTCACCGCCGGGCACCTGGTCGGCGAGTGGTACGGCTTCCGCACGTACGACACCTTCGGCCACCCGCAGGGCGAGGCAGTTGGTGGTGCTGCACGACGCCGGACGGGGGCGATCCGGGCGGTCGCGGTCGGCGAGGAGCTGGGCTCCCGTCGTACCGGAGGATTGGGAGGCCTCGCTGTCGACGCGCTGTCGCGACCCGACGCGGCCACCCTCGGTGTGGTCGGTTCCGGCCGGCAGGCGTGGACCAGGTCTGGGCCGCCGCGGCGGTCCGCCCGTTGCGCGAGGTCGTGGTGCACAGCCGCTCCGCCGCCCGCCGGGACGCCTTCGCCGCCCGGGTCCGCGCCGAACTGGGCGTGCCGGCCCGGACGACGGCCGACCGGGCTCGGCCGTCGCGGGGCGGGACCTGGTGGTGCTCGCGACCACCAGCCCGACCGGTGCTCTGCGCCGCCGACCTCAGCCCCGGCACCCACGTCAACGCGGTCGGCTTCAAACAGCGTGACCGCAGCGAGTTCGGCACCGACCTGCTGGACACCGCCGACCTGCTGGTCACCGACTCACCGGCCCAGGCGGCCGCCTACCAGCCGCCGATGCTCGCGGCCACACCCCGTACTCCGGGCGGTTGCGCGACCTGGGCGGCATCCTGGCGGGCGCGGTTCCCGGCCGGACCGGCGCGGACCAGATCTCCGTCTTCTGCTCCACCGGCCTGGCCGGCACCGAGGTCTTCCTGCTCGACGCGCTCACCCGGGTGGGCGCCGAGGCGCGCTGACCGGAATGACCTTCGCCTCCGTGCCGACCGTTACCGCAGCCCGCGTGCGTGGGCTTCCCGGTCGGCCCGGTACCCTCGGATGGTGTCTGCCACCTCCCTCCCCTCTGACAACGCCGAGGGTCGTCGCGTCGCCCTACTGACCCTGGGCTGTGCCCGCAACGAGGTCGACTCGGAGGAGTTGGCCGCCCGCCTGCACGCCGACGGCTGGCAGGTGACCACCGACGGCGAGGGTGCCGACGTGGTGGTCGTCAACACCTGCGGTTTCGTGGAGAAGGCCAAGCAGGACTCGATCCAGACCCTGCTCGCCGCCGCCGGAACGGGCGCAAGGTGGTCGCCGCGGGCTGCATGGCCGAGCGGTACGGCCGGGAGTTGGCCGACAGCCTGCCCGAGGCGCAGGCGGTGCTGAGCTTCGACGACTACCCGGACATCGCGGCACGGCTGAACGCGGTCGTCGCCGGTGAGCAGATCACCGCGCACACCCGCGGACCGGCGCGAGCTGCTGCCGCTGGCCCCGGTGCAGCGCCGCGACAGCGCGGTGTCGCTGCCCGGCCACGGCACCGTGAGCCGCACCGTCGTCGACACCGACGAGCACACCCCGGCCCACCTGCGTCAGGTGCTCCGCCGCCGGCTGGACACCGGCCCGGTGGCCTCGTTGAAGCTGGCCAGCGGCTGCGACCGCCGCTGCGCGTTCTGTGCCATCCCGGCCTTCCGGGGGCGTTCGTCTCGCGTACGCCGGACGAGCTGCTCGCCGAGGCGGAGTGGTTGGCCAAGACCGGCGTACGCGAGCTGGTGCTGGTCAGTGAGAACTCCACCTCGTACGGCAAGGATCTGGGTGACCCCGCGCGTTGGAGAAGCTGCTGCCCCAGCTCGCCGCGGTGACCGGCATCGTCCGGGTGCGGGCGAGCTACCTCCAGCCGGCCGAGACCCGCCCCGGGCTGATCGAGGCGATCGCCACCACCCGGGCGTGGCCCCGTACTTCGACCTGTCGTTCCAGCACTCCAGCGAGCCGGTGCTGCGCCGGATGCGGCGTTTCGGCTCGACCGACCGGTTCCTGGAGCTGCTCGCGAGTGCCCGTGCGCTGGCTCCGGACGCCGGGGCCCGGAGCAACTTCATCGTCGGGTTCCCCGGCGAGACCCGTGCCGACGTCGACGAGCTGGTGCGGTTCCTGACCGAGGCCCGGCTGGACGCGATCGGCATGTTCGACTACAGCGACGAGGACGGCACCGAGGCCGCCGGCCTGCCGGCAAGGTCTCGGCCGCGACGATCAAGCGGCGCTACGACCGGCTCAGCGCGCTCGCCGACGAGCTGTGCTCGCAGCGGGCCGAGGACCGGCTCGGCTCGACCGTCGAGGTGCTCGTCGACTCGATCGCGGACGGCATGGTGGAGGTCGGGCGGCGCACCAGGCGCCGGAGGTGGACGGCTCCACCACCCTGGTCGCCCCGGCCGAGGGCGGAGTCGACCTGGCCGCGCTGCGCCCGGGCGACCTGGTACGCGCCACGGTGACCGGCACCGAAGGGTGGACCTGCTGGCCGTGCCGGATGAGATGATCTCGGCGGCGCCCGGCGCAGCACGGTGACGGCGGGCCCGAGCGGAGCGGGGACCCAGGTGGTGCGGTGCCGGAAACGCCAGGGCGGCCCGAGCGGAGTGCGGCGGTGACCGGGGCGACGGAGTCGACGCCGGGCCGTGCGGTGGTGGCGGTGGTGCCCGTCCTCAACGCGGCCAACGCGCTGACCGCCCTGCGGCTGGTGCTGGTACCGGTCTTCGGCGCCTCGGTGATCATGTCGGGGATGACCCACTCCGGCTGGCGGATGGCGGCCTGCCTGATCTTCGCGGTGGCCTCGGCGACCGATCTGGTGGACGGCTGGATCGCCCGCCGGTTCGGGCTGGTCACCTCGGTCGGCAAGGTGGCCGACCCGATCGCCGACAAGGCGCTCACCGGCGCGGCCCTGGTGCTGCTCTCCTGGTACGACCGGCTGCCCTGGTGGGTGACCGCGCTGATCCTGGTCCGCGAGCTGGGCATCACCGGTCTGCGGTTCTGGGTGATCCGGCACGGCGTGATCGCCGCCAGCCGGGGCGGCAAGGTCAAGACGGCGCTTCAGATCCTCGCCATCGCCTGGTATCTCTGGCCGATGCCGGCCGCCCTCGCCGTCGTCGGCCCGTGGATCATGGCCGCCGCCGTCCTGGTCACGGTAGCCACAGGCTTCGACTACATAGCCCAGCCCTACGCCTACGCCGCCCCGCTAACCGCCCCACCCCGCCCGCTCCCGCCCGCCCGCCCCACCCAGCCGCTCCCTCCCTCGTCCCTCCCCGTTGATCATGAAGTTACGCCATCCGCGGCGGCGTGTCGGGGCAATAACTTCATGATCGATGGGATCGGGTCGGCAGGGTTGGGGCCGTTGGGGGGAAGGACGATTTGATGCAGCGGGATGCGGTTGCCGGACGGCCGGAGGACGGTGCGGCGGCGGACGACGCGGTGACGAGCAGTGCGGCGGCGGGCGTGGTGCACCGGTTGTCCCAGCGCCACGAGACCCTGGCCACTGTCGAATCGCTCACCGGCGGGTCGCTGGCCGCCTCGATCGTTGACATCGCCGGCGTCAGCGGGATCTACCGGGGCGGTCTCGTGGTCTACGCCACCGAGTTGAAGGGCAGCCTGGCGGGCGTACCCACCGACCTGCTGTCCGAGCGGGGTCCGATCGACCCGGACGTGGCGGCGGCGCTCGCCGAGGTGGCCGTCAGCGCTGCGGCGCTGACTGGGGAGTCGCCACCACCGGCGTCGCCGCCCCGAGCCGCAGGACGGCAAGCCCGTCGGCCTGGTGTACGTCGCGGTCGCCGGCCCGAACGGCGGGGCGGTCCGCCAGCTCGACCTGGACGGTGGGCGGGACCACGTCCGGGCGGGGCGGTGATCGAGGCCCTGCGACTGCTCGCCGAGCGGATCCACGACGCCGACACCCAGAACCCCGACGTCGACGCGTGAGCCCGTCCCCGGCCACCCCGACGGACGGGACGGAACGGCCCACGGCGCACGCCGGGGAGCCCGTCCCGCCGAACCGACGGGCGGGGCGGGATGTCGCTCGGGCCCACAACGGGTACGGTTGCGGGAAGGCTCCGACGTTCGGGGTCGGCGCGGTCCGCCGCGACCGGCTGTCCGGCGCCGGGCGCGAGGTATCCCTCAGGGGAGGTGCGATGATCCTGCTACGCCGGGTGATCGGTGACGCACTGCGAGCGCGCCGGCAAGGGCAGCAGCGCACGCTGCGTGAGGTGTCCACCGCCGCCAACGTCAGTCTGGGCTACCTCTCCGAGATCGAGCGGGGCCACAAGGAGCCGTCGAGCGAGCTGCTCGCCGCGATCTGTGACGCCCTCGGCGCCCGCCTTTCCGAGCTGCTGATCGAGGTGAGCGACACCGTGGCGCTCGCCGAGCAGATGCCCGGGTGCTCGTCTCGATGCAGGACGAGTCGGCCGACGCCGCTGCCAAGAACACCAACCGGGGCGTCCGTCAGGTCACCTCCGATGGCAAGGTCGCTGTCTCGGTGCGCCAGGATTCGCCGCTCAAGGCCACTCTGCGCAGCACCCGGGTCCGCCCGACCGAGCGCGACCGAGACGTCGTCTGCGCCGCCTGAGTCGCTGATCCGTTCGATCATGGGCGGGTTGGCCCCGGCCGCGTAGGGTGGCTCGCAGGAGCCGCCGGTGCTGTCGACCCCGGGTACGGATGCCGCGTTGGCGTTCGGCTGGGACGATGGAGACCGGTTGGTCGGTCCTGCCGGCCCGGCTGTGGTGGAGCGACGCGACTGAGGGGATACCGCGGAGATGGCGAACCCGTTCGTCAAGGGTTGGAATTACCTGATGGCGCTCTTCGGTGCGAAGATCGACGAGCATGCCGATCCCAAGGTGCAGATCCAGCAGGCCATCGAGGATGCCCAGCGGCAGCACCAGGCGCTGGTCCAGCAGGCTGCCGCCGTGATCGGCAACCAGCGTCAGCTGGAGATGAAGCTGTCCCGGCAGATGTCCGAGGTCGAGCGGTTGCAGGGCAACGCCCGGCAGGCCCTGGTGCTGTCCGACCAGGCCCGGGCCAAGGGCGACGAGGCCGAGGCGACGCGGTTCGAGCAGACGGCCCAGACCCTGGCCACCCAGTTGGTCTCCGCCGAGCAGGCCACCGAAGACCTGAAGACGCTGCACGACCAGGCGCTGGGCGCCGCCGCCCAGGCCCGTCGTGCGGTCGAGAACAACTCGATGATCCTCCAGCAGAAGCTCGCCGAGCGCACCAAGCTGCTCAGCCAGCTGGAGCAGGCCAAGATGCAGGAGTCGGTGGCCCGCTCGCTGGAGTCGATGTCGTCACTGACCGCGCCCACCAATACCCCGTCGCTGGACGAGGTGCGCGACCGCATCGAGCGGCGGTACGCCAACGCGATGGGTCGCGCCGAACTGGCCGGCAACTCCGTCGAGGGCCGTATGTTGGAGATTCAGAAGGCCACGATCGACTCGGCCGGTTCCGCGCGGCTGGAGCAGATCCGGTCCAGCATGGCGGGGAGCAGCTCGGGGCCGGTGCGCCGCAGGCCGAGAAGGCCGGCCCGGCCAACGACCCGACGGCCGCCGCCCGGCTGGACGAGCTGCGCGCGAGCATGGCTCGTGAGCGGGGCACCGGCGACCCGACCGCCGCCGGCTGAACGACCGGACCGAGGAGGCCAGCGTGGCAGACGAGCGGACTCGGTACTTCCGGAGGCTGGGTCGACTTCGCCGGTCCGCCCGTCGGTGGAGTGTGCTGGCCGGTGGGCTTGGCGGCGCGGCGGCGGTGCTGACCCCGTACGCCGGCCTCGGTCTGCCCGACGCGGCCTGGGCCGGCGCCGCGGGCAGTGCGGTGGCGCTCGCCGCCTGGCGCTGGATCGACGTGCGGGCCCTGGCCGCCCAGCCGGCACCCCGCGCTGGACCCGGCCGAGGCGGCAGCCCGGTCGCGAGCCCGGTTGATCGCCGCCGTCGAGCGGCTGCCGGTCGGCCCGGGCGTGCTGGCCGAGGTCCGCCGGGTCCGCTCCCGGATCGAGCTGCGCGGCACCAGCGCCGGCGAGCAGTGGGCCCGACTGGACCGCGCCGCCCTCACCCTGGCCGGAATGGCCCTCGACTCACCGGGCTGGCCGAGCCGGCGGTGCTGGAGGCCGCCGCCGCCGATCGTTCGCTGCGCGACCTGGCCGCACGGGTGGCCAGCGTCGAACGCGCGCTGCGGTTGGCCCCGGCCGACGCCCGGCCACCGCTGGCCGAGGCACACGCCATGCTGACCGCCCAGTTGGAGGGCGGCGTGGCGGCCTACGAACGGCTGGTGGTCGCGGCCGCCGGCTATCTGGCCGAGGACGCCCGCCGGAGACCGTGCACCCGGCGGCCGACCGGCTCACCGAGGCGACCGACCTGCTGCACGGGTGGCCGGGGCCCTCGCCGAGCTGCGCGCCGTCGGCACCCGCTGCGCGCACCGACACGCTGAGGCCCGCGGCCGGTCACGGTGGCGTCGTGACGACCACCGGTCCGGTGTACGGCGAGCTGCCCACGACGTTGAAGGACCGGATCCGGTAGTGGTAGGTCACACCCCGGGTCAGACCCGTGTTGGTGAAGCCGCGGCCGGTCACCGTGAAGGTGGCCAGCTCCCGCTCGAACGCCGGGTCCAGCGCCCGCTGCACGGTGAATCCGGATCCCGGGCCCGCTGGTGTGCTCGCCGCCCAGGCCAGGGTCACCGTCGCGGTGTCCGGTCCCGGTGCGCTGGCGGTGGCGCCCACCCGCTCGGAGTGCCCGGGCGGGTGGTGAGGTCACCGTGGCAACCGTCGACCACGCCGAGGCGGCGCCCAGGTAGGTGGTCCGTACCCGGTAGTAGTACGTGGTGTCCGGCCCGACGGTCGGGTCCAGGTGGTTGTCGCCGACTCCGATCGCGGTGGTACCCGGGCCGCTGGTGAACGTCGGGTTGGTGGCCCGCTGCACGTCGATACCGGTGGCGAACGACCGGTTCGACCAGCGCAGCGCCACGCGCAGCGGCGCGGCCGGGGAGTGTCGCGACCAGGCCGCTCGGTGCGGCCAGGTGCACCGACGCGGGCACGCCGTTGGACCAGGACGAGTAGCTGACCGCGTTCTCCGCCCGGATCCGGTAGTGGTAGGTCACCCCGGGGTGACTGTCGCGTCCGTGTACCGGGTGGCGGCGGCCGCGACGGTGATCGTGGTGACCGCACCGCCGAAGGTCGCGTCGGTGGCCCGTTGCAGCAGGTGGCTGGTGGCGGGCGGGCGGCCGCCGTTGCTGGTCCAGGTCAGCGCGATCGCGGGGAGCGCGGTGGCCGAGCCGGGCACCGGTGTGGCGGTCAGCCCGGTCGGCGCCTTCGGTGCCACCCGCACCACCAGTGGTCGGGTCATCCCGCCGTCGCGGTGACCGGCGAGCTGGCTGTGCCAGCGGTACTCCCAGCCCAGGTTGACCAGGTGGTTGACCACCGAGGTGGGTCGTCCGTCCGCCGGGCTGACCGGTGTCGACCCGGCCCGGACCCCGGCCGGGAGCCCCGGGTCGAGCAGCCGGACACTGTCGCCCAGCTTGAACGGCAGGGTCGGTGCGACAGGGCGCAGCGCCACCACCACGTCCTCCCGGGATTGACCCGGACGATTCCCTTCCAGCCCAGCTCCGTGCCGTGCGGGAGTCGCAGTGTGCCGTCCCAACCGACCCGGTTGACCACCTGCACGTCGCAGCCACCGAAGTGCAACGGCTCGGTCTGTCGGACGTTGCCGCTGATCCGCCAGAGCTGGGTGCCATCGGTGGGAGCGCCCACCGGCACGGCGGGATCGGTGGCGAAGAGCACCTCGGTGACCGGGTCGGTCGGACCGAGCGGCAGGGTCGTCGGGTTGAGCGGCCCGGCGTACGGGTGTCCGACACCGAGCCGGCCCGCCAACCGGCCATGGTCGGCGTCGAAGACCTGCTGGGCGGCCTTGACCGTGACCGGCAGGGTCACCGGGCCCGTGCCGGCCGTCGGCGTGAACGTCGCGGTTGTCGCGTGCACCGGCACCGTGGTCTCCGCCGTGGTCCGGGTGCCGAACGCCGGGTCGTACGCCGGTTGCGGCACGATCGGCGGTCGCTGGCTGGCTGCGTACGCCAGGGGCAGCCGGGCGCGCAGCCGGGTCAGGTCGTACGGCGGCTCGGGTGCCCCGGTGACCCGGAACTGGAGCAGGGTGCGGGTGTTCGGGCCGTACCCGGTTGGGTGCGGGTGGGCCGCCCTCGGTGGTCCGGTCCGGCTCGTCGGTGTGCTGGTCGTAGCGGGGGTCGAAGCCGGGCAGCGGGGCCGGGGCGTCGTTGTAGAGGATCAGCGTGCTGCCCGGCGGCACTGTGGAGAAGTCGACGAGCACGTCGGCTCGTTCACCCGGGGCGAGCAGCACGGTGTGGCCGTCGATGTTCAGCACTGTCGGGTCGAGTCGGTCGTACCGGTAGCCGACCGGTCGGTTCGGCAGCACCACCGGGGCGGGCAGCAGGCCGGCCTCGTTGCCGATCTGGACGAATTCCGGCCCGGCGGCACGCGGGTCCGGCACACCGCCGTCGCGTCCGTCGGTCGGCCACCCCGCCGGCCGGTCCGCCGCCCGTACGGCGGGCACCATCGGCACCTCGCCGGCGTCGGCGTCGGCGAGCGCGCCGTCGGCCGTCCACATCGCCGCGTCGGGCGGGCACGGTAGAGCTGGAGGTTGAGGGTGCGGTCCAGGCAGGCGTTGAGGATCCGGAACCGGTACGTGCGCGGCCGCACCTCCAGGTACGGGTAGGCGACGCCGTTGACGAGCGGGTGTCGCCGTACGCTTCGGGGACCGCCGACGGGTGCGGTACGCCGGGGTTCAGCGGCGGCTCGTCCGGCGAGCCGACCGGGTCGTGGTGCGGGTTCGGCACCGGGCCGGACGTGCCGTCCGGGCGGGGTTACGGGACCACGGGCCGTAGTCCCACCGGCCGGTGGGTTGCGTCCGCCGGACCGGTACGGGTTCTGTCGAGGCTGGTAGACGTGGGGTGCCAGAGGCTTCCCGGGCGCCCCAGCGTTCCCGGTCCCAGGTGGGGTCCTCGGCGGCGAGTTGGGTGTCGTCCGGGACGAACGTCTTGTCCTCGATCACCAGCGGCAACTGGTCGGCCGGCAGCACGCGGTCGGCGACGAGCTGGTCCTCGGCCGGGTCGGTGAGCAGGTAGGGCGCGAGCTGTCCTCCGTAGACGGTGAGCCGGGCCAGGCCGTGGGTGTTGTCGTGCCACCACAGCAGTCGGCCGCTCTGCTCGTTCGGGAAGTAGAGCGTGGTGGCCCCGGCACCGGGTGCCGGCATGTCCGGCACGTGGGCCAGGCC
Source organism: Micromonospora sp. M12 (assembly GCA_038070435.1). Taxonomy (GTDB): domain Bacteria; phylum Actinomycetota; class Actinomycetes; order Mycobacteriales; family Micromonosporaceae; genus Micromonospora. The sequence goes on along the minus strand of JAMYWG010000001.1, from coordinate 3,377,641 downwards.
GGGTCCGGTCGGGTACGGGGTGATCTCCCCGGCCGGAGTGATCCACTGCCTCGGGTTGCCCGCGCTGGTCCAGCCGGTCTGCGCGCCGGCGAGGTGCAGCACCGCGCGGTTCTGCGGGTACGGCGCGGGCCCGTCCAGTGGGCCCGGACCGGCACCCTCGATCGTGTCGTCGACCGGCAGGAACAACTCGCCGGCCCGGCCGGTGGGGAGTTGGTTGATGAACTTCACCCGGACCGGTCGGCCCCGACGGGCGACGATCATCGGACCCAGGTGCCAGGGCCGCTCCGGAGGAACCACAGTGTTGTGGCCGGTCGCGTCGGTGCCGAGGTTGAGCTGCCGGTAGCCGCGCAGTCGGGTGGCCGGCAGGTCCCGGTGCAGTCGTTGCGCGTACTCCTGGAGGCCGATCTCGTAGTAGTCACAGCCCGGATAGCTGATCGTGTCCGGCGCTGCCACCGGCAGCTGACCGCCGAGATCGGTGCGGCTCTGCTGGCCCGGAACGGGCAGCGGGTCGACGAACTTGCGCAGCCCGGTCCCGGCACCACCTGCCCGTCGGGGTCACAGGTGGGGCGTGGGCTGTGGGCGAAGTTCGGCACGGGGCCGAAGTAGTGGGGCACCACTGCCGGGTCCAGGCTCGGCACCGGAGCGGTTTCCTCGGCGGTACGTGCGGCCGGCACGGACGCCGCCCGGCCGTTGGTGTCGCGGATGGTCCGCTCGAAGAAGGTGGAGCGGAGTCTGCGGAACATCGCCATGACTCTCCCCGGTTCGGGGCGCGAGGTCCGCCACCCCGCCGTGGGGACCCCGGCACTCTGCTGACGGTCGGTGAGCGCGCAACCGCAGCATGCGACTCCGGAGGCCGGATAGGAATTACCCAATCGTCCGTTTCTGTGACGGGTCTTGGCCGACGGGTGCCCTGGTCAGCCGGACGACGGCGGATCCGAGCGCTCGGGTTGGCAGACCGGGCACCAGTAGGTGACCCGCTCGCCCAGCTCCTCCTTGCGGATCGCCGTGCCGCAGCGACGGCAGGGCTGGGCGCGGCGGCCGTACACGTAGCTGGTCTGCCCCGGTGCAGCGAGCCGGTGCTGCTCTGCGTCCACCGGCCACGGTTGGCGGCGAGCAGCCGCTGTGCGAGGGCCACCATGCCGGGCAGGTCGGGCACCGCGCCGATGGGTGTCCACGGCGACACCCCGCGCAGGAACAGCAGCTCGCACTTGTAGAGGTTGCCCACACCGGCCAGGTTGCGCTGGTCGAGCAACGCCTCGCCGATGGTCTGCTCCGGATGGTCGGCGAGCCGCCGGACCGCCTCGGCCGGATCCCAGTCCGGGCCGAGCAGGTCGGGGCCGAGATGGCCGACCAGCTGGTCCTCCTCGGCGGTCGGCAGCAGGGTCATCTCGTGCAGGTGGTAGCCGACAGCGACGGCGCCGGCGGTACGCAGCACCACCGGATCAGGTGCGCGGGCGGCCGCCCCAGCGTTCCCCGGGGCGTACGCCCGCCAGGCGCCGTCCATCCGCAGGTGCGAGTGCAGGGTCCAGTGCGCCTCGTCCGGGGCGGTGAGGCGCAGCAGGAGGTGTTTGCCCCGGCTGGCCGACTCGCGGACGGTCCAACCGGTGAGATCCGTGGTGGCCAGCTGCGGCACTCGGAAGTCACTGCTGGTGATCCGGTGTCGGCCAGCGCGCGGTGCAGCACGCGCGCGGTGTTCCAGACGGTGTCGCCTTCGGGCACCCTCTCATCCTCCCTCATTTGAGCATGATTCGCATGTGTCGCTATTTGTACACAGGTTCCTCATGATCTCCCGACATGCGAAGGTCAGGGGTTCTGAGGAGAATGCCCATGACACGACCTCGTTGTCGTATCCCATCCGCCGCCCTCGTCGCCACCCTCGCTCTCCTGCTCACCGCGGTGCTCGTGACCGCCGTCGGCGGAGTCCCGGCCGCGCCCGCCGGCGCTCCGATCACCTCACCGCCGCCGCACCCGGCGGTGAACGGTGGCACGTCGACCTCGTGGTCGTCGACCGCGACGACGTCAACGTCCGGCACAGCGCCGCCGGCCTCCGACTGCGGGAGGCCCGCGCCACCGGGCGCGGCGCCCGCAGCCCGCACAGCGCGGTCGCCGAAGGAATGCTGGTGACCACTCCTCGCGCTCGCCCGGCCGGCCACCCGGGTCCGCGCCGACATCAGCGCGTCGGTCCCGGCCGGGGCGACGGTGGAGGCGCAGGTCCGCGGCTGGCGGGCCGCCGGCTGGACGGAGTGGCGAGCTGCCACCACCGGCGCGGTCTTCGACCAGCCGGTCAGCCGCGTGCAGACCCGGTGGTGCTCACCGCCCCGACGGCGGCGCCACGGCGACGGTACGCGGCGTGCACTCACCGCCGACGCGACCGCCGCCGTCTCCGCCGCCACGCCCGGTCGCGCCTACCGGGTGTACGCCACCCGCATCGGGCTGGTCGGCGAGCTGACCGCCAACGGCCGTACCGTGCAACCGCGGGACCACTTCGCGGCGCTGCCCTCGCGACGTGGCCTCTCCCCACTCAACACCGGCGACTACACAGTGCGGGTCTGCACGACGAATGGCTCCCGATGCGAGTACGCCCCGGTCTGGGACGTCGGGCCGTGGAACACCCGCGACGACTACTGGAACCCCTCATCGGTACGGGAGAACTGGAAGAACCTGCCCCAGGGTCGACCCGAGGCGCAGGCCGCCTACCAGTCCGGCTACAACGGCGGGCGCGACCAGTTCGGACGGACCGTGCTCAACCCGGCCGGCATCGACCTCGCCGACGGCACCTTCTGGGACGGGTTGCGGCTGACCACCAACGCCTGGGTGGACGTCGCCTACCTGTGGACCGGCGGCGGGCCACGCGGCGTGGTCGGTGACGGGCCGCTCAACATCCGCACCGGGGCCAGCACGTCGTACCCGACTCGTGGCCTCGCCGCCCGGCTGGCCCACGTGCCGATCCAGTGCTACGTCAGCGGCCAGTCGGTCGCCGGCCCGTACCGGACCACCACCCGCTGGAACCGCCTGACCACCGGGCAGTACGTCAGCCACGCCTACATCTCAGCCGTGTACGGCGGCGGCGTGCCGGCCTGCTGAGCCACGCTTGTCCCGTCGGGCGCCGTTCAGGGCGCTCGTCGGGGGCCGCGCGCACCATGTCCTGGTAGCGCGGGTGGCTGGCACCGTAGACGGCGTAGTTCAGTCGGGCGTGCGAGAGGCTCAGGTCGCCGTTGGGGCCACCCCGGACCGCGTCGGCGTCGGCGTCGGTCTGACCGTCGTCGGTCCAGAAACAGACCGGGCAGGTGCCCCGCCGGTCCGAGATGCGCAGCAGGGACAACCCACGGGAACCACATGTTCACCCACCGGAGAAGCATTCCACAGTCGAACATCAGCCCGATACCCGCAGGAGGTCCCCGGGGACGCCCGCAGGAGGTCCGCGGCCCGCCCACCGTTGACGGCGACCGCGACCAGACCGGCCGAGTCGACGTACGCCACCAGACCGCCGGCCGGTGCGTCACCGAAGGTCCGTCCGCGCACCGCCGGAGAGCCGGTGCCGCGTCCGGCGGACTCACCCGGAGCGTGGCCGGCAGCGGATCGAGCAGCTCGGCCGGTGCGGCGAGTTGAACGTTGCCGAAGTGGTCAACGGTCAGCACCTCGGCCGTGAAGCCGTCGGCGTCCCGGGTCACCGTCGGCGTCGGTAGGCGTACCAGCCCGGCCGGGTCGACCGGTGGACCCGCCTCGGCCAGCTGCCCGCCGAGCGCCAACCGGGCGGCCACCGGCGCGAAGACGTCCCGGCCGTGGAACGTGCTGGACACCCGGGTTGCCAGCCAGCGCGGCTCGGTCAGCTCCACCGCACCGGTCACCCCACCCAGCGCGGCGGCGGCGTCCAGCAGCAACCCGTTGTCCGGGCCGACCAGCAACCCGCCCGGGTGGCCAGCGCGATCCCCGCCGGGCGGTGCCCACCCCGGGTCGACGACCGCCAGGTGCACCCCACCGGCAGGTACGGCACGGTCTGCGCCAGCACGGCGGCACCCGCCGGACATCCGCGGGCGGCACCAGGTGCGTCACGTCGATCACCCGGGCGGCCGGCGCGATCCGGGCGATCACCCGTGGCAGGCGGCCACGAATCCGTCGGTGAGGCCGTAGTCGGTGGTCAGTGAGATCCAGGGCACGGCGGACATGCCCGCAGGCTAACGCCCGGCGTCGGTCCGCGACCTGGTCGCCCGCCGGATCGGGGCGTACCCGCGTCACCCGGGCCATCGGCGAGTGGCGGATACGGGACAGCGCAGTGGCCGACCGGCCCCTCCCGCCACCGGGATCACGTTCGGCAGAATGCCCTGGTGACAACTCGGAACCTCCCGCGGTCGGAATTCTGCTGGTCGCCGTCGCCCTCAGCGCAGGCTGTGGCAGTGACGACGACGGCAAGCCGAACGCGGCCCCGTCCGTCTCGTCCGAGGCGGCACCGACCGGCCAGCCGACACCCCGGCCTCGCCCACCGCCGACGGCGCGGTCCCGCCTACTCCGGCGACCCAGGGCCCGACGCAGCGGCGTCCGGCCAGCCCGCCGCCGGTGGTGCTGCCCAAGCGTCCGACCGGTGCGCCGGGGCGAAGCAGGTCGTCGAGGCCTTCCGGGCCGCCGGTCTGAAGGTGCCGCGTCCGAAGGACCGCTCGGTCGACTGTGGGCCCGACGGCCTCGGTCTGGGTTGTTCCGAGCTGATGGCCACCGGCGCCGTCACGGTCTACGTGTTCCCGGACGAGACCAGCGCCAGGGACATCGCGGAGACCTGGGGCGGCCAGTCGTACCAGCGGGGCGCGGTGGTGCTGAACTACCTGGAGGCGAAGACGCCGGCCGCCGACCGTCCGCGCTACGAGAAGGTGCTCGACGGCCTTCGCTGAGCATCGGCCCGCATCCCGTCCGGGCCGGCCCCTCGAAGGGCTGGGGTCAGCCGCGCAGGCGCAGCCCTCGGGGTGGCCCGGAAACCGGCGGCGGTCAGCGCGTCGCGCAGCGGCGAGGAGTGCACCGCCTCGCCGTCGGCCCGCTCCACCGACATCGCGCCCAACGCCCGGAGTGGACGGCGTCGGCGAGCGCCTTGCCGGCCGCGGCGAGCGTGTCGGTGTCGTCGCTGAAGGAGAGCAGCGTCCGACCGCCGCGTTCGACGTAGAGGACGAGATCACCGCCGACCTGCACCACCAGGGCGCCCGCCTTGCGGCCGGCGCGGTGGCCAGTCGCCGGGGCAGCTCCGTCACCGGAGTCGACCACCCGTTCCGGCCAGGGCAGTGCCGCGCCGTACGGGTTGGCCGGGTCGGTCGCGGCGAGCACGGTGGCCGCCGCGCCTCGGCCCCGAGGACCGTCGGTGGGCTCGGCCAGTGCGCGTAGCCGATCCACCGCACCGGGCACCGCGAACTGCGCCGCCCCAACCCTTCGACGAAGTAACCCGGCGGGCGGCACCGCGCTCCTCCAGGGCCGACAGCACAGGGTAGACCGCCGAGAAACCGCCGACCACCTGTTCGGCCATCACCGCTCCCCGGGTGACCACCCCGTGCCGCTCCAGCAGCAGGTCGGCGAGCGCGGCGGCCCGCCGGGTCGGGTCCAGGTCCCGATCCGGCAGGCGCGACCAGCGGCCGGCGACGGTCGGCGGACCACCCGGGTGGGCAGCGCCACCCGACCGGGCCGTCGGTAGCGGGTACGCGGCGCGGACGGCCGGGAGCGGTGCGCGCCGCCCGCACCGAGCACCGCGCGCAGCGGGCGAGAGTGTCGTTGGTGAGGTGCCCGGCCCAGACCAGGTCCCAGATCACCCCGGTCAGCACGGCGTCGTCCGTCGCGCCGACCCGGTCGGCCAGCGAACGGAAGAACAGCGCCTGCCCGTCGCCCAGCGCGTCGAGCACCGCCTCGTGCAGCGGGTGCGGGTCAACGCCTCGTCGGGCGGCGGGAGCAGCAGCGGCGCGACGTCCGCGTACGCCAGGGTGACCCAGCCGTCGCCCCGGAGATCGCGCCCGACCCCGCCCAGACCACCTCTCCGCTCGCGCACAGCTCGTCGAGCTGGGCGGGGAGTAGTCCGCGACCCGCGCGGGCAGCACCAACCGCTCCAGGGCGGACGCCGGCACCGAGGCGCCCTGCAACTGCTCCACCGTCGCGGCGAGCGCCTCCACACCGCGCGCGGAGCCGCCGACCTGCTGCCAGCGGGCAGGAACGTGGCGAGCGCCCGGGCGGCACCGGTTCGATCTCTCGGCGCAGCGCCGCGAGCGAGCGGCGGCGCAGCATCCGCAACACCTCGGCGTCGCACCACTGGGCACCGGCCGAATCCGGCGTGAACTCCCGGACACCACGCGGCCGGTGGCACCGAGCCGGCGCAGGGCCTGCTCGACGACGAACACGCCGAGCCCGAAGCGCGCCGCACAGCTGGCGGCGGCGAACGGCCCGTGGGTGCGGGCGTAGCGGGCCACCAGGTCACCGAGCGGATCGGCCACCGGGGCGAGGTACGCCTCGGCCACCCCACCGGCAGCGCCACGCCGAGGGCGTCGCGCAGGCGGGCGGCGTCCTCGACGCCCACCCAGCGCTGCTCGCCAGCGATTCGGACCCGTAGCACCCGACGGGTGGCCTCCAGCTCGGTCAGCCACGTCTCGGGCACACCCCGCTCGGCCAACTCCGCGTCGCTCAGGTCACCGAGCACCCGCAGCAGCTCGACGACGTCCTCGGCGTCGCGGGGCGACGCTGCTCGGTCAGCCAGCGCAGCTGACGGTCGGTCTCGGTGAGCACCGCCGGGTCGAGCAACTCGCGCAGGTCGACCCGACCGAGCAGCTCGCCGAGGAGCGTGGAGTCCAGTGCGAGCGCGGCGGCGCGGCGCTCGGCGAGCGGGCGTCGCCCTCGTAGAGGAACGCGCCGACGTAGCCGAAGAGCAGCGACCGCGCGAACGGCGACGGCGCGCTGGTCTCCACCTCGACCAGCCGCACCTTCCGGGTGGCCAGGTCGCGCATCAGCCCGGCCAGCGCCGGTTGGTCGAAGACGTCCTGGAGGCACTCCCGGGCGGCCTCCAGGGTGACCGGAAGTCCGCGTACTCGCGGGCGACGTCGAGCAGTTGCGCGGCGCGTTGCCGCTGCTGCCAGAGCGGCTGGCGGCGGCGCGGGTCGCGGCGGGCAGCAGGAGTGACCGGGCGGCACACTCCCGGAAACGGGCGGCGAAGAGGGCGGAGGTGCCGACCGACTCCTCCACGAGCTGGGTGATCTCGTCCGGCTCGAAGACCACCACGTCGGCGCCAGGAGGCTCGTCGGCGGTGTCCGGAAGCCGCACCACGATGCCGTCGTCGGAGGGCATCACCTGGGCGTCCACCCCGTACCGCTCGGCCAGCCGGCGGCCCACGGCCAGGGCCCAGGGCCCGTTGACCCGGGCACCGAGAACGCTGTGCACGGCGAGCCGCCAGTCACCCAGCTCGTCGCGGAACCGCTCGACCACGATGGTGCGATCGTCGGGCAGCGACCGGGTGGCCTCCGCTGCTCGCGCAGGTAGGCCATCAGGTTGCTGGCGGCCCAGTCGTCCAGACCGCCGTCCCGCAGAGCGGCCAGTGCCGCCTCGTCGGTCTGTTTCAGCAGAGTGCGCACCCGGGCGCCGATGGCCCGACCCAGCTCCACCGGCCGGCCCAGCTGGTCGCCCTTCCAGAACGGCATGCGCGCGGCCTGACCGGGCGCGGGCGAGACCAGCACCCGGTCGGGGTGATCTCCTCGATGCGCCAGGAGGAGGAACCGAGCAGGAAGACGTCGCCGACCCGGGACTCGTAGACCATCTCCTCGTCCAGCTCACCGACCCGGGCGGCCCGCTCGGCACCGGCCAGGAAGACCCCGAACAGACCCCGGTCGGGAATGGTGCCGCCGCTGGTCACCGCGAGCCGTTGTGCGCCGGGACGGCCGGTGAGCAGGTCGGTGGCCCGGTCCCAGACCAGGCGGGGTCGCAGCTCGGCGAAGGCCGTGGACGGGTAGCGGCCGGAGAGCATGTCCAGCACCGCGTGCAGCGCCGAGTCGGGCAACTCGGCGAAGGGCGCGGCCCGGCGGACCAGTACGGCCAGGTCACCGAGCGGCCACGGCTCCAGCGCCACCATCGCGACGATCTGCTGGGCCAGCACGTCCAGCGGGTTGCGCGGGTAGTGCAGCTCCTCGATCTTGCCGCCGGTCATCCGCTCGGCGACCACCGCGCAGGAGAGCAGGTCGCCACGGTGCTTGGGGAAGACCACCCCACGGGAGATGGCGCCCACCTGGTGCCCGGCCCGGCCGACCCGTTGCAGCCCGGCGGCCACGCTGGGCGGCGCCTCGATCTGCACCACCAGGTCGACCGCGCCCATATCGATGCCCAGCTCCAGGCTGGAGGTGGCCACCACCGCCGGGAGCTGACCGGACTTGAGCGCCTCCTCGATGTGCTTGCGCTCCTCCCGGAAACACTGCCGTGGTGGGCACGGCGATCACGGGCGCTGCGCCGGTGGCCGCACCGGACTGGGCCATCACCTCGGCCGGCGGCCGGTTGCGCAGCGGACCGGCGGGACCACCCACCGTTCCGCGCCGGGCACCGGCCGCCGTCGGCCGCCGGGTCGTCGTCCGTCGACAACCCCTCGGGTACGCCGATCGCGCCCTCCGCCAACGCGGCGGCCCTGCTTCGGAAGCCAAGGCTTCGACGCTCACCGCCTCGGCGCCCAGCTCGTTGAGTCGGGCGCAGAGGCGCTCGGCGCTGCGGCGGGAGTTGGTGAAGACGATTGTCGAGCGGTGCTGCCCGATGAGTGTGAAGACCCGCTCCTCCACGGCCGGCCAGATCGACGCGCGGCGTGGCCCGGGGCCGCCGAGGTCGTCCTCCGGTGGCTGGTCCTGCTCGTCCAGGCGGGTCATGTCCTCCACCGGGACCTGGACGCTGACCTCGATGGTCTTCGAGGTGGCCGGCTGCACCACGTCGACCGGGCGGGCGCCGCCGAGGAACCGCGCGCAGGCGTCGATCGGTCGGACGGTCGCGGAGAGGCCGATGCGCTGTGCCGGGGCGGGCAGCAACTCGTCGAGGCGTTCGAGGGAGAGCGCGAGGTGGGCTCCACGTTTGCTGCCGGCCACGGCGTGCACCTCGTCGACGATCACCGTCTGGATGCCGCGCAGCGAATCACGGGCCGCGGACGTGAGCAGCAGGAACAGCGACTCGGGCGTGGTGATCAGGATGTCGGTGGGGTGCGGGCGAAGGCCCGTCGCTCGTCGGCGGGCGTGTCGCCGGTGCGCATGCCGACGGTGACGTCGGGCGGTGCGACGCCCAACCGGGTGGCCGCCTGCCGGATGCCGGCCAGGGGACCGCGCAGGTTGCGTTCCACGTCGACCGCGAGCGCCTTGAGGGGCTGACGTAGAGCACGCGGCATCGCTGGCGGGCCTCGGCGGCGCGGGCTCGCGGGCCAGTCGGTCCAGTGACCAGAGAAAGGCCGCGAGCGTCTTGCCGGAGCCGGTGGGCGCCACCACGAGCGCGTTACGACCGGCAGCGATCGACCGCCAGGCACCGGTCTGCGCGGCGGTGGGTGCGGCGAAGGCAGCCTCGAACCAGGCGCGGGTGGCTGCGCCGAACCCGGCGAGCACCGCGCCGGCCTCTGCGTCTGCCCGGTCACCGGTCCATCGTGCCCCGCCGGTACGACAACCACGAGCGACCCACGGAGGAATGCGCCTCGAAGAAACAGAAAGCGTGGAAGGTGCGCTTAATACGTTAAGTCTCACTTAACTGCTTGCTTCTGAGGAGCAACATAAAGTAACTTCACTCGCAACGCGAACCGGGTGAGGGACGTGATGACCGGCGAGCAGCGCACCGTCGAACCGGGCACCGACGTGCTGATTCGCAAGGTCGACAGCCATCTCACCGCGCTCCGCGGTGGTCTGCACGGCCCCGAGCTCGAGCTCGCCGAGCGCCTCGCCCACTGCCTGCGCGAGCTGGTCCTCTGCACCGCCCAGGCCAGCGCCGCCGATCGGGGTCAGGTCCGCGTCGCCGTCCACTACTTCGTGCTACGTCGAGAGAGCCGCGGCCGGCTGCTCTCGGTACGGTCGTTGACCGCCGCCGAGCGGGTGGTCCACCGGGTAGCACGCCAACTGGTCGAACCGACCTGCTGACCTAACCCCATTCACACCTCGCCGCGCGCTCGCCCGCTGCGCGCCGCCCTGCGCGCCCGCCGCTGCGCGCCCGCTGCGCCCTGCCGCGCCCGCTCACGCGCGCCGCCGCGCCCGCTGCGCCGCCGCGCGCCGCCCCACGCGCCCGCCGCGCCCTGCGCCCGCCGCGCTCCGCCCCACGCGCGCCCTGCACGTCCGTGCACTCCTCACACGCCGCGCACCGCGCGCCAGCTCACCTTCAGCCCCGCACGCCCGTGCGCGCTCACGCACCCACGCGCCCGCACACCCACCGAGTCAAGATCCGCGCAACTTCACCGATGTTGCTGTCTCCGGGCGCTTGAGGCAGCAACATCCCTGATGTTGCGCGGATCTGGTCCCTCAGCAGCGTTGATCTCGGCTTTTCAGACGCAAGCCCTTGCTCAACGCCGCCGAGCGCAGTGTGTGCGCGGCGCGGGGTGCGTGCAGGTCGGTCCGAGGGCGAGCGTGCGGAGGAGGGCTGCACTGCTGGGCGAATTCCGGCAAAACCGCCCGGTGGTCCACAAACTGGCGTCTGATCGCTGCTAGGCGCCACCGCTGCCACGGGCGTCCGCCACGGCGATCGGGAGTGCAGGTGCTGGTACTGCTCATCCTCCATCTCGTGGCGGCCCTCGCCGCGCCCCTGCTCGTCCGCTGGTGGGGTCCACGCGCGTGTTACCCGCTGGCGCTGGCACCGGCCGCCGCGTTCTGCTGGGCGGTGGCACGCACACCGGCCGTCGGGGATGGTGGGGCGGTCGTCGAGACGTACCCGTGGATCCGGCAGTTGGTCTTGACATCGCGTTGCGGCTCACCACGCTGTCCTGGCTGATGACGCTGCTGGTCGGCGGCATCGGCGCGCTGGTGCTGGTCTACAGCGCCCGCTACTTCAGCGCCGGCTCCGCCGGGCTGGCGCAGTTCGCGGCGGTTCTGGTGGCCTTCGCCGGCGCGATGCTCGTCCTGGTGTTCGCCGACGACCTGCTGCTGCTCTACGTCGGCTGGGAGCTGACCACGATCTTCTCGTACCTGTTGATCGGGCACAGCACCGAACGACGATCCAGTCGGTGGGCGGCGGCCCAGGCGTTGACCGTCACCACGCTGGGCGGGCTCGCCATGCTGGTCGGGTTCATCATGCTGGGCGAGCACGCCGGCACCTACCGCTGGTCGGCGATCGCCGCGCAACCGCTGCCCGGCGGTGGGTACCTGGTGGGTGCCGTGCTGCTGATCCTGGCCGGCGCGCTGTCCAAGTCGGCGGTGTTGCCGTTCAGCTCCTGGCTACCGGTCGCGATGGCGGCACCCACGCCGGTCAGCGCGTACCTGCACGCCGCCGCCATGGTCAAGGCCGGCGTCTACCTGGTCGGTCTGCTCGCGCCGGTGCTCGCCACGGTCGGCCCGTGGCGGCCGCTGGTGCAGGTCGCCGGCGTGGCCACCATGCTGGTCGGTGGCTGGCGCGCTGCGGCAGACCGATCTGAAGCTGCTGCTGGCGTACGGGACGGTCAGTCAGCTCGGCCTGCTGGTCGCGGTGACCGGGTCGGGGACCCCGGACGCCGCCCTGGCCGGCACCGCCATGCTGCTGGCACATGCCCTGTTCAAGGCCGCGCTGTTCCTGGTGGTCGGCATCATCGACCACGGTGCCGGCACCCGTGACCTGCGTGAGCTGACCGGGTTGCGGCGCTGGTCGAGGCCGCTGTTCGTGGTCGCGGTGCTGGCCGCGGCCTCGATGGCGGGTGCCGCCGCTGGTCGGCTTCGTGGCCAAGGAGGCGGTGTTCGGGGCGTTCACCGACCAGCCGGTGCTCCTCACCGGTCTGGTCGCCGGGACGGTGCTCACCGTCGCGTACAGCGCCCGTTTCTCTGGGGCGTTCGCCGACCGGCCGGGTGTCACCGGTCCGACCGGGGCCGATCGCCGCGTCGTTGCTGGTCCCGCCCGCGGTGCTCGCCGGTGTCGGTCTGCTCGCCGGCCCGGCCGCGAGTGTGCTGGACCACGTGCTGCGCCCGTACGCCGATCTGCTCGGTGGGGTCGACGCGCACCTGGCGCTCTGGTCCGGACCGACCCCGGCGCTCGCCCTGTCCGTGGTGGCCCTCGTCGGCGGCGGCCTGCTCTTCGCCGTGCGCGGCCGCTCGCCCGGTGCTGGCCTGGCTCCGCGCGCCGGTGGGGGCAACCAGGGGTACGAGTGGGTGGTGGGCCGTTTCGACCGGCTGGCCATCGAGGTCACCAGCGCGACCCAGCGCGGCTCCCTGCCGCAGTATCTGGGCATCATCCTGGTCACCCTCGTGCTGGTGCCCGGCGCGGCGATGCTCTCCGCCAGCCCTGGCGGGCGCGGATTCCGCTCTGGGACAACCCGCTGCAACCGGTGGTCGTGTTGGTGATCACGGTGGCGGCGGTGCTGGCCGTCGGCGCGCGTCGCCGCCTGACCGCGATGCTGCTGGTGGGCATGACCGGCTACGGCACGGCGATGCTGTTCGTCCTGCAGGGTGCACCCGACCTGGCACTCACCCAGTTTCTGGTGGAGACCTCGACGATCGCGGTCTTCGTGCTGGTGCTGCGTCGCCTGCCGGAGCGGTTCTCGGCCCGCCCGCTGCGCCGCAGCCGCTGGGTCCGTCGGGCGATCGGGGTGACGGTGGGTGTGGTGGCCGCCGGGCTGGCCTGACCGCCGCCGCCGCGCGCCGGGCACCGGACATCTCCGCGGCCTTTCCGGATCTGGCGGTGGCGCACGGGTACGGCCGCAACGTGGTCAACGTGACCCTCGTCGACATCCGGGCCTGGGACACGATGGGTGAGCTGGCGGTGCTGGTGGTGGCCGCGACCGGGTGGCCAGCCTGATCTTCGAGCGGTCCCGGACCGGGCCGCGACCGCGCCGACCGGAGTCGGACCAGCGGGTGAGCGGACCCGGGCGGCCGGTGTGGCTGCGTGGCGGCCCGACCCTGTACGAGGAGCGTCGCTCGATCGTGTTGGAGGTGGTCATCCGGCTGATCTTCCACACGGTGGTGCTGTTCTCGCTGTTCCTGCTCTTCTCCGGGCACAACGCGCCGGGCGGGGTTTCGCCGGCGGTCTGGTGGCGGGTCTCGCCCTGGTGGTCCGCTATCTGGCCGGCGGCAGGTACGAGCGACCGAGGCCGCCCCGATCGGTGCCGGCGCGATCCTTGGCGCCGGGCTGGCCGTGGCGGTGGGCAGCGGCGTGGTGGCCCTACTCGTCGGCGGATCGGTGCTGGAGAGCGCCAAGGTCGACCAGGCCCTGCCGCTGGTCGGCGATGTCCATCTGGTGACGTCGCTCTTCTTCGACATCGGCGTGTACCTGGTCGTGATCGGGTTGGTGCTGGACATCCTGCGCAGTCTCGGGGCCGAGGTGGACCGGCACATCGAGGCCACCGGGGAGGCGCCGGGTGGTCTGGCCGTCGACAAGGGGCTCAGACATGACGGCTAGTGGTGCGGGACCGACGTTGGTGCTGGTGCTGGCCGTCGCGGTGCTGGTGGGTTGCGGGTGATCCTGCTGTTGGAGCGCAGCCTGACCCGGATCCTGCTCGGTGTGGTCATGCTCGGCAACGGGGTCAACCTGTTGATCCTGTTGGTGGGCGGTCCGGCGGGCGCCCATCGTCGGCACCGGCCCGGTGGACCGGATGAGTGATCCGCTGCCGCAGGCGATGGTGTTGACCGCCATCGTGATCACTTTCGGGTTCACCGCCTTCCTGCTCGCGGTCGCGTACCGCAGCTGGTATGTCTCCGGCGACGACGAGGTGCCCGACGACCTGGAGGACCGGCAGATCATCCGCCGGGCCGGGCGGAACGAGGTGGGTGCCGTCGATCACGGTGGGGAGGGCCCGGACGGTGATCCGGAGCAGGTAGATCCCGAGCCCGCCCGCCGTCGGCTGCGACGCGGGGACGAGTCGTGATGAGCATGTTGGTGCCGCTGCCGGTGGTGGTGCCACTGCTCGGTGCGGCGCTGACCCTGTTGCTGGCCGGGATGCCACGACTCCAGCGTGCGATAAGCGTGCTGTGCCTGGCCGGCACCCTGACGGTGGCGGTGCTGTTGCTGGTGCAGGCGTACCGGTTCGGGCCGGTGGTGGTGGCGGTCGGCGCGTGGCCGGCGCCGGTCGGCATCGTCCTGGTGGCCGATCAACTCGCCGCGTTGATGCTCGTGGTGTCCTCGGCGGTGACCCTCTGCGTGCTGCTGTACTCGATCGGCCAGGGTCGCAGCGAGACGAGCGAGAGCACGCCGGTGTCGATCTTCCACCCGACCTATCTGGTGCTCACCGCTGGTGTCACCAACGCGTTCCTGGCCGGTGACCTGTTCAACCTGTTCGTCGGGTTCGAGATCCTGCTGGCCGCCAGCTTCGTGCTGATCACCCTGGGCGGCACCGAGGCCCGGATCCGGACCGGGTCGACGTACGTGGTGGTCAGCATCCTCTCCTCGATGATCTTCCTGACGTCGGTGGGTCTGGTGTACGCGGCCACCGGCACGCTCAACCTCGCCCAGCTCGCCCAGCGCCTCGACGACCTGCCCGACGGCGTCCGGCTGGCCCTGGAGTTGATGTTGCTGCTGGCCTTCGCGATCAAGGCGGCGGTCTTCCCGCTGTCGGCCTGGCTGCCGGACAGCTATCCGACCGCACCGGCCCCGGTGACCGCGGTCTTCGCGGGTCTGCTCACCAAGGTGGGCGTCTATGCGATCATCCGTACCGAGACGCTGCTGTTCCCCGGTGGGCATGCCGACGTGCTGCTCATGGTCGTGGCCGGGCTGACCATGGTTATCGGCATCCTCGGCGCGGTGGCCCAGTCCGACCTGAAGCGGCTCTTCTCGTTCACCCTGGTCAGTCACATCGGCTACATGATCTTCGGGTGGCGTTGAGCACCGCCGCCGGGCTCTCCGGCGCGATCTTCTACGTGGTGCACCACATCACCATCCAGACCACCCTGTTCCTCGTCGCCGGGCTGGTCGAGGAGCGCGCCGGCAGCACCGACCTGCGCCGCATCGGCGGGCTGGCCTGGCGCCGCTGCTCGGCGTGCTGTTCTTCGTACCGGCCATGAACCTCGCCGGGTGCCGCCGTTCTCCGGTTTCTCGGCAAGCTCGGCCTGCTCCAGGCCGGGTGGCGGCCGGCGGCCGCTGCCCGGGTGCTGGTCGCGGCCGGCACGCTGACCAGCCTGCTCACCCTCTACGTGGCGTCCCGGTGTGGAACATCGCCTTCTGGCGCGCGCCCCGGCTGGCCACCGGCGCGCCGGTCGTCCGGCTGCCGAAGCTGATGGTCGGGGCCACCGTGGCCCTGGTCGCACTCGGCTGGCGCTGACCGTACTGGCCGGTCCGCTCTTCGACGTGACCGCTGACGCGGCGGCGGACCTGCGCCTGCGTACCCCGTACGTCCATGCCGTGCTGCCCGGCGGCGCGCCGTGACCGGCACGGCCGGAGCGGCCCCGGACGGCGCCGGGCCGGAGGCGTCGCGCGGCCGGCTCGGTCGATGGCGGGACCAGGCGGTGGCGCTCTGCTGGCTGGTGGTGGTCTGGACCCTGCTCTGGGCGACATCAACGGGGCCAACCTGGTCGGCGGCCTGCTGGTGGGCGGAGCGGTGCTGGCGTTCTTCCCGCTGCCGGCGGTCAGCTTCGGTGGCCGGCTGCGGCCGCTGGCGCTGCTGGCGTTCGCGGGCCGGTTCGCCGTCGAGCTGGTCAGCGCGAGCCTGCACGTCGCCCGGATCGCCGTGCAGCCCGGCTACCGGCCACGCGGGGCGATCATCGCGGTCCGGTTGCGGGTGTCCACCGACCTGAACCTGGCGCTCACCGCCGAGGCGGTCTCGCTGGTACCGGGCACGCTGATCCTCGAGGTGGACCGGGACACCGCGACGCTCTACCTGCACGTCCTGGACACCCACGGGCCGGCGGACCTGGACGTGGCCCGGGAACGCACCCGCACCGTCGAACGGCGAATCGTCCGCGCGGTGGGCTCCAGCGCCGAACTTCGCCAGCTCGAGAGCCTGTCACCCGAGAAGGGAACCCGCCCGTGACCACGTTCCTGGCTGTCGTCCTCACCGCCCTGCTGTCGGTGACCGCGCTCCTCGCCCTGACCCGCCTCTACCGTGGTCCGTCGCTGGTGGATCGGGTGATCGCCGCGGACATGCTGCTCGCCACCATGGTCGGCGCGGTCGGCGCCGAGGCGGCGGTCAACCGGCACGCCAGCACGCTGCCCGTCCTCGTGGTGCTCTCCTGCTGGGCTTCGTGGGCTCGGTGTCGCTGGTGCGCTTCGCCGTCCGGGAGCAGCAGTGATCGCGACGATCGCGGACTGGCTCGGCGCCGGTTGTCTGGTCGGCGCGCTGCTCGCCCTGGCCGCCGGGATCGGCGTGCTGCGCTTCCGGACGCGTTGTCGCGGATGCACGCGGCCACCAGCCGCAGGTGCTCGGGGTGCTCCTGTTGCTGCTGGGCATCGCGTTGCGGCTGCGGTCCCCGGCGGATCTGGGCATGATCCTGCTGGTGGCGGTCTTCCAGTTGGCGACCGCGCCAGTGGCGGCCCAGATGATCGGGCGGGCCGCGTACCGGTCGGGGCGGCTCGATCGGAGCCTGCTCGACGCCGACGAGCTGGCCGAGCGCGGTTCCGGCGGTGGATCGGCGGGCCGGCGTGATGACCAGGGCGTGCCCGGTGAACCGGACGATCCGCTCCTTCGGCCCACCCCAGCGGAGTCCCAGCCCGCGCAGATAAAATAGCGGGATGATCGACTCTTCTGCCCAGGAGGGCAGCAGTAGCCAGCCGGGTCGTGCCCGGCATATCCTCACCGACGACGACCCCGGGAGCCCTGAGCGACCCGTGTTGATCGTCGTTGGTCTCCTTCTGATCATCCTTCTCACTGCCGCCACCGGTTACTTCGTGGCGCAGGAGTTCGGCTACGTCGCCGTGGACCGGGGCAGCTGCGCCAGCTCGCCGATGACGGCGACCAGGCCGCCGTCCGGCCCTGACCGTCACCAGCCGGCTCTCCTTCGTACTCTCCGGCGCCCAACTCGGCATCACCGTCACCGCGCTGCTGGTCGGCTACGTCGCCGAACCGTATCTGGCGGCGGTCTCGCCGACCTGCTCGGCGTGGCCGGCGTCAGCGAGGCGGTCAGCCTGCCGCTGTCGGTGGCGTTGGCCCTGGTCATCGCCACCATCGTGCAGATGGTCCTCGGCGAGCTGGCCCCGAAGAACCTGGCCATCGCGCGGGCCGAACAACTGGCCCGGGCGCTGAGCCGGTCCACCTCATCTACCTGGCCGTCGCCGGGCCGCTGATCCACCTCTTCGACCGGGCTTCGGTCCGTCTGCTGCGCCGGATCGGCATCGAGCCGATCGAGGAACTGCCCAGTGGTGCCACACCGGCCGACCTGGAACAGATCATCGCCGAGTCCCGCGAGGAGGGCAGCCTCGACGCCGAGATGTCCACGCTGCTCGACCGAGGTCTGGACTTCCGCGAGCTGACCGCCGGGGAGGCCATGGTGCCCGGGTCGACGTGCACACCGTACGGGCGCACGAACCGGTCAGCCGGGTGGTCGAGCTGTTGGACACCGGCCACTCCCGCTTTCCGGTGCGCGGTGCGGAGGGCGTCGACGACCTGCTCGGCATCGTCGGCATCGCCGACGTGCTCGGCGTACCCCGGGGAGCGGGCCACCACCCCGGTGAGTGCCGTGGCCGGGCCGCCGCTGCTCGTACCGGAGACGTTGCCCTGCCCACGGTGCTCGACCGCCTGCGGTCCGGGCACCGGCAGATGGCCTGCGTGGTCGACGAGTACGGCGGCTTCGCCGGCGTGATCACGCTGGAGGACATCGCCGAGGAACTGGTCGGCCCGATCCGGGACGAGGACGACCCACCGGAGCGGGCGCCGGCCCGGCAGGACGACGGGTCCTGGGTGGTGCCGGCCCGCTGGCGGATCGACGAGGTCGCCGACAGCACCGGCATCGCCCTGCCCGAGGCCCCGGAGTACGACACCCTGTCCGGATTGGTGATGCGGGAGCTGGGCCGGGTGCCGGAGGTCGGTGACCGGCTGGAGATCAGCCTGCAGCGCGAGGGGCGGACGGCGAGGACAACGAGACCGAGCCTCGGGCTCTGGTCGAGGTGCTGGCCGTGGATCGGCACGTGGCCGACTCGGTGCGGTTGCAGCTGAGCAAGCCGGGGTGACCGCATGAGTCCCGGGATCGCGCTGTTCAGTTCGGTGATCCTGCTGGCGCTGAACGGGTTCTTCGTGGCCGCCGAGTTCGCCCTGGTGGCAAGCAAGCGCTACCGCCTGGAGCAGGCGGCGGCGAACGGTGGCCGGGCGGCACGGGCCGCGCTGGACGGCGTCCGCGAACTGTCGCTGATGCTGGCCGGCGCGCAGCTCGGCATCACGCTGTGCACCCTGGGTCTCGGCGCGCTGGCCGAGCCGGCGATCGAGCATCTGCTCAGCCCTCTGCTGCACGCTGTGGGCCTGCCGGACGCCGCCAGTCACCTGGTCGCGCTGGTCTTCGCCCTCGGGTGGTGACCTTCCTGCACCTGGTGGTGGGGAGATGGCGCCCGTCGTGGGCGATCACCGACGCGGAGCGCTCGGCGACGCTGCTCGCGCTCCCGTTCCGTGCCTTCGCCCGGGTCTCCCGGCCGGTGCTCTCCGCGCTCAACGCCCTGGCCAACGCGATCCTGCGGCTGGTCGGGGTCACCAACAGGATCAGCTCGCCCAGGTGCACGGCCCGGACGAACTGCGGATCCTGCTGGAGCAGTCCCGTGAGCACGGGCTGCTCGGCGCCGAGCAGCACCAGCTGCTGACCAGCATGCTGGAGTTGCAGGGCACGTCGGTGGCACAGGTGATGGAACCGTTCGCCACCATGGTCACCGTCCGCCGGGACGACCCGGCCGGGCGGATCGAGGAGGTCAGCCGGGACAGCGGGCGATCCCGGCTCGCGGTGCTGGACGAGGCGGGCGACGTGTGCGGCCTGGTGCACGTGCGGGAGGCGGTACGGGTGGTCACCACCGGCCGGGTCGCCACCGCCGGGGAGCTGATGACACCCGCGTTCACCCTGCCCGCGACGTCCTCGGTCACCGAGGCGGTGGCGGCGATGCGGGCCCGGCAGTCGCAGCTCGCGTTGGTGCGCAACGGCGGTGGCCCGGCCCGACCGATCGGCTTCGTGGCGCTGGAGGACCTCCTGGAGGAGGTCATCGGCGAGTTCGACGACGAGACCGACACGGTGCCGCGCGGGCGGCGACTGCGCTGATCTGGCCGACCCGGCCGCGTCCAGCGACGCGGCCGGGTCGTTGCTCGACGCGGGCGGGCTTGCTGCTCGACGTGGCCGGGTTGCTGTTCGGCGCGGGCGGGCTTGAGGTCACCTCGACCGGGTAGGCGCGCCGGTGTGGGGCCGGCGGGTCCCGTCCCGAGAGGGGCGCGCGGTGCGGCTGACGGGAGTGTCCCCGGAGTCCGGCAGGACCAAGCTGTCCGTGCAGACCACGCTCCCCAACCCGAGCACCCGGCCGGGCCTGCGCCTGCCGGGGCGGGTGACCCTCGCCGCCGGGCCGGACGACGTGCTGGTGCGCCACATCCGACTCGGCCTCGTCACCACCGTCGAGCCGGATGATCCCGCTGGGGCCCGGCGCCTCATGCAGTTCCACCAGCTGCCGATCGCCGGTCGGTTCGTCGTACCGGCCGGCCGGCGGCGGGCGGTCGACTTCGCGTTGCCGCTGCCGTGGGAGACCCCGCTCACCATCTTCGGCGGGTGCCGCTGCTGAGCCTGCGGATGGGCCTGCGTACCGAGGTGTCACTCGACCCCGACCTGGACCAGGGCGCCATGGTGCCCGTCTTCGTACACCCGATTCCCACCCAGCAGCACGTGCTGGCGGCGCTGGGCACGCTGGGTTTCATGATCCGCCAGGCAGGCCTGCAGGAGGGCGGGTTGCCGGGTGGAGCACACCCTGCCGTTGCACCAGCGCTGGGGATACTGGGTGGGGCCGCTCTACGCCGGCCCGATCACCGAGCTGGAGATCATCTTCGTGACCAACTCGGCGGGCATGGAGGCGATCCTCTGGATGGACCGCAAGCTGGCGCTGGCCGGGATCACGCACCAGAGCATCAGCCGGTTCCGGATCTGGCACGAGGACACGGACCGACGGGACTGGGTCGCCACCGTGGACGGCTGGATCCGGCAGGCGATCAACCGGCACGCCGCCGCCGCCGCGCACGCCGACTGGTCCGCGCAGATCGCGGGATCCGCCCACACCAGCCGCCATCCCGACGAGCCCATCCGGCCCGGCTACGGACTCGGCGGCACCGCAGGGGCGCGGGCGTGGGAGGCGGCGGCTCCGGCGGCGACGGCACCTGACCAGTCGCGAGGACCAATCCCGCTCGCGCCCAGCCCGGCCCTGCCCGCCCGACCCTGCTCAGCCCGGCCCTGCCCGCCGGCCCTGCCTGCCCGGCCTGCTCAGCCGGCGATCTTGCCCTTCTGCCGGTATAAAATGGTCAAAGAACGCATTCCAGCGGCCGAAAGTGCAAGATCGCCGGGCAGGGCAGGGTAGGGCAGGCGTGGAGTGCGAGATCGCCTGAACGTGAACGCGGAGTCAGGCCGCTCGCGTCGATCATGGAGGCGTGGTGGGAGCAAAATCCCGTATTACGCCTTTTGTGAGGCACCACAACTCCATGATCGACGCGCGCAGGAGCGTCGACGCGGGACACCCCGACATCACGAAGCACGAGTGGATCATGCCCGTCCACGTCGTTCGTGCCCCGGGACCCGCACCGAACCAGCCCGGCCCGAACCAGCCCGGCCCGAACCAGCCCGGCCCGAACCAGCCCGGCCCGGCCCGGCCCGAACCAGCCCAGCCCAGCCAAGGGCAGAGGGCGAGACCAGGCCCGCCCATGATCGTGCTCGATCCAGGAAACAGGCCTCTCCCGCAGGACGAGGCCACTCAGATCCTGGATCGAGCACGATCATGCGGGCGTGACCGCCCAGGCGCGGCGAGGGTTAGCCGGCGCTGGCGGTGGCCAGCTGAGGCTGAAGGCCAGGAACAGGGCGGCCACGGCGGTGGTCCCGCCGACGGCGAGACGGCGGCGTTGGCGGAACTGCGCGGCCAGGAAGGTGCCGGCGAAGATCAACGCGGTCAGGTACAGCGCGCTGGTCACCTGGGCGATCAGCCCGAGCAGCAGGAACGACAGCGCCGGCCAGGCGTAGCCCGGGTCGACGAACTGGATGAAGAACGAGATGAAGAACAGGATCGCCTTCGGGTTGAGCAGGCTGATCACCAGCGCCTTGCGGAACGGGCTGCGCATCGCCGCCGGCTCCGCGGCGTCGATGAGCCGCGGGCGCTCGGGTCGTTGCGGTCGCGCCAGCGTCGCGCGGCCCCGAGCAGCATGGTCACCCCGACATAACCGAGGTACGCCGCACCCGCGTACTTGACCACCAGGAACACCGGTGGGTACGCCTTGAGCAGCGACGCCACTCCGGCGGCGGACAGGACCATCAGCACCCCGTCGCCGACGAACACCTCGCCGGCGGCCGGTAGCCGGCTCCCACGCCCCGTTTGGCAGCGGTGGAGAGCACGAAGAGTGAGTTCGGTCCGGGCAGCAGGATGATGGCCACGGTGCCCAGCACGTACGTCCAGATGTCGGTGATTCCCAGCACGCCCGCCATCATCACGCCACCGGTGCCATGCGGCGAAGACTTTCTCGCAGCCTGGCCTGTGCGCTCGGCCACTCGTCGACGGTCATCGCGTACTGCACGGTGTCGCGCCAGGAGCCGTCCGGGCGCTGTCGGTGCATCCGGAGCACCCTCCCGGGTGGCGCCGAGCCGTTCGATGGCCGCCTGGGAGCGGACGTTGCGGATGTCGGTGTGCCAGGCCACCCGTACCGCGCCCAGGTCGTCGAAGGCCCGGCCGAGCAGGAGCAGCTTCGCCTCGGTGTTGATCCCGGTGCGCCACCAGGGTCGGCCGAGGAAGGTGTGCCGATCGCCACCGCCCGCCGTTCCGGGTCGATGTCGTAGTAGGACGTGCTGCCGACCACCATTCCGGTCGAGGCGGACCGCTGCACCCAGGCGACCCGTTCGCCCCGGTGCTGGGCGGCCAGTGCGGTGCCGATCACCTCGGCGGTGGCGGCGGGCGCGGTGGGCGGCTCGACGCTGAGGTGCCGCCACACCTCCGCGTCCGCGGTGGCGGCGTGCAGCTCGTCGGTGTGCGCCAACTCCAACGGCTCGAGCCGTACGTGCTCGCCGTGCAGCGACACCGGGTCGTGCCAGGGAGTGCGGGCCGTCCGCAGGTACGCGGGCAGCGGCGCGGTGACTCCGGCATCCGGCTCGGGTTGTCCGGCGGTGAGCCGCAGCGGCAGGACGCCGGCCCAGTGCGGAAGGTGCAGGTCGGTCTCGTCCTCGCGGACCCGCCGCTGCGGGCCCGGACGGACACCTCGCGCAGTGGCAGTGCCAGTACGGCGGTCTCGGCCAACTCGCGACGGCTGGGTGGACGGGTGGCCGTGCTGCGTCCCGCGCCGACCTTCTCGACCAGCGCGGTGAGCATGGCGAGCTTCTCCCGCTCGTCGGTGACCAGTCGGGCGGTGCCGAGCGCGACCACCGAGCGGTAGTTGGCACTGTGGTGGAACTGGGAGCGGGCGTACACCAGCCCGTCGAGCACTGTCACCGAAACGCAGACCGGGAGCCGTCGTCGCCTCGGGCGGCGAGCAGCGGCCGGCTGCCGGTGGAGCCGTGCAGGTAGAGCGTGTCGCCGATGCGGACGTGCAGGGTGGGCAGCACTCGTGGCTGGCCGTCGACGGTGAAGCCGAGCGCGCAGTCGTACGCCTCGTCGAGCACCGCGCGTGCGGCGGCCCGGTCGTAGCTCATCTTGTCGCGCGAGCGGTGGGGTGTGGTCCGGGCGGTGGGTGGATACATGCGCGCGCCCCTTTGTTCTAGTACAATCTCTTGTTTGTGTCAGCACGCTATCAGCTCACCGGTACGACAGCCGTCGAGATTTCGGCCAGCGTCGAGTCGGGCATCCGTACCGGCGCCCTGCCGCCGGGGCCGCCCTGCCGCCCGTGCGGGTGCTCGCCGTCGAGTTGGGGTCAGCCCGGCCACCGTCGCCCGTGCCTACCAGGAGCTGCGCCAGCGTGGCCTGCTCGCCACCGCCGGTCGGCACGGCACCCGCGTACGCCCTCGCCCGCCGGTGGCCGCCCGACGCTCCGCGCTGCGCCCCCACCGTTGCCCGGTGCCCGGGACCTGTCCGGGTGAACCCGACGCCCGGCTCCTTCCCCGCTCGGTCCGCACCTGGCGGCGCTCGCCGCCGACGCCGGCCCGTCGGTCGGCTACTCCGACGCCGGAGTGCTGCCCGAGTTGGCGGAGGTGGCCCGCGCCCGGCTGAGCGCCGACGGCGTACCGGCCGGGGACCTCACCTCACCGGCGGCGCGCTGGACGGCATCGAGCGACTCCTCGGCGCCCACCTGCGCCCCGGCGACGCGGTGGCGGTCGAGGACCCGGGCTGGGCCAACCTGCTCGACCTGGTCGCCGCGCTGGGGCTGCGCCCGATCGGCGTACCGCTGGACGACGAGGGCCGCTGGTCGCCGGGTGGCCGCGGCGCTCGCCGCCGGAGCGCGGGCGCTGGTGGTCACCAGCCGCGCGCAGAACCCGACCGGCGCCGCCGTCTCCGCCGCCCGCGCCGAGGCGCTGCGGGCGCTGCTCGCCGGCCGGCGTGACCTGCTGTTGATCGAGGACGACCACGCGGCGGAGCTGGCCCGCGTACCCTGCATCCCTTGGCGGGTGCGACCGCGAGTTGGGCCTTCCTCCGCTCGGTGAGCAAGCCCTTTGGTCCGGACCTGCGGCTGGCGGTGCTGGTCGGCGACGAGACGACGGTGGCCGGGTGAGCGGCCGGACGCGGGTCGGCGCCGGCTGGGTCTCCACGGTGTTGCAACGACTGGTGCTCGCGCTCTGGCAGGATCCGGCGGTCACCGAGCTGGTGCGGCGGGCGGCGCAGAGCTACGAGCAGCGGCGCGACGGGCTGCTGGCCGCGCTGGCCGAGCACGGCCTGAGCGCCCACGGTCGCAGCGGCATCAACGTCTGGCTGCCGGTGGCGGACGAGACCAGCACGGTGACCGCGCTGCGCGACGCCGGCTGGGCGGTGGCCCCGGCGCCGTCTACCGGATCGCCGCCCGCCCGCCCTGCGCATCACCGTCAGTTCCCTGGAGATCGCCGACCTGGTGCCGCTGGCCGCCGCCCTGGCCGAGGCGGTGAACCCACCCCACCGAGGCTTCCCGCGTGAACACGGGCCGAGTTTCCGCGAGCCGGCGCCGCGAGGATTCGGGGCGATCGAGATGGGTACGCGGCCGGCCGGAGGTGTGGGTCATGGCTTCAGGTGGAGCGCGTAAGGGTGTCTGGATCGCGGTGGCAGTGGCGATCATCATCGTCATCATCGTGGTGATCGCGATCGCTTCCGGCGGGGACGGCGGAGGTAACGGCTACTGACGGGAGGCTGCCGGTGCGCCGGGGCGTACCCGGCACGGAGCATCGAAGGGTATATAACAGTCGGCATGGCCGAGCAGAGCGGAGACGCCCCGGGCGCCCAGCGGTTCATCCCGCCCGATGCCGACACCATCGACGACCTGCGCACCGCGGCCGGCGGCTGTCAGGGCTGTGAGCTGTACCGGGACGCCTCGCAGACGGTCTTCGGTCGGGGTGACGAGAGCGCCCGCGTGGTCCTGGTGGGTGAGCAGCCCGGCGACATGGAGGACCAGAAGGGCTGCCCTTCGTCGGTCCGGCCGGGCGCCTGCTGCGCCGCGCGGTCGACGACGCGGGGCTGGACCCGACTCAGCTCTACCTGACGAACTCCGTGAAGCACTTCCGATTCTCGCTGCGCGGCAAGCGGCGGATCCACCAGACACCGGACCAGGTGCACATCACCGCCTGCCGGCCCTGGTTGGTCGCCGAGTTCGCCCGGCTGCGGCCGGAGATCGTGGTGGTGCTCGGCGCGACGGCCGCGAAGGCCCTGCTCGGCCCGTCCTTCCGGGTCACCCGGCAGCGGGGCGAGCTGTTGCCGTGGCCCGAGTCGGCCCAGCATCCGGAGGACTTCCGGCAGGTGCCGGTGGACAACGCCGGAAAGCGGGCCGACGCGCCGGAGGCCCGGCTGCTGGCCACCATCCACCCGTCCGCCGTGTTGCGCGCCGACGACCAGGACAAGGCGTACGAGGGACTGGTCGCCGACCTCAGCATCGTCACCCGCGCCCTGCCCTAGACGGTCGAGCCGTCACGGGCCGCACGAGGTGGCCTGGCAGCACGGCGCTTTCGTGCGGTTCGCTCGGCGGTCTCCGCGCTGCACCAGCGGGTGGCGGCCGGCTCACCGACCCGCCGTGAGCCGTCCAGATCTTGGACAGTTTCCGTTCACGCGGAACGCGGAACGGAAACTGTCCAAGATTGACAGTGCTTCGTGGATCGCTCGGCCGGGTAACGGGTGTCGATGGACGTTGACAACGAGGAGCGTCGTGCGGATGCGCCCGCTCTGGCCCACGCCGGGCGTCGCGCGGGATGGAAGCGGTTCCTCGATCGGGCAACCGGCCTGCAGCTCATGGCCGTCTACTGGGTGCCGATGACGGTGTTCATCGGGCTGCCGGTGCGCTGGCTCTTCGACCGACAGGACCCACTGGCCGTGGCCGTGCTGGGCGCCGCTCTGAACACCGTCTGGATCGGCCCTCGCTCTACCTGGGCAGGCGGGTGGCGGGCCAGCAGTACGTCCGGCGCGATCCCGAGGGTACGCGCTGCACGAGGCACTGCGCACCGGCGCCGTGCCCGAGGACGACGCGGCACGGGCCGAACTGCCCGCGTACCTCGCAGGACAGCGGCGAGCCACCTGGGCTGCGCTGCTGTCGATCCTGGGAATCTCCCTCGGGCTGATCCTGCTCGCTCTGCTCGCCGCCGACAACGAGGGCTTCGCGGTGGTCTTCGGCGTGGTCGCCGCCGTCAGTGTGGCCGTCGCCGCGCTCACCCTGACCCGGATCCGCCGACTGGCAACCTCGCCCACCGCACCGGTCAACGCTCGGAGCTGACCGCACCTCCGGAGCCGGTGATCGGTTCGGCTGTCAGCAGACCCGCTGCCGCTGGTCGGCGCGGGTGCGCGAGGATGGGTCACCCCTCCCGAGGAGCGCCGATGGCGACCGACCTGGCCGCGCCGCGTACCGCAGCCCGACCCGACGTCGCGTCGATCCAGCGGCGTACCCTGCGGCTGCTCTTCACCACCCAGATCATCGGTGGGATCGGCGTGACCATCGGCATCGCCGTGGGCGCGCTGCTCGCGGCACGGATCGCCGGCACCGCGATGGCCGGTGTCGCACAGAGCGCCGGCGTCGTCGGCGCGGCGCTGCTCGCCATCCCGGTCACCCGGGTCATGGCCCGGCACGGTCGTCGGCCGGGCCTGGTGCTGGCGTACACGGTCGGGGCGTCGGCGGCGTGCTGGTGGTGCTCGCCGCGGCCACCCGCTGGTGCCGCTGCTCTTCCTCGGCATGCTGCTCTTCGGCGGGGCACCGCCGCGAACCTCCAGGCCCGCTACACGGCCGTGGACCTTGCCGAGCCGGCCCGACGGGGACGGCAACTCTCCCTGATCGTCTGGGCCACCACCATCGGTGCGGTGGCCGCGCCGAACTTCGCCGCGCTCGCGGACCGGGTCACCACCGGCTGGGGACTGCCCCGCTGGCCGGCCCGTTCGCGTTCAGCGCGGTGGCGTTCCTGCTGGCCGGGGCCGTACTCCTCGGGTTGCTCCGGCCCGACCCGCTGCTCACCGCGCGCCGGCTCGCGGCGGCCGACGCACCGGCCGCCGACCTGCCGCCGGCCGTCGACGCGACGGCGACCGCGGTGACGGCCGAGGCGCCGGCCGCAGGTGGCGGTGCGACGCCGGCCGCCGCGCCGGTCAAGGTGCGCGCGGGCGCGGCGCCGGGATGCGTGCGGCCTGGTCGGTGGTACGCGGGCGGCCCGCCGCCCGGCTGGGCATCGCCGCCGTGGCGGTGGGTCACCTGGTGATGGTGGCGGTGATGGCGATGACCCCGGTCCGGCTCGGTGAGTCGCACGCCGACGCCGACGTGCTGCGGCTGGTCGGCATCGTGCTGAGTCTGCACATCGCCGGCATGTACGCGTTCTCCCCGGTGGTCGGTTGGCTCACCGACCGGCTCGGTCGGCGGGCGGTGATCCTCGGTGGGGTCGGGCTGCTGCTGGCCGCCTGCGCGGTCGCCGGCACCGCCGGGCACCACACGCCACGGCTCTCGGTGGGTCTGGTCCTGCTCGGGCTGGGCTGGTCGGGGACGATGGTGGCCGGCTCGACGCTGCTGTCCGAGTCGGTGTCGGCCGGTGTGCGGCCGAGCGTCCAGGGCTGTCCGATCTGATCATGGGGTTGGCCGGAGCCGTCGCTGCCGTGGTCAGCGGGTTTGTCATGCAGTTCGCCGGATATCCCGTGCTGACCCTGCTCGCGGCGGTCGCGGCGGCGCCCCTGGTGGCGCTAGCGTTGCGCCCGGTGCCGACCGGGGCGCCGGACGAGGAGGGCTGATCACTGTGCGGCTGACCGACTTCTGGACGCGGCTGGATGAGGCGTTCGGGCCCGGCTACGCGGCCAGCATCGCCCGCGATCAGGTGTTGTCCCAGCTCGGCGGACGGACCATCGAGCAGGCGCTGGCAGCGGGGAGCAGACGCACGTGGTGTGGAGGGCGGTCTGTGCCGCGTACCCCGACCGAGTGCCCGCCCGACTACGCTGAGCAGCCTTTTCGCCCGTTCCGCGTGTCGCTTGTCGAGTCGTACACCTGTTCGGCTACTGTCCACAGCTGGGTGCTCGTCCACAGCTCGCGGCCCGTCGGCTGGTTTTCTGTCGGACCTAGCGCCTAGCGTGTCCGCGTGATGACGCGAAGCTCAGCAAAGACGCCGGCGAAGGCAGGGTGGCAAACATGGCAGCAGGGCCTGACCGGGAGAAGGCACTCGACCTTGCTCTCGCTCAGATTGACAAGCAATTCGGCAAGGGCTCGGTGATGCGGCTGGGTGACCGGCCGGTCGTCCAGACCGCGATCATTCCGACCGGCTCCATCGCGCTCGACGTGGCCCTCGGCATTGGCGGCCTGCCCGCGGCCGGGTGGTCGAGATCTATGGCCCGGAGTCCAGCGGTAAGACCACGGTGGCGCTGCACTCGGTGGCCAGCGCCCAGCGACTCGGCGGCATCGCCGCCTTCATCGACGCCGAGCACGCGCTCGACCCGGATTACGCGAAGGCCCTCGGTGTCGACACCGACGCGATGCTGGTCTCGCAGCCGGACACCGGCGAGCAGGCGCTGGAGATCGCGGACATGCTGATCCGCTCCGGCGCGATCGACATCATCGTGATCGACTCGGTGGCGGCCCTGGTGCCGCGCGCCGAGATCGAGGGCGAGATGGGCGACAGCCACGTGGGCCTCCAGGCCCGGCTGATGAGCCAGGCACTCCGGAAGATCACCGGTGTGCTCAGCAACACCGGCACCACTGCCATCTTCATCAACCAGCTGCGGGAAAAGATCGGCGTCATGTTCGGCAGCCCGGAGACCACCACCGGTGGTCGGGCGCTGAAGTTCTACGCCTCGGTCCGGCTCGACGTGCGACGCATCGAGAGCCTCAGGACGGCACCGACGTGGTCGGCAACCGCACCCGGGTCAAGGTCGTGAAGAACAAGGTCGCCGCGCCGTTCAAGCAGGCCGAGTTCGACATCATGTATGGCAAGGGCATCTCGCGTGAGGGCTCGCTGATCGACGTCGGCGTGGAGCAGGCGATCATCCGCAAGTCCGGAGCGTGGTACACGTACGACGGCGACCAGCTCGGCCAGGGCAAGGAGAAGGCCCGGGAGTTCCTGAAGGAAAACCCGGACGTGGCCGCCGAGATCGGAAGAAGATCCTGGAGAGCTCGGCGTCGGTGTCGGCGCGGGTGACGCCGCCGGTGGCCCTGAGCTGCCGCCGGTCGACTTCTGACCGGTCGCTGACCCATGGCAGGACGACGCGCTCGTACGGGGCGGGGCTGGGATGCCAGTCCGCCTCGTACGGGCGACGCCAGCGACCCGCCCGACCTCGGCGAGGCCGCCGTGGTGGGTCCGAGGAGGCCGACACCGTCGAGCCTCCGGCACCTCCGCGCGACGAGTCCGAGGTGGCCCGCGAGATCTGCCTGCGCCAGCTCGCCGTCCGGCCACGCACCCGGGCCGAGCTGGCCGGGGCGTTGGCCAAGCGGGGCATCTCCGAGCAGGTGTCGGCCGAGGTGCTCGACCGGTACGACGAGGTCGGCATCATCGACGACGCCGCGTTCGCCCGCGCCTGGGTGTCCAGCCGGCACTCCGGGCGTGGCCTGGCTCGCCGAGCACTCGCCAACGAGCTGCGCCGCAGGGCGTGGACGGCGAGGTGGCCACCGAGGCGTTGGGTG
Organism: Micromonospora sp. M12; assembly: GCA_038070435.1. Taxonomy (GTDB): domain Bacteria; phylum Actinomycetota; class Actinomycetes; order Mycobacteriales; family Micromonosporaceae; genus Micromonospora. The sequence continues at coordinate 3,348,219 of JAMYWG010000001.1, read as the reverse complement.
AGCTGGACGAGGAGACCGAGGCGGACACCGCCCGCACCCTGGTGGAGCGCAAGCTGCGCACCGCCCGAGGCGAGCCGGATGCGGTCTTCCGCCGGCTGGTGGGCATGTTGGCCCGCAGGGCTACCCGCCCGGCGTCGCGATCCGGGCGGTGAAGGACGCGCTCGCCGCGCAGAGCGCCGAGGCGGCCGAGTTTGCCGAGCAGATCGACGCCGACGCGCTCGCCGATGCCGAGGGTGACCTGGACCGCGACAGCCGCCCGGTCGACTGAGCGGCTCGGTGCGCCGCCTGATCGCGGGGCGGCGGCGCTGGTCGCGCGGCGGCGGCGTTGGTCGCGGCTGCGGTGGTGGCTGGGCCGGTCGACGTCGGCTTAGACGGTTCGGTCACACCGCGTTCGGTCGTCGGCCGCGTCTGGCAGCCGCCTGGGTGCGCGCTGAACAGGCCTGACACGTCCGATGAGCTGCACACCTCGTGGAGTTTGTCCCCTGGTGTCCGGCCCAATGGTCAGCATTCCGTGATGACTCAACTTCTCTCCGTTCGGGGGTTTGATCATGAGTCCTTGACCAGAGCACCCCTGGCGACCTAGCCTCGCCATACAGGCTCACATTGCCCGACCAAACGCAGGCTAAGCGCACAACATAGATCGCGTAACAGAACAGCATCACTTTGGCCGACTCCGCGGCCTTTGGCGGCAGTTCCGGACAGGCCGGTCCGGAACGCTGCGACAACTACACCGGTCGCCGACGCTGCCCACGGGCACCGCCGGCGGAGAAAGCTACCACGGCCAGCCGCTCCGGTCGGGCGTCCACAGCCGCAGGAGTGTGCCCCGGCACGGTCGCTGCGGTCTCGACGTTAGGGGAGGCGGCCATGGCGGGCGGCGGCACAGGTTCACCGGTAGACCCGACGGGGTCCCGGCATGAACGCGTTCGACGTCGTGCTCCTCGCGGCCGTCCTCGTCCTCGCGGTGGTGGTGATCGGGGCCGTGCTGGTGGGCATCCGGACGATGCGCCGGATGGGCGCTGCGCCGGCTCCGGAGGATCCCGCCTTCATGGCCGAGAAGGACCGTCAGGAGCAGTCCCTGGCCGCCCTGCGGACGGCAGCCGACGAGGTGAACAGCACGATCGACGTGGCGAAGTCCGCGGCGGCCGCGGCTCGTACCGAGGCGGCGGCGGCGAAGGCCGAGGCGAAGGCGGGCCGTGCCGAAGCGCGCCGGGTCCTCGACGACGCCCGCGCCGAGGCGGACACCGTTCTGGAACGCGCCCACAAGCAGGCCGAGGCGGACGCCGAACAGTTGCGCACGGCCGCCCGGCGCAGCGGCGAGCGGAGGTCGCGGTGCTCGCCGCCACCACCCGCGAGCAGGCCGCCGAGGTGGAACGTCGGGCAGCTCGGATGGACGAGCGGGAGCGGATGCACACCGAGGAGGTGGAGCGGTTCGCCGAGCGGGAGCGTCAGCTCACCGCCGCGAAGGCCGCCCTCGCCGCCCGGGAGTCCGCGCTCGCCCAGCGGGAGGTCGAACTGACCGAGTCGGAAGAGCTGCGCCGCCGAGAGCTGGAGCGGATCGCCGGGCTCACCGCCGACTCGGCGCGACTGGAACTGGTCGAGGCCATCGAGACGCAGGCCAAGCGGGAGGCCGCGCTGCTCGTGCGGGACATCGAGTCGGACGCGCGCAACACGGCCGAGCAGCGGGCCCGACACATCGTGGTGGACGCGATCCAGCGGGTGGCCAGCGAACAGACCGCGGAGAGCGTGGTCAGCGTCCTGCACCTGCCCGGTGACGAGATGAAGGGGCGGATCATCGGCCGGGAGGGCGCAACATCCGCGCCTTCGAGTCGGTGACCGGCGTCAACCTGATCATCGACGACACTCCCGAGGCGGTGCTGCTCTCCTGCTTCGACCCGGTCCGCCGGGAGGTGGGTCGGCTCACCCTGGAGAAGCTGGTCCTGGACGGGCGCATCCACCCGCACCGGATCGAGGAGGTCTACGACCTGGCCCGGCAGGAGGTGGAACAGCTCTGCCTCCGTGCCGCCGAGGACGCCCTGGTCGAGGTCGGCATCACCGAGATCCACCCGGAGCTGGTGACCCTGCTCGGCCGGTTGCGCTACCGCACCTCGTACGGGCAGAACGTGCTCAAGCACCTGGTCGAGACCGCCCACATCGCCGGCATCATGGCCGCCGAACTGCGGCTGGACGTGCCCACCATCAAACGGTCGGCGTTCCTGCACGACATCGGCAAGGCGCTCACCCACGAGGTGGAGGGCAGCCACGCCATCATCGGCGCGGACCTGGCCCGTAAGTACGGCGAGCACGAGGACGTGGTGCACGCCATCGAGGCGCACCACAACGAGGTGCCCCGCAGACCATCGAGGCCGTGCTCACCCAGGCCTCCGACGCCTGCTCCGGTGGTCGGCCGGGCGCGCGGCGGGAGAGCCTGGAGGCGTACGTCAAGCGGCTGGAGCGGATCGAGGAGATCGCCGCCGGCAAGCTCGGCGTGGACAAGGTCTTCGCCATGCAGGCCGGCCGGGAGATCCGGGTGATGGTCAAGCCGGACGACGTGGACGACATCGGCGCGGCAGTGCTGGCCCGCGACGTGGCCAAGCAGATCGAGGAGGAGCTGACCTACCGGGTCAGATCCGGGTCACCGTGGTCCGCGAGTCCGGGTCACCGAGATCGCCCGCTGACCGGCTCGATCACCCCGATTTACGCGATATCGGAGTATCCCGTGGTTAGGGATACCCCGATATCAGGGAACTCGTGTCGATTATCGGGCGGACGGCCCGGTCAGATCATCCGTGCGGAGTCCTCGCCGGCGTTCTGGGCGGGCAGCACCTTCGCCGACGTCCGACGGCTGCGGCCCATCCGCTTCTGCAACCACCACGCCAGGGCCGACAGCGCACCGCAGATGGCGATGTAGATAGCCCCACGATCAGGTACGTCGGCACGTACGGCAGCCCGAACGGCAACCGGCCGCCGATCTGCTTACCCACGAAGAGCAGTTCGGGGTACGTGATGATGAAACCCAGCGCGGTGTCCTTGAGCAGCACGACGAGCTGGCTGACGATCGCCGGGAGCATCGACCGGACGGCCTGCGGCAGCAGGATCAGTCGCAGCACCTGGTTCTTGCGCATGCCGACCGCGTACGCGCCCTCGGTCTGCCCGTACGGCACCGCGTTGATGCCGGCCCGGAAGATCTCCGCGAGCACCGACCCGTTGTAGAGCATCAGCCCGATGACCAGCGCCCACAACTTGTCGATCGACCAGCCGTACTGCAACGGCACGTAGTACCCGAAGAAGATCAGGATGAGCAGCGGGATCGCCCGGAACAGCTCGACCACGAAGGTCGCCGGGGTACGCAGGACCCACTTGTCACTCAGCCGGGCACTGGCGAACACCGCGCCGAAGAGCAGCGCGAGGACCGCGGCGATACCGGCGGCCTTCAGCGTCGCCCACAGACCGCCGAGCAGTTCGCGCTGCACCGAGGCGTACTGGAACTGCTCCCACTTGCGGGCCTCGAACTGACCGGTGTCGGCGAACTTGTAACCGATGTAGGCGAGCAGGGCGATGATTCCGGCGGTGGAGACGACGCCCAGGATCGCGTTGCGTCGTTTCGCTCGGGGCCCCGGCAGGTCGTAGAGAATCGACGCCTGGCTCAACTCGGCCACCTTCCGTTCGCGACTGCGGGCTCGCCAACTCGCTCATCGGGCCACCCTCCACTTGCGCTCCAGGAACCGCTGCAGGAACACCAGCGGCAGGATGAGGATCAGGAAGCCGATGGTGATCCAGAGCAGGACGGCGAACTGCGGCTCGCCCGCTCGGCCATGTACGAGGGAATCGCGCCGGCCTCCAGCACCGAGAAACCGGCGGCGATCGTGGTGTTCTTCAGCATCGCGATGAACACGCTCATCATCGGCGGCACCATCGCCCGTAGCGCCTGCGGCGCACTGATGAGCGTGAGCACCTGAGCGAAGGTCATGCCCAGCGCGCGGGCCGCCTCGGCCTGCCCGGCGGCGACCGTGTTGACGCCGGAGCGGATCACCTCGCACACGAACGCCGAGGTGTAGACGGTCAACGCGATGGCAGCGCTGGCTACGTAGTCGATGTTGACGTCCAGCTTCGGCACCGCGAACACGAGGAACGCGAAGACCAGCGTCAGAGGGTGTTGCGCACCAGGTTGACGTACGTGGCGCCGAACGCGCGCAGCGCAGGCACGGGGAGACCCGCATCGCGCCGAGCAACGTGCCGAGGACGAGGCTGCCGACCGCGGCGATCAGGAAAAGTTTGACGGTGTTGGTGAACCCGTCAACGAACAGTTGCCCGTTGTCCGTCAGTACGCGGAAGAACTCGCCCATGCCTCGCTCTCAGTCCTCGGACGGGCGCCGGACGGGACGAGCCCCGCCGGCGCCACAACTCGTTCGAGCCGTTCGGTCAGTACCGCTCGAGGGTGGGCGGGGTGCCCGCCGAGCCGGACAGGCCGAGCGTGCCGTCGTAGATCTTCTGCCAGGTGCCGTTGCTGAACGACGCCTCAATCTGGTTGTTGACGTAGTCGCGCAGCTCCTTGTCGTCCTTCGGCAGGCCGATGCCGTACTTCTCGGTGCTGAACGGCTGGCCGACGACCTTCAGCTCGCTCGGGCTCTGCGCCGCGAAGCCCTTGAGGATGGCGTCGTCGGTGGTGACGGCGTCCACCTTCTTGTCGAGCAGCTGCGAGACGCACTCCAGTAGGTCTTGAACTCGACGATGTTGTTCGGCTCGGTCAGACCCTCGTCGCGGACCTTCTGGATCGGGGTCGAGCCGGTGGCCGAGCAGACCTTCTTGCCCTTGATGGTGTCCTTGCCGGTGATCGACGTCTCGTCCTTGCGGACCAGCAGGTCCTGACCCGCCACGAAGTACGGGCCGGCGAAGGAGATGTCCTTCTTGCGCTTGTCGGTGATCGAGTAGGTGCCGACGTAGTAGTCGACCTCGCCACCCTTGATCGCGGTCTCCCGGTTGGCGGAGGCGATCTCCTTGTACTCGATCTTCGCCGGGTCGATGCCCAGCGTGCTCGCCACGTACTGGGCGACCTCGATGTCGAAGCCGCAGCGCTTGCCCTGGGCGTCCTTGTAGCCGAGGTTCGGCTGGTCGAACTTGACCCCGACGGAGACCTTGCCGGCCGCCTTGATCTTGTCGAAGGTCGGGCTGCCGGTGATGGCGGCGTCCGTCTTCGGGTGAAGGTCGCGCCGGAGGTCTTGCAGGTGTCGGACTGCGCCCCACCGGAGGTGTTCCGCCCGCGCTCGGGTCGGCTCGCCCTCCTTGCCGCAGGCCGCGGCGGACAGGGCGAGGGAGGCCATCATGGCGACCGCCGCCATGCGCTTCATACGCATACTCTTCTCCTTCTTCGACGAAGCTCACCAGGTGACCCGGCTCGCTCCACTACGGACGCCTAGTGCGTGAGGATCTTGGAGAGGAAGTCCTTCGCCCGGTCACTGCGCGGGTTTCGAAGAACTCCGCCGGCGAGGCGTCCTCGACGAGCTTGCCGTCGGCCATGAAGATGACCCGGTTGGCCGCGTGCCGGGCGAACCCCATCTCGTGGGTGACCACGACCATCGTCATGCCGTCGCGGGCCAGCGCGGTCATCACGTCCAGCACCTCGCCGACCATCTCCGGGTCCAGGGCGCTGGTCGGCTCGTCGAAGAGCATCGCCTTGGGCTGCATGGCCAGGGCCCGCGCGATGGCCGCACGCTGCTGCTGGCCGCCGGAGAGCTGGGCCGGGAACTTGTCCGCCTGGTTGGCGATGCCGACCCGGTCGAGCAGGGCCAGACCGCGCTCGCGGGCGGCGGCCGGCTTCTCCTTGCGGACCTTGATCGGGCCGAGGGTGACGTTCTCCAGGATGCTCTTGTGCGCGAAGAGGTTGAAGGACTGGAAGACCATGCCCACCTCGCTGCGCAACTTGGCGAGGGCTTGCCCTCGGCCGGCAGCGGCTGGCCGTCGAAGGTGATGGTGCCGGAGTTGATCGGTTCCAGTCGGTTGATGGCGCGGCACAGCGTCGACTTGCCGGAGCCGGACGGGCCGATCACCACGACCACCTCGCCCCGACCCACCGACAGCGAGACGTCGTCCAGCACGTGCAGCGGCCCGAACCACTTGTTGACCGCGTCCAGCACGATGAGCGGTTCGCCCGTCGTCACGTCGTCCACCGTCCCCTGTCGTCTCCCGGATCGGGGTCGGTTGACCCCGGTGCGGCCACTGTAGGCGGCCTGATGTGGCAGAACGCAACCCAGCGGGTCACGGAGCGGTAACACCGCTCACGATCGGTGTCGGGGTCCGATTTCGGTCACCGTGTGGGTAACGGCGGTGGCGATCGTGGTCGGTTGTCGAGATCATGAGGGAATGACCGAACCGGTACGGCTGACGAAGTACGCGCGCGGCGGTGGCTGCGCCTGCAAGATCCCGCCGGGAGAGCTGGAGATCATGGTTGCCGGTCTCGGCCCGGCGACCGGCACCGCGGAGCTGCTGGTCGGGTTGGAGCACGGCGACGACGCGGCGGTGGTGCGCCTGGACGAGCGGACCGGGCTGGTCAGCACCGCCGACTTCTTCACGCCGGTGGTCGACGACGCGTACGACTGGGGGCGGATCGCGGCGGCCAACGCGCTCTCCGACGTGTACGCGATGGGCGGCACCCGCTGGTGGCGCTCAACCTGCTCTGCTGGCCGCGCGACGTGCTCCCGCTGGAGCTGGCCCGTGAGGTGTTGCGCGGCGGCCAGGACGTGGCGCGGGAGGCCGGCTGCCACCTGGCCGGCGGGCACAGCGTGGACGACGACGGCCCGAAGTACGGCCTCGCGGTCACCGGCACGGTCCGCCCGGACGAGCTGATCACCCTTGACGCCGGGCGGGCCGGGGTGCCGTTGTCACTGACGAAGCCCCTCGGGGTGGGTGTGCTGAACACCCGGCACAAGGCCACCGGGGAGAGCTTCCCGGAGGCGGTGGCCACGATGAGCGCCCTCAACCGGGACGCCGCCCGAGCGGCCGTCGCCGCCGGCATCCGCTGTGGCACCGACGTGACCGGGTTCGGGTTGCTCGGGCACGCCTCGAAGCTGGCCCGGGCCAGTCAGCTCACGGTGGCCATCGACACCGCCCGGGTGCCCTACCTGGCCGGCGCTCGCGAGGCGCTGCGCGACGGGTTCGTCAGCGGTGGCAGCCGGCGCAACCTGGAGTGGGTGACCCCGTGGACCGACTTCGGCTCGGCCGACGAGGCCGAGCGGCTGCTGCTGGCCGACGCGCAGACCTCCGGCGGCCTGCTGGTCGCCGGCGAGGTGCCCGGTGCCCCGGTGGTGGGCGAGCTGCTGCCCGGGGAGAGCACCGGGTCGTGCTGCGCTGACCCCTCGACGGCGGTCGTCGAACACGCGGTGGTGGAGGTGCGGATGGCGCACCATAGCCGATAAACTGTCACCTTCCCGCTACTCCGAGCAATGCGGCTCAGGGAAATTTTGCCGGAATGGTCACAGACCGGTAACTTGCCCCGGCTGGGTCAAATGCCCCACCATCGTGTGTAAGGCCCGATTCGGAGGCCGGTGGGACGAACGCAGCGAGGAGGCGGAATGACCGAGCTGTGGAACTGGAGAATCGACGGGGTACGACCCGTGGAGGTCTACCCGGCGCTGGCCGAGGCGCTTGGCCGGGTGGTGATGCCGTTGGCGGTGGCCGACCCGGCGCGGTTGCCGACGTACGCGGTGGTGTGCGACGTCTGGGAGGCGCCGGGCGAGTTCGCGACGGTGGTGGACTGCTACGGGTGCCCGAGCAACTCTCCGAGCACGCGAGCATCGCCGCGCTGGCACGACTGCTGGGCCGCAACTGCCTGTTGCGCGACGACACGCTCGACGCGGGCCGGCACCTGCTCGTCGCCCGGACGGCATGGTCCGTCCGGTGCACTTCGAGGTGCGGGACACCGACGACGGTGAGGTGCTCAGCAAGCTCAGGCTCTGCTCGCTGGGTGACCCGGGTTGTCGGGGCTGGTCGCAGTGTCACCGCTCGCGGTGGGCGCCCGACACAGTCGCCCCGGCGCTCGCCGCGGCCTGACCCGTCCGGGGTCAGGCCCGGCCGGTCGGGTGCCGTGCCGGCGCTCAGTTGGAGGCGGTGGCCGGTCGGTCCGGGTGCCCGATCCGGCACCCCGCACCACCAGTTGGTCGAGCAGGGTCCGCGTGGCCTCGGCCACGGTGGCCACCGCGGCGTCGAACGCGGCGGCGTTGTGCGCGGCGGGCGCCCGGAAGCCTGAGATCTTCCGGACGTACTGCAACGCCGCCGCCTCGACGTCCGCCTCGGTCACCTGCGGGGTGAACGGCTCACGCAGCGTCTTGATGCTCCGGCACATGTGCGCTCCTCCTCTATCGAACCCCGGATCGCCACCCGTGGTACCGGTGTTTGTACCGACGGTGACACTGGGTCGATATTTGTCTATCCTGGTCACGGACCAGAGCCCCTTCGAGCCATTGCCGCCGCTCGCTCCCCAGCGCCCGGGCCCCGGAGACTCATTGTGGACCATGCCCCAGCCCGCTCATCCCGTCCCGGCCTAGTCGATCTCACCCGCAGCCTGCACACTCCGCTGGACCGGATCGCCGTCGAGCACGCCGATCTGGTCGAGGCGGTGCGTCGGCGCGTCGTCCCGCACGACTCCGTGCCGTCCGGCAGTGTGCCCGTCGCCGCCTTCAACTCGTCCATCTGACTGATGGTCTGCCGGTGCGGTCCACCCGACCTGGGGGATCCTGCCGGCGGATCAGCCAGTTCGTGCTGAAGGTGCACAGCCGCTGCGACCTCAGCTGCGACCACTGCTACATCTACCAGCACGCCGACCAGACGTGGCGGGGCGTCCGGTGCGGATGCCGCCGGCAACGGTCCGGGCCGCCGCACTGCGCATCGCCGAGCACGCCCGCGAGCACGAGCTGCCGGTCGTGCACGTGGTGCTGCACGGTGGTGAGCCGCTGCTGCTGGGCGCCACCGGGCTGCGCGAGGTGCTGATCGAGCTGCGCACGACGATCACGCCGTGGACGCGGCTCGACCTCCGCATGCAGACCAACGGGGTGCTGCTCGACGAGGAGCTGTGCCGCCTGTTCGTCGAGTACGACGTGAAGGTCGGCGTCTCGTTCGACGGCGACCGTGCCGCCAACGACCGCCACCGGGTCTTCGCCCACGGCGGCAGCAGCCATGAGCAGGTCCGGCGAGCCCTGGCTCTGCTCCGGCGGCCGGAGCACCGCTCCAGCTACGCCGGCATCCTCTGCACGATCGACGTCCGCAACGACCCCGACCGGGTGTACGAGGCGCTGCTGGCCGAGAGCCCGCCCGGGTCGACCTACTGCTGCCGCACGCCACCTGGGACCACCCGCCGGGCGCCCGGCCCCGAGCCGACCCCGTACGCGGACTGGCTGGGGCGGGTTCACCGGCGCTGGGTGGACGACGGGCGACAGATGTCGATCCGGCTGTTCGAGCGCTGCTGCCGGGTGGCGGCGGCACCGAGGCGTTCGGGCTCGCGCCGGCCGACGTGCTGGTGGTCGAGGCGGACGGCAGTTGGGAACAGGTCGACTCGCTGAAGACCGCGTACCACGGCGCGGCCGGCACCGGGTTCGACGTGTTCGACCATCCGGTGGACGAGGCCACCCGGCACCCGGGTCGCCGTCCGGCAGGACGGCGTGGAGAGCCTCTGCGCGACCTGCCGGGCCTGCCCGGTCGTCGACCGGTGCGGCGGCGGCCTGTACGCCCACCGGTGGCGCACCGGCTCCGGCTTCGACAACCCTCGGTCTACTGCGCCGACCTGCTTCGCCTGATCGACACCGTGGACGCCTACCCGCCGCCCGCACCACCCGTGCCGGTCGGCCGGTCCGCCGCCTCGCCGCCGCGCCCTCGACGCGCGCCGACCCCGACACCCGTCGAGGAGTTGCTGGACGACCTGGCGACCGGGCACGGCTCGGCGTCGACGCTCGCTCTGCTCGCCGCGACCCAGCTCTCCATCACCCGGGCGCTGCTGGCGGCCTGCCGGGACCGGTCCGGGCCCACGCCCGCCTGGGAGCTGCTCGTCCACCTCGACCAGGTGGCGCCGGACGCGGTCCGGGCGGTCCTGGAGCACCCTTCGTCCGGCCCGGGTTGGTGCATCGCCTCGACCCGTCGGCCTCTCCCGGCGGCGGGCGCCGGTCGACCCGCTGCCGGCCCTCGCCATCGCCGCGGCCCTGCGGGCCGGCGTTCCGGCCGCCTTGCACGTCCCGGCGCGAGCCGACGCCATCACGTTGCCCACGATCGGCTGCCTGGTGCTGCCCGGCCTGGGGGCGAGCGCCGAGTGACCGTCCGGCCCGGTGGTTTCCAGGCCCGGGGTGGGTCGGTCGAGCTGACGGTGCTCCTCGATCCGATGGCGACGCCGCCGGCCGGCTGGCGACCGACACGCGACGTGCCGGTGCCCGGTGGCCGGTTACTCTCGAGGACGGCGACCCGCACCGGGACTGCTACAGCCAACCGGTGGCGTCCCGCCTGGAGGCCTCGGCGGCGCGGGCGTTGGGCCGTACCCTGGCCGGGGCCTGGCAGGTCGTGCAGCGGGACGTGCCGGCGCACGCGGCGGCGCTCGACGGCGGTCTGCGCGCCGTCGTGCCGCTCGAACCCGACCCGGCGCGACCCCTGCGCAGCGCGACCGCCCGGCACGCGTTCGGCGCGGTCGCCGTCACCCGCACCCGACCGGAAACGATGGCGGTGCTGCTCGTGCACGAGTGGCAGCACGCCAAGCTGGGTGCGGTGCTCGACCTGTACGACCTGGTGGAGCCGGGCAGGACGCTCGGATCCGGGTGCCCTGGCGACCCGACCCGCGGCCGCCGGAGGGCGTGCTCCAGGGGTGTACGCGCACCTCGCCGTCACCCAGGTCTGGCAGTCCCGCGCGGCTGCCGACCAGGGGACGCGTCGCCCACGCCGCCCACTTCCTGGCGTGGACCCGGGACGGCGTCGACGCGCTGCTGGCCAGCCGCTCGCTCACCGAGGCGGGTGAGCGGTTCGTCGGCCAGCTGCGTCACGCCCTGGAGGAGACCCGTGTCGGGTCCAGATGAGCAGCCCTGTCCCGGTTGGGCCGCCCCCGCCTCGCCGACGACCTGCGGGCGCTGGGCGTACGCCCGGGGTGTGTTTCCTGGTGCACTGCGGCCTCCGCCGGGTCGGCCCGTTGGAGCACGGCCCGCGACCCTCGCCGGCGCCCTGCGGGACGTCCTCGGCCCGGCCGGCACCCTGCTGGTGCCCACCCACACCGACGGCAACTCGACGACCTCCCGGGCTCACCTGGCGGCCGTCGCCGCGATGGACCGGGCGCAACGCGACCGGTACGAGGCGGCGTTGCCGGCTGGGACCGCCGGACCACCCCGTCGCAACGGATGGGCGTTCTCGCCGAGTACGTCCGGTGCACCCCGGTGCCGTACGCAGTGACCATCCACAAACCTCGTTCACCGCGGTCGGCCCGCGGGCCCGGCAGCTCACCGACGGGCACGACCTCGCCTGCCACCTGGGGAGCGCTCACCGGTGGGTGGCCTCTACGCGGCGGACGGGCAGATCCTGCTGCTCGGCCTCGGGTACGAGGCGTGCAGCGCTCTGCACCTGGCCGAGTACCGGCTGCCGGTGCCGGCACCCGAACGCGACTACCGCTGCTTCCGGCTCGTCGACGGGCGTCGGGTGCGCCTCGACTTCCGCGCTCTCGACCTGGACGACAGTGACTTCCCGACGGTGGGTGTCGTGCTCGACGAGGCCCGTTCGTGCGGCACGGGCCGGTCGGGCGGGCCACCGCTCGCCTGCTGCCGGCGCGGGCCGCTGTCGACTTCGCGACTGGCTGGTTCGCCGCGAACCGATTGGCGGCGCGACGTTGACGCGGGGACTACGCTGATGTTCCGGCCGCGTGAGGAGGGCGGAGGGGCAGCGGTGAGCACAGTGGACGCACCCTCCAGGACGCGCGGCCCGCTCTTCTTCATCAGCTATTCGCGGGCGCCGGTCGGCCGGGCCACCGGCAAGCCCGCCGAGTACGTCTCCCGATTCTTCGAGGACCTCTCCGTCCACGTCAGTGAGTTGGTCGGCCCGGTGACCGGAGTGGACGCCGGCTTCCTGGACAGCTCCATCGCGGGTGGCGAACGCTGGAGCCCCGAGCTGCTACAGGCCGCCGGCACCTGCCAGGTCTTCGTTCCGCTGGTGTCCAGCGCCCTGCTCGGCAGCGAGTGGTGTGGCCGGGAGTGGGACGCGTTCTCCCGTCGACGGATCGTGCCGCGACACAGCTCCGCCTCGGTGCACGAGACGGCGATCGTGCCGGTCACCTGGTCACCGACGAACGGCACGGCACTGCCCGGGTGGTCCGCGACATCCAGAGGTTCTCCCGACCGACATGCCGGATCCCGACATCGCGGTGCACTACCAGCGGGACGGGGTCTACGGCTTGCTGACCATGCAGTGGGAGAACGCGTACCGGGCGGTGGTCTGGCGGCTCGCGCAGCGGATCGTGGCCATTCACCGGTCGTACCTGGTCGAGCCCTGGGTGCCGGCCAGCGTGGACGAGCTGTGCAACCGGTTCGATGAGGAGCCGGATGAGCCCGCCACCGGAGCGGCGCCGATCGGCGGCGCGTGGGACATACTTTTCCTGAGCTATGCCCACTCGGCGCCACCGCCGGCGCGCGCGCCGACGCCGACGTCTGGGTCGGCCAGTTCTTCACCGACCTGACCGACGAGGTGCGGCGTCAGGCGCGACCGGTCGCCGGGATGCGGATCGGCTTCTTCGACCAGCACATCCCGCTGGGCGCGGACTGGAAGGCCGCTCTCGCCGAGGCACTCGGTGACGCCGAGGTCTTCGTTCCGCTCTACTCACCCGGCTACTTCAGCCGACCGTGGGCGCTGGGGAGCAGGAGTCCTTCCGGCCCGGTTGGCCGCCGCCGGGCCGGCCCGGCTCACCGCCGGCCACCTCACCCCGGTGCTGTGGATCCCGTTCCCCGTGGGAGGCCCATCCGGAGCTGGACGGCGCCCTGGACCTGGGCCGCGACGTCCCGGCGTACGCCGCCGACGGCCTGCGCGCGTTCTGCATGCTGGCTTCCTACCGGGAGCAGTACGAGCTTCTGCTGAGCCGCCTGGCCAGCCGGATCGTGCACGTCGCCGAACGGCGGCCGATGGGTCCGTCCCGGGCGCCGGGCCTCGACGAGGTCGTCCGCCCGGCACCGACCGACCCGGACTTCGTCGTCGCCGTCCTGGCCCCGACCCGGGACCGCCTACCGTCCGACCGCGACCCCACCGCGTACGCGGCCAGCGGTCGGTACTGGCGGCCGTACGGGCGTCGCCAGGAACTGCCCGCCGCCGAGTACGCGGCCAGCACCGCCGAGCGGCTCGGGCTGTCGGCCCGTACCGAGGACTTCGCGCACGCCGCCGAGCTGCTGGAACGCCGGCCGGCGGTGCTACTGGTCGACCCGTGGATCGCGGCCTCACCGGACGCCTCCGCTGTCCTCGCCGGCATGCTGCACGGTCTGCGGGAGTGGGTCGTTCCGTTGGTCGTCACCGACGACGACGACACCCAGGACGCCGACCACTGGGCCACCGCTGTGACACAGCTCCTGCACGACGCCGGCCTGCCCCAGGTCAAGCGCGCGTGCAGCATGCCGGAGTTCGTCAACCTGATGCCGGCGCTGGTCACCGAGGCTCGCCGGCAGTTCCTCGAGTACGGCCCGGTCGTCCCTTCGAACCACCGCCGGAGCCGGTGCCGAGCCTGCGCGACGGCCTGCCCGCCGCCGGTTCGACAGTTTCCGCCGACCCGCGTCCCCGCCTGCTGATCCGGCCCCACCGCGTCCCCACGGAGAAACCGATGAACAACGATCGCGAAGGCCAGGTCGTCACCTTCTACTCGTTCAAGGGTGGAACGGGCCGGACGATGGCGCTGGCCAACGTGGCCTGGATCCTGGCGGCCAGCGGCCGGCGGGTGCTCGTCGCCGACTGGGACCTCGAGTCACCCGGCCTGCACCGCTTCTTCCACCCGTTCCTGGACGCCGAGGCGATCCAGGGCACCAGCGGCGTGATCGACATGATCCGCGACTACGAGTGGGAGACCACCCGGGTCGACGACCGGCCGGATCGCTGGATGGAGCAGTACGCCCGGGTCGGGCGGCACGCGTTCTCGCTGCGCTGGAGCTTCCCGGACGGTGGCGGCCTCGACTTCCTCTCCGCCGGCCGGCAGAACAGCGACTACGCCGTCTCGGTGAGCGGGCTGGACTGGGACAACTTCTACAACCGGCTGGGCGGGGCGCAGTTCTTCGAGGCGCTGCGGGCGGACATGAAGCGCCAGTACGACTTCACCCTGATCGACAGCCGCACGGGGTTGAGCGACGTCGCCGACATCTGCACCCTGCACCTGCCGGACACGCTCGTCGACTGCTTCACGCTCAGCGACCAGGGCATCGACGGCGCGGCCCGGTGGCGACTCGGTACGCGACCGGTACCGGCGGCGGGACATCCGCGTCCTGCCGGTGCCGATGCGTGTCGACCAGGCCGAGAAGGAGCGGGCCGAGGCGGGCCGTCTGCTGGCCATGCGCCGGTTCGCCGGGCTGCCGGCCGGCATGACCGAGGCGGAACGGCGACGGTACTGGGCCGCGGTCGAGGTCCCGTACCGGCCGTTCTACGCGTACGAGGAGACGCTGGCGACGTTCGGTGACCCGCCCGGCTCGCCGACGTCGCTGCTGGCCGCGTTCGAGACGTTGACCGGGATCCTCACCGACGGTGCGGTGACCGCGCTGCCGATGATGGACGAGTCGGTACGGGAGCGGGCAAGGCTCGTTTCCGTCGGCGTACCGAGGCGATCGACGACCAGATCGTGCTTCGCTACGCGCCGGAGGACGCCATCTGGGCCGAGTGGCTGGAGCGGGTGCTCAGTTCGGCCGGGCTGCGGGTCGTGGAGCCCACGGCGGCCGTGGGGTCCGCCGCCACGCCGGCGCCACGCACGCTGACAGTGGTCTCACCGGCCTACGTGGCCACGCCGTCCGGTGGCCTGCCCGACCGCGACACGAGCACCGGCTCCACGGCCCTCGCCGTGTACGTCGCCGACCTGCGCCCGTTGGCGGAGTTCCCTCGCAGAGTTCCACCAACCTGGTCAACGTGAGCGCCGCGACCGCCGTGGAGCGGGTGCTGCGGTTGGTCGGTCGACCGGTGCCGTCGTCGGCGGACGGCCCGGCGGGCGGGTCCACCGCTATCCCGGCACCGAGCCGCTGATCTTCAACGCCCCCAACCGGAACGCCCGGTTCACCGGCCGCGAGGACGACCTGGCGCAACTGCGCGCGCAGTTGCAGAGCGGGGCAGCGCGGTGGTGCTGCCGGTCGCACTCCAGGGCATGGGCGGCGTCGGCAAGACGCAGGTGGCCCTGGAGTACGTGCACCGGTTCAAGGCCGCGTACGACGTGGTCTGGTGGATCGTGGCGGACCCGCCGCAGTTCGTCGACACGGCCCTCGCCGACCTCGCCGGTCGCCTCGGCATCCTGGTCGGGCCCACCCTGCCCGACACCGTCCGCTCGGTGTTGCAGGTGCTGGGCCGTGGCGAGCCGTACGAGCGGTGGCTCGTCGTACTGGACAACGCCGAGGAGCTCGACCAGATCGAGCCGTTCCTGCCGCAGGGCCCCGGGCACGTCCTGCTGACCTCCCGCAACCGCGCCTGGGGTGATCGGGCGAACCCGATCCAGGTGGACGTCTTCAACCGCACCGAGGTGTCGCGCACCTCGCCCAGCGGGTGCCCACGATCAGCGCCGAGGAGGCCGATCGCGTGGCCGAGGCGCTCGGCGACCTGCCGATCGCGGTGGCCGCGGCGGGCGCCTGGCTCGCTGACACCGGCACGTCGGTCGCCGACTACCTGCGTCAGATCGAGCGGCACGGCCCCAGCGCGCTCTCCGTGGAGGCAACCTGGGACCTGTCGCTGAACCGGCTCCTCGAACAGGCCCCGCCGCGTACCGGCTGTTGCAGCTCTGCTCGGTGCTGGCTCCGGAAATCGCCCTCGAACTCATCTACAGCGACGAGATGGCGGCGGCCCTCGTGCCGTTCGACCCGTCGGTGTCGGAGCGGCTCGTGCGGGGCGCCCTGGTCCAGCAGATCAACCGCCTGGCGCTGCTCAAACTCGACGTGCAGGGCGGTCGGGTCCAGGTGCACCGGCTGTTGCAGGCGGTGGTACGCGACCGGATGACCGAGGACGAGATCGTCGCCGCCCGACACCAGGTGCACCTGGTGCTGGCCGCGTCCCGACCGCGCGGCGACGTGGACGACCCGGGCACCTGGAACCGGCTGCGCATGCTCTGGCCGCACCTGGAGGTCTCCGAGGCGCTGACCTGCCCCGACGAGCCGGTATGTCAGCTGCTGATCGACCGGGTCCGCTACCTGTGGCAGCGCGGCGGTCTGGATCAGGCCGACGGGTTCAGCCAGGAGGTGGACGACACCTGGTCCGCTCGGCTCCGCGACGCGCAGGACGAGACCGAGGCGTCGGCGTTGGGCCGACAGTTGTTGCACCTGCGGTTCAATCGGGCAAACATCCTGCGCAGCCTGGGTCGGTTCGACGAGGCCCGGGACCTGGACGAGGCGGTGCTGGCCGAGCAACGCCGGTTGCTGGGCCCGCTGCACCCGCACAGTCTGATGACCGCCGGCAGCCTCGGCGGCGACCTGCGGGCACTCGGCCGCTACGCCGAGGCCCTGGAACGGGACCGGTCGACCTACGCCTCCTGGCTCCAGGCGTTCGGCGAGGACCACCCCGGACGTTGAGCGCGGCCAACAACCTCGCCGTCTCGTACCGGCTGGTCGGGGACTACCGGGCGGCCCGCCGATGGGACGACGAGGTGCATCAGCGGCGGCGGCTGGTGCTCGGACCCACGCACCCTACACGCTCGTCTCGGCCGTGCGGCTGGGCAGCGACCTGCGGGAGGCCGGCGAGTACGAGAGGTCGGCCACCCTGCTGCGCACGGTGTACGAGACATACTGCGAGGTGCTCGGGCCGGACGACGGCCAGAGTCTCGCCGCGCAGGTCAACCTGGCGGTGTCACTGCGCAGCTCCGGTCGGGGACCGAGGCCGCTCCCATGTTCGAGACTGCCTACCGCGAGCTCGACGAACGCTTCGGCCCGGACAACCCGGACACTGTGGCGTGTCGTTCCAGCCGTGCGGCCAACCTGTTGGCCGTCGGCGACGCGGCTCGGGCGTTGACCGAGATGACCGCGGTGCGGCAGGCGTATTCGGAGCTGCTTCGGCTCGGTCCGGAGCACCCGCACACCCTGGCGACGTTGAGCAACATCTCGGCCGCGGAGCGCGCGCTCGGCCGCAGGTCGGACGCCCTCGCGTCGGCTGGTCGGGCGGTCGGCGAGCTGCGCAAGGTGCTCGGCCCGGATCACCCGCACCCTCGCGGCGGAGGTCAACCACGCGGTGTGCCTCGCCGAGAACGACGACTGGGAATCGGCGCGGGATCGGCTGCGGGAGACCGCCGGCCGACTGGGCTCGGTGATCGGTGCGGACCACCCCGACACGCTGCGCTGCCTCGGTGACCTCGCCCTGGTGTCGCGGCGGGCCGCTGACGGCACTCCGCCGAGGACGTCGGCGTCGTGGCGGACCGACTGGCCGAGGTGATCGGCCCGGAGCATCCGACAGTGCAGACCCTGCGCGAACGGCGGTTCATCGTCCGGGTGATCGATCCGCACACCATCTGACCTGGTCGGTTCGTCGGATGGGTCGGCCGTTCGGGCCGGCCCACCGGCCCGGCCGTCCGTCGCGCCGACCGCTCAGACCTGCGGGCTGGTCGCGAGAGCCGGCGTGGCCAGCCAGGTCAGGGTCTGCGGCAGGATCTCCACCGCCCCAAAGTGTGCCGCGCCGGGCTGTACCTGGACCTGGGCCGGGTGATCTTCGAGGCGAGCCAGTGGGAGTGCTCCACCGGGGAGAAGCGGTCCTGTTCGCCGTGCCAGAGCCGGACCTCCGCACGGATGGCGCCGAGATCGAACCCCAGCCGCGCCGTATCGCCAACACGTCGTCGATCCAGCCCTCGGGGCCGTGTCGCAGCGCCTCGGAGTACATGTCGGTCAGCAGCCGGCGGATCGCGACGTCGTCGACGACCCGGATGTCCTCCTCGGGCAGCTGGGGGCGGAGGAACTCCAGCAGTGTCATCGGGTCCCGTCGGGCCTCCTCCGCGCGGACCTTCAGGTTGAGCGTGAGCTCGGCCAGATCCTCGTCGGCCTGCCCGTAGTCCTCCACGTTCGTCTCGGCCATTCCGGCGTACCAGTCCAGGTCGGGTGCGCCCGCCGGGCGAGCCCCACCAGCACGGCGGCCCGGGTGACCCGGTCCGGCAGCAGCGCGGCGCAGGCCAGGGCGTGCGGTCCGCCGCCGGATCGGCCCACCACCGCGAACCGCTCGATGCCGAGGTCGTCGGCGATCGCCTTCACGTCGGCGGCGGCGTCGGCCACCCGCCGTCCCTCGTGCCGGTCGGAGTCGCCGTAACCGGGTCGGTCGTAGCAGACGAGGTGCACGCCGAGGCGGTAGACGACGATGCCCCGGGGCGCGGACCGCTGCGGCTGCCCGGGTGCCGTGCAGCAGGAAGACCGCAGGCCCGTCCGGCGAGCCCGAGGTCTCCACCGCGAGGAGCCGCCCGTCCGGCGTCGTGACGGTGCGCTGCGTCGCATCTTGTCGCGTCACGGTTGGCCTCCCGCGGGTCGTCATGTGCTCCCCGTGAACGGAGCCGCGCATCGTCGGCGCCGAGTGCAAAGCCCCGAAATCGCCCAGAACACATCCTTGTTGTGCAGCGTACTGCCCGTCGTGGATGCCCGCCATGGGCCACCGGGTCAATGCCGGTGGGTTGGGCCCCGAACGGGCCGCTACCCTGGTAGCCCGAGGGAAGGGCACCAAGAGGGTGGCGAGAACCTACAACGTCGTGACGTACGGCTGCCAGATGAACGTGCACGATTCTGAGCGGATCTCCGGCCTGCTCGAACAGGCCGGTTATGTGCGCGCCGTCCCGACCGACGACACCCCGGACATCGTCGTCTTCAACACCTGCGCGGTGCGGGAGAACGCGGACAACCGGCTCTACGGCAACCTCGGTCGCCTGCGTCCGGTGAAGGACAAGCACCCGGGATGCAGATCGCGGTCGGCGGCTGCCTGGCCCAGAAGGACCGGGGCGAGATCGTCCGCAAGGCGCCCTGGGTGGACGTGGTCTTCGGCACCCACAACATCGGTGCGCTGCCGGTGCTGCTGGAGCGGGCCCGGCACAACGCCGCCGCCGAGGTGGAGATCCTGGAGTCCCTCGACGTCTTCCCTCCACGCTGCCCACCCGTCGCGAGTCCACGTACGCCGGCTGGGTGTCGATCTCGGTGGGTTGCAACAACACCTGCACGTTCTGCATCGAGCCGAGCTGCGCGGCAGGAGAAGGACCGCCGTCCCGGCGACATCCTCTCCGAGGTCCGCGCCCTGGTCGACGAGGGCGTGCTGGAGGTGACCCTGCTCGGGCAGAACGTCAACTCCTACGGTGTCGAGTTCGGCGACCGGTACGCGTTCGGCAAGCTGCTGCGGGCCTGCGGCGACATCGACGGGTTGGAGCGGGTCCGCTTCACCAGCCCGCATCCGAAGGACTTCACCGACGACGTGATCGCCGCGATGGCGGAGACGCCGAACGTCTGCCACTCGCTGCACATGCCGTTGCAGTCCGGCTCGGACGACGTGCTCCGGGCGATGCGCCGGTCCTACCGCTCCGAGCGCTACCTGGGGATCATCGAGAAGGTCCGGGCGGCGATGCCGGACGCGGCGATCACCACCGACATCATCGTGGGCTTTCCGGCGAGACCGAGGCCGACTTCCAGCGCACGCTGGACGTCGTCCGCGAGGCCCGGTTCTCCTCGGCCTTCACCTTCCAGTACTCGAAGCGGCCCGGCACCCCGGCCGCGACGATGGACGACCAGCTGCCCAAGCAGGTCGTGCAGGAGCGCTACGAGCGGTTGATCGCCACCGTCGAGGACATCACCTGGGCGGAGAACAAACGACTCGTGGGGAGACCGTCGAGGTGCTGGTCGCCCTCGGCGAGGCCGCAGGACGAGCGGACCGGTCGGATGTCCGGCCGGGCCCGCGACGGTCGGCTGGTGCACTTCGCGACCGAGGTCCCCGGCGGGCAGTCGATGGCCGACCAGATCCGGCCGGGGACATCGTGCACACCACGATCACGTACGCCGCGCCGCATCACCTGAACGCCGACGGCGCACCGGTGGCGCACCGGCGTACCCGGGCCGGTGACGCGGCCGAGGCGGGTCGCTCCCGCGTACCCCCGGGTGTTGCTCGGTCTGCCGACGATCGGCGCGCCGCCGGTCGTGGCCGCTCCCACCGCCGGCTGCGCCGCGCACTGACGCACGAACGGGCCCCTTGTCGTCGCGGACGACAAGGGCCCTTTGCGTTCAGACGGTGATCCGGCCGGCGCCGGCGCCCGCCGTGACGATGGACTTGACGCTGCTCGCGGCGTCCAGCTGGTAGGAGTACGGGATGCTGGCCACGCTGCCGCCGGTCTGGCCGGTGGGCGAGTTGACGAAGTGGTTGTTGCGGGCGACCAGGCTGCCGGGCCCGGAGTCACCCTCCCGAGGTGGTACGGGTCGTCGACGTTCTCGAAGTAGTTGCCCTCGACGAGCACGCCGGCGTTCTCGGTGGACGCGACGCCGTAGCCACCGTTGGACCGGTAGTAGTTGTTGTACACGTGCACCGGGTTGCCGAAGCGCACCCGGGGTTGCGCTGGTTGCTGCCGTCGAACCAGTTGTGGTGGTAGCTCACCCGCAGGTGACCGACGTCCTGGCTGGCGTTGTCGTCGCTGTGGCCCAGCAGCATGGTCTTGTCGTGGCTGAAGACCCGGTTCCACGAGACGGTGACGAAGTCCGAGCCGCGCTTGATGTCGACGGCGCCGTCGTACCCGTTGCTGAAGCTGTTGTGGTCGATCCAGATGTTGGTGGCCGACTCCTGCACGTTGATCGCGTCGTCGTTCCAGTTCCGGAAGGTCAGATTCCGGATGATCACGTTGCGGTCGCCGCTGACGTTGAACCCGCAGCCGGCGATCGTCGCGCCCGAGTTGCCGAGGATGGTCTTGTTGGACCGGATCCGCAGCATGCCCGAGCAGGAAATCGTCCCGGAGACCCGGATCACCGCGGCGCCTGTCGCGTTCAACGCGCTGGTCAGTGCCGAGGCGGTGGTGACGGTGGTCGTCGCGGCGTTGCCGCCACCGGTGGTGCCGCCGTTCTGGGTGGCCCAACCGACCAGACCGGTCTGCGGCGGGTTGCTCGTCGGCGGTGGGGTGCTCGGCGGTGCCGGGGTGGTCGGCGGCGGCCCGGTGATCGTTGGGGTGCTGCCGGTACAGGCGACGTTGTTCAGGGTGAAATTGGTCGGTGCCGGGTTGCTGGAGTTCCAGCTCGCGTTGAAGCCGAACGACGTGCTGCCGTTGGTCCCGAGGTTGCCGTTGTAGTCGACGTTCGTCGCGGAGACCTGCCCGCCGCTCTGCGTGACGGTGGCGCCCCACGCCTGGCTGACCTGCTGACCGGCCCCGTACGACCAGCGCAGCGTCCACCCGGAGATCGGATCGCCCAGGTTGGTGACCGTGACATTGCCGGTGAACCCGCCCGGCCACTGGCTGGCGGCCGAGTAGGCCACCTGGCAGCCGGCTGCCGCCTGGGCGGACACGGAGGTCAGCAGCCCGGCCGTGACGAGGGTGGCGGTGGCTGCGGCGGTGGTGGCGATCAGCGTCATTCGACGCCGTCCTGTGCGCATGCTGCTTCCTTTCGATGAGGCGGACGGAGGTGTCGCGACGCCCATGCCCGTGGGCGGCGAATCTCGGCCGGGACCGGTGGTCCTCGGGCCCGCCAGTGCAGGTTCGTGAAGGAAAGCGGCTCCCGCGCTCGCGCCTGCCAACCGTGAGGCAAGCGCTTTCCCGATAAAAGCATAGACGCATCTGAATGTAAATGGCCGGGGCGGCTGGCGGGGCGTCGGGCCGGGCGGCTGGGCTGCGCCGGGCCGGGGCGGCTGGGTGCCGGCGAGGCCGGGACGGCCGACGCGGTGTGCGCCGGCCGTCCCGACGGTTCAGCAGCTGGCGCCGTTGAGCTTCACGGCACCCGGCGCGCTGGCGGTGCCGTTGGCGGTGAAGCCCACGGTGACCGACCCACCCGCCGGCAGGGACGGCGTGTGCCCGGGCGGCGGCCGTGACCGTGGTGCCGGACTGGCTGACGGTCGCGTTCCAACCACTGCCCAGCGTCACTCCGGACGGCCAGGTCCAGGTGGCCGACCACGGGTTCACCGCGGCCGAGCCGGTGTTCTTCACTGTCAACTCACCCTGGAAGCCGCCCTGCCAGGCGTTCACCTGCCGGTAGGTGGCAGAGCAGGCACCGGTGGGCGGGTTGGTCGGCCCGTCGGTCGGCGGGTGGTGCCACCGCCGGACGGCGCGATCAGGTACGGCTGGAGGATCGCCTGCTTGGCGGTGTTGATGTTCGTCCAGTCGTCCAGCGCGATGCCGCCGGTGTCACCCGAGTTGGGGTTCCACGACCAGTAGGTGAAGGACATCCCGGTCACCCCGTGCCGGTGTACGCCATCAGGCGCTCCAACCACACCTTGTCCTTCGGGTCGGCCAGGGTGCTGCCGAACTCGCCCATCATGATCGGGGCGATGTTCTGCTTGTAGAGGTAACCCCAGTACTTGTCCCAGATGGCCGGCATGTTCGCCGGGTAGTCCGGCGCGTCGAACCAGGTCTGCCGGTAGACCGACGTGGCGTACTCGTGCGGCGAGTAGACCAGCCGGTTCGGCACGTTCAGCCGTACCGGGAACTGCCCGGCCTTCGACAGGTTGCCACCCCACCAACCGCAGTCCTCGTCGTTGCTGGTGTCGCCGTCCCAGACGTTGGAGAGGCCACCGCTCGGGCAGCTCACCCTCCACGAAGATCAACCAGTTGGGTTGGACACCGAGGATGGCGTTTCCGGCCCGCTCGGCGGCGAGACGCCAGTCCCGCGTGGTGTCGCCGCAGCCCCAACACGCGCCGGTCGCCGCCGGGTTGGTGCCCTCGGCGTGCGGCTCGTTGTGCAGGTCAGCGCCGATCACCGTGGGGTTGCCCGCGTACCGCTGGGCGAGCATCTTCCAGTCGTTGATCCAGGTCGCCTCGGAGACCGCCGCCGTGTACCACAACGGTGACTGCCCGCCGCCGTCGGCCGGTGGCGGTCCAGGATGATCCGCATCCCCTTGCTGCCGGCGTAGTCGATCACCTTGTCCAGGATCTGCAACGGCGACAGCCCGACCAGGTCCGGGTTGACGAAGTCGTTGACCCCACTCGCGGTCGCGCCGGCCTTCAGCGCGTCGTTCGAGTACGGCACCCGCAACGTGTTGTAACCCAGCCGGGCCATCGTGTCGAGCTGCCCCGCCACGGGTTGCTCGACCACAGCCCGTGGAAGGTCTTGTTGTCGGTCTCCATGCCGAACCAGTTGATGCCGGTCAGCCGGACCGTGGCACCGGTGCTGTCCACGATCTGATTGCCGTTGGTGTGCAGATAACCGGTACCCGTGCCAGCGGCAACGGCCGGGCTGCTGCCGACCGCGGCGGCGAGGAACACACCGGACGCGACGGTGACGAGCGCGGTGAGCGCGCCGCCGAGAGCTTTGGGACGGAACATTCGAGCTCCACTTCGGAGGTCCGGCGCCGTCCAGAAACGACGCCGGCGGGCGGCCGTCCGCACGTTCCGGTCCCCAGGGGTACGCGGACAGTGCGCGACGGCCCATGTCACGCGGACGTGGTCACTCGCGGAAGCTCACCGGCGACCCTCGACGGCGGATGCTCCGCCTTCGTCGCCCTCGTGCCGGTGGCCCTACCCTGGCTCCGTCGCTCATTCTGATCAGCCCAGGTCGATGCGTCAACCTGCCCCCGCGTACCTCCCGCCGGCCGGCCGCTCCCGCACCCGTCCAGCCGGCCGCTCCGCGCCCGC
This sequence comes from Micromonospora sp. M12, assembly GCA_038070435.1. Classification (GTDB taxonomy): domain Bacteria; phylum Actinomycetota; class Actinomycetes; order Mycobacteriales; family Micromonosporaceae; genus Micromonospora. The sequence goes on along the minus strand of JAMYWG010000001.1, from coordinate 3,324,296 downwards.
CGCCGCCCGCTTCCGCGGCCGTGTCCCGCCTGCTTCCGCGGCCCGTGTCCCCGCCCGCTTCCGCGGCCCGTGTCCCCGCCTGCTTCCGCGTCCCGCCCGCCGGTGGCTTTCGCGCCCGCCCGCCCGCCGGCCGCTCCGCGCCCGCCGCCGCCCGCTTCCGCGCCCGTCTACCCGCCCGCTCTGCCCGTTCTGCACCCGTACCCTGTGCATGATCGTGCTCGAACCTGGATCTAGTGGTCATCGGGTGCGTCGAACGCCACTACATCCAGGTTCGAGCACGATCTTCGTGGCGTGGCGTGGCGTGGCGTGGCGTGGCGTGGCGTGGCGTGGCGCGCACCTTCGCAACCCACTCCCCAGCACATGATCGCGCTCCAACCTGGATGTAGTGGTTTCCCGACGTCAAGGTCGCCACATCATCCTGGATCGAGCATGACCTTGACGGCCGACGGCGCCCAAAGCGCGCCCCGGCCCGCAGAACCCTGCTCATCCCCAAGATCCGCGCAACACCAGGGATCTTGCTGTCTCTCGCTCGCCCGAGGCAGCAACATCCGGGAAGTTGCGTGGATCGCTGACGCTGACGCTGACCGGGGCGAGACGCGGGGCTCGGGGCGTGTGAGGGCGCGGACGGCGGAGCCCTCGGTCCCGTGAGGGACCGAGGGCTCCGGACGATGTCAGCTCAGCCGGCCTGCTCGGCGAGCTGGAGGAACTGCCGCTTGGCGTTGAGCGCCTGCTCGGCTTCCTTGATCCGGCGCGAGTCCCCGGCGCTCTGCGCCCGGGCCAGCCGCTCCTCGGCCTCCGCCACCTGAGCCCGCATCTGGGCGAGCAGCGGGTTGTCCTCCTTGGTGGTACGGCGCCACGCCGAGTCCATCACGTCACGGACCTTGTCGTCGATGACGCGCAGCCGGCGCTCCAGCCCGGCGGCGGCCTCGCGAGCACCCGGCCGGCTTCGTGCCACTGCGCCTGAATGTCCCGCAGCTTGGCCTGGGCGCCCTTCGGGTCGGCGTCGATGTCCAACGCCTCGGCCTCGGCGAGGTGCCTGCTTGCGCTCCAGGTTGCCGCGCTGCTCGTTGTCCCGAGCGGAGAAGACCTCACTACGCCGGCTGAAGAAGGCGTCCTGCGCACCCGGAATCGTTCCCAGAGCTTCTGCTCGGCCTCCTTGGAGGCGCGCGGAGCGGCCTTCCACTGGGTCATCAGGTCCTTGAGCTGGTTGGCGGTGGCGGCCCAGTCGGTGGATTCCTGGAGCTTCTCCGCTTCGGCGACCAGCTCTTCCTTGACGGTCTGCGCCTGCTTGCGCTGCGAGTCCAGGGAGGCGAAGTGGGCGCCCGACGGCGGGTGAAGCCGTCCGGGCGGCGGCGAACCGCTTCCACAGCTCGCCGTCGGCCTTCTTGTCGACCCCACGGATGGTCTTCCACTCGTCGAGGATCTCCTTGAGCCGGTCCCCGGCGGTCTTCCAACCGGTGGACTCGGCGGCCAGCTTCTCGGCCTCCTCGACCAACGCGGTCTTGCGGGCCAGGGCCTCACCGCGCGCGGCCTCCCGGCGGCACGCGCCTCGCCGGCCTTTTCCTCGGCGAGGGTCGCCAGCTTGTCCAGGCGTACGGTCAGCGCGTCGATGTCGCCGACCACGTTGGCCTCGGGCAGCGTGGTGCGGATCCGCCGGATCGTGCTCAGCGAGTGCCCGGCATCTGCCGCACCCGACTTGAGTCGCGCCTCGGTCAGGTCCACCTCGGTCACCAGGTCGGCGAAGCGGCGTGCGAAGTGTGCCAGGCCTCTTCCGGTGCTCCCGCCTGCCAGGATCCGACCACCCGCTCGCCCTCGGTGGTCTTGACGTACACGGTGCCGTCCGCGTCCACCCGTCCGAAGGCAGTCCAGTCGCTCATGTGCCCATCCTCGTTCTCCCGGCGTCGAGAGATTGATCCCCGTCGCCGCCACGGCGCAGCCAAGTTGCTTCCGGCATTGTCACAGGTCCAACCCGGTCCGCGTCGAGCGCCTATCGCCGACCGTGACCATACGGTGTCCTAGGGCCCCAATGACCGGATCGGCTCCGAGACGCACCGGGGATTCCCGCTACGGTGAACGGGTGCCACTGCTCGCCGCCGCCGTCTGCCCGCATCCGCCCCTGCTCGTGCCGGAGGTGGCCGGCTCCGCGGCCCCGGAGTTGGGCGACCTGCGGGCCGCTTGTGACACTGTCGTACGCCGGCTGTTTGCAGCCGAACCGGACATCGTGGTGCTTCTGGGCACGGGCCCGGTCACCGGTCCGATTCGGCCCCCGGCCACCGGCTCCCTCCAGCCCTGGGGTGTCGACCTGGACGTGCCGTTGACGCCCGGCCAGCCGGACCGGGGTGCGGTGCTCCCGTTGAGCCTGACCATCGGCGCCTGGCTGCTGACCCGCCACGACCCACGACCGCCGACGTCCACACCGCCGAACCCCGCCACGCCGCCGTCCGCCACGCCGGACCCCACCGCGCCGAACCCCACCGCGCCGAACCCCACCGCGCCGAACCCCACCACGCCGAACCCCACCACGCCGAACCCCACCCCGACGGTGTTCGCCGTTCAGGTGGCCGCCGACGCCGGCCCGGCCGAGCTGGCCGCGCTCGCGGAGGAGGTCGACGCCGCGGGTGACCGGGTGGCGCTGCTGGTGCTCGGGGACGGGTCGGCCTGCCGGGGAGAAGGCCCCGGGTACGACGACGCGCGCGCCTCCCGTACGACCAACGGGTTGCGGCGGCGCTGGCCGACGCGGACCTGGACGTCCTGCTCGACCTCGACCCGGTGCTGTCGGCGGAGCTGAAGGCCGCCGGTCGCGCGCCCTGGCAGGTGCTCGCCGGCGCGGCCCGCGCGGCCGGCGGGGTGGCGCGGCGAGCTCCTGTACGAGTCGGCGCCCTATGGCGTGGCCTACTTCGTGGCGTCCTGGGAGCGGGCGTGACCAGCGACGGAGCCGGCACGGTCGTGGCGGTGGTCGGTCCGACCGCGGCCGGTAAGTCGGCGCTGAGCATCGCGTTGGCGCACGCCCTCGACGGGGAGGTGGTCAACGCCGACTCGATGCAGCTGTACCGGGGATGGACATCGGCACCGCCAAGCTGTCCCGCGAGGAGCGGGACGGGGTGCCGCACCACCTGCTGGACATCTGGGAGGTCACCGAGCCGGCGAGCGTCGCGGAGTACCAGCGGCTGGCCCGCGCGGCGGTGGACGACATCCTGGCCCGGGGCGGTGCCGCTGCTGGTCGGTGGGTCCGGGCTGTACGTGCGGGCGGTGCTAGAGCGCTTCGAGTTCCCGGGCACCGACGCGGTGCTGCGGGAGCGGCTGGAGCGGGAGTTGGCCGAGGTGGGTCCCGCGCCGCTGTACGCGCGGCTGCGCGCCGCCGACACGGTCGCCGCCGAGGGCATCCTGCCCGGCAACGGGCGGCGGATCGTCCGGGCCCTGGAGGTGATCGAGATTACCGGGGCGCCGTTCACCGCCTCGCTGCCGCAGCCGACGCCGTACTACCCGTCGGTACAGCTCGGCGTCGACCTGGACACCGGCCTGCTGGACGAGCGGATCGCGCTGCGGGTGGACCGGATGTGGGCCGACGGCCTGGTGGCGGAGACCCGCGAGTTGGTCACGCGCGGGCTGCCCGAGGGCGGACGGCGAGCCGCGCGCTCGGCTACCAGCAGGTGCTGAGACTGCTCGCCGGCGAACTGACCGAGTCGCAGGCGCACGACGAGACGGTCCGGGCGACCCGGCGGTTCGTTCGCCGGCAGCGGTCCTGGTTTCGGCGGGATCCGCGGATCCACTGGCTGGACTCGGCGACGCCGGACCTGATCGGGGCCGCCCTGCATCTGGTGCCCGCCGCTGCGCGATGATGGGGGCGTGGAGTTCACCAAGGGCCACGGCACCGGCAACGACTTCGTCCTCCTGCCCGACCCGGATGGCCAGCTCGACCTGACCCCGGAGTTGGTCGCGGCGCTCTGTGACCGGCGACGGGGCATCGGCGCGGACGGCGTACTGCGGGTGGTCCGCGCGGCCAAGCATCCGGACGGCGCCGGGCAGGCCGGCGAGGCCGAGTGGTTCATGGACTACTGGAACGCCGACGGTTCGTTCGCCGAGATGTGTGGCAACGGCGCCCGGGTCTTCGTGCGCTACCTGCTCGAGATGGGGTTGGCGACGCCCGTCGGCGCGGCGCTGCCGGTGGCCACCCGGGCCGGCGTCGTGCGCGCGCTGGTCGAGGGCGACGCCGTGTCCGTCGAGATGCGTCGACCCCAGGTGTACGACAGGTCGAGCGCCACCCTGGGCGGGCTGACCCTGTCCGGCACCGTCGTGGACATCGGCAACCCGCACCTGGTCTGTGTCCTGCCGGCCGGGGTGGAGCTGTCCGCGCTGGACCTGACCGTCGCGCCGGGTTCGACCCGGCGGTCTTCCCAGCCGGGGTGAACGTGGAGTTCATCGTGGCGGGCGACCCGGTCGACGGCACCGACGAGCACTCCCTGATGCGGGTGTACGAGCGCGGCAGCGCCGAGACCTCTCCTGCGGCACTGGTGCCTGCGCGGTGGGTGCGGTGGCTCTGCGGGACGGAGGTCGGGACACCGGTGTGGTCGCCGTGGACGTGCCCGGCGGCCGCGTGACGGTCACCGTCACCGAGAACTCCTGCTGGCTGTCCGGCCCCGCGGTCCTGGTAGCAACCGGCGAGGTAAACCTCCCACCTGACCCACCCACGGGGCACCGCGTCGATCATGAAGTTATTGCCAGTCAGCTCGGCGTGTCGTGGCAATAACTTCGTGATCGACGGAGGTTAGCCCGGCGGCCCGGCTTTACGGGTGGCGCTTGCGTTCGCCGCGATCTCGGGAGGTCCGCCGGGCCCGGGTCGGCGGCCGGCAGCGGGCTCGGGTTGTTTGCGGCGGCGCGGACGGCGGCGGCGACCGCCGGGGCGACCCGGGAGTCGAAGACGCTCGGCACGATCACCGTCGGGTTGATCTTGTCCTGACCGACCACGTCGGCGATGGCCCGAGCGGCGGCGATCGCCATCTCCTCGGTGAACTCCTCGGCGTGCGCGTCCAACATGCCGCGGAACACCCGGGAACGCGAGCACGTTGTTGATCTGGTTCGGCTGGTCCGAGCGGCCGGTGGCGACCACGGCGGCGTGCTTGCGCGCCTCGCGCGGGTCCACCTCCGGGTCCGGGTTGGCCAGCGCGAAGACGATCGAGTCCTTGGCCATTCCGGCGATGTCGGCGCCGGTGAGCAGGTTCGGCGCGCTCACACCGATGAACACGTCGGCGCCCGGATCGCACCGGGCAGGTCGCCCGAGTAGTTCTCCTTGTTGGTGTTGTCCGCCAACCACTGCCACGCCGAGTTGAGCCCGGTCAGCCCGCGGTGCAGGGCGCCCTCCCGGTCGTACGCGATGATGTCGCCGACGCCCTGGCGCAGCAGCAGCTTCATGATCGCGGTGCCGGCCGCGCCGGCTCCGGAGACGACCACCCGGACGTCCGTGAGCTGCTTGCCCACCACCCGCAGCGCGTTGGTCAGCGCGGCGAGCACCACGATCGCGGTGCCGTGCTGGTCGTCGTGGAAGACCGGAATGTCCAGCGCCTCGCGCAGCCGGGCCTCGATCTCGAAGCAGCGCGGCGCGGCGATGTCCTCCAGGTTGATGCCACCGTAGGCCGGCGCGATCGCCTTGACGATCTGCACGATCTCGTCGGTGTCCTGGGTGTCCAGCACCACCGGCCAGGCGTCCACCCACCGAAGCGCTTGAACAGCGCCGCCTTGCCCTCCATCACCGGCAGCGACGCGGCCGGGCCCAGGTTGCCCAGGCCGAGCACCGCCGAACCGTCGCTGACCACCGCGACGGTGTTGCGCTGATGGTCAGCCGCCGGGCATCGGCCGGGTTCTCGGCGATCGCCATGCAGACCCGGCCACCCCGGGGTGTACGCCCGAGACAGCTCGTCACGGTTGCGCAGGGCGACCTTCGAGGTCACCTCGATCTTGCCGCCCAGGTGCAGGAGGAACGTCCGGTCCGACACCTTCCGCACGTCCACGCCGTCCAGCGCGGTCAGCGCGTCGACCACCTGGTCGGCGTGACCGGCGTCGGCGGTGTCGCAGGTCAGGTCGACGATGACGTGGGTCGGGTCCGAGTCCACCACGTCCAGCGCCGTGACGATCGCCCCGGCCTCGCCGACGGAGGTGGTGAGCCGGCCGATCGAGAGGCGTCCGCGGTCACGGCGATCCGGATGGTGATTGAAAATCCGGCGCTCGGCAGTCGGGTGATGGCCACGGGATCCCTCCGTAACGGCTGTGCGGCCGATCGGCCGCCGCCCGCATTTCTACCGGGTTGTCGCAGCCGACCAGCATTCGCCCCACTTTTGGCGACGTTCACCATGGGCATATAGCAGGTGCGTTCGGCGTTGCGTCATGTCAGGATTACGTTCTACTTATCAAAACGGACAGGAGAACCGCTTGCGAGACCAGGAGAGCTTCGTCCCCGTCGAGGACGAGCTCGACGACGTCACCACTGGCGAGATGGATCTGTCGGAGCGGCAGTCCCTCCGACGCGTCCCGGGCATGTCAACCGAGCTCACCGACGTCACCGAGGTGGAATACCGCCAGCTGCGGCTGGAGCGGGTCGTCCTGGTGGGCGTCTGGACCGAGGGCACGGTGACGGACGCGGAAAATTCACTGGCCGAGCTTGCCGCGCTGGCCGAGACCGCCGGCTCGCAGGTGCTCGAAGGGCTCATCCAGCGACGGACCCGACCCGACCCGGCCACGTACATCGGCCGCGGCAAGGTCGACGACCTCGGCGCGGTGGTGTTGTCCAGCGGCGCCGACACGGTCATCTGCGACGGTGAGTTGTCCCGTCGCAGCTGCGCAACCTGGAGCAGCGCACCAGGTCAAGGTCGTCGACCGCACCGCGCTGATCCTCGACATCTTCGCCCAGCACGCCAAGAGCAAGGAAGGTAAGGCGCAGGTCGAGCTGGCCCAGCTCAATACCTCCTGCCCCGACTGCGCGGTTGGGGTGAGACGCTCTCCCGGCAGACCGGTGGTTCCGGCCGTGGTGGCGGCGCCGGCGGCGGTATGGTGTGCGTGGTCCCGGTGAGACCAAGCTGGAGACCGACCGGCGGCGGATCCGCCACCGCATCTCCGGCTGCGCCGCGAGATCAAGAGCATGAAGACGGTACGCGTGACCAAGCGCGCCCGACGCTCCCGCAACGCCGTTCCCGCGGTGGCCATCGCCGGCTACACGAACGCGGGCAAGTCCAGCCTGCTCAACCGGCTGACCGGCGCGGGCGTGCTGGTCGAGAACGCGCTGTTCGCCACCCTGGATCCGACCACCCGTAAGGCGACCGCCTCGGACGGGCGGGTCTACACCCTCCGACACGGTCGGCTTCGTCCGGCACCTGCCGCACCAGATCGTCGAGGCGTTCCGCTCGACGCTGGAGGAGGTCGCGGAGGCGGATCTGGTGGTGCACGTCGTCGACGGCACCCACCCGGATCCGGAGGAGCAGGTCCGGGCTGTCCACGCGGTGCTTGCCGAGGTGAGCGCGGACCGGCTTCCCGAGCTGCTGGTGGTCAACAAGAGCGACGCGGCCGACGAGGACACGCTGCTACGGCTCAAGCGACTCTGGCCGGACGCCCTCTTCGTGTCCGCGTACTCCGGGCGGGGCATCGACGCGCTGCGCGCGGCGATCGAGGAGCGGCTGCCGAGTCCGGCCGTGGAGGTCCGGGCCGTGCTGCCGTACGACCGGGGCGACCTGGTGGCTCGGGCGCACCGCACGGGTGAGGTGCTCAGCACGTCGCACCTGCCGGAGGGCACCCTGCTGCACGTTCGCGTCGGCGCTGAGCTGGCGGCGGAGCTGGAGCAGTTCTCCGTCGAACGGCAGGGGCAGGCGGCCGGCAGTCGCTCTTGAGCGGCCACGGCGTCATCCGTCGGAAACGCGTGGCATGCGACACTGGCCGAATGCGCCGCGTTGTTTCCTCGGTCACGGTTGCCCTCGGCCTGCTCGGGGCAACCGTGGCGCTGCTGGAGTCGCCGTGGCGGCTCCCGCTCCCGGTCGTCCGGGCCGCCCGCCGCCACTCCCGGCAAGAAGCGCTGCACGATCACCGACGAGCGCCTGCGGGAGCTGTCCGGGCTGGTCGCGACCAAGAGTGGCTTCATCGTCATCAACGACGGCACCGAGGACCTGACACGCAAGCGGGTCTTCTTCCTCGACAGCAAGTGCAAGGTCTCGAAGGAGCCGGTCCGCTATTCGGGGCAGGGTCCGCTCGACACCGAGGATCTCGCTCTGTCGAAGGACGGCAACACCCTCTGGATCGCCGACATCGGTGACAACGCCGACTCGAAGGAGCGCCGCTCGCGGGTCGCGCTCTGGTCGATGCCGGTCAGCGGCGCCAAGCAGCCGGTGCTGCACCGGGTCTCCTACCGGAGACCAAACCACACGACGCCGAGGCGTTGCTCATCGGCGACGACGGAAAGCCGCTGATCATCACCAAGGTGACCAGCGGCAAGGCCGAGATCTTCACCCCGTCGGCGGCCCTGAAGACCGGCGAGACCGAGCCGGTGCCGATGCGCAGGCCGGCGACATCGCGCTGCCGAAGACGCAGACGGAGAACGCGCTCAACACGTTCGGCCGGATCGCCATCACCGGCGCGTCCCGGTCGCCGGACGGTTCCCGGGTGGTCCTGCGCACCTACGCGGACGCGTTCGAGTTCGACGTGGCCGGCGGTGACATCGTGGCCGCGCTCACCACCGGCAAGCCGCGGGTGACGCCGTTGGCCGACCCGTTCGGCGAGGCCATCAGCTACACCCTGGACGGCAAGTCGTTCCTGACCGTCTCCGATGCGGCCCGGTTCGCCGAGGACGAGTCGCTCGACATCCTCAGCTACACGCCGTCCAGTTCGACAGCCGTGCCACTGGGCCGGAGGGCGCCAAGTCGGCGGCCTCGAAGTCCTGGACCGCCGATCTGAGCCTGGACGACATCACGTACCTGGTCGGCGCGGTCGGGTTGCTCGGCCTGCTGCTGGTGGGTGCCGGCATCATCGGCATCGTCCGTGCCCGCCGCCGCCCGCCGGCCCCGGCGCGTCCGACGAGTCCGGACCCGGACGGCGACCCGTTCAGCCCGCGCACCGGGCGCGCCGTCGACGGTGCCCCGGCCGATGGCGATCGCAGAAGTGGTGTCTACGGTGCTGGCGCGCCGGCCGGAGGCGCGGTCTATGGCGCGGGTCGCGGCGGCCCGGCCCCGGCAGCTGGGGCCGTGTACGGCGCCGGCGGTCGACCGCCGGCGGCCGACGGCGGTTACGGTGCGGCCCGACCGGACGGCGGCGGTGCTGGAGTGTACGGCGGCGGTCGTCCCCGGCCGGCGGCGGAGGCCGCCCAGGGCGGCGGTCGTCCTCAGGGCCAGGGTGCCGGTCGTCCGCAGGGTGGCGGTCGTCCCCAGGTGGCGGTGGCCGTCCTGGCGGCGGCGTGTACGGCGGCGACGGCGGTCAGCCCGGTGCCGGTCGTGCGGAGCCACCTCGGCGTGGTGGTCCGGAGCGTGGTGGCCAGGAGCGTGGTGGCCAGGAACGTGGTGGTCAGGAGCCCGACTACCGGGGCCAGCGGCCTAACCGTCGACGCGACGAGGACCCACCGGTCGACCCGTACGGGCAGTATCCCGGTGGCGGTCGTGGTCATCGGGGTGACCGCTACTGACGGGTTGGTCGCTCCGCCCTGAGGAGCGGCGCGGGTGAGCACCCGGGGCGCCCACCCCGCCGACCGGTCAGATTCGGCGTAGCACCGCCACGACCCGGCCCATGATGGTGGCGTCGTCACCGGGGATCGGGTCGAAGGCGGGTTCTGTGGCATCAGCCAGACGTGGCCGTCGCGCCGCCGGTAGGTCTTGACGGTCGCCTCGCCGTCGAGCATGGCGGCCACGATCTCGCCCGAGTCGGCGGTCGGCTGCTGCCGGACGACCACCCAGTCGCCGTCGCAGATCGCCGCGTCGAGCATCGAGTCGCCCTTGACCTGGAGCATGAAGACCTCGCCCTCGCCCACCAACTCGCGGGGAGCGGGAAGATGTCCTCCACGGCCTGTTCGGCGAGGATCGGCCCACCGGCGGCGATCCGGCCGAGCATCGGCACGTACGCCGGGGTGGGTCGCTGTGCCCGCGACAGCTCGTCGTCGATGGCCTCGCTGGGGCCCGGACGTCCACCGCGCGCGGCCGGTTGGGGTCGCGGCGCAGGAAGCCCTTCTTCTCCAGCTCCTTGAGCTGGTAGGCGACGCTGGACGGCGACACCAGGCCGACGGCCTCGCCGATCTCCCGGACGCTCGGCGGGTAGCCGTGTCGCTCGACCCAGGTGCGGATGAACTCCAGGATGCGGCGTTGGCGGGCGGTCAGGTCGACCGTCGCCGGGTCGGGGAACGCGCTGACCACCGGCGTCACCTGGCGCACGGCGGGCTGACCCGTCCGGCTGCGCGCGGCGCTGCGGCGTCGGGTGGCTGGCGGGCCCGCATCGGTGATCTGCTGCGGGCTCTTCGGCCGGCTGGCCCGGTCCTCGGTCACGTCCGTCCTCCCTGGTCGGCGCTGGGTGCCTCGTCGGCTCGTGGTGCGTGCGGTGGTGCCACGTTGTTCATGACCGTATAGGTGAGATCGGTCATTTTCAAACATCTGTACGACCTCACCGGCGTGTCGGGGTGAAAAAGCGCTCCGGTCGTACAGATGTTCTGATAAATGGTACGTCAGGTAGCACTGGTGTTCGATCGTCGACTGTTTTCCGGCGCACTCCGGCCTGTCGACCGGTAACCGGGCGGGGCCGTGGCGTTGGGCCTTCGGGCGTGTTGGTGGGGGTGGATGACCAGATGGTCCGTGACGCGCCGGACACGCCGATCAACTTGACCCGGCTTCCCCGGCGACATACGGTCGACCCCTAGATGTAGTAGTGACACGGGCGTAAGTTGCCTACAGGTTGGGTCTGACTACCGACCGCACTCCCGTAACGTTGATCACGGCGAGCGTCGTCCGAGGACGGCACCGTCGCGGTGTGGCGTGTCCGGGGTGTCCGGTCTGCTCGCAGTTGATCATTTTAGGAGGTGGGCGATGCGGTGTCCGTACTGCCGGCACGCTGACTCACGTGTGGTCGACTCGCGGGAGGCCGACGACGGCCAGCTCATCCGACGGCGGCGATCCTGCCCGGAGTGCGGCAAGCGGTTCACCACCGTCGAGGAGGCGGTCCTCGCGGTCGTCAAGCGCAGCGGGTGACCGAGCCGTTCAGTCGTACGAAGATCATCGGCGGGTGCGCAAGGCGTGCCAGGGCCGGCCGGTGGACGACGACTCCCTCGCGTTGCTCGCGCAGCGGGTGGAGGAGACGGTCCGGGCCAAGGGGCCGCCGAGATCCCCAGTCACGATGTGGGCCTGGCGATCCTGGGCCCGCTGCGCGACCTGGACGAGATCGCCACCTGCGGTTCGCCAGCGTCTACCGCTCCTTCGACTCGCTAGCCGACTTCGAGCGCGAGATCGAGACACTGCGGGCTGCGGCCCGCGCCCGGAGCAGGGCCGGGCCGACGCGGTCGAGGCCGCCGGCCGTACCAGCTGAATCTTCACAGTTTTCGAGAGATTGGGACGCGCGGTGGCTGACCGCGCAGACGAGGGGGCGACGGCGTGACAACTAGCCGTTCACGGAACAAGGCAGGCGCGGGCTGAAGATCGAGCGGGTGTGGACGACGGAGGGGTCCACCCGTACGACGAGGTCAGCTGGGAGCGCCGCGACGTCGTGATGACGAACTGGCGGGACGGCTCGATCAACTTCGAGCAGCGGGGGTCGAGTTCCCGGCGTCGTGGAGCGTCAACGCGGCCAACATCGTCACCACGAAGTACTTCCGGGGCGCGGTGGGGACCCCGGGCGGGAGTGGTCGCTCCGGCAGCTGATCGACCGGGTGGTCAGCACCTACCGCACCGCTGGTGAGGAGTACGGCTACTTCGCCAGCCCGGCCGACGCCGAGATCTTCGGGCACGAGCTGACCTGGATGCTGCTGCACCAGGTGTTCAGCTTCAACTCGCCGGTCTGGTTCAACGTCGGCACGCCGTCGCCGCAGCAGGTCAGCGCCTGCTTCATCCTGGCCGTCGACGACTCGATGGACTCGATCCTCGACTGGTACAAGGAGGAGGGGCTGATCTTCAAGGGCGGCTCCGGCTCCGGGTCAACCTGTCGCGGATCCGCTCGTCCCGCGAGCTGCTCTCCTCCGGCGGTAACGCCTCCGGCCCGGTCAGCTTCATGCGCGGCGCGGACGCCTCGGCCGGCACCATCAAGTCCGGCGGCGCGACCCGCCGGGCGGCAAGATGGTCATCATCGACGTCGACCACCCGGACATCCAGGAGTTCGTGGTCACCAAGGCGCGCGAGGAAGACAAGATCCGCGCGCTGCGTGACGCCGGGTTCGACATGGACCTCGGCGGCTCCGACATCGTCAGCGTTCAGTACCAGAACGCCAACAACTCGGTCCGCGTCTCCGACGAGTTCATGACGGCGGTGGAGAACGACGGCGGGTTCGACCTGCGGGTCGGCTCGACGGGTCGACCATCGAGACGGTCGAGGCCAAGAAGCTGTTCCGTTCCATCTCCCAGGCCGCCTGGGAGTGCGCCGACCCGGGCCTGCAGTACGACGACACGATCAACGACTGGCACACCTGCCCGGAGACCGGGCGGATCACCGCGTCGAACCCGTGCTCGGAATACCTGCACCTGGACAACTCCTCGTGCAACCTCGCCTCGCTCAACCTGATGAAGTTCCTCCGCGCCGACGGTGGCTTCGAGGTGGAGAAGTTCGTCAAGTCCGTCGAGTTCGTCATCACCGCGATGGACATCTCGATCTGCTTCGCGGACTTCCCGACCGAGAAGATCGGTGAGACCTCCGCGCCTACCGGCAGCTGGGCATCGGCTACGCCAACCTCGGCGCCCTGCTGATGGCCACCGGCCTGCCGTACGACTCGGACCAGGGCCGCTCGGTCGCCGCGTCGATCACGTCCCTGATGACCGGCACCGCCTACCGCCGCTCGGCCGAGCTGGCCGGCGTCGTCGGCCCGTACGACGGTTACGCCCGCAACGCCGAGCCGCACAAGCGGGTCATGCGCAAGCACGCCGCGGCCAACGACGAGATCAAGCCGACCAGCCCGGTGGCCACCGCGATCGTCCGCGAGGCGACCAAGCAGTGGACCCAGGGCAACAAGATCGGCGACAAGTTCGGTTGGCGCAACGCGCAGGCGAGCGTCCTTGCCCCGACCGGCACGATCGGCTTCATGATGGACTGCGACACGACCGGCGTGGAACCGGACCTGGCGCTCGTCAAGTTCAAGAAGCTGGTCGGCGGCGGCTCGATGCAGATCGTCAACCAGACGGTGCCGCGCGCCCTGCGCAGCCTCGGCTACCCGAGGAGCAGGTCGAGGCGATCGTCGAGCACATCGCCGACCACGGCCACGTGGTGGACGCCCCCGGCCTCAAGCCGGAGCACTACCCGGTCTTCGACTGCGCCATGGGGAGCGGACGATCGCCCCGATGGGCCACGTGCGGATGATGGCGGCCATCCAGCCGTTCGTCTCCGGCGCCATCTCCAAGACGGTCAACATGCCGGAGGCGGCCACCGTCGAGGACGTCGAGAAGATCTACTTCGAGGGCTGGAAGCTCGGCCTCAAGGCGCTGGCGATCTACCGGGACAACTGCAAGGTCGGCCAGCCGCTCTCGGTCGCCAAGTCCAACAAGGCCACCGAGCCGGCCGCCGTCGAGACCGCTGCCGCCGCGCCGGCCGCTGTGGAGAAGGTCATCGAGTACCGGCCGGTGCGTAAGCGCCTGCCGAAGAAGCGCCGTCCGAGACGGTCAGCTTCTCCGTCGGTGGTGCCGAGGGTTACCTGACCGCGTCGTCCTACCCGGACGACGGCCTCGGTGAGGTCTTCCTCAAGATGTCCAAGCAGGGCTCGACCCTGGCCGGCGTAATGGACGCCTTCTCGGTGGCCATCAGCATCGGCCTGCAGTACGGCGTGCCGCTGGAGACGTTCGTCAGCAAGTTCACCAACATGCGCTTCGAGCCGGCCGGCATGACCGACGACCCGGACGTGCGGATGGCGGCCTCGGTGATGGACTACATCTTCCGTCGCCTGGCGCTGGACTTCCTGCCCTACGAGCGCCGCGCCGAGCTGGGCATCTTCACCGCCTCGGAGCGGGCCGCCCAGTTGCGGGCCGAGGCCGACGCGGAGGCCGCCGCCGTCACCGGCGCCGAGCTCACCGCGATGGCTTCCTCCGCGCCGGTGGAGACTCCGGCCACGCCGGAGGCTGTCGCCCAGCCGGCCCGGGAGATGGCCGACGTGGCCGCCGCCAAGCCGGCTCCGAGCGTGGGCTCCAGCACCGAGTTGCTGGAGGCCGTGATCGGCAAGGCCGCCGACGCACCGCTCTGCTTCACCTGCGGTACGAAGATGCGCCCGCCGGCAGCTGCTACGTCTGCGAGGGCTGCGGCTCCACCAGCGGCTGCAGCTGACGCTGATCCGTATTGCGTCTGACGCAACATTTGGCATGCCCTGATCGAGTGTGAGGGTCGTTGAAGGGAGCCGGGCACCGTCCCGGCTCCCCTTTCGTGCTGGTGTAGGGATCCGCCGCCCTTGCTGAGCTGGTCGTGGAGTACAGGATGGCCCTGCCATTCGCGGGAAGGGATGACATCATTCCAGCCATGATCGAAAGAGTTGAACCTGCCTCTGTCCGGTGAGCGCCTTCGAGATCCGGCCGGTTCGAGTCTTGGGCGCTGGTCCCTTCCGTGAGATCGGCCAACCGCGCGTCGTCGCCACTCATCCCGCTAGCGACGTCATCGTGGCCGCTGGCACGCTCACCCGGCCTCAGTGGCACGGAGGTGACGTCTCGGGCCGGTCCCGACCGCATTCAGGCTGGTATCCGGCGGCGGTGTACCGGTTGAGCGACCTGGCCTGTGTGACCCACTTCATGACTCGCTGGCCGGCGAACGCGATCGCCTTCCACCCGACGCTGCCATTGGCGGCCATCGGCACCGGCGTGTATGACGGTGGATGGGCCCACGAGGGTGAACTGCTCCTGCTGAACCTGAGCACCGGTACCACGGTTTCGGTGCTCGCCTATCCCGTGAGGTCCGACAGGTCGCGTGGGGCGATCCGCGGACGCTTGACCTTGTTCTGGCCATTCCCTGCGACGAAGACGAGCAGCGCTTTGGGACGACGTCCCTCGCGTGTTCGATTCAGCGCGACGATTGGGATCGCGTACCCACCGCCACGCTCCGGATGCCCTATGGGGAGACGCCGGTTCCGGAGGGACCGCAGACCGACCTGGCGCTCGCCGCCACCATCATCGAGCGGCTCTGCCACCAACACGGACTGGGGTGGGTGGCCCGACGTGCGGTCTGGGCGGTGGATTCGCTACCCGATGGTCGGATCATCGCCGCCCTTGAGGGAGTCGGCCTTGAATGCTGGTCTCCGGCATCGGAGGAACCGCTGTGGCGAGTGCCGACCGATGGGTCGGGCTGCCAGGTGAACGTGCTGCCGGACGGTCGGACGGCATTGGCTGTGACGCAGACAGCGCGTCGATTCGAGGACCGGCGGTGGACGATCGATCCGAGCGTCGTGGCGCAGGTCGATCTGGACACCGGGGCGGTCGAGACGACCCACGAGCCCGCCTGGCCTGCGATCGTGGTGTCCAGGGCCGACGGCTGGTGGGCTGCGCGGCACCGAGCACACAGGCCAGGCGACGACCGAGGAGATCACGCTTCGATCGCCAGACGGTGCGCCTGCAGCAACCGTCAGTCTCGGTCGGTATGACCTGTTCAACCACTTCTTCGGCATCCGGTATGCACCGGACCTGCTGTTCCTTCAGGGCCGGGCAGATAAGCCCTGGCAAGACAAGTGGGTGGTCGCTGTCGACGTGCCCGAGGGCTCGATGCAACGCCTGTTCCCACTCGAATGGGATGAGGCGCGCGGCGGTCATCTGTACGGCGGCTGCGGTGCGTACGTCGACGACCGTGCCGCCCCGCGCTCGTGCACACCGGAGCAGTCCACGACGGTTCCGGCCTGCTTCCGGGAACGCGTTCGTGGTTCGCCGTGCCTACCCGACCGGTGAGTTGCAATGGATTTTCACGGCCGACCACCAGGCCACCGCGCTCGATGCCGACAGCGACTTCGTCTATGTCACGTTCAATTCAGGGGAACTGGTGCTCCTAGGCACGGAGGACGGCGCGGTGCACGCTCGGCAGGAGCTACGGGTCAACGGCCACCGCGTCGTCCCGCTCTCACTCGTCCGGCTCGGTCCAGACCGCCTCGCGATCGGCACCCTGGACGGTCGGGTACTCGTCTGCTCCCTCACTGCGTCACCGGACCTGGCCAGCGACTAGGAATAGTGCACTCATGCCGTTCGCCATGGTCAAGTGATGAAAAGTAGGCCAGGGTTGCCCTGGGACCTACTTTCGTCACTTGACCATGGCAGGCCCGACGGTGCTCGGCCAGGCATGGCGACGACGGCGAGTCGCTGTAGATCTCGGTGTCATGACCGAGAGTGTTCCAAGCAACGGGTGGATCAGCGGTCTTCGTCGCCCTCGGTTGGGCGTGGTGGGCGGTTGTGCTGGCCCACTCGTCTACCTCGTCCGCATCCCAGATAGTCGTCCCGATCAGGCGGGCCATCGGCTCAGGGAAGCCGGGGCGGCGGGTGATCTGCAGTACCGCTGCCGCGACACGTTGAACAGGGCGGCCAACTCGCCAGGCCCGTACAAGCGCGGTCGCTTCACGGCCTGAAAGTAAGCGCAACTTCTGGTTGACTACTGTCACTTACAGATTGACAAGGCATTGGGATTGGTGTGTGGTGGAGTCATCCACCCTTGACGGTGGCGAAACGGGTCGCCGGGAGGGCGAAGTGCCGGATCGGGTGCCGTACGACGACTACCTGCTGGCGGTGGCGCTGACTCTGGCGCGGCGTCATCGGCCGGTCTGGTCGTGGCGGCACTGGCGGCGGATCTGTCGCTGTGGTGCGGATCTGCCGTGCCGCGCCCGGCACCGCATCCCGATCCGCCGAGGCCACTGGCCGGGGAGGATCAGGAGTGACCACGCATGGCCCGGTCCTTCCGGTGTGGACCTGCGGTGGCTGCGCGGCTCCCTGGCCCTGTCGGACCCGGCGCAGCGAGCTGCGCGCCGAGTTCGAGGGCGCACCTGTGTCGTTGGCCCTCTACATGGGGTCCTACCTGGCCTGGGCTGCCGAGGATCTGACCTGGGTACCCGCAGGGCTACTGCACCAGCGCTTCCTCGGCTGGGTCCGGTGAACCCTCGTTCGGCGGGACGCGCAGGAAGCCGGCTCGATCACTTGATGCTGAGTAGTTGTGGACGAGCCGCTTTGACTACTCAGCATCAAGTGATCATGGCGATAGCGGTTAACGGGCTACTGGCTCGCGCGCTCGGCGGCACGCACGGCGTTGCGGAACAACATCGCGACGGTGGTCGGACCGACCCCGCCGACCCGGGCGTGATCGCGCCGGCGACCTCGGCGCACGCTTCGTCCACATCCGGCAGCAGGCGCCGCCCGTCGTAGCGGACGCCGGCGCCGATGACGACGGCGCCGGGCCTGACGTGCTCGGGCTGCACGATCCCGGTACGCCGGCGGCGGCCACGAGGATGTCGGCGCGGCGGGTGTAGCGGCCCAGTCCGGCATACCGGTGTGGACGACGGTGACGGCGGCGTTGGCGGTCGGGCGCTTCTGGGCGAGCAGCATCGCCAGAGGGCCGCCGAGGGTGGCCCCGCGGCCGAGGATGACGACCTCACGGCCGGCGACGGGGATCTCGTAGTACGCCAGGAGGGCTTCGATGCCGGCGGGAGTGCACGGCAGCGGGCCGGGCAGGCCGACGGCGAGACGTCCCATGTTCAGCGGATGCATGCCGTCGACGTCCTTGTCCGGGTCGATGGTCTGCAGCGCGGCGTCGTAGTTCAGATGCCCGGAACGGGGTACTGAACGAGCAGTCCGTGCACGTCCGGATCCCTGTTGAATCGGGCGATGGCCTGGTGCAGGTCGGCCTGGGTGGCGGTGGCGGGCAGATGTACGTGCGGAGAGGCGAACCCGAGCGCGGCGGCCTGACGCTGCTTGATCGCGATGTAGCCGGCGCTGGCGTCGTCGTCGCCGACGAGGATGGTGGCGAGGCTCGGTGTGATCCCGCGGCTTCGCAGGCGGGCGGCTGCGGCGGCGGTCTCGGCCAGGACGGCCTCGGCGACGGGTGCACCCGACAGAAGCCGGGCCGTGCCCGACGGGTGTGGTGCGCAGCGGATTCGCTGGTCGTGGTCATGACGGTTCCTCGACGCAGACGCCCAGGCGGTCGACGCCCGCGAGGCTCCCCGATGGTTCCACCATCCCCGTGCCGCCAGTCGCCGGTGCCTCGATCATGCCCCATCACCAGGGCGGTTGCCCCAACTGGCCGACGGAGCCGGTAAGGCTCAACCAGTCGGCAACAGCGGGCGCATGAACGTCCGCTCGTACCGCACGACACATCCTGAGTCGTCGCGGATGCGGTCAGCTGCTATGAACTCCGGATCATTGCCGAAGCGTGCGCGATACCGCTCGTAGGCTGCCAGGCTCTCGAAGCTGAACAGCGCCTCGGCCTTGTCGCTGGCACCCTCGGCGGGCAGGAAGTAGCCGTGGTGCACGCCACCGTGCTTGGCCACCAGCCGCATCCATGCTCGGGCGAAGTCTTCGAACGCTTCGATCTGCGCGGGATCGATGGTGTAGTGCACGACGCAGGTGATCACGCCGTCACCCTACGGGCGGCATGTTCGGTAACACCCGCGCTCCGCCTTACGAAGAAGAGGTGTGAAGGCTACGAGGAGGACGGCCTGTGAATGAGCCGAGCCGAGCCGACGACGACATTTCCGGCATCGGGATCGATCCGCTGGCCTTCGGGGTCTTTTACCGGCGACACCTGGAGGCGGTGGGCCGGTTCGTGGCGCGGCGGGTCGACGACCCGCACCTCGCCGCCGACCTCACCGCCGACGTGTTCCTGGCGGTGATCGAGTCGGCGGCCGGCTACCGGCCGGACCGGGGTAGCCAGATCGGCTGGCTGTACGGGGTGGCCCGCAACGTCATCGGCGACGAGCGGCGTCGGGCGGCCCAACGGCTGCGGGTGACCGGCCG
This sequence comes from Micromonospora sp. M12, assembly GCA_038070435.1. Taxonomy (GTDB): domain Bacteria; phylum Actinomycetota; class Actinomycetes; order Mycobacteriales; family Micromonosporaceae; genus Micromonospora. The sequence goes on along the minus strand of JAMYWG010000001.1, from coordinate 3,305,200 downwards.
CCTGGCCGGACGACGGGACCTGGGCCCCGATGACATCGCCCGCATCGAGGAGCGGATCGACGCCGAGTCGGCGGCCCGCCGCACCCAACGGGCGTTGAGCGAGCTACCCGAGGACACCCGAACGCTTGTCGAACTCGTCGCCGTGGACGGCCTCACCGTCGCGGAGGCGGCGGCCGTGCTCGGTGTGTCGCCGGTCGCCGCTCGGGTCCGCCTGCATCGCGCCCGCCGCGCCGTCCGCGCCGTGCTCGCCCACCCGGTCACCACCCTCGCCTGATGAGACGGAGATGACGATGAACGACACCGAACGGTCGCCGCGGGTTTCGAGGAGCAACTCCTCACGGATCTGACCGCACATGTCTCCCAACGGGCCGAGATGGCCTCGGCGGCCCGTCCTGCCGGACGCCGTGCCCGGTTCCTCGGCGGTTGGCGCCTCGCCGGAGCGTTCGGGCTGGCAGTCACGCTGACCGCCGGTGCGCTGGCGGTTCAGACGATGAGGCTGGGCGACCAGCCCCGCCATCGGCCAGCGCGTCGGAGATCTTCCATCTGGCGGCCGACGCTGCCCGGCAGCAGCCCGAGCTCACCGCCCGGCCCGATCAGTACGTGTTCACCGAAGTTCTGGCGACGATCCGGGACATGCCGGGCAGGGGCCCGTACACGAACGTGCGGTTGCAGTCGTGGCAGTCGGCCGGGGTGTCGCGCACACGCAGACCCGCGCCCGGGTGGAATCCGATTCGGACGGGTGGAGCGAGCTGGAGGTGAGCCGGCTGGGGATCCCGCCGATCCCACGAAGGAGCTCGACGTGTTCCCGGAACCCGCGTACCACGGCGGCCTGCCCACCGATCCGGACGAGTTGCTGCGATACCTCCGGGAACATCCGGTCGACCTGCATCTTCCCGAAGCAGCCGATGAGGAGGCCGTCTACGGGGACGAGAGCATGGCGTACGCCACCGCGCGGTCGATGCTCCACGGCTACGTGCCACCCGAGCGCTGGCGGCGCTGTTCGAACTGTTGGCGCGGGAACCCGGGGCGGTCGTCATCTCGGGCGATGTGGTGGACGCGGCCGGCCGGCACGGGTGGCGATCCGGATGCCCGGCGTGATCGGCGGTAACGAGGACTTCCTCTTCGATCGAGACACCCACGTCTTCCTCGGCAGGCGAGGGTCGGTGGTGCGCGACGGCAAGGAGTCACTCGATTCGGCTGCCGCGTTCCTACGGGTCGCAATCGTCGACCGGCCGGGCCAACTGCCCTGAGCATGGTGAGCATGCACACGCGGAAGGGGCTGAATTGTCGAGAATTGGGCTGCGACGATGAGGGCATGACGACCGCTGAGGCGTACGCCGAGTTCGGCAGCCGCGAGGCGCGCGGGTGTCGGCCACGTACGAGCGCCTGTCGCTCTTCGTCGCCCACGACGAGGACCTGCTCGCGCTGCTCGACACGCTTTCACCGGCCAAGCGCCAACCGAATCTGCTCTTCGGCGTGGTCCGTTGGCTGGGCGGCCCGGTCGACGACCCGGCCGTGTTCCACGACTACGCGGTGGCGCACTGGCCGACGATCGCGGCGCAGATGCGCGTCCGAGCCACCCAGACGAACGAGGCCGGCCGGTGTGCGGCCCTGCTGCCACTGCTCGCCGCGCTGCCCCAACCCTCGCCCTGTTGGAGGTCGGCGCGTCGGCCGGCTCTGCCTCTACCCCGACCGGTACGCGTACCGCTACGGCGAGCACCGGGTCGGCTCCGGCGAGCCGATCCTGGAGTGCGCGGCGAGCGGGTTGGAGCTGCCGGCACGCGTACCCGGGTGGTGTGGCGGGCCGGCCTGGACCTCAACCCACTCGACGTGACCGACCCCGACGACGTGTCCTGGTTGGACGCTCTGATCTGGCCGGAGCAGGCGCACCGGCGGGCCCGGCTGCGCGCCGCGGCGGCGGTCGCCGCGGCAGACCCGCCGCTGCTGGTCCGTGGTGATCTGGTGGACGACCTGCCGGCGCTGGCCGCGCGGGCGCCGGCGGGCGCGACACTCGTGGTCTTCCACACGTCGGTGCTCTACCAGGTGCCCGCCGCGCGCCGGGAGGCGTTCGTCCGGCTGGTCGGTGCGCTGCCCGGTCACTGGATCGCGAACGAGGCCCCGGAGGTGCTTCGGTACGACGGGTTGCCCGACCTGCCGAACGCCGCGCTGCACAACGTCCTCGCCCTGGACGGCCGGCCGGTGGCCTGGACCAGGGGCCACGGCCAGGCGATGACCTGGTTCGGCTGACCGACATTCCGGCTCAGCGGGCAGGCTCGGGCATCCGGGCGCGCAGGGCCCGGATGAACCAGTCCACCGCCGAAGCGACAGCATCGCCGGTCGACCAGCCGTTGATGACCGACAGCAGGTCGAGGTACCGGTCGTGGCGGGGTCGTTCGCCACGGTCAGCCGGTCGAGCAACCACTGGCGCAGGTCGGCGTCGTCGCGGTGACCGTAGCGCCGGGTGACCGCCGCGACCACCGGATCGGCGTCAGGGCCGGTCGGGTCGAGACCGGCCGCCAGGGCGGGGCCACCGCGTCCCGACCACCGCCACCGCGTCCGGGCGGGCAGCCCGGGACGTCGTGGTCGGCGGCGTGCTGCCGTGCCCGCCGCCGCGTGCTCGCCCGGAACGTGGGGTCCCGGACAGCTCGGCCAACTCCAGCCACGCCTCGACCTGCTCGGTGGTGGGCTCGTCGGGCAGCTCCGGCGTCATCGAGACGATCACGCCCGGGTACGCGGGCTGGTCACCGAGGCCGGCGAAGACGGTGTCCAGAAAGTCGCCCACCAGGTGCTTGCGTTCGTGGGCGGTGAGCTGGGCCAGCCGGTGCAGGTCGTGCACCTCGGCCGCGCCCGATTCGCGTCTCGCGGCCACGGCGAACACCGCCTGGCGCAGCCGCAGCACCCGGATCTGCACCGCCAGCGCCTCGGCGGTGCGGCGGCCACCTCGCGCAGAGGCACCTCGCGATTCACCACCCGTCGGATGGTGGCCAGGTCCAGGCCCAGGTCACGCAGTGTCCGAACCAGCTCCAGGCGATCCACGGCGTCCGGCCGTACCGGCGGTAGCCGGCCGGGCTGCGATCGGTCGGTGGCACGATCCCGCTGTCGGCGTAGTACCGGATGGTCTTGACGCTCAGGCCGGTCAGCCGGGCCAGCTCGCCGATGGTGTGACACGTCTCCCGCTCATGCCCCCACCCTCTCGTCTCCCCGGTGGAGACTCAAGCACCGGCCGGTTCGGCGGCGTGTCTCGCATTCGTCGCAGCGGGGAGCAGACCACGAACAGGCACGCGGCCCAGGTGCCCAGCACACACACCCAGAGTGCGCCGCGCAGGCCCAGCGCGGTGCCGAGCGCGCCGCCGGTCAGCGCGCCAAGCGGGACCACTCCAAGACAGATCCAGAGGAACGCCGCGTTGACCCGGCCAAGGATTGCCGACGGGGTGATCCGCTGCCGGTACGACATCGCCGCCACGTTGAACAGCACCGCGTTGGCCGAGAACGCGGCCAGCCCGACCCGTAGAGCAGCAGCCCCAGCCGGGTTGGGCCAGCGGCATGAGCAGGTAGAACGGGCCAGGTGCGGTCATCGCCACCCAGATCACCCGGGCCGTGCCGAGCCAGGCCGTCAGCCGGGCGGACAGCACCCCACCACCAGCCCACCGATGGCGCTGACCGAGAAGACGAGTCCCACCTGCACCGGGTTGGCGTGCAGCTCCCGGACCAGGAAGGTCACCTCGATCGAGCTGGACGCCATCACCCAGAAGTTCGACCAGGTGGTGCAGGCCAGGATGCTGACCAGGATCGGCTGTCGCCGGATGAAGCCGAGCCCGTCGGTCAGCTCCACCCGCAGGGTACGCGAGGAGCCGGCTCGCGCGATACCGGTGTCTGCCGGATCAGGATCAGCGTCAGCGCGCTGACCAGGAAGGCGAATCCGTTGGTCAGGAACGTGCGGGCGGCACCGACCAGCCCGATCAACGCGCCGCTGATCGTCGGGCCGACCAGTTCGGCGGCGTCCTGGCTGATGGTGAGCTTGGCGTTGCCGTCCACCAGTAAATCCGCCGGTACCAGCCGGGGCAGCAGGGTCTTGTACGCCACCGTGAACAGCACGGTGAGCACGCCACCGAGCCCGACCACCGCGTACAGGAAGGGCAGCGTGAGCTGGTCGACCAGCGCGGCCACCGGCAGCGACAGCATGAGCGCGGCCCGGCCCAGGTCACACGCGATCATCAGCCGTCGTTGGTCGAGCCGGTCGGCGACGATGCCCGCCGGCAGCGAGAAGAGCAGGTACGGCAGCCAGGCCAGGACGGTCAGCAGGGAGATCTGGAAGACGCTTGCGTGCAGGGTGTCCGCTGCGAGCAGCGGCACCGCCACACCGGCGATCCGGGTGCCCAGCTCGCTGACCGTCTGACCGCCCCAGAGCAGCAGGAAGTTCCGGCTGCGCCACAGCGAGGGTCCGGACCGGGTCGCGCCCGCCGAGGTACGGGTCACCTGCTGGGTCACGGGCGCTGCCTGTCTGTGCGGTCACGCGGCCGCCGGCCGGCGGCCGGGGACTGTATCGGGCGGTGATCCCACGCGACACCGGAATTCGCCCCACGTCGCTGGCCCTGCACGGCCGATCGCCACGCCGGACGGTGTCCCTAGACTGCTGCGGTGAGCGGAGAGCGACGACCCTGGCCGATCGGCCGCTCACCGAGCCGCACCCGTCCCGGCTAGCGCCCGAGCACCCCGACCGGGAGCGGATCCTCGCGCGCACGACACCGCGCTGGCAGCCGGGGAGGCCGGCTACCTCGACCCGGCGAGCGGGCTGTTCGTGCTCAGCGCCGGGTTCCTGGCCAGACGCGGCACGTGCTGTGGACGCGGTTGCCGGCACTGCCCGTACGTGGATGATCCACCGTCCGGATAAGCGTCGGAGGCGGGCGAAACGAGGGCTTCCGCCCGACACCGACAACCCGTACGGTTTCCGACGGACAGCAGGCGGCGTCCTTCCGCCGTCGGTCGGCGAGAGGGTCGAATGTGCGCGGGCGGATGATGGTCGCCGGGCTGGCAGGGTGCTGGTGAGCGGCTGTGCCGCCGAGGCCGAGCCGGTGGCGGTGCCTCCGCCGGCGCCGATCACGGTGAGCGGGAGGCGGCCTCCTCGGGCGGCGCGTGCCGCCTGCTGGACTTCACTGTGATCGAGCAGGTGACGAAGGCGCGGTTCGACGCGGCCGCCGCCAGCGAACAGGGCGACACGCACACGTGTGGTTCGGGCCATGGGCGCGACCCTGCCGGAGCTGACCCTCAGCGTGACCGAGACCACGATCGACAAGGCCAGCTTCGGCGCGGATGTGGCACCCGACAAGGCGGCGAAGGTCACCGGGCTGGGTCAGCAGGCGTACCGGCGGACCGCCGCGGCGACGAGTGGGCACGGGCCGGTCGCCGAGGTGGGCTGGCTGGCCGGTGACGGCCGGTTGGCCATAGTGAGCTGGACCGGTGCCCGGGGCACCGAGCGCTCGGCGGCCGACAAGCTGGCCGGCGACCTGGTCGTCCTGGCCAGGAAGGTGGACACCCGGGCGCTGTGACGCCCGGGTGCTCGGTCACGCTGTGACGCCCGGGTGCTCGGTCAGCTGGCGGCGACGAAGACCCGGGAGGCGACCTCGCGGGCAGCCGCACCCGGTCACCCGACCTGTCGATCGAGACCCCGTCGCGCTCCTGGGCCACTGTCACCGTGGCACCCGGGTCGACCCGGCGGCGTGCAGCTGGCGCAGCACGTCACCGTCGGTCTGCACGCTCTCGCAGATCCGGCGGACCACGACCGGCCCGGAGAGGCCGGGGAAGGCCAGGTTGCGTTCACCGTCGACGGCGTCGGTGGTGTCGGCCCTGGTGAACCCAGCTCCTCCAGACCCGGGATCGGGTTGCCGTACGGGGAGCGGGTCGGCCGGTTGAGCAGGTCGTAGACCCGCTTCTCCACGGCGTCGCTCATTACGTGCTCCCAGCGGCAGGCCTCTTCGTGGGCCTCCTCGTAGGGCATGCCGATGACGTTGACCAGCAGCAGCTCGGCGAGGCGGTGCTTGCGCATCACGGACACGGCCGTGCCGCGACCCTGCGCGGTGAGCGTGAGGTGCCGGTCACCCTCGACGGTCAGCAGGCCGTCGCGCTCCATCCGGGCCACGGTCTGGCTCACGGTGGGCCCGCTCTGGTGTAGCCGCTCGGCGATGCGGGCACGCAGCGGTGGCACCCCTCCTCTTCCAACTCGAGGATGGTGCGCAGATACATTTCGGTCGTGTCGACCAGGTCGTGAGACTTCATAACGTCAGCGGCCCTCCGGTGCACGATGCTACCTCGGACGGGGACCAGCGGCCGCCGCCGAACCGCGTGCCGTCGACGGGAATGGTGTTGGATGGTCGCCATGTCCGGTCCCCAGGAGCCGCTGGTCGAGGTCGATCGGCTCGTTGCCGAGCTCGACCACGCCGATCCGCCCACCCTGCTCGACGTCCGCTGGCGGCTCACCGGTCCGCCCGGCCACGACGACTACCTCGCCGGTCACCTGCCCGGGCGGTCTTCGTCGACCTGGACACCGCGCTCTGCGGGCGCCCGGCGCCGCCGGTCGGCACCCTGCCCGACCCGGGCGTTGCAGGCCGCGCTGCGGGCCGCCGGCGTCCGCGCCGATCACCCGGTGGTGGTGTACGACGGCGGCGACGGCCTGCCGCCGCGCGCCTGGTGGACGCTGCGCTGGGCGGGGCACCGGTCGGTGCGCCTGCTGCACGGCGGCTACCCGGCCTGGGTCGCCGCCGGCCGGCCGTCTCGACCGACGCGCCCGCACCGCCCGCCGGAGACCTGGTGGTACGCCCGGTGGCCTCCCGGTGCTCGACGCGGAGCAGGCCGCCGCGCTGGCCGCCGCGACCGACGCCGTGCTGCTGGACGTACGGACCGCGCCTCGCTACCGGGGCGAGGTGGAGCCGATCGACAGGGTCGCCGGGCACGTGCCGGGAGCGGCGAACCTGCCCGCCGGCGAGTACGTCGGCCCGGACGGCCGATTTCCGGCGCCGACCTGCTGCGCGAGCGGTTCGCCTCCGCCGGGGTGACCGGGGAGCGTGCCGTCGGGGCGTACTGCGGCTCCGGGTGACCGCCGCGCAGGCGGTGCTCGCGCTGCACCTGGCCGGCCGCACCGACGCGGCGCTCTACGTTGGATCGTGGAGCAACTGGGTGGCGGACCGGCCCGGCCGGTCGCCTCCGAGACGCCACCCGGCCGCTGACCAGCGCGTGCGGTGGGCGGCTGTCGGTCCTCGTGCGACGATGGGCTCATGTCCGACGACACGGTGGTGGTGTGGGACGAGTCGCTGCTCGCCTACGACATGGGTGACCATCCGCTCGACCCGGTCCGGGTGGAGCTGACCATCGCGCTCGCCCGCGAGCTGGGCGTCCTGGATCGGCCAGGGTGCGCGTGGTCAAGCCGGAGCCCGCCGACGATGCCCTGCTCACCCGGGTGCACGAGCCGGCCTATCTCGCCGCGGTGCGGAACGCGCCGCGCAACCCGCTCTTCGCCGGGTACGGGCTGGGCACCTCGGACAATCCGATCTTCGAGGGGATGCACGAGTCCAGCGCCCTGATCGCCGGCGCGACGGTGGCCGCCGCCGAGGCGGTCTGGCGCGGCGATGCCCGGCGGGCCGTGAACGTGGCCGGCGGCCTGCACCACGCGATGGCCGCCCGAGCCTCCGGCTTCTGTGTCTACAACGACCCGGCGGTGGCCATCGCCCGCCTGCTCGACCTGGGTGCCGAGCGGATCGCGTACGTCGACGTCGACGTGCACCACGGCGACGGGGTGCAGGACATCTTCTGGGACGACCGCGGGTGCTCACCGTCAGCCTGCACGAGACCCCGTTGGCGCTCTTCCCGGCACCGGCTTCCCGGACGAGACGGGCGGGCCGGGCGCGCAGGGCAGCGCGGTCAACATGCCGTTGCCGCCGGGTGTCGACGACAGCGGCTGGCAGCGGGCGTTCCACGCGATCGTGCCGTCGGTGTTGCGGGCGTTCCGGCCGCAGGTGCTGGTCAGCCAGTGCGGGGCCGACGGGCACCGGCTGGATCCGCTCGCCGACCTCAACCTGACGGTGGACGGGCAGCGGGCCACCTACCTGGCGATGCGGGCACTCGCCGACGAGTTGTGCGACGGCCGCTGGTGGCCACCGGCGGCGGCGGGTACGCGCTCGTCGAGGTGGTTCCCGGGCCTGGAGTCACCTGCTGGCCGTGGCCACCGGTGACCCGATCGACCCGGCCACGCTCACCCCGCCCGGGTGGCGGGACCTGGTCGCCTCGCGCCGGCTGGGCCGGGAGGTGCCGTTGCGGATGACCGACGACGCGGACCCGTCGTACGAGCCGTGGCAGCCGACCGGCGAGCCGAACGCGGTGGACCGGGCGATCGCGGCCACCCGCAAGACGGTCTTTCCGCTGCTCGGGCTCGACCCGTACGACCCGCGGGACTGAGCCGGGCCGGGGAGGGCCGCGCAGGTGACGACCGTGAACCAGCCGGTTGACGTGCTGCTCAGCGACGGCAGCACGGTGCAGCTGCGACCGATCGACCCGGCCGACGCGCCGGGCGTCGTGGCGATGCACAGTCGGTTCTCCGAGCGCACCCGCTACCTTCGATACTTCTCGCCGTACCCGCGCATCCCGGAACGGGATCTGATCCGTTTTGTCACCGTGGACCACCACGACCGGGAGGCGTTCGTGGTGCTGGCCGCCGACCAGATCGTCGCGGTCGGCCGGTACGAGCGGCTCGGCCCGCAGGCCCCGGAGGCGGAGGTGGCCTTCGTGGTGGAGGACGCCTACCAGGGGCGGGGCATCGGCTCGGTGCTGATGGAGCATCTGGCCGACGCGGCCCGCCGCAACGACATCATGAGCTTCGTCGCGGAGGTGCTGCCGGCCAACGGCACGATGCTGCGGGTCTTCGCCGACTTCGGCTACCAGGTCCAGCGCGAGTACGCCGACGGCGTGGTCCATTTGAGCTTCCCGATCGCGCCCACCGAGGCCAGCCTGGAGGTGCAACGCGGCCGGGAGCACCGCACCGAGGCCCGCTCGATCGCCCGGCTGCTCGCCCGCGCGGCATCGTCGTCTACGGCGCCAGCGCCACCGGTCAGGGCGTCGGCGCGGCGGTGCTCGGGCACCTGCGCGACGGCGGCTTCACCGGCACGGTGGTGCCGGTGCATCCGAGCGCGTCGACGGTGGCGGGCCTACCCGCGTACCCGTCGGCGGTCGACGCCGGAATGCCTGTGGACCTGGCGGTGGTGGCGGTCCGCCGGAGGCGGCGACCGCTGTGGTCGCCGACGCCGCCGCCGCGGGGTCCACGGCCTGGTGGTCATCTCGGCCGGCTTCGCCGAGGCGGGCGCCGAGGGCGCGGCCACGCAGCGGGCGCTGGTCCGCGCGGCGCACGCCGCCGGCATGCGGGTCGTCGGCCCCAACTGCCTGGGCGTGGCCAACACCGAGCCGACGGTACGCCTCAACGCCACCCTCGCCCCGGCGCTGCCGCCGGCCGGTCGGGTCGGCATCTTCAGCCAGTCCGGCGCGTTCGGGGTGGCGCTGCTCGCCGAGGCGGACCGGCGTGGGCTCGGCCTGTCCAGCTTCGTCTCGGCCGGCAACCGGGCCGATGTCTCCGGCAACGACCTGCTGCAGTACTGGCAGGACGACCCCGGCACCGACGTGATCATGCTGTACCTGGAGACCTTCGGAAACCCCGCAAGTTCGCCCGGCTGGCCCGACGGATCGGCCGCGCAGCCGGTCGTCGCGCTCGCCTCGCCGGCCCGCCCGATCGGGGTCGGTGACACCGCCGGGCCGGACGAGGCGGCGGTGGCCGCGCTCTTCGCCCAGTCCGGGGTGATCCGGGTGGACACCGTGCCGGAGCTGCTGGACGTGGGTGTGCTGGTGGCCAACCAGCCGTTGCCGGTCGGCGGCCGGGTCGGTGTGGTCGGCAACTCCTCGGCCCTGACCGGGCTGGCCGCCACCGCCTGCGTCGGGCACGGCCTCACAGTGGCCGACGGTTATCCCCGCGACGTCGGGCCGAGCGCCGGCGCCGCCGAGTTCGCCGCCGCTCTCGCCGAGACGGCCGCCGACGAGCGGGTCGACGCCCTGGTGGTGGTCTTCGCCCGCCGCTGCCCGGCCAACGAACCGAGGTGGACGCCGACGTGACCGCCGCCCTACCGGCCGCCCTCGCGCTGGGTAAGCCGACCGTGGCGACGTTCCTGGTCGGGCGGCTGCCGCCGGAGTGCCGGCGTACGGCGGCGTGGAGGAGGCGGTCCGGGCACTCGCCCGGGTGCACAGGTACGCCGAATGGCTGCGCCGTCCGCCCGGGTTGGCCCCGAGTTGCCCGGCATCGATCGGGCCTCCGCGCAGGCCGCGCTCCGTTCCGACGCCACCGATCCGAACGCGTTGCTGGCCGCGTACGGCATCGACGTGGTGGCCTCGGTGCCCGTCGACTCGGCCGGCGCGGCGGTCGACGCGGCGCAGCGGTTGGGTTTCCCGGTGGCGCTCAGGCGGCCGCCCCGGGCTGCGGCACCGGCTCGACCTCGGCGCGGTCCGGCTCGACCTACCGGACGAGCAGACCCTCCGCCGGGCGTACGCCGAACTGGCGGCGGCGTTCGGCGCGGAGGCGCTGGTCCAGCCGATGGTCCCGCCCGGCGTGGCCTGCGTGGTGGAGGTGGTGGAAGACCCGCGTTCGGGCCGGTGGTCGGCTTCGGTCTCGGCGGGTCGCCACCGAGTTGCTCGGCGATCGGGCCTGGCGGGCGGTGCCGCTGACCGACCGGGACGCCGCCGAGTTGGTCGACGAGCCACGGGCGGCGCCGCTGCTGCGCGGGCACCGGGTGCGGCACCGGTCGACCGGGCGGCCTGGCCGATCTGCTGCTGCGGGTCGGTCGACTCGCCGACGAACAGCCCGGGTGCGGTCGCTGACCCTCAACCCGGTGCTCGCCCGGCCGGACGGAATCTCGGTCCTGCACGCCCAGATCGGGGTCGGTGGGGTGGCCGCCCGCCCGGACACCGGCCCCGCCGCCTGTAGGCGCGCTCAGGGGCGGCTGGAGATCTGCTGGATGCCCCAGGTGTTGCCGTCCGGGTCGGCGAAGAAGACGAAGCCGACGTTGTCCAGCGGATCCGGCACCGGCCGGGGTTCTGTCCCACCACCTGGATCTCGCTGACCTCCACACCCGCCCGACCAGTTCCTCGTGGGCCCGCTTCAGGTCGGGCACCACCAGTTGCAGGCCCTTGAGCGAACCCGGCGGCATGTCCGGGACGACGCCCTTGCCGATCACGATCGAGCAGCCCGAGCCGGGCGGGGTCAGCTGGATGATGCGCGCCTCGTCGCTGATCACGGTGTCGTGGTCCACAGTGAAGCCGAGTTGGTCGGCGTAGAACTCCTTCGCCCGGTCCAGATCGGAGACCGGAACGATCACCACTTCCAACGTCCAGTTCATGGTTCTCCTCGTGTCGCCGTTTGGCGGACCAGTGTCCCAGTCACATCCCCGACAGCATGGAAGGCCCCGGCGAACCGCCAGGGCCTTCCATGGGAACCGGGTGCGTCAGCAGGCGTACGCCTCCAGGCGCTGGGCCCGCTCCGGTGCGCGCAGCTTCAGCAGCGTCACCTTCTCGATCTGCCGGATCCGCTCCCGGGAGAGCCCGAACTCCCGGCCGACCTCGTCCAGGGTGCGCTGCCGGCCGTCGTCCAGACCGAACCGGAGCCGGATGACAGCCTGCTCCCGCTGGGACAGGGTGGCCAGCACGATGCTGACCTCGTTGCGCAGCTCGCCCTGACCGGCGGCGTCGCTCGGCTCGTTGCGGGGATCCACCGAGGCCACGAAGTCGCCGAGCGCGCTCTCGCCGTCGTCGCCGACGGCCTGGTCCAGGCTGACCGGCTCCCGGTCGTAGGAGATCAGCTCGATGACCTGGATCTCGGGAACCTCCAGCGCGCGGGCGACCTCGGCGACGGTGGGTTCGCGGCCCAGCGTCACCGACAGCTCGCGACGGGCCCGGACCATCCGGTTGACCTGCTCGACCATGTGCACGGGGATGCGGATGGTGCGGGCCTGGTCGGCCATGGCGCGGGTGATCGCCTGCCGGATCCACCAGGTCGCGTACGTGGAGAACTTGTAGCCCTTGGCGTAGTCGAACTTCTCCACCGCACGAATCAGACCGAGGTTGCCCTCCTGGATCAGGTCCAGGAACGCCATGCCGCGACCGGTGTAGCGCTTGGCGATGCTGACCACCAGCCGCAGGTTCGCCTCCAACAGGTGGTCCTTGGCTGCCCGGCCCTCGGCGACGATCAGCTCCAGGTCGGCACGCAGTTCCGCGGAGACCGGCGTGCAGGTCGCCAGCTTCTCGTCGGCGAACAGCCCGGCCTCGATGCGGCGGGCCAGGTCGACCTCCTGCGCGGCGGTCAGCAGCTTCGTCCGGCCGATGCCGTTGAGGTAGGCCCGGACCAGGTCGGTGGAGATGCCGCGCTCGTCTGTGGCGTCCAGGTCGACGAGGACCTCGGTGGTCCCGTCGGTGTCGGTCGTGGTGGCCGGGCGCATCCGGTGTTCCGTCATCTGCTGGACCATTTCTGTCTCTCCCGTTTTCCACGTCTGTGCCGTGTCTCCGGCCCAGTGGTGCCGGTGTGACAACAGCTTGGCGGGCGGGGCGTAAAACGGGAGTGAGGCGATCGGGCACCCGACAGGAATTGGGTCGGATCGCTGGTGCGGTGTGTCGTCCCGCTGTGTGGTTGCCCGCCACGGCTACCTTGCGGACGGTCGGCCACCTCTGGTCGGCTCGGACGAAAGATGGAGGACGGTGTGGTCTTCAAGCGGCTCATGAAGGCGATGGGGGTCGGCGGTCCGTCGGTGGAGACGGTGCTGGTCAACCCGAACTGCCGCCCGGGCGGTCAGCTGGAGGGCCGCATCCAGGTGCTGGGCGGCGACCACCAGGTCGACATCGACCACGTGACCCTCGGGTTGGTCACCCGGGTCGAGGTCGAGACCGGCGACAACGACCACGACACCACCCAGGAGTTCCACCGCCAGCGGGTCACCGGGGCGTTCCGACTGGAGCCGGGGCAGCGCTACGACCTCCCGTTCCGCTTCGACGTGCCGTGGGAGACGCCGGTCACCGACCTGTACGGGCAGCACCTGCACGGGATGACGATGGGCCTGCGTACGGAGCTGGAGGTCGCCCGCGCGGTCGACAAGGGCGACCTGGACGCCGTGTCGGTGCATCCGCTGCCGGCGCAGGAGCGACTGTTGGACGCCCTGCTGCGCCTGGGCTTCCGGTTCGCACGCGCTGATGTGGAGCGTGGCCACATCTACGGCGTACGGCAGACGTTGCCGTTCTACCAGGAGATCGAGTTCAGCCCGGCGCCGCAGTACGCCCGCTCGATCAACCAGTTGGAGGTCACCTTCGTCGCCGACGCGCAGCAGATGCAGGTGGTGCTGGAGGTGGACAAGCGTGGCGGCGTCTTCGCCGAGGGCCGGGACGCCTTCGGCCGGTTCACGGTGGACCACGCCACGGCCGACCGCACCGACTGGACCGCCGAGCTGGACAACTGGCTCCGCCAGTCCCTGACCCGCCGAGGCCTCTTCTCCTAACCCGCCCGCCCGCCCGCCCGCCCGCCCGCCCGCCCGCCCGCCCGCCCGCCCGCCCGCCCGCCCGCCCGCCCGCCCGCCCGCCCGCCCGCCCCCATTTCCTCGGTGATCATGAAGTTGTTGCCCCGACACGCCGCTGCGGTGGGCACAACTTCATGATCAACGGGGAGGGGCGGGGAGGGGAGCGGGTCGGTGGGGGTTAGAGGTCTAGGAGGAGGGTTTGGGGCCTATGTTGGTGCTCTCGACCAGCATGTGGGTGCGGAAGCGGCCGGTCTCGACCTTTGCTCCCCGGGTGCGCAGGGCGTCGACTACCGCCGTCACCAGTGGTTCGGCCACGTCGGCGGGGCGGCGGCGGTCCAGCTCGGGCGGCGGCCCTTGCGGACGTCGCCGTAGAGGGTGAACTGGCTGACCACCAAAATCGGCGCACCGGTGTCGGCGGCCGAGCGCTCGTCCTCCAGGATGCGCAGCTCGTGCACCTTGCGGGCCATCGTCTGAGCGGTCTCCGCGGTGTCGGTGTGGGTGACCCCGAGCAGCACCAGCAGGCCGTTGTCGATCGCGCCGACCACCTCGCCGTCCACTGTCACGCTGGCCCGCCCGACGGTCTGCACCACCGCCCGCATCAGGCGGTCACCGGCTCGATGAAGCCGCGCTCCACCAGGTGTGCCACGATCGGACCGGCGGCCTCGGCCATCTCGTCGGGCTCGACGTCGTGCGCGGCGGCGAGCAGGGCCAGCTGGTCGCGGAGCGGCAGCCGGCCGTCGGCCCCACCGACCAGCGCCAGCACCAGCGGGTCGATCTCCTCGGTCCAGCGCAGGCCGTGCGGCATGGCGAGGACCTGCCGGTCCACCCCAACCCTCGTCACCCATGGTGGCCTCCTGGCGCAGTTGGAGGCCCTCGGCGGCCCGGTAGCGCTCGGCGAGCAGCGCCTCGGTGTCGCGTACCGTGAGGAAGTCCTGGCGGTCGAACCAGGCGGCGATCTGGTCGCCCAGCGGCGGTTGGACCCGTTGGCGCAGGTCCTCCACCCGGACCACCGGGTCGGCGTGCCCGCCCCGACGCAGGGACACGATGCCGAAGCCGATCCCTCTACCTTGTGCGCGTCGAACCAGTCCAGCCAGGCGGCCATCCGCTGCGGGTCGGCGGTCTCGCCGACGTCGGTGAGCCACAGGTCGACGTACGCCATCGGGTCCGCCACCTCGCGCTGGATCACCCAGGCGTCCAGGCCGGTCCCGGCGAACCAGCCGGCGACCCGCTCGTCCCACTCCTCGCCGGCGACGTGCACCCAGTTCGCCAGGTACTGCATGGTGCCGCCCTCGGTGAGCAGGCCGGGGCGGCGGCGGCCAGCTCGGCGCCGATCGCGTCGCCGACCCGGCCCGAGTCGCGGTAGACGTGTGTGGTGGTGCCCGGGCCGACCACGAACGGTGGGTTGCTCACCACCAGGTCGAAGCGCCGCCCGGCGACCGGGCGACCAGGTCGCCGCGCAGCAGCTCCCAGTCCTGACCGTTGAGGGCGGCGGTGGTCGCCGCGAAGCGCAGCGCCCGCGCGGAGAGGTCGGTGGCGGTCACCGACCTGGCGTGGGTGGCCAGGTGCAGGGCCTGGATGCCGGAGCCGGTGCCCAGATCCAACGCGGTGTCGACCGGCCGACGCATGGTCGCGCCGATCAGGGTGTGGGTGGCCCGCCGACCCCGAGGACGTGCTCGGCGTGCAACGGTCGCCCGGCCGGGCGCTGCCCGGCACGTCGGCGAGCACCCACCAGTCGGGGCCGTACGGCTCCAGGTCGACACCGGCACGCAGGCCCTCGCCGTACCGCTCGACCAAGCCGCCGGCCAGCGCCTCCTCCAGGTCCAACGGTGCCAGCGCGGCGGCCACCGCCGCCTCCGGCTCGGTCTGGTCGCAGATGAACACCCGGATCAGGGTGCCGAGCGGGTCACCGTCCTCGGTGGCGCGCAGCGGCACGGTAGTCGTTGCGGGCGACCGCGGCGGTTGCCTGGGCACCCAGCCTCTCGGCGATGCCGTTGCCGGTGAACCCGGTCCGGGTCAGCGCGGTCCGCAGCGCGTCGACGCCAGCGGGGAGAGCAGCATGTCGTGTTCGTCCACCCGGACATCCTGCCCTCTGGTGCGTCCGGGTCGGTGCCACCCGCCGCATTCGATCCGGAGCGTCGGCGTCCGCCCGGGTCGGCGGGCGAGGCAGGATGGTCGGCATGACGCTTGTGCTGCCCATCGACCCGGAGGCCAACCGGCTGCTGGAGCGCAGCCCGCTGGCGCTGCTCCTCGGCATGGTCCTCGACCAGCAGGTGCCGATGGAGAAGGCGTTCTCCTCGCCGTACGTGCTCCGGCAGCGGCTCGGCCACGACCTGGACGCTGCGGAGCTGGCCGGGTACGACCGGAGGCGCTGGTCGCGCTCTTCGCCCAGCCGCCCGCGTTGCACCGTTTTCCGAAGGCGATGGCGGCCCGGGTGCAGGAGGTCTGCCAGGTGCTGGTGGAGCGCTACGACGGCGACGCGGCGCTGCTCTGGTCCGGGTCGCCGACGGACTGGAGCTGCTGCGCCGGGTCTCCGCGCTGCCCGGCTTCGGCAGGCAGAAGGCGCAGATCTTCGTGGCCCTGCTCGGCAAGCGGTTCGGGGTGACCCGCAGGACTGGCGGAAGGCGGCCGGAGACTACGGCGACCCGGGCGCGTACCGGTCGGTGGCCGACGTCACCGACGCCGACTCGCTGCGCCAGGTGCGGGAGTTCAAGCAGCAGATGAAGGCGGCGGCCAAGGCGAAGACCGCCGGCGGCTGACCCGCCCGCTCAGGCGGCGGTGGGATGCGCCAGCGAGGCCAGCGCGCGGCGGACGTCGGCGAGCGAGACGGTCGCGGAGTCGTCCAGGTCGGCCAGGCCGGCCTCGATCCACTGGCGCATCAGCGTGGTGACCCCGATGCCCCGGGCGTCGGCGGCGGCCCGCACCCGCTCGTACGTCTCCAGTGGCAGCCGGACCGAGCGGCTCACCATCGGCACGTCGGTGTCGGGGTGGGAGATCCACCGCCGGGCCTTCGTCGATCAACTCGGCGACCCGGTCGTCGCCGCTGTGGAACTGCTTGGTCGCGTCGTTACGGTGCATCGTCACGGCCTCCTCATCGGCGAGATCTCCGCACGGCCTCGTCGTAGCGCTTGGACTCGACGTCGCTCAGCTCTCTGGCGGAGAGGATGTCCCAGTCGTTGTCGGTGCCATCGGCCTCGGCGAGCAGCACCGCCAGCCGGCGGCCCCGACGGGCGGCGGCGTAGACCACCATCACGTCGTCGCCCAGGTGGCGGATGACCCGTCGGGCGCTGTGCAGCGCCTCCCAGACTTCCCGGGCGTGACGTCGTAGACCCTCAGGTTGGCCAACGCCTCGTCGGTGAAGCTGAACCTGCTGCCCACGTCGCGGAGCGTACCACGCGCGTAACACGAACCGGGATGAGTCGAAGTTCGCTGATCACGGACCTGCGGTGACAGGATGAGACGTCATCCCCTCAAGGAGGTCCATGGTGAAGCGTCAGGCGTACCAGCCGATTCTGATCACCGACGCCTCGCGCAGCCAGGACGATCAGCTCAACAGTCGCCAGCGCCGTTATGTCGTGATGATGAGCATCCGTGTGGTGTGCATCATCGTCGGCGCGATCCTGGTCGGTGCGAACGCCCCACTGCTCTGGCTCTGGCTGCCGCTGTGCGGCCTCGGCATGGTGCTCATCCCTGGCTGGCCGTGCTGCTGGCCAACGACCGGCCGCCGAAGGAAGAGCACCGGCTGGCCAACCGGTTCCACCCCGTCAACAGGACGACACCCCGCCGATGAGCCTCACCGCCGAGGAGCGCCCACAAGGTCATCGACGTCGAACCCTGACCCGCGAACGGGCCAGGGTTCGACCGGTCAGGGTTGTGGCCGTGCCCCGACGGTGGAGACGGCCAACGCGCCCAGGTCGGTGGCGCGGTTCAGCGCCGCGGTCGGGGTGGCGCCGGCGAGCCATGCGGTGAGCAGGCCGGCCGCGAAGGCGTCCCCGGCCCCGTGACGTCCGCCACCGCCACCCGGCGCGCGGGAGCCACGCGTACCGCCGCGGTGCGGTCGACCCAGACCGCGCCGGCTGCGCCCTGTTTGACCACGACCCGCCGGGCCGTCGCCGACAGCGCTCGCCCCTGCGCCGCCGGGTCCAGCCCGCCGGCCAGCACCGTGGCCTCGTCCGCGTTGACCAGGAGCAGGTCGATGTCGCGTACCCAACTCAGGAACGCCGCCGCGCCGATCCGCCGCAGCGGCGCCGCGGAGGCCGCGTCGACGCTGGTGGTGAGCCCGCGCTCGCGGGCGGCGGCCAACGCCCGCAGCCCGCGCCGCGCGACTCGGCGTCCAGGAGGGTGTACGCGGACAGATGCAGGTGCCCAGCGTCGGGCACCGCCGCGAGACCTGCTCGACGTGCGCGGCGCTCAGCCGCAGGTTCGCGCCCGCTGGCTGACCATGGTCCGCTCGTCGTCGGACGCCAGCACGATGACCATGCCGGTCGGGAGGCCCTCGACCCGCTCGATCGCGCAGTCCACGCCCGCCCGGTCGAGTTCGGCCACCGGTCCCGCCCGCGTCGTCGTCCCCGACGGCGCCGACAAGCGTGACGTCCACCCGCTGCGCGGCGACCCAGGCGGCGGTGTTGGCCGCCTGACCGCCGCCGCCGAGGCTGATCTCGGCCCCGGTGTCCGAGCCGGCCGCGAGCGGCCCGGACAGCACGGCGACCACATCGGTGATCACGTCCCCGACGACGACCATCCGGGCCGGTCGGGTCATGCCGGGGCGGTGGTGCTGCGGGCCGCCGCGGCGACCGCGATCCGCGCGGCCAGGTCGGCGTTGCGCAGGATGATCCGGATGTTCACCGTGAGGCTCGCGCCCTCGGTGGCCGAGTGGAAGTGCGCGAGCAGGTACGGGGTGACCGCCTTTCCGGTGATCCCGTCCCGCTCCAGCAGGGCCAGGCCGTCGGTGAGCGTCCGGTCGTGCAGCGCCGGGTCGAGCTGCTCGTCGACCGGCAGCGGGTTGGCGATGAGCAGCCCGCCGGTGTGCACGGCGTGCTCGTCCCGGGCGGCGAGGACGGCGGCGACCTGCTCCGGCGAGTCCACCGACCAGTCCAGGTCGAAGCCGGCGTCGGTGAGGTAGAAGCCGGGGAACCGTCGGGTGCGGTAACCCACCACGGCAACCCGAGGGTCTCCAGGCGTTCCAGCGTCGCGCCCACGTCGAGGATCGACTTGACCCCGGCGCAGACCACCGCGATCGGGGTCTGCGCCAGGGTGACCAGGTCCGCCGACTCGTCGAAGGTGTGCGCGGCCTCCCGGTGCACCCGCCCAGCCCGCCGGTGGCGAACACCCCGATACCGGCGGCGGCGGCCACCGCGCTGGTCGCGGCCACGGTGGTCGCGCCGTCCGCGCCGGTCGCGGCCGCCACCGCGAGGTCGCGGACGGAGAGCTTGGTCACGCCATCGACGGTGGCCAGTCGGGTCAACTGCGCGTCGTCCAGGCCGACCACCAGCTCGCCGCCGACCATTCCGATCGTCGCCGGAACGGCCCGCGTCCCGGACCGTCCGCTCGATCTCCTGGCCACCCGCAGGTTCTCCGGCCGGGGCAGACCGTGCGAGACGATGGTGCTCTCCAGGGCGACGACGGGTCGGCCGTCGCGCAGGGCTTCGGCGACATCGGCGCCGTAGCTGATGTGAAAGTCAGTCACAGGGGCACCGTACGGGGTGGTACCCGGCCGGCCTCAAGTGGACCCGGCCGGGATGACCTGCCAAACTTGACGGTCGGAGGTGCAGACGTGAGCACAGAGGTTCTCGAGCGTCCGGAGCTGAAGGACGCCGACACCGGTCCCGAGATGTTCCACTACGTCCGCAAGGAGAAGATCGCCGAGAGTGCCGTTATGGGCACCTACGTCGTCGCGCTCTGTGGCGAGACCTTCCCGGTCACCAAGGCGGCCAAGCCGGGTTCGCCGGTCTGCCCCAAGTGCAAGGAGATCTACGACTCGTACCGTGAGTGAACCTCGGCCCGTGTCCCGGCCGGCGACGTAGCCTGCGGCGGTGACCACCTCCACCGCCCTGCTCCTCGCCGACCTGACCGGGGTCGCGGTGTTCGCCGCCTCCGGTGCCTCGGCGGCGGTGGCCAAGCGGCTGGACCTGTTCGGCGTCGCGTTCGTCGGCTTCGTGGCCGCCCTCGGCGGTGGGATCTTCCGGGACCTGGTCATCGACGAGGTGCCGCCACTGGCCTTCGCCGACTGGCGGTACGCGGGCACCGCCGCGGTCACCGCGCTCGCCGTCTTCTGGCTGCACCCGCAACTGGCTCGCCTCCGCACCACCGTCCTGGTGCTGGACGCGGCCGGCCTGGCACTGTTCACGGTCACCGGCACGCTCAAGGCGCTCGACGCCCGGGTGCCGGCGGTCGGCGCCTGCCTGATCGGCATGCTCACCGCGATCGGCGGCGGGCTGGGCCGCGATCTGCTCACCGCCGAGATCCCCGTCGTCCTGCGCCGGGAGATCTACGCGCTGGCCGCACTGGCCGGCTCGGTCCTGGTGGTGCTGCTGTACGTGACCGGGCAGACCGGGCCCGCACCCTCACCGCCGCCGCCGTCCTGGTCTTCGGGCTGCGCCTGATCGCGTTGCGTCGGCGCTGGTCCGCGCCGGTCGCCACGCTGCGCCCACCGCGCGCCGAGGGGCGGATCCACGCACCGACCGGGACTGGTGAGACGGTCGGGCCGCTGTTCGGTTAGGTGCGGGATTGTGACCAGCGTGGCGTCGCCTGGCCCTGCGGCCCGCGCTGGTTATGCTGAGCCGGCCTTCGCGGCAGCTTCTTGCGCGGAGGCGTTTTCATGGGCGGCGGATACTCGTGTGCCCTCGCCCGGGGTCCGCCGTCGTGCGGTCGGAGAGGAGCTTCGCGTGGCAGCCCGGACGCCGGTGCTCGAGACATTCCGGCACTACGCGCCTGGCAGCGCAAGGCCCTGGTGGAGTACCTGCGCCGGCGTACCGAGGACTTCACCGCGGTCGCCACCCCGGCGCCGGCAAGACCACCTTCGCCCTGCGGATCGCGGCCGAGCTGCTCGGTGACGGCACCGTGGAGGCGGTCACCGTGGTCGCCCGACCGAGCACCTGAAGAACCAGTGGGCCGACGCCGCAGCCCGGGTGGGCATCCAACTCGACGCCGCGTTCCGCAACGCCGACGTGCACTCGGCGGCCGACTTCCACGGCGCGGTCGTCACCTACGCCCAGGTGGGCATGGCCCCGCATGTGCACCGGCGGCGCACCATGACCCGGCGCACCCTGGTCATCCTCGACGAGATCCACCACGCCGGCGACTCCGGTCCTGGGGTGACGGGGTGAAGAACGCCTTCGACCCGCCGTACGCCGGCTGATGCTCACCGGGACGCCGTTCCGCTCCGACGACAACCCGATCCCGTTCGTCAGCTACGAGCGGGGCGGGGACGGGCTGCTGCGCTCCCGCGCCGACTCGGTGTACGGCTACTCCGACGCGCTGCGCGACGGCGTGGTCCGGCCGGTGCTCTTCCTGGCGTACTCCGGGGAGACCCGCTGGCGGACCAACGCGGGGAGGAGTTGGCAGCCCGACTGGGCGAGCCGATGACCCAGGATCTGGTGGCGCAGGCGTGGCGTACCGCCCTGGACCCGGCCGGGGACTGGATGCCACAGGTGCTGCGGGCCGCCGACGCCCGACTCACCGTGCTGCGCAACGCGGGCATGGCCGACGCCGGTGGCCTGATCATCGCCACCGACCAGCAGACCGCCCGCTCGTACGCCAAGCTGATCGAGCAGGTGACCGGCGAGAAGGCCGCCGTGGTGCTCTCCGACGACCAGGGGCGTCCGCGCGGATCGCGACGTTCGCGGCGTCCGACCAGCGTTGGCTGGTCGCGGTGCGGATGGTGTCCGAGGGTGTCGACATCCCGCGACTGGCGGTCGGGGTCTACGCCACCAGCGCCAGCACCCGCTCTACTTCGCCCAGGCGATCGGCCGGTTCGTGCGGGCCCGCCGGTCCGGGGAGACCGCGTCGGTCTTCCTGCCCAGCGTGCCGCACCTGCTCGGGCTGGCCAGCGAGATGGAGACCGAGCGGGACCACGTGCTCGGTAAACCCAAGGACTCCGACGGTCTCGACGACGACCTGCTGGAACGCGCGCAGCGCGACGACCAGGCCAGCGGCGAACTGGAGAAGCGGTTCGCGGCGCTCTCGGCCACCGCCGAGCTGGACCAGGTGATCTTCGACGGCGCGTCGTTCGGCACCGCGGCCCAGGCCGGCACCCCGAGGAAGAGGAATACCTAGGCCTGCCGGGACTGCTCACCGCCGACCAGGTCTCGTTGCTGCTGACCAAGCGACAGGCCGCGCAACTCGCCGCCAACGCCGCCGTACGGCCGACGGGTCCGCTCAGTCGGCCGCTGCGCCACGGCGGCACCTCCGGCACCCATGAGTGCCGCCCAGCGTCGCGTGGCGCTCCGACGCCAACTGAACGGCCTGGTGGCCGCACGACACCACCGCACCGGCCAGCCCACGGCAAGATCCATGCGGAGCTGCGCCGTCTCTGCGGCGGCCCGCCGAGCGCCCAGGCCACCATCGAGCAGCTCGAGGAACGCATCGCGACAGTGCAGACCCTCTAGTCCGGCTGCCCTCTCGACTTCCTTGCAAACGCGGTGTTCGAGCTCGGTGGAAAGCGCGACTTCCGTGAAACCGAGGGGATCGTGGGGCCTGGGTGGTGCCGAGGGGCTCGGCTGCCGGAACGGTCGCGGATGCCCCGTCTGCGGGCGGCGCCGGCCGTCAAGATCGCGCTGGATCCTGGATGTAGTGGCATCGGCGCGTCGGTGAGGCCACGACATTCTGGTTCGAGCGTGCCCTTGGGGTCGGTGGCGCCCAGACCTCGCTCCCGGTCTGTCGGGCGTGGTGTTTGTCGTCAAGGTCCGCGCAGGATCAGGGATGTTGCTGTCTCCCGCGTGTCGGAGGCAGCAACATCGGTGAAGTGCGCGAGGCGCGGCGCAGGGGCGTGCGTGGGCGTGTGGCTCGCTTGGCAGAAAGCCGACCGGAGACACCCTCAGGGTGCCTCCGGTCGGCTATGTCGGTTTGCGGATTTAGTTCGCCATCAGGTCGGCGCCACGCCAGCTGAAATCGGGCTCCGTTGCGAACCGCTCGGTGATCTTCACGAGATCCTCCGCGTACTTGTTCGCGTGGTGCCCGCAGAACACCACTCGCTCCCACCCGCCAGAGTGATCCGGAGCTTCCCGGCAGCATTGCAGCGGTCGCACCGTTCATCGGCGGCTGGGGAGCCGCCGTCACGGGCGGCGGCGTGAGGTCGGGGTCATCGCCTTCCTCCTCTGGTCGTCACCGATGAACAATCTCTTCGGTCGTTGCTCACCTATCGTGCAACACCCTTACTGAGCACTGCCTTCCTGTGTGCCCGCGGGGACCGAGGTCACACCTGGAAGGGACAGTGTGCAGTGCACCAAGGGTGCCACGTCAACGATCACATTCGTGCATCCGGACGATCACCATCCGGTGTTGCACACCAGGTGATCAAAACGACACGCACAGTTGACGAAACCCGCTCAGTCCAGGTAATCCCGGAGAACCTGCGATCGGGACGGGTGACGCAGCTTGGACATCGTCTTGGACTCGATCTGCCGGATCCGCTCCCGGGTCACCCCGTAGACCTGGCCGATCTCGTCCAGCGTCCGTGGCTGGCCGTCGGTCAGGCCGAAGCGCAGACGTACCACACCCGCCTCACGCTCGGAGAGCGTCTGCAGCACCTGCTGGAGCTGGTCCTGCAGGAGCGAGAACGACACCGCGTCGACAGCGACCACGGCCTCGGAGTCCTCGATGAAGTCACCGAGCTGGCTGTCGCCCTCGTCACCGATGGTCTGGTCGAGGGAGATGGGCTCCCGAGCGTACTGCTGGATCTCCAGCACCTTCTCGGGTGTGATGTCCATCTCCTTGGCCAGCTCCTCCGGAGTGGGCTCGCGGCCCAGGTCCTGGAGCAGCTCACGCTGTATGCGGCCAAGCTTGTTGATGACCTCGACCATGTGCACGGGGATGCGGATGGTGCGGGCCTGGTCGGCCATGGCGCGGGTGATCGCCTGCCGGATCCACCAGGTCGCGTACGTGGAGAACTTGTAGCCCTTGGTGTAGTCGAACTTCTCCACCGCGCGGATCAGGCCGAGGTTGCCCTCCTGGATCAGGTCCAGGAACGCCATGCCCCGCCCGTGTACCTCTTGGCCAGCGACACCACGAGTCGGAGGTTCGCCTCCAGAAGGTGGTTCTTGGCCCGCTCGCCGTCCCGGGAGATCCAGCCCAGGTCACGGACCATCTCCCGGACGAGCTTCTCCTCGCCCTCGTCGGCCGCGCGCAGCCGCTCGGCAGCGTAGAGCCCGGCCTCGATCCGCTTGGCCAGCTCCACCTCCTGCTCGGCGTTGAGGAGCGGAACCTTGCCGATCTGCTTCAGGTACGCGCGGACGGAGTCGGCGGAGGCGGTCAGCTCGGCGTCGCGTCGGGCCTGCTTGAGGGCCTCGGACTCCTCGTCGTCCCACTCGAAGTCGTTGTCGGTCGCGGAGGCGGCGGCGTCGGTCTCGGCGGCCTGGGCCAGCTCGGCCGGCTCCTCGACCACCACGTCCTCGATCGCGGCGGCCAGTTCCTCCGGGTCGATCTCGCCCTCGGCGCCCTCGCCCTTGGCCTTACCGGTGGCCTTGGTCGGCTTGGCTCCGGCGGCCGCGGCCACCGTCGCCTTGGTGGCTCGGGTCGACTTGGTCGCCTTCGCTGGCGTCGCGGACTCGGCGGAGGTGCCGGCGACCTTGCGCGCGGCGACCTGCGGGGGCCGCCGTCGACGGGCGTCGTCGGCGGAGGCCGCCTGCTTCGGGCCGGGGCGGCGGCCTTCTTGGTGGTCTTGGCGGTGGTGGCCCGGGACGCCGGCGTGGTCGAGCGGGCCGCGGCGACGCGGCGGCGGGTGCTCGCCGAGCCGTCCACCACTACGGTCACTCCCGCCTCGGAGAGCGCCCGCAGAATCTTCTTGGCCTGGGCCGGAGTCACCTCGGCGGACTCGACGGTGCGCGCGAGCTGGGCCGACGTGAGCTGACCGCCGGCGCTCTGCGCGTGGGCGATCAGGGTGTCGGTGAGCGAGCGAACGTCGGCGCCGGTCTGGCGGGGTTCTGTCACGAATGACCTTCCGGAGGCGAAGAGCGGGCACGGCGGGTTCGTCCAGCGCAGCGAGGGTTACCGTGCCGGGCGATGTGGTTGAGGGACCCTCGTGTCACGGTCCGGCCAGTGCTCGGCGGTCCGCACCACGTGGGCAGAGGTGAATTGTAACGCCGTCTGCGGCGATCATCCTGCTCCGCACCGCGTACCGCCGGTGGGGACCGTCGGTGCGGCGGAGATGTGGACTTTGGGGTAATGATAGCCACGCCTCCGGCTGAGGGCTTCCCTCGTCGGGTCCGGCGGCGGGCGGGATCACGCCCGAACTGCCGTTTGAGCAGCCAGCGCCAGGTCAGCGTGGCGTCTGCGAGGGTACGCGGGTGGGTCACCACGTGCCCCGGCCCGGCCGGTCGAGACCCGCCAGGGCGCGGTTGGGTAACGGCGGTGAGCCGAGCGTGGACAGGGTGGTAGGCACTTAAGCGACATTACCCACCGAAAGGTACATGTCGGTGAGGCTTGGTGTCTGCGAGACACGCAGACGGGGACGGCTTGCCCGGAGCGCATCGTCGCCCGGGGCGGGCGGCCCATCCAGGATGTCCACGGTGTCGGTGAGGATGATCGCCGGATTCCGGGCCGGTAGTTTCCACACGTCCACACACCCGGAAGTGCGGAAAGAGGCGAACCATGACCAACTCGGCTACGACGCCGCAGGAGCTGCTGACGATCGCGATCGGGGTGGCGCGGGACGCGGCGGACACCGCGTACCGGATGCGGGTCGAGGGGTCGTGGTCGCCGCGACCAAGAGCACCGTCACCGACGTGGTCACCGCCGCCGACCGGGCGGTTGAGCGCCAGATCCTCGACGCGCTGGCCGCGCTGCGCCCGACCGACACGGTGCTCGGCGAGGAGTACGGCGAGGCGCCTCCAGCGAGGCGGGCAGCGGGTGCGGTGGATCGTCGACCCGATCGACGGCACGGTCAACTACCTGTACGGGTTGCCACACTCCGCGGTCTCGCTGGCCGCCGAGGTGGACGGGTGGTGGTCGCCGGCGTCGTGCGCAACGTCAGCACGGGCGAGGTGGACCGCCACGGCCGGCGGCGGGCCTGGCGCGACGGTGTCCGGCTGCGCTGCTCCGCCGAGGACGACCTGGGGCAGGCGCTGGTCGGCACCGGTTTCGGCTACGACGCCGGTCGCCGGGCGCACCAGGGCAGGTGGTGGCCGGGCTGATCGCGCACGTACGGGACATCCGCCGGCTCGGTGCCGCCGCGCTGGACCTCTGCCTGGTCGCGGAGGGGCGGCTCGACGCGTACTTCGAGAAGGGCCTCGCGGCCTGGGACCTGGCGGCGGGCGGGCTGGTGGCCGCCGAGGCGGGCGTGCGGGTCGCCGGCCTGGCCGGACGACCACCGGGGCCGGACCTGGTGGTGGCGGCCCCGCCCGCGCTCTTCGCGCCGCTGCACGACCGGCTGGCCGAGTTGGACGCCGCGGGCGGACCCTGACCGGTCGGTCCGACACTGGTCGCCGATCCGCCGGTGCTTTGTGCCCGACCGGTGGGCGAGGTTCGGCCGGTCCGGCGGCGTGGCGGACGGGTCGGCGTGGCGGACGGGTCGGTCAGACCGTCACTTGGCGGCCGGGACGGGCAGGAGCCTGGGCCTCCGGCGGGCCGAGTCGCCGAGCGACTGGTTGACCTC
The DNA here is from genome assembly GCA_038070435.1 of Micromonospora sp. M12. Taxonomy (GTDB): domain Bacteria; phylum Actinomycetota; class Actinomycetes; order Mycobacteriales; family Micromonosporaceae; genus Micromonospora. Next base: position 3,278,815 of record JAMYWG010000001.1, on the reverse strand, counting down.
GGTCGTGGTGGCGAGTTGCTGGAAGCTGTTGCCCAGCACCACGTCCACGACGTCGTCGGTGCGCTTCGGGTCGTAGCCCGGCACGGCGTTGTTGAGGAAGTACGCCTGGAGCAGGTGCGCGGAACCGACGCCCTTCGGGCCGTACCGCAGCACAGCGATGCCGTCGACCTTCTTCTTCGTCGGTGGTCTTCTTGACCTGGAACTGTCGGTTGCCGAACTCGTCGGCGACCGTGCGGGCGAGGCCGGGCTCATCCGTGCCGTTGAGCACGTTGATCTTGACGTCCTTGCGCTCGCGCAGGGTCAGATCCGCCAGTGGCCAGCCCTCGGGACAACCCGCCGCGGTGCCCGCCTTGCCCTGCGTGTCGCGGACCACGGCCACGACGACGAAGACCAGGGCGATGATCGCCAGCAGGCCGACGACGACGAGAGCTCGGACGCGCGCAAAACTCATCAGGGCACTCCCGGACCTCAGGTGGTGGTGGCGGCCATGAGCGATCGCTCAGGCCGCCGGCCGTCGAATACGCCGCTGAGGTTAACGGTTGTCCGGCCGTCGCGTGGAAACAGTCCGACATGCCGGCGCGCCGACCGCGAACCGGGTACTACTACCCCTATCTTCGTGTCGCCTGAATCACATTGGGAACAACTTCGCGTGCGGGGCGTACATCTCAGCCGCAAGGGCGGTATACATGCCTCGCCCAGGGGTAGGTTCCGCGCTCGCAGGATAGTCCCAGCGAGCTCGACCCGTTCGGTCCTCGGGTCGGGTGCCCGACACAAGTGGTGGCCGGCCAGCGGAACCGAAACAGCGTCGTCCGGCGTTACAACCGGAAGCGACAACATCGATATGGGAGAGTGAAACCGATGGCCACCGACTACGACGCCCCGCGTCGCGACGAGGTCGACCTCGGCGAGGACAGCCTGGAAGAGCTCAAGGCACGGCGAGTCGACTCACAGTCGGGCGCGGTGGACGTCGACGAGGCCGAGGTGGCCGAGAGCTTTGAGCTGCCCGGTGCCGATCTGGCCGACGAGGAGCTCACGGTCAAGGTGCTTCCGATGCAGCAGGACGAGTTCCGGTGCGCCCGCTGCTTCCTGGTCCACCACCGTAGCCAGCTGGCAGTCGAGCGTAATGGCGAGCTGATCTGCCGCGAGTGCGTCTGAGAATTACGACACCGGCGGCGGCCTCCTGAACGGGGCCGCCGCTGCTGGTGTAGGCATGCGGCGGCAGTGGGTACCTGCTTGACTCGTAACGGGTAGCCACAGCACCGGGAGGTCCGATGAGCGATCGAGGCGACACCACCGAGGGCGGCACGGACAAGCCCGGTGGCACGGACGACCTCGGCGCCACCGTCGCGGCGTTGACCGCTGACGACATCGAGCCGGCCCGACGCCGCCAACTGCTGACCCGGATGGTCGGGCAGGCCCGTGCCCGTGGCATCTCCGACCTGTTCAAGCCCCGTGCCGCCGTCCGATGGATGGTCGACGCGGTTGCCGAGGTCGCCCCGCACATAACTGTGCGGGACCTGGACACCCTGCGTCGACACTTCCCCGGCCTGGACGACGCCGCCCTGGCCGACCGGCTCATTCGCAACGCGTCCGGACCACGGCCGCGATCGGTGCGGCGGGTGGAGGCGTCGCCGCCGTCGAGTGGACAGTGGCCCCGACCCTGCTCTCCGCGCCGGTGCTGCTCGCCGCCGAGACCGTCGCCGTGGTGTCGGTGGAGCTGAAGCTGGTCGGCGAGTTGCACGAGATCCACGGCGTGGAGCTACCGGCCGCCGGCAGCCAGCGGGCGGTCGCCCTGGTGCACTCCTGGCCACCCAGCGCGGGGTCAACCCGATGGTGCCCGGCGTGGGGTAGGAGCGGTGCTCGGCACCGCCGCCCGCAGGAGCTGCGGGACATGCTGCTGCGGCGCTTCGGTCGCAACCTCACCACCCTCGGGCCGTTCCTGACCGGCGCGGCGGTGGCCAGCTTCCTCAACCGTCGGGCCACCCAGCAGATGGCCGAGCAGCTTCAGGTCGACCTGCGCCGGCGGGGCATCGCCCGGCCGGCGCCACCGGCAGCCCTGCCCGGCCCGCCGACCGGCACCTGAGCGATCCGTCGAGGTCGGGTCAGCCCGGCTCGCCCACGGGCCCGGAAACCGCGAGAGCGTCCCGCGCGGCCAGCACCGCCTCGGCCAGCTCGACCGGGTGCTTGGTGCTCACCACCCAGAACGGGGTCGGGTCCGCGGGGTCGTCGAGGACCACCTGCACGGCGCCGCCGATCCAGGGTCGTTGCACCACGAAGGCGAGCGGGTCCGCGGCAACCCGAGCACCTCTCGGCGACCGGCCACGTCCAGCGGCACCACGTCGGCCACGAAGCGCACCGGCAGGCGGGCGTCGTCGACCCGCAGCTCGGAGTCGGCCACCCCGACCCGGATCCGACCCAGCCACCACAGCCCGAGCGCGGTGAGGGGCAGCAGCACGGCGAACGGCAGCCAGGCGCGGACGCCGGAGGCGCCCATCCAGATCTCGACGGCCAACAACGCGGCGGCCACCAGCCCGGCCAACCACAGCCACCAGGGCAGATCCAACCGCTCGGCGTACGCCGAGCGAGCGGCGACCGGCGGCTGGCCGGCGGACGGGAGGGCGACATGCTCACTCCTGCGAGGGTACGGCGCACGGCGGCTCGGCGAACCGGCAGGATGGCAGGGTCACCCGCGAACCGGACGGAAGAGGGACCCGTGACCGACGTCGTACCCGTGCCCGTGCAGCTGCTCGACCCCGAGCTGCCGCTGCCCACGTACTCCCATCCCGGCGACGCCGGGGCCGACCTGGTGGCGGCCGCGGACGTGGAGCTGCCGCCGGGCGGTCGTGCCCTGGTGCCCACCGGCGTGGCCATCGCGTTGCCGGAGGGTACGTGGGCCTGGTCCACCCCGCTCCGGTCTGGCGGCCAGGCTCGGCGTGACGGTGCTCAACGCGCCCGGTACGGTCGACGCCGGCTACCGGGGTGAGATCATGGTCAACCTGATCAATCATGATCGGGATGTGCCGGCGAAGATCTCCCGCGGCGACCGGATCGCACAGCTCGTGGTCCAGCGGGTCGCACGGGCGCGGTTCGAGCCGATGGCCGAGCTGCCCGCGTCCCGGCGCGGGACCGGTGGGCACGGTTCCACCGGTGGGCACGCCGGGCTGGTGCCGTCGCCGACGGGCCAGGACCGGGTCGACACGCGGCCGAACGAGCCGGGCCGCGGGCAGACCGAAGAGATGGCAGGGTGAGTGTGAACAGCGGAGGGTGGGCGCAGTGATCTTCTCCCGGAAGCGGGCCGATGCCGAGCGGCAGACCCGTGACGAGCGGGCCACCCAGGTCCCGGACCCGGACCAGGGCGACAAGGTGGTGCCGATTCTGGTGCGCGGCCCGTACGACATCTCCGAGGGCTACGACGACGTGCAGCGGCTCGACCTGGGCAGCCTGCACATCCCGGCGATCGCCGACGTCGAGGTGCGGGTGCAGGCCGACCCGCAGGGTGTGGTCCAGCAGGTCGTTCTGGTGCACGGCGACAACGCGCTCCAACTGGGTGTCTTCGCCGCCCCCGGTCCGAGGGGATCTGGGACGAGGTGCGCGAGGAGATCCGGCAGTCGCTGCTCCGTGACGGGGCGAGCGCGCAGGAGGTCGCCGGCGAGTACGGCCCGGAGCTGCACGCCCAGGTGAGCGCCCGGACGGCGTGACGAACCTGCGGTTCGTCGGCATCGACGGGCCGCGCTGGATGGTGCGTGGCGTGTTCCAGGGCCCGGTGGCCACCGAACAGGCGATGGCCGGGCCGCTGATCGAGTGCCTGGACGGCCTGGTGGTCGACCGTGGCCAGGAGGCGAAGCCGGTCCGCGAGCCGCTGCCGCTGCGGCTGCCCGGAGGTCGCCGACCAGGCCGACGCCGAGGCGGGCGACGCCGACGCCGAGCCGCGCCAGGTCTGACCCGCGCCCACCGGGCCCGCCGGAACGAGCCCCGTCGGCGTACGCTGGCGGCACGGTTCCGGCGCCGCCAGGCCGGCCGGAGTCGGCGAGCGTGGAGAGGGTGACGCGGAGGTCATGACGACCGACGAGGGCAGGGTGTCGCTGCGGCGCATCCTGCAACGGTTCACCGCCAGCGAGGCCGAGATCGACGCGCAGGAGCTGCGTCGGGAGAGCGCCGAGTGTGGTGGGATCCCGGCCCAGCAGTGCTCCCGTGGTCAGCTGGTCTCGGTTGCCGGTCGGTTGCGCACGGTGGTCTACACCCCGCGCACCAACCTGCCCACCCTCGAGGCTGACCTCTACGACGGCAGCGACGTGGTCACCCTGGTCTGGCTGGGTCGACGGCACATCGCCGGGATCGAGCCGGGCCGGCACCTGACCGCCCGTGGCCGGGTGGCGGTGCGGGACGAGCGCAAGGTCCTCTACAACCCCTACTACGAGCTGGACTCGCCCAGTGACGGCACTGCGGACGGAAGGCCAGCGATGACGACGGACAGGACCGGGCGGCACAGTCGGAGACCGGTCCTCAGGACGACGAGGAGCCGCTGCCGACGATCGCCGAGCAGATGGCCGACCAGCTCGGCGGCTGGCGAGGGCTGGTCGAGTCCAGCATCCCGGTCGTGGTCTTCGTCCTCGCCAACATCATCGGCGAGCTGCGGCCGGCGGTGATCGCCTCGATCGCCGTCGCGGTGCTGATCGCCGGGCTGCGCTGGCCCAGCGGCGGCCGATCCGGCACGCCGTCAACGGGCTGTTCGGCGTCGGCGTCGGCGCGGCCATCGCCTGGCGCACCGGCGACGAACGCGACTTCTACCTCCCCGGCATCCTCTACGGCATCGGGTACGGCGTCGCCCTGCTGATCTCGGCGGCCATCCGGCAACCCTGGTGGGCTGGATCTGGTCGGTGCTGGTCGCCAAGGGCCGTGCGGAATGGCGGACCGACCCGAAGCTGGTGCGCACCTTCACCCAGCTGACCGTGCTCTGGGGCGTGGTCTGGCTGGCCAAGGTGGGCGTGCAGGCCGGGCTCTACCTGGCCCACCAGGACACCGCGCTGGGCGTGGCCCGGCTGGCGCTGGGCTACCCGCCGTACGCGCTGCTGCTGCTGATCACGGTCTGGACGGTGCGCCGGGTCACCCGGGAGTCACCGACCCGCTGCCCGGCGCCTGAACGCCCACCGACTCAGCGCGAGCTGCGGGTCCGTTCGACGCTGTCCGGTCCGAGGATCACCGCGCGGACCTGGTCCTCCACCTCGGCCGTGCAGACGAAGATCAGCTCGTCGCCGGCCTCGATCGGGTCGTCCGGGCTGGGCACCAGGACCCGCTTGCCGCGCAGGATCGCCACCAGGGCGGAGTCGCGGGCAGTGGCACGGCCCGGATCGGCTGACCGACGTACGGGCGGTCGGCGGCAGGGTGATCTCGACCAGGTTCGCCTCGCCCTGGCGGAAGGTCATCAGGCGGACCAGGTCGCCGACGGTGACCGCCTCCTCGACCAGCGCGGCCATCACCCGCGGCTTGCTCACCGCGACGTCCACGCCCCACTGCTCGTTGAACAGCCACTCGTTCTCGGCCCGGTTGACCCGGGCGACCACACGGGGACCGCGAACTCGGTCTTGGCCAACAGCGACAGCACCAGGTTGGTCTTGTCGTCACCGGTCGCCGCGACCACCACGTCACACCCGGCGACGTTGGCCTCCTCCAGGCTGGCCACCTCGCACGCGTCGGCCAGCACCCACTCGGCGGCCGGCACCCGGTCCGGGCGCAGCATCTTGGGCTGACGCTCGATCAGCATCACCTGGTGGCCGTTGTCGATCAACTCCTGGGCGATCGAGCGGCCCACGTTGCCCGCGCCCGCGATGGCGACCCGCATGGCTCAGTGCCCTCCTTCCGGCGGCGTCGCCGCCACCGACGTGACGGTAGCCACGATGTCATCGCTGACCAGCATGAACACCTGGTCACCCTCCTGCACGACGGTGGAGCCGGTGGGCAGCGTGCCGATGCCGAAGCGGATCAGATAGGCCACCCGCGCCCCGGACGCCTCCTCCAACGTCCGCACCGACCGACCGATCCAGTCCTTGTGCACCGGCACCTCGACGATCGACACGGTGCTCGTCGGATCGCGGAAGATCTCCACGTTGCCCTCCGGCACCAGGTGCCGCAGCATCCGGTCGGCCGTCCAGCGCACGGTCGCCACGGTGGGGATGCCCAGCCGCTCGTAGACCTGTGCCCGACGCTGGTCGTAGATGCGGGCGGCGACCCGGACACACCGAACGTCTCACGGGCCAACCGGGCCGAGATGATGTTGGAGTTGTCGCCGCTGGACACCGCGGCGAAGGCGTCCGCCCGCTCGATGCCGGCCTGCCGGAGCACCTCGCCGTCGAAACCGGCCCCGGTCACCGTGATGCCGGCGAAGTCGGGGCCGAGCCGGCGGAAGGCATCGGCGTCCTGGTCGATCACCGCCACCGAGTGCCCTCGGGACTCCAGGCTGTGGGCGAGGGTCGAGCCGACCCGGCCACACCCCATGATCACGACGTGCACGCTGTCCCTCCCAGGTGCGTCCCGCTGCGGTGGTCCTCCGAGTGCGAGCCTGCCACGTCGAGGTGGGAAGCGGGGACCGACCGTACCCCTCGCGTTGGACAGCGGTGATCGCCCACCCCGCGTTCCCGCCGTGATGGTCGTACTCTTGGCGTTCGTGGCCAGTCCCACCTCGCTGCTGAAGCGGCTTCTCCTCGGTCGACCGTTCCGGTCCGACCGGCTTCAGCACACCCTCCTGCCGAAGCGCATCGCGCTGCCCGTGTTCGCGTCCGACGCGCTGTCCAGCGTCGCGTACGCGCCCGACGAGATCCTGCTGACCCTCTCCATCGCCGGCGCCTCGGCGTTCCTGTTCTCCCGTGGATCGCCCTCGCGGTGGTCGTTGTGATGCTCACCGTGGTGGCGAGCTACCGGCAGAACGTGCACGCCTACCCTCCGGCGGTGGCGACTACGAGGTGGCCACTGTCAACCTGGGCCCGAAGTTCGGTGTCGGGGTGGCCAGCGCACTGCTCGTCGACTACGTGCTCACGGTGGCGGTGTCGGTCTCCTCCGGCGTGGCCAACCTCGGCTCGGTGGTGCCGTTCGTGGCCACCCACAAGGTCCTCATCGCGGTGGTCGCGGTGGTCCTGTTGACCGCGGTCAACCTGCGCGGCCTGCGCGAGTCCGGCACCGCGTTCGCCATCCCCACCTACGGTTTCGTGATCGTGATGCTCGGGATGCTGCTCACCGGGCTGTTCCGGGTCTTCGTCCTGGGTGACGAGCTCCGTGCGCCGAGCGCCGACCTGGTGATCCAGGCCGAGCACAGCGTGACCGGTTTCGCGTTGGTCTTCCTGCTGCTGCGGACGTTCAGCTCGGCGCCGCCGCGCTCACCGGCGTCGAGGCGATCTCCAACGGGGTGCCGGCGTTCAAGGCGCCGAAGAGCCGCAACGCCGCCACCACCCTGCTGCTGCTCGGCACCATCTCGGTGAGCATGCTGGTCGGGATTATCTGGCTGGCCCGGCTGACCCATTTGCAGTTCGTCGAGGATCCGGGCCTCCAGATCGTCTCCGGCCCCGAGGGGTACGTGCAGAAGACGGTCACCACCCAGCTCGGCGAGACGGTCTTCGGCTCCGGGTCGATCCTGCTCTACGTGCTGGCCGGGGTGACCGCCCTGATCCTGTTCCTGGCGGCGAACACCGCGTTCAACGGTTTCCCGGTGCTCGGCTCGATCCTCGCCCAGGACCGCTACCTGCCCCGCCAGTTCCACACCCGCGGCGACCGGCTGGCCTTCTCCAACGGCATCACCTTCCTGGCCCTCTTCGCGATCGTGTTGATCGTCGGCTTCCAGGCCGAGGTGACGAAGCTGATCCAGCTCTACATCGTCGGGGTCTTCGTCTCGTTCACCGTCTCCCAGGTCGGCATGATCCGGCACTGGAACCGGCACCTGCGCACCGAGCGGGACCCGGAGGCGCGTCGCCGGATGCATCGCTCCCGGGCGATCAACACGTTCGGCGCGGGCCTGACCGGCGCGGTGCTGGTGATCGTCCTGATCACCAAGTTCCTGCTCGGCGCCTGGATCGCGATCGCCGCGATGGCGGTGATCTACGTGTTGATGCTGGGGATCCGCCGGCACTACGACCGCATCGCCGTCGAGCTGACCCCGCCGGACGAGAGCCGAGCCGTGCTGCCGGCCCGCAACCACGCGATCGTGCTGGTCAGTAAGCTGCACCAGCCGACACTGCGGGCCATCGCCTACGCTCGCGCCACCCGACCGGACACACTGACCGCGGTGACCGTGAACGTGGACGAGAAGGACACCCGGGACCTGCAGGCCGACTGGGAACGACGGGAGATGGCCATCCCGCTCACCGTGATCGACTCGCCGTACCGGGAGATCACCCGGCCGATCCTGGACTTCGTCGCCTCCACCCGCCGCAAGTCACCCCGGACGTGGTCACCGTTTTCATTCCGGAGTACGTGGTGGGCCGCTGGTGGGAGAACCTGCTGCACAACCAGAGCGCCCTGCGCCTCAAGGGCCGGCTGCTCTTCGAACCGGGGTGATGGTGGTCAGCGTGCCGTGGCAGCTCGCCTCGACGGCGAGCAAGAACCTGGACCGGCTGGACGCGACGCTGTCGCGTACACCGGCACGAGGCCCCGAGGCACGGTCCCGCCGCCGGTCGCCGCTCCCGAGGCGATTCCGGCGCCGCCCGGTGACCTGGCGGCCAGCCCGACGGTGGGGAACGGCCGTGACTGAGCCGGGCGGTCAGCGGACCGCGACATCCCCATCGTCGGCGTCGGCGTCGGCGTCGGCGTCGGCGTTCGAGCGTGGCCTGGCCGAGGCGGAACGGGTCGAGTTGACCGTCGACGCGGTCGCTCCCGGCGGCACTGCGTCGCCCGGGTGGACGGGCAGGTCGTCTTCGTCCGGCACGCGCTACCCGGCGAACGGGTCATCGCCGAGGTCACCGAGGTGCACCGGGGTTCGTCCGGGCCGACGCGGTGACCGTGCTGGAACCCTCGCCGGACCGGGTCGAGCCGCCCTGCCCGTACGCGAAGCCGGGTGCCTGTGGGGTTGCGACCTGCAGCATGTCGCGCCGGCCGCGCAACTGGCCTGGAAGACCGCCGTGGTACGCGAACAACTGGTGCGTCTCGGTGGGCTGACCGACGTCGAGCTGGACCGGCTCGGCGTCCGGTCGAGGCGTTGCCCGGCGGGCTGCTCGGCTGGCGCTCCCGGTGCGCTACGCGGTGGACGCCGCGGACCGCGCCGGCCTGCTCAAGCACCGCTCGCACGAGGTGGTGCCCATCGACCGCTGCCGGATCGCCCACCCGGCCATCCAGCACCTGCCGGTGCTCACCTCCTCCGGTGCGCTCTGGCCCACCGCCGAGGCGGTGGAGACCGTCGCCAGCACCGGCGGGGACGTGACAGTCACCGAGGTCCGCGACGGGGTACCCACCCGGTCAGCGGTCCGACCGAGGTCCGCGAGGTAGCCGCCGGACGGGACTGGACGATCCCGGCGTCCGCGTTCTGGCAGGTGCACCCGCCGCGGCGGACACCCTATCCACGGCGGTGCTGGAGCTGCTGGACCCGCAGCCGGGCGAGATCGCCTGGGACCTCTACGGCGGCGCGGGGCTGTTCGCCGCGGCACTCGCCGGTCGGGTCGGCGACGCCCGGATCACCCTTGTCGAGTCGAGCCGGGACGGGTGGACGCGGCCCGGCCAACCTTGCCGACCTGCCCCAGGTCGAGGTGGTCGCCGCCCGGGTGGAGACCGCGCTGACCCGCCGACGGATCACCGGCCCGGTCGACGTGGTGGTGCTCGATCCGCCGCGCTCCGGCGCGGGCGCCCAGGTGGTGCGGACATCGTCGCCGCCGCCCCGGGCCGTCGCGTACGTGGCCTGCGACCCGGCGGCCTTCGCCCGGACGTACGGACCTTCGCCGACAGCGGTTGGCGGCTGGCGGCTGCGCGGCTTCGATCTCTTTCCGATGACGCAGCACGTGGAGTGCGTCGGGCTGCTGCTTCCGCCGGCGGAGCGGTAGTGCCGGTCCATCGGTGACCGGCGCCACCCGGACTGCGGAGTGCCGCACGGCCGATAGACTCTCCGGTCATGAGTGTTGAAGGACACGGCCAACCACGGCCGGTTGCTGGGGACGGTACGCGGTCCGCAGGACGTCAAGCGGATGTCCGGCGAGGAGCTGGACGTCCTCGCCGCCGAGATCCGGACTTCCTGATCGCCAAGGTCTCCGCACCGGCGGGCACGTCGGACCCAACCTCGGTGTGGTCGAGCTGACGCTCGCCATGCATCGCGTCTTCGACTCGCCCGGGACCGGCTGCTGTTCGACACCGGTCACCAGGCGTACGTACACAAGATCGTCACCGGACGTCAGGCCGGCTTCGACAAGCTCCGCCAGCGTGGCGGCCTCTCCGGCTACCCCAGCCAGGCGGAGAGCGAGCACGACCTCGTCGAGAACTCGCACGCCTCCACCGCGCTCTCCTACGCCGACGGTCTTGCCAAGGCGTACGCCCTGCGTGGCGAGGCGCGCAGCGTCGTGGCCGTGGTCGGTGACGGCGCGCTGACCGGTGGCATGTGCTGGGAGGCGCTGAACAACATCGCCACCGCCGGCAACCCCTGGTCATCGTGGTCAACGACAACGGTCGCTCGTACGCCCCGACCATCGGCGGGCTGGCCGACCACCTCTCCTCGCTCCGGCTGAACCCGGGCTACGAGAAGGTCCTCGACACCGTCAGGACGCCTCGGCTCCACGCCGCTGGTCGGCCGACCGATGTACGAGGTGCTGCACGCGGTCAAGAAGGGCATCAGGACGCGGTCGCCCCGCAGGCCATGTTCGAGGACCTCGGCATCAAGTACGTGGGTCCGGTGGACGGGCACGACGTGGCGGCGGTCGAGGCGGCGCTGCGCGCGGCGAAGAACTTCGGCGGCCCGGTGATCGTGCACGCGGTCACCCGCAAGGGCTACGGCTACCGTCCCGCCGAGGAGGACGAGGCGGACTGCCTGCACGGCCCCGGCAGCGCCTTCGACGTCGAGACCGGCGCGCTGCTCGCCGCCCCGTCGGTGAAGTGGACGCACGTCTTCGCCGACGAACTGCTGACCATCGCCGACGAGCGCCCGGACGTGGTGGGCATCACCGCCGCGATGGCCGGACCGACCGGCATCGCCAAGCTGGCCCGCAAGTACCCGAGCGGGTGTACGACGTGGGCATCGCCGAGCAGCACGCCGCCACCTCGGCGGCCGGTTGGCGCTCGGCGGCCTGCACCCGGTGGTCGCCGTCTACGCCACCTTCCTCAACCGCGCCTTCGACCAGGTCCTGCTGGACGTGGCGATGCACAAGCTGCCGGTGACCTTCGTGCTGGACCGGCGGGCATCACCGGCTCGGATGGTCCCAGCCACTACGGCATCTGGGACATGTCGGTCTTCGGAGTGGTGCCGGCCTGCGGATCGCCGCTCCCGGGACGCCGCGACGCTGCGGGAGGAACTGCGCGAGGCGGTGGCCGTGGACAACGGCCCGACCGTGGTGCGTTTCCCGACCGGCGCGGTCGCCGCGGACCTGCCGGCGCTGCGCCGGGTCGGCCCGGTCGACGTACTGGCCGAGTCCGCCCGCACCGACGTGCTGCTCGTCGCCGTCGGCTCGTTCGGCCAACTCGGCATGGAGGTGGCCGCCCGGGTCGCCGAGCAGGGCTACGGGGTCACCGTGGTCGACCCTCGGTGGGTGCGCCGGTCCGGCGGAGCTGGTCGACCTGGCCGCCCGTCACCGCCTCGTGGTCAGCGTCGAGGACGGCGTCCGGGTCGGCGGGTGGGCGACGCGCTCGCCCAGGCGATGCGGGACGCCGACGTCCGGGTGCCGCTCAGGACCTGGGCGTGCCGGCCGACTGGCACCCGCACGGCACCCGCGCGCAGATCCTCGCCGATCTGGGCCTGACCGCCCAGGACGTGGCCCGGAACGTCACCGGCTGGATTTCCGGCCTGGACGCCACCCGGACCGCCTGACCCCACCAGCAACGCCGCAGCCCAGAACTGAGCACAGCACGACGGCGGGCGACCCTCCGGGGCCGCCCGCCCTTGCGTGGGGGCGGGTCAGCTTGGATTTACCGAGCGGTAGTGGGTCTTGTCGGTGTTGGCGAGGCTGTAGGTCTGGGAGAGGGACGGGCTGGGGACGACGGCCAGGCCGGGACGTTCGACCAGCAGGGGAGTGCCCGGCGGGACGGACAGCGAGCTGTCCCGGGTGGGCCGCCAGCTCAGCACCACCAGCGGCCGACCGGGCACCGGCAGTTGGTACGCCTGCAGCGGGTGGCCCGGTCGGCTGGCGAGACGACGGGGCGCTTCCGTCGGCCGGGCGGTAGACCACCGCGGTCATCGCACCGGCGTCGGTGTCCCAGCTGAGCTGCTGCAACTCGGCGGCCTCGCCACCGCCGAGGGCGACCTCACCGAGCGAGCGCACCGTGAGCTTCGCCATCGGCCAGGACGTCGGCACCGAGCGGGCGCGTCCCGGTCGCCGATCCGGCGCGGAATGCTGCCGAACGGGCCCCGATCGCCGGCCAGAACGCAGGTGTCCAGGCCGGTGAGTGCCCGCCGGCCGGTGCCGGACTCGTCGCGGACCAGCGGGTAGCGCGGGTCGACGGTGCCGGTGCCCAGGTCGAGCAGCCGGTCGGCGGCACGCCCACGGGCAGTGACTCGGTGGTTCGCAGGGTGGCGGTCACTCCGACAGCCCGGCAGGACGGCACGTCGACCGGCGCGCTCAGGCCGTCCGCGATGGTCAACGTCCGGTCCTGTGGGCCGAGGAGGTCTGCACCCGGCCGAGACCAGGTAGCGCCGGCCGCCGGCCGTCTGCACCGGCAGCACGTCGGAGTAGACGAGGTAACCCGGGTCGGTGTATTCGGTGGCACGGGTCACCGCGTACCGGTCGCCGTCGCGCGTGAGTTGCAACAGCCAGGACGAACTTTCGCCGGGCACGTCGGCGGCCACGAGCGCGACCGGCGCGCCGTCGACCCGACCGGAGAAGAGGATGCCGGACGATGGCAGGTGCGCTCGGTCGTCGGCCGGCGACCGCCAGCCCTGACCGCCCTGGTGACCGCTGCCGTCGCCGTCCTGTCCGCCGAGAGGTCGCCTCGGGCGGCCACACCGCCAGCGTCCCATCCAGGCTGTCGTAGCCGACCCGCAGGTCCTGCGGCTTCCGGTCGGCGACCGGACCACAGGCCGTGGCGGTCAGCAGCGCACTCAGCAGGACGGGAAGGGCCCTGCCGTACCGACGGCCTGGAGTCACCTGGTCCGCCCCCGATCGCCTCGCCGTCGCTGTCGGAAAGCGCCATAGTACGAGATGTCCGGTGCGGAGCCTCAGTTGCCGTCCCTCGATCCACCACAGTGGACACGACCGGGGTTTTAGTGTGTTTTGGTTGCTCCGGTAGACTCCGCCGACTGTGACGCCTGCCGAGTCCCGCGCCCTGCCCGCGCCGCACCCGGAGGCGGCAGCCGACTCCGACGAGACGGTGAGCTATCGCACACCTGTCGGTCTCTTCGCCGGCCCTCCCGCGCTGAACGGTTCCTCCACAACACCGGCCCAGGCCCGCAGCGCCACCGACGCAGCGCCGGCCGCTCCGGCCGAGGCGGTCGCGTCGGCCCCACCGAGGCGCCGGCCGAGCCCGAAACGCCCGATCAGCCGAACACGCCGGCCGAGCCGAAGACGGCGGTTGAGGGCGCGGTGCCGACGCGTACGCGGTGGCGGTGGACCCGGCGGCAGCACCTGGCGGTGGGCGGGCTGTTCCTGCTCGCCGCGCTCTGGGTGACCAGCCGGATCTGGCTGGACCCGTCCGGCCGGGTGGCATCGCTCTACACCGGAGACCCGGCGCAGGTGCAGTTCTTCCTCGCCCACTCGGTACGAGTGGTGCTGCACGGCGAGTACCCGTTCTACACCGAGCAGTTCAACTATCCGGACGGCGTCAACCTGATGGCCAACACGGCCGTGCTGGCGCTGGGCATTCCGATGGTCCCGGTGACGCTGCTGTTCGGGCCGGCGGTCTCCTTCGTGGTGCTGGTGACGCTCGGTCTCGCCGGCACCGCCATGGCCTGGTACCTCATGCTCTCCCGCCACCTGGTGCGTACCCCGATCGCGGCGGCGGTCGGCGGCTGGTTCTGCGGGTTCTCGCCCGCGATGCTCTCGCACGCCAGTTGGCACCCGAACATCATCAGTCAGTTCCTGCTGCCGTTCATCGTCTGGCGGGTGCTGGTGCTCACCCGGTCCCGCCGGCCGGTCCGGGACGGGGTGGTGCTCGCCCTGCTGGTCGTCGCGCAGGCGTTCATCAACGAGGAGATCCTGCTCTTCACGGCGCTGGCGTGCGGAGTCTTCCTGCTGGCGGTGCTGGCCCAGGAGCCGGCCCGCTGGCGTGCGGCGTGGCGACCCTGGGCGCCGGCGTGGCGACCTGCGCGCTGCTGGCGGGGGCGCTGCTGGCGTACCCCTGTACGTGCAGTTCGCCGGGCCGATGGCCTACCACGGGCTGAGCGACGCGGTGCGGGACTACGGCAACGACATCGCCGCCTTCTTCGCCCGGGCTCGCCCACCCTCGGCGGCAACCAGCGCGCCAACATCAACCTCGCGCCGAACTACTCCGAGGAGAACGCTTCTTCGGCTGGAGCCTGTCGATGCTCGCCGTCGGCATCGTGGTCTGGCTACGCCGGGAGCTGATCGTGCGGGCGCTCGCGGTGACCGGTGTGTTCTTCGCCGTGCTGTCCCTCGGCGAGCGGGTCTCCTGGTGGGACCGGGAGGTGATCACCGGGCCGTGGCAGTGGTTGGTCCACCTGCCGCTGCTGGACGCGGTGGTGCCGACCCGGTTCGGTCTGATCACCAGCGTGGTGGTCGGTCTGCTGCTTTCGCTGGCCGTCGAGCGGGCCTGGGCGCTGCGTCCGGCCGACCGGCGCACGGTACGGATGCTGACCGCCGCGGGCGTGGCGTTCGCGCTGCTGCCGATCGCCCCGATGCCGCTGCGGATGGTCTCCCGGCCTCCGGTGCCGGACTTCATCACCGCCGACCGCTGGCGGGCGTACGTCGGGCCGGACCAGACGCTGGTGCCGATCCCGGTGCCCAGCATGGGTAACACGCACGGCATGCGCTGGGCGGCCGCCACCAACCTCGACTTCAAGATCCCCGGCGGCTACTTCCTCGCTCCGCGCAACGGCAACACCGGTGATGCGGGCCGGTTCGGCGGTCGGCCCAGCGGGTGGGTCAGATGCTGGAGGAGGTGGCGACCACCGGCCGTACGCCGAAGCTCGACGACCGGCAGCGTCGCCGCTTCGCCGACGAGCTGCGGCACTGGCGGGCGGCGATCCTGGTCCTGCCGCTGCGGCAGCAGAACGCCGAGCCGCTGCGACGGACGGTCGAGGAGTTGGTCGGCCCAGGCCGCCAGGAGTTGGATGTCTGGGTCTGGGACGTCCGGGCGCTCACCGACCGCTCGGTCTGATGACCACCGGGACGACGTCCCCGAGCACCTCGTCCCCGGCGACGGCCAGCGGGTCCCGGCCGGCCTGGCTGCGGGACGCGCTGGTGGTGGCGGGTTATCTCGGCCTCGCCGTGGTGTTGACCAGCGGGCAGTGGGGTCACCCGTGGCGTCTGTTCCACCAGGCGGGTGACCAGATCCTCTTCGAGTGGATGTTGGCCCACGCGGCCCACGCCGTTGTCGAGGGAGAACCCGCTCTACAGTGCCGCGTTGAACGCGCCGGACGGGGTCAACCTGATGGCGAACACCTCGGTGCTCGGCCTGGGTGTCCCGCTGACCCCGGTCACCCTG
The DNA here is from genome assembly GCA_038070435.1 of Micromonospora sp. M12. Taxonomy (GTDB): domain Bacteria; phylum Actinomycetota; class Actinomycetes; order Mycobacteriales; family Micromonosporaceae; genus Micromonospora. The sequence continues at coordinate 3,263,047 of JAMYWG010000001.1, read as the reverse complement.
CTCTTCGGCTCGCAGGTGGCGTTCTGCGTGGCGGTGGTCTGCTGCCTCGCCGGCACCGCTGTCGCCTGGTACGCGCTGCTGCGCCGCCGGTTGGTCACCAGCCGGTCCGCGGCCGCGGTCGGCGGGCTGATCTGCGGCTTCGCCCCGGGCATGATCGCCCAGGCGGGTGCCCACCCGCACATCGCCGCCCAGTTCCTGGTGCCCGGGATCCTCGCCCTGGTGTTCCGACCCGCCTCGGACGCGACGTGGCGCGACGTGTGGCGGTCCGGCGTCGGCCTCGGGCTGCTGCTCGTCTGGCAGGTCTTCATCGGCGAGGAGGTGTTGGTCTTCCTGGCGCTCGCGGCCGGGTCTTCGCGCTGGGCTACACGCTCGCCGACCGGGTGACCGCCCGACGGCTCGCGTCGGCCCTCCTCGGCCGGCTGGCGGTGGCTGCCGGCGTGGCGGTGGTGCTGTTGGCGTACCCGTTGTGGTTCCAGTTCTACGGCCCGCAGCGCTACGCGGGATGGCGTTCGCCACCTACGGCTTCCAGCTGGACGCCGCCTCGTTCACCGCGTCGGCCCGGCAGACCGTGCTCGGCGACGACTGGCTGCCGGGGTTGCTCTCGCCGAACCCGACCGAGGAGAACTCCTTCTTCGGCCCGGGTCTGCTGGTGCTCGCCGTGGTGATCGTGATCTGGCAGTGGCGACGACCACTGGTCCGGGCGCTGGCCGTCTGCGGCGTGGTCTTCGCCCTGCTCTCGCTCGGCAACGAACTGCGGGTGGACGGCAGAGCCACCGGCATTCCGGGCCGTACCGGCTGGTCGCCGAGCTGCCGCTGCTGGACCTCGCGGTGCCGGCCCGGTTCGCGCTGGTCTGCGTACCGGTGCTGGGTGTGCTTGTGGCGCTGTCCCTGGACCGGGTGCGGGCCGCGCGGGGCCGACCGCGGCGCCGGGCCTGCCGGTGCGACTGCTGTGGGCCGGCGCGGTGGCCGCCGCGTTGCTGCCCCTGGTGCCGACGCCGATCCGCGTGGTGCCGGTCGCGCCGGTGCCGGCGTTCGTCGCCGGCGACGGCTGGCGTCCGCTGGTGCCGCCGGGCCGGACGGTGGTCGCGGTGCCTCCGGTCACCGGTGCCGCGCGGAGCCGGTGATGCTCTGGTCGGCCCGTAGCGGTGTGGCGTTCTCCGCGCCGGGTGGTTACTTCATCGGCCCCAGCGGCCCGGACGACCCGACGGCCGCTGGGGCGCGCCGACCGGCCCACGTCGGTGCTGCTCCGCCGGTGGCCGAGACCGGCGCGGTGCCGGTGCTCACCGACGCCGACCGCCGGCAGGCCGTCGAGGACCTGCGGCACTGGCGTGCCGGGGTGGTCGTGCTCGGCCATCTGGAGCACGGTGACCCGGTCCGCCGAACCGTCGACGACCTGCTCGGTCCGGGCCGACCGGTCGACGGTGGCTGGCTGTGGGACGTCCGGGACCGCGTCGGCTGACTACCGCACCAGGGCGCGGACGTCCCAGACCCAGACGTCGTCGACCCGCTGCGGTGGCCCGAGCAGACCGGTGACCAGCTCACGCAACACCGCCTCGCGCGGGTGCGCACCAAGCACCACCACCGACGCCTTCCAGAAGCGCAGGTCCTCGACGGCCTGCCGGCGGTTCTCGTCGGTGAGCACCGGACCGCACCACTGTCCATGGTGGAGTAGATGAGGGTGCTGGTGGGCCGGTTCGGCGCGCCGAAGACCCCTCGCCCACCTCGTTCGGGCCGATGAAGTAGCCGCCCGGAACGGGGAACTCCTGCCTGGTCAACGCACTCCAGCGCAGCGTCGGCAGGCCGTGCACGTTGCTCGGGATCGGCACCGGCACCAGGGTGCGGCCCGCCGGCACGTACGGCCGCCAGCCGCCCGCGGAGATGAAGTGTGGCGGCGGGTCGATCTGCTGGGCGGGCAACGGCCGGGGAAGAGTGGCAGCACGGCGAGGGCGACCGCCGCGTACCCACCGGGCGTAGCCACCGACGGCGCGTCGTGGCCGGCGCGGCCGCTCGTCGGACGTCGCCGGCTCACCCGCGCGCGGGCCGGCACCGCGGCCGGTCGGCCACCGGGCGCCCCTGGCGGTGCGCGGCGTCCCAGATCAGGGCGAGCAGTACGCCCACCGCGGCGGCGACCACGAGCGTCAATCGGGTCGGCATCATCATCTCGACCAGCGGCAGGTCGTCCGACACGTAGGACCAGGGCCCTTCACACCGGTCTCGACACCGTTGAAGCGCACCCACGGCCCGATGGCGGCCACGCTGAACACCACGATGAGCACCGCGACGATCCGCGTGGCCAGCGAGCGGCGGACGAGCAGCACCAGGGCCACCAGCGAGAGCAGCACCAGCGGCCAACCGAACCAGGTGTTCTGCTCGGTCATGCCGATCGTCTTCTCCACCGCCGGGTCACCGGCCCAGGTGTCCCTTGCGAAGGTGACGAAGGCGACCAGGTCCTCGCCCCAGTTGTGGAACACACCGCCCTGCAGACCCCGGTAGGACTGGGGCCGTTGAACTGGAACCAGATCGGGTACGCGGTGAGCACCAGGGCCAACCCGCCGGCGACGCCGAGCCCGGCGAGGAACGGGCGGCGGCGCTGGTGGCCGCGGTCGCTGCACGGCGTACGCCAGCACGACGACCAGGCAGGCCAGCGCGGTGAGCAGCAGCATCTCCTCGTTGATGAAGATCTGGTACGTCACCAGGGCCCCGAGCACGAGCCCGTTGCGCCGCCACCGGCCCGGCTCACCGAGGCGCAGCACCCGCACCACGATCAGTGGCAACAGGAAGTTGGACACGAAGTTGGGCTGGCCGTTGGCGTGGTGGATGATTCCCGGCGCGAAGCCGAGGAACGCGCCGCCGACGAAGGCCGCCGCCCGGGAGCGCACCAGGTGGCGGGAGAGCATCCAGTAGCCGGTGCCGGCGGTGGCCGCGAGCGCCGCACCGAGGTAGAGCGCGTACATCACCTGGGGCCGAGCAGCATGGTCAGCGGGGCCAGCGGCAGGGTCACCCCGAGCAGCGAGGTGTTGGCCATCATGTTCACCCCGTCCGGGGCGTTCTGACGGGCCGTGAACAGCGGGTTCTCCAGGTGCCGCAGGAGTACGCGCCGTGCGCGAACAGCCACTCGAACCAACTGTGATCGGTGGGCAGGTGCGAGGAGACCCGGCTGGTGACGTCACCCCAGTAGTTGAGGCAGACGAAGATGCCCAGCAGCACATAGGCTCCGAGGGCCAACAGGTCGGCTCGGGCCGGGCGGCGTCGAGGGCGCCGTGTCGGCTCGACCTCGGCCGGGTCGGCGTCGAGTACGGGATTCAGCGAAGGGTCTACCACCGGCACAGCCACGACGCGCCATCGTACAGGCGCGGGTGCGTCGCTTTTGCCGGGCCGGTGTGTCGACGGTCGGTTTGCCGGACGTTGGCCAATCGGTTGCGATGACGGAGGGACGGTCGTTGTCGATCATCGAGCTGGGCGAGGTCCGGGACGAGCCCGCCTCGGTGAGTCCGGTCCGCCGACCGCGCGCCGTCGGTCGTCCGCTGCGCAGCGGGCGGCGCTGCTGCTCGTACTGCTGGTGGTGACCGGTGCGACACCGCCGCCGGAGCGGACGGTGACAGTGGTGCCGGCGTCGCGCACGTCCACGTCGTACCTCGCCGCGGACGGTGTCTTCGTGGTCGATCCGCCGACCCCCGACGGGGACCGGTACCTGACCGCGTACGCCCAGCCGGCAGCGGCCGACGCCGGTGTGCGGCGGCGGTGGCAGGCGCCGCTGACCCGCCACGGTGACTACCTCGGCATCGGGACCGAACAGGGGCTGGTGTTGGCGTTGGAGGTCGCCGCCCCGAACCGGCTGTTCCAGACCACCGCCTTCGACGCCGCGACGGGTCGGCAGCGTTGGCAGCACCCGGGGGCTTCCTACCGGCTGTCGGCGGCGGACTGTTGCTGACGGATGTCCGGGAGAGCGGGGCGAGCGCGATCAGCCGGATCGAGCCCAGTTCCGGCCAGCTGCTCTGGTCGGTGCCGATCCGTCGGCCGCCGACCTCCTACCATCTCGTCGACGGTCGGCTCGACCGGTTCGTGCTCGTCGAGCCGACCGGCGAGGTGCAGGTGTACGACGCCAGCACCGGCCGCATGCTGCGCAGCATGGACACGCTGCCCGGCGACCGGTCGGCGTCCCAACGGGTGCAGGTCGTCGGTGATCTGCTGCTGCTCATCCGCCCGGCAGCACCCGGCTGGTGAGCTTCGGGCTGGCCGAGTTGGAGCCACGGTGGACGGCCGAGGTGCCGCTGGTGGCGTACGTGCTCGACTGCGCCGGCCTGCTCTGTGCCGTACCGCAGACCGGCGGCCTCCAGGTGCTCGATCCGGCGACGGGCGTGGTGCGCTGGTCGGATCCGGCCAGGACGCCGTGGCCGACGCCCGGCACGGTCGGTTGCTGATGGCCCGGTCCGGTCCGCGGTACGCGGTGTGGGACGTGGCGACCGGGCAGGAGCGGACCGAGTTGGGCGAGTGGAACCTGCTGCCGGTGCAGGCCGCGGACGATCCGCTGGTCGGGCTGCGGCAGGGCGACGGCCGGCTGGTGGTCGCCGAACTGGATCTGGTGGCCGGCCGGGCGCGGGTGATCGATGTGCTGCCGGGCATCGCCGGCAGTTGCCAGGCGTCCCTGCCGCTTCTGCTCTGCCAGCGTCTCGACGGCACCACAGCGCTGTGGCGGTTGCCGCGATGACCGGCTCGGTGATCGACCTCGGTGAGCTGCGGCACGGCCCGGAGCCGGACCCGCTGCCCCGCCCGCCCGCGTCAACGATCGGCGGCTCCGGTCCGCGCTGGTCCTGCTGCTGGTGCTCGTCACCGTCGCCGCGGCCGCCGCGCCGCAGCCTCGGCGGAGTGCGCTGACGCTGCCGGTTCGTTCCGGGCGGACGTGCTGGTCGACGGCGACCTCTTCCTGGCCCTCGAGCCGACCGACACGGGGAGCCGGCAGGCGCGGCTGTCCGCGTACCGGCTGCCCGGCGGTGAGCCGCTCTGGCAGGCGTCGCTGCCGGCGGAGGCGCGGTACTGGGAATTGACTTCGGTGGCGGGGATGCCGCTGGTCACCGGCTTTGGGATCGGCCCGGAGGAGAGCGGAGCGACAAGCATCGCGCTGGACCGGGCGACCGGCGCGTACCGGTGGCAGCAGCCGGCGGCGGCCATCACGTTGGCCGACGGCAACCTGCTGCTGCGGTCCGGCGGAGACACCGAGCCGGTGATCCTGCGCGCGGTCGACCCGTGCTGCGGCAGCGTGCGCTGGCAGTTACCGCCCACCACAGCCGAGTTCAGCGTCCGGGAGACCGGGCACGGGGTGGACCGGTTGGTGCTCAACCACCCGAACGGGCCGGTCGAGGTACGCGACGCGAGCACCGGCGCGGTGCTGGCCAGCGCCGCGCTGCGCCCACCAGTGGTGCACCGCTCGGCATCGAGGTGATCAACGACCTGCTGCTGGCCATCGACCGAGGCTCGGGCACGATAAACGCGTACGGGCTGGACCGGCTGGATCTGCGCTGGACCGGCAGGAGCGGCCCGATCGAGTTCGCGGCGGACTGTGGCCCCGTCGTGTGTGTGCGCACCAGTCTCGACGAACTGCGGGCCATCGACCTCGCGACCGGCGAGGAGCGCTGGCGCAGTGACCGGTGGAGGTGGGGCTGGCCGCACGACGGTCGGCTGATGGTCAGCACGAGCGACGACGGAGGGCCGGAGCGCTACCTCGTGCTCGATGCGCTCAGCGGCCGGCAACTGGTCGACCTGGGTCAGTGGGAGCTGTACCAACTCGGCGTCGGCGGCCGGCTGGTCGGCACCCGCAAGCACCCCGACGGTGGGGTGCTCGTCGGCGAGCTGGACATCGGCGCCGGGAAGGTGCGCGTCGTCGACGTGCTGCCCCACGCCAGAGGGAGTGTCAGGTGATCACGGGACGCCTGCTCTGCGCCAACCCGGCCGGGCTCTACCAGATGTGGGATCTGCCGGACTGATCACCAGTTCGGCTGGGCGGGTGATGGGGGCAGCGGCACCGACGCGGGTCGCAGCACATACGCCACGCCGCCGCTGCCCGCTGCCAGACCGCCTCGAACCCTGCCGGGGCACGGTAAGACGAACCGAGTCGTCGTCCGGGGCGTACGGGTCGTTGAGCACCGGATCACCGTCGGCGGTGAAGCCGACGAGCACCATCAGGTGCCCCTGGTGTCGTACCCGAGGCCCGGCACCTCGTCGGCCCGGAACGCGGCGGAGACGATCAGCGGAATGCCGGCGGCGAGGAACGCCTCCGCCTCGGCCAGCGACCGGAGCCGGGTGACGAACGCGTCCACCCGTGCAGACCGGCGTACGCGGTGTTGAACGGCCAGTTGCCGGCCCCGGCGTACGCGTGGTCATAGCAGTGCCGGGCGGCGTGCACCACCACCGGACGCGGGCCGGGCGGCTCCACCAGGCGTAGCGCTCCGGCTCCGGCCCGGCACCCAGAAGGCGAGCACCATCGAGGTGCAGGTGGGGCTGCACCAGGAGTCGCCACCACCACCCCACTGTGGATACTGGCCGGCGTGCAGCCGCTGCGAGTAGCGGGGCACGTCCAGCACCCGCCCCGGGCGGCGGAGGACCCGGCTCCGGCTCGTGACGCTGGCCGGTCGGGGTGGGGCCGGTGGCGACCGCGCCGATGCTGCGCAGCTCGGGCCGGTCGGGCTGCCGGAGGGCCGGCACACTGTCACCCGCGCCTGCCAACCGGTGATCGTCGCGCCGGTCGCGATCAGGGTGTCGGTGTCGACCCGGGCGTCACCGTCGCGCTGCCCGGGCACCGAGGTCCGTCGTACCGCGTGGTCGTCGGCGGCCCAGCGGGCCAGCCGGTACCAGCCGGTGGAGGGCCCGTCGTCGTCCCATCCGCGCAGGTCGACCTCGATCCAACAGCCGTCCGGGGTGTCGGCGGTCCAGGACGGCACCACCTCGGCGACGGGAAAGCCGACGCGCACCGGCGGTGACGTCCAGCTGCCCGCTGCTCGCCGCCAGCGAGGGCGAGGCCCCGATCGGTGGCGAGCAGGCCGTCGGCGCTGCCGGTCGTCGTGTCGGCCGGCAGGTGGAAACCCGGTAAAAGATGTCCCGCCGGGTCGGTGGTGCCGCGATGGTCATGCCAGGTCCGTCCGTCGCTCGGTGCCGCGGCACAGCATCGCGTACGCCGCGGTGGTCCGCAACGCCGACCGACGCGGACGGCGAGGACGATGGTTGCCGGCCGGCACTAGGTTGTCGGTGGTCAGCAGCGAGGAGGCCGGGATGCGGGTACTGGTGGTGGAGGACGAGCGCAACCTCGCCGACGCGATCGCGCGCGGGTTGCGCAAGCGGGGATGGCTGTCGACGTGGCGTACGACGGCGACGCCGGTCATGAGGCGGCGTTCGTCACCCGGTACGACGTGGTGGTGCTCGACCGCGACCTGCCCGGCGTGCACGGTGACCAGATCTGCGCCGACCTGGCGGCGTCCGGGCGTTGACCCGGGTGCTGATGCTCACCGCCAGCGGCACGGTGGCCGACCGGGTGGAGGGTTGCAGCTCGGCGCGGACGACTACCTGCCCAAACCGTTCGCCTTCGACGAGCTGGTCGCCCGGGTGCAGGCGCTGGGTCGACGGGCCACCCGGCCGCGCCGCCGGTGCTCGAACTGGCCGACCTGGTGCTCGACCCGGCCCGCCGGGTGGCCACCCGAGCCGGCGTACCCGTCGACCTCACGAACAAGGAGTTCGGGGTGCTCAGCGAGCTGCTCAAGGCTCGCGGGGCGGTGGTCTCCAGTGAGGAGCTGCTGGAGCGGGTCTGGGACGCGAACACCGACCCGTTCACCACGATCGTCCGGGTCACCGTGATGACGCTGCGCAAGAAGCTCGGCGACCCGCCGCTGATCGAGACGGTGGTCGGCGCGGGCTACCGCACGGCCGAGGTGAGCGCATGAGTCGCCGGTTGCGGCCCACCCTGCGGTTGCGGCTGACCCTGCTCAACGGCGTGTTGCTGATCGGCGCCGGAGCGATCCTGGTGCTGCTGGCCTGGTTGCTGGTCCGCGACGCGTTGCGACCCACCGACGAGTTGGTGCCCGGCACCGTCGTGCTGCTCTCCGACGGCCGGCAGATGGACGCCGCCCAGTGGCAGCGGCAGCTGGTCGATGCCGCCTCCGGGGAGCTGTTGGCCAAGGGCCTGGTCGCGCTGTTGGCGATCAGCGTGGTCGGGTGGCCGGCGCGTACGCGGTGGCCGGTCGGGCGCTGCGCCCCTGCACCAGGTCACCGCGACCGCACAGCGGCTCGGTGAGGCGACCCTGGACCAACGGATCGGCTACTCGGGCGCCGACGACGAGGTGGCCGAGCTGGCCAAGACGTTCGACGCCATGCTCGACCGGATCGCGTCCGCGTTCGAGGCGCAGAAGCGTTTCGTGGCGAACGCCTCGCACGAGCTGCGTACCCGCTCGCCGTGATGCGGACGGAGATCGAGGTGACGCTCAGCGACGACGACGCGGATGCCGCCGAGTACCGGCGGATGGCGACGGTGGTCCGCGACGCCTCCGAGCGGGCCAACGGCCTGGTGGACGCGCTGCTGGTGCTGGCCCGCAGCGAGGCGCAGGCCGGGCGGCAGCTGGGCCGACGCACCGAGTGTGACCTCGCCGCCGGCACCGCCAACGCGTTGTCGGCGATGCGCCGCGAGGTGGAACGGATCGGCCTGCGGGTGCAGACGTCGCTGAAGCCGGCGCCGGTCGTCGGCGACCCGGGCTGCTCGACCGGCTCGCCGGGAATCTCATCGAGAACGCGGTCCGCTACAACCACCTGCACGGCCGGTCTGGTGCGTACCGGCACCGACGGTGACCGGTCCTGGCTGGTGGTGGGCAACACCGGCTTCGAGGTGGACCAGGCCGACGTGCCGGGTCTGTTCGAGCCGTTCCGGCGCGGTGGTCAGGAACGCACCGGTGGCCGCGGCTCCGGCCTGGGGCTGTCCATCGTGCGGGCGGTCTGCACGGCGCACGGCGGCACGGTGGGGTGGTCGCGCAGCCCGGTGGTGGCCTGGAGGTGACTGTCACCCTGCCGTCGGCGGACGCCCGGTGGTGTCCACCGCCGGCTGATCGGGGTTGCGGGCGACGATCGGCCGATGGCAAGATCGCTTCGTCAGCATGAGATGGAAGGGGTGCGTCGATGTCCACCACTGTCGGCTCCGCGCCCCGGGTCTTCCTCGGCTGACCCCGGAGGCGGAGCGTCCCCATCCCAGCACCGACGGAACACCCGTGTGTCCACGGCCCCGGCGCTGGGAAAAGCGTGTCACCCCCACTGCGGAGGACCAGCTGTGAGTTCGATCATCCACAACATCAGCATCGACTGTGCCGACACCTACGCTCTCGCCGGCTTCTGGGCGCAGGTCTTCGACTGCCCCGGCAGCCCGACGACTTCCCCGGCGACCCGGAGGCGATGCTCCTGCCGCCGGGTGGCCCGGAGGTGCTCTTCCTCGCCGTACCCGAGGGCAAGACGGTGAAGAACCGGCTGCACCTGGACCTGGAACCCGCCGACCGGACCCGGGCCGAGGAGGTCGAGCGCCTGCTCGGCATCGGCGCGACGCTCGTCGCCGATCACGTCAGCCCCACCGGCGGGGTTGGGTGCTGCTCGCCGACCCGGAGGGCAACGAGTTCTGTGTGCTCGGCAACGCCGGCGAGCGGGCGGCCGCAGCGGCGGCGCGGGCCGCGGCAGCGGCGCTCGCCACGTCGGAGGTTGCCGAACCGGTCTGACCGTCGACGTACGGCACCGGGCACCGGCCACCTTCGCGTGGCCGGTGCCCCGGCTCCACCCTGCTGGGGCAGGACCTGACCGCGTGATTCACGCGGGGCCGGGCTGTGTCGTGGCACGGTGACTAGACGAAGGCTGTCGCGCCCTCGTATTCCGCCACCGGGGCGGCACCGACATGCTCGTACTCGAGCAGGAGCAGACCTTTCGCCGTCGCTTCGTGGTGAACCAGTCGGAGGCCGACGGATGCGCTCGGATGGTCGAGCAGCCGACGGCCGGCACCGGCCACAGTGGGGCGACGACGAGTCGGAGTGTGTCGACGAGGCCGGCCGACAACAGAGCCTTGCCAAGTCGTGCGCTCCCGTGAATCTGGAGCTCCCGTCCTGGCTGCGCCTTGAGCTCCCCGACGGCGTGGGTCGGGTCGCCGTGGAGCACCGTCGTCGGGTGCCAACTAACCCCAGCGGGGTGTGGGTCACGACGTACTTTGGGAGTGAGTTCATCCGTGCGGTGTACGGATCGTTCGGGTCGGTGATCTGCGGCCAGTCGCGAGCGAACGCCTCGTAGGTCCGCCGCCCGAGCAGCAGACCGTCGGCGAGACCCAACCAGTCAGAGGTGCGGCTGACGAAGAGCTCGTCCAGGTAGGGCACGAGCCAGCCGCCCCGGTTGAAGTCGTCACTCGTGTCCTCGGTCGGCGAGCCGGGACCCTGGCTGACCCCGTCGAGGGTGACGAACTCGGTAAGGACGATCTTCATAGCGCGTCCTGGCTTTCGGTCACCCTGGCGAGTTGTGCGGTGACCGAGCCCCAGCCGTCCGCGAAGCCGATCTTCTCGTGCAGGTCACGAGCGGCGGGATCACCGTGGCGGACGATGATCCGGTAGTCCGTGCCGTCCGGATGATCTCTCATGGTGATCTCCGCGGTCATCGGGACCGGAGTAGGGTTCGCGGGCCGCCAGGCGCTGTCGATCACGTTGGTGAACACGATCCGTTCGAGATCGTCGACGACGAGGAAACACGCGTCGAGGTGCGGAACGAACTCCACCCCGTCCTCGCTCAATCGGGTCAAGAGCGCGCCACCCGGCCGGACATCCAAGCGATCGACGCGGCACAGGGCCGGCGCCGGTATCCACCACTTCTCGAAGCGGGACGGGTCGGTCCAAGCGCTCCACACGGCGGCGCGAGGGGCACGGATGACCCGCGTCATCGTCAGGTCCAGGTCGGGATTCATTGCTGGTTCTCCTGCTGATCGGTGACGAATTGTTCCAGGCGGTCCGTGCGTTCTTCCCAGATCCGGCGCTGCTCCGCGAGCCAGTCGTCGACGACGGCGAGGCGCTCCCGGTTGAGCACGCAGGTGCGCACCCGGCCGGACTTGGTCGTGTGGATCAGTCCGTTCGCCTCAGCGTCTGCACGTGCTTCATGAACGAGGGAAGGGTGATCGGAAACTCGCGAGCGAGGTCGCCGACGCTCGTCGGACCGTGGCCGAGGCGTCGGATGACCCAGCGCCGCGTCGGATCAGCGAGGGCGACGAACACGCCGTCGAGCTGCGCCGGATACTGTGCCATGCGGCTAAGTGTTGCGGGAGATGACACTTAGCGCAAGGGCAAAGTATTGGCGGCCCGGGGACTGCCGTGCCGACGGCGGCCTGGCCGGCGCCTTCAGGGGCAGCAGCAGGGCCCCGGTCACCCGAAGGTGGCCGGGGCCCCGGTCGTCCGAAGGTGGCCGGGGCCCCGGTCGTCCGAAGGTGGCCGGGGCCCCGGTCGTCCGAAGGTGGCCGGGGCCCCGGTCGTCCGAAGGTGGCCGGGGCCCCGGTCGTCCGAAGGTGGCCGGGGCCCCGGTCGTCCGACTCAGGAAACCTGCTCGACCTGGCCCCGGATGGTGTGGAACTCGGCCTCGCCTGGTCGGCGGACTTGAAGTACATCACCACGATGCCCAGGCTGCCCCGGTCGGCCCAGACGCAGATGCCCAGCGGCACGGTCTGGGCGGTGCCGGCGCCGCAGCGGGCCTCCCCGCCGAGCGGACCGGCGTCCACGGCCACCATGTTGGTCACCGACAGATCCTTGTCGAGCCCGGCGATGGCGTCGTCGAGCTCCTTCTTCGGGTCGGCCAGCAGCCCCGACGCACCCGCGATCATGACGAGGTCCCGCTTGGCCGGGTCGCCGTAGAAGGCGCCGACAGTGCTGGTCGTGTTCTCCGCCTTCGCCTTCATCTCGGTGACCAACTGGTCGGCGGCCATCTGCAGTTGCGGGTCGGTGATCTTCGGCCGACCGGCGAGGGTGGCCGGCGCGACCACCCGGTCTTGCCGGCGTCCACGACCTCGCCCACGTCGTCCTTGACGACCATCCAGGTGATCGCCGCGCCGCCGACGCAGAGCACCAGCACCACGGCCAGCGCGATCAGCACGATCTTGCCGACGTTCGACTTCTTCGCCGGAGGCGGGCCGGCGCCGAAGTTCGGGTCACCGTACGGCTGACCCGGCTGCGCGGGCGGGAAGCCCTGCTGCTGCGGCGGCGGCCAACCGCCGGGCTGCGGCTGGCCCGGCTGCGGTGCCGGGTAGCCCGGCTGCTGCTGCTGCGGGAAGCCCTGCTGCTGCGGCGGCGGCCAACCGCCGGGCTGCTGCGGCTGGCCCGGCTGCTGCGACGGGTCGGAGGAATCGTGCGGCGGACCGTAGGGATTGGCCGGCGGCTGGGACATTCAGTCAGCTCCAAGATGGGAATGCAAAACGCGTGATCCTAACCCGGTCCGGCTCCCAGCGCGGGGCCCATCCGACGGCCCGCTGATCAAACGGACGCGGTGGTCGGCCCGTCCACGAAGGACGGTCCGACCACCGCGACGGTGGTGCTGCTGGCGGTCAGGCGGGCAGGCTCGCCGCCCCGCGCGGCAGGAACCGCTGGCCGGTGACCCGCTCGGAGGTGCCGGTCCGGTCCAGGTACGGCGTGACGCCACCCAGGTGGAACGGCCAACCGGCGCCCAGGATCATGCACAGGTCGATGTCCTGCGCCTCGGCGACCACGCCCTCGTCCAGCATCAGCCGGATCTCCTGCGCGAGCGCGTCGAGCGCGTTCTGTCGTACCTCTTCGGCGCTCAACGGCTGGTCACCCACGACGAGCAGCTCGGCCACCTCGTTGTTGATCTGGTCGTCGACCACGATCGGCCGGCCGGAGTCGGCGATCCGCCTGAGGTTCTCGCTGACGCCGTACCGGTCCGGGTACGCCGCGTGCAGGGTGCCACCCACGTGGTGCGCGACGGCCGGCCCGACCAGCTGGAGCAGGGCGAGCGGGCGCATCGGCAGGCCCAGCGGGTCCAGTGCGGTGTTCGCCACGTCCAGCGGGTGCCGGCGTCGACGGCGGCGAAGACGGTGCCCAGGAAGCGGGTGAGCAGCCGGTTCACCACGAACGCCGGGGCGTCCTTGACCAGCACGCTCGACTTCTTGAGCTGCTTGCCGACGGCGAACGCGGTGGCCAGGGTGACGTCGTCGGTGCGTTCGCCCGGACGATCTCCAGCAGCGGCAGCACCGCCACCGGGTTGAAGAAGTGGAAGCCGACCACCCGCTCGGGTGCTCCAGCTCGGCGGCCATCTCGGTGATCGACAACGAGCTGGTGTTGGTGGCGAGCACCGCGTCCGGGGAGACGATCTTCTCCAGTTCGGCCCAGACCTGCTTCTTGACGCCCAGGTCCTCGAAGACCGCCTCGATGACGAAGTCCGCGTCGGCGAAGGCGCTCTTGTCGACAGTGCCGCTGACCAGGCCGTACAGCTTGGCGGCCGTGCCCTTGTCCATCCGGCCCTTGGTGACGGCCTTCTCGATCTGGGTGTGCACGTAGCCGACGCCCTTGTCCACCCGGGACTGGTCGAGGTCGGTCAGCACCACCGGCACCTGGAGGCGGCGGGCGAACAGCAGCGCCAGCTGGCTGGCCATCAGGCCGGCGCCGACGATGCCCACCTTGGTGATCGTGCGGGCCAGGCCCTTGTCCGGTGCGCCGGCCGGGCGCTTGGCCCGCCGCTGCACCAGGTCGAACGCGTACAGGCCGCTGCGCAGTTCCTCGGAGAAGACCAGGTCGGCGAGGGCCTCGTCCTCGGCGGCGGTGCCGGCGGCGAAGTCGCCGTCCTTCGCCGTCTCCAGCAGGTCGAGCGCCTTGTACGCGGCCGGGACCGCGCCGTGCAGCCGCTGGTTCAGCGTCTCCCGGGCGAAGTAGAGCACGCCCGCCCACATGTCCTTGTCGACCTCGGGCCGGGTCACGGTGACCTGGCCCCGGACCACGCCGGCGGCCCACTCCAGGGACCGCTCCAGGAAGTCGGCCGGCTCCAACAGCACGTCCGCGATGCCCAGCTCGGCGGCCTGCTTGGGCTTGAGCATCTTGTTCTGCATCAACGGGTTTTGGATGATCACCTGGGTCGCGGCGGGGATGCCGATCAGGTTCGGCAGCAGTTGGGTGCCGCCCCAGCCGGGCACCAGACCGAGGGAGACCTCGGGCAGGGCCAGGGCCGCCGCGCCGCCGGAGAGCGTCCGGTAGTGGCAGTGCAGCGCCAGCTCCAGGCCCCACCCATCGCCGCGCCGTTGACGAAGGCGAAGGTGGGGACGGTGCTGTCCTTGAGGCGGGCGAAGACCCGGTGGCCGAGCCGGCCGATCTCCAACGCCTGCGCCCGGTCGGCGAGTTGCGGCAGGCCGACGATGTCCGCGCCCACGCAGAAGATGTACGGCTTGCCGGTCACCGCGATGAACGCCGGGTCGGCGGCGAGCGCGGCGGTGATCGCCTCGTCCAGGCTGGCCAGCCCACCCGGGCCGAAGGTGTTCGGCTTGGTGTGGTCGAAGCCGTTGTCCAGGGTGATCAGGGCGGCCGGGCGGTCCAGCCCCGGTACGTTCACCTGGCGCAGCAGCGCCCTGGTGACGACCTCGTTCGGTGCGGCCGGTGCGCTCACTTGTTGCCCTCCGTCCAGTGCGGGTTCTCCCAGATGACAGTGCCGCCCATGCCGATGCCGATGCACATCGCCGTGAGGCCGTAACGGACCTCGGGGTGCTCGGCGAACTGGCGGGCGAGCTGCGTCATCAACCGCACGCCGGAGGACGCCAGCGGGTGGCCGATGGCGATCGCGCCGCCCCACGCGTTGACCCGCGCGTCGTCGTCGGCGATGCCGAAGTGGTCGAGGAAGGCGAGCACCTGCACGGCGAACGCCTCGTTCAGCTCGAACAGGCCGATGTCGTCGATGCTGAGCCCGGCAAGGCGCAGCGCCTTCTCCGTCGACGGGATCGGGCCGACGCCCATCACCTCCGGCTCCACACCGACGAAGCCGAACGACACCAGCCGCATCGCGATCGGCAGCCCCAGCTCGCGGGCGGTGGCCTCGTCGGCCAGCAGGCTCGCGGTGGCGCCGTCGTTCAGGCCGGCCGCGTTGCCCGCGGTGACCTTGCCGTGCGGGCGGAACGGGGTCTTCAGGGTGCCCAGCTTCGCAAGCGAGGTGTCCCGTGGGGCCTCGTCCACGGTGGCCAGGCCCAGCCGCCCCGCGTCGCGGATGGACATCGGCACCAGGTCGTCCTGGAGCTTGCCGTTGGCGTACGCCTTCGCGGTCTTCTGCTGCGAGGCGAGCGCGAACGCGTCGGTGCGCGCCTTGGTGATGTGCGGGACCCGGTCGTGCAGGTTCTCCGCGGTCGCGCCCATGACCAGCGCGGACGGGTCGACCAGCTTCTCCGCGATGATGCGCGGGTTGGGGTCGACGCCCTCACCCATCGGGTGGTGGCCCATGTGCTCGACGCCGCCGGCGATGGCGATGTCGTACGCGCCCATGGCGATGCCGCTGGCCACGGTGGTCACCGCGGTCATCGCGCCGGCGCACATTCGGTCGATGGCGAAACCGGGGACGGTCTTGGGCAGCCCGGCCAGCAGAGCGGCCGTGCGGCCGATGGTGAGGCCCTGGTCGCCGATCTGGGTGGTGGCCGCGATGGCGACCTCCTCGACCCGCTCCGGAGGCAGCTGCGGGTTGCGACGCATCAGCTCCCGGATGCAGCGGATCACCAGGTCGTCGGCGCGGGTGTTGGCGTACATGCCACCCGCCTTGCCGAACGGGGTTCGGACGCCGTCGACGAAGACGACATCGCGGACTTCACGGGGCACTTGAGCCTCCTATTCGACCGTGGTTCGGCCTTCGCGCCGGGCGGCACTCCGGACCAAACGAGGGTCGCGACACGGGCACGTTCTCCCCGGATGCTACTCGCCAGTAACCAACCTCGTCCCCACCCCCGCTGTGGCCCACCCACACCGTCCCCACCGCGCCCCACACCCCGCGCCCACAACCCCGCGCCCGCCCTGCTTCCGGCGATCATGAGGTTGACGGGGCTGTGGATCTCCTGGAGGCCCGTCAACCTCATGATCACCCGGGGCTTGGGGCTTGGGGCTTGGGGCTTGGGGCTTGGAGGGCGCGGGGGCGCGGGGCGCGGGGGCGCGGGGCGCGGGGCGCGGGTGGCGCTGGTCAGGGAGGGTGGGGGACGGGGTTGGGGTTGGGGACGGGGACAGGGCTTCGGCCAGGTTGGGGTGAGGAGCCCGATCTGCCATTCGCGGGCGTTGAGGCCGCGCAGGGTTTCCGCGACCGACTCCTCGGTGAGCTCCTCCGGCGGGGTCCAGGCCAGCCGACGGATCGAATCCGGAGTGATCAGGTTTTCCGGCGGGAGGTTGTGCTCACCGGCGATGCGGATCACGACCTCCCGGCAGCGGGCCAGTCGACCGGCTGCCACCGGGTCGCGTTCGGCCCAGCGGTGCGGCGGAGGCGGGCCCTCCACCGCCGGCGAGACCGGCAGCGAATCCTCCGGCAACTGCCGGGCGTCGTCGAGAGCGGCGAGCCAGGTGCGGGCCAGCCGACGAACCGACCGACCCCGAAACCGGGCAGGGTCAGCAGGGTCTTCTCGTCCTTCGGGTCCAGCTCGGCCGCGGCGATGATTGCCGAGTCGGGCAACACCCGACCGGGAGCGGCGTCCCGGCGGGAGGCGATCTGGTCCCGGGCGTACCACATCGAGCGGACCCGGGCCTGGGCCCGCGCTCCCCGCAGCCGGTGGATGCCGGACGTACGCCGCCACGGCTCCGCCCGAACGCGCGGCGGACGCGCCCGGTGCGGACCAGCGCGGCGAACTCCTCGGCGGCCCAGGCCGACTTGCCCTGGCGAGTCAGCTCGGCGTCGAGCGCGTCGCGCAGGTCGGTCAGCAACTCCACGTCGAGGGCGGCGTACGTCAGCCACGACTCCGGCAGCGGCCGGCTCGACCAGTCGGCTGCCGAGTGGTGCTTCTCCAGCGTGAACCCGAGCAACTGCTCGGTCAGCGCGGCCAGCCCGACGCGTTCGAACCCGGCCAGTCGGGCCGCCAGCTCGGTGTCGAACAGGCGACGCGGGCGCAGCCCCACCTCGGCCAGGCAGGGCAGATCCTGGCTGGCCGCGTGCAGCACCCACTCGGCCTCGCCGATCGCCGCGTCCAGCGCGCTCAAATCCGGCAGTGGCAGCGGATCGATCAGCGCCGTACCCGCGCCGGCGCGGCGCAGTTGCACCAGGTACGCGCGCTGGCTGTAGCGGTAGCCGGAGGCCCGCTCGGCGTCCAGGGCCACCGGGCCGGTGCCCGCCGCGAAGCGGGCCACGACCTCGGCGAGCTCGGCCGGGGCGGCAACCGGCTCGGGGTGCCGTCGCGCGGGCGATCAGCGGAACGGGCCCACCGTCGGCCGGGTCGGCCCCTCGCCCGCCGGCTGCGGCTGGGCCGACGGCGGGTGTTGAGGTGCGTTTCCCGGAAGGTCTTCGGTGGGCCGACGGCGCAGGGTGGTTCGTCGGTCACCTGCCAACCCTAGTGCGCGCGGTGATCCGGCGGGTGCAGCCGGTCCGGCGTGTGTCGGTCAGGTGTCCACAAGATGTCCCCGGGCTCGGCTCCGACCCCGTCGATCATGGACTTGTGGTGCCTCACAAATGCCGCACAAGGCAACATCTCGCCCACCACAACTCCGTGATCGACGCGGGAGGTGGACCGGGCGGGGCCGGGACGCGCGGACGCGGGGCGCGGGGAGCCGGTCAGGCTGCGCCGGCGGGGCGGCGGTCGGAGAGGGCGGTCACGCCGGGTGGGGAGGCCTGCGGTGGAGGCGAGGAGTGCGCACCAGCCGAGCAGGTGTGGGGTCAGGTCGTCGTCGATCGGCGTCCAGGAGGCGCGGATCTCGATGTCGCCGATGGTCGGCGGCCCGGCCAGGTCACCGAACCGGGTCGACATGGTCTGCGTCACCGTTCCGCCGATCGCCCGGTGGCCGGCGTCCTGGGCGTCCAACGCGTCGGTCAGCCACGTCCAGCCGACCCCGGGCAGCAGCGGATCGGCGGCCAGGTCGACCTCCAGCTCGGCGGTCACGTAGGTGACCAACCGCAGCGTGCCCTGCCACGCCTCGTGCCCGACCGGGTTGTGCAGCAGGATCAGCCGGCCGGTCGCCACCTCGTCGTCGTCGCGCAGCACGGCTGCGGAGAGCGCGAACGCGTACGGAGCCAGGCGTTGGGGCGCGCCGACCTCCTCCAGAGTGATCTCCGGCCGAGGAGCCGCCGACCGCAGCCCGGCGACCGCGCGGGCGAACGTCTCCGGAAGCGCGATCGGGGGCCATGTCGGCAGCCTATGCCGACGCCCGCCCCGCTTCGACGGCGCGCCGACACTCGGTGCGGGGCCCGGACTCCGACTCAGCCGTAAGGAACGGTGCCCTTCCTCTCACCCGCACCCGGGTGGGGTGGTGGGCGTGGCACGATTGCGGCGATGACCACGGACACCACGGGCACTGTCGCCCGAGACGGAGAATCCGCCCCGGCGGACCGGCCGACTCGCCCTTCATCCGGGCCTGTCGACGCCGGCCAGTCCCGCACACCCCGGTCTGGTTCATGCGCCAGGCCGGCCGCTCCTACCGGAGTACCGGGAGATCCGGGCGAGCGTGCCGATGCTGGAGTCCTGCCGCCGCCCGGACCTGGTCACCGAGATCACCCTCCAGCCGGTACGCCGGCACGGGGTGGACGCGGCGATCCTGTTCAGCGACATCGTGGTGCCCGTCGCGGCGGCCGGGGTCGACCTGGACATCGTGCCGGGCACCGGCCCGGTGGTCGCCGAGCCGATCCGCAGCGCCGCCGACGTGGACCGCATCCGCCTGATCACCCGCGACGACGTCTCGTACGTGGACGAGGCGGTCCGGCAGCTGGTGACCGAGCTGGGCGACACCCCGCTGATCGGTTTCGCGGGCGCGCCGTTCACGCTGGCCAGCTACCTGGTCGAGGGCGGGCCGTCGCGGACCCACGCCAAGACCAAGGCACTGATGTACGGCGACCCGGAGCTGTGGCACGCGCTCTGCGGCCGGCTGGCCGAGGTGACGCTGGCCTTCCTGCGGGTGCAGATCGAGGCTGGTGTGTCCGCCGTGCAGCTGTTCGACTCGTGGGCCGGCGCGCTCTCCGAGGCCGACTACCGCCGCTACGTGCTGCCGCACTCCGCCGCCGTGCTGAGCGGGCTGGCCAACGCCGGGTGCCGCGGATCCACTTCGGGGTGGGCACGGCCGAGCTGCTCGGTGCGATGGGCGAGGCCGGCGCGGACGTGGTCGGCGTCGACTGGCGGACCCGCTGGACGTGGCCACCGGCCGGATCGGCCCGGAGAGGGCCGTGCAGGGCAACCTGGACCCGTGCGTGCTGTTCGCGCCGTGGCCGGTGGTGGAGGCCGAGGTGCGCCGCATCCTGGCCCAGGGCGGGCGGCCCCGGGCACGTGTTCAACCTCGGCCACGGGTGCTGCCGGAGACCGACCCGGAGGTGCTGACCCGGGTGGTCGCGCTTGTGCACGAGCTGTCCAACCGCCGGGCCGACCAGGGCTGACCGGCGATGCGGCAGCCCTGGCGGGTGGCGGTGGTCGGCGGCGGGATCGCCGGGCTGGCCGCCGCGGTCCGCCTGCGCGACCGCGCACCGGAAGGCACCGAGATCACGGTGTACGAGCAGTCCGGCGCGCTGGGCGGCAAGGTGCGCACCGGGGAGGTGGCCGGCCAGCCGGTGGACTTCGGTGCCGAGTCGTTCCTGCTGCGCGACCCGGCGGGCGCCGAGAGCGCTGCGGTGGCGTTGGCCCGCCGGCTCGGACTGGCCGAGAAGATCGTGCACCCCACCGTCGGGCAGGCCGCGCTGGTCATCGACGGGGCTGCGCCCGTCCCGGCGGCACCCTGGTGGGCGTACCCGGGATCTGGACCGGGTGGCCACTGTCGCGCGGCCGACCGCGGACGCCGACACCGACGATGGTCGGCCGCTGGTCGGGCCCGACGCGGACGTCTCGGTGGGTGCGCTGGTCCGGTCCCGCTTCGGCGACGAGGTGGTCGAGCGGCTGGTCGACCCGATGCTGGGCGGCGTGTACGCGGGCCGCGCCGACGATCTGTCCCTGGTCACGACGATGCCGGCGCTGGCCCGTGCGGCCCGGGTGGAGCACACCCTGACCGGCGCGGTCCGGGCCGCGCAGGCCGCCGCGCCGCGCGCCCGGCGCACCGGTCTTCGGCACCCTGGCCGGCGGGCTGGGCATCCTGGTCGAGGCGGCGGTGACGGCCAGCGGCGCGACGGTACGACGGGACGCCGCCGTGCGCGAGCTGACCCCGACCGGCACGGGTTGGCGGCTCACCGTCGGCCCGACCCGCGACCCTGAACTCGTGGACGTGGACGCCGTGGTGCTGGCGGTGCCGGCGCGACCGGCGGCGCGGCTGCTCGCCGGTCCGGCGCCGGCGGTGGCGGCGGGCGTCGGTGAGCTGGACTACGCGAGCGTCGTGTTGGTCACGATGGCGTTGCCGCAGCCGCGACTGCCCGAGCTGTCCGGCTTCCTGGTGCCCAGCACCGAGGGCCTGCTGATCAAGGCGGCGACCTTCTTCACCACGAAGTGGGGACACCTGCGCCGGCCGGACGGGTTGGCGCTGGTACGCGCCTCGGTGGGCCGCTACCGCGAGGAGGCGCACCTCCAGCGCCCGGACGCGGACCTGGCGGCCACCGTGCACCGAGAGCTGTCGGCGGTGCTCGGCACCTCGCTTCCCGCCCCGGTCGACGGGCACGTGCAGCGGTGGGGCGGGGCACTGCCCCAGTACGCTCCGGGGCACGCCGACCGGGTCGCCGCCGCGCGGACGGCGTTGCGGGCCGCGCACCCACCCTGGTCCTCGCCGGCGCCGGCTACGACGGCGTCGGCATTCCGGTCTGCGTCCGCTCCGGCGAGACGGCGGCCGAAGAGATCATCACAGCACTGGGAGGATCGGCGAGATGACCGAGCAGACCAACGCGGCCCGGTTGCGGGAGCTGAACGACAGCATCCGCTACACCATGTGGTCGGTGTTCCGGGCCAGCGCCCGCTGCCGTCGCTGCGGGACAACGTCACCGGCGAGGTCGTGTCCCTCTTCGACGAGCTGGCCGGCAAGGACGTCGTGGTCCGGGGCGTGTACGACGTCTCCGGGCTGCGCGCCGACGCGGACGTGATGATCTGGTGGCACTCGGCGTCCAGCGACGCGCTGCAGGACGCGTACCTGCGGTTCCGCCGTACGACGTTGGGGCGGGCGCTGACCCGGTGTGGTCGCAGATGGCGCTGCACCGGCCGGCCGAGTTCAACAAGAGCCACATCCCGGCCTTCCTGGCCGGTG
Source organism: Micromonospora sp. M12 (assembly GCA_038070435.1). Taxonomy (GTDB): domain Bacteria; phylum Actinomycetota; class Actinomycetes; order Mycobacteriales; family Micromonosporaceae; genus Micromonospora. The sequence continues at coordinate 3,241,709 of JAMYWG010000001.1, read as the reverse complement.
AGGAAGCTCGCCCCTACCTCTCCGTCTACCCGTTCGTCCGCTCCTACGAGTGGTACCTGCTGCCCGACGCCGAGCGGCGCGAGATGCTCGCCGAGCACGGGAAGATGGCCCGCGGCTACCCGGACGTGCGGGCCAACACTGTCGCGTCGTTCGCGCTGGGCGACTACGAGTGGATGCTCGCCTTCGAGGCCGACGAACTGCACCGGATCGTCGACCTGATGCGGGACCTGCGGGCGTCCACCGCTCGTCGGCACGTCCGTGAGGAGGTCCCGTTCTACACGGGCCGCCGCCGCTCGGTGGCCGAGATCGTCAACTGCCTGGTCTGACCCCGCCCCCACCCCACCCCACCCTCGCCCCACCCGCCCCCGCCCCGTCGATCTTGCGGTTTCTGTCCCGGCAAAGGGGCGTAAGCCGCGATCGGGCGACCGAAAGTGCAAGATCGCGGGCAGGTGAGGGTGCGAGGGAGGGTGCGGGCACGGTCAGAGGGGTCGGAGCATGACCTCTTCGCGACGGACGCCGTCGGGCAGGGGATCGCCCGGCTCATCGGTCATCCGGAAGCCGGTGCGGCGGTACAGGGCCTTCGCCCGCGCGTTGTCCGGCATGACGCTGAGGCGCAGCCGGTCGGCGCCGACCTCGCGGGCCCACCGTGCCACCTCGTCCACCAGACGGTTCGCGACACCCGTGCCACGGGCGTCGGGATGCACCCACATCGAGATCAGCTCCGGCACGAGCGGGTCCGCCGTGGGCACGCCGCTGGCCATTCCGACCGGACGCCCGTCCAGGGCGGCCACCAGGTTGCGGGAGTCGGGGATGCTCAGCCGGTCACGCCAGCGCTGCTCGCGGTCGCCGTCGCCCTGCCAGTCGGCGAGCCGGGAGCCGAACGCCTCCGGTGCCTCGGTGAGGGCTGCCAGCCGCAGGTCGCGCCAGGTCGGCCAGTCGTCGGGGTGAGCACCCTGATCTCGATCATGTGGGGATGGTGCCCGGCCGGACGGCCGGCACCACCGTATTCCGCCGACCGGCGCCGCTCCCCGCCCGGGTGCGGCGCCGGCCGGGGATCAACTGGTCGTCGTGCAGGAAACCAGCGGAACCGGGTTGCTGCCGTTCCACGAGCCGAGGAATCCGAACGTGGTGCTCGCTCCGGCGGCGAGGGTGCCGTTGTGGTTGGCGTTGCGCGCGGTGACCAGTGTGCCGTTGCTGCTGACCGTCGCGTTCCACGACGAGGTGACCTGCTGGCCGTTGTTGTAGTTCCAGCTCACCGACCAGCCTTGGGTGGGCGAGCCACCGGCGCTCACCTTCACCTCGCCCTGGAAGCCGCCGGCCCACTGGCCGGTGACCTGGTACGTCGCCGTGCACGCCCGGCCGGCGGCAGCGTCGTCGGAGGCGTGGTGGTCGGCGGGGAGTGGTGGGCGGCGGCGTGGTGGGCGGCGGGTCGTCGGCGGCGGGGTGGTGGGCGGGTGGTCGACCCGCCGCCGAAGTCGACGTCGCTGCACAGGTAGTACGACTGGTCCAGGTGGCTGGCCTGCCAGACGGTGTAGACGATGTGCCGTCCGGTGCGGCCCGGCGCGCTCACCGGGACCTGGATCGAGACACCGCCGGTGTCCTGGGTCCACTGCGAGGCCGGGGTGTTACCGATCTGGCCGGACAACTCCAGGTTGCCCCAGCCGAGCGCTTGGGTGGCGGGGTTGAAGCCCTGCTTGGTCACGTACACCCGGATGTAGTCGGCGCCGTGACTGGCCTGGTCAAGGAAGCGGAGCCGGAAGGTGTTGGACACCGAGGTGGTCTTCCAGGCGCCGATGGTGTCCAGAGCGTTGTAGCGAGGGCTCTGGGTGCGTCCGCCGCTGCACAGCTGGCCGTCGGGAACGGCGGCCTGGTGGTTCCCCGACGCCCTCGCGGTACAGGCCGTTCCAGTTCCACATGGCGGCCGGGTCGGCCTGCCATGCCTGCCAGCACATCGGGTCCTCGGTGGCCATCCGCGGGTTCTGGAAGTCGCTGCCCCAGCGTTGCCAGCAGCTGTAGTTGCGCGAGGCGGGGTCGACGACCGACCCGTGCGCGGAGGCCGGCTGGCCCCGCATCGTGGTCACTGCGGTCGTCAACAGGAGCGTGGTGGTCGCCGCGATGGCGAACAGCCAGAGCACGCGTCGTGAGCGGGTGAGAGTGGACATGGAGCCCCGGGGATGAGGTCGGACGTCGACACCCGGACGGCCGGGAGTTGCCCACTCCCGTGCCTGATCGCTGGCTCCCGCGATGGCTCTACCCGGCACCATGCCAGGTCGATCGTCAGGCGTCAATGGCCTCGCGTCGCATCGGCGTGTGCGGAATGCCGTCCTCGACGTACTCCGGGCCGCTGGCCGTGAAGCCGTGCCGGCCGTAGAACGCCACCAGGTGCGACTGGGCCTCCAGCACGCAGGGCCGGTTGCCGACCACCTCGAGAGCCGCGGCCATCAGCCGGCCGGCGTGTCCGCCGCCGCGCGCCGTCGGGGCGACGACCACCCGACCGATCCGCTCGGTGCCGTCCGGGTCGGCGAGGATCCGCAGGTACGCCAGCGGCGCGCCGCCGTCGCTGAGCCAGAGATGTCGGGTGCCCGGCTCCACGTCCCGCCCGTCGAGTTCCGGGTACGGGCAGTGCTGCTCCACCACGAACACGTCGATGCGCAGCTTGAGCAGGTCGTGGAAGGTGCGAGCGTTCAGGTCGGCGAACGAGGCCGTCCGGATCTCGGTGGTCTGCTGGGGCATCCACCGATGGTAGGTCGGGCAGGTTCACGTGGTGTCCGCCCGGTCGGGTGCGAGGTAGGTGGCGGCCACGGCGGTGAGCAGCAGGACGCCGCCGACGATCACCGGCAGGGGAGCGGTTCGTGCAGCAGCGCCACCGCCAGTGCCGCTGCGGTGAGCGGTTCGAGCAGGGTCAGGACGGCCGCGACGCTGCCCGGGTGGTGCGCAGCCCGGCGTAGAACAACGCGTACGCGACAGCCGTGGTGACCACACCGAGGTGCAGCAGCAGTGCCACGGTGTCGAGGCGTATCGGCACGCTGACCCCGGCGACCAGGGCGAACGGCGCCAGGGTCAGCGCGCCACCACCGTGGAGATGGTGGTCAGCGTCATCGGCGCGGTGCGCTGCGACACCTGGCGGCTGATCAGGGTGGTCACCGCGTACCCGAGGCCGGAGCCGGCCGCCGCGAGCAGGCCGAGCAGCGGGCGGCGCCGCCGCGCCGGGGTGCTCGGTGGCGGTGGTGATCAGAACGAGGCCGGCCACCGCCGCGAGCAGCGTGCCGAGCCGCAGCGGGCCGGGGAGCCGGCGGGCGTGCACCGACTCCCAGGCCGCGGCGAGCACCGGGGCCAGGCCCAGGCTGACGATGGTGGCCACGCTGACGCCGGCCCAGGCCACGGCGGCGAAGTAGAGCGCCTGGTAGAGGCCGAGCCCGACGCCGGTGAGCAGCAGCGGTACGGGTGCGGCGCGCAGGGTGGCCACCATCGTGCGTAGCCGGCCGGCGGTGCACGCCAGCAGCACGAGCGCGGCGATCGCGAGGCGGTGGAAGCCGATGCTCACCGGGCTGAGCCCGGTGCCCTCGCGCAGGAGTTGCACGGCCACGCCGGTGGTGCCCACAGCACGCCGGTGACGGTGATCTGGATCAGGCCGCTGCGGGCGGCGTGGCTGGTGGCCGAGTCGGCCGGCAGCACGGTACGGGTCGTGGACACGGGAGCGCTCCGAAGGGTGAGCCGTTGACGGGGACGACGTCGACGGAGCGCGTACGACAGGGTGGCCGAGCGGGTCAGGTCACCCGGTCGGCTGGAGGCGCGGCGCTCCGCTCAGGAGCGCGGCGGGGCAGGACGCCCACGATTGACCGCATGGCGACGACCGTACCGCAGATTGCTGGCCTGCGGCCGTGCGGGCGCGGTCAGGCCGGGCGGGCGCCGACGGCGTCCCGGATCTCCGCGCCCTCGGCACCCTCGACCGCGCGGGCGCAGTGTCCGCAGCAGAAGAAGCGTCCGTTGACCTCGACGCCGTGTCCGACAATCTTGACCTGGCAGTGCTCGCAGATGGGCGCCATCCGGTGGATCGCGCACTCGAACGAGTCGAAGGTGTGCACGTCACCGCTGACGGTGTGCACCTCGAACGCCATCCAGTAGTCGTTGCCGCAGACCTCGCAGGTTGCCACGGAAAACCTCCTCAACACGGACAAGTACCTACAGAATTCCGCAGCTGCGACGGCAGTGGGCAGAACGTCGCTGCCCGGACGTCCCTGCGGCGTGTCGGCGTCGGCGTGTTGCCCGTTGTGCCTGGTGAACCGCCGCAACCCCGGAGGATCGCAGTGATCAAGCGCAACAAGCTCTTCGGCACCCAGACCCGGGTCACCTTCTGTCTGCCCGCGACGTCCCGCCCGGCCCGGTGAGCGTCGTCGGCTCCTTCAACGCCTGGGAGCCGGGCCGGCACGAGCTGGTGGCTCGCCGCGACGGCACCCGAACGGTGACCGTGAAGCTGCCGCCGGGCGAGTACCGGTTCCGCTATCTCGGTGCCGGTGGTGTGTGGTTGGACGACGAGTCGGCCGACGGGGTCGACGACCGGGGCAGCCTGCTCCGGCTCTGAGGAGAAAACTCGCCACCATCGATGGATTTATCGACCAGAGTCTTTACTGTTAACAATGTTTAAATTACGTTGAGGGCACCTCACCGGACCTGGAGAAGGAGCTGCCCGATGCGTCGAAGAATCACCGTCCCGCTGGTGGCGGCGGGCGCCGTCGCCGCCACCCTCACCGTCGCCGCCCCGCGCAGGCGCACGGCTACGTCTCCGCCCCGCCGAGTCGGCAGGCGCTCTGCGCGCAGGGCCGGGTGCCCGACTGCGGCCAGATCAGGTACGAGCCGCAGAGCGTCGAGGGGCCCAAGGGTCTGCGCAGCTGCAATGCCGGCATCTCCCAGTTCGCCGTCCTGAACGACGACAGTCGGGGCTGGCCGGCCACCTCGGTGGGCAGTTCGCTGACCTTCACCTGGGTGAACACCGCCCGGCACGCCACCAGCAACTGGGAGTACTGGATCGGCAACACCCGGGTCGGCGTGGTCAACGGCAACAACCAGCAGCCGGGCGCCACGGTGTCGCACAACGTCAACCTCGGCGGCTTCTCCGGCCGGCAGAAGATCCTCGCGGTGTGGAACATCTCCGACACGGCGAACGCCTTCTACTCTTGCATCGACGTGCAGATCGGCGGCGGAGGATCGAACCCGACCCCACCCCGACCACCTCACCCACCCCACGGCCCACCCCGACCGCCACGCCGACGACCCCGCCCCGGCAGGTGGCAGTTGGACGACCGGCCGGGCGTACCAGGTCGGTGACCAGGTCACCTACGGCGGAGCGACGTACCGCTGCCGGCAGGCGCACACCGCAATCCGGGCTGGGAGCCGCCGAACGTAGCGGCGCTCTGGCTCCAGGTCTGACCGCGCGGGTGCGGCCCTGGCCGCACCCGTGTCGCCGCTCGCGTGAACGGAGGATCCGGCATGTTCCGCCGTACCCCTCTGGCGGCCCTGGTCGCCGCCCTGCTGCTCACCGGCGGCTGCGCCGGTCACCCGCGTCGGGCCCGTCGGTCCTGCCGCAACCGGGCCCGCGTCCCCGGCCGGCTCGGCGGCTGCCGGGTCCGCGGTGGCCGGGTCGACGCCGGCCGGGTCCGCTCCCGACGGGCGGCGATGAGCGGGATCGACGTGGTCTTCCTGAGCACGATGGTCGGGCACAGCGAACGCACCCTGCAGATCGTCCGGCTGGCCGGGACCGGTTGCGCGACGACACCCTGCGGACCCTGGCCGCCGCCATCGAGGCGACGGAGGCCGACGAGTTGGTCGCGATGCGCGGCTGGTTACCCACCACCGGGCCGGGCGCCAGCGCCGTCGCACAGCACCACCACGGGCATGGCGACGACGCCGCGCTCGACCGGCTGCGGACCGCGCCGGCCGCGGACGTCGACCGGGTGCTGCGCGAGGTGCTCGCCGACCACCAGCGGTCGGCCGCCGACCTGGCCGAAGCCCAGGTCGGCGTCGGCCGCAACGAGCAGGTCCGTGACCTGGCCCGGCGCATCGAGCAGTCCCGGGCCGCCGAGGTCGAGATGCTCAGCGGTACGCCCTGAGCGTGCTCACGTCCTTCGCGTGCTCACGCCCAGAGCGTGCGGGTCAGCGGGGTTCCAGCTTGATGGAGACCGAGTTGACGCAGTGCCGGGTGTCCTTCGGGTGAAGCCCTCACCGTGGAAGACGTGCCCGAGGTGACTGTCGCAGCGGGCGCAGCGGATCTCCGTACGCGCCATGCCGAGGGCGCGGTCCTCGATCTCCTTGACCCGGCCCGGGATGGCGTCGTCGAAACTCGGCCAACCGCAGTGCGAATCGAATTTCGTGTCGCTGGAGAACAGCTCCAGCCCACAGGCGCGGCAGTGGTAGACCCCTGGGCCTTGGTGTCCACGTACTCGCCGGTCCACGGGCGCTCGGTGCCGGCCTCCCGCAGAACGTGGAACTCCTCGGGGTCAGTCGGACCCGCCACTCGTCCTCGGTGCGGGGCAGCTCGTTGTCGTCAAGACTCACCCGTCAACGGTACGTCGAACGTCGGGGCCGTGGCATATGGTCGCGAGATGGCGGGCACCAAGGCAGCGGTCACCGAGGTCGAGGTGGCCGGGCAGAGCGTACGGCTGACCAGTCCGGACCGGGTGATCTTTCCTCAGCGAGGCTTCACCAAGGCGGACGTCTTCCACTACTACGTCGCGGTCGGCGACGGGATCATGCGCGCCCTGCGGGACCGCCCCACCACACTGCAACGCTTCCCGAGGGCGTCGAGGGGAGGCGTTCTTCCAGAAGCGGGTGCCCACCCGTGGAGTGCCGCAGTGGGTGGCGACCGCGCAGATCACCTTCCCCAGCGGTCGGAGTGCGGCGGAGCTGCGCCCGGTCGACCTCGCGCACGTGGCCTGGGCGGCGCAGATGGGCACCATCGTGTTCCACCCGTGGCCCGTGCGCCGCGCAGGTGGACCAGCCCGACGAGCTGCGCATCGACCTGGATCCGCAGCCCGGCACCGACTTCGCCGACGCGGCGCGGGCCGCCGGCGAGGTCCGCGCCGTCCTCGACGAGCTGGGCGTGACCGGCTGGCCGAAGACCTCCGGCGGCCGAGGCGTGCACGTCTACCTGCGCATCCAGCCCCGCTGGACGTTCACCGAGGTGCGCCGGGCCACCATCGCACTGGCCGGGAGGTGGAACGCCGCAACCCCGATCTCGTCACCACCGCCTGGTGGAAGGAGGAGCGCGGCCGGCGGGTCTTCGTCGACTTCAACCAGATGGCTCGGGACCGCACGATCGCCTGCGCGTACTCGCTACGGGCCAACGCGCGAGCCACCGTCTCGACCCCGGTCACCTGGGACGAGCTGCCCGACGTCGATCCGGACGACTTCGACCTGCGTAGCGTGCCGGCCCGGCTCGCCGAGCGTGGCGACCCGCACGCCGGCATCGACGACGCACCGTGGGACATCACGCCCCTGCTGGAGTGGGCCGACCGGGACGCCGCCGCAGGCCAGGGTGACCTACCGTACCCGCCGGACCACCCGAAGATGCCCGGTGAACCCAAGCGGGTGCAGCCGAGCCGCGCGAGGCCATCTACCAGCTAGAACGTCCATCTGTCGAGCGTGGACAGGGGTAGCATAACGTTGACTCACCGGATAATCTACCCCGGTGACGTCATCCCCGAGATCGCCGATCTGGCCGCGTCCTTCCGCCGATCCCTGCGTGCCGCCGGCAAGGCCGAGCGAACGCAGATCCTCTATGGACAGTCGATCCGGTTCTTCTGCGACTGGCTGGTGGCGCAGGGGCGACCGGTGACACTCGACCAGCTCAACCGCCACGCACTCTCCGCGTGGCTGGCTGACCTCGCCGACAGGGTCGACATCGAAACGGTGCGCACCCGGCTGCGGGGATGCGCCGCTTCTGCCGCTGGCTCGTCATCGAGGGCGAGCTGGACAAGGCCCGACCGAGGGCGTGGAGATGCCCGCCAAGTCGGAGAAGCCGGTGCGCGTGCTCACCGACGACGAGCTGGCCCGGCTGATCAAGACCTGCCAGGTACCGCGGGTAGGTCCGGCACATTCGACCGGCGCATCTTCGACGGCCGCCGCGACGAGGTGCTGGTGCGTCTGCTCGCCGACTGCGGGCTGCGCGTGTCCGAGCTGATCGGCCTGGAGTGCCCGACGACGTCGACCTCCAGCAGGAGATGGTCTACGTCGTCGGCAAGGCAACCGGCCGGGCGGTCCCGTTCGGTGCCCGCACCGGCCAGCCATCGACCGGTACCTGCGGATGCGCTCGGGTCACCCGTACGCCAAGCGCACCCAGCGGTTGCTGCTCGGCGAACGTGGGGCGATGTCCACCGACGGGGCGAGGTGGCGCCTGGAGGTGCTGGGCAAGGCCGCAGACGTCCCCGACCTTCACCCGCACGCGTTCCGGCACACGTTCGCACACCGCTGGTTGGCCGAGGGTGGTCAGGAGCGGGACCTGATGCAGCTTGCCGGGTGGCGCTCCGACGCAATGCTCTCGGTCTACGCCCGGTCGACGGCTGTGGAGGGCTCGTGCCTCGCACCGTCGGATGGGTCTGGGGACCGGCTGTGACGCCGGTTACAGCTGCGCAGTCGGTCCCATATCTTGTGTCGCCACCATCGAAGTGACACAACTTCGTGTGCGCACCCGGAACCGCACAAGGCTTAGGCTCCATCCGTAAGCGCGACACGCCCATCACGCGTGAATCTGCATCCGTGACGCAAGTCACACAAGTTATCGAGGGTGGTGTGTGCAGTCCAGTGCAGTCCAGTGCAGTCCGGCCCAGTCAGGCTCAGTCGGACCCAGAGAGGCCATCGGCAGCTCGCGGCGGTGCGCTAACGCTGTGCCCAGGGAAAAGGTGACCGGCATCACACCACCGCGGAACGGTCGCAGTGCCTTTGACCTGCATAAACACAGCTCAGGTGGGATCGCCAGCGGAATGCAGCTGACGTGCGTTGCTCCCCGTTGCTCCCCGTTGCGCCCCGTTAAGCGGTGTGCGCCTCGCAGGGCGTGTCGCAGGAATGCGAAAGCCCCACAGCTCAACGTTATAGTTCTCGTCGAAGCCGCAGGGCTTTCACTCCTGTAGTTCCACCCCGCCAAGGTTGCGAGCCAAGGCGACAAGCGAGACGCGCGACGTTGCGAGCGTTGTGCGTCCATGCAACACCGTACAACGCTCGTCTCAGTAATGACACGGGTGTCCCTACGCGGTGTGCGGCGAGTCGCACCAACTCCACCCGGGCGGGCCAACCCGGAGGTTGACCCGTGCCAGCGCACGACCCACCGAGCGGGCACTACTCGCCCGCGTAGCCGCCCACTCACGCTGGGCGAAGACCCCGACCGCGCGGCCAGCACCGCCCCGCGCGCCAGGCGTTCCGCGACCGCTTCGAGCGGGAAGTCGACCCGAAGGGTGCTGCCGAGGCCGAGCGGCACGCCCGCGCCGAGTCCGCCCGCAGCGCCTTTACTCCCGGCTGGCCCTCAAGTCCGCCCGCGCTCGTAGGCTCCGGCGCCAGGCCGACGAGCTGGAGGACGAGGCCGCTGACGGACTCATCGACAGCGGCTTCATCGCCGAGGGTGGCGCCGCATGAGCGCCGAGGGCTGCACCGCTGACGACCAGTTGACACTGACCCTCGCGCAGCGGTTCGAGACGTACGACGAGGCGCACCCCAGGTGTACGCCACCCTCAAGGCGCTCGCCTTCGAGTGGAAGCGGCGCACCGGACGGCACCGGCTCGGCATCGCCGCCCTGTTCGAGCGGGCGCGCTGGGAACTGTCGCTCCAGACCGGCGAGACCCGTCACTGAACAACGACTACCGCAGCTTCTACGCCCGCAAGCTGATGCGCGACGAGCCGGCCCTGGTCGGCATGTTCGAGCTGCGCCGCAGCGCCGCCGACGCGTGGATGGTGGAAGCCGCATGAGCACCCAACTGCGGCACCTCCCGGAGCGTCGCGGATGACCGACACCCCGACGACAAGCCCAGCAAGCCCGGGAGCCCTCGCAGGGGCGAAGCTGCGCCAGGTCGCCGACCGGTACTTCGAGACGTTCCGCGCGCCGGACGGCCGGATGTACGGCGTCAGCCGCGAGACCCCGGCCGGGCACTCCGGCACGGCAAGCCGTCCGAGTTGGTGCAGGACATCTGCCGGGCGTACCTCGACATCTACGGTGCCTGGCCGAACACCTCTGCGCAGGCCGAGGTGTCGAGCTACCTGGAGGCCATCACCCGCGAGGTGCGACCCGTGCCGGTGCGGTGCCACTGGCGGGACGGCCGACTGCTGCTCGACGTCGGAGACACCGACTGGACCGCGCTGGTCGTCGACGGTGACGGCGTCCGCGAGCTAACCGGAGCGCCTCCGCTGGCCTTCCGGCGCGGATCCGGCGCGGCAATGCCCTGGCCGCTGCCCAGCGCCGGTGATCTCGACCTGCTGTGGAAGCTCGTGCCGGTCACCGAGGCCGATCGACCGGTCGTGCTGGCACTGCTGATCGTCGCGTGGATGACCGGCGTGCCTCAGCCCATCGTGCTGCTCACGGGACCGCAGGACTCGGGGAAGACCACCACCGCGCAGTTCCTGCTGTCGCTGGTCGACCCGGTGTCCCACCAGCGCGGGGATCGCTGCCCGAGCGCGAGGACGAGTGGAAGACGCGGGTGGCGCAGGCGCGGGTGGTGTTCGTCGACAACAGCGGCCACATCACAGCGAAGGTGTCCGACCTGCTCTGCCGGGTCGCCACCGGTGGTGAGCTGACCACCCGAGAGCTCTACACCAACGACGGCGCGCACGTCTCCGACCTGCTCGTGCCCGTCTGGCTGACCAGCATCGACTCCGGGTGCTCCGCGGAGACCTCCAGTCCCGCATCGTCCCCGTCGAACTGGAGAGCCTGACGGTCGAGCAACGACGGACCATGTCGAAGCTCAGCCGTGAGCAGGACGAGGCGCGGCCGACGATCGTGCGCGCGCTGCTGGAGCTGGCAGCCGGCGTCATCAAGCTGCTCCCGACGATCGACGACTCCCGCCTGGTGCACCGGATGACGGACTTCAACCTCGTGCTCCGCTGCGTCGACCAGATCCTCAACACCCAGGGGAAGCCCGCCTGATCGAGCAGTCGCAGGATCTGGCCGGGGACGTGCTCGACGCGGATCACGTTGCGCTGGCGCTCATGAAGCTGCTCGGCCGCCCCGGCGGCTACGGGGCACAGGTGGCCGGGCCCACCCTCGCTCAGGGATCTCCGCCGAGGAGTTGCTCCGCCTGCTCAACCAGATCGCCAGCTTCGACGGGAAGGGTGACGGGTGGCCGCGCACGCCAAGGTGCTGTCCGGCCGCCTCCGCGCCATCGCCCCGGCGCTCAAGCAGGCCCGCGGCGTCCAGGTGGAGTTCACGAAGAGCAACGGCCGCAAGCTAGTCCGGGTGGTGCAGTCATGACCGAAGTGGACTCAAATATGAGGGTCGCAAGCAGGGTCGCAGAGGGTCGCAAGGGTCGCAAGCAGGGTCGCAAGAAACCGGTCTGCGACCCTGCTTCGCGGGCTCCCTACCTCGGCAAACGGACACTTTGGACCCCAACAGGGTCGCAAGGGTCGCAAAACCGGGGTTTCTCTGCTTTCGTTGAAAGAAGGAAAGATATGAAAGAGGGGAAACAGAGAAACGCTCCGAGCGTGCGACCCTTGCGACCCTCCGACCCGTCGGAGCCCACCCCTCGGGTGGCTGCTCGACCTTCTCGACCACGCAGGGTCGCAGCCGCTCGGCGGCCGGCTGCGGCAGTGCCCGCTCACGTCGACAGCTCCCCGTCGCTGGCCCTGAGTCAAGGGGAAGACGGCCGCGCGCTGATCTACTGCCACGCTGGGTGTGAGACGCCCTCGGTGATGGCTGCGCTGAAGGTCCCGATGGCCCGGCTGTTCTCGCCCGCCAGCCGGCCCGCAGCCGACTTCGCCAGGATGGTCGGGCTCAGCCTCGACTTCCCGCCGGTGTCCACGGTGTCCGGTCGGGGTCGGGGCTCGCCCGGTGCCCGGGGCTACCGCCTGGTGGCCGCGCACGACTACGGCCAGCACGTCCTCTACCGCTGGCGCAACGCCGCCGGTAAGAAGGATCTGATCTGGGAGAGCCGCACGCCCAACGGCGACGTTCCGGGCCTGATGGGTACTCCGCTGACCGCGCTTCCGCTGTACCGCGAACGCGAGGTCCGGATGGCCGTCGGTGCCGGTGAGCCGGTGGTCGTGGTCGAGTCCGAGTCATCGGTCGACGCTGCGCGGCTTCTACGCGACCACCTGGGCCGGGGCGCGGCCAACCAACACGGCCCGTCTCGCCCGAGTCTTGTCCGGGAGCAAGGTGGTCGTCATCCCGGACAACGACGACGCCGGCCTGCGCTGCGCCGCCCGCCTCGTCGAGGCGCTGCCCGACGCGGTGATCGTCCTGCCGGAGCCCGACCAGGACGCCGCTGACCTTTACCGCGCCGTCGGGCCCGCGGCCTGGCCGAGCTGATCCGACTCGCGCAGAGCAAGCAGCCCACCGAGCAGGAGGTAATCGCGCCGATGGTTCCCCAGCCCAGCCCGACCCCGACGAGCCCGCACCGCCCGTCGACATGAGCGCGTTCATCGATCGGCTCGACCAGATCCCCGACGAACCCGCCGACCCGGCCGAAGGCTGCTGCGGGGAGTTTGCCGAGCGGGGCGGGCCCTTCCTGGCCATGTGCAAGCTGTGCCCTGCTAGCCCGACCTACTGGAAGACCACCGGCGAGCGCGTCGCCTGTCCGGACTACCGGCCGGGCGAGTACGCGGCGTTCTGCCCTGTCTGCGGTTACGGCCCCGGCAGCGAGGGCCACCGTCAGAAGTGCGAGGCCGGCGAATGACCCCAAAGAAGAGACCCGTGTCGAGTTCGCCATCCGTCAGCGTGAGCGGTTCGAGCTGACCATGCTCCTGCTCCAGAGCGGGGCCCGCGACCTCACGGCCGTGAACGAGGCCATCGAGGCGTACGCCGTCGCCTGCGCCCGATCGGCCCTCGCCATCTCCCGCCAGGTCCAAGCAGAGAAGGGCTGACCATGAGCCTCACCATCGAGCTGGGCAACAACCTGGCGTTCGTGCTCCTGTTCCTCGGAGCCATGGGCCTGGTCTACGGGGTGAAGCGGCGATGAGCGACCGGGCCATCCGCTGCCGCTACCGGCGCCGTAACGACGACATGTGCACGGGTGAGGTCGTCGACCCGCACGGGGAGATCCTGCTCTGCGGCAAGCACCTGGCGCGAGCACTCCAGCTCGTACAGATCCACATGGCCAGCGCACGGTCATGAGCAGGACGTGGGAGGGCGGTAGCACCAGGAGATGGAGACGCCTGCGTGCTGCCGTCCTGTACCGCGACAGGTACCAGTGCAGGGCCCACGCCGACGGCTGGTGCGCACGGGTACCCGGCATGCATGCATGCACGCAGGCCGCCCGCTCGACGGGCCAGACGCCGGCCACGCACACCACACGCTGGGCAAGGGCGCCACAGGCGACGACCCGCGCTACATCGTGGCTGCCTGCGCTGCCTGCAACCTGCACATCGGTGACCCGACGAAGCACGAAGACCCACCGAACAAACCGGTGACCCGATGGTGAACGCGATGGCTCGACGCGATCCCGATTTTTCCGGAACCGGCCCGGCCCGGACACCCGCCCTGTCCTTTCTCTCTCCCGGGGCTCGCCCCGACCGATCGGAGCTGACTGTGAGCGTCGCCGTCCTCGATCCGCCGATCCTGGGCTGTACCGAGCCGAGGCTGTTCACGCCACCCTCGTGAGCGGCGATCCGGGCCCCTGCGGCTGCGGATGCGCCCTCACCCGGGCGACGTCCTACGGCTTCGAGGTCGACGACTTCGCCCGGGACACGCTCCAGCACCCGCTCGACCCGTGGCAGCGGTGGCTGGCCATTCACGGCGGGAGCTGCTCCTGACGGGTCGCCTCGCTTCTCCACCGTGCTGGTGCTCGTCAGCCGGCAGAACGGCAAGACCGAGCTACTGGTCGTGCTCACCCTGTTCTGGCTGTTCCGTGGCCGGATGCCGATGGTGCTGGGCACCTCGACGAAGCTGGACTACGCCCGGGAGTCGTGGCTGAAGGCAGTGAAGCTGGCCCGCCGGATCCCGGAGCTGCGCGCGGGCATCCCCGACAAGGGTGGGGTGCGCAAGGCCAACGGTGAGCAGGAGCTGGTCTACGCGCCGTCCGGCGACGTCGACGACCTGGACGCCTGCCGCTACAAGATCGCGGCGAGCAACGATGAGGGCGGCCGGTCCCTGTCGGTTGACCGGCTGATCCTCGACGAGCTGCGCCAGCACCACACCTACGAGGCGTGGGAGGCCGCGGAGCCGACGACGTCCGCCCGGCCGGGCTCGCAGATTTGGGCGCTGTCCAACGCCGGCAGCGACAAGTCGGTGGTGCTCAACGACCTGCGCGACTCGGCGCTGGAGTTCATCGAGACGGGCGAGGGTGACTCTGACCTGATGCTGGCGGAGTGGTCGGCGCCGGAGGACGCGGACCCGCTGGACATCGAGGCCCTGCGCCAGGGCAACCCGAACCTCGGTCACCGGAAGAACGCGGAGAAGCTGCTCGCCCAGGCTCGCCGGGCGGTGGCCCGCGGTGGCCGCGCGCTGAACGGCTTCAAGACGGAGCACATGTGCATCCGGGTGCAGCTGCTCGACCCGGCGATTGACCCGGGGGCGTGGCGGGACTGCCTGGCCGCCGGTGCCCTGGACGCGGAGCGCGGCCGGCTGGCGGCGTGCGTGGACCTGTCGTTGGACGGAACGCACGCGACCCTCGCCGTGGCGGCGGTGCTCGACGACGGCCGGGTGCGCGTGGAGACGGTCGCCGAGTGGTCCGGGCCGGACGCGGAGTCGCAGCTGGAGCGGGATCTGCCCGGGTGGGTGGAGCAGGTGCGCCCGAAGGTCGTGGGTTGGTTCCCCGCCGGCCCGGCGGCGGCGGTGGCGGCGAAGGTCGCGGACCGGCGCAGCGAGGGGTGCACGGGTGGCCACCGCGGGGCGTGAAGGTGGAGGACATCCGAGGCGAGACGACGGCGGTGTGTATGGGCCTGGTGAAGGAGGTCAAGGCGCACACGCTGGCGCACTCCGGTCAGGCCATGTTGGACGCCCAGGTCGGCGGTGCGGAGAAGCTGAAGCGCGGCGACGGGTGGGTGTTCACCCGGGCGGATGACCGGCCGGCTGACGCGGTGTACGCGGTGGCCGGGGCGGTGCACCTGGCTCGGACGCTGCCGGTGTTGCGGAAGGTGGTGCGTCGCGTGCACAGCGGCTAACACCGGAATTACGATTCAGGTATTACACTTCGGGTATGGGGTGGATGGCGGCTGTCGCCGCAGAGGTGCGCGAGGTGTTGTCGCTGCCCCGTCCGCTGGCTCTGGACGCCCCGGCCGCTGCCGAGTTCGACTCCGTTCCCCGGCCGATTGACCGGCTGTTTCTGGAGATGAGCGCGGCGGCGCCGGGCCGGTATCCCGGTCGGAGGCGCTGTCGGTGGCGGCAGTCCAGCGGGGACGCAACGCGCTCTGCTCGATCGCCACGCTCCCACTGGTGCAGTACAAGGGCCTGGACATCGAGCGCAGCTCGTTTTGGAGCAGATCGATCCCGACGTCGCCAACGTCGTGACCCTCAGCCAGACGATCGAAGACCTGGCGTTCGAGGGCATCTCGTGGTGGCTGATCACCATGCAGGACTTCGCCGGCTACCCGATGGCCGCGCGGCACCTCGACGTGAACACCGTCAGCCTGGACCCGCCCAGGGCCAGCCGAACCCTTCCGTCCGGCCGCGACGCACGCGGCGTGACGATCGTGTGGGTGGCTGGGAAGGCGACGCCGTCCGACAACCTGATCCGGTTCGACAGCCCCAACCCGGGCTTGCTGACGGCGAACGCGCGGGCGATCCGCCGGGCGCTGCTGCTCGACCGGCTGGCCTCGACGTACGCCGACAACCCGCGCCCCTGGACCTGTTCACCGACTCGGATGACCCGTCGGTCGAGCCGATGGCCGAGGACGAGGTCGACCCGTTCCTCGCCGAGTGGCGGGCGCAGCGCAAGCGAGGCAGCACCGCGTGGGTGCCGAGCAACGTCAAGCGCCTGGACGTGAACGCCCCGTCGCCGGCTGAGATCCAGCTCGTCCAGCTCCAGCAGCAGGTGACGCTGGAGATCGCCAACGGGCTGGGTGTCGACCCCGAAGACCTGGGCGTCAGCACCACCTCGCGCACCTACTTCAACGCCGCTGACCGGCGCATGACGAAGATCAATGAGACCTACGCGCCGTACATGACCGCGATCACCCAGCGGCTGACCATGGGCGACGTCACCCGCCGCGGCCACGCCGTGAGGTTCGACCTCACGGACTACCTGAAGCCGGATCCGGCTGGGCAGGTCGCCTACTGGAGAGGTCTGTACGACATGGAAGCGATCGACTCCGACGAAGTCCGGGCGATGGCCCAGCTGTCCGGCCCGGCCCCGAAGGCGAAGCCCGCCCGGCGCCCCGCCGAGGACGACCAGGCCGCCGGGCCGGAGCAGGTGGACGCGTCAGCGGTCCCGGCCGGGCGGACCTTCGACGCGCAGTCGACGGTGACGTTCGACGCCGAGGTGATCGGCTTCACCGTCGACACCGAGCGGCGCACGATCGAGGGCCTGGCGCTGCCGTACGGCAAGACGGCCAGCAAGTACGGCGTCAAGTTCCTGTTCGAGCCGGGGTCGCTGAAGTGGTCCGACCCGGGCCGGGTCAAGCTGCTGCGCGACCACGACTACCGGCAGCCGCTCGGCAAGGCCGTCGAGCTGACCGACACCCGCGCGGCCTGAAGGTCAAGTTCAGCGTTGCCCCGGCGCCGCTGGCGACGAGGCGCTGGCGCTGGCCGAACACGGCACCCTCGACGGGCTCTCCGTCGGCGTGGACTTCGACATGGCCGCCGACACGGTGCCGGACGAGAAGAACCAGGGCACGGTGCGGGTGCGCCGGGCCGACCTGCGGGAGACCAGCATCACGGCGGTCCCCGCATTCGACGACGCCCGCATCGCCAAGGTGCGGGCGCAACGAGATGGAGGATCCGGGATGCCGGAGAAGGACGAGCTGAACACGGCTCAGACCCAGCCGCCGGCAGCCGGTGGCGTCAACCTCAACCAGGACCAACTGACCGCGCTGCTCCAGCGGCCGGGAGCGATTCAGGCGCTCGTCGCGTCGCAGCAGACTCCGCAGCAGCCGGCGGCCCGCAGGGCGCGCTGACGCTCTCGGCCGAACAGGTCGACGGCCTGATCCGTGGCGGCCAGCTGGGCGCGCTGCTCGGCGTGCCGCACCTGACCCAGCCGGCGCCGGAGCCGGAGCGGCGGGCCACCGTCGACGCCACGCGCCGCACCGTCGCGGCCAGCCAGGTCACCGAAGAGCAGCCGTACCGGTTCGACCGGGGCGGCAACCTGGTCCGCGGTGTGTACGACTTCTCCAGCGACCTCATCTCCGGCGGCAAGGGCGACAAGGTCGCGTTCGAGCGGGCACAGACGTTCATGCGTCAGCAGTTCGAGCTGGAGATGACCGCCGCCGCGTTCGACGTCGACCGGGCCGACGCGACCGCCCTCAACCCCAACCGGCAGCGCCCGACATGTACGTCGACCAGCGCGAGTACCGCTACCCGGTGTGGGAGGCCATCAACAAGGGCACCATCGCCGACTCGACGCCGTTCGTGCTGCCGAAGTTCAACAGCGCCTCGGGCCTGGTCAACGCCCACACCGAGGGCGTCGAGCCGACCCCGGCGCGTACACCGCCACCTCGCAGACCATCACCCCGACCGCCGTGTCCGGCAAGGTGGAGATCACCCGCGAGGCGTGGGACCAGGGCGGTAACCCGCAGCTGTCCGGCATCATCTGGCGGCACATGGTCCGCGCCTGGTACGAGTCGCTGGAGGCGTCGGCCGTGGCCGTCCTCGACGCGGCCACCCCCACCCCATCGCGCTGACCGCTGGCGGTGGCACCACCGGGCAGGGCCTCGACGGTGAGTTGACCGCCGCCTTCGCCTCGCTCCAGTACGTCCGGGGCGGGTTCTCGATGGACACCCTGTTCAGCCAGATCGACCTGTACAAGGCGCTGGTGGCGGCGAAGGACACCGCCGGCCGCCGGCTGTACCCGGCCCTGGGCCCGTCGAACGCGTCCGGCACCGCCAGCGCCCGGTACGCGGCGATCGACGTCAACGGCGTCCGCGCGCTGCCCGCCTGGGCGCTCGCCGCGACCGGCAGCGTGGTCGCCTCGTCGTACCTGTTCGATCGCGAGGTCGTGCACGGCTGGGCGACCGCCCGCAGCGTCTGGAGTTCGAGTACCGGGTTGCGTACGTCGACCTGGCGATCTGGGGCTACAAGGCCACCGCCATCACGGACATCAACGGCGTCCGCGAGATCACGTACGACCCGGTGCCGTGACCCGACCCGGACTGACCCAATCGAGCAGGGAGACGCCGATGCCGCAGACAGGACCACGGGCAGGCGGGTTGCAGAGCACCCCGACGCCCACACAGACGACCCCGAAGACCGACGCCGACCGGGTGCGGGAGCTGGAGGCGGAAGTCGCCACGCTGCGCGAGCAGCTGGCCGCCGCCGGCAGCCCGTCCCGGCCGCGAAGGTGACCGAGCCGAAGTTCACCTTCAGCGAGGGCCAGCGCGACGAGCTGGAGCGCACCGGCCGGACCATCAGCCCGTTCACGGGTGCGCTGTTCGTCGGCTCCGGTGTGGACGACGCCCGCAAGGTCGAGGCGGACGAGTTCGCCAAGGCCAAGCCCGTCAAGCCGACCGAGAAGTGACGGAGCGCGGCCGTGCCCTGGAAGCCTGACTACCTCACCGCGGAGCAAGCCGCGGAGTTCGTGCGCGCCCCGGCGTGGACGAAGAGGAGTTGGCGACCTGGTGCACGGCCGCGTCTCGGGCGATCGACAAGCGGTGCAACCGGCAGTTCGGGAAGGTCGACGCGCCCGTCGTCCGCACGTACCGCCGGCCGGCTGCCTACGACGCGACGTCCGGGCTGTGGCTGCTGGAGATCGACGACGTCCAGGACGTCACCAGCCTGACCGTCGGCGGGGTGGTGCTCGCGTCGAGCGGGGCGACCCTGCTCCCGGACAACGCCGCCGCTGACGGCAAGCCGTACGAGCGGCTGGGTTTCACCGACTACCCGGACGGGCCGGTCCTCGTCTCGGCGATCTGGGGTTGGTCCACGGTGCCCGCTGGCGTGGTGGGTGCGTGCAAGCTCCAGGTGTCCCGGTGGGCGTCGCGGCGGGACTCCCCGTACGGCGTGGCCGGGTCGCCGTCGGACGGCTCCGAGATGCGGTTGCTGGCCCGCCTCGACCCGGACGTGCACACCGCCCTCGCCGGTCTGTCCCGGCGCCGACGGGTGGGCTGAGCCGTGGACCTGGCGGACCTGGCCGGCGAGCTGGCCGAGGCGCTCGGCGCGATCGAGGGCCTGAACGTGCCCGAGTGGGGTGTGCAGCGTGTCGCGTCGCCGGCAGTCGTCATCACCCTGCCGGAGCGCATCGACTACGACGCCACGTACGGGCGGGGCAGCGACCACATCCGGACCTGGCCGTGATCGTGCTGGTCGCCAACCCGACGCAGCCCGAGGCACGTAGGGCTGTCGCCGAGTACGCCGACGGCAGCGGCGACAGGTCCATCAAGGTCGCCATCGAGGCGCACGAGTACACCAGTTGCGACAGCGTCCGCGTGGCCTGGTCCGAGTTCGACAGCGCCAAGTACGCCGGCACCGACTACCTGGCAGCGATCTTCCATCTCGACATCACCGGAAAGGGCGCGTAGCCATGGCGTTCGTGCACGGCAGGAACACAAAGATCACCGTCGCCACCAAGGACATCTCGCCGTACTGCAAGACCTCCAGCTACGAGGGCAGCGCGGATGTGCACGAGACGACCGGGTACGGCAAGAACGCCAAGACCAAAGAGGGCGGGCTGCTCGACGGCAAGTTCTCGTGCGGCGGGACCTACGACAACACCGTGTCGACCGGGCCGCGCAACGCACTCAAGTCACTGATCGGCACCACCGTGGCCGTGACCCGGCTGCCGGAGGGCACCGGCACCGGCAAGCCCTCCGACGCGTTCTCGGCGGTGCTGTCCAAGTACGTGGAGACCAACCCGGTGGACGACATGGTCACCTGGTCGGCCGAGTTCGAGATCTCCGACGTCGTCGTCACCACCTCACAGGCGTAAGGGGACCGGCATGCCGAACCTGACCCGCGACCAGATCCTGGCCCGCAAGACGGGCAAGGGTACGGCCACCCTGCCGGACGGCTCGACCGTGGCGATTCGCGCCCTGACCCGCGACGAGGTGCTGGAAGCGCAGGAGGGCAACCGGAGCACCGGCGAGCGCGACAACTTCATCGTCTCCACCGGCATGACCGACCCGAAGCTGTCGGTGGACGACGTGGCGCTCTGGGCGTCCGAGGGTGGCGCCGGTGACCTGGTCGCCGTGTCCGACGCCATCGCCGAGTTGTCAGGGCTGAAGCCCTCCGCCGGCAAGGAGGCAACGAAAGCCCTCCTCGACGACGGTGAGCTGCACTTCGAGTTTTCCTGGCGCAGAAGCTCGGGATGACCGTCGCTGACCTGCGGGAGCGGATGCCCAACTCGGAGTTCGTGTACTGGACCAGGTTCTACGCGCTGAAGGCCCAGACAGAAGAGCTGGCGCGGCTGAAGGCGGGGTGTGATGGCGGAAAAGATCCGGGTGACCGGGCTGCGGGAGTTCCAGGCGCAGCTGCGGGCGATGGACGCCGGCATGCCCAAGCAGCTGCGGCTGGCGCTGAACGAGGCCGCCGACGAGATCATCGACTATGCCGCGCCGCGCTTCCCCGCCGCTCCGGTGCCGCTGCCGCGTCTCTGAGGGCGCGTTCGAGTCAGCGGGTGGCCCGCATCGCCCTCGGTGGTCGGCGGGCCCCGTACGCGCCGTGGCTGGACTTCGGCGGTCGGGTCGGTCCGAGCCGGTCCGTGGTCCGCCCGTACGTCCGGGGTGGCCGGTACGTCTACAAGGGGTTGGAGGTCCGCCGCGATCGGGTCACCGAGATCATGTCGGAGGCGTTGACCGCGCTGGCCCGCGACGCTGGGCTGGAGGTCAGCTGATGGCGAACCAGGTGACGCTGACCTTCGCTGGTGAGGACAAGCAGCTCACCGATTCGTTCAGTCGCGTCGGTGGTGCCGCCCGCAACATGGGCAGCGAGGTCGACCAGGCCAGCGGCAGCTTCGACCGTGCCGGTGAGGCCGCCGACAACCTTGACACGAAGTCGATGGGCTTCCGGGACACCCTGACTGGCGTCGAGGACGGCATGAAGGGCATCAAGATGGCCACCCAGGATGGCTTGGGCTTCGAGTCGCTGCTGCTGCTGGGCACCGGCGTGGGCGACCTCGCATCCGGCCTCTACAACTTCCTGATCCCGTCGATGAAGTCAGCGGTGACCTGGTTCCGCGCCACGACCGTCGGGCAGTACGCCGCCGCTGCGGCGACGAAGGTCTGGACGGCCACCCAGTGGCTCTTCTCCGCCGCGCTTTGGGCGTCGCCCATCACCTGGATCGTGGTCGGCATCATCGCGCTCATCGCGGTCATCGTGCTGATCGCCACGAAGACCGACTGGTTCCAGCGCGCCTGGCGGGCGTCGTGGACGTGGATCAAGAACGCTGCGGCGAACACCTGGGACTACATCAAGAAGATCCCCGGGTGGATCGGCAGCGCGTTCTCGAAGGTCGCCGACTACATCTCCCGGCCGTACCGCTCGGCGTTCAACGCCATCGCCCGCGCCTGGAACAGCACGGTGGGCCGCTTGTCCTGGTCGGTGCCGGGCTGGGTGCCGGGCATCGGTGGCAACAGCATCTCCGCCCGCGCCTGCCCACCTTCCACGCTGGCGGCAGGGTGCCGGGCGCGCCCGGTCAGAACGTCGTGGCCCTGCTCCAGGCCGGTGAGACGGTGACGTCCGCAGCCGGCAGTGGCGGGGTGCGCTGCGCATCGACACCGCCGGCAGCCGGTTGGATGACCTGCTCGTCGAGGTGCTCCGCGTCGCCGTGAAGCGCGGCGGCGGGAACGTTCAGGCCGTGCTCGGGGCCCGGTCGTGAAGCGGTGGCAGTACCGCGTCGAGATTTACGCCGGAGCGACGCTGGGCTGGGTGGACATCACCGACGACGTGCGCGGGTCGCTGTCGATCACCCGTGGCCGCTCCGGTGAGGGCTACCGGGCCGACCCGGGCAAGTGCGCGTTCCGCCTGGACAACCGCACCGGCCGGTACAGCCCCCGCAACGTGCTGTCGGACCTGTACGGGCTGATCGGTAAGAACACCCTGGTCCGGGTGTCCGCCGGCCCGATCGCCGGTGCGCTGGTGGGTCGGTTCTTCGGCGAGATCCCGTCGTGGCCGCCGCGGTGGTCCCTGTCGGGCGCGGACCGGTACGTCGACCTGGACGCTGCCGGGGTACTGCGCCGCTTCCGTCAGGGCGACCAGCCGGTGCTCTCGCCGATGCGCCGCACGATCGAGGGCTCGCAGCCGGTCGCGTACTGGCCTGGCGAGGACGGCGAGCTGTCCGGCCAGGCCGGATCGGCTACGTCAGGCCTGGCGCCGCTGACCACCACCGGCACCGTCGAGTTCAAGCCGGTCGCTGACTACGTGTTCGCCGGGTCAACGACCGTCTTCGGGACCACCGCCCTGGCCAACCTGGCAGCCGGTGGGAAGCTGTCCGCGCAGCTGCCGGCCGACGCGGTCACCGCGACCGCCGCCGGCCGGTGGACGGTGCACACGGCGATCCTGGTTGACACCCTGTCGACCCTGTCCGGTGACGTCGTGCTGCTGGAGTGGACCACCAACGGCGGCACGTACACCCGGTGGCAGATCAAGGTCACCACCGCCTCGCGGACACAGCTGATCGGCTTCACCCCGCCGGGGCGTCGAGCCTGCTGATCGACCACAACAGCGCGTCGCCGACCTACCACCACTACTCCGCGTCCGCGACGGTGTCCGGCGGCACGGTCACCGTGCGACTACAGACGTCCAACTCCGTCAACCTGACCGCTGCCTTCGCCGGCACGCTGGGCGGCGTCACCTCGGTGACCGTCAACGCCACCTCGGCGACGTCGACCTCCGCGATGCCGGCCGGTCACGTCGCGGTGTGGGCGGTGGCGCCGATCCCGTTCCAGATCCTCAACACCGCCGACTCGTACGGCACGTTCGTCCGGGAGTCGCGCCGCTCGAACCTGTCCGAGGCCGCGGTCGACCGCCTGATCCGCCTCGCCGCGGAGACCGGCCTCGACCTCGACGCCACACCGGCGGACCCGGGGCACGTGTCCCGGATGAACGTCCAGCAGGCCACCTCGACGACGTCGGCGATCGACGACGCCATCGAGGTCGACGGCGGGCTGCTCTTCGAGTCTCGAGACTCCGCCGCGCTGGTCTACCTCACCCGCCGCGAGCTGTTCAACCAGACGCCCGTCGCGGTCGCCTACACCGGGCAGACCACCGCCCCGTTCGACCCCATCGACGACGCCGACGACGTCCGCAACGACGTGACGGTGGAGCGCCGCAACGGCAGCTCCGCACGCGCCGTCCTGCGCACCGGGCCGCTGGCCGCCGCGGTGCCGCCGGCCGGGGTCGGCATCTACACCACCTCCGAGACCCTGAACGTGCTCGACGACGACCAGCTCCCCGACCAGGCGGGGTGGCGCCTTCACCTGGGCACGGTCGACGAGCCGCGCTACCCGGCGATCACCTGCGAGCTGTCCGAACCGTCGTGGGTGGCCGCACCGTCGCTGCGGGCGCAGCTGCTCGCCCTCGACGTCGGTGGCGTCCTGGAGGTCACCGGACCCCGCGTGGTGTCCGGCCAGGTGCGCACGCTGGTCACCGGCTACACCGAGGCAATCAGCGAGTACACCTGGTCGATCACGTTCAACGGCGTGCCTGCGTCACCGTGGGACGTCGCCGAGGCCAGCGGGCCACAGCGGGCGGCGGGGATGGGTCGGTGCTGGCCGACGCGCTGTCCAGCTCGGGCACGCTGCTGGTGCTGTCCTCGACGATGGAGAACGGCCCGTGGACGACCGACGCGGGAACTTCCCGATGGACGTCCGGGTGGGCGGCGAGCAGGTCACCGCCAGCGGGATCTACCCGGCCGTGTCCGATGCGTTCGGCCGGACTGTGGCGTCTGGGTGGGGCTCGGCCAACTCGGGTCAGACGTGGACCGTCACCGGCGGCATTCCAGCGGACTACGCCGTGGCGTCGGGTACCGGCCGGCACTCGCACACCAGCGTCACCGTGCTGCGTAGCTCGTTCATCACCCCGGCGGAAACCGGGACTTCACCGCGACAGCCGACGTGACGATCCGGTCATGCCGACCGGCGCCGGTATCACCGCGTGGCTGGTGCTCCGCGCGGTCGACCCCAACAACTACTACGCGGCGCAGCTAGGCGTCGCGACGTCCGGGGTGACGACGCTGACCTGGTACAAGCGGGTGGCGGGCTCCCTCACCATGCTCGGTGCCGGGGTGACCGTCGCCGCCCACACGGCCGGGACGACACGGCGGATCACCGCTGCCGTCTTCGGGTCGTCGCTGATGGCCAAGGCGTGGATCCCGTCGACCGCCCTGGAGCCGGGGTGGCAGGTGATGGCCACGGACACGTCGCTCACCACCGGTACGCAGGTGGGCGTCTTGACGCGCCTGGAGACCGGCAACAGCAACACCCTGCCCGTGGTGGTCGCCGTCGACAACGTCGCCGTCACCAACCCGCAGTCCATGACCCTGTCGGCGCGCGGCGTCAGCGGGCGCAGCGGGCGTGGGCGGCAGGCACCGACGTGAACGTGTGGCAGCCCGCGGTCGCCGGGCTCTGAGAGAGGACAACCATGGGCATCCAGACCGGCGACATCCTCACCCCGTACGGCTCAACACCCGATGCGTCCGCGCCCGGCGGTCCACCCTCCAGACGCTGACGACCGGGTCCGTCTCGGTGATCACGTTCGACACGGAGGACTTCGACAACTCGTCGATGTTCTCGGCCTCGTCCACGATCCTGAACCTGCCGATCGCCGGACTGTGGGGGTTCGCCGCAGCCGGCGCGTTCGCGTCCAACGGCACCGGGTTGCGAAGGCTGCTCGTCGACGTCAACGGGTCGGGCACGTACCCGACGATCGACTCCCGGCCTGCGGTGACCGGCGACAACACCGCCGTCACGCTGTCCGACACCATCGTCGCGGCGGCCGGTGACCAGCTCCAGCTGTTCGGCCACCAGACCAGCGGCGGCAACCTCAACCTCATCGCCGGCACGCGCTTCAGCGCCTGGCTGATCGAGTTCTAGGAGACGCTGATGTCCCGAGCTGACTACGAGCGGTGGATCGACCGAGGCAAACCGTTCCGGCTGATGAGCCCGGCGGCCGACCTGTCGGCCTGCCTGCGGAAGCACGGCTACACGGTCTACGGCATCGGCAACGAAGATCACATGGTCCACGAGCCGCCGGAGGACCACACCCCTACTCGGAGACCGCCTACCCGGGCAAGTCCGTGTACGGCGTCGGCTACGCCATCGACATCATGCCGCCGGCAGCTGGGGCCCGCTCGAAGGTCGACGGGCTGCCGCTGCCCAGCCTCCAGCAGCTCGGCGCGCGGCTGGTCGCCGACCGCAAGGCGGGCGTGGCCGGTATCCGCTGGCTGAAGTACATGAACTGGGAGCCCGAGCGCAACAACGGCGGGCCCTGCTACCAGGACTCCTGGAAGCCCAACTACGCCCGCCGGACCAGCAGCGACCGCGGGCACATCCACGCGTCCGGGCTGACCGGCTACGAGTCCAGCACCATCGGCGCCGGCTATGACCCGGTGACCAGGATCCGAGGAGGAGACGACATGTCCGCGAAGGCCGAACAGCAGATCGCCGAGCTGTACGACTGGATGAAGTCGACCGGCTGGGCGGACAGCGTTCGCGCGTTGGCCACCCTCACCGGCACGCCGGCCGCCTACACGCTCCCTGGCTCGAAGCAGCAGCGGGTCGAGCCGAACGCCACCGCCGAGGCGCTGAAGCGGATCGAGAAGCAACTCACCGCGGTGCTCGCCGCTACCGGCGGTGCGGACACCGGCGCCGTGCTGGCCGAGATCCGCCGGGTGGCCGCAGCGGAAACCGAGCGCGACGCCCGGACCGCCGCCGCGCTCGCCGACCTGGCCGAGCTGGTGCGCCAGGCCAAGTCCGGCGAGCTGGACGCCGACGAGTTCGTACGGCTCGTCGGCGAAGCTGACCGCGCCGGCCCAGGGGCAGGCAAGTGAGTGACAGCCGAGCGCATCCGGCAGACGTTCAGGGACTGGTCCTGCGTCCTGCTTGGCCTGGGAATCATCTGTCACCAGGCGTTCGTCGTCCCGCCCGGAAGGCGTCGGAGATGCTCGTGCTGGCTGGCATCACGCTACTGACCGGCCCGGCCCTGGGTGGGGCCATCGGCCTGCGCCGGGAGGCCAACGGCAACGGATCTGGCTCTCCGTCGTCGCCCTCGTCATCGGCGTCGGGATCCTCGTCATCGCCGGCACCGTCCGGGTGGGTGAGCCGTGACGTTCAACGGATGGCGGGTGCTGGTCGTGGTCCTACTGGCCGCGCTCGGGTCATCCGCCGTGTCGATCATCTACTCCAACGAGGCGGCCCAGCAGTCGGAGCGGCGGTGGTGCGGTGTGGTGACCACCCTCGACGACGCGTACCGGCAGACGCCTCCACAGACCCCGCCGGGATCAAGATCGCCCGGGATGTCCGGCAGCTCCGAGCCGAGTTCGGCTGCCCAACCCAACCGTAGGAGACGACCATGTCGAACCAGCCCGTCAACCCCGACTCCGACACCACCGAGCCGCTCGTCACCATCGGCACCATCACCGCCGCCGTGACCGCCGTGATCGGCCTGCTGGTGGCGTTCGGCCTGCCGGTCAGCGACGACCAGCAGGCGAGGATCCTCGGCGTGATCGCCGTCGCCGCGCCCTTCGTCGTGGTCGCCTGGGGTCGCCGCAAGGTGTACGCCCCGGCGACCGTGGCCCGGCTGCTCCGCGGTCGGAACGGGTGACCAGACCGCCCAGGCCGTCCCCACCACCGGTGCCGAAGCCGACCCGGACGATACGGCCGGCAGGCCCTGCGGGGTCACGTCCGTCAGCCCGCCCGGGGTCGTTGACGAAACGTGGTGCTGGGCACCACGGTTGTGACGAAACGAAGGACCCCTGCACTGCCGTAACAGCGGTGCAGGGGTCCTGCTGTCGGTTCCGAAGAGGGGCGTCACTTGGTCCAGGCGATGAACCGTTCGTACAGGTCGCCCGGGTTGGCATCCGCCAGTTCGGCCGTGGCCACGAACAGCAGCCCACCAAGGTAGATCGACAGGTTGATGCGGTTGGCGCCGTACTGCTCGGCCAGCCGCACCCGCGCCGGGTCGCACGGCCAGTCCTGCTCGCACGTCTGGCAGTCCCACTGCGGCCGGCGGGGCATGTGTTCGCCGCGCAGCTGGACGTCCAGGTCCGCCACCGCCCGCCGTGCGTGAAGGCCGCTTGCCGCCCGGACTGTTGTCGGCACCACCTCGGACATCAACGCTGCCCCTCCGTCAGTAGCAGAGGGGCGCCCGGTCATCGCCGACGCGGACGCCCCCGCCTCTCGGCGGGACGGCGGCAGTGGTCGCACACATCGCATGGGTTCGGATGTTCACCACCGCCGTCCCGTGACCTCCACTTTCGTGACCGCAGGACTACTGTCGGAAGAGACCGGATGCTTTCAGGACCTTTCAACGAAGGGCCCCGATGGATGATCTCGGCTCCCAGTTGCGGCACGCTTCGCACCGAGGCGGGCGTCACGCTGGCCTCCATTGCGGCCCGGTCCTGCTACTCGGCAGCCCACCTCAGCAACGTTGAGGCAGGACGACGGACCGCGACGCCAGACGTTGTGCTCGCCTACGCGCGGGCGTTGGGAGACGGGGACGTGAAGCGAAGGCACCTGCTCGCCGCAGCCACCATCGGACCTATCGCCGCCGGGGAACTCATCCGCGCCGGGTTCACGTCCGCGCTCAACGGCCGGGACAGCGAGGAACGCTGGGCCGAGCGGGTCGCCCAGTACGGCCGCGACTACATGGAGATCGGTGCCGACGCCTTGCAGGGGCGGCTGGCTGGCGACCTGGTCGTCATGCAGCAGCACCTCGACTCGCCGACGATGTGGGCGAACGCCGCCCGCGCGCTGGTCACGTACGGCAAGACCACCAAGACCGCGTCGGAGGCCATCGGCTGGTACGACATCGCCGGGTCGCCGCAGACCGCTCCGACGAGCTGGACGTGCGGGTGTGGGTGCGAGGCCGGGCCGCTATCGCCCTGGCCTACGAGGGCGCCGCGCTGGCCACCGCCAAGCGGTACGCCGACGAGGCGATCGGGATGTCGGAGCGCCCGTCGCTGGGCCGCCTCAACGCGCTGATGGCTCGGGCGCACGTCGCCGCCGGCCGGGGAGACGTTGAGGGTGCGGTCGCCGCGGACACGGATGCCCGACGCGTGTTCGATCGGGTGGCCTCGCCGGACGGTGAGATCTCGGACTCGGCGGTGCCGCCCTGGCGGATGGCCACGTTCCGGTCGATGCTGTACGCCCGGATGGGGATGCTGCGTGAGGGTGAGCTGGCGCAGTTCGAGGCGGACCGGTGGCGACCGCCGACGCTGACGCGGTTCGCCACGCACATCGAGCTGCACCGGGCGCTGATGATGGCGCACTCCGGGGACCGGGCGGGCGGGCTGACGTACGCGCGCCGGGCGTGGTCGACGCTGCCGGTGGAACGCCGCTCACAGACGCTGGGCTTGGTACTGCGTGAGGTGGAACGGGCTGCCCGACCGGCTTGACCCCGTGGGCCGATCTTGTGTGGTGCTGAGGCCCACACAAGATCGGCAACCACCGCTGTTACGGACGTGGTTGAGTGCTGCGCCCGGCCGCGATCCGGCCACCCAGCTCGACGAGGCAGATGGAAGCGACGACCACCAGGCCGTCGACCGACAGCGGGAGCAGGTACTGGGCCCCGCCCGTCTCCCCGTACCGGGACGCCACCGCGGCCATGTGCCAGTAGGACACCCAGGCCGCGATACCGGCGATCAGCGCAGTGGCGATCCACCGGCCGATCGCCAGGGACCGGCGGTGCACCGGGACCCGGCTGATGAGTTCGACCGTCAGCAGCAGGGCCAGCGGGGACCACGCTGAGATGATCTGCGAGATCAGGTCGTCTCGGGCGTGCAGCACGTTCCCGGCGATGCTGGCCGCGACGCCCAGGGCGAGCACCGCCCGGACCGCCCAGCGAACCCGCATGAGCGAGCCGACCTCTGCCGCCGTGCCCGGGTGTCCGACCGGCGCTACCTGCGACGAAGGGCCGGCAGGTACCGGCGTCACGACGGGACCTTGACCCACCCCGAACTCGGGGACACGCCGGCAGGCTCGACGAACACCGGCCGCAGGTCCGGCAGGTCCGCAGGGTTCCACCCGGTGGGCTCGGAGAACTCCACGGGTCCACCGCCGGCGTGAGGTCCGGCTCGACCTCCACCGCCGGAGCGGCCACCAGCACCGGCCACTCGTGAGCCAGCCGCGACCGCAGCTCGACCGCCTTCGGAGCGCCGATGCGGAACCGGCGCATCAAGTCGTTGCGGGTGGCACCTCGCCCAACTCCTTGACGATCTCCCGGGCGGCCGGCAGCAGCTCGTCGACCGGCTGCGGGTAGCGGGTGCCGTTGATGGCGGGTGCGGTCATCAGCTCTCACCCTCGCGCGCTCGATGAGGTCGGCGACGGTGTTGACCAGCAAGCCGGCCAGCTCCATCGAGAACGTGATGACCTCGGTGGGCTCGACGTCGAACGCCGGCCGCACGTCGTCCGCCCACACCGCGACATGGATGGTCGGGCGGCCGATGGTGGTCGGCTTGACGAGCTGCACGGTGACCCGGTCGTCCACGTAGAAGTAACGCGAGCCGTGCGACCCGTTCCCGTCGGCGGTCGCGGTGCACTCCGTCGGGAAGCACCAGCGTGGGTGCGCCGTGGCCCGCCTCACTTCGAGGTCCGTCTTCGGGCAGCTCGCCGTGCTGGCGGAAGTTCTCCATCCAGCGACCGCGCTCCAGCAGCCACTGCTCAAGGTCGACCACGGTGGAGTCACCGGCCGTCGAGTCGCCCCACCACGCCCGCTCTTCCTCCGGCGTCACCCGGCCGCCTCCGCGACGTCGAGCAGGTCGTCGTCGGCAACCACTGGCGTAACGCCGGTGGTTGCGGGCGGCACCGAGTCCCACAGCGCCCGATCCTCGTCGCCGTCGAGCAGCTGCTCCGCCAGGCGGCGCACACCCTCCGGGTCCGCCTGCTGCGCCGCCGCGACCATCAGGAAGTCCTGCAACTGCTGCGCCATGGCCTTGCCACCGACGTACGCGGCCATGTCGAGCACGTCGTCGTGGGTCGCATCGGGGCGTAGCAGGAAGTCCAGCGCGAGCGCGTCGAACAGGTCCCGCTCCCCGAACCGGCGACCCATGATCTCGCCCGCCTGCATCGAGGTCTCGGCGACCGCGTCCAGGCTGTCCTTCGTGAACCGCTGGCGCCGGGGAAGGCTCGCCATCGACACCGGGCCGGGCGCCGGTTCCACTGGTCCCACCGCTTCGGGCGGGCGCGGCGGGCGCTCACTGGTCGCCGCCGAGGTTGCCGGTGCGGTAGACGTAGGAGTCGCCGCACGTACGGTCGACGCCCGGCAGCATGTCGATCCGGTACGCGCTCAGCTTGACCACCCAGGCCGCCGCGATGACGTCGGGGCCGTGGTCGTCGCAGGCGTACACCGACGCGTCCAGGGATCCGAAGGCGTCACCGGCCGGGTCGGGGCTGTAGATCTCGACCCGTCCGGCGGCCGGCTGGTCACAGGTGGGCAGGGTGAACGGTATCTTCTTCACGGGTCGCCTCCACGGGGCGATCAAGGGCCGGGAGCACAGGAGCGCCAACTCCTGCCCGGCCCGCCTTATGGGTCAGTTCCGCCGATGACGGGCGGCAGAGATCAGGGTCTGCGGGATCCAGACCGCGGCGATGGCGACGATCACGGATCCACTCGGGTCCCACTCCAGGCCGAGCATCGCGGCCATGCCGAGAACGAACGCGACCCCGGCGACCAGGGCCACGGCCAGGGCCACGGCAATCTGGGCGACGGGGCGGGGACTCGGGTACGTTGGTGGCCACGGACGCCTCCTGGAGAGCGTGAATTCGCCGGATAATCTCCGCGTCTACGCTCTCGCTGATGGCGTTCTACCTGGTAAAGCACCTCCAGCGCATAACGCTAGAGGCTTGGCTCCCCGAAGATGCCCGGCGAGCCCAAGCGGGTGCAGCCGAGCCGCGCCAGGCGCCCTCCGGAGGAGGAGGCGCCTGAGCGCCGCTACTGCTCCGGGTCGCAGGGGTCGAACATCTTGGGATGGACAGGTTCGCCGGAGGCCACCTTGTCGGCGGTCTCCCAGAAGCCCTTGGGCCAGTCACCCTCGGCGGCCATCTGCTGGAGCACCTTCCAGTTGTGGCTGCTGCGCAACGCGTCGGCCGCCTGCCGGAGAGCGGCGTCGTCGTTACTCTTCTTCGCGCGCTTCCATTCGGTGATCCACGCGCAGCCGACCGGGCGGAGCACCTCAACGCCAAAGTGGTAGGGGAGTTGATGCCCTCGACGCTCAACGTGGCGGGGTCGAAGCCCGGAGGAGCGGCACGTCGGCAAGCACCTTGGCCGCCCGCTCGTTCACCAGCCTCGGCGTGACGATCTCGGCCGGCAGAGCGGCCAGCCAGGTACGGGCGTCGACGCGGACCACGCTGGCGAGAACCCGGTCGAACTCGGCGCGCGTAAAGTCGCTTCCGGTGCGCACCTCGACCATGGACCCGTCGCGGGGCCGGAGGATGACCTCGAAATCGCGCTCGTTGTACCGGAACAGGTCACCCGGCCAGCGGTCGACCTGCACCGACTCCGGCTTGCTGACCTGGAGCCGGTCCTGTAGCGCCGTCGTACTCGCTGGCCTCGTACCAGCTCATCCTGAGGTGTCGCCCACCGTTGCTGTAGGTGACGCTCCCGTCCCGCTTGGCGAACCCGTCGACGTGCGTTGCCTTCCAGCCGGGCTGGTCGATCAGCAGACGCGGGTTCTCCTCGGCCGCCTTGAGCACCATGGCCGAGTAGCTGACTGTCCCCGGCGCCGCCGAGGTGGACGACCGTCCGGGAGCCGGTTCGCGGCCCTCCGGCCGGTTTGCGCCTCCGGCCCAGACGCCCACGACGACGGCGACCACGGCGGCCGCGACACCCGCGCTGGCGAGGCCGCTCAGCAGGCGGCGGCGCGGTCGGGAGGGGCTGCCCGGTGGCTCGGTGACGGATTCGAGGATCGGCGTGGACATGATCTCCTCCAGGAGGTCCTGAGCGACCCCGTCGAGGTGCGCGATGACCTCGGGTCGGTACGGGTCGGCGTCGCGGACCCTCCGGTCGAGCTGTTCGTCGGTCATCTGCTCTCCTCAGGGCGCGTACGGCCATGACGTCGAGTACATGTCCGGGTGGGCCGAGGTCGTCACCGATGAGGTCGCGCAACCGGGCTCGGGCACGGGACAGCCGTGTACGGACCGTCGCCGGGCTCACCTGGAGGACCACGGCGACCTCGCGCGGCTCCAGTCCCTCCCAGAAGGTCAGCGTCAGCACCTCCCGGTCCAGCTCGTTGAGCCGGGCCAACGCGGCCCGGACGGTGAGCCGTTCGGGCACCTCGCTGCCCGGGTCGACGGCGAGGGCCGCCCGGAACCGTTGCCGCAGCCGGTCGCCCAGCCGCCCCGACGGGCCCCGCCCGGTGGTGGTTGGCCAGCACCCGCCGGGCCACGCCATGCAGCCACAACCGGGCCTCGGCCTCTGATGGCATCTCGCGGCTACGCCGCCAGGCGACGAGGAAGGTCTCCGCGACGATGTCGGCGGCGTCCTCAGGCTGCGCGACGCGCCGCATCGCGTACGCCAGCAGTGGCGCGAAGTTGGCCGCGTAGACGCGTCGGAAGCGTTCCTCGTGCTCAGTCCCGGAGCTCACGTCTACTCCATGTCCGGTCCGGCGCCCGGCGTGACAGTGGCCGGGCCGGAAATCGCGGCAGTGCGGTCCGTCGATGTTATGAGCCCGGCCTGGCTCAGCTGGATGACGGAGCAGTCCACGCCAGGAACCTGTCGAACAACTCCCGTGGGTCGGGTGCCGGGTCCGGGTTCAGCCTGTACAGGTCGGCCGTCGCGTCGAACAACTGACTCGCCATGTAGATCGACAGGGCCACCCGGTCGGCCCGTACTCCACCCGCAGCAACATCCGCGCGTACGCGCACGGCCAGGTGGCGGCGCACGCCCGGCAGAGCCACGAGGGCCGGCGCGGTAGGTGCTGGTGCACCGGGTGCAGGTTGCTCAGGGGCTGACGGTCGTCAGTGGGGAGGCCTCCGGCGCGGTCATCCACCCATCCTGACGCCAACTATTGCTTCTGTCAACGTACTGTGTAGTTGTCGCTGTGTGTCGACTGCGCCGCTGTCATGGTCAATGCGTGGACCTGGTTGGCGTGTCAGAGATTCGGGAGATGCTGGGGAACGTGTCCCGGCAGCGTGCGTCCGTGATCGCCAACCAACGGAACTTCCGGAGCCGGTTGCCGTGCTGGCCATGGGCAAGGTCTGGCGGAAGTCGGATGTGGTGGCCTGGATTCGGGAGCACCGCCCGGAGTTGGCCGAAGGCTGAGCAGGCCGCTGCTCGGGCGATCCGTCGCGCTCTGCCTCGCGGGAAGTGTCGTACACCTGTTCTAGAGTTTGCCTGTGATCGATGAGTTGGTGCGGGCGGAGAGCGCGGTGGCGACCTGCGCCGACGCGGCCGTCTGGGCCCTCTCCGAGCACGATCTGATCGCGGCGCTCGACGCCACCCACCGGCTCCAGCAGCGTGTGGCGGCCGTGCAGGTGGCGGTCGTGCGGGAGTTGGACGGTCGGGGCACCGCGGTCACGCAGGGCGCGACGTCGACGGCCGTGTGGTTGCGCCACCGCCTACGACTCGACGTCTCCGCCGCCCGTCGACTGGTCGGCCTCGCCTCCTCGCTCGACGCCGCCCCGTCGGCCGTGCGGGCCGCGCTGGCCAGCGGGGCGGTCAGCGCCGAGCAGGCTCGCGTCATCGCCGAGGCGGCTGCCAGCGTGGCGGCTTCCGCCGGCAGCGAGGTCGCGGACCGGGCCGTCGGCGTTCTGGTCGATTGGGCCGAGCGATTCGACCCACGCTGCTGCGCAAGCTCGGCACCCGCATTCTCGACCACGTCGCTCCCGACCTCGCCGACGCCGCCGCTGCGGCGGCCCTCGCCCCGAGGCCGCCCGGGCCGCCCACGACCGACACGTCACCGTCTCGGAGCGGCCCGGCGGGCGACTGCGGCTCACCGGCACCCTCGACGCGGAGGCCGCCGCGCTGCTCCGGGCCGCCATCGATCCGCTCAGCGCACCCGCCGGGCCCGACGACACCCGCTGCGCCGGCCAGCGCCGGCACGACGCCCTCGCCGACGTGTGCCGGCTGGCCCTGCGTACCGGTGAACTGCCCGAAAGCGGCGGCGATCCCGCCCAGATCGTCGTGACCACCAGCTACGACGGCCTGACGCGGCAGTTGGTGCCGGCGCGCTCGATGTCGGTCTGCGCCTCACGCCCGAGGTGGTGCGTCGGCTCGCCTGTGACGCAGGCGTCCTGCCCGCCGTGCTCGGCGGCACCGGCCAGGTCCTCGACGTGGGCCGACAACGCCGTCTCGTCAGCGGCCCGCTGCGTCGGGCTCTGGTGCTGCGCGACGGCGGCTGCGCCTTCCCGGGCTGTGACCGGCCGCCGCGTTGGTGCGCCGCCCACCACATCCGACACTGGGCGGACGGCGGGCCGACAAGTCTCGACAACGCGGTGCTGCTCTGCGGTCACCACCACCGACGCGTCCACCAGTCCGACTGGGCCGTCCGGCTCGGCGACGACGCTCATCCGAGTTCGTGCCGCCGGCCTGGCTTGACCCCGACCAGCTTCCCCGCCGCAACCACTACCACCGGCGGACGTAAACCACCGGCACCCTGGCTCTGCATCGTCACGGATCTGTGAAATCCGATCCGACATCATCGGACGCCCCTGGTCGACCCGGGCGAGCCGCACAGCGGCGGGTCACCGGACAGCACCGCGCCAGGCGCGACCGCTGGGCCGCCCGGCGAGGAGGCCCATCGCTTCCTTCCGCCACGTCTCGGGGCTCATTCCTCGTGCTCGACCCGGTGGGCGAGACGCCGTTGAGGTCTGCGGACCGTGGTGTTCGGGTTCGGCTCGCGCATCCGGGTGCGTGCTTGCTCGATGTCGGACGCGTGCGCGACCGCCCATTCGCCGACGGCGATGACCAGCGGGAGAAGTGAGCGGCCCAGGTCGGTGAGCGCGTACTCGACGCGCTCCGGTGTCTGCTGGCGGCTGATCAGCCCGTCGCTCTCCAACGTGCGCAGTGTGCGGGTGAGGATGCGCCGGCTCAGACCATGAATGGTGCGGTCGAGTTCGTTGAAGCCGTAGGGGCGTTCGCGGAGCACCGCGAGCACGAGAACGCTCCACTTCTCGCCCACGCGACGCAGGACGTCGGTTGCTGCGCACTCCGCGCGATCGGCCGGGGTCACGGGTAGCCGCAGTGCCGGTGACATCGATGTGCCTTCTTTCGCGAGGGCCGACAGAAGCCAACGATGAAGTATGCGCACAGTGGTGATCGCGGGCGGGACACGTGGTATCGGCGGTGCCCTCGCCGACGGGTTGCGTCGAGCCGGAGATCGGGTGGTCGCGATCGGCAGTGCCGACGCCGACCTCACCTCGGTCCGGCAGACGTCCGCACTGGCAGACCGACTCCCGGAGAAGATCGACGTGTTGGTGCTGGCGGCGGGCGTTTCGGCCAGCGGCGCGTCGTCACCGGCGAGGGCTTCGAGCAGACCTTCGCGATCTACGTGCTCAGTCGCTATCTGCTCGCCGAACGGCTACGCCCGGCGTTGGAACGCGCGCCGGCACCTGTCATCCTCAACCTCAGCGGCACCGGCGGAATCCGGTCCGGCCGACTCCACTGGGACGATCTGCAGTTCACCAGCGGGTACACCATGTTCCGGGCGACGATGCAGGGCGCCCGCGCCAACGACCTCCTCGGGGCGGCTTCGCGCCGCACAACCCGGACAGCCCCATTCGGTACGTGCTGTACAACCCGCTGTTCGTCGACAGCGGCATGCACCGCCATCTCCGCCAACCGTTTCGCGCCCTCGTCGGGGCATCGGCCGCGCTCTTCGGGTCCTCCACCGCGACCGCGGCGGCCCGCCTGATCGCCCTGCTGGCCGAGCCGCCGGCCGCCGGCTGACGGCGCTGCGTCGCGGGTGCCGGTCCCTCACGCGGCCGGAGTTCGACCAGGCGGCGGCTGCCCGGCTCTACCGGGTCCTTGCCGAACTGACCGCCGCCGTCTGAGCCGCCGCTGCCAACGAGGGAACGTCAGACCGATTGACTTTCGATAGGTAGCGAGCGAAAATCGATGCATGGTTACAGAGCATCGAGCGGTTGCCGCTCTCAGAGTCTTTCTCGTGGTGCTGTTCGGGGTCCTGGTCGTCTTCCAGACCCTCTCGCTGCCGGGGCAGTTCGCGTACATGGCGCAGGAGTCGCCGCAGGACGCCTACCTACGATGGCCGGCGACCGCCGTGACGGTCTTCTGGGTGCTCTGCGTCCAGGTGGTCATCGTCGCGACGTGGAAGTTGCTCAGCCTGGTCAAGAACGACCGCATCTTCACCGAGGCGTCCCTCAAGTGGGTGGACGCGATCGTGTGGTCCATCGCCGCCGCATGGGCGGTGCTCGTGGGTGTCTTCCTCTGGGTCGGGTTCAACGCGGACGACCCGGATTGCCACTCCTGCTGTTCCTGCTGACGGTGGGCGTCAGCGTGCTGGGGCTTCTCATGGTCGTGATGCGTGCGTTGCTGCGGCAGGCCACCACGCTGCGGACCGACATGGAAGCGGTGATCTGATGCCCATCGTCGTCCGCATCGACGTCGAGTTGGCCAAGCGCAAGATGAGCGTCGGCGAGTTCGCCGAGCGCGTCGGGCTCACACCGGCCAACGTGGCGGTGCTGAAGAACGGTCGCGCCAAGGCTGTCCGCTTCAGCACCCTGGAAGCGATGTGCCGGGTGCTCGACTGCCAGCCCGGGGACCTGCTCGAGTGGGTCGAGGAGGAACCCTCGTGAGGTACGCCCTGACCGTCGTCGCCGTTCTCGGGTCGCGCTCGGCGTCGCCGGCATCGCGCTCGGGGAGGCCGACGACTCCCGGGCCTCCAACTCCTGGGCGTCGTGCTGCTGCTCGGCGCCGTGGTGTTTGGCATTCGCAACCTTCGGAGCGGCGGCAGCTGACCGCCTACCGAGCGGGCGCCGGTCCACACCGACCCTTCCCGTAATAACGATCATGTAACGGGCGCGAACCTTCCCGGGAGGTGAGCTGTCTTGATGGTCGTCGGCCCGCCAGGGCCAGGGAGGCGTCGGATGAAGCTGGTGTGGAGGCGGGCCCGCGAGGCGCGAGGTTGCTGGTCGCGGCGGTGATCGCGGCCCTCGTCGCCGTCGCGTTGGTCACCGGGCTGTCCGACTACAACCGTCGGGCGGTGGACGCCGGGCAGCGAGCGCTGATCGCCGCCTCGCCGGCCGAGGAACGTGGCCTCCTGGTGAGTGGCTCGGGCGGACGCGACGCGGCCGAGTTCGCCACCCGGGACAGTGCGGTTCGGGACGCGTTCGCCACCGGGCTCGCCGGGGTCCCGGTCCGTGTCGCCGTCGCCCGTTACGGCACCGGTCGGGAGTTGACCGGCGACCTCGGGCAGATTCCCCGTCCGGACGACGAACCGGTCTTCGCGAACCTCACCACGTTCGACGACCTCGCCGGCCACGCGGAGCTGACCAACGGAGCCTGGCCCACCCGGGGCGAACCCCGTCCAGGTGAGCCTGCCCGAACGGGTCGCCGGAGCACTGGGACTGAGCGTCGCCGAACGCGTCCCGGTGCGGGACCGGGCCACCGAACGGCGAGGCGACCTGGTGCTCGCCGGCACCTGGCGGCCCCGCGACCCGACCGACGCGTACTGGCTGCTGGCCCCGGTGTGGGCGCGGGCAGTGTCGGATCCGGCACCTCGTACGGGCCGTTCACGCTCGACCCGGCCGACTTCGCGGCCACCTTCCGGGCTCGGTGTCGGCGTCCTGGCTGGCCCAACCGGACCTCGGCGGAGTCGAGACCGCCGACCTGCCCGCCGTACGGAAAGCCCTCACCGAGGCGTCCTCGGCGGTGCCCGAGGCGGCGCAACTGGGCAGCTCCGCGCAGACGGCGACCAAGATGGAACAACTCCTGGACCGGATCGCCCGCGCCGACCTGGTGGGTCGATCCTCGCTGGCCACCCGCTGCTGCTCATCCTGGTGCTCGGTGGGTACGCGTTGGTGCTGGTCGCCGCACTGCTGCACGAGGACCGCCGTCCGCAGACCGCGCTCCTGCGCGCCCGGGAGCCGCCCGTCGGCAGTTGGCCGGCCTGGCCGCCCGCGAGGCGACCCTTGTCGTCGCCCCGGCCGCGGTGCTCGGTCCACTGATCGCCAGCGAGGCGCTGCGTCACATCCGACCCGGTGGGTCGGGTGACCTCACCACCGCCGGTGGCAACACCACACTGGTCTGGGCGGCCGCAGCGGCCACCGCTGCCGGCTGCCTCGTCGCCATGGTCCTTCCGACCCTGCGGGGCGCCGGCACGTACGTGGCCGACATGGCGGCCCGGTCCCGACCCAACCGCGCGGCGAGCGTCCAACGGGCCAGCGTCGACCTGGTGCTCGTGGCGCTCGCCGTGCTCGCCTGGTGCAGCTCCGCCGGTACGCCTCCCCGCTGGCCGGCTCGGGCGGCAAGCTCGGGCTCGACCCGCTGCTGGTCGCCGCCCCGACGCTCGGCGTGCTGGCCGGTGCCGTGCTGGCGTTGCGGGTGCTCCCGCCGCTCACCCGGTTCGCCGAGCGATTCGTCGACCGTCGCCCCTGGACCGCCACCATGTTCGGCATGTGGCAGGCCGGTCGGCGTCCACACGCCGGCCCGGTGCTGCTGCTCGCCCTCGCCGTCGGCGGTAGCACCCTGGCCTGGTCCCTGATCAGCACGGGGAGCGGTCCCAGGTCGAGCAGGCCGGGCACACGGTCGGCGCCGACCTGCGGGTCACCGAACGGCCGGAGCCGCCCGGTGGACCGGGCCGGTCAGCTCGCCGCGCTACCGAGCGTGCACCGGGTGCTGCCGCGTCGCGGACGAGATCCGGGTCGGGCGGGAGGAACTGCCGGTGACCGTCATCGGTGTCGACCCGGCCAGTGCACCCGGCGTCGTCCGACTCGCCGACCGGCTCAGCGACGAGCCGCCGGCGGAGCAGTACCAGCGGATGATCGATGCGCGTGGGGCCCCGCGGGCGTCGAACTGCCCGCCGAGGCACGCGCGATCACCGGTACGGTCCGTACCCCGGTCAGCGAAGCCGCCCGGGAGGTGCGGGTAGCGGTGACGCTGCTGGTCGCCAGCTCCGACGGGCTCGCCCTGCGGCTGCCGGCGGTCGACGCCGACGGTGACGGCCGGGCCACCCGGTTCACCGTGCGGCTGCCCGACCTGGGAGGGCGCGGCTGCGGCTGGTCGGGTTCGAAGCCGACGGCGGGCTGGCGGCCGGCAACGCCTACCGACTCCAGGTGGACGGCTTGACGGTGGCCAACGCCGACGGCACGACCCGGCCCGTCGAGCTGAGCGGTGACTGGGTGATGACGGCCCCGGCGAGAGCCCACTCCGGTGCGCACCACCACCGGCGGGTTCGCCGCGGTCCGCGCGGTTGAGGTGATCCCCGGGGGCAGTTCGCTTACCAGCCGCCCACCCGGTTCACTGTCGTGCCGGGTGGGGACAGCAAGCCCGTACCGGTGCTGATGACCCCGGGGTGCGGGAGGCCCTGAGCCTGAAGGTCGGCGACACCGTCGACCTGACGCTCTCCGGGGCCACGCTGCCGGTCCACCTGGTCGGTGAGCTGGCCGCCGTGCCGACCACCACCGGGGAGGGCGTACTGCTGGATCTGCCCACGGCGGTCGACGCGCTGATCCGGGGCAGTGGCGCGGTGCGACCCGTACCGGAGTGGTGGGTCGGCGCCACCGACGCGACGGCTGCCGCCCGAGCGGCCGGCGACCTACCGGGAGTCACAGTGCTCAACCGGGAGGCGGTGATCGAGTCGGCCGCCGACGACCCGTACTGGCGCGGCTCGCGTACCGGCATGCTCGCCGCCGCGCTCGGCGCGGTGCTGCTCGCCCTCGTCGGCCTGATGGTGGACGTCTGGGCCACGGCACGGCGTCGGCTCGGCGAGTTCGCCGTCCTGCACACCCTCGGCGCCACGCCCCGGCTGATGGCCCGGGCGCTGCTGGCCGAACAGACGTTCCTCGCCGGCATCGGCGTGGGGTCGGGCTGTTGCTCGGCGCCGGAGTCGGGGCCACCATGGCCCCTCGTCATCCTCACCCGGCCGCCGGCCGACCGATCCCTCCGGCGACGTTCGCGCTGCCCTGGGTGCCGATCGGCCTGACCGCGGTCGGTCTGCTGCTGGCGGCGCTCGCCTTCAGCGCGTTCATCGCCGCCGGCATCCGTCAGCGGGTGGCGGCGGTGCAGCTGCGAATCGGGGAGAACGATGAGCGTCGGGGCGGCCGTCCGGCGGGTCCGGGCGTACGGCGGGCAGTTCCTGCTGTTGGCGGTGCTGACCCTGGTGGTCACGCTGCTGATCAGTGGAGTGCCGCGACTGGTCAACCGGCTCGCCGAACAGGGGTTGCGGGCGCAGCTCAGCGGTGAGCCGGCCGCCCGCCGGGACATCACCTACACCACGGGTGTGGTGAACGCGACGTCGAAGAACACGGCGATGGGCAACGCCGTCGGGCGGTTCGGCAGCCTGGAGGCGGAGATGCCGCCGCAGGTGCGGTCGGCGGTGACCGAACGCTGGTACACGGCGGAGAACCTGCCGGCCCGCGTGGTCGGCCCGGACCTCGCGGCCCGCAACCTGCTCGTCGACCTGGGCCTCCGGGCCGTGCCCGACGTCCAGGGCGCGAGCACCTCGTCGAGGGCGCGTGGCCGAGCGAGACGTACGTCCCCGAGCGACCGATCGAGGTGGCGCTCGACGTCGAGGTCGCCGGCAAGCTCAACCTGCGCGCCGGCAGCCAACTGCGTACCGGCATCGCCGACGCCAAGGGCAACCTCTCCGAGGCCGCGCCGATGGTGGTGACGGGCTGTTCCGCCCCGCCGACCGCGAGAACGGCATCTGGGACGGGCTGCCACCGCTGCTGCGAATCACCGAACCGCTCGGGGACGGCCAGCCGCTCATCGTCGTCGGCGTCGTCGCCCAGTCGGCCCTCAACAAGCGGGCCGCCGAGGGCTGGCCGATCCAGACCACCTGGCGGTACCGGCTGGGCGTCGACGGGATCGACGCCCGCGAGCTGGACCAGACGATCGACGGCCTGACCGTGATGCAGCGCAACCGGCCGCAGGACCTCACGTTGGTCCAGGGTGTGGATGTCCCGCTGCGCGCGTTCGCCGCCCAGGTCGATGCCGCCCGGACCCTGCTCGCGGTGATCGCCGCCGGCGTACTGGCCACGCTGACCGGGCTCATCGTGCTCGCGGCCAGCCTCGCCATCCGACGGCGTCGCTCGGAGTTCGAGCTGCTGCGTGCCCGTGGAGCGGCCACCGCCGGTGCCCGGCGCAGCCTCGCCGAATCGGTGCTGGTGGTGCCGGTCGCCGCCGCGCTGGGCTGGTGGCTGGGCACCCTGTTCCCCGGCGAGCCGGACCCGACCACGCCGTACGTCGTCGCGGCCACCGTGCTGGTCACGCTGGCACTGCCGGTGGCGACGCTCGCGGTACCGGCCGGCGGGCGGCCCGCCGTGACCTGGTCCGGGTGCGCCCGTCGGCCCGTCGGCTCACCGTCGAGGTTTCCCTGCTGCTCCTGGCCGGGCTCGCCGCGGTACTGCTGCGTCGACGCGGCCTCACCCTCGGCGATGTGGACCCGCTGCTCGTGTCGGTGCCGGTGCTGCTCGCGATCGCGGCGGCGGTGCTCGCGCTGCGGGCGTACCCTGGCCGTTGTTGCTGGTCAGCCGGCTGGCCGCGCGGACCCGGGGCAGCGTCACCTTCCTCGGCACGGCGCGTGCCGGGCGCTCGGCGGTCG
This sequence comes from Micromonospora sp. M12, assembly GCA_038070435.1. Classification (GTDB taxonomy): domain Bacteria; phylum Actinomycetota; class Actinomycetes; order Mycobacteriales; family Micromonosporaceae; genus Micromonospora. The sequence goes on along the minus strand of JAMYWG010000001.1, from coordinate 3,199,563 downwards.
CCGCCCCGCTCGTCGTCGTGGTGCTGGCGATCGGCACCGCGGCCTTCTGCGCGGTCGTCGCCGCCGGAGTCGACGCGAGCCGGGAGCGGGCGGCGGAGCAGGTCGTGCCCGCCGACGCGGTGATCCGTGGGGAACGCTTCGCACCCGACACCGTCGACGAACTGGGTCGCCTGCCGGGGTCCGGGCCGTCACGCGGGTGCTCTACGAGACCGACGAGCGGCTGGCCGCGGACGAGCTCGGCACCGATGCGCGGGTCGGGCAGACGGCCGTGCTGCTGGTCGACGGCTCGGGGCTGGACACGGTGGCCCGCGCATCCGAGGTGGACCTGTCGGTCCCGGCCGCGCTGCTCGGCGCCCGGCCCGGCGCGGGCCGTTGCCGGCGATCGTCTCACCGGCGGTCGCCGCCGACCTGGCCAAGGCCGGACTGGACGACTCGGCCTTCATCTCGGTGCAGGGCCAGCGGTACGAGTTCCGGGTGGCCGGCACCGAGGAGGGCTTCCCGCTGTTGTCGGCGAACGCCAGCCGGTTCGTGATCCTGCCCTGGCAGGCGTTGCCGGAGCGCACCACCACACCCGTGCCGACCAGCCTGCTGGTCGCCGGGGACTCGCTGGACGCGGAGAAGCTGCGCCTCGCCGGCGACCAGGGTCAGGAACGCTACCAACGGGACGGTACGGTCACCGGCCGGGAACGGCCGATCGGGGTCACCGTCGACACCCGGGCGAACGTCCGCCGGGATCTCGGCGATGGCGGGCGAACGGGGTGCTGGCCTTCGGGTTCCTGGCCGGCGCCGTCGGTGGCACCGTGCTCGGGCTGCTGGCCATCGCGTTCACCGTGCTGGCCGGCGCGCGGGCCCGGGGTCAGGTGCTGTCCGGCTGCGCACCCTCGGCCTGTCCCGTCGACAGTGGCGAGGGCTGCTCCGTCGAGTTGACCCCGCTGGTCGGGGTGTCGGTGCTGACCGGCGCGCTGGTCGGCGCGTTGCTTCCCTGCTGCTCAACCCGGTGCTCGGCCTGTCCGCGTTCACCAGTGGTGTGCCGGTCCAGGTGGCCTTCGAGCCCAGCCTGGTCGCCGCGGTGCTCGCGCTCGGGGCGTTCGCGCTCGGCTTCGCGGTCGCCGTCGAGGCCCTGAACAACCGCCGGTTGCGCCTCGGTGAGGTGCTTCGGCTCGGAGAGGAGAGCTGAGATGACCGCTACCGCCCAGACTCCACTGGTGCCGGACCTGGCCGCCCTGCAACAGCGGGCCGCGCAACGCGCCGCCGAGCGGGCCGGCGGGCAGGACCGCCTGCGGGGCACATCGTCTGCGACGGCCTGGTGCGCATCTTCAAGACCGAGGGGTGGAGGTGGTCGCCCTGCAGGGGCTCGACCTGGTCATCGACCGGGGAGCTGGTGGCGATCGTCGGTGCCTCCGGCTCGGGCAAGTCGACCCTGCTCGACATCCTCTCCGGCCTGGACACGCCGACCGCCGGCATCGCCCGGGTGGCCGACTACGACCTGCTCTCGCTGTCCGCCAAGCGGCGGCTCAGCTACCGGCGGGAGCTGGTCGGGTTCGTCTGGCAGCAGACCGGCCGCAACCTGCTGCCGTACCTCAGCGCGCTGGAGAACGTCGAGCTGCCGATGCAGTTGGCCGGCAAGCGCAGCCGCAGGGCTCGCCGGGAGCGGGCCCGGGAACTGCTCGACATGGTCGGTGTGGGCTACTGCGCCGACCGGCGCCCGGGCAGCTCAGTGGCGGCGAGCAGCAGCGGGTCGCGGTAGCGGTGGCGGTGGCCAACGACCCGGAGGTGCTCTTCGCCGACGAGCCGACCGGTGAGCTGGACGAGGCGACCGGCGCGGAGGTCTTCGCGGCGCTGCGCACCATCAACGCCGAGCTGGGCGTGACCATCGTGGTCGTCACCCACGACCACGCCGTGGTACGCAGGTCCGCCGGACCGTCGCGATCCGCGACGGCCGGACTGCCTCCGAGGTACGCCGGACCGCGCGGATCGGCGCGGACGGCAACACCGAGCTGGTCAGCGAGGAGTACGCGGTGCTGGACCGGAACGGTCGGATGCAGCTACCGGCGGCGTTCGTCGACGCGCTCCGCTCAGGGAGCGCGTCCGGCTCGACCTGGAGCCGGACCACGTGCAGGTACGGCCCGGCGACCGGGCCTCGGACGAGCGGGGGCACGGGCATGAGCAGGCAGGACATGATGGTGGCCGGGGTCGGCGGGCGTCCGCCGCGCACCCCGACGAGGTGGTCCGGGTCAGTGGCGTCAGTCGGACCTTCGGCCGGGGTGAGCACGCCGTGCACGCGGTGCGGGACGTCTCGTTCACCGCCAACCGGGCGAGTTGGTCGCCATCCGAGGTCGGTCCGGGGCCGGCAAGACCACGTTGCTGAACCTGATCGGCGGACTGGACCGGCCGGACAGCGGTCAGGTGGTGGTGGCCGGGCACGACGTGACCTCGGCCGGCGAGGCGGAGCTGTTGAGGCTGCGCCGGGGCACCGTCGGGTTCGTGTTCCAGACCTTCGGGCTGGTGCCGATCCTCTCCGCCGCGGAGAACGTGGGCGTGCCGTTGCGGCTGGCGCAGGTCTCGGCCGCGGAGCGGGAACAGCGGGTAGCGGTGCTGCTGGAGCTGGTCGGCCTGGGTGGCACGCGGCACAGCGCCCGTACGAACTCTCCGGCGGCCAGCAGCAGCGGGTCGCGGTGGCCCGTGCGCTCGCCAACGAACCGGACCTGCTCATCGCCGACGAGCCCACCGGTCAGCTCGACTCGGAGACCGGGCGGTCCATCATGGACCTGCTGCGCGCGGTGGTCCACGCCCGCGGCATGACCGCCCTGGTGGCCACGCACGATCCGGCGCTGATCGACCTCGCCGACCGGGTGCTCGTCCTGCGCGACGGTCGCCTGGTCGACGGCTGAGCGCTGCCTCTCGGCCGCGGGTGGTTGGGCGGCGGAGGTGGTCCGGGCTCGCTGTGGAGCTGATGTCGTAAGCGAATCGCCGGACGGTGACTCGTCTACGACATCAGCTCCACAGCGTTTCTACGGCGGTAGCGCGAGGGAGTTCCTACTGCGGCTGGTCGGGCCGGTCGTCTCTGGGTCGGTCGGGGCGTTTGTGGCCGTCGGGGAAGGACCCGGCGAGCGGGATCAGCAGGTAGCCCAGCAGGGCGAGGAGAAGACCGGCGCCCGGCCCGGTCGAGATCAACTCGTGTTTGCCGTAGGGGTCCTCGGCCTCGAAATACCAGTACGCCCCGGTGAGGCTGCCGCAGGCGAGCACGTTGGAGATGAGCATTCCCAGGCTGGCCTGCCGCCAGACCCAGCGGGCCGGGCCGGCGTTGACGAGCGACAACACCGCGAACAGGGCGGCGATCACCGCGAGCGGTAGCGCCCAACCGAGCTTTCGAGCCCGGAGCGGTAACCGTCCGATCCGGGTAGACACTGCGCCAGGCGGGCAGCCAGAACGCGACGACAACAAGAAGGACACCGACCGTCAGAACCGCCCAGCCCGTCCGCCGCCAGGACGGGCGCGGGGAGAGTCACCGGGCTTCGTCGGCTCGTCCACGGCAGCGAATGTAGACCGGCCGGCTCGGTTTCCGCTGCCCTGCCGGTTCGCCGCGACGACGCCTCAGAGCGCGAGCTTCATGCCCTCGTGGCTGGCCACGAAGCCGAGGCCCAGGTAGAAGCGGTGTGCGTCCGCGCGGGTCTTGTCGGTGGTGAGCTGCACCAGGGCGCAGCCGCGCTGCCGGGCCTGGTCGATGGCCCAGGCCATCAGGTTCCGGCCCAGCCCTGGCCACGCCGGTCGGAGCGGATTCGGACCGCCTCGATCAGGGATCGCTCGCTGCCGTGCCGACCGAGGCCGGGGATGTAGGTGATCTGCAGGCAGCCGACCAACTCGCCATCCTGCTCGGCCACGACGAGCTGGTTGCGCGGGTCCACGTCGATGTCCGCGAACGCCTCTCGTACGCCTCGTCGACCTCGGTAAAGTCGCGGGCCTTACCCAGGACGTCGTCGGCGAGCAGGGCGATGACGGCGGGCAGGTCGGCCCGGACCGCCGTACGGAAGATCACGTCGCTCATGCCGGTGATCCTGGCACAGCGAAACCGGCGAATGGGTCGGTGCCGGTTGCGGGGAACGGGCAGCATGGGTCGGCATGGAGCTTGTGCTACTGCCGTTCCGCTGGGTGTACCGGGCGTTGGTGTGGTTCGCGAACTCACCCCGCACGCTGATCACCTCGTACCTGTTGATGATCGTGGTGGCCGGGGTCATCTACGGGAGGTCGAGCAGCGCAGCCCGGCCGACGCCGTCTGGTGGGCCGTGGTGACCGCCTCCACCGTCGGTTACGGCGACATCTCACCGACCACCTGGGCGGGCCGCACACTGGCCGCGCTGCTCATCTCGACCATGGTGCTGCTGGTCATCCCGCTGATCACCGCGCACTTCGCGAGCCGGCTCATCATCGATGACAACGCCTTCGAGCATGAGGAGCAGGAGCAGCTCAAGGCCGACGTGCGCCGGATGCGGGCGCTGCTGGAGGAGTTGGCCACCCGGCAGGGGATCGATCTGCCCCCACTGCCCCACTGCCACCGACCCAGCCGGTCAGCGGGCCGGGCAGCGCTTCCCTCTGGTGGCACGGTCAGGTCCAGCAGGTACGCGTCGACGGCATCGGTGATGCAGGACGTCTGCGGGTAGGCGGTGTGCCCCTCGCCCTCCCAGGTGAGCACCCGGCCGACGCCCAGCATCGAGGCGAGCCGCGGGGTCTGCTCGTACGGCGTCGCCGGGTCGCCGGTGGTGCCGACCACCACGATCGGCGGTGCGCCGTTCGCCTTCCCGGTCGGGTACGGGTCACGACCGCCCGGCCACTCGACGCAGCTCAGCATGCCGACCGCCAGCGCCGGCCCGAACAGCGGATACTTCGTGCGCCACTCGGACTGCAACTGGCGGATCTGCTCCCGGCTCGGCTTCTCGGTCTCGTCCGCGCAGTTGACGGCCAGGTTGGCGTCGAACAGGTTCGAGTAGTGCCCGTCGTCCTCCCGGCCGGCGTACGCGTCGGCGAGCCGGAACACGTCCTTCGGGTCGCCCTCGGCCAGCTTGTCGATCGCCTGGGCCAGCTCCTGCCAGCCAGATTCGGTGTAGAGCGAGGAGATGACCGCGTAGAACACCCAGCCGGCGGTGGCCTCGCGCCCGTCGGCGCCGCGTACCGGGGAGGCCTTGGCCTTGTCGATGGCCGACGTGACCGCGGCCCGCGCGTCCGGGGCGATCGGCAGCGGCCGGCGTTCGCCGTGCACCAGCGGGTGAAGTTGGTGAAGGCCCGCTCGAAGCCCGGGCCTGGCTCTCCGAGCCCTCCACCAGCCGCTGCTGTGGGTCGACCGCGCCGTCGAGCACCAGCGCCCGCACCCGCTGCGGGTAGAGCTGGGCGTACGTGGCGCCGAGCAGGGTGCCGTAGGAGTAGCCCAGGTAGGTGAGCTTGTCGTCGCCCACGGCGGCGCGGACCGCGTCCATGTCGCGGGCGGCCTGCTCGGTGCCGTACAGGGGCAACTGGTCGCCGTACCGGTCGCCGCAGCCTCGCCCGATCCGCTGGCTCAGGCCGACGAAGCCGTCGAATGCCGACTGGCTCGTCGGGTCCGGGTCGAAGCCGAAGCTGGCGTCCAGGTCGGCGTCGGAGATGCACTTCACCGGACTGGACCGGGAAACACCGCGCGGGTCGAAGCCGACGATGTCGAAGCGCTCGGTGATCGACGCGGGTAGCCCGCCGAACTGGGGGCCGAAGGAGAGGTAGACGGCGGTGTCGACGCCGGAGCCGCCCGGCCGCCCGGGTTGACCACCAGCGAGCCCACCCGGTCGCGTTGCTTGGTGGACCTCGCGCGCAGCAGAGCGATCTCGAAGGTCTGCCCGGCGCCCGGGCCGGCGCTCGCCGCCGCCGGTGCCCCAGTCACGGGGCACCGCGATCCGGGCGCACTCGTAGCGCATGTTGGGTGCGCCGCGCCCGACCAACTCGTCGGGCACCTCCGGACAGGCCCGCCAGGTCGGCGCGCTGCCGGTCGGAGCGGCGGCGCCCGCACCTCCACCTCGGTGCGTGGCGCGAAAGCCGGCAGGGTGCAACCGGCGGTGAGCAGCGCGGCCACGGCGAAGCCAGCGATGGTGCGACGGACGCGGCGGGCCCGTTCGACGGTGCGGGTCACGTTGTCCTCCGGGATCGGGTCGACGGCCAGGTTACGCCGAGCCGTTGGCGGCTCGGTCCACGGTGGCCGTCGGGTCGCCGCGGAGCACCTGGTCCACGTCGAAGCGGATCGGGCGGTCGAGCTGGTCGTAGCGGCAGGACCGGGGATCGCGGTCCGGACGCCAGCGGACGAACTGGGCGGTGTGCCGGAACCGTTCGCCCTCCATCGCGTCGTAGCCCACCTCGACCACCAGCTCTGGGCGGACCGGCTCCCATTCCAGGTTCTTCGTGCCGGTCCACCGACTCACCCCACCCGGGATGCGCTGGCCGCGCTCGTGATCGCCATGCACCCAGGGGTGCTCGCCGCCGGTGTCCCGATAGGGGCCAGCTCGTCGAGCAACTCGGCGCGGCGGGCCATGCTGAACGACGCGCTCACACCCACGTGGTGCAGGACCCCGGCGTCGTCGTGGAGACCGAGTAGCAGCGAGCCCACCACCGGGCCGGACTTGTGCCAGCGGAAGCCGGCGACCACCGCGTCGGCGGTGCGGGCGTGCTTGACCTGAACATGAGTCGTTTGCCCGGCTCGTACGGCAGGTCGGCCGGCTTGACGATCAAGCCGTCCAGCCCGGCGCCCTCGAAGACGTCGAACCACCGACGCGCGGTGTCCGGATCGGTGGTGACCTGGGTGACGTGCACCGGCGGGCGCACCCGGCCAGGGCCTCGACCAGCCGCTCCCGGCGGCGCGGGTAGGGCTGGTCGAGCAGAGCCTCGTCACCGATCGCCAGCAGGTCGAACGCGACGAAGTCGGCCGGGTGGTCTCGGCCAGCATCTTGACCCGGACGCGGCCGGGTGGACGCGCTGGGCCAGCAGCTCGAAATCCAGCCGGGTTGGCCGGTCGGCCCGTCGCGCCGAATGACGATCAGCTCGCCGTCGACCGCGCAGCGCTCCGGCAGCTGGCGGAGGGCCTGCTCGACCACCTCGGGAAGTAGCGGGTCATCGACTTGCCGCCCGGCTGGCCAACTCGACCTCGTCGCCGTCGCGGAACACGATGCACCGGAACCCGTCCCACTTGGCTCGTAGGTCACCCCGGGCGTGGTGGGCAGCTTGGGAACGCTCTTGGCCAGCATCGGCTCGACCGGCGGGTTGATCGGCAGGTCCACGCCGACCAGTCAATCAGACGGCACCGACAGTCGTGAGGCAGATCACCGTGGACGCCGGGGCGGCGTGTCCGGCTACGCGCCGCTCGTCCCCACCGGGCGAATCAGATAACCCCAGGTCAGAGCTACTTTCGCGAGGTGTCCGAGTGGGTCTGTGACTGCTGCGGGCGGTGGCGGGTGAGCGTGGAGCTGATCCGGGGCCGCCAGCGCTTCCGGCTGACCCGCCGCTACCCGGAGCGGTTCGGCGGGGCCGAAACGTGCTCGGCGAGGTCGGCTCGGTGCCGGAGCTGGAGGAGCTGCTGCGGCGGCGTACCCGCTCACCCTGGCCGACCTGCACGAGGCCGCCTGATCCGCGCGGACGGGGCGCGGGCGGCCGTCCACAGTCGCCTCCTCGTCTCCGTCGCGCTCAAACGGCGTTGAACGCCGGTGTCACAATGCCCCGGCGGCCTCGTCTGCAACCCGGGCGGCGCCGCCCGAGCCACCACGGGGAGGGACACCATGCGATTCGAGGCCGATACTGAGATCGCCGCGGACGCCGAGCGGGTCTGGGCGGTGCTGGTCGACGTGCAGCGCTGGCCAGAGTGGACAGACTCGGTGACCGCGGCCGAGCGGGGAGCAGGGCCGTTCGCCGTCGGCGCGACCGCACGACTGACCCAGCCGAAGCTGCGGCCGGCGGTCTGGCGGGTCACCGAGCTGACCGAGCGGCGGGACTTCACCTGGGTGTCCGACTCGCCGGGTGTGCGGACCACGGGAGAGCACCGGCTGTCGCCGCTGCCGGACGGACGTACCCGCGTCGAGCTGGCGATCGTCCAGTCCGGCCCGCTGGCCGGCCTGATCGGCTGGCTGTACGGCGGGCTGCTGCGCCGCTACGTGCGGATGGAGGCCGACGGGCTCAGGCGTCGCTGCGAGCAGGGCTGACGTCGCGAGCAGTGCTGACGGCGCTGGCAGGGCTGCCGGCCTGCTTCTCCAGCACGGCCAACGGGACGCCGTTCGGGTCCGGCCGGTGCGCCGCGATCCGGTAGCCGTGCCGCTGGTACAGCTGCAGGTTGCGCGCGCTGTCCGCGCCGGTGAACAGGGTGAACCGGGCCACCCGCCCGGCGCACGCCTCCTCGATCGCGGCGAGCAGCCGTGCCCCGACACCCGTCCCTGCTGGTCGGGGCGACCGAGAGACGCCCGATGTGCGCGGTCTCCCCGTCCAGGTGGGCTCGTACCGAGCCGACCAGCCGGTGCCCCGAGCGGGCGGCGAGCACGATGCTCGGGCCGGTCAACACCGCCACGACCTCGTCCAGCGTCTCGGTCAACGGCGGCAGGAACGGGTCGGCGTAGTGCTGCGCCTCGCTCAGGTAGGCGGCGCGCTGCACGGTGAGGATCTCGCCGGCGTCCACGACACCGGCCGGGACGATGCTCGTCTGGTCGTCGCTCATCGGGGCAGCACACCACAGCCGCCGTCGTCGCTGACCGGCGGCCCGACCGCGCCGGCCGTACCCTGACCGGTGTCCAGTCATTGTCGAAGGGGAGCGGTGGCGGAGCTGACGTACCCGGAAGTGGGGTCGACCCGGCACGGGCCGCTGCCGGACGGCTACCACCACCTGCGCCACCGGTCCCGCCTGCCGGACGGCTGCTTCGAGACCGCGGCCGACGCCGTGCTGAGCTGGCGGCTGCACCGCGCCGCCGGCGTCCGGATGCGCACCGACGCCCCGCGGGCCACCGAGGTGTGCTGGTGGCCGCCGGTCTGGGCCTCGGCCCGGCCCGGCTCTGGGGCACTGCCGGGTGGTCTGGAGCGTGGATTCGCCCACGATCGCCGGCTTCGGCTACGGCACGCTGCCCGGGCACCCGAGCGGGGCGAGGAGCGTTCGAGGTCGTCCGTGACGACGACGGCGCGGTCTGGTTCGAGGTACGCGCGTTCAGCCTGCCGGACCGCTGGTTCACCCGTGCCGGTGGTCCGGCGGTCCAGGTCGTGCAGCGCGCGTACGCCTGGTGGCTCGGCCGCACCCTGCGTCGGCTCTGCGCGGGTCGCTGACCACCGACCGCTGACCGCTGGTCGCCATTCCGCCGCCGAAGTTCAGAACCGGGCGAACGAGCGGATCGGGGCGCGTGGGCCGTACTTCGGTGCCTGGATGCCGGCCGCCGCCAGCAGCAGACACACCCGGCCCCGGTGACCCCGGAACGGCTCCAGCAGGGCCACCATCCGGGCGTCGTCGCCCCTCGGCTCGCCGGCGAGCGCCCAGGCCACCGTGTTGGGGATGTGATAGTCGCCGACGCTCACCGCGTCCGGGTCCCCGTACGCGATCCGGACCACCTCGGCGGCCGTCCACGGCCCGATGCCGGAATCGCGGTCAACCGGCGGGTGGCGTCGGTGGTGTCGGTGCTGCGCTCCAGGCGGTCGGCCAGCGCCGCGGCGCGACGGAGCGTGTCGGCTCGACGCTGTTCCACCCCGAACGGGTGGAACACCCAGTACGGGTCGCGGCCACCGCGGCGGCCTCGGGTGGCAGGAGCAGCGGTTGGAGCGGGCCGGGCGCCGGCTCCCGGAAGTGCCGCACGGTCGCCGCGTACGCCCGGTAGGCCTCCTTGCCGGTGACCTTCTGCTCGAAGACCGCGCGGAGCAGCCGGGGAAGACCTGGCCGGTGCTGGGCATCCGGAGCCCCGGTGCTCGCGGGCCAGCCGGGCGACCAGCGGGTGCGCCGCGGCCAGCTCGGTGAAGCCGGTCAGGTCGTCGCGCAGCCCCGCGATCGCGTCGGCGCGGGCCACGACGTGCTCGGCGCCGGGCCCGTAGCCCTCCACGAGCAGTTCGCCGCCAGCGGGCCGCAGGGCCAGCGTGGCAGGGCCGTCCGGGTGCGGGCGGCCCACCAGAAGGTGCCGGCGGCCACGCGCGCGCACGGGTCGTACGGGCTGAAGGTGAGTGCGCGGACCGAAGCGGCCAGCCGGTAGCCGACCGGTGGGTGCAACACCCTGGTCGCGGCGGGTCCGGTCTCGGTCATCCCGCTACTGTGCCAGGTCACGGTGGTGGTCGGCGCCCGGGCACGACGGTGGTCGGCCGCGCCTCCCCGGCGACGACCGACCACCGTGTCACGGTGACGAGCGGGCTCAGTACGAGTAGCCCGAGCCTCCGGCGTCGCTGGAGCCGCTGTCCGCCGGCGGTGCGACCGCCTTCGGCGTGCCCTTCGGCAGGCAGCTCAGGTTCTTCTTGCCGTCCGGCTGGACCACGAACCAGGTGCCACCGACAGCCTGGCCCTTCCACTGGCCGGGCTTCTTGTCGCCGATGTAGCGGTACACCGGCCAACCGCCGACGGTGAGCTGACGGGTGCCGTCCTGCCGGGTCACGCTGCCGACCTTGTCGTCGGAGACGCCGGTGAGCTCCGGGTTGCCGTCGGTCAGCGCCGGCGGCTACACCTCGGCGCACTTGTCGACGCAGTTCGACGACGGCGGGTCGGCGGTGTCCTTGTCGAAGCGGTACAGGATCCAGCCGTCCTGGTCGGTGACCACCTTGCCCATCCGGGCGACGCTCTTGCCGACCAACTTCTCGGTCAGGTCGACGTCCGCGGGCGGGCGTCGGCCGCCGGCGCCTCCGCGGACGGCGAGGCCTCGGGTTCAACCGACGCGGTGGGCTCGGCCGCGGCGACGGCGACCGGCTCGGCCGCGCTCGAGTTCGCCCGTCGTAACCTGCGGGAGCGCAGGCCGTTAGTGCGACCATCGCGCTCGCGACGATGACGGTCCGCTTCATCTGTGCCACGTGCCCTCCTCATTCTTGGCAGTTCACCCATAGGTACGGGGGCAGGCTGTCAAGGTTGAAGTAGTAACAGTGGTCAATTTCACCTGAACTGATTGAACCGAATCGGACGGCGATGCGTACGCCCTGCGAGGGACACCTCCCGATAACGACAGATCGGCGCCGGTCATGTGACAATGACCGGCGCCGATGCGGTACGCGACCCTACAGGGGCACCGTGACCAGCGAACTCGCCACCCGTTGGCATCCACCGACTGCACCTGGAGTTGCTTGATGTCCGCCGTCAGGGCCGACGTCGAGGCGCTCAGTTCGAGACCCTGCGGCCGGTTGTTGGTGCCGTAACCAGCGGGCGGCACCGACCAGGTCGAGATGACCTCCGTGCTGGCGTTCTTGCGGATCACCACCAACCGGCAGATGCGTGGGCCGGGCAACTTCCGCAGGCTGAAATTGATCCGGGTGCCGTAGTCCTGGTCACCAGGAACATGGTGGTCTGCACACCGGTGGTCGGGTCGGTGGCCTCGACCTGGTCGCCCTCCTCCTCGGTGCCGCCCACACCCGGCCCACTCGGCGCGGCCGTCGGCCCGCTCGTCGGCGGGTCGTTCGGTGCGCTCGGCGTCGACTCGGCCAGCACCCCGGCGGCTGCTCGTTGCCGGTCACGCTGACGAAGCCGTACCCGCTCAGACCGCCGAAGACCACCACCGCGGCGGCCGTCGCGAGCAGCTGACGAAGCGGGTACGACGCCGGTCCCTCCGGACCGCGCCGAGCGTCCGGTCCAGCAGCGCCGGGTCGGTCGCGGTCTGCTCCAACGCCATCATCGTCTCGCCGTCGATGTCGGAGAGCAGCCCCACCACCGGCACCATCGTCTCCAACTCGGCGGCGCAGGCCCAGCAGGTGGCGAGATGCTCTCGAACCGCTCGGTGTCCTGCTCGTCGAGCACACCGAGCGCGTACGCCGCGACATCCATGTGGTCCGGCCGGCTCATTCTGTCACCCCCGCTCCTGCAGAGCCGTGCGCAGCGCGCGCAGCGTAGTAGACCCTCGACTTGGCGGTGCCGAGGGCAGGCCCAACCTCGGCGGCCTCCGGCACCGTCCGCCCCGGAAGTACGTCGAGATCAGGATCTCCCGGTGCGACTGACTGAGCGTACGCAGCGCGTCCGCCACCGTCATGGTGCGTAGCACCCGGTCGGTGCTGTCCGCCTCGGCGAATGCGGTGAGGTCCCGGTCGTACGTCTCCGGCGGCCGGGCCTCCTGGCTGCGGTGCTCGTCGATGGCGATGCGCCGGGCCACCGTGACCAGCCACGGCCGCAACGAACCCTGCCCCTGCGTGCCCAGCCGGTGCGCGTTGCGCCAGGCTCGCAGCAGCGTCTCCTGGACGATGTCCTCGGCACGTTGCCGGTCCCCCGGTGAGACGCATGACGAACATCAGCAACGGACCGGCGTGCTCGGCGTAGAGCTGCCGGATCAACTGGTCGGAGTGGCTGGCCTCGGTTGACGTCGCCTGATGGCGCCCGGGCGCCGGTCGCGGCGTCACCGGACCATTCTGGCGAGACGTCGCCCGCGCGTCGACCCTCGGGCAGACGAAGTCGACCGTGACGAGGTCGCGCCGACAACCAGTCAGCGCGTACCGCGTCGCCATGCCAACCGGCCGCCACCGCGTGCATGCAGACCTCCGGGATGTCCGTGACCAACGTCGCCCACGAGGTGGGCCGCCCGGTGGTACGCAACGCCGGTCCCAGCGGATCAACAAGCGGCGGAAAAAGTTTCGGCCCGTTGTTGAGTGAGCGGTCAGCGACGCACCGAAAACAGGCCCGGCGGTGGCGGATCGGAGCCGGTGGCGTCGGCGTCCCGGACGATCTGCGCGCCGCTGGCGAACCGGTCCAACTCGTCACCGGCCACCACCCGGCCGGGGAACCAGTCGCCGGCGGCGCGTCGGGTCAGCTGCGGCACCGGTGGCGCCGTCCGCCCGGCGACCAGCACCAGATTGCCGTACCGGCGCCCGCGCAGCACCGCCGCGTCCCCACCAGGCAGGCCTGCGGCAACACCGAGCGGACCGTGGCGACCTGCCCACGGGCGTGCCGGAGGGCGGGCCGTCGGCCAGGTTCGCCAGGTACCAACCGGCGGGACGGAGCACCGGGCCACCTCGGCCGCGTACTCCACCGACGTGAGGTGAGCCGGGGTACGCGCACCGGCGAACACGTCGGCGACCACCACGTCGTAGCTGGCCTCCCGGGTGGCGGCCAGCACGGCACGCGCGTCCTCCACCCGGACCCGCAACCGGGGGTCGGACGGCCACGGCAACGCCCGACGGACCAGCTCCACCAGGGCACCGTCCACCTCGGACACCCGCTGGGTGGACCCGGGGCGGTGGCCGACACGTACCGGGGCAGGGTCAGGGCCCCACCACCCAGATGCAGTACCCGCAGCGGATCACCCGCCGGTGCGATCAGATCCACGGCGGCGGCCAGCCGCCGCACGTACTCGAACTCCAGGTGGGTGGGGTCGGTCAGGTCGACGTGCGACTGCGGCGCGCCGTCCAGCAGCAGCGTCCACGAGCCGGCCCGGTCCGGGTCCGGAACAAGCTCCGCCAGCCCGGTGTCCACCTGCTCGACCACCCGGTCACCCGCCCGTTTACGCCCCATCGCCGTCAGTCGCCGCGATCAACGGGCGGCGCGGGCCGCGGCGGTCAACGCGCGGTGCAGCAGTCGGGAGTCGCCGAGCAGGGCACGCAGGCGGCGTTCCAGGCCGGCGATCGGAATCAGGTTCTGTGGGGCCCGCGGATCCTTGTACGGGGTGGAGGCAAAACGGGGCAGGGTGACCAGCGACAGGTCGGCCAACTCGATCGCCGCCTCGATGGGCAGGTCGGCGGAGCACTCCACCCGGACGATGCCCGCCCACGGCGCGCCGATCGCCACCGGCAGCCGCAAATACCACGACCAGCCACCCCAGGCGGTGCCGAGCCGGAACACCGGGAACGCTCACCCGACGCCATACCGGTCACCACCGCGGTCAGCCGGGCATCCAGATACTGGCTGTGCTGGGTCTTGATGTAGCCCAGGGTGCGCGGCAACTGCCGGCGACTGCGCAACGGGCCGTCCACCACCAGCAGGTCACCGTCGACCCGGGCCGCGTCGGACACCGCCACCTCCAACGCGGTCAGCGGACCCTGCACGGCGGCCGGCAACTTCGCCAGCTCACCGGTGCCACCCACCCGGTGCACCGGATAGCGGATCGAGCCCGCCACCACGTCCTGCGCCGACGGGCTCGCGGTGAACAGACCCCGGGCAACCCGGGTGCCCGCCATCTGCGCGGCGCCCGGCCCAGGTCGCACCGGACCATCCGGCCGCGTACGACGCCGCCAACCCGGGAAACGACCGCCATCGGGCTCGGCCGTCCAGATGCTCGCGTCGATCCGGCGAACCCGTCGACCAACAACACCACGTCCGGTGCCCGCACCCCGGACCGTACCCGATCGCCCGCCAGTCCACGGCGGGCAGCTCCACGTCCGCGTCGACCTGCGCGCTGCTCGGCGCGGCCGGCCCGGCGGACGCCTCGAACGACGCCCCGTACGCCGGATCCCACGAGTCGACGAAGAACGCGGCGTCGCTCACCGGGCTGGCCTTTCGTTCGCGACTGCGGGCTCCGCTGCGCTGCACTCCTCGCGCTCACCGGCCGGTCCGCTCTACGCGCGCCGAACGCGCATCCTTGCGCACCTCGAAGCGGACCGGGATCCGCTCGGCCAACGCCGGCACGTGGGTGACCACGCCGACCATCCGATCGCCCCGGGCGGCCAGGTTTTCCAGCGTGGCCGCCACCGTGTCCAGAGTCGCGGCGTCGAGCGTGCCGAAACCCTCGTCCAGGACGATCGACTCCAGGCTCGCCGCCGTGGTGGACATCCCGGCCAGCTGCTCGGAGAGCGCCAGCGCCAGTGCCAGCGACGCCTGGAACGTCTCACCGCCGGACAGGGTGCGCACGCCCCGACGCAGCCCGCGTCGTGGTGGTCGACCACGACGAACTCGCCCTTGTCGTGCACCAGCTCGTACTGGCCGGAGGACAGCTCCGCAGGATCCCCGACGCGCCGTCGACGAGCAGATCCAGAGCCTCGGCCAGCAACCACCGCTCGAAGTTGTTGGCCCGCAGGTGCCCGGCGAGCGCCCGCGCCACCTGCGCCTCCCGCTCGTGCCCGGCCCGCTGCTCGCGGAGCGTCCGGCCTGCTCCCGACGCTCCCGCAGGCGCCGTCGGTCGGCGTCGGCCCGCTCCACCGCCACCGTGGCCGCGTGCACCGGGTCGTCCCCGACCGGCACGTCGGCATCGGCGAAGATGCCGGTGATGCGCCGCTGCACCGCGTCGGCCACCGACTCGGCCTCGTCGACGGCGACGGCCCGGCTCGCCCGGTCGGCGCGGCGGCGGTCCGCCTCGGTCGCCGCCCAACCGGTCAGCGCCGCCCACGCGGCGGCCACGTCGTCCCGATCGGTCCCGGGCGGGCCGAACCGGCCAACCCGTCACGGGAGACGTCGAACGCCCGCCACGCCGCCCGCAGCCGCTCCTCGGCGGCGTCCACCCGGCCGTGCCTGGCGCGCGGCCTCGCGGCCGCCGAACCGCCGTCGCCGCCTCGTCCAACGCGCGCCGCAACCGGGCGTGCTCGGCCAACTCCCGGCGCAACACGGCCGGCTCCGCCGCGCCGGCGAGCTGCCCGTCCAGGTCGGCCAGCCGGCCTCGACCTGCTCCTGCCGGGCCCGCGCCTGCACCAGCAGCCGTTCCAGGTCACGGGCCGCCGCGTCCCGCTGCTGCACCACCGTCTGCGCGGCCTTGGTCGCCGCCCGCGCCGCCTTGCCCGCTGCCGTCGCCGCCGCCACCGCCGAGTCGGCCGGCACCGCCGGCACCCGCGCCACCGGCTGCTCGCAGACCGGGCAGGGGCACCGGCATGCAGGTGCACCCGCAGACTGACCGCCAGGTCGGTGGCCTTCGCCTCCTCGTGCGCCCGGAAGGCAGCCTCCAGGTCGGCGTCGGCCGCTCCGCCGCCGCGCGGTCACCGTCAGCGCGGCCACCGCCGCGGAATGCTCGTCGTTCGCCGTGCTCACCGCCGCCCGAACCGTGTCGGCCTCGCCGGACAACCGGTCCCGATCGTCGTACGCCCGCAGTTGCAGACGCAGCGCGCTCTCGTCACCGGCGGCGGCCAGCTCGCCGCGCAGCTTGTCCTCCCGCTCCTCGGCCAACGACACCGGCCGTAGCCGCCTCGGCGTCGGCCCGCGCCGCCGTGACCGCACGAGCCACCTCGGCCACCCGCGCGGCGCGCACCCCGGTCAGCACGGTCAGCTCGTCGTCGAGGGCGGTCAGCGCCGCCGCCGCCTCCGGGCGGTGAGGCGGCCGCCGCCAGCTCCGGGACCGCGGCGGTCACCGCGGCGGCCAGCTCGGCCATCCGGTCCACCGGGCGTCGGCCTCGGCCAACGCCTCGTCGTCCACGCCGGTCAGCCCGGCGAGCACCTGGTCGACCGCCTCCAGCCGGGCCTCCGCCTGCGCGGCGCGTGCCGTCGCCCGCTTCTGCACGTCCTCGTAGACACCGAGGCCGAGCAGGTTGACCAGAATCTGTTGCCGCGTCGCCGGCTGGCGTGCAGGAAGTCGGCGAACTGCCCTGCGGCAGCACCACACAGCTGGTGAACTGCTCGTACGGCAGGCCGACCGCCTCCAGCACCGCCTGCTCCATCTCGGCGGGGTGCCGGCCACCACCTCGCCGAGGTCGTCCGGGCTCAACCCGGTGTCCAGTTTGGTCACGTCGAAGCCCGCCGGCATCAGCTGCAAACCGGCGTTCGCGGTCTTGACGTTGCCTCGACCGTCGCGCCGGACCACCCGGGTCGCCACGTACCGGGCGCCGCCGGACTCGAAGACCAACCGCACCGGGCCTCGGTCGCCGACGGCGCGAGCGCGTTCGTCAGCCCGCGGGCACCACCAGCGGGGCACCATGCCGTAGAGGGCGAAGCAGATGGCGTCCAGCACAGTGGACTTGCCCGAACCGGTCGGGCCGACCAGCGCGAAGAAGTCGGCGTCGGTGAAGTCGACTGTGGTCTCGTCCCGGAAGACCGTGAACCCGGCCATGTCCAGACGCATCGGACGCATCAGTGATCGACCTCCTCGAAGAGCTCGTCGAAGAGCTCCCGGACGCCCTCGTCGGCGTGGCCCCGGCTGTCCAGGTAGTCGGCGAACAGCTCCCGGGCGACCGCCCGATCGCTGCGCGATGCGCGCGCCACTGCCCGGGCGGCCAGCAGCTCCGGATCGATCCGGATCTCCAGCGCCCGGGGAGCAGCTCCTGGATCTCCTCGCGCAGGCCGGCGCGGGGCTGCTCCCGCACGTACACGCGCAGCCAGGCGTCCGGCGCCTCGATCTCGGCGAGCTGGGCCAGGGTGCCCCGCACCGTACGCAGCGCGCTCGCCGCCGTCACCGGCACCTCCCGCACCCGGGCGGCGGTGCTGGCGGTCACCTCGACCATCGTCACCGAGGGATGTTCTCCTGCTCACCGAAGTCGACAGCGAGCGGGCTGCCGCTGTAGCGCACCGGGCAGGGGCCACGACCCGCTGCGCCCGGTGCAGGTGACCCAGCGCCACGTAGTGCGCGGTGGCCGGAAGACGGTGGCCGGAACGGCGTAGCTCAGCACGGTGTGCGCGTCGCGCTCACCGCCACCGGTGGTCGCGCCGGTCACGGTCAGGTGCGCGGTGACCAGGTGCACCCGGTCCGGCTCGGTGAACCCTCGGTGAGTCGCCCCAGCACCCGGCCCAGGTGGTCGGCGTACGTCTGGTTGGTCTCCGCGGCGGTCAGCTCGTACATCTCCAGCGCGCGGACCGCGTACCGCTGGGACAGGAACGGCAACGCGGCCAACCGCCACCGCTCGCCCCGGCGGTGGTGCCGTCGATCACGTGCTCGTCCGGATTTTCCCGCACCCGCCGCGCAGCTGATGCCGGCGGCATCGGCCCACGGACGCAGCGCGTCCAGCGCCGGGCCGTTGTCGTGGTTGCCGCCGATCGCGACCACGTCCGCGCCGGTGCGCCGCAGCGCGGTCAGCGCCCGGGTGACCAGTCGGGTCGCCTCCGAGCTGGGCGCGGCGGTGTCGTAGAGGTCACCGGCGACGATCACCAGATCCGGCTGCTCGGCACGGGCGATGTCGATCACCCGGCCAGCACGGCCGTGTGCTCCTCGGCCCGGGACTGCCCCTGAGCACCTTTCCCACGTGCCAGTCGGAGGTGTGCAGGATCTTCATGGCTGTGCAGACCCCTAGCTAGAACGGGATGTCGTCGTCGGTGCCGCCGCCACCGGAGCCCACCACGGCGAACGGGTCGGCGGACTGGGTGATCGAGCGCAGCGTCTCGGATGGTGCCCGGCCCGCCTCGGAGACCCGGTGGCCCAGGCCGGAAACGGGAACTCCAGGCAGAGCGGCACCGGGATGTCCGGCTGGTTGACGAACATGGTGCCCGGCGGCCAGCAACGCCCGCTGGCGCTGTGCGGGTGGGAGGAACCCGTACTCCGGGCGGGAGGCCTCGGCCGGGTCGAGCCGGCCGACCACCCGGATCGCCGAGTTGGTGACGATCCGCCGCTCCACCTCGCTCGCCGTCTGCTGCGCGCCGATCAGGATGACCCCGAGCGAACGCCCCCGCTCGGCGATGTCCAGCAGGACCTCCTTGATCGGCGAGGACCCTCCGGGCGCGTACTTGTTGAGCTCGTCGAGGACGACGAAGAGCAGCGGCTTGGCGGTGCCGGACTTCTCCTTGCGCTCGAACTCGCTCTTCAACGTCACACCACCACGAACCGCTGCGCGCGGTCCGGAAGGTTGTGCAGGTCGACCACCGTGACCTGCGCCGACTCGCTCGTGTTGATCGAGTGCGGGCGGCGGGTGGCGAGGTCGCCGCGGATCAGTCGGGCGAGATCCTTCTTACTGTTGATCAACCGTCGGGCGAACGCGTTGACGGTGCCCAGACCCACCGCGCTGCCGGCCCAGTCGGAGCGGGTCTCGTCGTCGTTGAGCTGGTCGACGATGTGGTCGACCAGGTCGCCGTAGGAGCCGAGCCGGACCCCGTCGATGCTCACCCGCCGTCGGCGGGCTGGGCGTAACGGGCCAGGTGCGCGGCCACCGAGTGGACCACCATCGTGTACTGCTGGCGCTCGTCGTCGGCGTCGGCGAACACGTACGGCAGCAGTCGGTCGGAGCAGAACTCGCTGAGCGTCCAGTAAAACGAATCCACCCCGGTCAGTCGGCTGCTCACATCCGGCGTGCCGGCCGCGTCACCGACCCGGGCGGCGCGTAGACCCGGACGTCGGGGAAGGCGCCGGCGGTCAACCCGAGCTTCGCGTACGCCGCGCGGGTGGGCTCGTCGAGCCGGGTGTTGGGGTGGTCCAGGAAGAGCAGGTCCTCACCCTTGACGTTGAAGATCAGCGCCTTGGCGTTGACAGCGTCGCCGCCCAGCACCCGGAACGGAAGACCGAGTAGAGCAGGAAGGTGGCGAAGCTGGTCTTGGTGGCGACACCGGAGATGCCGGAGATGGAGACGTGCGCGCCCCGGCTGCCGTCGAGGAAGTCGGCGTTGAGGTAGACCGGC
This sequence comes from Micromonospora sp. M12, assembly GCA_038070435.1. GTDB lineage: Bacteria > Actinomycetota > Actinomycetes > Mycobacteriales > Micromonosporaceae > Micromonospora. The sequence goes on along the minus strand of JAMYWG010000001.1, from coordinate 3,179,976 downwards.
ACCCCGTCCCGACCCATCCCCATCGGGATGCGCCGCTCCATCCGGTCGAAGTGCAGCGCGCGCGCCGGCGTCGCCCTCGGCCCGGTGCACCACAGCGCCCGGGTCGGCGGCACGTACAGCTCCGGATCGACCCGGGTGGTGGTGACCTCGGCCGCCTCCTGCACCTGCGCCGGCAGTGTGCCGTCGGCGATGGCGAACACGTCGGAGTCGAACTGGGCGCCCTCGTGCCGGGCGCGGACCTGGGTGACCACCCGGCGATCGTCACCGGCCCCGGTTCGGCAGCTCCCGTCGGGTGACCACCACGTCGTCGAGCTGGAGGTAGCTGCCGGGTGCCACGGCCGTCCAGAACTGCAACGGAGTGGCGTCGGCGGTGCCCAGCACCCGCCCGACCGCCTCGCCAGGGCTGTCGAGGTCGGCGTCGGTCATCGGGCGACTCGGGTCGGTCGGGCAGCACGGTCAGAAACCATGCTGTGCATCCTGCCCGAGGAGTACGACAGGTCGCCACGCGACGCGGCGGACGACACCAGGCGCCGTCACACTCACGACGGTGGGTGTGTGACCGGACGACGCCCGTCACGGGCGGGCGTGGCGGAGCATGAGGACGCCGTCCTCGGCGGCGAGCACGTGCCGCAGTGGCAGGTGCCGGGGCGGCACGGCGTCGCCGGCGGCGATCCGGCCGGGGCCGGGCCCCGCGAGCAGTGGTGAGACGGTGAGGCACAGCTCGTCCACCAGGTCGGCGGCGGTGAGCGCCGAACAGGTGGGGCCACCCTCGCAGAGCAGTTGGGTCAGCCCGCGTCGGTGCAGCTCGGCGAGACCGGCGGTCAGGTCGACCCGCCCGGTGCCGCAGCGCAGCAGGTCGGCGACGTCGGTGAGGCCGGGTGGCGGGTCGGCGTCGGCGTGGGTCAGCACGATCGGGCGGGTCGGCGCGTCGGCGAAGGCGGCCTGCGCCGGGTCCAGGTCGAGCGACGCGGAGACGACCACCAGCGTCGGATACTCGGCCAGCCCGTGGTCCCGGCGCCAGGCGCGGCGACGCTGGTCGAGACGGATGGCCCGGTAGCCCTCGTGGCGAAGCGTGCCGGCGGCCACCACCAGGGCGTCGCAGACCATCCGCAGCAGGCCGAACACTCGCTTGTCCGGCTCGCCGGAGAGCCCGCGGAGTAGCCGTCCACGGTGACCGCGCCGTCCAGGCTGGCGACGAAGTTGACCCGCAGCCGGGGCTTCTCGGAGCGGCCGTAGAGAGCGGTGAGCGCGGCGTCGTCCAGCGGCTGCGGTGACGGCTCCGGCCAGAGCCGCCGGATCGGAATTCCGACGGTCATTCGCCGGCCGGACCGGTGACGGGAGGGTCGGTTCGGCGGTACGGTGCTGGCAGTCGCACCAGTTCCGGCCCGGGCAGTCGTCGTGTCGCCGGGCCCGGCACGCTCGGCAGATCATGCTCGCAGCCTAAGCCGCGGGAGGACAGGACAGCATGCCGCGTCAGATCTTCCAGCTGAAGATGTCCCTCGCCGGCGTCCGTCCGCCGGTGTGGCGTCGGGTGCTCGTGCCGGCCGGCTACACGCTGGACCGGTTGCACCGGGTGGTGCAGCACGCGATGGGTTGGCGGGACTGCCACCTGCACTCGTTCGAGATCGACGCCCTCCAGTACGGCGAGCCGGACCCGGACGGCGAGTTGGCGCTGCACGACGAGCTGGACGCGCGGCTGGACGCGGTGCTCGGCAAGGGCAGCCGGTTCACCTACACCTACGACTTCGGTGACTGGTGGGAGCACGACCTGGTCGTGGAGGACGCGTTGACCGCCGACCCCGACGAGCGGTACCCGGTCTGTCTGGACGGCGGGCGGGCCTGCCCACCGGAGGGCATCGGCGGGCCGTCGGGCCACCAGGCGCTCCTGGCCGCGTTGGCCGACGAGGACGACCCGATCGGGCCGATCGATCCCCGGCACGCGACGCTGCGCGACTGGGCGGGCTCCACCTACGACCCCTCCCGCTTCGACTCGGACCGCGCGACCACCCTCCTCCGCCGCTTCTGCTGATCCCTTTCGGGGTTCAAGAGGTATGCGTCAACTGCGGCGCGATTCCTGACCGAAACCTCTTGATCACCGGCGGTGAGGGAGTGGAGGGCCCGGTGGGGAGGGGTTTACGGGCGGGGATTCCGGGCTAGCTGGGCGGTAACGATCTGGGAACGCTCCCATCGCCCTATTGACACCCCGTTACCTGTCGGCAATCTCATGGGAGCGCTCCCGGAGGTGGCATGGGTCACTCAAGCACCCTGGCGAGGCGCGATGAGTACAACCCCACCACACCCATAAGCCTCACCACCGGAAGAGGGTCAGCGAATGAGTGTCACCACGCGGCGTACCCGCCTGGCGGCCGCTGCCCTGGCCGCGATCACCGCAATCGGCGGTCTCGCAGCCTGCGGCAACGACGACGACAAGCCGGCAGCCGGCGAGAAGCCAGCCAAGCTGGTCGTCGACACCTTCGGCGAGATGGGCTACGACGAGCTCGTCAAGCAGTACGAGAAGGACACCGGCATCAAGGTCGAGCTGCGCAAGACCGCGCAGCTCGCCGAGTACCGGCCGAAGCTGGTCCGCTACCTGGCCACCGGCAAGGGCGCGGCGGACGTCACCGCCCTGGAAGAGGGCATCCTCAACGAGTTCAAGCCCAACGCCCGCAACTGGTCCGACCTCGCGCCGCTGGTCTCCGACCACTCCAAGGACTACCTGCCCTGGAAGTGGGAGCTGGGCAGGCGCAGGACGGTCGGCTGATCGGCCTCCCGACCGACGTCGGCAGCCTCGCCGTCTGCTACCGCAAGGACCTGTTCCAGGCTGCCGGTCTGCCCACCGAGCGCGACCAGGTGTCGGCGCTCTGGACGGACTGGAAGGGCTTCCACGACGCCGGTCTGAAGTACAAGCAGGCCAGCGGCAAGGCGTTCATCGACTCGATCACCGCCGTCTCCAACGGCGTGATGTTCCAGGGTGGCGGTGACCTGTTCTACGACAAGGAAGACAACATCATCGCGGACACCAGCCCCGCGGTGAAGAACGCCTGGGACACCGCCACCTCGATGGCGGACATCTCCGCCAAGGCGCAGACCTGGTCGCCGGAGTGGTCGGGTGGCTTCAAGCAGGGCACCTTCGCGGCCACCTTCTGCCCGTCCTGGATGCTCGGCATCGTGGCGGACAACTCCGGTCCGGCCAACAAGGGCAAGTGGGATGTCGCGTCCGTGCCGGGTGGCGGCGGTAACTGGGGCGGCTCGTGGCTCGCGGTTCCGGCGCAGAGCAAGTACCCGAAGGAGGCGGCGAAGCTCGCCGAGTACCTGACCAACGCGAAGAGCCAGGTCGAGGCCTTCAAGCTCAAGGGCCCGCTGCCCACGAACCTGGAGGCGCTGAAGAACGAGGCGTTCGTCAGCTACACCAACGAGTACTTCAGCAACGCGCCGACCGGCAAGATCTTCGGGGAGAGCGTGGCCAAGATCCAGCCGACCTACCTGGGCCCGAAGCACCAGGCGGTCAAGGAGAACGCGCTCGAGCCGGCCCTGCGGGCGTTCGAGAGCGGGCAGGCCGACAAGGCGAAGGCCTGGGAGCAGTTCACGAAGGACGCCAAGACTCAGGGCGCCTTCTGAGTGATTCCCGCCGGTGGCGTTCGGGTCTTCCGGACGCCACCGGCCGGTCCTCCGCGTAGCGCCCTGCGCGAGGGCCCCGGGCCTCGCCGGAAAGGAAATTCGCATGAGCCTGTCGGCCACGACGGCACCGCCGTCGCCAGCAGCACCGCCTTCTCCCGACCTCCCTCCCGGCAGCGCCGGGAAGATTACTCAACCGTCTCGATGTCAAGTACTCGCCGTACCTCTACATCGCCCCGTTCTTCCTGATCTTCGGTGCGTTCGGGCTGTACCCGATGGTGCGTACCGCCTGGATGTCGCTGCACGACTGGGACATGATCGGCGACCACACGTTCATCGGCCTCGACAACTACACCCGGCTGTTCTCCGACGAGTACTTCTGGAACGCGCTGGTCAACACGTTCGGCATCTTCGCCCTGTCGACCATCCCGCAGCTGTTGCTCGCCCTCTTCCTGGCGAACCTGCTCAACCGGACCTTCCTGCGCGCCAAGACCTTCTTCCGGATGGCCATCTTCATGCCGAACGTGGTGTCGGTGGCCGCGGTCGCGATCGTCTTCGGGATGCTGTTCCAGCGGGAGTTCGGCCTGTTCAACTGGCTGCTGAGCTTCGTCGGTGTCGACCCGGTCGACTGGGACGGGCAGCGGTGGAGTTCGTGGTTCGCGATCTCCTCGATGGTCAACTGGCGGTGGACCGGCTACAACACCCTGATCCTGCTCGCCGGCATGCAGGCGATCCCGAAGGACCTCTACGAGGCCGCGGAGATCGACGGCGCCGGCCCGTGGCGGCAGTTCTGGCAGATCACCCTGCCCATGCTCAAGCCCACCTTCATCTTCGTGGTCATCCTGTCCACGATCGGCGGCATGCAGCTCTTCACCGAGCCCCTGCTCTTCGCCAACGGCAACATTCTCGGCGGCAGCCAGCGGGAGTTCCAGACGCTGGCCATGTACATGTACGAGATGGGCATCGTGAACCTGAACTCCGCCGGCTACGGAGCCGCGGTCGCCTGGGCGATCTTCATGATCATTGTTCTGGTGTCGCTGTTCAACTTCCTACTCGTCCGCCGCTCGGCGAAGTGAGGAGAGATCGATGATCTCGGCTTCCCAGCGCCTGTGGCGCACCAGTCCGTTGACGTACGTGGCGCTCGTCCTGGCGGCGTTGCTGTCGATCTATCCGTTCTACTACATGCTGGTGATCGGCAGTCGCAGCCTGGACTCCATCAACGACGTCCCGCCACCGGTAACCCCGGCGGAGCGTTCGGTGACAACTTCGGGCGGGTGCTCGACAACGACGCCGCTAACTTCCTCACCGGCATGATGAACTCGATCATCGTCTCCTCGGTGGTCACCGTGTCGGTGGTGCTCACCGGGTCACTGGCCGGGTTCGCCTTCGCCAAACTGCGGTTCCGGGGCAGCAACGCCCTGCTGCTGGCGATCATCGTCACCATGATGATCCCGACCCAGATGGGCCTCATCCCGCTCTGGTCCATGATGCAGGACCTGGGGTGGTACGACACCCTCTACGCGGTCACCGTGCCGTTCCTGGTCAGCGCCTTCGGCGTGTTCATGATGCGGCAGTACGCCAGCCAGGCCATCTCCGACGAGCTGATCGAGGCCGGCCGCGTCGACGGGGCGAGCACGTTCCGGATCTACTGGAGCATCGTGCTGCCCGCGCTGCGTCCCGCCGCCGGCGTGCTCGGTCTGCTGACCTTCATGGAGACCTGGAACTCGTTCATCTGGCCGTACGCCATCCTCACCCCGGAGAACCCGACCCTGCAGGTCTCGCTCTCCTTCCTGTCGTACGCCTACTACACCGACTACTCCCAGGTGTTCGCCGCCACGGCGATCGGCACCATCCCCTGGTGATCGTTTTCCTCGTGTTCGGCCGCCAGATCATCGGCGGGATCATGGAAGGTGCCGTCAAGTCGTGAGCAACCCCGCCAGCCCACCCGCCGTCGACGTCCTCGACGAGCGCCCCGGGCTGACCTTTCCACCCGGATTCCTGTGGGGGCCGCGACAGCGGCGTACCAGATCGAGGGGCGGCGGCCGAGGACGGCCGCACCCGTCGATCTGGGACACCTTCAGCCACACCGACGGTCGGGTCGTCGCCGGGCACACCGGTGACGTCGCGTGCGACCACTACCACCGGCTCGGCGACGACGTCGCACTGATGGCCGAGCTGGGCCTCAAGTCGTACCGTTTCTCGGTCTCCTGGTCCGGGTGCAGCCCGGCGGCGCCGGTGCGGCCAACCCGCAGGGGTTGGACTTCTACCGCCGACTGGTCGACGGGCTGCTGGCCAGCGGCATCGAGCCCTGGCTCACCCTGTACCACTGGGACCTGCCACAGCCGCTGGAGGACGCCGGCGGCTGGCCGGCCCGGACACCGCGGCCCGCTTCGCCGACTACACCACGCTGCTGGCCGACGCGCTCGGCGACCGGGTGCGCTACTGGACCACGCTGAACGAGCCGTGGTGCTCCGCGTTCCTCGGCTACGGCTCCGGCGTGCACGCCCCGGCCGCACCGACGGGGCGGACGCGGTGCGTGCTGGGCACCACCTGATGCTCGGTCACGGCCTGGCCGTGCAGGCGCTGCGGGCCGCCCGTCCGACCGCCGAGGTGGGCGTGACAGTCAACCTCTATCCGGTCGACCCGGCCAGCGACACCCTGCCGACCGGGACGCCGCACGCCGCATCGACGGATTGGCCAACCGGTTCTTCCTGGACCCGATGCTGCGCGGGTCGTACCCGGAGGACCTGGTGGCCGACCTCAGCACCGTGACCGACTTCGGCCACGTGCGGGACGGCGACCTGGCGACCATCTCCACGCCGCTGGACCTGGTCGGGGTCAACTACTACAGCCGGCACGTGGTCGCCGCACCGTCAGAGGGCGTCAAGGCCGACCCGGCCCCGTCGTGCTGGCCGGGCAGCGAGGACGTCCGGTTCGTCAGCCGGGGCGTCCCGGTCACCGACATGGGCTGGGAGATCGACGCCCCGGGCCTGGTCGAGACCCTGCGCCGGGTGCACGAGTACACCGATCTGCCCCTCTACGTCACAGAGAACGGCTCCGCGTTCGTCGACACGGTCGTCGACGGGGAGGTCGACGACGTCGACCGGTTGGCCTTCTTCGAGGCCCACCTGCGCGCCGCGCACGAGGCGATCAACGCCGGGTGCCCTACGGGGATACTTTGCCTGGTCGTTGATGGATAATTTCGAATGGGCCTGGGGTTACACCAAGCGGTTCGGCATGATCCACGTCGACTACGACAGCCAGGTTCGTGTCCCCAAGTCCAGCGCCAAGTGGTACGCCTCGGTGATCCGGCGCAACGGTCTGGCCGCACAATAGGCTCGGGCCAGCCATCAGGACGACCCCGGCGTCCACCTCCCGCAGGTGGCGCCGGGTCCGTCCGCCGTCGGAGGAGCAGACGATGACAACGCAGCGCACCCGGTCGCTCGGGCGCCCGACCCTCGACGCGGTCGCGGCGCGTGCCGGCGTCGGCCGGGGCACCGTCTCCCGCGTGGTCAACGGCTCGCCGCAGGTCAGCCCGGAGGCCCGGGCCGCGGTCCAACAGGCCATCGCCGAGCTGGGGTACGTGCCGAACCGGGCCGCCCGTGCGCTCGTCACCCAGCGCACCGACTCCGTCGCGCTCGTGGTGTCCGAGTCCGGCGAGCGGGTCTTCACCGAGCCGTTCTTCGCCGCCATCGTGCGGGGATCAGCTCCGGGTTGCTGGAGACGCCGATGCAGCTCTGGCTGGCGATGGCACAGTCGCCGGTGGAGCGGGAGCGGGTCGAGCACCACCTCACCAACCAGCACGTCGACGGCGTACTGCTGCTGTCGTTGCACGACTCCGACCCGCTGCCGACGCTGCTGGAGGAGCGCGGCCTGCCCGCCGTGCTCGGCGGTCGGCCCGCCCGGATGCTGCAACCCGGTGCGCAGCCGGCCTGGTTTGTCGACGTGGACAACGTTGGCGGGGCGCGGCAGGCGGTGGAGTATCTGACGAGGCAGGGGCGGCGACGCATCGCCACCATCGCCGGTCCGCAGGACATGGGTGCCGGCCTGGCGCGGTTGACCGGCTACATCGAGGCGGTCAAGACCACCGGAGCCGGGGTCAACCCCGACCTGATCGCGTACGGCGACTTCAGCGAGGGCAGCGGTGCGGTCGGCATGCGCCGGCTACTGGAGGTCTGCCCGGACCTGGACGCGGTCTTCGTCGCGTCCGACCTGATGGCGTTCGGGGCGCTGCGTACCCTGCGCGAGACCGGCCGGCGCGTGCCCGAGGACGTCGCGGTGATCGGCTTCGACGACGCGACGATCGCCCGACAGGCGGAGCCGCCGCTGACCACCGTCCGCCAGCCGGTGGAGGAGATGGGCCGCCAGATGGCCCGCCTGCTGGTCGCCCGGATCCGCGGCGAGGAACTTCCCGCCTCCCACATCGTCCTGGACACCCAGTTGATCCACCGCGCCTCCGCCTGACCCCGGAGCCCGCCCGCGTTGGCCGGTCCGCGTTGATCATGAAGTTATTGCCAGCCACATCGGCGTGTCGTGACAATAACTTCATGATCAACGCGAGGTCGCGAGCCGCGCGAGGTCAGGCGGGTCGTTAGGGGCCCAGCGGCGGAGTTCGCGCTTGGCCAGGGAGTTGCGGTGGACCTCGTCGGGGCCGTCGGCCAGGCGCAGGGTGCGGGTCTGTGCCCAGAGGGCGGCCAGTGGGGTGTCCTGGCTGACGCCGGCGCCGCCGTACCCCTGGATGGCCTTGTCGATCACCCACTCCGCCATCGCCGGGGTGCCGATCTTGATGGCCTGGATCTCGGTGTGGGCGCCCTTGTTGCCGACGGTGTCCATCAGCCAGGCGGTCTTGAGCACCAGCAGGCGGGCCTGCTCGATGCGGACCCGGGACTCGGCGATCCACTCCCGGACCACGCCCTGCTCGGCCAGCGGCCGACCGAACGCGACCCGCCCGAGCGCCCGCTTGCAGAGCAGCTCCAATGCCCGCTCAGCCATTCCGATTAATCGCATGCAGTGGTGGATCGGCCGGGGCCCAGTCGGGCCTGGGCGATGGCGAACCCGGTGCCCTCGGCGCCGATCAGATTCTCCGCGGGAACCCGGACGTCGGTGAAGTCGATCTCGGCGTGACCACCGTGGGAGCCGTCGGTGTAGCCGAAGACGGTCATGCCCCGGCGGACGACCACCCCGGGGTGTCCCGGGAACCAGCACCATGCTCTGCTGCCGGTGCCGATCGGCGGCCGGGTCGGTCTTGCCCATCACGATGAAGATCTCGCAGCGCGGGTCCATCGCGCCGGACGACCACCACTTGCGCCCGTTGATCACGTACTCGTCGCCGTCGCGGGTGATCCGGGTGGCGATGTTCGTGGCGTCGGAGGAGGCGACGTCCGGCTCGGTCATGCAGAACGCCGAGCGGATCTCACCCTCCAGCAGCGGCATCAGCCACCGCTTCTGCTGATCCCCGAGCCGAACTCGGCCAGCAGCTCCATGTTGCCGGTGTCCGGTGCCGCGCAGTTGACCGCCTCCGGCGCCAGGTGCAGGCTGCGCCCGGTCAACTCGGCCAGCGGCGCGTACTGAAGGTTGGTCAGGCCGGCGCCGTAGCGCGGATCGGGCAGGAACAAATTCCACAGGCCGCGCCTGCGGGCCTCCGCCTTCAGCTCGGCCAACACGGGGGTACGCGACCACGGGTCACCGGCGGCCACCTGCTCGGCGTGCACGGCCTCGGCCGGGTAGACGTGCTCGGTCAGGAACCGGGTCAGCTCGGCGCGCAGCTCCTCGGTCCGGCTGTCGTATGAGAAGTCCATCACCGCTCCCTGGCGGCGGTCAGCCCGTGCGCGACCAGCGGTGCCACCATCTCGCCGATCCGGTCGAAGCCCTCGCCGAGCGTCTGCCCGAGCGTGTGGCGGTAGTGGATGCCCTCACAGATGACCGCGAGCTTGAAGCAGCCCAGCGCCACGTGCCAGTGCAGCGGGCCGACGTCCACGTCGCTGCGCCCGGCGTACCTGTCGATCAGCTCGGCGCCGGTGGGAAGCCGGCGCGCGGCCCGAGGCCGTCCGCGACCGGGTTGCCGTCGGCCGTGTCGCTGCCCCCAGCACGTCCCAGTAGGTCAGCAGCAGCCCCAGGTCGGCGAGGGGTCGCCGAGGGTGGCCATCTCCCAGTCCAGTACGGCGTGCACGGCCACCGGGTCGGCCGAGGCGAGGAGGTTGTCCAGTCGGTAGTCGCCGTGCACGATGCGGCCGGCGTTCGTGCCCTCCGGGCGGTCGCCGCGAGCAGGTCACGGAGCTCGTCGATGCCGGGCAGATCACGGCTGCGGGAGCGGTCGAGCTGCCCGCCCCAGCGGCGGACCTGCCGGGCCAGGTAGCCCTCCGGTCGGCCGAAGTCGCCCAGCCCGACCGTGGACGGCTCGACGCTGTGCAGCGCCGCGAGGGTGTCCATCATCGCCATCGCGAGGGCGCGCCGGCGGTCGTCGCCCAGCGGGTCGGTCTGCGCGCGGGTGCGGAACACCTCGCCGGGCATCCGCTCCATCAGGTAGAACGGTGCGCCGATCACCTCCGGGTTGGTGCAGAGCAGCAGCGCGCCCGGCACCGGCACCTCGGTCGGCGCCAGCGCCGAGATGACCCGGAACTCGCGGGCCATGTCGTGCGCGGTCGCCAGCACGTGTCCCAGCGGCGGGCGGCGCAGCACGACCTCGCGGTCGCCGAGGCGCAGCAGGTAGGTGAGGTTGGACTTGCCGCCCGCGATCAGCTGGGCGCGCAACGGCTCGACGGCCAACTCGGGTCGGTGCTGGGTCAGATAGTCGGCGAGTCGGTCCAGGGCGAGCCCCGCGGGTGAGGCGGGGACGGCCCCGGCCGCAGCGCATCGACGGCCGGATCACTCATCCGACTAGTTGATGGCAGCCTGCTCACGTTGTCAAGGTCAGATTTTCCCCTCGGGACATGCCTCTGCAACAGGGACGAAATGGTCAACTAGCAGGCTGGTTGCAGCCTGCCGGCTGGTCTTTCGCCGGCCCGCCGAGCGGAGGGACAGACATGTTGCTGCGAGTTCGGGTCACCCTGCCGGACCGTCCGGGCACGCTCGGGCAGGTCGCCCGCACGTTGGGCGTCTCCGGGCGGACATCGTCCAGGTGGTGGTCCTCGAACGGCTCGGCGGGCGCGCGGTGGACGATTTCACCGTGGTCTGGCCGGGGCGGCGCGGGTGGAGCGGCTGCTCGCTGGTCTCGCGGCGATCCCCGGCGTGCGGGTGGACGGCGTGTGGCGGGCGATCGGCGCGCCCACCACCACCGGCCAGGACGCGGAGCTGTTGGCGCAGGTCGCGGCCAACCCGGCCGACGGGTTGGCCACCATGGTCGACGCGGTGCCGGGGCTGCTGGCCGCCGACTGGGCCGTCGCCGCCGTGGTGCCGGTCGACTGGGCCTCCCGGACCGGGGTGGCGGGGCGACAGTGGGGCACGCGAGCTGGCGTGCACCCGTACCCTGCGGTTGCCGGAGGTGACACCGCTGCGCGGTCGGTCGATGACCACGCCCGACGGCACCCACCACGCGATCGCGCCGTTCGGGCGGGCGGGCCTGGTGCTGGTGGTGGCCCGCGAGTACAGCGAGACCCTCTGCGCCGCCGCGTTCCACAGCACCGAGGTGGATCGCCTCACCCAGCTCGTTCGGGCCTGCGCGGTGATCCTCGGTGACCGGCTCGACCTGGTCGGCGCGCCCCGGTGGTCGCCGGCCCCTGAGCGGCCCCAGGAGTTCCCGGGCCGACACCGCCGAGCAACCGTCCGGCAACAGGCGGGGGTGAGGCTCTGAGGTGGGGAAGGGAGCCAACCATGACGTTGTGGCGGATTCGAGCGACGGTGGACGACCGACCGGGTTACCTGTCGGTGCTCACGGCCAGCCTCGCGTTGCGCGGGTCAACATCCTCACCGTGCAGGTGCAGCCCACCGAGCAGGGCGCGGTCGACGACTTCCTGGTCGACGCGCCGGACACGCTGGACGAGGCCGGGCTGATCACCGCCGTCGAGCGGGGTCGGGGCCGGGACTGCTGGGTCGCGCGCAGCGAGGCGCGCGGCCTGGTCGACCAACCCACCCGGGTGCTCGGGCTGGCCAACCGGCTGGTGCGTGACCCGGACGCGACGGGCGAGGCGTTGCGGACCCTGCTCGCCGCCGATGTCGTCAGCTGGCGACCGGCGTCGGTCGGCGTCGAACGGGGAATCACCGGGGCCAGCATGCTGCTGGCCGACCCGGCGGTGGTTCGTTCGCGCTGCGCCGGGCCGCGCCCGACTTCACCCGGCGGAGTACGCGCGGGCGCAGGCCCTGGTCGAGCTGGCCACCACGGTGGCGCGTCGAGCCGCCGAACAGGTCACAGTGGTGCTGCCCGACGGCGCGGAGGTGGCCGTCCGGCCGGCCAGCGCCCACGATTTGTCCGGCGTCGTCGAGCTGCACGAGGCGTGCTCACGGCGCAGCCGGCAGCGGCGTTACCTGGGCGGGGCGGCGCTGCCGCAGCCGGCCCGCCTGCGTCGGCTGCTGGAGCCGACCCGAGGGTTGACGCTGATCGCCAGCACCACCGGCTCCGAGGGCACGGCCGAGTCGGTGGTCGCCATGGCGAACCTGCTCGGCGAGGGCGACGAGGCCGAGGTGGCGCTGCTGGTGCGCGACGACTGGCAGCGGCGCGGGCTCGGGTCGGCGTTGCTGCGCCGGCTGGTCCAGCACGCCGACCGGTCCGGGTACGCGGCGCTGGTGCTGCACGTCCAGGCCGCCAACGACCCGATGCTGCGCACGCTGCACCGGCTCGGTCGGCCCGCCGCGACGGAGCGCGACGGTGGGCTGCTCACCCTCACCGTGCCGCTCGCCGTGCCCGCGCCGGCGGACCGAAAGGGCGCGTTGTCCAGGCCCTAGTGCCCTGCTCAGGGCCGGGCGGCTCGCGGCGGCCCGAGACGCAGAACCGGTTGCCCTCCGGGTCGGCGAGCACCACGTACGGCGGCTCGGTCGGGTGCGGATCGGTGGGATAGTGCCGCCAGTCGACGATCCGGGCACCGAGCGCGAGCAGCCGGTCGAGTTCCTCGTCGAGGGGCGGTCGCCGGCGTCCAGATCCAGGTGGAGCCGGGGAACTCCCGCACGGGGCTCTCGCTGAGGTCCATCGCGAGGGCCATGCCCGACACCCCGGCGGCGGCTCCAGCACGATCCACTCGTCGCCGGTGAACCGGGGCTCGCGGCGACGGTAGCCGAGGGCCGCGGCCCAGAACGTTCCTGCCCGCTCGGCGTCGGACACGCCCAGGGAGAGCTGCGCGATCAGTGCCATCGCCCGACGGTACGCCGGGCTCGGCCCCTGCCGCGCGCACAGGCTTCCCAAACGGACGGTAGGCCCATTACATTGTCGGTTATCCATGGGAGCGCTTCCATCGCTTTCCGTGGTCACACCGCCACCCCGCTGTCGCCGGTGGCCGTGCCGCCCGCACGCCGTCCCGCGTCGGTGCGACCGCCGGCGGCGCCTCCGACAGGAGCCCGCCATGCGCCACCTGACCCGGCCGTCCAGCGGCCAGCCCGGCGGCCACCGGCCGCCGACCAGCCCTGGCCTCGGCGGCTACTGGCCCTCGGTGTCGCGCTGCTCACCGGCGCGTCCTCGCGGTGACCGCACCGCCGTCCGCGCCCGCCTCCGCCGCGCCGGCGGCGACCTACAACTACGCCGAGGCGCTGCAGAAGTCGCTGCTCTTCTACGAGGCGCAGCAGTCCGGCCGCAAGCCCGACTGGAACCGGGTCTCCTGGCGCGGCGACAGCGCACTCACCGACGGTGCCGACGCGGGCCTGGACCTCACCGGTGGCTGGTACGACGCCGGCGACCACGTCAAGTTCGGCTTCCCGATGGCGTTCAGCGCCACGATGCTCGCCTGGGGCGCGGTGGAGTACCGCAGCGGCTACACCGCCTCCGGGCAACTGCCGCACCTGCTCAACAACCTGCGCTTCGTCAACGACTACTTCATCAAGGCGCATCCTCGGCCAACGTCCTCTACGGACAGATCGGCAAGGGCGACGACGACCACAAGTGGTGGGGCCCGGCCGAGGTGATGCCGATGGCGCGGCCCGCGTACAAGATCGATGCGAGCTGTGGCGGCGCGGACCTGGCGGGCGAGACGGCGGCCGCGATGGCCGCGTCCTCGATGGTGTTCCGGCCCACCGACGCGACCTACGCGGACAAGCTGCTGGGCCACGCCCGGCAGCTCTACACGTTGCCGACACGGTGCGGAAGTCCTACCACGAGTGCATCACCGACGCGACGAGCTTCTACCGGTCGTGGAGCGGCTGGCAGGACGAGCTGGTCTGGGCCGCGATCTGGCTGCACCGGGCCACCGGCGAGGCCGGCTACCTGACCAAGGCCGAGAGCGAGTACGACAAGCTCGGCACCGAGAACCAGTCCACCACCCGCTCGTACAAGTGGACCATCGCGTGGGACAACAAGCAGTTCGGCGCGTACGTGCTGCTGGCCAACCTGACCGGCAAGCAGAAGTACGTCGACGACGCCAACCGGTGGCTGGACTACTGGACCGTCGGGGTGAACGGTCAGCGGGTGCCGTACTCGCCGGGTGGAATGGCCGTGCTCGACTCCTGGGGCGCGCTGCGCTACGCCGCGAACACCTCCTTCGCCGCACTGGTCTACAGCGACAAGACCACCGACACCACCCGCAAGGCCCGCTACCACGACTTCGCCGTCCGGCAGATCAACTACGCGCTCGGCGACAACCCGCGTAACTCCAGCTACGTCATCGGGTTCGGCGCCAACGCACCGAAGAACCCGCACCACCGCACCGCCCACGGCTCCTGGTGGGACAGCCAGACAGTCCCTGTCGAGACCCGACACACCCTCTACGGCGCGCTGGTCGGCGGCCCGTCCTCGGCCAACGACGCGTACAGCGACAGTCGGTCGGACTACGTGATGAACGAGGTGGCCACCGACTACAACGCCGGCTTCACGTCCGCGCTGGTCCGGCTGACCTCCGAGTACGGCGGCACGCCGCTGGCGAACTTCCGGTCGCCGAGACGCCGGACATCGACCAGCTGACAGTGGAGACCACTGTGACGCAGGCCGAACCCCGGGCCACCGGGCTGAAGACGATGATCTACAACAAGTCGGCGTTCCCGGCCCGCGCGCTGACCGACGGCCGGTTCCGGTACTACTTCCGGCCCGACGGCACCGGCCCGGTGCAGGTCACCGCCGGCTACACCAGGGCTGCCGTCCCCGACCACCGCCAAGCAGTTCAGCGGTGACATCTGGTACGTCGAGGTGGACTGCACCGGGCACACCATCGCCCCGGCCGGCCAGTCGGCGCACCGGATGGAGGTCCAGTTCAAGATCGGCGTGCCGGAGGGTGGCACCTGGGACCCGACCAACGACCCGTCGTACCAGGCCACGGCCGGGCCCAACCGCAAGGTGCCGCTCTACTCCGGCACCACCCGCGTCTGGGGCGAGGAGCCGGAGCGGCCGTACCGGACACCACCAAGCCGACCGTCCCGGGTACCCCGGTGGCGTCGCAGTTGACGCCGAGGTCAGTCACCCTGACCTGGGTGCCGTCCACCGACAGCGGCGGCAGCGGACTCGCCGGGTACGACGTCCGTGAGTTCATGGTCGGCAACGACGTGGTGGCGACCCGGCGGGTCACCGGCAACTCGATCACCATCACCACGCTGCTGCCGGAACGGACGTTCGAGTACACCGTCGTGGCGCGCGACGGCGCGGGCAACGAGTCGGCCGCCTCGCCGAAGCTCACGGTGACCACGCCACCGGCCGGCACCGCTGATACCACCGCGCCGAGCACCCCGGCACGCCGGTCGCCTCGGCCGTCACCGCCACCGGGCTCACCCTGGCCTGGACCGCGTCGACCGACAACGTCGGCGTCACCGGCTACCGGGTCTACCGCGAGGCCGGCGCCACCGACGTGGTGGTCGGCTCACCGACCGGCAGCACCCAGGCGGTGTCCGGGCTGACCGCCTCGACGGCGTACCAGTTTTATGTGGTGGCCGTGGACGCGGCCGGCAACACCTCCGCGGCGTCCGCGCCGGTCGCGGTGACCACCGCGGCACCGCCGGTCGGCGGCACCTGCTCCGTCGGGTACGCCACGAACGACTGGGGCGGCGGCTTCACCGCGACGGTGTCCATCACCAACACCGGTACCACAGCGATCAACGGTTGGTCGCTGCGGTTCTCCACCGCCGGGCAGAGCGTCAGTCAGGGTTGGTCGGCGGCGGTCAGCCAGACCGGTGCGGCGGTCACCGCCACGAACCTGTCCTACAACGGGACCATCGCGCCGGGCGCGTCGGTGAGCTTCGGCTTCAACGGCACCCACACCGGCTCCAACCCGAAACCGACTGCCTTCACCGTCAACAACACCACCTGCGCCATCGCCTGACCCGGCGCTCGTTCGAGATCTTGGACAGTTTCCGTTCAGCGCGAACGGAAACTGTCCAGATCTGCAAGTGCGCACTGCATCGGTGTGCTGACCTGTCACTCCACCAGGTCGTCGGCGAGCAGGTCCATCAGCAGCCCGTCGTGCCAGCGCCCGTCCGCGCCGCGCTCGTAGCGGCGCAGCACCCCACCGGCCGGAAACCCACCTTCGCGTACGCCCGGATGGCGGCGGTGTTCGCCGCGGCCGGGTCGATGGTGAAGCGATGGTGGCCGTACTCGTCGATCAGGTGTCGGGCCAGGGTGCGGATCGCGTCACCGCCGAGACCAGAGCCCCGCTCCACCGGGTCGAGGAAGACGTCCAGGCTGGCGTGCCGGTAGTCCGGGTCCGACTCGGCGTACCACTGGATCGCGCCGATCACCCGACCGTCGTGCTCGATCGCGTACACGTGCAGGTCGTCGTCGGCGAGGTCGGCGCGGACGGAGTCGGCCAGGTCGTCGCCACCCGCCACCACCGGCGGACCTCCGGGTCGGCCCGGATCGCCGCGAGGGCCGGCACGTCCGCGACCGTCGCCGGTCGCAGCGTCACCGCCCGCCCCGCAGCACCGGATCAGCCCCGGATCTCGCCGTGCTCGACGCAGACCGCCGACCAGCCCACCGGCAGCACCTGCACCTTCATGCGACGCCGGCACCGGGGGCAGAACCGGGGTGGCTCCAACTGGCGGGCCGACGCGCACGCCGGGTGGGCGGTGGCCGACGCCGACTCACCGCACCGGTCACACCACAGGTCCGTCGTCGTCATGGTCGTCACAGCGTGTCAGAGGGGCCTTGACCGGCATCTTCAGCTCGTCCAGCAGATCCAGGTCGGCGGTGGCCGGTCGACCGAGCGTGGTCAGGTAGTTGCCGACGATCACCGCGTTGATGCCGCCGAGCAGGCCGTCGCGGGTGCCCAGGTCGCCGAGGGTGATCTCGCGGCCACCCGCGTACCGCAGGATGGTGCGCGGCATGGCCAGCCGGAACGCGGCGATGGCCCGCAGCGCGTCCTTGCCCTCCACCACCGGACGGTCACCGAGCGGGTGCCCGGGCGCGGGTTGAGGAAGTTGAGTGGCACCTCGTGCGGGGCCAGTTCGGCGAGCTGCGCGGCGAACTCGGCCCGCTGCTCGACGGTCTCGCCCAGGCCCAGGATGCCGCCGCAGCAGACCTCCATGCCGGAGTCACGGACCATCCGCAGCGTCTCCCAGCGCTCCTCCCACGAGTGGGTGGTGACCACGTTGGGGAAGTACGACCGGCAGGTCTCCAGGTTGTGGTTGTAGCGGTGCACACCATGTCGACCAGGTCGTCGACCTGCTCCTGGGTGAGCATGCCCAGCGACGCGGCGACCTGGATGTCGACCTCCGCCTTGATGGCGGCGACGCCCTCGCGCATCTGCTTCATCAGCCGGGCGTCCGGCCCGCGCACCGCGGCGACGATGCAGAACTCGGTGGCCCCGGTCTTGGCGGTCTGCTTCGCCGCCTCGACCAGCGACGGGATGTCCAGCCAGACCGAGCGCACCGGAGAGGTGAACAGGCCCGACTGGGAGCAGAAGTGGCAGTCTTCCGGGCAGCCGCCGGTCTTGAGCGACACGATCCCTCGACCTCGACCTCGGGGCCGCACCAGCGCATCCGCACGTCGTGGGCGAGCTGCAGTGCTGCGGGCAGGTGCTCGTCGGGCAGGTTCAGCACGGCGAGGATGGCGGCCTGATCGAGGCCGACACCGTCACCCAGGACCTGGGTCCGGGCCTGGTCGAGGATCTCTGGCATGGCTCGTACCCTACAAGGCCGTCCGATCAGCCGGAATGACCTGGCAGCCCGTCGGCCCCGCGCTTCGTCGGGCCGATGACGGCGGGTGGTAATTTCGCCCGGCGGGTGTCGGGCTCTCCGGCACGGACAGCGGCGGAGGGGTGACGGTGGCGGACTGGCTGGCGGCGCTCGACCGCCGCGCGGAGTTGCGGGCAAGGCCGGGCTCACCCGGCGGCTGCACCCGCGTCCCGCCGACGACCGGATGACCGATCTGGCCGGCAACGACTACCTCGGCCTGGCCACCCACCCGGAGGTCACCGCCGCGGCCACGGCGGCACTCTCGGCGTACGGGCTGGGGCGACCGGATCCCGCCTGGTCCGTGGCTCCACCGACGCACACCAGGCGCTGGAGGACGAGCTGGCCGGATGGCTGGGCACCGATCGTGCCCTCGTCTTCTCCTCCGGCTACCTGGCGAACCTCGGTGCGCTGCGCGGGCTCGTCCAACCTCGGACGCTGCTCGTCTCCGACTCGCACAACCACGCGTCCCTGATCGACGGCTGCCGCATCTCCGGTGCCGAGACGGTGGTCACGCCACACGCAGACGTCCCGGCGGTCGCCGCCGCGCTGGCAGCCGCGCCGGCCGGCCGGCGGTGGTGGTGACCGAGTCGATCTTCTCGGTCGACGGCGACCTCGCCCGCTGGCCCGACTGCACGCGGTGGCCCGCCGGCACGGCGCGTTGCTGCTTGTCGACGACGCCCACGCGCTCGGCGTGACCGGTCCGGCCGGTGCGGGGCGGTGGCCGCCGCCGGGTTGGCCGGTGAGCCGGACGTGGTGGTCACCGCGACCCTGTCCAAGGCGCTGGGTGGCGCGGGTGGCGTGGTCGCCGGCCCGGCCGAGTTCGTCCGGCACCTGGTCGAGACCGGACGTACGTTCATCTTCGACACGGCACTGCCGCCGGCGGTCGCCGCCGGCGTCCATGCCGCTCTGCGGCTCGCGCGGGTCGGCGACGACGTGCGCGCCGAGCTGTCCGACCGGGTGGGGCTGGCGGTCGGTCGACTCCGCGCGGCCGGGCTGACCGTCTCCGCTCCGGACGCGGCGGTGATCTCGGTGACGGCCCCGGGCCGGAGGCGGCGAGCGCCTGGGCGGCGGACTGCCGGGACCGCGGCGTCGCGGTCGGGTGTTTCCGTCCGCCGTCCACCCCGGACAGCCGCTCCGCCTGCGGCTCACGATCAACGCCGGGGTGCCCGGGAGGCGTTCGAGCGGGCGCTGGATGTCATCGTGGACTGCGCGCCGTGAGCGCGAGGAGTGAGCCGGGTTTGCGAGCCCGCAGTCGCGAACCGAGGTGGAGCCGTGAGCGCGAGGAGTGAGCCGGGTTTGCGAGCCCGCAGTCGCGAACCGAGGTGGAGCTGTGACGGCGTGGGCAGGGCCGGTTCTGGTTACCGGGACCGACACCGAGGTCGGCAAGACCGTGGTGACCGCGGCGATCGCGGCTGCCGCGCAGGCCGCCGGGCTGCGGGTGGCGGTGGTCAAACCGGGCCAGACCGGTACGTCCGGTGGTGAACCCGGTGACGTGGACGCGGTCAACCGGTTGGCTGCCCGCTGACCGGGCGGACCCTGGCCAGCTACCCGGACCCGCTCGCCCCGCTGGCCGCCGCTCGGGTCGCCGACCTGCCGCCGCTGGAGTTGTACGAGGCGGTGGACGCGGTCCGTGCCGAGGCCGACAAGCACGACCTGGTGTTGATCGAGGGCGCGGGCGGGCTGCTGGTGCCGATGGGTCTGCGTCCGTCGGGTGAGCTGTGGACGGTCGCCGATCTGGCGGTGTCGCTCGGCGCGCCCGCGGTGGTGGTGGCGCGCGCCGGGCTGGGCACGCTCAACCACACCGCGCTGACCCTGGAGGCGCTGGACCGCAGGGCCGTACCGGCCGGCGTGGTGATCGGCGCCTGGCCGGCCAGGCCGGAGCTGGTGCACTGGACGAATCTCACCGACCTGGTGCCGAACCTGCTCGGCGCGCTGCCCGACGGTGCCGGCGCGATGGACCCGGGCGTGTTCCGGCGTTCCGCGCCGGGTTGGCTCACCCGGCGCTGCACGGTGTGCTCGACGACTGGCGGGTCTGGGCCGAGGAGAGCAGCTGAACACCTGACTTTCGTCGGTGTCGGCCCAGGTCCGGCGTGGGTAGCCTGGCCGCCGTGCGGATCCTCGACTACGCGCCGCCGGGTTGGCTGCACCGGCGGCGTCGCCTGCTGCTGGACGTGCTGCTCTGGGCGGTGGTGGCCGCCCGGTCGGCTACGCCGGGGTCAGCCCGCCTATCCGCGGTACGCGGTTCCGCTGCTGGTCGGCAAGCTGCTGCTGCTCGGTGTGGCGGTGGTGGCGGGTCGACGTCAGCCGTTGGTCGCCCCGGTGCTGGTGGTGCTCGGGTCGTTGGTCGATGGCAACTTCGTCTTCGCCATTCCGGTCTTCAGCTATCTCGCCGGCCGGCGCAGTGCCACGGTGGGTCCGGCGATCATGGTATTCGTGCTGATCACGGCCGGTGGCACGGCGCTCAACCTGGGCTGCTCGGGCCGGCGCGGCCACCTGGTTCCTGCTCGCCTCGGTGCTGCTCTTCGCCGCCGTGTTTCCCTGGTTGGTCGGCCGGTACCGCCGCCAGCAGCAGGAGTTGACCGACGCGGGCCGCCGGCACGTCGACGCGTTGACCCGCGAGCAGCGGGTGCCGCCGAGCGGATCCGGCTGCGGGAGCGGGCCCGGATCGCCGGGGAGATGCACGATTCGCTCGGTCACGACCTCAGCCTGATCGCGTTGCGCGCCGCCGCCCTGGAGGTCGCCGCCGACCTGGACGACCGGCACCGGGTCGCGGCGGGGAGTTGCGGCCAGCGTCTCCGCCGCCACCGAGCGACTGCACGAGATCATCGGGGTCCTCCGCGAGGAGGCGGGCGGGTCGCTGCGTCCGAGCGGGAGACCGTCGCCGACCTGGTCGACGGTGCCCGGGAGGCCGGCATGGCGGTACGGATGGACGTCGCCCCGGCGGTCGCGGAGCTGCCGGCGATGACCGGTCACGCGGCGCACCGGATCGTCCGTGAGGCGCTGACCAACGCGGCCCGGTACGCGCCGGGCGCTCCGGTCGACGTGCACCTCACCAGCGACGGCGACCGGGTCGAGGTGACCGTCGTCAACGCCGCTCCGCCCGCCGGGCCGCTGCCGCCCCGCCGTCGCAGGGCAGTGGGCTGCTCGCTCTCGCCGAGCGGGTCCGCCTCGCGGGTGGGACGCTCGACGCCGGCCATCGCGCCGCCGGTGGTTTCGCGGTCCGCGCGGTGTTGCCGGTCACCGCGCCGCCGCCGGAGACGATCGGGTCGGCGACGGAGACCGGGCCGGCACCCGGGCCGACGAGCGGAGCGGCCCGGTGGAGCGGCCGACGGATGCCGAGCGGCGGTTGCACGACGCCCGGCGGCGGGTTCGGCGCAGTCTGCTGGTCGCGCTGCTGGCGCCGGTCGGCTTCACCCTGGTGCTCTCGTTCGTCTACTACCCGGTGGCGACCGCCGGGACGGTGCTGGACCGGGACACCTTCGACCAGCTGCGCGTCGGCGCGGCCCGGTCGGAGCTGGTCGGGCTGCCCGGCGGCAGTTGGAACGCCCGCGACGGCCGGCTGCGAGTACTACACCGACGGCAACTTCCCTCGCGGAGCCCACCTGGCGGCTCTGCTTCACCGATGGCCGGCTGGTCAGCAAGGAGTGGATCGTCTAGTGGACACCGACAGGACGGGGACGCCGCCGATCCGGGTCGTGCTGGCCGACGACGAGATGATGATCCGGGCCGGTGTCCGTGCCATCCTCGCCAGCGATCCCGGCATCGAGGTGGTCGCCGAGGCCGGCGACGGGCACGCGGCGGTGGAGCTGGTCCGTGCCCACCGGCCCGGGTCGCGCTGCTGGACATCCGGATGCCGAGGCTGGACGGGTTGGCCGCCGCCGCCGAGATCCGCCGGGTGGTGCCGGACACCGCGACGATCATGCTGACCACGTTCGGCGAGGACGACCATGTGGCCCGGGCGCTCGGACACGGTGCCAGCGGCTTCCTGCTCAAGGCCGGCGACCCGCGTGAGTTGATCGCCGGTGTGCACGCGGTGGCCGACGGCGGGGCGTACCTGTCGCCACGGGTGGCCCGCCGGGTGATCGAGCTGGGGCCGGGCGGTTGGCCCGCCGACCCGCCGCCGGGACCGTACCGCCGGGTTGACCGAGCGGGAACGCGAGGTGCTGGCCCTGGTCGGGGCGGGGCTGTCCAACGCCGAGATCGCGCGCCGGCTGCACCTGGTGGAGGGCACCGTGAAGAGCTACCTGACCAGCATCTTCACCCGGCTGGATGTGCGTAACCGGGTGCAGGCGGCGATCCTCGCGTACGAGGCGGGTTGGTCGACGGCTGAGCGGGGCCCGCGGCGGGCCCCGCTCAGTGCACGCTCTACGCGTCGCGGCGGCGCAGCGCGGCCCGGCCAGCAGCAGCGCGGCGGCGGCCCACCCGGCGAGCAGGAGCAGCCCGACCAGGCTCGGGTACGGCTCGGTGTCGCCGGCCAGGAAGTGCCCGCCGGCCACGCCGGGGAACACGTCGGCGATCCGGTTCAGCACGTCGATGTCCGGCTCCTGAAGGGACAGCGGCACGATCATCAGGGTGGCGAGGAGCACGGTGATCGTGAGCACCGCGCTCCGTAGCGCGGCACCGAGACCCAGCGCGAGCACGCCGATCAGCGCCAGGTAGATCGCCACCGCCACGATGTCGCCGATCGTGCCGGCGGCCGGTGCGCTGCCCACTCACCGAGCACCGGCCGGGCGACCAGGGCACCGACGCCGCCGAGCAGCAGGCCGAGGACGAAGGTGACCACGCCGACCACCGCGGCCTTGGCCAGCAGTACGCGGCCACGGGACGGGTGCACTGCAACGTGGTCCGGATGGTGCCACTGGTGAACTCCGCAGTGATCGCCAGCAGGCCGAGCGCCAGCACCACGTACTGGGTCATCTCGACCGAGTCGATCAGCACGCTGCCGACGGTGACGATGCCCAGGTCGTCGGTCGGATCGTCGTTGGTGTTGTCGTTCGCGGCGTAGATGGCCAGTTGGCCGGCGCTCGCGGCCATCACCAGCAGCCCGGCCAGTGCCGTCCACCAGGTGCTCCGCACCGAGGAGAGCTTGGTCCACTCGGCGGCTACGGCACCGTGACGGGTGGTGGTGTTCATCGCGCCCCACTTCCGGTCGGGCCGCCGGCGTACTCGACGCTGTCGGCGGTCAGCTCCATGAACGCCTGCTCCAGCGATGCGCCGTGCGGGCTCAGCTCGTGCAGTCGTACCCCAGCTCGTGTGCCAGGTCCCCGACCCGCTCCGCGGTGGTGCCGACGACGGTCAGCTCGTTCCGGTCGGCCGCCTCCACCGTCGCGCCGAGGGCGGTGAGGCGCGCGGCGAGGGCGGCCAGTCCGTCCGGGTGCGGGCTGCGGACCCGGACCGCGACGGTGCTGCCGGCGATCACCTCGGCGGTGGGCGCGTCGACGAGCAGTCGCCCTCGGCCGATCACCACGAGTTGGTCGGCGGTGAGCTGCATCTCGCTCATCAGGTGGCTGGAGACGAAGACCGTCCGCCCCTCGTCGGCCAGCGAGCGCATCAGCTGCCGCACCCAGCGCACCCGTCCGGGTCGAGGCCGTTCACCGGCTCGTCGAACATCAGCACCGGTGGGTCGCCGAGCAGCGCGCCGGCGATGCCGAGCCGTTGGCCCATGCCGAGGAGAGGGTCCGCCCCGGCTTACCAGCGGCCTTCCCGTCCAGCCCGACGGTGTCCAGCACCTCGTCGACCCGGCGGACCGGGATGCCGTTGCTGTGTGCCATGGCCCGCAGGTGCGCCCGGCCGGACCGGGCCGGGTGGATGGCCGGGCGTCGAGCAGCGCGCCCACCTCGTGCAGCGGCCGGCGCAACTCCGGTACGCGCGCCCGCCGACCAGAGCCTGCCCGGCGGTGGGACGGTCCAGCCCGAGGATCATCCGCATGGTGGTGGACTTGCCGGCGCCGTTGGGGCCGAGGAAACCGGTGACCCGGCCGGGCGCGATGTCGACGGTCAACGCGTCGACCGCGACGGTCGACCCGAACCGTTTCGTCAACCCACGTAATGTGATCATGCGCTGACGCTAGGCGAGCGACCCGCTGCCGCACCGCGCCCGAAGGGCAGCACTCACCCCGACTTTCGTCAGGTCGGCGACGTGCTGCCTACCGTACGTAATCCTCCAGGAGTGCCGGGGTGAGCCCGGCCCGGTGGATCGCCTTCAGCGCCGCGAGAAGGTCGTCCATGAGTGCCGGTCGGAAGTGCATCAGCAGTACGTCGCCGGCCTGGACCACCTTCTCCGGGGTCTGGTAGCGCACCTTCCCTCGTGGACGGTCTCGGACCAGTGGAAGACCGCCTTCGCGCCGCAGTCGTGTGCGGCCTGCAGGGTGCCGCTGTCATGTTCGCCGAACGGGGACGGAACAGTGTGGGTCGCTTGCCGAACAGCGCCTCCAGCCGGTCCGCCGCCCCGCAGATCTCCTGCTTCTGGTGGGCGTACGACCGGCCGGCCAGCGAGGTGTGGTTGATGGTGTGGTTCTCCACGACCCCGCCCGCCGCCTCGATCCGCCGGAAGTAGTCGGTGTGCTCGGCCGCCGCCGGTGAGTTGAGGAACATCGTGACCGGGATGTGTGCCTGCCAGATGAAGTCGATCACCTCCGGCGGGCGGGCCAGTCCACCGTCGTCGATGGTGATGAAGGCGACCTTCTGGTCGGTCGGCAGGCGGTGCCAGAACGCGGCCGTACCGGTCGTCGGCACCTGCACCGGCTGCGGCAGCGGTGCCTCGGTAAACGTCGGCACCTGGGCGACGTACCAGGCCAGGCTCTTGAACGCGGGTTTCGGTGTCGGCGACGGCGACGGCGAAGGGATCGGGGCCGCGGTGGACGGCGTCGGCTGGGCCACGGTGATCTGCCGGGCGTGGGCCACGTGGGTGGGACCGACTGCGCAGCCGGTCAACGTCAGCAGGGCCAGAAGCGTTACGGCGGCAGGGATCCGGCGGGTGGGGATGGCTGACACGCCCGGAAACATACCGAGCGGATGTCAGGATCCGGTCAGCCCGGTGACCCCGGCGAAACGGCGGACCACGAACGCGTCCGGCATCCGGAAGGTCAGATTGTCCGGGCACCAGGGCGGCCGGACCACTGTCACCCCGTCCAGCAGGGGCGCGGCCTCGGTCACCACCACCGCCGCCTCCATCCGGGCCAGCACGTCTCCGACGCACCGGTGCGCGCCCGCCCCGAACGCCAGGTGCCGGCGCGACCCACGCTGGCCCGGACGGAACTCGTCGGGCGACTCCACCACCGCCGGGTCCCGGCCGGCGCGGCCCAGCCACAGCACGAGGCTGCTGCCCGTCGGCACCTCCGTCCCGCCCAGCGTGCTGTCCGTCGCCGCCACCCGCCGCCAGGTGACGATGGGCGGTTCCAGGCGCAGTCCCTCCTCCACCACGTCGGCAACCGCGACCTCGCCGGCCCGCAACCCGGCCCGTACCGCGGGCTCGCCGGCCAGCCGGTGCAGCAGCAGGGTGAGGAACTGCGAGGTGGTCTCCTGCCCGCGACCAGCAGGAAGAAGAGCGCGCCGACCACCACGTCCGGCGGGTGCCCGGCAGCGCGTACCTCGGCGGCCAACCCGCCACCGGTGGCCGCGAAGTCGCGCAGAACGTGGTGGAACCGGCCCACCTCGGCGGCGAGCGCCAGCTGGCGCTCGGCGTTCAGTGGCGCCCAGAACAACTCCAGCGCGGCGCGGGCGAACTCCTTGACCGCGCCGACCGACGCGTCCGGCAGGTCGACCAGCCGGGCCAGCACCAGCAGCGGAAGGTCGGCGGCGAGGTCCGCGTACAGGTCGACCGGCTCACCGGCGTCGAGCGCGGCGCCGATCCGGGCGACCCGGTCCCGGACCAGCGCGGTGAGCCAGGGGCGCTGCGCGGCGACCCGGGCGGGTGCAGCGTCCGCGACGATCGCCCGGATCTGGGGATGGCTGGCACCCGAGTTGTTCGCCAGGGTCGGCGGCAGCCGGAACCGATGCCCCGCGAGCACCCGCAGCGCGGTCACCGGCATCGGGGTCACCGCGTCCAGCGCGTTGTCCGGCCGATAGGTGACCGGGTCGGCGAGGATTTGGCGGACCAGCGCGTGCCGGGTGACGACCAGGTGGGTGCCGCCGACGTGGTCCGGCACCCGGGCCACGTCCGGCCATGCGGCGTCGGCCACCTGCGCCCAGCTGCGGAACAGCACCGGGACACGCTAGCTGGCGGCCCCCGGCAACCCGGCCCGCAGCCGCCAGACGGTGGTGCGCTTCACCCGCACGCTCTCCAGCGCCTCCGGCACCGGCACGTCGTACGCCGCCACCTCGTCGAAGCGGTCGTGGGGCAGGAACGCCCGGCCGGGGTCACCGACCAGCGCCGGTGCCCCGGCCCGGGCGGCGCGGAGCAGGAACCGCAGCACGCGACGGGCCATCGCGTCGCTGTAGAAGACGTCACCGGCGAGCACCACCTCGGCGTCGCCGGCGTCGCCGTCGAGGATGTCGGCGAACTCGGCGTCGACGCGTACCCCGTTGGCCTCGGCGTTGAGGGCGACGGCCGCCACCGCCAACTCGTCCACCTCGACGGCCCGTACCGACGCCGCGCCGGCGCGGGCGGCGGCGATGGCCACCAGGCCGGAGCCGGAGGCGAGGTCGAGCACCCGGCGGCCGGCGACCAGGTCCGGGTTGTCGGTCACGTAGCGGGCCAGTGCCTGCCCGCCGGCCCAGGCGAACGCCCAGAACGGCGGCGGCCGGTCGCTGGAGAACTCGCCCTCGGTCAGCTCCCACAGCCCGATCGGCTCGTCCGCCTGGTGCAGCCGCACCTCGGGAACGAAGGCGACCGGTGCCAGTCGGGCGTGCAGCCGGACGAACGTGCTGGAGAGCTCGGACACCTGGTGATTCTCGCGCACGGCCGGCGATGACCGTCGGTCACCTCCGTCGGGGCGGATGCGGTAGTGAGCGGTATACCTCAGAGGCATAAATATTCCTCTGAGGTATACCGCTCAACAGCACATCGACCTGGCGGGCCAGCCAGAAGCGCACGCCGTCAGCCCAGGGTGGCGGTGTGCAGCTACGGGTCAGCGGTTCACCACTCTCGGTGAAATCACCGGTTGTCCTTGGCGTCGGCTGCGAAGACACCCTCTGTCCGGCCCGCCCGTTTCCTCCTAGCGTTTCCCGGGAGCGACGAGAAGAGGCGAGGTGGTGGTGATCGTGTGGCGGTACGCGCTACGGGTCGGGGCGTTCGTTGCCGGCGTGACCGGGGTGGTGCTGACCCTGGCCGCCCCGGCACAGGCGGCCTTCACCACCGAGCTGAGCGGCCTGCCGGGCCGGTTCACCGCCGGAGACCAGGTGCGGACCATCTCCGCTGTGGTCTCCCAGACGGATCGGCGCGGCGGGTGCGCGAAGGTGCGCTGGTCGATGGTGCTCAGTGTGCAGGGCATCCGGCTCGACCAGGTGAAGATGGACCGGGTGGAGGACAACGGCGACTTCCCGCTGGAGATCCGCACCGACGGCGACGTGGCCCGGCTGACCGACCGGCAGCTCGACCCGGGCACGCTCTGCCCGGGCCGCACGGTCACGGCCCGCTACCGGGTGGCCTTCGACGACGACGTCACCCAGGGGCGGGTCACCCTCGCCGCCGAGGCGTACGACGCCAACCTGCGTCTCCTGGCCCGGCAGACCGCCACCCGCTCGGTGGTGGGGTGAGCGGCGCCCCGACCAGTAAGCCCAAGCCGACCCCGACGCCGACGGAGTCCATCGGACCCACGAGTGCGCCGACCGAGGAGAGCGAGAGCACGGCAGCCGAGGAGACGATCGGGGACGTCCCGGCCGACGCGGCACCGCCGGCGGCCAGCCGCCCGGTGTCGCAGTCCGGCGGGTTCGGCGTGGTGCAGACCGCGTTCCTGCTCGGCGGACTGCTGCTCTCCCTGGGGATGTGGTTGCTGCTGCGGCTGCGGCACCTGACCCGGGCTGCGACCGGCGAGGCGGACGACTCCGACGAACCGCCGGTGGACCGCCGCTGGGAGCGTCCGGTCGCCGTCGACCCCTGGCAACGAGCCCGCCGCTGATCGGGGGCCGTGGGCGGCGGACACCCGCCGCCCCACGGTGTCACTTCGAGAACGCCTGGAACTCGGCGATCCTGACCTGGCTGCGAGCCGGGCTGGCGGTCGCGCAGTCCGTCGTCGTGGCCGGGTCGTCGTCCTGCTCGCCCGCGTACTGCGGGCCGCCCGTCACTGGCTCGCCAGCACCTCCAGTCGCAGGTGGGTGGCGAGGGTGCTGGGTACCGCGAATGTCCGGAGGTTGATGTCCCGGCTGTACGCCCGGTACGCCCCGCCCGGGAACGCGTCGCCCGCGCTGGTGTAGATGCGTTGCCAACGCGTCGGGTCGGCGCAGTCGGTGGTCGTGGCGTTGCAGGCCGACACCGCGAACGAGCGCAGGGCACTGAGCGCGTTCTGGGCGCCGGTGTCGGCGTCGCCGGTGAGCGCCGGGCGCAGCATCGCGCTGACGTTCACCCGCTTGACCGTCTGCGGCGCGTCCCCGACAGCGCCACGGTGAGCTGCCGACCGGCGACCCCGTCCAGGAAGCCCAGTTGGTCGCCTCGGTGTCGTCGACCACCCGATCCAGGTTGACCCCGTCGCCGGTGACCGTGGCACCGGACGCGGTGGAGGCGAGGTTGCGGCTCATCCGCAGGTCCACGTAGCCGTCCTGACCGGCCCTGGCGGTCACGCTGAGCCGCTGGTGTCCGAAGCCGGGGCCACGGCGAGCAGGTCGTACGTGCCGGCCACCAGCTCTACGGTGTCCGGGATCGCCGTCGCCGGGTCGGTGTCGGCCACCGGCACGGCACGCGCCTCGTACGCCCCACGTACACCCGGATCGGCGCGTCGACGCTGTCCCGCGTGGGCGCAGGGTGAGCGTCGCGTTGCCACCGCGTGGCGAGGCGAAGCTCGGCGTCGGGTCGGTGTCGGCGGCGCCCAGCGTGGCGGCGTCCCGGCCCATCCGGAGCGGGCGAACTCGGCCCAGATCAGGTCCTGGTTCGCGCCGCCGAAGCGGAGCAGGTCGGCGGTGAGCATGTTGTCCCGCATGTCGAGCATGCTGACCTGGCTGGCGGCCTGGAGCAGGAACGAGTCGAAGACCAACTGCGACCAGCGACGGTTACCCGGGCACTGGTCGGCGGCCACCTGCCCTGCGCGCAGTCGAGCTGCCGCTGCGGTGTGCCGAGGCCGTACCGCTTGACCAGGGCGGAGCGGACCCGGAAGTTGGTGGCGCCCCAGATCTCCCCGTCGGCGTGCACGGCGGGGCCACCGGTGTTGTAGCCGATGTCGGAGTAGTTGAGCGGGCTGCGGCTGAGGTCGTAGTTGCGGATGCCGCTGACCACGTTGCCGGTGACGTAGCCGCCGGTGACGAAGGGCGTCTCGCCGGGTGCGCGCAGCCCGTGCTGGTAGAGGTACTCGGCGGCGAGCAGGTCGCCCCACGACTCACCCATCGCCCCGCCCTGGTGACCGCCGATCCCGCTGTTCGGGCCGGCGATCATCCGGTTGGTGATCGCGTGGGTGTACTCGTGGCCGATCACGGTCATGTCGTAGTCGCCGTCCACACACGGCGGGTACGGCCCACCCGCCTGCGGCTGCCACAGGTACATGTTCGTGGTCGGCGGCAACCCGTCGCGCGGAGTGCCCTGGTTGGCGTTGTTCCGGTTGCCGGTCAGCGCGCCCTGCTGGGCGCGGCCCTGCTCGGCGTCACCGCCCAGCCCGGACGGGGTGAGGTTGACCGCCTGGAGGTTCCACGCCGACTCGGTGAAGCCCAGCTGGTACGACCAGTCGTGCATCCGGTTGTGCATGGCGAAGAGGTTGGCGATCGACGCGTCGGCGTCGTTGCGCTGGGCGGAGGTGAACACCTCCGGGTTGCACTTCGACTGGTGCCACTGGTCGGTGAACGGGTATTCGTAGCGGCGGTCGGGGCTGGTGGTGGCCGGAACGACCGGGGTGCCCGCACCCCAGGAGAGCACCGTGTTGGCCGAGTTGCCGCGCGAGGTGAAGGTCGGCGTGCCGGTGGCCGCGTCGACGTCCCACGGCTGGCCGGTGGCCGGGTCGCGGGAGGCCGCCTGGCAGCCGGGTGCTGGGTCGCCGCACCAGCGCACCCGGGGTCCTGCCCGGGGCCGAGGTCGCGCGGCGGGGTGGCCGGGAAGACCGCCCAGCTCGGGTTGTCGGAGTCGAAGTCGACCAGGTCCTCGCGGACCAGCACCTCCCGGTGCTGCCGTCCACGTAGCTGGTGAACGCGGCCGGGTGCTCGGTGTCCGCGCCGATCATGGTCACCTCGTAGGCGGCCCGGGCACCATCCAGCGGTGTGGGCACGGCCACCGGCCGGATGGTGTGGTTGGCCACCGCGCCGGCGGTCAGTCTGGCGTCGGCGAGGGCGGCCGCGTACGCCTGCTCGGCGGTGCGGGTGGCCGGCGCTGGTGCGGCGGTGGTCCGGGCCAGTGAGGAGTTGACCGAGAGCACCGCCCGTCGGCGACCGCGAGGGTGACGAGGCCGTCCGGCCCGGCGGGCAGGTCGCCGAAGCGTTGCCGCAGGGTGACGACCGTGCCGCTGCCGATCGGCCGGACCAGCACCCGTTCCATGCTGGCGACCTCGGTGGCGTCCATGCCGAACAGGTCGCGGTTGCCGGCCAGGTAGGCGCGGGCGGCGGCCTCCGGGTCGGAGGGCAGCCCGCTGGCGAGTGGGGTACGACCGGGGCCGAGTGCCTGCGGGTGCCGAGCCTGTTCCACCGGACGTCGGGTCGACGGCGCGGGCCAGGCCGCGCTGCCGGGCGTCGGGTGCCGCCGTACCGGTGCGGTTGTCGACGTCGGCGGGCTCGTGCCCCTCGGCGAACGGTCCGGACCGGCGCTCGGCGGACGCCGCGCCGCCGGTGGGGGCCGCGGTGCTCACGCCGGTGGGGAGCAGCGCGGCGACAGTCGCCGTTGCCGCCAGGATGGCGATGAGCCGGCGTCGACGCCGGCTCATCGGGGTGACCACCCGGTTGTGGCACGGGACCTCCTCGTGGGAGCGGATGGTCGGCGGCCGCCGACCGTCGCTGCGCGGTGGCGCATGCGCATCTGTGGATATCAGTCGATCGAGGTCGCGGCAAGGCCCGGGTGTCCGACGAACCAATTGATCGAAATAACTCTACTTTACAAAAGCTGGCATCTTGTAAATTCATCGAGGGGCTGGCACTGTCGACGCAGGGACGTGAGAGCGGAGGGTGGCCATGGCCGTCGATGCCGATCCGACCGTCGAGTCCGCCGCTTGGCGGGATCCGCGCCGACCGCTCTGGCCGCTGGCGCTGCTGGTGCCGACGCTGCCCTTCCTCGGTTTCACCTCTGGCGGGCCGGCGGCGGCGCCTGGGCCTGGTGGCTCACCCCGGCCGTCGTGTTCGGCCTGATCCCGGTGATCGACCTGCTGCTCGGCGATGACCGGCAGAACCCACCGGAGGAGGCGGTGCCCGGCTGTCCGCCGACGGCTACTACCGGTGGCTGACCTACCTCTACCTACCGACCCAGTACGCGGCCCTGGTGCTCTGCTGCGCGGTGTGGACCCGAGACGCGCTTCGGTGGCCGGCGCGGCCGGTCTGGTCGCCACCGTGGGCGTGGTCAACGGCATCGCCATCAACACCGCCCACGAACTGGGCCACAAGCGGGAACGGGTGGAGCGCTGGCTGTCCAAGGTGGCGCTGGCACCGACCGGGTACGGACACTTCTACGTCGAGCACAACCGGGGCCACCACGTGCGCGTCGCCACCCGGGACGATCCGGCCAGTTCCCGCCTGGGGAGAGCTACTGGGCGTTCTGGCCGCGTACCGTCTTCGGTAGCCTGCGCTCGGCGTGGCGGTTGGAGACCGGCCGGTTCCGCGTCCGTGGCCGGTCCCCTGGACCCACCGCAACGACGTGCTCAACGCCTGGGCCCTGACCCTGCTGCTGTACGCGGCGCTGACCCTGGCCTTCGGCCTCGGCGTGCTGCCGTTCCTGGCGCTCCAGGCCGTGGTCGGCTTCTCCCTGTTGGAGTTGGTCAACTACCTGGAGCACTACGGGCTGGCCCGGCAGCGCACCACCGCCGGCCGCTACGAGAAGGTCGACCCCGGCACAGCTGGAACAGCGACCGGACGGTCACCAACGTCTTCCTCTTCCAGCTTCAGAGGCACAGCGACCACCACGCCAACCCGCTGCGCCGCTACCAGACGCTGCGCAGCTTCGATACCTCACCGCAGTTGCCGGCCGGCTACGCCACGATGGTGGTCGTCGCGCTGGTGCCACCGCTGTGGCGGCGGGTGATGGACCGGCGGGTGCTCGCCCACTACGGCGGCGACCGGGCGCGGGCCAACGTCCACCGCCGAACCTGAGGCGCCGCGCGTGCCCCGTCGTTCGGCGCGGTCAGTCGTTGGGCGTGCCCCGTCGTTCGGCGTGCTCAGTCGTTCGGCGCCCAGTCGGGGTCGCGGCCGAAGGCGGCCAGCAGGTGGTCCTGTTCGTCGGCGTCGTCGGGCACCCGTACCCCGGTCTGGACCAGGTTGTCGCGCTGGTAGGCGTCGACCTGGCCGGCGAACCACTGTGCGGCGGCGTGCACCGCGTCCGGGTCGAGCCGTGGCTGCGCGCCGATCGCCACCGCCACGTCCCAGCCGTGGACGAGGTGTTCGGCGAGGAGTTGCTGGAGGTATTCCGCGGCCGGGGTGTCGCCGCTGGAGAGGTGCACGGTGCGGTCGATGGTGCCGGGATGGGTGGCGGCGATCTCGGCCTGTGCGGCCGCCTCCCGTGCCGTCGCGATCGGGTCGCCGCCGAGTTGGTCACCGTCGAGTCGGCCGCCGACCTCGTCGATGGTCCGGCCGGCGAGCAGCGGGACGCTCCACCGGTCCTCGGTCACTACGTGGTTGACGAGCGTGCGGACGTCCCAGTCCGGGCAGGGGTCGGGTCGGACCACTGGCCGGGCTCGATCTGGTCCACCCGGTCGACGAATTCGGCCAGGCTTCGGCGGTACGCCTCCAGGAGATCCATGCCGCCAATTGTTCCGGTCAGCGGGACGGGCGAGCCGTTTTGGCCGGCCTGGTGGGGATCGGTGGCCGGTGCGGGGATCGGCAGTCGGTCGCCCGGCTCAGTCCAGGTCGGTCGGGTCCAGGCCGAGCTCCCGCGCGGCGACCAGCCGGACCCACTCACCGAACTGCCGGCGGGAGATCACCCGGTCGTGCACGGCGAGTTGGACGGCCAGGCCGTCCATCACCGCGCTGATCCGCCAGGCGGCCCCGTCCGGGTCGGCGCACTGGAAGGTGCCCTCGGCCACTCCGGCGGAGATCACCCCGGCCAGGTCCTGGCGCCAGCGCATGTCGAGCTTGCGGGAGACCTTCTCCAACTCCGGGGTACGCAGCGACTCGGACCAGCCGTCGATCCACATCGACCAGGACGTCGCCCGCCCGGCCGGGGTGTAGAGCTTGAGGATCCGGCGGAGCTTGGTCAGCGGGGAGCAGAGGAACGGGTCACCACGTCCAGTCGGGCCAGATCCTGCTCGACCGCGTACGCGAAGGCCTGCGCGAGCAACCGCTCCTTGGTGGCGAAGTGGTAGAAAACCAGTGCCTGACTCACGCCCGCGGCATTCGCCACGTCCGCTGTCCGGGTGTTGGCCAGCCCGCGCTCCACGATCACGTCGCAGGCGGTGCGCAGCAGGGCATCCAGGCGGATCTCGGCCGCACGTCTCGTCACGACCGTTACCGTAGCCCATCCGACTGAACACGAACAGTTACCACCACGCGCTGATCCACGCTGTGCCAGTCGGAAGCCGGACAGTTCTTCCGAGGGTCGTCGGTCGTTTTCCGGATGACGTTCATCGAGGTCCGCCGCCACAGCTGGGTGGGCGGACGTCCTCCGCCCGCATAGCACGCGATGATGACGATCGTTGCGTGGTGATGTCGGAGGGTGACGATCAGCGGTCGACCGGATCATCAGGCCAGCCCCTAGGAAGCCCGCCGGGGGTGAGGTTGACCCGGTCCGTGACGAGCGGGGACGCGCCGAGCCGACCCCGAGTTGGCAGTCTCTCATCGGCTCGGCTAAAGTTCTCATCCGTCACCCGGGAACGTCCGGGGCGTGCGGACGTAGCGCAGCTGGTAGCGCATCACCTTGCCAAGGTGAGGGTCGCGGGTTCGAATCCCGTCGTCCGCTCGGAGCTGCCGCCACGCATGACGGGGCAACCTCGGTGGGGTGGCCGAGAGGCGAGGCAACGGCCTGCAAAGCCGTCTACGCGGGTTCAAATCCCGTCCCCACCTCGGCAACAAGCACGGGCGATTGGCGCAGTGGGAGCGCGCTTCCTGACACGGAAGAGGTCACTGGTTCAAACCCAGTATCGCCCATCGGGAAACGGCTCGTCACCGGAAGACCGGTGACGAGCCGTTTCTGTTGTGGCGTGGCCGGATCATTTGTGGCGTGGCCTGTTCTGCTTGTGGCGTGGCTGGTTCAGTCGACGCTGAGCCGGTAACCGATCCCGCGTACGGTCTGCACGCGCAGCGTGCCGTCGGCGGCGCGCAGCTGCGGCGCAACCGCTTCACGGCCGAGTGCAGGATCGACGTGTCGCCGAGGTACGCGCCGCCCCAGACCGACTCGAAGAGCCGCTCGTACGTCCAGACTCCGACCGGTGCGCTGGCGAGCTGGGTGAGCAGGTTCCGTTCGAGTCGGGTCAGGGCCAGCGGTGTGCCGCGCCAGGTCACCAGATGATCGAGCGATTCGATCGTCAGGTCACCGAGGCTGATCCGGCCAGCGGTGACGGCGGTCGGAGTTGCGGCGCCCGGAGCGCGGGCGGCGGCTGCGGGCGCTCGCGGCGGCGGCTGCGGCAGCGGTGCCGCGGCGGCGGCGCTCGTGGAGGCGGTGCTTGCGGCGGCGGACGGTGGAGCCGGTCCGGCGCCGGCCAGCGGGCCGATCATCGCCTGCAGTTCGGTGAGGTCGCTGCAGATGACCAGGGTGCCGAGGCCGTCGAGGCGTCGCACCATCCGCTCGCGCACCGACACGTCGGCGGTCACGCAGAACACGAGGGACACGTCGTCGAGCACTGCTACCTCCCCAGGTACCAGTGAAAGACAACGCTGTCTGAACCACATAGTCAATGATTCACTCGCGTTCACTGAAGTCGCGCTGTCCGCCTCGCCCCGATACCGCGTTCTCAGGAAGCCGAGTGGATCGCGCGGCGGGCGCGACCGGCCAGCCCGATCACCGTGCCGTCGGGGCACGGGGCACCGGCACGCCGACGATCCACGCTTTCGGTGAAACTGCTGCCTCGGCGCGTCCTCAGGCAGCAGTTTCACCGAAAGTGCGCAGATCTTGACGCTCGCGTCCCGTGCGGCGGTCGGTGGTCGTGTCACAGCGGCGGGCGATGTCCCGACGCTCCTCGACCCGCGCGTACTCCACCGGCTGCTCGGTGGTGGTGACCACCTGACGGCGGCGACCCAGGATCAGCCCGGTCATGATCAGGCCGAGCACGCCGGCCCCATCAGGATCCAGCCGACCACGTCGAGGTTGATGCCGCCGACGCTGGCGTCGAGGGCGACAGTGAGGATCGCGCCGAGCGCGATCAGGAAGATACTGGTGCCGATACCCACGACAGCCTCCTTAAGGGGTGTGGTGCGCTGTCGAGATTCTTCAGTACCCGCGGCCGAGCAGTGCAATCGCCGACGCCCAGGGTGCCGCGCCAAGCGATCTTGGCATCGGGTAGGGTTCACCTGTCACCGGCGCTTGTCGGAGACGTGCGGACGTAGCGCAGCTGGTAGCGCATCACCTTGCCAAGGTGAGGGTCGCGGGTTCGAATCCCGTCGTCCGCTCGCGATGCGCCCCACGGGCCGCCACGGGCGATTGGCGCAGTGGGAGCGCGCTTCCCTGACACGGAAGAGGTCACTGGTTCAAACCCAGTATCGCCCACCATCTCTGCAAGCAGATCACACGGCCCGTTACCGGATTTCGGTAACGGGTCTCTGCGTTGCTGACCGTCGCTTACTCGCCCGCGCGAAGTACCTCGCTCAGCCGGTCGCGTCGTCGCAGCGCCGACTCGACGGGCACGACGGTGGCGGCCGCCGCCAGCAGCGCCACGCTGACCAGGCCCAACAGCCACCACGGCAGGACCGCCACCGGGTCGGTGGCTTGGCCGGTGAGCAGGCGCAGGTCGAGCGGGCCGAGCGTGAGGCGTGCGAGCAGGGCCCCGAGTAGCGGGCCGCACACCGCGGTGACCACGACCGGTGGCAGCAGCTTCCGGCGGCGACCCAGCGTGCGTCGCGTGGCCGCAGGCCGAGGGTCCGCAGCCGGGTCAGGGTCTGCCACCGCTGCGACGCACCGGCGGCGGCGGCGAGCGCGAGGCCGAGCAATCCCAGCGCCAGCAGCACCGCGGCGGCCGTCCACGCCAGCCGTAGCAGCCCCGCTGTCAGCGGAGCCACCCGCAGCGCCCGCAGGACGTCCGCGCGCAGCACGACGTCGGCGGCGACGCCGGTGTTCGACACGGCCCGCGCCGCGCCGGACCGGTCACCCAGACGGTGTTCGGAACGGCGGGCAGCCCGGCGTCGGCGAGGGCCGTGGCGTCCACGATGACGACGTCGTCGGTGCCGCCGACGGAGGGAGCGGTACCGACAGCGGCAAGGCGGATCGCCGGGGCGTCGTCCCGGGAAGCTTCAGCCGCATGCCGGTCCGCAGCCCGCCGTCGCTCGAACGGACCAGCGCGGGGACGTCCCGGGGCCGGGTGCCGTGAGCCGGGCCAGCGCCGGCGCGTCGGGCAGCGGGTGGTGGCCAGCAGGCGCTGGAACGCGGCGGTGTCCACGATGACCAGGCGTGGGGTGAGCAGTGTCGACTCGGTGAAGACGGGTGCCGAGGCGGTCACCTGCGCGACGACGACCTGCTCCACCCCGGTGCGGCGGCGATGCGCTCGGCGAGTGCGGGCGTGGCGGCCTCGGCCTCGGTGCCGACGTCGAGCCGGGCGTCGGCGCCGACAGTGCTCCACGCGCCGTCGGTCAGGCCCCGGGTGACGGTGGGGCCGAGGATGAGCGCGAACGACGCGAGCGCAGTGGTGCTGACCAGAACCAGCAGTGGCAGCGCGCGCCCGGCCGTTGTGGTCGCCTGGGCGGCACCGAACACGGCCAGCGGGCGGCGCGAGCGCAGGGCCTGTCGGAGCGCGAACCGCGCCCCGGGCAGCAGCCGGAGCAGGACGAGCGCGCCGACGAGCGCGCCCAGGGTGAGGGCGCTGATCGGCAGGACCAGGTCTCCGGTCAGCTCACCGGTGTCGCCGTCGGAGGCGACGGGCAGGAGCCCGCGCTGGTGCAGGGTGACGAAAGCGGCGACCGCGGCGATCAGGACAGCGGCCTCCACGGCGGCGCGGCGCAGCTGGCCGGTGGCCCGGATCCAGCGCCGGGCGGCCGCGTTGGCGGGTTGGCGCCGGTCGCGGCTGGCACGTGCGGCGGCGAGGGTGCCGAACGCCGGCCCGGCGACGGCGCCGGCCAGGACCACGGAACGGCCCAGGCCCAGGAGACGCCGGAGCGGCCGCGCGGGCGAGCGCGAGCCGACGGCGGCGGCCGACAGGGACACCACCGTGGACTCGATGACCAGTTCCGCACCGAGGTCGGGTAGCGCCGCTCCACGCCGCCGGGCTGTGCTCAGCGCCGGGGTACGGCGGCGGACCAGCAGGTCGGCCGCGAGCAACAGGACCAGTATCGTGGCGGTCAGCACCCCGGCGAGAAGGACGGCGGCCTGTGCGGCGGCGACCCTGTTCCGGCACTGGCGTCGCGCAGTGTGGTGTCGAGTCGCGATTCCCATTTCAGAGACTGGTCGCGGTCGCTTGACGAGCCGGAGGTTGCCTTGAGCTTGACCACCTGGCTGGCGAGCGCCGCGGTGGCGTCCCAGGTGAGCGCCTCTGGTTCGGGCGCGAAGTGGATGGTGCGCCGCAGTTGGTCCTCGTCCACGGCGAGCCGGGCGTCCGGTAACGACTCGCGCGACAGCAGGCCTCCGAACCGGGTTGTCCCCACACCGTCGGCGCCGGGCACGGGCGCAGGAGCGCCGGGGCGAGTCGCCAGGCGAGATCGGCGCTGTCCGCGGGTCGGTAGATCCCGCTGATCCGGACGTCTCTGTCACGACCCTGGCCGTCCCTGACCGGGATCCGGTCGCCGGGGCCGAGGTCGAGTGCGGCGGCGTCCGCCTCGGGAAGGCCGACCTGCACCGGCCAGGGCGGTCCGTCGGAGGGGACCTCGACGTACCCGTCGGAGGCGGCGGGCCCGGCGGGCCGCCGGCGATCCAGGTCACGTCCGGGCCGCCCGGATCACGGTCCAGGTAGGTGAACTGGAAGGTACGCGGCACGCTGCCACCGGCAATGGTGAGGATCGGGCCGTTGACGACGACGACGGGTGGGAGCAGCGCGGCATCCAGTTCGGGCCCGAGCGCGTCTGTCGCCCGCGCGCGGAAGTCGTCGACGTCCTTGGCGAGGCGGGTATCCGGACCCGCCCCCGGTCGGCCCGTCGTCGCGTTCCCAGTTGGCGCGTACGAGGACGTTCGAGTCCTGGCCGGAACCGCGAACCGTTTCCTGGACGGCGTTGTCGGCGGCGGCGCGGAGCAGCGCCGGCACGGCCCCGACGAGCAGTGCGACGGCCGCGATGACGATGGCGGTGAGCAGCAGCGGTCCGGCGTCCGTACGGCCACGGCCGCGGATGCTGGGCCAGTGCGGCGCCGGCCACCGGCGGGTCAGCCACCGCTTCACGGCGCTACCCGCAGGTGCGCGGCGTCGGCCCGGCGGACCTGGACGGTGACCACGATGGCGACCGCCAGCAGGCATCCGGCCAGCAGGACGGCGAGCAGCGCGGCCTCGGCTGGCCACGGCCAGTGTGGTTGGGCCGCCGGGACCGGCGCGGCACCGGTGTCGGAGCGCACGAGCAGGGAGCGACGACGCGGGTGGCAAGCGCGCCGACGCCCGCACCTGCCGCGAGCAGGGGCAGCAGAACGCCTGCGTGCTGACCGAGCAGCACGGCCCGGATGCCGCGCCGGGACATTCCGAGGCCGCGCAGCCGCGCCACTCGACAGCACGGACCTGTAGATCACAGGCCACGTGCAGGACGACGCCGGCGAGCAGCAGCAGGGCCGCGGCCGGGACGGTGAGCCGGAGCGCGGCCGGCAGCCCGGCGCGCAGCGGGCCGCTGGTGAGGCGGGCGGTCTCCGCCTCGCGGGTCGCGACGGTGCCCAGGTGCAGGGCGGCGGCCGCTCGGCGGCGTCGGGACCGGCTGGGTGGCCGACCCACCAGGCGTCGACCGGGAACGTCAGGTCGCCTTTGACGGCGCGTGCGCGCGACAGCGTGTCCAGGTCGGCCAGGACGGCGATGGCGCCGGGGCGGACGGTACGGAGGGCACGACCTCCGTGACGACGATCGGGACGGGTGTGATGCCGACCGTGACGCTGAGCTGGCTGCCGCTGTCGGCGTCGATCTCGGTGGCAAAGGCGGCGGAGACGGCGACGGGCACCGGGCCGGGGTCCGGGAAGGCGGTGGCGACGAGGGTCCGGCGGCGTCCTCGGCGCCGCCGAGTTCGACGGTCGCGGCCATCCGCAGCGAGGTTCCCGTCGGCGTGGCGGACAGCATGACGGTCGGGTCGGTCAACCTGCTCGGGACCGGCGGCGCGGACGTCGCGGTCCAGTCCGATCCGTCGGTGGACGTCTCCGCCGACCCGGCGGGCGGGATCGTGAGCGTGACGGCTACGGCGACGGATCCGCCGACCTCGTCGGCGGTGACCGGCAGGGCGACCGCGACGAGGCGCAGCCCGTCAGCCGTCGCGCAGTCCGGCAGTCGAAACTCGTGGCCGTCGAGCGGGACGGCGGGCCCGCTGCAGGACGTGCGGAGGCCGGTGGCGTCCTGCAGCAGCAACCGGGGCGTCACGGTGAGCGGAGTGTCGCCGGCAGCGGTCCCGCTCAGGACGAGCGGGGCGCCGGTCGGGACGGGGAGGCCGGCGACCCGGGTGCGTGGTGCCAGCGCGGCACCCACGTCCGCCCATTCGCGGTCGCTGCCCAGCCGCCCGCGCAGCAGCGCGTCGGCGCGGGTGGTGTCGACGGCGACCAGACGCGGTGCGACGCCGGCGCTGCCGAGCCACTGACCGACGGTGACACCACGGTTGACGGCCGGACTCACCACGCCCGTGGTGGCCGCGCTGACGACCGCGCCGTCTCCGGCGACCGGCGCCGTGCTGAGGGTGAGTGCCAGGTCGGTGCCGACGGAGAGGGCGGCCTGGTCGCGCTGCGACTGGTGCCACGTGTTGTCGAAGGCGAGACCGAAGGTTCCGGACGCGCAGGCCAGTCCGACGAGCAGCCCGGCGGCGACCGCTTGTGGCCGGCGGGCAGCCTCGGAGACCGCCAGCGGAAGCGCCAGCCCGCGGGCGCGGTACGCCAGCCGGTCGGCACCGCGAAGGGCGGGCAGCACCACCCGCAGAGCCAGGGCGGCGCCCGCGGTGAGCAGCAGCGCCGGTGCGAGCACCCGGACCGCGTCGGCGCGTGGGCTGGCGGCGGTGGGCTGCGCGTACAGCTGCCACCACCCGGCGGCGGCGAACACCGCGAGCAGCAGGTCGACGCCGGATCGGGCCAGCAGCTCGCGGCGGGTGCGCTGGTCGCCGGCTGCCGGACGGGCCGGATCGCCATAACGATGAGGACGGCGGCGAGCGCCAGCGCGCCGCCGACGACCGCGAGGACCTGGGCACCGGTGACGGCCGGCCGGACGGTCAGGCCGGCGCCGTCCAGCGGCGGCAGGCGGGTCAGGCCGGCGTGCAGGGCCGACGAGGCAGGTATCGCGAGCACGGCGGCGACGGCGGCGACGAGCCCGGCCTCGAGTGTCGCGGTGGCGGCGAGTTGGCGACGGCTGGTGCCCAGGGCGGACCGCAGGGCCGTCTCGTCGGCGCGTATGCCAGTGGTCAGCCGGCCGGCGAGGACGAGTGCCGTCGCGGCCAGGACGCCGCCGAGGACGGCGATGGCGAGCACGACGGCGGCGGTGACATGCCGTTGGTCGTCGGCGGACCGCAGGGTGGCCGGCAGGTCGGTGGCGACACGTGCGAGCCGGGCCCGGTCGCC
This sequence comes from Micromonospora sp. M12, assembly GCA_038070435.1. GTDB lineage: Bacteria > Actinomycetota > Actinomycetes > Mycobacteriales > Micromonosporaceae > Micromonospora. The sequence goes on along the minus strand of JAMYWG010000001.1, from coordinate 3,139,077 downwards.
GAGGGTGGAGGCCAGCCGGCCGTCGGCATCGCGGACGCCCCGGCCACGGTCTCCAGGTCGTGGCGGTTGGGTGGGACAGATCCGGATGGGTGGTGACCTCCATCCGGTCGACTGTGGAACCGGTGGTGACCAGGTCGGCTAGGTCGACGAGGAACGGGCCGTAGGCGTTGACCGGCTGCATGAAACGGCCGTCCCGGTAGCCGATGGCGGAGCCGGCCGCAGCCAACGGGTCGCGGTCCCAGCCTCGCCCCGGCAGCGGTCGTATGACACCGACGACGGTCACGTCGATGGCCGGAACGGGCGCGTGGCCAGCTCGGTGCCCAGACGCACCCGGCGACCGGGGTGAGGCCGAGCAGCTGTGCGGTGGACTTCAGCAGCACCGCGTCGCCGGGGTGCTGTGGCCAGCGCCCGGTGACCAGCTCGCCTCGGCGGCAGGTCGTCCAGCCCCGACAGGTACGCCTGGGCGGACGGTGGTGCCGTCGGCGAGCGCGGGCGGCAGCGCCCGCAGCACCGTCGAAGCCCGCGCGGTTGTCGTCACCGGGAACGGTGCGAGCGCGGAGGCCACCACGGTGCGGGTGTCGGCGGCGACGGACGGCGTGTCCCGGCCCTCGACGGTGCCGGTGTAGACGGTCACATCGACGGCGGCGGGGCGGCGCGGGCCATGGCGACCTCCAGCGCCCGCTCGGCGGTGCGGGTGACCAGCAGGGTGCAGGTGCCCAGTAGGGTCGCGCCGATCGTGACGACCCCGAGGAGGGCTGCCAGCAACGGCCACTGCGCGCGGGCGCGCCGGCTGACCAGCCTCATCGTCGCGTCACCCGGCGTCCGGCGCGGGCGCGTGCGGCTGCCCGGCCGCCTGGTCGTCGAGGTGCCCGTCGTGATGCGGATCACCCGGTCGGCCAGGGCCATCATCACCGCGTCGTGCGTCGACACCAGGACGGTGACGCCCTCGGATTCCACGATCCCGCGCAGCAGGGCCATCACCGACAGACCTGTCTCGGCGTCCAGCTGCCCGGTGGGCTCGTCGGCGAGCAGGAGCCGGGCGAGGCGGCCAGCGCGCGGGCGATCGCCACCCGCTGCTGCTGGCCGCCGGACAGCTCGGCCGGCCGCTGCCGGGCGTGGTCGGCCAGGCCGATCAGCTCCAGCAGCAACTCGACCCGCCGCTCGCGCTCGGCTGGGGCGACGCGGGCCATCCGCAGTGGGGCCGCGACGTTTTCCGCGGCCGACAGCACCGGATCAACCCGAAGCTCTGGAAGACGTAGGACACCTTCGCGCCGCAGCCGGGACAGCCCATCCTCGTCGAGCGCGGTGACGTCGGTGCCGTCCACGTGCACGGTGCCGGCGTCCGGGCGGTCCAGGCCGCCGATGACGTTGAGCAGGGTGGTCTTGCCCGAGCCGGACCGCCCGACGAGCGCCACCATCGAACCGGCGGCCACGTCGAACGACACGACGCGCAGGGCGTGTACGACGGTCGGCCCGGTTTGAAGCGCCGGTGTACGCCGCGCACGCTGAGCAGCGGCTCGCCGCTCATTCGCCGCTTCCCGAGTCGGGGTGGATCGTGATGTGGTCGGGTTCCAGGGCCAGCCGGACCCGTCGGGTCAGCGCCAACGCCTGGCGGAACTCGCGGGCACCTGGACCCGCCCGGCGCGGTCCATCACGGCGTACTCCTCGGCGATCATGTGCGTGTCGCCCTCCGCGTCGGTGGTGCTGCGGCGCAGCACCTCGCTGCTGGTGCGCCCATCCCGGATCGCGACGGTCCGTTCGACCTGGCCGCTGACCTCCGGATCGTGGGTCACCACGACAACGGTGACGCCGTAGCGCCGGTTGACGTCCCGCAGCACGCCGAAGACCTCCGCGGACGTGGCGGCGTCCAGCTCGCCCGTCGGCTCGTCGGCGAGCAGGACCTGCGGCCGGTTGGCCAGCGCCACAGCGATCGCGACCCGCATCTGCTGCCCGCCGGAGAGTTGCCCGGGCGCCGATCGGCACAGTCGGCGACACCGAGGCTGTCCAGCAGGTCGGCCGCGCGCTCCCGGCGCTCCTCCTTCGCGGTACGAGCCGCCCTCATCGGCAGGTCCACCATCTCCCGTGCGGTCAGGTAGGGATCAGGTTGCTCGCGGTCTGCTGCCGGACGAACCCGACGGTGTGCCGCCGGTAGTCCACCCGGTCGGCCCGTGACATCGACAGCAGATTCCACCTGTCGACCCGGACCCGCCCGGCGGTGGGAGCGTCGATGCCGGCCAGGATGGAGAGCAGCGTCGACTTGCCCGACCCGGAGGCACCGACGACGGCGACCAGCTCGCCGCTCTTGACGGCCAGGTCCAGGCCCTGCAGTGCCTGCACCTCGATCGAACCGGTCTGGTAGATCCGCACGAGGTTCTCGCAGACGATGAGCGCGTCCCGGCCGAACTCGGGCGCCCGCGCGGATGGCTGCGGCAGGGACAGCGGGTGCTGGACATTCCCTTCTCCGTCCGGGTCGTGTCATCACATGCGTCAGGCGCCTCGATCGCGCGTGCTGACGCAGATTGAAGCAGCTTCGCAATCGGCGGCACCACCTCGGGTTCTGCCACGGGCAGATCCGCTACCGGTGAACAGGGATACCGCCGGCCGGCGCGTGCCGGCAGGGTGGAGCGCATGAGACTGCTGGTGCTGGGCGGTACGGGTTTCGTGGGCGGGGCGACGGTCACCGAGGCGCTGCGCCGCGGCTGGTCGGTGACGGTGTTCAACCGGGGTTGCACGGCGAGGTGCCTCCCGGCGTACACCGGTTGCGGGTGACCGCACCGCGCCCGACGGCCTGGCGGCTCTGGCCGGCGGTGAGTGGGACGTTGTGGTGGACACCTGGGACGGCGCACCGCGGGCGGCCCGTGTCGCCGCCCGCGTCCTGGCCGACGCGGTGGGCCACTACGTGTACGTGTCCAGCGGGTCGGTCTACACCGATCCGGCCACCTACGGACTGCACGAGGACTCCCCGGTGGTGGAGGCCGACGCGGACTCCGTCGACGGCGAGTACCCGCAGCTCAAGGCCGGGGCCGAGCGTGCCGTGCGGGAGGTGTATGGCCAGCGCGCGCTCATCGCCCGGGCCGGTCTGATCCTGGGCCCGGGAGGACATCGGCCGGCTGCCCTGGTGGCTGCGGCGGATGGAACGGGCGGCGACGTGCTCGCCCCCGGCCGGCGGATCTGCCGGTGCAGTACGTCGACGTCCGCGACCTGGCGGGTGGATGCTGGACGCGGGCGCCCGGCGGCTGGGCGGCACGTTCAACGCGGTCGGTCGTCCCGCGCAGACCACGATGGTGCGCTGCTCGACGCGTGTGTGGCCGCCACCGGTGCCGACGCCCGGCTGTGCTGGACCGATCCGACACCGATCCTCGCGGTGGGTGTGCAGCCCTGGAGCGACCTGCCGATCTGGATGCCGATCGGCCACCCGTACCGGGGTTGCTGGAGCAGGACGTGACCCGCGCCCTCGCCGCCGGGTTGACCTGCCGGCCGGTGACCGAGACCGTCGAGGACACCTGGCGCTGGCTGCGCGAGGTCGGCACTGTTCCGCCGCGCGCCGGGCGGCCGGATCGCGGCTCGGTCGGGTTGGATCCGGCCCGGGAGGCGGCCCTGCTCGCCTCCTGACCCGGCTGCGCCGCACGGCGGTGGTCAGCGTTGCGGACCACCGCGACCGGGCAGTTGGTGTGTTGGATGAGCTGTTGGCTGACCGAGCCGAGCAGCATCCCGGCCAGCCCGCCCCGGCCCCGGCTGCCGACCACCACCAGCTGCGCGTCCCGGCTCGCCTCGATCAGCATCGCCGCCGGACTGCCCGAGACCAGGTCGACGCTCGCGGCCAACTCGGGGAACGTCCGCCGCCACGGCTCCAGGGACTGCTCCACCGCGGCCCGCTCGTCGGGCACCCCGGCAGCTCCGCCGGGGCCCGGCGTCCAGGCGTGCAGGACGCGCAGCGGCACCTGCGCCTGTGCCGCCCGTTCGGCCGCGAAGCCGAGTGCCACCAGCGAGGGTTCCGAGCCGTCCACTCCGACCGCCACCGGGCCGCTCGACGCGTCGGCCGCGGCGCTGGCGGCCCCGTCCCGACCACCACGACCGGGCAGTGCGCATGCGCGGCGACCGACACCGCCGTCGACCCGGCCAGCAGGCCGCCGAATCCGCCGTGGCCTCGGCTGCCGAGCACCAGCAGACCGGCGTCGGCCGAGCGTTCCTGCAGGACCAGGGCAGGCGGTCCGTCGTACACCTCGCCGGTGATCCTCAACCCGGGTTCGCCGCGGTGGCGTCCGCCGCGGCCCTGCGGACCAGGTCGTCGACCTGCCGGCGGGCGGTGTCGTCCGGCCACACACCGGGTGCCACCCCGACCGACCCAGCTGGCCACCGTCAGCCACTCGAAGACGTACGCCAGCCGCACCGGTTGGCCGCTGCGTCGAGCCTCCCGCACGGCCCAGTTCAGGGCCACCAAGGCGTCGGTGGAGCCGTCGTAGCCGACCAGGATCTCCGCGTCGCGCACGTCGTCCTCCTTCAGGGGTGGTCGGGTCGGTTTCGCGGACCCAGCGCCATTCGGCGACCTGGGGTCGTCCTCGCCGTACTCGCGGGTGTAGTCCCGGGCGGCCTGGCGGGCGTCGACCATCCGTTGACGCAGGTGAGCGGCGCGGGCGGCCAGGCCGGGCACCCGGTCGATGACGTCGATGACGAGGTGGAAGCGGTCCAGGTCGTTGAGCATCACCATGTCGAACGGGTGGTGGTGGTCCCCTCCTCCTGTAGCCGCGCACGCAGGTTGTCGTGGTTGCTGCGGCGGTAGGTGAGTCGGTGGATCAACCACGGGTAGCCGTGGTACGCGAAGATGACCGGCCGGTCCTGGGTGAAGATGGTGTCGAACTCGTTGTCGGTCAGGCCGTGTGGATGCTCGGTGTCCGGTTGGAGCCGCATCAGGTCGACCACGTTGACCAGCCGCACCCTCAGCTCCGGAAGGTGCTGGCGCAGCAGCTCGACGGCGGCCAACGCCTCCAGGGTGGGCACGTCTCCGCAGCAGGCGAGCACCACGTCCGGTTCCATGCCCTCGTCGTTGCTGGCCCACTCCCAGATGCCCAGGCCACGCCGGGTGTGCTGGATCGCCTCGGTCACGGTCAGCCAGTTCGGTGCCGGCTGCTTACCGGCCACCACCACGTTGATGTAGTGCCGGCTGCGCAGGCAGTGGTCCATCGTGGCGAGCAGCGTGTTGGCGTCCGGCGGCAGGTAGACCCGGACCACCTCGGCTTTCTTGTTGACCACGTGGTCGATGAAGCCCGGGTCCTGGTGGGAGAAGCCGTTGTGGTCCTGACGCCAGACGTGACTGGACAGCAGGTAGTTCAGCGAGGCGATCGGCTGCCGCCAGGGATGGCCCGGGTCACCTTCAGCCACTTGGCGTGCTGGTTGAGCATCGAGTCGACGATGTGGATGAACGCCTCGTAGCTGGTGAAGACCCCGTGCCGGCCGGTCAGCAGGTAACCCTCCAGCCAGCCCTGGCACAGATGCTCGGAGAGCACCTCCATGACCCGACCGTCGGGAGAGGTGGTCGTCGCCGGGCACGGTGGCGGCGACCCAGGCCCGGTCGGTCGCCTCGAAGGCGGCCCCAGGCGGTTGGACGCGACCTCGTCCGGCCCGAACAGCCGGAACGTCTCCGGGTTGGCGCTGATGACGTCGCGGATCCACGGGCCGAGCACCCCGGTCGCGCCGGCGTTCGGCCGGCCCGGTTCGGGAACCTCCACGCCGTAGTCGCGGAAGTCCGGCAGGGTCAGGTCGCGTAGCACCACGCCGCCGTTGGTCACCGGGTTGGCGCTCATCCGCCGGTCACCACGCGGCGGCAGCCCCAGCAGCTCGTCCACCGGCGCGCCGGTCGCGTCGAACAGCTCCTCCGGCCGGTAGCTGCGCAGCCAGTGCTCCAGCTCGGCCAGGTGCGCCGGCTTGTCGCGGACGCCGGACAGCGGCACCTGGTGGGCGCGGTAGGTGCCCTCCACCTGGATGCCGTCGACCTCCCGGGGCCGGTCCAGCCCTTCGGCGTCCGCAGGATGATCATCGGCCAGCGGGGCGTTCGACGACGCCTCCGGACCGGGCCCGCCGCTGGATGTCGGCGATCTCGTCCAGCACCCGGTCCAGCGTCGCCGCGAGGGTGCGGTGCACCTGGGCGGGATCGTCGCCGGCCACCACGTACGGCTGGTAGCCCGATCCGCGCAGGAGATCGAGCAGGTCGGTCTCGGGGATCCGGGCCAGCACGGTCGGGTTGGCGATCTTGTAGCCGTTGAGGTGCAGGATGGGCAGCACCGCGCCGTCCCGCGCCGGGTTGAGGAACACGTTGGAGAGCCAGCTGCCCGCCAGCGGCCCGGTCTCCGCCTCGCCGTCGCCGATCACGCAGGCCACCACCAGGTCCGGGTGGTCGAACGCGGCGCCGTAGGCGTGGCTCAACGCGTACCCCAGCTCGCCGCCCTCGTGGATCGAACCCGGCACGTCCGACGCGACGTGGCTGGGGATGCCGCCCGGGAAGGAGAACTGGCGGAAGAGCCGGGACATCCCAGCCTCGTCGCGTGCCACGTCGTGATAGCGCTCCGACCAGGTGCCCTCCAGCCAGGTGTTGGCCACGATGGCCGGACCGCCGTGACCGGGCCCGGTGACCAGCATGGCGTTCAGGTCGCGCGCCACGATCACCCGGTTGAGGTGGGCGTAGACGAGGTTGAGCCCGGGGCTGGTGCCCCAGTGACCGAGCAGCCGAGGCTTGATGTCGTCGGGGTCAGCGGCTCCCGCAGCAGTGGATTGTCCAGCAGGTAGATCTGCCCGACGGTGAGGTAGTTCGCGGCGCGCCAGTAGGCGTCCAACCGGCGAAGCTCGTCGTCGGTGAGGGCGCCGTGCACGTCGAGAGCGGTGTCCATTCTGCTGCCTCTCGGAGGTGGGAGTGGGCCGTCCGGCCTGCCCGCTGCGGATGCCCGGATCAGGGCAGTCGGTCCCGCGCCGGTCGGGCGTCCGACCCGGTCAGCGGCATCTCGGCGAGGCCGCGGACGACGACCACCGGGGCCGGGGAGTGGTAGAGCAGGGACTGGGCGACCGCGCCCAGCATGGCCCGCCCGGTTCGTCGCCGCGAGCGGCGACCAGCACCAGCTGCGCCGTGCGGGACGCGTCGATCAGCGCCCGGCCGGGGTCGCCGCGCACCACGCGACACTCGGTCGGCACTGCGCTGTGGCGGCCGGTGTGGCGGCCAGCGCCTCGCTGAGCTGCTCGGCGACCGCGTCGGTGTCCTCGTCGTACTCCACCACGCGCAGCGCCAGCAGGCGGGCGCCCCGGCGGGCCGCGCACTCCACGGCCCACTGCAGGGCGAGATGCGAGCTGGGCGAGCCGTCCACCCCGACCAGCACCGGGCCCTGCGGTGGCGGCTCACGCCGGACCACCAACAGGGGACAGCCGGCCCGTGCGGCCAACTGCACGGCCGAGGTCTCCGCCGGTACGCACTGGCCGCTGCCGGCCATTCCGCTGTCGCCGACGGCCAGCAGGAAGGCCGTCTCCGAACGGCGGATGAGGGTGGCCAGCATGGCACTCTCCACGATCTCGCCGCGGACGGTCAGACCCGGTTCGGCCTGGTGGGCGAGTTGCGCGGCGCGGGTGATCAGCGCCTCGGCCCGGTCGCGGGTGCGGCGACGGTGTCCGCGGTGAAGGCCGCGTGCCAGTCGAACGTGTGCAGCAGGTGTAGTGGCCGGCCGTGTCCGGCGGCCTCCTGCGCGGCCTGTTCGACGACCGGAAGGTCGAGATCCGACCCGAGGCCGACCAGCACCGCTGCGTCGGCGGGTGCGGCCATCCGATATCACCTCCCGGGCGTCGCGCCCGGCACGGCCAAGCTGTCCCTGATCGAGGGTAGTCGGATGGGCGCGGCGGCGGGTCGGATCGGGAGGTGTCCGGTTATCGCGCGGTCTCCGGCTCCGGAGGACCCGGTCCCAGTCGACGGTACGCGCCCAGGCGGCATAGCTGTGCCACGCGACGTCCGGGTGCCGGGCGTGCAGAGCGTCGATGTCGACGAAGTCGGTGTTGTCCTCGAACCGCTGGAACATGTCGGCGATCTCGTTGCCGGCCCAGTGCCGGACCTGCTCCAGCGGCAGCTGCTGGTACGGGATCTCGCGGCCGAGCACGTCACTGAGGACACGCGCGGCCTCCTCCCGCTGACCCGGTCGGAGATCACGTCGACGCGTTCGCCGACGAACCGGTCGGGTGCTCGATGGCGTGCACGGCGAGGCCGGCGATGTCCCGGACGGTCACCTGGTCCAGTGGTTTGCCCGCGGAGAGCGGGTTGGCCAGGATGCCGTCGGTGAGGCGGCTGAACCCGATGTTCAGGACGTTCTCCATGAAGTACACCGGCCCGAGGACCGTCGCGCGTACCTGCTGGTTCCGCAGGTACGCCTCGACGTGCTGTTTGCTGTCGGCGTGGTCGATGTCGGTCTCGGCCGTCCGGTCGGCGCCGCGTACCGAGGAGTAGACGAGGTGGGCGTCGGCCCGCGCGGCGGCGTCGACCACCCGGCGGCCCTGGGCGATTTCCCCGTCCTTCCACCGGGTCCGAACGGCACGGACAGGCCGAAGATCGCGTCGACGCCGTGTGCGGCGCCGGCGAGCGCCTCCGGGTCCCCAGGTCGCCGGTGACGAGCCGGGCTCCAGCGACGGACAGTGCCTGGGCGGGTGCCGATTCGGGTGACCGCACGTACGCGGTGACGTCGTGGCCGTGCTGCAGCAGCAGGTCCGCGACGGCGCCGCCCTGCCTGCCGGTGGCGCCGATGACGAGAACTGTGGTCACGGAAGACTCCTCGATCGCTGTTCCTGGGCGACGCCGATTCTCTGGCCTCAACTTTGGTTGAGGTCAAGCGCTACCGTCGATCCATGCCCAGGCCCCGCACCACGTTCCACGAACTCACCGTCGGGCAGGTCGCCGACCGCAGTGGCGTCGCCGTCTCCGCACTGCACTTCTACGAGCGCAAGGGCCTCATCCGCAGCACCCGGACGACGAGCAACCAGCGCCGGTACGGCCGGGACACGCTGCGGCGGGTCGCCTTCATCCGGGCGTCCCAGCACGTCGGCATCTCGCTGACGGCGATCCGGGAAGCCCTGGACCAGCTGCCCAGCGAACGCACCCCGACCCGCGAGGACTGGGCCCGGCTGTCGGCGGCCTGGCGGACCGATCTCGACGCGCGCATCGCGCACCTGCAGGCGTTGCGGGACGACCTCACCGACTGCATCGGCTGCGGCTGTCTCTCGATGCGAGCCTGCCAGCTGACCAATCCCCGTGACGTGCTCGGCCGGGAGGGCTCGGCGCGCGGCGCCTGTTGTCGCCGCGAACCGGTCTCGTCAACCAGGGTTGACATGATGGTTGTGTCAACGTATGTTGACGGCATGAGTCAGGCGACAGAACTCGCGGCGGCAGCCGGCAGCACCGACCCCGGGTCGGGCTGCGCGCTGTCCGCGCGCTGCGCCGGCTCCTCGAGCGGCTCGAGGTGGTCCAGGTGGACAACGCCCGTCGACAGGGCTGGTCCTGGCAGGAGATCGCCGACGCGCTCGAGGTCAGCCGGCAGGCCGTGCACAAGAAGCACGCCGGCCGACCGGCGGTCAACTCATCCTGGGAGGCGTGATGTTCGAACGGTTCACCGATCGCGCGCGCGACGTGGTGCGACGGGCGCTGGAGGAGGCGCGGGTCGAGGGCCAGCGGCCGGTCGGCACCGAGCACCTGCTGCTCGCCCTGCTCGACGACGACGCCGGCCTGGCCAGCCGGGTGCTCGCCGACGCGGGCGTACGCGCCGACGACCTGCGCGAGCGCGTCCGCCGGCACACCGCCAGCGGCGGCGTCGGCCTCGGCGACGCGGACGCGGCCGCCCTGCGGAGATCGGCATCGACCTGGCCGCGATCGTGGCCCGCGTCGAGCAGTCCTTCGGCCCGGACGCGCTGCGGGAGGCGGTGCCGGCGCCGCGCCGCCGTTGGGGGCGTAGGCGCTACCTCGGCGGCCTTCTCACCCCGCTCCAAGAAGGCGCTGGAGCTGTCCCTGCGGGAGGCGTTGCGCCTGCGTCACCGCCACATCGGCACCGAACACATCCTGCTCGGGGTGCTCCGGGAGGGGCACGGGCTGGGAGCGCTGGTGCTCACCGAATCCGGGATCGACCTCGACGACCTCCGCCGGCGGGTGGAGCTCGCGCTGCGGGCCCCGGCCTGACAGACGTGGGCGTCCTGAAACCTGTCTGTGGCACTTCCGACGCGGGCCGGTCACCGGGTCGCTGAAGCCGTCCGCGTGCTGCACACTGGCGCCGTGGATGCTGGACAGGACAGGCGGCCCTCGGGCGGCGACGGCGGGTTGCGCTCCGCCGTGGTGGTCAACCCGGTGAAGGTCGACGATCTCGACGAGCTGCGTCGCACCGTCGACGACGCCCTCGCCGCGGCCGGTTGGCCCGCGCCGCAGTGGTTCGAGACGACCGTCGACGACCCGGGTCGCGGTCAGACCGAGCAGGCCGTCAAGGACGGCGTGGACCTGGTCTTCGCCTGCGGCGGCGACGGCACCGTGATGTCCTGCGTCAGCGGGCTGGTCGGCACCGACGTGGCCCTGGCCGTGCTGCCGCAGGGCACCGGCAACCTGCTCGCCGCCAACCTGGGGCTCTCCACCGACCTGGCCGCCGGGCTGCAGGTCGCCGTCGACCGGGGTCGCCGACTCCTGGACGTCGGCGCCGTCGAGGACCAGTACTTCACCGTGATGGCCGGCATGGGCTTCGACGCCCAGATGCTCGCCGCCACCAACGAGACCACCAAGGCCCGCATCGGTTGGCCGGCGTACGTGGTGGGTGCGGCCCGCCACCTACGGGACCGGCCGATGCGGGTGAAGATCCGCATCGACGACCGTCCGGCGATGCGCCGCCGGGCCCGCTCGGTCCTGATCGCCAACGTCGGCCGGCTGCAGGGCGGCGTGACCCTGCTCACCGAGGCCGAGCCGGACGACGGTTGGCTCGACGTCGCCGTGCTCACTCCGCACACCCTGCGGCACTGGCTGGCGCTCGGCTGGGCGTTGGTCCGCCGCAGCGGCCAGGTGCCGCGGATGGAGGTGTTCCGAGGCCGGCGGGTGCTGGTCACCAGCAACCGGGCCCAGCCCGCGAACTGGACGGTGACCTCATCTCCCCGGGCAAGCAACTGCGGGCCGAGGTCCGACCCCAGGCGCTCTGGCTCTGCGTCCCGCAGCCCGAGGACGCCCCGACCTGGCCGTCGACGCACAGGACGCCGGGGAGCGGGGCGAGCAGCTGATCGAGGACGCGCGCCGTGAGTAGCACCCGGATCGTGCCGGAGACCCGGCTGATGGCCGACGACGAGCTGTCCGCCGACGACGCCTGGCACACACTGCGCCGACAGGGCAGCTGGCACCTGCTCCGGGACGCGTTCATCCGTTTTCGCTACGGCGACGGGTTCAGCCACTCCCGCGCCTTCGGCCTGCAACTCTGCCTCGCCGTGGTGCCGTTCCTGATCGCCCTCACCGGCCTGATCAGCGAGCTGGGCGTCGAGGAGGGCGGCCGGGTGGTCGCCGACACCGTGCTGGCGCTCACTCCCGGCCAGAGCGCGCAGATGGTCGGCGAGCTACTCGGCGAGGGCGAACGCGTCGAGGACGCCGGGGAGCTGGCGCTCACCCTGGGTCTGCTCACCGGCCTGTTCGCGCTGACCACCACGATGGCCCAGATCGAGCGGGGCGCCAACCGCATCTACGGCGTCGAACGGGACCGCCCGCGCTGCGGAAATATCTGCGCGCCGCCGTGCTGGCCGTCACCGCGGGCCTGCCCGCGCTCGCCGGCTTCCTGATCCTCGTCGGCGGCGGTGCGGTGGGCGACTCGGTGCGCAAGCACTACGAGTGGGGCGCGCTCGCCAACGGCATCTGGGACGTGGTCCGCTTTCCGTTGAGCCTCGGGCTGACCGTCCTCGCCGTCGCCGTTCTGTTCCGGCACGCGCCCGGCGCAACCAGCCCGGCCTGTCCTGGCTGTTCTTCGGCGCAGGCATCGCCACCGCCCTGTGGTGGCTGGCCAGCCTGCTGCTGGCCGCGTACGTGCGGTTCAGTGACGGTTTCGGGCAGACCTACGGCGCGTTGACCGGGATGATGGCCCTGCTGCTCTGGGCCAACCTGACCGGAATGGCGCTCTTCGGCGGGCTGGCCTTCGCCGCCCAACTGGAGGCGCTGCGCATCGGTGTGCAGGAGCCCGCCCAACCCGACCTGTGGGAGCCCGACAGCGACCGCGTCGAGCTGCTCGACACCGGGGACATGTCGGCGCTCTGACGGCACCGGCGTGTACGACGGACGCGGATCGGGTATTGCGCCTCGCCAGACAGACAAGGGAGGTGCGGGGTGACCGCGGTCAAAGAGGTGGCGCGGCGTCCGATCGGTCATTTCGCCGAACGGAGCATCGCTGGTCTGGTGGCCGTCACCGGCGCCGGAGTGGCCTTCGGGCTGCTGTTGTTGCTCGTGCGGGTGCGCTGGAACCCGCTGCAGGAGGCCGACCACGGGGTCGCCGAGTGGTTCAACGGACTCGTCGCCCGCACCACGCGCTGGTCACCGTGCTCCAGGCGGTGACCGACCTGGGCGGCCGGCCGATCCTCATCTGGTTGGTCACCATCGCCGTGGTCGGGCTGCTGATCCGGCGTCAGCCACGACTCGCCGTCTTCCTGATCATCACCGGGGTCGGTGGCCTGATCCTGGACCCGTCACTGAAGGCCCTGGTGGGCCGGCTCCGCCCGGTCGTGGACGTGCCGATCGCCAGCGCACCGGGCAACAGCTTCCCGAGCGGGCACGCTCTCGGCTCGTTCGTCGCGTACGGCGCTCTGCTGCTGGTGTTCCTGCCGGCGATGGCGCCCGCTGGCGCAAGCCGGCGATCGTCGGAGTCGGTGTGCTGGTGGCCCTGGTCGGGCTGACCCGGATCGCGCTCGGCGTGCACTTCATCTCCGACGTGCTGGCCGCCTGGCTGCTCGGTGCCGCCTGGCTGGGCGTCACCGCGTACGCCTTCCGGCTGTGGCGGCGCGAGCGGGGCGCCCGGTGGCGTCGTTGACCGAGGGCTGGAACCGGAGGCGGGGCACGACATCGCCCCGCCCCGGCCGAGGAGCACGTGCTGGCCCATCCCGCTCGGCGGTGGCCGAGCTGCTGGTCGGCTGGGTGCTCGTGTTCGGGCGCTGTACGGCTTCGGCACGTACGTCAGCTACCACGCCAAGGGCACCATCTTTGACACCCTCGACACCGACGTGCCGCGCTGGTTCGCCGACCGGCACACCGACGTGCTGACCGATGTGAGCTGGTGGTGGAGCAAGTTCGGTGACACCCACGCCATCCTGCTGATCTCGCTGGTGTTCTGCCCGCTGGTGCTGGCGGTGTGGCGGCGCTGGCGGCCGGTGCTCTTCGTGGCGCTGGCGATGGTGGGCGAGCTGACCCTCTTCCTCGCCTCGGCCCGAGCCGTCGACCGGCCCCGCCCGGCGGTGGAGAACCTCGACGGGCAGATGCCCACCTCGTCGTTCCCGTCGGGGCACATCGCGGCCACGATCTGCGTCTGGCTGGCGATCACCCTCATCGTGTTCCCGCGTACCGACAGGTGGTGGCGCTGGATCTTCGTGGGTCTGGCAGTGCTCATGCCGGTCGGGGTGGCCACCTCCCGGATGTACCGGGGATGCACCACCCGACCGACTTCATGGGCGCGATCCTGCTCTCCGCGCTCTGGATCGGGCTGCTCTACCTCGTCGTCCGCCCGAACGAGGACCTCAGGGAAGGCAACCAGCCGGCCATCGAGTCGGAGGACGTGGACACCCTCGACGACGAGCTGGCGCGAGCCGGCCGAGCCGACTGAGCGCCGCCGTGCTGCGGATGATGACCTGGAACATCCGCACCGGCGGGCGGGATCGCGGCGGCCGGGCCGACTGGACCAGGTGGTCCAGGTCATCGACGAGCAGGCACCGGACGTGCTGGCCCTCCAGGAGCTACGCGGCTTCGACCGCGACGGGTTGATGGCGACCGTGGCGGGTCGGGTGGGATGACACCCCACCTGGCCCGGTCCTGCTTCGGGCAGCCGGTGGCGGTGCTGGTCCGGCCGCCGTACCGGGTGGTCGACGCGGGGCGGTGCGCCGACCGTTTCACCACGCCGCGGCCCGCGTCGTGGTGGCCACCTCCGCCGGACCGCTCACCGTGCTCGGCACCCACCTCTACCCGTACTCCGGAGGACGTCGGCGGATGGAGGTCGACTGGCTGGTCTCCGCACTGCGACGCACCCGGGGCCGCTGACGCTGATCGCCGGTGACCTCAACTCGCTCGACCCGACCGTCGACCACTCCGCCCGCCTGGCCGGCATGCCCAGCCTCTACCGGCGGCGGCACCTACGTCGGATCGGCGGCGCCGTGGACACCGGGCGATCGCCCGGGTGCTCGCCGCCGGCCTGGTCGACCTCTGGCCGTCGCGCAACGTCGGCGTACCGGAGGCCGCCGGCCGGACCGTTCCCACCCGGTTCGGCGGGGTCGAGTTCGCCGGGATGCGGCTGGACTACCTTCTCGGCAGCGACGCGCTGGCGCAGCGGGTCCGCGACTGTCGGGTGATCCGTGGCGGCGCGGCGGACACCGCCTCCGACCACTATCCGCTGGTGGCCACGATCGAGGTGGATGCCGGCTGAAAGCCGCTCGTCCCACCGCACCGCCGGCTCGGCTCAGAGCACCAGGTTGAGCAGCACGGTGAGCACCACCGAGGCGAGGATCGAGAAGAGGATCATCAGGAGGCAGCCGAGGCCACCGCCGAGCGGCCGGATCTCCGTGTTGCCGAAGCGCATGGGTTCACCTGTTCGTCAGAGTCGGGGCGAGGAGGTGCCGGATCGCGTTCGCGGCCGCCGTCGGGGCGGTGGTGAGCACGTTGTGCGCGGCGTCGGGCACGACCACCAGGCTGGCGTCCGGCACCAGCCGGGCGACCTGCTCCCGCCAGGTGGACGGCGCCACCGGGTCGCGCCCGCCGGCGAGCACCACGGTCGGTGCGGCGATCCGGGTCAGGTCCGCCTCGATCGCGTTGTGGACCGAGTGCGAGAGCGTCGCGAGCACCCGCCACGGCCGGGCGTTCCAGACGTCGCGGGCCAGGATCGGCGCCTGCAACGGCGCCTCACGCAGGGTGTCCACCAACCACCGGCCGACCTGGCCCCGCCGGGAGCGGGCGGCCGGGTCGCTGGTCGGCCCGGCCAGGACCAGGGCACGAACCAGATCGGGGTACGCAGCGGCGAGCGCGGCGACCACCTCGGCGCCGAACGAGTGCCCGAGCAGACAGACCGGCGGCAGCCGGTACGCGGCCAGCCAGGCCGCCAGGTGATCGGCGTGCCGACGCACGTCGTACGCGTGACCGGGGCGCTCGGTCAACCCGAAGCCGGGCAGGTCCGGCACGTACACCGGGTTGGTGGCGGCGAGCGCGACGGCCAGCGGGGTGAGGTAGCGGTGCGAGACCGCCAGGCCGTGCACCAGGACGACCGGCGGTGCCCCGGTCCCCGGGTCCGCGCTGCGCCGCGTGTGCGTCCGCACCCCGTCGACCAGCCGCCACTCGCTGGTCAGCCCCGGCCGGCCGGGGAGCGGCCATCGCCAGCCGCAGCTCCGTGACACCGAAGCGCCCGGCGGTGAGCCTCACAGCTCGCGCAGCCGGGGCAGCAGCTGCTCCTGCGCCCAGTCCAGGAACATCGGCTGGGTTTCGCCGCCGACCTGGATGATCGCCACGTGGGTGAAACCGGCGTCGACGAACTTGCGGAACGCCTCGACGTGCACGTCCACGTCCGGGCCGCAGGGGACGCCCTCGGCGACGTCCTCCTCCCGGACGAACTGGGTGGCGGCGGCGAAGGCCTCCGGGTCGGGCAGGTCGGCGTTGACCTTCCAACCCATTCCGAACCAGCGGAACTGGTCATGCACGATCTTGCGGCACTCCGCCTCGTCGGGGCCGTAACAGATGGCCACCTGTCCGTAGCGGGGCTGGCCGGCACCCCGGCGTCGTCGTACATCTCGATGATGTGCCGGTCCGGTTCGGTGGAGATGATGCCGTTGCCGTACTCGGCGGCCAGCGTCGCGGACTGTCGACCGGATGCGGCGACGGCCATCGGCACCGGCCGTTCCGGGCGGTCCCAGACGTAGGCGTCGGGCACGTCGAAGTGGTTGCCGGAGAAGGTCAGCGTCTCGCCGTTGAGGAGCGGCCGGATGATCTGCAACGCCTCCTCGAACATCTCGTGCCGCTGCTGCACGTGCGGCCAGCCGCCGACCACGTGCTCGTTCAGGTTCTCCCCGGCACCCAGGCCGAGGGTGAACCGGCCGTCGGAGAGCGCCCCGATCGTGCTGGCCTTCTGCGCGACCACGGCCGGGTGGTAGCGGCGGATCGGGCAGGTCACGAAGGACATCAGCTGCGCACGGGAGGTGGCGTGGGCGACCGCGCCGAGCACCGACCAGGCGTACGGCGAGTGACCCTGGGAGTCAAGCCACGGGTAGTAGTGATCGGACATCACCAGTTGGTCGAAGCCAGCCGCCTCGGCCCGGACCGCATGGTCCACCAGTTGCTTGGGACCGGCCTGCTCGCACATCAGGGTGTAGCCGACGCTGACCATCCTGGTTTCTCTCTCGCCGACGGATCGTTCCGGGATACCCCGGTGGACGGCGGTCAACCCTCCCGTCCGGTTCGGCTCGGGAGGTGGTTCTGCAGATGCTTGACGGATCGGGGCGACCTGCCTACCGTCGCTCTTAACCGGTTAAGACCCGGCTGTGGCGCACATCCTGTGGTGGGATGACCGCCCGCGACGGCCCGCGTCCGCGTGGGCCGTTGCGGCTGTCCGGCCTCGGGCCCGCCAACTGAACCGGTTGCGAGGACCAATCCATCGTCCTACGCTGATGCCTGCGCCGGGAACCGGGCGCGGCTGCCGAGCTGCAGCCGCCTTCCCCTGTCACGTCCCACCCCTGTCGGGCACCGGGGTCCTCCCTGAGGAAGGCCATGAAGACTCGACTCTCCGCCGCTGGCGCGACAGTGCTCGCGTTGCTCGTCGCGGTGCTGGCGTTCGGCCAACCGGCGCACGCAGCGGCCGGTTTCTCCGTCGCGGGCGGCAAGCTGTACGACGCCAACGGCACCGAATTCATCATGCGTGGCGTCAACCACGCGCACACCTGGTACCCGCAGCAGACCAGCTCGTTCGCCGACGTCAAGGCGCTCGGCGCCAACACCGTGCGGGTGGTGCTCTCCAGCGGCGACCGGTGGACCCGCAACACCAACGCCGACGTCGCGAACGTCATCTCGCTGTGCAGGGCCAACCGGCTGATCTGCGTGCTGGAGGTGCACGACACCACCGGGTACGGCGAGCAGAGCGGCGCGATCACCCTGGATCGCGCCGTCGACTACTGGCTCAGCCTCGCCGACGTCCTGGCCGGCCAGGAAAGGTACGTCATCGTCAACATCGGCAACGAGCCGTACGGCAACCAGAACTACGCGTCCTGGGCCACCGACAACGCCAATGCGATCAAGCGCCTGCGTGCCGGCGGGCTGACCCACACGATCATGGTGGACGCGCCGAACTGGGGCCAGGACTGGTCGTTCACCATGCGCGACAACGCCGCGTCGGTCTTCGCCGCCGACCCGGCGCGCAACACCGTCTTCTCCATCCACATGTACGGAGTGTTCGACACCGCCGCGGAGATCAGCGACTACCTGGGCCGCTTCCGGGCCGCCGGACTGCCCATCGTCGTCGGTGAGTTCGGGTTCAACCACTCCGACGGTGACCCGGACGAGGACACCATCCTCGCGTACAGCCAGGCCAACGGGATCGGCTGGCTGGGCTGGTCGTGGAGTGGCAACGGCGGTGGCGTGGAATATCTCGACCTGGCCACCACCTTCAACCCGGCCAGTCTGACCACCTGGGGCCAGCGGCTCTTCAACGGCGCCAACGGCATCCGGCAGACCGCCCGGAGGCCAGCGTCTTCGGTGGCACCCCACCGCCGACCACGCCACCGCCCACCACTCCACCGCCCACGACGCCTCCGCCCGCTGGTGGTTGCACGGCGACGTACACGGTGACCAACCAGTGGCAGGGCGGCTTCCAGGGTGAGGTGCGGGTGACCGCCGGCACCGCCGGGGTCACCGGCTGGACCACCCGATGGACGTACGCCAACGGCCAGAGCGTCACCCAGGCATGGAACGCGACGCTGACCAGCAGCGGGGCCACGGTGACCGCGCGCAACGTGGACTACAACGGCCGGCTCACGGCCGGTGCCAGCGTCAGTTTCGGCTTCATCGGCGGCTGGACCGGCAGCAACGCCACGCCGGAGGTGAGCTGCACCGCGAGCTGACCGCCGGAGGGTGGCCGAGCCGGACCGGGCCCGGCCACTCCTGCTCCAGCGCCCTCCGGGCAGACCGAAGGTACTGGTTGAACTAGGGCTGAGCGGCTTCCGCCGCCGTTGTGATCAGTGCTCCCCGGCCAGGTTCACGATGATCACCCCGGCGATGATCAGCGCGATGCCGGCGAGCTTGGCGAGCCCCACCGACTCACCGAGGAACACCGCCCCGATCGCCACGATGGCCGCGGTGCCCAGCCCCGACCAGAGGGCGTACGCCACCCCACCGGGATCTCCTTGACGGCCTGGGCCAGCAGGAGGAAGGCCAGCGTGTAGCCGCCGAGGCACGCCACCGTCGGCCAGAGGCGGCTGAACCCGGCGGTGCTCTTGATCAGGCTGGTCGCCAGCACCTCGGCGAGGATGGCGATTCCCAACAGCACGTACGCCATGCGGCCCCTCGGCCCTTCGTGGTCGATGAATCCGTCGCCACCCAGGCTAGTGCCGGCGCTGTCCCCGCCCTGCCGACCCGCCCACCTCCGGTCGACGTCCAGCCAACCCGTCGCGTGGCGTCCGTGCGGCCGTTGGTGGCGTTCCGTGTGGCCCCGGCATCTGTCACAGAACGCCTTTGGAGCTGATGCCACAAACGAATCGGATGTGGCGACGAATCTGACTTCGTCAGCGGACTGGCGGTGCGCCTGGCACCCGTCCCTGTGGATGAATCGTTTACGGCATCAGCTCCAAAGGCAGCTCGGCACAGCCGCCCGCCCAACGCTGCGGGGCTGAGCCGTCGCCGTTGGCCGCGCCTTCGGTGGGCGGGGAAAGGGCTGGCAGGGTAGATCTTGGACACTTTCCGTTCGCGCGAACGGAAACTGTCCAAGATTGCCAGTTAGACCGTGTCGTTACGGCAGATCGCTGGACTCGGCGGCCAGGCGGGCTGCCCGCATGGTCAGGTAGCGCTGTTCGGGGAGGCTGCTCGTGCGGGCGGCGGCGGTCCGGTAGTCGGCGATCGCCAAGGCCCGGTCCCCGGCCATCTCGTGCAGGTGGGCGCGGGCGGCGGCCAGCCGGTGGTGGCCGGCCAACCGGGCATCGTCGATCAGTGTGTCGAGGGCGGCCAGTCCGGCGGCCGGTCCGTGCACCATGGCCGTCGCCACGGCCCGGTTGAGGACCACCACCGGGCTCCCGACCAGTTTCTCCAGCACCCGTAGAGCGCCAGGATCTGCGGCCAGTCGGTCTGCTGCGTGCTCGGTGCCTCGTCGTGCAGGGCGGCGATGGCTGCCTGCACCTGGTACGGGCCGATCGGCCCACGGGGCAGGGCCCGGCTGACCAGTGCGACGCCCTCGGCGATCGCCACGGCGTTCCACCGGCTGCGGTCCTGGTCGGCCAGGGAGATCAGCTCGCCGGAGGGCCGGTCCGTGCCGGACCGCGTGCCTCGGTGAGCAGCATCAGCGCCAGCAGCCCGGCCGACTCGCTGTCGTCGGGCAGCAGCGGTGCAGCGCGCGGGTGAGCCGGATCGCTTCCGCCGCGAGGTCGATCCGGCGCAGGTCCGGCCGGCGGTGCTGGTGTGTCCCTCGGTGAAGACCAGGTAGAGCACCTGTCGAACGGCCGTCAACCGGTCGGCGCGCTCCGCCGGCTCGGGCATCCGGAACGGCAGCCCGGACGTCCGGATGCGCTGCTTGGCCCGGCTGATCCGCTGCGCCATGGTCGCCTCGGGCACCAGGAACGCGCGGCGATCTCGGCGGTGCTCAACCCGCCGACGGCGCGCAGGGTCAGCGCCACCGCCGACGTCGGGGCGAGCGCCGGATGGCAGCAGAGGAAGAGCAGAACCAGGGTGTCGTCCCGCTCGGCGGTCAACTCCTCGTCCGCCGCGGCCGCGTACCGTCGGTCGTCCGGATCCTGGCGGGCGACCAGGTCCTCCGGCGGCGTCGGGCCTGCTCACCGCGGACCAGTTCGATCATCCGGCGGTAGCCGACCTGGATCAGCCAGCCGCGCGGGTTCGTCGGCAGCCCCTCGGCCGGCCACTGGGTGGTGGCGGCCAGCAGCGCCTCCTGCACCGCGTCCTCGGCGGTCGCGAAGTCACCGAAGCGGCGGGCGGCACGCCGAGGACCTGCGGCGCCAACTCGCGCAGCAGGTCCTCGATGCGGGATCGGTGTGCAGGCCTCACAACTCCTGTGGTGGGGCGGACATCACCGGGTGCACCTCGATCGGCATGTTCAACGGACGGCCACCGGGGCCGGGCGCGGTGGAGATGTACGCGGCCAGGTCCACGGCTCGCTGCGGGCTCTCGCAGTCGACGATCCAGAAGCCGGCCAGGAACTCCTTCGTCTCGGCGAACGGCCCCTCGGTGACCACCGGCGTCCCGCCCTCACCGGCGCGGACGATCCGGGCCTGCTGCGGGCCGCCGAGGCCCTGGCCGTCGACCCACTCGCCGGCGGCGGTGAGCTTGTCGTTGACCTCGCCCATGAACGCGATGTGTGCCCGGACCTCGTCCGGTGTCCAGGTGTCGATGCTCGGGAAGTCGGTCCCCGCGGCGCTGAACTGCATCATCAGCATGTACTTCATCGTCTCGCTCCTCGCGCCTGCGCACCCTCGTCGGTGCTCTCACAGTGAGGTAGAAGCAGGCGCCGCCGTTCTCGACACCCGGCCAACAATTCTCCAGAATCTTTTCAGTCGACCGCGTCGACCTCCAACACCAGGCTCTGCTCCGGGTGCAGCGCGGGCAGTTGCACACCACCGGGCCAGTGCCGCCCCGCTGAGGTGACACCACCCGCCAGCCAGGGAGCCGCGGAGCGTTCGATGGTCGCCGGGGCGGCACGCCCGACACCGGCCGTACCCGGTAACGCCGGCCCGGGTCGAGGCCGGGCAGCCGGACCACGCCCGGGACCTGCGCCGCCGAGGTGGCCAGCCGTGCCACCGCGTACACCGCTCGGATGTTGTCGTGGTCGACCACGCCGTGCGCCAGACGGCCGGGTCCGGGTGATCGACCCGGACCACCCGGCCGGCGTGCAGCAGCGGACGCAGCCGTTTGTGCAGTGCCACCCAGGCGGCCAGTTCGGTCTGCTCGGTAGCGCTGATCGACGCGATGTCCCACTCGATGCCGTGGTGGCCGAAGAGCGCGGTCGCCGCCCGGAAGCCCAGGTCGTGCACCCGGTTGGTGGTGTGCGAGCGTTCCGGGCCGATGTGTGCCGATCAGCTCCGGTGGCAGCAACAACCCGGTCCAGCGCTGGATGCTGAGCCGTTCCAGGGCGTCGTTGCAGTCGCTCGCCCAGACCCGGTCGGTGCGGGCCAGGATGGCCAGGTCCACCCGGGCGCCGCCGGACGAGCAGCTCTCGATCTCCACGCCCGGGTGGCGAGCGCGCAGCTCGTCGAGGAGCCGGTAGACCGCCAGGGTCTGTAGGTGCACTCCCGGTCGGCCGTGGTGTCCGGCCTCGGTGAGGTCCCGGTTCTGGTCCCACTTGAGGTACCCGATGCCCGGGTGGGCACCGAGCAGGGTGTCGAGCCGTTCCAGCACGTAGTCGTACGCCTCGGGACGGCCCAGGTCGAGCACCTGCTGGTTGCGCCACGACGGCGGCAGGCGCTGCGCCACTGCCAGCAGCCAGTCGGGGTGCGCGCGGAACAGGTCCGAGTCGGGGTTGACCATCTCCGGCTCGACCCAGAGACCGAACTGAAGGCCGTGGCCGGTCACGTGGTCGATCAGCGGTTGCAGGCCGTCCGGCCAGACGCCCTCGTCGACGTACCAGTCGCCGAGCCCGGCGGTGTCGTCGCGCCGGCCGCGGAACCAGCCGTCGTCGAGCACGAACCGTTCCACGCCGATTCGCGCGGCCCGGTCGGCGAGCGCCCGCAGGCGGTCCAGGTCGTGGTCGAAGTAGACCGCCTCCCAGACGTTCAGGGTCACCGGGCGGGGAGCGCGGGTGCCCGGTCGGGCCCGCAGGTGGGTGTGCAGCACGTCGCTGAGCCCGTCCAGCCCGACGTCGGACCAGACGGCGTAGAGCAGGGAGTCTCGTACGACCCGCCGGGGCCGAGCCGGATCTCCCCGGGTGCCAGCAACTCGCCGCCACCGAGGGTCGACTCGCCGGTGGGCCGGCGCTCGGCGACGGTGACGTGGTCGCCGCTCCACGCGGTGTGCACCGCCCAGACCTCGCCGTGGCCGAAGCCGAACCCGGCGGTGCCGGCCACCAGCAGCAGGGTGGCGTCATGCCCGGTACGGCCGTGCCGTCCCTCCCGGACCCAGGCGCCCTGCTGCCACGGGTGCCGCTGGGGAGCGTTCCCGACACCAGCGGCCGGTCAGGTCGAGCAGTTCGGTGGCGACCGCCGGCACCGGCAGCACCGGTGTCAGCTCCCGCAGCTCGTACGCGTCGTCGCCGTCGTTGCGCAGCCGGTGCCGAAGGGTCAGCAGGCCGTACGGGTCGAGCGTGATCTCGATGGTCAGGGTCAGGCGGGCGGTCGGGTCCGAGGCCCGCACGGTCAGCACCGCCGCGCCGGGCCCGTCGTCGCGCACGTCCAACCCGTCGAGGCCGAAGGAGGTGGACCAGTCTCGTCCGTCGCGGTGCCCGGCCAACCCGGGCCGCCCGCTCCAGCCGGCGCTCGCCTCCGGCAGCAGGGACAGCACGGGGCTCGTCGAAGCTGCTGGGCACCACCGGCGGTACGGCGGCCTCGGTGAGCTGGCGCAGGCCGTCGTCGTCGAGGTCGCCGACGTCGCCTCCCCAGTGCACGACCCGGGGCAGCCCGGGCCGCGCGCGTCGAGCACCAGGCTGGTCCGCGCGCGGCGCAGGTGCAGGATCGTCATCCTTTGGAGGCTCCCAAGGTCAGGCCCCGCACGAAGTGGCGCTGGAGCATAAAGAAGATCACCAGGGTGGGGATCGCGACGAGCACGCTGCCCGCCGAGACCAGGTTGTTGTCGGTGAAGAACTCACCGCGCAGGTTGTTGAGCGAGCTGGTCACCGGAAACTTGTCGCCGGTCCGCATCAGGACGGTGGCCCAGAAGAACTCGTTGTAGATCCAGGTCACCTCCAGGGTCGCGAGCGCCGCCAGGGCCGGCCGGCACAGCGGCATGGTGACCTGCCAGTACTGTCGCCAGATGCTCGCCCCGTCCACCATCGCCGCCTCGTACAGGTCGCGGGGCAGCGCCTTCATGTAGTTGCTGAGCACGAAGACGCAGAACCCGCACTGGAAGGCCACATTGATCAGGATCAGGCCCCAGTAACTGTCGTAGAGCAGCTCCGAGTCGCTCATGAACTCCGGCAGCGGCACCTCGGTGAACAGCCGGAACAGGGGATGAGCAGCGCCTGCTGGGGCAGCAGGTTGGCCGCGGTGAAGATTCCGAGCAGGACGAGGTTGAGCTTCCAACTGAATCGGGCGATCACGAACGCCACGCACGAGGCGAGAAAGAGCGTGAGCAGCACCGCGGGCACGGTGATGTACACCGAGTTGAGGAAGTGCTGACCGAACTCCGCCGTCTTCCACGCCGTGACGTAGTTGTCGAAGGTCCAGCCGCCGAACGAGACGTAACCGTTGGCGGCGGTGTAGTCGTACGACCGCAGCGAGGTCAGCACCGCCCAGGCGATCGGGAAGAGCCAGGCCAGCGAGACGACGATGAGGAAGCCGTGCAGCAGCATCCGCAGCGGCGTCAGCTTCCGGCGGCGGACCGGAGTGTCGACGCTCATTCCCGGTTCTCCCTCATCACGGTCGCCAGGTAGATGGTGATGAAGACCAGCGAGACGACCAGCATGATCGTCGCCAGTGCCGAGCCGAACCCGATCCGGCTCGCCTCACCCACCACGTTCTGGGTGACCAGCGCGGAGATCAGCTCCAACCCGTTGCGGCCCTTGTTGACCACCCAGACGAGGTCGAACGCCCGCAGAGACTCGATCACGGTCACCACCAGCACGATGATGTTGATGGGTCGTACGACCGGGAATACCACCCGGAAGAACGTCCGGCTCTCCGAGGCGCCGTCGACCGCAGCGGCCTCCCGCAGCGAGGGGTCGACACCCTTCAGACCGGCCAGGTAGAGCAGCATGATGTAGCCGACGTGCCGCCAGCCGGAGGCGACCATGACCGCCCAGATGTTGACGTTCGAGTCGCCGTACCAGTCGATGTTGCTGCCGAACACGGCGTTGATCAGGCCCTGGTCACGGGAGTAGAGCAGCTGCCAGACGAAGCCGATGAGCGCCAGCGAGAGCACCACCGGCAGGTAGAGCGCGGTCTGGTAGAAGCGGCTGCCGCGCAGTTCCTTGTCGAGCAGGACGGCCAGGAACATGCCGAACGGGGTGGCGACCACGAACAGCACCGCCAGCCAGAGCAGGTTGTGCTGGACGGCAGGCACGAACGGCGGGTAGATGTTCACCACGTCGCTGTAGTTGCGCGCGCCGACGAACTCGATCTCGTTGAGTGGGCCGATGCCGTCCCAGTTGGTGCCGGAGAGCAGCACGGTGGCCGCCGCCGGCAACCAGACGAACCCGGTCACGAGCAGCAGTGGGACGAGCACCATCAGCGTGATGACCACGCGGTCGGTGCGGGACAGAGCCGTAGCCGCCGACGACGACCACCCGTGGAGGTGGTCGCGGCCGGCGGCGGCACGGCGCGATCCGCTTGATCAGGGGCAGGTCGGACACGATGTCCTCCCCTTCCGCCGTCAGTCAGTGAAGATCGACTTTTTCTGGTTCTCGATGGACGAGGTCAGCCCGCCGATGTCCTTGGGGTTCTTGATGAACTGCTGGAGCGCCGGGATGATCACTGTGGAGGCGAAGTCCGGCCGGGTGTCCCGGTCGAGGAACTGCGCGATCTCGGTGGCCGAGCCGACCAGTTCGGCGGCCTTCTTCTGCAGGGCGGTGTAGCCGCTGACGTCGGCGCTGCCGTTGGCGACGAGGGTGGTCGGTCGCTCTTGACAGTGATGTCCCCGGCGTCCTTGCCGCCAAAGAACTCCATCAGCTTGCGCGCGTTGTCCTCGTTCTTGGGCTTGCGGGCCATCATGTACCCGTCGATCGGGGCGTCCAGCGCCTTTGCGCCGATGGACGGGTCGATCTCGGGAAGGTGAAGAAGTCGAGGTCGTTCTGCTCCTCGTTGCTGAACTGCTGGCCGACGAAGAGACCGAGCAGGTACATGCCGCTCTTCTTCTGCTGCAACGACTGCGCGGCCTCCTGCCAGGTGCGGCCGAGGCTGTCCGGCTGGTGCAGGGGAGCAGGCCGGCCCAGGTGTCGAAGACCTTCTTGACCTTGTCGGAGGTCCAGGCCTCTTTGCCGGCCATCAGGTCGATGTGGAACTGGTAGCCGTTGATCCGCAGGTTGAGGATGTCGAAGGTGCCCATCGCCGGCCAGCCGTCCTTGTCGGCGAACGCGATGGGGGTGAGGCCGTCCCGCTTCATCTGCGCGCTGAGCGTGGTGAACTGGTCCAGGGTGGTGGGCACCTGGTAGCCGTGTTGCTGCCACACCGACTTGCGATAGAACACCGCCCACGGGTAATACGACGCGGGCACGAAGTACTGCTTGCCGTCGTCGCCGGTGGACGCCTTCTTGAAGGCGTCGGAGTAGCCGGAGAGCTTGCTCCACACGTCGCTGATGTCGCTGGCCAGGCCCTTCTGGGCGAAGAAGCGCATCCGGTAGCCGGCGAACCAGGTGAACACGTCGTCCGGCTTGCCCTGCAGGTAGTTGTTGATGTTCTCCTGGAACGTGTTGTGGTCGACCGTGTTGATCGCGACCTGCACGCCGGACGACGTCTTGAACCCGTCGGTGACCTTGACGAGGACGTCCTTCGGCTTGGGTCGGACTGGTTCGACCCGAGCGACACGTCCTTGCTGGACCCGCCGGAGCCGGAGTCGTCACCGCAGCCGGCGAGCAGGCCGGTGCCGAGCAGCGCGCCGGTGCCGGCCGCGCCGGCCAGCAGCGATCGTCGGTTGATGCCGGCAACTGAGGGCGGTACGAGCCGAGCCAGGTACTCGGCTTGGGATTGGGGACGGACATCTGTGCCTCCTGCGGATGAAGAGGTGCTGCGCCCAAGGGCCATCAGGGTGGTGAAGGCAGGTGCGGCTTCGTGATCACACATTTAGATCCACCGAGAATCCACATTGGCGAACACGAACGGCCATTGGGGCCTCAAGCTACCCGTCAGTGGGGCGCTGTCAAGAGGGCAGTTCGCCTCTGATAACCCAGTCGTGACACGCCCGTTACGTGGTAAACGTTGGAAAGAAATCGATGTTGGAAACTGTTGACTTCCGTGGATCGACGGGTGCACCCTCAGCTGTTATGCGGCAATGGCAGGGCGACAGCATTTACTTCGGCGGCGACTACAACCCCGAGCAGTGGCCCGAGGAAACCTGGTCCGAGGACGTCGACCTGATGCGCCGGGCCGGGGTCAACCTGGTGTCCGTCGGCATCTTCTCCTGGGCCCTGCTGGAACCGACCCCGGGCCGGTTCGAGTTCGGTTGGCTGGACCGGGTGCTGGACCTGCTGCACGACGGCGGCATCCAGGTCGACCTGGCCACCGCGACGGCCAGCCCACCACCGTGGTTGGCCCGCGCGCACCGGAGACACTGCCCCGCCGGGCCGACGGCGCGATCCTCTGGCCGGGCAGCCGACAGGCGTACTGCCCCAGCTCCCCGGTCTTCCGTGAGCGGTCACTGGAGCTGGTGCGCGCGGTCGCCGGCCGGTACGCCGAGCACCCGCCGTGGTGATGTGGCACGTCTCCAACGAGTTGGGCTGCCACAACGTGCACTGCTACTGCGAGGTCAGCGCCGAGGCGTTCCGGGGCTGGCTGCGCGAGCGTTACGGCGACCTGGACCGGCTCAACGACGCCTGGGGCACCACGTTCTGGAGCCAGCACTACGGCGACTGGGCCGAGATCAACCCGCCCCGCACGGTTACGGCCTTCGCCAACCCCACCCAGCAGCTGGACTTCCTGCGCTTCTCCTCCGACGAGCTGCGCGCCCAACTGCGCGCCGAACGCGAGGTGCTGAAGACCCTGGTCCGCCAGCCGATCACCACCAACTTCATGATCGGCATGGGCGTCAAGCACATGGACTACCAGTCCTGGGCCGACGATGTGGACCTGGTGTCCAACGACCACTACCTGACCGCCGCCGACCCGCAGGCGCACCTCGGTTGGCGCTCGCCGCCGACCACACCCGGGCGTCGCCGGCGGCGATCCGTGGCTGCTGATGGAGCACTCCACCAGCGCCGTCCAATGGCAGCCGCGCAACGTGGCCAAGCTGCCTGGGCAACTGCGCCGCAACAGTCTGGCGCACGTCGCCCGCGGGCCGACGGCGTGCTGTTCTTCCAGTGGCGCGCCTCCCGGGCCGGCGCCGAGAAGTTCCACTCCGCGCTGGTGCCGCACGCCGGGCCGAACACCAAGGTGTTCCGCGAGGTCTGCCAACTCGGCGCGGACCTCAAGGCGCTGGCCGAGGTACGCGGCAGCCGGTGGACGCCGACGTCGCGATCCTCTTCGACTGGGAGGCGTGGTGGGGCGTCGAGTTGATTCGCACCCCAGCGTCGACGTCACCTACGCCGACCGGCTCAACGCCCTCTACGGCGCGCTCTGGCGGGCCGGCGTGACCGCCGACGTCGTCCACCCGTCGGCCGACCTCGGCGGCTACCGACTGGTCCTGGTGCCCACCCTCTACCTGGTCCGGGACGCCGACGTCGAGGCCCTGCACCGGTACGTCGAGGGCGGCGGCACCGCGGCGGTCACCTACTTCAGCGGCATCGTCGACCCCGACGACCACATCCGGCTGGGCGGCTACCCGGGCGCGTTCCGGGAGCTGCTCGGCGTACGGACCGAGGAGTTCTTCCCCTGCGCGAGGGCGAGCAGGTCCACCTCGACGACGGCAGCACCGCCGACGTGTGGACCGAGTGGCTGCACCCGACGGCGCGGAGGTGCTCGCGTCGTACACCGATGGCCCCTGCCGGGCGTGCCGGCGCTGACCCGGCGCAGCGTCGGCGACGGCGCGGCCTGGTACGTCGGCACCCGCCTGGACGAGCCGGCCACCGACCGGCTGGTCGCCCGGCTGCTCGCCGAGGCCGGTGTCCGCCCGGCGGCGCCGGCGCCGTCCGGCGTGGAGGTGGTACGCCGGCGCGCCGACGAGCAAAGCTGGCTGTTCGTCATCAACCACACCGACGCGGAGGTACGGCTCCCGGCGCACGGTGACGAGTTGTTGACCGGCGCGCGGTGTGCCGGTGAGCTGATCCTGCCGGCCGGTGAGGTGGCTGTCGTCCGTGAGGATCGGACCTGATCCGGAAGATCGTCACGGTACGAAGGAGGTTCCCCATGCTCGCCCAGCAGCGGCAGACCGCCATCCTCGATCTGATCCGCCAGCGGGCGGGGTACGGGTCAGTCACCTGGTCAGCCGGTTCGGCGTGTCCGACATGACGATCCGGCGCGACCTGGAGGTGCTGGCCGAACGCGGCCTGGTGGACAAGGTGCACGGCGGCGCGACCCTCGCCGGACCGGGCTCGGCCGAGGAACCCGGCTTCGCGGCGAAGTCCATCCGTCAGCAGGCGGAGAAACGGGCCATCGCCGAGCGGGCCGCGCGGATGGTGGAGCCGGGGATGGCCATCGCGCTGTCCGCCGGCACCACCACGGCCGCGCTGGCCATGCTGCTCTCCGACGTACGCGGGCTGACCGTGGTGACCAACTCGATCCCGGTCGCCGACGCGCTCTACCAGAACCCGCGTGCCGACCAGACGGTCGTGCTGACCGGCGGAATCCGTACCCCGTCGGACGCGTTGACCGGGCCGGTGGCCGAGGCGGCGATCAGCGCGCTCAACGTCGACCTGCTGTTCCTCGGCGTGCACGGCCTCAGCCCACGGACCGGCTTCACCACACCCAACCTCCTGGAGGCCGGCGTCAACCGCTGCCTCATCGGCGCGGCCCGCCGGTTGGTTGTGCTCGCCGACCACACCAAGTGGGAGACCATCGGCATCGCCACCATCGCCCCGCTGGAGGCCGCCGACGTGCTGATCACCGACGTCGGGCTACCACCAGACGCCCGCACCACGATCGGCGAACAGGTCGGCGAGCTGGTGGTCGTGGAACCTGACTAGTGGCGAGGGCCGCCTGGTGGTCGTTGAGCATGAACAGGAGCGCACGCAGGACGATGACGCCCTGGTCACGATCCGATCGTCTCTCAGCTGATCCGCCAGGGTCGGAGCTTCGGGTTACGCACCGCCCAGATGTGCCTGATCCGGTCGTGCGCGATCTCGAACGCGAACACGGTCGCGATGGTGCCGTCCTGCTGCGCCAACAAGCCGGGCAGGCCGTTGACCATGCACTCCAGGAACGTCGTGCGGTCGCCCGCCA
This sequence comes from Micromonospora sp. M12, assembly GCA_038070435.1. Classification (GTDB taxonomy): domain Bacteria; phylum Actinomycetota; class Actinomycetes; order Mycobacteriales; family Micromonosporaceae; genus Micromonospora. The sequence goes on along the minus strand of JAMYWG010000001.1, from coordinate 3,109,497 downwards.
CACCCGCGATCTCGGCGTAGGCGCGGGCGATCTGCTCACCGCCCACGATCGGGTGCAGGTGGGTGACGGCGAGCCCGCCGCCGTCGGCGGTCGCGGTGGCGTGGGGTCGAGCAGGCTGATCAGGGCGTCGATGTCCTTGGCCTCCCACGCCGTCTTGAACTGCCTGACGATGCTGGCCTGCCCGGCACTCCGGGCCCGTCCGGGTCTGCGCGGTGCGGATGCGACGGCGGGCGGACGAGGCCAGTTGGCGGCACGCCGCCGGAGTGCGGCCGACGATCTCGGCGACCTCGCCGAAGGGGTAGCGGAAGACGTCGTGCAGGACGAACGCGACGCGTTCGGCCGGGGTCATCGAGTCGAGGACGACCAGGAAGGCCATCGTCACTGACTCGTCGAGGGTGACCCGATCGGCCGGATCGATCCCGCCGACGTCGGAGCGCCCGGTGATCCACTCCGAGGGCTCGGGCAGCGGTTCCGGGATCCAGTCGCCCACGTACGTCTCCCGCCTTGCGCGAGCTGAGCCGAGCAGGTTCAGGCAGATGCGGCTGGCGACCGTCACCAGCCAGGCGCCGGGCGACTCGATGGTCTGCTGCTCCCGTGCGGACATGGCGTACCAGCGGGCGTAGGTCTCCTGCACGACGTCCTCGGCGTCGGCAAGGGACCCAAGGAGTCGATAGGCGAGGTTGATCAGCTGGCGCCGCTCGCTCATGATCGCGCTGAGGCCCGGATCGCTGTGCTCGTCGCCGGGCTCGACTCTGGTGGTCATGGTCTGGCCTTCTCCCTCGCTCGCTTCTGTGCCTCTACCCGTTACGACAAGACAGCGCACCGGAAGGTGAGGCCGACGCGCCACCTCACATTCCGAAGGGCTGCGTTGTCGTACCGGTGAGGCCGACAACATGGCGAAAGAGGGGACTCCGATGAACGAATTCCAGGCCATCGCGGACCGAGTCGAGATCGAGGCACTGCGCGGCGAGTTCAGTGACTCGGCGATGATGCGCGACCGGCCCCGCCTGGCGTCGCTGTTCACACAGGACGGTGCCCTGCGCATGCCCAACATCCCCGTCGAGCTGGTCGGCCGTGAGGCGATCCGTGCCGGGGTGAGCGGCTGCAGAGCCAGTGGGACTTCTTCGTTCAGACCACACACCCCGGCACGATCCTGCTGGACGGCGACACAGCGACTGGCCGCGCCTACATCCAGGAACTCGCGCGCACCCTCGACGGACGCCAGGGTCTGAACTACGCCGTCTACCACGACCGCTACCAGCGCACCGTGGAGGGCTGGAAGTTCGCCGAGCGGGTGTACGAGGTCAGGTACCTCGACACCTCCCCGCTGGCGGGCTCGGCACCCCATGCGGCGCAGGACTCCGGGACCAACCCGGCAGATGCCACGGCCACCACGGCTCCGACCTTATCCTTCGTCGAACCGGCATCGGCCGAACGACTGGAGCGGGTAGCCGCGGCGCTGCGCGCCAACGGCTTCGCCGCCGAGATCCTCGACGACGCCGCCGCCGCGCGCGCCCGCGTCAAGGACCTTGTCCCCGAGGGCGCCAGCGTGCTCACCGGATCCAGCGAGACCCTCCGACTGTCCGGCATCGACGACGACATCAACGCCGACGGCCGGTACGACGCCATCAGGCCGCGCGTGCTGGCCATCGACCGTGCCACCGGCGCCGACGAGATCCGAAGGCTGGTCGCCACCCCGGACTTCGTCGTCAACAGCGTCGCCGCAGTCAGCGAGACGGGCTCGCTCGTTCTTGCCTCGGGCAGCGGCAGCCAACTCCCTGCCAACGCGGGCGGTGCCACCCACGCGGTGTGGATCGTCGGCGCGCAGAAGGTGGTGCCTGACCTGAGCGCAGCGCTGCGCCGCGTCGAGGAGCACGCCTTGCCGCTGGAGAACGCCCGCGCCCAGGCGGTGTACGGGTGCCCAGCGCCATCAACCGGCTGCTCATCCTCAACGCGGAACCTCGCCCTGGGCGCGGCACCGTGCTGCTTCTTCGAGAGGCCATCGGATACTGACCCAGCCAACGCACCACTCGCCAGCAGCGGTTCGAGCACCGCCCGACCTCTGCGCCGACGCCGAGCCCGGCGCGCTTCACAGCCACCTCACAGGGTGCTGGATAGGTGCCGTTCGAGTCAACGTCCGACTCCAACCTGGAGCGGTCGGCGTCGCACAGGAGTTCCGATGGTCTTCAAGAAGATGTTGAGCGCGTTCGGTGGGGCGGTCCCAGCGTGGACACCGTACTGACCAACCCCAACACCCGGCCCGGCCTGACCCTCGACGGGCAGGTCAACCTCGTCGGTGGCGACGCTGAGGCAGCCATCGAGCAGGTGGTGATCGGCCTGGTCACCCGGGTCGAGGTCGAGGGACACGACACCGAGTACGCGGGCACGATGGAGTTCCACCGCATGGTGGTCAGCGGCCCGCTCAAGCTCGCCCCGAAGCAGCAGCTCTCGATCCCGTTCCAGCTGCCGGTGCCCTGGGAGACCCCGATCACCGACGTGTACGGCCAGCGCCTGCACGGCATGACGATGGGTCTGCGCACCGAGCTGGCGATCGCCCGCGCGGTCGACAAGGGCGACCTGGACCAGGTGGCAATTCACCCACTGCCGGTGCACGAGCGGATCCTGGAGGCGTTCCAGCGGCTCGGCTTCCGGTTCAAGCACGCCGACCTGGAGCGTGGTCGCATCCGGGTGTCCAGCAGACGCTTCCGTTCTACCAGGAGATCGAATTCTTCGCGTCCCCGCAGTACGCGAGCTCGATCAACGAGGTGGAGCTGACCTTCGTGACCAGCCAGCGTGGCGTGGAGGTCATCCTGGAGTGCGACAAGCGCGGCGGGTTCCTCAGCGCCGGGCACGACGCGTTCGGTCGCTACCAGGTGGCGCACACAGACGCCGACCGGGTGGACTGGGCACAGGTCGTCGACGGCTGGCTGCGCGAGACCACGTCCCGTTACGGCAGCCTGCGCTCGCAGTACGGGCGAGCCACGGGCACGGTCGCAGCCGCGGGCACGGCATGGGCGGCATGGTGGCCGGGGCTGCGCTGGGCGTCGCCGGCGGCATGGTCGCCGGCGAGATGATCGAGGACGCCTTCGAGGGCGACTTCGGCGACTTCGGCGGCGACGAGTAACCGCGCCACAAACGAGTAACCGCTCCACAAGCGACGACGGTGGCCTCCGGAGGTTCTCCGGAGGCCACCGCGCGCTGTGAACCGGTCAGTGCCGGGCCTTGCGCTCCTCGCCGCTGCGCCAGTTGCTGCCGGCCTTGGACAGGCCACGGCTACCGAGGTAGCCCAGCGTCAGCAGGGTGATCAGGAACCAGGCGTTGTCGGCCCGGAAGATGTCCACTCCGGCGGAATTCTTGCCGACGACCTGCGACGCGCCCAGTACGGCGGCCACCGCGATCAGGTAGATCCAGAACTCGGTGGTCTTGAACGCCTGCTTGGTCTCCGTACCGGGTGCCTGCATGTCGTTTCGGCGCCCGTCATGCATGGCCGGCATCTGCTGGTTCGCATGTCCCGCATCTGAGCGGGATTCTGCGGGTCGTTCATGGGCCGGTTCATCGGCCGGGTGGAAGCAGCCTGCGTGCTCATCTGGTCCTCCTCAGGATGCGATGAGTCGTACCTGCGTTCCCTCGCCCCGCTACCGCGTGTCGGCCACGGCACGGTTGGCTGTCATGGCGGGGACAACCACCGACTACCCGAGGCCCTGACCAGGTACACCGATCGCCGGCCGGGAATCCGGCCGGCGATCGGGTGGTTGAGCGTGGGTCAGCGCAGGCCGTTGCGGATCGCCACGCTCACCAGAAGGTCCGGGTCGTCGGTGATGATGCCGTCGACACCGAGGTCGATGACCCGCTGCATGACAGTCGCGTCGTCGACGGTGTACGGATCACCTTCAGGTCGTACCGCGTCTGCAGGGTCCGGACGTCCGGTCCGTGGAAGTATGCCGGGTTCTCCCGCAGGTACCAGTCGGCCGAGGCGACAGTGCCCTGCTTCGGGTCGTGCACCTGCCAGTTGGCGGACACCGTGCCGGCCCCGCGGCCCGGGTCAGCTTGCCCAGGTCCTGGTACTTCCACCAGTCCAGTCCGCCGGTCCACGGGCTCTTCACCGACGGGTTGCCGTACGCCGCCTGCAGCGAGCACTCGTCGGCGAGGGTCGCGCACTCGGCCGGACCGTACTGCCACACCAGGCCGACCGTGCCGATCCGGCGGTCGAGCTGCCGGGCGTACCTGATGGTGCGCCAGTCGAACGACTGGATCGTGGCCCGGCTGGTGAAGCCGGCCCGCTGGATCGCGTCGACGAGCTTGCGGGTGAAGCTGCGGTACGGCTCGGTGTCGTTCACCACCGGGCTGATCTTCGTCTCGATGTTCATCCCGATGTCGGTGCGGCCACTCGCCTTCACCAGGGCGAAGACCTCGTCCAGGGTCGGGATCCGGGCACCGGGGCGGGCACCTGAGCGGGCAGTTCGGGCAGCGTCTTTGTGCCGCAGTCGACGGTCTTGAGCTGCGCCAGGGTCAGCTCGTGCACCGGCTTGCCCACGTACGGGAACGTGCGGTCACCGGGGCGTACCGGGGCGGTGTCGACGCAGTGCGACCCGTTGACGGTGCGATCGTGCGACACCACGAGCTTGCCGTCGGCGGTCACGCCGGTGTCCAGCTCCAGCGTGGAGATGGCCCGGTTGGACAGCGCGTTGGAGAAGGCCGGCAGGGTGTTCTCCGGCCGGGTGGCCCGACCGCCACGGTGCGCCTGGATGTCGAACGGCGCGGCGTACGCCTTCGGCAGCCGGTAGCCGCGCTGCGCCAGCAGGCCGCGTAGCCGGTCCGGGTAGTCGGTGATCATGCCGTCCACACCGTCGTCGATCAGCTTGGCCATGGTCGGCACGTCATCGACAGTCCACGGGATCACCTTGATCCCGTAGCGGTGCGCCCGCGCGACCATCTCCGTCGTGACGTACGGCTTGTAACCCGGGTCGGTGACCGTGCCGTTCTGCGGGAACCCGTGCACCGGCGAGAAGGCGCTGGCACCGAAGCTGCGGATCGCCGTGATCGGGTCGCCGCCGAAGTCGTCGATGTCCAGCCCGCCCAGCCACGGCGAGGCACCCGGCTGACCGGTCTGCAGGAAGTCGTAGTTGGTCAGGGCGACGAGCGGCAGCTTCGGCTCGACCTGGCGCATACGCATCAGCGAGCCCCAGTCGAAGCTCTGGATGGTGACCTGCTTGAGCAGCCCGGCGGCGCGGATCTCGCCCGCGGTGACCCGGACGAACTGCTCGCGGGGCGCGGTCTCGGTGGGCGCGCCGGCCTCGACCTTGGTCTCGACGTTGAGCGTCACGTCCTTCGCCCGGTACCGGTTGACCAGCGCGAAGACCTCACGCAGCAGCGGCATCCGGGCACCCGGGACGGCGAGCTGGCCGGGCTTGTCCGCCAGTGTCTTGGAGCCGCAGTCGAGCGAGCGCACCTGGGCCAGGCTGAGCCTGTTGATGTACTTCCCGACGTACGGGAACTCCGGGTCACCGGGCGTCACCGCTGTGGTGTCGGCGCACTTGGTGCCGGTGACCTTCCGGTCGTGGGTGACGACGGCCTGGCCGTCCTCGGTGATCTGCACGTCCAGTTCGAGGGTGGTCACCCCGAGCTGGAGGGCGTTGCCGAAGGAGGCGAGGGTGTTCTCCACCCGCAGCCCGAGGCCGCCCGGTGGGCCTGCACGTCGAATGTCCGGTCCGGTCGCGGCTTCGCCTGGGCGGGCACCGCGAGCCGGTCGTCACCGTCGCGGCCACCAGGGCCGCGACGGCGGTACGGCGTACTGTGCGCACGCTGTCATCCCCTCCTGCCGGCGGGCATCTCCCACCGGTCGCGGGACAGCATGGACATCTCGGACGGCGGGCAGGCGGCCAGCGGGCAGCGCGTTGGTGAACCGGCGTGGACGACCTCCCGGTCACGTCGGGTTTGGTCGGCCGGTGGCCGGGCACGCAGTCAGTTCCACAGCTTCTGCGAGGTGATGGACGTGCGTGAGGACGACATGCGGAAGACGCCGCCCGCGAGGCCGAGGACCGGATCGCCGGCGGTGTGTACGGCAAGGGTGCTCTCGACGAGGTGACGGTTCCCCGTACCGATGTGGAGAGCCAGATCCAGCGCGACGACCCGGACGATCCGGCGAAGGTGCGGATCGATCCGCAGGTGCTGCGCGACGGCGGACCCGTCGGCGGGCAGGGCGCGGTGACCACCACCGGTGGTACGGCCGGGCCGGCGAGCGTGCGCCGCGTGGCGCGGCAGCCGGAGCGGCACCCGGGAAGGTCGCGCCAACCACCACGGGCGACGCCACCACCGGCGGTCTGAGCACCCCGATGGGCGGTGGCACCAGCGACCAGTCCACCTCGGCAACGGGCCCAGCAAAGTCCATCAGGGACAAATCCAACGACTAACCCCACCCACCCGCCCCTGGCGGCGTGATCATGAGGTTGACGTGGCTGTCGAAGATCACAGTCCACGTCAACCTCATGATCGACTCAGCTCGCCGGGCGGAGGACGCCCAGGCGTTGGGTGGCGCGGGTCAGGGCTACGTACAGGTCGCTGCGCCCGCGCGGCGACTCGGCCACCATCCGGTCCGGGTCGACGACCAGCACCGAGTCGAACTCCAAGCCCTTGGCCTGCGCGACGGTCAGCACCACCACCCGGCTCTCCAGCTCCGGGTGCTCGCCGACGGCCGCCTCCGGCAGGCGGCGGTCACCGCCGTGCCCAACTCGCGCACCCGCCCGGCGGGCACGAGCACCCGAGCCGACCCTCGGTCAGGGCGGCCGCCTCCCGGGCGGCCTCCGCGACAAGCTCCGCCGCCAACCGGTCGTCGGGCACCGTCCGGTCCACGGGGTACGCCGCTCTGCGCACCGAGCGCGGCGGACGCAGCGCCGGGTCGATCTCGGCCAACACGTCGGCGGCGACCGCCATGATCTCGGCCGGGTGCGGTAGCTGACCGTCAACTCGGTCAACCGCCACCGCTGCGCGACGTACGGGCGAGGGCGTCTGCCCAGGAGGGCGTGCCGCTGAGCGCCCCGGTCTGTGCGACATCCCCGACGATCGTCATCGACCGGCTCGGGCAGCGGCGCATCAACAGCCGCCAGGCCATCGGCGACAGCTCCTGCGCCTCGTCCACGATGACGTGGCCGAACGCCCAGGTCCGGTCGGCGGCGGCCGCTGCGCGGTGGTCAGCCGGTCGGCCTCCTCCTGCCGTTCCAACAGCCGGTCCGCGTCGATCAGGTCGGTCACGCCGAGGATCTCACCGCCCTCGGCCTCGTCCTCGACGTCGATCGAGCGGGAACCCGGGCGATTTCCAGCACGCCCTCGGCGTACTCCCGTTCCAACATCCGGATGCGGTCCGCCGGGCGGCGGCGGCCCGTTCGTCCTCGCCGAGCAACTCGGCGGCCTCGTCGAGCAGTGGTACGTCGGCCGGCGTCCAGCCACCGGCTCGCGCGCAGCAGCGCCCGCTCGTCATCGCTGAGCATCGGCGCGGCGGCGGCGATCCGGTCCGGGTCGGCGTACAGGTCGGCGAGCAGCCGCTGCGGGTCAGCACCGGCCACAGCCGGTCCAGGGCGGCTCGGATCTCCGACTCCTCCCGCAACTCGCGGCGGATCTCGGCCCGGTCCGCCTCGTCGAGGAGGTTGTCGCCGCCCAGCGGGTCGGCCCCGATCCGTTCGGCCACCTGGTCGGCGAGCGCGTGCACGACCTCCACGTCGAACAGCGCACGGGCGATGTTGTGCGGCCGTTCGGTGCGGCGGACCCGGTCCCGGGCGGTCCGGACGGTCTCCGGGTCGAGGGTCAGCGTCTCCGCTCGACCTCGATCTCCAGCGGCTCGTCCGGCACCCACTGTCGGTCCCGTACGGCCAGCGCCAACACCTCGGCCAGCACCGCCCGGCCCTTCAGCGCCTCCGTCTCGGCGGATTCGGTCCGTCGGGCGCTCACCCCGGAAAGAGATCACCCTGAGTACGCAGAAGCACGCCGGTCTCGGCCAGCGTCGGCAGGACCTGGGAGATGTAGCGCAGGAAGGTCACGTTCGGGCCGACCAGCAACACGCCCCGGCTGGAGAGTTCACGGCGGTGCGTGTAGAGCAGGTACGCCGCCCGGTGCAGCGCGACAGCGGTCTTGCCGGTGCCGGGGCCGCCCTGGACCACCATCACGCCCGGGAGCTCCGCGCGGATGATCTCGTCCTGTTCGGCCTGGATGGTCTCGACGATGTCCCGCATCCGGCCGGTACGGCCCGCGTTGAGCGCCGCGAGCAGCGACGCCTCACCGGTCAACTCCTCGTGGGCGCCGGGGAGGCGGTGCCGATGTCGAGCACCTCGTCGTTGAGCCCGGTCACCTTGCGCTGCCGGGTACGCAGGTGCCGGCGACGGCGTACGCCCTGCGGGTTGGCGGCGGTGGCGAGGTAGAAGGGCCGGGCGGCGGGAGCCCGCCAGTCCATCAGCAGCGGATCGTAGTCACCAGTGGTGTCGAAGATGCCGATCCGGCCGATGTAGTGGCGGGAGTCGTCGTCGCCGTCGAGTCGGCCGAAGCAGAGCCCGTTCTCCACAGCGGAGAACTGTTCGACCTGATCGGCGTACATCGCTACCGAGCTGTCGCGCTGCGAGCGGTCCTGGAGGGTGCCGCCGGTGTTGCGCAGCTCGGCGGTGAGCCGGTTGGCGGCCTGCTCACGCAGCCCGTCCAGCCGGTCGTAGAGCATCGAGACGTACTCCTGCTCGCGACCGATCTCGTCGTCGAGCGGCAATTCGCCGGAACCGCCGGAGTGCCTTGACAAGCCGTCTCCCTAAAGATTAGAATCCTTTGCAGGAACGGCTTTTAGCCGTTCTTTTGTGCCCTCGAACTGTTGAAGATAGCGCGTTCCGTCGGCTCTCACCAAGCCGGGCGGGCCGGCGCGCCGGTGATCGCGAGGTGGCGGCGGATGATCCTGCGGGCCGGGCAACGAGTGGTCTTCATCGGCGACAGCATCACCGACTGCGGCCGGCGTGACGTCGCCGCGCCCTACGGCAGCGGTTATGTGAGTCTCGTACGCGCGCTGGTCGGCGCGTGGCACCCGAGCTGGAGCTGACCTGGGTCAACCGGGGCGTGAGCGGCGACACGGTACGGGACCTGGCCGCCCGCTGGGACGACGACGCCATTGCCGAGCGCCCCGACTGGCTCTCCGTGCTGATCGGCATCAACGACATCTGGCGGCGCTACGGCGACCGGGCGCACGAGGCCGTCGGCATCGACGAGTACGAGCGCAACCTGCGCGACCTGCTGCGGCGAGCGGTCGACGCCACCGGTTGCCGGCTGATCCTCGGCGACCCGTTCCTCATCGAGCCGGACCGCAGCGACCCGCAACGCGCCGACACCGACCGGTACGCGGCAGTCGTGGCGGGGCTGGCCGCCGAGTTCGACGCGGTGCACGTGGCCAACCAGGCGGCGTTCGACCGGGTGCTGGCGGTGAGCCCGGCGAAGCGGTGGGCCGACGACCGCGTACACCCGCACCTGCCCGGCCACGCGGTCCTCGCCGACGCCTATCTCGCCGCCCTCGGCGCGACCGCCGCGCACTGACCGGGGCAGAACGAGGCGCCGGGCCGACCGTCAGGTCGACCCGGCGCCAAACACCGTGGAGATCAGCCGCGAGCGACCTGGTACAGCCGCTCCGGCGTCACCGCGCCGCCGAGGACCCGGCCGTCGTCGGTGAGCAGCACACTGAACAGCTTGCCGGTGAGCAGTCGACCGCTACCCCAGTCGCCCTTGACGGCGGGCAGTGCGCCGAGCAGCTTCGACGCGTCCAGGCCCGCTTCGGCGCCGGTCGGTGGCACTGCCGGCTTGTCGCCGAGCCCACCCTCCGGGCGGGCGACCAGCACCGTGGTCCAGCCGGTGCCCACCGCGCGTACCTGCGGATCGCCCGCCGGCGCGCTGTGACCGGGCTTACCGGAGCCGGCCGCTCGGCCTTCTCCTCGGTGACCTTCACACCGGGCGGCGGGTTGAAGGTGAACTGGTCGGCGTCGGGGCGGCGGTAGTCAACCTGGGTGAAGGCCACCTCGAACGCCGGCTGGTCGCTGCCCTTCGCGAGCACCTCGAAGCGCAGCGGCACGTGCTGCTTGGCGTCGATGGAGATCCGCAGTTGGTGGACCAGTGAGTCGCTGTCGCGCGGCTGGAGCACCAGCTCGTACGCGTCCTGGCCGGCGACCGTGGCCGAACGGCCGACGCTGACCTCGGTGCTCGGGTCGATCGCGCTCAACGCCAGGTCGGCGGCCTGCTGCGGGTGGACGGCATGTTCGGTGCCGCCTCGGGAGCGGCCCCGGCGCCGTCGCCCAGCGTGAGGTGGCTGGCGGTGTTGGAGCGGCTCTGCCAGGTCCACAGGTCGCGGCCGTTACGGATCACGTCCTGCTCACCGAGGGTGTCCAGCAGGGCGACCCGCTGCCGGTCCGGGCCGGAATACCAGACCCGCAGGGTGTGCGTGCCGGTCAGCAGGGTGGTCAGCTCGTTGCCGGGGACCAGCCCGACGAGAGAGGGCAGACCGAGGTCGGCGCGCTGTACGACGGTCCCGGACAGCCCCTCCAGCCGGGAGGTCTGCAGGTCGACGAGGAGTTGGGCGGCGGTACGGGGCGGCAGGCTCGGCTCGGCCTCGGCCGCGAACGTGCCGATCGCCGCGCCACCGCCGATGACGGCGACGGCTGCGGTGGCCGGAACCAGCCAACGAAGGACGGGACGGCTTCTCAGTACGGACATGGTGGCACCTCCTGCGGCCATCCTCCCCTCGGTGCTGTGAACGTGCTGAGGAAGCCGAACCGTCACGATTGACCCGGGTGGCACCCTTGAGCTGTGCGCGTGCTGGTGGTGGAGGACGAGGCCCGGTTGGCGGCTGCCCTGCAACGGGGTCTGCAGGCCGAGGGTTCGCGGTGGATGTCGCGGGGACCGGCCCGGCCGGTCTGGACGCGGCCCGGCACGGCGGGTACGACGCGATGATCCTCGACGTGATGCTGCCCGGCCTCTCCGGCTACGAGCTGGTCCGGCGTTTGCGCGCGGAGCAGCACTGGTTGCCGGTGCTGATGCTCTCCGCGAAGGACGGCGAGTACGACCAGGCCGACGGCCTCGACTGCGGCGCCGACGACTACCTGACCAAACCCTTCTCGTACGTGGTGTTGCTGGCCCGGCTGCGGGCGCTGCTGCGTCGGGGCGCCCGGAACGCCCGACGGTGCTGGCGGTCGGTGACCTGCAGCTGGACCCGGCCCGCCGACGGGTGACCCGGGCGGACGCCGAGGTGACGCTGACCGCGCGGGAGTTCGCGCTGCTGGACTACCTGATGCGCCGGCCCGGTCAGGTCATCTCCAAGATCGAGTTGTTGGACCACGTCTGGGACGCGAGCCTGGAGACCGCGCCGAACGCGGTCGAGGTGTACGTCGGCTACCTGCGGCGCAAGCTCGGCCGGGACCGGCTGGAGACCGTCCGGGTGCCGGCTACCGGCTGACGACGTGACCGCCGACGGCGCGGCGTCCGCCCGCCGGGCCTGGCCCGGCTCGATGCCGGTGCTCGGGCTGCGCGGGCGGCTCATGGCGATCGGCGTGGTCGGCCTCGCCGTCGGGCTCGCCCTGGGCGGGGTGGTGCTGCTCGGCGCGCTCGGCTTCGTGCTCCAGCGAACTGTCGACACCGAGGCGTTCCGGACCGCCGACGCCGTTGCCCTGCTCGCCGCCGAGGACGCCCTGCCCGACCCGCTGCCGGTGGCCGGCGGGCAGGTCCGCGTGCAGGTCATCGACACGCAGGGACGGATCAGGGCCGCCTCGATCGATGCTGACCGCATGGTGCCGATGGTCCGTCCGGAGCGGTTGCACCGCGACGGTCGGCAGCGCCTGGACGTGCCGGCGGAACGGGTCGGGCTCGCCGGCCCGGTCCGCGTCGTCTCCGTGCCCGCCGGCACCGCGGCCGATCCGCTCACCGTGCTGGTGGCCCGCTCGATGGCCGACGTGCGGCACAGCATTCACGTGGTCCGGACCATCCTGCTGGTGGCGTTCCCCTGCTGGTGGCCCTGCTGGCCGGGGTGGCGTGGCGGGTGGTGGGCGCGACCCTGCGGCCGGTCGAGGCGTTGCGCCGGGGTGCCGAGGAGATCACCGGGCGGGCCGGCACCGGCCGGCTGCCGGTGCCCGCGTCGGCCGACGAGATCCACCGCCTGGCGGTCACCCTCAACGGCATGCTGGACCGGCTGGAGTCCGCCCGCCGCCGCCAGCGGGCGTTCGTCTCCGACGCCGCACACGAGCTGCGCAGCCCGTTGACCAATATCCGGACCGAGCTGGAGGTGGCCCAGCGCCTCGCCGACCGCACGGACTGGACGGCGGTGACCACCAACCTGCTCGCCGACACCAATCGGCTGAGCCGGCTGGTCGACGATCTCCTGCTGCTGGCCCGCCTGGACGAAGCTGCACCGGCCCGGGGACCGGCCCCGTGGAGCTGGGCACCTTGCTGACCGAGGTCGCCGCCCGCTATCCGTCGCCGCTGGTACGGGTGGCGCTCCCAGCGGGCCCGCTCTGGACGATCGGCGACGTCGGCGAGCTGCGTCGGGTGCTGGCCAACCTGGTCGACAACGCGGTCCGGCACGCGTACGGCAGTGTCGTGCTCGCGGCCGAGGCGACGTCCGAGGCGCGCCCGACGGTCGGGCCTGCCGCCGCGTCGGGGGCAGCGGCGTACCACCTGGTGACGGTGACCGACGACGGCCCGGGGATCCCGGCGGCGGATCGGGAACTGGTCTTCGACCGGTTCACCCGGCTGGACGACGGGCGGGCCGCGACGACGGCGGTGCCGGCCTGGGGCTGGCCATCGTCCGGGAGCTGGTCCGACGCGCGGGCGGCAGCATCACCCTGACCGACGCGCCGGAGCAGCACGGACTGCGGGTGTGTCTGCTGCTGCCGGCGTCCCGGCCGAGGAGGATGGCGAGCCACCGGTTGACGCCCTGTGACGGCGGGGTGCCCCGCCCACCACTCGGGCCCTTTGCTCTGCTTCAACGGGCGCAACAGTTACGTCACGTGAGCCTCGCCCATGCAACCCATCGAGACGGCTGGGTGACGTTTCGGCTGGTCCCGACCGGTGTTGCGCATAGTTAAGCAGAGCAAAGGCTGCGTGGAGGCGCGGCCTCCGGCGGCGCTGTGACGCGGTGTCACGGCGGGCCCTCGACCGGAGGCATTCCGGAGAGTGAAGCCAGCGGACGTCCGGCTGGCGAGGTGATGGGCTCGTGAGTCAGCGGCGGCGGGTGCAGACCTGCTTGGAGCGGGCCACCGTGTCGGTGGACCAGGCGACGGCGACGGTGAAGCAGAAGTCGTTGGTGCGGTTGAGCGCGTAGATGACGAAGCTGGTGGTGCCGGCCGGCAGGGTCGCGAAGATGTTGTGGGCCTGGCCGGTACGGCCGCCCGCGATGACCACCGGGCCCTCGCCGCCGGCCGGGTAGGTCCAGTTCAGCGCGATGCTGTCCCGGGTGTCGCGCAGGGTCACCGCACCGGGTGGACTTCCGGGCGGTGCCGGGGCGCCAGCCGACGGAGTGCCGCGCCGCCCGCGGTGGGCGACGCGCTGGCCGGCGCGCCGGTGGTGGGGCGGCGCTGGCCGGCGGCGGTGTCGGCTCGTCGTCGCCGACCCGGGCCACGCCGGCGATCACCGCTGCCGCGCCGAGCAGCACCACGACCACGCCGGCCACCACCACCGGCACCAGCCGGTTGCGCCTCCGGCGGTGCGCGGTGCACGGGCACCGGCAGTAGACGCGAGGGCGTGTACGGCTCGACCTGCGCGTACGGGTTCGGTGGCGCGTACCGGTCAGTGGGCGCGTACGGGTCGGACGGCGGGTACGGGTCGGAGGATGCGGCGGATCGGTGCAGCCGGTACACCCGGGCTGCTCTCCGTGCCGCCGGCCATCCCGAACACGGAGGGCGGGACCGGGGTGTCGGCGGTGTGCGGCGCGGGCGTGTCCGCCGGGTCGGTCGGCCATCTGGTGCCCGTGGACCCGACCGACTCGTCGGCAGGTGTGCGGGGATTCGGGACCGGCCCACCGCCGGCCGCCGAGCCGGAGTGCGCTGGCGGAGGCGGGTGGTAGCCGGTCTCGGCCGGCCGGTCGTCCTGCGGTGGGATGCGGGCGGCGGGCACCACCGGCACGTCTCGGGCGGCGGGCGGGTCGTCGGCGCAGGCGTGGTCGGGATTCGCCGCCGCCCGGGCCAGCGCCGCGACCTGCGCGGCCAGCGGGTCGTCGGCGGGCAGATGCTGCCGGCACAGCTCGCGGGCGAGGGCCAGGTTGTCGTGCGCCCGGCGAACTGCCCGCAGTCACGCTGCATCGCCCCGAGCCGCGCCAGCATCTTGATGCCGCTGGGTGCCCGTCGCCGTACACCTCGCGGTGCAGCTCCCAGGCGTCCTGGAGTCGGTCGCGGGCCACCGTGCACTGGCCCCGCGCGTACTCCACGGTGGCCAGGTCGGCGTGTGCGGCGAGCACCCGTAGCGACTCCGGGCCGTCCTGCGCGGTCAGCTCGATGATGACTTCCTGGTAGAGCCGTGCCGCCCGGGAATGGCTGCCGACCCGGTGCAGCACCGCGGCCAGGGTCGCCGCCGCGGCCACCGTGCGCGGGTCGGCGCGGCCGTGCAGTCGGGTGGTGGCCGCGTACGCGAAGGCGGCCCATCCCCGGGCCGAGTGCGCTCGCCGAGGGCCACCAGCACCCGCGCCTGAGGCTCGCCGCCTCGGCCAGCTCGGGGTGGCGTTGGCCGGGCGGGGGTCGGCGTCGGTGAGCGCGTCGGACAGCAACTGCTGCGCGCCGGCCAGATCGCCGGATGACACGAGGTGGTGCGCCTGATCAGTCAGTTCACCGAAGCCGGAAGACACGCCCCATCGTGCTCATCCGACGACGGTAAGTACAAGACCCGCGCCGGTGTCGATTGGTCAGGATCCGGTCAGGTGGTCGGTCAACGTCTCGCTGATTCGGCGTAGCTGGTCGACCTGGGCGGGGCTCAGCGCGTCGAACAGGTGCCGGCGTACCCCTCGACATGGCCGGGCGCGGCGGCCGCGAGGGTGGCGAAACCCTCGTCGGTGAGCAGTGCGATCTGCCCGCGCCGGTCGGTGGGCAATCCTCGCGGCGCACCCAGCCGGCGGCCTCCAGTCGGGCCACGGCGTGCGAGAGCCGGCTGCGTGACGACCCGGCGGCCTGGGCCAGCTCGCTCATCCGTAGCTGGCGGCTCGGGGCCTCGGAGAGTTGGACCAGGATCTCGTAGTACGCGTGGGGCATGCCCGCGTCGCGTTGCAGCTCACGGTCGAGCGTGTCCATCAAAACCCGGGAAGCGGTGAGGTACGCGCGCCAGGTGCGCTGCTCGTCGGAGTCCAGCCAGCGGGTCATGACCACCATCATACTCCAAGTAGTTGAACGTTCAACCAAAGCGCGCTAACCTCGGGTCATGGGTATCCACCGGCTCAACCACGCGGTCCTCTACGTCAGTGACCTCGCCCGCAGCGTCGCGTTCTACCGAGACGTGCTGGGCTTCCGCCCGGTGGCGATGACCCCGGACGGCTTCCGGGTGCCACCTTCCTCCAGGCCCCCGACTCGACGAACGATCACGACCTCGGCCTGTTCGAGATCGGCGCCGGCGCCGGGCGCTCGACCGCCGGCCGGACCACCGTCGGTCTCTACCACCTCGCCTGGGAGGTGGACACCCTCGACGAGCTGGCCGCCACCGCCGAGCGGCTGTCCGCGGCCGGCGCACTGGTCGGCACCTCCGACCACGGCACGACCAAGAGCCTCTACGGCAAGGACCCGGACGGTCTGGAGTTCGAGGTGGTCTGGCTGATCCCGGCCGACCTGCTCGACGACACCGCCCTGGCCGCCCGCAAGCAGATCGGTCGGCTCGACCTGGACGCCGAGCGGCAGCGCTACGGCGGGCAGACCAGGGCGGAGTGGGGATCTCCGTCCCGGCCTGAGGAGCCGTACGGTAGAACGGACCGATGCCGACCGACCGGACCACTGATTTCCTCCGCGAGCTGCTGGTCCGCCAGTTGACGACCTGGCTGCCCGCGGCCCTGCACCGCTCCCGGCGGGCGACCGTCGCACTCGCGGGCACGGACGCGGGCAGCGCGGAGGCCGCGCTGCGGCTGGTCGCCGCCCACGGCGACCAGGTACGCGGCCGGCAGGTGACGGTGCTGGTGCTGACCGGCGCCGCCGACCTGCCCACCCGACTCGGCCAGATCGAGGCGGAGTTGCCCGCCGAGGTCACCGTGCACCTGCTGCCCGGCGAGCCCTACCGACTCCCGGTCGCGGTGAAGGCCGCCGGGCGGCCGGCGCCCACTGTTCTCCTTCGTGGACCTGCCCGGCGCGGTGACGCCGAAGCTGCTCGCCGCCGCGACGAACGGCCGCACCGGTGAGCTGCTGCTGCACACCGGCGACAGTGCCCGCGACGCGCTCGTTTCCGCCGGCTTTACCCTGGTCGCCGAGGTGGCGCCGGTGCTGCCGGACGGTGCGACAGCCGGTGTGATCGCGTTCGGCAGCCGCTCCGACCGGAGCCTGGAGGCGGTGCGCGACGCGCTCTGGGCGATCGGCGCGGATCTCGACGTGCGCTACCGCGACCCGCTCGACCCGATGGGCACCACTGTCGACGTGGCCGGTGATCCCGACCTCGATCCGCTGGCCCGTGAGCTGCTGGCCGAGCTACGTGAGGGCGGGCCGCGCCCGGTCACCGAGCTGCGCCGGCACACCCTCACCGCGACCGTCTACCGTGCCGGCGACGCCAACCGGGCGCTCACCGACCTGCTCGACGCGGGGCGGTGCGCCGCGACCGCGAGACCGGCCGCCTGGCCGGCGACGAAGTCATCACCCCGACGAGCTGACCCTGCGCCTGAGACCGCTTAGACGCCGAGCGGGGTGCCGGTGAATCACCGGCACCCGCTCGACTCCGGATGATTACGACCGGGACTTGTCCTGCTTCCAGGACAGCGGACCCGGCAGGTCGACCCGGTGCGCCCGAGCCTTGGAGTTCCAGGACCAGCGACCGATCTTGATGCTCCACGAGGAGAAGCCGTTCTCGGTGAAGTTCAGGATGATCGGACCGTACTTCTTGCGCTTGCGAAACATGAGGCCCATCGGAGGTCTCCCTCGTCACCGTTCCCTGCCGTGTCGAGATCGAACATGCCCGAACCGACAACTTTGAAACCCTCTCGCTGTCCGTCCTGGACGGTGCCGTTCGCACACCAGAATCTCTAGTCAACAGAGCGGTATTGCGGCGAGGTAAACGCTGGTCGGCGGCGTTCCGCCATATCGGCGACGATAGAAGTCTCATCTTCTGGAAGATCGTTGACCGTTCATTCCCGGCCCCGGCACCATGAGGTCATGTCGCAGCGGGACGAGCTTCTCCTGACCGCTCGTGTGCCCGTCGACCTGGTCCGGACCACACCCGACCTACTGGCGTTGGACCCGGCCGCCCAGGACCTGCTGTTCCGGGCCGCCCGCACGGCTAACACGTTCACCGACGAGCCGGTCACCGACGCCCAGGTCGCGGCGATCCACGACCTGATCCGCAACGGGCCGACCGCGTACAACGGTCAACCGCTGCGGGTGCTGCTGCTCCGCTCGGCGGCGGCCCGGCTCGGCTGCTGCCGTACGTCTCGTCGAGCAATCGGGCGAAGACCGCCAGCGCGCCGCTGGTGGCGGTGCTCGCCGCCGACGTGGACTTCCACGAGCGGCTGCCCGAGCTGTACCCGCACCGGCCGCAGGCCGGGACTGGCTCAGCGACCGTCCGGCCCGCGCCGAGCAGGCCCGCTTCAGCGCGACCCTGCAGATCGGCTACCTGCTGGTGGGCGTACGCGCGGCGGGCTGGCGGCCGGTCCGATGGCCGGGTTCGACGCCGCCGGGGTGAACCGGGAGTTCTTTCCCGACGGACGACACGAGACGCTGCTGCTGCTGAACGTGGGCCGCCCGGCCCGGACGCCTGGCAGGAGCGGCTGCCCGGCTCAGCACCGACGAGGTGGTGCGGACGCTGTGACGCCGCACCGGCTCAGCGGGGCTCCCACGCGTCGGGCAGCGCGGTGAGCTTGCGGACGTGGGCGGGCAGGCGACCACTCACGATCTCGGCGAGGCTCACCTCGTCGACCACCCGCCGCACGGCGGCACGGACGGCCACCCACAGGCCGGGCAGGTTCTCCGCCGAGCCCTCGTACCGGGTCTCCTCCGGGCGCAGCCCGCGTACCCGGCCAGGGGCCCTTCCACGGCGCGCAGCACCGCGCCGACGGTCACCTCGCGCGGTGGGCGGGCCAGCGTGTAGCCGCCCTCGGCGCCGCGCTGAGCGCGAACGATGCCGGCCCGGCGCAGATCCGCAGGACCGCCTCCAGGAACTTGCGCGGCATGTCCTGCTCCGCGGCGATGGCCTGGGTGGACAGCAGCGAGGGTACGCGGTGGCGAGGCTCAGCGCCGCCCGTACCGCGTAGTCGCCGCGCGCGGAGATCTGCACCCTGCCATCATGCCCGGCCGGTCCCTCCCGGCGGTCCGGCGGGCGGCCGGGTCTCGTGGCGTGGCCACCGTTGACGGATTCGCCGGGGATGCCGGGGCGGAACCTGCCGCCGTTGCCGCCCGTCGACTCGGCCGGCGGGCGGGGTCGGATGACCCGGGTCGCGGCCGGTTGATCCGGTGCCGCCCGGAACGCGCCGGGCTGACCCCGACCTCACGGGTGAAGAAACGGCCGAAGTTCGTGGGTTCGGAGAAGCCGAGGTGCCGGCCGATCTGGGCGATCGGCTGATCCGTCGCGGCCAGTAGCCGGCTGGCCTGCAGCGCGACCCGTTCGTCGATGACCTGCTTGGCGCTGCGGCCGGTGACGGCCAGGCAGGCGCGGGTCAGGGTCCGCACCGAGCAGCGGAGCTCGGCCGCGTAGTCCTCCACCCGCCGGGTGTCCGGGTAGCCGTGCTCCACCTCCCGGCGGAACCGGTGGAACGTCTCGTCCTCGGGCCGGACCGGCGACCGGTCGGCCTGGGCCAGGGTCAACCGCAGCAGCAGTACGGCCAGTTGATGCCGCAGCAGCGCGGGCGGTGTGGCTGTCGGGATGCCGCTGGCAGTCCACCGCCAACTGGCTCACCTCGCTGATCACCGCGTCCTCGTCCTCGCCGGCCAACTGCCGCCAGGTCACGGCCGTGCTCAGGTCGGCGTCGAAGCCGTGCAGCGCCTCGGGGTCCCAGGCGACCACGGTGGCGTCGAACTGACGGCCGGGGCAGCGCAGCACCTGACCGGGTGGACCCGCAGCAGCGTGCCGGGCCGGCACGGCAGCAGGTGGAAGTCGAGGTCCGCGTCGCCGTGCCCGCGGGTGGTGAGAATCAGTAGCTCCCGCTCGACGATCACCGGCCGACGCCAGCCCGGGTCACCGGAGAGGTCGGCCAGCGCGAACGTGGCGATCTCGTCCGGTACGGGTGACGCCGTTCCGATCGATGGCGCGGGGAGGGATCGGTGGAGACCATCGCTTGCGACGGTAGCCCGAACCGCAGGTCATCGCATCCCGATCGACGTTCGGAGCGGAATTCGCCGGCGAGCACGGGCTTGTCGCGATCCCGACGGCCGGGCTACGTTACCGGGCGGTAGCGCCGTCGTGTCCGCGGTCCGCCCGGCAATCGGCCGCCCCGACCGGTCGGCGGCCCCGCCGAACTCGCGATGGGATGGGCATGACACAGCTGTTCTCGGTCGAAGGTAAGACGGTCCTGGTCACCGGCGGGTCGCGGGGATCGGGCTGATGATCGCCCAGGGCTTCGTCCGGGCCGGCGCACACGTGATCATCTCGTCCCGCAAGGCGGACGTCTGCGAAGCGGTCGCCGCGGAACTCTCCGCCGAGGGCCGCTGCGAGGCCATCCCCGCCGACCTCGGTGTCGACGCCGGCGCTGAGGCGCTGGCCGCCGCCGTCCGCGACCGTGTCGGCCGCCTCGACGTGCTGGTCAACAACGCGGGCGCGACCTGGGGCGCACCGCTGGAGAACTACCGGAGGCCGCGTTCGACAAGCTCTGGGCGGTCAACGTCAAGGCAGTCTTCCGACTGACCACCGCGCTGCTGCCGGCGCTACGCGCCGCCGCCAGCGCCGACGACCCGGCCCGCGTGATCAACATCGGGTCGATCGACGGCATCCGGGTGCCGCTGATGGAGGTGTACGCGTACTCGGCCACCAAGGCGGCCCTGCACATGCTCACCCGCAGCCTCGCCCACCAACTCGCCAGCGAGCAGATCACCGTCAACGCGATCGCACCCGGCCCGTTCGAGAGCAAGATGATGGCCTTCGCACTCGACGACCCCGCGAGTAGAGCCGCCATCGAACAGCAGGTGCCACTGGGCCGAATCGGCCGCCCGAGGACGTGGCTGGCACCGCCATCTACCTTCGTCGCGCGCCGGGGCGTACCTCACCGGGGCGGTCATTCCCGTCGACGGCGGCATCACCACGCACGGCTGAGCGCCGCCCACACCGGGGCGGGCTGTCCGCGTACCTCCGGGTGTGCAGGGCCGCGCGGACTCGGCAGATCCGCGCGGCCCTGGGTTGGCCGGTGTTGCCCGTTCGGGCGGTCAGCGACCGGCGAGCAGCCGGGTCACCGCCGTGTCGACGTCCAGGTGCTCGGCCTCACGGCCGCGCGGGACGACGACGTAGGTCCGTCGAAGGAAACGCACCAGGACGCTGCGCGGCACCTCGAAGAGGGCGTTGCCGTCCGGGGACGAGAGGGCCAGCGCGACGAAGTCGCCGCGCGGTGTGCCCAGGGCCAGACCCGCACATCCCCGATGCCGGCCGGCTCGTCCAGGCCGGTGACCAGAAGTTCGCGAGCGAACGACCAACTCACCGCCTCGCCCCTGCCGATTCGGCATGGAACAGGACATGGACCGCATACGGGTCAGCAGGGTCGTAGCGCAGACTGGCACGCACCGGCAAGGCGGTGGCGTCAGGTGCGACGAGCCTTAGCGACGTCTCGACCTCTACGGTCGTCGGTCGGATGACACTCATGGACGTTCTCCCCGGCACCGCTGCGGAACGCGCGTGTCCCGCTTTTCCCATACTCAGGTGCTACTCCTGGCTACGCTCCGCCATACGCTGACTTCACCCAGTGGTGGGAAGGGGACGGAAAGACCTCGTGAATGTGAGACTTCATGTAGGATTTCCGGTTCTGCCCAGTGCGTGATCCCGCCCGGCGTCGGGTGGCTCAGTCGTCGACTTACTCCGGTAACGTCCAGTCGGCCGTTGCAGTGACGGGCCCGAGCGACACTGGGGGTGAAATGGTGGCCAAGCGATCCTCATTGGATCAGTCCGCGGCACCCGGTCCGCCGAAGGTCGCGGTCCGAGCAGCCGAAAAGCGGGGTACGGGTGCCGATGGAGCAGCCCGAACGGGCCGGTCGGCCGGCGTCCGACACCGGTCGTCCCGAAGGCGGTGAAACAGGTCACGGCGGCGGCATCGTCGTGCAGGACCCGCCGCGCCGACCCCGCTGGCGGGAGCGCACCTCGATGACCCTCGACCTCATTCGTGCCAACCCCACCGGCCGGATCGCACTCAAGATCTTCATCGCGATCGCCGGTGCGCTGGTGGTGACCATCGGCATCGCCCTCATCCCGCTACCCGGGCCGGGCTGGCTGCTGGTGATCGCCGGGCTGGGCATCTGGGCGGTGGAATACCACTGGGCTCGCCGACTGCTCGGCTTCACTCGCCGACACGTCCACGGCTGGACGCGCTGGGTGACGCGACAGTCACTGCTGGTGCGAATCGTGCTCGGCTCCGTCGGCCTGGTGTTCGTGGCCACGGTGGTGTGGCTGTCCCTCAAGTACAGCCTCGGCATCGACGTGGTAGCCGAGGCGATGCACTACCTCGCGACGCACTGACCCCGGATTTCCGGTCCGGTTCCACGATCGGGTACAGTCAGTGGCGCTGAGGGCGATTAGCTCAGTGGGAGAGCGCTTCGTTCACACCGAAGAGGTCGCTGGTTCGATACCAGCATCGCCCACTCTCAGTTTGTGCAGGTCAGAAGCCCGTTACCGGAGTCATCGGTAACGGGCTTTGCGGCATGTGCCGCCTACATTGGGAGCAGATTGGGAGCAGCGCGGCTGGTTCTCGGTTCGGGCCGCCATGGACCTGCCCGGTTGAGTGACCTAGGACCCGGCAGGAGATACACAGAGGCCCGCGGCGGTGCGGGCGTGCACCGGCCGGCGGTTGCCGCACGCGATGCACTCTTCGGTGTTCGCCGGTTCCTGACGACGACACGGGCTGCAGACTGGCCTGCCCTGCCGATCGCGCGCACCGACCTGGTGGACGCGGCCACACCGCGCGCAGGCCGTAGCCCGAGACTGCTGGTCGCAGCGGCCACAGAGTCGTATCCCGTCGGTAAATTTCATCAGCGCGACCAAGCGGCCACAGCGCGGACACGCCGGTCGGACCACCTCGGACACACCGGCGTCCAGCAGTAGGTCGATGAACCGGAACACCGCCCGCGTCGGCGATTCAGCACCGCGGCCCCACAAAAGATCAGGATTGCCGGTGACGGCGAGGAACAAAGCTCGCCGCTGCGCCAACTGCGGCGCCGCCCGGTGCGCCGCCTGCAGCACCACGTCGCGGCTAGCCTCTGCCACGACCGCGTGGACCGCGTCGACGAAGGAGTTCCAGTCGGGTTCAGTGGCCGGACGACACTGTCTGCACTGCCACCGGCCGTGTTCGTCGCGGGCCGAGGGTCTGCGCGACTGTCCACAGCCCGCGCACTGCCGGCGTGGCTGACGGCAGGTTGCGCAGCGCCATGCCGACCCGCGGATCGACGGCAAAGGCCGGGCGCATCCCCGCAAATCGGCGCGGCGACGTCGGCCACGCCGGCGCGGCGAAGGCCCACAAGTAGCTCGCCGACCGCCTGTGGCGCCGGGGATTCCGTCCTGCAAGACCTCCGGCCGGTCGGTCAACGCTTTCGCCATCTTTCGCCGCAGGACGCGCGTCGTCGCGACCGAGCGCACCACATCTCGTACCGCAGCAGTCGCCGCCCGCGGATCCGCTGCGGCAATGAACTCCACGATCGTCTCCACGGTTTGGTCAGCCGGGTGTCCTTCAGCTGCGGTCATCACACGTCATTGCCGCTGATGCGGGCCCGCTTCGGCCGCAGGTCGCCGAGGTTGCTCTCCGCGCCAGCTGCCTTGCGCAGCCGTGCTGGTTCTGCGGCGGCGACCGGTTCGACCAGCTCATCCATGCGGCAGTCCAGGATGTCGAGCAGCGCCATCAGAATTCGCAGGCTCAGCCGTTCCGGTCGTTCTACGACGAGCCGATACACCTGGCTCGACGACAAGGTGATGCCTCGGGCTGTGAGCGGCTCGATCAGGTCCGTGGTGGTAAACATGCCGCGGGTAGCCATCACCTGGCGCAGGTGCCACCGATAGTCCAACTTGCCGGTCATCGGTCCTCCAGCCGATCTGGTGGCGCATCCTCGAACGCCGGGGCCAGAGCGGCCCGCAACGCGGAGTTCATGAAGTCGTCGCTGACGTGCGTGTAGATCGCTGTGGAGCTGTCGCACTCGTGGCCGACCTGCACCTGGATGAAGCGACGGTCGATGCCGTCCTCGGTCAAATGGGTCACATAGGAATGGCGCAGGCTGTGCAACGTCAGAGCCTGCGGCAGCCGCAGAGCGTCTCGGTACGCCACGAACCGCGCGTTGATCTCTACTGGGTTGATCCGGCCGCCGCGTTCGGTCACCCACAGCGCTGGGTGATCCGCCAGCCCGAAGCGCGGCCGCATGTTGTCGATGTAGTCGCCCACCGCGTCGACGGCCCAGTCCATCATTGAGAGCACTGTGCGCCGTCGTGGCGGCTGGCCGCGTTTGGCCTTGCCGTAGCGCACGCTCAGCGAGCCGTACTGGCCGAACTTCGGGGCGTGGGGCTTCGCGTCCAGTCGATCAGGTCGAGCTTCGCCGTCTCCGTGCGCCGTAATCCCCAGCCGTACACGACCTTGAAGACGGTCGCGTCACGGTATGAGGCCAGAGCGCCCTTACGGCCAGCCTTGACCGCACGGTCAACCTGCTCATCGGCGTAGTCCAGGAAGCGCTGCAGTTCGGCGCGGGTGAAGGCTCGGCTCTCGGGGCGCCCTTCGTACTGATTCAGGTGCGCAACGGTGTTCCACTCGTGCCAGATCGGGACTGGGAACGTCCCGAACGCCTCCTCGCACGCGACGACCCATCCGTATCTGCCGTCGGTCAGGAACTCGGAGAACAACCGCAACATGCCCTGGTAGGACCGCAACGTCGAGGGCGCCAGATGTCGCTCGGCGACCAATCATGCCGACCACTCGTCCACCTGCGCTGCCGTCCACTGCCACGGGTAGTCATTCGTGAAAGCCAAGAATCGGCGAACCAACTGCTCCCGAGCCTCAATCGAGTCTTCGCGCAGCCCTCGGCTGAGTTGCTGCGCCTGCCAGCCGCGCAGCATCGCCTCGACCATCGCGTCCTCCGGGCGCAGATATGCCACTCCGGCCGTGAGCTCAAGACGCGCCGATCCCGGCACCGCCAAACCCTGCCGCTGAGTCATCTCGCCCATCCCTTCCGATGGGCGTAACGAGCATCAGATGCAGGAGTGGCGGTCGTTCACCAGATCAGGCGAGCCATGCAAGACATTGGCAATACCCGTCGTCGGCTGAGCTTTCAGCGCTGGTGATCGCTCATCTGACGGGATTCCCGAGGGTTGGGGAAGTAGGTCGTCAGGTTCCGCCCGGCCCGAGACTGGAGGTACACCCGTCGTCATCGCGAAACGCGATTACCCGCCACCCGTCCTTCTCCAGACTTCGGATGTCTCATGAGACGGCCCTGTCACCAGAATCCCCTCGCTACCGACTCAGTGGCGCTGCGTCCCTGCGCACCGTGAGTCACCAGCAGACGGTCGCCCAGGTGCGGATCGCGGCATGTGAGTGCACGACCTCGAATGGGATAGATCTTGGCGGTGGGAGAGATGTTGCAGCCCGTTGCTAAAATGACCACGAGCGTTGGGGTGACACATATTCCACTAATCTACCGCAAACGGGAGACGAGTTGGATGCGAATACCGTTACAGCCATATGTGCGACAGTGATAGCTGTTGCATCTTTGGCAGTCTCGGTCATGCAGACAAGAGCGTCACTGGAGCACAACAAGAAATCAGTTCGACCGTTATTGAATTTCGAGTGTCAGGTGCGTATAGGCGCCCAGGTTGGTGTAATGCTTTATAACTCCGGCCCCGGTCCAGCCATCATCAAAGCAACACGCCTCATTGTCGACAACAATCCCATTGGGCCGTGGGAGTCCCACGCCGTCGACCAGGTCAGCGACACTTACAAGGTCCGACCAGCATTCATGGCGCTGAGGCCGGGAAGGGTGCTGCCAGCGGGATTCAGTCGGATGATCTACTCGCTGAGCAATTACGACCCAAAAGATGATGCCGAATTCTGGACTCTGATCAGTAGGCAAATGATAATCGAGGTCTCATATGAGTCCGTGTACAGTGACGAGGTTTTCAGGGCAACGTATAGCGGTGGGTTTTGATCCTAGTACTCCAGCAGGAGATCCGTTCTGACCTGCGGTCGAACACCACCGGGGATTGTGCCCAGTGCCGGCGCCTTCGCGCGACTCTGGCAACCCGGGCCGTGGGCCCGCGCCTGGCACCCCCGAACCATCACCCCTCTTGGGTGCGCCCAGGCGGCTTCAGTCCGGATCCCCGCATCGGACACCGACGCTTTCTATCTCCCGCTGCGAACCAGTTCTCGGATCGCTATGGTCATGGCCGACAAGCCCGGTTCCGGCACGATCAGCTGGTCAACGGCCCAGAAGTAACTGCCGTTCGCGACTTCGCCGGTCTTCTTCCAACTCGCAAGCAGGCGGCGGACCTCGTCGACGGTGAAGATCGTCAGGGTCCAACTGGAGCCGTCAGGAAGATCGACGAAGGCATCCACGTTGGCTAGAGACTCCTCGGTGTCCGTGTGGGGATTGAGAAGGATCCGTGCCACGAAGGTCGGTTCCGTGATGGTCACGTACGGATCGGTGTTGCCCATGAACGCCCATCATGCCGCACCGAAGTCGAACGTCATCGGGGATTTTGCTCGACGCCTGCGTCTTCGCGTGCCTCTGGCAACCCGGGCCGTGGGCCGCATTCATCTGCTGCGGATTACGTACGGCGCCCGGCCGTGCGGCTCCACCGCTCGTACGACGAGTCGCTCAGGAACATCCGCAGAGCGGGCTCCGGCCCCGATCAGCCGCCAGCACCGTCCCGTCCGACAACCGTTGGGCTCGGCAGGCGGTCCGCTGCGACGCCGGGACCGGGGAGCAGATTGGGAGCAACAGGGTGCCCTGAACGGCGTTGAACTGCGCCCAATGACGTCGAACGTCGCTCAACCGCACCCACCCCAGCCTGCGGCTCACGTTGCCGCAGGTCAGAGTCGGTGCGGCGTCCTGTTTCCCGCAGAGTGCTCTGCGTTTTGCGATGTAGTCGACAACCTTCTATGTCGCCTGGTAGGGAGTGTGCGAAGGTCAAGGCGGTAAGGAGCCGATGGTTGGCCTGACCTTGCAACTGGGAGCAGATTGGGTGCAGGTTGGCGAAGAGGTCACCGCGCCCGAAGTGCTCACCGACGGCGGACAGAGACGAGGTCTTTGACCTGCGATGATGCCGTGGAGCGGTGCGGCGTGACCTCCCAGTAGAGATCGAAGTGGTCAGGCGTTGCTGCTCCGGGATGGCTGGCGCCGGCCGGCGTCCCGGTTCGCCTAAGGCCACGTCTGTAGGTGTTCTGTAGATCGATGTGGAGCGTTGCGGGTGAGCCTGCCGGAGTCCGTCGCGGTTCCGTCATCTGAGACGCCGATCCCACGGGCAGCGCCGTGACCAGGCCCTTCTGTCTGGTGACCTCTTCGGCGGCACCGAAGATATCAGCCATGATGCTTTCGGTTATCCAGTCGGGGACGTTCGGTCATGCCGACGAGCGTGCGTGGATCAGGCACTTCTGGGCTCTGGTATGTACGCGGCCGCGACGGGTGTGCGTACTGTCCATCTGCGAGCTCAATAAAGACGGTGACCGTCGTCAGTAGCGACCAGGACACCGGTGTCCGCGCCGAATCGGAGGGCGTGCGGCGCGAGCGAGCGCATGACCACGTTGCCCAGTCCGCGGCTCCGGTGTGCAGGTGCGGTTTCGACCTGGTCGACGATCCCGAATGCGTCGGCGGTCGTGAGCCTGCCGGACGCGGCGACCTGCCCCTCAAGGTCGAGAACGATAGCGGTGACAACATTGCCGGAGGTCTGAAGCCGTGCGGTGTACGGCGATGGAGGAGTTGTGTCGGAATCGGCCCGGTAGGTCGTCGTCATGAGGTAGCCGGTGTCGGCCAGCTTCCACTGTGGTGGGAGAGCGGCACCGGCGCCCACATCACGAGTGTGCCCCGCGCTGTGGCTCGGGGCTGACTGATGGCCGTCGGTCTGGTGATCTGCCCACTCGCCGGTCCGCATTGCGAGGTCGCGTACCCGGCGCTCGGTTTTCTGCCGGGACTTGGCCGCCCACTTCGTTACGTTTTTGACGCGAAGTCGTCCAGGACCTGGCGGTCAGTCGCGGTCCAGGCGGGAAGCTGCGCTATCCACTCTTCTGCCTGCTCGGCGCTGTGGCCGCTACCGATCAGCCATGGGCGGGCTGTCCGTTGTCCTGTCGGCGGCAGGACTGCCGTGCGTGCCTTGACAGGAAGGCGGAGCAGCAGGACAGTCGACATATTCATAGACGTTCAACTATCTACGGCGAGGTGTGCCATGCGGAAGTCGCTGACTGCTGTGGCCGCCATCGCTGTTGCCATGGTCGCGATGATGGCCGCGATCTCACACGCCAGTGCGGCGAACGCGGCGGCCGGGTGTCGGGTGAACTACGTCGTCACCAGCCAGTGGACCGGTGGCTTCCACGCCGACATCGCGGTCACCAACTTGGGTGACCTAGTCAACGGGTGGACGCTGCGGTTCGCGTTCCCTGCAGTCGACCAGCGGCTCACGCAAACCTGGAGCGCCACCTGGGCCCAGGCGGGCCAGCAGGTCAGCGCGACCAATCTGGGCTGGAACGCGACCCTGGGCACCAATGGCTCCGCGAACATCGGTTTCGTTGGCGCCTGGTCGGGCAGCAACCCCATACCGGCGTCGTTCACGCTCAACGGCGTCACGTGCACCGGCGGCGTCCTGCCCAGCGTGACGCCGACCCGGACGACCACACCGCCGGTCGCTGACTACCCGGCGATCGTCACCTGGCTCAGCCCGACCGCCGGCGCGGTGTACACCACGCCGGGAACGGTCCGCTGGCGGCGACCGCGACCGTGGGAGGCGGACACAGCATCACCTCGGTGTCGTTCCGGGTGGACGGCGTCACGGCGGCCCGGGGTGAGGACGACCGGTGACCGGTACGAGGCGCTGTGGACACCACCAATCGGGGAGCCGGCACCAGCACCACCTTCGTGCTGTACGTCTCGGCCGGCACCGACCAGTCGCTGTCCGGCGCTGCGCCGCCGCTGCTGGTCACCGTGGTGACTCCGGCGTCCACCGGCACCAACCACCCGCCGGCGGTGGCGTTGAGCACCCCGGCGGGCAGACTCACTTCCTCGAGCCGACGACCGTCACGCTGGTCGCCGACGTGGCCGACACCGATCCGGGGACCTCGTCAGCCGGGTGGAGTTCACCTCGGCGCAACCCGGCTGGCCGTGACGCCGACCAACAGCGGACAGCGCTACCAGTTCCAGACGGCCCTGTCGGCCGGCACGTCGTCCACCTTCACCGTGCGGGTCCACGATTCCCACGGCGGCCTCGGCATCTCGAACCCGCTGACCTTCACCATCCGTTAGCGCCTCGGCCCTCCGTTAAGGGCTGACCAAGGTCCTTCCACTGGCCGTCGATACGTTTGCGAGTCGGCACGGCGCTCTGGGTCAATTCGACCAGGCCATCGGGGTTGGCGGTGGACCGTCGGGTGGGTGAACCTGCGGCGGTCGCCTCAAACAGCTTGCTGGAGCTTTGGCGTTGCGGGTGAGCTTGCTGGAGTCCGCCGTAGTTCCTCATTCGAGACACCGATCCCACAGGCAGTGCCCTGACCAGGACCTTCAGGCTGGAGACCTCTTCGGCGGACCCGAAGAAGTCAACCATGATGGTCCCGGTTATCCAGTTGGGCGACGGTCCGCTCAAGCCGAAGACCGGATGGTTACGTCGGGCGCGGTTTCAGGTGCCCATTGGTGCGGTAGGGGCGTAGCCGTGCCGGGTCTTTCCCGCGAACTAAGGCCTTGCGACTGATGTTCGGAAGTCTGTCGCGGATGTGTGGTGTCGTGGGTACGGTGGCCAACGATCCGCACCCCGTCCCACGAGGAGCGTTCTGGCCGCGATGACGCAACGGACGACGGCTGTCTGGTACTACGCCAAGCCAACAAGCTTCGTAGGTTCGCTCCAGCACGGCCTCGGGCGCGGCGCGTACCGCGCGTTGCGCGACCCGGCAACGCGACAGGCCGTACTCGCATGTGTTAAACGGGACTATCGCTGGGATTGGCTCGTTGATGAGCGCGCCGTCTACCTGGCCCGGCTGATTCGCGATCTTGCGCTACCGATACCTCCGCTGCTCAACCTGCTGAACCAACACGCAGTCGATGAGGATGACAGGACGTTCGACAACACCCTTGAGGTACTCGAGACATTGGGTCGCGCGGGCGACCGCCCCGTGATCGACGGGTTGCGGTGGTACGTGCACAACGGTCCGCGTTGGGTCGACGTACTCCAAACGATCGCCCGCGACTGGTCCCGCGAGCTCTGGGACGATCTGCTGCCGGTCGCACAGGCCCGGCTCGCACAGGGTGACCACGCGGACGGGGTGCTCTGGCGTAGCAGTCCATGGCAGGACTGGGCTGACGCGGACGACCACTTCGCCGCCGGGGTTGCGGCGTTCCAGCCACGATCCGCCTCACGACCACTCGAGCAGCTGTCGATTGACGATCTTCTGACGATGCTCCGCACCGGCGGGATTGACCGCCAAAGGACGTGTTGCGTGAGCTGAACCGTCGAGGGCCGCAGCCGGCCCTGCTGCCGATCGTGGACGAGTTGCCCGTGGCAGAGCTACACGGCCCGTTGGGCCGCGCGATCCGAATGCTCGGCTCTGAAGCACTTCCACTGGCCCGGTCCTGGGCCGCACCCCGATCCATCCGATGGTCTGGACCGCCTACCTGGTGTTGGCCAAGCACGGCGACGACTCCGACGTTCCGGCACTGCTCGCTGGCTGGGACTGGCTGGATCGCAGGACGGATGACCGCTGTGGTTACGACGACCTCGCCGTGGGCATCGCTCGTATTGGTGGACGGGCCGCGCGGGCCGTGGTGCCCGGCTCCGCCAGCTCTGGTTCACGCCGCACACCTTCGAGCGGGCAGCTTACCTACGCGCCGTTGTAGCGCTCGACCCAGGTAGCACGGATTCCCTGCTCACCGAGGGCTTGTGGGACTGCGAAAGTGACGTACGACAGTTCGCGGCGGAACACGTCCCACTCGACGACATGACGCGCAAACAACTGAGCTATCTCCGCAACGACCCGATGGAGACCTCCGAGGTACGCGCCACCGCCGCTGCTCGTCTCAGCTGAGCGAACACACCACCTACCAGGGTGACCGGCGGGACGCATGCCATGAGTGAGTCACCTGACGGCGGTGGACAGCCGCAGAAGGAGCGAGCGCACCAGTCACCTCGACCAAGCCCGGCCGGGCTGCAGTCGTACCACCAGTCGATAAATGGCCGATGACTGTACGTCGAAGGCACCCGTGGCCCCTCGACGAGACATGAGCGGGGTTTCGAATGCGGTTGGTGTGTTGCTCGTCGTGACGGATGATGCCGGACGTGATCACCAGAGAGCGCGCTGTCGCGCTCGTCGAGGCCTTGTTGATCAGGCAGCGGCGGGAGGGCGGCTGGCTAACGTGCCTAAGGTTGCAGTCTGTGGTGTCGAGGAGCACGTCCTCGGGTGGTTGGTCGGCTGGCAGTCTGTTGAGTACCTGCGTTCCGGTGACCTCGCCGACATGCTGGTGGGGCAGGGTCCGTACTTCGTTGATGGGAAGACGGCAGCATCCACCACATACCAGTCGCGATTTGCGGCACAGATCGATGGGCTGAGGTGTATGTATGGCATCACAAGGGCGTTAGACCTCCGGATCCGCTGCTCGCTGAAGTCCGTGCCCTCGTACAGCGTGGGGACAGGATGGCGGCGCTGCGGTATGTCCGCCAGCACGCGCCGCGGATGAGCCTGCGGAATGCGAAGGCCTACGTCGACGCGGTCAGCGAGGGGATGAGCCCTCGGATTTCTTGGCGAGCCTCAGTGGGAGGAACCAGAGCCGCTGCCTTTAGCGATCGAGACGCTTGCCGGCCCGTATGACGAGGACGCTGGAGCGTAGGCCACCAACTTCGGTTGGGGACGCCGGCCACACAGATGAAGACGACCCGACGGCGAGCATCGCTGGGCCACCATCGCACTCTAGCCAAGATTGCATAGCCGACTGCTCAGCAAGCCCGACGCGCGGATTTGCCGCTGACAACGCGCGGCAATCTTGCGCGTGTTCCCCGATCGACCGATGCGGCTGCGGGAGCCAGCGCTGGCGCCAACCAAAGCAATGGACCGGCGGTTCACGATCGGTCGGCAGCGCGGCGCGAGCCCGGCCTAGGGGAGCAGGTTGGGAGCAGCAGGGTGCCCTGAACGGCCTTGAACTGCATCCAACGGCACCGAACGGCACTTAACTGCACCCACCCTATCTGCGGCTCCACATTCTCGCAGGTCAGAGTCGGTGTGGCGTCCTGGTTCACCGCGGAGTGCTCCGCGGATTTGCGATGCAGTCGATAACGCTCTATGTCGCCCGGTGGGGAGTGTGCGCAGGTCAAGGCGGTAAGGAGCCGTTGGTAGGCCTGGCCTTGCAACTGGGAGCAGGTTGGGTGCAGGTTGGCGAAGTGGTCTCCGCGCCCTAAGTGCTCACCGACGCCGGACAGAGTCGAGGGCTTCGACCTGTGGTGATGCGATCGAGCGATGCCACGTGACCTCCCAGTAGATGTCGAAGTGGTCAGGCGTTGCTGCTCCGGGATGGCTGGCGCCGGTCGGCGTCTCGGTTCGCCTAAGGCCACGTCTGAAGGCGTGTTGCAGATCGATGTGGAGCGTTGCGGGTGAGCTTGCTGGAGTCCGCCGCAGTTCCGTCATGCGAGACACCGATCCCACGGGAAGTGCCCTGACCAGGCCCTTCAGGCTGAAGACCTCTTCGGCGGCACCGAAGGTGTCGACGCGGGTGGCTCCGAATGTTGGACGGTTGACGTCTGCTCATACCGAGAACAATTGGCCTGTTTCAGTCGCGGTCTCCGTGTGTTTCGAGCACCAATTTCGATGCTGTACATCATGATCAACTTGCAGGCGTCGCGGACACTTCATTCATGGTGGACCTGTGGCAGGTGGCACTTTCGGTGGCCGGCGGGGTATTGGCCGCGTTGATCAGCGTGGCGGTGGGCGCTATTCTGAGTGGACGGAACCAGCGAAGGCATTGGGCTCGCACTGCGCAGCTCGACTACTTCGCCCAGCTGCTTTCCGCCTACTCCTACATCTATAATGAATTCTACAAATGGTCGAGGACGGGCGCGCGGCCCGAAACCGAATGGTCGGGATGGAACAATGCACTGGCCAACCTTAGCCTCGCGGCGGATCCGGTCATCGTCCAGGCAGCATTGGTGATCGACGGATTGTTCTGGGAAACGACTGACAAATTCAAGACTGGCTTGGTTGACCGTAAAGCTGGCCACAACACCGTGATCGCCTGGAGCAGGCGCACGTTGCATTCATCAATTGCTGCCGAGGCAATCTAGGTGTTGCTCGCGGGCTAATATCTACAACGATCGCGCGGGAAGTTAGGTCGGAGATTGAGGGAGTTAGACAAAGCCTTGGTGGCGATCCCCAAGCTCCGAGTGATGATCGTTTTCCCCGGCCTTGACGACCGAGCTGTAGCGGGATTCGGACCCAAAATCGCCGGCGATCTGCGGAAATTCATCAATTACGTTCCGTCGTTGACCAGTCCGGCCTCGTAGGCCAGGATGGCCGCTTGGACGCGGTTGTTCAGGCTCAGTCTCAGCAGGATGGCGCTGACGTGGGCCTTCACGGTTCCTTCGGCGAGGGACAACGATCGGGCGATCTCGTGGTTGGACATGCCTCGGCCGACGAGTGCCAGGACCTCCCGCTCGCGGTTGGTCAACTGCTTCAGCCGGTTCTGGGCCGTCCTCGACCGGACCAGACTGTCGCCCAGCTTCGTGATGACCCGCTGCGCGATTCTCGGGGACAGGAATGCGGCTCCGTCGGCGACGGACCGTACGCCAGGATGAGTTCGCGCGATCGGCGGCCTTGAGCAGGAAGCCGTTCGCGCCTACGGCGAGCGCCTGGGCCACATACTCGTCCTCGTCGAACGTGGTCAGCATGATCACCGCTACGTCCGGCGCCACAGCGGCCAGTTCGGCGGCGGCGGACAGCCCGTCGAGGTGGGGCATTCGGATGTCCAGGAGCGCTATGTCGGGCCGGTGCTGGCGCACGAGTTCGACCGCTTGGCGTCCGTCGGCGGCCTCGGCAACGACCTCGATGGCCGGGTCGGTCGTCAGGATGGTCGCTACCCCGACACGGATCGCCGGCTCGTCGTCCGCGAGTACCACCCTGATCATCGCCGCTCGGCTCCGGCTGCTGGGGCGGACGGTAGGTGTGCCGTAATCGTGAAGGCGTCCTTCCCGAGTTGAGAGCGCAACGTGCCACCGATCGTTTCTACGTACTCACGCAAAGCTGCGATGCCGGTGCGGGTTCGGACCGCCGAGCCGGCTGCTCGACGAGGTTGCTTGCGGTCACGGTGATGGTGCCGTCGGTCAACTCCACGTGAATGTCCACGACAGCGCCCGGCGCGTGACGGGCCGCGTTGGTCAGTGCCTCCTGGACCACCCGGTGCGCGGCCCGGTCGGCGGATGCCGATCTTGCCACCTGATCGGTCGTCCGGTGGAGGTTGACGTTCATTCCGGCGTCCCGGGCCCGATCGACGAGTGCGTCCAGGGAATGGTCGGACATCGGGTCCGGGCGGTGCGCAACCGGTTCACGGTGTGGCGGAGCCGGTCGGTGGCGATCACGGCCGACTCGCGGAGTTTCGCGGCTGCTTCCCGGCTGCTCTCGGTGGTATCTGGCGCGAGTTCGAGTGCTCCGGCCCGCAAGGCGATCAGCGCCAGTTCGTGGCCGAGCGCGTCGTGCATGTCGGCGGCGATCTGGGCGCGCTCCCGCAGTCGGGCATGGTCGGCGACGAACTGCCGCTCCCGTTCCAGGTGCGTTACCCGCTCCGCCCCGGCGCGAACCAGATCCGCCTGTTGGCGGCGGAACCGTCCGGCCAGCCACGGCAGTGTCACGAAGACCCCGAGTGCCAGCAGCGCACCGATGCCCGCCGACAGATCGGCGATCGCGTACCGGCGGCCGGCAGCGCGACGGCGGCCAACAGGAGTCCGTCACGCCGTACCGGCAGGTGCCGCCAAGCAGGTAGGCGGCCACCGCCAGCACCGCGAACAGCGCCTGCCGCCACGCCGGAATCTGATCCATGTACAGCCCGTTGAGCACCGCCGACCCGGCGACGAGGACCAGCAACACGACGTTTTCACGGGGTTGACCGTACCGACCGTAGTCGGGCCAGCCGCGCCGTGGCGGTCGTCAGCCGGCCGCCGCCGCGACGGCGAGGGTGATCGTCAGGGACGCGGGAAAGTAGGTCATTTGTGCCCAGGTGACGGCCCGGCCGTTCATCAGGACCGACACCCACTGTGGGTACGTGGCAAACATCGCCGCTGGCACCAGCATCCCGACCAGCCGGAGGGCCGTCCACCACAAGCCCGCCCGGCACGTCGGCGCGCCAACGACCGGATCGCAGCACACCGAGGATCCCGAGCCCGAACGCGACCAGGGCGGTGACCGCGAGGACCAACTCCGTCATCTGCCGTCCCCGCCCGGCGTGGCGGCTGGCGGCCATCGGTGAGCGCGACAAGCCCTAGCAGGATGTCGTAGGTGTCGTCATGCAGCGACGCGCTGTTGGTCATAACCGCGAAGCCGAAGCCGGTGGCCGGGTCCACCGCTTGCACGGCGGTGTACGTGAACAGGTTGCCCGAGTGCACCAGCAGCTTGCGGGCCTTCACGACCTCCACGCCCCAACCCATGGCGTAGTCGGTGCCCGGCGGCGGCTCGTGGAGTGCCGCCACACTGCCTGGGGTCAACACCTGAGGGCCGTGACCGGCCTGACTGATCAGCCAACGCCCATGTCAGACGCGGTGGTGACCACTCCGCCGGCACCACCCCGGAACCCTGGAAGCTCCTTCCGAGGCACCCAAGCGCCGTAGACGGAGATGAACCCGTCCAACGGTCGCACCGCTCGGTCTCCGACGGTGCTGGTGCCATGCCGAGGCGCCCGAAGATTCGGTCGCGCATGGCAACGGTGAAGTCGCGGCCGTCGACGACCTCGACCAGTCGGGCAGCGACGTCGTAGTTGACGTTGCAATACTCCCAGTGGCTGCCCGGTTCACCGGTCAACGTGCCGTGCCGCAGCGCGACCAGGTAGCCGGCCAGGCTTGTCGCGCGCTGCGTTGCACCGATATCGACAGTCCGGTCCGACAGGCCCGAGGTCTGGTTCAGCAACTGCCGCACGGTGATCAGGCCGGCGCGCTGATCGGCCATGCGGAACTCCGGCAGGTACGTTACGACGGGCTGGTCCAGCGCCACCCGGCCCTCGTCCACGAGGGACATGACCGCCGCCGCGGTGAACGACTTGCTCACCGACGCCACCCGCATCGGAGTGTCGGCGGTGACGGCCCGTCGGACGAGTCGCGCCCGAGCCCGCCCGCGTAGACGATCCGGTCGCCGTGGGTCACCACCGCGGACATCCCCGGCAGTCCGGTCGAGTCCAAGGCCTCCCGCAAGTACCGTCGATGGCCGCAGGCGTGGGTACCGTCGCCTGCCCTTACCCCACGCCGGTCCAGCACCGGCGACGGCCAGCAACACGGCAAGAGTCGCCAAGAAGAAATTTCGCATGCGTTGAAGCTATTAGTCGACGACCGGCGAAGCGTCTGGCGATCGTCGCGAACGGCCCCTGACGAAAGTTGTAGTGCGACGCTGACCGCCCTTACCCGATCCCGTCGGGTACGCCGAATGTGCAGAGTTCAGGGCGCGAGGCATCCGTGACACCGGACGACAGCCGCCCGACGACTCGCGTCCGCTGCTCACGGTGAGTAATCGGCGGACGAGGGCTGGCGACCAGATTGCGGCAGATCCCGGTGGATAGACTTTCAGGCGCTTCCAGACCTCGTCCGTTCGGACTGGGAAACATCCTCAACGATCACGAAACGCGAGGGGAATGGCCAGCAACGGGATCGTCTTGCTCTCGGCCCTCCATGCTCGGGCAAGACAACGGCAGGGGCGGTTCTGGCTGCGGAGCGGTCCTCCTCGGGCCACGGTCGGATTCACCTGGAGGTCGACACCCTCTTCGACCTCCTGTTCCTGGATCCGATCGAAATCATGACGATCGCCTGCGCGCCTACGACGGCACGCACCTCCTCGCCCGCATGTTTGTCGATCATGGAGAGACCGTGGTCCTGAGTGCACCTACGCTCGGCGGGACCAGCGAGCCAGTCTCCTGAAAGCGATGGCCGGCTCCTCTGCACCGCTCTGGTCGCCGAGTTCTTCGTGACACCCGAAGAGGCCGTGAGCCGATTCCGGAAGCGTCACCAAGCCACGGATCTCGACGAAGCGCTCGTCCGCGAGCGGGCCGATGCGTTCCCGTACTTCGACGAGGCCCTCCGCCTGGAGTCATCCGCCGGGACCCCGAGGAACACGCCCAGAGCATCATCACGTGGCTGCAACAGAGTCCTCGGCCAGTGGACCAGGAGGCGTGGACTCGGGCTGGAAGAGGCTGGAGCTGAGGGCCGCATTCTCATCGTTCGGATCCAGACGTCGAGGGATCGGTGACCAAGGTGGTGGCCGCACCACCGGCTTTGATGCTCTCGTACACCGAGGCCAGCCATGTGGCACACGCTGCCGAGTCAGGGCGCGGCCTGGTTACTCCGGCTTGTAGCAGATCGACGATGGGCACGCAGGGCATCATCCTGCATCGCAGCCGTGTATCCACGGCGAAGCCCGGGAACGATCGCTTCCGGCTGGAGCCCTCCGCCTGGCATCCGGATCTGCCGCAGGCCGCGCACGATGAGCGCAGCCGACTGGAGCGTTGCGACGCGCGCACGTAACGAATTTGAGTACGTATCCCGATTAGGTGGTCGGACTCCATACCCACGGAGTGGTGGTACTGATCGGGTGCAGACCTAGTCGTTGAAGTATCGGGCTGCTGTCCTGGACGCGTTGACTATGAGGTACTTCATGCTCCGGTCGGCGGCCAGCTGTGCGCGACGGGCGACCAGCGCACGGTAGATGCCCTTCCGGCGCCATTGCAGCAGGGTCGAGCCACCCACAGCGCCGCGAACTCCGTGCCGGGAATGATCACCAGCCAGGCGGCCGACACGACCTCGTCCGCAGCCTCCGCGACGAGAACGACGATGTTCTCCGGGGCCGACTCGATACGGTCGCGTAGGTCACCGGCCAGCCACGACCAGTCGACGCCCCATACCTCGGACTCCATGGCCGCGATCCGGCCCAGGTCGGCCCAGTCCGCAGTTGCGCGGATGGCGATGCCGTCGGGGCTTCGCCGGCGGCGGTCAACTTGGTTGCCAGACCGATGACGACCGTTTCCTCATCCTCCGGCACGAAGCCGGTCAGCCGCAGCCGCTCAGTGAGATCTCGCCGGTCGTGGCCGTACGTCTTCCACTCGACCGCCTGGCGCGCGCTGCGGAGCGGTCACGCACCCGACCGATGAGCGCGTCCAGCTCCTCGACGCTGAGGCCGTCGAGATCCTGCGCGACGGCAAATCCTCGCGCGGGGTGGCGATCTACAGGACAGGGCCATCCCACGACGGCTTCCAGTTGTTCGGCAGTCGCGAGGCGATGGTGCCCCGCACCTGCTGGTCGTGCAATGCCCGAAGCTCCCAGATGCGACCGGGCGGTGGCATGCCGCGCGCGGGACTTGGGCGAGAATGGGCCAGTTCGGACTCTGCGCAACCCTGGAAGGACCCTCCCTTGGCCAGTGGACTCGTAGCCCTGCTGGATGACGTGGCGGCGCTGGCTCGCGCCGCTGCCGCGTCGATCGATGACATCGGGGCGGGCGCCGCGAAGGCCGGCGCCAAGGCTGCGGGCGTCGTCGTCGACGATGCTGCCGTCACGCCGCAGTACGTGCGGAGCCTGGCGGCCGAGCGCGAATTGCCGATTATCAAGCGCATTGCCCTGGGGTCGCTGCGCAACAAGTTCTTCATCATCCTGCCGGCGGTGCTGCTGCTTAGTCAGTTCGTGCCCTGGCTGCTCACTCCGATCCTCATGCTCGGCGGCGCCTACCTCTGTTACGAGGGCGCGGAGAAGGTGTGGGCCAAGATCGCCCATCACGATGCCCACGGCGCGGGCGAGGAAGAGGTGCAGGACGAGACGACACTGGTGTCCGGGCGGTACGAACCGACCTGATCCTCTCGGCGGAGATCATGGTCATCACCCTCAACGAGGTGATCGATGAGGCGTTCTGGTCCCGCCTGGCGATCCTGGCTGTCGTCGCCGTCGTCATAACCGTCCTGGTGTACGGCGTGGTGGCCCTGATCGTAAAGATGGACGACGCGGGCTGCGCCTGTCGCAACGTTCCGGCGCCGTCGCCACGTTCGGCCGCGGTCTGGTGAGGGCGATGCCGGTTGTCCTCACCGTGCTGACGGTAGTCGGCACCGCGGCGATGCTGTGGGTGGGCGGGCACATCCTGCTGCTAGGCACGAACGAGCTGAACCTGCACTTCCTGTACGAGGCCGTGCACCACGTGGAGGTCGCCGCCCACGACGCCACGGGTGTTCTCGGCGGGCTCGTCGGCTGGCTCGTCAACACGGTGGCCAGTGCGATCCTCGGGCTGATCGTCGGAGCGCTGGTCGTGCTGGTCATGACTCTCACGCTGCACCGCCGCAGATCCAAGGCTGCGACTGCGGCGGGCCCGACTCGTGCTGACGGCACCATCCCGCGCCGCCGAGCCGTGCAGCTCGGCGTCGCGACGCTCCTGCGGACCGAGCGCCGCGCGGTTGACCGCAATATCATCGCAACTCGACCACGCGGTTAGCGTCCTGGTGCCGAGCCGCGCTCAACCCGGCTGAGCTGCGCGGGTCGTCCCGGGCCGACCTGCGGCCCTTCGTGCTCTTCCTGGCCGCGGCGTGCTCACCGATGTCGGAGAGACGAGGGGCCTTGACCTGCGGTGATGGAGGTCGAGCGGTGCGGCGTGACCTCCCAGTAGAGGTCGAAGTGGTCAGGCGTTGCTGCGCCCAGGATGGCTGGCGCCGGCCGGCGTCTCGGTTCGCCTAAGGCCACGTCTGCAGGCATGCTACAGATCGATGTGGAGCGTTGCGGGTGAGCTTGCTGGACTCCGCCGCGGTTCCGTCATTCGAGACGCAGATCCCACCCGCAACGTCCTGAGCAGGCCCTTCAGTCTGGAGACCTCCTCGGCGGACACGAAGACGTCGGCCGGAGCAGGAGCCGCTGCGTCCGCGACTGCCGATGACAGTGCGTCGCGCTGAGCCGCAGTTGGTAGGCACGTGACGCTCGAGGTAGGGCATTGCCGGCATTGCCGGATCCGCACAGAACCGACAGCGCCGGGGTTCGATCGCGCCTGGAACTGATAGCCCTGGTCGCCGCGGCTCGACTGCCCACTCCTGCATGGCCACGGACTCGACATGGTCGAGCGTCACGGCACGGTTCGGGCGAGCGAGTGTTTGTCCCGGTCGGGTAGCTTCGCCGGGTGGTTGACCGAGTGGTGCGTGCCGGCGATGTCGCCGTGATGAGGTTGTCGGACGGTGGGTTTGGGGCGTGTCAGGTCACGGGTGCCGATGGTGATGTGACGTCGGCGTATGCGCTACGTTGGCATTCGGTGTACCGGCCGAGCCTGGACGAGCTGCGCGACGTTGAGCCGCTGACGCTTGATCATCATGCCCATAACGGGCGTCTTGCTCACTTGTCGGTCGGCAGCTGGTATGCGGTGCCGCCGGGTTTCGCGTGGATCGGAAGCCTGCCTATTCCTGACGACGTTCCGGCGTTGTCGGACACATACTCGGGCTGGCAGGCACTTGCCGACGATGTGGTCCGGCAGCACCGCTGGGACCGGAGCTACCGGAGGTGGTGAAGTCCGCCTCCGTGCGGCGGCCACCCGCGGTCAGGTTGACGTCGACTTCGGTGCCGGGCGGCAACGCTCGGCGCGGCCACGTCTCGTCTGGATTTGAACGGTGAGGGGTCGGTGCGGGTGCCTCTGTTTGGGCCGGTGCGGTGGTCCGCTCTTGATCAGTTGCCCCGCTGTACGGCGTTGTCGTGGGCCGGCCCGGACCGAGGTCTGGCACGAGCGTTGGCAGACCGCCCTGTTGTCTCGTCGCTGACGTGGCGGGACGCCCCGCCGGTCGTTGATCTGGCCGGCACCGGTCTGCAGCACCTGTCGCTGCGCGGTGCGGATGTTCGCGAGGTTCGGCTGCCCCGTGGTCTGCACGGCCTTGAGCTGGCGGCAGTGGACCCGAGTCTGGCCGTGTACGCGGCGGACGACGGCCGCTGGCTTCATCTCACCCTGGCCGACGCCGAGGCGGACACGACGGTCCCTGCCGGTCTGCACGGTGTTCAAGAGGTCGCCCTGGATGGTGGCGGCACTATGTCCGCCGCTGCGGTACGGGAAGTAGAGGAGCTGGAAAGCCTCCGGATCTTCTGGCGCAAGCCCCGGGCCGGCTGGTCGACGCCGCGGCGCTGGCCGGTCTGCCTCGTCTGGCCGTTCTTGAGCTTGTCGATGGCTACGGTTTGGACGCGGGAACATTGCCGGACCTGGCCGCGCTGACGCAGCTGAGCATCAGCGGTCTACGCCGATCGATCGTGCCGGCTTTGAAGGCCCGATACCGCGGGGCCGGGGTGGGCCTGGTCATCGAAGGCGCGAAGCAGGACACGTGGCTGGTCGCCAACCTGAACAACCCGTTCCGAGACTGGGTTGACGACGACGCCCGAGGCGGAGCCGCCGCCTGCAAGGCGTACGCCAGCGCGGTCCGCGCCATTGACAAGCTTCCGCAGGACCGTGATCGGCGTGCGGACGAAGCTGAAGCGGTGTTGCAGTCCCTGGTTGAGGCGCTCAACGGCATCGAGCAGAAGTACGAAATCATCGACACGCTGCGCCGAGAGGAAGCCTGTGACGCGTTTATGGAACTCGCTGCCCGAGCTGAGGTCCCATCGCATCTGGCCGACCAGTGGCTCGACGAGTGGCGTGACTTCTAACTGACTCCCTCGGGCAGCCTATTGCCGCGTTCGAGCGGTGCAAGATCAGACCAGAGCGCGGCGCTGCGGTGATGGAGATCGAGCGGTGCGGCGTGACCTCCCAGTAGATGTCGAAGTGGTCAGGCGTTGCTGCTCGCGGGATAGCTGGCGCCGGCGGCGTCTCGGTTCGCCGAGGGCCACGTCTGTAGCCGTGCTGCAGACCGATGTAGAACGTTGCGGGTGAGCTTGCTGGAGTCCGCCGCGGTTCCGTCATCCGAGACACCGATCCCACGTGCAGTGCCCTGAACAGGACCTTCAGGCTGGATACCTCCTCGGCGGACCCGAAGAGGTCGGCCAGTTTGCTCCCGGTCGTCAGTCGAGCGGCGTCCGCTCATGTCGATGGGCGCGTTTACGTCGAGCGCGTTAGGCCCGTGCCTAACTGCGATGACACTAGCGTGCACCCATGGCCGAGTCTTTGAACCTTTCGACCCCGGCTTCGCGTCGGGAGGCGCTCCGGATGGTAGATGCGAAACGCTTCAGTGGCTCCTCGAGAACGGATACACCGGCGAGCACGCGCATTTGTCTGAGTGGTTATCGCAGTGGGAAGACCCGAAGATCGAAGACTGGGCTCGGCATGTGCGCGAGTATTTCTACTCGCCGGATGGCGTGCTGCTTCTGGATCCGCTTTGGACGCGCCCTGGCCTGCCGTCCGCTCTTGCCTCGATGCGAGCGCCGCCGTGACGACCACGGATGTGCGGGCTCCGGCTTTCGAGGCGGCTACTCCTATCCTCTCTGTTCACCAAGCCGCCGTGGCAGGTAGGCGGCGGTCGTCCCCGCGAGGCTGCCGGAGGACAGGGCGCGGGCCAGCGGAGGAACAAGTCCTGCGGGGCGGCCGGAATACGGCAGACAGGGGCCGCGAGGGCGAACGACGTGTGGTCGATGCCCTGTTCGCCTTCCTCGACTCCCAGTGCTCGACACCAAACAAAATGGGTGGCCCCGCCAGCCTGGCCCGCCCTACCTTGCAACTAGATCTTTTCTTCTCCGACCCACTCCCGAGAGGACTTCACCCCGCGTGACACCGCCTGCTCTCTAGACCTGACACCTTCCCCGTGCATCGGTCGCCGACGTCGCCGTCGGCTCTTCTCCCATGCCTTCCGTCAGGTCTTCAGAGGGATCATGTCTACGCGTCCTCATATCGCTGCGTCCTGCACCCTTCGGCGCACGCACCTTCCCCTTCTCGTCATCCGCTGCGTCCACTGCCATTCCGGCCTCGCCAGCACCGGCGACGGCACGTTCCACGTCAAAGCCAACGGCGAACTCCTCGACATCCTGCTCCCAATCACCTGCGTTTCCTGCGACCGCACCAGCAAAATCACGGTTCACGATCGCGTTTCGGTCCGGTACCTGGATCCGATCCTCTGGACGGCTACTCCGGCAACTCCTCCGCCGTGGGCCTGAGCTGGGGCGAGAGGCACGCTGGCCTTGCCCGGACTGCATCATGCGGCGGTCCGCGTGCGGTCGCTCATGACCGGGCGCGAACGAAGGTCACGGCCGGCCCGACACCGGCGACAACGGTAAACGGCCGGGTCTATACATCCGGTGCGGCTGCTGCTCCGCTCAGCCGATCCGGCGGACCTGCTGCAGGCTTGTCTGGCAGCTGCGGGCCGGCTGGGCGGAGACGATCGAGCGGCTGCGAGCGTTGCCCATGGGTTCGGAGCCGCAGCGCGTCGGCGGCGAATGGTCGGCGGCAGAGACCCAGCGCCGTCTGGTGTTCGTTGCACGATTCGTGGGTTCGCCGCTGCTGTTTGGGATCGACCGAGCCGTTCACTGCGATCGGCTGGCGTCCGAGTTCGTCCCCGACCAGGAGGACTTCCTTCTTGCTGAGACCTCCTCGGCGGACCCGAAGGCGTCAGCGTTGGCGCCCCGAGGAGGCAGTAGAGCGGCGTCCGCACATGCCGAGATGAGTGTGTTTACCCGTCGGCGATCATGCCGACGGGAGCCGTTGGATGGTCGATGGTCGCCGGCTTGGGATTCTTCCTGCCTCCGGGCGATTTGTTCGATGGCGATGAGGTCTTCTGGGGCGAGCCGGTCGATGAAGTGGCGTCGTACCGACTCGACGTGGGCCGGTGCGGCGTTTTCGAGTGCGTCCAGACCTTGCGCGGTGAGGACGAGGAAGCAGCCTCTGCCGTCGTTCGGGTCGGGTGTGCGCCTCAAGAGACCGCGCGTCTCCATCCGGGTGGCCTGCCGGG
The DNA here is from genome assembly GCA_038070435.1 of Micromonospora sp. M12. Lineage (GTDB taxonomy): Bacteria > Actinomycetota > Actinomycetes > Mycobacteriales > Micromonosporaceae > Micromonospora. The sequence goes on along the minus strand of JAMYWG010000001.1, from coordinate 3,065,944 downwards.
ACAGCCGGCTGCGTGACCAGCCCATCTTGTCGGCCTGTTCCCCAGGGTGCTGGTGTGGCTGGGCCGCTCCGACAGGGTACTCAGTACCTCGTAGTCGGGTTCGGAGAGCCCGATCGCGGCCAGATCGCGCGCCGTGCCGGTCTGGACGGCGACCACTACGCGCAGGAACGCCCGCCATGCCCGCTCCTCGTCAGGGTTCAACCAGCGTACGGTCCTGGCCGGCGGCTTCGTTGACATGTAATCAATCTAGCACCTACACTTCGTTTCCATGTTAACGAAACCGGTCCGTGTCCTTGTACTGGTGTGCAGCACCCGCCCAGGCGCCCTCGGCCCCTGGTGGGACAGTGGCTGATCGAAACGATCACCTCTCGTGCCGTGGAACTCGGCGTTGAGCTTGTACCGGTGGCCCTCGGCGATCTGAACCTGCCGTTCCTCGACGAAGAGGAACATCCGTCGTCGGGTACCTACCAGCATGAGCACACACGTCGGTGGAGCGCGATCGTCGACGCGGCGGACGGGTTCATCGCGGTCACGCCGGAGTACAACTACGGAATGCCGGCGACCCTGAAGAACGCGCTGGACTACCTCAGCCGCGAATGGGCATGGAAGCCGATCGGTTTCGTCAGCTACGGCAACACGTCGGCGGGCACCCGGTCGGTTCAGCACGCCAAGCAGGTGGTGACCACGCTGCGCCTGGTTCCGCTGGGCGCCACGATCGCGATCCGTATCGGCGACGCAACGGAGAATGGGCGACTGCGGCCCGACGCGGCCCGCGACACGGCGGGTATCGGCCTGCTGGACGAACTGGTCCGGGTCGCCCACGCCCTACGGCCACTGCGCGAACGCGCACAAGCCGGGCCCTGCCCGGCCCGCTGTCAGGGTCCTACGCGAGACGGCTGACCCCGACGACGCCCCCAGGTCACCGTGCTGCAGCGGTGCTGCTGGGTGGACGAGGCAGTCGTCAACGACACCATGGCCATACCGGCCCTGCACGAGTCGCCGGAGGATGTGCGCGAGTGGCTGGCGACCTGGCGCACCACTGGCATCTGGCTAGACGGCCGACTACTGGGCATGGTGCGGACCCGTCGCATCGACACCGACTGGCATCTGGGTCGACTCGCCGTCGTGCCTGACCTGCGAGGCCAAGGGCTGGGCCGGTGGCTGCTGCGCACCGCCGAAGCCGCCGCCGAATCCGACTGCCGTCGCATCCTTCTGGTCACCGGCACCAAAAGCCTGCGGAACATCGACCTTTACCACAGCGAGGGATACCAGTCGGTGCCACTTGCCAGCCCCGACGGAACCACCTGCCTTACCAAAGACATATCCGTTAGGCAGCGCTGACGCTGCCGGTCCATTGAACCCGCGTAGTCCGGTGCGCGCTCATGCCGCCGACCGTGCGCGCCGCGCTTCGGCGCCCCGGTCGTGTTGACTAAACGTCGGCCTCGCACTGCTCGGGAAGACGTGCCGAAGCGGAGCCCCAAGGCGCCTGGGCGACGCCAGGCCACGGGCCGGGATCGGGGAGCAGGGTGGGAGCAGCCAGGTGTCCTGAACGGCGTTGAACTGCATCCGATAGCGGCACGACGGCGCTCAACTGCACTTGCCCCCACCTGCCGCTTCTCGTTTCCGCAGGTCAGAGTGGGTGCAGCGTCCTGTTTCACACCGAAGAGGTCGCTGGTTCGATACCAGCATCGCCCACTCTCAGTTCCGCAGGTCAGAGGCCGCTTCCCGAGTTCGGGGGTGGCCTTTCTGCTGTCGTACAGCAGCTAAGTACAGCAGCCCAGCTACTGCGTTAGTGATTCGCCGAGGTGCTTGAGCGCGTCCCTGGTCGCCTTGTTGGATACCTGGGTATAGATCTCCATCGTCACGGAGAAGCGGGCGTGTCTCAGCACCTGCATGGCGACTCTGGGGTGGATGTCGAGGTCGGCGAGCAGCGTGGCGCAGGTGCGGCGGGCGTCGTGGACGGTGATCGGCTTGACGGCGGTCATTTCGCACCTCGCCTGCCACGACCGTTGGAAGTTGCGCGGCTCGATGGGTGTGCCGTAGCGGGTGGCGAATACGAGTCCGGTCGCGTGCCACGCCTTTCCGGCGGCTGCTTCAGCCCCATCACGTTGCTGCTGCCTGAGCTTGAGAGCGGTCAGGCAAATGTCGGGCAGGGGCAGCATGGCGTCGGATGCCTGAGTCTTGGTGTCGCGGTGCAGGAGCTGCCCGCGTACGCGTTGCGGTTGGCGACCGATGGTCTTCGGTCTGGGTATGGGTGAGGGCGGCCTGCAGTGCGGCCCGGTGGCGTTCTACTCGCCGACCTCGGCGTGACCAAGAGCCACTCGCGGCCGCACACCAGCAACGACAACCCGTACAGCGGAGCGCATTTCAAGACAACGTCCACCAAGGCCATGCCGGCACCGTCCAAGCGGTCCGCGCCGAGGTTCTGACCGTCGCCTACCAGCGCCACCCCGAACGATTCGTCGGTAACACCCCGAACCAGCAGTCCTGCCCGCAGTGGCATGGATCAACCCACCCGCTCAGGAGCAGGACGACCAACAGACTCACTCGAAGAATCCCTGATCAACCCGCCTCAAAAATCTTGACACCTTCCGCAGTCGGATCCCGAGATCTACCGTTCGGTGAATGTCGCCATCGACATGCTCGCCGAGATCGGGCCAGGTCTGGGACGCCCGCTGGTCGACACGGTGCAGGGTTCGAGGGGCCCGATCTACGCTTCGGCCGTCAGTCCGAGGTCCGGATCTGCTCCAGGCGCGTCAGAGGCTCCCGGCGGAACTCCATGAGCTCCCGCAGCGCGTCCTTCTCCGCCGTGGTTATCACGACGTCCTCCTTCAACAGGGCGCCGACGAGCGTCGGGATCGCCAGGTCCCAGGCCCGGCGCCTCCGGCGGTCAGGACGATCGGCCGGTACTCCGGGCTGATCCTGGGTGCGAGCTGGTCGGTGATCCGGCGGCTGCGCCGGTAGAAATCGATGACTTCCATGGGTCTCCCGTGGGTTCGGTGGCTAGGCCAGCGGGTTGGTGGTGACGCCCTCGCCGCTGACGGGGTAGCCGCCGGCGATGCTGCCGTCCTTGTCCAAGATAACGACGCAGGTGATGCCGTCGCGGGTGCCGGTGACGAGCCAACCGTCGCCGTCGAGACGTGCCTGAGGGCGGCTGTCGGGGTTGGCGGCGATGCTCTTGAACCAGCCCTCGACCTGCGCCTTGGTGGTGCCGGGCGGGAAGAGCGTCTTGCCGGGCTCGGTGGACGAGGGCTTGTGGTCGCCACTGCCCATGCCGTCGCCGTCCCAGATCTTGTCCATCGCCCCGTCGCCCATCTGACCGAAGCGGTCCATGTCGTACTTGGCGTCGGTGAACTCGGGGTCGTCCCAGGGGTTGGTCCTCTTGGGCGCCTCGGGCTCGGATGTGTCGGCGTCCTTCGGGCGGCCCTCCTCGGCGCGCTTGATGCCGTGCTGCTGGGCTGGTCCCACGCGCTTGGGCATCATGCCGGGGCTGAACTGGGACGCTTGGGGCCATCGCCGTCACCGCCGTGCGGTGGGTGGGGCCTGAGGGGCGCTTGTGGAGACCCGCCACAGCGAACAGGACCACCAGGACGGCGGTGGTCCGCAGAGCCGCCATCAGTTGTCGCATCGAGGGCCGCCTAGATGTCGAGGAGTGCGCGAAGGGCGGAGAGGCTGGCGATCAGGCCCATCAGCCAGCCGAAGATGCGGCCGGTCCAGCGGACGACGGCGACCGCGAGCTGGGAGGCGACAAGCGGTGTGGCGAAGCCGAGAGAGAAGACCACCTCGGCCAGCCACACCACGACCTTGGCGATGCAGTCGGCGATGAAGGCGCGCACGACCTCCCGCACTATCTGCACCACGACTCCCGCGCCACGGGTCGCGGCACCCATGCCGGCGGCCGTGCCCGCGAAGATCCCGGCGACGTCGATGTTGATGGTAAGGATGTCGCGGTAGGCGTCGGCGGCGGCGCCCTGCCATCCGTCGAGGTCGCCGACCAGCCGCGCCTTGAGGTCCTCGGCGATGGAGAACAGCTCACTGGCCATGTTGTCCCAGGTCATGGCGTGCGTCTCGATGGTCTCGGGATCACCGGCGAGCCAGTCGAGTGCCTGCTTCAGTGGCTCGACCTGCTCGATGGCCCACTCGATGCCCATCGACAGGAGCGTGCTGAACGGGTCGATGGCGATGGCCGCCCGTCGAGAGCGGCGCCCAAGCCCGCGATTGAGCCGTCGATCCAGCTGCCGGAGTCGATGGCGTCCTTGATGCCCATGTAGTCGTCGGCAAGCGGCAGGCCGGTCCAGCCGTCGCGGTGCGCGGCGCTGGTCGAAGGGATGTCGGAGGTCGTGGCGACCAGTGGGTTGCTCATGAGAGGACGCCGGGCCGGCTCAGGTCGCGGAGTGGAAGGAGTTGAAGCCGTCGGTGGTCGACTCCTCGGTCCGCTCGTAGGCGTCGGCTGTTTTCTTGATTCCCGCGGCGAGCAGCTCGATGTTCTCGGCGAGCATCCCCACGCCCTTGTCCTGGTCCCGGTGGCGTCCCTCCAGGATGGGCGGTAGAACTGACAGAGCTGCCCGTAGGCATCGTCCGCCTGGAAGATGGTGCCGCTCGCGGCCTTGACGGCGGCGAAGCGGTCGTGAATGGCCAACATGGCCGTGGCGTGCGCGCGCAGGGCCTCGACGTCGACCTCGAATCCCCGTGCATCAGTAACGCCCCTCTTCGTCCTCGGTGTCGGCGGTCCGGAATCCGGCCAGCAGGGCCCGGCCGGTCGCCGAGTCGGCGCCGACCGTCTCCCGCACGACCTCGGCGGCGGCCTCGGCGAGCTTGACCCGCGCCTTGCGATAGGCGCCCATAATCGCCTGCTGCGTCTGCTCCAGACTCACGCGCTGCACACGCGCGGAGAGCCGGACGTCGGCCATCGCCCCGTGGAATCGACGGTGACCTCGACGATTCCGTGGGCGTCGCTGGCCGTGACCCGCAGCGCGCGCAAGCCGGCACTGGCGGCCTGCGTGTCGGCGGCCCGGCGCGAGGCATTGGCCTGCCATGCCTCCAGGCGTTCCCGCGCATCCTCGGCGTCCAACAGCGGATTACCCATCGCGCCTCCGTTTCGGTTACCGAGCAGGGGCTTTGGAGGCGTCAGTGTAGCCGCGGCCCGCCACACCAAGATTGCCGAGCGAATGCGGCGCGATCTGGTCAATCTGGATCTCGGCGACGTGGGTGGTGATGATCGCCTTCTTCGGGCCTGCTCGACCTGGCGGCGGTGTTCGGCCCAGAGAGCGCCCACCACCTGGGCGGCCAGGTGTGATGGGTCCGGTCAGCGCCCCCGCGGTGTGGCTCAGGGGCTGACTGGTGGCCGGCGGTCCGGTGGTCCGCCCACTCGCCGGTCCACATTGCGAGGTCGCGTAACCAGCAGGACTCAGGAGCGGTCATCGGTTGCACGCACGATGCTCCACTCGCCGGTGACGCGACAATCGTCAAATGGTGGGCTCAACGCATTGGTCAATGCGTTGCTCGACATGCACCCATGCTCCGTCTGCGCCTGTCCGTTCGGCCGTCAGTGGGAATCCGCCGAGCGCACCGTCGTGCTGACCGTGGGGACCGGCACCCTGGCGGCCTCGATCACCGAAGCGGCCTCCGCGGCCACCTCATGCCATTGGCGGCGCAGCGTGCCGTCGGGGAACGCTTCGGTCCAGGGCTTGACCTCGGTGGCGTAGTGCATGATGAACGGCGCCCGCTCCAGATCCAGCTGGTACGGCATCGGCACGTACCGCTCGCCGTGGTAGGTGAAGTCCAGCCGCTGCTGCACGGCACTGACCGGCATCACGTTCCACCGCGGATCGAGCAGCTCGAACCTGCCGCGGAGTAGGTAATTCAGCGTGTCCTGGTCTCCGAACAAGGGCGCCAGTCGGGGTTGGCAATCAACTCTGCGGCCCGCTCGGTCAGCCGCTCGGCCCGCCAGCGTGCCACGTCGATGGCCAGCAGACCGGAGTTGAAGTACGGGAAGCTGGGTGCCCGGCCGCTCAGCGGGAACCGGTCGGTCTCCACGTGCGGGCTGCCCAGCTCGGGAATGTACGGATCGCGTGCCGCCGCGACCGGGTAGTCGTGCGCGATCGGCCGGTGCAGGGTGTGCACGCTGACGCGGGCGAGCATGTCGGAGTCCAGGTAGAGCAGCCGGTCCGCGTCGATGAGACCGGGTGCGGCGATCCGCGCGTACCCCATCGGCGTGATGTAGCCGATCCGCATGTCGGGAAAGGTGAAGTCGCGTTGGATGACGGTCACCCTCGCCGGAGCGGCGGCGGCCGTCAGTGCCGCCAGCGAGTCCGGAGTACGCCCGGGTCGCAGAGCAGGTAAAGGTGGAGTGGCTCCGGTCCTGCCAGGTGCGGGCCAGCGACCGGGCTGCCACGCAGGTGGGCCAGACGTAGTGGGCGTCGAGGCACAGGACGACAGCGTTCATCGTCCGCTGACCATTCGCCGGAAGGCCGTGCCCTCGGTGACCAGGATCTTCTCGAACACAGCGGCGATCCTTCGCATCGTGTCGCGGGTGTGCGGCGGGCCGATCGGGCACCTGCTGTGCCCGACGCTCAGCCGCCGGGCGCAGATGTCGGCCTCCACCGGAAATTCCTGCCGGTCCTTGAAGAGCCGGTGGTGCGGCAGGGGTTTCGTCTGCCAGCGGCCGATCGGCAGACCCTCCGTGGTGAGCACCGGCCCGCCACCGAGCTCACCGGCCCTCAGTGCGGGAGGTCCACCGAGCAGTGCCAGCATCAGCCCTCCGGCCGCTGTTGGGGCAAGGAACCGTATCGCAGAATCGACCATGGCCGGAGGTGCCGCAGAACGCAAGCGGAAGGGACGAACCTGATGTCCGAGATGGACAGACAAGGCTCCGGCGCAATCGCTGGACGGGACACCCGCATCAGCGGCGAGTACGCGGCCGGACGCGATGTGGTGATCAACAACGTCCCCGAATCACGCCCTGCGCCATTCGCCGTACCACTCGACATCTCCGACTTCGCCGATCGGACGGACGAGTTCAGCGACATTCTCGAAATGTTCGGGGAGTGTTCCGCCCCGGTGGTGGTGAACCTCTTCGGACCCGGCGGGATCGGGAAGTCGGCGCTAGCCGTCCGGGCGGCCCACCGCCTCCGTGACCGCTTTCCCGACGGCATCCTGTACGCGGCCCTCGGCACCCAGTCCTGGCAGACCGCCGACATCGTCGCCGAATTCCTCTACCTGCTGGGCCGACCGGCCGAAGGTGCCAGCGAGTCCCGGCTGGTCGCGGAGTTCCGGACCGCGGTGGCCGGCCGCCGGGTCCTGGTCGTGCTGGACGGGGCATCGTCTGCCGCTCTGACCATCCCACTGCTGCCCACCGCCGCCGGCTGCGCGCGATCGTGACCAGCCGCCCGCCGCTGCCCGGCCTGCCCGGCGCTGAGCTGGTCGAGGTGCCCGTGCTGCCCGAGCCGGACAGCGTGGCACTGCTCGGCCGCCTCGCCCGGGTGCCGATCGACGCGTCCAACGTAGACCAGGCGGCACTGCTGGTGCGGATGTGCGGCAGGTTGCCACTGGCGCTGCGTGTCGCCGGTGCGAAACTGAAGACCAGGGGCGACTGGGACATGGGCCGGCTGGCCGACCGGATGGAGGCGGCGGCCAACCGTCTCGACCTACTCCAGATTGGGGACCTCGAGGTGCGCGCGACGCTGCTGACCAGCTACTCCGAGCGGGACCCTGGCGAGCAAAGGGCGTTCCGGGCACTAGCCGTGGCCGACGGCGACGAGTTTCCCGGCTGGGTGCTGGCGCCGATGCTGCAGGTGAGCATGGCGGAGAGCGAACGACTAATCGAGAGCCTGGTCCACGCACAGCTCGTTCGCGTCACTCGGGTGGACGGCACCGGCCAGTCCCTCTACCGCCTGCACGACCTGGTCCGCGACCTCGCCCGCGAGTTGGCCGACACGGACCCGGCCGCCGAGCGCGCGGCCATGACGGTCCGGCTGAACGACCGCTACCTCGACCTCGTGGCGACCGCCGCCCGGGCGCTGCGGGAGCAGGGCTCTGGCGGCCGCGCTGCCGATCCGGCCGCTCCCGGCCGGACGACGACTTCGCCGAGCTGCGCAGGACGATCACACTGGCTCCTGTCGCCTGGTTCGCGTCCGGGCGGGACGGCATTCTCGCCAGCCTGCGCCGGGTCGCCGAGGATGGCCGGATGGATCGGGTGGGCCGCTTTGCCGACGCGATGCTCGCACTGCTGATCGTCACCCCGTATGTCGAGGACCGCATCCGGGTGCACCGCCTCGTGCGGAAGCCAGCACCCGGGCCGGAGACCAGGTCCGGCTCGCCGGTGCGCGGCAGGACCTGGGCCGCGCCTTCGGGACTTCGGCCGGTACGCGGAGGCGCGCGCGGAACTCGAGGCCGCGATCACCGACTTCGCGGACCTGGGCGACGCCGGGCGCTGGCCGAGACCCGACTGATCTACGCGGTGCTGCTTCGGCTGCTGGGCGAGAACCAGGCCGCCCGCGAGGTGGTCCTCGACTCACTCACGCACTTCGAGGCGACCGGGGAGACGGGCTGGCAGGCGTACGCGTACCGGACCCTCGGCATCATCCACCGCAACCAGGCCGACTGGCCCGCCGCCGGCGCCGCCTTCGAGCGGGCGCTGGAGTTGTTCCGCGCCGTCGGCGACCGGCACCGAGAGGGTAACTGCCTGGTCCACTACGGCAGCGCGCTGCGCCAGCAGGGCGAGCCGGGCCGGGCGCTGCCCTCTACGGCCGGGCGCGGGACATCTTCGCCGCGCTCGGCTTCGCTCTGGGAGGCCATCACTGACGTTCACCAGGCTGCGAGCCTGATGGACCTGGAGGTGCGGGAGGAGGCCGGCCTGCTGCTCGACCGGGCGCTGCGCACCTTCACCGACATCGGCGACCTCCGTTGGGCGGACATCGCCGAGTACCACCGTGCCCGGCTCGACCTGCGGTCCGGCGATGTCGCCGGCGCGCTACCGCGGCTGGAGCGGTCAGCCAGCCGGTTCCGGGAGCTCAACGAGCCGCACAGCGAATCCTGGTGCTACTCACCCTGGCCCAGGCCCAGTTACCCGGCCCGGCGGCCCGGATCACCCTCCAGCGGCTGAGCGAGAACGCGCGACGGTTGGGAAACCCAATGCTGGAGAGTGCGGCGGCTCGACTGCTTGGCCATCCATGAACAGTGCCGATATGGTGATCGTCCAGCGCACCCTCGAAATGGTCCTGCCGAACATGCACGGCTCGCGCCGTCCCGCACGCCGGTCACGTGGTCGCGGGCCATCGGGACCGAGTATCACGAGGCCGGCACGCTCGCGTTCGGCCAGGCGCCAGGCCTCGATCACGACCTTCTAGGGGTACGCGGCGTTGACGTCGCAGGCCCGGCCACGTTCCTGCCCAGCGGCGCGGCGAACCCGTCCCTGACCACCCTCGCCCTGCCCTGCCGCCTCGCTGCCTTCCTGAGCGACTAGAGCCTAGCCGCCGTCCGGGCCACCGATGTGCAGGTCCCGGCCGGCGGCGTACGGCCGGAGACGCGCACGTCGCGGCCCGCGACCGCGCCGCTCTCGTTCGCCTGGGTGATCGTCGGGCCGGCCTCGGCAAGCGCGTCCCGCAGCGCCGCGGCGAACTCCGGGTCGGCGGTGATCTGCCGGGCCAGCCGCAGCGTCAGCCGCTCTTCGGCGGCCTGCGTCGGCGCGGTGGTCACCTCGTCGATGACCTCCAGCGTTCCCGGATCGCCAGCGAATCGGTGCCGGATCACCTGGGCCACTCGGTCTGCCCCGGAGCAGCCGCTGCGCTGCCCCACCGGCCACGCCCGTGGAAAGGGCGGTCAGCGCCCCGACGGCGACGCCTGCCAGGTCCAGCGGTTCCATCTGTACCTCCTGGTCGGGGCGGTCGTCCGGGTTCGTCCAGCCTAGCCGTTGTTTTATAGGGATTCCGGACGGTGAGTTAGGCGCGGCGTAGCGGTGATCGATGAAAGCCGCAGGACCTGACCGATCTGTGGCCACTCACCACCCCGAGCGGGACACACGGTGGTGACCCCCGCTCCGCCGCCGCGCGCGGCTGGCCGGCCGGCGACTGGTCGACGTCGGAGTGTTCGACCCGGCCTAGGCGGTCAACTGGCCGTGCTTCGCTTCATCTGCTTCGGATTGCGTACGACGTCCGACGACGCGGCTCCACCGGTCGTACGACGAGTCGCTCAAACATTTGGAAGGCAGGCTCCGACCGCGATCAGCCGTCAGCACCGTCCCGGCCGACATTAGCCGGGCTCGGCTGGCACTCCGGTGCGACGCCAGGACCGGGGAGCAGATGGGGGCAGCAGGGTGCCGTGAACGGCCTGGAACTGCGCTCAACGGCGTCGAACGGCGCTCAACTGCACCCACCACCCTGCCTGAGGTTCCACGTTTCCGCAGCTCAGTCGTTGTGGCGTCCTGTTTACCGCGGAGCATCGAGCGTGCTGCCTAGGGTGCTGCAACGGGCGGTCGGCGGGGTGTCGGGACGGGAGGATGAGACGGGCGAGGTTCTGGCTCGTCCGCCGCGCCGGACGAAGCCGGCCACCGAGGCCGGCAGTTCATCCCGCGGCATGTCCTCGCAGCCGGGACGGACGAAGTCGAACAGGAGCACAACGCGGTCACTGGTGCCGTAGTTCCACGCCTCATGCGTGACGGTGTCGTCGAAGACGAAGGTTTCGCCCTCGCGCCACTGTCGAGTCTCGTCGCCCACTCGCAGCGCGCAGTCCTCAGGGACGACGAGTCCGAGATGCGCGCGGTAAACGGTGGTTACCCATCCCTGATGTGGCGTGATGTGGGTGCCAGGAGCCATCCGAGAAAATCCAGCGGTCGTCAGGTGAGGGACCTTCGTCAACGCGGAGGCAGTGCTCGGGCATGCCTCGAGCGCCTCCTCGATCCGCTCTCCGAAGGCGACAAGTCCATAGACACTCCAGCCCTGGCCGTACATCTCGCGTTGGACCCACGGCTGGTAGGTCTCAAGCGGGAGAGCAAGGCACTCGTCTCGAATGGCACCCCACCGTGCCCGAAGGTCGGCCAGGAAAGGGAACTGCCGCTGGTCCACGAACATGGGAAACCATGATGCACCAACGTCGGGTGGTGTCGGCGACGTCACCACTCCGTGGAGCCACATCAGGTAGGCCCTTGTTCGCGCCTCCACCTGTAGGCGCCGCTCATGCCGCGAGCCGCGCGACCACGGCTGAACTGTTGGGCCTTGGTTGAGCCGTTTCGGGAGCCCGCTCACGATGAGTGGGCTCCCGGAGCCCGGCCCGGCTCGAACGGTGCTGCCATCCCTGGGTCAGTGACGTGCGGTACCGGCGCCGCACGTTGGGCAGGCCGGCCTCCGACCGCTGGCCGGTTGAGGAGTCTTACCGCTACCGGCGCCCACCTCACGAGAGGTGCCCCGCGCTGTGGCTCACGGGCTGAGTGATGGCCGCCGGTCCGGTGGTCCGCCCACTCACCGGTCCACATTGCAAGGTCGCGTACCCAGCGCTCGGTGTCCTGCCGGGACTTGCCCGCCCACTTCTACTCACACCGGACCAGCGGTATGTCTTCTCGGTTGATAACAAGCAGCCGAGCCGCCTCGTCGCGTTAGTAGGAATGGCGAACCGACTCCGGCCCGAACGTAGTGAGCGGCCTGCCAGCATCCGGCGGGTCGTGAACGTCGCACGGTTGACCTACGGTGCTCCCGTGCTTCCCAGAAACGTGAAGATCCTCGATCAGGTCCGCGCCGAGGCGCTGCGCCGCGACATCCTCGCCGCCGACGTGGAACGCTGGTTGGGCTCGCCCGCCCGTCTGCCCTCCTGACACAGGGGGTGACGGGCCGGTCGTGGCGCCATCCGTGGACCCGTGATGCTTCCGGCCGACGCCAAGCAGCCCACGTTCCCCTTGATCGCCACCATCGACTGCGCTGCCCTCCCGGCAGACGTGACCGACCTTCCGCTCCCGGCAGACGGCCAACTGCTGCTGTTCGGCTGGCCCGAAGAGCACGGTTACGGCCAGGTGATGTACGTGCCGGCGGGCGTGGCGGTCGAGGAGAAGCGCAGCATCCCCGGGCTTCTCTCCGGACGACGAGGAGTGTGCCGAGGTCTACGCGGAGATCCCGCAGGAGATCTGCACTCACGGTCGACATCTCTGCCCTACGTCAAGACGATCCCGGGGCCCCGTGGTCTCCGCCGCTGCCGGGGATCCCCGTTCGAAGAGATGACCGAGGTGTGGCAGGACGTCCTGGGCGACGTGCCGGACGGCATGTTCTCCTTTGAGGCTGGACGACGCCGCTGCTGTTGGGCGGCTACGGCACTGACTGCAACGGCTTCAACCCCGCGTGGTTGGGCGCCAATCCCTCGGGTTGGTCGTGCTACGACGGGCCGGTGCGCGGTGGTGGGCCACCCGACCATGGTGACTGGGTCCTGCTGGCCGAGTTTCACGGCGGCAGACAAGGCGGCGCGACCATCCACTGGGTGATCCAGCGTGCCGACCTGAAGGAGCGTCGCTTCGACCAGGCCAGCGTCCTCGTCTACTGGAATCCGTGAGTCCGCTCGCTTGCGCGAGCGTCGACCGGGCCGATCGCCGCCAGCCATTGGACCGAGAACGGGCGGACCACGCTGGACGTCGACGGGTCGGCCAGGGTTACCAGATCCGTACCTCGTACACCCGGACCACACGGCCGAAGCTCACTCCGTACCCCCTGTCGACAGTGCTCGTGTAGTACCTGCCGCCGGCCTCGTAGTTGACAGTCACCTTGTTGTTGCCCGACGTGTAGTGGAAAACGCTGCCGATGTCCACCGCTGTGACGCCGCGACTGGCGAAGCACTTGGCCATGCCGATGTTGCCGAGCGTGATGTCGAGCTTGAGGAAGTCCGTTCGGGTGCCACAGCTGACCGAGTTGATGGCGAGGGCAGGCTCGCCGGAAGCGCGATGGTCAGGGCGAGGCCCGCCACCGCGCCAAGGGCGATCTTCTTGACGCGCGTCTTCATTACGCGGATGTCCTTTCTGTTCCGGTGGGCATGGTGTCGTGCGCGCCCCCACTACGAACGGGATGACCCGCGGTTCACCTCGCTCTGCTCCCGATTGTGGGCGCAGTCCTCGTGTTGGTGACGAGGTGTGGTCGCCGCTGGCGTAGTGGCTCCAGGTGGTGCCGGCGTTGATGGCTTGTCTGGTCGCGGTCGTCTGGTGGATGACGGGCGGGGACCTGGGCGCCGAGCTGGTGGAGGGCGCTGCTGAGACGGCCGAGCGCCGTCAAGGCGAGGACCGCAGCCTCACGCCCGGAACGTGCGGCGGTAGGCGTCCGGCGGTACGCCGATCGTGCGGTGGAAGTGGCGGCGCAGTGTTGTCGCCGTGCCCATGCCCGCGGCCGAGGCGATGGTGTCGACGCTGTCGGCCGTGGTCTCCAGCAGCTCCTGCGCGCGGCGGATCCGCTGCGTCAGCAGCCACTGCAGCGGGTGGTGCCGGTTACCGAGTGGAAGTGGCGGGCCAGGTGGCGCGAGCTCATGTTCGCCTGGCGGGCCAGGTCCTCCACGGTGAGCGGCTGGTCCAGCCGCCGCATCACCCAGGGAGCAACTCGGCCAGGGATGGCCGTCCTGGGTGGGCACCGGTGTGGTGACGAACTGGGCCTGGCCGCCGGCCCGGTGGGGCGGCACGACCAGGCGGCGGGCGACCACGTTGGCGATCGCCGAGCCGTGGTCGCGGCGGACTAGATGCAGGCACAGGTCCATCGCTGCGGCCTTGCCCGCAGACGTGAGCACGCTGCCGTTGTCGACGTAGAGCACGTCCGGGTCGACCTTCACCCGGGGATAGCGCGCGGCCAGTTGATCGGTGTGGGCCCAGTGCGTGGTCGCGTGTAGCCCGTCCAGCAGGCCTGCGGCGGCGAGCACGAACACGCCCGTGCACAGGAGACCACCCGCGCGCCCGACTCGTGGGCCGCGCGCACCGCCTCGACCAGGTCGGCCGGCGGGTCCTCGTCGACGTCCGCCAAGGCGGGGACGATCACGGTGTCGGCGTGCGCCAGCCGGTCGAGCCCGCAGTCCGGCTCCAGCAGGAACCGGCTCACCGGACGGCGTGCGTGCCGCACACCTTGACGTCGTACCAAGGGCCTGGCAGGGCGGCCGGGGCGGAACCGAAGACCTCGTAGGCCAGGGCCAGCTCGAAGTGCAGCATCCCGTCGGTAGCGGCGACCGCGACGGAACGCGGAACAGAACTCATGTCGGGAATTGTACGGGTCATGTCGTTCCGGACACTGGCCCCGATGGGCAAACGAGGACAGGATTTCCGCAGTGGATCACTTCGAGCACGCGGGAGCAGACATGGGATCAGGTCGGAACGTGGCAGTGTTCGGGGCCTACGGGCACACCGGGCGGTTCGTGGTCGCGGAGTTGCGCGAGCGCGGATACGTCCCGCTGCTCCTCGGTCGCGATGAGGACAAGCTGCTGGCGCTGGCGCAGGCCCAACCGGGGCTCGAGGCGCGGCAGGCGTCGGTCGACGATCCAGCCTCGCTCGACCGCGCGCTGAGCGGCGCGGCCGCCGTGATCAACTGCGCCGGGCCTTTCGCCACGACCGCAGCCCGCTGGTCGAGGCGGCGCTGCGCGTCGGCATCCCGTATGTCGACGTGGCGGCCGAGATCGAGGCGAACCTGACACGTTCGCGCACTTCGCGGAGCGCGCCGCGCCGCGGGCACCGTCGTGGTCCCTGCGATGGCTTCTTCGGCGGCCTCGGCGACCTGTTGGTCACCACCGCGATGGGCGACTGGACGGCGGCGGACGAGGCGCACATCGCCTACGGCCTGAGCAGTTGGCACCCCACCGCCGGGACGCGTGTTGCGGGCGCGGTCTCGGGGCAGCGACGGGTGGCCGCCGTGTCCGCTACACCGGCGGACGGCTGGAGTACCACGACGACACTCTGCCGACCCTGGAGTGGCCCTTCCCGGCTCCGCTCGGCCCCCAGAGCGTCATCGGAGAGTTCACCATGGCCGACGTCGTCACCATTCCCAGCCACCTGGCCATCCCGGAGGTGCGCACCTACATGACCGCCAAGGCGGCCGCGGACCTGTCCGCTCCTGACGCCTCGGCACCGACCGCCGTCGACGAGCGCGGCTGCTCCGCGCAGACCTTCGTCGTCGACGTCCTCGTCCGCTCCGGCGGAGCGGAACGCCGCGTGGTCGCGGCCGGTCAGGACATCTACGCCATCAGCGCGCCGCTCGCGGTGGAGGCCGTCGACCGCATCCTCAGCGGCCGGACCAGGACCACCGGCGTCGCCTCCGCGGGCGCGGTCTTCGACGCCCCGGACTTCCTCCGCGCCCTGTCCTCGCACCTCTCGCTGCACGTCCCGCTCGACACACGCGGCTGACCGGCGACCCGTGCAGGGGTCCAGACCGTGCTCACTGCGGCCACTGTGCCAACTCGGCCGCGAACGGACAGCGCCCACGACGCTCCCGAAAGGTAAGTCCGAACGCCGCAAGATCTTCGGAATAGTAGGTCCGGACTCCGAAACGTTCGAGCGGGCAGGACACCAACGATCGCGTAATCGCATCTGATCGAACAGGCGGCGGTTCAGGCAAGATAGATCGATGGCGACGATAAGACGGTTGGACAGCGCCGATGCCCCGCCGTGGCGGGCCTCATCGAACGCTGCCTGCGTGAGGTCAATAGTCGCGACTATCCGAGTGAAATCATCGAGCGGATGTGCGACCACTTCACCGAGCAACGCATCAAGGAACTCGCCATCCAACGACAGATGTTCGTCGCAGAGGCAAACGGGATCGCCGGCACGGTCTCCCGCGACGGCAACAAGGTCTACACCATGTTCGTGCACCCACGGGCCGCCGGTCGCGGCATAGGACGGCTCCTCATGCGCCACATCGAGGCGCTGGCGGTGATCGACGGCTACGACCACATGGAAACCGGAGCGAGCATCACAGGGCATGGCTTCTACCGTCGGCTCGGCTACGTCGATGTCCGCTCCACGGAGACAGAGTTCGGCTTCAACTACATCCTGCGCCGCAATCTGCCCTGACAGCAGCAACCACCGAAGCTGGATGCAGGGTGTGCGCCCTCATGCGGCTGACATGACGCGGGCGATCCTGGACGTGCTCCCCGATCGACCGATGGGGCTGCGGGAGCCTGCCCTGGTGCCAACCGGGGTGAGCGGGAAGCCGCTATCCTGCCGCGTGTGACCTATCCAATGATGCCGAACGATCCACGGTGGCTTGGTAACTATGAGCTGCTCGGACGTCTTGGCGAGGGCGGCATGGGCACTGTATTTCTGGACGCTCACCGGATGGCCGGCTGGTGGCGGTCAAGATGTTGCGGGCTGAGCACGCCTGGGACACCGAGTTCCGGGGCGCTTTCGCAGCGAGGTCAAACGGGCCCGCGAGGTGCCCGGCTTCTGCACGGCCGCGGTGCTCGACGCCGACCCGGACCACGAGACGCCGTATTTGGTGGTCGAGTACGTCGACGGGCCGAGTCTCCGAGGTGATCCGGGAGCGGGGACCGCTGGACGGCGGCATGTTGCACAGCGTGGCCGTCGGGTGGCCACGGCGCTGGCGGCGATCCACGGTGTGGGGGTCATCCACCGGGACCTCAAGCCGCAGAACGTGCTGTTCTCGCTGGGTACGCCCAAGGTGATCGACTTCGGGATCGCGCGGGCGCTCGAGGTGACCAGCCGGCATACCAAGACCGACCAGATGGTCGGCACGGTGGCGTACATGGCGCCGGAGCGGTTCGACAACGACTCGGATCGTACGGTGGGGCCGGCGGCTGACGTGTTCGCGTGGGTGTGGTGGTGGCTTACGCGGCGACCGGACGTACCCCGTTCTGGGCGGATTCGCCGGCCGCCACGGCGGCTCGTATTCTGACGCAGCCGCCCGACCTGACCGGGCTCGGCGGGTCGTTGCGTGACCTGGTGGGCCGCACGCTGGCCAAGGATCCGACTCAGCGGCCGACCGCACACCAACTGCTCGATCTGCTGCTGGAGGCGGAAACGGGGAGCGCTCGCCCAGCGGCCGGAGCTGCTCAAGGCCGCCGAGGCGGCCCAGCACACGGGTCGGTGGGGCCTTCCGCCGTACGCGAGCCGGCCACACCCGTTCGTCGGCGGGTGAGCCGCCTGGTGGCCGTGGCCGTGGCCGTGACCGTCGTGTCTGCCGGTATCGGATTCGCGTTGTCGCGTAACGAGCCGGGTGAGACGCTGGCGTCGTTCCTGCCCAGCACGTCGCCGTCGGCGATGCCGCGCGTGGCGTCGGCCGCGCCCAAGTCGACGGTGGCCGTCTCGGACACGCCACGGATCCAGGGGCCGGCGGTGTCCGACCATCTCGACCGGCGGGGCCTGTGGAAGGCCGACCGGGCTGCCGACAGCGCCGCCGGGTGGTGCACCTTCGACCAGCGGATGCTGGCGACAACACACATGTCCACCCTCCACCAGTGCAAAGGGCCGCAGGACTCGTTCGCCGGCGACCAGACGATCGCGGTCGACGTCGGCATCGTCACCAAGGGTGCCTGCGCGCTGATCTGGTTCCGGCTGGTCGACCAGCACGGTTACGTAGCCTCGTTCTGCGAGAACGAGATCCGGCTGGGAATCGACGAGAGCTCGGGGAATGGTTTCAACTCGGAGCAGCGGGTCGCCTCGAGCGCGTTCCAGGTCGGGCAGACGCACCGGACCGGCATCACCGTGCACAACGGCACGGCCCAGGTGACGGTCGACGGCACGCCCGCTCTGAGCATGCCCGTCACCGACCCGCAGTTGGTCGCGGGCCGGGTCGTGCTCGGAGCGTTGAACGACGCGACCGAAGGGGACGCCACAGTCGCCTTCGCGAACGTTGATCTCCGGTCACCGGTGGTGGGTCAGCCGGCGCACTTCACTGATCCGGCGAATGGCTCCAGCCAGTCGATGGTGGAGCTTTACTCGTACGATCCGGTCGCGCACTCCGCGGTGGCTCAGCCGGTGCTCGTGATGGCCAGTGTCGACTACTGCGAGCAGTTCAAGATCGACCCAAGCGATATCACGTGCAGCGACCCGTACCAGATCGTCGAGAGCCGCACGAAGGTGACGATCCCGATCAGGTCCGCGCCGAAGCTGACGTCGTGGGAGAACGTCGGCGGCGGGGACGGCATCGTCTCGGTGCACGCCGGCGCCGGTCGCTCCATCTCTGCGTCCACGTTCACCAAGTGGCTGGCCGGGAAGCAAGGTGGCCTGGTCGCGGTCACGACCACCAACGGCGAGGTCACCACGCTGACCAAGATTGACAACCCTGACCCGGTTGCGTCGGTGAAGACGTGCCGGAGCGGGCCCAAGGCGCCTGGGCGACGCCAGGGTCACGGGCCCGGGTGGGGAGCAGGGTGGGAGCAGAGTGGGTGCAGCTTCTGTTTCTCGCGGAGTGCTCCGCGGTTTTACGCAGCAGTCGATAAGAACGAGGTACGGTCGCAGCGATCGGATTTCAGGGAGCTTGCCAGTCGCTCAGTCCAGGCAACGAAGGACGAGTCAATGTCCACTCTGTACGAATTTGGCGGCGGCGACGAGGTGCTGCATCGTCTGGAGGAACTGTTCTATACCAAGGTGCTGGACGACCCCGTGCTGCGCAGCGTGTTCCCCGCTCGCCAGCCGGGCCATGTCGAACACCTCACGTGGTTCACCGCCGAGTCCTTCGGCGGCCCCGACAGGTTCACCACCGAACTGGGATTTCAGTACATCGTTGACGTCCACCGCCATCTGAAGATCACCGACGAGCAGCGGGAGCGGTTCGTCGCCCTTACCTCGAAGCGATCGATGAAGCCGGCCTACCGGACGATGACGCTTTCCGCGCGGCCGTGCGCGAACACCTCGAGTTCGGCGCCCGCGTGGCCCAGCAGAACTCGCATGCCGAGAGCGATGACCAGCTGCATCCGATCCGTGAGGTCCCCGCCTGGACGTGGCCGCGACAGTCTGAAAACTGACGGGCATCCGCGAACCCCGACGTCCTCGAGGCTTCCTCCGGCCAGCTACCACGGACGTCCGCAGATGTCGCTGACAAGGCGCATCGATCGTGAGCATGCCCCGATCGATCGATCGATGCGACTGCGAAAGCCAATCGCCAGGGCGGTGTCCCGAGCGGGCGCTTCACCCCGCGGCCAGCCGGTGAGTCCTCACATGTCGATGCAGGCGGCGGGCGACGACTACCACGGTCGCGGCTCGCCCTCTATGGACCTGCCACATGGCCACAGTTTGGCTCTGCTCATCGAGCCATTGGACCGTCAGAGTGGGAGAGGGGTGAACCGCTGGGGTGTCGCCGCCGCATCGGAGGTTGTCGTGAGCATCGCGTTTCTGATCACCACGCTCGTCGTGGTCGTTACTCCGGGCACCGGGGTGGTCTACACACTCGCGGCCGGGTTGTCCCGGGTGCCCGGGCCGGGGTGGTCGCCGCGATCGGTTGCACCCTGGGAACTGTGCCGCACCTCCTCGCGTCGGTCAGCGGGCTCGCCACCCTGCTCGCGGCCAGCCCCACCGCCTTCAGGGCGATCACCTTCGTCGGCGTCGGCTACCTGCTCTACCTGGCCTGGTCGACCATCCGGGATCGGAGCACGTTCACCCCGGAGGCCGACCCGACGCCGCACTCCGCGCTGCGGGTGATCGTCAAGGCAGTGCTGATCAACCTGCTCAACCCAAAGCCAACACTCTTCTTCGTCGCGTTCCTGCCGCAGTTCGTCGACCCGGCCGCCCCGACGCCACCCGCGGCATGCTGGCGGCCGGGCTGGTGTTCATGCTGCTCACCCTCGTGGTGTTCAGCGGCTACGGGATGGCCGCCGCCCTGGTCCGGGACCGGGTGCTGACCCAACCCGGATCACCGCCTGGCTCCGTCGAAGCGTCGCCGCCACCTTCGTCGCGCTTGGCATCTCTCTTGCCCTGTCCGGCCGTTAGGGCGTGTTTCGGCGTCCCGGTCCAGTCCGGGTGGCGTGCAGCAGCGACGCATGCCGCCTGGATGGCAGGTGGTTCAGCCGGGCACCGACGACCACGTCGCACGAAGGCAATGTCACCAGGTCGGGGCGCGCCTCACTACCGACAGGACGCCGTCTGATGCCCGTTAGCCGCCAACCTCGCCCGAGTTGAGGCTGTCGTGCTGTGGACGCAACGGGCCGGCCTGACCACGGTCCCGTACGTCTCGGCTGTAGCGGCGTCCGGGCTTGCCGACGCTGCCGGGGTCGGCGCGCTCGCGCGGCCTGTGGCGGATGAACCAGGCGCACGTTGATGCCGCGATCTGTGCTGGACCGGTTGGTCCCCAGTCTTGTGCCGCAGCCAGGTGGTCGGGCGATCCGGCCTGGCCGAGCGATGCCGCGTTACTCCGTCGGGGGCTGGGTGGCTGTGGCCGATCCAGGTGGCGTGTCCGGTACGACGACGAGGCTGACGACACGGCGGGTCCGGCCGTCGCGGGTGTTGCCGGTCCGACTGACCACGGCGTGTTCGATCTCGGCGACCATCGTGGCGAACTCCTCGTCGGTGAGCCAGACGGCGGCCTGTCGGTAGACCACGCCGTCGCGGTGGGGTCGGCGTGTTCGTGGGCGAGGTAGCGGTCGAAGTCCCCAGCAGTGACGCCGCGAACGTGGTGTAGGCGCGTCGGTGATCGTCGCGGGTCATCGCGGCCCGTGCGGCGGGCTGATCGTGCCCTGGTCCTGGCGTACCCGGTAACTGCGCTCCACCGTGCCGCGTACTCGCCGTTCGTCGACCACCTCCAGCACGCCCGCCTCGGCCAACACGGCGATGTGCCGGTACATGGTCGCTGGGGGATGTCGGGTAGGCGTTCGCGGAGCTGCGTGGTGGTCAGCGGGTCGGTGTCGAACAGCGTTTGCAGGATGCGCATCCGGACGGGGTGCAGGAGAAGGTCTGCGGTTGCCATGGGCCCATCTTCCCACATACGATAATGTTCCCAGCCGTGATAATGTTCGCGGCCATTGAGAATAATCGGAGGTGGCGCATGCGGGATGTCGACATGACGGCTGTCGCAGACGACGGACTGTCCCTGGTCGGCACGCTGACCCTGCCCGCCGGTCCTGGACCGCACCCGCCGTCCTGCTGCTGCACGGCTCCGGGCGGCTGGATCGCGATTCCAACACCGCGCGCCTCCGGATGGAGCTCGGACCACCACTGGCCAAAATGCTGGCAAGCGCCGGGATCGCCACGTTGCGTTACGACCGGCGCGGTGTCGGCGCCACCGGCGGCGATTGGCTGGCGACCGGATTCGCCGCCGGTCGGCACGACGCCGCCGCCGCGCTACGCGCCCTCGCTGCGCGACCCGATATCCGGGCGGACGCCGTTGGCGTGCTCGGGCACAGCGAGGGTGCCGTTCACGCCATGTCCCTTGGGGCACGCCCGGAGGTGGCGGCGGTGGTGCTGCTGGCCGGGTTCGCCCGCCGGGGAGGACGCCCTGCGCTGGCAGGCCGCAATGATCGCCCGCGACCTTCCCGCTCCCGTACGACCGCTGCTACCGATCCTGCGATCCCTGGCCAACCGGCAACTCGCC
The DNA here is from genome assembly GCA_038070435.1 of Micromonospora sp. M12. Classification (GTDB taxonomy): domain Bacteria; phylum Actinomycetota; class Actinomycetes; order Mycobacteriales; family Micromonosporaceae; genus Micromonospora. Next base: position 3,044,471 of record JAMYWG010000001.1, on the reverse strand, counting down.
CGAATCAAGACGACCAGCACGGACGTGGTGCGCATCCTCGGAAGGCCAACCAACGCCCGGTGGCTGCGGGAGCTGCTCGACCACGACCCGCGCGCCGACCTGGCGAAAATCAAGGCTCCCGTCCTGGCCATCACTGGCGGCAAGGACATCCAGGTCGACCCGGCGGACCTGGACGAGATCCGCCGGCTGGTGCCCGGCGACAGCACGGTCCACCGGATTCCCGACCTCACCCATGTGCTGCGTCGCGACTCCGGCCGTCCGTCGGTGCGCTCCTACCGGCGGCTGCTCCGCCAGCCGGTCGACCCCGACCTGCTCACGCAGGTGACCGGCTGGCTCGCCCACCGACTACACGAGACGCCCGACACGGTTCGTGCCGGGTAACCGATGGCTCACCCCACACAGAGCCACCCCCAACAGCCCCTGCTCCTAACCCGCGAAGGGAAATGGCGTGACCACCGCAACCTCTGCTCGCCAACATGACGGCCTCACCACCTTCTGGATCGTCACGTTCGCATGGACCTTCGCCTTCTGGCTCTTCGCGAGCACACTCGATGAACCGGCGATGACGTCCCCACCGTCGTTCCGTACCTTCTCGGTGGATTCGGCCCGGCGGTCGGCGCGATCGTTGTCCGGATACGGCGCTCTCGCCGTCGTCAACCGATCCCCGCCCACACGGTGCGACTCCGGCTGCGCCCACGGCTGTTCTGGGCGCTGCCCATGGTGGCCCTGGCATCGGGGACCGTGCTGGCAGCCGCACTGCTCGCGGAGTTCCTGGGCGGCCCCGCGACGAGCCTGACTGAAGGGCGCGAGTTGATCGCGACGGCGGGCGGAACCGTACCGTTCCTGATCGGCATGCTGGTCGGCGGTCCGTTGGCCGAGGAGCCCGGTTGGCGTGGCACTGCCTACCCACGCCTGCGCGCGTCGATGAGCCGCCTGCGTGCCGGTCTGCTGCTGGGTGCCGCTTGGGCGGTGTGGCACCTGCCGCTGTTCTTCATCGACGGGACACTTCAGTCCGAGTTCGGCCTGGTCAGCTGGAGTGGCCTGTTGTTCACGCTCAGCGTCTTCCCGATGGCACTGCTCACCGGCTACGCCTACGAAGTCGCCGGAGTCGCGGCATCGATCGCGGTCCACTTCGGCGTGAACACCACCATCGCGCTGCTCACCGTCAAGGCACCCGCCGCCCAGGCGCTCGTCCTGACGGTACAGATCATCGTGGCGGCCGCGCTGCTCGCCTCACGACGCGACCGTGGGCAGGACCGACCGGCACTGGACCACCGCGACATGGCTGATCTGCGGTGAGGCGGGCACCGGGAATCGAAGACGCTGACCGGACCGCAGGGTGACGGCAGCCGCGATCGCCGTGTCGGCCATCGCGGCTGCCGTGGCTCCGCCGGTGTGGCACGGAGTAGGGTCTCTCAGGTCACCCGCAACGTTGACCGTTGAGGTCGAAGGCGGTTGGCGCCGGATTGGTGCCGTTCCACGTGCCGTTGAAGCCAGCGCTGGTGGACGCGCCGGGGGCGAGTTTGCCGTTCCAACTCATGCTGTCCGCGGTGACGCTCGTTCCGTTCTGTTTCCAGGTGGCCGACCAGCCCTGGCCGACCTTCTGGCTGGTGGTGGGGAAGTCGAAGGCGAGTTTCCAGCCGTCGATCGCTGTGGTGCCGGTGTTCTTGATCGTCACGGTCGCGGTGAAGCCGCCCGGCCAACTGTTCGCCGTGTAGCCGACCGTGCAGCCGACGGTCGGGGCGGTGGGCGCGGTCCGGACGGTCAGGCCGGGCGAGGCCGCCGAGACGTTGCCCGCCGCGTCGCGGGCGGTCACCACGAAGGTGTACGGGTGTCCGGCGTCAACCCGGTCACGGTGTACGTGGTGCCGGTGGCGTTGCCCACCTTCACGGTGCCGGTGGTGTCGACCCGGTGCACGTCGTAGCCGGTGACGGCGGTGTCGTCGGTGGACGGCGTCCAGGCCAGCGCGACGCTGTCGCCGGTGATCGTGCCGGCGGTCGGCTTGCCGGGCGGTCGGCGCCTGGGTGTCGCCGGGCGTGGTGCCGCGCGGCACCACCAGGTGGGTGATCGAGTTGGCCGGGAAGGTGGCCGTGAGGCCGCCGGCGGTCACCGGCTGGTCGGCCTCGCGGACGACCCCGGCGAGGTCCGCCCGCTGTAACGGTAGACCTGAGCGGTGCTGGCGGAGGCGCCGGTGAGGGCGACCGGGCTGGTCAGGTCGTCGCCGGTCTTGTTGACGACGACCAGGGTGAGCGCCTTGTCGGCGCTGCGCTCGGCGGCGTACACGGCCAACCTGCCCTGGTCGGCGCTGGTCGCCTGGACGGAGGTCTCGCCGAACGCGCCGCCCTTGCCGTCGTAGTTGCGGAAGACGCGGAAGGCGTTGGCCACCGGCTGGTCGGCTGCGGGTGCGGTCCAGAGGGTGGCCAGGTCGAGCCCTTCGCGGCCGAAGATGCCGAGTACGTCGGCCTGGGCGAGCGCGCCGTTGAGCGACCCGTAGCCGCCCCAGTTGTACTCGGTCATCGCGATCTTCGTGCCCGGGTAGTGCTGGTCGGTCAGCTCGCGCAGGCGCGGGATGAACCGGACCGGACTGTTGATCCAGCTCTCGTCCACGTAGGTCGGGTCCCAGAGTTGGCGGGTCGAGCGCAGTCGCAACGCCTGGGTGTTGGCGTCGCCGGCCGCGTCGCCGAGCACGCCGGACTGCTGCGGGTAGAGGTGGACGTCGAAGTAGTCGAGGATGCGTGTGCCGTGCTGCTGCTCGTACTCGCGCATCCGGTCCAGATACCACGGGCCGAGGTCCTGGCCGCCGTGCGCGGCCTTGTCCGGTGGGTTCGACCAGCAGCCGGTGCGCGAGCAGGTGTCCTGGTCGAGGCCCGAATAGAAGATCGAGTTCAGGCCCCAGCCGACGGGACCGAGCGTCTTCGCGCCGGGGTCGGCAGCCTTGATCGCGGCGGCGTACTCGTAGGTGCGGTCGCGTAGCTCGTCGTAGCCCAGCCCGGCCGGGCGGACGTCGCGGTGGGTGGAGTGCCACAGGTCCGGCTCGTTGTCCAGGTTGTAGAACTGGACCCCGCCGTCGGCGGCGGCGCCGAACTGCCCCTTGAGGTGGTCGACGAAGTCGGTGGCGTACTCGGACCGACGGCGACGCTGGTGTCCTCCGGATCGTTGCCGGTGACCGGTGACCCGTCCGGCTTGGTGCCGTTGCCGCAGTCCGGTGCCCAGGTGTCGGTGGACTGCTGCGGGCCGTACTTGGCCACGCTGAAGCCACACGCCCGCGACCGGTCCTGGCGATCCAGCCGAGCATCGGCACTGTCATGACAGTGGCGGCGCCGGTGGCCCTGTTCTGCTGCACGAACCGGTCGGTCTCCGAGCCCTCCGGGAGGTCGTCCGGATTCGGGTTGTCGTTGGGGATGTTCTCGAAGTACCAGTCCGACGCGCGGTTGGTGGTGTCGGCACGGAAGTTGTAGCGGGTGGTGGCGTTGCCGCCGTAGCGGTGCACCGGCAGCCGCAGGTCGCGGGCGAGGGCCTCGTCGGCGAAGTTCATGCCGTAGACGTACGGGCTGATCTGGTGCCGGGCGGCGGTGGTGTCCACGGCCAGCGCCGGGCCGGCCGCGGCCAGGGCAGGCGCCGGGAGGGCCAGACCGCCGAGGGCCGTGGCGAGCACGACCGGGAGTAACGCGGTGGTGGGACGCACGAGCATTCCTCTCGAATAGAAGCTCGACGATGGGAGCGCTTCCACAGGATTGCGTTTTCCTGGCTCCGCGTCAACGCCGGAAGGCTCCCTGTGGATCGGGTCGAGCCGATTCGATTCGACTCGACCGGTGCGGCAAGCTTGGCCTTCGTGGACAGGCTTGCCGAAAATCAATCTGGTTGTCGGCCATGATCATGGCGGGCACAATCGTGCCGATGGATTTTCGGACGTACAGCCTCAGATCGACGCCGCGCTCGCCACCCGGCTGGTCGCCGCCCAGTTCCCGCAGTGGTCCGGGCTTCCGGTCCGGGCGGTCGAGGTGGACGGCTGGGACAACCGAACGTTCCACCTGGGTGACCAGATGACAGTGCGGCTGCCGAGCGGGCCGTGGTACGCCCGTCAGGTCGCCAAAGAGCAGGAGTGGCTGCCGAGACTTGCCGCCGCCGTACCGCTGCCCATTCCCGTGCCGCTCGGGCAGGGCCGGCCCGGCGAGGGCTACCCTTCCCATGGTCGATCTACTCCTGGATCGACGGCGAGACCGCGACGCCTGCCCGGATCGGTGACCTCAGCGAGTTCGCCGTCGACCTCGCGGCTTTCCTGGTTGCGCTGCGCGGCGCGGACGCCACCGGCGGCCCGCAGCCCGGGCGGCACAACTTCTACCGCGGCGGTCCGCTCACCACCTACCACGACGAGACGCTGGCGGCGATCACCCGACTTGGTACCGCGATGCCTTCTGCCATGTGTCGTCGCATCTGGCAGGACGGACTCGACGCCGCCTGGGACGGCTCGGGGTCTGGTTCCACGGGGACGTTGCCCCGGCAACCTCCTGGTGCGCGACGGGCGTCTGGCGGCCGTTATCGACTTCGGCACGTCCGGCGTCGGTGATCCGGCGTGTGATCTGGCCATCGCGTGGGGCCTGTTCAGCGGACCGAGCCGGGCCGCGTACCGCACGGCCCTGGGGCCGACGACAGCATGTGGGCGCGCGGCCGCGGCTGGGCGCTGTGGAAAGCGCTCATCGTGTACGCCGACAGCTGCGGCACTGGCACGCCACGGGAGACCGAGGCACGCCAGGTGCTGACCGAGATCCTCGACGAGTAGGAGGTGCTGGCTCATCGCGGTCCCGGCGTCACACCGTGAATGCCACCGAGGAAGTCCTCCAGGATCTCGGTGAACCGCGCCGGCTGCTCCTCGGCCACGTAATGGCCGCAGTCGTCGATGATCACCTCGGTGACGTCGTCGGCCACCAGCCGCATCGTCGCGGCGGCCGCCGCGCCGGTGTACCGCGCGCCGCCGATGGCGAGCACCGGCAGTGTCAGCCGGGTCTTCGCGCGCTGCTCGTTCTGCGCGATCGTCTCGTCCAGCGCCCGGTAGTACGCGAAGCTCGCCGGCAGCCCTCGCGGGTCGGCGACGATCGCGTCGACGTAGACGTCGACGGCGTACGCGGGGATCGCGTCCGGGCTGGCGGCCTTCTTGGCGAACTGGTAGCCGAAGAAAGCCGCTCCCGCCCTCGGACCAGCTCCTCGTTCAGGTCGGTGAGCTGATTGAAGCCGAAATGCCAGAACCGCTGGCTGACCGCGGCCGGGCTGAAGAAGGGCGGGTCGGCGTGACGCCGGGGATGATGGCGTCGACGACGGCGAGCCGGCCCACCCGCTCGGGGTGATCGGCCGCGAGGGCGTACGCGGTCCACATGCCGATGTCGTGGCCGGCCACGTCGAACCGGTCGTGCCCGAGCGCGGCCATCAGCGCGACCAGGTCGGCAGCGAGGGTGCCGGCGTCGTAGCCGTCGTCGGGCTTGTCGGAGAGCCCGGCCCCACGCGAGTCGACGGCGACGACGGTGTGCTCGCGGGCGAGCGCGGGCATCACGTCCCGCCAGGCGTACCAGGTCTGTGGCCATCCGCCGACCAGCAGCAGCGGCGGGCCGTCCCCGCCGGTGACCGCGTGCAGCCGCAGCCCGTTCACCTCCACGAGGCGGCTGGTGAAGACGTCGGTGAACCCGTCGGGTAGCCGTAGCGAACTCAGGTTTGTCATGCCGGTGACCATACGCATCCTGGAACGATCAGTACAAGACCTTTGGAACGATCGTTACAAGATGTGTAGACTGACGAACCATGGCAGGCCGCAAGCAGTTCGACGTGGACGAGGCGCTACGACGCGCGATGCACGTCTTCTGGCGCTGGGGCTATTCGGAGGCCTCGATCGACCGCCTGACCGAGGGCACGGGCCTGGGCCGGGGCTCGCTCTACGGCACCTTCGGCGACAAGAGCACCCTCTTCCGGAAAAGCCTCCAACGGTACGCGCAGACCTACCACCCGCTGTACGAGCAGGCGCTGTCCGGCCCCACCCGAGCCCGAGCGCGGTTGTGGCCGCCTACCTGAAGGTCACCCTGAACCGCATCGCCGACCCGACGGTCCCGGATGGCTGCCTGCTCACGGTGTCGGCAACGCAGTTCCCGGCCCTCGACGCAGAGGGCCAGGCGATGGTCCGCGCCATGATCGACGGTTTGCGGGCGATGCTGCAGCAGGCATTGCTGGCGGCGGGGCCGGTGAGCAGGAGGCGGCAGAGCTGGCGTTGTGCGCGCTGGCAACGAACAAGTCCCTGGCGGTGCTGAGCCGCGCCGGCTTCTCCAGCGAAGACCTGGCAACCGTCGCCGCAGCCGCCGCCGGCAAGCCCTCCCCGAGCTGACCGACGAGGACGACTCCACACTCCTCGTCGTGGCAACAGAGAGGCCTCGGGAGTTCGTCCGGCGACGCCGAACGGAGGAACTACCGGCAAGCGGCGTGGGACGGGCCGTTGCGGCTGGTGTAGTAGCCGAGGACGCCGGTGTCGAGCATTCGATTCGGAGACGGGACGGCTAATGCGCCTTGACAATCTTGGGCACGTCGCCTTCCTGCCCCTCGACAGCCGACGTACCGTGCGTTACCTCTGTGCCGGGTCGGGGCCTGCCCTGATGCTCCTGCACACGATTCGGACGCAGCTCGAGTACTTCGCCGACGTCATCCCGATCCTGGCCCGCACCTACACGGTGTACGCCATGGATCTTCCCGGCCACGGCCGCTCCTCCAAGCCGGTAGACGTCCAGTACGACGAGCCGTACCTGCGACGGGGCGTCATCGACACGATTCGCGAGCTGAAGCTCCGTGACGTGACCCTGGTCGGCGAGTCGATCGGCGGCGTTCTCGCCCTCACCGTCGCCAGTCAGATGCCGGAAACCGTCGGTCGGGTGGTCGCGTCGAACCCGTACGACTACGACACCCGCTTCGCCGACGGCGTACGCCGTGGACGGCGCACGGCCAACGTCATCCTCGGTGGCGTCGCCCTCCCGGTGATCGGCCCGTTCCTGGGTGCCGCCGAGAACCGGTTCGTCACCGCGACGATCATGAAGGGCGGTTTCGCCGGCAGCACGGGCGTTCCCGACCCGCTACTCGACACCTTCGCCGCCACCCAGAAAGAACCCGGCTACCCGTACGTCGAGCGCAACGTCTACCAGAACTGGCGTTCCTGGGGCGCGGCGCGCGCCCTCTACGCCGCCGTGCGGGCACCCGCACCCTGATCTACGGCGAACGCGACTGGTCTCGACCGTCGGAACGGGCGCGTACCGCGAAGGCTCTCGGCGTGGAGCCGGTCGTCGTGTCCGACGCCGGCCACTTCATCATCCTGGAGCAGCCCGCACGGATGGCCGAGATCATCGCCTGAGCCGCTGCCCGTCCGCGCCGGATGCGTGCGGAACCGTGCAGGAACTCCACCCGGGCGCCCGCCCGAACGCGTCTCAACGATCAACGCGTCGACACCGTCGGTCTTCGATCGCGCAAATCGAATTGATTCGATATAACATCGCGGCAGGGCAGCGTCACTCCGTAGGGCGTACGGCGCGGAGTGCTCGCCATTCACCGCGCGGACCGGGTAGCCGGCGGTGGCCACCGATTCGGGCGCGGCTGGGTTGACGCCGGCTCGGCGTCACCTGCGGCGTGCTGGTCCAGCGGCGAGCGCGGTGCTCCGGTCGTCGGCCGTGCGGCGATCGTCGGTTCCGCGCCTCGCATCGGCAACGGACCAGACAGAACACCGAGGAGAAAGCACAGATGAACGACGTACCCGCTCGACCCAAACGCCGAACCAGGGGCGCCGCCAGGCTGCTTCTGGGCGGGGCCTGCGCCCTGGCCATCACCGTGTCCTCGATGGCCCTGGCGACCTTCGCCCGCGCCGATCTCAGCGGACCGCCCGGGACCACCCTGAAAGCCGCCGCCGAGCGCAGCGGCCGGTACTTCGGCGCCGCCATGGGGGCGGACCGTCTCAACGACTCGGGCTTCCTGACCATCGCGAACCGCGAGTTCGACATGATGACGGCCGTCAACGAGATGAAGCCCGACGCGACCGAGCCCAACCGGGGTCAGTTCGACTTCCGTGCCGGTGATGCGATCTACAACTGGGCCACTCAGCGCGGCATGCGGTTCCGTGGTCACACCCTGGCCTGGCACGCTCAGCAGCCGAGGTTCTGGGGAAGCCTCAGCGGCAGCGCCCTGCGGACCGCGATGATCGACCACATCAACGGCGTGATGGCCCACTACAAGGGCAAATTCGCCTACTGGGACGTGGTGAACGAGGCCTTCGCCGAGAACGGCAGCCGGCGGACGTCGAACCTGCAATCCACCGGGAACGACTGGATCGAGGTGGCGTTCAGGACCGCGCGCGCCGCTGACCCGAGCGTGAAGCTGTGCTACAACGACTACAACATCGAGAACTGGACGTACGCCAAGACGCAGGGCGTCTACAACATGATCAGGGACTTCAAGTCCGGGGCGTTCCGGTCGACTGCGTCGGCCTCCAGACCCACTTCACCGGTGGCAGCTCACTGCCGGGCAACTTCCAGCAGACGTTGTCCAGCTTCGCCGCCCTCGGGGTCGACGTGGCGTTGACCGAGGCCGACGTCACCAACGCCTCGACCAGCCAGTACCAGGGCCTGACCCAGGCCTGCACGAACGTCCCCGCTGCGTCGGCATCACGACGTGGGGCATTCGGGACAGCGACTCCTGGCGTGGCAACGAGAACCCGCTGCTCTTCGACCGCAACAGCAACCCCAAGGCGGCGTACACCGCGGTCCTCAACGCTCTCAACGCCGCCTCCACCACCGTGCCGGGGACGACTCCGCCGCCCACCGATCCGCCGCCCACGCCGCCCACCGATCCGCCGACCACGCCGCCCACCGATCCGCCGGGTGCCTGTACCGCGACGTACCGCATGGTCAACAGCTGGAGCGGTGGCTTCCAGGGCGAGGTCACCGTGGCCAACAACGGCTCCGCCGCCCTCAGCGGCTGGACGGTACGGCTGACGCTGGCCGGTGGGCAGACCATCGCCAACGTCTGGAACGGCATCAACACCGGCACCAGTGGGGCGGTCAGCGTCCGTAACGCCGAGTACAACGGGTCTCTCGGCGCGAACGCCTCGACCACCTTCGGCTTCCTGGTCAACGCCAGCAGCAGCGCGGCGCCCGGCGACCTCTCCTGCACCAGCCCTGACCGGCGACGCGTACCGGCCCTCCGCGTCGGGACGCCGACCGGGCTCGGAGCCACCGCTCCGGGCCCGGGTGCCGTCGTGGGCGGTCCGACCCGCAGTGGTGCGATCGGGAGCACCGCAGCGGCGGATGGATGGAAAGTTCCTGCTGGCTCAACCCCAGTGGTGGGCCAGCCGTCTTGGAGGATGACGATGCGCAAACTTCTCGCGGTGTTCAGCACCGCCCTGATCCTCGGCGCCGTGGTTGGGGCGTTCCGGCCGGCGCGTCGGGGTCTCCGGCCCTCGTGCCCCGTGGCCTGCTCTTCTGCGAGGACTTCGAGCGACTGCCTGCCGGGGCCCAGCACGTTGAACTGGGGCGTCGACACCCGCCACGGCACGCTCACCGTCGAACGTGCCCGTCGGGGCAACCAGGTGCTGCACATCCAGACGGTGGACAACGGGCGTGCCTTCCTGCGCGTCGACGACTTCGCCGCGCCGGGCAACCGCTTCTACGGCCGGATGCGTCTGCGCGTCGATGCCTTCCCACGGCCCCGGACTGGGCGCACTTCACGCTGGTGGAGGCGACCGGCACCGGCAGCGCGGAGGTCGTCCGTCCGGTCGGTGGCCAGTACGCGCCCACGGTCCCCGGAACCTTCTGGGGGTCGGCGCCGACGGCGGTCCGACCGGTGACTGGACCAACTGGCGGGAGTCCGCTCCGGTCGTCGAGGACACCTGGCAGTGCTTCGAGTGGAAGATCGACGCGGCGGACAACCGCGTCGCGGTGTGGATCGACGGCGTGGCGAACCCGGAGCTGACGGCTTCCACGAGCGACCACGGTGGCAACGATGTTCCCTTCGTGCTGCCGACGGTCGACACGGTGAAGATCGGTTGGCAGCTTTACCAGGGCGGCACGACACCGGGCGAGTTTGACCTCTGGATCGACGACATCGCCCTCTCGACCAAGCGGCTCGGCTGCTGACCCGGAGCCCGGGCGGCTCGGAGGATCTCGACACATGTCGCCATGATGTCGGTCCCGATCGGCGTCCCTGCCGGGGTGCGGCTCTGCCACCGCACCCCGGCAGCGGCGAGCGACCTGGCCTGTGGTTTGTCACAAACCAACAGCGCGGATCGACGTTCCTTTCGAAGCCACCTCGGAAGGGAGCACACCGGATGCGTATCGTCGTTCTCGGCGCGAACGGGGGCACGGGCCGTCGCCTGGTACAGCAGGCGCTGGATGCCGGCCATGACGTACGGGCGGTGACCCGGCAGCCGCAGTCGTTTCCGGTCAGAGGCCCCGGCCTGGAGGTGGTGGCCGCCGATGCCACCGTCGAGGTGCCGGTGAGTGGTGCTGCCGTGGTGCTGTCGACGCTCGGAACGCCGTTCACTCGGCGACCGGTGAGGCTCTACAGCCACAGCACCGCGACGGTCCTGGCCGCGATGCGCCGCGAGGGTGTGCGGCGGCTCGTCGTTGTCAGTTCCAGCGCCACCGAGCCGCATCACCATGCCGAGGGCGGGCTCCTGCTCAACCGCGTCATCCAACCGCTGGTCACCGCCACGATCGGCAGGTCCACCTACGACGACATGCGCGCCATGGAGAAGCTGGTGCGGGACAGCAATCTCGACTGGACGATCGTGCGCCCGTCGGGGCTGTTCGACAGCGACAGCGTCACCCGCTACCGGCTCTCCGAGAGTCGCTCCGACGGAATCTTCACCAGCCGTGCCGACCTGGCGGCCTGTCTGCTGGCCCAGGCCACCGACACCGCCTGGGTCAAGCGGACCGTGGCGGTCACCACCGCTGAGGGCACCCCGACACTGTTGGCGATGCTGCGGCGGGAAGCGTTCGGGAAATAGGGACATGGACGACCAGCAGTGGTTCGCCGACCAGTTGGCGCAGCACCGCCCGCAGCTGCGGGCCGTTGCCTATCGACTGCTGGGCTCGCAGGCCGAGGTCGACGACGCGCTACAGGAGGCGTGGCTGCGCACGACGCGCGCCGACCCGAGCGTGATCACCAACCCCACGGCGTGGCTGACCACGCTCGTCGGGCGGGTGTGCATCGACATGCTGCGGGCCCGGCAGGCGCGCCACGAGCAGTTGAGCGCAACCTGGGAGCCGCTGGTCAGTGAGTACGGGGATCCGGAGGAGGCCAGCCTGCACACCGACGCGGTCGGCATCGCGTTGCTCGTGGTGCTGGACAGCCTCGAGCCCGCCGAACGGCTCGCGGTCGTGCTGCACGACATGTTCGGCATGCCGTTCGAGCAGGTGGCCGCCGTCGTCGGACGTACACCGGCGGCCACCAGGCAGCTTGCCAGCCGAGCCCGGCGGCGACTGCGCGAGAGCGCTCCGCGGCCTCGGGCCGGCCTGCCCGCCCAGCGACGTGTCGTCGACGCGTTCCTGGCTGCCGCCCGCGCCGGCGACTTCGACGCCCTGCTGACCCTGCTGGACCCCGACGTGGTGTTCCGCGCCGACCAGGGACGCCGTGCACGGCTCGCACCGGCCCTGCTCACCGGTGCCCGTGCCGTGGCCACCCGCGCGGCCGACGCCGGGCCACGGTTCGCGCGCCTCTGCGCCCCGCGTTGGTCAATGGAGCCGCCGGGGTCGTCGCCCGCGACCGGCGCGGCAGGCCCGTCGCCGTCGTCGGCTTCACCGTCTACGACGAACGCATCGTCGCCATCGACATGATCCTCGACCCGGACAAGCTCCGTCGAGTTGTGCACGATGCGGCCGACGAAGGCGCTTCGGGGCAGTCACGTCAGAGTTGACGTCGGTAGGGTGCCGTCGATGGGGTGCCGGCCATCTCCGGATGTGGTCCTCGGCATACCCCAAAGTGGCATCTATCGATTCGAAGGAAGCCCGGCATGAGTAGCCCACGCGAAACTTTCCTCCGACTGGTGAACGGTGTCTGCGACGGCCCGTACGAAGACTTGGCCGACCTGTACGCCGAAGAAACCCATGTCACGCATCCGTTCCACCCGCTCAACCCGCCGCCGCTGCGTAGCCGCAGCGAACTGCACGAGCACTTCACCGCGCCGCCTCCGGTTGCCCGGACGCTGAACCGCAAGCCGGTCGACGTGACGATCCATGAAACCGCGGACCCGGAGGTGATTGTCGCCGAGTTTGCCTATCAGGGGCGGGTCGCCGAGACAGGTGAGGCATTCACGGTGCCATGTGTCTTCGTGATGCGTATCCGCAACGGGCTCATCATCGAGTCCGGGACTACATCGACCACGTCGCCAGCGCGCGGGCTTGGGGTCGACTCGACAGCCTTTGACCGCACTCCGTCCGCAGGAGAGCATCACCATCGAGGGCGCAGCCCAACCCTGATGCACGCACGAGCATTGCTCTCGCACAGAAGCTCGACGGTGGGAGGGTTGCGCCTCCATGGCGATCATCGACATTCGCCGCTACGATCCGATATCGATGAGTCACTGAGCGTTGATATGGGCTGTCCGCAAGCCCTGGGCGCTGGCACCCGGTGCCGCTACGAACGTGGTGCCGGCCCAGGATCATGCCGTCTCGACGAAGGAAAATCCGGATGACGGAGAGCGCGCAGACGACCGAGAGCCGAACCGTGCCGCCGGCGCGGGCGTACCCTTCAGTGTGCCCGACCGCCTCGTCGTCGATCCGACCTATGGCGAGCTGCGCGAGACCGAGCCGATGACCCGGGTCAAGCTCCCCTACGGCGAGGAGGCGTGGCTCGCCACCCGGTACGAGGACGTCCGTACCGTCCTCGGCGACGTGCGGTTCGGCCGCGCCCCGGCCGTCCAGCGCGACGAGCCCAGGCTCACCCGCGCCAGCAGTACAGCGGCATGCTGACCATGGATCCGCCCGATCACACTCGGCTGCGCCGGCTGGTGGCGAAGGCGTTCACCGCACGTCGGGTCGAGGCGCTGCGACCCCGAACCCAGGAGATCGCCGACGCACTGGTCGACAACATGGTCCAGCTCGGTCCTCCGGCCGACCTGGTGGAGCACGTCGCCACGCCGCTGCCGATCCAGGTGATCTGCGAGCTGCTCGGAGTCTCGTACGCCGACCGTGACCGCTTCCACATCTGGTCCGAGGCGATCGTCTCGACCACCAGTCTGCCAACGGAAACGATCCAGGAGTATCTGAACAGTCTCTGGGGCTACATCGGTGGTCTGGTCGCCGAGCGCCGCCGCGACCCGGGATCGACGACCTGCTCGGTGCGTTGGTGCGGGCCCGCGACGAGAATCAGGATCGGCTCAGCGAGACCGAGCTGGTGGAGCTGGCCGGCGGGCTGCTCGCGGCCGGCCACGAGACCACGGTGACCCAGATCCCCAACTTCGTCTACGTCCTGCTGCACAATCCGGACCAGCTCGCTCGGCTGCGGGCCGACCCGTCGATGGTGCCGGCGGCGGTCGAGGAACTGTTGCGGTACGTGCCGCTCGGCGTCGGCTCTTCCTTCGCCCGGTACGCCAAGGAGGACGTCGAGGTCGGCGGGTGCTGGTCGGGCAGGTGAGCCGGTTCTCGGCTCACTGTCGTCGGCGAATCGGGACGGCACCGTCTTCGCCGACCCGGACCGGTTGGATCTCGACCGCGAGCAGAACCCGCACCTGGGCTTCGGGCACGGCGTACACCACTGCGTCGGCGCGCAGCTGGCCCGCATGGAGTTGCAGGTGGCCGTCGCCACCGTCGTGACTCGCCTGCCCGGATTGCGGCTCGCCGTACCGGAAGCCGAGCTGGAGTGGAAACGGGGCATGCTGGTGCGGGGCCTGCTCGGCATGCCGGTGGCCTGGTGAGTACCGCGTGGCGGATCGGTGTGGACTCGCGCCGCTGCATCGGCACGAGCATCTGCGCCGGTACCGCGCCCGAGCACTTCCGGATGGATGGCGGCCTGTCCGCGCCGCTGGCCGACGTCGTCGCCCCGGCCGAGGTCATCCTCGACGCCGCCGACTCGTGCCCGGTGGAGGCGATCACGGTCCGCGACGCCACCGACGACCGGCTCATCGCGCCGGAGGAGTGATCCGGAAAAGAGCCCGACCGTCTGCGCCGCTTGTTCTCGCCCGGGTCGTCCGAGCGTCCGTCGGCGGAACGCGCGCCCGCCGACGGACCTCAACGGGCGGTGGAGCCTACGGTTTGCGGGCGAGGAGGCCGACGAAGGTGTGGTAGGTGTCGGTCTGCTGCGGAGAGGGCGCGTCCGGCTCTGGACGCCACTCGGCCAGCGGCACCAGCCCCGGCTCCAGCACCGTCAGCCCATCGGCGAACGAGAGGATCTCCTCGTCGGTACGCCAGCGGCCCGTGCCCAGCGACTCGTTGAAGACCCGCTCGACCTCGCGGGCCTTGCGGGAGCCCTCCGGGTCTCGCTCGCCCGGGTCGCGGAAGTGCGAGATCGCCACGTAGCTGCCGGAGGGCAGCGCGTCGATCAGCGCCGCCGCCACCGCTCGCGGATCCTCGTCGTCGCCGAGGTGGTGCAGGATCGCGAAGAGCAACAACCCGATCGGCCGGTCGAAATCGAGGAACCGGCGTACGTCCGGGTGGTTGAGAATTTCCTGGGCGCCCGAACGTCCGCCTGAATCACCGTCGCGGTGCCCTCCGCGGCGAGCAGGGCCCGTCCGTGGGTCAGGACGATCGGATCATTGTCCACATACACCACCTGAGCCTTCGGGTTCTGCTCGGTGGCGACCTCGTGCACGTTGCCCTGGGTGGGCAGCCCCGACCCGATGTCGAGGAACTGGTCGATGCCTCCCTCGGTGACGAGGAAGCGAATCACTCGACGCAGGAAGGCCCGGTTCGCCTGGCCGGCTGCCGGCCCGTCCGGTGTGATCCGGAGGGCGTGCTCGGCGACCTGTCGGTCGACTTCGAAGTTGTCCTTGCCGCCGAGGAAGAAGTCATAGACCCGGGCCACGCTGGGCACGCGGGGTCGATGCCGGGGGTGCCGCCTTGTCGCGGGTCACAGGCGTCTCCATTCGATCGGGCGTGGCACAGGCTGAGGTCTGCGGGCGGTGCCGGCGTTGCGGGCGATTGTAGCGACCAGGAGGGCCGGATTTTGCCCCGCTGGTACCGCTCCCAGCGAGTCGGTCCTCACCAGCGCACTCATCGAGCGACACGCGGTAACGAAGCTGACCGGCCTTTGGGCAGGTGCGGCACCAACGGAGGTGGGGCCGGTCGTCGGCCGAGGCGTGAGATACGTTGGCGATCATCGATCTGTTGGCGCATCGTCGACGTATGACAGGTGTCCCCTCGTTTTCGCTGATCCGCCGTCTGCGGCCGAGCCTGCTGGCCACCGTCGTGCTGTCCACGGTGGTGCTCGGGACCGCTCTGAGCGCCGCACCGGCGGCCGACGCCGGCACCGTGGCGCCCGCTGCGTACCCGAGGGTTGCCCCGGCGCCGGGTGGAGCCGCGGTGTCCGCCGCGGAGCCGACCGGAACCGCACCGCCGACGCCGGCGCCCAGCACGCCGAGCACCTCACCCGTCCCCCGAGTGCGCCCACGAGCCTGACCGCCAGCGAGGTCCGGACCGGATCGGTCACCCTCACCTGGACGGCCGCCACGCCCGGCTGCTGCGCCATCACCGGCTACGACATCACCTACTACCAGGCGTTCGACGATGTCGTCCTCAGTACCAGCGTCGGGGCCGTCACCACCACCACGATCACCGGCAGTCTCCGGCCGGGCAGGCAGTACTCGTTCCGGGTGGCTGCCCTGGACAGCCTCGGAAACCGCTCGGTCTCGACCGACGCGCTGACCGTGGTCACCCCGGTGACGGACACCGGTCCGGACACCACCCGCCGAGCGCGCCACAGAACCTGGCCGTCGGCGAGCTGACCCTCGACCGCCACGCTGTCCTGGTCGCCCTCGACGGACAACGTCGGCGTGCTCGGGTACGACGTCTACCGGTTCGACGGCTGGTTCACCTCGACACTGGTCGCCACCGTGCCGCGTACGACGTACACGACGTCGCTGCCCTCGGCGACGCCGCTGCGCAACCTGTACTACGTGCGGGGCCGGGACGCGGCGAGCAACCTGTCGATCGCCTCCAACACCGTCACCCTGCCCACGACATCCACTCCGACGACCCGCCGCCCTCGACCTGCCGGGTGACCTACCGCAACCAGTCCGAGTGGCAGAGCGGTTTCGTGGCCAGGGTGACGGTCCACAACGCCGGAGCGGCACCGATCGACGGCTGGATCGTCACCTTCAACTACCCGGGAGACCAACAGGTCACCTCGGGGTGGAACGCCACGATCAGCCAGACCGGCGCCACCGTGACCGCCCGTAACGTCGGCTGGAACCGCGTCCTCGCACCAGACGGCTCTGCGACCTTCGGCGTCCAGGGGCGGTGGAGCGCCAGCGACGCGGCGCCGACCGGCTTCTCGCTGAACGGCGCTCCTGCGCCGTCGGCTGAGCACGGTCCGGCGGTCGCCGACTGCGTCCCAGCGCCGCCCACGATCACCCGGCTTGGATCGAGTTTCCGGATCTGCCGCCGGCCGCTGACGAGCGGGCCACCTACCGTGGCGGCAGCGAAGCACGGCCCACGCCGAGGAGAGGCACCGAAGTGAAGAGAATGTCCAGCGTTGCGTCCGTGCTCGCACTCTCCATCGGATTCGCCGTCGCCTCGACAGTGCCGCCTACGCGGCGACGAACAGGAGTGGGGCGGAACGGCTGAACATCCCGAACAGCAGTGCCTGCAAGGCGGGTCGCACGGTCCTGGAAGGCATGGTGGCGGGGCCAGGCGGCCAGCTCTACATCATCTTCTCCAAGGGAAGCGCCGGCGATCCGGTCCTGTCCAGGTGGGTGCGCGACGGCTCCGCCTGGGACGGCGCCAGCTGGACCTGCACCGGGGCACCGATCTCCATGCCCGAACTCGGCCACGGTAACGACCTCGCCTACAACCCGAACTACCTAGGCTCGGGCCCGGCCCTGATCGCCACCCAGGGAAGTCAGTCAGCGTTTCCGAGCGACGATGTGACGATCGTGCACCTGAACGCCAACGGGTCTGTTGGCGCGCGGAGGTGGTCCGTCTGCCGGTCGGCAACATCAGTGGCCTCTGCTACAGCGCGACGGCGGCCGGCGGCGCTGGAAAGTATGCGGCCCGGCGGTTGGGCACCTTGTGGACTCATGCCGGTGCCGGTTCGCTGACGAGCGGATGGACGCTGGTGAAGAGCAACCTGACGAGTCACGACAATCGCTCTGACCAGGGCATCGACTGCTCCGAGAACTACATCTGGAACACCAGGTCGATCAACGACTCGACGCCCACCACCGGGTGGAACTGGGTGTACCAGTACAACTGGTCCGGAGGCGATGTGGAGAGCGACATCGGAATTCCGGGCAACAACCTGACCGACGAGATCGAAGATGTCACCCACATCGGGAGCGAGTTCTTCGTCGCCATCAACCGAAACGGCGGAAGCGCCGACTCCGTGAAGGTGCTCACCGAGTAGGCCGCGACGCCGGAGCAGGCTGGTCTGTCGGTCGTGGCGTCGGTGGCCGCCATCGGGCAGACTCGACGCCGTGTCGACAAGGCGGGCTTCCCGGAGGTCAAGAGAACCGACGTCCGGTGACGTCGGGTCGACGCTGGTCACGGGTGTGGCGGGGCGGGTCTACCTGCTGGGCTCGTTGGTCTCCGGGGTCGCCACGGTGCTCGCCCTGCCGCTGCTGTGCATTCCCCGGCTGGCCCGACTGTGGGCCAACTGGCACCGTGACCGCGCCGGCCGGCTGCTCGGCGCGCCGTTCGCGTCGAATCCTGCACTGCGCGCGTCGGGACTCCGGGCACGGGCCGAACCGGTCACCGGCGGTACCTCTCGGGCCTTGCTCTGGCTGCCCGTAAGCGTGACGACCGGATTGGCGTTCGGCCTGCCCGCACTGCTGTGCGTTGGCAACATCGTCGTTGCCGTGATCGCCACACCGCTGTGGTGGGCGTTCGGGCTGGAGGGCCGGCCGCGACTGTTCGTCGACGTCGCGGTGACCGGCTGGGCGACCGCCGTCACCCTCGGCCCGCTGCAGATTCTCGTGCTCTCCGCTCTGGCGTACGTGGGCTTTCCGCCGATGGCGCGCGCACATGCCCGGATCTGTCTGGCGGTGTTGTCTTACTCGACCAGCGAGCAGCTCGCCGAACGGGTCGCGGTGTTGACCCGCACCCGCGCTGACGTGCTCGACGCGCACGGCGCGGAGCTGCGCCGGATCGAACGCGATCTGCACGACGGCACCCAGGCCCGGCTGGTGTCCATCGCGATGCGGTTGGCCGTGGCCCGGCAGGCATTCGCCGAGAATCCGCGGGACGAGCAGTTCGTGGAGGGACTCCTCCGGGACGCGCACGAGGGGACCGAAGAGGCGATGACCGAGCTGCGCGAGGTGATCCGATCGGTCTATCCGCCAATTCTCGCCGACCGGGGCCTGGACGGTGCCCTGACCGCCGTGACCACCGGCTGCGGGACGCCGACCCGGCTGGACATCGGCGACCTGGACCGGGTGCCGCCGGCCGTGGAGGCCGTCGTCTACTTCGCCGTCGCGGAGGCACTCACCAACGTCACCAAACACAGCCGGGCGACAGCGGCCGGCGTACGGGTCAGCCGCACGGCGGAACGGTTGTCGGTGCTGATCACCGACAACGGCAACGGCGGCGTCGACGATCGGCGGGCACCGGCATAGCCGGCATCCGTCGCCGGGTCCTCGCGCTCGACGGTACCGTCGAGGTCGACAGCCCGGCGGGCGGGCCGACGACCATCAGCCTGGAGTTGCCGTGCGGGTGGTGATCGCCGAAGACAACGTGCTGCTGTCCACCGGCCTGGAACTGCTGCTGGGCCGCGCGGGCTTCCAGGTCGTCGCCATCGCCGAGGAGGCGACGGGTTTCTCACCGCCGTCCGGGAGCACCGACCCGACGTCACGATCGTCGATGTTCGACTGCCGCCGTCGTTTCGGGACGAAGGAATTCGAGCCGCGTTGCAGGCCCGCCGGGAGCATCCCGGCCTGCCGGTCCTGGTGCTGTCGCAGTACGTCGAGCAGCAGTACGCCGCCGAACTGCTCTCCACCACCGGTGGCGGTGTCGGCTATCTCCTGAAGGACCGGGTCAGCCGGGTGGACGGGTTCGTCGACGCGTTGCGACGCGTCGCCGCCGGTGGTACCGCCATGGACCCCGAGGTCATCGCGCAGCTCGTCCAACGCGCCGGCCACCCGATCGACGCCCTCACTCCCCGCGAACGCGAGGTGCTCGCACTGATGGCACAGGGCACGACAACACCGCCATCGCCGCGCAGCTGGTCATCACCGACAACGCCGTCCACAAGCACATCGGCAACATCTTCGCCAAGCTCGGCCTCGCCGTGACCGACAGCGGCCACCGCCGTGTCCTCGCCGTCCTCGCCTACCTCAGCGCGGCGGGCCAGATGAGCGGTCGCTGAGCTGGCCCGTCTCCGTCGTCGGTCACTCGCGTCCGCCGATCGCGTCGACCGGTGCGGGTCGCAACGCGTACCGGGTGGCCATCCTGATCGCACCCCAGGCGAGTGCGATGGTGAGCGTCACGATCGCGACGAGCCCGGTGAGGGAGATGCTGGGAACGGGCGACCTCGTCAACCCGAGGCTGATGCCGATCAGCGGGGATCGTTGCCAGCAGCCCGAACAGCAGCGCCGAGAAGACCACGATTCTGGCTTCGCCGTTCATCATCGCGCGGAGCTGCGATCGGCTGGTGCCGATGAGCCGCAGCATCGCGAACTCGCGTACCTGTGCCGTGGTGGCCATCACGAGGGTGTTCACCACGGCGATGGCGACGTAGCCCAGCAGGACCGTCTGGAACAGCAGGTTCAGCGCCCAGTCACCCGAGCCGCCGGGCCCGGGGCGGCCAGGAACGACTGCCGGTCGCCGACCTGGACCGTCGGGTAGCGGTCGACAACGCCACGCAGCGCGCCGGCGAGCGCCTCCGGGTCGGTCCCCTGCACCGATCTGATCAGCACCGCGCTGTCCACCCGCGCGGTGGTGTGGGCGACGACGAGATCGTTGGGCAGGGTGACATCCCGAAGCCCAGGCCGTACTCGTAGATCGCCACCACCCGCGGCGTGACCAGCGTGCCATCGCCGAGCCGCAGCTCGATCGTCTCGCCGACGTCCGCTCGGACGGTCTCCGCGACGACCCGGCTCAACGCCACCGCTCGGCCCGCAGGTCGGCGATGTCGCCCTGGTCCACCGCGAGATCCATGGTTTCGGAGAGCCGTTCGGGCGCCACGCCCTGGGCGGCGAAGACCCTGGTCGCGGTGCTGTCCTCGGACGGGAAGGTCAACAGCACCTGCATCCGCGCCACCGGCGTGGCCACGGCGACACCGGGCACACCGCGTACGGCGTCGACGACCTCCGGGAGACCCCGGCACCGGACTGAGCGGTCAGCACGTGGTCGGCTCGCAGGCCGTCCTCGAACTGGTGCTGCGCACCCGCGATCCCCGTGGAGGCGCCGAACACCTGCACGGCCGCCAGGGCAACGCCCATGGCCAGTGGTGTGGTGGCCGAACTGAGCCGCTGCGAGTTGGCACGCGTGTTGGCCTGGGCGAGGAAGCCGCTGGCCGTGGACTGCCGGGTCAGGCGTGAGCCGACCAGCACGACGACGCCCAGGAGCAGCAGCGGCCCCAGACACCCGAGTGCCACGACGAACACCAGCACCGCGCTACCCGCGGTGTCGGCCGCCGAGTCGCCCGGCGCCGCGACGTCGCCCAGGGTCAACAGCAGCCCGAGCGGGATGAGCAGGACGCCGATGGTCAACCGGACCCAGCCGAGTGTCGCGGCCTCGACCGTGGCGTCTCCGAGCGCCTCGACCGGGCTGACCCTGGCTACCGGCGGGCGACCAGCCAGCCGGCAAGCCGGGCGCTGGTCATGCACAGCACCAGTGAGGCCAGGACGGGCAACAACCCCACCCGCATCTGGAAGTCCGGGGCATCGCGTCCGCGAGGACGAACACGCCGCGCATGACGAACGCGAGCGCCACGCCGGGCACCGCGCCGACGATCGCGCCCACCGCCGACACGAGGGTCATCTCGGCGCCGATCATCCGGTGGATCTGCTGAGGTGTCGCGCCGATGGCGCGCAGCAGAGCCAGTTCTCGTCTGCGCTGCCGCACCGACAGGGCGAGGGTGCTCGCCACCACGAACACCACGATCAGCACCATGGTGCCGCCGAACGACGCCGCCGTCTCGACGACCAGACTGCGGGCGTCGCCCACGTCCAGGAACTCCACGTCGCCGCGTGCCGCGCCGGTGTGGGGCACCACGCCTGGCACGGCGGCCCTGATGCGCTCGGCCAACTGCTCGGCGGTGACACCGGGTGCGGCGAGCACGCCGATCGCGTCCACCCGGTCCGGACGGCCGGACAGCCTGCTCGCCTGGTCGTCGGTGAGGAACACGGCGGACTGCCGGTCCAACCCGTCCGCCGGCGCGCTGGCGATGCCCACCACGCGGTAGGACGACGGGATCGCGCCGACCACGAGGCGTACCGTCTCGTCCAGAGACACGACACCGCGCGCGGCGAGGCCGGCGTCGAGCACGACCTCGTCGGGCGCCGTGGCGCGCGGCCCTCGCGGACCCGGAACGGCGCGAGCGCCGCGGCGGACCAGCCGTGCCCGAGCACCGGGAAGCCGTCCGGGCCGGCGACCGCGTCGCCGTCCGACGTCAGCACGCTGACGCCGACGTTGACGTCTCCGAGTGCCGACCGGACACCGGGCACCGCGGCGACGGCGGCGACCGTGTCGGCGGGCAGCGTGACGCGCTCGCCGTAGCGGACCTCGGAGGTCTCGTCCAGCCGGAACGCCTGCTGAGCACCGAGGACCACCGCCGCCCCGAGTAGCGCTCGGGGTTACGCCGTGCCCAGCCCGGACACCAGCAGCGTCCCACAGGCGGTGATCACCGCCGAACCCGCGGCGATCGCGACGAAGGAGCCGACGAAGCCGCCCCTGCGCCCATTGATCGTGCTCCAGGCCAAGGACAGATCCCGGGGTACGGCACCACGAAGCGGACCAGCCGCCGGATGCGGCGGATCACCACTCGCCCAGGTGTGTCATCCGCGACGCGACCTGCTCCGGGTGGGTCGGCTCAGGTCGCCCGCGATCCTGCCGTCGGCGAGGAACACGACCGAGTCGGCGAAGGATGCGGCGACCGGGTCGTGGGTGACCAGCAGCACCGTCTGCCCCAGGTCGTCGACGACGTGTCGCAGCAGTTCCAGAACCTGTCTGCTGGACCGGGTATCCAGCGCACCGGTCGGCTCGTCCGCGACCACCACGTCCGGGTGGGTGATCAACGCGCGGGCGATGGCGACCCGCTGCTGCTGGCCGCCGGACAACTCGCCCGGCCGTCGCCCGAGGTGCTCGCCGAGGCCGACCGCGGCGAGCACCTCACGCAGGAACGCCTGGTCGGTCCTCCGGTCGGCCAGCCGTAGCGGCAGCGTGACGTTCTCCTCGACGGTCAGCGCCCCGAGCAGGTTGTACGCCTGGAAGACGAACCCGATCCGGTCCCGCCGCAGCTCGGTCAGCTCGCTCTCCGACCGGCCGGACAGCTCCGTGTCACCCAGCATGACCCGGCCCGACGTCGGCCGGTCCAGACCGGCCGCGCAGTTCAGGAACGTGCTCTTGCCGGACCCGGACGGGCCCATGACGGCGGTGAACGTACCGCGCCGGAATTCGGCGGTCACCGCGTCAAGCGCCCGTACCGCGTTCTTCCCCGACCCGTACTCCTTCGACACCGACTCCAGGCGAATCGCGGGAGTGATCAGTGAGTCGGTGTCGGTGTGCGGGACACGCCGTCTCGACAGGTCCTCTCTGCTCCCATGCCGTCCGATGCTAGGAACGGCGGCAGCCTGGGCCGATACCCTCAACCACCCAAGATGAGGTACAGCTGGCTGTAGTGCCGACGGAGCATCACGACGTTCAGGACGGCGGCGGGACGGGTCAGCAGTTGCGAGTCTGCCAACTCACCTTCGTGGCGAACATGGGCACGTAGAGGTCACCTCCGGTACCGGGGCGGGCGCACAGCACGCCAGTCAGCGGCGACCCGAGGTAGTTGAAGGACCAGGTGATCTCGGCGTTCCGGGACGTGTAGTTGAAGAAGTTGAAGGCCGGGACGTTGCCGGACCACTCGCCGCTGGTCACCAGGGACGGAGTCTCCGTCGGGCCCTCCGGCGGGTGATTCCAGTTGGGCCAGGTGCAGAACGAGCCCTGCGGGCAGTTGCCGGCCCCAGTCCGACGGTTGGAAGGTTGCCGCCGAGGCGGCGGGGCGGGGCGGTGGCCAGCACGCCCGCGATGGACGCGGCGACGGCGAGGGACTTCAACAGCACGGTTTACCCACTTCGATAGACATCGATGGATTGAATTAAGCTACCGTGGGAAAGTTGAACGGACAAGTAGTTGGGGCGAAGAGGTGACCCGGGCCGTGGTCGGTAGACCTCGGCCGGGTTCTGTTTCGGACCTCAGTTCACGCTGATGTAGAGCCGCTCGCCGGCGGGTCGATAGCCGACGCGCTGGTAAACCCGCCAGGAATCCTCGCCGGAGGCCTCCAGCCAGGCGATCTCCGTGTCGGTGGCGAAGAGCCGTCGGGTGATGTCGGCGGTGATCGCGCTCGCCAGCCCCGACCACGGTACGGCGTGCGAACGGCGATGCCGGCGACCTCGCTCACCGCGCCGGTGGGTTGGGCCGCCGCACCACCTCCCGCGCAGGTGCCGTCGTCAGTGACGGCCATGACGACCACGCCACCAGCTTCCTGCTGGCGCCGAAGCCGAGCCACGTCAGCGGTGGAGGCCACCGGATCACCGCCGAAGGCCTCGTTCTGGGCGCTGATCAGCGCCGCCCGCTGGTCGTCGGTGCCGGGTTCGCACAGATTGAAGCCGTCGGGCGTGGGTGGTGTCGTCACTGTGCCGGGCACGCAGAGCAGGTACGTGTGGCGGGCTTCCACGCTGAAGCCGGCAGCGACCAGAAGTGCCTCCAGGCCGGAAGCGCAACTGATGACGTACTCAAGCGGGGTTTGCGGTCGACCGCGCGGAAGGCCGCGACCAGGGCGGCGACGTCAGCCGCGGTGATGGCGGCGCCGGGAAACGGCGTCGCGTAGTTGATGTGGGGACTGGCCGTTGTCGGATCCATCCCGATCACGAACGGCCCCACCGCTACGGGTGCGGGGCGGTTGGACAGGTTGGCGACGACGGACTGCTGGATGCGGACATCCATGGTCAACGTGAACCTCGATGCATGAAGGAAGAACTGTGATGGGCGGAAGAAAGCGTTGGACCGCTCACGGTGAGGAGCAGCGCGACAACCATTCGTCGCGTGGTCAACACTCAGGCGGCCGCTTGGCCAACCTGGATCACAGGCGTCATTCCCTCATGCAGAGTTGCCACGCCGATCGCGTGGTCGGCCGCAAGACTGCCGCAGGCAGCGTGAGCTTGTCAACCCTTGATCAACGCCGGTCCGTTTCTCAACATCGATGCGTAGGCGGAACGGCTGTTCGCAAGCGTTGCCCCGCCGATCATGGAGTTGTGGTGGGCAACAAAACGCCCGAAAAAGCCAAGCCGGGCACCACAACTCCATGATCGCCAGGCCGGGCTGCCCGCTCGGCGATCTTGCACTTTCTGTCCCGACACAAGGGGCATCCCACGTATGTCGACGACCACAACCGCAAGATCGGCGCGAACTTCTCGTCACGAGTAGGGACTGCGGGATTCAACGTCCTGTAGCCAGGCTGGACGCGTTCCCCAGGAGTCCGACGGCGTGCTTCCCCATTCGCACTCCGGCCCAGTAAAGGGATCGATTTCCAGCGGCGACGTGTCCGGGTCCGTCGCGAACAGGTGCAGATCGTCGGCGTAGCGGATGAGCAACTCGGTCCAGGACGGGGCCAGCACGTCCCACGAGACACATTCGACGTCGACCCGTACCACCTGTCCGGGCGTTCCCCGGTGCCGGATCGAAGTCGAGCAGCCACAACACGTCGCCGTTCATGTCGCCCACGACCACCGCGCCCGGCGCACCGACGATCGGTCGCACCGGCCCGTTCAGCCAGAGCATCTTCGTGTCGACCAGGTACGCCCAGACCTGAGGGTCGTCCCAGCCCGGCTCCGGATGATGGTTGTCGCGCCACATCCGGGTCATCTCGATGATCTCGTCGGTGTCGCAGAGGTTCGTCAGCGGTACCGGGCTGGGCTCGGAGGACGGCAGCGTCGCGCCGGGGCCGGTGCCGTTGTGAACGCGGAGACTGGCGCGGAAATCCGGCTGCAGTGACACGGCCAGGGCGGCCTCCACCGCATCGACTGCCGGTGCCGAAGCCGGCGCGTTGAGCTGCCCAGGGAAGCCGGCAGGACGCGACTCAGGCCAGCCTCGATCCGCGCCCACGCCTCGGCAACGCGCATGTCGACGTCGTCCCCGTGTCAGTCACGAAGGCAGACTCTAGGCACTCCACTGCGGACGCGACGACCCGTCCTGTCACGGGTCTTGTGTTTAGACGTATACGCCTATAAGTTGGCTGGGTGCCCTTGGACGCGTCGCGAAACAGCCTGGTGCTGCCAATGCTCGGACTCCTCGTCGAGCAACCGGCACACGCCTACGACCTCACGACACGTCTACGTGAGCGATACGGATACCTCTCGGTCACCCGCAGCACCGTCACGTCCCTGCTGAAGGCACTCGAGAAGGCAGGCCTGGTCTCCTCCCGGCTCCCCGAGCGGGTGGGCAAGCGGCCACCACGTACGGCCTACGAGTTGACCACCGCAGGTCTGGCCGACTTCCGCCGCAAGGTCGCGGCCGGGGTGCGGGACACCCGCCGGCGTCGGTGGACTTCGTCATGGCGATCGCCTACGTCGGAGTTCTTCCGATCGACCAGGCGGCATCCATCCTGCTCGGTCGAGCCGACCGGCTCGACCAGGAACTGGCTGGCCTCTCGGAGCTACCCGACCACGACGTCCTCGAAGTGCACATGCTCGAGGTGGCCTACTGGCGCACCATCGTCGCCGCCGAAGTCACCTGGATCCGGACCCTTCTGCGGCGGATCCGGTCACACGAGATCGGCTGGCCAACCCAGCAGATCGACCAGGACGGGAGCGCAGAGGCATGAAGTTCGGTATCTATCCCGGCGGGCGGGCCGGCACGGTCTGCTCCACCCACCCGATGCCGCCGCGATCCGCCACCTCGTCGACGACATCACGGGTGGACGCCCCTTCGTCATCCGCGAGTACGTGCACTTCTTCGGCGACGCGACACCGCCGGACGTCGTCACCTCACTCGGCGCCGAACACGAACTCGCTCACCTCACGATGCCCGACGAGTGGTACGTCGAGGAAACCGCGAACTGGACCTCGTGGTCAGCTACATCCCCGGGTCGCCGACCTCGCCGGATGGCTGACCTTCCTCGACACCGTCATCGACCGCTACGGTCACCTGACGCGGTACCTCCAGGTGACGCTGGAGCCGAACTTCCCCATCCCGCTCATCGACGGAAGCGCACCCGGCGTACTCGATGCCCTGGCCCTCGGGATTCCGCACGCACGCGTCGCGCTGGACCGACAGGGTCTCCAGCACGTACGGATCGGGTTCTCCGTCGCCGAACCACCCGAATGGTTGGGCGGCGACCACGAATTCTGGTCATACCTGTCCGCAATTCCGTACCGGGATTTCGCGGCCACGTGGACTACGTCGGCCTGGGCCTGTACCCGGACGCCTTCTCTCCCGTCGCGCCAAGGGGACCCGGGAGACACCGCATCCCTCACCAGGCATGCCCTGCACCACCTGCGGGGCACGTCGTTGCCGCGCGCGCACGTCGCCCCGGCATCCCCATCCACCTCGTGGAGAACGGCAGCCCGAGCGGGTCACCGCGCACCGAGCAGGCACAGTGCGACTCACTCTCGGACATGCTCGGCGTCATCCTCAGCGAGCAGTCGGGTCTGCACATCACCCACTACGAACTGTTCAGCCTCAGGGACGCTGACAGCAGTTCCACCGAACCGACCGGGACGTTGGGCATCGTCACCGACACCTACCGACCCAAGCCCGCCTACGCCGTCTATCGCGACATCCTCCAAACGTCACACCGCGACGGCGTTCAGCCGCCAGCAGCGGCAGCAACTGGTCGCCCTGTCGTTTGATCTCGGGTAGGTAGGGCGTGTCGGAGAGGACGAAGTGGGTGACGCCGAGCCGCTGGTATTTGCGCAGCGAACTCGCCACGTCCTCGGCGGACCCGACCAGCCAGGTGGTGCCCGCTCCGCCGCCACCGAATTTCCCCGGGGTGGTGTAGAGGTTGTCGTCGAGGACCTCTCCGCGGGCGGCGAGGTCGAGCAGCCGCCGCTGACCGACAGCGGCCCGCCAGTTGTGGTGGCGCTCGGCGCCCTGCCCCTGGCCATTTCGGCGACCTTGGCTTCGGCGTCGGCCCAGGCCTGTTCGGTGGTGTCTCGGACCAGTGTGGTGACGCGCAGCCCGAACTCCAGCGGAGCGTGCTCGCGTCCCAGTTTCTCGCTGAGCTGTGTGAGCCGCTCGATCCGATCGGCCACACCGTCGAGGGCTCGCCCAGAAGAGTTGGACGTCGGCCTCGGTGGCGGCCACCTCCTCGGCAGCGGGGAGGCGCCGCCGAAGTAGAGCCGGGGTGTCTGCGTTCGTCACGGACGACCGGTCGGAGCGCCAGCGTGGAGTCGGTGACGGTGAAGTGCTCGCCCTGGTAGGTGACGCCTTCTTCGGTCCACAACTTCCGCACGATCTGGAGGAACTCTCTGGTGCGGGCGTAGCGGTGGGCCGGGTCGCTCTCGCCGTCGCCGTATGCCGCCAGGTCGTCCTTGCCCGAGACGATGTTGATCGTGTTCGACCCCGCTGAGGTGGTCGAGCGTCGCGGCGGCGGAGGCGAAGTTGGCGGGTCGCCAGTAGCCGGGTCGGATCGCTATCAGCGGCTGGAACGTGGTCGTCCGCGCGGCGAGTGCGGTGGCGACAGTGAAGGTGTCGGGCCGCCCCAGCCGGTGCCGAGGACGCGCCGCCCCACCCGTGCGATTCGAGAGCCCTGGCGTGGTCGGTGAGCGTGTCCAGGCTGTTGTGGTCGACGACGACGTCGTCGCCACGGTGGCCGGGCTGCACCTGGTTCGGGATGTACCAGAGGAACTCGGAACCCTCGGTGGCCCGCCGCTCACGGGGCCACTCCGGGCCGCCGCGCTGATGACCCGCCACCCCGACGGTACGCAGGATCGGCCAGCCACGCTGGTTGGTAACCGGCGTCGGCGGGGTTCAGCGTGGTGCCGGGCGGGACGATGGCGTCGATGCGGGCGAGCACGTCCTCGGACAGCGTCACCTTGGCGGCATCGAGCTGCGACTCCAGGTGTGCCAGGGTGCGCGGCCCGATGATTGCCGACGTGACGGCGGGTGTTCCAGGACGAACGCGATCGCCAGGTGGATGAGCGACAGGCCGGCCTCGTCGGCGAGCGCGGCCAGTTCGTCGACGGCGGTCAGTTTGGCCGCGTTGGCGGGCACTGTCGGATCGAATCGGGCCGGGAGCCGTTCGGCGCGCCCGGAGATCGGTGCCGTGAGCCCGCTGTGGTAGCGGCCGGACAGCCACCCGCCGGCCAGTGGGCTCCACGGGATCACCGCCAGTCCGTACCGCTGGGCCACCGGGAGCACCTCGCGCTCGATCCCACGGGCCAGGATCGAGTACGGCGGCTGCTCGCTGACCACCTGTTCCCTGCCGCGCCGCTCGGCGATCCACTGCCCTCCACTATCGACGAGGCGTCGAACGTGGACGTGCCGATGTAGCGGATCTTGCCTTGGCGCACCAGGTCGCTGAGTGCGCCCAGGGTCTCGTCGAAGTCGGTGTCCGGCTCTGGCCGGTGTGCCTGGTAGAGGTCGATCCAGTCGGTGCGCAGCCGGCGCAGGCTGTTCTCCACCGCCTGGAAGATCCAACGGCGGGAGTTGCCTCGGTGCTGCGGGTTGTCGCCGACCTGGCCGTGGAACTTGGTGGCCAGGAAGACGTCGTCGCGTCGTCCGCCGGCGAGGGCCTTCCCGACGATCTCCTCCGACTCGCCGGCGGAGTAGACGTCCGCGGTGTCGATGGCGTTGATGCCCTCGTCGAGGGCCCGGTGGATGATCCGGATCCCGTCCTCGTGGTCCGGGTTGCCGCGTTGTCCGGAAGTTCATCGCGCCCAGGGTCAGCGAGCTGATGCGTACGCCGGTGCGCCCGAAGGGCCGGTAGTTGACCACTGTTGTCCTTCCCTACGAATCAGCGAGTCGCGGCTGCGAGCTGCCGGGTGAACTGGTTGGTCGGGCGGGGAGCCCGTAGTGCTCGCGCAGGGTGGTGCCGGTGTACTCGGTACGGAACAGCCCGCGGCGTTGCAGGATCGGCACGACGTGGTCGACGAACGTCTCCAGCCCGGAGGGCAGCACCGGAGGCATGATGTTGAAGCCGTCGGCCGCGCCGCTGCGGTACCATCCTCGATGGCGTCGGCGACCTGCTCGGGCGTACCGGCGAAGGTCCGGTGCCCGCGTCCGCCGCCGAGCCGGCCGATGAGCTGGCGCACGGTCAGCCGTTCCCGCCGGGCCAGGGTGACGATCAGCGTGTACCGGCTCTTCGCGCCCTCGATCTCGTCCTCGCTGGGCAGGTCGGAGGGCAGTTCCCGGTCCAGGTCGAGGTCTTCCGGTGCGACCCGTAGCGTCGTGGCGAGCTGCTGTCGCGCGTACTCCGGCTTGATCAACCGGTCCAGCTCGTCCTCCAGCGCTCGGGCCTCGGCCTCGGTGGCGCCGATCGCCGGCACGATGCCCGGCAGAATCTTGACGGTGTCCGGGTCGCGGCCCGCCTGCGTGGCACGCCGCTTGAGGTCGCGGTAGAACGCCTGCGCCTCCTCGAGTGTCTGCTGGGCGGTGAAGACGGCCTCCGCGTACCGGGCGGCCAGATCCTTGCCGTCCTCGGACGACCCGGCCTGCACCAGCAGTGGGTAGCCCTGCGGGAGCGCGGGACGTTGAGCGGGCCGGCCACCTGGAAGTGCCGCCCGGAGTGCTCCGGCGGATAGAGCAGGTCGTCGTCGCCCCACCGACCGCCGTCCTTGTCGCCGAGTGGGGCCGCGTCGTCCCAGCTGTCCCAGAGTTTCAGGGACACCTCGAGGAACTCGGCCGCCCGCTCGTACCGGTCCCGGTGCGCGGGCAGCTCGTCCAGGTTGAAGTTGCGGGCGGCCTTCTCGCCGGCGGTGGTGACGATGTTCCAGCCCGCCCGACCGCCGCTGATGTGGTCCAGCGACGCGAACCGGCGGGCCAGGTTGAACGGCTCGTTGTACGTCGTCGACGCCGTCGCGATGAGCCCGATGTGGTTCGTCGCGCCCGCCAGGGCGGTGAGCAGCACGGTCGGCTCCAGGGTGCCGCCCGGCCGTCGGCCGATGCTGTTCCAGAGCACCGGGCTGTCGGCGAGAACAGCGAGTCCAGCTTGCCGCGTTCGGCGATGCGGGCCAGACGCTTGAAGTGTTCGACGTCGGTCTGCGCGAACGGGTCGCTGTCGGGCAGGCGCCAGGCGGCCTCGTGGTGGCCGACGCCCATGAGGAACGCGTTGAGGTGCAGCATGGTCATCCTTCCGTCTGGTCGACGCCGAGCGCCCGCAGCAGGGCTTCGCGGTACGCGAGGAACTGCGGCTGCCGGTACGAGCGCGGCGTCGGTAGGTCGATGGCGAGGTCGACGGCGATCCGGCCGCCGTCGAGCAGCAGCACGCGATCGGCCAGTGTGATGGACTCGTCGACGTCATGCGTGACGAGCAGCACCGTGGGTCGGTGCCGAGCGTGCAGCACGCGCAGCAGGGCGTGCATGCGCAGCCTGGTCAGCGCGTCCAGCGCGCCGAACGGCTCGTCGGCGAGCAGCAGCTCCGGCTCGGACACCAGTGCCCGGGCCAACGCGACCCGCTGCTGTTCGCCACCGGACAGCTCATTGGGCCAGGCCCGCTCGCGCCCGGCCAGACCGACCTCGGCGAGCGCCGCACGGCACGCTCGTTGGCGTCCGGACCGCGGAGGCCGAGAACGACGTTGTCCAGGACGCGCTGCCACGGCAGCAGCCGGGCGTCCTGGAAGACGACCGAGGATTTCTCCGGTACGTCGACCAGACCCGAGCCCGTGGCGTCGCCGTCCAGGCCGGCGAGCACGTAGCAGGGTGCTCTTGCCCGAGCCGCTGCGCCCCAGCAGGGCGACGAACTCGCCGGTGCCGACCTCCAGGTCGAATCCGTCGAGGACCACCCGGTCCCCGAAGCCGCGCGCCAGGCCAGAAACGCTCACGGTACGGGAGGCGGTCAGTCCGCCAGTGTGCGTCGCCACGACAGCGCCCTCCTCTGTGCGAGCCGGACGGCGCCGTCGGACAGCAGCCCGAGCAGCCCGTACAGGACGAGCCCGACGATGATCACTTCGGTCTGGCCGTACTCCCGGGCCAGTTCCATCATGTAGCCGATGCCGCTGGTGGAGTTGATCTGCTCGACCACCACCAGGGAGAGCCACGCTCCGACGACCGCGAACCGCATGCCGAGCAGGAAGCCGGGCAGCGCGCCGGGCAACACGATCCGGCGGATGAACGCGGACCTCCGCAGCCGCAGCGACTCGCCCAGCTCGACGTACCGGCTGTCGATGGTGCGCAGCCCGTTGTGGGTATGTATGTAGACGGGGACGAAGACGCCCAGCGTGATGGTGATGACCTTCATCTGTTCGCCGATGCCGAACCAGAGGACGAGCAGCGGTAACAGCGCGAGTGCCGGGATGGCCCGCTTGATCTGGATCGGACCATCGAGAATCGCCTCGCCCCACCGACTCAGACCAGCGAGCAACGCCAACGCCGTGCCGGTGACGGTGCCGATCGCGAGGCCCAGGCCGGCCCGTTGGGCGGAGATGACCAGGTTGTCCTGCAGCCGGCCGTCGGCGATGAGGTCGCCCGCCGTGGTGACCACCGTCCAGGGCGCCGACAGGGTACGAGGATCGATCCACCCGGCAGCCGAGCCGACCGCCCACACCGCCAGGAGCAGGAACGGACCGATCGCCGACCCGAACGGAATGGGGCGACCGGGCCTCGAGACGACGTCTCGGCCTACCGGTGGCGACGGTCGCCGTGGGGCGGTACCGGGTGAGAACAGGGGCGCTCATCGGGCCCCTCCGGCAGGAGCGCGTCCGCGGCAACGGATTCGTACCGTCGGTCGTACAGGTCCTCGGCCTTGAGGGGCTTGTTTCCGGTCTCCTTCGCCAGCAGGTCGATGGTCTCCTGGTGCCGGGCGATGGCCTCGCTCCAGCTCGCCGGAATGTCGGCGACGCCGCCGTTCGCGACGAGCCATTTGCCGTCCTCGGCGGTCAGGCCCTGGTCCTGACGTAGTAGCGCTCGATCCACTCGTCGGGATTGGCCTCCCGCCACCGCCAGGCCCGTGCCCACGCCTGCACGTACTCGCGGATCGCCGCCGCCTTCGCCGGATCGGCCAGGACGGTGACCGGCACGTACAGGTGTCCGGGGTCGTCCCGCAGGCTGTGGGCGATCGTGGTGGCGCCGTCCCGACCGTACTTCGTCTCGTAGCGCTTGATCTGTACGCCGCCGATCGGGGCGACCTCGACCTGGCGGCTGGCGAGCGCGGTCGCGTACACGTCGCCGGTGCTCGGCAGCTCGACCAGCCGGACGTCCTTCTTGGACAGTCCCGCCTTCTTCAGGACGCGGAGCACCAGGGCACCCTGTGCCTGCCCCGGGCTGTAGGCGATCTTCTTGCCGCGAAGGTCGGCGAGGGTGGCGACCGAAACGCCGGGCGCGATACCGAGCCGGTAGATGGCGTGGTTCAGCGGGTTCTGGCGGAACTTGGAGGCGACGATCCTGGTGGGAATCTTCGTCCAGTGGGAGTGGATGGGCGGGATGTCGGCGACGGCCCGATGTCGAGGGCGTCGGCCGGAACGCCTCCAGGGTCTGCGGACCGCCGCTGATGTTGGCCCACTCCACCTCGAAGGTGAACTTCTTTGCCTCACCGGAGAACTCGATCGCCTTCTGGTGCTCCTTGTCGCCGACGACGAGTTTGGTGCCCGTCGGAATCGACTCCGGTAGCGGCGCTCCCGCGGCCAGCGCCGCCTTGGGTGCGTCGTCGCCGGCGCACGCTGTCGCGCCCAGCGCGACCGCGCCCAGAGTGGCGGTCAGGAACGCCCGTCGGTCCAGGATGTTTGGCGGCTTCACCTACGGCTCCTTCGTGGTGGGGTTCAGGGCGGCGTACCGCCCCATGTGGTAGAGCAGGGTGCGCCCTCGCTGTGGCTCCCGGTCAGCGGCTCGGCCAGCACGATCACGTGATCGCCGGCGAGGACCCGCTGGGTGACCCGGCACAGCAGCCAGGCGACCGGCTCGTGCAGCAGTGGCACTCCGTACGGGCCGTACCGCCATCCGGAGTGCGCGGCGAACCGGTCGATGCCGCTGGTCGCGAAGGTTCGTGCGACGTCCCGCTGGTCCTCGCCGAGCAGGTGCACCGCGACGTGCTCGGCGCCCTCGACGGTCGGCCAGCTCGACGACGACCGGGCCAGGCAGAACGACACCAACGGCGGTCGGAGCGACACCGACGTGAACGAGGTCGCGGTGAACCCCACCGGCGGATCACCGGCAGTGGTGACCACCGCGACCGATGCGGCCTGGCGGCGCAGCAGGGCGCGGAACTTCGCTGGTTCCACCGGTGTGGGCAGTTTGTCGATGACGGGCATGACGGCCCTCCTGATCGAGAACGACGTGCGGCAGCACCGGGCAGGCCGGCGCGGCGCGCGTCGAGCGGCCAGGATCGGGACACGGAGACGGCTGCCGATCGTCGTCGAGTCGGCCACGCCGTACTGGGGAGGAGTCAGAGACGCGCGCTCAGCGGCAGCAGCCGCTTGAGGCGGTCCAGCCACGGCAACATCCCGCGACACCGCGAGCGCGGTGCCGTCGAGCGGGTGTGGTGGCTGGCCATGCATCGACAGTATCCCAGTAATCCTACCTGTCAAGTAGGAGTTCTACCCGCTGGGACAGGCCGGACACTCTCGGTGTGATCCTCGTGATCGGCGGCATCGTGGGGACAGCGGGTGCCCGCCGGCCGGTGACAGGATCGCCCGATGCGCGTTCTCTTCGACGGCAAGGTCCCGGTCGCCTACGGGCAGATGTACGTGACGAGCCGCGAGCTGCCCGACATGAGCGGCGCGTTCGCCGGGCAGGCGAACGGCCTCTGCGGGGCGGTCAGCCGGGCAGACTGTTCCTGATGACCGGCACGCACACCGGACAGGTCCAGCTCACGATCGAGGTGCACGACGGTGAGCCGTCGGCCGCGGCGGACGAGTGGGAGGAGGTGGTGGAGGCGTCGCTCCTGCCAAGGGCCGCGGTGATCGACCTGGTCCCCTGGGGCGAAGGAACACTCGCCCAGCTGCCGCTGGTCTCCGAAGGACAGGACACCGGCCGGCTGCCGGTCTTCCGCGTGCGGTACTGCGCCACTGGCATGGACGAGGGAAGCGATCCGTTCGGCGGGCTCGACCCGGACGAGATCGACGACGGCGATCACACCTACATGTACGAACGGCCGGACCGCTACCTGCTGTGCCTGTGGCCGGAGGGCTACACCAGCGACGCGCAGAGTGACGCCGGGACGCGTACCGATGCGATCCTTCGCCAGAGCAGCAACGCCGCCGCCTACTGGCACACCTGGGCCGGCGCGTTGCCACCCCGCCGACAGTGTGGGAGCAGGTCGAGGCCGAGCTGCTCAAGCGGGTGGAGCGGAACGTCGCGACCAGGAGTACCGCAGGCGCGATGAGCTGCGGCGCTGGGGCGGACGCCTGCCGAGTGAGCGGCTCCGCCAGCTGCGGGCAACATCCATGGCATCGCCCTGCTGGACCGAGACCTGGTTGACGGGGTGGTCGAGGCCGACCCCGTCGTCCAGCGGCAGATCGCGATCTGGGCGGCACGGCAGGCGTTCACCGTCGCCGGCATCGCGGACCTCGACTGGATGACGCCGGCGTGGACGGCCCTGGACCGGGTCTGCCGCTACCCGCCGAGTTCACCGATCCGACAGCGCTGTGGACACGGATCCTCGGCAAGACACCTGTCACGTACTCCATCGGCTCGCTGCGCCCGGCGGGTCGGGGCCGGGCTGATCCGCTCGGCGCAGTTCTCGACGCCCCGGTGAACCCGGTCCCGATGGCGCTGCCGGCACTCGCGGCCGCCGGCGAGTCGGATCCGTTGCAGGCCGCGTTGGAGGCGCTGTGGGCTGCGGTCAGCACCTACGCCGCGCGGCGGACGAGTTCCTGGCGGACGTGCGGCAGGCCTTCCCGATCGTCGATCGAGAGGCCCACACTGACTCGACGTCCGTTGGTTTGGGGTTGCGGTTCCGCGGTGCGCCTTGATCAACATCAACTAACGGATCTTGCGGTAGCCGGGTGCGGTGCCTTCAGTGACCACACCCGGCACCCTTGCTCACGCGTCAAACTTGCCGGACTTGATCCCCTGGACGAAGTCGATCCATTGACCGGTGCTGAACGCTAGCGCCGGGCCCTGTCGATCCTTGGAGTCCCGGACCATGACTACCGGGGTGGCGTGGCAACCTCGACGCAGTTCCCCTCGTTGCTGCGGGTGCTCGTCTTCCAGTTGAGCGTGGTCATGTCAGTTCCTCTGCGATCGATGCCATGAGTTTGCGAGACTGCGCTTCGGTCAGCGCCGGCTTCCCCATGATGTCCCACGCCTCCCCGTACGTTGCTACCTCGGCGGGCTTATCGAGGTAGAGCGCACCCGTGAGGCTGTCGGAGTAGATGATCGACGGCTCGGCTCCGCCCTCGAATTCGAGGATCGTGAACGTGCCGCTGGTCATGTTGCCTCGGTGTAGACCCGCGGCTAACGGAATTACTCGCAGCGATACGTTCGGTTGCCTGCTGACCGTGATCAGGTGTTGCAGCTGTTCTGCGTCCACCCTCGCCGCAAGACAGCCTCATCAAGCAGGACGTCGAACTGTGGAGCGGGTGGTGCCGACCGCGTCAGGAGCGCCTGGCGACCGAGGCGCACGGCTAGCCGTCGCTCGATCTCCCCGGCTGATGTCCGGACGGGCTACCTGCAAGACGTGGGTGGCGTACGTCTCGGTCTGGAGTAGACCGGGAACAAGTTGCGCTTCGTAGGTCCGGAGTCGAGCTGCTGCGGCTTCCAGTCCTACGTACAGCTCGAACCACTCGGGGATGGCGTCGCCGTAGGAGTGCCACCAGCCTCGACCCTTTGTCTCCTTGGCGAGGCCCATCAAAGCCTCGGTCAGTTCTGGTGACGCTCTGTAGATTTTGCACATCGCTTCTACGTCGAGTGATCTCATCGATGTAGCGCCGGTCTCGATGCGCCAGATCTTCGGTGTTGACCACTCCAGCGCGTCGGCTGCTGCCTTGACCGTCACGCGGGCTTCCTCGCGAAGCTGCCGCAGGTACCGCCCTAGCTGTCGCCTCGGGACCGTAGAGCCGGTGTCTGTCGTCACTGACCGCTCCCTCTCCGTGACTACATACCGGGCGCAGCTTGCACTCGATATGTAACTCCTGCCGGTCACACATCGCAATGAAATCTATCAAGATGAAATCTGCTCTTACGTTTCATCCAAAATGTAATATTGCATATCCACGTTGATCGGTAAACCATTGCGCTGGGCGTGGTGGTCGGGTGACTTTGGGTAGCCGCGCTGCCGCAAGCCTCTACGAGGGAGGGCAGAGATGAGTCGGCACGTGCCCTACGGCGAGTACCTGGCGGCGGTAGCGATGACCCTGGCTCGCAGACATAAGCCGGTGTGGTCGTGGGTCAAGTGGCGGAATGTCTGCACATGCGGCAACGAGCTGCCGTGCCGAGTCAGACACAGGATCCCGATCAACCGCGGTCACTGGCCGGGTGAGAGCTGATGACCGTACATGGGCCGGTCCTTCCGCTTTGCTCTGCGAGGCGTGTGAGCGCCCTGGCCATGTGCCACACGCCGAGTGGAGTTGCTGGGGAGTACGCCACGTCGCCGGTGGCCCTCCGGATCTATCTGCGGTCGCACCTCAGCGCAGCGAGGCAGGATGTGACCTGGGCGCCACCGGACACGTTGAACCGCAGGTTCCTCGGCTGGCTGGCATGAAGGCCGGCGACCTGGTGATCGTGGGGCCAGAGGCCAGCGTGCAGTTCCTACGGCCCATCAGGTTCCGAGTCATTCGTCAGCTCGACTGGATCACCTACGACGGGTGGATCTGGCTCGACGGATACCAGCTCGACGATCGAGGAGGCGCCGTGGCTCGGCGGTCGATCTTCGTCATGAAGGCCGGGCTGAGGTTCGCCCCGGCACCCGTCGCGGTCGGGCAGCCGTGTCGGAAGAGGGCTCCCAGCCGTCGCGTGACGGCCTAACCCGAATTGGCGGGCATCCACCCTGCTCATGGCCCCGTGGCTTCCGCTCGCTGTCCACCCCGGGACAATCTTCGGGTGGGGCGTAGGCACGGATGGTGCCGTTGTGCCCGCGCCACTCTTCCGTCAGCGCTGAGGGCTACGAGGCGTTTGCAGACGGGGCACTGGCCCCGCTGGTGCTGCGAGCGTTGAATCACCGTGCCTCCCCAGGCAGGTCGTTTTCAGTTCATCCGCCGAGCCATGCCACCGATCGTTGCCGATCGAGGCTCGGAAGCGGGCTGACCACGGAAGGTGCTAGCCCGCCCGGACGATCGACAGCCGGCGTCGATCAATGCCGTGCCACACGGGACAAGCGAGACGCGATGGGTGACCGGGGCTGGGCGCAGGCATCGGGGAGGCACAATGCGGCGGTGTCGGATTTCACCGAGCCGCTCGGCTATCGCCTCATCACCGGACCCGACGATGCTGAATTCTGCGCCCGCGTCAGCGCCCTTCTCGACCAGGGCTATCAGCTGTACGGGTCGCCGGCGCTGACCTTCGACGGCGAACGCGTCATCGCCGCCCGCGTTGGTGCTGCTGCGCTCGCTCGGCTCCACGGGGAGCGCCAGATAGTCGGGCGTCGACAGGTCGGCCGGGGCGTCCGGTAGGCAGGGCCGCCCGCCCTGTGCGTCCTTTGCTCTGCTTCACCGGACGCAACAGAAACGTCGCCACAGTGTTGCGTGGGTTGAAGCAGAGCAAAGGACGCACAGGAACCACCCGGTCCTCGCCCGGGCGGCACCCACCTCAGCCGTCGAGCGCACCCACAACGGCCCTCAGCACGACGACGGCCGGTGGCCGTACCTCGGCGGCGAGCGCGTCGATCACTGGTGCTGGCCGCGTTCGGCGAGGTGCTTCAGGTTCAGCAACTGCCGGCGCGCCATGACCAGGTCGCCGACGGACAGCCCGGGTGCTGCCCAGCGGGAAGCTGCATGACCACCTTGAGCAGCAGTCGCGTCGTGTCGTGACCGTGGGGCACGAGGACGTAGGACATGAAGGCGCCCATGATGGTGCTCGTCAGGTGTGTGCCGGAGTCGACCGCGACGATTTTGCCCAACTGCCGTCCCCAGCGGTGGTGAAGGCTTCTCCGACCTGGGGCTCGGATAGGCCCCGCAGTTGGCGAGGAGATCGGCGGCCGAGGTTGTCGATCCAGTCGTACGAGTACGGCGCGAGCCGCAGTTGGACCACCCACGGCCACACCGCTGCTGCGGGCACCTCGATCGACACTCCCGCCACGCCCGCAGAGCCGGTGCGACGACGAAGTCGTCACAGGGATAGGTACGCAGTGTCTCGCTGGTGGTAACGCCCCACCGGTCACCGATCATGCATCCATGGTCCGCCATGTCGACGACATCCGTCCGGGCTCGCCTGGTCGGGTCTGCTGGACGGCCTGGTGCAGTGCGCTGACGAAGGCAGTTGTCGCCGGCGGATCCGGCGGGTCGCCGTAGGTGGCCAGGGAGACGTGCCGTCCGGAAGTCGGGAAGGAGACTGGCCTCGATCCCGGGCGCGTGGTGGGTGCGCAGTGCCAGCCCGGCATGGTGGTCACGCCCATGCCCGCAGCGACCAGTGCCTGCTGGACGATGATGTCGTCGCTCGTGTACGCGATCGGTGGGACGAAGCCCGCTCTGTCGCAGGCGTCGAGAACTCGCGGCGGCAGTTCTCGCAGCCCGCGATCCAGGCGGAGTCGCGGTTGCCGGCCAGTGTCTGGCCGGGTTCGAGGCTGAGCAGGTACATCGGGTCGTCGAACAAATGGGTGGAGCGGACGTCGTTCGGGGTCGCGTCGTCGTACCGGAAGACGACCGCGACGTCGACCTGCCCGGCCCGCAGGAGATCGAGCGCCACCCGGGGTGAGCCTCGACCAGGTGCAGTTCGACGCCAGGATGCTCGCGGCGCAGGGTGCCCGCCGCGTGTGGCACCAACGCCGCGAGCGCCGACTGGAAGCCGGCGACCCGGACCCTGCCGGTGCGCAGGCCGACCATCGCGGACAGTTCCGCCGCGGCGGTGTCGACCCGGCCGACGATCTCGGCGGCGCGGCGGGCCAGGTGCTCGCCCTCCGGGGTGAGTCGGATGCCCCGGCCGACCCGCTGGACGAGCCGGGCCCCGGTCTCGGCCTCGAGCCGGGCCAGGTGATGGCTGACGGCCGGTTGGGAGTAGTTCAGCTGCTTGGCGGCCTTGGTGACCGAGCCGTGCGTGGCGATCGCCGCGAGAACCCGTAACCGCAGGATATCCAGCATCCATCAAGATTACGCATGTGTTGGC
Source organism: Micromonospora sp. M12 (assembly GCA_038070435.1). Taxonomy (GTDB): domain Bacteria; phylum Actinomycetota; class Actinomycetes; order Mycobacteriales; family Micromonosporaceae; genus Micromonospora. The sequence goes on along the minus strand of JAMYWG010000001.1, from coordinate 3,004,758 downwards.
ACAACAACCGTCATTAGACGAATGAGTCGGCGCGCGGAACACTGGGCGCGCCGCCCGGCGACATCCACCTGAGGAGTTCGAGATCATGGACCAGGACGCCATCGACGAGGTGCTGAACCGCCCGCTCAGCCAGGAGCTGCTGGCCCGTGACCTGGCCCGGCTCGCCTTCGTCGCACTCGACGGCACCCGCGGGCGATCCCGATCGGGATCACCTGGAACGGCTCCGAGATCGTCATGTGCACCGCGAAGAACGCCCGGAAACTCCCGGCGTTGCGCCGCAATCCCGCGGTCGCGCTGACGATCGACACCGAGTCGCACCCACCGAAGGTCCTGCTCATCCGTGGTCGGGCGGAACTGGACGTCGTCAACGGAATCCCGGACGAGTACCTCCAGTGGAACGGCACCTACGAGATGACGCCAGAGCAACGGGCCGAGTGGGAGGAAGGCGTTATGTCGCTCTACGACGGTATGGTCCGGGTCGTCGTGAAGCCGACGTGGGCCAAGCTGATCGACTTCGAGACCACCCTGCCCACGGCCATCGAGGAACTCATGCAGCAACAGAAGGAACGTCAGCGCGCCTGAACACGCACACACGCCGCCGAACCCGGCGGTCGATCGGCAAGGAGATCATCATGGACGACACCGACCAGCGGGATCCCCACCCGGGCGCGGGACGATCCAGCGGATGGACAACATCGCCATCGTCGTCGACGACCTCGCGGCTGCCAAGGCGTTCTTTGTCGCACTCGGACTGGAGCTGGAAGGCGAGGCGACGGTCGAGGGCAGCGCGGTGGATCGCCTCGTCGGGCTGGACGGAGTCCGCTCGGACATCGCGATGATGCGCACCCCGGACGGCCACGGACGCATCGAGCTGACCAGGTACCAGTCGCCGCCGAGCCGAGACGGCGATCCGCGCGCTTCGACGAACACGCTTGGCCTGCATCGCATCATGTTCGCCGTCGAAGACCTCGACGACGTCCTCGACCGCGTGCGACCACACGGAGCCGAACTCCTCGGTGAGCTGGTGCAGTACGAGAACAGCTACCGGCTCTGCTACCTGCGCGGCCCCGCGGGTGTCATCATCGCGCTGGCCGAACAGATCGCGTGAGCGCCTGATTTGTGCCGGGACAGAAAGTGCAAGATCGCGGAGCATGGGCAGTCCGGATCCGGCGATCATGGACTTGTGGTGCCCGGTTTGGCGCTTGTTCGGACGTTTTGTTGCCCACCACAACTCCATGATCGGCGAGGCAGTGCTGGATTCAGCAGTTGCCATGAGACCGCGCTCATCGGGGCTGGCCGAAGTGGTGGGTGAGCGAGGCGCGCAGCGTGTCGGCGTCCCCGGCGGACCAGGCGACGAAGCAGTCGGGGCGTACCAGCAACGCGGTCGCGGTCGTGCCCTCCAGTGGGCCGGTGACCACGTCGACCCGGTCCTTCCACGGCGCGGCGACCCCGGCGTAGGCACCCGTGGAGTCCAGCAGCAGCGGCCGGGCGGCGCGGGTCAGCTCGGCGAGGCGTGTCGTGCCGTGGTCGCCGTGCACGACCACGTCGGGCGCAGCGGCCGGCCAACGGGTCGGTGGGGTCGGCGGGTAGTGGGTGTCTGCGCCGGACATCAGCGCCGCGACGTGCCCGGTCACCTCCGGCTTCCGCAGCAGCTCGGCGAAGAGTTCCCGTAGGCCGGTGATCTCGTCGCCGGGGCCGACGAGCGCCGACTGTGCCTGGGTGGACATGACGACCCGTTCGGCGACGGGTCGGCGCTCCGTCTCGTACGTGTCGAGCAGCCCCTCCGGCGCCCAGCCGCGCACCGTGCCGGCGAGCTTCCAACCCAGGTTCACGGCGTCCTGCAGGCCCAGGTTGAGGCCGGGCCCGCCCATCGCGGTGCACGTGCGCGGCGTCGCCGACCAGCAGCACCGGCCGGCGCGGTAGCGGGCGGCGATGCGGGTGTTGCGGCCGGTCAACCGCCGCAGCAGGCCGGGCGTCGGGCGCGCCGATCGGGACGTCGACACCGAGCACCCGGGCGACGCTGGCGCGTAGCTCGTCCAGGCTCATCGGAGTCTCGTCGCTCGTCGGCGTGTCGGAGCCACTCCGTCGTGCTCAGGATCGCCGGACGGCCGGCAAACGGGGCCCAGGCGATCAGGCCGCGTGCGGTGCGCGTGTGCTGGAACGGCGGGACGACGCCGTAGCCGGGGCGTACAGGCCACCCGTCTCGGGGTCGAGGGATGACACCGGGACGGTCACGGTGGCGGTGCGGGAGATCGACCGGTCGTTGGTGACGCCGGGAAAGTCGATTCCGGCGAGGCGGCGCACCGCGCTGCGGCCACCGTCGGCGCCGACGACGAAATGGGAGGTGAGCTGCGTACCGTCGGCGAGGTGGACCTCGACCGCGTCGGCGCGTTGGTGGAGGTCGACGACCTCGTGGCCGCGGCGAAGGTCGACTCCGAGCTCGGCGGCTCGGGCAGCGAGGGTGGCCTCGAGCTGGGCCTGCGGCACGCCGAGCACGTAGTGCGGTTCTCCGCGAGCGTCGTGAGATCGAGTGGGAACGCGCCGAAGGTGAAGGCTGGTTGAGGCGACGGCGGGTGCTCTCGCCGCTGAGCCGCGCGTAGAGGCCGCGCCGGTCGAGCAGGCGGACGACCTGGCCGACGAGGCCGTTGGCGCGAAGCTCGCCGGTGGGCGCGGTGTGGCGTTCGAGGACGACGGGGTGAACGCCGGCGAGGGCCAGCTCGCAGGCGAGCATGAGGCCGTTAGGCGGCTCCGACGATGAGGACGTCGATCATGGTGTGATCCCTTCGGGGTGTGCGTCATCGCCACGGGAGGCACGGTGCGTGGCGTGCCGCCGTGGGTGCTGCGGCTGGAGACGTGGGTGAGGCTGAACCTGCGGGAGGGCGGACCTCAGCGGGTCGGTGCCGGGAGGCCGGCGGCGACCTGGGTGAAGGCGTCGGTGATGAGGCGCTCGATCGGGGCGGGCGGGTCGGCGCTGTCGAGGTAGTGCTGCATCGCGACGGCGACGGCGGCGCTGGCGGCGGCCGCGACGAGCCTTGGATACATGTCGGTGGCGAGGTTGGTGCCGGTGCGTTCGGCCACCGCGGCGGCAAGCTCGGCCTCGGCGATCGCGACGGCGCGTAGACGCTCGCCCTGCAGCGCGGGCTCGGCGAGCATGGTGCGGATCGCCGGCCACCCACTGAGCGTGGGTGGGGAGGGCATCGCCCGACCTCGGGGCCACGCGTGAACTGCTCCAGCGCGGCTCTGGGTGAGCGCCGCCCAGAGCGGCTCGTCGGCGGGCGTTCCCGTAGCGCGGCGGCGGTGCGCAGGCTGCGGTCGAGGTGGCGGGAGGCGATGGCCTCGGCCTTACTGGAGAAGTAGTTGTTGAAGGTACGCGGGGAGACGCCGGCCGCCTCGGCGATGTCCTCGACGCGGACGTTGTCGTAGCCGCGCTCGGCGGTGAGGTGGATTGCCGCCCAGCCGAGCGCCGCCCGCGTCTCGGCCTTCTTGCGCCCCGCAACCCCGTCATGCCACCACGCTAGCAGAAGTTGCGTGACACGCAAAGATGCGGGCGCGCAAGAATCTGGTGGAGGCAGGCCTGTCGATTCTTCGTTCCGCGATGTTCGATCTCGCGTCGCCGCGGATTGTTAGTGCGCTGGCCGCCATCGACGGCGGTATGTGCAGAGGAGAGTCGATGCGTACGACAGCCCGGATGTCGATCCGCGCCCTGGGCGCTTCGCGGGCGCGGTCGCGCTGGTGGCGGCCCTGCTGCCGGCCACCCGGCGGCCGCCGCGAACGCGACCTTCAAGGCGGCGACGCTGAACATCTACAACGGACTGAGCCAGGCGGACTTCGTGCACGACCTGACCCTGATCGCGGCCAGGGCGGACCTCGTGGGTCTCAACGAGGTCGGCAACCGCAAGGCCTTCCTGGAGAACTGGGCCGCCGACAACGGCTGGTGGCTGCACGCGCCGGGCGGCACCAACCAGGCTGGCGAGGCGCTGATCGCCAGGAAGAGCATGTTCGACGTACTCGACAGGGGTTCGATCTTCGTCTGTGACACCAACGGGCCGGGCGAGGTGCCGCCCGCGCGGTACAACAACTGGGTCAGGTACCGGCACAAGGCCAGCGGTCGCACCGTGACACACATCAACGCTCACGCGGTGGCCAGCATCGAGAACGCCGGCCGGCCGGAGGATCTGCCGCGCACCAGGTGCGCCGAGGCGCAGTTCCAGGTCTCCGGGATCTGGCGGTCGACAAGCAGGCCGAGGGCCAGGTCATCGTGAGTGGTGACCTCAACGTCGACTTCAGCGCCGACCGGAGCTACGGGTACGCGAAGTTCCCGTGGCAGGTCTTCGAGGCCAACGAGCTGCCGAATCTGCGCTCCAACTACAACCTCTACGGCGAGAAGGGCACCGGAACGCACGGCAACCGACACATCGACTACGTCTACTTCTGGAAGCGGCTGCCGGAGCACCAGTTGATGTGGATGACCGACTACGACATCGTCGGCGGCACCAGATCCGACCACAACGGTGTCGTCGCCACGTTCACCATCGCCACCTGACGTGGTGGCACCCGCCGGCGCTGCCGGCGGCACTGTGGTCTGCCGGTGTTCGGCCGGGCTGAGTCCGCGTACCCGTTTGAAGGCCGCGCTGAGTGCGAACGGGCTGCCGTAGCCGACCTGGCGGGCCACCGCGCCGACGGTGGCGTCCGGTTCGCGCAACAGGTCGGCGGCCAGCGCGAGCCGCCAGTTGGTGAGGTACGCCATCGGCGGCTCACCGACCAGCTCGGTGAACCGGCGGGCCAGCACGGCCCGCGAGACACCGGTCGCGGCCGCCAGGGTGGCCACCGTCCAGGAATCTGCCGGGCGGTCGTGCAGCAGCCGCAACGCCCTGCCGACCACCGGATCGCCGTGCGCCCGGTACCAGGCGGGCGCCGCCGATTCCGGTCGGGAGAACCAGGCTCGGAGTACGGCGATGAGCAGAAGGTCGAGCAGCCGGTCCAGGACCACCTCCTGCCCCGGCTCGTCCTTGGCCATCTCGTCGCTGAGCAGCGGAACGAGCGGACTGTCCAGTGCACCGGTCGGCAGCACCAGGAGATGAGGGAGGACCCGCAGCAGCCGCTGGCTGACCTCGCCCTGGAACTGGTAGGTGCCGCTGAGCAGCACCGCCGCCCCGTCGGCGCGTTCACCCCAGGTCCGCACGCCCAGGTCCATCACCTCGCACAACTCGTCCCCGCTCGGGGAGGTGCTGCGTTCACCGGGATGGATCACCGCCTGCGGCATCGTGGCCGGGTCGTCGGCGACCGTGTAGGGCTCCGGACCACGGACGATGGCGACATCACCGGGGCAGAGCGGCACCGGGGCGCCCCGGTCCGGCACCACCCAGGCCGAGCCGCGCAGCATGGTGATCAGGGTGAGGGGTGCGCGATCCTGGATCCGTACCGACCACGGCGGGTCGAACACCGACCGCATCAGGAACGCGCCACGCGCCCTCGGCCCGTCCAGCAGCCCCGCGAGCGCATCCATGCCCTCAGGTTAGCCCCGGTGACGTGGGCGGCTGAGACGCCGGAACATGGTCCGGAGAGTCTCGCCCATTCCTGGCGCGGTCGCCCTCGACTTGACTGGTGGCATGACAAGGAGCGTTGCTACCGCCCGCTCGTTCGCTGCGAACCGGATGGACCGGGCATGAACGCGACAGTGGCCGCCTGGTCGGCGGCCGTGACCCTGGCGGTGACGGGTGCGATCACCGGCGTCTACTACGCGTTCTCGGTGGCGGTGATGCCCGGCTTGAACGCCGCCGACGCCGGCACCGCGATCCGGGCCATGACGAGCATCAACCAGAGAATCCAGAACCCGCTGTTCTTCGTCACCTTCTTCGGCCCGATCGTCGCCGCCACGGTGACCGGTGTGCTGCTGCTGATCCTCGGCACCGGTCGGCCGGTGTGCTGTTCCTGGTGGCTTCGGGGTCTACCTGGTGGGCGCGTTCATCCCGACGGTGGTCGTCAACGTGCCGATGAACGAGACGCTCGACGCCGCCGGCGTACCGGACGACCCGCGCAGGCGGCACGGGTGTGGGCTGACTACTCGTCCGGCTGGACGTGGTGGAACTCGGTGCGCGCCGGCGCGAGCCTGGCCAGCCTGTTGCTGGCCGGTCTCGGTGTCTACGTCTGGGTGTGTCCCGATGACGTCGGCGTCCGGCGCGGTCCACGACCCACCGCCCATGTGACGTGCTGCTGCCAGACTGCCGGAACCTCAAGATCCGCACAACATCCGGGAAGTTGCTGCCTCCGGAGCCCGTGAGGCAGCAACTTCAGCGACGTTGTGCGGATCTTGACTGCGAGCGGTGGGCGTCGACGCCTCCGGCCGGCACTGTTTCGGAAACATTGATATGCCTCTTCGCCCCGCGTGACTGGTCAGTAATGTGGCTGGTGGTCACGCTCATGAATCTGCTTCGCGTCCCGCCGGGCCGGGCATCGGGGTTTCGAGACACGGCCAGGTGAGTCGCGTTTTCGCACAGCTGAGCCCCGCTGTCCGTTGCCTTGGGCGACCGGTCGCGAATGAATCTGGCACGGGGTGTCGCTTTGAGCAACGGACGGTCGACAGCGAGACGCGCCACTGATCGGCCCGGCGCCGTCACGCCAATCCCATGTCCGAAGACGACGGCTACGTCTACGACTGAAGGCGGGTCATGTTCCTAGAAGAGGCGGTCACCTCGCAGGAGGTGATCAACAGTCCGGTCCGCTCGTACACGGAATGGGATCTGCTGGAGGAGGTTGTCGTCGGCATCGTCGACGACGCGACCTTCCCACCCTGGCACCCCGCGCTGGAACCGGTCATCCCGGCGGGCCAGCACGAGACGTTCCGCCGGGAACAGGGCCGTCCCTTCCCGCCCGAGATCGTCCGGCCGCGCGGCGGGAACTTGAGGAGTTCGTCCGGCTGCTGGAGGCGGAGGGCGTCACCGTCCGCCGCCCGGAGCCGATTCCGCAGCGCCGGCCGTACTCCACGGGGCGTGGACGAGCACCGGATGTACGCGGCCATGCCGCGCGACGCGCTGCTGGTGGTCGGCGAGGAGATCATCGAGTGCCCGATGGCGTGGCGGTCGCGGTACTACGAGACGCTCGCCTATCGGCCGCTACTGAAGGAGTACTTCCGGCACGGCGCCCGGTGGAGTGCCGGTCCTAAGCCGGAGTTGCTCGACGAGCTGTACGACCTCGACTGGTCGGAGCCCGCCGCGGGTGAGCCGACGAGCCTGGTGGTGACCGAGTTCGAGCCCACCTTCGACGCGGCGGACTTCCTGCGCTTCGGCCGTGACATCGTCGGGCAGAAGAGCAACGTCACGAACGAGTTCGGCATCGCCTGGCTGGCCCGCCACCTCGGCGACCAGTACCGGGTGCGGATCCTCGAGTTCGACGACGACCACCCGATGCACATCGACGCCACCATCGTCCCGCTCGCCCCGGCAAACTGCTGGTCAACCCGGAGCGGGTCAGCAAGGTCCCGCAGATGTTCAAGGCCTGGGACCTGCTGCCCGCGCCGACCCCGGTGATGCCGGACTCGCACCCTCTACATGACCAGCAAGTGGATCAACATGAACGTCCTGTCGATCGACGAGACACGCGTCGTCGTCGAGGCGCAGGACGAGCCAATGATCAAGGCGCTGCGGGCTGGGGCTTCACCCGATCCCCTGCAACTTCCGCAACTTCAACTCCTTCGGCGGCTCCTTCCACTGCGCGACTCTGGACGTCCGCCGAACGGGCACCCTGCAATCCTTCCTGGACTGACCAGGGCATTGACCCCGGGAGAGACGATGACCGACGGACACCCGCTCGATCACACCGATGGGCCGGCCGGGTCGTGATCGAGGGCCTCGAGATCACGACACTCACCGAACGGCCTCATCTCGCCGCGAAGGCCGAGGCGCTCGACGGTGGCTGGCCCGAGTTCATGCGGCACGACCAGGTCGGGCAGTCCTTCCACCTGGACGCGGCCGAGTACTACACCGACTACGCGGTGGTGGCCACGCCGGTCGACCGCCCGGACGAGGTGATCGCGCGGGCGTTCTCGGTGCCGATCGGATTGGCCGAGGAACCCCGGCCGGCCTGCCGGACACCGGCTGGGATGCCGCGATCATCCTGGGCCGCATCGCCCGCTTCGCCGGGTACGGCGGCGACGCGCTGTGCGGCCTGGAGGTCACCATCCGCCCCGACATGCGGAGCTCCGGCCTGGGCGCCGAGATGCTGCGCAGGTTCCACGCCATCGGCCGCTCCAGGGCCTGCGCCACTTCGTCGCGCCGGTGCGACCACCCGGCAAGACGGCCGTACCCGAAATGACGCTCGCCGACTACGTCACCCAGGTGACGCCCGAGGGCCTGCCGGCGGACCCGCTGCTGCGCGCGCACGCCCGGCTCGGTGCGTCGATCGTCGGGATCGCCCCGGCCTCGATGGTCGTGGTGGGCTCGCTCGCCCAGTGGCGGGAGTGGACCGGCCTGCCGTTCGACCGGGACGGGCCCGTCATCGTTCCCGGCGCCATGGTCCCGGTGCACTGCGATCTCACCCACGACTCGGCCGCGTACGTCGAACCCAACGTCTGGGTGCACCAGGCACTGTCCTGATCCCCTTTCCCACGGAGGCGACTTCGATGACCGACGCACCGCGATCTGTCGGACGGTCTTGTTCACGAGGCGATAGCCGCGCGCGGCGGCGACACCCGACGCCCCGGCGCTGAGGTCGCGGGTCGTTGGTTGACGCACCGGCAGCTCGACGAACTGGTCCGCAACACGCAGAAGGCGTTGTCGGCGGTTCCAGCCGGAGGGCAACGCCCCCGTTGTCGTCATCACGTCCCGGAGCGAGTGGGCTGTGGTCGCGATGCTCGGGGTGTGGCACGCCGGCTGCGTCTACGTGCCGCTGAACGAGGCGATCTCGGCGCAACGTCTGCAGAACATCCTGGAGCGGGTCCAACCCGTGGCCATCCTGACCGACAGCGCCAACGTCGAGGGCCTGCGGGCGGCGTGGACGGGCTGCCCGGTCCTCGAGGTCGAGCAGGTCGCCGCCGCTGACCGAGGTGGATCCGCGTACGCCGGGGCATCGGGCAGGACGGACCCTCGTCAACTCGCGTGCCTCGTCCACACCAGCGGGTCGAGCGGTCAGCCCAAGGGCGTCATGGTCGAGCACGCGTCCCTGTACAACCTGGTCACCGCGGTTGCCTCGCCCTATGCCCCGGGCCGGAGCATCAGGCGCTGCACTTCGGCGCGTTGGGCTGGGATTCGAGCATCGAGGAGATGATTCTTCCCCTGTTCCTCGGTACGCCGCTGACGATCTGTACCGACGAGGCCGACTACGGGTGCCGCACTTCCTGCGGGAGCTCGGGAAGCAGTCGATCTCGCACCTCTACCTGCCCACCGCGTACTGGCGGGAGATCTGCCTGGAGTTCCGCGACGGCTCGGAGCGGCTGCCGGCGTGCGTACGGAGCGTGCTGATCGGCGGGGAGCGGGCGTCGGCGGACGACCTGATGGCGTGGCGTCGGTCGGTGCCCGCCGAGGTGGACCTGTGGAACTGCTACGGCCTGACCGAAACATGTGTCACCTCGACGATCTACCTCGACGACCGGGATGTTCCGGCCGACCGGTTCCCGTCGCTGCCGCTTGGTGGTCCGTGTCCCACCGTGACGACGTACGTGCTCGACGATCGGATGCGGCCTGTGCCCGCGGACGCTGTGGGCGAACTCTTCATCGGCGGCCCCGGCGTGGGTGCGGGTTACTGGCGAGACCCGGAGGGCACCGCCGCCGCGTTCGTTCCGGACCCGTTCGGACCGGGACGCCTGTACCGCACCGGGGACCTCGGCATGATCGATGCGTCCGGCCAACTGCACTTCGTGGGACGCGTCGACCGCCAAGTCAAGATCAACGGCTTCCGGGTCAACCCCGACGAGATCGAGGGAGTGCTCACCGCACACCCGGCCGTCCACCGTGCCTGCGTCGTGTCCCGTCAGGAGGCATCGGGTCACCAGGGCCTGGTCGCCTACCTGGAACTGGTCGACCCGACGGACGATGTGCGGCGCGTCACGGACCATCTGGCGCAGCGGGTGCCGGCCTTCATGGTGCCGGCCAGCGTCGTGGTGCTCGAAACGATGCCGCTGCTCTCCTCGGGCAAGATCGATGTCGACGCCCTGGCGACACGGGCCGCAACCGCCGGTGGCGCGTCCACCAGCGGGTCCGCCGACGACGGGCACGCAACCGAGATGATCAAGATCTGGGGTCAGGCCCTCGGGATCGACGAGTGCGGGCGCGACGCCGACCTGCTCGAACTGGGCGGCAACTCGCTCTCCGGAATGCGGATAGCCGCCCGAGTGAGTGACCATTTCGGGGTCGCGATCCGCTTTCGGGACGTGCTGGAGAACCGGACGCCCGCCGCGCTGGCCCGATACATCGAACGTCTCCAGGAAGGCGCTCCCGCCCCGGTCGCCGATGGCCCTGAATCGACCGATGGAGCACCGAGCACGATTCCACGGCAGATCAGAGTCGCGACGTGAGCGCGACGTCGCGAAAGATGCCGTTGTCGTTCGGGCAGCGCCGGTTGTGGCTGGCCGAAGAGGTGGCGCCGGGCAGTTTGGCCTACACCACCCGAGTTTGTTGCGGTGGCGAGGCGTGGTACGGCTGGACGTGTTGCGCTCCTGTCTGGACGCGGTGGTCGAGCGGCACGAGGTGTTACGGACGACGTTCGTGACCGAGCGGGTGTCCCCACGCAGGTGGTCGGCGAGGTTCGTGGTGCCGACGTGCAGGTCGTGGACTGTCGTGGTGCCGGCGCGGCCAGCGTCGATCAGGCTGTTCGTGCCGAGTTGGAGCGGCCATTCGACCTGGCGCGTGGCCCGTTGTTCCGGCCCGGTGATCCTGGAGGCCGACGACGCCGGCGTGCTGGTGCTGAACATGCACCACATCGTGACCGACGGCTGGTCCATCGGTGTGTTGCAGGACGAGTTGGTGGCGTTGTATCCGGCCCTGGCCGCCGGTGGCGCGTCGCCGTTGGGCGAGCTGCCGTTGCAGTACGCGGATTTCGCGGTGTGGCAGCGGGAGTCACTGACGCCGGGGCGGCGTTCCGTGTTGGAGGGCTACTGGCGGAAGCGGCTCGAAGGGGCTCCGGCGTATGTGAGCCTGCCGTACGACCGGGCGCCGGCGGAGGTCGAGTCGCGGGAGGGTGACACCTTCGGGTTCTCCCTCGATCCGACGGCGGTGGAAGCGGTGCGGGCGGTGGCCCGTGCCGAGAACTCCACAGTGTTTGTCGTGTTGCTGGCGGCGTACAAGGTGATGCTGTCGCGGTTGACCGGTCAGACCGACGTGGTGGTGGCGACGTCGGTCGCCGGTCGGGACCATCCGAAACTGGACGAGCTGATCGGGTTCTTCGTCAACAACCTCGTCCTGCGCACCGATCTGGGTGGCGGGCCGAGCTTTCGGGACACGGTACGGCGTGTGCGGCAGACGGTTCTCGACGCGCAGGACCACCAGGATCTGCCGTTCGACATGCTCGTGGCGGCGGTCCGACCGCCCGCCGACCACACCAGACACCGTTCCTGCAGACGGCGCTGGTGCACCAGCCCGAGTCGATCACGGGCTACCAGATCGGAGATCTGGTGGTGCAGCCGATACCAGCACCGCTGACACCCGCTCCGCTCGACCTGACGTTCTCGTTCTTCGACGGCGACGGCATCGAGATGCAGATCAACTATCGGGCCGATCTGTTCACGACGGAGACCATCCGGCACCTGAGCGAGCGGTTCACGGCGACGCTCGGCGCGGGAGTGGGGGCGAGGATGACGAACGAGGTCGCTGACGAGGCGCGTACGGCGCGTCCGGTTCTGGAATTCGGCTCGGGCCCACTGGCGGACATCGACCTGACATCGCCGGCCGTGCATGCCGAGCGTGACCTGAGCGATGTCTGGAGCCTGCTGCGTGAACGGCAGCCGGTGGCCTGGCATCCGACGAGCGACGGTGGGTTCTGGGTGGTCAGCAGTTACGCCACCGCATCGGAGGTCTATCGGAACAGCGACGCGTACACCTCCAGTCGCGGCAACGTCCTCGCCACGCTCCTGGCGGGCGGCGATCCGGCCGGAGGCGACATGCTGCCGGTCTCCGACGGCGCCCGGCACCAGCAGATCAGGCGTGTCCTGATGCGCGCGCTGACCCCTCGTGCGCTGGCCGGCCTGGCCGAGCGGTGCGCGTCGCCACCTCCCGGCTGGTGCGCGAGGCGGTCGAACGCGGAGACTGCGATCTCGGTCGCGAGGTGGTGCCCTACCTCCCGCTCGCGGTGATCTGCGACCTGCTCATGGTGCCCGAGAGCGACCGCGAGCTGTTGCTCAGTCAGAGCAGGCTGGCGCTTGCCTCCGAGGGACCCGACGGCACCGAGATCGAGGCGCGGTTGGCCCGCAACGAGATCCTTCTACTTCGCGAAGTTGGCGCGGTCTCGCCAGGACGCACCCGGCGACGACATTCTCGGCCTGCTGATCCAGATGACGAAGTCGCCCGTCGCGCTCACCGACCGGGAGTTGCTGTACAACGCGTACAGCTTCCTGATCGGCGGCGACGAGACGACCCGACTGTCGATGATCGGGGCCGTGCACGCTCTGACCCAGTGGCCGGACGAGTGGAATCGGCTCAGAGCCGGCGAGGTGTCGGTCGAATCCGCCGTCGAGGAGTTTCTGCGGTGGACCACGCCGACTCTTCACGCGGGTCGGGTCGCCACGAGAGACACGACCCTGGACGGTCGGCACATCGCGCGCGACGACATCGTCACCGTCTGGAACTCCTCGGCCAACTTCGATCCGCGGCAGTTCGACGATCCCACGCGGTTGCGGCTCTCCCGCGCCCCCAACCGCCACCTGGCGTTCGCGATCGGCCCCCACTTCTGTCTGCGCCCAGCTGGCGAGGATCGAGCTGAGCGCACTGGTCACCGCACTGGTGGAGACCGCCGACGGCATCGAGCTGATCGGGCAGCCGAGGCGGCTCTACTCCAATTTTCTGAGCGGCTTCAACAGCCTGCCGGTGCGGTTCGCGGCGGCCGGGGACCGGCGGCCGGCCACGCCGGCTGAGGAGGGTGAGATCCGATGAGTACGCCGAGCGGTGCCGAGGTGCCGTTGAACGCGGTCGAGACCGTCATGGCCGAGATCTGGGAGTCGGTGCTGCACGTCCGCGACGTGGGTCCGGACGACGACTTCTTCGCGCTCGGCGGTGACTCGTTGCTGGCCATCGAGCTCATCTCGGCAGCCGAGCAGCGGGCCTGCCGCTGAAGCTGGTGGACCTGTTCAAGCGACCTGATCTGCGCGGCTCCTGCGCGAACCTGACAGCGGAGGCCGCAGGCGACACCGCACCCATCGAGGACCTGCTCCAGCAGGCCGATCGGGATCAGCTGCCGGCCGGGGTCACGGCGTACCCGATGACGCGACTGCAGCTCGGGCTGGTCTACGAGAGCGCGGCCAGCGGAGGCTCCTCTACGTCGACGTGGTCTCCCGCGAGGTCACGCTGCCGCTCGACGTCGAGGTGCTGCGCCAGGCCCTGGACCACGTGGTGCGCAGACATCCGATCCTCCGTACCCGTTTTGATCTCGGTGGCTACAGCGAGCCGCTGCAGCTCGTCGAGGAGCAGGCGACCGTCGAGGTGGAGCTGGACGACCTCCGTGGCCTGTCCGACGAGGAGGTGGCCGCTCGCCGCGGTGCGACGATGGAGAAGCTCGGCCGCCCGTTCGACCTGGACTGTGTCCCGCTGCTCCGCGCGCACGCCGCGCCGTCCGGGCCGGAACGCTTCCGCCTCACCTACGCGTTCCACCACGCGATCCTGGACGGCTGGAGCGAATCGGTCCTGGCGTTGGAGCTGATCAAGACCTACCAGGCCATGCTGCGCCAAGAGCAGCCGTCCCTGGCGTCGCCGGCGCCGTTCTCCGAGTTCGTCCGGCTGGAGCGCGCGGCACTGGCCGACGAGGGCAGCGGCGGTTCTTCACGCGATTCGCCGAAGGGCCGCGCGACGGCGGAAAGCGGCAGTCTGGCGGGCGGCGCCACCCGTACCCCAAGGTTTCCTGCGCGCACCGCGGCCCGCGGTCGAGTCCCTGGCCACGCTCGCGGCGGCGTGGGGCCTACCGATCAAGAGCCTGGTGGTGGCCGCCTACTACACCGCCGTCGAATCCGCGTTCGGTCGTGCCCAGGTGGCCGGGCTCTCGATGAGCGGCCGGCCGGAGCAGCCGGGGCGGACCTGACGCTCGGGCTGTTCCTCAACCACCTGCCGCTGCGCCTCGCGTCGAGTGGGGCCACCTGGCGGCAACTCGCCCAGCAGGCGTTCGAGGCGGAGCGCGAACTCCTGCCCCAACGGCGTTTCCGTACTCCGAGGTCATCGAGATCCTCGGTCGTCGCCCCTTCGACGTGGCACTGAACTTCGTGCACTTCCACAACCTCGCCGAGTTGCTCGCCGAGGGGCTCATCGACGCGGAGGAGGACTGGCGGGACAGCACGAGCGTTCCCATCCGCGTCGAGGCGATCTACGCCCCCGGGCCTGCGGGCTCCAGGTCGACGTGACCGTCGACCTGGTGCGGCATCCGCAGCGGCGGGCGGCCGAGATGGCCGAGACCATGCTCGGCGCGCTCGACCGGCTGGTCCACCACCCCGACGAGCAGGTGGGGTCGGCTGCGGGAGTTCAGTCGCGATGACGGGGACGGTACGGTCACGGCGGCGTCGGGACCTTCGCTCTGGCGACGCCGCGGCTATGGCACCTACCTCGGGTCCCAGGTGGTGGCGCAGACCGGCTTCCAGATCAGCATGGTCGCCATCCCGCTCACGGCCGTGCTCGTGCTGGATGCCTCGCCCGTGCAACTGGGCCTCTCGTCGCGGCCGAACGGTTGCCCTTCCTGCTCTTCGCGCTCATGGCGGGCGTGCTCGTCGACCGCTACTCCCGCCGACAGCTCCTGATCGTCGCCTCGGTCCTGCGCGCGCCGCTCGTGCTGACCATCCCCATCGCCGCGGCGATGGACTGGATGACGGTGACCCAGCTGTACGTGGTGGCGTTCCTGCTCGGCACCCTCACCGTCCTGTCCGACGTGGCCGCGCTGTCGATCATGCCCTCGCTGGTGCCGCAGAACCTCCTGACCCAGGCCAACGCCAGGCTCGAAGCTGCTCGCGCCGGTAGCGAGGTGGTGGGACCCGGCCTGGGTGGCGCACTGGTCCAGCTCATCACCGCGCCCTACGCCCTGGTCGTGGACGCCGTGTCGTTCCTGGTGTCCGGAGCCATGTTGTCGGCGCTGCCCAGGGACGTGGGCAGGCAGGAGAACACCGAGGGCGGTACGCGGTCCGCCTGGCAGGAGATCAAGGAGGGCGTCGTCTTCGTCTGGCGGTCGGCCGTGCTGCGCTGGAACGCGGCCGTGGCCGGCCTCACCAACCTCATCGTCTACGCCTTCCTGGCGATCCAGTACCTCTTCATCATCGACGACCTCCAGCTGGGCGCGGTCTTCGTCGGGGTGTTCCTGAGCCTCGGCGGTGTGGGCGGCGTGCTGGGATCACTCGCCGCCGGATGGATCTCGAATCGCATCGGCATCGGGGCGGCTTCCTCGTCGGCAGCGCCACGATGGCCGCCGGCGTCGTCCTGGTGGGGTCGCGCCCGCCGGAATGGGACTCGGTCTCGTCCTGGCCGGCGGCGGTTACCTGCTGTTCGTGTGCGGCATCCCGATCTTCAATGTCGCGGCGGTGACCATCCGGCAGGCCGTCACCCCGCCCGCTCCTCGGCCGCACCAACGCCACGATGCGCTTCCTCATCTGGGGCACCATCCCGCTGGGATCCGTGCTCGGCGGAGTCGCCGCCGAGGCCACGAGTTCGCGGGCGGTCGTACTCCTCTCCGGAGTCGCCCTGCTGGTCCCGACCGTCCTGCTCGCGCTGTCACCGATCCGCGGCCTGCGCATCACCGAGAACCAGGACCAGTCCGCAGCCGAACCCGCACTGCAGACAGAACGCTGAAGGAGACGAACAATGGGAGCTTCGACTCCAGCACAGGGACGCTCGGTGCGGTCCATCCGCCGCCGGAGCGTCGACCCTGGCATCGATGGTCTCGTGCGCATCGTGGGTGCCGACAGGCCGGCGCGCCCGTCGTCGTCGAGGCGCGGGCCGCCGGGCTCGACCTGGCCGCGTGGCTGCGCGAGAGCCAGGAAACCGTCGACAGCCACCTGCGGGCCGCCGGCGCGGTGCTCTTCCGGAAGTTCCAGGTCGCCACGGCGGCCGACTTCGCCACCGTGGCCGGGCACGGTGGTGACGAGCGACTGCTCGACTACACGTACGGCTCCACTCCGCGCACCAAGGAGTCGCAGGGCGTGTACACGTCCAGTGAGTACCCGCCGGAGGCGACGATCCCGCAGCACAACGAGATGGCCTACGCCCGGAACTGGCCGCTGCGACTGTGGTTCTTCTGCCAGCTCAACGCCACCAGCGGCGGAGAGACCCGCTCGCGGACAGTCGGCGCGTCCTCCAGCGCATCCCGTCCTCGGTTCGGGAGCGGTTCGAGCGCGACGGGATCATGTACGTGCGCAACTACGGCGGCGGTGTGGACCTGCCCTGGCAGCAGGTGTTCGAGACCGACGACCGGGAGACCGTGGAGGCGTTCTGCGCGGCCAACGAGATCGACCTGGAGTGGCTCCCGAACGGCGGCCTTCGTACCAGGCAGATCTGTCAGGTGGTCGCCGAGCATCCCGGCACCCGCGAGGTGGCGTGGTTCAACCAGGCCCACCTCTTCCACACCTCCAGCCTGCCCGCCGCCGTCCGCGCGGACCTGCTGGCGTCGTTCGGCCCCGACCACCTTCCGCGCAACGCCCTGTACGGGGACGGGAGCGTGATCGAGGACGAGGCGTTCACCGAGATCCGGGCCGCGTTCGACGCGGAAACCGTCGCCACCCCGTGGCAGACCGGTGACGTCATGCTCGTGGACAACATGCTGATGAGCCACGGGCGGAACCCTATCAGGGCCCCGGAAGGTGCTCGTCGCCATGTCCGGCGCCTGGAGCGCGCTCAAGGGGTTCGATGACCAGCACCGACGCGACGACGGCGCTGTTCCCGTTGTCGCCGCAGCAGCGGTACGCCTGGCTCACGCAGGTCGTGTCGACGGACGCGGGTGACCGTTGTCCTGCGATCTCCGCTGAGATCGCGATCCGGGCCCGCTCGACGTGGGTCGGCTGCGTGCGGCCCTGGACAGCCTGGTCGAGCGCTACGAGATCCTGCGCACCGACTACCGGCGTGTCGTGGGCCTCGACGTGCCGCTGCAACGGATCGGGTCGGCGTCCGCGGTCGTCGTCGACGACGTCACCGAGGATGCCTGGCGGTCCCGCGTCGCCGAGCCGATGGACCCGGCCGGTCCGCCGCTGCGGGTGGGGCTCGCGAGACGGGACGACCACCTGCACACCCTGTTCCTGCGGCTGCCGATCCTGAACGCCGACGCCGAGAGTGTCGCGTTGCTGGCGGCGAGCCTGGCGGGCTGTACGGCGACACGCCACCGGCGTCCTCGGACGAGGAACCGCTGCAGTACGCCGACCTGGCGGAGTGGTTCAACCAGCAGGTGGGTGACGCGGACGCCGAGTCGAGGCGGCACTGGCAGTCGCTCGTCGAGATCCTCGGCGACCTGCCGTGGCTGCCGTTCCAGTATTCCGGTCCGGATCGTGCGTCTCGTCGCGCGGGCACGGACACCGTCGAGGTGCCCCTGCCCGACGGGCTGCGCGAGACTGCCGAGCGCGACGGCGGCACGGTACGCGAGGTGCTGCTCGCGTCCTGGGCCGCGCTGCTCGGTCGCTACGTGCCCGGCCGGCCGCTGGTGGTGATGGCCTCGCGATCGGGTCGGCAGGACGCCGACCTGGCGGACACCATCGGGCCGCTGGCCAGGCTCGCGCCGGTACGGCTCGACGACGACCCTCGGCCGCGCTGCGGTCCCTGGTGCGGCACGCCAGGGCCCAGGACGAAGCGGCCGAAGAGCTGCAGCACGCCGTCGCACCGGAGGCCTGGTACACCGAGGGCGCCGCGGAGCGGGCGCGATCGTCCATCGGCTTCACGCATCGCGTCCGGCCACGGGCCGTTCGCGCGGACGGGATCGAGTTCGCGCTCGACCGGGTCGACACCACAGTGGAAGCGGACCTCGAACTGGCCGTCGAGCAGGACGACGAGTCGCTGCGGGTGGTGCTGAGGTACCGGACGGACAGCTTCGACCGGGCCGACGTCGTCGACCTCGCCGCCGGCCTCGGATCGGTGCTGCAGACCTGGCTGTCCGATCCGGAGACGCCCGTCGACAAGGTGCCGCTCCTGCCCGTCGAACGTCGGCGTCCCGCCCCGCGTCGGTGTCCGCCGGTGGCGAACCGGTGCACGAGCGATTCGCCCGGCACGCGCAGGCGCATCCGTCGGCCGTCGCGGTGGTGGACAACCGGGGCGGCACAGCTACGGCGCGCTGTTCGCGAGCACACGGGCCCTCGCCGACCAGCTCATCGCGCGGGGAGCGGGCCGGGCAGCCTGGTCGGTGTCCTGTTCGGACGCAGCGCCGGCGCGCTGGCCGCGATGCTGGCGGTGCTCGAGTCCGGCGCGGCGTACGTCCCGCTGGACCCGACCCTGCCCCCGAACGTCTGCGCCTGATGGTCGACGACAGCGGTGTCGAGATCATCCTCACCGGGCCGGCGCACGCCTCCCTGACCGAGTCCCTCCGCAGGGCCCCGATCGTCGTCGACGACGTACACCGCGACGGTGATCCCGGACCGGCCCGCGACCCCATACCGGGAACGTCGACCTGGCCTACGTCCTCTACACGTCCGGGACGACCGGCCGGCCCAAGGGTGTGCTGGTGGGGCACGAGCAGATCGCCGGGTACGTCGACGCGATCACCGAACGCCTCGGCCTGACCCCCGGCCTCTCGTACGCGCACGTCTCGACACTCAGCGCTGACCTGGGGTACACGGTGCTGTTCGCGGCGCTCTGCACCGGCGGCACGCTGCACCTGGTGGACGACGACGTTCTTCGCAGCGGGGACGAACTCGCCGAGTACCTGCGGCGTGAGGCGATCGACGTCGTCAAGATCACGCCGTCCCATCTGACGGCGCTCCTGCAGACGAGCGGAGACCCGCGGGCCTGATTCCGGGCGGACGCTCGTCGTCGGCGGCGAGCTGCTGCGCCGTGACCTGGCGGCCCGGCTCGACGAGCTGGCGAGCGGCTGCGACATCGTTAACCACTACGGGCCGACCGAGGCGACGGTGGGCACGACCGCTCACCACGTCCGGCTGGCGGACCTGGACCCGAGGTCGGAGTCGGTGCCGATCGGTAGGGCGCTGGGCGCGGCGACCGTCCAGGTCGTGGACAAGGCGCTGCACGAGGTTCCCCGCTGGGTGCCCGGCGAGCTGGTCATCGGCGGACCGGGTGTCGCGGGCGGTTACCTCGGCCTGCCGGAGCTGACGGCCGAGCGTTTCATCCCGGATTCGCTGTCGCCCCGATCGGACGGCCGCCGCTATCGGACGGGCGACCTGGTGCGCAGGCTGCCCAGCGGTGACCTCGAATTCGTCGGACGCGACGACGACCAGGTGAAGATCGCCGGATACCGGGTCGAGCTGCGCGAGATCGAGTCGATCCTGCGGACCCACCCGGACGTGAAGGACTGCGTCGCGCTGGTGCATCCCGGTGACGCCGGGCAGCAGCGGTTGGTCGCGTTCGTGGCGGGTGCCGGCGACCTGCACGAGACCGAGCTGCACCACTTCGCCGCGGCGCGGCTACCGCACTACATGCGGCCGGCGGCCATCGTCGCGCTCGACGCGTTTCCACTGGGCGGCAACGGCAAGGTGGACCGGACGGCGCTGCTCCGTGCCGCGGCCGACGTCGAGCAGGCCGGTCACCGGGGTGAGGTTCCGCCTCGGGACGCCACCGAACTGCTGCTCTCCCACCTCTGGACGCAGTCGCTCGGGAGGATCGTCGGCGTCACCGACGACTTCTTCGAGGTCGGTGGAAACTCGCTCAAGGCGATCCGCCTCATCGCGGACATCCGGAAGGCGACCGGGATCAGCCTGCCCGTGTCGGCCATGGTCAACGCCAGCTCGATCGAGGCGATGGCCCGGCTCCTGCGTACCGAGAGGCGGGAGGACCAGTTCCGCTCCGCCGTGCCGTTGCAGGCCTCCGGCTCGCTGGCCCCGTTCTTCTGCGTCCACGCGGGCGGTGGTGGCGTGTTGAGCTACCTGCCGCTGGCGCGTGCCGCCGGGACCGAACGTCCGTTCATCGGCCTGCAGTCACCGGGGCTCTACCCGGCGGGAGCAGTCCCGCAGACCTGACCGGGATGGCCGCCCAATACGTGGGGAGATCAGGACCCACCAGCCGCACGGGCCGTACTGGATCGGCGGATGGTGCCTCGGCGGGATCATCGCGCACGAGGTCGCGCGGCAGCTGGCGGTCGGGGAGACGAGGTGGCGCAGCTCGTCCTCTTCGACAGCGACGCCCCGTCGAGGCGCCGCGCGACGAACTCGCCGGGGACGAGTCGCTGGACCCTGCCGCCGACGTCACGCACATCGAGCTGATCCAACGCTTCGCCTGGCACTACCAGCTGGACATCCCCACCGGCGAACTCGAACCGCTGAACGCGGAGGAACGGCTGGACCACCTGGTCCGGCTGGTGCGGAGCAGGAACCTGCTGCCCGCCGACGGGGCCGGGCCGAGCTGCGGCAGATGCTCACGGTCTACCAGGGCAACGTCGGCGCGGCGTGGAGGTACATCCGGGAGACGCAGCCACCGCTCACGCCGTCTGCGGACTATCCGGTCACCCTCTTCCTGGCGATGGACGAGGAGGCACGCGACGACCTCGGCGAGACGCTGGGCTGGGCACAGATCTACGGACCCGGGGTACGCGTCGAACACGTGCCCGGTGACCACCACACGATGATGGCTCCACCGCAGGTGGTGTGCTCGCGCAACGGCTCGCGGCCCTGCTCGGCGAAGCCGGACCGACCGGGAGCCTGCTGATGACCAGCAGGACTAGCCGGGTCGGCCAGGAGTCGTCGGAGGCGCTGGTGGCGGCCCGGGTCGCCCAGCTCAGAGGCGCTTCGACGGTGCTCGAACTCCCGTCCGACCTGGCCCGCCCGGCGACCCGGGACCTCGCTGGAGCACGGCTGGGGTTCGTGCTCTCCGACGGCGCCGAGGCCGCCTGCGCCCGGTTGGCGGCGGAGTGTTCGGTGAGTCGGGCGGCGGTCGTGCTGGCGGCATGGAGTCTGGTGCTCGGCAGGCGCGCCGGGTGCAGGATCTCCTCCTCGGCCACACCCTCGCCGGTCCGCGGCTGGTCCCGGTCCGGTGTCTGCTGACCGACGCGATGCCCGTGCGTGCGTACCTGCGGGGATCTCGTCGGCGCTGGCCGACGCCGAGGAGGCCGGGGACGTGGGGGTGGACGAGCTGCGGGCGTGGCTGGACGTCTCCGAGGATCCGCGCCGGACGTCGCTGATCCAGTTCGTCGTCGACCTGCGCGAGAAGGGCGAGCGCGGAGGATCCCAGCGTTCGACGCCTCGCTCGTCCTGCGGCGGTGGGCTCCCGGGCGGAGCTGGTGGTGGAGTACGCGACCTCCGTCCTCCTGCCGTCGGAAGCCGCGGCCCTGGCGGACTCGCTCGACGCCACGCTCGGCGAACTCCTCGACTCGCTGGACGAGCGGCTGGAGATGGTTCGGACCATCTCACCGGCCCAGCGCGCGGCTTGCCGTCATCCGGAACGGGCCGCGGTGCGACTCGTCCGACGACGTCTGGCGGATGGTGGCCGCGGCCGCACGGGACCGGCCCGACGCCGAGGCCCTGCACGGCCCGGACCTGGCCCGGCCGCTGAGCTACGCGGATCTGGTGTCCGCTGTGGAACGTCTGGCGGCTGCCCTGGCGGAGGTCGGTGTCCGCCCCGGCGTCAACGTCCTGATCGCCCACGCGCGATCGGCCCGGGAACTGGTGTCGGTTCTGGCCGTGCTGCGCTGCGGCGGCACGTACGTGGCCTTCGACGCCGAGACTCCCGACGATCGCCTCCGGCGGATGTTCGACGCCGCGAATCCCAGCGTGATCGTCGGCGATCCGGAAATGGCGGCCCGGCTCGACCCGCTGTGTCCGTCCCCGTGCGCCACGGTGATCGCGCCGGATCCGCTCGACGTCGGCGGTGCGGGCGTCCCGGTGCCGCCGCTGCCACCGGTGGACCCGGATCGGGCGGCCTACATCATGTTCACCTCCGGTTCCACCGGAACCCCAAGGCCGTGCGGGTACCCCACCGGGCGGTGGTCCGGCTCGTCCGCGAGCCGGACCACGTGCGCTGCGCTCCTGGCGAGCGGATGCTCAGGTTCGCGCCGCTGGCGTTCGACGCGTCGACGCTCGAGCTGTTCGCGCCCTCACCAACGGCGCGGCCGTGGAGGTGCTTCCGCACGAGATGCCGTCGTCCGGCGAGTTGGCGGAGTTCGTCCGGGAGCGCGGCGTCACCGTCCTCTGGCTCACCGCCGGGTTGTTCCGGCTGATGGTCGACCTGGCTCCGCACGCCTTCGCCGGCGTCCGACAGGTGCTGACCGGTGGCGACGTGGTGCCGCCCGAGCAGGTCCGGCGACTGCTCGAACGCTTCCCGGGCCTCCGGGTCACCTGCGGTTACGGGCCGACCGAGAACACCACGTTCAGTACCGTGCACCACCTCGACGACCCGTCCGCTGTGGAGTCGCCCCTGCCCATCGGGCGGCCCATCGCCGGCACCGGCCTCCTGATCCTCGACCACACGGGCCGCGAGGTGCCGCCGGGCGGCGTCGGTGAGCTGTACGTGACCGGTGCCGGCCTCGCCATCGACTACCTGGGCGCGCCGGACCAGACGCGCGCCGCCTTCGGGCTTCCCGCCCGGACACCGGTGAGCGCATGTACCGGACCGGCGACCTGGTGCGCCTCGACGCCCACGACCTCGTACGGTTCCTGGGCCGGACCGATCACCAGGTCAAGGTTCGCGGCTACCGCATCGAGACCCAGGAGATCGTGGTACGACTGCTGGAGCACCCTCTGGTCCGGGACGCCGTGGTGGTCGCGGTGGGCGACGACTCATCGTCCCGGCGGCTCCTGGCCGGCGTGGTCGCCAGCTCCGAGCCGCGACTGGAAATCACGCTGAGGACGCATCTCGCCCGATCCCTACCGAGGTACGCCGTGCCCGCGCTCTGGGCCTTCGTGGAGCGGATTCCGTTGACGACGAACGGCAAGGTCGACGCGGACGAGCTGAAACGCACCTCGGAGCGGTTGCTGGCGGAGCGGAGGCAACGGTGACGGCCGCACCACGTCCGGGAGCGTGAATCCGCGAGGTTCCCTCGTACCGTCGCGATCGACGCCGGCTGACGACGGCCCGACGCTCGCCGTGCCGCTGACAGCGCGGCGGAGAGGTCGCAGTGCCATGTCGTGTTTTCGGTGACGTCCGTTACACGTAGCGTGTCGATTCGCTGAATAGTTGACGCTCACGCTTGCTCATGCCAATAATAGTTGGCATGAGCCAAGGTGAGCTATGGGAGAGCTGAGCGGTGATCGGCTGATCGAGGTCCTTGCCACTCTCGCCAGTCCGCACCGACTGCGCGTGCTCGCCGCACTGACCGGCGGACGCGCCTACGTCTCACAGCTCGCCCGCGATCTGGGCATCAGCCGCGCGCTGCTGCAGGTGCACCTCAAGAAGTTGGAAAAGGCCGGGCTGGTCACCGCGCATCTGGAGTTGTCCGAGGACGGCAAGGCCCTCAAGTACTACGAGACCACCCGTTCTCACTGCACCTCACGCCCGACGTGGTGGCGGCTGCCGTCACGACCCTGAGCACCGCCGGAGACGGCGACGCCCCACCGGAAGGAAACAGTTAGATGGACATCGCCGCCTCGGTCTTCCTCATCGTCGTCGCCGCCGTCATCATCGCGGCCATCTGGTACGCGGGCGTCCGCAAGCGGGTCACGGTGGCGGGCGAAATGCAGCGACAGTACGCCGAGACGCAGCGCCTGCTCACCGACATGAACGCGCAGCTGGCCGACCTGAACCGGCGCACCGCCGACATGCAACGCATCCTCAAGGACGCCGAATGACAGCCCTCGGCCTCAGTCCGCCGGTCACACTCGTCAACGTTCCCAACGTCATCACCGCCGCACGGACGGCCGCCTCCGTCGGGCTGGCCGTGGCGGCGCTGACCCACCGCAGCGTCCACCTGCTCGTCGCCGCGTACCTGATCTACTGGATCGGTGACATCCTCGACGGTGTCGCCGCGCGGGCCCTCGGGCAGGAAACGCGTACCGGAGCGGTTCGACATCGTCGCCGACCGTGCCTGCACGTCCGCCTGCGCCGCCGCCCTTGTCGTCCTGCGGCCCGCCACCGCCCTTCCGGTCGCGGTGTTCCTCGTCCAGTTCATGGTCATCGACCAGTTGCTGAGCCTGATGTTCCTGCGCTGGCCGCTGCTGAGCCCGAACTACTTCGCCCGCGTCGATCGGCGCATCTACCGGTGGAACTGGTCTCCGCCGGCCAAGGCGCTGAACACCGCCGCGGTGGTGATCCTGGCCATCGTCGCGCCGGTGGCCGCGGCCGTCGCGTTCGCCCTCGGAGTCGCCGTGGTGAAGGTCGTCTCGTTGGTCTGCGCCGCCCGGTTGCCGGCGGGCCTGCCGCACACCAGCCATGATCGCCGTCCTGGCGGCCGCGGCCGTCGGGCTCCTGTCGGCCTTCCTGCCGTTCACCCCGGCCGAGCCGTACCTGCTCGCGGCCGTGGCGACGACCGGCGCGCCGCCCGTGGCGCTCGGTGTGGCCGTCGCTGTCGGTCAGACCGTCGGCAAGATGGTGATCTTCCTCGGTGCACGCGGTGCGATCCGATCGCCCTGGCTGCAACGGCGACTCCACAGAACGCCATCGGCCCCGCCGAAGCCACCGGGCCGGCTGGGAACGATGCTCACCCGTCCGAAGGCGGCCGGCGCGCGACTCGTCGAGGTCGTCGACCGTCCGCGCCAGGCGACCGGAGTGCTGCTGGTCAGCGCCGTCACCGGATTTCCACCGTTGCTGGCCGCCAGCGTCTATCTCGGCCGTACACCCATGC
Source organism: Micromonospora sp. M12 (assembly GCA_038070435.1). GTDB lineage: Bacteria > Actinomycetota > Actinomycetes > Mycobacteriales > Micromonosporaceae > Micromonospora. Next base: position 2,979,732 of record JAMYWG010000001.1, on the reverse strand, counting down.
GGCCGGTCGCGTTCGCGGTGACCTGCCTGCTGGGCCGCACGATCCGCTTCGTGACTACCGCGCTCGCCCGCAGCTCGCCGGCTACTGACGAGCGCGGCCGGCATGATCCACTCGGGTTCCTTGAAGCCGGGCTATCAGCCCGGCAGGACACCCCGACATCATGGAAACCGTGTCGATCAAGGCCAACCACGCTTGATTGAATAGGCCATCATCAATAGATTGAGGGTGGGCGTCGCCGTGGCCCCGGGTGACCGGGCCGTCGGCGACTGACAGGTCCACCCGAGCCGGGCACGTCGGTCGTACGCACCGACCAGTCGTTGTGGCGCACCGCCGCGCCGCACCAGGGCACGCCGCCGCGCCGTCCGTCCAGGACGCGCGCCGCCGCGCCGCCTCCACCCAGCTCGATGGCAGAAGGACCTCTCATGACGATTCTCCGCGCTCGCCCGCTCCGACCCTGGCGGTCGTCGCGGCGCTGGTCGCCGCCGTGACCGTGACCGGAACGGCCCTGCTCACCAGCCCAGCCGCAGCCGCCCAGGGCTGCCAGGTCGACTACACGCCCAACCAGTGGACCGGCGGGTTCACCGCCAACATCAAGGTTTCCCCGGCGACACCGCCGTCTCCGGTTGGACCGTCACCTGGACGTACGCCGGGGACGAGCGCATCACGAATGGTTGGAACGCCACGGTCAGCCAGTCCGGATCGACGGTGACCGCCCGCAACGCGTCGTACAACGGCAGCATTCCGGCCGGTGGCTCCACCGAGTTCGGTGTGCAGGGCACGTTCGGCCCCAGCGGCGGCGCGCCGACCGGGTTCAGCCTGAACGGCGTACCGTGCAACGGCGCCGGACCGACCACCCGCCACCCACGACTCCGCCGCCCACCACGCCTCCACCCACGACCCGCCGCCCACGACCCGCCCCCACCACGCCGCCGCCGGCCGGGTGCGCCGGAGCCGTGCTCTGTGACGGCTTCGAGAACCAGACCGGCGCGACGCCATCCGGTGACTGGGCCGTGGTGAACCCAGACTGTTCCGGCGCCGGCACGTCCACCATCGACACGAGCACCACGCACAGCGGTAGCCGGGCGGTCCGGATCAACGGCGCCGCCGGGTACTGCAACCACGTCTTCATTCGGTCCACGAAGAATCTCGCCAGCGTGGGCAGTCTCCGGTACGGCCGGATCTGGGTACGGCACACCACCGTCCAGCCCACCGATCACACCACGATGCTGGCGATGGTCGACTCCGCCGACGGCAACAGGACCTGCGAATGGGCGGGCAGAACGGTGCCCTGCAGTGGAACCGCGCGTCCGACGACGCGACGCTGCCCGAGCAGAGCCCGGCCGGGGTGGCGCAGAGCGTGCCGCTACCCACGAACCGGTGGGTCTGCCTGGAGTTCATGGTGGACGGCTCGGCCGGCCAGCTTCGTACCTGGCTGGACGGCACCGCCGTGACCGGGCTGACCGCGGACGGCTCACCGACGCACGACATCGACGGCCAGTGGTACAACCGCACCTGGCGGCCGCAGCTCACCGACCTGAAGCTGGGCTGGGAGAGCTACGGCGGGGTGCCGACACCCTCTGGTACGACGACGTCGCCCTCGGGTCCAGCCGGATCGGCTGCTGATCCCGCAAGGTCACCGACGCTGACCAGCTGTCGCGGGCAGTGGGGCGGCCCAGCGGCCGTCCCACTGCTCGTCATATCCGCGGCCCCACCCAGCGGGCGCTGCCACAGCCGTGGGTCAGGTCCGCGAGCCGTAGGTCAGCCGTCGTAGCACGATCTCGGCCGGCCCGGCCTGCCCACGCCTGTCGAGCAGGCCGGCGATCAGCACGGTGACCAGCCAGACGATGACCGCGATGCACACTCCGGCGATCGTGGGGCTGCCGAGGCGCTGGCCCAGGGCGAGCGTGAAGGGCGCGAGGAGGAGCAGCCACGCCGCCGACTGGAACAGGTATCCGGACAGGGAGCGCTGGCCCAGGGCGGCGAGGGCCCCGACGACCGGGCCGGGCCGGGTCACCCGCAGGGCGATCAGGCCGAACACCGCGACGTAGCCCGGACCGGCGAACATGCCACTGGCGCCATGGAGCAGGAGGACCAGGCCGCCGGTCGACTCGTTCACGTGCAGCCATCCGGCGCTGACGAGGGCGGCCGGCAGACCTCCGGCGGTGGCCACGCCGAGGCCCAGTGCGGCCGTCCACGCGAGCAGGGTCCGGTGCCGGGCCAGTTCCTCCAGGACGCGGCGACGGGCCGCCCATGCCCAGCCAGGCGATGACGATGAAGGGTACGACGGTCAGCGTGTGCATCGGCCATTCGGCAAGGCGATCCACCATGGACGTGAGGTAGTCGGAAGCGGCGAGGGAGTCGACGTGGCCCGCCGGCAGCGGGCGGCGCCGTCGGAACCCGCGATGCCGCTCGCGACCAGGGCGCCGAGGATCAGGACCTCGACCGCCATCAACGCCCAGAGTGCCAGGACGATCCGGTGGACCTTCTCGCCACGGCGCAGCAGCAACACGGTCATCACGATCCCGACGATGCCGTAGGCGCCGAGGAAGTCGCCGTAGTACAGCAGCGCGGCATGCGCGAACCCGAAGACGACGAGCCAGAAGTTGCGGCGCAACAGCACCGAGCGGACCTGCCGGGGTGTGGCGCCGGAGACGTCTGACGCCGGGCGAGCTGCACCAGCCCGTAACCGAACATCACGGCGAAGACCGGATAGCCGCGGGCGTGGACGAGCGCGAAGAGCAGGAAGTTGAGGCCACGCTCGACGCCCGCCGGGGTGGCATCCAGGCCGGGCTCCCCGGCGAAGACCACACCGGCGACGTTGGCCAGCGCGATGATCAGCAGCATTGCTCCCGGGCCAGGTCCGGTGCGAGGGCGCGTTCGGCGCGGAGGACCGGCCTCTCGATGTCCGCCGTGGTGCCGTGTCGACGCTCATGATCGTCCTCCCGTTGCCTGCTTTAGTTTGTTTAAGAAAGTATCACAGACATACAAAAGCGGTCTGGCATGATGGGCCCTGATTTTCCGGCAGGCGAACGAGGGGCCATGACCAGCGAGGACTTCATTCCGGATCGGCTGCGCAGACTGTGGGGTCGGTCGGAGTCCTCGCGCCTCGGACGGCCGGCGGCCCTCGACGTCAACCGGGTCGTCACCGCGTCCGTGCAGGTCGCCGACCGCGACGGGCTCGGCGGGTGACCCTCCCAAGGTCGCCAAGAGCCTCGGCTTCACCGGGATGTCGCTCTACCGGTACGTCGGGTCCAAGGACGAACTGCTGGAGCTGATGGCCGACGCCGCTCTGGGAACGCCGCCGACCATCCCCACCGACGACTGGCGCCGGGGGCTGCGCAGCTGGGCCTTCGAGCAGCGCGCGGTGTTCCAGCGTCGGCCGTGGTTGACGCGCGTGCCCACCTCCGGCCCGCCGTCCGGGCCGCACCAGATCGCCTGGATGGAGGCAGGGCTGGCGGTCCTGTCCGGCACCCGTCTCGACTGGGCGCACAAGATCGGCGTCCTGTCGCTGATCAGTGGTTATGTCGTGCAGTCGGTGCGGCAGTACAGCGATCTCGCCGAGGGCCGGACCGAAGGCCAGGGGCAGGCCGACGCCGAGCGCGACTACGGCCGCGCGCTGGTACGGCTCGTCGAGCCCGAGCAGTTCCGGAGACCGCCCGGCTGTTCTCCTCGCCGCTGTTCGAGGCTCCGCCGTCGGAGACCGCCGATGCGACGATCGCCGACGCGGACTTCACGCTCGGGCTGGAGCTCATCCTCGACGGCGTCGCCGTCCGCATCGGAGGCTCGGACTCCTGATCCAGCTCGGGCCGGCCGTCACGCTGCTTCCGGAGGAGGGTCCTCGTCGAACTCGAACTCGGACTCGTCGACGAGGCCCTTCACGAAGGTCTCGAAGTCGAGGGCGAGGACGGTGATCTGGTAATTGCACTCCTGGTCGACGTGGACGACCGCCGGCTCGCCGGGTGTCCGGTAGTCGAGGGCGATCATGTCGTGGCCTGCCGACGGGCAGTCAGCGAGGTAGACGCCGATGTCGGGGTAGCCCCATTCCGCGATCCAGAACGCGTGGCCGAGCTCGCCGCACAGGCTGAAGGAGGCGGTCCGACCGATCGCCGCCAGCGTGTACACGCCCACGTGGCCGGCTGACCAGGAGGTTCGGCTGGGCGAGGGATGGGCGTCCCGGGCAAACAACCCACCGTTGTGACGACGAGCCAGGTCGACGTACGCCTTCGGCAATGTGCGCCCCAGCTCTGCCTCCACCTCCCGCAGGACCTCGTCGGTGAGCGGGTCCTCCAGTGGACCGGAGGTGTCGAAGACAGTCGCGGGATCGAGCACGCGCTGACGGTAGTCGCTGAGCGCCAGTTGCGGGGACCACCCGGCGCGGGCCAACGCCGATGGGGCGGTCGGCTACTCGAAGCGATCAGCCAGCTTCGTCAACTTGGCGACGTACGCCGGCCAGTCGTACCCGTCGGGGACGCCTGCGTTGTCCCGCCGTTGACCGATCGCCGCGTCGTGCTGCTCGCGCATGATGTCGGCGTGGCCGGCATGACGGGCGAGGTCGACGGTCACGTGGATGATGATCCGCTGCAGCGTCACGTCCCGGTATTCCGGCTGCCACCAGGGCACCTGCCCCGGCGCGTCGAGCGGTAGCTGCTCGATCGTCTGGTCGGCGAACACCGCGACGCGGCGGTACAGGTCGATCAGCCCGTCCTTCGTCTCGTCCTCGCTCGCGTACCAGTCCACCTGCGGGTCGTCGTCGAACGCCGCAAGGGACCAGCTCCGCGGGCGTCGGGAATTCGCGCCCGAAGGCGAGCCCGAAGTAGCCGGCTTCGACATTGAGGCAGTGCTTGAGAATGCCCAACAGATTGTTGCCGGTCGCGGTGCGGGGCATCCTTGCGTCGCGTTCACTCAGCCCGTCGAGCTTCCAGAACAGGTCTTCGCGAGCTTTCCGCAGGTTGAGGTGCAGCGCAGCCTTCATATCGTCGAGGTCAGCCATGGCCGCCAGTGTTCCCCATGCGCCAAGCCCTCGCCTGCCCGCTCGGCGGGCCGGTGCCATGCACCTGGTCCGCCGAGCGGGTGCGCTCCGAAGACGTGCGGGGCGTCAGCTGCCGGTGCAGGTGGCGGTGGTTCCGCTGCCGCTCCCGGTGCCCTGGAACCCGAAGCTGGTGCTCTGACCCGCGGCCAGTCGTCCGTTGTAGCTCTGGTTCGCGACGGTGATCGTGCCGCTGGTGCCGCTGCCGACGCCGTTCCACACCGAGCTGACCGAGGCTCCGCTCGGCAGCGTGAGGGTGACTCGCCAGCCGGTGAGCGCTGTGGTTCCCGCGGTGACGCTGACGTTGGCGACGAATCCGCCGTTCCACTGGTCCTGGGTGGCATAGACGGCGGTGCAGGCGGGGTCCCACCGGTGGGTGGTGGCGTGGTGGGCGGGGAGTGGTGGGCGGCGTGGTGTCGTCCAGCGTCAGGTTCTTCTGCTGGACGCTCCACTGGGTGCCGCACAGACCGCAGGTGGCACCGACGAAGGTGGCACCGGCGGTGGTGTCACCCTTCAGCCGCCACTTGAGGTAGAGCACCGCCACGCGGCCGAACTCGCCGCCGTTGGTCTGGTCGTAGGTGCCACCGTGCCCGACGTTCAGGTTGCCCATGAAGGCGGGCAGCCCGGCCGGCAGCTTGCCCCAGTCGTCGATGGCGTTCGGGTAGGCGATGTCGCTGGGCCCGCCGACGAAGTAGGCGATCGGCTTGGTCAGTCTCCGGAGCTGGTAGTCGTCGGCGTCGTTCAACAGGCCGCTGCTGAAGATGCCGGTCGTGGTGACGCGCGGGTCGTTGGAGACGGCGTACGCCTCCAGGCCTCCGCAGGAGAAGCCGGCGACGGCGACCTTCGTCGTGTCGATCCTGTTGTAGTACTTGCTTCCCTGCCGGGAGTTCTCCGCGATCGCCCAGTCGATGGACTGGGTGAGCATCTGGGAGGTGGTGGAGCCCGACCCGTTCGGCGCCCGTTGGCGATGGCGAGGAAGCCGTGGGAGGCGATCTCGCGGAGGAAGTTGCCCTGGGAGAGGCCGTTGGCCGAGCAGCCACCGTTGCCCCACACGACGATCGGAAGGCGCTCGGACGGAAGCGTCTGGGGTCGGAAGATCGTGTGGTTGGCCAGGCCAGCTGAGGTTTCGTAGTCGGCGGGGTAGGGACCGGACCCGCCGACGGCGGCAGAGGCCGGTGTCGCGCCGAGCGCCATGATCACCGAGGCGACTGGGACGATGGCGGCCGCCAGTCCCGCGTAGATCTTCGATCTCCTTCTCATGTGCCCCTCCAGGGAATGTCGCGACGGGCTCCCTGCGGCGGCGGCGGTCGCGGACTGCGTACGGACCGAGGTCGTCGGCGCTGGTCACGGGCCAGGGCGGGATGGCTGTGTCGACCACCTGGCCGCCGTCCCCACAGGCGATCCGACGGGAGCTGTGTGCAGTTACTATCACTGCCGTAATGATAAGTGTCAATGTCTGCTCCAGTCTGACCAGCGAGCGGGACGGCGCACTATCGTTCTGGCGTGCACATCCGCTTCGACGTCCCCGCCGATCCCGCCTACCCGGGCCGAGTGGCCGCTGCGCTCGGCAGTGTCCGGCTGCGCAGATTCGGCTACATCGGTGCGGCGCTGGCGGTGGTCGGGGCCGTCGGTGTGGCCCTCTCGCGGGGCTTCGGCTGGGGCGAGCAGGCTTCGCCGCTGTGGATGGCGATGATCGCGGCTGGCCTGCTGTCGATGCTGTACTGGCCGTGGGTGCTCCTGCGCGCCCGGCGCCGCTCCAGCGGCTACGCAGTCGACGGCGCCTACGACATCACCGACGACAACATCATGATGCGCAGCGGCTCGGAGTCCGGTGGCATCGCCTGGGACGGCGTCGCCCAGGTGCGCGACACCCGGGAATTCTGGATCGTGTACGTCGGCCGGATGCCGGCGACCGTGATCCCGCGTTGGCTGATGTCGGCCGAGGACGCCGAGACGTTGCGCGCCTACATGGCCGGACGAGGGCTGCTGCGCCAGCGGTGACCGCAGGCGCCCACCGGCGGTCGGCCGTCGCGCCACACAGGTCGGCCGCCGGGGCCCGCCCGTGTCGGCATCCGCACCCTGAGCGTCCGCGGCTGCCTATCCTCGACAGGGATGCAGTAAGTCCGAATAGTGCCGTCTGTCCGGCGGCTGACAGGAGGCCGCCGTGAGCACCGAGAATCGACCCACGGGCATCAGCCCCGCCGCGGTGGAGTCAGCGCCGGGATTGTGGCGGATCGATCTGCAACGACACGACCTCAGCATTCCCGGGCGGGAGGTCATCCAGACTCGTGTGGAGTTCACGCCGGATTCGCCGCCGTTCAAGCACTTCCACCCCGGTGAGGAGATCATCTGCGTTCTGCAGGGATCACTGGAGTATCAAATCGAGGGACGGCCGCCGGTGGTGTGCAAGGCCGGCGACGCGCTCACGGTTCCGTACGGTGTCCATCACCAGGCCCGCAATGTCGGTGACGGCATCGCTGTCGAACTGGCCACCTATGTGGTGGAGAAGGAAGCCTCTTCTCACCAGGTGGAGTGAGCCCTCCGGCCGGCGGAGGGTGGCCTCCAGGCCACGGAGCACCCACTGAGGTCCGCGCCGGGCACCCGGCGGTGTCGCCCGTGCGCTCACGTATCGTCGCCGCGTGACCGACGAGCAGACAGCAGAGAACGTCCTCGATCGCCTGCTCCTGGCGTTGGCAGCGCAACTGGGCACCTCGGAGGGTCGGCGCTGACGGCTGGCGCGGTCGAGGCGCTCGCCGACCTGAGCAGAGCCGAGGTCGATCTGGTCTTCGGCAAGGCGGGCCTGCTGGTGCACTACGGTGCGGACACCGCGCCGCTGGAGACTCTCCTGCACGCGCTCTCGGCCGTTCAACGCGACGAAGCACCGCCAGAGGCCCCGGTCAAGCCCGGTGACGTCGTGCGGCTGGTGGGGAGTTGCCGGAGAGTCTCGCCGACTACGACGAGACGTGGCTCCGCGAGACCACGTTCGTCGTCCGCTACGTCGGTAGGGACGCGACCGTCGACGTGCAGTCGGACCTGGCCGAGGACTACGTGATCGTGACCGTGCCGGCTGCGGCCGTCACGCCGTGGCGAGGCTGAACGCCGCCGCGTTCCGGGCGGCGGGTGCACCGGGGCCGGGCGGATCGCCCGACCCCGCATTCGGGCTCGATCAGCCCAGGTACTTCTCCCACGGGCCGGTGATGGCCAGGGTGAGGCCCGGTCCTGCATGTTGACGAAGAGCACCCTGCCGTCGGCCGTGAAGGTCGGCCCGCAGAACTCCGAGTCGTTGAGCTGGTTGCGGGCGATCGCGTAGGTCGGGCCGCCCGGGATCGTGCTGAGCACGTGCGAGGCGCCCGTGCCGTCCTCGGCGAGCACGAGGCTTCCACGGGGTGACGGTCACGTTGTCCGGGCCATCGAAGGTGAGGTCGGTGTACTTGACCGGCGCACCCTCCTCGGAGGCGGTCTGGTGCGGGAAGTACGTCACCAGCTGGATGGTCTGGTTCCGGTAGTTGTAGAACCAGACCATTCCGTCGTGTGGCGCCGCGTCCGCCGGCAGGTCACCCTCGTCCCAGGCGTAGGAGTTGACCACGTCACGCCCTCGTCGGTTGCCCACACGCCCTCGAACTTGCGTCCGCGGGTGACCTGGCCGTCGGCGAACTGCTCGCGCACCGACCTGGTGCGCGCGTCGGTCCGGCACTCGATCCACCGGACCGCGAAGGGCGGCCAGCTGGGCGGAGGTCAGGTAGGCGACGTCCGGCAGCACCGATCCGTCGTCCAGGATGATCTGCATCGCGGCGAGGACGCCGGCGTTCGGCGCGAGGCGGGTGAGCACACCGGGGCCCACCTTGACCCCGTGCGGCGCGGTCCAGCGGTAGAAGAGGCCGTTGGGCTCGTCGGCGTCCTCGGAGAGGTAGACCCTGGTGCGGTCCCGGTCGACCGCCAGGGCCTCGTGGGAGTAGCGGCCCAGGCACTTGATCGGCTTCGGGTCGGCGCTGCCGTCGGCCCAGACCTCGAAGACGTAGCCGTGGTCCTTCTGGTAGACGCCGGACCGGCCGCCCTCTTCCCACGTGTCGCCGGCCCGGTCCTCGGTCTCCTCGCAGGTGAGCCAGGTCCCCAGGGGTCGGTCCGCCGGCGCAGTTGGAGATGGTGCCGGAGAGGGCCACGAACTCACCCAGGTTCCGGCCCGCACGGTCCGTCCTGATCACGGTGCAACCGCCGGCGTCGACAGCGCCCGGGTCGTAGACCGTCCCTTGACGTGCGGCACGCCGAACTCGGCGCCCGGTCGATCTCGTGGTTCTGGATCAGGGTGTAACGGCCGTGGCCCGCGTCGTAGACGGCCATGCCGTCGTGGTCGGACGGGTCACGCCCTGGCCGCGGTCGAGCTTGGTGACGCCGGTCCGGGTGACGATGGTGTAGCTGAAGCCCTCGGGCAGGGCCAGGATTCCCCTGGGGTCGTCGACGAGCGGCGGGAAGGGCACGTGACCGGCCGCGACCGGCGGGTGCGGCCGACCGGGGCTGGCCTGAGCCAGAGACGGCAGGCCGCCCGCGACGGCGAGGCCCACGCCGGCGGCGGCGCCACCCGCGAGGAGGGTACGACGAGAGGAAGGCACGTGGATCAACTCCTGGTCAGGGCAAGTGTGACTGAGGACAGCCAATCCCGTGGACAGGCCGCGACACGTCACCCGCGGGATCGGCCGGTGACATCGCAGTTAAGAATCAGGGTCGGCCACGCGTCGCCGATCAATCCCGGTTCGTCATTCGCGCGGCGACCCGGGTCGGCGGGCTCCGGCGACAGCAGCGCGGGCCAGTCCTGTGCGGCGGCCCAGTCGGCGAAGCCGTGCCAGCCGACCTCCGGGTAGTCGCGACGAAGCGCGGCGACGTCGACGTCCAGACCGACGGTGGTGAAGTAGTCGAACATGGCCGCCAGGTCGGCGGAGCGCTGTCGGACCGAGGCCAGGGGCACCTGCTGGTGGGCGATCGCGCGACCGATGGCGACGGCGAGGATGTCGGCCAGCTGGGCGGGTGTGCGCTCGTCGGAGGCGATGTCGATGCGCCGGCGGCGAAGTCGCCGGAGCGCTGGAGGACGAGTGCGGCGAACGCGCCGATGTCGACCGCCGGAATGAGGGTGAGCGGTCGGTCGGCGGGCATCGGCCAGGCGAAGGTGCCCCGGCGGAGGCCGTCCAGGGTCCAACCGCTGGCGTAGTTGTCCATGAACGCGGCCGGCGCGATGACCGTCCAGGGCACCGCGGAGGCGCGCAGGTGTCGCTCGACCAGGTTCTTGCTCTCGTAGTGCGGCACGCCGGTGCCGCGGTCGGCGTGTGCGGCGGTGGTCAGGACGAGGTGTCCCAGGCCGGCGCCTTCCGCGGTGTCGACGAGGGTCCTGCCCTGCCGGACCTCGGTGGCGAGGTCGGTGCCGAAGGGTGTGGTGACCGCGAACAGCGAGTCGGCCCCGGCGAGCGCGGCGTCGAGGACGCCCGATCGTCGAAGTCGGCCTGGCGCACGTCGGCGCCGAGGTCGCGCAGGGCTTCGGCGGCCGGCGAGGTGGGGTGGCGGGTGAGTGCGCGTACCCGGTGGCCGGCCGTCAGCAGGGCACGGGCGGTGGCCCGCCCTGCGCCGGTGGCGCCGGTGACGGCGACGGTGAGCATGGGTTCTCCAGAAGGTAAGATAGCTGCGTAGCGCATTAACTGCGCCACGCAGCAGATTACGGGATATCGCTGCGTCGCGCAACTAGTTGGAGGGTGACGCGGATGACGTCGACGCGCCGGACCCGGCTGTACGAGGAGTTGTCCATGGCGTCGCGTCGCTATCTGGCCGCGTACGTCCTGTTCAACCAGGCCATCGCCGACCACCTCGGGCTGCATCCGACCGACGTGCAGTTCCTGAGCCTGCTCTCGGCGGCGCCCGCGCCACCCACGGTCCGGGAGATCGCCGACATGACCGGCCTGACCACCGGATCGGCCACCCGGCTCGTCGACCGGCTGGAACGTGGCGGCTACGTGAGACGCACGCCCGACCAGAAGGACCGCCGGCGGGTGTTGGTGACCCGGTGCCGGAGCGCCTCGACCGTGTCACGGCGGTCTGGGTCGATCTCGGTCACTCCTGGCAGGCCATCCTCGACGACAACACCGACGAGGAGCTTGAGGTGATCACCCGTCACATGCTGCGGGCGAACGACCTCAGCCACGCCCAGATGCGTCGCCTGCGGTCCCAGCCGAAGCCCGACTGAGGCCGTCGACCCCGGTGGTCAGCTCTGTTGGTAGTTGACCGCGGCGAATCCGCACGGCTGGTGCAGGTGCAGGTAGTAGGCGCCCTCGCCGACCTCTTCGAGGTCCGCGCCTCCGATCAGACCCACGTAGTCCATCGGGGTCGCGCAACCGGGGCATTCCGGGTGCTCGGCGTCCTGGATCCATTCCGGCCGGCCACCCAGTGTCGAGCCGCCCTCGTTCCAGGCGCTGGCCTGGTACGGGGTCGGCAGGCGCGGCCCCGGAACCGGAGCAGTGCCGGTGGATCCTCCTGCTCGGCCACGTCCCCAGGTAGCTCGGACGGTCGTTGCCCGGCCACCAGGTAGTGCCACCGGCCGGCGTGACCTGGCTGTACAGCGTCGTGTAGCCGGCGCAGAAGTGGCAGGTCTCGATGATCAGGCGGCCGGACCAGCCGGTGTGTGCCAGCGCCGCGCCGACGGCGGGGTCGGTGGTGTCGAGGTCGGCGGCGACCCAGAGCGGTGCCGCGCACCAGGGACAGTGGGGCGCATCGGTGCGTTGGGGTATGTCGCGCATGACCCACCGGTACGCGACGTCAGCGCACAGGTCCCGCCGGTTGCCGTCCGGTCCGATCGTCCAACCGCCCTCGAGCGCGTAGCTCAACGCGCCCACGTGCAGGTCGTCGGCACCGGCCGGCGGTCGAGTCGACCAGCGACCCAGGGCGTCCTCGGCGAGCGGGTGGGCAGTGTGGGCCAGGATCAGGAGCAGGTTGTTGAGGCAGTCCGGCGTACGCCCGTCGTCGACCTGCTCGATGACCCGGGTGACCACGTCGACTCCGGCCGCCCGGTACAACGTCGGCGGCCACAGCACATGGTGGTCGAGCAGGGTGTGGTGATAGGGCGACAAACTCTGCGGATCGGCGTTGGCGATCTCGCCCAACTTCTCGATCGCGTCGTCGTCCTCGTCGGCGGCTCTCCGGACCAGTTCCTCGATCATTAGCGGATGGTAGCCGGATCGTCAGCGACCGATCGGGTCAGCGCCCCGGCACCGGGTGGGCTCCGGTAGTCGAGCCGACGGCGGACTGGCCGTGGTGTCCCACCAGCGACGCGATGCCAGCGCGGCCAACCCGGCGCCGGCGGCGTTGAGCAGCACGTCGTCCACCGAGGACACCCGGTCCAGCCGCAGGACGTACTGGGCCGCCTCGACCAGGATCGAGCAGCCCGCCGCGAGCGTCAGGATCCGTGGTATCGACGTCAGCGCCGCGAACCGTATCGGCGCGAAGAACCCCAGCGCCGCGAAGACCAGCAGGTTGCCGACGACCTGGAACGTCGCCGTCACCGGCCTCCGTCGCTGACGATGGTGAACACATCCCGCAGCGGCACCAGGCTCACCCGGCCGGGGACGACGCCGGCCCGCTCGCCCGGCAACATGATCATCCATACCCACGGCACGGTGCCGTAGACGATGCCGACCTCGGCGAGCGACGTTCGCCACGCCGACGTGGCGCCGGCGGCACGTCGGCGGCGTGCCAGGCCCACACCGCCAGCGCGGCCAACGGCAGGACGATCGCCGTGATGAGGACGACGCCGTTGAACGTGCCGAGCCAGCCGTGCCAACCCTGACCATGCGACCCCGCCTTCCCCAACCGGGAAACCTACCCGGCCCCGGTCGTGCCGCCCCGTGGACCTCGCGGAGGCGGCACGATCGATCGGTCGTCAGCTACGGGTGGACCACCGCTGGTTGGCGCCTCCGTTGCAGGCCCAGAGGATGAGTTTGGTGCCGTTCGCCGTGGCCGCGCCGTTGGCGTCCAGGCAGAGCCCGGACTGGACGCCGCTGATGGTGCCGTTGGCGTTGAGGTTCCACTGTTGGTTGGTCTGGCCGTTGCAGTCCCAGATGATCGCCTGGGTGCCGTTGGCGGTGCCCGCGCCGCTGGCGTCGAGGCACTTGTTGCCGTACACCTGGAGTTGTCTGTTGGCGGTGTAGGTCCAGCGCTGCGCGGTGTTGCCGACGCAGTCCCAGAGCTGCACCTGGGTGCCGTTGGTGCTGGTGCCGTTGGGCACGTCGACGCAGCGGCCGGACTGGCCGCCGACGACCTGGACGTTCTGCTGCGGGTTGCCGCCGCTGGCCGGCGCGTACGCGGCGGCGTTGATGTTGGCCTGGACGGCGTTCTCGGTGGCCGCGGTCGGATAGCCGGAGGTCAGCACCCCTCGAAGAAGGTGCCGCGGCCGGTGATGCTGTTGTCACCACCGATGCCGAGGAGGATCGCACCCTCCTTCTTCATCGGGTGGTAGCCGTTGGGGCGCGGCCCGTCGAAGTAGGTCGTCAGGCTGCCCGACTGGGCGCTTCCGCCCGGATTGCCCAGTGGTTGGGCTCGCCCTTGACCATGGCGGTGACGAAGCGGTGGTTGATCGACGCGATGTTGTTGTAGCCCGCGTTCACCCCGGAGAACAGCCCCACTCCAGGTCGGCCATGATCCAGGGTCCGGCCCCGGCCCCGTAGCCCCACTGCTTGTTGGCGCCGAAGTAGACGGTCTCCATGATCGCGCGTTCGTCGGCGAGGTTGTTGGTCTGCGCGTTGCCGTAGTCGAAGCAGCACCACTGGTTGTAGTGCGTGCCGTCGACGACCGCGTAGATGCCCTCGGGCTGGTCGCCGGTCGCGACGCCGTTGGTGTTGTTGTTGCGGTAGCCGGTGCCGGGGCGATGTAGACGCCGTACGCCTTCTGGCCGCCGACGGTGACCGGCGCGGCCTTCGCGTCGGCGAGGTTGTCGAATCCGCCGGGAGCGGGCCGACGAAGTAGCCGGGGGCGCCTGGGTGAGACGGTTGTTGCGGCCGGACTGGTCGTAGATGATCGTGATGACGCAGTTGGTGTTGGCGCAGAACGTGTCCTGGGTGGCGGCGTTGGCGTAGCCGCCTTCGCTGAGCACGCCGACGTCGCGGGTGGTGTTGTCCGACGAGCGGCGGACCTGGTAGAACGGTCCGTTGTACGCGCCGTAGAGCGCGCGGGTGGTGCTGTGCGCGGCCACGCACGGCGTACCACCGGAGGCGTAGATGTCACACGGGCCGGTGCCGGCGGCGTGGGCGACGCCCGCGCGTCCGAGACCACGTAGGCGCCGGCGCCGACGACGAGGACCACCAGGGTCCCGGCGGCGGCCAGCAGGCGACCCAGCTTTCTCTCACATTCATCGGATCCTTTCCGGTGCACGGTGGGGCAGAGTGCGGTGGAGACATTGACGTCAGACGTCATACCTGTGACATTAATGGCCATCCATCTCTGTGCGCTAGTTGGCACTCATTGGTCATCGATCGACGAGCCCGAGGACGGATATGCTGGTCAGCGGAGCAAGGTGCGTCCCCGTGTCGGGGCAAGAATCGATTCGAGGGCGATTGATGAACATCGGGGAGATCGCTCGCCGGGCGGGGTGTCCCGCAGCACCGTGTCCTACGTGCTCAGCGGGAAACGCAGCGTGTCGGAGGGACCCGACAACGGATCCAGTCGGTCATCGACGAGTTGGACTACCGTCCGAACGCCAGTGCCCGTGCTCTGAAGGAGGGCGCACCCGCACCCTCGGGCTGGTCATCCCGCCGGCGAGCCAGCGGTTGACCGACATGCAGCTGGGCTTCGTCGCCAGCGTCGTCGAGGCCGCCGCCCGTCACGACCTCGACGTGCTGCTGTCCCCGTCCGGTGGCGACCATGACCGGTCGTTCGAGCGGATCGTCAGCGGGCGTCGGGTGGACGGCGTTGTCCTGATGGAGATCCGGTTGGAGGACGACCGGGTGACCCGGCTGACCAGGACCGGGCTGCCGTTCGTCACCATCGGTCGCACCGCCGAG
Source organism: Micromonospora sp. M12 (assembly GCA_038070435.1). Lineage (GTDB taxonomy): Bacteria > Actinomycetota > Actinomycetes > Mycobacteriales > Micromonosporaceae > Micromonospora. The sequence continues at coordinate 2,964,678 of JAMYWG010000001.1, read as the reverse complement.
CCGCACGGGATGAGCTGGATCGACATCGACTACGCCGGGCTGATCGCCCGGTGCGTGCAGCACCTGGCCGATCTGGGGCACCGGCACGTGGCCCTCGTCAACCGGTCGGCCGAGTTGGTGGCCGCCGGATACGGCCCCAGCCACCGCGCGTTGACCGGCTTCCGGGCGGCGGCGGCGGAGCGGGGTTGACCGGCGTGGAGGTGTGCAGCGGCGACGACACCGCCTCCGGCGAGGCGTGCATGGAGCAGTTGCTCGCGACCCACCCGGAGGTCACGGCGGTGGCCACCATCAACGAGGCCGCGCTGCCCGGAATGCAGCGGGCGTTGACCGGCGCCGGGCTGTCCGTGCCACGCGACTTCTCCGTCACCGGGGTCGCCGCGCAGCACTGGGCGGAGGACTTCCGCCCGCCGCTGACCGCTGCCGACGTGCCGATGGTCGAGATGGGCGCCGAGGCGGTGTCGTTGCTGTTGGAGATCATCGCGGCTCCCGGTGCCGTGCCACGACACCGCCTCTACAGCCCGCCCATCTCGTTGCGGTCCAGCACCGGCCCGGTCAGGGCCGGCTGATCCGACCCCGGCTACCCGCTGGCGGCCCGCCGTTCCTCCTGAGCGGCGGCGAGGATGAGGTAGCTGCTGGCCGTCCAGGTGTACGCGCGGTCCCGCAGCCCGGTGCCGGTCTCGGCGTCGAAGTTCTCCGCGAAGCCGGACTTCTCGCACAGCGCGAGGAATCGTCGACTGATCTCGTCGGCGATCGTGATCTGCCCGGCCCGCCGCAGGCCGTCCTCGACCAGGACGGTGGAGGGTGCCCAGATCGGGCCACGCCAGTAGCCGTCGGCGAGGTAGTGCACCGAGTCCGTTGGCTCGGTGGCCAGCCCGTGCGTGGTCAGGTGAGTTTCGACGCCCCGAGCCAGTGCCGCGGCGACCGGAGCGGGCAGGTCGGCTCCGAGCGCGACGGGCATCAGGTCGAGCAGGCTGCGGCTCGTTCGCCGCCGCCCGGTACGGGGTCACGGGCGGAAAAGCGTTCGCCGTCCCACAGGTCCCGCAGCATGGCCCGGTGAACCCGGTCGGCCTCCTCCGACCAGCGGGCGGCGGGCTCGCCCAGTTCGGTGGCGAGGTCGGCGAGGCAGCGAAGCTGTGACACCAGGAACGCGGCGAGGTCGGCCGTCTCGAGGACCCGGTTGTCGTCGAAGGTTGTCGCGTTGTCCCAGCCGCTGTCGTTGCCGTGCTGGTAGTGCGGCAGGTCGTGGCCGGGGCACGCCGTGCGTCGAGCCAGAATTCGGACCAGCGGGCAAGTCGGGCGTACGTCTGCGCCAGCGCCGCCCGGTCCGGTGGCTGGGGAGGCGCCGGCGCAGGTGACGTAGGGCCCAACCGTGGATGGGGGCTTGACGTAGTTGTGCAGGACCTCGGAGTGGGTGACCGAGTCGGGGAGCGCGCCGGCCTCGTCCTGATGGTCGAAGGGCAGCTGGAACTGGTGCCAGGCCAGCTCCGGCTCGCCGGCCGCCAGGGCGATGGCGTTGAAGCAGTGGTCCCAGCTCCACACCTTGTCCATCCAGTGCTTGGACATCAGGACGGCCGGCCGGGTGACGAAGCCCGCCGGGGCGACAGTCGCCGACCACAGGACGTACGCGGCCAGCTCGGCGGCCGGGGTCTCCGCGCCACGCCAGGGCGCTATCGCGTCGACGAACGCGGTGAACTCCGTGATCCGGTCGCTGCACAACTGCTCGAAGGTGACGGTTGGGGCGTACGGGCGGCGTGCTGTCGCGTACTCCTCGATCGCGATCTCCCACGGCTCGTCGCCGGGCAGGTCCAGGGACCGGTCGGCGGTCCCGAGCGCCTGCGTGCCGTCGGTCCGCCGCAGCGCGCCGGAGAGCACTGTTATCCGGTAGCGGCGACCGGTCTCGTACGAGGTGAACACGTGTGACCCGTCGACCGGGTCGAGGTACAGGTAGGTGCCGCTGAACGGGGTGAGGGTGGCGGCCGCGGCCACCCGCAGGCCGAGCCGGTGGCCCCGGATCCGCAGGGTGTCCGGCCCGTCGTAGACGGCCTCAATCCGGTCGGCGCCGTTGTGCCAGGTCAGCAGCGCCGGTGTGGCGACGACGGTGGTTCCGGCGGCCGTGGGGCGAGCCGCAGCACCGGGTGCAGCCCGGTCTGGTGGGAGACCAGGTGCAGGTCGTCGGCGTACGTCTTCGGCTACCACCGGGGAGATGTTGAACCAGGATCCTCGGTAGCTGAACGGGATGTCCTGGATGGGGAACTCCGGACCGGGCGGGGCGACGGTCATGGGTGGCGGGTGCCTTTCTGTGGTGCGGCTGGTCAGTCCGTGACCGCGCGGGTGGTCAGTCCTGACGGCGCCGGCGGTCACGCCCATCGAGACGTAGCGCTGGGCCAGGATCAGCAACACGGCGGCGGGGATCGAGGCGACGACTGCGGTGGCCATGATGGCGTTCCACTGCTGGTTGTTGTTGCCGATGTAGTGGTAGATGCCGAGGGTGATCGGCTGGTGGTCGCCGCCGCCGGCGAGGGTCGAGGCGAAGATGAAGTCCGACCAGGACCACAGGAACGCGAAGAGCGACACCGTGACGATCGAGTTGCGGCTGACCGGCAGCACGACCGACCAGAAGGTCCGCAACCGACCGGCGCCGTCAACCACGGCGGCCTGGAGCAGCTCGTCGGGGATGCCGGACATGAAGGCCGTGAAGATCAGTACACCGAAGGGCACCGCCAGCGTCGTGTCGGCCAGGATCAGGCCGGGCAGCGTGTTCAGGACGCCGAGGGTGAGGAAGATGGCGTAGAAGCCCATCGCCATGATGATCCCGGGATCATCTGTGCGATCAGCAGCAGGAAGCTCAGCGCCGGCCCGCCGGGTGGCCGGAGCTTCGCCAGCGCGTAGCCGGCGGGGGCGGCGAGGGCCACGGTCAGGACCACAGTGCCGAGGCCGACCAGAAAGCTGGTGCCGAGGTACGGCAGCTGCTGGTCGAGCACCGCCCGGTAGCCGTCCAGGGTGCCGTTGGTGGGAAACAGGTGCGGGGACTGGCCCGCATGTCCTGGTCCCGGGTGAAGGACACGTTGATCATCCAGTAGACGGGGAAGAGCATCAGCCCGGTCAGCACCAGGCCGACGGCGGTCTTCCACCAGACCCGAGGCGGTGAGGTGGTCATCGCAGCTGCTGCCTCCGCTCGATCCGGATGTAGAGGAGGCCGGCGATCAGAGCCAGCACGATGAGCAGGTTGCCGATGGCCGCGCCCGGACCGAACTCGGGCAGCAGATTGCCGAAACCGAGCCGGTACGACCAGGTGGCGAGCGTGGCGGAGGAGGCGGTCGGGCCACCCTTCGTCATGATCCAGATGATGTCGAAGACCTTCAGCGTGTAGATCAGCCCCAGGAGCAGCGTGATCAGGAGACGGGACGCAGCAACGGGAAGGTGATCCCCAGAAGCGTTGCCACGCTGTCGCGCCGTCGAGCGCGGACGCCTCGTACATCTCGGTCGGGATCGCCTGGAGGCCGCTGTAGAGCACCACCAGGTTGAACGGGATGCCGATCCAGACGTTCGCGATGATCACCGAGGTGAGCGACCAGCCCGGCGATGTGAGCCAGTTGACCGGGTCCACACCGACGACGCCGAGCGCCGCGTTGACCAGCCCCGAGTCGCTGTTGAGCAGCCACGACCAGGTCGACGCCGAGACGATCAGGGCAGCAGCCACGGTACGAGGATGAGCGCCCGCAGCGTGCGCGACAGCGGGAAGTGCTGGTGGAAGAAGAGGGCCAGCGCCATGCCGATGGTGAACTGGAAGGCGAGCGACGCCGCGGTGAAGACCACTGTGTGTGTCAGCGTCGGCCCGAAGGCCGGGTCGGTCAGGACCGTCCGATAGTTGTCGAGCCCGGCGAAGGGCGCCCCGCCCTGCACGAACGAGCGGACGGTGTACTCCCGCAGGCTCAGCTCGACGTTGCGGTAGAGCGGGTAGGCGTAGAAGGCCGCCAGGTAGAGGGTCACGGGTGCCAGGAAGGCCCACGCCGACCATCGACCGGACCGGCGGGCACGGGACGGGGAGACCCGGTGGGACGGCCGTCGCCGCCCCACCCTGGTCTCGTACGGCGGTGGAGGTCTCTGTCGTGGAGGGCATGGTGTCGGGTCGGATCGCTTACCTGGTCGCGGCCGCGGACTGGGCGGCGGTCAGCGCCTCCTGTGGTGACTTCCCGCCGCTCAGGGCGGACTGCACAGCGGTCCACAGCGATTCGGAGATCTTCGGGTACTTGGTGCCGAGGTTGTCACCGGTGCGGCCCTTGGCTGCCCGGACCGCCTCCACCCAGACCTTGAGCTTGGGGTCCGCGCTCGCCTGTCGATCCTGAACGGCCGCCACCGGTGCGACGTAGGACAGCGTGGTGTCCGTGGTGAGGAGGTTGTCGGCGTTGGTCAGACAGGCGACGAGCTTCTGCGAGGTCGCGTACCGGCCGGTGTTCTTCTGCACCGGGATGGAGACGAACTCGCCACCGGTGGGCGCCGGGGCGGCCCGCCCGCGCTGGCCGGGATCGGGATCGTGCCGTACGAGAAGCCGAGCTTCTCCGCGTTGGCCAGCTGCCAGGTGCCGTTCTCGGCGAACGCGTAGTTGCCGGTGGCGAACTCCTGCCAGCTCGTGGTCTGGGTGTTGTTGATGACGGAGTTCGGGGCGTGGCCCTGCCTGAGCCAGTCGGTCCAGAGCGTCAGCGCGGACACCGCCTGCGGCGAGTCCAGACCGGTCAGTTGGGCGCCCGATCCCCAGAACCAGGGCAGGAACTGGAAGCTGCCCTCCTCGGTGCCGATCGCGGAGAAGGTGATGCCCTTCTTCCCCTTGGCCTTGACCTTGGCCAGTGCCGAGTTCAGTGACGTCCAGTCGGTGACGGCGGCGGGGTCGACGCCGGCGGCGGTGAGCAGGTCCTTGTTGTAGTACAGGGCGAGGGTGTTCGCCCCGATCGGCACCCCGTAGGTCTTGCCGTCGCTCTGGCCGCCCCGAGCAGGTTCTTCTCCATGGCCGAGACGTCCAGCTTGTTGTCGTCGGTGGTGGTGAGCGCGCCGGCCTCGGCCAGAGTCGAGATGACCGGGTTGTCGACGATCAGCACGTCCGGTGAGTTGCCCTGCTGGGCGGCGAGCAGCGCCTTGTTGGTCAGGTCGGTGGTGTCGTAGCCGGTCCGCTCGACCGTCGCCCCGCGGAGGTACCGCACTTCTGAGCAGCGCGACCCACTCGGAGTCGCCGGCGAACTGCGGGTACGGATCCCAGACGACGTACGCGCCACCGTCGGCGGCATCATCGGAGGACGACGAACAGGCGCCGACTGCCGCTGCGGCGAGAGCTATCACGGCGACGGCGGCCAGGCGCCGCCGACGACTGAGTCCGGTCATGTGTTGCCTCACTTCACATCGATCGTCAGGTGCGGTGCGGGTTGATCGTCGCGGGCCGGACCAGTCCGGCCAGGGTGCGAATCGATTCGACGAATCGGTTCGCCCGAAGATAGTCTGGCCATGCCCGGGGTCAAGGGTTGGTTGACCACGTTAAGAGGCACGCTGCGCAACACGGGCTTAATCCGGCCGTCACTTCATTGACACCGTTCAGTTCCCGGTCCTACGATCCGTGCGAATCGATTCGCAAGCGCTGCCCTCCGGAGAGCGTCCCCGCGCCCCACCAAGGAGCCGCCCGTGAAAACCCCGTCCCGCAGCAGGTCCCGACGAGCCAGTGCGTTCGTGGCCCGACTCGTCGTCGGCCTGCTCGTCGCCGCTGCCGCCGTCACCGTCGTCCCGTCCTCGGCCCAGGCCGCAGACGAGTCGATAAGCGTCAACTTCTCCTCGACCAGCGGTGCGCCGACCTACCGTGCCTCCGGCTGGATCTACGGCATGACCGAGAACGCCAGCGGTCCCGCCGACCACTTCTACCGGGACGTCAAGTTCCAGTACATGCGTGCCGGCGGCGCGCAGCTTCCGGGAGTGGCTGGGTCGGCGGCACCTACGACCGTCGCTGGAACTCCACACTCGCCCAGGCGCGTCGCACCACCGCCCTCGGCGGAAGTTCATCATCCTGCCGCACGACCTCTGGGTGCGGACGGCGCCGGCATCTCCCGGTTCCCCGGGGACAACGGCAACTGGACCGACTACGACAACTTCCTGACCCGCCTGATCAGCGACGTCCGGGCATCCGGGCTCTCGGTGCAGTGGGACATCTGGAACGAACCCAACATCACCATCTTCTGGAACCGACCGATCTCCCAGTACCTGGAGCTGTGGCGTCGGACCTACCAGCGCATCCGGACGGAGTTCCCAGCCAGCTCATCGTCGGGCCGAGCTGCGCCTGCGTACCGTCGACCAACCACACCTTCTGGAACCAGTACCTGGACTTCGTCCGCTCGACGAACACGGTGCCGGACATCATCAGCTGGCACTCGCTGCCCGGTGACCCGGTGGCCAACGTCGCCGCCGCCAACGCCACCCTCGACCCACGGGCATCGCCCACCCGCGTCCGTACCAGATCAACGAGTACGGCTCGCCCGACGAGCAGAACCCGCCGACGGCGCCTGGTACATCGCGCGTCTGGAGCGGGCCCGGCCGACGGCCTGCGGGCGAACTGGGCCAGTGGCGGCAGCCTGCACAACGACCCGGCAACCTGTTGATCCGCAACTCGGCCGGCCAGCACCAACCCAAGGGTGAGTGGTGGAACTACCGCTACTACGCCTCCCAGGTCGGGGAGAACGTCGCGGTGACCCCAGCCAGTCCTTCGACGCGTACGCCACGAAGACCGCGGGCGTGGCGAAGGTCCTGGTCGGCGGTGGTCGTACCACCGGGAACCTGACCGTCAACCTGCAACGCCTGGACACCACCAGCGGCATCGTGCAGAACAACCAGGTCCGGGTGCTCACCCAGCGCATCCCGCACAACGGCGGCGGCGCCGTGGCGGGCCGATCGCGGTCTCGAACAGCCTGGTCGGCGTGTCCAACAACAACGCCACCGTGACCCTGCCGTACACCAACCAGACCGACACCTACACCGTGACGCTGCTGCCACCGTCGGACGGTGGCTTCCAGTCGGTGGCGGTGGCCCAGCACTCCCAGCAGTGCCTGAACAACCCCGGCCTGGGCACCAGCGACGGCAACGTCCAGCAGCAGAACTACTGCGACGGCGGTGACCAGCAGCTCTGGAACTTCGTCCCGGTGGCGGGCGTGGCCAACACCTACACCGTGGTCAACCAGCAGAGTGGCAAGTGCCTCGACGTCAGCGGGTGTCCACCGCCGACGGCGCGGCGGTGCACCAGTGGACCTGCCTGAACAGCCTCAACCAGCAGTTCACGCTGCGCAAGGTGACCTACTCGGGCAACGACTCGCACGACTACCAACTCGTCGCCCGGCACAGTGGCAAGTGTGTCGATGTCAACGCGGTCTCCACGGCGGCCGGCGCGCTGGTCCACCAGTGGACCTGCAAGGCGGTCACCTCGGGCAGCCCGCTGAACCAGACCTGGCGGGTCCTGGGGCGGTAGGCGTACCGGGGAGGTGATGCGCTGGCCGTCCGCCCAGCGGCCAGCGCTTCACCAGACAGTCACATTTATTGACATGAATTAAACAAAGGTCATACGATTCGCTGCGAATCGATTCGCCATCGCCACCGCCCCCGTGGCGCGTCGACGATCCCCGCGCCTCCACGACTCCGAGGAGCCACCTCGTGCGAACCCCGTCCCCCATCGGGCCAGAAACAGCCCCCGATCCCATTCCGAGACGCCGTCGCGCCTGTCGTCTGACCGCCCTGGCGGCCGCACTGGTCGGCGTCGTCGTCGGCCTCGGCGCCACCCCGGTGCCCGTCGCCGTCCGCCGAGGCGGCCGCGCTGGCCGCCGCCATCGAGCCGGGACAGAGCACCACGATCATCGGTACGCCGTCCGGCCGCTGCATCGAGGTGCCCAACTCCAGCACCACCAACGGCACCCAGACGCAACTGTGGGACTGCAACGGCACTGCCGGCCAGACCTGGACATGGACGTCGGCGAAACAACTCCAGGTGTACGGCAACAGTGCCTGGACGCCTCGGCCGAGGCACCACCAACGGCACCCAGGCGATCATCTGGGACTGCAACGGCCAGAACAACCAGCAGTGGAACGTCAACAGCAACGGCACCATCACCGGCGTGCAGTCCGGCCTCTGCCTGGACGCGAACGCCGCCGCCACCGCGAACGGCACCAAGCTCATCCTCTGGCCTGCAACGGCGGCGCCAACCAGCAGTGGGCCTCGCCGACCACCACCCCACCGCCGACCAACCCGCCCACCGGCGCGCGTCCGTGCGACATCTACGCCTCCGGCGGCACCCCTGCATCGCGGCGCACAGCACCACCCGGGCGCTCTACGAGGCGTACACCGGCAACCTGTACCAGGTCCGGCGCTCGTCGGACAACACGACCCGCAACATCGGGCTCACGGGTACGGGTGGCACCGCCAACGCGGCGACGCAGGATTCCTTCTGCACCGGCACGACCTGCGTGATCACCGTCGTCTTCGACCAGTCCGGGCGCGGCAACGACCTCTGGTACCAGGGGTCGAGCGTGGTTCCGGGTCACCGCAGAGCAGGCCGGCGACCGCGACGACGGAGTCTCTGACGGTGGGCGGCGCCAAGGCGTACTCGCTCTACATCAACCCCGGCAACAGCTACTGGCGGGACGGGCACCTGACCGGAGTGCCGACCGGCGCCGCGCCCGAGGGCATGTACATGGTGACCAGCGGCACCCACGTCAACAGCGGCTGCTGCTTCGACTACGGCAACAGCGAGACGACGAGGAAGGCCGACGCCGCCGGGGCGATGGACGCGATCAACTTCGGTAAGCAGTGCTGGTTCGGCGGCTGCTCGGGCAGCGGCCCCTGGGTGCAGGCGGACCTGGAGTGGGGCCTGTTCCCCGGTGGGAGCAGCTCCTGGAACCCGAACCAGCGCGCGTTCACCAGCAAGTTCGTGACCGCGACGTTGAAGAACAACGGCACATCCCGCTTCGCCATCAAGGGCAGCGACGCCCAGTCCGGCAGCCTCTACACGCTGTGGGACGGCTCGCTTCCGTCGGGATACAGCCCGATGAAGAAGCAGGGCGCGATCATCCTGGGCAGTGGCGGTGACTGCTGCAAGCCCGACGGCGGCGCGAACCTGAGCGCCGGCACCTTCTACGAGGGGCCATGGTCGCCGGTTACCCGTCCGACGCGACCGAGAACGCCGTGCAGGCCAACGTGGTGACCGCCGGTTACCGCTGACCCTGGCGGTGTGCACCACCCGTCGGTGGCGCGGGCGTCAGGCCCGCGCCACCGGCTCGGTCATCGAGGATGCCCGCACAAGGGTCCGGGCGCGAGACCTCGCGGCGTCGTCGTGAACGGCGCACGTTCTCGTGGACGTCGACCCGCCGTCAGGCGAGGGTGCAGGACGCGCCGTTGAGGGTGAACGCGGACGGCCGGGCGTTGTTACCGCTGTGGGTGGCCTGGAAGCCGATGCTCACCGAGCCGTTGGCGGGGATGCCCCGTTGTACGCGACGTTCCGGGCTGTCACCTGCCCGGAGCTGGGCGAGTAGGTGGCGTTCCAGCCCGAGGTGATGGTCTGACCACTCGGCAGGGTGAAGACCAGGGACCAGCCGTTGACGGCGCTGGTGCCGGTGTTGGCGATGGTGATGTTCTCGGTCAGCCCGGTGTTCCAGGCGTTGATGTCGACAGACACCGGCAGGCGCCGGAAGCCGGCGGCGGGTGGTCGGCGGCGGCGTGGTCGGGGGCGGCGTGGTCGGGGCGGCGTCGTGGGGTCCGTCAGTCCGAAGAACGCCACGGCCGACGCGGCCATGCCGCTGGAGGGCAGGCTGTGCCCGGCGCCCTGGACGCTGTACGCCTCGACCTGGACGGTGCCGCTGCTGTCGGCGTATCGGCGCCGGTTCCAGTTGGCCTGGGGTGTGTCGGTGGAGGTGGGTGTCTGGCTCAGCCCGAACACGTTGGTCCACTGCTCGATCGTCTCCTGCAGCAACGAGTACGGCACGAGGGTGTCGTTGGTGCCGTGCCACAGCTGCACGCGCGGACGGACCCGGACCAGCCGGGGTACGCCTGGCGAACCGCGTCGCCCCACTGCTGCGGGGTCCGGTTCATGGTTCCGCCGGTGCACTGGCTGCTGGTGGGTGGGTAGTCCGCCGCGTTGGCGAAGCAGTTGAACGGCACGCCCATGAACGCGGCACCGGCCTTGAACAGGTCCGGATAGAGGGCCAGCATGTGGTTGGTCATCATGCCGCCGGACGAACTGCCGGTGGCGTAGACCCGGTCCGGGTCTACCGCGTACTGCTGTTGCACGTGACGGACCATCGAGACGATCGACACCGGATCGCTGCCGCCGCCACGGCGCTTGGCGGCGTCCGACCAGACGTCGAAGCAGTTGCCGAAGCCGGCCTGCTGGGTCGCCGACGGGTAGATCACGATGAATCCGTACCGGTCGGCGAGGCTGGCGAACTCGCTGCCGGAGTAGAAGCCGGGCCCTGAGCCGCCGCAGCCGTGCATGGCCACCACCGTCGCCGGCCTGGCCGGGTGGTTGTCCGGCACGTAGACGCATACGCATCCGGCCGGGGTTGTCGCCGAAACTGGTCACCTCGGTCAGCGACGCCGCGTACGCGGGTCGGAGGGAGGGGATCACCAGGCCGGCCGCTATCAGCGGCACGGCGAGGGCGAACAGCACTTTCCTTCTGATCGTCACCTGACGACTCCTTCGATTGCCTGTGCAGGTTGGGATTGCCGCGCGACCCGGCCGCGGGTGTGCCCGTCTCCCGCGGTGATCGCACGATGCCCGCTGCCTGTGGCTCGCCCTGCCCGGCTCGGATGGCGTCACGTGGCAATTAGTGTTCCCCCGGTCCGACAAGTGTCAATCGAATGCTCTCTATTTGTGGTGGCTCGCGGTGACCCGTCTACAGTCGTCGTACCGTCCCTGAGGAGCGCGGAGCGCCTGTGGCAAGCCCCTTCGACATCGACGAGATCTATCCGGACGACGGAGACCACCCGCTCCGGCTGCCCCGGCGGCAGGTCGGCAACTCGCCCCAGGGCGTCGCGGTGACCCTGCTGGCGGACTACACCCTGCGGACTCGGGTCGGTCTCCCGTCCGGCGCCATCGTCGCGCTGCTCGCGGAGACGGGCGTGACGACTGCCGGGCGCGTACCGCGATCAGCCGGCTGGCCCGTCGTGGCGTCCTGGAGGGCAGCCGCCGGGGACGGCACAGCTCCTACCGGCTCAGCCGGGCGGCCGCCGCCAACCTCTCCGCAGGTGGTTACTGGATCCTCAGCTCCACCAGTTCGACGACGCGGTGGGACGGGTGCTGGACGGTCGTCGCCTTCGCTGCCCCAGGAGTTGAGCACGCAGCGGCGGGCCCTGCGCGCGCAGCTCCGGTGGCTCGGCTACGCGCCGCTGTACGACGGCCTGTGGATCTCGCCGCACGACCTGACTCCTCCGGCTCGGGCTCAGCTCGACCAGCTCACCCTCGGTGCCGTGACGGTGTTCCGCGGGCGGCAGACCATGCTCGACTCGGCCACCGACCGGGCGCCGATCGAGGCCTGGGACATCCAGGCGATCAGTCGGAGCTACGAGGCGTTCCTCCGACGGTGGACACCGCTGCTGCCGGAGGTGGTGTCCGGGCGGGTCGACGGAGTGGCCGCCGTGCGGGCCCGTACCGAAATCATGGACACCTTCCGGCGCTTTCCCGTCCTCGATCCGCAGTTGCCCGTGGAACTCCTTCCGCAGGGTGGCTTCGGCGGCCGGCACGGGAACTGTTCGGGGCCGTCTACGACGGCCTCGCCGCGCCGGCCGAACGACACGTCCGGGCTGTCGTCGCGCGGTTCATCGACGCCGTGCAGCCCGGCGTCCGGGCCCACACCACCGCCGACATCCTCGCCGGACTACGCCCCGACGCGGACCCGCCGCTGTCGGCTCCGAATGGCTCGGCCACCGGATGCTCGTGAACCACGCGGTGCCGGCGGTCGTCGCCGGCTGACGACTGTGAGCGATAACAGGGTTGCCGTCCGGCATCGCCCCAGCAGTACGGCGGTGCGGCTCGTCCACTGGTCGCGCGCTGGCTGAGCACGGTCTCTGTGAGCGGTCCGTACCGGGCGAAACGCGGCGATCCGGCAGATCGGCGTGAACGGCTCGTTACGTCTTGACGAACGGCATGTTATCGCTCACTCTCGACATAGAGGCCGGTCGTTGTCGTGACTCACCGGGCGAGCCACACAGGCCGTGCCTCCGATCACGACGTCCCCGGGCAGGCGGACGTCACCTCGGGCTCGGCACGTGCCGGCGGCAGCCCTGCCGGCTGTGTGCGTTGCTGCCCGACGGCTCTCCGGCGCGTGCCAGATGGCCGTCCCGATCAGCTGTCCTGAGCGAAGTGGCCCATCACCACCACCGATGCAACCACTGAAAAGGATCGACATGAAACCCAGAAGAACGTTGCTGGCGGCGGCGACCCTCGCTGTCGCCCTCGCCACCGGTATGACCGTGGCGCTCACCCCGCAGCCGGCGCCGGCACGACGCTGAAGGCGGCGGCCGCGGAAAAGGGCCGTTACTTCGGTGCCGCGGTCGCGACGGGCAAGCTGTCCACCAGCGCGTACACGACGATTCTGAACCGTGAGTTCAACAGTGTCGTGGCCGAGAACGAGATGAAGTGGGCATCCAACGAGCCGCAGCAGGGCCAGTTCAACCACTCCGGTGGTGATCGTCTGGTCAGCCATGCGCAGGCCAACGGGATGAGCGTGCGGTCACACCCTGCTGTGGCACGCACAGCAGCCGGGTTGGGCACAGGGTATGTCGGGCAGCGCGTTGCGCAACGCGGCGATCAACCACGTCACGCAGGTCGCGACGCACTACCGGGGCAAGATCTATGCCTGGGACGTGGTGAACGAGGCGTTCGCCGATGGTGGCGGCGGTGGGCGGCGTGACTCGAACCTGCAGCGCACCGGTAACGACTGGATCGAGGCGGCGTTCCGGCGGCTCGGGCGGCGGATCCGGGTGCGAAGTTGTGTTACAACGACTACAACACCGATGGGATCAACGCGAAGTCGACGGGGATCTACAACATGGTGCGGGACTTCAAGTCCCGTGGTGTGCCGATCGACTGTGTGGGTTCCAGTCGCACCTGGGCACCTCGTTGGCCAGTGACTATCAGGCCAACCTGCAGCGTTTCGCCGACCTCGGTGTGGATGTGCAGATCACCGAGCTGGACGTGATGACCGGCGGCAACCAGGCGAACATCTACGGCGCCGTCACCCGCGCCTGCCTGGCCGTCTCGCGGTGCACCGGCATCACCACCTGGGTGTCCGCGACTGCGACTCGTGGCGTGGGTCGGACAACGCCCTGCTGTTCGACTGCAACGGCAACAAGAAGGCGGCGTATACCGCCGTCCTGGACGCCCTCAACGGGGCTCGACCCCGCCCACCACGCCGCCGCCGGGCTCCGGTGGACACCAGCGCCTGGTACGTGTTGCTGAATCGCAACAGCGGCAAGGCGCTGGACGTGTACGCGTCGGCGACCACCGACGGTGCGCGGATCAGCCAGTGGTCCCGCAACAACGGTTTGAACCAGCAGTGGCAGTTCGTGGACTCGGGAGTGGCTTCTACCGACTGAAGTCCCGCAACTCCAGCAAGGTGCTCGACGTCAGTGGCTTCTCGACCGCCGACGGCGCGGCGATCGTGCAGTGGAGCGACGGCAACGGCACGAACCAGCAGTTCCGGCTCGCCGAATCGTCGGATGGTTACCTGCGTCTGCTCAACCGCAACAGCGGCAAGGCCGTCGAGGTGCAGGGCGCGTCCACCGCGGACGGCGGAAACGTCGTTCAGTACGCCGACTGGGGTGGCACGAACCAGCAGTGGCAGTTGGTCAAGATCGGCTAGCGACCGACACGAGGTAGATGGTCAGGGTGGCGGCCCGTCCCGACGGGCGGGCCGTCCCCTCGAAACACCCGCCCACGCCCGGGCCTTCCGCTCGTGGGTGACCCCGATCGAAGGAGTGGACCATGAATGCCCTCGGTGAGGCTCGTCCCGCCTCTCGACAGAGACGCCGCTGGCGGTCAGGGTTGGCCGTGGCGGCAGCCGCGGTCATGGCCGCCGGCACACTCGTCGCGGTCGACGCGCGCCCGCGTCGGCGGCGACTGTCGACACCAACGCCTACTACGTGCTGGTGAACCGGAACAGCGGTAAGGCGCTGGATCTGTACGCCTCGGCCACCACCGACGGTGCGCGGATCAGTCAGTGGACGCGTAACAACGGCGTGAACCAGCAGTGGCAGTTCGTGGACTCGGGGTGGCTTCTACCGGATCAAGTCGCGGCTCTCGGGCAAGGTGCTCGACGTCAGTGGCTTCTCCACCGCCGACGGTGGGGCGATCGTGCAGTGGTCCGATCTCAACGGGACGAACCAGCAGTTCCGGTTGGCCGATTCGGACGGTGGCTACGTCCGGTTGATCAACCGCAACAGCAGCAAGGCCGTCGAGGTGCAGGGCGCGTCCACCGCCGACGGCGGCAACGTCGTGCAGTACGCCGACTGGGGCGGCACCAACCAGCAGTGGCAACTCGTCCAGGTCGATGGAAGCAACCCACCGCCGTCGGGTGGTAGCGGGTGCGGCAAGGCGCCGACGCTGGCCAGCGGCACGCACACGATCCAGAGCAACGGCAAGAGCCGCACCTTCATCCTGCGGGTGCCCGCCAACTACAACAACAGCAACCCGTACCGGCTGATCTTCGCCTTCCACTGGCGGGGCGGCACCATGCAGGAGATCTCCTCCGGCGGCACCAGCGGAACCCCGTGGTCCTACTACGGGCAGCAGGAGCAGTCGAACAACAGCGCGATCCTGGTCGCGCCCCAGGGGTTCGGCAACGGCTGGGGCAATTCCGGCGGTGAGGACATCACCTTCGTGGATGACATGATCAGTCGGATCGAGAGCAGTCTCTGCGTCAACCCGAGGCAGCGGTTCGCCCTCGGCTTCAGCTGGGGCGGCGGCATGAGCTACGCCATCGCCTGTGCGCGGGCCACCGTCTTCCGGGCCGTCGCGGTCATCTCCGGTGGGCAGATCAGCGGGTGCAGCGGCGGCACGCAGCCCATCGCGTACTTCGGACTGCACGGCATCACCGACAACGTCCTGAACATCTCCCAGGGCAGGGGCTGCGCGACACGTTCGTCCGGAACAACGGATGCACCGCGCAGAACCCGCCCGAACCGGCCGGCGGCAGCCGTGCGCACATCACGACCACCTACTCCGGTTGCCGCTCCGGTTACCCGGTGCAGTGGGCCGCGTACGACAACGGCCACATGCCGGGCCCGGTGGACGGAACCTACGGCGAGAGTGGCATCACGACCTGGACCAAGGGTGAGATCTGGCGGTTCTTCGCCCAGTTCTCGTAGGACCGGTCGACCTCAGGTGGCGGCGCCTGCTCCCGTACCCCGGGGTGGGCGCCGCTGGCGTCACCGGCAGGCGGTCAGCGTTGCAGGCGAGCCGGCTGCCCGTGCCGCTGCGGCGGACCAGCCAGGCCTCGGTGATGTGGGTGAACATCGCCTCGGCGGCGCCGTTCGAGTCGTGGGCGGCGATGCGCTCGTAGATGCGACGGTGGCCCTGGTTGGACGCCACGCACAACGCGCGTTCGGTGCGACCCATGTAGCGGGCGGTGTTGATGACCTGGCTCTCCAGCGCCCGGACGACGCCACGGGCGATGCGGTTACCGGATGCCTGCATGATCGTGTCGTGGAAGGCCCGGTCGTGGTCGTGGTAGGTGACGTGGTCGTTGACGAGCTCGTCCATCCGGTCCACCATGGCGCGCAGTCGATCGACGGTCTCGGCGTCGGCGAGGCGCGCGGCGACGTTCGCCATGTCGGACTCCAGCACGCGCCGGGTGACGACGAGATCGTCGAGGATGGCGAGGCTGTCGTCCACCGCGATGGTGGCCGCGAGGACCAGCTCGTCGAGCATGTCCCACTGTGACGCCGGGGTCACCATGGTGCCGGCACCCTGACGGACCTGCACCAGCCCCTTCTCCTGAAGGATCTTCACTGCTTCCCGGACGACGGTCCGGCTCACGCCGAAGGTCTCGCAGAGGATCGGCTCGGGAGGCAGGGACGTCCCGGACGGGTGTACGCCGCGGACGACTCGCTCCACCAGTTCGGCGGTGACCGCCCTGGCGAGGTTCGTCGGCCGACGCACCCACGCCGGGGTCGCCGGGCTGTTCAGGGTTGTCTCCCTGCGGTGGCGTCATGTCCCCCTCCGAATGGCTCGCCGTGGCACGACGTCTGGCTCAGTGTACGGCCGACTGTTGACGTCACACGTCATACGAGTTACCTTCCGGTCAACATCTGGCTCGCGGGACACCCGCCGGCCACCCCCATATAGAGGTGACAACTGATGAGACAGCGCGCAATATGGTCGGCCGTCCTCGTTGTGGGCCTGGCCCTGGCTGGTTGTGGAAGTGCTAGCGAGTCGGGTAAGTCAACCAGCTCAGACGGCAAGTTGGTCGTATGGGACTGGAAGTCCGGCGAGCCATTCGCCAAATCCTATCTGGAGAAGGCCAAGGCCGACTTCAAGAAGAAGCACGCCGACGTCGAGGTCGAGTTCGTCGCGCAGCCCTTCGACCAGTACTACACCCTGCTCGGTGCGGCGATCCAGTCCGGCAAGGGCCCGGACGTGATGCTGTTCAACGGTGGCGGCCAGATCCGTGACCGGGTGGACGCGCTGGTGCCGCTCGACGACTACGTGGCCGAGGACAGGCAGCGGCTGGCCGGCTGGGAGGCGTTCGCCAAGGACGGCAAGACCTACGCCGCCCCGGTGACGCTGCAGGGCTACCCGATCTACTACAACAAGGAGATCTACCGGAAGGCCGGCCTCGACCCGGCTACCCCGGCCGCCACCTGGGACAAGTTCGTCGCCGACTGCGCCGCCATCGCCTCGAAGGGCGCCAAGTGCTTCGCCCTCGGCAACAAGGAGGGCGTCGGCATCCAGTTCTGGCTGTCCAGCCTGGGCTCGACCACCCTCACCGCCGCGGAGTACGACGCCTGGATCGCCGGCAAGCGCGACTGGAACTCGGCAAACGTCAAGCGGATCTTCCAGACCTGGAAGGAGGCCGGCGACAAGAAGATGAACAGCGACGGGGCCAACTCGACCGCCATGTTCAACGACTCCTTCGCGCTCTTCCAGTCCGGTAAGGCCGCGCACGTCATGGGTCTGATGTCGGACGTGGGGCACTGGCAGGACTTCAACGAGTTCCTGACCGCGGAGAAGCTCGGCGTCATGAAGGCCCGGTCGTCACCGCCGGCACCACCCCGAGCCTCCCGTACGACGGTGGCATCGGCTACGCGGTCGCCAAGTGGACGAAGGACCCGAAGGTGGCCGCCGACCTGGTGCGCTCGCTGAGCTCGGCCGACGCGTTGAAGGCCTTCTACGCCGACGCCGGCGCGATCGCCGCCGACACCACCATCGACGTGTCGGCGGGCGGGCCCGCGGTCTCCACGATCGTCGGCGAGCTGAAGAGTGGCAAGCCCGCTCTGCACGTGGCGCTCTCCTCGAAGACGCTGGACCTGATGGGGCGCCTCTCGCAGCAGCTGCTCAGCGGTTCGGTCAGCGTCGACGAGGCGGTGAAGCAGTTGGCCGCTTCCGACCAGGCGGGCTGACCTCGTGCCAATGGGAAACACGCAACCGTCGGTCCGTCCAGCTTCGGCTGGACGGGCCGGCGGGCGGCGGTCACCCCCGCCGCGCATCGAAGTGGCGCACGACCCCGTCGCACCCGTGGCGGCCTGGGGCCGAACGCTACGCCCCTACATCCTGGTCGCCCCGGCCGTCCTGATCATCGTGCTGCTGCGCCTCTACCCGCTGCTCCTCGGGTCAACTTCTCCTTCACCGGCGACGGTGCGCAGAACGGGCGGCGGTCGGTTTCGGCAACTATCGCGAGCTCTTCGCCGACCCGCTGTTCCAGACCGCGCTGAAGAACGTCGGGCTGCTGGTGCTTCTGCTGCCGGTGGCGGTGGCGATCCCCGGTCTGCTCGCGACGTTCATCTACCTGCGGGTGCCCGGTCACCGCTTCTACCGCAGCGTCTACTTCTTTCCCGCTGTGCTCTCACCGGTCATCGTCGGTGCGATCTTCAACCTGCTGCTCGCCTTCGACGGCCCCTCAACGCCGTCCTCGGGTCGGTCGGTGTCGATCCGATCGACTGGCTCGGTGACCCGGGCATCGCGATGTTCATGGTGGTCGGCGTGCACATCTGGGCCACCTTCGGCATGGCCCTGGTGGTGTTCCTCGCCGGATTCGCCACGCTGGATCCCGCGCTGCTGGACGCTGCCCGGGTGGACGGGCGTCACTGCGCCAGGTGGTCTGGCACGTGATCGTGCCGAGCTCTCGCGCACCATCCAGTTCGTCTTCGTGACCACGATGATCGGGATGCTGACCTCGATGTTCGGGCTGCTCTACGTGATGACCAGCGGCGGGCCGGAGGGGTCGACGTACCTGCCGGAGTTCTACATCTGGAAGCAGCAGGGCCAGATGAACCGTCCGGTCTCGCGTCGGCCGCGTCGACGATCCTCTTCATGATCATGCTCGTGGTGGGGCTGTTGCAGATCAAGCTGCTCGAACGATCCGGAAAGGAGGACTGATGTCTCGCCTCCGCCTGGGCTGGTGGCTGATCGCCATCCCCATGTCGCTGCTCGCCCTGGCGACGATCTACCCCTGCTGTTCACCGCCAACGTCGCGATGAAGACGCGCCGTGACTACATTCTCGA
This sequence comes from Micromonospora sp. M12, assembly GCA_038070435.1. Classification (GTDB taxonomy): domain Bacteria; phylum Actinomycetota; class Actinomycetes; order Mycobacteriales; family Micromonosporaceae; genus Micromonospora. The sequence goes on along the minus strand of JAMYWG010000001.1, from coordinate 2,945,947 downwards.
CCGGTTCTCGCTGACCGACGCCCTGCGTTGGGAGAACCTCAGCACGGCGTGGAACAGCGTCGGCATGGCCGCTACTTCGTCAACTCACTGTTCGTGGTGACGGTGTCGGTGCTGCTGCTGCTGCTGCTCGGGTCGATGGCCGGCTTCGCCCTGAGCCAGCTGCGGTTCCGTGGCTCCTCGGCCTTGTTCCTGGGTTGCCTCGCGGGCTCTTCATCCCGTTCCAGGTGATCATGGTGCCGCTCGCCCGGATCATGGCGGACACCGCGCTCATCGACACGTACCCCGGGCTGATCCTGGTCTACGTGGCCCAGTTCCTGCCCTTCACCGTCTTTCTCATGACGAGTTACTACAGGGCATTCCGCCGGAGATCGTCGACGCCGCGCGGATCGACGGCAACACCGTGTACGGCGTTTACCGCCGGATCATGCTGCCCCTGGGCACCCCGGCGTTGCTGTCGGTCGGCATCCTCAACGCGTTGTTCTGCTGGAACGACGTGCTCATGGCGTTGGTGATGATGCCCTCGGCCGATCACCGGACGCTGATGATCGGGGTGACCTCGTTGCGGGGTCAGTACTCCGACAACATCCCCACCTTCGCCTCCGGGGTGCTGATCGCCGCGATACCCGTCCTCCTGGTCTACCTGTTCCTCCAGCGCCAAATTGCCGACGGCGTGGCCGCCGGTTCCACGAAGGGTTGACATGCGGATCACGGGATATCGGACGCTCTCCACGGTCCAGGAATGGGGCGTCCCGTCGGCGATGCCAACGGAGTGTTCGCCGACGGGTCGTGCCGGTCTCGATCGTCGTCGTCGACACCGACGAGGGCATCTCGGGAGTCGGCCTCGGGCCGCACGTCGAGATCGAGCGGATCTTCGCAGCGATCGAGGGCGAAGACCCCGTGCCGTGACGACCCTGTACGACCGCATGTTGCGGCACACCTTCAAGGCCGGCCACGCGGGCCCGGTTTTCGGCACCATCGGCGCGCTCGACACCGCGCTCTGGGACATCAAGGCGCAGGCGGCCGGTGAGCCGCTGTGGCGGCTGCTCGGCGGACGCGACCGGCGGGTCACCGCCTACGCGTCCGGCCTGGACATCGGGCTCACCGACGAGGAACTCGTCGCCGAGTACGAGGTCTACGCCAGCCACGGCCTGCGCGCCGCCAAGCTCAAGGGCGGTCTCGACATCGAGAGCGACAGGCACCGCCTCGGCCTGGTCAAGGAGGTCCTGACCGAAGCCGGGCGCGGCCGGCGGCCGGGGCTGATGCTCGACGTGAACGAGGCGTGGACCCGCAAGCAGGCCGTCCGGCACGTCTGCGAACTCGAACGCACCCTCGACCTCATCTGGATCGAGGAGCCGGTCCGCCGATGGGACGCCGAGGGCCTGGCGGCGGTCAGCCGAGGTGTCTGCGCGTCGGTCGCCACCGGGGAGAACCTCACCGGGCTCGAACAGTACCGTCCGCTGATCGCCGCTGGCGCGGTCGACGTCGTGCAGATGGCAGCCGTCTGGGGAGTCACCCACTTCCTGCGGGCGTCCGCCCTGGCCCACGCGCACGACCTGCCGGTCAGCCCGATCGGCAACAGCCCGATCGGGCTGCTGCACGCCGCGACCTCGGTGCCGAACCACCTGACCAGCGAACTGCAGGACCTGCACCCACCGGTCGGCGTCTCCATCGATCTGCACGTCGAGGACGGTGCCTTCATCCTCGGCGACTCACCCGGACTCGGCGTTCGGGTGGACGAGGAGCGGATCCGGCGGCCAACCGCCGCCCGCCGGCACAGGCGGCCGACAGCCCCAACGTGCGACCGGAGCGGGCCGGACGGCGACTGCTGGCAGGATTCGACGGGTCATCCCCACCCGCCAGGTGCCCGTCGTGCCGCTGAACTCCCACCACGAGGTGTCGCCGACCGCGACGCACTGAACTGACCACCAGATCGAGCGTGGGTGCATCGCGATGGCGGTGCACCACACCCATGCGCGGTCGGCACGATAGACGTACCGACCGTCGAGACGGAGGAACGATGAAGGCAGTCGTCTACCGGGGGCGCGAGACCTCGGAATCGAGGACCGTGACCTGGAACCACCGGGTCCTGGTCAGGTACGGATCGAGGTGGCGTACACCGGGATCTGCGGTACGGATCTGCACATCTACCACGGAGACATGGACGCCCGGGTCGGCGACTCGGCCATCATCGGGCACGAGATGTCCGGGCGGATCGCGGCCATCGGCGAGGACGTCACCGGCTGGACCGTCGGTCAACCCGTCACCGTGATGCCGACCCGGCCCTGTGGGTCGTGCGCCGCCTGCCAGCGGGGAACTCCCATGTCTGCCACGCGATGAACTTCCTCGGCATCGACTCACCGGGCGCCATGCAGTCCTCCTGGACGGTCCCGGCGGAGCTGGTCCTGCCGCTCCCGGAGGACCTGCCGCTCGACCACGCGGCACTCGTCGAACCGGTCGCGGTCGCGGTGCACGACGTCCGGAGGGGAACGTCAGCGCCGACGACCAGGTTGTCGTGGTCGGTGGTGGGCCGGTCGGGTCCTCATCGCCACCGTCGCCCGGGGCCGTGGCGCGCGGTGCTCCTCGTCGAGCCGGACCCGTTCCGGCGCGAGGTGGCCGAGGGCATCGGGATCGAGGCCGTGGACCCGGGCTCGACCGATGTCGTGGCGCTGGTCAACGACCGTACCGACGGCGCGGGCGCCGACATCGCCTTCGAGGTGTCCGGCTCCGCCGCCGGCGTCACCACGGCGGTGGACGTCCTCACCACCCGCGGCCGTCTGGTGATGGTGGCGATCCATCCCAAGCCCCGCGAGGTGAACCTGCACCGGTTCTTCTGGCGCGAGCTGGAACTCCTCGGCGCGCGGCTGTACCAGCGCGACGACATGGTGGAGGCGATCCGGTTGGTCGCCTCGGGCGAGATCCCGGCACGGCAGCTCATCTCCCGGGTCGAACCGGTCGAGGCGGCCGGCGACGCCTTCGCGGCGTTGGAGGGTGGCGGCGTGATGAAGGTGCTGCTCGATGTCCGGGAGGGCGACCGATGACGACACTGTTCGATCTGTCCGGACGGACCGCCGTTGTGACCGGAGCCCGTCGCGGTATCGGCCTCGCCATGGCCGAGGCTCTGGCCTGGCCGGTGCCGACATCGTGGGGTCTCGGCCCAGCTCGAGGCAAACGGCAGCGAGGTCGAGCGTCGGGTACGGGCCACCGGCCGCCGGTTCACCGCGTTGCGGGCGGATCTCGGCGACCGGGAGGCCGTGCACCGGCTGGCCCGCGACATCATCGCACTCGGCCCCGTCGACATCCTGGTGAACAACGGTGGCACGATCGCCCGTACGCCGGCCGCGGAGCACCCGGACGAGATGTGGGATCGGGTGATCGAGGTGAACCTCAGCAGTCAGTTCGTCCTGAGCCGGGAAATCGGCCGGACGATGGTCGAGCGTGGCCATGGAAAGATCATTTTCACCGCGTCGCTGTTGAGTTTCCAGGGCGGCATCACCGTTCCCGGGTACGCGGCGTCGAAGTCGGGCGTGGCCGGGCTCACCAAGGCGCTGGCGAACGAGTGGGCGGCCCACGGGTGAACGTCAACGCCATCGCGCCGGGCTACATCGCCACCGACAACACCCAGGCGCTGCGCGACGACCCCGACCGTAACCAGGCGATCCTCGCCCGGATTCCGGCTGCCCGATGGGGCCGCGCCGACGATCTCGGCGGTGCCACGGTGTTTCGCCTCGGCCGCGTCGGACTACGTCAACGGGTCGTGCTTCCCGTCGACGGCGGCTGGCTGGGCCGATGACGGGCGCGCAGGTGCCCGGCCGAGCCGGGATCGTCGACGCACACCACCACCTCTGGGTCCGCGCACGACACCCGCAGCCGTGGATCGACCCGGTGACCATGGCGGCCATCGACGCCGACTTCGAACCCGCCGATCTCGCACCGACCGCCCGGGCCGCCGGGGTCACCGCGACAGTGGTGGTGCAGTCCATCGCCTCGGAGACGGAGACGGTGGACCTGCTGGGCATCGCCGCGGACGACTCGCTCATCCGTGGGGTCGTCGGCTGGGTGGACCTGAGTGCCGACGACGTCGCGGACCGCCTCGCTCGGCTGCGGGCCGTACGCGGCGGAGACCGGCTCGTCGGCATCCGTCACCTCGTGCAGTCCGAGACCGACCCGGCGTACCTGGATCGGCCGGACGTTCGTCGGGGATCGCGGCGGTCGGCGCCGCCGGCCTGGCTTCGATCTGCTGGTCCGCCAGCACCAACTCCCCATGGCCGCGCGTCTGACGCGGGACCTGTCCGAGGTGAGCTTCGTCCTCGACCATCTGGGCAAGCCCGCGCTGGGCCTTCCGGAAATGGCCGAGTGGAGCCGGGACCTCCGGGCGTTGGCGGCCTCGCCCAACACCAGCGCGAAGCTCTCCGGTCTGGTGACGGAGGTCCAGCTGCCGCACTGGACGCCCGGAGACCTCCGACCGGCCGTCGACGACGCGCTCGACGCGTTCGGCCCGGACCGACTGATGTTCGGCTCGGACTGGCCGGTCTGCCTGCTCGCCAGCTCGTACCCCCGGTGGGTCGACGCGTTGGCCGAACTGCTGGCGGAGCACGACGCGGCCAGCCAGGCGCGGATCTGGGGAGACACGGCACGCCGCGTCTACCGGCTGGCGGCGTCGTGAGGGCGCGTGCGCTGCCGCGCCGTCCGGAGGTACGCCTCACCGAGCTGGGCTTCGGCGCGGCTCAGGGTGGCAACCTGTACCGGGCGACGACGGACGAGGAGTTCGCCTCGGCGGTCGACACGGCGTGGGAGGCGGGCGTCCGGTACTACGACACCGCACCGCACTACGGCCTCGGGCTGTCCGAGCACCGCCTCGGTGCCGGCTGCGCGGGCGGCCGCGCCACGAGTACGTCGTGTCGACGAAGGTCGGGCGACTCCTGGTGCCCTCGCCCCAGGACGCGCACCTGCGGGACTCGGACGGGTTCGACGTTCCCGCGAGTCACCGGCGGGAGTGGGACTTCAGCGGCGACGGCGTCCGTCGCTCGATCGAGGCCAGCCTGGACCGGACCGGGCTGGACCGGATCGACGTGGTCTACCTGCACGACCCGGACGACCACTGGGAGCAGGCCGCGCGGGAGGCCGTGCCGGCCCTGGTGGACCTGCGGGACCAGGGTGTCGTGGGTGCCATCGGCGCCGGCATGAACCAGTCGGCGATGCTGGCGCGGTTCGTGCGGGAGACCGACGTCGACCTCATGATGTGCGCCGGGCGGTACACCCTGCTGGAGCAGGGCGCGGCCGACGACCTGCTGCCGGCTGCCCAGAGCCGGGGTGGGCGTGGTGATCGCGGGCGTCTACAACTCGGGGCTGCTGTCGCAGGATCGGCCGCCGGCCGATGCCGTCTACAACTACCAGCAGGCCCCGGCCGAGGTGATCGAGCGGGCGCGGGGATCGCCGCGGTCTGCGAGACGTATGGCGTCACCCTGCCGCAGGCGGCGCTCGCCTTCGTCCGCCGGCATCCGGCCGTGGTGTCGACGGTGGTCGGCGTGCGCAACGGGTCCCAGATGGCCGAGACCGTGCGTCGCTCCGAGGCCGCCGTGCCGGAGGAACTGTGGGACGCCCTGGCGGCGGCCGGACTGCTCGCCGCGCTACCCGCTGGGGACTCCTCCGTCCAACCGGGCTGACAGCGCGTCCCGGCCGGGACCGGCTCCGTTACTCGGACACCGGTCCCGACCGGGACGTCATCTATTACCGCGACAGTCGCGCTGTCACACCGCGGTGAACCGCCACTGCTGGTTCGTCGCGCTGCTGCAGGTCCACTGCAACACCCGGGCGCCGTCGGCCGTGGAAGCACCGTTGACGTCCATGCAGAGATTGCTCAACACATTGCGCACCGTGTACACGCCGGAGGTACCCGTCGCGGTGGCGGTGAACTTCTGCTGGTTGCCGTTGTTGCAGGTGGCCTGCTGGAGGAAGGCACCCGCCGCGGTGGAGCTGCCGACCACCTCGACGCACTTGCCGCTGTGCACCGCCTTCAGGTAGACCGCACCGCTGCCGGCGTCGACCGCCTGCCACTTCTGGTTGTTGCCACCGGTGTTCGCCCACTGGTGATCTGGGCGCCGTCGGCGGTGGAGACACCGCTGACGTCCATCAGCTTGTTGCTGTGCTGCGCCGTGACGGTGTAGGTCTTGCTCGCCAGGCCACCACCGGTGCCGGGTACGCCGACCCCGTTGCCGCCGAAGGTGTGCGAGTCCAGATCGAACGAGTTGCTGCTGCCCTTGAACACCATGTAGAGCGTCTGTGTCCCGCTGAGCGCGGCGACGCTCACCGGAGTCGTGGACTGGTAGTTGTCCCAGCCGCCCGTACTGGGCACCGTGGTGGTGGCCAGCAGGGTGCCGGTCGGCGAGCCGGCGCGCAGCTCGATCGAACCGCCACCGGAGGGCGACGACACCCGGTAGCTGACCGTCGAGATGCCCGACAGGTTCATCGGGCTGAACGCGATCCAGTCGTTGGTGGAGATGTCACCGACGCGCTTGGTGCTCTCCGCAGCGGCCTGGTCGACGACCCGGACCCCGACTGGCTGCTGAAGTACTCGGACTGCTTGTGCTTCGGTTGCAGGATCGCCTGCGCGGTGCCGGTGAGCGGGGACCCGCCCCGAGCCGCCGTTGTCGGTGTACCGCGCGTTCAGCACGTAGAACAGGTTGGCGCCATCGGGGTGCCCGCCGAGCAGGTCGGTGGAGATGGTGCCCGAGCAGCCCGGGTACTCGGTGGTCTCGTGCGCGTGGTCGTCGTGACCCAGCGCCGGGTTGAGGATGACCTTCGAGCAGTCGACAGTGCCGCCGTCCGGATCGGTCACGGTGATCTGGTACGACACCTTGTCGCCGAAGGTCAGCATGCCTCCGTTGCCCGGTGTGGTGATGGTGACCACCGGGGCGCTGTTGCCGACGGTGATCGGGACGTTGGCGAAGCCCGTCTTACCGGTGCTGTCGGTGACCTTCAACTGGGCCGTGTAGTTGCCGTTGGAGGTGTACGTCTTCGACGGGTTGGCCGCCGTGGAGGTGGTGCCGTCGCCGAACGTCCACAGGTAGCTCAGCGTGTTGCCGTCCGGGTCGGACGTGCCCGCGCTGCTGAACTGGACGGTCAGCGGCGAGGTGCCACTGGTGGGCGTGCCGGTGGCCTTGACGATCGGTGACCGGCCGCCCTGGATGTAGTCGATCCGGTAGAGCCCGGAGTCGCTGTTGCCGCCACCGAAGTTGGTGCCCCACTCCAGCAGGTAGAGCGAGCCGTCCTTGCCGAACTCCATGTCCATCGGCTTGTTGAACCCACCACCGGGCAGGAACGGGTTGGTGCGGGTCACCGCCGTGGAGGAGTCGAAGTGCACCTCCTTGACGTAGCTGCGCGACCACTCGTAGAAGAAGTGCACCCCGTCGTAGTAGGGCGGGAACTTCGTCGCGGACGGGTTCGACGCGTCGTACCGGTAGACCGGGCCACCCATCGGCGCGGAGCCGCCGGAGCCCAGCTCGGGGAAGGTCGTCGAGGCGGGGTAGCCATACCAGAGGTTGGGCATGACGACCGGCTTCAGGCTGGTCAGACCGGTGTTGTTCGGCGAGTTGTTGACCGGCGCGGAGCAGTTGAACTTCGAGCCGACGACGCCGGTGTCCGGGTGAACGGCGCGTAGGGCTGGTTGTTGCCGTGGCAGAACGGCCAGCCGTAGTTGCCGGGCGTCTTGATCACGTTCAGCTCGACCAGGCCCTCCGGGCCACGGTTGGTGGTGGGCGGGTTGCGGTCCGGGCCGTAGTCGGCCAGGTAGACCCAGCCGGTGGCCGCGTCGATCGAGAAGCGGAACGGGTTGCGGAAGCCCATCGCGTAGACTTCCGGCTTGGTCTGGGCCGTGCCCTGGGGGTAGAGGTTGCCGGACGGGATGGTGTAGCTGCCGCTGGCTCCGGGCGGATACGCAGCAGCTTGCCGCGCAGGTCGTTGGTGTTGCCCGCGGTCCGGCGGCGTCCAGGTTGACTTGCCCGAGCGCCAGTCCAGCGGGGCGTAGCCCTGCCAGTTGGGGTCCAGGTTCGGCGGCGTGTCGTCGCCGGTGCCGATGTAGAGGTTGCCGTCCGGACCGAACTCGATGTACCCGCCGGTGTGGCCGGGCTCCGGGAACGTCCGGTCCCGGTACGCCGGGATGTCGATGATCGTCACGCCACTGGACGTGTTCAGCGTGTCGCCGCTCATCGTGAAGCGGGAGACCCGGTTGACGTCGGTCGAGCTGCTCGCCGGCGAGTGGTACAGGTACACGTACCCGTTGGTGGCGAAGTTGGGGTCCAGCGCCATGCCGGTGAGGCCATCCTCACCGCCGGTGTAGACGCTCAGCGTGCCGGCGGTGACAGTGCTGTTGGTGGAGGGCTTGAAGACCTTCAGCTGCCCGCCGCGCTGGGCGTAGAACACGCGCCCGTCCGGGGCCACTGCCATCGCCATCGGATCGACGGTGTTGTCGTCCAGGGTGCGCTTCTCGAAGTTGCCCCAGACGGTGCCACCGCAGTCGCCGGAGCGTTGCCGGCGGCCCACTTGATGCCACCGAGGACGTGGTTCTGGAAGTTCGTCTCGCTGTAGGAGGCGATCGCGTGGCCATCGCGGTGGCCCACACCCGCCCGCCGCCGGTGTCCCGACACCAGGAGATCGGGTGGTCCGGGCCCATCGCCCGGGATCCCGGGTTGTAGGTGCGCTCGTCGGCGGTCACCAGGACGTGCACCTTGCCGCGCGGGTTGGCGTCGAAGTTGTACCACTCTCGCTGCGGGTCCACCGATCCGGCAGGCTGGCCGTCGACGGGTGCTTCTTGTCGGCGACGATGGCGGTGCCCTGCAGCACGCCGGGCGAGTGCTCGGGCATGTGGGCCCCGGCGTTGATGGTGTTGTCCCACCACGGGTACTCGGACTCGATGCCCATGTCGGTGGCGTTGTGGATGGCGACGATGCCCTTGCCGCTGGCGAGGTAACCCTCCACCGCCTGGCGCTGCGCCGTCGAGGTCCAGACCATGCCGGAGGTCTGGAGCATGACGATCACGTCGAAGGTCGCCAGGTTGCTGGCGGTGAAGACGCTCGAGTCCTCGGTCGCCACCACCTCGAAGTTGTTCGCGGCGGCCTGCTGCTGGAGCATGCTGATCCCGGCGGGGATCGAGTCGTGCCGGTAGCCGGTGGTCTTGCTGAACACCAGGGCGCGGAAGGCCGGGGCCGCCGAAGCGGGTGGAGCGAGTCCGAGCGCCAGTAACAGGCCGGCGATGACCGAGATGAGCAATGTGTTGCGACGCATGCCTTCTCCTAGGTTGGGCGGGCGTAGGGGTAGCGACCACGGGCCCTACGGTGCGTCAGGTTGTGCCTGGACGCCGGAGGGCGCGAGCGCGCTGGACTGTCCTCATGCCGTTCGCCGAAACGGCAGTCAGACTCGCGGAATGTCACGCAGCGTGATGATGGTGGTGGTTCTCGTCCTGCGGTCCACGAGGTCAGGATGAGCTAGAGATCGATGGCTGTCAATCAACGAAGTAACGTCCGACGTCCTGCCCGGTGGACGGCGGCTGTGTCCGGCTCCCTAGCTGCGGCGCCGCCTGTCGATCGCGGCCCGACCTGGCAGTCGGGCGTGATCGAGGATTGCGGACCCGCATCCAAACATCTATCTTCATACGTGTGATGTTTCGTCGATGTCAAGAGAATGTTCGCATCGGGAGAACGTAAGCCTTCGCTTTCGCTACGAAAGCTTGTTGTCCAGTGCCTCGAAGTCGCCGTAGTGTGGCATTGAATCTTGTCAATAACTACTGTATGTGAGGGCTTTCGGGATGTCAGACTCGCGGCCGGTGCCGCTGCTCGTCCTCCGGGGCATCGGTAAGTCCTTCCTCGGGTACGCGTACTCGACGGTGTCGACCTCGACGTCGCGCCGGGCGAGGTGCACGCGGTCGTCGGCGAGAACGGCGCCGGGAAGTCGACCTCATGAAGATCGTCTCGGGTGGCTACGCCCCGGACGAGGGCACCGTCGAGTTCACCGGTACGTCGCGCAGCTTCCGTGGTCCGCGCGACGCGCAGCGGGCCGGAATCGGCATCATCCACCAGGAGTTCAACCTGCTCCCGGAGCGCACCGTCGCGGAGAACGTCTTCCTGGGGCACGAGCCGGTCCGCCGCGGGTTGGTCAACCGTCGGGACATGCTCGACCGCACCCGGCAGGTGCTCGCCTCGATCGGTGAGACCACGTTGCCGGCCGACGCCCGGGTGGGTCAGTTGGGCGTCGCGCAGCAGCAGGTCGTCGAGATCGCCAAGGCGCTCGCCCTGGACGCGCGGCTGCTCATCATGGACGAGCCGACCGCCGCGCTGGCCGACCACGAGGTCGAGCTGCTGTACGGGTTGGTGCGCCGACTTCAGGAGCGGGGCATCGGGTTGTTGTACGTCTCGCACCGGCTCACCGAGGTCTTCGACCTGTCCGACCGGATCACCGTTCTCAAGGACGGGCGCCGGGTTACCACAGTGGACACGGCAGACACCAACGCCGACAAGTTGGTACGCCACATGGTCGGTCGGGAGCTGTCCAGCTACTACCCGGACCGGGCCGCTCCCGAGGATCGCGGTCCGATCCGGGTCACCCTCCGCGACGCGGGCAACCGCAAGCTGCGGGACATCAACCTCCAGTTGCGCGCCGGCGAGGTGCTCGGCATCGGCGGCCTGCAGGGCTCCGGACGCTCGGCACTGGCCCGTGCGCTCTTCGGGGTGTCGCCGTTCACGACCGGGGACGTCACGCTCGACGACCGGCCGATCCGGCTGCGCTCGCCCGCACCGCGATGCGGGCCGGCATCGCGTACGTCACCGAGGACCGCAAGGGTGAGGGAATCGTGCCCCGGCAGTCGGTGCTCGACAACGCGCTGCTCGCCAGCCGGGCCGTCTTCGCGGCCCGGTCCGGTCGGCCGCCCGCACCGAACGGGTACGCGACCTGCTCGCCGCCGTGGAGGTCCGTGGCGCGGGCGACGACCAGGAGATCCGTTTCCTGTCCGGCGGCAACCAGCAGAAGGTCGTGCTGGCCCGCTGGCTCGCGCTCACACCGCGGATCCTGCTCTTCGACGAGCCGACCCGGGGCATCGACGTGGGCGCGAAGTCGGCCATCCACGACCTCGTCCGCCGTCTCGCCCGCGACGGCGCGGCCGTGCTGATGGTCTCGTCCGATCTGCCGGAGCTGTTGGGGATGAGCGACCGGATCGTCGTCATGCGTGACGGCCGTGTCGCCGGCGAGCTGCCCGCCGGGCGAGCGAGGAGAGCGTCATGGCGCTGGCGGTCGGCACGGCACGGCAGGCTGCCGCATGAGCGCCCTGTCGCTCCTGCCGGCCCGCCGGCCCGTACCGGGCGTCTTCGTGGCCTGACCCTCACCCTCGCGATCGGCTGGCTGGTCGTCCTGCTCGACGGCGGTCAGCTCTTCAACCAGTCCACGACGGTGAGCCTGCTGCACGTCGCCGCCGGCCTCGGGCTGGTCGCCGTCGGCCAGACCCTGGTCATCCTGGGCGGCTCGCTCGACCTCTCGGTGGCGTACGTGATCAGCCTCAGCACTCGTCGCCGCCGAGACGATGAACGGCAGCGACGGCGCGCTGCTGCCCGCGATCGGCCTGGCGCTGGCCGTCAGCGCGGGCATCGGGCTGCTCAACGGGCTCCTCGTCACCAAGCTCCGGGTCAACGCGTTCATCGCGACCCTCGGCGTCGGGCTGCTGCTCAGGGCTACCTCGACAACGGCTACGACGGCCCGGCCGGCGCCACCTCGCCCTCGCTCGTGCAGTCCCTCGGCTACCAGCGGATCGGTCCGGTGCCGGTGTCGTTCCTGCTGCTGGTCGCCGTGACCGCGGCCGCCTGGTTCGCGCTCACGCGGACCCGCTTCGGTCACCACCTGGTCGCCGTCGGCGGAGACCCGGAGGTGGCCCGGCTCTCCGGTGTCCGCAACGACCGGATCCTCGTCACGGCCCACGTCCTGTGCTCGATGTGCGCCGGCCTCGCCGGCATCTACCTCGCCAGTCGGCTCGGCTCGGGCGCACCCGGGTCGGCACCGAGGGCCTGTACGACCTGGAGTCGATCGCCGCGGTGGTGATCGGTGGGACCGCTCTCGCCGGTGGCCGCGGCGGCGTCGTCGGCACCGTCGGCGGGTGCTGCTGCTCGCCAGCATCGACGCCATCTTCAACCAGCTCGAGGTCGACGCCTTCTTCAAGCAGGTGATCCGGGGCGCGATCATCATCGCCGCGGTCGCCGTCTACGCCCGCAGGGCAATGCGAAAGGCGGCCTAGCCATGCAGACCGTCCAGCCCCGTTCTCTGTCGCTGCGGGTGCCGCGGCTCCGCCCCGGTGGTGTCCTGCCGATCCTCGCGATCCTCGCGGTGCTGCTGGTGCTCGTCGGCATCCGGCAGCCCGACTTCCTGGCCCCGTCGTCGCTGATGTCCTTCCTCGGTCGTTCGGCGCCGATCATCCTGCTCGCCGCCGGCCAGTACTTCGTGATCGTCTCCGGCGAGTTCGACCTCTCGGTCGGGTCCCTGGTCACCGCGCAGGTGGTGGTCGCCGCCCGGCTCATCGACGGCGACCCGGCGCGTACCTGGCCGGTGGTGCTGCTCCTGCTCGTCTTCGGAGCACTCGTCGGGCTGGTCAACGGCCTGATCACGACGCGGCTGCGGGTGCCCTCGTTCATCACCACCCTCGGCATGTTCCTGATCCTCGTCGGCGCCGTCTACCTGTGGTCCGACGGCGCCCCGAAGGGTGGGTTCTCCGAGGAGTTCCGGCGGTTCGGCCGGCGGGCCATCGAGGACGTGCCGGTGCTCGGCCGCGTGCCGTACGCGCTGCTGGTCCTGGTGGTCCTGGCGGTGGCGGCCGTGCTGCTGATGCGCTCCGACTTCGGCCGGACGCTGGTCGCCGTCGGGGACAACCCGCGCACCGCCGAGTTGAGCGGGTACGCGTCTGGCGTACCCGAACCATCGCCTTCATCCTCAGCGGCCTGGCGGCGGCGTTCGCGGCGATCCTCCTGGGTGGCTACAGCGGCGTGTCGTTCCAGGCCGGCGCGGGCCTGGAGTTCGGCGCGATCACCGCTGTCGTCCTCGGCGGTGTCGCGCTGGGTGGAGGTCGAGGCGCTGTCGTCGGGGCGATGCTCGGCGCGCTGACCCTCGAACTGCTGTTCGCCCTCATGAACTTCTACGGCGTCTCCGGCGCCCTCAGATCGACCGTCCAGGGCGCGATCATCCTGCTCGCCGTGGCGGTCTCGGCAACACGTTCTTCGTCGAGATAAGGGGAACCATAGTGCGACGTTCCATGGCGGCCCTGGCCGCTGTCACCCTGCTGTCCCTTACCGCCTGCTCCACCGACGAGCCGGCTGCCGGTCCCTCCGGCAGTGCCTCCGCCGCCGGGTCCGGCACTGGTGAGCAGTCGAAGTTCTTCGTCCAGGCCGACTACGACGCGGAGTTGGCGTTGCTCGACGCGGCGCCGACTGGTCCGGCTGATAAGCCGTGGGAGCAGGTGCTCAATCCGAAGTTGGTGGACACCGCCAAGTTCAAGAAGAGCGGTCCGCACAAGATTTGCTTCTCCAACGCGGCGTTGAACAATCCGTGGCGGCAGGTCGGGTTCAAGACGATGCAGGCCGAGGTCGAGGCGCAGAAGAGCCGTATCAAGGAGTTCGTGCACGTTGACGCCGAGGGCAAGGACCAGAAGCAGATCGCGGACATCAACGACCTGCTCGGCAAGGACTGCGACGCGCTGATCGTCTCGCCGAACACCACCGCCACGCTCACTCCGGCCGTCGAGGCGGCCTGCGCGGCGGGCTGCCGGTCATCGTCTTCGACCGCGGCGTCGACACGAAGTGCCCGGTGACGTTCATCAACCCCATCGGTGGTTACGGGTTCGGCCACGTTGGTGCCGAGTTCGTCAGCCAGAAGATGAAGCCCGGTGGGAAGGTCCTCGCCCTGCGGATCCTGCCCGGTGTCGACGTCCTGGAGACCCGCTGGTCGGCGGCGAAGGTGGCGTTCGACAAGGCGAAGGTCGACGTCGTCGGCGTCGAGTTCACCGACGGCGACCCGGCCAAGACCAAGAAGATCGTCGACGACTACATCCAGCGGTACGGCACGATCGACGGTGTCTGGATGGACGCCGGAGCGGTGGCCGTCGCGGCGGTCGAGGCGTTCCAGGACGCGGGCAAGCCCGTTCCGCCGATGAACGGCGAGGACCAGCTGGACTTCCTGAAGATCTGGAAGGACAAGCAGCTCACCGCGATCGCGCCGACCTACCCGACCTACCAGTGGCGTACGCCGATCATCGCGGCGCTGCGGATCCTCGACGGCGAGCAGGTGTCCAGCCCTGGAAGCTGCCGCAGCCGACCGTCACCAGGACAACCTGGACCGGTATCTCGACGCGGACATGCCGCCGCTGCACTACGCGATGTGCGGCTGCACTGACCTGCCCGGTTACCCGCAGCGCTGGAAGTAGGTCCCGATGTACGCCATCGGCGTCAACCCTGGTGTGGGCCTCGCCGGTCGACGACAAGGCCCTGGCCGAGCTGATCCCGCGGATCGCCGCGTTCGGCTTCGACGCTGTCGAACTGCCGATCGAGCAGCCCGGTGACTGGGACCCGGCGCGCACCCGGGACCTGCTGGCCGAGCACGGCCTCGTCGCCGCCGGCGTCTGCGCGGTCCTCGCCGGGGCGGGAGTTGGTCGACGCCGAGCCGGCCGTGGTGGAGTCGACAGTCGCGTACCTCGCGGGGTGCGTGGCGAGCGCGGCGGCGGTCGGCGCGCCGTGTCGGCGGCCCGGTGTACGCCTCGGTCGGCCGCACCTGGCGGATGTCAGCGGCGGCTCGCGCGGCCTGCTACGCGGAGTTCCGGCGGGCCCTGGCGCCGGTGGCCGAGCAGGCCGGCGAGTTGGGCGTGAGCATCGGTGTCGAGGCGTTGAACCGCTACGAGACGAGCGTCGTCAACACGATCGAGCAGACGGTCGAGTTGATCGACGGTCTTCCGCCGAACGTCGGCATCATGATCGATACGTATCACATGAACATCGAGGAGGCCGACCCTACGCGGCTCTCGCCGCCGCTGGCCCGCACATCAAGCACGTGCAGGTCAGCGGCAGCAACCGGGCGCTCCCGGTGCGGACCACTTCGACTGGCCCCGCTTCTTCGCCGTCCTGCGGGACACCGGTTACCAGGGTGCGATCTGCATCGAGTCGTTCACCGGTGAGAACGAGGCCATCGCGGTCGCCGCGGCGATCTGGCGTCCGCTGGCCCCTCGCAGGACCGTCTCGCCACGGACGGCCTGCGCTATCTCCGGAGATCCTCGGTGACCGCCGCCGCGCGCCACCCCGCGCTGGATGAGGCCTTCCGCCCCACCCCACCCCCACGCCCCTTTCACGACAGGAGCACCGTCCCGTGTCCTCGCCCATTCCGCCGCTGCGCGCCTGCTGGCCGGCGCCGCCGCGACAGCGGTCACCGCGCTGGTCGCCGTGACCGCCTCGGCATCCCGGCCCTCGCGGCCACCACCACCTCTACGCGTCACCCTCCGGCACCGGCACCACCTGTTCCGCCAGCCAACCGTGTTCGCTGAGCGCCGCACAGACCGCGGTGCGAGGGATCAACAGCTCGATGTCCGGTGACATCGTCGTGGAGTTGGCGAACGGCGCCTACCGGCTCTCGTCGCCGATGCGGTTCACCGCGGCCGACTCGGGCACCAACGGCTACCAGGTGATCTGGCGGGCGGCCTCCGGCGCACGTCCGACGATCACCGGCGCCCGGGCCGTCACCGGTTGGTCGCTCGTCGACTCCGGAAGAACATCTGGCGGGCCAGCGTTCCCGCCGGGCTCGACTCCCGGCAGCTCTACGTCAACGGGCGGTCGCCACGCGGGCGCGGACCGCCGTGAACCGCTCCGACTTCACCTTCACCACGTCCGGCATGCGGTTCAGCAACAGCGCGCTCAGTTACCTCAACAACGTCGGCAACCAGAGCCGGGTCGAGGTGGAGAGCGTCGGCTCGTTCACCGACCGGTACTCGCCGGTGCAGAGCATCAGCGGCAACTTCCTGACGATGCAGCAGCCCGCCTGGAACAACAACACCTTCGGGTTCGACACCCTCTCCCGCCCGCACCGCGCCGGCCCTTCTACCTGGCCAACGCGTACGAGTTCCTGGACCAGGCGGGGAGTGGTATCTCAACCCGAGTAGCGGCCAGCTCAACTACATCCCGCTCAGCGGACAGAACATGAGCTCGGTCAGCGTGGAGCTGCCGCAGATGCAGTCCCTGGTCAACGTCGGCGGCACCTACGACGCGCCGGCGCACCACATCTCGTTCAGCGGCGTCACCTTCACCGGCACCAGCTGGCTCGGCCCGAGCAGCAGCAACGGCTTCGCCGACCAGCAGACCGGCGCGCACATCGTCGGCACCTGGGCCCGTCCGTCCGACGCCCTGACCTCCTGCCAGGAGGGCTGCCCGCTGTTCGAGGCCACCCGCCCGAGCTGGGCCCAGATGCCGGCCGCCGTACAGGTCTCCGCGGCCAACACCATCTCCTTCAGCGACTCGCAGTTCGTCAACCTGGGGCAGACGGCCATCGGCATCGGCAACGACGCCAACGCCCACGCCAGCGGCGTCGGCCTGGGCGCCAGCAACATCACCGTCACCCGCTCGGAGATCGCCCGGAACTCCGCCGGTGGCATCGTGGTCGGCGGCGTACGCGCCGATGCCCACCACCCGAGCGACCAGCGGATGGTCAACCGCAACATCACCATCAGCAACAACCGGGTGCACGATCTCGGTCTGGAGTACCGGGGTGTCGTCTCGATCCTGACGACCTACGTGAACACCTCGCTGGTGTCGCACAACGAGGTGTACAACATGCCGTACACCGGCCTGTCGGTCGGCTACGGCTGGGCGCCAACGACGCCGGTGGCAGCCAGCACTACGCGAACCGGGGTCTGTACAACTACCAGCCGCGCTACTCGACGGCGACCACCGCGGCCAACAACCAGGTCGTCGGCAACTACATCCACGACGTCATGCAGCAGATGACCGACGGTGGCTGCATCTACTCCCTGTCGGCGAACCCGGGCGGGTCCATCACCCAGAACTACTGCCTGCGGACCAACGGCTGGTTCGGGCTCTACTTCGACGAGGGCTCGCGTTACTACACCGCCCGCAACAACGTGTTCTCGTCCACCGGCACCTGGGCCACCGCCAACTACTACTACGCCGAGAACATGGGCAACTTCACCGTCACCAACAACTGGTCGACCAACGGCAGCACGAACGTGACGAACGGCGACCGCGGCAACGTCGTCAACAGCAACGTCACGGTCAGCAACGGCAGTTGGCCGTCGGCGCGCAGACGGTGATCAACACGGCTGGCGTGCAGAGCGGCGGCAGCACCAACCCGACGAACGTGCAGATCGTGGGCGTCCAGTCGGGCCGCTGCGCCGAGATCGGTAACTCCAGCACCACCAACGGCACGCAGGCCCAGATCTGGGACTGCATCAGTGGCGCCGCCAACCAGCGGTGGACCCACACCGCCAGTCGTCAGCTCATGGTCTACGGCACCAGTGCCTGGACGCCTCGGGCCAGGGCACCACCAACGGCACCACAGTGGTGATCTGGGACTGCAACGGCGGCACCAACCAGCAGTGGAACGTCAACTCCAACGGCACGATCACCGGCGTGCAGTCGGGTCTATGCCTGGACGCGAACGCCGCCGGAACGGCAAACGGCACCAAGTTGATCCTCTGGTCCTGCGGCAGCGGGCGAACCAGCAGTGGCAGCTGCGTAGCTGAGGTTGCGCTGTTCACGGTCCGGGCTGGGTGTCACCGCCCCAGCCCGGACCTGGTCACCGCTCGTCGGCCGTCCGCGTCGTGTCCACGACCAACCCGGCCGAGGGCTGGTAGCGCACCGGAATGGGGTCGGTGAGTTCCCCGACGAACGTGTCGTCGACGTGGTCGAGGAACCCGATGAGGGACCAGTCGTCGGCGGGCCGGCGACCAGCCGGGGCGCGTACAGGTGTGGGTGCGGAAACGGTCGGGCGGACGCGATGTCCCAGGGGCCCAGGACGCTCTCGCCGGTCGCCACCCAGATCCGGTGGTCGTCACGCCGGGCGCTGCCGGTGGCCTCGGTGGAGAAGAGCAGCAGCGGCTGCCCCTCGACGACCGCGACCTGGGGCACCTCGAGGTGGCCGAAGCCGGCCGGTGTCGACAGCGGTGGCTGGACGGTCCAGGTGACGAGGTCGGCCGAGGTGGCGTGGCCGACGACTCCACGGGTGTTCGCCGGCCCGGTGTTGGCCCGCGCGGTGACGAGCATGTGCCAACCGTCGCCGCCCGGGTCGGGGAACACCCACGGGTCACGCCATGCCTGCTCGTACCACAGGTCCGTGTCGAGCAGCTCGTACCAGGTGGGGTCGGCCTGGACGACCGGCTCGGTGCCGTGCCGGTGCCAGGTGGTCAGGTCGTCGGAGACGGCCAGTCCGATGCGTTGGACCAACCCGTCCTCGGCCCGACCGACCCCGGTGTAGAACAGGTACCACCGACCGTCCGGGCCCCGGACCGTGCAGCCGGTCCAGGTCGCCAGGTCGTCCCAGCTGGGAGCGTCGGCGGGGACCACGGCGTCGGCGACCAGACGCCACGAGTGCAGGTCCGCCGAAACGGCGTGGCCGATCGTGGCCCGGCGGTGGCGACGGTGCGGGTCGTGCAGGGCGCGGGACGCGCGCAGGAAGAACACGTGCCAGAGGCCGTTGTCGTCCCGCGCGTACCAGCTGTCCCACACCCAGTGGTCGGGTAGACGAAGCATGGCGGGAAACCTAGCACTAAACCGTTTTAGCGGCGGAAAAGGTCGGTTCGACCGGACCGATCGCAGGGCCCGTGGTCAGCCGGCCGGTGGCGCGAGGGACCGGCGTCGGCGCAGGGCATCGGGACCAGCGACGGCTCGGCGGCGTCCGTGTCCAGAAGGAGTTCGACAGCGCGCCGTCCCATCTGCTCGTGCGGCAGTGCCGTGGTGGCCAGGCTGGGACGGAGCCAGGCGGCGATCGGGTCGTCGTCGAACGAGATCACCGAGATGTCCTCCGGAACGCTCAGCCCCGCCTCGCCGAGCGCCTGGTAGGCGCCGAAGGCCAGCCGGTCGTTCATGCAGATGATCGCGCTGGGACGCTGCGGCCTGCTCAGCAGACCGCGCATGGCGGCGTAACCGTGCTCGGGCAACCACTCGGTGCAGAAGCACTCGGCCAGCAGGCTGACGTCCGCGTCGCCCAACGCCTGCTGGATTCCCTTGAGACGGGCACGGGCGGCGAGGGAGACCTCGGGGTCCTCCTCCTGAGTCGGTTACGGCCGATGAGCGCGATCGCGTCGCGGTGGCCCAGTTCGAGCAGCGCGGTGGCGACCGAGCGACCGGCCCGTTCGTCGTCGGGGAGCACGCTGGGCAGGCCGTCGGAACTCGTGGCGTTGAGTAGCACCACCGGGCCGCCGAGGATGGCCGGGGACCGTCAGTCGTCGCGTCGCCATCGCCGCGTAGATCACCCCGTCGACCTGCCGGTCGAGGACGGCCTCGATGGCGTACTGCTCGAAGGTGGCGTCGCCCTGCGTCTCGGTGATGAGCAGGACGTGGTCCCGTTCGCGGGCCGCGTCGAGGGCGCCCCGGATGAGGTCGCCGGCGAACCGGGTGGTGGCCACGATGTCGGAGACGAACGCGATGGTGGCCGTCTTGCGGGTGCGCAGGCTGCGCGCGGCAAGGTTAGGCCGGTAGCCGAGTTCCTCGGCGGCGGCGAACACGCGCTGGTGTGCCTCGGCCGAGAGCCGGGTGCCCTCTCGGCCGTTGAGCACCATCGACGCGGCGGTCTTGGACAGCCCGGCTTTCCGCGCGACATCGGCCAGTGTTGCTCTGTTGCGGCCCATCAGTCCTCCGAATCAGGCGCGGTGTCACAGGCGCCGCTCCCGCTCATCATGATGCGTCACCGCCGGGACCCAGCGCCGGTCAGGCCGGGCGTGGTGTGAACCCGACGTTTCCGCACCGTTGCCACGTTGTCCTTGACAGCTTCCCGCGCCACGCGCATGCTCTGCTAAATCAGTTTAGCGACCACTTTTGGCGCCATGAGTCGCGGGACGCGTGGAGCTGTCAAGGAGTCATGACATGGCAGAATTGCTGACAAAGTTTCCGCGGCGGAGAACGGTGCTCCTCGCGTCGCTGCTGGCGGTCGGGATGACCGCGACGGCCTGCAGCGCACCGGGCGAGGACCGGTCGTCGACCCAGAAGTCCGATGCCACCGTGAAGACGGAGCTGGGGACCGACCCGATCACCCTGGAGATGTACGCCGAGACCGGCTTCCCGCTGGCCAAGGCGCTGGCCGACGAGTTCTCCAAGCAGCACTCGAACGTGAAGTTCACCATCCGCGAGGACCAGTTCACGGTGATCGTGGAGAACGCGCCGCGGGTGATGGCGTCGGACAACTCGCCCGACATCATCCGGCTGCCGACCATGGTCGACCTGGTCAGGACGACCTGCTCAAGAACCTCGACCCGTACTTCACCGCGTACGGCTGGGACACGTTTCCCGCCTCGCAGCTCATGCAGCTGCGCGTCGGTGAGAACACCCGCGGCACCGGCTCGCTGTACGGGATGGGGCTCGGCTACAGCGTCACCGGCGTCTTCTACAACAAGAAGCTGGCCGGTCAGATCGGCATGACCCAGCCGCCGGCCACGGTTGCCGAGTTCGAGCAACTGCTGGCCAAGGCGAAGACCGGCGGGGTCCAGCCGATCATGCAGTTCAACAAGAACACCGCGGGCATCAACTTCCCGCACCAGGCCCTGCAGAACCAGTTCGGCGACCCGACCCAGGTGGCTGACTGGATCTTCCAGAAGTCGGGGGCCACGTTCGACACCCCGGCCGCCCTGAAGGCCACCCAGACCATCCAGAAGTGGGCGCAGGCCGGCTACTTCACGAAGGACGCCAACGCCCTGGACTACGCGGGCATGGTGGGGAGTTCCAGAAGGGCAACGGCCTGTTCATGTTCAACGGTGACTGGGAGTCGGCCAACCTCGACAAGGCGATGCCCGGCAACGTCGGTTTCTTCCTCTTCCCCACCGAGTCTGCCGGTGGAAAGCACGTGGCGATGTCCGCCCCAACACCTTCGGCGTCTCCGCCAAGGCCAAGAACCCGGACGCCGCCGCGTACTTCCTGAACTGGGTGCACACCAACGCCAAGGCCCGCGAGATCTCGGTGACGGTCGGCGGCTCCAGCCCCGGTGGCCCGAGTGACCTGGCGGTGCCGGCCGCCGCCCGAACACCGTGCTGGCCGAGACCCTGAAGGCGTCGCAGCAGCTCGGTGCGGAGAACGGCGCGGTGGACTTCACCGCGAACGCGACCGGCGGCATCTTCGCCGCCGCGATCACCCGGAGATGCAGAAGCTGATCGCCGGCCAGCAGACGCCCGAGGGGTACGTGAAGGCGGTCCAGGCCGAGTACCAGAAGGAACTGTCCCGATGACGTCTGCCCTCGGCAGCGCACCAACCGGGCACGACGATCGTCGCGCCCGTCCACCACGCGGGCCCACCGGTTTCGGTGGGCCCGCGCGGCCGGGACCGGCTGGTTGTACGTCCTGCCCGCCCTGGTGATGTACGCGGTGTTCGTCCTGCGCCCGCTCGTCCTGACGCTCCAGTACTCGCTCTACGACTGGAACGGGATCGGGGTGGCCCGCTGGGTGGGCCTGGACAACTACCTCACCGTCTTCACCGACAGCGACCTGCTGAAGATCATCGGCAACGCGGTCATCCTGATCGTCTTCTTCAGCTTCATTCCCGTCGCGCTCGGGCTGCTGGTGGCGAGCCTGGTCCGCCGGATCACCACCGGCACGTTCGGGACCGTCGTCCGGACCATCCTGTTCCTGCCGCAGGTCATTCCCCTGGTGGCGGCGGGCATCGCGTGGAGCTGGCTGCTCTCCTCGAACGGCCTGATCAACCAGGCGCTGCGCGCGGTCGGCCTGGGCGGCGTCGCCCGGGCGTGGCTCGGCGACTTCGGCACGGCGCTGCCCGCCGTGGGCGTGATCGGAGCCTGGGTGCTGCTCGGCCTCTGCACGATCCTGCTGGTCACCGGCATGAGCAAGATCGACCCCGCGCTGTACGAGGCCGCCCGGCTGGATGGTGCCGGGCCGGTACGGGAGTTCCGCGCCGTGACCCTGCCCAGCCTGCGCCAGGAGATCGGGGTCTGCCTCACCGTGACGATCATCGCCGCCCTGGCCAGCTTCGACATCGTCTACATCTCCACCAGCGGCGGCCCCGGCCTCCAGACCACGGTGCCGGGCCTGGAGATCTACCGGCTGGCCTTCTCCCAGCGTCAGGTCGGGCTCGCCTCGGCGCTCGCCGTCGTGCTCATGCTGCTGGTCCTGGCCTGTGTGTTGCCGATCCAGCGACTGACCCGAGGGGAGAAGCCGTGAACCTGAGCCGACGCGAACAGATCACCGGGCGCGTCTTCCTGATCGCCCTGATCCTCGTCACCCTGCTGCCGTTCGTGAGCATGCTGTCGGCGGCGTTGCAGCCCGGGGCACAGTGCCCAACGGGCTGGAGTGGCCGTCCGACCCGCAGTGGGAAACTTCGCCGACGCCTTCACCGCCGCGAACATGGGCGCTCTGCTGCGCTCCAGCCTGCTCATCGTGGCCGGTGTCGTGCCGGTGTCGGTGCTCATCGCGACGATGGCCGGCTTCGGGCTCGGTCAGTTGCGGGTGCCCGGTGGCCGACTCGTCTTCGGCCTGTTCCTGCTGGGTCTGACCCTGCCGTTCGAGGCCGTGGTCACGCCGCTCTACTACCAGATGCAGGATCTCGGCCTGCTCAACACCCGCTGGGCCATCATCCTGCCGCTGATCGGCCTGTACATGCCGTTCGCGGTGTTCTGGATGCGGGCGCACTTCACGAACGTGCCGGTGGAGCTGTCCGAGGCGGCCCGGGTGGACGGCAGCAGCACGTGGCAGCTGTTCTGGCGGGTCCAGGTGCCACTCGCCAGGCCGGCGATCGCCTCGTTGACGATCCTGATGTTCCTCTGGACGTGGAACCAGTTCCTCCTCGCCATCGTCCTCGTCGACGACGCGACCAAACGCACGATGGCCGGGGCGCTCGGGGCGTTCCAGGGCCAGTGGGGCACCGATCTGGTGCTGCTGTGCGCCGGGTCGCTGCTGATCCTCACCCCACCCTCATCGTCTTCCTGATCTTCCAGCGACAGTTCATCAAGGCCCTGATCCAGGGATCAGTGAAGGGTAGGCAGTGGTCACACAGCCGCAGATCCACGGCGACGTCGACGAACGCTTCGGACGCGTCGCCGACGTCTTCCGCGACAACTTCACCGCGCGGGGAGGTCGGCGCCGCGGTGACCGTCTACGTGCGGGGCCACAAGGTCGTCGACCTGTACGGCGGCGTGGCCGACACCCGCACCGGCCGACCCTGGGAGGCGCACACGCCGGTCGTCGTCTTCTCCTGCACCAAGGGGATCCTGGCGATCTGCGCCTACCTGCTGGTCCAGCAGGGCCGGCTCGACCTCGACGCCCCGGTGACGCGCTACTGGCCGGAGTTCGGGCAGCACGGCAAGGCGGCCATCCCGGTGCGCTGGCTGCTCACGCACCAGGCCGGCCTGCCCGCGCTGGACCGCGCGCTGACCCTCGACGAGGTCCTGGCCTGGGATCCGGTCATCGCGGCGATCGAGGCGCAGGCCCCGCTGTGGGAGCCCGGCACCGCGCACGGCTACCACTCGATGACCTATGGCTGGCTGGTCGGCGAGGTGATCCGCCGCATCACCGGCCAACCACCCGGCGCGTTCTTCGCCGACACCGTCGCGGACCCGCTCGGCCTGCACACCTGGCTCGGGCTGCCCGCCGCCGAGAGCGACACCGTCGCGTGGGGCCTGGCACCACCTCCGGACGCCGACCCGTTCGTGGACGCGGTCGCCGAACGAGGAATCACCATGGGCGGTGCCTTCGCCTTTCCCGCCGACGCCGACGGCCTGGTGAGCTTCAACGACGCCGCCATCCGGGCCGCCGGTATTCCCGGCGCGGGCTCGGTGAGCACCGCGGACGGCCTCGCGCGTCTCTACGCGGCCTGCGTGTCCGACATCCGGGGTGGACCCTGCTCGCCTCCGGGTCGGTGGACGACGCGGTCGTCGTCCGCTCGCGTGGCCAGCAGCGGCACGGCCCGCCGGACACCGGGCAGCGCTGGGGACCGGCTTCCTGCTGCACTCGCCGCCGGCCCGGCCGCTGCTCGGCGAGCGCAGTTTCGGCCACGACGGCGCGGGCGGCAACCTGGCCTTCGCCGACGCCGAGCACCAGGTGGGGTTCGGCTACGTGGTCAACCAGATGCGCGGGATGGGCGACGAGCGCGCCAACCGGCTCACCGCCGCCGTCCACTCCTGCCTCCAGAACTGAGGCCGCCGGGCCGCCCACCCGTTGATCATGAAGTTATTGCCACCGACCACGGCGTGTCGGGGCAATAACTTCATGATCAACGCGCATCGTCGCGCGGGCGGTCGGGCGCCGGTTGGGCATGGCAGCACTGTCCACTGTGGGTGGACGGAATGTTGCGGGGATAGTTCGGGTCTGTTTCATCGATAGTCTTGACAGGGGTTGTTAGCGATAACACGATGGCCTTCACGCCGCTCTCGCGTTTGGAGCTCGCCTTGGTCGTGTTGGTTCGCTCGCGTGCCCTGAAATCTTCCCGCAGATTCGCTGTGAGCAGCCTGATCGTGGTCGCTCGCCACGCTGTTGACGCGCTGTCCCGGCTGGTGTCCACGGTGCTCCCGGCTCGGATTCGTCCACTGTGCGCGTTCGCATCGGCCGCCGTTCTCGTCGGCGCGAGTCTGGTGGTCAGCCCGCCGCCGCGCACGGCGCCGACGACTGGTCGCCCGCTCGTCGTACACCTCGACCGACACCGGCGCCGGCACCTACTCGGTGCCGCTGCTCAACGCCGACGTGCCGGACATCAGCGTGGAGCGGGTGCCGGCCGCCGAGAACGACGAGGGCCGCGACCTCTACTACATGATCAGCACGACGATGCACCTGAGCCGGGCGCTCCGATCATGAAGTCGTACGACCTCGTCAACTGGGAGATCGTCAACTACGTCTTCGACCGGGCGAGCATCGGCGACTCGTTCTCGCTGCGCAACGGCCAGAACTCGTACGGCCAGGGTCAGTGGGCCTCGTCGCTGCGCTTCCACGACGGCACGTTCTACGCCGTCTTCAACACCAACAACCTCAGTGGGGCGTACCTCTACCGCACCGACGACATCGAGAACGGCCCGTGGCAGCTCACGCCCTCGGCCGTGGCCTGCACGACCCGTCGCTCTTCTTCGACGTCGACGGCACGCCCTACATCTTCTACGGCTCCGGCGGCACCAGCGCCGTACGCCTCAACGCCGACCTGACGGCCATCGCGCAGGACTACCCGAACATCTTCACCGCGAACAACTACGCCGGGCAGCCGTTCATCGGGGGCCTGTTCGAGGGCGCGCAGGTCTACCACATCGACGGCTGGTACTACGCCGTCATCATCACCTGGCCGTCCGGGCAGGGACGCCAGGTCGTGATGTTCCGGTCGAAGGACCTGCTCGGGCGCTACACCTCGGTCGGTGGGGTCAACACCTACGAGGCGCGCGGGGTGCTCAACTCGAACGGCTTCGCGCAGGGCAGCCTGGTGCCGATCAGCCGCGCGGACGGCGGGACCGACTGGCACGGGATGTTCTTCCGCGACACGTTCCCGATCGGCCGCATCCCGGCGCTCATCCCGCCACCTGGCAGGACGGCTGGCCGACCTTCGGCACCAACGGGGTCGTGCCGGTCAACGGCCTGTTCGACAAGCCGATCCGACTCAGCCCCGCCGAGGAGGTGTTCGAGCGGCAGAAGAGCATCGTCGCCTCGGACGACTTCGCCAACGACGCGCCACACCGCGCGTACCAGGACGAGCAGTGGACGGTCCCGGCACCGCTCGACCCGGCGGAGATCGCCCCAACGGGTCCCGGCTGGACCTGGCGTGGGAATGGAACCACGCCCCGGACAACCGGTACTGGTCGCTCACCGACCGGGACGGGTGGCTGCGGTTGACGGCCGGCAAGGTCGTCACCGGCCAGTACGTCTACACGAAGCTGTCCAACCGGGCCGAGCTGGCCTGGTTCGAGGAGGCTCGCAACACGCTCTCCCAGCGGACCTTCGGGCCACGGCAGTCGGTGGAGACCCGGATGGACATCTCCGGGATGAGGAACGGCGACGTCGCGGGCCTGGCGGCCTACAACCGCGGATTCTCGTACGCGGCGGTCAAGCGGGTCGACGGCGTCAACACCCTCGGCGTCGTCAACCGGTCGCAGCCGTTCGCTGTCGACCTCGACCAGTCGACGCTGGAGGCCTTCGTGCCGGGCACGACCGTGTCGCTGGGCGACGCGACCGAGGTGCACGTGAAGGCGGACCTCGACTTCTCCTCGCCGGTCGGCCAGTTGTGGACGACGTTCTACTACAGCCTGGACGGCGTCCAGTGGACCCGGCTCGGCAGTCGGGTCGGCCCGCAGGCGTTGGACGGCAGCCTCGCGCACTTCATGGGTCACCGGGTGGGCCTGTTCACCTACGCGACCCAGGAGACCGGCGGGCACGTCGACTTCGACGACTACCTGCTCAGCGACACGCTGACCGCGCAGGCCCGACCGCTCGACACCACCGCCCTCGACGCGGCCATCGCCCACGCGCGCACGCTCGACCCACGCCACTATCCGGCCGACGCCTGGGCCGAGACGCAGTCCGCCCTCGCTGCGGCGACGTCGGCGCGGCCGGACGGTTCGGCACCCAGAACCAGATCGACGCGCCGGAGCGGGCGCTCAGCTACCAGCTGGCCCGACTCGGAGTGCTCGCGGCACTGCCGATCACCGTCACCGCCGAGGTGCGCTGCCTGGCGGGAGGGCGTACGTGGCGGTGCAGTCCCGCAACGACTCGGACGCGCCGGTGGAGATCACCGTGGAAACCCCGTACGGCAATCGGTCGTTCGCGGCCGTGGCGCCCGGGCGAACGTCTACCAGTCGTTCACCACCCGTGCGGCCTCGGTGGCGGCCGGGTCGGCGACGGTCCGGGTCAGCGGAGCGGTCGCGGGCCGGGACGTCACCACGGTGCGCACCGCGCAACACCCGCCGGCGCCTGCGGCGGATAGCCCGTCTCGAGCCCCGGCCCACCGACCAGCACCATCGGCGACCGCCGGCGCGGTCGAGCCGGTGACGTCGGTCGACCCCTGATGTCCGGACCACCCACCGATCCCCGTACACCGATGACCGCACGTCAGAGATGAAGGAGGACGTTTCGTGGAACAACGACAACGACGAGCGACCCGAGGACGGGTCGCGGCGCTCGCGACAGTCGGCCTGATGCTGGCCACCGGGTTCGTCGCCGGGCGGTGCCGGCCCAGGCCGCCGAGACGAACCTCGTCGTCAACGGCGGCTTCGAGGACGGCCTGGCCAACTGGTTCGTCAACAACGGAAACGCCACCGACGGCGCCCAGTTGTCGGCCACGTCGGATGCCTACGCCGGTGCGAACGCCGCGCTCGTCACCAGCCGGACGACGACCGGATCCGGCCCGATGCAGGACCTCAGCGGCAAGGTGCAGGCCGGCCAGGCCTACACCCTCACGGCCCGCATCAGGTACGCGAACGCGAGCGGCCCGGCCACGAAGCAGTTCTTCGCCACCATGCACTACGGCGGTGGCACGTACACCAACCTCGTCAGCGTGACGGCGACGAAGGGTCAGTGGGCACA
This sequence comes from Micromonospora sp. M12, assembly GCA_038070435.1. Lineage (GTDB taxonomy): Bacteria > Actinomycetota > Actinomycetes > Mycobacteriales > Micromonosporaceae > Micromonospora. The sequence goes on along the minus strand of JAMYWG010000001.1, from coordinate 2,918,226 downwards.
GCTCAACGGGACGTTCACGATCCCGGCGACGCAGAGCGTATCGACGGCGCGGCTGTTCTTCGAGACCCCTGGACGAGCACGCCGTCCACGGACCCGGACCTGCACCTGATGGACTTCACGCTCGACGACGTGTCGGTGGTCGGCGCCGCGCCGCCCGCGCCGGCGTCGAAGACCATCGAGGTCGTCGGCAAGCTGCCCGGGGAGCACAACCCGTTGATCGGGCACAAGTTCGGCGCCGACGGTTTCGGCCTCGTGCACGACGGCCGGGTGTACATGTACATGACCAACGACACCAGGGCTACGCCCCGAACCCCACCACCGGCGTCTCCGGGGATCAACTACGGCGACATCAACCAGATCACGGTGATCTCCTCGGAGGACCTCGTGAACTGGACGGACCACGGTGAGATCCAGGTCGCCGGCCCGAACGGGGTTGCCCCGTTCACCGCCAACTCCTGGGCCCCGGGCATCACCAAGAAGGTGGTGAACGGTGTGGAGAAGTTCTTCCTCTACTACGCCAACGGCGGTGGCTCCAGCAACGTGATCACGGGCGCTTCGCCGCTCGGTCCGTGGACCAGCGAGCGCACGAGCACGCTGATCGACGGCCGCACCCCGGTGCCGAGAACGTCGCGTGGAAGTTCGACCCGGCCCCGTTCGTGGACGACGACGGCCAGCCGTACCTCTACTTCGGTGGTGGTCCCGCGTCGACGAGCATGCCGCCGGCCGAGCGCTTCAACAACCCGAAGAACATCCGGTCGATCGAACTCGACGACACCATGGTCGCTACCCAGGGAACGGCCGCGGTGGTCGATGCCCCGGTCGCCTTCGAGGCGGGTCACGTCTTCAAGCGCCAGGGTAAGTACTACTTCTCGTACTCCTCGCACTTCGGTGGGAACGACTTCGGCGGTAGCCAGCAGCCGCTTCCCGGTTACCCCGGGGTGGCCAGATCGGCTACATGATCTCCGACGGTCCGATGTCGTGGCCGAAGGAGACCTACGCGGGTGTGCTCTTCCCGAACCAGTCACAGTTCTTCGGCGCCGGCACCGGTGGCAACAACCACCAGTCGGTGTTCGAGTTCGGAGGAAGTACTACTTCACCTACCACGCCCCGACGTTGAACAAGCGCATCAACGGGAACACCACCCAGGGTACCGCAGCCCGCACATCCAGGAGCTGACCTTCAACGCGGACGGCACGATCCAGCAGGTCGTCGGCACCTACGCCGGCGTGGACCAGGTCCGGGACTTCGATCCGTACCGCGTCTTCGAGGCCGAGACCTTCGGCTGGAGCAAGGGCGTCGCGACCGCGAAGGTCGACGGTGCCTCCGCCCAGTTCGGCGGCGCGGCACCCAACCTGGTGGTCCGTGACATCGACAACGGCGACTGGACGGCGCTGTCGTCGGTCACCTTCGGCGACGACGGCGCGCAGAGCGTGACGGCGCGGGTGCGAGCGCTCGCCGTCGGCGGCCAGGTCCAGGTCCGCCTCGACGACGTCGCCGGTCCCGTGGTTGGCACGATCGCCGTCGACTCGCCGATCGGCCAGTGGGCCGAGGTGACCGCCGAGCTGGAGGGCGTCACCGGCACGCACGACGTCTACTTCACCGTCACCGGCCCGGCCGGCGCCGACCTCTTCGAGATCGACAACTGGGCCTTCGAGGCGGCGACGCCGTCCGAGCTGCCCGTCACGGTCAGCGCGTCGACGCGGTGTGTGGGTGGCAAGGCGTACGTGGCGGTGCAGGCGCGCAACGACCACGACGCGCCGGAGGGGATCACCCTGGAGACGCCGTACGGCGAGAGTCGTTCTCGGCAGTCGCGCCGGGCGGCAACGCCTACCAGTCGTTCAACACGCGTGCGGTGTCGGTGTCGGCGGGTTCGGCGACGGTCCGGGTGACCGGGCGATCGGCGGACAGGACGTGACGACCGTCCGCACCGTGCAACACCCGCCGGCACCTGCGGCGGATAACCCTCATGGCTGAGAACGGAGACCAGATGAACACCTACAAGAGGCGGCAGATGCTCGCGGCCTGTGCCGTCGGCGCTGTCCTGACCGGGGCGGCGGTGCTGCCGTCGCCCGCCCTGGCCGAGCCCGGCGACGACGCCAGCGTCCGGGTCACCGTCGACATCGACGAGGTCAGTGACCCCGGCGTACTCGCCCTGTCGATCGCCGGTGACGCCGTCGCCCTGTCCGAGGACGGCTCGACCCTGCTGGTCCGCCAGTTCGTCGGTACGCTGCCGACGGTGACGGTCACCGACACCCGCACCGCCGACGAGGTGCCCGATGGTGCCAGCTGGGCGGTGCTCGGCAGCGCGACCGACTTCGCGGGCAACGCCGGCCAGGCACCGATCACCGCCGAGCACCTCGGTTGGAAGCCACGCCTGCTCGACGGCGGGGAGACCGGGCTGGTCACCGAGGGCGAGGAGGTGGTGACCGCCCTGGACGAGGAGACCCAGCCGGGCAACAATGTCGGCCTCGTCGACCAGGAGTTGCTGGTCTCGGCCTTCGACTCCGAGGCCGTCGCGAGCGACTCGTACTCGGTCAACGCCGACCTGCGCCTGCGGACCCCGCCGAGGTCGCCGCCGGCGCGTACAGCTCCACGCTCACGCTCTCACTGTTCGAGTAGTGGCCTGGCGGGGCCTGAACCAGGCCCCGCCACAGCCCGTGCCGAAGGGCCGCCGTCATGACCGTCACCCCGCTGCGCCGGGTGCTCGCCGTCCTCGCCGTCGCGTCTGTCACGGTGGCAGTCGCGCCGGCCGCCGCGGCGGCGGAACCGGACCCGAAGGCCCTGACCTGGACGGTCCAGCCGGCCACCGCGTCGGGGCCGGACCAACGCCGCTGGATCAACGCCAGCCTCGACCCGGGGAGGCCGTGACCGAGCACCTGGCGGTTCGGAACTTCAGCCGGACCGCCGTCGCGTTCTCGCTCAAGGCCGCCGACGGGTATCTCACCGACAAGGGCCGCTTCAACATGCTGTCCTCCGACCGGCAGTCGGTCGACGGGGCACCTGGATCGACGTGCAGGAGAGGGTCACCGTCGGTCCCAACGAGACGAGGGTGGTGCCGTTCACCATCACGGTGCCCAAGGGCGCCACGCCGGGAGACCACCCGGCCGGCATCGCCGCGACCGTCACCAGCACCGGAGGTACGGTCAGCGTCGAGAGCCGGGTGGGCTTCCGGGTGATGGTGCGGGTCAACGGATCGGCGCGGGCGGCGCTGCCGGTGCGGGCCTGACCACGACGTACACCCGTCGTGGAATCCCTTCGCCGGTGGCACGGTCCGGGTCCGCTACACGGTGGAGAACGACGGCAACGTCTGGGTCAGCGGCACCGGTCGCGTGGCGATGTCCGACCTCCTCGGCCGCACCAGCCACGACGCGACAGACGCCATCGAGGAATTGCTCCGGGCGGCACTCGGAACGTGCAGACCCGTGCCGACGGTGTCTGGGCTCTGGCACGCCTCCGCACGACGGTCACCACGTCGCCGGCCCTGCTCGGCGAGGGCCAGACCGGGCGGACCTCCGCCCGACCTCGGCCACCGTCACCACCTGGGTCGTTCCGTGGGCGCAGCTCGCGGTGCTGGTTCTGCTCGCCGTACTGCTGCTCGGGCTGCGGGCGGCGGCCCGGCACCGCCGGCGCCGGCTGGCCGGGCTGCTTGCCCGCGCCCGGCAGGAGGGCCGGCAGGAGGGGCAGGAGTCGGTGCTCGTCGGGGTGCGGCCTCCGGTGGTGAGCCCGATCCGGGCGACACCCGTCAGTGACCAGTAGCCCTCCCGGGGCCACTGCAACAAACCTGCAAGCGCCAACTCTTGCCTTTCCGGAAACCGCTTTCCTACGATTGCGTTACGTCGATGTTTCAGTTAGTGCCCGGCGGGCGGTGCCGTGAGGGGCGCCGCGCTCGCGTGGATAACTCCTGCTCGGAGCAGGGTCGAAGAAACTCGACGCAATCTCTGCGATTGACTGCCGCCTATTTCCAGGAATCCACCGGTCGGCGGGTGCGGTCGCGACGAATGCGGAAGTGAGGCGAGATGAACCGACCAGTCGCGTTACGACGTCAGGCAGCACTGGTGACGGTGGCCGTTGGGATCGCGATCGGGTGACCCTGCCGACCCCGCAGGCGTCGGCAGCGGTCGGCAGTGCCACCGGCTACGCCACCCAGAACGGCGGGACCACCGGTGGCGCGGGAGGGCAGACGGTGCGGGCCAGCACGGGCACGGCGATCCACGCGGCGCTGTGTGGCCGGGCCAGCAGCAGCACCCGATCACCATCGAGGTCAGCGGGACCATCAACCACGGCAACACCAGCAAGGTGTCCGGGTCGAGCTGCAACACCGCGGCGGGCGTGATCGAGCTCAAGCAGATCAGCAACGTCACCATCATCGGTGTCGGCAGCGGAGCGGTCTTCGACCAGCTCGGCATCCACATCCGTGACTCCAGCAACATCATCATCCAGAACGTGACGGTGCGGAACGTCAGAAGTCGGGCTCGCCCACGTCCAACGGCGGGGACGCCATCGGCATGGAGAGCACGGTCCGCAACGTCTGGGTCGACCACGTCACTTTGGAGGCCTCGGGCGGGGAGTCGGAGGGTACGACGGCCTCTTCGACATGAAGGACAACACCCAGTACGTCACCCTGTCCTACAGCATCCTGCGCAACTCCGGTCGCGGTGGCCTCGTCGGGTCCAGTGAGAGCGACGTGTCGAACGGCTTCATCACGTACCACCACAACCTCTACGAGAACATCGACTCCCGGACGCCGCTGCTGCGTGGCGGCATCGCCCACATCTACAACAACCACTATGTGAGCCTGCACGAGTCGGGCATCAACTCCGGGCCGGGGCCAGGGCCAAGGTGGAGAACAACTACTTCCGCGACTCCAAGGACGTCCTGGGCACCTTTACACCAACGAGCGCGGCTACTGGCAGGTCGCCGGCAACGTCTTCGACAACGTGACCTGGTCCAGCGCCGGCAGCGAGAACTACCCGCCGGCCCCAACCCGACGTCCAACACCACGGTCAGCATTCCGTACTCGTACCGTCTCGACGGGGCGAGCTGCGTGCCGGACGTCGTCCGTCAGACGGTGGGTGCCAACACGGGACTGCGGGTGTCGGACGGCAGCTGCTCGCCGCAGACCCCGCCGCCCACGACCCCACCGCCGACCACGCCTCCGCCCACGACGCCCCCGCCGACCACGCCACCCCGTCCAGCGGGACCAATCTCAGCCTCGGCGCCGGTGCCGACGGCTCCAGCAAGGCCAGTGGGACGAGCTACGGCAACGTGCGGGACGGCAACATCAGCAGCTACTGGTCACCGGCCGGATCGACCGGCACGATCTCGATCAAGTGGGGTTCCGCCACGCAGGTGTCCCGTGTGGTCATCCGTGAGCCGTCCGGCACCCAGGGCTCCATCGGGTCCTGGCAGCTGACCAACAACGACAACGGGCCGTCCTGGCCTCCGGCAGCGGCGCGGGCTCCATCACCTTCGCCGCGACCGCGTCGAGCAAGCTCAACTTCACGATCAACAGCTCCAGTGGTACGCCACGAGTCGGTGAGTTCGAGACGTACGCCAGCTAGACCTTCGTCGGGGCGGATGCGGTTCTCAGCGGTGTACCTCAGAGGTGTGAATACGCCTCTGAGGTACACCGCTCCGTCACGAATCCGTGGACGGCAGGGTGTCCATGAAGGAACTGACCGAGAACACGGCTCGCCCAGGGCCGGCGGGGCCGTACCCGGGTGGGCTGGACAGACCGTGGGCGTCCATGGTGGCCCGGTAGACCTCCAGCAGGCGGACGTGATATTCGAGCGGTGCGCCATTCGGGTTCGTCCGGCCCAGGGTGTGGTGGGCTCCGGGCACCAGGTGGTGAACCGGGGCGTGATCCCACGGGACATGAAGTATTCGAGCCCCTCGGCCGTCGAGTCGATCGCCTCGTCCACGCTCGTGAAGCCGTGCGGCGTGGCCATCTCGACGCCCGCCACGAAGTTCGGGATCACGTTGCGCGGGCCGAACACCTCGGCCGAGTCGAGGATCCGGCGGTGCCACTCCTCCCGGCCGACGTACCGCTCCTTGCCCGGGCAGTACAGCTCGAACAACCGCTTGTCCCACACCTCGTAGTTGGGGTGGTAGATGCGGATGCCGTAGTCGTGGAACCGCTGCACGTCGGCTCGGGGCAGCGCCTGGGCGACCACCTTGCCGATCCACCGTCCCGGAAACCGTTCCTCGATCGCCTGCGCGTACTGCCCGTAGAAGTCGGCCTCGGCCAGCCCATTGACCTGGGAGGTGATGCTGCCGCCGGTCAGCGTGTACGCCTGCGAGGCCCGGTCGGTGTCATGCCGGTCGATGATCGCCAGGGCCTCCAGCACCTCGTCGACGGGCTTGACCCCGGTGTAGGGCCGACCAGCCTGTTTGTGCTGCCGCCAGTTGTGGTTGATGTCGCAGTACTGGCACTCCTCCTTGGCGCCGAAGTACTGGCAGACCCGGAACGCGGTGAGGTAGATGAGATAGCCCCACTGGATCGTCGGGGCGACCTCCATCACCGACTTGCCGTTGGCGAGCGTGTGGCGGTAATACGCCGGCATGGGAGGCAGCCCGACATCGGCGATCGGCCGTCCGTCCAGGAACAGGCGCAGCCGACCGTCGCCGTCGGGGCCGACACGGTACGGCGAGCTGGGATTGGTACGGACCGACACGACGGTACGACGCAGCTCGTACGGGCCCCCGGTGAGCACGATCTCCTCCGGCGGGCGGCGCAGCGCGGCGGTCCCCAGCTCGGGCAGCGTCCGGTGGTCGAAGGAGAAGATGAAGTACGACTTCGGCTTGACGTCGCCGTGCTCGTTGTCGGTCAGCGCCGCGTCGTCGAAGGCGAGGCCACCGCGTAGCAGGTCCTCCTTGAGGACGGCCTCCCGTGGCACGTGTGGGAAACGACCCATCAGGTCCTCGACGAGGTCGGTGCGTGTTGCCATGCGGTTCCTCCTGAACGCGGTACGCCGAACCGGGTGGCCCGCGCCACCCGGTCGCGGCTGATCAGCTCTGCTTGGTCTCCCAGAAGATCTTCGAGATCTCCTCGATCTTTCCGAGAAGTTGCTCGGCGACCGCCGGGTCCGCCACTCCTTCGCACCGCCGGCACCGGCCAGCTTGGTCGCCTCGTTGAAGAGGCCGTGCAGCTGGGGTACGTCTCGAAGTGCGGTGCCTTGAAGTAGTCGGTCCACAGGACCCAGAGGTGGTGCTTGACCAGCTCCGCACGCTGCTCCTTGATGAGCAGGGAGCGGGTGCGGAACTCCGGGTCGTCGCTGGCCTGGTACTTCTCCGAGATCGCCTTGATCGACTCGGCTTCGATGCGGGCCTGTGCCGGGTCGTAGACGCCGCAGGGAGGTCGCAGTGCGCGCTCGCGACGGTGCGCGGGCGGAGCGGGCGGGGCAGGTGCATCAGAATCCCTTCGCTGGCAGCGCTCGGGGAACGGCGTCCGGACATGACGGCTCCCGAGCACTGACGTGATCCACAACGGGACGCTAGAACCTCAACTGCACTTTATGTCAAGGGCACTGCCGATTTCGGCGTCGACCCACGCTCCTACCCGCGCTTGTCTGTGTGTCGCGCCACCCTGGCCAGGACGGTGTCCAGGAGAGGTCCCCGGCGCTGCGCAGGACAAGGTCCGCGGCCACGAAGCGGGCGTGGGTTGCGTGCGGGTTCGGCACCGCGACGCAGCGGAGCCCGGCGGCCTGTGCCGCCGCCACCCCGTGCACGGTGTCCTCGAACGCGACCGCCTGGTCCGCGGGCAGCCCGAGTCGGTCCAGTGCCAGCAGGTAGACGGCCGGGTCCGGCTTGTGCGCGGCCACCTCCTCGCCGGTTGCCAGCACCTCGAACCGCGCCCGCAAACCGGCCTGGTCGAGCAGCGCGCCCACGTGCGTGCTCGGGGAACTGCTGGCGACGGCCAGCCGCAGCCCCACTCCGCGGCGCGGTCCAGCCATCCGATGATGCCGGGCAGGGCGCCAACGCCGAGTTCAGTTCCGCCCGGTACGCCATCCGCAGCGCGTGGCTGGAGGTGCGGTCGTAGGCGGACCCGACCGCCGCTCCGAGTGCCGCGTACCGGGCTTCGTTCGCGTCGCCACCGTGGTCGGCGAAGAAACTCGTGGGGTCGAGTCGCAGGCCGTGCCGCTGCCACTCCCACCGCCAGCTCTCCAGCAGCGTGGTCTCGGTGTCCATCAGCAGACCGTCGAAGTCGAAGATCAGCGCCTTGGTCGTCACAGCGGCCAGTATCCGGCCCCGGCCGACACCGATGTCTGCCGGTCGGGGCCCGCCCCTCAGGTCCTCCTGCCGCCCTGGTGGCGGATGACAGTCAGCAGGGCGGCGTGCGTCCGCTCGTCCGCGGCCACGACAAGACCACCCCACCGGCGTGCAGCGGTTGGCCGTCGATCCCGGTGACCACGCAACCGGCGGCCTGGCACAGCGCGATCCCGGCCGCGAAGTGAACGCTGTCCCGCAGGTCGTGGCCGTCCGTCACGTAGGCGGCGCGCCGCCCGGCGGCGACCCAGGCCACGGCCAGGCTGGTGGAGACCACCCGTGGGCGGAACTGGTCGATGAAGCCGTCATCGGTGAGCATGCGGGCGGCCAGGAAGGTGTCCCGGTGGGGAACGGCGGGTCGAGATTGACGTCGACGAGCGCCGACTCGGCCGACGGGGCGAGTCGCTCGTCCGTTCCCGCACGCCGGACGTACGCGGCGATGCCGTCGGTCCAGAACACCTCGTCCGCGAACGGGTCGGCCGAGGCGGCCACGGCGACGTCCGTGCCGATGCGCAGGGCGACGTTGACCGAGGCCAGCATGTTCCGTACGGCGTAGTTCAGCGTGCCGCACAACGGGTCGACCAACCACAGACGTCCGTTCCCGTCGGTGCCCGTGCGTCCGCTTTCCTCGCCCCACACGACGTCGTCCGGACGCGCCGCGCGCAGGACGTCCAGGATGGCCTTCTCCGCCTCGATGTCGGCGCTGGTGGCGAAGTCGCTCCCGCTCTTCGGAAAGCGGGTCAGCGCTGATCCGTATCGGGACCGGACGACGGCGGCTCCGGCTTCCGCCGCCTCGACGGCAAGCGTGGGGTCTGTGCTCGGCATGCGCGAACCATAGAAGAGGAACGCCGGGGCCGCCACGGGCCGGACCGGAGGGCATCGCCGTACGCCGATCGGCACAGGCCACCACGGGCGGTGCGCTCCGCCTCGCCCCATCGGCAGATGGTGGCGCCGCCGGCGCGGCCGAGGCTGGTGGTGCAGCGGCGAGTGGACGCCGCTCGGACGAGGAGTGACATGTCTGCATTGGCTTCGTCGGCGCCGCCCACGGGCGGGACGACGTGGTGGCGGCGCTGGCCGGTCTGGTCGGGATACGCGGCGGCTTGCTGGTCGTTGATGTATGCCACGCTCGGGCTGTGGTGGACGGCCGGCGGCGACGGTTTTCCTTCGCGCCGATCGACGACGACCACCGGTCGAGCTCGATCCTGGAGGGCAGCCCGGTCGAGGTCACCGCGCCGCTCATGGCGGTGCTCGGCCTGCTCGGCACGGTCGTCTCGCTGGCGATGGTCAGAGGCGCGGGCTCCCGCCGCCAGTCGGCGGCGATGATCGCCTTCGGCTGGATCGTCGCGGTCTGCCTGACCCTGATCATTCCGGACTACATCCTGATCGCTCTGCTGGCGTTCGGCCCGCTGCTGCTGGTGTTCACCTTCACCGGCGTGCCCGGCCCCAGGACGGCATCGGTGACATCCTGTACTGGCACCGCGTCAACCTGATCGTCCTGTTCGTGGGCGGCCTGCTGTGGGCCGCCGCCACGCTGGCCTACCAGCGGCGCAGGCGCGCGGCCTGTCAGCACTGCGGTCGTCGGCACGGACCGGCCGGCGACGGCCCGTCCCGGAGACGCTGCTTCGGTGGGGTCGCTGGTCGGTCGCGGTGGCCTGTCTGGCGCCACTGCCCTACGAGATCACCAGAGTGGCCTGGTACCTCGGCTATCCGCTGGGCATCGACCGGGACTTCCTCACGATGATGCAGGACACCGACGGCATGCTCGAGATCGGGCTGGGCTGTGCCGTCGCCTCGATGCTCGGGGCGTGCTGACCCACGGCCTGGTCGGCCGGTGGGGCGAGGTCTACCCGCGGTGGATCTGGTTCCGGGCCGGCAGGCCGGTGCCGCCGGCGCTCGCGACCGTTCCGGCATCACTCGTCGCCGTCGTCCTGATCCCGGCCGGCCTGATGATGCTCTGGGATCCCGCGATCAGCGAGGGCTGGGGCCTGCGTCTGCCCAGCGTGCCCTGGGTGCTCTGGGGCGCCGCACTCGGCGCGGCAACCATCACCTACCACCTGCGCCGGCGCGGCGCCTGCCGGCACTGCGGACCGGGAGCGAGGATCAGGAGACCGCAGCCCGCACCAGCTCGGTGATCTTCTTCTCCACCGCGGGCTCCACTGCTGCAACGCGTACGCCACCGGCCACAGGTCGCCGTCGTCGAGGTTGGCGGGGTCCTGGAAGCCCAGCGTCGAGTACCGGTAGTTGAACTTGCCGGAGTCCTGGAAGAAGACCACGATCTTGCCGTCCGCGTTCGCGTAGGCGGGCATCCCATACCACGTCTTGGGCGACAGGTCCGGGGCGGCGGCGGTGACCGTCACGTGCACGCGCTCGGCGAGCGCCCGGTCGTCCGGCTCCATCTGCGCGATCCGGTCGAGGACCGCCTGCAGCCCGTCGGCCCTCTTGGCACCCTTCTTGCCCTCGGCGCGTAGCTCGGTGGCGCGCTCCTTCATCGCGGCCCGTTCCTCGGGGCTGAAACCGTCGGACTCGGTCGTGGTGGTCTTCGCGGACATTCGCGGGCTCCCTCTCGTCGTTTAGGTTTGGCGTGCTGCCGGTGACCTGGGGAAAGGCTAGACCGGGTGACACCGGCCGGGCTTCTCGATTCCTGATCGGTTCGGGCGTTTCCACCAACGCCGTCCGTCCGTCCGCCTAGGGTCGTGGCCTGGCCGGCTGATCACCCAGACGGGGAATTCCATGAACTTCAGTGAGAGCGTGCGCTCGGCCTTTCGGCGGGGCGAGACCGACGCCGTGGTGCGGATGAGCGAGGCCGAGATCGAGCGGGCCCGGGCGGCTGGCGACCCGGCGGGCGAGGTGGAGGCCCGGTACAGCCTGGCCCGGGTCGCCATCCGCGGTGGTGACCTGCCGGGGAGAGGCCCGCGCCCGGGAGGCCCTCGCGGTCGCGCTGCGCTCCGGGGACCGCAGTCTGGAGGAACGGCCGAGGCACGTGCTGGCCGGCGTCGCGCGCATGTCCGGCGACCTGCGCCGGGCTCGGGATCTGTACCGGGAGAGCATCGCGCTCAACGAGACACTCGACCAGCCCAAGACGGTCAACTCGGAATATCACAACCTCGCGTTCTGTGAGCTGGGGCTGGGCAACATCGAGGTGGCGAGGACGCTGTTCGCGGAAAACCGCGAGCGGGTGTTCCGCAACGACTGGGCCGACTTCGTGCCGTACGTCTGCGTCGCCGGCGCCGCACTCGCCTCGGCCGAGGGCGACCAGGCGCGGACGGCGCGGATGATCGGTGTCGCGGACGCCGCCTTCGCGGCGCTCGGGCAGGTACCGGACCCGGACGACGCGGCCGACCTCGCCGCCATGCGCGCCGCCGCGACCGAGGCGCTCGGCTCGGCCGCCTTCGACGAGGAGTACGCGGCGGGACGGCTCCTCGACCCGCGAGCCGCGTTCGCACCCGACCAGCACTGACCGCGGGTGGCCCCGGCCGCCCGAGGACTACGACGCCGCTCGGGCAGCGGCAATCATCCGTCCACGCTCGGACTCGCCGAAGCGGTCGAGCATCGCCCGCACCTCGTCGGCGTGCACGTTGGCGCCGAACAGCTCGCTGCCGGGTTCGAGCCGTACCCCTCGCCCAGTGGGCCGGCGACGACCGGATCGAACCCCAGCGCGTCCACGAGGGTCGCGACCGCGGTGAGGTCGGTGGTGTCGTCGCCGGCGATCGCGATGGCCTTGCGGCCGGCCGTTCCGCCGGCCGTGCCCCGTCCTCGAGGTCGTGATAGCCCATGTGGTTGAACGCCTTGACGACGCGCGACCCGGACAGGAACGCCTGGACGAACTCGCTCGACGAGGAACGCGGGTCGGTGAGGTCGTCGCGGATTCCGTCGATCTCCCACCAGTAGTTCATGGCGTCGACGACGAGCTTGCCGCGCAGCGTCGACGGGAACGCTGCGGTACTTGCCCAGTGGCAGGGCGAGGAGAACGATGTCGGCGTTGGCCGCCGCGTCGACGGCAGTGGTGGCCTCTGCCCCGGGCGAGCACCTCGACGGTGAGGGCGATCTTCGCGGGGTCGCCGGAGCCGGCGACCAGCACCCGGTAGCCGGCGGCGACGGCGAGCCGGGCGAGCACCGTGCCCACCTTGCCGCCCCGAGGACACCGAGGGTCAGCGGCCGACTCCGGTCGTTGTCGTTCATGTCGTCCCTTCGCTGGGTAGTGCCGATCAGGCCAGCAATTCGCGGACCATCGGGATCACCGTGGAGCCGTACAGCTCCACGGCGCGCATCCGGCGCTCATCGGTTGCGCTCCGGCGGAGTAGATGAGGTCGAACCTGCCGACGCCGAGGCTGCGGATCGCGCGGGCCATCCGGCGGGCCACGGTCTCCGGCGAACCGATGTAGAGGGATCCGTTCTCCACCTCGGAGTCGAACTCCTGCCGGCGGATCGGTGGCCAGCCCGCAGCGCGCCGATCCGGTCACGCATGACGCGGTAGTGCGGCCAGTACACCTCCTTGGCCTCCTCGTCGGTGTCGGCGATGAAGCCTGGTGAGTGCATCCCGACCGGGTGCGCTGTCGTACCGAGTTGGTCGGCGGCCCTGCGGTAGAGGTCGATGTAGGGCGCGAAGCGTTCGGGGCGCCCCGATGATGGCGAGCATGAGCGGAAGGCCGTACTGGGCGGTCCGGACGACCGACTGTGGTGAGCCGCCCTCCGACCCAGGTGGTCAGGTGACCCGATTCGGTCTTCGGGAAGACGTCGGCGTTCTCCAGTGGGGCACGCAGGGTGCCGCTCCAGGTGACCGGCTTCTCGTCCAGCAACTTCACGAACAGCTCGATCTTCTCCTCGAACAGCGTGTCGTAGTCGCGCAGGTCGTAGCCGAAGAGCGGGAACGACTCGGTGAACGAGCCGCGACCGAGGATGACCTCGGCCCGGCCGTGCGACAGCGCGTCCACCGTGGCGAAGCGCTGGAACACCCGGACCGGGTCGTCCGAACTCAGCACCGTCACGCCGGAGGCCAGCCGGATCCGTGAGGTGCGGGTGGCGATTCCGGCCAGCACCGTCTCCGGCGTCGAGACGGAGTACTCCGGCCGGTGGTGCTCGCCGAGGGCGATGACGTCGACCCCGAGTTGGTCGGCGAGCACCGCCTCGTCGACGACCTGCCGGATCGCCGCCGCGTGGGAGACCGGCTTGCCGGTGTCGTCCTGCGGTACGTCGCCGAACGTGTCCAGGCCGAACGAGAGATCAGACATGTGTGGGCTCCTTCGCCAGCAGCTCCCGGACCCGCGGCGCGACCTCACTGCCCAGCAGTTCGATGGTGCGCGCGTGTGCCTCGCGGGCAGGTGCGTGATGTCGTACTTCAGGTCGAAGCGGCTCAGCCGCAGGTCGCGGGCGACCGTTGCGATCTTCTGCCCGATTGGCTGCGGGATATGCATCGTCTCCTCCTGTCGGTTGACGTGTCAATAGTGCTAACTTGGCGATTGACGCGTCAATTCCCGGAGAATGACATGACGGACACCACAGCCGGGCGGCGGGGAGGCGCCAACTCCCGACCGCGGACGAGCTACGGATCTGGCGGGACTTCATCGAGACGACGGCAGCGCTGGGCGCCCGGCTCGAATCTCGACTTCAGGGCGACTCCGGGCTGTCGACGGGGACTACGCCGTACTGCTCGCTCTCAGCGAGGCCCACGGCCAGGCGATGCGGTCCTCCGAACTCGCGTCACACATCGGCTGGGAGCGGAGCCGGCTCTCCCACCACCTGGGGCGGATGGAGCGCCGCGGTCTCATCCGTCGGCAGGAGTGCGCCACTGTTCCCCGGGGCGCTGAGGTGCTCCTCACGACCGCCGGAGCGGAGGCGTTCGGGAAGGCCACCTTTCCGCACCTCCGCGCCATCCGTGAGTTGTTCGTGGACGCCCTCACGCCGGATCAGATCGTCGCGGCCGGTGAGATCGCGACGGCGCTGCGGACGCACCTCGACGTCCCGCACAGGGACTGAGCACCGAGGGCTCCCCGGTCACCTGGCGAGTTGCCGCAGCACCGTGGTGTCGGTGATCGTGTCGTCGGCAGCGAGCATGATTGCCTTGGACAGGATCGTCGAGAGCATGGGGTCGTCGTCGAATGGCAGGTGCAGCCGGCCGGTGCGGTCGCGCGCCGCGACGATGCACAGGTAGGCGTCGTCGGGCTCCATCATGACGTTGCCGGACCCGAGGTGGATCCGATAGGTACGGATGGTGCCTCGGACGTGCAGGTACCGCTCGGAGAGATCCACCCGGTCGGCGATGTTCGTCCGCGGCAGCAGCCGGGCCAGCGCGTCTCGGCGTACCTGCGCCGACGGGGTCAACTCCGCGACGACAGTGCTGTGCCAGTAGGCGTGGAAGCGATCCTCGCCGCGATCGGCCCACTGCGGGTCAGCGGCGATCGAGGTGACGCCGACGAACAGGTCCACGTCGCGCATGGCCTCGCTGAACACCAGCTGTGGCACGTCGACGACCGGCGCCGGTTGCCACGTCGCGCCGTCGCGTCGGGCGAAACGAACCTGGTCGGTGGAGCAGTACTGGACGTCGTGGCGGCGTTCATCCGCGTTGTCGACCAGTTGGTGGTGGAACGACGCCCGCCACGTACCACCGCCGAAGGGCTTGGTGGCTTCGCTCTCGTAGCCGCCGTCCCAGGTGCCGAGGTATCCGGCCTGCCAGCCCCGGGCACGCATGAGCGCGTTCGCCTGCCGGTAGCGCAGGATGTGGGCGGCGAACCGGTTGGAATAGGTGTGCGTCCCTCCTCGGCCGGCGTGAGCAGGTAGACCTCTCGGAAGGCCTGCTTGAACGGCTGCGCCAGACCGGTGGCGAGGACGTGCTCGCGCCAGGCGAGGACCGCGTCCGTCGTCGCGCGGGCGGGATGCCAGAGCCGGACCCGGTCACCGGGAACGGCCCAGCCCTCCAGGTCGGCGATCGTCCACCCGTCGCTGTCGCGTCGGGGCAGGCCCGCCGTCCACCGGTGGCCGTCGGTGCTGGTCTCCACACCAACCGCCGTCCGTAGGTCGCCGTGATCGGGTGTTCGAGAAATCGCGACGACCAGTCCGGGTACGACCAGGTGCGCTCCTCGGACAGCAGCCCTCCACCCGCTGGCGCTCGGCGGCGAGGGTCGCACCGACGCGTTTGGCGAGGTCACGCAACTGCTTGAGCTCGTCACCGTACGCCTGCTTCACGGCAGCCGGAACGCCCTTGAGCGGGGCGGCGTCACGAGCGAAGGTCAGGCGCGCCTTGTCGCCGATCACCTCGACCGCTGCCTCGTACGGCCCGACCGGCGTGCACAGTCGCCCGTCGGGACCGAGCCCGTGGTCGTCGACAGCGAGTTCCAGCACCTCGCTGAGCGACCATCCGCGCAACGCGCCGAGGTTGGCCAGTGCGGTCTGGACCCGGCTCTGCACCGCCTTGTTCCGAACCGTGACCGCCAGCCTCGCCAGCGTGCGCACCGGCGCCTCACCGGCCCGCACCGCGAGCAGTTGGATGGCCGCCACCGCCGTCTTCTGGGCATGGGGAAAGCCGGACGCCTCTCGCGGCGCCGTTGCCGCCGCTGTGGTGACCCGCGCCAACAGGTCCGTCGCCTGCTCGTCCGGCTGTCGGGACAGCGCCCAGACCAGGCCGCGGAGGAGACGGTCGGAGTCGTCGTGCAGGGGCTGACGGTGGGTGGCGAAGGCGTCGAGGATCGAATGCACGGCCGCGCTGCCGCCGGGTGTGGTGGCGAGGAGGTCGTCGAGTCGGCGCTGCCATGTCGCGGTCGCTGCCGGCTTCTCCAGTGTGGCGCAGTGCGCCAGCAACTCCGGCACGCCCGGCGCGGCGAGGACGGCGCCAGCTCGGCCCGGGCGAGCGGCCCGAACCCGTCTCCGGTGTGGAGTAGCCAGGGTGGCACGCGCCGGCCGGTGGCGCGACCGAGGCCCTCGCCGATCAGCAGGACAGCGCGTCGTCGAGGCTCCGCCGCGACGAAAGGGTCGCCGACCAGTTCGCTGACGAAGGCGTCGAGGGCCGGCACCAGATCGGCCAGCCCGGCCGGTGCCAGACGCGCGGCGAGGACGGCTGGCAGCTCCAGGTGGGCCCCGTTGTCGTAGGACTCTCCGCGCGCGCAGACCTGCAGGCACCAGACGAGATCCTCCCGCGTCCAGGGCAGGTCGCCGTCGGCCGAACTCCGCACCACGTCGTTGAGCGCGGTGGGAGTCGAACTGGTCGCCGCCTCCCGGTGCATGGCCAGGGCGGCGCTGCGGCGCACCTCGACCGGCCACGTCTCGACGGCGCTCCACTCCGGCACGTGGGTCACCGAGTGCCGCCAGTGGTACCTGCTGGCGGTGTGCAGAAGAGCCCTGACCCGAGCGTCGGCCTCGGGGAGACCGACCTCCACCCGACGTCGGTCCACATCGGTCAGGTTCGGGAGGAGCGCAGCCCAGGCGCCCATGTCAGCCACCCACCAGCGGAACGAGCCGTACGAACGCCACAGCCTGGTCGGCGAGCAGGTCGATCTCCTCGTCGAGGTCCTCGATCTGGCGGTGCCCGACCAGCAGCAGGAAGCCGTTCCGGGCGAAGGCGGCGCAGGCGGCGTCGGCCTGTTGCTCCCAGTCGAGCCGCCTGCCCGAGGCGACCCGGTAGCCGTTCAGGGTGGCCTCCGTGTCGGTCGGCTGAACCAACCCTCGGAAGTGCTCGGTCTGCTGGGCGTTGAACCGGGCGACCTCCTCGCGGACGCGTAGCCGGACCAGCTCCCGAGCGGAGATGCGCTCCGGCAGCCCGGTCAGCGGCCAGTGGTCGATGGCCTTCCCCGTCGCTGTCTCGTCCCGAACAATCGCCGTGGCCATGCCGCCGTGCTCCTTGCTGTGAGGGGAGCGCGATCATGGCACGGGCGTCCGACGAAATGGAGCCGTGCCGCTCGGGCGTTCTCCCGACCAGCTCCGGGCGGCTAGGCTTCGGCCCATGTCAGGGTCGCGGTGGCGGGGCCGGACGGCGAACGCGGCACTGGTGCTCGCCGTTGGTCTGGTCGCCCTCGTCGGCCTGGTGGTGCAGGCGCGTGGCATCGACACCGCCGCCGAGTGGGCGGCGCTGCTGGCGGTGCTGCTCTCCTCCGGCGCGCTGTACGCCCGCCGCCGCTATCCGGTGTCGGTCGGTTTCGTGGCGCTGGCGGCCGTCGGCGCGTACGGGGCGTTGCTGCACCGGCCCGGGCCGATCATGTTGGTGTTCGTCGTGGCGCTGTACACAGTCGTCGACGAGGGACATCTCGCGGTCGCCATCGGGCTCGGTCTCGCCTCGGTGATCGCCTTCGCGGTCGCGGACAGCTACAACCGAACCCGAACACCATGAACGGGGCGACGCTGCTGCACGCCGGTTGGCTCGTCGCGGTCATCGTCGGCGTGACCCGCAACCGCCGCGCGTACCTCGCCGAGGCGCAGGCCCGAGCGGTCGTCGCCGAACAGCGGATGGAGGAGGAGGCCCGCCGACGGGCCACCGACGAGCGGTTGCGCATCGCCCGCGAGCTGCACGACGTCCTCGGCCACCACCTGTCGCTGATCAACGTGCAGGCCAGTGCCGCGCTGCACCGGCCGGACCCGGCCCGCTCCGAGCAGGCCCTCACCGCGATCAAGCAGACCAGCAAGGAGACGTTGCGGGAGTTGCGCGCGACGTTGGGCGTACTGCGGCAGGAGGGGAGCCGGCGGTCGTGCCCGCACCCGGCCTGACCCGCCTCGGCGACCTGATCACGACAGCCGGCCGGCCCGAGTTGGCGATCCGCACCGAGCTGGCCGAGACCCGGTCACTGCCGCCGGAGGTCGACCTGGCGGTGTACCGGATCGTCCAGGAGGCACTCACCAACGTGGCCCGGCACGCGGATGCCACCGCCGCCGTGGTCCGGGTCCGTCCCGACCACGACGACGTGCTCGTGGAGGTCGAGGACGACGGCATCAGCCCACCGGGAGCGCCCGGCAGCGGGATCCTCGGTATGCGGGAGCGGGTCCGGGCGCTCGGCGGCTCGCTGACCACGGGCGCGCAGCCGGACGGCGGCTTCCGGGTCTGCGCCCGCCTGCCGCTGCGACCCGGTCCGACGCCGGCGGGGAGCGGGCGTGATCCGGCTGCTGATCGTCGACGACCAGACCCTGGTACGCGCCGGCTTCCGGTCCATCCTGGAGGGTGAGGACGGCATCGAGGTGGTCGGCGAGGCCGCCGACGGGGCGGAGGCGGTGCGGCTGGCCCGGCACCTGCGCCCCGATGTCGTCCTGATGGACATCCGGATGCCCGGTCTGGACGGCCTGGCCGCCACCGGGAGATCGTCGCGACCACCGCCGCTCGCGTGATCATCCTGACCACGTTCGACCTGGACGACTACGTCTACGGCGCGCTGCGGGCCGGCGCGAGCGGCTTCCTGGTCAGGACACCGAGCCGGCCGAGCTGATCCACGGAGTGCGGGTGGTGGCGCGGGGCGACGCCTTGATCGCACCGTCGATCACCCGGCGGTTGATCGCCGAGTTCGCGGCCGGGCCGGACATCCCGACCCTGGGCCGCGACTAAGTGTGCTCACCGAGCGAGAGCGTGAGGTGCTGGCGCTGGTCGCCGCCGGCCTGTCCAACGACGAGATCGCGGCACGGTTGGTGCTGAGCCCGGCCACCGCCAAGACACATGTCAGCCGGATCCTGACCAAGACCCGTGTTCGCGACCGGGCGCAGCTGGTGATCCTCGCCTACGAGTGCGGCCTGACCGTTCCGGGCTGGCTCACCCGTTCCTGACCGACCCGGTTGTCCCAGTGCGAACCTCCGGGTCGGCCGGCACGCGACCCGTCAGGCCCGCAGCCGGCGGGCGCGGGTCAGACCCAGCCCGCCGAGGACCACGGCGACCAGCCCGACCGCCAGGGCCACGTAGGCGCCCCTCGACCGTTGCCGGTGCCGATGCCACCATCGGAGGTGACCACCACCAGCCCGCCGAGCGCCATGCTGAGCAGACCCGTCGCCAGGGCCAGGACGGCACCGAGGCTTCCCGAGCCGGCACCGAGGCGACCGGCCGGGCGGGCCAGCGCCAGCCCTCCGACGACCGCGCCGACCAACCCCAGCAGGACCGCGGAACTGGCACCGAAACGTCCGGCACTCATGGAGAGAGCAGAGGCAGCGGTTGGCTCAGCCGAGACGTGCGCTGCGGTGGCGAGCAGGTGACGGACGGACATCGCGAGAACCCTTCGTCGCAGGACGGATACAGGCGGCAGCGTATGTACCGGACTGCTCGTGAGTCGTCCTGCCGGAGTTGTCAGTGGGCCTACCACCCGGGAGGTACGCGCTCGGAGTGGCGTACCGCTGCGGTTGCCTCCCGGGCTTCTCCAGGCCACCGCTACTTCGCTCGCGTGCTGGCCGTGGATAAGCCTCTGACCTGCGGTTTTGTCGGAATCGAGCAGTGGTTTTCGAGGCCTGGGAGTGGTACGACTGATGTATCGGACCGGGTGGTGCGTAGTGGATAGGAGGTGGCGGATGCGTATTTCGAGCACCACACCCCGACGGTGGCCCCTGCACCGGACGGCTACGGCGGTCCCGCCCGGGTGCGGGATCGGGGCCGCCTCATCGTTTCCGACGGATCCACGATGACAGGCCCGGAAAACGCGGAGGAGGCGACGGCAGCCTATGCCCGCGGTCTCGACGCGGGCCGGATCGAGCAGCGTCTACAGGGGCATGATGAGCATCTGAAAAGAATCAACGGCTCGATCGACTCGATGACGCAGGCGCTCCGGTCTCTCACCGAGGAAGTACGCAGCAACGTCACCCTGTTCAGCGCCGACGTGACCGCGGGCCGCCGTGACGCCAGTGAGCGGGACAAGATCGCGGCCGTGCGGATGGAGGAGGCGGGCATGGTCGAGTCCCAGAAGACGGTCCGCTGGACGGCATGGCAGCGCGGGTTCGCCGTCGTCGGCGCGATCGTCCTGGTGGTGAACTTCGGCCTGGGTCTCTACCTCGCGTTCGGCCGTTGACCTGAGTCGCCATCCGGTCTGGGCTCCAGCACCACCACCGTGGTCTCGGAGAGCCGCCGCGCCGCGTGGGCGTCGAAGTTCTTGTCGGCCGCGCGCCAGCGTGGCCACAGTCGTGACCGCTCGTCACCGGTGGCGGCGCGACCACGAACCAGCCGCTGCCCGTCGACCAGCTCGACCGACGCGTCCGGGTGGGCTTGGAGGTTGAGCCACCAGGCCGGGGCGCCCTCGCCCCACCCGTTCATCGCGACCCCGACCAGGTTCGGCCCATCCTCGAAGTACGCGAGGATGACGCCGCGCTGCTGACCGGTGCGGCGACCGATCGTGGTCAGACGCAGCGTGCCCCAGCGGTGTTCGCGCGGTCGCCACAGCCCGACCCGGCTGCCCGAGGCCCGGTACAGACCCCGGTGCACCGACCAGGCCAGCCGGATGAACCACCGCGGTGGGAGCCACGGCGCCTTCTGCCCCTGCCCCTCCGACATGACGACCTCCTCGACCGACCAATGCTGAGGTGAGCTAACGCTGCCAGGCGTCGATGGTGCGTACGCCGTCCCGCACGACCCGGTCCAGGATGGCGGGGTTGCCGCTGGTGCCCTCCCACCCCTCGTCGTCGAAGACCGTCACCGTGCTGTCGACGCGGGCCACCGCGATCTGGCTGGACGCGGTGCCGCCGGTGCGTTCGCCGTTCAGGCTCGTCTCGGCCAGGTCCGGGTCAGCAGCAGCGCCTCGTCGCCCACCCCGGGCAGCGCCTGACTCTTGACGGTGACGCGGTTGCCGGACTGGTCGTACGAGGGGCACGCCCGCAGCTCGGTGCGGAGACGGCCCAGGTAACCCGAGGCGCCGTCACCGTCGAAGGTGAAGATGGTCTGGTGGATCATTCCCTGCGGCACGTTGCTGGATGGCTCGCCGGCCTTCTGATAGGTGACTGTCATCGCGGCGCTCGCGGTGACCTGCCGGCCGCCGGTGCCGAACTCGTTGCCACACAGCTTCGGCAGCGCCTCCTCGACGGGTGTCGTCCGTCGCGGAGACTTCCGCAGCTCGGTGGGCAACTCGACGAAGGCCGAGGTCGGGATGGTCACCGGGTGCTCGCGCTCGGAGATGGTGGGTCTGTCGGGGCACTGACGCCGACGCGGTGGCCGGTGTGGTGGTCGCCGGGGTCGAGCCGGTCGGCTCCTCGGTGGCGCTGCAGGCGGCAGTCAGTGCGATGGCGCCGAGCAGCGCGAGCGCGCGTCGCGTACGGGCCACCGGCAGTGGTGTGCTTCGGCTCATCGTCACCCCTCGTCTCTCCAGCGGGCAGTTCCTGCGCCAGGTCGACCGAAACGGCCACGCGGCGCGTCGGGCATCGACCGGACCACCGGAATCGATGTGTCGGGGCACCCGCCGAGCCGCTAGGCTGCCCAGCATGACCAGCGTGATCGCTCAGTGCACCGGACTGTCGTCTGACGTCCAGGTCGGTGCGGAGCGACGCCGGCGATCCGTCGCCCGCCCGCGCTGACCTGTTTCCTGCGACCGGCGGATCGAGCCGCTGGTCGTTCGCCTGTCGTCCTCGGTCCGCCCGCATCTCTCCCCGTCAACGGCTCGCGTGACAGCGCGGGTCCGAGCGAGATCGGCGTACTCATGGATCTTGAAAAGTTGTTGTCCGACCGGCTGGCGCCGGCGTTCGCGGCGGTGGCCGGCGGCCCGGTCGACCCGCTCGTGCGGCGGTCGCCGCGGGCGGACTTCCAGTCCGACGCGGCGCTGGCGCTGGCCCGGCGGCTCGGCCGCCCGCCACGGGACATCGCCGCCGCGGTGCTGGCGCACGCGGTGCTCGACGACGTCGGCGTGTCGGCGGAGGTCTCCGGACCGGGTTTCTCAACCTGACGATCGCCGATGGGACCCTGGCCGACATGGTCGCCGGGCTGGCCGGCGACGCCCGGCTCGGCGTGCCCCTGACGGCGACGCCGCAGACCGTGGCGGTCGACTACTCGGCCCCAACGTGGCGAAGGAGATGCACGTCGGGCACCTCCGCTCCACCGTCATCGGCGACGCGGCGGTGCGGCTGCTGGACTGGCTCGGGCACCGGGTGGTGCGGATCAACCACCTGGGTGACTGGGGACACCGTTCGGGATGCTGATCGAGCACCTGGTCGACCTCGGTGAGGCCGAAGCAGCGCAGAACCTGTCGATGGGGACCTGGACGCCTTCTACCGGGCGGCCGGGTGAAGTTCGACGCCGACGAGGCGTTCCAGGAACGGTCGCGGCGGCGGGTGGTCGCGTTGCAGGGCGGCGACGAGCGGACCCGGCGGTTGTGGCGGCTGCTGGTGACGCAGTCCGAGCGGTACTTCCTGACCGTGTACGACCTGCTCGACGTGACGTTGTCCGGGGACGACTTCCGGGCGAGAGCGCCTACAACGACCTGCTCGGGGACGTCGTCTTCGACCTGGACCGGCTGGGGCTGCTGCTGCCCAGCGGTGGGGCCGACTGTGTCTTTCCGCCCGGGTTCACCGGCCGGGACGGCGAGCCGTTGCCGCTGATCGTGCGCAAGAGCGACGGCGGGTACGGCTACCCGGCCACCGACCTGCCGCGCTGCGGCAGCGCGTCGGCGAGCTGGGCGCCACCCGGCTGCTGTACGTCGTGGGCCTGCCGCAGCGGCAGCACTTCGCGATGGTGTTCGCCGTTGCCCGGCGGCCGGTTGGCTCCGCCCGCCGGCCCAGGCCGAGCATCTGGGCTTCGGGTCCATCCTCGGTGCCGACGGGCGGATGCTGCGCAGCCGGGCCGGTGAGTCGGTGAAGCTGGTCGGGCTCCTGGAGGAGGCGGTCGCCCGTGCCACCGACCTGGCCCGCAGGCGGAACCCGGAACTGGACGCCGGGACCGCCGACGAGATCGGCCGCGCGGTGGGCATCGGCGCGATCAAGTACGCCGACCTGTCCGTCGATCGGACCAGGGACTACGTCCTGGACTGGGAGCGGATGCTGGCGCTGGACGGCAACACCGCGCCCTACCTCCAGTACGCGTACGCCCGGATCCGGTCGGTGCTGGGCGGGCCGGGACCGCCGTGCGGCCGGACGCGCCCGTCGTGTTCGCGCAGCCGGCGGAGCGGGCGCTCGCGGTCGAGCTGCTCGGGTTCGCCGGGGTGGTCGACGAGGTGGAACGGAGTCTCGAGTTCCATCAGCTCGCCGGTTACCTGCACCGGCTCGCGGCCGTGTTCAACGCGTTCTACGAGCGCTGCCCGGTGTTGCGGGCGACGGACGAGTTGCGCGAGAGCCGGCTGCTGCTGGCCGAGCTGACCGCCCGGACGCTGCGGCAGGGTTGCACCTGCTCGGCATCCGAACGCTGGAGCGGATGTGACGAGCCAGCCGGCCGGCCCGGTCAGCGGGTCTTCTTCGTCGCCCGCTTTCGAGGTGGCGTCAGCAGGTCGGCGATCTGCGCGATCGCGGCGGGCACCAGGCGGTAGTACGCCCAGACCCGCGCTTGTCGCGTTCGAGCAGACCGGCCTCGGTGAGGATCCGCAGGTGATGACTCACGGTCGGCTGAGAGAGGTTGAGCGCCGCCGTGAGGTCACTCACGGAGGCCTCACCTTCCGGCGCGGACTGGATCAGGCTGAGCAGCCGGAGACGCGCCGGATCGGCGAAGGCCTTCAGCACCCCGCTAGCCGCTCGGCATCGGCCCGCTTGATCGGATCGCCGGTGAGCGGCGAGATCGCAGGCATGGCAGTTTTCGCAGTTCCCACGCCTGCCATAGTGACACCAACACCATCAATAAACCGGCAGAACCGGCACCAGCACCCCAATGGCGTCCGGTTGGCTGAACGGGACAGCCGAACGTGAGTCGAACCTCGACGTCCGTGGTGGCGCACGAGCCGTGTGGGCTTCGCGAAGCCCACACGGCCCTGCGGGTCAGCGGCGGGCTTGGGCGCGACGCGCGGCAGCACGTACGGCGGCCCAGCGAAGATCAGGTCGGACTTCAACTCCTGGTACGCCCGCTTGGGTTGGTAGTTCTCGTCGTAGATGGTGGCCAGGCCCTCCGGCGGGTCGTCGAACCAGTCCGGCACCCAGGAATGGTTGTCACTGAAACCCCAGACCGTGTACGACAGGCAGCTCCGTACGGCGAGGCACGCCTTCATCAGCACGCTGAAGTTGGCGGCCGACGCCTGCAGCCGAGGGTTGATCTCCTCCGCGTTGCCGGCCCGGACGGCCTCGGTCATCTGGCTGCGCACGTCGACCTCGGTGAACGCGGTCGCGACGCCCAGCCCGCTGAACTTCTTCAGAGCGGCGGTCACCTGGAGGGTGTCGAAGTTGCCGTACTGGGTGCCCAGGTGGCCCTGCGACCCGACGCCGTCGATCGGCACACCCTGGGCGCGCAGGCCCTTGGTCATGTCGTAGACGAACTGGGTCTTGTCGTCCGCCGGGTTGCCGGAACCGAACGCCTCGATGTTGTAGTCGTTGTAGAACAGCAGGGCCCTGGGTCGGCGGCACGCGCCCAGCGGAACGCGTCGGCGATGTAGCCGGGCCCGAGGTTCTGCGCCCAGAAGCCCTTGTAGTGCAGGGTCGACGGGTGTCCCACGGGTCGCTGACCGCCTCGTTGACCACGTCCCACTGCCAGATCTTGCCCTTGTAACGGTTGACGACTGTGGTGATGTGGTTGCGCAGCACCTCGCGCAGTTCCTGCTTGCTGATGGAGCCGTCGGCGACGCCGCTGGTCAGCCAGGCGGGCAGCTGGTTGTGCCAGACCAGCACGTGGCCGCGCACGCTCTGCCGGTTGCGCTTGGCGAACTCGACGAACTGGTCGGCCGGTGCCCAGTTGTAGGCGCCGCGGGTGGGCTCCAGGCTCTCCCACTTCATCACGTTCTCGGCGGTGACCGAGGCGAACTCGGAGGAGGCCAGCCTGCGGTACTCCGGGTCGCTGGCGTCGTTGAGGGCATCCATGTTCACCGCGGTGCCGACGTGCAGGCCGTGGCGCAGACCGAGGGTGCCGAGGCTCTGCGCCGTCGGGTCGTACGGTCGACTCGCGGTGGCCGGCACCGTGTTCAGCGCCGCGACGGTCGCGACGGCGACCAGGCCGACGGTCGTCCACTGTCGTAACTTCATGTGCCTTCCTTTCCAGACGCTTGATCGATAGTTGTCGATCTAGAAGGTGCGGGTCCGGTACTGGCGGGCTGGGACGGGGTTGGGTGGCGTCCGAGGTGCGGGAACGAGCGCGGTGACGCCGGTAGTTCCGGCCGGAAACCGGAAACCTGCTCGAAACGTTAAGGCCGTCGATGTCCAGGCGTCAACGCTGAAAACTTCCGGAAATCACTCTGATGAGCTGCGTGGCCCCGGGAAGTTGGGGCTCGAAAGTTTCGGAGCGCTTCCGGAGCACAGCACACGGGCGCCGTCGACCGCGTGGTCGACGATGCCCGATTCCTACCGGGACTGCGGTGAGCCGGTCAGCGCAGACCGGCGAAGAGGTCGTCCTCGGTGTCGGCGCGCCGGTGCGGTCCCGGACCCGAACGAAGGTTTCCACGCCCATCAGCTCGGTGAACCGCTCCCGGCCCAGTTGCAGGAAGAAGATGTTCTCGGTCTGACTGGCGTGCGTGGCCAGCGCGTCGAACTTCTGCGCGCCGAAGCTGCTGGTGTCGACCCAGGTGCTGATCTCGTCGTCGGGCAGGCCGAGCTCCGGCATCGGCTCCGCCGTCTCGTCCGGCTCGGACCACTCGACGCCCAGCTCCCGCATGATCTGGCCGAACTGCTCGAACGCGGTGCGCGGCACCGTCGTCCAGTACACCTTCGCCGGCACGTCGGTCTGCTCGACAGCGGCCATGGTGATCCGGTGGGCCTGAATGTGGTCAGGGTGGCCGTAGAAGCCGTTCTCGTCGTACGTGACGATCACGTCCGGCTGGTACTGCCGGATCAGCTCCGCGAGGTGGCCCGCGGCCTCCGCCACCGGCGTCGTCCAGAAGGCGCCGGGCTGGTCGTTGGTCGCCCAGCCCATCATCCCGGAGTCGGCGTAACCGAGGGTCTCCAGGTGGCTGACCTTCAACACCGCGCAACTGGCGTCCAGCTCGGCCCGCCGCATGGCCACGACGGCGGCCGGGTCGTGCCCCGGTCGCCCGGCTTGACCCCGCCCGGCCCGTCACCACAGCGCCCGTCGGTGCAGGTCACCAGCACTGTGGTGACCCCTCCGCGGCGTAGCGGGCAAGGACGCCACCGGTGCTCGTCGCCTCGTCGTCAGGGTGGGCGTGCACCGCCATCAGGGTCAGAGGTCGCTCAGCCATGCCCTCACCCTACGGTCCTGCGTCTACGGCTTTACGACCTCCACCCGGAAGCCGACCATTCCCCGCCGTCGGCGCCGCGCATCCTACCCAGTTCGGTACGCGTCGAGCGGTCCTCGGGAGAACGCCGGTCAGGTCCGTGGTCGGCCCCTAGATTCGGGCGTGGTCAGCACGTCCGGGCGGGTCGGATACACGGGAGCAGTCGATGGCGATGGCCAGTGCGGGGTTCACCGACGTGAGACAGGTCGAGGCCGGAGTCCTGGACGTCGGATACGTGGACGCCGGGCCGCCGGACGGGAGGCGGTGATCCTGCTGCACGGGTGGCCGTACGACATCCACAGCTTCGCCGACGTCGTACCGCTGCTCACCGCGGCCGGGCATCGGGTCGTCGTTCCGTACCTGCGGGCTACGGCTCGACCCGGTTCCTCTCCGACGACACCATGCGGAACGGCGAACCGGCGGCCATCGCGCTCGACCTCGTCGCCCTCATGGACGCCCTGGGGATCGACAGCGCGAAGCTGGCCGGATTCGACTGGGCGCGCGCACGGCCGATGTCGTGGCCGCCCTGTGGCCCGAGCGCTGCCGAGGGCTGGTCTCGGTGAGCGGCTACCTGATCGACGGCCAGGCATCGGGCAGGTGCCGTTGCCGCCCAAGGCGGAGCTCGCCTGGTGGTACCAGTACTACTTCGCCACCGAGCGTGGCCGGCAGGGTACGACAGGAACCGACGCGACTTCGCCCGGCTGATCTGGCACACCGCGTCCCCCGGTGGACGTTCGACGACGCGACGTTCGACCGCAGCGCGGCGGCGTTCGACAACCCCGACCACGTCGAGATCGTCATCCACAACTACCGGTGGCGGCTGGCCTCGCCAGCGGCGAGGCGCAGTACGACGACATCGAGAGCGCTTGGCCGCGAAGCCGAAGATCACCGTGCCCAGCATCTCCCTGGAGGGAGACGCCAACGGCGCGCCGCACCTGGAGCCCTCCGTCTACGGCAAGCAGTTCGCCGGGCGGTACGAGCACCGGACCGTCGGTGGCGGTGTCGGGCACAACCTGCCCCAGGAGGCGCCACAGGCCTTCGCGGACGCGGTGCTGGAGGTCTGAGTCGTCAGCCTCGGCGGCCCGGTCGCTGGGTGTCGGACGTTCCACCCGCACCGGATCACCGCGAACGAGGTCGTCGTGGATACGCCACCGGGCGGTGCTGACGGCCCGCCGTGCCGCCTCGTCGCCGTGCTCGATGCGGTCACGGAGCAGGCGCAGGGCGATTCGGCGGTTGAGACCGAAGTGCCGCTCCTCGTCCACCACCACGACGATGCCCGAGGGCGGTGCGTGGCCCGTACCGCCGTGCTGGCCTTGTTCCGGTGCTGACCACCCGGCCCGCCGGTCCGGCAACCGACGATGTCGACGTCATCTCGCGGAACGACGTCGGCGCGGCGTCGGGTGGCGGCGGCTGGGCGGTCACGTACCAGTTCTTTCGGCTGGTCGCCCGGTACGGGCTGGTGCCTGCCAGCACAGCGTGCCGGTCCACGAGGTCGCGAACACGTCGGCGCCGGTGCCGGAGATGCGCAGGAGCACCGATCGGTGGGTGCCGGGCGGTCACCGGGCACCGCCTGCACCTCGTCGATCGTCAGACCTCGACCGGCGGCGTCCGCCCGTAGGCGGTGCAGGAGCTGGGTCAGCGCCCAGGCGCATTCCTGTGGGCCACGTCCCGCCGACAGCAACAGGAGCACGGTCACGACCGACCTCGCCTGTCGCGGTGGCCTCGCCGGTCGGTCGGGACGCCGATCCGAGGTCGGGCGTCTTGTAGGTGACCAGGGGATCGTGCGGACCACCGGCGTGGCCAGTCGGTGCTCGACCAGGTCGGCGATCACCTGCTCGATGCGCTTGTACGCCGTGGGCGCCTCCTCGAAGAGCAGCTGACGGTCACCGCAGACCACCAGCGAACCCACCGGCGTACGGCGCAACTCCTCGACAGTGTGCTTGGCCCGGCCCGCCGCAGGGCGTCGGCGCGGGACATCTTGCGGCCGGCACCGTGCGCCACGGAATGGTTGGCCTCCGGCCCGGCGTGGGCGGCCACCAGGTAGGACGCCGTGCCCCGGGTACCGGCGACGAGAACATCGCGGCCGTCGCCCGGTGCCGCGCCCTTGCGGTGCAGGTAGACCCGTCGCGGACCTCCACCAGGTTGTGGCACTGGTCGACGATCGGCGCGGAGGGCTCGGCCCCCAACGCGTACGCGACCCGGGCGGCCAGCACCCGGCGGTTGAGCGATCCCCAGCGCACGGCTTCGTCGTGTCGGGCCAGGTAGGCGGCGGGTCGGGGCCGCCCCGGCGCCGTGGACCTCGGTGTGCGCCCGCAGGATCCGTTCGCCCAGACCACGGGAACCGCTGTGGACGATGAGCACGAGATCACCCGCGTCCAGGCCGAGCCGACTCGCGTGACCGGGATCGAGGATGGTGTCGACACGCGCCAGCTCGACGAAGTGGTTGCCACGGCCGACCGTCCCGAGACCGTCCAGGTGACCGGCCGGCACGTCACCGTCGACGAGGACCCAGGCGGGGTCGTCGGCATCCCGCACCGGGTCGAGCGCCTGGTCGAGGTCGGGAAACCGGGAGGCGAGCCGTTCCGGTACGGCCCGCTTGAGCTTGATCGGAAACACGGCGATGCCGCAACCGATGTCGGAGCCCACCAGGAACGGGTACAGCACTGTCGACGCCATGGCCGCGCCGATCGGCGCGCCCTTGCCGGGATGCAGGTCCGGCATCGCGGCGACGTGCAGCATGCCGTCCAGGGCGGCGACCTGCTCGCACTGCGTGAGCGCATCGGACTCGATCCAGCTCGCGGCAGACGCGAACACCGCGACGGTGGACGGGGGCAGGAACTCCCGAGGGAAGTGGTGCTGGGACAAGGAGGCTCACTCCTGAACGAGGACGTGGGAACGGACGGCGTCACGGCCCCGGAGGCGTCACCGGTGGCGCGGAGCAGGGTGTGGTGTCCGTCAGTACGTCATGGAGTCACTCTCGCCGAGCACGCCAGGCGCGACAAGTGATTTTCCTTCGCGACGTACGCTGCGGCGATGAGCGCACCGCGGCGCATCCTGGTCTACGGGTGTACGGCTCCGGCAAGTCCACACTGGCGGCGCGGTTGGCCGACCAGCTCGGGCTGCCCTGGTGTCCGGTGGACGACCTGCTCTGGCTGCCGGGCTGGGTCGAGGTGCCGGTCGCGCAGCAGCGCAGCCGGATCGAGGAGATCTGCCGGCGGGACCGCTGGATCATCGACGGGCGTACCACGGGTGGCGGGACGTCCCGATGGCCCGCGCCGACCTGGTGGTCGGGCTGGACTATCCACGGTGGCGCTCCTTCGGGCGCCTGCTCCGGCGCACCGCCCGCCGGGTGGTGACGGGCGAGGTGATCTGCAACGGCAACCGCGAGTCACTGAGCAGCGTGCTGTCCCCGGACTCCATCCTGGTGTGGCACGTCAGCGCGTTCGGCCGGGCTCGTCGGCGGATGCGGGCCTGGCAGGCCGACCCGTCCGCGCCGCCGGTCCTGTTGTTCCGCTCACCGACGGCCCTGGAAGCCTGGCTGAGCTGTCTGCCGCGCCACTGAGCGGCGGAAACCGCAGCGTACTGACGGTAGCGCGACAGCTGTCGGATGGCTGATCGCCGCTGGCCAGCATTCAGCTCACTATCCGTTCATGCTGACAGGGCGTGACGGCCTGCTCGTGGAGGCCCGCACCGCACTGGTCCGGGCCACGGGTGCGGTGCTGGTCGGCCCGGCCGGTGTCGGGCGAACCGCTCTCGCCCGGGCCGTCGTCGCCGATCTGCCGCCCCGGCTGTTCCGCGAGGTCTGGATCACGGCGACCGAGGCGAGCGGCGGGTGCCGTTCGGCGCGCTCGGGCAACTGCTCAGCGGCGGTCACCCGTCCCTGCACCCGGCTCTGGTGCACAACACCGTGCTGACCGCTCTCCGTACGGTGTGCGGCCCTGGTCGTACCCCGGTCCTGGTCGTCGATGACGCCCACCTGCTGGACGGGCCGTCCGCCGCGGTGCTGCTCGGTCTCGTCCAGGCCCGTGCGGTCCGTGCGCTGGTCACCGCCCGGTCCGGGTTCCGGCCCCGGACGCCGTGGTCGCGCTGTGGAAGGACGTCGGGCTACCCCGGTTGATCGTGCCGGCCCTCGGCGAGACGCGGTCGGCGCGCTGGCCGAGCAGCGGTTGTCCGGCCCGGTCAGCCGTTCCACGACACAACTGCTGTGGCAGTGGACAGGCGGGCTGCCGCAACTGGCGGCCGCGTTGATCGACCACGGGCGGGAGGTCGGCTCGCTGGTGCGCGACACCGACCAGTGGCGGTGGCACGCCCTCTGGCGGTGCCGGCGCAGGTGGCCGATCTACTCGACCGGGAGCTGGACCGCGTTGGCCGCCCCGGCGAGGACGTCCTGGCCGCGCTGGCCCTCGGTGGGCCCCTGCCGCTGTCCGTCGTGGAGGCGGCCGGGTCACCGGAGTTGGTCGCCGATCTCGAACAGCTGGGTCTGGTCCGCAGCGAGCAGAGCGACGATCAGATCCTGGTACGACTGCGCCACCCGATGCTCGGTGCCGCGGTGCGCCGCCGGATGTCGCCGCGCGGCGGCGTCGGGTGTCCGCCGCCCTGCTGGCCAGCACGCCGCGGGTCGCGACCCGGGAGCACACGCGATGGCCAGCGCGCTGTGGGCGGTGCACGCCGGTGAACCGGTCGGGTCCGCCGAGCTGATCAGGTCGGCCAACCTCTGCCTGTACGCGGATCCGGTCGCCTCGGAACAGCTGGCGCGCCGGGCCGGGAGCGCGGTGGCGGAGGGCCGGCAGCGGTGGCGCTCGCCGCCGCCCTCGTCGAGCAGAGCCGCACCGCCGAGGCGTACGAGACGCTGGTCGGGGCACACCGGGAGGCCGAGGCCGCCGACGATCGTGGCGCCCAGGTGACCGTCCGGTGGCGCTGGCCAGGCACCGGGCCTGGGTGCGGCGTGAGCCTGCGCAGGCGTACGACGACCTGCTGCGGATTCGCGCGGACGCCGAAGCCGCCGGTGACGTCGCCGGTCGGGCGGAGGCAGCGGCCGTCGCCGTGGTGGTCCACCTGTTCAGCGGGCAGGCGGCGCGGGCGCTGCACGGTGCCCGCGAGTTGCTGGCTGGTCACCCCGCCTGCCGGGCACCTGCGGGTCACGTTGGCGTCGGTGGCCGCGCTGGTGCTGACCGGGCGCACAGCGGAGGCGGCACGGGTGGGCCGGGCGGCGGTCGCGGCCGTGGAGCGGTCCGGATCGTCAGCGCTGCCGTTCGCCCGTGGCATGGCCGGGCGGCGCTGGCATTCGCCGAGCTGTGGCGCGAGCCCACCCGACCGGGCCGGTCACGGACCCGGCCGCCGGACGGTGGCCGATGTCCAACGATCCACTGGTTTCCGGCCTGTCGCACACCGCGTGGCCGGTCTTCGACGGTACGCCCAGCGGGTCAGCGGTGACCGGGCCGGGGCGATCAGCCGGCTCCGGGACGCCGTGGCGCAGCAGGCCGACGGGGAGGGCTGTTCCGCTCCGAGGCCACCGGTTGGCTCGCGATCACCCTGGCCGAGGACGGCCACCCGGACGAGGCCGAGGCGGTGCTGCGGGAGCACCCGGTCGACCAGGTCGCGTTGGTGCCGGGTCTGCGGCCGTGGGCGACGGCCGCGGTGGCCGCCGCGGCCGGTCAGCGAACGCGGGCGGCCCGGTTGATGGACGAGGCGATCGTCGTCGCCCACACTTCCGGGTGCTGGCTGGTGGAACTGGGCTATCTCATCTACGCGGCGCATCTCGACCCGGTCGCCGGCCCATCCAGGTACGCGGACCGCATCGCCGAAGCCCTCGGGCACGTGGACGCCGAACGACTCGTCACCGCCGGTCGGGCGGTGATCGCACTGGCCGGCCGGAATCCGACGGTGATGCTCGAACACGCCCACCGCCTGGTGGACCTGAACATGAACGGTGAGGCGATGCGGATGGTCAACGAGGTCGCCCGGCGCTCCGGCACGCCCGCCAGCGCCCGGCTCGTCGTCGACCTGCGCACCCGCCTCCGGGCGACGGCGCCGGGCGACCCGGCGGTGACGGCGGGGTTGACCGCACGGGAGGTCCAGATCGCCGGGATCGCCGCCCGGGGCCTGTCCGACCGGGAGATCGCCGACCAGTTGGTGCTGTCGGTGCGCACGGTGCAGACGCATCTGGGTCGGGCGTACCGCAAACTCGCGGTGACCTCCGGCGCGAGCTGTCCGACGCGTTGCGCCTGGCCAGCTGACGGCGTGCGCTTCGGCTGGCCAGCACATCCGCCCCGACAGAGGTGACTAGACTGTTCTTGTGTAGCAGGTGACCTTGCCGTTGGAGTCCTCGTGACACTCCGCCCCTTGGCGCCGAGGAGGTTGACCGCGCCGACCAGGATCGTGATCCCCAACCCGGTCAGGATCGCCGTGCCCACCGTCTTGGCCAACTCCTCGAAGTTGGCCGTGACGTCCAGGCGGAACGTGACCGACGCGTACCGGATCTGATCCCACAACTCGGCGATGCGCGGGTCGTGGCCGGTGACGCTGAAGTCGTCGCTGCTGTGCTCGTCGGTCACCCGACCGCTCGCGACGGCCACGAACACGTTCCTGTTCTGGTCCACCACGTTCGGTCCGGCGGCGAAGCTCCAACTGTGGCTGAGTAACCCGTTCTCGTGAACGTGGCCCTGGAACCAGTAGTGGCCGTCGCTGGCCATCCGCAGCCACGCGGTGCCCTTGACGCTGGAGGGCAGCAGGCTGCCGGAGAACGTTGGCTCCACTCCTGCTCCAGCCGGTCCATCGCCGTCCGGGTCGACCCGGCCGGATGCCCGACCTGTGCGCCCACCTCGCGCAGGGTCAACGGCGCCCGGATGTCGAGGTACTGGGCGGCGGCGGTACGGACGCTGGGCATGCCGTCACTCCTCGACTTCCACATGTGCACGGTGCCGTTCTCGTCCTTGTAGGCGTGGACCTTGCCCGGCTGACCGAAGAACGCGACCCACCCGGCGACCACCGCACCCAGGATGACCAGCGGGATCCACTTCAGGATGTTGCCGATCAGCTCCGCCACGTTCATCGTCACGCTCAGCCGGAAGTTCACGCTGGCGTTGTTGAGCTGATCCCAGTACTGCGCGATCCGCGGGTCATGGCCGTGCTCGGCGAAGTCGTCACTGCTGTGGTTGTCCGACACCGTGCCCTTGGCGGAGAAGACGAAGGCGTTGCCGTCGGCGTCCACGAAGCCCGGGTGGCCGCCATCGACCAGCTGTGCGAGACGGGCCCGTTCTCGTGCACGTGCCCCTCGAACATGTAGAAGCCGTCGCTGAAGAGCCGCAGCCACGCGCTGCCCTTCACGCTGGAGGGGAGCAGACTGCCGGAGAACCACTCGCTCGACGTCTGGTCCAGTTGCACCAGCAGCCGCCGGGTGGATCCGGCGGGCCGGCCGATCTCGGCGCCGACCCCCGTACCGTCATCGGCGCCTCGAACCGTAGATACTTCCCGGCCGCCTGACGCAGGCTGGTCATGACGTGGTCACCAGGATCGGCACCAGCGCCCGCCCGGTGGGCAGCGGGCCCAGCGCCTTGCCCAGGATCGCCCCGATCGCCTTGAGCGGATCGGCCACCCGCATGGCGTGCCCCGGGTGGGGAGGTGGTCAACAGGTCACCGGGCCGCACCGCGCCGTGTGCCGCGTCGACCAGGCAGAACACCTTCCAGCCAGGGCCAGCGCTCGACGCTGGTCGCTGTCCGGCCGCCGGTCCAGGATCATCGCGGGGCGAAGCTGCCGGCTCCGGAGACCACTCCGGCCACCGCGCTGTCGTACGGCTTGTCGGCCAGTTCCAGCGCACCGGTCCCGCCGATCACCAGCACCGCGCCGGGAATGGCCGCGGTCAGGTGGCCGTCGGCGATGTCGAACTCCTCGGCCAGATCCGCGTTGCTGAGCGAGATGTCGCCGTGTACACCGTCGATGACCACTGTGTACGCCCGGGTGTCCGGGTTGGCGAAGGACATCGAACTCTGGTCACCGCTGATCCCGACGGTGTACGTGCGGGTCTTGCTGTGGCAGAACTTGATGTGGTTGTTCGTACCGTCGAGGTCGACCTGGTTCGCCGCGACGATCTTCGCGCTGACCGCGTTGGTCGCGGACATGTTGGTCGCGGTGACGCTGGGGCTGTTCAGGTTGTTGGCCGCCCACAGGTCACCGGTGGTGCCGTTGAGCAGCAGCTTGTACTGCCGGGTGTCCGGGTGCGCGAAGGACATCGAGCTCTTCTCACCGTCGATGCCGACGGTGTAGGTGCGGGTCTTGCTGTGGCTGAACTTGATGTGGTTGTTCGGGCCGTCCAGGTCGACCTGGTTCGCGCTGACGCTGCGGCTGTTGACGTTGTTGGCCGCCCACAGGTTGCCGTTCTGCCCGTCCAGGATCGTGGTGTAGGCGCGCTTGTCGTTCGCCAGGCTGATGGTGCTGGTGCCGCCGTTCATCCCGATCGTGTACGCACGGGTCGTGAAGTTGGTGAGCACCAAACCGTTGTCGGCGCCGTCGAGCACGACCGCTCGGGCGGCCACCGTGTCGGCGGTGATGGTGGTCGGTGGCGACGGGTCGGCGTCGTCGGTGCCGCCTTAGCGTCACCCTTGACGATCGGGGCGGACGTGACGGGCGGTCCCTCGGCGCGCTGTGCCTGCTCGGTCTGCCGCGCCTGCTCGGGCGCTCGGACCGGCGGTGGCGCCGGTGCGGCGGTGTCCGCCCGGGCGGGAACGTCGTCCGGGTGGTCCGCTGCGGTGGTGTGATCGGTGGGGCGGTGGGCCGGGCGATCGCCTCGGCGCTGTCCGGGTTACTGGCCTTCGCGGCCTCGTTGCTGGTCATGGGTCCATTGCACAGGCCAGCCGGTCGCCGAACGTCGGTAGTCGCTACGTAGCTTCTCCGACCCGACTACGCAGCGGACGCCCGCGTCGTCACCGTCCCGGCCGCACCAGCACAGTTCGCACAGACCTACGTGGTACGCCTGGGCGGGGCGGCCACAGATCCTGCTCTACCTCTCGCACGAGCGGGAGGACGAAGCCATGCGCAAGCTGGGGCTCACCGACTGACCGTCGATGGCACAACCACCGTCGGCCCGCTCCCCGTGGGGCGGGCCGACGGTCACGGCCCGGCCGGCAGCGCCGGCCGGGCCCACCGATCAGGACTCCAGGCGTCGACGCCGTGCCAGGAAGAACGCGACAGCGCCCAGCACGACCAGCACACTTCCGACGCCCGTCATGGCCGGGACGACACCGCCGCCGGTCACCGGCAGGATGGGGTGCTTGCCATTCGGGTAACCGGGTCGACCGGGCGGTCCGGGAGGTCCGGACGGACCAGGTGCCCCGGGGCTACCAGGTGCTCCCGGGCTCCCGGGTGCGCCGGGGCTCCCAGGCGCTCCGGGCTGCCGGGCGCTCCGGGGCTCCCAGGCGCTCCGGGGCTGCCGGGCGCTCCGGGGCTCCCAGGCGCGCCTGGGCTTCCCGGTGCGCCGGGGCTGCCGGGTGCGCCGGGGCTGCCGGGCGGACCGGACGGACCGGCTGGGCCGGTGGGGCCGGTCGGGCCGGGAGGGCCCGTCGGCGCGGCACAGACCGGTGCGCTGATGACGTTGGTGTCCAGGGTGACGGCGGCGGTTCGCGCCAGTGCGCGGCCCTGGAGGGTCGCGCCGGTCGCCATCGTGATCGCGGCCTGAGCCATGATGGTGCCCACGAAGGTGGTGCCGGTGCCGATCGTCGCCGAACTGCCGATCTTCCAGAAGACGTTGCAGGCCGAGGCCCCGTTGATCAGGACGACGCTGCTGTTCGACGCCGTCGTCAGCGACGAGTCGACCTGGAAGATGAACACGGCCGACGGGTCGCCCTGGCCGTTGAGCGTCAACGCCCGGTCAGCTGTGCGGCCCCGATCCGGTAGACCCCGGCGTTGAGCGTGTTGCCGCCGAGTTCCGCCGGCAGGTTGGTGAACGGAGTCCGGCCGGCCGCGTCGTTGAAGGCGGTGGTCAGGTCGCTCTGGGCCTGTAGGGCGACCGCGTCGCCGAGGTGGACCTCGCCGCCGATGGTTGCCGTTCCGAAGCCGGCCGCGGTGTTTCCGGGAACCGCCCGAGACTCTGGGCCAGGAAGCTGGGGCCGGTGTTGGTGGGCTCCGCACCAGCGAGGACGGAGAAGTCAGCCGCCGTCCCCAGGTTGACCGGTGCGTCCGCGGCGTTGGCTGCGGTCGAGCTGAAGAGCAGCAGGCTGGCCGCCACCGTGGCGGCCGCGGCAGCCGAGCGTCGGCAGGGCCACCCGCCGTCGTAGCCAGTGTTTGGGTTTAGCTGTCACAGAACACCCCTCCGTGGGTACTACTCGCAGGAGACGTCTCGCGAGTCGTGTCCTGCGTGATACGGGTCTGCATGGCGCCGATGAGCGCGGTGACCACCACATCACGTCGGCCGCCCAGATGAGGGCAAAATGGGACAATAAGGAGAGCCTGTCCGTGCAAACGGGACAGGCTTTCGTGTTGCGGTGTGGTGGTGTCAGGCCGCCGGGGTCGGCCCGATAGCGCGGCCGAGGACGCAGGGCGAGGAGGGGCTGTTACTGGTGGCGGGGAACCGGAACCGGCGCAGCTCCTCGATCCGGAAGCCGGCCGCTCGGATGGCGGCGACGGTGTCGCGGTTGGTGTGGCAGCCGGCGAACAGCTTCGGCCACAGTGTCGCGTCGAGGAGTCGTTGGGCGCGGCGCAGCCGCCGGCCTCCTCGGCGGCGACGTGCTCGAAGAACCGCAGCTGGCCCCGGGCGCAGCACCCTGTCGATCTCGGCCAACGCGCTGGCCTGATCGGGCACTGTGCACAACACCAACGCGACCACTGCCGCGTCGAACTCGCCGTCCCCGGCGGGCAGCGCCTCGGCCAGGCCGTCGACGACCGTGACCGGAACCGGCGCGCTCGACGCGGCGCGCTCGGCGGCGGCACGAAGACGGCGCTCCGGTTCGACCGCGAGGACCTGGGTCACCGACGGCGGATAGTGGGAGAACATCCGCCCGTTGCCCGCACCGATCTCGATCACCCGGCCGGACAGGCCGGCGACCAGGTCCCGCCGGAACGCCGCAGTGCCGGCGCGGTCCATGGCGACGCTCAGTCGCTCGTAGACCGGGCGAACACCGGGTGGGACACCGTGGCCACGTCGACCTCCAGGGGCGGCGCAATCTCCGTCGGATCGTTCTCCCGCGATTGTGCTGCATCAGCGCACCGTTTCCGTCTTACTGATGGGCAGCACGACTCGGAGCAGCGCGGACAGGACTGGTGGGTCCATGAAGATCGTCGTCATCGGAGGCAGCGGCCTCATCGGTTCCAAGCTCGTACACGGCCTCCGCGCGCAGGGTCACGAGGCGGTGCCGGCCTCGCCGAAGACCGGCGTGAACACACTGACCGGCGAGGGGTGGCCGACGCGCTCACCGGTGCCGAGGCCGTCGTGGACGTGTCGAACTCGCCGTCGTTCGAGGACGCCGCGGTGCTGGAGTTCTTCGAGACGTCCACGCGGACCCTCCTCGCCGCCGCGTCGGACGCCGGTGTGACGCACTACGTGGCGCTCTCCATCGTGGGGTGCGACCGGATCCCGGACAGCGGGTACATGTGCGCGAAGGTCGCCCAGGAGAAACTCGTCGTGGCGTCCGGACTCCCGTACTCGGTGGTGCACGCCACCCAGTTCTTCGAGTTCCTCCAGGGCATCATCGACACCGCCACGGACGGCGACACCGTGCACCTCGCGCCGGTGCTCATCCAGCCGATGGCCGCGGACGACGTCGCGGCCGCGGTGGCCGAGGTCGCGCTCGGCGCGCCGACGAACTCCGTGGTCGAGGTCGCCGGCCCGGAGCAGTTCCGCCTCGACGAACTGGGCCGGTCCTCCTCGCCGACCAGCAGGACCGCCGTTCGGTGGTGTCCGACCCCGACGCCCGGTACTTCGGCGCCAAGCTGGGCGAACGCTCGCTCGTTCCCGCCGACGGCGCCCGCCTCGCCAGCACCGGCCTCGACGACTGGCGTACGCGGACGAGCCGCGGTAGGTGAGCCGGCCCGCTACGGCGGGTCGGCCCGCACGTCGAGACGCCGCACCAACTCCCTCACCACGGCGGTGAACTGTTCCTCGGACTCGCCGGGCCAGTGCCCGTGGATGGGTGGGGCGACACTGTCTCCGGGAGACGTCACCACGTCGCGGGGATCGCGCTGTCGGCGATCGACCCCGGCGGCCGGGTCGCCACTGTCGCCCGGTGCGGATGGCGGGTGCGGGGAGAAGAGCCAGCCGCCGATGGGGTCGGTGTCGCGCCACAGGTTCACCCAGCGCCAACCGACCCGGCGGCCGATCTCGTGCAGTGTCGCCTCGTTGACGTAGGCGGGGAAGAGTCGGGCGTAGAGACGGCGCAGCGGTGATCCGTGGGTCAGCAGAGCGACCCGGCTGCCGATCCGTGGAGGCAACTGGAGCACCGTGGCGGCGAGCAGGACCGAGCCGTGGCTGTGCCCGGTGAGCAGCACCGCGTCGCCGCGCTCGACGAGGTACGTGATGCGGCGGGCCAGCTCGGGCACGGCCCGCTCGGAGTAGCAGGGCGGCGCGAACGGGTGGGCGGCCGGGGCCAGAACGTGCCCAGGTCCCAGAGCACACCGATGTGGCGGCGGTACGGTTCGGTCCGGTACGCGAAGATGCCGCCGATGACCAGACCGAGGATGATCGCCGCGATCACCCAGCTGGCGGACACGATGGCGAACGTGATCGCCGCCGCCGGCAATCCGATGTTCCGCTCGATGACGTCGCCCGGGAACTGCTCGAGCAGGCCGATCGTGGTGGTGGCCGTGCCGAGTCCGGCGAGGCAGCCGTAGACCACTGCCAACGGCACCAGTTTCTCGGTGAAGCGAGCCCGGGCTATCGAGTCCCGAACCTGCCGCAGTCGGGGCCCTGCCTCGGCCGGCGGGTTCGGGAAGTCGCCGCGACGATCGCCGAGGCGGCCCGTCGTCGACCGCGGCGGGAGATCAGGATGACGAGGCCGGCGACGATCGCGGTGATCAGCAGCGCGCGGAAGAAGCCGTAGATCGCCCAGACGTAGGCTCGGGGCGGACCGGTGGTGATGCCCTCGCCGGTCGGCACGTCACGATCCAGGAAGTCCGCCACCCGGCCGACCAGTTCGGCCGAGAACGCCACTGCCATGCTGATCCCGGTGGAGGCGACAACGAGAGCGCCCAGCCCGAACAGCGGGGTGGTGCCGCGCTCCCGGCACTGGTGCCAGAGCAGCACCACGCCCAGCGCGGTCAGCAGCGTCGTCTGGGCCACGAACAGGCCGGTCAGCGTCGAGTCGTAGCCGGGGAGTTCCCGCTCGTCAGGCCAGGGTTGCGAGCTGGTCAGCACGTGTGCCACGACGATGACGGTCAGGATGATGGCAGCGGTCCGGAGGGTGCGGGTGACCCGGTCGAGCCGTTTGTCGCCGGCGGCCCGGTCGATCAGGGGCGGCGTGCAGAGCAGCCCACGCAGCCCGTCAGGATCACCCGGTGAGCACCGTCAGCGCGATCGTGGCCGCCGAGGCACCACTCGCGCCGCGGCCAGGAGCAGGGCGAGGTCCAGCGTCGCGAAGGCCGCCGCGACGTGGATGGCGCGCAACCGGCCCACCAGCGGCTCGGCGTCCCACTGACCGAGGGTGCCGAGTCGGGACGCGGGAATGTCCTCATCGGGTGCGCGAAACCCTCGAACGTCCGCCCCGGACGGCAGCTGACCCGCCAGATCAGGCCGATCGCGGCGGCCGGGACCAGCGCGAGCACCGCCAGCCGCGGTCCGACCGGCCGTCCACCCAACCAGGACAGCCAGCTGCGACCGGCCAGACAGTCGGGCGAGGCCAGGCACTTCCAGCCGACCAGGTCCAGTGCGACGCCGGCGACGGCGAGCACGTAGAGCACGGTGAGCGTGAGCGCCAGCAGCCGGCACAGCGATTTGACCATCGCCTGGGAGTCGGGGTTCGCCGGGCGCATCCAGATCGCGACGTTGACCAGCATGAAGGGCAGCAGGAAGACCACGGCCAGGGTGCGGGCCACGCTCCCGGAGGGCAGATCACCCCAGCGGTACGCCTCCAGCGTCACCCGCGTACGTGTGCAGTGTGCGAGCACCGGGAGCGCGGTCGGTAGAAGCCGCCACTGGCGTCGCCCGCCACCTGCCCGGATTCCTGCAGGTCCAGCACCTGTGCGGCGCTCGCGCCGGAGACCCCGTGCACCCGCAGCTCCACGACGCCGCCGGGGATGTCCGGCCCGCTCAACCGCCCTGATCCATCCGAGGTCCCCGAGGCGTCTCGCCGCCCTGTTCCGCGACATTGCCCCGACGCCACACGCCGGGGCCGCCGACCGTGCTGACGACAGCGGGGTCTACCCGAACCGGACGCCCCCAATCGCGGCGGCCATCCATGCCGGCGGGGATTGAGTCGGCCGTGGCCGGGTAGGTGCCGCCATGGTGCCTGCCGATCGGCGCGGAGCGGACGAAGCCGCTCCGACAGTCGTCCGGCTCCGGGACCGCGTGGTGGCCGCGCTGCGCGACCGGCTCCGTCGGTACGCACCATCGGCGGTCTCGCCGTGCAGGCCGGTCTGGCGGCGGCGCTGTCCTGGTTCGTGGCGCACCAACTGCTGCACGTGTCGCAGCCGGTCTTCGCACCGATCTCGGCCGTCTCGACGCTCGCCGCGTCCGTTGGTCAACGACTGCGCCGCACCATCGAGCTGATCATCGGTGTCACCGTCGGGGTGCTGATCGGTGATCTGCTGCTCGTGGTCATCGGCACCGGGTGGTGGCAACTCTCCCTGATTGTCGTCCTGGCGATCGTTGTCGCCCTGTTCCTCGCGGGCAGCGCGGCGGTGGTGATCCAGGCCGGCGCGACGGCGGTGCTCATCGCCACGCTCAGCCCGGCCGTCAGTGATCTGGAGATCCCCGGTTCGTGGACGCGCTTGTCGGGGAGGGTGGCGCTGCTGGTCACCGCGGTGCTGCTGCCGTTGAACCCGCTGCGGGTGCTCAACCGAGCCGCGCGGCCGGCGTTGGATCTTCTGGTGGCCCAGCTCGACGCCACCGCCGAGGCGCTGACCGAGCGCGACGCCGCCCGCGCCCGTACCGCCCGGAGCGAGCTGCGGCGGAGCGCGGGCCGGTTGAAGGCGTTCGTCGAGGCGAC
Source organism: Micromonospora sp. M12 (assembly GCA_038070435.1). GTDB lineage: Bacteria > Actinomycetota > Actinomycetes > Mycobacteriales > Micromonosporaceae > Micromonospora. Next base: position 2,876,617 of record JAMYWG010000001.1, on the reverse strand, counting down.
CCAGGGCGCTCGGGAGGCCAGCACCCTGTCCCCGGTGTACTGGCACCAGCGGCATGGGCCGGTGGGCCGGTACGCGCGGCCGCGGAGCCGATCGACCGGGCGATGCGCAACAGCGGAACCCTGATCCGGCGGGCGGTGACGCTGATCGAGGACGACGAGCCGGTTCCGGAGCCGCTGCCGGGGCGGTGGCCGACCTCGCCGACGCCGTCCGCCTGCTCCAGCGGCAGTTCGCCGCCGGCGTCGAGCCGAATCGGGCGCGGGAGCAGGCACTGCGGGCGGTCCAGACGGCGGGTCACGCCTACCGGGAGGGCGTCGGCTTCTCCGGCGCGGTCGTGGTGGCTCAGGTCCGGACGACCGTGAGTGACCTCCTGGTGGCCACCGGGCTCACCCAGGAGCAGGCGAATTACCTGGTCAGAGGCGCCTTCGGCGATCGATGACCGCCCGGCCCCGGAGAGCTGCCGGATTGCTGGCGCTGCTGTGAGCCATGCCTGTTGCATTCTGAGCCAAAGTGGTGCCATGATGGTGCCATGGAGCTGAGGTCATACGTCGAGAACCTGCGTGACGAGTTCGCCGTCGCCGCCGAGGGCGTCGACCCGGAGGCCCGGGTGTTGGCCGAACGACTCTTCGCGCAGTTGGAGGCGGCCACCCGTCTCACCCTGCTGGAGGCACTGTCCGACGCGGCCGACGAGATCACCCGCGATCTCGCGCCGGGTTCGGTGCACGTCCGGTTGCGGGGCGCGAGCCCGACTTCGTGGTGACGCCGGCAAGCCCGCCGGTGGAGGCGGCGTCCGAGGCCAGCGGCCCACCACCGCTGTCGGTGCCGGTGTCCGCACCCGAGGGCGACGACGGCGGCACCTCGCGGATCAACCTCCGGCTGCCGGACCACCTGAAGGCCAGCGTCGAGGACGCCGCCGGTCGCGCCGGGCTCTCGGTCAACGCCTGGCTGGTGCGCGCTGTCGCCGGTGCCGTCGGGGCGGGCGAGCCGGAACGTCGTCCGCCCGCCGGGTGGAGCCGCGCTCCGGCCAGCACTTCACCGGCTGGGCCCGCTAACTTCCCGTACCCTCCAACCACACCGCTGACCAGCGGTGACCTTCGCCGACCACAGTTCGGGAGACCACCATGCCTGTTTTCGAGACGCCAGAACCGATCGCCGTCCAGATCGAGCTGCCGGTCGGCGACGTCTGGATCGCCGCGAGCGACCGCACCGACACGATGGTGACGGTGCGGCCCCGCGACCGTCGAGCAAGGCCGACGTGAGCGCGGCCGAACAGACCACCGTCGAGTTCGCCGCCGGACGACTGGTGGTCCGGGTGCCGAAGGGTTGGCGCCGCTACGGCTTCGGCGCCGGGCCGTCGGTCGACGTCAACATCGAGCTGCCAACCGGGTCGGGGTGCACGCCGAGGCAGCGTGGGCGGCCTTCCGCTGCGAGGGCCGGCTCGGCGAGTGCCGGATCAAGACCGGAAGCGGCATCCGGCTCGACGAGACCGGGCCGCTGGAGATCGACAGCAGCCACGGCGAGGTCGCCGTCGAGCGCGTCCTGGGCTCCGCCCGGGTGAAGGTCTCTCCGGCAAGGTGCGCATCGGAGCGGTCGACGGCACCGCGGAGATCAAGAACTCGTCCGGCGACTGCTGGATCGGCCGCAGCGGCGGCGACGCCCGGATCAACACCGCGTACGGCGACATCACCGTCGACACGTCGATGGCCGCGGTGACCGCACGCACCGCCTACGGCAACGTCCGGCTGGGCGAGGCCGTCCGGGGATCGATCGAGTTGCAGACCTCCTTCGGCGCGATCGAGGTCGGCGTCCGTCGCGGCACCGCCGCCTGGCTCGACGTCAGTTCCAAGCACGGTCGGGTGCACAACGCGCTCGAGTCGACCGACAGCCCGGCCCAGACCGACGAGACGGTCGAGGTGCGGGCGAACACCTCCTACGGCGACATCATGATCCGCCGCGCCTGACCGCCACCACCCCGCCCGCAAAGAGGAGACCATGACCAGTTCCGGGAACCCGCGATCGTCGCCACCGAACTCCGCAAGTCCTACGGCGACAAGGTGGTGCTGGACGGCATCGACCTGATCATCACCGAGGGCACGATCTTCGCGCTGCTCGGTCCGAACGGCGCCGGCAAGACCACCACCGTGCAGATCCTCTCCACCCTGGTCAACGCCGACGGCGGCACCGCCCGCGTCTTCGGCCACGATCTGGCCGGGAGCCCGACGCGGTCCGCGCGCTGATCGGCGTCACCGGCCAGTTCTCCGCCGTCGACAACCTGCTTACCGGGCGGGAGAACCTGAATTTGATGGCCGACCTGTGTCACCTGGGCAGGGCGGTCGGTCGGCGCCGGACCACCGAGCTGCTCGACCAGTTCGACCTGACCGAGGCGGCGGGCAAGCCGGTGTCGACGTACTCCGGTGGCATGCGTCGGCGGCTCGACCTCGCGATGACCCTGGTCGGCGAGCCCCGTGTCATCTTTCTCGACGAGCCGACCACCGGCCTCGACCCGCGCAGCCGGCGGGCCATGTGGCACATCATCCGCGCGCTCGCCGCCGAGGGCGTCACGATCCTGCTCACCACCCAGTACCTGGAGGAGGCCGACCAGCTCGCCGACCGGGTCGCGTTCCTCGACCACGGCCGACTGATCGCCGAGGGCACCCCGCGCGAGCTCAAGCGGCTCATCCCCGGTGGCCACGTCGTGTTGCAGTTCGCCGACCAGGAAGGGCTCGACACGGCGGCCCGGACGTTCGCGGCCGGCAGCCGGGACGACGCGGCGCTCACCCTCCAGGTGCCGAACGACGGCGGGGTCGGCTCGCTGCGCTCCCTGCTCGACCAGCTCGATCGCGCCTCGATCAGCGTGGCGGGGCTGTCCGTGCACACCCCGACCTCGACGACGTCTTCCTCACCCTCACCGGTCAGCCCGACACCCGGCCAGCCGCCCCGACCACGAAGGGCTCCCGCGCGATGAGCACCCTCTCCCTCGCCGTCCGCGACTCGAGCACCATGCTGCGGCGCAACCTCCTGCACATGCGGCGCTACCCGTCGATGACCCTCCTGCTCATCGGCATCCCGGTCATCATCCTGCTGCTCTTCGTCTACGTCTTCGGTGGGACGCTCGGCGCGGGCCTGGGGCGTCCGGCGACCGCTCCGAGTACGCCAACTACGTCACCCCGGCATCCTGCTCATCGCTGTGGTCAGCGCGGCGCAGGGCACCGCCATCTCGGTCGCGATGGACATGACCGAGGGCATCATCGCCCGGTTCCGAACGATGGCGATCTTCCGACCGTCGGTGCTGACCGGCCACGTACTGGGCAGTCTGGTCCAGACCCTGATCTGTCTCGCGGTCGTCGTCGGCGTGGCGTTGCTCGTCGGATTCCGGCCCACGGCCAACCCGGTCGAGTGGCTCGCCGCGATCGGCGTCCTTGCCTTGATCACCTTTGCGCTGACCTGGCTCTCCGTCGCCCTCGGCCTGGTGAGCGACAGTGTCGAGACGGCCAGCAACCTGCCCATGCCGCTGGTGCTCCTGCCGTTCCTCGGCAGCGGGTTCGTTCCCACCGACTCGATGCCGACCCCGGTGCGGTTGTTCGCCGACTACCAGCCCTTCACGCCCATGATGGAGACGCTTCGCGGCCTGCTCTTCGGCACCGGGATCGGCGCCAACGGGATCATCGCGGTGGTCTGGTGCGTCGTCATCACCGTGCTCTCCTTCTTCTGGGCCAAGGCCCTGTACAACCGCAACCGGGCCGCCTGACCCGACCGGCGCTCGACATCCCGCTGATACGCGTGACCGACAACCCGGCCCGATGGGCCGGGTCGTCGGCGTGATCGACTCGGATTCCGTGACGTCGGCCTGTCGCCGCAGCCGGATGCCACGACGTCAGGGAACGCGAGTTGATCGAGAGGTGCGAGACGCCGGGGCGCGCGAGCCGGCGGAGGGCGCTCAAGACGTCGAATGTTATCGATAACACGGCCCGGGGAGACCGGTGGGTCGCCGCCCGTGCCGCCCGTCGGGCGCTCAGTCGTGAGCCCGGTGGTGGCCGAGGCCCGATCCGCAAATTTGATCTTGGGAGCGGGTGGTCCCGCCGATGTTATCGCTGACATCGCCGCCGGGCGGTGAACGGGCGGGATCGGGCGCCCGTCTCGCGACGGTGCGCGGCGTCGCGCCTGTCCCTCTGCCGGTCGGGGAGTTCCGGACGATCTTCGGGCCCTCCGCCGAACCCCGCGACCACGCTGGCCTGCGGTCAGTGCGGCAATTGCGCATTTTGCGGTGGTCCGACATCAACCCGCCCGAGTCGGTTCGTCTTCTGCGTTCCGTTACGGAGCTGTTGCGGGTAGATGTCTTGACGAGCCTGGATGTGAGCGTTAACACTATCCCCGTTAACGGTGGAGGTGAACATGAACCGTGTGGACGGAGCTGACGACCGCTACGTCGTCGGTGTCGACTTCGGCACCCTGTCCGGGCGAGCTCTGGTGGTCCGTGTCGGCGATGGTGCCGAGGTGGGGACCGCGGTGCACGAGTACGGCGATGGTGTGATCAGTGCAGTGCTTCCGGGAGGTCGACAACTACCCCGGACTGGGCCCTGCAGAACCCGCAGGACTACCGCGACGTGCTGCGCTACGCCGTTCCGGCGGCCGTGTCCGCCGCGGGGTGGACCCGGCGGCGGTGGTCGGCATCGGTATCGACTTCACCGCCTGCACCGTGCTGCCGACGCTGGCCGACGGCACCCGCTGTGCGAGACGCCCGAGCTGCGCGACCGACCGCACGCCTGGGTCAAGCTGTGGAAGCACCACGCCGCGCAGCCGCACGCCGACCGGATCAACGCGCTGGCCCACGAGCGGGCAGAGCCGTGGATCGGCCGGTACGGCGGCAAGATCTCCGCCGAGTGGCAGTACGCCAAGGGGTTGCAGATCCTGGAGGAGGACCCCGAGGTCTACGACCGGGCCGAGCGCTTCGTCGAAGCGGCCGACTGGATCGTCTGGCAGCTCAGCGGCACCGAGACCCGCAACGTCTGCACGGCCGGTTACAAGGGCATCCTGCAGGACGGCAACTACCCGTCCGAGGCGTTCCTGACCGCGCTCAATCCCGCCTTCGGCGACTTCGTGAGCAAGCTGGACGGCCCGTTGCTGCCCCTGGGCGCCCGGGCCGGCGCGCTCACCGCCCAGGCCGCCGCCTGGACCGGCCTGCCGGAGGGATCGCGGTGGCCGTCGGCAACGTCGACGCGCACGTCACCGCGGCGTCCGCGCAGGCGGTGCGGCCCGGTCGACTCGTCGCCATCATGGGCACCTCAACCTGCCACGTGGTCAACGGCACCGAGGTCGCCGAGGTGGCCGGCATGTGCGGCGTCGTGGACGGCGGCATCAGCCCCGGTGCGTGGGGCTACGAGGCCGGGCAGAGCGGCGTCGGCGACATCTTCGGATGGTTCGTCGAGCACGCGGCCCCGGCCGGCATCTCGCACGAGGCCCTCACCGAGCTGGCCGCGAGCCAGCCCGTCGGCGCGCACGGTCTGATCGCGCTGGACTGGTGGAACGGCAACCGCTCGCTGCTGGTCAACCACGACCTCAGCGGGATGATCGTCGGAATGACGCTGGCCACCCGGCCGCAGGACATCTACCGGGCGCTGCTGGAGTCCACCGCGTACGGCACCCGGATGATCATCGAGGCGTTCGTCGACGCCGGAGTCCCCGTCGACGATCTGGTGATCGCCGGCGGTCTCACCAACAACAAGCTGCTGATGCAGATCTACGCGGACGTGACCAAGCGGCCGCTGAACATCATCGCGTCCGCGCAGGGTCCGGCGCTCGGGTCGGCGATCCACGCCGCCGTCGCCGCCGGTGCGTACCCTCGATCCACGAGGCGTCGCAGGCGATGGGTCGGGTGCACGAGGCCGTCTACCGACCGGACCCGGAGCGGGCGCGTGCCTACGACGCCCTCTACGCCGAGTACCGGACGTTGCACGACCACTTCGGTCGCGGCGGCAACGACGTCATGCTCCGCCTGCGGGCGATCCGCAACGCGGCGGTCGACACCACCGAAACCCGTCCGAGACCGCGCTGGAGGTGGTCGTGTGAGCGCCGAGGTGACCCGACAGATCCGCGAGCTGCGGGAGACCGTCGCCCGCCTGCACACCGAACTGACCCGGTACAACCTGGTCGCCTGGACGTCCGGCAACGTCTCGGCACGGGTGCTCGGCCAGGATCTTCTGGTGATCAAGCCGAGCGGCGTCAGCTACGACGACCTCACCGCGGACACCATGGTCGTGTGTGACCTCGACGGCACTCTCGTCGAGGGGACTTCGCCCGTCCAGCGACACCGCGGCCCACGCCTACGTCTACCGGGCCATGCCCGAGGTCGGCGGGTCGTGCACACGCACAGCTCGTACGCCACCGCGTGGGCCGCCCGGGGCGAGGCGATCCCTGCCACCTCACCGCCCAGGCCGACGAGTTCGGCGGGGAGATCCCGGTGGGCCCGTTCGCCCTGATCGGCGGCGACGACATCGGCAAGGGCATCGTCGCGACGCTCTCCGGGCACCGCTCGCCCGCGGTGCTGATGCAGAACCACGGCGTCTTCACCATCGGCCGGGACGCCCGCGCGGCGGTCAAGGCCGCGGTCATGTGTGAGGACGTGGCCCGCACCGCGCACCTGACCCGCGCACTCGGGGAGCCGGTGCCGATGGCGCAGGCCGACATCGACTCCTCTACCACCGTTACCAGAACGTCTACGGCCAACAACCAGTCGCACCGGCGGGTTCCTGACCCCAGCACTGATCATCCGGGACCCGTCGGTCTGCACCACGACGCACCAGCACGCACCACCCGCGTACGCCGCTCTTGCGCACCTCGGCGGCTGGCGCGGTTACCCACCACATCCAGCCAAGGAGATTCGATGGGAAGATGCGAACGCAGTCCGCTCCGTGGCGCGCTGCCGCGGTCCTCGCCAGCGTGCTGCTGGTCGGCGGCGTGGCGGCCTGCGGCAACAGTGACACTGGCGGCGGGTCCAAGGACGACGGCAAGATCACGATGGGCTTCTCCCAGGTCGGTGCGGAGAGCGGGTGGCGTACCGCGAACACCATCTCGATCAAGGAGGCCGCCACGGCGGCCGGGATCGAGCTGAAGTTCGACGACGCGCAGCAGAAGCAGGAAAACCAGATCAAGGCGATCCGCAACTACATCCAGCAGAAGGTCGACGTGATCGCCTTCTCGCCGGTCGTCGAGTCCGGGTGGGACACCGTGCTCAAGGAGGCCAAGGACGCCAAGATCCCGGTCATCCTGACCGACCGCTCGGTGGACTCGGCCGACAAGACCCTCTACAAGACCTTCCTCGGCTCGGACTTCGTCAAGGAGGGCAAGCTCGCGGGTGAGTGGCTGGTCGAGCAGAAGAAGGCCGCCTCGGGCCCGGTGAACATCGTCGAGCTGCAGGGCAGCACCGGCGCGGCACCGGCGAACGACCGCAAGAAGGGCTTCGCCGAGGCGATCGCCGCCAACCCAACCTGAAGGTCGTCGCCTCCCAGACGGGCGACTTCACCCGGGCCGGCGGCAAGCAGGTCATGGAGCAGTTCCTCAAGGCCAACAAGCAGATCGACGTGCTGTTCGCGCACAACGACGACATGGGCCTGGGCGCGATCGAGGCGATCACCGCCGCCGGCAAGGTGCCGGGCAAGGACATCACGATCATCACGATCGATGCGGTCAGGACGGCATGCAGGCTCTCGCCGACGGGAAGTTCAACTTCATCGCGGAGTGCAGCCCGCTGCTCGGCCCACAGCTGATGGACCTGGCCAAGAAGGTCAAGGCCGGCGAGGAGGTGCCTGTTCGGATCGAGACCGAGGAGACCACCTTCACGACCGAGCAGGCCAGGAAGCGCTGCCCAACCGTAAGTACTGATCGACGACGGGTCGCCGCGCTCGCGTGGCGGCCCCGCCGCTCGCTTCCCTACTCGCAACGGACCGGGCTCGGCCCGCGACCACCCCGTACCACGCCCGCCCGAGCGACCCGCAGGGACGACCGGGCGGGCGTCGCGGAGCGTAGCGGCCCTTCCGTGTCGACAACCCAGAAGAGGTCTGATGGGATGACGGATAGCCGTCCGGTCCTGACGATGACCGGGATCAGCAAGTCCTTCCCGGGGTGCGCGCACTCCACGACGTCAACTTCAGCTCTTTCCCGGCGAGGTGCACGCCCTGATGGGCGAGAACGGCGCCGGCAAGTCGACCCTCATCAAGGTGCTGACCGGCGTCTACGACACCGACGAGGGCGCGACCACCCTCGATGGCGAGCCCGTGTCGTTCACCGGGCCGATGCAGGCGACCGCCGCCGGTGTGAGCACGGTCTTCCAGGAGGTCAACCTCTGCACCAACCTCTCGGTGGCGGAGAACATCTTCATCGGCCGTGAGCCCCGGCGCCTCGGCGCCGTCCGCTGGGTGAGGTTCGCCGTCGGGCCCGAGCCCTGCTGGCCCGCCTCGACCTCGACCTCGACGTCAGCGCGCCGCTCGGCTCGTACTCCCTGGCGATCCAGCAGATGGTCGCCATCGCCCGCGCGATCGACATCCAGTCCGGGTGCTGATCCTGGACGAGCCGACGTCCAGTCTCGACGCCAGCGAGGTGGCGCAGTTGTTCCGGATCATGCGGCAACTGCGCGACGAGGGCATCGCCATCCTGTTCGTGACCCACTTCCTCGACCAGGTCTACGAGATCGCCGACCGGATCACCGTGTTGCGCAACGGCGGGCTCGTCGGCGAGTACCTCACCACCGAGCTTCCCCAGCTCTCCTGGTCGAGAGGATGATCGGCAAGGAGCTCGACGTCCTCGAGGGCATCGAGGAGCACTCCCGGCGGGACCTGGCCGCGGTGGAGGAGGGCACCCCTGGTGGCGGTGTCGAACTTCGGTCGGGCGGGCGCCGTCGAGCCGTTCAGCCTGACCATCCACGCCGGCGAGGTGGTGGGCCTGGCCGGCCTGCTGGGCTCGGGGCGTACCGAGGTGGCGCGGTTGTTGTTCGGGGCCGACCGGGCCGACGGCGGTCAGGTCGCTGTCGACGGCACGGCGAGCGGCCTGCGGACCCCGCCCAGGCCATCGACCACGGCGTCGGCTTCTGTTCGGAGAACCGGCGCGCCGAGGGCATCGTCGCCGACCTGTCGGTCCGCGAGAACATGATCCTCGCCATGCAGGCGGCCCGTGGCTGGCTGCGGCCCATTCCGCGTCGTCGCCAGGACGAGCTGGTCGACAAGTACGTCAAGGCACTCAACATCCGGCCCGCGGACCCGGAGGTGCCGGTCCGCAACCTCTCCGGTGGCAACCAGCAGAAGGTGCTCCTGGCCCGGTGGCTGATCACCGAGCCACGCCTGTTGATCCTCGACGAGCCGACCCGGGGCATCGACATCGGCGCGAAGACCGAGATCCAGAAGCTCGTGACGCAGCTGTCCGACGGTGGCATGGCAGTGCTGTTCATCTCCGCCGAGTTGGAGGAGGTGCTGCGTCTCAGCCACAAGGTGGCCGTGATGCGGGACCGACAGATGGTCGCGCAGCTCGCCAACGACGAGAGCCTCGACGCCGACCGCATCATGCAGACCATCGCCAGCGGATCTCACCGGGAGAGGCAGACCGATGAACGACACCACGAACCGCTACCGGACGATGATCGGTCACCGGCTGTTCTGGCCCGCCGCCGTGCTGTTCGTCATGATCGCCGCGAACACGATCTACCGGCCCGGGTTCCTGTCCATCGAGCTCAAGGACGGGCACCTGTACGGCACGCCGATCGACATCCTGCGGCTGAGCGCACCGCTGATCCTCGTCGCGTTGGGCATGACCCTGGTCATCTCGACCGGCGGCATCGACCTGTCGGTCGGTTCGCTCTGCGCGATCAGCGGCGCGGTCGCCTGCATGTACATCAGCAAGCAGCCCGACCAGAACAGCCTCGGCGTGGTGCTGACCGCCTCGCGATGGCGATGGGGATCGCGCTGGTGCTCGGCGCCTGGAACGGGTGCTGGTGGCCGTGATCGGCATCCAACCGATCATCGCCACCCTGATCCTGATGGTGGCCGGCCGGGGCCTCGCCCAGCTGATCACCCAGGGTCAGATCATCACCATCAACTCCGAGCCGTTTCGGGCGATCGGGTTGGGCCACCTGTTTACCCTGCCGCTGGCGATCTTCATCGCCCTGGCCGCGGCCCTGCTCGTCGCCGCGTTCACCCGTCGCACCGCGCTCGGCATGATCGTCGAGTCGGTGGGCGGCAACGCCGAGGCGAGCCGGCTCGCCGGCATCCGGTCCGGCCGGGTCATCTTCCTCGCGTACGTGCTCAGCGCCGGCTGCGCCGCGGTCGCCGGTTTCATGATGACGGCCAACGTCTCCAGCGCCGACGGCAACGCCGTCGGCCTCTGGTGGAACTCGACGCGATCCTCGCGGTCGTCATCGGCGGTACGTCCCTCGCGGGCGGTCGGTTCTTCCTCAGTGGCACGATCATCGGCGCGCTGATCATCCAGACCCTGACCACCACGGTGTACGCCATGGACATCTCACCGCAGACCTCGCTGCTGTTCAAGGCGGTCGTCGTCATCGCCGTCTGCCTGATCCAGGCACCGGCCTTCCGGGCCTGGTTCCGCCGCCGCAGGCGCAACGCTCCGCCGCCCGCCACCATCGCCGACAAGCCGAAGGAGCAGGTGCCGGCATGACCACTGGATCGCTGACCGCCGGTCGTACCCGGTTCCGGCTGCCGAGGAAGCAGATACCGGTCCTGGCGACGCTCGCCCTGCTGCTCGTCATGTACGCCATCGGCGTCTCGCAGTACTCGGCGTTCTCCAACGTGCAGGTCATCTTCAACGTCTTCATCGACAACGGCTTCCTGCTCGTCGTCGCGGTGGGCATGACCTTCGTGATCCTCACCGGCGGCATCGACCTGTCGGTCGGGTCCGTCGTCGCCATGACGGCGATGGTGTCGGCCGCGCTGCTGCAGAACGGGATGCCGGCACCACTGGTGCTCGTCATCGCCCTGCTCATCGGCCCGACACTCGGCCTGCTGATGGGCTGCGCCATCCACTTCTTCGACATCCAGCCGTTCATCGTCACGCTCGCCGGGATGTTCTTCGCCCGGGGTATGTGCACGTTCATCTCGGGTGCGTCGATCCCGATCACCGACGGTTTCTGGACCAGGATGTCGCAGGAACGGATCGGTAATCCGTCGGGCAACTTCGTGTCCATCAGCGTGCTGATCGCCTTCGTGGTGGTCGCCGTGGCCGCGTACACGCTGGCCTACACCCGGCTGGGACGCAACGTGTACGCCATCGGCGGCAACCCGCAGTCGGCGCTGCTGATGGGCCTGCCGGTGGGGCGGACCCGGATCGCCGTCTCACGATCAGTGGTCTGTGCTCGGCGATCGGCGGGATCCTGCTGTCCTTCTACACTCTCCGGCGCGCCTCTGATCGCGGTGGGGATGGAGTTGGACGTCATCGCCGCCGTTGTGATCGGCGGCACGGTGCTCACCGGCGGCGCGGGTTACGTTTTCGGCACGGTGCTCGGCGTACTGGTGCTGGGCGTGATTCAGACCCTCATCACTTTCGATGGAAGCCTCAACTCCTGGTGGACCAAGATCGTGATCGGCGGTCTGCTCTTCGCGTTCATCCTCCTTCAGCGCCTCATCGGAATCCGTTACAAGTGACCGCCCCTCTCGCGGAAGGCAACCCCATGGCACCACACACCGAACCCGAGATCTGGTTCTCACCGGCAGCCAAGGCATGTACGGCGAGGAGACGCTCCGGCAGGTGGCCGAGCAGTCCCGTCAGATCGCGGCCGCGCTCGACGACTCGCCGCAGATCCCTGCCCGGGTGGTCTGGAAGCCCGTCCTGACCAACAGCGGCGAGATCCTGCAGGTGTGTCGGGACGCCGCCGCCCAGGGCGCCATCGGGGTCATCGCCTGGATGCACACGTTCTCGCCGGCGAAGATGTGGATCTCCGGTCTGGACGCGTTGCAGACGCCGCTGCTGCACCTGCCACCCAGGCCAACGTTCTGCTGCCGTGGAACGACATCGACATGGACTTCATGAACCTGAACCAGGCCGCCCACGGCGACCGCGAGTTCGGGTACATCCAGACTCGCCTCGGCGTGGCCCGTAAGACGGTCGCCGGGCACGTCAGCGATCCGCGGGTGACCGCCCGGGTCGGCGCGTGGGCGCGCGCCGCGTTGGGCTGGTCGGCCATGCGGTCGCTGCGTCTGGCCCGCTTCGGTGACAACATGCGCGACGTCGCGGTCACCGAGGGCGACAAGGTCGAGGCCGAGCTGCGGTTCGGGGTCTCGGTCAACACCTACGGGGTCAACGACCTGGTCGAGGTGGTCGGCGAGGTCACCGACGCGCAGGTGGACGACCTGGTCAGGAGTACGACGACACCTACCGCATCGGCGCGGAACTGCTGCCCGGGGTGAGCGGCACGACTCGTTGCGGTACGCCGCGCGTCTGGAGCTGGGCATGCGCGCCTTCCTGGACGCGGGCGGGTTCCGGGCCTTCACCACGAACTTCGAGGACCTCGGCGGCCTGCGTCAGCTGCCGGGCATCGCCGTGCAGCGGCTGATGGCCGACGGCTACGGCTTCGGCGGCGAGGGTGACTGGAAGACCTCCGTCCTGGTCCGCACCCTCAAGGCGATGTCGGTGGGCGTGAGCGGCGGCACCTCGTTCATGGAGGACTACACCTACGACCTCACCCCGGGCGAGGAGCTGGTGCTCGGCGCCCACATGCTGGAGGTCTGCCCGACCATCGCGTCCGACGTGCCCAACGTGGAGATCCATCCGCTGAGCATCGGCGGTCGGGAGGACCCGGTCCGGCTGGTGTTCGACGCCGCACCCGGCCCGGCGGTGGTGCTCGGCTGTCCGACATGGGCGAGCGCTTCCGGCTGGTGGCCAACGAGATCGACGTGGTGGCGCCGCCGCAACCGCTGCGCCAGCTGCCGGTGGCCCGGGCCGTCTGGCGTCCGCGACCCGACCTGCCGGTGTCGGCGGAGTCGTGGATCACCGCGGGCGCACCGCACCACACCGTGCTGTCGCAGGCGGTGGGCGTGGAGGAGCTGCACGACCTGGCGGAGATGAGCCGGACCGAACTCGTCGTCATCGACGCCGACACGCAGCCGCGCCGCTTCGCCGACGAGCTGCGGTGGAACCAGGCCTACCACCGGTTGGCCCGCGGCTTCTGATTCGCGCGGTCCGGCCGCGTTCAGGACGGTGGCCCGTCCCTGCCCGACATCCTCGGGCAGGGCGGGCCACCTGTTCGTGTGCGGTCTAGCACGACCGCGAGCCGGTTTGGTTACGTCTTGACTAAGGGCGTGTTATCGCTCACAGTCTATAACCAAGACGGTCGATGTCTGTGGCTGGCCCGGCTGCGATCATGTCTCTCCCCGTTTTCGGCAGATCGATGCCGCGAACCACGAAGAGTGATGTTAGCGATCACATTCCGCGATCAGGCCAGCTCCGCACACCGCCCGGTGCCGCGGATGCCGACCAGACCGCTCGGTTCGCATCGTCAAGGAGGATCATGGTTGCCATCGGTCGGGTTCCTGGACAGCGCCACCAGCGCGGGGCGTGGTCGGCTGTCACGGCTCGCCGCCGCCGTGGTCGCGGTGATGGTCGGCGGCGCTCTGGCGGCTGTCGCGCCGACCGCCGCGTCAGCGGCGACTGTCGACACCAACGCCTACTACGTGCTGGTGAACCGGAACAGCGGTAAGGCGCTGGATCTGTACGCCTCGGCCACCACCGACGGTGCGCGGATCAGTCAGTGGACGCGTAACAACGGCGTGAACCAGCAGTGGCAGTTCGTGGACTCGGGGTGGCTTCTACCGGATCAAGTCGCGGCTCTCGGGCAAGGTGCTCGACGTCAGTGGCTTCTCCACCGCCGACGGTGGGGCGATCGTGCAGTGGTCCGATCTCAACGGGACGAACCAGCAGTTCCGGTTGGCCGATTCGGACGGTGGCTACGTCCGGTTGATCAACCGCAACAGCAGCAAGGCCGTCGAGGTGCAGGGCGCGTCCACCGCCGACGGCGGCAACGTCGTGCAGTACGCCGACTGGGGCGGCACCAACCAGCAGTGGCAACTCGTCCAGGTCGATGGAAGCAACCCACCGCCGTCGACCGGCACGTACTCGAACCCGGTTGTCTGGCAGGACTTCGCCGACGTCGACATCATCCGGGTGGACAACGCCTACTACATGTCGGCGTCGACCATGCACTACTCGCCGGGCGCTCCGGTGCTGCGCTCGTACGACCTGGTGAACTGGGAGTTCGCCGGGCACTCCGTGCCCAAGCTCGACTTCGGCTCGAAGTACGACATGAGCGGCGGTAGTAACGCGTACGTCGACGGGATCTGGGCGTCGACGCTGAACTACCGGCCGAGCAACAAGACGTACTACTGGGCCGGCTGCATCGACTTCGCGCAGACCCACATCTACACCGCGTCCGCCGTCGACGGGGCCTGGAGCAAGCACACCACCATCCCCAACTGCTACTACGACGCCGGCATGCTGATCGACGACAATGACACCATGTACGTGGCGTACGGCAACGGCACGATCAGCGTGGCGCAGCTGTCCGCCGACGGGAAGTCCCAGGTCCGCGCCCAGCAGGTGTACCAGACGCCGTCGAGCATCGGGACGCTGGAGGGCGCCCGTTTCTACAAGCGCAACGGCGCCTACTACATCTGGCTCACCCGCCCGGCCAACGGCCAGTACGTGCTGAAGTCGACGAACGGCCCGTTCGGCCCGTACGAGCAGCGTCAGGTGCTGCTCAACCTGCCCGGCCCGATCTCCGGCGGCGGCGTGCCGCACCAGGGCGGGTTGGTGCAGACCCAGAACGGCGACTGGTACTACATGTCCTTCGTCGACGCGTACCCCGGTGGTCGGATGCCGGCCATGGCGCCGATCACCTGGACCGGCGACGGCTGGCCGGTGCTGCAGACGGTCAACGGCACGTGGGGCACCTCGTACCCGAAGCCGAACCTGCCCGCGCCGCCCCGAGCGGTCAAGCCGCTCACCGGCACCGACACGTTCGCCGGAACCACCCTCGGACCGCAGTGGGAGTGGAACCACAACCCGGACACCAGCAAGTGGTCGGTCAACAACGGGCTGAACCTGCAGACCGCCACCGTCACCGGTGACCTGTACAAGGCGCGCAACACGCTGACCCACCGCATCCAGGGCCCCACCTCGACCGCGACCATCGAGTTGGACTACTCCACCATGCGCGACGGTGACCGCACCGGCCTGGCGGTGCTGCGCAACTCGTCGGCCTGGATCGGAGTCCGCCGGGACAACGGCTCCACCCGACTGGTCATGCAGAACGGCCTGACCATGGACGGCAGTTGGAACACCACCAGCACCGGCAGTGAGGTGGCGAGCACCGCCGTCTCCGGTGGCCGGATCTGGTTGCGGGCCAACGCCGACATCAGACCCGGGTCCGGCCGGCAGGCCCGCTTCTCGTACAGCACCGACGGGGTCAACTTCACCTCGTTCGGCAATGCCCTGACCCTGGCGAACAACTGGCAGTTCTTCATGGGCTACCGATTTGCCATCTTCAACCACGCCACCCAGGCACTGGGTGCGCGGTCACAGTGCGTCGGTTCGACCTGACGACACCGTGACACCAGTCACACGACGATCGGCCTGACCGGTGGCGCTGGCGAACGCGCTTCGCCAGCACGTCGAGCCCGCGCCACCGCGTGCCGTCCTCGCCGGCCTGCTCCACGCTCTGTCCAGGAGCGTAGGGCGGGCCGGCGTGCCGTCGGAGGCGGCGCCCGGCGCCGGAGGCCCGCGTACCACCTGCGGGCGCCGCGTCGCACGGCCCGGCGCCTTCCACAGTCCCCGGACAGCGGTTCCGTGTTCGAGGCCGTTGCTGGCGTAGACTGTCGGCGATCCAGCGCTGGTCACCTGGGATTCAGCACCGGCGTGGTGACTGAGCGAGGGGATCGGGCCGGGCCGCTCCAGTCGACGTCGACGGGCTGCGGGCCGGCGATGTAGCGGGGAGTGAAATGGCCGTCCACGGTCCCGCGATGACGGACGTTGCTCGTCTCGCCGGCGTCTCCCATCAGACGGTGTCGCGGGTGCTCAACGGGCACCCCAACGTCCGTGAGCAGACCCGGCTGCGGGTGCGGGCGGCGATCGCCGAGCTCGGCTACCGCCCGAACGGCGCGGCACGCGCCCTGGTGACCGGCCGCTCGCAGGTGATCGGCGTGGTCGCACAGAACACGACGCTCTACGGTCCGGCGTCACTGCTGGCCGCGTTGGAGCAGACCGCCGCCGCGGAGGGTTTCGCGGTGAGCGTCGGCAGCGTCCGAAACCTGGACCACCGTTCCATCTCGGCGGCCGTCGAGCGGCACCTGTCGCACCGGGTCGCCGGCATCGTCGTCATCGCGCCGGTCGAGTCGGCCGGTGAGGCGTTGGAACGCCTGCCCAGGACGTCCCGCTGGTCACCGTCGACGGTGACCCGAGCCGGCCGGTGCCGGTGGTGACGGTCGACCAGGTGGCGGGCGCCCGGGCGGCGACGCAGCATCTCCTCGACGCGGGGCACCGCACCGTCTGGCACGTCTCCGGGCCGTCCGACTGGTTCGACAGCGTCGGCCGGATCGACGGCTGGCGGCAGGCACTGTTGGCCGCCGGGTTGGATCCGCCGCCGCCGATGCCGGGGACTGGTCCGCCGCCTCGGGTTACCGGTGTGGGCAGATGTTGGCGCGGATGCCAGAGGTCACGGCTGTCTTCACCGCCAACGACCATCTCGCACTGGGCGTGCTGCGGGCGTTGCACGAGTTCGGCCGGCGGGTGCCGGACGACATCAGCGTGGTCGGCTTCGACGACGTGCCGGAGGCGGCGTACTTCATCCCGCCGCTGACCACCGTCCGACCGGACTTCGACGCGGTGGCGCGGGCGAGCCTGCAGATGCTGCTGAGCCAGATCGAGTCGGGCACCGGCGGGCGCTGCGGCAGAGCGTCGCCCCGACCCTGGTCTCCCGCGAGCGTCGGCCCGCCGCGGCACTGACGGCCGGGCCCCATCCGGGCACCGGGGTGCGGCGGACGGCCGCGCCGTTGGCATCAGCCGGTCGTCCTCGCCGTCGATAAGACGCGGCTCGATGCCGCGTCATCTGGCGGCTATCGATGTCGAACGATGAGCCAACGTCAAGGTATTGAACCTCGTGAAATGTGGCCGTAACATGATGGGCGTCTCTGTTAACGCTAACAAAATTGGCGTCCAGCTATCAGCCCATTGACCACAGATCATAGTCGCGGGTGGGCGCCACCGACAGGAGGCTCGATGAACCGCATCACCCGAGGTCGTCGCTGGGGAGCGTGCTGGCGGCCGGACTACTGCTGGCCGGCACTCTGGTCGGCCTTGGCGCCCCGGCGGCGCAGGCACTGGACAACGGCGTGGCACGCACTCCCCATGGGTTGGAATTCGTGGAACTCGTTCGGCTGCAACATCAACGAAGCCCTGATCCGGCAGTCAGCGGATGCGATCGTCAGCAGCGGTATGCGGGACCTGGCTACAACTACGTCGTGGTCGACGACTGCTGGTTCAACCCCAACCGGGACAGCTCCGGCAACATCCAGGGCGACCCCACCCGGTTCCCCAGCGGAATGAAGGCGCTCGGTGACTACCTGCACGCCCGGAACCTGAAGTTCGGCCTCTACCAGGTGCCGGTCGACAAGACCTGCGCCCAGTACTTCGGTGCCTACCCGGCGCGACCGGCAGCCGGGGCCACGAGGTGCAGGACGCGCCAGTTCGCCGCCTGGGGCGTCGACTTCCTCAAGTACGACTGGTGCTCGCCGGAGGGCAGCATCAGTGACCAGGTGACCACGTTCGCCAAGATGCGGGACGCGCTGGCGGCCACCGGCCGACCGATCGTCTACAGCATCAACTCGAACAGCATCCACGCCAAGACCGGCCCGCAGCGCAACTGGGGCGACGTGGCCAACATGTGGCGTACCACCGAGGACATCACCAACGCGTGGGACACCGGCCAGAGCAACGGCTACCCGATGGGCATCCAGAACATCATCAACGTGACAGTTCCGCTGGCGTCCTATGCGAGGCCGGGTGGGTTCAACGACCCGGACATGATGGAGATCGGTCGCGGCGGCATGAACGACACGGAGATGCGCAGCCACTTCGCGATGTGGGCGATCATGGCGTCTCCGCTGATCGCCGGCAACGACGTCCGCAACATGAACTCCGCGACGCAGACCATCCTCAAGAACGCCAACCTGATCGCGATCAACCAGGACTCGCTCGGGTTGCAGGGTGTGCAGGTGTCCTTCGACGGCACCCGTCGGGTGCTGGCCAAGCCCCTCGCCAACGGTGACGTCGCCGTCGCGCTGTTCAACCAGAGCGGTTCGACGACGACGATCTCGACCACGGCCGCGGCCATCGGCAAGTCCGGTTCGTCGTTCACGCTGGTGGACGCGTGGACCGGTGGCGCCAGCTCCAGCAGCGGGACCATCAGCGCCAGCGTCCCGCGCACGGCACCGTCGTGTACCGGGTCAGCGGAGGCGGCACGGTTCCTCCGACGACGCCGCCGCCGGCCACGTCGGGCGCGTTCGCCAGCGCCGCCTCCGGCCGCTGCCTGGACGTCCCGAACAGCAGCACGACCAACGGCACCCAGCCGGTGATCTGGGACTGCAACGGTGCCGCCAACCAGAGCTGGACCAGCAACGGTCAGACCCTGCAGGCCCTCGGCAAGTGCCTGGACGCGCCCACCAACGCCGCAGCCGGCGCCAAGGTGCAGATCTGGGACTGCAACGGCGGGGCCAACCAACGGTGGACCGTCAACGCCAACGGCACGATCAGTGGCGCACAGTCGGGCCTCTGCCTGGACGTCAACGCCAACGGCACGGCCAACGGCACCACGGTGATCCTCTGGAACTGCACCGGAGCGGCCAACCAGCGGTGGTCGCGGCGGTAGCCGACCGGGTTGCCCCGACCGCTCAGGGGAGCGACCCGCCTGATCCGGTGCTGGTGCCCGCGGACGACAGCTGTCGTCCGCGGGCACCGCCTGTGGGAGGGTGCGGCGATGACGGTGCGTTGTCGATCCCGCACTTCCGGCCGATCAACCGAATGACTACGCTCACCTGGATGCTCCGTTACGAGACCGTGACACCGGTATTTCCGGCCAGGTGTTGACGCAATCTATGTGAGCGCTAACACTACCCGAAAGATGACAGTTGGCCCCGGCAGTCGGCGGGGAGTCCAGAGAGGAGAACCCGTGGGCAGGAAATTCCTGGTTGCTCTCAGCAGCGCGGCGCTCGCGCTGAGCCTGGCGGCGTGCAGTGGCGAGGGTGCGGGCAGCGGTGACAACACCGGCGGTGAGAAGCCCAGCGACTTGACCATCGGTGTGTCGATGCCGACCCAGACCTCGGAGCGGTGGATCGCCGACGGCAACGCGGTGAAGTCGAAGCTGGAGGCGAAGGGCTACAAGGTCGACCTCCAGTACGCCGGCGACGACATCCCCACGCAGTCGCAGCAGGTCGACCAGATGATCACCCGGGGCGCGGACGTCCTGATCCTCGCGGCCATCGACGGCACGGCGCTCAGCAGCCAGCTGCAGGCCGCCGCTGCCGCGAAGATCCCGGTGATCGCCTACGACCGGTTGATCCGTGGCAGCAAGGACGTCGACTTCTACGTCAGCTTCGACAACTACAAGGTCGGCGTCGCCCAGGGCACCGCACTGCTCGTCGGTCTCGGCCTGCTGAACAAGGACGGCTCGAAGGGCACGGCCAAGGGGCCGCTGAACGTCGAACTGTTCGCGGGCTCGCTGGACGACAACAACACCCAGTACTTCTTCGGTGGTGCGATGGACACGCTGAAGCCGTTCATCGAGAACGGCACGCTGAAGGTCAAGTCCAAGCAGACCACCCCTGAGCAGGTCGCGATCCTGCGCTGGCAGCAGGAGACCGCGCAGAAGCGCATGGAGAACCTGCTCACCTCCAGCTACAACGACGGCTCGAAGGTCGACGGGGTCCTGTCGCCGTACGACGGCATCTCCCGCGGCATCATCACCGCCCTGCAGAACGCCGGCTACGGCAAGGGCGCGAAGAAGCTCCCGGTGGTGACCGGTCAGGACGCGGAGATCGCCTCGATCAAGCTGATCAACGACGGCGTGCAGAGCTCCACGGTCTTCAAGGACACCCGTCTGCTGGCCGACCAGGCCGTGAACGCCGCCGAGGCGTTCCTGCAGAAGAAGCAGCCGCAGGCAACGACTCCGAGACGTACAACAACGGCGTCAAGGTCGTCCCGGCGTACCTGCTGCCGATCGCGACCGTCTACAAGGACGACATCAAGGCGACGCTGATCGACTCCGGCTACTGGACGGCGGAAGAGGTCGCCGCCGGTCAGGCCAAGTAACCCACTCGTCGGGCCCGGCGGTCATCCGCCGGGCCCGACGCCTGGCGTACCGCGTCCAGACCTGACGGAGGACAGTGACCATGGACGACACCATCCTCGAGATGCGTCGCATCACCAAGACCTTCCCCGGCGTGACCGCCCTGGAGGACGTCACCCTCGCAGTGCGCCGCGGGAGATCCACGCCATCTGCGGGGAGAACGGCGCCGGCAAGTCCACCCTGATGAAGGTGCTGTCCGGTGTCCACCCGTCCGGCTCGTACGACGGCGAGATCCTCTTCGACGGCAAACCGGTGCAGTTCCGTGGCATCCGCGACAGCGAGGCCAACGGCATCGTCATCATCCACCAGGAGCTCGCCCTGGTGCCGTACCTGTCGATCGCGGAGAACATCTTCCTCGGCAACGAGCGGCGCGGCCGCAGCGGGCTCATCGACTGGAACTTCGCCAACGCCGAGGCCGCGAAGCTGCTGGCGTCCGTCGGGCTGCACGAGAACCCGGTGACCCCGGTCATCCAACTGGGCGTCGGCAAGCAGCAACTGGTGGAGATCGCCAAGGCGCTGTCGAAGAAGGTGCGCCTGCTCATCCTGGACGAGCCGACCGCCGCGCTCAACGACATCGACTCGGCGCACCTGCTCGACCTGCTGCGAGCACTCCGCGACCAGGGCATCACCTGCATCATGATCTCGCACAAACTTAACGAGATCACCGCGATCGCCGACTCGACCACCGTGATCCGGGACGGGCGCGCGGTGGAGACGCTCGACATGAAGGCCGACGACGTGAGCCAGCAGCGGATCATCCGCGGCATGGTGGGGCGCGACCTGGACAGCTTCTACCCCGACCGCGAGTCGTCCCCGGCGAGGAGGTCCTCCGCGTCGAGGACTGGACGGCACGGCACCCGGTCCAGGACCGGATGGTCGTCGAGGGCGTCAACCTGTCCGTTCGCGCCGGTGAGGTCGTCGGCATCGCGGGCCTGATGGGCGCCGGCCGGACCGAGCTGGCGATGAGCGTGTTCGGTCGGTCCTACGGGCGCGACATCCGGGGCCGACTCTTCGTCCGCGGGCAAGAGGTGCAGGCGCGTACCGTCGCGGAGGCGATCGACAACGGCATCGCCTACGTCACCGAGGACCGCAAGCGGTACGGCCTCAACCTCATCGACGACGTGCGGCGCAACGTGTCCGCCGCCGCGTTGGACCGGCTGTCCCGCCTGGGCTGGGTGAACGGCAACGAGGAGATCAAGGTCGCCGAGGCGAGCCGGCAGCAGATGAACATCCGGACGCCCAGCGTCATGGCGGTGGTCGGCAAGCTCTCCGGCGGCAACCAGCAGAAGGTCGTCCTGTCGAAGTGGCTGTTCACCGACCCGGACGTGCTGATCCTCGACGAACCCACCCGGGGCATCGACGTCGGCGCCAAGTACGAGATCTACACGATCATCAATCGGCTGGTGGCCGCCGGTAAGGCGGTGATCGTCATCTCCTCCGAGCTGCCGGAGCTGCTCGGGATGTGCGACCGCATCTACACCCTCGCCGCCGGCCGGATCACCGGCGAGATGCCGGTGGCCGAGGCGACTCAGGAGAGCCTCATGGAGCTGATGACCAAGGACAAGGAGCTCGTCGGATGACCAGCATCAAGACCCCTTCGACGGAGCGCCCGACGCCCCGGACAGCACCCCGCCGCCGCCCTGCACAGCGGGACGAGCGACCTGCGGGCGCTGGTGTTGAACAACCTGCGGCAGAGCGGGATCTACGTCGCCCTGGTCGTCATCGTCGGGCTCTTCGCGATCCTGACCGACGGGGTGTTGCTGAGCCCCGGCAACATCACCAACATCGTCCTGCAGTACTCGTACATCCTGGTCCTCGCGATCGGCATGGTCATCCTGATCATCGGCGGGCACATCGACCTGTCGGTCGGGTCGGTCGTCGCGCTCACCGGAGCGGTCTCCGCCGTCCTGGTGATCCAGCAGGGCTACCCCTGGTGGGTGGGTGTCGTGGCCGCGCTGGTCGTCGGCGTCGCGGTGGGCGCCTGGCACGGGTTCTGGGTGGCGTACGCCGGCATTCCCGCCTTCATCGTGACCCTGGCCGGGATGCTGCTGTTCCGGGCCTCACCCTGCGGGTGCTCGACAACATCTCGCTGTCGCCGTTCCCGTCCGAGTACCAGCAGGTCGCGGCGGGCTTCCTCAACGGCCTGCTCGGTGGTAACGGCTTCGACGCCTTCACACTGCTGATCGGTGCCGTGGCGGTGGCCGGGTACGCGGTCAGTGGCTTCCGCACCCGCGTGGCCCGCATTCGCTACCAGCAGCCCGTCGAGTCGTTCCCGCTGTTCGTCGCCCGGGTGGTGCTGGTCGGCGCGGTGCTCATGTACTTCGCCTGGCAGCTGGCGCACGCCCGTGGTCTGCCGATCGTGCTGATCATCCTGGCGGTCCTGGTGCTGGTCTACGGCCTGCTCACCCGGCGTACCGTCTTCGGCCGTCAGGTCTACGCGATCGGCGGCAACCTGTCGGCGGCGGCGCTGTCCGGGTGAAGGTCCGCACCGTCAACTTCTGGATGTTCGTCAACATGGGCTTCCTGGCGGCGGTGGCCGGCGTCATCTACTCGTCGCGGTCCAACGGCGCCCAGCCCGCCGCGGGCAACATGTTCGAGCTGGACGCGATCGCTGCGGCCTTCATCGGCGGCGCGGCGGTCACCGGTGGCGTGGGCACCGTGGTGGGCGCGATGGTCGGCGGTCTGATCATGGCGGTGATGAGCAACGGCATGCAGCTGATGGGCATCGACCAGTCGACCCAGTCGGTGGTGAAGGGCCTCGTCCTGCTCGTCGCGGTGGCCTTCGACGTCTACAACAAGCGTCGGGCCGGCACGGCTCGCTGACGCCTGGCCGGTACGCACGTGTGCCCTGCCCGTCCTACGGGCAGGGCCACGTCGCTCAGCGGTGCCGATCGTCGTTAGTTGGCGATGCTCGCAGATCTTGGACAGTTTCCGTTCAGCGCGAACGGAAAGTGTCCAAGATCTGCGTTTGGGACGTAGTTGGGGACGTAGCGGATCCGCGATCGGCCGGCCTTGTACAGACCTCCGCCGAGGCGCTCGGCTCGCCGCCGCCCGTGGCTGGGGCAGCTCTACAGCTAGCCGCACAGGTGCGAACGCCAGTCCGACGTGCATCCCGCCGGGCCGGGGACGGCGCGGCGGGATGCACACGGTCAGTGGCAGGTGCCGGTGCCGCTGTCGGTGTAGGTCTGGCCGGCGACCGGCACGAACTGCCAGTCGTAGCTGTTGGAGTGCAGGGTGAACTTCAGGACGCCCCAGGCCGAGCTGTTGCGCGCCTCGCTGTTGGGCTGGATGGTGCCGAAGCCGTAGTGACCCGCACCGCCCATCCCGGCGACGAAGCTGCGCAGACCCCGGCTGGAGTCGGCGTTACCGGACGGATTCATCGGCGCGAACCGCTCGTACACGTGGTTGTGCCCCACACGGCGACGTCGGCGTTGTAGTCGTAGAGCGCCTGGTAGAGCGGACGCGTCGACGTCGACGGGCGTGGTTGGAGCTGGACGTGAACAGCGGGTGGTGCCAGTACGCGAGCGTGCACGGCTTGCTGGTGGCGGCCAGGTCGGCGCGGAGCCACTGCTCCTGCGTCGAGCCGGACGACATGCTGATGTTCGAGTTCAGCGAGACGATGTGCCAGTTGCCGAGGTCGAACGAGTAGTAGCCGCGACCGCTCGGGCCGGCGGTCGTACCGAAGTAGTTGTAGTAGCCGGTGGCGCCCGACGTGTTGTAGTCGTGGTTGCCCGGCGACGGGCGGGTGCGGCTCTTGTGCCGCCCCAGGTGGGCTCGTAGTAGCTGCTGAACTGCGACGCGGTGCCGCTGTCGTAGACGTTGTCGCCGGTGGTGAAGACCGTGCCCGGGATGTTGTCGAGCAGCGTGGCGGTGGCGCTGTCGCCGGAGCCCGAGTCGGCGATGTCGCCGCCCCGACGAACACCGGGTCCCCGGACGGCGGGGTGGTCGTCCCGGTGGTGACCACCAGCTGCGGGGCGTCGGCGCCACTCTCGCGCGTGTCGTAGTAGGCGCCGTCACCGTTGGTCGAGGTCGCACCGAAGCTGTACGTGCCGTTGCCGGTGACGGCGGCCGTGACGTCGATCTCGTACCAGGTGTTGCCGCTGACCGCGCCGACCGTGCCGAGCGTGGCCCCGTCGATGGCCGGTTGGTTGTTCCAGGTGGTGCCGGTCTCCGACCAGGTCGTGTTGGACACCCGGCGGAACGTGCCGCCGGCGGGCTGCCGCTGTTGCCGCTGATCGTGCGCAGTCGCAGTTTGGCCGTGGTGACCGTGCCGCTGACACCGCTCACGGTGAAGCGGAGGAAGGAGCGCCGCACCGGCGAGTTGTCGACCACGACCTGCGTGGACGTGCCGTAGTTGGTGGAGGCCGTGTCGCTCTGGACGTAGGTGTCGGCGACCGGCGTGAACGTCACGCTCGCCGCCGACGCCGCGACCGAGCCGGTGAGGACGACGGCGGCGCTGGCGACGACGAGCACCGCGGCCGTCCCCAACGTCAGCGGTGGGCGGGCGAATCGAATGTCCATCCAGGACTCCTTCTCTGCGGGTGGAGAGCGCAAGGAATGTAGGAAGGCCGATGGACCGACGCGCTGCCGTCAGATGAACAGTACGCTCGAACAACGAAACTTCTCGATGTTTGTCTCTTGTTCATCAGTCGCATGTCTGCTTGACCCCACGGTCCTTGCGGGCCCCGCGACCGGGTCGCCACGATGGCTGACCGTCAGCCGTCGATCCCGAGGAGATGCTCGTGTACCTGTCGACCGTCTCCCGCCCGGCCGGCGACCCACCCGAACCCGGGCCCCGACGTCGACGGTTCGCGATGGTCAGCGGCAACGTCGTCGCGCTCGGCACGGTCAGTCTGATCACCGACGTCTCGGCCGAGATGGTGGCCGCCGTCCTTCCGCTCTACCTGGTGTTGGCCTGCACCTCAGCCCGGTGGCCTTCGGTGTGCTCGACGGCGTCCACACCGGCGCCACCGCGCTGCTGCGGGTCGTCGGTGGTTTCGCGGCCGACCGGTTCCAGCGGCGCAAGCTGGTCGCCGGCATCGGCTACACGCTGTCGGCGGTGGCGAAGCTCGGCCTGCTGCTCGCCGGCCGGTCGATACCGGCGATCGGGCCGTCATCGCCGTCGACCGGCTCGGCAAGGTGTGCGCAGCGCGCCGCGCGACGCGCTGATCACGCTCTCCACACCACCGGAGGCGCTGGGTCGGGCGTTCGGGGTGCACCGGCTATGGACAGCGTCGGGCGTTCCTCGGGCCGCTCGCCGCGTTCGCGGTCCTGCTGGTCGTCGGCCAGTCGTACGACGCGGTCTTCGTCACCAGCTTCTGCGTCGCCGCGCTGGCCGTCGTGGTGCTCGTGCTCTTCGTCCGGGAGCGGCCCACCAGCGAGCCGGCGAACGGGCCGGACGACCCGAAGGTCTCCGTCCGCGAGGCGATCGCCCTGTTCCGTGGCGGGCCCGCCCGTCGCCTGGTGCTGGCCGCGGCGATGCTCGGGCTGGCCACCATCGGCGACGGCTTCGTCTACCTGCTGCTGCAACGCCGGGAGGACCTCGGTCTGCGCTGGTTCCCGCTGCTCGCGGTGGGCACCAGCCTGGCCTACCTGCTGCTCGCCGCGCCGCTCGGCGTACTCGCCGACCGGATCGGCCGGCTGCCCGTGGTGATCGGCGGCTACACCGCCCTCGGTGTGACGTACCTGCTGCTGGCCGGGCCGGTCGACGGTTGGCCGCTGATCGCCCTGACCCTGACGCTGTACGGCGGCTTCTACGCGGCCACCGACGGCGTGCTCATCGCGCTCGCCGGCCCGGTGCTGCCGGCCCGACTGCGGACCACCGGAATCGCGCTGGTGCAGACCGGGCAGGCTCTGGCGTACCTCGTCTCCTCTGTCCTTTTCGGTCTCGCCTGGCAGGCGTGGGGCCGGAGAACGCGATCCGCGCGGCGGCCGTGGCCGTCGCTGGCGTCCTGGTCGGCACGCTGCTCCTGCTGGCCTCACCGTCCCGTCCGACCACCCGGAAGGTGTCCCGATGACCGCGATGTCGACCCGAGCGAAGCTCGGCGTGGTGACCGCCTCGGCCGTGCTGCTGGGCAGCGTGGCGGCCGGCTACGTGGCCACGGCCGCCGAGCCTGACCGGACGCCACCGCCGGTCACCGGCCCGCAGGCGGTCACGCTGGCACCCGGTCCGCGCCTGCTGGCGATCACCGACCGGCACGTCTCCTCGGTCGCCACGACCGACCCGCCGGGCCGCGTACCGTCTCCGGCCTGGAGTGCCTCCGGGTGTACGCCGCGGCCGGCACCGGTGTCTGCCTGAAACCGGAGACCGCGTGGTCGTACCAGGTGGTCGTGCTCGACGCGGCGCTGCGCCAGACGCGGGCGCTCAGCGTGCCGGGCCTGCCGAACCGGGCCCGGGTCTCGGCCTCCGGTCGGATGGTCTCCTGGACGACGTTCGTCGGTGGCGACTCCTACACCTCCAGTGGCTTCTCCACCCGCACCGGAATTCTCGACACCACCACCGGCGCCACGGTGGCCTCGCTCGAAGAGTTCGCGATCACCCGGGACGGCCGGAGCTACCGCAACCCGGACGTCAACTACTGGGGTGTCACCTTCACCGCCGACGACAACCGCTTCTACGCGACCATGTCGACCGGAGGCAGGCGGCACTCGTCCGGGCGATCTCGCCGCCCGTCGGGTCGAGACGCTGAAGGAGAACGTCGAGTGCCCGTCGCTGTCGCCGGACGGCAGCCGGGTCGCGTTCAAGGAGGCCGTCGACGCCGACCCGACGAAGGGCTGGCGGCTGTCAGTCCTCGACCTGGCGACCCTGCGGGTCACCGCGACGGCCGAGACCCGCAGCGTCGACGACCAGGCCGCCTGGCTCGACGGCGAGACAATGGCCTACACGCTGCGCAAGGACGACGGCCAGCCGGACGTGTGGAGCATCCGGGCCGACGGGTCGGGCACGCCGAAGCTGGTGATTCCCGGCGCCGAGTCGCCGTCCCCGCTCAGCTGAGGGCCAGGACACCTGACTGCCTTGGTGCGGCCAACATCCCGTCATGTCGGATTCGGCGGCGCACCCATCGCCGTTCATCGACGTTCCCGAGGCTGTCGTCCATGACAAGGCTCAGCCGTCGCTTCTTCGTCCTCGGTGGACTCGTGACCGCCGGCGTCGCGGTGACACCCTTCAGGGTGCCCGCGCCGCGGTGCCCTACCCTTCAAGCTCGGTGTGGCGTCCGGTGACCCGGCGCCCGACAGCGTGGTCCTCTGGACCCGGCTGGCACCGTCCCCGCTCAACGCCGACGGGCAGGGCGGCATGGCCAACGCCGACGTGACAGTGGAGTGGCAGGTGTCCACCACCGACCGGTTCACCTCGCTGGTCGCCTCCGGCTCGGTGGTCGCCCGCTACGCCGACGCGCACTCGGTGCACGCGATCGCTGGCGGCTCGCCGCCGACTCCGACTACTACTACCGGTTCCGGGCCCAGGGCCAGATCTCCCGGTCGGGCGGACGCGGACCGCCCCGGCGCCCAGCTCCTTCGGCCGCGACCTGGTGATGGCCTTCGCCTCCTGTGCCCACTACGAGGCCGGCTACTACACCGCGTACCGGCGGATGGCCGAGGACAACCCCGGGCTGATCCTGCACCTGGGGACTACATCTACGAGGGAGGTGTCGGCAGCTCCACGGTGCGCCAACACGTCGGCACCGAGATCGTCTCGCTGGCCGACTACCGCCGCCGGTACGCGCTCTACAAGTCCGACCCGGACCTGCAGGCGGCACACGCGGCGGCACCCTGGCTGGTGGTACCGGACGACCACGAGGTGGAGAACAACTACGCCAACATGGTCCGCAACGACAGCAGCCCGACGCTGACCGCCGCGCAGTGGACCGCCCGCCGGACCGCCGCGTACCGGGCCACTACGAGAACATGCCGCTGCGCCCGGCCTCCGCGGCGAGCGGCAACAGCATCCCGCTGTACCGACGCGTCCGGTGGGGACAGCTCGCCACCTTCCACATGCTCGACACCCGGCAGTTCCGCGACGACCAGGCGTGCGGTGACGGCTGGAAGGTGTGCTCCGACGCGGATCTGCCCTCCCGGTCCCTGACCGGCGCGACCCAGGAGGCGTGGCTGCTCGACGGGCTGGCCCAGCGCTACGGCACCTGGGACATCCTCGGCCAGCAGGTCTTCTTCGCCCAACAACTCGACGCGAACGGAGCGGCGAGCATGGACGCGTGGGACGGCTACCGGGCCTCCCGCAGCCGCATCCAGGCCGGCTGGCAGCAGCGTGGGTGCGCAACCCGCTGGTGCTCACCGGCGACGTGCACCGGTCGTGGGCCAACGACCTCAAGGCCGACTACGCCAACCCCGCCTCGGCCACCATCGGCACCGAACTGGTCTGCACCTCGATCAGCTCCACCGGCAACGGCAGCGGCAGCACCACGGTCCCGAACGCGGCGGCCAACCCGCACCTGAAGTTCTACTCGGACCGGCGCGGCTACGTCCGCACCACGATCAGCCGCAGCCAGGTCCGCGCGGACTTCCGCGCGGTGAACACGGTGACCGAGCACGGCGCGGCCGCGTCCACGGTGCGTTCGTTCGTCATCCTCGACGGCCAGCCCGGCCTGCAGGCCGGGTAAGGGAGAGAGCCACCATGACCGCAATCACCGCACTGCTCACCGCGTCCCTGCTGGTCCCGAGCGTGGTGCCGCCCCGACCGCGATGACCGCCGAGGCGGTCACCTGGACCACCGCGAACAGCGTGGCCACCGGCGACCAGGACCCGCCCGCCGTCGCCATGAACCGCAACGGCTCGGTCGCCGTGGTGTGGGAGGACGACCGGGACAGCACCGCCCCCGAGGACGACACCCACAGCGAGGTCTACCTGCGGCTGTTCCGCGACGGCACACCCGCGTACGAGTTGAAGCTCTCCACCGGGGCACCAGCGGGCCGCCTGGCGGCACATCAGCCCCGACGTGGGCCTCGACGACCGGGGCAACGCCGTGGTGGTCTGGGCCGCCGACGGCGACGGCAACGGCGTCTACAACATCCAGTACCGGGTGGTGTCGCCCGCCGGCGCGGTGCTCGGCTCCGGACAGGCCAACGCCAGCGACGCCGGGCAGCAGATCTGGCCGAAGGTCGCTGTCGACCCGGACGGCGCGCCCTCCAGCGCCGCGGCGGTCGGCTTCACAGTGGTCTGGGAGGACGTGCAGGGCACCGCTCCGCCACCGTCAAGGCCGCCGGCTTCACCGCGGCCACCACCAAGGCGTACGAGGTGACGGCCTCACAGACGACCGGCGCGCACCACCGACCCGACGTGGCGGCGTCGGCCTCCGGCGAGGCGCTGGTGGTCTGGGACGAGGACGCCGACGCGAACGGCTCGTACAACATCGGTCTGACCCGGCTGGCCCGGTCCAACGGTGCGGTGGCGCTGTCGCGGCGGACGGCCAACGCGCAGAGCGGCGGACAGCAGCAGCGTGCCTCGGTGGCGGCGAACTTCGCCGGTGACTTCACTGTCGGGTGGGAATCCGACCACACCGGCACCCGGGGCGTCTGGTCCCGATCGTTCACCGCGACGGGCACGGCCCGGCACGACGAGGTCCCGGTGTCCACCGGCACCGGTGCCGTCGCTCCGGGGTCGGCATCGACGACCAGGACAACGTCGTGGTGGGCTGGACGGTGTCCGGCGCCAACCCGGACGTCTGGGCGCGTGGCCTCAACCCGGACGGCACGTCCACCGGACGGCTGGCGGCCCAGGTGCTGAGCCAGACCACGACGGGTCGGCAGGAGCACTTCGCCCTCGCGGCGTCGCCCTGGGGCGAGGTGAGTGTCTGCTACACCGACGACAACGACGGCAACGCCTTCGACCAGGTGCTGCTGGGCCTGGGGACGACGAACTCCACCTGGCTGATGTCCGCCGACGAGCTGCGCCGGCTGAAGGCGCGGGCGGGCGCGACCACGCACTGAGCCGGGCGGCGCGGCCGGCGTGGCGGCCGAGCGGCGTGATCGACTCGGGTTCCTTGAAGTCGCGGTTTCCCGGTGCCGGGATACCCCGGTATCCGGGAAACCGAGTCGATCACGAGCCTCGTCAAATGGCGACCCCGTCGCCCGCCGGTTCGGGTGTAGAAAACCTTCGATCCTGCAATTGACTTCGATGATTAGCAACACAACAATCAGCGTCAATATCTACACTCCAGTGCGAGGAGTGCTCATGACCGTCCGAACCGCCCGCCGAACCCGGCTCCTACTCGTCCTGACCACGACCGTGGCCGGAGCCGTCGCGTTCGCGCCACCGGTCGGTGCCGCGCCGACCGGCACGCCGACGTCGTCCGGCCTGCTGGCCGGCGTCTTCGACGATGCGGCAGCGCGGTACGACATCCCACGCGACCTGCTGATGGCACTGGGTACGCGGAGTCGCGCCTGGACATGCATTCCGGTGCCCCGAGCGCGGCCGGCGGTTACGGGATCATGCACTTGACGAGCAACACCCGGACGCGCACCCTCGATGAGGCGGCCACCCTCACCCGGCTCACCCGGCCGCCCTGCGCACCGAGCCCGCAGCGAATGTGCGCGGGCAGCTGCCGTGTTGCGCGCGTATGCCGATCAGGCCAGCCTGACCGCCACGGCTCGGGACGACGTGAACGGTTGGTACGCACCGGTAGCCCGGTACGGCGGTGCCAGTGACCCATCGGTCGCGCGGCTCTACGCGGACACCGTTTACGACCTGCTGCGCGTGGATTCACCTCGGCGCGAGGCGACGTGGTGATCGGCAGGCCGGTCGCGCCGCTCCGAGGCGGTCTGGAACGCGCGCCGGTGCTCGGCGGCATCGGCACCCTCAGTACCGACTACGGGCCGGCCGCATGGGCGCCAGCCAGCACGAGCAACTACACGGTGGCCAGTCGACCGGTCAGCCACCCGGTCACCCGCATCGTCATCCACATGACGCAGGGCTCCTACGCCAGCGCCGTCAACTGGTTCCAGAACCCGGCGGCCAAGGTCAGCGCGCACTACACGTTTCGATCCTCGGACGGGCCGTCACCCAGTCGGTGCGGGAGAAGGACATCGCCTGGCACGCCGGCAACTGGACCTACAACACCGAATCGATCGGCATCGAGCACGAGGGGTACGTCGACAACGCCGCCTGGTTCACCGACGCGATGTACCGCGCCTCGGCGGCCCTCACCCGCAGCCTCGCCACCAAGTACGGCATACCGAAGGACCGGCGCACATCATCGGGCACCGTGAGGTTCCCGGTGCGACCCACACCGACCCTGGCCCGAACTGGAACTGGACCTACTACCTTCAACTGGTGAACGGGATCACCGGCATCGGCTCCGGCACGGTCAACACCGAATCGGCCAACCTCAACGTGAGGTCCGGGCCGAGTGCTAGCTACCCGGTTGTCGGCTCGGTCGCCGACGGCGCCACCGCTGGCATCTACTGTCAGGCCGTCGGGAGCACGGTCACCGGCCCGTACGGCACGAGCGCCATCTGGGACCGGATCGGCACCAACCGCTACGTCTCCGACGCCTACCTGCTGACCGGCTACGACGGATACATCCCGAACGTGCCGCGCTGCTGACTCGCGGACCCGTCGGCCGCCGTTCAACTGGCTGTGTACAGCGAAGCGTCCCGGACCCTGGCCGGGCACCGGACGTAGCGATACCAGAAACCGCCATGGGCGCGGCCGCTCAGGCGCCCGTCGACGCACCGAAGAGCAGGTCGAGGTGGGCGTCCAGCGCGCCCAGCGCCTGCTCGGCGGTGTACTGCCCACCCAAAAGATAGACACCGAGCCCTTCCATCAGCGCCAGCAGGCTGGCCGCGGCGGCGTCACCATGGCCGTCCGGCAGGACGCCGGCGACGAACTCGGTGAGCTGTCTGGTGCCCTCGCGGAGGCTGGACGCCGCGGCCGGACGCACCGCCGTGTAGGCGAGGAAAGCGAGCGCCACGCGCCCGTCGTCGCGGGCCTCCTCATCGAGGGGCAACAGTGCGCCGATCATCGTACGCAGCAGCAGCCGGGGCGCGGGGTCCGCGCCGAGTCGCGTGAGCGCCTCGGTGACCCTGATCTGGCTGCGCTCGCGCACCACGCCCAACGCGAACGCCATCATCTCGTCCTTGGTGCGGAAGTAGTGCTGGACCATCCCGGCGGACACGCCGGCCTCGGCAGCCACGTGACGAAGGCTGACGGCCTCCAGGCCCTGGTCCGCGGCGACCCGCATCAACGCGTCCGCGATGAGGGTGCGTCGCTCCTGGTGATCGACCTTCTTGGGCATGGCCTCGATCGTTTCACAGTGGGTGGCCCGGACACCCGCCGGCGGCGGTGGTCACCGGCTGACGGTGGTGCCCACGGGAGTGCCCCGCGCGCTGCGCAGCAGAGCGTCCGGGTCGTCGGCGTACAGTCGCAGCTCGTTCATCGGCGCGGACCCGTCCTTCGGCAGGTCGAAGGTCAGCGGCCGGCGCAGCAGGACGTCGATACTCGTCTGGCTGCCGACCGAGATTGACACCACCCGCCGATCGCACTCCTGCTCGACCTGCACCGACCTGCTGGACGGCAGCGAGCGGTAGCGCTTGCGCAGGGCCTCGACGTCCGTCCACGGGATCCAGATGTCGATGCCCGAGCTGAGGCGAACCCGCAGCCCCGGTCGCCCACCACGTGGGTGGATCGTCATGCTGGCGAACAACCCGATCATCCAGAGCAGACCCCAGATGCCGAGTCCGAGGACGATCCAGCGGGCGGGTCGCCACGGCACCACGTGGGTGACGACGACGTCGAAGATCGGTATCTCCACGACCGAGAGGCCGATGAAGATGCCGAGGATCGGCTTGATCACACCGAGGTAGCCGAACGGCTCCGTCGCCCGGCCCGAGCGGCAGTGGCCGGCGTCGCGCCCACACGTACAGGCTGCGCCACATCGCGGCCTCGGCCTCGGCCGCCCGACGCAGGAGCGGGCCCACCCGCGCCCCGGTCGGTGTCTTCGGTTCGGTCATGGTCGTCCTTTTCGGTCAGGCGCCGACGGTCGGTGGACCGTGACGGTTCCGGCACCGCCGTCCACGGTGACGAGTTGTCCGGTGGAGATCGTCCGGGTGGCGTCCGGCACGCAGATGACGGCGGAATGCCGTACTCGCGGGCCACCGTCGGGCCGTGCGCCATGATCGCGCCGGTCTCGGTGACCAGCGCCCCGGCGGTGAGGAACAGCGGGGTCCAGCCGGGGTCCGTGGTCGCGGCCACCAGGATTTCGCCGGGTTCGAGGTGGGCGGTGGCCGGGTCGTGGACGACCGGGCGGGGCCGGTCACCCGGCCCGCCGACGCCCCGACACCCGCGAGCGTTCCGTCACCGGCGGGCACCGTCGGCAGGACGGCCTCGACATCCGTGCCGTCGGACAACAGCGCCACCGGCACTGTCCTGCGGCGCAGCTCCCGGCGGTGCACGGCCCGCCGGGAGGTGACCGTGCCGCGCAGGTCAACACCCTGGTGTACGGCGGTGTGCACCTCGTCGAGCGTCAGGAACATGATGTCGTCGGGCTGGTCCAGCAATCCGGAACCGTGCAGGTCGGCACCGATGAGCAGCAGTTGGCGACGCGTCTCACGCAGCGGGTACAACCCGGCGAACTTGCCGGCCTCACGCAGGCCGGCCAGCGACCGCG
Organism: Micromonospora sp. M12; assembly: GCA_038070435.1. Classification (GTDB taxonomy): domain Bacteria; phylum Actinomycetota; class Actinomycetes; order Mycobacteriales; family Micromonosporaceae; genus Micromonospora. The sequence continues at coordinate 2,842,612 of JAMYWG010000001.1, read as the reverse complement.
CCCGGCGCAACAGGAACCCGGCGATCCTGCCCGCACCGGCCGCCGACGGCGAGCCCGGACGACCAACTCCGCCAACGCTGCCTCCGCTGCCGTGGCGGCCCGCTGGAACCGCCGGTCGGGGCCCTGCTCAGGATCGGTGACCCGCAGGTAGTTGGCGACCGCGGCGAAGACCGGCGCCGGGTCTTCCGCCAGCGGGGCACGCCGAGGTCCACCTCGGCGACGCCCCGGTGACCGTAGACGTCGAGGAAGGCCGCCATGCCGATGTCGGGCAGGGTGCCGCCCAGGTAGCGCGTGGCCAGCTCGGCGGGCGGGTGTCGAGCAGGAGCTGACGGTGCTGACCCACACCCTGGGCGAGCCGCCACAGGGCCAGGTCCATCTCGATGGTGACGTTGTGCGGCATGCCGCCCAGCACCGTGTGGATCTCGTCCGGCTCGGCGACACCCGTGAGCAGCGGGTCGGCAGTGTGGCGGCGAGCATCCCCGCCACGATCGGCCACATGATCGCGTCGGCGCTGTCGTCGGAGTCCTGCGCCTGGACGAAGCGCAGCCGGTCGGCGGCGGTCCGCAGGTCGGCGGGGGCGGCCGAGCGTACTCTGAGCTGCTCGATCGCCTCGAACATCCGAATCCGCGCGGTCTCCGGACGGGCCAGAGCCCGCAGGATCCCGACCACCGCCCGACCGGCCGTCCGCAGCGACGCGGCACCCTGCGCGCCGCCGCGTGTGGTGGCACCGCCGGTCGGGGCGAACCGGGGATCCGTCAGCACGTGCTGCATCGCCGCCTGGGCACGCGGCCCGAAGTCGACCGCCAGGAGCTTTACCAGTCGCCGGCGGGACGACCGGTCTCGCGCCAGGTCGGTCAGGTCGCCGTAGAGCCGGCCGCCGATGTCGACGATCTCCACCCGTACGCCGAGGGCGGCGAGCATCGCGGCGATCTGCGTCCGCAGGGTCGACATGCCCATCGGGGTGACCGGTTGGAGCATGCCCTGGACGTGACCGAACTCCAGGTAGACGCGGGGAGGGGCTTGTCGGTCCGCGGTGGGAGGGGAAACAGGGTGGTGATCGGCCGGGACTGGAGAAGCCACCGGGTGCCGTCCACGTCGAACGCCCACTCCACGTCCTGAGGGCGGCCGAAGTGCGCCTGCAACCGTTCGCCCGTGACCCGTAGCTCGCGTAGCTGTGCCGAGGTCAGGCATCCCTCGTCGGTGCGCGCGACGCCGTCGAGGACGTAGTGGTCCACGGCCGTCGCGCCGTCCACCACCGCCGTCCCGAGACCCGGAGCGGCGTCGACGGCCATCTCGTCGCGCCGTCCGGTCAGCGGGTTCGCGGTGAACAGCACCCCGCCACGGTGGGCGTGATCATGCGTTGCACGATGACCGCCATCCGTACGGCTCGGTGGTCGATCCGGCGGGCGTCGCGGTAGGCGGTCGCGCGGTCGCTGTGCAGCGAATCCCAGCACTTCTCGATGGCGGCGACCAGCTCCGCGGTGCCCGTGACGTCCAGGACGGTGTCCTGCTGCCCGGCGAAGCTCGCGTCCGGGAGGTCCTCGGCCGTGGCGCTGGAGCGCACCGCCACCGGGCCCGCCCCGAGCCGCTCGTACGCGGCGACGACCTCGGCCGTGGGGACGACGCCGAGCCGGTGCGCCTCGGTGGTGACGCAGAAACCGTCGGGGACCGCTTCGCCGTGCCGGATCAACTCGCCGAGCCCGGCCGCCTTGCCGCCCACCAGGTCGATCATGTCGGCGGTCACCTCGGACAACGCGATCACGTGCATGGGAGCCCACTCTCATTGCAATACGACTGCATTGCATCCGACCGTACCCCGTTTGCGATGCGACTGCAATGCATCCCTCCGGCGTACGGCCCGAAGCTGAGACGTTGTCGGCATCTGACATGCTCGGGCCGGTGACGACCGGCCGCCCCACCACCGCCCGCTCCCACCGTCGCCCCCGACGCCGCGTCATCGGCGTCGTCCTCGCGCTCGTCGCGGTGGCGGCCGTCCTCGGCGTGGCACTTGTCGTGGTGCCGATGCTGCGACCGGCCGGGCCGCGCCCGCTCTTCCAGATGCCGGTGGCCTGCGGCGAGACGTGGCAGCTCAGCACCTACCCGGTCACGACGACTACGACGTCGACTTCTTTCCGATCGAGGGCGAGACGTGGGTCGGCCGGTGCTCGCGTCGTACGCCGGCACGGTCACCGTGGCGGGCATCAACGGCTCGCTGGGCGGCCGTACCCGGAGGACCGGACGGCCCACGGGGCGCGGCGGGGGCTACTGGGTGAAGATCGACCACGGCGGGAAGTGGGAAACGCAGTATCTGCACATGCTCGAACCACCACTGGTCAAGGTCGGTCAGGAGGTCGCCCAGGGTGACCAGATCGGGCGACTCGGCAGCACCGGCAACTCCGGCGCGCCGCACCTGCACTACGAGCAGCGCCGCGGCTGGGAGAAGGTCGAGACCCACTTCGACGGTACGCCGTCGGGCATCACCACCGACGAACGCGAACAGATCCTCCGGCGCGTGAGCAACAACTGCCCGGCCGTCTCCTGAGGACTGCGGTTTGACCGGCACAGCTCGGGGCACTGATTGGGGGACAGTTCAGACGCAGGGAGGAGCCGGCCATGGTCAAGGGTGACGTCGACACGTACCACGAGGACGGGCAGTGGAAAAACAAGCCCGAGGGCAACGAGCGGGCCAGCAGCACGCATGACGTGAAGGCCGACGCGCAGGCCCAGGGCCGCGAGATGGCGGCCGACCGGGGCGTCGAACACGTGATCAAGAAGCAGGACGGCACGATCGGGGACAAGAACACCTACCCCGCAGTCGTGACCCCGGGACATCGAGGGCTGACAGCTTCCCGCGGACTGACCTCCTCGGCCGCGCCGACGAGGTCAGTCCGCGTCAGCCCAGCCGACGACCGGGCGTGGAACCCGTCCGTCGTCGTCGGGCGAGATGCCAGCCGACCAGCACGACCAGCACCAGCAGCGCCGCGATGCCGACCGCGTAGGCGAGCCAGACCGGTGTCGGGGACTTCGTGACCGCCATCGGCGCCGCGACGGGCAGGGTGATCCTCCCTCGGCCTTCCGTTCCACCAGGCCGCTGGCGAGGAGCACCTGTACGTCCCAGACGCCCGCCGGCAGGGACTGGTTGACCTCGATGCGAACCTTGCCGCTCTGGCCCGGCAGGATCGTCACGCCGTTGGTGACCTTGAACGGCCCGGCCCGGACCGCTCCCTTGTTCAACGTCAGGCGTCCGGTCATGTCCAGCGCCCGTTCGCCGGTGTTGGTGACGATCGCGGTGACCACGGGAACTCACCGATGCCCCGCTCGGCTGCCAGTTCACCGATGCGGAAGTCGGTCGGCGGCTCGCCGCCCGGACCGACGTCGAGGTAGACGCGGATGCCCACCCGGTGAACCTGTACGACGTTGCCGTTCCGCGTCGACCCGCTGGTCACCTGCGCCCAGATGGCGGCGTACCGCTCGCCCTTGGATGCGTTCTTCGGGACGGCGATGTCCACCGCGACCGAATCACGCTCGCGCGGGGCGAGCTCGAGGGTGGCCGTCCTCAGCTTCATCCAGCCGCTGAGTTCGTTGCCCGCGCGGTCATTGGGCACGGTGAAGGCGTCGTTCTCGACCGAGGCCGCGCCGGCGTAGAGCTCGATCTTCTGCGTCGCCGGGGAATCGTTGCGTACCTCGACCCGGCGGCTGATCGTCGCGCCTGGCTTGAGGTGGTCGATGATGTAGACCCGGGCGCGGGGATCCTCCGCCCGGGCAGCTGGGATGTCCAGCAGCCTCAGGTTGATCGCGGCAGGATCGTCCCCGGGTTCGTACCGCTGCTCCCGCGCGGCAACGGCTGGTGCCGCCGACGCCCCGAACGCTACGAGAGCGACCGAGGCCAGCAGCACCAGCCGGCCGAGCGGCTCAGACCACCGAATGTGTCACCGTCCCGGTGTAGACGCCCTCGACGGTCCCGGCCGGCACGTCCACCAACAGCGTGGGTTCCAGCTCGCGAAGTTGTTGCCGGTGCCGCCCGTCTTGCTGAACGCCGTCCGGGGAACATTGATGACCACCGCCTGAGCTGCGGTGGGCTGCCCCGGCGTGAAGGTGCCGGTGCCGGCCGTTCCGGTCGCGGGGCCCGACCAGTACGAGACGTTGATGGCCGGGATCGTCTCTCCGGAGGTGCCGCCGCCGGTGACGAAGTCGGTGGAGACCACGGTGGCGGTCCAGTTCGGGGTGAGCGATCCCCGCTGGTCCAGTACGGTGACCGGGCCCAGTTGGCCGGAGACGGTCGTGCCCTCCACGCCGTTCCCGATGTTCGCCGTCGCGGGCACCGTGATCGAGAGGCCACCGGCGGCGTTGACGGTAAGGGTCACGATCGTGTCGCCCGTCGTGTCCGCGGCGGCTGGCCCGGCGAGGGCTGCGACCGCGGCGAAACCAGCCAGGCCGGCGGCGAGAGTTTCCTTCGCATCAAGTCTCCTTCATCCTGAAATCCCCATGGGATGCACTACGGAGACTATCCGCGCAATAAGCTGTATACCGGTCAAAGCAGACGTTTCCGACTTGCGAGGAGGTCGCGACTCCGAGCGTGGCGACGATCGTCGAGCGGCGGTACGGCCTGGGTGTGCCGCGCCGCGGCGTCGGCTGGCGCTCGCCGCCGTGGTGCTGGCGAGGTGCGCGACGCGCGGCGGCGCACCGCCCCTGCGGGCTGACCCGTCAGGCGGGGACCACGTACGGGAACCTCTCGGCGCGGGCCGCCTTGGTCACCTCCGGGTGAGCCCGGACGTGGTGCCGGTGTTGAGGACCAGGGAGAACATCACCTCGGGTGCGTTGTCCGCCATGGTGCGGCCGTTGCGGACCGCGAAGCCGTAGTTCGCCGCCGTGCCGACCTTGTACGACAGCAGATCCGGGTAGAGCTGTCGGGCGACGCTCCAGCCGTACGCCTGCGGGTCCGGTGCGGTGCCGTTGGCCGCGACGACCCCGGCGACCGCGTTCGCGATCTCCTCCCGCCTTCGGTGAGGTCCTTGCTCGGGTGCCGGAAGTTGGCGGGGTCGGAGAAGTCGGTGTCGTGGGGCCAGAAGATCGGCCACATCATGGGGTGGCCGGCGCGGTTGATCTGCCGCCATCCGCCGGCGTCCGTGGCCAGCATGGTGCGACACCACACGCCGATGTCGGTGCCGTCACGCAGCAACGGCTCGTCATGGGAGACCTCGAGAACGATCGACTCGACGGTCGTGCCGGCGAAGCTGTTCTTGGCCTGGTCGACGCGCCACGCCGAGCGGTCCACCGGTGAACCGTTCTTGACCGCGCCGTTGATGGTGGCGAGTTCGTCGAGGTCGACGAAGAAGGGTCGGTGATCCGCCCGGCCCAGATCCGGACATTGCCACCGGTCGTCACCTCACCGGTGCGTCCCTCGGCGATGGGGTGCCCATCGCCGCGTCGTCGCGGGCGTCCGCTCCGGTCAGCTCGTACAGCTGGAGGGTCTGGGCGCCGTCGCCGTTCGTCTCACCGAAGGCGAAGCGGTAGGTCAGATCCTCCACCTCCGTAGCGTTGATGTGAATCTTGATCTCGTAGCGCGCCTCGGCGTGGAAGCCTCGCTTGATGTCGGCCTTGGTCACGGAGCTGTTGACGTCCATGACGAACACCGTGGCGCGGTCGCCGTTGAAGACGTACAGGTCGTCGATGTACAGCTGGCCGCCCTGGGCGGCGAGGGGTGTCGAGATGGTGCGACATGGGCTCACTCCCGGAACTGCCGGATTATGGATTAATCCGAACATAGTGGGCGTAAGCCGGCTCTCCTCGTCCATCTCGGTAATCCCAGGCGGCGGAGATGAACCGGGCGGCACGGCGGTGGGCCGCCCGAGGTCGCCCTCGAACGGCCCACCCACTCGTGCCCATGTCGTCAGACGCGGGACCACTTCTGGTTGGCAGCGCCAACGCAGTCCCACAGGTGCAGCTTGCCGCCGTTGTTGGGGTTGGCCTCCCGCACGTCCACGCACTTGTTGGCGTTGAGGTTGACCAGGTCACCGGCGGCGTTGAGGGTGAAACGCTGGGCCGTGTTGCCGTTGCAGCTGACCAGGTTGACCTCGGTGCCGTTGGCGGTGCCGGCCCAGGCGGGATCCATGCACTTGCCCATCGCCCGGACGGTCCCGTCGGAGGCGAAGGTCCAACTCTGGGCGGCGCTGGTGTTGCAGTCCCAGATCTGCAGCTTGGCGCCCTCGACCGGGTTCGCGCCGGGGATGTCGATGCAGCGACCGCTCTGCGTACCCCTGATCCGGCTGGTGCCGGGAGCCGGGTCGCCCCACCGCCGGAGGTGTAGCTGGACACCCGGACGTAGTCGACGAGCATCTGCTGCGGGAACTGCGTGGAACCGTCCGGGTAACCCGGCCAGTTACCGCCGACCGCCACATTCAGGATCATGAAGAAGGGGTGGTCGAACACCCAGCGGCTGCCGCCGAGCCGGGCGGGATCGACCCGGTGGTACTGGACCCCGTCCAGGTACCAGGTGACCACGTTCGGCTCCCAGTCGACCCGGTAGGTGTGGAAGCCGTCGGCGAGCGGCGCCCCGATGTTGCGGCTGCCGGTGATGCCGCCGCCGCCGGAGTAACCGGGGCCGTGCACAGTGCCGTACACGGTGTTGGGTTCGCGGCCGATGTTCTCCATGATGTCGATCTCGCCGGCGTCGGGCCACCCGCCGCCGGTGCCGAGCATCCAGAACGCCGGCCAGATGCCCTGACCACGTGGGATCTTGATCCGGGCCTCGAACCGCCCGTACGTCTGGGTGAAGGTGGCCGCCGTCAGCAGTCGTGCCGAGGTGTACTCGCAGCGCCCGTAGTGGCACTGGTAGTTGGCGGGTTGTCCCGACGGGCGGTGATGACCAGGTTGCCCTGACCGTCGTGGACGGCGTTGCTGGTGCTGTTCGTGTAGTACTGCCGCTCGTTGTTTCCCAGCCGCTGCCACCGATGTCGAACCGCCACTTGTTCTGGTCGACGGGCGTGCCAGCCGGGGAGTTGAATTCGTCCTGCCAGCTGATCGCTCCGATGGCGGCCTCGGCTCGGTCGGATTGCGTCGGGACGACGAGCGCCGCCGCGGTCGCGACGACGGCGACCCCAGGAGTACGAGGGGCGAAGGCGGAGTCTGGGACGGGCTGTGAACACGGGAGGCTCCTCGGCGTGGGGTGGCGGAGGCTGCGTACCGGATTAGAGAGCGCTCTCTAAAGCGGAGCATGTCGATATGACGTCTTTCTGTCAAGAGTGTTTCCAATATCACGACCGTCCGTTACCGCCCGATGATGGTCGGTGAGCGGAGGAGTGTGGGGACCGCCGTTGACACGACGTCGATCGATCTCTCCGAGGTGGACGGCGGCGGCCCATCGAGCACGGTCGGCCCGGTCCGTGTGTTACTCGATAGCGGTCGAATCGACCCTTCCTATTGCCCTGGGGCGTCCACGCGGGACAGGATGGCGAGGCGTGCTGGAAACGTTCTCGTAACCTGTGCGCTGCTGGTCTCTGTCACAAGGAAGTGGGAGTCAGTCATGAGCGACGCGTCGACGGCGCTGGGTGTGCGCCTCTACCCGGATCTGGTCGAGCGGGGTGGTCTGGCCCCCGCGCTCATCGAAACCGCTACCCGCCACGGGCTGGATGTCGGCCAGGTGACCGCGCCCGAGCAGGGGCGGAGCCGATTCACCTGCGCCGAGCTGCACTCCGGCCAGGGTGTGGTCTGCGTGACGCTGGGCTCGCAGGCCCGCTACTTCATGCTCGACCTCCGCGTCTCCGGTGAGGTCCTCGCGCGGGCGACGTCATGGACCTGGACAGGGTCGCCCAGGTGGCCGCGGCGTGGGCGGCCGGCCTGACGATGGCCGAGCTGACCGCCCGGTTCCCGTTCATGGAGGAGATCACGCACCGCCCGGCGCCGGTGGCCCAGGTCAGCTAGCCGGGCAGGTCAACAGCGCAGCCGGGGTGGCAGTGGCGCCCCGACACCGACGTCACGGTTGAGATAGGCCGACTGGACGAAGGCGACGAAGCGTTCCGCGTCGGCAGCGGTGGAGGCCAGTCCGAACGAGACGCGGACCGCGCCACCTGTCGGCAGCCGCAGCGCGGCGAGATACTGGTCGATCGTGTCGACCCGCGCCAACAGCCGCCGCCGCGTCGACGTCCGGCTGATCCCGAACGCGCCCTCACCCGCACCCGGGTTGCAGAAACAGCCGGTACGCAGGGAGAACCCGGCGGCGGCTGCCTCCCGCGCGACGAGCCGCTCGTCGACGAGTGTGCCGTCCGGGTGGCGCAGGTTGAACGTCACAGTGCCGCCACGACCCGCGCCCGTGGTCGGTCCGTACACCTGGACCAGCGGCCCGCCGCTGTCGTGCCGCAGCGTGATCAGCCGTTCCAGCAGCCAATCGGTGAGCAGACCGACCCGGAGTGCACGAGGTCCACCCCGATCGAGTCGAACCAGCGCAACCCGAACTCCACGTCCGGGATGCTCAGGAAGTTGAGCGTGCCGTCCTCGAACGCCGACTCGTCGTCCATCGGCCGGTGCCAGTCGCCCTGCACGCTCACCGCGCGGATCGTGCCGCCGGCGAACCACGGCCGGCGTAACCGGGCCAGCGCATCCCGGCGGGCCAGCAGCGCGCCGACGCCGGTGGGTAGCCGAAGAGCTTGTACCAGCTCAGGCACACGAAATCCGGCCGGACGACGCTGAGGTCCAGCCGGTTCGACGGCGCGAAGGCTGCCGCGTCGAGCAGCACGTCAACATCGTGTTGGTGGGCCAACTCCACCCAGCCCAGCGGGTGTTGCACGCCGGAGAAGTTGCTCTGCGCCGGAAAGGCGCACAACCCTCGACGCCCGCCCGCCCCCACCGGCGGGCCAGGCCGCCCGGCGAGCTTCCAGCGCTCGGACCAGGTCCGACTCGGCGACCCGCAGGTCCGGCCCACTCAGCGGAACGTAGCGCACGGGCGCGCCGGCGGACCGGGCGTACTCGCGGATGCCGTTGACCGAGTTGTGGTTGTCCCAGGTCAGCACGAGTGGCGCGGCCGGGCCGAAGTCGTACGCCTCGCCGACCAGTCGACAGGCACCGCTGGCGTTCGGGGTGAAGACGACCGCGTACTCGGCCGGGTCCGCCCGGAAGAAGTCGAGCACCGCGCGTCGCGCCGACTCCACGAGCGAACCGCCGCGGCGCTCGTGGGTTCTCCGAGTGTGGGTTGCTGTACAGGCCGGCGAGCAGCCGATCGTGGTGTTCGCGAACCTGGCCTGGGCCGCGACCCCGGCCCCGGCGTAGTCGAGGTACACCTGCCCGTCGGTGTCCAGGTGTCGGTACTCGGTGGCGCGCAGCTCGTCTATCCGGCTGGTGGCGGCGTATCCCGGCAGCGCGGCGGGGACGTGTGCGGGTCGGCTCAGGACGCGGCACGGTAGTCCCGTCGGACCAGCACCGCCCAGGTGGCGCCCAGGAAGAGCAGCACGAAGCCGCCGAGGACCAGCCAGTCCACCCAGACCGGCCGGGAGAAGCTGTCGCCGTACGTGGCCAGCAGCGGCGGGCCGAGCGGGGAGCCGCCGTCGCGCCAGAGTCGCTCCACTCCGGCCGTGCGCCAGGCCCTCGAACGCCCACCGGTTCGACATCGCGTAGCTGAGCCACTGACCGCCGACCGCCATCGACGGCACCGGCAGGATCGCGCCCACGAACAGCACCTGCGGAAAGCAGAGCATCGGCAGCATGAGCGTCGCCTGGGCCGCGTCGGACACGGCCGCCGAACACAGCAGACCGAGGGCGAGCGCCGCCGCCGAGGAGAGCAGCACTGTCGCGTACAGGGCGGCGAAGTCGGCCCCGCCGACCGGCGGCAGCCGGTCCATCCCGCGCAGCACCCCGAGCAGGGCCAGGTCCACCAGGGCCAGCAGCGGCAACAGGACCGCGACCTTCGCCAACAGGTACGGCGCCGGTCGGACCCCGCCAGCCGCTCCCGGCGCAGGATCGGCAACTCGGTGCAGATCTGCAGCAGCCCGTAGGTCAGCCCGAAGAAGAAGCCGCCGAACGCGATCCAGAACAGGATCATCACGGTCACCGTCGGGCTGGGCCGGGTCGGCTCGAACGCCCCCGGACGGAACAGCAGCGCGAACATGCCGAGCACCATCAGCGGTGAGCCGAGCAGGATCGTCAGGGTCAGCCGGTTGCGGAGCACGATCTCCGCGTTTCGGACGGTGAGGACCGCCCACTGGCGCAGCCGGCCGACCTGGCGAGGCGTGGGCGCGGGCCGGCCACCATCGACTGTCGGAGCGGCCGGCGGGTCGGCGTCGCGCTGCTCGGCGAAGCGCTCGGGCCACTCGGCGGGATGCGTCGCCTCGTCGAGCCGGAGGTGCACCTCGACGAGGGATCGCAGGCCGAAGAACTCCCGGGCGGCGGCGGGGTGCCGGTGAACGCCAGACGGCCCTGCCGGGTCAGCACGACGACCCGGTCGCAGTGGTCCACGTCGGAGACCTGGTGGGTGGTGAGCACGACAGTGGCCCCGTGTCGGCGAGCGCGCGCAGCACCCGGAGCAACTCCACGGCGATCGCCGGGTCCAGCCCGGACGTGGGCTCGTCCAGGAAGAACACGCCGGGCCGGGTGAGCAGCTCGACGGCGATGCTGGCACGTTTGCGCTCACCGCCGCTGAGCAGGCCGACCTGGGTGGCGGCCCGCTCGGTGAGCCGCAGCTCCGCGAGCACCTCCGCGACCCGGTCACCGACCTCGGTCGACCCCGCGGTGGAGGGGAGGCGCAGCCGGGCGGCGTACCGCAGGGTGCGGGCCAAGGGCAGCTCCCGGTGGATGATGTCGTCCTGCGGTACGAAGCCGATGCCGCCCTCGCGGCGATGCCGTCGTACGTCACGGTGCCCGCCGTCGGTTTCCGGACCCCGGCGAGCATCTCCAGCAGGGTCGTCTTACCGGCACCGCTGGCACCGATGATCGCGACCAGTTCGCCCGGCGCGATGCCCAGCGAGATGTCCTCCAGGATTCGGCGGCCGCCCCGACACTCTGGCCCAGCTCATGAGCGGCGATGCCGACACCGGTACGCGGGGAGACGTGGTCTGCTCGGTCGTCATGTCGGTGCTCGATCCGGTCGGTGAGTGATCCGCCTGAATATCGTGCATCGCCGATGCTACGTCCGGTGCGGCCGCTGCGGTCCTGACCCTTCAGTCGGTCGTCCGGCGTCGCTGATCATTTCGTGCGACCGTGGGCAGGTGATCAACACGGGTTGGTCACCCGGAAGGAGACTGTCTCGTGGATCTGCCCGACGACCTGCTCACGTTGCTGCACGAGCCGAGCACCTGTTTCGTCACGACGCTGATGCCCGACGGCTCACCGCAGCTCACCCAGACCTGGGTGGACACCGACGGCACGAACATTTTGATCAACACGGTGGAGACCCACCAGAAGACGCGGAACGTCCGGCGGGACCCACGGGTGGCGGTGGCGATCTCCGACCCGCAGAAGCCGGGCCGCTACCACGAGGTTCGGGGTCGGGTGGTGCGCACCAGCACCGAGGGCGCCGCCGAGCACATCGACCAGTTGGCGCAGCGCTACCTCGGTGGGCCGTACCCGTGGTTCGGTGGCCGGGACCAGGTCCGGATCATCCTGACCATCGAGCCCGACCGGGTGCGGGCGATGGGCTGACGGCGGTCGCCGTCTCCGCTGGGCCGCCGAAGTTCTGGCTGGCTCGGTCAGGCCGTCGTGACGTCCGTGAAGAACTGCCGCAGGGCGTCGGCGACCAGGGTGGGCGCGGTCATGGTCACGAAGTGCGACTGGTTCGGCCAGACGACGCGCCGCGCCGCCGGAATCGAGGCCGCGAGGGCGGTCATCGTCGTGGGCATCGGCTCCCAGGTGTCCGCGCCGGCCAGCAGGAGGGTCGGCACGGCGATCGAGGACCACCGGCGGATGTCCGTGCTGTCCCCGGCGAGGGCTTCGAGGTCGTGCAGCCAGCCGATCGCCGAACGCCGCGCCCCGACCGGGTCGGGCGTCCGGTCGCCCGCGGCGGCGGCGAATGCGGCGACGATCTCGGCCGGCACGCGCGTCACGTCGTTCAACACCGCCGCCATCGCCCCGGCATCGTCGCGCTCGAAGGCGGAACGGTACCTGTCGAGCAGCGGCGCGATCTCCGCCCCGGCCGCGAAGAGTGGCGGCTCGAAGAGCGCCAGCGAGCGTACGTCGCGTGGATCGGCCGAGGTGGTGTGCAACGCCAGAGTCGCTCCGTAGGACGCCCCGACCAGATGCACCGGCCTGCCCGAGGAACGGCGAGCAGCCCCGATGACCGCGATCAGATCGGCGGTCTCGTCCCGGAAGGACTTGACGCCGGGCGGGACGTCGCTGGGGCCGTACCCGCGTCGGGCCGGCATCCACACCTCGTGCTCGGGGCGAGGTGCTCGGCGACGGCCGCCCAGGAGTGCAACCCACCACCCGAGCCGTGCACGAGCACGACGGGGTCGCCGACGCCCAGGCGCCGAACCAGCAGGCGGGTTCCGTCGGTCGACTGGACCGAGTGATCGTGGCTGTTCACTGCTGCTCCCGTGTCGTGGACACGTTGTTCAGCGCGATGGGCCAGTTGTTCAACGTGGTGTGCACCGCGTCGAGGATCGAGTGCCACGACGCGTCGACAGCGGGGATGCCCGAAACCGTCGACGGTTTCGAGGCTCGCGAAGCCGTGAAAGGTGCTGCGGACGAATCGCATCGCGTCGGTCAGGGCCGGCTCGTCGAGCCCGTACCCGCGCAGCATCGCGTAGCTCAGCTCGATCAGGCGCAGGTGCCCCGCCGAGCTCGTGCCCACCTCGGGCGGCAACTGGAGTTGGTCGCCACGTACTGCCCCGGATGCGTGACGGCGAACGAACGCCAGGCGTCGCCGTACCCGACGAGAGCCTGGTGGCCCGCGCGCCCCGCCACGGCGATCGCCAGCTCGTCGGCGAACGTGGCCGCCGCCCGGACCGCCACCTGCTCGATCAACGCGTCGCGACTGCGGACGTGCACGTACAGGGCGGCGTCGGAGACCCCGAAGTGCCGGGCAACGGCCGCGATGGTCAACCGTGACAGACCAACCGAGTCCGCCAACTCGGCTGCGGCGGCCGAGACCCGCGCGCTCGTCAAACCCTGCCGTGGCATACCAGACCTTAGTGTGGTTAGGAGAAAACTTAGGGGCCCTAAGCTAGCACCCCTGGTGCCGGGGCGCTCGGCCGCGCTCGGTTGCGCTCGGCCGCGCTCGGCCGACGGGCATGAACGGCCCAGTCGGGGAAGACCGGGCGTTTCCGCCGCCGAACAGGAGAGCCGGGATGAGAGCCGTCGTCTACGCGGACGTCCGGACCGTCGAGGAACGTGAGGTGCCCGACGCGACGGTGGAGACAGAGACCGACGCAGTCGTGCGGATCACCTCCACCGCGCTGTGCGGCACCGATCTGCACATGTACGACGGGAGGACCAGCGCGACCCCGGGCTGGTGCTCGGACACGAACCCCTGGGTGTGGTGCAGGAGGTGGGCAGTGCCGTGCAGACCGTCCGGCCGGGCACCCGGGTGGTGATCCCCACGCATCTGTTCTGCGGGACATGTGTGATGTGTGCCCGTGGCTCTCGGCGGCCTGCCTGCGGGCGCGGGCCGAGGGCCGGCGCGGCATACGGCTACGCCGGCATGGGTCCCTACCGTGGCGCGCAGGCCGACCTGTTGCGCGTGCCGTGGGCCGACGCCAACTGCGTGCCCTGCCGGGCGAGCCCGGGGACGCGTACGAGGACGACTTCGTGCTGCTGGCCGACGCGTTCGTCACCGGGTGGCACGCCGCAGCCACCCTTGCCGGCGTCGAGGCCGGCGACACGGTGGCGGTGTTCGGCGCCGGCACCATCGGCCTGCTCGGCGCCTACTCGGCGCTCCTTCGAGGTGCCCGGTGGTGTACTGCGTCGACGGTGTCGACGCACGGCTGGACAAGGCCGGCGAGATCGGAGCCGTACCGATCGACTTCCGCCGTGGCGACCCGGTCGAGCAGATCCGCGCGGACCGGGCCCGGTCCGGTCTGCCTCTCGGCGAGGAGAAGCTGGGCGGGGTCGACAAGGTCATCGACGCGGTCGGTTTCCAGGCCCGCGACCGGGAGCACCCTGGCCAGGAGCGTCCCAACCAGGTCATCGCCGACGCGGCCCGGCTGGTCAATGCCGCCGGCGCGGTCGCGGTCGCCGGCGTCTACCCGGAGATGGACCCGCACCCGGCCCCGGCGCGGACGGTCACGAGAACCTGGTCGCGCCGTGGGGACGCTGTTCAGCAAGGGCGTCGCCGTCCGGTTCGGCCGCACCCACGATCGCCGGTACACCGTGCTGCTGCGGGACCTGGTCGTCGCGGGCGCGCACGGCCCAGCATGATCGTGACGCACCACGGCACCCTCGCCGACGCTCCAGATCTCTATCGCCGTTTCGACCGGCGGGAGAACGGTGTGATCAAGGCGGTGCTGCACCCGAGCTGACGGGTCAGCCCGGCCGGGTGGCGTGGCCGGCAGAGGCGTGGGTCACACCAGGTGCCGACGAGCCGTCGCGGCCGGCGTCGGGGCTAGCACCGGATCACTGTCACTCGATCTTGGGATGCGCGTGGTCTGGGGACCGGCTGACCGACCCGTGGCGCGTCTTGCCTGGTGGGACGGCTGGGGCCAGCGGCCGCAGTCGATCAGAGTGTCGTCGCAGGTCGCCGTAGCCACCGTGAGCAGGGCCGGGATGCCGGAAGGGCTGCGGTGGCCGGTGGGGCGGGCGAACACCGCGCCACCTCTATATTGCCGGATTGTTACTTTTCAACAGCCCCTCGCCTTGCGGATGGCCCTCCGGCCGCAATACGTTGCCGTCAACAACAAAACCAAGTGAAGGTTCAACCTTCCGGAGGCAACCGATGACGTTGGCGAGGTGGTACGAGCGATGAGCGACGTGCCCATCCTCCTTGAGATGCGCTCCATCACCAAGGAGTTCCCGGAGTCAAGGCCTCTCCGACGTCAACCTGGTGGTTCGCGCCGGTGAGATCCATGCCATCTGCGGCGAGAACGGCGCAGGCAAGTCCACCCTGATGAAGGTCCTCAGCGGGGTGTACCCGCACGGCACCTACGACGGCCAGATCATCTACCAGGGTCGGAGACCAGGTTCTCCGACATCCGGGCCAGTGAGAACGCCGGCATCGTGATCATCCACCAGGAGCTTGCGCTCATTCCAGGAATGTCGATCGCCGAGAACATCTTCCTCGGCAACGAGCCGCGCAAGCGGGCGCGATCGACTGGAAGGCCGCGAACCGGATGGCGTTGGACCTGATGGCCCGGGTCGGTCTGGAAGAGAACCCGGACACCCTGATCAAGGACATCGGGGTCGGCAAGCAGCAGCTCGTGGAGATCGCCAAGGCGTTCGCCAAGGACGTGAAGCTGCTCATCCTGGACGAGCCCACCGCGGCTCTGAACGAGGCGGACTCCCGGCACCTGCTGGACCTGCTGCGCGGGTTCCGCTCCCGCGGCATCACCTCGATCATGATCTCGCACAAGCTGAACGAGATCGAGGCGATCGCCGACCAGATCACGATCCTGCGTGACGGCCGGACCGTGGAGACCCTCGACGTCAAGGCGGACGGGGTCGACGAGGACCGGATCGTGCGGGCATGGTCGGCCGCGAGCTGGGCAGCCGGTTCCCGGATCACACCCCGAAGATCGGCGAGGTCTTCTTCGAGGTCCGCAACTGGAACGTCCGGCACCCGATCTCCGCCGAGCGCCAGGTCTGCAAGAACGAAAGCTTCGTGGTACGCCGCGGCGAGATCGTCGGCTTCGCCGGTCTCATGGGCGCGGGCCGCACCGAACTCGCGATGAGCATCTTCGGCCGCTCCTACGGGTGTTCGAGTCGGGCACGATCATCAAGGACGGCAGGGAGATCGTCCTGAAGTCGGTCGCCGACGCGATCGACAACGGGCTCGCGTACGTCAGCGAGGACCGCAAGGCGATCGGCCTCAACCTGCTCGACGACATCAAGACGTCGACGGTGGCGGCCAAGCTGTCCAAGATCAGGCACCACGGTGTCCTGAACGAGGTCGAGGAGTACCAGGCGGCCGAGGCGTACCGCAAGGAGTTGCGGACCAAGGCCCCGACGGTCGACGAGGGCGTCTCCAAGCTCTCCGGCGGCAACCAGCAGAAGGTCGTCCTGGCCAAGTGGATGTTCACCGATCCGGACCTGCTGATCCTCGACGAGCCGACGCGCGGCATCGACGTGGGTGCCAAGTACGAGATCTACGGCATCATCCAGCGGCTCGCCGACCAGGGAAGGGCGTCGTCGTCATCTCCTCGGAGCTGCCTGAGCTGATCGGGCTCTGCGACCGCATCTACACCGTGTTCGAAGGCGCCATCACGGGTGAGATCGCCCGCGCCGACGCCACCCCGGAAAACCTCATGAAGCAGATGACCTCGACGAAGAAGATGGCCACACGATGAGCCGATTGAAGGACCTTCAGAAGAACCTGTTCGGAGGCACGACCTCCAACGCTCGCCAGTTCGGGATGATCTTCACCCTGGTGGCGATCGTCTTGATCTTCCAGATCTGGACCAATGGGCTGACGCTGCGGTCGGACAACCTGATCGCGTTGTTCCAGCAGAACTCGTACATTCTGATTTTGGCCATCGGCATGCTCATGGTGATCGTCGCCGGGCACATCGACCTGTCGGTCGGCTCGGTCGCGGCATTCACCGGCATCCTGGTGGCCAAGTCGATGACCGAGTGGGACCTGCCCTGGCCCGTCGCCATCCTGTTCGGCCTCGCCATCGGCGCGATCATCGGCGCGTGGCAGGGCTTCTGGGTGGCGTACATCGGAGTGCCTGCGTTCATCGTCACCCTGGCCGGCATGTTGCTCTTCCGGGCGGCAACCAGTTCATCGGCAACGCGCAGAGCATCCCGGTGCCGGAGGGCTTCCGAGAGATCGGGTCGGGCTTCCTGCCCGAGTTCGGGCCGAACACCGGCTACAACAACGCCACGCTGCTGCTCGGTCTGGCCGCGGCGGTGGCGGTGGTGTGGCGCGAGATCCAGGCCCGCAAGACCCGTCGGGCCATGGACGCCGACCCGGCACCCATGTGGATCTCGATCCTGCGGATGGCCGTCATGGTCGGCGTGATCGTCTTCGCGGCGCTGCGCTTCGCCAGCGGTCGTCGGCACCAGCTTCCCGATCTCCGGCATCATCCTGCTGGTGCTGGTCATCGCGTACTCCTTCTACACCCGCAACACGGCCGGCGGCCGGCACATCTACGCGGTCGGCGGCAACTCCGGGCGGCCGAGCTGTCCGGCGTGAAGCTCAAGCGGGTCAACTTCTTCGTCATGATGAACATGTCCGTCCTGGCCGCGCTGGCCGGCATGATCTTCGTGGCCCGTTCGCAGGCCTCCGGGCCGCAGGACGGCAACGGCTGGGAGCTGGACGCCATCGCCGCGGTCTTCATCGGTGGCGCGGCCGTCGCCGGCGGTATCGGCACCATCAGCGGCTCGATCGTCGGTGGTCTCGTCATGGCCGTTCTCAACAACGGCCTCCAGCTCCAGGGCGTGGGCACCGACAAGGTGCAGATCATCAAGGGCCTGGTCCTGCTGCTGGCCGTCGCGATCGACGTCTACAACAAGAGCCAGGGGCGCTTCTCCATCATCGGGAGCCTGATGCGGCCGTTCCGCCGCGACGACTCCGCCCCACCGCCGGACGCGGAGCGCGAGCCCGCCAAGGTAGCGGTGTCCGGCTGACGGCCACCGACCTCTCCACCCGCCTCACACCAAGAAAGGCAAGTCCTCACCATGCGTAAATTCTTCGGCACGTCGGTGGTGGCCATCAGCGCCGCCGCCATGCTGGCCCTCGCCGGCTGCGGCTCCGGCCGCGACGGCGACTCCGACACCAAGGGCGAGGCCGCCAAGGGCTTCGCGGCGAACTCGCTGATCGGTGTCGCCCTGCCGGCCAAGACCTCGGAGAACTGGGTCCTCGCCGGTGACCTGTTCACCAACGGCCTCAAGGAGGCCGGCTTCCAGGGTGACGTGCAGTACGCCGGCGCGTCGACCACTGTTGCCGACCAGCAGGCCCAGATCACCGCAATGGTGACCAAGGGTGCCAAGGTCATCGTCATCGGCGCGACCGACGCCGCGCAGCTGGCGACCCAGGTCGCCGCTGCCCACGCCCAGGGCGTGAAGGTCATCGCGTACGACCGGCTCATCAAGAACACGCCGGACCTCGACTACTACGTCGCGTTCGACAACTTCAAGGTCGGCCAGCTCCAGGGCCAGGCCCTGCTGGACGGCATGAAGGCCAAGAAGCCGAACGGCCCGTACAACATCGAGCTGTTCTCCGGTTCGCCGGACGACAACAACGCCGGTGTCTTCTTCAACGGCGCGATGGACGTGCTCAGCCGGAGATCGACAAGGGCAACGTCGTTGTCGCCTCGGGTCAGAAGGAGGTCAAGCAGACCGCCATCCAGGGCTGGAAGGCCGAGGGTGCGCAGGCCCGCATGGACCAGCTGCTGACCTCGACCTACGGCAACAAGGAGCTGGACGGCGTCCTCTCCCCGAACGACACGCTGGCCCGCGCCATCCTGACCTCGGTCAAGGGTGCTGGCAAGCCGACCCCGGTCGTCACCGGTCAGGACTCCGAGGTGGAGTCGGTCAAGTCGATCATCGCTGGTCAGCAGTACATGACGATCAACAAGGACACCCGCAACCTGGTGAAGGAGACCATCAACATGGTCAAGGCCCTCCAGGCTGGCAACGCCCCGCAGGTGAACGACACCAAGTCCTACAACAACGGCAGCAAGGTCGTCGACACGTACCTGCTCCCGCCGGTCGCCGTCACCAAGGCGAACGCGGCTGAGGCGTACGCCAACGACCCGAAGCTCGCGCCGCTCACCAAGTAATCACCGCACGGTAGGCAGCAACGCCGATGGGTCCCGGCTCCTCTTCCGGGACCCATCGTCGTCCTCGCACCCCGCACCAACCGGCACCGACCCGGAAGGAGGTCTGACCGTGGCGACACCCGTCCGGTCCGGGCCAACCGGCGTCGGCCGCAACACCGAATCCCCGCTGCCACTGGTTCCCGGCGCCAGCCAGGAAGAGATCCGGCGGCAGAACCTGGGCGCCGTCCTGCGCTACGTCCACCTGCACGGGCCGACGTCCCGGGCCGAGCTGACCAGTCGGCTCGGCCTCAACCGAAGCACCATCGGTGCCCTCGCCGCCGACCTGGTGGCCAGCGGCCTGGTCACCGAGGAGGCACCGGCCACCACCCGCCGCGCCGGTCGGCCCTCACTGGTGGTCAGTCCCCGCTCCGACCGGGTCTACGCACACGCGTTGAGCATCGACGCGGACCGGCTGCGTGCCGCCCGGGTCGGCCTCGGTGGGCAGATCCTCGATCGGCGGGAGATCCCGCGACCCAGTGGCATGTCGGCGATCGACGCCGTCGGGCCCTCGCCGACCTGGTCCGTGACATGGAACGGTCGGTGGTCACCGACGCGCTGCTGGTCGGCGGCGCCGCCGCGGTCACCGACACCACGAGGGGCCGCGACGGCAGGATCCGGATCGCCAGCCTCGACGAGACGTTCGGCCTCGCTCTGGAGGCGGAGTTCGGCGCCGGACCCGGTTCGTGGCCGGGGACCTGGCCGACATCGCCGGCCTGGCCGAGCACGTCCGGGGTGTGGCGGTGGGCATCGACGACGTCATCTACCTGCACGGCGACCTGGGCATCAGCGCGGGCATCGTCGTCGGTGGGCGACTGATGATGGGCCACCGGGGCCACAGCGGCAAGGTCGGCCACATGGTGGTCAACCCGAACGGCCTGCCCTGCGGCTGCGGCTCCCGCGGCTGCTGGGAGACCGAGATCTCCGAGGCCGCGTTGCTACGGCACGCGGGCCGTGATCCGAGCGACCGCGCGGCGGTGGCCGAGGTGCTGCGCGCCGCGGCGGACGGCGACGCGACCGCCCGGGAGGCCGTCGCCCAGGTTGCCGACTGGCTCGGCTTCGGCGTAGCGAACCTGGTCAACGTGGTCAACCCGGACGCCGTGGTGTTCGGCGGATCGCTTCGCGACATCTTCATCGCCGGAGAGGACGTGGTCCGCGAGCGACTGGACGCCATGCCGCTGCCTGCCTCCCGCGAACACCTGCGGTTACGCGCGGCGGCGCTCGGCCGCGATGCCGTTCTGATCGGCGCCGCCGAGTTGGCCTTCGACAAGCTCCTGGCCGACCCTCTGAACGTCGGCGTGCCGGGCCAGGTCGGGCCCGCCGATCCCGCGTAGTCGCCGCCGTACCCGTCTCGGCGAGGTCGACTGGATCACGGGGTTGGCCCGGGCGGTAGTTCCTCCACCACACTGCTGCCGCTGCCCGGCCGGGACTCCCACGACCAGGTCTCGGACAGCCGGATCCGGCCGTCGGGCAGCACCGACACCTCGGAGACGCAGTGTCCCGAGGAGGTGCGGCCGTCGGCGTTGAGCTGGACGTACCGGAAGTCCAGCCGGTCACCCTCCCGGGTGCCGACGAGGTGGCCGCGTCGGATGGGCCCGCCGGCGTAGTCGGCCCACACCTCTCCGGCCCGCTCGTGGTACGCGAAGACGGTCTCGGTGCCCACCTCGCCAGCGACCACATCCGCCACGGCCCGAAACCGTCGTCCGTCCAGGGAGATCGTCATCTGCCGAACCTAGCCGACGCCAGGCTTCCCGTATTGCCTACCGTATCGTGTACGGTTGCGACGGTTGACGATCGTGTGGGAGGAGTGCGGTGGCGACAGGAGGCGACGCGATAGTGGCCGAGGGGCTGCGTAAGCGGTATCGGGACCGGTACGCGCTGGACGGGTTCGACCTGCGCGTACGGCGGGGTCGGTGTGCGGTCTGCTCGGCCCGAACGGGGCCGGTAAGACCACCTCGGTACGGATCCTGTCCACCCTGCTGAGGCTGGACGAGGGGCGTGCCGAGGTCGCCGGGTTCGACGTGACCAGCCAGCCCGACCAGGTGCGCTACCGCATCGGGTTGGTGGGGCAGCATCCCGCGCTCGACGAGGTGCTGACCGGCCGGCAGAATCTCGTGCTCTTCGGCCGGCTGTTCCACCTGGTCGCCGCCGGGCCCGGCAGCGGGCGGTCGAGTTGCTGGAGCGCTTCGGTCTCGTCGACGCGGCCGAGCAGCCGGTCAACACGTACTCGGGGCATGCGCCGCAGGCTCGACCTGGCGGCCGGCATGATCCTGGCCCCGCGGTCCTCTTCCTGGACGAACCCACCACCGGGCTGGACCCGCGTGGCCGCAACGAGGTGTGGAGTCGGTCCGGGAGTTGGTACGCACCGGAACCACAGTGCTGCTCACCACCCAGCACCTGGACGAGGCCGACCAACTCGCCGACCGGATCTCCGTGGTCGAGGCCGGCCGGGTGATCGCCGAGGGCACGCCGGACGACCTCAAGTCCCGGCTCGGCGGTGATCGGATCGAGGTGGTCGTCGAGGGTCCGACCGACCTCGCCGCCGCCGTCGCCCAGGTGCGCCGGGTGACCGACGACGAGCCGACTGTCGACGTGGACCGGCGGATGGTGAGCGTCCGGGTCGGTCACCGGACCGGCTTGCTGGTGGAGGTGTTGCGGGCACTCGACGCCGTGAACGTCCCGGTGGCGGACGTGGCGTTGCGCCGACCGACCCTGGACGACGTGTTCCTGCACCTCACCGGGCACCGGACACCGACCGCGGAGGAGGTGGCAGCGTGAGCACGGTGAGCACGCCGGCCCCGGCGGTGGACCTGACGCCCGGCCGCCCCACCCTCCGGTCCGACAGCGGCGCGCTGATCTGGCGCGGTCTGGCCCGCTGGCGACGCGACCCCGGGCCGCTCATCGCCTCGCTCGGCTTCAACGTCCTGATCGTGCTGATGTTCGCCTACCTGTTCGGCGGCGCGTTGCAGGTGCCCGGCGGAGGCAGCTACCGGGAGTTCCTGATGCCCGGCATGTTTGTGATGACCATGGTCTTCGGCATCAGCCTCACCACGATCGCCGTCGCCGAGGATCTGGAGCGCGGGGTGACCGACCGGCTCCGGTCGATGCCTGTCTCGCCGCTCGCGCCACTGGTGGCCCGTGCGGTGGCCGACATGCTGTTCGCGCTGGTCACCCTCGGGGTCCTGCTGCTGACCGGTCTCACGATCGGGTGGCGGGCGCACGGCGGGGCCGGTGCCACGCTGGCGGCCGTGGGACTGATCCTGCTGCTGCGCTTCGCCCTGATCTGGGTCGGCATCTTCCTCGGGCTGGTCACCCGTGGGCAGGCGGCCGTGGTGGCCGTACAGACCCTGGAGTTTCCGCTCGGCTTCCTCTCCAACGCGTTCGTCGCACCGTCCACCATGCCTGCCTGGCTCGGTGCGGTGGCCGCGTGGAACCCGCTGTCGGCGACCGTCGGCGCCACCCGCGAGCTGTTCGGCAACCCCGGATGGGGTGGCGACTCCTGGGCGGCGCAGCATTACCCGTGGCTGGCGGTGGCGTGGCCGGTCGTCCTGGTCGCGGTCTTCCTGCCGCTCTCGGTCGTCCGCTACCGGCGACTGGCCGGCTGACCCGCAGCCGGGCCGGGTCGCACCGGTTGGACGGGTGATCGCCGGGCCCCGCGCCCCGACGAGCACCCGTCCCGGCCTACGCGATCCGGCGGACCCGACGGACGGCCAGATAGAGCAGGAGTACGGCGAGGGCGACGAAGATGCCCGTCTCGATGCCCTGGAACAGCCAGAACCGGTCCGCCGGCTGGTACAGCTGCCAGTTGTACGCGCCCGGCTCGAGGCCGAGCTCGGCCCCGCAGACCCGACCGTCCGGCCCCTTGCCGCCCGGCGGACACTGGATCCGGGTGCCCTCCGCGACCATCGTCCCGTCGGGGTTCCGGATGCCCTGGCTGAGGATCCAGTCTCCTCGGTTGATCTCCGGCGGCCCTCTCCCTCGATCGGGAAGGTCTCGCTGCGGGCCGGCTGGTAGCGCGGTCGCGCCAGAATCTCCACAGCTGCCCGTACGCCGATGTAGCCGGCGAGGGTGATCCCCATGGCGGGCAGCAGCCGCTTCCAGACGGTGCCGACGAAGATGCCCAGCGCCACGGCGAACAGGGTGTAGCCGATCGGGACGACGCCCTGCAGGTCGAAGACGATCATGCCGAGCCGGCCCTCGTGCGCGGCCTTGGTGAGCGGGTCGACCCACCAGGACATGCCCAGCCCGTAGACCGCCGCGAGGACCAGGACGGCCGCACCGACCAGCCCGAACTTCACCAGGGCCCAGCGGGTCCGGCCGACGCCCTGGGTCCAGACGAACCGGTGCGTGCCCTGCTCCACCTCGCGGGCGACCAGCGGGGCACCCAGAACAGGCCGACCAGGGCCGGCAGGGCGATCAGCAGTACGGCCACCAGGTTGAGGCTGGCGTACCGGTTGCCGAAGTTCTGGAAGCCCGCGTCGCAGTCCTGCCGGATCGCCGGCGAGACGTCGGCGCGGGCGAGCTGGCTGGCGCAGTCCGTCAACCCGAGGTCGGCGAAGGTGTGCCGCATCGACAGGCCGATCGGCACCAGCAGGGCGGCGAGCGCCGCGAGCGCCAGCAGGGTGTAGAACGCCTGCTTGCGGTGCTGTCTCCAGGTCAGCCAGATCATGCCGCCACTCCCCACTCGCTGTGACTGGTCTGCGTGGTGCCGTCGGCGAGGTAGCCCAGCACGACGTCCTCCAGGCTCACCTCGCGGATCGTCCAGGCCGGGTCGGTGACCGGCCCGTCGGTACGGACCAGCAACGTGGACTGCCGGTCGGTGTGGCTGGCCCGGATCACGGCGGCGACGCCCCGATGTCGCCGCCGTCGTGCCGGGGCCGATCAGTTGGCGGTGCTCGGCGACCAGGTCGTCGACCGCGCCGGTGAGCTGCACCTGGGAGGCGTTGAGCACGATCAGGTAGTCGCAGACGCGCTCCAGGTCGGCCAGCAGGTGCGAGGAGAGCAGGACGGTGGTGCCGGACTCCGCGACGCTGCCCATCAGCGACTGGAGGAACTCCCGCCGGGCCAGAGGGTCGAGGCTGGCGACCGGTTCGTCGAGCAGCAGCAGCCGAGGCTGCTTGGCCAGTGCGAGGGCGAGCGCCACCTGGGCCCGTTGGCCGCCGGAGAGCTTGCCGACCGGCTTGTCCGGTGGGATGCCGAGCTGCGCCAACCGCTGGCGGGCCAACGCCGCGTCCCACCGCCGGTTCAACTTGCCGCCGGCGATGACCAGCTCGGCGGCGGTGAAGTCCCGGTACAGCGGGTGTCCTGGGCGACGAACCCAATGTCGGCCAGACCCTTCGTGTCGCCGTAAGGCGAACGGCCGAACACCCGGACCGCGCCCGCGTCGGGCTTGAGCAGCCCGACGGACAGGTGCAACAGGGTGCTCTTGCCCGCCCGTTGGGCCCGACCAGCGCGGCGATCCGGCCGGCCGGCAGATGCAACGAGCAGTCCCGTAGCGCCCATGTCTTGCCGTACCGCTTGCCGAGCCGGTCTGCTTCCAAGACCATGTCCATCCGTTGTCCTCTCGTTCCGCTCATGCGTGCTCCTTGTGCGGGCGTCGTCGGCGAGGGTGGCGCGCAGCGTCGTCTCGACCAGGGCGATGACGTCCTCGGCCGTGAGGCCTGCGGTCTGTGCCCGGTCCAGCCAGGCGACCAGGTCGTCGCGAAGCTCGGCCTGGTTGGGCAGGGACGCGCCGGCCAGGGTGCGCTGGACGAAAGTGCCCACCCGGGTCGGCCGCCGACCAGACCCTCGATCTCCAACTCCCGGTACGCCTTCAGCACCGTGTTCGGGTTGATCGCGAGGGATTGCGCGACGTCCCGGACCTTCGGCAACTGGTCGCCCGGCGTCAGCAGGCCGACCCGTAGAGCCTGTTTCACCTGCTGCACGAGCTGCATGTAGGTGTTCACCTTCGACCGGCTGTCCAGTACGAACTCGATCACTCCCGATGATCCTTCCTGTTGTCCTACGACAGTAGGACTAATAGACAGCTTCACCGTCTAGTGCGCCGCTGTCAAGGCCGGTGCCGGCGTGTCAGGTGCGCGCGACGCGTCGCCGACGATGTCCGGCGTGTCGTCGCGGTAGCACCGGCAGGCCGCAGGTTGGCACCGACGGGTCAGCCGGACGGGAAGGAACCGGCAGCAATCCGTGCAGACGGGGAGGTGTTCGGTGGTCACCAACGAATTGACGACGTCGAGGGCGACTCCACTACAGGCCGCTCGCGCCCGGGGCCCGTACGCGGACGGCTGATCCTGCTCGGCCCGGCCTTCGTCGCCGCCGTCGCGTACGTCGACCCGGGTAACTTCGCCACCAACTCCGCCGCCGGTGCCCGTTACGGCTACCTGCTGGTCTGGGTCGTGGTGGTGGCCAACCTGATGGCGATGCTGGTGCAGACGCTCACCGCGAAGCTGGGCCTGGCCACCGGGCGCAGCCTGCCCGAGCTGTGTCGGGAGCGCCTGCCCCGGCCGGTGAACCGGGTGATGTGGGTACAGGCCGAGTTGGTCGCCATGGCCACCGACCTGGCCGAGGTGATCGGCGGAGCGGTCGCCCTGTACCTGCTCTTCGGCATCCCCTGCTGCCCGGCGGGATCATCATCGGCACCGCCGCGTTCGCCGTGCTCGCCCTGCGCTCGCGCGGCTACCGCGCCTTCGAGGTCGTCATCGCCGTACTGCTCGGTGTGATCGTCCTGGCCTTCGCCGCCAACCTGCTCGCCTCCGGCTCCGACCCCGGCTCGGCCATGGCGGGTCTGGTGCCTCGGCTCCAGGGCACCGACAGTGTGCTGCTGGCCGCCGGCATCCTCGGTGCCACCGTCATGCCGCACGTCATCTACGTGCACTCCGCCCTGACCCGCGACCGCATCCCCGCCACCAACGACAGCGAGCGGCGGATCCTGTTCCGCGGCCAGCGCACCGACGTGCTGCTCGCCCTGAGTGCGGCCGGAGCGGTCAACCTCGCCATGCTGCTGATCGCCGCGGCCAGCTTCCGGGGCGGTGGGCCGGGCGGCGCGGACAGCCTGGAGGAGTGCACGCCGGGCTGGGCCAGACCATCGGTACGGCCGCCGCGTTCGGGTTCGCCATCGCCCTGCTGGTCTCCGGGCTCGCCTCGACAAGCGTCGGCACCTACGCCGGAGAAGTCATCATGCAGGGCTTCCTGCGGCGGCGAGTCCCGCTGCTGCTGCGTCGGCTGGTCACCCTGCTGCCCGCGCTGGCCGTGCTCGCCATCGGCCTCGACCCGACCCGGGCGCTCGTACTGTCCCAGGTCATCCTCAGCTTCGGCATCCCGTTCGCGCTGATCCCGGTGGTCGCCTTCACCCGTCGGCGCGACCTGATGGGCAACCTGGTCAACCACCCGCTCACCACAGCCGCCGCGTCCCTGGTGGCGGTGCTGGTGGTGGCGCTCAACGCGTTCCTCCTCTGGCAGGTCGTCGCCGGCTGAGTCGGCTGGTCGGCGTCACGGGCTGAGTAAGTCGGCTGGCGCTCTGCCCCGATCCGGACACTCCCACGAGCCTTATACCTGTGAGTCATACTCATGACTCACAGGTATAGCCGTTGGAGACAATGTTGGCCGGCCTGACCGGCCGAATCCAGCGGGCGTGGTCAGGTGCGGCGCCCCTCGTCGCGGGTCGGGATCTCCTGGCGCTGTTCGAGGGCGTCCGCCGGGTTGGCGTCGGCCGGCAGCGACGTCACCTCCTCGAGGGTGCCCGCGGGAAGGCGCCCTGCTCGGCCAGGTCGGCCTCGGCCGCCTCCGGGTCCACGTCACCCGACACCCGGTCCGGCGGGCCGACGTCGAACGCGTCCTGTCGTTGCTCAAGGGCATCCGCCTCCGGCGGAGGGAAGGTGCTGCCCTGTTCGTCCCGGTATGTGCTCATCGGAGCCTCCCACCCGGCGGGTGTCGACAAGCCGCCGGGCCGCTGCCTACCCGCCAGCGCCGCACTCAGGCCGTCACGCCCGTCGGGATCTGGGCAGCTTCCGGATAGTGCTGCCTCCGCAGCGGCGCAGGCAGCACTATCCGGGTAGTTGCGCGGATCGTGGGAGGGCTGGCGTCACGCCGCTGGCGTCACGCCGGGGCGGCAGTGGCCCGCGGTCGGATGCCGCACCGTGGTGGGTACTCCCAGGTCGGCCAAGGCCGGGCCGCCCGAGCAGGCGAGCTCGCCTACCTGACCGCCGGCCAGGACGGGCGCCGACGCGGTGCCGGTCAACGCCAGCCGCCCGGCCACTCGCGTCCCCACCAGCGTGACGTGGTCGGTGGTGCCGGTCAGCGCCACCGTGCCGCGTACCTCGGTGTTCAGCAACTCGACGGCGGTGGCGCGGGACGCCGTCAGGTTTCCGACGATCGAGGAACCCTGGGCGACCAGGGCGGCGCCGGGCGCCACGGTGACCGGGCCGGTCACGGTGGCCGCGCGCAGGCAGGTGACACCGGCGGTGACGGTCAGCGGGCCGTCGTGTCGGCCGGTGACCACTGTGGTGCAGGCCGGTGGTGGCGGGATCAGCGTGGCCACGAACGCGCGAGCCGGCCCGATGTTGCCGACGGCGTCGATGCCCCGGTACTCGATGCGGTGCCGGCCGTACCCGGGGACCGCTCGGCGAACGGGGACACGGACAGTCCACCGGAGCCGAGGTTGCCGTAGACCAGGCCGTCCACGTCGGTGCCGGTGGCGGTGAACAGGAACGGCGATCGGGCGTCGGTGGGCCAGCCGTAGTAGTTGTGCCACCCGTCGCCATCCAGCCGGAACTCCGAGGTGACCTGGCCGGTGCCATCGTCGGTGCCGGTCAGCCCCATGGTGAACGGGCCGTTGTACACGTACTCGGTGGGTCGGCCGGGCCGGGTGACGGTGAGCAGAGGCTCGGAGAGCGCGTACGCCACCTCGGGCCGCGTCGCGTCGACCGTCCAGGTGCGGGTCAGCGCCTTCCCGGTGCCGGGTCGCTGACCTGGGCGGTCAGCCGGTGGGTGCCCGCGACAGGCGCAGGGCGCCCAGGTCCACATCCCGGTCGGTGCCGGTGTCGGCCACCGGCCGGCCGTCGAGCGTCCAGCGCACGCGTGGTGCCCGATCGGTGGGCTGGCTGGTCCGCACGTACACCACGTCGTGCGCGCCGACCGGTCGGTCCGTCGCGGTGGACGCGGTGATCGCGAGCGGCGATTCCACCCGGGGTACGCACCGAGGTGTCCACGGTCCACGTGCGGGTCTGGGTCAGCGCGGGTGAGCGGCGAACCGTCGGGTCGCGGACGAACTCCGTCGGGTCGGTCACCGTGGCGGTCACCGCGTGCCGGCCGGGGAGAGCCGTAGTTTCCGCAGGTCCAGGTGGCGGGCATTGCCGGTACGGCGAACCGTCCTGCCGTCCACCGACCACGTCACGGTCAGCGCGTGGCTCACCGGGTGCAGGGTGTCCACCCAGAGCAGTCGGTCCGCGCCGACCGCCGCACCGGTGGCTGTGCCGCCCTGCACGATGCCGACCCGGCCGGCGATCCGTTCGGTCATCCGCTCCCGGCCGACCTGGTCGAAGTAGAAGCCCAGCGACTTCATCATCGAGTGTCGGCTCGGCCGCCACACCCGCGCTGGAGGTACAGGCCGCCCTCGTAGCGGCCGATCGTCCCACCTGCCTCGCTCGGCTCACCCAGCCAGCGCCACCACTGGCCCGGGTGTCGCGCATCTGCCGTTCGGTCAGCACGGTGTGGTGCACCGAGTCCGGTTCCGGCCCGCTGTAGGTGTCGCCCGGCACCCGCGGCCGTAGTAGTCGTACTCGTCCTGCAAGCCACCGAGCGAGTGCCCCAGCTCGTGCGGGCTGATCAGCGCGGAGAGCGCGTTGCCACCGGAGGCGGTGGCGTTGCTGCCGCCGGCTCCACCGTAGGTGCCGCTGTTGGCCAGCGCGATCAGCTGCCGGTTGCCGGGATTGGTGCCGACGGCCAGATCGGCGTAGGCGTTCGCGGCGGTGCCGTCAACCGTGAGCAGGCGTTGCACGCTCGCCGGGTTGCAACCACCCCAGAAGCCCATGCCCAGCGCGGTGTCCCGGCGCGGCGCGGACGAGCCGGGGTCACAGTCCACGCCGGATTCCGCCGAGACGATCTCCACGGCGTAGACGTTGAAGTAGCTGCGGTACGACTTGAACGGCTCGATCGTCCACAGGGTGTTGAGGTGCCGGTCCACGTGCGCTCGGAAAGTGGGCAGGTCGGCCTCGGTGTACCCGTCGCCCAGCAGCACCAGGTTGAACCGCGTCGCCGGGTCACCGGTGACCTGGATCGGCACCACTGTGGCGCTGGCCGCCGGGGCGGCTCCCCGCATGGGGCACCGGGTGCGGCGGCGGCCGGTGTGCCGACCATCAGTCCCGTCGTGACGAGCGCCGCGACGCACAACCCGCTCTGATCCGCACCCTGCGCCCCTTCCCTGTGCCGGTCGGCGTGCCGGGCGCCGGGCCCGACGGGACGCCGTCGTCCGGGTCTGCCGTGACCGTGGACATCTCGGACCGTACCGGTCTCCGGACCGGCAGGTAACCCTCGGCGGTCCTCGATGGACGTCGTACCCGACAGGACCGGCCCTGGGCGAGTCGTGACCGGTCAGTCGGCCGTCGCCTCGGGTGTGGCACCCGGGCGGGTTGCGGCGGCCAGGCCCAGCGCCAGCAGCGCGCACACCGCGCCGAGCAGGAAGAGCAGCGAGGCGGTCGGCTGGCCCAGCCACTCCCACAGCGGGTGCCAGGCCGGATGCGGCTCGCCGAGGTGGTGCGACAGCAGGGGCGGTGCGCTCAGCAGCACCGGCAGCCACCACAGCACCACGGCCGCGCCGACCAGGCCGTGCACCGCGCCGCGGCTACGGCGTCTCTCGGTACGTCGGCTGACCCAGCCGAAGACCAACCAACCGGCCACCGCGCCCAGCAGCGTGCCGAGCACCCGGCGGGGACCACCAGGGGCGGCGGCGCGCGGTGTACCTCGACCGACAGGTAGCTGGCGTCGACGGCGGCCTGGGAGGAGATCGAGGCGTTCAGGATGGTGTCGCCCGTCGGGCGGTGAGGGTGGTGTCGGTGACCGACTGCGGGGTGGCGCACATCTTGTCCGCGCAGCTGAGGCGGTCGGACACCTCTGAGTCGTACACCCGCCAGCCGGCACCGGTCAGGCGTTCCCGGGCCACCGAGACGATCTGCTCGGCGGGCACCGGTGGCGGGCCGAGGGCGGTGGCACCGGTGGCGCTCTCCTGATACTCGCCGCCGTCACCGAACAGCAGGGTCCTGACGGTGTTCAGGCGTAGCGCGTGCCCGTAGACGACGAAGAGCGCGGGCGGCGTGTCGATGTCGCCGAGGTCGTGCCGGGAAAGACCTCGGTCAGGATGGCGGCGGCCTCGGCCCGGTCGGGCTGCGGTCGAGACGTCTCCCAGGCGGCCCGACCGGCCAACGCGCCGGTGAAGAGGCCGCAGACGACCGCGGCGAGCGGCACCACGCGACGGCGGCACCGCCGACCGGACGGCCGAGGCGGCGGAGCAGCGACTTCCCGAGTCGGCTGGCCAGCGCGGTGTCGCTCACGGACATGGCCGCCCTTCGGATCCAGAATCAGGCGGAGGCAGAGTACATCGACCGGGGACTCGGCGCGTCCCCGATGATCGCCACCGGTGGCCGGGATCGGCCAGGATGGGCAGGTGGCCGGGTCACGGCCGCCGACGAGGAGGTGGGCGATGCGGGTACGCGGACGGTTGACCTGTGAGCGGCGTACCCGTGCGGGGGCGCTGCTGACCGCGCTGCTCGCCGCCGTGGTGCCGCCGGCCGTGCTGCTGGGGCCGGGCGCCGCCACGGCGAGCGCGGCCGCCGCCGGGACGCCGGTCTGCCAGGTGCGCGACGACCGGCTCCGCGAGATCTCCGGGATGGTCGCCACCGACGACGGGTACGTGGTGATCAACGACGGCGCCGACGACGAGGCCCGCCGCCGGATCTTCTTCCTCGACCAGCGCTGCACTGTGGTCCGAACCGTCTCCTTCCGTCCCGGCCGCGCGACACCGAGGACCTGGCCATCGGCTCGGACGGCACGGTCTGGGTCGCCGACGTCGGCGACAACGACCGCTCCCGGCCGACGGTCGCCCTGTGGCGGCTCGCACCGGGGGCGAAGGAGCCGGTGCTGCACCGGATGACGTACCCGGACCGCCCGCACGATGCGGAGGCGGTGCTGCTGGACGCGACCGGTCGGCCGCTGATCATCACCAAGGGTGGCAGTGGCACCGTCTTCCTGTACGCGCCGACCGCCGCGCTCCAGCCGGGCGCGACGACGCCGCTGGCCGCGCTCGGTCAGGTGACCCTGCCGACGACCAGCACCAGCAACCCGTTCTCGTTCCTCGGGCGCGGGGTGATCACCGGCGCGGCGAACGCGCCGGACGGACGCCAGGTGGTGCTGCGCAGCTACGCCGACGCCTTCGAGTACGACGTGCCCGACGGTGACGTGGTCCGCGCGCTCACCGCCGGCACCCACGGATCACCCGTTGCCGGACGAGCCCCAGGGCGAGTCGATCACCTCAGTCGCGACGGGCGCTCGTTGCTCACCGTCTCCGAGTCGGCCGACCAGCCAGCCGGCACCCGGCCGGCCATCCTGCGCTATCCGGCCACCGCGACGACGGCCACCTCCGTACCTCCGACGGAGGCCGCCGCCCGGTGGCACCCCGGCCGTCCGTCCGGCGGCCGAGGAGGTCGGCGGCGCGGGTGGGCGAACCTGGCCGCTGGCGGCCGGCGCCAGGACGCTTCTGGCGCTGCTCGGGGTGGGCGGCGTGTTGTGGTGGAGGCACACCGCGCGCCGCTGAGCGGACCGGGTGGTGCGGCAGGATGGGGGATGTCCGTGCTGTCCACGTTGCGTCACCCGATCATCGCCGCCCCGATGGCTGGCGGCCCGTCCACGCCGGCGCTGGTGGCAGCCGTGTCCACGGCCGGAGGGCTGGGCTTCCTGGCCGCCGGGATGATCGACACGGCTCGCCTGGTCGCCGACATCGCCGAGGTGCGCGCCCTCGGCGATCGGCCGTTCGGCGTCAACGTCTTCCTGCCCGACCCCGGCGGCGTCGACGAGGCGGCCATCCAGGCGTACGCCGACCGGCTCGCGCCGCAGGCCGCCGCCCGCGGGTGAGCCTGGGTGAGCCGGTGGGCGGCGACGACGCGTACCGGAGAAGCTGGCCGCGCTGCTCGCGGACCCGGTCCCGGTGGTGTCCTTCGTGTTCGGGCTGCCCGACCGGGCGGCGGTGGCCGCCCTGCGCGAGCGGGCACCGAGGTGTGGGCCACGGTCACCCGTCCGGACGCCGCGAGGGCCGCCGCCGACCTGGTGTGGACGCGGTGGTGGTGCAGGGCACCGAGGCCGGTGGGCATCGCGGTGGCCTGCCGGACGACGACGACTACGCGGTGCTGCCGCTGCTCCGGCTGGCTGCCTCCCGCTGTGACCTGCCGCTGGTGGCGGCCGGCGGCATCGTCGACGGGCCCGCGCTGGCCGCCGTGCTGGCCGCCGGTGCCGCCGCCGCACAGCTCGGCACGGCCTTCCTGCGCTGCCGGAGGCGGGCAGCTCGCCGCTACACCGGGCCGCGGTGGCCGGTGCCACGCCCACCGCGTTGACCCGGTCGTTCACCGGCAAGCGGGCCCGTGGTGTGGCCAACGACTTCCTGCGCCAGCACGACGCGGAGGCACCGAGCGGCTACCCCACGTGCTGCACCTGACGCGTCCGCTGCTCGCCGCCGCGCGAGCGACGGGAACGCGTCGGTGGCGAACCTGTGGGCCGGGCAGGCGCATCCGCTGGCCAGGACCTGCCGGCGGCGGAGGTGGTCGCCGAGGTGTCCGCCGGCGCACGGACCGCGCTGGCCGCGGTGGCCGAGCTGTCGACCCGCTGGGGCTGACCAGGACGGCGGCACCCGGCTCGGCCGGGCGGACGGGCCGCCCGGCAGACCCGTTAGAGTCTCGCCGTGATCGAGATCGGTGCGCAGATCGAGCTGTCCCACCCGCCCGACCGGGTCTGGCGCGCGCTCACCGATCGGGAGTTGCTCGGCCGGTGGTTCGCCGAGGCCGAGACGGTCGAGGGCGTGCCGGACCGGCTGATGCTGCGCACGTCCGGGCTGCCCGGGTTCGAGGCCGACGTCGAGGTCGAGGTGACCGAGCGGCAGGAGTCGCAGCTGCTCGTCCTGGCCTGCGACGAGGCCGGCCGGCTCAGCGAGCTGACCTGCACGATCACGCTCACCCGGCAGGGCTGCCGGCTGGAGGTGCGGGAGGTCACGACGCACGGCGCGTGGTCGGCCGAGCAGCACGAACCACGCGAGCAGCAACTCCGGCAGGCGTTGACCGTACGACTGCCCGCCATCCTCGACTGGCTCGCCTTCCAGCAGGTCGACCTGCGGCGCGGCGACGGCGGGCTGACCGCCGAGCTGCCGCTGATCGGCCCGCGCGGCAGGTCCGGCCACGCCAACCGTCGGCGCCGTACGGTGATCGCCGTGGTCGCCGGAGCCGTGCTGGTCGCGGGGACGGCGGCCTGGATAACGATGCCGTCGACGTCGAAGCCCGCCGCCGCGCCGCACCGACCGCCACACCGTCGCCGAGCGTGCCGGTCGCCACAACCGCCGTCGCGTCGACGGCCACCACGTCGACGCGGCCCACGCGGACCACGGCGTCGGCGACCACCCGCCCGAGTCGGACCCCGTCGGCGAAACCCTCGCGTACGCCCACGTCAGCGCCGCCGCCCGCGCCGCCCGCGCCCACAGCGGTGGCCCGTTACGAGACCGACTCCGACCGACTGTTCGGCTACACGGGTGAGGTCGTGGTCGACAACCCCGGCAGCGCACCGGTGGGGACTGGGCAGTGGTGATCACCCTTGCCGAGGGCACCACCGTCGACGACGTCGACGGTGCGGACTGGCGGCAGGACGGGCGGACCATCACCTTCACCGGGGTGCCCTGGCGGCCGGGCGGTCCCAGACGATCAGCTTTGACGTCCGCGACAGCCGGCCGAAGGCCGGGAACCGGAGAGCTGCACCATCGGCGGAAAGCCCTGCGCGGGCCTCTGACTAGAGTGCCGTCATGGCACTGCTGCACCGGGCGACGCTGCGCCCCACGAAGCTCGACCTCCTCGCTGCCTGGCTGCCGAGCCGACCCTGGTTCGCCGGGCCGGCCGGTGTCGAGGTGGTGAGTCGAGGCGCCTACCGCTTCGACGACCCGGCCGGCGAGGTCGGCATCGAGACGATGCTGGTCGGCACCGCCGACGGGCCGGTCCACCACGTTCCGCTCACCTACCGTGCCGCGCCCCTCGACGGCGCGGACGGCTGGCTGGTCGGCACCACCGAGCACTCGGTGCTCGGCACGCGCTGGGTGTACGACGGCTGCGTCGACCCGGTGTACGCCGCGGCGCTCACCCAGGCGATCCTCACCGGCGGGGGCCAGGCGGAGCAGTACTTCGAGGTCGACGGCCGGCGCGAGGTGCGTGAGCCGACGGTGACGGTCGTCGCGGACGGGGCGGCCGACGCCCAGGTGCCGGTGGTCGGTGCCGTGCGACGGGTCGTCGACGAGGACCGCACGCTCGTCGACACCGACACCGTCGAGCTGGTGATCGTGCGCCGGCCGGTCGCCGAGGCCGGCGGATCAGCCGGGGTCATGCTGAGCGGCCGGTGGGACGGTCAGTCGACGACAGTGCCGCTGGCGTACGTCCGGACGCTCTGATCGCTGTGCGCGGTGGGCGGCCCGACCTCCCGGCCGCCCACCGCGCGTTCACCACTGCGCCGGAGGCGGGGCGGCGAGACGGCTGGCCGGTCGTCGCAGGTGATGGTGTTGGGCAGCAACCACGGTGCGAGCCAGCCGCCGTCGTTGCCACCGAGGTCGGTCAGTGTGAACTCCGAGCCGGCCGGGGTGAAGTGGAACGACCCGCAGTTGTTGACGCCGACCGCGCCCACGTTGCGGGCGTCCACGTTCGCGAACGAGGCCGATCCGCCGCGCGGGCACTGACCACCGAGGTGCCGGTGCCGTCGACCCGGACGTCCGGAACCGCACGTCGGAGATCGAGTAGAGGTCCTTCACCGGCCAGTCACTGACCAGCATGATCGCGTTGTACGTGTTGTCGAGGTACGCGTCGCCCGTCACCTCGATGCTTGCCTCGATGCTCCGGTCCAGGGCGAAGACCAGATCGCGCCGAGCCCGATGTTCCAGTTCAACTCGTACGTGCCGGCGCGGGCGGTGGTGTTGTTGGTGAACCGCAGGTGCCCGGTGAACGGCTCGGCGCCGAAGCGGGCACCGGCGTGCAGACCGCTGCCCTCGCGTACCGGGTCGGCGACCAGGTTGTTGGAGACGGTCGTGTCGGTGCCGCCGTAGATGGCGATGCCGTTGGCCAGGGTCGGTGACTGCACGGTGTTGTGGTCGAACGTGTTGCGCGCGTTGGCCGTCTTCTCCGACCACATCGCCAGACCGTCGTCACCGGTGTTGCGGACGAAGTTGTGCGCCACCAGGAGTCGGTGACGCCGGTGTGGAAGTTGAGCGCGTCGGCGATCTGGTCGACGACGATGTTGTTGGTGACGCGGACGTTGCGCATCGGCCCGTCGAACCAGAGGCCCGCCTGGTGTGGTGCAGGTAGAGCCCGTCGACGGTGGAGTCGCTCATCGCACCGCCGATGGCGTTGACCTGGTCGGTGTCGATGCGCTCCCGGACGTCACCCTCGATGGCGAAGCCGGACAGGTGCACGTTGCGGCTGCCGCCGTCGGCGGCGTCGCGGCCGTAGAACCCGACGCCGGTGTGCACCGAGCCGTCCGGCGCGGGGTCGGCAGGGCGACCTCGCGGCCCTTGATGACCGTGTACCAGTTGCCGGCGCCCTCGATGGTCACGTCGTCGACGATGATGTGCCGGTTGACCTGGTAGGTGCCCGGCGGGATGTACACCTTCAGGTGGGCGCGCCGGGCGAAGGCGATGGCCCGGTCGATCGCGTCGGCGGAGTCCCGCCGGCCGGTGGGGTCGGCGCCGAAGGCGAGCACGTTCGCCGCGAGCAGCCGGACGTGCGGCGGTGCGACCAGCTCGAGTCGAGCAGGTCGATGACGGTCCAGGCGGCGGCGCTGCCGGGTGGCGCGGTGAGCCGGATCGTGTCACCGGCCCGGTAGGTGCGACCGAGCAGCAGGCGCTGCTCGTCGTAGAAGATGCGTGGGCCGGAACGGCGTGCTGATGCTCGGGTACGGCGTGGTGGCCGCCGGCACGCACTGGCACTCGGTGATCCACCAGTCCGGTGCAGCAGCCCGGCCTGGGGATCGTTGGTGAACGGGTACTGGTTGTAGAGCCAGGAGTACTGCGAGGTCAGCGTCATGGTGCGGAGGTGCTTGCCGTTGACGGCGACCCGCAGTGGCGCGGTGATCCCACCACCCTGCGGCGCGTCCGGGATGCTGTACCGCACGGTGATCCCGTTCGCGGCGCTGGGCAGGACGAACTCCACGTACTCGCCGGGGTGAGCCGGACCGCCCGGCGGCCGGAGGCCTCGGCGGGCAGCGTGTAGGCGGATCGGTCGGGCCCGATGATCTCGCCGTCGGTGCGGGCGTTCTCCGCCTCCTGCTCGACGAAGTCGACGTTCGCGCCGCGCCCGGCGACGAGCGCCGGGTCGAGGGCGGCCGGGTGACCACCGGCTGCGCGCCGGCGGACGCGGATGGACTGGCGGCGGCCGCGGTGGGCCCGGCGACGAGCACGGCGAGACCGGCCGCGAGCGCGACGGCGGTGCCGCCGGGCCGGCCGGGCGTCCCCGGGCCGGCATGAGGCTGCGAAACATCGGTGACCCTCCTGGGTGGGGTGGTGGTGGAGGTCCGCCCGGCGCCCCGACGCCCGACATTGATCGTCATGATGCAGCACCAGACATCGCACTGCAAGACACCTATCGAGCGACGAAAATAAACGACTAGAAGACCGAAAGAATTGGACGGTCGTCGACTTGAGGTGGCGCGCGTCGCCCGCCCCGGCCAGCTCATGCCGGGCGTAGGCTGGTCCGCGTGGATCAAGAAGACCGGATCGCCCTGTTCCTCGACTACGAGAACCTCGCGTTGGGCGCGCGCGACCACCGCGGCGGCGCCGCCTCGACTTCCGGCCCATCGCCGACGCGCTGGCCGAACGAGGGCGGGTGGTGGTCCGTCGGGCGTACGCCGACTGGTCCTACTTCGACGAGGACCGCCGGATGCTCACCCGGTCGCACGTCGAGCTGATCGAGATCCCGCAGCGGATGGGCGCGTCCCGCAAGAACGCCGCGGACATCAAGATGGCCGTCGACGCGATCGAGTTGGCGTTTGAGCGCGACTACATCTCCACCTTCGTCATCTGTAGTGGCGACAGTGACTTCACCCCGCTGGTGCACAAGCTTCGCGAGCTGAACAAGCGGGTCATCGGTGTCGGGGTCGAGGGGTCCACGTCGGCACTGCTGCCCCGGCGTGCGACGAGTTCCTCTACTACGACCGGCTGGAGGGCGTGGACATCCCGCCGGCCCGTGGCCGGCGCGCCGTCCGCCACCCGGCAGACCGGCACCGAACAGCGCCCGCCCGAGCCGGAGCGGGAGCAGGAGCCGAGGTGGACCGCCGGCCGGCGGGGAGGACCCGGCCGGGACGTGGACGCCCTCGCCGTGTTCGTCGCCCAGTCGGTCGCCGGTCTGCAGGGCAGCGCCAACGGTGAGGTCACCGCCTCCCGACTCAAGCGCACCCTGCTACGCAAGGACCCGACGTTCAGCGAGTCCGACTACGGCTTCCGCACCTTCGGCGAGCTGCTGCGCCATCTCGCCGAACGCAACGTGATCGAGCTGGCCGAGGGCCCGCGAAGGGTGACCCCGAGGTCTCGCTGCCCGAGCACGGCGACCGGGAGGTGGCGTTCGGTCTGCTCCGGGGCGTCGTCGCGGAGCTGGGCAGCAGTGGCAACCCGGTGGCGTTGTCCGGGCTGAAGAACCAGGTACGCCGGGCCCGCCCCGACTTCAGCGAGAAGAAGCTCGGCTACCGCAGCTTCCTCCAGTTCTGCAAGGCCGCCGCCACCGCCGGCGTGCTGGACCTGCGGTGGAGCCCGAAGCCGACGACTACCTCCTGACCACCCAGGGGTGACCGCCGCACCCGGCTGACCCTCGCCGGTCATCGACCGCTGTCGAGCAGGAGTGTCGGGCCTGCCCATAGGGTGGACGGCAGGGCTGTCCCGAGGGCGAGGTGAGGGTCGGCATGTCGGGACGTGGCGAATGGACACTCGTCGGCCGCGACGACGAGTTGAAGACCATCGAGGACGTCGTGTCGGCGCGCCTGCCCGGGCTGGTGCTGGTCGGCGACGCCGGGGTGGGCAAGACGCGACTGCTGCGCGAGGCGCTGGCCCGCGCCGCCGAGGACGGCGTGGAGTGCCACTGGGTCTCGGCGACCGGCGCGGCGCGATCCATCCCGTTCGCTGCCGTCTCCCACCTGATACCCGCGCCGACCCGCACCCGCTCCGACCCGGTGGGGCTGGTGGTCAGCGTCGAGCGCGACTTCGCCCGCCGCGTCGGCGACCGGCCGGTGGTGATCGGCATCGACGACGCGCACCTGCTGGACGAGCCCTCGGCCGGGCTGCTGCACCAGCTCGCCGTGCACGGCCTCGCGGTCGCGGTGGCGACGGTCCGGCCGGCGAGCCGCTCTCCGACGCCCTCACCTCGTTGTGGGCCGGCTCGGGCCGGCGACTGGACGTCCGCCCGCTGCCGGCAACCGCCGTGGAGCACCTGCTCGACGAGGCCGCCCGGGTCCGCTCGACGCGATCAGCCGCCGCCGGCTGACGCGCCTCGCCGACGGCAACCCGCTGCTGCTGCGGGAGCTGCTGGCCGACGCGATGGACACCGGCGGGCTACGCGAGTCACGCGGCGTCTGGCGCTGGCGGGGCACCGCCTCGGGCAGCCCTCGGCTGGCCGAGCTGGTCAGTGCCCGGCTGCGTGCCCTGGAACCCGCCGCCCGGCAGGTGCTCGAGGTGGTGGCCTGCGGCGAACCACTGCCCCTGGCCCTGCTGGAACGATGCACCGACCCGGCCGCCATCGAGGCCGCCGAACGCAGCGGCATGGCGGTCGCGGAACGCTCCGGCGCCCGGACGGCGCTGCGCATGGCCCACCCGCTCTACGGCGAGGCGCTGCGGGCCAGCATGCCGGCCAGCCGTTCCCGGACCGTCTTCGGGCAGCTCGCCGACGTGCTGGCCAGCATGCCGCTGCGCCGCCGCGACGACGCGCTGGTCGCCGGGGTGTGGCAACTGCGCTCGGGCAGCGTCCGCCACCCGGTCATCGCGCTGGCCGCCGCCCGGCAGGCGCTGGAACGGTTCGACATCGATCTGGCCGAGCGGCTGGTCCGCACGGCGTACGACGCGGGGCAGGGCTGGGAGGCGCAGTGGCTGCTGGCCCGGTGTTGCAGTACCAGGCGCGCAGCCAGGAGGCGTTCGACATGCTGCCGCCGACCCGCCGCCGGGTAGCAAGCAACTGGCGATCTGGGCGATCACCCGAGCCGGGCTGCTCTACTGGGGCCTCGATCGGATCGACGAGGCACACGAGACACTGCGGATGGTGCCGGCGGGCTCACCGGGCCACGACCTGACCGAGGCCACCCGGTCGTGGGTGCTGTTCTACGACGGTCGGTGCGAGGCGGCGCTGGAGGTCGGCCAGGCCGTGCTGACCCGACCCGACATCGGCGTACGCGCCGCCAGTTGGGCGACCATGGGCGCTGCCTCGGCGGCCGGGATGCTCGGCCGACTCGGGCTCGCGGCGGAGCTGGCCGAGCGGGCCGGGCGGTGCTCGCCGCCGCACCCGAGCGGCTGCCGTGGAACGAGGCGCAGGTCGGCCTGGGTCTCTGCTACGCCCGGTACGCCGCCGGGGAGCTGGCCGGGCAGCCGAGCTGGCCGACCAGGGCTACCGCGACGCCGTGGCCAGCGACGCGCGGGGATGGTCGCCGTGTGGGCGGGGTTCCGGGGAATCATCGAAAGGACGCGGGGCGGCTGGACGCCGCCGAGGCGGACCTGCGGGAAGCCATCGCGCTGGTGGAGGAGAACGACCAGTACCACCTGGTGCGCACGTACTGGGCCGAGCTGGCCGGCGTCCGTGCCCTGGCCGGTGACCTGCCCGGCGCGCGGCGGTGGCTGGCCGCGGCCGATGCGCGGGCCCGAGCCGCCAACCGACTCTTCCACCCGTGGGTGGAGGTCAATCGCGCCTGGGTGGAGGCGGCCGAGGGCGATCTCACCGCCGCGATCCGAACCGCCCGTCACGCCGCCGACCTGGCCGGGACGGTGAGCAGCCCACCATCGAGGCGATGGCGCTCTACGAGTGCGCCCGGTTCGGCGCGCCGGCGCCGGTGCGGGACCGGCTGGCCGACCTCGCCGACCGGGTCGGCGGGTTTGCGGCCACGCTCGCCAGTGCGGCCGACGGTCTGGTCCGGGACGACGGTCCGGCGCTGGAGACGGTGGCGGACGACCTCGTCGCCCGTGGCCACACCCTGCTCGCGGCCGAGGTGCTCGGTGCCGCTGCCCAGGCGTACGCCCGGCACGGCCGACCACGGGTGGCGGTGGCGCAGCGGGCCGCGACGCTGGCCGGGACTGCCGGTCCGTCCGTACGCCGCTGCTCGCCGCGAGCGCTCCGGGTGCCGAGCAGGCGACGCTGACCCGCCGGGAGCGGGACGTGGCCATGCTCGCGGTGACGCTGCCCAGCCGCGGCATCGCGGAACGGCTCGGGCTGTCGGTCAACACCGTCAACAACAACCTGGCCCGGGTCTTCACCAAGCTCGGCGTCCGCAACCGTCAGGAGTTGGCGGTGGTGCTCGGCCACGACCAACCTGCCGCCCGGGCGGTCACCGGGTGCGATCCACCCTCCACAGTAGGTAAGGACGACTGATCTACCGGGTTACCGGACGCATGCCTACCGTGCGGTAACACCTACCGGTGCATCTCAGTCCCTGGAGGACGGCATGAGCCAACTGGATCCGAGCGGACCGCCAGGATCGCGACCAACAGGTCGAACCACGTCCACAACGCCCTGTTCGCCGTCGGAATGGCGGTGGTGGTGGCCGCGGTCACCGCGGTGGTCGCCCCGGCCGCCGACGGTGCCCCGTCCAGCCCGTGGCCGCCAGGCCCGAGCCGGTGTCGTACGAGGCAGCGCCGTGCACCCGTCAACTGGAGGGCACGACCTGGCTCCTCGACCCGTGCGTCAAGCCGGGCGGAAACTCCCGGCCGAGGTCGAGGCGCGGCTCGCACAGATCCGTACCCTCGATGCCGCCGCCACCACCGACTGCCCCGACCCACCGAGTCGCCGTCGGCCTCGACCTCGCCGACCCGGGCGACCCGGCCGCCGGTGACGGCCGAACCGATCGCGCAGCGGCACCCGCCGCGACCGCGACCGCACCCACGTCGACGGCGTCACCCACGTCGACGGCGTCACCCACCGACACGCCCTGCCCCTCCGGCAGCACCTCCCCGTCGGAGGCGCGTCGCCATCCGGCAGTGCGTCCCCGTCGGACAGCGCGTCGCCGTCCGAGAGCGCGTCGCCATCGGACAGCGCGTCGCCGTCCGAGAGCGCGTCGCCGTCGGACAGCGCGTCCCCTCGGACAGTGCGTCGCCGTCGGACAGTGCGTCGCCGTCCGACAGCGCGTCGCCCTCGGAGAGCGCGTCGCCGTCGGACAGCGCGTCGCCGTCCGGTACCGCGTCGCCGTCGGAGAGCACCTCGCCATCCGGCAGTGCCTCACCGTCGGACTCGGCGTCGCCGAGCGGATCGGCGTCCCCACCGACGAGCCGTCGGACCCGACCGACCCGCCCACCGGGCCCACCGGCGGACCACCTCCGCCGCCGCCCCGCCGCCGACCGGCTGCCCGAACGTGAGCGGCAACCCCACCCTGGTGGACGCGAACAAGGACCGGATCCGCTGCCGCGAGGTGCAGACCGTCTCGGACGACACGGTCCTCACCCTCACCGGGGACTCGATCAGCTCGGCGCACCACCAGTTCGGCTTCGGCGTGGGCCCCGGTTGCCCGATGACCTCTGCCGACGGCCGTGGCATGCCCGGCAACAACGGCGTCTACAGCTACGGTCGGCGCTACTTCGACATGGATGGCAGCGTCGTCGACTACGACAACTACGCCCGCACCGGCTACGGCACCGGTGACATCATCGCCGGCCGCGCCGCCCCGACGCGTGCGGCAACGCGTGGGGACGGGTGGCCAGCCCGCTCGGCCTCGCCACCGCGCGGATCGCCAAGGCGAAGGCGGACGGGCACAACGCGTACCACGCCACCACCGGCGGCGTGAACAACACCAACTGGACCACCGTCCTGACCCGGCTGGCCATGTGTCGTGGTCTCGAGTTCGCGGCGGAGACCATGGACCCGTACGGGGTGTTCCGGTTCGAGTGGGCGGCCGTGGGCGGCAAGGCCGGCATCGTCACGAACGGCGGCGGTTGCAACTTCTGGCTGGACCTGCCGGTCGGCGGGACTACTACGTCAACATCGGGGTGCCGCGCTACGACGGCCCGGCGCAGTACCCGGCATCACCGCCGGCGCCACCACCATCGTCAACTCGCTGCTCGGCGCCGGCGCGGACAAGGTGGTGTGGATGCTGTACTACGACATCACCCCGGCCAACGTCGACGTCGGCCAGTACGCCTGGGCCAAGCTGACGTCGCTTCTGCCGACCGGGGCGCACTCGTACCTGCCGGCGGCACCGGTGTCGACACTGCAACCGCTGATCGACCCGCTCTGGGTGGGCACCGTGCGGGGCGTGATCGGTGACCTCAACCGGGCCATCCAACTCGGCGTGCCATTCGACCCGGCCGTCCGGGTGGCACTACCGCCACCATTCACTCCGGGTGACCTCCAGACCACCGCGGAGGGTGGCTCGCCACACCCCAGCCCCTCCGGGCAGGACGCCTTGGCCAACACCCTGGCCGACGCGTTCGGCGACATCTAAATCGCCCTGATCCGTCGCTCAGGACGGGGAGGAACCGCCCGGGCGGTTCCTCCCCGGTAACGGTAAGGTTGAAGTGCGCCTGATTTACGACTATCGCCCTACTATCCACCCTGCTGCGCCGTACCCTCGGCGCAAAAATTGCTATACGGTCGGCGAATGAAGGTCGAGGAGCATTGGTGGAACGGAGACACGACCCCGCGCGGGCGCCGGACGTGTACATCCGTACTGACGGGCAGGGTTGGGAGGTCCGCGCCCAGATCGGTGGGGCGTCGGGTCGTGAGCGGGTGCAGCAGTGCCAGCCGGGCCTCGGCGGCCATTCTCGCCGACGCGTGGCGCGGCACTCACCCTTCCTGGCGCGAGCTGAAGCAGCGCTGATCCGGCACCGGGCCGGGTCGGCAACGCCCCGGGCTTCGGCCTGGCGGGCCCGCCGACCGGCCCGGCGCCTCGGCACCTCCCCGGGTGCTCAGGGATCATCCACCGCGACGCTCGGATCGCCGGTCACCGCTTCTGAAGCAGGACCGAAGCGACGTCGGCCACCAGCGCAAGCGCCCAATCAAGCTGCGGACAATTGCTGCGGCTCCTGCAGTCACGGCAGCCGCCCGCTCGCCAGGGCCTGCCCACCGACAACGAGCTCGCGGACCTCTACCGGGTCAGTGTGACAACGGCACAGAGGCCGATCATCGCTCGTCAGGGCCGTGGGCTGTGGGTCGCCGACGAAGACGCCGTATCTTCTTGATCACTTGATGATGAGTAGTTCTCCGCGGGTCGCTGCGACTACTTCCCATCAAGTGATCAAGGATGGCGTGTCCCCGCCCTCAGCTGGAGTACACGGAGGTCGACCGGTCGCGCGTGATGGAGGTCGCCATGTCGCAGGGTCCCGACGAGAACCCCACGCTCGACGAGGAGGTCCGGGAGGCCGAGCGCCGGCTCGCCAACCTGGCCAGGACGTCGGACGACGCGCTGACCCACGACGACGCCCGGGCACCGGACGACGCTCACTCCGAGCAGGACGCCGATTAGGGCCGCCTGGACCGGCCAGGAGGCTTGATCGACTCGGTTTCGGCGAAATCGGGGTGTCAGAGGCGATTTGACACCGCGACTTCACCGAAAACCGAGTCGATCAAGCCGGCGGGCCGTTGTCGGCGACGAGGGCTCAGCGCTTCAACGTGAAGGTGAAGTCGCCGGAGACCTTTCCGCTCAACCGGGCTCCCGAAACGACCTTCCCTCCGTGACCAGTCGTTGGACCTCGCCCGGGACAGACCGAAACCATCAGCGATCAGTCGCACCGGCCGGACCGGGATCCGCGCCGCGAAGCGGACCGCGACGTCGACCATGTCGCAGTCCAGGTGCTCCGATCCGTCGGTGTCGAGACGCCAGGCGTCCGTCCAGTCCAGAACGAATCGGTTCCGGCGCTGCACGACCGGATCCTGGAGCAGTTCGGCGATCAGGCCGGGATCGTTCGCATGGAGCCGATCCAGCAGTCCGGATGGGATGGAGCGCACCGTCATTCGCTCCAGGACGGTGAACTTCGCCGTCGCCCGCAGGCGGCGCAGAGCACGAAGCCAGACGTCGAGCAGCTTGTGGTTGGCGTTGACGCGGAATTGCCGCTCGCCCGATGGTGCTGGGACGCGCACACGTAGCAACGGCGGTCAATGATTGGCAGGCAGGTGGGCACGACGGCCCAATTTTTGAGCACAGAAGCACACCGGTTTCAGTGAGAAGTCCGCAGCAAAGGAGCGCGGCGCAGCTGCGCGACGCGCGACAGATCAGCTCTCGGGGGTCTCACAGGGTGTACAACGGCACGTCCCTACCTCGACGACAGGTGAGGGCAGCACGGTAACGGCGCACGGTGGCGCCACTCCACTGGTTTCGCGCCCGCACCTCACCGGGTCGGGCGGCGCAAAGCTCCGGTCAGGCGGTCGGCACCGGCAGCACCACGCCCTCGGCCGCCGACCGGTGCGCCAGCTCGA
This sequence comes from Micromonospora sp. M12, assembly GCA_038070435.1. Classification (GTDB taxonomy): domain Bacteria; phylum Actinomycetota; class Actinomycetes; order Mycobacteriales; family Micromonosporaceae; genus Micromonospora. The sequence goes on along the minus strand of JAMYWG010000001.1, from coordinate 2,797,863 downwards.
TCAGCTCGACGGTGGCGACCGAATCCCGGGGTCCACCGGCATCGAGGTGCCGTCGCGCAACGCCGCGGCTATCTGTGCGTAGAAGCTCTGGTACGCCCCGGGCTCGGTCGGCACCGGCCGCAGGTCTCCATCGACGCCGAGCAGGCCGTACCGCTCCGGCGGGACCTCGCCCCAACCCGGCTGACCCGGTCGACCGCCGTCGTGCAGCGCCGCCTCCTGGACGTCCAGGCCGTACGTCGTGTAGCCGGCCCGGTCGCCCAGCACGCGCAGCCGTGGCCCCAGCTGCGCGGTGATCGCGCCCATCCACAGGTGCGAGTGCACCCCGTTGGCGTGCGTCAACGCCACGAAGGCGTCGTCGTCGACGGCCGCGCCGGCACGGCGACGGTCCACCTCCGCGTAGACCCGGTCGACAGGGCCGAACAGCTGCACCGCCTGATCCACGAGGTGGGCACCGAGGTCGAAGAGCGCACCGCCGGCCTCCTCGGGACCGGCAAGCTCCCGCCAGCCCTGCTTGATCGTCGGACGGAACCGCTCGAACCGGGACTCGAAGCGCAGCACCCGACCCAACTCGCCCTGCTCGACCAGGCGGCGGACGGTCAGGAAGTCACCATCCCAGCGCCGGTTCTGGAACACCGTCAGCGGCACCCACGCTCGGCCGCCTCGTCGACCAGTGCGCGACCCTCCGTCGCCGTGGCGGTCAATGGCTTGTCCACCACGACCGGCAGACCGGCGGCGAGCGCCGCGCGCGCCATCGGCACGTGCTGCCGGTTCGGCGTCGCCACCACGACCAGGTCCAGAGCGTCCGGCGTACGCCACAGCTCGTCGGCGTCGTCGACCAGGCGGGCGTCCGGGAAGTGCTGTCGCGCCTGCTCCCGCCGCTGCGGATCGCGGGTCACGATGGCGTCGAGCCGCAGCCCGGGGTCGCGGCGATCAGCGGTGCGTGGAACACCCGGCCCGCCAGCCCGTATCCCAGCAGGCCAACCCGCAACGCCTCCGCCATGCCGTGCCCCATCTCCCTGGTCCGCGCCCTGAGGTGGCGGCGGTACCGCGGAGGAGAATCTACGCCCCGGACGGTCGGGCGCGATCTCGGCCCGGCGCTGGTCAGCTCGCCGGGTCGGCCCGCAGGTAGGTGAGGACCGCGAGCACCCGACGATTGGTGTCGTCGTTGGGGGCAGGTCGAGCTTCAGCAGGATGTTGCCGACGTGCTTGCCGACCGCCGCCTCGCTGACGTGCAACCGGCCGGCGATCGAAGCGTTGGACCGGCCCTCGGCCAGCAGCCCCAACACCTCGCGTTCCCGCGCGGAGAGCGCGGCGAGCGGATCGCGTGGACGGTGCAGGAGTTGTCGGACCACGTCCGGGTCGATGGCGGTGCCGCCGGCGGTGACCCGACGCAGCGTGTCGACGAACTCGGTCACCTCGGCCACCCGGTCCTGAGCAAATAGCCCACCCGTTGGCCGTCGCCGCTGTCCAGGAGTGCCGCCGCGTACCCGGTCTGCACGTACTGGCTGAGCACCACGACCGGAAGGTGGGGCCGCTCGGAGCGGAGCGCGACGGCGGCGCGCAACCCGTCGTCGTGCCGGCCCGGCGGCATCCGGATGTCGGTGAGCACCAGGTCCGGTTGGTGGTCTCGGGCCGCCGCCAGCAGCTCGGGCGCGGAGCCGACGGCCGCGCACACCGTGAAGTCGAAGCGGGTCAGCAGCGCGACCAGACCCTCCCGCAGCAGCACCTCGTCCTCGGCGAGCACCACCCGGGTCAGCGACGACATGGCAGCTCCACCCGGACCAGGGTAAGCCCGCCGGGCGGGCTGGACAGCAGCAGCCGGCCGTCCACGGCGGCGACCCGGTCGGCGAGCCCGGTCAGGCCGGTGCCCGGGCCGGATCGGCACCGCCGTGGCCGTCGTCGGTCACCTCGACGACGAGGTCACCGCCGATGTGGGTGAGGCGCACGTCGGCGCGGGTCGCCCGGGCGTGCCGGGCGACGTTGCCCAGCGCCTCGGACACCACGAAGTAGGCGGTGGTCTCCACGATCTCCGGCAGCTCGGCGGGCAGGTCGGCGTGCACGGTGACCGGGATGGTGGCGGCGTCGGCCAGCTCGCGTACGGCGCCGGCCAGGCCGAGGTCGGTGAGGCTCTGCGGCCGGATGCCGTGCACCAACTGCCGCAGCATCACCATCAGGCCCCGCGCCTGGTCGTGCGCCACGGCGAGGGGCCGGGCGGCGGGCGAGTCCTCGGGTACGTCCAGCCGGGCCAGACCGAGCTGGAGCGAGAGGCTGGTCAGCCGGGGCTGTGCGCCGTCGTGCAGATCACGCTCGATGCGGCGCCGTTCGGCCTCGTACGCGCCGACCAGCCGGGTGCGGGAGCGGGTTACCTCACGCAGTGCCGCCGCGTCGACCGGCCAGGCCAGCGCCCACCGGGCCACCGCGGCCTGGGCGGCGGCGAGCAGACCGGCGGCGTACCAGAGCACCGGGATCAGCAGCACACCCACGATCGCGTACGGGATGGCTTCGCCGACGCTGTCGATCGGACGGACGATCACGACGGGCTGGTTGCCCTCCTCGGCCAGCCAGGGACTGGTGATCATCCCGAGGTCGAGCAGCACCAGCACCAGGAACAACCAGTACGCGACCGGCGCGATCCCGCTTAGCCAGAACAGATACGCCACCTCACGCCAACTGGCGGCGGTGCGGTAGCGGGCGACCAGGCCCGGCCACGGCGACGCGGGCAACGGGCGACCGTCCACGAGCCTGATCCGCCACCGCTCGACGGCGGCCACCGGGAAGCTCACGATCGGGGCCAACGCCAGCAGGATGAGGCTGCCGGTCCCCAGGAACAGCATCAGCGCGATGCTCGGCGGCCGGCCGTGCTGCCGCAACGCGTTGACGGCGGCCAGCAGGTGCGCCGATGATGAGCAGCCCGACGCCGAGCACGCCGGCGATCGGCACGGTGGTCACCAGGTAGGCCAGCGAGCGCCAGGGCCAGGCGGAGAGCAGCCAGCGGCGGTGGCGCAGCGCCTCGGCCAGGTGTGGAGGGTGTTCGGTGGTCATGCAGCAGACGCTAATCGCGGGTGGCCGGGCGACCCAGCCGTCCAGATCCACTTTTCGGGGTATGCCCAGCACTACCGGCGAACGGGTGTGCGGGGCCCGAAACGGGAAGAGCGGGTCGCGCGTGAACTGTGCTCACGGCGGCGGGAGAGACATGGGTGCCAGAACCTTCGTGGTGGTCGGCGGGACCAGCGGTCTCGGCCTCGCGGTCGCCCGACTGCTCGTGAACGAGCACCAGGTCGTGGTGTTCGGCAACGAGCCGGCCGAGGTCGCCGCGGTGACCGACGAGCTGGGTTGCGACGGGGCGATCTGCGACATCTCCTCCTACGAGCAGGTCCGCGACGGGTTCGCCGAGGTGGTCGAGCGCTACGGCACGATCGACGGGGTGGCGGCCTGCGCCTCGATGTGGGCGGGCGGCGAGCTGGGGACCTGTCGGTGGAGCACATCCGCCGAGCCGTGGAGATCAACGTTCTGGGCATCACGTACCTGCTGCGGGAGGCCGTGCAGCACCTGGACCGGCAGGGCCACGGGAACGTCGTGTACATCGGCGCGCTGGCGCTGGCGGCGCCCGGCCCGGCATCCCCGTCTACCGAGCCACCAAGAGCTACGGCAACAGCCTGGTGGACTCGCTCGCCGAGGCCCAGCACAGCAACCGGGTCAGGTGATGCAGCTGCACCGGGACCGATGCCCACGCGGCTGCAGGAACGGGTGGGAGCCGAGTTCCTGGACGAGGTGTACGCCATGCCGGAACAGGTCGCCACCGAGGTCGTCCGGCTGCTGCTGCTCAAACCCGACGACCTCTACGTCTCCGGCGAGCGCGTGCTGCGCGCGGACGGGCGGTGGTGACGGCCGCAGCCGGACCCTCCGACCGGCCGGCGTCGGCGTGGGCACCGCTGCGGACTGCGGTGTACCGCAACCTGTGGCTGGCGCTGCTCGCCGCCAACATCGGCACCTGGATGCAGACCGTCGGCGCGCAGTGGCTGCTGATCCACCACACCAACGCCTCCACCCTGGTCGCGTTGGTCCAGACCGCCAGCCTGCTGCCGGTGCTGCTGCTGGCGTTGCCCGCCGGGGTGCTGGCCGACAGCTTCGACCGCCGGCACCTGCTGATCGCCGTACAGCTGTTCCTGGTGGCGGTGGCGGTGGCCCTGACGCTGCTCACCCTGACCGACCGGATGCCTCCGGCGTTGCTGCTCACCCTGACCTTCGCGTTCGGGGTCGGGCAGGCGCTCACCCTGCCGGCCTGGGCGGCGGTGATCCCGGAGCTGGTGCCGCAGGACCAGCTGCGGTCGGCGTCCGCTCTCGGCTCGATCAGCGTCAACGTGGCCCGCGCGGTCGGGCCCGCGGTGGCCGGCGTGCTGATCGCCCGCACCGGCGTCGCCCCGGTCTTCGGCATCAACGCCGTCGCGTTCGGGATCTTCGCGTACGCGTTGTGGCGCTGGCGACCCGGCAACGCTCGCGCGGTCGAGGTGCCCGAGCGGTTCACGGCCGCGTTGCGCGCGGGCAGCCGCTACGTACGCCACTCGCCGACCGTACGCCGGCTGTTGCGCCGTGCGCTGGTCTTCGTCGTCCCGGCCAGCGCCCTCTGGGCGTTGCTGCCGTTGGTGGCCAGCAGGCGGCTGGACCTGGGCTCCGGCGGGTACGGATTGCTACTGGCCGCCCTCGGCGTGGGCGCCGTCGCGGGTGGCGTGCTGCTGGCCGTGGTCCGCACCCGGCTCTCGGCCAACCAGCTTCTGCTGATCTCCGGGGCGGTGTTCACAGTGGCGCTGACCGTGGTCGGCGCGGTCCGGGTGGTGCCGCTGGTGCTGCTCGCCCTGCTGCCCGCCGGGATGGCCTGGGTGACGGTCCTGGCCAACGTCAACGCCGAGATGCAGCTCTTCCTGCCCAGCTGGGTACGGGCCCGGGGTCTGGCCGTCTACCAGGTGTGCTTCGCCGGCGGGCAGGCGGTCGGCGCGCTGCTCTGGGGTTGGTGGCCGACATGGCCGGCCTGGTCCTCGCCTACCTCGCGGCGGCGGCGCTGATGCTTGTCGGCACCGTGACGAGTCGGATCTGGCCGTTGCCGAACCTGCGGTCGGTGAACCGTGAACCGGCGGCCTACTGGCCGCAACTGCACCTGGCGCGCGAGCCGGACCCGTGGGTGGGTCCGGTGCTGGTGACGGTGCAGTACACCGTCCGACCGGAGCGGATGCGACAGTTCCTGGCGGCGATGGACCTGGTGCGTGGCGCGCGGCAGCGACCGGTGCGATGCGCTGGGGTTGTTCCGGCCGGCCGAGACGACGGACCGGTTCGTCGAGGTCTATCTGGTGCCGTCCTGGGACGAGCACCTGCGCCAGCACGGCGGGCGGTTGACCGGCGAGGACCGCGAGGCCGAGGCGCGGGCCGGAGCTGACCGAGGGAGAGCCGGAGGTACGACACCTGGTGCCCGCCGCCGCCGGCCCGATGCTCTCCGACGACCGCGAGGCGCTCTGACCCTGGGGCGTTCAGCGGCGGCTGGGCGCGCGGGCGTACCGCGTACGCTGCGTTGTTAGGATGGCCGCACCATGGCGAGTGAACGCAGGGCGAGCGCGGACCCGGCCCGCAGCCTGGCCATCCTCTGGCGCACCCGGGAGCCGACCAGCCGCAGCGCCGGGCCGGGGCTCAGCGTCGACCGGATCGTCCGGGCCGCGATCGACATCGCCGACGCCGAGGGTCTGGACGCGCTGACCATGCGCCGGGTCGGTGAGGCGCTGGGTGTCGGCACGATGTCGGTCTACACCTACGTGCCGGGCAAGGCCGAACTCGCCGCCGTCATGATCGACACCGCGTACGGCGAGATGCCCCGCCCCACCGTCGAGGGCGACTGGCGGACCCGGCTGGAGCGGATCGCCCGGGACAATCTCGCGCTCTACCAGCGGCACCCTGGATGCTGCGGGCCGAGACGACCCGACCGGTGCTCGGCCCGCACCTGCTGGCCAAGTACGACTACGAGCTCGGTGCGGTCGCCGACATCGGGCTCACCGACGTCGAGATGGACGCGGTGCTCACCCTTTGCTCGGCCACGTGAAGAGCGCGGCGCGAGCCGCCTCCGAGGTGGTCGACCTGGAGCGCGAGACCGGCATGACCGACGGTCAGTGGTGGCAGTCGCACGCGCCCTGGCTGGAGACGTTCGTGACGCCCGGCGACTATCCGACCGCGTCCCGGGTGGGCACGGCGGCCGGCCAGCAGCACGGGCCCCTACGGCCCGGAGTACGCGTTCGAGTTCGGTCTGCAACGCGTCCTCGACGGGATCTCCGTGGTGGTGGCCGAGCGGGCGGCCAGCCGGTAGTCCGGCCCCGGTCGGGGATCCGGCGAAGCTAGCGTGGTGCTGGCCCCGGGCCAGCCGTGCGAGCGAGCGCGCCGACGGGCTGCCCGGCTCGGCGTGATAGACGACGAGCGACAGGGCGGTGCCGCTGATCGTGAGCTTCTCGTAGCGCAGCTCCAACTCGCCCACCTCCGGATGCTGGAAGACCCGCAGTCCACCGCCCGCGCGGGCGGTGACGTCGTGCCGGGCCCACAGTCGCCGAAACCGTTCGCTGCCGGCGGTCAGCTCCTCGACCAGCTCGACGAGGCGGGGTCGTCCACCTCGGCGCCGACCTGCGCGCGGAGACCGGCCACCGCGTTGGCCGCGACCGCCGTCAGGGCCGGGTACAGCGCCGGCACGCTCGGGTCCAGGAAGACCGCCCGCAGCAGGTTCACCCCGGCCTGGAAGATCGGTGCCAGCGCCGTCGCGGCGGGATTGGCGAAGAGCACGTCCAGGTGTCGCCCGTGCACGAAGGCGGGCGTGTCGGTCCACGAGCCGACCAACTGCCGGATGCCCACCGGCACCCGCTCCGGCCGTCGCGCCACGCGCCGGGCGGGTGTCGGCCGGGCCAGACGGTGCAGGTGTGCGGTGGCCTCCGCGTCCAGCATCAGCGCGCGGGCCAGGGCGTCGAGCACCTGCGTCGACGGGTGCCGGTCCCGGCCCTGCTCCAACCGCAGGTAGTAGTCGGCGCTGATGCCGGCGAGCAGGGCGGCCTCCTCGCGCCGCAGGCCGGGCACCGTCGACGGCCGTGCGCGGGCAGCCCGACATCCGCCGGCCCGATCAGCTCACGCCGGGCACGCAGGTACTCGCCCAGCGGGCCGGCCGTGCTCACCCGCCCATCCTGGTCCTGCCACTCCCAGGAAAAGCAGGGATCCGGCTAGCGCCTGCCGGCAGGGTGACAGTGTCGGAGTAAACGTGATCGAGAGACGGGACAGCAATGACATCGCGCATCACGACTCCCTTCGGTTTCGCCTCCACCGCCGACGAGGTCATCGCGGGGTGGACCTGACCGGCAAGCGGGCCGTCGTCACCGGCGGGCCGCCGGCATCGGCGTCGAGACGGCCCGCTCGCTCGCCGCCGCCGGCGCGGAGGTGGTGCTCGGGTACGCCGGGTCGCCGCGGGCCAGCAGGCCGCCGCCGACATCGCGGCCAGCATCGGCGCGGACCGCGTCAGCGTCCGGGAGCTGGACCTGGCCGACCAGGATTCGGTACGCCAGTTCGTCGCCGGCTGGGACCAGCCGCTGCACATCCTGATCAACAACGCGGGGATCATGGCGCTGCCCGAGCTGGAGCGCACCGCCGAGGGCTGGGAGATGCAGTTCGCCACCAACTTCATGGGGCACTTCGCGCTGACCGTCGGCCTGCACGACGCGCTCGCCGCGGCTGACGGTGCCCGGGTGGTCTCGGTCAGTTCCAGCGGAAACCTCTTCTCCCCGGTGGTCTTCGACGACCTGCACTTCGCGTTCCGGCCGTACGACCCGCTGCTGGCGTACGGGCAGTCCAAGAGTGCCGAGGCTCTGCTCGCCGTGGAGGCCACCCGCCGCTGGTCCGGAGAGGGAATCTACGCCAACGCGCTCAACCGGGTGCGATCGCCACCGGCCTGCAGAAGCACACCGGAGGGCTGCGGACGCCCAAGGAGCGGCAGAAGACCCCGCAACAGGGGCCGCGACCTCGGTGCTGCTGGCGGCTTCCCGCTGCTGGAGGGTGTCGGCGGTCGCTACTTCGAGGACTGCGCCGAGGCCGAGGTGGTCACCGAGCGGCCGGCCGACTACAGCGGTGTTGCCACGTACGCCGTCGACCCGGGTAACGCCGAGCGGCTCTGGAGCGTGGCCTCGGACCTGATGTCCCGGCGGGACGGCGGGCCGGGTCAGCAACGGCATGGGTAGCCGCCCCGATGCCTGAGCGGACACCGCGCCACGGTGACCAACCGCGAAGGCCCGACGTGGTGGAGTTGCGGGTGCACGGCGTCTCCGGGCGGAACCCTCCGTCGTCCTCGGTCGGGCACCGGCCCGGCAGGTCGCCGGGGACGACAGCGGGGCTTCCACCGCGCCGACAGGTCGGACGGCGTCGACCCGGACGGGGTAACGCTCGAGGCGTACCGCTGGGGTGACCTGCCCTCGGGCACCGTGGTCCGGACCCTCTCGCTGGTCTTCCTGCTGCCGTTCATGCTCAGCAACGTGGCGGTGTGGATGCGGCCCACGGGCCGCCGCAGCGCCGCCGGGGTCACCGTGCTGTGCCGGCTCTCGCGCTCAACCTCACAGTGCTGTACGTGGTGTCCATCGCCGGGGTCGCCCTCGACCTGCTCGCCTGGCAGTGTCTGGGTACGGCCCGCTGCCGAGCCCCTTCGACACGATGGGCGGGCTCGACGGTCGGCACGTCGGCCAGCGGCTGGCGGTGCTGGCACTACTGCCGCTCGCCGCGCTGGCATTTCTCCGGCTGGCCGGCACCCGCCGGTCCCGTCCGGCCGGCAACCCGCTGTGGGCCGTAGAGCCACTGGTGCAGCGGCTGCGAGCGATCCACGTCGCCGCCGCGCTCGCCGTCCTCGATCTCGTGCTTCTCGTCGCCCGTCGAGCCGGTGGCGCGACGGTCGGGACGACGCTGCTGCTGGCGCTCAGCGCGGCGGTGCTGCTGGGCTGCGTCGGTCTGCTCGCCACCCCAGGGCTGATCGACCGGTCGGCGACCGCGCGGACGGCCGTCGTGACGCTCGCGCGGCGGGCCTGATGGCGGCCGGGCTGTGTGGCGACCCTCGCCCTCGTCGCGCGCGACGGGCGTGGTTGGCCGTCCTCGACCGGGCTGCCCGGCTACGGCGGTATCGCGGGGCTGCGCTCTACAGCCAGATGGTGCTGCTGGCGATTCTCAGTGGGCTGGTGCTGTGGAACCGTGGTCGCATGGGCGGTCGGTCCGGGCTGCGACGGGGACTGGGCGCGGCGGTGCTGGCCGCCCTCGCGGTCGGTCTGACCGGCGCGCTCTCCGCCGGCCTCGTCTACCAGACCGGGCAGCTGCTCGGCGGCTACCGGAGGACGGTGGGCCACCGCTGCCGTACCGCTGGGCGATCCTGGCCTTCTTCCTGCACGCGGTCGCGGGGTGCTGCTGTGCGGTCTGCTGACCATGCTGTCGCGGCGACGCCGGTGCCGCGCGGCGGCGGCGATCACCAGTCGCGACTTCCGGCGGTGCCGCCGGAGATCGCCGGGCGGCTGAAGTCGGCGACGAAGGCCGTCGCCCGTGCGCGGTTCACCGAGTGGTTGGGCCTGTTGGCGGCCACGTACGCGGCGCTCGCGGTGATCGGGCTGTCCACGAGTCTGCTGGGGTGACCGGGCGCGAACCGGAGGAACTGGCGCGGGAGCTGCTCGGGCTACCGCTCGGGGCGGTCGCGATGGGGCTCGTCGGGGCACGTACCTGCTCGCCGCGCTGCTTCTCGCGCTGGTGTGCGGTGGTGTGTTCGCCTACCGGACCGCGTGGTTCCGTCGGCACGTCGGCATCCTGTGGGACCTGGGCACCTTCTGGCCCCGGGCCGCCCACCCGTTCGCGCCCCGAGCTACGCCGACCGCGCCGTGCCGGAGTTGACCCACCGGATCGGCCAACTGGCCGAGCGGCACAGCGGGGTCCTGCTCTGCGGGCACAGCCACGGGTCCGCGCTGCTCGCACTCGCGGTGCTGCGGCTGCCGCCGCGCGTCCGTCAGCGGGTCGCGCTGCTCACCTACGGGTCACCGCTGGATCGCCTGTACGCGAGGCTGTTTCCGGCGTACCTCAACGAGGAGGTGCTGCGGAAGGTGGGGAGCGAGTCGAGTGGCGGTGGCTCAACCTGTGGCGGGACACCGATCCCGTCGGTGGCTGGATCTTCGCGGCGCACCGGCCGGGTGATCCACCGCCGGACCCCACCGATCCGGCCGGCCGGGTCGACCGGCGGTTGCGGGATCCACGGGATCTTCTTCCCGAGCCGGGGAGCGGCATGCGCCGCCGGTGCGGGGCACCATCCGGGCGAGTCGGACCCGGAGTTCCGGGCGGCGGTGCGGGAACTCGCCGAGCACCTCCGGCGTCGTGGTCGCGGGTGAGACGTCGACGCCGGGGCGCCTGTCGATCAACGGGCGAGCAGGGCCCGCACCGCCCGAAGCACGTCCGCCGACGCCTCCTCCGCCATGAAGTGTCCGCAGGTGACGGTCCGGTGCTCCAGGTCGGGAGCCCAGGCGCGCCACACCGCGGCCGCGTCGTAGCCCAGCGCCGCACCCCAGTCCTGCTGGAGCACCGTCTCGAGCCTGCGTGGCGGTGATCAGCGGACGGTCAGCGTCGGATCAGTGCCGGTCGGCCGCCGCGCCTAGAGTGGTGCCATGACCAGGCAGCTGACGGCACCCGTCGCGGTGACCTTCGGCGTACTCGGTCCGGTGACCGCCGCGACCGGACGCGGCCCGGTCCCACTGCGCGGACACCGGCAGCGTCTGGTGCTGGCCCGGCTGTTGATCGCCCACGGACGGGTGGTGCCGGTGGATCGTCTCGTCGACGACCTGTGGGACGTCGCACCCGACGGCGCGGTGGGCGCGATCCGGACCTTCGTCGCCGACCTGCGGCGGGCCCTGGAACCCGACCGGCCACCCCGACAGCCGTCCCGGACCCTGGTCACCGAGCCAACCGGGTACCTGCTGAGGGCCGCCCCGGACGCGGTGGACGCCGGACAGTTCGAGGCCGCGGTCGGGGAGGCCGCCCGGCTGCTGACGGCGGGACATCCCGCGCCAGCCCTGGCCGCGCTGGACGCGGCGCTCGGCCTCTGGCGCGGGCCCGCGTACGCCGACTGCGCCAACGAGGCCTGGGCGGTCGCGGAGATCAACCGGCTGGACGAGCTGCGGATGCTCGCCGTCGAGCGGCGGGCCGAGGCGCTGCTGGCGTTGGGCCGGCCGGACGAGGCCGCGGCGCACCTGCCGGCGCACCTGGCCAGCCATCCGCTGCGGGAGGACGCCTGGCGGCTGCTCGCGGTGGCCCGCTACCGCGCCGGCCGGCAGGGCGACGCGCTGGCCGCCCTGCGGGAGGCCCGGAACATCCTGGTGACCGAACTGGGCGTGGACCGGGGCCCGAGCTGCGCCAGCTGGAGGCCGACGTCCTGGCCCAGGCGCCGCACCTCACTCCGTCCTCGGCCGGCCCGCCACCCCACCCGGAGGCGACGCCCGACCCGGCGGCCGGGCGCCACGCGGCAGCGATCGTTCGTCGGCCGCGACGTGGAGGTGGAACGGCTGTGGCGTGCCGCCGAGGCCGCCACCCGACACCACCGGCCCTCTCGCCCTGCTCAGCGGTGACCCGGGCGCCGGCAAGACCGCGCTGGCCGAGGCACTGACCCAGCGGCTCGGCAGCGAGGGTTGGGCCACGGCGTGGGGCCGCAGCCCGAGTACGAGGGCGCCCCGGCGGCCTGGCCGTGGACCCAGGTCACCGACGCGCTCGCGGGCCCGGCCGACACCATCGCGGCCGACGACACCGACGACCCCGCCGGGACGCGGTTCCGTCGGCACCGGGCGGTGGCGTCGCTGATCTCGGCGGTCGCCGACCGGGAGCCGGTCCTCCTGGTCCTCGACGATCTGCACCGCGCCGACGGTGACACCCTGGACCTGCTGACCGCCGTGCTCACCGGCCCGCAACCGGCCAGCGGGCCGGTGCTGATCCTCGGCACCTACCGGGCGACCGAGATCAGCCCGGACTTGACCGCCGCCCTGGCCCGCGTCGCCAGGCTGGAGCCGACCCGGGAGTATCTCGGCGCCCTGTCCGGGCCCGCGAGCGGCGAGTTGGCCCGTGCCGTCGTCGGGGCGGACCTGGACCCGGCCACCGCCCAGCTGATCCACCGTCGCAGCGGCGGCAACCCGTTCTTCGTCCGCGAGCTGGCCCAGCTGTACGCGGCCGAGGGGAGGCGGCACTGGCCGCGGTGCCACCGGGGTGCGGGACGTGCTCCGGCACCGGTTGGCGCAGCTGCCCGCGGCGACCCGTACCGTGCTGCGGCAGGCAGCCGTGCTCGGTCGGGACCTGGACCCCGACGTGCTCAGCGCGCTGGCTGATGCCCTTCGGTCGTGCTGGACGCCGTGGACCGCGCGCTGCAGGCCGGGTTCCTCACCGAGCGGGAGTCCGACGGCCGACTGCGCTTCACCCACATCCTGGTCCGCGACACATCTACGCCGACCTGTCGGTGTCGCGCCGTTCCGCCTGGCACGCCGCCGTCGCCGACGTGCTGGCGCAACGGGAACCGTCGAACCCGCGGCTCTCGCCTACCACCTGCTGCGCGCCGGTGGACCGGGTGCCGCAGGCCGGGCGTCGGCGTACGCGCGGGTGGCCGCCGAGCGGGCCGAGCGGGGCGGCAACCCCACGAGGCGGCCCGCCTGTGGGAGCAGGCGATCGACGCGTACGACCGCGCCGGCGCGGCCGAGCCGCGCGAGCGGCTGACCGCCTTGCTCGGCCTGGGGCGGGCGCTGGCCGTGACAGGCCGGTTGGCCGAGGCGCGGCGTCGGCGAGCCGAAGCGATCAGCGCCGCCGAGTCCGTCGGCGACCCCTGCTGATCCAGGAGGTGCTGGCGGGCTTCGACGTACCCGCCATCTGGACGCGCAACGACGACGACCTGCTCTCCGTCCGCATCGTCCGAGCCGCCGAACACGCCCTGAGCGCCCTCGGCCCGACCGGCTCGGCGCAGCGCAGTCGCCTGCTGAGCACCCTCGCGCTGGAGCTGCGCGGCACCACCACGGACCGTGGCCGCCGCGCGCGGACGAGGCCGAGACGATCGCCCGGAGCATCGGCGACCCCGGCCTGCTGGCCTTCGCGCTCAACGCCCGCTTCATGCACGCCTTCCACCGCGTCGGTCTGGCCGCTGAGCGGGCCCGGATCGGCGGCGAGCTCGTCGACCTGGGCGTCCGGCACCACCTGGTGACCGTCGAGGTGCTTGGTCACCTCGTCCTGGTCCAGGCCACCTGCGCGCTGGCCGACCGGTCCCGCGCCGACGCCCACGCTCGCGCCGCCGACCGGCTGGCCGAGCGGTACGAGCTGCCGTTGGTCGGCGTCTTCACCGGGTGGTACGCCGCACTGCGCCTGGCGCTGGACGGCGACTCGGCCGCGGCGGCCGACGCGTACCGGGCGGCGGCCGACCGGGTGGGCGCCGACGACATGCCGGGGCTGACCCGGGTCTGCTCCCGCTCGCACTGCTCGGCCTGCGGCTGGCCGACGCGGTGAGCGACGCCCCGCCGGCAGGTGACGCCCGGCTGGTCCCCGTGCGGCGGCCGATCCCCGGACCGGAGGACGAGGACTGGGCGCGGCTGGACTGGGGCCCGCACGAGCCCTGGGTACGGCCCCTGCTGCTCGCTGCCGCCGACGACAGTGGTGCCGCCCGAGCGGCGTTGCGGGCCCTGCCGGACGGGCCGTACGACCTGCTGCGGGAGGTGCGGCTGTGCTTAACCGCTCGGGCTGCGCTGGCCATCGGCGACCGGCCCACCATGGAACGCGTCGCCGCCGCCCTCCGCCCGGCCGCCGCCGAACTGGCCGCCGGCAGCGGGTGGTCGCCGTCGGCCCGGTGGCCGGGCACCTCGCGGATCTGGCCACTGCTCTTGGCCGCGACGAGGAAGCCGCCGGGTACCGCCGTACCGCCCGCGCGCTCACCGCACGTGTCCGGGCCGACGACCCAACCTGAGCGCGGCCGGAGCAGCACAGCTGGTGCTGGGCCGCCAGGTCGATGTGCTGTTGAGCGGTATACCTCAGTGGCATATTTATACCTCTGAGGTATACCGCTGACTACCGCGTCCGCCCTGACGGAGGTGACCAACGGTCACCTCTCGGCCGCCGGCTGCCGGCTGTAGCGACTTGCCGGTTTCCGGGGAACCAGCCGGTGGGTGCGGTCAGATGGAACCACCGGCGCGTCCACCGCCGGCCACGGTCCGAGGGGTACGCGTGGAGGGGCTCATCCTGATCGTGGTGCTGGGCGCCACCGTCCTCGTCGGCACCACTCTCGGCGGCCGTTACCGGGTGGCCCCGCCGGTCCTGCTCATCGCGTTGGGCGTGCTGCTCGGGTTCACGCCACCGTTGTCCGACCTCACCCTGGAACCGGACCTGGTCCTGCTGATCTTCCTGCCGGCGATCCTGTACCGGGAGAGCCTCACCATCAGTCTGCGCGAGATCCGGGCGAACCTGCCGGTGATCGGGTTGCTCGCCGTGGTGCTGGTGGTGCTCACCATGGTCACGGTGTCGTACGCGGCGCAGGCGTTCGGGGTGAACCCGGCCGCCGCCTGGGTGCTCGGCGCGGTCCTCGCGCCGACCGACGCCGCGGCGGTCACCGGGCTCGCCAAACGGCTGCCCGGAAGCTGCTCACCACCCTGCACGCGGAGAGCCTGATCAACGACGGGACCGCGCTGGTGGTCTTCGCGGTGGCCGTGGGCCTGCTCAGCCACAGCGACGATCCGGGCGTGCTGGGCATCAGCGAGGAGTTCGTCGGGGCCAGCGCCGGTGGTGTGCTCGCGGGTCTGCTGGTGGGAACCGCCGTGGTGCTGATCCGCAAACGGCTCGACGATCCGCTGCGGGAGGGCGCGTTGAGCGTGCTGACCCCGTTCGGCGCGTTCCTGCTCGCCGACTCGGTGCACGCCAGCGGTGTGCTGGCGGTGGTGGTCGCCGGCCTGATGCTGGCCTATGCCGGTCCACGGTGATCCGGGCCCGGTCCCGGGTGCTGGCGTACGCGTTCTGGGACCTCTCCACGTTCCTGATCAACGGCGGGTTGTTCGTCCTGCTCGGGACGCAGATACCCGCGCGGTCCGAGGCATCTCCAGCACCTCGCCGCAGCGGGCCCTGCTGATCGTGCTGGTGGTCACCCTGGTCGTGATCGGCACCCGCCTGCTCTTCATCTACCTCACCGCGCAGTCGGCGCGGCTACGGCGTCGCCGGATGATGGACGACGACGGCCGAGGTCCCTCCGGCTGGCGGGTGGGCACCGTCGCGGGCTGGTCCGGTTTCCGGGCGCGGTGTCGCTCGCCGCCGCCCTGGCCGTCCCGACGGTGATGGTCGACGGTCGACCGGTGGTCGAGCGCGATCTGATCATCTTCGTCACCGCGCTGGTCATCGTGCTGATCATGCTTCTGCAGGGCACCACCCTGCCGTTGGTGGTGCGCTGGGCCGGGCTGAGCGGCGACCCGGAACGCGTCGACGAGGCGCGGAACGCCCGGCGGCGGGCCACGGAGGTGGGCCTGGCCGCTCTTCCCAGGTCGCCGCGGACGTCGGTGCCCGGGACGACTCGGTGCGTCGGTTGCGGGCCGAGTACCAGCGGCATCTGGAGGACCTGAACGAGAGCGGCGGGAACACCGCCGAGGAGCGTCGGCTGGAACGGCGACTGCGCCTCGGAGTCCTCGCCCACAAGCGGCGGGAGGTCACCCGCCTGCGGGACAGCCGGGAGATCGACGACCTCGTGTTGCAGGAACTCCAGGCCGCGCTGGACAACGAGGAGATCCGGCTGCTGGGGCGCGGCCCCAACGACTGACCGCCGCCTGCCGTCCGGCCGACGCGACTCAGAGCACCTGGTCGAGGAACCGGCGCAGCCGTGGATGCTCGGCCCGCTCGAAGATCGCCTCGGGCGGACCGGCCTCCAGCACCACGCCTCGGTCCATGAAGGCGACGGTGTCGGCGACCTGCCGGGCGAAGCCCATCTCGTGGGTCACCACCACCATCGTCATCCCGGCGGCGGACAGGTCGGCCATCACCCCGAGCACCCCTTGACCAGCTCGGGGTCGAGCGCCGAGGTGGCCTCGTCGAACAGCATCACCTCGGGTCGCAACGCCAGCGCCGGGCGATCGCGACCCGCTGCTGCTGACCACCGGAGAGCTGCGCCGGTCGGGAGTTCGCCTTGCCGGACAACCCACCAGCTCCAGCTGGGCGCGGGCGACGGCGTCCGCCTCGTCCTCGCCGAGCCTGCGCAGCCGGCGCAACGCGAGGGTGACGTTGCGCAGCACGCTCATGTGCGGGAAGAGGTTGAACTGCTGGAACACCATTCCCACCCGCTGCCGGAGCGCGTCCGGGTCGTCGCCCAGCACGCTGCGCCCGTCCAGCAGCACGTCGCCGTGGTCCGGCTCGATGAGGCGGTTGATGGTGCGCAGCAGGGTGGACTTGCCCGATCCGGAGGGACCGATCACGCAGGCTGTCGCTCCTCGCGGCACGGTCAGGTCGACGCCACGCAGCACCCGGTTCGGCCCGAAGGCGAGGTGCACATCGCGTACGTCGAGGCTGACCGAGGTGGTCGTCTCGGTGGTCATCGCCGGTCTCCTTCCGTCGGGGCGTACGCCAGGGCGGTGTCGTCGTCCTCCTCGGTCGAGGCGGTGGCCGGCCGCCCGTTGCGCAGCCGCCTGTCGATCCAGTTGACGACGTGCGTCAGCGGAACGGTCAGTGCCAGGTAGAAGAGCCCCGCCAGCAGCAGCGCCGACTCGTTGCCGGTGGTCGCCGCGTAGTCCTGCCCGACGCGGAACAGCTCGCGCTGGCTGGCCACCAGTCCGAGGAAGTAGACCAGGCTGGAGTCCTTGATCAACGCGATGAGCTGGTTCACCCAGGCCGGCAGCACCCGCCGGATGCCCTGCGGGACGATCACCAGGCGCATCGCGTCGGACCAGGAGAAGCCGAGTGCGCGGGCGCCCTCCAACTGCGCGGCCTCCACCGACTGGATGCCCGAGCGGAAGATCTCCCCGATGTACGCGGCGGCGATGAGTGACAGCGCCAGGATCCCCAACGGGTACGGGTCCGGTCCCCAGACCTCCATGCCCAGGGGCCAGCCCGACACCGATCAGCAGGATCGTCGCCGCGGCCGGCAAACCCCGGAACACGTCGGTGTAGACGCGTGCCGGCCAGCGCAACCAACGGCTGCGGGAGATCCCCGCGACGGCCAGCAGCAGGCCCAGCACCGAGCCGAGCAGGGCGGCGGAGACCGCGAGGATCAGCGTGTTGGGCAACCCGACGGTCAGCATCTGGCAGCGCCTCGCGCATCGCGTCGGCGTCGAAGAAGGTCTCCCAGAGGGTGCTCAACGGGTCCATCGGTCGCCTCTCCTACCGCCCTGCTCGCTCGTCACCGGGTCAGGACGCGCTCGACGCGGACGCCGACGGCGCTGCCGACGCGGACGCCGACGGCGCTGCCGACCCGGCCGGGACCGGCACCGTTCCGCTGCCCGGGTGAAGTCCGCCGGGATCGGACGGCCCGGGTAGTACTGCGCCTGCAACCGGCTCCAGGTGCCGTCCGCGATGACCTCGTCGAGTCCCTTGTTCAGCGCCTCGCGCAGCTTGTCGCCGCCCTTGGCGACGGCGTACGCGGTCGGGGCGGGCTGAGCTGCTTGGCCGCCACGGTGATCTTGCCGTTGCTGTCGGCGGCCGACTTCGCCGATCTCCGCCGGGGCGATCCACGCGTCGGCGGTGCCCGCCTTGAGCTGGTTGAGGGCGCCGTTGTAGTCCGGCACCCGTACCGGGTTGAGCTGCTTGCCGGTGGCGTAGTCGTCCTGGACGGTGCCCTGCACCACCACGACCCGCTTGCCGGTGAGCTGGTCGAAGCTGGTGACCTGCGAGCCGGCCGGGACGTCCAGACCGAAGTAGCCGAAGTCGTAGCCGTTGCCGAAGTCGACAGTCTTTTTCCGCGCCTCGGTGATGGTGATCGAGGAGCTGCCGACGTCGAACTTGTGGTTGTTGACCTGGGAGAGCAGCGCGGAGAAGTCGGTGCCGACGAACTCCACGGTGAGGCCGAGCTTGCCGGCCACCGCGGTCAGCAGGTCGTTGTCGAAGCCGGTGAACTTGCCGTCCTTGAGGTACACGTTCGGCGGGGCGTCGGTCAGCGTGCCGGCCCGCAGCACGCCCGGCTGCGCCAGCCCGTACGGGTTGGCGGTGGCGTCCGACGAGCTGTCGTCGCCGCAGGCGGTGAGGGCGGTGGCGGCCAGGATGGTGGCTGCGCCCAGGGCGGCGGCACGGGTGAGGGCAGGAAGGAATCGCACAGGTGTCTCCGAAAAGGGTGGTGTCCCGGCGCGCACGGATGTGCGCCGCACGCCCGATGGGCGTACCGCTGGGAGAGGGTTTGGTGAAAGGGTGCGCTAGTGCGTGCTGCCGCGACGACAGGCGGCGCTGCACATTCGCATCATGTCCACGTGCCGTCGCCGGGTCAGTGCCGGCGAGGGCCGACCGGCGCGGACGTCCGCGCTGTCGGTCGGTGGGCGCTGCTGAGGTTGCGCATGGTTTCCCCGGGTCTGTGCTGACCTGGGTGCCAGGCCACGCTTGCACCGACGTCGTGCCGGTGCCTGGTCTTCACCCGGGGCACCCCACCGCGGAGGAGGGTTGCCGGCCAGCGAGCCGGGGCTTCGCGCTGGCACTCATGACCTGCGCCGAGGTTAGCAGCAGGGGCCTGTGGATCGTCCAGTCGTTATGACCACGCTCACCGTGCGCGGTAAGCCACCCACCCGCAGGTCAGCCTGCGTGCACGTGCGGGCGGCGGTGCGGGTCGGGCTCCTGACGGCGCAGGATCTCCCGGGTGACGGAGGCGATGGCGCCCTGTCCGAAGGCGAGGTAGCGCAGGATGTTGCGACCCGGGCTGCCCTCGGACCACTCGAAGTAGATGTGCGGGCGTCGCCGGCTGCGGTCGCGGATCTCCAGCAACAGGGCGGCGAGCGCGGTGGGCACCGAGGAACTGGCCAGGCTGAGCACCGGGAAGCGGCCGTCCGCGACGCTGCCGCGGACCAGCAGTTCGGTCTCGAAGTCGGACGGGTCGGTGACCCGGACCTCGACGAAGATGACGTCGCTGTCGTCGGGGAAGTCGTTGTCGGCCATGGTCTGCGCCAGCTTGGCGCGGTACTCCGCCTCGTCCCGACCGTCGGGCTCGTGGGCGATGAGGCGGATCCGCCGTCCGGTGCGTTCGTCGATCATCCGGTCGCCACCGGGTCCAGCTCGACATGGCTGACGCGCAGCTCGTAGGCCCGGGACAGTCGGGAGAGCACCGAGACGACGATGATCCCGCCGATGAAACAGGCCGCGATCTTGACGCCGTCCGGGCGTTCCACCACGTTCGCCACCGTGGTGTAGACGAAGATCACCGCGATGGCCCCGAAGGCGACGGTGCGTACCCGCTGACGCCGTCGCGCCGCCGCGAGTGTCACCGCCGTCGCCGCCGAGGTGATCAACACCAGCACACCGGTGGCGTACGCGCCGCCCTGCGCGTCCACGCTGGCCTCGAAGACGATCGTGATCAGGAACGCCACCGAGGTGAAGACCAGCACCAGCGGCCGGACGGCTCGCGCCCAGGTCGGTGCCATGCCGTAGCGGGGCAGGTAGCGGGGTACGAGGTTGAGCAGGCCGGCCATCGCCGACGCTCCCGCGAACCAGAGGATCCCGATGGTGGACAGGTCGTAGACGGTGCCGAACACCTCGCCGAGGTGCGCGTGCGCCAGGTAGGCCAGCGCCCGGCCGTTCGCCGGCCCGCCCGGCTGGAAGGCGTCCGGCGGGATCAACACGGTGGTCGTCACGCTGCTGGCGATCAGGAAGACGCTCATGATCACCGCCGCGGTGGTGAGCAGCCGGCGCGCGCCACGGATCCGGCCCAGCGGGCGGCTCTCCGAGTCCTGCGCGTCGCCCCGGATGCTCGGCATCACCGCCACCCCGGTCTCGAAGCCGGACAGGCCCAGCGCCAGCTTGGGAAGACCAACAGCGACAGCCCGACCACCAGCCAGGGGTCGCCGTGCCCGGTGGTCAGCGTGGTGGTCCAGTCCTCGACCGCGCTCGGGTCCGTCACCACCCGCCACAACGAGTCGGCCATCACCACCGCGTTCAGCGTCAGGTAGACCGCGACCAGCACGACGGCGATCCCGATGGCCTCGGTGAAGCCCTTGAGGAACACCCGCCGAGCAGCGACACGAGCAACAGCGTGAGCACCACCTCGTGTCCCTTGAGTCCACTCGGCCAGAACGGGTTCTCGTCGATGTGCGCGGTCGCGTCGGCGGCCGAGAGGGTGATGGTGATGATGAAGTCGGTGGCCGCGAAACCGAGCAGCACCAGCACCAGCAACTTGCCCGGCCAGTAGCTCAGCAGGCGTACCAGCATCGCGATGGAACCCTCACCGTGTGGGCTCTCCACCGCCACCCGCCGGTAGACCGGCAGCGCGCCGAGCAGTGTCACCAACACCAGCACCAGCGTCGCCACCGGTGAGAGCGCACCGGCGGCCAGCGCCGCGATGCCCGGCTGGTAGCCCAGGGTGGAGAAGTAGTCGACGCCGGTCAGGCACATCACCTTCCACCACGGGTGGTGCCGCTGCTCCGGCGGGCGTCCGTGCGGCCCCGGGTGTTGCACGACCTGATCCGAGCCGGCGTCGAGCAGCCACCCCGCAGCCGGCCGGCACGCTTGTCGACCTCCACCGGCGCGTCCCCGCGTCGTCCTGGACAGCATCCCGCCCATGGTCACCGTGAGTATCCGCCCGTCGGGCCGCCCCCGTCCGCCGGTGCGCGGAACCCACCCGGCGGCGCGCCGGGTTTCGGCCCGGAGGCAGCGGGAAGGCAGCGCCCCGGGTTGGCGGGCGTGCGCCGGACCGGACGTCACCGGGGAGGGACAGGGCATGGTCGGTGGCCGTCGCTTCCGCCCGGGTGGTGGCTTCGGTCGCCAGCTCGACGAGTACGAGACGCGGGTCGGTGTGCCGCCGTCCGTCGAGTCGCCCGCCGGGCCGACGACCGGCCTGGTGGACAGCGCGGTCTACATCCGAGGGCACCGGTTCGCCTCGCCGTCCGGCCTCGCCGAGACGTACCACTGCCTGCAGGAGCAGGACGGCGCGATGGCCTGGATCGGGTTGTACCGGCCGGACATCGAACAGATCACCTCCCTGGCCCGGGAGTTTCGGCTGCACGACCTGGCCGTCGAGGACGCGATCAACGCCCATCAACGGCCCAAGCTGGAACGGTACGGGCACACGCTGTTCGTGGTGCTGCGCGCCGCCCGTTACGACGACCTTCGGGAGGAGGTCGAGTTCTCCGAGTTGCACCTGTTCATCGGGCCGGGCTTCGTGGTCACCGTCCGGCACGGTGAGGCACTGACCTGCCGCCGTGCGGCGACGGATGGAGACCGAGGCCCAGATGCTCGCCCGGGGCCCGGAGGCCGTCCTGTACGCGATCCTGGACCAGGTCGTCGACGGGTACGCGCCGGTCGTGGCCGGGCTGGAGAACGACATCGACGAGATCGAGACCGAGGTGTTCGGCGGCGACCCGAACGCCAGCCGGCGCATCTATGGCCTCAGCCGCGAGGTCATCCAGTTCCAGCGGGCCGCCCGCCCCTGCTCAGCGTGCTCGACGCGCTCGCCGACGGCGCCGGCAGCGCCACCGCGGACGAGGAGCTGCGCCGCTACCTGCGCGACGTGACCGACCACCTGACCCAGGTGGTGGAGCGGGTGGACGGTTTCCGGCACCTGTTGCAGAACATCCTCACCGTCAACGCCACCCTCGTCTCACAGCAGCAGAACGAGGAGATGCGCAGCCTGACGGCGGCCAGCTACACGCAGAACGAGGAGCTGAAGAAGGTCTCCTCCTGGGCGGCGATCCTCTTCGCTCCCACGCTCATCGGCACGGTGTACGGGATGAACTTCGTCCACATGCCCGAGCTGAACTGGCGCTTCGGCTACCTGTTCGCGCTGCTGTTGATGCTGCTGGTCTGCGGCACCCTCTACGTGATCTTCAAGCGGCGCGGCTGGCTGTGAGCCGCGCGGCCGGAACTCACTCGATGCCGCGCAGGATGTGCCGCTCGTCCTCGATGTCGTCGTCGCCAGTGATGCGGCCGAGCAGTACGGCGGCCGCCCAGATCGTCAGGGGCGTGGCCGCCCCGGTCATGCCGCCGCCGGTCCGGTCGTCCCGGGTCTGCCGCCGTTCCGCACGCGGTGGTCTGCGCTGAGCCTGCATGGGCCCTGCCTCTCCTCGTCGAAGCCGCCGTGGGCGGCGCGGCGTGAGCCGCGCCACCGGCCGGGCGAAACCGCAGGCGAGCGGTCCGCCACCGGTACGACAGCCACCCGAACCATCCCACGCCCGGACGCATCCGCACCCTCGTTTTCAAGTTTCCGACTGACGCTTGCCAAACCGGACATAACGCGCGAACGGGAGGCTGGCTTTCAGCGGCGACCATTCGATCACCGTGGTGGCCGAGGTTTGAGCCCTCAGGGTCGGCGGTACCTGATCGGAAACCGATCAGAGAGGCGTGCCCGTGGACGTGAGTGACCTGTTGACCGAGGCGTACGACCGGCTGCCCGACCTCGTCCGTGCGGCGGTCGACGGCCTCAGCCCGCAGCAACTGCGCCACCAACCCGGGCCCGGCGCCAACTCGATCGGCTGGCTGGTCTGGCACCTCACCCGCGTCCAGGACCATCACGTGGCCGACCTGCTGGACGCCGAGCAGGTCTGGGTGAGCGGCGACTGGCGGGCCGCTTCGGGCTCACCGCCGACCCCGACGACACGGGCTACGGACACTCGCCCGCGCAGGTCGCGGCCGTGCGGCCGGAGAGCGCGCAGGCGCTTGTCGACTACTACGAGGCGGTCGCCGCGCGTACCGGATCGTTCCTGGCCGGTGTGGGCCCGTTGGACCTGGACCGGGTGGTCGACGAGACGTGGGACCCGCCGGTGACCCTCGGCGTCCGGTTGGTCAGCGTCGCCGATGACGACCTGCAACACGCGGGCCAGGCCGCCTACGTGCGCGGCCTGCTCGACACCGACTAACGCGCGCTCGCGCCCCACCCCACCCGTTCCGGTGCACCGGGCTGAGGCGCACCGCCTCCGGCCGAGCGCCGAGGTCAGCCCATGGTCTTCGCACCGTCGATGGACTCGCGCAGGATGTCGGCGTGCCCGGCGTGCTGGGACGTCTCGGCGATCAGGTGCAGCAGCACCCGACGAACCGTCCACCTCGCCCCCGGCTCGAACCAGGGCGCCTGTGGCAGCGGGTGCGCCGCGTCCAGGTCGAGCGAGGCGACCAGCTCGTCGGTCTGGCGAGCCACCTCCTGGAACCGCTCGACCAGCCCGGCGAGGGTCTCGCCCGACGCCATCTGGAACTGACCGACCCAGTCGATCTCCTCGCGCCCCATCGCCTCCGCGCCGCCGACGGCGAAGAGCATCCAGCGGTGCTCGGTGCCGGCCACGTGCTGACGAGGCCGCCGAGGCTGAGCTCACTGACGGTGGGACGGGAGGCCGCCTGCTCGTCGCTGAGCCCGTCGACGGTCTGCAGGAGGAAACCCCGGTGCTTGCGGAGGGTCTGCAGGAGGTCGGCTCGCTCGCCGACGAGCTGCTCGGTGCTGGTCGTGCCGTCACCTTCGATGATGTCCACGCCCGCCACCGTAGGACGAGGCACCGACACTTCCCGGGCTCGACACCCCGTGCCACCGATGGTCGCCAGCGGTTGCCGATCCGGCCCGGTGGCGGTCCACTGAATGCCATGGGTGTCATTAGGTGGGTACGTCGTCCTGGGCGGACCAGTCGCTGCTGCGCTCGGGTGGTACCCGCGCTCGGCCAACACGCCGGCCCGCCGGCTGGGCTTCTACGCCTGCCGGTTCCCACTGGTCGAGGTGGACACGTCCTACTACGCCATCCCGGTCCCGGAGACCACACAGGGCTGGGTGGACGCCACACCTGACGACTTCACCTTCGACGTCAAGGCGTTCAGCCTCTTCACCGGTCATCCGACGCCGGTCGCCGCGCTGCCCGGGACCTGCGTCCGGCCACCGGCCCGAGCCGGATCCGCTGGCGCGACTTGCCGGAGCGGGCGTACGACGAGCTGTGGGCCCGGTTCCGCGCGGCCCTGGACCCGATCGCGGCGGCCGGCAAGCTCGGTGCGGTGCTGCTGCAGTTTCCACCGTGGCTGGTGCGCAGCGCGGCGGCCGAACGCCGGATCGTCGAGCTGGCGCAGCGCTGCCGGCCGTGGCGGGTCGGCGTGGAACTGCGGCACGGGTCCTGGTTCGACGACGCCGCCGTGGAAAACACGCTGGACCTGCTGCGCGCCCACGACCTGTCCCTCGTCTGCGTCGACATGCCGCAGGGACACCCGTCGTCGGTGCCGCCGATCCTGACCATGACTGCGGAGCCGGCGATCATCCGGTTCCACGGCCACAGCGACGCCTGGCGCGACGGCGACAAGCAGGACAAGTTCCGGTACGCGTACGCCGAGGACGAGCTTCGGCACTGGGCCGGGCGGCTGGCCGAGTTCGCCGGCCTCCCGACGACCTGCACGTGCTGTTCAACAACTGCTGCGCCGGGCAGGCCCAACGCGACGCCGACCGGTTGGCGCAACTGCTCGCCGAGACGATGGTCGCCGAGCACGCCGTCCCGACGACCGGCTGATCGTCACACAAGCCCCCGGTCGGGCACCGGTCCGCTCAGGACCGCCGTCCCCGGCTGCGCAGCGCGTCCTGGTGGACTCGCCGACGTCCGCGTCGTCGGGGAAGGTCCGGCCACTGGGAGCGGGTCGGGTGGGCGCCCGGTCCGGCCATCGTCGTACGGGTCGGCTCGACCGAGCCGAAGCCGTGTCGCCCGCCGGATCCGACCGGCCGGTGGGGCACCGCGCGCCGCTCTCCGCGCCGTCCCTCGGGCACCGCGGTCTCCTCGCTGCCCTCGTCCATCGGTGAGTCCTCGTCCGTGCCCCAGGGCGCGTCGGCGTCGAAGCCGTCGCCGGTGCCCCACGGCTGGACCGCCTCCGGCTCCAGCCGGTCGTTGTCACCGCTGCGTCCGTTGCGTGCCGTCATGGCCACCCCGCTCGTCGGTTGTGCCGTCCTCGGGCCACCCGGCCCTGCCCCGCCGATCTTGCAGTTTGTGCCGCTGGATCATCCCGGTATGCCGCTTCTGTCGGGACAGAATGTGCAAGATCGGCGCGATGCCGGCGGGTGTCGCGCGCAGGCCGGCCAGCGCCCGCCGTCGAGGTGGCGGCGGGACGCCGGCCGGCCCGGCGTTCAGCGTCCGGCCATCGCCATCGGGCGCTTGCCGTTGCTCATACCCGCCATCTTGATCATGCTCTTGAGGCACCCTTCGCCCCACCTGCTCGGCCGAGTATCCCGCGGAACACCTGGCCGGGCTTCTGCTGCTCACCCATGTACGCGGTGACCACCACCAGGGTTCCGGTCAGCGCCGGAATGGCCCACTGGAGCAGCTTCATCTGCCGCTGTGACGCGGCCACGCTGGCCGGGGTCTGGTGGTTCGGCTCGGTGGCGCCGCTCACCGACGGGCCCCGCCTTCTCCAACCGCATGCCGATCAGTCGGCTGTAGCCGGTCACCGCCAGCGCGCCGATGGTCAACGCGGTCTTGATGGCGCTGGCCCGGCCAACGCCGGACTGGGCCGCCACCCGTGGACTCTCGGTGACCAACTCACCGACCGCGCCGGCCAGGTGAGCGCCGATCGCCGCCGCGTTGACCGGGGTCCATCTGGACCATCCGGCCGACGCCACCGGGAGTCGCTGGGTCGAGTCGCTGATTTTCGCAGCTGCGCCGTTGACACCGAAGGCGCCCATGAGGGAGCCACCGAACCAGGCCGCCAGGCCCAGATCGTGCATCGAGCGTAGTGCGGTATGCCGTTCGGACATCTGATCCCCTTCCGCCGTGTCGGGCGCTGCGGCTTACCCGCCGGTCGGGTGGCTAACCCCACCCGGCTGGGCCGATCCGCGCAGGGGCGGGTAGCCAAGGGACATTCGCGGTGCCGGCGGGTCGTCTCGCCTCCGACAGGAGTCGTCGGCGCGGTGGCGGGTAGATCCCGGGTGACGCCGACGAGGGGAACACGATGTCGCAGCCGGACGAGAGCCGGGAGAAGACCCCAAAACAGACGCGGTGCTCATGCACCCCGACAACGACCCACACCGGAACACCGCAGAGGTCGCGCCCCGCAAGGACCATGGCGAGATCCAGGTCGAGCGCGACGGCGAACTGGTGCCACTGGACCAGGACGAGTGACCAGACCGTCCGACGGCGGCCGGCTCGTGCGGCCCGGCGGGACGGC
Source organism: Micromonospora sp. M12 (assembly GCA_038070435.1). Classification (GTDB taxonomy): domain Bacteria; phylum Actinomycetota; class Actinomycetes; order Mycobacteriales; family Micromonosporaceae; genus Micromonospora. The sequence goes on along the minus strand of JAMYWG010000001.1, from coordinate 2,771,568 downwards.
CCGATCGGTACGGCTCAGCGGGCGGCAGGTCGCCGACGAAACCGGCGATCCGCCGCGCCAGTGGGCGCTCGCGCGAACCCAGGTGAAATGGTCCAACGTGGTGCCGGCCTGGGCCACTGTGTACCGTTCCCGGGTCACCGGCGCGCCGGTGAGCTTGGCGCAGAGGTGGTCCATGGTCTCGTGCGGGGTGAACTGGTCGTCGTCCACGCTGACGGCCAGCACCGGTGTCCGCACCGCGCGTACCGCCGCCTCGGTGTCCGTGCCGTTCAGCCGGGGAATCGGCCGGTGCGCGCGGTGTGGGCCCAGTCGCGGATCACGCCGCGCGCCTGCCGGCCACCGAACCCCAGCCCGGCCAGACCGGAGCACGGCCGCGGTCGCGGCGATCCCTGGTGTACGGCAGCACGCCGAGGCCGCGCCGACCCGGATAGGTGCGCCAGTACGGGATGCCGACCGCGATCAGCGCCAACCCGTCCACCTCGTCGCCACCGTGCAGGGCAAGGTGCAGCAGCGCGGCCTGGCCACCGAGCGAGTGCCCGACCAGCAGCCGGGTGCGTCCGTCCAGCCGTGGCTTGAGTGCGGCCAGCACGGCGCCCACATCGTCGGCGAGTTCGGGGTAGCCGTACCGGTCCGCCCGGCTCGGCGCGGGAGTACTCGCCCCGGTGCCGCGCAGATCGGCCACGACAACTGCCAACCCGGCGGCGCGCAGCGTGGCGGCGAAGGGCCGGTAGTAACGGGCGCGGACCCCATCGCGGGCCAGATCACGACGACCGGCGCGTCCGCCGTCCCGGTCGGCTCCGGATAGATCTGCACGCCCAGCCGGCCGCCGTCGACGTCGACGAACTCCTGCGCGTACTCCGGGTCCCCGTTCATCGGGCCAGCCTACGGCCTGACGTTACCGGCGGGTAGCCGCAGGTCGTCGGACGCGACGGAGGCCCGCCGGACGGCGGCCTCCGTGCGCGACGCGGTCAGGAGACGGAGATGGTCCCGTTGCCCGCGCGGACGCAGGTGACCGCCCGGGCGCTGGTGGACGCCGCGCCGCTCAGGCACTGACCGAGCACCTGGTGCCCGCTGGCGTTCGGGTGCCACGACTCCTGGCAGGTCTGGAAGTAGCTGACGCAGGTGTTGGCGATCCGCTGGATGGCAATCTTGTCCTTGCCGGCGAGGCTGGTGACGAAGGTGACGCTCGCGCCGTCCTGGAGTCGGATCGGGGTGGCCAGCGAACCCGTCGGGCTGTTCGTCTGCTCGCAGAGCCGGGCGCCGTTGAACGCCTGCTGCACGTTCAGGTAAACGAGGTCGTCGGCGGGGAACTCGGCGGCGAGGGTGTCCCGTGCGGACTTCACGATCGTGCCCAGGCCCTGCGAGAAGCGGTGCCCGGGTGCCAGGCTGGCCCGGTGGATCGGGCAGCCGGCCGCGTACCGCTCGGCGCCCAGATCGCGGAACTTGTCCCGGGTGTCGTCGCGGCTGTCCTCCTCGTGGAACTGCTGGTTCAGGTCCAGCGGCAGCGGGTTCGTGTAGTCCTGGAACACCACCCGGTGCTGTCCGTCCGCGTCCACCTGGTCGAGGGTGGTCAGGATCTGACGGATGGCGGCGGTGGTCTCCGCGTTCGCGGCGCTGAGCTGCGCGGCGGAGGCCAGGTCCGCGTCGCTGCACGGCTTCTGCTCCACCGGCCCACCGAGGTACGCCCAGAACTCCCACCAGCCGGTCCACGCGTCGGCGATGAACCGGTTGGCGCACTTCTCCGCGACGCTGCCGAAGGTGAACGAGCTGTTGTTGGAGCCCAGCCCGATCAGCACCAGGTCGATGTCCTGGGTCTGCGCGACGGCGCGCAGCTGGTCGAGCTGCGCGGCCACCGTGCGGCCTTCTCCCGTGCCACGGAGGCGGTGGCGATGTCGCGTGGCTGGCCGCCGGAGCAGGCCAGGTTGAACCGGTTCTGGATGCCCGGCAGGTCGGCCTGGTTGAGCGAGGCGTTCGCCGACCGGTGGCAGAAGAACGCGTTGTTGTTCGGTGCCGTCCAGCCGGGGAAGCCCTGGCTGACACCGTTGACGTCGACAACCGGGGTGTACGCCCCGGCGCCCTCGCCACTGATGAAGCTGTCCCCGAGCGCCACCGCTGCGGTGGGCAGTGCGGCGGTCGCGGGTGCGGGCAGCGCGACGGCGGTCGACAACGCGGCCATGGCGATCGTTAGTCCCGCGGCGAGCGCGGTACGGCGGAACCTGGGCATGGGGCCCCATCCATCGAAAGATGAAAGATTCTCTGAGAGCGCGATCAGATCACCCCTGCGCGACAGGCGTCAATGGCCCGTAACAGATTCGTTCGACGAAAGACATGCGGGCGTAAGCGAGTGGTCCTACCTCGCGGAGGTGGACACGTTCGGCCCGAGTGGTCGGCCCGGCGACGCGGGGAGCTATCGACCGGCCGGACCGCCGCGACGGTGGCGCACGACCGCTCCGACGGCGTTCAGACCGACACCCCAGATCAGGAGTACGCACAACCACTGCACCCACCGCAGCGGAGTCATGTCACCCGAGAGCAGGTTGCGCACGCTGCCGAGCGGGGTGAGCCACGGCTGCGCCGGACGGAGGGCGTCCACCGCGCCCAGCAGCGTGAACAGCCCCAGCGGCAGGACGATGGTGGCCAGGAACGCCACCACCACCGAGCGCAGCAGCAGGCCCAGCCCGGTGCCCACCAGGCCGGCGACGATCTGCACCAGCACGCTGCCCACCGCGACCGTCCCGGCGAACCGCCACGGCTCGTCGGCCACGTCGCCCGGGTCAGGGCAAGCGTCGCGGCACAGATCAGCACCCGACGACGCCGACGACCACGGCCGGCAGCCCCACCGCGAGCACGCTGGGCAGGAGCGGGACGTCAACGGGTGCCCGCCGCAGGTCGCGTACCAGCAGGATGCCGAAGAGCGGGGTCAGGACCGACATCAGGCTCTGCACCGCGCCGGAGACCTCGGCGAACGTCCGGTCGGCGGGAGCCGCCGCCGCGACCATCGCCACGGCGACCAGCACCCCCGCCAGGAGGGTGCCCGCCAGCAGCCACCGTTGGGCCCCGTGCCGAGTGAGCGCCGCAGGGCGTCTCGTGTCGCCTCGTCCACCTCGACCGCCTCCTGATCTCCTCGACCCGGGCCGGCGCACCCGCGCTCAACCGGCCGCGATCACGCGTGAGCGTACCGGTGGCGCTTTCTCGCGTGGTCCCGTGATCACCCACCGGTTGTTCGTTGGCTCACGTCCGGAGGGCCGCGCGCGGCGGGTCGTGCGGGCCTCCGGGAGTTGTCCTAGCCTCGGGCTAGGCTCGCTGCAGCGCGCCACGCCGGCTGATGTCGCCGGTGACCGGCAGCAGACCGCCGAGACCGGGGAGTACGACCAGTTGACCGCAGAGCCTGACACCCTGTACGGGGCCGATGACCTCACTCACCTTGAGGGGCTGGACGCTGTCCGCAAGCGGCCCGGCATGTACATCGGTTCCACCGACAGCCGTGGCGTGGGTCACCTCGTCAACGAGATCCTCGACAACTCCACCGACGAGGGTGTCGCCGGTCACGCCAGCGCCGTCGAGGTGATCCTGCACGCCGACGGTTCGGTGCAGGTCGACGACGACGGCCGGGGCATCCCCACCGACGTGCACGCCAAGTCCGGCATCTCCGGCGTCGAGCTGGTGCTCACCCGGCTGCACGCCGGTGGCAAGTTCGGCGGCTCCGGCTACAAGACCTCCGGCGGCCTGCACGGCGTCGGCGCGTCGGCGGTCAACGCGCTGTCCCGCCGGTTCGACGTGACCGTCCGCCGAGCCGGCAAGATTCACTCGATGTCGTTCCGGCACGGTGTTCCCGGATCTTCGACGGCGACGGGCCGGACGCGTCCTTCACACCGGGCCCCGGGCTCCAGGTCAGCGGCGGCATGAAGCGCGGCCAGCGCACCGGCACCTCGATCCGCTGGTGGCACGACGCCCGTTACTTCGAGACCGGCGCCGCGCTCGACGTCGAAACGGTCCGCACCAAGCTGCGCAACACCGCCTTCCTGGTCCCCGGCGTGACCTACCTGATGCGCGACCTGACCGGCGAGGCGCCCGCCGAGGAGCGGTTCCACTACCCCAACGGGCTCAGCGACATGGTGGAGTTCTCGCCCCGGCCGGCGACCGACCGGTCTCCGGCACCCTGCTGGTCAACGGCGAGGGCACCTACCGGGAGAACGCCGCCGACGCCAACGGTGTCATGCAGTCCAATGTGCAGCGACGTGCCGAGGTCGAGGTGGCGTTCCGGTGGGGCACCGGCTACGAGCGCACCGTGGAGTGCTTCACCAACACCATCCGCAACGCGCACGGCGGCACCCACCGCAAGGGTTTCGAGCGGGCCCTCGTCCGCGCGCTCGCCGACGCGATCCGCAACACCCGCGGTTTGCTCAAGGCCAAGGAGGAGCCGCCCACCCTCGACGACGTCCTGGAGGGATGACCGCCGTCGTGCACGTGCGGATCCCCGAGCCGCAGTTCACCTCGCAGACCAAGGACGAGCTCTCCACCACCGGCATCACCAAGGTCATCCAGGCCCTGGTCGACGCGCACGTGAAGTCCTGGCTGGAGGACCGGCGCACCAAGCCGAGGGGCGCACCGTCCTGCAGAAGATCGTCGACGCGGCCCGGGTTCGGCTCACCCAGAAGCAGCAGAAGGACGCCGCCCGGCGCAAGACCGCCCTGGAGGGCGCGTCCATGCCGCCGAAGCTGGTCGACTGCCGTGCCACCGGCATCGACCGCAGCGAGCTGTTCATCGTGGAGGGTGACAGCGCCCTCGGGACGAGCAGAATGGCGCGCTCGTCGGAATACCAGGCGCTGCTGCCGATCCGGGGCAAGATCCTCAACGTGCAGAAGGCCAACCTCCAGCAGGTTCTGGACAATGCCGAGTGCGCGGCTATCGTCCAGGTCCTCGGCGCCGGCTCCGGGCGCACGTTCGACCTCGCCGCACTGCGCTACGGCCGCGTGCTGATCATGGCCGACGCCGACGTGGACGGCGCCCACATCCGGACCCTGCTGATCACCCTCTTCGCCCGGTACATGCGCCCGTTGATCGAGGCCGGCCGGCTCTACGCCGCGATGCCGCCCCTGCACAAGATCACCACCAGGGGCGTAGCCCGCAGACGGTCTACACCTACACCCAGGCCGAGATGGAGACGACGGTCCGCAAGCTGGAGAAGGCCGGCAAGCAGATCGTCACGCCCATCCCGCGCTTCAAGGGCCTCGGTGAGATGGACGCCGACGAGTTGTGGGACACCACGATGAACCCGGCCACCCGTGCCGTCCGCCGCATCACCCTCGACGACGTGGACGCCGCCGAGCGCATCCTCGAACTGCTGATGGGCGAGAAGGTCGAGCCGCGCCGCAACTGGCTGATCGACTCCGCCGACCGCGTCGACCGCGGGGCGATCGACGCGTGAACACCGCTTCCGTTCGAGTGGAGAGCTGAGTCATGGCACGCCGTAAGGAAAACAAGGTCGACCTCTCCTCGTTCGACCAGGCTGGCGCGCGGGTCTTCGACAACCCGCTGGTCACCGAGGTTTCCGACTCCTACCTGGAGTACGCGTTCTCGGTCATCCACTCCCGTGCCCTGCCCGACGCGCGCGACGGCCTCAAGCCCGTGCACCGGCGCATCCTCTGGTCGATGTACGAGCAGGGCTACCGCCCGACCGTGGGCATGTGAAGTCTGCCCGAATTGTCGGGGATACGATGGGAAAGTACCATCCACACGGCGACACGGCGATCTACGACGCAATGGTCCGCCTCGCGCAGGACTCTCGCTCAACGTGCCTCTCATCGACGGGCACGGCAACTTCGGCAGCCCCGACGATGGCCCGGCCGCCTCGCGCTACACCGAAGCCCGGATGTCCCGCGAGGCCATGCTGCTCGTCGGTGAGCTGGGCGAGGACACCGTCGACGTCGAGCCCAACTACGACGGGTCGCTGACCCAGCCGACCGTGCTGCCGGCGGCCTTCCCCAACCTACTGGTCAACGGCGCGTCCGGGATCGCGGTCGGGATGGCCACCAACATGATCCCGCACAACCTGGGCGAGGTCGTCCAGGCGGCCCGTTGGCTGATCAACCACCCGGACGCCACTCTGGACAAACTCATGGAGTTCGTCCCCGGCTCCGACCTGCCCACCGGTGGTGTGCTGCTCGGCCTCGACGAGGTGCGCCGGGCGTACGAGACCGGGCGCGGCGTGGTGCGGATGCGCGGCAAGGTGGAGATCGGCCCGATCGAGGGCAGCCGGGGTCGTCAGGCGATCACCGTCGTCGAGCTGCCCTACGGCGTCGGCGCGGAGAAGGTCATCGCGGCGATCACCAACGAGGTCACCAAGACCAAGCGGCTGACCGGCATCGCCGACGTCAAGGACCTCACCGACCGGGAGAGCGGCACCCGGCTCGTCGTCGAGTGCAAGGTCGGGGTCAACCCGCAGGCGCTGCTCGCCGACCTCTACCGGCTGACCCCGTTGGAGCAGTCGTTCGGCGTCAACAACCTGGTCCTGGTCGATGGCCAGCCGCGCACGCTGGGGCTGAAGGCACTGCTGGAGGTCTTCCTGGCCCACCGGTACGAGGTGGTCACCCGGCGTACCTCGTACCGGCGGCGCAAGCGTCAGGAGCGGCTGCACCTGGTCGACGGTCTGTTGATCGCCCTGCTGGACATCGACGAGGTGGTGCGGCTGATCCGGGGCAGCGACGACGCCCAGGCCGCCAGGACGGGCTGATGAGTCGGTTCGGCCTCTCCGACATCCAGGCCACCTACATCCTGGACACTCCGCTGCGCCGGCTGACCAAGTTCGACCGGATCGAGCTGGAGGCCGAACAGGAGCGTCTGCGCGCCGAGATCACCGAGTTGAGCAAGATCCTCGACGACGAGCGGGTGCTCCGGAAGGTGGTCTCCGACGAGTTGGCCTCCGTGGTCAAGCAGTTCGGCAGCGAACGGCGTACGACCCTCGTCGACGGCGACCTGAAGGAGGTCCTGGCCGCGTCCGCTCCGGCCGGTCCGCTGGAGGTCGCCGACGACCCGTGCCAGGTGATCCTCTCCGCGACCGGGCTGGTCGCCCGGACCGCGGCCGAGTCGGAGGAGAGCGCCGAGGGCGCCGACGCAACGGCCGGGTCAAGCACGACACGGTACGCGCGATCGTGCACTCCACCGCCCGTGGTCGGGTGCTGCTGCTGACCAGCGCCGGTCGGGCGTTCAAGGTCGACGTGCTGCCGCTGCCGGTGCTGCCCGAGCAGGCCGGCACGGTGTCGCTGCGCGGCGGCATGTCCGCGGCCGAGTTGGTGCCGCTGGAGGCGGGGAGACGGTCGTCGGCCTGGCCCCGCTCGGCGGACAGGCGGAGGGCTCACCGGGGCTGGCGCTGGGCACGAGACAGGGCGCGGTGAAGATCTGCGCGCCGGAGTGGCCGGTGCGCTCCGACGAGTTCGAGGTGATCGGTCTGCGGGACGGTGACGAGGTGGTCGGGGCGACCTGGCTGGCCGACGGCACCGAAACGCTGACCTTCGTCACCTCGGAGGCGTCGCTGTTGCGCTTCCCCGTCGGGCTGGTCCGCCCGCAGGGCCTCAAGGGCGGCGGTATGGCCGGCATCAACCTGCCGGCCGGGGCGCGGGTGGCGTTCTTCGGCGCGGTCCGTACCGACGACCCGGGTCACGGCGAGGCGATGGTGGTCACCTCCACCGGGGCGACCGTCAAGGTGACGCCGTTCAAGGCGTACCCGCCGAAGGGCCGGGCGACCGGCGGCGTGCGCGCGCACCGCTTCCTCAAGGGTGAGACGGACGTGGCCGTCGCCTGGGTGAGTCCGCGCCCGGTCGGCGCGACCGGCACCGGCGACCCGGTGGAGCTACCGGCGGCGGACCCCGTCGTGACGGCTCCGGCTTCGCGGTGATGCTCGGCCCAACGGTGGTAGGCCACCTCATCGAACGCGACTAACCCACCCGCGCCGGCCGTCCGCGCCCTGGGCCGGCCGTCCGCCGGGCTGGGCTGGCTGTGCGCGGGCTGGGTCGGCTGTCCGTGGGCCGGGCTGGGCGGCCGTGGACTGGGGTCGGCTGTCTGCGGGCGGGGTCGGCTGTGCTGAGGGCTGGGTCGGCTGTCTGCGGGCTGCGCTCGCCGCCTGTGGGGGCGCGCCTTTCTCGGGTGCGCCCGCTGTCCCGGCAGACCGAGCCGGACGTCGACCTGGCCCTGAGGAGGGCCGCCACCGCGTCGTAAGGGGTGCGCGGCCCCAAGATCCGCACAGTTCAGGGAAGTTGCTGCCTCCGCCGCGCCAGAGGCAGCAACTTCCCTGAAACTGCGCAGATCTTGGCGTTCGGGGTTCGGGGTGGGCGCGCGGTATGGTGTGGGTCCTGTTGTCGGTGAAGGTTCGGGTGCGCCGCTAAGCACCTCTCACATGATTTCTCTTCTGTCCGGCGGAGTCGCCGGCGCGGCATGAGCGCCGCCATCCGGGTCCGGCCGAGGCGTGAGCTGCGCGCCGTCCGCCGTTCCCGGCCCCACCGCTGCTGGGGTCACCTGATCGCCGCACCCTCTGGCCGCTGCACGGCGCGAACCTGGGCACCCTGTTACGGACCTGCGACGCGGTCGGTGCCTGCCTCGCCGTGCCCCCGTTCCGGTGGGTGGACGAGGCGGTGGCCGGGGAACACCCTGCGCCAGCCGGGCTGCGTCCACCGGGTCGGCAGTCCGCTGCGCTGGCTGGCCGCCGAACGGGCCGCTGGCGCCGGGTTCTCGGGGTGGAGCTTGCTGACGAGGCTGTCCGGCTTGGTGACCTGCCCGCGGCGCGGGACGCACGGTGGTGTTGTTGGGGCACGAGGCGACGGGCATCCCACCCGAGGCACTGGACCATCTGGACGGGGCGGTGGAGATTCCGATGGTGGGCCATGGCCACAGCCTGAACGTCGCGGTGGCCGGCTCCCTGGTCCTCTACAAGCTCGCCGGCCTCCTCTAGCCTCCGTCCGCGCGCCGCGCCCTGCCCGCTCCCGCCGATCTTGCAATTGCTGTCCCCGCAACGTGGCCTGAAAGCGACATAGCGGCGTCCGAGAGTGCAAGATCGGCGATGCGAGGCGAGGCGGGCGAGGCGGGCGAGGCGAGGCAGGGCGAGGCGAGGCAGGGCGAGGCGAGGCGGGCGAGGCGAGGCAGGGCGAGGCGAGGCAGGGCGAGGCGAGGCGAGGCTGGACGGGACGGCGCGGGACGGGGCAGGCGGGGCGGGGTTTGGTCGAGGCGGGGCGTCTGTCGTCAGGCGACGTTGTGCGGGCGGAACTGGACGCTCACCCGGGGCCCACCGGGCGGGCGGTCTTCGGGATGGCGTGTTCCCAGGTGCGCTGGCAGGAGCCGCCCATGACGATCAGGTCACCATGGCCCACCGGGAAGCGCAGGCTGTCACCACCGCCGCGCGGCGCAGCAGCAGCGGTCGCGGTGCTCCGAAGGACACGATCGCGACGATCGTGTCGGTGTGCGCGGAGCGGCCGATGGTGTCGCCGTGCCAGGCGACGCTGTCGCGGCCGGAGCGGTAGAGGCACATGCCGGCGGTGACGAAGGGCTCGCCCAACTCGGGTGCGTAGTGCCCGGTCAGCGCGGCCCGCGCCGCGGTGAGCACGGGTGGGGAGTTGCTTTTCGCCGTCGTACCAGCAGAGCAGCCGGGGCACGTCGACCTCGGCGTCATACATGGTGCGCCGTTCGGCGCGCCAGGGCACCTCGGTGAGCAGGGTGTCGAGGACCGCGTCGGAGCCGCGCACCCAGGCGGGAAGGTGATCGACCCAGGCGCCCCGGCTGAGCTGGTGCCGGCGAATCTGCCCGGCCAGGGGCCCCAGGCTCGGCCCGGTGTCGGTCAGGTCGAGCATCGACGGCTGATAGGCGGCCTGCGTCATGGGGCCCACCCTAGCAGCACTTTCGTACACCCGTGCTAGCCGTGGCCACGCCAGCCCGCCGGCATGATCATGCCCGATCCTGGATGTAGTGGCCTGCCGCGCCGGGCGAGAGGACTACTTCCAGGATCGAGCGTGACCTTGACCGCGACCGACCGCTGACCGTCGGCCGTCGGCCGTCGGCCGTCGGCCGTCGGCCGTCGGGCGTCGGGCGCCGGCCGTCGGCCGTCAGCCGGCCACGGGGCGGACCGGACCGCGTCCAACACCGCGTCGACGACCCGTGCCCGGCCCTGCCCGTCGACCGTCGACCAGGCCCGCGCGGCGAGCGCCGCGCGTCGCTGCGGGGAGCTGAGCAGGCCGTGCAGGGTCCGGGCCGCCGTCGCGCGGGTGGCGCGTCCGGCGACCCCGGCGGCGGTCAGCTCCGGCAACTCGCCGAGGCCGGCGGCCAGCCCGTGGCGGACCACCCGGCGGTACGACTCGCGTTGGTTGTCGACCACGCAGACCAGTGCGGCGGGTGCGCCGAGGCAGCAGAGTTCCCAGGTGGACGTGCCGGCGGCGCTGATCACCAGGTCCGCCGCGGTGATCAGGGCGGGCAGCGAGGTGGTGGGCGGGACCGGTCGGATGACCTGCCCCGGCCGGGTGATGTCCTCGACCTCCGCCTCGGTCTCGGGTCGGCCGACGATGACCGTGAGATCCATCGGGTGGCCGGTGGCCACCAGCACGCGGGTCAGCACCGGGGCCGCGCCGACCGCGTCGGTGCCGCCGAAGAAGGCCAGCACGCGGGTCGGCTGACCGCCGTGGCGGGCGGGTGACCGGTGGCCGGGCGTTGATCACGGTGTCGCGCAGCAGGGCGTACCCGCTGCCGGCGAGCAGTCGGCCCGGCAGCCCCGGCAGCTCCGCTCCGAAGTTCTGGTCGAGGTAGAGGTCGGCGACCTGACCCCGGCTGTCTCCGTCGATGATGGCGAAGGTGAACACTCCGGCGGCGCGCAGGGCACCCGCGCCGCCCGGTCCAGCTCGTAGGAGTCGAGGACCATCACGTCGAGGTCGTGTCGGCGGGCGGTCTCGACCAGCTCGCTCGGCGAATCCGGGCCGGGCAACAGCGGGATGCCCCTGGCGGCCAGTTCGGCGGTGGCCCAGTCGAGGCGTTCGACGGTGCCGAACACGGCGACGTCGGCGCCGCGGGCGAGGAACCTCGGCGAGCGCCAGGCAGCGGACGAGGTGGCCGACGCCGCGCCGTGGCCCGGCGTCGCAGCGCAGTCCGACCCGGAGGGCGTTCAGGACTCCTCCAGCTGCTTCTGGCGGACGTCGGCGTTGAGCGCGCGCAGGTGGGGTTGACCGTCGAGCCAGTCGGCGAGCTTGGCCAGCGGCACGCTGACGTCGCCGAAGTGGTCGACGATGGCGCTGACCAGCGCCCAGTCTCGCTCGGTGTCGAGGGTCAGCCGCAGCGCCGACCGGTCCGGGTGAGCGTCACGCCGAGCACCCGGAACAGCTCCGGATGGGTGTACGCGTACGAGGTCACGTGCACCCGGTGGTGGTCGGTGGCGAGCCGGCCGAGGGTACGGAGTGTCTCCGCTCGGATGATCTCGACGTCCAGCCCTCGGGGCAGGGTCCGGGTGATCGACGTGCTCGCGTAGTCCAGCCCGGGGACCGCCCGGTACACGGACGCGACGAGGGTGATGATCTCCGGGTCGAGCAGGGGCAGTCGGCGGTGAACCGCATGACCGCGTCCCCGGGTGCGCCGCGAGGGCACCCACGAACCGGTCCAGCACGTCGTCGACCGGGCCACGGTGGCACGGCACGTCCAGCCGCTCGCACTCGGTCACCACGGCGTCGTCGACCGCGTCGGTGCTGGTGGCGACCACCAGGTCGGCCAGGACGCCACTGTCCCGGGCGGCGCGGACCACCCGGCCGAGCACGGAGCGCCCGGCGAGTGGGCGGAGCACCTTGCCGGGCAGCCGGGACGAACCCATTCGTGCCTGCACGATGCCGACGACACGTGGCGCCTCGGGCACCGGTACGCCGGTCACTGCTGCTCCTCCTGCCGGGGGCGAGCGCGGCGACGGCCCGGCGCTTGGCGGCACGGGCACCCGCTTGGCCAGCCGGGCCGGGTGATGGCGAGCCGACCCACCCGGTAGCTGATCGATCCGCTGAGCAGGCCGATGGTCGCCTCGGCCCGGCGCAGCGCCCGTTCCCGAGAGGTGAGCAGTTCCTCGGTCCACGCGGTCAGTGCGGCCAGCCGGGTGAGTTCCTCGCGCTGGCGCAACCACGCCTCGCGCAGCTGCTGGTAGCTGTGCCCGCCGGCTGGCGGGTCGGTCGGCGCGACGGCGTGCAGCTCGCCGGCGAGGTCGATCCTGCCGTTGAGGTCCAGCCCGTGCAGCGCGGCGGCGATGGCCGCCTCGGTCCCCACCGCCTCGCTGACGGTCGCGCGGTCCAGGTCGTGGCCGGCGATGCCGCCGAGCACCACGGTCAGTCCCGCGACATCGAGAGTGGACGACCACGGGTGGGCGTACCCGCCGGTGAGCAGGCCCGCCGCGAAGCGCCACAGCCCGCGGGCGAGCACCACGTCGGCGGGGAGCGCGGTGGTGGCCCGCCAGCTCGGGTCGAGCACCGCGTACCGCTCGCCGTCGACCACCACGTTGTCGGTGCCGGCCAGCGCGGCGGCACCGGCGATCCGGCCGTCGGTGTCGGCCTGCTCGGCGAGCCAGCCCGCGTACCCGTGCAGCAGCGTGCGCAGGGTGGCCAGGTCGCGGCGCAGCGCCGCGTCGAGCAGCAGGGTACGCAGCAGCCGGCCGGACGGCACCGGCCCGGACAGCGCGTCAGCGTCCCGGTACGCGGCCTCGCGGCTGGCGAACGGGCGACGGCCGGCGCGTCGGTCGCACGGGCCGAGGCGAGCCCCAACGCCATCCGGAGGGGCCGTGCAGCACCTCCAGCACGCCGATCCCGGGCGTCCGGTCTGCACCAGGGCCACCGGCAGGGTGGGTGTGGTCGGCTCCGCGGCGCTGCGGTGGGCGAGCGTCAGCCAGCCCGGCGCGAGGTCGGCGGCGCGCCCGGCGTGCAGCGCGTCCACCGCCAGCCGGGCCGGGTCCTGGAGCACTGTGGCCCTCGTGAAGCCGCCGGCGCAGGCGCCGTGCAGCACCGCGTCGAACAGGCCGGAGCCCGCGTCCCGGTCGAGGTGGTCGGCATCGAGCAGCGCCGTCGGGGTGCTGGCATCGGGGTACGCGGCCCAGCACGCGGTCGGCCGCAGCCCCGCCGCGTCGAGTCGCTCGCGCAGTTGGTCGCGGTTGGCCGGGTGGGCGTGGTCCAGCACACCGCCGATCGCCCAGGCGGAGTCGTCCCGGTGGGCGTACCAGGGGTGGTGTCGACCAACCGGTGCAGGCCGAGCGGGTTGTCCAGGCGCAGCAGCAACGCGCCACCCGGTCGCAGCGCGGCGACGAGCCGTGCCAGCACGCCGTCCCAGCCGAGCGGCGTGCCCTCCACCGACTCCACCGGGTCCAGCCCGGCGGCGGCGATCACCACGTCGTACGTCTCGTCCTCGGGCAGCCCGGCCGGGCCACCCACCACCAGGTGGGCGGCGCGCTGGGCCAGCGCCACCGCGTCCGGGTGGCTGCGCAGCAGGCAGGTCACCTCGGCGTGGCCGAGCTGGTCGAGCAGCGCCGGGTCGTGCGGACCGGCCAGCAGGACCCGGCGCCGGGCGGCACCAGCCGTGCGACCAGCGCGGCGAGAGGTCCGCCGTCGGCCAACCGGTCCTGCGGCAGGTCGGACCAGGCCAGCATCTCGCCGCCCGGCAGGGTGATCCGGCCGGCGGGTGCCGTCTCAGTCGTCACGGTCTTCCTCTTCCTCCTGGAGGTTCGCCCAACCGAGCAGCTCGCGCAGCTCGGCAGGTGTGCAGCGGTGATCGGTGCCCAGCTCGGCGCGGGCGATCCGGACCGCGGTGGGCAGGTCGACGGTGGTGCCGTGCAGCTGCGGCCACTGCCGTCGGATGCGAGCGGTGCCGCCGAAGGTCGGATCCTCGTTGGACAGGATCATCGGGTCGCCGTACACCGCCGGCTCGCATCCCGCCGCGATGCCGTAGAAGATCGCGCTGGTCAGCCGGTTGGATGCTACCCGGCGGTGACGGCGCAGCTCGGTCAGCTGCCGGTCGAGGAACTCCGGATCGGTGTCCTTCCACCAGTGCCCCGGTAGCCGTGGCAGATCACCCGGAAGCCGGCACGCTCGTAGAGCCGGCGCACGTTGCGCATCCGGTACTCGTGCCAGTAGAGGCAGACCGTGACCGGGCCGGGCTCGGTGTCCCGGATGAGGGCGATCAGCTTCCGGTGGTCGCCCTTGACGTGCTGACCCTCCCAGCCGTGGAACGGGTACCAGATGGTGCCCTCCCGCTCCTCGGCTGGTGGTTCCTCGGGTCGCATGGCCAGCAGGTAGACGAACGGCGCTCCGATGACGACCACGTTGCGCCGCCCCACCGACCAGGCTCGACGGCGGGTCTGTTCCGACCAGAGCAGGCTGGGGTGCGCTCGGCGTACGGGTGGCCGGGGCCAGACCGTCACCGATGTTCCAGCCGTGCTGCACGTACCCGTTGATCCGTGGCGGGTGCCGGTCGCCGAGACCGGCGTAACGGGCCAGCACGTGCGCGTGGCCGTAGAAGTGGTTGGCGTGGTGCATCAGGTTCCCATCAGGCGGCGGAACGCACCGAACCGACCCGTACCGCCGCGGTCAGCGCGTCGATGACGCGATCCTGGTCGGCGTCGCTGAGTCCTGGTAGAGCGGCAGCGACAGCTGCTGGGAGTAGAACGACTCCGCCACCGGGCAGGATCCGCGCCGGTAGCCCAGGTCAGCGAAGGCCGGGTGCCAGTGCACTGGGATGTAGTTGACCTGCACACCGATGCCGGTGGCCCGCATCCGGTCGTACACCTCGCGGCGACGCCCGTCGAGCACCCGGATCGGGTAGAGGTGCCAGGCCGGGTCCGCCCACGACCTGCGGTTGGGCAGCAGTACGCCGTCCAGGTCGGCCAGCGCCGCGTCGTATCGGGCGACCAGGGCGCTGCGGCGGGCCGTGAACTCGGCGAGCCGACGCAGTTGGCTGCGGCCCAGGGCACAGAGCACGTCCGGCAGGCGGTAGTTCAGCCCGAACTCGTGGACCTCGTAGTACCAGCCGCCCTCGTCCGGGAAGCGGAACTCGTCGCGGTCGCGGACCACACCGACGCTGCGGAACCGGCGGGCCCGTTCCAGGACCTGCGGATCGAGTGCCGCGACGGCACCGCCCTCGGCGGTGGTCAGGTTCTTCGTGGGGAAGAACGAGAACGTGGTCAGGTCGGCGAGCGAGCCCACCGGCCGACCGTGGTAGGTGCCGCCGATCGAGTGCGCGGCGTCGGCGAGGAGCAACGCGTCGCTGCCCGCCATCGACATACGCAGCGCGTCGTAGTCGGCCGGGTGGCCGGCGTAGTCGACAGCGGCGACGACCTTCGTCCGCGAGGTGACCGCGGCGGCGGCCGCCGCCGGGTCGAGGCAGAAGGTCTCGTCCTCCACGTCGGCGAACACGATCTTCGCACCGAGGGCGGCGGCGCTGCTGGCGGTCGCCACGAACGTCATCGGCGGCACCACCACCTCGTCGCCGGGGCCAACCCGGCCGCCGCGTACGCCACCTGCAGCGCCGCCGTGCCGTTGGAGACGGTGGTGACGCCGACCCGCCCGTCCACCTGGCCAGGTCGGCCTCGAACGCGTCGACCTGTGGCCCGGTGGTGAGCCAGTCGCCGCGCAGCACACCGGCCACGGCGGCGATGTCGTCCTCGGTGACCGAGTGCCGGCCGTACGGGAGCATCCCGTCATGCGGTGATGCCGAGCATGTCGCGCAGCTGTTCGACGGTGAGCCACTCGTCGTTGGTGTCCGACTGGTAGGCGAAGCCGTCCGGCACCGGGTCGCAGTCGACCGGCGCCTGGTAACCCCAGGTGGCGATGGTCGGCTGGACGATGAACCGGTCGCCGGCACGCAACGTCCGACGGCTGTCGTCGGGCGCGATCATCTCCTCGTGCAGCTTCTCGCCCGGCCGGATGCCGATCTCGTGGGTGGTGGCGTCCGGTGCCACGGCCTCGACCAGGTCGAGGATGCGCATGCTCGGGATCCGCGGCACGAACAGCTCGCCGCCCTGCATCTGGTCGAACGAGTCCATGACGAACTGCACGGCCTGGTCCAGCGTGATCCAGAAGCGGGTCATCCGCTTGTCGGTGATCGGCAGGCTCTTGCCCTCGGCGGCCAGCCGACGGAACAGCGGGACGACCGAGCCGCGGCTGCCCACCACGTTGCCGTAGCGCACCACGGCGAACCGGGTGGGGTGCTGGGCGGCGTAGTGGTTGGCCGAGACGAACAGCTTGTCGCCGACCAGCTTCGTCGCGCCGTACAGGTTGATCGGGCTCGACGCCTTGTCGGTGGAGAGCGCGATGACCTTTGACGCCGGCCTCGATGGCCGCGTCGACGACGTGCTGCGAGCCGGTGATGTTGGTGGCGATGTACTCGGAGGGTTGTACTCCGCGGTGTCCACCTGCTTGAGCGCGGCAGCGTGCACGACATGGTCCACGCCGTGCATGGCCCGGGTGAGGCGGTGCCGGTCCCGGATGTCGCCGATGAACCAGCGCAGTCGAGGGTCGTCGCCGAGTTGCTGGCGCAGCTCGTACTGCTTGAGCTCGTCTCGGGAGAACACCACCACGCGGGCGGGTCGGCCTCGTTGAGGATGTGCCGGAGGAACGTCCTGCCGAAGGAACCAGTTCCTCCGGTGATCAAAATGGACGATCCATTCAACTCACTCAATGTGGTGCTCCCGTGTTCGTGGATGAACGAGCGGCCCTGGGCCGGCCGACCGGGGTGACACGCTAGCCATGGCGGGTTAACTCCCCGGCGCTCGTGGGTGAACCGCAACCTCTGCTCCCGTGAATGCCGGACACCGCGCAGGCGAACACTTCCGACCGCCCGGAATGTGGGCTGAACAGGCCGGATCGGGCCGCTACAGTGACCGCGCGAGCGACCCGGCAGCCCGCGCGTAGCCGGTTCCCGCGTTCACCCGACATCCGCACCGGTCCGGTGCGAGCGGCTCACCCGAGCGTCACCGAGCGGGCCGACGTGCCGGTCGGATCCGCGCGGGCCCGATCCGACCGGCAGTTCTGGAGGCGTGAATGGCATCCGGTAGTGACGTGATCGAACGGCCGGCGGTGGCGGCCGAGACGCCGGCCGGCGCGCCGCGCGGCGCTGGCTGGTGCCCCTGCTGCTGGTCGTCGGTTGGGCGCTCGGCGTGGCCTGGCGGATGTGGTTGTCCCGGCACATCGTGCTGCCGATCGCGCACACCGACGAGGACAGCTACCTCAACACCGCCCGCGCGTTGGCCGGCGGTCCGGGTGGCTTCAGCAGCGAGAACGACCTGCTGCGTCGGGTCGGCTACCCGATGCTGATCTCGCCGGCGTTCCTCGGGGACCGGGACTTCGCCGACAGCTACCGTCTCGTCCAGCTGATCAACGCGATGGTGAACTCGGCGCTGCTGCCCTGGCGTACCTGCTGGGTCATCGGCTGCTGCGGCTGCGCCGGTCGTACGCGCTGCTCGCGGCGGTGGTGGCCGCGACCCTGCCGGCGACCGCCTTCTACGCCGGTGTTGCCATGATCGACACGGTGATGGCGCCGCTGGTGGTTGCCTGGCTGCTCGCTGTGCACCGCTGGATCGGGCGACCCGGCCCGCTCGCCGCAGCCACCGTCGGCCTGTGCGTCGGCGCGTTCCACCTCCTGCACTCCCGCGGCCTGGTGATCGTCGGGATACACGCCGGTCTGGTCCTGCTGTTGCTGGTCCGTCGCCGGATCACGCCCGTGGGGTGCTCGCGGCGCTGCTGCCGGTGCTGGCCCTGGCGCTGGTCAACGAGGCCGGCATCCGGCTGCTCGGGGACAAGGTCTACCTGCTCGGCAGCACCCGGGCGGCAGCGTGGTCGACGCGGTCGCGTCCACGCAGGGTGTCGTTCGGGTCGGGGCGGCGGTCACCACCCAACTCTGGTACCTCGTCGTGATCACGTTCGGGATGGCCGGGGTGGCCTGGGCTGCCGCCGTCCGGGAGCTGTGGCGTCCCCGGCACGGTGACGCGACGCGCTGGACGCTGGGCGTCGCGCTGGTCGCGAGCGTCGGAGTGGCCAGTGGAGCCTCGGTGATCCTGGCCGGCATCACCGGCAAGCCGCTGGATGCGATCTACGGACGCTACGTGCAGATGCTCGCGCCGTTCTGGATGCTCGTCGGGCTCGGGTGCTGCTCACCGCCGGACGTCGGGTGGTGCTGCGTCGTACGGCCGTCGCGGTGGGCCTGCTGGTCGCCGGTGGCGCGGTGGTCGCTGCCCGACTCGCGTACGTGGCCAGCCGGGGACACTCGCTGCGCTACGGCGGCTTCGGTGCGCCGGACCTGATGGCACTGACCGGCGGCTGGCGGGAGATGCGTCCGGTGGTCGGGTCGCTGATTGGCATCGCCGGCTGCCTGCTGCTCGTCGCCGCGGTCCAGGTGTCCCGCCTACGGCTGCCGATCCTCGGCGCCCTGGTGGTGGTCAACCTCGTCACCATGCAGGTGATCGACCAGCGGCTCGTCCGGCCGATGGTGGCGAACACCGCGCCGACGCCCCGGGTGGCCGACGTCGGCGTACGCCCCGGAGAGCGGGTGTGGGCCTCCACCGGCGTGCACTACATCCTGCGGTTCAACCTCAGCCACCAGGTGACCTGGACCGACGTGCGGTGGTTCGGCCTCAAGCAGCCGCCGGCCGCGGCGCAGGTGGTGTTCGCCCGCTGGGCACCCGGGCAGGCCGACGACTGGGACGGCGCGGCGTACGGCTTCGTGCGACTCGGCGGTAATCCGGAGCAGCACTGGGCGGCCTGGCGACGGATGTGACCCGGCGCATCCCGGTGGACACCGCTATTCGTGAACGGCGGATGTCCACCGGGAACACGGCCGGTTGATGGATTCCGTCCATTCCCGGAGGTGTCCGACAATCAGCGCTGACGGCGGTCGGCCCGAGCCAGGGAAATCGGGATGACGGTGATTTCCCGGCCGTCGGACAACTCCTGCCTCGGGTGCCCTCGACGAATCGGAAACGCCGGTTCATCTGGCGTACGACGGTATTGTGGCCGAGCACCTCACCGTCGAGTCGGTCCAGGTGCAGCCCGTCGAAGGCGTACTCGACGGCCTCCCGCATGACCCCAGCCAGGCGGGCAGCGTGTCGCCCGCGCGTCCAGCCCGTCGGCGTCGAGATAGAAGCCCCACGCGCCGGTACGCGGGCCGTCCAGCCGCAGGTCGAAGAAGGTGACGACACCACAGGGACTGTCGTCGCGGACGTACGTCAGCACTCGCCGGGACGGGTCGTCGCGGACCGCCGACCACCACCGGGCGTGCTCCTCGGCGGTGATCTCGTGACTGGTCTTGCTGACCTGCCGATTGGTTTCCTGATTACGCCAGGACAACATCAGATGAACGTCGTCCGTCGTCGCTTCGCGCAGCACGTGCGTCTCGCTTTCCTAGCCGTTCACGTCGGTCCCGGCACCTTACCCGGGGCCACCGGCAAATCAGATATCCATTCGTTGGGTTGTAGACTGCGGCGCATGAACGAATTGAGTCGCGCGCAGATCCGCGACCTCATGGCTCAGGTGTTGAAGAACCAGGACCGGGAGCTCCCCGCGGACGACGCGGCGCAGTTGCGGGAGATCGGTTTCCGGTCGCTCGACTTCTCCGAGCTGGCCCTGCGGGTGGAGGACGAGACGGGGAGGAGCTCAACTTCGACGCCCCGGCCTGCGTCGCATCGCCACCGTCGGGGACGTCCTCGACTTCCTCGTCGAGCTTCAACACCAGTGACCGTCGCGACCTCGCGCCACCCGCCCCGCGCACCCGGAGCCAGCCGGTGCCGACAACCGGCTCGTCGTCGGTGGCACGGCACTGACGTGGCGCTCGCTGCCGACGCCGACGCTGCCCGATCCGGCGGCGGTGCTCGCCCACTCCGCGGTGCACGCGCTCACCGCCGCGCGGCAGCACGCCAGGCACGGCACCGAGCTGCTGCTCAGCACCGCGAGTCGGGTCGACGCGGTGATGCGCGCCGAGCTGCTGGACGCCGGGTTCACCGTCGGCGTCCTCGACGACGACGGGTGCACCCGAGCGACCCGATCCGGCCGCGAGCCCCGAGCCCGGCCGGCTCTGGCTGCTCACCTCGGGCTCGACGGGCGCCCCAAGCGGGTCGGGCACACCTCG
This sequence comes from Micromonospora sp. M12, assembly GCA_038070435.1. Lineage (GTDB taxonomy): Bacteria > Actinomycetota > Actinomycetes > Mycobacteriales > Micromonosporaceae > Micromonospora. Next base: position 2,751,471 of record JAMYWG010000001.1, on the reverse strand, counting down.
ACACGCTGACCACCGTACGGGCCGACCAGCCCGACCGGACCTGGCTCTGCCCGTACGCCCCGGCACGTACGCCTGGTGGCAGGTGGTCACCCTGTCGCTGACCCAGCCCGGCCAGCACCTGGTGGTGGTCGAGCCCGACGAGCTGGACGACTGGCCCACGGTCGCGGCCGCGCACGGGTCGACGCCGCCTCGGGCACCCCGACCTTCTGGCGCCGCACCCTCTACCGGGACGCCGACGCGCTGGCCCGGGTGCCGCTGCGCCAGATCACCCTCGGCGGCGAGCCGGTGGACCAGGCGATCCTGGACCAGCTGCGGGAGGTCTTCCCGTCGGCCCGGATCTCCTGGATCTACGCGTCCTCCGAGGTGGGGGCGTCCATTGTGGTGCACGACGGACGGGCCGGGTTCCCGGTCGACTGGCTGGACCGGGAGACCCCGGTCGGCCGACGCTCTCCGTCCGTGACGACGAGCTGGTGGTCACCTCCCCACACCACGGTGCCGGTCTGGCTGGCCCGATCCGTACCGGCGACCGGGTGCAGGTGCTCGACGAGCGGGTGCTGATCACCGGTCGGCTGGACTCCGACGAGATCAACGTCGGTGGCAGCAAGGTCTCCGCGGGCGTGGTCCGTGGCGTGCTGGCCGGGCACCCGGCGGTGGCCTGGGCCCGCGTGACCGGCCGCCGTGCCCCGGTGCTCGGCCGGATGGTGGTCGCCGACGTGGTCCTCGCCCCCGCCGACGCGTCCTCCGCTGACCCCGGCGTGCCGGACGAGGCCGCGCTGGTCCGCTGGTGTGCCGACCGCCTTCCCGAGTACGCCGTGCCGCGCCGGATCCGCGTCCTGACCGACATTCCCGTCAAGGGAGACCCTGAAGAGCGATGTCTGACCCGCCGACACCCAGCTCGTCCCGCCCAGCTCCGTCGTCCTCGTCTCCGGCGGCTCCCGGGCCTGGGCCTGGCCATCGTCACCGACCTGCTCGACGCGGGCGTACGGGTGGCCGCGTTCGCCCGCACCATCACCCGGAGTTGAGAAGCTCGCCGCCGAGCACCCGGACCGGGTGCACGTCGGCTCGGTGGACGTCACCGACCTGCGCGCCGCGCAGAGCTTCGTAAGGGAGGTGGAGCAGCGCCTCGGCCCGATCGACGGCATCGTCAACAACGCCGCGATGGGACAGGACTCGCTGCACGCGCACACCTCCACCGACGACATCGCCCGGATCATCGAGACCAACCTGACGGCCCGCTCCAGCTGACCCGACTGGTGATCCGCCGGATGCTGGCCAAGGGGCTGCGCGGGCGGATCGTCAACATCACCTCGATCTGTGGGCAGCGCGGTTTCCCGGGCCTGGTCGCGTACTCCGCCACCAAGGGCGGCATGGACGCCGCCACCCGTTCACTGGCCCGGGAGCTGGGCGGTCGGATGCTCGTCAACTCGGTCGCTCCCGGCTTCTTCGCCTCGGAGATGTCCGCCGTGCTCGGCCCGACCCAGCTCGACCAGATCGTGCGGCGTACCCCGACCGGGCACCTGACCGAGCCGGAGGAGGTCACGCCAGTGGTGCGGATGCTGCTACGGGAGCACACCAACATCAACGGCCAGGTCATCGTGGTGGACGGTGCCGCCGCCATCTGACCCGGACCGGCCGGTCCGTCCCCGTCCGGTGCCGGGGCTGCTCGTCGCCGCCGAGCGGCATCTGCGCATCGGTGACCCCGTCGACCTGGCCGACGCGGTGACCCGCAGCCACCTCGACGACGGCCGCTGCGTCGGCTGGTACGGCCCGCCGACGCCGGGATGGCGGGTGGCGATCGACGCGGAACGCGCGAACGCTCCGGTGCCCCGGCGCTGGCCCGCCGTTTCGGCGTGCAGGACTTCTGGGCACGGTGGACCCGCGCCGAGTGCTGCTGCAAGCTGGCCGACGTGTCGGTGGCGGCCTGGTGGCGGCGCCACGGTCTGGGTACGCCGGCCGACGGATCGGCAGTCTGGCGAACCCTCGGGGTGGCCGACCTGGTGGTCACCGTCGGCTTCGCACCCGCCTCAGCTCCCATGCCGGTGGCGCGACTCGGTCTCCAGGTGGCCGGGTAGCCGCAGCCGCAGCCGGCCTGGGCCCGACGCGTGCCTGTAGAGCTGCCCCACGACTGGGGCATCCGCCCTGCCTTCCCGCCCTCCCGCCCCTCCCATCCGTCGATCTTGCATTTTGTGACGCCGAATCGCGGCTTACACGCCTTTCGCCGGGACAGTAAGTGCAAGATCGGCGGGCGGGCGGGCGAGGCGGGCGGGCGGGCGGGGCGGGCGGGAAGGCAGGGGCGGTGCGTTTAGATCAGGTTCCAGCTCAACGGTGTGCCGCGCGGGACGTCGGTGGTGAAAGTGCGGCCCAGCACCCGGTCGATCTCCACGGGGGCGAGTCCGCCGGCCGGGCGGATCGAGCGGACGTTCTGTGCGGTCACCGGGTCGCCGGCCCGCACGTCCTCGACCACGAACAGCGAACGGCGGAATCGCAGTCCCTCGCGCTCGGCGGGGTGGGGCCGATCGCGGTGCCGCCGAGTGCCGCGTACGCGCTGCCGGACTCGGCGACCAGGGCCGCCAACTCCGCCGGGTTCAGCGAGAAGTCCGAGTCCACGCCGCCGTCGGCCCGGTCCAGCGTCACGTGCTTCTCGATGAAGCAGGCGCCGAGCGCGACCGAGGCGATTGCCACCCCGATGCCCGGCGTGTGGTCGGAGAGCCCGACCGGCACGTCGAACGCGCCGGCCAGCACCGGCAGCCGGCGTAGGTTGCTGTCGGCCGGCGGGGCCGGGTAGGACGCGGTGCAGGCCAGCAGGACGATGCCCGCCGCGCCACCGGCGCGGGCCGTCCGCACCGCGGCGTCGATCTCGGCGACCGTCGCCATTCCGGTGGAGATGACCATCGGCTTGCCGGTGCTGGCCACGAGCCGGATCAGCGGCAGGTCGACCAGCTCCGACGAGGCGATCTTGTACGCGGGCGCGTCCAGCGACTCCAGCAGCTCCACGGCGGTCGCGTCGAACGGGGACGAGAAGACGGTCAGTCCGCGCTCGCGGGCCCGCTCGAAGATCGGGGCGTGCCACTCGTACGGGTGTGCGCCCGCTCGTAGAGGCGGTACAGGTTCTCCCGCCCCACAGCTCGTGCCCGCTGGAGATGCGGAACGCCGGGGTGTCGACGTCGATGGTGATCGTGTCCGGCCGGTACGTCTGGAGCTTCAGCGCGTGCGCCCCGCTCTCGGCCACCGCGTCGACGATGGCCAGCGCGCGGTTCAGATCGCCGTTGTGGTTGCCCGACATCTCGGCGACCACGAACGGTCGTTCTCCGGCACCGACCGCGTGCGGTCCGATCTTGATTGTCGCCGTCATTCCGACCTCTGCTCAGGTACGCCCGCACCGGGGTGCGGTGGTGCTGTCGTCGTCCACCCGACGGGCGGACGACCTGGAAACCAGGGCGCCGGGAGTCGACCCGGCTCCCGGCGTGGTGTGCGATGGGATCGATCACGGCAGCCGGCCACCAGCCAGCATGTCGCGTAGCTCCGGCGCGAGCGTGCCGTCGCGCGTCGTCGCGGCACCGGCCCCTCGGCCCGGGTCCTCGTCGGCGGTGACCGAGCCGCTGTCGACGCCACCCGTCGGGCCGGGTCGCCGCAGGCGTCCAGCGACCCGGTGGGCCTGGCGCAGAGCCGAGTACGCCAGCCAGTCACCACGTCCGACCAGGCGGTGCTTGAGCCCGGTCACGCCCTGGGGCAGCGGGTAGCCGGCGGCGGGCAGGTACCGGCGGTAGTGCGCGGCGGCCCGGTGGAAGAAGTCCCGCCGCAGGTGCGGGTGCAGCCGGCCGTCGTTGCCCACCACCACCAGGTAGTGGCTGATCATCAGCTGGAACAGTTCGGCCTGCAACCGCTCGTCCGGGTGTTTCCGGGCGACCCAGTCCATCAGCCGCTCGTACTGGGCGAAGGCGTCGAAGTGCCGGCCGCTGCGGGTGGAGGTGATCGCGCCCTGCCGACCCTGCCGGTACAGGTAGCAGACCCGGTCCAGCACGGAGACCTTCTCCGCCCCGATCAGCAGTGGGTGGCTGAACGGGATGTCCTCGTACCAGCCGGGGAAGAACCGCAGCTCCAACTCGTCCAGGAAGTCCCGGCGGACCACCTTGTTCCAGGCGGTGTGCTGCACCTTCAGCAGGTGCGGCTGGTCGGCGAGGCGGGTGACGCCGGACATCCCGCGCAGCAGGTGACTGCTCGCGTCCACCTCCCGCCGGCCGTCCTCGTGCACCCGCAGGTGGTCCAGCATCAGCACGTCGGGCTCGTGGTGGCGCAACCGGTCCAGCACCGCCCGGATCGTGCCCGGCGGCAACCAGTCGTCGCTGTCGACGAACCAGACGTAGCGGCCGGTGGCCACGTCGAGGCCGGCGTTGCGGGCCAGCCCCAGACCCACGTTGCTGCTCAGGTGTACGACGCGGACGCCGTCGCGGCCGACCGCGTACGAGCGGAGCATGTCACCGCAGCCGTCCGGGGAGGCGTCGTCGACGGCGATCAGCTCGACGGCGTCCGACTCGCCCGCCGGAACGTCGGTTCGGATCGACTCGAGGCACTGGTACAGGTACGCCTCGACGCCGTAGACGGGCACGACGATGCTCAGCAGCGGTGCGTGCGTCGGCTCATTGACCACGTCCGCCACCTTCGACGACCCGGGTGGCCAGCCCCGGAACCTGACGTTGCCGCCGATGGTGAAGTCTCTGAACTCCCGCCCAGCGGAAGGTTAACGCCGGCCGGTCGACAGTCCTCCCGCCCACGAATGCCGGGGTGGGACGCGTCCGGTTCACCCGGTAGTGACCCGGTAGGGTGCCTCGGTGCGGCCCTGCGGGTCGTCGCGGGCGTCGCCGTCGCGTCGTCCGACGCCGCGGCGAGGAGGATACGACAGTGCTGGTGACCCTGCCGAGCTTCGGGATCCCGGCATGACGAGTACCGCCGGGGTGGCGGCCAGCGAGCCCGCGCCCGCCCGGCGCCGGCCCGGCTGCCCTCGCTGACCGGGCTGCGCTGGATCGCCGCGCTGCTGGTCTTCGGCTTCCACGCGGGCACCATGCGGATCATCGCCGAGCCGGACTACAAGGCAGTGGTCGACGCGCTGTTCACCCTGGGCCTGTCCGGGGTGCAGTTCTTCTTCATCCTCAGCGGCTTCGTGCTGGTCTGGTCGGCCCGTCCCGGTGACTCCCGGCTCACCTTCTGGCGGCGACGGATCGCCAAGATCTACCCGAACCACCTGGTGCTGTTCGGGGCGACGCTGCTGGTCGCCTGGTGGTTCGCCGACCCCGTCCTACCGGCGGCGGCGCTGGAGAACGTCCTGCTGTTGCAGGCCTGGGACCCTCGGCCGGGCTGGTTCTACAGCATCAACACCGTCAGCTGGTCGCTCTCCTGCGAGTTCTTCTTCTACCTGTGTCTGCCGCTGGTACTGCCGCTGCTGCGCCGGGCCCGGCCGAAGCTGCTCTGGGTGCTGATCGTCGCGCTGCCGCTGCTGATCCTCGCGCTCTGGCCGGCCCAGCAGTTGGTGCCGGAGGTGAGCCGGTGGTGGTTCACCCAGATCTTCCCGCCGGTGCGGTCGCTGGAGTTCTGGTTGGGCGCGGTGGCGGCCGAGTTGATGCGCCGGGGCTCTGGCGCGGCCCCGGCTGACCGTGGCCAGCGTGCTGTTCCTGGTGACCTGGGTGGCTGCCGCGCAGTGGATCCGCGCCGAGCTGTGGACCACGCTGCTCGCGATCGCGTACCTGTTGGTGATCGCCGCCGCCGCGGACGCCGACGTGCGGGCGGCGCTCACCGTGGCGGTCCCGGCCGCTGGTCTGGCTCGGTGAGGTCTCCTTCGCCTTCTACCTGGTCCACGTGCTGGTGATGACGAGCGTGCTGCGCTGGAGCGGGGACTGGGGACCGGCTTCGAGGGCTGGCGCGGCCCGGCCGTGGTGCTCGGCTTCCTGCTGGTGAACCTGATCCTCGCCGGGCTCCTGCACCGCTTCGTCGAGACTCCGATGATGCGCCGGCTCGCGCCGCGCCGTCCGGCCCGCCCGGCGTCCGTACCCCAGCAACGCACGGCCGGCACCCGCGCCGCCGGCACCGACGCCGCGCCGGACACCGGCGGCGTCGAAAGCCGGACCGAGGCCGGTCCGGACGGCGGTCGATCACCGTACGTCGACTCGCGCTGACGCTGTCCACCCTGGTCAGCGGGGTCGGCGCGGCGTGGGCCGACACGCCCGTGGTCGATGCGCCCGGGATCCCGCGACGGTAGCGTGGGGACGTGCTTCCCGTCGCGTTCACCTGTCCGCTGTGGTGGGTGGCGCGCTGGGCGACGCGGGTGCTGACCAGCCTCGCCGTCGTCGCGGCCCTGGCGCTTGGCGCGGGCCCGGCCACGGCTGCCACGGCACCACCGAGCCCGCTGTCGACAGTGAGCCCGGTGTCGACAGTTCTCGCCGCGGGGCCGCTGGCGTCGTCCTGCCGGCACACTGTGGGGCAGGCCCGGAGCGTTCAGTCCGGGAGGGGCCGCCGAGGTCCGCCCCGACCTGGTCGGTCGACTCGCCGCCGGCGCTGCCCAGCGAGCGGAGCACCATCGCGGCCGGTGTGCTGCCGGTGCGCGCGGCCGGGCCCGACCTGCTGCCCTCGGCGACGGTCCGAGCAGCCGGGCACCCGGGCCCCACCCGGGCGCTGAGCCCACCGGGACGAGCGTCCCGCCGCCGCGCCTGTCGACCCACCAGCTCCCGCACCCCACCGATCCGTGGCCCACCGTGGCCGCCGGCCGGTGCGGCTCCCATCGCACTGCTCTCCCCGAGGTGCCGACCATGGAGACCGTCGTTTTCTACCAGTTCGTGACCGAGGTGCCGCAGGCCGCCGCCATCTGGTCGACCCTGTTCCTGCTGACCCTGGGCCTGCTCACCGTGCTTGTCGCCCGCCCCGAGCGGGACCGACCCACCGAGGACCCGCTCCCGGCCGCGCCCTCCGCCCGGGAGGTGGCCGCGGCCGAGGCCGTCGACAGACGCCGGTACGCCGAGGAGGTGGCCGTCGCCGCCTCCGGCGCGGCCACGACCGCGCGGCGACGACGCGCCGCCTGGCTGGCCGCTCAGGAGCAGATGGAGCGGGCCTGGACCGGGTACGACGAGGCGGAGGCCGCCGCCCGTCGCTTCGCCGGCGCCGGGGCGCTGCCGACACCGCACACCCGCACACCCGGCCGAGTACGCCGCCCGCGAGCGCTATCTGCACCGCGCGGCGATGGCGGCGTACTGGCGGGCGACCTGACCATGGCGCAGCTCGGCGACGTGTTCGCGCACCGGCACGGCTGGAATCCCCGCCTCCACCCGGTCGAGCAGGAAGTGCTGCTCAGCCGCGTGGTCCGGGACGCGCGGCTGGCCGACTACCAGGTGGCCGCCAGCGCGGAGCGGGTCGCCTGGCGCGACGCGGAGCTGGCCGCCGAGTCAGCTCGTACCCTCGTCGAGGAGGCGTACGCGGCGGCGGCCCGGCTGCGGCCCAACCCGGTGCCCGCCCGCCGGGCGGTGGCCGGGCGTTCCGTCCCGCCGTGGTGGCACGGTTCCGCCCGGCCCGCGTGGGTTGAGTCCGATCCGTGTTGTGAGCCCGGTCACGCCATTGCGAAATCGGTCGTCCGGCACGATCGGCGCGATTGTTCCCGGCATTGTGGTCGCTTTCTCGGCGGCCTGTCCGGTTGTCGCCCGTCGGCGTCACCGTAACCAGTTGTCCCATCGAGTCACGTCATCGGCAATACGCGCAGAAATTGTCGAGCCAATTGGGGTTTACACAGGTGAACCTGGCTTGGCAGGCCGCGATGCGGCCAGTAGTGTCGTCCGTCCGGTGCGGTAACCGATCGCAAGAGGCGACGCCGCGCCGACCCGCTCAATCGTGATCAACGAACCGGGGACCCATCAGAAAGTCCGGGTGAATCCGCGAGCCACGGCCCGCGGTAGGGCGATCTTCCCGCCCGAATCCGTCAGCTAACCCGGTAGGCGGTGTCGGAAGGAGTTCCATCCTCGTGCAGCACCTTTCCACCCCTCGGCTGTTCCCTCGCCTCCACGGCGCAGCGGTGCCCCGCTCATCCGTCCAGTGACGGTGAGCTGACCCCCGGTCATCGCCTGACCGCCCGGCCGCGCCGGCGTACCCTGAGCGGTTCACCATCCGCGGACCACGGTCCGTGCGCTGGCGCCTGCCCGGATGCCGGTTCGGCCCCGGTGTGCCGCTCACCCCGATCCGTGGAGGACCCGTGAAGCACACCCTGCAGCGTCAGCTCCGCCGCCTCGCCACCGAGCGCCCGTACCAGATCGTCGCCGCCTCCGCCGCGGCCCTCGCGATCGCCACCACCACCGGCGTCCTGCTCACCACCGCCGACGACGCGCCGGCGGGCCAGCGCACCGCGACCACTGTCGCCGAGATGCGCAGCGACGTCGCCGCCTCCCGCAGCGAGGCGCGCGCCGCGTCCCCGTCTGCCAGCGCCGCGCCGACCACTGCCGCCCCGGCCACCAGCGCCGCGTCCCCGCGGCCAAGGCCAGCAGCAACCCCGACCTGACCCGTAAGCCGCAGCCGCCGAAGCCGCCGGCGACCAAGGTGCTCGACTACGAGTACGAGGCGCAGAACACCTACTACAACTGCGGTCCGGCGGCCACCCGCAACGCGCTCAGCGCCAGCGGCGTCGACCGCACCCAGGAGGAGCTCGGCGCCGAGCTGGGCACCACCGAGATGGGCACCAACTCGGCCGAGGACACCACCGGGTGCTCAACGCCGAGGTGAAGGGCTCCCCGTACCGGACCCGGATGTTCGCCGGCGCCCCAGCCCCGCCCAGATGGACCGGCTCCAGGCCGACGTCGTCAAGGCCATCACCGACGGCCGGGGTGTGGTGGCGAACGTCGTCGGCGACGCCACCGACACCGACGGCAGCTGGCATTCCTACGGCGGCGGGCACTACATCGCCGTCGTGGGTTACAAGGACAACGGCCGCACCGTGCGGATCGCCGACTCGGCGAACCCGGCCGACCCGTCGTACTGGATCACCACTATCGACCTGGCCAACTGGATCGCCAGCCGGGGCTACTCCGCCTGACCCGGGCACGTTGACCGCCGCGGGCGCCGTCCTCCACAAGGGCGGCGCCCGCGGCGTTTCGCGTGTGCCCTGGTCGGCGGCTCTCGTACCCGGCGGTGAACCGTGGGAGACTGCGGCCGTGGTGGATGAATCGGGTGGTCCAGCCAGTCGCAGGCCGGTTCTGCTGCTGTTGCACGGCATGGGGGCGACCGGTGACGTGTGGCTGCCCTGGGCGCCCTACCTCGAGCAGCACTGGCCCGGGCGGTGGTTGGCACCGGACCTCGCCGGCCACGGCTTCGCGACGCCGCTGCCGTCGTACTCCTTCGACGGGTTCGCCGGCCGGATCGCCCACGGCCTCGCCGCCGACGACCGGCTCGTCGTGCTCGGGCACTCGCTGGGCGGGGTGGTCGGCCTCGCGCTGGCCGCCCGCGCCGCCGGGATGCCTGTCGACGCGGTCGTCGGCCTGGGCATCAAGGCACAGTGGTCACCCGCCGAGCTGACCCGCGCGGCCGAGGTCGCCGCCCGTCCGGTGAGCTGGTTCGCCAGCCGCACCGAGGCGGCCCGCCGTTACCTGCGCGTCGCCGGCCTCGCCGGTCTGATCCCGCCGGACGATCCGGTGGTCGACGCCGGGCTGCGTCAGGTCGACGGCCGGTGGCGCCTCGCCATGGACCCGACCGCCTTCGCCGTCGGTGCGCCCGACCTGGCCGCGCTGCTGGTGGCGACCGACGTGCCGGTGGTGCTGGCGCGCGGCGAGCACGACCCGATGGTCACCGACGAGCAGCTCAAGGAGTACGGCGTACCGGTCGCCACGCTGCCCGGTCTCGGGCACAACGCGCACGTGGAGAACCCGGCGGCGGTGCTGGCGCTGCTCGACGCGTACCGCTGAGGTTCGTCGGTCGGGTTCAGGCGAGCGGGAGAGCTGCGCCGACCCCTCGGTCACGCGGGCCTCAGGCAGCGTCAGCTCCGCCGGGCGGCGGTCAGAAACCCCTCGGCGTACGAGTCGGCCGGGAAGTCACCCAGGTAGCGGCGGCGGGTGGCCCAGCGGGCCTCGGCCAGCGGGTCGGTGTCCAGCAGGGCGGTCAGCACCTCGTCCACGTTGGACAGATCCCGGTGCAGCACGTAACCCGACCCGGCCAGGGGAAACGCTCCACGAACCGGTTGCCCTCGTCGCCCATGTCGGTGACCGCATACGGCTTGCCGGAATAGAGGTAGTCCGAGATCACCCGGACACGTCGGAGACCAGCGCGTCCGATCGGTTGACGCACTCGGTCAGGCTCAGCTCCCGAGCCGCCGCGCCGACCACGTGCTGGCGACCGGTGCGGGACCGGTCGGCGACGAGCAGCTCGGTCAGCCGACCCAGTTGGCGGGCCGACGCGGGTTCTGCGTCGTGTACGGGTGGGCCCGCAGGATCACCGTCGCCCCGCGGTCCAGCAGTCGGCGGAGCAGAGCCTCGGCCACCGGCAGCGAGCAGTAGTCGGCGTCGGCGTGGTGCCCGGTCCAGGTCGGGGTGTACAGCACGGTCGGGTGCGTCAACCCTCGCGCCGGCTCGGGGCGTACCTCGATCGACTCGACCTGCGGGCGGCCCACCACCACGAACTTGTCCGCAGGGATCTGCACGCCGGCGCGGGCGTACCTGTCGATCGCCGCCTGCCCGGCCACGAAGATCCGGTCGAAGATGCCCGACACCGGGTTGGCGCTCGGCGCCTTGTCGCTGTCGCCGTGGTGCAGCTGGACGTGGGTGAGCTGGGTGAACCGCACGCAGTGGCTGTTCTTCGCACCGTGGTTGACGTAGAACGCCGCGCGCAGGCTCGGCACCAACGCCTCGTCCATCGTCTTCAGGGTGGGGCAGTAGACCACCGGCGCGTCGGTGGCTGCGGCGATCGAGGCCAGGAACTCCGGCTCGCGCAGCATCACCAGGAAGGGCCGGCCGATCCGTTCCAGGTACGGCAGCCACATGGTGACCTGGTATTCCGACCCGGGCGGCGCGGAGAAGTAGAGCAGGAACTCCGGCTGGTGCCGGCGCAGCGCGCGGGCCACCGCCCGCCACCGGCCCTCGGCCGGAACCGTCGCCGGGCCAGGTCCAGTGCGACCGCACCGGCCCCGGCGCCGACCAGCAGGCTGGCGGTCAGCGCCACGCCGGCCGGCAGGGCGAGCGCGGCGGCGAGCGCCAGGGCGGCGAGGAGCCCGAGCAGGGCCGTGTCGAGTCGGCCGGCGACCAGCGGGGTCCAGGCGCGGACCGGCAGGTTGGCGGCCCGGATCTCCAGGTTGCCGGCGGTCCGCAGGGCCCCACCAGCAGCACCAGCCCCAGCAGGACCAGGCCGGTGGCGACCAGCGCGAGGTCGAGCCCGTCGTCGAGCCGCCGGGAGTAACCGACCAGGACCGCCGCGGCGACGAGCGTCGTCTCCGCGACGAGGTCAGCGCCGGGCCGGATCCGCTGTTCGGCGGCCGAGGCGGCCAGCGCGGCGACGGCCAGCGCCAGCCCCAGCCGGTGGCACCGGTGAGTGCCAGCACGACGAAGGCCAGCACGGCCAACCCGGTGGTCAGGCACCGGGCGGCCAGCTTTCGGACCAGGTCGCCGCGCATCTCGCTCCGTTCGTGGTTCCGCAGCCGTCGGCGTCAGTTCGTGGACGCCGCGCCGGCCGGCGCCTCGACCCGACCCGAGCCGGGCTGGGCCGGCACGCTCGGCGTGGGCCCGTCACCGTGCGCCCGACGTACGTCGATCACCTGGCCGGTCAGGTCGGAGATCAGCACGTCCAGCGACGACTGGGCGACGGCCTCCGCGGCGAGCAGTGTGTGCTCCGGCTCCTCGCCGAAGGCCCGCGTCCGCATCGGGGTGGCGGTGCGCTCCGGGTTGATGCAGTTGACGCGCACGCCCACGTCGGCCCACTCGTCGGCGAGCGCCTGGGTGAGGTTGACCAGGGCGGCCTTGGTGGCCGAGTAGAGCGCGTAGCGGCCCGACCCCGGGTGTAGGAGCTGGAGGTGTAGAGCAGCAGCTGACCCTTGGTCTGCTGGAGGTACGGGAGGGCCTGGCGGGCGATGGTCACCGGGCCGACGAAGTTGACCTGGAGGAGCCGGTCCATGGTCTCCTCGTCCATCTCGGCGAGGGCGCCCTTCTCCAGGATGCCGGCGGTGACCACCACGTGGTCGATCCGGCCGGTGGCCTCGAAGGCGGTCGTCAACGCGGCCTCGACGTCCGCGGCCCGCTCCACGTGGGTGCCGGTGCTGGAACGGCTGAACGGGAAGACCTGGGCGCCGTAGCGCCGGGCCAGCTCGGTCAGCTCGTGGCCGATGCCGTAGCTGCCGCCGAACACGACGATGGTGCGGCCGGTCAGCTCCTCGCTGTAGCTGCGGTGGTCGGTCAGCCGGGCGCCTGAGCCGCGGCGAGCTGGAAGAGCTTGTCCGCCAGGTGCACGTCGACCGGGTGGGTGACCTTGATGTTCTCGTCCGAACCGTCGATCACCTTGATCGGGGTGCCGGGCAGGTAGCGCAGGACCACGCCGCAGTCGTCGGTGGCGGCGAAGTTGGGGTCGTCCTCGGCGATCCGGTACGCCTCCCGGATGGTGGGGAGCGGAACGCCTGCGGGGTCTGCCCACGGCGGAGCCGGGAGCGCACCGGGATGTCGGTGATGCAGTCGTTGTCGTCCACCTGGATGATCGTGTCCGCGGACGGGATGGCCACGTCCACGGCGTCGTAGCTCCAGAGCGCGTTGACGCACTCGCGCACGATCCGGCCGCTGAGCAGCGGGCGGACGGCGTCGTGGAAGAGGATGTTGCAGTCGTCCGGGCCGACCGCGTCGAGCGCGATCCGGGTGGTCGCGTTGCGCGTGTCACCGCCCTCGATCACCTTGGTGACCTTGCGCAGGCCGGCCTTCTCGACGATCCGCTGGGCGTCGTCGACGTGGCCGGTCGCCATCAGCACGATGATCTCGTCGATCTCCGGTGCCGTCTCGAAGACCGCCAGGGTGTGCTCGATGATCGGCTTACCGGCGATCTTCAGCAGTTGCTTCGGGATGCCGAGGCCGAGCCGGGTCCCGGTGCCCCGGCCAGGACCACCGCCACTGTCCGCGCGGGCCGCCACGGCGTCGGGGTCTCCGCTTCGGCGTCCGGGCCAGTGGTCTGGTCCTGCGTCATTGCGGGATCCTCACTCTCAGGGATGCGTTAACGGAAGGTTCCGCCCGAGCGGCGACGGAATGAACCTTAACGCGCGGACCGCGCCGCCCAACGTGGGCGACGCGGTCCCCGGTGCCGTGTCGATGCCGGACGTTCGCCGGCACTCTACTTGCTGTTCGCGTACGCCTCGTACGCCCTGATGACCTCGTCGGTGGGCCCATCCATCCGGATGAGGCCCGATTCCAGCCAGATCGTCCGTTCGCAGGTGTCCCGTACGGAGGAGAGCTGGTGGCTGACCAGGAACACAGTGCCCGCGCCCTCCCGCAGCTCCCGCACCCGCTGCTCGCTGCGCTTGCGGAAGCCCTTGTCGCCGGTGGCCAGCGCCTCGTCGATGAGCAGCACGTCGTGCTTCTTGGCCGCGGCGATGGAGAACCGCAGTCGGGCAGCCATGCCGGAGGAGTACGTCCGCATCGGCAGGCTGGCGAAGTCACCCCGCTCGTTGATCCCGGAGAAGTCGATGATCCCGGCCGCCTGCTTGGCCACGTCGTCGGGATGCATGCCCATGGCCAGGCAGCCGAGGGTGACGTTGCGCTCGCCGGAGAGGTCGTTGAGCAGGGCGGCGTTCACGCCCAGCAGCGACGGCTGCCCTGGGTGTGGATCGCGCCCGGTTGACCGGCAACAGACCGGCGATGGCCCGCAGGATGGTGGACTTGCCGGAGCCGTTGGTGCCGATCAGCCCGATCGCCTCACCCCGGTACGCGGTGAACGAGACCCCTTGATCGCGTGCACCTCCCGGATGTTCGGCGCCTTGGTGCGCTTCACCAGCCGGCGCAGCGCGGCCACCGGAGTGGTGCCACCACCGGCGCCCTGGTGCACCCGGTAGATGATGTGCGCGTCGTCCACGACCACTGTCGGGATGCGTTCCTGGTTGTGGGTCATCGTCGCGCTCGCCGCAACGGAGCGTCGAAGTGCTCAACCACGGCCGTACTCCTGTTCGCCGCGCCAGAAGTAGATGAAACCGCCGATGCCGGCGACCACTGCCATCCGCCGCCGACCAGCCAGAGCTGGGTCAGCGACTCGTTGAGCAGCGGCGCCTGCTCGAGCAGCGTGTACCGCGCCAGCTCGATGTAGACCAGCAGCGGGTTGTACTGCACGAGCGTCGTCGCCCAGCCGGGCAGCCGGTCGAAGAGGCTGACGCTGTAGAGGACGCCGGAGCCGTACATCCAGGTGCGCAGGATGAACGGCATGACCTGCTTCAGGTCGCTCGACTTGGCACCCAACCGGGCGACCATCAGCACCACGCCGGCGTTGAACACCGCCTGCAGCAGCAGGGCCGGCACCAGCAGCAACCACTCCCAGGTCAGCGGCTCACCGGTGGCCAGCACGATGCCGATCAGCACCACCATCGAGGCCAGCAGTTGCTGGAACTGCGTCATCGTGGTGGACAGCGGCAGGCTGGCCCGGGGAAGTGCAGCGCCCGGATCAGCCCCAGGTTGCTGCTGATCGACTGGGTGCCGGCCAGGACCGCGCTCTGGGTGAAGTTGAAGATGAACAGCCCCGTGGTCAGGTAGGCGATGTAGTTCGGGATGCTGTTCTGTGCCAGCACCACCCCGAAGATCAGGTAGTAGACCGCCGCGTTGGTCAGCGGGGTGAGCACCTGCCAGAGCTGACCCAGTTTGGCGTTGCTGTACGAGGCGACGAGCTTGGCGTTGGCGTACGCGGCGATGAAGTGCCGGTAGGCCCATAGTCGGCGGCTGTACTCGACCAGGCTGGGGCGCTCACCGGCGACCCGTAGCCCGTGCCGAGCGGCCAGCTGCGCCTGGGTCAGGCCCGTGTCAGGGTCGACCAGCGCGGTGGTGGCCATGAAGATGGCGCTCCGATCTTTCGTGCAGACGGGGTTGCTCGCGACGATCGAATCCTAGTGGGAAAAGTGCGCGGGCGCCGCCTCGTCGCTGCGTGGACAGTAGTCCGAACACGTCGGGACGCAACCGTACCGTCGTTGCGCTACGCTGGCCGGCGTGACCTGCGATAAGAGCCCCGATGACCACCGAAAAGGCGGGCCCCGGCCGGAGCGGCGGTGCTGCGCGACGAGATCACCACGGCGATCCGGCGTGCGCTGATGCAGGAGCTCGCCGCGGTCGGCTACGGCCGGCTCTCCATCGAGGCGGTAGCCCGGCGGGCCGGTGTCAGCAAGACGGCGATCTACCGGCGGTGGAGCTCGAAGCTCGACCTGGTGCTGGAGATCGTCGCCGCGGCGGCGCACCGCAAACTGCCCGTCCTGGACACCGGCACCCTGCGCGGTGATCTCACCCTGCTGTTCCAGGCGGTGGCGCACGCGCTGCGCCACCCACTGGCGTCGCAGATCATCCCGGACCTGCTGGCCGAGGCCGCCCGCAACCCGAGCATCGACGCGACCCTGCGGCAGGTGGTGCACGCCCGGCAGCAGGAAATCGGCGGTCGTCTGGTCACCCGCGCGGTGCAGCGCGGCGAACTGCCCGCCGACACCGAGCCGGACGCCGCCATCGACCTCATCGTGGGCCCGCTCTACTGGCGGCTCGCCATCGCCCGACTCCCGCTCACCGACGGCTACCTCGACAACCTGGTCGAATCCGTTGCCGTCGGGCTCGGCGCCAACAGCGTCCTTCCTCACCCGGGCGGCGCCGATATCGGGTTGATTAGCGCTCGACACTCCGCCGCCCGCAGCGGCGGCCCTCCTGTCCGATTCAGCTACGCTGCCCCTTGACACCCGGCCGTCACCGTGCCGAAATCCATCATCCGCCTGACGAGTAAGGACGCCCGTGGCCAACGTCGACAGCATCGCCGTAGCGCCCGCCGATCCGGATCCGACACCGCCGAGCGGGCGCCCGGCCCGTCGACCGTCGGTCCGCCGGGTCCCGGGTCCGTGCGCTGGTGGCCGTCGCCCGGCGGTGCTCACCGATGGTGCCGTGCTCGCGTTCGCGCTCTTCACCGTGCTCTACCACCTGGCGTTCCTGGGCGATCTGCGTCCGTCGGTGACCTTCCGGATCTGGCTGCTGGCCTGCGTGGCGCTCGCCGTCGTGGCCCTGTTGCGCGCCCGCCGCCGGCACGCCGAGGCCCCGCCGAGGGTGAGGATGAACGACAGGCGTCGGCCGAGCCGACCGCTGCACGGCCGCCCGTTGACCGCCGCCTGCTGATCGGGTGCTGGTCGCCGCCGCCGTGGCCGCCGTCTCCGCCGGTGTGGCCGCGACCGGAACCAACCTCCCGTGGTGGATCCGGCCGTGGCCGGTCTGGTCGCGGCGGTCGGCGGGATCCTGTTGGTACGCCGGGTCTGGCTGAGCGGCCCGGCGTCCAGCCCGGCTGTCCCGGTGCCCACCGCCGTCCAGTCGGCGTACGCGCTCGTCGTCTCGGCGTTGGTCGGGATCTCCTCGTTCTTCATGGCCCGCAACACCCCGGACGACGTCTACTACGTCGGCAAGTCCGTCTGGATCGCCGAACGGGACCTGATCCCGCTCAACGACTTCCTGTTCTCCGAGAACGTGCTGCCGCCGATGGGCTCGCAGCCGCCGATCCCGTCGATCGAGGTCTTCGACGGCGCGTTCGCCAACGTCGTCGGCATCCACGCCAGCTCGGCCCTCTGGTACGTGCTGCTGCCGATCATGGGGATGCTCGCGGCGCTGGCGCTCTGGCGGCTGACGCACCGGTGGGCCCCGCGCCGCCCGCTGCTCGCCTTCACCGTGGCGGTCGCCTACCTGTACCTCGTCGCCGGCGAGGACGCCGCACTCGGCACGTTCCACCTGCTCCGCCTGCACGAGGGCAAGGGCATGTTCGTTTCGGCGGTCATCCCGCTGATGTGGTTCTACCTCACCGAGTGGTTCGACAACCGGTCGCGGCGCAGCCTGCTGCTCATCGTGGCGCTCTCGATCACCGCGATCGGCCTCACCAACACCGCGGCGATCATCCTGCCGATGCTCGTCGGTGCCGCCGGCTTCGCCATGCTGCTGGTCGGCAAGTGGAAGGCGGCCGTCGTCGCGGCGGTCGCCGCCCTCGCGTACCCCATCGGTTCGTTGGTGGTGTCCCGCCTGGTGCTCGGCGGGATGACCGCGACCGGCGCGGACGACGCCTTCTTCAACGCGGAGCTGACCTACCGACGGACCCTGCTGTTCGGTGTGGTCGGGGTGATCAGCGGTCTCGCGCTGTGGTGCGGTCCACTGCTCGCCCGCCGGCGTACGCCGGCGCTGCTCGCCGGCGGTGCCACCCTGGCGTTGAGCGTGCTGTTCGTGCCCGGCGTGCTGGAGGTGCTGAGCGCGTTGAGCGGCATCTCGGTGGTGCTCTGGCGGGTGCCGTGGCTGCTCGCCCTGCCGACACTCATCGGTCTGCTCTGCACCGTGCGCGTGCCCGCCCCGACCCCGGTGCTGCGCCGCGCGGCCGCCGGCGGGATCGCGGTGCTGCTGGTCGCCGCGTTCGCGCTGTTCGCCACCCGATGTGGTCGCCAAAGAGCTGGGTCGACGTGCACGACCGCCCCACCTGGAAACTCCCCAGCAGCGTCAGGCGATTGCCTTCTGGATCAGGGCCTGGACCGTCCGGAGGGCATGCTGCTCGCCCCGAAGACAATCATGCGGACGACGCCGATCGTCACCAGCGAGGTCCGGGTCGTCCTGCCCGGGACTTCTACCTCATCGAGTACGACCTCACCTCCCAGTTCGCCAAGGACCGGCTGCTGCTCGCCGGCTTCGCCGACGGCACCGCCAGCCCCACGCCGGCCGAGCTGACGCCGGCCCTGGAGCGCCTGGACGTGGGCACCATCTGCGTCTACAACGGCAACCAGTACGCCCGCGACACCGCGCCGCAGCTCGGCTACCGAGAGTTCGCCAAGCGCAGGGCGCCCGGCGCGATGACCTGTTTCCGGCGGGTCGGCTGAACGCTCTCCATCTGCCGAGCGCCCGACCCCGGTGGTGGGGCCGGGTGCCGGCGGCACCGGACTTCGCCCGAAATGATGCGGGATACCCGAGCGACACCGGGCTGTCCCTTCGCGTTAAGGTCGCAGTCACACGCGAACGGCTGTGGTTGACCCGCTGCGTGACGGGAGTGACGCCGGTCCAGCACGGGCGCAGCCCGCAACGAAATCTCGTAGGGAGCGAACTCGTTTGTTCGGCACGTTGACAGGACGCCTCGGAGTGGCCGCCCACAGTGCGCTACTGGTACTGGCCTACCTGGTCATGCTCGTCGGTGGCACATTCGGTTGGGTCGGCCTGTTCGCCGTCGCCGGGTTGGCCGCCATCATCGGCGAGTTCGCCGTCGCCCGCTGGTCACCGCCATCGCACCTCCTGCTGGAGAAGGTGGGCCTGCACTGGTCGTACCGGCAGCTGACCCGGGACCTCGCCGCCGTGTTGCTGGTCGTCGCCGAGGTCCGGACCAGCGGCGGCGAACTGACCCTGCTGCTGGTGCTGCCGGCCGCGGTGTGGTCGTGTCGGTCTTCGCCGGGCGCTCTCCACCATGATCGAGCGTCGTAATCCGCTCTCGGCCATGGTGCGCAACATCGACCTGGGTCCACTGTCCAGCGCCCCCAACCACCGGCCTGGGCGGCGGCGGTCGCCGGCGACCGGATGCCCCTGCTCAACCTGCTGCTGGTGCCGGCCGCCGTGGCCGCCGCGGTGCAGCACGACCCGACGCCGTTCTTCGCCGCCGCCGCGGTGGCGGTCGTGGCGACCGGTGTGGTGGGCGCCATCATCGCGCTGACCTGGCTTCGGGGTCGAGGCGCGGGGCAGGCCCGCTGCTGCCGGCCGTCCAACGGTGGATGGACACCTACCGGCCGGAGGTGGCGCTCTACTTCGCCGGCCCGGCCAAGGACGTCTACCAGGCGAACATGTGGCTCGCGCCGACCGAGGCGCTCCAGCAGCGCGCGGTGGTGTTGATGCGCAGCCGGGAGGCGTTCCTGGAGCTGGCCGACACCCGGCTGCCGGTGATCTGCGTACCGGCCGGGGTCGACTTCATGAACCTCGATCTCGTCGGCATCCGCGCGGCGCTCTACGCCGCGAACGTCGGCGCGAACATCCACATGCTCCGCGAGCCGGGCACGAAGCACGTCTTCGTCGGGCACGGCGACAGCGACAAGCAGGCCAGCGTCAACCCTACAGCAAGGTGTACGACGAGGTCTGGGTCGCCGGCCTGGCCGGTCGGGAGCGCTACGCGCGAGCCGGTGTGGGTGTGCTCGACGCGGACATCGTCGAGATCGGCCGGCCGCAGCTCGCCGGGTGCACACCTTCGGCGCCGAGTCGGTGGACCGGCCGTTCACAGTGCTCTACGCGCCCACCTGGGAGGGCTGGCTCGACGACGACCCGTACCACACCTCGCTGGTGCTGATGGGTGAGCGGATCGTCAAGGGTCTGCTCGCCGCCAGCCCCGGCTGCGCGTGATCTACAAGCCGCACCCGCTCACCGGGTCCCGCTCCAGGGCGGCGAAGGCCGTGCACGAGCGGATCGTGTCCGCGCTCCGCGCCGCCGGTGGCGACACGGACGCCTCCTCTCTGGACGGCACCGCGCACCTGGTGGTCACCGGCCGTACGCCGGGGCTGTTCGACTGCTTCAACCAGACCGACCTGCTGATCAGTGACGTGTCCAGTGTGGTGTCCGACTTCGTGCAGAGCCAGCGGCCGTGCGTGGTGGCCAACCCGGCCGGCCTGTCGGAGGACGACTTCCGCCGGGAGTTTCCGACGGCTCGGGCCGCGTACCTGCTCTCCAAGGACTGTGGCGAGCTGGAGAAGATCGTGACGGTGACCCGGGCCGGCGACGACCCGATGACCGAGGCCCGCCGGGAGCTGAAGACCTACCTGCTCGGCCCGGCCGAGGCCAACCCGATGGACCGGTTCCAGGAGGAGATCGCGCGGCTCTGCCGCTGAGTTCGCGTACCGCGTTTCGCGCCCGGCCCGACCTGTTCGGGTCGGGCGCGACCGTTCAGCCAGCAGGCCGGCCACCGCGTCGGCGACCGGGTGTCCGCCGGCAACGCCCGAGCCGCCACCACCGCCGTGACCGGCAGCGGGCCGTACAGGTGCGGAAAGAGCAGCCCGCCGCGGGACGGCTCCCACCGCAGCGCGTCGCCCAGTCGCTCCTCCTCCACGCTGAGCAGCGTCAACCCGGTCGCCCCGGCGAAGTGTCGCCGCGCCGTCTCCACCACCTGGTCGCCGCCGGAGGTGGATGAAGCCGTCCTGCCGGTCCACCGCGGAGCCGGCGAAGGCGCCGGCGGCCAGCGCGTCGTCCCATTCCGTGTTCGACAGCAGTTTGTAGATCACCACCGCAGCCTACGGGGAGTCGTCGGCGCACTCGCCCGGTTTTCGCCGGTACCGCCGCGCCGTCGCCCCGCCGGGCATGCTCAGGTCAAGGGCCGCGGAGGGATGGGCGATGCAGAGCTACGACGATGACTGGACCGACAGCCAGCGTGCGCTGTACGACGAGTGCTACCGGGCCGGCGGCGAGTGGGCCGAGGACCGGACACTCCGTCCGACGACGTGCAGCATGTGATCAACCTGGCCGAGGCGGACGACGACGCCTTCCAGGATGCCGAGATCGACTTTCCGCCGCTCGTCGACGCGGTCACCCAGGCCGGCGGCGTCAACGTCACGAGCGTGCCGGCCAGCCACGAGGACCCGGGTTTCCGGGGCTTCACCGACGGCGTGCGGGACGCCACCGCCGACGACGTCTTCGGCCTCTAGGGCCTGTCCGGGTGGGCGGGCCTCCCGGTTCGCGCGCGCTTCTGCCACCATTCGCAGAACGGCGAAGCGACGGACGGGGGCACGGGTGCGCATCCTGCTGGTGGAGGACGACCGCCGGGTGGCCGCCGCGCTCTCCTCCGCGCTCACCCGCCGTGGGTACGAGGTCGAGCACGCCGCCACCGTCGCCGCCGCGCTCTCCGCCGCTCCGTGCGACCTGGTGCTGCTCGACCTGACCCTGCCGACGGGGACGGCACCGACCTGTGCCGGGAGTTGCGCCGGCGGAGCAGCCAGCTCGGCATCATCGCGGTGACCGCACGGGGTGAGGAACGCGATCGGGTGCTCGGCCTGCGGCTCGGCGCGGACGACTACGTGGTCAAGCCGTTCTCGATGGTGGAGTTGCAGGCCCGGATCGAGGCGGTGCTGCGCCGCGCCGCGAACGCCGCGCCGGAGCGGCACCTCATCGAGGCCGGGTCGGTGCGCATCGACGTGGCCGCGCGGACGGTGACCGTGGACGGCCGCGTCGTCACGTTGACCCGCAAGGAGTTCGACGTGCTCCTCTCGCTGGCCCGCCAGCCCGGGGTGGCGGTGCCCCGCGATCGCATCCTGCTCGACGCCTGGGGCACCACCTGGGCCGACCGGCACACCGTCGAGGTGCACGTCGGTCGCTGCGCGGCAAGCTCGGCGACGCCCGCCTGGTGGAGACCGTCCGCGGCGTCGGCTACCGGCTGCGCGACGCATGAGGAGCTGACGTGCGCCGTCGACTGGTGATCAGCTACCTGCTGCTGATGGTTCTCGTCCTCATCGCGTTGGAGACCCGCTGGCCGCCACCATGGCCAGCCGCGAGACCGAACGCGTCCGCGCCGATCGGCTCGCCGACGCCACCCGGTTCGCCTCGCTCGCCGGCCCGGCGTTACGCGACGGCGGGCCGGGCCCGATCGGTCCGAGCTGACCAGCTACGACGACCTGTACGCGATCGGCGCGGCGATCGTCGACCGGGACCGGAGCACCACCGTGTCGTCACCGGGTTGGCGGCCCGGCCCGGGGACCGTACCGGTGCTGGACATCGCGCTGTCCGGGCAGCAGAGCAGCGCCCCGAGTCGGTCTGGCCCTGGACGACCGACCCGTTGGTGGTCGCGGTGCCGATCAACGACGGTGGTGAGGTGCTCGGCGCGGTGGTGATCGTGACGCCGTCCGGCCCGATCCGCCGCGCGGTCCTCATCTGGTGGCTGCTGCTCGCCCTGGCCGGTCTGCTCGCCGTGCTGGCCTGCGTGCTCACCGCCTTCGGGCTGGCCGGTTGGGTGCTGCGCCCGGTCACCGAACTGGACGCGGTCACCCACGAGATCGCCGAGGGTGACCGGGGTGCCGGGTGCAGCACCGCCTGGGCCCGCCGGAGCTACGCCGCCTCGCGGCCAGCTTCAACCACATGGCCGACGTGGTCTCCGACGTGATGGACCGGCAGCGTGCCTTCGTCGCCCACGCCAGTCACCAACTGCGTAACCCACTGACAGCGCTGCGGCTGCGGGTGGAGGAGCTGGGGCCCAGCCTCACCGACCCGGACGGTCGATCCGAGCACCAGCTGGCCCTGGAGGAGACAGATCGGCTGGCCCTGGTGCTCGACGCCCTGCTCACCCTCGCTCGGGCCGAACGGGAGGAGAACGAGCGCGTCACCGTGGACGCCGCCGCGGTGGCCGCGTCCCGGGTGGCCGCGTGGGCGCCGCTGGCCCGACACCGTTCGGTCGCGCTGCGGCTGGCCACGACCGACGCCCCGGCGTACGCGCAGACCGTGCCGACCGCCGTGGACCAGGCCCTGGACGCGCTCATCGACAACGCGGTGAAGTTCAGCGGGGCGGGCGGGGCGGTGACGGTGACCGTGGCCCGCCGCGAGGGTGGGGTGGCCCTGGAGGTACGCGACTCCGGCCCGGGCATGACCGAGAGTCAGCTCGGCCAGGCGACCGAGCGGTTCTGGCGGGCTCCGGACGCGCAGAACGTGGACGGCGCGGGCTCGGCCTGACCATCGCCGCCGTGCTGGTGGACGCGTCGGACGGGCGGCTCACCATGCGCCCGGGGAGTCGCGGGGCTGGTCGCCGCCCTGTGGTTTCCGGCTGCCGAGCCCGCTGTGGAGCCGGCGGAGGAGGCGCCGCCCGCCGACCGGCGACCGAGTCCGGTGCGGTGAGGCTCGACCGTCACGGTTTGGCCGCCCGGTACCAGGCGGCGGCCCCGGGTGCAGCGACAGCGGCGCGGTGACGATCGCCGAGCGAGGGCTCATCCGTCCCGCCGCCGGATGGGCGGCGGCCAGTTCGGCCCGGCGTTCCATCAGTAGTCGGGTCACCTCGCGGACCAACGGCTCCGGCAGGTCGGCCCGGACGATCAGGTAGTTCGGGTCGGCCACCGTGGTCACCGCGTCCACCCCGTACACCGAGCGGGGATGTCCGGGAGACGTAGACCTGGCCGTAGCGGGAGCGCAACGGCTCGGTCCCTCGCTGAGGTCGACGATCCGGATCGCGCTGTCCCAGGCCAACTCCTCGATGCCGCGTACCGGCAGCCCACCGGAGAAGAAGAACGCGTCGATCCGCCCGGACCGCAGCGCCGCCACCGAGGCGTCCAGACCGAGGCGCTCGCGGCGTACCTCGCCGCCGCCGAGCCGGGCCACCTCCAGCAGCCGGGTCGCGGTGATCTCGGTGCCCGACCCGGCCGCGCCCACGGAGACCCGCCGGCCGCGCAGGTCGGCGACGGTCTGGACCGGACCGCCGTGCGTGGTGACCAGGTGCAGTTGGTCGTCGTACACCCGGGCGACGGCGTCGACGGTGCGGCTGCCCGCCGTTCCGGTGGGCAGCACGTCGGCCTGGGTGAAGCCCAGCTCGGCCCCACCGGAACCGACGAGCTGCACGTTCTCCGCCGAGGCGGCGGTGATCACCACGCTCGCCCGTACGTCGGGGAGTTCCCGGTTGAGGATTGCCGCCAGGGACTGCCCGAACGCGTAGTAGACAGCTGTGGGGCTGCCGGTGGCGATCCGGATCGTCGTCGGCGCGGCCGGGTGTCCTGGCAGCCGGCGGCGGCCAGGGTCGCGGCCAGCAACACCGTCAACACCGCGGCCGTGCCGGTGCGGTGGCGGCCGGGCCGGCGGGACGAGGTACGACTCACGCGGTGCACTGTGCGCCGTCGCACCGGCGCGCAAGCCGTCGCGCTGCGCTGCCGGACGGGCGCTGCCCGCGTACCGGATCAGTAGGTGTCGCGCCGCACCGGCGGTCGGGCTGCGCCGTGCGCTGTCGCCGCCGCGCGGGCGGCTCCAACGCCGCGCTGCGCAGGATCCGCTCCCGGTCCGGGCCGTCGGCCACGCTGACCAGGAAGCAACCGGTGCCCGGGCGGAGCCGGGCCGGCACGTCGAGCACGGCGGCGCCGCGGATCAGCACCGCGGCCAACTCCCGGTCGGTGAGCCGCACGCCGAGGATGTGCCGGCGGACGTGCCGCCCGGCGGCCAGCAGCGCCGAACGCCAGGCCGCCTCCGCGAGTCGGCTCACCAACCGTCGGCGTGCCGGCGAGGCGCCGGGCAGCGGCCCGCCGAGCAGCTCACGCCGCCCTGCCACCAACCGGCGTCCAACAACCGGGTGTACGCGCCCTGGTGCTCGCGGGGCACCCAGAGCCGGTGCAGCTCGTAGCGGCGGCGCAGACCCCGACGGCCACCTCGTGGGTGACCGGGATGTCGAGTCGGGCGAGCAGTTGCCGCATGCGCTGTGCGGCGTCCTCCCGGTTGAACTCCACCCGGGCGCGTGTGCCGGGAGTGCCGCGCTCGGCGGGCGGCGGTCGGGGTGGTGTGCAGCGCAGCAGGCAGGCGGCCTCGAACGCGTCGCCCAGGGTCAGCCAGCCCAGCGGGGTGGCGGCGTCGGAGGGCGGGGCCGGTCGAGCAGGGCGGGTTCGCGGGTCAACGGAGGCTCCCTTGTCGGAGTCTGGGTTCCCCTACCGTGGCCCCTGCGCCGCCGTTACGGAACGGGTCCGGCCCAGCCTTGAGCAAATCTTGCGGCTGCCGCCCGCTACAGGTCGGTGACCACCAGATCCACCTGCCGCACCCGTCCGGGAGCGGTGGACTGCTCCAGCACCGTGTGCTTCAACTCCCGCAGGGTGCCGACCAGCTCCGTGGCGGTGCGCGGGCGGGCTCCGGCGACGAGCAGGTCACGGACCAGCCGCCCCTGGTCGCCTTGTTGAAGTGGCTGACCACCGATCGGACCGGTACGCCGTCGACCTCCCTCTCGTGCAGCACCCGCACCGTGACGGTCCGTTCGGCCAGCTCCCCGCGCGGCGACCAGGTGGCCGCGTACGCGCCGGAGCGCAGGTCCAGCACCGGACCCCGGCCGGCGACGGCGTCCACCGTCGGCGTCAGCTCCGCCCGCCAGTACGCCGACAACGCGCCGACGCCGGGCAGGCGCGCGCCGATCGGGCAGCGGTACGGGGATCCGGTCGGCCAGGCGAACCACGCCCCACAGCCCGGAGCTGATCAGGATCGACCGGCGAGCCGCCCGTTGCGCCGCGCTCGGCAACGACGCCAACTCCAGCGCCTCGTAGAGCACCCCGGTGTAGAGCCGCTCGGCCGGCGCGGTGGCCGCCTCCCGCAGACGGGCATTGCGCCGGAGCTCGCCCCGCTGGCCCTCACTGAGGCCGAGCGCCGCTCGCGCCGTCGCCTCGTCCGGGTCGGCGCTCAGTGCCACCAGGGCGTCCAGCACCCGCTCGCGGGCCGGGTTCAGCTCGGGCAGTGCGAGCCGGTCCGGCTCCAGCGCCGTCCGGTGCCGGCGTCGGCCTTCCCCTCCGAGGGCGGCAGCAGGATGAGCATGGGTCTCCTCGACGGCGCAACGGCGGCGCCCACGCGCCAGCCCGGCCAGCGTACGACCCGCCGTTACCGCCAGGGCCGTACCGGGGTGTCGGGGTGGTACACGCGATAGCCGCCGACCTCGCGCACCGGTGTGGTGTCGGCGCGGTCGGCGAGCAGTCGACGCAGCCGCCGGTCCATCGGCGAGTCGACCTCCACCACGTAGCCCGGTCGCCCGGCCCGCCCCACCTGCCGCCAGTACGGCCGGTAGCGGTTCTGCCGGGGACAGGTCACCGTCGAGCACCCGCAGACCACCGTCTCGTCCGTGTTGAAGATCAACCGATTGCAGGTCCAGTAGTCCCCGTACACCTGGTGGGGTCCGTCGGCGCGCAGCGCGGCGGCCAACTCCCGGCCTGGCGCTCCTCGGTGCGCGACGCGGCGGTGCCGGTGGTCGCGAAGAGCACGGTGATCACCAGCGTGGTCACGGTCAGCGCGGCCAGCAGTGCGGTGGACAGCGCGCCGGTGAACCGCCCGAGCGCGCCGACAGTGCCCCGCCAGCAGGCCACCGCCGCCACCCAGAGCGGCCAGAGCACCGCCGGCAGCGACAGTTGCAGCACCGACAGGTAGCGGGCGTTGTCCAGCGGGCTGGTCGCGGCGAGCGGGCTGCGCACGTACGACAACAGGGTCAACGCCGCGCCGACGACAAGGGCGAGCTGCACGACCGGCCCGACCCGCTCCGCGCGCGGCGTCCCGGCGGCCCGTTCGACCCGCTCCGCGCGCGGCGTCCCGGCGGCCCGGCGGTACGCGAGCACCGCGAGTGCCGCGCCGGCCAGCAGCAGCACCGGATACAGCACGCCGAACCACTGTTGCCAGCGTCCGCAACCGTCCACCGGGCAGAGCCCGTGCGCCAGCGGCACCCTTCCAGCAGGCCGCCACGGATTCGGTCGGACCAGGGCGGTAGCGGCCCGGTCTTGGTGCTGACCTCCCGGAACACCGTCAGCGAGTCCTCGCCGGGCCCGGCGCGCAGGTTGTCGAGGATCATCGGGGCGACCCCGACGACGGCCCCGCCACCAGCAGCAGCCCGGACCAGCCGAGCAGCTCTCGCCGTACCGCCCAGACCAGGGCCAGACCGGCCACCGCCAGGTACGGCAGGATCAGCCAGTCCGACCAGGCGGCCAACCCGACGAGCAGACCGAACAGGGCGATCGCCAGCCGTCGGCGGTGGACCGTGCCCGCTGCCAGCCCCATGGTGATCAGCAGCATCAGCAGCACCGCCGGCTTCACCTCCGGCCGCCCGCCGACGACGGTGAGTTGGTCGCGCACCACCCGCTCCGGCCCGAGCGCGAGCAGGCCCACCACGAAGGCCGCGAACCACGGCGTGCAGAGCCGGCGGGTCAACCGGTGGATCAGATAGAGGAAGACCGCGTACAGCGCGAGCATCGGCAACCGCAGGACCGGCCAACTCGGCCCGGCCACCGCCACCAGGGAGCGGCCAGGTACGACTCCAGCATCCCCATGTAGTGCTGGCCGTAGAGGAAGACCGGGCGCTCCCGACCCTGCCCGATGTGCAGCGCGGCGAGACCGAAGGTCGCCTCGTCGCTGTTCGACACCGGCACCGTGAACAGGGTCAGGACCAGCCGGTAGACGACACCGGCGACCCCGAACAGCAGCGCGACGAGCGCCGGCCGGTCGAGTCGTGGACGCCATCGCCCACGGTGCTGCACAGGATGTGACACGACCACGCCCCGTCGTCGCCCCGACGGAGTGTTTCACGTCCGGCCGGGCCGCCGAGGTGGTTCGGCGCAGCTCGGGCGGCTGGTTCGGCGTGGCCGGGGCGGGCTGGATCCGCTCGGCCGGGGGCGGCTCGCGTGGCCCCGGGTGTCGACGTGTGGCAGGGTTGGCGCGTGCCACCCACTCCCGCCGGCCAACTGGCCGTTCCGAACCTGCACCGGGCTGCGCGGATCGAGGACGCCGTGCACCAGCTCGTCCAGCGTCGGCTCCGGCGCACCGGCTGGCGGGTCAACATCGTCGCGTACACCGGCTATGGCGCTCCGGGCTGGGTGCGGGTGATGTGCCGGGTGCTGCTGGGCCGTCCGGACACCCGCCAGCGCGGTCGGTTGGACAAGGTGCGCGGCTGGCGCAGCTTCACCACGCTGCCCAACAAGCACGCCATGGTGACCATCGAGGCCGGCGGGGTGCGGCACGAGACGCAGGCCGACCGCAGCGGCTTCGTCGACACCCTGGTCGAGGCGGACCTGCCACCCGGCTGGGGCACGGTCCGGCTCAGCGTGCCGGACGCCGAACCGGTCGACGCGCCGGTGCGCATCCTCGACCCGGAGGTCAAGTTCGGCATCATCTCCGACATCGACGACACGGTCATGGTGACCGCGCTGCCCCGGCCCCTGCTCGCCGCGTGGAACACCTTCGTGCTCGACGAGCACGCCCGCAACGCCGTGCCCGGCATGGCGGTGCTCTACGAGCGGCTGGTCACCGCGCACCCCGGCGCCCGGTCTTCTACCTCTCCACCGGCGCGTGGAACGTTGCCCCGACCCTGACCCGCTTCCTGTCCCGGCACCTCTACCCGGCCGGGCCGCTGCTGCTCACCGACTGGGGTCCGACCGCCGACCGCTGGTTCCGCAGCGGCATGGAACACAAGCGGGTCACGCTGGCCCGGCTGGCCGGGAGTTCCCCGAGGTGCGCTGGCTGCTGGTCGGCGACGACGGCCAGCACGACCAGGAGATCTACCGGGAGTTCGCCGCCGCCCACCCGGAGAACGTCGCCGGGTGGCGATCCGCCGCCTCTCCCCGACGCAGTCGGTGCTGGCCGGCACGCTGCCGGCCCCGGCCGGCCGCCCGTCGTCGGGGCCGGTGGGGCAGAAGTGGCTGTCCGCACCGGACGGCGCCGGCCTGTGGCAGCTCCTGCGCGACGCCGGCCTGGTCTGACCGCCGGTCCAGCCCGTGCGCCGCGCCAGCCCTGCCCGCGCGCCGCGCCTCAGTCCTGGCGCAGCCAGACCGCGCCAGCGGCGGAACCTGGAGGGCCGCCGAGGCGACCATCCGTGCCACGGCACGTCCTCGGCGTGCACCGCGCCCATGTTGCCCACCCCGGACCCGCCGTAGTGGTGCGCGTCGGTGTTGAGCACCTCGGTCCACGTCCCGCCGGCCGGCAGGCCGATCCGGTAGTCGTGCAGCGGCTGGGCGGAGAAGTTCGCCACGCACACCAGCGTCGAGCCGTCCGGGGCGATCCGGACGAACGACACGGCGTTGTTGGCGACGTCGTCACCGGCGATCCAGCGGAACCCGGCCGGCTCGGTGTCCTGAGCCCAGAGCGCCGGGGTGTCCCGGTAGACCCGGTTGAGGTCGGCGACGAGCCGTTGCACGCCGGCGCGGGCCGGGTCGTGCAGCAGGTACCAGTCGAGGCCGCGTTCCTCGCTCCACTCCCGGTCGTCGGCCAGCTCGGAGCCCATGAAGAGCAACTGCTTGCCCGGGTGCGCCCACATGTACGCCAACAGCGCCCGTACGTTCGCGAGCCGCTGCCAGGTGTCGCCGGGCATCTTGCCGGCCAGTGAGCCCTGCCGTGCACGACCTCGTCGTGGCTGATCGGCAGCACGTAGTTCTCGCTCCAGGCGTACGCCAGGAGAAGGTGAGCTGGTGGTGATGGTGCTGGCGGTAGATCGGGTCCTTCGAGGTGTAGAGCAGGGTGTCGTGCATCCAGCCCATGTTCCACTTGAACCCGAAGCCCAGCCCGCCCTCGGCAGTGGAGGCGGTGACGCCCGGCCACGCGGTGGACTCCTCGGCGATCATGACGACCCCGGCGTGGTGCTTGTAGACGGTCGCGTTCACCTCCTGCATGAGCGCGATGGCCTCCAGGTTCTCCCGGCCGCCGTACTTGTTGGGCGCCCACTCGCCCTGGTTGCGGGAGTAGTCCAGGTAGAGCATCGAGGCGACCGCGTCCACCCGCAGGCCGTCGACGTGGAACTGGTCGCACCAGTAGAGCGCGTTGGCGACCAGGAAGTTGCGGACCTCGTTGCGGCCGAAGTCGAAGACGTACGTGCCCCAGTCGGGGTGCTCGCCGCGTCGCGGGTCGGGGTGCTCGTAGAGCGGGGTGCCGTCGAAGCGGGCCAGCGCCCACTCGTCCTTGGGGAAGTGCGCGGGCACCCAGTCCAGGAGTACGCCGATGCCGGCCTCGTGCAGCCGGTCGACGAGGTGGCGGAACTCGTCCGGATCGCCGAATCGGGAGGTCGGCGCGTAGTAGCCGGTCACCTGGTATCCCCAGGAACCGCCGAACGGGTGCTCCATCACGGGCAGGAACTCCACGTGCGTGAAGCCCAGCTCGGTGACGTACGCGGTGAGCTGCTCGGCCAGCTCGCGGTAGCCCAGGCCGGGCCGCCAGGAGCCGAGGTGCACCTCGTAGACGCTCATCGGCTCCTGGTGCGGCCGCCGCTCGGCACGCCGGGCCAGCCAGTCCGCGTCGTTCCACCGGTACGTCGAGTGGTGCACCACCGAGGCGGTGGCCGGGGGCACCTCGGCGTACGCCGCCAGGGTCGGCCTTGTCCGCCACTGCCCGTCGGCGCCCAGCACCCGGTACTTGTAGCGGGCCCCGACCCGGGCGTTGGGGACGAACACCTCCCACACTCCGGTGGAGCCGAGCGACCGCATCGGCCAGCCGTCGTCGGCGGACCAGCCGGTGAAGTCGCCGATCACCCGGACGCCACCGGCGTTGGGCGCCCAGACGCTGAACGCGACGCCCTCGTCGAAGACCCGGGCACCGAGCGCCTCCCACAGCCGCTCGTGCCTGCCCTCGCGGATCAGGTGCAGGTCCAGCTCACCGAGGGTCGGCGGGTAGCGGTACGGGTCGTCGTGCGTGGTGCCGTCGACCTCCACCCGGTAGTCGAGCACGGTGCCCTCGACCTGGGCCTCGAAGACGCCCACGTCGTGCACCCGCTTCATCGGGTGCCGCTCGTCGCCGACGAGCAGCACGACGTCGCCGGCGCCACGGCGCATCGTGCGGATCGTCGTCGACCCGTCGGCGGGTGCGCGCCGAGCAGCGCGTGCGGGTCGTGTGTCGCGCCGGAGATCAGCTGGTCCATCGGGCGTCCTTCGGGGCGGCGTCGGTCGGTGCGGGGGCGGACGGGCGGGTGGCCGCTCGGCGCGGCGGGGTCGGAACCGGGCCCGACCGGCGGGGCGGAGTCGGTGCGGGAGCTGCCGAAACGGGAGCTGCCGAAACGGGAGCTGCCGAAACGGGAGCTGCCGAAACAGGAGCTGCCGGTGCGGGAGCTGTCGGTGCGGGAGCTGTCGGTGCGGTGCCACCGGAGAGTCGTCCGGCACGTCGGCGACGGTGAGGTCCGCCGGCTCGGCGCCGGCGGGTTGCGGCGCGGAGGGTGCCACCGGGCGGCGCACGGTCAGGACGTGTGCCGGTTGCAGGTACGGGTCGAGCCGCACCGCGTTGCGTTGACCCCAGTCGTAGGTGGTGCCGGTCAGCTCGTCGTACACGCTGAACCGCTCGTGCCAGTCGAAGCCGAGCGCCGGCATGTCCAGGGTGGTGTTGCCCCACTGCACCTCGCGCGAGTCGAACGAGCAGATCACGAGGACCGTGTTGCCGGTCTCCGGATCGTGCTTCGACCAGCAGAGCAGCGCCGGGTTGTCGATCTCGTGGAAGCGCAGGTTGCGGAGCTGGTGCAGGGCCGGGTTGTCCCGGCGTACCCGGTTGAGGGTGGTCAGGAACGGCGCCAGCGAGCGGCCCTGCGCCTCGGCGCCGGCCCAGTCCCTCGGCCGCAGCTGGTACTTCTCGTTGTCCAGGTACTCCTCGGCACCCGGCCGGGCCACGTGCTCGAACAGCTCGAAACCGGCGTACAGGCCCCAGGAGGGAGAGCAACGCGGCCAGCACCGCCCGGATCTTGAACATCGGCGGGCCGCCGTGCTGCAACGACTCGTGCAGGATGTCCGGCGTGTTCGGCCAGAAGTTCGGCCGCATGTGGTCGGCCGACTCGACCAGCTCCTCGCAGTACTCCCGCATCTCGGCGGCCGTCGTGCGCCAGGTGAAATAGGTGTACGACTGTGTGAAGCCGACCTTGCCGAGCCCGTGCATGATGGCCGGGCGGGTGAACGCCTCGGCGAGGAACAGCACGTCCGGGTCGACCGTCTTCACCTCGGCGATCAGCCAGTGCCAGAAGTCGAACGGCTTGGTGTGCGGGTTGTCCACCCGGAAGATCCGGATGCCCTCGCCGACCCAGTGCAGCACCACCCGCAGCACCTCGGCCCGGATGCCCTCCGGGTCGTTGTCGAAGTTGACCGGGTAGATGTCCTGGTACTTCTTTGGCGGGTTCTCCGCGTAGGCGATGCTGCCGTCGGCCCGGGTGGTGAACCACTCCGGGTGCTCGGTGACCCAGGGGTGGTCCGGCGCGCACTGCAACGCCAGGTCCATCGCCACCTCCAGGCCCTGCGCCGCCGCCGCCTGGACGAAGGCGCGGAAGTCTGCCGGCGTACCCAGATCGGGTGGATCGTGTCGTGGCCGCCCTCGGCGGCACCGATCGCCCACGGCGAGCCCACGTCGGTCGGCCCGGCGGTGAGCGCGTTGTTGGGGCCCTTGCGGTTGACCCGGCCGATCGGGTGGATCGGCGGCAGGTAGAGCACGTCGAAGCCCATCGCGGCCACCCGGGCAGCCGGTCGGTGGCGGTGGCGAAGGTGCCGGACCGGCTCCCACCGCGCCCTCCGAGCGGGGAAGAACTCGTACCAGGCCGAGAAGAGCGCCCGCTTGCGGTCCACCCAGATCGAGTACGTGTCACCGGTGGTGACCAGCTCCCGCACCGGGTGCTCCCAGAGCAGGTCAGCCAGGGTCAGCGCCCTGTCGACGCGCCGCGGCAGCGGCAGGTCGGTGTCGACGAGCGCGGTGAGCGCGTCGGCGACCCGGGCCCGATCGCGCGCCGGAACGAGGTCCTGGGCGGCGGCGAGCACCCGAGCGCCCTCGGCCAGGTCGTTGGCCAGGTCCTCCGGCCCTGCCCGGCGGCGATCTTCTTTGTCACGGCGTTCTGCCAGGTCAGATACGGGTCCTGGAACGCCTCCACGGAGAACGTCCACTCGCCGACCGCGTCCGGGGCGATGGTGGCGTGCCAACGGTCCTGGCCGGGCTCGCCGGGCGCATCCGGGTGAACGGCCGGCTCGTGCCGTCCGGACCAGCCCACACCACGTTGCAGCCCAGCGCGTCGTGCCCTCCCGGTAGGCGCGCGCCGACACCGGAACCGGTTCGTCGACCACCGCCTTGGCCGGGTATCGCCCGCACGAGACGACGGGGAGACGTCTTCGATCGGGAACCGTCCAGTCACCCCGCCAACCTACTGCGCGAGATCCGTTCGCGCGCGGCCAAGCACGCTGGTCCATCCCACCCGCTGCGGGCGCTCGGCAAGATCCGCGCACTTTCGGGAAGTTGCTGCCTCAACGCTCGTCGACCCAGCAACTTCCCGAAGTTGCGCGGATCTTCGCGGTGGGGTGACGTTGAGCGGGTTCAGGCGGGCGGGGTTTGCCGGTACGACTTCCTGACCCGTTGAGGGACGCGATACCGGACGTACTATCCGACCCTGGCGCTGGCCACCCGGGCGCCTGAGCGCCGGACGGCCGTCCTGGCCTGGCCGGGGTCAAGATCCACACGCGTTCAATGAAAGCGCGGTAGCGAGGCGACCTGGATGCCGCGGTTTCCTGGAACCCGAGTGGATCTAGGCCGGGCGAGGGCCGGACGGAGTCAGGTGGGCGGTTTCGGTGCCACGAACGAGCCCTTGCCCTGGTGCACCTCGATCCAGCCCCGCTCATCCAGGATCCGCAGTGCCAGCCTGATCGGCGTGGCGCTGGCTTGGTACTGCTCGCCGAGTTCCGCGATGGACGGCAGCTTGTCGCCTGGCTGGAGCGCGCCGGACTGGATCGAGCGAATCACGTCATCGATGACCTGCTCGTACACGGGTTGTCTGGGCATGGCAGAGGGCCACCTCTCGTCAGCCCCTTGAGCATGCCACCGAACATGACACTCTGTGCATCCTGTGTTGACTCTGTACTCACTGCACTCTAAGTTGGATCTCAGGTCCTTCGTCAGCAGCGGAGTACCTCCGCGCAGGTCAGGGTTGGGCGCTTCCGACGTCTCACCCGCCCTGACCTGCATCTCTCATCGCTCCCGAACTACCGCGCCGAGGAGGCACAGTTGGACGAGCGTCCGCCGGACGGGCCGTTGCCGCCCGCGTACCCGATTGCCGGTGCCCGGCCACCGCATCCCGACGGGGATCGGGTGCCCGGCCCGCCGCATCCAGCGCGGGCGCCGCTCACCCGACGGCAGTACGCCTACGGCATCGCGATCGCGGTGGTCGTACTCGTGCTGTTTGTGGTTGGGGTTGTGCGGTGAGCGCGACGGGCCGGCGGTGAACGAGCTGCCGGTGGGTCGCCGGGTCGCGCAGTGGCGGGTACGGCGGAACATGACGCAGTAGCAGTTCGCCGACTGTCTCGGCAAGTCGAAGAGTTGGGTGGACAAGGTCGAGCGTGGGGTACGCCGGCTGGAGCGGGTGTCCAACCTCCGGGAGATCGCCGAGACGCTCCGCATCGACGTGGAGGTCCTGCTGGCCACCCGGCCCGTGCGGCCGACTCCGGTTGCCACCGGGGTGGACGGGATCCGGACGGCGCTGGCCCGCTACCACCTACTGGACGCGAATCGACCGCCGCCGGTCGAGGAGTTGCGGGCCCGGCTGGAGCACGCCGAGCAGAGCTACCGGCACGCTCGGTATTCCGCCGTGCTGGCCCTGCTGCCCGACCTGCTCGACGCCGTCCGCGAAGCGCACGCAGCTCGTCCCGGCGCGACGGAGGCGCTGCTGGTGTCGGTGTACGCGCTCATCGCCCTGGTGCTGGTGAAGGTCGACCAGGGGAGTTGGCCTGGCTGGCCGCCGACCGTGGGATGGCCGTCGCACTGGCGACCCACGATCCGCAGCTGGCCGCCGTCGCCACGGTGTCACTGAGTCAGGCCCTACGGTCCCGTGGTCGACGGCGATCCGCACTGGAGGCCGCGCTCGTCGCCGCCGACCGCGTCGGCGCGTTCCGGGCCGGCGACGACTCTCCGGTCGGTGTATCGCTTCGGGGCACGCTACTGATCCAGGCTGCGCTCGCCGCAGCGGGCGGCAGGACCAACCCCGCACATGCCGGGCGCTCGATCAGGCCACGGAGCTCGTTCGGGAGTTCAGTGCCGACGGCAATAGGGCTGGCGGCGATCGGAGCGGCGGCAGGGCTGGCGGCGGTACCGGTGGCGCGGGCCTGGGCGGCGGGGTTCGGCCGGGCGGTGGTCGAGGCCGCCCGCGTGGTGGCCGAGGCGGCCCTTGGCGACGTCACCACGGCCACGGCTCGGCACGAGCGGTTGGTGGCCGGCGAGGAGTGGCGGTGGCTGCCGCCTGAGCACCGTGCCGCGTACCTGCTGGATGTGGCCCGCGCATACGCCCTGACGGGCGACATGCGTCGGGCTGGCCGGACGCTGCTCGACGCGGAACGCACCGCCCACAGCGAGGTACACGACCGCCCGGTGGTACGAAAGCTGGTCACCGTCGTGGCGGTCCGCCGACGCGCCCGCCGGCATCGCCCAGCTCGCCACCACCCTCGGCGTCGCCTGACGGCCGTTGTCTGGTCTCGCTGACGGATGGCGGCGGTTCGGTCCGGGGACTCAGTCAGCGCGGTGGACCTACGAGGAGACGGATTGACCGTCGTCACCGAGTACGGAGCTGACCAGTGCGTCCAACCCCGCGTGCCAGCGAGCTCGGGCCAGTCGCGCAGGTGCTCGACCAGGTCGCTGCGGACGGCAGCGAGGAGGGCGTGGGCCAGATAGTCCGCCGTCTGCGGGTCGCGTGCTTCCGCGACGAGGCCGGCGAGCAGGGCGTGCCAGTGGTCGTACGCCTCGTTGCGGTACGGACTGCCGCCCCGGCGCTCTCCAGCGCCAGCGTGAGCACCCGGTTGTCGAGTTTGAAGCGCAGCATGGCTCGCAGCAGTTCGACGGCCTGCTCTGCCGCCGGCCGGGTGGGTGACACCGCGAGGGCATCCCGCAACCGCAGTCCCCGCAGCTCGTAGAGGGCGCGGATGAGCCCGATGCGGTCGCCGAAGCGCCGGAACAGGTGCCCTTGCCGACGCCGGCTGCGGTGGCGATGTCGTCCATCGACACCTGATCGGGTCGGCTGCGGCGTCGAAGAGACGCCCGGCAGCGGCCAGCACCGACTCCCTGTTGCGTAGCGCATCGGCCCGCACCGGGTACTCCCTCGCCAAACGGACTGGTGGTCCGTATAGTGGAAACGGACCGGCGGTCCGAATCTTATCGCGACCGTCCCGGACGATGAAAGGACGATCATGTCGAACAATCCCGCCGCGGTGTTCCATCGGGGCATGGAGCTGCTGCTCGCCAAGGACATGGCCGGGTTCATCGCGCTGTTCGGCAAGGACGCGGTGCTGGAGCTCCCGTTCGCGCCGCCCGGCCAGCCGCGCCGAGTAGCCGGATACGCCGAGCTGCACGAATACCTGATCATTACCCCGCCCTGCTCGACGTGCGCGAGATCCGCGATCGAACCG
Organism: Micromonospora sp. M12; assembly: GCA_038070435.1. Taxonomy (GTDB): domain Bacteria; phylum Actinomycetota; class Actinomycetes; order Mycobacteriales; family Micromonosporaceae; genus Micromonospora. Next base: position 2,715,275 of record JAMYWG010000001.1, on the reverse strand, counting down.
TGCACGAGACCAGGGATCCCGAGGTCATCGTCGTCGAGTTTGTCGCCTCCGGTTTCGTCGTCGCCACGGGTCGGCCGTACGAGCTGCGCTACATCGCCGTTCTGACCGTCCGTGACGGGCAGCTGGTGCACTATCGCGACTACTGGGATCCGATCGCCGCACAGGAACTGCTCGGCGGCGGCCTGGTGCGCTCATGATCCTGGTCATCGGTGGCACCGGGACCACCGGCCGTATCGTCGCCGCCACGCTTGCCGAGCGTGGTCACCCCACCCGGATCGCCAGCCGACACCCCTCCACGGGAGGGTCCGCTTTGACTGGCGCGACCCGACCACCCACCCGGACGCTCTGGGTGGCGTGCACACGATCTACGCCATCCCGCCGGTCGGCGAGGTCGACCCGGCACCGGTCATGCTGCCCTTCCTTGAGCGGGCACGCAGCGGCGGTGTCCGCCGCGTGGTCCTGCTCAGCTCCTCGGCAGTCCCGCCCGCCGAACACGGACTGGGCCTGGTGCACGCGCGGCTGGGTGAGCTGTTCGCGGAATGGGCGGTACTGCGGCCGTCCTGGTTCATGGAGAACTTCGTGGGTGAGCAGCCGTACGCCGTGAGCGCCCGCGATCATGGCGAGATCGTCAGCGCCACCGGCGCCGCCCGGGTCGGTTTCGTCGATCCTGCCGACATTGCCGAGGTGGCGGTGCGGGCTCACGGACCCGACGCCGCACAACACCGACCACATCATCACCGGACCAGAAGTGCTGAGCTACGACGCTGTCGCCGCCGCCCTCACCGAGGTCGGTGGCCGGCCGGTCCGGCACCGTGCGATCGACGCGGCGGAACTTGCCACGATCCACAGCGCGAACGGCATTCCGCCGGACTATGCCCGCTTCCTCGCGGGCCTCGACACGGCGATCGCGGCAGGCGCCGAGGATCGGACGACGTCGACCGTCGCAGACGTGACCGGTCGTACGCCACGATCCTTCCGGGACTTCTGCCGGACCGCCTGCGCGGCGATCGTTCTGGCTGACACGTGCGGCCGGTGTCAAGCCCTTGGCCGGCGTGTGGCGGGGCCCAGACGACGACGGCCGCGTTGGACATTGGTGCAGATGCAACACCGGTATCCGGACGAACTTCCGCCTTGCCGGACCGCCGCCTGGACTCCGCGTCGGCTTGACCGAGGGCATGGGACACGCCTAGTTGCGCCGGTTGTAGTGGTTGCGGCGGGGACCTGCTCGGGGTCGAGCCAGGCGGGTGGGATGAATTCTGGCTGGCCGTCGCCGCCGAGCTGGACGACCCAGTCGCCGTGGTGCACGTGTCGGTGGTGGTGGCCGCAGAGCAGCACGGCATTGTCGAGGCTGGTGTCGCCGCCGTCGGCCCAGTGTCGGATGTGGTGGCCGTCGCACCAGCGGGCGGGCGATCACAGCCCGGAAACGCGCAGCCCCGGTCACGCAGCACCAGGGCACGTCGCAGCGGACCGCTGATCAGGCGGCGTTGCCGGCCGACGTCGAGTGGTTGGCCCGTGCCGCCGAGCACGGCGGGCAGGATGCTCGCGTCACAGGCCAGCGACGCACGGCCTCGGCGGTGAGACGCGGGCCGATGTCGAGAGCGCCGGCGCCCAACTGCCGGGCCAGCCCGTCGTAGCTGCTGGTGACGACAACCTGGGCGAGATCGCCGCCGTTCTCGGTAGCTCGCCGGTGCGCAGCGCGAGCCGGCACACGTCGGCCAAAGCGTCGTGGCGGCGTTGCCCCGGTGTGCGGGTGTCGTCGGGGCCGGTGGGCGTGGTGAGCGGGTCGATGGCAGCCCGCAACGCGGCGGCGGCCTCGGTGTCGAGGATGCCGGCGAGGCGTAGCCGGCCGTCGGACTGCTCGCTGATCGTGACGTGCCGGTCTCGGGCGGCCGGGACTCCTGCGCCCGCAGCGCGGCCTCGCTGGCGGCGTCGGCGACGTCCGGGGCGACGTGGTCGAGGATCCGGGTGCCGAGCCTGCGCAGCAGGGCGGCGTCGAACTGCGTCGCCCACTCGACGAGAACACCGACGGCCCTGTCGGCAGCCTCCGGGCCGGCGCTGGCATGGACGGTCTCGACCGTGGTGGCGATGACCCGGACCTGCTCCACGTCGACCGAGCCAGCGGCCAACGCGTCCCGCACGCCAGTCGGTGCGGCGTCGAGCGTCGCGGCCAGCTCGACCAGGCGGCGGGCGACACCGACGCCGAGCCGCAAGCGGTCCCGCAGCCACACCGCCGTCGAGGACGCGCCCTGCGCCGCCGCGGTGCCGCGGCCGTCCAGCTCGCGCACGAGGCTCAGCTTGACCGCGACCAGTTGTTGCTCGAGGCGATGCGTGGCGTCCAATGCCGCCACGAGATCGCGCTCGGTGGCAGCCCAGACGGGCGTGTCGGAGCAGGCCGACACCGCGGCCTCGGCCCGCTCCAACGCATCGATCACAGTGCCAACCTAGAACAGGTGTACGACAACTTCGCCCGCCGTCGACGGCGGTGTCGGACGGCGACCGCCGCGCGGGCCGGCACCGGGTCCGGACGGTCCCGCTGAGGCGGATCACCGAACCGGAGGTGACGTAGCCTCCGGCCATGACCGAACGGGTGAAGGTCGCGGTTGTTGGCGTCGGCAACAACACCTCCGCGTTGCTGCAGGGGATCGCTCTCTACCGCCAGAGCGGCAGTCTGGTCGGCATCCGCCGGCCGACGATCGACGGGCTCGGGGTGGGCGACATCGACGTGGTGGCGGCCTTCGCCACGTCCGCGGAGAAGATCGGTCGGGACGTGACCGAGGCGATCTTCCTGCCGCCCAACAACTTCCCCGGCTGGACTGCGACCTGCCGAAAGCGGATGTCCCGGTCACGAAGGGCCTCGTCGACGCCACCGGGTGCGGCGGGTATCGGCGGCGCTGGCGGGCGCGGAGGTGCTGCTCTACTCGGCGCCCAGTGGCCGGACGGAGACCGCCCAGGCGTACGCCGAGGCCGCTCACACGGCGGGTGTCGCCTTCATCAACACCACGTCCGACCCGGTCGCCCGCGATCCCCGCCGGATGGAGAGGTTCGAGGCGGCCGGTCTGCCGCTGCTCGGCGACGACCTCGCCAGCCAGTTCGGCACCTCGGTGCTGCACAAGGCGCTGTTGCGGTTACTTGAGGAGCGGGGCATCACCCTGGTCAGCTCGTACCAGGTCAACCTGGGCGGCACCGAGGACTTCCGCAACCTGGTCGAGAACCCCGACACCAAGAAGCAGTCCAAGCTCAACGCCCTGTCGACGGCCGACAAGGCTGCGGCTGACACCGTCGCGGTGGCCCCGCTCGGCTACCTGCCGCATCTCGCGTCGCAGAAGGTGGCCCACCTCAACTTCGAGGCGCAGGGTGGGGTGCGACAGCGGTCAGCCTCGACGTGAAACTGAAGGTGCACGACCCGAGCGGTGCCGCGGGGTCAACATCGACCTCGTCCGCATCGCGGCCAGCGGCTCCGCGACGGGCGTGGTGGTCACTGCGCCGAGGCGACGCCGTTGCTCAAGTCCCGCCGGGGACGGCGATCTGAGGCCGGTGGTGAGCAGGCGCCTGATCCGCTCGTACTCGGCGGCCATCTCCGGGGTCGCGAGGAAGTCGTCGAGGTCGGCCGAGACCTGGAAGTCGACCTCCTCGACGGAGCGGATGGCCAGCTCGTAGAGCTCTCGCGCCGGCCCTCCTCCAGGTAGGTGGTCCAGTGTTCGAGCGCGCCGACGACGATCAGGATGCCCTGATCCAGGTCGCCGTCGGCGAGGATGCCCGCGTCGATCCGTGTCAGCTGGGCGCGAAGCTCCGCCGCGTCGGCCGTCCGGACGGTCTCGCGGGCGCTGGTCAGTGCCGCCCACGCGTCGCCGTCCAGGTCGTCGTCGACGGCGTCGTCGAGCAGCTCGCTCCGGACCAGCCGGGTGACCGTCTCGACGCCGAAGACCCGCAGCTCGTCCTCGCCGGCCTCGCCGACCAACTCACTGATCGCCGCTTCGAGGTCGTCGTACCGCATGTCGTCGGTCTTCCTCAGGCCGCGCCGACCGAGCGGTACACGTCGAGTGTCTGCCGGGCGACGGCGTCCCAGGAGAAGTTCTCCACGGCGCGCTGCCGGCCGGCCTGGCCGAACCGGGCGGTGCGCGCCGGGTCGGCGAGCAGCGTGTTGATCGCCGCAGCCAGGTCGGCGACGAACTTCTCCGGCTCCAACGGGTGCCGGACCCGTCGGTGACCTGCTCGATCGGCACCAGCAGGCCTGTCTCGTCGTCGGCCACGACCTCCGGAATGCCGCCGGTCGCGGTCGCCACCACGGCCGTCTCGCAGGCCATGGCCTCCAGGTTGACGATGCCCATCGGCTCGTAGATCGACGGGCAGGCGAAGACTGTGGCGTGCGTGAGCACCTGGATCACCTCGGGCTTGGGCAGCATCTCGGCCACCCAGACCACGCCGGAGCGGTTGGCCCGCAGCTCGGCGACCAACTCCTCGACCTCGGCGGCGATCTCGGCCGTGTCCGGTGCGCCGGCGAGCAGCACGAGCTGGGTGTCCGCCGGCAGCTCCCGGCGGCCCGCAGCAGATAGGGCAGCCCCTTCTGCCGAGTGATCCTTCCCACGTAGGCCACGCTGGGGCGGGACGGGTCGATGCCGAGCCGGTCGAGCACGTCGGTGCCCTGGTCCGGCGCGTACTGGATGGTGTCGATGCCGTTGTAGACCACCCGGACCCGGGACGGGTCGATCCGCGGGTAGGCGGTGAGCACGTCGGTGCGCATCCCCGCTGACCGCGATCACCGCGTCGGCGGCCTCCATCGCGGTGCGCTCGATCCAGGACGAGCGCGTAGCCGCCGCCGAGCTGCTCGGCCTTCCACGGCCGCAGCGGCTCCAGGCTGTGCGCGGTCACCACGTGCGGCACCCGTGCAGCAGCTTCGCGGTGTGACCGGCCAGGTTCGCGTACCAGGTGTGGCTGTGCACCACGTCGGTGCCGCCGTTCCGGCGGCCATCTCCAGGTCCACGCCCATCGTGCGCAGCGCGGCGTTCGCGCCGGTCAGGCCGGGCGGTTCGGGTACGCGGTGACACCCGGCTCGGTGCGTGGCCGGCCGAAGCAGTGCACGCGTACGTCGGCGAGGTCGCGCAACTCCCGAGCCAGGTACTCGACGTGTACGCCCGCGCCGCCGTAGACCTCCGGCGGGTACTCGCGGGTGAGCAGATCGACGCGCAGGGATCCGGTGGCCGGGGAGGAGTCGGTCATGTGCGCACCCTAGTGCAGAAGACTCCCCGTACGAGTGGTGAAGTGCGACGCGGGTGGATAGCGTCGGGGCATGGCTGCCAAGGTGCTCGCGATCGTCCTGGCGGGTGGGGAGGGCAAGCGCCTGATGCCACTCACCACGGACCGGGCCAAGCCGGCCGTCCCGTTCGGCGGGATGTACCGCATGGTCGACTTCGTCCTCTCCAACCTGGCCAACGCCGGCTATCTCAAGATCGTCGTGTTGACCCAGTACAAGTCCCACTCCCTCGACCGACACATCACCAAGACCTGGCGGATGTCCACGCTGCTCGGCAACTACGTCACCCCGTGCCCGCGCAGCAGCGTCGTGGCCCGTGGTGGTTCGCCGGCTCGGCCGACGCCATCTACCAGAGCTTCAACCTGATCAACGACGAGCAGCCCGACTACGTGATCGTCTTCGGCGCCGACCACATCTACCGGATGGACCCGCGGCAGATGGTGGAGGACCACATCGCCTCCGGTGCCGCGGTGACCGTCGCCGGCATCCGCCAGCCGCTGTCGATGGCCGACCAGTTCGGCGTCATCGAGGTCGGCGAGGACGGCCGGAAGATCCGGGCGTTCCGGAGAAGCCCACCGACGCCGTCGGCCTGCCCGACGCGCCGGACGAGGTCTACGCCTCGATGGGCAACTACGTCTTCACCACCCGGCGACTCTGCGAGGCCGTCGAACGCGACGCGGAAGACAAGACCAGCAAGCACGACATGGGCGGCAGCATCATCCCGATGCTCGTCGAGCGCGGCGAGGCCAACGTCTACGACTTCCGCGACAACGAGGTGCCGGGCAGCACCGATCGCGACCGCGGCTACTGGCGCGACGTCGGGACGCTCGACTCGTTCTACGACGCGCACATGGATCTCATCAACGTGCACCCGGTCTTCAACATGTACAACTTCGACTGGCCGATCTACACCGAGCAGCCGCCGTGGCCGCCGGCGAAGTTCGTCCACCAGTGGGTGAGCGGGTCGGCCGCGCGGTCGGCTCGATGGTCTCTCCCGGCGTGGTGATCTCCGGATCGCTGGTGGAGAACTCGATCGTGTCGCCGAAGGTGCGAGTGCACTCCTGGGCGCACGTCGAGGGCTCGGTGCTGATGGAGGGTGTGGAGATCGGCCGGCACGCCGTGGTCCGACGGGCCATCCTGGACAAGAACGTGTTCGTCCCGGAGGGCGCCGAGATCGGCGTCGACCTGGAGAAGGACCGGCAGCGCTACACCGTCTCCGACAATGGCATCGTGGTGATCGGCAAGGGCCAGAAGGTCGAGCCGTGACCGATCCGCACTCCCCGAGGAGGATCTCGCAGTGACCCACCCCGTGCCGGCCAGCCCGCCCAGCCCGCCGACCTGGTCGACGTGCCGCGCCTGGTGACCGCCTACTACGCCGAGCATCCGGACCCCGCGGACCCGGCGCAGCAGGTCTCGTTCGGCACCTCCGGCCACCGCGGCTCCAGCCTGCGCAACGCGTTCAACTCCGACCACATCGTGGCGGTCACCCAGGCGCTCTGCGACTACCGGCGGGAGCAGGGCTGGACGGGCCGCTCTTCCTCGCCCGGGACACCCACGCGCTGTCCGCTCCGGCCGCCACGGACGCCCTGAGGTGCTCGCCGCCAACGGCGTCACCGTGCTGGTGGACAGCCGCGACGGCTCACCCCGACCCCGGCGCTGTCGCACGCGATCCTCACGCACAACCGGGGCGCACCAGCGGGCTCGCCGACGGCATCGTGATCACCCGTCGCACAACCCGCCGGACGACGGTGGCTTCAGGTACAACCCGACGAACGGTGGGCCGGCCGACACCGACGTGACCCGGTGGATCCAGGACCGGGCCAACACCATCCTCGCCGCCGGGCTCAAGGAGGTCCGCCGGATCACCTACGCGCGAGCGCGGGCTGCCGACACCACCGGGGAGTACGACTTCCTCGCCAGCTACGTCGACGACCTGCCGGCGGCGATCGACATCGAGGCCATCCGTGCCGCCGGAATCCGGATCGGCGCGGACCCGCTGGGCGGGGCGAGCGTGGCGTACTGGGGTGAGATCGCCGAGCGGCACCGACTGGACCTGACCGTGGTCAACCCGACGGTCGACCCGACGTGGCGGTTCATGACCCTGGACGGCGACGGCAAGATCCGGATGGACTGCTCCTCGCCGAACGCGATGGCGTCGCTGATCGCCGCCCGCGCCGACTACCAGATCTCCACCGGCAACGACGCGGACGCCGACCGGCACGGCATCGTCACCCCCGACGCCGGCCTGATGAACCCCAACCACTACCTGGCGGTGGCGATCGACCACCTGTTCCGTACCCGCCCGAGTGGGCCGGCCGCCGCGGTGGGCAAGACCCTGGTCTCCTCGTCGATGATCGACCGGGTCGCCGCCGACCTGGGCCGGCCGCTGTTGGAGGTGCCGGTCGGCTTCAAGTGGTTCGTGCCCGGCCTGCTGGACGGCGCGGTCGGCTTCGGCGGCGAGGAGAGCGCCGGGCGTCGTTCCTGCGCCGCGACGGCTCGACCTGGACCACCGACAAGGACGGCCTGCTGCTCTGCCTGCTCGCCGCCGAGATCCAGGCCACCACGGGCGCAGCCCGAGCGAGCACTGGGCGGAGCTGGCCGAGCGCTTCGGCGCGCCCGCGTACGCCCGGATCGACGCCCCGGCCACCCGGGAGCAGAAGGCCGTGCTCGGCAAGCTCTCCCCGGAGCAGGTCACCGCCACCGAGCTTGCCGGTGAGCCGATCACCGCGACGCTGACCACCGCGCCCGGCAACGGCGCACCGATCGGCGGCCTCAAGGTCACCACCGACTCCGGCTGGTTCGCCGCAAGGCCGTCCGGCACGGAGGACGTCTACAAGATCTACGCCGAGTCCTTCCAGGGCCCCGACCACCTCAAGCAGATCCAGGAAGAAGCCAAAACCTGGTAGACCAAGCCCTAACCCAGTCCTAACCCCGTCCCGCCGCCAGGCCTCACCCGCACCCCACCCCGCCGCCCTGTCGCCGTTGATCATGAAGTTATTGCCACGACACGCCGAGATCGAGGGCAATAACTTCATGATCAACACATGCGTCGGGGCGGGAGGGGAGGGCAGGAGTTAGCAGGGTGGGGGTAGTTCCTGTTTGGTTTTTCGGAGTTCGTCCGGTAGGAGTTCGCGTAGCTGCTCGGGCAGGAACGGCAGGTCGAGCAGGGTCATCTTCAGCTGGTTGCGCTCCTGGTAGCGCAGCGGGTCCAAGCGGACCACCAGGCCGGCGTTGCGGCGGTAGCTGATGTCCACGCCCCTCGGTCGCCGGGTCGCGCAACACCAACCCGTCCATCTCCACCACGACCGGCGACGAGTCGGGTTCCAACTCCAGCCGGATCTTCTCGTCCGGCGAGAGCACCACCGACCGGGAGATGCCGGCCATCGGCGCCGACGGCGTGATCACGACCGAGTCCGCCGCCGGAGAGATCAGCGGCCGCCGGCGGCGTAGCTGTACGCCGTCGAGCCGATCGGCGTGCTGACCACCACGGCGTCGCAGCGGTAGTAGCCGTACTGCTGACCGTCGATGGCGAGGGTGACGTTGATGAAGCCGGAGCCGGGCTGACGGACCAGCGCGATGTCGTTGAACGCCACGACGTCGTCGCCACACACGTCGCAGGCGAGGCAGGCGTGCGACTCGATGGTGAAGTCCCTCGACAGCAACCGGCTCAGCGCCTCCGGCAGCTCGGGCGGCTCGATCTCGACGAGAACCCCAGACGACCCAGGTGTACGCCGAGCACCGGCTTCGGGTCGAGCACGGCGGACCGCAGCGCACCCAGCATGGTGCCGTCGCCGCCGATGCTGATCAGCGCGTCGGCGCGGACGGCCACCTGGTCGGCCGGCACCGGTTCGACGCTGGACGGTACGCGGTGCTGGTCCTCCTCGCGTACGAACAGTGTCTTGTGGTGGCGCTTCGCCCACCGTTCGATGATTCCGACCACCTCGGTGACATCCCGGGTGGGTGCAGCACAAGTCCCAGCCCCGACACCCGTACAGCTCATCACATCGGTGTCGACCGCACCCGGCGTACGCCGAAGGTGCGCCGGCGGTCCGCGGACCGCCGACGCACCTCGCCGCCGTCAGGGGCGGGGTCGACCGGTGAGGTGGGTCAACGAGCGGGCGACCAGGTCGTCGCGGGCCGCCGGGGAGAGGCCCTCCAGCCCGAAGCCCAGGTACACCGTGTCTCCGGTGACCACCACCGAACCCTCCTCGAACGCCTGCTGGCTGCGCGACCAGTCGTTGGCGTTGCCACCGGAGCCGGCTGGTGGCCCGGCCACCGTCCAACCTCCCAGGTCGGCGGATTCGAACGAGGTCTCCGCCACTGTCGACCCGTCGACCACCACCCGGGCGTCGTCCACGAAGACGCCGAGGCCCTGGTGCCCCAGTCCGAGGCGTACGTGATCGACACCTCGACCTGCTTGCCGGCGTACGCGGTCAGGTCGACCGCGAACTCCTTCCAGCCGCCCGACGTCCCGGTCGCCGCGTTCCAGCTTCCGGTGCTGCCGGTGGGGAGCAACCCGCGCCCTGGTAGTGGGCGAGGAACGGGTGCAGCTGGCCCCAACCCGAGGCGCAACTCTCGCCGGTGACAGTGCTGGTCCTGCCGTTGAGGTCCGGCAGGGTCGTCCAGTCGTCGCTGCCCACCTCGTGCGCCTCGACGAAGAGGAAGTCCCAGTTCTGCTCGATCTCGTACGAGGTGAAGAAGCGCAGCTCTCCGCTGCTCGCCCCGCTGAGGTCCACCGTGCGGCTGAGCCGCTTGTACGACTCGTCGGCCTGCCCGCTGTGCAGGTACCACTCACCCGTACGCGGGTCGAACGGCGCGCCACCCGGTCGGGTCCAGCCCACCGGCGCCGAGCTGGCGAACTGCGGGAACTCGTCCGGCGGCAGGAAACTCGACGTGGTGAGGAACGATGCGGTGTGCCCTGGTTCTCCGCCGAACCGGGTGCGTTGAGCTGCCCGGTGAAACCGGTGAACGCGCCATCGCGTCCGGCGACCGGGAACGGCTCCCTCCGGCGCGGTGCCGCCGTCGCTGACGTAGGTGTGCGCCCCAACCAGTACTGCTGGAAGTCGTTCAGCAGCGGCAGGCAAGCGAGATCGTCGGCGTCGGTGCACTCCGGCGGTGCGTCCGGGTGGTAGACGTACGAACCGTTGGCACCCTGGGCGAACAACGCGTACTGGCCGCTGACCAGGAGCTTCCCACCCTCGTTCAGGTAGTCCCGGACGGCCAACTCGGTGTCCAGCGCGGCCCTGGCCGTGGTGCCGGCGACCTGGCCGGGGAACGCGTGATCACGTCGTCACCGGTCTCCCACACCACGGCCCTGTAGTGCGACAGCACACCGAGCGGGTGCGGCGCCCTACGGCCCATCACGTCGAAGTCGTACACGTCACTGGTGCGCCCGCGGCGCTCAGCGATGCCGCGACCTCGTCGGCGTACTTCGCGGTGGTGCCGGTCTGCGCCGGGCTGAGACCGGTGACGTCCTCCACGGCGAGGATCAGCACGTCCCCGCCGACGTCGGTGTGCACCCGGTAGGTGAAGTGTTCGCTGGCGACCACACCGGACCGGGGTTTGTTGCCGGTGAACCAGACCTCCACCCGGTCGCCCGGCTTCGTGCCGCCGACAGTGCCGCGAAGCTCCGCGTAGTAGTCGTCGTGCGTGCCGCCGTACCGCTCACCGCCGCGCCACTCGCGGACCGCGACGGTCTTCGGTCGCCCGCCGTTGACCGTGTAGTGCATCTTCACGTTCTTCAGCGCCCGCCGGGTGGTCGCGGCGACCTGCTGGGTACGCCCGTACGAGGTGTCGAAGGCGTCCACCACGAAGTCCGGGTGCTCCGTCCGACCACCGAGACCGGCTCGTCCGGTCCGCCGCCGACTTGGCCACGGCCAGCGCGAAGGGCAGGTTCTTGCTCACCTCACCAGCGATCAACCCCTCGTCGTCGGGAAGACGAAGCCGCTGACGCAGTCCTCCGGGCGCCACTCGTCGTCGGGGTCGACCGCCGAGGCAGCCTCACACGTGGACATCTCCGGAGTGAAGCCCAGCGTGCCGTACCGAACTGTGGCGTGGCTGTCGGTGTCACCGTTCGTGGTGTACAGCTCGGCGGAGATGTCCGGGTCGTAACCGGGCACCGCCGGTGCGCGTCGTCGCCGGCCATCGCCTTGTAGATCTCGTCGTCCGGGGTGGAGTGCTCACCTGCCAACCGAGGCCGTAGAGCAGCAACTCGGCCGCCGAGTGGTAGTTGACGAAGAACTCGAACCCGACCCGCTCGAACAGCCGGTCCAGGGCCTTGGTCTCCGGCTCCGAGTTGGGGCCCGGCCCCGGTAGGTCTCGCTGTTCGGCTCCGGTGACGAGCCCTCGTTGTCGTACCCCACTTGTAGCCGAAGTTGCGGTTGAGGTCCACGCCGTCGCCGGAGGTGATCTGCCCGTCGCCGTTGTTGTCCCGCAGGTTCTTGCGCCACAGTCGATTGCCGGTGGTGAAGGTGTGGTCGTAGCCGTCCGGGTTGGCCACCGGCAGGAACCACAGCTCGGTCGTGTCCAGGAGTCTGGTGATCTCCCGGTCGGTGCCGTAGCTGGTCAGCACGTGGTGCATCAGCCGGCGGGTCATCTCCGGCGTGATCCACTCGCGGGCGTGCTGCGCGCCGGCGTAGAGCACGGCGGGCCGCTTCCCGTCCGCGACCGTCCGCGCGTTCTTGGTGACCTTGACGGCGACGATCGGTTGGCCCTGCTGTGTGCGGCCGATCGTCTCCACCTTGGTCAGCTTGGGATATCGGGCCGCGGTGGCGTTCAGCTCGTCCCGCAGGCCGCCCGGCTCGCCATAGGGCCGGAACGACGTCCAGCCCGCCGCCGCCTGCTCCCGCAGCGCCTGCGACGCGTCCCTGCCGCGCACCTTCTTCACCGCCAACGGAACGCCCTGGTCGGTCAGCCGTTTCGCCTGCCGGCGGCTGAGCACCGTCTCGACAGTCGTGCGCCCGGTCGGGTCGGTCTTCGCGTCGTGGCCGAGGTCGACCCCGCCGCGCGTAGCTGGTCCCGCTGTTTCGCGTCGACGGTGGCGACGTAGACCTCGAGGCCGTCGCGGGCACCCGGTTCGGTTGGTGGCCGTGCGCTGGCGGGTGGGGTCAGTGCCAGTGCGCCGAGCAGTGTGACCACGCTGGCGATCGCCAGTCTTCTCGGTCTCATCGCGCCTCCTGGGTGAAGGACCTCTAGGCGCGAGCCTTCGGCGCGGACTGATCGCTGTCAATCGGTCGATGGGTGGGTCCGTCACCTCCACTGGTCGGGATCGTTACGAGAGTTGTTCTGCCGGTGACGTCAGGTCACTGCCGCCGCGTTTCGCCGAAGTGAGGTCTATCAGGTGCCCAGTCGCGTTCGCACCATGATCCGTAGGGTCCAGGACCACCTCGCCGGCTCCCGTGATCCTGAGGCGTTCGCCCGGTCGCTCGGGGTGAAGTTGAACGGCCGGGTCAAGTTCTACGCGGTGAACCGGGCGATGTTCGGGTCCGAACCGTGGTTGATCACCATGGGCGACAACGTGTACATCACCGCCGGGGTCCAGTTCGTGACCCACGACGGGGCACCCTGATCCTCCGCAAGGACCATCCCGAGCTGGACTGGACAGCTCCGATCACCATCGGCAACGACGTCTACATCGGCATGCGGTCGATGATCCTGGCCGGGTGAACATCGGTAACAGGTGCGTGATCGGGGCCGGTTCGATCGTCACCCGCGACATCCCGGACAACACGGTGGCGGCCGGGTGCCGGCTCGTCCGCTGCGGACCACCGACGAGTACCTGAAGCAGTTGCAGGCCAAGTCGCTGGGGATCGGCCACCTCGCCGTCCCGGCGAAGCACGAGGCGATCAAACGGATCTACGGAGTGACGACGGTCTGACCGCTTCCCGTCCCGGATCTCCCGTTACTGCCCCTGGCCTCGCTCGATGTACAGGTGGTCGATCCACACACCGAGGGGTTGTCGATGCGCATTCTGATCACTGGCGGGGCCGGTTTCATCGGTTCGAACCCGGCCCGCGCCGCGTTGGTCGATCCCGCGGTGAAGGAGGTGACCGTCCTCGACGACCTGTCGATCGGGCTGCGCGGCAACCTCGACGGCCTGGACGTCGACGTCGTCGAGGGGTCGATCCTGGATCCCGCCGCCCTCGACGCGGCGATGGCCGGACGGGAGGCGGTCGTCCATCTGGCGGCGCTGCCCAGCGTGCCCCGCTCGCTGAGCGACCCGCTCGCCTCCCACCACGCCAACGCCACCGGCACACTCATGGTCCTCGAAGCGGCACGACGGCACGACGTCGGTCACGTCCTGGTCGCCTCCTCCTCCTCGGTCTACGGGATGAACCCGGAGCTGCCGAAGGCCGAGCTGACCTGGACCCGGCCGATGAGCCCGTACGCCGCCAGCAAGCTCGCCACCGAGGCGTACGCGCTCGCTCACCAGGCTTCGTTCGGCCTGCCGACCCTGGCCTTCCGGTTCTTCAACGTCTTCGGTCCCGGCCAGCGGCACGACCACGCCTACGCCGCGGTCATCCCCGGTTCGTGCACGGGGCCTGCGGGCGAGCCCGTCGTGCTGCACGGCGACGGCACCCAGTCCCGCGACTTCACCTTCGTCGGCACGGTCTGCGAGGTCATCCTCGACGCACTGCGCCGTCGGGTGCACCACCCGCACCCGGTCAACCTCGCCTTCGGGGCACGGGCGACCCTGCTGCAGGTGCTCGACGAGCTGACCGACCTGCTGGGCCACCCCATCGCCCGCGAGTACGCGCCGTCCCGCGCCGGCGACGTCCCGCACTCCTCGGCGGACAACACCACGCTGCGGGAGTTGTTTCCGACCGTCGTGCCGGTCTCCCGCACCGACGGTCTCCGGGCGACGATCGAGTGGATGGCCGGGCTGTCGCACGCCGAGCACTCCGCACAGCGGTGACCCAGAAGGCAACGAGCAGGGTAGAGCCGGCACGACCCACCGCCGACGCGCCCCTTCCCATCCCCGTCTCCGGCGCCCCGGCCGTGCCGAAGGTCGCCGAGGCCGTGCCGGAGATCGCCGCTCGACGCGGCCTGCTGCGGCTCCTGCCCGTCGGACGGGACCGACGGCTCAGCGTGGACATCGGCACCTCGCTGGTCGCGAAGGGGATCGGTCTCGCCGCGCCGCTGGTCATCACCCCGCGTGCTTCCGCTATTTGGGAGAGCAGCGGTACGGCCTGTGGATGGCGATCACCGCGCTCACCGGGATGGCCTGGTTCGCCGACCTGGGGCTCGGCAACGGCCTGCTCACCCGGCTCAGTCTTTCGCCGACGACCCCGGCAGCGGTCGAGGGAGATCTCCAGCGCGTACGCGACCCTCGGTGTGGTCGCGTTCGCCCTGCTGGCCGGGCTCGCCCTGGTCGAGCCCCTGGTGCCCTGGGCCCGGGTGTTCGGCGTCACCGAACCCGCCATCGCGGCGGAGGCGTCGACACTGGCCCTGCTCTGCTTCGGGGCCTTCGCGATAAACGTTCCGCTCTCGCTGATCCAGCGGATCCAGTACGCCCGCGCACAGATCACCCAGAGCAACGCCTGGCAGGCGGCCGGTGCGCTGGCCTCGATGGCGGCAGTGCTCGCCGCGATCGCCGCCGGAAAGGGCCCGCTGACGGTGATCGGCTGCGCCGTGCTGGCCGTTCCGGTGGCCAACCTGCTCAACACGCTCGTCTACTTCTGGCGCCAGGAGTCCACCGCCCGCCCGCGCCCCCGGCTGGTGCACCGGGCCACGGCGGTGGGCCTGCTCCGACTGGGCCTGCAGTTCTTCGCGCTCTCGGCGATGTCGTCGATCGCGCTCAACGTGGACAGCCCACTTGTCGCGCACGTGCTCGGCTCACCGTCGCCGCGTACTTCGCGGTCGTCGGGAAGCTCTTCGCGGTCCTCTCGCTGTTCGTCGCGCTGGTCGGGATGACGATCTGGCCAGCCAACGGGCTGCCCTCGCCCGCGGTGACATCGCCTGGGTACGCCGGATGACCCGACGGATGGTGCTGCTCAACGGTGTGATCGTGGGAACGGCCGGGCTCGCGCTCGTCGTGTGTGGTCACCGTCTGCTCGACCTGTGGGTGGGTGGGGTCGACGTCGCGGTGGTGCCGGTCACCGTCCTGGCCGGGCTCGCGCTCTGGTCGCTCCTGGTGGCCACCGCCTCTCCGCTGCTCCTGGTCCAGAACAGCATCGGTCTCCTCCGCCCGCAGTTCGTCGGCTGGGCGGCCTTCCTGCTGCTCGCGACCGCGCTCAAGCTCGCCGGGCTGCGCGCGTTCGGGCTTGTCGGCCTGCCGGTGGCCGGCTGCCTGGCGTACCTGCTCACCATGTGGCCCGCCGCCATCGTCGGTTACCGGCGCGCGCTGGCCACCTCCGACCGCGCCGCCATCACCCGCGCCGCCACCACCCGCGCCGAATCCGACGTGGCGGTGTGACCACCCGCCGTCCGGCCGCCAGTCGGCCTTCGACAACCAGGGGAGTTTCGATGAACCAGGCGCAGATCGTCGTCGACGCCGCCGGCGGGCGGGCGGCGGAGCCGGACGTCTCAAGACCGAACTCGACGCCTTCCTCGCCGACGGCGCCCCGCCGATCCGGGTCATCGGACGGGACCGCCACCTCACGTCGTCGTGGCTGGTGGGCGCGAGGTCGCCGCCGCCAGCGTTCCCGTCGTCGTCTCGCTGAACAACGTCTCGTTCGCCTGGCGTGGCGCCGAACGGCGGGTCCTGGTGCACAACGCGTTGCACTTCCTGGCACCCGCCGAGGGGCACCTCCTGAAGCTGCAACCCCGGTCGTTGCGGGCGCAGATCCCGTGGTCCGGCGCCTGCTGCACTGGCGGACGTGATCGCCGTCCCGTGCTCGGCCATGGCGGAGCGGGTCGCCGACCGGGTGCCGGCGGTCCGGGACCGGCTGCTGGTGCTCGCGAACCCGGTCAGCCCGGTCGGCCCCGGGTGCCCACGGGCGGGTGTCGACGATCCTCGTCCCGGTCGTGCCGTCACCGTTCAAGAACGTGGTCGCCGAACTCCGGGTGCTGCTCGCCGCACTGGACCGGCGTGAGCAGCCGGTCCGGGTGCGGATGACCGCCCACCCGCACGAGCTGCCGGACGACCTGGCCCGACACCCGCGACTGGACCTGCTGGGGCAGTTGCCGCACCACGACCTCGCCGAGCACTGGCGCCGGACGACCGCCGTGTTCTTTCCGTGCCTGCTGGAGTCCTTCGGTTATCCGCTCGCCGAGGCACGCGTCTACGGCCTGCCGGTGCTCGCACCGGACACCGCGCAGTCACGCGAGATCGCCGGCAGCGCTCTGACCCCGTACCACCTGTCCGACGTGGACAGTCTCGCGCAGGCTCTGGACGGGATCGACCGGACGGTGGTCCCGGAGCCCGACGCGTTCGAGCGGGCGCCTACTTCACCCGGCTGCTGGGCCTGGACCGGGCCCGCCCGGCCGCCAGGCCGACAGGTCGTCGAGGGCCGGGCACGGACGGTCCGCCCGTGACGAGAGGTCGGACCGGAGCGCGAGGAGACGAGATGTCCGGGTACGCGGACGGCGGCGACGGCAGGTGTCGGGTCCTGCGGGTCGTCGGCGAGCTGAACTTCGGCGGTACGGAGATGCGCACCGCCGAGCTGCTGCCGCGCCTCGCCACCGCCGGGACGGAGGTGCACTTCGTGACCCTGAGCGACCGGATCGGGCCCGGCCCTCTGGCCGAGGCGGCCGTCCGACACGGTGGTTCGGTCACCCCGATCCCGCTCGACGCCCGGTTCCCGCTGCGCTTCCTCCGACTGCTGCGGCGGCTGCGTCCGGACGTCGTCCACGTGGACTGCGCGAACTTCTCCGGCGCCGTGCTCTGCCTGGCGCTGCTCGGCCGCGTACCGACCCGCGTCGCCCACTTCCGCGGCGACGACAACCAGCACCGGAACCTGCGCCGACGAGCGCAGCGGTGGTGCTGGAGGCAGTTGTTGCGGGCGTCGGCCACGGACATCCTCGGCGTCTCGCCCAGCGCGCTGACCTGCGGCTATCAGCCTGCCTGGCGGGACGACCCGCGGTGTCAGGTCGTCCTCAACGGTCTGGACCTCGACCGGCTCCACCGGCCGTCCGGTGACCATCTGCGGGCTCTCACCGGGCGGGCCCGGACGACCTGCTCTGCGTCAGCGTGGGCGGGCCTCGCCGGAGAAGCGACGCTGGCTCCTGCCGCCGATCCTGGCCGGTCTGCGCGACCAGAGCGTGGACGCCCACGTCGTGCTGGTCGGCCCCTCGGACGAGGCCGACGACGTTCGCGTCCGGCCGCCGCCGCCGCGCACGGAGTCGCCGACCGGGTGCACCTGCTCGGCCCTCGCGACGACGTGGGCGGGCTGCTCCGCCAGGCCGACGTGGTCGTGCACCCGTCCTGTCTGGAAGGGCTGCCGGGCGGTGTGCTGGAGCCCGTCGCCCTGGGAATCGGCACGGTGGCCGCCGACCTGCCCGGCGTGCGCTTCATCCACGAGCACCTACCCGGCGTCACCATCGTCGACACCGAGGCCGCACCGGCGGTCTGGGCGACGGCGGTCCGGACCGCCGCCGCCTTCACCATGGCGACGGATCCCGAGACGGCCGGCGAACGCTTCCAGCTGAGCCCCTTCGCGATCGAGGCGGCGGTCACCACGCACCTGGCGATCTACCGGCGGCGGCTACCCGATGGCCCACCCTCGGCACCCGTCGACAAGAACAGAAGCCGGCTTCCTGCCGCTTCGGAACGGTGAGACAGATGAACGATCAGACGACGGTGCTCGGCACCGACCAGGAGAGGCCCGACGGCGCGGCGCGGCGGGCGGACCAGCCCCGTCCGCTCCTCGTCGGCCACTACCGCTTCCCGTACGGGGACGCCACCTCCAACCGGCTGCTGCAACTGGCCCGGAGCGCGGCACCGCACGGCACGCACACCCTGGTGGTGAACGACTGGCCGTGCGACGGGTCCACGCCCCGCAGCGCGACGAGGTGGCGGGCATCGACCTGATCACGCTGCGGACCCGGGGAGGCAACCCGGTCACCCGGATGTCGGCCCGCCTCGCCCGCCCGGTACGGGTGCTGCGGGCGATGCGCCGCCGGGGCGTGGCACGCGGTGACGTGTCGGTGGTGCTGCTGCCGATGGCCATGATGACAGTGGGCAACTGGGCGGTGCTGAGGCTCGCACTGCGCTGTCCAGTGGTGGTGGACGCGAGCGAGCGGCACGACCGCCACCAGTTCCGGCGCGGTTGGCTGGCGCCGTACTTCGTCCGGCACCGCTGGTCCACCTTCCTGGCCACCCGCCTGGTCCACCGGGCCACGGCGGTGTCCACCACCCTCGGCGGCTACCTCGAACGGCATGGCCTCGACGTGCTGGTGGTGCCGCCGCAGGTGGACTGCGACGAGTTCGCCGAGCCGCGGTCGTCGTCGCTGACCGGCGGGTTGCGGCTCCTGTACGCCGGCACCCCGGCCGCAAGGACATGCTCGACGTCATCCTCCGGGGATCAGCCGACTCGCACCGCAGGATCAGGCACGGGTGCACCTCACCATCGCCGGCGTCACCCGCGACGACGCCGCCGCGCTGTCCGACCTGGACGTCTCCGTGCTGGACTCGGTGTCGGCGGAGGTGACCTTCCTCGGCCGGGTGCCCGCGACCGGGTGCTCACGCTGCTGTCCGAGTCGCACTTCTCGCTGCTGGTGCGACCCACCGGCGGGTACGCCGCCAACGGGTTCCCGTCCAAGGTGCCCGAGAGTCTGTCGGCCGGATGCCCGGTGCTCCTCAACTACACCAGCGACCTCGCCACCTACGTGCGGGACGGGGTGGAGGGCCTCGTGCTCGACGGCAACGGCCCGGACGACGTCCAGCACGGCATCGAGCGGGCCCTGCGCCTGCGGGACGAGGACTGGACGGCGATGAGCCGGGCGGCCCGGGAGCGAGCTCGCGACTCCTTCGACCACCGGGCCTGGCGGGCTCGGGTGACGACCTTCCTCGACCCCGCCGCACCGTGAGCTGACTCGCGGGCTCCGCGACGACCGACGGCCGCCCCAGCGGGCGGCCGTCACGGTGTCCGGGTCGGGCGGTCTACCGCACCGACACCCGCTCGCGCGGAGGCGACCCGGGCACATCGTTCGGTTGCCGCCGGCCCGCCGAACCGTGCGGGTGGGGCCCGCCGCCAGGACGTGCCGAGATGTACGCGGCCGCGGGAACCCCGGTGCTGTGGCGGCCGTCGCGGGTGCGCACCAGAACGCCGGCCACGGCGAGCCAGAACACGTACGGGTAGGGCTGGCCCATGCCGAACATCGTCGACTCGGTGACCTGGATGAGCAGGCCGGTGATGACGAGCCAGATCAGACCCGAGTTGAGTGCGCCCATCGGTGCCAGCAGTGCCGCCCGGATCGCGGCGAACAGGAGCACCAGGATCGGCGCGACGCCGATGACTCCCAACTCCAGCAACCACTGCAGGTAGCTGTTGTGCACCAGGTTGACGTTGACGTTGAAGAAGCCGTTCTGACGGGTCTGCTCGAACAGGTGCATGCCCGACGCGTACCCGTAACCCAACGTTGGACGGCTCTGCCACAGCTCGAAGGCAGCCTGCCAGGTCTGGGTACGTCCGTTGGAGAGGTCGCCGTTGTCCGGGTCGGTGAACCTGTCGGCGAAGGTCTGCACCCAGTCCGAGCCGACGAGGCTGGGGAGCAGGCCGAACAGATATGCGGTCCCGACACCCGCGACTGTCACCACCAGCAGGCGGGCCAGCGGCCCGACCCGTGCCGCAGCACCACCCAGAGGCCGCCGACGATGACGGCGATCAACGCGGTGCGGGACTCGGTGAGCGGGACGCCGATGAGCGCCGGGACGATGCCGAGCAACTGCCTCCGCTTGCGCGACTGCTGGTAGAGCGCCCAGCCGAGCGGAATCGTCAGGGCACAGATGATGCTCAGCATGTTGGGGTTTGAGTACAAGCCCTGGAACCGGTCGTTGTACGAGGTCGCCGACGCACCCCGGCGACGAGGAAGCCGAGGCTGACCACGAGCGACAGGCTGAGTGTCACGTAGACCACGTGCAGGTCCTCGGCTACCGCCGTCGTGTCGACCCACCGGCGCCACAGCACCACGTGGGCCAGTCCGGCGAGGAGCAGCAGTGCGACGCCCTGCTGGACGGTGTGCAACCGGCTGACCGACCACAGGGTGCTCAGCGTGGCCAGCCCCGCGGTCGCCCAGAGCGCGGTGATGAACAGGTTGGTCCCACTGTCGTTCCGCCGGATCTTGCGGCTGCGCCCCAGCAACGCCCAGACGATGAGGCAGCCGACCGCGACGTACCGCGCGTAGAAGCTGAAGCTGACCAGCGACGGCATGTTCGACGCGGCGCAGATCAGCAGCAGCGTCGCCACGATCAGGATCCGCCGGAAGCCGTCGAGCCGTCGCATGAGGTAGATCGCGAGCAGCAGGATCGCCAGCCCGGCGGCGATCATCGGTTCGTTCACGGCGAGGGCGGTCGTGACCGCCGTGAGGCATACCGCGCCCACGACGAGGGCGACGAGGCCTAGGCGTTCTAGCACGTGATGTCCTTCGGCTCCTGCCGGCGGGAACGGCGTCGGCGGGTTGTCCAGGTCGACGGTCGGGGAGGGGCGTTCAGACCCGGGCGGTGGGTCGGCTCACCAGGGACTCGGGCACTGTCCACCGGGCGCGTGCGTCGTGCATCTGCCGGATCATGTCCGGCCAGGCCGGTGGGCGATATCCGGTGGCCTGCGCCAGCGCGTCGGCACGCATCGACCGGTCGAGCGCGAAGTCGACGTCCGGCACCAACTCGCCCGCCAGCCGTACACGTCGGCGACCAGCCGGAGAAGCGCGTACTTCGAGATCGGCTCGGCGGCGAGGTGGTACAGCCCGGTCAGGTCCTCGCGGGCAGGATGACCTCGCGCAGCAGTCGGGCGAACTCGACGGTCGTCACCCCGCTGTAGATCGCCCTGGTGAACCCGCCGACCCGGCCCGTTTGCGAGAGGAACCAGTCCAGCAGCGACCGGTTGGTGGTCAACTCGTGTCCGATGATCGACGTCCGCACCGTGAGCGCGGGAGCCATCCTGGTCTCGCCGAGCAGCTTGGACTGCCCGTAGAGGTCCGGTGGGTCCGGCAGGTCGTTCTCCTGGTAACCACCACGGCTGCCGGAGAACACGCAGTCGGTGCTGACGTGCACGAGACGGCTGCCGAGGTGCGCGCAGGCGTCGGCCAGCAGGTGGGGCAGGAGGGCGTTGAGCATCACCGTCTGAACGGCGTCCTGGACGTCCGGACGCTGTTTGATCACGCCGACGCAGTTGACGACCACGTCCGGTCGGAGGTCGTCGAGGACCTGTCGCACCTGGTCGAACCGGCTGACGTCGAGGGCCGGGGTGATCCGGGCGAGCAGGTCCGGTGGGAAGAGGTGCGCCCGACCCTCCATGCTGCGCGCGGCGCCGTACACGTCGAGGCCGGGATCCGCACTCAGCTCCCGGACGAGCGCGTGGCCCAGCATCCCGGTCGCGCCGAGGACGAGGACGCGTCGGGTCATCGTGACTCCCTGTCCCGGCGGGTGTCGCTCCTGGCCCGCCGTGCCGCATCGGTGAGCAGGTCGGCGAGGACCTGCACGTTTGTCGCCTGACTCAGATGGGTCAGGTAGTGGTGGCGGCCCGCGTCTCCCATCGCCCGCAGCCGCGAGCGTGGTGTCTGCCGGGCCTGTCGGACGACCTCGGCCAGGTGCGCCGGGTCCTCGGGTCGGGCGTCGAAACCGGCACCGGCCTGGCGGACGATCCGGGCGGCGTCGCCGGGTGCGCAGGCGAGCACGGGTTGGCCACAGGCCATGATCGACTGGACCTTGCTGGGCAGTGTGATGCTGAACAGCGGATCGTTCGCCAGGGACACGAGGTGCAGGTCGGCGGCGGCCATCCGGGCCGCCAGGCGGTCCGGCGGAACCGGGTCGAGGAAGTGGACGTGGCCGGGTCGGCTGCGCGCCGCCTGCGCCCGCAGCGCTCCTTCTCCACCCCGTCGCCGACCAGGATCAGGTGGACGTCCGGCAGGTCGTGCAGTCGGGCCACGGCGTCGATCACCGTGCCGAGTCGCTGTGCCGGGCCGTGGTTGCCCGCGTACATCAGCACGAAGTCGTCGTCGCGCAGGCCGAGGTCCGCGCGGAGGCCGGGCTCCGGCTCGGTCGGTTGCATGACCTTCTCGTCGGCCCAGTTGTAGACCACCGAGACCTTCTCGGCCGGGACGCCCGCGCAATGATCGTGTCCCGCAGGCCGGGCGCGGGGACCGTGACGTGGTCGGCCCAGCGGTACGTCCGGTCGGTGAACCAGCCGAGGCTCGCCTGCGCGAGGCGGCGCGCCACCCCGTCGGTGAGAAACCCGGTGGCGAAGACGGAGTCCGGCCAGAGGTCCAGCACCATCGACACGTACGGGTGCCCCAGCGTCGTCGTGCCGTCATGGCGGCGGTGGTGGCGGTGACCGGTGAGGAGTACACCAGGGCGACGTCGGCGGTACGCAGGACGGACCCGCCGAGCATCGACGAGGACGCCGCCCAGCTCAGATAGTTGGCGGCCCGGCCGAGCGCGGACCGGTCGTGGCTGGGGTGCAGCGGCGTACGGACGATCCGGCCCCGTCGCGCAGTTCGACGGTCCGCCGCCGGGCCGAGTACCCGTCGTACACGACGCCCCGGGATAGTTCGGCACCCCGGTCAGCACGTCGACGTCGAATCCCTGGCGGCGCAACGAGGTGCTGATGCCCTCGGCGAACGGGGCCGGTTCCGGGGAACCACTGGCTGACCAGTGCGACCCGGTCGGGTCGTCCGCCGCCTCTGGTCGGGCGCTCACGCCGCGGCGGCGTCGAGGTGTGCCCGCACCTCCGGCAGGCCCAGCAGCAGCGCCTCGATCTCCGGAACGACGAGACGTCGGGTGTTGTGCGAGTTGAAGTCCTGGGTGCCGCGGTCGACGCTGCCCTCGTCGAAGTAGAGGGCGTAGTTGAGGTCCCGGCTGTCCACCGGTACGCGGAGGAACTCGTCGAAGTCCTCGGCGCGGGTCAGGTCCTCGCGGCTGGCCAGGGTCTCGTAGAGCTTCGCCGTGCCGGATCCCGAGGACGTTCATCTTGACCGGCACCCCGAACAGGTTGCACAGCGCCGTGGCCAGGTCGCCGATGGTGCAGGCGTCGGCCTTGCGGATGAAGATGTCTCCGGGCTGGCCGTGCCGGAAGGCGTGCTCGACGAGGTCCACCGACTGTTCGAGCGACATCAGGAAGCGGGTCATCGCCGGCTCGGTCACCGTCAGCGGCGTCCCCTTGCGGATCTGGTCGATGAACAGGGGATCACCGAGCCCCGCGAGTACATGACGTTGCCGTAGCGCACGCAGCAGACCCGGGTCCGGGCGGCCGGGTTGTTGCGCGCGTGGGCCTGCGCCACCTTCTCCATCAGGGCCTTGGTCATGCCCATCGCGTTGACCGGGTAGACCGCCTTGTCGGTGCTCAGCAGCACCAGCGCCTCGACACCATTGCGCTCGCACGCGTCCACGACGTTGGCGCTGCCCAACACGTTGGTCCGCAGCGCCTCCAGGGGAAAGAACTCACAGGAGGGAACCTGCTTGAGAGCCGCCGCGTGGAAGACGAACTCGGTTTCCCGGCTGGCCTTGAAAACCGAGTCGTAGTCGCGTACGTCACCGACGTAGTAACGGACCCGGTCGTCGCGGATCCGGTGCCGCATCGCGTCCTGCTTCGACTCGTCGCGGCTGAGGACCCGCACCTCGGAGGCCCCGGCGTCGAGCAGGCGACGGACCATGGTCTGACCGAAGGACCCGGTCCCGCCGGTGATCAGGAAACGTCGGTCCGATAGCGAGGAAATCACATCTCCTCCAGCACTCTGCGCCATTTCGGGGAGCTGGCAGTTTTCATAGATTCGGACCATACCGTCCCAAGAAGAACCAACAAACGGGAAACCCGATAACCGCCGACAAATTTGATAGACGACTAATTTTCATCAAAATGCCGCTACCACCGGCTATCTCAACTCGTTTGTCCAACGATCGAATTGCCAGCCCGAGACGGACTCGGTGCGGGCGTCGGCGAAGGGTGGGATACATGACACGGGTGATGACGGTGGTAGGGACCCGGCCAGAGATCATCCGGCTGTCCCGGATCATGGCCGGGCTCGACGAGACCGTGGAGCACGTGCTGGTGCACACCGGGCAGAACTGGGACGCGTCCCTCTCCGACGTCTTCTTCAAGGAGTTGGGGCTGCGCGACCCGGACCGGTTCCTGCGGGTGGACACCTCGTCGCTGGGCCGTGTCCTGGGCGGTGTGTTGACCGGCATGGAGACGGCCATCACCGAGCTGCGGCCGGACGCGCTCCTGGTGCTCGGCGACACGAACAGCAGCATCGCCGCCCTGATGGCGCGGCGGATGCGGGTGCCGGTCTATCACATGGAGGCCGGCAACCGTTGCTTCGACCTCAACGTGCCGGAGGAGACCAACCGGCGCCTGGTCGACCACATCGCCGACTTCAACCTGGTCTACAGCGAGCACGCCCGACGCAACCTGCTCGCCGAGGGGCTGCATCCGCGCCGGATCCTGCACACCGGCTCGCCGATGCGGGAGGTGCTGAACCACTACGCGCCGGACATCGAGGGTTCTCCGATCCTGCGCCAGCTCGGCCTCGAACCCGGTGGCTACTTCGTGGTCAGCGCACACCGGGAGGAGAACGTGGACCAGCCGGCCCGGCTGCGTCGGCTGCTCGACTGCCTGCACGCCGTACGGCAGACCTGGGGTTGCCGGTGCTCGTCTCCACCCACCCGCGTACCCGCAAGCGGTTGGAGGCCCTGACCGACGCGGACCTCACAGTGGACGGCATCACCTTCCACGATCCGTTCGGTCTCTTCGACTACGTACGCCTGCAGAGCCAGGCGCGCTGCACGCTCTCCGACAGCGGCACCATCAGTGAGGAGGCGGCGATCCTCGGCTTCCCGGCGGTCACCCTGCGCGACTCGATGGAACGCCCGGAGGCGCTGGACGCCGGCGGCATCATCATGACCGGCCTCGACCCGGAGGGCGTGGTCGAGGCCGTCCGGGTCACCGTGGCCCAGGTCGCCGCGCAGGGGTGCCCTGCCCGCTCGACTACCAGGTGCCGGACACCTCCCGGCGGGTGGTCGACTTCATCCTCTCCACCGTCCGCCGGCACCACGACTGGGCGGGCATCCGCCGCTGACCGGGACAGCTGATCGGGCCGGCGACCCACGGTCGCCGGCCCGATCGCGGAGAACCCGCCCGGCTCGATCAGCGCGACTGCAGCGGCACGCCCACCGGACCGTCCACCACCGGATCGGTCGGCTGCGTGCAGAGCAGCGCGAGGTGCTCGACGACCTTCGCCGCGTCCTCGTACGGGTCGAGGCCGCTGACCTCCATCGGGTCGAGCGCGGGCACGGCCACGTGCGACACCAGGGGATGCAGCGGCCGGGTGTCGACCTCGCCGGCTCCGAGCAGGTCCTCGTGCAGCTTCGCCGGGGCGCAATCCGGTGTAGACGATGGGAACGGAGCTGGACGCCTGGTCGGCCATCTGTCGGGCCAGGTCGACGATCCGGACCGGGTCACCCATGTCGAGCACCAGCGCCTCGCCGTCCCGGCCGATCTCGGCGGCCTGGAGCACCAGGTGGACGGCCTCCTGGAGGGTCATCAGATAGCGGGTGACCTCCGGGTGGGTGACGGTCAGCGGCTTCCCGGTCTCGATCTGCCGTTGGAAGGCCGTCACCACCGAGCCGCGGCTGCTCAACACGTTGCCGAACCGGACGCTGAGGAACGTGCCCGGGAACCGGGACGCGGCGTGCGCGGTCAACCGCTCGGTGATGCGCTTCGAGTAGCCGAGGACGCTGATCGGGTCGGCGGCCTTATCGGTGGAGATGTTGACGAACTTCGCCACGTCCTGGCAGGCGTCCAGCACCGACAGGGTGCCCCAGACGTTCGTCTTGATCGCCTCGCCCGGATGCCGCTGGAGCAGCGTCAGGTGCTTGAGTGCCGCCGCGTGGAAGATGATCTCGGGGCGGCGCTGCCGGATGATCTGCCGGATGCCCTCGTCGTCCCGCAGGTCGGCGAGGATCAGCTCGGGCCCGTCCAGCAGGGCTCGTCCGGCGAGCGACATCTGGAGGCTGTGCAGCGCCGACTCGTCGCGGTCCAGCATCATCAGCTCGCCGGGGTTGGCCTTCATCACCTGGCGGCACAGCTCCGAGCCGATCGACCCGCCGCCCCGGTGACCAGGATCCGCCGGCCGGTCAGACTGTTGGTGCTCAGCGGCAGGTCGCCGACCACCTGCCGGCGGCCGAGCAGGTCGCTGACCTGCACGTCGCGGACGTCGGTGACGGTGATCCGGTGGTCGACCAGGTCCCGCACCGGGGCAGCACCTTGAAGACCGCGTCGGCCTTGAGGGTGGCCTCCCGGATCTGACGGATCAGCGCGGCGTCGGCGTTGGCCACCGAGAAGATGACGGTGGTGGCACCGGTACGCCGGACCGAGGCGGTGACCTCGTGCCGTCCGCCCAGCACGCGTACCCCGCCGATGCGCAGGTCGCGCTTGTCCGGGTCGTCGTCGAGCGCGCCGACCGGCAGGTACCGGCCGCGCGGGTCGCCGAGCATCGCGCGGAGCAGGCCCTGGCCGGCGTCACCCATGCCGAACAGCAGCACCGGCGTCGACGACCGGACGTCCGGACGCATGGCGAGGTCGCGTCGGTGCCGGTACGCGAACCGCGCGCCGAGCATGAACAGCAGGGCGAGCGCGCCGCCCACCAGGGTGTGCTCGCCGGAACCGGCCGCTCGCCGGACGGCAGCAGGGCGAGCAGCACGATGCCGGCCGTGGTGATGGTGGTGCCGGCGACGCCCTGGACCTCCTGGAAGCTGCCCAGCGGGTGTCGGCCGGAGTAGAGCCGGCGCAGCGCGGCGACCGCCACGTGCACCACCGCCGCGACGAGGCCGACGGCAGCTGCCCGACCCAGTTGGCCCGGGGAACTGGAACTCGAACCGGGTCCACACGGCAGCGACGAATCCACCGACCCAGGCGGTGGTGTCGGTGGCGAGGAAGCCGGCGGTGCGCTGGCGGGCACTGGCGCGCCGCGCCTGCCGGTCCGCGCTGTGCGTGTTCTCGGTGTCCTGCGGCATGTGCTGGCTCCCTGTCCCGTCGCGCGGCTGCTCCCACCCGCACGGCAGAAGAAGCCTCTAGGATCTTTGCTCTCATTGCATGCCAAACAGGCGCATCTGGGCGCTTTTGCCTTTACGAGGTGAATACCGTGACTGATCCGGCCCGGCTAGCGGGCCGGAACGCCCTTGACCGTCACCTGATCGGCTACGTCCCGGACGACGCAGGCACCTGCCCCGACCGTGCTGTCCCGGCCGACCCGCAGGCCCTGCAGCACCGCGGCGGTGGTCCCGATCAGCACGCCCTCGGCCAGGTGACAGTCACCGGACACCGCGGCGAGCGGGTTGACCGAGACGTAGTCCGCGAGGCTGCTGTCATGGCCGACGGTGCAGTTCTGGTTGAGGTGTACGTGCCGGCCGAGGGTGACGTTGGTGGTGACCCGGGCTCCCGCGAAGGCGACGAGCCCCGGCCCGTGCTCGGTGTCCGGCCCGATGGTCGCGTCCGGATGGACGAGGCTCGCGGCCGTCGTGTCGTACCCGTCGATCCGACCGCCGATGGCGCGGCGGGCCCGCGGGTCGCCCACGCCGATGAGGTACCGGATGGTCGGGGTGCGTCCCGAAGCCAGGCCACATCCCCGAGGTACGGCACGTCGAGTCGCTGCAACCGCTTGAGGTTCTCCTCGGTGGGCCGGTCGTCGACGACGCCCAGTAGTTGCCAGACCGGCCGTCCGGCGGCCTCGTTCACCGCCCGGGCGATGGTGAGCACCTCCCGGCCGTGCCCGCCGCAGCCCACCACCACCAGTCCCGTCGTCACGCCGTGGCCCCTCCCGTCCGGACGGCCAGGAAATCGTCGATCGCGGCGAACACCCGGGCGATCTGCGGTTCGGTCAGGGCGCTCCCGCTGGGGAGGGTGAGCCCGTCGGCGAAGAGCCGCTCCGCCGCACCGGTGAGCAGGCTCTCCGCGCCGTCGTGCATGGGTTGCAGGTGCATCGGCTTCCACACCGGCCGGGTCTCGATGTCGCGCTCGGCCAGGTGAGCCGCCAGGTCCTCGGACCGCCAACCACACCGCTGTCGGTCGACGGTGATGACGGTGAGCCAGCAGTTCGACTCGGTGTCCTCGGCGCCGAGCAGTGCCACGCCCGGTACCGGGGCGAAGAGCTTGGCGTACTGGTCGCGCAGCTGGCGACGTCGCGCGATCATCCCGTCCAGCCGGATCAGCTGCGCCCGGCCCAGCGCGGCGAGGAGGTTGCTGAGCCGGTAGTTGTAGCCGGTCTCCCGGTGTTCGTAGTGCCGTGCCGGCTCACGAGCCTGGGTGGAGAGGTG
The DNA here is from genome assembly GCA_038070435.1 of Micromonospora sp. M12. Classification (GTDB taxonomy): domain Bacteria; phylum Actinomycetota; class Actinomycetes; order Mycobacteriales; family Micromonosporaceae; genus Micromonospora. The sequence continues at coordinate 2,686,620 of JAMYWG010000001.1, read as the reverse complement.
TCGCGCCCGGTCGAGGAGCGCGAGGTCGTCGGAGACCAGCATCCCGCCACCGGAGGTGGTCATGATCTTGTTGCCGTTGAACGACAGCACGCCGACCTGCCCGAACGAGCCCGCCGGCTGCCCCGGTGGCTGGCCCCGAGGGCCTCCGCGGCGTCCTCCACCAGCGGGACCCCGGCCTCGGCGCAGACCGGGACCAGCGCGCGGTAGTCGACGCAGCTGCCGAACATGTCCACCGGGACGACAGCGCCGACCCGCTGGCCGCGCGATCGCAGTCGGCGCAGCAGGTCGGCGGCGAGATCCACGTCGACGTTTCCGGTCCGGGGTCACAGTCGACGAAGACCGGACGCGCGCCGATGTACCGGACCGCGTTCGCGGTGGCCACGAACGTGAGCGTGGGCACGACGACCACGTCGTCCGGCCGCACGCCGACGCCGAGCAGCGCCAGGTGCAGGGCCGCGGTGCCGGAGCTGACCGCGACGGCTCCGCCGGTGCCGACCCGCTCGGCGATGTCGCTCTCGAAGGCCTGCAGATCCGGGCCGGCCGGCGCCACCCAGCCCGAACGCAGGGCCGCGACCAGGTAGGACTCCTCGAGTGGGCCGACATCGGGCGGGGACAGGTGGATCGTCTGGCTCATCGGCCGGCTCCCTGGGGAATCGTCATGCCGGTGTCCGGTCCCGCTGCGCGGGTGCCGGACGTCGGGCGTACCGAGGAACTCCGGCGCGGTCGCGGACCCGGCGGCGGTGATGCCCTCGCGGCGCAGCACGGTGCGCGCGGTCGCGACCAGGATCGACAGGTCGAGTCGGAGGTTCCGGCGGTCCACGTACTGGACGTCGAGGTCCAACTTCTGCTCCCAGCTCAGGCTGTTGCGCCCCGCACCTGGGCCAGCCCGGTCACACCGGGCCGGACCTCGTGTCGACGGGCCTGGCTGGGGAGTAGCGGCTGAGGTATTCCGGCAGCAACGGGCGCGGACCGACCAGGCTCATCTCGCCGCGCAGCACGTTCCAGAGCGTGGGCAACTCGTCGAGGCTGGTGGCCCGCAGCCAGCGCCCCAGTCGAGTGAGCCGGTCGGCGTCGCCGACCAGGCCGCGGCTCCGGTTGGGCGGTCGCATGGTGCGGAACTTGACCACCTCGAAGGGCTGGCCGTGCAGGCCGGCGCGGCACTGCCGGAACAGCACCGGGCGACCGAGACCCACCATGACCAGGATCGCCGCCACCGCCATCAGTGGCGTGACCAGCACCAGCAGGACGACAGCGAGCACCGCGTCGAAGGCGCGTTTGCCTCGCGCGGGTCGGGCAGCGGCACGGGTGTTCGGGGCGTTCGCGAGACCACCAGGCACTGGCACCGATCCGACCTCCGCGAGAAAGTGACGTAACTACTAATTAGGGTTCTATCATTACAACCCGGTCAGCAAGGTGAAATGCCGACACTAGGGCAGCTTCGTCCCCATCAACCCCGAAACGGCGCGCATGGACACGGCCTGAATCGACGTGCCTACGCTCGGTGCCGTCGGTGGGTGAGCGCTACGGCGCGACCGGCCGGTCGGGCGAGTGGAGAACTGGCCGATCGGGCGAGGAGGAGGTGTGCCGCGCCCGAGAGCTGACCGCTCGGTGGGCAGTCGAAAAAGCCGAAGCGGTGGGTACCTACCTCGCGCGGAGCGTGGTAGTGACCACGATCAGCGCGGCGATGTGCAGGTCACCGTCGTGGTGCGGCGGGACCTGGCTCGCCGGTGCCGGCATCGAGCAGCCGGGTGAGCAGCGTCCGCAACGGGATCGACTCACCGTCGCGCCCGCCCGCCCCGACGATCAGCGGCGCCGGGCTGGGCTGCGGGTCGGCCCCGAACAGACGGGCGCGCAGACCACCTGGCACGGTCAGCAGGTGGAACCGGCCGGTCACGTCCACCGCCCGAGTTTCGGCCCGGTCGACGTACCAGCCCGTCAGCGTGGTCCGATAACGCCCACGCCCGTTGTAGCCCCGGGCGACCAGCCGGGTGGCGCACAGCCCGCGCCGGGTCGCCTCGGCCACGAACCAGGCCACCAGCTCCGCGGCCTCGGCCTGCTCGGCGGCCCGCCGCCGCGCGTCCGCGTCAGCGTGCGCCCGCACCGCCTGCCGCTGCCGATCCCGCCACTCCTGGCCGTCGCGCTCGCTCACGACGACGACGGTACGCCGGCCCGTGCGGCCCGGCTCAGTCGAGTACGGCGCGCAACGTGCGTCGGGCGATGGCGGCCATCACCGGGTTGGTCTCGACGTAGTACGGCAGCGCGTTGATCGCCTGCAGCAGTGCCCAGCCACGCCCCGCTCCCACGTCGCATCGTCCACGCCGAGCGCCCGCCGGTAGGTTTCCCGCGATGCGGCGTCGAACAGGTTCCAGGCCGGTATGAGGTCCACCGCCGGATCGCCCACGTTCACCGTGCCGAGGTCGATGACGGCGGCCAGCCGGCCGTCGCGGACCAGCAGGTTGCCCGGCATCAGGTCGGCATGGATCCACACGTCGGCGGAGTCGTGCCGGGGGTGTCCAGGCAGCGGTCCCACACCTCGGCGAGACGGACGGTGTCGGTGAGCTGGCCACTGCTGGCCAGGGACGACCGCACCCGGCATCGTGGGCGGCCAACGGCCCGCCCCGGCCGAACCCGGCCAGACGACCTGACCGCCGGTGTCGACGCGGTGCAGGGCGGTGACGACGGCGGCCAGATCACGGGCGAAGGCGTTCAGGTCGCCGACCCGGCCGGGCTGGATCGGCTCGCCAGGGATCCAGCGGTACGCCGTCCACGGCCCGGTACCGGGGCCCGGCTCGCCGAGGCCGAGCGGTTCGGGCAGGGCGGTCGGAAGGTGTGGGCCGAGCAGCCGGGCGTGCTCCTGCTCCCGCCGCAGCTCGGCGCGCAGCTCGGGGTCGGCCGTCGGTTGCAGGGGAAACCGTAGGACGATCTCCGCGCCGAGCCGGAAGAGGGCGTTCACGGTGCCGGTCGTGGGGAGCGGACGGACCGGAAGCCCTCGCCACTCGGGAAACTGCTCGGCGACCAGGGCGGCGACGACCTCGGCGGGGACGTCGACCTGATCGACATGCATCTTCACCGGAGGATCATCTCTCGCAGCCCGATCGCCACGCGATCCGTTTCACGCCGCCGCCGCCGCCGCCGCCCGCCTGCCCGCCGCCGCCGCCGCCGCTGCCGCGGAGCGCGGCTCGACTAGATCTTGGACACTTTCCGTCCGCGGATGACGGAAAGTGTCCAAGATCTACGTCGTGGTCAGGCCAGGCCGGCCCGGCGCAGTGCCTCCGCCATCGCGTCGTTGGCCGGTGCCGCCGCGCCGCCGTCCCTGCCCTGCCGCTGCTGCCCGCCGCGACCGCCCTGCCCGCCGCCGGCAGCCTGCCCGCCACGGCCACCCTGACCACCGCCGGCACCCTGACCACCACGGCCTACCTGGCCGCCGCGCTGGTCGGGCCCGCCGCGCCCGCTCTGCGAACCGCGCTGGGCCGGGCCGCCGCGACCGTCCTGGCCGGACCGTTCGCCGCGCCCCTCCTGGCTCGTCCGACCACCACCGGTGGTGGCGGCCGGATCGTCCTCCAGGCGCAGGGTCAGCGAGATGCGCTTACGGGGTACGTCCACGTCGAGCACCCGCACCTTGACCACGTCACCGGACTTCACCACCTCGCGGGGTCCTTGACGTAGGTCCGGGACATCGCCGAGACGTGCACCAGACCGTCCTGGTGCACCCCGACGTCGACGAACGCGCCGAACGCGGCCACGTTGGTGACCACGCCTTCGAGCACCATGCCCGGCGTCAGGTCGCTGATCTTCTCCACGCCCTCGACGAAGGTGGCGGTGCGGAACTCCGGGCGGGGATCGCGGCCCGGCTTCTCCAGCTCGGCGAGGATGTCGGTGACCGTGGGCAGGCCGAACCGGTCGTCGACGAAGTCGGTGGCGCGCAGCCCGCGCAGGATTCCGCTCTTGCCGATCACCGAACGCAGGTCCTGACCGGTGCTGGAGAGGATGCGACGCACCACCGGGTACGCCTCGGGGTGCACGCTGGAGGAGTCCAGTGGGTCGTCCCCGTCCGGAATGCGCAGGAAGCCGGCGCACTGCTCGAACGCCTTCGGCCCGAGCCGGGCCACCTTCTTCAGCTCCGTACGCGAGCGGAACGGCCCGTTGGCGTCCCGGTGCAGCACGATGTTCTCGGCCAGCCCGGCGCCGATGCCGGAGACCCGGGTCAGCAGCGGCGCGGAGGCGGTGTTGACGTCGACGCCCACCGCGTTGACGCAGTCCTCCACGACCGCGTCCAGCGACCGGGACAGCTTTACCTCGGACAGGTCGTGCTGGTACTGCCCGACCCCGATGGACCGCGGGTCGATCTTGACCAGCTCCGCGAGCGGGTCCTGGAGTCGGCGGGCGATGGACACCGCCCCGCGCAGTGACACGTCCATCCCCGGCAGCTCCTGCGAGGCGTACGCGGACGCGGAGTAGACCGACGCGCCGGCCTCGGAGACCATCACCTTGGTCAGGTTGAGCTGCGGATGCCGCGCGATCAGGTCGGCGGCCAGCTTGTCGGTCTCGCGCGAGGCGGTGCCGTTGCCGATCGCGATCAGCTCCACCCGTGCGCGCCGGCCAGCCGGGCGAGGGTCTCCACCGACGCGTCCCACTGCCGGCGCGGCTCGTGCGGGTAGATGGTGTCGGTGGCGAGCACCTTGCCGGTCGCGTCCACCACGGCCACCTTCACGCCGGTGCGCAGGCCCGGGTCCAGGCCCATGGTGGGCCGGGTGCCGGCCGGCGCGGCGAGCAGCAGGTCACGCAGGTTGGTGGCGAAGACCCGCACCGCCTCTTCCTCGGCCGCCTGCCACAGCCGCATCCGCAGGTCCGCGGCCAGGTGGATGAGGATCCGGGTACGCCACGCCCAGCGGACCGTGTCGGTCAGCCACCGATCGGCCGGACGACCCGCGTCGGACACCCCGAACCGGCCGGCGATGGCGGCCTCGTAGCGGGTCGGGCCGGTCGGCGCCGCGTCGGCCTCACCGGCCTCCTCCGGCTCCATGGTCAGGTCGAGCACGCCCTCCTTCTCGCCCGGAGCATCGCCAGGATCCGGTGCGAGGGCAGCTTCGGGTACGGCTCGGAGAAGTCGAAGTAGTCGGCGAACTTGGCGCCGGCCGCCTCCTGACCCTCGCGTACCCGGGAGGCCAGGCGGCCCGCGACCACATCTGCTCGCGCAGCGTGCCGATCAGGTCGGCGTCCTCGGCGAACGTCTCGATGAGGATCGCCCGTGCGCCCTCCAGCGCGGCGGCGGCGTCGGCAATGCCCTTCTCCTCATCGACGAACCCGGCGGCGGTGGCGCGCGGGTCCTGACCGGGATCGGCCAGCAGCGTCTCGGCCAGCGGTGCCAGCCCGGCCTCGCGGGCGATCTGCGCCCGGGTCCGTCGCTTCGGCTTGTAGGGCAGGTAGATGTCCTCCAGGCGGGACTTCGAGTCGGCGGCCATGATCTGCGCTTCCAGGGCCTCGTCCAACTTGCCCTGGCCGCGGATCGACTCCAGCACCGCGGCCCGCCGCTCGTCCAACTCGCGCAGGTAGCGCAGCCGCTCCTCCAGGGTGCGGAGCTGCGTGTCGTCGAGCAGGCCGGTGGCCTCCTTGCGGTAGCGGGCGATGAACGGCACGGTGGAGCCGCCGTCGAGCAGCTCCACGGCCGCCCGCACCTGACGCTCGGCCACGCCGAGCTCGTCGGCGATCCGCTGATGAACAGACTGGGTCACGATCTCGATCCGCCTTCGACTCGATCCGCCTTCACAGAGCGGCTACCGCCTGCATTCTGCCGGGCCACCCCGACGCTTGTCGCCGCACCCGGCCGGGGTGACCGGCGACGGTCCCTCGGGCCTGCGCTAGCGTGGCGATCATGGAAGATGCTGCTGAGTCGCGCGCCCGACGGCTCTTCGGCGGCAGCGCCCGGCCCTCGGCGACCTCACGGCCAACCCGTTCCGCGCCGACCGGGACCGGATCGTCGGCTCGCCGTTCTTCGCCCGCCTCGGCGGGGTCACCCAGGTGATCAGCCCGGTCGGGTCCGGGCTGCTGGTGCACAATCGGCTCACCCACAGCCTCAAGGTCGCCCAGGTGGCCCGGGCGATCGCCGAGCGACTCAACGCCGACGAGCGTTGGAGTGACCTGCTGGACAAGCTCGGTGGCTGCGACCCCGACGTGGTGGAGGCGGCGGCGCTCGCCCACGACCTCGGCCACCCGCCGTTCGGGCACCTGGGGAGCGGGTGCTGGACCGGCTGGCCCGTCAACGCCTGGGCCTCTCCGACGGGTTCGAGGGCAACGCGCAGTCGTACCGGATCGTCACCAGCACCGAGATCCGCGGTGCGGCCACCACCGGGTTGGACCTGACCGCGGCGGTCCGCGCGGCGATGCTGAAGTACCCGTGGACCCGCCTGGACCACCCCGACCCGCACCCCGCACCATGGATCCCCGCCGCGCGGGCCACCCTCCGCCGGACGACCCGGAGAGCGGCTCGTCGAAGTTCGGCGCGTACCGGACCGAGCTGGACGACCTACGGCAGGCCCGGGAGCCGTTCGCCGGCCGCATCCCGGACTGGCAGCAGACCGTGGAAGCATCGGTGATGGACACCGCCGACGACATCGCGTACGCCATCCACGACGTGGAGGACTTCTACCGGGTCGGTGTGCTCCAGCAGGGTTCGGTCTCCGCGGAGTTGATGGCCTGGCAGCGCGAGAGCGGGCACTTCCGGGCGATCACCGACCCGGCGCTGGCCACGGCGGCCCGGCGGCCCGGTGCGGCGATCGAGCGGTTGCGTCGGCAGCTGCACCGCAAGGACGCCTGGATCGCGGACGACGACGCGTTCGCCGCCGCCGTCGAGCACGTCCGCGAGGAGCTGGTGGACGGGCTGCTCGCGATGCCGTTCGACGGCTCGATCGAGGCCGAGCAGTACGTGGCGCGGTTCTCCGCCCGCTGGTCCACCCGCTTCGTCGAGGCGATCACCGTCACCGACCAACCGTCGGTGCGCTCCGGCTACGTGCTGCTGGGCTGCGCGCAGTGGCACGAGGTGCAGGTGCTCAGTTCGTCCACCACCGGTTCGTGCTGGCCCGGCCGGATCTCGCCCTGCACCAGCGCGGTCAGGCCCGGCTGCTGGGCACCCTGGTGGAGGCGCTCTGGGAGTGGCTGCTCGACCCGGAGGAGGAGTCCCGGCTGCCCCGCCGGCTGCACGACCTGGTCGAGTTGGCCGAGGCGGAGCTGCACCCGCGTACCCCGGACCGGATCGGTCGGGCCCGGGGCGGGCGATCGTGGACTTCGTCGCGCAGCTCACCGACGGTCAGGCGGTGGCGATGCTGGACGCGCTGTCCGGCCGATCCGGTGCCCTCTGGACCGACGCGTTCGTGCTCTGACCCAGTCGCGGCGGCGATGGGCTCGCTCCACGCCGATTCCTTTCGCCTATGCCCGCGGTCGGTATCCACATGACTGCGATAAGAGAGATGTACGCCCGTTGGGCCGCGGGGACATGGGCGAGGACGACCAGTGGGGCGACGTGACGGCCGAGCCACGCGGCCTGGACTACGCGGAGGTGTCGGCGGACGGCGTACCGGCGATGTGGCTCGTCCCGCACGGCGTCGACCCGGGCCGGGTGATCGTCGCGCTGCACGGTGGCGGCTTCGTGAGCGGGTCGCTCTACAGCCACCGCAAGATGTACGGGCACCTTGCCAAGGCGGCGGGAGTACGGGTGCTGCTTGCCACCTACCGGCAGGCCCCCGAGTTCCGCTTCCCGGCGCAGATCGAGGACGCGGTCACCGCGTACCGGTGGGCGGCGGCACGCACCCGGCGGTGGCGCTGGCCGGCGACTCCTCCGGCGGTGGCCTGGCCGTGCAGGTCGCCCTCCGCGAGCCCGGCGTGGCCGCGCTGCTGTTGCTGTCGCCCTGGATCGACACCGACCCGGCGCAGACCGCGACCTCGTACGAGGAGAGCGCCGCCACCGACCTCTTCTTCACCCGGCCGATGGTGCAGGGTCTCCTTGCGCAGTACCTGCCGGAGGGAGAGTGGCCTCGCGCCGGAGGTCAACGCCTTCTCCGCCGATCTGTCCGCGCTGCCTCCGATGTATGTGCAGTGCGGCGGCGAGGAGAGCGGCCGGGCGACGGCGAGCGCCTCGCAAAGCTGACCGAAGCTCGGCTGGACGTCTTCGACGGGCAGTTGCACACGTTCCAGATGGCGGCCGGGCGTGCCCCGGTCGCCGACGAGGCGATCGGGAGGTTGGCCGCATGGGTGCGCCCGAAGCTGGGGTTCTGACCGAGGCGTTCGAGGGAGAACGTCGGGGTTTGTTCGCGCACGCCTACCGGATGCTCGGCGCCTATCACGAAGCCGAGGACGTCGTGCAGGACACGTACGTGCGGGCGCTGCGTGGGTGGGGACGTTCGAGCGGCGTTCGTCGGTGCGTACCTGGCTCTACCGGATCACCACGAACGTCTGCCTGACAGTGATCGAGGGCCGTGGCCGGCGCACGTTCTCGTCCGGCCTCGATTCGGACGACCTGAGTCCGTGGCTCGAGCCGTTCCCGACGGACCCGGTCGACCTGGTGACCGCGCGGGAGAGCGTGCGGCTGGCCTTCGTGGCCGGGTTGCAGTATCTCGCCCCCGACAGCGAGCCGTCCTGCTGCTGCGGGAGGTGCTGGCCTTCTCCGCGGCCGAGACCGGGGAGGCGCTGGGCATGTCGGTGCCGGCCGTGAAGAGTGCCCTCCAGCGGGCCAGGTCTCGACTCGCCGAGGCGGCGCCGGCCCGCGACGACGTGCTGGACGCCTCCTCGCCCCGGGCCCGGGAACTGCTCGCCGGGTACCTGGCGGCGTGGGAGGCCTCCGACGCCGACGCCTTTCGCGAGGTGTTGCGCGCGGACGCCTCCATCGAGCCGGTCGGCTCGTCAGCCTCGTACATCGGGCGGGAGGCGTGCCTGGCCTTCGCGACGCCGGCGATGGGCGCCGCGGGGACTGGCGGATGGTGGCGATCGAGGCCAACGGCCAGCCCGCCGCTCTGGCGTGGTTGGGCGGTGAGCCCTACGGCGTTGCGGTGCTGACGGTCGCCGAGGACGGGATAGTCGCGATCACGCTCTTCGCGGACCCGCAGCTGGTGGAAACCTTCGCCGCGAAGGCCTGACCTCAGGCGACGGCCTGCCACCAACCGTCGACGGCGGGCGGCTCGTCGACCACGACCCGCTCTCCGGGGCGGGGCACGGCGAGCCGCACGTCGCGCGCCTTCGCCTCGGCCCACAGCCGGTCGACCGGCTCGGACCAGTCGTGCAGGGCCAGGTTGAACGTGGCCCAGTGCACCGGCACGAACAACCCACCCGCAGGTCGAGGTGGGCGCTGACCGCCTCCTCGGGGAACATGTGAATCGTCGGCCAGGCCCGGTCGTACGCGCCGATCTGCATCAGCGTGACGTCGAACGGCCCGTGCTCGGCGCCGATGTCGGCGTACCCGTCGAAGTAGCCGGAGTCGCCGGTGTAGAAGACCTTGCGGCGGGCCCCGGCCACCACCCACGAGCTCCAGAGGGTGCCGTCGCGGCGCAGCCCTCGGCCGGAGAAGTGCTGCGCGGCGGTGGCGGTGATCTCCAGCCCGGCGACCCGGTGCGACTCGGACCAGTCCAGCTCGATGATCCGCTCGGCGGGTACGCCCCAGCGGTCCAGGTGCGCGCCCACACCGAGCGGCACCAGGAACGGCGCGGACTGCCCGGCGAGCAGCGCCCGCACGGTGGCCATGTCGAGGTGGTCGTAGTGGTCGTGCGAGATCAGGATGGCGTCCAGCGGGGCAGCTCGTCGAGGCGTACCGGTGGCTCGTGCAGCCGGCGGGGCCGACCAGGTCCGAGGGGAGCACCTGTCGCTCCACACCGGGTCGAGCAGCACCCGCCGACCCTCGATCTCGATGAGCGTCGAGGCGTGGCCGTACCAGACGATGTTGAGCTCGTCGGCGGCCTCCGTGGTGGCGGCGCCGGGGCGCAGCAGCGGCACGGCCGCGGACGGGCGGCGCTTCTGCTTGCCGAAGATCAACTCGCGGAGCAGGTTGCGCCCGGCTCGGCGATCATGGTGCGGGTGCCGGCCCGGTTGCGGAAGGTGCCCTCGCGGAACTGGGGTGAGCGGGCCGCCCGTTCGGCCCGGGCCCCGCTGAGCCGGCCACCCAGTGCCGCCGGCACATCCCGGGCCGCCCACGCCAGGCCGGCCAGCGCGGCCAGGCCGGCCGCGCCCCGCATCCGCCGGGCGAGCGACCGTTCGACGTCCGTGCTCTGCGCTCGTGCCATTGCCGTCCCTCCGACGTGTCCGCCCTACACGGTAGTCACCCGGACCGACCCGTGCCTCGGCGGTCACCACGCCGGGTCGGTCGCCAGCAGCGGCGACCGACCCGGGACGGCATTCGGAGCCCCAGGGCCTGTGTCAAAGCCCTGGCCGGCCTGCGGCGGGCCCAGCCGGCGACCGGCCGCGTTGGAGATTCGACCGGATACAACACCGGTATCCGGTCGAATCTCCGCCTACCGGATCGCCGCCTGGACTCCGCCTCGGCTCGACCGAGGCTTTGACACGGCCCTAGCCGCCGTTGCTGGGGCGTCGCGTGGCGATCCGGAACGTCCTGCCCGTGCCCGCGATCCGGTCCACCGCGGCCAGGAACTTGGGGCCCATCGCGGCCCGGGCCTGCACCGCCGGGTGGGTGGCCCCGAAGTCCTCCGGGTTGGCCTGCCCGTCGGCGAAGAGCGCGTAGGTGAGCACCGCCGCGCCGGAGCGGTCGAAGATCACACCGGCCTCGTGCCGGGCGTCGCCGTACCAACCGGCCTTGGTGGCGATCCGGGCCCGCTCGTCGGAGGACATGGTGCGCCGGATGCCGTCGGTGAACGCCACCGGGGAGCGCAGGATGCCCAACAGGTACGTCGTCGAGGCGGGGACAGCAGCGTGCCGGCGACCAGGGCGCGCAGCAGGTCGTGCGTCTCGCGCGGGGTGCTGGTGCCGAGGAAGAACCGGTTCGGGTTGGCCACCGGCTGGACCTGGGTGTTCGGGAAACCCTTGGCGACCAGGATGGAGTTGATCTCGGCCGCCGGGCGACCAGCCCGCTCAGCCGCACCGCCGTGTCGTCCGAGACGGTCAGCAGGTTGGCCAGCACGTGCCCGATGGTCACCAGACTCGGGTACGCGCCGTCCAGGCTGAAGATGCCGTCCCCGCCCGGCACGACGATCGCCGCGCTCACCTCGACCTGCTGGTCCAGGGTGAGCAGCCCCGGTCGACCTTGTCCAGCACCGCCGTGGCGACGGCGATCTTGTTGACGCTGTACGCCTCGATCCGCCGGTCCGCGTCAGCCTCCACAGCGACCACCGGCGCGCCGGCCGGGTCCGCCACACTGACGTACGCCTGCCAGTTGCCGCCGGCCTCCGCGCTGTGCTTGGCGAAGACCGAAGCGACCCGAAGGGCAGCCCGGGCGGGCGTGGTCGGTGCGGCCTCGGCGCCCTCGGCGGCGCTGGCCGGGAAGCGGCGCTCGCCGGTGACACGGCGCCCAACACCGTCCCGGCGGTAGCCATCGTTCCCAAGCCGAGTGCCGTTCTGCGATTCAGTCGCATGGTGAGTCGTCTCCCCATCGTGGTGAGCCAGAGCGCTTGCTGGCCCACCACCCTAGGCGAGTTGATCGATCCACAGTGCCTCCGAACAGTGTCCCGAACAATCCCGAACAGGTCAGCCGAACCGTCTTCGCAGTGCGGCGCCGACCGCACCGGCCGACCCGGACAGGAGTTTCCGCAGGTCGGGCACGTGGCCGCCGCGTACCGCCTCGCCGGCGGGGTTGGGGGCGAAGACGCTGCCGTCGTTCGCGGCGACTGACCGGCCACTCAGGCCGGCCAGCCGCATCAACGGCCCGACGAGTACGTCGTAGACACCCGGCAGCACGGTGAAGCCGGCTCGCAGCACCACGTTGAGCCGTCCCACCGAAACCTCACGGCGGGCCGGTCCACAGTCCACTATCGCCCGGGCCACCCGCTGCGGGCTGGTGATCGGCGGCGGAGGTCGGCCGATCCGGCCCAGGTAGTTCGCCGCCTGCTGGTACACCGGAGTGTCCACACTGCCCGGGCTGACCAGGCACAGTCGGATCCCCGGGCTGTCGCGCAACTCCTGCTGCACCGTCCGGACCAGGCCCTGCAGGCCCCACTTGCTGGCCACGTAGGCGCTCATGTATGGCGCGGTGACGTGCCCGAGCACCGAACCGGTGAGGATGACAGTGCCCGCCCCGGTGGCCCGGAAGTGCCGCAACGCCACCCGCACCGACCCAGCGGCGCCGAGCAGGTCGGTGCGTACCACCTGGTCGAAGACCCGGTCGGGCAGCTCGTCGAAGCGCCCGTAGGCCATCACCGCCGCCGTGTGCACCCAGACGTCGATCCGGCCGAAGCGGTCGATCGCCGCGGCCGCGAGCGCCTCCAACGCGCCCGGCTCGGTCACGTCCGTCGGCACGGTCAGCACGTCCACCTCGGCGCACTCCGCGCGTACCTCGGCGAGGGTGCTGGTGGCGCGGGCGGCGAGGACGAGGCGGTCGCCGCGCTCGGCGAACGCCCGGGCTGTCGCCGGCCGATTCGCTGCTCGCGCCCGCGATCACCACCACCCGGCTCACGGCGTCGGCTGCACTCATGGTTCCAGCACGACCTTGATGCAGCCGTCCTCCTTCTTCTGGAACATCTCGTACGCCTGTGGCGCCGCGCCAGCGGCAACCGGTGGGTGTGCAGGTCCTCCACGCCCAGCGGGTCGTCATCACCGGCGAGCAACGGCAGGATCTCGTCGGTCCACCGACGAACGTGGCACTGCCCCATCCGCAACTGGACGCCCCGGTCGAACATCTCCATCAGTGGCATCGGGTCCGCCTCGCCGCCGTACACACCGGAGAGTGACACCGTGCCACCGCGCCGCACCGCCTTGAGCGCGGCGTGCAGGACGGCCAGTCGGTCCACGCCGACCCGGTCGGTCATCGCCGCCGCCACCTTGTCCGGCAGCAGCCCGACCGCGGCGTGCGCCAGCTTGCCCACCGGCGAACCGTGCGCCTCCATCCCGACCGCGTCGATCACCGCGTCCGGCCCACGCCCGTCGACCAGGTCGATCAGCGCTCCCGACACGTCGGACAACTCGCTGACGTCGAGCACCTCGATGCCGTGCCGGCGGGCCAGCTCCAGCCGCTCGGGCACCAGGTCCAGCCCGATCACGCGGCCGGCACCGAGGTGGCGGCCGATGCGCGCGCAGAACTGCCCGACCGGGCCCAGCCCGAAGACGGCCAGGGTGCCCCGGGCGGGTGTCGGCGTATTTCACCGCCTGCCACGCGGTGGGCAGGATGTCGGACAGGTAGAGGTAACGCTCGTCGGCGCCGGTCTGCGGAATGACGATCGGCCCGAACTGCGCCTGCGGGACGCGCAGATACTCGGCCTGCCCGCCGGGCACCGACCCGTACAGCGAGGTGTAGCCGAACAGGGCCGCGCCCTTGCCCTCGCTGGTGACCTGGGTGGTCTCGCACTGGGCGTAGAGCTGGCGCTCGCACATCCAGCAGCTGCCGCAGGCGATGTTGAACGGCACCACCACCCGGTCGCCGGGCTTGAGTCGAGTCACCCCGACCCGACCTCCTCGACGATGCCCATCGGCTCGTGGCCGAGGATGTCGCCGGGCTTCAGGTACGGGCCGAGCACCTCGTACAGGTGCAGGTCGGAACCGCAGATCGCCGTCGAGGTGATCTTCACGATCGCGTCGGTCGGCTCCTCGATCCGGGGTCCGGGACCTCCTCAACCCGTACGTCGCGCTTGCCCTGCCAGGTGAGTGCCTTCATCGTCTCGTCCTCTCGCCGCCGTCTCGGAAGACTGCTACCCGGGCTCGGGGACTTGAACCGGCCGCCTTTCGGGTGGGTTCTCGGTGGTTGTGGTGGTTGCGGTGAGGGCTGGGGGCGACCGTCCCGGTGGTTGCGGTGGGGCTGGGGCGACCGTTCCCGGCTTCGGGCGGTCAGGCTTGATCCCTACGCCGGGAACGGTCGCCCCAGCCGCGGATGGCCGCCGCCCGCGCGCTTGCTGCGCTCGGCGACGACCGTCATGCACGGTGCGTGTCCGTTACGCCCTGATTCATCGCGCCTGGCCTCGGGCGTAGGAGGCCGGAACCCGGTTGATCGACTCGTCTTCCTAGAAGGCGCGGTGTCCCGGGCGCGGGGACAGGCCGCCTTCCTGGAACACGAGTGGATCATGCGCCCGGCGGGCTCGGTGGGCTCGCGCCCGACCCTCCCGGTCACCTCGACGATTGGGCGTCGCCGGCGTACCCGGGGAAAGACCGCAACCGGCGGACGAGCCGCGACCAGGGTCGGGGCTGGGGCGACCGTCCCCGGCGGAGGGATCAAGCCTGACCGCCCGGAGCCGGGGACGGTCGCCCCAGCCCCAGCCCCACCACAGCGACAGCCAGACAGCCAGACCGCCGCACCCGAGAAAGCGGCACGGCGGTCTGGCGGGGACGTCTCAGGAACCGGGGTGTTGTTTGCTCCCTTGGCGGTGGCCGCGAGGTAGTCGCGGTTGAGTCGACCGATGGTGTTCAGCGGGATGCCCTTCGGGCAGGCCGGGTGCACTCACCGGCGTTGGTGCAGCCACCGAAGCCGGCCTCGTCGTGCGCGTCGACCATGCCGATGACCCGGGTGTAGCGCTCCGGCTGGCCCTGCGGCAGGAGCGAGAGCTGGGTGAGCTTGGCGGCGGTGAAGAGCATGCCGGAGCCGTTCGGGCAGGCCGCCACGCACGCGCCGCAGCCGATGCAGGCCGCCGACTCGAAGGCGGCGTCCGCGTTGGCCTTGGCGACCGGGGTGGAGTGCGCTTCCGGTGCGCTGCCGGTCGGTGCGGTGACGTAGCCGCCGGCCGCGATGATCCGGTCGAAGGCGCCCCGGTTGACCACCAGGTCCTTGATGACCGGGAACGCGCTGGCCCGCCACGGCTCGATGTCGATCGTCTCGCCGTCCTTGAACTGCCGCATGTGCAGCTGGCACGCTGTGGTGCCGCGCTGCGGCCCGTGCGCGTCGCCATTGATCATCAGGCCGCACATGCCGCAGATGCCCTCGCGGCAGTCGTGGTCGAACGCGACCGGGTCCTCGCCGGAGAGGATCAGCCGCTCGTTGAGCACGTCGAGCATCTTCCAGGAACGACATGTCCGGGGACACGTCGTCGACCGGGTAGGTCACCATCCGACCCTTGTCCTCAGGGCCCTTCTGGCGCCAGATGCGCAGGGTCAGGTTCACTTGTAGCTCCGCTGCGTGGGGTGGACGTATTCGAACTTCAGGTCTTCCTTGTGCAGTACCGAGGGCTCGCCGGTGGCGGTGAACTCCCAGGCCGCCACGTACGCGAACCGGTCGTCGTCGCGCTGCGCCTCCCCGTCGGGGTCTGGTGCTCGGCCCGGAAGTGGCCGCCACAGGACTCCTCGCGGTGCAGGGCGTCGATGCACATCAGCTCGGCCAGTTCGAAGAAGTCGGCCACCCGGCCGGCCTTCTCCAGCGACTGGTTGAGTTCCTCGCCGGTGCCGGACACCTTGACCCGCTGCCAGAACTCCTCGCGCAGGCCACGGATCTCGTCGATCGCCTTACGCAGCCCGGCCTCGCTGCGCTCCATGCCGCAGTGTTCCCACATGATCTGGCCGAGTTCCCGGTGGAACGAGTCCACGGTCCGGTCGCCGTCGACAGCGAGCAGCCGTTGGACGCGGTCCTCGACGTCGGTGCGCGCCTCGACCGCCGCCGGGTGGCTGGCGTCGACCTTCTCCAGCGGGCCGGAGGCCAGGTAGTTGGCGATGGTGGTGGGCAGGACGAAGTAGCCGTCGGCGAGGCCCTGCATCAGCGCCGAGGCGCCGAGCCGGTTCGCGCCGTGGTCGGAGAAGTTCGCCTCACCGATCACGAACAGGCCGGGAATGTTCGACTGGAGGTCGTAGTCGACCCACAGGCCGCCCATCGTGTAGTGCACGGCGGGTAGATCCGCATCGGCACCTCGTACGGGTCCTCGCCGGTGATCCGCTCGTACATCTCGAAGAGGTTGCCGTACTTGGCCTCGATGGCCTTGCGGCCGAGCCGGCCGATCGCGTCGGCGAAGTCGAGGTAGACGCCGAGCTTGGTCGGGCCGACGCCCCGGCCCTCGTCGCACACGTTCTTGGCGGCGCGGGAGGCGATGTCGCGGGGACCAGGTTGCCGAAGGAGGGTAGATCCGCTCCAGGTAGTAGTCCCGCTCGTCCTCGCCGATCTCGCGCGGGCTGCGGTCGTCGCCCTTGGTCTTCGGCACCCAGACCCGGCCGTCGTTGCGCAGCGACTCGCTCATCAGGGTCAGCTTCGACTGGTGGTCGCCGGAGACCGGGATGCAGGTCGGGTGGATCTGCGTGTAGCAGGGTTGGCGAAGTACGCGCCCTGCGGTGCGCGCGCCAGGTGGCGGTGACGTTGCAGCCCTTGGCGTTGGTGGAGAGGTAGAAGACGTTGCCGTAGCCGCCGGAGGCGAGCACCACGGCGTCGGCCATCTCGGTGCTGATCTCGCCGGTGACCAGGTCCCGGACGACGATGCCCCGGGCCTTGCCGTCCACCAGGACCAGCTCCAGCATCTCGTGCCGGGCGTTCATCTCCACGTTGCCCAGGCCGATCTGCCGCTCCAGCGCCTGGTACGCGCCGAGCAGCAGCTGCTGGCCCGTCTGGCCCCGGGCGTAGAAGGTGCGCTGCACCTGGGCGCCACCGAAGGAGCGGGTGTCCAGCAGGCCGCCGTACTCGCGGGCGAACGGCACGCCCTGGGCGACGCACTGGTCGATGATGTTGACGGAGACCTCGGCGAGCCGGTGCACGTTCGACTCCCGGGAGCGGAAGTCGCCGCCCTTGACGGTGTCGTAGAACAGCCGGTGCACGGAGTCGCCGTCGTTGCGGTAGTTCTTCGCCGCGTTGATGCCGCCCTGCGCCGCGATGGAGTGCGCCCGACGCGGGCTGTCCTGGTAGCAGTAGGACTTCACGTGGTAGCCCTGCTCGGCCAGGGTCGCGGCGGCCGAGCCGCCGGCCAGGCCGGTGCCGACCACGATCACCGTCATCTTGCGGCGGTTGGCGGGTTGACCAGCTTGGCCTCGAAGCGCCGGGTCTCCCAACGCTTCTCGACCGGGCCGGCGGGAGCCCTGGTGTCGGCGATCGGGTCGCCCTCGGTGAAGAGTTCCATGTCAGGACACCAATCCGGTGAGTACGGCGAACGGAACCACCAGGTACCCGGCGCAGAGCAGCACGGCGAAGGCCAGGGCTGCGGTACGCGCCATGCGCTCGCCCCGGGCGTCTGCTGCCCGAGGCTGCGGAACGCGCTGAACGCGCCGTGGCGCAGGTGGAAGCCCACCGCGACGATGGCGAGCGTGTAGAAGAGCGTCACGTACCAGCGTTCCGGGGCGAAGTCGGCGACGACGTTGCCGTACGGCTTGCTGGCGTCGCCGACCGGGTTCAGCGTGCCGGTGGTCAGGTCCAGGATGTGGTAGATCACGAAGAGCAGGATGATCACTCCACCCCAGCGCATCGTGCGGGCCGCGTAGCTGCCATTGATCTTCTTGCGGTGGGCGTACCTGACCGGGCGGGCGGCGCGGGCGCGCAGGGCCAGCACGGTGGCCGCCGCGATGTGGGCGAGGACGCCTCAGCAGCACGGCGCGCAGGATCCAGAGGAACCAGACGCCGGGCAGCAGCGGCTTGCCGATGTCGCGCAGCCAGTGCGCGTAGTGGTCGAACGAGGTTTCCCCGTGAACACCTTGAGGTTCCCGAGCATGTGGGCGATCAGGAACAGCGCCAGCAGGATGCCCGTCACCGCCATGACGGCCTTGAGACCGACGTTCGAGCGGATGGGCGACCGAGTTTCGTGATTACCACAGCACCGACGCTAGGAGTACTTCGATCAGTCGTCCAATGCATCAAACTCGTAGTGTTGATAGCCGTAGGCTATTTAGATGCAGCTCCATCAGCTCAGGTACTTCGTCGCGGTGGCCGAAGTACGACATTTCACCCAAGCCGCCGACATCGTGGGCATCACCCAGCCCTCTCAGTAAGCAAATTCACGCTCTGGAGGCCGACCTCGGTGCCCCACTCTTCGAGCGGCTAAGGGCAACATCGCGCTCACCGCTGCCGGCGAGGTGCTGCTGCCGTTGGCCACCCGGATCCTCGCCGACGTGGAGACCGCCACCCGGGAGGTCCAGGAGTTGGTCGGGCTGCGCCGGGGCCGGGTCCGGCTCGGGGCCACCCCGAGCCTGGCCACCTCGCTCGCCCCGCCGGTGCTGCGCCGCTTCCGGGACGCGCACCCCACCATCGACCTCCGCGTCGAGGAGAGCGGCTCCCAGGACCTGGTCCGCGACCTGCTCCGGGGTGACCTCGACCTGGCTCTGATCATCATGCCGGCGCAGGGGCCGACCCCGGGCTGCGCGTCGACCCGATCCTGCGGGAGAGCCTGGTGGTGGCCTCGGTGGGAGAGGTGCCGACCGCCTCGACGGGAGGCGAACTGCAGATCACCGACCTGCGGGACCAACCGATGGTGATGTTCCGGGAGGGTACGACCTGCGCGACGCCACCATCCAGGCCTGTCGGGAGGCGGGCTTCGAACCCACCTTCGCGGTGGACGGCGGCGAGATGGACGCGGTGCTCAGCTTCGTCGAGGCGGGGCTCGGCATCGCGCTGGTGCCGGGCATCGTGCTGGCCCGCCGGCCGGGCGTACGGATCACCCCGCTCGCCCCGCCCGGGGTGCGGCGGACCATCGCGGTGGCCCGCCGGCGCGACGTCGTACCCACCCACGCCGGCCGGGAGCTGCGGCGCATCCTGCTCGACTACGTCCAGTCGGCGATCGACCTCGGCGAGCTGCCCCCGGCGTCGAGCCCCTGACCTGATCCGCCGGGGCCGCCGCGAAGAGGCCGGACGAGGGCGGCAGCCGGCCAGCCCGCCGGCCTCAGCGTCCCTCGACGTCGTCCATCGCGCGGTAGATCCGCTGCTCCGAGACGGGTACGGGTGCCCACCGCCTGGGCGAAGACGTTCACCCGCAACTCCTCGATCATCCAGCGGATCTGCCGGACTGCCGTCTCCTGCCGGCGTGCCGGCGCCAGGTTGGCGAGCAGGTCGGCGTACTCCTTCTGCACCACAGCGATCCGGTCCTGCTGCTGGCGGTCTCGCTGCGGGTTGCCGCCCAGCCGGTCCAGTCGACGCTCGATGGCGGTCAGGTAGCGCAGCAGGTCGGGCAGCCGGGCGTACCCGGTCTCGGTGATGAAACCGGCGTGCACCAGCCCGGCGAGCTGGCTCCGGATGTCGGCCAGCGCCGCCACCACGGCGAGGTTGCGGGTCGCGCCGAGCCGTTGCTCGACGGCGTACGCGGCGGCGAGGACCCTGCGGACCCGGTCCATCACCTCGACCACGGTGTCGACCAGGTCGGCACGGACCTTCTCGCGCAGGGCCGCGAAACCGTCGGCGTCCCACGCCGGCCCGCCCGCCGCGCCGATCAGCCGGTCGATGGCGGCGCCCGCGGCGTCCTCGATCAACTCCGGCACGCTGCCGTGCGGATTGCGGCTCAACGCCAGCTTCGCCTCGTTGCTCAGCCGCCCTGGAGGAACCGCGCCGGGAGGGCACGGTGAGCCGCAGCAGCCGACGGGTGCCGGCCCAGTGCGCCGCCTCCGCCTCGGCGGGGAGTCGAACACCCGCACCCCGACCGTGGCGCCCTCGTCGACGAGCGCCGGGTACGCGGTCACCGCGTAGCCGGCACGGACCTGCTCGATGGTCCGCGGCAGCGTGCCGATGCTCCACTCCCGCAGCCCGGTACGGGCGATCTCCGGCGCGGCGGCCGCCACCACCTGGCGTACCTCCTGGCGGAGTTGACGTTGCAGGGCCGGCAGGTCCTGCCCTCGGCGACCGGTTTCTCGTCGTCGCCGAGCACCCGGAAGGTCACCCGCAGGTGTGCCGGCAGCTTGCCCGGCTCCCAGGCGTCCCGAGGCACTGTCACGCCGGTCATCCGGCGGAGCTGCCGGGTGAGCGCGTCCAGCAGCGACTCCTCGCCGGGGTTGATCGCCGCCAGGGCGGCCCGGGCGTAGTCCGGCACCGGGACGAAGTTGCGGCGGATCGCCTTGGGCAGCGAGCGGATCAGCGCGATCACCGTCTCTCGCGCAGCCCCGGCACCTGCCAGTCGAAGCTCTCCGCCGGCACCTGGTTGAGCAGCGGCAACGGATGTCCACCGTGACGCCGTCGTCCGGCGTGCCCGGCTCGAAGCGGTAGGTCAGCGGGAGGGTCACCCGTCGGCCTGCCACTCGTCCGGGTAGTCGTCCTCGTCCACCCCGGGCCGGCCGTCGTTGACCAGCACGTCGCGGGTGAAGGTGAGCAGGTCCGGTTGCTCCCGGCGGGTCTTCTTCCACCAGCTGTCGAAGTGCCGGCCGGAGGACACGTCGGCCGGGATCCGCTGGTCGTAGAAGCCGAAGATGGTCTCGTCGTCGACCAGGATGTCCCGGCGTCGGGCCCGGCTCTCCAGTTCCTCGATCTCGGCGAGCAGCCGCTTGTTGTCCGCCCAGAACTGGTGGTGGGTCTGCCAGTCACCCTCGACGAGTGCGTGCCGGATGAACAGCTCCCGGCTCAGCGTCGGGTCGATCCGCCCGAAGTTGACTTTGCGGGAGGCGACCAGCGGGACGCCGTACAGCGTGACCTTCTCGTAGGCCATCACCGCGGCCTGCTTCTTCTCCCAGTGCGGCTCGCTGTAGCTGCGCTTGACCAGGTGTTGCGCGAGCGGCTCGACCCACTCCGGCTCGACCCGGCCGGCGATGCGGCCCACAGCCGCGAGGTCTCCACCAACTCGGCGGCCATCACCCAGCGCGGCGGTTTCTTGAACAACGCCGACCCGGGGAACAGCGCGAACTTGGCGCCCCGCGCGCCCAGGTACTCGTGCTTCTGGGCGTCCTTCAGGCCGATGTGCGAGAGCAGGCCGGGCAGCAACGACTGGTGCACCTTCGGGTGTCGATCTCCTCCGGCAGGTCCGCGCCGCCGCGGGCCCGGCCGGCGTCCGCGTCGTCCGGGGTCTCGCGCGCCGGCCGCCCGCCACGCCGGTCACCCTCCTGCGGGGTACGCAGCACCTGGCGCAGTTGGCTGACGATGTCCTGCCACTCGCGGATCCGCAGGTAGTTCAGGTACTCCGCCTTGCACATCCGGCGGAACGCGCTGGAGGACAGCTCCCGCTGCTGCTCGCGCAGGTAGCGCCACAGGTTGAGGTAGGCGACGAAGTCCGACTCCCGGTCGGCGAACCGGGCGTGCGCCTGGTCGGCCTGGGCCTGCTTCTCCGCCGGCCGCTCCCTAGGGTCCTGGATGGACAACGCGGCGGCGATCACCAGCACCTCGGTGGCGCAGCCGTTGCGCTCGCCCTCGACCACCATCCGGGCCAGGCGCGGGTCGACCGGGAGCTGGGCCAGCCGCCGGCCCAGCGCGGTGAGCCGCTTCGCCGGGTCGGCCTCGGTCGGGTCCAAGGCGCCCAGCTCGTGCAACAGGTTGACGCCGTCGGTGATGTTGCGCTTGTCCGGTGGGTCGATGAACGGGAACGCGGCGAGGTCGCCGAGCCCGATCGCGGTCATCTGGAGGATGACCGACGCCAGGTTGGTGCGCAGGATCTCCGGGTCGGTGAACTCGGGGCGGGACAGGAAGTCCTGCTCGTCGTAGAGGCGGATGCAGATGCCGTCCGAGGTGCGGCCGCAACGGCCCTTGCGCTGGTTGGCCGACGCCTGGGAGACCGGCTCGATCGGCAGCCGCTGCACCTGAGCCGGCTGGAGTAGCGGGAGATACGGGCGGTCCCCGGGTCCACCACGTACTTGATGCCGGGCACGGTCAGCGACGTCTCCGCGACGTTGGTGGCGAGCACCACCCGACGCGCGGAGTGCGCGGCGAACACCCGGTGCTGCTCGGCGGAGGACAGCCGCGCGTACAGCGGCAGGATCTCGGTGCCGAGCAGTGAACGCTTCTTCTGCACCAGCTTGCCCAGCGCGTCGGCGGTGTCCCGGATCTCCCGCTCACCGCTGAGGAAGACCAGGATGTCGCCGGGCCCCTCGGCGGCCAGCTCCTCCACGGCGTCGCCGATCGCCTGGATCTGGTCGCGGACGGTCTCCTCGTCGCCGTCGCCGTCCTCCTCGCCCTCGGCGAGTTCGACCAGGGGCCGGTAGCGCACCTCCACGGGGTAGGTGCGTCCCGAGACCTCGACCACCGGCGCCGGTACGCCCTCCGGCTCGTCGGCGGTGGGTGGCCCGGCGAAGTGCCGGGCGAACCGGTCGGTCTCGATGGTCGCCGAGGTGATGATCACCTTGAGATCGGGTCGTTGGGGCAGCAGCTCCCGCAGGTACCCGAGGATGAAGTCGATGTTGAGGCTGCGCTCGTGCGCCTCGTCGATGATCAACGTGTCGTACTGGCGCAGCATCCGGTCGGTCTGCAACTCGGCGAGCAGGATGCCGTCGGTCATCAGCTTGACCAGGCTGCGCTCGCTGACCTGGTCGGTGAAGCGCACCTTGTAGCCGACCACGTCGCCCAGCTCGGTGCCCAGCTCGTCGGCGATCCGGTCGGCCACCGTGCGGGCGGCCAACCGCCGGGGTTGGGTGTGCCCGATCAGGCCGTGCACCCGCGACCCAGCTCCAGACAGATCTTGGGAATCTGGGTGGTCTTGCCGGAGCCGGTCTCGCCGGCCACGATCACCACCTGGTGATCACGGATGGCGGCGGCGATGTCGTCCTTGCGCTCACTGACCGGCAGGGCCGCCGGGTACGTGATCACGGGCACCGCGGCCTGGCGGGCCGCGAGCCGCTGCTCGGCCCGGACCACCTCGGCGGTGATCTCGGTCAGTGCCGCCTCGCGGCGCTGCGGGTCGCGCAGGTTGCGGCGCCGTCCAGCCGCCGCTGGAGCCGGCGCTGGTCGCGGAACATCAGAGGGTCAGGCGGCGGTGCAGCTCGCGAACGGGATCGGACGCGACGGAGGCGGTTGGATTCTGCATGTCGTGCCCAGGATAGCAGCGCGGCGGCGCACCGCTCCGGGTTACCGCGCGACCGGTCGCTCGACGGCTGCCAGGCACCTCCGGCCCCGGACGGCTGCCGGCCACCTCCGGTCCCTGGACGGCCGGCGGCGGGACCTAGAGTGGGCGGCCGACGTCGAGCGCTGGGGCCGGGATGGAGATGCGGGACACCGACCGGGCTTTGGTGCAGGCGGCCACGGCGGTCGCGAAGCTGCGCTGCCGCAGCCAGCACCACACTGTCGCGTCGGCGGCCCGGACCGCCGACGGGAGGGTCTTCACCGGCGTGAACGTCCACCACGTCACCGGTGGGACCTGCGCCGAGGTGGTCGTGATCGGCACTGCCGCGACGCAGGGCGTCATCGGGTTGGAGACGATCGTCACGGTCGCCGACCGGGGCCGCGAGGTCGTCGCGCCCTGCGATCGGTGCCAGCGGGTGCTGCGGGACTACTTCCCGGCACTGCGGGTGATCGTCGGCCCGGTGGACGCCCCACGGGTGGTCCCGCTCGCCGAACTTCCACCGGAGGCCGGGGCGAGACGGTCGGCTGACGGGCCTCAGTCGCCGGAGGCCGCCTCCAGCATCGACTGCGGCACCGGCACGCTCTCGAACCGCAGGTTGCCCTCCGGGAGCAGCCACGTCGTCACCCGTGCGACCAGGCGCCCGGCCCGTACGGCGGGTCGTTGGCGAAGAGTTCGCGTGCCTCGTCCGGGGCGATGGAGAGCACCACGAAGCCCCGCAGCTGCTCGTCGTCGGGGTGCAGAAACGGCCCGGCCGCGAGCACCAGCCCCTGCTCCACGAGGCCCGCCTGGTGGGCCAGGTGCGCGTCCCGCAACCGGTCGATCGCGGCCAGCGGCAGCTCCGGCGGATCCGACGGTCGGGCCAGGAGGACGACCGTGTGCTGGTCGAATCGCATGCCCACACCCTATGGCGTAGGTGACGGTGTTCGTCCCTCTTACGGGTGTCATCCGCCTTCTGCCCTCCTTGCACCCTTTGCGAAACCCATTCTTCTTACGAGGGCTCGGAGCGAATGGGGAGGTGCGGCATGGTCACCAGACGACGGCTGCTCGCGGCCGGTGCCGCCGGCGGCGCCGCGATCCTGGTCCCGGGGGCGTGACGGCGTCCGGACGCGCGCTCGCCACGGCGGCACCGCTGGACGCCCGTGACATCCCGAAGTACGTCGCGCCGCTGTGGATCCCCGGCCATGCCGGCGGTGGCGACCGGCCCGGAGCGGGACGAGTACGTGATCGCGGTGCGACAGTTCCGTCAGCAGATCCTGCCGCCGTCGTGGCCGCGCACCACCGTGTGGGTTACGGCTCCACCGCCCACCCGGGCAGCTTCGGCTACCCGGCGCCCACCATCATGGCGCGGGTGGGCCGGCCGGTCCGGTGACCTGGATCAACCAGCTCGTCGACGGCCGGGGCGACTACCTGCCGCACCTGCTGCCGGTGGACCCCACCCTGCACTGGGCCAACCCCGCCGGCGGAACGGCGGGCCGGGACCGGCACGGTCATTGGGACGGCGACCCGCGCGGGTACCGCGGGCCGGTGCCCCAGGTCGTGCACCTGCACGGTGGGCACAGCACCCAGGAGAGCGACGGGCACTCCGAGGCGTGGTACCTCCCGGTGGCCCGCGACCTGCCGCCCGACTACGCGGTGACCGGCAGCACGTACCGCGAGTTCCGGTCCCGCTTCGCCGAGGGTTCCGGCCTGCGCTGGGCCCCGGGCTCGGCCACCTTCGAGTACGCGAACGACCAGCGGTCCGGCACGCTCTGGTACCACGACCACTCGCTGGGGCTCACCCGGGAGAACGTCTACGCCGGACCGGCCGGGTTCTATCTGCTCGGCGGCGGGGACGACCTGCCCGACGGCGTACTGCCCGGCCCGGCGCCGGCTCGCGACGATCCGCCGGACGCCCAGCACCACGACATCCCGCTGCTCATCCAGGACCGCAGCTTCACCGCCGACGGCGACCTCCGCTACCCGGACGGGCACTCGTCGCACGGCGACGTGCCGCCGCTGTGGACGTCGGGGTTCTCCGGCTCCACCATCGTGGTCAACGGCCGGACCTGGCCCACGCTGACGGTGCGACCCCGGCGCTACCGGTTCCGGCTGCTGAACGGCTGCAACAGTCGGTTCCTGCTGCTCAGCGTGGTCGCCCACGCCACCGCGCGACCGGCCCGGCCGGTGCTGCCGGTCTGGCAGATCGGCAGCGACGGCGGTCTCCTGCCCGAGCCGGTGCCGCACGACCGCGTGACCCTCGGCCCCGCCCAGCGGGTCGACGCGATCGTCGACTTCACCGACCTCCGGCCGGCACCGAGCTGTACCTCGTCAACGAGGGGCCCGACTGGGCGTACGCCGGTGGTCGGCCCGGGTGGACTTCGCCCCGGCCGACCCACGGACCACCGGGCAGGTGCTGCGCTTCGTGGTCACCGAGGCGGCCGGCGTGGACTCCAGCGTGCCGCCGGAGCAGCTACGGCTGCCGACGCGCCCTCGGCTCGGCCCGGCCGAACGGGTACGCCGGTTGTCGCTCAACGAGCGGATGTCCGCCGGGTCGGGGAATGGCCATGCTGCTCGGCGTCCTCGACGACAGTGGTCGGGGTCTGCCGCTGCGCTGGAGCGATCCGGCGACCGAGCAACCGACCCTCGGCGACACCGAGGTGTGGGAGGTGCGCAACTTCACCCGGCAGGTGCATCCGGTGCACCTGCACCAGGTCCAGTTCGAGCTGCTCGGCCGAGGGCGTTCGGGCAGGTCGCTGCCCGGCCCGGGGACCGGGGCGGATGGACACGGTGCTCGCGTACCCGTGGGAGGTGACCCGGATCAAGGCGCGCTTCGACCTGCCGGGTCGCTACGCCTGGCACTGCCACCTCCTGGAACACGAGGACAACGAGATGATGCGACCGCTGAACGTGTTGCCGCGCGGTGGTGCGGCGGCCGGCGACGGTGGTTCGCGGGGCGGACCGGTGACGCCCGGAACGGCATCGACAGACGCTGGTTAGGCCTCTTTCTGCAGCTCGGCTAAGGTTAGGCGAACCTAAGCATGAACGTGCAGGAGACTCGTGACCGCCCTCGCCACCCGGCCGAACCCGGCCCGCAACCGGTCCGGCACACGCACCGGTCGGCGGGCCGCAGTCACCGTCGGGGCCGCGCTGGTGCTGCTGCTCACCGTGCTGGCCAGCTTCGCGCTCGGCAGTCGGCAACTCGGCGTCGACCAGGTCTGGCACGCACTTGTCGCACCGGACGGCGGGGACGCCAGCACCATCGTCCGTGAGCTGCGGATGCCCGTACCGCGCTCGGCCTCGCCGTCGGGCTCGCGCTCGCCGTGGCCGGAGTGCTGTTCCAGGCGCTCACCCGCAACCCCTCGCCGAGCCGCGCATCCTCGGCATCAGCGCGGGCGCGTCGTTCGGGTGGTGCTCGCCATCTCCGTGTTCGGCGTCGGCACGCTCGCCGGGTACGTCTGGTTCGGCATCGCCGGGGCCCTGATCGCCGGGCTGCTGGTTTTCGCCATCGCCACCCGGGCCCGTGAGGGCGCCAGCCCGGTCACCCTCGCGCTGGTCGGCGCGGCGCTCGACGCCAGCCTGGCCTCCGGGGTGTACGCGCTGCTCAGCATCGACGCCCGCACCTTCGAGGAGTACCGCTTCTGGGTGGTCGGCGGGCTGGCCGGTCGGGACCTGTCGGTCACCGCGCAGGTGGCCCCTTCGTCCTCGCCGGGCTGGTGCTGGCCGCCCTGGTGGCCCGCGGTCTGGACGCGCTGGCCCTCGGTGACGACGTGGCCCGTGGTCTCGGCCACCGGATCGGCCTGGTCCGCCTCGGCGGTGGCCTGGCCGCCGTGTTGCTGACCGGTGCCGCGGTGGCCGCCGCCGGACCGGTCGCCTTCGTCGGGTTGGCCGTGCCGCACCTCGCCCGCGCCCTGGTCGGCGCGGACCACCGCTGGACCCTCGCCGTCTCCGCCCTGCTCGGGCCGGCGCTGCTGCTCGCCGCCGACATCATCGGACGGCTCGTCGCCCCGCCCGGCGAGATACCGGCCGGGATCGTCACCGCGCTGGTCGGCGCGCCCCTGCTGGCCGTGCTGGTCCGCCGCGCCCGGGTGGTGACCGCATGACCACCGACCACCGCCCGCAGACTCGGCTGGTCCGGCTGGTCCGGCTGGTGCGTCCGGTTCGGCTGGTGCGCCGGGTCCGGCTGGTACGGCCGGGTTGGCCGCGGCGCCGGCGCCCGCCGGGTCGGGCCCGGCCGGGCGGGCGGTCGCTGCTGCGGATCGGCCCGGTCAGCCTGCTGATCCGCCGCCGCGCGACGCTGGTGGCCGCCGTGCTGACCGTGCTGCTCCTGCTGGCCGTCGTGCTCAGCCTCTCGCTCGGCACCCCGTACGTCGCCCCGGCCGACGTGCTGCGCGCCCTCTCCGGCGCCGGCACGCCGTACGACCTCGTTGTCTTTGATCTTCGGCTGCCCCGAATCGTGCTGGCGGCCGTGGCCGGCGCCGCCTTCGGCGTGGCCGGCACTCTGATCCAGAGCGTGGCCCGCAACCCCTCGCCAGCCCGGACGTCATCGGCATCACCCAGGGCGCCGGCCTCGCCGCGACAGTGGCACTGACCACCGGCATGGCGGCGGTGCTGGTGGCGCCACCGCGCTGGTGGGCGGGTTGCTGGCGGCGGTGCTGCTGTTCGCCCTCGGTGCCCGGCACGGGCTGGCCGCGCAGCGGTTCGTGCTCGCCGGGGTGGCGGTCGCGTTCGGGTTCCGGGCGCTCACCGAGGTGGTCATGCTCACCGCCGACCCGATCGACGGCTGCGCGCGCAGATCTGGCTGATCGGCACCCTGGCCGGCAAGGGCTGGACCGAGGCCGCCTGGATCGCCGGCACCCTGCTGGTGCTGCTGCCGGTGCTGGCCTGGGCCGGCTGGGCGTTGAACAGCACCGCCCTGGACGACGACACCGCCCGAGGCGTCGGGCTGCGCCCGGTGGCCCGCCGGATCGGTCTCGCCGGCACCGGTGTGCTGGTCGCCGCCATGGTCACCGCCCAGGTCGGCGCCGTCGACTTCGTCGCGCTGGTCGCCCCGCAGGTGGCCCGCCGACTGGTACGCGCCGAACGGCCGCCGCTGGTCTGCTCGGCGCTGCTCGGCGCGCTCCTGCTGGTGCTGGCCGACCTGGCCGACCGGCGGCTGTTCGCACCCACCAACTACCCGCCGGTGTGCTGACCGCCGCGATCGGCGGCCGTACCTGATCTTCCTGCTGCTGCGCGGCCGGCGGCGGTCGTCGTGACGCCCAAGGAGTCGTGTGATGCTGTCCACCCGCGACCTGGTCGCCGGCTATGACGAGCGGACCGTGCTCGACGGACTCGACCTGGACCTGCCGACCGACGCGTTCACCGTGATCGTCGGCCCCAACGCGTGCGGCAAGTCCACCCTGCTGCGCACGATGGCCCGGCTCCTCACCCCGGCGGGGCACGGTGCTGCTGGACGGCACCGCGATCCGTGACCTGCCGACCGGGAGGTCGCCCGCCGGCTCGGCGTCCTGCCGCAGAGCCCGCTGGTGCCCGAGGGCGTCACGGTGGCCGACCTGGTCGGGCGCGGCCGACAGCCGTACCAGCGGTGGTGGCGGCAGTGGTCGTCCGAGGACGGCACGGCGGTGGACCAGGCGATGGCCCTGGCCGACGTGACCGACCTGGCCGACCGGCCGGTGGACAGCCTCTCCGGCGGTCAGCGGCAGCGGGTGTGGATCGCCATGACGCTCGCCCAGGACACCGACGCCCTGCTGCTGGACGAGCCGACCACCTTCCTCGACCTGGCCCACCAGGTGGAGGTGCTGGACCTCCTGCACCGGCTGCGCTCCGAGCGCGGCCGCACAGTGTCGCCGTACTGCACGACCTGAACCAGGCCGCCCGCTACGCCGACCACCTGGTCGCGATGCGCGACGGTGCCGTGGTGGCCGCCGGGCCGCCCGGGAGATCCTCACCGCCGACCTGGTCCGCGACGTCTTCGGGCTGGCCTGCGTGGTCGTGCCCTGCCCGGTGACCGGCGCACCCTGGTGGTGCCCGCGTACACCGGTGGCAACGCTCCGAATTCCGTCGTCGCGTCCGCTGGCGCGACAGACCCTCGTCGTCCACGGCGTCCGTACCGGACGCCCGACCCGCCATCGGCGACGCGGCCAACCCGCTCGCCGACTCGCACCCTCGAAAGGACTCTGATGCGTCGTCTCGTCGCCGCTCTCGCCGCGGCCGCCGCCCTCGGCGTCGGACTCACCGCCTGCGGTGAGAGCGACCCGGTCGCCGGCTCCACCACCGGGGAGACCGGGAGATCACCCACGCCATGGGCACCACCAAGGTCCCGGCCGAGCCCAAGCGCGTCGTCGTGCTCGACACCGACAAGATCGACACGGCGCTCTCGCTGGGCATCACGCCGGTCGGCGCCGCCACCGCCGGTGAGGCGAAGAGCTGGCCGACGTACTTCGGCGCGGACAAGCTCGCCGGCATCAAGGAGGTCGGGGTCCTCACCGAGCCCGACCTGGAGGCGATCAACGCCCTCAAGCCGGACCTCATCCTCGGCAGCAAGTTCCGCCAGGAGAAGTTCTACGACGAGCTGGCCGCCATCGCGCCGACCGTGTTCACCGACAAGGTGGGCATCACCTGGAAGGACAACCTCCTCCTCGACGGCAGGGCGCTCGGCCGCGAGCAGCAGGCCAAGGATCTGCTCGCCACCTACGAGAAGCGGGCCAGGACTTCGGCGCCACCCTCGGCGACGCCTCCGCGCGCAAGGTGTCGATCGTGCGGTTCCTGCCGGGCAACATCCGGGTGTACGGCCCGGACTCGTTCTCCGGCATCGTCATCGGCGACACCGGCCTGGGCCGCCCCGAGCGGCAGATGCTCGCCAACAAGGAGGACAAGCGCTTCGACCTGGTCAGCCCCGAGCGGATCAACGAGGTCGACGGTGACGTCATCTTCGTGACCGCGTACGGCGACAAGGCCGCCGCCGAGCAGACCAAGGTGGCCGGCGGGACCCTCTGGAAGGGCCTCGGCGCCGTCAAGGCCGGCAAGGCGTACCCGTCTCCGACGAGGTCTGGATGACCGGCATCGGCGTCGGCGCCGCCAACAAGATCCTCGACGACCTGACCAAGTACCTCCCCGCCGCCTAGAAGCCCCCGCCGCGCCCGCGCGATCGCACACCGCGCGCCCGCCGCGCCGACCCCAAGATCTGCGCAAGTTCGGTGAAAGTGCTGCCTCACGAGTTGGTGAGGCAGCAGGATCCTGATGTTGTGCGGATCTTGGGGCGTTTGGGTCCCGGTCAGGGGCTTGGGTGGGGTGGGGTTGGGGCAGGGTCAGCGGGAGCGGGTCCGGAGGGCTTGACGGAGTTCGGCGAGGAAGCCGTCGAAGTCCTCGCGGAACCGTTTCGCGGTGACGTGTAGGACGATCCAGTCCTCACCGAGCAGTTGGTTGAGACGGCGTCGGTCCCGGTGGAACTGCTCGGGATCGTCGTGCCACAACCCGTCGTACTCGACGGCGACCTTGAGGTGCGGCCACGCCAGATCGACCCGGGCGACGAACCTTCCGTCTCGCTCGACCACGAACTGCGTCACGGGCGCAGGCACCCGGCGAGCACTATGCGAACGCGCAGCCGGGACTCCGGGCCGATTCGGCGCCCGCGTCGGCCAACTCAGCGACACGCGCCATTCGTTTCCAACCCGGTTGCCGATCCAGGTTCGGGAGTCCGCGCGCAGTTGGGGAGCGCCACCAGCCGTTGGTTGGCGAGGCGATCTACGACGGCGACGGCGTCTTCCGTCGGCAGCCACTGGGCCAGGTCCCAGCATGTACGCGTCGGCGTGGTCAGCGGGATGTCCTGACGTACCGCAACGTCGGTCGCGGCGAGCGCACCGGTGTGCACGACGAGCCCCGAGACCGGACCGAACCGCTGGCCGGTGGGCACGAGCACGTCGATGGGCTCGTGGTCGGCGACCGGCGTCGCGCCGTAGAGCGCCGCAGCACTGCGACCAGCGATCACCACGCCCGGTGGCAGAACCCAGCGTGCCGCTGCGGCACAACGAGTGCGGTGGCTGACCGCCAGCCGAGCATCGGCGTAGACATCCGAAACAGCGGGCGCCATGCGGTGCTGCGCAGCTCGGTTCGGGTGAGCAGGCCTGGGCAACTACACGGGAGCCGCGAAACACGCGCCCTGCAGACTCTCCGGCCGTCGGGGATACAGGCATGACAGACACCTTGACCGGCGAAGGCGTCCGCCTGCAGCCCCTGTGGATAACTCCGCGCCAGGGTCCGAACGCCAAGATCCGCGCAACTTCACTGTTCTTGCTGCCTTCTCGCGACGCGAGACAGCAACATCCCGAAGTTGCGCGGATCTTGGGCGAGTAAGCGCGGCGGGTGGGGTTAGGCGGCTGTGGACCAGATGGCGCGGAAGGCGGCGGCTTCGCCGGCCAGCCAGCGCTCGATCTGGTCGGGCTTGGCGTCGGTAGGCATGCGGTGGGCCTGGCCGCGGCGGACGTCGACCAGGACCGGCTCGGCGTGCGGGAGAACCGCGTCCATGTGTCGGGCCATCAGGTGCAGGGTGGCGAGCACCGACTCCTCGCTCGG
Organism: Micromonospora sp. M12; assembly: GCA_038070435.1. Classification (GTDB taxonomy): domain Bacteria; phylum Actinomycetota; class Actinomycetes; order Mycobacteriales; family Micromonosporaceae; genus Micromonospora. Next base: position 2,655,085 of record JAMYWG010000001.1, on the reverse strand, counting down.
TGGGGTCTCGTCGAAGTGCAGGCGGACCGCTTCGGCGCGGCCGTCGGCGTGGCGTACCCGAAGTGGGGGTTGATCTTGACGGGCAGGTCACCCAGCATGGCCAGAGCGTCGCGGGTCTGGGCGAGGTCGACGGTGGCCGGCTCGCCGAGGAGTGCAGCCAGGCCGTGGCTCCGGGGACGAGCGCCTGGTAGAGCGGGCGCCAGCGTGGCTTGACCACGTCGACCACCCGGTCAGGTGTGTGCCACCGGTGTGGAAGGCGATGTCGGCCTTGAGCGCCTTGACGAACTGGCCGTGCGGGTTGAAGCCGGACCGGCTGGCCCGCTGCTTGCGCAGACCACCCACGAAGGTCGCCTTGGTGGGGCCGTTGCGGTCGACGTAGCGGGTGAAGCCGAGCAGGGTGGCGTAGGGCGTGAGGGGCGTGGCGGCGGGCGCGGTCACGGGTGGCCTCCGGGTCGTAATCCTGCAGGTCAGGAACTCTATTAGTACATACATTCTAATCGACGAGTCTGACATCTCCCAGTAAAACGAGGGTGCGGAAGACACGACAAGGGGCCGTCCCGCGTGCGGACGACCCCTACCGAGATGCTTCGCTAGAGCTGGCCGACGTCGGTGATCCGAACGACCGCCGCGCCGACCTCGTCCGAGGCCACCAGGTCGATCTCGGCGCTGATGCCCCAGTCGTGGTCGCCGTTGGGGTCGTCGAAGCTTTGTCGGACGGTCCACCGCTCCCGCCCTGCTCGATCATCAGCAGCGCCGGCCTCGGGCGTCCGGCCCGACGCCGATCGAGTCGTACTCCTCGAAGTACGGCGCCAGCGCGTCGGCCCACGCGTCGTAGTCCCAGCCGTCCTCGGCGTCCAACTCGGCGAGCAGGTCCCAGCGGCGCAGTGCGGCCAACTCGACACGGCGGAACAGCGCGTTGCGCACCAGCACCGGAACGCTCGCGCGTTGCGCGTCACCGCCGGTGGCCGATCCGTCAGCGCCGCGTGCGCCTGTGCCACCTCGGCCACGTCGGACGGGTTGCGCAGCCGCTCCCACTCGTCGATCAGGCTGGAGTCGACCTGGCGGACCAGCTCGCCCAACCACTCGATGAGGTCGATCAGTTCCTCGGTCTTGGCGTCCTCGGGCACGGTCTGGCGCAGCGTCTTGTACGCGTCGGCCAGGTAGCGCAGGACGAGACCCTCCGAGCGGGTCAGCCCGTAGAACTGCACGTACTCGGTGAAGGTCATGGCCCGCTCGTACATGTCGCGGACGACGGCCTTGGGGAGAGCTGGTGGTCGGCGACCCAGGGCTGACTCTGCCGGTACATCTCGTACGCGGCCTCCAGCAGCTCGGCGAGGGGCTTCGGGTGGGTCACCTCGTCGAGCAGTTCGATGCGCGCCTCGTACTCGATGCCCTCGGCCTTCATCGCGGCGACCGCTTCGCCGCGCGCCTTGAACTGCTGCGCGGAGAGGATCTGCCGGGGTCGTCGAGGATCGACTCGATCACGCTCAGCACGTCGAGCGCGTATGACGGAGACTCGGCGTCGAGCAGCTCGATGGTGGCCAGGGCCAGCGGGGACAGCGGCTGGTTGAGGGCGAAGTCGAGTTGGAGGTCGACGGTGAGCCGGACCCGTCGGCCGGTCTCGTCCGGCTCGGGCAGCTCCTCGACCACCTCGCCGGCCCGCAGCGCCCGGTAGATGGCGATCGCCCGGCGGATGTGGCGGCGCTGCGCGGCGGGTTCCTCGTGGTTGTCGGTCAGCAGGTGCCGCATCGCGGCGAAGGCGTCCCCGGGCGGCTGATCACGTTGAGCAGCATCGAGTGGCTGACCTGGAAGCTGGAGGTCAACGGCTCCGGCTCGGCGTCGACAAGTCGGTCGAAGGTGGGCTGGCCCCAGCCGATCGAACCCTCCGGCGGCTTGCGGACCACCTTGCGCCGCTTCTTCGGGTCGTCGCCGGCCTTGGCGAGCGCCTTCTCGTTGTCGATGACGTGCTCGGGGCCTGCACCACGACCCGGCCGATGGTGTCGTAGCCGGCCCGCCCGGCCCGCCCGGCGATCTGGTGGAACTCCCGGTTCTTGAGCAGCCGGGTACGGACCCCGTCGTACTTGGACAGGCCGGTGAACAGCACGGTGCGGATCGGCACGTTGATGCCGACGCCGAGGGTGTCGGTGCCGCAGATGACCTTGAGCAGGCCGGCCTGGGCGAGGGTCTCCACCAGTCGGCGGTACTTGGGCAGCATGCCGGCGTGGTGGACGCCGATGCCGTGCCGGACCAGCCGGGAGAGCGTCTTGCCGAAGCCGGCGGTGAACCGGAAGCCGCCAATCGCCTCGGCGATCATGTCCTTCTCGGCGCGGGTGCAGACGTTGACGCTGGTCAGTGCCTGGGCACGTTCCAGCGCGGCGGCCTGGGTGAAGTGGACCACGTACACCGGGGCCTGCTTGGTCTCCAGCAGTTCCTCGAGCGTCTCGTGCAGCGGCGTCATCGCGTACGAGAAGATGAGCGGGACCGGCCGCTCCGCCGTGCGCACGACGGCGGTCGGCCGCCGGTGCGTCGGGTCAGGTCGTCGACGAAGCGGGTGGTGTCCCCAGGGTGGCGGACATCAGGATGAACTGGGCCTGCGACAACTCGATGATCGGCACCTGCCACGCCCAGCCCGGTCGGGCTCGGCGTAGAAGTGGAACTCGTCCATGATCACCTGGCCGACGTCGGCCTTCACGCCCTCGCGCAACGCCAGGTTGGCCAGGATCTCCGCCGTGCAGCAGATGATCGGGGCGTCGGCGTTGACGCTGGCGTCGCCGGTGAGCATGCCGACGTTCTCGGCGCCGAAGACCTCGCAGAGCGCGAAGAACTTCTCCGACACCAGTGCCTTGATCGGCGCGGTGTAGAAGGTCGTCCGGCTGTCGGCGAGGGCCGCGAAGTGCGCGGCGATCGCCACCAGGCTCTTACCGGAGCCGGTGGGCGTGTTCATGATCAGGTTGGCGCCGGAGACGATCTCGATGACCGCCTCCTCCTGATGGGGGTAGAGGTCGAGGCCGCGCTCCTTCGCCCAACCGGCGAACGCGTCGAAGAGGGTGTCGGGGTCGGCGCTTGTCGGCAGCGCGGCGGTGAGCGTCATAGCCTGTCCATGGTGCCTGGATCATGCCCCGATACGCCAACCCGGTCTCCGCCGGACCCCCGTCCGAGCGCCCCGAATGCGCCGCGGCGGGTGTCTCGCCGGTCATCGTCGGCGGTACAGCAGGTCGACGACCGGTCGACCGGCCGTGATCGCCCGCTGCTCGAACTTCGTCACCGGGCGGTGCGCCGGACGCGGCGCGAATCCGCCGTACGCGTCCACCAGCTCCGGGTCCGCCTCCAGGGTCTCCCGCATCGCCTCGGCGTACTCGGACCAGTCGGTGGCACAGTGCAGCATGCCGCCGGACCGCAGCCGGGACCGCAGCAGCGCCACGTGCGTCGGCTGGATGATCCGCCGCTTGTGGTGGCGGGCCTTTGGCCACGGGTCCGGAAAGAAGACGTGTACGGCATCCAGCGCACCCTCGGACAAGCCGTTGACCAGGGACAACGCGTCGCCCGCGCCACCCGTACGTTGGGCAGGCCGCCACGGTCCACCACGTAGAGCAGGTTCGCGATTCCCGGCGTGTGCACCTCGACCGCCAGATAATCTCGATCCGGGTCGGCGGCAGCCATCGCGGCGGTGCTGTCACCCATGCCCGAGCCGATCTCCAGCACCACCGGCGCCCGGCGACCGAACAGGTCGGCCAGGTCGACGGGCACGACCGGTCCGTCCGGCACGTCCAGGCCGTACGCGGGCCAGAGCCGGTCCAGGGCATTGGTCTGCCGGTCGCTCATCCGACCCCGACGGGGTGGAACGTGCGGATCGTCCGGCTCGTGGGCAGGACGGCGGGGTCATGGTCGGTGGCGGTCACAGCGACCCGAGCGTACTTGACACCGTCGGCGGATCGGATGTGATGTGCGACCGGAAATGAGAGGATCACAGTGGTACGGCAGGTGGGGTGCTCCGCTGCCCGAGACGGCCGTACGGCGTCGAGAGGGGCATCGTGACAGTGACCCGTGGCGTCGTGGCGCTGTCGCTGCTGACCGTCCTTTCCGCCCCCTGCTGTCCGTCGCACCCGCCCTCGCGGCGCCCGAGCGTGCTGCCTTTGCGGCGCCCGCGCCGCAGCCGGAGGAGCCGCCCGGTGGGACGGCCCAACCGCCGCCGGCCGTGGACATCTTCGTCGAGGTGAGCCCCAGCACGGTGCAGCCCGGCTACCTGGTCGGCATCCGGGCCAGCTGCCGGGACAACTCGGTGGGTGCCACAGTCGTCTCCGACGCCTTCGGCGCGGTCGGCGTCCAGCCGCAGGGCGGGTGCTCACCGCCGCGCCGATGGTGCGCGATCGCACGCGTCCCGGCAACTACCGGGTCAAGCTGGAGTGCCTCGACGGCGAGACCGCGTCGACAATGCTGCAGGTGGTGAAGAAGATCCCGAACCAGCCCAGCCGTGGCCCGGCAACCGGCTTCGGTGGTGGCACCGGCGGGATGACCGGCAACCTGCTGCTGCCCGGCGGCGCCGCGCTGACCATCACCGGGCTGATTCTCGCCGTGATGGCGCTGCGTCGTCCGCGTACCGTCCGCGGCCGCTGAGCCCGCCATGGCGATCTTCCGTCCTCCGTCGCCGCCGGATCGTGGCCGCCAGCCGTTCGCTGGTCGCCCGCTGGCCCGCCGGACGGGGCCCGCCAAGCAGGCGCATCCGGCGCGCCGACGCGCGACGACCGCCTACCGCGCGACGACCGCTGGCCGGAGGACGACCCTGGCCGGAGGACGACCGCCTGCCGCGGGACGACCGTCCGCTGGTCGTCGATCGCCCGGCGGTGGCTGCGCGCCCGCCGACCGCCGTGACGCCTCGGCGTAGTCGTCCACCCGGTCGTAGCCCTGGTCCGTGCCGCTGGCCGTGGTGCTGGTGCTGGTGGGTGTCTTCGCCACCGGGGCCGGGCTGGGCCGCTCGGTGGGCCCGTTCGACCTGGCCCCGACCGGCGGGGACCGGCCGGCTCGCAGCGAGTCCGTCGGGTTGTCGGCCAGTCGCCCGGTGCGCCTCACGGTCCCGGCGATCAAGGTGGCCGCGCCGGTGGCGCCCGTCGGGCAGGCACGGGACGGCTCGATCGCCGTACCGCCGTTGGCACGGCACAACGAGACCGGCTGGTACGACCGTGGGCCCACGCCGGGGAGCCTGGCCCTGCGGTGATCGTCGGCCACGTGGACACCAAGACCGGCCCGTCGGTCTTCTACGAGCTGGGCAAGCTGCACCCCGGTGACCTGATCGAGGTGGCTCGGGCGGACCGGTCGGTGGTGGTGTTCCGGGTCGACACCGTCGAACACTTTCCGAAGGATCGGCTGCCCGCCGAGCGGATCTACGGCCACGACGGGCCGCCCGGGCTGCGGCTGATCACCTGCGGCGGGCAGTTCATCGGTGGCCGCACCGGCTACGCCGACAACGTCATCGCCTTCGCCACCCTCCACTCCTCCCGCAAGCCCTGAGGCCACCCCGCCACTCCGCCGCTCCAAGACCGACACGGGATCCTTGATGTCGGGGTGTCCCACGGGCTCGGACACCCCGGTTTCAAGGAAACGGAATGGATCAAGCAGGGTGGACGGTCGGGGCTGGCGGGCAGCGCGGACGGTCAGGGCTGGGGACGTGCAGTGCCACCTCGAACTCCAGGAGGCTGGCACCGGTGGAGACCGGTGGGCGTGGCTCTCGCCGGGGGCGGTGGCGTGGGCGGCGCGGGACGGGCCGGCGGCCCACGCCTGGTACGCCTCCTCGGTCTCCCACCTCGTGTAGACGAAGTAGCGGGTCTCGCCGGCCACCGGGCGGAGCAGCTCGAAGCCGAGGAAGCCGGGGAGTTTTCCACCGCGCCGGCCCGGGCGGCGAACCGCTTCTCCAGCTCGGCGCCGCCACCGGGCGGGACCTCGATTGCGTTGATCTTCACGACTGCCATGCCCCCACCCTAACCAGAGCCGGCCGGCTCAGAACGCCTCGACCGCCGGGACGAGGTCCGCGTCGACCACGATCGGCGCGTGGTCGGAGGGCCCTTGCCCTTGCGGGCCTCGCGATCCACGTAGGCGGAGCGGACCGCACGGGCGAACGGGGCCGACGCGTACACCAGGTCGATTCTCATGCCCTTGTTCTGGTGGAACATGCCGGCCCGGTAGTCCCAGTAGGTGAAGGGGTGCGGGCCCTTCATCGGGGTGGGCACGACGTCGGTGAGGCCCAGGTCGCGCAGCGCCGCGAGGGCCGCCCGCTCGGCCGGGGTGACGTGCGTGGAGTGGGTGAAGACCGCCGGGTCCCAGACGTCGGCGTCGGTCGGGGCGACGTTGAAGTCGCCGCTGACGGCGAGGGCAGCCCGGAGGCCATCTCCGTCTCCAACGCGTCGCGCAGTGCCGCGAACCAGGCCAACTTGTACGCGTAGTGCGGGTCGTCCGGCGTTCGGCCGTTCGGCACGTACACCGACCAGACCCGCACCCCGTCGCAGGTGGCGGAGATGGCGCGGGCCTCCGGCTGGGGAAAGCCGGGCTCGCCGGCGAACCCGACCCGGACGTCGTCCAGCCCCACCCGGGACAGGATGGCGACCCCGTTCCACCGGCCGTCGCTGTGGCTGGCCGCGGAGTAGCCCAGCTCGCCCACCTCGGTCACCGGGAAGGCGCCGTCCGGGCACTTGGTCTCCTGCAGGCAGACGACGTCCGGCCCGGTGTCGGCCAGCCACTCCAGCAGCCGGGGTAGGCGGGCCTTCACCGAGTTGACGTTCCAGGTCGCCAGACGCATGCCCCAGCCTGCCGCATCCGCCGCCGCGACGCCGGGTCAGCTGCCCGGGGTGTCGCCAGGACGGGTCTGTTCGGCCAGGAAACGTTCCAGTTCGGCACCGAGTTCGTCGGCAGTGGGCAGCGGGCCGGCGTCCGGTGCGAGCAGGCTCTTCTCGCCCCGACCCCGGGCGAACGCGTCGTACTGCTCCTCCAGGGCCTGGACCAGGGCGGCGGCGTCCTCGGTCTGTGCGACCTGTCGGTCGATCTCGACCCGGACCACCTCGGCGGCCGAGCGCAGCCCGTCGCCGGGCAGCAGCAGCCCGGTGCTGCGCGACACCGAGCTGAGCAGCACCTCGGCGGCGGCCGGGTACTCGGTCTGCGCCACGTAGTGCGGCACGTGGGCGGCGAAGCCCAGCGCGTCGCGGCCCTGCTCGCCGAGGCGGAACTCCAGCAGGTGCCCGACGCTGCCGGGCACCTGGACGCGTTGCAGCCAGGGCTCGTAGCCGCCGATCAGCTCCGGACGGGTGGCGTGCGCGGTCACCCCGGTCGGACGGGTGTGCGGAACCGCCATCGGGATCGAGTTGAGCCCACGGTGAGCCGGACGTCCAGCCGGGCGGCGAGCCCGGCGACGGCGGCCACGAAACGCTCCCACTGCAGGTCCGGTTCGGGGCCGGTGAGCAGCAGGAACGGGTCTCGTCGTCGTCGTGCAGCAGGTGCAGCTCCAGCTTGGGCGCGTCGACGCTCTCCCAGTGGTCCTCGACGAAGGTCATCACCGGTCGTCGCGATCGGTAGTCGAAGAGCTGGTCGACGTCGAAGGTCGCGATCGGCCGACCCTCCAGCGAGGTGAGCAGCTGCTCACGCGCCAGTCGGCTGGCGTTCCCGGCGTCCACGAACCCGGTGAGGGCCTGGATCAGGACCGGCTGCCCGAGGTCGGGCAGATCGTCGGTGAGCTGGTAGAGCTCGTGTGGGTCGAGCACCGGTGCGGACCTCCCTGAAATGTGCGTGCGGGGTGCCGTCGCGACGGAAGGCACCCGTTCGGGCAACGTACCCGCCATCCTGGCGCATTCCTGCGCCGGGCGATCCGTTGGCCGAGTGCTGGGCGTGATCGGACCAATCGCCCGTTTAGGCCCCTGGGTTGGTCCGGCTGACCGATCGGCCGAGGGCGGTTCGGACCAAAGGCCGAGTTTGTCGATCATGTCAGGCTCGGAGGTCGGATGTCCGGTCCTGACGACGTCCGTGCCGGTCCGCGTGCGCCACCGGCTTCATCCGGTACGCGAGGTCTGTTCCCGGGCGGGTCGACCCGCCCGGGTCGTCCACCAGTACGGGTTCGATCTGTGGCGAGCGCCACGTGATCACCGTGCGTGATCGGGGTTTCTCCCTGCCTAGCCTCGGTTGATGCGTGACGACGGCACCCTCGACGACCCGTACGCCCCGAGCAGCCCCACTGCCGATACGGAGGATGGCACCTCAACCGAACGGACAACCGCCGCGAGTCGGCTCCGGGCGTACGCCGGGACCTGACCGGTCGGCGCCGGGCACAGGTGGCGCTGGCCACCGGTGTGGTCTGCTGTCTCGGTCTGGCCGCCGTCGCCCAGGTTCGGGACGAGACCGCAGGAGCGGCCACCCGCAACGACGCGTTCTCCAGCTCGGAACTGGCGCAGCGCGCCGAGCAGCAGCAGGCGTCCCGGGGTCTCGACCGCACCGTGACCCCGACCACCCCGCCGCGTCTGCCACGGCGACCCCGCCGACCCGGACACCACCGCGCCGGCCCGCAAGGCCGCCCGGCTCGCCCGACCGACCCGGCGCCGGTGGCCGGCCTGGACGAGGACCAGATGGAGAACGCCGAGGCGATCGTCCGCACCGGCCGCAAGATGGGAGTGCCGCGCCGGGGTCTGGTGATCGCGGTGGCCACCGCCATGCAGGAGAGCAACCTCTACAACGTGGCCAGCGGTGTGCTGCCCGAGTCGCAGGACCACCCGCACCAGGGCGTCGGCTGGGACCACGACTCGGTCGGGTTGTTCCAGCAGCGTTCCAGCAGTGGCTGGGGCCCGGTGGATCGGCTGATGGACCCCGAGTTCGCCACCCGGCAGTTCCTCTCCGCGCTGGAGCAGGTGCCCGGCTGGGAGCGGATGCGGCTCACCGACGCCGCTCAGGCGGTGCAGGTCTCCGCGTACCCGGAGTACTACCAGCAGCATGAGTGGCGGGCCACCCGGGTGGTCGACGCCATCGTGCCGGCGGGCGGTAACCTACCGCCCAATGTGGACGGTCAGGGTTGAGGCTGTCGCATCCCGGGTACGTGTGTTGCGGGTTCGGGGTACACATGACCCAAGGGATCACCGACAGGAGGACGCCATGTCACTGATGCAGCGGATCACCACGTTCCTGAGATCGCCGAAGGGGCAGCAGATGGTCGAGCGAGGTCGTCGCGAGATGGCCAAGCCGGGCAACCAGCAGAAGCTGAAGGGGCTGGCAGCTCGACTGTCCAACCGCCGCCGCTGACCGCTCCATCGGCCGCCCTGTCCACCGTTTCCACCCCTGGGGAGACCTGGTGACCGACACCCCACCCGTCGGCGGCACGCCCGCTGTTCCTACTCCAGAGCCGTCCGCCAGCCTGCCGGCCGGGCCGGTGGACGCCCGGAGGGTCCGCCGGCCCGTCTCTGGGACCGGATGCGGGACGACCCGCAGTACGCGCCGGAGCACCTTGCCCTCGAGGCGGTGCGTCGGCTCGGGCCGGAAGCCGTTCAGTGGGTCGGCCGGGCGCGGGCCGAGCAGCCCGGCGTGTCGGCCGACGTCCTGGCCGACCAGGCGGCCCGCAAGTTCGTCAACCTGGCCCGGCTGTCCGGTGCGGTCTCCGGGGCGGCCGGGCTGCCCGGTGCCGTGATCGACGTTGGCGTGCTCGCCTGGACCCAGGCCCGGATGGTGCTGCACATCGCCGCCGCGTACGACATCGACCCGCTGCACAGCGATCGGGCCACCGACCTGCTGGTGTTGCAGCGGGTGCACAAGGTCGCCGAGAGCGCCCGGCTGGCGCTCGGCGTGGCCGCCGGCCGGGAACGCGCCGACGCGCTCTTCGGCCTGGGCGGCCAGCGACCACTCGGTCGGGTCATGCTGCAACTCGGCGTCCGGCTGGCCCAGATGGCCGGCGTACGGGCCGCCAAGCGGATGGTCGCCAAGATCGTTCCTGGTGCGGCGATCGTCCTCGGCACCTGGGCCAACTCGTCGGCCACGAAGGACCTCGCGCAGCGCTCCGGCCCTCTACCGGGAACGGGGCAACGCCGTCCCGGAACCGCGCCGCCCCTGACGGTCCACTCGGGATGGTCAGTTGGCGAGGCCGGAGGAGCGCCAGGTCACCTCGGCGATGCGGCCTGGCCGGTGGCGTTGGGATGGAACCAGTCCAGCGGGTTGAGCTGGCCCAGGGTGAACCGGACCTTGTGCAACGCGCCGCCGTCGTGCCGGCAGCGTGAGCCGTACGCCCGGCAGGCCGCCTTCAGCTCGGCGTTGTACGCGTCGATCCGGCTCCGGACGGCGGCTCGGCGTGCCCGGTCGGCGGGGGCGTCGAGGTCGCGTCGGCCAGCAGGGCCGGGCAGATGCCTCGCTTCCACGCGCGGGTCGCCCGGGCGTCCTCGTGCCCGACCTCCCAGAGCCGGTACAGGTCGGGAATGCTCACCACCAGCACCCGGGCCTTGGGTCGGCCGGTCCGCAGGACCTTCAGCCCACTGTCGACGTCGGCCCGGAACTGGGCGACCGGAGTCATCGCGTCCACCCCGCCCCGGCAGACGTCGTTGGCGCCGATCAACACGGTGATGTAGTCGGCGCGGTCGCGTACCGCTGCCTGGGCCTGTCCTTCGAGGGCGTCCGCGCGGGCGCCGGGACGGGCATGGTTGTACGTCCGGTCGCGGATCGCCGAATTCTGGTCCAGCAGCCGGCGGTAGTGACTCTGCACCCGCAGGCCGTCCCCGGTCGACCAGGAGTTGCGCTCGCACGAGGTGAGCACCAGGCAGGAGGCGAAGCCGGTGCTGATCGAGTCGCCGAGCGCCGCGATGCCACCCGGCCCGCTCGACGGTGGGGCGCTCCCGGTGGGACGGGGCGTCGCGGTGTTACCGCCCTCGCAGGCCAGCGCGACGAGCGCCGCGAGACAGGCCAGGGCGGCGACCCAGCGTCGAGGCATGACGTCCCCGTTCCCGCAGCACAGAGCAACAGCGCGGTAACTCTATGCGCAGGACGGGGTTCGTCGGGAAGTTGCTGTCGGGTATGTGGCAGAGCGCCGACGCGGATGCCGTCCGGGTGCTATAAGGCCCGCCAGGGAGCCGGCTGGCCGTGCAGCCACCAGTGCAACGCCCGGGTGATCCGGGCAGCACCAGGTAGGTCATCAGCGGGGTCAGGCACAGCGTCATCAGCAGCACCCGCGCCGCCAGCGGCACGGTGTCGAGGAAGTGACTGGTCAGCATCGTGGCGGTGAGGCTCAGCGGAAGAACGCCAGCCAGATGGTCACCGCCTGCTTCCACCGGGGCGGCGACGTCGGCGCGATCGGCTCGACCGGGTCCACCGAGTGCTCCAGCGGCCTGTCGAACCAACCCTCGATTCCGGTACGCCGCTCGACCGGGTGTGTTCGACGATGCCCTGCGCCGAGCTGAGCCACCAGCGCCGCTGCGGCGACTCCTCCCACCGGTGCAACGTGTCGGCGTCGGCGAAGCGGTAGAGCATGTGCCACTCCGACGAACCGGGGCCGCTCTGCACCCAGCCGGCACCCAGGAACCCGGGAAACGCCTCGGCCAGCGCGGTGCCGGCCCGCATCCAGGCCACCATCTCGCTGGCCCGGTCCGGGTGGACGCGGCGGGCGATGGCGACGGTCACCGGCACGGCGAGGGTCATTGACATGCGCCCATCGTGCGGTGGGGTGGGGCCGCGACGCGAACGGATGTAATCGAGCACACCGCCGGTCCGGTTAACGGTGCCGATCGGGGTAGGTCGGTGGGTATGACGAGATCGCAGCCCGGCGCGCCCGTGGCACGGTCGGCCACGCGTACAGCGCGCTGAATCTCAGGCTCACCCTCGCTGGCTTCGGGCTGGTGATCATGGTGCTCTTCGCGGTGCTGGCCTTCTGGGCCGGCCTCGCCTGGCTCGGCGTGCTCTGCGCGATCTTCGCCGTGGTCGCCGTGGTCGATTTGGTCGTGATCCAGCGCCGCCGCGCCGCCCGCCGCCGCGAGGAGCCGGGCGTACGACACTCGTTGTTCGAGTGAACAGGAGGACGAGATGCCCCACATCGCCACGACCAACCCGCCACCGGCCAGGTGCTCAAGACCTACGAGGCGATGTCCACCGAGCAGCTCGACGGCGCCATTGAGCGCACCGACCTCGCGTTCCAGCAGCTGCGGGAGACCACCGTCGACCAGCGCGCCGGTGGATGAACGCCGCGGCCGACCTGCTGGACGCCGAGCGCGACGAGATCGCCCGGATCATGACCACGGAGATGGGCAAGACGTACGTGGCGGCGCAGGCCGAGGTGACCAAGTGCGCCACGGCCGCCCGCTTCTACGCCGACAAGGCTCCCGCGTTCCTCGCCGACGAGCCGGCCGACGCCGCCGCGGTGAAGGCGACCCGGCGTTCATCCGCTACCAGCCGATCGGCGTGGTGCTCGCGGTGATGCCGTGGAACTTCCCGCTCTGGCAGGTGATGCGCTTCGCCGCCCCGGCGTTGATGGCCGGCAACACCGGCCTGCTCAAGCACGCCTCGAACGTGCCGCAGACCGCTCTGCTGCTGGAGGACGTGTTCCGCCGTGCCGGCTTCCCCGAGGGAGCTTTCACCACCGTGCTGGTCGGCTCGGACGCCGTCGAGGCGATCCTCGGCGACCCCGGGTGCGCGCCGCCACCCTCACCGGCAGCGAGCCCGCCGGCCGCTCCATCGCCCAGATCGCCGGACGGGAGCTGAAGAAGACCGTCCTCGAACTCGGCGGCAGTGACCCTTCGTGGTGATGCCCTCGGCGGACGTGGACCGGGCCGCCGAGGTGGCCACCACCGCCCGCTGCCAGAACAACGGCCAGTCCTGCATCGCCGCGAAGCGGTTCATCGTGCACACCGACGTGTTCGACGCCTTCGCCGAGAAGTTCGCCGCGAACATGGCCGCGCTGCGGGTGGGCGACCCGATGGACCCGAACACCGATGTGGGGCCACTGGCCAGTGAGCGTGGCCGCGACGAGGTGCACGCCCAGGTCCGCGACGCGGTGGACCACGGGCGACTGTGCTCTGCGGCGGCGAGCCGCCGAGTGGCGACGGCTGGTTCTACCCGCCGACAGTGGTCACCGACCTCACCCCGACGATGCGGATGTGGGGCGAGGAGGTCTTCGGCCCGGTCGCCGGCCTGTTCCGGGTGTCGTCGTACGAGGAGGCCATCGAGGTCGCCAACGGCACCAGCTTCGGGCTCGGCTCGAACGCCTGGACGCGGGATCCGGCCGAGCAGGAGCGCTTCGCCACCGACCTGGACGCCGGCAACGTCTTCATCAACGGGATGACCACGTCCTACCCGGAGCTGCCGTTCGGCGGTGTGAAGAACTCCGGGTACGGGCGCGAGTTGTCCGCGCTGGGCATGCGGGAGTTCTGCAACACCAAGACGGTCTGGGTGGGGAGGGCGCCGCCTCGGCCGGCGCGGGCGCGCACGCCGAGTAGTACCGGGCGCGGCACGCATCAGCCGGTGCCGTCCTGGGTAGGAAGTGCGCCCATGACGTCGTTCGGGTTTCACGCCTCGCATGAGCAGATCGGTCCGCGCGCCCTCCTGGAGGCGGTGCGGCACGCCGAGCGGGCCGGCTTCGACGCCGCCATGTGCTCCGACCACTTCTCACCGTGGAGCGCCCGGCAGGGCGAGTCCGGCTTCGCGTGGTCCTGGCTGGGCTCGGCGTTGCAGGCCACCGGCCTGTCGTTCGGCGTGGTCAACGCACCCGGCCAGCGCTACCACCCGGCGATCATCGCCCAGGCGATCGGCACGCTCGGCGCGATGTACCCGGGCCGGTTCTGGGCGGCCCTGGGCACCGGCGAGGCCAGCAACGAACACATCACCGGCGACCCGTGGCCGCGCAGGACGTGCGCTCCGCCCGGCTGCGCGAGTGCGTGGACGTGATCCGGGCGCTGTTGGCCGGCGAGGAGGTCACCCACGACGGCCTGGTCCGGGTGGATCGCGCCCGGCTGTGGACCCGACCGAACAGCCGCCCGCGCTGGTCGGCGCCGCCGTCAGCGTGGCCACCGCCCGCTGGTGCGCCGAGTGGGCGGACGGGTTGATCACCGTGAACGCCCCGGTCGCGCACCTGCGGGAGATGATCGACGCGTACCGGGACGCCGGCGGGCGCGGGCCGCTGCACCTGCAGGTGCACGTCTCCTGGGCCCCGGAGCAGGCGCAGGCCGAGGCGATCGCCCACGACCAGTGGCGCAGCAACGTCTTCGCCCCGCCGGTCTGCTGGGACCTGGAGACCGTCGAGCACTTCGACACGATCTCCGCCGACGTGCCGGCGCACCGGATCGCCGAGGTGGTGAACGTCTCCGCGGACCTGGGCCGGCACGTCGGCTGGCTGGAGGAGTACGTGGAACTCGGCTTCGACCAGATCGCCCTGCACCACGTCGGGCAGGAGCAGCGCGGGTTCATCGACGCGTTCGGCGCGGAGGTGCTGCCGAAGCTGCGCCCGGGCGGCTGATCGAGGGCGGATACGCGTACCCTAGGCTCGTACCCCATGGAAAGCCTGTTTCCGGTCGTCGTCTTCCTGGCGATCGCCACCGTGGGTGCCGCCCTGGCCCGTCGGCTCGGTCTGCTCGCGCCGATCGTGCTTGTCGTACTCGGTCTGGCGCTCTCGTTCGTGCCGGGCTTCCCGCAGGTGGAACTCGACCCGGAGTTGGTGCTGGTCGGCATCCTCCCGCCGCTGCTCTACGTGGCCGCGCTGGAGACCTCGGTGCCGGCCTTCAAGAACAACATCCGGCCGATCCTGCTGCTCGCGGTCGGCCTGGTGCTGTTCACCGCGTTCGTGGTCGGGTTGGTGCTGCACCTGCTGCTGCCGCAGCTGCCGTTCGCGATCTGCCTGGCCCTCGGCGCGGTAGTCGCCCCGCCGGACGCGGTGGCCGCCACGGCGGTCGCCCGCCGGGTCGGCCTGCCCGCCGGGTCGTCACCATCCTGGAGGGCGAGAGCCTGGTCAACGACGCCACCGCGCTGGTGCTGCTGCGGGTCGCGACGATGGCCACCATCGGCTCGGCCGTCGGCACCGCCGAGATCGCCATCGAGGTGCTGCGGTCCACCGGCGGCGGCATCCTGATCGGGCGCTCGGCGCGCTGGTCTTCGGCTTCCTGCACCGCCGGATCACCGATCCACTGCTGGACAACGCGTTGTCGTTGATCATTCCGTTCGCGGTCGTGTTCACCGCCGAGCACCTGCACGCCTCCGGCGTGGTCGCGGTGGTCGTCACCGGCCTGGTGCTCGGCCACAAGCTGCCGCAGCTGTTGTCGGCGGCGTCCCGTTTGCAGATCGGCGCGTTCTGGCGGCTGGTCCGGTTCCTGCTGGAGGGTCTGGTCTTCCTGCTGGTCGGGCTCCAACTGCGGGAGGTGGTACGCGACCTCGACGAGCCGGTCGGCTCGCTCACCCTGATCACGTTCGCGGTGCTCGCCACCGTCTTCCTGACCCGGTTCATCTGGCTGTTCCCGGCCACCTACCTCGCTCGGTTGGTGCCCCGGGTCCGCCGCCGGACGCCCGACCGTCACCGAAGTTCCCGATCGTCATCGGCTGGGCCGGGATGCGGGTGTGGTGACCCTGGCCGCCGCCCTGGCCCTGCCGCTCACCCTGGCCGGCGACGAGCCGTACCCCGGGCGTTGTTCATCTGGTTGGCCTTCGCGGTGATCGTCTTCACCCTGGTCGGTCAGGGCGCCACGCTACCGCTGGTCGCGCGGCGGTTGACGCTGCCGCAGGACGACCCGGTGCAGGACGCGCTGTCCGCGGCCGGGTGCAGCAGCAGGCCAGCCGGGCTGCGCAGGAGCGTCTCGACGCGCTGGCCGACAGCGCTCCGGAGGCGGTGGTCGACCGGCTGCGCCGAGCGGTGGAGGACCGCACCAACCTGGCCTGGGAACGGCTCGGCGGAGCCGAGCGGGAAACCCGTCGCAGGCGTACGGTCGGCTGCGGCAGGAGATGATCGACGCCGAGCGGGACGTGTTCCGGGCTGCCCGGACTCCGGTCGGATCCCTGAGGAGGTGTTGGTGCGGGCCTACCGTGACCTGGACCTGGAAGAGTCGTTGCTGCGAGAGGTTGAGAAGTGAGCTGTCAGCACCTGACCGAGGCTTCCGCGGCGGAGCCGCGTACCACCGAGGAATGCCCCGACTGCGTCGCTATCGGCAACGCCGACTGGGTGCACCTGCGGGTTGCCTGAGCTGTGGGCACGTCGGCTGTTGCGACTCGTCGCCGTACCAGCACGCGACCAAGCACTTCGAGACCAGCGGGCACCCGGTGATCCGCTCGGTGCAGCCGGGCGAGACCTGGCGCTGGTGTTACGTCGACGAGGAGATCGGCTGATCGCTGGCCGGGTCTTCCGGCGCGCGTCGCCAGGGCGCGACGGGTGAGCGGTGGCACGGCCAGGCCGGTGCCGGCGAGCAGCCCGGCCAGCGCCAACCAACCGAGTGGGCCGCCGTCGAGGATCAGCCAGGTCAGCAACGCCGCCCCACGGCGCGGGCCAGCCCGCCGAGCAGTGCATCAACCCCTGGTACGCGCCGATGGCGTCCGGGGCGGCCAGGTCGTAGGCCAGTGCCGCGCCGGAAGCGCCGTTAGTCATGTCGGCCATGGTGCTACACCGACCTGTGCTTGTCGGGCGCTGCGAGGGCGAGGGTTAGTGCTCGTAGTGGGCCGCGAGGGCGGAGGTCAGTGCTTGTTGGGGCTGCGAGCATCGCGTGTGCGGCTTCGCCAATCGTGACCCGCAGCGGCGCCGGCGTGGGCAGGTCGACGACGTCAGCAATGGCGACCGCCACCTCCTCCGGCGTCATCGCCGCACCCCGAGACGTGGCCAACTGCTGTGCGAGCGGTGCGTAGGCGCCGTTCCGATCAAGGTACGACGGGCGTTGGCCGGGCCGTCGGAAGAAACCGCGCCCGGCTGGAGCACGACGACGTCGATGCCGAAACCACGCACCTCTGCTGCCAGAGTTTCGGCCAGGGCCTCAGCGCCCGCTTGCTGGCCGTGTAGGCCCCGATCAGCGGGGTCGCCAGCTGGCTGACGACGCTCGACACGTACAGCAGGCGGCCCGCCTTGCGGTCGCGCATCGAGGGCAGGATCGCCTGGGACCCGGATGGAGCCGAGGACGTTCAGGTCGATGATCCGGCCGATCTCGTCAACCGGAGTGTGCTCGACAGGCCCGCGGAGAGTCTGCCCGCGTTGCTGATCAGCACGTCGATCGGGCCGGCAGCTTCGACCGCACGGGCAATCGATTGCGGGTCGGTGACGTCCAGGCTCAGTCGCACGTCGACGTCGAGGTCCTCGAGCGTGTTGACGTTACGAGCGGTTGCCACCACCCGGTGTCCGCGTCGAGCTAGCTCCACGGCGGTGGCGCGGCCGATGCCCTGCGAAGCGCCGGTGATCAGGACGCTTGCCATGATGATCTCCCAGCATTCAGTAAACCGATCGGTTTACTTGAGCCTAGCACTCCTGGTGAACCGATCGGTGCCACACGTGGACTCCTGTGCTGGCCTCCCGCTTCCCCGATCGTTGCGGGGCTGCGGTAGATGCCGGGCCGGTAAGCCTCGCGTGGCTTCCGCGTTAAAGGCGGGGGCACCGAAGACGTTTCGGCCGCACGCGACACCTGTCGGGCGATGCGACACATCCCACTTCGACTTGAGCACGGTGGTGGCGCTTCTCTGGCGCGAGGTCCGTCATCACGACCCTGAGGTCGCCACACGGCTCTTCGGGCGCGTTCGTTCACGTCGTACAAGCGGCCACCGTCGTGATGTGTGGTCCGGGGGCCGGCCTGACGTCCGTCCTTCATTCTCAGCGCGTCCGAGGAGTCAGGCCGCTGAGTGCTCTGCGGCCTGCCGCCTCGCTGCGCCGCCGAAAGATCATGCCGATCCGTGGTTGGAGCGCCAACTTGCCGCTCGAGAGTCGGGCCGATCACTCCGCGACAGTGCCGAAAGGCTTGATCAGCCGCTGAGTTGGGCGTCGATGAGGATGGCGGCGATCTGGCGGGCTCGTACGCCGGGAGCGGTGGAGTCGAACACCATGGAACGGGTTGCGGCACCGTCGTAGAGCAGGGCCAACTGTTCGCCCAGGCTCTCCGGATCACGCGCGCCGGCCTCTCGCGCGGTTTGCGTCAGTCGGCTGGCGAACGCCACCTTGTGCTGGCGGGCGAAAGCGCGCGCTGGCGTCGCCGGGTCAGGTATCTCGACGGCGGCATTGACGAAGGCGCAGCCGCGAATCGGCTGATCGTGGGCTGGGCCGGGCTCGAAGATCGCCAGAAGCCGCTCGCGGGCGGGCAGGTCGTCACGGTCCAGCGCGTGCTCAGGTGACGCCAGGTGCTCTGCCTCGGCCAGGTAAGCCTCGACCAGGTCGTCCTTGGTCCGGAAATGACTGTAGACCGTTCGCTTGGACGCCGCCGCGACCTCGGACAGCTGATCCATCCCCGTCGAGTTGATGCCCTGGCGGGTGAACAGCTGCGCCGCCGCCGCCAGGATCCGCTCCCGCGCCGCGGCCCCCGCGTCGTCGGGTAGGTGCAGTATCGGTCATCACACCATGGTACCGATCGGTGCACTTTCCAGCCAAAGTAAACCGATCAGTTTACTTAGTGATGGAAATTGACATGATCGACGTACTGTCTGACGAGCAAGTCCTGCGCCCGCTGGCCGGAAAGACCGCACTGGTCACCGGGGCGGCCGAGGCATCGGCGCAGCCATCAGCCGGCGGCTGGCCGGCAGGTGCTCGCCTCGCGATCGTGGGACGTGACGTGGCGACCCTTAACCGCCTGGCCGGGGAACTGCCTCTGGGTGCGTCGGTCATCGCGGCTGACCTGTCGCGTCCGGAAGCTCCCGATGACGTGTTCGAGCAGGCGATGAGCGAGCTGGGGCGCATCGACATCCTGGTCAACAACGCGGGCATCGCCCACCTCTCCGCGAGCCATGAGATCGCCCTCGCTGACCTTGACGCCGTCTGGGCACTCAACGTACGCGCGGCGCTGATCCTGCAGGGTCGCGCCGCGGCGCAGATGGCAACCATCGGTGGCGGGAGCATCGTCAGCGTTTCCTCCGCCTTGGCCGCCCTAGGCAACACGCACACCATGCTGTACGCCGCCAGCAAAGGCGCGCTCGAGGCGGCAGGCCGAGCGCTGGCTGCCGAGTGGGCGCCCACGGCGTACGCGTCAATGTCGTGCGCCCGGCAGTTACCCGGTCCGACATGGCCGCCGGCATCGTCAACGATTCCGCTGTCCTGGCCGGCTACGAGCGTCAAGTGCCGCTGGGGCGTGTCGGGGAGGCGAACGAGGTAGCGGAAGCGGTGCTCTTTCTGGCCTCTCGGCAGGGCGCCTACCTGACCGGCCAGATCATCGACGTGGACGGCGGCTGGTCCACGATCAAGCCTCCATTCATCGCGGCATCTGACGCCTGATCCTGCGGACGGCATTCGTGCCGCAGGCATGGGACACCTGGGCGCAGTGTCGAGAAGGCGCGGCGGAGGACAGCGGTGCCGCCTCGACGGGGTGAACGACTGGTGTCGGTGCGCGACCACGTCATCCCCGGCGAGCCGGGGCAGCCCGCGTGACCTCTGGGTCCACCCGAGGCTGGGGAAACTATCCACAAGGGATGCGATGCCCTGCCTGGGAATCGATGAAGTCCTGCCTCGGGTGGTTGGCCTGACAGGGCGCGCTGACGGTCAGCCCGGTTGCGGTGACCGGTCGGCGCGGTCGCTGCGGTCGGCGCGGTCGGCCAGGGCGCGTCGGGTGAGCGGCGGCACGGCGAGGCCGGTGAGCGCGAGCAACCCGCCAGCGCCAGCCAGCCGGCCGGACCGCCATCGATGATCAACCAGGTCAGCAGGGCCGGCCCGCCGCGCGGACCAGCCCGGCTAGCAGTCCGTCGACCCCTGGTAGCGCCGAGGGCGTCCGGGCGGCGAGGTCGTAGGCCAGCGCCGCCCCGGCACCGGCGTGCCACAGGTCGCCCAGGGTGTAGATCACCGTCGCGCCCAGCAGCAGGCCGACCGCCACCGGGGTCGGCACGACGGCGGTCGCGGCCCAGAGCAGCATCCCGGCCGCGAGCACCAGCCCGGCCCGGCGCATCGTCGCCGCCGCCGGCACCGCGTGCGGGCGCTCCCGCTGAGCCGTACGGCGAGCAGCACGGTGAGCAGCGTGTTGACCAGCAGAAGTGCGGAGACCGTCACCAGAGGCGCGTCGGTGTGCGCCACCACCCACAGCGGCAGCACCAGCGTCAACGCCACGTGGTGCACGGAGAGCACCGCCGAGGCTCCGACGACCGCGAGGAACGGCCCGTCGCGCAGCGCCCGGCCGGCTCTCTGCCGCACCGACCGTTCCGCCGGCGGGTACGACGGCAGTCGCATGATCAGCGCCGCCGACACCAGATAGGTCACGACGTTGCCGAGCACCAGCAGCCGGTACGCCCACCCGGTGTCTGCCACCAGCGCGAACGCGGCCAGCCCGCGCCGACCGCGACGCCTAGGTTGGCCACCGCGCGCAGCGTGGCGAAGGCGTGCACCGGCCCTCGGGGCCGCCGACCGCGGCGACAAGCGCCGCTCGGACCGCCAGATTGCCCGAGGTCAGTAGCGCGTCCAGTGCGGCCACCAGCAGGAAGACCGGAAACGAGCCGACCAACAGGTACGCGGCGGCGACGGCGGCCTGCGCCAGTTGGAGAACGGCGCGGAGGGTCCGAGGATCATGTCGGTCGGCGAGCCCGCCCAGTGGCACGCTGGCGGTGAGCCCGACCAGGCCGGCGAGAGTGAGCCCCAGCCCCACCTCGGTCGGGTTCAGCCCCACGGCGCGAGTGAGGTGAGCGCCGCACCGGTCACCCACAGCCCGTGGCCGACCGTGTTGGCGAGGGTTCCAAGCGACAGGGTGCGCAGCCGACCGGGCAGCGGCAGCGGCGACAGTGACCGCCAACGGCCGGAAACCTCCGTCATGGTGCCCATACATCGGACGGTAGGGCCGGTGGATGTTCACCGACGTCCCGTTGGGTCCGGCGTCCGTCACAACCCGTGTTGGGGCGTTCCTCGCATGAGCTTGCGCAATCCTGATGTTGCTGCCTCACACCTCGCTGAGGCAGCAACATCAGGGAAACTGCGCGGATCTGGAGCGTTCTGGTGGCCGCCCGGGAGGGCGGCCACCAGGAACGGGTCAGGTCAGCGAGCAGGCCCCGCCGTTGACCGTGACGAGGCCCGGAGCGGTGGCGCCGCCGGCCGTCGTCGCGTTGAAGCCGAACGTCACAGTGCCACCGGGCGCGATCTTGGCATTGTGTGACTCGTTGCGCGCGGTCACCGTCGCACCGGACTGGGTGACCTTTGCCAGCCACGCCTCGCGTACCCGCTGGTCGCCGGTGAACGCGAAGCGCACGTTCCAGCCGTTGACGGCCGTGGCACCCGTGTTCTGGATGGTCAGCTGAGCGGTGAACCCGGTGCCGCCCTGCCAGGCGCCGTAGTTGCTGTACTTCACCGCGCAGGTGGTGGCGCACCGCGCCCGCGTCACCCTGGTCGGCCAGGAACGAGGAGATCCAGGCCAGCGCCGAGTTCCAGTTGATCGCCACCTCGTTCGTCGAGTACGAGTTGATGTCGTCGACGTAGCAGAACATCGGCTCGCAGCCGGTGAGTAGTTGTGCCACGAACGGGTCCTGGAGGGCAGCGTTCGGACCACCGGCGAGGAGCCGGCGGGCGGTCGGGGCAGGTTCGGGTCGAGCTGGTGGCCGAAGATCCGGCTGTGCTGGTTCTCCGCGGCGTGCTCGCCCCAGCCGGTGACGTACGAGATGTTGAGAGCGTTGCGGCCGAGGATGTAGTCCATCGCCTGCACGGCCCCGTCCCGGTAGACGGGGTTGCGGGTCAGGTCGAAGGCGGTGGCCAGCACGACCGCGTTGTTGATGACATTGCTGTTGCCGCCCCAGAAGTAGCTGTTGGCGTCCCCGGGCATCGGCAGCCCGTACGCCTGCCGGCGCAGCTCGGCGAGGTACGTGTCGGCGGCGGTGGTGACCGAGGCGCGCACCGGGCCAGGTCGGCGGCGGAAGCCCGTTCGGCACGGTGGCCAGGTCGAGACGGCCGAGCGCCGCGACGCTCTGCCAGCCGAAGCCCCGGGCGTCGAACACGTTTCCGGTGTGGTGCGACGAGGCGGTCAGGTCGGCCAGGTAGGCCTGCGCACCCGTGGTGAGGTACAGCTCGGCCGCCGCCCAGTAGAACTCGTCGGTGACGTTGCTGTCGTCGTACGCGCCGCCGCCGGTGCCGTCGGTCGGGCTGGCGTACAGCACCGGGTGGGTCTTGGCCGCGGCGTAGGCCGTCTTCGCGGCAGTGCCGCAACGGGTCGCGAACGCCGCGTCGTAGGGCGAAGAGCCGCGCGCACTGGGCGGCGGTGGCGGCCAATTGAGGGTGGCCGCCGTCGACGGCGGGTGCAGCTCGCGGGGCTGCGGGTCGTCCTGCGGAGCGAGCGGCAGCCCGGTCCAGTTCTGGTCATGGATCTTGTGGTGGACCATGCCGGCGAGCGGCTTGCCGGCGGGCACCTGCATGCGCAGCAGGAACTCCAGCTCCCAGCGGCCTCGTCGAGGATGTCCGGGACGCCGTTGTCGCGCTCGGGCACCCGCAACGTGCCGTCGGCGAGGCCGGCGCCGCCGCCGCGGTGGCCGCCGTCTTGGTCCGCTCGAAGGTGTTCAACAGCTGGTAGGTGGCGATGCCGCCGTTGACCACGTACTTGCCGTGGTCGCCGGCGTCGTACCAGCCGCCGCGCACGTCGAGGGAGTAGTCGCAGACACCCGGCTGGCAGGGCACGTTGGTGTCGCCCTGGTTGGGTGCGACGCCGAGGTGCCCGGCGGGTCGGGCGTACTCGTCACCGATCAGGTCACCGTCGATGGCGATGCCGCTGCGTTGGGCGTAGAAGAACTGCAACGAGTCGGAGCGCAGCTGGTCGTAGAGGGCACCGGAGATGTCGAACGGGTGGCTGGTCTCGCCGTCCACGGTGAGCGTCAGGCCGGTGCCCAGGGTGCGGTAGCTGGAGAAGTCGACGGTCTGCACGTTCTGGCCGGAGGCGGCGTCGACACCGCGTGCGGTGGTGGTGCCGCTGGCCACGACGGTGCCGGCGGAGGACCGCAGCTGCCAGGGCAGCGGAGTGGTGGACTCGGTGACGACAGTGGCGTTCTTCGGGCCGCCGGGCAGGTAGCCGACCTGGTTGACGCGAACCCGCGGCCCGGTGTCCGGCTCGTACGGCTCGGGTGGCTCGCCGCCGCGCAGCGAGACGTCGTCCAGGCAGATGGTCTGCGTCGAGGGAGCCACCGACCTGGAAGATCAGTTGGGCGTTGGGGTTGTCGTCCGGGACGGTGAAGGTCTGCTCGACGCGCTGGGCGGTGCCGGTCGCGGTGGCGTCCACTGCCGCGTACGTCGTGTACGGGCGCTGCCGAGTTGCAACACGGCCTGACCGCGGCACCGGGGTGGCGGAGACCGCGAAGCCGAGGGTGTATTCGGCCCCGGCGATCAGGGGTACGCCGTCCTGGCCGATGCCGGCGTCCCACGGGTTGGCCAGCCCACCCGCGACGGTGGTGCAGAGCCGGCCGTCGGTGACCGCCAGCGCGCCGGTGCCGAAGGAGAACCAGGGGCTCACGCCGGCGCTGAAGTCGCCGTTGTCGATCTGCTCGGGGCGTCCGGTGGTGGGTCGGCGTGGCCGCGCCGGCGCCCGCGCCGATGAGGGCCAGGGTGGTCGCCGCGGCCACCAGGAGGCGGCGTCGGGATGGCGTCACGGGAGTCCTTCCGGGACGGGAAGAGGGACGGTGATGGTGGTGAAGCTGGGAGCGCTCCCAGGTAACGGCTCGATGTTTCCAGTGCCGGTACGTCCTGTCAATTGATCTGATTGGATGGGTTGTGGCGTCCGACGAGGGCGGTCGGTCCGGCGGGTGGGTCGCGAGGCGTCATCACCCGGACGTGACATTGGCCGCGCCACTCGCCGTCGTCCTGATCTCCTAGAGACAACTGCGCCCTTCGCCTGGCAGGCTGCCTCCCATGACCCTGAAGCTGCGTTCCGTGGGAACGAGCGACCGTGGGCTGATCCGCAGCGGAAACCAGGACGCCCTGCACGCCGGAAGCTGGCTCGTCGCCGTCGCCGACGGCATGGGCGGGATGGCCGCCGGTGACCTGGCCAGCGCCCTCACCATCGACGCGTTCACCCCGCTGGACGCGGAGACCCGGAGGACGCCTGGTGGCCGCCCTCGAGGGCGGCATCGCGTTGGCCACCACCCGGATCCGGCAGGCGGTCGCCGAGGATCCCGAGCGCCAGGGCATGGGCACCACGTTGACCGCCCTGCTCTTCGCCCGTACCGGCAGCTGCCTGGCCCTCGCGCACGTCGGCGACTCCCGGGCCTACCTGTTCCGCGAGGTGTGCTCAAGCAGATCACCCGCGACGACACGTTCGTCCAGATGCTGGTGGACCAGGGCGTGATCACCGCGGACCAGGCCAGCAGCCACCCGCGCCGGGCCGTTGTCACACAGGCGTTGCAGGGCGACGAGGTGTCCCCGTCGTACGCGACGATGGTGCCCCGGGCCGGTGACCGGTGGCTGCTGTGCAGCGACGGTCTGTCCAACGTCGTCCGCCCGGACACCCTCACCGAGGTGCTCACCGAGTATCCGGACCGGGGCGCCTGCGCCAGCAAACTGATCGACCTGGCCCTGCACGCCGGTGCACCGGACAACGTCACTGTGGTCGTGGCGGACGTCGAGGAGGAGTAGGTCGGCGCTCAGCGGCGGCGTGGCGTGGCGTGCCGGGTCGGCGTCGCCGTTCCCGGATCCTCCGGCCAGGGTGCCGGGGTAGCGCCCCGCAACTCGGAGCGGACCTGCGGATAGCCGGTACGCCAGAACGACGCCAGATCGGCGGTGACCGCCACCGGGCGGCCGGCGGGGAGAGCAGGTGCAGCAGCACCGGCACCCGGCCGTCGGCGATGCGGGTGCGGCCGGCCAGCCGAACGTCTCCTGCAGCTTCACGGCGAGCACCGGGGCGGCCGGGTCGGCGTAGTCCACCCGGATCCGCGAACCGCTCGGCACCGCGACGCGCTCCGGGGCCAACTCCTCCAGGCGGGCGGCCTGCGCCCAGGGCAGCAACCGGCGCAGCGCCGACGGCACGTCCACCCGCGCCAGGTCGGACCGTCGCCGCCCGGCGGCCAACTCCGGGCCCAACCAGGTCGGCGCGGCGTCGAGCAACGCCTCGTCGCCGACCTCCGGCCACGGGTCGCCCAGGTGGTGCCGGAGGAACGCCAGCCGCTCGCGCAGCCTCCGCGCCGCCGGCGTCCAGGTCAGCAACCCCAACCCGTCCTGGCGTAGGCCGGTCAGCAACGCCGCGGCCACCTCCGCCCGGTCCGGCCGGTCCAACCGCCGCTGGACCAGTTCGATCGCGCCCAGACGGGTCACCTCCCGGGCCACCACGTCCCCGTCGGACCAGCCGACCTCCCGGTCCGTGCGCAGCAACGGCCCGGCCGCCTCGCGGGCCGTCGCCTCGTCCACCGGCGAGGCCCGGCGGATCCGGGCCGACGGCGCCCCGGGGTGCGGTCCGCGACGGCCACCGCCAGCCAGTCGGAACCGGTCAGCCCCGACCCGGCCGCCAGCTCCGCGGCGGTCCCGCCGGTCATCAGGTACGCCGATCCGCCCGACCGCCGAGCCCGGGCCAACCGCTCCGGGTACGCCAGACCGACGAGCAGACCGGCGGCGAGGTCGTCGCTCAACCCGCCCGGGCCGGGGCGAGCGGCTTCGGATCTGCCCTTCGGTGGGGAGCCGGCCGGCAGCGCGGCACGCAGCCGGCGTACCTCGGTGCGCCAGCGGGCGGTCGCACCCGCGTCCACGCCGGTGCGCAGCCGACGCCAGCCGGCGACCAGGTCGTCTCCGGGGCGGCCGTGCTCTCGTCGGCGAGCAGGGCGACCACCTCGGCCGCCCGGTCGGCGCCGACCCGACCGGCGCCGTCGAGCAGTGCCCGGCCAGCCGTGGGTGGCGCCGGCGGCGGCGATCGCCCGTCCCGCTCCGTGATCCGACCGTCGACGTCGACGGCTCCCAGGGTCACCAGGGTGTCCCGGGCGACAGTCATCGCGGCGGCCGGCGGCGCATCGGGCAGGGCGAGCCCGACGCCGTCCGGCCGGCCCAGGCGGCCAGCTCCAACGCGAAACCGGTCAGGTCGGCGGTGGCGATCTCCGGTTCGGCGCGCGCCGGCAGCCGCTCGTGGGTCGCCGCCGACCAGCAGCGATAGACGTACCCGGGGCCTCCCGGCCGGCCCGCCGGCCCGCTGGTGGCGGCGGCCCGGGAGACCGGCACGGTGACCAGCGCACCCAGCCCGCGGGCGAGGTCGATGCGGGGCACCCGGGACAGTCCGGCGTCCACCACGACCCGCACGCCCGGGACGGTCAGGCTGGTCTCGGCCAGCGCTGTGGACAGCACGACCCGCCGCCGGTCCGCACGGCGCAGGGCGGTGTCCTGTTCGGTGCCGCGTTGCCGCCCGTGCAGCGGCAGCAGCGCGACGGCGTCCCGCAGGTCGGCCAGTCGGCCGGTGACCGCCGCGATCTCACCGGCGCCGGGCAGGAAGACCAGCACGTCACCGTCCTGCTCGCGTAGCGCCCGCCGCACCGTGGCGGCCACGTGGTCGAGCAGGGCCCGGTCCACCGGTCCCGCCCGGGCGGGCGATCGGGCGAGCCGGCGGCGCCCAGATCCGCTGCACCGGATGCAGCGCCGAGTCGGCCCGTACCACCGGGGCCGGGTGGACCCACCGAGCAGCGCGGCGAACCGGTCGGTGTCCGGTGTCGCGGACATCGCCAGCAGCCACAGGTCCGGTCGGAGCGTGGCGCGCGCCTCCACGGTGAAGGCCAACGCGAGGTCGGCGTCCAGTTGGCGTTCGTGGCACTCGTCGAGCAGCACGGCACCCGTACCGGGTAGTTCCGGATCGTGGTGCAGACGTCGGACCAGCAGGCCGGTGGTGACCACCTCGATCCGGGTGGTCGGGCCGACCCGGCGTTCGCCGCGCACCGCGTAGCCAACGCGGTCGCCCACCCGCTCGCCGAGCAGCTCGGCCATCCGGCGGGCGGCGGCGCGAGCCGCCACCCGGCGGGCTGGCGATCACCACCCGACCGGTCACCCGGTCGGCCACGGCCAGTGGCGCGAGGGTGGTCTTGCCGGTGCCGGGTGGGGCCACCAGGACACCGGCACCGGCCGCGTCGAGTGCCGCCATGAGCGCAGGCAGCACCGGGCGGACCGGCAGATCAACTGTCACGTCGGAGAGCACGGCCCAGTCTCGCACCGACGCGCCGGAGTCGCGTTGTCACGCCCACGTGACAACCTGGGCATGGAAAGGGCCGGGTCCAACGACCCGGCCCTTCCGTCCGATCTGCTCAGTACGTGCCGTCGAGCTGGCCGCGCAGCTTGGTCAGCGCCCGGGTCAGCAGCCGCGAGACGTGCATCTGCGAGACGCCGATCTGGTCGGCGATCTGCGACTGGGTCAGGTTGCCGTAGAAGCGCAGCGTGAGGATCTTCTGCTCGCGCTCGTCGAGGGTGGCCAGCGCCGGCCCGAGGGCGACCCGCAGCTCGGCCAGCTCGAACTCGTTGTCCTCGCCGCCGAGCATGTCGCCCAGCTCGGTCGCGCGCTCGCCGTCACCGGTCGGGGTGGACAGCGACACCGCGTTGTACGCGCGGGCGCCCTCCAGGCCCTCCAGGACCTCTTCCTCGGTGAGCTTGAGGTGGGCGGCGATGTCGGCGACCGTCGGCGAGCGGCCGAGGGTCTGCAGCAGCGAG
The DNA here is from genome assembly GCA_038070435.1 of Micromonospora sp. M12. Classification (GTDB taxonomy): domain Bacteria; phylum Actinomycetota; class Actinomycetes; order Mycobacteriales; family Micromonosporaceae; genus Micromonospora. Next base: position 2,627,388 of record JAMYWG010000001.1, on the reverse strand, counting down.
CTGTTGGCGTCGGAGATCGCCAGCCGCAGCTCCTGCAGCCGGCGGGCACCCGGATGTCCCAGGTGCGGTCCCGGAAGTGCCGCTTGAGCTCACCGATGATGGTGGGGATCGCGTAACCGGCGAAGTCGACACCGCGGGAGGGTCGAACTTGTCGATGGCCTTGATCAGGCCGATGGCGGCGGTCTGCGCCAGGTCGTCGTTCGGCTCGCCGCGCCCGCTGTAGCGGTGGGCCAGGTGGTTGGCCAGCGGCAGCCAGGCCTCGATCGCCCGGTCCCGCAGCGCGGCGCGGACGGGTGGTTGGTGGGCAGCGCGGCCATGGCGTTGAGCAGATCGGCGGCGCTGTCGGTGAGAGCGCGCGGTCGAGCTTGGTGGTGGCCTTGACGGCGGTGCTCGGCTGCTCGGTGATCGTTGGCGCGGTCATGGGTGGTCCTCCTGCACCTCGTCCGCGGACAAAAAGGCGTGACGCTTTGGTTTAGCTTCCAATGGGCCGTTCGGGAGTCACCTTAACCTGATCGTCTCCCCGAAATCCAGCCGAAAGGTTGATGTACTTAAGGCGTGTTGAGTAACAAAAGGACATGCAGGGCGGAAGTTGAGGCGGTTGTGAGGATCCTTACCCGATTTTTGGTACGGCTTCCCACCCGGTCGCCGATCCGCGTCAACCGGTTGGCCCCGAACCGCGTCGACTGGTCAACATGAAATCCGACAAGTCGGCAGGAGTGTCGACTATCCGTCGTTGTCCCGCTGGTGGGACCGGCCGTAGCGTCGCGTGTACACACCCGGTTCGGAGGCACCGTGCTCGATCCAGCCGTTCCGCAGCTCGTCGTGAACAGTCGCACCCTCTACTTCAGCTGGCTGCCGGCGGATCCCGACGCGGTCGCCGCACTTGTCCCACCGGGGCTCTCGCCCGTCCCGACCGCCAGGTCTTCCTCAACCAGTACGTCGTCGACGACGAGACGCAGACCTCCGGCTTCGGCGCGTACTCACTGACCTATCTCGGCGTCTCGCTGCTGAGCGTCGACGCGCCCGGTGGCCTCAACCCGGGCGGCTGGTGGACCACTACGTGGCCTCCAGTCGACGAGTCCGGGAGTACGCTGCCGCGCGCGGTGCTCCGGTGCTGGCCGGCCGGACCCGGATCGGGGTGACCGGCGAGGACCTGCTCTCCGAGACGGAGATCGACGGAACACCGTTGATCCGGGCACGATGCCGGGTGGGGAGACCGGGCACGTGATCAGCAGCGGGCACCACCGTTACTTCACCCGCCGCGACGGTCAGCTCCTCAGCTCGGCCTACCCGTTCGTCGCCGAGCCGGTCGCCCCGTTCGAGATCGAGTCGTTGGAGTTCCTCCAACCCGGCCACCGACGTACGCGCTCCGCCCGGCCAACCCACTGACCATCGGCTTCGGCTACTACTCGCCGCGCTCCTCGTTCGCCTACCCCGGTGGGCTGAGCACGTATCCGGTCGCCACACCGGAGCCGGCCCGACCGGTTCACCAGGTGCCGGCCAACCTCGCGCGCAGCGGCCTGCCGTCCGGGTCGTAGACCAACCGGTACATGGGCAACGCCCAGACGCGGGTGTACCACGGCAGCCGCTCGGGGCGGTGCGGGCGCAGCCGTCCGGGTGGCCGCTCGCCCACCTGACCGTCGTCGTACCACTGCTGGAGCGCGTCGGCGGCGGCCGTGACCGCCGCGACGGCGTCCGCCGGGTCGAGCAGGTCGGCGTCGTCCGCGCCGTCCGGGTCACGGTCCAGGTGCTCGCGCCAGAGTCGCAGTCGGAGGTCCCGCGCGTAGGTCCGCGCGCCGTCGCCCGCCCGGCGGGGTCGGTGGGCTCCGTTGGTCGCGGGTGTCGTCGAGCACCGCGCAGGACAGCTCGCTGTCGTGCGTCCAGGACCGGCGGTTGAAGTTGTCGCTGCCCACGCTGGCCCAGACGTCGTCGACCACACACACCTTCGCGTGCACGTAGACCGGGTCACCGGCGTGGTTCTCCACGTCGAAGACGTGCACCCGGTCCGGTGCGGCCCGCTCACACAGCGACAGCGCCTGCTCGCGCCCGACCATGTTCGGCGGCAGCGCCAGTTTGCCGTCCACGTCCGGATAACGGGGCACCACGGCGATCAGGTGCAGATCCGGGTTGTCTCGCAGTGCGTGCGCGAAGAGGTCCGCCACCTCGGCCGACCACAGGTACTGGTCCTCCAGGTAGATCAGCCGGCGGGCGCGGCGGACCGCCTTGGTGTAGCCCCGGGCAACGGTCCGCTCGCCGTCCGGCGCGAACGAGTAGCGGGGCGGACGGCCGGGTAGGTGCGTAGCACCTGGATCTGGTGCGGACCGCAGGGTGGCGGATCGGCCGGTTGGTCGGGCAGCGGGTCGGGGCGCAGGTCGGAGCCGCGCAGCCGATCCCGCAGGTAGGCCATCGGGTTCTCCGAGTCCAGTGGCATCGGGTCGGTCCACCGTTCCCGGAACAGGGTGTCCAGCGCACCGACCACCGGACCGCGCACCGCCAGCTGCACGTCGTGCCAGGGCGGGTTGGGCCCATACCGGGGCGACATCTGCACCGGCTGCGGGTCGCCGTGGTGGGCGGCGTCGTCCCGGCGGCTGTGGCACAGGTCGATTCCGCCGGCGAAGGCGATGTCCCGGTCCGGGCTGCCCGGTGCCGCAGCACCACGAGTTTCTGGTGGTGCGAGCCGCCGCGTCGGACCCGCTGGTCGAGCAGCACCTCGCCGCCGGCCGCCGAGATGGTCTCGCTGAGGTCGCGGTTCTCCGCCTCGCTGTAGGCCAGCACGTCGAGGTGTGAGCGCCAGATCAGCCCCTTGACCACCACACCGCGTTGGGCGGCCTGGGCGAACAACTGGGCCACGGTCGGGCCGTCCGGGCGCAGCCGCTGGTCCGGATCACCCCGCCAGTCGGTGAAGAACAGGTGGTCGCCGGGGCCCAGAGCCTCGACCTCGTCGACCAGCCGGTCGAAGTACGAGGCACCGTGAATCAACGGCTCGGCGACGTTTCCCGTCGTCCAGACGGGTATGCCAGACACCGGGTTGGCACGTTCCTCTGCGGTGAGAAACCAGTCCTGCAATGGCACCGTCCAGCCCCTGGAGGTCGGCAACGTCCTCACGGTAGGGCCCCGACGCGGGTCCGCACGCCAGGCCGGCAGACCGGTGACCTGGCCAACGTCATCGCATCGACGCGACAACAGCCGAGGAGACCACACCATGCCCCGCGACACGACGAATCCCGTGACCGAGAACCGCGAGCCGGCGGTGGAGAGCGAACGGGGTGCGCTGGTAGCGGTGTTGCTGATGGTGATTCTGGGCGTCGTCGGGATATTCGCGGTCTCCTGAGGTGGTCCCGGCGCCCCGGCTGAACCGGGGCGCCGGGACCGATCTCAGCTGTCGACCGTGGTCAGGGCCGTGCGCCCTGGCCACCGGTGCGGCAGCCGCTCGGTGGGGATCACGCCGAGGCGGCCCGCCTGGAAGTCCTCGAACGCCTGGAGCAGCTCGTCGCGGGTGTTCATCACGAACGGGCCGTACTGGGCCACCGGCTCCCGGATGGGCTGTCCGCCCATGATGTAGAGGTCCAGCGCGGGGTGTTGCTGTCCTGCGCGGTATCGGCACTGAACCGCAACGCGTCGCCCGGACCGTGCACCGCGAGCTGGCCGGTACGCACCGGCCGCCGGTCGGCGCCGACCGTGCCGCGGCCGCCCAGCACGTAGACCAGGGCGTTGAACTCGGGCCGCCAGGGCAGGTCGACCTGGGCCCCGGCTGCACCGTCACGTGCGTGATGGTGATCGGGGTGAAGGTCGAACCCGGGCCGCGGTGCCCGGCGACCTCGCCGGCGATGACCCGGATGAGTGCGCCACCGTCGGGCGTGGTGAGCAGCGCCGACTCCCGACCCCGGATGTCCTGGTAGCGGGGCGGGTTCATCTTGGCCAAGCGGGGCAGGTTGACCCAGAGCTGGGTGCCGTGGAAGAGCCCGCCGCTCATCACCAGGTGCTCCGGCGGAGCCTCGATGTGCAGCAGGCCACTGCCGGCCGTCATCCACTGGGTGTCGCCGTCGGTGATCGTGCCCCACCGCCGTTGGAGTCCTGGTGGTCGAAGACGCCGTCGATGATGTACGTGACCGTCTCAAAGCCGCGGTGGGGTGCCACGGCGTGCCCTTCGGCTCGCCCGGCGCATAGTCGACCTCGCCCATCTGGTCGAGATGGATGAACGGGTCCAGGTCGGTGGTCGACACCCCGGCGAAGGCGCGACGGACCGGGAAGCCCTCACCCTCGAAGCCGCTGGGCGCGGTGGTCACCGTGCGGACCGGGCGGATCGTGGCGGTCTCGTCGAGGCGAGGCAGTCGGGGAGGACGAGAACGTTGTCAACGGTGATCGCGGGCATCGAAGGCTCCTAACTGGTGGCGTGGGTGGTCGAGCTGGCCCGGATTGCCCGCAGGCGTTCGCCGAGCCGGTCGAAGACCCGGTGAGACAGGCGACCTCGGCATCGTCGAGGTCGTCCATCAGGTGGTACGCACCGACGCCAGATGGTGGGGTGCGGCGTCCCGCAGGGCGAGCAGCCCGGCGGCGGTGAGCACCGCCTCGCTGCCGCGCCGGTCGTCCGGGCAGGGCTCCTTGCTGACCAGGCCCCGGCGCTGCATGGAGGAGACCTGGTAGGTGAGGCGGCTGGGCGAGAAGATCAGTCGGCTGGCCAGCTCGCCCATGCGAAGCCGCTGCCCGGGTGCCTCGGAGAGCAGGACCAGCACGTGGTAGTCGGCGAAGCTGAGGTCGCTGTCGGCCCGCAGGTCCTCTTCCAACTGGGTGTAGAGACGCTGGCTGGCCTCGATGTAGGCGCGCCAGGCGGCCTCTCGGGTGCGATCCAGGCTCTCGGTCATGTCGATGACGATAGCACTCTTTAAAAATTTAACTAGTTCTGTTGAGCGTCGCCCACGTCACCTTTCCGGTGTCGGAGGGCAACTCGTGCAGCTTTGAAGGAAGCTGTCGCCAATTCGGCGGCGAGACGGCGGCGGGTGTGCCAGACTCCGGCCTCGTGGAATCCGTGGAACTCACCGTCGCCGACCTGTTGTTGCGTCAGTGGCTCGACGAGGACGCGCCGTCGGTGCGGGACGCCCTGCGTGACCCGGCGATCGCCCAGTGGAACCCGCAGGGGCCGGTCGACGACGAGGCCGCGCTGACCTGGGTTCGCCGCCGGGCCGACTGGTCCAGCGGCGACCACGCCTCACTGGCGGTGACCTCGGCGGGCGACGGCAAGCTGCTGGGCTCGGTGTCACTGCACCGCATCCACGACGGCGACGCGTCCATCGGCTACTGGACGGTGCCCGCGGCGCGGGCGTCGGGTGGCGGTGCGGGCCGTCGTCCGGCTCACCGAATGGGCGTTCGCGGACCTCGGGCTGCACCGGGTGGAGCTGTGTCACGCCGTGGCCAATCCGGCGTCCTGCCGGGTCGCCGACCGCGCCGGCTACCCGGCCGAGGGGACGCTGCGGGAGTCCTACCGGTACGGCGACGGCCGGCGTTACGACGAACACCTGCACGCCCGTCTGGCCACGGACCGCTAGCCGGGAGCGGTGCGGCCCCGGCCGCGCCGGTCGCCTCGGACCGTTACTCGGTGACCTTGCGGAGGAAGGTCGCGAGAGCGGTGGTGACGCGGTCGATCCCTCTGGCAGGGCAGCGGCTCGGGCGCGGGGGCCCGGCGTGCTTCTTCCCCGCAGGTAGAGCGAGCAGGCCAGGTCGGAGCACAGGTACGTACCCACGGAGTCGCCCTGCCGTCCGCTCGGACCGGCCTTGGGAGCGGTCATCAACGTGACGCCCCGCCGAGGTGCGTGGTCAGGCAGAACGAGCACATGCTGTGCCGCACGCGCCCCGTCTGGTGCGTCGCGGCCCGCAGCACCACCCGACCGGCTTGCCGTCGGTCTCGGCGACCAGGTAGGCCCGCTGCGGCGCGGCAGGATCCCGCCAGCCGAGGAAGTCGAGGTCGTCCCAGGGCTGCATTTCAAGATCTTTGGGTACGGCCAGCCGCTTCGCTTCGCCCCGACTGCAGTTGACGAAGGACGTGCGGATGGCGGATTCGGTCAGGGGCAACATAGGGAGTAGCCTAGCCGCACTAGGCAAACCATTAACGCGGCTAGGTTTGGGGTGTGGTGGATGGCACGTGCAGGGGTGACCGTCGAACGCCTGACCTTGGCGGCGGCCGAGCTGGCCGACGAGGTCGGCATGCAGAACGTCACCGTCGCCGCGCTCGCGCGCCAGTTCGGGGTGAAGGACGCGAGCCTGTACTTCCATCTCAGGAACGCCCAGGACCTCCGGATCCGGATCGCCCTGCTGGCGCTGGCCGAGCTGGCCGACCGGGTCGCCGCCGCGCTGGCCGGCCGGGCCGGCAAGGACGCGCTGGTGGCCTTCGCCAACGCCTACCGCGACTACGCGCGACAGCACCCGGGCCGGTACGCCGCCATGCAGATCGACCTCGATCCGGAGACCGCCGCGGCGAGCGCCGGCGTCCGCCACGCCGAGATGACCCGGGCGATCCTGCGCGGGTACCGGCTCTCCGAGCCCGACCAGACCGACGCGGTGCGGATGATGCACAGCACGTTCCACGGCTTCGTGAGCCTGGAGCGGACGGGCGGCTTCCGGCACACCCCGCAGCGCGGACGACTCCTGGTCGCGCACCCTGGACGCCCTCGACGCCGTCCTCCGCAACTGGCCGTCACGCTGACGGCCGAGCCGAGCGTTGCCGGTGAAGCTGAGATACGGGCTGACCCGGCGGTCACCGTCCCGCCTCGGCGGTGAGCGAGCGGCGCTGCGCGATCCGCTGCCGGAGCAGGATGAAGCCGAGGCTCGCCAGGAACCAGGAGGCGAGGATGGCAAGCGGTGCCGCGGTGTGCGCCGTCGAAGTAGCCGAAGTTGTTGACCGCCCGCACGGCCGCGCCCGGCGGAGCTTCCCGAGATCGCCTGCGCCCATTCCGGTAGCAGGTCGACCCCGATCGTCGCTCCACTCGTCGCGTTGCCGATGGTGGTGAGGGTGAGGACGGCGAGGGCGATTCCCGCCGGGCCGAGCCAGGCCCCGAGGGCCTTCGTCGTGAAGGCGCTGGCGGCGGACAGGAGGATGAGCGAGAGCGTGAGCAGCGGGAACGGGGCGTCAGCGACCCGTAGACCGGGCCCGCGACGGTTGCCGCGATCACACCGATCAGGACGGCGAATCCGCCCATCGCGTAGAGGCGGTGGCGGAGGCGGACCTTCGCGGTGGCAGCGGTGAGCCCTGCGCGAGGACGAACGACGAGAGGGTGACGCCGAACACCACGTAGAAGGCGGACAGCCCTCGGCTGTCATAGGTCGCCAGCGGCACGATGTCGTTCTCCTGGACTGTCGCCCCGGCGTTCCTCGCGAGACCCGCCGCGAGCTGACGAGCGGCGCCGCTCTCACTGAACCCGCTGGCGCCGGCGTAGTCGAGGGTCAGCGTGGTGGGGAGGTCGAGTCCAGGACCGCGATGGCGTCGCCGTGCCGGACCAGGGCCTCGCCGTCCACGACGCTGGCGACCTCGGTGACGGACACGGCGTTGCCGAACCCGGCCTGCGCGGTGGTCGCCAGTTGCTCGCCGACCACGGCGATCGGCAGCTGGGTCGGCTGGGGGCTGCGTTGCAGTCCGACATAGAGCGCGATGAACGCCGTGCCGATGATCAGCCCGGTGATCACGAGCGTCGTCCAGGCTCGGCGCTGGGTGACGACGGGCGATGCTGCGTCGGTACGTGGATCGGATGGCGACGTCATGGGTGCTTCCTCGGGTAGTGTGGTTTGAATGTCCAACCAAACGAACCGTAGCACCGACGGTTTGAAAACCAAACCAGAGCGAGATTCTCTCGCTGTGGCGCTGGACGCTGTCAACGACAGGTGGTCGCTGCACATCGTGCGGGCGCTCGCATTCGGCGCCTCGCGGTACACGGAGATCCTTCGAGCCGTCGGCGCCCCCAGGGACGTTCTCGCCGCCCGACTGCGAAAACTGGCCGAATCCGGCATTCTCCAGGCCCGTGCCGCCGAGGACGGCAAGGTCGCGGGATACGAACTCACCCAGAAGGGCAAGGACCTCGGGCAGGTCATCCTCGTGCTCAAGCGCTGGGGTGACACCTACAGCGAGGGCGACGTGCCCGGGTCGACTTCATCCACGACGCCTGCGGCCAGGTCTTCGTCGCCGAGGTGCTCTGTCGCGCGTGCGGGAAGCCCTTCCGGTCCGGAGAGCTGTCCTTCGATCGAGAGTCCCCGGCATGCTGACCGACCTGGAACTGGCCGACTGGCGGGAGCGGGTGGCCCGGCTGTACCTGTCCGACGTCGACCTGACCGACTTCCGCGCGGGCCGGGACGACCTCTTCGCCACCCACCCGCAGAGCCCGATCCCCGAGGAGGGACGGGCCCGCTTCTCCGGGGTGCGCTACTTCCCGCCCAACCCCGAGGCCGTGGTCGAGGCGGCCCTGCGACCGGCCAGCGGTGAGCTGCGCATCGACACCGGCGGCCCGGACGGGGTGATCGCGTACCGGCGGGTGGCGGTGGCCGAGACACCGTGGGGCCCGCTGACGCTGTGGTGGATCGAGGCGTACGGCGGTGGGCTGTTCGTGCCGTTACGCGACGGCACCTGCGGGCGGGAGAGTTACGGGGAGGCCGGTACCTCACCGACACGGTGAAGGGCACCTTCGGTCGGGGCGTCGAATTGCTGCCCGGCGACCGGGTCCGGCTGGACGCCAACTATCTCTACAACCCGAGCTGCGCGTACGACGACCGCTGGGCCTGCCCGCTGGCGCCGCCGGAGAACCGGGTCGATGTCGACATCCGGGCCGGTGAGTTGACGTACGCGGCGTACGACCAGGGTAGTTGATCTCCGGACAACGAACGGCCGCCCGCCCCGAGTGCTGCCGGGACGGGCGGTCGGTCGTCGCTCAGCGGTTGGCGGCCGCCCGTTCCGGCATCTGCAATCGACCGAGCAACTGCCGGGCCTGGTCGGCGAGCTGCGCGTCGACGGTCACCGCGTACTGGCCGGCCCGCAACGAGCTGGCCGAGGTGAAGTCGCGCTGCCCGCCCGTCATCGCGTGTGCGACAGCGCCGAACACGGCACCCCAGATCGCGCCGATGACCAGCCCGACCAGGATGACCGCCAGCCAGTTGCCGACGGTGAAGATGCCGAACAGCAGGCCGATGAAGAGCCCGAACCAGGCTCCGGTGCCGGCCCCGAGCAGGCCGGCTCGACCGGTGGTCATCCGCCCCAGCACGGTCTCCACCAGGGTGAGGTTCGTGCCGACGATGGCGCTGTGCTCCACCGGGAAGCGGTTGTCGGCCAGGTAGTCGACGACCCGCTGCGCGGCTGGATAGTCCGGGTACGCGCCGATCGTCACGGTGGGCGGCCCGGTCTCCGGCCCGTTGCCGTCACCGGTTGGTGTCGACGGACGGCCGGCTGGGCCGGATGGAAGCAGGTCGCCATCCTGGTGGCGGACCGCCATGCGGCGGTCGGCCCCGAAGCTGACGTCATGAGCATCCCCTCGTCAGCTTCCGGGTTCCCGCCGACGTCGAGCGGTAACGTTCGGCCAGCACGGTGACTCCCGTACCCGGCCGCGGGAATGGGCGCGATCGACCCGGTAGGCAGGCGGGTGGAAAGCGGACAGATCAGCGACTACGGGTTCCTCGCCGACGGCCGCAGCGCGGCGCTGGTGGACGCGACGGGCTCGGTGAACTGGTGGTGCCGGGTCGGTTCGACGCCCGTCGGTGTTCGGACGGCTGCTCGACGACGGCGCCGGGCACTGGTCGATCCGACCGGAGGGTGACTACACCGTCGAACGCTGCTACCTCGAGGACACCCTGGTGCTGAGGACGGTGTTCCGCACCGGGCAGGGAGATGTCGCGCTGACCGACGCGCTCGCCTTCGCGCCCGGCTCGCGCGGCCACGACATCGGGATGCGCTCCCGCAGGTGCTGGTCCGCTCGGTGCGAGGCCTGTCCGGTGAGGTGCCCATGCGGGTGCACTACCGGCCGCGCTTCGAGTACGGCCGCACCATCGCGTACCTGATCGAGCGGGACGACATGTTGGAGGCCATCGCCGGGGCCGCCCGGCTCACGATGCGTTCCAGCGAACGGTTGGCCACCGGCGACGGCGAGGCCACCGGGACGTTCACCGCCCGTGCCGGCACGAACCACAACTTCACCCTCGGGTACGCCCCGACCTACGACGCGCCGCTGCCGGAGGTGCCGGACGCCGACCAGACCATCGCCGACACCGTCGCCGGCTGGCGGTCCTGGTCCGACCAGCACGGGTACGACGGGCTCTACGCCGAACAGGTGCGGCGCAGCCGGCTGGTGGTGCAGGGCATGACGTACCGAGCCAGCGGCGCGGTGGTGGCCTCGGTGACCACCTCGCTGCCGGAGAAGCTCGGCGGGGACCGCAACTACGACTACCGCTACGTCTGGGTACGCGACTTCAGCCTCACCCTGCGGGCCCTGTGGCGGACGGCGTGCTTCGACGAGGTGCAGCGGCAGTTCGCCTGGCTGGGGCGGGCGATGGGCCGCGTCGACGACAAACCGGTGCCCATCATGTACGGGGTGCTGGGGAGCGGGACCTCACCGAGCACCGTCTGGAACAGCTCGGCGGCTATCGCGACAGCCCGCCGGTGGTGATCGGTAACGACGCCTGGCAGCAGCGGCAGACCGACATCTTCGGCGAGGCGATGGATGCCGCCTGGTTGATGCGCGACAAGCTGGAACCGATGGATCAGGAGGTGCGCCACGTCCTCCGGGTGCTCGCCGACCAGGCCGCGCGGGACTGGGAGCTGCCCGACGCGGGATGTGGGAGGAACGCGGCACCCAGCACCACCACGTGTCCTCCAAGGTGCAGTGCTGGGTCGCCCTGGACCGGGCGGTCCGCTTCGGTGACCGGCTCGGCGACCCGCAGGACGTGGCGCGCTGGGCGGCAGCCCGCGACGAGGTGCGCGCCCAGGTGCTGGAGCGGGGATGGAACGAGCGGCTCCAGTCGTACACCGGCAGTTTCGACTCCGACGACCTCGACGCGTCGGTGCTGGTGATGCCGTTGGTGGGGTTCGCCCGGCCGACGACCCGCGGATGCGGGCGACGATGCGCGCCGTGGAGGAGCGGTTGTCGCACGACGGTCTGCTCCGGCGCTGGGACGGCGACCCGGCGGGGTTTCTCATCTGCTCGTTCTGGCTGGTGTGTTGTCTGGCGCTGGCCGGTGAGCGGGACCGGGCGCACGAGATGTTCCAGAGCTTGGCGGAGCGGGTCAACGACCTCGGGCTGTTCGCCGAGCAGATCGACCCGCTGACCGGGGAGCAGCTGGGCAACTTTCCCCAGGCGTTCTCGCACATCGGCCTGATCAACGCCGCCGGTGTGCTCACCGACGTCGAGCGGAACCCGGCGGTACGCCACCTTGCCGTGCCTCCGGAGCACTTCAGCCCAGTGCGTTAGTGAGGGGACAATGCCGGGATGCGGCTCGTGCTCACGGCGGACACCCACGTACCGAAGAGGCCAGGACCTCCCGGCCCTCTGGGCGGCCATCGAGGAGGCCGACGTGGTGGTGCACGCCGGCGACTGGGTGGACGAGGCACTGCTCGACGCCATGAGCGCGCGGGCACGTCAGCTGGTCGGGGTGTACGGCAACAACGACGGCCCGGCTGCGCGCCCGACTGCCGGAGGTGGCCAGGATCGAGCTGGGCGGCCTGCGGATCGCGGTGGTGCACGAGACCGGGCCGCGCACCGGCCGGGAGAAGCGGTGCGCCGACCGCTTCCCCGACGTCGACCTGCTGGTCTTCGGGCATTCGCACATCCCTGGGACACCGAGGCGCACGGCGGGTTGCGCCTGCTCAACCCCGGCTCACCCACCGACCGTCGGTCCCAGCCCCACGCCACGTACCAGACCGCCGAGATCCAGGGCGGTCGCCTGACCGAGGTGCGACTGCACACCCTGCCCGGCGCTGACCGCCCGGCGGTTGGGCTACTGGCCTCGGCCCGTCTCGGCCTGGAGCTCGTCGATGCGCTTGGACGCCTCGGCCTTGGTGAGGTCAGCCGGGATCTCCGTGTTGGCTTCCCGGGCCAGCGTGCCCAGGTACGACTCCTGAGCCGCGGTGGGCGGTTCGTCGCCGGTGACCCACTCGTCCGGGTCCTTGATCGCGGCGTTCTGGTCGGCCTGCTCGGTGCGGCGGTCCGTCATCATCATCACCCTTTCTTCGAACAGGTGTGCCAGTACCCCGATCGTCGGTGGTTCATGCCGGAACGGCGCCACCTACGATCATCGGATGACGGTGGACCGGTCGAGCGTGGTGGTGGTCGGGGCGGGCATCGCCGGGGTGGCCTGTGCGGTCGAGCTGATCCGGGCCGGGGTGCCGGTGCGGGTCCGGGAGCGGGGCACGTCTGCGGCGGCCGGATGGCCAGCAAACGCTTCCAGGCCCGGCCCACGGACATCGGCGCCGCGTACTTCACCGCCACCGACCCGGACTTCGCGGCCCTCGTCGAGCAGTGGCGCGCCGCCGGGCTGGTGCGCGAATGGACCGACACGTTCCAGTCGTACGACCACAGCGGGCACCACGACGTCTCCGGGCCCATGCGTTTCGCCGCGCCTCGCGGGCTGCGCTCGTTGGTGGAGCACCTGGCCAGCGAGGTGCCGGTGACCGTCGACCGGCTGGTGCTCGGCGTGGAGCCCGGGCCGGTCGTGGACGGCGAGCGGTGTGCGGCGGTCGCCCTGGCCATGCCGGGCCCGCAGGCCGCCCTCCTGCTCGACCCGGCCCTGGCCGACGCCACCCGGGCCGTGCAGGCGCAGCGCTGGTCGCCGTCACTGGCCGCGGTGCTGCGCTTCCCCACCCGACACTGGGCGGACTTCCGGGCGCGTTCGTCAACGAGCACCCGATCCTCAACCTCATCTGTGACGACGGTGATCGGCGCGGAGACGGCGCGCCGGTGCTGGTCGCGCACACCGTGCCGGAGTTCGCCGCCGGGCACCTGGCGCAGCCCACCGGGGCCGGCCCGGCCATCGAGCAGGCCGTCCGGGACCTGCTGGGGCTGCCCGAGCAGGCCGTCGACGTGCACGTGCACCGCTGGACGTACGCGAAGCCGACAAGCGATGCCGGCGGCGTCACCCACTACCTCGACGCCGACGGGATCGGCCTGTGCGGCGACGCGTTCGGCAAACCCGCGTGCAGAGCGCCTGGCGCTCCGGCCGGGACCTGGGCTTGGCGATAGCCGCCAGGCTGGCCTGAGGCACCCGCTCAGGCGCGTCCGGCCGCCGCCACCGGCTGGGCCTCGGCGTCCCGCTCGGCCGGGTCGGAGGTCCGCTCACCCTCCCGGTCCAGCAGTTGCATGACCGGCGTCGCGCTGATGCCGTGCACCACTACGGAGACGAGCACCACCAGCCCGACGGTCGCCCAGAGCAGCTCGGCCTGCGGGAAGTCGGCCTTCGTGGTGGCGTACGCGAGGTAGTAGAACGAGCCGACGCCGCGGATGCCGAACAACGAGATGACCCAGTGCTCGGCCGGGCGCCCCGGAGCGCCGCGCAGCGACAGCCAGCCGATCAACGGCCGGATCAGGAACACGAGCGCCAGCCCGACGGCGGCCGCCGACCAGGTCAGCGGGCCCAGCAGACCACCCACGATCGCGCCGCCGAGCAGCAGCAACAGCACCAGGGTGAGCAGCCGTTCGACCTGCTCGGCGAAGTCGTGCAGCACCGAATGGAACTCGCTGGTCCGCTCGGCGGCCCGAATGGCCGGGCGGCCACGAACACCGCCAGGAAGCCGTACCCGCCGACCACCTCCACCAGCCCGTACGCCAGGAAGGTGGCGGCCAGCGCCAGGAAGCCCTCGGCGTGCCGGGCCAGCCGCAGTTTGCTGGGCGCGCGGAAGAACAACTTGCCGAGCAACCAGCCGATGAGCAGGCCACCGCCGACGCCGACGCCGATCTTCCAGAGCACGTCCACGGTGAACCACTCGGCGAACCAGTCGCCGGGGGCGAGGCTGGTCGAGGCGATGGCGATGGCGGCGTAGACGAACGGGAACGCCAGCCCGTCGTTGAGGCCGGCCTCGGAGGTCAACGCGAAGCGGACCTCGTCCTCGGAGTCCTCCACGTCCGTCGGCTCGCCGACCTGCACGTCGGCGGCGAGCACCGGATCGGTCGGTGCCAGCGCGGCGCCCAACAGCAGCGCGGCGGCCGGCACCAGGCCCGCCCACCACCAGCCGAGCAGGGCCACCGCCGCGATGCACAGGGGCATCGCGATCGCCAGCAGCCGCCAGGTGGACGACCACCGCCGCCAACTCAACGGCCGGTCGATCTTGAGCCCGGCGCCCATCAGCGCGACGATCACGCCGATCTCGGTGAGGTGGGTGGTCAGCTCCGGGTGGGCCAGCGGGTCCGGGGTCGGCAGCCCGACCGGCAGCAGGAACACCAGCATGCCGAGGGCGAGGAAGGCGATCGGCATGGACAGCGGGCGCTGCTCCAACACGCGCGGCAGGATGCCCGCGAGCAGAGCGCCCAGGCCTACGAGCGCGAACGCGACATCTACCGGCTCCACGGCACCACCTTTCGACCGCACCGCGAGGCGCGGGCAGGTGGTGACAGTCCATGCCCCGGAGGCTCCCGGCTATGCGCGTACGCGCGGGCGAACCGGAGTGAGCTTCACCTCGGCCGGGTGAGCGGGGAGTCCGCCAGTTCGTTCACCAGCGCGGCTGGGTCGTCGTACACCGCCACCGCGCCGGCACCGGCGAGCTCACCCCGGCTGGTGCCCCGCAGGTCAGGCCCACGCAGGATGTGCAACGCGCCGGCCGCGACGACGTCCCACACCGAGTCACCGACGAAGACCACCCGCTCGGCGGTCAACCCGGACTGCTCCAGCGCGGCGACGAGGATGTCCGGAGCGGGCTTGCTCTGCTTGGCGTCGTCCGAGGAGGTGACCGTGTCGATCACCTCGTCGGCGGCCAGCGCGCGGCAACGCGGCCACCTCCGGCTCGGAGGCGGAGGTGGCCAGCACCACCCGCAGCCCTCGCTCGGCGCAGGCGCGCAGCAGGTCGGCAGCCCGGGGCAGCGGCGTGAGCCGTTCCCAGTACTCGGCGTAGAGGGTGTCGTGCGCGTCGCGCAGCCGCGGGTCGGCGTCGCGGTCCCGCTCCGGGCCGAGGAGGTGGTCCAGGAGTTTGTCCGAGCCCATCCCGATGGAGCGGTGCACCACCGCCATCGGCACCGGCTGATCGGTCTGACGCAGTGCCTCCCACCAGCTCACAGTGTGCAGGTAGGTGGTGTCGACGAGAGTCCCGTCGACATCGAAGAGGACTCCGGCGGGTTGGTCAGTACGCATGGGCGTTCCTCCTACCTACCCTCAAGCGGCTCAGGGTGCGCGGGCGGCGGCGTGAGGATCTCGAACCAGACGGTGGAGCCGCGCACCGACGGGTCGGTGCCCCAGGCGTCGCTGAGCTCCTCGATCAGGCCGAGACCCCGCCCCCGACTGCTCAACGTGTCGGTGCGGGTGCGGGTCACGGTGCCCCGGGTGCCGGAATCGGCGACCGAGACCAGCAGCCGCTCCGGGCTGAGGTCGATCTCCACCCGTGCGGCGGTGCCGGCGTGCAGCAACGCGTTGGTGGTCAGTTCGCTGGTGCAGAGCACCGCCGCCCCGATCACCGACTCGGGCACCTGCCACTCGGTGAGCTGGGCGGTCAGCCAGTGCCGGACCCGACTGGGTGCCGTCGGTTCCGCGGGCACCTCCATGCTCGCCGATCGACTCGGCGAGCGCGTGCTCGACCGCCAACACGGCCACGTCGTCCTCCGTGCCGCCCGGTACCGCCGCGGTGGCCACCGCGCAGAGCGCCCGAGGGTCACCACTGGCGGCCTTGGCCACGGCGTCGCCGAGACTGGCGAGGCCGGCGCTCAGGCTCTGTCGGCGGCGCTCCACCACCCGTCGCTGAAGAGCAGCAGGGTGTCACCGGGACGGAACGCGACAGTCGTGGTGCCGGGCCGGCCGCCCAGACCCAGCGGGGCCCGGCCGGCACGTCGACGTACTCGGCGTGGGAGCGGCCCTCCGGGCCGCCGTGTCGGATCAGTGGCGCGGGATGACCGGCACTGGCCAGGGTCAGCTCCCGCCGCTCCGCGTCGATCACCCGAACGCCACGGTGACGAACAGCTCGTGCGTGCCCGCCTCCGCGCCGAGGCTGGTCACCAGCCGGTCCAGGCCGGCCAGCACCGCGGCGGGCGCCGGGTCGGCCAGGGCCAACGCGCGCAGCGCGGCCGGACCTGCCCCATCCGCGCGGCGGCCTGCACGTCGTGCCCGCGACATCGCCCAGCACCACGCCCAACGTGCCGTTGGGCAGCAGGACGCGTCGTAGAAGTCGCCGCCGGCCGCGTTGCCGTCCACCCCGGGTCGTAGCGGGCCGCGATCCGCAGCCGGGGCAGGTCCGGTAGGTGCTCCGGCAACATGCTGCGTTGCAACAGCTGGGCGGTGCCGTGCTGGGTCTCGAACCGCCGGGCCCGCTCCGCGGCCTGGCCGATCAGCTCGGCCGAGGCGGCCAGCAGCGCCCGCTCGGCGGGCGACCAGGTGTGCGGACCTGGTAGCCGACCGCCAACCCGCCACGGACCACCGAGGTGCCCAGGGGCAGGGCCGCCATCGCCTGGATCTTCTGGTCGTGGCGGTCCACGGCGGTGTCCCGCAGCGGTTGCCCGTCGCGGGTGAACGACGGGCCGCCGGAGCGCGCCGCCTGTACCACGGGGCCGACCAGTCCGCCGCCGCGCGCCGCCAGAGCGGGGAAGTCGCTCGTCGGCCTCGTCCAGCAACTCGCCACGGACCCGGCGCACCATCCGCCAGCCGCCGCCGCCCTCGTCGACCGCGAACGAGGCCTGGTCGGGGTCGAACGTGCTGATCGCGTAGCGCAGCGCCACCCGAGCCACGTCGTCGAGGGTGAGGGTGCCGGCGAGCGCCGCGGCCACCTCGCTGAGGCTCTGCAGCTGCTCGGTGACGTGGGTGGTCTCGGCCGCGACCGTCAACACGCCGACGATCTGCCCGGTGCTGTCGCGCACCGGCGAGTAACCCGGGTGAAGACCGCCTGCTCCACTGTCGCGGAGTGCCCACGGACCAGCGGCAGGGTGGACTCCTTTCCAGGAACGGCTCGCCCTGCCGGTAGCAGCGCTCGATCACCGCCCCAACACCGGGCAGAGCCCAGATCTCCGCGAACACCTCGGCGGCGGGCCGACCGAGGGCGCTCGGTGTTTGGTGCCCAGCAACTCGGCGTAGCCGGCGTTGTAGAGCAGGACGAGGTCGTCGCCGTACGCCAGCGCCATCGGCATCGGCGAGGCGAGGATCAGCTCGACCGCGGCCCGGACCGCCCCGTCCCAGTCGGCCAGTGGGCCCAGCGGAGTGTCGGCCCAGTCGTGGGCGAGGACGGCAGCGGCAGCGCCGGACCCGGTGGACTCGCCCGGGCCGGGAGTTGCTGGCGTGGGGACTCGCCCGACCGTTCCTGGCATGGTCGCAGCCTAGTCGGCCGACCGGGAAAGGCATCCGACCATGGCTGCGGACCGTCGCCGTGGGTGTCGCGGTGACCGTTCGCGCAGTTCAGAGGCCCCTTTGGAGGACTGTCGCGAAAACGCGCGCGCTGCGCGGACTGCCAGACCGGTTGCCGGGTATGCGCCCGGCGCAGTCCATGCGACAGGAGGGACATCATGCTGAAAACCCTCGCGGTCCGGCAGGCCGACATCGGCGATGCCATCGCCGACACCTGGAGGTCGGTGCTGCTCTTCATCCCGAAGGCAGTGGCCTTCATCGTCATCCTCGTGGTCGGCTGGCTCATCGCCAGAGCCGTCCTGAAAATCGTGGATACGGTGCTGGAACGGGTGCACTTCGACCAAGCTGTCGAACGTGGCGGCATCAAACGGGCCCTGGAGAGAACGAAGTACGACGCCAGCGACATTCTGGCCAGACTGGCGTACTACGCCGTACTGCTGTTCACGCTGCAGTTCGCGTTCGGAGTCTGGGGCCCAACGCGATCAGTGACCTGATCAGCGGCGTGGTGTCCTGGCTGCCACGTGCGTTCGTCGCGATCGTCATCGTGGTGGTGGCGGCCGCGATCGCCAACGCCGCCCGGGATCTGGTCACCGGGGCGCTGGGCGGGCTCTCGTACGGCAAGGTCCTGGCCGACCTGACGGCGATCTTCATCATCGCCCTCGGCGTGATCGCCGCGCTGAACCAGGTGGGTATCGCCACGACGGTGACCACTCCGGTGCTGATCGCGGTGCTCGCCACGGTGGCCGGCATCCTGATCGTCGGTGTCGGTGGCGGTCTCGTGAAGCCGATGCAGAACCGCTGGGACGGCTGGCTGGACCGGGCCGCCCGGGAGGCCCGGGCGGTGCAGCAGCAGCGTCAGGCCGCGGCGGCCGGGCGGAGCGACGTGGAGCGGCAGATGGCCGACCGCGGGGCGACCGCACCCAGGCGATGCCTCGGGTGGACGAAGCCCAGCAGTACCGCTCGTAACGGCACGGCAGGTGGGGAGGGCGTTCCGCGGACGACGCGGGACGCCCTCCTCGCGTCAGTCCCGGTCGAGTGAGCGGGCCAGCGCGCAGACCGCGAGCAGCCGGGTGAGCGGCCACTCCGGGCTGCTCCAGTCCACCGGCCCGACCGGCGGCGTCCAGCCGTGCTCCGAAGCGGCGCCGCGGACCCCTCGGCGTAGCCGGCGAGCGCCGCGGAGGTCAGTGGCTGGCGGTCCCCGTCGAGGCTGTCCCGTACGGCGGCCGCGTGCTGGTCGACGAGGCCAGCAGCCCCGGTCGCGCGGCGGCGGCGGCGAGCCCGACGGTGCCGACGGAGACGGTGAGGGCGGCCAGGGTGGACCGCGCCGAGTCGACGGCGGTACGGGGGCGACCCGGTTGAACGGCACACGCATGGTGACCGAGGCTAACCGACCGGTGACCGGGTCGACCTCGGCCGCTCGGCGGATGTCGGCTGCGCCACCGGCGATCACCGCTGACCGCGAGGGTTGATCCGGCACAGACGGGGCAGCAGGAGAACCACCCGGATACGGCGGCACACGGCACGGAGGCACGGATGGGACAGCAGGCGGACGGACCGGACGAGCAGCACCGACGGCCGGCCGGGGTCAGCGACACGACCGTCGCCGCCCTCGGCAAGCTCAGCGAGGCGCTGGAGTGCGTGGAGCGGGCCCGGGGCACCTGTACTCGATGCACCAGTTGATCGGGCACGCGGACCTGATGCTCGACGACGCGGTGCAGCAGTTTCGCGCCGCCGGGCATCCGCAGCTCGCCGACCGGATCGACACGGAGTTGCTGGGTCGCAACGTCATCGCCGGGCGGTGGACGTTCCAGATCGTCGAGGACTTCGACGACGGCTACCACGCGCTGTTCCGGGAGCTGGACCAGCAGGCCCGCGACGAGTTGGTGGGCGGGCGGCGCCACCTGTTCGAGGCGGAGATGAAGGAACGCCGCCGCAGCCGGGGTGTGCCGGGACACGAAGCCCGGCCGGGCAGCGAGGGCTAGTCGCTTGTCGCGTCGGCTGGGCGTCGCCGCGCCGCGTCATCAGCGATGATCACGGTGGCCACCATCAGCGCGACGCAGACGCTGAACAGCCACGACTCGTCGGCGACGAGCCAGGCCGACACGGGCGCCTGCAGGGCGGCGAGCAGGAAGCCGAGCCAGGCGAGCCGGCGCTGACGCGTCGAGAGGATTCCGGAGCCTTGATGCATCCCGAAATTCTTACGCGAACCAGCCGTCCTGCCGTCCTCCGATCAGCCGATTCTGGACGAGCTGTCCGTTTTCTCGACCGTACGGATACGACTTCTTTGCGGAGGCGGCACCTGGGTCGACACCGCGCTAGGTGCGCCTGCGGCAGGATCGTGCCTCGTGTCCACCGCCCCGCGCGCCCCGCGCCTCGCTGCTACTGCTGGCCTACCTCGGCTTCGTCAGCCTCGGCCTGCCCGACGGCCTGCTCGGCGTCGCCTGGCCCTCGATCCGGGGCGACTTCGACACACCGACCGAGGCGGTCGGATGGGTGCTCACCGCGGGCACCGTCGGCTACCTCACCTCCAGCGTCCTGGCCGGTTTCACGCTGGCCCGGATCGGCGTGGGCGCCCTGCTCGCCGGCAGCACCCTGCTGGCCAGCCTGGCACTGACCGGCTACGCCGTGAGCCCGGTGCTGGCCGTGCTGGTCGGCTGCGCGCTGCTGCTCGGGCTCGGCTCCGGCGCTGTCGACTCCGGGCTCAACGCGTACGCCGCCGGGGCCTTCGGGCGCGCCACATGAACTGGTTGCACGCCTTCTTCGGCCTCGGCGTGGCCATCGGCCCACTGATCATGACCGGGGTGCTGAGCGCCGGGCTGGCCTGGCGTTGGGGTACGGCATCGTGGCCGCCGCCCAGATCGTCCTCGCCATCGCGTTCGCACTCACCGTGCGGGCCTGGCACCGCGGCACCCGGACAGCACCGACGACGCCGCCGTGGGAGGGAGCCCGACCGACGCGGAACCCGCCGGGACGTCACCGGTCGTCCGGGTCCCGGTCCGGGACACGCTGCGGCTGCCGGCGGTCTGGTCGGGGACAGTCGCCTTCGCGCTGTACGTGGCCATCGAGGTGTCCGCTGGCCTGTGGGCGTTTCTGCTTCTGACCGAGGGGCGTGGGGTGAGCGCGGCGGTGGCCGGTGGCTGCGTCTCCGCGTACTGGGGAAGTCTCTTCGTCGGTCGGATCGTGCAGGGTGTGGTGGCCGAACGCCTGGGGGCGGGTCTGGTGTTGCGCGCCAGCCTGGCCGGCATGGCCGCGGGTGCGGCGCTGATCGCCGTCCCCGGCCCGGCCGTGCTGGCGGTGCTCGGTCTGGTGGTGGTCGGCTTCGCCGCCGCGCCGGTGTTCCCGCTGCTCACCCTCACCACCGCCGATCGGGTCGGCGCGGCGCACGCCGACCGGGCCATCGGGCTGCAGATTGGCGCCTCGGGCATCGGCGCGGCGCTCGTCCCGGCCGGGCTGGGCGTGCTGATCGGCAACACCTCGGTGCAGGTGCTGGGCTCGGCCCTGTTGGTGCTCGCGCTGGCGCTGATCCTGCTCTACGAGTGGGGTGCGCGCCGGCCGACCGCCGGGCCGCCGGTGCCCGCCAGCCCGCTGGGGAGGTCAGACGTCCGGCCCGGTCCGGCCGGTGGTGGACGGACGGTAGGCGCGCTCCGGGTCGGTGGCCTCCCGGGTGTTGCCCGGGGACTGCCCGTCGCGGTCCGCCGCGGCCGGTCCGTGCCCGAACGCGGCCTCCTCGCCGGCATCGTTGCCGGTCACGTCGTCGGCCTGCCCGTCAATGCTGGAACCCGCCACGGCGCGCTCCAGCTCTTCCAACGGGAGCCGTTCCTCGTCCCGCCACACCCTGATGTTGTCGTCGGTCATACCTTCAGCCGTACCCGGGCGCGATGATCGCAAACGGTGACCGGACCGGATACGGCGATGGCCGCCGGAATCCGGCGGCCATCTCGGGTCACTGCTCAGGATCACGGCTGCGGACGGTCCACCTGTCCGCGCCAGGCACCGGTCTCCTGACCACGCCGCTCGATGTACGTCTTGAACCGTTCCAGGTCGCCCTTGGCGCGCCGGTCGACGATGCCGAGCTTGTCGCCGGCCTGCTCGACCACCCGTGCGGCTCGAACTCGAGCTGCAGGGTGACCAGGTCTTGTCGGTGTCCAGCCGGTGGAAGGTCACGACACCGGCCTGCTGGCTGCCGTCGGTGGAGCGCCAGGCCACCCGCTCGTCGGGCAGCTGCTCGGTGATCTCGGCGTCGAACTCGCGCTTCACGCCGGCGATGCTCACCGTCCAGTGGGTCATCGTGTCCGAGAGCTGCCGAACCTCCTGCACGCCCTCCATGAACTGGGGAACTCCTCGAACTGCGTCCACTGGTCGTACGCGGTGCGTACGGGTACGGACACCTCGACATGTTCGGTTACGCCACTCATCAGAGAACCTCCTTCAGCCGCTAATGGTTGTCGGATCGGGGGCGATCCGGTCACCAGCGAGTCGTCTCGTTCTTGTTGCCCAGTGCTGCCCACCTCGGAGACCGTCTGGTAGACGGTGCCCTCGAGGAGCCGTTCCAGCGCTGCCACGATGTCGTCCGGCGCCTCGTTCTCCCGGGCGCTGGCGATCAGCACCAGCCGGTCGCCCGGGAGCGCGCTCATCGAGATGAACCGGCCGAGCCGGCTGCGCTGCTCGACATCCGTGGAGCTCATGCCCTGCGGGGTGCCGGTGCGCAGATCGCCGGCCGGGGCGGTGGTCGTCTCCGGCTGGTCCTCGCCAGCCGGTTCCGGCACCCGCGACTCGTCGACCAGAGCCACCGGTCCCCGGCCCCTGCACGAGGCCGCTGACCTCCTGGCTCATCTGTTCGTCGATCCTCGGTCCATGCTTGCTGTTGCCACGCTCCATGCCTTCTGCGCTACCCGGCGCCCCGCCCGATAAACCGGCACCCGGTCACGAACCGGCTCTCGGCCCGGCCCGGACCGGACATGCGCCGAATGGGAAGTCAGTCGTCGGCGGGCTTTCGTGGCGGCAGCACCGGGTCCTCCGGGTCCTGGTCGCCGGCCTGCAACTGCCGCCCGCGCTGCACCTCGGCGTTGATCTGCACGCCCAGCATCAGCGCCGAGTTGGACAGGTAGAGCCAGACCAGGAACGCGATGGCCGCACCGAGGCTGCCGTAGGTGGTGTCGTAGGAGCTGAAGTTGGCCACGTACAGGCCGAAGCCGAAGGAGGCCGCCGCCCAGGAGACCAGGGCCACCCGCCGCCCGGGGTGAGCCAACGGAACCGGGCTGGCGCACGTTCGGCGCGATCCAGAACAGCAGGGACAGCAGCACCATCATGATCATTGCGAGCACCGGCCACTTCGCCACGCTCCACACCGTGCGGCCAGACCGCCGGCGTTGATCAGGTCGCCGACCGCGTCGGTGACCGGACCACTGACGATCAGGCCGAGGGCGACCACCGCGAGCAGGACCAGCGTGACCGCCGCCAGGCCGATCTGCAACGGACGAAGCCTCCAGACCGGCCGGCCTCGTTCACGCCGTAGACGGCGTTGGAGGCCCGGTGAACGCGCCGATGAAGCCCGAGGCCGACCACAGCGCACCGAGCAGACCGAAGCTCAGCAGCAGCTGGGGATTGCTCTGCTCGGTCACCACGGACCGGATCACCCGGACCACGCCGCCCTCGTCGTCGGTCAGCACCGAGCCGGCACCCACCTGGTTGGCGAGGTCGACGACGGTGTCGACGGTCTGCTCGCCACTGAAGACCAGCCCGACCAGGGCCACCACCACGATGGCGGACGGAAAGAGCGCCAGGACCCCGTAGTAGGTCAGCGCGGCGGCCCAGTCGGAGCAGTTGTCGTTGACGAAGTTCTGCACGCTGCGGACCAGCACCCGCGCCAGGTCCGCCAGCTCAGCTGCCGCACCCGCCGGGGCACCCGCCCGCCCTCCGCGCCACCGACGGTCGTACCGGGCTCCGTGGTCGTCATGCCGCTCCCTGCGCCCCGGCCACCGATGACCGGGTCGTCCGGTCTGGCCTGGCCCGGCGGTACCCCGAGGCCGAAATCGACAAACCCGCCCAGTGTCCGGCGGGTGACGCTAGGGTTTGCCGCCGCGCGTCGGGGAACGGTCATGGGTGACCCTGTCGACACGGAGGAGGACGAGATGCCCGGGCGCGAGGACTTGCCCAGCACGCTGCGGCGCTCCCGGATAAGGCGCAGCGCACCTGGGAGAAGACGCACGACTCGGCGGTGGAGACCTACGGCGAGGGAGCGGTCGCACCGCACCGCCTTCGCCGCGGTGAAGCACCAGTTCGAGAAGGTGGGCGACCACTGGGAGCCGAAGGACCACAAGGGCCCCAGCGACGAGCAGCGCCGGCGGCGGCCGGAGCGGCGTGCCCCACCGCGGGTGGGGTGGACGCCAACGCCACCAGGACCACCTGATGTCGGTGGCCCGCAAACTCGACGTTCCCGGCCGGTCCAGCATGACCAAGCCGGAACTGGTCACGGCGATCGAGAAGGCCAACGACCGCGCCACCCGCAAGGCCCGCGGCGACTGACCGCCGCCGCACCGGGGCACCACCGACGCGGTACGGGCGGACGCACCACCCTGCGTCCGCCCGTGCTGTTCGTCCACCGGTGCCGCCCTTGTTCACCAGTGCCCGCCGCCCGGTGCCTCGATGTGCACCGCCTTGGTGGCGGTGAACTCGTCCAGCAACTCCGGGCCGTACCCGAAGCCCTGCCCGCTGGCGCGGCGCGGATGCGCGCGCCACCCGGCGCGCCCCGAACACCGCGTTGACCTTGACGGTGCCCACCGGCAGCTCCCGCCAGGCCCGTTGCGCGTGACTCATCGACGTGGTCAACACGGTGGCGGCCAGCCCGTATGGGGAGTCCGCGGCACAGCGCAACGCCTCGTCGAACGAGTCGACCAGGACCACCGGAGCGACCGGACCGAAGGTCTCCTCCCGGACCAGTGGCATGTCGTGGCGGCAGTCCGTGACCACGGTGGCCGGATAGAACGCCCCGGCCCGTCCGGCACCTCGCCGCCCACAGGCGCCAGCGCGCCGGCCGCCACCGCCGCCGCCACCTGCCCGTGCACGTGGTCCCGGTGCCGCCGGTCGACGAGTGGGCCCAGCTCGGTGCCCGAGTCGCGGCCCGGCCCGACCCGCAGCGCCCCGGCGCGCCGCACCAGCGCGGTCACGAAGTCCTCGGCCACGTCCCGGTGCACGTAGATCCGTTCCACCGCCACGCAGATCTGCCCGGCGTTGGCGAAGGCTCCCAGCGCGGCCTGCTCCGCCGCTCACTCCGGGTCGACGCCCGCGTCGACGATCATCGGGTCACTGCCCCGTTCTCCAGGAGCACCTTCGCGCCGGTGCGGGCCGCTGCGGCGGCGATCGCCCGCCGGTCGCGGTCGAGCCCACGTGCGCCACCACGTCGACCTCCTGCGCCGCCAACGCGGCACCGACCTCCGGGCCGCCGGTGAGCAGCGACAGCACACCGGCCGGCAGCGCCTGGTCCAGCGCTCGGGCCAGCAGCCAACCCGTGGCCGGTGTCCGTTCGCTCGGCTTGTAGAGCACCACGTTGCCGGTGACCAGCGCCGCGCCGAGCAGCCCGCAGGAGACCGCGACCGGGTCGTTCCAGGGAGTGAGCGCCGCGACCACGCCGCGCGGCTGCGGGGTCAGGAAGTCGAGTGCCTCCGCGGCGCCGTTCAAGCTACGCCCGCCGCGCAGTGGGGCCAGCTCCGCATATTGTCGCAGGGTGCCGATGCCCGCTTCGACGCCGCCGCGGGCGTCCGCCAACGGTTTGCCCATCTCCGCGGTGACCGCCGCCGCCAGCTCCTCGGTGACCGCCGCGACCGCGTCCGCGGCCGGTGCAACGCCGCCGCCCGCTCGGCGGGCGCGGTCGCCGCCCACTCGGCCGCCGCGTTGCGTGCCGCCTGGTCGCCTTACCCACCTCGTCGGCCGTGGCCACCGGCGCCGTGCTCACCGGCGCGTCGTCGGCCGGATCCCGCACGACCAATTCGCCGCCGTCGCCACCCGCGCCCACACCCGCCCACCAGCTGCGCAACCGTGTACATGCGGCGCTGCATGCCCGACCCCGCCGAGGCAAACGCGTTTCGCCCGGTTCGGTGCCGGGTAGGCGGATCGGATGACAACCACCGCCGCGCAGAGCGCCGACGCCGTCATCGTCGGGGCCGGTCACAACGGCCTGGTGGCGGCCAACCTGCTGGCGGACGCCGGCTGGGACGTGGTGGTGCTGGAGGCGACCGCGGTGCCCGGCGGCGCGGTCCGCTCCGCCGAGGTCACCGCGCCCGGCTACCTGAGCGACCTCTACAGCTCGTTCTACCCCTGGGGTACGCCTCACCGGTGCTGAACGGCCTCGACCTGGGCCGGCACGGTCTGTCCTGGCGGCACGCGCCGGACGTGCTGGCGCACCTGCTGCCGGACGGTCGAGCCGCGGTGATCAACCGCGACCCGGACGTCACGGCCGCCTCGCTGGAGCAGTTCGCCCCGGTGACGGCAAGCGCTGGCTCAACGCGTACACCGACTGGCTCGAGGTGGCCGAGCCGATGCTGGACGCGATCACCTCACCCTTCCCGCCGGTACGCGGAGGGCTGGGTCTGCTGCGTCGGCTGCGCGTCGCCGGTGCGCTGCGACTGGCGCGCCGCCTGGTCGTACCGGTTCGCAAACTCGGCGACGAACTCTTCGACGGGCCCGGCGGTCCGGCTCTGCTGGCCGGCTGTGCCCTGCACACCGACCTGTCTCCCGAGGAGGCCGGTTCCGGCGTGTACGGCTGGCTGCTCGCCATGCTGGGCCAGCAGGTCGGTTGGCCGGTGCCCAATGGCGGCGCACAGCAGATCACCGACGCGCTGGTGGCTCGGCTACAGTCCCGCGGAGGAGCGATCCTCTACGGCGCCCGGGTCGACCGGGTGCTCACCGCCAGGGTCGGGCGATGGGGTCCGCACCGTCGGCGGCGCGCTGTGGAAGGCCCGCCGGGCCGTGCTCGCCGACGTGCCGGCACCCGCGCTCTACCTCGACCTGGTCGGCGCGGCGGCGCTGCCCTCGCGGCTGGTGGAGGACCTGGCGCACTTCCGCTGGGACGGCTCGACGCTCAAGGTGGACTGGGCGCTCTCCGCGCCGGTGCCGTGGACGACGCGGGAGTTGGCCGGCGCCGGCACCGTGCACCTCGGCGCGGACCTGAACGGGCTCACCCACTACGCCAGCGAGCTGGCGCGTGGCGAGCTGCCCGCGACCCGTTCCTGCTGGTCGGGCAGATGTCCGTGGCCGACCCGAGCCACTCCCGCCGGGCACCGAGTCGCTCTGGTCGTACACCCACCTGCCGTTCCGGCGGAACTGGCGGGCCGAGGACATCGCCGGGCACGTGCAGCGGATGGAGGACGTGCTGGAGGCGGCGGCCCCGGGTTTCCGTCAACTGATCGTCGGCCGACACGTGGCCGGGCCGGCCGACCTGGAGAAGGGCAACCCGAGCCTGGTCGGCGGCGCGCTCGGCGGCGGGACCGCCGCGGCGTACCAGCAGCTGTTCCTGCGGCCGATCCCCGGCCTGGGCCGGGCGGACACCCGGTGGACCGGCTGTTCCTGGCCAGCGCGTCGGCCCATCCCGGCGGCGGTGTGCACGGCGCCCGGGCGCGAACGCGGCCCGTGCGGCGCTGGCCCGCGACCGAGCGCTGACCGGACGCGCCTATGCCGCAGCCATCAGCACCGCCCACCGAGCCGTCTACCCCGACTAACCCACCGCCTCTGTCCCCGCGCCCTCGCCCCCGCACCCTCCCCGCGCCCTCGCCCCGCACCCTCCCCGCGCCCTCGCCCTCGCTCCCGCCCCGCACCCTCGCTCCCACCACTTCCGCGCGTCGATCAAGGAGTTGTGGTGGGTGACAAACGCCCGCTAGGGTCCTAAACGGGCACCACAAGTCCATGATCGACCGGGGCGGGGCGGGGCGGGCGGCGAGGTGGGCCGGGCCGGGCGGCGGGGTGGGCGGGTCGGGTTAGCGGGTTATGTTGCGGTGCTTGCTGCGGAGGCGGAAGGGCATCAGGGCGCTCTCCACCTTGGTCGCGGTGGTCATCTTGGAGACGCCGTCGCGCCGCTCCTCGAAGCGGATCGGCACCTCCAGGATGGTGTGCCCCAGCTTGGTGGCCAGGTAGTGCATCTCCACCTGGAAGCTGTAGCCGTTGGACTGCACCCGCTCCAGGTTGATGTCGCGCAGGGCGTCGGCCCGCCAGATCTTGAAGCCGGCGGTGAGGTCCCGGATGCGCACTCGCAGCAGCGTGTGCACGTAGAGGTTGGCCCAGCCGCTGAGCATCCGACGGTACAGCGGCCAGTTCTCGTCCAGCTCGCCGCCGGGCACGTAGCGGGAACCGATCACCACGCTGGCCTGGGTGGAGAGCAGGGCACCCAACATCCCCGGCAGCGCCTCGGGCGGGTGCGAGAGGTCGGCGTCCATCTGCGCCACGTACTCGGCGCCGCCCTCGATGGCCCGGCTCATCCCGTCCACGTACGCCCGGCCGAGGCCTTCCTTGCCGGCGCGGTGCACGACCTCGATCCGGTCCGGGTGCTCGATGGCCAGCTTGTCGGCCACCTCCCCGGTGCCGTCGGGGAGTTGTCGTCGGCGACGAGGATGCGCAGCCCCGGCAGCGACAGTGCGAGCAGCCGCTCGACCAGCGCCGGGAGGTTGCCCGCCTCGTTGTAGGTGGGCACGACGACGGTCAGGCGTGCGTCATGCCACGGCGACGGCAACTGCACCGGCTTGATCATGTCGGACATCCTCGGTTTGCGGACAAG
The DNA here is from genome assembly GCA_038070435.1 of Micromonospora sp. M12. Classification (GTDB taxonomy): domain Bacteria; phylum Actinomycetota; class Actinomycetes; order Mycobacteriales; family Micromonosporaceae; genus Micromonospora. The sequence continues at coordinate 2,599,139 of JAMYWG010000001.1, read as the reverse complement.
GGTTCCCCGAAAGGGTATCCAGTTGCCGCATTCGGTTGGAAAGAGGCACCCTCCGGGCGTTGCGGATCGCCGCTTCCCACCCGTTCGAGCGCCGTTTCGCCGGTCACAGGGTGCGTGGGTCAGCGCCGGCGGCGAGCGACGGCGGTGAGGGCCAGCGCCGCGACGGCGACCGCGACACCGGACAGCGCCCGCTTGTGCGTGCCGACCCAGAGGGCCGCCGAACGGTTGCGCGCCCGCTCCCGGAACACGCCTGCCGTGCCCCGGTCCGTGTCCTCGTCGCCGGGATGGTCGAGATTGTCCCGCCAGGTCGCCGGATCGATCTCCTCGCCGGTCTGCTGACTCTGGTAACCGTCGCGGGCCAGCTTGCGGTCGAGCAGGCCGGGGAAGAGGATGTCGCCCAGCCGGGCCTGCCATGTCGGGCCGCCCACGTTCAGCTCCCGGGTGCCGCGGTCGGCCGCCCAGACGATGGCCCGGGCTGCCAGCTCCGGCGTGAAGATCGGCGGCACCGGCTGGGGATGCCGGGGCAGCCGGGTACGGACCAGGAGAACTGCGGCGTGTTGACCGCGGGCAACTGCACCATGGTCAGCTTCACCCCGGGCAGTCGTGCAGCAGCTCGGCGCGCAGCGAGTCGTTGAACCCTGGACGGCGTGTTTGCTGGCGCAGTACGCCGACTGCAGCGGGATCCCCGATAGGCCAACGCCGAGCCCACCTGCACGATCGTGCCCCGCCCGTGCGCCCGCATGTGGCGCAGCGCCGCCAGCGTGCCGTGCACAGTGCCCAGGTAGGTGACCTCAGTGACCCGGCGGAACTCCCGCGCCGGGATCTCCCAGGCCGGCGCGAACACCGACGCCATCGCGTTGTTGACCCACACGTCGATCTCGCCCCACCTGTGCACCACGTCGTCGGCGGCCTGCTGCACCGCACCCGCGTCGGCCACGTCGACCCGGTACACGCGCACGTCGGTCGCGCCGCGCAGCCGGCACTCCCGCTCGGCGGCGGCCAGACCGGCCTCGCCCCGGGCCAGCAGCGCCAGTCGGGCGCCGCGCTCCGCGTACGCGTGGGCGACCGCCCGACCGACGCCGGCACTCGCGCCGGTCACCACCACGGTCTGCGTCACGGTCACCCCTTCTGCCGGGTGGCGATGTCGGCGAGCCGGTCCAGCGTCTCCCGGTTGCGCAGGTGCAGCACCAGATCGTTGACCTTGTTCCGAACCCAGCGCAGTGGGCCGGCGGCGAAATCCTCCCGAGGCGTACCCGGTGCCGCCGTCGACCGGCTCCAGCGTGAAGGCCACGATCGCTTCCCGGCCGGCCAGAGGCCGGCCTTGAGCACGAGCCGGTGCGGCGGTTCGCAGACCAGCACCGTCGACGCGTCCTGCAACGAGAACGGCCACGGTCCGGCTCGGTGGTGCAGTTGGCTGCCGACCCGGGGCCAGGCGTCGTCCACGTCCCGGACGTGTGCCGTCCCGACCACCCAGTCGCTGTACGTCCACCCGTCGGCGAGCACGTCGAAGACCTGCTGCGGGGAGCGTCGATCACTTTCTCCACAATCGCCACTGGCTCCCATACCCGCACCTCGGCACGGGCTAACGGCTGGCGGGTTAGCTTCTCCGCACGGCGGGTAAGGCCGCCCTGGGCATCGCCGGCGGCGCTGGCCCGCCCTCCACGACGACGTTTACTCCTCGGGGCGCAGGGAACCCGCCGGCTGTGCGACAGGACCAGGAGGATCCGTATCAGCGCAGGTCAGCCCGGGTGTACGCCGCGGCTGACCGCGCCGGTTCCGCCGGGTCCGGTCGCACCGCCGTCGAGGGTCCCCGGCCCGTCCTGTACGACGCGGTGCTGCTGGACCGCGACGGCACCTGATCGAGGACGTGCCCTACAACGGCGACCCGGAGAAGGTGCGTCCGGTGCCGGGCGCGCGGCGGCGCTGGACCGGCTGCGCGCGGCCGGGCTGCGGCTGGCGGTCGTCACGAACCAGTCGGGCCTGGCCCGGGGCTACTTCACCGAGGAGCAGATGCGGGCGGTGCACGCCCGCGTCGAGGAGGAGCTGGGCCGGTTCGACGCCTGGCTGGTCTGCCCGCACGACGACGCCGACGGCTGTGACTGCCGCAAGCCGGCGCCCGGTCTCGTCTACGCCGCCGCCGACGAGCTGGGCACGATCGCGTCCCGGTGCGTGCTGGTGGGCGACATCGGTCGGGACGTGGCCGCCGCGTTGGCCGCCGGGGCCGCGGGGTGCTGGTGCCCACGCCGGTGACCCGACCGGAGGAGATCGCCAGCGCCGGTTGGTGGCCACCGACCTGCCGGCGGCGGTGGACGAGATCCTGCGCCGCCAACAGGCCGTGCAGCCCTCGATCCCGCCCGGCGAGCCGGTGCGGACGGCGCTCGTGGTCCGGTCGGATTCGGCGGGGACGTGCTGGTCAGCGGGCCGGCGATCCGCGCCGTCGCGGCCGGAGCGCGACGGGTGGTGCTGCTCTGCGGGCCGCGCGGACGCGCCGCCGCCGACCTGCTGCCCGGCGTGGACGAGATCATCGAGCATCCGCTGCCCTGGATCGACCCGCGCCGGGGCCGGTCGACCCGGAGGCGATGCGGAGCCTGACCGCGCGCCTGCGCACGGTCGGCGCGGACCAGGCGGTGGTGTTCACCTCGTTCCACCAGTCCGCCCTGCCGTTGGCGCTGCTGTTGCGGATGGCCGGGATCGGCCGGATCGCCGCGATCAGTGACGACTATCCGGGCTCGTTGCTGGACGTGCGGCACCGGGTGCCGGTGGGCGTCCCGGAACCCGAACGTGCGCTCTCCTCGCCGCCGCCGCCGGCCACCGGCTGCCCGACGGCGACGAACCCGTGCTCCGGCTACGCCCCGCCGCCATGGCACCGCGCCCGGCCGAACTCGGCGACCCGGGTACGTGGTGCTGCACCCCGGTCGGCCGCGTCGAGCCGAGCCTGCCCGCCCGAGGTGGCGACCCGGATCGCCGAGGCGTTGACCGCCGCCGGGCACCGGGTGCTGGTCACCGGCGGCCCCGACGAGCGTGCGATCACCGCCCGGGTCGCGGCGGCCGGCGGCACCGACCTGGGCGGGCGCACCGACCTGGCCGGCCTGGCCGCGATCGTCGCGGACGCCAGCGCTGTCGTGGTCGGCAACACCGGACCCGCGCACCTGGCCGCCGCGGCCGGCGTGCCGGTGGTGAGCCTGTTCGCGCCGACCGTGCCGTTCGGCCAGTGGGGCCCTACCGGGTGCCCACCGTCCGGCTCGGCGACGCCACGGCACAGTGCCGGGACACCCGGGCGGCCAGTTGCCCGATCCCCGGTCATCCCTGCCTCAGCGGCGTCGACCCGGACGAGGTGGTCGACGCGCTTCGCACGCTCGCCGTCGGCGGTGGTGGCGGATGAACATCCTGCTCTGGCACGTGCACGGCTCGTGGACCACGTCGTTCGTGCACGGCGCCCATCGTTACCTGATTCCCACCACACCCGACCGTGGGCCCTACGGCCTCGGCCGGGCCGCACCTACCCGTGGCCGGACAGCGCGGTCGAGGTCACCCGGAGGACCTGCCGGGCGCCGACGTCGACCTGGTCATCCTGCAACGCCCCGACGAGATCGACCGGGCCGAGGCGTGGTTGCGCCGCCGCCCCGGCCGCGACCTGCCCGCGATCTACGTCGAACACAACACCCCAAGGGCGACGTGCCGAACACGCGCCACCCGATGGCGGATCGCGACGACCTGCTCATCGCCCACGTCACCGGGTTCAACCAGATCTTCTGGGACACCGGCGCCACCCGCACCACCGTGGTCGACCACGGCATCGTCGCCCCTCCGTGTCCTACACCGGCGAACTGGACCGGCTCGCCGTGGTCATCAACGAGCCGGTACGCCGGGGGCGGATCACCGGCACCGACCTGTTGCCCCAGTTCGCCGAGATCGCGCCGCTGGACGTGTTCGGCATGGGCGTCGCCGGTCTGGCCGACCACCTCGGGCTGCCCGCCGACCGGCTCACCAGCCACGACGACGTACCCCAGGACCGGATGCACGCCGAGTTGGCCCGGCGGCGCGCGTACCTGCACCTGTGCCGCTGGACCTCACTCGGGCTCAGCCTCATCGAGGCGATGGCGATCGGCATGCCGGTCGTCGCGCTCGCCACCACCGAGGCGGTGATGGCGGTGCCCCGGAGGCGGGGCCCTCGCCACCGGACCGACACGCTGCTCGACGCCGCCCGGCGGTTCATCGCCGAACCGGCGACCGCGCGGCAGGCCGGCGCGGCGGCCCGAACCGCCGCGCGCGACAGGTACGGCCTCGACCGTTTCCTCGCTGACTGGGACCGGCTGCTGGAGGAGGAAGTATGCGGATCGCGATGATCTCGGAGCACGCCAGCCCGCTCGCCATCCTCGGAGGGGAGGACGCCGGCGGCCAGAACACGCACGTCGCGGAGCTGTCCGCCGCGCTCGCCGCCGCCGGGCACGAGGTGCGGGTCTACACCCGCCGGGACGCGCTCGACCTGCCGGTGACCGTCCGCAGTCCGGACGGGTACGACGTGGTGCACGTGCCGGCGGGCCGGCCGAGCCGGTGGCGAAGGACGCGCTGCTGCCGCACATGCGGGAGTTCAGCCACTGGCTGATCGACCGCTGGAGGGCGGGGACTGGGTTCCCGAGGTGATCCACGCGCACTTCTGGATGAGCGGTCTGGCGGCGCTGACGGCCGGCCGGCAGACCGGGGTGCCGGTGGTGCAGACGTACCACGCGCTGGGCACTGTGAAGCGCCGCTACCAGGGTGTGCAGGACACCAGCCCGGCCCGACGGGTCTCCTACGAGCGGGAGCTGGGCCGCTCGGTGGACCGGATCGTCGCGCAGTGCCGCGACGAGGTGGGTGAACTGGTCCGGATGGGCGTACCCCGGTCCCGGATGACCGTCGTGCCCTCCGGGGTCAACCTCGCCACGTTCGCCCCGCTCGGCCCGGCCGCCGACCGCGAACCGGGACGGGCGCGGATCCTGACCGTGGGCCGGCTGGTCGAGCGCAAGGGCTTCCAGACCGTGATCCGCGCGATGGCTCTGGTCCCGGACGCCGAGTGTGTGGTCGTCGGCGGCCCGCCCGAGGGGCTGCTGGAGACCGACCCGTACGCCCGGCGACTGCGGGCCCTGGCCGAGTCGTGCGGGGTGGCCGACCGGGTGCACCTGGTCGGCGCGGTACCCGGGAGGAGATGGGCCGCTGGTACCGCTCGGCGGACCTGCTGGTCGCCGCGCCCTGGTACGAGCCGTTCGGGTTGACCCCGCTGGAGGCGATGGCCTGCGGGTGCCGGTCGTCGGTACCGCCGTCGGCGGCATCCGGGACACCGTGGTCGACGGAACGACCGGTGACCTCGTGCCGGCACGGGACCCGCGTGCGTTGGCCACCGCGATCCGGGGCTGCTCGACGACCGGATCAGGCGGTTCGCGTACGCGGCAGCGGCCCGTGAGCGGGCTCGGGCGCGGTACTCGTGGGCGGCCACCGCCGAGCGGCTGGTCGAGGTCTACAGCGAGGTGGCCGCCGTACGCCGGCCGACCCGGGTGGTGGCCTGATGCCGGTGGGCAGCCTGCTCGACACCCACCTGACGAATCTCGCCGCGGCGCTGGTGCCGTACCGGGAGTGTGAGCGTCAGCTGGCGCGCTGGGGCGCGGAACTGGCCCACCGGCTGGCCGCCGGGGTCGGCTGCTGGTCGCCGGCAACGGTGGCAGCGCCGCCGAGGCCAGCACCTCACCGCCGAGCTGGTCGGCAAGCTCCACGACGACCGTCAGCCGCTGTCCGCGATCGCGCTGCACGCCGAGACGAGCGCGCTCACCGCCATCGCCAACGACTACGGCTACGCCGACGTCTACGCCCGCCAGGTGCGCGCCCACGGCCGCCCCGGCGACGTCCTGCTGCTGCTCAGCACCAGCGGCACCAGCCCCAACCTGGTGACGGCCGCGCAGGCCGCCCGCGAGGTCGGCCTGACCACCTGGGCGCTCACCGGGTCGCTCCCAATCCGCTCGCCGCCGCCTGCGACGACGTGTTGGCCGTCGCGTCCCCGGACACCCAGGTCGTCCAGGAACTGCACCTGGTGACCAGTCACCTGCTCTGCGAGTACCTCGAACAGGAGTTGCCCGCTGCGCTGGCGGCGGCCGCTCCGGCGGTTGTCCACCCCGTGCCGGGAAGCCAGCACCGGTACGCACCGGGGTCGAGGTGGTGCTGGACGGCGGGACCGGACAGCAGGTCGACGCGTGAGGATGAGGGGGCAACCGTGAGGGGACCTGTGGTGGTGCTCGGGGACACCCTGCTCGACCGGGACGTGGAAGGTGTGGTGAACCGGCTCTGCCCGGACTCCCCGGTGCCGGTGCTCGACGAGACCGCGGCCACCGACCGACCGGGCGGTGCCGGCCTGGCGGCCGTGTTCGCCGCCGCGCAGGGCGCCGAGGTGGTGTTGGTGACCGCGCTCGCCGACGACGCCGGCGGGGCCCGACTGAGCGAGCTGCTCGCCGCCGCAGGCGTGCAGGTGTACCCGCTGAGCCTGTCCGGCGCGACGCCGGAGAAGATCCGCCTGCGGGCCCGGGGCGGGTGCTGCTGCGCCACGACCGGGGCGGCACGTCCGGGCAGCCGGGAGAGCCCTCCGACGAGGTGCTCCGGGTGATCGGCGCGGCGTCGGCGGTGCTGGTCAGCGACTACGGGCGAGGGTGGCCCGGCAGCCGCGCTGCGCGACGCGCTGGCCGCCACCCGGGCGCCGGTGGTGTGGGATCCGCACCCGCGCGGCCCGGCGGCGGTGCCTGGCGTCCACCTCGCCACCCCGAACGAGTCGGAGGTGCGCGAGCTGGTCCCGGCGCTGCCCGGAGCCTCCCGGTTGGCTACCGCGTCCCGTGGTGCCCAGGGCCTCCGGCGGCGCTGGCGGGCTGGCGCGGTCGCGGTGACGCTCGGCGGTGACGGCGCGCTGCTCTGTCACGCCGGGTCGACGCCGCTGGTGGTGCCGACGCCGGGTAGCGCCGAGGGGACACCTGCGGGGCCGGTGACCGGTTCGCGGCCGCCGCCAGCCTCGCGTTGGCGCAGGGCGCGCTGGTCTCCGAGGCGGTGCAGGCGGCGGTCGCCGAGGCGTCCCGGTTCGTGGCGGGTGGGGAGTGGCCGCGGCGCTGCCCGCGGTGAGCGCGAGGAGTCGGCCCGGCAGGCCCGCCCGCAGTCCCGAACGAGGGTCGGCCCGGGTGGCGACCGGGTGGAGTCGCCGCCGTCGCCACGCTCCTGGCCGAGGTACGGGCCGCGGGCGGCACGGTGGTGGCCACCGGCGGGTGCTTCGACCTGCTGCACGCCGGGCACGTGGCAACCCTCCAGGCCGCCCGGCAACTCGGCGACTGCCTGATCGTCTGCCTGAACTCTGACGCCAGCGTGGCCGGGTTGAAGGGCCGGATCGACCGGTGATGTCCGAGGTCGACCGCAGCCGGCTGCTGGCCGCTCTGAGCTGCGTCGACGCGGTCCTCGTCTTCGACGAGCCAACCCCGGAGGCGGCGCTGTCCTGGGTGCGACCCGATGTCTGGGTCAAGGGCGGCGACTACGCCACCGGCGGTGGGACGCCACCGCCACCCTGCCGGAGGCGCAGGTCCTCCGCCGGTGGGGCGGGAACACGGTGGTGGTGCCCTACCTGGACGGTCGGTCCACCACCGAGATGATCGTCCGTTCGCTCGCGGAGCGCACCCGATGACCGCCACGCGGTCCGGTGCCGGGCCGACTGTCCTGGTCACCGGCGGCGCCAGCGGGCTCGGCGCGGCGGTGGTCGCCGCGGTGGCCGCCTCCGGTGGCCGGCCGCTCGTGCTGGACCGGCAACCACCGGTCGACGGGGTGTCCTGGACCGAGTGCGACCTGGCCGACACGCGAGCCGCCGAGGTCGCCACCCAGCACCTCGCCGAGCAGGCCGGTGGCCTGGACGCGGTGGTCACCGCCGCCGGCGTGGACGTGCCGGGTCGACTCGCCGACGTGCCGGGCGAGACCTGGGACCGGATCGTGGCCGTCGACCTGCTGGCCACCGCCGCGGTGATCCGGGCCGCGTTGCCGTTCCTGTTGACCTCTCGGGGCGCATCGTCACGGTCGCGTCCACCCTGGGCGTCAAGGCGGTCGGCGACGCCACCGCGTACTGCGCGGCGAAGTTCGGCGTGGTCGGCTTCACCCGTGCCCTCGCGGCCGAGCTGGCCGGTCAGGTCGGCGTCACCCTGCTGATCCGGGCGGAATGCGGACCTCGTTCTTCGACGAACGCGACCCGCAGTACAAGCCGGGGCCGGACGCGAACCTCAACGATCCCGCCGACACCGCCGCCGCGATCATGTTCGCGCTCAACCAACCACCCGGCTGCGCGGTTCGCGAGATGGTGGTCTGCGCCGAGCAGGAGACGTCGTACCCGTGATCCTCGTGCTGCGCGCCCTCGGCGTCGGCGACCTGGTCACCGCCGTGCCCGCGTTGCGGGCGCTGCGGGCCGCGTACCCGGCTCGGGAGTTGGCGCTCGCCGCGCCCGCCGGGCTGGCGCCGCTGGCCGACCTGGTCGGCGGCGTCGACCGGCTGGTGGACACCGCCGGGCTGGACCGACCCTCCGGGTCGGGTCGGCTCCGCTGGTCGCGGTCAACCTGCACGGGCGCGGTCCGCAGTCGCACCGGTTGCTCGCGGCGACCCGGCCCGGCCGGCTGCTCGCCTTCGCCAACGCCGACGCCGGCTGGGTCGACGGTCCGTCGTGGGCCGCCGACGAGCACGAGGTGGACCGGTGGTGCCGGCTGCTGTCCTGGTACGACATCCCGGCCGACCGGACCAACCTCGGCCTGCGCCGAACCGGGCCGGCCGGCCTGCCCGGCGGGTCACCCTGCTGCATCCGGGCAGCAAGGTCCCGGCCAAGCGCTGGCCCGCCGAGCGGTTCGCCGCGCTGGCCCGGGCGCTGACCGACCAGGGGCACCGGGTGCTGCTCACCGGCTCGGCCGACGAGCGGGCGGTGGCGGTCCGCGTGGCCGACGCCGCAGGCCTGGCCTCCGACGCCGTCCTGGCCGGCCGGACCGACCTCGGCGCGCTCGCCGCGCTGGTGGCCGACGCCCGGCTGGTGGTCAGCGGGGACACCGGGATCGCCCACCTGGCCACCGGGTACGGCACCGCGTCGGTGGTCCTCTTCGGGCCGGTGCCGCCGGCGCGGTGGGGCCGCCACCGGACCGGCCACGGCACCGGGTGCTCTGGGCCGGCGCGGGGATTGGCCCAGCTGGGACGGTAGGAAGCCACCCGACGATGGCGGCTCTGCGCCTCGACGAGGTGCTGGCCGCCGTGGCCGAGGTGGAAAAGGTGGTGCGGGTCTCCGGTGCGGTTGCGGCGTAGCGACCCGGGTCGACCGGGGTACGGACGGCGCCGGCGCGGACGGGTTGGCTCTTCGTCGACCCCACCGGCGCGCCGGTCCGGGAACCGGATGTCCTGGCCCGGCTGCGGGAGCTGGTCATCCCGCCGGCCTGGCAGAACGTCTGGATCGCGCCGCACCCGAACGGGCACATCCAGGCGATCGGGATCGACGCGGCCGGGCGCAGGCAGTACATCTACCACCCCGGTGGCGGAGAAGCAGGACGAGGCGAAGTTCGACCACATGCTGGAGGTGGCCCGGCGGCTGCCGACGCTGCGGGAGCGGGTCGGGCGGGACCTGGACGGCCGAGGGCTGGGCCGGGACCGGGTGCTGGCCACGGTGGCCCGACTGTTGGACATGGGCATGTTCCGGGTCGGCAGTGACCAGTACGCGGCCGGCGACGACCCGACCTACGGGTGTCCACGTTGCGTCCCGAGCACGCCCGGTCCCGGCGTGGCTGCGTGGTCTTCGTGTTTCCCGCGAAGGGTGGCATCGAGCAGGTTCGGCGCATCGAGGACCCGGAGCTGTGCCAGGTGCTGGTCGATCTGCGCCGTCGCCGACGCTGGGCCGACCGGCTGTTCGGCTACTGGGACGGCCGGGAGTGGCGCGACGTGCGCAGCGACGAGGTCAACGGCTACCTGCGCGACGCCAGCGGTGGGGAGATGACCGCGAAGGACTTCCGCACCTGGCACGCCACAGTGCTCGCCGCCACCGAGTTGGCCACCGTCGGGCCGGCCCGCTCGGTGACCGCTGGGCGCAGGGCGGTGGTCGCCGTCATGCGCGAGGTGGCCGACCTGCTGGGCAACACGCCGACGGTGGCGCGAACGTCGTACGTGGACCCCGGGTGGTCGACCTCTACCATGACGGGGTGGTGGCGTCGCTGGACCCGGGGCGCCTCGCGAGGAGGCCGAGCGGGTCGTCCTGGAGTTGCTGGACAAGACCTGACCGGCCCCGTCAAATACCGGGGAACGTGACGGGGCCGGAGCCTCAGGCGTGAGCGGTCCACCGGGCGGCCGCCCGCCGCACTCGCGGCGGGCGCCCGCCACGGCCCCCGTTGGCGGCCAACCGTGGACCCGCGAGGCGGGCGTCAGGTCGGCGCGTTGATGTGAGTCTGCCGGCAACGAATTGACCCTGGACGCCTGACGATTGACGATCCGTGCCGGATGCTAGCTGGCGTTGCGGTGTTCCTGCGGGCTCAGCCCGTAGGCCGCGCGAACGCCCGACTGAAGTGGGCCCGGTCGGGAAACCCCAGCGCGCCGCGATGGTGTGTACGGATTGGTAGCGGAGCGCCGGGTCGGACAGGTCGCGCCAGCACCGGGACAGCCGCAGCTCCCGGATGTAGGACGCGACAGTGGTGTCCTCGGCCTCGAACAGCCGGTGCAGCGACCGCACCGAGAGGTGGTGGGCGTCGGCGAGGCACTGAGGGCTGAGCGTCGTGTCGCCGAGGTGCCGGTGGACGTATGCCTGCACCTGGGCGACCAGTGCCCGGCGGCGGACTTCGGTGGGAACCTCGTCCTCGGCGACCAGATGCCGGCCGAGCATGGTGGTGGCCAGGTCGAGTCCCACCGCGCCGAGTCGGTTGGCATCGGCGGCATGGTACTGCTCGGGGTGCCCGGTCACCTGTAGCAGGAACTGCGCCAACAAACCTCCGACTCCCTCGCTGCCGGACATGCGACCGCTGTACAGCGCGGCCATGCGTTGCGGCGGCATCGGCAGAACGGCGTGCGGGATCATCGTGATGATCGAGGTGGCCTGGCCCCGCTCCGGCTCGGTCGCGTGATGGCCGACGTCGTGGGCCGGGACCCGTTGTAGAAGGTGAACTCACCGGCGCGGATCTCGCTGTGTCGGCCGTCCTGGCTGGACGTGCCGACGCCGTCGGTGGTGAGAGCGAGAATGTACCGCTCCGTGTCCGACTGGCGGATCAGCTTCGGAGTGCGGCTGGCATCCAGCGACGGGTAGTGGTACTTGACCAACTGGATCGGGCCGAGGTCGAGGAAGTCGGCCCGGGCGCTGAAGTCTTCGGCGTGGGCGGACCGGATCCGCATCGGCGCTGATGTCCGCGCGACGAGGTCGAGCCACATCCCGAACCGTTCGCCCGGAGGCAGGATGGTGGTGTCGATGGTGTCTCTCGGCAGCACGGGCCTCCTCAACCCGCTCGGCGGTCAATCAGGGTTTCGATGCCGTCGAGGATCCGGTCCAGGCCGAAGACGAACTCGTCGTCGGGGTCGTCGTCCTGGGCGAGACACCGGCGGTCACCACCGGTGCAGCGCCGGAAAGCGGGTCGGGTCGATCAGTCGGGCCATCATCCGGCCGTAGGCCGGCATCACCTCGCCGGGCGCGACGCCGGCCGCCTTGCTGCCCTCGGCGATCTGCGATTGGAGGGTCGCCTCGTTGCGGACGTATCCGGTGAGCAGCAGCAGCGACGACATCTTCTCGCTTTCGCCGAGCCGGGTGCCGTCGAGGCAGCGCAGCCCGTCCTCCATCCAGCCGAGTTGCTGGGGTGATCGGTGGGCCGGTGATCGGCACGTGCAGCAGCCAGGACCGTTGCCCCAGCACCTCGTGTTCGGCCCAGGCCCACCGGGTGAGACCGGCGCGCCAGTCGACCTCCGGTGGAGGAGGCCCGGGCGAGGGACCGTATCCGGTGTCCACCATGAGCAGCAGCAGCTCGTCCTTCGAGCCGACGTAGCGGTAGAGGGCCATGGTGGCGGCGCCCAGCTCCTGGCCACCCGGCTCATCGACACGGCGGCCAGCCCGTCGGCGTCGGCCACGCGTACGGCGGCGTCCACGATGGCCTGCACGCTCATTCCGGGCCGGGGCCTTGGTGGCCGTTCCCGCAGCCCCCAGGCGCTCTCGATGGCCGGTGGGAGCACCGGTCCGCTGTCGTCAGTCTTCGCCGCCACGTTTTCCTCCTTGCTTCGTCATCCTAGTTCTGCGTATGGTCTACGCATAACAGCGTACGCCATACGCAGAAAGGAAGTCGATCATGACGACGACGACCACACGGCCCCGGGCGGGTCGGCGGGAGTGGATCGGGTTCACCGTGCTGATGCTCCCGCTGCTCCTGGTCTCGATGGACGTGTCGGTGCTCTACTTCGCCGTCCCGTTCATCAGCGAGGAACTGCGCCCCACCGGCACCCAACAGCTCTGGATCTTCGACATCTACGGCTTCGTGCTGGCCGGGCTGCTCATCACCATGGGCGCCCTGGGCGACCGGATCGGCCGACGACGGCTCCTGCTGATCGGCGCTGCCGCGTTCGGCGCCGCCTCGCTGCTGGCCGCGTACGCCGACAGCGCGGAGACGCTGATCGCCGCGCGTGCCGTGCTCGGCGTCGGTGGGGCCACCCTGATGCCCTCCACGCTCGCCCTGGTGCGCAACATGTTCCTCGACGCCAAGCAGCGCGGCACCGCCATCGGCATCTGGACCGCCACGCTCACCGGCGGCATCGCCATCGGCCCGGTGCTCAGCGGCGTACTGCTGGAGCACTTCTGGTGGGGCTCGATCTTCCTGATCAACATCCCGGCGATGCTGATGCTGCTCCTGCTCGCCCCGGTCCTGGTGCCCGAGTTCCGCAACCGGGCGGCCGGGCGGTTCGACCTGGTCAGCGCGGCGCTGTCCCTGGGCGCGCTGCTGCCGGTGATCTACGGCATCAGGAGATGGCCCGCGACGGCCTCAGCCCGGTGCGGGTGCTCGCCATCGTCGCCGGTCTGCTGGTGGGCGCGCTGTTCCTGCACCGGCAACGGACCCGGGCGTACCCGATGATCGATCTTGCGTTGTTCCGCCGCCGGGGCTTCGCCGGGTCGCTCGCGGTCAACCTGCTGGCGATGTTCGCCCTGGTCGGCTTCGCCATCTTCACCACCCAGCACCTGCAGTTGGTGCTCGGCCTGAGCCCGCTGCGGGCGGCACTGTGGAGCCTCGTGCCGTCCCTCGCCGTGGGCGGTGTCGCCCCGGCCGCCGCCGCCCTCGCCCAGCGCGTCGAACGGGCGTACCTGATCGGTGCGGGTTTCGGGATCGCCGTGCTCGGCTTCGCGGTGCTGACCCGGGTCACGCCGGAGACGCCGCTGTGGCTGCTGCTCGTCGGCGCCAGTGTCTACGCGGGTGGCCTGGTGATGGTGATGTCACTCGTCACCGAGCTGGTCCTCGGCGCGGCGCCGCCCGAGCAGGCCGGTGTCGCGTCGGCGCTGACCGAGTCCAGCAGTGAGCTGGGCGGGCGCTCGGGATGGCGATCCTCGGCAGCGTGGGCGCCGCTATCTACCGTCGCGAGATCCTCGACGGCCTGCCGGCCGGGTTGCCCGCCGACACCGCCGACACGGCCCAGGAGACCCTGGGGGCGCGCTCGCGGTGGCACAGGGCTGCCGGCGGATCTCGCCGACGCGGTGCTGCACGCCGCCCGGACCGCGTTCACCGACGGGCTGCACCTGGCCGCGGTCGCCGCCATGGTGGCGATGCTGCTGGGCGTGGTCACCGCCCTGGTCACGCTGCGCGGTGTCCGGCCGACCGACCCGACCGAGGCCGCGGCGCTGGCGGCCGACCCGACGCCGGCCACGCTCCCGGCGCGGGCCGAGGCGTAACCGACCGGCCTGATCGACTCGGTATCCCGGAAGCCGGGGTGTACCGGACGCCGGGATGCCCCGGTTTCCAGGAGACCGAGTCGATCAAATGGCGCTCAGTCGGTGAGTACGTGCGCGAGCCGGTCGCGGAACCGCCGCTCGGAGTCGCTGACGGACTCGCCGCCGATGCCCAGCAACCCACCACTGGAAGCGGCGCCCACCACCTGCTCGGCGATCTTCACGAGCCAGTGCTTGTACGCGCCGGCCTCACCTCGTCGACCCGCGCGGCCAGCAACGCGGCGGCCTCGCCGGCCCGCAGCAGCACGTCGTCGATGTAGGCGCGGGGTCGGCGGGCGCGATGGCCGGCAACTCCTCGCCGGTGTCCGGGTCACCGACCGGGTGACGATCTCGCCGGCCACGGCGGCGACCAGCGGGCTGGCCGACTCCCGGCCGGCGGCGATGGTCTCCAGCCCGGCCGCGTTCTCCGCCATGGTCCGGCGGGTGCCGTCGGACTCGGCGACGCTCGCCGCGGTCAACACCGACTGCGGCAGGCCGACCAGCAACCCCACTCCCCGTCGGAGAAACCGAAACCGGTGTACGCCGGTTGCTCGATCACGGCAATGCCCCTTCCGCCCTGCTCTGCTTGGTCAATCGGTGCTCTGCTTGCTCGATCCACCGGGCCCGGAACCGGCGCCCGGGTCAGGCTATCCAGGGTCAGCAGGCCCTGTTCGGACACCACGCGCACCGACAGCGTCTTGTAACCGACCTCGTCGAAGAGGACCGTCATCTTGTCCTCCTCGTAGGAGAGCACCATGCCGGACCCCCACTCCGGGTGGCGCACCTGGCTGTGCACCGGGAACGGGCCCACCGCGCCCTGGTCGGCCACGCTGGTGCCGTTGCGGCAGTTGTCGCAGTGGCCGCAGACCTCGGTCATCTGCTCGCCGAAGTAGGCCAGCAGGGTCTGCCCCGGCAGGCCGGGTCTCGGCGAAGGCCCGCATCATGTCGGTGCGGGACCGGGTCACCGTCTGCTGGCGTTCCGCCTCGGCGAGCGCCGCCGCGGCGGCGTCCACCGGGTGGGGAGTAACGGGGGCGCCGATGCGCTGTCGTGCGCGCGGCTCGGCGGCGCCGATCTGCTCCAGCAGGGAGAGGTACTGGCCGAGCTTGCGCGGCCGAGACCGGTGGTCTCGCGCAGTTCGGTCTTGGTGGCCGGCTTCGTGCGCAGCAGCGCGGCCAGGTCGCGCAGCTCGTCGACGTCGGGCAGGCCGCCGCTGAAGAACCGTTGCAGGCTGACGTCCTCGGCCTGCCAGAGCAGCAGCACCCGGGCTGGTTGCCCGTCGCGGCCGGCCCGGCCGATCTCCTGGAAGTAGCTGTCCGGCGAGTCGGGCAGCGCCATGTCACCACCCAGGCGATGTTCGGCTTGTCGATGCCCATGCCGAACGCCGAGGTCGCCACCATGATCGGCACCTGGTCGGCGAGGAACGCCTCGTGCAGTTCGTGGCGCGCGCCGGCCGCCATCCCACCGTGGTAGAACTGCGTCGGGAAGCCGGCGTCGGTCAGGCGGGTGGCCAGCTCCTCGGCGGCGCGACGGGTCGGCACGTAGATGATCCCCGGCCGCTCGTCGTCGCGCAGCAGCGCGATCAGCCGCCGCCACCGGTAGTCCTCGGTGGGGCAGTGCGCGACCTCGAAGAACAGGTTCGGCCGGTCCAGCCCGGAGACCACCACCTCCGGGTCGCGCAGCCGCAGCCGGGCGATGATGTCGTCGCGTACCGGTGGGGACGCGGTGGCGGTCAGCGCGACCACCGGCGGCCGACCGATGCCGTCGATGAGGTGCCCGAGCGCCAGGTAGTCCGGCCGGAAGTCGTGCCCCACGCCGAGATGCAGTGCGCCTCGTCGATCGCCACCAGCGCCGGCTTGAGACCGGCGACCTCGGCCATCCGGGCCGGGTTGCTGAGCTGTTCCGGCGTGATGAACAGGAACTCCGCCCGGCCCTCGCGGATCTCGGTGATCGCCTCGGCCTGCTGGGTGGGCGACTCGTTCGAGCTGATCCGCACCGCCCGCAGCTCCGGGCGTTGCCGCTCGTTGAGGGAGGCGATCTGGTCCTGCTGGAGCGCCAGCAGCGGCGAGATCACCACGGTGGGACCGGGGATCAGGCTGGCCGGGATCTGGTAGATGGCCGACTTGCCGGCACCGGTGGGCAACACCACCAGGGCGTCTCGTCGCTTCATCACCGCGCGCATGGCGGCCAACTGGTTGGGCCGCAGCGCCTTCCAGCCGAAAAGGCTGCGGGCCGCTCGGCGCAACGTCATCGAATGCGTGGACAGCTTCATCGAGGGCCGGAGGTACCCGAGCCCACTAATGCCGAAACCGTCTCGTGGGGACGGTTGATCCGACGCCGTCGAGGGTTGACCAAAAGAATCGCCGCCATCATTATGAACCAGTGTTCATGAACCAGTGTTCATAACGGCGGAGGTGCGTTGACGTGATCGTGAACGAGCAGCAGGCGCAGGCCTGGAACGGCTACGAGGGCGGCACTGGGCCGAGCACGCCGACCGGTACGACGCGGTGAACGGCGGCTTCAACCCGCTGCTGCTGGCTGCGGTCCGCCCCGGCGACCGGGTCCTGGACATCGGCTGCGGCACCGGGCAGCTGACCCGACTCGCTGCCACCGCCGGCCACCCGGCGAGGCAGTCGGCATCGACCTGTCCGTGCCGATGGTGCGCCGCGCCGAGGCCGGCGCGCGGCCGAGGATTGTCGAACGTCCGGTTCGTCCACGCCGACGCCCAGGTCCACCCGTTCCCGGCGGGCACCTTCGACGTCGCGCTGAGCCGCTTCGGCGTGATGTTCTTCGGTGACCCGGTGGCCGCGTTCGGTGCCATCGGCCGGGCGCTTCGGCCCGGCGGTCTGCTGCGCTTCGTCTGCCTCGACAACGGCTGGGGCGGCGACCTCGGGTCGGTGCTGGGCGACTTCGCCAACCACCTGCCGCCGTCGCCGACCGACGGCACGGCCGTCGCGGAGCCGCTCTCCCTCGCCGACCCGCGATCGTGCGGCAGGTGCTCACCGGCGCGGGATTCGTCGACGTCGTCTGCGCGCCGGCCGAGGCGACGCAGCTCTGGGGCGCGACGCGACCGATGCCGCCGAGTTCTTCGCGGCCTGGGGCCCGATCCGGCACGAGCTGTCGCGGGTGGACCAGGCCGTCGCCGCACGAGCCACCACGGCACTGACCGCCGCCATGCGCCGCCACGAGCAACCCGACGGGGTACGCCTGCGCGCCACCGCCTGGCTGGTCACCGCCCGACGTCCCGGCTGACCGTCGGCCGGATCGAGCTCGTCGGGCCTCTACCATGGCGACGATGGCACCGAGGAGAGCGGCGGCGCTGCGCGGCGGCGACCAGAGCCTGCGTGACCACCTGATCGCCACCGCGCAACGGCTGATCGCCGAGCGGGGCGCGGGGCAGCTCACCGTGCGCGAGATCGCCCGGCAGGCCGGCGTCGCCGACGGGGTGCTCTACAACCACTTCGCCGACAAGGAGGAGTTGCTCGCGTACGCCCTACGGGCTCATCTCCGCTCGGCCGAGCGACTGGCCGGCGCGCCTCCCGCGCGGGCGGGAACCGGCACCGTCGAGGCGAACCTGCGGGCCTACCTGACCTGGGCGCTGGCCCTGCACGCGGCGGTCCTGCCGGCCTTCGCCGGGCTGCTGCACCAGCGTGCGGTCCTGGCCCGTTTCGCCGAGCTGCCGCAATCCGAGGCTGGCGACCGGCCGGTGCGGATCGCGATCGCCGACTATCTGCGTGCCGAACAGCGACTCGGCCGGGTCGCCCCGCACGCCCGGGTGGACGCGGTGGCGGCGCTGATCGTCGGCGTCTGCCACGACCTGGCGCTGCACCATCTGCTGGATCCGGGCGGCACGCCACCCGACCTGTCCGCCGCCGACGTCGACGACCTGGTGGCGACCCTGCTGCACGGCGTCGCCCCGGCCGCCGGCTGACCGGGGCCGGGACGACGCCCGCCGGGCCGTGGCCGGGTGGGGCTCAGCGCAGGCGGGCAGGACCTCGCGCTGGTAGAGGTCGAAGAGGCCCTGGTAGTGGGGCCGGTGTTGGCCACGTAGACCTCGTCGAAGCCGGCCTTGGCGTACTGGTCGATCATCTCCAGGTGGGCGTCGACGCTGTTGCCGCAGACGAACGCGTCCTTCAGCATCTCCGGCCGGACCAACTCGGCGGCCTGCTCGAAGTGTCGCGGTGAGGGAGCACCTGGGACAGCTCACCCGGCACCCCGCGTTGGGCCAGCGCTCGTACGCGATGCGCATGCCCTCGTCCTTGCTGTCCGCGTACGCCGCCTTGAACCCGGCCTGGCACGGCTTGTCGCCGCCGCCGTTCTCGCGGAAGCGCCGGACCATCTCGCCGTCGGGCAAGGTGCTGACGTAGCCGTCGCCGATCCGGGCGGCCAGGTCGATGGCCTTCGGTCCGAAGCCGGAGACGTAGATCGACGGTGGGGTTTCCGGCAGCGTGTAGATGCGCGCGTTCTCGACCGTGTAGTGCTTGCCGTGGTGGTTGACGAAACCACCGTCCCACAGGGCGCGCAGGACCTCGACGGCCTCCTCCAGCATCTCCAACCGGACGTCGGCCTGCGGCCAGGCGTCGCCGAAGATGTGCTCGTTGAGCGCCTCCCCGGTGCCCACACCGAGCACGAAGCGTCCACCGTGCAGCACCGCGCTGGTCGCCGCCGCCTGGGCGATCACGGCCGGGTGGAGCCGCACGGTCGGGCAGGTCACGGCCGTGGTCACCGGCAGCGAACAGACCTGGCTGAGCGCGCCGATCATCGACCAGACGAATGGGCTCTGGCCCTGTGCGTCCACCCAGGGGTGGTAGTGGTCGGAGATCCACAGCGCCTCGAAGCCGGCCTGTTCGGCACCCGCGCCTGCTCCAGCAACTCGGCCGGGGTGAACTCCTCACTGGACAGAAAGTATCCGATCTTCAATGCTTCCCCTTCGGCGCGCGGACCTGCTGATGGGAAAGCCGTACCCCGGTCGGGGTCGGTCACACCCGCTCGCCGGGCCGGAAGGCTCAGCGTCGACCGAACATCGCCCGAATCGCGGCGAGCAGCAGCAGGGCGCCGACCACCAGGCCGAGCAGGCGTACGCCGGGGATGTCGGCCGGGCTCGTCGCGTCGGCCAGCAGGGCGGGGTCCATCCCAAACTCTTCCCGCAGGACGGGCTGGCAGGCAACTGTAAGGTTTATTGACTATTGATTCGCTCAGTGTGACCATGGCAGGACCGCCTGTCGGTGGCGGTGCGCCAAGGGCGCGCGAGAGATGGGGTACGGGGCCGCATGAGCGAGCGCAACCAGTGGGTCGACGGGGGCGCACCGTCGCCGGCAGTCGATGTTCGTCACCGCCAGGGGCGGAGTGACCACGTCCAGCGGGCATCTCCGGCGCTCGCCGCCGCCGTCCTGCAACCCGGCTTCGTCGGCACCACCCGCCACCCTGGGTGTGCCGCTGGCTCGGCGAGGGCCTCGGCTCGGTGGTGCTCTTCGCCCGCAACGTCGTCGACACCGAGCAGGTGGCCGCGCTCACCGCGACGCTGCGCGCCGAACGACCGGACGTCATCGTGGCGATCGACGAGGAAGCCGGCGACGTCACCCGGCTCGAATCGGCGCACGGCAGCTCCCGGCCGGAAACTTCGCCCTCGGGGCCGTCGACGACCCGGGTTGACCGAGGCGGTCGCCCGGGACCTGGGCGCCGAGCTGGCCGCGGCGGGGTCACCCTGAACTACGCGCCGGACGCCGACGTCAACTCCAACCCGGCGAACCCGGTGATCGGCGTCCGCTCGTTCGGCGCCGACCCGGCGCTGGTGGCCCGGCACACCGCCGCCTGGGTCCGCGGGCTCCAGGCCGGCGGCGTCGCGGCCTGCGCGAAGCACTTCCCCGGCCACGGCGACACCCGCGTCGACTCACACCACGACCTGCCCCGGATCACCGCCGACCGGGACCGGCTCGACGCCTGCGAACTGGCCCCGTTCCGCGCCGCCGTGGCCGCCGGGTGCAGGCGGTGATGACCGGCCACCTGCTGGTGCCCGCGCTCGACCCGCAGCTGCCGGCCACGCTGAGTCAGCGCATCCTGGGCGGGCTGCTCCGTGACGAGATGGGCTTCTCCGGCGTGGTGGTGACCGACGCCATGGAGATGCGCGCGGTCGCCGACCGGTACGGCTTCGCCGGGGCGACGGTTCGTGCCCTCGCCGCCGGGGCCGACGCGATCTGTATCGGTGGCGAACGGGCCGACGAGCAGGCGGCCCGTGAGCTGCGGGACGCCATCGTGGCGGCCGTCGTCTCCGGTGAGCTGCCCGAGGAACGTCTCGCCGAGGCGGCCAAGCGGGTCGGTCAACTCGCCGCCTGGACGGTGGCCGCCCGTGGGGCCGGGTTGGCCGGAGCCCGCGACGCCGCCGACGTCGGGCTGGCCGCCGCCCGCCGGGCCGTTCGGGTCACCTCCGACCCGGCCGCGACGGTCGCGCTGCCGCTGACCCGCGCGGCGTACGTCGTGGAGTTCGAGCCGCTGCGCAACATCGCCATCGGCGCGGAGACCCGTGGGGCATCGGCGTGCCGCTGGGCGAGCTGCTGCCCGGCACCAGCGCGGTCCGTTATGCCGAGCCCGACGTGCCGGCCGATCCGGGCGCCGGGGCGGCTGACCGCCCCTGGTGCTGGTGGTCCGTGACCTGCACCGGCACGACTGGATGCGTGCCGCCGTACAGCGCGCGTTGGCGGCCCGGCCGGACGCGGTGGTGGTCGAGCTGGGTGTGCCCGAGCTGGTCACCGGGTCGGTGCACCTGGCCACCCACGGCGCCACCCGGGCCAGTGGACGGGCCGCCGCCGAGGTGCTCACCGGCACCCGCTGACCGGCCCGCCCTACGGAAGGTCGGCGACCAGGTCGGCGTACTCCGGGTGCTTGTCGATGAACGCGGCCATGAAGGGGCACTGCGGCACCACTGTGGCGCCGCGCGCTCGGACCTGGTCCAGGGTGCCCCGGACCAGCGCGCCGCCCACCCCTGCCCTGGAAGCCCCGGTCCACCTCGGTGTGCGTGAAGACCAGGACCTCCCGCGCGGCAGGTACGCGGTGAAGCCGGCAAACGCGTCGTCGACCAGGATCTCGAAGCGGTGCTTCGCCGGGTTGTCCTCGACCAGGGTGCTCATCCGGCCATTCTCCCCGGGCCGTCGGCCAGAGAGTCCAGTTCGGCGAGCAAGCGGTCCACCTCGTCGGCGGTGTTGTAGTGGTAGATGCTGGCCCGCACCGCCCCACCGCTGTCGCGCAGACCCATCATCTGGAAGTACTCGTAGGCGTAGTAGTCACCGACGGAGAGGCAGAAGCCGGCGGCGCCCAACGCCTGCTGGGTGGCGGCCGGCGACATCCCGGCGACCCGGAACGAGATCGTCGGGCAGCGTCGGGCCGGTGAGCCGTAGACGGTGATCGTCGGCCGCTGCGCGAGCCCGGCGAGCAGCCGGTCCAGCAGTGCCTCCTCGTGTGCCTGGGCGGCGGCCAGCCCGGCCCGCAGCCGAGCCCGCCGGTCCCCGACCGCCTCCGGGTCCAGCGTCGCCAGGTGGTCCACCGCGGCGGTCACGCCGGCCAGCAGCGGGAAGCTCGGCGTGCCGTACTCGAACCGGTCCGGCACCGCGTCGGAGGACGGCACCAGCTTCGCCGGCGCAGCGCGGCCACCGGGCCGGATCGGCCACCATCGCCGCCAGGTGTGGCCCCGACCACTTGTACGCGCTGGTCACCAGCACGTCGGCGCCAAGCGAGGTCAGATCCGTCGGACCGTGCGGGACCGAGTGCACCCGTCGACGTAGACCAGCGCGCCGACCGCGTGCGCGATCTTGGCGATCGCCGGCACGTCCGGCACGGTGCCGATGGCGTTGCTGCCGGCGGTCACCGCGACCAGCCGGGTCCGCTCACCGACCAGGTCGGCGTACTGGGCGGCGGGCAGCTCGCCGGTGACCCGGTCGACCTCGGCCCAGCGCACTGTCGCGCCGGCCGCCTCGGCAGCCTGCACCCACGGCCGCACGTTCGCGTCGTGGTCGAGCCGGGAGACCACCACCTCGTCACCCGGGCGCCAGGCCGCGCCCAGCGTGCGGGCCAGGGTGTACGTCAGCGCGGTGGCACTCGGGCCGAGCACCACCCGGCCGGGTCGGCGCCGAGCAGGTCGGCCACCGCCGAGCGAGCCTCGGCTACCAGCTCCAACGACCGGCGACCCGGAACGAAGGCGGCGCTGCGGTTGCCGACCGCCGTTCGCATGGCGTCGGTGACCGCGTCGATCACGCCGGTCGCGGTCTGGGTGCCCCGGCACCGTCGAGGTGGACGAAGCCCTCGGTCAGGGCGGGGTAGGCGGCCCGGGTGCGGGCGATGTCGAACGGCATGTCGGGACCCTAGCCGGTGCTCCGGCGGCCCTGGTCGGCCACCGGGTGATCACGGTTCGGCGGCGGCGTCGCGGATGTCTCGTACTCTTGGGAGGGTGACGAAACGACCCGCCACCATTCCCCTTCCCCGTCCGCCGCGCCGCCGGTCTGTTCGCCGGTCTGGCGCTCGGCCTCGCCGTGCTCGCCGGCTGCAGTTCCCAGGGCGCCTCCACCGACTGTGCGGTGGACGCCTGCACTGTCACCTTCGAGCGGGGTGTCGACGCGAGGGCCACCATCCTGGGCGTCGAGGCCAAGCTGGTCGGGGCCGAGGGTGACCAGGTGACGGTCGAGGTCGCCGGCGAGCAGCTCAGCCTCACCATGGGGCAGCAGGCCGCCGAGGCCGGCGGCTTCGCTGTCACCCTGGACAGCGTGACCGACCAGCAGGTCAAGATCCGCGTGTCGCGTAACCCGGGCAGCTGACCTGGGCGGGCGGCGGTGGCCGACGTTTGGGAATCTTCAAATCGGAGATTGTGACGGCATGTCACTCACCCGTAGCGCCGAAGCCACCGCCTCCCGAACGGCGGACAGCCGGTGGCTGGAACTTCTCGCCCGGGCCGGCTTCATCGGCTACGGCATCGTCCACCTCCTCTTCGCCTGGTTGGCGTTGCAGATCGCCTTCGGCACGTCGTCCGACGACGGCGACCAGTCCGGCGCGCTGCGTACCCTCCGCACAGCCCTCGGTAAGTTCCTGGTGATCGCCGTCGCCGTCGGCCTGCTCGCGATGGCGATCTGGCAGGCGCTGGAGGCGGCGGTCGGGCACCGCGCCGAGCGTGGCAAGGAGCGGGTGCTGGAGCGGCTCGCCTCGGCCGGCCGGACCATCGTCTACCTCTACTTCGCCTGGACCGCCTTCAGGTCTTCAAGGACGCCGCGTCCAACAGCGCCGACCAGCAGGAGGCGTTGACCGGCAAGCTGATGACCTCCAGCGGCGGTCGCTGGCTGGTCGGCCTGGCCGGGCTGGTGGTCGCCGCGATCGGCATCGGCCTGGTGATCTACGGCGCCCGCAAGAAGTTCGAGAAGCACCTGAAGACCGGTGAGATGAGCCGAAGACCCGCCAGCTCGCCCGCCGGCTGGGCATGGCCGGATACATCGCCAAGGGCGTCGCGTACGGCATCGCCGGTCTGCTGGTCATCGTGGCGGCGGTCAAGTACGACCCGAGAAGGCCCGTGGTCTGGACGCCGCGCTGCGCCTGCTGCAGGAGCAGTCGTACGGCACGTTCCTGCTGGCCCTGGTCGCCCTGGGCATCGCGGCCTTCGGCGTCTACTGCTTCCTCCAGTCCCGGTACCGCAAGGTCTGACTGGTCGATTCCGGTCGTCGGGCACTCTTGGGCTTTTGCCCGAAGTGCCCGACGCCTGGTCGAAGGAAGCTGCTAAATCGTGCAGAACTATTTGGAAACGGCCGTCGCCGCGCTGGTCGCGGCGGCGGTCGCCTGTTCCTGGTCGAGATCGTCCACCGGCTGACCCGCCGGTTCGGCCGCCGGTCGCAACTGTTGACCGAGCTGACCGATCACTCGCACCGCCCGTTCCAGGTCGCCGGGACGGTCCTCGCCGTCCAGTTCGCCGTCCGCTTCAGCACCGGGTACGCGGTCGGCGAGAGCTGGCGCCGACTGCTGCTGCACCTGCTCATCCTCGGCGTCATCGCCACCACCGCCTGGCTGGTCGCCTCCCTGCTGATCGTCGTGGAGGACACCGCGCTGGCCCGGTTCCGGTCGACGTACCGGACAACCGGCATGCCCGGCGCGTACGCACCCAGGTGGTGATGCTGCGCCGACTGACCATCGCGGTGATCGTCATCCTGACCGTCGGCGTGATGCTGATGACGTTCCCCAGCGTGCGGGGCATCGGCGCCGGTGTGCTGACCTCGGCCGGTGTGGTCGGTGTGGTGGCCGCGCTCGCCGCGCAGAGCCTGCTCGGCAACGTCTTCGCCGGCCTCCAGCTCGCCTTCAGCGACGCCGTCCGGCTCGACGACGTGGTGGTCGTCGAGGGGAGTGGGGCCGGATCGAGGAGCTGACCCTCAGCTACGTCGTGGTGCAGATCTGGGACGACCGACGGCTGATCCTGCCCACCTCGTACTTCACCAGCAAGCCGTTCCAGAACTGGACCCGTACCGAGGCGGCGGTGCTCGGCACCGCCGAGTTCGACGTCGACTGGGCGGTGCCGGTGCAGACCATGCGCGAGGAGCTGCGCCGCCTGGTCGAGGGCACCGAGCTGTGGGACGGGAGGGTCTGCGTCCTCCAGGTCACCGACGCCACCGGCGGAATGGTGCGGATGCGCGCGCTGGTCAGCGCCGCCGACGCGGGCAGCCTGTGGGACCTGCGCTGCCTCGTCCGAGAGCACCTGGTCGGCTGGATCCGGGACAACCGCCCGACCGCGATGCCCCGGGTGCGCACCGAACTGGGCGACTCCACCAGCAACCTGTCCTGGCAGTGGGTGCAGCCGAGGCGGCCGGCCCGCCGCCTCTCCGACACCGAGGCGCCCGACGACGCCCGCGTCTTCGGTGGCAGCGACGACGGCGACGCCCGCAGCGAAGCCTTCGTCGGCCCCGAAGAAGCCCGCCCTAACGCGCCCCCACCCCACCCGCCCCGGGGCTCCCCGCCATCCGGCCCTCCGGCCCCGTCTCACTCCGTTGATCATGAAGTTATTGCCATTCCACACGGCGTGTCGGGGCAATAACTTCATGATCAACAGTTTTCAGCGGGTTTGGTTTGGGAGGTTTGGTCGGGCTTGGGTGGGGATGTGCTGCCGGACGTCTCTGGCGCGATCACGTGGCCGGGTGCCGGCTCCTTCGGCGCGGCGTCCGGACAACCGGGATGGTGAGCTGCTCGGCGCGCTTTAGGATTGACGGGCGGCGACTCCGGGCATACAGCGCGGTGATGAGGAAAGGAGGACAGCATGGCTGACGTGGCGAACGCCCGCACATCCCAGAACGGGAGCGAGCCCTCCACCGCCGAGTTGGTGCAGCGAGCCACCGAGCAGGTCTCCCGCCTGGTGCGGGACGAACTGGCGCTGGCCCGAGCGGAGTTGACCCAGAAGGGCAAGCACGCGGGCATCGGGATCGGCCTGTTCGGCGGCGGCGGCGCGCTCGCGTTCTTCGGCCTGGGCGCTCTGGTCGCCACGGCGATCCTGCTGCTCGACCTGGTGCTGCCCGCCTGGGCCGCCGCGCTGATCATCGCGGTGGCCTGTTTCCTGGTGGCCGGCATCCTTGCCCTGGTGGGCAAGAGGCAGGTCAGCCGTGCGGTCCCACCGGTGTCGGCGGCCACGGTCCGCAGCCTCCGGGCTGACGTGGACACCGTCACCGCCGCGGTGAAGGACAGGGGCGGCAATGACCGGCAACGGGACCGGCGACACGGAGGCCCTCCGCGAGGAGATCCGTCGTACCCGGGTCGAGTTGGGCGAGACGATGGAGGCGTTGGCCGCCAAGGCCGACGTCAAGGCGCGTCTGAAGGAGTCCGCCGGGCAGGCCAAGGAGCATGCGCGAGCAGGCGGCGCAGACCGTCGCCCGGGTGCGCGGGCAGGCCGCGCGTGGCGCCGGGATGGCGCGGGCGCAGGCGTGGGAGAAGGGCGAGCTGGTGCGCGCTCAGGCGCACGACAAGGGCGAGTTGGTACGAAGCAACCCGGTGCCGTGGGCGGCTATCGCCGCCGGTGCGGTGGCCACCGTGGTGGTGCTGATGATCGTGCGGGGAGGCGTAGGTGAGCAAGAGCATCGGCAGGGTCGCGTACCGGCCGGTCGGCGTGTTGTTGGGTATCGCCGCAGGCACGGTGGCCGGGGCGATCTTCCGGCAGGTCTGGAAGGTCACCGCGGGCGACGGTGAGGCGCCCAACGCGACCGACGAGGATCGCGGCTGGGGCGAGGTCCTGGCCGCGGCGGCGTTGCAGGGCGCCATCTTCGCTGTCGTACGGGCCGCCGTGGACCGGGGTGGCGCGGTCGGCGTCCGCCGGATGACCGGCACCTGGCCGGACTGACCCGACAGCGACCACAGCCCCTTCCCGCATCGATGGGAAGGGGCTTTCGCTTGCTTCGGACGCCGCACAGCGGGTCCGAGGCATCCGTCAGGTCACATGTCGGAGAAATTCGTTGAAGAGGTCGTGACAGACTTTTGCCTACGTGATTTGCTGGCCACGCTGTTGCGAGATGGCGTGGGTTGAGAGAAGTCTCCTTCGTGGGGCCACCTCAGGCACCGCTGCTCGGAAGCGGCCAAACGGCCGGACGGCGTGCACGGCCACCAGTTTTAGAGGGAGATACACATGGCGCAGGGAACCGTGAAGTGGTTCAACGCTGACAAGGGCTTCGGCTTCATCACCGTCGATGGCGGGGGTGCTGACGTGTTCGTCCACTTCTCGGCCATCCAGTCCAGCGGCTACCGCTCGCTGGAGGAGAACCAGCGGGTGGAGTTCGAGATCGCCCAGGGTCAGAAGGGCCCGCAGGCTGAGCAGGTCCGTCCCATCTGAGTGAGATGGCCGGCCCCCGCCGGCCAGTGGGACGATCCAGCCAGGGTCGTTTGGAAAGCCCCGCACCCCGAGAGGGATGCGGGGCTTTCCACGTAACGCGGCTCCCCAGTGGAGCGGGGCTCAGCGCCGGCGCGAGCGTAGCCCGAGCCAGATCACCACCAGCCCGGCCAGCGCCACGACCGGGCCGAGCACCGCCCAGATCTTCTCGTCGGTCATCACGCTGCCGCCGACGTAGCCGAGGCCCTGCACCGTCCACACCGCACCGATCACGACCGCCAGCAGGCCGAGGGTGAGTGAAAGCCAACCCCTCATCGTGTCCCCTTTCCGCCGCCCGGGGCGGCACGCCCCGTCCAGCATCACCGGCCGGGCGACGCGACGCGAGCACCCCGGGTGCGCGGGTCACCACCGGTCGTGCACCTGCGGGCGGATCAGCTCGTCGTAGGTCTCACGTACCGCTGTCAGTTGCTCGTCGGTGAGCGGCGACAGGGCCGCCGTGGCGGCGTTGCGTCGCGCCTGGTCGGCGTCGCGGGCACCGGGGATGACAACGGTGACGCCCGCCTGGTCCAGCACCCAGCGCAGCGCGAACTGCGCCATGGTGCGGTCCGCGTCGACGAGCGGGGCCAACCGGCGCACGGCGGCCAGACCTCGATCGAAGTCGACGCCGGAGAACGTCTCCCCGACGTCGAAGGCCGCCCGTGCCGGTTGTAGTTGCGGTGGTCGTCGGCCGGGAACTCGGTGTGCTCGTCGTACCGGCCGGAGAGCAGACCGCTCGCCAGCGGCACCCGGGCGATGATGCCGACGCCGGCCGCCGCGGCAGCCGGCAGGACGCGCTCCAGCGGCTTGTGGCGGACCGCGTTGAGGATGATCTGGACGCTCGCCACCCCGGTCGGGCGATCGCGGTGAGGGCCTGGTCGCAGGTCTCGACGCTGACCCCGTACCCGGCGATGGCCTTCTCCGCGACGAGGGTGTCCAGGCCGTCGAAGACCTCGTCGGAGGAGAAGACGGCGGTGGGCGGGCAGTGCAGCTGGACCAGGTCCAGCGTGTCCACTCCCAGGTTGGCCCGGGAGCGGTCGGTCCACTGCCGGAAGTTGGCCAGGGTGTACGCCTCCGGCCGCTGCTCGACGCGGCGGCCCATCTTGGTGGCGACGGTCAGCCCGGCGTCGGGCCGGGTGCGCAGGAAGCGACCGATCAGCTGCTCGCTGCGGCCGTCGCCGTACACGTCGGCGGTGTCGAGGAAGGTGACCCCGGCGTCCACGGCGGCGGCGAGCACCGCCATCGCGTCGTCCTCGCTGACGGTGCCCCAGTCGGCGCCGAGTTGCCACGCGCCCAGACCGACCGCGCCAACGGTCCGGCCGAGCCGGTTGAAGCTGCGCTGTTCCATGCCCCGAGCCTAGTGATCGGGTTGCCACCCTGCCACGCGAGCCGTACCTTTAGCAGTACGGACGTACGGTTTGGGGCAGCGATGTGGGATCCGACGACCTACCTGCGCTTCGGCGACGAGCGGTCCCGACCGTTCCACGACCTCGTCGCACGGATCCCGGCCCAGCGACCCCGCACGGTGGTCGACCTCGGCTGCGGCCCCGGCCAGCTCACCGCCACCCTCGCCGAGCGCTGGCCGGCGAGCCGGTGCTCGGCCTGGACTCCTCTGCCGACATGATCGACCGGGCCGAGGCCCTCGGCGCGCCCGTCCAGTTCGCGGTCGGCGACCTGCGTGAGTGGCGTCCCACCGGCGACGAGGACGTGGTGGTCAGCAACGCGGCGCTGCAGTGGGTGCCCGGCCATCAGGAGCTGCTGCGCCGCTGGGCGACAGAGCTGCCCGCCGGCGCGTGGCTCGCCGTGCAGGTCCCCGGCAACTTCGCCGCCGCGTCGCATCGCGCCCTCCGCGAGGTGGCCGACCGGCCGGCCTGGCGGACCGAGGTCGCCCGCTGCTGCGTGCGGACCCGGTCGACGACCCGGCCGACTACGCGGCGCTGCTGACCGCCGCCGGCTGCGCCGTCGACGCCTGGGAGACTACCTACGTGCACCTGCTGCCGGCTCGACCCGCCGCCGAGCACCCGGTGCTGGCCTGGATGGAGGGCACGGCGCTGCGCCCGGTCCGGGCCGCGCTGGCCGCCGCCGACTGGTCCGCCTTCCGAGCCGAGCTGGGGTACGGCTCACCGCCGCGTACCCGGTGCGGCAGGGTCAGGTGTACTTCCCGTTCCGCCGCGTCTTCGTCGTCGCCCGCACCGGAGACCATGCCCAGGAGAATCCGTGACCGACCTGCCCACCTTCATCGCCGGCCTGCCCAAGGCGGAGCTGCACGTGCACCACGTCGGCTCCGCCTCGCCCCGATCGTCGCCGAGCTGGCCGCCCGCCACGAGGGGCGCACCCCGTACCGGCCGACCCGGAGGCGCTCGCCAACTACTTCGAGTTCCGCGACTTCGCGCACTTCATCGAGGTCTACCTGAGCGTGGTGGACCTCATCCGTGACCCGCAGGACGTCTGGATCCTCACCCACGAGGTCGCCCGGGAGTTGGCCCGCCAACAGGTCCGGTACGCGGAGCTGACCATCACCCCGTACTCGCACGTCCGTCGGGCATCCCCGCGCCGGCATTCTGCGAGGCGATCGAGGACGCCCGCAGAGCGCGGCGGCCGACTTCGGCATCGAGCTGCGCTGGTGCTTCGACATCCCCGGCGAGGCGGGTCTGCCCGCTGCCGAGGAGACGCTGCGCATCGCGCTGGACGAGCGCCCGGACGGGCTGGTCAGTTTCGGTCTGGGTGGCCCGGAGATCGGCGTACCCCGGCCGCAGTTCAAGCCCTACTTCGACCAGGCCCGCGCCGCCGGGCTGCGCTCGGTGCCGCACGCGGGGAGACCACCGGACCGCAGACCGTCTGGGACGCACTGAACGAGCTGGGCGCCGAGCGGATCGGGCACGGCATCTCCGCCGCCCAGGACCCGGACCTGCTCGCGTACCTGGCCGAGCGGCAGATCGGGATGGAGATCTGCCCGACGTCCAACGTACGGACCAGGGCGGTGGCCACCCTCGACGAGCACCCGCTGCCCCGGCTGGTCGAGGCCGGCCTGCTGGTCACCATCAACTCCGACGACCCGCCGATGTTCGGCACGACCCTCAACGACGAGTACGCCGTGGCGGCCCGCCTGCTCGGGGTCGGCCCCGAGGGTGCGGCCGGACTGGCCCGCAACGCGGTGACCGCGTCCTTCCTCGACGCGGCCGGCAAGCAGCGGCTCACCGCGGAGATCGACGCGTACCTCGCCACCAGCGCCAGCTGAGCCGGCTGGGCCGGTCGGGTCACGGCTTTTCGGGGCTGGACCGGCGGGTCCCGGCTTCTTCGCGGAGCAGGGCGCGCGGCGGGAGCGTGGGTGTGGGGACCTGAGACTCCCGCCGCGCGCGGCTCCACCGGCCGGGAATGCGTGGTGCGCTCGGCCGGTGGAACTGGTGGGTTCGTGCTCTGATCCTGTCAGCCCGCGGCCGATCCATCGCGGTCGTTAACCGCGATCTAAGGAAGACTTGCGCCGGCGCACAGCCGAGCGTCCGCCGCGTCAGTCGTCGGTGGGTCGCTGCCGGGGCCAGCGACGTCCACTGGCCTTCGTCTCGCGGGCCTGCGTGCCATCCGGCCGACCAGACCGAAGCGGCTGACCTGCCGGGGCGTCGCGTCCGGATCGGCGAGCAGCATCACCACGCTGGCCCCGCCGATTCGGGCACGGTCGATGCTCACCGAGCCGTTGGCCTGCAACGCCACCCGTTTGGCGATGTCCAGGCCAAGCCCCGTCGAGCCCTGGTCGCTGGTGCCCCGGCGCAGCGCCCGGTCCGGGTTGGCGATGCCGGGGCCGGCGTCGTCGATCCGGATCGCCACGTAACCGTCCTGTCGGGACACCGCCACCTCGAACGCGGTGCCCTGCGGGTGTAGCGAAAGACGTTGCCGATCACCGCGTCCAACGCGGCGGCCAGCTCGGCCCGTGGCACCGGCGCCGGGATGCGCAACTGGGCGCCGTTCACCCGGTGCGGCCGGTTCTGGTCGCCGGCCAGCGCCGCCCAGAACACCATCCGGTCCCGGACCACTCGCTGACGTCGCACATCGCCGGACCGGCCTCGTGCGCCACCGCCTTGCGGGTGGTCTTGATCAGCACATCGATCTCGCCCTCCAGGGTGACGATCGCCTGCCGGATCCGCCGGATGCCGCGCAGCCGGTCCAACTCCGCCGGGCTGAACGAACCCACGCTGGTGTCGTCGGACTCCAACGCCTCCGCGTCCAGGCGCAGCACCGTCAACGGGGTACGCAGACGATGCGACAGGTCGGCCACCAACTCCCGCTCGTCGGTGCGAACGCCGTCCAGCCGGTCCGCCATCCGGTTGAAGGCGTACCCGGCCTCGGCCAACTCGCGCGGGCCGGTCGGCTCGACGCGTACGCCGAGGTCGCCGTCACCGATGGAGAGCGCGGCCTTGACCAGACCCGGGTCGAGTCCACGGCGCGGGCAGCGACCCGGTCCACCACCAGCACCGCCGCTCCGGCCATCGCCGCACCGACCGCGAACAGCAGTAGCCAGGTGCCGCCGGCGCCCTCGCCCAGCGTCGACTCCGGAAGGAACACCTCCACCACGGCCGTCCGGTCACCGAGGACGACCGGGTCGAGCCGGACCACACCCCGTCGACGTCGACGACCAGCGACTGGCGGTCGGCGCGAGCCCGATCCAGGTCGCTGCCGCTGGCCCGACCGGCGGACTCGTCCAGCCCCAACCCGTGCACCACCGGCCGGGTGGGTGCGCCTCGGCGCTCGCCACCACGGCACGTTCGACGACCGCCGGGTCGGTGCTCACCGCCAGCGCGCCGGTCACCAGCGCACTGCGCCGGGCTGCGTCGGCGATCGCCTCGTCGCGGCTCTGCTCCCGCAGGCTGAGCCCGAGGGGATGAGGAACGCGAGCGCGACGAGACTGCACATGCCGGCCGTGAGCAGGGCCAGCGCCGTCCTCAGTCCGGTGCCACCAGCCGGAATCCGACCCCCGCACGGTGCGCAGGTAGCGCGGCTTCGCCGCGGATTCGCCCATCTTCTGCGGAGCCAGTACAGGTGAACGTCGATGGTCTGATCCTCGCCGACCGATGCCTGCCGCCATACCTCCTCCAAAGTTCCCGGCGGGACACTACCCGCCCGGTCGCGCGGCGAGATAGGCCAGCAGGTCGAATTCTTTGCGGGTCAGCGCCAGTGGCTCCCCGTCGAGCTGGGCGCTGCGTTCGCCCACGTCCACCCGCAGCCCACCGACGCTGTGCACCGCGGGCTGCACGGTTCGACTGGCCCGGCCGGCGCGGCGCAGCACCGTGGTGATCCGCGCGTCCAGGTGTGCCCCGGTGAACGGCTTGACCATGTAGTCGTCGGCACCGGCGCGCAGCAGCTTGACCACCGACTGCTCGTCGTCGCGGGCGGTGGCGATGATGATCGGGACGTCGGTGATGCCGCGCAGCATCCGCAGCGCGTCCGAGCCGTCCAGATCGGGCAGGCCGAGGTCCAGCACCACCAGGTCGGGTGTCTCCGCGGCGACGCGACGCAGGGCGTCCAACGCCGTACCCACGGCGTGCACGGCATGCCCCGGTCGGTGAGGGACCGCAGCATCGCACCGCGTACGACGTGATCGTCTTCGACCAGGAGCACGGAGGCCACGACAAGACCGTACTTGGCCTGGCAAGTTGATCGCGTTGCGGCGTGCCTGGGGACCGGGCAAGCTGGTACGACGATGCCGTTCACCCTGTTCGCCGATGCCCGCCTGGCGCTCGCCCGGGACAGCCTCGCCGGTCTCTCCACCGGCGACGCGCTCGGCGCGCAGTACTTCCGGCCGGGGTCGATGCCCACGGATCTCGCGGCCGACGCACTGCCACCGCCGCCCTGGGAGTGGACCGACGACACCGAGATGGCCTGCTCGGTCCTCGCCGAACTGGCCGACTCCGGCAGCATCAACAG
Source organism: Micromonospora sp. M12 (assembly GCA_038070435.1). Lineage (GTDB taxonomy): Bacteria > Actinomycetota > Actinomycetes > Mycobacteriales > Micromonosporaceae > Micromonospora. The sequence goes on along the minus strand of JAMYWG010000001.1, from coordinate 2,566,424 downwards.
GGATCGGCTGGCTCTGTCCTTTGCCGAGCGGTGCGATCCGCGCCGGGGCTACGGTGCCGGCGCGATGCAGATCCTGCGGCTGATCCGCACCGGCACCCCGTGGCCGCTCGCCGCCGCCTCCGCCTTCGACGGTCAGGGCTCCTGCGGCAACGGCGCGGCGATGCGGGTGGGCCCGCTCGGCGCGTACTTCGCCGACTCGACCGCCCGTGCCGCCGCGCAGGCCGCGCCTCCGCCGAGGTGACCCACGCGCACCAGGAAGGAATCGCCGGTGCCGTCGCGGTCGCCGTCGCCGCCGCGCTGGCCGCCCGGGCCCGCCTCGACGGGCACCGGCCGGCACCCGAGCGGCTGCTCGCCGGGATCGCCGCCGCGCTCGATCCGGGCACCTCGCACCTCCGGCACCTCGGGCACCGAGGTGCACCGAGCGTCAACCGGGCCGCTGGGCTGCTCGGTCGGCCGCTGGCCCGGGTGGTGGCGGCTCGGCAACGGCTCCCGGGTGACCGCTCAGGACACCGTCGGGTTCACCCTCTGGTGGCCGCCACCCACCTCGACGACTATCCGGGGCGATCCAGACGTGCGTACGCGCCGGTGGGGACATGGACACCACGGCCGCCATCGCGGGGCGGTGGTGGCGGCGTACACCGGCGTCGGCACGCAGGGCGGGGTGCCCGAGAAGTGGCTGGCCGCCCGCGAGCCGCCACCCACCTGGGCACCCTGACCACCCGGGCCGCCGTCCCGCCCACGCGGCCTGTCCTGCCCGCGCGCGGCCGGTCCTGCCGCCCGGGCGTCCGGCGCCCGCCCGGCCCTTGCCCGCCCGGGTGGTCCTGACCGCCCTGCCCGCCCGGGTGGTCCTGACCGCCCTGCCCGCCCGGGTCGTCCTGACCGCGCGGGCCGTCCCGTCGTGCGCCCGGGCCATGACCACCCGGGCTGTCGTTTCCACGATCAACTCGGCTTCCTGCAAATCGGGTGTCCGCGCAGCGGGATGCCGCGGTTTCCTGGAACCCGAGTGGATCACCGCAAAATCGGGTATCCGCGCGGCGGGATGCCGCGCTTTCCTGGAACCCGAGTGGATCACGGCGATGCCGTGGGCACCGTGGTCACGGCGATGCCGCGGGCACCGTGGTCACGGCGATGCCGCGGGCGTCGTGATCACCGCGATGCCGCGGACACAGCGGGCGTCGAGTCGGCGGACTGCGGGTCGGTCGGCGTCGGGTCGGCAAACTTCGCGGTCTCGGCTGCCCGGCCGGTCGTCGCGACGAGCGTCGTGGAGTCGTCCGCGCGGCCACGCGTCGCCGAGGGCTTTGCGGCCTTGTCTGCGCGACCAGTTTTCGGCCAGGGTCGCCGCCTCGTCGCGCGACGCGTCCGGCGTTGCGGTCGCGTCCGGCGTTGCGGTCGCGTCCGGCGTTGCGGCCTTGTTCGGCGTTGCGGTCTCATCCGCCGTTGCGGTCTCGTCCGGCTCGCCGGTGACCTCGGCGAGCGCGGTGGTCTCCTCCGGGTTGCGTCGGCGCCACCGGCTGACCAGCCAACCGATCGCCGCGCCGCCGCCCAACCTGGCCAGCAGGCCGGCGGCCAGCATCCCGTCGGCGTTGCCGGACTCCTCGCTCGCGCCGCCCGTACCGGCGCCGCCCGTACCGGCCGGCGGTGCGTCATCGGCACCGCTGTCCCGCCGGCCGGCGAGCCGGCCGCCGGGCGCCGTGGCCGCCGTGCCCGGCCGGTCCTGCGGCGCCGGTGCCGCCGGCAGCAGGCTGAGCACCGGGGCCCGGTGCGCCAGTGGCGTCCGCCCACTTCACCACCGTGCCGTCGGCGTACGTCTGACGACCTCGAAGGTGAGCCGCTCGGCCTGCGGCATCGGCCCCATGGACAGCGCCAGCCGGGCCGGTCCGGGCTCGCTCTCGCCGACCCGGACCCAGGTGACCGCGGTCGTCACAGTGGTCACCCCCGAAGAGTGGATCCCGGCCACCGGCTTGTCCAGGGTGCGGGCGCTGATCCGGGTGCCCAGCCGTCCACAGACATCGGGTAGACCTCCGCGATCGGCGCGTCGGTCGGCAACCGGACCTCGATCTGCTTGGCTTCGTGCCGGCCCGCTCCTCCGGAACGGTGAACTCCAGCCGCACCGCGTCGCCCTGCCGCGCCTCGCTCGGGTGGTGGTCACGTCCGCCGCGTACGCCGTGCCAGGCCAGAGCAGCAGCCCAGCGGCGGTCACCGCGGTCGCCGCCGTGATCCGCCGCAGGCGGCCACCGCCGTACGTGCTCGCCATCTCGTGCCCCCATCCGTGTCGACGCGGCCGGCACCGGTTTCCGGCCACACCTTCTAGTTCGGCTGTGAGCGGCGAAAGGTTCAAAGGTTCAACGCCGACCCTGAGGAAGGTGCCCTTCCCAACCGCGGGTGGGTGGACCGATAGCATCGGCAGGAGCCGAGGATCGGCACCGTTTCGTACCACTTGGAGGAGTCACCGTGTCCGCACCCCGTACCCCGCCGTGGCCGACCTCGTCGTCGTCGCCGCCGGGACCACGGCGGCCGACGCGGTGGCCGCGGCCGGACTGCCCGCGAACGGTCCCAGGGCGATCGTCGTGGTCCGCGACCCGCAGGGTCAGCTGCGCGACCTGGACTGGTCGCCGGCCGAGGAGACCGTCGTCGAGCCGGTCAGCCTGGATTCGCCGGACGGGCTCACCGTGCTGCGCCACTCCACCGCGCACGTCCTCGCCCAGGCCGTGCAGGACATCTTTCCCGAGGCCAAGCTGGGCATCGGCCCGCCCATCGAGAACGGCTTCTACTACGACTTCGACGTCGACAAGCCGTTCCAGCCCGATGACCTCAGCAAGCTCGAGAAGCGCATGCAGGAGATCATCAAGTCCGGCCAGCGGTTCCGTCGTCGCCGCTTCGGCAGCCTGGACGAGGCGCGCTCCGAACTGGCCGACGAGCCGTTCAGCTGGAGTTGATCGAGGTCAAGGGCGAGGGCCTGGACACCGACGAGGTGATGGAGGTGGGCGGCGGCGAGCTGACCATCTACGACAACCTCGACGCCAAGGAGGACAAGGTCTGCTGGTCGGACCTGTGCCGGGGCCCACACCTGCCGACCACCCGACTGATCGGCGCGTTCAAGCTGATGCGCTCCGCCGCCGCGTACTGGCGCGGGTCGGAGAAGAACCCCAACTACAGCGGGTGTACGGCACCGCGTGGCCGACCCGCGATGAGCTCAAGGCGTACCTGAAGCTGTTGGAGGAGGCCGCCCGGCGCGACCACCGCAAGCTCGGCGCGGACCTCGACCTGTTCAGCTTTCCCGACGAGATCGGCTCCGGCCTGGCGGTCTTCCACCCCAAGGGCGGCATCATCCGTCGGGAGATGGAGCACTACTCGCGGCGGCGGCACGAGGAGGCGGGGTACGAGTTCGTCAACACCCCGCACATCACCAAGGCGCAGCTGTTCCAGACCTCCGGTCACCTGCCGTACTACGCGGACACCATGTTCCCGCCCATGCAGTTGGAGGGCGCGGACTACTACCTCAAGGCGATGAACTGCCCGATGCACAACCTGATCTTCAGGGCGCGCGGGCGGTCGTACCGGAGCTGCCGCTGCGGCTGTTCGAGTTCGGCACGGTCTACCGGTACGAAAAGTCCGGCGTGGTGCACGGCCTGACCCGGTGCGTGGTCTGACCCAGGACGACTCGCACATCTACTGCACCCGCGAGCAGATGGCCGGCGAACTGTCCACGCTGCTCAGCTTCGTACTGGACCTGCTGCGCGACTACGGCCTGGACGACTTCTACCTGGAGTTGTCGACCCGGGACGACTCGCCCAAGTTCATCGGGGCCGAGGAGGACTGGGCGGAGGCCACCGAGGCGCTGCGGACCGCCGCCGCGACCTCCGGCCTGGACCTGGTGCCCGACCCGGGCGGCGCGGCGTTCTACGGGCCGAAGATCTCGGTGCAGGCGCGGGACGCGATCGGCCGGACCTGGCAGATGTCCACCATCCAGGTCGACTTCAACCAGCCGGAGCGGTTCGGGTTGAGTACCAGGCCGCCGACGGCACCCGGCAGCAGCCGGTGATGATTCACCGGGCGTTGTTCGGGTCGATCGAGCGGTTCTTCGGTGTGCTCACCGAGCACTACGCGGGTGCCTTCCCGGCCTGGCTCGCGCCGGTGCAGGTGGTGGGCATCCCGATCCGTGAGGACCACACCGACTACCTGCACGGGTTCGTCGCGGCACTGCGCGCCGAGGGCATCCGAGCCCAGGTGGACGCGGGTGACGACCGGATGCAGAAGAAGATCCGGACGGCACAGCAGCAGAAGATCCCGTTCATGGTGATCGCCGGTGACGACGACGTGGCCGCCGGTACGGTCTCCTTCCGCTACCGCGACGGCTCCCAGCGCAACGGGGTGCCGATCGCCGAGGCGGTGACCCACGTACTGGACGTGGTCAGCTCGCGGACCAACATCGGCCCCTCCGCCGCAGCGGAGTAGCGGGCGGGCGCTCGCCGGGCCATGCGTGATCGCGCTCGATCCAGGAAGTAGTGGCCTCCCGGTGCGGGAGGCCACTACTTCCATGTTCGAGCGCGATCATCGGGCGGGTCGGCGCTTGGGGCGGCGGGGCGCCCGGGTCGGCGGGGCCGTGCTCGCTGTCAGATGCCGCAGTTCGGGGCCGACCAGCCGCCGATGGCTGCCACGTGGGTGTGGTCGTTGTGGTCCGGGTAGCCGGGGCCGAGGATCTGCCCGAAGCCGTGGTTGCGGGCCTGCTGTGCCAGCCGGCACAACGAGGGGAGCCGACCAGGTCGACCCCGTCGCCGTACAGGTGCCGGCTGTTCGACGCACCACCGACCGCGCTGTTGCAGGCGTAGCTGCGGAAGCTGCTGCTGATCGAGATGGACACGTCCCCGAGGGCGTGCCGCATGGCCTGGAGCTTCCACATCGAGACGAGCGCGTTGAACCGCGCGGTGCTCGCCGATACCGCCCCGCCGGCCCAGGTGCTGTTGCAGTTGTTCAGCTCGGCGTAGCTGAAGTTGGCAGGTGTGCAGTCGTCGTCCTGGAGGGCGTAGAGCCGGTTGAACGTTTGTGGCCCGGCGATGCCGTCCGCGGGCAGCCCGTACGCCTGCTGGAAGCGGATCACCGCCGATCGGGTGGCGGGGCCGTACGCGCCGTCGAGGGTGAGCACCGCGCCGTAGCCGGGGTAGCCGGCGACCCGGATCTGGAGTTGCCGGACGTCCTCGCCGGACGCCCCTGGGACAGGGTGCGACCCCAGGTGTAGCAGCCGTCCGCCTGTGCCGCGCCGGCGGTCACTGTGACGCCGGCCACTGTGGTGGCGGCGGTCAGCGCAAGTGCCGCGAGGAACCTGCCGAGCCGTCGGATCATGTCGCCCTCCATCGGAGCATGGAAGTTTATGGATGCATGGAATATTCAGGTTCCGACATTGATCCGTCAAGAACTTGCAGCAAGGAGTTTTCCCGGCGACGGGTGTCGCGGCGTGCCCGTGCGGCTCCGTAGGATCGGCTCGTGACAGGGGCGGAACAGCACACGGACACCGGCATGGCGGACGGCCTGGAGCGGCTCTGGACGCCGCACCGGATGACCTACATCTCCGGCGAGGACCGCCCGGCCGAGGGCTACGAGCAGCCGACCGGGTGCCCCTTCTGTCGTGCGCCCAAGCTGCCGCCGGAGGAGAGCCTGGTGGTGGCCCGTGGCGAGCACGTCTTCGTGGTGCTCAACCTCTACCCGTACAACCCGGGGCACCTGCTGGTCTGCCCCTACCGGCACGTCGCCGACTACACCGACCTGGACGCACCGGAGACCACCGAGCTGGCGTCGTACACCCAGACCGCCATGCGGGTGATCCGCAAGGTCAGCAACGCGCACGGCTTCAACCTGGGCATGAACCAGGGCGGGTGGCCGGCGCCGGCATCGCCGCGCACCTGCACCAGCACGTGGTGCCGCGCTGGGGCGGCGACGCGAACTTCATGCCGGTGATCGGCCGCACGAAGGTCCTGCCGCAGCTGCTCGGCGACACCCGCGACCTGCTCGCCCGCGCCTGGCCCGCCTGACCGCCGCTGCCGCACGTGGAGCGCGCCGCGTCCGCGCCGGTCCGACTACTCGGCGCGCAGCAGCCCGGTCAGCTCCGGCCAGCTCTGCACAGGGTGTACGCGGGGCAGCAGCGCGGCGTGTCTGGCGACCTCGGCCCGGCGGGGCCGGAACAGGAAGCGGTGCGGCACCGAGTCGAGATAGCCGAGCACCTCGAGCTTGTCGTCCACGAAATGGGTCAGGCCGAGCCGACGGGCGATCGGTGCCTTGTCCGGTCGGGTCCGGCAGAAGTGCATCCGCTCCTCGGGAATGCCCGTGCGTGCCGGAAAGTCGTGGTGGGCCAGCCACTCCCGGGTACGCCCTCGGTGGCCTCCCCACGCTGGACACCAGGTGCACCTCGTCGAACGCCGGGCCGAGCGCCGCGAGCGCGTCGAACGCCCGTCGACCGCGGGAGTATGCAGATAGTGGGCGCCGAAGAACGACGTGTCCGCGTCGTCGTCGGCCGGCTCGATGATCACTCCACCGATGTCCACACCCAGCCGTCGCATGGCGCCGATCATGCCGCACGGCACAGCGCGACGCCGACCCACCGGCCGCTCCGACAGTCGACGGTGAGCGGCCGGCGCGTACCGCGTGTCCGCCCCGGGATCTACTACGCCCCGGCCTGCCGAAGGTGGCACGATCGGCCGATGGCAGTCACGACACGGACGTTGGGGCGCAGCGGCATCGAGGTCAGCGCCCTCGGCATGGGGTGCTGGGCGATCGGCGGACCCTGGGCGGAGGGCACGCAGCCGCTGGGCTGGGGCGCGGTCGACGACGAGGAGTCGGTGCGGGCGGTACGTCGAGCGCTCGACCTGGGCATCACCCTCTTCGACACCGCCGACACGTACGGGGCCGGGCACGGTGAACGGGTGCTCGGCCGGGCGCTCGCCGGCCGCCGGGACGACGCCGTGATCGCCACCAAGTGGGGTTACACCTTCGACGAGGCCAGCCGACAGGCCACCGGCGAGGACGCGTCGCCCGCGTACCTGCGGCAGGCCGTGACCGCCTCGCTGCGCCGGCTGGGCACCGATCGGATCGACCTCTACCAGCTGCACCTGGCCGACCTGCCGGTGCCGAGGGCGCAGGCCCTGGTCGGCACCTGCGAGGACCTGGTCGCCGAGGGTCTGATCCGCACGTACGGGTGGAGCACCGACCGCCCCGACCGGGCCACCGCCTTCGGGCACGCCGCCGCCGGTGCCACCGCCGTGCAACACGCCCTGTCGGTGCTGCGGGACGCCCCGAGCTGCTCGCCGTCTGCGACAAGTACGACCTGGCCAGCGTCAACCGGGGCCACTCGGGATGGGGCTGCTCACCGGCAAGTACACGGCCGGGTCGACGCTGCCCGCGACGACGTACGCGGGCTGGCCCCAGGCTGGCTGGAGTGGTTCCGGGTGGCCGGCCGGCACCGGAGTGGCTTCGCCGGGTCGGCGCGGTCCGCGCCGCGCTCACTGCCGACGGGCGCACCCTCGCCCAGGGCGCGCTGGGCTGGATCTGGGCGCGCAGCGGTCGCACGATCCCGATCCGGGCTGCCGTACGGTCGCCCAGGTCGAGGAGAACGCCGCAGCCCTGCACCGGGGCGCGCTGCCAGCGGATCAGTTCGTCGAGGTGGAACGCCAACTGGCAGCCCTGCGCACGGCGGCCCTCCGCGACGCCGACCGCCCCCACTGGCCCCGCCCACCCACCCACAGTCCACCCTGAGCGCTCCGCCGCACCGTCCCGCCGGGTTCGGTCCCTCCGCCCGCGCGTCCTCCTCAGTCCAGCCCCCGGCCGCGCCGACGCCGGTCCGCCCGCCTGCGCGTCCTCCCCACGCCCTGGCGCCGCCCTCCCTCCACGCCGCCTTCCCCGCGCCCGCTCTCGACGCCCACGCCCTCGGCGCCGACCCGCCGCGTCGATCATGGAGTTGTGGTGCCCGCAAATCCGACAAAGCTCGATCTTTGCCCACCACAACTCCATGATCGACGCGCGAATCCCCGCCGTCGCCGATCTTGCACTTACTGCTGGGACATCTGGGGCAACAGCGACAAAAGAGCGACCGAAAGTGCAAGATCGGCGGGCCGAGCCGGGCTGGGCTGGGCTGGGCCGGGCCGGGCTGTGCCGGGCGGGCTGTGCGGGCGGGCTTCCCGGGCGGGGTGCCTTCGATCGCGCGCTGGGCCTCGGGTCGGCCGACGCAGGTGCCGCTTTGCTCTGCTTCAACGGGCGCAACAACGTGACGCTGTTTTGTTGCGTCGAGTGAAGCAGAGCAAAGGGCGTGAAGCAGTCGCCCGGGCCGGGGACGTGGAGCTGGGCCACGGGGACGTGGAGCAGGGCCCGGAGATGGAGCGTGGAGCTCGGAGCGCGTGGGATTACGGGGTTTGCTCTTTGCGAGTCTGGTCGGCCAGGTGGGCGGGCATGGGGTCGTGTCGGACGAAGTGGCGGCGGAACGTGCCCGTGCCAGCCGTCATGGAGCGCAACTCGACGGCGTACCGGAGCAGTTCGGTGGCCGGCACCTCGGCGCGGACGAGGGTGCGGCCCTCGGTGTCCGGGTCGGGTTCGGTGCCGAGGACTCGGCCGCGTCGGCCGGAGAGGTCGCCCAGCACCGCGCCCACCGAGCCGTCCGGCACCCGGATGGTGATCTCGTCGATCGGCTCCAACAGTGCCGGCTGGCCGCGCTCGGCGGCGTCCCGCAGGGCCAGTGCGCCGGCGGTCTGGAAGGCCGCGTCGGAGGAGTCGACGCTGTGCGCCTTCCGTCGACCAGGGTCACCCGCAGGTCCACCACCGGGTGGCCGGCGACCAGGCCGCGCTCAAGCTGGGCGCGGACGCCCTTCTCCACCGACGGGACATAGTTGTGCGGCACCGTGCCGCCGACGACCCGGTCGACGAACTCGACGCCGCTGCCCGGGGCAGGGTTCGACCTCGATTTCGCAGACCGCGTACTGGCCGTGGCCGCCGGACTGCTTGACGTGGCGGCCGTGCCCGTTCGCGGGGACGGTCAGCGTCTCACGCAGGGATACCTTGACCGGCTCGGTGTCCAGCTCTACGCCACCGGTGCGCAGCCGGTCGAGCACCACGTCCGCGTGTGCCTCGCCCATGCACCAGAGCACCAGCTGGTGGGTGTCCGGTTGCGCTCCAGCCGCAATGTGGGGTCGCCGGCGACCAGTCGGGCGAGGTTGCGGGCCAGGGCGTCCTCGTCGGCGCGGCTATGGGCGACGATCGCGACCGGCAGCAGTGGCTCCGGCATCTCCCAGGGGCGATCAGCAGCGGGTCGTCAGTGGTCGAGATGGTGTCGCCGGTCTCGGCGCTGCCCGACTTGGTGATGGCGCAGATGTCGCCGGCCACGCAGAGCGGCACCTCCCGCAGGGTGGCGCCGAGGGGTGTAGATGTGCCCGACCCGCTCGTCGGCGTCGTGGTCGGGTGCCCGCGGTCGGCCATGCCGTGCCCGGAGACGTGCACGGTCTGGTCGGGGCGCAGCGTGCCGGAAAGACCCGGACCAGGGAGACCCGACCGACGTGCCGGTCGACGGTGGTCTTGACGACCTCGGCGACGAGCGGCCCGGCCGGGTCGCAGGTCAGCGGCGGACGCGGGTCGCCGTCCACGCGGGTCACCGCCGGCAGCTCGTGCTCCAGCGGCGACGGGAACGCGGCGGTCAGCACCTCCAGCAACACGTCCAGCCCGACACCGGTCTGGGCGCAGACTGGCACCACCGGGTAGAAGTGCCCCGGGCGACGGCCTTCTCCAGGTCGTCGATGAGCACCTGGTCGGCGATCTCCTCGCCGTCGAGGTAGCGGTCCATCAGGGTCTCGTCCTCGCTCTCGGCGATGATCCCTCGATCAGCTCGTCGCGGGACTCGTCGATGGCCCGCTGGTGCTCCGGGTCCGGGTCGCGGACGTCGGCGGGAAGCCCGGCGCTGTAGTCGAAGACCCGACGGGTGATCAGGCCGAGCAGACCTTCGGTGGAGACCCCGTCGTCGCCGAGCATCGGCAGGTAGAGGGGCATCACGTTGTCGCCGAAGAGGCGTTGGCAGAGCGCCACGGTCTCGTCGACGTCGGCGCGGGGCTGGTCCAGTCGGGCGACCGCGACCGCGCGGGGCATGTCGACGGCCGCGCACTCCTCCCACAGCGCGACGGTCGCGGCGTCCATGCCGCCCGCCGCGGAGACGACGAAGAGCGCGGCGTCGGCGGCCCGCAGACCGGCGCGCAGCTCGCCGACGAAGTCGGCGTACCCGGGGTGTCCAGCAGGTTGACCTTGACGCCGTTGTGCAGCAGCGGTGCGCAGGACAGGCTGACCGAGCGCTGCTGGCGTACCGCCGCGGGGTCGTGGTCGCCCACGGTGGTGCCGTCGACGACGGTGCCCGCCCGGCCGATCGTGCCGGTCGCCGCGAGCAGGGCTTCGACCAGCGTGGTCTTGCCCGCCCGGAGTGCCCGACGAGCACCACGTTGCGGACCCGCTCGGGCTCGGTCACCACCGGCGTGCCGCCGGTGGAACCCTTCGTGACTCTTCTGCGCCATGGGGCGCACCTCCCTCAGCCAGTGGTGGTGGCGACCGCCGCGCGACGGAAGCGGCCCGGGCGAGTGCGCGGCGCTATCCTCCGGTGGTCTGCTGCACAGCGGGAACGGGACGGGCGGACGGGTGAGCTGGCTCACCTCCCGGCTCGATCTCACACCCGTTGCCGGGTAGGCACAAGCCTCCCCGGGCGGGTCGGCGGGACCGTCCGTATCGCCGGAGCTGGGCGGACCGTTATCGTGGTCACCGCCATGGCGAAGATCTTCCAGTGTCGGCCCGCGCGGGATGACCCGCGTCGTCGAGCCGATTGCCCGTGCCCTGCTGCGCGCGGCGTCACCCCTAATGCCGTCACCGTCGCGGGCACCGTTGGTGTGCTCGTCGGCGCGCTCGGCTTCGGTGCTCGCGGCCATCTGGTCGCGGGCGCGTTGATCGTCACCCTGTTCGCGCTCACCGACCTGCTCGACGGGACGATGGCCCGGATGAGCGGTGGCTCCACCAAGTTCGGCGCATTCCTGGACTCAAGCATGGACCGGGTCGCCGACAGTGCCGTCTTCGGTGCCGTCGCGTACTGGCTGGCCACGCAGAACGACCACTCCGGGGTGGCCGCCGCGTTGGTCTGCCTGGCCGTCGGTGGCCTGGTCTCCCTACGTGAAGGCGCGAGCCGAGGGCTCGGCATGACCTGCAACGTGGGCATCGCCGAGCGCACCGAGCGGTTGCTGATCGTCGGGGTCGGCGGCATCCTCACCGGCGTCGGGCTCGACCCGGCGTTGGAGATCGCGCTGTGGCTGCTCGCCGCGGTGTCGATCTTCACGGTGGGGCAGCGGATCGCGCACGTCTACCGCCAGGCCCAGCAGCTCCAACCGGACGGCCAGGCGTGAGGGCGTGTCGCCGGCCCGGTGCCGGACGACCGGCGGCCGAGCCGCGTGAACCTCACCGAGCTGGGCTACGTCGCCGGGTGGCGGGTGGTCCGCGCGCTACCCGGCCGCTGGTGGCGGCGGCGTTCCAGGCGGGCGCGGACCGCGCCCATCGCCGCCCGCCGGGGTACGGCCCGACTCCGCGCGAACCTGCGCCGGGTGGTCGGCCGGACCTGCCCGAGGCCGAGCTGGACGATCTCGTCAAGCGCGGGTTGCGCTCGTACGCCCGGTACTGGATGGAGGCGTTCCGGCTGCCCGCGTTGAGCCGGTCGCAGATCCTGTCCGGGTTCCGGCTCGACGGGGCGGAGCTGCTCGCCGCCGACGTGGCGGCCGGCCGGGCGCGGTGGTGGCGCTGCCGCACGCCGGCAACTGGGACGCCGCGGGCGCCTGGGTGGCGGCCACCGGTTGGCCGATCACCACCGTCATGGAGCGGCTCAAACCGGAGGGCGTGTACAGGCGTTTCATCGCCTTCCGAGAAAGCCTCGGGATGGAGATCCTGCCGACCCACGGTGGGCCGCGACCGGCGTTCGACGTGCTGCTGGATCGCGTACGTGCCGGTGCGGTGGTGCCGCTGCTGGCCGATCGTGACCTCTCCGCCCGAGGGGTGGAGGTGGACTTCTTCGGTGGCAAGACCCGGATGCCCGCCGGGCCGGCGCTCTCGCCCTGCACACCGGTGCGCCGCTCTACGTGGCCTCGATGTGGTTCGAACCGGACGCCGCGTGCGCGTCGCTCGCCGGCCGTTGCCGGTGCCGGGGCCCGAGGTGGGGCCTCTGGACCAGCGGGTCCGGTCGCTGACCCAGCTGATCGCCGACCGTCTGGCGGCGGGTATCGCCCGGCATCCGGAAGACTGGCACATGTTGCAGCGAATGTGGCTGGACCAGGGGAGGGCGGGGAGGGCGCGGCGCTGCCCTCGTCGGCCTCCGGTCCGGCCTGAGGGGTGGTGGGCACGGTGGGACGGTGTCCCGCAATCGCGGACGGGGGCGCTGACGCATGCGGATCGGCATCGTGTGCCCGTACTCCTTCGATGTCCCCGGCGGGTGCAGAACCACGTCATGGACCTCGCCGAGGCGCTGATCACGCTCGGCCACGAGGTGAGCGTGCTCGCTCCGGCCGACGAGGATTCGCCGCTGCCGGCGTACGTGGTGTCCGCCGGTCGTGCCGTGCCGCTGCCGTACAACGGTTCGGTGGCGCGGATCGCGTTCGGCCCGGTCTCGACCGCGCGGGTCCGACGGTGGATCACCAACGGGGACTTCGACGTGCTGCACGTGCACGAGCCGCTCACGTTGAGCCTGTCGCTGCTGGCCGTGCTCTCCGCCCGGGGTCCGGTGGTGGCCACGTTCCACACCGCGATGACCCGTTCGCGGGTCTTGGCGGCCGCGCAGGGCGTGCTCCAGATCGTGTTGGAGCGGATCACCGCCCGGATCGCGGTCAGCGCGCTGGCCCGCAAGGTGCAGGTCGAGCACATGGACGGCGGCGCGGTGGAGATCCCCAACGGGGTGGCGGTGGCGAAGTTCGCCCACTCCGAGCCGTTGTCGGGCTGGCCGGGGAGTGCGCTCCGGGCACCGGCGGCACGCTGGGCTTCCTGGGTCGGTTCACCGAGGCGCGCAAGGGCTTCCGGTGCTGCGCGACGCGTTCGTGGCGTTGGCCGCCACCCGGCCCGGTCTGCGCTTGCTCGTCGCCGGTCCGGGTGACCGCGACGACCTGTACGACCAGTTCCCGCCGAACTGCACGAGCGGGTGACGTTCCTCGGGCTGGTCAGCGAACCGGACAAGGCGCGGATGCTGCGCAGTGTGCACCTCTACGTGGCACCGAACACCGGCGGCGAGTCGTTCGGCATGATTCTGACCGAGGCCCTGGCAGCGGGTACGACGGTGGTCGCCAGTGACCTGGACGCGTTCCGCCGGGTGCTCGACGGCGGGCGGGCCGGCCGGCTCTTTCCCACCGGTGACCCGGTGGGCTGCGTGCCGCGCTGACCGAGCTGCTGGACGACCCGGCCGGACGGGCAACGCTGAGCGCCTGCGGCGATCAGGTGGTCGTGAATTTCGACTGGCCGACGGTTGCTCGTCGCGTTCTGGAGGTATACGCAGCGGCGATCGAGGCAACCGACGGGCGGGTCATCGACCAGGAATGGGTGGGGCTGGGCTGAGCCGGTGTGACGGATGGCGCGGGGTGACCGGTGCGACCGGGCCGGCCGCGCCCAATCGGACGAAACGGAGCAGCACTACGATGCCGCACATGTGGTGGGTGGTGGCCGCGAGCGTGGTCGTGGGGCTGGTCGCGGCGTACCTCGTCTGGACCGCCGGCCGGGTGGAGCGGCTGCAGAGCCGCGCGGAGTCCGCGGCGCGGGCCCTCGACGCCCACCTGCTGCGCCGGGCCGCGGCGGCCGCGGTGCTGGCTGAGCGGCGCTTCGGCGTCGAGTTGTACGCGGCGGCCCGGATCGCCCTGGACGCCGGTCCGGACGAGCGGGAGGCGGCGGAGAACGACCTGACCCGGCAGTTGCGGGGTGTCCAGTTGGACCCGGGCGATCCGGACTGCGTGGCGGTCATCGCCGCCAGTCGTCGACTCGCGCTGTCCCGGCAGGTGCACACGGACCTGGTCCGGGGCGCTCGCTCGGCGCGCGGCCGGCCGTTGGTGCGCCTGTTGCGGATGGGGCGGGGCGGCAGTGGCCGCGCTACTTCGACATCGACGACCCGACCCTCGTCGTCCCCGCGGACGTCCCCGCCGCCTGATCGGCGCGGTCCCGCGGGGCCGGTGATCAGGGCCACAGTGCAGTCCACCGGGGGTCTGATTGGCTGTCGGTGTGGCGTTGACCCGCGCGTAGCATTTTCGCTGCCACCCCGCAGTTCGTCCAGGAGCGATGACCCGTGCCCGAAAACACCGCCTCGAACGCCGGTTCCGCCCCCGTCGTCGGCAGCGCCCGCGTGAAGCGTGGCATGGCCGAGATGCTCAAGGGCGGCGTGATCATGGACGTCGTCAACGCCGAGCAGGCCAAGATCGCCGAGGATGCCGGCGCCGTCGCGGTGATGGCTCTGGAGCGGGTGCCGGCGGACATCCGCGCGCAGGGCGGGGTGTCCCGGATGAGCGACCCCGACATGATCGACGGGATCATCGAGGCGGTCTCCATCCCGGTGATGGCCAAGGCGCGCATCGGTCACTTCGTGGAGGCGCGGATCCTCCAGTCGCTCGGGGTGGACTACGTGGACGAGTCCGAGGTGCTGACCCCGGCCGACTACGCGAACCACATCGACAAGTGGGCGTTCACGGTGCCCTTCGTCTGCGGTGCGACCAACCTGGGCGAGGCGCTGCGCCGGATCACCGAGGGCGCGGCCATGATCCGTTCCAAGGGTGAGGCCGGCACGGGCGACGTCTCCAACGCCACCACCCACATGCGCAGGATCCGCCAGGAGATCGGTCGGCTGTCCTCGCTGCCGACCGACGAGCTGTACGTCGCGGCCAAGGAGTTGCAGGCCCCGTACGAGCTGGTCAAGGAGGTCGCCGAGAGCGGCAAGCTGCCGGTGGTGCTGTTCACCGCCGGCGGGATCGCCACCCCGGCCGACGCGGCGATGATGATGCAGCTCGGCGCGGAGGGCGTCTTCGTCGGTTCCGGCATCTTCAGGCGGGCAACCCGGCCCAGCGGGCCGCCGCGATCGTCAAGGCCACCACGTTCCACGACGACCCGGACGTGCTGGCCAAGGTCTCCCGCGGCCTGGGCGAGGCGATGGTCGGCATCAACGTCGACGAGATCCCGCAGCCGCACCGCCTGGCCGAGCGCGGTTGGTGACGGGACCGTGGCCGTACCCGTGATCGGTGTCCTCGCTCTGCAGGGTGACGTGCGAGAGCACGTGACGGCGCTGACCGCGGCGGGCGCGGACGCCCGCCCGGTCCGCCGTCCGGCCGAACTGGACGCGGTCGACGGTCTGGTCATCCCGGAGGCGAGTCCACCACCATCAGCAAGCTGGTCGACATCTTCGAGTTGCGCGAGCCGATCGACAAGCGGATCGCCGACGGCATGCCGGTGTACGGGTCCTGTGCCGGCATGATCATGCTGGCGACCGAGGTGCTCGACGGCCGACCCGACCAGCGCGGCTTCTCCGGCATCGACATGACCGTCCGCCGCAACGCGTTCGGCCGGCAGGTCGACTCGTTCGAGGCGCCGGTGACCGTCAGCGGGTGCCGGGTGAGCCGTTCCACGCGGTGTTCATCCGCGCGCCGTGGGTCGAGCGGGTCGGCGCCGGTGTCCAGGTGATCGGGACGGTGACCGGTGGCCCGGCCGCCGACCGGATCGTGGCGGTCCGGCAGGGCAACCTGGTGGCCACCTCGTTCCACCCGGAGCTGACGGGTGACCTACGGGTGCACGCGTACTTCGTGGATCTGGTCCGCGCCGCCTCCTGACGGCGAGGTGCGGTGCGGCCGTCCATGATGTTCGTCGGGGGTTTTGTCTCGTCTGCCCTGGTCCGTGCCGAGCGGAGGCGGTCAGCGCGCGCGGTGCATGACAGCCACCCGGGGACGTCGGTAGGATTGCGGAGATTCGGCAGGGCCATCTGCCCGCCACGGCTTCCGCCAGAGCTGACCGGCACCTCCGCGTGCGCCGGCGGGAGTGGGGCGTGAGCGGTGCGGTCGATGCAGACGGCGGGTAGCAACGGAGGTAGAAGATGTCCGGCCACTCAAAGTGGGCGACGACCAAGCACAAGAAGGCCGTCATCGACGCCAAGCGCGGCAAGATGTTCGCCAAGCTGATCAAGAACGTCGAGGTGGCCGCACGGATCGGCGGCGGCGACCCACCGGCAACCCGACGCTCTTCGACGCGATCCAGAAGGCGAAGAAGAGCTCGGTGCCGAACGACAACATCGACCGCGCCGTCAAGCGTGGCTCCGGCCTGGAAGCCGGCGGCGCCGACTGGCAGACGATCATGTATGAGGGTACGGGCCGAGCGGTGTGCCATGCTCATCGAGTGCCTCACCGACAACCGCAACCGGGCGGCGACCGAGGTGCGCACCGCGCTGACCCGCAACGGCGGCTCGCTCGCCGACGCCGGCTCGGTGTCGTACATGTTCTCCCGCAAGGGCGTGGTGATCGTGCCCAGGAGGGCACCAGCGAGGACGACGTGATGATGGCCGTCCTTGACGCCGGCGCCGAGGAGGTCAACGACCTCGGTGAGGCGTACGAGGTGGTCTCCGAGCCGACGGACCTGGTCCCGGTGCGCAGCGCGCTGCAGGACGCCGGCATCGAGTACGAGTCGGCCGAGTCCTCTCTGATCCCCAGCGTCAACGTGCCGCTGGACGAAGAGGGCGCTCGCAAGATCTTCAGCTGATCGACGTCCTGGAGGACTGCGACGACGTGCAGAACGTCTACGCCAACTTCGACGTCAGCGACGACGTGATGGCGGCGGTCGACGCCTGAGGGCACCCACCTGCGCGCCGCCCACCTCACCCACCCCGCCGCGATCCTGCACTTTTGGTCCCGACAGACCGGGCCACACGTGGCATATCGGCGACAGAAAGTGCACGATCGCGGTGAGGGTGGGTGGGGGCGGGATGGCTGGGAGGTCGGCGGTGTTGGTGGAGCGGTTCGCGCCTGGTGACACGGTGGTACGACGTGAGGTGCTGCGGGGCGAGGTCTGGTTCGGCTGCCCGACGATCTGCGTCGAGGACTCGCCCGACCTGCTCGCCCTCTACCTGCCGCCGGGGCCGAGTTCGGCTTCCCGCAGACGGGGGCGTTCCCGTGTGGGCGGCACCCGTGGGAGACCGCCGGCCACCGATCCTGGTCGGGGCCCGGCAAGCTGATGCTGCACCGCCCCGGCGAGGCGCACTCGATCGACGTGTTCTGGACCGGGCCGGAGCGCGACTTCGCCGGCTGGTACTTCAACCTCCAGGACCCGCTGCGGCGTACGCCGATCGGGGTGGACACCCTGGACCACGAGCTGGACCTGTGGTGGGCCGCGGACACCGACCGGTACGTCTGGAAGGACGTGGAGATGTTCGCGCAGCGCCTCGTCGAGGGCGCTACCCGGGCATGGAGGAAGCGATCCGGGCCGAGGGTGACCGGATCGCCGCGCTACTCGACGGGCGTGCTCACTGGTGGGACCCGGCGTGGGCGCGGTGGCAGCCCGACCCGGCCTGGACGACACCTACGCTGCCCGCCGGCTGGGCCGAGGTGCCGCCCGCCGGCTGAGCAGCCGCCGATCCACCCGGGCCGTCAGCTCCCCGGCAGGTCGTCGACCAGGAACACCTGGTCCGCGCCGTTGGTGCACCGCTCGACGAACGCCTCGGCCGACACCTCGGCGTCGTCGTCGCGGAGCCCGACGCACAGGTCCGAGCCGGTCGGCCGAATGCGGTACGAGCCCGGCGCGGATGCGGTCGGCTCGAAGCGGAACAGCTGGAACCCGCTGGTCTTGTCGCAGGTCATCGTTGGTTCGAGCAGGTTCCGGCCGGGATCGCCGCCGATGATGGTGAGGCAGCCCGTGCCGTGCACCGGGTGGTCCCACTTGATGAAGTACAGCCCGTCGGCCGCCGGCTCCAGGTAGGTGTCCGGTGGGTGGCGCCTGTGCAGGACGCTGCACCATCACCTCGCTCGAATACCGGCCGGTGCGGTCGTGCCCTCGCTGAGGCAGAGCCGCGGGCTGCGGGCGGGGCGGATCTGGTTCAGACGTGCGTTCGGCCCGATCGTCGGGCTGGTGTCGACGTCCGGGGTGGCCGAGGGAACGTCGGACGTCGCGCTGGTCGGGGCGCCGCGCTGGCCGGTGTCCTGTTTGTCGTCGGGTCGCTGGATCCAGACGCCCAGACCGAGCACTGCCAGCAGGGCCCCGACGACGACGAGCGTGAGCGGCGTACGCCGGGCGAACCAACGCGCCCGCTGCGGGTTTCGCGCTCCAGCACCGGCGCGGTGCTCGGGTGGACGTCGGCGGTGGTGCTGCCTGGCGGCTCGTCCGAGGTGGTCGTGGCGCTCTGCTGCTGGTCCGATCCGGTCGGTGCGTACGCGCCCACAGCGAGACGGTGCCGCGCCTGTAGCCACGTCTCGACCTGATCCTCGGCGCCGCAGGCGCGAACGAACGCGGCCACCACCTCCGGTCGCGGCAACGTGGACCGGCGCAGGATGCCCGCCGCGGTGCTGCGAGCCAGCACGTCACCCGCCGCCGCGCGCTGCTCCAGTTGCCGGTACGTGAGTTGTGACCGGTCCTTGAGTTGGCGCAGCATCTCGATGAACTCGGCCGGGTCGGCCGCCTCGTCCGGTCGTAGCTCCCCGTGGTCATCGTCCGATTCTCCTGATATCGGTGGGTCGGTGGCAAGCCGACGTCGAGGGTCTGTCCGAGATGGTCGGACAAGACCCGGACAGGCCGCGCTGAGCTGTGTGGACACCGGATCACGTCGAACAGGGCATTGTTCTCGCCGACGGACTTATCTAGCGTCTTACCTCGACATCAACGACACGGGGGATTCGATGGATGACGCTGCCCGGGATCCGGTGCCACAGGTGGCCACGGCGGGCGAGTACGTGGCGTTGCTCAGGGACGTGCGGCGGCGCTCCGGCCTGACCTACCGGGAGATCGCCCGACGCGCCTCGGCGGCGGGCCACTGGCTGCCGCCGAGCACCCTCGCCACGATGCTGGGACGGACGACGCTGCCTCGGGAGCGCACGGTCCTGGCACTGCTGGTGGCCTGCGGTGTGACGGCCGCCGAGGTGGAGGAGTGGGTGGAGGCGCGGCGGAACCTGGAGGCGCGCCTCAGTGAGCAGGGCCGATGGGAGAGCCAGCCGGCAGGGACGGCCGTCGCTCGTCGGCGGCCGCCCGGCGACCGTCGGCCCGAGCGCCGGACCGGCTCCGCCGCGACCCGAGCCGCCCTGGCCGGCGCGTCGCTGGCTTCGGCTGGCGCTGCTCGCGGTGCTGGGCGTGCTGACGCTCGGGCGTCCGGGCGCTGCGACCGGACGCCGCTGCCCGAGTGAAAGGCCCACCGACCGACGGTTGCCCGGCGGTGCTGCACCAGGGGATGTACGGCCCGTGCGTGCTGGACCTCCAGGAGCGGCTGGTGGCCGGCGGACTCGATGCGCCGGTCGACGGCTGGTTCGGCCCCAAGACCACCAGCCGGGTGATGGTCGTCCAGGCGCTGGGTAGCCTGCCGGTCAGTGGCGCCGCGGACGAGCGGTTGTTCGACGAGTTGTCGGGCGATCGGAGGGTGCCGGCCGCCTGGCCGGAGAACCGGGTCGACACGCACCTGCGGGGCGTTCCCCGAGGATCCGGCCGGGGCGGTGCGGTGGCGCGCTGCCTGTCCGGACTGGACCCGTACCGGGTGAAGGTCGACGGGGACGGGGCGCGGCACTGGGGTTTGTTCCAGTTCACCGAGACGGAGTTGACCCGGCTCGGCGTCGACCGCCAGACGGCGCTGGACCCGGCCTGGAACATCCGGGCGGCCCGGGACGTCTGGTCCCGTACCGGTGGCTTCGGCCACTGGCGCTGCGTACCGAAGGGTGACGTGCGATGCACAGCGGGCGCCGGCGTCCGAACAGGACGCCGACGCCCAGCGCGGACCGTCGGCTCAGCCGATCGTCTCCCGCTCCCGCCAGGCGGTGCGCAGTGCGGTCCGGCCGTTCGTGCGCAGCAGCGACCCTCGTACACCGGGCTCCGGCGAGCAGGAACGCACCGGCGGCGAGCAGCAGGATGGCCAGCGAGACGACCGGCTCCCAGCCGGCCGCGTCGCCGGTGAACAGCCGCAGCGGCATGGCGGTCGGCGACGAGAACGGCACGTAGGACAGCACCCGCATCGCGGTGGCGTTGTCGTTCAGGAAGATCACCGCGAAGAACGGCAGCATGACCGCCAGCTGCACCGGCGTCGAGACGGCGGCGATGTCCTCCTGCCGGTTGGCCAACGCGCCGGCTGCCGCCCATGGCGGCGAGCAGCACGAAACCGATCAGGAAGAACGGCACGAACCAGCCGATCGCCGGGGCGAGCAGGGTGAGCAGACCTCCGCTGTCGCCGATCTGCAGCCCGATCACCGCCACCACGGCGATCAACGCGATCTGCGCGAACGCCAGGATGGCCCCGGCCACCACCTTGCCGGCCAGCAACGCCCGGACCGGTACGGCGGCGACCAGAATCTCCACGATCCGGGTCTGCTTCTCCTCGATGACGCTCTGCGCGATCTGCACACCGAACGTCTGCGAGGTGATGAAGAAGACGAACGCGAAGACGAATGGCACCAGGAACGCCACCACCGGGTCGACCGCGTCCGGGTCGAGCAGGCGGACGGTCGGCTGGGTGCTCAGGGCGCGTACCACGTCGTCGGGGGCGTCGTCCATGGCCAGGACGGCCGGTCCGGCGACGACCGCGGCGTCCACGTCGTCGTCGCGGACGGCCTGTTCGGCGGCCCGGTCGTCGGCGACGACAGTGACCTCCAGTCCGGCCGCGCGCAGCGGCCCGGCCAGGCTCTCGGTGACCGCGACGGTGGACGGCCCACCGGAGAACAGCGGCGGCAGGATGGTGCCCGCCGCGGCGATCAGCAGGAAGAACAGCGTGCCGAACAGGAAGGTACGGTCGCGGAGCTTGACCCGGATCTCGCGTTCGGCGACCAGTCGGGTGGCCTGGGTGACGTTCACTGGGTGACCTCTCGGAAGATCTCGGTGAGCGAGGGGCTGACCGGGCGGAAGGCGCGGACCGGGCCGCGGGCGAGGGCCGCCCGCAGCACGGGCTGTTCGTCGGTGCCGGCCGGCAGGTCGAAGACCACCCGCGCGCCGTCCAGCTCGACCACTGTCACCCGGGGTGGTCGCGGACCCAACCGGCGTCGGTCGCCACCACCAGCTCGTAACGGGGCACGGTGTACGAGTCGCGCAGCTGCTGCCGGCTGCCGGCGGCCCGGATCACCCGTCGCCGATGATCACCAGGTCGTCGCACAGGCGCTCCACGACGTCGAGCTGGTGGCTGGAGAAAGCACCGGCACCCCGGCCGAGGCGCGTTCCCGCAACACGGCGACGACGGTGTCCACGGCCAGCGGGTCGAGGCCGGAGAACGGTTCGTCGAGCACCAGCACCTCGGGGTCGTGCACCAGCGCGGCGGCGATCTGGCGCGCTGCTGGTTGCCCAGCGACAGCGTCTCCAGCAGGTCGTCGCCGCGTTCACCCAGCCCGACGCGGTCCAGCAGCACGTCGGTGGCCCGGCGGGCGGCGGCGGCGTCCATCCCGTGCAGCCGGCCCAGGTAGGTCACCTGCTCCCGGGTGGTCATCTTGGGGTACAGGCCCCGCTCCTCCGGCATGTAGCCGAAGCGTCGACGGTTCTGCCGGGTCAGCTTCGTGCCGTCCCAGCTCACCTCGCCGGCGTCGGGGGCGAGCACGCCCAGGATGATCCGCATGGTGGTGGTCTTGCCGGCGCCGTTGGCTCCCACGAAGCCGGTCATCCGGCCGGCGGCCACCTCGAAGGACACGTTCCTGAGCACCTGACGGTCGCCGAAGCTGCGGTCGACGCCGTCGAGGCGAAGCGTTCTGGTCACCCTGTCACGCTAGATCGGGTACGGCCGTCCGCCGTCCGCCCGACGGGTGAGCGGGCGGGTCCACCTCGCGACGGACACCTGTCACCCGCCGGGTCGGACCACCCGTTCTCGTATGCGAACACCACCGCCTGCACCCGGTCACGCAGACCGAGTTTGGCCAGCACCCGACTCACGTGGGTCTTCACCGTCGCCTCGCCCAGGTGGATGGTCGCGGCGATCTCCGCGTTGCTCGACCCGGCGGCGAGCAGCACCAGCACCTCGCGTTCCCGCGGGGTCAGCGCGGCCAGCGCGGCGTCGGCGTCCGGGCCTCGGTGGGCGGTGCCCGCCGGGTCACCGGGGCGGGCGAACGTGGAGATGACCCGTCGGGTGATTTCCGGGGCGAGCAGACCGTCACCCGGGCCAGCACCCGGATCGCCTCGATCAGTTCCTCCGGGGTGCCGTTCTTGAGCAGGAAGCCGCTGGCCCCGGCCCGCAGCGCGGCGAACAGGTAGTCGTCGCGGTCGAAGGTGGTGAGGATCAGCACCGCGGGCGCACCGGCCCGTCGGCGACGATCTGCCGGGTGGCCTCCAGGCCGTCCATCCCGGGCATCTCCACGTCCATCAGGACGACGTCGGGGCGGGTGGCTCGGGCCATCCGAACGGCCCGTTCGCCGTCGGCCGCCTCACCGACCACCTCGATGTCGTCCTCCACCTCGAGGATGACCCGGAAGCCGGTGCGGACCAGGTGCTGGTCGTCGGCGAGCAGCACCCGGATCGGCTGGCAGCCCTCTGGTGCGGCGCTCATGCCGACCGCTCCGTGCCGGCCGCCACCCGGGGCTCGCTCTCGGCTCCCGCTGCGAGACGACCGGCGGGTCCGCCGACGCCGCCAGCGGGAAGCGGGCGCGTACCCGCCAGCCGCCGCCGGCCCGGGGCCCGGCCTCCAGGTCGCCGTCGTGCGCGGTGACCCGTTCGCGCATCCCGATCAGGCCCAGCCCGACGGCGTTGGCGGGGCCACCGGCTCGTCCGTCGTCGGTCACGTCGACCTCCACCTCCGGGCCAGGTACCGGACCCGCACGTCCAGCAGATTCGCTCCGGCGTGCTTCAGGGTGTTGGTCACCGCCTCCTGCGTCACCCGGTAGGCGGCCTGGGAGATCGACTCGGGGAGCGCGACCGGGTCGCCGTACACCCAGGGTGGCCGTCAGGCCGGCGGCCCGGCCCGCTCGACCAGCTCGCCGATGCGCTCGACGCCGCCGGCCGCCGGCGGTTCGGCGTCGGCGACGGCGGAGGTCCGCAGCACGCCCAGCATCCGGCGCAGCTCGTCGACGGCGGTGCGGGCGCTCTGCTCGATGGCCGTCAGCGCCGTGCGGGCCTTGCCCGGGTCACGGTCGAACACCCGGCGGCAGGCGGACGCCTGCACCCCATCACCGACACGTGGTGGGCGACCACGTCGTGCAGCTCCCGGGCGATCCGAACCCGTTCGCCGAGCACCGCCGTTCCCGGACTCGGCCTGCGACCGGCGCAGGTCCTCGGCCTGGCGCGCAGCTCGTGCTCGCGGCGGGCGGCCACCAGGCGGTCTCGCCGAAGAAGAAGGCGAAACCGAAGACCAGCACGTTGAGCAGCACGCCGGTGACCATCGCGGCGAGCACCGGTGGCACCGGCCCGACCGCGTCGGCGAAGGCCCCGGGCGGGATGTGGTCGATCATCACGGCGTAGTAGATCCCGAGCCAGGCGAACATCGTGGCGATCACGCCGATGCGCAGCCGGCGCGTCGCCTGGTGGTCCTGCCCCAGGCGCCGACGGTGTAGAGGGCGCAGAACAGGGCCCAGGAGGAGAACTGCGTCTCCGGAGCGGATCGTGCCTGCGCGGCGATGAACGCCACCGCGACGACCAGCAGTGTCGCGGCCGGCCAGCGCCGCCGCCAGACCAGCGGCAGGGTCACCGCCACCGTCCAGAGCAGCTGCTCCGGCCCGGAGGGCGGTGGGCCCAGCAGGAACGCCCGGTGCTGCGGGCCAGGGTGAGGCTCACCAGCGCCAGCCCGGTCATTCCCAGGCCGATCCACAGGTCGTTTCGGCGCTGCTCCGCCGTCGGACCCGGGCGGCGCCACTCCTCGCGGTGCCACGGTCATCCGGGAACGATGCCACGCCACCCACCGCGGCCGCCGACCGGGCGCGCCGATGTCGCTGCGGTCGCGCAAAACGGGCGGCGGCCCGGCGCGGGTACGCGCCGGGCCGCCGTGCGGTGTGTCGCTCATGCCGTCTGGCGGCGCGTCTTCAGAGCGGTGTCGATCAGGTCCCAGATCACGACCACTGCCGCACCCAGCGCGATGGCCAGACCGATGCTGTTGCGGTTGTCCGCTTCCGCCAACCAGCTCAGACGCTCGTTCAGGGCCGGGTTGAGCAGCCGGTCGGAGAGCGCCAACCACGCCAGCGGCACCCCGAACGCCAGGTTGAGCAGGGCCCTGGTGCCGAACAGGGCCCACGTCCAGCGCCCGATCCGGAACTTGACGACATCGAAGATCACGCTGGCGACCAGCACCACGATCAGCGCCGGCAGCCAGAACGACCACAGAGTCGGGTCGAGGATCGGGATGTTGTCGCCGTTGGTGGCGTGCACCCACGACTGGTAGTGCTGGTAGGGAAGGTACGCGATGGTCAGCACCAGCATGATCACCGACGCGACGGTGTCGGCGAGAGGATGCCCGGTGCACCGGGGCGTCGGGCAGATGGTCGACAGTCCATTCCGGCAGGTCGACCGTCGACTGGGAGCGCTCGATGAGCGCGAAGGTCAGGGTGAGCCAGAAGCCGATGTGCACGGCCACGTGCAGGGCGACGACGATGCCCGGCCCGATGGCCCCGAAACCCTTTCCTTCGGCCGCCTCGACGACGGTGACGATCGTGCCGACGAGCGCTGGGATGAAGCTGAGCAGCAGCTTCAGCAGCCGCAGCCAGACCAGGTAGTAGGTCGGGCCGATGAGCTGCAACCGGCGGTCGGCGTACCGGGCGGCCAGCACGTCCGGGTTGCCCAGCTCGGTGAGCACCTCCCGCTCGGCCACTGCCGGGTCGGCCCCGCCTCCGGTGCGGTCCTCGACCATGTCCTCGATCGATGCCCGCAGCTCGTTGGCGATCTCGTCGCGGCGCTGGGTGGGCACCGAGCGCAGGGTGGCGGCGAGGTAGCGGTCGGTCAGGGTGTTCATCGGTCTACTCCTTGGATCAGCCCGGTGATGGAGGTCTGCACGGCGGCGAGGTCGTCCAGGAGCCGGTTCAGCATCGACTCGCCCTCGTCGCTGGTCCGGTAGAACTTGCGCGGTCGGCTCTCCTCGGTGTTCCACTCGCTGGTCAGCAGCCCCTGGTCCTCCAGGCGGCGCAGCAGCGGGTAGAGGGTGTTGGCGTCGACCGGGAAGCCGTGGTCGCTGAGCCGTTGCAGCAGTGCGTAGCCGTAGTCCGGTCGGCGCAACGCGACCAGGCTGGCCACCACGACGGTGCCTCGACGCAACTCCTGTAGGTGCGTCCGTAGAACGTCCTCGCTAACCATGTGTCACACCATACTGTGTGGCACACAGTGTTGTCTACAACGACATCATCGTGTCCGCCCATGCCCCGTCGGGCCGATACGACGTGCGGGCGCCCGGTCGACACCGGACGCCCCGCACCTGGTCGGAGATCAGCAGGACACGCTCTGCCGGAAGTTCCGCTCGACGAAGGTGGCCGGCCCGACCTGGAAATAGCCCACGCCCGGCCGGATCGGGTGCCCGGTGAACAGCTCGACACGCGAGCCGACCCGCACCAGATACGCCTCGGCGTCCCCGCGTCGTTGCGGATCAACGACCCTCGCCGGCCGTAGATCGCCTCCAGCTCGGCGAAGGACATGCCGACCGTCGCCCCGGCGGGGAGCGGGCGGCGCGGTGGCCGTACCGACCTCCACCAGTCGCCCGTCGCGGAAGGCGAGCAGAACCACTCCGGCCCAGGAACCTGTCGCGCCGGCGTGCACCACCGCGCCGCAGGCCGGCACGGTCCAGTCGATGTGCCCGGCCGCGGTGAGCGCCGCCAGGCTGGCGCCGATCCGGTACACACCGACACCGGCGACGCTGAGCACCTGCGGGTGGGTGTGCCCGGCGGCCGCGGTGTGGCTGCCCGCCGGCGCGCCGCCGCCGCCGGGCCGGCGACGGTCACCGGAACCAGCGTGCCGAGTGCCAGTGCGGCGGTGGTGAGGAGGATCGTGGGTCGGTTCATGTCGGCTCCTTCGGTGATGGGTCTCCTGCCCTGTTAGTCACCGCGTCGGGGCCACCGGTTCGTCGGGTTTCCGACCGGCCCGGTCTACTGTGAAGAGACCGTGCGGGCCGGGGTGACACGTGACGGCTCCGCTGCGGGTCGGGCCCTACGCCATCGAGCGACTGCTCGGCGTCGGTTCGTTCGCGACGGTCTGGCTGGGCTACGACCGGGTGCTCGACGCGCACGTGGCGATCAAGGTGCTGGCCGAGAACTGGAGCCACGACCTGCGGGTCCGGGAACGCTTCCTCGACGAGGCCCGGTTGCTGCGCCGGCTGGAGCACGAGCGGCTGGTCGGGGTGCACGCCGTCGGTGAGTTGCCCGACGGTCGGCCGTACGCGGTGCTGGCCTGGGCGGACGGGGCAGCCTCCGGGACCGCCTGGCCGCCGGTGAGATCCCCGCGCCGACGGCGGTGCTACTGCTCGGCGAGGTCTGCGCCGGGGTCGCCGTGCTGCACCGGCACGGCGTCGTGCACCGTGACCTCACCCCGGGCAACATCCTGTTCCGCTCCGCCGGCCCGGGCGGCGCCGAACAGGTCCTGATCGCCGACCTCGGCCTCGCCAAGGCGCTCGCCGCCGCCTCCGGGCTGACCGCCCGTGCCGGCACCCGGGTTACATGGCCCCGGAGCAGGACGACCCGGGCTCGGTGATCGACACCCGCGCCGACGTGTACGGGCTCGGCCGGCTCGGCATCCGGCTGCTGGCTGAGGACCCACCGCGCCCCGACCCGTCCCGCCCCGACCCGTCCGCCCCGACCTGTCCCGTCCCGCGCCCGTGATGCGGCTGCGGGACGGCGTGCCTCCGGCGATCGCGGCGGTGCTCGTCCGG
The DNA here is from genome assembly GCA_038070435.1 of Micromonospora sp. M12. Classification (GTDB taxonomy): domain Bacteria; phylum Actinomycetota; class Actinomycetes; order Mycobacteriales; family Micromonosporaceae; genus Micromonospora. The sequence goes on along the minus strand of JAMYWG010000001.1, from coordinate 2,539,444 downwards.
GCCACCGCGCATCGCCCGGCCGACCGCTACCCGACGCCGCGACCCTGCACGCGGCGTTGGACCGAGCGGGCGGCCCGGCGGGATGGCCGGACGGGTCGAGTCGAGCGAGCGGCCCGGCGGGACTGGCCGCGGCGACCGGTCCCGATGCGACAACAGCTGTCACCTCGGTGAGGGCCCGCCGCCCGTACCGGCTGCGGCTGGCCGGGGCCGCGGTCGTGGCCGCGACCGCGGTGGGTGCGGTGGGTGCCGAGCCGCGTGGCGTCGAATCGGGGCGGCCGGTCGGCGGCACGTACACGACCGGGCCCCTGACCGTGGCGTTGCCGCCCGGCTGGTCCGCCACGGGTGCCACCTGGGCCGGTCAGTACGGTGCCGACGGCGAGCCCGAACCGGCGCTGGTGATGTCGCCGCAACCCGCCGCTGGGCCGCCGACGCTCGCCTACCCGGCGCGTTCGTGGGCCTCTCCGCGAGTACGGCGGCACGCGCCACACCCGCCGGGTTCCTGGCCGAGCGCACGCACGCCGACTGCACGCCCGCGCCGACCCGCGCCACCCGGCAGACGGGCGTCGAGTGGACAGTGGTGGCGTACCGCTGCGACCGGGGTCGGCCGCAGATCATCGAGTCGGCCGCCCTGCACCCCGACCGACAGGCTCTGCTGTACGTGCAGATCGCCCCACCGCCGGGCAGTGGACCCGACTTCGTGGACACCCTGCTCGCCGGCGTACGCCTGCGGTAGGTGCGGCCGAAACGCGCCGGCGGCGACCCACCAGGTGTGAAGCTGTCACCGTGGCGGAGAAGCGCGAGCCGGTGGGCGGTGGCGCGCGCCGGGCTCCGATCCGCACGCCGAACGGGTCGCCGCGTACGGATCTGCTGGAGCTGTTCTTCGACCTAGCCCTGGTCGCCGGTCTGGCGATGACCTCGCAGAAGATGGCGGCCGACCAGAGCTGGACCGGGATCGCCCAGGCGCTGCTCCTGCTGTCGACGCTGTTCGCGGTGTGGGTGACCACTACGTTGATCACCGACAGCTACGGCCCCGGAAGCAGCCGCTCCCACTGTTGATCCTGGGCACCATGTTCGGCCTGATGCTGATGGCCGCGGCGCTGCCCACGGCGTTCGGTGACCACGGTTTGATCTTCAGCGGTACCTGGGTCGCGATCTTCCTGGTCCGGGGCTGGTGCTCGCCTGGTCCCCTGCGGGGCAGGCCGGAGCAGGAGCGTCCGGTACGCGCCCTGATCTGGGACGTCGGCTCGGGGACCCTCTGGGTGGTCGGCGGTCTGGTGGCCGATCCCGACTGGCGGCTCGCGCTGTGGCTGGCCGCGCTGACGATTGACTACACCGCGTACGGTCTGCGCTTCCCGCTCCCCGGTCGGGCACCTCTGCCGCGCTACCAGGTGGTGCCCGAGCACCTCGCCGAGCGCTACCAGCAGATCTACATTCTGTCCCTGGGTGAGCTGGTCCTGGTCAGCGTCCTCAGCCTGGGCCACCAACCCTTCACCGCGGATCGGGTGGCCGCCTTCGGCACCGCGTTCCTCACTGCCGCTGTGCTCTGGTGGAGCTACGCCCGGGGAGCCGGCGCGACCCTGCGCACCGCCATCGAGTCGTCGCCCCACCCGGCCCGGCTGGTGCAGACCAACCCGTACGCCCACTGGCTGATGATCGCCGGGGTGGTCGGCACGGCCGCCGGTGTCGAACGGATCATCGAGCAGCCCGTCGAGCGGCCGGGCGCCCCGATGGTCGCGCTCATCCTGGGCGGCGCCGGGCTGGTGCTGTGCGGTCGGGCGATGCTCGAGTACGAGGTCTACGAGCGGTTGCCGTTGTCCCACGTCGTCGGCGTCGTCGTGACGATCGCTCTCGCCCGGCCGGGCCGCACCTGCCCGGTCTGGGGTGAGCGTCGCCGCCGGTCTGGTGCTGCTGGGGTCGCCGCCGCCGAGTTCCTCCGGGCCCGGCACCGAGCCACCGGCCTAGCGGACCACCACGGTGATGGTGTGCTCCCGGTCGTCCTTGGGGATCATCACGGCGACGGTGCCGGGGCGGACGAAACGGATGTCCACCACGCCCGCCTCGTAGTGCTGCGACACCAGGTCGGGGCGGTCCACGGTGACGAGCCCCGGCCCGATGCCCTGGATCCGCAGCACCGCGCCGGTGGCGAAGCAGAGCGATCGCAGCAGCTCGATCTCGGTGTCGGCGAGTGGCAGGTCGTAGCGGACCGCCCCTGGCAGGCCGAGGCGCGGCGGTCGGCGGGGAGTCGTCCGGGGCGTACCCCTTGTCCTGGTGGTGTGGGCGCCGCCGCGACCGGCCGTCCGCTGGTCGGCGGAGGTCGGGACGGCGAGACCGTGGGCGTGCTGGGCGCGGGGATCGCCGAGGGTGTCGGTGACGAACGGTCGGGCCGGGCGGTTGCACGGGCAGTGGCGAGACGGCGTCACCGCCGCCGCAGGCGGCGACCCCACGGTGGCCGCGAGGACGACGCCGAGCCGGCGGAACGACGCCCGGCTCATTCGCTGCCGAGTCGTTGCCGGACCTGCTGGCGGGCCAGGTGCAGGCGGGACTTCACAGTGCCCACGGGTATGTCGATCAGGGCGGCGATCTCGGGGTAGCTCAGCCCGAGGACGTCCCGCAGGGCCACCACCTCGGCCAGCTCGGGGCGGACCGCGTCGAAGGCGTCGAGCAGGTCGAGGCGGGTGCCCGCGACCACGCTGGTCCGGCGGGGTCGGCCTGGTCGGGCAGCGGCACGCCGCCGGCCTCCAGCCGACAGCGGCGGCGCAGCGTGCGGTAGGTGGAGCGGGCCCGGTTGGCGGTCAGCCGGTGCAGCCAGGTGCGGAACGAGGAGCGGCCCTCGAACCGGGTGATGCCGTTGGCGAGCGCGAGCAGGGTGTCCTGGCAGGCTTCCTCGGCGTCCTCCCGGTTGGGCAGGAACCGGGCGCACAGCCGCAGCACCTCCGGGCGCACCGCGACCAGCAGGGCGTCCAGTGCCGCCGGGTCGCCGTGTGCGGCGGACCGGGCCAGGGCGTCGATGCTGTCCGGGTCGGGCATGCCGGATGTCCAATGCTCGCCGGTGCCGATCCCCGAGCGTACGGCCGGTGGTGGCGGCGTGACCGCGTACCGTCCGGCACCCGACGCGAACCGGGGCGCTACTCGAACCGGGACACGTCTCCGGCGCCCCGGCGCAGGATCTCCGGTTCGGGCCCGGACAGGTCGATCACGCTCGTCGGCTCGCTGCCGCACTCGCCGGCGTCGAGCACCGCGTCGAGCTGGTGGTCGAGGCGTTCCTGATCTCCCAGCCCTGGGTCATCGGCTCGTCGTCGCCGGGCAGGACCAGGGTGCTGGACACCAGTGGCTCGGCCAGCTCGGCCAGCAGCGCCTGGGTGACGGTGTGTCGGGGTACGCGCACGCCGACCGTCCGCTTCTTCGGGTGCAGCATTCGCCGGGGCACCTCGCGGGTGGCCGGCAGGATGAAGGTGTAACTGCCCGGGGTGGATGCCTTCACCAGCCGGAAGACCGCGTTGCTGATCTGGACGAACTGGCCGAGCTGCGCGAAGTCGCGGCAGACCAGCGTGAAGTGGTGTCGATCGTCGAGGTGACGGATCTCGCGGATCCGGTCCAGCCCGTCCCGGTTGCCCAGCTGGATGCCGAGCGCATAGCAGGAGTCCGTCGGGTAGGCGACCAGCCCACCGCCGCGGATCAGGTCGGCCACCTGGCCGATGACCCGGGTTGTGGGTTCTCCGGGTGTACGTCGTAGTACCTCGCCATTCTCGAGAGCCTAGGCGCACCGGGGCTATCAGGAGACGAGGGCCACCCTCGGCGCGGACGGTGGAGCCGCCGAGATCACCTCGGTAGGGTAGGTCCCGGTCGGCTCCGACCAACAAGATCCACACCGCCGGGGGCGCCAGGCATGGCCGATTCGTTCGCGCATCTGCACGTGCACACGGAATACTCGATGCTCGACGGAGCGGCCCGCCTCAAGGACCTGTTCGCCGAGGCCAAGCGGCTCGGCATGTCCGCCGTGGCGATCACCGACCACGGCAACATGCACGGCGCGAACGACTTCTACAACCAGGCGATGGCCGCCGGGATCACGCCGATCCTGGGCGTCGAGGCGTACGTGGCGCCGGAGTCGCGCTATCACAAGGCGCGGGTCAAGTGGGGTCGGCCGGAGCAGAAGAGCGACGACATCTCCGGTAACGGCGCGATCACCCACAAGACCATGTGGGCGAAGAACGCCCAGGGTCTGAAGAACCTGTTCACCCTCAACTCGCGCGCGTCCATGGAGGGCACTATGTCAAGTGGCCCCGGATGGACATGGAGCTGATCGCCGAGCACGCCGAGGGGATCATGGCCACCACCGGCTGCCCGTCCGGCGCGGTGCAGACGCGGCTGCGACTGGGCCAGTTCGACGAGGCGCTCAAGGTCGCCGCCAGCTACCAGGACATCTTCGGCAAGGACAACTACTTCCTGGAGATCATGGACCACGGCCTCTCCATCGAGAGCCGGGTCCGCGACGGCTCACCGAGATCGCCCGCAAGCTGGACATCCCTCCGGTGGTCACCAACGACTCCCACTACACCCACGAGTCGCAGGCCACCGCCCACGACGTGCTGCTCTGCGTGCAGACCGGCAGCAACATCGACGACCCCAACCGGTTCCGGTTCGAGGGCGGCGGCTACTTCGTCAAGAGCGCCGACCAGATGCGCGCGGTGGACTCGTCCGAGCTGTGGCAGGAGGGCTGCCGCAACACCCTGCTGGTCGCCGAGAAGGTCGACCCGACCGGCATGTTCGAGTTCCACAACCTGATGCCGCGCTTCCCGGTGCCCGAGGGGAGACCGAGGAGTCCTGGTTCCGCAAGGAGACCTTCGCCGGCCTGGGCCGTCGCTACCCGGGCGGCATCCCGGAGGGGCACGTCGTCCAGGCGGAGTACGAGCTGGGCGTCATCAACCAGATGGGCTTCCCGTCCTACTTCCTCGTGGTCGCCGACTTCATCCAGTGGGCGAAGAACCAGGGCATCGCTGTCGGTCCGGGCCGTGGTTCGGCGGCCGGCTCACTGGTCGCGTACGCGCTGGGCATCACCGACCTGGACCCGATCCTGCACGGCCTGATCTTCGAGCGGTTCCTCAACCCCGAGCGGGTCTCGATGCCGGATGTCGACATCGACTTCGACGAGCGTCGACGCGGTGAGGTGATCAAGTACGTCACCGACAAGTGGGGTGAGGACAAGGTCGCCCAGATCGCCACCTTCGGCACGATCAAGGCGAAGGCCGCGATCAGGACTCGGCCCGGGTCCTCGGTTTCCCGTACGCGGTCGGCGACCGGATCACCAAGGCGATGCCCCGGCCGTGATGGGCAAGGACATCCCGCTGACCGGCATCTTCGACAACAAGCACCCCGCTACGCGGAGGCCGGCGAGATCCGCGGCCTGTACGACTCCGACCCGGACGTCCGCAAGGTGATCGACACCGCCAAGGGCATCGAGGGGCTGATCCGGCAGACCGGTGTGCACGCCGCCGGCGTCATCATGTCCGCCGAGCCGATCATCGAGCACATCCCGTTGACGCGTCGGGACGCCGACGGGCGATCATCACGCAGTTCGACTATCCGACGTGCGAGTCGCTCGGGCTGCTGAAGATGGACTTCCTCGGCCTGCGCAACCTCACGATCATCGACGACGCGGTCAAGAACATCGAGCTCAACCACGGCCGCAAGCTCGACCTGCTGGGCCTTCCGCTGGACGACAAGGCCGCGTACGAGCTGCTGGCCCGCGGTGACACCCTGGGCGTGTTCCAGCTCGACGGTGGGCCGATGCGGTCGCTGCTGCGGTTGATGAAGCCGGACAACTTCGAGGACATCTCCGCCGTCCTGGCCCTCTACCGGCCCGGCCCGATGGGCGTCGACTCGCACACCAACTACGCGCTGCGCAAGAACGGTCTCCAGGAGATCACGCCGATCCACAGGGAGCTGGAGGAGCCGCTGCGGGAGATCCTGGCGCCCACCCACGGCCTGATCGTCTACCAGGAGCAGGTGCAGCGCGCCGCGCAGATCCTCGCCGGCTACACCCTCGGTCAGGCCGACCTGCTGCGTCGGGCGATGGGTAAGAAGAAGAAGGAGATCCTCGACAAGGAGTTCATCCCGTTCCGGGACGGCTGCCGCGAGCGCGGCTACTCCGACGAGGCGATCCAGGCGGTGTGGGACGTCCTGGTGCCCTTCGCCGGGTACGCCTTCAACAAGGCGCACTCCGCCGCGTACGGCCTGGTCTCCTACTGGACCGCGTACCTGAAGGCGCACTATCCCGCCGAGTACATGGCCGGGTTGCTGACCAGCGTCGGCGACGACAAGGACAAGATGGCGCTCTACCTGGCCGAGTGTCGCCGGATGAAGATCCAGGTGCTGCCGCCGGACGTGAACACCTCGGCCGGGCCGTTCACCCCGGTCGGCACTGACATCCGCTTCGGCCTGGCCGCCGTGCGCAACGTCGGCGCGAACGTGGTCGCCTCGATCATGCGCTGCCGGGCGGAGAAGAGTGACTACCTCGACTTCTACGACTTCCTGTCCAAGGTGGACGCGGTGGTCTGCAACAAGAAGACCATCGAATCGCTGATCAAGGCGGGCGCGTTCGACTCGATGGAGCACCCCGCAAGGGCCTGCTCGCGGTGCACGCCGACGCGATCGACGCGTACGCCGACGTCAAGCGCAAGGAGGCCGTCGGCCAGTACGACCTGTTCGGCGCCGGTTTCGGTGACGCCGACACCGGCAGCACGACGGTGATGCCGATCATCGCCGACAGCGAGTGGGACAAGCGCGACAAGCTGGCCTTCGAGCGGGAGATGCTCGGCCTGTACGTCTCCGACCACCCGCTGTTCGGCCTGGAGCACATCCTCAACGCGGCGGCCGACACCACGATCGCCGCCCTGGCCGAGGAGGGCGGGTGCCGGACGGGCGGTCGTCACCCTCGCCGGCATCCTGTCCGGGGTGCAGCGCCGGGTCACCAAACAGGGCCGAGCCTGGGCGTCGGCCACCCTGGAGGACCTGGCCGGCGGGGTGGAGACGCTCTTCTTCCCGAACACCTACGAGGTCATCGGCCAGTACATCGCCGAGGACGCCATCGTCGTGGTCAAGGGTCGGCTGGATCGCCGCGACGACACACCCGGATCATGGCGATGGACATGTCCATGCCGGACGTCAGCACCAGCGCCACCAACAAGCCGGTCACCCTCACCATCCCGGTGCACCGGTGCACGCCACCGCTGGTGGAGAAACTCAAGGAAACCCTGGTGCTGCATCCCGGCGACACCGAGGTGCACGTCAAACTGCTCAACGGTGGGCGCACCACGACCCTCCGGCTCGGCCCGTTCCGGGTGGCGGCGACGACCGCGCTGATGGGTGACCTGAAGAGCGTCCTCGGCCCGGCCAACGTCAGCTGACCGGGCCGCGGTCCGGCCGGCGTACGTCCGGCCGGATCGGGACGTCGCCGGGGTCAGCCCTGCTCGGGGCGCTGATCTCCCGCAGCTGGCCGTCAGCCAGCCGCAGCCAGCGCCGCACACCGATCTCGGCCAGGAACCGTTCGTCGTGGCTGACCACCACGAACGCCCCTGGTACGCCGTCAGCGCGCTCTCCAGCTGGGAGACGCTGACCAGGTCCAGGTTGTTCGTCGGTTCGTCGAGCAGCAGCAGGTGCGGTGCCGGTTCGGCGCAGAGCACACACGCCAGGGTGGCGCGCAGCCGTTCACCGCCGGAGAGCACCCCGACCGGCAGGTTCACCCGCGAGCCCGGAACAGGAACCGGGCGAGCAGGTTCATCCGCGTGGCGTCCGGCAGGCTCGGCGCGTACGCGGCGAAGTTCTCCGCGACCGTGCGGTCGAGGTCCAGCAGGTCCAGCCGTTGCGACAGGTACGCGATCCGCCCGTCGCCGCGCCTCAGCTCACCGCCGGACGGTTGCAGGTCACCCTGGACCAGGCGCAGCAGGGTCGACTTGCCGACGCCGTTCGCCCGGTGAGCGCGATCCGTTCCGGACCCCGGATCACCAGGTCGGCACCGTCGCCGCCGAACAGCTCCCGGTCGTCGAAGCGGGCCCGCATCCCGTGGCCGGAGAAGACCGTGCGCCCGCCCGGGACTGTGGTGTCCGGCAGGTCCACGACGATTCGGTCCTCGTCGCGTACCGCCCGGCCGGCCTCGTCGAGTCGCGCCCTGGCCTGACCCAGCCGGGACGAGTGCGTCTCCTGCGCCCTGCCCGCCGACTCCTGCGCGCTGCGCTTGAGCCCACCAGCGACGATCCGGGCCAGGCCGGCGTTCTTCAGGTTCTTCGAGGCGTTGCTGGCCCGCCGGTCGGCCCGCTCCCGGGCCTGCTGCATCTCCCGTTTCTCCCGCTTGACCTCCTGCTCGGCGTTGCGCAGGTTGCTCTCGGCCACCTCCCGCGCCGCCTGCACCGCCTCGGTGTACGCGGTGAAGTTGCCCCGTACCAGCGGATCTCGCCCTGGTCCAGCTCGGCGACGCGGTCCATCCGGTCCAGCAGTTCCCGGTCGTGACTGACCAGCAGCAGGCACCCGGACCAGTCGGTCAGCACGTCGTAGAGCGTGTGCCGGGCCTCCAGGTCCAGGTTGTTGGTCGGCTCGTCGAGCAGTAGGACGTCCGGGCGTCGCAGCAGTTGGGCCGCCAGACCGAGGGAGACCACCTGGCCTCCGCTGAGGGCGTGCAGCCGCCGGTCGAGTTCCAGGTCACCGAGGCCGAGCCGGTCCAGCTCGGCACGGGTGCGCTCCTCGATGTCCCAGTCGTCGCCGATGGTGGCGAAGTGCTCCTCGCCGGCATCGCCGGCCTCGATGGCGTGCAGGGCCGCGATTCGCTCGGCGACGCCCAGCACCTGCGCCACGGTCAGGTCGCCGACCAGTGGCAGCGTCTGCGGGAGGTAGCCGAGCACTCCGTCGACGGTGACGCTGCCGCCGCTGGGCCGTAGCTCCCCGGCGATCAGCCGCAGCAGGGTGCTCTTGCCGGCGCCGTTGGGCGCGACCAGGCCGGTACGACCGCCCGGGACGGTGAAGGACAGCTCCGAGAAGACCGGGGTGTCGTCCGGCCAGGAGAAGGACAGATTCGAGCAGACGATGAACGCATCAGACATGCGAGTGACCTCAAGGGTGGGGTGGGCGCACCAGAGCCGCCCGACGACAACGGGAACCGGTGGAACGACGGCATGGCCACGGCGGCTGCGCGTAAGCGCGCCGAGCCGATGGCCGAACATGTCCGGTCTCACCCGGAGATGTCGTCGTCACCCGCCATGTCTGGTCTCCTGGTCGTGTCGCCAACCCAACTCCGCAAAGTCTAACAACGGATCTTCGCCCCGCCACCGGGTTCCCGACCGACCGACCGCTCCCCGGCTGTCGGCGTCCGAAGGTCGACGCCCGGCATGCGCCAAGATCGTGCTCGAACACGGATGTAGTGGTGTCGGGCGCTTCGGATGCCACTACATCCAGGATGTTGTGCGATCTTGCGGGCGGAGGGCTCCAGCTAGGAAACGTCGAATAGACGTAGCCCGTCGTACTCGGCGAAGTCCGCGTAATCCTTGCCGTTGAAGGTCGCCAGCGGTAGTCGGTCGACGAGACAGCACGCCGCGATCCAGGAGTCGTTTGTCGGCCGAGGGCGCCCCCGGTGCTGAGCCCGCGCCTGAAGGTGGCCCCAGGTGACCGCCACCGCCTCGTCAAAGGGAAGCAGCACGATCCCCGAGCGCCATTGCGCGAGGTCAGCCAGCTTGCGCGGCCCCCAGCTGCGCAGTGCCGTCCATTTTGTCAGCTCTCCAAGCGTCACGAAGGTGATGCAGAGGGTCCTACCGGCCAGGCGGGCACGGAGGCGTTCGGGTAGCCGCCCCCGCAGAATCGCTGATGCCACGTCGGTGTCCAGGACGACAAGGCTCACGCGGCACCGGCCCGCCGAGAGGTGTAGAGGTCGGCGAGGAACTCGTCCATTCCTCGTCCGACTCGAACAGACCCGGACGGGCCAGGTCGTCCACGGAGGCGATCGGCTGGATGCCCTGGCGACGGGCCAACTCCTCGGCCGGCACGTGCTCAGCGGTCGGCCACTCGGGCATGTGTTCGGCATTGCTCGACGTCACGGCTCACCTCCTGCGTATCGGGTCGTCCTCGATTCTCCCACTTCCGACATCGACGGGCGGCATCTCGCGGCCGGTGTCGGCGCCACTACATCCAGGATGTTGCGCGATCTTGCGGGGCGTCGGGGGCGCGGACACGGGCGCGGTCACCTCGGTCGGTACTCGACCTCGGGGCGGCCAGGAGTGCCGTAGCGAGGGCTGCGCGAGGCCCGGTCGACCGTCACCAGGTACTCCAGGTAGCGGCGGGCGGTCACCCGGGAGATCCCGGTCAACGCGCTCACCTCGGTCGCGGACAACCCGACCTCCGCGCGGGTGCCGTCGGCCAGCGCGGCGCGTACCCGATCGAGGGTCTGCGCGTCGAGCCCTTGGGCAGGCTGTGCCCGGCGGTGCCGCGCAGGGTGGCGAACATCTGGTCCACCTCGTGCTGGGCCGCGACCTCGCCGTCGGCGAGCGCCTGCGCGCGGTAGTCGGCGTACCGTTCCAGCTTGTCGCGGAACGCGGCGAACGTGAACGGCTTGAGCAGGTAGTGGGTCACCCCGAGGGACACGGCGGTGCGCACCACCGCCAGGTCACGCGCGGACGTCACCGCGAGCACGTCGACACTGCTGCCCGCCGCGCGCAGCGCCCGGCAGACGTCCAGGCCGTGCAGGTCGGGCAGCCGAAAATCCAGGAGTACGAGGTCCACGTCGCCGCCGTCGTTGGCGCGCAGGGCCGCCATCGCCGCCCGCGCGGTGTGCGCCACCCCGACCACCACGAAACCGGGGACCCGTTCGGTGTACGCGCTGTGCGCCTCGGCCAGCAGCGGCTCGTCCTCGACGACCAGCACCCGGATGTCGGTCATGACCGCGCCCTGACGACTGGCAGTCGGACGGTGAACAGGCTGCCGCCGTCGTCCGAGCGGGCCACCTCGGCGCTGCCGCCGTGCCGGCGGACCACCTGCCCGACCAGCGCCAGGCCGAGGCCCGCCCGGTGCTCTTGGTGGACCAGCCGCGGCGGAAAGCGTCGGCGACCCGCTCCGGGGCCAGCCGGGACCGCTGTCGCCGACCCGGACCACCAACTCGTCGTCGGTCGCGCCCACGAAGACCCGAACCCGGCGTGGCGCCGGCGTGCCGGCCACCGCCTCCAGGGCGTTGTCGACCAGGTTGCCGACCACGGTGAGCAGGTCACCGGTCGGCAGGGGCTGTCGTCGAGGCGGCAGTCCGGCTCGATGATCAGATCCACCCCGCGCTCGCCAGCCTGGGCGGACTTGCCGAGCAGCAGCGCGGCCAACGCCGGCTCGGTGACCGCGCCGACCACGCGGTCGGTCAGTTGCTGGGCGAGGGCCAGGTCCCGGGTGCCGAGCCGGACGGCCTCGTCGGCGCGGCCCAACTCGACGAGGGTCAGTACGGTGTGCAGCCGGTTGGCCGACTCGTGGGTCTGCGCCTGCAACGCCTCGGTCAACGCGCGCACCGTGTCCAACTCACTGGCCAGCGTGCGCAGTTCGGTCTGGTCCCGCAGGGTCAGGACGGTGCCGAGCACCGCACCCTCGAAGCGGGTGGTCCGCTGGTTGGCGACGAGCACCCGGTCACCGGCGAGAACCGGCTCGTCACGGGCGTCACGTCCGGAGCCGAGCAGCTCGGCCGCCGCGGGCGGCAGGTCGATTCCCGTCACCGGTTGGTCGACCACCGGTGCGTCCACATCGAGCCCCAGCAGCCGACGGCCCTCGTCGTTGATCAGCGCTACCCGCCGATCGGTGGTCAGCACGACGAGACCCTCACGCACCGAGTGCAGGACGGCGTCGTAGTACTCGTACATCCGGGTCATCTGTGCCGCCCCAGACCGTGCGTCTGGCGGCGAAGTCGGCGGCTGAGCAGCCAGGACCCCGTCGCGGCGAGCGCGAGAGCCGGTGCGGCGACACCGAACAGCACCGGCAACTGGCGGAGCAGCTTACGGTCGATCGCGCGCGTGGTGATGCCCACCGAGACCAGGCCGACGATGCGGTGCTGCTCGTCGTACACCGGAACGACCGCGCGCACCGACTCGCCGAGCGTCCCGACGTTCGTGGTGGTGAACGGCCGGCCCTCCAGGGCGGGCCCGATCTCGCCGACGAACGGCTCGCCGATCCGCTCCGGGGTCGGGTGCGAGAAACGGGTGCGGTCGGGGGCCATCACCACCACGAAGTCGGTGCCCGTCGCCCGCCAGGTCGATTCGGCGTACGGCTGGAGAACGCTGGCCGGGTCGGCGGTCGTGAGGGCCGCGCGGACGTCGGGAGAGCCGGCCACGGTCTGCGCCACCGCGAGCACCTCCTCCTGCGCGGCCTGGCGGGAGTCGCTGCGGGCCAGCCAGACGGCGCCCGCCGCGCCGGCCAGCACGAGCAGCGTCACCACCACCGCCTGGAGGGCGAAGAGTTGTCCCGCGATGGTCCACTGGCGTCGGGCCACCCTCACCACCTCCTCGGTACGCCGTCGTTGACGCATGTCGCGGTGAACAGAATGACCGCAAGGCTGTCAACGGGTGAGACGCGCTTCACATTGTCGACATGGACACCACCGCATCCGCCACCCCACCGGCACCGGCGGTCCGCCGGGACCGTACCCGTTACCTGTATCTGGCCGTCATCGTGGCCGTGCTCGCCGGCATCGTGGTCGGCCTGGTCGCCCCGATTTCGGCAAGGAACTCAGCCGATCGGCACCGGCTTCGTCAACCTGATCAAAATGATGATCAGCCCGGTCATCTTCTGCACCATCGTGCTCGGCGTCGGCTCCGTCCGGCAGGCCGCGAAGGTCGGCAGGGTCGGCGGCCTGGCTCTCGGCTACTTCATCACCATGTCGACGGTCGCGCTCGCCATCGGCCTGGTCGTCGGCAACCTCATCCACCCCGGCTCCGGCCTGGACCTCGGGCGGACCTCGCCGGCTCCGGCAAGGCCGCCGCCGGTGACGAGGCCGCCGGTACGGCGGACTTCCTGCTCGGGATCATCCCGACCACGCTGCTCTCCGCACTCACCGAGGGCAAGGTGCTCCAGACGTTGCTGGTCGCCCTGCTGGTCGGCTTCGCCGTCCAGGCCATGGGCCGGCGCGGTGAGCCGGTGCTGAGCGCCATCACCGTCATCCAGCGGGTCGTCTTCAAGGTCCTCGCCATGATCATGTGGCTGGCGCCGATCGGCGCGTTCGGGGCGATGGCCGCCGTGGTCGGCGCGACCGGCGTGGACGCCCTCAAGAGCCTGGCCCAGATCATGGTGGGCTTCTACGTCACCTGTCTGATCTTCGTGCTGGTGTTCCTGGTGCGCTGCTGTGGTTCGTGGCCCGAATCTCGATCTTCGGGCTGATGCGCTACCTGGGCCGGGAGTTCCTGCTGATCCTGTCGACCTCGTCCTCGGAATCGGCGCTGCCACGGCTGATCGCCAAGATGGAGCACTTCGGCGTGAGCAAGCCGGTCGTGGGCATCACGGTGCCGACCGGGTACTCGTTCAACCTGGACGGTACGGCGATCTACCTGACCATGGCGTCGCTGTTCATCGCCGACGCGCTGGGCAAGCCGCTGGCGATCGGCGAGCAGATCTCGCTGCTGCTGTTCATGATCATCGCGTCGAAGGGCGCCGCCGGGGTCACCGGAGCGGGCTGGCCACGCTGGCCGGCGGGCTCCAGTCGCACCGGCCGGACCTCGTCGACGGTGTCGGGCTGATCGTGGGCATCGACCGGTTCATGTCGGAGGCCGGGCGCTCACCAACTTCGCGGGCAACGCGGTGGCCACCGTGCTGGTGGGAACCTGGACCGGGAGTTCGACCGGGACCGGGCGGCCGGGTGCTGCGCGGCGACGACCCGTTCGACGAGGCCACGATGCTCGACGAGCACGACGACGCCGACGAAGAGGCGGACGCTCCGCGCTCCGACGAGCAGACGACCGCGAGGACCGGAGCGTCGGCCTGAGTCACGGCGCGACCATCCCCGGCAGGGTGCGCGGGCATACGCCAGCGCCCCTCGGGGTTGGATCGTGCCTGACTGGATGACCGTCGTGTCTCGTCAGCGACGCCGACCTGGCGCTGAGGGTCGTTGCGGAAGCGTGGGGAGACATGGCGAAGGCGGCGGTGAAGACCCTGCTGAAGTGGGCCTGCGAGGGAAAGCCCCAGCGGGCGGCGATGCTGTGGATGGTCCGCCCACGATGCAGGGGATCGCGCAGGTCGCGCGCGCAGCGGTCCAGGCGCCTCGTCCGGATGATCTCGGCGACGGTCTGGTCATCGGCCTCGAACGCCCGGTGCAGGCTGCGGAGCGAGACGTGGTGCGCGGCAGCGACAGTGCCCGGAGAGGTCCGGGTCGCCGAGGTGCTGGTCGATGAACGCCTTGGCGCGCACGCGCAGGCTGTGCTCGCGTACCTCGGTCGGTAGGGCCTCGGTGAGGTCCAGGCGCTGAGCCAGCGTCGCGGAGATCAGGTCCCGGGCGACGGTGCCCAGGAGCGGAATGTCGCTCTCCTGGTATTGCTCCGGGTGGTTCAACACCTGACGTACGAAGTTGCTGAGCAGCGCGCCCATCCCCTCGGCGGCGGAGATGTTCGTGGCGAGGAGCTGGGCGATCCGGTTGGGATGCAGCGGTACGAGATTGTGCGGCACGAGGATCGTCAGGGTGGTCAACAGACCCTCGTGCCGCGACCGCCCCTGATGCGACGACTGATGCGGTCGCGACGTGTCGACGATGGCGAACTGCCCCGGCGTGAAGAGGTTCGTCCGTCGCTCCTGTTCCACCCCGCCGTGCCCGGACAGCGGCAGTGCGAACTCGTACATCTCCGGGTCACTGCGGCGGATGAACGTGCTGGTCCGTTGCATGTCCAGGGATGGGTACTGCCAGGACGACAGCACGATCTCACCCAGACTGATGACCTCGGCCCGAGCCCGGAAGTTTGCCGCGTGTGCACTGTGGATCCGCATCGGGACCGACTCACGCGCCACCAGGTCGTGCCAATACCCGAATCGCTCACTCTCGGGCACTGAGATCGTGTCCGCCGAGCCTACGGTGAGCACTGGCTGCCTCGTTTTCTGTCGGTGTCGTTCGCCGCGGCTGGGGCAGCGCTGCGGCCCGAGCTTAAAAGATCACCTTAGTCTCGGCTCAGGTTCGGCGAGGCGGCGCCGTCCTCGGCTCATGGTCGCAGGACGCCCAGACAGCGGGCCATCACCCGGCATCGCCGCCCACCGCTTCACGCTCGACTGGTTCCGCAAACACCTCAACCAGAACGAGCAACCAAGCCCCTGACCGTGGGTGCGCACCATGTTGCCCGGTCCGCCGCAGGCTCGTCGATCATGGACTTGTGGTGGCCGGATCAGCACCTTTTGCGACTTATGTCTACCACCACAACTCCATGATCGACCGGGCTGGGCTGGGCTGGGCTGGGTCTCGGCGGTGATTGGTCGGCGAAACCGCCGCCCAGTACGGGGCGCGGGGAGAATGGTGGGCCGGGGAGGGTGCTGCGACGATCCGGGGAGCGGCCGTGCTCGGAACCAGCCTCCTTGCCGGCTTCGCCGCCGTGACCCGGGGACGCCATCCTGCGGCGCGCGGCACGGCTGACCCTCGTCGCGTCGGTCGTCTTCTACGCCTGTCGCTACGGTGCGGGCAGTCCGATGCTCGCCACGTACGGGTTGTTCGGCACGATCGCCGCGGGGTCGTTCGCGCAGTTGCCGGGCCGGCGCCGCAGCGGGCGAGGATCCTCGTCCTGTCGCTGCCGGTGGTCTGGGCGCTGATCACCGTGGGCTCGTTCTTGGCATGGAGCACGTGGGCGGCCGCCGGTGGGATGCTCGTCATCGGTTTCGTCGTGGCGTTCGCCGGGTGGGCAACCCGCGTCTGGTCGGGTTGGCGAGCGCGTTCCAGCTCTTCTACATCCTGGCGTCGTTCCTCCGTACCAGCCGGGGACCCTGCCCGAGCGACTCGGCGGCGTCACGCTCGCCATCGTGCTGCTCGCCGCGGCCGAGGTGTTCCTCTGGCCCGATCCGGTGCCGGTCTCCTACCGGCAGCGCCTCACCGGGCGGCGGACGGCGTCGCGGCCTTCCTCGACGACGCCGCCGCGGGCTGGCCGACCCGCACGCCGATCCGGGTGGTCGGGCGACGCGACGCGAGCGGGCCCACGACGTGGTGAGGGCGATCGAGCTGGGCCGCAGCCCTCCGGAATGGTCGCCCACCGCGGCGGGCACGCAGGACCGGGCCTTGCGGATCAGCGCCGCCGCGCTGCGGGAGATGCTCGCCGAGGCGGACCGGCTGGTGGCGGACACCCCGTCGGAACCGGTCCCGGACGTGTCGGCGGCACGTCTGCTGCGCTCGTGCGCGGACACGACCCGCGCCGCCGGCCGGAGCCTGTCGCCGGGTGCCCCGCCGGTGCATCTCGACGATCTGGACGCCGAGGTCGGGCGAGCCGAGGCGGCGTACCCGTGGGGAGGGCGACGGCCGCGACGCGCCGGACGTACCCGGTTGTGCCGGGACGCCACCGCGCTGGCCGTCGCCGACCAGGTGCGGGTCTTCGCCGTCGGGGCCCGGGTGGCCACCGGGCGCGGCTCGCCGGGACGGACGCCGGCTCACGGCTCTTCGAGTACGCGCAGCACAGCCCGTGGACGCTGTACTGGTGGCAGTTCCGCTCCCACCTCGCGCCCCGCTCGGCCCACCTGCACAGTTCGCTGCGGCTGGCCGTGGCGCTCGCCATCGCCCGGGTGGCCGCCGGGTGTTGCAGCTGACCCACGGCTTCTGGGTGCTGCTGGCGACCCTCACGGTCCTGCGTACCTCGGCGGCGGACACCCGCACCGCGCTGCGGCCGGCCGTGCTGGGCACGATCGTCGGCGCCGTCGTCAGCGGCGGGGTCATGCTCGTCGTCGACCAGCCGATCGTGTACGCCGTCGTCCTGCCGGTCACCCTGATGCTGGCCTTCGGCGTTGGTCGGCTGCTCGGTCCGCTGTGGCAGCAGGCACTGTTCACGGTGTTGCTGACGGTCGTCTTCGCGCAGCTCAGCCCGGCAGGGTGGCGGCTCGCCGAGGCCCGTCTGGTCGACGTCCTGCTCGGCGCGGTGATCGGCGTGCTCGCCGGGGTGGCGATGTGGCCGCGCGCGCGGGTCACGACCTGCGGCACAACGCCACCCGCTACCTGGCGGCCAACGCGGAGGCGGTCGAACAGACCGTCCAGGCGGTGGTCGGCGATGCTCCACCACCCGAGAGTGCTCTCGACCGGGTCCGGCGTCGGATGATCCTGATCGACTCGTCGTACTGCCAGTACCACTCCGAGCGCCACGATCCGCACCGGCAACTGGTGAACTGGGACGCCGTCCTGAGCGCCGGGCACCACGTCGTGCCCGGCGCGGATTCGCTGCTGCGCCGCAACCCGCCCGGCTGCCTCGCCGGTTGGCCCGAGGCGGCGGCGCTGCTGCGGGACTCCGCCGGGCACCTGCGATCGGCGTACGACGACCTCGCCGACGAGGTCGCGCACGGCCGCCGCTCGGCTGCGCTGCCGGTCGCGACGGACCGCGCCGTCGAGCTGGACCGCATCCGTGCGCTGCTGGGCGGGCCGACCCGTCGTCGGTGCGACATCTGGTCGAGGTCGACCGGTGGCTCGCCGGTCTCGCCGACAGCCTCGCCCGCGCCCGGTGACGCACCGGCGCGACCGCCCGAATTCTGTGGTCGATGTGACCGATCCGGTGCTCCAACCAGTCAGCACAGGTGGAAGTCCACCGAGCCACGGGAGACAAGACATGGAACAGAACCTGCGGGTGCTCTTCGACCGCGCCATCGCCGACGAGCCCGCACCGCCCTCGGCCGACCTGGCCGGCGACGCGATGGCGGCCGGCACCGGCCTGCGCCGACGCCGCCAACGGCTGGTGGCGGTGGGTGCGGTCAGTCGGCCGCCATCGCGGCGGTCGGGGTGATCAACGTGGCGACACCACCGTCGGCGCCACCAGCGACGACGGTGCCGGCGGCGTTCGGCATGCTCGTGAACAAGGCGTGTGAGTTTCCCGCCCGGGAGACGGCAACCGACGCCTCGATCTTCCTCACCTTCGAGGTCACCGACGAGCAGCGCAGCGCCGTCAATCGCGCGCTGGACGCGGATCCGGCGGTCCGGACCCTGAGGTACGAGAGTCGCGAACAGGCGTACGCCACGTTCAAGGGCATGTACGAGGACGCACCCGAGCTCGTCGCCGCCGTCCAGGTCAGCCAGATGCCCGAGTCGTTCCGCGTTGCGCTGACCGGGCGATCCGAGTACCCGAGCCTGGCCGCCCGCGTCCAACGACTGCCCGGCGTCGACCAGGTCATCGGCATCGACTGTCCGGCCGGCACGAGCGCGTCGGCGGTCGACTGATGGCGGCTGCTCTCTGGGGCGCGGCGCGACGACGTGAGCACGCCGCCCGGCAGGCGGAGTTCACCGCCTTCGTCGAGACCACCGCACCGAGATTGCGACGCACCGCCTACCTGATGTGCCGCGACTGGCACCTCGCCCAGGACCTGACCCAGACCACCTTCGCGAAGATGTACGCGAACTGGGGCCGGATCCGGCAGACCACGAACCTGGAGGCGTACAGCCGTCGTGTTCTGATGAACGCCGTGTTCGACCAGAACAAGCGGCGCAGCGCCTCCGAACTGGTGCTGGCCGAGCTGCCGGACCAGCCGCGCCAGCGAACCGACGACACCGCGGAGCTGCACGTCACCCTGCTCCGCGCCCTGGCCACCCTGCCCATCCGCGACCAGGCCATCGTGGTGCTCCGGCACTGGGAGGACCAGAGCGTCGAAGCCGTCGCCGGCACGCTCGACGTCTCCGTGTCGGTGGTCAAGACGCAGAACGCCCGCGCGCTGACCAAGCTGCGGGCGTTGCTCGGCCAGGACTTCGTCCGGATCTGACAGGCCGCCGATCGCGGATTGGCAGTGCCCTTCGGGCCGCGCCGCCTACCGTCGACGAGATGGAGATCGAACAGGCGCAGAAGCTGTGGCAGCCCGAGCCCGGCTGGTTGAACACCGCCAGCTACGGGTTGCCGCCCGAGCCGGCGTGGACGGCGTTGCAGGACGCCCTCGCCGCCTGGCGGGTCGGCCGCACGTCGTGGGAGGGCTGGGGCGAGTCGGTGCACAGGTCCCGTACCGCGTTCGCGGGTCTGATCGGTGTGCCGGCCAGCGACGTCGCGGTCGGCGCCGCGGTGTCACAGATCCTCGCGCCGGTCGCGGCGGCGCTGCCGGCCGGGGCGACAGTGGTGGTGCCGGAGGTCGAGTTCACCTCGAACCTGTTCCCCTGGCTGGTTCAGGAGGGCGCGGGGTCACGGTCCGCACCGTGCCGGTGGACGGGCTGGCCGACGCGATCGACGCCGACACCGACCTGGTCGCGTTCAGCCTGGTCCAGTCGGCCGACGGAGCTGTCGCCGCGTACGACGAGATCGTGGCCGCGGCCCGGCGCACGACGCGTTGGTGGTGGTGGACGCGACCCAGGCGTGCGGGTGGCTGCCGTTCGACGGGAGTCGGGCCGACGTGGTGGCGGTGGGTGGCTACAAGTGGCTGATGAATCCGCGCGGCACCGCCTTCGCCTATCTGGCTCCGGCGTTGCGGGAGCGACTGCGCCCGACTCCGCCGGCTGGTACGCGGGCAGCGACCCGCACGCCTCCTACTACGGCCCGCCGCTGCGGCTGGCCGACGACGCCCGTCGGTTCGACATCTCACCGGCCTGGTTCAGCTGGGTCGGCGCGGCACCCGCTCTGGAGCTGGTCGCCGAGATCGGCGTGCCGGCGATCCGGGCGCACGACGTGGCCCTGGCCAACCGGTTCCTGACCGGGCTGGGCCGGCCGCCGGGGAGAGCGCCATCGTCAGCGTCGACGTGCCCGACGCGGAGCAGCGCCTCGCGTCGGCCGGCATCCGGGCGGCGGTGCGTGCCGGACGGGTCCGCGCCTCGTTCCACATCTACTCCACCGAGGACGACGTGGACGCGGCACTGACGGCGTTGACCGGCTGACCCCGCTCAGGCCAGGTGGCCCCAATCTTGGTGTAGCCGCGCAGCAGGTCCCGCGAGATGATCAGCCGCTGCATCTCGTCGGTGCCCTCGAAGATCCGGTACAACCGGACCTGCCGGTACCAGCGTTCGATGGGCAGCTCACGGGTGTAGCCCATGCCGCCGTGGATCTGGAGCACCCGGTCGACCACCCGGTTGACCATGCCGGCGCCGTAGAGCTTGCCCATCGACGAGGCGTGCCGGGGTCCAGGCCCTGATCGACCGTCCACGCCGAGCGCAGCACCAGCCAGCGGGCCGCCTCCAACTCCGTCTCCGAGTCGGCGATCATCCACTGGATGGCCTGGTTGGTGCCGATCTTCGTGCCGAAGGTCTCCCGGGTGTTGGCGTGGTCGATGGCCATCTGCAGCACCCGCTCGGCGATGCCGATGGCGTGCGACGGGATGGTGTAGCGGCCCTTGCCGATCCACTCCATGCCCAGCGTGAAGCCCTGCCCGATCTCGCCGAGGATGTTGCGGTGCGGCACGCGTACGCCGTCGAAGATGAGCGACGCGGGGCCACCCTCACCCATGGTCTGGATGAACTCCGAACGCCAACCCATCGAGCGGTCCACCAGGAACGCGGTGGCCCCGCCGTTGCGGGCGCCCTTCTCCCGGTCGGTCACGGCGACCACGATCGCGAAGTCGGCGTCGTGACCGCCGGTGATGAAGTCTTCTCGCCGTCGAGGACCCAGTCGTCGCCGTCGCGGCGGGCGGACAGCCGGATGTTCGCGGCGTCCGAGCCGGCCCCGGTTCGGTGATCGCGAAGCAGGAACGCCGCTCGCCCTCGATGGTCGGGATGAGGAACTCCCGCTTCTGCTCCTCGCTGGCGTGGAACAGGATGTTGTCCGCCTCGCCGCCGAAGCGGAACGGCACGAACGTGTGGCCCAACTCGGTCCAGATCAACGACTGGAGCACCGCCGGCAGGCTCATCCCGCCGTACTCTTCGGGGTGGCCAGGCCCAGAAGCCGAACTTGCGTGCCTTGAGCTGCAGTTCACGCACCTCGGAGTGGTCGAGGCCGGGCTGGTGCGCCCGTTCCCGGCGGAGCACCTCCGCCTCCAGAGGCATCACCTCGCGGCGGATGAACGATCGCACGGTGTCCCGCACCGCCCGTTCCTCGTCGGTCAGCGAAAAGTCCACGGTGGTCCTCCTGGCGTCGGCGCTGCCGGTCCCGCTTAAACTAGCGCTGCAAGTTTTGTCGCGTCCAGACCCCACGGCCGAGACCCGCGAGGAGCGCAGTGCCCGACCCGCCAGCCCCGGCTCACCCGGCAGCTGATCGTCGAGACAGCCACCGCGCTCATCGACGCCGAGGGCCTGCCCGCCTTCTCCACCCGCCGGCTCGCCGCCGAGTTGGGCGTGCGTGGGCCGTCGCTGTACAACCACTTCGCGACCAAGGACGAGATCCTCGACGCGGTCGCCGACGCGGTCACCGGCGCCGTCGACACCAGCGGCTTCGCCAGCCGGGACTGGGCCGCCGCTTTGCGGGACTGGGCCTGGTCGTACCGGCGGGCGCTGACCGCGCACCCGAACATCGTGCCGTACCTGGCGCAGGGGCCAGGCCGTCGGCCGGCCGCGCTGGCCATGGCCGACGCGGTCTACGGCGGGCTGGTACGCGCCGGCTGGCCGCCGGCCCGGCCACCACATCGGCGCCGCGCTGCGCTACTTCGTGGCCGGGTCGGCGCTCGGCTCGTTCGCCCGCGGTTTCGTCGAGGACCCGGAGCTGTACGCCGCGCACTACCCGCACCTGCGCCAGGCGCACCGGCTCGCCGAGCACCAGCAGAGCGTCGACGAGGGTGCCTTCGCCCTCGGCCTGGACGCCCTGCTGCACGGACTGGCCGCCGAGTACGCCCGCACCGTCGGCGCGGTGGAGTCCGGCCGGCCCACCGGGTAGCGTCCAAACTCCCAGCGCTAGTTTCATCGCCCGCCGCGACCCCGTCGCCATCAACCGTCGCCATCGCCCATCGCCCACCCCGAAGGGACGACATGGACCTCGCCGCCCCGCCGTCGCAGCTGCCGGACGCCCTGCGCCACCGACGCCACCTGTACGTCGGCGGCGAGTGGGTGTCTCCGCCGACGGCGATCTGATCGACGTGGAGAACCCGAGCACCGGCGAGCTGATCGGGCGGTGCCGGCCGGCACCCGGCCGACGTGGATCGGGCTGTGGCCGCGGCCCGCGCCGCGTTTCCCGGCTGGTCGGCCGCCGCCCCGCCGAACGGTCGGCCCACCTCGACCGGTTGCACACCGCGCTCGCCGCCCGCGCCGACGACCTCGCCCGCACCATCTGCGTGGAGTTGGGCTCGCCACTCCGGTTCGCCACCCGGGTGCAGGTCGGGCTGCCGTTGACCGTGCTGCGCGACCACGTCGGGCTCGCCGCCCGCCCGGCGATCGAGGAGAGCATCGGCAACTCGCTCGTCGTCCGCGAGCCGGTCGGCGTGGTCGGCGCGATCACACCGTGGAACTACCCGCTGCACCAGGTGCTGGCGAAGCTGGCTCCCGCGTTGGCCGCCGGCTGCACGGTGGTGCTCAAGCCCAGCGAGCTGACCCCGTTGACCGCGTACCTGCTCTTCGACGCGGTCAGCGAGGCCGGGCTGCCGCCGGGGTGCTCAACCTGGTCCCCGGCACCGGGCCGGTGGTCGGGGAGGCTCTCGCCGGGCACCCCGACGTCGACCTGGTCTCGTTCACCGGCTCCACCGCCACCGGCACCCGGATCATGCGGCTCGCCGCCGACCGGATCGCCCGGGTCGCACTGGAGCTGGGCGGCAAGTCCGCGAACGTGATCCTCGCCGACGCCGACCTGGCCACCGCCGTCAAGGTGGGCGTCGGCAACGCCCTGCTCAACTCCGGTCAGACCTGCACGGCATGGACCCGGATGCTGGTGCACCGGGACCGGTACGAAGACGCACTCGACCTGATCGCCACGGCGGTGGCCGGCTACCGGCTCGGTGACCCGTTCGACCCGGCCACCCGCCTCGGCCCGCTGGTCTCCGCGGCGCAGGCCGAGCGGGTGCGTGGTCACGTCGACCGGGCGCTCGCCGACGGCGCCCGCCTGGTCGCGGGTGGCCCCGACGCCCCGGTGCCGACCCAGGGCACTTCGTCGCGCCGACCGTCTTCGCCGACGTGCGGCCCGACAGCGCGCTCGCCCAGGAGGAGGTCTTCGGCCCGGTGCTCGCCGTCATCCCGTTCGCCGACACCGACGAGGCGGTCGCCATCGCCAACAACTCCCGGTACGGGCTGGCCGGCGCCGTCTGGTCCGCCGACACGGACGCGGCGCTCGCGGTGGCCCGGCGGCTGCGCACCGGCGCGGTCGACATCAACGGCGCGCCGTTCAACCCGCTCGCCCCGTTCGGCGGCTACAAGCAGTCCGGCCTGGGACGGGAACTGGGCGTACACGGGCTCGCCGAGTTCTGCGAGCTGAAGGCGATCCAGCGGTGAGCGGCCCCGAGCAGGCCGCGACGGCGACCGGCCCCGAGCAGGCCGCGACGGCGACCGGCCCCGAGCTGTCCCCGGCCGCGCCGGTCGGCGGCGGCACCGCGCCGGCGTCCGCGCCGGTCACCGTCCGCGCGCTCGTCGCGCGCGGATCCGGCGCCGAGCTGCGGGTCGAGCGGGTACGCCTGCCCGCGCCCGGCCCCGGCGAGGTCCGGTGACGATCCGTGCCGCCGGTGTCTGCCACTCCGACCTGTCCATGGTGAACGGCACCCTCGCCGCGCGGTTCCCGCTGGTGCTCGGGCACGAGGCCACCGGCGTGGTGGCCGAGGTCGGGCCGGGCGCTTCGCTGGCGGTCGGCACCCCGTGGTGCTCAACTGGGCGCCGGCCTGTCGCGCCTGCTGGTGGTGTCGGCGCGGCGAACCGTGGCTCTGCGCCAACACCACGGCGCCGACCGTGCCGCGCGGCGAGACCGAGGACGGCGTACCGCTGCACCTGACCCTCGGCCTCGGCGCGCTCGCCGAGGCGGTGGTGGTGCCGAGAACGCGGTCATCCCGATCCCCGCCGGCCTGCCCCGGAGCGGGCCGCGCTGCTCGGCTGCGCGGTGCTCACCGGCGTCGGCGCGGTGCACAACACCGCTCGGGTGGCCGCCGGCGAGTCGGTCGCGGTGGTCGGGCTCGGCGGGTCGGGCTGGCCGTGCTGACCGCCGCGCGCCGGGCCGGCGCCACCACGATCCTCGCCGTCGACGTCGCCGAGGCCAAGCGCGGCCTGGCGCTCGCCGCCGGGGCAACCGACTTTCTGCTCTCCGACGACCGGCTCTCCAGGGAGGTACGGGCACGTACCGAGGGTCGGGGCGTCGATCACGCCTTCGAGTGCGTGGGCCGCGCCGCCACCATCCGCGCGGCCTGGCGGCTCACCCGGCGCGGGGAGCGGTGACCGTGGTCGGCATGGGTGCCAAGGACGACATGGTCAGCCTCGGCGCGCTGGACATCTTCCACTCCGCCCGTACGCTGCGCTCCTCGGTGTACGGCTCGTCCGAACCGGACCGGGAGGTGCCGGTGCTGGCCCGGGCCGCGCTCGACGGCACGCTGGACCTGGCCCCGCTGGTCAGCGGGTGGTCACCCTCGACGAGGCGCCGGAGGCGTTCGGTCGGCTGGCTCGGGGCGAGGGCGCCCGCTGGGTGGTCACTCTCGGCTGAGCGGGACGAATTCGGCCGGTGACTGCTGCTCGATCAGGGCGGCCGGCCAGCCGCCCGGGTTTCCCAGCACACGCCAACCCCGGGCGGCTGGGCTTATGCGAGCCGTGCGACGACGCGGTCGGGTAGGCGCCGGAGGATCGACGTCAGTGGACGCCACGGTAGATTCGGCACGAACGCCTTCGCCGGTTCGCGCTCGATGGCCGCGGCAAGGAGTCTGGTGCCGAGCGTCGCGTCGATGATGAAGGGCAATTTGTCAATGCCGTCGTTCATCTCCGTCCGGATGTAGCCGGGATGGAGCGTGGTGACGGTGATCGGCTGGTCGAGCACGTCGATGCGCATCGCCTCGCCGAGCGATGCCACGGCTGCCTTGGAGGCGGCGTAGGCGGCCATATTGCCCGGTGCGCCACGGAACGCGGCAGCTGAAGACATCAGCACCAGGTGCCCCGTCCCTGTCGGCGCATGATGCGCATGGCGCTTCACTCTGGGCGAGGACCCCAGCACATTCGTCTGTAGGACCGCGGCGTTCGCGGCGAAATCACCGTCGCCGATGCGGCTGCCGAAGCCCAGACCGGCGTTGACGATGACCCGGTCGACCGTGCCGAGATGGTCGGTGGCCACAGAGAATTCGCGTTCGACCGCTTCAGCGTCGGTGACATCGAGCGCTCGGACGAGAACAGTAACGGCTGGAAACCGCCGGGACAGATCGTCGCGGATTTCGATCAGCCGGTCGGTACGTCGGGCGAACAATGCGAGGTTCCGGCCTCGTGCGGCGAACTCGTATGCCAGGCCACGTCCGAGACCCGAACTCGCGCCGGTGATGACGATGTTGTGGCGACTCGGGGCCCTCACCACTGACTCCCGTCCGGGCGGACCAGCAGTTCGCTCATGACGACGCGCGCCGGCCGGGTCACGACGAAGGCGATGGTGTCCGCGATGTCCTCGGCGTGCAGTAGTGTCGCGTCCGCCCACGTGTCCCTACTCGCCTCCAGAACTTCCGGCCGGATGTGGGTGAACAGTTCGGTGGCGACCGGCCCCGGCTCGATCAGCGAAACTCGGACATGCCGGCCTCCGACCTCTTGGCGCAGCGCCTCACTGAAGGCCCCGATGCCGTGCTTGGTCAGGCTGTAGACGGCGGACCCGGCCACCGGGAAGCGGCCTGCGAGCGAGCTGATGTTCACGATGTCGGCGGTTCCGCGAGTGCCATCGGCTGCCGCGAGCAGATGCGGCAGCGCGGCGTGGGTCATGTAGAGCAGACCCTGCAGGTTGATGGCGATCATGCGGTCCCACTCTTCGACCGGCGCGCTCTCCGTGGGGCCGAGCAGCATGATGCCGGCGTTGTTGACGAGGGTGTTCAGGCTGCCGAAGGCCCCGACCGTCTGCTCCACCGCCGTGCTGGCCTGGTGCCGGTCGGTGATGTCCGCCTCGATCGCGAGCGCGGTGCCACCGCTGGCCGGATGCGCTCGACGAGTTCGTCGAGACGGTTCTTACGTCGGGCTACCAGCGCGACGTTCGCTCCCTGGGAGGCGAACGCCAGTGCGGTCGCGGCACCAATGCCACCACTGGCTCCGGTGACGAGAGCGGTTGTGCCGGTCAGTGACGTGCTCATGGGTTCTCCGTTGCTCGTTTCTCAGTGATGCCACCAGCCTGACACCGCCGTAAGCGCTACGGCAATGTCGTGTGACATTACCGTCATCGCTACGGTGACGTCATAATCGGAGTTAGGCTGGCTGGCGTGACGAACGACGACACCTCGGCTAGCACCCGACGCCTCGGAGTCGCATCGGCGCCCGGTGGCCTCTGCGTGGTCCAGGACCTGCTGAACACCGCGGGCGTACCGGTCGCGCCGACGCTCGAACTGCTCGACGACGCGACCACGGCGCAGGGCTGGATCGATGCCTCGTTGCGGACTTGGGGCGACCAGACCGGCCAGACGCCACCCGAATCGCGCTTACGCGCGAGGATCTCGCCCGCTCCGTGCCCTCCGCCACCACATCCGCGGCTGGCTGACCAACGAGGCCGACGACTCGGTACCGCATCCGTTGGCAGCCGACGTCTCGTTCCGCGACGGTCGATTGACGTACGAACCCAGTGGTGGCGGCGCGACAGCTGTTGCCTCGCTGGTCCACCTCGAAGCGCTCCTTGCCGCACATACCGGAACGCTCGCCCGCCTCAAGACGTGCATGAACCCGGACTGCGGTGCGGCGTTCTACGACATGTCGCGAAACAGCATCCGCGTCTGGCACGACATGAAGACCTGCGGCAACGCGATGAATCTCCGCGCCTCGCGCGCCCGTCGGCGCACCGCCACGAAGCCCTGACAGTCCCCGCCAAGCCCAGGGTGGCGCGACGTCCGACACTCGCGGCCGCACTCGTCGGCGCCGATCAACCGGACCCGCCAGATGGGCGCGCCGATCGCGGTTAGTTCGCGGGCTTGGCCTTCTGTGGGTAGAACGTCTCGTGCCGGGCCAGCATGGCGACGAACTCGCCGATCTTGCGCTCGCGGGTCTCTGCCCGTTTGACGGAGTTGAGGCGGTGGATGAGGGCGAACCGGTTGGCCTTGGTGAGGACGTCGAGCATGGCCTGGGCGGCGGGGTCGGCGGCGATGGCGGCGAGGAGGTCGGCCGGCACCTCGGCCTCCGACGGCGGGGCGTAGGCGGCCGCCCACCGCCCGTCCGCCTGCGCGGCTTCCACCGCGGCGCGGCCCGCTGGCCACATCCGCCCCGCCGCCTCCAGCCGGGCCACGTTGGCGACGTTGCGTTGGGACCAGGAACTGCGGGGCCGGCGAGGGGTGAACCGGATCCAGGAGGACTCCTCATCCCGTTTGCGGGCCTGCCCGTCGATCCAGCCGAAGCACAGGGCCTCGTCGACCGCCTGCTGCCAGGTCACCGTGGTGACGGTGCCGCCCTTCTTGGTCAGGGCGAGCCAGATGCCGGGCGACGTGCCGTGGTGGGTCGACAACCACGCGCGCAGCGCGTCGGCGTCCGCGACGATCAACTCATCCAGCTCTGGGCTCGCCATGACGGTGAGGCTAACCGCTGCCTGTGACAGCAGCCGTTGGCGGTTGCGCGCATGGGGATACCCGCCGCGCCCGCGCTCCGCGCCAAGATTCACGCAACTTCCCGGATGTTGCTGCCTCCGAGGCGCGAGAGACAGCAACATCCCCGATCTTGCGCGGATCTTGACGACGAGCACCGTGAGGGCGGGGCTTGCGCGCCGGCGGTCTGTCGGGGATGGTGGGCCGGGTCGGCTGTGCTCACTTGCCGGTGACGATGCCGGGGTTGATGCAGAGCCCCGGGTTGGCGCCGTTCTTCTCCGCGATCTCCAGGCAGCGGGTCACCTTGTCGACCTTCGCGTTGGTCTCGGTGATCTGCTTGGAGATCTCGGCGTTCTTGCGGTCCTGCTCCAGGTTGCGGGTCTGCGCAAGCTTGTCCTGGAACGCCTTGATGTTGCCCTCGGTCTTGTCGTCGTGGTTCACCCGGGTGATGGTCACCGACAGGATGTCCACGTCGGTGGCGAGGCGGCTCTCCGCGCTGGTCTTGATGTTCGCCGCGAACGGCTTCAGGTCGACGTTGAGGTCACCGGTCTGTGCGTCGATCTTCTCCAGCGGGTTGTACGTGGCGAACGCGTCGTTGACAGCGCTGTCCAGCTGCACACCCACCCGCTGGCCCCGGAAGCTGTCGAAGTCCCCTTGTAGTCCATGAACTGCTTCGGCGCGTTCTCCGGCTTGACCTGCCACTCGACGAGCACCTCGACGCAGGCGTCGGCGAGCGTGCCGGTGCGGACCCGTACGCAGTTGTCGCCACCGATGTGGTCGTACTTCTGTCGGCCCGCGTCCCACTCGCCGACCTTCTGCCAGGGGCGACCCACTTCAGGCCGGATCCGGTCACCTTGCCGGTCGGCTTGCCGAAGCTGGTGACGATCCCGACCGAGCGGATGGGCACCGAGTGGGCGCTGGAGGTGACACCGAGCAGCAGGGTGAGGGCGAGGAAGGCGAGTGCCGCGAGGGCGGCCATCCGCTTCAGTGGCCGCGCGGGGCGACGAGGGCCACGATGGCGCTGACCGCCAGGGCGACGGCGAACACGATCGCCATGGTGAAGCCGACGGGCATGGGGTGGGGACCTTCCGGTGGGCTGTGTGGATCATCAACCTAGGAGGTCCGGTCAAGTCGGCGGCACGGGGAGTGGAGTTCGCGCACGTCGTTCGGGTGCCGAATGTGGAGGGCATCGACATGGCTCGACTCCTGAGGATCGCCGTAGGTTTCGTCCACGCGACGGGCCTGTGACCACGGTCACCGAACCGACCGTCGCCGCGACCGTGCGGAGGATGAGGCGATGGCCGGGCAAGCGCTCCTGTCGGCCCGTGGGCTGACCCGCGACTTCCGGGGCTTCCGGGCGGTCGACGACGTCGACCTCGACGTGGCCGCGGACAGCGTGCACGCGCTGGTCGGCCCCAACGGCGCGGGCAAGACCACGCTGTTCAACCTGCTCACCGGATTTCTGCGACCCAGCGGCGGGCGCATCGAGCTGGCCGGACGGGACGTCACCGGGCTGCCCCGGAGCGGGTGGCACGGCTCGGTGTGGCCCGCTCGTTCCAGATCACCAGTCTCTTCCCGCAGCTGTCCGCCCGCGAGCACGTCGCGTTGGCGTTGCAGTCGTCCAGTGGGCTGGGCTGGCGGTTCTGGCGCTCGGCGAAGCTGATGGACCGCTACACCGAACGGGCCGACGAGTTGCTGGCCATGGTGGGGCTGGCCGAGCTGGCGAACGCCCTCCGCGGCCCTCGCGTACGGCCGTAAGCGGGCCCTGGAACTGGCCATCGCCCTGGCGCTCGATCCGAAGGTGCTGTTACTCGACGAGCCGACCGCGGGCATGGGCCTGGAGGACGTCGACCGCACCGTCGAGCTGATCAGCCGGGTCCGCCAGGGCCGGACGGTGGTGCTGGTCGAGCACAACATGAGCGTCGTCGGCCGTCTCGCCGACACCGTCACCGTGCTCCAGGCCGGCAGGGTCCTCGTCGAGGGCCCGTACGAGCAGGTCCGCGCCGACGAGCGCGTGATCACCGCCTACCTGGGAGCCGCCGATGATGCGCATTGAGAACCTGTCCGCCTTCTACGGCGAGGCGCAGGTGCTGCGTGACGTCAGCCTGGAGGTCTCCGCCGGCGAGGTGGTCACCCTGGTCGGGCGCAACGGCGCCGGCAAGTCCACACTGCTGCGCTGCGTGATGGGCCTGCACCCCGGTCAGCGCGGCACGGTGGAGCTGGACGGGCGCGACATCACCAGGCTGCCGGCGCACCGGCGGGCCCGGCTGGGGCTGGGCTGGGTGCCCGACGACAGGGCAGCTACGCCACGTTGACCGTCACCGAGAACCTCACGCTGCCACCCACCGTCGGCCCCGACCCGTGGTCGCTGGAGCGGGTGTACGAGGCGTTCCCGGCGCTGTATACCCGGCGGGACTCAGCGGCCACCATGCTCTCCGGCGGCGAGCAGCAGATGCTCGCGCTGGCCCGGGTGCTGCGGATGGGCGCCCGGCTGCTGCTCTGCGACGAGCCGACCGAGGGCCTCTCCACTGCTCGTGCAGCAGGTCGGTGACCTGCTGCGGGAGGCCAAGCGGCACGGGGTGACAGTGCTGCTGGTCGAACAGAACCTGCACTTCGCCACGGGCGTCGCCGACCGGCACTACCTGCTGGCCGAGGGACGCGTCGCCGAGGCGATGGACAACTCCGAGGTGCGTTCGCGCGAGCGCGAACTGCTCGCGTACCTCGGGATCTGATTCTTTCTCAACGACGACCCGCGCGACGACGCACGGGATGGATGGAGTGGGCATGCGCAGGACGATGGGTGTGGCCGTGGCGTCGGCCGCGGTGGTGCTGGTCGCCGGATGCGGCGGCGGTGGCCCCAGTCGAGTGGCGACCAGAAGCTGACCGGCGACAAGATCGTGCTGGGCGTGCTCAACGACCAGTCCGGGCGTACTCGGAGTTGTCCGGGAAGAACTCGGTGGCGGCGGTGGAGATGGCCATCGCCGACTTCACCGCGAAGTACGGCGACAAGGCGGTGACCAGGAACATCACCGTGGAGACCGCCGACCACCAGAACAAGCCGGACGTGGCCAACTCCAAGGCCCAGGAGATGTACGACCGCAAGGGCGTCGACCTGATCCTGGACGTGCCCACCT
This sequence comes from Micromonospora sp. M12, assembly GCA_038070435.1. Classification (GTDB taxonomy): domain Bacteria; phylum Actinomycetota; class Actinomycetes; order Mycobacteriales; family Micromonosporaceae; genus Micromonospora. The sequence continues at coordinate 2,508,623 of JAMYWG010000001.1, read as the reverse complement.
CGTCGGCCGCGCTGAAGGTCGCCGACGTGGCCAAGGAGAAGAAGAAGCTCTACTTCAACATCGGTGCGGCGACCACCGACCTGACCGGCAAGAGCTGCAACAAATACACCTTCCACTACGCGTACGACACCTACATGCTGGCCAACGGCACCGGGAAGACCACCACCGAGCAGATCGGCAAGAACTGGTACATCCTGTATCCGAACTACGCCTTCGGTCAGGACATGGAGAAGAGCTTCTCCACCGCCATCACGGCGGCCGGTGGCACGGTCGTCGGCAGGGACGGCGCGCCGTTCCCGAACACCAGCGGCGACTTCTCCACCTTCCTGCTCAAGGCGCCGGGCCTGAACCCGAAGCCGGACGTGCTGGGCACCATGCAGGCGGGCGCGGAGCTGGTGAACGTGGTGAAGCAGTACAACGAGTTCAAGCTGCGGGACAAGGGCGTCGGCCTGGCCGTCGGCCTGATGTTCCTCACCGACATCCACTCGCTCACCCCGGCCGCGCTGGCTGGCACCACGTACACCGACGCCTGGTACTGGAACTTCGACGCGAAGAACCGGGAGTTCGCGGACCGCTTCCAGCAGAAGGCCGGCACCCGGCCGACGTTCGCGCACGCGGCCAACTACTCCGCGGCCCTGCAGTACCTGGAGGCGGTGCAGGCCGCCGGCACCGACGACGCGGACGCCGTGGTCAAGGGTCTGGAGGGCAAGACGGTCGAGGACGTCTTCCTGCGCAACGGCAAGATCCGCGCCGAGGACCACCGGGTGGTGCACGACGCGTACCTGGCGCAGGTGAAGCCGCAGTCCGAGGTGACCGAGCCGTGGGACTACGTGAAGGTGCTCAAGACGATCCCGGCCGCGGAGGCGTTCCGGGCGCCCTCGGCGGACTGCAAGCTGTGACCGGATTCGCGCAGAACACGTTCAACGGGCTGGTGAGCGGGCGTTCTACGCCCTGCTCGCCCTCGGCTCGCCGTCATCTTCGGCATGCTGCGGGTGGTCAACTTCGCGCACGGCGCGTTCTACATGCTCGGCGCGTTCGGGGCGTACGTGCTGCTCGCCGAGGCGGGCGTGCCGTTCTGGGCGGCGTTGGTGATCATGCCGGTGGGGCTGGGCCTGCTCGGCATGGCGCTGGAACGCGCGGTGATCCACCGGCTGACCACACTCGACCCGCTCTACAACTTCCTGCTCACGTTCGGTCTGACGCTGATCCTGCAGGACCTGGTGAAGCTGCGGTACGGCGTGCAGTCCAGCCCGTACGCCACTCCGTCGCTGTTGAGCGGGTCGGTGAACTTCGGGCTGTTCGACTTCCCGACGTACCGGGTGTTCATCCTCGGCTTCGCGGTGCTGCTCTGCGTCGCGGTGTGGTGGGTGCTGACCCGGACCCGGATCGGCATGGTGGTCCGGGCGTCCACCGAGCGGCCGGACCTGACCCGCGCGTTCGGCATCGACGTCGGGCGCTGGGTGACCCCGGTCTTCGGCTTCGGCATCGGGCTCGCCGGCCTCGCCGGTGTGCTGGCCGCGCCGATGCGCGCGGTCAACCCGTTGATGGGCGCCGACCTGATCATCGTGGTGTTCGCGGTGGTGGTGATCGGCGGGTTGGGCTCGATCTTCGGTTCGGTCGCCGCCGGCTTCGGCATCGGTCTGGTGCAGGCCTGGGGTGAGGCGTACCTGTCCGACTTCCCGCTCATCTCCCAGACGATCGTCTTCATCGTGATGGCCGGCGTGCTGCTGTGGCGCCCGGCCGGCCTGTTCGGTCGTGAGGAGGCACCCGCATGACCAACGTCGTGGACACCCCGCCGACGCGTCCCGCTCAACCCCGCCGTCCGGGCTGATCGCGGTGGCTCGGGCACCGGCTGGGTGCGGTACGCGCTGCTCGCCGCCGGCCTGGCCGCCGCGGCGTGGCTGCCCAACGGCCTCTACCCGCGGTCGCGGTGGACATCCTGTGCTGGGCGCTGTTCGCCGTGGCCGTGGACCTGCTGCTCGGCTTCACCGGGCTGATGTCCTTCGGGCACGCCGCGTTCTGGGGCACCTCGGCGTACGTCACGGGGTTGGTGGCCATCCACGCCGGCCTGCCGTTTCCCTGGCCGTGTTGGCCGGGCTCTTGCCGCCGCCGTGCTGGCGGTGCCGATCGGCTATCTGGCGGTCAAGCGGACCGGCATCTACTTCGCCATGGTGACGCTGGCCTTCGCGCAGATGGTCTACTACGTCGCCAACGAGTGGCGCTCGGTGACGCAGGGCGAGAACGGCCTGCAGGAGTGCCCCGGTCGTTCTTTGGCCTGGACCTGACCGACGACTACTTCTTCTACTACGCGATCCTGCCGATCGTGCTGCTCGGGCTGGCCGCCGCCTGGCGGATCGTGCACTCCCCGTTCGGTCGGGTGCTGGTCGGCATCCGGGACAACCCGGCCGGGCCCGGCGTTGGGCTACCCGGTGCACCGCTACAAGCTCACCGCGTTCGTACTCTCCGGGTTCATCGCCGGTCTCGGGGCGGGCTGTTCGCGGTCGGCCACCGGTTCGTCGCACTGGACGTGCTGCACTGGACCACCTCCGGCAAGGCGGTCATCGTGGTGGTGCTCGGCGGGATCGGCACCCTCTGGGGTGGGTGCTCGGCGCCGCCCTCGTGGTCCGGCTGGAGGACTGGTTGTCGTTCTCCGGGTTCGAGGCGATCGGCCTGGTGACCGGCGGCATCTTCGTCCTCGTCGTGGTGCTGTTCCGACGCGGCATCTGGGGCAGTGTCGCCGCGCTGGCCCACCGGCTCGCGGCCCGCCGCCGCTAATTTTCGAACTGGCGCATCCGCCACGCGCCGTTCGAGCGAACCCCGGGTAGGGAACGTCTACCGGGGTGCGTCTGGTGCTGACCGATCCGATGCCGGCCGAGGCCGTGGAGATCGCGCACAAGCAGATCCTGCTGGCGGCCGAGGACCTGGACGGCTACGCCGTCGCGTCGTTGTTGCTGGAGGCGGCCGGGGCGTGGGGCGTGCCGGCGCTCTGGGAGCAGGTCTGCCGTCCGTTGCTGGCCCGGCTGCCGGGGCGTACCGCCAGCGAGATCGTCGTCGTACACGCCCTCTGCGAGGGTGTCCGGTCGGGTTTGACGCGTACCGCCGGGAGCCGGGCCGGTCGCTGCCCACCGGCGGGTGCTGCTGGCCGGCGCCGACCGCGAGGCGCACGACCTCGGCCTGCTCGCGCTCGCCGCCGCGCTGCGCGAGCAGGGCGGGCTGTCTCAACCTCGGTCCCGCGCTGCCCTGGGCCGCGCTGACCAGCGCGGTGTACCGGGCCCGCCCGCACACCGTCGTGCTCTGGTCGCAGACGCCGGTCACCGGCCGCGCGTACCGCCTGGTGCGGTTCGCCCGGGACTTCCCGCTCCTGCGGGTGTACGGCGCGGGGCCGGGCTGGATCGAGCCGCTCGCCAGGCCGGCGACCCATCTCGGCGCGCTGCCGGACGCTGTCGTCGCGTGCCTGGCCGCCGCGCCGACGCGTGATGCCACCACATACGATACGGACCGGTGCCGTATCGTTAATGCGACCCGTACGCTGACTGCGGTTACGAGTCTGATGCGTATCGTATTGCGCGGCCGGTCACAGCGTGGGGAACACCAGCCATGGAGCTGCAGAACAACACGGGACACCCGAGGAGGTGGGCGATCCTGGGGTGCTGGTGATCAGCCTCCTCGTGGTCGTCCTCGACAACACGATTCTCAACGTCGCACTACGCACGTTGGCCGACCCGGTGCACGGCCTCGGCGCCAGCCAGGGCGAGCTGGAGTGGTCCATCAACTCCTACACGCTCGTCTTCGCCGGGTTGCTGTTCACCTTCGGGGTGCTCGGCGACCGCGCCGGCCGCAAGCGCTTCCTGATGGTCGGTCTGGTGCTGTTCGGCCTGGCGTCGCTGCTCTCCGCGTACGCCCAGAGTCCCGGCCAGCTCATCGCGGCCCGCGCCCTGATGGGGTCGGCGGCGCGGCCATCATGCCGGTGACGCTGTCGATCATCTCCAACGTCTTCGACCCGCGTGAGCGTGGTCGTGCCATCGGTGTCTGGGCCGGCGCGGTCGGTCTCGCCGTGGCGATCGGCCCGATCCTCGGTGGCGCGCTGCTGGAGCACTTCTGGTGGGGCTCGGTCTTCCTGATCAACGTGCCGGTGGTCGTCGCCGGTGTGATCCTGGTGGCGCTGCTGGTCCCCGAGTCGCGTGACCCGCGGCCGGGTCGGGTCGACGTGCTCGGCGTCCTGCTCTCCGTGGTCGGCCTGGTCGCCCTGTCCTACGGCATCATCGACGGCGGCGAGCACGGCTTCGGCCGCCCGCTGGCCTGGGGTTCGATCCTGGTCGGCATCGCGGTGCTGGCCTGGTTCGTGCAGCACGAGCGCCGCAGCGACCACCCGTCGCTGGACGTCCGGCTGTTCAAGGTGCCCCGGTTCGCCGCGCCGGTCGCCATCGTCGGCCTGGTGTTCTTCGCCGCGATGGGCTCGATGTTCTTCGGCTCGTTCTACCTGCAACTGGTCGGGGCTACAGCCCGCTGCAGACCGGTCTGCTGTTCCTGCCCTTCGCCGGCGCCCAGCTGATCTTCGCGCCACGCAGCGCCGCGATGGTCCGCCGTTACGGCGGCAAGGCCGTCGCCACCGTCGGCCTGGCGCTGACCGTGGTGTCCCTCGGCGCCTTCGTCTTCATCGGCGCCTCCACCCCGATCTGGATCGTGCTGCTCGTCTTCCTCATCCAGGGCGCCGGGATGGCCAACATCATGCCGCCGGCCACCGAGTCGATCATGTCGGCACTGCCCGGGAGAAGGCCGGTGTCGGCTCCGCGGTCAGCAACACCATCCGTCAGGTGGCCGGTGCGCTCGGCGTGGCGATCCTCGGCTCGGTGCTCTCCGCGGTCTACCGCAGCGACGTCGGTGACGCGCTGACCGGCCTGCCACGCAGGCCCGCGACGCCGCCAACGAGTCGATCTCCGGGGCGTACGCGGCGGCGGGCCAGCTCGGCCCGGCGGCGCCGGCGCTGATCTCGGCGGCCAATGACGCCTTCGTCACCGCCATGCACTGGGCGGCCGGGCTCTCCGCGGTGATCGCCGCGCTCGGCATGATCGTGGTGCTGCGCTGGATGCCGGGTCGGGAGGACACCAGCGTCGCCCCGGCGGCACCGGTCGCCGAGCCCGAGTTGGCCGGCACGGCGTAGGTGCGGAAAGAATGTCGGACATGACGTCCACCGCCGATGCTCCGCGGTCGCCCGGGCGACCGCGGAGCATCCGCGCCGATGAGGCGATCATCGAGGCCACCCTCGACCTGCTCGCCGAGGGCAGCACCATCGAGGCGCTCTCGATCGAGGCCATCGCCGCCCGCGCCGGGGTCGGCAAGGCCACCATCTACCGCCGCTGGGCCGGCAAGGACGCGCTGCTGCTGGACGCGCTGCGACGACTCAAGGGCGTCATGGCGCAACCCGCCGGCCACTCCGTCCGTGACGACCTGGTGCTGCTGGTCGGCGCGATCGGCAAGAACGTCGACCCGCGAGCGGCCAAGATCATGCCCTGCCTGGCACCGGCCGTGAACCGCAGCGCGGACCAGTTCCAGCTCTACCAGAACATCATCTCGCCCCGCCGGCAGCTGATGCGCGAGGTGCTGCGACGCGGCATCGACGAGGGAGTGCTCCGGGCCGACATCGACGTCGAGGTGACGATGGCGCTGCTCACCGGGCCGATGCTGATCCAGCGGGTGCTGCAGTGGAATCCGGACCTGGACGAGCAGACCCTCCCCGAGCGGGTCGTCGACGCCGTGCTGGAGGGCATCCAGGTCCGCTGACACCGGGCGTCGCTCAACCGCGCCCGTCCGCGCCCGCTGACCGGAGTCGGTCAGCGGGCCGCGTCGGCAGTGGGCTGGTCGTTCGGTCAGCGGCTCCTGTGCGGGGCGGGCGGCCGGTCGGCGGTCCGGTGCCGGTCAGCCGGCCGGTGCGCGCAGCCGGTGCAGGCGCAGCGCGAGCTGTACCTCCAGGGCCCGCTCCGGTCGCTGCCAGTCGGTGCCGAGCAGCTGCCCGACCCGCTCAACCGCTGGGTCACCGTGTTGACGTGCACGTGCAGCTGCTCGGCCGCGCGCGCCAGGCTGCCACCCACCCCGAAGTACGCCTCCAGCGTCTTCACCAGCGCCGTGCCACGCCGGGCGTCGTAGTCGACCACCGGCCCGACGGTGGCGGTGAGGAAGTCGGTCACGTCCTTCTCGCCCCGGTCACCGACCGTGCCCAGCAACAGCCCGACGAAGCCCAGTTCCACGGTGCTCGCACCCTGACCGGCGCGGCCCAGCGCACCCAACGCCGTCAGGCACCGGTCCGCCTCCTGGAACGTCCCCGCCAACGCCGCCGGCGCGTTCGACGGGCCACTGGCCCCGGCCGTCACCGGTCGGCCGGTCACCGGGACAGGTCCCGCGCCACCGCACGGGCACTCCGCCGGCGTCCAGCCCGGCAGCATCAACACGACCCGACCGTCGCGGGCCGCGGCCAGACCGCCGCGCGCCGAGGCGTACGTGGTGGCCCAGAGAGCACCCGCTGCCGGGCCGAGCCAGTGGCGGCAATCGCGTCGTCGCCCACCGCCACCAGCACGTGCGGCGCGTCCAGGTCCACCCCGAGCCGACGAGCCCGACTACGCAGCGCGTCGGTGTCGCGCAGCGGTCGGGCGATCAGGTCGTCCAGCAGCTCGCCGCGTACCCGCCCTCCGCCTCGGCGACAGTCCGGCGGAACAGCAGCAGCAGCGCGGTCACCAACGCGGCCCGCTCCAGGATGCGCTGGTCGGCGTCGACCAACTCGTCGTCCGGGCGCAGCACGAGCGCGCCCAGGTTCTCCGCACCCGCCACGACGACCGCGTACCAGAGCGGACCACGGCGTACGCTGCGTCCCTCGGTCCGGGACGCGGCGACCGCCTCGACGATGTCCGCCCGGTCCGGCTCGTCGATCTCACCCACCGGGCCAGCAGGCGGCCCTCGGCGTCCAGCGCCAGCAGCGCACCGCCGAGCACCTCGGTCACCGCCGCCGCCACGTCCTCCACACCGCCGCCGCGCAGCACCAGCGCGGTCATCCGGTCGTGTGCCGCCGCGGCCGCTCCACCGAGCTGCTGTGCGCCCGGATGGTGGTGTTCGCCGCCGACAGCTCGGCCAACGCCGACCGGGTCTCGGTCAACAACCGGGCGGTGTCGATCGCCACCGCGGCGTGCGCGGCCAGCGACACCAGCAGCGCCACCTCCTCCCGGACGAACGGCCGGGCCGAACGGTTGGCCGCGTAGAGCACCCCGATCGAGGTGGAGCCGAGCCGCAGCGGCACGCCGAGGATCGCCACCAGGCCCTCCTCACCGACCCCGGCGTCGATCTCCCCGGTGTGGTGGAAACGTTCGTCCTCGCCGTAGTTCGCCGTCACGTACGGGGCGCCGGACTGGGCCACCAACCCGCCGAGACCGGCACCCATCGGCAGGCGCAGCCGTTGGAACCGCGCCGAGACCGACCCGTCGGTCACCCGCATGTAGGTGTCGCCGCGCTCGTCGTCGTTGAGCGTCATGTAGGCCACGTCGGCGCCGAGCAGGTGACGGGCCCGGTGCACGATCGCCCGCAACACGTCGTCCAGGTCACGGAGCCCGGCCAGGTCGCTGACCGTGTCGTACAGGCCGGACAGCTCGGTCTCGCGACGGCGCCGACGCTCCAACAACGCGCGGACCCGCAGCGCCACCGACTTGGCCTGCTCCAGCTCGGCCAGCCGGTCCGGCGGCAGCCCGGCGGCCCGCGCGGCCACCAGTGGTCCTCGAACTCGACCGTCGCGGCCTCGCGGGCGAGCAGCTCCAGGAACTCCACCGGCGATGACATGGTCGACATTCTGCTCGGGCCCACTAGTTGGCCGTCCAGCCCCGTCGAGGGCGATCGACGCCCCGGTGATGAACCCCGCAGGCGGCGAGCAGAGGTACGCCAACAGCTCGGCGACCTCCTCCGGCTCGATCAGTCGCTTGATCGCGGCCCGGGCCAGCATGATCTTCTCGATCACCTCGGTCTCGTCGATGCCGTGGCTGGCCGCCTGGTCGGCGATCTGGCTCTCCACGAGTGCGGTGCGCACGTACGCCGGGTTGATGCAGTTGGCGGTGACGCCGTGCGCGGCGCCCTCCAGGGCGACCACCTTCGACAGCCCCTCCAGAGCGTGCTTGGCCGAGACGTAGGCCGCCTTGTACGGCGAGGCACGCAACCCGTGCACCGAGGAGATGTTGATGATCCGCCCCAGCCCCGGGCGTACATGTGTGGCAGCGCGCGGCGGATCAACAGGAACGGTGCCTCCACCATCACCCGATGGATGTGCTCGAAGCGCTCGACCGGAAAGTCCTGCAGCGGCGCGACGTGCTGGAGACCGGCGTTGTTCACCACGATGTCCACGTCCACGTCGAGCTGGTCCACCGCCGCGGCGTCGGACAGGTCGACGCCCTCGGCCCGACCGCCCGCCTCGGCGGCCACCGCCTTGGCCGCCTCCAGGTTGCGGTCCACCACGACCACCTTGGCGCCGGCCGCGCCCAGCCGCAGGGCACACGCCCGCCCGATGCCGCCACCGCCCCGGTGACCAGGGCGGTCCGACCGGCGAGGTCGACCTGTACGACGTGGGGACCGCCACGGGTTCTGCCGTCATGGCGCAAGAAGTTACGAGCTGTGTGCTCCCCGGCACATGGGTCAGCGACACATACTCCGGCGCAAAGCTGTGTGGCCGCACTCGCACCCACCTCCCGCAGCCGCCCCTACTTCGACCTGCCACGGCGTGCCGCCTGCCGGTGTGTCGCCTTCCGCCCCGGGCCGCCTGCCGGTGTGTGCCGCCCGGGCCGCCTGCCACTGGTGCCGCCGCCCGTCCTTCGTGACCTTGGCGGCCGTGGGGTCCCAAACTCCGTTCCGGGTCTTTCGGGGTGGTGTTTGTCGTCAAGATCCGCGCAGGATCAGGGATGTTGCTGTCTCCCGTGTGTCGGAGGCAGCAACATCGGTGAAGTTGCTCGGATCTTGGCGCGGGCGCGGGCGCGGGGCGCGGGGCGCGGGGCGCGGGGACGTGAGGCGGCGGGGCAGGGCAGCGAGGGGCGGGATGGTGCGGTGCGGGGTGCGGGTGCGGGGCGTGTCCCGTGGGGCTCCTGGGAAGGGCGGCAGTTAGGGTGTCGAACACACGTACTGCTGACGGGCTGGGGAGGGGCGGCGTGCGGGTGCTGGGGTTGACCCGGGGTTGACTCGGTGCGGGGTGGGCGTGGTCGAGGGTGTGCCCGGCCGGCCCTGCACGCTGGTCGCCTACTACGTGGTCTACACCGACCCGGCCGACGACCTGGCGCTGCGCCTGCTGCACCTGGACCGGTCGCTGGCCGAGCTGGTCGCCGAGCATCAGCCGGAGAGCGTCGCCGTCGAGCGGGTGTTCAGTCAGCACAACGTTCGCACGGTGATGGGCACCGCCCAGGCCAGCGGCATCGCCGTGCTGGCCGGGCGCGCGCCGGCTGCCGGTGCAGACCTACACGCCGAGCGAGGTGAAGGCTGCCGTCACCGGGTCCGGTCAGGCCGACAAGGCGCAGATGACCACCATGGTGACCCGGCTGTTGCGACTGGCCGAGCCGCCGAAGCCGGCCGACGCCGCCGACGCGCTCGCCCTGGCCATCTGCCACGTGTGGCGCGGCGGGACCCGCTCAAACTGGCCGCGGCGGCCGATCGGGCACGACGAGGAGGAGCACGATGATCGCCAGCGTGCGCGGCACGGTGACCGCGACCGGTTCCGACCAGGCCGTGATCGAGGTCGGAGGTGTCGGGCTCGCCGTGCACTGCGCCCCGGGACCCTCGCGGAGCTGCGGGTCGGCCAGGTCGCCCGGCTCGCCACCAGCCTGATCGTGCGGGAAGATTCGCTGACCCTCTACGGCTTCGCCGACGACGACGCCAAGTCGCTGTTCGAGCTGCTGCAGACCGCCAGCGGTGTTGGTCCGCGACTGGCCCAGGCGGTGCTGGCGGTGCACACTCCGGACGCGGTCCGCAAGGCGATCGCCAACGCCGACACGGCCGCGCTGACCCGGGTGCCGGGGATCGGCAGAAGGGCGCCGAGCGCCTGGTGCTGGAGTTGCGCGACCGGATCGGCCCGGTGCCCATCGGTGCCGACGGCGTGGGCGGGGTGACCCGTGGCAGCTGGCCCGACCAGGTCCGGCAGGCGCTGGTCGGGTTGGGCTGGACGGCCGGTCAGGCCGATCAGGCCGTGGCGGCGGTGGCGGAGACGATCGAGGGCGAGACTCCTCCGGTGCCGGTCCTGCTCAAGCAGGCCATCCGACTGCTCGGCCGCACCCGATGACCGCCCGGGCCGTGCGATGAGCGAGACCGAGGGGCTTGTCTCGGCGTACGTCAGCGACGCCGACCTGGACGCGGAGGCGACGGTCCGGCCGAAGCGGCTGGCCGAGTTCATCGCCCAGGACCGGGTACGCGACCAGCTCGACCTGTTGTTGCAGGGCGCCATGCGGCGGGGTCGCCACCGGATCACATCCTGCTCTCCGGGCCGCCGGGGCTGGGTAAGACGAGTCTGGCCAACATCGTGGCCGCCGAGCTGGGCGCGGGCATCCGGGTGACCAGTGGCCCGGCCATCGAGCGTTCCGGTGATCTGGCGGCGATCCTGACCAGTCTCACCGAGGGCGACGTGCTCTTCATCGACGAGATCCACCGCATCGCGCGGCCGGCCGAGGAACTGCTCTACAGCGCCATGGAGGACTTCCGGGTCGACGTGGTGGTCGGCAAGGGCCCGGGTGCGACGGCGATTCCCTGGACGTCGAGCCGTTCACCCTGGTCGGCGCGACGACCCGCTCGGGTCTGTTGACCGGGCCGATGCGGGACCGGTTCGGCTTCGTGGCGCACCTCGACTTCTACGCCCCGGCGGATCTGGAGACCCTGCTGCACCGGTCGGCGCGGATTCTGGGCGTACCGATCACGCCCGAGGGCGCGACCGAGATCGCCGGTCGGTCCCGGGTACGCCCGGATCGCCAACCGGTTGCTGCGCCGGGTCCGGGACTACGCCGAGGTGCGGGCAAACGGGGTGGTCGATCTCGACACCGCCCGTGCCGCCCTGATCGTGTACGACGTGGACGCGCTCGGCCTGGACCGGCTGGACCGCGCGGTGCTGAGCGCGTTGGTCGACTCGTTCCGGGCGGGCCGGTCGGGTTGTCCACCCTCGCCGTCGCGGTGGGGAGCAGCCGGACACGGTTGAGGAGGTCTGTGAGCCGTTCCTGGTTCGGGCGGGCCTGTTGGCGCGTACGCCGCGAGGGCGGGTGGCCACCGAGGGGCCTGGCGGCATCTGGGACGTACTCCACCGAATGGTACATTCGGGATGGATAGTCCGCCGGTGCCCGATCTGTTCTCCTTGGACACCGATCAGCCGTGATGTGAACGTGATCTGTGCCGCATTCGGTGTTCTCAGGTGCAGGGTTTAGACTTCGCCCCGGTCTGTACAGGACGTGAGAATCCGCCTCCGCTCCGGCACCCACGGTGCCGAGCAGGTGGCCAATGGGAAGGTCAGTAACCGTGCTTTACGCAGCATCGGGTGGCGGGGCGGCAGTTTCACGCCGATCCTGATGATCGCCCTGCTCTTCGGCGTCATGTACTTCATGATGATCCGACCCCAGCAGAAGCGCCGCCGGGAGGCGGAGTCGATGCAGTCCAACCTCGGCCCCGGCGACGAGGTTGTCACCATCGGTGGGCTCTACGGCACGGTCACCGGCATCGAGGACGACACCGTTCTGATCGAGGTCGCACCGGGCGTGCAGACCCGCTACGCCCGCCCGGCCATCGCACGGGTGGTCACCCGCGCGGAGCTGCCGAGCGAGCCGGTCACCGAAGACGCGGACACCATGAAGGAATGATCCTCTCCTCCAGGGTGGCGAGTCCGGCGTACGGCCGGCCCACGGCTTTGGCCGCCGCGCCCGACGGGGCAGCGGACGAGACGTGAAAACTGGATAGTTGGGTCGACGCCGGGCGTCGGCACGTTCCCGTGACCGTCGGTGTTTCGCGCCGGTGTGCCCGGTCCTCGTGTCGGCATCTCGTCGGCTCAGGGCAGACCCGTCGGGCGGGACCTCCGGCTCGACACCGCCGTCGCTGCGCACAGCGGCGCGACCGTACAGGGAGACAGGACAGCCGTGGCACCACCTCAGGGACAGATGCGCCCCGGGCGGCAGCTCGCCGTGCTCGGGTTCATCTTCGTGGTCCTCTATCTTTTGGTGTTCTTCGCCGGCGCCAACGGCAGCTGAAGGACCGGCTCGAGCCAAAGCTCGGTCTGGACCTCATCGGCGGCACCCGGATGACGCTGGAGGCGACCAACTCCGTCGATGGCAAGCCCCCGACGGCGGAGAACCTCGAGGAGGCCCGGCAGATCATCGAGAACCGGGTCAACGGGCTCGGCGTGGCCGAGGCCGAGGTGGTCACCGAGGGCAACCGGAACATCGTCATCTCCCTGCCCGGTGAGAACCGGAACCTGGACGAGGTGGGCAGCGCGGCCGAGCTGCGCTTCCGCAAGGTGCTCAAGGCTGCCTCCGGCAGCGGCGTGGCCGAAGCGCCCCCGCAGCCACGCCGGTTCCGTCCGGCAGCGCGGTCCCGACCCCGTCCGGTGGTGCGACCCCGACCCCGACGGGCAGCGGTGCGCCGAAGGTGACCTCGTCGCCCAGCGGTGGTCAGGGCGGAATGGCCCCGGCGCCCAGCGCCACGCCGACGCAGCCCGCGGCCTCGCCGAGCGCCGCCGCATCGAGTGCTGCCGCGCCCAGCGCCAGCCCCGAGCCGGTGTCGGCCAGCATCGAGGAGCAGCGCAAGGCCGTCGAGCAGAAGGTGGGCGCGGCCTCCTGGCAGGCCGCCAACGGGCTGCAGGCCCCGGCCGACCTGAGCGCCGACCCGTCGCTGGCCGAGAAGTTCAAGCCATTCGGCACGCTGTCGCCGCAGGAGGTCGCGGTGCTGCCGGCGCAGATGCAGTTCAACGTGCCGACGATCGGCTGCGTGCAGCTCGACAAGCGCCCGCCGGCGTCGATCTCCGACGAGAATCAGCAGGTCGTCGCCTGCGAGGATCAAGCTTCGAAGTACCTGCTCGACAAGGCCAAGGTGCTCGGCACCGACGTGGACGACGCCGACGCGGTGCTCGACCAGACCAACGCCTGGGTGGTCAGCCTCGACTTCACCGGTGACGGCCAGGGTAAGTGGACCTCCCTCACCCGTGAGGCGTTCACCAACGAGGGTCAGGCCTGCGACGCGAGCGCGCTGGGCCAGGACGGCAAGTGCCGGGTGGCCGTCGTGCTGGACAACGAGATCGTTTCCTCCCGGAGATCCAGGGCGTGCTGACCGGCAACTCCCAGATCACCGGCAACTTCAACCAGAAGGACGCCAGCGCGCTCGCCGGCCAGCTCCGCTACGGCGCGCTGCCGGTGACCTTCAGCCGCAGGAGACGCAGAACGTCACCGCCACGCTGGGTGCCAGCCACCTGCGCGCCGGTTTGCTGGCGGCCGGCATCGGCATGCTGCTGGTCATCATCTACTCGTTCTTCTACTACCGGCTGCTCGGCTCGGTGATCTTCCTGAGCCTCATCCTCTCGCGCTGCTGGTCTTCGGCGCGCTGGTGGTGCTCGGCCGGCAGATCGGCTTCACGCTCACCCTCGCCGGCATCGCCGGCATGATCGTCTCACTAGGTGTGGCGGCGGATTCGTTCGTCATCTACTTCGAACGACTGAAAGACGAGATCCGGGAGGGCCGCAGCCCGCGTAGCGCGGTGCCCGCGCCTGGGTCCGGCCCGCCGGACGATCATCTCGGCCAACGCGATCACCCTGCTGTCCGCGGTGGTGCTCTACGTGGTCTCGGTCGGCACGGTCAAGGGCTTCGCGTTCGCCCTCGGTCTTGCCACCGTGCTGGACCTGGTCGTGGTCTTCCTCTTCCGGCACCCGATCATGACGATGTTCGCCCGCACCCGGCGTTCCTGTCCCCGCGGGTCAGCGGTCTGGGCCGGGCACTTCCGGCCCGCAACCAGCCGACTCAGCCCCGCAACCCGCGCGCCAAGGAGGCCTGAGATGGCTGAAAACGGTCTGGCGAGCCGCCTCTACAACGGCGAGGCCGGTCTCAACATCGTCGGCCGGCGCAAGCTCTGGTTCGGCGTCGCCGGGGTCCTGGTCCTGATCGCGATCCTCAGCTTCTCGATCCGTGGGTTCAGCCTGGGCATCGAGTTCGCCGGTGGCAACTCGTTCCAGGTGCCGGCCAGCGTCGGCACCCTGGAGGACGCCGAGCGGGAGGTCGACGCGGCCCTCCTCGCCCAGAACACCGGTGTCGACGTGGCCACCGCGCAGAAGGTCGGCGGGCCGGGCGGTGACTCCTACGAGCTGCGCACGGGGCAGCTCACCGTCGACCAGGCCACCGCGGTCAAGGCCCAGATCGCCGAGGACCTCGGCATCAACGTCGACCAGATCAGCGGCAACCAGGTCAGCGAGGCGTGGGGCAGCCAGGTGACCCAGCGGGCCATCCTCGGTCTGGTCATCTTCATCGCGCTGGTGATGGTCTACCTGATCCTGCGCTTCGAGTGGCGGATGGCCGTCGCCGCGGTCGCCTCGCTGATCACCAACCTGCTCCTCACCGCCGGCATCTACTCGCTTGTCGGCTTCGAGGTCACCCCGTCGACGATCATCGGCTTCCTCACCATCCTGGGCTTCGCGCTCTACGACGTGGTGGTGGTCTTCGACAAGGTCCAGGAGAACACCCGGGCATCACCGCCAACAACAACCAGACGTACGGCGAGGCGGCCAACCTGGCCGTCAACCAGAGCCTGATGCGGTCGTTGAACACCTCGGTGGTCGCCCTGCTGCCGGTCGGCGGTCTGCTCTTCATCGGTGCCGGTCTGCTCGGCGCCGGCACGCTGAAGGACCTCGGTCTGGTGCTGTTCGTCGGCATGGCGGTGGCGTTCCTGACCTCCATCCTGGTCGCCACGCCGCTGCTGGCGCTGCTGAAGAACTACGACCCGCGGATCCAGGCGCACAACAAGCGCGTCCTCACCCGGCGGAGCGGGTCGCCCGCGGCGAGGTCGCCGGCAAGGGCACCGCGAGCCGGGCCCCGGCCGAGGTGACCGACGAGCCGCTCGACCCGGACGCCGCCGCACTGGCCGGCGCCGCCCCAGGTGGGCGCTCGGCCGGCAGGCAAGCGGCCGACCGGTGCCCGGGCGGTCGCCCGGGTGGCGGCGGCAACCGGCCGGTGGCGCCAAGCGGCGCTGACCCGACAGGAAACGCCCGAACGGCGTCCGGCATGCTGTGCGCAGCATTGCCGGACGCCGTCGTCGTCGAAGGAGAGCGAAACACCGTGACGGAGACCCACAGCAGCGCGGCGCACGGGGACAGCGGCCCGGAGGCCGCCCGACTGGTCGCCAGCCGGGTGCTGGACGTGCCCGATTTTCCCAAGCCCGGCGTCCTGTTCAGGACCTGATGCCGCTGTTCGCCGACGGCAAGGTCTTCCGTGAGGTGATCGACGGGATCGTCGCGTACCACGGGCGGGACACCTTCGACGTGGTGGTCGGCATCGAGGCGCGCGGGTTCGTCGTCGCGGCGGCCATCGCGTACGCGACCGGGGTGGGCGTGGTGCCGGTGCGCAAGGCCGGCAAGCTGCCCCGCCCGGCGCACTCGGTCTCCTACGAGCTGGAGTACGGCGAGGCCACCCTCGAGGTGCACGAGGACGCCTTCACCGCCGGCCACCGGGTGCTGGTGGTCGACGACGTGCTGGCCACCGGTGGCACCGCCGAGGCGACACTGGACCTCGTCGAGCGGGCCGGCGGGACGGTCACCGGTTTCACAGTGCTGCTGGAGCTCGGCTTCCTGGGTGGGCGGAAGCGACTGGCACCGCGTCCCGTCCATGCGCTACTGACCGTTTGAACCGGTCGAGGCACTGCTGACCGTTTGATCCCGAGCCGGTCGGGCGGAGCCTGGGCCGACCGTCCGGCGGAGCGGCAGGGGACCGTCCGTGCGGGTAGCATTGCCCTTTGCTGACGCCGGCGGTGCGCCGTCCGGCGGCACGAGACCAGGCCGGCCGATGTTCGGTCGGCGTCTTTCCGGCGAGCGGTGAGGAGGCCGGTGTCCCACGATGTCGTCCCTCCGGCGGAGGGCACGGTGCACCCGACAGGCGACGCTGACGGCTCGGTGACTGACCGGACAGGCGACGCGCCGGCCCGGGTGACGGGCACCGCCAACGGCTCCGACCGGGCTCCGGGTGAGAGCGCGCTGCGCCCGACCAGCGGCCCGCCGAGCGCCGAGGCGTCTCCCGGCGCCGACGGCGTCGTGGTGCCGTTCCCGACCGACGCCGGCGTCGATCCGTCGCCCAGCGGTGGCTTCGCGTTGTCCAACGCGCCCACCGGCCGACGGGTCCGTGCCCGGCTGGCCCGCTTCAACGCGCCCTGGCAGACCTCGCAGGTCAGCGAGGTGCTGGAGCCGCTGATCGCCAGCCACCGGGACAACCACCCAGGCGGACGCCCGTCTGCTCCAGCGCGCCTTCGACACGGCCGCGCGGTGGCACTCCGGGCAGTACCGCAAGTCCGGTGACCCTACATCACCCACCCGCTCGCGGTGGCGACGATCCTCGGCAACCTGGGGATGGACACCACCACGCTCGTGGCCGCGCTGCTGCACGACACCATCGAGGACACCGAATACACCCTCGACCAGATGCGTGCCGACTTCGGTGGCGAGGTCGCCCTGCTGGTCGACGGCGTCACGAAGCTCGACAAGGTCAAGCTGGGCGACGCGGCCAAGGCCGAGACGATCCGCAAGATGGTCGTGGCGATGGCCAGGACCGCGGGTGCTGGTGATCAAGCTGGCCGACCGGCTGCACAACATGCGCACCCTGACCTTCCTGCCCCGCCCCAAGCAGGAGCAGAAGGCCAAGGAGACGCTGGAGATCCTGGCGCCCCTCGCGCACCGGCTCGGCATGAACACGATCAAGTGGGAGCTGGAGGATCTGTCCTTCGGCACGCTGTTCCCGAAGCGCTACGAGGAGATCAACCGGCTGATCGGGGAGCACCAGCCGCAGCGTGAGACGTTGCTGCGACAGGTGACGCAGAAGGTCGGCACCGACCTGAAGGCCGCGAAGATCAAGGCGGAGACCACCGGGCGGCCGAAGCACCTCTACTCGATCTACCAGAAGATGATCGTGCGGGGCCGCGACTTCAACGACATCTACGACCTGGTCGGCGTGCGCATCCTGGTCGACACGGTTCGCGACTGCTACGCGGCGCTGGGCGTGATCCACGCCAACTGGCAGCCGGTGCCGGGCCGGTTCAGGACTACATCGCGATGCCCAAGTTCAACATGTACCAGTCGTTGCACACGACTGTCATCGGGCCCACCGGCAAGCCGGTGGAGATGCAGATCCGCACGTACGCGATGCACCGCACCGCGGAGTTCGGCATCGCCGCGCACTGGAAGTACAAGGAGCACAAGGGCACCCAGATCGTCGGCCCGCCGGCGCACATCGACGAGATGACCTGGCTGCGGCAGCTGCTCGACTGGCAGCGTGAGGCGGCCGACCCGAGCGAGTTCCTGGACGCGCTGCGCTTCGACCTGTCCAGCCAGGAGGTGTACGTCTTCACCCCGAAGGGTGACGTCATCCCGCTGCCGACCGGGTCGACGCCCGTGGACTTCGCGTACGCGGTGCACACCGTGGTGGGGCACAAGTGCATCGGGGCGCGGGTCAACGGCAAGCTGGTGCCGTTGGAGTCGACGCTGTCCAACGGCGACGTGATCGAGATCTTCACGTCCAAGTCCGAGACGGCCGGCCCGACGCAGGACTGGCTGGGCTTCGTCAAGAGCCCCGCGCGCGGACGAAGATCCGGCAGTACTTCAACAAGGAGCGGCGCGAGGAGGCGATCGAGGCCGGCAAGGACGCGATCGTCAAGGCGATGCGCAAGCAGGGCATGCCGTTGCAGCGGATGCTCACCTCCGACGCGCTGATGTCGATCGCCCGCGACCTGCACCTTGCCGACGTGGCCTCGCTCTACGCGGCGGTCGGCGACAGCCAGGTCTCCGCGCAGTCGGTGGTGCAGAAGCTGATGGCCGCGTACGGGGCGAGGAGGGCGCGGCGGAGGACATCGCCGAGACCGCCGTCGCCACCCGGCCGCCGCGCAGCCGGCAGAGCAGCAGCGACCCGGGCGTGGTGGTTCGCGGCGTCAGCGACGTCTGGATCAAGCTGGCCCGCTGCTGCACCCGGTCCCACCGGACTCGGTGTTCGGCTTCGTCACCCGCTCCGGCGGGTCAGCGTGCACCGCGACGACTGCGCCAACGCCGAGGACCTGCGGGCGCAGGCCGAGCGGGTCGTCGAGGTGAGTTGGAAGCTCACCTCCGCGTCGACGTTCCTGGTCGCCATCCAGGTCGAGGCACTGGACCGGCACAAGCTGCTGGCCGACGTCACCCGGGTGCTCTCCGACGAGCGGGTCAACATCCTCTCCGCCACCGTCACCACCACCCGCGACCGGGTGGCGGTGAGCCGGTTCAGCTTCGAGATGGCCGACCCGAAGCACCTGGGCCACCTGCTGGCCACCGTCCGCAAGGTTGACGGTGTCTTCGACGCGTACCGGGTCACCTCCGGCGCCTGACGCGTACCCGGACGACAGCGCCCGCCGGCTCAGCCGGCGGGCGCTTCGTCGTCGCGCGGGGTCAGCCCTGCGGGTTGCTCATCGTGAGGTCCTTGATGATGACCTCCTTCTTCGGGTGGCCACCGCCGGCCTGCTGGGCGAACGCTTTGTCGTCGCCGGCCTTGGCCACGTCCTGACGAGGTCCAGGCCGCCGGTGACGGTGCCCAGCACCGTGTACGCGGGTCAAGCGGCGAGTCGCCGTAGACGATGAAGAACTGGCTGCCGGTGCTGCCCGGCTGCCCGGCGTTAGCCATCGCGATGACACCCTCCGGGTACGGCGGGCGCTTGTCGGTGGGCAGGTTCTCCTCCGGCAGCCGGAAGCTCGGGCCGCCCTGGCCGTCGGTGGGCCGCCACCCGTTGCCGGTGGCGCTCGGGTCACCACACTGCAGCACCTTGATGCCCTCGGTCACGAGGCGGTGGCACTTGGTGTTGTCGAAGAAGTTCTTCTCCGCGAGGAGCGTGAAGGCCCCGCCGTGCACGGCACCAGCGACCGGTCGACCTTGGCCGTGATCGGGCCGAGGTTGGTGTCGATCGTCATGGTCTGCACGCCGGTGCCCGACTGCTGGTTGCTCGGCACCCCCACGTCCTTGATCTGCGGGGCCGCTGCTCGGTGGGCAACGCGTTGTACACGCACTCGGACGCGCCGGCCCCGCCGTGTTGGTGGCGGGCTTGTCGTCGTCGCCGCCGAGGGTCACCGCCAGCCAGACGGTGCCGGCGACCACGAGCACCAGCGCGGCACCCGCGCTGACGATCGCCTGCGTCTGCCGGCGCTTGCGGGCCTTGGCCGAGCGCTCGGCCATCTCCTTCTCGAGCCGGGCGCGTGCCGCCGCGCTGCCGCTCTCTGGTGGACGTCACGCCTGGATCCTCCTGGCTGTCTGCTGCTGAGTGCCGGTCTGGGGTAGGTGGTGGCACGCCCGGTCAGCCGGCGCTCGGGCTGCTGGCCGGGCGGAGGCCGAGGGCGTCGGCCCGCGCCGGTGGCCGGCTCACCAACGGTGAGGCTCTGGATCGTCACGTCGGTCTTGGGCTTGACCTTCGCCCCGGTCCCATTGTCCACGGTCGGGAGGGCTCCGATCTTCTCCACCACGTCCAGCCCACCGGTCACCCGGCCGATCACCGGGTACTTCGGCTCGGCGGTGGTGAAGTCCTTGAAGAAGATCAGGAACTGGCTGCCGTTGCTGCCCGGCGGGTTGGAGATCATCGCCACGGTGCCCTTGGGGTACGCCGGCGGTTGGCCGGGTGCCGGGCTGGCCGACGGCACGGTCGGCAACTCCTCGTCGTAGAACGAGTAGGTGGGCCCGCCGAGGCCGGTGCCGCTCGGGTCGCCGCAGCGCAGCGCGCCCTCGGTGGTGATCTCGTGGCACTTGGTGTTGTCGTAGAACGACCGGCTCGCCAGGTGGGCGATGCTCGCCGCCGCACACGGGGAGTTGGTCAGGCTCAGCTCCGCGGTGATCGGCGCGCCCTGGTTGGTGGTCACGGTCATCGCCCGGGTGCCGTCGGTGGGCAGATCCTTGGTCGCCGGCGTGCCGACGTCCTGAGGTTGGTGTTGGCCGTCGCGTCCTGCGGCGTCCAGAGGCAGGTGTCCTCCGTGGCCGTGTTCTGCTTCGGGTCGGAGTCGAACGCCCCGAGCGCCCAGGCCGAGCCGGCCACGACCAACACGAGGACGAGGGCGGCGCCGACGCCGGCCTGGATCTGCCGACGGCGCCGCGTGGCGGCTGCCCGACGAGCCAGTTGCCGGTCGAGCTTGGCCCGCGCCATTTTGCGCTGCCGGTCCCTGCTGGAAGCCACCCGTGCTCCCCTTTCCGCTACCTGGTCGTCGCCGGCGGCCGGGCACCCGGCCGTCCGGGCGTCACGTGTGCCGCGCCACACGCCCGCCAGAGTGTACGGCTAGTGACTGGGAATGTCGTGTACGAGGTCCACCCGTCCCGAGCAGCGTTTATCGGGCGTTGTCACTGTGCCGTACGGGGCCTGGGGACGGACGAAGGAAAGTCGCTCGGCCCGCCCGTTAGGCTGCTGTGCTAGGACGACAGCTGCTCGACGGAAAGGACAGCGCCCGTGCTCGTGGCCGGCTTTCCCGCGGACGTGTTCGGCACCAACTGCTACGTGGTTGCCACCGCGCCCGGGGAGCAGTGCGTGGTGGTCGATCCCGGCATCGGGGTGCTCGACCAGCTCGACGCGCTGCTCGCCGAGCACCGCCTGCATCCGGCCGCCGTGCTGCTCACTCACGGCCACCTCGACCACACGTTCTCGGTCGCGCCGGTCTGCGGTGCGCGCGGTGTCACCGCCTACGTGCACCCGGGCGACCGGGAGATGCTGGCCGACCCGTCCAAGGGCCTCTCGGCCGACCTGAAGTCCCTTTCGGTGGCCGGCTGACCTACACCGAGCCGGAGGACGTGGCGGAGTTGACCGACGGCGCCACCCTCACGCTCGCCGGCCTGGAGATCGCCGTCGACCATGCCCCGGGCCATACCGGCGGGTCGGTGCTGTTCCGGCTGCCGGGCGCCGGGTCGAGCTGGGAGGCTGACGAGCTGTGCCTCTCCGGCGACGTCCTCTTCGCCGGGTCGATCGGCCGTACCGACCTGCCGGGCGGGAGCATGCCGGCCATGCTCAGCAGCCTGCGCGACAAGATCCTTCCGCTGGCCGACGACACCGTCGTGCTGCCCGGTCACGGCCCCAGCACCACCATCGGCCGCGAGCGCGCCAGCAACCCGTACCTCATCGAGGTGGCCGGCACGTCGCCGGCCGCTCCCACCAGGGCCTCTAGATCTTCGTCCGCGCCGCGCGCGACCACGACACCACCGCCGCGGGCGCGGAACCGCAAGGAGTACGCCGATGAGCAAGCCCACGCCCATTTCCGGCTTCCCGGGTGGACCCCGGCCAGCGGATGATCGAGCAGTTCGTGCTCGACAAGATCCGGGCCACCTTCGAGCTGTACGGCTTCGCGCCGCTGGAGACCCGCGCCGTGGAGCCGCTGGACCAGCTGCTGCGCAAGGGCGAGACCTCGAAGGAGGTCTACGTGATCCGGCGGTTGCACGCCGACGCCGAGGGTGCCGGTGGTGACGACCAGCTCGGCCTGCACTTCGACCTGACCGTGCCGTTCGCCCGGTACGTGCTGGAGAACGCCGGCAAGCTGACCTTCCCGTTCCGCCGTTACCAGATCCAGAAGGTGTGGCGGGGCGAGCGGCCGCAGGAGGGCCGCTACCGGGAGTCGTCCAGGCCGACATCGACATCGTCGACCGAGACACCCTGGCTCCGCACCACGAGGCGGAGATGCCCCTCGTCATCGGGGACGCGCTGCGCTCGTTGCCGATCCCGCCGGTGACGATCCAGGTCAACAACCGCAAGATCAGCGAGGGCTTCTACCGGGGCATCGGGCTGACCGACCCGGAGGCGACGCTGCGCGCGGTGGACAAGCTCGACAAGATCGGCCCGGCAAAGGTGGCCGACCTGCTGGCCCAGACGGCCGGGGCGAGCGAGGCGCAGGCCAAGGCGTGCCTGGCGCTGGCCGAGATCTCCGCCCGGACGCCTCGTTCGCCGACGCCGTCCGGGCGCTGGGGTGAGCGACCCGCTGCTCGACGAGGGCATCGAGGAACTGGTCCGGGTGGTGGAGACCGCCGCCGAGCACTCGCCCGGCCTCTGCGTGGCGGACCTGCGCATCGCCCGTGGCCTGGATTACTACACGGGCACCGTCTACGAGACCCAGCTGCGCGGCTACGAGCGGTTCGGCTCGATCTGCTCCGGCGGCCGGTACGACAACCTGGCCAGCGCCGGCGCTGTCTCGTACCCGGGTGGGGATCTCGATCGGGGTGACCCGGCTGCTCGGGTTGCTTTTCGGCGCGGGGAGCTGTCGGTCTCGCGGTCGGTGCCCACCTGTGTCCTGGTGGCGTTGGCGGACGAGGAGCACCGCCCGACCAGTGGCCGGATCGCGGCGGCGCTGCGCCGGCGTGGTGTCCCCACCGAGGTGTCGCCGAGCGCGGCGAAGTTCGGCAAGCAGATCCGGTACGCCGAGCGGCGCGGCATTCCGTACGTCTGGTTCCCGGGTGCCGACGGAGCGCCGGACGAGGTGAAGGACATCCGCTCCGGTGAGCAGCTCACCGCCGACGCCCAGGAGTGGATGCCGCCCTCGGTGGACCTCAAGCCCACGGTCGGCTGAGTGTCACCACTGGCGCTTACGGCCGCGGGGACCTACGGTAGCGTAAGTTACGCCACCGTAGGGAGCTTCTCGTGACCGTCAGCACCACAGTCAGTCAGACCGCACTGCTCGTCGAGTTGGAGCCGGTGGTCGCGCGCAACCTCGACCGCCACCTCTCGCTCGCCAAGAGTGGTTCCCGCACGAGTATGTGCCGTGGAGCGAAGGGCGGACCTTCGACGGGCCGCTCGGCGGCGAGGCGTGGTCGCCGACCGACTCCACCATCCCGGACGTCGCGCGCACCGCGCTGATCGTGAACCTGCTGACCGAGGACAACCTGCCCTCGTACCACCACGAGATCGCCACCCTGTTCGGCCGGGACGGCGCGTGGGGCACCTGGGTGCACCGGTGGACCGCCGAGGAGGGCCGGCACGGTGTCGCGATCCGCGACTACCTGACCGTCACCCGGGCGGTCGACCCGGTGGCGTTGGGCGGGCCCGGATGACGCACATGTCCGAGGGCTACACCAACGCCCACGGCGACGAGGTGCTGCACTCACTGGCGTACGTCTCGTTCCAGGAGCTGGCCACCCGGATCTCGCACCGCAACACCGGCAAGGCCACCGGCGACCCGCCTGCGAGGCGCTGCTGGCCCGCGTGGCCGCCGACGAGAACCTGCACATGGTCTTCTACCGCAACCTGCTCGCGGCGTCGTTCGAGCTGGCCCCGAGTCAGGCCATGCGGGCCGTCGCCGACGTGGTGGCCGACTTCCAGATGCCGGGCAGCGGCATCGACGGTTTCGCCCGCAAGTCGGTGGCGATCGCCCTGGCCGGCATCTACGACCTGCGTCAGCACCGCGACGAGGTGCTGCAGCCGGTGCTGCGCCAGTGGGACGTCTTCAACGTGACGGGCCTCAACGCCGACGGCGAAGCCGCCCGCGAACAGCTCGCCGCCCAGATGGACAACCTGGACCGCGCCGCGAGCTGTTTCGAAGAAAAGCGCGACGCCCGAGCCGCCCGCCTAGCCCTCCGCTAAACCCGACCCCGACCCCGGCCCTGCCCGCCCCGCCCCCTGGGCTCTCACTCCGTTGATCATGAAGTTATTGCCACTCGCGCCGGCGTGTCGGGGCAATAACTTCATGATCAACGCGGTGGCGGGGTGGGCGGGTGGCAGGGGTCAGGGTTGGGGAGTAGGAGGCAGGTGCTGGTTGCGTGGGCTATCAGGCGGGCGCTGGCGTCGGTGATGCGGGCTTCGGCCAGGGCCGTGCGGCGGCCGCGTTGCAGCACAGTGCCCTCGCAACGCAGAGTGCCGCTGTCCACGGTCACCGAGCGGAGGAACTTCACGTTGAGGTCCAGCGAGGTGTAGCCGACCCGGCCGGCAGGGTGGTGTGCACGGCGCACCCGCGGCCGTGTCGAGCAGTGTCGAGAGCACACCACCGTGGACGCTGCCGAGCGGGTTGTAGTGGAACTCCTGCGGGGTCAGCTCGACGACGACCCGACCCTCGTCGGCCTCCATCCGGGTCATGTCGATGAGGTGCATCACCGGTGGCGCGGCCAGTTCGCCGGCGATCATCGCCCGGAGCATGTCGATGCCGCTGCGTCGACCGACCTGGGCGGCGTTGGCCGCCGGGTCGGCCCAGGTGAAGGTACGGCTGCGCGCCGGTTCCTGCGTCTGCGTCATGGACGCAGCCTGTCAGCAGGTTGCTGAGTCTGTCAACGAGACTTAGCCTGGGGAATGCGACCCGCGGCTCTGGACTGGTCAGTGGACAACTGCACCATCGCCCGCGCGATGGAGGTCCTCGGTGAGCGGTGGACCCTGGTGGTGCTCCGCGAGGTGTTCACCGGCGTACGCCGCTTCGACGACATGCGGGTGCGCACCGGCATTCCGCGTCAGGTGCTGACCAACCGGCTCGCCACCCTCGTCGAGCAGGGCGTGCTGAGTCGTGAGCCGTACCGGGAACCCGGCAGTCGGCTGCGCCACGAGTACCGGCTGACGGAGAAGGGCCTGGACCTGTGGCCGGTGCTGGTCGCCGTCCTCGGGTGGGTGACCGGTACCTCGCCGACGCCGAGGGCTCACCGCTCACCGCCACTCACCGTGACTGTGGCGCCGAGGTGCGCGCCGAGCTGCGCTGCACCGACGGTCACGACGTGGGTCAGATGCGTGACGTGCTGCCCGGCCCGGGCCCGGTGCCCGCCGCCGCACTCCCTGACGCGCGAGCGCCGCACCCCTTGGTACGCGCGTGCCGTACCCCGGACGCGTGGCACCCGAAGCTCCGGGGCATTGATGAGCGTACGCGTCCACCGTCAATTCGGGCGTCGGTCGGGTGTGACGGTGGTTGTTCGTCAGCGTGTCAGTGGTGTTGCGGCCATACGCCTGATCAAGATCTGTGAATCCGGGCGAATCCAAGCCTTGTCAATGATCTTAAGTATGTGAATACTTCACTTCACTCGACCGGTTTCCCCAGATCGGCCGGGTTGTCCTCGGGTCAGCCGCCCCCGGCCAGACCCACTCCCCGCCCAGGAGGTTTGTTACATGCGACCCACGAGGTCCTCATTCCGCGTCGCGGCTACCGTCGCCGTATCCGGAACCCTGGTCGTCGGCTCGCTGATCGGCGCGCCCGCTCAGGCCGCTCCTCCGCGTCGCCCGACGCCGCCGCCGCGATCTCCGCCGAACTCGGCGACCGCTCCGCTGGCTCGTACATCGACGCCAGCGGCAAGTCCGTCGTCACGGTGACCGACGCGGCTGCCGCCAGCAAGGCGAGCAAGGCCGGCGCCACCGTCCGTTACGTCACCCGCGGTGCCGCCGAGCTCAACCGGGCCACGGCAGAGCTCGAGCGATCCGCCAAGATCCGGGCACCGCCTGGTGGAGCGACCCGGTCACCAACCAGGTCGTCGTCTCCGTGGACAGCACCGTCACCGGGGCGAAGCTGGAGCGGGTCAAGGCGGCCGCCGCGCGGCCAACGGCGCGGTCCGTGTCGAGGCCGAGGCCGGCGTGCTGAGCACCCGGATCTCCGGCGGCCAGGCCATCTACGCCGGTGGGGCGGGCGTTGCTCGCTCGGCTTCAACGTGCGCAGTGGCAGCACCTACTACTTCCTGACGGCCGGGCACTGCACCAACATCTCGGCCAGCTGGTACTCGAACTCCGCCCAGACCGCGCTGATCGGCACCCGTACCGGCACCAGCTTCCCGGGCAACGACTACGGCATCGTGCGGCACAGCAACTCCGCCAACGCCGCGGGCAACGTGTCCCTCTACAACGGCAGCTTCCGTGACATCACCGGCGCCGGCAACGCGTCGGTCGGCCAGTCGGTGCAGCGCTCCGGCAGCACCACCGGCCTGCGCAGCGGCTCGGTGAACGCGACCAACGCCACGGTGAACTACGCCGAGGGCTCGGTCTCCGGTCTGATCCGCACCAACGTCTGCGCCGAGCCGGGCGACAGCGGCGGCTCGCTGTTCGCCGGCGGCACCGCCCTGGGTATGACCTCCGGTGGTAGCGGCAACTGCCGCACCGGTGGCACGACCTACTTCCAGCCGGTCACCGAGGCGCTCAGCCGCTACGGCGTCAGCGTCTTCTGATCCACGCACCGCTCGCGGGCCGCCGGAACACTCCGGCGGCCCGCGTCGCGTTGGGAGCCAGGGCAACGCCTCGGCGGTCAACCAGGCCGGACGCTCTCGGCCGTCGCCGGAAGACCAGCACGGCGGCCAGCGGTACGACCGCCTCGGCACCCGCCGCCAGCCGCTCGGTCAGCCCGATCCATGTCCCGTCGGTGAAGAGCTCGACGGCGAACCAGCCGACCAGCCCGAGGAGGAGCGCCGCCGCCGAGCGCCACCCGGCGTACGGGATCCCGCCCGCCGTCCGACGGGTGGCGGTGCTCCCGGTCGGGGACGGCGTCGCCCGACCGGGCACCGCCAGGCCGGCCAGACGGCCAACGCCCCGAACGCCACACCGGCGGCCACGGCGTGCGTGGTCGAGTCACCGCCGGGTTCTGCGGGAACGCGACCAGGACCAGGGTCGCCAGCCCGCCCAGCGCGAGCAGCGCTCGGCCCGCCGGCGCGGCGCTGACCAGGCCGAGCGCGGTCGTCAGGTGACAGAGGCCCAGGCCGGCCAGCCCGATCGTCATGATCCAGCGATGGTCCGCACCCGTGGCGGCGAGCGCGCTGATGGTCTGCCGCACCGGATCGAACCCGTCGGGCTGCGCGGCCTGCGCGAGCGTCCAGCCGCCGACGAGGAACAGCGGCGCGCCTCCGGCCGACAGCAGGGCCCAACGGGGTACGGCGGACATCGGGCGATCGTAGCGGTGCGACCGGCGGGGTTCCCGGTCCGTGCGCTCGGGCCGATGTCGCGGACGCCGGGTCAGGCGGGGCGACGACTCACGGCAGTCGGTCGGATCGCCCGGAAGGGGCCCGCTCGGTGGTCCGAGGGGATCCGGGGTACGACGCCGATGGTCGGCAGGTCCGGGCCGACGCGTACGGTGCCGCCGGCCGACCAGGCGAGGTGCGCCCGGCGGGCGGAGAGGACCGCCAGCAACGGCCAGAGCGACACGGCCACCGCCGTGATCCGCTCCGCCAACCCGGTGCGGGACCCGCTGGTCACCTCGAACGCGCACCAGCCGAAGAGGGCGAGCAGCACGAGCGTGGCGCTCAGTCCCACGGTCCGACGGAACGCCCACGGCGGCTGCGCTGCCCTCGGGTGTGCGGCGTCCGGGCCACGCGGCAGCCGCAGCGCCGAACCGGCCGGCCACAGCGCCAGGGCGAGAACCGCCACCGTCGCCGCGATGCCGTGGCTGAGGGAACCCGACCGGCGGGCGGGGAAGGCGACCAGGGCGATCGTGGCCACCCCACCGACCGCGAGCAGGAACCGGCTCGGCAGCCCGGCCGCGTGCAACACGACGGCGACTGCCAGATAGCAGCAGCCGAGCAGCACCAGGGCCCCGACCATGATCCAGGCGTCGGTGGCGTCCTGCCCCGCCAACTCGCTGATGGTGTCCCGGATCGGGTCGTACCCGGTGGGCTGCCGCGCCTGGGCGACCGTCCAACCGGCCACCAGCAACACGGGCGCGGCCGCCGCCGTGGCGACGGCCCAGTTCGGTACGGCGCGCATTTCGCCACGTTAACCGGCGTGCCGGTCGGTTGACTCGGGTTCGCCGGTCCACCCACCAGCGAATAGTGCCTGCCTGCCGGGTGCCCGGAGGTGGAGCGGCCACCCTGACAGAATGCGGGTGAGGACTGTTCCACGATGAGGAGTTGCCAGCCGTGATCCGTACCCACAATGCCGGAAGCCTGCGCGCCGCGGACGCCGGCTCGACGGTGACGCTCGCCGGCTGGGTGGCCCGCCGGCGCGACCACGGCGGGTCGTCTTCGTCGACCTGCGCGACGGTTCCGGTGTCGTCCAGGTGGTGTTCCGCGAGGAGGACGCGCACGCGCTGCGCAACGAGTTCTGCGTGAAGGTCGTCGGTGAGGTGACCCGCCGGCCGGCCGGCAACGAGAACCCGGAGCTGCCCACCGGCGAGGTCGAGGTGACCGTCGTCGACCTGGAGGTGCTCTCCGAGGCGGCCCCGCTGCCGCTGCCGGTGGACGACCAGATCGAGGCCGGGGACGACATCCGGCTCCGGTACCGCTACCTGGACCTGCGTCGCAGTGGCCCGGCCAACGCGCTGCGGCTGCGCTCGCGCGCCAGCCAGCTCGCCCGGGTGTGCTGCACGAGCGGGACTTCCTGGAGATCGAGACGCCGACGCTGACCCGCTCGACGCCGGAGGGGCCCGCGACTTCCTGGTGCCGGTGCGTTTGCAGCCCGGCAGCTGGTACGCGCTGCCGCAGTCGCCGCAGCTGTTCAAGCAGCTGTTGATGGTCGGCGGCATGGAGCGGTATTACCAGATCGCCCGCTGCTACCGCGACGAGGACTTCCGCGCCGACCGGCAGCCGGAGTTCACCCAGCTCGACATCGAGATGTCGTTCGTCACCGAGGACGACGTGATCGACCTCGGTGAGGCGATCGTCTCCACGCTGTGGAAGAACCTGGCCGGGCACGAGATCAGCCGGCCGATCCCGCGGATCACCTGGCACGACGCGATGGACCGGTACGGCTCGGACAAGCCGGACCTGCGCTACGGCGTCGAGCTGACCGAGTTGACCGACTACCTGCGCGGCACCGAGTTCCGGTCTTCGCCGGTGCGATCGACGCGGGCGGCTACGTCGGCGCGGTCGTGATGCCGGGTGGCGCGGCGCAGAGCCGCAAGGAGCTGGACGCCTGGCAGGACTGGGCGAAGGCGCGTGGCGCCCGTGGCCTGGCGTACGTGGTGCTGGACGCCGAGACCGGCGATGCGCGGGCCGGTGGCCAGAACCTCTCCGCCGAGCACCTGGGTGGGCTGGCCGACACGGTCGGCGCCAAGCCGGGTGACGCGGTGTTCTTCGCCGCGAGCGCCACCAGCCGGGAGGCGCAGGAGTTGCTGGCGCGGCCCGCGTGGAGATCGCCAAGCGGTCCGGCCTGATCGACGAGAGCGCCTGGGCGTTCTGCTGGGTGGTCGACGCGCCGATGTTCGAGCGCACGGACGAGGGCGGTTGGACGGCCGTGCACCACCCGTTCACCTCCCCGAACTCCGAGTGGGTCGACCGGTTCGAGGAGGCACCGGACCGGGCCCTGGCGTACGCGTACGACATCGTCTGCAACGGCAACGAGATCGGCGGCGGGTCGATCCGTATCCACCGGGGTGACGTGCAGAAGCGGGTCTTCGACCTGCTCGGCATCACCCCGAGGAGGCGCAGGACAAGTTCGGCTTCCTGCTGGAGGCGTTCAAGTACGGCGCCCGCCGCACGGCGGCATCGCCTTCGGCTGGGACCGGGTGCATGCTGCTCGCCGGCGCGGACTCCATCCGTGAGGTCATCGCCTTCCCGAAGACCGGGGCGGCTTCGACCCGTTGACCAGCGCTCCCACCCCGATCACCGCCCAGCAGCGCCTCGAGGCCGGCATCGACGCCAAGCCCAGCCCCGGCCACCGCCCACGCGGGAACGGCCGGCCCGGCAGCACCGGTAGCAGACCCGGTCTAACCCCAGGCCATGCTGGTTGATCAAGAGGTTTGCGTCATCATCGCCCGGCGAGATGACGCAAACCTCTTGATCACCGGTGGGGAGTGGGCTGTCGTGCGGGTTCTTGTTGTTGGGGGCAGTGGACTTCTGGGGCGGGCTGTTTGTTCGCGGGGGTTCGCGCCGGGTTTTCGGTGGTGGGCACCTACTACTCCGGCTCGGTCGCTGTGCCGGGGTGGACGGGCGACGGCTGGACGTGACGGACCGGGCCGCCGTGCGCGCGCTGGTCGCCGAGGTGCGGCCGGACGCCGTGGTCGGGACCCCTACCGGTACGACAACTGGGCGGTCACCGCCGACGGGCCGCGAACGTGGCGTTCGCCGCCGCCGAGGTGGGTGCCCGCCTGGTGCACGTGTCCAGTGACGCGGTGCACGCCGGCCGCCCACGCCGTACGCCGATGACGACCCACCCACACCCGTGCACGCGTACGGTGCCGCGAAGGCGGCGGCCGAGACGGCCGTGCGGGCGATCGACCCGGCGCGGCCCTGGTGCGTACCTCGCTGATCCTGGGGAGGGCAGCAAACAGATCCAGCTCTGCCGGGACGCGCTCGCCGGACGGGCGGTCCTGTTCAGCGACGAGTTGCGCTGCCCGGTCGACGTCAGCGATCTCGCCGACGCCGTTCTCGAACTCGTCGCCTCGCCGTACGCCGGTCTGCTGAACGTGGCCGGTCCCGATGCCGTGAGCCGGGCCGAGCTGGGCCTGCTGGTCGCCGAGCGGTTCGGCCTG
Source organism: Micromonospora sp. M12 (assembly GCA_038070435.1). GTDB lineage: Bacteria > Actinomycetota > Actinomycetes > Mycobacteriales > Micromonosporaceae > Micromonospora. The sequence goes on along the minus strand of JAMYWG010000001.1, from coordinate 2,478,085 downwards.
GACGCGGCCGGGCTCACGACCACCACCGGTGCCGCCGTCGGCCTGTCCCGCCCCTCGACGTACGCCTCGACAGCTCTCGCGCTGCCGGCCTGCTGCGGACCCGACTGCGGGGGTACGCGAACTCTTGCCATCGCGCGATCTTGCACTTTCGGTTGCCACAGAACAGGTTGAAAACGGCAAAAGGTAGTTCGAGTGCAAGATCGTGGGGTGGGTAGGGGCAACGCTCTTGCGTGAGCGATCGGTTGCTCGGCGATAGGGCGCGGTGAACTCCCGACAGCGAGGTCTCGTCACCCCAGAGACACCCTGACGGCGCCGATCTTGCAGTTTCGGTCGCCATCCCGCGTCGATCAAGGACTTGTGGTGCCTGGTTTGGCGGGATGATGGCGCTTTGTCCCCACCACAACTCCATGATCGACGGGCGTGCGGGTTGACGAACAGTCACTCCGTCTAACGCAACGGTGTTGGGGAAGAGTTCAGTGCACAATTTTATGCATGAATATTTTGCAAAGATGTTGTGCAGCGATAGTGTGCAAGCATGACCTCTGTATCCGAGGGCCCGGCCGAGCCGAGGCGTGTCCATCTGGACAGCCGCCAGGTCCGCACCCTGGCCCACCCGCTGCGGATGCGACTGCTCGGATCGCTGCGCGTCGACGGTCCCGCGACAGCGACAGCGCTCGCTCAGAAGTTGGGCACCAACACCGGCGCGACCAGCTATCACCTGCGCCAACTCGCCGAGGTGGGACTGGTCACCGAGGACCCCGGCCGGGGCAGCAGCCGGCAGCGCTGGTGGCAGGCCGCGCACGACATGAGCGACTTCGAGCCCACGGACTTCGATGACGACCCGGATGCCCGCGCCGCCGTCCAGTGGATTCAGGCCGACCAGGTCCGGCTGATGGCCGACCTGGCCGAGCGCTGGATGGCTGTCGAACACCACCAGTCGAGACCCTGGCGCGATGCGGCCGGAATGAGTGACCTGGTGCTGCCGCTCGACCCGGCCCGACTGCGTTCCCTCAACGACGACCTGTGGGCGGTGCTGATGCGCTACCGCGACGAAGCCGTGGCCGATGCCCCGGACATCAAACCTGTGCATGTGTTCCTGGCCGGCTTCCCGCGTCTGGACGAGCGGTGGTGAGCGCGAGGAGTGAGCCGGGGTTGCGAGCCCGCAGTCGCGAATCGAGGTGGTGTCATGAGCGCGCTGTCCGTACGCCAGGTTCGGCGTCGTTACCTCACGCTCTACGGCCTGCGCTGGTTGCCCACGGGTCTGATGATCCCGGTGATGGTCCTGCTGATGCAGGAGCGCGGCCTGTCGCTGCCGCAGATCGGTCTGGTCGGCACGGCGCAGGGCCTGCTGGTGCTGGCGCTGGAGTTGCCCACCGGCGGGCTCGCCGACGCCCTCGGTCGCCGACCCGTGCTGCTCGCCGCCGGGTGCTCAACCTCGCCTCGCTGGCGCTGTTCGCGGTGGCCGACTCGTTCGCGTTGTTCTTCCTGGTCTGGGCGTTGCAGGGTCTACCGAGCGCTGGACAGCGGGCCGTTGGAGTCCTGGTACGTCGACGCCACCCTGGCCGCCGACCCGGATGCCGAGTACGAGCGCGGTCTCGGCTACGCCGGCACCGTCGTCGGCGGGCGATCGCGGGTGGCGCGCTGCTCAGCGGTGGTCTCATCGCGCTCGGCCCGATCGGGCCGGTCACCGCGCTCACGGTGCCCGTGCTGGCCGCCATCGTCGCGCAGGCGGGGCGCTCGTCGCGCTGGTCGTCCTGCTGGTCGAAGAGCGGCCAGCCACCGGTTTCGCGGCGGTACGGGCCTCGGTGGTCCAGGCACCCCGGATGATCGGCGAGGCGGTCGGGCTGCTGCGCCGCTCGCGGGTGCTGCTGGCCCTGGTCGCGGTGGAGCTGTTCTGGGGCTTCGGCATGGTCACCTTCGAGTCGCTGCTGCCGGTACGGCTCTCCGAGGTGATCGGCGATCCGGAACGCGCCGCCGCGCTCCTCGGCCCGGCGAACTCCGCCGCCTGGATCGCCTCGGCCGCCGGCGCGGCACTGACCCCGTTGCTGCTGCGCTGGTTCGGTGCGGCTCCCGGCGCGGCCCTGCTGCGCATCCTGCAGGGTGTGACGGTGGTCGGGATGGGGCTGTTCGCCGGGCCGGTCGGAGTGCTGGTCGCCTATCTGGCCTGCTACGCGGTGCACGGGCGTCCAACCCGCTGCACAGTGGGCTGTTGCACCGGCAGGTCGACGGCCCGTACCGGACCAGCGTGCTGTCCCTGAACTCGATGATGGCGCAGCCCGCCGGCGCGCTCGGTGGGTGGTGCTGACCGCGCTGGCCGCCGCCACCAGCGTCGGCACCGCGATGGTGGTCGGCGCGGTGGTGCTGGCCGTCGCGGCGCCGCTCTATCTGCCCGCCTGGCTGGCCGGTCGTCGGGCCGCCCCGCCACCGAGCCGGTCGCGGTGCCGGTGTCCGCCACCGGCCGCTGAGGAGGCCCTCGTGCGCGAGGGCCCCGCTTCCGATCAGGCGAGGCGGATCGTGCTGAGCGAGAAGGTGCTGGTGAAGCCGAGTCGACGGTAGAGCCGGGCCGCACCGACATTGTGCGTGTAGACGCCGAGCGCCACGGTGTCGTGGCGCGCCAGCAGCGCCCGAGTCATCCCGGCGGTCAGGGACGCACCCAGCCCCGACCGCGCTGGTCGGGGCCACGGTCAGGCCGGCGACGAAGCCGAGCTCACCCTGGCTGCGGTCCGCGCCGCACGCCACCAGTTGGCCGCCGGCCCGGATGCCGTACCAGTCGACCACCCGCGGGTCGCCCGGGCGGGAGGTGGTGCTGGGGAACGCCTCGTCGACGAGCGCCTCCAGCGCCGGGAGGTCGGCGTTGGTGAGGCGTACGACCGGCTGCTCGTCTGGCTGCGCCGGAGGTGGCGCGTCGGTCCAGTGGAAGTCCCAGTCGTGGTGCTCGGCCACCGCCAGCCGGCCGGTCAGCTGACCGCGATCGTGTCTGGGAAGGTGCAGTCGCTGCCCCGGGCCCAGCGTTCCGCTGTCGGCGAGCGCGACACAGATGTCGAGGGCCGGCCCGGCCGGGCCGATCGCACAGCCGGCCGGCCCGTGCGTGGTCCGCACCAACCACAGCACCGCGCCGTCGCGCTGGTATCCCGTCACCGGTAGGGCCGGCCCGAGGGCGTGTCGGGCGAACGGGTGGTGGCCGACGGCACCCAGGATGGCGCCCCGGTCCTGGAGCACCTGGTCGTCGATGATCATGCTCTTCACCCTAGGAGCCGGAGGCGGAACGCCCGCGCCGGGTCGGCCCGACGGACCGGCATCCACCGTGGAGATTGGCGAGTCGACCGATTGGGTACATCACGCGCCGACCTACTGGGAACCCCCACCGGAGGACCGACATGCTCGCCGTTCTGGCCGCGATCGTCTTTGGCTTCGCCCTGCTCCTCGATCTGCTCGACACCGACTTCGGCGCACCCGACCTGTTCAACTGGAACACCCTCGTGCTCATCGGGCTTCTTCTTCTCTCGCTCTACCTGGCCGGCGTGGGCAGCGGCCGCGGCGGCGGCAGCGGTGGCGGTGGCCGCTGGTACCGGGGCGTCGCCCCGGGCGTGGCTGACCGGAACCGATCACCGGTGGCGGGCCCGCGGCGCGATTCCGGCGTCGTGGGCCCGGCCCGGTACTGTCTTCGTGATGGAGTCCGACGCCCTCTTCTCCTCGGTGAACCCGCCGGGTCGCGCAGCGCGCCGACGGTCCCTCCGGTGTCGACGGCTTCACCGCGGTGGCCGACGACTCGCCCTGCCCGTCCGGATGCGTCCGGTGACTCTCGACGAGTTGGTCGGGCAGCAACACCTGCTCGCGCCGGGCGCCCGCTGCGGCAACTGGTCTCCGGCGGCGCGCCGATGTCGGTGATCCTCTGGGGTCCGCCGGGCAGCGGAAGACCACGATCGCCCACCTGGTGGCCGGGGCGACCGATCGCCGCTTCGTCGCCATGTCGGCCCTCTCCGCCGGCGTCAAGGACGTGCGGGCGGTGATCGAGACGGCTCGCCGCCAGCGCCGCTCCGGCGGCCCGCAGACCGTGCTCTTCATCGACGAGGTGCACCGGTTCAGCAAGACCCAACAGGATTCGCTGCTCGCCGCCGTCGAGGACCGCACCGTCACGTTGCTGGCGGCGACCACCGAGAACCCGTACTTCTCGGTCATCTCGCCGCTGCTGTCGCGGTGCGTGCTGCTCACCCTGCAACCGTTGGACGACGAGGCGGTGCGGGCCTGCTGCGCCGCGCGGTCACCGACAAGCGCGGCCTGGACGGCGCGCTCACCCTGACCACCGAGGCCGAGGACCACCTGGTCCGGCTGGCCGCCGGTGACGTCCGTAAGGCCCTCACCGCACTGGAGGCGGCGGCGGCCTCCGCCACGGCGCTCGGTGGCGGGCGGATCGACCTCGCCACCGCCGAACAGGCGGTCGACGTGGCGGCGGTGCGCTACGACCGGGACGGCGACGCCCACTACGACGTGGTCAGCGCGTTCATCAAGAGCATGCGCGGGTCGGACGTCGACGCCGCGGTGCACTGGCTGGCCCGCATGCTGGTCGCCGGTGAGGACGCCCGGTTCATCGCCCGTCGTCTGGTCATCTTCGCCAGCGAGGACGTGGGCATGGCCGACCCGGGGCCCTGAGCGTCGCCACCGCCGCCGCGCACGCGGTCGAGTACGTCGGGCTGCCCGAGGCGCAGCTCAACCTGGCCCAGGCGGTGATCCACCTGGCCACCGCGCCCAAGTCGAACTCGGCCACCACTGCCATCGGTGCCGCGATCGCCGACGTCCGGGCGGGTCGCGGTGGCGGGTGCCCCGAGGCCTGCGTGACGCGCACTACGCCGGCGCCCGGGGTTGGGCCACGGGACCGGCTACCGCTACCCGCACGACGACCAGCGCGGCGTGGTCACCCAGCAGTACGTCCCGGACGACCTGGTGGGCACCGACTACTACCAGCCCAGCCCGCACGGCGCGGAGCGGCGGTGGCCACCGGCTGCCGCTGCTGCGCCGGATCGTGCGTGGTCTGCCGGCCCCGCCCGCCCGCCCGGAGACTCCGACCTCCGAGCCGCCCGTAACGGCGCAGACCGCCTCGGCGCTTTCCGCCGAGGCGGACCGTCCGACGACGGTCACCGGCGCCCCGGCACGATGCAGGACAGCGGCACCGATGTCGCAGGAGAGGGTCAACAGTGAGATCGCGTGGTGGGGACCGCCCGGACGAGGGCCCGGACGAGCGGCGCGATCCCGCGCCAAGGCGCGCCGTTGGGGTCGAGGTCGTGCGGCCGAGCCCGTGCCGGAGGAGCCGGTGGCCGGCGAGGAGTTCGGCTGGATCGACGACCTCCGTTCGGCCAAGCAGCAACGCACCGAGCTGGGTCCGGACGGCGCCCCGGTGGAGCCGACCCGCCCCTCCGGGGACGCCGCCGCCGGAACCCGCCGGTCCGCGTACGGGTCCGCCGGCAGCCGCCGGTCCGCGTACGGGTCCGCCGGTGGAGCCCAGCGGCGTACGCGGAGGAGGGCCGGAGTCCTCGGCGCCGCCCGCCCGCGCCAGGGCGACCCGCTGGTGCCGCCGCGCGTCGACCGGTCGACGGCCCCTGGCCGGGGAGACGCCCCAGCGGGTCGCCGCCCGGAGGACCGGCCGCCCGCCGCGGGTCCCGTCGCCCCGCCCGGGCAGGCGGCGCGTCGCGGCGTGCAGCCCGTGCCCGGTGCCCGCGCCGCCGTACCGCCGTCAGCACCCACCGCCCGCCCGGTCGGGGCGACCCGGCCGGTCCGCAGGGCCCGTCCGGCTCCCGCCGCACCCGGTGGCCCGGCCCGCGCTCGTGCCGCAGCGGCTCCCCGGTCCACCCGTGGGCCCACCGACCTCCGGCGCCCCGACCGGCCGTCGTCCGGACGCCGCCGTACCGCCGGGTCGTCGCCCGGATGCCGCCGCACCCGGCGGGCATCCGGACGCGATGCCACCGCTGCGCCGTCCGGACGCTGGCTCTCCGGGCCGCCGGCCCGCCCGGAGGCCGCCGAGCCCGGCCGGCCGCTGTCGCCCGCCGACGGCGCGCCCGCAGGTCGACGCGCCCCCGGTCCGCATCCCGATCCGGCGCGGGCCGCCGGGCGACCGGCACGTCGAGTCCGGCTCGCTTCGACGGCGCGCCGGCTGCTGTCGTGCCACCGGCCGTGGACGGCCTGCGGCCCGACCCGCCATCGACCATGATCCGCGTGCCGCCCGGCGTCGTCCAGGCCCCGCCGATCCCGGTGCGCCCGACCCCGACGGGAGGCGTGCCGCCGAGCGTCCCGTCCGGCGGCCGGTGGCGCCGCCGCGCCGCCGAGCCCGACGAGCCGGTGGTGCCGCGGACCGGCAACGCACCAGCGGTGCCCCGGCATCCGGTGGTCACAGTGGTGCCACGCCCACCGTCGGCCCGGCCGACGGCACGGGTCGCCGTCGTGTCGTCTCCAACGAACAGGAGCGCCGGACGCCGGCCGGCGGCGAACCCGCGCGGACCGTCCGGAGCGGCCAGCAGACTGGCTTCGCCAGGCTGGTCGTCTACCGCACACCGACCCCGGCCTGCCGGTGATCAACCGCGCCGGCGGCAGCTCACCGACCGTGGGTCGCCGTCCAGCGCCGCCGCCGGGCGGCCCGGAAGAGCTCGTCGACCAGGCGTCCGGTCGACTCGGTGTGCCGGACCCGGCCGCGGAGCGCACCGCCGCCCGCCGGCCCGCCGGACACCGGCGGACCCGGCGCGGATCCGCCGATCGGTCGTCGACCCGTCCGGCCGGATGCGCAGGGATCCACCGGAGAGCAGGCCCGGCCTATCCGCCGGCGCCCGATGAGCGGCCCGCCGGGGCCGGGCGCCGCGGCGCCCATCCCGGATCCCACCGGCCGGCGCGGCCGTGCCGTGGTCGGGCCCGGCCGGACGCACCTCCCACTCCGGATCCGGCCGGCCGGCGGCGTCGTGCGCCAGGCGACGTTGGTCCCGACGGTACGGGCGGCCCGGGGCGACCCGGCACGCCGAGCGATCGCGGCGACGACCCTCGCCTGGGTGGTCGACCCGCGCCCGGCACCGCGCCCGCCGCTCCGGTTCGAGGGGCCGCTCGCTCCGCCCGCTCGGTCGGGCCCGGCCCAACGCGGGTGACGCACCGGCTCCGGGTGCCGGCCGCCGTGGCGTCGACGGACCACCGGCCGCCGGCCCGGGTGCCGAATCGGCCCTGCGGGATGCGACCCGTCCGGACGGTCGGGTCGTGCGGCGGTGCCGCCGGGTGTGGACGGCCCGCCGCGTTCGCGTCCGGACGGTCCGGCTCGTGCCGCCGTCCGCCCACCCGGCGCGCAGCCACCCGTTGCCGACGATCGGGCGACGGGTGAGCCGGGTGTCGGGCCCTCCGCGCCGGCCCGTGGTGGTGCCCCGGTCGGACGACCCGTGCCGGCCGACCGTGCCGCCGGGCGTGCCCTGCCCCGCCTCGTGAGCCCGGTCGTGCCGAGCCGAGCGGTGTCGCCCCCGTGCCGCCGCCGGACGTGCCGGTGAGCCCGTCGGAGTGGCCCGCGCGGCCGTCGTGGTGCCGTCGGCGTCCGGCCCGGTGGAGCGTCCGGTCCCGGAGTCGTCCGACGGGCCCGCGCTGCGCGCGGCCGGCCAGAACGTGCCGGACGACGACGACGCACCGGGTGCCCGGTCCGAGGAACGCCGGCAGACGCGTGAACGGCGTCGCCTGCGGGCTGCGGTGTTGGTGCTGGTCAGCGTCGTGCTGCTCGGTGCGGTGCCGCTCTTCTTCGGCATCCGGACGCTGAGCCGCGACCCGGTCTTCGACAACCTGGACCAGCTCAACGTGCCCGGCTGGGCTGCGGCGAAGACCGTCGACGACGTCAGCGGCAGTCGCTGGTGCCTGCTCGACTGCCGGCTGCGTGAGCGCACGGTGACCTCGGAGAAGGCGCCCAAGGAGACGGCGCAGGTCTACGAGGACGCGCTGCGTCAGGACGGTTGGCAGCCGTGGAAGGTGAGCCGTTGCCCGGAGCAGCAGACGAAGGGCAGCTACACCTGCTGGCGCCGGGACGAGTTGACCCTCGACCTGTGGGTCCGCGAGCCGACCTGTGTGCCTCCGCCGGTGGACGGCGAGCCGGCCGTGGTGCCGTCCGCAGACCCGTCGGCCGCTGCGACCGAGTGCACCGGCTCGTTGGTGTCGGTGAAGGTCCGCAATTCGATCGACGACGAGCGGACCAGGCCGCAGCCGGCCACCGACCCGTCACTGACCGGAGAGGATCCGTTCCCGACGGTCAGTGCGGATCCGTTGGTGAGCTGACACCCTCACCGTCCTGAGCCGGCCTCCATCACGGACGGTAGGGTCTGGGGCTGGCGGCACGCTCGCTGTCGGTGACCGCCGGATGATCGGCGGCCGGCACGGGTGCCATGGTTGTGCGTTCCGAGGACGTCGGGTCCTGCGGAAATCTGCGTGAGGAGGACAGGCGTGGGCGACATTGGAGCCATCGCGGCGCTGATCGCGGCGAGCGCGTTCGCGGTGCTGGTGCTCATCTTGACGCTGCCCATCCTGCGGTTGCGGCACACGGTCGACGCCACCACCCGCATGATCAACGACCTCAACGACCGGACCGCGCCGTTGCTCGGCGACGTGAACACCACGGTGAAGAACGTCAACACCGCGTTGGAGCAGGTGCAGACCTCGCTCGACGGTGTGAACCTCCAACTGGCCAAGGTCGACACCATGACCAGCCACGCGCAGAACGTCACCGCCAACGTCGCCAACCTGGCCACCGTCGTCTCCGCCGCGGCCGCCAACCCGCTGGTCAAGGTGGCCGCGTTCGGCTACAGCGTGCGCAAGGCCGCCGCCGGCCGCCGGCGCGCCGAGACCGAGCGCGAGGTGCGCGACACCATCAAGCAGCAGCGCCGGGCCGCGCCGCGGCGACCGCTGACCGGCCGACCCACCAGGAGGTAGCGAGACATGAGGCGTTTGTTCTGGCTCGGTATCGGGGTGGCCGTCGGTGTGATCGTGGTGCGCAAGGCGACCCGGACCGCGCAGGCGTACACGCCGGCCGGCATCGCCAGCACGCTGACGGAATCCGCTGGCGGGCTCGTCGAGTCGCTGCGTAGTTTCGTGGAGGACGTCCGGGTGGGAATGGCCGAGCGCGAGCAGGAGATCCACCAGGCTTTCGCCCAGGGCGAGGCGTTCGACGATCAGTTCGCCGACCTGCGGGAAGACCCGCGAATCGGCGATCGAGACATCTTTCCGGAGGAACACCAGCGATGAAGACGGCGGAGATCAAGCGGCGGTACCTCGCGCACTTCGAGGCGAATGGCCACACCGTGGTGCCGTCCGCTCCGCTGCCCGCCATCAGCGACCCGAACCTGCTGTTCGTCAACGCCGGAATGGTGCAGTTCGTGCCGTACTTCCTGGGTCAGCAGACCCCCGCGTACCAGCGGGCGGTCAGCGTGCAGAAGTGCATCCGCACCCCGGACATCGACGAGGTCGGCAAGACCAGCCGGCACGGCACGTTCTTCCAGATGAACGGCAACTTCTCCTTCGGCGACTACTTCAAGGCCGGTGCGATCCCGCTGGCCTGGGACTTGTCCACGAAGCCGATCGCCGAGGGTGGTTACGGGCTGGATCCGGAGCGGATCTGGCCGACGATCTACCTCGACGACGACGAGGCGTACGAGATCTGGCGGTCGGTGGGGTGCCCGCCGAGCGGATCGTCCGCCGGGGCAAGGCGGACAACTTCTGGTCGATGGGCATTCCCGGGCCGTGCGGTCCGTCGTCGGAGCTGTTCTACGACCGGGGCCCGGAGTACGGCGCCGAGGGCGGCCCGGCGGTCGACGAGGACAGGTACATGGAGTACTGGAACCTCGTCTTCATGCAGTTCGAGCGGGTCCGGGCACGACCAAGGAGGACTACCCGATCCTGGGTGACCTGCCGGCGAAGAACATCGACACCGGCATGGGCCTGGAGCGGATGGCCTCGATCCTGCAGGGTGTCGACAACCTCTACGAGATCGACGAGGTCCGGCCGATCCTGGCGCGGGCTGCGGAGTTGACCGGTAAGCGGTACGGCGCGCACTCCGGCCACGTGGCGAGCGAGTCGCACCCGGACGACGTGCGGCTGCGGGTGATCGCCGATCACGTGCGCACGGCGTTGATGCTGATCGGTGACGGCGTGACCCCGAGCAACGAGGGTCGCGGGTACGTGCTGCGCCGGATCATGCGCCGGGCGATCCGGTCGATCCGGCTGCTGGGCTGGCAGGACCGGGCGCTGCCCGAGCTGCTGCCGGTGGCGCGGGACTGCATGGCGCCGTCCTACCCGGAGCTGGCCACCGACTTCGACCGGATCGCGGACTACGCGTACGCGGAGGAGGAGGCGTTCCTGTCCACCCTGCGTGCCGGCACGACGATCCTGGACACCGCGATCGCGGAGACCCGCACCGCGGGTGGCTCGGCGTTGTCCGGGGCGAAGGCGTTCCAGCTGCACGACACGTACGGCTTCCCGATCGACCTGACCCTGGAGATCGCCGCCGAGCAGGGCCTCACTGTCGACGACGAGGGGTTCCGCCGGCTGATGGCCGACCAGCGGACTCGGGCGAAGGCGGACGCGCAGGCGCGCAAGACGGGGCACGTCGACCTGTCGGCGTACCGGTCGGTGCTCGACGCGGGTGGGCCGGTGACGTTCACCGGGTACAGCGAGATGACCCGCGAGTCGACGGTCCGGGCGCTGCTGGGTGCCGACGGTCCGCGGCAGGCGGCGACCGAGGGCGACACCATCGAGCTGGTGCTGGACACCACCCGTTCTACGCCGAGGGCGGTGGCCAGCAGCCCGACCAGGGCATGATCACCGTTGGTGGCGGGCAGGTCGAGGTGCTCGACGTGCAGCAGCCGGTGCCCGGCCTGATCGTGCACCGGGCCCGGGTGATCCGGGGCGAGGTGCGCGCGGGCGAGACCGGGTACGCGGAGATCGACGCGACCCGGCGTCGGGCGATCTCCCGGTCGCACACTGCCACGCACCTGGTGCACCAGACCATGCGGAACTTCCTCGGCGAGTCGGCCACGCAGGCGGGTCGCTGAACGCGCCCGGTCGGCTCCGGTTCGACTTCAACACCCCGACCGGGGTGTCGCCGACCGTCCTGCGCGACGTGGAGCAGCAGGTCAACGAGGTGCTGCTGGCCGACCTGGAGGTGCACGCCTTCATCACCTCGCTGGACGAGGCGCGGCGAATCGGGGCGATGGCGCTCTTCGGCGAGAAGTACGGCGAGGAGGTGCGGGTCGTCGAGGTGGGTGACTACGCCCGGGAGCTGTGCGGCGGCACGCACGTGGCCCGCTCGGCCCAGCTCGGCCTCGTGAAGATCCTCTCCGAGTCGTCGATCGGTTCCGGTGTCCGCCGGGTCGAGGCGCTGGTCGGCATGGACGCCTTCGGCTTCCTGGCCAAGGAGCACCTGCTGGTCTCCCGGCTGGCCGAGCTGTACCGGGTGCCCAACGACCAGGTCGCCGACCGGGTGGAGCAGACCGTGACCCAGCTCCGGGATGCCGAGAAGGAGCTGGAGAGCTGCGCGCCCAGTTGGTGCTGGGTGGCGCATCGGCGCTCGCGGCGCAGGCCAGGGACGTGCGCGGGGTCGCGTACGTGGGCACCGAGGCGCCGGAGGGCGCGGCCGGCAACGACGTGCGCACCCTGGCCCAGGAGATCCGCGGCAAGATCGACCCGGCGCGGCCGGCGGTGGTCGCGGTGGCGGCTCGGTCGAACGGCAAGGCGTCCCTGGTGGTGGCCGTCAACGCTGCCGCCCGTGGTCGGGGCCTGGCCGCCTCGGATCTGGTGAAGGCGGCGTTCTCCGGGCGCGGCGGTGGCAGCCCGGATCTGGCCCAGGGCGGTGGCCTGCCCGCCGCCGAGGCGCCGAACCTGTTGCTGACCGTCGAGAAGGCGATTACCGAGGCGTGATAGAGCATTACTGTGAGTCAGGGCGGGCCTCCTGGTCCGCCCTGGTTCGTACCCGGCCGGCGGTGACCGTCGGTGGCTGAGCTGACGCGTGGTGTGCGGATCGGCGTGGACGTGGGTCAGGTGCGGGTGGGGATCTCCCGCTCGGATCCGGACGGGATCTTGGCGACGCCCCTGGTCACCCTGGCCCGTGATCTCACGACGGCGCCGGACGCGGTGCCGAGCGACCTCGCCGAGCTGGCCGCGTTGGTGACCGAACACGAAGCCGTTGGTGTTGTCGTCGGTCTTCCGGTTAATCTCGCCGGCAAGCACGGTCCTGCGGCCGTCCATGTGAAGGCGTACGCTGACCGACTGGTCGATGTGATAGCGCCTGTCCCGGTAACGCTCACTGACGAGAGGATGTCGACCGTGGTGGCTTCTCGTAGGCTTGCCGAGCGTGGCGTCCGAGGTAAACGTCAACGTGCGGTTGTCGATCAGGCGGCCGCGGTGGAGATCCTGCAGAGCTGGCTGGACGCGCAGCGGAGGCGGACGTAATGATCGACGATCTGGATCTTGGGTTCGACGAGCCGGAGCGGGTGAGAAGGGCCGACACCGGCGCGGCTTCCGCAAGGGCAAGGGCAAGGGCGGGTCCGGTGGCGGCGGCCGCGGCAAGACGTTCCTGGCCCTGCTGATGGCGCTGCTGCTGTTGGGTGGCATCGGCGGCGGCGCGTTCTACGGCTTCGACCGGATCCAGAACTACTTCGTCACCCCCGACTACGACGGCTCCGGCTCCGGTGAGGTGCTGATCGACGTCAAGGCCGGCGACAGCGCGACCGACATCGCCGCCACCCTGTACGACGCGCAGGTCGTCAAGAGCGTCAAGGCGTTCATCGAGGCGGCCGACGAGAATTCGCTCAGCAAGAACATCCAGGTGGGCCGCTACAAGGTCAAGAAGGAGATGAGCGCTTCCCAGGCGCTGACCCTGCTGCTCGACCCGAAGAGCCGTGTGGTCAACGGTGTGACCATCCCGGAGGGATGATCACGCTGTCGATCTACGACGAGTTGTCCAAGGCGACGAAGATCCCGGTGGCCGACTTCAAGGCCGCTGCGAAGGATCCGATCAAGCTGGGTGTGCCGGCCTTCTGGTTCAACCGGGGAGACGGCAAGAAGGGCCGAAGAGCCTGGAGGGTTTCCTGTTCCCGGCGACCTACGAGCTCCCCGAAGGCGACGGCCGCGCAGATCCTGTCGTTGATGGTCGACAAGTTCATTGAGGTCACCAACCAGATGAAGTTCGTCGACACGGTCCAGGGCAAGCGCGGCATCTCCCCGTACGAAGCACTGATCACCGCCTCCATCGCGCAGGCCGAGTCGGTCAACCACGTCGACTTTCCGAAGGTCTCCCGGGTCATCTACAACCGGGTGTACACCGACAAGTACCACTGCAAATGCCTGGAGATCGACAGCGCGATCAACTACTGGTTGCGGTTGCAGGGCAAGAACCCGAAGGATTCCGACGTCCTGAAGGCCAGCGAACTCACCGATCCGAAGAACCCGTACCGCACCCACGGCGCTGACGGCCTGACCATCACCCCGATCAGCAACCCTGGCGAGGACGCGCTCAAGGGCGCGATGAACGCCCCAACGGTGACTGGGTCTACTTCATGACTGTCGACAAGAAGGGCACGATGGGCTACGGCTCCAACGATGCCGACTTCCGCAACCTGCAACGGCAGATGTGCCAGAACGGTGTGCTCAGCGGCGAGAACTGCACGTGAGGGCCGCCGTGGTCGGCACGCCGATCGCGCACTCCCTGTCGCCGGTGATCCACAACGCCGGGTTTGCGGCTGCGGGACTGGTCGGCTGGTCGTACACCCGGATCGAGTGCGCGGCCGCGGGCTGCCGGATCTGGTCGCCGGCCTGGGCCCGGAGTGGGCCGGGTTGTCGGTGACCATGCCGGGCAAGGAGGCGGCGCTCGCCGTGGCCACGCAGGTCTCGCCGGTCGCCGCCGCCGTCGGTGCGGCCAACACGTTGGTACGCCGTCCGGACGGCTCCTGGTACGCGGACAACACCGACGTCGCCGGCATGGTGCGCGTGCTCACCGAGGCGGGTGGTGCCCGGTGCCGCCGTGACGGTGCTGGGCGCTGGTGGGACGGCCGGGCGGCGCTCGCCGCAGCGGCGCGGCTGGCCTGCTCCTCGGTGACGGTGGTGGCCCGACGCCCGGAAGCGGTCGAGGATCTGCGGTCGGTGGCCGACATCCTCGGTGTCGCACTGAGCGCCGGGCTCTGGGGTCACCTGTCTCGGTACGTGGACGCTGACGTCGTCGTCTCCACAGTGCCGAAGGGAGTTGTCGACCCGCTCGTCGACGCGGTGACGTGGCGAGCTGGCACTGTCCTCTTCGATGCTCTCTATGATCCGTGGCCGACGCCGCTGGCCGCATCCGCCACGGCGGCCGGCCTGCGGGTGGTGTCCGGGTTGGATCTGCTGCTGGCCCAGGCGGTCGGGCAGTTTGAACAGTTCACCGGTGTCCCCGCTCCGGTCGATGCGATGCGGGAAGCGCTGACAGCGGCCCGCAGCTGACAATTGCGTCACCCGGCGCATTGCCGCAAGGGTGAAGTGGGAGACGGACGAAAAGCTCCAGGCGCGCTTCCGGACGCGCGCCGTCCCTCGCTGCATGGGCATCGGAGGATGTGTTGCTGGCGCAGTCGGTCCGCTCTTCTCTCAGAAGGGGACGTCCACAGTAAGTGGCGTCGCGCTGAATTGCTTCGCGGGTGCCGTAGGCGGGATGCTCACCCGCTTCTTCGCCCGCGGTGATCAACCTCGTTCAGGGCGAACGCCGCTCCACGATGGCGTCGGTGCCAGGGTGGTTCCGTCAACGTGGGTACCAGCTGATGGACTGGACAGGCAGTCCGGAACGGATGAACGCCGACCGATTGAGCGAGGTGACTGTGCACCGGTTTGCCGGCCGGCCGGCCGCGGTACTACTGCCGCATGCGAGCGGATGAGCGGCCGAGGGCCCCTACAGCAGGAGCACGATGCGCCTTCTCGGTGCCGCGTCCATCGTGCTGAGCATTCTCGTCGTGGTCTGGGGAGTGGTGGAAATGGCCACCGGCGGCGAGAAGGGTATCCGGATGATCGTCATCGGGGATCTGCGCGGCGGTGTCCGCCATCGGAATCCCGCTGGGAATCCGGCGCGGTCGCCTGTAGGTGCGCCACGCCCGCGATCATCGTCGCCCTGCTCGCGGGCGGGCTGCTCATCATGGCGGCCGCGCTGCTGCCCCGGCGAGGCCCCGAGCGCAGCTGTCGCGGGCTGGGGTGGGCGCGAACTCAGCTGCTTTGCTGCGCTGGAAGCAGGCGATCACCGTGCCCCGTTGACTCTGCGCGTGCTCCGCGGGCAAGGTGTGGGACGGGCTTCGGTCGCAGCTGCGGCCAGAGCCCCTGATTCCTGAGGCGGTTTCTTAGCTGACGGTTAAGACGCGCTTACGGAAAACTGTCCTACCTGCCACATGTCCTGGTCATCGATACGCTGCTCACCGTTACGGACGCAGACACAGGGAGTTTCCTTGACCAGGCACGGACTGCACCGCATCACCCGGTTCCGCTCCGGACCCCGGCGCAAGGCGATTGCCATCGGCGTGCTTGGTGGTTCGGTGGTGGCCGGCCTCGTGGCGACCATGATGCCGCTGCTCGCCAGCGACGACCTCTCGATCCGGGCGGCGGCGGACACCACCGCCACGGCGGTGACGCAGGATGGCGACAACGCGGCCAAGTCGACGCTGGCCACCTGCGCGACCCGCTGCGACGGCAACCCGCGCGGTGGCCGGGAGGCGGTCATCGAGTTCGCGGTCACCACCGTGCCGTCCGCCGCGGTCAACATCCGGGCGACGCTGCGGGTGCACGCCTGGCAGCAGTTCGCCGCCACGGTGACGGCACACGCCTCGCCGCTGAGCGCCCGTGAGTCACGGCCTCCGCTGGCAGCCGCCGGTGCCGCGCTGGACAGCATCAATCAGGTGTCCAAGGGCTTCAACGAGTGGGACATCTCCAAGCTGGTCACCGGTAACGGCAACTGGACGGTCTCGCTGGCCCAGAGTGGCCTGGAGAGCCGGATCTACTGGGCGTCGGTCGACAACCGCAACGCGGACCTGCGCCCCAGCCTGGTGATCAGCTACGACCTCGGGACCCCGCCGACGGTGACGCCCACCCGGCCGGCGCCGCCGCCGGTGCCCAGCGCGTCGCCGACCACCGCCGCGCCGAGGCCGACGCCGACCGTCGCACCGACCCGGACGCCGACGCCGAGCGCCAGCGGCACCCTTCCGGCGGCAAGTGCGGGTCGGTGTCGGACAAGCTCGTCCCGTCCTGCGGCGCCTGGTGGGGCATGTACTCACCCGCCGGGGCGGGCGGGGCTGGGACCACGGCAAGGCGGTCGCCGACGTGGAGGCGCAGGTCGGGCGCAAGTTCGACATCGTGCACCGCTACCACGACTTCTCCAACGCGGGCAGCAACGGCGCCTTCCCCGACGCGTACGAGTCGCAGCAGATGCGCGAGGGTCGGCTGATGTTCTTCGCCTGGGAGTCCCGGGACTTCTCCGCCGGCACCACCCTCAAGTGGTCGGACATCTACAACGGTCGGCAGGACAAGACCATCGACGCGGTCGCGGGCCGGATCCGCGCCGCCGGCACCCGGTCTTCATGGGCTTCGACCACGAGCCGGAGGACGAGCCGGCCAAGGGCAGCGACGCCGACTTCGTCCGCGCCTGGCGCTACATCCACGGGCGGTTCGCCAACGCCGGCGCGACCAACGCGGTCTGGGTCTGGACGATGATGGGTTGGTCCGGGCACTACTCCCGGTACGCCGACCTGTACCCCGGTGACCAGTACGTCGACTGGGTGGCCTACGACCCGTACAACTTCCACGTCTGCAACGGCAGCACGGTGTGGAAGAGCCCGAGCACGACGGTGAGTGGCTTCTACCGGTGGCTGGACGACAACGGCATCGGCGCCGGCAAGCCTCGGATGCTCGCCGAGTTCGGCACCAACTTCAACTCCGAGGATCGGGGTGCCAAGCAGCGCTGGTTCGAGGAGTTCCCGGCGGCACTGAAGGCACACCCGAAGATCAAGGCCGCCATCTACTTCAACTCGGCGGGCATGACCAGCCGCACCGCGACCTGCGACATGACGATGAACCACGACGCCTCGGCGGTGGCCGGCTTCGCGCAGGCCGGCCGGGACTCGTATCTGCGGCAACCCACCGGAGGTAGCCGCTGACGAGCGAAAGGGCTGACAATACGGCGTTCGCCGGGGTCGGACATCCGATCCTCCGGCGTTCTGTCGGCTTGTGGATTCATGCACCGCCCAATCGGCGGATTTTGTTTACCAGGCTGGACGAGGCACGCTACCTCGGGTTCTCATCCATCTTGGAGGCGAAGCGTGCCCAAACTCTCGCACTTGTGGCGTTCCGTAGGACGACGTCGTACTACGGCGGGGATGGTCGCTCTGGCGATCGTCGCCGCGGTTCTGGCGTACCCACGACCACGTCGGCCGCGGTCGTGCCGCCCCGACGACGGCCACCCTGGTGTCGGCGAACCCCGCCGACGTGACCCCGCACGCGCGAGACGGTGAGACGCGTGCCTTCGCGCAGGTGGGCAACACGGTCTTCGTCGGCGGCAGCTTCACCCAGCTCCGGCAGACCGCCAGTTCCGCGTGGATCACGCAGCGCTACCTCTTCGCGTACGACCGGACCAGCGGCACCATGTCGACCACCTTCCTGCCGGTGCTCGACGGAGCGGTCAACACTCTCCGCGCCGGCCCCGGCGGCACGCTGATCGTCGGCGGTGCCTTCAAGACCGTCAACGGGGTCTCCCGGAAGAACCTGGTGGCGCTCAACCCGTCGACCGGCGCGATCATCGACAGCTGGGTCGGGCGCTCCGACGGCGGCACGGTCCGTGACCTGGCGCTGGACGGCAACTGGCTGTACGTGGCGGGGGCGTTCAACTGGCTCAACGGCACCGCGCACGCCGGTCTGGGTCGGCTCAACGCGACCACCGGCGCGATCGACCCGACCTTCAGCATCGACGCCACCGTCGGACGGCACAGCACCACGTCGTACGTCTGGACCATCGACGTCGCGCCGGACGGCGACACGCTCGTCGTCGGCGGCAACTTCACCCTCGTCAACGGCCTGCCGCGCAACCAGATGGCGCTGGTGGACGTCCCCGCGACGCCCACCCTGCTCGACTGGAGCACCGACAAGTTCGTCCGCCGTGCGCGTCGCCGACGACCTTCGTGCACTACGTGCAGGACGTGAAGTTCGGCGGTGACGGCAGTTGGTTCGTGGTCGGCACCAACGGCGGCGCCGGCTGGCCGGCCGCGTACTGCGACGCCCTGGTTCGTTTCGAGACCGCCGAGCGCGGCAGCGGACTGCTCGCCACCTGGGTCGACTACACCGGCAACGACACCATCACCTCGGTCGAGGTCGCGGACAACGTGATCTACCTGGGCGGGCACTTCCGCTGGGTGAACAACCCGAACGCCAGCGACAACGCCGGTCCGGGCGCGGTCGACCGGCTCGGTATCGCCGCCGTCACCCCGGCGACGGGTATGCCGGTGAACTGGAACCCGCGTCGGAGCGGCAGCGCCTCGATGCCGTCGGGCACCAGCACCTGGGGTTCGTCGGTGCCGGTGCTCTGGCGCGGCTCGGACGGCCTGTACTTCGGGCACAACTCCGACGGCATGGGCGAGGAGTACCACGGCCGGCTCGGTATGTTCCCGCTCGCCGGTGGACGCACCTTCACCCCGAAGAACCCGCCCTCGGCCACCACCGGCAACCTCTACGTGAACACCGCTCCGGGCACCGTGGCGAAGGTGCCGTTCGACGGCACCGCGCTGGGCACCCGGCCACTGTCAGCCAGCCCGCGTACACGGCGGCCGGCGCGACCTGGCGGGTGGACGACCGGATCTACTGGTCGCACACGGTGGCCGGCACGCCCACCGGCAGTCGGATCGACATCTCGCTCTTCAACGGCGGGGCGATCGGTTCGCCGTGGGAGGCCTCCGGCTACAACGACTGGTTCAACCCGGCGGTGCTGACCGGCGCCTTCTTCCTCGACGGCCGGCTCTACTACACCCGTACCGGGACCAACAACCTCTACTACCGCTACTTCGAGATCGACGGCAGCTACCTCGGTGCCACCGAGTTCACCTTGCCGACCGCCGGCGTGACCTGGTCCGGGGTGCGGGGCATGGCCTGGGTGGGCGGCAAGATCGTCTACGGTTCGACCGACGGGGCGCTGCGGAGCGTGCCGTTCGACCCGACGGCGGCGCCGAGCACGGTGGTCAACGGCACCTCGGCGACGGTCATCAGCGCCGGCACGCCCGAGTTGTCCTGGTCTACCCCATCGACATTCTTCTCCGTACAGTAAGGGTTAACGGTTCGTAACGGAGCATCGGTAGATTGTTCACGTTGGGCCGGTGGCGGGCACCACCGCCGCCGCCCCGCGACGTGGGGAGGGTCGTTGCTCGGCGCCGCTGGCATCCGAACGAGACGCGCGGTGCGTCTGGTCTTCGCGGTCAAACGCGGCTGGTACAAGCTCCGCTACCGCGGCCTGACGCTCGGCCGGGACGTGGAGATCCGTGGTCAAATCCGATTGCGCCGTGGCGTGCGGGTGACGATCGGGGACCGCACCCGGTTGAACAAGCTGGTCCGGTTCGCGGGCCCCGGCGAGGTCCGCATCGGCGCCGACTGTCTGCTCAACGCCACCTGGATCGGCACCTGGACGTCGGTGACGGTGGGGACCGGTGTCTCCTGTCCGACTGCGAGCTGCTCGACAACGACTTCCACAACCTGCCGCCCCAGCAGCGGCACGCACCACCGGCCCGCTCACCCGCGCCCCGATCGTCCTCGAGGACAACGTGTGGTGGGCGCGCACGCCCTGGTCATGAAGGGCGTGCGGGTTGGCCGGGACAGCGTCGTGGGCGCGGCGACGGTGGTCCGCTCGGACGTGCCACCCGGCGTCGTGGTCGTCGGGAATCCTCAACAGACGGTGAAGAAGTTCCATGACTGATGCAGCGCCCGGTCCCTGGCCCACGGACGGCTCGTCCTCCGGCACCTCCGGGCCGTGACACTGACCGACCTGCTGCGGGTGCCGATGCACCGGCTGCGGCTGGTGGGGCGGTGGCCCTGGTCGGTCTGCTCGCCGCGCTCGGCTACGTGGTGCTGGTGCCGGCGGCGCTGACCGCGAGCGCCGTGGTCGCGGTCCGGCCGGTGGTGACCGACGCCTTCACCCCAGCGGCGCGGGCGCCGACCGCGCGGTCAACATGAACGTGGAGAGCGGCATCGCCACCGGCACCGAGGTGGTGCAGCGGCTCGCCGACTCGGCCGGCGGCGACCCCGGGACATCCGCGACGCGCTCGAGGTCGAGGTGCCCACCGGTGGGCAGATCCTCCGGTTCACCTACCAGGCGCGCGACGCGCACCGGGCGGTGCAGAGCGCCAACCTGGCCGCCGAGGCCTACCTGAGCGTGCGACGGACCATGTACGAGCAGCAGCGTGCCGAGATGCTGCGCTCCTACGACGCCAGCATCACGAAGGTCGTCGCCCAGCAGGTCGCGCTGCAGAAGCGGGCGAACACCGCCAAGGACACCGCCGCCGGGGACGCGCTGGTGGCGGAGCTGGCCGGGATCAACAACCAACTCACCCAGCTCAACGCCGCCCGCACCGAGATCGCCGCCGTCGACATCAACCCCGGCTGGGTCACCCAGACCGCCGAGAAGGCGCTTGTCACCTCCGCCGGGCACCGACCGCTCTACCTGGTCGCCGGCCTGCTCGAGGCGCGCTGCTCGGCATCGTGCTGGCGTACCTCTGGGAGTCGACCGACCGGCGGGTCCGCTCGATCGCCGACGGCCGGGACGCCTCCGGTCTTCCACTGCTCGGCACGGTGCGCCGGCCGACGTTCCGGGCAGTCCCGGGCAGCCGACGCGGACATCCGGTACGTGGCGATGGCGGTCGCCGAACGGGTCCGTCAGCCGGCCCGGTGGCGCTGGTCACCGCCGGGAGGACGCCACCCGCTCACCGCCGGGCTCGCGGTGGCGCTCGCCGCCGACGGCCGGAGGTCTTCGTCGCCGACGACAGCGGGCGGATCGAACGGCTGCGCGCCACAGTGCTGGCCGACCGGGGACGACTGCCCATCGACCCGTCCCGGCCGTTGGTGCCCAAGCCCCGGCCGGCCGGCACACCGGCCGCCGGTGCCACCACCGACACCCGCCGGCCCGCCGACCCTCACCGCATCCGCCCGGCGCCCGCCCGTCCACCGACCCGGACGCCACGCTGACGCTGCCCGGGTGTCGTCCGCCCGCCCGGACAACGGTCGGGTCGTCCTTCCGGACGAGGTGACAGTGGGCGTGGGCAGTGTCCGGTTCGGCACCTGGCGTCAGGGCGCGGACCACGGCCTGGTGCTGTTCAACGCCCCACCGGCCGAGTCCGACGAGCGCGGCGTGGCCGTGGCCCGGCAGGGCAGTGCGGTGGTGGTCGTCGAGCGGGACCGCACCCGGCAGAGCGACCTGCGACGCCTGGTGGAGCGGCTGCGCGCCGCCGGGGTCACCCGCTGGGCTTCGTGCTCACCCGAAACGGCCGGGCCTGAACGTGCCGGTCACCCGCGCCCCGGCGACCGAACCACCGCCCGGGGCGCTCCGGACGCACTCGTGCCGGCACCACCGCCCGGGCCGCCGCCGCAGCTGCCGCTCTGGCCGCTGTCGCTGATGTTCGGCCTGGTGCCGCTCTGGTGGTTGCTCGGTGCGTTCTACCTCGGCTGGCCGCTGCTGGGTGCGCTGCTGCTCGCGTTGCTGCTCACCCGGGGAGGTGCCGCTGCCGCCGGCGGCCGGCATCTGGCTGCTGTTCCTCGCCATCGTGGTGGTCAGCGCCACCCAGCTGTCGTCGCCCGCCTCGCTGCTCACGTTCGCGCTGCGCTTCGCCTTCTATCTGACCGCGCTGGTGGTTGGGGTCTACGTCTACGCCGCCGCTCGGGAACGCGCCAGCCTGGTGGCGGTGCTCACCCCGCTCTGCGCTTTCTGGTTCGGGCTGGTGGCCCTGGGCTGGCTCGGGTGCTGGTGCCCCGGCTGGCCATCGCGACCCCGATGGAGGTGCTGCTGCCCGGCGGGGTCGCCGGCACGCCGTTCATCCAGGACATGGTGCATCTCACCACCGCGGAATACAGTGCTCGATCGCTCAACCCGATCTATCGACCGGCCGCGCCGTTCGCGTACACCAACAACTACGGCAGCGCGTACGCCATGACCCTGCCCTGCGTGGTGGCCTTCGCGATGCTGCGCCGGAAGGGGTTTCTGCGCTGGGCGCTGCTGGCGTCGTTGCCGCTGTCGCTGGCGCCGGCGTTCCTCACCCTCAACCGGGCGATGTTCCTCAGCCTCGGCGCCGGGTTGGCGGTGCTCGGGTGCGGGCCAGCCTGCGCGGCAACATCCGGGTGGCCGCGTCCATCGTCGGGTGGTGCTGATCGGCGCGTTGGCCACGCTGTTCATCCCGATCACCGACCTGATCAGCAAACGGGTCGACTCCAGTGACACCAACACCGACCGGCTCTCGCTCTACACCGAGGTGATCCGCCGGGTGCAGGAGTCGCCGTGGTTGGGCTACGGAGCGCCGGTGAACGTCGACACCGTGTCGGCGGCCGCGCCGATCGGCACCCAGGGCCAGTTGTGGATGGTGCTGTTCAGTCACGGCGTACCCGCGCTCATCTGCTTTCTGGCCTGGTTCGTCGCCGCCGCGGTGATCTGCGCGCGGGCGACCTCCGCCGCCGGGCAGTGGCTGGCGGTGGTGCCGGTGGTGTGCCTCGTGCAGGTCCCGTTCTACGGCATGGCGAACCAGAACCTGGCGGTCGCGTTCTTCGCTGTCGCCTTCGCGATGGCGCTCACCGAACGCGAGCGGCTGACCCGGCTGGCCGGGTCGCGGCCGCCGGCCGCGACGACCGCGGCGGTGCCCGCATGACCGCCACCACCCGGCCGCCGGCCGACGCCGAGCCGGGCCGTTCGGCCCCGGTGCCCGCCGACGCGACACCGGCGGTGCCCGCCGAGGACGTCGGCGCGGCCGAGACCCGACGCAGCGCGCGGGCGGCGTGGCCGGTTGCTCGGCGCCGCCACCAGCGGACTGTTCGGGTTCGTGCTGGCCGTGGTGATCACCCGGGGATATGGTCCGGCCGGCGCGGGCGCGTTCTTCGCCGCGATCGGGGTGGTCACCGTGGCCACCGCCATCTGCACGCTCGGCGCGGAGACGGGTCTGATGTGGGCGCTGCCGCGCCGCCGCCTCGGCGTACGCGGCGACGCGGCCCGGTGCTCCCGGTGGCGCTGATCCCGCCGCTGCTGACCGGTCTCCTGGTCGCTGGCGCGGGCGTGCTGGCCGCCGACGCGCTCGCGCCCCGGCTGCTGGACGGCTCCGGTGTCGACGGCGACGCGCTGCTCACCGTCACGTTCGCGGCGGTGCCGGTGGTGGTCGCGATGACCCTGCTGCTGGCCGCGCTGCGCTGTGTGCGCTCCATCCGGGCGTACGTCGGGGTCCAGTTCCTCCTGCTGCCGGTGGCCCGACCGGTGCTGGTCGGCGCCGCCGCGCTCGCCGGCGGCGGCCTGCTCGCCGGCATGACCGGCTGGTTGGTGCCGGCGGCGTTGGCGCTGCTGGCCTGCCTCATCTGGTCGCCGGCCCGCTCGGGCTGGGCCGGGCGCGGCGCTGCGACCGCAGCGCGCGGACTGGTCGACGTTCTGGCGCTTCGCGCTGCCCGGCCGCCTCGGCGGCCATCGACGCCGGCAACATGTGGGTGGGCGTGCTGCTCACCTCGGTGCTGGCCGGGCCGGCGGATGCCGGCGTTTTCGGCGCGGTCGGCCGGTACGTGCTGGCCGGCCAGTTGGCCATGCAGGGGCTGCGGGTGGCGGTGTCGCCCCAGTTGTCCCGGCTGCTCGGGCGCGGCGAGCGGGCCGCCGCGGCGGCCGTGCACCGGCAGTTGACCACCTGGGGCTGGTGCTGTCCTGGCCGGTGTACCTGCTGCTGGCGGTGTTCGCGTTGGCCTTCCTGCAGCTGTTCGGGTCGGAGTTCACCGCAGGGTGCCGGCGATGACGGTGCTCGCGTTGGCGATGCTCGTCAACACCGGTGTGGGCAACGTGCAGAGCCTGCTGTTGATGGGCGGGCGCAGCGGGTTGCACCTGGTGGCCACCGTGGCCGGGTTGACGGTGACCGTCTCGCTGGGTCTGTGGCTGATCCCCGCTACGGCGCGACGGGGGCGGCGGTGGCCTGGGCGGTCGGCATCGCCACCGAGAACCTCACCGCCGCCGGGTTCGCCCGGTCGGTGGTGCGGGAGCCGCTGTTCGACACCGCGATGGTGCGTGCCGCGGCGGCCACGGTCGCCGGTGTGGGCCTGGCCGCCGGCGTCGGTGTGCTGGCCGGCGGCCGTGGCCTGTCCGGCCTCGCGGTGGCGCTGGTGGTGCTGCTGGCCGGC
Source organism: Micromonospora sp. M12 (assembly GCA_038070435.1). GTDB lineage: Bacteria > Actinomycetota > Actinomycetes > Mycobacteriales > Micromonosporaceae > Micromonospora. The sequence continues at coordinate 2,453,716 of JAMYWG010000001.1, read as the reverse complement.
TGCGTCGGCATGTTGACGTTGCCCCGGGTGCGCGCCGGCATCCGGGGACCATGAGGCAGATCCGTGGAGGGGCGACGCGGGTGCGGTTGCCGAGCCCACCACGGCATCGACGAGAGGCAGGTGAGGTCCGTCGTGTCGTCCATCCGTGACCGGGTCAAGCAGTTGGTCCCGACCCAGGTGACCACCCGGGTGAAGGAGTCGCTTGTCGACTACGGGGTTCGCACCAGTGATCGCCGGCCGCTGCCGGACTTCCTGATCATCGGCACCAAACGGGGTGGCACCACCTCCCTGTGGAACTACCTCATCCAGCATCCGCTGGTGCCCCGGCTCTTTCCGGCGTGGAACACCAAGTCGGCGCACTACTTCGAGGAGCACTGGGGTCGCGGCGAGTCGTGGTACCGCTCGCACTTCCCGACCGAGCGACACCGGGACGCCCTGGCCAAGCGGCACGGCGGTCCGGTCCGGGTCGGAGAGCAGCCCGCTCTACATGTTCCACCCTGGCCGCGCAGCTGGTCGCCGGGCTGATGCCGACGGTGAAACTGATCGTGCTGCTGCGTGACCCGGTGGAGCGGGCGTACTCGCACTGGAAGGAACGCCGCACCCACGGCATCGAGCCACTGGACTTCGCCGCCGCGCTGGCGGCGAGCCGGAGCGTACGGCGGGGAGCGGGAGCGGTTGATCGCCGAGCCGGAGTCGTTCAGCGAGCCGTACGACTGGTACACGTACCGGGCCCGGGGCGCTACCTGGAGCACCTGGAGCCGTGGCTGGAACGCTTCGACCGGGAGCAGATCCTCTTCCTGCCCAGCGAGGACCTGTACCGCGACTCTCGCGCGACCTACCGGCGCACCCTCGACTTCCTCGGACTGCCGCCGTACGACCTGCCCAACTTCAGGTCTACAACGACCGGCGCTCCGCACCCTGGAGCCGGCGGTGCGCGCCGAGCTGACCGAGTACTACCGGCCGTACAACGACGCGTTGCGCCAACGGCTCGGGCTGGACCTCGACTGGGCGGACCGGGCGGCGTGACGACGCGGGTGCGCCCGGCCGCCGACCCGCGTTCCAGGGTGGACGGTCTGGGCTGGGTGAGCCGCGCGGTCTTCCCGGACGACCGGGTCGGGCTGAGCGTGGGCGGCGACCCACCGGCGGGTCACCAGGCGGTGGCCCGGTACGCGGTGGTGCCGTCGGTCGCCCGAGCCCGGTTCCTGGTGCCGTTGGGCGCTCGCCGGGCCGGGGCGGCGTCCCTGTTGGCGTACAACGCCCTGCGGCCACCGAAGGTGCGCGCGTTGCGGGCGGTGCTCGGCGGGCTGGCCCGGCTCGGCCGGTGGGGCTCGCGCCCTTCCCGACGTTGACCGTCTCGGTGCCCGTCGGGGTGCCGGCCGCGGAGGTGTTGCTGAGCGAGCGGCTCTCCGCCGACCTGGGGGCACGCCGCTGCTGGCCGCGTTCGGGGTTCGTCCACCCGACCCGAACGGCAAGCCCACCCTGCAACTCTTCACCGCCGACGGGCGTCCGCGCGGCTACGCGAAGATCGGCTGGAACGACGCGACCCGCGCCCTGGTCACTGCGGAGGCGGCGGCGCTGCGGGCGTTGCGCGCGGTCGTCGGCGTCGCGGACCATCCGACGCCGCCGAGGCTCCTCAGCGAGACGGCGTGGGCCGGGCAGGTGGTCGCGGTGATCGAGCCCTTGCCACCGGAGGTACGCGGTGTGCCGGTGGACGACCCGCCACGGATCGCGGCGCTGCTCGCGGTCGCCCGGCGTGGGGTCCGACGGGTACGTCTCGACGACTGGCCGACTCGACCTTCCTGCACCGGTTGGCCGAGCAGGCCGACCGGGCCGCCGCGGCCGAGCCTGCCGGCGCGCGGGCGGTCGCCGCGGTTTCCGCGCTGGCCCATCGGCATGGCGACACCACTGTCGAGTTCGGTCACTGGCATGGTGACTGGGTGCCCTGGAACCTGGGCTGGCACGCCGGGCGGCTGGTCGCCTGGGACTGGGAGCACAGCGGCCCGGACGTGCCGGTCGGCTTCGACCTGGCGCACGACGCGTTCCAGCGGTCCCTGGTGCTGCGGGGCGAGCCGGCCGACGTTGCGGCGTCGGCCGTCGACGAGCACCTGGGTCGGCACGGGGACCGGCTCGGCCTCGACGTGGCGCGGCAGCGGCTGGTCGCCGACGCGTACCTGGTGGAGATGTGGCTGCGGACCTGGCGGTTGGCCGACGCGGGCGCGGGCTGGAATGCCGCGCTGCATCCCGCACTCCTGGATGTCATCGAGAAAAGACATAGCGGCTGATCCGGAGGAATCGCGGCGTCCGGGGAGCGCCGCAGAGTAATGACAAAATCGCAGGTGGTGACGACGATCGATGGACCTCGGACGATCGGTGCGCCGAATCGCCTGATGTGGAGATCGTCATCTCGTCCGGTCGCGCTATTCAACGACCGGGAAACGTGTGATCTGCTTCTGCCTGGCGTGAACTGAAATTCCAAGCGAACTTGTGGGGAGTCGCGTGGACACAAAGAATGACGACAGTGCGGCGCCGGTGCTGCTGCTGGTCGGTTCCAGCGGTGGCCACCTGGCCCAGCTCCTGGCACTGCGGCCCTGGTACGAACAGTGGCGGCGCTGCTGGGTCACCTTCGACACCCCGGAGGCGGTGTCGCTGCTGACCGGGAAGACCTGATTCCGGCTCACCACCCGACCACCCGCAACCTGCCGAACCTGCTGCGCAACGCGCTGCTGGCCTGGCAGGTGCTGCGGGCGCGACGGGTCGCCGCGGTGGTCACCACCGGCGCCGGGGTGGCGGTGCCGTTCGTGGTGCTGGCCCGGCTGCGACGCATCCCGACCGTCTACATCGAGGTGTACGACCGCATCGACACCCCGACGTTGACCGCCCGGCTGTGCCGGCCGTTCCTGTCCGCGATGCTCGTGCAGTGGGACGAGCAGCGCCGGCAGTACCCGAGGCGACAGTCGTCGGGACGCTGCTGTGACGGGGAGACGGGCACCGCCCGGCGTCCGCAACCACCGTCCGGCGCCGAGGCGGCCCACCTGCCCCGCCAGCGCGACGGTGCGGCCGTCGCCCAGATCGAGCTGCTGGTCGCGGTCGGCACCGACAAGCACCCCTTCGACCGGCTGGTCAGTGGTTGGCGCAGTGGCACGCGGAGGCCACCGAGCCGATCGGTCTGACCATGCAGCACGGGCACACGACCGCGCCCCAGTTGCCCGGCGCGGTGCCGTTCCTGGGCCACGACGCGCTGCAGCAGGCGATGATCGACGCGGACCTGGTGGTCTGTCACGGTGGCCCGGCGACCATCCTGGAAGCCCGCCGGCACGGCACCTGCCCATCGTGGTGCCCGCGATCCGACCCGCGGCGAGCACGTCGACAACCACCAGCTCCTCTTCGCCCGCCGGCTCGCGTCGCCGGGTTGGTCGCGCTCTGCGAGACCCGGGAGGCGTTGCACGACGCGTTGGCCGCCGGTCTGGCCGACCCGTCCCGGTACGCGGTGACCGCCGACCCGGGCGCGCACGAGGCGCAACGGGCGGCGGTGGCCCGGTCGGGCAGATCGTCGACGACCTGGTGGCCCGCTCGACCCCGCGCCCATCCCGGTGGCGGGTCAGGTCCCGGCTGCGCCCGGGTACGGAGGAGATCCGATGACCCAGCAGTCGAACGTCAGCGTCGTGGTGCCCACCCGGGACCGCCCCGAGCTGCTGCGGGCCGCGGTGCGCGCGATCCTGGCCAGGAATACCCGGCCCCGATCGAGGTCGTGGTCGTGTTCGACCAGTCCACGCCGGATGAGTCGCTGACCGGGTTGGGGACGGCCCGGCCCGCGCGGTACGGGTGATCGGCAACTCCGTACCCGGGGTTGGCCGGTGCGCGCAACAGCGGCACCCTCGCGGCCCAGGGTGACCTGGTCGCGTTCTGCGACGACGACGACGAGTGGCTGCCCGGCAAGCTGGTCGCCCAGGTCGATGCGCTGGCCGCCGACCCGAGGCCCAGTTCGTCTGCTGCGGCATCCGCGTCACCTATGACGGGCACACCGTCGACCGCGTGCTCGACAAGGACCGGATCACCCTCGACGACCTGCTGCGCGACCGCATGACGGAGCTGCACCCGTCGACCTTCCTGATCCGCGCCAGCGCGTTGCGGGACGGGTTCGGGCTGGTCGACGAGGAGATCCCGGGCAGCTACGCGGAGGACTACGAGTTCCTGCTCCGGGCCGCCCGCAGTGCGCCGCTGATCAACCTGCGGACGCCGTCGGTGCTGGTCCGGTGGCACAAGCGCTCGTACTTCGCGCAGCGCTGGGACACCATCTCCGAGGCGTTGCAGTGGTTGCTGCAGCGCTACCCGGAGTTCGCCAGCCAACCGGCCGGTGAGGCCGGGTGGCCGGGCAGATCGCGTTCGCCCAGGCTGCCTCCGGCGACCGCCGGGGCGCCCTGCGCTGGGCGCGTCGCACGTTGCGGAGCAACCCCGCGAGCCGCGTGCCTATCTGGCGCTCGCCGTCGCCGGTCGCGTGGTCCGGGCCGACTCGGTGCTGCGCAGCCTGCACAAGCGTGGTCGGGGATCTGAGCCGACCGTCGCGGCGCGGGTCGGGCGTCCGCGTCCGCAGGGCGGGACGCGCCGGGCGGGACGCCGGGGTGGATGTCGGTCATGACAGACTGACCGCTGTGTTGCGTTGGCTGACTGCAGGTGAATCGCACGGTCCCGCCCTCGTCGCGTTGCTCGAGGGGTGCCGGCCGGTATCGAGGTGACCACCACCGAGATCGCCGACGAGCTGGCCCGTCGGCGGCTGGGCTATGGCCGGGGTGCCCGGATGGCCTTCGAGCGGGACGAGGTCGAGATCCTCGGCGGCCTGCGGCACGGTGTCACGCTGGGCAGCCCGGTGGCGATCCGGGTCGGCAACTCCGAGTGGCCGAAGTGGCAGACGGTGATGGCCGCCGACCCGGTCGACCCGGACGAGCTGGCCCGGCAGGCCCGCAACGCTCCGCTGACCCGACCTCGGCCGGGCCACGCCGACCTGGCCGGCATGCAGAAGTACGGCCACACCGACGCCCGGCCGATCCTGGAGCGCGCCAGCGCACGGGAGACCGCCGCCCGGGTCGCCGTCGGCACGGTCGCCAAGGCGCTGATCCGTCAGGCGCTCGGCATCGAGATCGTCTCGCACGTCGTCGAGTTGGGGCCGGTGGCCGCGAAGCCCGGTCTGCGCCCCTCCCATCCGACGCCGCCCGGATCGACGCCGACCCGCTGCGCTGCCTCGACCCGGACGCCAGCGCCCTGATGGTCGCCGAGGTCGACGCCGCGAAGAAGGCCGCCGACACCCTCGGCGGTGTGGTCGAGGTGCTGGCGTACGGGGTGCCGCCGGGTCTGGGCAGTCACGTGCAGTGGGACCGCAAGCTCGACGCCCGACTGGCCACCGCGCTGATGTCCATCCAGGCGATCAAGGGCGTGGAGATCGGCGACGGCTGGCAGCAGGCCCGCTCCCGCGGCTCGGAGGCACACGACGAGATCATCCCGTCGGCCACCGGCGTCCGCCGGGTCACCGACCGGGCCGGCGGGCTGGAGGGCGGCATCACCACCGGTGAGCCACTGCGGGTCCGCGCCGCGATGAAGCCGATCTCCTCGCTGAACCGGGCACTGGCCACCGTGGACGTCACCACCGGCGAGCCGACCACCGCGATCAACCAGCGCTCCGACGTCTGTGCGGTGCCGGCGGCGGCCGTGGTCGCCGAGGCGATGGTGGCGCTGGTGCTGGCCGAGGCGGCCACCGAGAAGTTCGGCGGAGACTCGATTCCGGAGATCCGCCGCAACCTGTCCGGTTACCTCGACGCGTTGATCATCCGCTGATGGCTCCGGTCGTCGTGCTGGTCGGTGCGCCCGGCTGCGGCAAGACCACCGTCGGGCGGGCACTCGCCGCCACCCTCGGGGTGGAGTTCCGGGACACCGACCTCGACATCGAGCAGATGGCCGGCAAACCGATCCCGGAGATCTTCATCGACGAGGGTGAGGAGCACTTCCGTACCCTGGAGCGAGCCGCGGTGCCGCGGCGCTGGCCGCCGCCACCGGCGTGCTCGCCCTCGGCGGTGGCGCGGTGCTGGCCGAGGAGACGCGGGCCGCGCTGATCGGTCACCGGGTGGTGCACCTGTCGGTCGAGCTGCCCGACGCGGTGAAGCGGGTCGGGCTCGGTGCCGGCCGGCCGTTGCTGGCGATCAATCCACGCGCCACCCTCAAGCACCTGCTGGACCAGCGCCGGCCGCTCTACACCGAGGTGGCCACCGAGACGGTGGTCACCGACGGCCGGCCCCGGCGGCGATCGTCGTCGAGCTCGCCGCCCTGCTCCCGCGCTGACGCGGACCTGTCTCGCCGATTGTGCGGTGGGGTGTCCTCAACCGCGAGCGATCAGGTCGAGGACGTCGGCCAGGGCCTTCGGTTCGCTGAGCATCGGCCAGTGCCCGGTGGGCAGTTCGTGCAGCTGACCGCCGGCCAGGCCGGTGAAGAACGGGTGCTGGTCGTCGATCATCTGCCGCACCACACTCAGCGGGAAGGTGCTGGCGACCAGCGCGGTCGGCACCGGGCGTCCACCGGTGCGCCGTACCGGGTCGGTGGCGGTCCGCAGCGGCTGCGGGTCGTCCGGGCGCGCAGCAGCGCCAGCGTCGCCTCGTCCAGGCCGGCCAGGTTGGTCGGGTCGGCGGTCGGATCCCAGGCGGGCGGCGGCAGCAGGTGTCCCTCGCCGATCGTGGCGCGCAACCGCTGCTGCTCGTCGGGCGGCACCGTGTCGAACTGCGCGGTGCCGTCCGGCAGCGGTCCACTCTCCACGTACACGACCCGGGCGATCCGGTCCGGAATCCGGTCCGCCACCTGGGCCGCCGGCATCCCGCCGCCGGAGTGCCCGACCAGCAGCACGTCGTGCAGGGCCTCGACCTCGATCAGCCGCACGATGTCGGTGGTGTGGGTGTCCAGGTCGACCTCCGGCGTGGCGAGGTGGTCGCGCTCGGCCACCCCGGTCAGTGTCATCGGATGGACGTCGTGCCCTGTGACCGCAGCGCGGCGGTCACGTCCCGCCACGCCCAGGCACCCAGCCAGAACCCGGCACCAGCACGAAAGTCGCCATCTGTCGCTCCTCTCTCGGTTACCGACAGACCGTACGATCGAAACCGGACAGAATCCGCCCGGTTTGGAGGAGTGGCCCGTGTCACATCCCGCCGGTCGGGTGCTGGCTCTGCTCGAGCTGTTGCAGACCCGGCACCGGTCGACGGCCGCCGAACTCGCCGACCACCTCGGGGTGGACGAGCGGACCGTGCGTCGGTACGCCACCACCCTGGTCGAGCTGGGCATTCCGGTCACCGCCGACCGGGGTCGCTACGGCGGCTACCGGCTGCACTCCGGCTACAAGCTGCCGCCGCTGATGCTCACCGACGACGAGGCGGTGGCCGTGGTGCTCGGTCTGGTCGTCGCCGAACGGGTCGGGCTCGCCACCGAGCAGCCGGCCACCGCCACCGCGCTGGCGAAGATCCGCCGGGTGCTGCCGGCGGCGCTCGCCGACCGGCTTGCCGCCGTTCAGGAACACCTCGGCTTCACCCTGCGTCGCCGGGAGCCGGAGCGCGGGCCGACGTCGGGCACCCTGCTCTCCCTGGCCTCGGCCGCCCGGCACCGGCAGCGGGTGGCGGTGGACTACCGCTCCTGGCGTGGTGAGCAGTCCCACCGCGAGCTCGACCCGTACGGGCTGGTCTTCCACTCCGGCCGTTGGTATGTCACCGGCCACGACCATCGGCGCGGGAGGTCCGCACCTTCCGGCTGGACCGGATCGCCACCGTGACGCCCGGCGTCGCGACGTTCACCGTGCCGGACGGCTTCGAGGCGGTGGCCTGGGTGACCCGGTCGCTGGCCGGCGTGCCGTACGCGCACGAGGTGGAGGTCCTGCTGGAGACCGACCTGGTGGCCGCCCGCCGCCGCATCCCGCCCAGCGTGGCCGAGCTGACCGCCAGCGCCGACGGGGTCTTGCTGCGGGCCCGCGCGGAGAGCCTCCCGGTATGGCGGCGCTGCTCGCCGGGCTGGGTCACCCTTCACCGTGCGGCATCCGGACGCGCTGCGTGTCGCGGTGGCCGAGCACGCCCGCCAGTTGGCGGAGTGGGCGACCGGCCAGCAGATGGACAGCCGCCCGCACCGCGCCGTCCGCTGGACTAGGCTGCCGGCGATGGACGAGGTGACGCGGATTCCGGTCGGCGGCGAGCGGCCGTACGACGTGTTGGTGGGACGAGACCTGCTGGGTGCGCTGCCCGGCCTGCTGCCCGGCGCGACCCGGGCGGCGGTGCTGCACGCGCCCCGCTCAAGGCTCTCGCCGACGCGCTCGGCGAGCGACTACGCGCCGCCGGCATCGAGCCACTGCCGATCGAGGTGCCGGACGCCGAGTCGGGCAAACACGTCGACGTGGCCGCCGCCTGTTGGGATCGACTGGGAGCGGCCGGCTTCACCCGTACCGACGTGGTGGTCGGGGTGGGCGGTGGCGCGGTGACCGACCTGGCCGGCTTCGTCGCGGCCTGCTGGTTGCGCGGGTGCGTTGGGTGCCGGTGGCGACCTCGCTGCTGGGCATGGTGGACGCCGCCGTGGGTGGCAAGACGGGCATCAACACGGCCGCCGGCAAGAACCTGGTGGGCGCGTTCCACCCGCCGGTCGGGGTGCTGGCCGACCTGGCCACGCTGGACAGCCTGCCCGCGGTCGACCTGGCGGCCGGGTTGGCCGAGGTCGTCAAGTGCGGGTTCATCGCCGACCCGGTGATCCTGGATCTGGTCGAGCGTGACCCGGATGCCGCCACCGACCCGCGCGGGCCGGTGAGCCGGGAGCTGATCGAGCGGGCGATCCGGGTCAAGGCCGACGTGGTCGCCGGTGACCTGCGCGAGTCGGGCGTGCGGGAGGTGCTCAACTACGGGCACACCCTCGCCCATGCCATCGAGCAGAACGAGGGCTACCGCTGGCGGCACGGTCATGCCGTCGCCGTCGGTCTGGTGTACGCGGCCGCGCTGGCCCGGCTCGCCGGCCGGTTGGACGCGCCGACCGCCGAACGGCACCGGGTCACGTTGAGCGCGCTGGGTCTGCCGGTGAGCTACCCGGCCGACGCCTGGCCGCAGCTGTTGGCCGCGATGCGGGTGGACAAGAAGGCCCGGGGCAGTCGGCTGCGTTTCGTGGTGCTCGACGGGCTGGCCCGCCCGGCCATGTTGGAGGGCCCGGACGACGCGCTGCTGGAGGCCGCGTACCGGGAGGTGGCGGTCCCGTGAAGGTCGACGTTCTGAACGGACCGAACCTGGGCCGGCTGGGCACCCGCGAGCCCGAGGTGTACGGCGCGACCACCTACGCCGACCTGGTGGCGCTCTGCGAGACACCGGCCGGGAGTTGGGGCTGGAGGTGACGGTCCGGCAGACCGACGCCGAGCACGAACTGCTCGGCTGGCTGCACGCGGCGGCCGACGAGGGCGCGGCGGTGGTGCTCAACCCGGCCGCCTGGTCGCACTACTCGTATGCCGTGCGGGACGCCTGCGCCATGCTGCGGGGCCGCTGGTGGAGGTGCACCTTTCCAACATCCACGCCCGCGAGGAGTTCCGGCACCATTCGGTGGTGTCCGCGGTGGCGACCGGGGTGATCTGCGGCCTAGGCATCGACGGCTATCGTCTCGCTCTGCACCATCTGGCCGCCCGAGGCGGCTGACCACCGCCTCCGCGCTTCGGATGCCTCGCGCCGCAGTGGGCCTGTCCACACGGCGATCTGTGGTAACTCACTGATTGTGATCACCAACTCCCGTCACTGATCGTCACCCAGCGACTCTGGCCGGCGGTGGAGCATGCGGCCTGGTCGCAACCTTTGCTCTGCTTCAACGGGCGCAACAGTGCGGTGAGCTGCGGATATGTGAGTCGTACCGAAACGGGGTTGCTGGCAGACCGGCACGGTGCGTGACTGTTGCGCGGGTTGAAGCAGAGCAAAGGGCCCGAGCAGGGGAGTCGGTGCCGACCCGAAGGTGACGATCCGTTACTGTCGTGGGCGTCGATGCCCCGTTGTCGGTCCCGCCGAAGTAGGGTGGTCAGCAGGTCTCGGCGCAGCTAGTAGACTCGTAAGGTCTGTCCGCCAATTGATGATCAAGGCAGGAAATGGCCTCCACCAACGACCTCAAAACGGCCTGGTACTCAACCTGGACGGCGAGCTTTGGGCCGTCGTCGAGTTCCAGCACGTCAAGCCCGGTAAGGGTGGTGCCTTCGTGCGCACCACGCTGAAGAACGTGCTGTCCGGGAAGGTGGTCGACAAGACCTTCAACGCGGGCACCAAGGTCGAAACCGCGACCGTTGACAAGCGCACGATGCAATACCTGTACGCCGACGGCGAGGACTTCGTCTTCATGGATCTGGAGACCTTCGACCAGATCACCGTGCCCGGTGGCACCGTCGGCGAGGCATCCAACTACCTGCTGCCCGAGGCGGAGGCGACCGTCGCCCAGCACGAGGGTGTGCCGCTCTACATCGAGCTGCCCACCAGCGTCGTGCTGGAGGTCACCTACACCGAACCGGGTCTGCAGGGTGACCGCTCGACCGGCGGCAACAAGCCGGCGACCGTGGAGACCGGCGCCACCGTGCCGGTGCCGCTGTTCATCACCACCGGCGAGAAGATCAAGGTCGACACCCGCGACGGCCGTTACCTCGGCCGCGCCTGATGGCTGAGGGTTCCAAGCAGCAGATGCCGGCGCGTCGCAAGGCGCGCAAGCGGGCGCTGGACGTTCTCTACGAGGCCGACCTCCGGGACAAGCCTCCGGTGGAGGTGCTCGCCGGCTACGTGCAGCGGATCGAGCAGCCCGACCGGAGCACCTGGGTTACGCGGTGGGCCTGGTCGAGGGTGTTGCCGAGCACCTCAACCGAATCGACGAGCTGATCGCCAGCTACGCCGAGGGTTGGACGCTGGAGCGGATGCCGGTCGTCGACCGTAATCTGGCCCGGATCGCCGTCTACGAGTTGCTCTACGTCGACGAGATCGACGACGCGGTGGCGATCAGCGAGGCCGTGGAGCTGGCCCGGCAGATGTCCACCGACGACTCGCCGCGCTTCCTCAACGGGGTGCTCGGTCGGATCGCCGAGTACGCCACCCGCTGAACGTCCGCACCGACGAACACCGAAAGGGCCCGTGCCGGGTGGCACGGGCCCTTCGGTGAGCGACAGCTCAGGAGGCGAAGAACGCCCGGGGTCGGCCACCAGCACACCGTGCTCGGTGAGCCGCTCGATCAGGCCCGACGGTGAGGCGTCGTAGACGATCGCGAGCGCTCGCAGGTCATCGGCACGGATGGAGAGCACCCGGCCGTTGTAGTCGCCGCGCTGCTGCTGGATGGCGCGGGCGTAGCGGGCGACGTAGGCCAGGTCCTCGGAGGCCTCGTCGTAGAGCCGCTCCAGGTCCAGGACGATCTTGCTGGTGGGCTCGTGACGGACGCCACTGCCGTCAGGCAGCAGCTCCAGACGGGTACACGGTAGAACTCGGCCAACTCGGCCAGACGGGACACCGTCACGGCCCGGTCGCCACGCTCGTACGAGCCGACCACCACGGCCTTCCAGCGCCCGTTCGACTTCTCCTCCACACCCTGCAGGGAGAGACCCTGCTGCTGGCGGATGGATCGCAGGCGGGCACCCAGCGACTTGGCGTATTCAGAGGGCATTCGGACACTCCCAGTGCTGCTCGGGGTTCTCCCGTCGATCGCTACGGAGCGTGACGGTACGGGGAATGCGACACGTGGTCAAGTGGTCGGGACCCCACCGTTGGGGAGCGTCCGGGAAGTCATCCCTTTTCGTGGTCCTGATCCGGTGGTCAGCGGCCGCCGTCCATCGGCCCGGTGACCACTGGTAACGTGGCGTGAAGCCCCGGCCCGGGTCGCGCGAGCGGACCGGTCGGAGGTGCCCGACATCCTTTAACGACCCGTCCCGTGAGGCGGGGAAGGAGGTCCGCCGTGGCGTACCCACCGGCTGCCCGCTCGTCACCACCGCGACAACCCTCGGTGAAGGTGATCCTCGCCAGCGCCGACGTACAGCGCGTGGTCGACCGCATCGCCCACCAGATCCTGAGAAGACCCAGGGCGCCGCGAACACGGTGCTTCTTGGGATTCCCACTCGTGGCACCCCTCGCCCGGCGGCTCGCCGACCGGATCAGCACCTTCGAGGACCTCGCCGTCCCGGTCGGTGTGCTCGACATCACCCTGTACCGCGATGATCTCCGTCGGCACGCCACCCGCGCGGTGGGCCCGACCGAGTTGCCCTCCGGCGGCATCGACGGCAAGCGGGTCATCCTGGTCGACGACGTGCTCTTCTCCGGTCGCACCGTGCGGGCCGCGCTCGACGCGCTCAACGACGTGGGCCGCCCGGCGTCGGTGCAGCTCGCCGTCCTGGTCGACCGCGGCCACCGGGAGTTGCCGATCCGCGCCGACTACGTGGGCAAGAACATTCCGACGTCGCTCGCCGAGAGCGTCAAGGTGACGCTTGCCGAGATCGACGGGACGGACGAGGTCAAGCTCTACGGGGACCTGCCTCATGATCAAACATCTGCTCTCCGGTGGAGACCTCGACGCCGACACCGCCACCCAGATCCTGGACACCGCCGCCGAGATGGCCACCGTCGCCGGCCGGGAGATCAGAAGCTGCCCGCGCTGCGGGCCGGACCGTGGTGAACCTCTTCTACGAGGACTCCACCCGCACCCGGATCTCCTTCGAGGCGGCGGCGAAGCGACTCAGCGCCGACGTGATCAACTTTTCCGCGAAGGGGTCCAGCGTCACCAAGGGCGAGAGCCTGAAGGACACCGCGTTGACCCTGCAGGCGATGGGCGCCGACGCGGTCGTCGTCCGACACCCGCCTCCGGCGCGCCGCACCGCCTGGCCAACTGGGTGGACGGCTCGATCGTCAACGCCGGTGACGGCACCCACGAGCACCCCACCCAGGCGCTGCTGGACGCGTACACCATGCGGTCGCGGTTGGGTCGGCTCGCCGGCCTGTCGGTCGCTGTCGTCGGGGACGTGCTGCACTCCCGGGTGGCCCGCTCCAACGTGCTGCTGCTCTCCACCCTCGGGGCCAAGGTGACGCTGGTCGGTCCGCCGACCCTTATCCCGGTCGACATCGCGGAGGCGTTGGCGCCGGGCACCGACGTCTCGTACGACCTCGACTCCGTGCTGCCCAACGTGGACGTGGTGATGATGCTGCGGGTGCAGCGGGAGCGGATGAACGACTCCTACTTCCCTCCGCGCGCGAGTACGCCCGCCGTTACGGGCTGGACGGCCCCGGATGCGCCGGCTGCCCGAGCACGCGATCGTCATGCACCCCGGCCCGATGAACCGGGGATGGAGATCACCCCGAGGTCGCCGACTCACCCCGCTCCACCATCGTCGAACAGGTCACCAACGGGTCTCCGTGCGGATGGCTGTCCTTACCTGCTGCTCGGAGGGAACAACCGGTGACCGCGTACCTGATCACCAGCGTGAGTGTCGTCGGCGGCGCGCCGACCGACCTGCTGATCCGCGACGGCGTGGTCGCCGAGGTCGGCCCGGCCTGTCCGCGCCGGACGCCACTGTCGTCGACGGCACCGGGCTGGTCGCCCTGCCCGGCCTCGTCGACCTGCACACCCACCTGCGAGAGCCGGGCCGGGAGGACGCCGAGACCGTCGAGTCCGGTTCCCGCGCGGCGGCGATGGGCGGCTACACGGCGGTCTGCGCGATGGCCAACACCTCCCCGGTCGCGGACACCGCCGGTGTGGTCGAGCAGGTCTGGCGGCTCGGCCGCGAGGCCAGCCTGGTCGACGTGCAGCCGATCGGCGCGGTCACCGTCGGGTTGGCCGGCGAGCGGCTGGCCGAGCTGGGCGCGATGGCTGACTCGGCGGCCCGGGTGCGGATCTTCTCCGACGACGGGCACTGCGTCGCCGACCCGAAGCTGATGCGCCGGGCACTGGAGTACGTCAAGGCGTTCGACGGAATCATCGCCCAGCACGCCGAGGAGCCCCGGCTCACCGAGGGCGCCCAGATGCACGAGGGTGAGGTCTCCACCCGGCTCGGTCTGATCGGCTGGCCGGCGGTCGCCGAGGAGGCGATCATCGCCCGGGACGTGCTGCTCACCGAGCACGTGGGCAGCCGACTGCACGTCTGCCACGTCTCCACCGCCGGCAGCGTCGAGGTGCTGCGCCAGGCCAAGGCCGGGGGTACGCGTCACCGCCGAGGTGACCCGCACCACCTGCTGCTCACCGACGAGCGCGCTGAAAGCTACGACCCGGTGTTCAAGGTGAACCCGCCGCTGCGTACCGCCTCGGACGTCGCCGCGCTGCGCACCGCGCTCGCCGACGGGGTGATCGACGTGATCGCCACCGACCACGCCCGCACGCGGTGGAGGACAAGGAGTGCGAGTGGGCGTACGCCCGACCGGGGATGCTCGGTCTGGAGACGGCCCTCTCGATCGCGCTGGACGTGCTCGGCCCGGAGTGGGATCTGATCGCCGAGCGGATGTCGCGTACCCCGCACGGATCGCCGGGCTCACCGGGCACGGCGTCGACCCGGCACCCGGTGTGCCGGCCAACCTGACAGTGATCGACCCGGCCGCCCGTCGCACCATCGAGCCGGCGGAGATGGCCAGTCGCAGTCGCAACACCCGTACGCCCGCATGACGCTGCCAGGTCGCATCGTGGCGACCTTCCTGCGCGGCGAGCCGACGGTTCTGGACGGAAAGGCTGTCAAGTGACCAAGCGCAGACCCGCGATCCTGGTGCTGGAGGACGGACGCACGTTCCCCGGCGAGGCGTACGGCAGTGTCGGGGAGACCTTCGGCGAGGCGGTCTTCAACACCGGTATGACCGGTTACCAGGAGACCCTGACCGACCCGTCCTACCACCGCCAGGTGGTGGTGCAGACCGCACCGCACATCGGCAACACCGGCGTCAACGGCGAGGACGACGAGTCCGGCCGGATCTGGGTGGCGGGTTACGTCGTCCGCGACCCGGCCCGGATCGGTTCGAACTGGCGGGCCACCGGTGGTCTGGAGGACCGCCTCGCCACCGAGGGTGTGGTCGGCATCAGTGGCGTGGACACCCGGGCGCTGACCCGGCACCTGCGCGAGCGCGGCGCCATGCGGGTGGGCATCTCCAGCGTCGACAACGACCCGCAGAGCCTGCTGACCCGGGTTCGCCAGGCCCCGCAGATGGTCGGCGCGGACCTGTCCGCCGAGGTCACCACCGCCGAGCCGTACGTCGT
Organism: Micromonospora sp. M12; assembly: GCA_038070435.1. Taxonomy (GTDB): domain Bacteria; phylum Actinomycetota; class Actinomycetes; order Mycobacteriales; family Micromonosporaceae; genus Micromonospora. The sequence continues at coordinate 2,438,500 of JAMYWG010000001.1, read as the reverse complement.
CGAGGCCCTGGGCGAACACCGCTTCACCGTGGCCGCCCTGGACCTGGGCATCAAGCGCAACGTGCCGCGCCGACTCGCCACCCGTGGCGTGACGACCACGTGCTGCCGGCGTCGTCGAGCATCGACCAGCTGCTCGCCACCGGCGCCGACGCGATCTTCCTGTCGCCCGGTCCGGGTGACCCGGCGACCGCCGATGCCCCGGTGGCGCTCGCCCGGGAGGCGCTGCGGCGGAAGGTGCCGCTGTTCGGCATCTGCTTCGGCAGCCAGATCCTCGGCCGGGCGCTCGGCTTCGGTACCTACAAGCTGGGCTACGGCCACCGGGGATCAACCAGCCGGTGCTCGACCGGGTCACCGGCAAGGTCGAGGTGACCAGCCACAACCACGGCTTCGCCGTGCGGGTGCCAGCGCGGGCAACGGCGCGGTCGTTCCCGACCAGGTGATCGACACCGACTTCGGCGGCGTACGGGTGTCGCACGTCTGCCTCAACGACAACGTGGTCGAGGGGCTGCGGGCGGTGGACGTGCCCGCCTTCACCGTCCAGTACCACCCGGAGGCGGCGGCTGGCCCGCACGACGCGGACTACCTCTTCGACCGATTCGCCGACTTGATCGAGGGCCGTGCCCTCGACCGGCGGCCAGCGAGGCCGGACCCACAGCGAGGGGCGCAGCAATGCCTAAGCGGAGCGATCTCAAGCACATCCTGGTGATCGGCTCCGGGCCGATCGTCATCGGGCAGGCCTGCGAGTTCGACTACTCCGGCACCCAGGCGTGCCGGGTGCTGCGCAGCGAGGGATCCGGGTCAGCCTGGTCAACTCCAACCCTGCGACGATCATGACGGATCCGGAGTTCGCCGACGCGACCTACGTCGAGCCGATCACCCCGGAGTTCGTGGAGCTGGTCATCGCCAAGGAGCGCCCGGACGCGATCCTGGCGACCCTCGGCGGGCAGACCGCGCTGAACACGGCCGTCGCCCTGCACGAGGGCGGCGTCCTGGAGAAGTACGGCGTGGAGTTGATCGGCGCGAACATCGACGCCATCAACCGGGGCGAGGACCGGCAGTTGTTCAAGGAGATCGTGGCCAAGGCCGGCGTACGCCTCGGTGTCGACGAACCGACCGGCCTGGTGCCCCGCTCGCGGGTGTGCCACTCGATGGAGGAGGTCGAGGCGACGGTCGCCGAGCTGGGCCTGCCGGTGGTGATCCGGCCGTCGTTCACCATGGGCGGCCTGGGCTCCGGTATGGCGCACACCCGGAGGACCTGACCCGCATCGCCGGTGACGGCCTGTCCGCCAGCCCGGTGCACGAGGTGCTCATCGAGGAGAGCGTGCTCGGCTGGAAGGAGTACGAACTCGAGCTGATGCGCGACCGGAACGACAACGTGGTGGTGGTCTGCTCGATCGAGAACATCGACCCGATGGGCGTGCACACCGGCGACAGCGTCACCGTGGCCCCGGCCATGACGCTCACCGACCGGGAGTACCAGCGCCTGCGTGACCTGGGCATCGCCGTGTTGCGCGAGGTCGGGGTGGACACCGGCGGCTGCAACATCCAGTTCGCGGTCAACCCGGCCGACGGCCGGATCGTCGTGATCGAGATGAACCCCGGGTGTCGCGCTCCTCGGCGCTGGCCTCCAAGGCGACCGGATTCCCGATCGCCAAGATCGCGGCGAAGCTGGCCATCGGTTACACCCTCGACGAGATCCCGAACGACATCACGTTGAAGACCCCTGCGGCGTTCGAGCCGACTCTCGACTACGTGGTGGTGAAGATCCCCGGTTCGCGTTCGAGAAGTTCCCGGTGCGGACCCGGAGCTGACCACCACGATGAAGTCGGTGGGCGAGGCGATGAGCCTCGGGCGCAACTTCACCGAGGCGCTGAACAAGGCGATGCGCTCGATGGAAACCAAGTCGGCCGGTTTCTGGGTGTGCCGGACCCGGCGGGCGTCACCCTGGAGGACACCCTCGCCGCGCTGCGGATCCCGCACGACGGTCGGCTGTACACCGTCGAGCGGGCGCTGCGTCTCGGCGCGTCGATCGCCGAGGTCGCCGAGGCGTCCGGCGGCATCGACCCGTGGTTCCTGGACCAGATCGCCGCGTTGATCGAACTGCGCGCCGAGATCGTCGACGCGCCGGTGCTCGACGCCGACCTGCTGCGCCGCGCCAAGCGGGCCGGTCTGTCCGACCGGCAGCTCGCCGCGCTGCGTCCCGAACTGGCGGCCGAGGACGGCGTACGGACGTTGCGGCACCGCCTCGACGTGCGCCCGGTCTACAAGACCGTGGACACCTGCGCGGCCGAGTTCGAGGCGGCCACGCCGTACCACTACTCCACCTACGACCTGGAGACCGAGGTCGTGCCGTCGGACCGGCCGAAGGTGCTGATCCTGGGCTCCGGCCCGAACCGGATCGGGCAGGGCATCGAGTTCGACTACTCCTGTGTGCACGCGGTGCAGGCGCTGCGGTCGGCCGGCTACGAGACGGTCATGGTCAACTGCAACCCGGAGACGGTCTCCACCGACTACGACACCGCCGACCGGCTCTACTTCGAGCCGCTGACGTTCGAGGACGTCGTGGAGGTCTGGCACGCCGAGGACTCGTCCGGCCGGGCGGCCGGCGGGCCGGGGTCGTCGGGTGGTCGTGCAGCTCGGCGGGCAGACCCGCTGGGCTGGCGCAGCGGCTCAGAACGCCGGTGTGCCGATCGTCGGCACCTCCCGGAGTCGATCCACCTCGCCGAGGAGCGGGCGCGTTCGGCGCGGTGTTGGCCCGCGCCGGCTGCGCGCGCCGGCGCACGGCATGGCCACCTCGTACGACGAGGCCAAGACGATCGCCGACGAGATCGGCTACCCGGTACTGGTCCGGCCGTCGTACGTGCTGGGCGGGCGGGGCATGGAGATCGTCTACGACGACCCGACGCTGCGCGACTACATCGGGCGGGCCACCGACATCTCCCGGACCACCCGGTCCTGGTGGACCGGTTCCTCGACGACGCCATCGAGATCGACGTGGACGCGCTGTGCGACGCCGACGGTGAGGTCTACATCGGCGGCGTGATGGAGCACATCGAGGAGGCCGGCATCCACTCCGGTGACTCGTCCTGCGCGCTCCCGCCGATCACCCTCGCGGGTTCGCACCTGGTCGAGGTCCGCCGCTACACCGAGGCCATCGCCCGTGGCGTCGGCGTCCGCGGCCTGCTCAACGTGCAGTACGCCCTCAAGGACGACGTGCTCTACGTGCTGGAGGCCAACCCGCGCGCCTCGCGGACCGTACCGTTCGTCTCCAAGGCGACGGCGGTGCCGCTGGCCAAGGCGGCGGCCCGGATCGCGCTCGGGGCGAGCATCGCCGAGCTGCGCGCCGAGGGTCTGCTGCCGAAGACGGGGACGGGGGCACGATGCCGGCCGACGCGCCGATCGCGGTCAAGGAGGCGGTGCTGCCGTTCAAGCGCTTCCGGACCCGCGCGGGCAAGGGGATCGACTCACTGCTCGGGCCGGAGATGAAGTCCACCGGCGAGGTGATGGGCATCGACACCAGCTTCGGGCACGCCTTTGCCAAGAGCCAGTCCGCCGCGTACGGGTCGCTGCCGACCACCGGGAAGATCTTCGTCTCGGTGGCCAACCGGGACAAGCGCGGCATGATCTTCCCGATCAAGCGTCTGGCCGATCTGGGCTTCGAGATCGTCGCCACCGCGGGCACGGCCGAGGTGTTGCGCCGGCACGGCATCGCCTGTGAGCAGGTCCGCAAGCACTACCAGGCTGGTGAGGGCGACGACGCGGTGTCGCTGATCGGGGCGGCCACGTGGCGCTGGTGATCAACACGCCGCAGGGTTCGGGTGCCAGCGCCCGCTCCGACGGGTACGAGATCCGCAGCGCGGCCGTCACCGCGGACATCCCTGCATCACCACCGTTCCCGGGCGGCGGCGGCGGTGATGGGCATCGAGGCGCGGATCCGCGGCGACATGCAGGTCCGCCCCTGCAGGACCTGCACGCCACCCTGCGAGCCGCCCAGTGAGCCTGTTCGAGCGGGCTGTTCGGCCCTGGTTGTTTCGACTGGGTGGTGGCGATGCCGAGGCGGCGCACGAGTGGACACTGCGCCGGTTGACCGAGCTGTCGCGGCAACCGGTGGCTCTGGCCGCACTGCGGGCCCGGTACGCGGTCGACGCGCCGCGCACGGTGTTCGGTGTGCGGTTCCCAACCCGGTCGGGTTGGCCGCGGGAATGGACAAGGACGGCGCGGCGCTGCCGGTCTGGCCGGCGCTCGGCTTCGGCTTCGTGGAGGTCGGCACGGTCACCGCGCACGCGCAGCCGGGCAACCCCGGCCGCGGCTGTACCGCCTGCCGGCCAGCGAGGCCGTGGTCAACCGGATGGGCTTCAACAACGCCGGGGCCGCCGCGCTGGCCGCCCGGCTGGCCGCGCTGCCGCGTCCGCTCGGGTGCCGCTGGGCATCTCGCTCGGCAAGTCCAAGGTGACGCCGCTCGACGAGGCGGTCGAGGACTACCTCGCCTCGTACCAGGCGCTGCGCGGGCACGGCGACTACTTCGCCGTGAACGTCTCCTCACCCAACACTCCGGGTCTGCGGTCGTTGCAGGACCGCGGCCACCTGGACGCCCTGCTCGGCGCTTTGGTGGGGAGAAGCCGGTGCTCGTCAAGATCGCACCGGACCTGACCGAGGCGGCGATCGCCGAACTGCTGGAGGTCTGCCTGGCCCGAGGCGCCGCCGGGTGATCGCCACCAACACCACGCTGTCCCGTACCGGGCTGGCCACGGCGGACGCCGAGCGGGCGCCGAGGCCGGTGGTCTCTCCGGTCGGCCGCTCACCGGGCGGGCCCGGGAGGTGGTCGCCTTCGTACACCGGGAAACCGGCGGACGGCTGCCGATCATCGGTGTCGGCGGCGTGCTGAACCCGGACGACGCCGCGCGGATGTTCGATGCCGGCGCCGCCCTGGTGCAGCTCTACACCGGCTTCATCTACCGAGGTCCGGCCCTGGTCCGCGCCGCCGCTCGCGCGGTGGCCACAACGGCGGCCCCGGACGCGGTCGCCGGCCGGTGACCGCCCCGGGCCGGTTGCTGGCCGGGCCCGGTCGCTGGCTGGGCCCGGTCCCTGGTCGGCCGTTGGCCCGGGTCGGTGCTGGCCCAGGTCCGCGGTGGGCCGGCCTGCGCCGGTTCGCCGCCGAACCGGCTCAGAGCCCGGGCGGCCACCTCACTCGGCAACCTTTGCTCTGCTTCACCGGACGCAACACCCGGTGTCCGGATATCGGACGTCGACCCGTGCGTGGGTTGAAGCAGAGCAAAGGTTGCGAAGGAGTGACCCCGACTCGGCCGGGAGACGTCTGCGGCCCGGCCCGTCCGGGAGACGTTCGCGGCCCGGCCAGTCCGGGAGACGTTCGCGGCCCGGCCAGTCCGGGAGACGTCCGGGGCCCGGCCCGGCCGTGGGACGTTCGCCGCCCGACTCGGCCGTGGGACGCCGCCCGGCCCGTCCGTGTCTGGAAGGAGTAAGTACCCGTGACACCCGAGGAGATCCTCGCCGCCGACCGGGCGCACGTCTGGCATCCGTACGCCGCGCTGCCGCCGGCGAACCCGCCGTACGTGGTGCGCAGCGCCGAGGGGTACGGCTGCGGCTGGCCGACGGCCGGGAACTGGTGGACGGGATGTCGTCCTGGTGGGCGGCGATCCACGGTTACCGGCACCCGGTGCTGGACGCGGCGGTGACCGACCAACTCGGCCGGATGAGCCACGTGATGTTCGGCGGTCTCACCCACGAGCCCGCCGTGCGGCTCGCCGAGACCCTGGTCGAGCTGACCCGAAGGGCCTGGAGCACGTGTTCCTGGCCGACTCCGGCTCGGTCAGCGTCGAGGTGGCGGTGAAGATGTGCCTGCAGTACCAGCGGGCCGTCGGGCGGCCGCAGCGACGCCGGCTGGCGACCTGGCGGGGCGGCTACCACGGTGACACGTTCCATCCGATGAGCGTCTGCGACCCGGAGGGCGGGATGCACCACCTCTGGGGCGACGTGCTGCCCCGGCAGGTGTTCGCGCCGGTCCCGCCGGGCGGCTTCAGCGACCCGCCCGACGACGCGTACGTGGCGGCGTTGGTGGGCACGGTCGAGCGGCACGCCGACGAACTGGCCGCGGTGATCGTCGAGCCTGTCGTCCAGGGCGCTGGCGGGATGCGCTTCCACCACCCGGGTTACCTGCGGGTGCTGCGCGAGGTGACCCGCGCGCACGGGTACTGCTGATCTTCGACGAGATCGCCACCGGGTTCGGCCGTACCGGTGAGATGTTCGCCGCCGGGCACGCCGGGTGACGCCGGACGTGCTGTGCGTGGGCAAGGCGCTCACCGGCGGGTACCTGACGCTGGCGGCGACGCTCTGCACCCGGAGGTCGCCCGGGCATCTCCGCCGCCGGTGTCCTGGCGCACGGTCCCACGTTCATGGGCAACCCGTTGGCCTGCGCTGTGGCGAACGCCTCCATCGGGCTGCTGCGGGACGGGGACTGGTCGGCCCAGGTCGCCAGGGTCGGCGGCGGGCTGCGCGCCGGCCTGGAACCCTGCGCGGTACGCCCGGCGTGGCCGACGTCCGGGTGCTCGGCGCGATCGGCGTGGTCCAACTCGATCACGAGGTCGACCTCGGCGCGGCCACCGCGGCCGCTGTCGAGCAGGGGTGTGGCTGCGCCCGTTCCGTGACCTGATCTACACGATGCCGCCGTACGTCACCGACGACGCCGATCTGGCCCGGATCGCGGCCGGGGTGGCGGCGGCGGTGGCGGCGGCTGAGTCGGTCCGGTCACCGGGCCGACGGTTACCGGGCGGGCAGCCGCCCGGACGAGGGAAGGGAAACACTCCGATGGAGAGCTTCGGTACCCGGCTGGACCGGGCGATCACCGAGCGGGGCCGCTCTGTGTGGGCATCGATCCGCATCCCGGTCTGCTGGCCCGGTGGGGCTTCCGGACGACGTTCAGGGGCTCGACCGGTTCAGCCGAACGGTCGCCGAAGCCCTCGGTGACCGGGTTGCGGTGGTCAAGCCTCAGTCGGCCTTTTTCGAGCGGTTCGGGTCCCGAGGTGTGGCGATTCTTGAGTCAACTATCCGACAGTTACGGGATGCCGGCTCGCTCGTTCTGCTCGACGTCAAGCGCGGCGACATCGGCTCGACGGTGAGCGCGTACGCCTCCGCTTATCTCGATCCATCCAGCCCGATGTATGTCGACGCGGTCACCGCGAGCCCTACCTCGGGGTCGGTTCGTTGGCGCCGATGTTCGAGTTGGCCGCCGAGCACGGCGGCGGGTGTTCGTGCTGGCGCTCACCTCCAACCCCGAGGGCGCGGCGGTGCAGCGCGCCGTCACGGCCGACGGCCGGACCGTGGCGCAAACCGTGATCGACGAGATTTCCCAGCTCAACAAGGGTGCGTCCCCACTCGGGAGCTTCGGTCTGGTGGTCGGCGCGACCATCGGCGACACCGGTCACGACCTCTCCGGTGTGGGGTCCGCTGCTCGCGCCGGGGCTTGGTGCGCAGGGTGCCGGGGCAGCCGATCTGCGTACCGTCTTCGGTTCCAGCCTCGCCTCGGTGCTCCCGTCGTACTCCCGGGAGGTGCTCTCGGCGGGCCCCGACGTGGCGCGCTGCGGGCCGCCGCGGACCGCGTCCTGGTCGACTGCCGGGCCGTCCTGCCTGCCCGGTGACTGACTGACGGCTCGGTCACTCTACGGTGATCATGCGGCCCCACGTTGCCGAAAGCTCCGTTGGCCGCTAGTTTTCCCGCGCTGGGAACCATGGACCCCTTGGTTCACAGCGACACCACGTTCACAGATGCGGCGGTGCGCCCGCCCGCCGCGATAGGGGACCTGAGGAGAACTGGTGCCGCTCCCGTCACTGACCCCGAACAACGCGCTGCCGCGCTCGAGAAGGCTGCGGAGATCCGCAAGGCCCGTGCTCAGCTGAAGGAGCAGCTCAAGCAGGGCAAGACCACGCTCGGCGCAGTCCTCGAGCGCGCCGAGGGCGACGACGTCGTCGGCAAGCTCAAGGTTTCGGCTGTCCTTCAGGCCATGCCGGGCATTGGCAAGATCCGGGCTACCCAGATCATGGAGAAGCTCAAGATCGCCGACAGCCGTCGCCTGCGTGGCCTCGGTGAGCAGCAGCGCAAGGCACTGCTTGAGAGTTCGCCGCCAACTGAACCTGGCAGCGTGTAGAAACAAGCAGTGAGCACGGATGACGAGGCGCGCCCGGCGGCTCGGCTCACTGTCCTGGCTGGACCTTCGGGTTCCGGTAGGAGAGTGTCGTCGAGCTCGTCCGGGCGCGTTCTCCGTCCGTGTGGATCCCGGTCGCGGCGACCACCAGGCCGCGCCGGGAGTCGGAGATCGACGGGTCGACCGCGTCTTCCTCGCTCCCGCCGAGTTCGATCGCCGGATCGTCGACGGCGAGCTGCTGGAGTGGTCCCGGATCGGCGCGCACCGCCGGGGCACCCGTACCCCGTTGCGCGCCCGGCTCGACGACGGGCAGCCGGTGCTGCTCCCGCTCGACCTCGCCGGTGCCGCGCTGGTCCGTGCGCGACTGCCCGAATCCCGGCTGGTGCTGGTGAGCCCACCCGGGTATGAGCCCGACCCCGGGTGGTGGCCGCCTTCGCGCACACCCTGACCCACGACCGCACCGAACGGGTCGTGGACGAGCTGGTAGGCTTACTCGGTTCTTCTTATCCGGATCCGGCCTGGTCGCGCGTGCGTGGCTGACGGCCGGCCGCCGTTGAGACTCAGCACCGCGTTCGCGCGGCTCGAAAGACGCAGAGGTTAATTCGTGGGATCCATCGCCAACCCCGAAGGCATCACCAACCCGCCGATCGACGAGCTCCTCGAGAAGACGACGTCGAAGTACGCGCTGGTCATCTTCGCCGCCAAGCGCGCGCGCCAGGTCAACGCCTACTACAGCCAGCTCGGTGAGGGTCTGCTGGAGTACGTTGGCCCGCTCGTCGAGACCACTCCGCAGGAGAAGCCCCTCTCGATCGCCATGCGTGAGATCAACTCGGGCCTGCTCACCGCCGAGCCGACCGACCAGCCGTAAGCCCCGCTGGCCGATGTCCGCCTCGATCGTCCTCGGAGTCGGCGGCGGCATCGCGGCCTACAAGGCTTGTGAGCTGCTGCGACTCTTCACCGAATCGGGTCACCGGGTTCGGGTCGTGCCGACCGCGTCGGCGCTCCGTTCGTGGGGCGCCGACCTGGGCCGCGCTCTCCGGCCAGCCGGTCGCCGACGACGTGTGGACCGACGTCCACGAGGTGCCGCACGTCCGGCTCGGCAAGCAGGCCGACCTGGTGGTGGTCGCGCCGACCACCACCGACCTGCTCGCCAAGGCCGCGCACGGCCTCGCCGACGATCTGCTGACCAACACCCTGCTGACCGCCCGCTGCCCGGTGCTGCTGGCCCCGGCCATGCACACCGAGATGTGGAGCACCCGGCCACCGTGGCCAACGTCGCCACGCTGCGCTCCCGGGTGTCCTGGTCCTCGACCCGGCCGTCGGCCGGCTCACCGGCGCCGACACCGGCAGGGGCGGCTGCCCGACCGGCGGAGATCTTCGCCGTGGCCCGTCGGCTGCTGGCCGGGTGGTGCCGCCCCGCCGACCTGACCGGTCGGCGGCTGGTCGTCACCGCCGGTGGCACCGGAGCCACTGGACCCGGTCCGTTTCCTGGGCAACCGCTCGTCGGGCAAGCAGGGTTACGCGTTCGCCCGCGCGGCGATCGCCCGGGCGCCGGGTCACAGTGATCGCGGCGAACGTCGACCTCGCCGACCCGGCCGGCGTCGACCTGATCCGGGTCGGCACCACCGCCGAGCTGCGCGAGGCGACACTGAAGGCCGCCGTCGAGGCCGACGCGGTGGTGATGGCGGCGGCTCCGGCCGATTTCCGCCCGCGACGTACGCGACTGGCAAAATCAAGAAGTCGGACGACGGCGTCGCGCCCACCATCGAGCTCGTCACCAATCCGGACATCGCGGCGGAGCTCGGCCAGCGCAAGCGGCCAGAGCAGCTGCTGGTGGTGTTCGCCGCCGAGACCGGCGATGCCGAGGCCAACGGCCGAGCGAAACTCGCCGAGCGGGCCGACCTCATCGTGGTCAACGAGGTCGGTCCGAACCTGGTCTTCGGTGCCGACACCAACACGGTGACGGTCATCGGCGCGGACGGCTCGGTCAGCCGACTGCCCGAGCAGGCCAAGGAGGCGGTGGCCGACGCCGTCTGGGATCTCGTCGTGGCTCGGCTGCCCGGCCGTACCTGACGAGGTGTTAAAGGTTACGACCGGTCCCGACACCGACCGCAGTGGTGATTACACTGCCGCGGAATGACCTCAAACGCTTAGGAGTGCCGTGACACGCCGCCTCTTCACGTCCGAATCGGTCACGGAAGGCCACCCGGACAAGATCGCCGATCAGATCAGCGATGGCATCCTCGACGCGCTGCTGACCGAGGATCCCCACAGCCGCGTGGCGGTGGAGACCATGATCACCACCGGGCAGGTGCCATCGCCGGTGAGGTGACGACCAAGGCGTACGCCGATATCCCCACGATCGTCCGCCGGACGATCCTCGACATCGGCTACGACTCCTCGAAGAAGGGCTTCGACGGGGCCTCCTGCGGGGTCAGCGTCTCCATCGGCGCGCAGTCCGAGGACATCGCCCAGGGCGTGGACAACGCCTTCGAGCTGCGGACCGGGGCATCGGAGAGCGCGCTGGACGCGCAGGGCGCCGGCGACCAGGGCATGATGTTCGGCTTCGCCTGCTCGGAGACGCCCGAGCTGATGCCGCTGCCGATCGCGCTCGCCCACCGGTTGGCCCGGCGGCTGTCCGCGGCGCGCAAGGACGGCACCATCCCGTACCTGCGACCCGACGGCAAGACCCAGGTCACCATCGAGTACGAGGGGCTGCGCCCGGTCCGGCTGAACACCGTGGTGGTGTCCAGCCAGCACGCGGCGGACATCTCGCTGGACTCGCTGCTCACCCCGGACGTGCGTGACCACGTGATCGCCCGGAGCTGGAGAGCCTCGGTCTGGACACCGAGGGCTACCGGCTGCTGGTCAACCCGACCGGCCGCTTCGAGATCGGCGGCCCGATGGGTGACGCCGGCCTGACCGGCCGCAAGATCATCGTCGACACCTACGGCGGATACGCCCGCCACGGCGGCGGCGCGTTCTCCGGCAAGGATCCGTCCAAGGTGGACCGCTCGGCCGCGTACGCGATGCGCTGGGTGGCCAAGAACGTGGTCGCCGCCGGCCTGGCCGAGCGGTGCGAGGTGCAGGTCGCCTACGCCATCGGCAAGGCGCACCCGGTGAGCCTGTTCATCGAGACCTTCGGCACCGAGACCGTGCCGGTCACCTCGATCGAGAAGGCCGTCGCCGAGGTGTTCGACCTGCGTCCCGCCGCGATCATCCGGGATCTCAACCTGCTCCGCCCGATCTACCAGCAGACCGCCGCGTACGGCCACTTCGGCCGGGAGCTGCCGGACCTGACCTGGGAGAGCACCGACCGGGCCGCCGACCTCAAGTCGGCCGCGGGAGCCTGACCGCCACCAGGCGAGCGACCGGCGACCCGCGGACGGGTCGCCGGTCGCGCGCTCTGCGTGGATGTCCCGCTGGCCCACCTGGACCGGCCGTTCGACTACCTGGTGCCGGCGGAGCTGGACGAGGTGGCGGTGCCCGGCACCCGGGTGAAGGTGCGCTTCGCCGGGCAGCTCGTCGACGGGTGGGTGCTGTCGCGCGCCGACGACTCCGGGCACACCGGCCGCCTCGCGTACCTGGAGAAGGTGGTCTCGCCGGAACCGGTGCTGGCCCCGAGATCGCCCGGCTGGCCGGGCGGTCGCCGACTCGGTACGCGGGCAGCCTCGCCGACGTGCTCCGGCTCGCCGTGCCACCCCGGCACGCGCGGGTGGAGAAGGAACCCGCGACGATCAGCCCGCCGCGGCGGCCAGCGCCGATCAGCCCGCCCCGGCGGCCGGCACCGGGCGGTCGACCCGCGTGGGTGGCGGGACTACCCGACCGGCCCGGCCCTGCTGCGCGCGCTCGCCGACGGCCGGGCGCCCCGCGCGGTCTGGTCGGCACTGCCCGGCGAGGACTGGGCGGCCCGCTACGCCGACGCGGTGGCGGCCACCGTCGCCGGGGGCGTGGCGCGGTGGTCGTGGTGCCCGACGCCCGTGACCTCGACCGGCTGGACGCCGCGCTCACCGGCGTACTCGGCCCGGGCGGCACGTCAGCCTGTCCGCCGCGCTCGGCCCGGCCCGGCGCTACCGGGCGTTCCTCGCCGCCCGCCGGGGACAGGTACCGGTGGTGATCGGCACCCGGGCGGCGATGTTCGCCCCGGTGGACCGGCTCGGCCTCGTCGCGATCTGGGACGACGGCGACGACCTGCACTCCGAGCCCCGGGCTCCTACCCGCACGCCCGCGACGTGCTGCTCACCCGCGTCCAGCTCGCCGAGGCCGGCGCGCTGGTCGGCGGATACTCCGCACCGCCGAGGCGCAGCTGCTGCTGGAGACCGGTTGGGCGCGGGAGGTGGTCGCCGACCGGGCCACCGTACGGGCCCGTATCCCGACCATCGCGCCGACCGGCGACGACCCCAACTGGCCCGCGATCCGGGGCCGCCACCGCCCGGCTGCCCAGCCTGGCCTGGACGGCCGCCCGCGACGCCATCCGACAGGACCTGCCGGTGCTGGTGCAGGTGCCCCGACGCGGCTACCTGCCGTCGATCTCCTGCGCCGAGTGCCGCACCCCGGCCCGCTGCGCGCACTGCGCCGGCCCGCTCGCGCTGCCCTCGGCCGGCGGCACCCGGCCTGCCGGTGGTGCGCCCGGTGGACGCCGCGTACGCCTGCCCGGAGTGCGGTGGGCGGCGGCTGCGGGCCGCGGTGACCGGCGCCCGGCGGACCGCCGAGGAGCTGGGCCGGGCGTTCCCCGGCGTGTCGGTGCGCACCTCGGGGCGCGAGGAGGTGCTGACCGACGTGCCTGGCGGTGCGGCCCTGGTGGTGGCCACGCCCGGTGCCGAGCCGGTCGCCGAGGGCGGGTACGGCGCGGTGCTGCTGCTCGACTCGTGGGCCCTGCTGACCCGGGCCGACCTGCGCGCCGGCGAGGAGGCGCTACGCCGCTGGCTGGCGGCGGCGGCGCTGGCCGCCGGCGCCGGCCGGCCGGGTGGTGGTGGTCGCCGACGGCGCGCTCGCCCGGTGCAGGCGTTGCTGCGCTGGGACGCCGCCTGGTTCGCCGGCCGGGAGCTGGCCGAGCGCCGGGAACTGGGCTTTCCGCCGGCCGTACGGATGGCGAGCGTCACCGGCGCGGCCGAGGCGGTGGCCGACCTGCTCGCCGCGGCCCGGTTGCCGGACGACGCCGAGGTGCTCGGGCCGGTGCCGGCCGAGGAGGTCGGGAACGGATGCTGGTCCGGGTGCCCCGGCCCGGGCCGCCGCGCTCGCCGAGGCGTTGCACGCCGCCGCCGGCGTTCGGGCCGCCCGTAAGGCCGCCGACCCGGTTCGTCTCCAGGTCGATCCGCTGAGCATGTTCTGACTGTTTCGGCCGGTGCCGAGGGTCGCGGACCCGTCCCGCGGGTGGTCCTCGCACACCGCGTCCGGCAAAGCGGTGGCGCCCGAGTGGTAGCATCGCCCGTCATGCCGAGGCGTACGACAGGCTCCAGGTCGAGACGGAGTGTCAGACGCGCCGAGCTGGGGCTGTCGCGGGATGACGTGACGATGGCGGAAACGCGTCGGTCGGGCGCTAGGTCGATGATGTCAATGAGCCGGTGATCAGGGGTGGACCAGTCGTGACCGTTGGACAATCGATCGTCTTCAACGGCGACCTCGGCAGCGGCAAGAGCACAGTGTCGGTCGAGATCGCCAAGCGGCTCGGCATGCGCCGGGTCAGCGTGGGGACCTCTACCGGGAGATGGCGCAGCAGCGGCAGATGACCGCCCTGCAGCTCAACCTGCACGCCGAGCTCGACCAGGCCGTCGACGGCTACGTCGACCAGCTGCAGCGGAACATCGCCGCCTCCGGTGAGCGCCTGATCATGGACTCCCGGCTGGCCTGGCACTTCTTCACCGACGCGCTCAAGGTGCACATGATCACCGAGCCGGGCGAGGCGGCCCGTCGGGTGCTCGCCCGGCCGTCCGGGCCGGCGGAGAGCTACGCCTCCCTGGAGGAGGCCAAGGCCAAGCTCCGGGAGCGCAGCGCGAGCGAGCGCAGCCGGTTCATCATCCGTTACGGGGTGGACAAGGCCCGTCTGCGCAACTACGACCTGATCTGCGACACCACCCGGCCTCCGCCACCGAGGTGATCGAGCACATCGTCGCCGCGTACGAGGGCACGCTCGGTGCCGAGGTGCTGCGTGACGCGCCGCCGCTGCTGCTGCTGGACCCGGCCCGGGTCTACCCGACCGAGGACATCGCCACCCTGCGGGTCTGTGGGACACCGACTTCGTCGGTGACGTGGCCGAGGCCGGCGACGAGGCCCTCGAACCGTTGAAGATCGGGTTCACCGGCGAGTACTTCTTCGTCGTCGACGGTCACCGCCGCCTCAGCGCCGCCCTGCAGAACGGGTTCTCCTGGTCCCCGCCCAGCTGGTCGCCGAGGTCGACGAGCCGGTCGTGGTGGGATGAGCGCGATCGACTACTTCGCCGCTCAGGTGCGCCCCGGTCTGATCTACGACTGGGAGGCGGCCCACAAGATCCAGCTGCCGCTGCCCGAGCCCGCGCTGCTCCGTGGCGACGCGGTGCTCGCCGGGGACCCGAGCGCCAGCGTCTGAGCCCGCGAGCGGCCGGGCCGACGCGCGAGGTGCGCGCACCGGCCGCCGTCACGAGTCGTACGACGGGTCGTCGGGACGCCTCAGCCGAGGACGACGCCGGACGCGCCGACACCGGCCATGCCCGAGAAGATGTCCTCGTAGTACATCCGCCAGGCGCAGACCCGGCCGGTGGGCACGTAGCCCGTACAGGCCACTGAGGTGTTGGTGTCGTCGATGGCGGTGTTGGTGCCGGTCGCCCAGACCTGGAGGGTGTTCGCCGGGTTCACGATCTCCACCGGGCCGCCGCTGTCACCCTGACCGACGGCGTTGGTGCGGACGGTGCCTCGGCCTGCACCTGACCGCAGACCGTGGCGAAGTTGCGCACGTTGATGCACAGGTTCCGGGCCTTCACCTGGATCGAGCACCGGGTGCCGGAGTACGCGCCGGAGGTGCACACGAAGTTGCCGACCTGGCTGGCCTGCGCGCCGATCACCTGGTTGCTGAACTCGCTGACCACCTGTCCGAGCGCGTCGGTGCTGTTGTTGAAGACCGGCCGCCGCCACTGCCCGCGAGGAGCAGGGTGTCGGTGCCGGTGTTGCGGGTGCCCACGATGCCGATCGTCTGCCCGGTCGGGTCGGTGGCGAGGACGCTGAGGTTGGCACAGTGCGCGGCGGAGAGCACCCGCGACACCCCGCCCTGGTAGACCCCGAAGCCGGTCGAGCAGCCGCCGCCGGTGGCGGTGTTGCGCCACGCGGCGCCGCCCCACCACGGCGGCGAGTCATCCCACCGGGTGGCGGGCGAGGCGGCGACCCCGGTCTGCACGGTCACCGGAACGCCGGCGAGCCGTCGCGCCGAGCAGCCCGTCCTGCGTACCGACGAGCAGGCCGGCGCCGTCGGCGCGGGCCCGACCGTGGTGATCTCGTCGCCGGCCGTGGCCCGCAGCCGGTCGGCCGCGGCGAGGAGTTCCCGCTGGGAGTACGGGCGGGCAGCACCGGGTCGCGACGGTGGCCCGGGCGGTGGCCACCAGGTGGGCCGGCGGTTCGCCCTTCCAGTAGACCTGGAGCTGACGGGTGGTGGGATCGGCGACGACACCGGCGAAGCCGGAGTCCGCGCTGCGCTGCGCCACGGTGGTGATCCGCGCGGCGGCGGTGTTCATCCGCTGCTGCACCCGGAGCAGTTCCGCCCAGGAGGCGAAGCCGCCGGGCACCGGCGTGCTGTCGACGAACGATCCGGTGGCGGTGGCCTTTCCGCCCGGTGCGGCGGTGGCCGGTGCGGCGGTCACGCCCGCGACGAGCAGCGTGAGGGCGAACGCGCTGACGGCGGCACGCCGCAGCATTGTCGCGGGTCGCCGGGTAGTCGGGTGTGGACGGATCATCAGGTACCTCTTCCCCAGGGTTCGTGGAGCGGGCCGAGCCCGCGCCAGGACGGTGGCACGCGGGATCGGCTGCGCGGGGCGCATCCTGGACGGGACTGGACACCGTCGGACACCGCCGGACGAGGCAACGGTCCGTAGTGGAACTGTCATAGATTGGCAGGGTCTATCGAGCCGTGTGCGGCCGGAATTAACCTGCCCGTGCGCATCCGGGGCGGCCGGATGACCGGGGTGGGGGCCGCATGTCCGACCAACGGGTGCCTCCGGCGCCCATCACACGTCACAGGTCTCGCCCGGATCGTGCGAGCTGGCCCGCGCCGCCACCGAGGCGCAGACGCTCCAGGAACTGGCCGGGCTGCTGAGACAGCTGCGCCGCCGGGAGGCCCGCCAGCAGGGCGAGACCCAGCTGACGTACCGCGACCTGGCCGCCAAGACCGGCTGGTCGCGCGGGATCATCGGGGAGTACTTCTCCGGCAACATCCTGCCGCCGCCGGAACGGTTCGACGCCCTCATCCGGCTGCTCGGGGCGACCCCGCCGAGCAGGGGCGCTGGCCACCGCGCGGGACCGGGTCGAGGAGCGACGTCGTCGCCCGAGCCGGAGCACGCCAGCACCGGACGGGCCGCCGCACGGCCCGGGCCGGCGGTGGACGGCCGGTACGACGTCGGCCCGATTCCCGGTGCCCCGACAACTGCCCCCGCGCTGCCGGGTTTCGTCGGACGGGCGGCCGAGCTCGCTCAGCTCGATGCCGAGTGCGCCGGCCCCGGCATGCCGGGGACGGCGACTCGGCGCCGGTCACGCTCATGACGTTGTCCGGCACGGCCGGCGTCGGCAAGACGACGCTGGCGGTGTACTGGGCGCACCGGGTCGCCGACCGTTTCCCGGACGGCCAGCTCTACGTCGACCTGCGCGGGTTCGACGCGACCGGCACTGTGGTGACCGCCGTCGAGGCGGTGCGCGGCTTCCTGGAGGCCCTGGAGGTGCCCCCGAGCGGATCCCCACCCACCTGCCCGCGCAGGTGGGCCTCTATCGCAGCCTGCTCGCCGGCCGTCGGATGTTGCTGCTGCTCGACAACGCC
This sequence comes from Micromonospora sp. M12, assembly GCA_038070435.1. Taxonomy (GTDB): domain Bacteria; phylum Actinomycetota; class Actinomycetes; order Mycobacteriales; family Micromonosporaceae; genus Micromonospora. Next base: position 2,421,353 of record JAMYWG010000001.1, on the reverse strand, counting down.
CGCGACGCCGACCAGGTCCGGCCCCTGCTGGTCGGCAGTCCGAGCTGCCTCGTCCTGGTCACCAGCCGTAACCGGCTCGCCGGCCTGATCGCCGCCGAGGGCGCCCGACCGATCGGGGTCGACCTGCTCAGCACCGCCGAGGCCTGGCACCTGTTGGCCCGGCGGCTCGGGCCGACCGGTTGGCGGCCGAGCCGCAGGCGGCGAACGAGGTCATCGAACGCTGTGCGCGGCTGCCGCTGGCGCTGGCCGTGCTCGCCGCGAGGGAGCGGCGAATCCCGCCTTTCCCCTGGCCACGCTCGCCGCCGAACTGCGGGCGGCGCCGCGCCACTGGACTCGTTCGACGGCGGGGACGCCGGCACCGACGTGCAGGCCGTCTTCTCCTGGTCGTACCGGAGTCTGACGCCGGCGGCGGCCGTCTGTTCCGGCTGTTCGCCTGCCATCCGGGACCGGACATCGGGTTCGCCGCCGCGGCCAGCCTGGCCGGGCTGCCCCGGGCCGAGGTGCCTCGACTGCTGGCGGAGCTGGCCCACGCGCACCTCGTCACCGAGCACGCGTCCGGCCGGTTCGGCGCGCACGACCTGCTCCGGGCGTACGCGGCCGAGCAGGCCGAACGTCTCGAACCGGCGGAGGCCCGGCGGGCCGCGATCCGGCGCGGGCTGGACCACTACCTGCACACCGCGCACGCGGCGGCCCTGCTGCTGCAACCGGGCCGTGATCCGGTCACCCTCGCTGCCGCCGCACCGGGCGTGCTGCCCGAGGAGATCAGCGACCACGGTCAGGCGCTGGCCTGGTTCAGCGTCGAGTATCCGGTGCTCCTGGCGGCGGTCGCCCAGGCGAGGCGTGCCGGGTTCGACGGGCACGCGTGGCAGCTGGCCTGGACGCTCGTGGACTTCCTACAGCGTCGGGGGCGGTGGCCGGACCTGGCCGTCGCCCAGCGGGCCGCCCTGGCCGGGGCGCAGCGGGCCGGCGACCGTCCCGGGCAGGCGAACGCGCACCGGGACCTCGCCCGGGTGTTGTCCCGGCTGGGTCGCGTAAACGAGGCGGCGAGGAACTATCGGCAGGCGCTGGTGCTCTTCGCGGCGCTGGGCGACCACACCGGGCAGGCGCGTACCCACCGGGCGTTCGGCGCGATGCTCGACGGGCTCGGCCGGCACGCCGAGTCGCTGGAGCAGAGCGAGCGCGCCCTGGCGCTGTACCGGGCCGCCGGCCACCTCGCCGGGAGGCCAGCGCCCGCAACGCGGTGGGTTGGGCGCACGCCCAGCTCGGCCAGTACGCGCCGGCGCTCGCGCACTGCCGGGAGGCGTTGGCGCTGCTGCGGACGACCGGTGACCGGCACGGTGAGGCGAACACCTGGGACAGCCTCGGCTTCATCCACGCCCGGCTGGGTGACCACCGCGCGGCGGTCCGCTGCTTCCGGCGGGCGATCGGGCTGTACCGGCGGGTCAGCGACCGCTACGACGAGGCGGACACCCTGTCCCGGCTGGGCGAGAGCCGGCAGGCGCTGGGGACACGGCCGGTGCCGCGCGTACCTGGCGGCGCGCCCTGGGCATCCTCGACGAACTGGGCCACCCGGACGGCGAGCGGCTACGCGACCGGCTGGCCGCGACGGCCGTCGGGCCCTCCGCGCCGGGGTGACGCCACCACCCGTCGCGAGGGAATGACCGGTTCGGGGAGCCTCCCGGTGACGCTGGGCACACCTGCGGTGGTTGATCGAGGTACGCCGACCGGCGCCCGGACGGGCACTCCGTAGACTGGTGGGGCACGCTCGTCCCACCTCAAGAAGGAGCCGTCCCGCGTGACCGTCCAGCCCATCCGTCTGTTTGGGGATCCGGTGCTGCGCACGCCGGCCGATCCGGTGGTCGACTTCGACGCCGAGCTACGTCGCCTCGTGGCCGACCTCACCGACACGATGCGTGAGCAGAACGGCGCCGGCTGGCCGCGCCGCAGCTCGGTGTGAGCCTGCGGGTGTTCACCTTCGACGTCGACGACGTGCTCGGGCACCTGGTCAACCCGGTGCTCGAGTTTCCCGACGAGGAGGAGCAGGACGGCCCGGAGGGCTGCCTGTCCATCCCCGGCTCTACTTCGACACCAAGCGGCGGCAGAATGTCGTCGCCAAGGGCTTCAGCTCCTTCGGCGACCCGATGCAGATCGTCGGCACCGGCCTGATGGCGCGCTGCGTGCAGCACGAGACCGACCACCTCGACGGGGTGCTCTTCCTGGACCGGCTGGACCCGGAGGGACGCAAGGAAGCCATGAAGGCGATCCGCCAGGCCGAGTGGTACGACGCGGCGACCCCGCCCACTGTCAAGTTCAGCCCGCACATCAGCGACCCCTTCGGTCTGGGTCGGTGACCGGATGCGCGTGATCTTCGCCGGCACGCCGGCGGTCGCCGTTCCCGCCCTGACCGCCGTCGCCGCCTCCCGACACGAGCTGGTCGCCGTGGTCACCCGACCCGACGCGCCCGCCGGGCGGGGCGCGGCTGTCCCGCTCCCCGGTCGGGGAATGGGCCGACGAGCACGGCGTCGAGGTGCTCACGCCGGCCCGCCCCGCGACCCGGAGTTCCTCGACCGGCTGCGCGAGCTCGACCCGGACTGCGTGCCCGTGGTCGCCTACGGTGCGCTGGTGCCGCCGGCGGCACTGGAGATCCCCGGCACGGCTGGATCAACCTGCACTTCTCGCTGTTGCCGGCCTGGCGTGGCGCCGCGCCCGTGCAGCACGCCGTGCTGCACGGCGACGAGCTGACCGGGGCCAGCGTCTTCCAGCTGGAGGCGGGCCTGGACACCGGCCCGGTCTACGGCACCCTGACCGACGAGATCCGCGCCGGTGACACCTCCGGTGACCTGCTGGAGCGGCTCGCCGACTCCGGTGCCGGGCTGCTGGTGGCGGTGCTCGACGCGATCGCCGACGGCACCGCCCGGCCGAGCCGCAGCCCGCCGACGGGGTGTCGGTGGCACCGAAGCTGACAGTGGACGACGCGCGGGTGCGCTGGAGCGACCCGGCCTTCGCCGTGGACCGGCGGATCCGGGCCTGCACGCCCGCGCCGGGCGGTTGGACCACGTTCCGGGCGAGCGGGTGAAGCTCGGCCCGATCGTGCCGGCACCCGACGGTCCCGAGTTGAAGCCGGGGAGTTGCTGGTGGAGAAGTCCGGGTGCTGGCGGGCACGGCCACCGTGCCGGTGCGCCTCGGCGAGGTCGGCGCCGCGGGCAAGCGGGCCATGGGCGCGACCGACTGGGCGCGCGGCGTCCGGGTCGGCACTGGAGAGGACTTCACGTGACAGCCCCCGAGGGGACACGCCCGACGCGCTCCGGCCCGTCGACCGGCCGCGGCGGGGACCGCCGTCCGGTCCGGCCACCGATGGACCGACCGCGCCGCGCCGCGTACGAGGCGGTGGCCGCGGTGCACCGCGACGACGCGTTCGCCAACCTGGTGCTGCCCATCATCCTGCGGGAGGAGGGGCTGTTCGGCCGGGACGCGGCCTTCGCCACCGAGCTGACCTACGGCACCCTGCGTCACGTGGGCACGCTGGACGCGATCCTGACCGAGGCGGCCGGCCGGGACGTGGCCCGATCGACCCGCCGGTCCGCGACGCGCTGCGGCTCGGGGCGTACCAGCTGTTGCACACCGCGTGCCGGCGCACGCCGCGGTCTCGTCGACGGTGGACCTGGTCCGCTCGGTCGCGCCCGGCGCCACCGGCTTCGCCAACGCGGTGCTGCGCGAGGTGTCCACCCGGGACGCGGACGCCTGGGTGGCGAAGCTCGCCCCACCGATGGAGACCGACCCGGTCGGGCACCTGGCCCTGGCGTACAGCCATCCGCAGTGGATCGTGCGGGCCTTCTCCGAGGCGCTCGACGGTGATCTGGGCGAGACGGAGCGACTCCTGATCGAGGACAACGAGCGCCCGCCGGTGCACCTGTGCGCCCGACCCGGGCTGATCGACCCGATCGAGCTGGCCGACCAGGTCGGCGGAGCGCCCGGCGCCTCTCGCCGTACGCCGTCTATCTGCCCGGCGGCGCACCCGGCGACATCCCGGCGGTGGTCGACGGCCGGGCCCACGTCCAGGACGAGGGCTCCAGCTGGTGGCCACCGCGCTCGCCGACGCGCCGTTGGACGGCCCGGACGGGCGGTGGCTGGACCTGTGTGCCGGCCCGGGCGGCAAGGCCGGGTTGCTCGGTGCGCTGGCCGCGCAGCGGTGCCCGGGTGACCGCTGTGGAGGTGGCCGAGCACCGCGCCCGGCTGGTCTCCCTGGCGACCGGGACCTGCCGGTGGCCGTGCTGACCATGGACGGCCGTGAGGTCGGCGGCGACCCGAAGCTGCCGGAGCAGCACTTCGACCGGGTGCTGGTGGACGCCCGTGCACCGGGCTGGGTTCGCTGCGTCGTCGGCCGGAGTCGCGCTGGCGTCGGCAACCGTCCGACCTGCCGCCGCTGACCCGGCTGCAACGGGAGTTGCTCGGCGCGGCCCTGCGGGCGGTGCGTCCGGGTGGCCTGGTCGCCTACGTGACCTGCTCGCCGCACACGGTCGAGACGCACGTGACGGTGACCGAGGCGGCCCGCCGCAGTGGGTGCCGGTCGACTTCGTGGACGCCCGGCCGTTGCTGCCGGCCGGCATGCCGGTCTCGGCGACGGGCCGACCGTTCAGCTCTGGCCCCACCGCCACGGCACCGACGCGATGTTCCTCGCCGTCCTGCGCCGAGGCTGAGCCGCCCCCGCGTCCGGCCGGCCACCCGTCGAGGCGGATGCGGTCGTGAGCGGTATACCTCAGAGGTATGAATACGCCTCTGAGGTATACCGCTCAACAGCCGCTCAGGTGACCGGAAGACCCTTGGTGCCGGCGTTCTTCATCGAACGGGTCAGGTTCCGGTCGGAGATCCAGAGAAGCACTGGACGCCACGGTTGCCGTTGCGCCACTCCTCCTCGTACGGCTGGTAGTAGATCGTCCCGGCGCGGAAGTCGAGCTGCGAGTTGTCCGGGACCTTCGCGTACCGGGCGATCATCGACTGGCAGGCCTGGTGGGTCCGCTTGATGGCGCGGGAGAAGTCGGCGTAGCTGGTGTCCGGTGCCTGCCAGACCCCGACGAACTCGGCGTGGTGCTTGGCGGTACAGGAGACCGGCACCATCTCGTCGATGTCGTCCTGACGAGCTTCGGGTTGAAACAGCGGTACGCCAGCGGCGCCGCGCCGGACAGCGCGCCGCGCAGGCTGCCGGTGCGCAGGTCGACCGCGGTGTCGTCGATGCTGGCGATCTCGGTGACGTCGCAGCGGTACCAGCGTGCCCCGCCCAACCAGGCCTGCGGCGACGGCAGCACGACGGTCAGGCCGAGGCGTCCGGACCGCCAGTCGGCGCCCAGCGCCTTGTTGACCGTCTTGTCGCAGGCGGTCTGCGCGGCCGCATGCCCGCCGAGCCGGGCTGCGGAGGCGTGGCGCCCTGGGCGGCCGCGCCGGTGAGCGTGCCGACGTGCATGGTCTCCACCCGGTGCGACTCGGTGCACGCCGTCGGGTTGTAGCCGGTCAGGAAGCCGACCTGCTGGGAGGTCTGGTGGCAGACGTCGGCGGCGGGGACGAACTGCTGTGCCGCGACGGGCGCCGGCCAGTCGTCGATGAGGTCACTGTCGACTCCAGCGGGTGCGCCGCACCCGGCCAGCGCCAGGCCAGGACCCACCTCCGGCGAACGCCGCCAACCACCGTCGCATCCCGACCTCCCGCCGCTGGTGGCCTCCAGCCGGACCCTGCCGGTCGGTAGCGCCACGGCGCAGCAGCATACGGCACGGATGCTCAGATCGCGGGCAGTCCCTCGGCGGCGCCGCGCATCGAGCGCGTGAGTTTGCGGTCGTCGCTCCACAGGAAACAGCGCACTCCACGGTCACCCTCCTCCCACTCCCGCTGTGACGGTGGGTAGTAGATGGACCCGGCCCGGTACGGCAGGTCACTGTTGTTGGGCACCGCCGCGAACTCGGCGATCAACGCCATGCAGCGCTTGTGCGCCTCCTGGGCGGACCTGGTGAACTCCGCCCAGCTCATGTCCCGTTCCTCGTAGACACCCACGAACTCGGCGCGGTGCGGCTCGGTGCACAGCACCGGCGCCATGTAGTTGAGGTTGTCGCCGATCAGCTTGGGGTCGAAACAGCGGTGGGTCAGAGGCGTGTCGCCGATCAACGCGCCGCGCAGGCTGCCGGTGCGGTTGACCGGACGGGTGTTGTCGATGCTGCCGGTCTCGCTGAGGTCGCAGCGGAACCAGCGCGCTCCGCCGGACCAGGCCGGCGCGGAGGGCAGTGCGAGCGACAGCGCGAGCCGGGCCGCGTGCCAGTCGCCGCCGAGCACCTCCGGGCCCGCTGGTCGCACTCGGCGCGGGCGGTGCGCAGCGCCGACGCGCCGGGTTCCGCCGGGCCCTGGTCAGCGCGTCGGGCCCGGCGAAGGTGCCGACGTGGATGGTCTCCGCCAGGTGGTTACGCGCGCAGTCCACCGTCTCGTACGTGCTGGCCTGCACGACTGTGGTGATCCGGGGCAGGCAGGTGTCGGTGGCGGGAGTGAACGGCTTCGGGACCCGCAGCGCCGGCCAGTCGTCGGTGAGATCACCGTCCGCGCCCCGTGCCGGCGCGCAGCCGGCCAGCAGCATCATCGTGACGCCGGCCAGCACCAGTGCTGGAAGCCACCGTCGCATCGTCCGCCCTCCGGGAGCTGGCGGCCGGTCACCGCGCCCGCGGCGAGACCCCGGCGGGCGTGCAGCCTATGGCACCGTCCCCGTTGGAGTGTCGTCGCGTTTCCGTCGATCGGCCAGTAGGTGATGTCTGTTCGTCCGGATTCGGTCGTCCGGAGCGGCTAATTCTGCACCAGTGGTCACTGCTGGGTCACAGCGCGTCCCCGTTGGTGCCGCGATGCGGGTGGCGGGTCGCCACGTTCGTACACTGGCCCCGTGACCGTACCGCCGCCGATCGTCGCGCCGAGCATCCTGGCCGCCGATTTCGCCCGTCTCGCCGAAGAGGTCCGCGCCGTCGAGGACGCCGCGGACTGGTTGCACGTCGATGTGATGGACAACCACTTCGTGCCGAACCTGACCATTGGGCTGCCCGTGGTGCAGAGCCTGCGGGCTGTCACGGCGATGCCCTTCGACGTGCACCTGATGATCGAGGACCCGCGCCGGTGGGCCCCGGTTACGCCGACGCCGGGGCGTACAACGTCACCTTCCACGCGGAGGCGTCCGACGACCCGGTGGCGCTGGCCAGGACCTGCGGTCGGCCGGCGCCAAGGCTGGCCTGGCTATCGACCGGGACACGCCGATCGAGCCGTACCTGGACCTGCTGCCCAGCTTCGACACCCTGTTGATCATGACGATCAAGGCGGGCTTCGGCGGGCAGCGGTTCCTTCCGCAGCTGCTGGAGAAGGTGCGCACCGCCCGCCGGCACGTCTCAGCCGGGCACCTGGAGCTGCGCATCGAGGTGGACGGCGGGATCGCCGCGGACACCATCGAGCAGGCCGCGCCGCGGGCGCCGACGCCTTCGTGGCCGGCACCGCCGTACGGCGCCGCCGACCCGGCGGAGGCGGTACGGCACCTCCGTGCACTGGCGGAACGCGCGGCGCCCGAGGCCTGAGATGGAACCCGAGGTCGACCGGAAGGACATCATCCTCGTCGTCGACGACGACGAGGACATCGCTCGTTTCGTCGAGTTCAACCTGCGGCTGCACGGTTTCGAGGTGATCCACGCCAGCGACGGTCAGGAGGCCCTGGAGGTCATCGAGCGCCAGCGTCCGGACCTCGCGGTGGTCGACCTGATGATGCCCCGCATCGACGGGCTGGAGCTGACCCGGCGGCTGCGCGCCGACCCGATGACCTCCGCGCTGCCGGTGATCATGCTGACGGCCAAGGGGATGACCGTCGACAAGGTGCACGGGCTCAGCGCCGGCGCGGACGACTACCTGGTCAAGCCGTTCGACACCGCCGAGCTGGTGGCCCGGGTGTCGTCCACACTGCGTCGCAACAAGGAGTTCCGGAGGTCTCCCGCTGACCGGGCTGCCCGGCAACAGCCGGATCCGCCGGGAGATCAGCGACCGGGTCCGCAACGGCGTGGACTACGCGGTCGGCTACATCGACATCGACAGGTTCAAGAGCGTCAACGACCGGTACGGCTTCGTGCGCGGAGACGACTTCATCTCCGCGCTGGCCCGCAGCCTGCACCGGGCGGTGGTGGCGGTGGCCTGCCACCGGCCTTCCTCGGTCACGTCGGCGGCGACGACTTCGTCATCGTCTGCGCGCCGGACCAGGTCCGTCCGCTCACGTCCCGGGCGGTCGTCGACTTCGAGAAGGCCGCCGACACGCTCTACGACGCGACCGACCGTGAACGCGGCTTCGTTGAGCTGAAGGACCGGCGCGGCACCATCCGTCGCGCGGCCCTGGTCACGCTGTCCATCGGGTGTCCCTCTCCGACGCCGGCAAGCGGTTGACCGACCCCTCGACGCGATCGCGGTGGCCTCGGAGATGAAGACGGTCGCCAAGAGTCAACCCGGGTCGTACGTGGCCATGGACCGGCGTCGCGGCATCACCTGAGCGTGATCCTGCTGTGAAGTACCTCGCCTAGGTGGCGGCGCACCCGCATCGGCGTGTAAGACTTTCGGGGTACCCACCACGCGCTGGCGGGACTCGGTGAAATTCCGAACCGGCGGTGATCCACGGTCCAACCGTGGTCAGCTCGCGACCCGGACGGCTCTGCCGCCCGGTGGACCTGGTGAAAATCCGGGGCCGACGGTTGAGGCGGTTCGTCCGCGCCAGACAGTCCGGATGGGAGACAGCGCGCGGGACGGACGGGTCCGGGCGACCGCTGTCTTCAGCGTGCCGTGCCGACCCTCCCGGGCGGCCGTGCCGTTCCGGGATCCGCGGGCGGCCGTGCCGTTCCCGGAATCCGCCACCGCCTGCCCGTGGCCCCATGGCCACCGCCTCCCTGACCGCCGCGCGCGGACCGGCGAGTAGGAGGGCAGGGGCAGCGCGATGGCCAGCGTCTCCGTCGATGAGGCGATGCGGCGTGCGATCGAGTTGGCCGCGCGCGGGCTCGGCACCACCAGCCCCAATCCGGTGGTCGGTTGTGTGCTGCTCGACGAGGACGGCCAGGTCGTCGGTGAGGGTTTCCACGCGTACGCCGGTGGGCCGCACGCCGAGATCGTCGCGCTGGCGCAGGCTGGGCAACGGGCCAAGGGCGGCACCGCCGTGGTCACCCTGGAACCCTGCGATCACACCGGCCGCACCGGCCCCTGCAGTTCCGCGCTCGTCCAGGCGGGGTGGGCCGCGTCGTCATCGCCGTCCCCGATCCCAACCCGGTCGCTACCGGGGCGCCGCCACCCTGCGCGCCGCCGGGGTCCGGGTCGACCTGGGGTACGCCGTGACGAGGCCGAGGCCGGCAACATCGCCTGGCTGACCTCGATGCGCCGGGGCTGGCCGTACGTGATCTGGAAGTACGCCGCCACGCTCGACGGGCGTTCCGCCGCTACGGACGGCACCAGCATGTGGATCACCTCGGAGGCGGCCCGGATCGACGTGCACGCTGCGCGGCACCGTCGACGCGGTGCTGGCCGGGTCGGCACCGTGCTCGCCGACGACCCCGGCTGACCGCTCGCAACCTGCGGGACGGCAGCCTGGCCATCCGGCAGCCGCTGCGGGTGGTGGTGGACAGCTCGGGGCGTACCCGGCCGACGCCCTTGTCCGCGACGGCGCCGCGCGGACGTGGATCGCGACCGCCGACGAGGTCGGCGCCGGCCCGGACGGCCGGGTCGACCTGTCGGCGCTGCTCGCGGCGCTGCACCAGCGCGGGATCCGCGCGGTGCTGCTGGAGGGCGGCCCCGGCTGGCCGGCGCGTTCCTGAAGGCCGGCCTGGTCGACAAGATCGTCGGGTACGTCGCGCCCCGGTTGCTCGGCGCCGGCCCGACCGCCCTCATCGATGCGGGAGTGACCACCATCGCCGAGGCCATCGATCTGGAGTTCGTCGACGTTACGCAGATCGGTCCGGATCTCCGGATCACCGCTTTGCCCCGAAAAGGGAGGGCTGACATGTTCACCGGCATCATCGAGGAATTGGGCGAGATCGTCCAGGTAACGCCGACGGCGGGTGATTCCGCACTGCTCGGCGTCCGTGGTCCGCTGGTCACCTCCGACGCCCGGCACGGCGACTCCATCGCCGTCAACGGCGTCTGCCTGACCGTCGTGGAGGTGGCCGACGGGGTCTTCACCGCCGACGTGATGGGTGAGACGTTGCGCCGCTCGCGTTGGCGCGCTGCGCCCCGGTGACCGGTCAACCTGGAGCGGGCCGCCGCGCTCGGCAGCCGGCTCGGCGGGCACCTGGTGCAGGGCCACGTCGACGGCGTCGGCGAGCTGATCTCCCGGGAGCCGGCCGAACAGTGGGAGACGGTCCGGTTCCGGCTCCCCGCCGCCCTCTCCCGGTACGTGGTGGAGAAGGGTTCGATCACCATCGACGGCGTCTCGCTGACCGTGGCCACGGTGGGCACGGACGAGTTCGCCGTCGGGCTGATCCCCACCACCCTCACGCTGACCACGCTCGGTGCGAAGGGCGTCGGCGACCCGGTCAACCTGGAGGTCGACGTGCTGGCCAGACGTCGAGCGGCTGCTCGGCGGCCGGCTCACCACCACCGACGGCCGCGAGGTTGCCGCGAACCAGGGCGGGTGGCCTGATGGGCCCGCTCAATTGGCTGCTCGACGCCCAGGTGCAGGTGGCCGGTTCGCCGGTGCTGGCCCGGAGATCGTCGGCAACGCGTTCGGGCTGGTCTCGGCGCTGCTCGGGCTGCGCCGGCTGGTCTGGGCGTGGCCGGTCGGCATGATCGGTAACGCGCTGCTGCTCACCGTCTTCCTCGGCGGGTGTTCACCACCCGCAGGAGCACGACCTGTACGGGCAGGCCGGCCGACAGGTGTTCTTCTTCGCGGTCAGCGTCTACGGCTGGTGGCGCTGGCAGCGCAACCGTCGCGCCGACGGCGGCCAGGCCGCGGTGATGCCGCGCTGGGCGACCGGGCGGGAGCGGCTGATGCTGCTGCTGGCCGCCGTGATCGGCACCGCCGCGGCGTACCCGGTGCTCAAGGCACTGGGCTCGTGGGCCCGCTGCCCGACGCCTGGATCCTCACCGGCAGCCTGCTGGCCACGTACGGCATGGCCCGTGGCTGGGTGGAGTTCTGGCTGCTCTGGATCGCTGTGGACGCGGTCGGCGTGCCGCTGCTGCTGCGTGGCGGCTTCTACCCGTCGGCGGTCATGTACCTGATCTACGGCGCCCTCTGCGCCTGGGGCTTCGCCGCCTGGTGGCGCACCGAGCGTGCGACCCGGCCGGCACCCGTCCGTCCCGTCTACACGGAGGCCGTGGCATGACCAGCTTCGGAAGCATCGAGCAGGCGGTCGCCGACATCGCGGCCGGTCGGCCGGTCGTCGTGGTGGACGACGCGGACCGGGAGAACGAGGGCGACCTGATCTTCGCGGCCGAGTTGGCCACGCCGGAGCTGATGGCGTTCATGGTGCGCTACACCTCCGGGTACGTCTGCGTGGCGTTGACCGAGAGCGAGGCCGACCGGCTCGACCTGCCGCCGATGCACCACACCAACCAGGACCGGCGCGGCACCGCGTACACGGTGACCGTGGACGCCCGGGAGGATCGGCACCGGCATCTCGGCGGCCGACCGCGCGCACACCAGTCAACTGCTCGCCGCCGCCACCACCGGCCCGACCGACCTGGCCCGGCCCGGGCACGTGGTGCCGCTGCGCCCGCGAGGGCAGGGTGCTGCGTCGGCCGGGGCACACCGAGGCGGGGATCGACCTGACCCGGCTCGCCGGGCTGCGCCGGCGGGCGTGCTCTGCGAGCTGGTCAGCGACGACGGCACCATGATGCGGCTGCCGGACCTGGAGAAGTTCTCCGCCGAGCACGGCCTCACGCTGATCACCATCGCCGACCTGATCGCCCACCGGCGGCATACCGAGAAGCAGGTGGAGCTGGTCGCCGACGCCCGGATGCCGACGCGGCACGGGGTGTTCCGCGCGCTCGGCTACCGGGCCGAGCACGACCCGGCCGAACACGTCGCGATGGTGCTGGGTGACCTCGGCGACGGCCAGGACGTGCTGGTGCGGGTGCACTCCGAGTGCCTGACCGGGGACGTGTTCGGCTCGCTGCGCTGCGACTGTGGACCGCAGTTGGACGCCGCGCTGGCCCGGGTCGCGCGGGAGGGCCGGGGCGTGGTGCTCTACGTCCGCGGGCACGAGGGCGCGGCATCGGCTGCTGCACAAGCTCCAGGCGTACCAGTTGCAGGACCTGGGCCGCGACACCGTCGACGCCAACCTCGACCTGGGGCTGCCGGCCGACGCCCGGGACTACGGCACCGGCGCGCAGATCCTCTACGACCTGGGCGTGCGCTCGATGCGGCTGCTGACCAACAACCCGGCCAAGCGGGCCGGGCTGGAGGGGTACGGGTTGACCATCACCGGCCGTGAGGGTCTGCCGGCCGGGGCACACCCGGAGAACGTGCGCTACCTGCGTACCAAGCGGGACCGGATGGGTCACCTGCTGGACGAGTTGGACGAGGTGTCCGAGGCGCCGCTGGGGCGTCCGGTCGCCAACGACGAGATCGGAGCATGACGATGGCGGGTTTCGGTGAGCCGGGAGTCGACGCGGTGGATGCCGCGGGGCTGACCGTCGGGGTCGTTGCCGCCCGCTGGCACGGCGAGCTGACCGACCACATGCTGGAGCGCGCGGTGGCGGCCGCGGAGGCGTGCGGGGCTCGCTCCGTGGTCGCCCGCGTCGCCGGTTCGGTCGAGCTGCCGGTGGTCGCCCAGGCTCTCGCGCGCCGCTGCGACGTGGTGGTCGCCCTCGGCGTGGTGGTCCGGGGCTCCACCGCCCACTTCGACTACGTCTGCCGTTCGGTCACCGACGGGCTGACCCGGGTGGCGCTGGACGAGGGCAAGCCGGTGGCGCACGGTGTGTTGACCGTGGAGACCATCGAGCAGGCCGGGACCGCGCCGGTCTGCCCGGCTCGGCGGAGGACAAGGGATGGGCCGCCACCGTCGCGGCGCTCGACGCGGCGCTGGCCGTCCGGACCGTGGCGGCGGGCAACGCCCAACGGGTCGGCTTCGGCGGCTGACCCGCTGCCGGCCCTGCGCAGAGCCGGTCGGCCTCGATGCCGACCGGCTCGGTGCTGCCGGCGGTCTCGGTGCTGCCGTCAGAGGCGGCCGGCCTCGATGATCCGGTGCAGGAACTGCCGGGTCCGGGGCTGCGTCGGCTCGCCGAGCACCTGCTCGGGCGGGCCGCTCTCGACGACCCGTCCCGCGTCGAGGAAGCACACCTCGTCGGCGATCTCCCGGGCGAAGCCCATCTCGTGGGTGGCCAGCACCATGGTCATGCCGTCGGCCTTCAGGTCGCGGATCATCGCCAGCACCTCACCGACCAGCTCCGGGTCCAACGCGGAGGTGACCTCGTCGAGCAGCATCAGTCGCGGTGAGTTGGCCAGCGCCCGGACGATCGCCACCCGCTGCTGCTGACCGCCGGAGAGCCGGTCCGGATAGCTGTCCGCCTTGGCGCCCAGGCCGACCCGGTCGAGCAACTCCCGCGCCTGCGCCTCGGCCTCCAAACGAGCCTGCCGGTGTACGCGGCGCGGCGCGAGGGTGATGTTGTCCAACACGCTGAGGTGCGGAAACAGGTTGTACGCCTGGAACACCATCCCGATCCGCCGACGGACCCGGTCCGGATCCACCCGGGGATCGGAGATGTCCTCCCGTCCAACTCGATGGTGCCGTCGTCGAGGTCCTCCAGCAGGTTGAGACACCGCAGCAGGGTGGACTTCCCGGACCCGGACGCGCCGATCAGCGCCACCACCCGGTGCTCGGCGACGGTCAGATCGAGCTGGTCGAGCACGACGTGACCGTCGAACTCCTTGCGGAGACCCCGACAGCGCAGCAGTGCCATGGTCAGCCCCCGACTGTCGGCGGGCCGCGCGCAACGTCACCCAGTCGGTGACCGCGATCAGCGGGATCGCGAGCAGCACGAAGAGCACCCCCGCCACGATGTACGGCGTGTAGTTGAACGACTGGGCGGTCTCGATCTGCGCGGCGCGGACCGCGTCGATCGGCCCGGCGAGCGAGACCAACCCGACGTCCTTCTGCAGTGCCACCACGTCATTCAGCAGAGGCGGCGCCACCCGGCGTACGGCCTGCGGCAGGACCACGTGCCGCATCGTCCGCCGATAGGTCAGACCCAGCGAGCGGGCCGCGGCGAGCTGGCTGGGATGCACCGACTCGATGCCGGCCCGGAACACCTCGGCGAGGTAACCGCCGTAGGTGAGCACCAACGCGAGCCCACCGAGCACCAGCACCGGCGGCATGCCCTGCAACCGCAGCCCGGGTACGCCGAGGGTGAGCAGGTAGAGCACGATGATCAGCGGTAGGCCGCGAAAGGTGTACGTGTAGCCGGCGGCCAGCGCGCGGACCGGGAAGAAGACCGGCCCACGCAGCGTCCGCAGCACGGCGATCACCAAGCCGAGCGCCAGCGCGCCGACCGCACAGCACACCAGCAGTCGTACGTTGAGCCAGAGCCCGCTCAACACTGCCGGCAGGGCGTCGCGGGCGATCTCCGGATCCAGGAACGACCGGCGTACCCGGTCCCAGCCCGGCGCACCGGTCACGGCGACGACCAGCAACGTGCCGAGCGCCGCCGTGGAGCAGGCCGCGACCAGCACGCTGTAGAAGGTCTGCCGACGCCGGTACGCCGACCGCCGCAGCTGCGCCTCGGACGGCACATGGTCCAGGAGCGTCACCGGAGCTCGGCCGCCCCGCCACCTGGGCGAGCCACTTCTGCTCCAACTGCTTCAGGGTGCCCGCCGTGGTGAGCTGACCGACCGCGCCGGACACGCAGGAGGTCAGTGGGGAGTTCTTGTCCAGCAGCAGCCCGAACGCCTCGGGTGTGCCGACCTGCGGCACCTGCCCGACGATCACCGCGTCGGTGATCTCCGCCCCGGTGATGAAGAAGGCGGTCGGCAGGTCGACCACGAGACCGTCCAGCTGCCCGTTCTGCAGGGCCTTCTTGGCGTCGTCGTTGCTGTTGTAGACCTGCGGCTCGACGGTCGGCTTGAGCACCTCGGTGATCGCCTGGTAGCTGGTGGTGCCGACCTGGGCGCCGAGCCGGGCGTCGCGCAGGTCGGCCAACGACGTCCTGCCGGCGATCTTCGAGGACTTCAGCGCGATGACGGTCTGCCGGACCAGGTAGTACGGCGCGGAGAAGTCGACCGCCTGCTTGCGCTCCTCGGTGATGGAGAACTGGTTGATGTCGAAGTCGAAGTCCTTCGGCCCGGGTGCGATCGCGGTGTCGAACTTGACCCGGGTCCAGGTGACGTCGCCTCGGGCATAACCGAGCTTCGGCCACCGCGTACGCGACGGCGGACTCGAAGCCCTCGCCGCTGTCCGGTTTGTCATCTTTGAACCACGGCTCGTACGCGGGCTGGTCGGTGGCGATCGTCAGCTTGCCCGGCGTACGGGTGGTCAGGCTGTCCTTGGCGCAGGACGCCGCGGTGACGGTGGGGTGGGTTCCTCGTCCTGTGGCGCGCAGGCGGCGGTGGCTACGACGACGGCACCGGCGATGGTGAGCGCGAGGAGACGTGAGCTGCTGGCCATGGCGGACACTGTAGAGCTCCACGGGCATCGATCGACAATTATCCCACCACATCGGTAGGGAATTGTCCGCTTGCTGGGCTCGGACGGACCCGGCCTGGGGTGCCGCACGACCGGCTGGAAGAATCCTTTCCCGTGAAGACGTTCGAGGAGTTGTTCGCCGAGCTGCAGGCCAGGCCGCCGCCGGCACCCGGGCTCGGGCACCGTCGCCGCCCTGGACAAGGGGTGCACTTCATCGGCAAGAAGGTCGTCGAGGAGGCGGCCGAGTCGTGGATGGCCGCCGAGCACGAGGGGCCGGAGCGCACCGCCGAGGAGATCTCCCAGCTGCTCTACCAGGTCCAGGTGCTGATGCTCGCCAGTGGTCTCGAGCTCAAGGACGTCTACCGACATCTGTGAGTGCCCTCACCCCGTTGATCGCCATCCGGATCGAAGGAGCACTCCGTCATGCTGCGTGTCGCCATTCCCAACAAGGCACCCTGGCCGAACCGGCCGCCCAGATGCTGCGCGAGGCGGCTACCGCCAGCGCACCGACCTCAAGGACCTCGTCTGCCGGGACGAGCCCAACGACGTCGAATTTTTCTACCTGCGCCCCAAGGACATCGCCACCTACGTCGGCTCCGGTGACCTCGACCTCGGGATCACCGGCCGGGACCTGCTGATCGACTCGGCCGCGCCGGCCGAGGAGGTCGTCGACCTCGCCTTCGGTCGGGCCACCTTCCGCTTCGCCGCCCGCCCCGACGACATCGCCTCCGTGCAGGACCTGGGCGGCCACCGGATCGCCACCGCGTACCCGGGCTGGTCGAGCGGCACCTCGCCGAGGTGGGGGTCAAGGCCGAGGTGATCCGCCTCGACGGAGCGGTGGAGAACGCCGTACGCCCGGCGTCGCCGACGTGATCGCGGACGTGGTGGAGACCGGCGCCACCCTGCGTCAGGCGGGCCTGGTGGTCTTCGGCGAGCCGCTGCTGCGCTCGTCCGCGGTGCTGGTCCGTCGTGCCGACGCGCCCGCGCAGTCGCAGGCCGAGCAACTGCTGCGTCGCCTGCACGGTGTGCTGGTGGCCCGCCGGTACGTGATGCTCGCCTATGACGTGCCGGCCGGTCTGCTGGACCGGGCCAGCGGGCTCACCCGGGGATCGAGTCGCCCACCGTGTCACCGCTGCACCGCGAGGGCTGGGTGGCGGTGCAGGCGATGGTGCTCCGCGAGGACGTCCACCGCATCATGGACGAGCTGTACGAGCTGGGCGCCCGCGCCATCCTGGTCACCAACATCCACGCCTGCCGCCTCTGACCGCCTCCGCCCGGCCCGGCTCCGTCCGGCTGCGCGCGACGCGGCCCCGGTGCTTGATCGACTCGGGTTCCATTAAACGGGGTGTCCGTACGCCAGGGACACCCCGTTTCACGGAACCCGAGTGGATCTGTGGCGCTGGCGCTGGTCGGGCGTCGTGTGCCCAGCGGCCGTGCCAGGACCGGGGAATCGGTCCGCGATTGTCGTGGCTCTGGGCGCTGTGCGGGCCTTGGCGCTCGGGACCTCTCGACGGCTTGTGCCCGAACCTGGAAGATCACGCTCGATCACTGAAGTAGTGGCCTCGAACTCGACGAAGGCCACTAGATCCTGGATCGAGCACGATCTTGACGCGGCTGGCGGCTGACGCGGCCGGCCGGTGTTCGGGGCTGGGTTCGAGGTGGTGGCTCGGCGGGTGGTGCGTTTGATGGGCGAGCGCGGATGGCAGACTGGTGGGGTGAGTGAAACCGAGCTGGTCCGCCTGAAGCCCCGCCGCATCCGCGTGGTGTGCTGGTCGGCGGCGGCTGCCCTGGTGGTGGTGTTCGGTCTGGTCGCCACCTCGCTGAGTGGGCCGACCGGCGACGGCTACGGCAGCTTCCAGCGTGGCGACCAGATCGCCATGATCGGCCTGGGTGTCTTCGGGGCGCTGGGCTTCCTGCTGTTCACCCGTCCGCGGGTGGAGGCTGACGCGCGGAGCATCCGGGTGCGCAACGTCATCAGCTCCTACGAGCTGCCCTGGGAGGTTGTCCGGGGCGTGCGCTTCGACCGGGCGCGCCGTGGGCCAGCCTCGAACTGCACGACGACGACCTCCTGCCGATGGTTGCCCTGCAGGCCGCCGACAAGGAGTTGGCCGTCGAAGGGTCCGCGCGCTGCGCCGGCTGCACGAAGCCCACCAGACCCGCCTGGCCGAACGCGCCACCCCGCTGACCGCCCGCGCACCCACAGTCGGTCTGCGGCGGAATCGCCCACCCAGGGTCTGCGGGGGCGGAATGGCCACTGCCCACCGTCGAACGGAATCGCCTATCGGCGGCGTAACCGAACACCGATACCGCCGACCGTCGGTCTGCGGCGCAATTGCCCAGCGCCGGATCGCGACGGAACTGTCCTCCGTCGGTCTGCGGCCGAGTCGCCCACCGTCGGTCTGCGGCCGAGCGCCTACTGTCGGTCTGCGGCCGAGCGCCTACTGTCGGTCTGCGGCCGAGTCGCCCACTGTCGGTCTGCGGCCGAGTCGCCCACTGTCGGTCTGCGGCGGAGTCGTCCCACAGTCGGTCCGCACGGAATCGCCCATCGCTGGCTCGCGGCGGAACGACCACCGTCGCTTGCGGCCGCACCGCCCGCGTCGTCGCCTGTCCGGCCACATCCCTCGCCAAGATCTGGCACTTCTGAAACTGCTGCCTCCCGGCGCTCTGAGGCAGCAGTTTCAGGATCATCGCGGATCTTGGCGGTAAGCGGCGACCCGGCGCGGATCTTGGCAGGAAAGCGCGACGGGACGTCCGCGGATCTCCGCAGGGCGCGGCGGCGGGCGCCCGCGAGGAGGCGCGGCGGCGGACATTCGCGGGTCTTGGCAGGGCGCGGCTGCGGGCGCCCGCGATCTTGGAGCTGCGCGACGGCAGACGTCCGCGGATCATGAGGGCGCGGCGGCGGCGAACGTGCGCGATCTTGGCAGGCCGGCGGCGGACGTCTGCGGCATCCTGGCCACCGGGCCGCTGGCCGTGCACCAGGCCGATCTAGGCGGGGAAGCGCGGCGGCGGACGTGTGCGGATCTTGGCAAAAGCGCGGCGACGAACGCGCGTGGATCCCTGACGAGGGAGTGCGGGCCGCGGACCTTCGCGGCGGCGCCACGCCCGCGAGAGGCCGACACGTCGACCGAGGTCGTGCCCGGTTTGGGCGACGCCAACCCGCCGGTGTAGTGTAATCGAGTCGACCAGGCTGTCTCCGCGTGCGAGCAGACAGCCTTGAAAGCGGAGCGCCTGCTCCCACCCGAGTTCACCGCTACGGTGGCCGGGTCCGGTCACCGGTTCCGGCATGTCCCGGTCCCGGATGCGCGATCCTGTGATCGTGCTGACCGGTCGAGCGGGCCCTGGCATGCGCCGGGGCCTTCTGCTTTCGGGTTGGTTCCCATCCGGGGCCGCGGGGTCGGCAACTGAGCAGAAGCGACTCGAGGAGGCCCCATCAGCGTCGAACCACGCGTGAACGAGCAGATCCGGGCACGTGAGGTCCGACTGGTCGGCCCAGAGGGTGAGCAGGTGGGCATCGTCCCGCTGGAGCGCGCTCTTCAGCTGGCAGCGGACGTCGATCTGGACCTGGTCGAGGTTGCGCCGATGGCGCGCCCGCCGGTGTGCAAGCTCATGGACTTCGGCAAGTTCAAGCATGAGAGCGCACTCAAGGCGCGCGAAGCGCGGCGTAATCAGCAGCAGACCGTCATCAAGGAAATGAAGCTGGCCGAAGATCGACCCGCACGACTACGAGACCAAGAAGGGTCACGTGGTGCGGTTCCTCAAGGCGGGCGACAAGGTCAAGGTGACGATCATGTTCCGCGGTCGGGAGCAGAGTCGCCCGGAGCTGGGTTACCGGCTCCTGCGTCGGCTCGAGTCCGAGATCACGGAACTGGGATACGTCGAGGCCGCTCCGAAGCAGGACGGCCGAAACATGATCATGGTTCTCGCCCCGCATCGGGCCGTTAAGGCATCCGCGGTCGCCGCCACGGCGTCTCGCGGTGCACCTCGGGACCGGGCAGCGGATGACTCCGCCGCCCGGAAGCCGATGAGACCGCGGCGGTCAGCGAGACCGCAGCCGCCGGTGACACCGGCCTCGCCGCCGACACCAGCAGCGAGTAACAGGGGAGAAGACGTTCCACATGCCGAAGATGAAGAGCCACACGGGTATGGGTAAGCGGGTCAAGGTGACCGGCAAGGGCAAGATCGTTGCCCAGCAGGCCGGCCTCCGCCACAACCTGGAGAAGAAGTCCTCCACCCACACCCGCCGGCTGACCGGCACGGTCGTGCTGGCCAAGGCCGACGTCAAGCGCATCAAGAAGCTGCTCGGCCGCTGACGCGCGCCACCTTTACGTAATAAGGAGTTGAGATGGCACGCGTCAAGCGGGCTGTAAACGCCCACAAGAAGCGTCGTACCCTGCTGGAGACCGCGAGCGGTTACCGTGGTCAGCGCTCCCGGCTGTACCGCAAGGCCAAGGAGCAGGTGCTGCACTCGATGCAGTACGCCTACCGGGACCGTCGCGACCGCAAGGGCGACTTCCGGCAGCTCTGGATCCAGCGGATCAACGCGGGCGCCCGGGCCAACGGGATGACCTACAACCGGCTGATCCAGGCCTGCGTCTGGCCGGCATCGAGGTCGACCGCAAGATCCTGGCCGACATGGCTGTCAACGACGCCGCCTCTTTCGCGGCGATCGTCGAGCTGGCTCGGGCCGCGGTCACGGCCGAGGGCACCGGCGGCGCGGCGGCTCAGGCCGCCTGATCCCCACGCACCAGAGCGAGGCGTCTCCCGTGTCGGCATCGTCGTCCGGGGGCGCCTCGATCGTGCCGGAGGAGCGCACACCATGGCCTTCACCCGCGTACCCCAGGGTTGTCGCCGCCCGCCGCCTGCAGCGCCGCCGCGACCGCGACGCCACCGGCCAGTTCCTGGCCGAGGGCCCCAGGCGGTCCGTGAGGCCCTCGCGCGGCCGGGGTGGTCACCGAGCTGTTCGGTACGCCCGCCGCGCTCGACCGGCACCCGGAGTTGGCCGCCACGGCGGCTCGCGCCGACGTGCCGGTCTCCGAGGTGACCGACGACGCCGTCGCCGCGTTGGCCGAGACCGTCGCCCGCAGGCTGGTCGCCGTCTGCCGGCACCTGGACGTCTCGCTGGAGCAGGCTCGCGGGTGCGCCCGGCTGGTGGCGGTCCTCGCCGAGATCCGTGACCCGGGCAACGCGGGCACTGTGCTGCGTACCGCCGACGCGGCCGGGCGGGCGCGGTGGTCTTCGCCGGCGACGCCGTCGACCCCTACAACGGCAAGTGCGTGCGGGCCTCGGCCGGCAGCCTCTTCCACGTCGACGTGGTCCGCGCCGCCGACCCGGTCCAGGTGGTCGACGCGCTGCGCGCCGCCGGGCTGTCGATCTTCGCGACCACCGGGTACGGCGACAGCGACCTGGACGACATGACTGACTACGGTCGGCTCGTCGGGCCCACCGCCTGGTTGTTCGGCTCCGAGGCGCACGGCCTGCCCGAGGAGCTGACCGCCGCCGCCGACGCCCGGTGCGGGTGCCGCTGTACGGGCGCGCGGAGAGCCTCAACCTGGCTGCCGCCGCTGCGGTCTGCCTGTACGCTTCAGCGAGAGCGCAGCGCTGAGGGTGATTGCCTCCGGCGCGACTGACAGCAGGGGAGAGCGTCCGTCCATGAACGCGACACGGCGTTCGTTTAGCCAGCCCGCCGGTGTCGGCGGGCGGCGGCCTGACCTGCTCCTGCGCAACTCCTACCGGCGGGCTGCGGCACAGCCGCGCGTCCGTAGACTCGCTTCGCCGCCCCGCTGAGGCTGGCGCCGCCGTGAGGGAGTGCCCGTACGCCATGAGCTACCGCAACGATCCGTACGACCCGAAGCAGGTCGCCCTGCTCGACCCGCCGCCCTGGCCGAGGCCGTCGCGGACGCCACGAAGGCGTTCGAGGCCGCCGCCGACCCGGACGCGCTGACCGCGCTGCGCTCGGTGCACCTGGGTGACCGGTCACCGATCTCCCTCGCTCGCCGGGAGATCGGCGCGTTGCCGCCGGCCGCGAAGTCGGACGCCGGCAAGCGGGTCAACGAGGCCCGCCGGGCGATCGAGACCGCGTACGCCGAGCGCGCCGAGGTGGTGGAGCGCGAGCAGGCCCAGCGGGTGTTGGTCGAGGAACGGGTGGACGTCACCCTGCCCTACGACCGGCGTCCGCGCGGCGCCCGACACCCGCTGAGCACCCTGATGGAGTCGATCAGCGATCTCTTCGTCGGGATGGGCTACGAGGTGGCCGAGGGGCCGGAGGTCGACCTGGAGTGGGTCAACTTCGACGCGCTGAACATCCCCGCCGACCACCCGGCACGCGGGTTGATGGACACCTTCCACATCGCACCGGAGGGCTCCGGCCTGGTGCTGCGGACGCACACCTCGACGGTGCAGACCCGCACGATGCTCAGCCGCAAGCCGCCGATCTACGTGATCGTGCCCGGCCGCGTCTACCGCACCGACGAGATCGACGCCACCCACAGCCCGGTGTTCCACCAGGCCGAGGGTCTGGTGGTCGACAAGGGCATCACGATGGCGCACCTGCGGGCACGCTGGACCACTTCGCCCGGGCGATGTTCGGCCCGGAGGCGAAGACCCGGTGGCGGCCGCACTACTTCCCGTTCACCGAGCCGTCGGCGGAGTTCGACGTGTGGTTCCCGGAGCACCGCGACGGCCCACAGTGGGTCGAGTGGGGTGGCTGCGGGATGGTCAACCCCGGGTGCTGCGTGCCTGCGGCGTCGACCCGGAGGTCTACTCCGGATTCGCCTTCGGCATGGGCATCGACCGGACCCTGATGGTCCGGCACGGGTCAGCGACATCCGCCACCTCTTCGAGGGCGACGTGCGGTTCAGCCGCGCGCTCGGGACCGGGGCGTAGGCGATGCGGGTACGAGACACGGGAACGGTGGTCTGACGTCATGCGAGTTTCTGTCAGTTGGCTGCGGGAGTACGTCGACCTGCCCGCCGACCTGCCCACCGGTGACCTGGAACAGGCCCTGGTCGACCTCGGCATCGAGGTCGAGTCCGTGGTGGACCTGGCCGACACCGTCACCGGCCAGCTCGTCGTCGGTGAGGTCCGCGAGATCGAGGAGCTCACCGGGTTCAGAGCCGATCCGCTTCTGCCGGGTCGACGTGGGTGCCGCCAACGGCACCGGCGAGCCGCAGGAGATCGTCTGCGGTGCGCGTAACTTCGCCGTGGGCGACCGGGTGGTGGTGATCCTGCCCGGCGGTGTGCTGCCCGGCGGTTTCGCCATCGGTGCCCGCAAGACGTACGGGCACAACTCCGCGGGCATGATCTGCTCGGCGAAGGAGCTGGGCCTGGGCGACGACCACTCCGGCATCATCGTGCTGGGCCCGGACGTGACGGCCAAGCCGGGTGACGACGCGCGCCCGGTGGTCGGCCTCGACGACGTCGTGCTCGACCTGGAGATCACCCCGACCGGGGGTACGCGCTGAGCCTGCGCGGCCTGGCCCGGAGTTGTCGCACGCGTTCGACGTGCCGCTGCGGGACCCGGCCCTGGTGCCCGCCCGGGCGGCACGCCAACGCCGGCGTACCCGGTGGAGGTCCGCGACACGGTCGGCTGCGACCGGTTCACGGCCCGCCTGGTCCGTGGGGTCGACCCGACCTCGCCCACGCCGTCCTGGATGCAGCAGCGGCTCGTCACCGCCGGCATCCGCAGTATCTCGCTGCCGGTGGACATCACGAACTACGTGATGTTGGAGCTGGGCCAGCCGATGCACGCCTTCGACGCCGACCGGATCGCCGGGCCGCTGGTGGTCCGCCGCGCCGAGCCGGGGAGAAGCTGACCACCCTCGACGGCGTCAAGCGGGTGCTCACCGCCGACGACATGGTGATCTGCGATGCTGGGCTGCCCAACGCCCTCGCAGGCGAGGGCGCCGGCGTCCCGATCTCCCTGGCGGCGGTGATGGGCGGCGAGACCAGCGAGGTCGTCGCCGACACCACCACCGTGCTCTTCGAGGCGGCGCACTGGGACCCGGCGATGGTCGGGCGCACGGCCCGTCGGCACAAGCTGTTCAGCGAGGCCGCGAAGCGCTGGGAGCGGGCGTCGACCCGGCCGTGGCGCTGGTCGCGCTGGAGCGTGCCGTACGGCTGCTCACCGAGCACGGCGGCGGCACCGCTGGCGCGGAGATCCTGGACATCGACCACGTCCGGCCGCGTACCCCGATCAGCCTTTCCGCGGACCTGCCGACCCGCCGGGTCGGCGTCGAATACCCGCCGGCCGGGTGGTCGCCCTGCTGGAGCGGGTCGGCTGCACTGTCGCGCAGGGCGCGGACCGGTTGTCCGAGGACCCGGGCGCGGTCGGCGTGGCCAACGGCGTCGGGCGGTGCTGAGCGTCACCCCGCCGACCTGGCGACCCGACCTGACCGACCCGGCCGACCTGGTCGAGGAGGTGGTCCGCCTCGACGGGTACGACAAGGTTCCCTCGGTGCTGCCGACCGCGCCCGCGGGCCGTGGCCGACCCCGCGCCAACGTCGCCGCCGGGCCGTGGCCGGGTCGCTCGCGGAGCGGGTACGTGGAGGTGCTCGCGCACCCGTTCGTGTCGCCGGAGCTGGCCGACCAGCTCGGCCTGCCCGCCGACGACGCGCGTCGGCCCGCGGTGCGGCTGGCCAACCCGCTGTCCGAGGAGGAGCCGCTGCTGCGCACCACGCTGCTCGGCCCGCTGCTCGGCATCCTCAAGCGCAACCTCGGCCGGGGTCACCGTGACCTGGCGCTCTACGAGATCGGCGCGGTCTTCCACCCGCGCCTCGGTGCCGGCAGCCCGCCGGCGATGGGCGTGGATCGGCGGCCCACCGACGCGGAGTTCGCCGCCGCCGACGCGGTGGTGCCGGCGCAGCCGGTGCACGTCGCGGTGGTGCTCGCCGGCGACCTCGACCCGGCCGGTTGGTGGGGTCCGGGTCGACCGGCCGGCTGGGCGGACGCGATCGAGGCGGCCCGGGACGTGCTGGCCGCCGCCGGTGTCCCCGACGATCGGGTCGAGGTGCGCGCGGCCGAGTACGCCCCGTGGCACCCGGGTCGTTGCGCCGAGCTGCTGGTCGACGGCACGGTCGTCGGGCATGCCGGCGAGCTGCATCCGACGGTGGTCGCGGCACTGGAGCTGCCCCGTCGTACCAGCGCGATGGAACTGGACCTCGACGCACTGCCGCCGACACCGGTGACGCCCGCCCGGCGGTCTCCGGCTTCCCGCCGGCGCTCATCGACGTGGCGCTGGTGGTGGACGACTCGGTGCCGGCGGAGCAGGTACGCCGCGCACTGGAGGCGGGCGCCGGCGAGCTGCTGGAGGACGTGCGGCTGTTCGACGTGTACGCGGGCGCGCAGCTCGGTGCCGGTCGCCGGTCGCTGGCGTACAAGCTCACCTTCCGGGCACCGGACCGGACGCTGACCGTCGAGGAGGCGGTCGCGGCACGGACGCGGCGGTCGCCGTCGCAACGGAGCGCCTCGGCGCGACCCTGCGCGGCGCGTAACCGGATCGGCTCGTCCCCGTCCCGCGATCTCTTAATCCGCGGGTTCGGGTTCGAGTCTCCGGCGGCGCACCAACGATCAAGGCCCTGACCTAGTGGTTCACACCGGGTCGGGGCCTTTCGTGTTCCCGGGCTGGCGTCGAGTTCCGGCACCAGCGAGGACTGGTTCGACAAGTATTAGTTGATGGATGCCAGCGAGTGCGCGCCAGGGCGGCTGAGGGAGCCGGTCACGGCCTGATCGTGGCTGGTGTTGGCGGCGGCGAGACCTAGGCTGGCGGCGGTCCAGGCGAGGTCACCTCGCCGAGTTTGGTTAGGAAAACGCGGGAACGGGCGCCAGCGTCCGCCGCAATTCCGGAGAGGGGTCGTCGTCAATAGTTCACGTCCCGAATGGTGCTTGCGAGGCTGGCAAGTTTCTCATCGGCGCGGCGGCGGCGGTGCCTCACCCACTGCTTACCTTCAGCCGCGATCCCTCCAGGACGTGCAAGGTGTGGCTGAGTCCGGACGCGTCCTGTGACAGCTCGGTGATCTTTGTCGGGTCGTCCTCATGTGGGTCGGTCTCGCCATCTGGCACGCTCACCTGCACCGAAACCGGGTCGCCGTTGAAGAGCATCAGCTTGAAGGTCTGCTGCTGTCCGGCGACCCCTTCGATCCGTACGGCGGCGACGGCGTCGAAGCGGTAGTTGAGGCGTTGGGTGATCTGGCTCGTGGCCAGCTCGAATTCCAGTTCGATGTCGACCTGCCGCACACCATCCTGGGTGAGCAGGAAGAGCAGGAGTTGATACCGGGAGTATCGCCAGGGGCCACGGGATAGCGAGCCCGCTTGCAGGCGCGGCCGGGTGCCTCGATGAAAGCGTGCGCGATGACCTGGCTGGGATGCAGTTGGAATTGCCTCATGGCCTGGTCGACCAGGACCTTGCGGTCGTGTTCTAGCCAGGCCGCCATCTCGGCGTCGGAGGGGCTGTCGGCCAGCTTCGCCTGCCACTTGCGGTACGCCGCCCATTGGGCTTGGTCCCGGAGCAGCCGTTCCGCGTCATCGTCGGCTACGCGGCGCCGTTCGGCGATGATGCGGAACCCGGCACGTTTGGCCGGCACCGCCGACGCCGCCGCCAGCAGGAGCCACATGACGGCGTGCAGGGGATCAAGCGTGAGGCTGCCCGCCATGGCCAGGACGCCGCCACCGATGAGCAGTACCAGGCCGCCGAAGTGGAGGTGCGTGTGCGGACGGGAGACGCAGCTCCTGCCGGTGGGCCGTGAGAGTGTCGCGCTCCCACCGGTCTCGGACGTCCCCGACGAGGTGCCGGATCAACCAGGCGACGCGGTCGGCTCCGATGCGCTGTTCCCGGTAGATCTCCACCACCTCGTCACGCAGCTGCCTCCGTATGCCCGCGGTCTGGTCGAGCCAGTACCCGCGATCGGTGCCGCGCGGCACATATCGAGCGAAGTAGTGGTTGAACATGCGGTCCACCCTGCTCGCGAATCCGCCCGTCGGCGCTTCGGGACGGCGTTGGGTGGGCGGGCGCAACTGTGCCTCCTTGGCGTGCATCCGCGCCGAGCGGTAGTGGCGATCGGCGCCCCGACACCGTAGGCGGCGAGCCCGCCGACGCCGACGAGTGCGCCGGCGATGGGACCGAGTCGTCCCGTCGCCATGGCCAGCGCAACCAGGGAGGCGACGGAGAGCGCGGCGAAGGCCGCGGCGATACCGAACTGGAGCCAGTCGCGCACGGTCACGGCGGCGGGAGCCACCTCCCGGGTACGGGGCTGTGCGGGCACGGGTTGGAAGAACTTCCATACCCGGTTGACCCGGCCGTCGCTGGTGCGCCGCGATACCGCCAGAGCAACGGACCGTTGCCACATCTCGTCCTGGATCGTGCCGTCGAGCAGTGCCTCGAGGTGGCCGTAGACGCTCTCCCGCTGTCGATCACCCAGCGCGTCGATCTCCTTGATGACGAATTCTGCTTCGGCCGGGCTGACCGGGGTCAGCAGCCGAAGTACAGCCTGCACGCCGGCCGCCCACGGTTCGTTGGCATCGAGCGGCGGCAGGCTGCGGCAGATGGCGGTGAGGCGGTCCAGCTCACCGTCCCCGATCTGGCGCAGGGTGCGTCCGCTGAGTAGGGCGATCAACCGGTAGAACTGCATCTCGGTGGTCTGGAGGCCACCGGCGGCGGCGCGTTCGAGCAGCCGCACCGCCTCGTCGCGTACCCGGGCGTCGAGGTACTTCACCCCAGCCTCGAACTGCTGCTCCGCGGTCGGATCGGGGGCAGGGTGTAGTAGTTGATGCCGCCGTGCACAGTACCGGCCTGCACGCCAACGTATGCGTCTCCGTCCGCGACGTTTGTCGCCGCTTCGGTCGTCACTGGAACGCCTTCACCGCGGCGATGATGCCTGCGAGGTGCGCGGCCAACTCGGCCACCTCGCCGACGAGGCCCCGCAGCCGCCGCAGTGCGAGCAGCAGCCTGCTCCTGCTGCCGGCCACCCCTCCCGGACGCAGTCGGCGGCGGTGTCCAGCTCCGCTTCGGCGGCCTCGTAGGTGTCGTTGTCGAGGCCGCCGTCCCGGTGTGCCTGCTTCAGGTCACGCCGCAGCTCGCCGAGGCTCGCCGCCAGGTCGGCCGGTCGATCGGCGCCAGCGCCAATGACGACCCGCCCTGAATCTGCCCGGCCTGGATGCCCACCGGGCGTTGCCGGTGGCCACGTTCCGGTTCGTCATTTGCACAGGCGCACTCCTGTCGCTGTTGGTGTCACTGGTTGCGGGGTCGGGTGTTCTTCACCAGTTCCTGGGCCAGTGCAGCGGCGAACGCGGCGGCGTGCCGTGCCGCCCGGGGCTGCCAGTTGTGTCCATCGGTGCTCGTCTTGGTGCCGTCGGCGTGGTCACTGATGCCCCGCACCACCACAACCGGCAGGGCGCGGTTGAGGTGCCCGGCCTGGGCGACGCCCGCCGCCTCCATCTCGATCGCCAACGCGTCGTTGTAGTGCTGGCGGATCCACCGCGCCTGCTCCGAGACCGCCGAGTCCTGCACCACCTCACCGGCTGCGATGGCACCGAAGTGGACGGTAGCGGGATGTGGCTCGGTAGTGAGCCCGTCGCGCCACCGCCCGGAGCGTGCTACGTGGTGGGCGATCTGGTCGGCCTCGTGCGGGATCTCCCAGGCCTTGGGTCGGGCCTTGAGCCCGTCGTTTTCGCTGGTGCCGCCGTGGTAGGCATAGACCTTGCTCGCCACCACCACGTCGCCGAGCCGGATGTTTGGCCACAGACCTCCGGCGACACCCACGAAGAGCACGGCGGCCGGGAGAACTCGGCCATCGCGCGCTCCGCGAGGACGGCGGCCGGGTGGTTGCCCTTGCCCACCAAGGCCAGCGCGACGCGGCAGCCTCCGCGGCCGAGCCGGCCGACCTCGAAACGGGTCCCGGCAGCGTGCCGGTGCACCGTGAGGTCGGACAACCGCTCGCAAACCGCCTCGTACTCCAGATTGAGCGCCGTGAGGATCACGACAAGCCGATCTTTGGTGCTCATGCCGTCTCCTTGTCCGCCGGGTCGGGTCCCGAAGGCCTGATCATGGGGGATGCAGCGTGGTGTGAGGGCCCGGCCGGAACAGCTGGCCGGCCGGCCGCCGTCCGTGCGTCGGGTTGCCTCCACCGGGACGATGAAGCCGTCCACGCTGCGAACCTTGCGGTAGAAGTTGCGGGGTCGAGGGTGCGCCCCATACCGCCTCGTAAACGGTGCGGAGTTCGGCGATCGTGAACGTCGGTCCGCAAAACGCGGTGGCGAGTGCGGTGCGTTCGAGCTTCTCCCGGCCCGCTCGACCCCGTCAGAGAGGATTCGCCGGTGGTCGAAGGCGAGCCGGACGTCACCAGCGAGGGACTCGTCCACGGGTCTCCAATAGGCCGAAGAGGCGTCGGTGCCAGCGACGGGCTCCGGCAGCGCCGGCGCGATCGCCAGGTAGGCGACCGAGATCACCCGGCCCCTCGGGTCGCGCCCAGGTGTCCCGTAGACGCCAAGTTGTTCGAGGTGCGGCCGGTCGGCACCGAAGCCGGTTTCCTCGGCGAGTTCGCGGTGGGCTGCGGCGAGCAGCTCTTCCTCATCGTGGCCGAGGAAGCCGCCAGGCAGCGCGAGCGCACCGCGGTGAGGTTCGACGCCGCGCTCGATCAGCAGGACCTGAAGGACGGCTCCGCGCAGCGTGAGAATGACGAGGTCCACCGTGAGAAGGACCCTCGGGGCGACCCAGCGATCGTCGGACATGGTTCGACATTAGAGTTAGTGTCACTTTGACGTAAAGGTGCTCCAGCTGTCGGATTCCGGCACACCCTGGGTGGGCGGATCCCCGGGCGGCCCGGTCCCTGGACCCCACCAGAGCAGGAAGAACCCGATGGGCGATGCGCTGGAAACCCGCGTTGAGCGCCTTCGCCATCACCTTCAGGGACCGCGTCCCCGCCGCTGAAACCTACTGACCAAGATCGCCAGAACACCGTTAGCGGGACAGCCCCGGCCTTCTGGCGTCCTGTGGCGGAAGTCGCTAGGCGCGCAGTATCGGAATGCTGTCGAGCTGATCTTGGCGAAGTTTTGATCCGATGATGCCGGATGGCCGTCCCCGATTGGGTCTGCAAGCCACCGCCTCGTTCGGGGTGATGGCGAAGTCGACGCTGAAGTCATGGTTCGCGTCGGGCAGTTCATCCTCGAGCAGCTGGGTCTGGTGGATCGTGGTGGCGATGGCGGTCTCGGGGTGACGAGGCCGGCATCGGTGAGCAGGGCGATCTCCAGGTCGGAGTAGCCGGCACCCTTGCCGACCCGCACGCCGCTTGCGCGGCTGACAGCGACGCTGCCACAGACGATGAGGTCCACCGGGCGCATCTCGGCGGGACCCACGGTGGGAGCGACCTGCGGCGCGCCGCTACTTGTCACAGCGGTCTCGATCGGTGCGGTGAGGCTGGCTGGGTCGAGCAGATAGAAGGGCTTGGGTGTAGCGAGTCTCGGGACCGCCATGTAGAGCAGCTTGCCTTCCTGGAGGGCTCGTACCCGGACGGGAAGTTGTGCCCGGTCGGGGTTGCATTTGATAACTCGGGCGTTCTTCCATACGTCCAGCTCCGCGAGGCGGACTGCGGCTTCTTCCTTGCCAGCGAAGTCAGGGATGTGACCGTGCACGCCGGGTGGGACGGCACCTTGACGTTCCAGGAGGTCCCAAACGTGTTGCCGAACGGCGTGTTTGGCGCGGTCGATGTCGGTCACGATGGTGCTCCTACGGGCTCATGAGGGTGAGGAGTCGGTCGTGCACGTCCTGGACCGAGGGCTCGTCGCGCCAGGGGCGTAGCTGTCGGGCGGCGGCGAAGGCGAGGTTCAGTCCACCGCCGGCACGGGTCCGCTCGATGACGTCGATGGCCTGCTGCAGGTAGGACGTCGCCGCGTCGACGTCGCGTTGGAGGATGCTGGCGAGGGCGAGATTGCCGAGGATGACGGCGGTGGATTTGCGGCGTGCGGCGATCAGTTGTCGGGCATTCTCCAGCGCTGGCACGGCTTTGTCTGGCTTGTTGAGGGTGAGCCAGCAGGAGCCCTCGAGCCTCGTGTAGTGGCTGGGACAGAAGATGTCCGTGGCTGGATCTCGGGCGTCGACGGCGGCGAAGTGAGTTTCAGCGGTACCGAGGGCGTCGGAGCAGTCCCCGGCCTGACCGAGGATCGCGTGCGCCTCAGCCCGATGCAGTTGGGCGAGGCCGGCGATGACATGACTGTCGCTGTGGCTGATGGCGGCGGCGCGGGTCGTCAGGACAAGACCGGCGTGGGGTTGCTTGGTGCCGTAGAGGGCGAGGTAGCTCTTGCGGAGCACCGCGTTGGCCTCAGTGACCGCGTCTCGCGTTTCCTGGGCTGCGCTGATTGCCTGGTCGAAGTAGGCGGCGCTGGCGACATGGTCGCGCCGCTGCGAGGCGTCCCAGACGAGTTGACCCATCAACGTCGCGGACTCGGCGACCGTTGCCGCCAGTTCGCGCTGAACCGGCCCGTTGCTGGCGTGCTGGCGGAGGAAGATTGCCTGACCGTGTAGTTGCCCGGCCTCGGCGAGCAGAAGCGTCGAGGGGTCTGGTCGTAGCGCTCGTCGAGGCGCCGTACGCGCTCCCTCAGGTACGCCACAGCGATCAGGTCGACGCGGCCGGGGTTGCGCAACACGTAGCCGAGACGCTCGGCGGGCGGCGATGGCGCCTGGCCGACGTCGGCCAGGAGGTCGGCCAGTTCCTCGATCGGCAGCTTGAGGGCCGCAGCGAGACGCGGCCGGTGCCAGGGCTGCGGATCAGTCTCCGCCCGTTCCCACCGCACGATGGTGGAGCGGTCGACGCCGAGGGCCTCGGCGAGACGTTCCTGGCTCAGGCCGATCGTCTTGCGGCGTTGGGCAAGCCGGTGTCGACGCCTGTCCGTCACCTACCGACTCCCTTCGCCGCCATCCGTCACGATCCATTCATCCAGCTCAGACCGCGTGACGCAATGGGGATGCATCAGTTCTGCGCCGTTGCCGCGCTGGGCACCGGCGACCGCCGGGGCTTGTGTAGACGCATGGCCGAAACGGGTGAGTGGGGAAAGAAGTGAGCGATCAGGAGCGAGACCGGCCCAGAGAGCACACCCGCTGCGCCCGATCTGGCTCTGCCGTGCCTGCGGCCAACCCTGGCCCTGCGGCCGGGCGAAGCTCGCCTCGTCGCCGAGTACGACGGCAACCCGGTCAGCCTGTTCCTCTACCTGGCCAGTCTGCTTCATCACGCCATCGACGACCTGCACAAGCTCAACCCCACTACCACCGGCTGCGCCAGCGACATGTTCGATCGGTTCCTTGGCTGGCCGGCCCGACACAGCCGTTCCTACCGGGTGACTGAGATCGGCTCTCCGCAGCCCAACGAGCCGGAAGCATGAAAGACTCTCGCTCGTCGGGATGGGGAATACATCATCATGCAGGGCAGTGTATTAACTTGCAGTCCTGTGTCGTCCTTGTTAATCTTCGCTGCATAGTCATGCGGAGGTGGGTATGGGGATTCGAGTCGCCGTTGCCGGTGCGAGCGGCTACGCCGGGGTGAGCTGCTGCGCCTGATCGCCGGGCACCCGGAGTTCGACCTGGCCGTCGCCACCGCACACAGCCAGGCCGGGCACCGCGTCGACGCGGTGCACCCGCAGCTCACCGGGCTCGACCTGGTGCTGGGCAGGACCGATCCGACGACCCTGGCCGACGTGGACCTGGTCTTCCTGGCCCTGCCGCACGGCGAGTCGGCGGCCCTCGCGGCCCAGCTCCCGGCCGAGGTACGCATCGTCGACCTGGGCGCCGATCACCGGCTCGCCGACCCGTACGCCTGGGCGCAGTACTACGGCGGCACCCACGCCGGGCAGTGGACCTACGGCCTCCCCGAGCTGCCCGGCCAGCGGGAGCTGATCGCCGGCTCCACCCGGGTGGCGAACACCGGCTGCTACGCCGCCGCGATCACCCTGGCGCTCGCACCGCTGATCGCCGACGGCGTGGCCAGCCCCGCCGACGTGGTGGTGGTCGCCGCCTCCGGCACCTCCGGGGCGGGCGGGCGGCCAAGCCGCACCTGCTGGCCAGTGAGGTGCTGGGCGACCTGTCGCCGTACCGGGTGGGCACCCACCAGCACGTACCCGAGATCAAGCAGGCCACCGGAGCGACCGGCCTGTCGTTCACCCCGGTCCTGGCGCCGATGCCGCGCGGCATCCTGGCCACGGTCACCGCGGTCCCGGCGCGTGGCGCGGATCCGCAGGAGGTGCTGGCGCGGGCGTACGCGGACGCACCGTTCGTGCACGTGCTGCCGGAGGGCCGCTGGCCGCACACCGCCGCCACCCTGGGCTCCAACTCGTGTCACCTGCAGGCCACCGTCGACGTCGACTCGGGTCGTCTGATCGTGCTCAGCGCGTTGGACAACCTGGGCAAGGGCGCGGCCGGTCAGGCCGTCCAGAACGCCAACCTGATGCTCGGCCTGCCGGAGACGACGGGCCTGTCGATCTGGGGACCGCGCCATGAGTGTCACCACCCCTCGGGGTTCCGGGCGGCCGGGGTGGCCGCCGGGCTCAAGTCCAGCGGCGGCCTGGACGTCGCCCTGGTCGTCAACGACGGTCCGGACGCCGGTGTGGCGGGTGTCTTCACCACCAATCGGGTCAAGGCAGCGCCGGTGCGCTGGAGTCAGCAGGTCGTGCAGGGCGGTGTGGTTCGCGCCGTGGTGCTCAACTCCGGTGGTGCAAACGCCTGCACCGGCCCGGCCGGATTCCAGGACACGCACGCCACCGCCGAGCACACCGCCGCGGCGCTGACCTCGGTCAGCCCACGGCTGATCCTCGGTGCCGGTGACGTCGCGGTCTGCTCGACCGGCTTGATCGGTGAGCGGCTGCCGATGCCCAAGCTGCTGCCGGGGTGCGCTCGGCGATCCGGAGGCTGTCCCGCGACGGTGGCCCGGCCGCCGCCGAGGCGATCATGACCACGGACACCCGGCCGAAGACCACCGTGGCCCGGGGCAGCGGCTGGACCGTCGGCGGCATGGCCAAGGGCGCCGGAATGCTCGCGCCGGGGATGGCCACCATGCTCTGCGTGCTGACCACCGACGCGGTGGCCGGGCCGGCGGCGTTGGACGAGCCCTGCGGGCGGCCACGCGGGTCACCTTCGACCGGGTCGACTCCGACGGCTGCATGTCCACGAACGACACAGTGTTGCTGCTGTCCAGCGGCGCGAGCGGCATCGAGCCGACCCCGGCCGAGCTGGCCGCCGCCGTCACGGCGGCCTGTCACGACCTGGCCCAGCAGTTGGTGGCCGACGCCGAGGGCGCCACCAAGCAGGTCGCCATCGACGTGGTTGGCGCGGCGGACGAGGACGAGGCGGTGGAGGTGGGCCGTACGGTGGCCCGCAACAACCTGGTCAAGACGGCGCTGTTCGGCAACGACCCGAACTGGGGTCGGATTCTCGCCGCGGTGGGCACGACCGCCGCCGCGTTCGAGCCGGACGAGGTGGACGTGGCGGTCAACGGGGTGTGGGTGTGCCGGGGCGGTGCCGCCGCCGAGGACCGCTCGAAGGTCGACCTGACCGGGCGGGACGTGACGATCCGGATCGACCTGCACGCGGGCACGTCGGCGGCGACGATCTGGACCAACGATCTGTCCCACGCGTACGTGCACGAGAACTCGGCGTACTCGACATGAGTCTCAGTGGTGACCTCACCCGCGCGCAGGCCAAGGCGGAGACGCTGATCGAGGCGCTGCCCTGGCTGGCGCGTTTCTCCGGCTCCACGGTGGTGGTCAAGTACGGCGGCAACGCGATGACCGATCCGGCGTTGCAGCGGGCGTTCGCGTCCGACATGGTCTTCCTGCGCTACGCCGGTCTCAAGCCGGTGGTGGTGCACGGTGGCGGTCCGCAGATCTCCGCCATGCTGGGTCGGCTCGGCATCGCCAGTGAGTTCCGGGTGGTCTGCGGGTGACCACCGCGGAGGCGATGGACGTCGTCCGGATGGTGCTGGTCGGGCAGGTGGGCCGCGAGCTGGTCGGGCTGATCAACTCGCACGGTCCGTTCGCCGTCGGCCTCTCCGGTGAGGATGCCCGGCTGTTCACCGCCGTGCCGCCCGGCGTACGTGGACGGGTTGCCGGTCGACGTCGGTCAGGTCGGGGACGTCGAGTCGGTCGACGTGTCCGCGGTGACGGACCTGATCGACGCCGGTCGGATTCCGGTGATCTCCACGGTGGCACCGGACGTCGAGGTGTGCTGCACAACCTCAACGCGGACACCGCCGCCGCGGCGCTGGCGATCGCGTTGCAGGCCCGCAAGTTGGTGGTGCTCACCGACGTGGCCGGCCTGTACGCCGACTGGCCGGACACCACCAGCCTGGTGTCCGAGATCGCCGCGGATGATCTGGCCAAGCTGTTGCCCCGGCTGGAGTCGGGGATGGTGCCGAAGATGGAGGCCTGCCTGCGGGCGGTGCGTGGGGAGTGCCCGCCGCGCACGTCGTCGATGGTCGGGTGGCGCACTCCACGTTGCTCGAGGTGTTCACCTCGGAAGGGTTCGGAACAATGGTGATCGCGTCATGAGCACTCTGGTGCAGCGTTGGGGCCAGTCCATGATGGACAACTACGGCACACCGCCGCTGGCGTTGGTCTCCGGTGCCGGTGCGGTGGTGGTCGACGACGCCGGCCGGGAATATCTCGACCTGGTCGGTGGCATCGCGGTGAACGCCCTCGGCCACGCGCACCCGGCCGTGGTGGCGGCGGTGTCGAAGCAGGTCGCGACCCTCGGGCACGTCTCCAACCTCTACGTCGCCGAGCCGCCGGTCGCCCTGGCCGAGGTGCTGTTGGCGCTCGCCGGCCGACCCGGTCGGGTCTTCTTCGCCAATTCGGGCGCGGAGGCGAACGAGGCGGCGTTCAAGCTCTCCCGGCTCACCGGCCGCAGTCACGTGGTGGCCACCAGGGTGGCTTCCACGGCCGCACCATGGGCGCTCTCGCGCTGACCGGCCAGCCGGCCAAGGCCGACCCGTTCCGGCCGCTGCCCGGCGAGGTGACCCACGTCGACTACGGCGACGTCGCCGCCCTCGAAGCGGCGGTCTCCGACGCCACAGCCATGGTGATCCTGGAGCCCATCCAGGGCGAGAACGGCGTTCTCGTCCGCCGGCCGGCTACCTCGCCGCGGCCCGACGGATCACCTCCGGCACGGCGCGCTGCTGGTCCTCGACGAGGTGCAGACCGGCGTCGGGCGTACCGGGCACTGGTTCGCACACCAGGCCGAGGGCGTGGAGCCGGACGTGGTCACCCTGGCCAAGGGGCTGGGTGGCGGGCTGCCCATCGGTGCCACCCTGGCCTTCGGCCGGGCCGCGGACCTGCTCGCGCCCGGCTCGCACGGCACCACCTTCGGCGGCAACCCGGTCAGCTGCGCGGCGGCGCTCGCCGTGGTGGCGACCATCGCCAACGAGGGCCTGTTGGACAACGTCAAGCGGGTCGGCGAGCGGCTGCGTCGCGGCATCGAGGCCCTGGGCCATCCGCTGATCGCCGGGGTACGCGGTGCCGGGCTGCTGCTCGGCGTCGTACTCACCGCGCCGGTGTCGTCGGTGCTGGCCGAGGCTCTGCGCGAGGCCGGTTTCCTGGTCAACCCGGTGCAGCCGGGCGTGGTCCGGCTGGCCCGCCGCTGATCCTCACCGCCGCCCAGGCGGACGCCTTCCTCGCGGCGTTGCCCGCCGCACTGGACGCGACAGCTCCCGCCGCTGCCGGCACGGAGATCGCGCCATCCACCCTGACCACCACCACGGGGACGACTCGATGACCCGGCACTTCCTGCGCGACGACGACCTCTCGCCCGCCGAACAGTCCGCTGTCCTCGACCTCGCGGCGCGGATGAAGGCGGACCGTTTCGGCCACCGGCCGCTGGTCGGCCCCGTTCGGTGGCGGTGCTCTTCGACAAGCAGAGCCTGCGGACCAGGATCTCGTTCGACGCCGGGATCGCCGAGCTGGGCGGGCACCCGCTGGTCGTGGACACGCAGGTTACCCACTTCGGCCGGGGTGAGTCCCTCGCGGACGCGGGCGCGTGCTGTCCCGCTACGTCGCGGCCATCGTGCTGCGGACCCACGGCGACGACCGGATCGCCGAGGTGGCGGCCGGTGCCAGCGTGCCGGTGATCAACGCACTCACCGACGGATTCCACCCGTGCCAGCTGCTGGCCGACCTGCTCACCGTTCGGGAGCGGTGTGGCGGCACGGCCGGCCGCATTCTGGCGTACGTGGGCGACGGCGCGAACAACATGGCGCAGTCGTACCTGCTGGCCGGGGCGATGGCCGGGATGCACGTCCGGATCGCCGGCCCGGCCGGTTTCGCTCCGGACGAGGCCGTGGTGGACCGGGCGGCGCGGATCGCCGCCGACACCGGCGGGTCGGTGCGGGTGCTGACCGACCCGGTCCAGGCGGTACGCGACGCCGACGTGCTGGCGACGGACACCTGGACGTCGATGGGCCAGGAGTCCGACGGGTTGGACCGGATCACCCCGTTCCTGCCGTACCAGGTCAACAAGGAGTTGCTCGGCCAGGCCGCACCGGACGCGATCGTGCTGCACTGCCTGCCGGCGCACCGCGGCGAGGAGATCACCGACGAGGTGCTCGACGGCCCGCAGAGCGCGGTCTTCGACCAGGCCGAGAACCGGCTGCACGCGCAGAAGGCGCTGCTGACGTTCCTGCTGGACGTCACCGGAGAGCCGCGATGACCGCGCCCCTGACCCGCGCGGCCCGGCACGCCCGGATCGTGGAGCTGATCCGTGACAAGGCCATCCGGTCGCAGACCGAGCTGGCCGACCTGCTCGCCGCCGACGGTGTCGGCGTCACCCAGGCCACCCTCTCCGGGACCTGGAGGAGCTGGGCGCGGTCAAGGTGCGCGGCGGCGACGGTCCGGCCGTCTACCTGATCCCGGAGGACGGCCAGCGCCCGCTGCGCGACGCCGAGGCCGCTCCGGCCCGGCTGGTACGACTGCTGCACGAGCTGCTCAACGGCGTCGACTCCAGCGGCAACATCGCCGTGCTGCGGACACCCCGGGGCGGCCCAGTACCTGGCCAGCGCCTTGGACCGGGCGGGTCTGCCGGAGATCGTCGGCACCATCGCCGGTGACGACACCATCCTCGTCGTGGCCCGCGAGGCCGTCGGCGGGGCAGCCCTCGGGAGAAGCTCGCCGGCTGGGCCCGCCGGGCCGACACCCTGGAAGGCAATCCCACGTGACGGCGTACGCGAGCGGCGCGAGCGCGGCCAGTGACCCCGCAGTCGCGACCGAGAGGCAAGCAGAGCAATGATGGGCGACGTGGACGACAAGAGCCTGACCGAGAACAGCGCCGCCACCAACCGGACGAGCCTCTGGGGTGGCCGGTTCGCGGGTGGCCCGCCGAGGCGCTCGCCCGACTGTCGGTGAGCGTGCAGTTCGACTGGCGCCTGGCCCCGTACGACATCGCGGGTTCCCGGGCGCACGCCCGGTCCTCGCCGGCGCAGGCCTGCTCAACCCCGAGGAGTTGGGCCGGATCCTGGCCGCCCTCGACGACCTGGAGGCCGCCTGCGCCTCCGGGGCGTTCGCCCGACCGTCGACGACGAGGACGTGCACACCGCGCTGGAGCGGGGCCTGCTGGAGCGCCTCGGCAGCCTCGGCGGCAAGTTGCGCGCCGGCCGGTCCCGCAACGACCAGGTCGCCACCGACCTGCGGCTCTACCTGCGCGACCACGCCCGGGTGTGGCCGGTCGGCTCGTGGAGCTGGCCGAGGCGCTGGTCGAGCAGGCCGAGCGGCACGTCGACACCGCCGCCCCGGCATGACCCACCTCCAGCACGCCCAGCCGGTCACCTTCGGGCACTGGTTGCTCGCCCACGTGCAGCCGCTGCTGCGCGATCTGGAGCGGCTGCGCGACTGGGACCACCGGGCAGCGGTCAGCCCGCTCGGCGCCGGCGCCCTCGCTGGTTCCGGGCTTCCACTGGACCCGGTGGCCGTGGCCAGGAGCTGGGCTTCCGTACGTCGTTCGCCAACTCGATGGACGCCGTCGCCGACCGGGACTTCGTCGCCGAGTTCCTCTTCACCACAGCCCTGATCGGGGTGCACCTGTCCCGGCTCGGCGAAGAGGTGGTGCTCTGGACCTCGCACGAGTTCGGCTGGGTGGAGCTGGACGACTCCTTCGCCACCGGTTCGTCGATCATGCCGCAGAAGAAGAACGCGGACATCGCCGAGCTGGCCCGGGGCAAGTCCGGCCGGCTGGTGGGCGGTCTGATGACGGTGCTCACCATGCTCAAGGGTCTGCCGATGACCTACGACCGGGACATGCAGGAGGACAAGGAGCCGGCCTTCGACGCTGTCGACACCCTGGAACTGCTGCTTCCGGCCCTGGCGGGAATGATCTCCACGATGACGGTCCGGGTGGACCGCCTCGTCGCCGCCGCCCGGTGGGCTTCTCCCTCGCCACCGAGGTCGCCGACTGGTTGGTTAGGCGCAACGTGCCGTTCCGGGACGCGCACGAGATCACCGGGCGGCTGGTGGCGCTCTGCGCGGCTCGGGAATGCGAGTTGGAGGACGTCTCCGACGAGGACCTGGCCGCGGTCAGCGAGCAGCTCGACCCGTCGGTGCGCGACGTGCTCTCGGTGCGGTCGGCTCTGGCTGCCCGGACCACCCGGGCTCCACCGGCCCCGGCCCGGTCGCCGACCAACTCGCCAGCGCCGCCGACCAGTTGGTCAGCTGGCGGGAGTGGTCCACCGAGCCCGTCGTTCCGCGCTGACCGTGTCGTGGCGTCGGCGTCTGCCGCCGGCGCCGCGGCCGGTTCAGGCCGTCGGGCGCTCCCGCTTCGGGAGCTTGGCCACCACCATGTCGTACGACCCGTCGACCGCCTCGGTCAGCTCCTCCTCGTCGATCCCGCCGTCCAGGCGCAGCGTGTTCCACCCGGACCGGCCGATGTAGGCCATCACGCTGGCGTCGTCGGGTGCCGGTGCAGCCACTCATCGGCCACCTCCGGGTCGGCCCGCACTTGATGCCGACCGTCGGCTTGCCTCCGCCGTTGCCGAGGAACGCGAAGATCCGGCTGCCCACCTTCACCACCTCGTCGCCCTCCCACGGCCGGTCCAGCCACGCTCCCGGCTTGGCCAGGCAGTACGCCAGCATGTCCGCGCGCTCCATGGGTGCCTCCTCGTCGTGCGCACAGTGTGCCCGCCCAACCGCCGTCGCACAGGTGCCGTGCCGATCCGACCGTCGGTCCGTGGCTGAGGATCAGGCGGTCTGCGGTGGATCAGGCGGTCGAGCGGGCGGCGACCCGCTCGTAGCGCTGCCGGGCCGCCTGTGCGCTGCCCAGCCCAGCCCGTACGCGATCGCCTGCCAGGTCAGCCCCGGTCGCGGGCCAGCGTCAGCAGCCCGGCCTCCAGGGCGTCCAGCTCGGCGCGGACGTGGGGCAGCAGGGTCAGCGCGGCGGTGAGGTCGGCGGTGTCGACCGGTTCCTCGGTGGGCTCGCGCTCGGCTCCGCCGGCCGCGAGCGCGGTGACCAGGGCCACCGCCTCCCACGGGTCCAGCACGTACGGGTGGGCCCAGCGCCCCGCCGGCTGTCGCTGCCGGCGTGGCGGTCGCTGATGCGCTGGAGCGCCTCGTGGGTGCGATGGGCGCGGGCGTGGGCCGGGTGGGGTGCGGTGAACGGATCGTCCGTCGTCATACCCCGAGCACACACCCTCAATGCGTCGTTGTCAACAGATTGTTGAAGAGCGGTTGCCGATTCCCGTTCCCCGACGTTTCCTGAAACGGTGGACTACTCATGGCTGCACGCCCCCGCCGGTCAGGTGCCCGAGACGGCGCAGGCGCTGCTGGGCTGGGAGATCACGGCGGGCGGGTACGGATCAGGCTGACCGAGGTCGAGGCGTACGCGGGCACGGGGAGGACCCCGCCTCGCACGCTCATCGCGGCCCACGCCCGCACCACAGTGATGTTCGGTCCGGCCGGGCACGCCTACACCTACTTCGTGTTCGGCGTGCACTGGTGTCTGAACATCGTCTGCGGTGCCGAGGGGAGCCGCCGCCGTCCTGCTGCGCGCGGGCGAGGTCGTCGACGGTGTGGACATTGCCCGCAAGCGCCGGGGAGAAGGTCGCCGACCGTGACCTCGCTCGGGGCCCGCGAGGCTGGTGGTCGCCCTCGGCATCATCGCGTCGGCCAACGGCACGTCAGTGCTCGACGGCGACGGACCGCTGCTGTTGACGCCGCCGACCCGCCCGGTCCCGAGGTCGGCGATCTCCGCCGGGCCCCGGGTCGGGTGGCCGCCGCGCACGACGTTCCGTGGCGCTTCTGGCTCACCGACGACCCCACCGTGAGCGCCTACCGGCGGCACTCGCCTCGCCGTCGGACGCCGGGGCGGCCCACGGATAGCCTGGTCGAGTCGCACATCCGACACCGTCGGAAAGATCGCTGGGATAGGGTCCGCCGGGAGGTGAGCGGTGAGTTTCCGGCTGGCGGCGTACGCCGTGTGCATCAAGGATGAGCGCGTTCTGCTCGCCCATTACGTGCGACCGTCTGGCGAGACGCACTGGACCCTGCCGGGTGGCAAGGTCGAGCACGCGGAGGACCCGTTCGACGCGGTGATCCGGGAGGTCGCCGAGGAGACCGGTTACGAGGCGTTGGTCGAGCGACTGCTGGGCGTCGATTCGAGGGTGATCCCCGCCGCCGAGGCGCACCTCGGGATCGAGCACCAGAACGTCGGCGTCTTCTACGGAGTCCGCGTCGTCGGTGGCATCCTCCGGCCCGAGCCGAACGGCGAAACCGCCGAGTCGGTCTGGACCCCGCTGCCGGACGTGGTGTGCCTGCGCCGGTCGGCGGTGGTCGACGTCGGCCTGCGCTGGCGCGGACGCTCCCGCCGACGGGTCACGTCGCCCCCGTCCCGGTCGGTGGTCTCGTCCAGCACTGACGACGCCGTGCGGGCACGGCGGCGTGTGTCCCGCCGAATCTGTCGGTGGGGTGTGGCCATAA
Organism: Micromonospora sp. M12; assembly: GCA_038070435.1. Taxonomy (GTDB): domain Bacteria; phylum Actinomycetota; class Actinomycetes; order Mycobacteriales; family Micromonosporaceae; genus Micromonospora. Next base: position 2,379,789 of record JAMYWG010000001.1, on the reverse strand, counting down.
TCACCGCACCTCATCACCGACGGCTCGGAGGACGTCATGGCAACGTTGCTCGCGATCGGCACGGCCAAGGGTTTGTTCTCGCCACCAGCGCCGACGACCGGCGAAGTTGGGAGATCAGCGGCCCGCACTTCCCGATGACCGGTGTCTACGCGGTGGCGGTCGACGCCCGTCGTCCCACTCCGCGGTTGCTCGCTGGCATGACCAGCTCACACTTCGGCCCAGCGTCGCCACCAGCGATGACCTCGGTGCCTCCTGGGACGAGCCCGACCAGGCGCCGGTCGCGTTCCCGGCCGACACCGGCGTCTCCCTCGGGCGGGTCTGGCAGTTGATGCCGGCCGGCCCGACGAGCCGGACGTGGTCTGGGCCGGCACCGAGCCGTCGGCGCTGTTCAAGTCCACCGACGGTGGCCGCAGCTTCGAGCTGGTCCGTTCCTCTGGGACCACCCGCACCGCACACGGTGGGACGCCGGTTTCGGCGGTCAGGCCGTGCACACCGTGCTGCCCCACCCGCGTGATCCGGCCCGGCTGCTGGTCGCCATGTCCACCGGCGGGGTCTACCGCTCCGAGGACGCCGGGGCGAGCTGGGCGCCGGGCAACACCGGCATCCGCGCCTACTTCATGCCCGACGAGTGGCCGGAGTTCGGCCAGTGCGTGCACAAGGTCGCCCGGGACTCCGGCAACCCCGAGCGGCTGTACGCGCAGAACCACCACGGCGTCTACCGCTCCGACGACGACGGCCGCACCTGGTCCTCGATCGCCGACGGGCTGCCCAGTGACTTCGGCTTCCCGATGGTCGCCCATCCGGGACGCAGCGGCGTGGTGTGGACCTTCCCGCTGGTGGCCGACGGTGAGCGGTTCCCGACCGACCACCGCTGCCGGGTGTTCCGTTCGGTCGACGCGGGCGGCAAGTGGGAGCCGCTGTCGGTGGGTTGCCCGAGGGGCCGTTCTATCCGGCGGTGCTCCGCGACGCGATGTGCGCCGACGACGGCACCCCGGGTGGGGTCTACTTCGGCACCCGCTCCGGCTCGGTCTTCGCCAGCCGCGACGAGGGCGACTCCTGGTCCCTGGTGGCGGCGCACCTGCCCGACGTGCTCTGCGTCCGGGCCGGGAGGTCTGATCGTGGTCACCGTCCTGCTGCCCGGCCCACTGCGCGGGAGGCCGACGGTGCGAGTCGGCTGAGCATCACCGCCGTCGGGACGCTGCGTGCCGTCCTCGACGAGCTGGCCGCCCACCATCCCCGCCTCGCCCGACGGATCCGCGACGAGCGCGGCGAGCTGCGCCGTTACGTCAACGTCTTCGTCGACGGGAGGACTGCCGGCACTCCGGCGGTCTGGAGACCCGGTCGGCGACGGCGCCGAGGTGCAGGTGTTGCCGTCGGTGGCGGGCGGCTGAGCCGGTAGCCGAGGCCCGGCACATCACCGGTGTCCGTTGTTTCCGCGTGACCGGCGCCACTGCGGGCCGTGCCGCCTCCGGAATAGTTGCGTCGTCAAATAAGTTGTGGGCTGCGTCCGGGTACCACGACGGCACTCGGTTGACACGCGAGGAGCCGGTCATGCAGTTCGGAGTCTTCACCGTCGGTGACGTCACGGTCGATCCGACCACCGGTCGGGAGCCGACCGAGCATGAGCGGATCAAGGCGATGGTCGCGATCGCGTTGAAGGCCGAGGAGGTCGGCCTGGACGTCTTCGCCACCGGCGAGCACCACAACCCGCCGTTCGTGCCGTCGTCGCCGACCACCATGCTCGGCCACATCGCGGCCCGCACCGAACGGCTGCTGCTGTCCACCGCCACCACGCTGATCACCACCAACGACCCGGTGAAGATCGCCGAGGACTACGCGATGCTCCAGCACCTGTCCGACGGCCGGGTGGACCTGATGATGGGCGCGGCAACACCGGCCCGGTCTACCCGTGGTTCGGTAAGGACATCCGCGCCGGCATCCCTCGCGATCGAGAACTACGACCTGCTGCACCGGCTGTGGCGCGAGGACGTGGTCGTCTGGAAGGGCAAGTACCGCACCCCACTGCAGTCGTTCACCTCGACGCCGCGCCCGCTCGACGGCGTGCCGCCGTTCGTCTGGCACGGCTCGATCCGCAGCCCGGAGATCGCCGAGCAGGCCGCCTACTACGGTGACGGCTTCTTCGCCAACCACATCTTCTGGCCCAAGGAGCACACCCAGCGGATGATCGCGCTCTACCGCCAGCGGTACGCGCACTACGGCCACGGCTCCGCCGACCAGGCGATCGTCGGCCTGGGTGGGCAGGTGTTCATGCGCCGCAACTCGCAGGACGCGGTCCGGGAGTTCCGGCCGTACTTCGACAACGCCCCGGTCTACGGGCACGGGCCGTCGCTGGAGGAGTTCACCCGGAGACGCCGCTGACCGTGGGCAGCCCGCAGCAGGTCATCGACCGCACGCTGGGCTTCCGCGAGTACGTCGGTGACTACCAGCGGCAGCTGTTCCTGATGGACCACGCGGGGCTGCCGCTGAAGACCGTGCTGGAGCAGCTCGACCTGCTCGGCGAGGAGGTCGTGCCGGTGCTGCGCAAGGAGTTCGCCGCCCTGCGCCCGGCGCACGTGCCGGAGGCGCCGACGCACGCCTCGCTGGTCGCCGCCGCGGGTGGCGCCACGGACAGCACCGTGCACGCCGTCGACGACGTGACGGGCAAGGCTCCGGAGGGGCGACCCGATGACCCGTCGCACCCTGGCCGTGGTCTCGGCGGGGCTGAGTCAGCCCTCGTCGACCCGGCTGCTCGCCGACCAGCTCGCCGCGGCCACCCGCGACGAGTTGGTCCGGCGCGGCTCCGAGGTGGAGCTGCGTGTCGTCGACCTGCGGGAGTACGCGCACGACGTGGTGAACAACATGCTCACCGGGTTCCCCGGCGGCGCTGCGCGAGGTCGTCGACACGGTGACCGGGGCGGACGGGATCATCGCCGTCACCCGATCTTCAGCGCCTCGTACAACGGGCTGTTCAAGTCCTTTTCGACGTGTTGGATTCCGGGTCGCTGGTCGATCGGCCGGTGTTGATCGGTGCCACCGGCGGCACCGCCCGGCACTCGCTGGCGCTGGAGCACGCCGTCCGCCCGTTGTTCGCCTACCTCCGGGCGGTGGTGGTCCCGACCGCCGTCTTCGCCGCCCCGGAGGACTGGTCGGACGGCACCGCCGACGGCGCGTTGCGCGGTCGGATCCGTCGTGCCGCCGGGGAGTTGGCCGACCAGGTCGAGCGTCGGCCACCGGCCGACGGCCCGGCTGACCCGTTCGCCCTCACCACCGACTTCCTCCACCTGCTCGGCCGAGGTGACGAGTAAGCGCCAGCCAAAGACTTGCACGCCGCCACCGCCCGCTTCGAGGAGGACGGCGACACCCGCATCGGTTACGGCTGGTTCACCACCCGGCACGGTGACCACGAGGTGGTCTGGCACAACGGGGCCACCAGCGGATTCCGGTCCTACGTCGGCTTCGAACGGGCCACCGGCCGGGCGGTGGTGGTGCTCGGCAACACCGACCAGGGCGTCGAGCCGATCGGTCTGCGGCTGCTCGGGGTGCCGGAGAAGGAGGCCGGTACGGCGGCACCGGTGGCACCCGTGTGGATCGGCGCCGGTCTCGCGCTGGCCTTCACCTTCATGGGCGGCCTGTCGCTGCTCGGCACCGCCCGTCGCCGTGAGCTGGACCGGGTGACGGTGCTGGCGGCGGCCGTGTGGGCCTTCGCCTATCTCGGCCTGGCCCACCGGATGGGGACTGGTCGGTGGTGCCGGCCTGGCTCTGGCCACTCGGCGCCGGCCTGTCGGCTGCGGGAGTGGCGCTGGCGGCGATCCGGTGGCGGGCCCTGCCGGTGCTCGACGCGCGGGTGCCGTGGCGTCGGCTGCTGTCGGTGGCGAGTTCCCTGGTCGCCGCCGTGCTGGCGGTCGCGGCCGTCACCACCTGAGTCCGGGCCCCATTTCTGACACCCCGATGCGTACCCTCGTCCGATGACCCTGATCTACGGTTGCGCCCGGTCCTCGAGGACGACCTCGTCGAGTTCTTCCTGCACCAGCAGGACCCGGAAGCCAACCGGATGGCGGCGTTCACGTCCAGGATCCGTCCGACCACCGCGAGTTCGCCCGGCACTGGGCCGGGTGCTCACCAACCCGGCGAACACGGTCCGCACCATCGAGGCCGACGGCGAGGTGGTCGGCTACGTCAGCGCCTTCCCGGTGGACGACCAGACCGAGGTCAGCTATTGGATCGACCCGGCCCGCTGGGGCCGCGGTCACGCCACGGCAGCGCTGGCCGCCCTGCTGCGCGAGCTGCCCCGGCCGGTGCACGCCCGCGCCGCCAGGACAACGCCGCGTCCCTCGCGGTCCTCCGCAAGTGCGGGTTCGTGGTGGTCGGTGAGGACTCGGGGTACGCCAACGCGCGCGGCGAAGACGTCGAGGAGTGGCTGCTCGAGCTGCCCGCCGACGGCCCTGACCAGGGCGGGCACTAGTCTCGCGGGGTGAACTGGTTGGATCTCGTCGGCTGGGCCGGCTCCGCGGTGCTGGTCTGGTCGCTGTTGCAGTCGCGCGTCCTGCGGTTGCGCGCGCTCAACCTCGTCGGCAGCGTCGTGCTGATCGGCTACAACGCCGCGATCGAGGTCTGGCCCATGGTCGGGCTGAACGTCGTGCTCGCGGGGATCAACATCTGGTATCTGCGCGGCATGCTGGCCACCCGGCACGACGAGAAGACCTACCAGGTGGTGGAGGTCGGCGTCGGCGACCAGTTCCTCGCACACACGCTGCGGGTGCATGCCGCCGACATCGCCAAGTTCAACCCCGACTTCCGGTGGGACCCGGACGCGTCCGGGCACTCCGCGTTCCTGGTGGTCACGGCCGACGAGGTGGTCGGGTGGTGCTGTCGCACGCCGAGGCGCGCGGCGTCGCCCAGATCGACCTGGACTACGTGACCCCGAAGTTCCGTGACTTCACCCCGGGCGAGTTCGTCTACCGGCGCAGCCACCTGTTCACCGAACGGGGCTTCCACCGGGTGGTCAGCCCGCCCCGGATGGTCGCTCCCTACTACCACCGGCTCGGCTTCCGCCCGGAGGGCGACTCGTACGTCCTCGACCTGCCGACGTCACCGACCACCGCGACGGCGTAGCGCCGCCGACGCCCGATCCGGCGTACCCTCGCCGGGCAGGATTCGGCCGGCACCGGACGGGCAATGACAACGCCTACGCCGGGCGGGCTCGCCGACCGGCGGGCGCCGCGCGTACCGGCCGGTGCCACCACCACGAGGGAGCGAACCGGGCGTGCAGAGCTACGGGAGCCAACTGGCCCTGGTCGGAGTCCTGGTCGTGATCAACGCGCTCTTCGCCGGCAGCGAGATGGCGTTGGTGTCCCTGCGGGACAGCCAGATCCAACGGTTGGAACGCACCAGCCGGGCCGGGCGGGTGCTGGCCCGGCTCGCCAAGGACCCGAACCGCTTCCTGGCCACCATCCAGATCGGCATCACCCTCGCCGGCTTCCTGGCCTCCGCCGCCGCGGCGGTCTCGCTGGCCAAACCCCTGGTGCCGATGCTCGGGATGTTCGGCAGCGCCGCCGACACGGTGGCGATCGTGGTGGTCACCCTCGCGCTGACCTTCGTCACCCTGGTCTTCGGCGAGCTGGCGCCCAAGCGGATCGCCATGCAGTCCGCCGAGCGATGGGCACTGCTGGTGGCCCGCCCACTCGACCTGCTCGCCAGCCTCACCCGGCCGGCCGTCTGGCGCTCGGCGCCACCAGCGACGTGGTGGTCCGCCTGGTCGGGCTCAACCCCAAACACCAGCCGGAGGAGATCGGGCCGGACGAGCTGCGCGACATCGTCGCCGGCAACCACGGTTTCACCAAGGAACAGCGCACCATCATCGCCGGAGCCGTGGAGATCGCCGACCGACGGTTGCGGGCTGTCCTCGTACCCCGGTTGCAGGTCTTCACGCTCGACAGCGGGACCACCGCGGAGGCCGCGCGGCTCGTGCTGGCCGCCACCGGCACTCCGGGCGCCGGTCGTGCGCCACGGGGCCTGGACGACACGGCCGGCGTGATCCACCTGCGCGACCTGGTGGGAGTGCCCGACGACCGCCCGGTCGACGAGATCGCCCGCCCCCGATGCTGCTGCCCGACTCGTTGCCGGTTGTGGAAGCGCTGCGTCAGTTCAAGGCCGAGCGCCAGCACATCGCGCTCGTCGTGGACGAGCGCGGCGCCGTCGACGGCATCGTGACGCTGGAGGACATCCTGGAGGAGATCGTCGGCGAGATCTACGACGAGACCGACCGGGACGTGCGCTCGGTTCGCCGCGAACCGGACGGCGCGATGGTGCTGCCCGGCACCTTCCCGGTGCACGACCTCCCGGACATCGGCGTCGAGCTGCCGTCGCGCCCGGACGGTGACTACACCACGGTCGCCGGGCTGGTGCTGGCCCGGCTCGGGCACATCCCCACCGTCGCCGGGGAGGACGTCACTCTGGACGGTTGGGTCCTGGTCGTGGCCGGCATCGACCACCGGGCGATCATTGAGGTACGAATCAGCCGCGTACCCGATGACGCCGACACCGACGACGACCCGGCCGCCGAACCGGTGCTGGACGAGGCCCGCAGCTGATCCGTCCGGCGGAGGCCGTCGCTCAGTCGCGCGACAGGTTCTGCAGCCGGACCTGACCCGGGCGACCAGCCGCTCGCCGGCGTCGGTGATCTCCACCTGCCAGAGCTGCTGGCTGCGGCCCGGTGCACCGGGGTGCCGACCGCGGTCAGTTCGCCGTCCCGGACGGCGCGCAGGAAGTCGGTCTGGTTCGACACCCCGACCACAGTGCCGCGGTCGGCCAGCCAGAGGGAGCCACCACGCTGGCCGCGGTCTCCACGACCGAGCAGTACACCCCGCCGTGCTGGATGCCGAACGGCTGGTGCAGCTCCGGGCGCACCTGCCAGGTGATGACCACCCGGTCGGCGCTGGCCTCCTCGAACGTCAGGCCGAGCAGGGCGACGAAGCCACCCGTCAGATCCGGCATCTCCACCGCAAACCCCTCCTCGATCAACAGGGGCGCAAGCCTAACCGGGACGGGTTGCGGCAAACCCGGTACGGGTCGGCGCCGGCGATGGGGAGAATCGGTGACCGTGACCGACAGCAGCCTCCGCCCTCCGGGCGGGCCTCCCTGACCGACGACCTGCTCTGGCGTGGCCTCATCCAGGACTCGACCGGCCTCGACGAGCTGCGCCAGCTGCTCGACGGTGGAGCGGCCGCCACCTATTACGTGGGCTTCGACCCCACCGCCCCGAGCCTGCACGTCGGCAACCTCATGCAGGTCCTCATGGCCCGCCGGCTGCAACTCGCCGGCCACCGCCCGTTGCTTCTGGTCGGCGGGGCCACCGGGCAGATCGGTGACCCGAAGGAGAGCGCCGAACGGGCCCTCAACCCGCTCGACGTGATCGCCGGCTGGGTCGAGCGGATCCGCGAGCAGCTCGCGCCCTTCGTGTCCTACAGCGGGGACAACGCGGCGCAGCTGGTCAACAACCTGGACTGGACCGGCGAGATGTCGATCGTCGAGTTCCTCCGCGACGTGGGCAAACACTTCCCGGTCAACAAGATGCTGGCGCGGGAGGTGGTGCGGGCCCGGCTGGAGACCGGCATCAGCTTCACCGAGTTCAGCTACCAGCTGCTGCAGGCCAACGACTTCTACGAACTGCACCGCCGGCACGGCTGTCAGCTCCAGTTCGGTGGCTCCGACCAGTGGGGCAACATCACCGCCGGCGTCGACTACGTCCGCCGGCGAGGGCCGGGCCGGTGCAGGCGTTCACCACGCCCCTGGTCACCAAGGCCGACGGCACGAAGTTCGGCAAGAGCGAGGGCGGCGCCGTCTGGCTCGACCCGACGATGACCAGCCCGTACGCCTTCTACCAGTTCTGGCTCAACGTCGAGGACCAGGAGGTTGACCGCTACCTGCGGTACTTCAGCTTCCGCACCCGCGACGAGTTGGAGGAGCTGGCGAAGGCCACCGCCGAGCGGCCAGCGGCCCGCCTGGCGCAGCGGGCGCTCGCGGAGGAGCTGACCACCCTGGTGCACGGCGCCGACGAGGCTCGGCAGGCGGTCGCCGCCAGTCAGGCGCTCTTCGGCCGCGGGTCGTTGGACGAGCTGGCTCCGGAGACCCTGCGCGCGGCGTTGACCGAGGCCGGCATGGTGCGTCTCACCGGCGAAATGCCGGATGTGGCGGGTCTGTTGCGAGAGTCCGGGCTGGTGGGCGGCCTCAAGGAGGCCCGTCGGGTCATCGCCGAGGGCGGCGCCTATGTCAACAACAATCGGGTGACCGATGTGGACGCCGCGGTGTCGCCGGCCGATCTGCTGCATGGGCGATACCTGGTGCTGCGTCGGGGAAAGCGCTCGTTCGCGGGCGTTGAGCTGGGTGAATAGTAGTCTGTCGACGGTGTGACGGGGACGCGTCCGGCGGATTTGACGATCATCCCGCCGGACGCGTAACTTTCTCTGCCAGCGCGGAACGGACGAAACAGGCGAAAGCCTGAAACGGCCGGAGCGCAGGCCAACGGCCTGGGGTCGGGTGGGCATGCCCACCGGAGCCCCGACCGGGAGGTGCCGCCAAAACGCCGCGAGGCGGATTTGGTCCGGCGAAACCGACCGGGTAGAGTTACGAACCGGCAGGGCACCGGGCGGGTCGCGGAAACCGCGGCGGCCGGCCTGCCGATCCCATGACGAGAGCGGCGCAAGCCGGTTACGACATGGTGCCCGCATTATCGAATGAAGCACGACGAACCGCGAAACACCGGTTTGACACGGCGGAAACGAGCGGGTAACGTAGTAAAGTGCCTGGCGCTGGAAAGCGTTAAGGACACAGTACGAAAAGCCCCGAGTTGGGGTTCCACTGAGGTGGGGCTTTGGTTCGGTGTGTGGTTGTTCTTTGAGAACTCAACAGGGTGCTTGTAAAGCCAGTGCCAATTATGATTTATACCCCGGACTGGTCAGTTTTGCTGGCTGGTTGGGATTCCTTTGGCAACATTTGTTTGTTGTCAGGATGCTGTTCAACTAATTTTTGTTGGAGAGTTTGATCCTGGCTCAGGACGAACGCTGGCGGCGTGCTTAACACATGCAAGTCGAGCGGAAAGGCCCTTCGGGGTACTCGAGCGGCGAACGGGTGAGTAACACGTGAGCAACCTGCCCCAAGCTTTGGGATAACCCTCGGAAACGGGGCTAATACCGAATAGGACTTCCGGCCGCATGGCTGGGGTGGAAAGTTTTTCGGCTTGGGATGGGCTCGCGGCCTATCAGCTTGTTGGTGGGGTGATGGCCTACCAAGGCGATGACGGGTAGCCGGCCTGAGAGGGCGACCGGCCACACTGGGACTGAGACACGGCCCAGACTCCTACGGGAGGCAGCAGTGGGGAATATTGCACAATGGGCGGAAGCCTGATGCAGCGACGCCGCGTGAGGGATGACGGCCTTCGGGTTGTAAACCTCTTTCAGCAGGGACGAAGCGAGAGTGACGGTACCTGCAGAAGAAGCACCGGCCAACTACGTGCCAGCAGCCGCGGTAAGACGTAGGGTGCGAGCGTTGTCCGGATTTATTGGGCGTAAAGAGCTCGTAGGCGGCTTGTCGCGTCGACCGTGAAAACTTGGGGCTCAACCCCAAGCCTGCGGTCGATACGGGCAGGCTAGAGTTCGGTAGGGAGACTGGAATTCCTGGTGTAGCGGTGAAATGCGCAGATATCAGGAGGAACACCGGTGGCGAAGGCGGGTCTCTGGGCCGATACTGACGCTGAGGAGCGAAAGCGTGGGGAGCGAACAGGATTAGATACCCTGGTAGTCCACGCTGTAAACGTTGGGCGCTAGGTGTGGGGACCTCTCCGGTTTCCTGTGCCGCAGCTAACGCATTAAGCGCCCCGCCTGGGGAGTACGGCCGCAAGGCTAAAACTCAAAGGAATTGACGGGGCCCGCACAAGCGGCGGAGCATGCGGATTAATTCGATGCAACGCGAAGAACCTTACCTGGGTTTGACATGGCCGCAAAACTCACAGAGATGTGAGGTCCTTCGGGGCGGTCACAGGTGGTGCATGGCTGTCGTCAGCTCGTGTCGTGAGATGTTGGGTTAAGTCCCGCAACGAGCGCAACCCTCGTTCGATGTTGCCAGCGCGTTATGGCGGGGACTCATCGAAGACTGCCGGGGTCAACTCGGAGGAAGGTGGGGATGACGTCAAGTCATCATGCCCCTTATGTCCAGGGCTTCACGCATGCTACAATGGCCGGTACAATGGGCTGCGATACCGCGAGGTGGAGCGAATCCCAAAAGCCGGTCTCAGTTCGGATCGGGTCTGCAACTCGACCCCGTGAAGTCGGAGTCGCTAGTAATCGCAGATCAGCAACGCTGCGGTGAATACGTTCCCGGGCCTTGTACACACCGCCCGTCACGTCACGAAAGTCGGCAACACCCGAAGCCGGTGGCCCAACCCTTGTGGAGGGAGCCGTCGAAGGTGGGGCTGGCGATTGGGACGAAGTCGTAACAAGGTAGCCGTACCGGAAGGTGCGGCTGGATCACCTCCTTTCTAAGGAGCACCTTCCGACGAAAGTCGGTAAGGAGCCCGCATCACCCGGTGTGGTGGTGGGGTGCTCGAATGGCGGAGACACTGGCAAGTTTTGCCCTGGCAACGGCCGGCGGCGCCTAGTACAGCTACTTCGGTGGTGGGAACGGATGCTTCTGGTGCGGCTGGGGAGAATGTAGAGCACCCTGTTGGGTCCTGAAGGAACAACCATCTGGTTGTTGTTTCAGAGACTTTGCCAGCCTCCCGTGTGGGGCTGGAAGTCTGCCAGGCATGGCCTGGCCCCACATACCGCCGACTGTTTGGGTTGGGTTTGGTGTGGGGCGGATCGGGTTGTGGGTTGGTCGTTTGTTGAGAATTGCACAGTGGACGCGAGCATCTTTGTGGTCAAGTTGTCAAGGGCGAACGGTGAATGCCTTGGCACCAGGAGCCGATGAAGGACGTGGGAGGCCGCGATAGGCCTGGGGAGCTGTCAACCAAGCTGTGATCCCAGGGTGTCCGAATGGGGAAACCTGGCACCAGTCATGTGGTGTCACCCACACCTGAACACATAGGGTGTGTGGAGGGAACGCGGGGAAGTGAAACATCTCAGTACCCGTAGGAAGAGAAAACAATTTAGTGATTCCGTGAGTAGTGGCGAGCGAAAGCGGATCGAGGCTAAACCGGCTGCGTGTGATACCTGTCAGGGGTTGCGTGGTCGGGGTTGTGGGACCCTGCTGAACAAGCTGACACTTGTTCGAGAAGTTACAAAGTCAGTGGCTAGTCGAACAGTCTGGAATGGCTGACCGTAGACGGTGAGAGTCCGGTAGGTGAAAGTTGCTGACCTTCTGTGGGTGTTCCCGAGTAGCGGCGGACCCCTGAAATCTGCCGTGAATCTGCCAGGACCACCTGGTAAGCCTAAATACTTCCTGGTGACCGATAGCGGACAAGTACCGTGAGGGAATGGTGAAAAGTACCCGGGAGGGAGTGAAATAGTACCTGAAACCGTTCGCCTACAATCCGTCGGAGCCTTGCGGGGTGACGGCGTGCCTTTGAAGAATGAGCCTGCGAGTTAGTGGCATGTGGCGAGGTTAACCCGTGTGGGGAGCCGTAGCGAAAGCGAGTCTGAATAGGGCGATTCAGTCGCGTGTCCTAGACCCGAAGCGGAGTGATCTAGCCATGGGCAGGCTGAAGCGCGGGTAAGACCGCGTGGAGGGCCGAACCCACCAATGTTGAAAAATTGGGGATGACCTGTGGTTAGGGTGAAAGGCCAATCAAACTCCGTGATAGCTGGTTCTCCCCGAAATGCATTTAGGTGCAGCGTCGCGTGTTTCTTGCCGGAGGTAGAGCACTGGATGGTCTAGGGGCCCACAAGCTTACCGAAATCAGCCAAACTCCGAATGCCGGTAAGTGAGAGCGCGGCAGTGAGACTGCGGGGATAAGCTTCGTAGTCGAGAGGAAACAGCCCAGATCACCAGCTAAGGCCCCTAAGCGTGTGCTAAGTGGAAAAGGATGTGGGTCGCATAGACAACCAGGAGGTTGGCTTAGAAGCAGCCACCCTTTAAAGAGTGCGTAATAGCTCACTGGTCAAGTGGTTCCGCGCCGACAATGTAGCGGGGCTCAAGCACACCGCCGAAGCTGTGGCATTCACATTTTATCCTCGCTTGGACTTGATTCCTTGTGCAGGTGTGTGGATGGGTAGGGAGCGTCGTGCCGCGAGTGAAGCAGCGGGTGACCCAGTTGTGGACGCGGCACGAGTGAGAATGCAGGCATGAGTAGCGAAAGAAGGGTGAGAAACCCTTCCGCCGGATGACCAAGGGTTCCAGGGCCAGGCTAATCCGCCCTGGGTGAGTCGGGACCTAAGGCGAGGCCGAGAGGCGTAGTCGATGGACAACGGGTTGATATTCCCGTACCCGCGAAAGAGCGTCCCTGATGAACCTCGTTGTGCTAACCACCCGAACTGCCTGATGTCTTCGGACGGATGGTGGGGAGCGTGGGAACCTGATGGGTAGTAGTCAAGCGATGGGGTGACGCAGGAAGGTAGCTGAGCCCGGCCGGTGGTTGTGCCGGGGTAAGCGTGTAGGCCGTGTTGTAGGCAAATCCGCAACACATATAGGCTGAGACGTGATGCCGAGCCGATTCAGGTGAAGTCAGTGATCCTATGCTGCCGAGAAAGCCTCTAGCGAGTTCTTAGCGGCCCGTACCCCAAACCGACACAGGTGGTCAGGTAGAGAATACCGAGGCGATCGGGCGAACTGTGGTTAAGGAACTCGGCAAATTGCCCCGTAACTTAGGAGAAGGGGGCCGGAGACGTGAAGCCCGCGCGGGTGGAGCGTTGTATGGCCGCAGAGAGCAGGGGAAGCGACTGTTTACTAAAACACAGGTCCATGCGAAGAAGTAATTCGATGTATATGGACTGACGCCTGCCCGGTGCTGGAACGTTAAGGGGACCTGTTAGCTCTTTCGGGGCGAGGCGGAGAACTTAAGCGCCAGTAAACGGCGGTGGTAACTATAACCATCCTAAGGTAGCGAAATTCCTTGTCGGGTAAGTTCCGACCTGCACGAATGGCGTAACGACTTCCCCACTGTCTCAACCACAGGCCCGGCGAAATTGCAGTACGAGTAAAGATGCTCGTTACGCGCGGCAGGACGGAAAGACCCCGGACCTTTACTATAGCTTGACATTGGTACTCGAATTAGCTTGTGTAGGATAGGTGGGAGCCGGTGAAGTCCATACGCCAGTATGGGTGGAGGCAATCTTGAAATACCACTCTGGTTGATTTGGGTATCTAACTTCGGACCGTTATCCGGTTCAGGGACAGTGTCTGGTGGGTAGTTTAACTGGGGCGGTTGCCTCCTAAAAGGTAACGGAGGCGCCCAAAGGTTCCCTCAGCCTGGTTGGCAATCAGGTGTTGAGTGCAAGTACACAAGGGAGCTTGACTGTGAGACTGACAGGTCGAGCAGGGACGAAAGTCGGGACTAGTGATCCGGCACTTGCGAGTGGAAGCGGTGTCGCTCAACGGATAAAAGGTACCCCGGGGATAACAGGCTGATCTTCCCCAAGAGTCCATATCGACGGGATGGTTTGGCACCTCGATGTCGGCTCGTCGCATCCTGGGGCTGTAGCAGGTCCCAAGGGTTGGGCTGTTCGCCCATTAAAGCGGTACGCGAGCTGGGTTTAGAACGTCGTGAGACAGTTCGGTCCCTATCCGCCGTGCGCGTAGGATACTTGAGAAGGGCTGTCCCTAGTACGAGAGGACCGGGACGGACGAACCTCTGGTGTGCCAGTTGTCCTGCCAAGGGCACGGCTGGTTAGCTACGTTCGGAAGGGATAACCGCTGAAAGCATCTAAGCGGGAAGCCTGCTTCAAGATGAGGTATCCCACCCCACTTTGTGGGGTAAGGCCCCAGCTAGACGACTGGGTTGATAGGCCGGAAATGTAAGCCCGGTAACGGGTTCAGTTGACCGGTACTAATAGGCCGAGGACTTGACTACTAAGCTGCTACGCGTCCACTGTGCAACTCTCGATAAACGAACAACAGACCACACACGTGTGTTGGTGTTGTTTGATATGTCGATAGAGTTACGGCGGTCATGGCGGAGGAAACGCCCGGTTACATTCCGAACCCGGAAGCTAAGCCCTCCAGCGCCGATGGTACTGCACTCGTGAGGGTGTGGGAGAGTAGGACGCCGCCGGACAATCTTCCAGTCGAGGGCCGCCCCATCCGGGTCGGCCCTCGACTGCGTAGCGCCATTGGTGGCGCAATCAGGAAGGATGTACCTGTGAGTTCAGGACCGCAGGGCGGAGACCGTCCCCGTCGCTACGAAGACCGTACTGACGGTGCGGGCGGACGCGACCGCGGCCCGCGCCGCGACGACCGAGACCGGCCCCGTACCGGGGAGACCGCGACAGCGGCGGCGCCCGAGGCGGATACGCCGGCAGCCGCGACTCTGGTTCCCGTGGCGGTGACCGGGACAGCTCGCGTTCCAGTGCTCCCCGTGAGGGTGGCTACCGGGGCGGCGACCGTGATGGTTCGCGTTCCAGCGCACCGCGTGAGGGTGGCTACCGGGGCGGCGACCGTGATGGTTCGCGTTCCAGCGCACCGCGTGAGGGTGGCTACCGGGGCGGCGATCGGGACAGCTCGCGTTCCAGTGCTCCGCGTGAGGGTGGCTTCCGTGGCGGTGACCGTCGCGAAGGCGGCTTCCGTGGTGGTGACCGTGATAGTTCGCGTTCCAGTGCTCCGCGCGAGGGTGGCTTCCGCAGCGGTGACCGGACAGCTCGCGTTCCAGTGCTCCCCGCGAGGGTGGCTACCGGGGCGGCGATCGGGACAGCTCGCGTTCCAGTGCTCCGCGTGAGGGTGGCTTCCGTGGCGGTGACCGTCGCGAAGGCGGCTTCCGTGGCGGCGATCGGGATGGTTCGCGCTCCAGTGCTCCCCGTGAGGGTGGCTTCCGTGGCGGCGACCGGGATGGTTCGCGTTCCAGTGCTCCCGCGAGGGTGGCTACCGGGGCGGCGATCGGGACAGCTCGCGTTCCAGTGCTCCCCGCGAGGGTGGCTACCGTGGCGGCGATCGGGATGGTTCGCGCTCCAGTGCTCCCCGCGAGGGTGGCTACCGTGGCGGCGACCGGGACAGCTCGCGTTCCAGTGCTCCCCGCGAGGGTGGCTACCGTGGCGGCGATCGGGATGGTTCGCGTTCCAGTGCTCCCCGTGAGGGTGGCTTCCGTGGCGGCGACCGTCGCGAAGGCGGTTACCGTGGCGGCGACCGCGAGGGTGGCGGCTTCCGTGGTGGTGACCGTGATGGTTCGCGTTCCAGTGCTCCCCGTGAGGGTGGCTTCCGTGGCGGCGACCGTCGCGAGGGCGGCTTCCGCGGTGGTGACCGTGATGGCTCGCGTTCCAGTGCTCCGCGCGAGGGTGGTTTCCGTGGTGGTGACCGCGAGGGTGGTTACCGTGGCGGCGCGCCTCGTGAGGGTGGCTTCCGGGCGGCGACCGGGACAGCTCGCGCTCCAGTGCTCCGCGCGAGGGTGGTTTCCGCGGTGGCGACCGTGAGGGCGGTTACCGTGGCGGCGCGCCTCGTGAGGGCGGCTTCCGCGGTGGTGACCGTGATGGTGGCTTCCGTGGCGGCGACCGTCGTGAGGGTGGCTTCCGCGGTGGTGACCGGGACGGCTCCCGGCCGAGTGGACCGCGTGACGGCGGCGCGCCCCGCGAAGGCGGCTTCCGCGGCGGCGACCGTCGTGAGGGCGGCGGCTACCAGGGTGGCGACCGCACCCGCTCCGGCCCATCCCGTGAGGGTGGCTTCCGTGGCGGTGACCGGGACGGCTCTCGGTCGAGTGGACCGCGTGACGGCGGCGCGCCCGCGAGGCGGCTTCCGCGGTGGTGACCGGGACAGCTCTCGGCCGAGTGGGCCGCGTGAGGGCGGTGGCTACCGTGGCGGTGACCGCGAGGGCGGCTTCCGTGGCGGCGACCGTCGTGAGGGCGGCGCGTCCCGTGAGGGCGGCTTCCGTGGTGGTTCCCGTGAGGGTGGCTTCCGTGGTGGCGACCGCGACAGCTCCCGGCCGAGTGGGCCGCGTGAGGGCGGTGGCTACCGTGGCGGTGACCGCGAGGGCGGCTACCGTGGCGGTGACCGCGCGGGTGCTCCCCGCGCCGACGAGCGGCCGCGTCGCGAGGGCGATTTCCGCCGCGACGACCGGGCGGGCTCCGAGTCGTACGAGGGTGGGCGTACCTCGGCCCCGGCACTGCCGGACGAGATCGTCGCGACCGACCTCGACAAGGACGTTCGCGCTGAGCTGCTCTCGCTGAACAAGCCGGTCGCCGAGACGGTGGCCCGGCACCTGGTCGCGACCGGTCAGCTGATCGACGAGGACCCGGCCGAGGCGCTGGCGCACGCGCTGGCTGC
Source organism: Micromonospora sp. M12 (assembly GCA_038070435.1). GTDB lineage: Bacteria > Actinomycetota > Actinomycetes > Mycobacteriales > Micromonosporaceae > Micromonospora. The sequence goes on along the minus strand of JAMYWG010000001.1, from coordinate 2,363,394 downwards.
CCGTCGGCTCGCGTCGCGCATCTCCGCCGTCCGTGAGGCGGTCGGTCTGGCCGCGTACCACGCGGGGAGTGGCAGTCGGCGATTGCCGAGCTGCGCACGTACCACCGGATGAGCGGCTTGCAGAGCCACCTGGCCGTGCTCGCGGACTGCGAGCGGGCTCTGGGTCGGCCGGAACGGGCCATCGACCTGTTCCGTGGCGCCGACCGGGAGAAGCTGGACCAGGCCGTGGCGATCGAGCTGCTGATCGTCGCCGCCGGCGCCCGGGTGACCTCGGGCAGAAGGATGCCGCGGTCGCGATGCTCCAGGTCCCGGACCTCACCAGTGAGGCCACGGTGCCGTGGACGGCTCGGCTGCGGTACGCGTACGCCGACGCGCTGCTCGCGGTGGGCCGGCGCGAGGAGGCCCGCGAGTGGTTCTCCCGCGCCGCCGACGTGGACACCGAGGGTGAGACCGACGCCGCCGAGCGGCTGTTGGAACTCGACGGCGTGGTCATCGAGGGCGACGACGAGGACGAGGCCGCCGAGGAGATCGCCGCCGGCCGGGTAGCCCGGTGCGGTGCCGGCCCAACCCGACACCGACCTGACCGGCGACGACGACCGCGACGACGAGGAAGACGACGACGAAGACGACGACGACCCGAGGACGACGACGAGGACGACGACCCCGACGAGGACGACGAGGACGACGACCCCGACGAGGACGACGACGACGACGACCCGACGAGGACGACGACGACGACGAGGACGACGACGACGACGAGGACGAAGACTTCGACGACGACGAGGAGGACGCCGCTGTTGGTCGTCCCGCCGACGACGAGGGCTTCGACGACGAGGACGAGGACCGCCACCCGGCCGGTAGCGGCAACGCCGAGTCGGACACCACCGCCGACGACGACGGACGCCCGTCGACTCGGTGGACACCGACACGGTGAACACCGACGGAACCGCCCCGCCCGGGCGACGAGTCGGAGCCGACGCAGCGGTGAGCGCGGGCGTGGGGATCGGCTGGTCGACGGGTACACCCTGGTGGTCTTCGACCTGGACGGGGTGATCTACCTGATCGACCGGCCGATCCCCGGCGCCGTCGAGGCGGTGGCGCGACTGCACGCCGAGGGACGGGCGGTGGCGTACGCCACGAACAACGCGTCCCGCCGGTCCAGCGAGGTAGCCGACCTGCTGACGGGAATGGGCGTGCCGGCCCGACCGGAGGAGGTGCTCACCTCCGCCGCCGCCTCGGCCGAGTTGCTCCGTGACCGACTGCCCGCCGGTTCGCCGGTGCTGGTGGTCGGCGCGGAGGCGCTGCGTGCGGAGCTGCGCGCGGTCGGCCTCACTCCGGTCACCCAGGCCGATGAGAAGCCCGCCGCGGTGGTGCAGGGGTACGGCCCGCAGGTTGGTTGGGCCGAGCTGGCCGAGGCGTCAATCGCGGTGCGGGCCGGTGCGCTCTGGATCGCCACCAACACCGATCGGACCCTGCCCAGCGGGCGGGGCCACTGCCCGGCAACGGATCGCTTGTCGCCGTGTTGCGTACCGCCCTGGAGCGGGACCCCGACGTGGTGGTCGGCAAGCCGGAGTCGGCGCTGTTCGAGACCGCCGCTCGGCGCAGCGGCGGGGCCGGAGCCTGGTGGTGGGTGATCGGCTGGACACCGACATCGAGGGCGCTCGCCGGGCCGAGCTGGACAGCTTGCTGGTGCTCACCGGTGTCAGCGGCGTACCGGAACTGTTGGCCGCCGGGCCGCAGCGGCGTCCCACGTACGTCGCGAGGGACCTGGCGGGCTCTTCGACCCGGAGGCCGCCGTGCGGTCCGGCCCGGCGGACGCCGGCGGTTATCCGTGACCGACCGCGACGGCACGCTGGAGCTCGCCGGGTCAGGTCGGGCGTTGGACGCGCTGGCCGCGCTCTGCGCGGTGGCGTGGTCGGCGCCCACGCCGGGCTGCCGAAGATTCGCCCGGTGGGCGCGGACGCGGCTCACGCGCTGGAGAGTTTCGGTCTGACCGCTGCCGGCTGACCGGAGCACCCGTCAGAGCAGCTTGCGCAACTTCAGCAGGTCGAACGGGTTGGCCTTGATCGACACCCGGCGGGAGGTCACCGCGCTGGTGACGTCCAGGTCGCCGCGGACCAGCGCGAGCAGGTCGTCGCTGGACGTGCTCAGCGCGATCTTGGCCTTGGGGTCGTCGCCGTCGGTCAGCTCGACCAGCCGACCGCCGGTGATCCGGCCGTGGAACGCGGTGTCCAGGTCGGTGATCCGGCAGGCCAGCGTGCGGTCCAGGTCGATTCGCTCGCGCACCGTCTCGGCGTTGCGATCCAGCCGGGCGGCCAGCTCATGCAATGCCTGCCGGCACTCGTCCACGCTGGCCACATCTACTCCTCGCTGATCGCCACGCCGTCCTCGGCACCGTACCGCACAGGACGGTGCGGGGTCCCGGTAGCGTGACACCTGCAGACCCCGCCCCGTGGAAGGACTCAGGCATGCAGGACGCGTGGCGCGCCTACCTCGAACTGGCCATGGGCCTTGCGGAGGCGCCCGGAAGAAGGCCCAGGACGTGGCTCGTCGCCTCGTCGGCTCCGGCGGCGCGACCGCCGCCCAACTCCAGGCGCTCGGCGAGGAACTGGTCACCACCGGCGCCGCCAACCGTGAGGCGCTGACCAAGCTGGTCCGCTTCGAGGTCGACCGGGCTCTCGGCGCGGTCGGTCTGGCCACCGCCGACGAGGTGGCCGAGCTGACCCGACGGGTGCACGACCTGGAACGGCAGCTCCGCGAGGCGCGGGCCGCCGAGCCGGCCGCAGCACCGAGCGCCGGTCGCACGGAGCAGTCCGGCCGGCCGCCGCGCCGAGCGCCGGTCGCACGGAGCAGCCGGCCCGACCCGCGCCGCGCAGCCCGGCACCGCTCTCGTGCCGTCCGACGCCCGGCAGGTGCCCCGGTCTCCGCGCCGGTCGAGAAGGCCGCCGTGGCGAAGAAGGCCGTGGCGAAGAAGGCAGTGGCGAAGAAGGCGGTCGCGAAGAAGCAGCCGGCGACGATCAGCCGGCCCGCCGACGAGGACGTCCCGACCCCGGCGGTGATGCCCGCCAGAAGGCCGTCCGCAAGCAGCAGCCGGACGACACCGAATGACCCGCCCCGGTCCGCCGGCGGGCGGGCGTTCCGCCGCGCCCCGGTCCGCCGGCCGGTGGGTCGTTCCCGGCCCGGCCCGGTCCGCCGGTGGGTGTCCGCCCGGACCGTTGCCGGACATCGGGGACGCCGAGGCGCGGCATCCGGCGGTGGACGCCGCGGTGCAGGCCATGGCCAACGCGGCGACGCTCGCCCCGGCCGACCAGATCCCCAGTACGAGGCGGCCTACGAGACCCTGCGGGAAACCCTCGCCACCATCGACCAGACCTGAGACCTGAGCGGGACGACCAGGCCTGAGCAGACCGGAGAACCACCCATGGCACGTCGTAACCGGTTGGACGCCGAACTCGTCCGCCGCGGTCTGGCCCGCTCCCGCGAGCAGGCCGCCGCGTTGGTGGAGGCCGGCCGGGTCCAACTGCGCGGGTGGTCGCGCGTAAGGCCGCCGCGATGGTCGACCCCGCCGATCCGCTCCTGGTGACCGGTGCGGACCCGGCCGAGGAGTACGTCTCCCGGGCGGGCACAAGCTCGCCGGCGCGCTCGCCGCGTTCGGCCCCGGTGGGCTGAGCGTCGCCGGGCGGCGCTGCCTGGACGCGGGCGCATCGACGGGTGGCTTCACCGACGTGTTGCTGCGCGCCGACGCCGCCGAGGTGGTGGCAGTGGACGTCGGCTACGGGCAGCTGGCCTGGCCGCTGCGTACGAACGAGCGGGTCCGGGTTCTGGAGCGCACGAACGTCCGTACCCTCGACGCTGACGCGATCGGCGGGCCGGTCGACCTCACGGTTGCCGACCTGTCGTTCATCTCGCTGCGGCTGGTGCTGCCGGCGCTGGCCGGCTGCACCCGTGACGACGGTGACCTGGCGTTGATGGTGAAGCCGCAGTTCGAGGTCGGCAAGGACCGGGTCGGCGCCGGTGGTGTGGTCCGCGACCCGGAGTTGCGTGCCGAAGCGGTGCTGGACGTCGCCGCGACGGCCGAGCGGCTCGGCCTCGGCTGGCCGACGTCGCGGCCAGCCCGCTGCCCGGTCCGAGCGGCAACGTGGAGTTCTTCGTATGGTTGCGCCGAGGCGCACCGCCGGCCGACCCGCAACGGGTGCGGGCCGTGGTGGCGGCCGGGCCAGACGGTTCGACGACGGCCGGCGACGTGCCGGACGTGGCGGCGGAGGAGGTCGCAGGGTGAACGTGCGCAGCGAGGGCACCGGCACGACCCGCGGTTGTCGCGGGCGATCGAGGCGCAGGGCCGCCCGGTCCGGAACGATGGACGGGTGAACCGATGAGCCGGACGGCGCTGCTGGTGACCCACACCGGGCGTCGGCGCAGCACGGAACACGCCCGGTCGGTCGCCGCCGACCTGATCGCCGCGGGCTTCGAGGTACGGGTGGTCGCCGACGAGGCCGAGGATCTCGACCTGCCCGGCGTGGTGCCGGTCGCCGGCCCGCTGGCCGCCGAGGGCGCCGAGATCGTCTTCGCGCTGGGTGGGGACGGCACCTTCCTGCGCGCCGCCGAGCTGGCCCGACCGGCGAAGGCGCCGCTGCTCGGCATCAACCTCGGCAAGGTGGGTTTCCTGGCCGAGGCGGAGATCGACGACCTGGACACCGCGGTCCGGGACGTGGTCAGCCGCACCTACACGGTCGACGAGCGGCTCACCCTGGACGTCACCGCCGAGTTCGACGGCGGCCCGACGATCGAGTCCTGGGCGCTCAACGAGATCAGCATCGAGAAGGGCGAGCGGGCGCAGATGCTCGAGCTTCTCGTCGACGTGGACGGGCGACCGCTGTCCCGTTACGGCTGCGACGGTGTCGTCTGCGCCACGCCCACCGGCTCCACCGCGTACGCGTTCTCCGGGGTGGCCCGGTGGTCTGGCCGGAGGTGGAGGCGCTGCTGCTGGTGCCGATCAGCGCGCACGCGTTGTTCAGCCGCCCGTTGGTCACCGCCCCGACGTCCACCTTCGTGATCACCGTCGACCCGTTCACCACTCTCGCGGTGCTCTCCTGCGACGGACGGCGGGTCTACGACCTGCCGCCCGGCGCCCGGGTGACGGTGCGCCGGGGTGCCCTGCCGGTGCGCATCGTGCGGCTGCGGCCCCGCCCGTTCACCGACCGGCTGGTGGCCAGTTCGCCCTTCCGTGCACGGGTGGCGCGGCAGCCGCCGCTGACCATGGCACGGGTGGGCGGCAGCGGCCGGTGATCGTGGCACGGGTGGCGCGGCAGCGGCCGGTGACGGTGGCAGGGCGGCGCGGCAGCGGCCGGTGACCGTGACGCATACCGGCGGTGCATGCCAGTTGTCCACCTGACGACATGTCGCCGCTGCGGCGGTTGGCGACTAGTGACCCGGTGACCTGCTCCGTCGCAGACTCCGATCGGCCCTCATCTACGGATGGCGGGCCTGGAGGAGTAGAGGAGCATCGCATGCACTGGTCCCCACGCTGGCTCGCCGCCGGAGCGGTCGGCGCGTTGGTGGTCGGCCTCGCCGCACCGGCGTCCGCCGCACCGCCCGCCAGCCCACCGGCCCGACGGCGGGCACGCCCGTTCCGGGCGCCGCGCCCGTCCGCATCACGCTGATCACCGGCGACCAGGTCGAGTTGGCTACGGCAGCACCGGGCCGGGTCGCCGCCACCGTCCGCCGGGACCCGGGCGCGAGCGCGTCATCTTCCAGACCCTGGAGGTCGACGGCCGGCTGCGAGTGCTGCCGAGCGACGTCCTGCCCTACGTCTCCAGCGGGGTCCTCGACGCCAACCTCTTCGATGTGCAGGAGTTGGCCGCCGACGGGTACGGCGACGCCCAACAGGGCGCGTTGCCGCTGATCGTGCGCTACCAGGAGCAGGCCGCCGGGCGGGTGAAGCCGCTCGCCGGCGCCACCGACGCCCGGCCGCTGGAAAGCATCAACGGCGCGGCACTCCGGGTCGGCAAGGGCGACCTCGGTGGTCTGTGGACCACGCTCGCCGGCACGCCCGGGCAGCGTGTCGCCAGCGGGACTCCGACCAGGCTCGGCGCCGGCATCGCTCGGATCTGGCTGGACGGGAAGGTTCGTCCGACGCTGGAGAACAGCGTGCCGCAGATCGGTGCGCCGACGGCCTGGGCAGCCGGCCGGGACGGCACCGGCGTGAAGGTGGCGGTGCTCGACACCGGCGTCGACGCCACCCACCCGACCTGGCCGGCCGGATCGCCGAGGCGCGGGACTTCTCCGGCAGTGGCAGCGCCGGCGACGGGCACGGCCACGGCACCCACGTGGCCTCCACCATCGCCGGCAGCGGCGCGGCGTCCGACGGGCGGCGTAAGGGCGTCGCCCGGGTGCGCGGTTGCTCGTCGGCAAGGTGCTCGACGACGGTGGTTCCGGCTACGACTCGTCCATCATCGCGGGCATGGAGTGGGCCGCCCACTCCGGCGCGAAGGTGGTCAGCATGAGCCTCGGCGGCGACCCGACCGACGGCACCGACCCGATGAGCCAGGCGGTCAACGACCTGACCGCCGAGACCGGTGCGCTCTTCGTGGTCGCGGCCGGCAACTCGGGTGCGGCGCGTACCGTCGGTACGCCGGGCGCGGCCGCGGCGGCGCTCACCGTCGGCGCGGTGGACCGCGCCGACAACCTGGCGGAGTTCTCCAGCCAGGGCCCCGGCTCGGCGACAACGGCCTGAAGCCAGAGATCACCGCCCGGGCGTCGGCATCATCGCCGCGCGGGCCGCCGGCACCACAATGGGTACGCCGGTGGACGACGCCTACACGACCGCGTCGGGCACCTCGATGGCCACCCGCACGTGGCCGGCGCGGCGGCGATCCTCGCCCAGGAACACCCGGACTGGACTGCCGGGGCGTTGAAGGACGCGCTGGTGAGCACCACGAAGGCGAACCCGGCGCTGACCGTCTTCCAGCAGGGCGGCGGTCGGGTCGACGTGGCCAGGGCGCTCGGGCAGCGGGTGTACGGCTCGGCGACGCTGGACTTCGGCCGGGTCACCACCGGCGGTGCGGTGGTCGAGCGGACCGCGACGTACACCAACGGCACGAACGCCGCGCAGACCCTGCGGCTGGCTCTGGAGCTGCGCAACCTGGACAGCGGTGCGACCGAGACCGACGGGATCACCGTCACCTCCGGCGAGGTGACAGTGCCGGCCGGCGGCAGCGCGGCCGTGCCCTGCGGGCCGACACAACGAAGCTGGGCCGGGGCCCGCACGGCGGTTGGTTGGTCGCGACCGGCGCGAACGGCATCGCCGTACGCACCCGGTCACGCTCACCGTCAGTGGTCCGCTGCACCAGGTCACCATCAAGCTCCTGGACACGCAGGGTCAGCTGACCGTCTCGCCGGGGTGACCCTCTTCGGTGAGCAGCCCGAGTCGGACTACTGGGGCTGGTGGCCGGGAGAGGGCACCCTGCAGGTCGAGGAGGGCACCTACCTGCTGACCGGGATGGTCGAGCACGGCGCCCCGTTGGACGAGCAACTGACCGAGGTCGTCGAGCCGGAGCTGACCGTCGACCGGGACCTGACCGTGGTGCTCGACGCACGCAGGGGCACACCGGTTCGGATCGAGACGCCAAAGCCGAGCGAGCAGCGAGCCACGCTCAGCTACTACGTGCACCGTGTGTTGGGCAACGGCCGGCAGATCGACCACGGTGTGATGTCCTACAGCACCGTCGAGCAGGTCAACGTGACGCCGACCCGTCAGGTGCGCCAGGGCGAGTTCGAGTTCGCCTCCCGCTGGCAGCTCGTCGCACCGATGGTGGACGCGAAGATCAGCGGAGTGTCCGGTCCGCTGGACATCAACCTGCTCGGTACGTCACCGGCGCCGAGCGGCCGGCGGAAGCTGCCACTGGTCTGGGCCGGAACGGGGACCCCGGCCGAGCTGACCCGGGTGCGGGCGCGGCCGCGCTGCTCACCAGCGATCCGACTCGCTCCGAGGATGAGCAGGTCGCCGCGGCTGCGGCCGCCGGCGCCACCGCGGTGCTCGTCGTCCGGCCGGCGGACTTCTCCGCGTGGACGGTGTGGCGCCCGACCGGGGACCGGTTGCCGATCCCGTCGATGGTGGTGGCGTACGACGACGGACAGCGGCTGATCGCGGCGGTCCGGAAGGGCCGGGCGACGCTGGACCTGACGCTGACCGTGGACAGCCCGTACCTGTACGACGTGTGGCAGGTGTCGAAGGGGCGGGTGCCGGAGCGGATCGTGCACACGGTGACCGCGAGGAACACCGCCGAGATCACCGCGAGCTACGGCGACACGGGCGCGGGTTGGGCCACTGAGCAGCGGTTCGGTTGGCGTCCGTGGCAGGAGTACTCCTGGAACGACGACCAGCGGATGGTCCGCAACGGCACCACCCGTCAGGAGTTCGTCAGCGCGGGGACAACTGGTGGCAGCACCGGGTGCAGCACAAGCTCATGTTCATGCAGTGGGGGCAGTTGGCCGGCGGCCTGACCGAGGAGCCCCGGCGTTACACCGCCGACAACCGGGAGAGCGAGACCTGGCACGCGCCGGTGGTCCGCCCGGCCGTGCCCGCCAGCGGGGCGCCGGTGCCCACCCGTACCGGCGACAACCTGGACCTGCGGGTGCCCGAGTTCGTGGACGCCGAGGGGCACCACGGCGCGGCGGGCGGAGCGAGGAGTCGGACACCGTCGTGGCGCGGGTCAGCCGCGACGGGAAGCAGATCGCCGACCTCTCGGACGGCTGGACGCCGGTGGCGACGACCTCCGGGCGGCCCGCTACCGCCTGGACGTGACCACCCAGCGGTCCTCGGCCGAGTGGCGCTACGGCACCCGGACCGACACGGCCTGGGAGTTCACCTCGGGTCGACCGGTGGGCGACGCCGCCACCCGTTGTCGCTGCTCCAGGTGGACTACCGGGTACCGGCCGACCTGGTCGGCACGGTTCGCGGCAACCGGCCGCACCAGCTGGGGCTGACAGTGCGGCAGCCGACCGGGTGCCCAGGCCGACCGGCACCAGCGTTCGGGTGCAGGTCTCCTTCGACGGGGCGTCACCTGGCGCAACGCGCCGACCACGGGTCGGGCACCCGGTACACGGCGACCGTGCCGGCCGGGCGCGGAACGGTGTCGCTGCGGGTGCGTGCCGCCGACCGGGCCGGTAACACCGTCGACCAGACGGTGCTCCAGGCGTACGGGCTGCGCTGATCCGGGCAGGGTGGGGCGGCCTGGTCGTCCCACCCGCCCGGCAGGGTCCGCCGTCGGCCGACGGCGGACCCTCGGCGTCAGAGCCAGCGGCGTCGGGCCACCTGGAACGCCAGGCCGGGCCGGTGTCGACGCCGGCGGCGGCCATCAGGTCGGCGATCCGCCGTTGCACGGTCCGCCGGCTCACCCCGAGCTGCGAGGCGATCGACTTGTCCGGTACGCCCGCCACGAACAGCGACAGCAGTCGCGCCTCGTCGGCGTCCGGCTGGTAACCGTCGCCCGACTGGTCCTCGGGGTCCGGTCGCCGGCTCTCGGTCATCGGAACGGCGAGGGGATCGTCGAGTCGCAGCCGGGTGGCCACCCGCCAGTGACTCTCGAAGAGGGCGAGCAGCGCGTCGAGCAGCTGACTGCGACCGATCACCGCGGCGCTCGGTTCGCCGCCGTCGCGGTCCGGCACCAACGGGCAGATGGCGGTGCGGGCGTCCACGATGGCCAGTCGGACCGGCAGCCGGTCCAGGACCCGGGCCTGCTCGCCGGCGGCGACCCCTTGGCCAGGTCGGCCAACGCGCCCGGTTCCAGCAGCAGGTCACGTTCGTAGATGGCCCGGTAGCTCACCCGCGGGCCAGTGCGTCGAACTCCTCGACGTTCTCCGGGCCGGCCATGGCGAGGGATTGGCCCGGCAGAACCAGAGCACCTCGGTCCGCGCCGCATTCTGCAGATCGCGCAGACGGTCCCGCAGGACCCGGCCGCCGGTGATCACCTCGACGAGGTGGTCGACGTGGTGCCGACGCAGCCCGGACCGGTACTCCTCGGCCAGTTGGGTGACCCGACGGCGGGCCGCCTCCAGATCCTCCTGACGACGCAGCAGCGCCCGCCGAGGGCGACGTCCGGGCGGTCGGGCGGAGCGGGCGTCCGGATCGTTGTCGGTGGGCTGCACCAGGCCCTGCCGCGCAGCGCCTCGACCTGGGCGACGACCTGCTCACGGGGCCGATGCAGACGACGGACCAGCTCGTCGATACGGGCCGTGGTGAGCTGGAGCAGGCAGCGGTAGAGCTCCTCCTCAGCCGAGGTCAGGCCGATCACGTCCAACACGGGGCAGAACTGTACGTCGGCCGGGTACCGGGCGCACCCGGGCCCGTCGGCTGGTCAACTGTCGTGCCTCGCGTCTACTGTCGGTGGCTGTGCTGGAAGAGCTGCGCATCACCGGACTGGGCGTCATCGAGGACACCACGCTGCCGTTGGCCGGCGGCATGAACGTCATCACCGGCGAGACCGGTGCGGGCAAGACGATGGTGGTCACCGGCCTCGGCCTGCTCTTCGGCGGCCGGGCCGACGCCGGGCGGGTCCGCGCCCAACCCGGCCGGGCGGTGGTGGAGGGGCGGCTGCGCCTGCACGGGCGGGTCGCCGACGCCGTGCACGCGCGCATCACCGAGGCCGGTGGCGAGCCCGACGAGGACGGCTCGCTGCTGCTGAGCCGCACGGTGACGGTGGAGGGCGCTCGCGGGCCCACGTCGGCGGCCGGAGCATGCCGGTGTCGATGCTCGGTGAGGTGGGCGAGCAGGCGGTCGCCGTGCACGGCCAGTCCGACCAGCTGCGGCTGCTGCGTCCGGCCGAGCAGCGGGCGGCACTGGACCGGTTCGCCGGCCCCACCCACGAAGCTGCTCGACGCGCTGCGCGAGGCGTACACGGGTGGCGGCGGGTGGTCGACGACCTGGCCGACCGGCGGCGCACCGCCCGTGAGCGCAACCAGGAGGCCGACCTGCTGCGGCTGGGCCTCGACGAGATCACCCGGTCGATCCCCAGCCCGGCGAGGACGACGAGCTGAAGACCGAGGCCCAGCGGCTGGAGCACGCCGAAGGGCTGCGGACGGCCGCGCAGATCGCCCAGCAGTGCGTGGCGGGCGGCGCGGAGGCCGTCGACGAGACCCCGACGCGGCGGCGCTGCTCGGCACCGCACGACGGACCCTGGAGGCGCAGGCCGGCACCGACCCGGCGCTGGGTGAGTTGGCGGCCCGCCTGGAGGAGGCGGCCACGCTCGTCACCGACGTGTCCGCGGAGCTGTCGACGTACCTGGCGGCGTTGGACGCGGACCCGGCCCGGTTGCAGCACGTCTACGAGCGGCGGGCGGCGCTGCGCGCGCTGACCCGCAAGTACGCCGACGACGTCGACGGGGTGATCGCCTGGGCCGATCGGGCTCGTACCCGACTGTCCGACCTGGACATGTCCGACGACCTGGTCGACGAGTTGGAGCGCGAGGGTCAGCGGCTCGCCGTCGAGGTGGCCGACCTGGCCGGGCGGGTGTCGGCCTCCCGGCAGGAGGCGGCGGTCCGATTCGCCGACCAGGTCACCGTCGAGTTGGCCGGTCTGGCCATGCCGCACGCGCGGATCGAGGTGGCGGTGCTGCCGCGCCCGGCCGGTCGGGCCGAGCCGACGTTGGCGGTCAACGGCGTCGAGGTGGGCGTCACACCGGACGGTGGTGACGAGGTGGAGCTGCGGTTGCTGGCGCACCCGGGCGCGCCGTCGTTGCCGTTGCAGCGCGGCGCCTCCGGCGGTGAGCTGTCCCGGGTGATGCTCGCCATCGAGGTGGTCTTCGCCGGTTCGGGCGGCCCGCCCACGCTGGTCTTCGACGAGGTCGACGCGGGGTCGGCGGGCAGGCGGCGGTGGAGATCGGCCGCCGGCTGGCCCGGCTGGCTCGTAGCCACCAGGTGTTGGTCGTCACGCACCTGCCGCAGGTGGCCGCGTTCGCCGACCGGCACCTGGTGGTGGCGAAGGACACCGGTGGCGCGGTGACGACCAGCGGGTGCGGGTCGTGGAGGACACCGAGCGGGCCCGGAACTGGCCCGGATGCTGGCCGGTTTGCCCGATTCGGATCTGGGTATCGCCCACGCCGAGGAGCTGCTGGCGGTGGCCGCCAAGGAAAGGCGGCTGTGACGCCGCGTATTGTGAGCGCAAGCACACCGGCTTGTGCCGACGTGTGCTTCCCTGGGTAGGCGGCCCTGCTCAGGCATGTCGCGACAGAAAAGCCTGCCTCACATGCCAGGATGGTCACGATGCGTCTACCCACGTTGCGCCGGAATCGAAACTCCGAACCGGGCAGAGTCCTCGGCACCGTGCGCCTTGATCGCCGGACGAAACGCCTGGTCGGTCGGCTGCGCCCGGTGACATCGCGGTGATCGACCACGTCGACCTCGATCGGTGGCCGCCGACTCGCTGGTCGCGGTCGGGGTCGCGGCGGTGCTGAACGCCAAGCCCTCGGTCTCCGGCCGTTACCCCAACCTCGGCCCCGAGGTGTTGGTCGCCGCCGGCATTCCGCTCCTCGACGACCTGGGTGAGGGCGTCTTCGAGCGCGTCCGCGAGGGCGACCAGGTGCGCATCGAGGGCAACACGGTCTTCGCCGGCGACGAGCCGGTGGCCCACGGCAGCCTGCAGGACGCCGAGTCGGTCGCCAAGGCGATGGCCGACGCCCGGGAGGGTCTGTCGGTGCAGTTGGAGGCGTTCGCCGCCAACACGATGGACTACCTGCGCCAGGAGCGCGACCTGCTGCTCGACGGCGTCGGCGTGCCGGACATCGAGACCAGATGCAGGGTCGGCACTGCCTGATCGTGGTGCGCGGCTACGACTACAAGGCCGACCTGGACGTGCTGCGCCCGTACATCCGGGAGTTCAAGCCGGTGCTCATCGGCGTCGACGGCGGCGCGGACGCGCTGGTCGAGGCCGGCTACACCCCGACGTGATCATCGGGGACATGGACTCGGTCACCGACGACGTGCTGCGCTGCGGTGCCGAGGTGATCGTTCACGCGTACCCGGACGGACGGGCTCCCGGCCTGCCCGGGTCAACGGCCTCGGCGTGCCGGCGGTGACCTTCCCGGCCGCCGCGACGAGCGAGGACCTGGCGATGCTGCTCGCCGACGAGAAGGGCGCCTCGCTGCTGGTCGCGGTCGGCACCACGCCACCCTCGTCGAGTTCCTCGACAAGGGCCGCGGCGGGATGGCCTCGACGTTCCTGACCCGGCTGAAGGTCGGTGGCAAGCTGGTCGACGCCAAGGGTGTGAGCCGGCTCTACCGGCAGAGCATCTCCGGTTCGTCGCTGCTGTTGCTGGTGCTGTCGGCGATCGCGGCGATGGCGTCCGCGGTGGCCGTTTCGACAGTCGGGAAGGCGTACCTGGGCGTGGTCGCCGAGTGGTGGGACAATTTCGTGTTCCAGCTGTACCGGCTTTTCTAGTTCCCGACCGATCAAGAGGCTGCAAGCGTGATCAACTTCCGCTACCACGTGGTGTCCCTCACCGCGGTCTTCCTGGCTCTGGCGATCGGCCTGGTGGTCGGCACAGCCGCCCTCAACGGCCCCGTCGCCGACTCACTCGAGGGCCAGGTCACCGGCCTGCGCAAAGACAACCAACACTGGCGCCAGACGGTCGGCAACATGGAGAAGCAGCTCGGGCTGGAGGGGAGTTCGCCGAGGAGATAGCGCAGGTCTTCCTGCCCGGCACCCTCACCGGCCGGCGGGTCGTGGTGCTCAGCCTGCCCAACGGGCGCGACCACACCGAGGGCGTGCTCAAGAAGCTCCAGCTCGGCGGGGCCACCATCACCGGCCGGGTCGATCTGCAGGACAAGTTCATCAACCCGGACAACAACACCAACCTGCTGGAGTTGGCCGTCACCGCCGCCCGCCCGACCGCGCAGACCACCGGCCTGCCGGGCAACGGGCACGGGTGGAGACCTCCAGCGCGCTGCTGGCCAGCGTCCTGCTCGACCGGGCCCAGGGCGTCGCGCCGGTCAGCGACGCCGACCGCAAGGCGGTGCTCGCCGCGTACAACAACGCCGGTTATCTGACCACCGACAACAACAAGGTCACCGGCTCGGCGGAGGCCGTCGTCGTGGTCAGCGGTCAGCCGTACGTGGACAAGGACTCGGAGAAGCGGGACGAGTCGGTCGTCAAGATCGCCGAGCAGTTCGACCGCACCGGCTCGATCGTGGTGGCCGGCAACGGTTCCGTCGGCGGCAACCTGGTGTCCGTGGTCCGCGGTGACCCGGTGCTCGCCCAGACCATCAGCACTGTCGACAACGCCAACACCGGGCAGGGCCAGCTGGTCACCAGCCTCGCCCTGGCGGAGCAGCTGACCGAGAGGAAGGCCGGGCAGTACGGCGTCGGCGACAACGCCACGGCCCTGCTGCCTAGACTGCCCCAGTGAGCGAACGACGTACCCCGTGTCCGAACCGACGAGGCGGCGCGTGAGCGAGCGCACCCTGCGACACCTCAGCGAGGTGGCGGCGTGAGCACGCTCGGCCGGCTGCTGGTCGCCGGTGCCGGTGCCGCCGCCGCCCGGTACGCGCTGCGCGAGGCACGGACCTCACCGGCCGGGCCCGCGTTGAAGCGCACCAACTTCCGGGGCCGCACGGTGAGCCTCGCCGCCGGGCCGGCGCTCGCCGCCGGTGCCGCCGCGGCCGGCGCGTTCGGTGCCACCAGCGGCACCTCGGGCGGGCGGCCCTGGTCGCCGGCCTCGGTGCCGGTGGCGTCGGGCTGTACGACGACGTGGTCGGCGCGCGGCCGGAACAGAAGGCGGCCAAGGGCTTCGCCGGCCACCTCGCGGCGCTGCGCGAGGGCGGATCACCGCCGGCCTGGTCAAGGTCATCGGGTGGGCGCCGCCGGCTGGGCGCCGCCGCGCTGCTCGCCGCCGACCCCGCGTCGCCGCACCCGCGCCGGCAGCGGCACGGCGCGGTCGGCCGGAGCGTCGACGTGCTGCTCGGTGCCGGCGTGATCGCCGGCACGGCCAACCTGCTCAACCTCCTGGACCTGCGGCCGGGTCGTGCCCTCAAGTCCGGCCTGCTGCTCGCCGCGCCGCTGACCGGCGGTCCGCACGGCGGGATCGCCGCGGGTGCGGCCGGCGCCGCCGCCGGTCTGCTCCGCGACGACCTGGCCGAGGACGTGATGCTCGGCGACAGCGGCGCGAACGCGCTCGGGGCGCTGCTCGGCGTCGCGCTGGCGGCCCGGACCGGCCCGCTCGGCCGGGCCGGTCTGCTCGCCGTCCTCGCCGGGCTCACCGCCGCCAGCGAGAAGGTCAGCTTCACGGCGGTGATCCAGCGCACCCGGGCCTCCGCGAGCTCGACGCACTGGGCCGACGCGCCGACTGACGTGACCAGACCGGCACCCTCGCCGGCGCCGGCCGGTTGGCCGGGGCAGCCGCGCTCATCGCTGTCCTGACCGTGGCCAGCCGACTCGCCGGCTTCGGCCGTACTGCCGTGTTCACCTGGGTGGTCGAGCAGAGCGACCTGGGCGGCATGTACGTCATCGCCAACACGGTGCCGAACATCGTCTTCGAGATCGTCGCGGGCGGGGCGTTGGCCAGCCTGGTCGTGCCACTGCTGGCCGGGGCGGTCGCGGCGGACGATCGGCGGACGGTGGCGGCGACCACCGGGGCCCTGCTCACCTGGACGGTGAGTTTGCTCGTTCCCCTCGCCGTGCTCGTCGTCGTGTTCGCCGACCCGATCATCTCGGTGATCAGCGAGGGACGATCGGCGTCGGAACCGCCGCAGGCGCCCGGATGCTGCGCGTGTTCGCCCCGCAGTTGCCGCTCTACGGGGTCGGCATCGTGCTCACCGGCGTCCTTCAGGCACACCGACGCTTCGCCTGGCCCGTCATCGCGCCGCTGCTGTCCAGTCTCACCGTGGTCGTCGTCTACGTGGCCTTCGGGGCCGCCAGGGTCGGGGCGTGTCCGTGGCCCAGGTCGGTCGCAGCGGCGAACTGCTCCTCTCCGGCGGCACCACCCTGGGCGTGGTCGTGCTGTCGCTATCCCTGCTGATCCGCTGCGGCGGCTGCGGGTACGGCCCGGTTCGGGTACGCCTTCAACGCTGACGCGCGGGCCCGGATCGGTGGGCTCGCCACGGCTGGCGCGGTGACGGTGGCGGCACAGCAGATCGCGCTCCTGGTGGTCCTGAACCGGGTCTCCGGCGGCCCCACCGGCTCACCCCAGGTGTTCAACCTGGCCCAGGCGATCTACCTGCTGCCGTGGGCGGTCCTCGCCGTGCCGCTGGCCGTGGCGTCCTATCCCACGCTGGCCACTGCCAGCGCCGCCGGTGACGAGGACGGTTATCGACGGACCCTTTCCGGCGCGGTGCGTGGCGTGCTGCTCTTCAGTTGCCTGGGCGTCGCGGCGTTGATCGGTACCGCGCAGCCGATCGCTGCCCTCTTCTACCCGGACAATCCGGCGCCCACCGCGGCGGC
The DNA here is from genome assembly GCA_038070435.1 of Micromonospora sp. M12. Lineage (GTDB taxonomy): Bacteria > Actinomycetota > Actinomycetes > Mycobacteriales > Micromonosporaceae > Micromonospora. The sequence continues at coordinate 2,346,966 of JAMYWG010000001.1, read as the reverse complement.
CATCAGCGGGTTCGCACCGGGTCTGCTCGGCTACGGCTTGTTCGCGGTCCTGTCCCGCGCGCTCTACGCGCGCGGTGACACCGGTCGGCGACGGTGGCGATCACCCTCGGCTGGCTGGTCGTTCCGGCCGTCGCGCTGCCGTTGACGGTGCTGCTCCCCACCGCCGACCGGGTGCTCGCGGTGACCTTGGCCAACTCGGTGGGGATGCTGGTGCTCGGGGCGTTGCTGCTCCTGGCGGTGCGGCGCAGCGCCGGCCGTTCCGCGCTGGCCGGTGCGGCACGGGCAGGGCGGCCGGTGGCCTCGCCGGCGTCCTCGCCGCGCTCGCCGGTTGGGGCCTCACCCGCTGGCTCGAACCGTCGGACGGCGGCACCCGACGATGGCGGCGGCACTCGGTCAGGGCATGCTGTCCGGGTTCTGGTTGGGGCTGTGTTCCTCGCCGTGGTCTGGTTCGTCGACCGGCGGGACGTACAGCCACTGCTCGCCGGGTGCTGCGGCGTCTGGGCCGGCGGGGCGTTCCGGCGGCACGCCGACGCCGGCGCAGGCTCCCGGAGCGGGCGACGGGAAGGAGACGGCGACGCGATGACTGAGCCAGCTCTGCCCACCGGTTGGTCGGGCACCGTCGCGTTGGTGCTCGCGTCCAGCACCGGTGGGGTCGGTCAACATGTCCGCTCGGTGGCCCGTGGCCTCGTCGCCGGTGGTGCCACGGTGCTGGTCTGCGGGCCGGCCGCGACCCAGGAACAGTTCGACTTCACCGGTGTCGGCGCCCGGTTCGTGCCCGTGGAGATTCCGGCCAGCCCGACCCCGGCCGACGCCCGTGCGGTGTTCGCGCTGCGCCGGTGCTCACCGTCGCCCGTGTCGACGTGGTGCACGCCCACGGCCTGCGGGCCGGTCTGGTCGCCGTGCTGGCCCGTCCCGCCGCGCCGTTGATCGTCACCTGGCACAACGCGGTGCTCGCGGGCGGCCTGCGGGTGGGTGTCCCGGCTCGTCGAGCGGGTGGTGGCTCGCGGCGTCCGGGTGGCTCTCGGCGCGTCGACGGACCTGGTGCGTCGGGCCGCCGAGGTGGGCGCCACCGACGCCCGGCTCGCCCCGGTCGCCGCGCCGACGCTGCCCGCGCCGCATCGGCGTCCGGCGGCGGTACGCGCCGAGTTCGGCGTCCGACCGGACCAGCCGTTGATCCTCTCGGTCGGTCGCCTGCACCCGCAGAAGCGCTACGACGTGTTGATCGACGCGGCGGCCCGCTGGCGTACGCGTACCCCACCGCCGGTCGTGGTGATCGCCGGCAGTGGGCCGCCTACCTGCCGCTGGCCGCGCGGACGTCGGCGGCCCGCGCACCGGTGACCCTGCTGGGGCACCGCACCGACGTGGCCGACCTGCTCGCCGGCGCCGATCTCGCGGTGGTGACGAGTGATTGGGAGGCGCGGCAGCTGTTCGCCCAGGAGGCGCTGCGTGCCGGCGTACCGCTGGTCGCCACCGCCGTCGGCGGTCTGCCGGACCTGGTCGGCGACGCCGCCACGCTGGTGCCGGCCGGCGACGTGGACGCGGTCGACCAGGCGGTCCGCGCGTTGCTGGACGACCCGGCGGCCCGCGCCGAGTTGGGCCGGCGCGGGGCCGAACAGGCGGCGACGTGGCCGACCGAGACGGACACCGTCGCCGCGCTGGTCGCCCTCTATGCCGAGCTGTCCGGACCGGACGGTCCGGCCGCCGCCCGGCTCCGAGGCCCCGAGAACGGATACCGGTGATGTTGCGCCGAATCGCCCCCGCCCTGTTGACAGTGCTCGTGGTGTCGTTGGGCGTGGTCGCGCTCGCCGCCCGCCCACCCCAGGGCGCCCGGAACGCACCGCCGACTTCGTGGTGCTCGCCGGGGTCGCGGGGCTGCGCTGGGAGGACGTTGATCCGCAGAGCACCCCGACGCTGTGGCGGATGGCCCAGGAGGGTCGATCGGCTCGCTGTCGGTGCGCTCCGCGCACTCGCCGACCTGCCCGGTGGACGGCTGGTTGACGCTGGGCGCGGGCAGTTTCGCCGCGTGGAACGGCAGCCGGTCGGCCAGCGGCTGCCCGGCGGCGGCGGTGGCCGTGGAACAACCCGACGGCATCGGCGCGAACCTGCCCGACCAGGAGGGCGTGGTCCAGTACAACCAGCAGCGGCTGCCCTGGGGCGCCGTACCCGGGTCGCTGTCGGAGTCGGTGCGCTGCTCGGTCGCCGTGGGCAAGGGCGCGGCGGTGGCCGCCGCCCGACCGTTCGGCCGCGTCGACAGGTACGCCTCGGCGCTGCCGGCCGATCCGCGGCTGTTGCTCGGCTCGTGTGTGCTGAGCATCGTCGACCTCGGCACGGTTCAGGGGACCGACCCGGCGACCCGCGCCGAGGAGGCCGGGCGGCGGACGTCGAACTGGCCCGGGTCCTCGCCGCGCGGCCACCGCGTTCGTTGGTGCTGGTCGCCGGGATCTCCGACACCACCCAGCCGTCGCGCCTGCACGTGGCGGTCGCCGACGGCCGGGCTGGGAGCGGGGTGGCTGACCTCGGCCAGCACCGGCCGGGACGGCTACCTGCAACTTGTCGACCTCGCGCCGACCGCCCTCGCGGCGCTGGGCCGGCCGATGCCGGAGCGACTGTTCCTCGGCCGTCCGGCGATCAGCACCGGCGGCCGTCCCGCCGACCTGGCGGAGGCCGTCAACGCCCCGGCGAACGCCGACCGGGAGGCGGCCGCCCAACGCGCCGTCTCCGGCAGGTTCTTCACGCTGTTCGCCGGTGTGCAGGTGCTGCTGGCGCTCGCGATGCTGCCGCTGCTGCGCCGGGCCCGTCCGCACGCCGGCCCGAGCGGCCCGACCCCGTCTCCGGGCGGATCGTGGCGGTGGTGGAGCTGCTGCTGGTCGCCGCGGCGTTGACGGTGCCGGCCGCGTTGCTGGCCGACGCGGTGCCCTGGTGGCGCGGTGAGCACCCGGGTGGATCTTCGCCGGGGTCACCGGGCTCCTGGTGGCCGCCGGCACCGCTGCGGTGCGGTTCCTTCCCGGGTACGCGGGCACCCTCGGCCCGGCCGGCGCGGTGGCCGGCCTCACCACGCTCGTCGTCGGGCTGGACGTGCTCACCGGTGCCCGACTCCAACTCAACGGCGTGGTGGGCTACTCGGCGTTGCAGGGTGGCCGGTACGCCGGGCTGAGCACTGTGGGGCTGGGAGTGTTCCTCGCCGGCGCGTTGCTCACTGGGGCTGGTTCGCCCAGCGGGTGCACCGGGCTGGCGGCCGGCGGTGATGGTGGTGGTGGGTGGCCTCGCCGTGGTGGTGGTCGGCAGCCCGTACCTGGGCGCGGACCCGGTCGGCGCGATCGCGCTCACCGCCGGGTGAGCGTCGCCGCCGCGATCAGTGCCGGCGGTTGGTTGACGATCAGCCGGCTGGCCTGGGCCACCATGGCCGCGCTGGCGGTGGGCATCGGGTTCGCGGTGGTGGACCTGCGCCGTCCACCGGCGGAGCGGGGCAGCCTCGGTCGCTTCCTCTCGCGCTCGGTGACGGCACCGGCGGGTTCACCGTGCACCGGTCCAGCACGGAGAATTTCGAGACGTTGGTCAACAGTCCGCTGACCGTGCTGGCGCTGGCCGGCGGTCTGCTGGTGTGGTTCGCCCTGTTGCAGCCGTGGGGTGGGCTGATGCGGCTGTTCGGCATCTACCCGGCGGTGCGGGCCGCGTTGGCCGGCACCGTGGTCGCCGCGGTGCTCGGTGGTCTGCTCGACGGCGCGGCCCTGGACGTGATGGGCGCCGCCGCCGCGCTGGTGGTGCCGATGGCGGCCCTGGCGTCGCTGCGGGTGCTCGGGCACGCCGCCGACCGGACCCGCCCGCTACCGGGCCACACCCGGGCCAACGGCGCCGACGACGACACCGGTCCCGGCGGGTCGGCCCGACCCGTGGCGGCGACGGCCCGACCGGCGGTGGTGGGCCGCTCGGCGCCGTCCATCCCCGCCCGATCAGTGGCCCGCCCGCCAGCGCGCCGACGACCGTCGCGCCACCCGCGACCGGGGACGGCGCCGGCGCCGACGAACCGGCTGAGCCGACCGCGGGCGGGGCTGAGCCGACCGCCGGCGGGGCGGTGCCGGACGCCGGCGGGGCTGAGCCGACCGCCGGCGGGGCGGTGCCGGACGCCAAGCCGACGGCGCCCGTACCGCCCCGGCAGGTCGCCCGGTCATCGACCGAGGTTGCCGCGTCCTGAGCGCCGGGCCTCGCCGGATGGCCCGGAGGTGTCGCAGCCGGGGGTGCGGCCTGCGGGTACCCGCCCGGAGGTGTTACCGTCAAATCCCGTGGATCGCGTGATCACTTTGCTGATCAAGCACGGCGGTCTGCCATGACCGCGACAGACGACACGGGAGCAGGCCTTGGCCCCATCAGCACGGACGACCAGGCACATTTTCGTCACCGGGGCGTCGCCTCCTCGCTGGGCAAGGGCCTCACCGCCTCCAGCCTCGGCAACCTGCTGACCGCGCGCGGGCTGCGCGTGGTGATGCAGAAGCTCGACCCCTACCTGAACGTCGACCCGGGGACGATGAACCCGTTCCAGCACGGTGAGGTCTTCGTCACCGAGGACGGCGCCGAGACCGACCTCGACGTCGGGCACTACGAGCGCTTCCTCGACCGGGCGCTCTCCGGAAAGGCCAACGTCACCACCGGCCAGATCTACTCCGACGTGATTGCCAGGGCGGCGGGGAATACCTGGGCGACACCGTCCAGGTCATCCCGCACATCACCAACGAGATCAAGTCGCGGATCCTGGCGATGGCCGACCCGGACGAGGACGGCCAGGTCCCCGACGTGGTGATCACCGAGGTCGGCGGCACGGTCGGCGACATCGAGTCGTTGCCGTTCCTGGAGGCGATCCGCCAGGTCCGCCACGACCTGGGTCGGGACAACTGCTTCTACCTGCACGTTTCGCTGGTGCCGTACCTGGCGCCGTCGGGTGAGCTGAAGACCAAGCCGACCCAGCACTCGGTGGCGCAGCTGCGCAACATCGGTATCCAGCCGGACGCGATCGTGCTCCGCTGCGACCGGGAGATCCGGTGAAGCTCAGGAGAAGCTGTCGCTGTACTGCGACGTGGACACCGAGGCGGTCGTCGCCGCACCGGACGCCCCGAGCATCTACGACATTCCGAAGGTGCTGCACCGGGAGGGCTCGACGCGTACGTGGTGCGCCGGCTCGGCCTTTCCTTCCGGGACGTGGACTGGACCAGCTGGGACGACCTGCTGGAGCGGGTGCACCGCCCCCGGCACACGGTCACCGTCGCGGTGGTCGGCAAGTACGTCGACCTGCCGGACGCGTACCTGTCGGTCAGTGAGGCGATCCGGGCGGCGGGCTTCGGCCACCGGGCCGGGTGCAGTTGCGCTGGGTGCCCAGCGACGAGTGCGTCACCCCGCCGGCGCCGCCGCGGCGTTGGCCGGCGTGGACGGCATCCTCATTCCCGGCGGCTTCGGCGTCCGCGGCATCGAGGGCAAGATCGGCACCGCCCGGTACGCCCGCGAGGCCGGCATCCCGCTGCTCGGCCTCTGCCTCGGCCTGCAGTGCATGACCATCGAGGTGGCCCGGCACCTGGCCGGTCTGGACGGCGCCAACTCGTTGGAGTTCGACGAGCAGGCCGCGCACCCGGTCATCGCCACCATGGCCGACCAGGAGGACATCGTCGCCGGTCGGGGCGACCTGGGCGGCACGATGCGGCTGGGGCGTACCCGGCGACCCTGACCGAGGGCTCGATCGTCGCCGAGGCGTACGGCAGCTCCGAGATCAGCGAGCGGCACCGGCACCGGTACGAGGTCAACAACGCCTACCGGGACGCGCTGACCAAGGCGGGCCTGCACATCTCCGGCACCTCGCCGGACGGCCGGCTTGTCGAGTTCATCGAACTGGACCGGAGCCTGCACCCGTTCTTCGTGGCGACCCAGGCGCATCCCGAGTTGAAGAGCCGCCCCACCCGTCCGCACCCGCTGTTCGCCTCGTTCGTCAAGGCCGTGGTGGCGTATTCGCAGGCCGACCAGTTGCCGGTCGACCTGGACGGGGCGACGGAGGCCCCGACGACGCGCAAGGCCGCCCGCAACGGCGCCGCGACCCGGGCGACGTCCGCGTCGTGAGCGGTCTTGAGCACCGGTACGAGGTGCGCTCCCGCGAGAGCGGTACCGGGGCGGATCTTCGACGTGGTCACCGAGGAGGTGACCATGCCGGGTGGCGGGACCGGGATGCGTGACCTCGTCCGGCACGTCGGGGCGGTGGCCGTGGTGGCGCTCGACGATGTCGGCCAGGTGGTGCTGATCCGCCAGTACCGGCACCCGGTCGGCCGGCACCTGTGGGAGCTGCCGGCCGGGCTGATGGACGTCTCCGGCGAGGAACTGGACGTGGCGGCGCTGCGCGAGTTGGCCGAGGAGGCGGACCTGACCGCCGGGCGGGTCGACGTGCTTGTCGACCTGCACAGCTCGCCGGGCTTCACCAACGAGATCGTCCGGGTGTTCCTGGCCCGGGACCTCGCCGACGTGCCGGCCGACGAGCGGCACGAGCGCCGCGACGAGGAGGCCGACCTCCAGGTCGTCCGGATCGACCTGGACGAGGCGGTCGCCATGGTCCTGGCCGGTGAGATCACCAACGCGTCCGCGGTGGCCGGGCTGCTGGCCGCGGCCGCGCCCGGACACCGGCTTCGCGGCGCTGCGCCGGGCGGACGCGCCGCTGCCGCGCTGAGCGTCTTCGCCGGTCCATCCCAGTCCGCCGTACGCAGGAAGGGGCCCGCGGTCAGCCGCGGGGCCCCTCGCTGTCGGGCTGGTCAGGAGTCGCGCAGCGGTCGGCCCTGTGCGTCGGTGCCGCCGTTGACCAGGATGAGGATGCCGTCGACGAGGCCCCACAGGGCGCCGACACCGCAGGTCACCAGGCTCACGACGAGCTGAAGAACGGCGATCTTGGTGTGTCCGGTGTAGAACCGGCCGGCGCCGAAGGTGCCGAGCAGGATGCCGAGGATGCCCGCGACGATCTTGCTCTTGTCGGAGACGCCCTGGGGGTACCCGGGCTGGGGGTATCCGGGCTGGTAAGGAGGAGTGGTCATGGGCGGACACACTAGTGATCCACTCGCCTGCTGTCCGCACCGGTGCCCGGCAGATGGGACGATAGGGGCCGAACATTGTCCTGTCGGCTGAGGTGGCGCCGCACCGGCGAATCCGGGCGCACGCCTGACACATCGTCAGGACACCCGGTCAGCGGATGGCACTGTGCTGGCTCGCGCTGGTGGTGGGCCCGCCTGAGACTGCCGCCGGCGGGACCGGTGGACCGCGGTGGCAAAGGGGCCGCCGTGGCACCGAGCAGTCGGGGAGAGCAGCCCCGAGAGAGGTGTCTGCATCGTGAAGGTCGGAATCCCACGCGAGGTCAAGAACCACGAGTACCGCGTGGCGATCACGCCAGCGGGCGTCAACGAGTTCACCCGCAGCGGCCACCAGGTCTTCGTCGAGTCCGGCGCCGGGGTCGGCTCCAGCATCACCGACGAGGAGTTCGCCGCCGCCGGCGCGACGCTCCTCGGCACCGCCGACGAGGTGTGGCAGACCGCCGAGCTGGTGCTCAAGGTCAAGAGCCGATCGCCGAGGAGTACCACCGGATGCGCGAGGGCAGGTGCTCTTCACCTACCTGCACCTGGCCGCCTCCAAGGAGTGCACCGACGCGCTGATCGACCGCAAGGTCACCGGTATCGCGTACGAGACCGTCGAGCTGCCCGACCGGTCGTTGCCGCTGCTCGCCCCGATGTCCGAGGTGGCCGGTCGGCTCGCCCGCAGATGGGCGCCTTCTACATGATGCGTACCGGTGGTGGACGCGGCGTGCTTCCGGCGGTGTCTCCGGCGTGTACGCGGCCAAGACCGTTGTCATCGGCGCCGGTGTCTCCGGCATGAACGCCGCCGCGATCGCCCTGGGTCTGCAGTCCGAGGTGCTGCTGCTGGACAAGAACGTCGCCCGGCTGCGTCAGGCCGACGCGATCTACCGGGGCACCTGCAGACCGTCGCCTCCAACGCGTACGAGGTCGAACGGGCCGTGCTCGACGCCGACCTGGTCATCGGCGCGGTGCTGGTGCCCGGCGCGAAGGCCCCGACGCTGATCTCCAACGAGCTGGTCTCCCGGATGAAGCCGGGCAGCGTGCTCGTCGACATCGCCATCGACCAGGGCGGCTGCTTCGAGGACTCGCGCCCCACCACGCACGCCGACCCGGTCTACAAGGTGCACGAGTCGATCTTCTACTGCGTGGCGAACATGCCCGGCGCGGTTCCGAACACCAGCACGTACGCGCTGACCAACGTCACCCTGCCGTACGCCCTGGAACTGGCCAACCAGGGCTGGCGTACGGCGCTGCGCAACGACCCGGCGCTGGCGCTGGGCCTGAACACCACGCCGGTCAGGTCACCTACGGCCCGGTCGCCGAGGCGCACGGCATGGACGTGCTCCCGCTGGCCGACGCGCTGGCCTGAACGGTGGCGGGCTGACCAGCGGCACGGACTCCGCCGGCGTGGGCACAGCGCCCACGCCGGCCCTGCGCCGTGCCGTGCGTGGCTACCTCGACCACCTGACCGTCGAACGTGGACTCTCCGCGAACACGCTCACCTCGTACCGTCGGGATCTGGGCGTTATCTCACGACCCTGGCCGATGCCGGCGTCGGCGACCTCGCGTCGGTCGGCGCCGGCCTCGTCGAGTCGCACCTGGCGCGGCTGCGCGCGGGCGACGACGCGAACCCGCCGCTGGCGGTGTCCTCCGCCGCCCGCGCGGCCAGCGCGGTCCGCGGCCTGCACCGCTTCGCCGTGCGCGAAGGTCTGACCGGCGTCGATCCCAGCCGCGACGTCCGCCCGCCCACCCGCCGCGCCGGCTGCCCCGGGCGCTGCCGGTCGACGACGTGGTCCGGCTGCTGGAAACCGCCGGCCCGATCACCGCGACCGGCGACGACGCGCCCTCGCGCTGCGCGACCGGGCGCTGTTGGAGTTTCTGTACGGCACCGGCGCGCGGATCTCCGAGGCGGTCGGCGCCGCCGTGGACGACCTGGACACCGACGAGGGCACGGCGCTGTTGCGTGGCAAGGGCGGCCGGGTGCGGCTGGTGCCGATCGGCGGGTACGCCGTCGACGCCGTCCGCGCCTACCTGGTCGGGCCGTCCGGGCTGGCCGCCGCCGGCCGGGGCACCCGGCGGTGTTCCTCAACGCCCGTGGCGGCGCGCTGTCCCGCCAGGGCGCCTGGGGCATCCTGCGCCGCGCGGCCGACCGGGCCGGGCTGCCCGTCGACGGGCCCGCCGCCGTCTCCCGCACACCCTGCGCCACTCCTACGCCACCCATCTGCTCGACGGCGGCGCCGACGTCCGGGTGGTCCAGGAACTGCTCGGCCACGCGTCGGTGACCACCACCCAGGTCTCACACTCGTCACCGTGGAGCGGCTGCGCGAGGTGTACTCGACCGCCCACCCGCGCGCCGGGACTGAACCGGTCGCGGTCGGCGCCGACACGCCGGGCCGGTGCCGAACCCCTGCTGGTCGGTGGCGTACAGTCGGCATCGGCGCGGACCTCCTGGGGCGTAACGACCGGGGTGCGCAGCGGCGCCGCGAAGGATGTCGGACGGCTCCGACGCCGGGTGGGTCGTCGGGAGGGGCAACGAGCACATGGCTGGCAACGGTGACCGTGCCGAGACCTGGACGACGGAGCTCCGCGAGCAGCAGGCCACGCTCGGCGCGGACCTGGGTCCAGCGGACCCGGCTGCCTACACGATGCGCAAGCCCATTCCCGAGCCGATGCCCACCGACCGGCACGGTCCCGCGCGCATCATCGCGATGGCCAACCAGAAGGGCGGCGTCGGCAAGACGACCACCACCATCAACCTGGGCGCGGCGCTCGCGGAGTACGGCCGCAAGGTGCTGCTCGTCGACTTCGACCCGCAGGGCGCCCTCTCGGTGGGGCTGGGCGTCAACCCGCACAACCTCGACCTCTCCATCTACAACCTGCTCATGCAGGACGACATCCTCGCCGAGGACGTCGTCATCAAGACCGACGTGGCGGGGCTGCACATACTCCCGGCCAACATCGACCTCTCCGCCGCCGAGATCCAGCTCGTCAACGAGGTCGCCCGCGAGATGGCCCTGGCCGGGTCCTGCGCACGGTCCGCAAGGAGTACGACTACATCCTGATCGACTGCCAGCCGTCGCTCGGCCTGCTGGCGATCAACGCGTTGACCGTGGCGCACGGCGTGCTCATCCCGCTCGAGTGCGAGTTCTTCAGCCTGCGTGGCGTGGCACTGCTGCTCGACACCATCGACAAGGTGCGCGAGCGGCTCAACTTCGACCTGGAGCTCGAAGGCATCCTCGCCACCATGTACGACAGCCGCACCACGCACTGCCGCCAGGTCCTCCAGCGGGTGGTGGAGGCGTTCGGCGACAAGGTCTACCAGACGGTCATCACCAAGACGGTCAAGTTCCGGAGTCCACCGTGGCCGGTGCGCCGATCACGACGATGGACCCGGCGTCCTCCGGGGCGCGAAACTACCGTCAGCTGGCCCGCGAGGTGATCGCCGCCCAGTCGGAGCGGTAGCCGGAACGCCCGGTGCCCGCCTCGTGGACTACGGTCGTCCGGTGACCGCGCCACCCTCGACCCGCCCGCGACCGCTGCTCCGGTCGTGGTCGACGGTGTGCAGCCCACCGGTTTCACGGTTCGACTGGCCAACTTCACCGGCCCGTTCGACCTGCTGTTGCAACTGATCGGCAAGCACAAACTCGACGTCACCGAAGTGGCCCTGCACACGGTCACCGACGAGTTCATCGCCTACATCCGGGCGATGGGCGACGACTGGGACCTGGACGAGGCCAGCGAGTTCCTGCTCATCGCCGCCACCCTGCTCGACCTGAAGGCGGCCCGGCTGCTGCCCTCCGCCGAGGTGGAGGACGAGGCCGACCTCGCCCTGCTGGAGGCACGGGACCTGCTCTTCGCCCGGCTGCTGCAGTACAAGGCGTACAAGGAGGCGGCGGCGTACATCGCCGAGCTGGAGGCCGTCGGCGGCCGGCGGTATCCGCGGGCCGTCAGCCTGGAGGCCCGCTACGCCGACGCGCTGCCCGACCTGGTGCTCGGCATCGGCCCCAGCGGCTGCTGAAGCTGGCCGTGCGGGCGATGACCCCGAAGCCGGTGCCCGAGGTCTCCATCGCCCACATCCACATGGTCCGGGTCAGTGTCCGGGAACACGCGGCGATCCTCACCGCGCGGCTGCGCCGGGCGGGCACTGCCACGTTCTCGCTGCTCTGCGCGGACTGCGAGGCGACCCTGGAGGTGGTGGCCCGGTTCCTCGCGCTGCTGGAGCTGTATCGGGAGGGCCTGGTGTCCTTCGTGCAGGAGCAGGCACTGGAGGAGCTGACCGTGCACTGGACCGGCCCGGCCGACGGCGACACGCAGGTGCACGTCGACGAGTACGCCGGCACCGCCGACGAGCCGGAGCCGGGGAGCCCGGTAAGCCGGAGCTGGCGGGGTTGCCCGCTGGACCGGAGTCGGCGGGGAGCCCGGTGGGCCGGACGGGACGGGACCGACGGAGGATGAGCGGGATGAGTGACGAGGAACGCGGGGACTCGCTGGCCGACCAGGCCGCCGCCTGGGTTCCGCCGTGGGACCGCCCCGGCCGCTGGCCCAGGAACCGGACACCGACCCTCGTGACGTGGCAGCGCCCTGCCGGAGGCCGAATCAGCCCGACCAGCGCGGAACCGGACACGGTGGCGTCCAGCTCGGATCAGCCCGAACCGGATGGGCAGGGCCCGGCTGAGGCCGGGCAGGACGCGGTGGGGAGCCGGGTGGCGCAGGGGACGTACCCGGCGGCAGTTGACGGGCGGCGGCGCGCGACGGCCGTGCCGGAGCCCGCGCCGGAGTTGTCCGACACCGAGCTGCGCGGCGCCCTGGAGGCGATCCTGCTGGTGGTCGACGAGCCGGTCAGCGAGCTGGTGCTGGCCCAGGTGCTGGAGCAGCCCGCCGAACGGGTCGGGCCGATGCTCGACGAGATCGCCGCCGGCTACACCGCCGCCGGGCACGGGTTCGAGCTGCGGCGGGCGGCCGGCGGGTGGCGGCTGTACACCCGGCCGGAATACGCTACGTACGTCGAGCGGTTCGTGCTGGACGGGCAATCCGTACGATTGACCCAGGCGGCGTTGGAGACGCTCGCCGTGGTCGCCTACAAGCAGCCGGTGACCCGTTCGCGAATCTCAGCCATCCGGGGTGTGAACTGCGACGGGGTCATCCGTACGCTGGTCACTCGTGGCCTCGTCGAGGAGTGCGGCACCGAACAGGACAGCGGGGCGTTCCTCTACCGGACCACCACGTTGTTCCTCGAGAGCTCGGGCTGAACACCGTCCACGAACTGCCGCCCCTCGCACCCTTCCTGCCCGACGACGTAGAAGAGCTTGCTGATGCGACCCGATAACCGTTCCCCAAAACCGACGCCCCGTCTTCGAAGGGGCTGAGCGCCTGCAGAAGGTGCTCGCCGCCGCCGGCGTGGGTTCCCGGCGTGCCTGTGAGGACCTGATCTTCCGCCGCCGGGTCACCGTGGACGGGCGGGTCGCCAAGCTCGGCGACAAGGTCGACCCGCCGTCGCCGTCATCCACGTGGACGGGGAGCGGCTCCAGGTCGACATTCGCCTGGTCTACGTGGCGATGAACAAGCCGCGCGGGGTGGTCACCTCCATGGCGGACGACAAGGGCCGCAACGAGCTCGCCGAATTCATCGGCAACCGGGTGGAGCAGCGGGTCTACCACGTCGGGCGGCTCGACGCGGACAGTGAGGGCCTGCTGCTGCTCACCAACGACGGCACCCTCGCGCACAAGCTCATGCACCCCTCGTACGAGGTGCTGAAGACCTACCTTGCCGAGGTGGTTGGGCCGATCCCGCGCAACCTGAGCAAGCGGCTGTTGGCCGGCGTCGAGCTGGAAGACGGGCCGGTCACTGTCGACTCGTTCAAGGTGGTGGACACTCTGGGTAAATCCGCCCAGGTGGAGCTGACCCTGCACGAGGGCCGCAAGCACATCGTCCGGCGGTTGATGGAGGAGGTCGGGCATCCGGTCACCCGGCTGGTGCGTACCTCGATCGGGCCCATTCGGCTCGGTGAACTGCGGACCGGACGGATCCGGCGGTTGACCAACGCCGAGGTCGCCGCCCTGTTCAACGCGGTGGGTGACTGACCCCGAGTTCGGGGTACGGCTGCCGGTAGGCTCCGGAACGGCCGAGACGTGGTTCGTCCGGTGGCGTGGGTCGCCTCCGGCGGCGGCGCGCGCGGCCCTTCCGGGGTCCGGGCATGATTGATGACGATTGACAAACCGCTTGCGGCGCCAGATCACCGGGCGATCCGTGAGGTACGGGCTGAGGAGGACACGGTGGAGGAAAACGTACGGACCGGGCGATGTGTGGTCGCTGTGGACGGGCCGTCCGGTTCGGGTAAGTCCACCGTGTCGCGGCGGCTCGCCGTGAGCATCGGTGCGCGCTACCTGGACACCGGGGCGATGTACCGGGCGATCACGTTGGCCGTGCTGCGCTCCGGCGTGGACCTCACCGACGCCGCGTCGGTGGCCAAGGTCGCCAGCGAGGTCAAGCTGCACATCGGCACCCACCCGCAGGGTACGCCGTGACCGTCGACGGCGTGGGCGTGGACGCGGATATCCGGGGCCCGGAGGTGACCGGCGCGGTTTCCGCCGTCGCCGCCGTGCCGGCGGTTCGTGAGCTGCTCGTCACCCGACAGCGCCAGATGATCGCCAACGTCGCCCGGATAGTCGTCGAGGGGCGTGACATCGGCTCGGTCGTGGCGCCGGACGCCGACCTGAAGGTCTTCCTGACCGCCTCCGAGGCGGCCCGCGCCGCCCGGCGCAGCGCCGAGGACGCCGCCGACGTGGCCGCCACGGCCGCCGACCTGGCCCGACGGGACCGTCTCGACTCGACCCGCACTGTCAACCCGCTGGCGCAGGCACCCGACGCGGTGGTGCTCGACACCACCGAGCTGGGCATCGACGAGGTCGTGACGCGGATGCGTGACCTGCTCACCGAGCGGGGCGTGGCATGAGCAGCGATGGCGGTGGGTGGGTCGAGCTGCGTGAGCCCGACGTCGCCGTCGAGGAGCCGACCGGCCCGCAGCCGGTGGTGGCCGTGGTCGGTCGCCCCAACGTGGGCAAGTCGACGCTGGTCAACCGGATCATCGGCCGCCGGCAGGCGGTCGTCGAGGACGTCCCCGGCGTGACCCGGGACCGGGTGCCGTACGACGCGCAGTGGAACGGCCGGGCGTTCACAGTGGTGGACACCGGTGGGTGGGAGCCGGACGCCAGGACCGGGCCGCGGCCATCGCGGCGCAGGCCGAGACCGCTGTCGTCACCGCCGACGTGGTGCTCTTCGTGGTCGACGCGATGGTGGGCTCCACCGACGTGGACGAGGCCGCGGTGAAGATGCTGCGGCGCAGCGCCAAGCCGGTGATCCTGATCGCCAACAAGGCCGACAACACTGCCATCGAGATGGAGGCCACGTCGCTGTGGTCGCTCGGTCTCGGTGAGCCGTTCCCGATCTCCGCGCTGCACGGACGCGGCTCCGGTGACCTGCTGGACGCCATCCTCGAAGCGCTGCCGGAAGCACCGGCGATCGTGGAGAACCGTCCGCGCGGACCCCGCCGGGTGGCACTGGTCGGCCGGCCGAACGTGGGCAAGTCCAGCCTTCTCAACCGGTTCTCCGGTGAGGAGCGGGCGGTCGTCGACTCGGTGGCGGGCACCACTGTGGACCCGGTGGACAGCCTGGTCGAGATCGGCGGGCAGACCTGGCAGCTGGTGGACACGGCCGGGCTGCGCAAGCGGGTCGGCAAGGCCAGCGGCACCGAGTACTACGCCAGCCTGCGTACCGCCGGTGCGATCGAGGCCGCCGAGGTGGCAGTGGTGCTGCTGGACTCCAGCGAGCCGATCAGCGAGCAGGACCAGCGGATCCTGACGATGGTGACCGAGGCCGGCCGGGCGATGGTCATCGCGTTCAACAAGTGGGACCTGGTCGACGCCGACCGTCGGTACTACCTGGACAAGGAGATCGACCGGGAACTGCGCCGCATTCCCTGGGCGATCCGGCTGAACCTCTCGGCGATGACCGGCCGTGCGGTGGACAAGCTGGCTCCGGCCCTGAACAAGGCCCTGGCCAGCTGGGAAACCCGCGTACCGACCGCGCAGCTGAACCAGTGGCTGACCGCGCTGGTGCAGGCCACCCGCACCCGATCCGCGGTGGACGCGCGCCGCGCATCCTGTTCGCGACGCAGGCCGGCGTGGCGCCGCCACGGTTCGTGCTCTTCACCACCGGCCCGCTCGACGCCGGCTACCAGCGCTTCGTCGAGCGCAAGCTCCGCGAGGAGTTCGGGTACGAGGGCAGCCCCATCGAGATCTCGGTCCGCCCGCGGAAGAAGCTGGGCCCCGGCGGTCGGGGTAAGGCGCACGGCTGACGAGTTCGTTTGGGTTTCCAATGCCGGATGGGCGCTCGTGCCCATCCGGCATTTCTGCCCGGACTACCCCACCCTCCTAGGACGCTTTAGGGGTTGTGTGGTGGTTCGGTGAGCTCGCGAGTCGGGTGGGGCCTGTGCGTACGGTCGGGAGATGCTGCGCTAAGCTGTACCGGCTGTCGCAGGGGAGACCCGGCGGGGCGGGACGTGGCGCAGCTTGGTAGCGCACTTGACTGGGGGTCAAGGGGTCGTCGGTTCGAATCCGGCCGTCCCGACTGGTATTCACCAGCGGATATAGAAGATCATGAGTGATCTTGCGGTAACGCTGGCGGTAACGGAGATCGCTTAACGTGGGTTGCATCCCTCGATCCCGTTACTGCGGAGGTGCAGCCTCGTGGCTGTCTACAACTACCGCCTCGCCAACGGCCAGACCCGCTGGTTCTTCGTCATCGACCTCCCGCCTGATGCGGACGGGCGGCGCCGCCAGCACAAGCGGCAGGGTTCCCTAATCAGGCCGCTGCGCTGAAGGCTGAACAGGACGCACGCGCCGCCTACGGCGGTGCCGACCTCGGCGCCGACGGTAGCGTCGCTGCCGAGCTGGAGGGCTGGCTCAACGAGCGCGAACTGGATGTCCAGGAGACGACGCTCAGCAACTATCGGGACATCATGCGCTGCTACGTGGTTCCGCACATCGGTGCGCGGCAGCTCTACGCCCTCGACAAGCGGGTGATCCACGAGCTGTACAAGAAGCTGCTGAAGGGTGGCGGTAAGAACGGCGGTCCGCTGTCGTCGACCACCGTCCGGATCGTGCACCGGGTCATGATGAAGGCGTTGAGCGACCTCGGGGTCAACGTCGATGGTGTGCGGCAACCTCGGCAGGTCGAGCGGGAGACGATGGGCCGCAAGGGCGTGTGGACGCCGGCGCAGTCGGCGAAGTTCCTCAAGTACCACGCCGATCACCGGCTGCGTGCCGCGTGGGTGCTGGCGATCGTCGTCGGCGCCCGGCGTGGGGAGCTGGCGGGTCTCAAGTGGCCGCGCGTGGATCTCGACCGCGGCGTCTTGCTGCTGCACTGGCAGCGCACCACGACCAGCAACGGAGTGGTCGAGAAGTCACCCAAGGGCAAGAGCAAGCGGGCGGTAGCGCTCGGGCCAGCTCTGGTAGCGGAGTTGGACGCTCACCGGACGCGCCAGGACGCGGAGAAGGTCGATGCCGGGGTCCTGTACCACGACGGCGGCTACCTGTTCTGCCGGGAGGACGGTGAGCCGTACTACCCGAAGTACTTCACCGACCAGTGGGCGAAGGCCTGCGCTGATGCGGGCGTTCCGGTCATCTCGCTTCACGATGCGCGGCACACCTCCGCTACCACCGGCGCTGACGCTGGCGTTCCCGAGCACGTGATGCAGCGGCGGCTCGGTCACGCTGACAGCCGCACGACGCGGGAGGTCTACACCCACGTGCTGCCGGAAAGCGAGCGAAAGGCCGCGGAGCTGATGGAAGCGGTGCTCGGAGACGCGGCAAGCTGGTCACCTAAGGCGTAGCTGTGCCAGAAAGGGCCGCTCACGCTTGGCCGTCCGAGCCCAGGTCTTGCCTGAGTAGTGGCAGCACACCGTCTGGCTGTCAGCTCGGCCTAGCCACAGCTAGTTGCCTTGGGTTGGTGCCGTTACGCCTTCTGCGTGTCGGCCGGCGGCACCTGGTGTCTGTCCCGGCGATCCTCAGCTACTTGCCGTCGAGTAGCCATCTTGTGAGCATGTCCGATGGAGCGCTGCAGCCGGTACGCGTCCCCGCGTCGACCGTTCGACAGTCCAGCGCGCGGAACACGGCGAAGTCATTGCAAGCTTTGGCAGTAGCCGGATCTGCTTCAGACGGATGAGCATTCGATGTAGTGAGGTCCGCAGCAGTCGAACAACTGACCGCACGTGCGCGGGGACCAGGCCGACGCTTGCGGCGGACTCATCAGTCGTTGGGATCACCCCGTCATCCTCGCCTGCACAGGGAGCAGAACGGCCCGCTTCCAGGTGAGCCCGGAAGGTGGAACCACCCCAGCGTGCGCAGGGAGCAGTTCGAGTCCGCCCGGAAGAAAGCCCGCCGTACGGTTCTATCCCTACTGCTGCAGGGAGTACTTCCAGCCGAACGAAAGGAACGTGATTACGTCAGGATCACCCGCGCGTGCGCGGCGGTAGGAACACACCCTCAACGGTGACGTTGATGGTGTCGGGATCACCGCGTGCGCGGGGAGCACGGCGACACCCTGAGCGAGCACGTGTGGGCGTGGGGATCACCCCCGTGTGCGCGGGAGCACGGCACGAAGTATGCCTCATCGACGAGCAGGGTGGGATCACCCTGCGTGCGCGGGGAACACCTGGTGCTCTGCGCCAGCGGCATTGCCGCTTTGGGATCACCCTGCCTGCGCGGGAGCGCGGTGGTCTGCGCCTGCTGGCCGATCGCGAGTTCGGATCACCCCGCGTGCGCGGGAGCACGCCCGGCCGCCGCATCCGAGCTGGCGGGCACGGGACCACCCCGCGTGCGCAGGGAGCACTGCGCAACGCACCAGAGCGAGAACGTCTGGAGGGATCATCCCCGCGTGCGTGGGGAGCACCATGCCGTGCTCGTGGAGATCTCCCCGGCCACGGATCACCCCCACGTGCGCGGGAGCACGCCGACGAGATCGACCCGAGCGACGGCACCGGCGGATCACCCCGCGTGCGCGGGAGTACTACGGGGAGATGGCCAGCGCGTACGCCTCGGCCGGATCACCCCGCGCGCGGGGAGCACGTCCTGGTCGCCCTAGTCGTGCTCGGCTACCGGGGATCACCCGCGTGCGCGGGGAGCACGAGCGGCCCAGCAGCGACCCGCGCTCACTGCGGGGATCACCCGCGTGCGCGGGGAACATGCCCGACCAGCACGTGCGGGCGTTCGCCATGGGATCACCCCGCGTGCGCGGGAGCACCGGTAGAACGCTGTGGCGGCGTAGGTCGGATCGGGATCACCCCGCGTGCGCGGGGAGCACGTCCGCGCGGCGGGCGCTGCTGTGGACGTTCGGATCACCCCGCGTGCGCGGGGAGCACCTCTTGACCTGTGTCTTTAGAGATCGACTTGGCGGATTTCATTCACTAGGTTTCGCAAGATCGTCCGACTTAGTCTTCTTTTCGGCTTGGCGTTTTGGGTGCGTAGTAGCGCAAGGACACTCTGCTAGAGGGTAGTTGATGCGACCAGCGAACAAGCAGGACGGCACGGTGCACTTTGGGGTCATTCAGGGCCTGCTGAGGACGGTGAGCGGGACTACCCGAAGTGTTTCACCGACCAGTGGGCGAAGGCCTGCGCTGATGCCGGCGTTCCGATCATTTCGCTTCACGATGCGCGGCACACCTCCGCTACCACCGGTGCTGACGCTGGCGTTCCGAGCATGTGATGCAGCGGCGGCTGGCCACGCCGACAGTCGCACGACGCGGGATGTCTACACTCACGTGTTGCCGGAGCGAGCGGAAGGCCGCGGAGCTGATGGAAGCGGTGCTCGGAGACGCGGCAAGCTGGTCACCAAGGCGTAGCCGTGGTGTAAGCGCCCGCTCATGCATGGCTGTCCTGTCTCCTGGCTGTACTGCCAAGTTTTTGAATCAGCGACCGACCGACGTTCCGGCTGTCAGCCGGGCTGTAACCCAGCTGGCTGTTGTTGCTGATGTCGTTACCTGCCGCGGTCGCCTTTACTTGGCAGCGCAGCAGACAACCGGTTGCTCGCATCGTGAGGACTGACGCCGATCCCGGCGTGCTCACGACCTCAGGGGTTCGGACGATGGCAACCACCACAAGCGCCGGTTACAAGCCGAGCCGGGTGCAGGATCAGGTGTGGACGGTCGACGCGGTACGTGATCTCGGCGTCACCACCGATGTCGAGACCGCCGGAGCGATCTTGGGAATTGGACGCACCAAGGCTTACGTTCTGGCCAGAACCAACGAGTTCCCAGTGCGCCTTCTGCGTGTCGGCCGGCGTTACTTGGTGCCTGTACAAGGGATCCTCAAGCTGCTTGGCGTTGAGTAGCCACCCAGGGAGTTCGATCGATTGCTATCACGACTGGACTGTCCCGCGCTTGCCCGCCGGTCGCTCGACCATCAGTGGCCCGATAGCTTTAAGCCAACCTCGTTGCCGCCGCACGGCAGGTAAGTAGTCGCGCAGAAGGGACATATGGACGTCGGATGGCTTGCCCAAAGCGCGAGGAGTAGCCGCCCGGGTGACAGCACCTGCAGCACGAAGAATCGCTTCACCTGCGCGGGAGCAAGAGCATCTATGCGCCGACGTGAACAACTACGACGGATTATCCCGCATGCGCGGGGAGCAGACCGAGTACGAGCCGTACCAGCCGTATTTACCGGGATCACCCGCATGCGTGGGAAGCAGGGGTAGTTCGCGGCCGACCGGACACGCTTCACCGGATCACTCCCGCGTGCTCGGGGAGCAGATCGCCGAAGTCGCCGACGAAGAGGCTCCGTCGGATCACCCCGCGTGCGCGGGAGTAGGCCACCGCCGTGGCGCGCGCGCCGACGCCGCATCCGGCCGGGATCACCCTGTGTGCGCGGGGAGCAGTACTGCGACTCTGCATGGCTACCGAGGTGGTGCGGATCACCCCGCGTGCGCGGGAGCAGAAACTCACCAAGACGCAGGGCTTACTCCCGGACGGATCACCCCGCGTGCGCGGGAGCAGATCTCATCCTCGGCGCCTCGTTCAGCGGCCTGGGATCACCCGCGTGCGCGGGAGCAGAGCGCCTTGTACTCGTCGCCGTACCGCCCGTCGGGATCAACCCGCGTGTGCGGGGAGCAGGAGCCCTCAATGTCCGGCCACCGCTCCGGGTCGGGATCACCCGCGTGCGCGGAGCAGCACAGCGCCGGTTTCGGCTCCCGGTACGTCACGGGATTACCCCGGGTGCGCGGAGAGCAGCAGCTCGTACTTGGGTGCGGCGGCCAGCATCTCGGATCACCCCGGGTGCGCGGGGAGCAGCCCAGTGTGGTCATCCCGGTCCACTTGGCGGCCGGATCACCCCGCGTGCGCGGGGAGCAGGACCTCTTCGGCCATCTGCCGGAGGATCGGGTCGGATCACGCCCGCGTGCGCGGGAGCAGCGCAGACGGGCTCTTCAGCAAGGCCATGACGGGGATCACCCGCGTGCGCGGGAAGCAGATCCGCGCTCCGCAGAAGCCCGCGGGCGTTGCCGAATCACCCGCGTGCGCGGGAGCAGGACCAGGGCCACGGCGGGCCAGAGATTAGAGGGATCAACCCGCGTGCGCGGGGAGCAGGCCGCCTGTTCCAGGACCAGCGCCCGGTACGTGGGATCACCCCGCGTGCGCGGGGAGCAGGGCCGACGACCCGCAACGCTCTGACGGGAGCGCGGATCACCCGCGTGCGCGGGGAGCAGCCGTCGGTTACATCCAGGGCCGTGAGGCCGACCGGATCACCCGCGTGCGCGGGAGCAGGGATGGGCGGCCGGTCCTCTTGCCTGCCACAGCGGATCACCCCGCGTGCGCGGGGAGCGCCTCACCTACGGCCTCGACCGGGGCGTCTGGGGATCACCCGCGTGCGCGGGAGCAGGGCGCGGCGCTGGCGTCGTTCGCCGGGGCGGAGGGATCACCCCGTGTGCGCGGGGAGCAGATGTCCGCGGCCGACGGCGGTAGCTTCGGGGCCGGATCACCCCGCGTGCGCGGGGAGCAGATGACGTAATCACTGGCTCCGCTGCGCTTCAGCGGATCACCCCGCGTGCCCGGGGAGCAGAACTGGCGCGCAGTGCCGGTTGGTATCGACGAGGGATCACCCGCGTCCGCGGGGAGCAGACCACCGCGAAGGGCACCTTCGACCTGCCGCACGGATCACCCCGCGTGCGCGGGAGCAGGCTCGGTTGCTAGCCATTTCTAGCTGCTTCAACGGATCACCCGCGTGCGCGGGAGCAGAGGGTGTCACCCAGGTACGCGCGGGCCGCCGAGGATCACCCGCGTGCGCGGGGAGCAGGTCACCGACGTGATTGAGCACATCGTGGGCCCGGGGATCACCCGCGTGCGCGGGAGCAGCCCTGGACATCACGCCCGACGACGCCACCCGGGATCACCCCGCGTGCGCGGGAGCAGACTTCTTGACCTGCGGCGCTAGAGATCGACTACGCAGTTTTCATTCACTAGGTTCCGCAAGGCCGCCTCGCTTCGTCGTCGTTCGTGCCGGCTCCGGGGCAGGTAGCGGGCGGGCGAACTCTGCTACAGGGTAGTTGATTTGCCTCAAGCAGAGCGCCCGGCGAACAACCAGCACCGCATGGTGCGGGCCGAAGTCGAGCTTGCCAGGGCAAATGAACTACTGGGAGGTTGTGGGCGGCTAGCGACGCTGCTTCGGTCACTGCCCGCCCGGGCCTGTCGGGTCCTGCATAAGCCAAACCACCACCATTGCGAGTGAGGCCGGCATTAGAGGCTGACTGGTAGGCGTGTGTATTCGGTTGGTGCGAGTGCAGTGCCGCCGGCGGTCTGTGGTGGCGCACCGTTACTAGGGCGGGCTTGCCCAGGGTCAAGTTTTGCGGCCTCACCACAGTCCATGCGCCGGCCCGCGGTCGCCGTACCTCTCGCCGGGGCCTGGTATCCGGCCTCGGTCCTGCCGCGGATCTCCCTGCGGATCTCGCTGAGGGTCGAATCCGCGGCCGGGACGGTGAGTCCCCGGGTCCGGGAGCGCCTGGTCCATCCGCTTGCGGAGTTCGGCGCGTGTCCGCTCCAGCCGCGCGAACTCGAACCGCTCGTCGTTGCGCATCGTGTTGCCGAATCCGACCGTCACCCCGTCCGCGCGGACCACCCGCAGATGCTCGCCCGCCCCGGCGTGCCGATCGCCATGCCCCGGTCGCGGTCGACCTCGACCGGCAGCGAGCGCAGATGGGTGTCGAGCCTCCGGGCCACAGCGTTCACGTCGCCGCGGCCGTCGCGCGGGCACAGGCAGTCGGCCAGCGCGCGGGCCAGGCCGGGGTTCTCGCGCAGCAACGCGGCGGCCCGCGGCTCGTCCATCACGGTGTAGCGGAAGGTGTTGCGCTGCGTCCCGTGATTGCCGACCTGCATTCCCCGCACGTCGTCGACGATGAGCAGACTTTCCCAGAAACCCGGTTCGCCTACGCGTGCGGTCAGCACCATCGGCCTTGAGTCGACCCGCCCGCCGGTAGTCCGGCGCAGCGCCGTGACCAGGTCGTCGCGCAGGCCCCGGTCGCCGGGCCGCTCGGACAGTCGGCGGATCGCCTGGTGTACGTTCTCGCGGTCGAGCACGTCGCCGAAGTCGATGGCCCGATCGGGCCGGTGCACGACGAACCGGTTGCTTTGCCGGTTGTGGTTGCCGATCTGCGCCCCGCGCACGTCCGCAGCTCGACGACCCACCGTTCGAGCTCGTTCGCCACTGTGACCCCGCCCGAGCGGGTCGTGTCCGGACGAGCGGCGTCCGCGCGGGTGGCGTCCGGATCGGCGGCGGGGTGGACGGTGTCGGCGCGGCCGATGCCGGCGGGCGGTCGCTCACTTCCGGGGCGCGCGGGCTGGTGAGGTCGAGGCTGCCGACGGTTCGGCGGATGGCCGGGAGGAAGCCCACCACGAGCGGTTCGTCGCGGGTGAACCGCAGGTCGGCACGGGTGGCGTTGAGCACAATGCCGCTGTCGTCGAGCCGCGCCTCGGTTCGCAGCAGCGGGACGGGACGGGAACCTTCGAACCGCTCACGCTCGCCGCAGGTGAGCACGATCGGCTCCGGCGCGGGCGGAAAGTCACCGCCGGCAGGTCCAGGCCGAGCAGTAGGCCGTGCCAGTCGCCGGTGTCGTCATCCTCGTCCCCGGCTCCGACCGACGCGATCCTCATCGGATCGACCCGCTCGGAGATCCAGAACTCGTCGAGCCGGCCGCCCTCGTCCGTGCGCATCGTCCGGTGGATCAGCAGGCGGGCGTGGTTGTCGGCGTTGCCCGGCCCGTCTTCGAGGAGGAACAGACTGACGGCGATGTCCTGGCTCACGCGTCCTCCGGTTGTACGAACTCTTCATGAGCGACCGCCCGCCCGCGGCGAGCCGCCGCCGACCGGATGAGGCGCAGGAGGGTTCGCTGGGACCGCTCGATGCTGTCGCGCAGGGCGGCGGCCTCGGCTGCCAGGCCGTCCACCCGCGTGTTCGCCGCCATAATCTGGGCGTTGGCCGACGTGATCCGGCCGTCGGCCGCCGACACCCGCGCGTCCATCGCGGACAGCTGTCGCGCGGTGGGCGCCGACTTTGTGACCTTCCAGTCGAGGGCCGCCACAGCGGCGTCGGTCCGGTCGATTCGCTCGCCCGCCCGTCGACTCGCCGATCGGTCGCGGTGGCCTGGCGCTCCACGTCTTTGATCCGCTGGTCCACGGTGTCGACCGTCCGCCCGGAGGCGCCCACCCGCCGATCGATCGCCGCGACCCGGCGGCGCCAGAGAACTAGCAGCGCCGCGTTAACGATCGCCGTGGCGACGGCCGTGGCGAGCCACCCAGGTGAAGACGCTCGGGCGGTCCCGCTTCGCCGGCACCACCTGCACGACGAGCGTCGGCACCGGCGGGCGGGCGTGGCCTGGCCGAGCAGCAGCAGTTCGCCCCGAGCTGTTTCGTCCCCGCGGTCAATGGCGAGCGCCGCCTCGTACGCGCTCCGGGCCTTGGCCTTGTCCCCGCTGCCAGGGCCGCGCGCCCGCCGCCACGTCCTTGGTGACGTCCCGCCGCAGGTCGGCGACCTTGTCCGCCCCGCGTCGGCGCAGTGCCCTCGCCACCCGCTGAGCGGCCGCGTAGGCGTTCGCCGCCTCGGTCAGGCGGGCGTCCTTGACCAGGCCGTTGGCGTACTCGCACAGCGGCCCGTCGCGCCCGCAGCCCGACACGGCGAGCGCGAGAGAGAAGAAGGAGACGGCGAGGGCGTGGCGGAGTCTGCGCACCGAACCTCCGTTAGCGCCCGAACGTGACCACTGCTGTTCTCACCGTAACCGCCGCCTCCGTCGTCCGACAACAGTCAGCCGCATGACCGAGGCTCGCCCCACGTGGGGCGAGCCGGTCGATCCCGCCGTTGTTCTGACTACTGTGGTCACCGGCCAACACCCCACAGGCCCTGCCGACGTCAACCTCCCGGCGGGCCGCCTCGGTGACCAATCTGGGTCAGGAAAGGTGTTGTGCTGGGTGGTGTGGTCACCAACCTGCACACCCTTCGCCTCGCGGGCGTCAACATGAAACTTGCCAGCCGGATCAGCCAACTCCAACACTTGGCGGGCGGCGGCGAGGATCTGCTCATCGCCGTCGGCGCCGGACGCGGCCAGGCTTCGCCGATCCGGGCCTGCCACACACCAGGCTCCGTCTCGTCGGCCTCCAACGCCTGCACCGCCTCACCCTCGCGTCCGCCGAACCGCTGCTTGAGCAAAGCTTTCAACCCGGCATACGCATCCCGTACCGCCGCCGAAGCAGTGTCCTTCAAACCCGCGCCCGCCCCGGCTGCCAACGCCGCCGTGATCACCTGTTCCACCGACATGGTCCACTCCCGCCTATCGATGACTCCCCATTCTGACCCCAGGGCATCGACTGGTCACCGCGAGATGTTCTCGCACGGTGGTAGTGGCGGCCGACGCCCAAATTACGAAGGGTCCCGCTTCGATGATGATCTTGTGCAATCGCCCGGCCAGGGCTAGCGTTACCGCTTTAGCGGGGCAGTCATCGAGCGCGTGCCGACGGTCGCGTAATCGCATCTGATCGAATAGACGCTGCTTGGAGCAAGATATGGCCATTGCTTATCGATTTGCGACCGGGCGCGGTCGCAAATCGGCAATGGAGGACGGGCTGTGCCCGCTGCGTCGGCCTGGCCGACTTCGGTAGTGGATGGCGTTGACGTTGGCGGCAACACCGGGCGCACAGTGGCGGTAATGGACAGTGAGCAGCCTGCCCGCCCGCAAGGCCCGTCATCGTGCCCACAACCAGCCGGGTCGCCGGCACGCCGTGTTGCTCAGGCTGTCCGACGAGAGAGGCTGCGATTGACGCGGCGGCGGCGGTCGCGCAGCTGACCGCGACGGGTTACGCGGCGAAGGCGGCGGTCGCCGCCGCGGCTGCGGCTCAAATTCCCGGTGGTGCTTCGACCGGCGATCTACGCGATCTGCAGCACGAGTTGTTCGCCGCCCGCCGCGCCGTGGTGATGTTCGGCAACAACGTCAACCAGGCCGCCGCAGCGTTCAACGCCACCGGCCAACTGCCCGACTGGGCGGTCGATGCCGTCCGGCTCTGCGCGGCGGCGGTGGGCCGGCTCGATGAGGTGATCTCCCGGATCGACAGGAAGTTGCGGTGATCACGCGCGTACACCGGCGGGGCGCGCGGGTCGGCGGCCTGCTGCGCTACCTGTGGGGCCGGGCAAGGCGGAAGAACACGTCAACCCGCACCTGGTGGCTGCCTGGGACGGCGCAGGCCCTCTGACCGACCTGGGCCGAGGTCACCGTCAGCGGCAAGCGGGATCTCCGCGCGCTGACGGCGTTGCTGGAGCAACCGGTCCGCGCCGGCTATCGCCCGCCGACCAAGTTCGTCTGGCACGCCAGCATGCGGCTCGCGCCCGAGGATCGGAATCGCAGCGTCAGCGACACGACGTGGGCGAACATGGCGGTGCAGATGCTCACCGAGGTCGGCGTGGCCACCACCGCCACCGACCCGGGCCTGCGGTGGATCGCCATGCGTCACGCCGACGACCATGTGCACATCGTCGCCACGCTGGTTCGCGAGGACGGTCGTACGAACTGGTTGCGCAATGACTACCCGCGCTGCGTCAAGGCCACGTACAACGTCGCCCGCCGCTACAACCTGCACCGCCGGGTCCCGCCGGCTGACCGCACCGCTCACCGCCGCCCCCACCCCGCTGAGGTCAGCAAGGCCCGCCGCGCCGGCCGCGCCAGACGCCCGGGACGAGCTGCGCCGGCGAGTACGCACGGCCGTGGCTGCGGCCGGTTCGCAGGAGGAGTTCTTCGCCCGGCTACGCGCGGCGGGCATCCTGCTCCGGCTCCGGTGTAGCAGCACCGACCCCGGCAGATCACCGGGTACGCGGTGGCCCTCCCGGCGCACGCACCGCCGGCGGGCAACCGGTGTACTTCGGCGGGGCCGGTTGGCGCCCGACATGACCCTGCCGAAACTGCGGCTGCGGTGGGGCACTCCACGCTACTGCCGGCTACGCCGACCGTCGGCCGGGCCGAGCGGGTCGACGCGATGCGTCACGCCGCCAAGGTAGTCACCGCGGCTGCCGCCGACATCCGCCGCGACGCCCATGCCGCGCCCGGACGGGCACAAGCCACCGCCATCGCCGCAGCGGACCTGCTCACCAGCCTGGCCTCCTCGGTCGAGGGTGACCGGCGCGGGCCGCTACACCGGGCAGCCGAGGTGTTCGACCGGGCAGCCCGGGACCTATACGGCCGGGTCAGAAATCCACCAGCCGCCCCAGGAGATGCGCGCCATGTCGCGCCTGGTAGTGCTCATGGGCCGCGTCTCCGGCGACGACGACACGATCGCAGCCCTCGCACTGGTGATGGACCTGGCGCGGCTCGCCGACACCCTTGAGCAGCTGCGGAACGCCCAGCAGCGCCTGCATCAAGCCGAGGCCGCGCGGGCTGCGGCTGACGCGCTGCGGTTGGTAGCGGGTGGCCGGCAACGGGCGGTAACGCCGCCGCTAACTCCGACGTCAACAACCGTACCGACAGTGGGAGGCGGTCGGCGTACCTCACGCGGCCGCTGAGCAGGCAGGGGAGGTGCATGTGGCGCATCCGCAGCAACACGAGGACCCGATGGCCGAGACCCGCCAACAGTTCCTGCAAGGGCTGGCGACGATGGCGACCGTCGGCGAGGCCGGCGCCCGCTGGGTCGCCGTCGGCATCCAGAACAAGGCCGCCGAACGAGAACGCGAGGGTCAACGCGAACAGGCCGCCGCGACAGCCCGCCGCGAAGCCGACCGGCTGGCAGCGAAGGTACGGGCGGACCGCGAGCGGATGGCCGCTTCGCTGGACGGCGATTGGCTTGTCAACAAGGCCACCTTCGCCGAAGCTGCAGCCGTCTGGCGTACTGCGACGATCCACGCCACTAGCGACCCGGTAGCCCAGCGGGCGGCCGAGTTCGCCGAGCAACGGCTGCGGCAGATCCGCCCGGACCTGATAACCGCCTACTACCGCCACCGGCAGGCGGGAGCACCGATTCCTGAGGCCATGCGTACCGCAGCCCGGGAGGTGTGGGAGCGCGACGCCCGCGCAGGTCATCGCCAGCACGGCGAAGCTCGCGCGCACGGCGGCACACCAGACCGGCGGGGATCGCCCCTGACGGTCCAGCAGCGCTGCCACCCGGTGGTCGTGTGGTGGTCGACCACTTCGACGCCGCTGTTAGGCAGGAGGCGATGAGGCTGGCCGAGTACGTCCGGCCGGAGGCTCTCGACGAGTTGCAGCGCCAGTGGCGCGCCACGGGAAGCTCCCGCTGGCGAACCGGTCCAGTTGCTCCGCGACCTCGCTGAGGAGATGCATCAGGCGGTCAGGGCCGGCGATGCCGAAGGACGGCCGGTCGAGGCGATGCGCCTCGCGCAGAGCCACGTGGAGTTGGCCTTGGCCCGCGACCTGCGGAGCCGAGCGGCTGCCGAGCGCGGCGAGGGCGCCAGCGACGGCGGGACGATCGACAATCCCCGTACCCCGGCCAACGAGCACGCAGCCGGGCAGTCGGCGAGCGTGTTCCACGACGACAATGCCGATTACATCGTCGCCTCCGCGGCTGCCGTCCACCACGCTGACACGCTTGAGACGCCGGCTTGGGTGCAGGCCTTCCAAAGCTTCGCGTAGCCCAGGTCAATCCCGCAGTCTCCGGGAAGCTACCCGCGGCAGCGGTCACTGCGGTGCCGATGCGGGGCAGGACACGATGACGAACGCCATGTCGCAACGGACCCGCACTGACGCGGCTACCCGTCTCGACGAGCTGGCTGCCGAGGTGGCGAGACTGGCGGCGCAGGTTGTCGAGCTGCAGCAGGCCCGAGCCGAACGCGCCGATGCTGGCGGCGGGGCGATCAATCGCCGCTGTACTCGACGGTCGAGCAGTGGGTGACCACCTACTTGCTGCCGACCTTCCCGCGTCCGGTCGGCGAGGTAGGCATGACCCGGTGGCACTGGTGCGAGCAATGGTGGCGCCACGACGAAGCGGTAACCCGGCTGACGGCCCTGTGGTACGGCTGGGAACAAGCCCGCCTGCAGATGACCGGCATGCTGCTTTGGCTGAGAGAACTAGACCACCAACTGCCCATCCTCTTCGGCGACGAAGGAGCGTTCCTGCAATGTGCTGCAGGCGGCGATCTCGGCGAGCGCCGGCACCGCTCATCACCAGAGATACCGGCCCGGCCGGCGCCAGGGGCCTGGTGGGAGTGGTGGGACTGACACCGCACCAGCGAAGGTGCGCCTTTCGACCGCTTGCGGATCAGGCCGGAAATACCGTTAGATCCGCCTTGTCCGTCATGTGACGATGCAAGTCCATATTTGGTGGAAGCTATCACTTCTGATTCAGGAACGAGAGTTCCGATGGAGACACTGAGCTGAGGCTTCACCCAGATTCGGCGCGAGGACCCAGACGACGACCTTTCGCGCTGACCGAGCGGACCGAGCCCGCTCGAGCTCCGCCCGGGTGAAGACGGTGCCGTCCGGGTGCTTGATCTTGAAGAGCTCATCCAGGCCCGCCGGCCCGCCGGCCTGAATCTGGCGGGTGACGAGATATCGTCCAGCAGTCGATCGACCAGGGCAGCCAGCATGCTTGGTCCGGTCCCGCTGTATCCCCAGGACACGCCGCCGTAGTCGCCGAGCGGGGCGAGGAACAAGCGGTGGTCTGCGGTTCGGATCCACACCTCGTCGTCGAGAATGAGCTCGCTCAGAGGCGAGTCGGTCGGAAGGACGAACGGCACCGACGTGAGGTACTCGTTCCTCCCTATGCGAACGACCGGCGCGCCGGTCACCGGATCGTCCAGGCAGGTTATGGCGGGCCCTTCGCGGTAGGACAGCGCCGCGTGCGCAGCCGTACGGCCGGCTGGCACCAGTAAGGCGGCCCACTCGACGACCGTGGCGGAGGACTCTGGTGAGATCCGGGCCGCCTGTGGGAAAGGCGTATCCCTTCCGCCGCTATACCTGCCCTCGGCCATGACACAGGCGATCGCCAGCTCGTCGTCGCGTTGCAGGATCTCCTTCAGGCCATCCGCCGAACATCCTGCGGAACGTCGGAGGCTTGGACTTCCGGCGTGCCCAGGGGACGGGCGGCGAGGGCGATATGATCCCGGTCGGCGCATTCATTGAAGAAGCTTATTTGCATCTCGGCCGACGCGGTTGCCGTCGATTGCGCCTCACGAGCGAGGCCGACTAGCGTACGGCGGACGGGCGTCTCGCCATCCTCTAGCGCAGCCAGCAGTAGCCAAGGAGTTATGTCGACATCAGCGGGGGCAGCCACGGTCACAGTGGGGTCCCGGGATTCAATCCAGCATTCGCCCTGGATCGCGCAGACTCGTCAACCAGTACGGCGCCGGCATGCCCAGGAGTCGACGCAGGTCGGCCCATGTAATCGGAATCTGCCGCGTGGGATTAACCCCAGCACCGACTCCAACGCGGGTCCCTGCGAGCCCAGTCAGGCCAGACGACGCATATCGCGTATGAGTCTGCGGGCAGCCACGTTGCGGCCGTGGCTGGATACGTGTGCGCAGCGTTCTTTGGTGGATAGACCAGATGTAGATCGCCCATCGCGGTGGCCCAGGTCATCACGACGTGTCGGCGATCGCCAACCGCAGAGGCTCCGACATAGCTCGCGGGGCCGCTGGGTGTCCGGTGATATTCGGGTGCGGCGATGCGGGCCGTCCGTGCGTCGTCTTGAGCTGCCGCCCAGCGCTGGATCTGCGCGTTTCTCCAAACACCGGATGAGACTGAAATCGGGAACTGAGGATCGGACTTGATCAGCGTTTGCGTTTTCGCTCCGATCGCCCGAGTAAGGCCGCGATCTCCGCGAGCGTCAGCGTGGTTCCGTCCTCGCTCGGCATGAACTGGGGCCTCCGGCGCACGGTCGAATGTAGCTCCTGGGTCGTCTGTTCGGTAACCTGGCCGAGTGCCGACCCAATCAGTGGGTAGCTTAGACCTGCCGCCCCACCCAGGGAACGACTGCGGGAGCGGATACGCCGCTCGCGTCGCTCTATGTCCCGCCATGGTGGACTCCGTTACTGGATCTCGTCCTGGGGGCTCGGTATTGCAGCTCTGATGGTGGCCCTCTACGTCGTCAACGGCTTCCGCATCGGCTGGCAGCAGGCGTACGACGTCACCATCGGCATCACCTCACCCGGTGAGGTCGCCTCTGCTTATCTGGCCTGGCCCTCTCGTTGGCCGGATGGCTCGTCGGGCCGGCCGTCGCCGGTGCGGTCGCGGGCTGGGTCGTGAACAATTTCATCTCTTCCCGGCGGACGGAGACGCCCTGCGCGTGCTCGGTGGTGGCGAGGACGATGCCTGACTGGATCCCACGGTTGCAGAACCTTGTCTACACGAAGGGTGAACTCGCCGTACGGGAAGGGTTCGCTGCCTCCTTTGTCGTACTGCACGGCGACGACTGGCGGCAAGCCCAGGACCATTGGGAACGCATTGTCGCCCTAGTTCTCGACAGCACTGCGGTAGACAAGAACGCGTCGGGGTTTAAGGCGATCCAGCAGGCTGTGCTCGGCGCCGTCGCGGTTCTCGACCAGCCCCGCTGCGGGATCGGTGCCCGATCTGCGTGTCCCTCGCATCGGAGTCAAGCCCACGTCGGCGGGAACGGAGTCGAGCATGACGGACAACGAGCGCCGAGAGTTTTTCGACGTGGCAGCTGAGTTGCTCGCCGCCGCGTATCCCGAGGCAGATGACATATCGACGGCAGGGCATGCGCTGCTATCGGTTGTCGCAGCGCAGCGTTCAGGGCTCGAAGCAGTAGTCCCGCTCGGTCGTAGTCTGCGAGGAGCGGACCTGAGCGGCGCGGACTTGACGAGCGCCAGGCTCCGGGCCTCAATCTAGCCGGCGTGGATCTGACCGCAGCCGACCTCCGCAGCGCCACGGTACGCGACGCTGACCTGCGAGGTGCCAGACTGAGGACGCCGAACTGCGGGAATGCGACCTGTCCGCCGCCAACCTGCGTGCCGCGAATCTAGTCCGAGCGATCGCGCCCGGCGCGACCTTCCGCAGCGCCGACCTCCGGAACGCGCGGCTCGACCGGGCGGATCTCCGGCTCAATGTTTGAGAATGCCAAGCTTGGCCGAGCCGGATTTGAGGATGCGAAGCTGGCCCGAGCGTGGCTTGTCGGGGCGGATCTGAGCTGGGCGAACCTGCGAGGTGCCGACTTAAGCGGCGCCTACTTGGCCAAGGCAGACCTACGGCACGCCGACTGCGAAGGTGCTCGCTTGTTTGACGCGGATCTGACAACCAGCGATCTAAGGGAGGCAGGCCTGACGTCGGCTCTGTGGTCGGCGGGGACGCGGTGGCCGCCGACGATGCGCGAGGCTATTCGGGATCGGTCCGAAGAGATCTCGGCCGGGATCTTCCGGGTGCGGGGCGATCCGCAGTTCGAAGATGCTCTCTCGTGACCCGGTCCGACCAGAAGTGGCCGCCTGTCTGCGGCAGAGCAAACGGCCAGCGGCCTGTCACCAGCTCGATCTCGCACAGGCCGTGTTGGGATGCTATCAAGCTGACCAAATCAGCGTGGGTTGGGCTCGCGTGGTCTAGCAACAGCCTCGATATCCGAGTGGAGGTCGTGTAGCGCGCCTTCCAGGTGTGTGATCGCCGCGATTGCCACTGTGTCGACCCCGGCCCGGTGTGGGCGACGAGACGCCGGGCGATTCTGATCCCCTCATCTGGGCTCGTCGCCTCGAACAGCAGCGGCACCAGGACGCGCACTGCCGCACACCTGCCGTCGATGTCCTCCAGTAGCCGGGGATACCGCTCGAGGAGCCGGGCGAGGCGGTGGTCGACCACCGCCTCGAGCATTGGCCGCGCCCGCCTCTGCAGCGCGGCCCGCAACTGAGCCCGGCCGTTCGGCCAACGCAGCAGGTCGGCCGGGTCAGCGCCTGTACTGAACTCAGCAACCAGCAGCGGTACGAGCGCGAGCGGCTGCCGGAGTAGTTGCCAGGCTCGCTCCACCGCGTCACGGCCGGCTGGGTCGCCATCGAACGCCGCCACGATGCCCCGCTTGGCGCCGGGCAGCTCCCACAAGATCGCGGCTTGTGTTTCGGTCAGCACGGTGCCGCAGGGCGCGAGAGCCACCGCTCCGGACCGGCCCGATCGGGAGTAGGACAGCCACACCGCGAGGACATCAGCCGGCCCTTCGACCAGGACCGGCGCCCACCGCTCGTTGAGGCGATCCTGCTGCTCCGCAACACCGAACAACAGCCGCCCCTTGTTGTAGATCGCGGTGTCAGGGCTGTTGATGTATTTCGGCACACCGTCTGCGCAGCCAGGGCCGGCGCGACCGAGGAACGCCACAGCAAGCCCGACCGCGTCGCGTACCGGGAACATGATCCGGTCCCGAAACATGTCGATCAGTTGGTCCGGATTCCGTCGGCTGCGCGTCGACAAGCCCGCGCCGACCAACTCCTCCGCCTGAAGCCGGCGGCAAGCAAGTGGCGCGTCAGCGAACTCCACCTTGGCGGGCGTACCGACCCGCCATGGCCACTCCCGCTGCACGACAACACCAAGACCGCGTTCGGCGAGATAGGCACGGGGCCGTCGGCGTGTTTGAGCTGGGCGCGGTAGTAGGTCACCGCGGCGTCGACGGCCGCCAGCAGCCGCCGGGCTCAAGCCCGGTGCCGCGCACCGGGAACGTCGGTTCGTTGAGTCGAGGTGCGCCCATGGCCTACCTCCGCTTTTCAGTTAGCTTCAGCCCGCCCGTCCCCGCCAGGATCGCTGCGCCATCCGGTCCCGCCTCGCGCTCCGGGTACGTTGCGCCTGCCGGGTCATCTCAGCGTTGGACGCGACGACGGCCGCGGTCAGCCGATCGGCGCTGGGCTCGTCGTACCAGGGCAGCAGGTTGAGCATCGCTACCTTGACGCCGGTGGCGAACAGCAGCGCCGAGCCCTTCGGCAGCGCCCGAATCTGCGCCGGGTCGAGGATCCGCTGCCGGCGCACCGACGTCTGGTACGAGGTGTGGCCCTTCCGTCGCGGGTGCGGGAGGCGACGGTGACGTCGTGCTCACCGACGAGCCGGGATAGGTCTTCGGCGAACCGGGCGTCATCAATGCCAGCGCCGACCAGTTTGACGGTGGCGGCCGACCACAGCGCATCCATACCCTGCTCGCCCCAGACTCGTGTCCCTTGGCGGTAGGACTGCAGGATGGTCAGCGGGATGATGCCCCGGCTGCCGAAGTGGCTGTACAGCTCGGGCAGGTCCGCGATCTTGCAGATGTTCGCGGCCTCGTCCAGGCAGGCGACCAGCGGTGGATCGAGCCGTTCGCCGTGCACCTCGGCGAGCATCACTGCGGCGCGCAACACCTGGTCGGTCAGACCAGCGACGAGCAGTGCCGCCGCACCGGCACCGTCTTTGGACAGCAGGTAAAGCGTGTCGGCGCTCTCAACGAACGCCTCGACGTCCAGCACAGGCAGCGGTAGGCCTGGCGGGGTGACCCAGGCCATGATGCTCGGGTTGGCCAGGCAAGCCGCAGCGGTCCGCGCGGTCTCGTAGAGCCCTTCGCGGGTCTCCGGTGCGCCGGCCTGCCGGCCGGACATCGCCCGTGCGGAAGCGCCGAACCCGTGGCTCTTGAGGATCGTTGCCGGCTCACGCGAGGTGGAGTCCGACAACCACGCCTGCACCGACGTCAGCGTCCGGCCCTCCAGAGCGGCGGCCAGGATCAGCGAAGTGAGCAGGTCCAGCGCCCCTGAATCCAGAAGTCGTCGCGGCCCTGCGAGTTGCGAACCTGCTGGACAAAGTGGTTCGCCAGCCGGTGGGCGTCCTCGACGTCCTCCACGATGGCCAAGGGGTTCCACCACCAGCCCTGCGGCACGTGGGCGATGGACTGCGGGTCGAACACCCAGGCCGTGCCACGCTCAGCCCGAGCGGCCGCCGTGGTGGCCCACAGATCGGGCTTGTTGCTGGTAGCGAGAGCCACCCCGGCGCACTGAGAATCGATTGAACCGCCAGGGCAGTTGTCTTGCCGGCGCGGGGCGCCATCACTGCAAGGATGACGTCCTCCCAGGAGGAGTAGAGCCGAGGACCTGAGCCGCGCCGCCGGCGATGCGCGCCGAGCACGACTCCAGCTGACTCGGCCGAGATCTCCTTCACCGCCGTATCCGCCAGGCCGCGTCGTAGGCGCCGAGCCTTGTCGGCCACCGCGGGCAGCGTCATCGCACGCACCTCGGCCGGACCAGCCAGCGACGGCAGTGGGTCCTCGGCGTCGGGCTTGCGCCCTGCCACCACACCGCCGCGAGGGTAACCAGGCCGGCCAGCACCAGCAGCAGCACCGCGTAGACCAGACCGACAACGGTGGGGACACCCGGCCAGAGCGCGGACCATTCGGTACGCAGCAGGTGTTCCAGGTACGCCGATCCGAAGCTAGGCCCAGTGGACGGCTGCCGGGTTACGGCGGCGGCGATCTGTCCGGCCAGCCAGGACAGCCACATCAGGGCGATGACTGCCCACGCCAGCCCGAGCATCAGGAGTGGGGTGAGCAGGCCACCACCGGTGCCGTGCGGCTCGACGGGGCGGGCGTTCATGGCTGCGCCTGCCGGATCGCGGCGTCGGTGTCGTAGAGCTCCCACTCGTCGCCGACCAGAGTCAGTGACACCGGCAGCCCGTTGCGCTCACCGGTCTTGATCAGATACTTGCCCCGGCCGGGATGCACCGAGCCGGCGAACCACGCTTCCGGTGCGGCCCAGGACGCAACCAGCTCCCGCTCGGGCCCCGACAGTTTGATGACCTCGTTGACCCGGTTCAGCTCGCGGGGCGGCAGCCCGGCGAGGATTTTGATGGCAGACCGTTCGATGAAGCCTTGTGCCTTGGCTCGGTCTTCGGGTGTGGGCAGGGCATCGAGGTCGGCGAGGAATGGGTGACCATCACGCTGGCCATGCCCGTTGCCGGTTGAGCCGGGTGAGCGCGTCAGCGTGCTCGACCAGCCCGGACGCGCCGCGTAGGGCCCGCCACAGCTCGTCCATTACGCCGAGGTACTGACGGCGAGGCGCCAGGCCCTGATCGGCCAGCACCGAGGCGGCGTCGACCATGCCGAAGCCGTACGCCCAGGTGCACAGCATCGCGGCGGCCACCAGCTGGTCTCCGGCAGCGGCGACTTGGGAGATGTCGACGCTGACGGCCGGGGCATCCAGGTCAAGGGCGTCGTGGTGGGGCCGTCAAACACGCCCGCAGGCTGCCCTCGCACAGCAGGGCCAGAGTGGGCACGAGCTGGTCGACGCGCCGGCGATACTCGCCGTCGGTGCGTGCCCGGGCCGCGGTGAGCAGCTCGTCGGCGCCGGCTTCGATCAGGCTCAGCACGTCGGGCACCGTGGGGTCGTGGTCGAGGCGTTCGGCGAGTACGTCGATCGAGCGCCCGAGGATGATCTCCTCGGTGTTGTTGAGCGCCTGCCCGCGTACCAAGGCGCACAGCGCCAGCAGCAGCGACATGCGCCGCCCCGGATCTCGAGGCGCAGCTGTCGGGCGTCGGCGCTCCCCATGCGGGCGAGCGCACTTCCGAGAGGGCCGGAGTCCAGTGGATTGAGCCTGTCCAGGCCGCGGCCGACGCGGATGACCTGCCCGCCCAGGTGCTCGACGAGCCGGGTGTAGTCCGGTTTGGTGTCGCCGAGGATCAGGGCGCTGGTGCCGAACCCGGTCATGCCGGTGATGAGCCGTTTGACCACCGTGGATTTACCGACACCGGGTTGCCCTAGGACGAACACGCCGGGGTTGGTGATGAGGCCTTCGCGGAGCCATTCGAGCGGGTCGAGGCAGACGACCTCGCCCCACAGCATGTGCCGCCCTATCGGCACGCCGATCGTGGGTGCCCCGGATCCGGCGACAAAGGGAAACAGCCCGCACAGCTGGACCGTGGTGCCCTGGTACTCCATGCCGGGGAGATGTGGCTGGCCCGCCCGGCGCCGGGTGTCCGTACACCCCATGCCGGCGCGACCGCGTTTGCGCCAGTGCTCTTCATAACCTTCTCCTGGAGGTCAGCGGGGCCAGTGGCGGGCCAGCTGCGGCGGGCATACGCCGCAGGGCAGGGTGGTGGCGAAGCCTGTGCCTTGGCTGGCGCGCAGCTGTCGTAGCCGGATCTTGGCCACATCGGCGCGAGACTCGACGTCAGCGATGGCCTGGCCCAGGTCGTCGGCGGAGACGACGGTGGTGGTGACGAACAGCGACATCAGGCCCACCCGGACCCGGTCGCCTCTTCCCGTGCGGTCTGGAGGGCTCGTTCCCGGTCGGCGTGGTCGCGGGCCGACTCGTCGCGTTTCTGCGCCCGGTTGTAGGCCGCCCGGAACGCCGCGGCGTTGACCTCACTCTCCACGATCCGCGCGGCTTCCCCGGCGGGGAAGGGTCGGTAGAGCAGCGAAACCCGTTTCGGGTACGGGCCAGGAGCTAGCAGGCGGGCGAGGACGTCGGCGTGCACGTGTTGACGCGGTGCCTCGTGCCATGCCCACGACACGGACGTGCCGGAGTCGTGGACGTACCGGTCGAGGTGCTCCTCGGCCATGACGGGTCCGGCGGTGTCCCAGTCCAGCCACCGGGTTAGATCGAGGCCGGAGTCGCCGCCAGCCGGGCGACGTCACCGCGGCTGGCCGGGTCGAATGCCGTCCGCACGATGGCCGAGATGGTCGCCGCGCTGGCCCGGCCGAGGACAGTCAGACCGCAGCTGCCCAGGGAGTCCTGCAGACCCGGCAGGGTGCGGCTGATCTCCTCCAGGGCCTCGTCGTGGTTATTGGGTTTGCTGGGGAGGCGCCAGGCTTGAAGGTCACCGACACTCGGGTCTCGACGTCGGCGGCGGCTGCGGGGACACCTCCACCAGCCGTTGCAGCACTCGCCGGGCGGAAGCCGGCCCGTGCGGGACGATCCGCCGGGTGACGTGGTCTGCCAACCGTGAGCCGGGGTCCGGGGCGGTGTCCACGGTGACGGTGATGTGGTCGACGATCGGCAGGTAGCCCAGGTTCGCCAACCAGCCGCCCCAGTTGGCCACCCACGCCGCGCTCGCGTCAGGATCGGCCAGCCAGGTCGACGTGGCCGCGCAGCGAAGCGTCACCGTCATGGTGCCCAACCGCCGGTTGTAGACGACCCGTAGCTGCCGGCACCCTCGTCCTCGACGGTCAGCAGGGTGGTCGGCGCGAGCACACCGGAAGTTGCCAGGCGTGTTCGCCGGCCACCATTACTCCGGAGCGGTACGAGGTGTAGCCGCGGCTGGTACCGATCAGCCATCGCACTCGCTGTGCGATTCCGGCTGACAGCGGCACCCCGTCCCAGCGCAGCACCAGCAGCATCACGAGCAGCACACAAGGACCAGCGGCAACGGCCAGCGCCTGTAGCCCCATCGATCCGGACACGATCAGCACGGTGATCGCCCCGAGGACGACGAACGTCTGGGCCGGTCCGAGGCCGAACAAGCCCATGCCCCGCGCCCGCCGCCAACCGCCGTACGTGCGGATCTGTGCCTGGTCGCTGCTCACGACGGCGTACTCCCGTCCCGCATCGCGGAGTTGGCCGTGTTCGCGCCTGCCTTCGCTGCCGCGGCTCCGGTCCGCGCGGCCATGACGGCGCCGATGACCACCGGTGCTGCCGGCCCGGTCGCGGCCCCTGCCGCTCCGGCCGCTGCCATGCCACCCCAGCCGCCGCGCCACCCGAGGCTGCGGCGCTACCACCGACGGATGCGGTAGCGCCGGCACCGGCGGGCACGGTGGTCGTGGTGTTACCGGACCCGGGTGCCGCCAGGGCTGGCATTACCGCCGATCACGGTCGGCGCGTTACCGGTCGTACCTCCACCGTGCCCACCCGTCGGCGACGGTGCCGAGGGGTCGGCATGGCACCGGTCGGGCCGTTACCGCCGCCGTTACCAGGTCCCCGCGACTCCATGTAGCGGGCGTGGTCGCCGGCAGTGTGACCGCCGACAGCTCCGCGTACCGAGGACGCGGCGTGAAGGCCCGCGGCCGCGCCGGCGCCGGCCATACCGAGGCCTCCGCTGCCGGAGGCGACGCCGCCGGTGAAGACCGTGAAGAACTTCATCAGCGCAGGTAGGGCGATCACGGACAGAGCCAGCATCCCGAGGCCCATCAGCCAGTCCCGCCCGTTGCCGCGCATCATCACGAACGAGGTGGCGTACACCGATACCGCTGCCGGCTTGTACAGCGCGAGCGCGAGCGACCAGCCGAGGGTCTTGTGCAGCCACTGGCTGGTGCCTCGGTGATTGAGCCGGCCGCTGCCAGTTGCAGCAGTCCGGCCAGGATGACGACCGCGCCTTCGCGGAAGACCATCAGGATGGTCTGCACTACGGCGACGAGGATGACGACGACACCGACCAGGATCATCACGAACGGGGCCACCGACGCGCTGGGAAGCAGTAGCGCGCCGAGGGCGGCGCTCATCGCCTCGTTGGGTGGCTTGTTGGACTCCTTGAAGATTGACTCGTTCAGCAGCCACATCGAGTAGCTGTCCCCGGCCTTAAGCACCAGGTGGGTGCCGGCGACGCCGACGCTGCCCCACAGGGCGGTGTTCCAGACTCCCCGGACCGCCTGGAGAAGCGGTGCACCCTTGCGGCTGATGACGATGGTTATGCCCTGCCACACCAATCCACCGACCAGGACCAGGATCGTGATCGGCAGCATGAACCCGCGGAGCTGCTGCGCTGGCCCGGCCGCCCGTTGCACTGAGCCACCCAGTCGGAGGTCCACTGCGCCGGGTCGGATCCGCTGGTCGGGCACAGGTTGTTCGACGGGATGAGCGTCCAGCTCGTCAGCAGGCTTGCGACCCACTGGATGGCGTCTTTCACCGCGCTGGCCAGCCCGTCGAGGAGCGCGTCGACCATTGAGTCCCGGACGGCACCCGGGGCTTGGACGCCGTCAACGATGACGCCGGCGCAGGTCGCAGGCATGAAGGGATTGCAGAAAGGCATGAGGTCACCCACCTGTGCTGAAGGGAAGGAACATGGCGGTGTAGGGATCCAAGACGACGGTCACGGCATGGTCGAACGTTCCACTGGCGGGCGCCAGCAGCGCCAGTCCGAGCCCATCCAGCGCAGGCGTACCTCGGTGCTCACCATGAGCGAGCTACCTGAGCCGTCCGGTGCCTCGGTCAGCAGGCGCAGAGCGACCTCGTCGTCGGTGTAGCTGAGGATCCGGTAGCCGAGCAGGGTGGCTTCGAGGCGTTTGACGGGCCGCCGTCCGCGACGCCCGCTTGGCTGCGCAGCTCGGCGTAGGCCTGCGCGATCTGGACCCGCATAGCGGCCGTATCAGCGCCAACGACCTGGGTACGAAGCGTGGGGTTGAAGACGGCCGGACCGACCTGCGGGTTGACGCGCACGACGATGTGTACGGCGGCCAGTACCGCGCCGCCCCGGTCGCGTGCGAAGCCGCGAGCCAGCCCCTCGCTGCTGATGCGAGGACCCGACTGTTTCGACACGGGCACCGAGACTCCCGCAACGTCAGCCCAATCCAAGTCATGAGGCAGGACTGCCCGCCTGTCGGCGGTGACGTCGGGACGGACCTGTACCACCGGACCCGATGGCGAGGTGTCGGGACCCTTCGGCCCTGCGCCGAACACCGCCGCCGCGGCGACGGCGCAGCCGCCGCAGCGGCCAAACAGAGGGCGGTGACTCGGCGGCGCGTGGTGCGCTGGGCGCGAGTGATGACGTCGTAGGTCATGACTCAGCCCGGCAGGACTGCGCCGACGACCACGGCCGCGACTGCACCGCACGTGAGCCCGGCCAGCACCACGGGATGCCAGCCGCGCCATCCGCGGCGAACGCGGACCGGTTGCGGCGGCCGACAGCCATCATGATCCCGCAGACGAGCAGGCCGCCGACGCCGGCGACGATGAGGATCCACTTCATCCAGCCGATGAACAGGTTCCCGACGGCATCGAGGCCAGGTGGAGCCGCGGGTGGGGCCGCTGGTGGCCCTGCCGGCGAGGAGTAGGTGCGGCCAGGACGTCAAGCGCGAAGCTTGCGAGGTGGTGAAGATGCACAGCACGCTCCCGGAGGTCACGATGCCCTCGGTTGGGCATCTGCCCTGGACCTTCGCCGTGTAGGGCTGACGGCAGCGTTGATGCCGGTATTGCTGCCGTCGTTACCGCCGTTACGAGTGGCGGCTGGCAGCGGTAACGGCCTTCACAACCCGGCACCGTCGTGACCATGAATGCGCGATCTCGAGCAGCAGCGGCGCTCACCCTGACGTTGGCCGTTACCGGTTGTACCGCCGACGTGCAGCCGGAACCGACCGGGCCAAGCACAACCGCCGTCAGTCCGGCCGGCGTCGCGGCTCCAGTGGCACCGCCGGCACAGCCGGGCTTTCCGTACACCGACCCCAGCGAGGTGTGCAGGCAGTTCACCGCAGCTCTCTACAGCGCCGACACCCGGCGGGACGCCGGACCGGGCGACGCCTACCAGCGCGCCATCCGCTACGCCAGCGGCACACTGGCCGGACAGAGCCCGGCCGCGAGTCAGGACGGCCGCTGGGCGACCTGGACCAAACACCGGGCCCACGTCGACGCCGCCGTGGAACCCTTCGTCGAGGCCCAACAACCGCCGGACACCGCGATCACCGCCCAGCGCGCGGTTTGGGTGACCGCGACGCCACTCGGTGAAGACGGCTGGCGCGGCTGGGCCGAACGCAGCCTGGTCGACTGCACCGTGCGCCGCGGCGGCCAGACGGATCCGGCTGGCGGGTCAGCGGGTACGAGATCCGCCAGGCAGGTCTGCGATGACCCGGCGGTGGCCACTCCTGGCCGGAGGGCTCGCAGTCGTGGTGCTGGCGCCGCTCACGCTGATCGTGTTCGTTGCCCTGGCGATGCTCGGAGCAAGCCCGGTGATGGGCTGCACGATCAACCCGCCCAGCCTTTCGCCCGGTGCTACAGCCACGCCGACGGACTGGCCCGGTCAGGGCTCCTGGACCTCAGAGCAAGTCGGCAACGCGGCCATCATCGTCTCCGTCGGCGCCGAGCTGCACGTGCCGCGCTACGGCTGGGAGATCGCCGTAGCCACCGCGATGCAGGAGTCCACTCTGCGCAACCTCGGTCACCTCGGCGCGGACAACGACCACGACTCGCTCGGGCTGTTCCAGCAGCGACCGAGTCAAGGTTGAGGTACTCCGGAGCAAATCCTCGACCCCGCTACGCCGCCCGAAAGTTTTACGAACGCCTGGTCAAGGTCGACGGCTGGCAGACCATGCCCTCACCCAGGCTGCACAGGTGGTACAGCGATCAGCGTTCCCCGACGCGTACGCGAAGTGGCAGCCCGAGGCCCAGCAGCTGGTTGCCCTAATCAGCGATGGCATGAACATCGTCTGCACCAGCGACGGCGGGGACGGGCTGCCGCCTCTGGACGACGCTGGACTGCCCGACGGCTTCCTTCTGCCGTCCGACTCGCGCCTGCGGGCAGTCGTCTCCTTCGCTCTGGCTCAACGGGGTAAGCCCTACGTCTGGGGCGCCGAAGGGCCCGACAGCTACGACTGTTCCGGGCTGACGATGGCAGCCTGGGCGAAAGGCGGCGTGCAGATTCCGCGGGTCACTGCCGACCAGTTAAACACCGGCATCACCGTCCCGTCCCTGGCAACGCTGCGACCCGGTGACCTGGTTTTCATTCCCGGCTCCGACGGCACGATGACCCGCCCGGCCACGTCGGGATGTACATCGGTACCGACGGCGGCGGCCGTCAGTATCTCGTCCAGGCACCCAGGACCGGCGACGTCGTTAAGGTCATCCCCGCCAGCAACTGGAGTCGGCAAGTTGCTGCTATCCGTAGGCCGACGCTGTGACTGGGGCCTGCAATTACAGGTGTCTTGCGTGCTGCAAGAAGATCGCTCATTCTGCTGGTTAGTCCGTCCAAGTTGGGTGCAACTAGGGCTGCCCCGAATACACGCGGAGCCTTTCAACCGGATGATCTGCCGCACTGACGGGTGCAGACTAGACGTCTGCAGCAGCGACCTTGTTCAAGCCGAGCCTCTCCTGCCTAATTAAGGATGCACGTCTTGCATTACGGTGTGACCGTCAATCGGGCGCCAACGTCATTGATGATTAATTGACACACATCCATCATTTCCGTTACGTATCCACGTACTTCTTCCTTATTGCGAGGTCTTTGAATTTCGGCAATTCGATCACGACTACCTCGCTCCCAAGGTCGTACGACGTCCAGATCGTGTGCTACCTCGTTCCTTGCCTTGAACGCCTTCTCAAGCGTCGAAGAGCGCGTCTTGGTAGGCCTAATACGCTTGCGAATATCCGAGTCGTTGACACCTAGTGCGCTAGCCAATTCTTCCAGCCTTTGGGATGACTGTGCACTGCCGGCGGTCAACGTCTTTACCCAGTTATCTGCAAATACCTCTTGCGGCGAGGAGCCTGATCCAAGAAGAAATTTGACTAGCGCGGCTGGGCTGACTCCCACCCGCCAGCATCGGCGATCGCGCTTTCAGCGAACGCTGTCAGTCTCTCTTGGACGGGTTTGTCTATTCTCGCCAGTGCTGGCAGCGCATCGGAAACTAGCGCCTTCAACGCGCGGTCAAGTCCGGCTCCAGCAAACATGATCGCGGCGCGGTAAAGGTCCTGCGAGTCGGGGTGCGGCTTAGAGCGCCCATACTCCTTCAAGCCAAACTTCAGTAGCCGGTCGACCGCATTGGCGTATACCAGCATGTGATCTGCTGCGTTTTCCGCGGCCTTCTTCGTGTTCTGCGCTTCGGTGCATTCTTTAGGAAGAGTCGACATCGGCGCAACGAGTTCACTCCGAAGGTCAGTAGGCATGCCAACCGTTAGAAAATCGTGGGCAGCGAGATGTAATTCGTCGTCGGTTAGGTCGCTCACCGTTACAAGATAGTTTTCGAGCGTCTCCTGCGCAAGGGCGAGGGCAGCGCTTCCAGTACACTTCCTGCTAAGTTGATACCACTTGGTGGAGCTGCGCCGAGTCGCAGGCTACGTGCAGGCAGGGAAGATGGTGGCGATGAACAAGGGACTGACCGACCAGTTTTCGCATCTCATTCCCCTACGGCGGACGACCAGCGCGCAGCTATATCTGCAGGCATGGTGACCGTAGATGCAAG
This sequence comes from Micromonospora sp. M12, assembly GCA_038070435.1. Lineage (GTDB taxonomy): Bacteria > Actinomycetota > Actinomycetes > Mycobacteriales > Micromonosporaceae > Micromonospora. Next base: position 2,303,327 of record JAMYWG010000001.1, on the reverse strand, counting down.
CGTTCTTTTGACGCTCTATCTCTACGGTGTGGAAGCGCGGGCAGACTTCGTCTCCGCGCTTACGATGCTGGGTGACAGACTTTGGCTGTCTCACCAAGCGGCCCTGGAGTTCCATCACAATCGGCTTTTGATCATGCAAGACCGAGGTAGGTCGTATATTGAGATGCTAGCTACATTGCAGGCGTACAGGGCTGAGACGCAAGAGTTAGAGTTGCGCGTGCGAGAATTCTCAAACCGGATCGGAATGTCGCAATCCGATCGAGAAAACTGTTAGGCTTCTTGACTCCGGGCGTCGCTTCCGCATCCCGTATGGTTGAAGAACTTAAATCTGGGCAGGAGGAGACCGGCCCAACGGATCCGGATCCGGTTCTGGGACAACTTGACCTCGCCTTCGCCGGAAAGGTCGGCAGCTCGCTGGCAGAAGCCGCGTACGAGACTGCAGTTTCGGAAGCCGAGCGACGTACTCAAAACCGCATTCCACCCGGCTACAAGGATGCGGCGAAGGGAAACTCGGCGGGAGACTACCTTCAGTGGGAACAGACGCTCATTGAGGCTGCTGTGCGAAAGCCGAAGTATCTCTTGTGCGTAACTCGCGATCAGAAAGAGGATTGGTTGCTTAGGGTGCGAGGGAAGACGCTCGGACCTCGCCCGGAGCTTGCACTAGAGGCGCAGCAGCGGGCTGGTTGCCGGCTTGTCATCATAAGCCCGAGCCAATTCCTCATCCTTGCGGGCGCTTACTTAAACACCACGATCAGTGAGGCGACTCTGGAGGAAGGAGTTCGCGTAGCCGATCGAGTTCAGGAAATCCAGGAGAGGCTTGGGGCACTTACGGGGAGGATTGAACTCCTCGGGCGTGGCACCGATAGTGCCCTGTCCTCTCGGTGCAAGCCGTTGCTGCTTTTGCCAGTTCGGAAGCTCACTCAATTGCCGCAACCTGCGCATCGAAGGGTAGTGACCTCGGAACTGCCCCAGCGTCGTTTGTTGCACGTAAGTATGCTTCGATGCGGCTGTGTTCAGCGGCCTCCGAGGGTTGGAGCGTGTAGCGATGATCCTACCCGCCGAAATACACGGAACGACCGCGTCATCATGGTGGTGGGGCCGCCGCCTATCGGGCCAGCCGCCGCTGTTCATCGTTGTGGACGGAGAGGAGTCAGGGCCGTGTTAACGCTTTTGCTGGGAGCTGGGAGCTGGGAGCTGGGCCGGACGGTACAGGGCGAGTGCAGTCAGGCTACGCGGCTTGAAGCAAATCGAGCCGACTCAATACGGCGGCGGGGAGTTCGCGTGCTTCCAGACGGTAGGGCTTCCAACGGTCGTTGGAGTCGTCCTTCATCGATGCACTGAAGCGATGCCGGCCCTGGCTGGTGGGGCGGCTCAGGGTGCCTGCGTACTCCTTGCTGGGGATGAGCCATGCCTTCATCACGATTCCGTGCACGACGTCGATCGCGACGAACAGCATGTCGAGGTTGTCGCGTGGGGCGAAGGTCTGGGAGCGTACGAAGGCAACGAAGCTCTCGGACTGAACACGCTTGCTGTCCGACATCCTGGCCTTGACCTGAACCGCGAGCGTTGCTGTGGATCCGCGGCGATGGAAGACGAGGTCTACGCCCTCGTCATCGACAAGCGAGGTAGACACGTTGAGGGCACCCGGCGTCGCCAAGATGCAGAAGGCCGCGACCAGATGTTCGGCTGCTATCCCCATCCGGCCAGCATCCGCCGACTTGAGGGTATAGTCGCCGCCCACTTCTTCGTCCATGGACTCAAAGTAGCGGCGTTTGTCTCGCGTCGTCAGGCAGGGGCGCCCTCTTATGCCGCGAATGGTGGCAGCGGCGAGGACCACGACGGCAATTGACCGCGACGCAACGCTAGCTCCAGCAGGTATGGGCGGTTCGACTATCTAATGCAGCAGCGGCGTCACCGCGAGGGCGGGCAGCAGTTCCTGAAGCCTGCCTGGCGAGCGAGCGAAGCTGAGCTGGCGGTGGCAGCAGTCCTGTCGTGCTACTCATGCACCCGGTCGTGCTGCGGACCGAGCTGGCTGATCTTGTACCCTCCGGGTAGCTCTTTGCCTTGATGCCGTCGGCAAACAAGGCGGTCGCTCTCGGCGCTCCGAACCACCTCTGAAGCCGCGAGCGCACCTTCAGCGCCACATGCAGGCCAGCCCGGACCAGCCACGCCGGCGTATCGACCCGCATTGCGCGTCGCAGCGGGCGTCGTACATGGCGCTGACCAGTGCGTTGCCCAGCGGTGCGAGCATCCGGGGATCCGGGTGAGCATCAGCATGCGGGTGGCCCGTTCGATGGCCGCCGCGTCGTCGTTGGGCTGGAGGTGGGCCTTGTCGTGGGCGTCGAACCAGGTCGCGAACTCGTCGTACGAGCCGGGATGTCGGTGATGCCCATCCGCCGGCCGAGGTCCCGGTAGAACAGGTGGGTGGCCTGGCGCTCGTGGCAGCAGGGCGGGCGCCAGGCGTACTCCTGTAACCAGCGGATCGGGATCACGACCAGGCAGCCGAGGACGTAGAGGAAGTCGTCGTTGCCGATGTCGTACGGGCGGTGGATCTGGTTGACGCGCCGTAACGCGTCGCGGCCGCGAGGCTGGTCGAAGCCGTTGAGCACCATCTCGTACATCAGCAGGCCGGTGTCGTCGATGCGTTTCTGGGTGCGGTCGGTCAGCTCACCGGTGGCCGTGTGCACGGCGGCGATGGCCGGGATGGAGAAGGACCGGTTGAAGGCCAGGTTGAGGCCGAGCTTCATGTCCCACGGGAACTCGTAACGCAGCATGGTCTGGTAGATGGCCAGGTAGTCCCGCTCGGGGTCCAGGCCGCGGATACGGGTCAGGTTCGCATAGCGGCCCCTCATCGGCGGGCGTCTCCAGCCGAGGGATGCGGGCACCCTCAGCGGTGAGATCTTGGGCCGCGGCGAGCGTCTGGGCCACCACCGGTGAACCGGCGTAGGCATCGGTGACGAGCGTCAGCCACGCGACCTCACCGGCGTAGCCGCCATCCGGGCGATGTAGCTCATCCGCGGGCTGGGGACAGGGGCCACGCGACCGGAACCATGTCTACGCAGGGCGCAGGCCAGGTGTGCGGCTTCGACGGCTGCCTGCCGCTCCTCCGTGGTTAGTCCGGCCTGCTCGGCGAACTGCTCGGCGAGCGCCGTGACACCAACATCCGTGTACGGACGAAGCGCCAGGCGGCCGTCGCGGATCTCGCCACACGGCGGGTAAGGGCGTAGTCGATGTCCCGGACCGCTGCCGACCGGCGGCGCAGGGTGGGGTCGAGCTCGAGCTCGGGGAGGGCTGCGATGAGGTCCCGCCAGAGTGGTTCGAGTCGTCGGTAGGAGTGGTAGTCCTCCCACCGTCGCGTGATCTTGAGGGTGGGTCCCCACGCCGGCATGGTGAGGCCGATGGTGATGAGCAGCGCGCAATGGTCACCAGGACCGCAGCAATTTGTCGCTCGCCAGTTGGCTGGTATCCGGCCCAGTAGGCGATGAGGTACGCGATCTTGTTGGTGCTGTAGAGCAGAGCGAAGGCGGCGCCTACCGCCGTGATGCGGAGGCCACGGCGCACCACGGCCGCCCGCAGATCTTCGCGAAGCTCCAGCACAGTCGGGTGATGTCGAAGCAGTAGGCGAAGAAGCCGAGCAGCAGGAAGATCAGCAGGTAGGCGGTTACGACGGGGTCGGTCGCGTATTCGACCGTCAGGAGCACTGGCTCGTCGTACGTGAGGGTGTAGGCGAACAGGCCGACCATGACGAGGAACGCGCACGCGGTGACCCAGATCCACCGGCGGGCGCGGGCGGCGGCCGTCGCCGGGGAGTGCGAAGTGGAGGAGCATGATCTCGGCGTTCGCCGAGATGGTTAAGGCGCCGGCGTGGGACATGACCTTGGCCAGGTTCGGCAGGCCCGACATCTCATCGATTGCGGTTGCGACTGCCGGGATGGCGACCGTGATCCCCGCGGCGAACGCCCGAGGCCGACACAGATTGCGCGCCGGGCCTGGCTGGGATGCCGGCGCTGGAGTCGCATCATGTAGCCGAACGCGATCCAGCCGGCCACCGCGCACAGGGAGTAGAGGACGGTGTCCATCGCCGCGCTACCAGTGGGGATGTTCGAGTGAGTGCCGCAGCCGGCCATAGAGCTCAGCGTCCTGGCCGTCCAGCTGCTCGTCATCCGCGTCGCTACGGCCGCCACGGAGCCGCCGGAGGAGCAGTGAACCGATCATCTCGGCTTCGCGTTCCTCGGTTGCCGCGTAGTTGCTGCGGCCGAGGCTGCGCTGGACCAGCTGCGGGTCGAGGTCCGGCAACAGCAGCCGAGAGGCATCCTCGTCCAGTACTTCGGTTGCCTGGTGGCCGGCGAGCAAGTGACCCAATTCGTGGCCGATGATCAGCTGTTGGTGCAGCGGTGACGTGTCCTGCTCGAAGAAGATGGCGTCGAAGTCGCCGGTGGGAACGCACATCCCGCACACGGTGTGCGCCGGCAGGCTGATCGGCACCAGGTGGATGGGCCGGCCGCGCCGTTCGCCGAGGACGTCGCATAGCTTCTGGATGTCGAAGGGCTCCGGCACCTCGCTGGGCAACGATCTGCTCGCAGCGCTTGCGTAGTCGGTACAACTTCACGTCAGTGTTCCCCGCTCGTCGGCGTACTGCCACCGAAGGATGTGCACGGCTATCTGTGACCGTCAGACGCGGAACTGGTTGTGCCGGTGTCCGCACCTCGGCTACGGCCCGCAATCGGGACACCATCTGCTCAATGAGCTGCGTGTCCGTGGCGGAGAGTCCGTTGTCGGCGAGCACCTGTCGCAGCGCTACCTGCTTGACGTCCATCCGGCGCAGCTCGTTGAGCAGCTTGATCTGGTCCTGTGTCCGTCGTGCTGCCGCGTCGTCCACGAAGTAGCCCGAATTGACACCGAAGGCGGCTGCCAGGGCCCGCACGTGTAGGTACGGGGATCGCTGGCCACCCGCGGCGCAACTCTCCGATGTAGGCGGCGCTGATCGTTATGCCTGTCTCAGCCGCCGCCTCATTGATCTTGTCGGCGATCTCTTTGTTGTTGTATCTGCGCCCAGGCTCGTCGGAGTCGCCGAGCTCGTCCGGCGTAGGGCGGATTTTGTCGAACAGGTACTCGAGCCTTGCCGCCAGTGTGTCGAGGGGCGGCAACTCCTGCTCAGTGTGCCGATCGTCAACCATGATGCTTCACCCTCCAGCGACCTAAACAACAGTGTCGCACACGCGCGAGCCGACGAAACAGGTGTTGACACGTGCACGGAACGTGAGCGTATGCTCGCTCCTGCTTGGAGCAACGTGCGTTGAGCAGTAGTCCAATCTGCTCAACACCCGTTGCGTGGTGAACAGGGTTGAGGCCCGACCACCGAAACCGGGGAGCTGTCAGTGGAAGGGACCAGCTCCAGAAGGAGCGCAACGGGGCTTCTCCCAGCGTGCTGGCCGGCGCGCTGGGTCACTGGCGGAGGAGAGGGCCTCTGCTCGGCCGCCGCTGATCGGAGGGGTCGCTGGGCCGCTCAGGCAACAACCGTTGTCTGTCAGTGGCCCAGCGACGGCGGCACGTGGCTGCAGCCGCCCTACTGGCCAAAGGAGGCATCACCTGATCTCAACGGCTAGCAAAGCCGGAGGCGTAGGAGTGTCTTACCGCGCCGTCGGGCTCGCCATGGCCCTCATCGTCGGGCTGACCGGCTGCGGAAACAACAAGCCTGTGGTCGCACCCAGCCTCACGTCAATGCCGTCCTCGGCGCCACCGTCCTCAGGGGTGAACGGCGAGGATGCCGAAGCCGGTGCAGCCGCCTTGGCGGCCTACCAGAACTACGTGCGGACCTACGTCGCAGCCTCCAACAAGGGCGACTACAACGCCAAGCTCGACAAGGTCGTGGCAGACCCGGCGTTGCTGACGGTGCGCCAGGACCTGTTGATCAAGTTTCAGCAGGGACTCGTCACCAGGGGCAGCCGGTCTTCGCGCCCGTGGTGCGCAAGGTCGACACCAAACAACGCCCCTTCACCGCTGAAATTGAGGACTGCTTCGACACCGGCAGATGGGACGTGGTCTCCAAGAAGACCGGCAAGTCGGTGCGGACCAAGGGCCAGGCGACACGGTACGTGGTGATGGCGAAGGCGGAGCTGTTCGACGACGGCCAGTGGCGTGTCCGAGAGGTCAGCGCTCAACGGGAGAGGCCATGTTGAGTCGAAGGGCGCTCGCCGTGGCGGCCTGATCCTGGCAGTCGGCGGTGGCAGTCTCCTCGCACCGGGCGCGGCGCACGCCGACTACGAGCACTGCGATGCCTTGGGCAACTGCTACTGGGTTGTCGAGAACCCAGGCGCCGGGGGCGGCGAAAACGGCGGTGGTGGCGACAACGGTGGTGGCGGTGCCGGTCGGGGCTGTAGCTACGAGGGCGAGACCGTGCCGTGCGTGGTCGACGGACTCGGCGTGTGGGACGGGAACTGTTACGTCAGCCGAGTTCCCGCACCACCGGGCGGCCGGACCGATGGCTACTGGAGCATCCGTACGTGCGGCGTCTACGGTGGCCTCGCCTCGCAGACTCCGGCGACCTGGTCGCCGGATCCGCCCGCTGGGATCCTGCCGTCGTACCAGGAGCTCGCCCAACGAGCCGTCGCCCAGATGAACCTCGACGGTCCGTACATCGGGATCGCTCCACAGACCGATGGTGCCGGCCTGGTCGGCCTCCCGATTTGGCTCTGGAACAGGGTAAGCCCCAGCACCTGGGGACCCATCACGCGGACCGCGGCAGTGCCCGGCAGATCGGTCACCGCTACCGCCCGGCGCAGAAGATCGTCTGGAGCTTGGGCGACGGCAACTCCGTCACCTGCACCAAGCCGGGCACTCCCTATCAGCCCTCATACGGCAACAAGAAATCGCCGGACTGCGGCTACGACGGCTATTCCCAGCCGAGCAGCACCCAGGCCGGAGGCCGGTACACCGTCACGGCCACCACATCGTGGCTGATCACGTGGAGCGGCGGCGGCGGGAACACCGGCTCCCAGTCCATCGAGCTGTCCTCCACCGCCTCGATCGACATCGACGAACTGCAGGTGATCACCTCATGACGAGCGCACCGCCCACGTCCTCGCGTGCCGACTCACCGGTCGCCGCTCCGTACGTCGTTCCCCGGGTCGCTCCACAACGTCGCTGGCGACCGGCGCTGGTCTGGCTGGCGGTGGCACTGGTCGCTGCCGGTGGGTTGATCGCGGCTGCGGTGCTGCGCAAGGTCGGCACCACGGCGGAATACTTGGCGGTCAGTAGCACGGTTGAGGTTGGCTCCACCATTGATCAATCAGACCTCAGCACGGTACGCATCACCCTCGACCCTGCGCTCAAGCCAATCAGGGCCAGCGCCGCCGACGAGGTCATCGGCAAGTTCGCTGCGGTCGGGTTGGTGCCCGGCACCTTGCTGACCCGGGCACAGTTCACCGACACCGCCGTACCTGGTCAGGGTGAGCAGTTGGTGGGACTCAGCCTGGCGCAGGATCGCATGCCTGCCGAGAGGGTCAAGCCCGGCGCTCGTGTGCTGCTCGTCGTCACCACCGACGACGGTCCGGTCTCGAACCAGCAGCAGACAACGGCCGCGCCAATAAGCATCAAGGCCGTCGTGGCGGACGTGCGTCCGGGAGCGAAGGAGGGCATGACCCTCCTCAACGTCGCGGTCGCCGATCGCGATGGACCGCTTGTCGCCTCCCGGCGCCGCCGGCCGCATCGTCGTCGCGCTGACCCGGGGGCTGACGTGGCAATCATCGCGATGGTCTCGGCCAAGGCTCGCCCGGCGTCACCACCACCGCATTGGCCTGCACCCTGTCCTGGCAAGGACGCGCCGTGCTGGCCGAATGCGACCCTGCTGGCGGCACCGTCCTGAGCGGCTACCTCTCCAGCCTTGAAATTCCGCCCATCGGCTTGCTTCCACTGGCTGCTGCAGCCCTTCGTGATCAGCTCGCCGAGGCCTTCGCGCACCAACTGGTCGACCTCGACGCACAGAACCCAGGGCGGCGACTTGTCATACCGGTCTCAATGACACGGTCCAGGCGAGCACTGTCAGACCGACCTGGGAGCCGTTGGCCGCGTTCTTCGCCCAGCTGGAGCGGAGCAAGCCTGGCTACGACGTGATCGCTGACTGCGGGCGACTCGCCACCAGTGCACCGCCATGGCCGCTGTTGCTCCGCGCCGACCTCGTGCTGCTCGTGGTGCGCGTAACGAACCTGCGAACCATCGCCCCGGCTGCTGGCACGGTCGAGATGCTGCGGCGCGAGCTGACCCAGCATGGGCAAGGGCCGGAGCGCTCGCCTTGGCCCTGGTCGGCGAGGGTCCGTACCGCCGGAGGGATATCGAACATCGGCTGCAGCTACCCGCCATGATCGAGCTACCCGACGATCGGCGTACCGCCGAGGTGTTAAGCGACGGTAGTGGTCGGCTGCGAGGCAACGAGCGATTGCTCCGGGCCGCCGCCAGTGCAGAGCCGGCGGTACGCACGGCGATTGCACGGCGGCGTGCTCATCTGGCATCTACGTCACCAAGGAGTAGCCGTGCCTGAAGAGCGCCCACCCAGCGACCCGACACGGCCGACAGCGGTCGAGCGCGTCGCCACGAATGGCCACCGTTGGCCAGCGAACGGTACCGCCGCCGCCATCAGGTTAAAGCCGGCGCCACCCGCCGCAGCCGCGCAGCAGTCTGCGCCGGTCAGCGTCGACTATGCGGCGGTACGACTGCTGCGCGCCGGGTCAGCGCGGAACTGACCGTGGCACTTCGGGAGACGCCCAACGTCTCCACGGCCCACCGTCACGTTGAAGCGGAGCGTATCGCCGCTCGGCTGGTACGCGACCACGTCGACGCCCTGCACCAGGCCGGTCAACCGATCTCCCAGGCGGAAGAAACCGCGCTGCTCGACGCGGTCGCGGCCGACATGTTCGGCCTCGGCCGCCTCAACAGCTGCTCGACCGTCCGGACATCGTCAACATCCACATCCTCGGCTGCGACAACGTGCGGATCGAGCACACCGACGGTCGGATCACTGTCGGCGAGCCGGTCGCCGAGACCGACAAAGAGCTCGTCGACATGTTCCAGGTCCTCGCGATGCGCGCCGGCGCGACCGAGCGCTCGCTGTCGTCGGCCAAGCCGTGGCTGGACATGCAACTGCCCGACGGTAGCCGCCTCACCGTACTCATGCAGGTGTCGGTGCGTCCCTACGCGGCCATCCGCCGGCACACCCTCATGGACGTCAGCCTGGAGGACCTCCGCGACCGGTACGGCGCCGTGGATGATCTGATCTGCCAGTTCCTCAAGGCTGCCATGGCCGCCGGTCTCAACATCATGGTGGCCGGACTGGCCGATGCCGGAAAGACCACCCTGCTGCGCGGGCTGGCCCGTGAGATCCCCGACCGGGAGCAGTTCGTCACTCTCGAGGAGTCCCGCGAGCTCGGTCTGCACACCACCGGACGACACCGGTGGGCGATGAGTCTGGAGTCCCGGAAGGCCACGGATCCCGCGGCCCCGACGGTCGCCCGCCGGCGAAGTCACGATCATGGACATGATTCCGCTGACCCTCCGGATGTCCGTGCAGCGAATCATCGTCGGCGAGGTCCGCTCCCGGGAGATCGTGCCGATGCTGCAGGCAATGGCCACCAGCAAGGGGTCGCTCTGCACCATCCACGCCCGGCACCCCGCGCTGTCATGGACCGCGTCATTGAGTTGGCGCTGCAACATGGGCCCGAGATGACCGCCGAACTGGCAAGGCGGATGGCCGGCGGGGCGATAGATGTGATCGTGTACGTCAGCGTCGAGGACGAGACGAAGCTCGGCGGTCGCAAGCACCGTTACGTTTCGGAAGTCCTTGAGGTGGGCGGGATGAGCGGCGATCAACTCGTCACCACCCAGATCTTCGGGCCGGGACCGGACGGAAGAGCCGTACCCGGCACCTGCCGGAGCGGCTGCTCGAACCCCTACTGCGTGTCGGCTACGACCCGCGCCGGCTGACCGCCTACATCCAGCAGGGGAGCACAATCACGGTGCGTGGACGGCCGGTCTCGACACCCTGAAGAGGCGGCCGTGAGCCTGCTCGACCTCGCCGCTGTGCTGGCGGGCATGCTGGCTGTCGCAGGCGCGGTCCTCGGTGTTCTCGGCGTCGTGGGAACCACCCGTCCGCCTCGGCCTCCGTCGAGACTGCAGCAGCAGGCCCGCCGCTGGTGGACCGGGCCGGACGCACGCACCGGGAACATCGCGCCCACCAGATCAAGGTGGTTACCGCGATCGGTGCCGGTGCTTTGACCTGGCTGCTGACCGGCTGGCCGGCCGCCGGAATGATCATCGGCATTGCCGTTCCGGGCATACCGTGGCTGTTCGCCGCCGGTCGCGCGGAGAAGCTGGCCATCGCCCGGCTCGAGGCCGTGGAGGCCTGGACCCGCCGCTTGGCCGACATCGTCGCCCGGGGCATCGGCCTGCAGCAGGCCGTCGTCGCCACCGCCGCCACGGCACCGCAGCTCATCGAGCAGGAGGTTCGCGACCTGGCGGCGCGCCTACAGGGCAGTGCCGACCCGATCGCCGCCCTGCAGCAGATGGCCGACGACCTCAACGACTACACCGCCGACCAGGTCATCGCTCCACTGATGCTCCACGTCAGCGACCGCGGAGAGGGTCTGCACGAGGTGTTGACCGGGATCAGCCGGTCCATCGCCGCGGAGATCGAGATGCGCTCGACGGTGGATGCGAAGCGCGAAGGCCCACGCTTCGCCGTTCGGTTCCTGACCGGCATGACCATCCTGCTGCTGGCCTACGGGGTGATCAACCGCACTACCTGCAGCCGTACGGCAGCGTGCTTGGACAGCTCGTATTGCTGTTCCTCGCCGGCCTGTACGTCGGGCTCATGACCTCGGTACGCAAGCTCAGCATGCCGCCCAGGCGGGAACGGCTCCTGCCTCCGGTCGAGGTGCAGACGTTGGCGGCGCCAGCATGAACAACGGCTACCTCACCGCCATGGTCATCGCCGGCGCGATGTCTGGGTTCGGGTGTTCCTGCTGGTCGTACAGCTGATTCCGGCTCCGCCGGCGTTGGTCCGGCGCTTCGGCGGCTCCACCCGCTGAGCGTCGTAAGTGCCACACCGACCAGCGTCGGCTGGCTCCGGCGACGGTTTACGGTGCCGCACGCCGACCTGAGGCTGCTGGACCGCAACACCGACCAGTACTTCCTCACCCTGGGGTTGTCGGCGCTGTTCTGCCTAGCCCTGCCCGCCCTGATCACCGTCGCCGTTGCGGTGCTGTCTCTGCCAATCCCGGTGTTCATCCCCGTAGGCGCGACGATCGCCGCCGCCTTGGCCGGAGCGGTACTTGCCCACCGCGAAGTCGTGTCAAGGCCGCTGTCGCCCGGGCCGAGTTCACCCGGGCCATGTGCACCTACCTCGACCTCGCCGCACATCAGGTTCTTGGTGGGCATGGCCCGGTGCAGTCGCTGGACCGCGCGGCAAGCGTCTGCCACGGCTGGGTCTTCGCCCGTATCCGAGAAGCTCTGCTCAGCGCCCAGCTGCAACTGCGCCCGCCATGGGACGAACTGAAGGTCCTCGCCCGCGACATCGAGGTCGTCGAGCTGGGTGACCTGGCAGACATCATGCGCACTGCCGGCAATGAGGGCGCCAACGTTCACCAGACGCTCCGAGCCCGCGCCGACTCGATGCGCGACCGAATCCGCACCGAGGCCCTCGCTCAGGCCGAGCTGCGAACCAACAAGCTCGACATCCCTGCCTCGGCGCTGATCCTCGTGCTGCTCGTCCTGATCGGCTACCCGTTCATGGCCCGACTGTTCGTCCACTGACCTCGGCACCACCCCTCACGGAAGGAGCCCGCCATGCCCACCATCAATGGCATCAATGCCTACCTGGCGACCCGCTGGCAGGACGTGACCGATCCGACCATGGCCGACCGTGGTGACAGCCCAGTCGGTACCGCCGTCATCACCGCGATCCTCGTCGCCGGGGCCATTGTCGTCGCCGGAGGAATCGTCGCCGTCGCCACCGGGTGGGTCGATCTCATCCCAACCCAGCCATGACCGAGGCTCAGCCCACCGTCTGCCCGCGCCTCACCGGAACTGGTCGGACGGGCCCTCGCCTCAGCGACCGCGGCAGCTCACCGGTGGAGTTCGCCGTCATCGCTCTACCGATGATCCTGCTGACCTTCCTCGTCGTCCAGGCCGGGCTGATCTTCTTCGCCCAGTCCATCGCGCTGGGTGCCGCGACGCAGGGGCCAGCGCCGCCCGGGGTTACGAGTCCTCAGCCGCAGCTGGAGAGACGCGGGCCACCAACTTCCTCTCGGCAGCCGGGGCGGGCTTGGAGAACCAGCAGGTCGCCGTTATCCGCACCGCGACCGAGGTGCACGTTACCGTTACCGGCCGAGCGATCACGGTGTTACCAGGGCTCAGCTTGACCATCAGCAAGTCCGCCCACGGACCGGTCGAGCGGCCCACATCGCCATGAGCACCCGGTGGATACGCAATCAGCGCGGCTCGGCGAGCATTGAGATGGCGGTGGTGGCACCGGCCATCCTGGCGCTGTTCGCCAGCGTCGTCATCGGTGGCCGGGTCAACCTCGCCCGCCAGGCGCTCGAAGCGGCGGCCTACGACGCCGCCCGCACGGCCTCCCTGGCCCGTACCGCCAATGAAGCGAACCAGCAGGCGCAGGCCGCCGCCAGCTCCACCCTCGACGCCCAAGGGCTGAGCTGCACAAACCTGGACGTCACCGTTTCCACCGCAGGCTTCGGTGTCCCTGTCGGCCAACCCGCCACCGTTACCGCCACAGTTAGCTGCACCGCTACCTTCGCTGACGTCGCACTGCCTGGGATGCCCGGCACTGTGCCGCTGGCCGCCTCCTTCACCAGCCCGCTGGATACGTACCGGAGCCGGCAGTGACCACATTTAGACGTCGGCTGGGCGACGACGATGGTCGGATCACGATCTGGTTCGCCGTCCTCGCGCCAGCCTTCCTCGCGTTGATCGGCCTCGTCGTCGACGGTGGCGCCAAGGTGCGCGCGTACCAGCGCGCAGACAACATCGCCGCCGAAGCCGCCCGGACCGGCGGTCAGGCGATCAAGGCGGGATGGCCATCGACGGCGGCGCCAAGGAGATTGACGCCTCATTGGCCTCCGCCGCCGTCCAGGCGTACCTCGAGGATCTCAACGGTGTCACGGGGAACGTCACCGTGGATGGGGCCCGACAGCTCACTGTCACCGTCACTGTCACCTACAACCCGATTTTGCTCGATCTGTTCGGCGGGGAGCAGCACGACCGCGACCGGCCGGGCGACCGCGACCTTAATCGCTCAATAGCAGACCGGGAAGGAGCAACCGTGGCACGGACCGCACCGATGATCGATCGTGGCAGGCAGGCGCTCGCCGGTATCGGCGCCCTCACCGTGGTCGCGTTGATCATCGCCCTGCCAGTCCTTCTCGTCTGGGCGGCAGGCAATCCGCTGCCCGGCCTGGGGTGTGGTTCACCGGCCTGGTCGAAGATCCGGCCGCGACTGCTGGCCAGATTTGGCATGCCGTCAGCAGCCGGGACGACGGAGATCTCTTCCTGCAGACGTTGGCGCTGATCGGTTGGGTTGCCGTCGTTCTGGCCGCGTGGACCTGGGCCACCTTTCTGGTCGCCCTGGCCGCGGAGACCGTCGCTCAACTGCGCGGGCGGCGGTACGGCGCGTCCCGCGCAACACCGCCCGGATTCCCGGCATGCGACTCCAGCAGCGTGCCGCGGCCGCGCTGATTGCCGCCATCCTCGGTGCGCTCGCCGCTCCAGCTCTGGCATCAGCATCAGTGCCGGCCGCCATCGCCAGCCCAGCCGCGGCCGCACCTGAGCAGGCGAGCCCCGAGCAGGCAGCATCGCGCAAAGCCGTGCCGACGGTTCCGGAAGCCACGGGATACCTGGAGCATCCGGTGGAACGCGGCGAGACCTCCTCGCCATCGCGGAGCAGCACAACGTTTCGTGGCAGCGCTTAGCTGAGATCAACCACGGCCTTGCGCAACCGGATGGGCGGGGCCTCCAGCCAGGCAACACCCGGTGTACGCCGGCTGGACCCTGAGGATTCCAGTAGATGCCTCCCTGGCAGCAACAACCACGACGCAGCCGACACCAGCTGCGACGGCCGGACAGCTGGTCTATGAGGTGGCGCGCGGCGACTGGCTTGCCGGTGTTGCCGAACGCTTCCTCGGTGATGCCAACCGCTACGTCGAGATCGCAGCCATGAACCCGGATCTCGAACGACGCGACGACCGCTTCCCGAACCACATCGAGCGCGGCTGGCGCGTCACTCTCCCAGCGACGCCCGCGATCGGGGCCCGGCCGAGCATGCCCAGGGCCAGCTCGTGGCCGACGACCGCACCGAACCGGTTCCGAATGTGCCGGAGGTTGGCGACCAGCCGGTAGTGCCCGCCCACCGGACGTCGGCGACAACCAGCCGGGCGCGACCCCGACGCCGCCGGAGCCCTCGGCTGCGGTGCCCCTGCCGTTACGCCGACGCCCTCACCCACGACACCCGCCCCATCGACCACAGCTGGCGTGACTGCCGACTCCTCAGAACCGGACGACCGATCCACACAGCCGGCCGAGGACAGCGACCTCGACGAAGCGATCGTCCTGGGGTCGCTGGCCAGCGCAGGGCTGCTATCCGCCCTGGTGCTCGCCACCGTGATGCGTCGCCGAAGCCGCCAACGTCAGCACCGTCGGCCCGGGCGCCGGCTGCCGCACCCCGTGCCGGCATTACGGAACGAGCCCTGCGCGCTGCCGAACAACCCGCCGACGTCGACCGGCTCGACCTTGCCCTACGCAGCCTCGCCGCAGCCCTCGCAGAGTCGGAACAGTCCTTGCCGGATATCGCCGCCGCCTGGATCGTCGACCACGATGTCACAGTGGTGCTCAGCGAGCCCGGCCCACAACCGCCCGCACCGTGGATCGACGATCACCGGAACTGGACGCTGCCTGGCGACGCCATCGTCGCGCCGCTTACCGAGCAGCTAGCCCCGATGCCTACTCTCGTTGCCGTCGGATCGCAGCCCGGTCGACACCTGCTGATCGACCTCGAACGGCTCGGCAGCCTTACCATCGCCGGCGACAGCGAACGTACCCTGGCCCTGCTTCGCTACCTCGCCTGCGAGTTGGCCTGCAACGCCTGGTCCGACGAGGTTGAGGTCATCGTCACCGGCTTCCCAGTGCCAGAGACTGAGCTACTCATTGCACTCAACCCGGACCGGGTCCGCGCGGTTTCGTCGGTCGCCGAGGCGGCCACACGACTTCGGCGCCGTGCCACAGCCGTGGCTGCCGCCCTCGGTGCAACCGGGGCAGCCGACACGTTCTCCGGTCGCGTCTTCGATGTCGGCGAAGCATGGGCACCTCAGGTGCTGCTCGTCGCCGATCCAGACACAGACGACCTCGGCGTACTCGATGACCTGGGGAAGGAGCTGCGGGGCGCCGGGCGGTGCGCCGTCGCAGTGGCAAGCACCACCAAGGTCGTCACCGCCGCCGGCCCGAACACCGCCACCATCGACGAGGACGGCCTGCTGCACCTCGCGCTGCCGTTCCTCGTGGTTGAGGGTGCCGCAGCAGGATTGCCGGTACGCGAGCTGGAACCGCTCGTCGAGATCATGTCGCAAGCGCGAGCTGCTACGGACGAGCCGACCCGCCGGCCAGTGAGCCGGAACAGTGGGCGGAAGACACCGACGCTGCCGGATCAGTGCTCGGACTCTTCAGCACGAGCGAGCCAACGTCCGACGACGCACAGAATGGCAACGGCGACACGTCGACTCCGTCGGACATCGTCGCCACGCCGCGCATCGAACACGCCCACACCGTCGCGACGGTCACACGGCGCGAGGTCACCGCCGCGATCCGCCAGCGCCGCCGCCAGGCCGACCCGCAGCTTGATGCGGACATGCGTTCCTGGCGCGAGCAGGACAGCAGCCAACCCGCATCGGCGTCCTTGGGACGGTCGAAGTTCACGCACCCGGCCCGGTGCCCGACCAGCGCCGCCGCTTCCACGCGGAACTTATCGTTTACCTTGCTCAGCGAGGCGCTCGCGGAGCATCCGCCGAGCAGCTCACCGATGCGCTGTGGCCGGACCAGCAGGTCAAGGACGCCAGTCGTCGGGTGGCCATCACCCGCGCCCGCAGGTGGCTGGGGAGACGGCCGACGGCACTGCTTGGCTGCCCGAGATGGGGTCTGACCGGCTCTATCGGTTGGCGCCGGGCTACCTGCTGGACTGGCACCTGTTCCGCCGGCTGCGCAGCCGCGGCGAGAGCCGTGGACCTGCCGGTGTGAGGGACCTTCGCGCCGCGTTGGAACTCGTTCGAGGCACCCTCTCGACGGAGCCGACCGGGCGTACGCCACCGGCACCCGCAACCCCTTCACCTGGCTTCCGGAATCCGACATCTACCGGGGCATCTCACCTCCGCGATCGTGGACACCGCGCACGAACTTGCCGAGCTCTATCTCGAGGCGGGTGACCCTACGGGTGCGCGGTGGGCCGTACAGCAGGCCTGGCTGGCCGACCCGGAGCGGGGTGACGATGGTCCCTGGCTCGACATCATGCGAGCCGCGCACGCCGAGGGGCACACCGCCGAGCTGCGCCACCTCTTGGGAGAGCTGATGCGCGTCCGTGAAGCCGAGGTGCCGGAGGACCTCACGCCTGTCACTTATGCCCTGCTGCGCGAACTTCTGCCCGACCTGCTCTCCGCCACCAGCGGGACCGGATAGGCCGACCAGTACGTGCCAGGGCCTAGCCGAGTCACCGCAGCCCGCCAATCGATGAGGGAAGTGGAACCAGTGCTGACGTCGAACAAAGCTCACGGGATGGAATACGCCGAGGCAGCCAGAGAAATCTCCGCTCGGCTCGCTGAAGGTGTCGATGACACCCTGGCAGCGGGAGCTATCCAGCTGGCGATCGAGGCATGGAAAAGTCTGGCCGGCACTGACCTCGCTTGGGACCACTTCGGTCTGGAGCTACTCGACGTCCGAGCGAGGCTCTACTCGGATCACGGCGACATTGTCGTTAACGCTGATGCGCCGGTCCGGGATGACGCTGAGACCCGCCTCGCGGTGACGACGTTGCTGGAGCAACTCGCGCGGTACCACGATCGTCTGGCCGCCGACGACCGCGACGACCTGGCTCGACGACTCAGCCACGACGCGGGAGCCCAGCAGCTGCGACGTGCGGCAGTGGCCCTGGCATGACCGTTGGCCAGTGGCACCACGAGGCGGGCCAGGCCTTACGTGCAGCGGCTACCGCAATGGACCAGCGACCTGCTAACACTGCAGCCGACCTCAACGCCGCCGTCATCGCCAGGTCCGCCATCTACGCCCAATTGGCCCGAGCGACCGAGCTGCTGGTTGGCGGCCGCCCACAGTGGAAGTACCGGACCGGGTTCGGGCGTCGGTCATCCTGACACGACGAGGACAGAGGCTGACACAGCTCTACGTAGGGCTTCGGGCCGCCACGATCGTTGACCGGCAGTTTCCGCCCTCCGCCGCCCCTGTGATCGCCGAGCCGGCGCGTTCGCTGCGCCGGTGTGCGGACGCCGTCGGCGTGATCGGGGACATCCTCGCCAGTCACGTTCCGCCGGGCCAAGTACCCCGTACACCGGAGGGGCTGGCTATCCGCGCTGGCGGGGAGTCCAGTCCGGCCTTGCCGATATCGCCAGGCTCACGCTCGAGGCGGTCATGGTCGACATCGCGCTGCCGGGATGGCTGAACGGTGGGCGTGATCACTTCACCGAGATTTACCGTCCGGCGGTGGAGGCCGCCAGGTGGACGGCCAACAGTCGGTTGAGCGCCGCTGCCCGCGAATTGATCAGCCTGGGCCGTGGACAACCTCAGCTGCGCGGGCTCGACGTCGCCCGTTCCCCGCTGAGTCCCGTACCGGGCGTTCGCGTGGTGGACGACGCGGTCGCCGCCGTCAGTGCCGCGCGCACCTGGATGTGGCAGAACCCAAAAGAGCTCACGGCCGTCCACCTGCAGCTCGGAACACAACTCGGGCTGGCTGTCCATGTCCTCGCCAACAACGGTGATCCGAGATTGATCGGCGGCTGGCGGCAAGCGGCCATTGCAGCCGCTGACCTGCGAGCCACCCTCCGGTTGGTCCGGCCCGCGACACTGCTGCTGAGCTGGCAGAGGTTCTGCGCTGGCTACGGTTACGCAAACACGAGGCAACGGATGCACGGCACGACCAGCAGTTTGTCCGCCTCAACTCAGATCTTCCGTTCATGGCGGCGACGCTTCACAGAGCGTTATCCACTGCTCTGCAGCGGCGCGAACTATTCGTCAGAGACGAGGGAGTCCTGCAGCGTCCTGCTGGCTCACTCGTGTTCCGTGCCGCCGAGCGCTGGCGACCCGCCGTCAGAAGTGACGAAGTCGTGCAGGATCTCACCCGCGCGCTGATGCAGGGGCAGGACGCCGAGGGCAAGGGCGAGCACTCGAGCCCCTCGGCCAAGGCATTTCCCGGACCGCCACGGCCGAGGACATCGGTGCCTACGTCGTCGTGGATGGCGTCCGATTCGTCGTCCGGACAGATCGCCCGTCGGTCACGGTGATCATCCGGTAACTGTCAGGCCGCCGCCTGCTGCTCTCTGGAGTGGCCTGGCTACTGTAGGCTCGCCTCATCTCGGGGAGGCGCTCAATGGTGGAACTTCGCGTTGAGCCGGAGCTGCTGGACAAGGCAGCGAAGGTTGCGGATGACCTGCGCGACCAGCTGCGAAAGAGTGCGGCTGACGTCGGCGACGAGACGGATGCCGCCGTAGCAGGACTGCCGGGGTGGCGGACGCGGGCGGCGTTGGAACAGTTCCGGTGGTCTTGGTCCGATGACCTGGCCAAGCTGACGACGTATCTGACGAGTCTTGGGGACGGGCTACGCGGCTGCGCGACGGACTACCGCTACAGCGACGAGGCCAGTGCCGCGCGGTTCGACATCCGCGGTCGGTGACGCGCAGTGGTCTCGTACGCCGACCTGCGCGATGCCCGACTGGGTCCGATCAGGTTCGCTGCCCAGGCATGGACCGAACTCTCGCAGGCGTGCGCGAAGGTGGAAGAGCGGTGCGGCGCGGAGCTGACCGGTCCGCTTCGCGGGTCCGGGTGGCGAGGGCCGGCCGCCACCGAGGCGCTGCGTCGGTTTGACGAACTCGACGACGAGTTCGAGGTGGCGAGCCTGCAAACCCGGACAGCGGCGAGCCTGCTCCGTGAGGCAGCCGCTGACTTCGAGGAGCTACAGCGACGGCTCGATGCGGCCACTGATGCTGCCACCTTCTTGGGCCTGCGCGTCGACGACGCGGGTCGGGTGTCCACGCGGCTGATGGCGCGAGGGAGTGGAACGATCCCGACGCTGAGCTTCTGCACCGTCGTGATCTGGAGAACGCGCGTATCTACAGCGATCTGATCGTCACCATCGTCAACGACGCTACTGAGGTCGACGGCCGCATCGCCCGTGCACTGTCCCAGCTGAAGGCCAGCATGCCGGGGCAGAACGCGTGGGAGTACAACAAGGCCCGCGATGGGGCCCAGAGCGCTGCGGCAGCCCTCGGGCTCAGTGAGGCCGGCATTCCCGCTGCGGGCGCCGACCCCGTAGGCGTACGGAATTGGTGGAACGGTCTGTCGGCGGATGAGCGGCAGGTGTACCTGGCCGCGTACCCCGAACGGTTGGGTTCCCTTGATGGCCTGCCCGCGACGGACCGGGACGTCGCCAATCAGCTGGCGTTGCGGACGTTCGTCGGTGACAACGTCAACCGGCGCGACCTGGACAACCCGCAGCACACGACCGCGCTGATGCTGCTCGACAAGCTCGAAGGTGCGGAGAACGCCCCTCCGGAAAAGCGCCTGTACCTGCTGTCGGTCGACCCGACGGGAGACGGGAAGGCGGCGGTCGCCCTGGCAACCCTGACACCGCTGGGAACACCGCGGTGCTCGTCCCGGGCGTGGCACTGAGCTTGAGGGGATCCGCGGTCTGATCAATCGGGCCAGTCTCCTGCAGGACGCCGCGATCAAGCTCGACCGGGCGGCCCGCCGGTGGCCGTCGTTGCATGGCTGGGCTACGACACCCCGGCGGTCGACACCGACATCGTCACCGCGCCGTTCGGGGGCAAGTCGGAGGCCGGCGCGCGTGCCCTCGACGGTTTCGTCGACGGGTTGCGCGTCGCCCACGATGGCAGCCCTCCCACCTGACCGTCGTCGGGCACAGTTACGGCTCGACCGTGCTCGGTGAAGCGGCCAGCACCGGTAACGGTCTCGCCGCCGACGACCTGATCGCCGTTGGTAGCCCGGGATGCGCGTCGACAGCGCCAGCGAGTTCAACGTTGATCCGCGTCACGTGTGGGATGGTGCCGCCAGCGATGACACGCTCGTTGCTCGGCCTGAAGAGAACGCGGGCTGGCTGACCGGTGTACCCATCGTTGGCGGGTGGTTCGCCGAAGGGCCGTCGGCATCCACGGGCCGGCGCCGCACAGCCCGGAGTTCGGTGCCAATGTCTTCGGTGTCGACACCTCGGGTCACAGTGGCTACTGGACCCCGAACAGCCAGGTCCTGAACTCCCAGGCAGCCGTGATCATCGGCGACTACGAGGCCGCCGCACTCGACCATGGGAAGGCGCCGTGACGGTGCGATACATCTCGAAGCCCAGCCGCCAACTGGTCGCTGCCCTCGCGCTCGCCATGGCCCTCACCGCCTGTACCGGCGATGGTGGCGGCAGCCGGAGAGTAAGGACGAGCCATTGCAGAGCAAGAGTGTGGCCGAGGTGCTCCAACTGGTAAAGAGTCGGGCCGAGGCTGTTGCTGACATCGCTCGAAGTCCGCTCGACAACTGGAGCACCAACACGGTGCCCTGTGAGGGCGCCGGGGCGAGACCGCCGACGACGGCCGGTGGTACCTCGGCGCGTCAGCCAACCTGCGGGTCTCCTCGACGGACCAGATCGCCACGCTGACGCGGATCCGCGAGGAGCTGCGCCAGGAGGGTTACGAAATCACCGAGGACCGCACCTTCGCCGATGGCACCCGTGGGTCGCTGTCCGCCCGCGATCCGAAGACGGCGGTCACGCTCACCCTCACCACAACCAATGGCCTGGACCACGTCGCTGTTGGTGTCCTCAGCGATTGCTATATGCCTGTTGACGGCGAAGACCCGGCCGGCGCCTGACATGACATCCCCTAATAGCTGTCGTCGTTCCACAGGCTTCTGCAGTGCTCGGTCCGACTTCTGCGGTGACGGGCCGCAGGCCGCCGGAAGCGGTGCGGCCGCGATTTAGGTCACGATGGATGGCGGTCAGGGCGACATGCCGGCCGTCTGAATAGGGTGCCGGTTGAAAGGTTGGGATCTGCCGCCTGACCGCACACATTTACGGCCGGCGCAATACGCGTTCTTGTTCTACGCCACGCCGAGTTAGTTCTATGCTTAGACGTGTGTCCAATTCCTTCTCACTCAGGATTAGATGCTCTAGCTCGTGCTGGTGAGTCAGGAACTCCAGACATGCTTGCTTGACTGCCTCTAGATTGTCTGGGCTAATTTGTGGCGCGAGCGCGCCCACAGCACATCCAGATTGAAGTCGATTGCGTCGGCCAGCTTTCCTCCCAGTTCGCGGGGCGACCGCAACTGCGCCGAGTCGGCTCGCAGATAAATAAACTCATGGAGCTCGAGCGCAGCCGCAAGCGTCGGCAGCATTTGCCGGCCAACCCGTCGCCTAAGTCGAGGAGTCGAGACAAAGGACTCCTTTAACTCTGGCATCAGCTTGAAGGTTAGTTGCTGTAGGAGCCGCGCGTGTCGCTCCTCCGAGGACGGCTTGCCAGCGAAAACACTAGTGCCGAAGTCGATGACGGAAACGTTTCCCACTCTATGCCACGTTTCGACGAGCACGTTCCCTTGGTGCAGGTCGCCATGTAAAACTCCGCGCGCCTCGGCGTATTCTAGGACGTCGAAAATCTGCCGAAGCGCCGAACGTCTAAACGGTAGATCATCGGCAATCAATGGAAGAGCTTCTCGTAGTGGAATCCCAGATCTGTATTCCATAACGCAATACGGCCACTCTTCCGAGAGCCAGCTATTCGCGCCGCTGAGCTGTCCGAATGTATAGACGGCAGCGAGTCCTTCATGCTTCAGAGATGCAATCTTTCGCGCCTCATTCCAGGCCTTCTCGTACGGGCTGTCGTCGCCGCCACGATCTAACCTGGGCGGATACACCTTGATCACAACCTCTCGATCAAGCGAGTCCTCCGCTGCGAAGACAATGCCATTTGCTCCCGAGCTGATTACACCCGTAATTCGAAATCCAGGCACCTCCACCACGGTGCCTGTGCTATCGCCTTCGCGAAAACTGCGCCGAAATCATTGATGGGTGTGTGCTTGGCGCTATAGCCTTTCACGGAAGGTCCCTCCTGTGGTATCTTGGGATTGGGGTAGCGAACCGAACGAAGCGGATTAGGCCACGTCGAAGTCGAGTTGGTAGATATTCTCTCCTACTAGGCCCTGTGGCGCTAGACCCGAATCTGAATCAGCACTCCGGCCCACAGGTGCCATGTGGGCCGCTGATTCTTAAGTCAGGATATTTGCTGGTCAAGCGGGTCATCCAGATGACTTGTTGTGGCTCTTGTTCACTTTCGGAGGTTGGCTCGCCACGGGCCCAGCCTGATCCCGCTTGCCGTCATCGAAATCTGACGCCTGTCCGCGACCCTGATCTCCCGTACCGCCCCACCGGCCGACTGCCACGTCGTCTGGTCCCTTGGTGCTGCGTCCATCGAGCCCGCGCCCGCGCCATCCGCATCTGGGGCGACAGCAGACATCAGCGCTCTACGGTGGACGCTAGGGTGACGGCGGCTAAACAGTCGGGGGCGTCTTATGTCTTACCAGTTCGACGAAGTGTCCGATCCGCTGCTCGAGCCGGTCGTGCAGATGGGCGAAGTTAGCGCGCCAGTGACTCTGGCGCGGGCGGCAGCGCGCCTGTTCGTGTGCGGCCGGGAGCCGCTCGACGGCTGGTGCGAGTTAACAGGCTTATGGGACGGAAGTGGCCTGCAGGGCACGTTCGTGGCGACGTGCGACGAGGACGTCGCCGAAGCTGTCCGCGCCGGCGATATAGCCGCCGAGGCGGTAGAGGTCACCGACGACGAGCTGGGCACCGCCCGGTTCGCTGTCGAGCCGGAACTTCGTTCGAGCTCCAATCGACGCTAAATGACGAGGAGGTGAAGGCCGCCTTCCGCCCGGCGGTACCGGAGGTTCACTTTGTGCAATCCCACGACGTTACCCGGTACGTGACGGCACACCTGCTTAACGTTCCGGCATACATGGGTGCACCAACCAGGGTGCGAACCGGCACCGGGTTCATGTCGACTAGGAAGCGGCTCGACCTTACCGCTGGTCCATGGCGGGTGTCCATTGACGGTCTGTTGCCGTGGCGGTTCGACCAGGCCAACAATAGTAATGATCCGGATGTTGGTGCGTTGGTCAAACCGTTTGCAGACCTGCAGGCGGCGGCGGCCACCTAATTACGCACGTGTTGCGGCTGCAACGCTGCAACGGCGCATCCTTCGGGCCGAAGCAAGCACGGAGCGTCCTCGACCGGTTGGGTGTGCTCCTGTCCTTGCCTTCGCTCGCCCCGCTCGCCCGTTATACACTTACGGCTTCGCCGGTCCAGGAGAAGTGTCATGGGCGATGCTGGACGTCGCGCCGCCTATGTTTCCCGCCTGGGCACATGGGGACACGAGGCTGGCTACCGCGTAGCGATGATGCCGGCGCGGCCAGCACCGATCCGCTCAGTGTCGGGCTTTCGCGGATGCTCGACCGCTGGCTGATCGAGAGCGCCGCGCAGGAAACGAGGGTCCGACAGGCGAGCATCGGCCGGGCTGTCAACTGGTACGTCGCTGCCTTGGGGCATTTGGTCGCGAGGAATGCATTGTGCTGGCGCAGGCCAGTCTGGAGGTCCTGTCCATGTACTACCTGACGCAACACCTACGCCTGTCAGACCGAGGGCAAGAGGGGCTCAACGTTTCTGATCAATTGTCGGTGGTGCTGGCAAGCCTCGGAATCTCGTCGGAAATCCCCGCCAGATGGGCAGGCACGGCGAGTGGGAAGTCCAAGGGTCCACGTACCGGACCCACGCTTGTTACCGCAGCACGCAATGCCGCAGTTCACCCTAGAGGGCGCGGTGTCACGCCCTCCCCTTGCAGGTGGCTGAGGAGCAAACCCTTGCACTCTGGTACATCGAGATGATTCTGCTGCGGCTGCTGGACTACCAGGGCATCTATTGGGACCGCTTGGAGCAGGCGAAGAGGTCTATCGGGGCGCCGTCGATTTCGCCAGCCGTAGATGGGGACCACATTTCGTAGGCCGCCCAATTCGTGGGTCCAGATATTGGGCCGATACCGGCCCGCCAGTGGCGGCGATGATCCATCTAGACCCGCGTCGCGGTCCTGGCATACCGCCGCCAGCTCTCCCTACCGCAAGAACGATGCCGGGTAGAGCCGCGCGCCAGCCACCAGATCGTCGATTGAACAAGGGAGGCCAGTGGCGTCGACGGCCAGCGGGGCTCCATCCGTGACATTCAGCTGGTTGCCGTCGTAGATGCGGGTCATGGACGTGTCCTGGCGAGGTAGGCGCGGACAAGTTAGCGGCTCTGGTCCTCTCGCCGATGTCGACGTTGGCGGCCCTTCTGTTGCGCGTGCGTGAGGGTGCGGGTCGGCGGTGATTGCTGCGTCCGGGCTCCTCCAGTGTCGACATTGGTAAGCCGCCAGCGACCGTGCGAAGGCGCCCAGTCCCCGCCGGCTGCGCGATTCATCGCTCACCAGTCACCGGCCTGACCCCATCGGCAGCTTCCTCGGCTCCGTCCGCCGGATCGCCTCGGGCAGGCGGGCAGTCGCCGCACGAAGAGGGCCATGGCAGGAGATCACCGACATGTCGAGTAGGACAATTTGTATGGCCGTGGCGCTGGTTATGATACGGAAACCCACGATCCGCCAGACGTGTGGTGAGTCTCGTACGACGTGCAGCCGTGCAGCCGTGCAGGCCTGACGGTCAGGACATTGGCCCCGGGCTTGTAGTGCGACGATGAGGTTGTGCTGCCGGCTACCGCACCACCCAAGGTCCTCGAGAGTCGGCCTCTCCACTAGGACTGCTCGCGGCGTGGTGAGCAGGTGAGTGCGTAGCAGGACACGGTGCACCCACTCGTCGAGATCGAGAGACAGCCGCTGGTCCGCCTCGGCCAGATACACCATCCGCGGCATCCGTCGACGCGTCCGCCAGTCGTCCAGCGCGTCATCCCAGTGGCACCACGGCTGGCGGCGGTCGGGTAGCTCTGCAGCCTGTAGCCGCCAGGTCGCTGGCGCCAGGATCGCCCGCCCGTAACGCACCCGGGGAAGGAAGGGCAGTTTCGCTCGGGCTACCGCACCCCAATCGAAGGCAGTCACCTGGGCGAATTGAGCGCGACCGAGCTCGACGATGAACCGCGCCAACGCCGGCGTGTAAGTGTTTAGACGCAACTCGTGCATACCGACCGCTTCGATCCGGTGTTCCCACTCCGGCGCCGCGAGATACATGCTTTGGCCGTCGCACCCCACAGTCAGGTCATCGACTGTGAGTACCGACCGTTGTGGCCAGCGATGCTCGGCCAAACTAATCACCGTCGGTAGGACTTGAACAGCACCCACTACGTGCGCGGTAGCTGGCTCCAGCTGCGGGAACGACATTTGTGCGAGCACGATGTTGCGGTCGCTGGCAGGCCGTTTGGCAAGGCCGGCAGCTAATCGTCCGACATCAGCCGGTCGCAGGACGCCGAGAGACCGCCCCGTTAGCCCACCAGCCTGAGCGAGAGCGACTACCTCAATCTTGAAGTTGCCACGCTCCAGGGCAGCCTCGTCGGTGGCGCGCACGTTGATGCTGGCTTCCAGGTGCGGAGGCAGGTTAAGCCGTGGGACTCCCAGCTCCAGATGCTCGATCAATGCCTCGTCGAGCACGACCTCGTCTGCGCCATCTAGGGCAACGCGCTCAGCGACTGCAAGCAGAGCGTCGTCCCGCCGGGACGTTGGCGAGCGAGGCTCCGATGCTGTGCCCGGGTAGCCGTCCGGGAATCCGATGCCACGGTCCGGATCGACGACGTCTTGCAACGGCACCAGCGGGCCAATCCCGTATCGCCCTCGGAATCGCTGGTGATACGTGCGCCATGCGACTGTGCCGTAGGGATGGGGACTCAACCTCGCCAGCACCAAGGTGGCGCGCTCGACCTCCCTCGCCACCTGATCGGAGAGCGTCACCGTCGCGTCCAGCCGCAGATCCACTGCGAGTGGATCGTGCTCGGACAGGGCGAGGCTGCGCATCCGGGAACTCACCAGCCGGCGAGTCGCCCGGGCATTGGCCGGCTTTCCCGTGTTGTGTCGTCGCAACCCGGCGTGGACTTCCTGTAGGACCTGAATGACGTTGGCGACCGGCGGCACCATCGCGGCACCTACCTCGTCCAACTGGAGCAGCAGGTACGCCAACGCGTCGGGCTCGGTGCTGGGTGCGTGCAGGCTGGTGATGAGAGCACCCTGCTCGATCAACTCCGCGAGCATCGCCATAACAGCTGCCGCAGACACCTTGGGAAACGCCGCATTCAGCTGGGCGGAGAGAACCTCCACCCGGACCGGGCTGCGGGCACCCTCGATAGCCGCGTTCACCGGCGCTGAATGGGGCAGGGCGACTTCCACCGGCCCTACCTGCCCGTCGGACCGCTTACCTGGTTGCAAGGGCACGATCAGTTGGTCGTCGCGGACCGTCAACGTGCTGTTCGCGACCACTGGGAGGCGGGGCCTCAGCTCCGGACATCGTTCGAGATGGGCGATCACGTCGGTGAGCCAGGTGGTCCCCGCTCGGGCCACGGCCTGATGCGATGTGCCCCAGCGGGTCGGCGCTTCGACCCGAACACCGTGGGTGCAACTCCCGCGAGCAGCCCGAACGGCGTGGGACGATCCAGCAGACGTTGCGCGTGCCGGGCGACAGCGTGGACCATCCGCCGCGTTTCCCGTACCGAAAATGGTTCGTCCGCACATAGCCTGTCGACCTGCTCGCCGAGCACTGGGCTGGAGCGGCTGACGGCATCGGCCACGACGTCGACAGCCCAGACTTGCCGCAGCCAGGCGACCCAAGACGGAACCAGCTCAGCCCGGACGTCGGTGAGATCCGGGCATGGTGGCAGCTTTATCGGAGGGTGGGCGACGGCGCGGATGAGTGCCGCCGGCATCGATCGATACTCAGAGGTCTTCACGGACGTGATCACCCCACCGAGCGGGTCGGGTTGTGGCTGGCGAAGCCGTTAGCGCCGAGTCGATCGGTTGTCGCGCTTCACCGTCGACTCCGTCCACTCCGTCGGCTGTGGAAGGTGGGACCAGGCGATCCCGACCGGCGCGTTCGGGGTGGACTGCGTGCGAGCTGGAACGGCGCAGTGGCCAGAGTCGTGGCCCGCTTGGCAGGTGCAGCGGCAGCCCAGCGACGTAGCCGTGTAGGTGCAGGAAGTCCCGGGCGTGCTCGCTCGTCACCACCGCGTCGATGGGCATCCCGAGTCTGTCGACGACTTGGTGGTGACGGGTCGTCCGACAATGTGGGTGCGTCGTCGGCCGGATGCCGGCGCCACACCGCAACGCCGGTCATGTCCCGTAGCACATCGACGTCGCCGCACTCGATGGCGTAGTCGATGTCCATCGCCAACAGCCCGTGGAAGACGGTTTCCGTTCACCCGGGTCGGGTACCAGCCACTCGGCGATCGGGTCGTCGGCGATGGCCTGCGCCACGAGGGCTGCGATCGCCGCTACATCCCCGGGCTGGCCAGACCGTGCGAGCGGATCCGTCGCTGCGGAGGTCATAGGGACCGCCAGGGAGGCAGGGCCCGCTCTTGGGGAAGCCGGCCGGCGCTGCGGCGTCCGGTTGCCCGCGCCACATCCGCCAGATCGTCGGCCCGGTGGTGGGAAGGATCAGCGGCGGCCCGGCTCGATAACCGAGTAGCAAATACAGCTCACGGTTGCGGAGGTTGCTGGCCTCCAGGTACGCGGGCATACCAAGCACGTCGAGCTGCCGGTGGTAGTGGCTCAGCAACGCGGCGCCGACACCGCGGTTTTGCTGCTCGGGTTTGACGGCGACGTAGGCGAGGTAGTGGTGTGGCTCGCTCGGGTGAAGGGCCTCGAATACCGCGTCGAGGAGTGTGAACTTTGGCGCGTACACCCCGTGGCCGATTCCAGCGCTGCCTGATAATCCAGTGAGCCGATGGGCGGGGGTTCAAGGCGGAGTACCAGATCGCGACTGCAGATCGGTCGGCGGTGGTGTCGACGTGGCCGTTGTCGAGGGCGTGGTGCAGGACCAGCTTGAAGTACCGGTGGTAGACGGCGCGGCGGTCGACGTGGTCGGGGACCAGCCAGTCGGCTACCGGTCCGTCGAAGAACGCCTCGGCGAGGACGGAGGTCAGACGTTCCGCATCGCTGCGGGTTGCCTGGCGGACGGTCACGCTGGCGCTGATGTCGGTCATGATCACTCCTGGCCGGTCAGGCAGGTTGGCGGATGGAGTCAGGGCTGCGGAGGGAGGCGGCGGTGCTCTCAGCGCCGAGGCCGATGGCGCTGTAGACGTCCGGCCTGAGGGCGCGAAGGATCAGCGCCCAGTTCGCGCCGAGGAGTGCGCCGGCGCCATACACGGCCGGGATGAGCCAGCGCAGTGGTGAGTGCGGGGAGAC
The DNA here is from genome assembly GCA_038070435.1 of Micromonospora sp. M12. Classification (GTDB taxonomy): domain Bacteria; phylum Actinomycetota; class Actinomycetes; order Mycobacteriales; family Micromonosporaceae; genus Micromonospora. The sequence goes on along the minus strand of JAMYWG010000001.1, from coordinate 2,274,648 downwards.
GCCGAGGAGGGTGTCGAACTCGCGCACGGTGACGGCGAGGATCGCGGTCAGCGCGAGCGTGGCGATCAGCGGCGCGACGAAGGTCCGCCAACGCCCTCGACATGTGTGATGCGGCCGAAGAAGCCGATCACCGCGGCAGAGGTGACGGTCATGAGGACCAGAACGCCGAGACCGCCGGTCACGGTGACCCAGAAAAACAGGTGCACGATCGGGTCGGCGTTGGCCGCCGCGTAGGCGATAAGGACGGCCAGGGCAATGACGCTCTGCACGATGGAGCCGGCCTTCGGCGCGCCGGTGCGGCGGCTGGTCCGGCCTAGAGTGGCGGGGAGCACCCGCTCGCGGCCGAGGGCGAACAGGTACCGCGCCACGGTGTGGTGGAAGGACAGCAGCGCGGCGAACAGACTGGTGATGAACAGGACGCGGCCGATCGTGACGAAGCTCGTGCCGAGGTGCGGCGAGACGAGGTTGAAGACCAACTCGGTCCCGTCCGCACGGGCCGCATCCACGATCTTGTCCGGCCCGGTAGCGACGGACATCGCCCACGCTGACAGGCCGTAGAGCAGACCAGTGGTCGCCACAGCGATGTACGTGGCACGCGGTATCGTCCGGCGCGGGTCCTTGGTCTCCTCACTGAAGACGACAGTGTCTTCGAAGCCGACGAAACCCGTAATCGCGGTGACCAACGCAGCGCCAATTCCGGCGGCGAAGATGTGCGATGGGGCAAGGGTGTCGAAGGTGACCGTTCCGCCGGCGGGTGGCCGACCATCACCGCGTCGAAGACGAGCGCAACGGCGCACTCGGCGATGAGCATGACCGCCAGCACCTTGCCGTTCAGGTCGATACGCAGCAGACCGAGAACGGCAACGGTGGCCCAGGCGATCAGCGCGCACACCCACCAGGCCGCGCCCCAGCCGTACTGGCTCCGAAGGAACTGGGAGAGAACGGCGCCGAACCCGCCGTACAGGCCGATCTGCATGGCGTTGTAGGCCAGCAGCGCGACCATGGCCGCGGCGACGCCAGCCGGCCGCCCAAGTCCCGAGCCACGTAGGCGTAGAACGCGCCGGCGTAGAGGATCCGTCGAGACATGGCCACGTAGCCGACCGCGAACAGGGTGAGCACGGCGGCGACAAGCAGGTACGACACGGGGATGCCGCTGACGCCGGTGACCGCGTACCCGGTGGTTGCTCCGCCAGCAATGACAGTGAGCGGTGCGGCTGCGGCGATCACGAAGAACAACACGGAGGGGATTCCGAGGCGGCCGCGTGCCAGGACAGCTGTGACCGTGTCGGGTTTCGAGTGGGGCATGACTTCTCTTCGCCTGGGGTTGTTTGCCGACCGCACGTCAGGAGGCGCGGTGGCCGAGAACGCCTGCGCCGACGACGCTGTTGAGGTCGGCGAGGAGGTCGCGCAGTGGCAGCCACGATTGGCTGACCAGCCGGCGCAGGTGCGCTTGAGCGCTGTACGGCGCGCCGTCGAGCAGGGCCGTGTCCAGTTGGGTATGCAGCGTTAGACCGGCTAGCGCGATGTCGAGGTGGTCGAGCTGCCGGTAGTTGCGTATCTGTTGAGACAGTCGTGCCCATGACCAGGCGGCCGTGTTCATATCGGTCGCCACATAGAGGTGCGCTGCCGCCAGAGTCGGCCGACCTGCTGCTGCCGAAGGAACCCGACCTGCCACATGCGTGTGGCAACCTGCTCGTACGCGCTCGTGGCCAAGAACGCCAGCCACGTTCGCGTGTCGGTGTGCTGCGGCTGTCCGATCAACCGGTCGAGGACGAGATGTTGCAGCCAGTCCCTCGGCGGGAAAGTCTGGAGAACTCGAACCTTCCCGCGCTCGAACGTGATCCGGCGTTCGTAGTGCAGCTCGGCCAGCAGCGCGGCGGCGAGGCCCAACGCCAGTCCAGTGTCGTAGAGCCGGGGCCGACCGGTCTGGTCGTCGTGGGCCATGTAGAAGAATTCGTCGGCGATGCGAGGGAGACTGCGGCAGCGGTTCCGACGACCCTTACTGGCCAACGTGGGGCCATCGGCTCGTTGTGGACAGGCGAGGCGTGCTCACCCGCTGCCCTCGGGGTCTGTTCACCGCTTCTGGCCTTCTGAGGTCGAGCTATTTGTAAATGTGCGGAGCCCGAGTCGGCTGAGGATGTTTCGGCCGCCGGCGTGACGGGCGAGCTCCTCCACCGCCCAGGCCTGCTGCTTGCATTCGTTGTCGCAGCAGTGGAAGCACATGCCGTCGTCCACGTGCTGAAGCGCCGTCAGGCGGGCCGACTCGAAACGGTCGACGGGACGGACGCTTTCGTCGGTGCTGGTCACGGCGTCTGCGCAATCCGGTGAAGCGCAGTGAGGCTGACGCGCAGCTCCATGCAGGGCGGGTGTAGATCAACGTTGGGGTAGTCGCATTGGGGTCGGTGGCCGCGTACCCATATCCACTCTTCGCTGAGGTGTGCCAGGTCGGTTCGAAGCCAGGCAACAACGACGTCGACGTGCGTGCCAGGGTGAGATCCCGGCCGAAAGACCAATCGTCGGGACCGAGTCTCAGCAGTGTCCCGAGCTCGACGGCGGGCAGACCATCGGGGTCGTTCATGGTGCAGGCTTCTCGTCGCTCTGAGGGTCGAGACCGATCTGCCGATCGGCAGGCGCCGGATCAACTCTGGCCCAGAAGGCACGGTTCTCTGCGGCGAGCTCCTGTGCGGATGGCTGGTTCGGGCCGGTCGCGCCGGTCCGATTCCACCCGCCGTGGTGACCGAACAGCGTCGCCGCGCCTTCGCGGTCGATGCCAAACGGCCGGTACTGCCGACCGTCCTGCGCCGGGACGAACCACTTGATTCGTATCGCCATCGTCAACTCCCCTCATTGTGAGTGGATGCGCGGCCGGGGCCCTTCACGGTCCGGGCCGCGCACTGATCCGGCGGGTGCAGGGACCGGCTCGCACGGGGACGCGGCTGGCCCCTGCACCCTGCTCGACTGGGGTGGTGCCATAGCAGGCACGTGCCCAGCTGGACCTCGGGCGGTTGAGCAACCGATTGGTGGGCCTGGCTCACTGGCGAACAACTGGTTGCGACTCAACGATCACGGAATGCTGTGCGGGTGGGAATGCCGACCTCTGGTCCGACCTCGTGTACCGACCTCCTGTCCGACTGCCCTCTGAGCTGGCCATTCATGGTCGTGCAGCGACCGCCTTCAAGATCCTTGCGCCGTATGTCGGGGTTACATTGAGATCACTGAGCCGGCCGGTCGATCGGCTTGCGACGAAGCCGTGGAGGCTGCCGGTGGCCAGACCCAGTCCGTACGTCCGTCGACGATGGCTTGGACGCGAGATCAGGCGCATGCGTCACGAGCACGGCCTGGCGGCTGAACCACTCGCACGTGCCGTTGGATTTCCGCGGCAACAGCTCAGTGCCCTCGAGAATGGTCACCTCGGCCCCGACATCGATCTGGTCAGCGCGATCTGCGACTACCTGGCCGTTGGCGTGATCCGGCGGACAGCCATCTTGAATGCGGCGACCGACGGCTGGGCGCGTGGATGGTGGATGGCCGAAGCGGAACGAATGGGTGCCCGGCAGGCCACCTACGCCGACCTCGAGAGTGGTACCAGAGCCATCACCGAATACGCCCTGGCGCTGGTACCTGGCCTGCTCCAGACGCCGGCGTTTGCCGATGCTCGGCTGCGGAGCGACCCCGCCCGTCACGCCGAGACCTTCGACCCGCCGCAGCGGTCGCCGCCCGGCGCACCGGCAGCGACTGCTCCTCGCCGTCGACGGGCCTCGCTACGACGTCGTGCTCGACGAGATCGCGATCCGACGCTGTGGCGCCGATGCACACATCGTCGCCGACCAGCTCCGGCATATCGTCGCAGTCTGCGCGGCACATTCCACCGTGACCGTCCGCGTGCTACCGATCAACGCCTCCATCAAGGGCCACAGCGCGCCCAGGTCCGCGTACTCGATCTACCGCTACCGCGACACGCCGGACTCCGTGGCTGTCGCGGCCGACACACTCACGAGTGATCTGATTTACACCGAGCCGGACGAGATTCAGCCCTATCTGAGCCTGCACAGCCGGCTCAAGGCCGCCGCGCTGGCGCCTGAGATCAGTCTTCACCTGCTCCGCGTCGTGGCGCAGGGACTGTCACCCGTCGAAGGAGTTTCCGCATGACCTCGCGATATACGGCATGGCGTAAGTCGACCCGCAGCGACGATGGCAACTGCGTCGAGGTCGCCAGCGCCGGCGACGGCACCGTTGGCGTACGCGACTCGAAGAACATCGCCGGCCCGGTACTGGAATTCGGTCCCGCCAGCTGGAGCGCCTTCACCGGCGGCATGCGGGCCGACAAGTTCAGCCGATGACCCTGGCCCCGTCGCCGAGAGTCATGCGGTGGGACGCGGCTGTCAACCGCATGGGCTTGATTCCAGTGGAGCCGTGGCCCTTTGGGCCCGAGGTTGGCATCCTTGACATCGAATCCACACCGTTCGCCAAATCGCCTCGCGAGCAATAGACCAACAGCAGCGAAGCGCTCGTGCGGGCGGACGTGAAAGGGGAAGTCAGTGTTACGCGATCCCGCCACCGTCGTCGCACCCGGTAGGCATCTCAGAGGTGCTGGCGACGCAGGTCCCCGTCTTCATCTGCGGACGCACTGGGACCGGTAGTGCCCCGTCATCCCGACACGGTAATCAGCCCGAACACCCTGCTCAGCGACGCTCGTCAGCGTCTACCATCACCTCGCAGGCCGGGCCAATGCATGTCGCGAAGCGAGCTGGCCGACGCTGTCAACTCCGCTCTCGACCGGCTCTTCCCGGGCAGGGTCCTCACCGCCCACTACGTCGACTTTCGTTGGGTCGGCAAACTCGAGCGCGGCGAGCACCGGTGGCCCAGCGAAGAGCGTCGCGCCGCCCTCCGCCACGTTCTCGGGGCCGCCAGTGACGGCCAACTCGACCTCTACAGCCCGCGGCGTACCGGCGTCGCCAGTACCGCCAACCAGGGCACTGAGCAGCCGATGCCGGGTAGCTGGGATGAGACGATCTATCAGTTGCGAGCCCAGTGGCACCTGCTGGTCCAGAACGACAAACTGTTCGGACCGCAGTACGCGTTGATAGGGTCACGGTTCAGCTCATGCTGCTCGATCGGCTGCTCACCGACGTGCCATCGTCGATTCGCCCTAGCCTCATACGCCTCGCCGCGCAGTACGCCGAATCGGCGGCATGGTTGAATCACTCGCTCAACGACGCCCCATCCGCCCAGCGTTGGACCCGGAAGGCGCTCACCTGGGCGGACCAGATCGCAGATCCAACCATGACAGCGTGGGCGACGTATCGCAGCAGCCAGCACTGGCTTATCGCTGGGAAGCCGCATCGTGCTGTCGAAGAAGCCGAAGCCGCGATGCTGCAGGACAGGAAGGTGCCCAGCCCGGTGCGGGCGGCACTTCGGGTACAACATGCCCACGCGCTCGCGACGGTCGGCGAGCATCGGAAGGCCATGCAACTCCTGGACGACGCGCATGAGTGGGCCGCAGACCGTGGCCCAGGTAAACCCGACGGCGAGCACGCCTCTTACTGCACGAGTGGCTACATTGAGGTTCACCGAGGCACGTGCCTGAGGATAGGGCGTCGGCCGGACGAAGCCATTGCGGTACTCGACGCCGCGCTGCCGTCGATCCCGTCGCTCCACCGCCAGGACTTCACCGCAGCCCTGCTGACCAAGGCCGCGGCCCATGTAGCGGCTGACCAGCCTGAGCAGGCCGCCGCCACGGCGCATATCGCGCTACCGATCGCCCGTCGTGCCGGATCGCGCCGGATCCTGCACCAACTCGACCAGATCGGTACTGCTGTTGACGAACACCGCCACCTGGCCGACGTCCGTGCGTTTCTCGACGACCTCGTGGAGACCGCCTGATGGCGTCAGACCTCGAGCTGTCCGCGATGCGGCATGCCATCGCCCTCTCCGCGCTTGGCTGGGCACCACGAGCCCGAACCCGCCCGTCGGGTGCGTGATCCTGGATCGCCACGGAACGATAGCGGGTGCGGGTTTCACCGCCGCAAAGGTGAGCCGCACGCCGAAGCACACGCTCTCAACGCAGCGGGAGTTGCGGCTCGGGGCGGTACGGCCGTCGTCACGCTTGAACCATGCAACCACGTCGGGGTCACGCCGGCGTGTCGTCAGGAGCTGATCAACGCTGGTGTTTCCCGGGTGGTCATTGCCGTCATGGACCCAACGTCCCGCTGGGAAGGTGGCGCCTCGATGCTCGCCGCCGCAGGCGTCGAGGTCGAGACTGGTGTGTTGCAGGACGAGGCCCTGACCGTTCTTGGGCCGTGGCTGACCGCAACCGTGCGTCGTAGGCCGTACCTGACGTGGGCGTTTGCAGCAGATGGCGGGCATCAATCGGCGGCGGTAGAACGACTCCGGCTCGACCTTCGTGCGAGCGCTGACCTCGTCGTTGCGGGCAAGACCGTCGACGAGGGCATCCCAGGAGGTCACGCTAGCGCGCACTTCGCACTGCCTGGTGATGCCGACATCGACGTCGGCCTCGCAATGGCTGTCAGCCACCTATGAAGCCGGCTCACGCAGCGTGCTTCTAGTCGGTCACGAGCACGGTGGCGCGTTGCGACCGCACCTGCACGCCGTTGACGAGCTCGTCGTCGCTGTGCCTCGAACTGATCCGTCTCAAGCGTTGAAAGTGGTCCACCCCGACCTCATACCGCTCGGGTTTCGACTCGTCGAAGTCACGGCTCACGCGGACGCGTTGACGTCCCGCATGCGGCGTTTCCCTGTGTAGCGCGGGATAGGACTCGTCCAGTCACCTGCTGATCATCGCGCGGCCTCCGACAGCAGGCACAACAAGGCAGGTCACGCGGAGGCTGGCAAGTCGGCGTGCGGGTTCGTGACCAAATAGATCCTCGCAATAACGCGCAGGCGTCTGTCGCCAGACTGGTTAGGGCGGCCTGAGTTGCCCCCACCAGGACGGCTGGAACTGGGCCCCCACCGCGAAGAGGATCGGAACTGCCTTCAACACGGTGAGTCACCGCAGCGGACGGGGCGGCCCATGCCGGCCAGCCCTCGGCCGCCCGTGCGAACCCATCCGCTTCTGGCCGAGATGAGTGCGCCCCAGTGGGAGCGGGCTGCACATCGTCGCTATGGTCGGTGTCGTGGAGACAGTGGGCCGACTTGCCGGAGTCACGGTCGACTGCCGGGATCCGCAGCGACTGGCTGACTTCTGGTCCGTGGTGCTTGGAGGACGCGTGACGGAGTCTCTTCCCGGCTGGCGGCGCGTCACTGTCGCCGGGGCGGCCCGGTGCTGACATTCCAGCCGGTCCGGAGCCCAAGGCCGGCAAGACGCGACTACACCTCGACATCGCCGTTACCGACATTGACGAAGCGGTCGATCGGATCGGGATGTTGGGCGGGCGGTGGACAGGTGAACGGCATGACTACCAAGAGGGCGCAGTCCTCGTCATGACCGACCCGGAGGACAACGAGTTCTGCGTCGTGCAGTACTACCGGGTGTGATCTGGTCAGGCTTTCGACCGAGCATCCGAGACCTGCTGATGGCGTCGTACGCACCGTCGTCGTTGCACGCTGATCACAAGCGGCCGCGGGAGTGTGGAGCCGTCGACACACTCTTCTGCCGCCGACCGTGCGCGCCTGCTAGCGGTGACCTGTCACGCTCGGTGGTCGGCCCGCGTGCCGGGCGACGTCCTGAACTGCCGATGAGCGCGCGGGTTGGGTACGGCGAAGATGCGGGAGCTGGGTCGTTTGCGAGGATCGACAGGTGCCCGCCCCTGCCGCAACCTCCGACGCAGTCGAAAGCGTTGCACGCCGTCATTGCCGGTGCTCCGACTACGGCACTGGCAACGACATCCAGCGGCCTAGCCCGACGTCCACGACCTCGCGCAGATGGTTGAAGCGTCTGCTCGTCGCTCTGGCTGTCGCAGTCGGCTTCGCCGCGATCGGCATGCGTGGAGGCCTCCCGGCTCCTAGGGAGGTCCTAGCCGCCCTCGGCGACGCCGACTACGGCTGGCTCCTGCTCGCCGCGTCGCTGCAGTCCGTCTCAGTCGGCGCCTTCGCGTTCCAACAGCGGCGTCTGCTCCACAGCCTGGGAGCGCATCTGCGACGCGGTCACGCATTCGCGATCGTCCTGGCCGGTACCGCGATCTCCATCAGCATGCCTGCGGGTCCCGCTGTCGCCACCGCGTTCACCATCAGCAAGTACCAGCGTGCCGGCGCCACGCGTGAGGTGGCTGCGGCCTGCGTGGTCGTGTCCGGGCTCGCTTCCATCGGCGGACTCGCCTTGCTGTACGCCGGCGGCGGTATTGCGATCGTCGTCGGCAGTGCGACGACGCTGCAGAACTGGCAGCCCTTGGCCGTCGTTGCCGGACTGGCCGCGCTGACCACCGCGACCGTCATGATTGGACGTCGGTATGCCCGTCGTTTGTCCCTGCGCCGCTTTGGCGCAAGCAGCGGCGTAAGGCAACGGCTGTGGATCGGGCTCGACTCGGCCCTGGACGCATGGAAGGCGGGTACTGAACTCAAGGTGCGTGACTGGGCGACTGCGCTCGCATACGCCGTCGTCAAATGGCTGGCAGACCTGACATGTCTAATCGCCGTGGCCCGCGCACTGGACCTACCGATCGGCACGATGACATTAACCAGTATCTACCTCAGTGTGCAGATCGTTCGCCAGGTGCCCCTCACGCCTGGGGTGTCGGCGTCGTCGAGTTTGCCTTACTGGCGCGCTCACCACCGCAGGCGTCGGTGGCGTCACCGCCGCCGCCGCTGTCCTGCTCTACCGGCTGCTTTCCTGCTGGCTGATCATCCCGGTAGGCGGCATCGCCGCGTTAACGCTACGTCACGGCCCCGATATCCGGCCATGACCACTCACGAACTCGTAAGGCTCCACGTGCCGTGCCGTGCCGTGCCGTGCCGTGCCGTGCCGCATCCGGATCTGCCGCGATCCGCATGCTTTACCGGGATCATCGTGCGTCGAGCCTGCCCGGGCGTGCGGAGCCGGACAGGAGGACGAAGTTCAGCCGATGATGGCGGCGAGAGTTGGGTTCGCAGCTCGCGTCGTAGTCGACGGCTGCGGCGAGCAGTCTGGCGGTTGCTGAAAAGCTGGGACTGCAGTTTCACCTGCCAGTTCGTCGGGAGCCGGGTCGCCGACCGCTACCCGCAGACCCAGAACTGCGGGGTCGGGTCGGCTGATCAGCCGGTCCGTCGACGGCACCAGGGCTGGAGAACGACACCGAAGGCGCTGCAGGACGGGAAGACTTCGGTGGCGGCCATTGCGACGCCGCGATCTGGGCCCCGGTGACCGGCAGGGTTGGCGAGATCTGGTCGAGCAAGCGCTGCGCCAGGGTGGCGTCGATCTCGACGTCTGCGCTGATGCGAACATCGGCCGCGGTCGCCAGGTCCACGACGTCGTCGCTGGTGAATGCATCAGCTCCGAGAGTACTCAGCCGTCGCGCGAACTCCTGGACATTGATCATTTGCAGCCTCATCGTCGGATTGTTAATTATCCACCGTAACCCCGCTTCGGTCGGCGGATCCTGCGCCCGCCGTGCGGGCCACTGGGCCGACAGTCGGCGCCGACAACTGCGACCGCTGCGCGGAAGTCCGCAACTCTTCGGTGAGCTGATCGCGCGCTGCAGGGCCGTCACGCTCTGTGTTACCCATGCTGTCCCGCGACGCCCGGAAATGCCGCTGCCAGTGGGGCACAAGGCAGTTTCTAGCCGGTCGGTTCGTGGTGCGTGACCAGCGCGGTCTGCCCCACGCTGGTCAGTCTCTCTAGAGGTCGTTCAGCAGTGTCGTCAGGGTGGTGAAGCGGTAGCCGGAGCCGACAAAGGAGGCCGGTACCGGGCGGCGGGTGACGAACATGGCTTTGACCTCATACGAGGAGCCGGGTTCGGCGGGCGGTAGGCCCAGGGCCACGGCCACCTGCGCTGCATGCGGTTGCAGGTCGGCGAGTTTACGGTCGAGCTGCGCGGCGTAGGCCGGGCTTTGCGGTGGCCGGTGTAGAAGGTGTCGAGGTGCCTGCGCACCTCCGGGGTGACGACGGTGTCGGCAGAGTCCTTGGCTTCGAGCAGCCACAGGGTGTACGAGCCGGGCCTGCCTGCCACCGCGTCGATCTCGGTGCTTAGTTCCGGGACGCCGAGTCGCTGCGGGTCGCTGGGCTTGATGCGTTCCCGCACGATGTAACCGGCGTCGGTAAGTAGGGCGGCGACGTCGTGTTCGAGTTGGCGGTTACGCCGGTCGCGGTACTTGTCCAGAGCCTTATCGACGGGCGGTCGCGGTGGTGGCTGGGTCCACGGCAGCACTCCTGCGAGAGGTAGTTGCCGTAGACGGTAAACACGGCGTAACACAGGTGCGGAGAGATCGTCAGGGCTCCGTCGGAGCCGGCTACGAGTGGCTGGGTGAGCAGGCGGTGCTGACGGCCGCGGGCGTGCCACGGTTTCCAGTCGGTGGCGTTCATGGTGGTGGTGCTGCTGGTGAGCAGGTCGACGGCGGCGCGGATGCGATCCGGTCCGTCGGGCTGCTCGCCGAGCACGGTGGTGTCCAGCACGTGCTGGATCACGCTGCCGGTATCGGCGCGGGCGATGTGGTCGCCTTCGGTGGTCGCCGGCCATTGGGTCAGCGCCAGCAGGCAGTGAGCAGGTCGGTGCCGCTGGTGCCGTAGGCGCGCAGCATGGCGTCGTCGATGGTGGTCAGTACGGCGGCTTCCGCAGCGGCGGTGTCGTCGTCGGCGTCGCGCTTAGCGGGCCCGAGAAGATCGGTCAGGCGGGCGTGCCGGTAGGCGTCGGCGTCAAAGCGGTAGGTCGAGCTGGAGCCAGCACCGGTGGCGGAGGAGTCCATCGCGGTCCGAATCGCGAACGATTCGCTGATTGTCAGCGCGGTGGGGTTGAGCTGGTGGTGCACGAGTTCGCTGCGGTTGGTCGCTTGCAGGTAGGCGTGTGCGGCCGCGATGATCTCCATGTAGGCCAGCTTGTCCACCGGCGCTGATCCGCTCGGCTGGGTACGGAGGGCTGCCTCAACGACGGTTTCGCTGCAGCGGCGCAGCGTCAGATGGGTCCGGTCGATGTCTTCGACGTGGGCGATGGGGTCCCAGGTCAGCGCCATGCGCCGGGCCCGCTGGATGTCCGCAGCTCTGCGGCGTTTGTCCGCGACGGCCCGGTCGAGCTGCCGCATACCCACCGCCACGACTTCATTGACGTCGTAGCGGGCCAGCAGGCGCGTGAGCGCTGTGAGCGCGGCCGGGGCCAGGACGTCACGGTCGAGTTTTGGCTTCGGCCCCGTGGTAGGTGCCGGGTTGAACGCCGGCCGCGCGTACCGCTGCGGCAACCACCCGGTCCGCGGCGGAAACCAGCGCCTCATCGATCGGCCAGGGCGAGGCAAGCAGCTGCGCCGCAGCGCTCGTGTCTTCGTTGATGTCCACCTGGATGGTGGGGCGATGGCCTGCCACGCCCGGGCAACAGCGTCACCCACGCTGAGGCTGAGCCCGGCGCCGATCATGACCTGACGCATCGCCGCCGCCATCATGTCACGGCCTGCGCCGCTGTCGGCGGCAGCGAGGTCGCCGAACGTCGCCCAGTCAACCACCAGCCGTGCGGTCACCACATCGGGCGCTGCACCATCGCCACGTCCGACTGAGGCGACCGCCAGGGTGTCCCCGGCGGGCTCGCCGGCCTCCGTCGGCTCAAGATCGATGACGTATCCGGTGACACCGGACCCGGCGTGTACCTGCGCCCAGGTATCGGCGATGTGACCAATCGCGAACGCGAACGCTCCGGCGAGATCGTGCAGCAAATTGCGGGCGTTACCCTCCCAGTCCGGCTGCAGGCAGCGCAACGCCACCGGAACCGGGCCGGTATGCAGAGTCCACCCGACCGGTTCCAGGAAACGCTCGTCGGTGACCGGCCCCACGCCTGATGGCAGAGGGCAGCCGTCGACCAGCCGTAAACCTGAAACGGGCCATCACCAGAGCCCGCAACACTTGCCCAGTCCCGCACCGGGGCAGGTCGAGCACCGTCAGGGTCTGTTCGAGCGCAGCCCGGCCAGCGCTGCGCGACCATTCCTCGTCCGCTTGGTGCGGCGCCACCGAGATCAGCGTGGGCGCGACAGCGCGGGATGCAGGGATTTACCGTTCGCCTGCCATGACTGCCAGATGTTGACGGCCTCGAACACGTGCAGCTGCGGACGCCGTGGGCTGGCCATTTCCCGGCAGAACAGAAACAAGTCCGTATCGTTGTCCATCGTTGACGCGGCCCAGAGCAGATCATCGAGCGACATGCTCGCCGCCTCTGGCAGCTGCCGCACGGCGATGTGCCCGGGCGAGGCGAAGACCAATAGCGGCACGATCTCCAAGCCGGCCTCCAGCCGGGCAGTACCGACGGCGAGCTCGATGCTGACCAGCCGGTCTGGGTAGCGTCGCGCGGTCCTGGCGGCGCGTACCGCTGCAGGCTCGCCGGGCACCCGCGGGAGCGTCCGCTCAACGAGGTGAACAGCTGAACCGCGATCGCGCGGTTGTCACCGCAGCGTGCGATCCACTGCACCGCGTCTTTCGGGGACACGCACGGGCCGTCAGACAGATCCGGAGCCCCGTAAACGGCGTCGGAGAACGGTGCAACGCGCGGCGCGCCTGGTCAGCGGCCACCTGGGCAAACCGCATGTTGGCGTCGATGTCGTCGTGTGCGTAGGTGCTGAGCTCGACCACCCCATAACCGGTGGCCTCGGGCAGCCAGGCTGGCGGAAGCCAGAAGGTGCGAGCCGGTGCCCGCCCGCCTGCGGCAAATCGACGGCGAGGTGGCGGCCGAAGATGCTTTGCCGGTCGTTGAGGTCGAACGGCAGCACGCGGGCGAGGCGGCTGTCGCCCACGTGGCAGCTGCCCGCATCTCAGGTGTCAGCCGCAACCGCGGCGGAATCGGCGTGTCCATCAACGTGGCGGCCGCCTCCAGCTCAACGGCTGTCACCCGTTCGGCGAGGTCGTCGCCCGCAGGCCACGATGGCGCCAGCATACCGATCACGTGATTGGTGTAGCGCAACGCCAACTCGACGTAGTGGTTCACGCCGAAACCCAAGCGGGGAATCAGTACCCGGTCGACCGCCTCGGCCGCCAGCGCCCACCGTGCGATATCCGCGACCGGGCGCTCCACCGAGCCGGGGAACAGGCGCACCAGCGTATGACCGGCACGAGCGAGCACCACCTCACGCGGATCCTGGGAAGGAAGTCCTCCTGACCGCGGACCATCGGCTCGTCTCGGAGACAATCGCGCAGCAATGCCGGCAACTCGTGCCCACTGACCGGGCGGCCTCCGGTACGGGCGCTGCGCAAGGTCATGTTCAGCAGCAGCGCCACCGACGGCCACCGGTGACGCACTGCCGGACTGGCCCCGCCGCAGTTAGCAGACTGAGGAGACTGGCCTGGTCGCGCGCCGCTAACCGCCGAGGCAGATCCAACGGCGTCCGCGCGCCCTTCTTGCCCTTGCCCACGGTTGCCCCTGTCCTGCACCGGAAAACCGCCGACCATCTCCGGGGCGGAAGGATAGCCCTCGCCTCCGCCGAACACACGTCTTTTCACCCGTTCAGGAACACCGGCAACACGGAGCCAGTCGAGCGGCGCGACTACGGACACGGTCGGGGACGGCCGACATGGGACCAGACGTAGATTGCGGCGACACCGAACGCCAACGCCATCACCCCGACCCGCGGGCCATAAAGACCGCCCATCAACGCTTCACCCGCTGGGCGGCTGATGGTACCTGGGCCCGCATGAAAGCACAGGTCATCGCACTGGCCGGCCTTGAGAACGACATCGGCTGGGACGCCCAGGCCGACGCCACGATCGTGCGGACCCACCAGCACGCCGCCGGGACTGCTAATAGCGGCTTACCATTGGCGAAACGCAAGCATGCGAAAGCATCGGTCGGTCCTGCGGCGGGCTGAATGCCAAGATTCACATCCTGGCCAACGGTAGGCCGCGGCCTACCGTTGGCCACGCATTACACTCGGCCAAGCCGCCGACACCCGGCAGCTGATCCCATTGCTCGACCAGGCCCCATCGCCAGGCCTGGCGGGTCCGCGTCGCCACCATCCGGCGCCCGAAGGACCACCTGCATCGTGCATAGTGGGAACCGTGCGCCTCGCCGACTTTTCAGATCTGTCCCTTGCCTGCAGGGAAACTGGTTCCGGACTCTCTGCTTTCAAGTTGCACGCCATTGTGTCTGGTCTTCGATGGCCGGACGACGTCCTGGAACAATGGCTATACGATCATGGTGACAACAATGACTTCCTCCAGGACTACGGCACCGTTGACCTTTCACGCCTGCAGTGGGAGGTGGAGGCGGTTTCCGTCGAAGAATCGCCCGCATGCCAACCGGCCACTCCACCGGCGGCTACATCGATGAGATCGCGGAAACCCCGATCACTGGATCAATAATCGTAGTTCCGGCGTCCATAAGGGCGTTGCACTGTGCTGGCAGACGCATGGCACCTGGAAACGCTGGCCCATCTTGCTGCACCGCTCGGTCCTGAACTCATCGGCGACGGGCCTGCAGATCGTAGAGGGAGAACACGAGTGGGGATCCCAAAGGCCGATACCGCAAAGGGGACCTGGTGGCCAAGAACCACCTGACATGGGTCGGCCGCCTTCGGACCTGATCTGAGCCGTGACCGGGCCGACGCAGTCTTCTGCCGCCGACCGCGCGCGGCGGCCGCGGCGGCGCACCGGATCGCCGACGTCGGCGCCGTGGTGATCTCGGCGTCCATCCCGGTCGTCGCCGTGATCGCGCCCGGTCTGCCGACGATTACCGCGGTCCTTGGCAGCGTGCTCGTGGTCATCGCCGGTGTCCGTGCCATCTACCACTGGTCAGAGACGAGAATTACCTCCGCTTCAGCCGTGCACGCGAGGAGGTAGAGGAGCAGCGCCGGCTGTTCCACGTGTTGGCGGCCCGTACGACGATCCGGCCACCCGCGACGAGGAATTGGTTAAGGCGATCACCCGGATCGAGCAGGCCGAGATGGGCCAGTGGACGCAGGTCGCGGTGGGTCGGACCGTGCCGAGGCAGAACCAGGCGGAGTAGCCAACGGCGGCTGGCTGTGAGGTGTCATGTCCTCCGGCTGTTTGTTCTAGAGAGAGACACGGCCGGCTGAGTGCGCTTGACAGCCTGGTTACTGAGCAGTGCCGGACGGCGATCCGGCGGCTACGTTTCACCGAGACGGCGCTGAGGTTCGCGTCGATACCATGTGTTAATGAGTTCATGCACGGCCCCGGTGCGGGGCCATCGGACTGCCAGCGCCCGTGCGGAGTGCCCGCATGCGGCGGACGCTTCAGATCTCGCGGCTATTCATCCGGCGGAGGCGGTAGCTCATACCCTTCCTCCAGCGGCGGCAGATTCGGGTCGAGCGGAGGTACTCGATCCACTGCGGGGCGGCAGGTTCCCGGCATTCAGACTCTCCGCCCGCAGATCCAGCAGATCGTGGAGAATTCGGCGGAAATTCGGCCAACAGCCGATCATCTAGGTACTACGGCAGTGACGTACGACGTGTTCATCTCCCACGCATGGGAGGACAAAGACACGGTGGTTCGGGACCTAGCAGTCGCCTTGCAGGAACATGGACTTTCGGTTTGGTACGACGAGTTCGTACTCAGGATCGGAGACAGCCTTCGACAGGCCATCGACCGCGGCATCGCCAACAGCAAGTTCGGAATCGTTGTTCTCTCCGAGGCGTTCTTCCGCAAGCAATGGACGCAGTACGAACTGGATGGTTTGGTGCATATGTCGATGCACGAGCGGCGGAAGCAGGTATGCCTTCCCATCTGGCACAAGATCTCAGTCAACGAGGTGACCGCCAATAGTCCCAGTCTGGCCAACGTGTTGGCGTTGCGAATCTCCGATTACTCTATTGCTCAAATCGCGGAGGAAATCGCTGCGGTGGTTCGTCCAGCCGGTTCGTGACATCGAGGGGTGCGGGATGACGCCGCATTCCGCACCGCTCGATCAGCGCCTTTGCGCCTACGTTTCCATTCCGGTCTGGGCCGAGTTTAGCCTGCAATCGGCCTGAACGCGGCGCGTAGGGGCCGGACTGTTGGTGTTCCTATAGGAGGGCTACCCGGTTGGCTGCAGATCAACGCCCAGCCGATGTGAGCTATTTGCAGTACCCGGATCTGCGGCTCCGGGAGGGCTGGCGTTCATCGTTGGTGGTGACGCACGGTGATGTATGGCTACCTCTCCTGCTTCGGCTTCCAGTGTCGTACCTGCCAACCAACTTGTCGTGCGCGCCGCGGTGTCCGCCTTCTGGGCCGCTACCGTGGGCAGACCCGCGTGCATACCGAGTCCGACCTACGGGTCTTCCTCCGGTGGTGCAGCGACCACGGACTTGACCCGCTTACCGCAGCTCGGGTGGATATCGAGCGGTACGTGCGCTGGCTGCAAGACGTTCGCCGGTACCAGCCCTCGACGGTGTCCCGTCGGCTGTCGGTCGTGGTCGGGTTCTATCGGGTCTGTGTAATCGACGCGATCCTGGAGCACTCGCCAGCAGATTACGTCCGCCGGCCCACAGTGCCGGCCGAGTCACCGACACTCGGACTGGGCCACCTGCAGTTCGAGGCCCTTATCACCGCCGCCCGGCTGTCGGCCAACCCGAACGACTTCGCCCTCGTCGCCCTCTTGGGCCTGCTCGGCTTACGAATCTTCGAAGCCTGCGGGTCGAACATTGCCGACCTGGGGAGGAACACGGCCACCGGGTCCTACGGGTGCGCGGCAAGGGCGGCAAGGTCGTGCTCGTCCCGCTGCCACCCGCGGTCGCCCGAGCCATCGACCGGGCCGTCGATGGCGCACCAGCGGGCCGCTCCTGCGCAACACCCAAGGTCGGCGAATGGACCGACACGCCGCCACTCGTCGGCTCAAGCACCTGGCCCACATCGCAGGGATCCGGATGCCGAGGATGCACCCCACATGCTGCGCCACACGTTCGTGACCACCATGCTCGACGCCGGCGTCAGCCTGCGCGACGTGCAGATCGCCGCTCGTCACGCCGACCCGCGTACCACCATGCGCTACGACCGAGCCCGCAAGAACCTCGACCGGCACCCAACTACATCCTCGCCGCCTACATGGCCTCCGGGACGTAGCCAGGCTCGCGCCTTTGCCGATGAGCGCGCGTCCACGGCGAGTGAAATTGATCCTTCGGACCTCAGGACACCAATGCCTCTAACCGGATCTCGAATGCGATCGGTGTAGCGGCCGGAGATCCGTCCGCCTCGATGGCGGAGACACTGAAAAGCTTCCCGTCTTCTGTCCGGTCGAAGACTAAATTGACGGGCCCTGAGCCGACGTCGATTTCAAACGTGACTCGCTCGGCAAGCATTTTTCCCCTTGCTTGTACTCAAATATCTTGTTGATAGAAATTGTCTGATCGATGAAGAAGAACAGACCTCGGAAGGTTATTTCTTCGATGTCAACGAGCCCTGCATTTGTTTCGACCTGATACCGCTTATCCGGATTTCGATAGGTACTCTCAGAGTTAGATTCGGCCTTCGCCGGACTCTAACTCTGATTCGAATGCCTGCGGTCCAAGTGCGAGCCAGGCGTCGTGGAACGAGACGAGTCGCTCATCGGTCTTGGACCATAAACGGAGTGCCATCTGTCATCGACTGAAATCTGGCCACTGCGGCTTCGGTGAGGTGAACATCAGTCGCAAGGCCCGAGTCCAGCTCGACACTGGCATGAGTGATACGGAACGTTCGAAGACGGACCTCCATCGTACGGACACCCATCCATGTAAACAGATCGGTGGCGGCGAGTTCCGACAGCACGCGCAACTGAATCCCGGCATGCGCGGCAACCCGGGACGCGGCAGGAGAGAACCGGCAGAGGAAACCGCAACGACTGTGCTAATGCCTGTATTGCGTTGCTTGGTGGCGAGCTGTTCGATCCACATGACGTCCTCCTGGCGGGTGCGATCTCTGCACTCGAACACGACCAGTATCTCAGCGCCAGCGACGGTGCCGCGAACTGCTACGTCAACTTCTCGCCGCACCTCGGCAACACGATCGTAGATGAAATCAGGTGATTTGATGTCAACCGGAACGCTCGCCAATATCCGCTCAAGATGAGCGATGAGAAGTTCAAGATCGCGACCCTTCCTTGCCATGTGGTAATTCTACCGCCACTGACACTTTCGGGCGTTCAGTGCGTCTTCCTCGAACTCGTGTCGCGTGGAGTGCGGAAGTGGACCAGTTGCGCCAAATCGATTGGTTCTAGCTACGCCTGAGCTGCCGCCAACCGCTCGCTACGGAGCATGGCGGAGGTTGTGGTGTCGGATGTCCGACCGTGCCGATGGCAGCACACCCGATCTTAACGATAATCCTGTGCTCGGTCGTGCCGGTGGGCAGAGGTCATCATGCTGGCTCACTACGGAACGACAGGCCGAGTAGAGGAGCAACGAGTCGTGAGCAAGCTGTCGTTGCCAGACAAGACCTTCCTCGAGGCTGTGCTGGGCATGAGTGGTGGATATGCCCTCGACCTCACAAACACATCATTGGCGCAGCTATTCGACGACCTCGCGATCGACATCTACGAGGATAAGTACGCCGAGTACGGAGTGTCGAAGGCAAACAGGTTGAGGACGCTGTGGAAGATCGGCTCAGATTCTGAGGTCGCGTCAACGCTCGGTACCCTCGCGGACTACATCGAAGCGAAGCAGGCTGCTGCGGGCTTCTCAGGCTTCCGCGAGGAGATCACGGACGACCAGATTGCCAGGATCCGAAGGGTCGCGGGGATCTCGATGGTGCACCGTCTGCAGGCAGGGGCAGACAGCGTCGGCCGACGACGTAGCTGACCCCATGCCCGCCATCTTCACTACCGAAGCGACGGTTTCAAAGAACAAGATTCAGATCGAGATCCACGGGGACATTTACAACCACATCGGGCAGTACCTGGCGACCGGGGACTACTTCCATGCAGTCGAGGAGTCCTACAAGCTGGTGCGCGGGAAGCTACGCGAGATCACGGGCAAGGAGAAGGCCTCGGACGTCTTCAACAACAGCGCCCAGAACACCGCGCACTACGAAGCTCTGTTCGGTAAAGCGACACCTTCCAACGACGCGGAAGCAGACTTTTCCGAGGTATCGGATACCTACACTTGGGTGTCCAGCATCTCAGAAACGAGAAGGCCCACACGCCGGCAACACCTCTCGAACCCAACCTTGCCTTGCACTACATCTCGTTGGCGAGCCTCGCCTACGACCTGATCACGCGATACGTCGGCGAAGACACGATCAAGGAGCTGGAAGACCTGGTTCTCACCAAGCGCCAGGGCTACCGAACCGCAGGCGCCTTTACCGTGACTTCGAGGATGGCCAGTGGCTGCGAAACCTGACGCTGCCTGCCAAAGTTCAGTCCTCGGCGGTGCGTGAGGTGCTCAAGACCAAGTGGCTGGACGAGGCTGACTTCACCCGGAGCTACGACCACAGCAACATCGTGCTGATGCGGCTTGAGCTCGTGGTCGACGAGCTCACCGAAGCTGACCTCGACCGCTTGCTGGATCTACCGACAAAGGACTCGTACGGCAACGACCAGTCGGCAGGTATGCAGCAGTTCTTGGAGTTTGTTCAGAAGGAGTATCCGGACAGGTTTTCACAGAAGGCAAAGGACTGGCTCACGAAGGAGCAGTCTTGACGGGTGCCCTCCGAGCTTGAACGGATAGGCTTACGGGTCCGAATTTCGTCCCCTGCTCAGCTCCTGCTCTATGCCTTACGAGTGACGTCCCATGTTCAACGCCTTCGTTGCGATTGGTGCAGCGGCGCCTGAACAAGGCGGCCTTATCGCGTGGCGAGGCTTCGCCCAGCTCTTCCGCTCGCAGCGCGACTACGCGGCCTTCGGGCCTGTCGTCTTCCGGTGATCAGAGTACGACAATGCGGTGCGCCGCGCGGCTACGACGCCATGGCGATCGAGTAGTCACGCTCGCGATGGACGTTACGGACGCCCTCATCTGCCGCCGACCGGGCGTCACCCTCAGCGTTATGCGACGGACGGGACGACTGCGCCGAGCGGTATCCGCGTGCAACCGTTGACGACGTGGCGGCCAGCTGCGGACGCGCGGGCAACCAGACGATCTGAATGCCGAGTTGCTCGTTCATCGCCGCGAGGTGGTACTCGTAGCGAAGGTCCGCGGCCGTGCGTACGCCGCGGACGATGACCGTGGCACCGCGGCGCGAGCAGTAGACGGTGGTCAGGCCGACCCAGGTGTCCACCTCGACATTGCCCCAGGCTGGCGGCATGGCGTCGCGCACGCGTGCGGCCCTGGTCGTGGCCTCGGCGGTTGGTTGCTTATCGGCGTTTACCGCAAGCAACACGATGACTTGGTCGAACATCACCGGGCCCGGGCCACCAGGTCGAGGTGGCCCGGGTGAACGGATCAAACGTACCGGGATAGACCGCCAACGAAACATGTACCGGCGCCACTCCACGATCCGACATAGCCGTCACTGCGACTCCCCGAATGGCCACTCTCATCCCCAGCCGTAGTCTTGCTGACCCAACTTCGGCTTGTCGTCACCGCCGACCACCGCCAACATCCTGATCTGCCGCACGGCGAGAGTGGAGGGTGAGCCTCAGTCGAACCAGTTGAACACTTAGCCCTCGCATCCGCCCCCGCCGCCGATCGTGCGCGTCGACGCCTGGACAGCCATCGGGGCTGTCTCGCTAAAGGTGTTTCCGGCGATCTTGGTTAGTAGGTTTCAGCGGCTGGGAAGCGGTCGCTGAAGGTGATGGCGAAGGCGTTCAACGCGGGTTTCCAGCGCGTCGTCCATCGGGTTCGGCCTGCTCCGGTGGGGTCCAGGGATCGGGTCACGAGGTACAGACACTTCAACGCGGCCTGCTCGTTCGGGAAGTGGCCGCGGGCTTGACCGCCCGCCGGTAGCGGGCGTTCAACGACTCGATCGCGTTCGTGGAGCAGATGACGGTGCGGATCTCCACGTCGTAGTCGAGGAACGGGATGAACTCCGCCCAGGCGTTGTCCCACAGCCGGATCACCGCCGGATACCGCCCGCCCCACTTGTCGGCCAGGTCGTCGAACGCGGCCCTGGCCGCAGCCGCGTTGACGGCGGTGTAGATCGGTTTGATGTCGTGTTTGATCTCGTCCCAGTACCGGCGTGAGGTGAGCCGGAACGTGTTGCGGATCAGATGGATGATGCAGGTCTGCACGATCGTGCGGGGCCATACGTTCGTGACGACTCGGGCAGGCCTTTCAGGCCGTCGCAGACGAGGAAGAACACGTCCTTCACACCCCGGTTACGCAGGTCGGTCAACACGCTCATCCAGAACTTCGCGCCCTCACCACCGGTGCCGGCCCACAACCCGAGGATGTCCTCTCACCGTCGAGGGTCACCCCGATCGCGGCGTAGAACGGCCGGTTCGCGACCTGCCCATCGCGGACCTTGACCACGATCGCGTCGATGAACACCGCCGCGTAAATCTCATCCAACGGGCGGTGTGACCAGTCGGTCATCTCCTCGATCACCTTGTCGGTGATCCGGGAGATCGTCTCCTTACTGACCGAGGCGCCGTAGATCTCAGCGAAATGCGCGCTGATCTCACCCGTGGTCAAACCCTTGGCATACAACGACAACACCACCTCGTCGACCCCGACAACCGGCGCTGCCGCTTCTGACGATCTGGGGCTCGAACGTGCCAGCCCGGTCGCGTGGCACATCGATCTGCACCGGGCCGGTGCTGTCGGTCAGCACCGTCTTCGACCGGCTGCCGTTACGGATGTTGCCCGAGCCGGTGCCGTCGGGTTCGTGTTTGGCATAGCCGAGGTGATCGGTCATCTCCTCGTTCAACGCGGTCTCCAGGACCGTCTTGGTCAACTGCCTCAGCAGCCCGTCCGGGCCGGTCAGCGACAAGCCCTGTTCCTTGGCCGCCCGGACCAGGTCGACGGCGGCCTTCGCCTCAGCCGACGGCTCCGCCCGCTTCTTCCGTCCGGTCTGATCGTTCTGTGTCGCGGTCATCACGGCACCCTCCTCACCAGGCACAACGCCTGGCGGGTCAGGCCGGAAACACCTTTAGATCCACAGTCCCCAGCCATCGCCCCTCAATACGTATTGGTTGCGCGTGACGTCCCTGCGGGACGTCCGGTTGCGCCGCGAGTGTCTGTGTGGAGAGCTGAGCGGCGGCTTGAGGCGACCGGACAATGGGTAGTGCCGATCCCATGGATCGCTACAGTGCTGCACCGTGGGTCGGCCTTGTCGCCGCAGTGGTCTCAGTTCTTGCCGCGCGTTGGTTCACTGACTCGTTGCTGGGGTCCCTGCTCGTGGCCGTGGTCGTAGGTCTGGTCTTCGCCGGAGCCTCGGCGGTGCTTGTGCGTCGCCGGCCCAGCCATGATGCCTAGGGAACCAACAGGTATCCGGATCTGCCGCGATCCGCGCGTTCGGCCGCTCGTCGATGCTCGCTAGTCCCCGAAGTCGAACGTGTAAGTGCCCGCCTCGATGCGGTCGATGAGATCACCGACGTCATCGGCTTGCCGAATGGCGTTGTCCCATCCGCCGCTGGTGATGTCGGCCAGCAGCACTGGTGCGGGTCGCTGCGCAGGTCAAGGACGAGCTGTTCTCGGGAGCCGTCACCGCCGATGATCGCGATGCCAGGATGGGCACCGGTGCTCTCGTCCCATTCCTGGTGCAACTGAAGCATCTCGTGTGGCGTGTTGAGCCACAGATAGGCTCCGCTCGTCATCCACCCTCGCCGCAACCATGACTCACCTTGCAGATAGGCCCGCCACCTGCCTGGTAGCTCGATGTTGAACGCGTGATGTGCGTCAGTGAACTCCTGGTCGCTCACGGGACCGCGATAGTCGGCTTCTTCGACGATCGCCCCGACGATGTGGGCGTTGAGGTCGGCAAGCTCCTCTGCGGGAATCCAGTACTCCCGTACATCGCGGCCACCGACCTGATGAACCTCGTAACGGTCCAGGTGCGCACGCTGGACGTTGAACCGGGTCACGTATCCGACGCCGCCGGCCGGGACGTTCCACTCGCGGGCGATTTTCGTGGCGTACCAGCGGTTGAGTACCGGATAGAAGATCGGCTGGTCAGGCAGACGTGGCGGCCAAGCCCGCCATCCGGACGCCGCGACCAATTCGAGTTCGGCCTGCCCGGTGGGCCGCCACAGGGTGATTGTGTCGGAGGCGTCGATGGGCCTGCTCCCTGCAACCATGGTTAGCGCCTGAGCGTGGTTAGGTACGCCTGCAACTTGCTGATGCTGTCGGCCCCAGACGTTACCGCGACCGCAAGTGCGAAATACATGGGACCTAGGCGCACGGAATTGCCGCGAAGCGCGCGATACTCGCCGACGGCATAGCGATCAGTCCGTGGCACCGCAAATTGACGCAGCGTCACGACGTATGGCGGTACTCAGTCCGGTCCTGGAACCAGATCAAGCCGTCCTGGTCGGGCCATCGCGAGCTGTCAGGGTCAACCGACGGCGCCATTCGTCATAGATCCACCTCTGCGATGCCTACGGCTGTAGGTGCAGGCGAGAACGACGTGTTGCCAGGATCAGCATCGGCCACGGCGCACCCCACCCACCCGCTCGGCCAGCTGCGGCAACACCACACATCCGGCAACACTGGCCCACCTCACGCTGCACAACAACTGTCTCCGACACATATGCACCTGGCTCCCGGCAAGGCGCCGCGACGAGGGTTAGGTGAACTCACACCGAAGGTTCGCGCAGCTCAGCCTCAAGTCGGACCGAAGGTCGGCACACAAGGTCGGACCGCAGTCGGCATTCCCAGCAGCTGCTTGCTGGGAGAGTCTGGGCCCACGGACTGATGGCGTCGGATCTGTGAGCTCTTCGAAGACAGCGTCGATGGCACCCCGGCCCGTCTGCTGGGAGCGCGACTGGCTCGGGTGGTCCGCATCGGATGTTCGTTGCTACACGGGAGCCGCCGCGCCGTAGCGGCCCGCATACGTCGGAGGGGACGTTCATGAGCGTCGGAACGATAAGCAGCGAGAACCTGCGCCGGGCGATGGTCGATCAGTTGGCCGCTGATCATGCCGACAAGGGCTTGACGTTGCGGCCTGAGGTGGAGGCGGCGATGCGGACGGTACCTCGCGAGCTGTTCACGCCGGGCCTTCCCATTCAGGAGGCATACGAGAACAGGGCGGTCATCACGAAGCGGCGCGGTGAGGAGAACGTCAGCTCGGTGTCCGCGCCGTTCCTCATCGCGGAGATGCTCGGCCAGGCCGCTGAGGCGCTGGGCGGTCTGAAGGGCCGTCACGTGCTGGAGGTTGGTAGCGGCGGCTACAACGCCTCGCTGCTGCGGGAGCTCGTCGGCACGGCCGGTTCCGTGACCACCGTGGACATCGACCCTGACGTGACCAACCGGGCAGCCGAGTGCCTTGCGGCGGCGGGCTACGACGACGTCAAGGTTGTGTGCGCGGACGCCGAGCATCCAGTAGATCCAGGTCGTCGCTATGACCTGATCATCATCACCGCTGGGGCGTGGGACGTTCCGCCAGCGTGGTGCGAGCAGCTACCGACGACGGTGTATTGGTGGTGCCGCTGCGTACGTTCGGGATGACGCGTTCTTGGGCGCTACGCCGTGCCGGTGTCGGCCTGGTCAGCGTGAGCGAGCGGCAGTGCGGGTTCGTGCCGGTGCAGGGCGACGGGCGTACGACGTGCGGTACGTCGACTTGGCAGACGGGGTCCACCTGCGGCTCGACGAGGGCCAGCAGCTCGACTGCCAAGGCCTCGACGGCCTGCTCGAGACCGCCCGGCAGGAGGCGTGGGCCGGGGTAAGCCTGCCGCCTCCCACCGTCCTGGCGGATCTGGACCTGTGGCTCGCGACCCGCATCGCCGTCGCAGGCCAAGGGTTCGTGGTGCTGACCGCGCAGGATGGGGCCATCTCGTCCGGCGTCGTCGCGCCGTCGTGGCGGTTCGGGACTCCCGCTGTCCTGCACGGCGGCACCTTCGCCTACCGGTCGGAGCTGCGGTGGACTGGCGACACGTTCGATCTGGGCGCGTACGCCCACGGTACTGACACCTCTGCGGCAGCTGCGGCAGCGGAGCGAATGGCCGAGCACATGCGGGCCTGGGTGAGCGCCGGCTGTCCCGCGCCGGTGCTGCACGTCGTGCCCGCGCAGACCCCCGACGGCGACTTGCCGGCCGGGACGGCCGTGGACAAGCGGCACAGCCGCATCGTCCTGGCCTTCACCAGTGAGGAAGGGAGCCCTGATGGAGCTCGACGAGAACGAGATCGGCCAGGAGCACGTGGAAGGCGAGCTCAACCTCCGGCTGGTCGACGCCGGTCCGGCGTTGAGCGCGTACGCGACTGCCACCGATGACGGCTGCGGCTCGGGCAACACCGGCTCGAGCGCCTGCACCGGCAGGTAACGACTGCGTGTTGCCGTGGGGCCCGACCTCCATAGGTCGGGCCCCACCCCGAATCCCTCTTTGAATTCCGACGAGCTTCGGAGCGCGCGATGTATCAAGCTACGGAAGCAGCCTTGATCAGAGCCGCTTCCTACCCTCTGATCTGTCACTGGCGACGTGGCCCGACCTGACCGCCGAGGAGCCCGAGCAGTGGAGGTTGTGGCTGCAGCAGACGTGGGCGTTACCAGGGTTCGCCGCTGCCGTTAGGCACGCGGCGAAGCAGCTGGCCGACCAAATCACCCGTGCAATCGCCGACAGTGGCGTGACCGGGCCGAGGCTGCGCCGCGTGGTGGAAGCGACAGCCCGATACCTACTGAGATGGACGACGCGGGCGACCCCTTCGGCCGATTCGCCGGAGTCGCTCCAGTGCAACTGGGTTACCGCGCCGCAGTCCGCTGGGGTGCGGCACACAGGAGGTAGCCCGCCCCGACGGTCGGTTCATCGTCGAGCATGCCGCACGGGCGGAACGCGACCTATCGATACTCCGGTCGGCCAGGGTGGTCACGAACCCAATCGGATATCCGCGCGGCGGTGTGTGGGTGTTGCCGTGCGGCCAGGCCGCAGGCGACCGGATCTGTGACGTCGAGATCGATCTCACCGGACCTGTCCGGCATGCGGTGCAACTCGCCAGCTCACCAATCTCATTCGCCGACTTGGCAACGCAAATGGCGGATCGGACGACCAAAGACCAGACAAACGGCACCCCGACGCCGAGCGGCTACTGGCGGCGCTCGCTGCCGCCGGGGTCCTGTTGTCCGAGATCCGCCCACCAGTGACCGCGACCAACCCGGCCGCCCACCTCGGCCAGCACATCGACCTGCCTGATCCGGGGACCGCATCCAGGTCGACCTGCGCGTCGACTGCTCCGTGACGCTGCCACCGGCCGTGGCTCGCGAGGCGTGCGAGGCCGCTGCACTGCTTGTCAGCGTGGCGCCGCGCCTACCGGGCTGGGCCGCCTACCACTCCGCATTTATCGAACGATGGGGACCAGGCGCAGCCGTACCGCTGTGCGATGTTCTGCGCGTCCTGGGCTTTCCGCCGGCTACCGCGGCTCCCTGCGCCGCGATCCAGCGGGACTGACTGCCCGCGACGCTCTCCTCGCGGAGCTCGCCCAGCGCGCGGCCCTGCAGGACGGCGCCGAGGTGATGCTCGACGCCGAACTGATCGACCAACTGCGCGGCGACGACGATCGGCCTCCGGTACCGCACACCGAACTTCAGTTCACCCTTGCCGCGGCTACGCTCCGGGACCTCGACCGAGGCGACTTCACGCTCACGGTCGTCAGCGGCGCCCGCCACGCAGGTGCCGCAGCGGGCCGTTTTCTGCACCTGCTCACCCCGTCCGAACTTGCGCTGTTCTCGGACGTCTACACCCACCTGCCGACGGCGCTGCCCGGCGCGGACGCGGTACAGATCTCCGGCCCACCACTGGGCAGCAGGCTGGCCGCTCTCGCCCGCGCCCCCGAGTTGCTGCCCGTCCTGCCCGTCGGTGACTTCCACCCGGAGCCGCGATGGACGCTCGCGGACCTGGCCGTCGCAGGTGACGGTCAGCGGCTCTGGCTCGTATCGTGCACAACAGATCGGCCGGTCGAGCCTATGCTGCTCAATTGCCTGCGGTTACCGACGCTCCAGCAGCCGCTCGTGCGGTTCCTGACGGAGATCTCCATCGCGTGGACGGCGCCGTGTGTCCCGTTCGACTGGGGCCGCTGCCATGGCCTGCCATTCTTGCCACGCGTGCGGCGAGGCCGGTCGATCCTCCACCCGGCCCGCTGGATCATCAACGCGGCCGCACTGCCCAGACGCGGTGCCCCGTGGAACCAGTGGCGGGCGGCCTGGCAGCGGCACCGTGACCAGCACCGGCTACCCGCAGACGTACTCCTTGGCAGCGATGACGCACGGCTACGCCTCGACCTGGACGACCCGCCCACCTGGCACTGCTGCGCAGCCACCTCGACCGGCGCAAACACGCCACGCTCACCGAGGCACCCGGACGGGCCGGCTGGATCGATGACAGACCCGCCGAACTCCTGCTCACACTGACCCGCACCCCGCCGCGCGATGAACTGCCTCCTCGACCGGCGCGGCCCGCCAGCACAGTGCAGCACCGTCCCGGTCAATCGCTCTGGCTGGACGCTCGCCTCACCGGCCGGACCGAGCACATCCTCGCCGACCTGTCGAAACGACCCGAGGTGTTGCCGGCTGGCTGGTGGTTCCTGCGCTACCCGACCCGCAACCCCACCTGCGGTTGCGCATCCCACTGCGCGACGCCATCCAGTTCCTGACGTTGCCCGCGACGTTGCCGCCTGGGCTGAACGGCTCGACGAGCAGGGCCTGCTGACTGACTACAGCCTGGCCACCTACCGGCCCGAGACACGCCACGGCACCGGGCCCACCCTCGCCGCAGCCGAAGCCGTGTTCGCCGCCGACTCCCGCGCCGTCCTCGGAAACTGACCGGCGACCGGCACGCCACCACCGCTGCCAGCATGCTCACCATCGCCCACGGCTTCAGCGGCGACGGCCCACGCTGGATAACCGAGTACGTTCCGCACCGCGGCGGCCGACGCCTGGACCCCACCCAGCTCAGCCACGCCCGCGGGACCCACCGAGACGACGAACTAACAACGGCGCTCACAACGGCGCTGACCGCCTACCGGACACTCGTCGACCGAGACGGCCTCGACCCGGACCAGGTGCTGGCCGACCTGCTTCATCTGCACCACGCCCGCATGATCGGCGTCGACCTCGCATCCGAACGGCACTGTCTCCGCCTCGCCCGCGCCGTCGCCCACACCATTCTCATCCGCGGGGCGACATGACTACAGGACAGTCACTCGCCGACGGGGCAGTGGGCATCGCCCTCTGGCACCTCGAAAACGGCAGATGGCAGGCGGCATACGCTGCGCTCGAGCAAGCAACCGCCCGCGGTGTCAGCATCAACGACAACGCCAGCCTCTACTACGGCGTACCCGCGCTCGCGTTCGTCCTCGCCGCGTCCGACCAACCCGCGCTCAGCCGAGCCAAAGACGTCGCCGCCGCCGGGACCGCCACGGTGACTCGCCGTCGGCTGTACGCCGCGCACCGCCGGATCGACCAAGGGCAACAGCCGCCGTACGCAGAATTTGACCTCATCCGCGGCCTGACTGGCCTCGGCCTCGTCCTACGCCGCATCGGGGACCTCAATCTTCTCCGCGAGGTGTTGACCTATCTCGTACGACTCACCGAACCCATCGGCGGACTTCCCGGCTGGTGGTGCCCACACGGTCCCAACCGCGCCGAGGCAGGACCCGCCGGAGGCCACAGTAACCACGGCATCGCCCACGGCATCACGGGCCCGCTCGCACTCTTGGCGCTCACAATGCGCGATGGCATCACCGTCGACGGACAGACTCAGGCGATCTGCCGTATCTGCGAGTGGCTCGACACCTGGCAACGCCACGCCGGCACCGGCCCATGGTGGCCACACACCATCAACCTCGGCGACCTCCGCCGCGGCGACCAAGCCAGTGCGGACCGCTGCGGCCGTCTTGGTGTTACGGCACTCCGGGTATCAGCCGTGCCCTGCAACTCAGCGCGCTCGCCCTCGGCGACAGCACACGTCGACGCCTCGCCGAGCGCGCGTTTGTCGCCTGTATCGACGACCCGACCCAGACCGGTCAACTCACCGACCGCAGCCTGTGCCACGGAACCGCCGGACTGCTCACGACCGCACGCCGCATCGCTACCGACGCCCTCACACCTATCCCCTCGCGCCACTACAGCGTCTCCACCAGCAGGCCCCAGCTGCGGCCGGCGAACCTGAAGGCTTCCTCGTAGGAAGACCGGCGCAGCCTTGGCCGCTACCGGAACCACTAAAACCTCGTGGGACGCCTGCCTGCTCCTCTGCTAACCCGCCAACATCGACCGGACGGCACTCATGGAACAGAACTCCTGGAAGCAGGTGAACCTCGCCTACCTCAGCCCAGACCCCAGGCAACGGAGAGGCAAGCCGTCGAACACCTCACCCGCGTGCTACCCGCAGCCGAAGCCGAAGGCCTCATCACCTCGTGGTGGTTCATCCGCAAAGGTGCATGGCGGATCCGCTACCTCCCAACCACGTCCGACAGCGACCCTGCGCACCTGCTGCTCACCGACACCGTCAACTGGACCACCGACATCTACGAACCAGAAATCCATGCCTTCGGTGGCGCCCCCAGCATGACCGCCGCCCACGCCCTGTTCCACCACGACAGCCGCCACCTCCTGGACTACCTGAGCGATAACCCCGACGACCGACGGGAACACGCACTGATCCTGTGTACCGCGCTCATGCGCGCTGCCGGCCTCGACATCTACGAACAAGGCGACGTCTGGGCCAAGATCGCTGATCAGCGCCGCGCGTTGGCGAGCCCCGTACCCACCCAGGACCTCCGAGCGTGGACGGGTCTCACCGCCGATGTCCGCCACCTGTTGCTCGGCTCACCTCGCGCAGGCGGCATCGTCAGGGACTGGTTGAGCGCCTTCGAAGACACCGGGGCCGCATTGCGCGCCCTCCGTGAGTCGGGCAAGCTCACACGAGGAATCCGCGGAATCACCGCGCTGCACGTCATCTTCCACATGAACCGCCTCGGAATCCGCGCGAACACCCAAGCCCTCCTCGCCGGCGCCGCCGCAGAGGCAATCTTCGAGGACGTATCTCCCTAACGCGAGAGCGCCTGTTGGTGAAGGCTCTGTTCGCCCCGATTCTGATTTCTTGGCGACAACCTCCTGCGGCCTGCACGCCCGGTCGCGTCATCCAATCGGACCGTAGTGAGCGCGTCGGTGACCCTCTCGCCTGTTGCGCGGTGCTTGGCCTGGCCTAGGGAGGTCAGGCATCACCGATGCCCACACCGTTAGTGGCGTGAACAATCTCCAGCGGGGCACGATCCGCGGTCCACGGCAGCACCATCGAAGTTCCCTAATCAGGACCACCAGGCGTTCGTACCGTGGGTCAGCCGCCGCGTCGGCTGCGGCTACAGCACCTCCGGCGGGGCGCTCCGGCTCCAGGATGGCCGAGGACGTCCGCGGCCGCCGGCTCAGTGGGTGGCTGCGGTGGGGCATCCTGTCTGCCATCGACCCGGGCAAGCCGAGCAGACCGCCGCCCGGCCCGCCAGCGTACGAACGAGGCGTCGGGGTTCGCGGGCCGTGGCGGGCCGGGCGGCGGCCCGCTCCCCGAAGGGCGGGTCGATGGCAGACAGGATGCTGGGGCTTGGCTCGG
Organism: Micromonospora sp. M12; assembly: GCA_038070435.1. Classification (GTDB taxonomy): domain Bacteria; phylum Actinomycetota; class Actinomycetes; order Mycobacteriales; family Micromonosporaceae; genus Micromonospora. The sequence goes on along the minus strand of JAMYWG010000001.1, from coordinate 2,244,007 downwards.
CATACGCCGACTAGTTGTGTCGCGCGGCCTCCATCAGTCATCGGTGTCAACGCGAACGACGAATCGAACTGCAAGGACCCCGCCGAACCGTGGGATGGCAATCCCTCGCTGGCATGCGCCCGGTGACGACTCCTCTGCTCTACGCGGTGGCGGACGTGTTGCCGCACTGGTGGAAGAGCCCATTCCCGCAAGTAGGTTCGCCTCCGCCAGGCACAGGTCGCTGTTCGACCAGCCGCAGGGCGGGGATTGGCTCACGCCGAGGCTCTGCCAGGTGTCGATCCGGATCACCCGCATGCGCGGGAGCAGCTCGAAGACAACCGGCGCGTGAAGGCGCTGAAGGGATCACCCTTCAGGCACAGGGAGCAGAGCTAGGCGGAGAACTGGGCGCCCGCGAGCAGGGGATCACCTCCGTATGCGCGGCGAGCAGTCAGCCTTGGCGTAGCACTTCCCGTCGAGCTACGTTTCACCCCGCATGGCGGGGAGCAGACCTCGCCGCCCTGTTCGCAATGGAGGGCATGGGATCACCCTCGCATACGCGGGAGCAGGGCGCGATCGAGGAGTCGTTGTCCGCGCAGCGGGATTACCCGCACGCGCGGGGAGCAGTTGGTGAAGGCCAATTCGTTTGCTGGCTCCACAGGATCACCCCGCATGCGGGGAGCAGGACATGGTCGCCTGCTGGAGGGACCGCTGGCGGGACACCCCGCATGCGCAGGGAGCAGCGGTGGTCATGGGGTCACTTCGCCTTCGCGGCCGGATCACCCCGCATGCGCGGGAAGCAGCGCACGGTCGACGACACGTGCCCGGTTCCGTACGGATCAACCCCGGATGCGCGGGGAGCAGCTGATCCGGATCGTCAGCGCCAACGAGATCTGGGGATCACCCCGCATGCGCGGGGAGCAGTTCTCGCCCGAGGCGAGCGACCGCAGCGCCTTTGATCACCCCGCATGCGCGGGGAGCAGGCGTCATCGGCGCTGGCACGCACGCCGTGGCCGGGATCACCCGCATGCGCGGGGAGCAGGCAGCCATCCGCACCCCGGGCGGGCACCGCCGGTTCGGATCACCCGCATGCGCGGGAGCAGGCAGCCATCCGCACCCCGGGCGGGCACCGCCGGTTCGGATCACCGCATGCGCGGGGAGCAGGAGAAGACTTGGTGACGCCACCCACGGCGCGCGGATCACCGCATGCGCGGGGAGCAGGAGTCCCGGGTTGCTCTGTGTTTGGGCTACAGGGATCACCCCGTATGCGCGGGAGCAGAACTGCTCCGGCTTGACTCGGGTCGCTCCCTGCGGATCACCCGCATGCGCGGGGAGCAGGCAGGATCCCGGCGACTGGGGGCGCACTCAAGCGGATCACCGCATGCGCGGGGAGCAGGAGCAACCAAACAGCGTGTACGACTGAGGAAGGGATCACCCCGCATGCGCGGGGAGCAGGTGCTGTCCGCACCGGCGGGCACGGGCAAGAGCGGATCACCCCGCATGCGCGGGAGCAGGCCGAGCTGCACGGGTGGTGAAGCACTGGCTGGATCACCCCGCATGCGCGGGGAGCAGGTGCTGTCCGCACCGGCGGGCACGGGCAAGAGCGGATCACCCCGCATGCGCGGGGAGCAGGCCGAGCTGCACGGGGTGGTGAAGCACTGGTTGGGATCACCCGCATGCGCGGGGAGCAGGCTTCTGACCTGCGGCGTTATAGATCAACTTCACGGTTTTCATTCACTAGGTTCCGCAAGGTCGTTCCGCTCGGCCTGGTTCTGTGACCTAGGGGCAATGATCAGACACGCAAGCTCCAGCCTACTAGGCGAGGTCACGTGGAACTCACCAAAGGTGCTGATGGCCAGCCGACAGCAGAGGTGAGGTCACGCGCCGCAGCTCAGTTGACAGGTTCACTGCCTAAGTTTAGGGTCCGAATCAACCCCAAAACGGAGGCAGAGTGCTTCTAGGTCAGATCTGGGCGATCGTCTTCCTCGGCGAGAGGTTCACGCACGCTTCGGTGGACGCCGCCAGGGCGGGATATCGCCCTCCCGTGAGGCGCCTGTCGTCATGTTCTTCACTGACCCGCGGACTGGGCATCAGCATGGCTACTACGACGGTTGGGACGATGATGGACTCTTCAACTATGTCGGGGAGGGTCAGGCAGGTGATCAGCGCTTCGTCCAGGGCAATAAGTCGATCTTGTTGCATCGGCAGGAGGGCGCACTCTTGAGGGCTTCGAAGCTCACGGATCAGAGGTTCGGTACCTCGGGAGTTCGAGCTGGTCGACACCTACTGGCGTGACGCCCACGAGACCGGAGACGAGAACACGATTCGGCAGGTGATCGTCTTCCGCCTTCGTCCCCGCGCTGGCGTACCTATCGACCTACCCCGCACGCCTGTTACGCCACGCAATCACATGACGGTTGAGCACGTGCCGATCGAAGAGCAACACACTGAGCGAGGCTTCGTCACGCCCAACCGCGAGTTGTACGAGTTCGAGCGGACCGAAGCTGCCCTCGTGCAGCGCTACCGACGGCATCTTCAAGCCCTTGGGCATACGGTCAGCCGGCTACGTGTCGTGCCGGCAGGCGAAGGCGCACCTCTACAGCGACCTCTGGGACGACACTGCCGGCGAACTCGTCGAGGCCAAGGGCAACGTCACTCGAGATCAAATCCGCCATGCTGTCGGCCAGCTACTTGACTACGGCCGTTTCGTCGACGCCAAGACTCGAACCATCCTTGTGCCGTCCTGTCCTAGGCCGGATCTTCTCGCCTATGCCCGATCGGTAAGCATCGATGTTGTCTACCCGGACGGCGACGGCTGGGCTCGGAAGTGAACACGAGACGCCCTGCCCAGACCGTTACCACAACCGAACCGAGCCTGCTGCGACGCTACGCCGACCTGCGAGACCAGGCCGGAGGTATCACAAGATCAATGCGGGCATGCGGCTCAACAAGTTACTGGCAGACGCGTTCGAACGCGACGGCATCGACGCGGAAGCCGACCAACGAGGACCCACGGCGAGGTTGACGTCGCCCTCTACTACGACGGCACTTGGTACTTGCTGGAAGGCAAGTGGTACAGCGACCCGGTCACCGACGAGCCGCTCCGTCATCTCCGCGACGTACTGACCCAACGACGGCCCGGCACCATCGGGATCCTCGCCTAAATGTCAGGCTTCACCGCGAGTGCCCTGCGCCGAGCTGAAACCTCCAGCAACGTGATCCTCTTCGACCAATCTCATATCGAAGCGTTGGTTACTGGCGCTGCCTCCGGGCCAGAGTTGATTGCAGCGGCGAACCGGTTCATCTCAGTGTTCGGCCAATCCCCGGACACCGCTGGCCAAGCTCCTTCGGCCACGCCGCCCCAAGGCCGAGCCATTGCGGTTCGGACCTCCGTCCGGGTTCACCCAAATGCAGTGGCTGCGCCCGACGGCATCGACGCCACTGTAGTGGTACACGGTCCGACGATCCTCGGCATCGCCAGCAACCGCGAGCGGCTGCTGGTCACCGTCGCCGACGGAGTGCTGGACATCCCCACCCGTGCGGAACAAGGGCAGCCACGCTGGCGCATAGAAATGTCCTCATGCGCCGGCAACCCGATCGCTTCGCCCAACGGCGACCTGCTCGTGGTCCGCCACGGCAGAGTAGTGCGTGCCACGGGTGAAGAGCTGGCCATAGTCGCGGGCGGCTTTGCCCGACCGCCGCAGTTGGTTCCGGGTCCAACGGGCGCACTGTGGCTGCTCGACCTCGATACGACTGGCTGGTCGGGAAGCGAGCACGCGACCCTTGTTGACGTTGGCGCGACGCTCGGTGCCGCAGGGCGGTCGACCGCGGGCTGCCCGCGGGCGCCTGCCAGGCGGCATGCTGGTTACACGGGCGGACCTTCTTTGTTCTGGGAGAGGGCACAGCGCCGTCGTGGACGTCGACAACGACGAATATCGCTGGATCGTCACACCGGTCGGCCGACCTTGCGGGCTCGTCCGACTCGATGACCATCGAGTCCTTTGCATCGGTAGTGACCGCCACCTTCAGATTGCTATCGTCGACACCGCCACTGGTCAGACATCCCGCCGGTGGCAGTTAATCTCACCGGTCCTATACGTGGCGCGACTCAAGTCGGCGAGGAAATCTTCATCGTGGCTGGCGCTCCCGTCGACAGCGCCACGGTCATCCCGGTAATCGCCCGCGTTGACCTGCCAAAGCTGCTCGCCAGCAGCTGAAGCCTCGGTGCCCATATAGGGCGGGGCAGCGACTGGCGTACAGCAGGTGGAGGCAGGAGAGGCTGGGGTAGCGGCCAAGGGCGAGGAGCCAATGGTGGTCCCTGTGGTGGGAGGGCCACCCCGCCTCGGCGAACGAGGCTGCGACTACTGGTCGGGAAGGTCGGCAGAACACCCTGGTGTGTGCGGGGAGCAGGATCAGTCTTCGGCGGAGGCAAAGGCGGCCTCGGAAACTTCCCGCGTACGCGGGGAGCAGGCGTTGGTCGGGCCAGACAGCCTCACCTTTATCGGATCACCCCCGCCTGCGCAGGGAGCAGTTCATGATCGCCGTTCCACCATCCGCGAGGGTGGATCACCCTCGCGCGCGGGGAGCAGAGACTCCCCACCACCTTCGAGGAGACCGGCCAGGATCACCCCGCCGCGCGCGGAGCAGGCCGCCGCAACGCCATTCCTTGACCGCCTGTACGGATCACCTACGGGCGAGGAGCAGCTGACCGGCAGTGCTGCCCATGCGGTGCTGCGCGGATCACCTCGCGGGCGCGGGGACAGCACGCAAACCTCTTAATCAACAGAGCTGTCGGCGGATCACCCCGCGCGCGGGGAGCAGGAGATCCGACCCCGGTCCCGGACCTCGTAGCCGGGATCACCCGCGTGCGCGGGAAGCAGGTTCGCTGGTCGCCGCCAGCAGAGCGGCGGTCAGGATCACCCGCGTGCGCGGGGAGCAGCAGGATTCCGGAAACGGTACGACGACCATCGCGGGATCACCCCGCATGCGCGGGGAGCAGTCGATCGACGACCTGATCCGTGACCTGCGGAACGGATCACCCGCGTGCGCGGGGAGCAGGTCCTACGAGCGGGACGGAACTTTAGGCATGCCGGATCACCCGCGTGCGCGGGAGCAGGGCCCACCAGGATTGCACGGCGGGTTGGTGTGGATCACCCCGCGTGCGCGGCGAGCAGCTGGTCGCCGACCCGAAAGCCCGCGCCCGGCTGGATTCACCCGCGTGCGCGGGAGCAGTTGCCGCCGGTGTTCGGCCCGGTCGGCGGGATGGGATCACCCGCGTGCGCGGGAGCAGACGTCGACCAACAACCTGCGCAGGCCGGTGCCGGGATCACCCGCGTGCGCGGGAGCAGGAGCGGGTGCGAACGGCCTGTTCCGCTTCGAGGGATCACCCGCGTGCGCGGGAGCAGAAGTTCCGGGTTCAGGATCTTGAGTCGGTCATCGGATCACCCGCGTGCGCGGGGAGCAGGTGCGGAGGTAGCGCGAGTCCCCGCGGGCGTTGGGATCACCCGCGTGCGCGGGAGCAGAACGGCATCGACCGGGCCTGCCCGTCGATGTTGGATCACCCGCGTGCGCGGGAGCAGGAAGTACGCGGCGGACCGGACGCGCTTCACGGATCACCCGCGTGCGCGGGAGCAGCGGAACCTGCTCGCCGACGTCCGGCAGGTGGGGATCACCCCGCGTGCGCGGGGAGCAGACTTCTTGACCTGCAGCGCTATAGATCAACTACGCCGTTTTCATTTCACTATGGTCCGCAAGATCGTCTCACTCGGTCTCGGTTCCGGGGAGTAAGTATCTCGAGGGTACGACCTCTGCTGCAGACTAGATGCTGAGGCTTCAGTACGGCGACTGGCAACGCCTAAGGACGCCCCAGCGGCGTCGAGAGGAGGTGAGGCCATGCGCCGGCGCCTATCAAGCGGTGGTGGGAGCCGCGGCTGGGACACCGAACACCACCACTTGGGCCGTATGGAGACGGTCTGATCAGGACGGGGGCCGAGGGCGCCGGTGGTTAGACTGTCGCCGATCTCGCCGGCCAGCGCAGCCCCGGTCGTCGCAGCTCGGTCGAGTCGGGTCCGAAACTCAACAAGCTGGCAGAAGGCTCGTCCGTAGGCCTGCTGCTGGTTCAGCGGCAGTACGGGGATGGCGAGCCGCTTGATGTCGATGCGCAGGGCTCCGCTGCCGGTGCTGGAGGCGCGACCGGCGACCCGCACGTTGTCTGTGCGGGAGATGACGCCCGCGACGAACCACGGATCGAATCGGGTCGGGTCGACGCGAAGCAGCTGCACGCCGGTTCCCAGTTCGGCCCCGACCTGCTCTGGAGTGGCTACTCGGGCATTGATCTTTCGGCCGATGACCGGAATGAGGATGTCACCGGCTTGTACTTTCGGTCCAGCGTCGTCGCCGGAGGTCCGGGTCGCAGTGCCGGTGGCCGGGGCGCCGGCCAGGACGTCAGCTCCAGTCAGTACCAGGACGCTAGCGGGCGTGTGGGTTGATCGGCTGCGGATTACCGCACGCTGTATGGACATGCCGCCCGACCGGACCATATCGGCGATGTCAGCCTGGGGGCTAGCCGAAGCGCTGCTGTTTCCACCTCTTGCACCGCTGGCAGGCTGCGTCGTACCTGTTCCAGGAGGCTCTCGAAGTCGCTGATCTTGGCGATGATCTGTGACGGGTTGGTGGCGAGTTCGTCGGATCGTGGCAGGTAGCGCTGTGGTGTGAGGTCGACCTGGTCATCGAGCACTTCGATTGCGGGTACGGCGCGGTGGACGCCGGGCTCGTCGGCGTAATGGTCAGACAAATAGGCGCGCCAGGCAGTCCCTGCGACGTCGGCGATCGCCCCGGTGGTTGGCGCGGTCGTGGCATCGACAACGAGTAGGGCTCCAGCCTGTGGCTGGCCCAGGTCGGGCAGTCTGAGCACCCAGATGTGCAGTCCGATGCCGGTCGGCGGCATCAGGCCGGCGGAAGGGCGATGACCGCTTGGAGCGCTCCGTGGCGGACCAGTTCAGCGCGGACGCGACGGCCAGCTGGGCGCAGAGCCGCTGCCGGGGGCATGAGAACAACGGCGGTGCCATTGGGGAGAGGTGAGCCAGGGCGTGCTGTACCCAGGCGAGTTCGGGCTCGGTGCGCGGTGGTAGGCCGTAGGTCCAGCGGGGTCGTAGGCCAGGCGATCGTGGCCCCAATCGTGGATGCCGAACGGGAAGTTGGCAACGACGACGTCGGCCCGTAGGTCGGGCATGGCGTCGGCGAGAAGGCTGTCGCCGATGTGGACGACGGGCGGCTGCGCTAGGTGTCCGGAACGTTTTGCGCGCAGGTGTACGAACCAGAGCCGCAGCAGCGTGATCAGGGCGTACTGAGGGTTGATCTCCTGCGCGTAGCACCGGGTGACGGCGGAGTCCTGCAGTGCCCGGTCGGCGGCCATCCGCAGGATTGATCCGGTGCCGCTGGTGAAGTCGAACGTGCTGGCTCCGGTGCCGGCGAGGTTCAGCAGCACGTCAGCGACGCCGTCTGGTGTGCCAGCGAGACCAGACAGCGAGTGAGCCGAGGCGACGTACTGGCTGTGCAGATATTCGAAGGCGGCCTCCGGCTCGCGTTCCTGACTGAGTTGGTCGACGGCGCTCAACAGCGTGGTGAGCTGCGGTGTCCATTGCTTTGGCAGCACATCGTCGACTAGGTCGGCCAGATCGGAGTCGATCGCGCGCAGGTGCGTGAGGAGCTTCCGAGGGTAGGCAGGCTGTCGGCTGCGGCCTCGGGTCGATCGGAGCGGATGAGCAGGTAGGCGCCGGCGATGCTGAGCGCGTCACTGATCCGCGCGGCGGGCTGGTAGCTCTCGATGTGTCGCCAGGCCCACTGTTCAGCGCCGGCCTCATGTAGCCGGCCGTGTCGACGGAGCCAGCTCTCAACCTCACCTGCGTCAAAGGATGGGCTGGTCGGAGTGCCGCCGACGGGTACTGGGAAGTCGGCGTAGCGGCGCCGCCAATTGCTTACCGCAGCCCGGCCGACGTTGGCCAGCCGTGCGATGCCGCTGGCGGTCAGAGTGGCGTCGCTGGGGCCGTCCTCGGCTCTCGAATCACGCGTGAACGGTACCATCCGAAGGAGTGTTGTGCATACTGTTCACAGGCGCTACCTTGTCAATGGCTCGATTCACGACTCACCCTGGAGGGCTCCATGCCGCGTCGTGGGCACAGCACCACCATTGGAAAGTTCGCGAAGCTGTACCAGAACCGCCGAGCGTCGGAGATCCGTGTGCTCGGCGAAATGCTGCGCCGCGAGCAGCACACGAAGCCCGGCCAGAGCCCGGAGGTGCGTGAAACGCAAGTGGGCGTAGAGCTCGCTGACCTGATCTGACCCGCCAGCCCGACTATCGAAGGAGGACCATGAACACCCTTGCTCGCGCCCGCGCTGCTGACTACTCCGTCCCCGACCTTTCCGCCGGTCACCTACGTGCACGACGGCGCACGGCAGTATTGCTCTGGTTCCGCCGACACCACTCCCCGAATGCGTACGAGCGAGTGCGCCTTGACCCGGTCGTCGGCGCGGCCATTGCGGAGGCGTACATGGCCGCGCCCGTCCGGGATGTGCGGGCCTACGCTTCGTACGCAGCGTTCTGTCGGGAGACCGTGCAGCAGTACCACTTCCTAGTGGGCCGGTCCGATTTCGGCGGTCTCGGTCTGTCGGTGCGAATCGTTGACGAGGACCCGTACACGGACGTCGGATCCATGGTCGCAGACGTGGCAACGCCGGTTGAAGGTCTGGGCCAGCGCAGCCAGTAGCAATCCGCACCCGTACCTCAGCGACAGCGAAAACGACATGTTCCGTGCGGTCCACGATGTCTTCGGTCATGCCGCAAGCGGCCGCGGCTTCGACCGGCACGGCGAAGAGGCGGCATGGTTGAAGCACAGCAACATGTACTCGCGCCTGGCTCGACGCGCCTTGACGACCGAAACGCGTGGGCAGAACTGCGCCTTGAACTTCCACTACCGCGGTGCCCGCTTTCCCGAGCAGAAGGCGGCACTACTGCCTCGTTGGTTTAGCGATCCGACTGTGCCTCGTGTCGCGAGGACTGTCGGGGAGCGGGCCGTTGCTTGCTGAGTTGCTCAATCTCCTGCTGAAGGTCCAGCACGGCGGCGTGCCTGGGTCCGTCGGCGTGGATGCGGTCCTGAAGCAGCAGGTTGAGCTGGCGCAAGGCGCGGTCATGCTCGCCAAGTGGTACGTGCGCGCGGGCCGCACGCAGTCGGAACTCGAAGACCAGAGGATCATCGGCGCCCCGCCGCTCGGTCTGATGTTCGGCGAGCCGCCGCCACTGTCGCGCGGCAGCTCGGAACTCACCAGCAGCGTGCAACTGGTTTGCCTGCTCGGCGGTCCGTTCAACGTCGAGCTCGGGCTGCTCGGAGGGCGCCGCCGCCAAGAGCCGAGACTGGACTGGTGCTCGCCCGACTATCGCGGCATAGCCACGTACGGCCCGGCGGGTCGTCAAGCAACCCGGAATCGGTACCAGGTCCTGGGCGAGTGGAGCCAGTGCCGCGTAGACCTCGGTGGCCGTGGCTGGTCGGTCCTGCGGGCGTGGCGCCAGCAACGCGTAGACCAGATCATCGAGTACGGCCGGGTCTCCGACCGTATGTGGGCCGGGCGAGGAGGCAGGTCGTCCAGCTGATGTCGCAACGTGGTTGTGGTGGTGACCCCATCGAATGGTGGGTGTGCGGTGAGCAGGTCGAAGAGGGTGGCCCCGAGACCGTACAGGTCGGTGCGGTGATCGACGGGCTCGCCGAGGATCTGTTCGGGAGCCATGTAGCCCACCGTGCCGAGACTCTGATCGCTTTGGGTGATCCGCGAGTAGCGGTCGTCATCAGGCACGGCAGCCAGTCCGAAGTCGAGCACCTTTACGGCCCCACTCTTGTCCAGCATGACGTTGCTCGGCTTGATGTCCCTGTGCACCAGGCTGATCTGTCGAGCAGCGAGCAGGACGCAGCTGATCTGAGCCCCGATGGCAGCCACCCAACCGATCGGGAGTGGACCTTGCTCTGCAACGAGATCACTCAGAGAGACTCCGTGGATCTGCTGTAGGACGGCGTACGGGCGGCCGCCGTGTTCACCAACGTCGTAAATGGCGGGCACACCGGGATGATCGAGGCGGGCGGTTAGCAGGACCTCGCGGCGGAATCGTCGTACCACGTCGATGTTCGGCGTGGCAGCGTTGACGAACTTCACGATCACCGGACGTTCGAGCAGGGTGTCCTGTCCTACCCAAACCTCGCCCATTCCCTTGTGCTCCAGCGGAAACCGACCCAGCCTGTACCGGTCCTTGAGGATCGCGCCCGCCGCCACGAGGCCCAGCATAACGGTCCTGGCGTCCTCCCTTAGACACCAGCGCGGCCAGTCGCGGACCGATCTGGTGAATATTAAGAACGACAAGACTCTTGCAAGCTGTGTTCACAAGATGCTCTACTGGGCCCTGCGGCCGGCGCCGGTCCTGGCGCACACGGTGATGCCGTGGTTGGTGCCGCTCGGGTCGAACCGGGGCAATGAGGAAGGTGAGTGGTGTGGCTGAGTTGGCCATCGAGCGGGGTTCCTTCCCGCCTATGCCAGGCTGCAGCGCCGGGTGCAACACGCCGTGGTCTCGGCCATCAGTAGGTTCGCCGAGCACACCCATGCTGGCCTGCACTTGGAGAAGCTGACTGGTGCACGAGACCCGAACATCCGCACCATCCGCATCGACCGGTTCTACCGCGGTGTTGTGCTTGCCCTCGGAGAGCAGAAATACGTTCTGCTCAACGTCCTGCCGCACGACGATGCCATCGCCTTCGCGGCGAGTCGCCGATTCACCGTCAACCAGGCACTCGGCGTGTTGGAGATGCGCGACCAGGTAGGTATTGAGGAGTTCAGTCGGGCTGAACCGTCGGCATCGCCCGGTGGCGGACTGTTCGACCGCGTCTCCTCGGCCGATTTCCTCCGACTCGGCGTGGACGAGGATTTGGTACCACTGCTGCGCATCATCGCCACCGACCAGCAGCTAGAGAGTCTTGGCGCGCGCTTGCCTGACGTGCAGCTCGACGTTCTGCGTGGGCTGGCCAGTGGCCTGTCCGTGACAGAGGTGTGGGCAGAGCTCGCTGACCGGATCGTGTCGGGCGTGGACACTGAGGATCTCTTGGCCGCAGCGCACCGCACTCCGGAGCGGATCGCCTTCGTCTCTGGCCCGGTGGAGCTGGCTGCCATTCTTGCCCACCCTTCGATGCCTGGCGGACGTTCCTACACCCGACGCAACGCGACGTGGCCTACCGGGGACCTACAGTGGTCCCGCGCTGGTCACGGTAGTGCCGGGACCGGCAAGACAGTCACCGGCCTACATCGGGCGGTCTTTCTTGCCGAGCGGCTGCCAGAGGGCGGCGGCAAGGTGCTGCTGACCACATTCACCCGCGCGCTCGCGGACTCCTTGGCAGGCAGTTGTACCGACTCACCGCGAACCCGGCGGTCCGGGCTCGTATCGATGTGGTCAGCGTCGACAAGCTGGCTTACGAGATTGCTGCCCGAAGCGGCCGGAAGATCACGGTCGCCGACGGCGAAGTCACGGATCGTTTGTGGGAAGCGACAGCCAAGGCTGGTCCGACCTACCTGAGTCGGACCGGCCAAGTCAGGACCTTCAGCGCCGCTTTCCTCAGGCGAGAGTGGGAGCAGGTGGTGCTGGCCCAGCAGTTGACCACCCTTGAGGCCTACCGCGACGCCCCACGCAAGGGACGCGGCGAAGGGCTCCGCACAACCCAACGCGAGCAGGTGTGGAGCGCGATCGAAGCTGTAAGGCGGGACCTCACGAAGCGGCGGATGAGCACGCACACCCAGCTCGCTGACGACGCGGCCACGATCGCGCGGCAGTCACCGCCCCCGTACCGACACGTCATCGTTGACGAGGGGCAGGATCTCCACCCAGCGCAGTGGCGCCTGCTGCGCGCCCTGGTCGCGTCCGGCCCGAACGATATGTTCCTGCTCGCAGATCCGTACCAGCGCATCTACGACAACCACGTGTCACTGGCGCAGCTCGGCATCGAGGTCCGTGGCCGAACCCGCCGGCTCACCGTCAATTACCGCACAACTCATGAGATTCTGGACCTTTCGGTGAAGGTCCTCAACGGTGACCCCGCCATCGGCCTGGACGGTGAGGGTGACACCCTGCGCGGCTACCGCTCGCTCACGCGCGGCGGCGTACCCAAGGTCGTAGCCTGTGACGACCGTGACAGCGAGTTCGAAGCGCTCATCGAGCGGATCGGGACCTGGCTAGAGCAGGACGTAGAGCCGCATGCAATCGGCGTAGCCGTCCGTACGGGGCAGCTCGTCAAGGCCATCAGCAAGATGTTGAGCGACGCCCACATCCCGTTGCCGACCACCAACGAGGTGTCGACGGAGTGCAGGTCGCCACCATGCATCGCATGAAAGGCTTGGAATTCCAGTGCCTTGCGGTTGTCGGGCTGGATGCAGGGTGCTGCCGGCACCACATGCGTTGACAGCGGCGACCGAGGATCCGCACGGTCACAAGCAGGATCTGCAGCGAGAGCGATGCCTCCTGTTCGTCGCGCTGACCCGCGCTCGTGACGTGCTCTACCTATCGCACAGCGGCATACCCAGCGCCCTGCTACCGGCGGTCCGATGAGCACCCGCATCGCTGCCGGAACTCCAAAACTCGGGGACGCGGCCCGGTCAGCCTGGGGTAAGACCGACCGTACCGGTATCTCACCGGTCGGGTGGCTGCCCTGTGGCGACACTTGGCTGACACTGCTGACGTAGCCGGACGGCTGTGGGATCACTGGTTGAGCCCGGCAGTTCGTCGACGTATCGCCGACGAACTGCCCGGCGGCAACGCAGATGCCCGCACCTTGGCCATCTGGATCGCGGGGTACACGACATCGGCAAGGCCACCCCGGCCTTCGCCTGCCAGGCGTACGCGTTGGCCGAGCGGATGCGTGACCATGGGCTCGGATACGACCGGGACCTGATTCGCGCCGACCGCAAATACGCACCGCACGCCACCGCTGGCCACCTCATTCTGGCCGACTGGCTCCAGCAGCAAGACTGGATCGACCCGCACCCGTACGCAGTCGTCGTCGGTGGCCACCACGGCACCCCGCCGACCGATGAAGGCCTTCATGACGCGCAAGTGCGCCCATACCTGCTCGGTGACCAGGCATGGCAGCAGGTGCAGCACGAGATCCTGACCTGGATGGCCGAACGGTCCGGTGCGGAAGGCCGGCTTGTCGAATGGAGCAGCGTGTCGCTGTCGCAGCCCGTGCAGGCTGCCCTCACCGGCCTGGTCATAGTCGCCGACTGGATCGCGAGCAACGAAGAACTCTTCCCATACGTCCTGAACAGTGCAGACGATGACCGGCTGGCGGCCGGTTGGGAGTTGTTGGACCTGCCCGTACCGTGGCTGCCGGCTGCACCGCCGGCGAGCGTTGACGAACTGTTCGACGCGCGGTTCGAGCTACCCGCCGGCGCGGCGGCCCGCCGGTCCAGCGCACGGTCGCTGAACTGGCCGCGTCCATGCCTGCGCCCGGGATGATGATCGTCGAGGCGGCGATGGGGAGGGAAAGACAGAGGCGGCGCTGGCAGCGGTCGAGATCTTGGCTCGGCGCACCGGAGCATCCGGTTGCTACCTCGCACTACCTACCCGCGCAACCAGCGACGCAATGTTCGCCCGGATGCTCTCCTGGCTGCGCCGGCTACCCGATGCTCAGGTTGGTCGAGGCGACCGTGACGTACGGCTGGCGCACGGCAAGGCGGCACTCAATCCCGAGTACGACCAGCTGCGGATGACGTCCCTCCCGAGCGGCATCGCCGAGGATACCGGCGGCGCGGCCATCGGCGTACATCGTTGGCTTGCAGGCCCGAAGCGGACGCTGCTGTCCAGCTTCGTGGTCGGCACCATCGACCAACTGCTGTTCGCGGCGCTGCGCAGCAAGCACCTGGTGCTGCGCCACCTTGGTCTCGCCGGCAAGGTCGTGGTCATCGACGAGGCGCACGCCTACGACGTCTACATGGGGCGATTCCTGGACCGGGCGCTGGAGTGGCTGGGCGCGTATGGCGTCCCGGTCGTCGTCCTCTCCGCGACACTTCCGGCCCACCGACGGGCCGAGCTCATGGCGGCGTACGATAACGGCCGTCTCGGACCCTTGCCCGCACTCACCTGGCGCGACCGTGGCAAGACGAAGGTTGACCCATACGCCGCTCTCCGAACCGACCTGCGATACCCCTGGTCACGGTCTCCAGCACCGATCGGGGTGCCGTAGCCACCAGCTGCTCCGACTCCGGGCGCAACGTCGAAGTGAAACTGCGTCGTCTGGACGACGATCTGCCTGCGTTGGGGAGCTGCTGCGCGATCGGCTGACCGACGGGGCTGCGTGCTCGTGGTCCGCAACACCGTGGCACGAGTCCAGGAGACGGCGACCGCACTCCGGGCGGTGCTCGGGCCAGAGACACCTGTATCGGTCGCGCATTCCCGGTTCATGGCCGTCGACCGTGCCGCAAAGGATCGCTGGCTGCGCGACACCTTCGGGCCGCCGGGCAGCGGCAACCGTCCCCACCGGCACGTAGTGGTAGCCAGCCAGGTCGCCGAGCAGTCCCTTGACATTGATTTCGACCTGCTCGTCACCGACCTGGCCCCGATCGACCTGGTGCTACAGCGCATCGGCCGGCTACACCGCCACCCCGCGACGGTCGCCCGCTCGGCTCGGGACACCAGAGTGCTGGGTCACTGGTGCGGATTGAGCACCGAACCGCCGCAGCCGGTCGCCGGCTCGCGTCGCGTCTACCAACTGGCAATGCTCCTGCGCGGCGCCGCGGTGCTGCAGCTGCACCTGGACGGCGCCCGCTACGAATCCCGTCGGACATCGCGCCACTCACCCAGTCCGCCTACGGCGGCGAGCCTGTCGGTCCACCGTCGTGGCAACCGGCGATGACTGAGGCAGAAGCGAAGCAGCGAGACGAGATCGCCGCCAAGGAGATGAAGGCGGACGGCTTCCGCCTCGCGAGCGTGGGCGAGCCGGGGTGCCCCTGATCAGCTGGCTCTCCGGCGGCGTCGCGGGTGCCGATGACCGCACAGCGCAAGGCCACGTCCGCGACACCGACGGCGAGACTCTCGAGGTCCTGCTGCTGGTACGGACACCGGACGGTTTGGTCCTGCCGCCGTGGATCGATGGCGGAGCAGTGCCGGTACCGACCACGAGCGTCCCGCGCTGGCCACTACCCCGGATGATCGCGCGCTGCACCCTGCCGCTGCCGCGGGCCATGACCGCCCGGACGTGATCGATGAGGTCATCGCCGAGTTGGAACGGCGCACCGACGTCAGCGCCTGGCAGGACAGTCACTGGCTGGCAGGTGAACTCGTGCTGGACCTGAACGCGGACGGGAGAGCCACGATCGCCGGCTTCAACCTGCAATACGACCCGGACGACGGGCTGCGCGTCGAGCGCTCCGACGCCTAACCCCACATCGATCGCAAAGGAGGCGGTGCCGGTGACAGCCTCACCGAAGTCAGCCGGATTCTCGCTCGTAGATGACGCGTGGATCCCGGTGCTGGACGCCGTGGGACAGCGTCGCGAAGTGTCGCTCCTCGGCCTCTTCGAACAGGCTGGCGACATCCGCATGATCGCCTGCGAATTGCCCACCCAGTCGTTCGCGATCCTGCGACTCGCGCTCGCCGTCCTGCACCGAACGACGGGCGGCCCGCCCGGCGACGGCGCGTGGCGGGCACTGTGGCGTGCTCCGCAGCTCCCAGTCGTGGATGTCGCCGACTACCTCGAAGTGTTCCGTGACCGCTTCGATCTGCTGCACCCGGTACAGCCGTTCTACCAGGTCGCAGACCTGCGGGCGGCCAAGAACAACACGTTCGGGCTGGAGCGGCTTATCGCTGACGTGCCCATGGCATTCCCTTCCTGACCACGCGTGCGGGGAAGGGATGAAGTCGATTTCGCCGGCAGAGGCGGCCCGTTGGTTGGTGCACTGCCAGGCGTACGACCCGTCTGGCATCAAGACGGGTGCCGTCGGAGACCCTCGGGTCAAGGGCGGGCGAGGCTATCCGATCGGCGTGGGGTCTCTCGGGGCGTTGGGTGGCGTCCACCTTGAGGGTGCGACTCTGCGGGAAACGCTGCTGCTCAACCTGGTGCCGGTCGCCCCTGGCTGGCAGAACGGCGACGATCGAGACCTGCCGGTGTGGGAGCGCGAGCCGCAGACTGCCTCCGAAGAGAGTGATGGGACCCGCGGCCCCTACGGACTGCTCAGTCTGTATACCTGGCAGTCGCGCCGCGTCCGGCTCTTCGGTAATGCCGGCGACATCACCGGCGCCATGATCGCCATCGGTGACCGACTCGATTGGCAGGATCGGCACCTGCTGGAACCGATGAGTGTGTGGGGACGCAGCGGGCCGCGCGAGCGCGATCAGAAGCGAACCCCGATTTACCTACCGCGGCCGCATGACCACAGTCGCGCACTGTGGCGTGGTCTGCAGACACTGCTCCCGGCGCCACCACCACCCGGTGCCGACCCGCCACAGCGGCTTTCGCCGATGGTGGTGCAATGGCTGGCCCGACTGACTGTCACCGGGGTGGTCGGATCGGACTTTCGGGTTCGTCCACGCGCCACCAGCGTCACCTACGGCACCCAGCAGGCAGTCGTCGACGAGGTATTCAGCGACGCGCTGACCATGAATGTCCTGCTGCTGGTCGAACACTCTGCGCTGCGCACGGCAGCCGTCGACGCCGCAGCTGACGCCGAGAACGCGGTGAAGGTGCTGCGTCGGCTCGCTGACAACTTGTCCCGCGCCGCCGGTAGCCGGGACATCGACAGCGGCGACGCCGATCGGGCCGCCGAGCAGGCGTACGCCGAGTTGGACAGAGGCTTTCGTGACTGGCTGGCGCACCTCGGTCCGGGCAGTGACCCGGTGGCGGAGCGCACCGCGTGGCAGCGGTTGGTGCGCAGAACCACCCTTCGGCTCGGTTACGAACTGGTCAGCGCAACCGGCCCAGCGGCCTGGATCGGCCGCGCGGGCGTTGACCGAAATGGCCGAGAAGTTCACTACTCCAGCTCGCAGGCCGAGGCGTGGTTCCGCAACGGCCTGGCCAAGGCGCTGCCCATGGCGTCCGAGACTTCGCAACAACGGCAGGAGGAACCAGCATGACCGTGGCGGAGATTGACCCCACCTGCGCCAGCGCGCAAGCCGTGGGTCCGGCGTCGCAAGGACCTCGGTGAGCACGTCGCCCGCACGGTGGGCAGCCTGCAGGCGCGACTACTAAGCGATGCGTCGCAACCGGAGGCGGTCAGCGCCCTGGCCAGGCTAAGGCGCGGGATCGGCCGAGCTCCGGGCTTCGATTTCACCTTGGAGCGGTACCTGCAGGTGCCGGAGCATCTGCTGGGCTACCGGCCGGCCGACGATGCAGAGGCGGCCGACACCGAGCATGCGGTACACGACGCAGTGACCCTCTACGCGCTGCACCAGCAGTCACGCCGGGAACGGATGCACGTGAACGGACGCGGGCTCGGCCTCGCCATGGCTGACCTCGTCCGCAAGTCCAACGGCCCGGAGGGTGTACGCCGCCGCTTCGCCGCGCTCGGCACCGCCAGCACCTACCACGAGAGCATTCACCACCTCCGCAGCCTCGCCACCATGCTGCGCGAGCACCAGGTCCCGGTCGACTACGGCCTGCTCGCCGATGACCTACACACCCTTCGCCGGCCCGGCGGTCGCGCCCAAATCCAGGCCATCTGGGGCCGGGAGTCGTTCCGCAGCCAGCCGATCACCGACGTTCAGGCCCTCACCACCGAGACCTCCGAGGAGGACCCATCATGAGCCGCACCATCATTGACGTCTACGCCCTGCAGACGGTGCCGCCGAGCAACCTCAACCGCGACGACACCGGCTCGCCCAAGACCGCCGTCTATGGCGGCGTACGGCGTGCACGCGTATCCAGCCAGGCCTGGAAGCGAGCAGTCCGGCTAGCGTTCGCCGACCTGCTCGACCGCTCCCAGCTCGGCGAGCGAACCAAGCGCGTGGGGAGTCGCTCGCGACACGGATCAAGGCCCTCGACCCGAGCCAGTCCGACGAGAACGCGTCCGCACTGGCCGCCGAGGTCTTCGTCGCTTCCGGCCTCGCCAAGGCTGAGAAGAAGGGGCGAGGTGAAGGACGTCGAGTCCGGATACTTGCTCTTCCTCAGCCACCAGCAGCTCGACAACCTTGCCGCCGCTGCGCTGGAAGCAGCGCGCACCGGCACTCCGCTGGACAAGGCCCGGTTCAAGGCGTTGGCCAACACGAACCACTCTATCGACGTCGCCATGTTCGGCCGGATGATGGCGGACATGACGGACATCAACGTCGACGCTGCCTGCCAGGTATCCCACGCCATCAGCGTGCACGCGGTCGACAACGAGTTCGACTACTTCACCGCGGTGGACGACCGAAAGGCCGATGCCGCCGAGACCGGCGCCGGAATGATCGGCACCATCGAGTTCAACTCGTCCACCCTCTACCGGTACGCCACAGTCGACGTCGACGCCCTGCACCGCACCCTCGGCGACGCGGAAGCCACTCGTGCAGCCGTCGAGGCGTTCCTGGTCGCGTTCGCCCGGAGCATGCCGTCGGGGAAGCAGAACACGTTCGCCCACCGGACGCTGCCCGACGCCGTACTGGTGAGGCTGCGCGACTCGCAGCCGATCAATCTCGTCGGCGCGTTCGAGACGCCCATCCGTGAGACGAACGCTGCCGGCCGCGTCGAACTGGCCGCCGCAGCCCTGGGCAAGCACACTGCGGCGGTTGAGAACGCCTTCGGCGAGCGGCCGGTCGCCAGCTGGGTCACCCAGGTCGGCGAAGACCGCTGTGCTCGCCGACCTCGGCAAAGCGGTCAGCTTCAGCGAACTGGTCACCGGGGTGGGAGAGCATGTCGCCGTAGCGCTCGGCCAGCCGGCATGAGCGTCCTGCTGCTCAGGCTTGCCGGCCCTGCAGTCGTGGGGTCGTCTAGCCGCTTCGCCCGCCGAGGTACCGAGGTCGCGCCGACCAAGAGCGGCGTCATTGGTCTGCTCGCGGCAGCCAAGGTGTACGACGTGCCGAGCCGCTCACCGACCTGCTCGGTCTGGAGTTCGGAGTACGGCTCGACCAGCCGGGGCAGATCCTGCGGGACTTCCAGACTGCCCGTTCGCTCGACGGCCGTCTCAGCGCACCATTGACCTACCGCTTCTACCTGTCAGACGCGGCCTTCCTCGCCGCCGTCAGCGGGGAGAGTGAGCTGCTGCACGGTCTGGCGGAGGCACTGAGCCGGCCTCAGTTCCCCTCTACCTAGGGCGCCGCTCATGCCCGCCGGTCGGACCAATCAGCCTTGGCGTCCACGAGGAGACCCTCGACGATGCCCTGGCCTCGTGGCCTTGGCTCGCCGCTGACTGGTACCGACGCAAGGCAGCTCCGACGGTCCGACTGGAGATCATCAGGGACGCCCGACCCGGTGAGCCGGTCACCGAGACGGTGCCCGACGAGCCGGTCAGCTTGACCCGGCGCATCGGCAGCACACCTGGCGGTCGATTCTGCGCCGGCACGTGGACGTCACCAACGAACGCGCGGATCGGACGGACGTTGCCGAGCATGATCCGCTAAGCCTGCTGGGAGGCTGAAGTTGTTCCTCACCCGATTTCAGATCAACCCGGCCCGCCGGGCGCACGAAAGCTGCTGTCATCACCGCATGCCATGCACGCCGCGGTGCGCTCGGCCTTCGCAACCCTGAGGATCACGAGCGGGACGGCACCCGGACGTTGTGGCGGCTGGACGCGTCGGCGCCTGCGACTGTTTACCTCTACGTCGTAAGCCCTGGCCGTCCCGACCTCACCCATCTCGTCGAGCAGGCAGGCTGGCCCACGACCGAGACGTGGGTGACACGCGACTACGGCAGCCTGCTCCTCTCGCTGAACACCGGCCAGGACTGGGCGTTCCGATTGACCGCCAACCCAACCCACAGTGGCCGCAAGACTAGTGATTCGAAGGAGACGCAACGCTTCGGCTTTCTGCGCGAGGATGCGCAGGTGCAATGGCTGACGAGCCGCGCCGCCCGAAACGGATTCGCGCTGGCACAGCAGCAGGACGGACGCCCGAACCTGCGGCTGCACCGCAGTCAGACGCAAGCCTTCAAGCGTGGCATGGGCACCGTCACCCTGACCACCGTCACCTACGACGGCATCCTCCAGATCACCGATGCGGATGCCTTCCGTCGAACGCTAACCAGCGGGATCGGACATGCCAAGGCGTACGGCTGTGGCCTGCTTACGCTCGCCCCGGCCAGCTGATGCCGGTCTGACCAATGAAGATCCCAGGCGTACCGCCAGCCGAGCTCGCTGATCTGACCCGGGCCGAGGACCGAATCAGCTTTCTCTACCTCGAACGCAGCGTGATCCACAGAGACAGCAACGCGATCACCGCCACCGATGACCGAGGCGTGGTCCACATCCCGGCCGCATCGGTGGGCGTACTGCTGCTCGGGCCTGGAACCAGCATTACCCACCAGGCCATCGCCCTGCTCGCCGACCACGGTGCCACTGCCATCTGGGTCGGCGAGCGGGAGTGCGCTACTACGCCCACGGCCGCTCACTGGCCGCCTCCAGCCGGCTGCTCCTTGCACAGGCTGCTGCGGTCAGCCACCGTGATCGGCGGCTCGCCGTCGCCCGCACCATGTACGCGATGCGCTTCCCAGGCGAGAGCACCGTCAACCTCACGATGCAGCAACTACGTGGCAAGGAAGGCGCGCGAGTCCGCCGGACCTACCGTGAACACTCCCAGCGGACTGGTGTCGCCTGGAGCAACCGTGACTATGACCAGGCCGACTTCGCCGGCGGCGACCCCATCAACCGGGCATTGTCGGCCGCGCACGCCTGCCTGTATGGCATCGTGCACGCCGTCATCGTCGCGCTCGGGGCCGCGCCGGGCTCGGATTCGTGCACGCCGGGCATGAGCGTGCCTTCGTATACGACATAGCTGATCTGTACAAGGCGGAGATCACCATCCCCGTCGCCTTCGATGTGGTGGCCGGCGGCTCGACTGACATCGGCGCCGACACCCGACGCGCAGTACGGGACCGTGTTCATGACGGCGCGATCCTCGCGCGCTGTGTCCGCGACATTCGTATGTTGCTGCTTCAGCCGCAGCCGGGCGGTGAGATTGAGGACGAGGATTCCCTCCGCCTTTGGGATGGCAGCGGCATCGAACTCACCGCCGGCCGCAACTACGCCGACGTGGGTGAGGTCGACTTCTGATGACCGTCATCATCCTCACCGCGTGTCCACCCGGGCTGCGGGGACATTTGACGCAGTGGCTGTTGGAACTGACCGCTGGTGTATACGTGGGGCACATCAGCACCCGCGTGCGAGACAGGTTGTGGACTCGGGTGACCGAGATGGCAGGCGTAGGTCGAGCTCTGATGGTCTATCAGATTCCCGGTGAGCAACGGCTCTCCTTCGTGGCCCGACCATCACTGGGTGCCGGTGGATCTCGATGGGGTGACCTTGATGCGTCGCCCTGTTGCCCAGATCGTCAATCCTGCGATACCCGGCGGTTGGAGCAAAGCGGCAAGGCGCCGCCGGTTTGGGAAGCGTGGGCGTCCAGCGTAGAAGCTAGACCGGCACGGGCGATTGGCGCTGTACCGGAAGCGGAAGCCGTTGCTGATGATTACGGTCGAGGGTCAGTGGTTGAGCATGGCCTCAACCGATTGCCGGGAATCCTCGAATGCACGGTGATTAACCACTGTCAGCCCTGGCAACCACCGCAACTTTGGGTCATCCCTATGTCTGCTGAGTCGTCTGCCAGTGGGGCTCGGCGTAGCTGCTGAGGAGGACTCCTGCCGTGGGTGGGGTTGGCCTGGGCGGTGGTGCTGTTCGGCATCGCTCCGGGAATACCCAGGTGCGAAGAGCGGACTTCCGCCCATGTTCGGCGGCCGGGAGTTCGGACCACCCCGCGTGCGCGGGAGCAGTCCATCGGAACGAAAGTGACGGTCCGCTTGTGGATCACCCCGGCGCGCGCTGGGAGCAGGTCTGGGGCAGCGCCAAGGACCAGATGGACGGGGATCACCCCGCGTGTGCGGGAGCAGCCGCTGCTGATCGGCACGCCGGCGCAGGCGCTGGATCACCCGCGTGCGCGGGGAGCAGTCGAGCTCGGAGACCTCCGTGCCGAACCGCAGAGGATCACCCCGTGTGCGCGGGGAGGAGCCCTGCCCGATCTGCGTAATGATCGGACCCGCCGGATCACCCGCGGGCGCGGAGCAGCCAGAGCCGACGTGCACAAACGCCGTCGTCGAGGGATCACCCGCGTGCGCGGAGCAGCCCGTTTCCGCTCCATGTCCGCTCCGTTTCCGCGGATCACCCCGCGTGTGCGGGGAACAGATAGGTGCGCGCGGGAACGCGACCATTTCCTCGGATCACCCCGCGTGCGCGGAGCAGACGAACGTTCCGCCGAACATGTGCTGGACCTTCGGATCACCCGCGTGCGCGGGAGCAGCGGCTGGAATGCCGGCGGCCTCACCACGGCCGAGGATCACCCGCGTGCGCGGGAGCAGGGTGGCTCAAGGAAGCCGCCCAGTACCCGCAGGGATCACCCCGCGCGCGCGGGAGCAGGCATCTGCGCCGGTACCCCGCGTGGCTTGGGCGGATCGCTCCGCGTGCGCGGGAGCAGGCGGAGGCTGTCTGATGGCGAGTGAGTCGCCGCGGATCACCCCGCGTGCGCGGGGAGCAGCAGAAACTGCTACCGGAGAACACCGCCCGACTGGGATCACCCCGCGTGCGCGGGAGCAGAGCCGGCCCTCGCCATTGATTCGCGTCAGTGGGGATCACCCCGCGTGCGCGGGGAGGAGGCGACCAGTTCTTGGCAGCGGCGCTCGGAATCAGGATCACCCGCGTGCGCGGGAGCAGCTCATGAGCACCGCCTGGTCCTCTGCGGACATGGGATCACCCCGCGTGCGCGGGAGCAGGCGGCGGCGACGGCGCACAGCAGGATGGTGCGCGGATCACCCGCCTGCGCGGGGAGCAGTTCTCCTTGGCATACGTGGCCCAATCCTCGGACGGATCACCCCGCGTGCGCGGGAGCAGTACCTCACTCAGGCGGTCACCCTCGGCCTGGCGGGATCACCCGCGTGCGCGGGAGCAGGCCGGACGACCTGGACCCGGGTGAGGTCGGCAGGATCACCCCGCGCGCGGGGAGCAGGATCAGTACTGGAAGGCCATGGCCGTACCGATGGGATCACCCCGCGTGCGCGGGAGCAGTCGCTGACCCCGCCTCGTCGAAGTTGCGCAGGGATCACCCCGCGTGCGCGGGAGCAGGGGCCGATCACACAGATGCCGACGTTGGCCGTGGGATCACCCGCGTGCGCGGGGAGCAGCACGTGCACCTGACCGCGTGCGTGGTAGGTGACGGGATCACCCGCGTGCGCGGGAGCAGGCCTGCCACCCGTAGGCCCACCAGTGAACGAAGGGATCACCCGCGTGCGCGGGGAGCAGTTGTCGTCAGGGCCGTGTGGCGCGCGGGAAGCCGGATCACCCGCGTGCGCGGGAGCAGTGCCTCCTACAGGAAGATCCGCAGCGCCATGTCGGATCACCCCGCGTGCGCGAAGAGCAGAACCTCAACGCCTACATTCGCGACCCGATCCGGGATCACCCGCGTGCGCGGGGAGCAGGCCTGGTTCGCCTCCCGGATGTGGTCCAGGACCGGATCACCCCGCGTGCGCGGGGAGCAGGTAAGCCGAATCGTCTGCTGACCGGCGTTGAAGGATCACCCGCGTGCGCGGGAGCAGACTTCTTGACCTGCGGCGTTAGAGATCGACTTCGCGATTTTTGTTCACTAGGTTCCGCAAGATCGTTCCACTCGGTCTCGGTTGGCGTAGGGCTATATAGGCGAGCGAGCTTGGCTACAGCCTAGCGGGTGAGGCTCGTATGGGACGACGAGTGAGCGCTGCATTGCCTGGCCGAGAGTAGAGGTTGGGCCATGTGCCGGCGGAAGGCGCAATGAGAGGCATGGGTGGGATGCCCGGACTCCCAGCTCACGTCCTCGAACCAGTGACGCTCAAGCTCGTTGAAGTTTCGTAGCTGCTTCCCTACCTCTTCACAAGCAAGTACATAGACGGACATGCTCGTCGGAGACGGTTACCGTCCACCCACTGCCGAGGAGGCCCTCATGCGGGTAGTCCGACTCTCCGCCCGTTTCCCACGCGTCACGCGTCACGCCGGCGCAGTCGTCCTCGCCGCCGTCGCCTGCCTGGTCGGCGTCAGCGCGCAGCCGGCGTCGGCCGCGCCTCCGGGATCCCATCGAAGGCGACGGCGCAGTCACAGCTCAACGCCCTGACCGTGGCGACGCAGGGCTCGACGAGTGGCTACTCAAGGGACCTGTTCCCGCACTGGATCACGATCAGCGGTAGCTGCAACACGCGCGAGCAGGTCCTCAAGCGCGACGGCACCTCCGTCGTCGTCGACAGCTCCTGTGCCGCCACCTCCGGCCGTTGGTACAGCCCGTACGACGGCGCCACCTGGACCGCAGCCTCCGACGTCGACATCGACCACGTCGTCCCTTGGCCGAGGCGTGGCGCTCTGGCGCCAACTCCTGGACGACCAGCCGCCGGCAGAGCTTCGCCAACGACCTCACCCGCCCACAGCTGATCGCGGTGACGGACAACGTCAACCAGTCGAAGGGCGACCAAGACCCTCCACCTGGCAGCCGTCTCTGTCGTCGTACCGGTGCGCCTACAGCAAGATGTGGATCACCGTGAAGTACACCTGGGGCCTGACTCTGCAGTCGTCGGAGAAGTCCGCCCTACAGAGCATGCTCAGCACCTGCAGTTCGTGACCAGACCCTATCATCTTGCGATTCGCAGTCCTAGTGGTTCGCGTCCGCAAGCGGGTCTTGCGCCTGTCGCTCGACCGGAGCCCGATCGTCTGCGGCACTTGGCCTGCTGTGTCGCGGAGGAATAGACGCTGGACCATGGTCGTCGGTATCAGCCGGTGCCGCACGTCGGATCGTGGATGGACTTGCGAGGTGCGATTAGGTCACGCCAGGGATTGGTCCCGCCCGGAGGGTGGATGGCCGCAGCCGTTAGGACCTGGCCCTGCCTTGGCGTGGGGCCAAACCGAGATAGCCGCTGGCGCGGAAAGGAGGTGAGCGAGTCGACGCGAGCCCGTCGGGCCAAGGAACAATCCCGCGCTGGGACCAGCCGGCGAGCCGGTACGTCAGAACCGCCCACGGAGCATCATCCCGCGTGCGCAGGGAGCACGGCCGCCCGAACGGTAAGGCGGGCTGGTTCGCGGGATCACCCGCGTGCGCGGGAGCAGCCCCTGGCGGTCCGGGTCAACGGGCGCACCGGAGGATCACCCCGCCTGAGCGGGGAGCAGCGAGACTTCCTGATCGGCGCCGCCGTCGGATTCGGATCACCCGCGTGCGCGGGAGCAGGGCAGGATCTTCGCGTCGACGCGCGCCGGGCGGATCACCCGCGTGCGCGGGGAGCAGGCGCCTCGGGGCAGGTAGCGGAAGTCGTAGTTGGGATCACCCCGCGTGCGCGGGAGCAGCGCCGGTCCAGCTCCCGGTACAGGCGTTGCAGGGATCACCCGCGTGCGCGGGGAGCAGCGCCGGTCCAGCTCCCGGTACAGGCGTTGCAGGGATCACCCGCGTGCGCGGGAGCAGTTGGTCGATCGCGTAGCCGCACGTCTTCGCTGGGATCACCCCGCGTGCGCGGGGAGCAGACTTCTTGACCTGCGGCGTTAGAGATCGACTCTACGGTTTTCCTTCACTTTGGATCAGGATCGTTCCCCTCGGTCGCGGTATCGACGGTTGGTGAACACGCCAAGCATCCTCGGCTGCAGCGTAATCATTGGCTCGCGTCGGTGGCCAGTTGTCTTACAGCCGGTTTCCATCAGGGTTGGGCCGTAGATCGAGGACCTCAGGCGCATCGATCTCGCCGATCGGCTGCCGCTGCAGCAGCAGCAGCAGCAGGTCTTCCTGTCGTGGCTGACCGAAAGCGAGTCGATACCTCACCAGGTCCGCCTTGAGTCGGTCGAACCGCGCCTGGTCGCGACTAAGCGGGTAGGGCAGAACGTACCGCTCAATCTTTGCCTTCCCGGGAACACCCAGTACGGCGCGAAGTCGCCGAGCGCTCCAGACCCTGCTCGGGCGGCGTCATACAGGGTTTTCCACACATCCGATTCCGACGAGCGCAGGGCGTCAGCCCGGTGTGCGGCGGCAACGTTCGCCGTACGGCGTGGCCGCCGAAGCGGTGCACCCGCCCCTCACGTTGCTCGAAGTCGACGGGGTTGGTGGGCGTGTTCCAGTGCACGACGGCCGAGCACCACTGGTGGAAGTCGATGCCTTCCTGGCCAGCGCTTGTGGTGGCAACGATGAACGGCCAGAAGGGGCTGTTGAATGAGCGCCGTACGACCACTTTGCGGTCGACCTGAGATTGCTCTCGCCGCGCCCGCCGTAACGCAGGGCGAACCGCCCGGGCAGCTTGATCGGCCGCTGCGGGTTGTGCGGGTCGAAGGCTTCATACGTTGACTGTCGGCTGGCCATCGCCTGCCGCGCTTCGTCGGCAATTTTCCACAGTTCGTCGTCGTCGAGCAGGGTGTCCGAGGCCGAGCTGCGCAAAGTGTGCAGGTGTTCGTCGAGAACGGCCTGCAGCCCGCCGGCGGCGCAGTATCGGAGCACCGCCTGCCAGTAGACCTTGCCCATTGTCAGGTGGTCGAGCAGCTGTGCGGACTCCGGCCGGTTGAACAGGAACGCAGTCCGTTGGCGAGGAGCGCAGCAGCGCGCCAGTGTCCTGATGGGGTGACCTGGCTTCCCGGCTCGATCAGCCGGGACAGCGCCCGCCAGGCGACGTTGCCAGGACCGTGCAGACCGATGGCAGTGACGCTGTCGATCAGTCCGTCCAACTGGATTCCGGTCGGATAGAAAGGGTGGTTAGCCAAGTCTTGGGCTCGGGCCACGTGCCGGTCTAGACCCGTAGCCGGCCCTTCGTCCGCGGACGAACCGAGGGCCGTAGCGGGGTCCTCATCGCCGGGATCGGCGCCGGGCCATGGAAGATCAGCTC
The DNA here is from genome assembly GCA_038070435.1 of Micromonospora sp. M12. Classification (GTDB taxonomy): domain Bacteria; phylum Actinomycetota; class Actinomycetes; order Mycobacteriales; family Micromonosporaceae; genus Micromonospora. Next base: position 2,216,975 of record JAMYWG010000001.1, on the reverse strand, counting down.
CCACGGCTCAGCCGGACCTGCTGCATCGGACGATGCCGCCGCAAAGGTGTGAGAGTAGAGCAGTTCGTGGACGTCTTGCTCGAAGGCGTCGAGGGACGCGATGTCATCCGGCCGCCGTCGAGCCAGTGTCAGTGGGTCGCATAGCTCGGCCAGGGCGGGATGGGGCCAGAACAACGCCAGGACGCTCATCGCCGCCGGGCGGCCGTGTTCGAGGCGGTAGTCGAGGTGCCGGTGTCCCTCTCCGGCGGCGCCCAGCCGACGCTCGGCCTCGTAGCTGAGCAGGCCTGCCACTGCGGTGGGAGTGGCGTTCCAGGATGAGAACAGCAGCCGCTTGGTGACGCCGTCATCTGACGCGCTAGCGAACGGCTCGCCGAGCGCGTGGTAGGGAGCGACGGTGGCAGCCACAGGAGTTGCCACCAGCCTCGGTCGACGGTGTCTGCGGCGAGCTGCCGCAGCCGGCCGTTGCCGAGGTCGACGGGCCCGCGTCGGCGGATCCTCCCGGCATCGAGCGACTGCGCGGTGGCCAGTAGTGCCAATATCTCGGAATCTGCCTGGTCGTCGAGCGCCGCGCGAACCTGGTGCCGAGCTGGTAGCCGTCGAGGAAATTCAGGAAGTACGGTGCAGACTTCCAGTATTCGACGGTCATGGGAGCGCCGACGGATTTGGCAATCTTGCGCATCGCCACGTAGCTACGCATGTCCTGCGGGTTGAGGTCGTCGGCCAGGGTGATGTGCTCGCGCAGCATCCCGTCCTGCCCCAGGAGGGTCGCTCGGTGCGGCACATGACCGGTAGCAGCAAATCGCGTAGCCAGGCGCGCAGGTCTGCGCACGGCTCGCCGCGGACCAGAGCTTCCCGGTACGCCTCGAACGCCTTCGCCACATCGGCATGCCAGGACACGTCGTCATTGAGGAAGCGCAGTACCTGTCGGAAGTCGCTGTAGTGGTCCTCGCCGGCGGCTGCCTCTTCGGCGAAGGTGAACGGCTTGTACGGGTGGCGGACAGCAACAAGACCCGTGCATCCCGGTAGTCGAACAAGTGCCGGGCGAGCTCGGCGCCCTCGCCGCCGTTCGGGTCGAGTAGCTCCCGGAAACGCTGGAACTCGTCGAGGATGATCAGATCGGGTTCGAGGACCTCGACACCCGCAGTGGCCAGCGCCGTACGAAGATCCCCGGTAAGCCTGCGGGCGCTCTCGTAGTGCGTCGGGCAGCGCCGGTCGCCGGCCGATGCCGTCGAGCAGTGCGTTGAATCTGTCGAGGAGTCCCCGCTGCTGTGCCCGGCGCAGAAACTCGCTGGTGATCGTGGGATCGATCTTTCCGCCGAGGTTCTCCCACAGCCGGTCGCACTGTTCCTCGAAACGCTCGGGGTTCGCGACGCCCGCCTGCAACGCACGCAGTGCGGCCGGTTCGCCAGCCGTTCCACGACCCCGCCTGCTCAAGGATCAAGAACAGCAGTGCGCGTTCCTCAGCCGTTCCGGTGCTCCAGCCTTGGTCGAAGGAGGTGCCGGGGTGAAGGCGACCAGGTTGATTGGTTTGCCGCCGGCACCGGTGGCTGCGTTGAGCTTGTCTGTGTGCTTGGCGAGGAGGGTGAGCCGGCTGGACAGTGTGACGGTCTCGTCGGGAGTGACCCGCAGCCGGCCTATGTTCTGCCGCGCCACATCCTGGTTGGAGCAGACATAGATGACGTCGACCCGCTCGACGCTGTCGTCGTCCTGTAGCCGCTGAAGGGTTTGGGCGATCACGCCGCGGGCGACCACACTCTTACCGAGCCCGGTCTCGTCGGCGACTAGGAACCGGCGGGTCGGGTCGGCGCCGAAGTACCGGTCGATGACATGCGCGACGGTGGCGCGCTGGAAGTCCTTCAATCCGGCCATGACCGGGCCGGCGTCGTACCGGCTCATGCGCGCACCGCCTCTGTCATCCCATCCTGCGCTTGCTTGACGACCTGCCACAGCTCGGTGAAGCCGGGTGGCAGCAGTCGCTTGCCGTCGCCGCTGGCCTCGAGGCGGCTGACGAGTCTGGCCAAGTCGTCGAGTTGTTGCGGCCGGTCGACGAGAGCGTTGAGAAGCAGTTCGAAAATCCCAGTTCCGCTGCTACGCCATGCGCCGTCTCCGTCAGCGGCACCGCTTACCAGTGCGGCGGCATCAGTGCCGAGGCCGAGCATCAGTAGCAGGAACCGCAGGAACCTTTCCGGCGTGTCGATCTGCTGAGCGATGACGTGATCGAGGCGGTGCATGGGATCGCCGACCAGGGTGGCGAGGATGACGGCCTGTTCCCGACCGCTGCTGTCCTCCGCGGAAACGATGATGAACGGGGTGATGTCGACCAGCGCAAGCCCGGAGAACACGGCGTCGACCTGCCGTCCCGACGCGAGCACAGTCGCCTCACCGCGACGAGTATGCAGCTGCGCGGTGATCCGCACGCCTGGCAGTTTGGGCACAGTGTCTTGGGAACTCACCCGGAGGCGGTAGCTGTCTGCCTCGGGCATGACGGTAGCTAGTAGCGGGATCGCCGCGAGGTCGCGGACCAGATTACGGAGACGGTCCGCTTCGGGATCCGGTTCGGCAGCGTTCTGGCGTTCATAGGGTTCGAGGATCTCGCGAAGCGCTGCCTTCGGGCCAAGGAGAGCATCGATACCCCACTGAGCGCGACCACCTACCAGCTCCACCATCAGCTCGACGTTGCCGTCGAACGCCGCGCCTGTGGCATTTGCGGAGCCGAGGAGAACCCGCGCCTGATGGGCCTTCTCCACCACGTACACCTTTGCGTGCAGCCCGCTGAGCACTTCCTGGCCTGACGGCGATTCCTCAGCCGGTAAACCAGCCAAGGCGTTCACCACGAACGTATCGGAACCGGCCAGGCTCTCCTCGGGTAGGCAGTCGAGAGTCTCCTGCCGACTAACCACCGCCAGCTTGCCGCTCGGTGCGCACCGGTCCAGACCCTCAGGGTGCAGAACGGGGAAATGACCAGGTGACGTGTGCCAGCGAAGTCCGGTGGCGAAGTACGAGGAACTCCTAGTAGTGCTTTGTTAGGTCGTTGTGGCGTGTCGCTTGTGCGGGGATCGTGGCGGTGTTTGGCTGCGGTGCGTGGATGAGCGGGAACTGGTTCGGGTGCGGGGCGGTTGGAGGACTTCGCGGCGGGGATCTTCGCGGGGTTGCGGCGCTCGGATCAGCGGGCGACCGGTCTGCGGTATCTGCGGGGCTGATGCTGGACGGTCGGCGGAAGTCGATGCAGCCGATGGCGCAGCGGCTCGGGGTGGATCACCAGCAGTTGCAGCAGTTCCTGACCTCGTCCACGTGGGACGTGGGTGGTGTGCGGCGGCGGTTGGCCACGGCTGCGGTAGATCTGGTGACGCCTCAGGTGTGGGTGGTCGATGACACGGGTTTCCCAGGACGGCAAGGCTTCGGCGTGTGTGGCCCGGCAGTATTCCGGCACCCTGGGCAAGGTCGCCAACTGCCAGATCGCCGTCAGCGTCCATGCGGCGACCGACGCCGCGTCGGCGGTGCTGAGCTGGCGGTTGTTCGTGCCGGAGTCCTGGGACGACACCTGCGTCCCGGCCCGGACGGCAAACCGACCAACGTCCACGCTCGCAGGCTGCGCCAGCAGCCGGTCACCCTCGATGCGGCCGGGGCGAAGAAACCACACTCGCGTGCGGGTGCCGCCCGGCGAGCAGATCGAGCAGATCCGTCGGCGGCGGGCAGCGTCAAAGGTTCCCGACACCGAGCGGTATCGGCCGAAGTGGCTGATGGCCCTGGAGATGCTCGACGAGTTGGCCGAGTGGGGCTGCGTCCGCCGCTGTTGACCGCCGACGCCGGCTACGGGCAGGTCGCCGAGTTCCGTCAGGGCCTGACCGAACGCGGCATCGGCTACATCGTGGCAACCACGTCGTCCACCACAGCGCAACCCGGCAACGCCCAGCCGGTCGAGGTGCCCTACGCCGGAGTTGGCCCGCATCCCACACCGCGCTACCCCCAGCCGGCCCGCAGCCTGAAAGACCTCGCCCTGAACCACGGCGCTGACGCGGCGCGTCTGGTGCGCTGGCGTGCCCGACTACCCACACCCGACCGCGACCCGGACCGGCCTGTCGGTGAGCTGTCCGGGCACTTCATCGCCCTACGGATCCGGCCCGCAGGCCGAGCCATCCGACGCGGACCCGAGTGCGGCGATGACGGTGTCCTACCCGAATGCTGGCTGCTCGTGCAATGGCCTCCCGGCCACGACGAACCCAGCGACTACTGGCTGTCCGACCTGCCCACCGACACACCCTTGACCGAACTGGTCCGCCTGGCCAAGAGCCGCTGGCGCATCGAGCACGACTACCGCGAACTCAAAACCGCCCTCGGACTCGACCACTTCGAAGGCCGCTCCTGGATCGGCTGGCACCGCCACGTCACCCTCACCGCAGCCGCCCAACTGTTCCTCACCCAACTACGGACCGCCCGCCCAAAGCAACGGGGCAGACCTGAGCCTCTACGCCGTCCTGCGCGAACTGCAGTACCTACTCGCGACCTGGCTCGGATTCTGCCCCTCTGCCGCCAACTCGTCCCAACCTAACAAAGCACTACTAGTGCATGGAAAAACATCTCCCGGGCGCCCTCGGGTACTCCCACGCGGCTCGACGTAGATCCTCGCCCAGCGCCTCGACCGCGGCCTGCCGGTCCGGCGGCAGGGGCGAGACCGCCAGCCGCAGCGTGTGTTGCAGCAGGTCAAACAAGGGTTTGTTGCCAGCCACCCGGCGGGTTCCGGGTAGCCTTCCAGGCGCAGGCACACGTCCCAGCTGCGGTCCTGGTCAGGTTGCGACTGAGCACCAACAGCCGTAGCGACGTCTCCCCGGTCGCTTCGTCCTCAAAACGCAGCGCCCACAGCTTTGGGTGGAACAGCCGACCGGCTTGGGCCGGTGCACCTGGTGCACCATCGGCTCGACAAACGCCAGCAGCGCCGACTTCGTCGGTGGGATGGCGATCTGCCCGGCCTGACAGAACACGTCGATCCGGTCGGCGCACTGCCGTACACCCTCCATTACCGCGATCGGGTCGGTCGACTCGCGTAAGCCGTGCGCGGCGAAGGCCAGCGGGGCGACCAGCAGACTCTCCAGATCCAGGGTGAAGGTCAACGCCACGGCGCGGGACATCCGCATACCCGCTGGCGGGCGCAGGGCGTCGAGCAGCAGTGAACGAGAGTCAGGCGCGAGCATTCGCAGCCTCCGACAGGTCAGCGGCGCAGCCGTCGTGGATGTCGACGAGGATCCGGCGGACTTGAGGCCATCGATACACCAGCGGTCGGCTGCCGGAGGCGCCACTCCACGTACGCAGCAGCTTGTCGTTGAGTAACCGTGACTGCCCCTTTTTCACCGTCCGCTCCGCTCGGCGACGAGATTCCGCAAACTCTGGTCCGTGGCGGCGCGGCGCGGTCCGCTTGCGACCGCGTCAAGCCAGCGGTCGATGAACCGGCATGCAGCGGCGTTCGACGCTATCCGTGAATTCTCTCGATCAACCGGTCCCACATGCCCGATCGAGCCCAGCCCTTGAGACCTTGCTCCGCCGACACGCGCTGGTTCCAGCGCGACAGCTTGTCTCGGTATCTGTCCACCGGCGCCTCACGTTCGGTCAGACCGGTCTCCTCGTACCGCTCCGCCACGAGGAGGTTGTACAGCAACGCCGCGCCGTGGATCGCCAGCGAGAACAGTGCTGCGTCGCGTACCAGCGAGCCGATCGGCTCCGGCGCGGTCAGCGCCGCCGGCTCCTCCCATGGTGCGTCGCTGTCCCAATCGGGTCGATGTTCGGGCTCAAGGAGGTACGCCAACAATGTGCCGGGCGCCGCAGTGAGGATCCGCTCGCAGCCAGCGGCCCTCACCCGGCGTCAGCCTCAATCCACCCTCAACCTCGTCTGGAAACTTCGTCGGTCGGGCCGGCAGCGTTGGGTGCCAGATCCCGCTCGCTCGTTCCGTCAGCTCGTCGGCGTCGGCCAGTCCGGCCAAGCGGCGGTTCGATGCGCCCTCATCATCACCAGTGCGGATGCCGTACTCGAGCAACGCCGCCGCGTAGATGCTCGACGGCAGCGTCTGTACCCCGACTCCAGCCCGGCGACCGATCACGCCCTCCGTGTCGTCGCCTCGCAGCAGCGCGGCGATCACCTTTCGTTCGGTGCGGTCCACTTGCGCAGTCAGGCGGTCACCGTGCAGTCCACGCCGCTGCGCCTCCTGGTAGCACCACGGCACGATCAGTAGGTACCGCGCCCGGGCCTGCAAAACGGAGGTGCCCGGAAGAGTAAGTCGCTGAACGCGTCCCGGACCTGGCCGATGCCCAACTCGTCCCGGCTCTCAGTGTCGCTGAAGAGCTTGAGTAACTCCCGCATTCGGTGCTGATCGTCGCGGGAACTGTCCAGCCAGCTCAGTCCTGAAGCCATGGGTACCTTCCGGTTACGCTGCTGCGAAGTCGAAAAGGCCGGCGAGTGGGTTGGTAGGCAGAGCGATCCATCCTCGGAACGCGCGGCTGCCCGCTGCTCGTCGTTCGGCCTGCTCGCCTTGCCGGTCGCTGCGGCACGGGCGACCAACGACGCGACCACCGAGTCGAACGCATCATGGCTACACCGGACCAACGCCTCGAACGCTCCAAGCTCCAGCCAAGGCGCGGCCGCACACAATGCGGTGACAAGTTCGGCGTGCTGGGCCTGCTGACGGCGTCCCTTGTAACCGCGATGCGCCAAGCCCCAACGGTTCAGGGCCGCTGCCGGGTACACCTCGACGATCTTGCCGCCGCCGCAACGATCGACATCCTGACCGTCGGCGGCGAGCATCGCTAGCAAACCGGCGCATCGGAAGGCGGCGTGCCCGATGCGGTCCACAGCCACGCTAAGGGGATGATTCCGGTTTCCTTGCGCACCACTTCGTCAGTCTGGCGATAGGCCAAGTGGCGCCGCCAGGGTCCGCCCTCGCCGTCAGGGGCCATCACATGGCCGACCTGGTGGGTCGTGACGAGGGCGACGAACGGCTCCGGCCAACCGAGCGGACAGTCCAACCCGGTTTTGTCCGCGTGCCGACTCGCTTTGACGATCCGGGCGTCACTGACATCGAGAGCTATTTCCCGTACCACCGCCCGGCCCGGTAGCCACTCGATCGCCGCCGCTGCCGTACGTTCGTCTGCGGCTGCAAGGTCAACGCCGAGGGTTAACACTTCACCACTTTAGGTACCGTTGGGGTCGGCGGTCATGATCCGATCGATGGTCGTTGGAAGCCGTTCAGCCGTATATCAGTGCCAGCATGGCCACGAGCCGGGTTCTCCGTTTGCTACGGCCGTCGGACGCGATGGCCGCCGATGAAGATGACCGGCAATGAGCCTACGGTTCCAATTTGTCTAGGTTCGGCAGATGGTGGACTCGGGCTTATCCCTGCGTGCGCGGAGAGCAGGGCAGCTCAAAGGGCACCCACGCTTGCGCGCCAGGATCACCCCACGTGCGCGGGGAGCAGGCCTGCGTCGGGAAGATCGTCGTCCCGTTGCGGGATCACCCCGCGTGCGCGGGAGTAGATCGGGCCCAACATTGGCTTGTTGTTCGTGTCGGGATCACCCCCACGTGCGCGGGGAGCAGCTGGCGGAGCTCGGCGCCTCCCGGGTGCCCAGCGGACCACCCGCGTGCGCGGGGAGCCGAAGTCAGCCAGCGCCAGAGACAGCAGGGGGTCCGGACCACCTCCGCGTGCGCGGGAGCAGCAGCCGCGGCGGCCGAGCTGCTCGGCCCACATCGGACCACCCGCGTGCGCGGGGAACGAGAGCAGCCCTCCTAGGGGCAGGCCGCTGAGGGCCACCCCGCGTGCGCGGCGAGTAGGCACAGCTTAAGTGCTAGCTGCGACACGTTCCCGGACTACCCCGCGTGCACGGGGAGCAGGCCCACCCGGGCGGGACAGTTCAGCCGTGACCGACCACCCCGCGTGCGCGGGGAGCAGTTATACGGGCCAGTGTTGGAGGGCGCCGGAGCAGGACCAGCGCCGCGTGCGCGGGGAGCAGGGCCTGTGCCGCGGCAAGGACCCGGAGGGATGGGGACCACCCCGCGTGCGAGGGGAGCAGACGGTCACCACCTCGCCCCGCTCGGGGTCGGCGGGACCACCCCGAGTGCGCGGGGAGCAGATGACCCGGGACCACTGGATCGAGTCCCAGTCCGGACCACCCGCATGCGCGGGGAGCAGAGTCGTACGACGGTGGTGACCCGACCAATGACGGGACCACCCTGCGTGCGCGGGCGGCAGTCGACCAATCTGATAACGCCGTTCACGAGCGGGGACCCCGAGTGCGCGGGGAGCAGCGCTTGAGCCGGGCGTGAGCCTGGCTGAGCTCCGACCATCCCCGTGTGCGCCGGGAGCGGGCGGTGGTCGTGCGGGTGGTGTCGCGGATGTCGGGACCATCCCGCATAGGCGGGGAGCAGTAGCCGTGCGCCTTCGCGATGCGGTCACGCCAGGGACTATCCCCGCGTGCGCGGGGAGCAGGAAACCCATCTCCCTAATGACTAGCTCCACCCAGGACCATCCCGCGGCCCGCCTTGCGGGTCAGGACCATCCGCGTACGCGGGAGCAGAGAATGCAACTGCTGTCACCGATGCGGTTCAGGGGACCATCCCGCGTGCGCGGGGAGCAGGGTCGGGTCACCAACACGCAGACCTCCGCCTCGGGATCATCCCCGCGTGCGCGGGAGCAGTCCTCGCCGGACGACAGCGCCAGCATGAACACGGGACCATCCCGCGTGCGCGGGGAGCAGCCTCGCACCCGGCAGCCGATCGCTGCGGCGAAGGGACCACCCGCGTGCGCGGGGAGCAGAGTAGTACGAGGCCGCGGCACAGCCGGGTGGCGGACCATCCCGCGTGCGCGGGGAGCAGATACCCGCTCCAGCCTCACTCACATTCCCTGCCGGACCATTCCGCGTGCGCGGGAGCAGGGTGGCGGGTGTACCTGGGGACCGTGGACGAGGACCATCCCGCGTGCGCGGGAAGCAGCTCCTCGCTCACGCGGAACACGGCTCAGCTCTCCGTCTCAGTGGTCTTGGACCGCTCGGCGGGGACCAGGGACCATCCCGCGTGCGCGGGGAGCAGGCGGACCTGCGCCGGAGCGCATGGCCATCCTGGGACCATCCCGCGTGCGCGGGAGCAGCCCTGCCGGGGGTCAATGGCGTAGCGGTCGGCGGGACCATCCGCGTGCGCGGGGAGCAGATCCAGGTCCGCCCGGTCACGCCGGCAGGATGGGGACCATCCCGCGTGCGCGGGGAGCAGTCGCTACCACCCGCGATGGCAACCTCTGCTCCGGGACTATCCCGCGTGCGCGGGGAGCAGGCCACCGACACCCGCGCCTCGAAACACCAACCTGGACCATCCCGCGTGCGCGGGAGCAGTAGCCGCCCAGGTGGATCGGCTCCCGTCCTGGACCATCCCGCGTGCGCGGGGAGCAGACTTCTGACCTGGGCGTTAGAGATCGACTTCGCGGTCTTTGTTCACTAGGTTCCGCAAGATCATCCCACTCGGTCTCGGTTCCGGTTGGCACATGGAGGTATCTGGACGGCAATCGAGTTCGGCTACATCGTAGTTGGTGAGGCTCAAGTGAAACGACCAGCGTCGTCTACCGGCTGAGCAAAGTTAAGGTCCCGTGCTCGCGACGTGCGAGCGCGGTCAGTGGGCCCACGAACGCGATGTGAGGGCGAAATCGCTCCACATCAGCACATCGAGGTGCTGCCTGACAGGCGGTTGCGGGAGCCGTCGGCGGAGACGTTCCGCCTCCAGGCGGGACAGGTGCGGCCGCCGGAATCGGATGATCGTGGAGAAGTCGTCCAGTCGGTCACCGACCCGGGGCAAGCCGAGCAGCCCACCACCAGGTCTGCCAGCGCAAGAGAGTGGTCGGGTTCGCGCTGAGGCGGACTGAGTGGCGGCACGTTCGCTGGGTCGCTGGAAGGCAGGGACGGAACTTCCTAGAGGCGCGTTCCTGTCGTATAGGGCACGAGCGTTGTGGTCACCCGTCATCTAGCAGGGGCGACATTGTCCTAGGACGCCTTGCCGAGAGTGCAGTCCGTTATAGCTTCCTGGACTCAACGTCAGCGCGGATTCTTGACTGACTGCCGTAACCACTTCGGTAACGGATCGAGGTCTGCAGCGGAGGAGTGGCTGACATGAGTCGGCAGAGGGCATCAGTAAGGGATGCGGTTCTGTCCGCATTGGAGGACGTATAAGACTGTTCCGGCATGGCGTGACAGAATCGTTGTAAAACTGGGGGTCAAGGGGTCGTCGGTTCGAATCCGGCCGTCCCGACCGATTGGCCTGGGGAGAGGAAGATCTTCTCGGGTTACGGCGGTAACATCCGGTAACGGATGATCTTTGTTGGCGGTAACCGGATGGACGTTTGGCCGCTGGCGTGCGTGCTGCAGAACGCTTTGACCTGCCGTTTCATCCGCGTTCTGGATGGATCGGCATTTTGGTTCTTGATTCCGCATCAAGCGCTCTGGATCAGAGGTTCGTCGGTTTGTGCGACGACCGAGGTGGTAGGCGAGCAGGATGTCTAGCATTCGAGCCGGAGCCGGATTCTCTTGGATCACCTGCCCTGGGCGCTGTCGGGCTGGGACATGCGGTTGCGGGCACGAGTTCTTCTCTGTGACCACACCTGGACGCCGCCACGCCCTGGGATAGCTGAGCCGCCGTCAGGACGGGGACGGCCCTGCTCGTTGAGCGTGTGGCGGATGAGCACTACGACCACGACCAGGGGCCCGCTCGAATGAGCGGGCCCTGGTCGTCACTTGATCAGAACAACTTGTTGAAGCCTCCCCAGCCGATGCCGATCCTGGTGCCGCCGGAGGGGTTGGTGAAGAGCGTGGAGCCGTTCCCGTTGCCGTAGTAGACGTGCAGGTCGCCGTTTGCCTTGATGCCGAGCAGGTCGTTCTTCCCGTCGTCGTTCATGTCGCCGGGAGAGAACAGCGCGTTGGTGTAGACGTTCCAGCCCGTGCCGGCGGCCGTTCCGTTGTAGTTGCCGCAGATGGCGAGGAACGGGATCCGGTTGTCTGGATAGTCCATCCACCAGCTCGCCATCCAGCCGGTTTGGCCGTTGGAACTGATGCCGTACACCCAGTACGAGTTGCCAACGACGAGTTGCCCAGGTCGCTGACAGATCGGCGTGAACATGGAGCCCGTGTTGAGTGTGTCAACCACGGTCGTGCAGTTGGTGGTGCTCGGGGACGCCTCGCAGGCGGCATTGGTGGCCGTGACGTTCACCCCGTCGCTCCAGACGGTGTAGGTGCTGCTGGTGGGCTTCGTGCAGTTCGGCACGTCCGGCAGTTGGTTCTCGCTGTAGTCGGCGTAGTAGGCCGAGATCCAGCCGGTCTTGCCGCGCGGCGTGGTCACCTTCACCCAGTATGGGTTTCCACCGACGTACTCGCCCTGCCTGGTGCAGATGGGCGTGAACTGCTCGGTGGTGGCGAGGTTGTCGATGATCGTCGGGCATTTGGCGACAGCCGGTGCGGGTCGCACGTGGTGGTCGGTTGGCGGACGTTGACCCCGGCCTGCCAGACCTTGTACTTGGCCCCGCCGACGCTGGCAAAACCGGCCTTGCCGTTGCCGCGGAACAGGGTCAGCTCACCCGTGGACTTCCGGGCGAACAGGTCTGGCTTCCCGTCACCATCCACGTCACCAGGGGCGACGATGGAATCGAAGCCCTGCCAGATGCCCCAGCCCAGCCGGACCGGGCGGGAGTCGTCGGCCCAACCGCCGTAACCATTGCCGCTATGCAGAACGATTTCACCGGTGGTCTTGCGAGCGATCAGATCGGGTGCGCCGTCGCCATCCCAGTCTCCGGGTGCCACCACGAGGTTGTACTGGTTCCAGCCGGTGGCGGGCACCTGGTTGCCGTCCGCGTCCCAACTGGTCACCGGTTCGGCGTTGGGGAAGCTCCCGGCGCCCATGCCGCTGTGATAGACCAGGTCACCGTCGGCCTCAACGACCACGAGGTCGTTCCAGCCGTCGCCATCCCAGTCGCCAGGTCGAACGACGTGCAGCCAGCCAGCCCGATTGCTGTCGATCTTCAGGGAGCATTGGACGCCGTCGAGGAAGTTCCCGGCGCCGTCGCCGATGTAGAGGCAGACGTCCCCGGCAGCGGTTCGACCGATGACGTCGCCGTGGCGGTCGGCGTTGGCATCGCTCCGGCTCTGGTGCACACCGGAGAGGTAGCGAAGAAGCTGAAGTCGCTGTCCAGTGACGTCGATGGGTTGACGCCGTCCCAGGTGCGGACACTGACCACGCCAGGGCCGCTCCGGGTCGGGGTCATGGTGATGGTCGCCGTACCACCGGGTGCGTTCGCGGCGATGTACCGAGTCGGGGCGTCGTTGTCGATGCCCACGTAGAAGCCGACGATGTCCTTGTTGCCCTTGGCGTTGATGGTGAACTGCCCTGGCGTGCCGGCAGGCTTGTTGCTCGATGGGTTGCCCGGGTCGTTGTAGTTCGGATACTCCGGAGACGTGATGTCGACGTCGGCAATGGGCATCGTCCGGTCCACCGTGAACTGGCAGGTTGCCGATGGTCCGGAGAAGGCACCGTCGCTGTCCTGGTACGGACCTTCCAGTTGTAGGTCGCCCGTCGGCGAGGCCGGTCTTGGCCAGCAGGGTGCTCGCTAAGACACCGCTGGAGACCGTGACATTCCGGATGGTGGTGGCTCCCCAATCGGCCAGTAGGAGAATTCGGCCGTCACATTGCCGCCGTCGGCGTCACGCGGCACCGCACGCAGGTAGACATCGGTGTTGCCGAGCTTCCCGCCGGTGCAGGGCACGCCCGGGCTGGTGCTCAGGCTGGTCGGGACCGACGGTGTGGAGTTGTACTCGATGCTCAGCGTGGGGTTATTGCGGAACTTTTCCACGCCCACTTGTCGGACTCGTTGGTGGCGCGCAGTCCGAGGGTGACGTCGCCGGCGTTGGCTGCCGCCGAGGTCTTGACACCGGCGGTGGCATCGAAGTCGACCCCGCCGTCCGGGCACGACGAGTCATAGCCTCTGGCGACGTCGGCGGTGTCCAGTCTGGTAATCCAGCCCGGCTGGTTGTTCCAGGTGGTCGATGAACTAATGGCACCAGTGCGCCACAGCTCCACAACCCGCTTGTCACACGACCATGCGTGTGTCTCATAGGTTTGGAACGTGGCGCGGATGATGTTCTTGCCCTTGACCTTGCTGGTGTCCATGCGGAAGAAGGACCGGTTGGTCAGGTTGTCTGTCAACGAGTAGCCGACCCGAGCGATGTCGCTGGAGTTCCAGTACTTCGAGTTGGGGAAGGTCTTCCACACCGACGTCCAGGCGAGCCGGGCACCCCGACCAGCGCCGGATCCAGGTAGACCGGGTACCGGGTGGCCGATCCCTTGAGCAGCGCCTGGTCGGGAACGAGTGAAGCACCCGTTGCGGATGCTCGTCTTCATTTCCGCCTGCTTGGCACCCTGGTTGTTCTCGAAGGTACGGGCGCTCACCGAAGCACCAGGTTCGGCCGTGCCGCCGCTGTCCCACATCCGAGGCGTCGGCGCGTTGAAAACCGTCCTGCCCTCGCTGTCCAACGCCTTGATGTTCCCGGCTGTGTCGGTCGTGACGTTGAGACCCTTGGTCGCCACCGCGAACCTGGCCGTTGTGAGTTCCGGGTTGGCGGCGGCCTCTGGCGTACGGATCACGAAGACCTCGGAAAAACCCTCCACATCGGCCTTGACGACCAAATCCACATCCGGCAAGACATTGGCATAGGTGGCGGTGTCGCCCTCCAGGGTTGGCCGGGGCAGTGCACGGTGCCAGCCGAATTCCAGCTCCTTGCCGTCCCGGGTGACCCGGACCAGCGCCGCGTCCCCGCCTCCCGAGAGGCTCAGGCCGACTGAGGTCGTACGAGGAGCGACCCGGCCGGCCTTGTCGAAGGCGAGGGTGGTGTCGACCGGAACCACGTGCCGTCACGCTTGACGCGAACCGGGCGGACTCGCTGCTCAAGCGTGAAGGTTCCGTGTGGATTGGCGAAGATCTGCCGGGTCTCGGTCGTCAAGCCGTCGACCTCGATCCGTGCGCCGGTCCTGCGGGCAGCGGCGAGCGCTTCCGGCTCGGTTGCATACCACGCCGTGTCACCGGCTGGCCCGGCGGAGGGCTTGCTGCTGGCGCGTGAAGCTGGTGCTGCCGAGGACGGTGCAATTCCGGCCGTGGCAAGCACCGACGCGGTGGCGGTGAGTGTGGCTATGAATCTGGACAGCGTGCGGCGACGCGACATGGATCCTCCCGTGAGCCCGGCCGGTGTCGTCGGTGCCCCGGGCGGCGAGGCAGGAGTCAACCAAAGTCGCCGCTACCGCACAAGGAGTTGCTGGCACGTAACTGACCGGTCAAACAGGACATCGTCCGGCACATCGACTGATTCTCACCGTGTGAGATATCCGTGCTTGTCTCCACCCTAAGTGATCTCTACGGTATCCGACGGTCAGACCATCATCGATGGGTCGTTCATCAACGGGGAGGCTTTCATGGCCCGAAGTCCATCCATGCTGCCCGCGCGCAGGCGCAGACAGTCGTTGGTAAGTCGGCGACTGAGACATGTCGCAGGTCTGCTTGTTGTGGTCCTGGTGGCCAGCATGCTCACCCGGTTCAGGCGCAGGCATCGCCGGGTGTCGACCTGCCAGCGTTGCAGAAGGAGCGCTCGGTCGCCGGCCGTACGAAGCCGGCCGAACCGCGGTCGTCCACGCTCCAGAAGGCTCCAAGCCCTTCCCTGCCCACACCGAAGTGGCCGGCAGCCTCGTCGACGACACTTGATCTGGGCGGCGCTCAACACGCCGGGTCGCGGGTGCAGGCCGGAAACGCCCCGTCCGGATCGGTCCCGCCACTGCGGCGACTCAGCAAAGCATCTCCGGTGCGAGCATCCCGGCGAAGGTCCAGGTAGATGTGCGGGACCGCGCGAGCACCGATCGGGCAGGTGTACGAGGTCTGCTCTTCAGCGTCGGCGGTGGTGACGGCACGGCCGGTCGCCTGTCCGTCGAGGTCAACTACAGCGCGTTCCGCACCGCGTACGGCGCGGACTATGCCTCCCGACTGCGTCTCGTCCAGCTTCCGGCCTGCGCGTTGACCACCCGGATCGCGCGGTGTGCCAGCAGCCGACGGTGCTGCCCACCCGCAACAACGGAGCGACCTCGACCCTGGTCGCCGAGGTGGACGTCTCAGGCGCGGCTACTGTGCTCGCGGCCACC
Organism: Micromonospora sp. M12; assembly: GCA_038070435.1. Classification (GTDB taxonomy): domain Bacteria; phylum Actinomycetota; class Actinomycetes; order Mycobacteriales; family Micromonosporaceae; genus Micromonospora. The sequence continues at coordinate 2,201,788 of JAMYWG010000001.1, read as the reverse complement.
GCGGCGGCGTCCGGCCCCGGCGGCAGTTATGGAGCCACCAACCTCAGCGCGACGGGCTCGTGGTCCGCCGGCGGCTCGGCGGGTGACTTCTCGTGGTCGTACCCCATGGATCTGCCAGCTTCGCTCGGCGGCCCGACGCCCTCGATCGGCCTGGGCTACTCGTCGAGCAGCGTCGACGGTCGGATGGTCTCGACCAACAACCAGGCCACGTGGGTCGGCGACGGCTGGGACTACTGGCCCGGCTATGTCGAGCGCCGGTACAAGTCCTGCACCGAGGACATGGGTTCCGGGGCGCTGAACACCGAGAAGACCGGCGACCTGTGCTGGGCCTCGAACAACGTCACGCTGTCGCTCAATGGTCGGACCACCGAACTCGTGCGCGACGACGACACCGGCACGTGGCGGACGGCCGAGGACGACGGCTCCCGGATCGAGGCGTTGACCGGAGCCAGCAACGGCGACAACAACGGCGAGTACTGGCGGGTGACGACCACCGACGGCACCCAGTACTACTTCGGCCGCAACCGGCTGCCCAACTGGTCCACCAACGCCCGGAGACGAAGTCGACGTGGACCGTCCCGGTCTTCGGCAACAACTCCGGCGAGCCATGCCACGCCGGCACGTTCGACGCGGCTTGGTGTCAGCAGGGTTGGCGGTGGAACCTCGACCATGTCGTGGACCCGCACGACAACTCGATGGCGTACTACTACCAGCCGGAGAGTAACTACTACGGCCGCAACATTAAGACCAACGGCGTGCAGTACGAGCGCGGCGGCTACCTCGACCGAATCGAGTACGGCCAGCGCAACGGGCAGGAATACGCCAAGCCCGCCCCCGCTAGGGTCGTCTTCGGAGTCAACGAGCGGTGTCTGCCAAATGCGAGCTTCGACTGCGCCCGGCCAAGTTCAACGTCGACAACGGCAGTCACTGGCCTGATGTGCCAGCCGATCAGAACTGCAACGCCGGCGAGGCATGTACCGACCGCTTCTCACCGACGTTCTGGACCCGAAAGCGGCTGACGTCGATCACCACCCAGATCCGGGTAGGCACGTCGTATAACGAGGTCGACGCCTGGGCGCTCAGCCACGAGTTTCCGGAGACCGCGGACGGCACCACTCCTTCGCTGTGGCTCGCGTCGATCACTCGCACCGGCAAGGTCGGTGGCAGCAAGAGCATGCCGGCGGTGCAGTTCACCGGGCAGATGATGCCCAACCGGGTCGATGGGCTGGAGGGCGTTCCGGCAATCACCCGGCAGCGCATGGTGAAGATCGACACCGAGACCGGGTCCACAATCGGCATCGGGTATCTGCCCCGCGAATGCAGCCGCTTCACTCCGATCGTCCTGCCGGCGCCGAACGAGACCAACACCAGACGGTGTTATCCGGTCTACTGGCAGCCGGAAGGCGAGACGAAGCCAGTACTCGACTGGTTCCACAAGTACGTGGTGAATCAGGTTGTCGAGCAGGACCGTAAGGGCGGTCAGCTGCCCAAGGAAACCAACTACCAGTTCTCCGGGCCGGCCTGGGGCTACGACGACAGTGAGTTCACCAAGGCCGAGCACCGCACCTGGGGCCAGTGGCGCGGCTACGCCAAGGTGCAGACGCGTGTCGGCAAGGCTCCAGACCCGATCTCGCAGACCGAGACCCGCTACTTCCAGGGTTTGCACGGCGACAAGACATCGACCGGCACCCGAAACGCGCAGATCGTCGACTCGGAGGGTGGGTCGATCAACGACCTGCCCGAGTTCCAGGGCATGATCCGGGAGGCACTGTACTACTCCGTCGACGGCGGGGTCGTCGAGTCCGCGACGTTGAGTACCCGTGGCGCGGTGCGGCCACCGCCACCCGGGCTCGCAGCGGCACCAGCGCATTGAAGTCCTATGTCATCCAGACGACAAAGGTCCAGTCCCGGTCAAAATGTCCGACGGGTCGTGGCGACGTACCGAGGTGCAGAACAGTTTCGACGAGTACGGCATCCCGACGCAGACCAGCGATCTGGGTGACGTTTCTCGTAGTGACGACAACAGCTGCACCCGGCACGAGTACACGCGCAACACCAGTGACTGGCTGCTGGCGAAGGTCAAGCGAACCGAGAAGGTGGCGGTGGACTGCGCCACCACCCGTCCCGGCCGGCCGACGTGGTGTCCGACACCCGGATGTACTACGACGGCTCGACCACCCTCGGTCAAGCCCCGACGAAGGGTGACGTCACCCAGGTCGAGGAGTTGATGGAATGGCCGGCGGGCGGCCACGCTACAAGGTGACCGCGCGATCGGTCTTCGACGCGTACGGGCGTGTGACTGAGGCGTACGACGTCTACGACAACAAGACGACGACCGTCTTCACACCGGCCGCCGACGCGCTGGTAACCAGATCGACACCATCAACCCGAAGCAGCACAAGTCCACGTCCTATGTCCAACCCGCGTGGGGTGTCCCACGGCCGAGGTCGACCCAACGGCGCTCGCACAGATCTGGTCTATGACCCGTTGGGTCGGTTGGAGAAGGTCTGGCTGCCTGGCCGTGACAAGGCTGCGAACCTCGACACGCCGAACAGCAAATTCTCCTACCAGGTCATCCAGTCAGCTCCGGTGGTGGTTACCACCGAGACGCTGAAGGAAGACGGCTCGTACCGGGTTGGATACGAGATCTACGACGGCATGCTGCGGCTGCGCCAGACCCAGCAGCCAGCCGCAGGTGGTGGCCGGATCCTCACGGACGTCTTCTACGACAACCGGGGCCTCGCTTTCAAGAAGCGGGCGGCTTACTACAACGAATCACCTCCATCGGCTCAGCTTCTCGACGGTGTCGGCGATAACCTGGTGCCCAGCCAGATGCGCTATCACTTCGATGGAATGGGTCGCCCGACCAACGAGATCTTCGAGAGCTTCGGCGTCGAGAAGTGGCGGACGGTAACCACCTATGGCGGTGACCGGATCAACGTGACCCGCCGTCCGGTGGAACTGCCACGACCTCCATCACCGACGCGCTGGGTCGTCAGACGGAGCTGCGCCAGTACCGCGGCACCACGCCGACGGGCGCATACGACGCGACCACGTATTCCTACGACCGGTTCGGTCGGCTCGGCATGGTCAGGACCCGACCGGCAACGAGTGGGCGTACACCTACGACCTACGGGTCGGCAGATCAAGGCCAAAGACCCGGACAGGGCGAGTCCACCAGCACCTACGACGACGGTGACCGCCTGACCTCCAGCACTGACGCCCGGTTGGAGCAGCTCTCGTACACCTACGACGAGCTGGGTCGCCCAGACCCTGCGGCAGGGCGCGGCCCCGGCACCCTTGCGGCGCAATGGGAGTACGACACCCTGAAGTTGGGGATGCCGACCTCGTCGACCCGATATGTGGGATCCAATGCCTACACCACCGAGGTCACCGGCTACAACACCCGTTATCAGCCGGAGGGAACCAAGTACACGATCCCGCCCAGCGAGGTGCGCTCGCCGGCACATACAGCTTCGGGGCCTCGTACACCCCGAATGTCGGCCTACCGAAGACCAACACCTACCCGTCCGGCGGTGGCCTCCCCACAGAGACCGTCACCTACGGGTACGACGGCCTGGACATGCCCGTCAGCGTGACCGGTCTGAGCAAGTACCTCCAGACCACCCAGTACTCGCGATACGGCGAGCCGCTGCGGCACACCCTGGGGCACCCGGCAAGGAGGTCTACCTCAGCTACTCCTACGAGGAAGGCACCCGGCGTCTCGCCAAGACCGTCACCGATCGCTCCATCGCGCCGACTCGCCTGGACGACATCGAGTACAAGTACGACTCAATCGGCAACGTAATCAAAATTAAGGGCGTCGAGCAGAGCACGTCCACCGACACCCAGTGCTTCGGCTACGACTACCTGCGCCGCATGACCGAGGCGTGGACGGCTACCGACGACTGCGCGGCGAAGACCCGTCCGCAGCCACGGTGGGGCCGAACCCTTACTGGCACTCGTACACGTTCTTCGACGGAACCAGTAACCGGAAGACCGAGGTCCAGCACGACACCTCGGGCAATCCGGCCAACAACGTCACCGCGACGTACGCCTACCCAGCGGCGAAGACGGCCCAGCCACACACGCTGCGGAACGTGACCACTGTTGGTCCGGCCAGCGGTGGCCTGCCCGGCGGCCAGCGCTTGGACCAGTACGAATACGACAAGGCGGGTAACACCACCAGTCGCAAGATCGGTGGTACGACCCAGGACCTGAAGTGGGACGCCGAGGGACACCTGTCCAAGGTCACCGAGGGCACGAAGGTCACCGAATTCCTGTATGACGCCAGCGGCAACGAGGTTGATCCGGCGGGATCCGGGCACGGTCACGCTCTACCTCGGATCCACCGAGATGACGTTGACCAAGGCCACCTCGACGGTCACCGGAACCCGCTATTACCAGGGCGTCGGCGCGGTCCGCAATCCGTCGAACAAGGTGAACTTCCTGCTCGGTGACCACCATGGCACCGCGCAGCACACCATCGACGCGACCACGCAGGCCTCGACGCGGCGCAAGTTCACGCCGTACGGGCAGGCGCGCGGCACCCAGCCGTCGGTGTGGCCGGGGCAGAAGGGCTTTGTCGGGGCACGATCGATTCGTCGACAGGGCTGACGCACCTCGGAGCTCGGGAGTACGACGCGGCCACGGGTCGGTTCATCTCGGTGGATCCGATCGTCGACTTCAACGATCCGCAGCAGATGCAGGGGTACGCGTACGCGAACAACTCGCCGGTGAGTTTCTCCGACGCCTCCGGTCTGCGGTTCTGTGCCGATGACAACTGCAGTGGCAACGGCGGTGGGGTTGCGGGTACCGGTCCACCGCCCACGCCGACGAAGACCACGACGCCGTCCAACGGGGCAAAGACGCCGTCGGGGCCGAGTGACGAGGAGGTTCGTAAGGCCAAGACGGTCTCGGAGAAGAAAATCCTCGACGTTGTCATCGAGGCTGGTGGGCAGATCCTGCTTGAAGTCCTCGGGATCAACGACATCCGCGACTGCGTGACGAAGGGCGACATCGGCGCCTGCGCGATGGCGGTGGTCGGTGCGCTCCCGTGGGGCAAGATCCTCAAGGCCAGAAGATCGGCCAGGCCATGTTGCGGGCTGGTAAGGCCGTGATGACCTGGTTCGATGAGATGAAGGTGGCGCGGCGGGTCCTGGCCCAGGCCGATGAGGCGGCGGCGCTGATGGCTAAACAGGCGGATGAGGCGGCGGCAGCGGCCGCGAAACAGGCCGACGATGCCGCGGCGACAGCGGCGAAACAGGGCGACGACGTCGCGGAGACGGCAGCCGACTCCTGCAAGATAGGCAACAGCTTCACCCCGACACCCGTGTGGTGATGGGCGACGGATTCACCAAGGCGATCGAGGACATCGCACTAGGAGACATGGTCCTCGCCTCCGACCCGGAGACGGGCAAGACTGAGGCCCGCGAGGTTGTCGGGCTTATCGTCGGTCAGGGCTACAAGGACCTGGTCGAGGTAACGGTCGACACCGACGGCGCCAAGGGCGACGCCTCGGGTTCAGTGATTGCCACCGACGGTCACCCGTTCTGGGTCGCCGACCTCAAAGAATGGGTCAAGGCCGCCGACCTGAAGCCGGGGCAGTGGCTGCGCACCTCGGCAGGCACGCTGGTGCAGGTCGAGGCCGTCCGACCCTTCGCCCAACAACGCCGAGTCCACAACCTCACCGTTGACGGCATCCACACCTACCACGTGCTGGCAGACCTCACGCCGATTCTCGTTCACAACTGTGGCGACGGCGCGGAGGATCGGCTCAGCGAGATTGCCGACTCAATCAAGGAGAGTACGCCCAGAGACAGCGCCCAGGCACTGTCAGTGAAAGTGTTGGTGTCCGTCCGTCCGGGCTTCTGGTCGCCGTCCACACCACCTCCGGTACTCCGGGCCCCGTGCCGGGCCGACTGATGTCGGCACTGACCGCCTGCGGACATGCACATGGGGGCTGTAGCGAGGTCAGCGGTGCCGCTAAGCTCATGAAGCTGGGTGCGACTCCAGAATCAGTCACCACTGTAGGGGTTCAGTCCAAACGTATTGGGGCCTCGATGCATGGGCAAGTGATGAAACCTTGTGCTTCTTGCCAGAGGTTACTCTCCGCACTAGACGTCACCTCGAGAGGGTAATTGGTGATTACCGATCCCGCATATTTCGTGATTAACTCACCTGAGCCACTATCTGGCCGGGCGGCAAATTTTCTTCGGGCCATGGCCCGTCGGCAGGTTTCGATCACGGCCTCGTGGGGAACCACTCAGCAGCGAAATCCGGAGAGTCTACGGCGCAGCGAATGATTCGTTTGTTAGTCTGCTGGATCACCTGCAGGCAAGGTATGGGGATTGACTTACTATAGTGGATTTTTGAGTCGGAGGTTCGGTTCAACCCTCAGTGTGAACCCGAGGGACCTGACGAGGAGTTAGAGATCCTCTATGCCGTGGAGACAGGAAGTCCCGTTGGTGCATCTGTGACTGTGCGGGGCGACGTCGAGGTAGGTCTTGATGGGTTGGGGACGGTAGAGTTTTCGAGCCTTGATAATTTGATTGAAACTGACTCACTGCACGCTCAAGCTGACTTGTTTGCGTGCAGCCGTCGGGTCTACCTTGAGCGTGCAGATGTGCCTGCGGCGCTCAATCGCATAGTTACTGACGCTGCGTACAATTTCCGTCAAGTTCACGAGGCTAGTGGTGAAAATTGCCGCTGGTTCGACGGTGGCTCCGTTCTGGTGTTCGCATGCAGCACATGGGCGCTCCTGGGACTGGGCATGGATCCCTTCATAAGCATTTGGAGCGATTCCGAGGAACAGGTCCAGCGGGTTGAACGGCTTATCAATTAGGTGGGGTGGCGTCACTACTTGTGACGTATCGGAACTCGGGTTTTGCACGTTGAAGCCCTTGTCGGCGTCTGGTTAGGAGCATCAAGTAGGGCGGCTTCGGCCGCCCTACTTGATACTGTAGGGCCAGGAATGCGCGGTCCGCTCGTCACGATTGAGGTGCACTTGACAAAGATTGAGTCTTCGAGGGCAAGGTAGAAGATCAGCGCCAATGGCACGAACTATTCCCGGAGTCCGATATGTGGCGACCGCGGTGGTTGCTGCGGCGAATAAATTGTGTTTTGCGAGGCATGGCTCATGACGTGGCGGGTTCGGGAATGCGAGTATTGCCCGACTGTGCACGAGCGGCGATGGTGACGGCGGCCTGGTACGACGTTGCGGTCTTGTCGTATCGGGTGGCGACGCTGCGGCACTGCTTGAGCCGGTTGAAGCACGTCCGGTTCCGGCCATTGCCCGAGTGCTGGGCAACAGCAATATTCAGGTTGGTTTCGGTCGCTATGGCAATCTCATCTCGAACGGTGTGGGGCTGCGCCTGGCCGGTAACGCAGACAGCGAGGTCATTCAGCGTGGTTGCTACTGCGAGGGTGGGGCCTGGCCGAGGATGGCCAGGCCGGCGGGTCCGTTACTGACGCTACCGGCGTCCGTAACCTCAGTCCCGTGTCGTTCTCGACGATCGGCGACACGGCGATTGCCGTGGTGAACACCCGGGCGAGTTCCGGGTCAGCACGGTAGCTTCTCCCTCCGCTAGCGCCAATCTGTATCGGCTGCACGTGGTGGTTACTAGTACCCGCACCGTGGCCAGTTCGGGACTTGTGCACTACCGGCGGGCGGTGGACTGGGACATGATGCCGGAACTGGCCAGCTTCTACAGCACCTTTGCCTCCGGGACGGGACCGTGCCGTCCTACGTCGGAGGGATCACCAATGATGGTTTCGCCGACCCCAATCCGCAGAACGCCTTCACAGATCTCGGTGCCACCGGACTTTTTCGGATTTCGGGCCAGACAACACCGGCGCTCTGATCGATCTGAAGCTTGGCAGCTTTGAGCCAGGGCAGTCAAGGCGTTCGACATCTACTACGGCGTGACCACCTCGCAGGCCGCCGCGCTAACGGCCGTGACCAGCGTAGACGCACCGTTGTACGCGTTCGGCAAGCCCGGCACGCCAGACGGGAAAGCGCAGGGCACGCCGTTCACCGCGATACTCGCCGTCGACGGCCGGGACATTCGTGCGTCGCCGAGGCTGACCTGGTCCCCGTCCGAGGAGGGATCGCAACTGGCGACCGTTCCCGGTGCCCGGCGGGAGAAACGATGACAACACCACCAACGCTCCCGAAACCTGGCCGGCATCGTCGCTGGTGGCGGGTTCTGGCCGTGCTCATCACCGTCGTGGTGGTGGTTTGCGCCTGTTCCGTTGGCTGGGTACGACAGTTCGGCGTTCCGCTGATGGATCGTGACTACAGTGCGGAAACGTTCGTAGTGGAGAATCATCTGGAGAGCAAGCTGACGGTTGAGGTGACAGGCGGCGTCCCCATCACTCATAGCGTGTCTGCCACGAGCTCGGCATTGATCCCGCTGCGAAGCAGTTGCGAGCGGTTGATGCGGCTGGTGGCCCGAGATCCGGCCGGTCGAGATCGCCAGTCTGGATGACCCGCTGTGTGAGCCGCGTACCTGGGTAATCGAGGCCGACGGTTCGACGCAACTGCTGCGTGAGCGCCGCTGGCCCTACCCTGGATAGTGCGCTCAACCCGGCCGCAGTCGCCGCCAGTTCGTCTGGAGCGATTGATGATGTGCCGCAGGCTCGCGGCGGTGCCTTTCCTGGTCCGGGGGCACCGGACGCCCCAGTACCGCGGACCCGTCGGTCTACCGATCGGTGGCTGGAGCCGCTGGCGGTCGTGCAAGACAAGAGTTCGTCCGGACTTCTTGGCATGGGAAGCGCTTGACGATCCGCGGTAACGAGCCCGGTAACGGAGGGGATCGCAACGGGCGGATGAGGCGGTGAGCCTCGGCACGAAGCGGCATTTGAAGGCGTCGTTCTTGTCCGTTTCTAAGGATGTTTCAGCCTATCCTGGCATGGCGTGACAGAATCGTTGTAAAACTGGGGGTCAAGGGGTCGTCGGTTCGAATCCGGCCGTCCCGACGCAGGTCAGAGGGCTGATTCGGATATCGGGTCGGCCCTTTCGCCGTTCTGGGGACCAAGATCAGTCAGGTTGGAGTTGGCTAGCGCTGCTTGACCGCCGGTCAAGTTTTAGGTGGCTACCCGGGTCATCTGCCGAGCTGTTCGTCTTCTGGATCAAGGCGCCGCGCAAGCTGGCGCGGCCGGCGCGCCGGTCCCTCGTTGACCACCTGTCGCAACGGCGCTCCGTTCCGTACGCTGCTGCTCGGAGTTGACTGAGGTTGTCCAGGAGGCACGGCGTAAGTGTCGATGGCGATGCAACAAGTGTGGAGGCCATCTGCGGGTGCGCCGCACCCGAAGGGCCAGCCCTGTGGTGGACTGTCGGCCCGGCAGGAGAACTCGCGGTTCTGTTCGTTCGCCGTCGGCACCTGACCCATACCCCTTACATCGCGGGCTGGATCGGTTGGGGAGCGGACGTTCCATTCGATGCGGCCTTGGTGGTACGAGAGGTCGACGGATCGGTCCGAAGCCAGCCGATCAACCAGATCACGATGTGCCCCAGCCACATCGGGCTCTTGCCGGATGGCCGGCTTCTGATCGTGAGTGGCCGCGCCCCTAAGGGTGAGCACGGGTCGTGGGCCCCGAATACCGTCGTGTACTCACCGGATGGACGGCTGGAAGATTCTTTCTGCATGGGCGACGACATCGACGTCTTGGTGACCGACTCCGCTGGGGCGATCTGGACTGCCTATGGCGATGAGGGCATCTACGGCGGGCATCCGCAGTCGTCTGGAGGTCTAGCCGGCTGGAGCGGCCGCGGTCGCAGCATCTGGACGCCGGACGGACGTCTTCCCGAATGGCCATTGGCCGGGTGCGCAGCCGCCACGGAATCCGGCTATGTCTGGCTGGCGTGGTATGCCAGCTCCCGTGAGGGGCATACGTTCCTTACCCGAATCACGCCGCGAACGGGCGAGGCAACCACCTGGCAGAGCCCGGTTCGTTCACCCGACGGGCTGGCCGTACGCGGGAATCAGGCGGTTCTGACCCGGCGCGAGCACAACAAGCGGTCCACCGAGGTCATCCGTGCCCAGTTGGTAGAGGATTCATGGGCCGTCACGGAACGAGAGAAGGTTCGGGTGCCGGGACGGGTCGTCATGCGGTGCGGCCAGGGCCGCGAGGGCTCGCTGTGGCTCCGCGCAGGCAAGACTTGGCTCCGAGCGGAGGCTTGACCCTGGGTTCGTGCCAGCACCGTCGAGAGACCGTCCAAGGAAGGGATGGGACACCGGATCCAGCAGTGTTGCCCGCAGAGTCTGGGGTGACGGCCGCAACGACGGGGACCAAGTGGGGACCACACGGCCTGCGCGATGGTGCGCGGCACGACGTCGACCGCACGGCCTGATCTTGGGGATAGCGTGCGTGACGTGCGTGGACGTGTGGCGAAGCGTCCTGGGGTCAAGGGTCGTCGGTTCGAATCCGGCCGTCCCGACAGAGTTTCAGCAGGTCAGAGGCCTTGATTCACTTCGGTGAGTCGGGGCCTTTGCTGTTTCGTCTCACAACTTCTCACGTACGCGCGTACTGCTGAATTTCGGGCGCTCGAGTCACCCGAACAGGCCTGATTCGAGGTGCTCGGCCGCCACCTGAGGTGGCTGCTGTCGGGGTGGACGTAGACCCGTTTGGCGAGCGTGCCGCCGTCGGCGTGACCGGCCCAGGCAGCGAGGACGACGTCGGGCACTCCGGCGCCGGCGAGGTAGGTCAGGCAGGTGTGCCGCGCGTCGTACGGCCGGACCTTGCGGACCCCGACCTTGGCCATCAGCTCGTAGACCCGGCGGCGGAGCCAGTCGGTGCGCTGCGGCTGGCCGAGTTCGTTGACCAGCACGTAGCCGCTGTCGATGTAGGCGTTACCAGCCTTCAGGCGTTCCTTCTTTGCAGCGTGTGGAAGGCCTTGAGCGCCTTCGTTACCGTTGCGGGCATCGGCAGGCCCCGTTTGCCAGCCGCCGATTTGGCCTGCGGGGACGTCGGCCCGCGGCAATCGGAAATCGGACACTCCCTCGCACCGCTTCCGCACCGGATGATCGACTGCTACCTGCGATGCTGTCGAAACGCCGATCGGGCGGCGCACGCCGATCGTGATCACCCGGAGGTGCGGATGACCAGGAAGGGCGGCCTCGACCTGGCCGACGCCATCGAGGAGCTGCGTCGCGAGTTGACGCTCGCCCAGACCAGGGCGGCCAGCGCGGAGATCCGGTTTCCCATCAACGCCGTCTCGGTGGAGCTGCGCGCGGTGGCCACCACCGACATCGACGGCCGGGCCGGCTTCAAGATCCCGGTCATCGAGGCGGAGCTGGGCGGGGCGCCAGCTACTCGCGCGAGGCCACCCACACCATCACCATCGAGTTCGGGGCACCGGTCGACGCCAGCGGCAACCCTGTGCAGGTCAACCGGGTGAGCGCGACCCGGCTGCGGTGAGGGAGGCCGGTCCTGGTGACACCGTCGGCCGGCCTGTCCCCGGCGAAGCGCTTGGTGCGGATCGAGGTCGGGGTCGAGGGCGGTTACCGCTACGGCAGCGGCTTCGTCGTCCGGCCCGAGGTGGTGCTCACCTGCGCGCACGTGGTGGCCGCCGGCCGGACGGTCGCCGCGGTCGACCTGCACGGAGCCCGGCACACGGTCTCGTGTGGCCCGGACGCGATCTGGACGCCTGGAACGGACGGCCCCGACCTCGCCCTGCTCCGCGTACCCGGGCTTGGAGCGGGGCTACGCACCTTCCGGTGGCCCGGCTGGATCGCAGCGGCACCGACCTCGCGCCGCTCGACGGAGTGGACGTGTGGGGTTGTCCGGCGTTCGCCGAGACCAACCGGGGTCTGTCGTTCTGTGAACGGGGTTCGCTACTCCGGGCGTCGCAGCTGGAATCGGGCCTGGTTGAGGTCCGCCTACCCCGTTGACCGACGGCGACCCCGGCGGCGCGCGGACGAGAGGCTTCCTCCACCCGCCGAACTCGGCCTGGAACGGGATGTCCGGCGGCCCGGTGATCGTGCGGGACCACCTGGTCGGTGTGGTGGTCGAGCACGCACCGCGTACCGGCCGCCTGCTCTGCGCGCCGCTGACCCTGCTGGAGCCCGAACGGGAGTGGCCACAATGGGGACCGGGCGTCCCGGATCCGCAGCGGTGGTGGCGACTGCTCGGTGTGCCCGACCACGCCGCGGCTCCGGTCCTGCCGGGCAACGGAGCCAGCGCCGCTTGGTTGGACGACCTGCGGGCCGTCCACGACGAGCTGCGGCAGAATCCCCGCGTGCCGGAGGCGGCGCGGCGTCCCGGCACCTTCGCGATCCAGTTGTACGAGGTGCTGGAGCGCGCCTTCGCCACGGCGGATCCGCAGGATCCCGGTGCCGCCGCGCAGCGGATCCACACCGAGTTGACACGCTCGGAGGCCGCCGAGCCGGTGTACCGGGTGGCGGCGAGCCGACCCTCGACGCGGGCGTCCTGCGCCAGCTGCTCGACGAGCTGGCCCGGGTGCACTCGACCGTCGCGGCGCTGCCCCGGGCGAGCGCCCGGTTGCGGTACCGGATCGAGGCGCCCGCATCGCGGTTGCCGACCCGCACGCGGAGATGCGGCGGTGGCTGACGGACATGCTGGCCGGCCAACCGACGGACGAGCTGGAGGACGCCGAGCGCGCCCTGCACGACCTGATCGACCGGGTCGACCTGCACCCGGGCGCGGACCCGCAGGGCCGGCTGATCGCCCTGCTGCACAACGGCGGGTGGGCACAACCGGCGGCGCGGGCACGGAAGCTGGTCAGCGAGATCTTCGCCTCCGGTCTGGGCGAGTACCCGGAGCAGCTGCTGCAGACCGCCCTCGGGGAGGCCGGCTCGGCGCCCGTCGTCATGATGACCGGCCGGGACCGGGCACCTGAGCACGTCGTCCCCGTCCCGGTGGGGTCCTGGTCAACCAGAAACCCACCCTGGCCCACCTCCGCGAGGGTTTCTTCGCCCCACCGACGCTGTCGACGAGGTGGAACGGGCTTACTGGGCCTGGTACGAGGACGTCATCCTGGCCGACGCGGGTCAACTCGCCGGCCGACTTCCGATGTTCTGGGTCACCGGGCCGTCCGGCGCCGGCAAGAGCATCCTGCTCCTGCAACTGCTGGCCCGGCTCAACGCCAGCGCCGGCGTGTCCGTGCTGTGCCCGCCGGCGGGTCCCACCTGTCCGGCGCCGCGCGGCACGCCGACGGGCTCGGTCGTACCCGGCACGTGGTCATCGGGTGGACGACCCGCTCGCCGTCGGCGACGGGCAGGGCCCGACCCTGGCGGCAGGCGTTCGACGTCCTCGCCACCGGTTGCAGACCGAGCCGGTGGCTGGCCTGCCGGTCTCGTCTGCTGCGCCCCGACCGAGCAGCGGACGATGTTCGAGCGGCGGCACGGCGACGTGGTCACCGGCGGCTACCGCCACGACGGGTACGACACGACGCTGCGCGAACAGCTCCGTGACTGGTACGCCCTGCGCACCGGCACCCGGCACCCGCGCTGCCCGACGGGGAGTTCCCTGCCCGCGCAGCTGTTCTTCGAGTGGCGCAACAACGGTGAGGGCATCACCGCGTACGCCCGGCGTTTCCGGTCGCGGGTGACCGCGACCAAAAGTCCCGAGCTGTACCGGTTCTTCGTCGACCTGCTCGCCGTCAACCGGCTGGACGTCGGCTACCCCGAGGAGTCGTTCCACCTGTTGCCCGCCGAGGTCCGGGACGCTCTCGACGGCTACGGGACCGACCTGCACGTGCTGCCGTCCGACGACGGTCGCCCGGTTACCGGCTCGCCCATCCCCTGCTGGCCGGCCTGATGTACGACGTCTGGTTTCCCGTGGCGGGACACGCCGCCGTCCGGTGGGAGCACCTGCGCGACGCGCTGCTGGGCGCGGTGCGGGTCAACCCGCGCGGCTGGGCCTGCCTGCCCCTGCTACGCGTCCTGCTCGCCGCCGTCACCCGGGCCGCCATGAGTCAGTATCCGACCGAACCGGCAGGTCGCACCGACGGTCCGGACGCCGCGTCCCCGCTTTCCCGGTCGGACGCCGAAGCCGCCGTACTTCGCCGCCGCCGAGGCGATCGGTGCGGACCTGACCCGCCTCGCCCACCCGGTGCTCGCGGTCTGGGTCGGCCTGGAGCGCCAGGTCCGGTTTGCCCGGGGCTGGAGTCCGGTGGCCCACGCCCTGCACCGGCTGACCACGTCGACCGGCACCGACGTCGGGCTGACCGACCTGCTCGACGCGCTGGTACGGCTGCGCGATCCGGTCGCGGACCGGGCGGTGTGGGCCTTCCTGCGGGCGAACCGGAGCTGGACGGCCTGGCACTCCACGGCACGCCGGCTGGTCGAGCGTCGACCCGACGACGGGGACCTCGACCTGTTGATCGAGACGACGGCCGGCCGCGTCGACGGTGACGCGCTCCAGACCCTGGTGGCCGTCCTGCGCCAGCGGTGGTCGTACCGCCCGCTGCTGGAGATGGCGCACCGGCTGGTCTGCGGCGGGATCGCGACCGACGGATCGCTCGCGCCTCTCGTCGCAGCCCTGCATCGCCGGGGCGCCGACCACCAGGGCGTCGTGCACGGTTGGCTGGCCGGTCCTCCGCGCCAGGAGCAGGCCTGGTGTGGCGGCAGATCCTTGCCGCGCCCGTACCGGTCGACCTGCTGCCGGCGCTCGGGGCGTGGATGCGGTCGTTCCCCACCGACGTCGGCACCGGCCACGCCCTCGCCCGCCTGGTCAGCTGGCCCTGGTTTCTCCGGGGCGGCTGGCGGCGCGAGGTGCTGCGTGCCCACCTGGAACGGCACGGTGAGCTCTGCCCGCCGCTGCGGGATCGACTGGTCGGCCTGCTTACGGCCGACCACCCGGCCTGGTCGCTGCTGTTCGTGCAGCTGCGGGCGGCTCACGTCCGGCAACCCGAGATCCGGGCCGCGGCGATCGACTGGCTGGACCGCAACCCCGGTTCAACCCGGTGGCCCCGCGTGTACAGCCATCTCTGCCTGAATATGGTGGAGCCGGACGACGGGCTCGTCGGCCGTGGCGCCGACCGCCTGACCGGCGGCCTGGACGCCCGCACTGCGCCGACGTGTTCGCCGGCATGCTGCGCGTCGCACCACCGGCGCGGCGCGCCGAGGTGGCGGACACCGCGCTGCTCTGGCTCACCCGCTACCCCGACGAGGAGACCGCGTGGGTGACCTCGCCTCCGGATCGCCCGGGCCACGGCCCCGAGCACCGGGAACGGACGGCCCGGACCCTGCTGGACTGGGTACGCGCCCACCCGGCGTCCAGCCGCGCGGCGCAGCTCCTACAGGTCACGACCACCGCCTCGGCGGGCACCCCGCCGAACCGGCCGTGCTGATCCACGCCGAACGGTGGCTCGGCGTCCTCGACCGGCGTGGGCGCCGTATACGCCGCCATCCGCCCGTCACTGCCCGCCGACCGGGCCCGCGCCCTGGCGCTGCCGTGGCTGCTGACCGAGATGACCGACAAGCGGTGGGCGGGGTGCTGGCCGCGACGGCCGGCGACCTCGACGGCACGCACCTGGGCGAGCTGTTGCACCGCTGGTTCAGCGCGGCGGACACATACGAGTTCTCAGCCGGCCCGCTGTGGCGGATCGCGATACACGAGGGCCGTGCCGGCACCTGCTGCGGGACCGGGATCTCCGTGTCGTCGTCGCGAACTGGCTGCGCCGCAACGGAACACGGCCGTCCTGGGCGCTCATCGCCAAGGACCTCATCAGCGACGATCCGACCGACCTGGACGTGGTGCGGGCGGCGGTCGAGTCCAACGCGCCGGTCGACCAGGCGTACGGCGTGATCGACCGGATCGTGGACGAGTGGCAGGCGCGGCCCGAGTCGCTTGCGGCCGCCCAGCGGGAGCTGACCACCTGGCAGCGCACCGAGGTCTGGGCTGTCCTGTGGCGGTGGCTGATCTCGGTGGCGCCGTCCGAGGCGGCGTGGCGGTTCTCCCGGGAGCTGCTGCCGGGCCTGGCAGCGGAGGTGTTCGCGCCCCTCTGGGTACGGTTGTGGGACGCGTACCCCGACGAGGTGCACCGCGCCCACCTGCGCCCGCTGGCGCAGCCGCCGCTCGACGCGGCCCCGGCTACCGGCGCGTGGAACAGGGTACGGTCGCGCCTGGTCGACCGGCCGACCCCGACGGCCTTCCCCGCGCCGGGACCCGCCTCGACACGGTTGGTCGGTCCGCGCCGGGCAGCCCGCCGGCCGCACCGGACAACCCACCCGCCGGCCACTGGCGGCGACCGTTGACCTGCGCCGGCTGCCGGGCCCGTTCGTGCTGCAGGGCAACGGCGCGCATCCGACCGTGAAGTCCTTCACCTGCCAGGAGTGCGCCAGTGACCTGAGCATCGACATCCGTACCGGTCGCGTCGCGGTCGCCCAGCGACTCACCCGTCTGCCGCCCCGCTGCGCAGATCCGGGGCAGCCGCCGAAACCCCGGCCCAGGGTGCACTGCGACCGCTGCGACACCACGTTGGACGCCGACATCTCCAGCGTCGACGGCGGCGCTTCGCCGTGGACCGCGGCTGCGGATACCTGTACGAGATCCCACCGGACCTGCTCGCCGACCTGGTGGCGCACGGTCGGTACGCTTCGCGCCCCGCCGACTGACCCTAAGGATCGGTGATCGCCTGATGGCAGCCCAACAACGCTCGTGATAGAGCTGAGGGTCGACGCACGTCGCCCAACAACCCTGCCCTGCTGAGCCATCCCAGGCACCTACTGTGAATTCATGGACGAAATTAGATGGGTGCCACTGCGGTCGGACGAAGACTTCATCCCCAGTTGCTCGCAGCGGCGCATGCTCACCGTGGCCTGACGTGCGCAGGTTTGGAGGTGGACGCCACCGAGCTTCGGGCAGCCTGCTTGGCCGTCGCGGAAACCGACCCTTTCGGCCTACGGCTCGCAGAAGCGTGGGTTACTGGCCAACTCGACCTGCGGGCCTGCGCGATGTCAGTTCCGCTCCACTTCAAAAACTGTGGGTTCACCGACCCGGTCAACGTGCAGGGCGCGATTCTGCACGAACTAGTGATCACCGGCGACGCGTTGGCGAGCAGTCCCCACGCTTTGCCGGGGCTGCTCGCCACTGGGTCACGGATTGCGCGCGACCTCGTCTTATCTGGCATGACGATCACCGGTGACATCCCCGCCCGGGCTGAGAGCCGAACCTCGGCAAGCGTGTGGCTGACCGAAGCCGAAATCGGCGGCAGCCTCGTGGTAAGCGAGACGCAAATCCTGCCGGCGACCGGCGCGCACTGCACGCCGACCGGATCCGGGTGACAGGAAACATCCGGCTGATGGACGGCTTTCGGAGTACTGGCGAGGTGCGTCTTTGGCAATGCATCTCAATGGCTCGCTCGATCTGGTCGGAGTAGAGATCTCCCCAGTCGATGGGCGGGCGCTTGACCTGTCCGACTCGACCATCGGCGGGAGTATGTACCTGCTGGATTCGCCGACCACCGGCCGGCGCTGCCAAATACGCGGCCGGATCGAGATGGGCCACTCGACCATCCAGGGAGTGTTGTTCATCCGAAATGCGAATCTGACCGCTCCACCGGCCGGCAGTGGCATGCACTTCTACAACGTCGCGTCGACCGCCAACCGGATCTTCCTACTTGCACCGCGACTTACCCTGCACGGATCGCTGCGCATCGAGGGCGACACTGTGGTGCGCGGCGGCATCCTTCTGCCTGGTGCCCAGCTGGGCGGTGGAGTCAAGCTAGACGGCGCGGTGTGGAATCCGCGTGACACAGCGCTCGACCTAGCCCAGGCCACCCTGGGAGGTGGCCTCGAAGGTTCGAACGCATCGATCGAGGGCACGGTGCGGCTTGACAACGCTAGGGTGGGCGGCGCGCTCCATCTGGAACACGCGGTCCTGATGAAACCGCTCGGCCGCCGCTGCCTTTCCGCCGTCAATCTGATCGTCACCGGCGACGTGCAGCTCCTGGGCTGACCGGCGTGGGCGGCAAACTGATTTTCGCGGCGCGTCGATCACCGGAGTCTTCAATGCTGAAGATGCCTTCGTAACTAATCCCGGCGACACGACGGTCAGCCTGTACATGGCCCAGGTGACCGGCAACGTACGGTTGTGTGGACGCTTCCGGTCGGTGGGGTTGGTCGTCCTGAACCGTGCGGTCGTCGGTGGCCGTCTGCGCGCCGATGGTGCCACCCTGGCATGGCATGTCGCCGCCGAACCTATGGACCCACTAGGCGATACGAACAGGCGCGGGGCCGCGATTGAAGCCATCTTCGCAGTATTCCGCGGAGGGATAGACCTGGGCTGGCAGGTCACTTCAGGGGCGGTCGACTTCAACGGTACGGCCACCTCCTATCTCGCCGACCGTCCCGATTGCGACTGGCCCACCGAGTCATACGTCGATGGCTTCGTCTATGACCGGTTCGAAGCGGTCGAAGGAGGCAGCGACGCGGTTTGGGACGTGGACGCCCGGATTGCCTGGCTGGGTCGAATGGATCGGTACGACCCGCGCGCCTGGGAGCACCTCGCGACGGTGCTCCGCACGGCGGGTGACCGCGACGGCGCGGACAAAGTGTTGGTGGTCCAGCGGAGGCAGGCCCGGCGCTTGCAGACCGCGCCACGCCGCCTTTTCGATCTTATGCAGGACGTTACGGTTCGCTACGGATTTCGGCCTCAGCGCGCTCTCTACCTGCTGCTGGCCTTAATCGCCGCGGTCACCGTCGCGCTGAGCCTGTCCGGGGTGCAGGAGCAGATGCGCGCTACGGACCAGAACGCGCTCGTCTTCACCCCGACCGGTGCACGGCCACTGCCGACCGAGCATGATCCATCAGGCGAGTGCGGGAACGGCAAGGTTCGCTGCCTCAGCCCGTTCTTCTATGCCGTCGACACCGTCGTTCCGCTGATCGACCTGCACCAGCGGTCTACCTGGTACCCGGTAGTCGAACATGGCGGCCTGCTGCTTGAATGGCTGTTGAATCTGTGCACCATCCTGGGGTGGGTTGCCTCGACAGTTTTCGCAGTGTCCTTCACACGGTTCGGCCGGGCCAGTTGACAGCCAGACAGGCCGCGTGCAATCTCTACGACTCCGGTCCGGGATCTGCCCTGCTGCCCCAAAACCGTGCCGCTCGAAGGTGGCGGGGCCGCAGGTTAGGTCTCAAGCCTTGGCTTTTGACCGCTTAGCTCGAACCCGCGGGTAGTGAGCGGCGTTCGGTAGGCGTGGCCGGACGAATTCGTCACCGATGATCCGGTGTGCTCCACCCCGATACCCTGCCGGGTCGCAGGTCATCACCTCGGCCGGCAATGCTTGGGCTTCGTGCACCTGCCCCCGTTTACCCCGAAAACCCCGGCTGCCGTTGACAATCAGTGACAAGAAGCGACCACTGTTTGATCGTGCCTGCTCAGCACCTATTTTTGACAATCAGTGACAGCTCGATTTGGTCACGGATGGTAACAAGGGGTTTTGACAAGCAATGACAAGCCCTGAACGAGGCCCGACATGAGGTCTTCGTGGGTTCAATTCCCCTCGTTCCCATAAGCACCTGGCTCCTGAAGCAGAAGCTGTGTCGATCGTGGAGGTTACTACGAGTGAGCTGGCTCGCCGACTACATCAGGGCTGCTTGTCGGCGGGACGGACGAGGCGGCTGGCGGCCAACCGCCCCGTTCTATCTCGTGAAGTTTTGGGGTCGGGTCGAGTAGTGCATGAGAGGGTGGTTCGGTAGCCTCTGTCCTTTGTGGGCTTGGCTCGGTATGTGAATGTGAGCGATGGTCGTAACCGGTGAGGCTTGGGCCGCGTTGGGCTGATCATGGGTGAGCGTGCGGCGTATCCGAGTGACTTGACCGATGAGCAGTGGGCGGTGGTCGGACCGTTCCTGCAGGCGTGGAAAGACCGGCACCCGTCGGTCTCCGGGCATCAGGGTCGCTACGAGTTGCGGGAGATCGTGAATTTGATCTTCTATCAGAACCGGACCGGTTGCCAGTGGGCGTATCTACCGCACGATCTGCCGCCGAAGTCCGCGACGTACTACTACTTCGCCCTGTGGCGTGATGACGGCACCGACCAGGTGATTCATGATCTGCTGCGCTGTCAGGCGCGGGAGAAGCCGGCCGCCGAGAGGATCCGACGGCGGTGGTGTTGACACCCAGTCGATCCGGGCGGCCAACCACGTGCCGGCCGCGACGACCGGCAAGGACGCCGCGAAGAACGTGCCGGGGCGTAAGCGGGGCCCGGCCGTGGATGCCCTGGGATTGATCATCGCGGTGGTGGTCACCGCGGCGTCGGTCACCGACAACGCAATCGGCGTGCGACTGCTGGACAACGTCGTGGCACACCCCGACGGTGACCAAGGCGTGGGTCGACGCCGGGTTCAAAGACGACGCGCAGATCCACGGCGCGGTGAACGGTATCGACGTCGAGCAAGTCAAACGGTCCGACACCACGGCCGGGTTCGTGCCGATCGCACGCCGGTGGGTGGTGGAGCAGACCAACGGCACGTTGATGCTGCACCGTCGCCTGGTCCGCGAGTACGAGAGCCGACCCGCCTCAGCGGTGTCACGGACCTGGTGGGCCTCGACGGCGAACCTGGTCCGCCGGCTGACCGGCACCAGCACCGCGTCCTGGCGCGACCCGGGCCACCAACGGTGACCCGGCTGCCGGTCCTGGACCTGCTCACTGAACGCGAAACCGCCGCCGGCGTCACCGTCGAACGGCTTCGCGAGCAGATCGGCATCCTCACCGACCAGCTCACCACGGCCGAGACCGAACTGCCTGAACTCGCCATCACCCGCAAGACGCTGCTCAATCTGACCGGCCACGCCGACCCGGCGGCACCCGCTGACGCGACCGTCGCCAGCCCGCCTACCAGCAGATCCTCGCTGTGTTCCACACCGCCGCTGGACCGATGCGCGCCAAGGACATCTGCCGTGCCCTCGACACCGGCGTCACCGCCAAGGACACCGAAGGGCTCCGAGCCAAGCTCAAACGCCTCGTCGCCCGCCAGATCCTGACCGAACCCGAGGCCGGCCTATTCACTCTCGCCTCGCCAACGCCATCCACGTAGCCCGCGAACAGCACGTCTTACCTACACCAAACCCACATCGGACATGAACTACCGAACCACCCTCTCAATCCCTTGACACGTTCCGAGGTGGGGAGGTCAGGTCAGTCAGCGCGGATAACGCAGGACAAGCCAGCTCGTCACCATGGTTCCTTCGGCGAGTATCGCCCGCAGCCGCACCGGCCCTGGCGCAGGCAGTGGCAACTCAAACCCGCCCAACTCGGCGAGTGGGGAGTGGCCGAAGACGCCTTGGGGTCTCGCCGACCACCTCGAGGAGAGGCTCGTCGGGGCAGCCGGGTCGGTGCCGTCGATGGTGTAAACCTGTCCGACCAGCCGGATTCGGTGACTTCGATGTCGATCGCGAGTCGGTCGGTGCGGAACGCCAGGAGGCGCGCGGAACCGACCGCCCGGATCGGACCGGCTGGCTCGGGATCGCAGGCTGAGTCGAACACCAGCTCCGCGAGGATGGCCTGGCCGTGGGTGCGGCCGATGTCGAATGTGGAAGCGCCTGCTGTCGGAGCAGTTCTGATGACAGCCCGCCGGGAGACAGGGCCGTATGCAGATCGGTGACCAACCAACGGTCGTCATCCCACCGCCGCCCGTTCACATCGTCACCGTCCGCCCACGCTCGAGTTGCGCGGCCACCGTCGGGCTTGCGCGGAGCTTGTCAAGGCACCGGCGTTGGGTGGGCCCGATGCTGCCGATACGCATGCCGGTCCTTGTCACGATGTCGCGGTAGCTCATCGGCGGCTCGCCGAGCAGCATGCTCAACAGCTCACGGCATCGGTCCGGCAGTTGGGCGAAGCCGGTACGCAGCGCGTGGTACTGCTCCTCGCGCAGCGCAGCCTCCATCGGGTCCAGGGCTCGGTCTCCCGGCTCATCAGCTCGTCTTCGCTGCCGATGAGGTGCGCGTGCTGGCCCGCGGTGCGTTGCACGCGCAGGCACTCCCGTCGGGTGGTGGTGTCGATCCACTTCGGCAGCGCTGCCGGGTGACGCAGATGCTCCAGCCACTCCACCACGCGCAGCCACACTGTCTGGTTGACCTCGGCGGCGTCCGGGCCGGTCAGCCCGCACTCCTCGATAGTCGCGACGATCATGGGCATCAGGTGGGTCACCAGCTCCTCCCATGCCCGCCGGTCCCGCCGGCGGCCGCCGGACGGTGGCGTCCAGATCGACGTGCGTCACCTGTTTACCGCTCACGGCACTACGGCGCCGTATCCGGCGTACGGCTTGGGTCCGACGCACAGCGAGGCGGCGGCGGCCTGCGGGCTGATGCCGAGGTTGGTGACCAGCTTGGCCATCTGGCCGATGGCGTACGGAACCGCGAACGAGGTTCCGTGCCAGGTTGCGAAACCGTCGAAGGACAATGGTCTCTGGTCGGGCGGGGCGAGCAGACCGGTGACGTACGGTCCTTGATGTCCGCCGATGGCACACAGGTCGACCCAGGGTCCGAAGTTGCTGTATTCGGTCGGCACCTGGCCGAGCAGGGCGTCCGTGCGCAGCGCCGCGACCGCGACGACACCCGGTAGCGCCGCCGGCCAGGTGGGCCGGGCCGATCCGGCATTGCCCGCCGCGGCCACCACCACCGGCGCCACGCTCGGCGTGGGGCGAGGCTGGCGATCGCGTTGGCCAGCGGCAACGAGGGCACGTTGCCCATGGTGTAGCAGCCCAGCGAGAGGTTGACATACGACACGGTCGGGTTCAGCGACGCCAGGGCTGCCGCGACCGAGGCCTCGTCGCCGATCCCGTGGGGTGTGAGCGCGACGGCCGGATCGAACATGATCGACGGAGCCGTCCGGCGCAGGACTCCGGCGATGAAGGTCCCGTGGCCTGCCTGCAACGCCAGCGTGGAGTTCCCCTGGTAAAGCTCATCGATGTCGGCCGGTGCGGCAGCGTAGCTGCCGGCGAACCAGAGCGGGTGCCTCTTGGTCGCGTCGGCCCAGATCCCGGTGTCGCAGATGCCTACGAGCTGGCCGGAGCCCGTAGAGCCCGTCGCCGGTGCGACGGACACCGCGAGCGACGCGGGCGCATCGCCCGGGTTGCCCATGATGTTGGGGTACCCGACAACGACGTGGTGCGGCTGCACCACCGGGACGGACGCGGCCCAGTTCGCCCGATTGCGCAGGTCATCCACGATCGCCTTGATGTCGACATTCACCCTGAACATGACCCGGGCGACACCTGCGAACGGGGCGCCGGTCGCGACGACGTACCCGAGGTTGGTCAGGCGCGCCATGACGCGGCCAAGGTCGGCGGGAGCGACCAGGAGCTGCCGGGGCCGATACCAGAACTCCTGGCCGGGCGTCAGGTGGGCGCGGATGTTCGGGTCGGCGGCCACGACAGACTGGAATGCCTGCTCATACCATCCGGGAGCGGCGATCGCCCGCCCGGGCGCAGCAGTGCTCCCAATGCGGCGGCCCCTCCCGCCGCAAACACGGTCCGCCGACGCAGCCTTCCAGGCTCGATACGCATGGCGCGCCTCCCATCCTTGTGGATGCCGATGCATCGTTGCCAAGGCTAGGATGTCTTTTCGCGATGGTCATCCATAAAGCCGACCGTATCAGGCGGGCTCAGCCGCCTCGTCGGCTGCCGGCCGGCAGGAGCTGGCCGACCTCGCCGCGCGTGCGCTGGCGTTACGGCAGCACCAGCCGCGCGAGGCGATCGTCCTGGCCGAAGAGGTCCTTGTCGGCTGCGGGCGTACTGGCTTCGCTCAGGAGCGATCCGTCGCCGAGCGGGCCCTCGGCCTGGCTCACAAGGAGATGAACGACCTCGTGGCGGCAGAGCGGCACCTACGTCGTGCGGTGGCCGCGGGTCGCCGCAGCGGGTCGCCGCAGCTCTTGGCCATGGCCCAGATGAGCCTCGGCTATGTGCTCGCAGCCGCGGGAGAACCGCCGCCGCGTACCACGCCGTCAGTGCCGCGCTGCCGCAGCTCGGCGGGGCCGAGGCCGGGCAGGCGCTGATGCAGCGCGGCGTCGTGCAACATTTCCGCGGCCGGTACGCAGAGGCGGCCGTCGACTACGGCGCAGCCATCGATGTCGCCCGAAGGAAGGCGATCGGCTGGTGGAGGCCGGGCCCGCAACAATCGGGCGGTGCTGCCGATCGGCGATCACGTCCTGTCGGGTGAAGCGGATCTGGAACGGGCCGCCGAACTCTTCGGCGAACTCGGCCTGGATCTTGCTGCAGCCGATTGCCGTTGGAACGTCGGGCATCTCGCGGCTCGCTGCGGCGACCTGGCCCGGGCGCTGGAGATCTTCGCCGACACCGAACGCCAGTACCGTCGCCTCGACGTGCCGCGCCCCGGCCTGCTGCTCGACCGGTTCGAGCTGCTCGCCGCCGTACCGCTGATCGGGGAGGCGGCGGCGATGGCGGAGTTCGCCGTGGCGGAACTGCACCGCCGAGGGCTTGACTCCGATCTCGCCGAGGCGTTGCTGGCCAGGGCGCGTGCTGAACTGCTCGCCGGTGACCCGCAGCGGGCCGCAGGCTCCGCGGCGGCGGCATACCGGAGGTTCCGGCGACAGCATCGCCCAGTGTGGTACGCATTCGCCCGCCACATCGAGCTGCGTGCCCGGTTCGCACAGGGTACAAGGACCCCGGCCCAGCTGCGCGCCCTGAGCGACAGCGCCGCCACGCTGGCCTCGGCCGGCCTGACCGGTCTCGCTCTGACGGCCTGGCACGAGGCGGCGACGGTCGCCTTCGCGGTGAACCGGCCAAGCCAGGCCCGAACACTGCTGGCGCTGGCGGCCAGGCACAGGCGCGGCGGACTGGCGGCAGAACGGGCCCAGGGCTGGCACGCCCAGGCGCGACTGCACCGCCTGGACGGCGACGACCGAGCCGCCATGTCCACGCTTCAACGCGGATTGTCCGTTCTCGACGAATATCGCGTGACCCTGGGCACGTCCGAGCTCCGGGCGCGCAGCAGCGCTCACGGGCAGGAGCTGGCCCGGGAAGGTCTGGAACTCGCCATCGCCACCGGAGCACCCGCACGGGTCCTGGCCTGGGCGGAACGGTGGCGCGCGAGCACCCTGCGGATCCAGCCCGTGAGTCCGTCGACCGACCCGGAGCTGACCGCGGCACTGGCCCGCCTGCGGGTCGCGGCCCGCGACGCCGAGGACGCCGCGCTGGCCGGCGGCTCGCAGCTCGCGGCGATGCTGCGCCAGCAGTCCGCACTCGAGGCCAACGTACGCGACCTGGCCCGACGGAGCCAGGGCGCCGGCACCGGAGACGGGACGCCGGTCTGCGTGCCTGACATCGCGGCGATCACCGCTCAGCTCGGTCCGGCCGTTCTCGTCGAGCTGCTTAGCCACGGCGACCGGATCTGGGCGGTCCTGGTGCGTGACGGGCGGGCCAGCCTGCACGATCTCTGCGCGCTGCCTGCCGTGCTCAAGCACCAGGGACGCATCCGGTTCGCCCTGCGGCGACTGGTCACGCTGGGCGCCTCGGCCGGGGCGTCGGCGGCACTCGAGCACTCCGCCGGCCTGGTCGACGCAGACCTGTTCGACCCGATCCGGCGCAGGCTCGGCGACCTGCCATTGGTCATCGTGCCCGGCCAGGCGTTGTACGCGCTGCCATGGGCAGCACTGCCGTCCTGCGTGGGCGTCCGGTCACGATCGCACCATCGGCCGCGACCTGGCTCGCCGCCACCAACGGTCCGCACCCGGCGGGCGGCCGGTCCTGGTCGCCGGTCCGCGCCTGCCGGATGCGCTCAGTGAGGTCGCGGCACTCGCGGCGCTGTGGCCCGAGGCGACTGCGCTGGTAGGGGAGCAGGCTACGGTGGACACCGTCACCGCAGCCCTGTCCGGTGCGCGCCTGGCTCACATCGCGACGCACGGAACGTTCCGTGCCGACAACCCGCTCTTCTCGACCCTGGAGCTCGCCGACGGCCCGCTGTTCGCGTACGAACTGGAGCGGCTGAGCACGGCTCCGGATGCGTGATCGCCTCCGCCTGCGAGAGCGGACGGGCCGAAGCCACCCTCGGTGATGAACTCATGGGCTTCGTCTCGGCACTGCTGGCGAGCGGCACCCGCACGCTCGTCGCGGCGCTGCTGCCGGTGCCCGCGGACCGCACCGTGGCACTGATGACCGAGCTGCACCGTCGACTGCGGGCGGGCACACCTGCCGCGCCCGCCCTCGCCGAGGCACAGCAGGTGTTGCGCGCCACCGGCGACCCGGTGGACCTCGCCACGGCTGCCGCTTTCGTGCCTTGGCGCCGGATAAGCGCCCGTGCGCGCTAATTGAACGCCAGGCCTACAGGCCGATGATGAGCCCAGAAACCGGTTTGTATCAAACAGCGACGAGTCGCCTCTGAATGGTGCGGACCTCAGCAGATACCTCGCTGCGGTGTGGGATCGTCCACAACAGTTACTGACCGATTCCCATTGAAAACGTAGGCGCCGCGCTCATTGTGAAGCAAATCGCCGGATCGGAATCGGGGCTCCACTCGAATTCAGGTCCGGCAACTCGGCCCCGACAAGGAGTGGTCTACATGCAACCCAGGAATATCGGGCGGCGCCTAAGGTACCTCATCCTGGCCCTGGCCTTGGTCCTGCCGCTGCTGACCGTCGGCCAGCCGGCGCAGGCGGCTCCGCACGCCGACGGTGACAGCATCCGTCAGGTGGGTACGGCCGTCAGCGCCGAGGCGTGGGCGGCCGGCAGGCAGCGGTACGGCGCGCAGGTGACTGCCGACGCGGCGATCGAGGTGTACTGGACGCCCGAGCGGATGCGCAATGCCAGGCCCGTCGAGGAGTCTCCCTCGTACAAGGCCGCGGCACGGCGTTTTGCCCAGAGTGGAGGCACCTCGTCTGCCGCGCCGACCAGCCGGTCCAGGCCGGTGGATGTGCCTCCGGTGGCGGGCCTGATGGGTACCCGGGCATGTCCACGCAGGCCATCAACCCGAACCTCGGCTCCAACCACCCGACCGCCCGGTCCAACGGCAAGGTCTTCTTCAACATGGACGGCGGATCGTGGGTCTGCTCCGGCGCGGTCATCAACTCGGTTGGCTTCAACACCGTGTGGACGGCTGGCCACTGCATCCACGGCGGCCCCGGCAGCAGTCTCGCCACCAACTGGTCGTTCGTCCCGGCGTACGACGATGACCTGGCCAACCCTCGGCCGCACGGCACCTGGACGGCCCGCGAGCTGTGGACCTGGAGCAGTTGGATCGACAGCTCCAACTGGGAGGCCGACATGGCCGTGGCCATCATGAACACCCGCAACGGCGTCCACATCGTGAACCAGTTCGGGGGCCACGGCTTCCGTACGCACCAGGGCTTCACGGTCGGCATCAACAACTTCGGCTACCCGAGCGGCGCGCCGTTCGACGGCGGCAACCTGTTGAGGTGCAGCGGCAACTCGACCCAGTCCGGGGCGCGGATCCGCATCAACTGCGACCTGACCGCAGGCCAGCGGCGGCCCGTGGTTGATCAACTGGAATGGGAACTGGGGCTACCTCAACGGGGTCAACAGCACGCTCAACTCGTACGCGGCACCGACCTTGTGGTGGTCACCCTATTTCGACGACACCGCGTCGGAGTTGTACGACTTCACCGCCACTCACTGACCGATGTCCGGTGACGGATGTCTCGTCCCGGTACTGCGCCCTTGACCTGAGCGGGCCGGCTCCAATGGCAAGTGATCGAGCGACTGGTCGCCATTGGAGCCGGCCTGCGGCGTGTCGGACGAGCTACTCGCAAAGCGAGGTGCGGTCGTTCTCTGTGGCGGGGAATCGGTGTGATGCAGGGTGATCGCGTAGTCGGTTGACGGCTGCGCTGAGCTGGGAGTCCTCGCGGCAAGTGGCCTTTGTGGAGGCGAGTAGCGCGGGTGAGACCGCACCGGTGATCATGGAGTTCTCTACGCTTCACGACGCCCCGAGGATCTCACCCGCCGACGCCATCAAGCCCGATCACCGCACCGTCCGTGGTCGCCGGCTACCCGACGCGTCACCACCCACCGTCACCGAGGGTGAGACGTCAGGACTGCTACGCGCCTTGTCGCGCGTACCGGATCCCCGCGACCCTCGCGGGTGCGGTACCCGCTGACAGGTCTCCTCACGGTCGCGGTGTGCGCGGTCCTGGCTGGCGCATCGTCGATCGCCGCGATCACCGACTGGCTCCACGATCTGGACGACCAAGCCCGCGACCAACTCGGCTTCGGCGACCAGATGCCCGTGGGCACGACTGTATGGCGCCTGTTGACCCGCCTCGACGACGCGCTGTTGTCCACCGTCCTGGCCGACTGGCTACGAACCCGCGTCCGGCCGGTCGAATCCCGACCACACCGGTACCGGACGGTGATCGCCGTGGACGGCAAGGCCCTGCGGGGAGCACGCTGCGGCCAGGGCGGTCGAGTCCATCTGCTCTCCGCGCTGGATACCAGCACCGGCATCATCCTGGCCCAGGTCACCATCGCCGCGAAGTCCAACGAAATCCCGCGTTCGCGCCGCTGCTCGACGCGGTCGAGCAGGTGATGGGCAGCCTGACGGGTCTGCTGTTCATCGCCGACGCTCTGCACACCCAGACCGCCCACGCGCAGGAGATCGCCGCCCGAGGCGCCCACCTGATGATCCCGGCGAAAGGTAACCAGCCCATCCTGTACACCCAGCTCAAAGCCCTACCCTGGCCGGACGTGCCTGTCGGGGACCGGCGCAGTGATCGCGGTCATGGCCGCCGTGAGACCCGAACTGTCAAGGCCATCACCCTGCGAACTCCCGGTGGTATCCGACTCCCCACGCAGAGCAGGCCGTCGGGATCATCCGGACCCGCACCACCGGTGGAAGGACCAGCCGCGAGACCGCGTACTTCACGGTGTCACTGCCCGCCGAACACGCCCAACCCACCGATCTACAGGACTGGGCCCGCCGCGAGAGGTCACTGTCGGCGCCACTCGATGTGGGGAGCGGGTGGCGGAACCTGGCGACGTTCTGTCGGCCTGTCCTCGTTTACCCCCGAAAACCCCCGCCTGAGGTTGACAACCAGTGACAAGAAGTGATCACGACTTGATCGTGCCTGTGCAGCTCAGTGCCTATTTCTGACAGCCAATGACAAGGTTGGGGTGGTTACGGTTGGTAACAAGGGGTCGTCGGTTCGAATCCGGCCGTCCCGACAGTAAGAGGGTTTCCGCAGGTCAGTGACTTGCGGAGACCCTCTTTGTGCTGGCCTGGCGCAATCTATCGCCGTGTGGGTCGCTACTGGAACCCTTGACTCAGGCAGTTTCGCGAGCCGATCTTGGTCGCCTCCGCGGTCAAACGCCTGGTAGGCGTACTGCGCCGGCGTCCTTGTGGTCGCTGCTGGACCTCTTAACGGCAGGCGATTTTGGACAGATAGGGCTTGCTTCCTGCGCCGCTGGACGGCTGCGCATCTGTGTCAACGAGCGGTCCGCCGACGCGATGTTCGACGGTTACTGGATGCTGTCGGCCGCCGTGCCGGTGGAACAGTTGACGCAGCGTCGGGCCGATGGCCCTGGCCAGCGTGCCGTCGGCGAACAGTTCGGCAGGCTCCGTTGCGTTGAGCGTCGCCAAGATCGAGGCAGACTTGAGCAGTGAAGTCATCGACCCGCTCTCGGCCGTGGCTGCCTCCGAGGTCAGCGTTCGCCGGGTTCCGGTTCCCGCCGGAGGTGATCGTGGTCGCGGTCCGCTGGTATCTGCGGTTCAACCTCTCGTATCGGGACGTTTAGGAGTTGCTGGTCGAGCGCGGCGTCGAGGTCGATCACGTCACGGTCCACCGGTGGGTGCAGCGGTTCACGCCGTTGCTGGCCGACGCCGCCCGCTTCTGCCGGTACTCACCAGGCGACAGGTGGTTCGTCGACGAGACCTACGTCAAGGCGAACGGGGTGTGGCGGTACGTGTACCGGGCAATCGACCAGTACGGGCAGGTCATCGATGTGCTGGTCTCGGCCCGCCGTGATGCCGGCGCGGCCCGGCGGTTCTTCCGCCGGGCGCTGTCGACGTTGAAGGCGATACCCGCAGAGGTTGTCACCGACGCGGCTGCGGTCTACCCGGCGTCCTCGACGACCTGGTCCCGTCCGCGTGGCCCACGTCGAGCAGTACGCCAACAATCCGATCGAGGCTGATCACAGCCAGCTCAAACACCGGTTGAAACCGATGCGCGGGCTACGAACGGACAAGCCAGCACAGGTGATCATCGCCGGCCACGCGTTCATGCAGAACCTCCGCCGCGGACACTACGAACTCGCCGCCGACGCCCGCCCGTACGCGGGTCGCCGCTGCGTTCACGGAACTCGCCCAAGCGATCTGACCGCAGACCCGACACGGGTTCAACACGTCCGCCGATCCGATAACGCAACGGTGCCGTGCGAACAACCAAAACGACGGTGCGGGCCGCCTCCAGGCGGCCCTCGATCCAACGCCGGGCGCGTTACGCCCGTCTGCCGGACTGCTGGCGGGTGGGAGTTCCCGGCCTACAGGTTGGCCTTCGTCACGCGGGAGGATTCGTACGTCGTGGAGGCCTGGGGAGGTCCGGCACGGTGGAGACGTCCTTGACCAGCATGCCGGTCTTGGCGTCGATGGTCAGCACCTCGCTGGCCTCGCCGCCAGCACCTCGGGGCGGCGGTGATCGTCAGCGTGGCCTTGCCGTGGGTGGTCGAGTTCTTGACGCTGACTGCGGAGATGGTGGACAGCAGACGCAGCACACCGGCCCGGACCTGCGTGTTGCCGTCGCCAGCGGACAGCGCTTGGTGCTGTACGTCCACAGGGCGTTGTCGAAGTGCCGCTGAACGGCCTGGGGCTGTACGGCTTCGGCTTGGCGTTGCCGCCCTTCTGCTTGATAATCACCTGGGCGGCCGCCTGCTGCTTGTCCCACACCGCCTTCTGCGCTGCGGGGTCGAGGCCCACCAGCGGATCCTTGGCTGCCTTGAGCATCTGGGTCCGGCCGTCGGCCGGCTGCTGTCCGCCGCGGCGACGGCTGCCTTGAGGAGCGGAGCGTAGCCGCCGTCCGTCATCTGGTCCTGGTGACGGGCGATCGCACGCTTGATGTCCTTCACGCTGTTGCCCGTATAGATCGCGTGACCGTCGGTGTACAGCGTGTAGACGACCTGCATGGTCTTGGTGCCGTGGACCTGCGTCGCCTTTACCAGCCACGCGTCGCCCGTCGACGGGAGACCGTTTTGATGGACCCGGCCAGGGTCATCAGCGGCGCGCTCGGCGGACCCGTCGACGGTGGCCGAGCCCGAGGTGGCGGCCGACGAATCTTGGCCGACCTCCGTGCCCCGGTCGCCGGCGAGTTGAGCACCACAGCGACAACTGCCGCCGCGGTGGCAACCCCACTCCGGCGGCGATGCCCAATCGGCCCGCGATACCGATCCGGCGGCGGCGCTGAATCGCTGGGCTGGATTCGTGGCTCCGCGTGGTTGTCGTCGTTTCCATGGTTGAAGTCGCCTCCATAGTCGTGTCCTCCGCTGATATCGCGCCCAGCAGCCGCACGGTTCCGGGTCGGCCATAGCCGCCCGCAGCACCGCCCGCGCCCGCTGATATGCCTCCGGGCGTAGTGGTTCTGCGCTGCCCAACGCACCGACCAGATCGAGCTCGTCGGTCATCGGTGTCGCTCCTTCGCGCTGTTGCGGTCCTTCAGAAGCGCGGACACTCCCGGCGCGTCGCGCAATGCCGTCCTGGCCTGGCTCAGCAGCCGCCGCGCGTGCCGGCCGGTATGCCGAGTGCCCGCGCGGCGTCGGCTGCGGTCAGGTCCTCCCAGGCGACGAGCCTCAGGACCTCCCGCTCTTCGGGTTTGAGCCGCGTCAGGGCCGACCGGAGCACCGCCCGGGCGTCCACGCCGAGGTCCACCGCCGACCACGGATCCCATCCAGTAGCCACGTCCGGCACGTCCGCGACCAGGTCCTCGGCCGGCCGGGACCGCCAGTAGCGCCGCAAGCGGTTCAATGCCACCCCGTACAGCCACGGCCGCGCATCGTTGTACGACCGGTCGTACAATCGCCGCGACTCGAACGCGCAACCCAAACCTCGCCCAGGAGGTCCTCAGCCGCATCCCGCCCCGCCCGGCGAACGAGGTACGAACCGACGGCGGCCTCATGACGCTCGACCACCTCCACGAAGGCGTCGACATCGCCATCCAGCGACCGGCCTATCAAATCCGCATCCGAAGCCATGGCCCTCCTCGGCAAAGTCCGCGCTTCAACCTGTCATTGCCGATCAGGCGGGAAAGTGTTCAGGCGCCGAGGTCCGAGGGCGAGCGGTGTTGTCGCCGCACCTGCTCCGCGGATTGGCCGTCGAAGTCGATCTCAGGTCGCCCGCGTCGCTTTGACGCCCGAAAGGACTGCCCTGATGTGCTCCGAACCGCTCGGGAGCTGGTCAAATGCCTTGGCAGCGCAGCGGCGGGCTAGAACCAGTTGAACATCCGCACCGGCAGGAGTACGAGAACGACGGTCGCGGCGACGGCCAGCAGAACGCGCACTGTGCGAAGACCTCGCCACCACGGGATAACCCAGAGCAGCAACCACACGGCGCCTGAGATGACCACATGTACGCCGACTACCCCGAGGCTGGTTTCCTCGCACATGTTTCAGCGACGGCCTCCTTGCACAGCGCCGGCGGGCCGTTGTGGTCCCCGAGGCTTCCCAACACGCCGACGAAGCAGGCCAATACCGGAGCCGCTACCAGGGTGAGCAACGGCGTCACCAACCACCCGGCGAGATCACGGCGCCGGTCCACTAGCCGTCCCACTGGAGGAACGCTACCGCCGGACATCGACAATTCTCAAGCTGATGCTTCGGCGCCCACCTGGCGGACAGCAGCGGCTTCGCCCTGCTCAGCTTCGAGCGGGACGAGCCACCATTGGTCAGCTCCGACGGCAGGGAAGTCGACGTCGACTGGTCACCGATCCCGTCCTCGGGCGCGAGGTCGAAGCATTCGACGCTTGGCGCATTCGCTGGTTCCTCGACGAAGCCGCCGATGACGGCTACAACCATGAGGACATCGTCGAGGCGTGTATCCGCCTTGCCCGCAAGGGTTACCTACGCGAGGTGGTCGAGGGCCGTTGGTTTGCGTTGCCTGATATGCCCCGGGTGGCTCAGCCTGAGACACCCACACGCAACCAACCGCCGTACGTCTTGAAACTCGCACCTCGCAGATAGCCGGAGCTGCCGCGGGGCCGACGCCTGGGCGGTCGGGTGCCGACCACCATTCGTCGCGGCTCTGCCAGCGGAAGCGGGCTAGCTGCCGACGTCGAGGGCTCCAACTGGCGAGGGTTTACCAACGAGCGCCACGGCGTGAAGTCGATGCCGTGGATCGATGGCTTGCGGTGCTCGGCGACCTTCTCGTGATTCCGCGTCGACTTTGTTGATCCCGGGCGCGGCCGACATTCGGCACCTAACGAGAACCTGTCCGCGAGCGCGATCACCTGGACCGGCGAGACCATGGCCGCGCTCGACGTGATCCCGACGCCCGGACATACCGCACCGGGCCAGTGCCCTCCCGGAGCCCTCGGTCGCACCTTGGAGGCGCCAGCTTCAAGACCACGAAGTCGATCTCGATCTTCAGGGCTTTGCTCGACGTCCGCACCCTGCGGCGTCAGGCGGAAGCCCGGCTTCATGAGATCCGGGCCGTCCGCCGGGCGTACGCCGTTGACCAAGCCGCGTACTCCGGCAGGCGGATTACCGGTGAGGTCAGGCGAAGAGGTTGCCGGTGATGTCGGCGTAGAAGTCGGCGGGATCGCGGGAGAGGAGGCCTTGACGTTGGCGGTGGGCTTGTCAGCGATGACTTCGATCTTGCCTGCTTCCAGTCCGTCGAGGGCCTGGGCGACCACCTCGTGGGGCGCGAGCTTGGGATGTCGACGCCAGCCATCATGTCCGTGTCGGCGATCGCCAGCGCCAGGGCGGTGACCAGAGTCCTCTGGTGGGCCAACTCGAGTCGGATGCCGTTCGTCAGGGACCACTCCGCGGCCTTGGAGGCGGCGTAGCCGTTGCTGCCGGGGCTGATGGTGTACCAGCTCAGCGCCGAGATGACGTTGAGGATGGCGCCACCGGCCAGCCTGGGTGCGAAGGCGCGGGTGACGTTGAGAGTGCCCAGAAGTTGGTGTCGAGGTCGCGGCGGATGTTCTCCGTGGAGGGGCCGAGCAGCGGGGCTTCAGTGGAGGTGCCGGCGTTGTTGATGAGGATGTCGAGGTCGCCCACCTTGCCTGCGGCGGCCTCGATGGACGCGGGATCCGTGATGTCCAGCTGGAGCGCGGTGGCACCGGGGATGTCGATGCTTTCCAGGCGACGGGCGGTCGCATAGACGGTGGCGCCCGGGCGAGAGGGCCTCGGCGAAGGCCTTGCCGAGGCCGCGGTTAGCTCCGGTCACGAGAGCTGTTGAGCCGTTGATTTGCATATCGCCACGCTAGAACCTCACGTTGACGTCAGGGGCAAACTTGTGTGAGGTGAATCACGCTCGCCCGTGTCCGCGGCACTCGGCTCAGGACGACCCGGTGCGGCCGGTAACGCCCAGTCGGGCGGATCGGGCGTCACCGACCGCGCGAACTGATCAACAGCTGATGATTGAGATCCTCGACCCGCCGGCGGGTACAGCGGGAAGCGCGACCCAGCCGAGCTCCCGGCGCACGAAGGGATCGCGCTGCCGGTGACCGAGCCGTTCGACCGGTGGCCCGACGGCGACATGCACTGGAACGGTGCCCGGGTCTAGTACTGCAACGGCAGTTGTTCAGGGGTAGCCGTGTCGTCGGTAGTGGCAGGTTCGGGCTTGGTGTTGGCGTCGTCGGCGCCAGCGGACCAGGCAGACGTGCTCGGGTGGGTGGGTTGATCGCACTATGAGTGCGGTGAGCAGTCTTCGGATCTCCGGTACGGTGTAGCCGATCATCATGTCGTTGTCAGGGCTGGTTCCCCTTTTGCGGTAAGGGATCGGGCCACGGACAGCCAGGCGTGGGCGGCCATGGACAGGGTGATGTGGGCGTACCAGGCTCGCCAGTCGCGGACCTGGTATTCGTCGAGGCCGGCTTCGTTCTTGGCCTGCTGGAAGCACTCCTCGATCGCCCACCGTGCTCCGGCGATGCGGGCCAGGTCGAGCAGTCGGGTGCGGCGGGGTCCGTAGCGGACGTAGTAGGCGATCTCCCCGGTCGTCATGCTGCGCCGCGCGAGCAGCAATACCCGGCCGGGCTGCCAGCAGATACGCACCGGCACCCGCGCCCACCAGTACTCGCGCGGTCCGTGCGCGCCGGCGCCGGCGGACAGTCGACACCACGCGCGGGCAGGCAGCGCGGCGATGAGTTGGTCGGCGCGGGCGGTGCCCATGCCGGTGGTGATCATGTCGTCGTTGCGGCGGGTCGCGACCACATAACCCACATCCCGGTGTTCCAACCAGACCCGCAGGGATTTCGACTGCCCGTAGGCCTCGTCCATCGTCACCCACCCGACCGGCACCCCGGCGTCCAACGCTCGGGCCAGCATGTCCCGGGCCATCTGCACCTTCGTGGCGAACTGCACCTCGTCCGGGATCCCCGCTGCCCTGCACCGATCCCGGTCATCGGTCCACGACGCCGGAAGGTAGAGCTGCCGGTCGATCAGCGCGTGGCCCTTCGTAGAGCGGTAGGCCAGGAACGTCCCGACCTGGCAGTTCTCCGTCCGCCCGGCGGTGCCCGAATACTGGCGCTGCACCCCGGCCGACCGGGTGCCCTTCTTCAGGAACCCGGTGTCGTCGACGATCAACACACCACCCGGATCGCCGAGGTGCTCAACGACGTAGTCCCGCACGTCGTCGCGGACCGCGTCGACGTCCCAATCCGCCCACCGCAGCAACCTTTGCATCCCGTCCGGCGACAGCTCACCGGCCTGCTCCGCGAGGGTCCAGCCGTTCTTCCGCCCCAGACCCGACACCAGGCCGCATAGGTACTGCCGCGCCCGCCGCCGCGGCTCCGACCGCCGAAACCTGGGCCCGATACGGGCATGCAGCCGGTCCAACTCCCCATGCCACTGATCAACATCAACGTCCGTCACAGGCAGACCAACGAACGCGAACCAAACTCGATTCGCCTACTGCCGTTGCAGTATTAGTCACCCTGCTTGGGCTGGAAGTAGCGCTGATTGATCCGTGCAGCGCCGCCGGGCTTCCCAGCCAGAATCTGACGCCCCTGCCACTCGACAGTGCGCTCATCACTCCAGCCTACGCAGAAGTGCAGTCGCCCTCCGGCGTGAAGGTTGCCAGGTTGCCACAGCGTCATCGGTAGCGGATCAACCAAGAGGGCTTGCATGGCGTGAGGGTAGCCGTAGATCCGCTGAGGCTGCCGGCCATAGCGAGTGACAAACTGGGAGTCGAGGCCAGCGGAGGCGTGGTCCTGGTGAGCGGATGTACGGAAATGATCACGTTGTAGTAACCGGGCAACGCGTCCGTGCTGATTGAGATGACGCTGACGGGCCGTTCGTCTGCCGCGCCGAATGGCCGCACCAGCGGAGCCTCGAACGTCATCTCTCGCGAGGCGGGCTGAGCTGTGCCCCTCGAGGCGTTCTTCAGCTCGCCGACAGCGGCACCGGCCGCCGGAACACCGGGGCCACGACACCGCACAGATCCCCATCGAACGTTACCAAGCGGACAGGAATAGCGGCTGTCACGGTGTGGGCTTGAAGTGTCGGGGCACCGGACCACTATCGACTCCAGCGAACCGAGGTACGTCTGCGGCGGAAGGTATGGAGGTAGCAATTGCCACTGGCGGGGATCCGCCTCCCTCAGCGGTTGTGGAATGTATTGCAACCCGTGTAGCTACGTACTGAAATAATAGTTGGTGAGATGAGAAGGGAGGTCGCGTTGGAGCTCATCTCTGTAACCAGGCGCCTAATTCAGGCTACCGACGGTGCTGACCCCGACGAATCGCCGAGGCGGTGCGCGATTTCACTGAGCAGGTCACATTCGCAACGGCGGACGAAATTGTCGTGATGCTGCGAGAGGTATTGACGGATGACTGGATGGCTTTGCCGCCTTGGGCCCGCAATCTCGCTTACCGCCTTGCCTGCCTCCAGCGCCCGGATAATCCGGAGCTATTGCGGGAAGCGGCGGCGGATCTCCTCTCGTTTGGCCCCGATTGGGATGATCACGCGGAACGGCTCAAAGATCAGGCGAACCGGTTGTAGGGCTGAGGCCCGACTGGTGGGCACGAAGATGGGCTGAGGGGCGCTGTCGTGTTGGCGGATCGGTGGGCACGTCGGGCCGGTTCAGCGGGCAGTGATCCGAGAGTTCGGGTCAGTTAGGCGAACGCGGCGGCCACCGGATCGCGGGTAACGCGTGCATTCTACGTTCACGCCGACGTTGGCCAGTCCGACAGCGACCCGTACGGTCGGTACGGCCACAAAACGCCGCAGCTGGGGCGCTGGCCGGTTGGTAGTCCGCGGTTGCTGTGACCCCGTTCGGTTCCCGCCCTTGCCCGCCGAAAACCCATGCTAATGACTGACGACTGGCGACAAACGTTGATTAGTGAGCAGACAAGTTCGCGCAGGTCAGAGATCATTCGTGACGAATAGGGCTAGCCGAGGTGGCGATGGTCGAGGAGCGTAGGTTGTCAACTCTTATCAGTGTTGTGCGACCCCTTTCAGGGAGACCCGCGTGCAGGGGTGACCGTCTACAACGTCACTCGCGCAGGCTGGCATGGACCGGCCGCCTTTGGACTGCACCAAAGTCCGCTCCACAAGAAGAACATCGGACAGAACGCCCGACTGAGACGATCAGCGGGGTGGGTTATCCGCAACGTCACAACCATGGGCTACCCCGTCACCGGTGCGTCAGGCCGGACTGGGTGCGTCCGACGCCGCCAGTATTCCGAGTATCTCCGCACAGTACGACGCGAAGAGGTCACGCTCCGCAGGAGTCACTACAGCAAGCATCCGGTTGTGAGCCATCGGGTTGCGGACCTTCGAGAGCAGCTGGAAACGGTCACTCCAGTAGCGCTTGTCGTGGCCAAGCAACTTGCCGAAAACGTCCCAGTGTGCGGCCATCAACTCGTAGAGGTTCTGAGGGTAGGTAAAGTCGAGGAGCCGAGTGGACGCCCAGTCGCCGAATGCGCGCTGCTCACGCTGCTGCATCTCGGCACATTTGTCCAGCATGTCAGCGAGCTTCGGCCGAGTACGTCGGACGCCCGGGACCCAGTCCGTGCCGTGCATGCCGACCAGCGTCGTCTCGACCACCTCGCGCAGGGCGTTCTCGGTCTCCAGCCAACTCTGCCAGAAGTCCGAGCGCCGCCCGACCAAGCGCAGGTAGTCGCCGAAATGATCGGAGAAAGACCGGTACGAGTCATCGGCGACGCGAATCAGGCCCTCGCGCAGCAGTCGCTCGGCGTCGTCCTGGGTGGCGGTGACCTGGGGTCCGTACAGGATCTCGAGCAGTGCCTGCATCCGCCCGTCGGAGCGCAGCAGGTCCTCCAGGTCGCGGTAGTAGCGGTGGAAGTCGGTGCGGGCCGCGACAGCGGCTGCCTCGATCCGGTCCGACGCGGTGCCTGACTGCGGCCCTCCGCAGAATCGGTCGAGCACGATGCTGGCGAGGTACGGATGGCCGCCGGTCAGCTCGACGAGACGCCTGATTACCGCCGGCGTCTCCAGGTCTTGCGCTCTGCCCGGCTGGAGGCCGACGAGCTCGTGTAGCTCGGCCTCGTCGAAGCAAAGCAGCTCGACGGTGCGGAAGATACCGGGAAGGTGGACTCCACCGGATCCGCGCGGTTGACGATGTCGCGCAGCTCCCGGCGGGAGGTGGTGACCAGCCCGATCTTCCACTCGGGGTAGTAGGCCAGCTCTCGCAGACACTGGAACGCGCCGGGCTGAAAGACCTCCCGCGCCGCGTCGAACTCGTCGAGAATCAGCACCGGCTGCCAACCCTGTGCCTTGAGCGATTTGAGGAACTGCTGAAGGTCGCCCTGCAGCTCCACCCAGTCCCGGGTGTAGTCGACGACCCGTTCGTAGCGGCGACGTAGCGGCCCGTCGAGCTCGGCCGTCGGTTCGTCCTCCAGCAGCAGCCACAGGTCTTCGGCGAACTTTCGGAACAGCCGGCCGGCGTCCGGATGGATCCGGACGTTGATCCATACCGGGAGCAGCATTGGGTGGTTTTGCTTGGTCTCCGGCCGCATGAAGGCGTGGTAGGCCAGGCTCGACTTGCCGATCCGCGGCGGCCCGACAATGGCAGTCGCGCCCGGCCCGGCCGGTGACAGCAGCACTCTATGCTGCACAACAGCCACCTTGTCGGTCCGGCCGACGTGCGCCGCGCCGAAGACGATGCCGCCGACCGCGGCGTAGGGGTTCTCGCTCGGTTCCATCACGCCCTCCGCGCCCAGAGCCATTCCGCAAACAAGCCCACCTTGATCCTGTAGCGCTCCTCGGACTCGTGTTCGATGACGTCGCGGCGCACCAGGTCCTCCAGCACTTGCGGCCCCTGCTGAATGTCGGCGGCGCGCCGTCCGTCGAGGTAGAGGGCGCGCCGGTGGCCGGTCAGGCAGCCTTTCAGCACGTCCATGGCCGACTCCGCGGAAAGTGCGCTCACCTCGGCGTCGCCGGGAGTCAGCAGGTTGTCGAACTGCTCGAGGGTCAGCGACTTGTCGCCGTGCACGAGCGCCTCGGCGACGTTGTCCACATCCGCCGGGCCGATCAGCGGCTGCCGCTCCGCATTCATCCGCTCGATCAGGCGGTTGCAGAACAGCTGAACGTAGTACGGGTTGCGGGCGGTCAGGTCGAGAATTCGGGCGACCGAGTCGCCCTTATACCGGCTGTCGCCGTCGGGTAGGGACACCGGCTCGATGATCAGCCGTTCAGCCTCCTTGCGATCCAGGTAGGAGAGCCGCTCCTGGCGGGCCACCTGGAACTCGTTGGGATAGGCGGCCAGGAACGTCGGCATCAGGTCGTTGCCGACGACCACGCTGCTGAACAGCTTGCGTTCCAGCATTGCCTTCCAGGACTTCATGAAGCCCCGCGGCAGTTCTCCTGCTCGATCGCGGCGTAGAGCATGGTGAACTCGTCCAACAGCAGAATCAGGCGCCACTGCTCGTATGGCTTCGTGCGGCGCATCTGCTGGCGCAGACGGCTCATGTACTCGTCGAAGTGGATCTGCGGGGCGCCGCTGACGGCGAACTCGGCTAGCCGCGGCTCGGGTATGTCGAGCTGCGGGTAGCCCGCGTCGTAGAGATCCTCCAGCCGCGAATAGAAAGCCCGGGCGATTTTGTAGAGCAGCGTGGAATGGTTGAGTTGGGTGGCCAGGTCGAGCAGGCTGAGCCGGGCGGCGAGCATCGGCGGCCGCAGTCGTTTCTCCAGGTGGATGAGCACCGTCGACTTGCCTGCCCGCTTCTGGCCGTAGAAGACGACGCTCTTGGCCTCGCTGTGCTCCAACGCCTCGACCAGGCTGTCGAGTAGGGGCTCGCGGCCGTAGAACATATGCTCGTCCTCGACCGGCGCACCCTCGGAGAACGGGTTGAAGATCGTGTGGAACTCGGCCGACTCAAAGAGCCGCAAGGTCAGCGCCTCGGGATCAGTTACCACACGCCCGCCCGAGCGCACGTCGAACTCCAGCACGTACTTAAGGGTGAGCACTTTGTCAGCGATTGCGCGTTCAGTGACGACCAGCGGGAGGTTACAACTCTCGCTCTGCGTGTCGCGTAGGGTGTGCGCGACCGGGATCGGCTCGCCCACCGGCTGGTAGTCCTCCGGGTTGTCCAGCACCCGCAGGGTGACGTTCCCCGCAGGGCTGCGACGCGCGGCGTTGGTCACCGACAGCTGCACCGAGATCGAAGAGGCGTTGGGCACATAGCTCGGCAGGATCAGGGCGACTACGAGCTCGGTGGGCTCGGCCGCCCGGCGTACGTCGGTGAAGTGCTTGCCGAGTGCCGTTTCCCAGTGCTTGAGCA
Source organism: Micromonospora sp. M12 (assembly GCA_038070435.1). Classification (GTDB taxonomy): domain Bacteria; phylum Actinomycetota; class Actinomycetes; order Mycobacteriales; family Micromonosporaceae; genus Micromonospora. The sequence continues at coordinate 2,160,966 of JAMYWG010000001.1, read as the reverse complement.
GCGGCACCAGGTATTCGAGGCTGACCGGGGTCGGATAGGCCTTGATCTCGTCGGACAGCTTGTGCAACTCCGTGCGGTTCATCAGCTCCAGCCGCTCCTGCTCCAGGTAGGACGACTGGTCGAGATAGTTGCGCAAGCTGCTCAGGATGGTCGCCGCGCTCGTCAGCCGGGCGCGGTCGGTCTGCGTGGTCACGATCCGGCTCCGGATCCGCGCCACCTCCTCCTCGTCCTCGTTTAGGGTGACGAGGGGTCGGGGCAGTTCAGCAGCAGCAGCAGCGACTGGCGTTGCCCGTCGAAGTCCTGCCGATACGCGCGCAGCGCGTCCTGCCACGCCTCCGCGTACGCATGGTCGTTGGCGCCGGCACGTACCGGCTCGGCGAGGTAAAGGCAGATCTCCTCGAACAGAATGCCGCGCAGCTCCTTATGGGTGAAGGTGCGGTTGGATATCTCCCGGCTCGCCACCTCGGAATAGTTGGCGACCGAGAGTAGCCCAATCAGCACGGAGCGCCGTATGGCCTTGACCTCCAGGACCGAGGTCAGGGACTTCTCGAAGTGTGGCGGATCGTTCGAGGTCTGCTGCTTCGGGTGGTACGACAGGACGAACTGGCGGAGCTTCACGTCAGCCGTGGTGTCCCAGCCGTGGCAGAGGATGATCGCCTCGGCGTAGTAGGCCCGGGTCACGTCGGCCGGTCGTCGCTCGGCCGCGCAGAGATCTCCCATCGCGGCGGCGAAAAGCGCAGTGACTTGCGGAACCGGTCATCCTCGGTGAGCCCGAGCTCTTGCAGGATGCGGGCCGCCGAGAGGTTAAGCCGCTCGGTCCGCCGAGCGGTGCACGCCGAGCCGGTTGATGAAGTCTCCAGCTCCGCGACGTCCTTCTCCGCCAGCCGGTTGCTCTGCACCTTCGCCGGATTGATCCCCTTAAAGTCGCAGTTCGTCAGGTTCAGCGCCAGCAGCGGGCTGACCAGCCGGGACTGGTCCGGCTTCCAGTCGCTGTCGGTGAGCAACTCGTCGAGCCGGTTGAACATGCCGGTCCGCTCGACCTTGTCCAGCTCGGCGACGATGTCCCGGAAGTCGGCCCGGCCCGGATCGATGGTGAGCAGCCGGCTCGCCGCGTTCTTGGCCTTCGCGTAGTCGCGGGATTGCTGGTGTGCCCGGATTAGCCGTTTGAGCAACCCGATCTGGATGTTCTGCGGATGCCGCCGGGCCAGGGCGTGCTGCAGCACTTCGGCGCTCTCCGCCCATTGGCCGAGGTCACCGAAGATCGTGCTCAAGATGTTCTGGTGCGGCAGGCTCTGACGCTCGGCGGCCGACGCGCTTTGCAGCAGCGACAGTGCCTCCTCACTGCGCTTGCGACCGTGCAGCAGCCAGGCCAGGCTTCGCACCGAACGCTCGGTGTTGTCCCGTGCCTCAATCGCGCGCCGGTACAGATCTTCGGCCCGGGCGTAGTTCTTCAATTTGGTCTCGGCGTGCTGCGCCTGGGCGTACAGCGAGGAGGCGGGCCGGGTGGGTCTTCGGCGGCGGCGGCGGGAGGGCCTGGGCGCCGGGACCGCAACGGGCCGCCGCTTGCGGGCGATCTCGGCAGCCTGGGCGGAATCGCCGTGCGGAACTGGCGCTGCACGGCCTGTGTGAGCAAGGCGTTGTCGAGAACTGGCCGGCCGTGGCCATCGGCCGGCTCGGCTGCGGCGCCGTGGCGGTGGGACCGACGGCGGACGGGAGTGGGTGCCCGCCGGGCGGCGTCGGACACCGGGGGCTGAGCGCGGCCAGCACGCGTTCGAGGTCATGGGTGCCGTCGCACTCCCGGTAACCAGCGCGTCAAGGCGGGCGCCTGCTCCGCCCGCAGCCTGAAGATCAAGTAGAGGCCCGCATGGATGGCCGTCTGCCGTCCGGCGTCGCCGAGAGCTCGCAGCGGGTCTACGGCGACAGCTGGATCGCCATGCTCGATCACGAGGTCGAGGAACAGCCGCAGCATCCGGTCGGCGACGTTGTCTGGCGGCTCTCGGCCAGCGCCTGCGCGAGTACGTCGAGAGCCAGAGCCGTCCGTTCGGTCCGCACGTAGAGCACTGCGAGGTCCCAGGCATATGCGCCGCCGAGGTAGACCGCCTGCTCCAGCCACTGCTCGGCCTGGGCGGCCACGACGGGTGACGCCGTCCCGTCGCCCAGCAGCAGCAGGGCGGCCGCATGTAGCGCGGGCGGATATTCCCACTCGTCCGCCAGTTCGGTCAGCACCCGGATCGTCTGGCTGATCCGTTGAGGGTCCTGGATCTTCAGTGTGTGAGCATGCTGATTGGCCGCCCGCGTCATTTCCCGGTCAACCGTGGCCGCCTGGGAATCGCTCAAGATCAGTTCTGGATCGCGGCGCAGAATGAGTGGGGAAAGCGGGGCGGTGCCGTCGGCGGAATGAACTGTTTGGCCAGCTCATGCCAGGCGGGGAGAATGTGAATGCGAGCGTAGCGGCGGCCGCCGGAGGTGCGGGAGGCGCGGTGGGTACCGACGTGCCGGTGCTACCACGCTCCACATACTCGATGGCGCTGGCCAGCAATAACGTCGGCCCATTGGGGTCAGCAGAACCAGGCTTTCGCCGTCTATGGCCGCCAAGGTCCCCTCGGTCGAACGACCGCCGGTCAAGATGCACGATCAAGGCCGAGTGAACCGGATACCAGCGCCGAACGAGATTGAGGTCCACGATGGTGAGTGTAGTCCTTCACGATCGGCGCGGTACGCACAACAACTCAGAGTAACGCATTGTTCGGCCACTTCGGACGGACCTATCGGGGTCCCCTGTTAGGGCTATTGAATTATCGCCGATCGGGCCGAGCTGCCCGGACGGCTCGACACTCGCCCCGATGACACCATAGTGACCCTTATGAAGCCGAGCGTTAGCCTGCTCCGTTCGGGTGCCCGTCAGGACAGCTTCCAGGCAGGCGGGCTACGGCGTAGATCGGAGTCGGCCAAGCGGTTGCAGCTGTACACGTGGCGGGGCGTCGGTGACTGATCAGTGGCGGGCCTCCGGTAAACGATTCAGCGTCAGCTCGCGGCATGGTCAATGTATGCAGGGTCGTGGTCGGACCCGTCACCGCTGATCTGGGTGCGGCGCATCACGTGCGCAGCGGTGACGGTCAGGTCGGAGGTCGTCCAGATCTGGTCGTAGGGGCGAAGGTGGTGACGTCCTTTGCCCGGTGCCGGTGTGTCCACATGGTGGGGACAGGTCGGCGAACTTGTCGTCGATGAGGGTCCCGTTGCGGTTGGGGCCGACGATCGTGGTGCCCCGTTGGATGTGTTCGGTGAGGTTCGCTTGTGGCAGGGCGGCGAGAGTCTCGGCTGCAGGGGCGTCGTTGAAGTCGCCGGTGACAACGCGGCGGGTCAGCCGCTACCGGCGCAGGATCCGCCCAGGCATGGACAGACGCACTCAGCCTCGGCGGACCAACCAGCCTGCCCATACAGACCGACGCCACCCTGCACCACTGCCTCGTGGGCAGCACCGGCGCCATCACCGTCGCCGGACACCGCACCAGCGTCGGCACCACCCACGCCGGCACCACCGTCACCGCCATCCGCGACCAAAACCAGATCATCGTCTACCACCACGACGGCCAACCTCTCGGCCACTTCCACCCCAACCCCGACCGGACCTACACCAGCCTCATCCGAGCAGCCTGATCAACAACCCATGACACATCTATCGGGACTTCCCTTGACACCTGTCCGGGACAGCACAGATCGACCCGCGGCGACAACGAACCCGATGTGGACGCCCCATGCTGTATCCACTGCTGCGCCAGATCCTGGCGCCTTGGCAGCTCGCCGACGGCGGCACGGTGGCTGACTGCGCTGCCGCATCTCGACCGTTCGAGATCCTCCATCGCTGACGACGGTCATGAAGCATGTGAGTCGCGATTCGCGATTCGCCTCGATCTCGTCGGTCCAGCTGCTCAAACGATGATCTTGACGACGTCGCCAGCCTTCGGGGCTCGATCCACCTGCTTCGCCGAGCCGGGAGGGCGACGCTACTTCGAGCAGAGCAAGCCCCGAGCAGCTGCGGCCGCAGCTGCTCAAGCTCGAGTTTGGGGCACGGGCGAGCACAGGACACCGGATGTAACCTGTGCGCGTCCGAGGTGCGGCACCGGCAGGGCCAAGAACATGCCGTTTCCGGGCGGTCGGAGGGGAACCCCAGGCGCAACTGGCCGGCAGTTCGGACGCCCAGATGCCGCCGGCGGTCTGTACCCCGTGCCTAACCCGACCGCTGGTCGCGGAGAAGGGCGTAGATTTCGCCCGCTTCGGCGGTCGCCGCGCGGACGCGTCCGGGTCGCTCGTCGCGCTGGCCAGCCCGAGGGTGGTCAATGCCGACGCGAGGAAGGACAGCCAGCCGCGTCGGCGCCACATCGCCACGGACTCCACGAGGTAGGGCACGGCATCGGCGGGTCGACCCTCCGCGATGTCGATCTCGCCCAGGATCGCCAGGGCATCGGCGATGTGGTGCCGCATGTTGTAGTGCCGTCCCAGCGACAGTGCGGACTCTGCGGCGGCGTGGGCCGACCGGTCGCCGCGCAGCAGGTCCAGGCGGGCCAGCGCGAGCATCGTCAGAACTTCGGCGTAACGGTCGCCCCAAGCACGAGAGATTGCCATCGCGGCGTCGAGCAGGCGCTGGCTCTCGCCGAGGTTGCCGATCTGGCAGTGAGCTAGGCCGAGGAACTGGAGCACTGTGGCCTCGTGTCGGGGATTTCCGAGGTCGCGGCTGGCGCCCAGGGCCGCGTCGAGGGTGGCGATGGCAGTCTCCAGCTGGCCGGAATCCGCTTCGGCGAGGGCCAGCGCGACGAGAGCGCGTGCCTGACCACCGAGATGCCCCGTCGCGTTCGCCAGGTGCAAGGAGCGGTTCGCCGCCGCTCTGGCCTGGAGGTAGTCACCCTGGCCGTGAACGCCCACGAACAGAGCACCAGGGCGTCGGCCACGCCGCGGTCTTCGTCGACTGCGGCGAACAGGTCGAGCAGGTGGGTGGCGTCGACCCGCATCGCCGCCATCGCGTCGCCGTCCTGCCCCGGGTTGGCCCACGTCCTGACCTCGATGAGGCCGCGGAGCATCGCAGCCTGGCCGCGCAGGTTGCCGGTCGTCTCACACAGCTTCAGAACCTGCGTGTTGATGTCGGACCACTCGACGTACATGCCGCGGATGTCGAAGTAACGCTCCAGGCACCCGGCCAGGTCGTACGCCAAATCGTCGAGGCCGAGGGCACACGCCTGGTCGACCGCCCGCATCAGCGGCGCGCGTTCGGCATCGAACCAGGCGAGCGGGTCGACGCTGGCGACGTCAACGGACGAATCCGCATCCGGCCGGCGGTGCTGTGCACCGGCGCGTAGCACGGGCCCGGCGTCCGTTCTGACATCGGCTCCGCAATGCCCAGCCAGGCGCCCAACCCGCGGCTGACGGCGGCGGTGCGGTTTTCGGCGGTCTCCTCCGCTTCGGCCCGTTCCCGCGCGAAGAGGCGGACGAGATCGTGGAAGCGGTAGCGATAGTGCCCGCCGGCGTCGCCAGTGCCGATACCTGCACCGACGGACAGTAGTTGGGCGTCGACAAGCGCCTCGAGGTGGGTGATGCCGTCACCTAACGGCGTCTCCAGGATCGCGCAAGCCACCCATCCGGCGAAGTCGGGGACGTCGAGGGTGCCCAGGAGCCGGAACAACCGTGCTGCCGCGTCGTCGAGCCCGCGGTAGCTCAACGCGATCGAAGCGCGTACGCCGAGGTCGCCGGTGGCGAGGCCGTCAAGTCGATGCCGCTCGTCTGCCAGGACACGGAGGAGATGTTCGAGCGACCAATGTGGTCGGGCTGCCAGCCGCGCACCTGCGACGCGCACGGCGAGGGTAACCAACCGCACAGGCGGACGATCGCGGCCGCGTCATCGGCCTGGGTCGTGACCCGGCCACTCTCTACGATCTTGGCGAGGAGGTCGACCGCCTGTTCGGGGAGAGGACGTCCAGGCCGATCCAGCGGGCGCCCTCGACTCCGGTGAGGCGGGTCCGGCTCGTGATGACGACTGTGCAGCCGGGTGTGCCGGGCAGCAGGAGTCGGATCTGCTCCTCGGACGCGGCGTTGTCGAGGAGGAGCAGCACCGGCGGCCGTCCAGACGGCTGCGCAGGAGTTCACTGCGCTCAAGAGTGTCGTCCGGCACCGCCTGGCTGTCGAGACCGGTCGCACGCAGGAACCGGCCGAGGACGTCGGACGGGTCCAAGGCCGACGCGTCGGTGCCACGAAGGTTGACGTAGAGCAGGCCGTCCGGATAGGACGATCTCGAGTCGTGCGCGGCATGGACCGCCAGCGCGGTCTTCCCGACGCCACCCATGCCCGAGATCGCCACCACCCGCATGGCCCCTGCCGGCAGCGTGGTGGGCACCAGCAGGGTACGCAACAGGTCGGCTTCGGCGTCACGTCCGGTGAAGTCGGGAATGTCAGGCGGCAGTTGGTTCGGCACGGACCAGCGGGCGACGGCGGCGAGACCGTCGGAGGGCGGTCTCGCCGATGGCTCGTCCGGTCGGTGGCTCGGTGGATGTGAGCGGGTCGCCACGGTGCTGGGGACAGTTGGCGGTGCCAGCGAGCCGTCCGTGCGCAGGATCCGCTGCTCCAAACGGACGATCGCCGGGTCAGGATCGAGCCCCTGCTGGTCGACGAGCCGGCGGCGGAGGCCCCGCTACCGCGAGCGCGTCTGCCCGTCGGCCGCAGCGGTGCAGCGCCAGCATGAGTTGGCCGTGCAGCCGCTCGCGCAGCGGCGCGTTGATGACGACCGGAGAGGTCGGCCACCACGTCGGCGTGGTGACCGAGAGCAAGCTCGGCCTCGGCCAACCTCTCATAGGCAGCCAATCGCTGCTCCTCCAGGCCGGCGCGGGCACCCTCGACGAAGGCCGCCGTGGCACCGGTCAACGCCGTGCCGTGCCACAGTTCGAGCGCGGCTCGCATCAGCCGTACGCGTTCTCCGAGGTCGTCGCGGTGGCGGGCCTGCTCGGTCAGCGTGGTGAACTCGGCGTAGTCCGACTCGCCGGCGACGGTCTGTAGCTCGTAGCCACCGGGACGGGTGGCCAGGACCCCGGGGCGCCGGCCTCGCGGAACGCCCGCCGGATGGCCGAGACGTCGGCCTGCACCTGTGCCCTGGCACTCGTCGGCGCAGCACCGGCCCACAGCGCTTCGCCAAGCCGATCCGAGGAGATCGTCTGGTCGGCGTGGAGCAGAAGGTAGCCCAGGACGGCTCGGCAGCGCGGGCGGTCGATGGGAATGGGGTGATCGCGGAAGTGCACCTCGATCGCGCCGAGGAGGCGGTAGCGCATGGCGTCTCCCGAAACCTCAGCGATCGAGAGCCATCGAGCGATATGAGCATAGCGAACGCATAGGAGTCGTAGTAGCCCGTCGATCGAGACTGGATCGACACCACATCCGGGCATGCGTCCGAGGAGGAACGATGTCCCTAGCCCGAAGAATGGCCGCCGTGCTGGCGCTGCTCGTGGCCGGCATAACCCCGACGCTTGTCGTCGCGACCCCAGCCCAGGCATACGGCTGTTACGGCGCGAGCTGCAACTACCTCGACCCGCAGACCAACGGGTGCAGCACCGGTGCGCAGAACCTCCAATCGATCAACCCCGAGCCCTGGTACGTCGTCCAACTGCGCTACTCCCCGGGCTGCTATGCGGCATGGGCGCGGGTCGAGAGCCTGCTGGCAGGTGGGGGCGGTCCGCAGTACCACTACCTCAAGTTGCAGGTCTGGAGCGCGCGCACCGGCGGGACGCTGCTGCGGACGGAGACCAGGCACATCGACGAGCTGCCGGGCAGTGGCAACGCCGTGTGGACGGCGATGGGCAGCTACAACAACTACGTGCAGGCGTGCATGAAGGACGCCAACGACTTCGGGTGGTGCACCGGCCGCTTCTAGTAAGCGGTGTCGATTCTGGCTCACCACCGGCCAGGGACCGAGGCATCCACCTCGGACACCTGGCCGGGGCGGTCCACGTAAACGGTCTCCGTTCGTCGTCGTGGAGGCGCACGTACTCCTTGATCGCCGTGACGAGGTCCCAGCTCGACCGGGTTCAACGGCGGTGATTTTCCCGACCCGCGGAACGAGGTACACCATGTCTCCCCGCCCACGGCCCGGCCTGCTGGCACTCGTGATGGTCATCGCGCTCGCGTTGCTGCCGCAGCCGGCCAGCGCTGCCCCGGCCGCACCGCCACCAACCGAAGCCGCCCCGTCGCCACCACCGAGGACGCGCCGATGGCGGTCGCGCCCGCCGAGCGGGATGCCAAGCTCGGCTCCGGCTGGCGGAAGTCCGCCGACACCGCCTGGACCACCTCCGGTGACGCCAATGGATTCCACGTCCTGGCCGCCGCGGCCAACACCGGCTACACCTGGCGCGCGGTCGCCTCGCTCTCTGAGCCGGGGTTCGAGGCCGACCAGTGGATCGGCAACGCCTGCCTGTCCGGTTCGGGTCGCAAGCTCGCGGTCGTGTACGCGCCGCGCACGTTCACGAACGAGGAGCGGCTGTTCGACCGGGGCGGGTTCACGGCGGTCGTCGACCTGCTCTCCGGCACGGTCGTCAAGCTGCCGGTGATGTCGTCGCTGGCCTATTTCAGCCCGGGCTGCGGCGCGGGCACCACCGCCGTGTTGTCACAGTTCGGCGGGTGGCCGGGCAGACCCGGCTGCTGTCGGTGAACCTGGACACCGGCAAGATCGCCGCGCCGATCACCGTCGCCACCGAACTCACCTCCGCGGTGCCGGTTCCCGGCGGCATCGTCGCGGCCGCCAAGGAGCAGTTGGTCCGGGTCGACGCGGCCGGCAAGGCGAGCGGCCTGACCCGCACCGCCGGCGTCGCGTACGGCCTCGTGCCGGACGCGGCGGGTCGGGTCGTGTATCTGGAGCACGCGGGCGACCAGGCTCGGGTCCGGGTTGCCGACGCCGCCCGCCGGAGGGCCGCGTCGACGCTGGCCCAGGGCGGGCGGACCGGCCTGGGCTGGCGCCGCGGGCGGCCGGGTCTTCATCACCGGCGAGAACGCCACCGTGCCGGCCGCGCTGCCGGCCGGGATCACTCGGGTGTCCGCACCGTCGGACGCGATCGTGTCCAGCCGCGGCGAGCTGGTGCTGACCCGGGTGGGGTTCGCCGGTAACAACAAGCAGCTAGCCTCGGATCCGTCGGTGCCGCGGGGCGTCGCGATTACCGCAGAGGTCCGCAAGACCGGCCGGGAGGTCAGCTTCGGGTGCTCGCCTCGGCGGCCCGCCGGGCAGCACGCCGCCGGGCCGTACGCCACACCCAAGCTGTCCGTGTCCCGTCCGGCGGGCCAGCGGACCGCCTCGGCACTGGCAAGCCCCACAAGGCCAGTGGAGGACGAGAGCGAGCGCTACTGCGCGGTGCCGCGTAACGATCCGGGCAACCAGGCCCTGCAGCCGCGGCCACGTCAGGTGGAGTGGGCCGTCGACCAGGCGGTCACCGGCTTCGGGTACGCGTCGCGGCCTGCAAACTGGATGAACCTGGGCATGCCGGCGTACTCGCCGTTGGGGCTGTTCCCGCGGGTGCCGCTGGCCGGCGGCGGTCGGGTGCCGGCGCAGATCTACCTGGGCATCGTCGCTCAGGAATCGAACTTGTGGCAGGCCGCGCGGTTCGCCGTGCCGGGCGTGACCGCCAACCCGTTGATCGGCAACTTCTATGGCCTGGAGATCTACAACAGCACTCCGGCCGACGACTGGGACATCGACTGGGGCAAGGCGGACTGTGGCTACGGTGTCGGGCAGGTTACCGACGGCATGCGGCTGGCGGGCAAGGAGAAGCCCGGCGAGACCGCGTTGCCGTATCAGACGCAGCGGGCCGTGGCGCTGGACTTCGCCACCAACGTCGCGGCGGGCCTGCAGATCCTGCAGCGTAAGTGGAACGAGACCCGGGTGCCGGGCTGATCGTCAACGATGGCGACGCGGCCAACATCGAAAACTGGTTCTACGCCGTGTGGGCGTACAACAGCGGTTTCTACCCCAGTCGACGTCGTCGCAGCACAACGGCGCGTGGGGGTGGGCTGGGCCAACAACCCGATCAACCCGAAGTATCCGGCGGGCCGCCCGGCGTTCCTCGCGGGCAGCTACGACGACGCGCGCAATCCCCAGTGGTGGCCGTACCCGGAGAAGGTCATCGGTTTCGCGGCGTATCCGCCGGATCTGCCCGACGGCGTCGACACGGTCGTGACGGCGTACCGGCCGGCGTGGTGGGGCGGCGAGTTCCACCTGACTAACCGCCTGACCGCCAAGCCACCGATCGAGCTGTTCTGCAACGCCACCAACAACTGCCAGCCGGGCGGGCAGTTCCCGCCGCAGGACGCGGGGTCGTCGGTGAACCGACAGGGCCCTGCTACCACAAGAACACGTTGAACCAGTACGACCTCAAGTGCTGGTACAACCAGCCGGCGCAGTGGAAGACGTGTGTCGAGGACTGCGGCTACGAGCTGCTGCGCTTCGACCCCGGCTGGGAGTACGAGCCCGACGCGGTCTCCTACCCACCGAGCTGTGACCGGAGCGGCCTGCCCAGCGGCGCGCTGGTGGTGGACGACGTGCCCGGCGGCACACCGTCGGTGCGGCCCGGTGCCCGGCACCAGCGACCAACGGCACGTTCGCGCTCAACTTCGGCGGGTCGGGAGGAACCTACCCATCGAAGATCGACTTCCATCAGATCGGTGGCGGGTTCGGGGGCACTTCTGGTTTGCGCACACCCGTGTGGCCGGGGCCGAGGGCGGTCGGATGAAGGTCAGCGGCACGTGGGCCCTGGATCGGCCGCTGACCCAGTGGGTGCGGTTCATGGTGCACCTGCCCGACCACGGCGCCCACACCCGGCTGGCGGCGTACGAGATCGACCTGGGCGGCGGGTTCACCGGCCGCCAACGCGTGTGCAGCAGCGGGTTCAGGAGAACCGGTGGGTGTCGCTGGGCGCGTTCCCGGTCAGCGGGTGCCGCGCATCCGGCTGACCACCGACGCCGATGACGGCACCGGTGACGAGGACGTCGCGTGGGACGCGGTGGCCTTCGAGCCGCTGGCGCAGCGTCCGCGGCACCAGATCGTCGCGCTCGGCGACTCATTCGCCTCCGGTGAGGGTGCCTCGTCGCCGGGTGGTGGAAACTACTACCGGGAGAGTGACTTCAAGCAGAAGATTTTCCTGGCCGGCGGCAACGCGCAGATTCGCTACCAAAACCTGTGTCACCGGTCGGAGTACGCCTGGTCGCGGCAGGCGGTGCTGAGCGACGATGGGCGCTCCATCGGCGAGCGGGCCGATGGCTGGGATCCGCAAATGGACTTTCACCTGCGGGCTTGTTCGGGCGCCGAGTCGGAGAACATCCTGCCGTACTACTCGGTCCCGGAGGGCGAGCCAAAGCCTCGCAACGGCGACCTGCAAGTGGGCAACGACCGGTTGTGGGGCGAGCCGACCCAGTTGGATCAGGGTTACGTCGACGAGTTCACGACACTGGTGACCCTCTCGATCGGCGGCAACGACGCGCGCTTCGAGCCGATTCTGCTGGCGTGCATCCTGCCGCTGCCACCTGGCTGCAAGAACGAGGTCCTGGAGGATGACACCGACGTGCTGGAAGTCGCCGAACCGGCGTACCTGGCTGGGCCGTTCAAGGCATCGCTGGTGTCGGTGCTCAGAAGATCCACAAGAAGGCGCCGAACGCGAAGATCATGTTGATGGGCTACCCCGGCTGTTCGAAGACGCCATTCTGTGCAACGCGTTCATGGGCCATGGGGACGTCGTCTGGCTCAACGAGACCGCCGACTTGGTCGCCGCTCGTATGCAGGACGCCGTGGTCGAGATCAGGGGAGTTCCCAGGGCTGCAGGTCACCTTCGCCAACCCGATCTCGTACTTCAACGGGGCGGCGTGTGCGGCGCCCACGAGGCGATCCGCTGGCCCGTGACCGAACTCACCCCGGGCGAGGAGGGCCCGCTGCCGGGGTTCTTTCCGGAGGGCTGGAACGCACGGGGCAAGTCCCGGCAGTCCTTCCACCCCACAGTGTCGGGCGCGAACATCTACGCCCGGCGCATGAGCGACACGCTCTACGACACCTGGGGATGTGACCCCGGGGACCAGGCACCGGCCGGGCGGATGCACCAGCCCTCCGCCCGCCCGCCCGGCCGGACCGGGTCGCAGGCCGGCGATCAGATGCCGGTGGTATCGCGGCGATATTGGGGAGCGGGTTGGGAGCAGCTCAGCCGGCCTACCCATGACATATATGGATCCACAAATGTCCACATAACGAAAGGTGCCTGACATGAAACGACTCCTCTCGAAGCTGGGTGGCCACGGCCACCGCCACGCTCGCCGCGACCGCCTTGGTCGCCACACCCGCCACGCTGCCGGTCACGGCGAGGGCTGGTACGGGTGTGGGCCTCCAACGTGAACGTCCGCCAGGAGAGCAGCGAGCAGTGCTACGACGCCCCGCACCGTGGGCCTGCCCGAACATCCTCACCAAGGTAAGCGCCCCGCAGCACGTGTACATCCTCTGCCAGAAGGCTGGCGAGACCGTCGGCGGCAACCCCTACTGGGTTTACGTCAGGGTCAATGGCGTGCAGGGCTGGATGGCCAGCTACTACACAAACAACGCGACCAACTGGATCGACGGCCTGGGTATCTGCTGAGGATTTCGCCGGGCTACAGAGGTCCCCACCACTGAGAACACTGGTGGGGACCTTGCTCTTGTGCCCTCGTCTGCGCGATCACTGTTGCCCGTGGTTGACCGCGTGTGGCTCGTGATCACCGCCACTTATCCGACACCCGCTCAGCGAGCACGGCCACGGCGGCGTGAAGCCGACGGCCACCAGTACCAGTAGCAGGTCACTGTGGCAGGCACGTCCTGGCGGCACCAGCAGCGACGTAGACACCGGCCAGGTCTCTGCGGGCGGCGGCCACCAGTCTCGGTCGCCAGGCGGTCACCGCGATGGGCTCACCCGTGTCGGTTTCGGACGTCCGGGTGCGCCGTGACATCGTTTGCCTTTGCGGCCGCTGCCGCATGGGCACGGCAGGTTTCGTTCCACGCGAGGGGCGCGCGCCCGTGGCTCTGCTACGTGTGTCCTCGGTGGTCTTGCGACTAACCTGGCGGCATCAGCACTGGTCTGAGCCCACCGTCCTCGCCCGACAGGGTGCGTGCCCTGGGGCACACACGGATTCGGTGCCTCCGTGGAGACCGCCGACTTCAGCCCGGACGGCGATCGGCTCGTGTCGACCCACGACGACGGCACGGTACGCGTCTGGCCCTGCCGCGCGTGCCCCTGTCCACAGCCTGCTAAAGCCGTGACCAGGAACATTCGCGGGTCGACGCGCGACGCCGCGTCTTGTCGACGAGTGGATGCTGGGCGCGGTGCCGGGCCCCTGGTACCCGGCGCCGCGACGGGTGGTGTCAGACGACCGCGCAGGCGGTGCCGTCGAGGGTGAATGCGGAGGGCCGGCCGGTGTTACCCGTACTCGGCAGCGTGATTGCCAGGGTTGATCCGTTGACCGGCGTGCTGCTCGTGTTGGTCACCACGGCGGCTGCTCAGCCCTCCTCACGTTCAGTCAGAACGATCCTCGTGTCCCGAGGACACGCCCAACATCGTTTCGTTAGGGGTTCTTGGTGTTGGTGTCGATGGTGTAAACCACGTCTGGCCCGACGTCATGGCGGGTGATGCCGGGTACGTCGGGGATGTCAAGCAATGGTTGGTATGGGGTGCCTTGGACCCGGTCGCGCAGCAGGACGACGCTGCGGATGCCGAGCTGGTGCAACCGATCCAAGGCCGGCTCGCTGGGGAAGGTCGCCATAACGTCGCGGATCGCCTGACGGTTGGGTGTGGTGTAGCTGGCCGCACCGTTGACCATGGTTGGAAAACCGTCGGTCGACCAAAGTAGGACGTTGAGGTCGCTGCCGTCGTCGGACGGCAATACCATGATCGGAGCGTGCGCGGAGGCTAGCGCCATCGCGGCCGGTTTGGCTGGAGTTTGGGGTGGTGCAGGTCGGGCAGGCCCTCAGCTAGCACGAGGACCAGCAACGGAACGGTCAGTAGCCGTGCCGCTTCCACCGACCATTTCGGCTTGGCGCCCTGCGAGCCACCTCGGCCAGGTGGGTAACGAAGCCGGCCGCGAGGATGGCCAGGCAGAGAGTGGGCCACAAGATCAACCGGCCTGGTGTACGGGATCCATCGAACCCGGGCACGTAAAGATAGAGCAGGCGGTAGATCGACCCGTTCGTGCCCAGCGCGAGCAACACTCCGACGACCACCCCAAACAGCAGCAGAAGCCGTTGCACCGGCGACCAGCGGGATAGGAACAGGCCGGCGAAGGCCAGTAGATATAGTGCATACCCGCATAGCAGCACCTCTCAGTTGGTACGCCACCAAGAGCGGTGCGGGCGTCGTTGTGCAGGGTGCCCCAGGGCAGCGAGGACTGCGGAGCCACGAGAAGTCCGCGCAGTGTCGGGGAGAAGTGCGCGACGTAGTCCCAGTCCCGGGTGACATTTGGGTTGAGCTCGCGCACGTGTTGGTACGCGTACGCGAAGTATCCGGTCACCGCGGTGAAGACCAGCCCGCCGATCAGATCACCGACGATCAGCCGGCGGCTAAGGCGTGGGCGGTGGATCAGCCATGCTGTCAGTGTGATCAGGCAGAGGGCGGCGAGGACGTATACGAATCCCAGCCCCACGCCGAAGCCTAGGCTGACCTGCCAGGCCGCGACGAGCCAGCCAGCGAACGCCCATCCCGGCCGGACTCGTTCGGCAAGGTAGCCGCGGGTGAACGAGAAACCGTGGCCGCGCGCCAGCATGGCCAGGGCCAGAGTGATACCACCGGTGGAGAGAATGTTCAAATGGCCGTCGTGGCCGTAGCGCCAGGGCGCGTAGGCGAGGCGGCCCCGGCTACCGCGGCGGCGACCTTATCCGCGCCAAGTTGGCGCAGGAGCGCGTAGCCGCCGAGGAAGGCGAGCGCGAAAGCCAGCACGAACAGGATGTTGTAGCGCAGCACGGCGCCGACTACACCGCTGCCTATCAGCCCTGCCGGGGCATAGCCGAGCAGGCTGTCGTTCAGGGCTAGGCCGTACTTGTCGGGATAAAAGCGTTGGTGTCCCACAGGCCACGCAGACCGTGGGTGAGAGCGTGGCCACCCCATCCCACCAGCCATGCTTGGGCCGTCGGGTCACCCACGTCACCGACGATGGTGTGGGCCGGGTCGGCGATCGGCACGGTCTTGGCGCCGGCAGTCATCACGCGAACCGCGTACGGCGGAATCAGCCAGATCATCGCGACAGCGAGGAGCACTGAACCGAGGCCCGCGATGCTCAGTTCCCGCCGATGGGCCCCGCGTGTCAGCCAATCCCTCGTGCCTGAACTGGCACGCGCGAGTCGGCCATTTTTCCAAGCTCACTGAGAGCGACGGCTGATGTGGGGTCTCCTGCGGGTGGCTCTACCTGCGTCATCACATTGACCCTCACTGTTGAATCGCCGCAGTAAATAATGAGCAGGGCGGCGCATAGAGTCAAGACCCCGATCAATGCCGAACAGCCCTGATTCGAGGTGCTCGGCAGCCACCTTCAGGTGGCTGTTGTCGGGTGGACGTAGACCCGCTTGGCGAGCGTGCCGCCGTCCGCGTGACCGGCCCAAGCAGCCAGCACGACGTCCGGCACCCCGGCACCGACGAGGTAGGTCAGGCAGGCGTGGCGGGCGTCGTATGGCCGGATCTTGCGTACTCCCGACCTGGCCCTCAGTTCGTACACCCGGCGGCGGAGCTCACGCCTTTCCCACGTCGCGCGCGACGTGGAAGACCGATCACCTGGGTGGGATCAGGTAGTGGGGCGGCACAGCGAGTTTGCGTTGGCGCTACAGTCGGTCAATTGCAGTGTGTCCACGTGCATGGTCAGGGTCGCCGGTTGCGAACCACCGGCCGGTGCCACCACAGAGACCTGCACGGTGGCCGCGTTCGACGGTGCGACCGCTTGGTGGGACCACTCCGACCAGTTCGACGTCAGGCCAAACGAGCTGCTGGTCGAAGTGGACAGTAGCGTGCCGCCGGAGTTGTACCACCGCATACGTAGCGCGGCGGTGCCGGCGTTGGCGCGTAGCCGGACGAAGAACTTGTAGCTGTGACCGACCGTCACCGACGGCTTACGGCTCACCATGACCGACTTCTCGGCTGACTGCGGTGAGCTGACGAACTGCAGCGAGCGACGGTTGTCGAAGTAGCGGGCGGAAGCGCCGGTATAGGAGCCCTGCGGCGTCACCGAGATGGCTGCCCCGGAACCGGAGGTGGTGAACCCGGTGGGGTTCGACGTGCCCGGCGCCTGTGCCTCGATGGTCCGCTCCTGCGCGGTCAGCAGGTCGTTGTTGGCACCGACGTCGCAGCACACCGGCGAGGTGAGCAGTGGGTGAGCCGCCGCGTTCCTCGTCGTCGTCGACGGATAATTGTCCACATAAAACGCCGCGCTGGTCTCGCTCGGATCGTAGTTCTGGCGGTAGCTAAGTCGAAGGCCCACCAGTCGCCAAAGCACATTGTGATGTCGGGGCAGTATTGCTCGGCCTGCCAGTTGCCGTTGGAGTCCTGCCAGACGTTCTCACCCATGTAGGCGTGGCCGGCGCCGAGCAGGTGCGTCGCCTCGTGCCCGACAACTCCACTGTCCCACGCCTCAACGATGGAGATACAGCCGCTACCTCCACTGGTCTGACACCAGTAAGCCGAGTTGGATGGCGCGGCGAACTCCGTCAGGACCACGTACCAGCGGTTGCTGTCGTCGTACCCCTTGGCCGTCAGCTCGTTCGCGATCGACCAGAAGTCGGTGTTCGCAGTGTTGATCTTCTCCGGCGTCACCACCGCCTGCGCGTACTGGTTGTACGTGCTGGTGGTCGTCGATCGGCAGCTGAACTTGAAGTGCTGGTCGTAGTTGCTGGCCTGGTCGAGCAGCCAGTCAACGCGGTCCATGACGCGGGCGGCGTGCTCGACGTTCGTCGCGTACTGGTTGCCGGTGGAGTCATTCCACGCGTAGATCACCTGCAGCGCCGCCGGACTGTTGACCGGCGGATTCTTCGGGTCGGTGGCGGTCGTGTCGCATCCAGCCCTCGGCAGGCTGGTGTTGTTCGGCTGCGCGTAGGGCAGGGTCGGCTCGCTGCCGAGGTTGGCGGCATAGACCGGTTGCCCGGACGACACCATCACCAATACGCTCACGAGCAGGGAGGCTAGCCCCAACGGTGACCGCGCCGAAGTCGGCGCCCGTTGCAAGCATGCGATTTTCTCCCTTGCGTAGGTCTTGCTATGGCGTGTCGTCGGGTATCGATCCGCCAGTTGCAGCAGAACCGGTCGTCTCCGCAGTCCTGTCCGTACCTGCGAAAGCCGCCGTCTCGGTGGCGATTAGCGTCAGCATGCTGGCCGCGGCCGGAATCACTGAGCTTTGCCGCTCTGCTATCCATCGATAAGAGTCGAAGCTAGCTCTCTTCGATTGCAGCCTCAAGGCAACGAGACCGTTATTTCTGTCCCGAACAGTCCCGAACAGTCCCGAACAGCCATCAGCCCGCATGCCGCCGCTGGCAGTGGCCGTGCGTCCTGTGTCTGCGGTCCCCAAGCCCTGAGCTCGCCGCCAGAAAGGGATTGGGCGATTGTCATGGGTCATATCAACCTTGGATTCCAACCGCCACTGTCGAGCCCGGAAGTCCCGCCGTTGTTACTGCCTTGATCGTCGTGCTAACGGATTGTCTCCTAACTGGGTGAAGGCGTTGCCTGGGCAGGGCCGGCGGTCAGCCGGCGAGGGTGATGTTGTGGAGGTTGGCGATGCCGGAAGCGCGTCGGCCGATATGTGGGCGGCGCGGCGGTAGTTGCGCAGGATCGAGGCCGGCAGCCGCAGAGTGGTTGGCATAAGGCAGCAGAGGACGTCGCGAAGGGCTGTCGTTCTGTCCGCATCTGCGGACGTATCAATCAGTTCTGGCATGCCGTGACAGAACCGTTGCGAAACTTGGGGTCAAGGGGTCGTCGGTTCGAATCCGGCCGTCCTGACAGAAGCCCTGACCAGCGGAAACGCTGGTCAGGGCTTTAGCTTGTCTATGGGTTTTGAACCGCCCCCGAAAACCCCCATCTACTGGGGCCGGCAACCAGGTTTGTCATCCATACGCATCGTTGGACAGGGCGGGTGCGGAGGTTGCCGCTTCCCGTGGTCGGTGCCGAGTCGCTCGAGCGCCAGCGGCCTGCTGCCGGGCATCTCCGCCACGCCCCTCGCCCCGCAGTGCAGCGGCGACGACCGGATCAAGTCTGTCGAGAAACAGTCGGTCTCGATCTCGTCGCGCCCGAGCGCGTGGTGACCACCGACCGCTGGCCGACTTCACCACCGAGCCATCAAGCGCGGGAACTGGCTCGGTGGTGAAGGTCTGTCGTTGCATGTCTGGTCAGCGGCTGACGAGTTCGGCGAGGATCTCCACCAGTTCGGGTCGGTCGAACGGGCCGACGTGGGGCCGCGACGCTTCGTACGTCGGTCGGGTTGTCCGGGGTGAGGCGGTCGGCCTCGGTGATGAACCGGTCCTGGAGCGCAGGTGGGATCAGCCGGTCGCGGGTGAAGCGCACGTACGTCCGGGGAATCTGGCCCCAGGTGCCCGCTTCGCCGCGTGCGTCGGCCAGGGGATGCTGACGGGCTCGTCAGGTTCGAGCGTGTTGAGCAGTCGGCTCACCGCCTGGTCGGCGAAGTCGCCGGCGAGGCACTGCTTGATGCCGTTGATCACCGACGGGTCGGCCGAGCGCCAGTTGATCCGGGCCACCCCAGGATCGCCGGATCGGCGACCATTGCCTGGGTCACCAGGGGAGCAGACTGTCGCTGTTCTCCGGCGTAGCAAGGTAGGCCGCGACGTTCGGCAGGTCGACGCAGCAGTACGCCGCGAGGTAGACGACCCGGTCGAGCAGCTCGGGGATGGCGTTGCCGACCCTACTCACCGTGACACCGCCCTGGCTGGCGCCGGCCAGGATTACGGGCCCATGGCGGCGAGCGCGGCGCACCACGTCCACGACGCGCTCGACGTAGTCGTCACTGGTGATCCTGGCGAGCGGTGACGGCTCGGTTGCCAGCCCTTGAGGTCCTGCGGCGCCTGGTACGAGCGGGGAAGAACCCTCACTGCCGTGTCCCGGAAGGTCGACAGCCACGCACCGGTGCCCCGCAGGGTGAGTTCGGTGATCAGTCCAGAACAGAGGTGCGACGAGGAGTTGGTGCCGTGTACGAGAACCAGGGTCGGCAGCCGGCGAGCGCCGGTGGCGTCTTTCGTGGTCATCGGGATGCCCCTTGTCGTTGCGGAATTGGTGGGGTGGTCATCGGGTGGTGGGCGACGCATCGGCCACAGCGGCGGGCTGTCCGCCACGCGAACCGGTTCGCCGAGGTCCTTGAAGCCGTACCGCAGGTAGAGGACACGGCTCCGCGGTGAACTCGCCTCCAGGTACGCGGCGAGCCCGTCGGCGTCTGCTCGTTCCAACCGGTGGCGCAACATCGCCGAGCCGAGTCCGGCGCCCTGCCGCCCGCCCACCACGCCCATGCACGATAGGTAGAGGTGCGGTTCACGACGGGGATGCCGCTCGGCCAGTGCCCGCCCGAGGGTCCGCAACCGCACGCCGTCCTCGCCGAAGATGGAGTTCTGGTCCACGTCGGGCGCGTTTGGACGTTCCTCGTCGGGTGCCTGACCCGCTGCCAACGCCAGCCACACCGAGGCAGCCTCACCACGACCGGCCAGGTATGACTCGGCGGCGCTCCGATCCAGTAGGTGGCCGTAGAAGTGCGACTGGAGACGACCGCGCTCACCCGATGCGGGGAAGAGCCAACAGGCGACCGGATCGTCCATGAACGCCTCGCTGAGGATGTCCGAAACCACCTGCCGGTCGGCGGCATCCGCCTGTCGCACCAATGCGTACGGTGTATCTTTCGCCATGCGTACAACGTATCGGCACACCTGGAAAAGTTGAGTCAGCGCCGCTTAGCAAAGCAAGTAAGTGTGCTGGCCGGGAAGATATTGACCTAGTACAGTCCAGCCGGACGACGGCCTCACCAGTAGATCGGAGGGCAGCCATGCCTTCGCCGCAGCCGCGCCGGATCCGCCGTACCGGCGGATCGGCGAGAGATCCGCGGCCGAATCCTGACCGGCGACCTGCGGCCGGGGACCGGATACCTTCCGTCCGGCAGATCGCCCAGCGATGGGGCGTCGCGGTAGCGACCGCGACCAGAGCGATGGCGACTCTCCGTGACAGCGGGTTGGTCGAGACGACTGTCGGTTCCGGCACGGTGGTCAGCAGCCACATCCGCCGAAAGCACTCGGTCGGCCCGTCGATGACGCAGCGGCCGCGGCAGGCCGCTGCGTTCAGGCAGCCACTGGGCCGGATACGTCCTGCGCGCCGCCATCGCCATCGCCGACGTCGAAGGACTCGATGCGGTGTCGATGCGACGTCTCGCCGTCGACCTTGGCGTCGGCCCGATGTCGCTCTACCGGCACGTGGCGAACAAGGACGAGCTGGTGACGCAGATGGCCGACGAGGTCTTCGGCGAATCCGAACTGCCCGACCCGGACCACCCGGGTGGCGGGCGAAGCTCGAACTCGTCGCCCACCAACAGTGGGAACTGTGCCGGCGACACCTCTGGCTGCCCAGAGCCGTCTCGTTCACCCGTCCGGCGCTTGTGCCCAACATGATGGCGCACACCGAGTGGATCCTGCGCGCGCTCGACGGACTCGAGCTGCCCATGACGACACGGATCCGCGAGGCGCTCACGCTCCACGGACTGGTCGCCACCGTCGCGCTGTCCATGGCGGCGGAGGTCGAATCCGAGCAGGAAACCGGTGTCACGCTCGATGGGTGGTTGCTGGCACAGCAGAAGCGAGCCAACCAGACACTCGACAGTGGAAAATTTCCACTGCTGGCGACCATGCCGACGGAGACGGCCTCGGACCTCAACGGACTGTTCGAGTACGGTCTCGCACGCCATCTCGACGGCTTCGCCACCCTGCTGGGGACCATGCCCGAATGAGGTCATGAGGGCGCGACGGACCGTCCGAGAGCCCGGCCTCTGCTGCTAGGACGTTGGTCGGCGTGCTGGCGGCGACCTGGCTCGTGGCCAGCACCCGGGACAGGCCTGCCCCGGCCAGGACGTCGTCGGAGCGTCCCGTCGATCACCGCCGCGCACTCCCCGACCGGGGCGGACTTCGGTAGTCGGATTTCACGGCGATCGATGAAACCGTTGTTGGGCGATGACGAATCTGTTAGCTTTTCAAACCTCGGTGAGAGCGCTCTCCCGAGGATAGAGGTCACAGAAGATGACGGCGCTGCACCCCGACCAGGCACCGTCAACAGCCGCCCACGTCCACCCGACCCCACCCCACCCCGCCCCCATCCCTCATCACGGCGCCGCGCGACCTGCACTGAGGCGCGACGTGCCGACGACCCTCCACCCCGGGACAGACGCGGCACCGCCATGCGTGTCCGGGACCTACCCGGGGCCGCCTACCGCGGCCACGTTCGAGACGTGATCGGCGCACGTTTCGGCTGCTTCCTCACGAGAGGTAACCAACCGATCATGATTCGCAGAGTGCTGCTAATCGTCGCTCTTGTACTGGCCGGGATGGGCGTCAACGTCGCCCCGGCATTCGCGGCCGACTTCTCGGTGCTGGTCTTCAGCAAAACCGCGGGGTTCCGGCATGACGCGATCCCCGCAGGGATCACTGCGATCCAGCAACTGGGCACGCAGGGCAACTTCACGGTCGAGGCGACCGAGGACGCCGCCCAGTTCACCGACACGAACCTGGCCAGGTTCAGAGCGGTCATCTGGCTGTCCACGACCGGCGACGTGCTCGACTCGACCCAGCAGGCCGCGTTCGAGCGGTACATCCGCGCCGGCGGCGGTTATGTCGGCGTGCACGCCGCCTCCGACACCGAGTACGACTGGTCCTGGTACGGCAACCTCGTCGGCGCCTACTTCTCCAGCCACCCGCGATCCAGCCGGCCACCGTCCGCATCGAGGACACCGCCCACCCTTCGAACGCGGGCATCCCGGTGAACTGGAACCGCACCGACGAGTTGTACAACTACCGCACCAACCCCGCTCCCAGGTGCACGTCCTCGCGAATCTCAACGAGGCCACGTACACCGGCGGCACCATGAACGGCGACCACCCGATCTCGTGGTGCCGGCCCTACGACGGCGGCCGCTCCTGGTACACCGGCCTCGGCCACACCAGGAGAGCTACACCGAGGCCAACTTCCGCACCCACCTGCTCGGCGGCATCAGGTACGCCGCGCAGAACATCGGCAACTGCTCGGTGCAGGCCCCGTCGGCACGTTCAACCAGGTGAACCTGGCCAAGGGCGTGGAGGAGACCGGTGAGCCGATGGGCCTCACCGTGCTGCCCAACCGGGTGTGCTGCACACCTCGCGGAACGGCGTCATCCGGTACACCGACGTCAACGGCAACACCAAGATCGCCCTGACGCTGCCGGTGTACAGCCACGACGAGGAGGGTCTGCAGAGCATCAAGGCCGACCCGAACTTCGCCAGCAACCGCTGGGTGTACGTCTACTACGCGCCGCCGCTCAGCACGCCGGGCGGCGACGCTCCGTCCACCGGCACGGCGGCGCAGTTCGCCCCGTTCAACGGCTCCAACAAGCTCGCCCGGCTCACCGTGCGGGACGACAACACGATCGACCCGGCCTCGCTGGTCACGATCCTCGATGTGCCGACCAGCCGCGGGCTGTGCTGCCACGTCGGCGGTGACATCGACTTCGACGCCGCCGGCAACCTGTACCTGTCCACCGGTGACGACACCAACCCGTTCGATTCGGCCGGCTCCGCGCCGCTCGACGAGCGGGCCGACCGCAACCCGCCTACGACGCGCAGCTCACCTCGGCCAACAGCAACGACCTGCGCGGCAAGGTGCTGCGGATCAAGCCGGGTGCGACGGGCGGCTACACCATCCCGGCCGGCAACATGTTCGCCCGGGCACGGCGAACACCAGGCCCGAGGTGTACGCCATGGGCTTCCGCAACCCGTTCCGGATGAGCGTGGACAAGGCGACCGGGGTCGTCTACCTCGGTGACTACGGCCCCGACGCCGGCTCTGCCGACCCGCAGCGCGGGCCGGCGGGCACCGTCTCGTTCGAGCGGATCACCCAGCCGGGCTTCTACGGCTGGCCGTACTGCTCCAACTACAACACCCCTACCAGGAGTTCACGTTCCCCAGCGGGCCGTCGTCCGGCCCGTACAACTGTGCCGGTGGGCCGACGAACAACTCCCGAAACAACACTGGCATCACCAACCTGCCGCCGTCGCAGGCGGCCTGGCTGCCCTACGGCGGGCAGGGCCCTGGCGGCCCGAGTTGGGGGGGCGGGCCCATGGGCGGTCCGGTCTACAACTTCAACCCGGCGCTGGCCTCCGACGTGAAGTTCCCGGCGTCGTACAACGGGAAGGCCTTCCTCGGGGAGTTCACCAGTCGCTGGATCAAGGCGGTCACCCTGAACGCCAACGGCACGGCCGGCGCGATCGAGCCGATCCCGTGGTCCGGGACCGCGATCATGGACATGGAGTTCGGACCTGACGGCGCCCTGTACGTGCTCGACTACGGCACCACCTGGTTCGGCGGCGACGCCAACTCGGCCCTCTACCGGATCGAGTACAACACCGGCGGCAACCGGGCACCGATCGCGCAGATCAACGCCACCCCGTCCTCCGGCGCGGCGCCGCTGGCCGTGCAGTTCAGCTCGGCGGGTAGCAACGACCCGGACGGCGACACGATCACGTACGCCTGGGACTTCACCAGTAACGGCAGCACCGACTCCACGGCGGCCAACCCGACGTTCACCTACCCGGCCAACGGCGAGTACACCGCGACGCTGACGGTACGGGACCCCGGCGGCAGAACCTCGACGGCCAGTACCGTCATCGGGGTCGGCCGACCATCCATCCAATTGATCACACCGGCCGACGGATCGGTGTTCCAGTTCGGCGACCTGGTGCCCTACGAGGTGAGGGTCACCGATCCGAACGCCGGCACCATCGACTGCAGCCGGGTCCAGCTCAACTACATCCTCGGCCACGACAGTCACGGTCACCCGATCACCAGCAAGAACGGCTGCACCGGGTCGATCCAGACCACGGTGGACGGTGAACACGACGCGTCCGCGAACATCTTCGGGGTGCTCGCCGCGGTCTACACCCCGGTCAGCGGGGTCGCGGTCCAGGACCAGCACGTGCTGCAGCCGCGGACCCGGCAGGCCGAGCACTTCGGCACCATGAACGGCGTCCAGCTCGCCGCCAAGCCCAGCGCCCACGGCGGGAACGCCATCGGGTACATCGAAAACGGTGACTGGATTTCCTTCACGCCGTACAACCTGGCCGGCGTCACCGGTATCAAGGCGCGGGTCGCCTCGGCCGGCGTCGGTGGCACGCTGACCGTGCGGGTCGACTCACCAACCGGCCCGGTGGCCGGCACGGTGCAGGTCGCCCCGACCGGTGGCTGGGAGACGTGGGCCGACGTCACCGGGACGATCAGCCCACCGGCCGGAACGCACCAGCTGTACCTGGTGTTCACCGGCGGCGCGGGATCGCTGTTCGACATCGACGACTTCACGTTCACCTCCGGCACCACGCAACCGCCGTCGGGGAACCTGGCGTTGAACAAGCCGGTGACGGCGTCGAGCACGGAGTCCGGCACATTCCCGGCCTCGGCTGCGGTCGACGGTTCGCTGACCACCAGGTGGGCGAGCACCTTCAGCGATCCGCAGTGGATCCAGGTGGACCTCGGCCAGTCGACCTCCATCGACCGGGTCAGGCTGACCTGGGAAGCGGCGTACGGCTCGGGTACCAGATCCAGACGTCAGCCAACGGGACCACCTGGACCACGGTCCGGACGGTGACCGGCGGCGACGGTGGGGTGGACGACAACACCGCGCTGGCCGCCACGGGTCGTTACGTGCGGATCAACGGTACGGCCCGCGCCACCGCCTACGGATATTCGCTGTTCGAGTTCGAGGTCTACGGGGCGGCGTCACACAGCCGCCTGCGGGCAACCTGGCGTTGAACAAGCCAGCGACCGCGTCGAGCACCGAGGCGGTCGCCTACCGGCCTCCGCCGCGGTGGACGGTTCGCTGACCAGCAGGTGGGCGAGTGCCTTCGCCGACCCGCAGTGGATCCAGGTGGATCTCGGTCAGTCGTACTCCGTCAATCGGGTCAAGTTGACCTGGGAGGGGCGTACGGCTCGGGGTACCAGATCCAGACGTCGGCCAACGGGACAACCTGGACCACAGCCCGGACGATCGCCGGCGGCGACGGTGGGGTGGACGACAACACCGCGCTGGCCGCCACGGGTCGTTACGTGCGGATCAACGGTACGGCCCGCGCCACGGCCTGGGGATATTCGCTGTTCGAGTTCGAGGTCTACAGCTGATCGGGTAGACCGCGCACGATGGGGCGCAGGGACCTTCCAAGGTCCCTGCGCCCTGTCTTCCCGATCGAGGCCGTACGCACCCCGTCGGAAAACAGCGGTCCGGGCCTGGCCGGGCTCAGTCGAGCAGATAGCTGGCAGGGACCGCGTCGGTGAGCCAGACGCCGTTGGCGCTGCGGTGGAACACGTGCCCGCCGGCGTCATCGCCGCCGCGTCGATGGTGAGGATCACGACCCGACCGGCCCGTCGGGCGCCGACCCGGTGGGCGGTCTCGGTGTCGGCGGAGAGATGGACGTGGTGCCGGCCGCCGCGGTGCAGGCCGGTGGCCCGGATCGACCCAGCGCACCGGCGCTGGTGCCGTGATAGAGCCGGTCCGGTGGGGTCACCGGAGGCAGCCCGAGGTCCACCGGGACCGAGTGGCCCTGGTTGGCCCGGATCCGCAGCACCCCGTCGGTGCCGCGCTCGACGGCGAACCGCTGCTTGTCGTTCCCGGCGACGACCGCGTCCAGCTCGGCCCGCTCGATCCGTAGGGCGGCGAGCAGAGCGTCGACGGAGTCCAACCGGCCGGATCGAGCACCAGGCCGGCCCGGTCGGGATCGTGCCGGAGCGCCTTCGACATCCGTTTGCTCAACTTCACCAGGTGCTCGCGTTCCACGGGTGGCATTGTGGTCGATCCCAGTCACTCGAATCGAGTGGTTTTCCGACGACACCGAACCGGGTCTTCCGCCGGTGGGCCTGTCGGGTACGGCCCGCCGGCTCCGACCTGTCTACTGGAGTGGCGGGGCCACCCCGATGATCTCGGTGAATCCTTCGGCGAAGGTGTGGCGATCGCGGGCCAGCGGATCCTCTCCTCGGAGACCTCCGGATCGCGTTCGTAGTCCCGCGCCAGCCGACGGTGAGCGCTCAGCCAGGCTGCCGCAGCCACCAGCCACCCGTGAGCCGGGCGGGTGGCCGCCAGGGGCTTCCCTACCGCGGCAGGTGAGCCCGGTAACCGCAGAGCAGCCCCACGGCGCCGAGCACCGCGGTTCCGGCCAGCAGGATCGGATAGGGCGGTCGCGCCAGGCGGTACTCGTGGCGGTACGCGAACATCAGCAGGCCGCCCTGAAGCAACCCCGGCGGCGGCGAGCCGTGCCGGCCCATCTTCCCTCGTCGGCGAGGTTCCAGAGCTTCTCGTACATGGCCTCGGTCTGCAGTGCCGGCGTGGTGCGCCAGATGAACCGGTTCCGCCCGGCGCCTCCGTTCCAGACCGTGTGCCGGAGACCTTTCGGCAGGTCCAACGCGTCACCGGGGCGCAGAACCCGGCGCTCACCCTCGATCTCGAAGTGCAGCTCGCCGTCGAGCACCTCGAAGTGCTCGTCCTGCCCCGGATGGCTGTGCACCGGCGGCCGGACGTCGGGCATGGGGCTGTAGACCGCCTCCACCTCGACATATGCACCACCGCTGGTGGATGCCGGATGCAGGAATGTCATCGTGTCGGTGTCCCCTTGGCGCAGGACGGTGCCCACCTCGGCCACAGTGATCTCCTATTGGTGTGTGCGTTGTCATCCGGATGGCGGCGGACCGGCCGGCCGACCCGGCAGCAACACCGCATTGACCAGGTTCAGCAGTGCGACGACCGTGGCCACGGCAAAGCCCAGGCGAAGGCCCTGGGACCAGGCTGAGGACGCCGGCGTCCGCGCCACCATCAGATCGGTCACCCGATGCAGGGCCGGACCGGCCACCACCGCGACGCCCAACGACGTGCCGACCTGGAACGACGCGGTCAGAGCGGCCGAGGCCACACCGTGCAGTTCGATGGGCACCTCGGAGATCCCGGCGACATTGACCGGTACGGTGCACGCCTGCATGCTGACGCCGAGCACGAGCAGCGCGGGCAGGATGTACCCGGCGTACCCGCCGCTCTCGGGCGCCCACGCCCACCAGGCCAGTGCGGCGAGCGAGCCGGCAGCTCCCATCAGGTACACCGTCCGGGCGCCGAGCCGGTGCATCAGTCGCGGGATCACGAGCGTGACGAGGATGGCGACGACGCCCAGCGGCAGGAACGACAGGCCAGCCTTGAACGTGCTGTAGCCCATGCTGCGTTGCAGGTAGAAGCTGCCCAGAAACAGCACGGCGGCCTGAACGCCCGCGGTCAGCAGCCGGCCGACGGCCGCGATCAGCATGCCGCGGTTACTCAACCGCCGGATCGGCACGAGCGGATCGGCCAGCCGCAACTCCAGCAACACGAAACCGGTGAGCAGGAGCACCGCCGCACCGATCGGGCCGAGCACCCGCGGGCTGGTCCAGCCGTCACCGGCGATGTTTATGGTGGCCCACACCAGCATGGTCAGGCCGGCGGTGACGAGTATCGCGCCGACCACATCCGGTCGGCCCCGGCGCGCCGCGGGGCACTCTCACGCCGACGAGCGAACGACATGACGCCGACGACGACGAGCACGCCGACCGGCACGTTGACGTAGAAGATCCACCGCCAGCTGAACGCGTCGGTCACCAGGCCCCGAGCACGACGCCCAGCGTGCCGCCGAGCCCGGAGAGGGCCGCGAAGACACCCAGTGCGGTGGCGCGCTCGCGGGGCAGCGGGAAAGACGACGTCACCATCGAGAACGCGGCTGGCGCGAGCAGCGCGGCGCCACGCCTTGCGCCGCACGGGCGGCGACGAGCATCCCGGCGCTGGACGCAGCACCACAGGCCACCGAGGCACCCGTGAAGATGACCACCCCGGTGATCAGCGTCGCCCGCCGTCCCCAGCGGTCCGCGAGCCGCCCACCGAGCAGCATCAGACCGCCGAAGCACAACACGTAGCCGCTGACGACCCACTCGATCGTGGTGGCGCTGGCGCCGAGGCTGTGCTGGATCGGCGGCAGGGCCAACGCCACCACTGTGGTGTCCAGCAGCACCATGAACTGGGCGAGCGACACCACCGCCAGCAGGCGCCAGCGGTGGTGACCACCGGGCCCGGTCTCCACCGCCGGCGGCGCCTGAGCGCCCTGCGTCACGTACCGGCTCCGGGCAGATATTCCTCGTTCAGGTAGCTCTGGGCGTTGAGGACGACCCGCTGCGGATCGAGGATCTCGCGCCTGCCGTGCATCACCCGGCTATTGTCGATCACCACCACGTCCCCGTCCCGCCAGTCGACTTCCTCGGTGACGGCCTCGGTCACCTTCGCTGCCTCGTCGAGCAGCTCCTGCGGGATGTCGGTGCCGTCCGCAAACGTGATGACCGGCCGCTCGTAGTTGTACGACGGACCGAAGATGCTGTTGGCCCAGGCGGGCCGACCGCCCAGAAGCGTGGGCTTCCGCACCGCCGGCTCCCGATGTGCATAGTAGACAGAGCCGTCCCCGTTGTCGCGCACCTCAGTGCGGTCCGGCTCGCGGATGAACGCGCGCAGGTCGTCCAGGGTCACTCCGTCGTACCCCTTGGCGCCGTTCAGCAGGTACAGCGCCAGGCCCTTCCAGGCCTTCTCGCTGACGTTGCGGGAGTAGACGATGTCCTGCGCGGTCCACGCGGCCCTCGACGTGGCGGACAGCGACTCCCACACCTCATGGCCGTCGCACACGGTGGTCTGCGAGCCGGCACTGGCCGCCCGCTGACAGAAAACCAGGTGAGGTCCGGTCGGAAGGGACTGTTGCCGTTCTCCAGGTGCAGGCCGACCGGCAGCAGGCCCGCGTCCACCTTCTGCGCGGCCTCGCCGACGAACTCGCGGGCCGGGTCGGCGACCACCTGGCTGCTCAGCTTCCTGACAAAGCCGTTGAATCGGTCGATGTCAGCGTCGAAACCTCGCAGCACCAGGAAGCCCGCCTCAGCCAGCAGGGCCACCGCCTCGCGCGGGTCCAGGTCGTCGAGCTGCTCGCCACTCGAACCGGTGATCAAACGCCCGGTGTACGCGCCGAACGGCGCGATGGTCCTTCCCACGGTCTTCTCCTCGCTGTGCGCTCCGGATTCGGTGATCAGTTGCCAGATCCTGTCCCGTACGGGACGGCCGGTCATGGTGAAGAGCCCGGCCAGTCGCGGGTCCTCGACGCCGACCAGGTGCACGATGCGGACGCGTTCCACCTCGGAGAGCGTGGTATCACCGAACGTGAGGATCGCGGAGCGGATCTCGTCCGGCTTCGTGTCCTTGGCCGTCACGAAGAAACCGGTCAGCTCGTCAAGACCGTCGCCGAAGACCACGGCAGCCAGCACACCGGGCACCTCCCGGTAACGGGATGCGACCCAGTCCGCCGCCACGTTGCGCCCGGCGGCGGTGATGATGATGTTCTTCTTGCGCCCACGGATGTACAGGTAGCCATCGGCGTCCATGTCGCCGAGATCACCGGTGTGCAGCCAGCCCTCGGCGTCGACCTCACAGCTGGACGGGTCGTCCACGGTGTAGCCGGCGAACACCGACGGGCTGCGGACCAGGATCTCCGCGTCAGCGGCGATGCGTACCTCGACGTGGTCCAACGGGCGCCCGACGCTCCCCGGACGGGGAGCCGACGGGTCGTTCCAGGACACCACCGAGGTGTTCTCGCTCAGGCCGTACCCTCGAAGACGGAATGCCGCGTTGCGCCAACAGGGCCAGGACCCGCCGGGAGATCGGGGCGCCGCCGCAGGCCAGGAACGCCGCCGTCGACGTGCCGAACAGTCGCCGCGCGAGCGCCTGCGGGTCGTCCGTCGGGTTGGCCACGGCGATCTGCGCGAACGCCTCGAACAGAGCCGGTGGCCCCTGCATGGCGGTGACCCGGGCCTCCGGTACCCGCGCCGTCACGGCCGGCAGCGCACCGGGGCCGTACCCAGCAGCGGCACCTCGGCCGGCAGGAGGACGAGGGTGCCACCGCCGAGCATCGTCAGGTACCTGCCGGTGATCTGCTCGATGAGCAGACTGAGCGGTACGACCGACAGGTAGCGCCGGTCCACTGTCGCCGGAATGCGGCGGTCCAGCGACTCCAGCACCATGTCCAACCCCGAGGCGCGAATGCGCACACCCTTGGGGCGGACGTCGTACCGGAGGTATGAATGATCTTGCATTCCCAGTCCCGGGCGGCGGCGGGCGATGACCCGGCCGCGCCCGCGGCGCACAGATCCGCAAGATCAATGTCCACGACCTGCGTGCCGGGTGGCAACACCCGTCGCCCCATGCCTCCAGCCGTTCCCGACCGGCCGCGTCCACCAGGCACAGGTCGACCTCCCGCAGCAACGAACGGGCCTGATCCGCGCTGAAGGCCAACGGCACCGGCACCTCGACCGCACCGCCGATCATGCAGGCCAGGTCGGCGACCACCCAGTGCGGTGAGTTGTGTGCCACCAGGCCGACCCGCTGACGCCGATGCCCCTCGGCGGTCAATTCCGCGGCCAGCGCCGCCGCCGCGTCGAACGCCGACCGGTAGGTCAACACATCCGGTCGACCCACCACCTCGATCAGTGGGGCATCGCTGTCGCGCCGCAGCAGAACCCGCTCAAGCCACCGCAAGGCTGCTCTCCCGTCCGTCCCCGACCCGCAGGTTCTCGTCCCTGAGCCCCGGGTTTCGTCGTCGACCCGCTGGAACGACAGGTCGACGGACCGGTACCGCCCGCTGACTCGGCGAGCACCGGTGCCAGGTGTTCCAGCCGTATAAGGCCAGTCTGCGGGTCGTTGTCGTAATAGGTGCCCCAGCGCTCGCGCTGGTCCGGCGGCAGGCGCTCCGGCCGGGCATCGACGAGCGGCTCGAACGTGTAGCGCTGCCGGCGCAGCATCAGCGTCAGCCGGCGGGTGACGGTCACCAGGCCGTAGTGCATGCCGCGCTCCCAGGCGAACATCGGCAGTACGGCGAGGATCTCGGCGCCGGCGCCGGACTCCTGGGCCGCGAACGGGCCGACCTCCACGATGTTCCGGCGGTGGGCCGGCCGACCCAGCCGCGCGCCTACCACCTGCTCGGCCGGCTCGTCGAAGTACTGCTCGCAGAAGAGCGGCCCGCATGCCGCCGGGTGATGCCGACACAGGCCAGCACCACGCCGTTGGCGGCCGACCCTTCGGGGTTCGACGGCTCGTAGGCGACCACGAAGCTTTCCGGCGCTCCGGAGGTGACTGCGCCGAAGGTCGTGGCGAAGGTTTGCCGGACCTGGGTCATCGCCGACTCCCACAATGGGGTGTGGCGAGAGGCGTTGGTGAAGCACATCATGGTGTCGGTATCTCCTCGATCCGTGGCTCCTGCTTGCGAAGCGGGGCGTGAGGGCACGGAGAACCTTCCTCCCGGGGCCGGTGCGCCCGGGGGAGGGCCGGCGACCCGCCTCATTGCAGCCCACCGCACTAGCGGCCTGCTTAAGCGGCACCAACAGGGGCGGCCGGCGAACGACCGGCACTTCCCCAAGTCACCGCCGGTCACGCACCCGAGTCCCAGGAGCAGCAGCCGTCTGGCAGAACCGGGGCGCCCCGCCTGCGGGCTGAACGGCGTGATCGCGGGTTGAGTAGCTTGCCCGGACTACCCTCATCGGCGTGCCCGATGATGATCTTCCGTTGCCTCCCGCGTTCGAAGCTGTCACGGTCTGGGCTGGTACTGGGCGGGTCGTGCGCGCTACCGAACTGGACGTGGCAACGTGGAGGCTTCCCGAGCCGCAGAAGGCCGCGCTGGTCTCCTCTGGCGTACCGCTGATCGATGACCTCGTCGGTGCGGTGTCCTTCCAGGCGGAGCCGACGATGTACCGGTTGGCGAACTCCGACGATCCGCGCTGGGTGTACGGTGCCGCGCCGGAGACAGGTGAGGTGCGAATATGGTCGCCGGACGGTAGCGCCGGATTCGTCAACTCAACGATCATCCACTGGCTGTGTTCGCTGTACCTGGTTGGTAGGTGGCTGACCAGCTCAACCGTCATCGACCGCTGGGACGAAGGCGGACAGGCCGAAGAGCAAGCACTCGCGGAACTTGCCGACCTGTTGGAACGCATCAGGGACCTCGACCCGCCCGCGTTCGGGGACGGCGACCACGCGACCCACTTCTGGCCCGGAGTGCTCGACCGGTGGCTCTACTGATCGAGGCAGACATCGCCTTTCACCGCGTGGCCAGCGTGCCGTCTGGCGCCGGCGATCGCGCTGGTGCCAACTACACCGGACAACCCGCCGTGCATTCCCACTACGCCGAAGACCACTGACCGCGCCGACAGCGTCCGCACATGCTGCTCATGGGGCACCGTGTCCGTGACGGTGCTTCCGAGCGACCAATGTGGCTCGTGGTCGCGCCAGTCCGAAGCGCGGGGATAGAGCCATCGACGCTCGCCACAACCTATTACCCTCAGGACTTGTGATAACTGACCTGGCGGATGTCGTCGCGGCGTGCGGCTCGGCGATCGCGGTTGTCGTGACGGTCATATTCGCGTTACGTCAGCTGCGCTCGGCGCAGACCGCGAACCAGACCCTCGTCGCGATTGAGCTGCTGACCCGCGACCGATCCAGCGACGAGTTTCTACGCGCCGAGGACTTCGTCCTCAAAGAGCTGACCGTCCGACACCCGCCACCTCATGTCAGCGTCAGCGACCTGCCGGCCGAGGCACGTCACCATGTGGTCCGGCTATCCCTGTACTACAACGGTCTGGGTCAGATGCTGGCTTTGCGGCGGTCGATCCGAGGCTCCTCGTGGGTACGGTCAGCTACCGCTCTCGGCAAGCCTGGCGCGTCCTGGAGCCCTACATCCTCGCCGAGCGTGCCCAGCGCGGCGAGACGTACCTGTCCCACTTCGAGCACCTTGTCCACATGGCCACGCACAACCCGTGGGCGGTGGCTGTCCGCAAGTTCAACCTGAAGCGCTTCGGCAGCTATCCCGCGGAGCTCGGCATGAACGACGGTTCGGCGAAGGCGTTGTCGCGCCAGCACGAGAATGCATAATCGTGACGACGGACGCCAGTGCGCGTAACAGCGACCGACGGCCTCGCTCAGCGGAGCAGGAGGGCAAGCTCCCAGTCCGTGGCGGGTCGTCGTCGGTCGCCCAGGCGTGTAGGGCCAGGGCGATCCCGGCGGCGCCTTCGAGAAAGCCCGCGCGGTCAGGGCCGCGCTGCCCGCCCGCCTCGTCGCCGCGGTAGCCGAACGGCGCGGCGGGGTCGAAGTTACCCAACACCCGGTCGGCGAGTCCTGGCAGGTGGGCGCCGAGATCCTGTTCGCCGGAGTCACGCGCGGTACGCCAAACGACGTGCAGCAGGCCCGCCCAGCCGTGACACAGCCCGCTGTCGGCCATCGCCGTCGTCTCCCGTACAGCCGCCGACAGAGCGTCGACGGCCGCACGCTGCCAGTCGGCGCGGTTGAGCGCCCGGCCAGCGAGGAAGAGGGCACGGGTGACTCCGGCAGTGCCGTAGCACCAGGCCGGGTTGGCACGTGCGGGCACCGATCCGCCGGTGGCCTCGACGTCGAACGGAACAGCCGCCGGCCAGTGGCAGTCGTCGACTCTCCAGTCGAGCACCCACTCGGCGATTCGGGCGATCGCCTCGGCCTGTCCATCCACCTCGACGCCGGCTTCGACGGCGAGCGCGAGTAGCGCCATCACTCCGGGAACGCCATGCGCCAGCCCCAGGTTGAAGTGCCCGCGCGGGTATCGCGACCCTTGGCCGAGCGTGGGTGATCCGAGCACCCACCAGCCTGGTACGACGTGTCCGTGGGCGACAACCGGCTCGGTGAGCCGAACGAGGTAGGTCAGCGAGTCCAGCAGTAGTTCCCGCTCCGACGGAAGCCAGCCGAGTACGTACCTGGCGACTCCGCAGACGCCGCCGATCACGTCGTAGACGGGTCCCGGCATTCCCGACCGCCCGGCATCCAACCGTTCCTTCTCGACGGCGAGCCGGGCGCGCAGTCCGGCGGCCAGATGTTCATCGAGGCGGTCGAGCAGGTTGGCGTAATCACCGGGGCCACGCCTGGCGCACCGGGCGGCGAACGCGAGCGCGGGCAGTCCGCCGTACAGCGCGTCGGCGGCACCGGTGGCGAGGTGACCCGTCGCGGCGGCCAGATACGCGTGCGCGTGCCGCCGGTGGTGGTCGTCGACGTGCGCGAGTTCAGCGAAGAGCAGAACCAGTCCGGGGTACCCGTCCGAGAGTGAAAGCGGTGACCAGGGCGCCCGCGGGGCCATCCCCGGTGGTGGTCCCGATTTGCCTCGGCGGTCACCACCGGTACCAGCCGATCCGGGGCGGCCAGCCGCTGCGCGATTTCCGTCGCGGTCCACAGTGCCTGCTCCCGCGCGCTCACCGCCCCAGCCTCCGCCGGTCCCGGTGGTGGCCACCGCGCCACGCGCCACCGCGAACGAGCGCAGCTCCATCTCCCGATCCATACCCGCAAGCCGGTTGTGGTGCATGTGCAGCAGTGACCGCAGCACCGCACCCTTCGGCGGCCACGAGCCGTCATCCCGCTCCCGTATCAGGTGCCCGTACCGGGTCACCGCGTCGGCCCGCGCTTCCCACGCGGCCAGCACCGCAGCGCCGCCCGGCGTATCCCGCAGCCCGTCCCAGCCCTCGTACGGGTTGATCAGCTTGAGCGCGGCCGAGCGGTGTCGCTGGAACCAGCTGTGCTCGGCGCTCCGGCCGAACTCCTCGGTGATCCAATCGATGGCTGGCTCCAGGCCGCCGCAGAAGCGTACCGCCAGGTCGACGTGGTTCGCCGCGGTCAGGAGCGTGGTATCGATGTCGAGCGCGCCGCAGGCCAGTAGCCGAAGTTGCTCGGCTACGGCGATGCTGTCGACGTGGAACACACGTTCGGCCGCCTCGATCGCCTGCGGTCCGCCGTACCGTTCCAGCTCGGGGTCGTAGGTGTCCAGCACCATGCGTCGCGCCATGCCGGCGTCGCGCAGCCGAGCCATCCACTCCGTGAGCCGGGGCAGCACCCCGTGGTGAGGACGGCGGGTGCGCCGTGGAAGCGCAGCCGCAGGTGCGGGTCCGGATCGCCGTAGCGCAGGAAGAACCAGCGGTCGACGTCCAGTCCCGCCGCCAGTGCCGGCACGGCACGCAGCAGTTCGTCCTGCCGCTCGCCGGAGCAGTACACCAAGGCGTACAACCATTCCCCGCCGGGCAGGTGCCGTCCGGTCGCGGGGCGCCGCACGCCGCGCGGCCAGGCCGGGCGGCGTACGGAACGAGTCGTCAGCAGCGGAAACACCAGCTCGTTTCGGTGCGCGCCGTCTGGGTTACTCAACCACCCTGTCCCGGACGGCGGCGGCCGGCGCTTCGGTCAGTACGACGAGGTCACGCCGGCCGAGTTCGTGCCGGAGCAGCCGGAGGTGGGCCCGCTCGTTCAGGTTGAGCTCGATGCGCTGGTCGGCGTAGGCGAGGCAGACCTCGTCCGGCACCCGCCAGCGCGCCCGCCAACCCGACAGCTCGGTCAGCCAGTCGGTGAACGGTGATTTCTGGTCGCGTAGCCGGTCGGCCGGCCGCCAACGCGCCAGCGCGAGCACCCCGCCCGTACCGCACCCGTGGCGTGTACGGCAGGACTGAGACGCCGCCCCAGTCCCACGGCAGCCAGCGGCGTACACCGATGCTGCTGATCTCACGCAGGAAGCGCGCTACGTTCGGGGACTCGTTGTGCGCGTTCAACAGGTGGAAGGTCGTCGGCACGATCTCCCGGCCGTCGGAGGTGTCGATCACGAACATGCCGTGCGAGTCTGCGCCGACGGCCAGGTCGGCCAGCCGCCGCACTGTCGGGTCGGCCATCTCGGCGAACGCCGCCACCGGCAGGGTCGCCGGCGCCCACCGCGGCACGTGTGCCACGTTGCCGCCCGGGGTTACGTACCTGGTAGGTGAGCTGCACGGGGCATGCCTGCGGATCGACAGTGACGCCGGCCCGTGCGACGGCCCCGAACGCGTCGCGCGCCTCGCCGTCGAACAGGTGTGCAAACCGCCCGCAGCTCGCCGCCGCCTGACCCAGCGCACCGACCACGATCAGCCGGAAGTCCCCTGTTGCAGGGCCGGCACCGACTCCGCAAGCAGATGGGTGTGCAGCTCCAGCGAGGCCGGCGGGCGGCCCTCGTCGGAGGCGCACGTGGCCAGCAGCGGATGCTGGTCGGTAGGACCACCTCCGGCTGCCCGGTCAATATCGCCTCCTGAACCAGCTCGGCCAGCATCCGGTCACGGTCACGGTCACGCTCGGAGCCGGTTCCGGGCGACGGAACCGGGAGGTGGGCGGCATGCGGTAACCGGCCGGGGCGCCCATCCCGACGTCCGGGTCGAGCAGTTCCGTCAACCCGACGAGCCGGCCCTGGCCGTACCGTTCCAGGAAGTCGTTGTGATACTGGCGCAGGCCGGGGTCCCCGGCTCCTGCGGGAGAGTCGCCACAACAGCTCCGCGAGCCGTTCGGCCTCGACCGCCACAGCGCGGGCAGGGCGACGTCGGCGTCCAGGGCCAGATCCACCTGTACGGCCGGGTCCTCCGGCGACATCTCGCGCATCCGTTCCCGCACGGCTGTCATCGCGGGGCGTCCGTGCCCCAACGGCTGGCTGGAGTAGCGGGCGAGGTCGCCGCCGAGTGCGTCGAGCTGCCCGGCCACGGTCGGGCACACCGCCGTCAGCACCCGGATAACGTGGCCGAGCGGGTCCACGGCGTCCATCCCGGACGCAGCTCGGTGAGGATCAGCTCCTTGCGCACGAGCTGCGTGAGCATGGCATCGACCGTGTCGGCCGGTGCCGTGCGGAACGCCTCGGCCACCTGGGCCGCCAGGTCGCGGAACAGGATCGGCGCGCCCGCCAACTCGGCGACGAGCCGCACGGCGGCGGTGTGCCGCAGGCTCACCTCCTGCACGGCGGTCCGCGTCCGCTGCCTCTCAGCGGAACTGGGCACGTAGGGCAGGACGAGCCGGTCACCCGGACGAAAGCCAGGTTGTTGAAGACGACCCGGAGCCGTGCGAGCACCTCAGGTCGCCGCTCGCAATCACGGACGACCTCACCCAGCCACTCTTGGTCCGGTCGGGCCGAGCGCTGGTGTTGCGTACCGAGGCGGACCTTGGCGTCCGCCGGGTCGTCCACCATGGAGACCGGTGCGACACCTGCCATCAACCCGAACGGTGTTGACCTGCTGGCCATGCGCAGTCGGTAGTTGGTGAGCGCGCGGACCGCCCGGCGCAGGTCGGCGGGAGTCGATGCGGGCCGATCGGATCCCCGGTCGAGCAGGGTGTCCAGGCGGTGCGCCAGTGATGGGCTGGAGATCGAGATGGCTTCCGGGACGAGGGATCGGTCGTAAGCTCGGCCAGCGTCCGGACCGCGGCGGCTGCCGGCTCGTCGGCAGCCGCCAGACCGTAGGCCCGCCCAACCGGATGGACCGGTGCGCGCAGCAGAGCGACGTCGGCGGCGCGGAACAGGGTTCGCGGGACGTGACCATCTCGTTCTCCTCATTCTCGACGGGCCGTGGTGGAAAGCGGGTGCCGCCGTCCAGCGGCACCCGCTTTCATCTCACGTCCGGTCAGCCGACCGGAACTACTACGACACGACGCCGTCAGCAACTCGTGCAGGAGCTCCCGCAGGTCAGCGCCGGGCAGCTGAACAGCGTGCAGGTGAAGCCGCTGGCAGTCGGTTCCTGCTGTGCCGGGATTACCTTGATCTCCCGGACATCCAGGTCGAACGCGTCGCTCGAGTCGAGCGTCTCGTCCAGCGGCCTTTCGAGAGTGGTCACCACGGGTGGCATGAGGATTCCTTTCGATCGATGGGCACTTGGACTGGTGGTGCGAGCCGGCCGGCTGGGGCCGAAGATCAGGTGCTCTGGTACGGCCCCACAGGAATACGGGATCCCCGCTTGAACAAGTATGCGATAGGAGAAGAACCGCAAAGTCCGTGGAACTGTTCGGAACTGTTTGGAACAGTGCCGAACAGTGCCGAACAGTCCCGAATGGCCTGGTCATGGCCTCGATTCAGGCATCCAGATCCATGGTTCCCCAGAGTCACGGCATTCAGCCCGGACAATGTTGTCCTAGGAAGATCTGTGGAAAGTGCGGTCTGTCGCAGAGCTACGGGCGGGTCAAGGCTGCCGGCGCCGACGAGGTGATCGACCACACCACCACCGATGTGACCGCGGGGTGACCGAGCCGGTCGACCTCGTACTCAATCTCGCGCCCGTGCCCCGGAACAGCTGGCAGCGCTGGTCACGCTGATCCGGGACGGCGGCACCCTGGTCAACACCACCGTCTGGATGCCCGCGCCCTCCGACGAGGCGCGCAAGGTCCGTGGCATCGACCTGTTCGTCCGCAGCGACGCCGACCAACTCGCCGACCTGGCCGCTCGGATCAGCACCGGCGAGTTGCGCGTCGAGGTTGCCCAGCGGGTGGCGCTGGCCGACCTGCCCGCACTCCGCGCCCGGGCCGGCGCGGGCGAGCTGCCGGGCAAGACCGTCATCCTCGCGCCCACAACCTGACAGGCTTACCGGACGAACGTCCCGCCCGCCGCTGCTCGACCGCACATCCCAGGAGACGATGACGATGATTCCCGACGACGATCCCACTCGTTCGCTGACCGTGGCGAACCCGACGATCCCGACACGACCTACATCTCCCTCGTGGGCAACACCTACGGCATGTTGATCACGGGCGAGCAGACCAACGGCGCGTACTGCCTGATCGACATGCGCGTCCCCGACGGCGGCGGCCCGCCGCCGCACCGGCACGACTTCGAGGAGATGTTCACGATTCTGGAGGGCGAGATCGAGTTCACCTTCCGCGGCGAGAAGCACGTCGTGCGGGCCGGCTCCACGATCAACATCCCGGCCAACGCCCGCACAACTTCCGCAACACCTCCGGTGCGCCGGCCCATGCTCTGTATGTGCACCCCGGCCGGGCAGGACGAGTACTTCACCGCATCGGCGACGTCGTCGCGGGCAAGGACGCACCGCCGCCGCAGCTCTCACCGGACGAACTCGCCGAACGCCGCCGCCGCGGTGCCGAGCTGGCCTCGACCTACCGCAGCGAGTTCCTGTGACCGGCCAACCGCTGGCGCTCTGACGATCTCGAGCCCGAGTAGCAGCCTTCGGGCGGCAGTCAACGTGCAGCCGCTCACGGCTCGCCGAGTCGGTGCCCGTTCGGAAGGGCGCCACCTCGACCGTCTCGGCTGCCTCGCGACGGACCCGCTCGGTCCCCAGGCGCCGAGCGGCCCGAGCGCCTGGTTGAGGTGCGCCCGTGCGCGGTCAGGGAGTATTCCACCCGCGGCGGCACCTCGGCGTGGACCTTCCGGTGCACCAGGCCGTCCTCCTCGAGTTCGCGCAGATGCTGAGTCAGCATCTTCTCGCTCACTCCGGGCAGACCCCGACGCAGCTGCGCGAAACGGCGTACGCCATGGGCCTCTAGTTCCCAGAGGATCAGGCCCTTCCACTTGCCGCTCACCACGTCGAGCGCTGCATCTATGCCGCAGATGTAGGGCCCGCGTCGGGGTGCCTTGGCCATCGTTGATCCCCTTACTGAAAGGTAAGTACCGCAGAACTTAGTGGGTACTTACGAGAATAGTGAGGCGTCGCCGAGCATGGAGAGGTGGACAACCAACAGCACAACAGCGCCGTCACGGTGATCGGGCTCGGCCCGATGGGCCAGGCGATCACCCGTACCCTCCTTGCCGCCGGCCACCCGTCACGGTCTGGAACCGCACCGCCGGCGGGCCGAGGGCGTCGTCGCCGACGGCGCGACGCTCGCGGCGACACCCGCCGAGGCGGTCGAGGCGAGCAGCCTCGTCATCCTCAGCCTCACCGACTACCAGGCGATGTACGACATCCTCGGCTCGGCCACCGCGTCACTCGCCGGCCGGACGTTGGTCAACCTGAGCTCCGACACCCCCGATCGCAGCCGCGAGGCGGCATCCTGGGCGGCGGCCCACGGCGCGGCCTTCCTCACCGGCGGCGTCATGGTCCCCGCGCCGATGGTCGGCACGGACGCGGCATACGTCTACTACAGCGGCCCCGGCGAGGTGCTGGACGGCGGCCGAGAGGCGCTGGCCCGGCTCGGCGCGCAAAGCATCTGGGCGAGGACCGGGTCTCGCCCAGATGATGTATCAAGCCCAGCTCACGGTGTTCCTCGGCAGTCTGTCCGCGTTGATGCATGCCACCGCGATGCTGGGTGCCACGGGAATGAAGGCAACGGAGGCAATGCCGGAGCTGATCGCCTCGGCCGAGTCGATCGGCGCCATTCTCCGCGCCGGCGAGAAACGCCCGGCGCCGCGCTGGACGCCGGAGAACACCCCGGCGATCTCAGTACGGTCACCATGATGGGCGCGACCGCCGACCACATCGTCGAGACCAGCACGACGCTGGGCCTCGACCTCGCGCTTCCCTGGCCGTGCGAGCACATTATCGGCATGCCATCGAGAATGGGCACGGCGGCGACAACTGGACCCGCATCATCGACAGCATCCGTGAGCCACAGGTCAGCTGACCTGAGGGCCAGTCAGCAACTCCTGGGCTGGCTGGCGAGTAGCCGTCCCAGCCATGACGGCGATTCGTAAGCCAAGGGCCGCGCGGCGCCACCGTCGGCTAGCCCTTGGTGAGGACACCGTGCGGGCGTACTGCCGGAAACCCATGCCACGGTAGAGCGCTTGGGGATCGGGTACGCGTCGTCGCCACGGGGAGACACGACCGCCATCCCGCCGCCCAGATCCCGGAGCACGTGCAGAGCGGCGAGGCAGACCGCCCGGACAGCCCCGGCGGCGGAACTCGGGGATAGTGCCGACCGGCTCGATGAGCCCGACCCGGTTCGCGTCGTCGTACCAGACAGGGCAGTTGGCGATGAAGCGGCCGTCCGGCCCCTCGACGACCCAGTCCAGCTCCGGCCGGTACGGCCATGCGGCCATGACGGCCCGGAACGATTCCGCACTGACCTTCGTGGAGCCCCACGACCGCTGGTGCACCGCGACCCGCTCAGCCAGATCGCCGGCCCGCGAACAGCCCGGACGGTGAAACCCTCCGGAAGGCTGGGCTTGGGCAGATCGACGAGCGACAGCGCGTGGTACGCGAAGTACGCGGCCTCGGGGTTTTCCTCGTACCCGTGCCGGACGAGCGCCTGCCGCAGCTCGGTCTGGTTGTCCAAGGGATCGATCTCCCGAGGCCCGGAGCCGGCCTGCTCGTCGAACCACTCGAGTACCTCGTCCACGAGACCGGAGACCCAGCGCTCGGCGGAGCGGCAGGCAGCTATGGCATAGATGGGATTACATGTCTG
Source organism: Micromonospora sp. M12 (assembly GCA_038070435.1). Lineage (GTDB taxonomy): Bacteria > Actinomycetota > Actinomycetes > Mycobacteriales > Micromonosporaceae > Micromonospora. Next base: position 2,119,487 of record JAMYWG010000001.1, on the reverse strand, counting down.
ACGTGATCTCAGGTAGGAAGGGGCGAAGGCACGTCTCGGTGCTGATTCCTGAGAAGGAGCGACGGATGAAACATGCCCTGCGCCGCCTACGAACGGGCGCGGTCGCGCTCGCCGCCTGCACACTTGGCTGAGCCTGCTGTCGGTACCCGCCGCCGAGGCGTACTCGGTTGCTCCTCCGCGCCACAATCCGAGCGGGCACCGGAATCGAACCAGTTTTCCGCAGAGGGTGTGACCACGATCGGTGAGCTCCGCACCGTCGACAGCACCCTGTCCTACGCCCCGAACGGCGGGACACAGGTCATTCAGCACCCGGGTGCCACCTACGTCAAGGTGCACTTCAGCTCACTGCGACTGGCCCAGGGCGACTACGTCACCGTGTCGAGCCGCGACGGCAAGGAGAGCTACCGGTACGACCGCCACCTGAACCGGGCGACCGGTTCGGACTACACCACCGACGGACAGCCGGGTTTCTGGGCGATGTCGGTGGAGGGCGACACCGCTGTGGTGACACTGCACAGCAGCCGCCCTCACGTGGCAGCGCCGCAACCATCGACCGGTTCTGGCGCGGATACGACCGCACGGAAATCGCCGCGCACAACTTCTCCACCCAGTCCGTGTGCAGCACCGACGCCCGCCGGGACGTGGTCTGCTACCAGAACAGCCACCCCACCGAGTACGCCCGCGGCAGGGCGGTGGCACGGCTGTTGATCAGCGGCGGTGGACTGTGCACCACCTGGCGGGTCGGCAACACCAACCGGATGCTCACGAACAAGCACTGCTTCTCCACGCAGTCCGCCGTGAGCGGCAGCGAGATGCAGTTCAACTACCAGTGCGCCACCTGCGGCGGTGCGAATCCCGGCGCCGGCACCAAGGTCAGCGGTGCCACCCTCTACCGGGTGAGCAGCGGCGGCTCCAGCCAGCTGGATTACACCCTGTTCTCGGTCAACAACTTCGCCGCCATCCAGGGATTCGGCACGCTGTACCTGGCAACTGCCGCTACCAGCAACGGCACCCGGATCTATGTCCCCGGGCACGGCGACGGCACCGCGAAGCGGCTGTCGATCTACGAGGACACCCAGAACGGCGCGACCTGCGCCGTCCGGAACGCGAACTACAACACCTGGAACATCAGTTACAGCTGTGACACTTCCGGCGGCAACTCGGGTTCACCCGTGCTGAACGCCAGCCATCGCGTGATCGCCCTGCACCACCTGGGCGGTTGTCCGTCGAACCAGGGCGCGAAGGCGCACCTTATCTACAACGAGATCGCCAGCCTGATCGACAACAACGGCTGAGACGGTGGGCCGCCGAGGCGCGCTCTGCGCCCTGGCGGCCCATCCGCATCCTCGCCGCTCGACCTCGCCGCTCGACCTCGCCGCTCGACCTCGGCGACGACGTCGTCGGGCCGGTTCGTACGGGCGCTCGCCGAAGCCGCTCATTCCCGGAGCAGGACCGCGGTCTTGCCGCGGGCGTGGCCGGTGTCGATCCGGCGGTGCGCATCGGCGATCCGGTCCAGCGGGAAGGTCTTCGACACGGTCAGTGTCAGCCGGCCTGTGCGGTACAGGTCGGTGATCGCCCGTAGTCGCTGGGCCGACCGCTGGCTGCGCAGGGGCGTACGCCGAGCTTGCCTGCCCGGGCGAAGTCCACGAGTGTGCCGATCCGGTCCCGGTCGGCGACCAGCTTGAGGCATGCGTCCAGGGCCGCGCCGCCCGCGGCGTCCAGGGCGACGTCGACACCGCCCGGTGCCAAGGCTCGCAAGCGGTCGGTCAATCCGTCGCCGTAGCTGGTTGGTGTGGCGCCCAGCGAGCGAAGGTAGTCCTGGTTGGCCGGGCTGGCCGTGCCAATCACCGTCGCACCCGCAGCCAGGGCCAACTGCACCGCGACGGTTCCGACGCCGCCGGAGGCGCCGTGGATCAGCAGGGTGTCGCCGGCGCCGACCTTAAGCTCTTCCAGCGCGGTGTGCGCGGTCTGCGCCGAGGCCGACAGGCTGCCCGCCTGAGGCCAGGACATCCCGGCCGGCTTGGCGACGACCTGCCCGGCGGGGACGACGACGTACTCGGCGCAGCTGGCGAGCGGGGCCCAGCCGAGCACGTCGTCGCCTGTTCGGAAGTCTGTGACGCCGGTGCCGGTCTGGTCGACGACACCGGCGAAGTCGTTGCCGACGATCTGCGGGAACCGCACAGTCTGGCCCGGCGGTGTCCAGCCGGACCGTACCGCGGAGTCGGACGGCTGTACGCCCGCGGCCTCGACTCGGACCCGAACCTCTCCCGGCCCAGCCACGGGCGTGGCCACCTCGATAACCTCCAGCACCTCCGGACCGCCGAAGGTATGAAACGCCGCTGCCCTCATGGATCTCCTCTCGCTTGGTACTCCGGCGCCGGCCCATCAGGCCGGGGAGCGTCAGGACCCAGCCTGCAAGCTCAAGCGCGCTTGAGGTCAAGCTCCCACGACCTCCACCAACACTCGGCGAAGTGTCACGCAGGTTCCGAGACCGGACAGACACTGCCGGCGGGGTGATGAGAAGTACGTGCAGTCAGCGACGAGGGCCCGGCCTGCTCCACTTTGTCGTATGGACTTCGCCTCGACCTCGGCCGATACGATTCCCAGAGACCCGATTGGCGACCTCGCGTTCGGTCCCCGCAATTTGCTGACTCTCCTGGCCTTCCTGGGCCCCTGGGGCATACGCCATCTCGACGTCGGCGAGACGAAGATTCGCCGCATCAGGAGGAAGGAGTCGCTGTGGCCCGTGGAGCAGCACGGCGGCGGATCATCCCGGCTCGCCGTCGTCGACACAAGCCGCCGGCCGAGCGACCGAAGCTCACCGAGTGGCTCCAGGCGGCCGCGGCTCTGGCGGCGGTCCCCGCGCTGGTCATCGCCGTTGTCACCTGGCGTGACCAACAAGCCATCAACCGGTCGCAGGTGGAGGTCAACCAGGCGCAGCTGCGGTTGGCCGAGATCGAAGACGAGCGGTACGAACGCCGGTACGCCGCCCGTGTGACCTTCTCACGGGCGGATAGCCCTCCTTCTGGCAGGGCGGACTCCTACCCGACGTTCGTGGTCTACAACCGGTCACCGGTCCCGGTCACGCGCATCCACTTCGAGATGGCACATCTCAGTGTGAAGCCGACCCCGACCGTGCTCTACGGAGGCGACGTGAACGCCCCGCCGTGCTCGATCCTGACCGTCCGGACCTTTCAGCGGGACAGCACCTGGTCGCAGAAGGTCCCGGAGCACGACCGGCCGATCAATCTGCGGTTCCTCGACACTGTTGGCTGGTGGCGTATCACGACGGTGGACAGCATCCAGCTTGGCGCGGTCCGGGCACCTGTCCCACTCGACGAGGAGGACTGGCCGTCGCTTCAACTCGACCCCGCGTTCGGGCTTGAGGAGGTCCCTGGGACGCGGCAGCCGGCGTCCGATTGCGGCGAGGGCGGGTAGGTCACTGTCTCGGCTCGGAGTCAGGTGCGTCGGGTCCGGTCCCCGGTCCAGGCCGCTTCGAGGATCGCGGTCAGGCTGGCGGTGTCGGTCGGGCCTGGATGGTTCTGGATCAGGCGGGTGACGCCACTGGCCATCTCCGCGAAGCGCGGGAGGTCGGCGCGGGCCACGCCGATGTCCGCCAATGTGGGAGGGATGCCGATGTCGGCGAGGAGCCCGTCGAGCCAGGTGAGGAACGTGTCTGCGGCCTCGGCCTCCGAGGCGTCCGTCACGTCGAGCCCGCACACCCCGGCGAGGATGGCCAACCGGTCGCCGATGGCATCCCTGGCCGCGTCCAGCGCGTAGGGAGGAGCAGCCCGACGCCCAGGCCGTGGGGTGTGTGCGTGGCCGCGCCAATGGGGTACTGGAGAGCGTGCGGGGCGGCGTTGCCCGCATGGGAGAAGGCCAGCCCGGCGAGCATGGACCCGTAGGACATGTCCGCGCGCGCGTCCGTGTCGCCTCCGTTCCGGACAGCACGACGCAGGCTACGGGCGATCCGCTCCGCGGCCCGGAGCGCGTAGTGGTCGGTGATCGGGTTGCGGCCGAGGAACACCTGCTCCACCGGGTCGCGCGGTCCGTGGGCCCGGGTCGCGCGGTGTAGCTCTCCACCGCGTGACAGAACGCGTCGATGCCGGAGTGGGCGGTGACGGTCGCGGGGCAGGTGTAGGTGAGTTCGGGGTCGACGATGGCGAAGTCGGGCACGATGTGGACGCTGGAGACCCCACCTTCAGCGCGCGGTCCGGGTCGGTCAACACCGAGACGGGTGTGAGCTCGGAGCCGGTGCCCGACGTCGTGGGAACCGCGACGAGAGGCATCGTCGGCCCCGGCACCCTCGACTCGCCGTAGAAGTCGCGCGGCGTTCCGCCGTGGCGCCGGATGACGCCGACGATCTTGGCGAGGTCGATCACTGTGCCGCCCCCGATGGCGAGGATCACGTCGGCGTCCACCTCGGCGGCGACCGCGACGGCCAGATCGACATCGCTGAGTGGCACGTCTGGAGTCGCGTCGGAGAACACCGCGACGACCTTGACCTTCTCCGCACGGCGGCCACGATCTCGGCCACGCCCGCTGCCCCAGGAGAACCTGGTCGGTCACGATGAGGACTCGTGACCCACTCTCGGCCACCACTCGGGGATGTTCTGCGCGACCCCTTCGCCCACTATGAGCTGACGTGGTCCGCGGACGGTCTCAAGCATGTCAGTGCCTCTCCGGAACGGACGGGTGGGTCGGGTCGAGGGTCCAGCGGTGACCCTCGGCGGGCGTCCGGGGCAGCAGGCCGGTCACGGTAGGTCGATCGCCGCGTAGGTGAGGTCGAGGTACTCGAGGATGCCCTCGTGCGACCCCTCCTTGCCGATCCCGGACTGCTTCACCCCTCCGAACGGAGCTGACGGGTCCGAGATCAGGCCACGGTTGATGCCGACCATCCCCGTATCCAGCCCCTCGGTGAACCGGAGCGCCCGTTGGAGGTCACTGGTGAAGACGTATCCGACCAGGCCGTGCTCGGTGTCGTTGGCCTTCGCCAGCACCTCGTCGTCGGACGTGAACGAGATGATCGGCGCCACCGGGCCGAAGATCTCCGCCTGCAGCATCCGCGCATCTTCGGGCACGTCGACGACGACCGTGGGCGGGTAGAAGTGGCCCGGCCCATCCGGACGCTCGCCGCCCACCACGACCCGGGCGCCGCGATCGACCGCGTCGGCGACGAGTTCCTCGATCGTGGTGACCGAGGCCTCGTCGATCAACGCCCCGACGTCCACGCCGTCGTCGAGGCCATGGCCCACCGACAGCGCGCCCATCCGCTCGGCGAAGCGGGCCGTGAACTCCTCGCGTACCGGCTCCTCGACGTAGATCCGGTTGGCCGCAATGCAGGACTCCCCGATGTTGCGCATCTTGGCCACCATGGCACCGTCGAGCGCGACGTCCAGGTCAGCGTCCGCACAGACGATCAGGGCCGCGTTGCCGCCCAGTTCCATCGAGGTACGCAGCACGTTGTCCGCAGCCTGTCGGAGCAGCACGCGCCCGACCTCGGTCGACCCGGTGAACGAGAGCTTGCGGGTCCGACTGTCGGCCAGCAGTGCCGAGACCACCTTGCCGGAACGCTTGGTGGTCACCACGTTGACGACGCCGGAGGTACGCCCACCTCCTCCATGATGCGGGCCAGCAACAGCATGGTGAGTGGTGTCTGACCTGCTGGCTTGGTGATCGTGGTGCAGCCCGCAGCCAGCGCAGGAGCGATCTTGCGGGCACCCATGGCCAACGGAAGTTCCAGGGCGTCACGAAGACGCACGGCCCGACCGGCTTCGGTACGGTGAGGATGCGATATCCACCTGCGGGAGCGATGCTGTAGCGCCCCTCGACGCGCACCGCCTCCTCGGCGAACCACCGGAAGAACTCGGCGCCGTAGGCCACCTCTCCGCGAGCCTCGGCGAGCGGCTTGCCCATCTCGAGCGTTATCAGCCGGGCGATCTCCTCGGATCGTTCGGTCAGTGCCCGGTACGTCGCGGTCAACAACTCTGAGCGTTTCCGCGGCGGGGTCGCCGCCCACTCCGCCATTGCCCTGCTCGCCGCGTCCAGGGCGGCGAGCCCGTCAACGACGTCGGCGTCGGCCACCTCGGCGATGGTCTTGCCGGTGGCCGGGTCCTCGACGGCGAAGGTGGCTCCGCTTGCGGCGTCGCGCCAGGCGTCGCCGATCCGGAGCCGCCGGTGCTCGGGGCCAGGACGTCCATCGGGTCACTCATTGCGTCGCCTCCTGTGCTCTTCTTGGTGCTGTCCGGCGTGCCTCAGCGATCGCGCTGTGCGTCTAGGCGGACCGGTTCACACGCCCCTCGACGGGCGAGGGCGACGGTGACCTTGGCCCTGTCCGCAGGGCGACGCCCCGCGTCACCGATCGTCCTGTCGGGCCACGGCCGTCTCAGCGCTTACGGCCGTGCTCACCGGTGCCGGTCCGGCGAGGCTCGACTGCCACCTGCGGGCGCGTGGTGCCGTCGTCCCCGGCGCTGTTATCGCCCAGCCTCGGACAGCGACAGCCCGGTGCCCGCGTCGAACAGGTGCGCACGGTCCAGGTCGACAGTGACGACCAGCCGCTCGCCCGGCGTACCGGTGACGGTGGGTCGTGCCTTGACCTTGAGGATCTCCGTCCCCACCCGGACGTCGACGACCGTTCGGTCACCGAGCGGCTCAAGCCCGTAGAGCTCCCCGGACAACGACGCGTTGCCACGCTGCTCGACGGACAGGTCCTCCGCGCGCAGGCCCAGCAGCAGCGCACGACCGTCCTCGGCCGTGGTCCAGCGGGGCCGCGGCAGCGTCCAGCCTTCCGCACCGACCAGACGATCTCCCTCGGCACGGCAGGCGAGCAGGCTGATCGGGGGCTCCCGACGAATCCGGCTACCCACTGGTTGGCGGGACGCTCGTACACCTCGGTCGGCGTTCCGACCTGTTGCACCTTCCCTCCTGAGGACCGCGACCTGATCGGCCATGGACAGGGCCTCGACCTGGTCGTTGGTCACGTAGACGAAGGTTGCTCCGAGGCTCCGGTGGATGCGGGTGAGCTCGGTGCGCATCTCGACGCGGAGCTTGAGGTCGAGGTTCGTCAGCGGCTCGTCCATGAGAAACGCGCGCGGGCTACGGACCAGCGCCCGGCCAGGGCGACTCGCTGCATCTCACCGCCCGACAACTGCGCGGGACGACGCTGCAGCAGACGTTCGATGTGCAGCAGGCGCGACATCTGCTCGACGGCAGCGGCGATCTCGCTCGAAGAAGAGCGGCGTGCCCGCAGCGGCGAAGCGATGTTGTCGTACACCGTGTGTCGCGGGTAGAGGGCGTAGCTCTGGAAGACCATGGCCAGGTCGCGGGCGGCCGGGGTGTCACCGGTCGCGTCCCTGCCGTCCAGGTGCACCGACCCGGCGTCAAGCTTGTCAAGGCCGGCGATCGCTCGCAGGGTCGTCGTCTTGCCTGCCCCGGAGGGCCCGAGCACGACGAAGAACGAGCCGTCCGGCACGTCCAGCGTCACCCCGTCCAGGGCCTGGACCTTTCCGAAGGACTTGCGCAGCCCTGTACTGCCACGGTTCCCATCAGGCCACCAGTTCTTCCGTGCGCACGTCGTAGACCGCCGGCGTCCCGCCGGTGTGCCGTAGCCCGACCTTTGCGTCAGTGGCGAAACGGACAGTCGGTGGCATCCGAACCCGGACGTCGCGCTGGCCGCTGTGGTCGACCACGTAGATGATTTCGTCGCCCAGCCACTCCGCCGAGACCACGCGGGCCGGGACCGAGCGTTCCGCCCCTGGTTCGGTGACCTCCAGCGCCTCCGGCCGGACGCCGGCGACCAGGCGACGGTCGCGCGGCAGGCCGGGCGGTGGCGTGAGGACCAGGCCGCCCTGGCTGCGTAGCTTCTCGTCGGCCACCTCCACCTCGATGAGGTTCATCGGCGGGGAGCCGATGAATGCGGCGCAGAAGAGACTCGCCGGTCGGTCGTAGACCTCCAGCGGCGTACCGATCTGCTCGACCCGGCCCTTGTTGAGGATGGCGATCCGGTGACCGAGCGACATCGCCTCGACCTGGTCGTGGGTGACGTAGACCATCGTCGCCCCCAGCTCTCCTGCAGGTGCTTGATCTCCGTGCGCATGTCCGCCCTCAGCTCGGCGTCCAGATTGGTGAGAGGTTCGTCCATGAGGAAGGCGCGCGGTCGTCGCACCAGGGCGCGAGCCAGCGCGACGCGCTGCTGCTCCCCGCCGGACAGCTGGCGCGGTCGCCGGTCCAGGAGCGGACCGAGCCGCATCAGCCGGGCGGCCTCGTTGACCCGCTCGTGCACCTCCGGCTGGGCAGTCCCTCGGCCCGCAGTGGGAACGCCAGGTTGTCGCGGGTCTTCAGATGCGGGTAGAGGGCGTAGAACTGGAACACCATGGCGATGTCGCGCTCGGCGGGCGGCAGGTCGTTGACCAGCGTGTCGCCGATGCGGATGTCGCCCGTCGTCTGCCTCTCCAGGCCGGCGATGGCCCGCAGCGTTGTCGTCTTGCCGCAACCCGAGGGGCCGAGCATCACGAACAGCTCGCCATCGCCGATGGACAGGTCCACGTGCTCGACCGCGACCGTCCCGTCCGGGTAGCGCTTGTGCAGCGCGGTTACCTCGATGCCCGCCATCAGCGTCGCACCGCCCCGAGCGTCACACCGGCGACGAGGTGCTTGCGTACCAGGTAGGCGAAGACGAGCACCGGTAGGGCGAACACCACGGAGGCGGCGGCCACGAGACCCCAGTCCACAGTGGTGCCGCCGATGAGACCGGCGATGGCGGGTGGGGCCGTCCGCACCTCGTCGCTGGAGGTCAGGAAGATGGCGAACACGAACTCGTTCCACGAGAAGATGAGTGCGAAGACCGCCGTCGCCGCGATGCCGGGCACGAGCAGGGGAAGAGTGAATTTCCAGAACGCCTGCAAACGGGTGTAGCCGTCGAGCATGGCGGCATCCTCGTACTCGGAGGGCACCTCGTCGACGAACCCCTTCATCATCCAGATCGTGAACGGGACGTTGAACGCCGCGTAGATGAGGATCAGGCCGAGCTTGGTGTCGATGAGTCCGACCTGGCGGTACATGAGGAAGATCGGGACCACGACCACCACGGGCGGCATGAAGCGGGTGGACAGGATGAAGAACAGTTGGTCCTTCTTGGCCTTCACACCGAAGCGTGAGTAGGCCCAGGCCGCCGGGACCCCAGCACTGTGGCCAGCACCGTGGAGACCCCGGCGACCATGACGGAGTTGAGGAACGCGACGGACAGGGCCGAGCGACCGCCGTCGGAGGCGACGAAGACGTCCTTGTAGTGGTCGAACGTGACCTTGAAGCCGAAGAACTCGGCCGGGACCGCGTAGACGTCCCGGTTCTCCTTGATGGACGTCTCGATCATCCACAGCACCGGAAAGAGCATCACGACCGCCAGCACGGTCAGCAGCGCGACCTCCAGCACGGAGCGACCTCGGCCGCCGAGGCGGCGCGCGGGGGCGTGTGATCCCGGTAGGACCTGCTGACACGGCCTCGTCGACGGAGACGGCCATCAGCCCTCCTTGAGCTTGTTCAGGTAGCGCAGGTAGAACTGCGTGAGGACGATGACGACGAGGACCATGAGGATCCCGTACGCCGAAGCGGTTCCGGTGTTGAAGCCCAGGAACGCGACCTTGTAGACGTGGAACGACAACGTCTCGGTGGAGACACCCGGGCCTCCGTTGGTGAGGATGTAGACGAGGTCGAACAGCCGGAAGGCCTCGATTGCCCGGAACAGGACCGCGATGAGGAGCAGCGGCCACACCAGCGGAAGAGTGATGTTGCGGAACCGGAACCACTCGGACGCCCGGTCGATCGAGGCGGCCTCGTACAGGTACTTGGGAACCGCGGTGAGGCCCGCGAGTGCGATGAGCATGATGAACGGCGTCCACTGCCAGGTGTCGACCACGATCAGGGAGACCAGTGCCGTTCGCTGCCGGGTGAGCCACTCCACCTGCCCCAGGCCGAGCGAGCCGAGCATGCTGTTGATCACGCCGAACTGCGCGTCGAGCATGAACCGCCAGAACAGCCCGACCACGACCGGCGACAGCATCATCGGAACCAGGAACACAGTGGTCAGCAGTCCTCGCCCGTGCGTGCGCCGTGAGATCAGGTAGGCGATGGCGAAACCGAGCACGGTCTGCAGACCGACGGCGCCGATCACGTAGATCAACGTCGTCAGGGCCCTCTGGTGGACCTGCGCCGACGTCAGGATGGCCGTGAGTTTCCGAACCAGACGAAATGGGCGGGCCCGCCGCGGGTGGCCGAGTAGTCGGTGAACGACAGGTACAACGCCCACAGCAACGGGAACACCGACATGGCGAGCAACAGCAGCAGCGCGGGGAGATGAAGGCCACGGCGAGTCCGCGGTCGCTCAGCCGGCGGAACCGGCCCGGTGCAGGTGGCGTCGCGGACGCCACCTGCCCGGGGTCGTCGGTCGTCAGAGGGCGGGGGCACTCACAGTCCGCCGCCGCCCTTGCGGTTGCCGGAGTCGAGTACGCCCTGCTGCTCCTTGGCGATGTCGTCGAGCGCATCCTTCGGCTTCTTCGCGCCGTTGAGAGCCGCGTTCACGTTGGTGTTCTCGATGTCGACGAGACGCGCGTACTCGGGCACGTTCCACATGTCCCGCATCCGCGGAACCGAGTCGGTGTACACCTGGTTGAACGGCCCGGCATTGAGGAACTCGGGCGACTCCAGGGCGTCCGTACGTGACGGCACCCACCAGCCGCGGCCCACTTCTTCTGGACGTCAGCCCGCTCGAACCACTCCATGAAGTTCAGCGCCTCGGCCTGGTTCGCCTTGGAGGAGTAGGCCGACACGTGCATCCCCATACCGCCGAGAGGGACCAGGTTCGTCTTCTGGCTCGGCAGGGTGGCAAAACCCAGCTTGTCGAGAATCTGCTTCCGCGTGGTGCCGAGCGTCGACTGCTTCGGGTCGAGCAAGCCGCCGCTCGCGGCGATCCAGTTGAACGCGATGCACGCCTTGCCCTGGGCCACCGCCGCGTTCACCTCGTCGATGAACCAGTTGCCGGAGCCCTTGGCGGTCAGCGGCTTCATCTTGTTGACCAGGACGTCCATCGCCTCCTGGCCCGCGGCGTCGTTGAGGATGCCGTCGATCTTGCGCGTCTTGGAGTCCCAGAGGTTTCCGCCGTAGACGCCGTTGACAGTGTTGTAGGTGACGGCGGCGGCGTCGGAGCCGTTGGCCTGGTGGAATGCCAGCCCGCTGACGCCGGGGTTGGCCGCCTGGCACCTCTCGGCGGCTGAGATCATCTCGTCCCAGGTCTGCGGTGGCTTGTCGCCGATCAGGTCCTTGCGGTAGATCATCGTCCAGGTGTCGCCGAGCAGCGGCAGCCCGTACAGGCTGGCGTTCTCGTCGCGCTTGCCGGTCTCCGCCTGGGGTACTGGCCGTATGCCGCCAGGAGGTACGGGTTGTAGGCAGTGACGTCGATGTTCTTCTTGACGAAGTCGGTGAGGTCGAGGATGTTGCCGTTCGTCACGGCCTCGCCGATGTGCTGCGAGTCCAGGATCGCGATGTCGAAGTCGGTCTTGCGCGCCGCGAACTGGGTGAACATCGCGTCGTGCCAGTTCGCGTTCGGCACGGTGTTGACCTTGATGGTCGCGTTCGGCCGTTCCTTCTTGTACTCGGCGTTCGCGAAGGCTTCCAGTGCCTTCGCGGGAGGCCAGTCGAACCAGATGAAGCTGAGGGTCAGCGGGTCCTTGGTGAGCTCCGGGATGGTCGCCGGCGCCTGGGGCGCTCGCCTCTCGCCGTCGTCCTTGCCATCGCCGCAGGCCACCACGCTCGTGGCCACCAGCAGCATGGCCGCCGTCGCCAGCTGCACCCTTCGACCGGGGCCGGACAATCGTCCTGTTCGCTTCGGATACCGCATCTTTGCCTGCTTTCTGGGTGGGGACTTCTAAGGCCTCGCTATGTGCTTCGCCGTGCAGTTGCTGGGTTGTTCAGGCGTGTTGCCGGGCTGCCGCGGGGCCGGCGTCACGAGTGCGCCCCGACGTACTGGGTCCTCATGCCGTCGAGCGTGCTCATGGGAGCTCCAGGTGATCGAAGTAGAGCGATCGCGGGCGGTTCCGCGATGGTGCAGGACGGCGAGCGCGCGTCACTTTTCCTATACGATCGAGTGGGGGCGTCAGCATGTCGCAGCGTTGTGACTGATGTCAACAGGTTCCCGAAGACGCAAGAGAGGACCTCACGTCACGATGGACGACGAAGCGATGGTCGCGCGGGGCCGTAGGGCCGTGGCGGGCGGAATGCCGCCGGGAAGATCGGGCGGCCGGCTTGCCGACGAGGTGTACGACACCCTGCTCGGACAGCTGATGTCGCTACGGATCGAGCCTGGCTCCCGCGTCACGATCGACGTCCTGGCGCGGGAGCTGGGGTCTCGCAGACGCCGATCCGAGACGCTCTGAACCGCATGGAGGCCGAGGGTCTGGTCGTGCGTGTGCCCCACGCCGGCTACCGCATTCCGCCTCAAATCACCCGTCACCGATTCGAGGACATGCTCGAGGTCCGCCTGCTTCTCGAGCCGGCGGCGGCGCGCAGATCCGCCGAACGCGCGTCCGCAGAGCAGGTGGCCGGCCTGCGACGCATGCTGGAGGAGATGGCGGAGCTGGAGGGGCGATGGGCCCACGGCCTACGGCGCCTTCGGGCTACGCGACGCCGCTTTTCACGATCTCGTCGCCCTGAGCGCGGAGAACCAGGTCATCCGTGAAACGCTCGCTCGCCTGCACAGCCACGTGCACCTCTTCCGGCTTCACCACGACACCCAGGTCACCCACCTGGCCATGGCCGAGCACGAGGAGGTCGTTGCCGCGATCGCCGCGCGTGACCCCGACGCCGCCGCCTACGCGATGCGTCGGCACATCCTGCGGTCCGGCGAGCGTTTCCGACGATTCTTCGACGAGGTCAGGGAGGCGGACGGGATGGCGGTGGAGGCTTGACGGGCGGGCTGGGCCGAGGAATGCTGACCCAACCGGATCGGATCGGATTGGATCCACCTCCACCGCCCCCAGATACGAGGAGAAGCAGGTGCCCAGAGCACTGCTCCTGACCGGCGACGCCGCCGAGGAGCTCGACACCATGTATCCCTACTATCGCGTGCAGGAGGGCGGCTGGGACGTCGACGTCTCGTCACGGACGACGCGTGACGTGCAACTGGTCATCCACGAGTTCGACCCCAACTCCGACGCCTACGTGGAGAAGAATGGCCGGAAGCTGCCGGTCGACGTGCCCTGGGCCGAGGTCGACGTCGAGCGCTACGACGCTTCATCATCCCGGGGACGTGCCCCGAGTGGATCCGGGTCGACGCCGACGTCCGGCGCATCACCGAGCACTTCTTCGCGCGCAACCTCCCCATCGCGCTGGTCTGCCACGGCGCACAGGTGCCAGCGGTGTACGGGCTGCTGAAGGGTCGAAAGACCGCCTGTTTCCCGCCCATCACCGGTGACATGGAGAACGCGGGCGCGACGGTCATCGATGCTCCCGACGTCGTGGACGGCAACCTCGTCTCCTGCCGGGGATGGCCCGACATGCCGCAATTCGGCAGGGCGATGATGGAGCTCTTTGAGAAGTCCGTCAACCCCGCATCGGCATGAGCGCGCCTGCTCTGCCCCGGTGACGGCACTTCGCACCGTCACGGTCGACGGCTCTCCCGTCCACGTCCTGGAGAGCGGCACCGGGCCCGCGGTGCTGATGCTGCACGGCTCCGGACCCGGCACGACCGGGTCCGGCGCCTGGGCAACGACGGCAGAGGCGCTGGGCGCGTCCTGGCACCTGGTGGCTCCTGACCAGGCGGGGTTCGGGCGTACACCTGTCCCGGCGGGCTCCAGGGGTGGGCTTCGGCTGTGGACGGAGCAGGCCGCGGGCCTGATGGATGCTCTCGGTATCGAGCACTACGCCGTGGTGGGTCACTCCATGGGCGGTGCCGTGGCGCTGGCGCTGGCGGCCGCGCGCCCCAGCAGGTCACCGGTGTCGTGGCGGTCTCGACGATGGGCGCCCCGGGGCGCCGCTGTCCGCCGACCTCGACGCGCTCTGGGCCGCCCCGCCGGCCCGCTCGGGGCACGAGACATGTTGAGTCGGCTCGTCCTCGACCAGGCGCTCGTGACCGATTCGGCCGTCGATGCCCGTGCCGCTGCGATGCGAGCGGGGAGGCCGCATTCGCGTCGTTGTTCCCTCCACCCAGGGCACGATGGGTCGACGATCTCACCCTCTCGGCGCAAACGCTGGCAGCGGTGCGCGCGCCCGTGCTGCTCGTTCACGGCGCCGAGGACCGGGTCACCCGCTCGAGACGGCAGCCGTCCCCTGCTCGCACACCTGGCCGATGTCCGTCTGCACGTGCTCGGCCGATGTGGGCACGTGCCAGCGGTCGAGCACCCGCACGAGTTCAGGCAGTTGCTGTCGTGCTTCCTCCGCCAGGGCCGAGGTCACTGATTGCTGCGGCGGGTCCGCAGCGCGTGCTCAAGCAGACGCGATCCGCGCAGAAGCTGACGCCCTCTCCGAGACCCGAGCTGTGAAGCTCAGGCTGAATCGGACTCGTTTGCCGGCAGGTGCAGGTGTCGTAGGTCCTCTGGTACCGGCAGGTCCGGCCGGTAGACCAGCAGCGGGGCTGGCTGTCGGTGTCGGCTTGGGCGGCGGGCGCGTCGGCCAGGAGAACTGGTCTCGGAGTCGGCCGAAGAAGTCGTCGATGTCGGCGACGATGAGCTTCGCGCGGCGTCGGGCGGGGTAGACGGAGACCCAGTCGCCGGGGTCGAGGATTCCGTGTACTCGTCCGTCGACGACGACGGTGACCTGACCCGATCGCGGAAGCACTGGACACCCACGGGTTCGTCCGGGGCGGTGACCATGCTCCGGTTGAACGCCATGTGCGGGGCGACCGGGGTGAACACGAGGGCGTTGAGGCGTGGCGACAGAACCGGTCCGCCTGCGGCGAACGAGTAGGCGGTGGAGCCCGTCGGAGAGGCGACCATGACGCCGTCGGCGGAGTAGGTGGCAAACAGGCGCCCGGACAGGTACACCGCCACGCTGGTCTGCCGGTCTCGGCCGAGTTTTCGAAGACGACGTCGTTGAGGGCGTTCAGGCCCAGCGGGACACCCCACCCCACCTGGTCGGGCGTGCTCGGCCGGGGAGGGTGGGACGGGATCGGGTCCGCGGCCGTAGCGCAGCAGGGTTCGCAGTTTCGGTGGGACCTGCAGCGGGCGTGACGCCCGCAGGGTGAGCAGCATGCGCTCCTGGACGGGTGCGTGGCCGGCCAGGGCAGCGCCCAGCACCCTCGGCAGGTCCGTGGCGGCGAACGGGTGAGGAAACCGACCCGGCCGGCCTTCACGCCGAGAACCGGTGCGTCGGCCTCGACGGCGACGGCCAGTCCGCGCAGGAGGTCCCGTCGCCGCCGATGGTGACGACGAGCTGTGGTCGCTGCTCCATGCCGGCCAGCACGTCGGCGGGGCTCTGCTCGTCCTGCCAGACATTCAGGGCCTGCGACGCGGCACCGTGCTCGGCGCAGATCCGCGACACCATCTCGGCCGTCTCGGCGGCCTGCGTCCTGGTCGGGTGGACGACGACGCCAACGAGCATCCGAATCTCCACGTCCTCTCGGCAATCGGGACTCACCGCGGTGAACGTCTCAGCAATACCGTACGTGCAGACTCTATTACGGGTGGTGAGACGTCTGGTCGTCGCCGGAGCGGTCCCTGCACCTTGACCGCCCGCCAGGGGTGACCAGTCACGTGGAGCCAGTGCGCTAAGCAATGCCTGAAGTGGGCGTGTCTGTGCCGCTGGGACCAGGGACGTGGGCGGTGCGGAGCGGCATCGTCGCGACCACCATCACGGTGCCCGTCGCCTGATCCGAGCGCCGGCGCCACCTCCGCCACCGGGTCAGGTGACCGAGGACGGCAGAGCACCTACGCGGGTGGCGGCGCGGTCGATCCCCGGACCCGCAGTGACGGGCTGATGACGATCCGGTGGGTGGGGCGGTCGGGGTCGACGAGCCGGTCGGCGACGAGACGCACGGCGGCCCGCCCGATCGAGCGTCGCGGCGGTCGGACCGCGGTCAGCGGCGGACTGAAGAGCCCGGCGACCTCGTCGTCGTACGCCACGATGGAGAGGTCGCCGGGAACGGAGAGGTGCCGCTCCTCGCAGTGCTGCACCAGCGCGATGGCCTCGGCGTCGGCGTGCACCAGCAGCGCCGTCGTCCCGGTCGCCTGGCACCGGTCGAGGACGTCGTTGAGTACGGTGTCCCGCTCCGGCGACCGCGCGTCGGGCACCACGGCCACCACCGTCGCGTCCGAGTCGAGGCCGCACTCGGTCGTGGCGTCGAGCCAGCCGCGCCGTACGTGCTGGCTGGTGGGGCTGTTGGCGTCGAGCACCAGGCCGACCTTGCGGTGTCCGAGCGAGGTGAGGTGGCGTACCGCCATGGCCGCACCGAGTGCGTGGTCGGTGACCACCGACTCCATGACCGCGTGGTGGCTGCCCACCGTGGCGGTGCGTTCCAGCAGGACGACCGGGACGCCGACCTGGTCGAGCCACTCAATGGTGCGCTCGGCGCTCGGTGCGTCCATGCTCGGCGCGATGATGAGCCCGTCGACGCCCATCCGCTCCACGAGGCGGGCCAGTTGGGGCTGGTCGTCGTCGGTGTCGTAGGAGGAGCCGCGCAGAACCACGCGCATGTCGAGCTCGCGGGCGGCTCCCTCGACGCCGCGGGCCACGTCCGGCCAGTAGTAGTCCAACGAGGGCACGAGCATGCCGAGGGCGCGCCCGACCAGCGGGTCCAGGTCGGCGACAGGTGCCTCGTCTGCTGCCGGGGAGTCGTCCGGCAGGATCAGGGCGACGCCACCGTGGACGCGGCGGACCAACCCCTCGGCGGCCAGCTGCGTGATGTCGCGCCGGATGGTGACCGGCGCGGCGCCCAGCACGTGGGACAGGTCGGAGACGCGCATCGAGCCGTCCCGTTGCAGGGCGGCCAACAGTTGCTGGCGGCGGGCGACCTGAAGCGGCCCTCGGGAGCCCTCCGCCGCGGCGACGACAGGATTGTCCTTGGTCATGGGGACCTCCGGGGAACGCGGGAGCTCGTCCGGCGACGCGACGCGAGCACGCGTGCCGGCAGACGGTAGAGCGGCTGTGATCGATTGTGATCGTATCAGACCACTTGGCCCGTCAAGGCGACTTCGTGCGCTCTCTTGATCGATCGTGTCCACATCGGTTTGAGAACGGCATTGACTTGCTCTGTTGTGAGCGTTTTACTTCGGAAACCCGGCGGACGTCCGTACGTCACATTCATGGGCAACGCCCCGGCTCGCCACATTCCATGGAGACGGCTCGATGCGACAGGACCTCGGATGACGTTCGGGACGGCCGGTCGGCTGGCACCGGGGACGAACCCGGATGCCCCGCCGCCGCGACCTGGCACCGGGATGACTGGTTGGCCCTCGCCGACCGGATGCTCGCCGCCGCCCGGCCGTACGCGTCGCCCGGCCACGCCCTCGTCACCTTTCCCGGGCGGAGGGCGGTTACGGGCAGGCCGTCGACGGCCTGGAGGGTTCGCTCGCACCTTCCTGCTGGCCGGCTTCCGCATCGCGGGTGCCCAGGAGTGGGCGTGGACGAGCTCGTGGACCGGTACGCGACCGGCATCGCCGCCGGCACCGACCCGAGCTCTCCGGACCGTTGGGTGCGCCTGGACGAGCACCCCAGGCAAAGGTGGAGGCCGCCTCCATCGCGCTGGTCCTGGACCTGACCCGCCCGTGGATCTGGGACCGGTTGCCCTCCGCGGTGCGGGAGCGGGTTGTGGACTATCTGCGTCCGGCGGTCGGCGACGACACGTACCCACGGATCAACTGGGTCTGGTTCCGGCTGGTCGTCCAGACGTTCCTGCGCTCGGTTGGCGGGCCGCACTCGCTCGACGAGATGAACGAGGATCTGACCACGCACGACGGCTTCGTCCGCGGGGACGGCTGGATGTCCGACGGGCCGGACCGCGCCTACGACCACTATGTGGGCTGGGCCCTGCACCTCTACCCGACGCTGTGGGCCGGATGGCCGGCGCCGCGGGCCTGGCCGAGCAGCGCCGCGAACGGGACCTGGCCGGCCTCGACCGCTTCCTGAGCGACGCCGTCGCGCTCGTGGGCGCCGACGGATCGCCGTTGATCCAGGGCGCAGCCTGACCTACCGCTTCGCCGCGGCGGCTCGTTCTGGGTCGGCGCCATCGCCGGCGTGCCCTCGGTCAGCCTCGGCCGGTTGCGCGGCGCGGCCACCCGGATCGTGCGCCACTTCGTCGCCAACGGCGCCCCGGACGAGCGCGGCCTGCTCACCCTCGGCTGGCACGGGCCGTGGCCGCGCCTGGCGCAGTCATACTCCGGGCCGGGCTCGCCGTACTGGGCCAGCAAGGGCCTACTCGGCATCGCGCTACCCGCCGACCATCCGGTGTGGACGGCTCCCGAGAGCCGCTGCCGGTGGAGGAGCGGGACACGCTGCGGGCGATACACGTGCCCGGCTGGCTGGTCTCCGGCACTTGTGCCGACGGCATCGTCCGCGTCGTCAACCACGGCACCGACCACGCGGTCGAGGGTGCCACCGTCTCAGATTCCCCGCTCTACGCCCGACTGGGCTACTCCACCGCCACCACCCCGGTCCTCGACGACAGCGGCTGGGCCGGTCCGCTCGACCAGTCGGTCACCTCGTCGACGGCGGGGTCGGTCACCCACCGCGCCGGCATGCGCCTGCTGACCGTTCACGTCGACACCGACGGCGTGGGTGTGGCGGGTCACGTGCCCTCGCCCACTGGGTCGACCCGGATCCGGGTCAGCGCGATCACGGCGGCGGCCGCGTGGGGCGGTCTCGACCGGCCGGGCACCTCACGGTGTACTCGCTGGTCCGCGGCCCCTGGGAGCTACGTCTGACCCGCGTCGACGGTCTCGCCGACGGCATCGAGGCGGCTGCGCTGCGGCTACGGATCGGCGGCTGGGCCCTTGCCGGGAATGCGACGTCCACCCTCCGCGGCGGTGTGGCGGCCGTGACCGGCGCCGGCCTCACCAGCTTGCTCGAGAGCGTGCGTGGCGGCGGAACGGCCGGCGCCACAGCCGTTCCGCACGGCGGCCCCTGGCCGGCGGGCTGGTCGTGCCCTGGCTGGACCATCCCGTCCGGCCGGGCGCCTGGTCGCCACCTTCACCGAGTTGTCCAGGGTGCCGGTGGCCACGGCCGGGCAGGCATGCCAGGTCGTGGTCGACGAGGACGGCCACGGCCTCCACCTGGCGGTCGACTGGCCCGACGGGATCAGCACGTCGACCCGTCTGGACACGGAGCATGCCGGGCCCACCCCAGCGGCCCGGTAGCAGTACGGCCCGTCCGGGCCCCTTGACCTGAAGGAGAAAGGGATGAAGCGTGCAATACCGGCCGTCATCAGCGCCGCGACGGCCCTGACGCTTGTTCTCGCCGGTTGCGGGGGCGGAGACGAGCCAGTCGACCCCAATGCCCCTGTGACGATCACCCTGGCCGGCTGGAGCCTGTCGTCCACGCCCGAGTTCAAGACGCTCGCCGACGGCTTCAAGGCGACCCACCCGAACGTGACGGTGGAGCTGAAGGAATACGCCCCAGGCAACGACTACGACACCCAGATGATCACGGATTTGGCCGCCGGCACCGCCCCGGACGTCTACGTCATGAAGAACCTCAAGAACTTCTACACGTACCAGAGCGGCGGTCAGCTGCTTGACGTCTCCGACACCACCTCCGGTCTCGGCTCGAGCCCGGCTCTGGCGCCGTACCAGGTGGACGGCAAGGCGTACGCGGTGCCGTACCGGCAGGACTCGTGGGTGTTGTTCTACAACAAGGACCTGTTCGCGAAGGCGAAGGTGGCGCCGCCGGACGGCAGTTGGACCTGGGACGACTACACCGACGCGGCGAAGCGACTGCACACCGGACTGAAGGGCCGGCTCGAACGCGACCGGCGCGTACCAGCACACCTTCCAGTCGACAGTGCAGGGATTCGCGCTCGCCCAGACCCCAACGCGGACCTGTCTCCGGGGACTTCGGCTTCCTGAAGCCGTACTACGAGCGGTCACTGGACCTGCAGGCGGCCGGCGCGCAGCCGACCTTCGGCACCGCGAAGACCAACAAACTCACCTACCAGGCGCAGTTCGGCAAGCAGCAGTCGGCGATGCTGCTGATGGGCACCTGGTACGTGGCCACGCTGCTCAACCAGCGCAAGAGCGGGGACGCCGACACGTTCCAGTGGGGATCGCGCCGGCGCCGCAGTTCGACAAGTCCACCACCGGCGTCCGCCACTCCGGTCACCTTCGGTGACCCGACCGGCCTGGGGATCAACCCGAAGATCAGCAAGTCCAAGACCGCCGCGGCCAAGGACTTCCTCAGTACGCGGCCGGCCCGGAGGCCGGCAAGGCGCTGGCCGGGATCGGCATCACCCGGCCCAGGTCACCGACGCGGTCACCACGACGCTGTTCGGGCTGGACGGCGTACCGCAGGACGAGCTGTCGAAGTTCGCCTACGCCAGCACACCATCAAGCCGGAGAACCCGGTGTCGAAGCACACCGCCGGCCTGCAGAACCTGCTCAACGAGACGCACTCGGCGATCCTCTCCGACAACAAGGGCGTCGACGGGGAGCTGGGCAAGGCGCAGACCCGCGCCAGAACGAGGTCCTCAACCAGTGAGCTGATGGCGGGCCCGGCGCGCCTGAGCCGCACGCCGGTCCCGCCGCCATGCCGATCGCATCCGGAGACTCCCTATGGCAACATTGCCGCGCACTAGACCCAGGAACCGGCGGCTGGTGTCGCGCAACACGGTCGTCGGGTGGTCGTTCATCCTTCCCAACTTCCTCGGCTTCGCCGCGCTCACCCTGCTACCCGTCGTCGTGCTGTTCTACGTGGCCTTCACCAACTGGAACGTCTTCGGGGTGGCCGACTGGACCGGCACCGCCAACTTCCGGCGGATGTGGGACGACGCGAGCTTCTGGACCGCACTGCGCAACACCGTCTACTACGCCGTCTTCCACATTCCGCTGACCCTCGCGGCGTCACTCGGGCTGGCGCTGCTGCTCAACCGCAAACTGCGCGGCGTAGGGTTTTCCGCACCATCGCCTTCTTCCCCTACATCACCTCGATCGTGGCGATCGCTGTCGTCTGGAACCAGCTGTTCAGCCCGGAGTACGGCCCGATCAACGCGCTCCTCGGCGCCGTCGGGTGGACAACCCGCCGGGCTGGACCACGTCATCGACCTGGTCGATGCCGGCGGTCATCATCGTCGGCACGTGGCGGTACATGGGCTACTACATGCTGCTGTTCCTGGCCGGCCTCCAGACCATCCGGCCCAGCTCTACGAGGCGGCCGAGACCGACGGCGCCTCACCGTGGCAGCGATTCGTGCGCGTGACCCTGCCCGGGTTACGAACCACGACCTTCTTCGTCACGGTGCTGCTCACCATCGAAGCTTCAAGGTCTTCGACCTCATCCTCGTGATGACCGGCGGCGGACCGGGCCAGTCGACACTGGTGCTCTCGCAGTACATCTACCAGAAGGGCTTCGAGGAGAACCAGTTCGGTTACGCCTCGGCGGTCTCCATCGTCCTGTTCGCCATCTGCTTCGGCATCACGGTCATCCAGTTCATGGTCAACAAGCGGAGGAACAGCTGATGACCGCGACCGACCTCTCCCTGCCCACCCGGCCGTCGCCGCTCCGGCAACCACGGAACCTCCGCCCGACGTGTCAGGTCCGGGCTGGCGGCTCCTCGGGTACGCCGCTTCGTGCTCGCGGCAGCCGGGCTGCTGCTGCCGTTCTTCTGGATGGTGGTGGCGTCGTTGAAGACCAACAACGACGTCTTCACCATCCCGATCACCTGGCTCCCCGATCCCGTGGTGTGGCGAAACTACGTCGACATCTGGCAGCGCTCGGACATGACGACGTGGCTGTGGAACACCCTGCTGCTCTCGGTGATCGTCACCTTCCTGCAGGTGCTCACCGGCAGCTTCGCGGCCTACGGCTTCGCCCGGGTCCGCTTTCCCGGCCGCAACCTGCTCTTCCTGGCGTACGTCGGGACGATCGCGGTGCCCTGGCAGTCGTACATGATCCCGCAGTTCATCCTCATGTCGAAGCTGCACCTGTCGAACACGCTGTGGTCGATCGTCGCGATACAGGCGTTCGGCGCGATCGGCGTGTTCCTGATGAAGCAGTTCTACGAGACGATCCCGAGGAACTCAGCGAAGCGGCGCGGGTCGACGGGCTCAGCGAGTACGGCATCTACCGACGGATCATTCTGCCGTTGTCCAGGCCGGCGCTGGCCAGCCTGGCCCTGCTGATGTTCACGACCACCTGGAACGACTACCTCGGCCCGCTCGTCTACCTGCGCAGTCCGGAACTGCGCACCGTCCAGTTGGGGCTGAACACCTTCATCTCCCAGTACAACGCCGAGTACGCGCTGATCATGACGGGCTCGGTGCTGTCCGTGCTGCCCGTCGCTGTCATTTTTCCTGCTCGGCCAGCGCTACTTCATCGAGGGCGTCGCCTCGACCGGACTGAAGGGTTGAGGCCCATGCGTTCGCGCCACCACACCATCACCGCCGTCTTCGACGGGTTCTACGTCGCGCTCGTCACCAACCTGCTGCTGGTGCTCGGTTGCCTGCCCTGGTGACGCTCGCGTTCACCACCGATGCGGCGCGCTCCTGGCCGCTCTACGCGCTGACCGCACCGCTCTGCGCGCCCGGGCTCTGTGCGGCCTTCGCGGTCATGTCCGCCTACTCGGCCGGCGACACCGGCGGCGTCCTGCGCACCTACCGCCGCGCCTGGCGAGCCACCGCCCGGCCAGCGATGCTCTGGACGGCGGCGGCCATGACCGCCCTGGTGGTGCTCGCCGTCGACGCCCGCGCCGCATGGGGCCACCGGGTCGGAGCACTCGCCCTGCCGGTGCTGGCGACCCTGATCGTCCTCACCGTCGCGACCACGCTGCTGGGGCTGGTGACCCTCGCCGACCGACCCACCGCGCGGTTGCGCGAGGTGGCCCGTACCTGCGTGTATCTGGCGGTCCGTCGGTGGTACCTCACCGCCGTGTCTCTGCTCGTGCTCGTGCTGCTCGCCCAGCTCCTGGCGGCCCGCCCGCGATCGCGCTCGGCCTCGCCGCCGCGCCGCTGCTCTACGTCGTCTGGGCCAACAGTCGTTTCACCCTGCGCGCCGCCCTCGACCCACCGGCGGCCGTACCCCAGCGCATCTGACCACCACGTTCCGGCCAGCGAGCCGGGACGCCGACGACACACCTGCCCGGCACCGGACCGGACCCACGAGGGAGAACAGCATCCATGACGGCGACCGACGTCCGTCCCAGCTCCGACGCAGAGGCCACGGCAGCTGCGGTGGCCGCCGCGATACGCACCGTCGACGCGAACATCGCCACCTTCGGTGACCGGTACCCCGCGGACACCACCACCGCCAACCGTTACCCGCTCCGGCCCCGACGGCCGGCCAGCCGAGGGCGCCAACGTCGGCTGGACCACCAGCTTCTGGCCCGGCATGATCTGGCTGGCACACGACCTGACCGGTGACGACCGCCACCTGCGGGCCGCGCTGTCCCACGTGGACAGCTTCGCGGCCGGATGACCCGCGGCATCGACCTGGACACTCACGACCTCGGGTTCCTCTACACCCTCTCCTGCGTCACCCGGGCCCGCCGTACCGATGATCCGCGGGCCCGGGGCGCGCTCGCCGCCGCCGACCACCTGATGACGCGCGTCCTCGAACCCGCCGGAATCATCCAGGCCTGGGGCGACCTCAACGACCCCGCCAACGGGGCCGCACCATCATCGACAGCCTCATGAACACGCCGCTGCTCTTCTGGGCCAGCCAGACCACCGGCGACGACCGCTACGCCGCCGCCGCCCGCCGGCACACCGCTCAGCTGCGCCAGCACATCCTGCGCCCGGACGGCACGACGTTCCACACCTTCTACTGGGACCCGGACAGCGGCGTGCCGCTCCACGGCGAAACCGAGCAGGGCCATGCCGACCACTCCTGCTGGGCCGGGGCAGGCATGGGGCATCTACGGGTTCAGCCTCAACCACCGGCACATCGGCGATCCGCGCTGCTCACCGCCGCGATGACCTGCGCCGACCGTTTCCTCGCCCACCTGCCCAACGACCACGTCGCGTACTGGGACCTGGAGTTCGGCGACGGCAGCGGCCAGGAGCGGGACAGTTCGGCCGCGGCCATCGCCGTCTGCGGCCTGCTCGAACTCGCCAACAGCCTCACCGACCCGGCCAGCGCCGGCCGGTACCGGACAGCCGCCGCGGTGATCCTGCGCTCGCTCATCGACCACTACTCCACCGGCGGCCATCCGGTCTCGAACGCGCTGATCCTGCACGGCGTCTACGACAAACCCAAGGACGTCGGCGTCGACGAGGGAACCCTGTGGGGCGACTACTTCTACCTGGAAGCCCTGACCCGCGCCACCATCCCCGGCTGGACCAGCCCTGGTGACCACCGCGACCGACCCGCACCGCCCCGCATCCCGAAGGTGACCATGGACTACCGCTACCACTGCACCATTCCCGCCGCCGACGGCGGAACACGCTGCCCGTCAATCCCTGTCAGCTGTTGGACTTCACCCTGCTGCGGCTGTCGGCCGGCGAGTCCTGGACCGGCGAGTCCGGTGACCGGGAGATCCTGGCCGTCATCCTCGGTGGCACTGCCAGCTTCACCGTCGCCGGCCACCACTTTCCGCAGGTCGGCGGTCGTCCGGACGTGTTCTCCGGCAAACCGCACTCCGTCTATCTCCCGGCCGGCTCCTCGATCACCGTCGAGGCCGTCACCGACGTGGAGATCGCCCTCCCCAGCGCGCCCAGCGAGCTGGCCACCGACCCTACGTCATCGCGCCGGAGCAGGTCGCGACCGGCCGTTGGGGAGCGGCCAACTTCGGCCGCGACTACCACCAGATCCTCACCGAGATCGCCCAACCGGACCTGCCCGCCCGCCGGCTCATCGTCGGCGAGACCTACACGCCCTCGGGCAACTGGAGCACCTACCCGCCACACCGGCACCGGGTCGACGACCTTCCCGCCGAGGCCGCACACGAGGAGATGTACTACTACCGCGTCAACCCGGCGGACGGGTTCGGTATCAGCCGGGTCTACACCGACGACGGGTACGAGGAGAACGTCACCATCCGCGAGCATGTGATGCAGATGATGCCCGAGGGCTACCACACCGTGGTCAGCGCGCCCGGCTACACCACCTACTTCCTGTGGTTCCTGGCCGGCACACAACGCACCCAGGGCGCCCGCGAAGACGCCGATCTCGCCTGGGTTGGCCAGACCGTGCCAACCCTGCGCAGCGTGGGCCTGTAGCGACGGTCCTGGGCACTCGTTCGCCTCGACGGCCTGGTCGCGATGGTCACCAGCGACAAGCGTGGAATGGACCAGACCATCGCGACCAGGCCGGCGCTGACATCGTCCGGTGCCGCGAACCGCGGAGGACGACCGCGAAGCTGCGATGTGGTCCAGCCCTCATACCTGGACAGTGACGTTCCGTTCGGTGGAACGTGCTCGGCAGCGTACGGTGAGGTTCTTCGGACGCACGGCTGCTGCTACGCCGACGCCCGGTGGCTTCGTGACTGTGGCCGCAAGCCGTCATCGACCCATTTCCCTGCTCGCCGACCGCCCATGAACAGCGAGCCGAGAGTCGTCACCGTGGCCCATCCGCACAGCGCCTCCGAGGACCATGCCGATCGCACCGCCCGAGTGATCAAGGGCTTCCTCAGCAGTGAGTGGCCACCCGCCGACAAGGCGCTGATCGAGACGTGGACGCCGATCGCGTTCGCCGAACTACGCGTGCTGCGAGCCTCCGTGCGTCATGCCCTCGCCGGCCGGCTGATGTCGACTGGCGCGGGGGTGACGAGGTCGCACGACGCGTGGCGATCGTGGCGACCGAGCTTGCCGCCAACGCCATGGCGCACACCGGACCTCCCACGCCGGTGCGGCTCTTCCAGACCGCCACGACGTACATCGTCGAGGTGGCGGACAACAACCCGTGGCTCACCCCCAGGTCGCTGGGGAACGTTTCGCAAGAGCCGGTGGACTCGGTCTGCACATGGCCCGCAAATTGTCGCTGCGCATGGGCTGGTACACCGACGCCGGGATCAAATACGTGTGGGCGGAGGTCGCGATCGCGGTGGTGGGGTCACGGCACCGTCCTGCTGCGACGAGATCACATCCCTGGCGCAGCGGGGCTGATCCGCCCGTGAGGCAGCCGAGAGCAGCTCTACGGCACGGCGGGAGGTGGGGATCCGACGATCGTCAGCCCCACCCTCATCGCCGCATTCGGAGAACTGAGCGATGCTGCCGGCGTCAGCGCCCGGTGGGCACGATGTTTGAGGAGTGCCCGTTCTGCTCGTCGCGCTTCAGGCGCTTCGCAGTCTGCTTCTCCTTGATCGTCTTGCCCTTCTTCTTGACGTTCGCCTTGCTCGTCGAGTCCTTGGACATGATCGAACCTCCTGGAGCAGGTAGGTGAACGTGCAGCGTGGTGCTCGCCTGATCGCGGCGTACAGGTGACGGAAGACCCGTGTGGCGGGCGCGAAGTCCTCCACTGCAGGCCGACCCTACGCTGTTCCAGCTCTTGCCGACGTTGGGAAGTCGTCGCCGGTGCTGGGTAACAGTTCGTGTCGCCCGCCCGGACTTCTGCCGATCAGACGATTTTGCCATGCCGTGGTGAGCATGAGACGCCGAACGGCGGCCCGCTGAATCAGTCGGGCCGCCGTTCGTGGAGCGATGGATCAGAGCGGGCGGATGTTCTCCGCCTGCGGGCCCTTCTGGCCCTGGGTGACGTCGAACTCCACCTTCTGGTTCTCGTCGAGGCTGCGGAAGCCGCTCGCCGAGATCGCGGAGAAGTGGGCGAAGACGTCGGCGCCGCCGTCGTCCGGGCTGATGAAGCCGAAGCCCTTGTCGGCGTTGAACCACTTCACGGTGCCTGTAGTCATGTCTGCTCCTTCGCAGGCTGTTAGAGACCGCACTGTGCGGACCCTTACGCCGCTGCGTTGATTACCCGCGTCGAAACGACACGAAAACGAAAGCGCCTAGAAGGGTTCAGATCACCCATCAGGCGCTAGAAAACGTCTACGGAAATCAAAACTGCAACGAGGATACCGTAGCACATGATCCCTGGTCGATCCCGCTGAGGTGAGCGGACCTGCTCACTTGTCTGCTTCATCGATGCCGCCGCCCTGGCCAACCGTGAAGCGAACGTCGACCAGGCCGTCGCCGCCGCGTCCACCCTGCGGCCGGCTCGTGCTCGCCTTGGCCGCCATGCACGCTGCGCGCACCAGTCAGATCGGCGCGCTGCGCCTTGATGGGTCACGTGCGCTTGGCGATCTTGCTTGCGACGTCCACGGCGATCTCGATCGCCCGTGCCGCGAGTGGAGAGTGGGTGCGATGTGCCTGCCACAGCAGGAAGATCTCGCGTGGGGAGCCCGGCTCGAGCTCGTGCACGCACAACGACTCGTCGGAGTCGACGACGCCACTGTGGATCTCGAGTTGTGGCAGGACCGCCGAACCCATGCCGGCGCGCACCATCGACAACACGGTTTCGTTGCCCGCGGTGCGCACACGATGTGTGGCCGGACGCTGCGGCGTGCGAGCGCCTGCTCCATCCGGGCCTGGTCGCAGATCGGCGGGTGCGCCACCATCGGTGCGCCGTCGAGTTGGGCCAGCCGCACCGGACCGTCGGGAAAGGTGCCGCGGCGGGCCACCAACAGGTAGGGGTCGTCGAGCAGCGAGGAGTTCGACCTCGCCATCGACGCGGCCGTCGAAGAACATCAGGTCGAGCTCGTGGACGTGTGGGTGGTCGGTCTCCTCCTCGAACAGCCTGATGTCGCAGTCGGGGTGCTCGTCCCGAAGCCGGCGTATGACCAGGGGCAGGATCACGTTGGACACGCTCTGGAAGGTGCCAATGTCAACCCGGCCGCCGCCGGCCTTGAACCGATCGACGGCTGCTGCCATCGCCTGGGCCTTCGACAGTAGATCGCGTCCGTGTGCCAGCACCACAGTGCCGAGTGGGGTGATCCGCACCGGCTTCGGCCCGCCGGGTCGATCGAACACGGCACCGCCGACGGCTTTCTCGAAAGCCGCGACCTGCTGACTCACCGTCGACTGGGTGTACCCGAGCCGCGCCGCCGCTCGCCCGAACGTGCCCTCGTCGGCGACGGCGGCCATCGTCGTGAGATGCCGCAGTTCGACGTCAGACATGAGCCCAACCATAGTCGATAACATCGTCCACCACGATTGACTTGATCGCTAACTATCGCTTTTCGCGATGCAATGCGTGGCCTAGCGTGACGCTCATGACCGATCCCTCTCGCGCGGCGAGATGTCCGTCCGGCTCTGCTCCAGCACGCGGCAGGTGGCCCACGATGACCCGGTTGCAGTCCGCACTCTGGCTGCCGATCTTCGACGATCTCGCCGATCCAGCGGCGGTCGCACGCCTGTCCGCCGAGGCGGAGGAGGACGGCTGGCATGGCGTGTTCGTATGGGACAACCTGCGCTGGCGGGCACCGATCCGACAGGTGGCCGACCCGTGGATCACGCTGGCCTCGATCGCCACCGCCACCGAACGTCTCCGATTCGGCCCGATGGTCACGCCCTTGCCCGCCGCCGACCGACCAAGGTCGCCAGGAAACCGCGACGCTGGACCAGCTCAGCGGCGGCCGCCTCACGCTCGGCGTCGGTCTCGGCAGCGATCGCTTCGCCGACGAGCTGTCTGTGACCGGCGAGGAACTCGATGATCGGCGGCGGGGTCAGATGCTCGACGACTCACTGGAAATTCTCTCCGCCGCCTGGTCCGGCAACCCGTGCACCATCACGGCCGGCACTACACCGTCGACGGCATCTCCTTCCTCCCCAGACCGGTTCAGCGCCCGGGCGTCCCGGTCTGGGCCGCGGGACATCCGGTAACGTCAAACCGCTGCGCCGCGCCGCCCAGCACGACGGCTACTTCCCGATCAACCTCGAACACCCGGACCAACTCGCCGACATCGCCACCACGATCACTGGTCTCCGCCGGCGCAAGACGACCCCGTACGACATCGCCATCGCCCTCCCGCCCGGCGCCGATCCGACCCCTACGCCAAGGCGGGCGCCACCTGGTGGCTGGCGGAGTTCCCGCCGAAACAGTGTCGCTGGACCAGGTGCGAGGCGTACTCCGCGAAGGCCCGTCAAGACAGCTGCCGAAGGGATCCGGTGACGAGGATGTCCGACCTGTTCGATTACGACGCAGAACTCCGCCTGCACAACGAACTCTTCCGCGCCGCTGCCCACGTCGGCTCTCGCGACCGTGTGCTCGACATCGGCTGTGGCGCAGGCCAGTCCACGCGAGACGCCGCCCGCGCAGCCGCGGCCGGAAGCGTGGTCGGCGTCGACCTCTCCGCGCCAATGCTCGAACGGGCTCGTCAGCTCAGCAACGACGAGGGACTGACCAACATCACCTATCAACAGGCGGACGCCCAGGTTCACCGCTTTCCATCGACGCACTATGACGTCTGCATCAGCAGATTCGGAACGATGTTCTTCGCCGATCCGGTCGCCGCGTTCACCAATATCGGGTGCGCCCTGCGCCCTGCGGCGCGCCTGGTGCTGCTGGTCTGGCAAGAGCGCGACAGCAATGAGTGGGCCAACGCGATCCGCCAGGCTCTCGGCGCCGCACCAGCCACGCCCGGCGGCCCGGACCCGTTCTCACTCGCTGACCCGACAACCACGGAGGGCATCCTGACGGCGGCCGGCTTCGCGGACGTCAGCTTCACGGACGTGAACAAACCCGTCTTCTACGGCCCGGACAGCGCCACCGCCTTCGATGCCGTGTGCCGCCTGTGGGAGCCCAGTGACCTGCTTGCCAATCTCGACGCCGCTGCCGCCGAGCAGGCGCGCACCCGGCTACGCGCCACCCTCGACGCCCACGACACCGACGGCGGCGTGTACTTCGACTCACGTGCCTGGATCGTCACGGCTCGCCGCCGTCACCTCGCCGCCGGGTAGGGCGCAGCGTGCGGCCCTCTGGGTGGCACTGTGGCTCTCGAGGATCGACGCTCGGGACGCCCGTCAGTGGTCGTGGGCGGCCAGCTGATCGTCTATCGGCCGGTCGAAGTCGATGCGGTGGTCGTACAGCCAGGCAAAGGCCTCAGGGGTACTGAATTTCCTCATGAACAGCGGGAATGTCACGTCGCGCAGGACTCGACTCGCGCCGGTGGCTGCCTTGCTGCGATTGACCTGCCTGGCTCCCGCCAACACCTTGCTGACGCGGTCGGCGCGCAACCGTTGGTACGCGTGAAACGCCGTAGACGGATCGTCTCGATCTCGCAGACAGCGGGCCAGTTGCACGGCGTCCTCAAAGGCCATCGACGCGCCTTGGCCGGAGCTGGGTGAACTCACGTGTGCGGCGTCACCGATCAGGACGACGCGTCCGCGGTGCCACCGCTTCGAGGTACGCATGTCGTGCATGGGAAACCACGTGTAGTCCGGCGGTGTCGCGCGGATGAGCGGCGCGGCCGGCGACCTGTCTGCGGCAAAAGCGTGCAGCATCCGCTGCTGCCATTGCGAACCGGAGGTCGCTGCCAGGTCGGCTGCGGTGGGTTCGTGGGCCCGGGGCAGGTTGGCGAACCACCAGACGCTGCCGTCCGTACTGGCCATGGAGGCGAAGAACGCACGCCTGCCAAAGACCATGTTCATCACACCGGGATCGGATTGCGCTGTGACGTCGCGGGTGATCCCGCCCGTGCCGATGAGCCCGACGTATCGGGGTCGTGGTGCGTGCGGGGCTACAAAGCGCCGGGTCGTCGAGGCGATGCCGTCAGCGCCGATGAGCAGGTCGCCAACGGCTTCCGTGTCATCGGTAAACACCGCGGCGACCTGGTCACCGCGGTGTTCGATGTGGGCCAGGCGCTTGCCGTGGTGGATGGGCACGCCGCGGCGGAGGGCCTCTTGACGCAGCGCGGCGTAGAGGTCGTAGCGTCCGATGACGATTGGGAGCGTTCCGTCGGGCAGCGGAGTGCCGGTGTGTCCTTCGCCAAGGCGTCTGCCGTTGCCGAGCCACATGACGCCTCGGGGTACCGGGAAGCCGGCGTCGCGGACGACGGTGTGCGCGTCGAGGGTGCGCAGCGCGTCGAGACCGTTGAGGGAGATGCCCATGCTGGCACCCACGTCGTGAGCCGTGGTGGCGTACGCCTCGTAGACGGTGGCGGCGATTCCGACTTTCTGTAGTGCAATGGCGGCGGTCGGACCCGCGACACCGCCGCCGATGATCAGTGCGTGAGTCATGCCCTCTCGCTCCTGTTCTACGCTTCCACGGGGTCAACACATTCGGGATCTAGCTTCTTGAGGAAGCTACTTCCCGGGAAGCTATCTGGAAAGAGGTGGGCATGTCAACGGGGCACGAGGCGCTCGTGGCGGCTGCCTGGGTGGAGATCCCGCAGTTCGTCAGTGCCACCGCGCTGTTTCAATCGGCGGTCGCCGACCAACTCGGCGTACCGGTCAACGACCTGCACTGCCTCAACCTCGTCAGCACGGGTCTCGCCGTCACACCCACTCAGCTCGCCGAACGGATGGGCATGACCACCGGCGCAGTGAGCAAGATGCTCGACCGGATGGAGGCGCAGCGCCTCGTCCGCCGCGAGCATGATCCGCACGACCGCCGCCGGATCACCGTGCACGCCAGGCCCGACCGGACCGACGAACTGGCCGCGCTCTACCAGCCGATGGCCGCGTACCTGACCGAGCGCATCGCCGGGTTCACCGACGATCAGCTGTGTCTGCTGACCGACTTCGCCCGCACCGGCCGCGAAGTGGCGCTGCGCAGGCCACCCGCCTCCGCGAGGGCGGCAGGCCACATTCCACGCGGAAACGCCGGCCTCCGGATGGTCTACCGAGCTGAACGCGCGGCATCGTGCGGTCTTCGAACGACCGCGCTACCGACGGCGGTGGGCGTCGGACTCTGCGTCGAGCAGGTCGTTGAGCGTCAGCGCAGAGTTGATCAATGAGAGATGGCTGAACGCCTGTGGATAGTTGCCGACCTGCTCCCCGGTCGCGGCGATCTCCTCGGCGTAGAGGCCGAGGTGGTTGCTGAAGGTGAACATCTTCTCGAACGTGAGTCGGGCGTCGTCGAGGCGGCCGGAACGGGCCAACGCCTCGACATACCAGAAGGTGCACATGTTGAAGGTCCCCTCCTCACCGGGGAGACCGTCGGGGAGTGGACCGGGTCGTACCGGTGGACCAGGCTGTCGGAGACCAGCTCACGTTCGATAGCGCTCAGGGTGGACTGCCACAGCGGGTCGCTCGGCGTGACGAAGCCGACCGCCGGCATGGCGAGCAACGCCGCGTCCAGCACGGTCTCGTCGTACGCCTGCACGAAGGTGCCGCGGGCCTGGTTGTATCCGCGGGCCATGACCTGGTCGTAGATGCGGTTGCGCTGCTCGGTCCAGCAGGTCATGTCCCCGGGACGGCCGGTACGGGTGGCCAACCGGATGGCCCGGTCCAGCGCGACCCAGGACATCACCCGCCCGAAGGTGTAGTTACGGGGTGGTGGCGGCTCTCCCAGATGCCGGCGTCGGGCTGGTCCCAGTTGTGGCAGAGCCAGTCGACGAGCCGGATGGTGCTCTTCCACACCTGGTGCGAGACGCGAATGCCCTGCTCGTCGGCGAGGTGCATGGCGTAGAGCGCCTCGCCGTGGATGTCGAGCTGGATCTGGTCGGCGGCACCGTTGCCGATCCGCACCGGCCGCGAGCCGCGGTAGCCCTCCAGATGGTCGAGCACCTCCTCGTGCAGGTCGGAGGAGCCGTCCACCCGGTACATGATCTTCAATGGGTTCTGTTGGTCGCCGGCCTCGCGGATCCGCTCGTCCAGCCAGTTCATGTACCGGCTGACCTCCTCGGTGAAGCCGAGGCCGAGCAGCGCGTGCACCGAGAACGACGTGTCGCGTACCCAGGTGTAGCGGTAGTCCCAGTTCCGGGTTCCGCCCACCAGCTCGGGCAACGCCGCGGTGGGCGCGGCGATCATCGCGCCGGTCGGCGCGTACGTCATGAGTTTCAGTGTGATCGCGGAGCGCTCGACCATCTCCCGCCAGCGGCCGGTGTAGCGCGAGCGCTCGAGCCAGCGTCGCCAGTAGTCCCGGGTCCACTCGAACATGCCCTGGATCTCTTCCGGCGGGATGGTCCGCGGCTCGGTGCCGGCGGTCTCCAGGACCACCCGCCGGTGTCGCCCTCGTTGAGGGTGCCGTACGCGACGAGGTCGCCGCCCTCCAGGTGGATGTCACCCTGCTCGGAGATCAACCGCCGTACGGGGTCGACCGGGTTGAACGTCAGCGAAGCCGATCGGCTGCGGAAGACGTAGCCGTTGGGATGGCGCTCCAGCTGGTGCTCTTCGCGGGCGTAGTCGAACCGCGGCCGGCACTCCACCTTGAAGCGCATGCTGCCTCGGACCATGGTGACGATGCGGACCAGCCGGTGCGCGTCGGTGGCCCGCTCGCCGGTGACCGGCATGAAGTCCATTACCTCGGCCACGCCGTCGGCGCTGATGAAGCGAGTGATCAGGATGGGTGTGCCGGGGAGGTAGAGCTGCTTGGTCACGTACCGCACGTCGTGTGGTGCGATACGGAAGTAGCCGCCCTTCTCCTTGTCCAGCAGCCCGGCGAAGATGCTCGGCGAGTCGAAGCGGGGCGCGCAGAACCAGTCGACCGTCCCGTCACACGTCACCAGCGCCGCGGTCTGCAGGTCGCCGATGAGTCCGTGATCTTCGATCGCCGGATAGCTGTCCACGTCTCTCCCCGGATCGGCTGCGTCCCTGCGCATCGAACCTAGGGGAGGATCGTCGAGTCAGGGAGTTTCACGTTCAGCCACCCTGTCGCGTGCCCCGATGCGCCTCGACCACCGGGTCGCCTCGCCTTCGGGGCCCGGACTGCTGGTGGTGTTCGGCCCCGGCGTACGGCTCGCGCGCTCCGGGTCGGCCAGCCGAGTAACGCGCCGCGCGAATGGCCTCGGACTCTGGCCGGCATCGGCCGCGCCGACCGGCGACGGATACTGGGCGGATGCGCGAGGACGACGTGTTCCGGGCATCGCCGCTCGCGTGGCAGCTCGGGACTACAGCGATGACGTGTACATCCGCCCGGGCAGCCTGGACGCGAACGGCGATTGGATACCGAATCCCGTGCCGGAGGGCACCCGGTGGTTGGTGGTACGTGGATCACAGGAGCATCTTGCCGCGCTGGCGGCCGACGCCGTCGACCCGTTGCCGCCGCTTGAACCTGCCTCTGTCCAGGCCGTGGACGACGCTGAACAGGTGCTCGGGTATCCGCTGCCGCCACTGCTTCGACGCATCTATCTGGAGATCGCCAATGGCGGCTTCGGTCCGGTGATGGGCGTTGCGGGTGGTGGCACGGACGATCTCGGGCGTACCGCCATCGATCGGCTCGACCCTCGAGAACCCGACGGCCTGCTGCCGATCGCCTACTGGGGATGTGCGATCTACTCGTATGTCGACTGCGCGGGCCGGGGAGCGACGATGTGGGGCTTCGACCCGAACTCGGGCCTTGGCGAACACTCGTTCTACTCGGAAGGGATTTCTCTCGTGGACTGGCTCGACGGGTGGCTCAACGGATCCCTCGAGCAGCCGCACCTCGTTCCCGATCGGACGAGCGGGTGAAGCACGACGAGTTCCGAGCGGGAGCGCCGTCAGCCTGATCCCGGGTTCGACGACTCGGCACGGCCGACCCTCTTCTGAGCTCACCGACGACGGCGGGCCATCCACTGCCAGATGTGGGTGCCGTTGCGGCTCGGGTCGTTGCGGGCCACGTAGATCCAGGACCAGTGACCGGGGAACTGGTAACCGTTCCAGACGACATGGTCGTACAGGGTGATCAGTGATCCCGGGATGAGGTCGTGGGCGTGGATGGTGTTGGTCTCGGGTGGCACGGTGTCGTCGTCGCGTGAGGTGACCAGCCAGGTCGGGGTGCGGATCCCCGCCAGCTCCGCGTCGGTGATCAGCGGCGGACCCTCCCGCTGAGCGGCTCGACGACGCCGCAGATCGGCACCGACGCGGCGAACAGGTCGGGATAGGCGACTGTCATCTCCAGGGACATGTAGCCGCCGTTGCTGCAACCGACCACGTAGACCCGGTCGGGGTCGACACGCTTGCGGCGTACGAGGTCCTGGACGATCTCACGGATCAGCGGGGCGAAGCGGGGCCGTCCTCCATCCAGTAGGAGGTGCTCTGCGGAGCGACCACGTACGCGCCGGAGAAGATCTGTTGGGCCTCCGGGGTGGCGAAGCCCAGGGCGCCGCGGTTGGCGCGCAGCGTGGTCTCGTTGTCGTAGTAGTTGTCGGGCAGGGAGGCACCCTCGCCGCCGCCGTGCAGCCAGACGATCAGCGGCGGCCGACCGTGGCGGGGCGAACGCTCTGGCGAGTACAGCCGGTACTTCAGGCCCGAGCCCGAGATGTGGTGGCTGAAGGCGTCCACCTCGGGGTTCGACAGTCGCCCCTGCACGAAGCGGGTGATGGTGACCGGCGAGCCGTTGCGCCGGACGAGCGGGGTGATCTGCGTGATGGTGTAGACGAGATCCAGCCGGACGTTGCGGCCCCTGCTCACGATGTAGCCGAGGGTGCCGCCGCCGGGTTGACCCTCGGCGTGGCTCAACTCCAGCACGATGTTGCCGTGCCGGTCGAGCCGGGCCGCGGTCACCGTGCGGTTCAGGTCGTACTCGCTGAAGATCAGATCGCCGGGAGCGATCGGGATCGGGCTGGTGGCCCTGGCATGCACGGTGAAGGTGCCGGGGTGAGCCCGGCCGGGTCGATCGGCCCGAGTCGGCTGGTGTCGAGGGTGACCGAGGTGACCTGCTCACCGCCGTCGAGCGTCCGCGCGTCCAGGGTGAAGCTCACGCTGCCCGGGTTGTGGCCACCGGCGTGGGCGGCGGAGCCGGCAGCGCCAAGCCGATGGCGGCACCGGCGCCACCGGCCAGGACGCTGCGGCGAGTGACAGACGTGGACATGCGGGCCCCGTACCTTGCGACGTTGATATTCATCGATCGGTTCTCAACCTAGTGCCGCAGAGATCCGCCGGCAACCGGTGCCGCCACTGACCGCCAACGCCGCCGCCAGGTCGTCGGCCAGCTCGTCGGGTGCCTAGAAGTCCAGGAAGGTCCGGGCTGCGTCGATGCCGGCGGCGATCTGAGCCGGCAGTGGGTAGACACGTTCGACGGGCAGCTGAGCCGCCGCCGCGTGTTCGTCGCCGTTGCGCAGGAGGCCCCTCACCCGGTGAACAGTGGGGTGATGTCCGTGATGGCGACCAGCCAGTCGTCGACGTACCCGTCGACCGCCTCGCCGGACAACCCCACCTGCAGCGATCGGTTCGGCAGTGCCTGCAGATGCAGTGACCGTTCCGGATCCCACTGCACGCGTACGGGCTGGCCTTCAGTTGCCGCGACCAGGTCGCCCTGTCGCCGTGCAGGTCAGGGTCGTAGTGACTGAGGCAGGCTCGCGCCAGCGCCACTCGAACCCCTCCCGCGTGATGTCGATGGACAGCACGCGCTCCTGCCCTGGCTTGGTGGCCCAGCCGCAGCGGTACATCATCCACAGAAAGGAGGGCTTGATCCAGGTCATCCGTTCTCGTTTGAAGGGGCCACGAAACGGCCGGCCGCCACGGCCGGTAGCGCAACCTGCGGGGATACGCCTGGTACACGGTGATCGTGTCGGCCGAGTAGCGGGCGCGGATCTGCCGGACGGGTAGGGACACCACCTGATCCTCACCGATTGGGGCTGGTCCGCTCCACCGAGATTCCGCATCCTCGAGTCACGCGGTGCGGTAGTGGCCGGTGAGGCGACCGAGCTTCATGGCCAGATGCAGGCACAGCCGTTCGTTGCCGTCCTTGAGGTCGGTCCCGGCGAGCTGCTCCACCCGTTGCAGGCGGTAGTAGAGGGTGGTCCGGTGCAGTCGGAGCTTCTCGGCGGTGGCATGCGCGTTGCCCGCCAGGTCGAGGTAGGCCTCCAGCGTCTCCAGCAGCACCTGGTGGGCGTCGTCGCGCAGCAGCCGCTCCAGCCCGGGGTGGACGCCCGCGACGTCGAGGTGCTGGCTGTCCAGTTGGGACAGCACCCGGTAGATGCCCAGGCCGGCCCAGGAGACCACCCGGCCCAGTGCCGGCAGTTGCGCGCCGACCCGGGCGGCCTGCGCGGCCTCCTGGTACGACTCGATCGCGCTGGCAAGCCCGGCGCGAGGCTGGCCGATCCCGGTCACGGTCCGGTCCACCGAGGCGAGGCCCCGGGTCGCGGTGCCCAGCGCCTCGTCGAGGTGCCCGGCGGAGGCTTCCGGCGTGGGCGGCCGGCGACCCGATCACCGCAGACCAACAGCACTCCGTGGTCGTGCCAGACGAGGTGCAGCGTCTCCGTACCCCGATCCACCGGCGGGTGGTGACCAGGGCCTGTTCCAGGGCGATCCGGGCCACCTCGTCGGGCTGCCGCCCGGCGGCCGGCACGAGCTGGGCGACGAGCGCGACGGTCGGCCCGTCGGAGGCCACCACGCCCTCCTCCAGCAGCGCCCGGGCCGCGTGCTCGCGTGCCCGCCGGCTCTCCACCAGGAGGGTGCGGGTTGCCTCGGTCTCCCGCTGTGAGGCGAGCTCCCCGAGCAGGTTCTCCCGGTACAGGGCCAGCGACAGGTCGGTGAAGGGGCCGGTCGCGGTGGCGATGTCGGCGTCGGTCATCGAACCGTCCGCGTCGATGAACCAGACGAACCCGAGCAGCAGGTCGTCGTGCCGGATCGGCACACAGACCCTCGCCAGCAGGTCCAGCTCGGCGCAGG
Source organism: Micromonospora sp. M12 (assembly GCA_038070435.1). Classification (GTDB taxonomy): domain Bacteria; phylum Actinomycetota; class Actinomycetes; order Mycobacteriales; family Micromonosporaceae; genus Micromonospora. The sequence continues at coordinate 2,081,674 of JAMYWG010000001.1, read as the reverse complement.
CGGAGTGCGGACCGGCGCGTACGCCGTGAGCACGCCCATGCCCCGGAACCACGCGATCACCTCGGGCGTCGTCTGCCGGCGCAGGATCGACGTGCGGCGGACGTCGTCCATCGGGCCGTCGTGTTCGCTGTAGGCGACCACCCGCTGTCGCCGGTCCTCGATGAGGGCGGGTCGTCCCACCCGGGCGGCGACGGCGTCGACGATCCGCTGGAGCTCACCGTGCATGTAACTCTCCTGGTTGCGCTGCGTGACAGGGATCGCGCGGCCGCCAGTCCTTACCCTCCGGTGCGGGTGGGGCATCGCGCAAGGTCCACTGTCGAAGTCGCGACATAAAGACGGGCGGCGAGGCGACGGTTCCGGCATCTGTCCGAAGACCGGGGGCGACAGACGTTCCTAGGGTTCCGGTACGTGCCGCACCAGCGGCGACGCGCACGGTGCGGGTGAGGTGGTGGGCGGTGCCGGCGCGGAAGGGGATCTCCGAGTGCGAACTGACCGGCCCTGGCGGGGCGTGCTGGTCGCCGTCACCACGCCGTTTCGCGCCGACCTGTCGGTCAACTTCGACCAGCTCCAGGAACACGTCCGTTGGCTCGCCGCCGAGGGTGTGACGGGTCGTGCCGTGCGCGTCGACGGGAATACCGGGCCCTCTCCGACGACGAGCGGGCCGCCGTGGTGAGGGCGACGGTGCAGGCCGCACCGTCCGGCTGCGCGGTGGTGCCCGGGTCGGCGGCTACGGCAGCAGGCAGGCCCGCCGCTGGACGGAGCAGGCCGCCGAGGCCGGCGCCCACGGCGTGCTCGCGCGGCCACCCGACGGGCCCGCGGCCCGCGACGCCGACGTGGTCGCCCACTACCGGGAGGTTGCGGCGGTCGGCCTGCCGGTGGTTGCCCACAACGAGCCGTACGACACCCGGTTGGACCTCACGCCGGACCTGCTGGCGACCGTCGCCGAGATCGACGGGATCGTCGCGGTCAAGGAGGTCACCGGCGACGTCCGCAGGTTGCATCGCCTGCGGGACCTCTGCCCACACGTCGACGTGCTGGTCGGCGCCGACGACGTGGTGCTCGAACTGGTGCTGTGCGGTGCCACGGGATGGGTTGCCACCCTGCCCAACGCGCTGCCCCGCCAGGCCGTGCGCCTGTACGAGCTGTGCGTCGCCCGCGACCTGGGCCGGGCGCTGCCGCTCTACGCCGAGCTGCACCCGATCCTCGGCTGGGCCTCCCAGCCGGAAGCCGTGCAGGCCGTCAAGCTCGCGATGGAGTGCGCCGGGCGGTTCGGCGGGCGGTGCCGCCCACCGCGCGGACCCTGTCCGGGCCCGCCGCCGACCGGGTGCGCCGGGACGTGCTGCGGGCCCTCGCGGCAACGGCCGAACCGGCTTCCGGGGCCGCCCCTGGCTGATCCGCCGGTGGGCGCCGCTCCTTCAGGTGTCGGAAGTCGCCGGCCCACCTGCCGACATCTGCACGGTGACCGGCACCGGCCCGCCCTCCTAGATTCGCTGCGCGGTCTGCTGACAGGTGTTCCGCGAAGACCCCATCCCGGACGCCAGCACCGCGTTTTCCTCCGACGAGAGGTGGTTCCGTGCACCTTGCTACCCCCATCGAGCCCGGCTGAGGCGGGCCGTGCTGGCCGCAGTCGTGGTGACCACGCTCGTGGCGACCGGGGCGGCGCAGGCCGCCGCGGCCCCGGCCAACCGGCCGGCGGCACCGCGCCGTTCCAGGTCCTCGACCCGCAGGCCTGGCAGAACCCGGACACGATGACCTGGAACGACTTCAAGGCCGTGCCGGGCAAGACCTGGGCCGACCCGAGCGTGTCGGGCTCGGTCCGCAACTTCAAGATCGCCCTGGTGGCGCTCGACTATCCGGACGAGACGTTCGCGGTCTCGCAGCGGGCCCGCTCGACGGTCTTCGGTAACCCCAGTCCGTCGCGACCAACATTCCCCGGGCCGACGTGCCGAAGTTCTACCAGGACTTCCTGAACACTCCGAACACCCTCAACAAGGGCCACACGCTGCACGAGTACTGGATGCAGGACTCCAACGGCCGCTACGGCGTCGACCTGGCCGGGTTCGGGCCGTACCAGATGCCGGCGAAGTCCTACCAGTACGGCCTGGACAACGGGTTCAACCCGGGTGCCTGTCCGAGCGGGGACGTGTGCGGCAAGAACATCCGCACCGACGGCCTGGGCGCCTGGCGTGCTGCCGTCGGCGAGGAGGTCGCCAACCAGTACGAGCTGGTGTTCATCCTCAGCGCGGGCCAGGACGAGTCGTCGACCTGGCAGGAGTTCGGGCAGATGATCTTCCAGAACAAGGAGGACGTGCCGGACGCCTGGGGCCCACCGGACCCCAACCTGCCGAACTGGGCGAAGACCCGCTACGTGGACTGGACCTCGTGGAAGGCGGCGGCGACGCTGTGGCCGAACGCCGGCGGCGGCTCCTCGACGCAGGGGAGAGTTCCGGCATGGGCGTCTACGCCCACGAGTTGACCCATCTGCTGGGCATCGGCGACAACTACAACAACCCGTACGGCGAGCCGCTGCGCAGGGCGTACACCGGGATCTGGAGCATGATGTCGCGCGGGTCGTTCAACGGCCGGGCGGTCCGCACACCGCTGGCAGATCCCACCGACCAACGGCGGCTCGATGGGCTCGCTGCACACCGTGCGGGACAAGCTCAAGATCGGTCTGCTCGGTGAGGAGCACGTGCTGCGGCTGTCGCGGGAGTCGCTGGCCTCCTCGGGCCTGGTGGTCGCGCAGGTCACGGCCGGGCGGTCGACGCCGGCCCGAAGGGCCTGAGCGGTGTGAACATCGCGCTGAACAAGGACCGGTCGCCGACGTGTGATGTCAGCACCGAACCGTTGTGCGACGGAGGCAACTTCAACAACTACACCGTCGAGGTCGTCGACCGGATGGGCGCGGACTCCTTCACCCCGGACAGTGGCGTGCTGCTGAGCAAGACGAAGAACGCCGACAGCGCGCCGTTCCAGTGGGTGGTGGACGCCAACCCGCAGGACATCGACATGATCGACTTCTATCGGCCGGACGGCACCCGCAGAAGATCACCATGGGCGACTACCGGCAGCTCTCCGACGCGCTGTTCCACGCCGGCGCGGACACCGGCAGCCAGTACGAGTACGTCGACGAGGCCAACCGGCTGCACTTCTACGTCGTCGACCTCAAGCGGGACTCGGCCGGCTCGCTCTCCTACACCGTGGCGGTGCGTTCGCTGGACGGCACCGGCGGGCCGAGCAGTCACGGCGTACTGCTGGGCAAGGGCGAGGTGACCGGCGGTGGCAAGCCGACCAACCGGGGGCGACCTGCTCGTTCGAGCTGACCAACACCGGTTCGTACTCGGCCGGCGGGCAGCAGCACCCGGAGAACGTCAGCGCGTACCTGAAGTCGGACGTCTACCGCCTGTCGGCGGAGGTGGCCGGCAAGGGCTGGAGGACCTGGGTGCCCAACCAGCTCGCCACCGCGCAGTTCGGCAAGGCCACCACGGTCACGGTGTCGGTGGGTGCCACCGCCACCGCCGCGGACACCGGTTTCGTGAAGCTCACCGCGACCTCGGAGAGCGACCCGACGAAGACGGTGACCAAGCAGTGCCGGGTCGAGAAGTCCTGACCGGCACCCGAGGTTGACCCGTTCCTGCCGGGCCGCGGCGGCTGCCGCCGCGGACCCGGCAGGCGGGCGAGGAGGATGACGTGCGGCGAAGCATCACGACAGTGCTGCCCTGCTGCTGGCCGGCGCGACCGGCTGCGGCGCCGTCGGCACCACCCAGGAGGTGGTCGCCCCGACGACCGTCCGGGTCCTGGTTCGCGACATCAACATCCGAGCCGCTGGCGTGGACTGCGCCGGCACCGGTCCGTACCAGCACTTCCACAACCGGTCGCCGTTCCGCGTGCTCGACCCGGACGGGGCGGAACTGGCCAGTGGGCGGCTGCCGGCGGGGACTTCGGTGGCTGCCTTCACCGAGGACCTGGGGTCGAGCGCGTGCCCACCTACTGCGAGTTCGCCGTCGGTGTGCGTGTGCCCGAGCGGGCCTCCTACCGGCTGGAGGTGGACGGCCGGCCGGCTCTCGACCTGACGTCGGACAGCAGCGAGGGCCCGGCGCTGGTGGCGGTGGTCCCGTCATGAGGCGGGCACTCCTGCCGCTGGTGCTGGTGGCGGCGCTGCTGGGTGGATGCAGTAAGCCTGCGCCCGAGCCCGTGCCTGCTCCGGCACCCGCCGGAGGGGCGGCGGCGCTACCCGGGCCGGTCCCCGTCGACCTGGCGCTGCGCCCGGTGCCCGGCACCGCCCGGCCGCGCCGGCGTTCACCGGCGCGCTGACCGACGGCACCCGTTCGTCGCCGCCGAGCTGTGGGAGCAGCGTCCGGTCGTGCTCACCTTCTTCAGCTCCTGGTGCACCACCTGCGCCGGCCGCCAGGCCGCCCTCAGCGAGCTTGCCCGCAGCTATCGGGACCGGGTGGTCTTCGTCGGTGTGGCCGGTGCGGACCAGGCCGACGAGGTCCAGGAATACCTCCGCGCTCACCGTGTGGAGTATCCGGTCGTCCTGGACGACCAGCAGACGATCTGGCGTTCGTACGCCGTGCGGGAGCCGCCGGCCGTCGTGCTGGTGGCCAAGGGTGGCGCCCTGCTCCGCGGCTGGCCGGGTGGCCTGGACGCCCCGACACTCGACCGGCAGCTGCGGGAGCTGGTGCTGGCCGGCCAGCCGTAGTCGGCCCCGGCCGCGCCCGTCGAACCACACCCGGCGAAGTTCCTACACGTGCAGGTGGTGGCACCGGCCACCGGCTCGTAGCGTACGCAGCCTCGGACACATCAAGGAGACTGCATGGCTACAGTGGGAACGCGCTGGCGCACGGGCGTGGCCGTACTGTCCGCGGCGGTGCTCGCCGCCCTCGGCGCGGCGCCGCAGGCGCAGGCGGCGGACGATCCGCCGTCGATCGTCGTCCAGGACGGCGTCACCCAGCCGGTGTTCGGCTACGCCGACGCCATCCGGGAACGCCTCTTCATCGACTCCACCTTCGACAGCGACAACGACGGCCTACGCGACATCATCGCGTTCGACCTGATGCGGCCGGCGGCCACCGCGCAGGGCTCAAGGCCCCGTGGTGATGGACGCCAGTCCCTACTACTCGACGGTCTGCCGGGGCAACGAGTCCGAGTGCAAGGCGGACCTCGACGGCGACGGGCTGCTGGACAAGTGGCCGTTGTTCTACGACAACTACTTCGTGCCGCGCGGCTACGCGGTCATCCTGCTGGACATGGTCGGCACCAACAACTCCACCGGCTGCCCGACCACCAACGCCAACCAGGACAACCTGAGCGCCAAGCAGGCCATCAACTGGCTCAACGGTCGGGCCACCGCCCGGAACGCCGCCGGTGAGGTCGTCAAGGCGGACTGGCACAACGGTAGGACGGGGATGATCGGCAAGTCGTACGACGGCTCGCTGGCCATGGCCACGGCGGTGACCGGCGTGAAGGGCCTGACCACTGTCGTGCCCATCAGCGGACCGACCGAGTACTACGACTACGTACGCAGCAACGGCGTGATCACCCGTGGCAACAGCTACGTGGCGTCGCTGGCCAACACGGTCACCAACCCCGAGCGCCGGGACTACTGCAAGCCGGTGCGCGACGCGATGGCCGCCGCCGACGGCGACGAGCACGGCGACTACACGGCCTTCTGGAACGAGCGCAGCTACGTGAAGAAGGTCCCCAACGTCACCGCGAGCGTGCTGCTCTACCACGGTCTCAACGACGACAACGTCCGCCCGGACCACTTCAGCAAGTTCTGGTACGCCCTGGCGGAGAACAACGTGCCGCGCAAGCTGTGGCTGTCGCAGGAGGGCCACGTCGACCCGTTCGACTCGCGCCGCGCGGTGTGGGTGTCGACGCTGCACCGGTGGTTCGACTTCTGGCTGCAGGGCGTCGCGAACGGCATCATGGACGAGCCGCGGGTGGACCTGGAGCGGTCCGCCGACGTGTGGGAGACCCACGCCGACTGGCCGATCCCCGGCAAGGCCGACACGGAGGTGTTCCTCCAGCCCGGCACCACCGGCGCGGGCGGTCTCGGGCTGGTGCCCACCGCGAAGCCGGCGACCGGGGCGTTCCAGGACAGCCGTACGCAGAGCCAGAACACCATGATCCTCAACCCGGACGTGGTGCAGCCCAACCGGATGGCCTTCCTCTCCGCGCCACTCTCCGCGCCCCTGCACATCTCCGGCACCCCACCGTGCAGCTGCGGGCCTCCGCCGACCAGACCGACACCAACCTCGGGGCGATCCTGGTCGACTACGGCACCGACGAGCGGGTCGCGCACCGGGTGTCCGGCGAGGGAATCATCACCCTGACCACGGAGGACTGCTGGGGTGAGAGCAGCCCGACGGACGACGGTTGCTACAAGCAGACGGCGAAGCGGGTGGCCACGGCAGACTACGAGCTGGTCACCAAGGGCATCATGGACGCTCAGAACCGGCAGTCGATCCGCGTCGGCGTGCCGCTGGTGCCGGGGAGTCGTACAACTTCAGCTTCCCGCTCTTGCCGGAGGACTACGTCTTCAAGCCCGGCCACCGGATCGGCGTGATCATCGTGGCCAGCTACCCGCAGTACTCCAGCCAGGCGGACACCACCGCCGCGAACCTGCAGGTCGCGCTGAAGAGCAGCAACATCGTCCTACCTGTGGTCGGCGGCGCCGCCGCGCACGCCGCCGGCCTCTGACCGGCTGATCGAGGACGGCCGCCCTAAGGCGGCCGTCCCCACTGGTGTTGCGGAGGGCTCCGAGGGTCAGCGGTTCGTCGCGCCGCCGGAGACTGGCGCAACCAGCTCGAACCGCACCTTGCTCAGCCAGCCCGGCAGGTCACTGAGCACGTACAGCTCGCCGTTCACATCGGCCCCGAACGCCGTCGGCTGGGTGGGGAAGGTGCCGATCTCAGCGGACTCGTAGCCGCCCGTGGCCTTGGGACGCACGGCGAACGCGCGGGTCGAGCAGTAGTCGCTCGCGATGTAGGTCCCCGCGCCTCCGGGGTGACGGACCCCGGTAGACCAGGCCGCCGATGATGGAGCAGTTCTCCGTCATGTAGTGGTCGTACTCGACGATCGGGTCGGTGAGCCGCACGCCCGGCCGGCACTGCGTCTCGTCGAAGACCGGCGTGCCCTCTCGACAGGACCAGCCGAGGTTCGCGCCACGCTGCGACGGGCGGATGTGGTTGATCTCCTCGATCAGACCCTGGCCGACGTCACCGATCCACAGCGAGTTGTCGGCCGGGTCGATGGAGAACTTCCACGGGTTGCGCAACCCGTAGACCCAGATCTCCGGCCGCGCGCCCGCCGTGCGGACGAACGGGTTGTCGTAGGGCACGCAGTACGGCTTTCCCCGCAGCTGCGGTTGACGTCGATCCGCACAATCTTGCCGAGCAGGGTGCCGAGGTTCTGGCCGCTCTTGAACGGGTCGTTCGCGTTGCCGCCGTCGCCGAGCGACCAGTAGAGGTAGCCGTCGCGGCCGAACGCCACCTGACCGCCGTTGTGGTTGCCGAACTCGGCGTGCTCCTGAGTGAGCAGCACCTGCACCCGATCGGGAGCGTTGAGTGACACTCGCGCCAGGGTCAGCGCGCCGGCCGGCAGGCTCGTGTACGCCACGTAGAGCATCCCGGTCCGTGCGAAGTTCGGCGCAGGCGTGATGCCCAGGAGGCCGCGCTCGTTGTCCGACGGGTCGATCCGGGCGGTCAGGTCGAGCACCGGCTCGGCTGCCAGGCCGGTGTCGGGGTGATAGGAGCGGACGGTGCCGTCCTTCTCCGCGATCAGCATCCGGCCGTCGGGCAGCCCGGTGATCGCGATCGGACGGTTCAGACCGAAGGCCACCCGTTCGGATGTCACGGTCAGCGCGGTCAGTGGCACCGCGCGGGTGTGGGATGGGCCGGCTGCGGCGGTGCCGGTCACCGACGCGGGTGGCAACAGTAATGCGGACAGGGTCAGAATGAGCAGCCCGGCCAGCGTGGTGGCCGGGCGACTTCGCCGTCGCGACATGGAGCTCCTCGAGCAGGTGGGGTGGTGGACGCGGTTTGGGAGCGTTCCCACCATACATCGAATGAGATCAATGCCAAACCCGTCGAGTCGCTCGGGTTGGGCCGGGCGCAGCCGTTCGAAAGACGGCCAACCACGCACCGGCGATCGCACGGACTACGGCATGCCGCCGGATTCGCTCGTCACGCCAGCGCTGAGAGCCTGACCCTCGTCGCCACCACCGCCCTTACCGCGAAGACTGCCATGGCGACGCCGGCGGCTCTCGCGGGCGCTCTGGCGGATCGCCATACGCGCGGTGGCCAGCTCCGTTTTCCTGTCGCCCGCCAGGGACGACGTCCTGCGCCGACGCCGTAGCACCACGACGGCGACCAACACCATGACGACCAGCAGCGGCAGAGCGAGCCACGCGACGCGAATCCCGGCCATATCTGGAGGGTAGAGGCATTCGCCAACAAGGGAACTCGGACGAACTGCCAGCCTGCCCGACCCGTGCCGAGTGACATCGGGATCTGTGGGAGAGCGGACGGCCGGCGGTACGCCGACAATGGGGATGAAGCGAGAGGCACGCCTGATGCGGTTGACCGGGACGCGCGCCAACGGCGCGGTGGCGACGGGTGCGGCGGCTACCGGCGCGCGGGCTGCGGGGCGGCGTCGCTCGGCGCCCTCGCCGTCGGGGCGCTGGCCGTCGGGGCCGTGGCCGTCGGGGCGCTGACCATCGGGCGGCTGATGATCCGCCGGGCGGTCGTGCGAGAGCTGCGCGTCGGCCGGTTGGAGATCGACGAGTTGGTGGTGCACAACCGACCTTCCGCCGAGGGATAGCGCCAGCAGAGGTCCGCCTGTCGTTCCGGTAATCGAATTCTCCGGACAGAGGGCCGTGCCATAAACTCCGCCCGTGCTTGAGGTGTCGGGGACTTCGAAGTCCACATCACGGGCGCAAGGAAGAGCATTGTCGAATCTCGATGAATCTGGGTCTGTGTCTGGTGCGTTTCCGAGAGGCTGCCCTACCCTCGATAGATGGTCTCGCGTCGATCGATCCTGCGGGCGGTACCACTCGCGGCCGCTGCCCTTACCGCCGCTCCCCGTTGGCATGGCTCACCATCCACCTCGACGGATGCTGAGCGCGTACCACCCGACCCGGCCACGATGCAGGCCGCCGCCACCGCCGTTCGCGGTTTCACGGCCGACCTCTACCGCACGCTGGCGGCGACCCGGGCAGGCGGCAATGTGGTGTGCGCGCCGTACTCCGTCGGGCTCGCGCTCGCGATGACCAGGGCGGGCGCCGGCTCGACCACGGCGGACGAGATGGACGCGGTGCTCCACGCGCCGCATCCGCGGCCCCGCGCGCTCGACAGCGGGCTCAACACCGTAGAGCAGGCGCTCGCCGGCCGGTACCAGGACGGTGACGGAGTGAGGCAGCCTCGGCTGACCACTGCCAACGCGCTGTGGACACGGCTCGACCTGATCCTGCGACCCGGTTTCCGGGACGCCCTGGCCGGCTATTACGGAGCCGCGCCGCATCCGGTCGACTTCCGCGGCGCGCCGGAGGTGGCCCGCCAGGAGATCAACACCTGGGTGTCCGATCGCACCAACGCGAAGATCCCGGAGCTGTTGCAGTCCGACGCCGTGAGCCGCGACACCAGCCTGGTGCTGACCAACGCGATCTACCTCAAGGCGGCCTGGAAGTACCCGTTCACCGCGACGGCCACGGCGGTGGGACCGTTCACAGGGACGACGGGGTCGTTGTCGACGTCCCTGTCATGCGCGGGCCGTTCGACAGGATGGGCTACCTCGAGGGGACGGGTGGCGCGCGGTCGACGTGCCGTACGCGGGCGACGGGCTTGCCATGGCCATCGTCATGCCGACCCGGGACAATCTCGCCGCGGTCGAGGCGAGCCTCGATGCGACCTGGCTGGACGCGTTGCTGACCGGGTTCCAGATCACCGACGTCCAACTGCGTCTGCCCGCTGGACGTTCCGCCTGCCGGCCGAGCTGGGTGCCGCGCTGAGCGGCCTTGGCATGCCCACGGCGTTCACGTCACAGGCCGATTTCACCGCCATGAGCACCGAGCCGGCCCTGTGCATCGACGACGTGGTGCACGAGACGTTCATCGCGGTGGACGAGAAGGGCACCGAGGCCGCGGCCGCGTCGGCCGTCATCGTCCGGCCGCCGTCGATCCCGCAAGGGCCGCAGTTCTTCGTCAACCGGCCATTCCTGTACGTCATCCACGACCGGATCACCGGCGTACCGCTGTTCCTCGGCCGGGTCCACGACCCGCTGGTCGACGGCCCAGCCTGACCGGACCCGTTCACTGGGCGAGGGCGGCGAGAGCGCGGATCCCTTCGAGGATCTCGTCGGCGGTGGGCGCGGTGGCGGGGTCGCTGAGGTGCTGGATCATCACGCCGGACATGAGGGCGAGCTGGACGCTGCCGAGGGTGCGTACCGACTCCTGCGGGACCTGGTCCTCGGGCACGCTGCCGAGGATCGCCGCCATGCCGCGGCGACCCTGTGTGGTGCCGTGAGCGAGTGCCTCGCGCAGCTCGGGCTGGCGCTGGGCCTGCATGAACAACTCGACTGAGGCGAGCCACAGGTCGGGTTGGGCCTTGAAGTCGTCGATCAGGCTCTGCCACATCCGGGCGAAGTAGACCCTGGCGGAGCCGTCGGCGTCGGGGCGCAGGGCTCGGCCCATCGAGTCGCCCACTCGTCGAGGATCTCGAACAGGGCCTGGTTGAGCAGAGCCTCGCGAGAGCCGTAGTGGTAGCCGATCGCGGCCATGCTCACCCCGCCGCAGCGGAGATGTCCCGCACGCTGCTGCGGTCGTATCCCTTCTGTCGCAGGCACGCTTTGGCGCCGGTGAGCAGAGCTTCACGGTTTCCCATACCGCCGACCGTAGCAAGGCCTTGTGCACTCGCCTCACGCGACCGAGTTAGGCGATCGCATTGCGCGATCGCCCAAATTTCCTATCGTTGCCGCCGTGACCGACGCCAAGAGTGTTTCCACGTGGTCTGCCGTTGCCGCCGCCGTAGGCCTGGGACTCGCCCTCGCCGCTCCCACGCTGGCAAGCCAGCCGATCGCGCCGCCCGCACGGTCGTCGACACGACGAACGGCACGATCCGCGGCACCGCCGACCGTGGGCTCCGCAGCTTCAAGGAATTCCTATGCCGCCGCTCCGGTCGGCGATCTGCGCTGGAGATCGCCACAGCCGGCCGCACCCTGGACCGGGACACGCGAGGCGACCGCGCCCGGCGCTCCTGTGCCCAGCCGGTGGGTTGCCCATCGGCGTCCCCAGCGAGAACGAGGACTGCCTGTACCTGAACGTCACCACGCCGGCCAAGGCGGCGGCCGGCAAGAGGCCGGTGCTCGTGTGGATCCACGGCGGCAGCCTGATGTATGGCAGCGGCGACATGTATGGCCCGAACAGCCTCGCCGCCGAGGGCGTGGTCGTGGTGTCGATGAACTACCGGCTGGGCATTCTGGGCCATCTCAGCGATCCCTCCCAGCCCGGGGCCGACGGGCTGAGCCTGCAGGACCAGCAGGCCGCCCTCCGCTGGGTCGGCGCGAACGCCGCCGCCTTCGGTGGTGACCCGCACAATGTGACGATCATGGGCCAGTCCGGCGGCGGCTACAGCGTCTGCGGCCATCTCGTCTCACCCGCCTCGGCCGGCCTGTTCCAGCGGGCCATCGTGCAGAGCGCCCCGTGCATCGCCGGCACCTCCCGCACCCGCGCCGAAGCGGAGGACGACGCCCAACGGGTCATCGCCGCCGTGCACTGCGAACAGGACACCGCCGCGTGCCTACGCGGCACGCCCGTTGCGGACCTCCTGGCGGCCTACGGCCCGTTCAACGAGCCCCGCCCGGTGACCGGAACGGCGCTCATTCCGCGATCCCCGCCGAGGCCCTGCGCACCGGCCACTTCAACCGGGTCCCGGTCCTCATCGGCGTCAACCACGACGAGGAACGCGGCATGATCCTGGGCCAGGAACTGGTCCCCGGAGGCGCGCCCATGAAGCCCGAGCAGTACGAGCCCACCATCCGCGAACAGTTCCAGGACCACGCCGACGCCGTCCTCGCCCGCTACCCTCGCGAACTTCACCTCCGCCGGCGAGGCGCTGGCCACCGTCCGCACCGATGCGACCTGGTCGGTACCCACGTTGGACACCGCACGGCTGCTGTCGACCTGGACCGCGACCCGAATGTACGAGTTCAGCGAGCCCAACACTCCCTGGTTCACCGGCTACCCCGCACCCAGCTTCCCGCACCGCGCCGGCCACATGACCGAACTGCCCTACCTCTTCGACGACATCGCTGTGTTCGACGACGTCGCCCCAGAACAGGCAACATTCCGAAACCGGATGCTCGAAACCTGGATCGGCTTCGCCACATCCGGAACGACGAACTGGCCGCGCTTCCGAGGCGACCACGGCCACGTCAGGCCCTGTCCTCCAACGCCTGGCAGCGGGCGAACTTCACCACCGACCACAACTACGGCTTCTGGAAGAACCTCCGTTAACTCGGGCCGACGCAACTCCTCGGACTGCCGGCTCGTTGGTGACCAGGGGCGGACGGAGGCTGACGATGGCAGCGGGGCGGGGTGCCGAGCTGCTGCGTCCTCCCGCCAGTTCGGGCCGCGCGACGTTCCTGGAGCTGTTCTTCGACCTGGCCTTCGTGGTGGCCCTCACCCGGGTCTCGCAGCGCTTCGCCGGCCTGAACGAGGACCCTGGCTGGGCGCTCGTCAGTGGCTTCGGACGTACGTTGCTGCTCTTTCTGGCGCTCTGGCTGATCTGGTCGCACACCGCCTGGATCACCAGTCGCTACGAACCAGAGCAGCCGATCATTCAGGCCGTCGTGGTCGGCACCATGTTCGCTGGCCTGATCATGGCGGTGGCGCTGCCCGCGCGATGGAGGAGCGAGCGCTGCCGTTCGCGGCCGCGTACCTGATGGTGATGGTGGTGCGGCCGCTGGTGGTCGCCGCCGCGCTGCGGGGCCACCCGCGACGCCTGGTGCCGTTCCGGCTTGCTGTGTGGGCCCTGGCGAGCGCGCCGCTGTGGCTGGCCGGCGCGTTGGGTCCGGACCGACTTCGCCTGTCGCTGTGGGCTGCCGCCCTCGCCGTCGACTACGTCGCTTGGGGCTTGGGCTGGCCGCTGCCGTGGCTCGGGGCCTCGAAGGTGGGCCGCTGGCGGATCGCCGGGACGCACCTTGCCGATCGTTACCAGCAGGTGTTTCTCATCGCACTCGGTGAGTCGATTCTGGTCATCGGCGTGGTTTTCAGCGGCACCGACTATTCGGCCGAGCGGGCGGCGCCTTCACGGTGGCGTTCACCACCAGCGCGCTGCTCTGGCGAATCTACTTCCATCGCGCCGGTCTGCTGCTGAGCGATGCGTTGGAGCGAGTGGCCATGCCCGGCCGGTTGGGCACGCTGTTGGAACGGACGCATCTGCTGATCGTGCTCAGCGTGCTCGTCACGGCTGTCGGCTACGAGCTGGTGATCGATCATCCGTTCGGGCAGCCGCAGCCCGGTTGGCTTCTGTTCGTGGTGGGCGGTCCGATGCTCTTCCTCGTCGCCCGCATGGGACTGGAGTACGAGATCTTTGGCCGGGTGTCCCGTTCCCGCGTGATCGGACTGGCGGCTCTGCTGCTGTCCACGCCGATGCTGGCCCACTGGACGCCCATGGTCGCGTTGAGTGTGGTGGCCGGAGTGCTGGCCCTGGTTGCGCTGCTCGACACGCTACGGAGTTGGGGACAGCCGGTGGAGGTTCCCACCTCGCCGATCGGACGGGAGACATCTGGAGCTCGCGACTCCGAGGCGTGACGCGGCCGTGGCTGACCGGCGACCCGGTGTGGTCGGGGCGTCGGTCCGACCGAGTGTGGTGCTAGCCGGCGGAGTCGCTCGACTGGCGCTCGGCGTTGATCAGGAGAAGGCCTTCGACGCCGCGGAGGAAGGTCTCGGACACCAACGCGGGGTCGAAAAGACATCCGGCGGCCATGGCGCCGTCGCGGAGCATGACGAAATGGCGCGCGGCGGCATCCGCCGTTTCCTGGTGAACCCGCGCCATCAGCATGCTGAGCGTGTCCAGGAACCATTGCCGGTGGGTGATGATCTCCTGGCGAACGGGATGTTCCGTGGCGGGATACTCCGCCGCGGCGTTCAGGAAGGCGCATCCACGGAACCCGGGGACTGGATGCTCTGAGCGATGGAGCCTGCGATGGCCAGGAGCGGGTCGACCGGCGACGAGTTGGTGGCGATGGCCGTGTCGACACTGCCGCGCTCCATCTCATGCACTTCGCGCAGGTAGGCGAGAATCAGGTCGTCTTTGCTGGGGAAGTGCCGGTAGAAGGTCGCCCGGGTCACCTTCGCCTCGGCGATGATCCGGTCGACGCCGACGGAATGGATGCCTTCCGAGTAGAAGATCCGCGTCGCCGTCGTGAGCAGCCGGAGGCGCGCCTCAGACGGACGAGTGTCGGGTTTGCCGGACGTCATACCACCCATCGTAGCGGACAGAACGTTCGGTCTGAGGGACGAGAGGACCACCGAGGTCGATGAAGTGCGCGGGTGCGGCGCCGAGCTGACCGCCCTCGCGCCTCGCGCCAGATCCGAGCAACTTCCCGATGTTGCTGCCTCCGACCCGCCGGAGGCAGCAACATCCCTGATCTAGCGCGGATCTTGACGACGAAGTCGGTGCGTGGCGGTCGATCGGGCCAGTAGAACGATCGGTCTTGCGGAGTGGGGGCCGAGAATGTCATGCTCGGGGACAGAACGTTCGTTCTTTTGCCTCTCCCATTGAAGGGTCACCCGTGACCACCATTGCTGCTTCGCCCGGCATCTCCCAGACCGCGTCCGCACTGCGGCGGCTGTACTTCGTCCGCTTCGCGTTCGCCATCGTGTGGGCACTCGCGACGATCGCTGCCGCGACGGAGATCGGTCCGCTCGCGGTGGCGCTGTTCGTGCTCTACCCGTTGTTCGACGTGGGCGCCGCCGTCTACGACCTCCGTTCGTCACGGACCACTGGCTCGCCGACCCTGCTGTACGTGAACATCGCGGTAAGCCTGATCACCGCGGTCGGGGTGGGTGTCGCGGGCGCGTCCGGCGTTCCCGCTGTCTTGCGGGTGTGGGGCGCGTGGGCGATCGTCGCCGGCCTGGTCCAGTTGATCGTGGGAGCGACCCGTCGGACGATGGGCGGCCAGTGGCCGATGATCATCAGCGGCGGCATCTCGGTTCTGGCCGGTGGATTCTTCATCGTCGGAGCCTCCGCGGATCACCCGTCGCTGACCACCGCCGCTGGCTACGCCATTCCGGTGCCATCTTCTTCCTCATCGCGGCTGTCCGTCTCGGCCGTGCCGCAAAGGGCAACTGACATCAACCCCATCGAGTACGACGCCATCGTGATCGGCGCCGGTCCGGTCGGGAGAACACCGCCTCGGCCTGACGGCACCCTGGCCGGCGATGATGGCAGCCTGCCGAGGTGCCGTCGTCGTGCCGGTCCGTTACTGCCGCAGGAGCAGGGCGAGATCGTGGACCACGTGCCCGTAGAAGACGCCGGTCGTCTGAGCTTCGCCGGTGAGCAGGTCAACCCGGTACAGCCGGGAACCCGCGCTGCCGTTGAGAACCGTGTAGGCGTCGTTGGCCACCGCGCGGTCTGCACGCAGAGGGCTGTGGATGTCGAAGCCTGCTTGCAGGTTCGCGTCGACACCGAGTGCGCCGGTGGCAACCAGTTGCCCGGAGTTGGCCGGAGATTGCAGGACCACCTGATTCAGGCTGGTGTCGATGTCGAACAGGGTGGTGGCGGTGGTGGGGTTGAGGTCGTTGTTGGTGTAGGCCGCGCCGGTGACACCGACGGCGACGGTGGAGGGCGGGTAGCTGAGGGACTGTCCACGATGGTTGTCCCACCCGGGCTGATGTTGTGGCGCAGGTTCTGACCGGTGTCGCTGATGATCCGGAGTCGGTCGGCCGCGGGGTTGAAGTCGACGCCGAACGAGGTGCCGGCCAGAGCGACGGTCAGTTGGCTGACCTTCGTTGCCGCGGCGGTGCGGGGGTTCAACGAGTAGATGCCGCCGGTGCTGCCGACGCCGTAGAGGGCGCCGTCCTGGATGCGGTAGTCGATGCCGACGAGAATCTCGCTGCCGGGCAGGTCGACCAGGCCGATGGAGCAGGCGAGCTGGGGGCGGTTGGCGGCGAATTTGATCAGTTGTTGATTGGCGGTGAGGCCGATGGCCACGAGCCCGTTGCGGCCGCCGGCGTTCAGCAGGTCCCACAGCACGCCGCAGGTCCCGTTGCTCAACGACGGTAGGCCCCGAGGCGGGATATTTGCTGCCGTGTTTCGCTGTGGTTGGGCGGCGGCGACTGGCGTCGAGGTGATACCGACGCTGGCGATCATCATCGTGGCGGCAATGAGCAGCCCTCGGTGAAGCGTACGGTGCATGAGAGGCACTTCCTTGATCAGAGGCGCCGACGGCAGCTGGCGGAATCTGATGCCCTGCCGGCGGCGGTGCAGGGATGTTTTCCCTGTTCAGAGCCTATGAGCAAGCGTTCCTAGACGTTTGTCGGGATTCGTACTTACCTCCGACTTTCGCACCTTCTGCGCAGTCCGGCCCCCGGCGGTGATCGGCTGATCGCCCGGCTCGCCGCGGCAACGGACCTGAAAGTCGACAAGCCGATGGGCGCCGCCGTCTACGGCAAAACGCCCTCCGCGCCGCAATGATGCGTCCTGTACACGGAGGGCGCTTCAACGTAGCTGACAAGCCACCGCCGAAAGCCTGCCTCGAAGCAAAAGGTCAGTTGATTCGGTGCGCGCTGTAGATGTACACCACAACCGGGTCCGCGGCCCTTCGGTACCACAGGAGGCCCGCCGCGCTGGTGCAGCGACCGTCCATCATGTAGGTGTAATCCGAATAGGCGTATCCCGCTACTCCGGATGAGCTGCTGTAGCCGTAGCGCCACGGGGACGACGAGGCGAACCTCATCTCGATGTACCCGGTGTTCACACACCCTGCGGCGAGCGCGGCGCTTGGCACGGCTACGACGCTCAACGGAAGAACGATGCTCGTTGCCAGCGCTAGCAGTGACCTCTTCAAGACACGGCCTGCCTTTCTCTTCACGAAGCCGTCCACACGACCCGTCCTGGCTGACCATGGC
Organism: Micromonospora sp. M12; assembly: GCA_038070435.1. Taxonomy (GTDB): domain Bacteria; phylum Actinomycetota; class Actinomycetes; order Mycobacteriales; family Micromonosporaceae; genus Micromonospora. Next base: position 2,064,540 of record JAMYWG010000001.1, on the reverse strand, counting down.
CAGGACGGGCTCTGCGTGATGTCGATGAACGCCCACGGTGCTTCGAACGCCATTGGGTACGGAACACGGCGGGTTGGTGCGAGCTCCCGGCGTCCGAGGAGATCGAAGCTGAGCGTATGGGTGCCAGATGGGCAGTCGGTACCGCCGATGGCTGTTCCGAACACGGCCAAGCCTGTCCGGGCTGCTCACGGGCTTGTTCGGGCTTGTTCGGAGCAGCCGTCACGTCGTGGACGAGGGTTTCCGGTGTTGTTCGTCGGCAGAGGTGCGCTGGACCTTCTCGCAGCTCGCTACGGCATGACGGGCGTCCGACGTCGGCCCGAGGCCAGCATCGGCTCACCGAGCAGGAGGGCAACCGTGGCGAGGGTCAGCAGCGCCCACGAGGAACGCACCGCGGACCCCGAACGCCGACAGCGCGGCGCCGCCGACGAATGCGCCGGCCGCGACGCCGACATTGAAGGCGGCGGAGTTCGCAGCGAAACCGATCTCCGTCCGGCCCGGACTGACCTGCAGGATGCGTGCCTGGGTGGCCGTGAAGATGGGTGCCGCGGAACATCCGAGGAGCGCGAGACCGGTGATCACCAGCGCCTGATTGCCCGCGTACTGGAAGAGCAGCAGCATTGCCGCCGTCTGCACCGAGACCGCGAGCACGAGGGAACCGCGCGGGCGCCGATCCAGCAGGTGGCCCAGCACCACGACGCCGAGGATTCCCGCGCCGCCGTAGACGAACAGCAGTGGGCCCACCAGGCTCTCCGGGAAACCGGCGACCTCGGTGACGAACTCCCCGACGTAGGTGAAACCGGTGTACAGGCCGGTCATCGCCACCGCCGTGGTGACCAGCGCGGCACCAGGTCGCGGTGGCACCCGGGCCGCGGCTGGGCGATGACAGCATGCTGGCGAGCTGCATCGTGACCAGCAGTTCCTACACGTTCGAATGTGACAGCGTCTTCGTCCGGATCGGAACCACGCTGATCGCCGTTCAGGAGCAGGGCAACACCTCCGGCGACGACACGTACCTGATCCAGCTCGCCGAAGCGGCGCTCCGCCAATACCAGGCGACCGGACCCTGAACGGGTGATCAGCTCAGCGTGAAGGTCACGTCGTCGACGTCGAAGGCCGTGGCGCCGTTGCCGGCCGTCTCGCTGGAGAGGAAGCTGACCGTCGCGGTGCGCTCGGTCGTCGCCGTACCGGTCGACATGCTGTATTGCCGCCACTGCGACCCGCCGTCGAAGGCCAGCGAGAACCTCGTCTTCGGGGATCCCGGTGACCGCCATGCCGACGTTCAGGTAGTCGCCGCGGGTGGTCTCCGTGGTGATGGTCCGGACCCAGAAGCGGACCGTGAGGTCGCAGTCGGCCGGCACCGTGACGGTGGTGCGCAGCAGGTCGGCACGCGTGACGTCCAGCCCGGCGAAGGCGGCGTACGCGCGGCCGGTGTGCGCGGGGCGGGTCGCGTCGTCGAACACGACGATGCGGGGCGGCGGTCCAACCGGTGGTGCCGCGCTCGAACCCCGGGTTCGCGTGGATCTGCCCGGTGCACTGCGTGTCGACCGCTGCCCGGCCGTGGGACGGGCTGCCCGTGGCAAGGAGCAGCAGGGCCGCCGCCGAGGCGGTGGTGACGAAGGCCTTCATCTGTTCTCCCCGCGTCAATACATTCGAGATGGTCGATACGTATTGACGATGAGCGATGGGCGTGGGCGCGTCAAGCACTTCCCGTGCGGCGCGTCAACCGGCCAGTTGCCGGCGGCGTGCCGGCAGGTCCACCAGCACCTGCCCACGCCGATCGTGCCAGGCCAGGGAGTCGGCGATCCCGGTGAACAGGTCGCGCTGGGCCCGCCAGCCCAGCATCTCCCACGCTCGCCGGCTACAGGTGTAGCCGCCGGCCGTGTCGCCGGGCCGCCGAGGTGCCTCCCGGACCAGGACCGGACGGTCCACCACCGCGTTGAACGCCGCGACCAGCTCCAGCACCGTCGTGCCGGTGCCACTGCCCAGGTTGACGGCGGTGTGCGGAGTGCCACCGACGGCGAAGATGTCGTCGAATCGTTCCAGTGCCCGAAGGTGGGCGTCGGCGAGGTCCCAGACGTGGACGTAGTCGCGCAGCCCCGACCCGTCGCGGGTGGGCCAGTCCAGGCCGTTGACCGGGAACGGCACGCCGGCCTCGTAGGCCTGCATCAACCGGCCCAGAGCGTGCGAGGGCGTGGCGAGTTGGAGCCGGAACGCAGCGCCGGATCCGCGCCGATCGGATTGAAGTAGCGCAGCGACAGCACCCGCAGCTGGCTGCTGGCGGCGATGTCGGCGAGCATCCGCTCCACCACCAGCTTCGTCTGCGCGTACGGGCTGGTGGCGTGCAGTGGCGACGCCTCGTCGACACCGAGATCCGCGTCCGGCCGGTAGATGGCCGCCGACGAACTGAAGATCAACCGGTGTACGCCGTGCGCGAGCAGCCGGTCGACGAACTCCAGGGTCGCGGACACGTTCGCCCGGTAGTAGTCGACCGGCCGCGCCACCGAGTCCGGCACGGCGATCAGGGCGGCGCAGTGGACGACCGCCTCGATGTCCGGATGACGCGTCAACAGCCGGTCCACCAGATCCGCGTCCGCGATGTCGCCGAGGTGGAAGGACCGTCCCCGGCAGAACTCACGCCGCCCGGTGACCAGGCTGTCCAGCACCACAGGTGTGTGACCTGCGTCGATCAGGGCGGAGGCGATCGTACTGCCGATGAAACCCGCCCACCCGCGACCAGCACCTTCACGAGCAGACCTCCCTGGGTGACCTGTCACCGCACCTGGCGGACGCCGTACCCATCTGCATTTTCGCCACATCGCAGGCCCGCCACCTGCGAAATCGCCGGATCGGCGCACAGCCGCGACGTCGACGGGATCCGATGACTGAACGGCGACGGGACGGGTACGCGGCGGCCCAGGTCGGACGGTCGGGTCGAATCAGGAGGCGGCATGACGGGACAGCGCATCGGGGTCGCGGTGGTCGGACTGGGTGGCGCGGTCGCCACCACGGCGATAGCCGGGGTGGAGTTGTTGCGACTCGGCATGACGGACATGTCGGGGCTGCCACTGGCGCACCGCACCGACCTGGTGGCGTACGAGTCGATGGTCTTCGGGGGCTGGGATCTGGCGCCGGACGACCTGGCAAAGGCGGCGCACCTGCATCGGGTGGTCGAGCCGGCACACCTGGAGACCGTCGCCGGACCGATGGGGCAGATCCTGCCCTGGCCGGCCGTGGCGGACCCGGCGTACTGCCGCAACGCCACCGGGGCCAACGTGGTGCCGATCGGGCCGCTCCGTGACCGGGTGGCGCACCTGCGCGCCGACCTGGGCCGGTTCAGGTCGGAGCAGGGCGTGGAGCGGGTGGTCGTGGTCAACCTGGCCTCCACCGAGGCCCGACCGGATCCGGCGTCGCCGGTGCTGCGGAGCCTCGAGGGTTCGAGGCCGGGCTGGACGCCGACGATCCGGCCATCACGCCCGGTCTGCTCTACGCGTACGCGGCGATCCTGGAGGGTTGTCCCTACGTCAACTTCACGCCCAGCCTGGGCGCCGAGGTGCCGGCGTTGCTGGAGCTGGCCGAGCGGGAGGGCGTACCGGTCGCCGGCAAGGACGGCAAGACGGGTCGAACGCTGATCAAGACGGTGCTCGCCCGGCGTTCCGGTCCCGGGCGTTGACCGTCGAGGGCTGGTACTCGACGAACATCCTGGGCAACCGGGACGGGCAGATCCTCGACGACCCCTCGTCGTTGGCCAGCAAGCTGGACACCAAGGGTTCGGTGCTCAACCAGATCCTCGGTTACGACGTGGACGACCACGTGGTCCGGATCGACTACTACCGGCCGCGCGGTGACGCCAAGGAAGCCTGGGACAACGTCGACCTGATCGGCTTCCTCGGCCAGCGGATGCAGCTCAAGGTGGATTTCCTCTGCCGGGACTCGATCCTCGCCGCGCCGCTGGTGCTGGACCTGGCGCGCCTCATGGCGGAGGCCGCCGAGCGCGGCGAGCGCGGCGCGCAGGAACAGCTCGGCTACTTCTTCAAGGCCCCGATGACCCGGGACGGCCGAGCCCCCGAGCACGCGCTGCACGCGCAGGAACGCACGCTGCTGGACTGGCTGGACGCGCCAGCATGACCACCGCCCTGGCCGCACCACCGGTGGACCGGCTGGCCGCCGTGACACCGACGCTCCGGCAGATCGGCGACCTCAAACGGGTCCGGGTGGCACACGCCGAGGGTTCGGTGGCCGAGCGAGCGTTCTCCCGAGCATGGGCGGGCATCGTCGGCGGTGCCGACCCGGCGATCGTCGCCGACCGCGAGTGCGCCGCCGCAGTGGCCGGGGCGCGCCTCGGCGGGGTCGACGCGGCGACCCTCGGCGCCTGCGGACTGACCGGACCGGAGGTGGAGGACGTCCTGGGCCGCGCCATCGACGAGTTCGCCGGCACGCTGCACCCGAACACCGAGCGCCGGATCCGAGCGGCGCTGCCCGACCTGGTCGGGCACGGCACGCCGGGCGTACCGGTTCCGTCGTTCGTGACGGCCCTGCGCCGGCAGCCGCGCGCCGGCGCCACCGCCTCCGGCCGGCCACGGCTGGTGGTCGAGCCACCGAGAACCACGCCGAGCACTGCTGGGCGGTCGCGGTGTACGGCGCGCTGCTCGCCGACGACACCGGCGCGGATCCGGCCGAGGCGTTCCTGCTCGGCCTGGCCCACCACCTGCACAACGCCCGGCTCCCCGACGCGGGCTTCGCCGGGGAGGTGCTGCTCGGCGTGCACCTCGAACCGGTGACCGACCGGCTCACCGAGCGGGAACTGGCCGAGCTGCCGGACCCGCTGGCCGCCCGGGTCGGTGAGGTGCTGGCGTCGCGGGCCGACGCCGAGACGCCGCTGGGACGGACCTTCCACGCCGCGGACGTGCTGGACCGGGTGCTCCAGGTGCACCATCACGCCCGTGCCGCCGCGTTCACCGCCGAGCAGGCCCTGGTCGACCTGGCGCTGGTGCACGACGGCCCGGTGGTCGACTACCACCGGGCGGTGTTGCGGGCGGCCGGGCTGTGACCGCCGTCCGCGCGGTGCCCGCCGTCACCGCGACCGCCTGGTGTGGTCCGGACGGCACGCCGCTGCGCCGACACGCCACACACCCTCACCGACGGTGTGCGCCGCTGGCCGGTGGTCGAGACGATCCCTGGCTGCGACCGGACCGGGACGACCTGCGGGAGCGCGCGGTGGCCGCGCTCGACGCGAGCCAACCGAGCAGGCCGCCGTGACGCTGCTCGCCGACTCCGACGACTGGTGGGACGGCGCGCCGCCTCCGGCGGACCAACTCCGGGCGGCGCTGCGCGCCGGACCCTGCGCGACGCGGTACGGCTGCTCGGGCTCGGCCGCGTCGGGGTCTACTTCCTGCACCGCTGGTCCGACCCGAGCTGGTTGGCGGCCCTCGCGCTCACCGCCGCCCATCCGCCCAACGGCCGGTCGGTGGTGGACCTGGCCTGCGGTGCCGGTCACCTGCTTCGACACCTGGCGACGCACGGCCACCGCGACCTGACCGGCGTGGACGTGGTCTTCGCCAAGCTGTGGCTGGCGCGCCGGTTCGTGCTGCCCGCCGATGTGCCGGTCGCGCTGGTCTGCGCCGACCTGACCGCCGCCTGGCCGCTGCCACCACCGGTGGCACCCGCCACGTGGCGTGCCACGACGCCCTGTACTTCCTGCCCGACAAGGCTGCGGTGGTCGCCGCCGCGCTGACCTGCGCCGGACCTGACGGGGCAGTGCTTCTCGGTCACCTGCACAACGCGCGGCACCCGTCCGGCACGACCGGGCTGCCGCTGCCCCGAGGGCTGGACAGCCCTGCTGCCGGCTGCCCGCGCGTACGCCGAGGAGGAACTGACGGCGGCGACTGTCGCAGGGCGGCTGCCCGCGCCGGCCGATTCCGCCGCGCTGGCCGGTACCGAAGCTGTCGGCCTGGCCGGGACGCCTCCGCCGCACCGGCCGACCCGGCCCTGCTGCGGCCCGCGCCGGCGAGCCCTCTGCTGCCCAACCCGCTCTACGACGACGGGATCCGCCGCTGGCCCGACCCGCGGTGGGCGGCCGAGTACGGCGACCGTGCCGCCGCCTATCTGCCGGAACACTGGCCGACGGATCCCGGCCCGGACGCGGTGCGACGTCGTCTCCTGCTCGACCTGCCCGAGCGGTGGTGAGGATGGAACCGGTCGGGTGGGGCGTGATCGGCTGCGGCTGGGTCGCCCGCGACCACGTCGCGCCGGCGATCCGCGCCGCCGGGCACCGGCTCGTCGCCGCCTGTGACCCGGACCGGGACGCCGCCCGTGCGCTCGCCCCGAGCGGCTGGCCACGGCCGACCTGCACGAGCTGCTCGACCACCCGGAGGTGGAGGCGGTCCACGTCGCGACCCCAACCACACCCACGCCGACGTGGTGGCGGCGGTGGCCAGGCCGGCCTGCCGGTGCTGTGCGAAGCCTCTGGCCGCCACCGTGCCCGACGCCCGGCGACTGGTCGACGCGGCCGGTGGCGCACTCGCCGGTGCCGCCTTCGACCAGCGGTTCCACCCGCCCATCAGCGGATCGCCGACCTCGTCGCCGACGGTGACCTCGGCACGGTGACCGCGATCCGGATCGTCTACGGATGTTGGCTACCCGAGCGGTGGAGCCGGACGGCCGGCCGCACGACAACTGGCGGGTCGACAGGGCCCGCTCCGGCGGTGGGGCACTGGTGGACCTGGCTCCGCACGGCGTCGACCTGGTCGGCGTGCTGCTCGGTGAGGATCTGGTCGAGCTGACCGTCCGCACCCAGCGGCGGGTGCACAGCTACCGGGTGGACGACGGGGCACTGCTGGCCGGCGTCACCGGTGGTGGGTGCTGGTGCAGGCACACGTGTCGTTCAACACCGCCGACCCGCTCCCTCGGCGCCGGCTCGAAGTGGTCGGCACCGACGCGCAGCTCGTCGCCGTCGACACTCTCGGCCAGAGCGCCGGCGGCACGCTGTCCCGCCTGGACGCCGCGACCGGAGCAGCCACCGAGGTGCCGTTCGACAGCGGCACGACCCCGTTCACCGGTCAGGCACGGGCGTTCTCCGCCGCCGTACGCGACGGGGTTGGCCCTGGCCGTTGGCGCGGGATCTGCGCCTGCACGAGTTGCTGCACACCGCCGCGGAAAGGAGCTGACAGTGCCGCTGCGCCGTACGCCTGCGCGAACTGCGGCCACTGGCAGCGCTGGTTCGCGGCCCGCCGTCCTGCCCGGTCTGCAGCGACGTGCGCAACGCGCTACCGAGGACGGCTGGCGGTTCGACTCCGCCGACGACGTGGCGATCGGTCGTCGGGCGCGGTGGGCCGAGGTCACCCGGGGTGACCGGCTACTGGTGCGAGCCGCAGCTCGGGCTCGGCAGTACCGGCTGGGTGATCGAGACCGACGCCGGTCTGGTCGGTTGGGAGGCAGCCGGCTGGTACCCGACGGAAGCCCTCGCCGACCTGCGCTCCCGGGCGGCCTGGTCGCGCTGGGGGCGAGCCACGTGCACGGGTACGGCGCCCTGTGGCAGCTTCAGGACGAACTCGCCCCGCCGGTGCTCGCCATCGGTGTCGACGATCTCGTCTGGACCAAGGCGTTCCAGGTGACCTGGCCCACCGACGACCGGCACCCGCTCGCGCCCGGCCTGGTGACCTACCGCAGTGGCGGCCACTTCCCCGGGCACAACGTGTTGCACGACGAGCGGCGCGGAATCCTGTTCGTCGGCGACCTGATCAAGGTCGAGCTGGCCGGTGAGACGCCGATCGGCCTCTCCTGCCACAAGGCCTTCCACGCCCAGATTCCGCTCTCGCACGCCGAGGTGGCGCAGGCCCGTGACCTGGTCGAGACGCTCGACTTCGACGCGGTCGCCACGCCCTTCGAGTACGCCGCGCCGGTCTCCGCCGGCAGGTGCTCGCCCTGTTCGACCGGCAGCTGCGGGGCAGCCGACGGCCGGGCCCATACCGATCGAGGAGTTGACGTGACCCGAGCCGTCGAACCGCGTACCCCGACCGTCTCGGCGCTGTCGGTCGCCGACCGGCTCGCCGACGCCCTGCCACCCGGCGAGGTCGGTGACTTCGACGTGTCCGGACTGGACCGGCTCGGTCTGCCGGTGATCTCCGCCGACCACCTCGGCGACGGCTGGCCCGGCCGCCGCCGTGAGCTACGGCGCGACCGTCGAGCAGGCGCGCACCGGCGCCTACGGTGAGCTGGCCGAGGCGCTGCTCCTGCACGGACAGCTGCGGGCCATGGTTCCCCGGCGGGCCTCGCACGCCGAACTTCGCGCCGAGCTGGGTGCCGCCGGTGTGGTGGATCCCCGGTCGCTGGTGCTGCCCGCCGGAACGACCGTCGACGACGACGAGCCCCGTTCCTGGCTGCCCACCGTGCGCTGGCGCACCGGCGAGACGGTGCTGGTGCCCGCCGAGTTCTGTGCCTCCGCCGGGAGGACCTGCCCTGGCAGGATCCCACCGAGCGACTCGTCACGGTGATCACCAACGGGTCGGGCGCTGGTGACACGATCGAACGAGCCGTCGCGCACGGCCTGCTGGAACTGCTGCAACGCGACGGCAACACCACCGCCTTCCGAGCCATGGACGCCGGCGTGGTGATCGACCTCGACGACGTCCGCGACGCGGTCACCCGGGCGACCCTGGACCGCCTGCGGGCCGCCGACGTCGAGGTGGTTCCGAAGCTCGCCTCGACCGCGTTCGGCCTGGTCGACGTGCACGTCGTCGGCGTCGACCGGGAGCCGGAAACCCGCCACTGGCGGTCACCGCGTGCGGGAGGCCGCTCACCCGGACCGGGAGACCGCGCTGCGCAAGGCACTGCTGGAGTACGTCTCCTCCCGCTCCCGCAAGGTCTTCTCGCACGGGCCGCTGGAGATCCTGCGGCGGCTCACGCCGGAGGCGTACTGGCGGCGGGAGTTCGCCCGGCCGGCCGAGTCCCAGGAGACCCGGGCGTTCGCCGCGATGCGTGAGTGGACCCACCTCGACGGTGGACAGCTACGGGCCCTGCTGGAACCCGTGGTGCTGGCCCGGAGGAGCACCGTGCCCTTCACCGCGTTGCCCACCGTGGCACCGGGGAGCCTGGACGACCCGACCGCGCTGCTGGCCGACCTGCTGGACCGGCTCACCGAATTCGACGTACTGGTCGTCGTCGCACCCGGCGAGGGGCGGTGGCGGTCAAGGTGATCGTGCCCGGCCTGGAGGCGGAGACGATGTCGTACGGGCGGATCGCGGCGCGCGGGTGGAGCGCCTGATGGAGCGGGACTCGCCGCTGGTCGGGCTCGGGGCGCCCCGCACGACGGCGCCGCGCCGGTGGTGCTCGACCCGGCCGGCAGGGAGCGGCTGGGCGGCGACGCCTGGCTCGACCTGAACGGGGTAGCGCGGACGATCGGCCCGCTCTATCCGCTGTATCGCGAACCGAGCCGGCATGTCGTCGCCCGGAGTGAAGAATGAGCCTGCGATTCGCCTACAACACCAACGGGCTGACCTCGCATCGCCTCGACGACGCGCTGACCCTGCTCGCCGACTGCGGCTACGACGGCGTCGCGCTCACGCTCGACGTGGCCCACCACGACCCGTACGCGCCGGACCTGGTCGGACGTACCCACCGGCTGGCCCGCCGTCTCGACGCGCTCGGCCTCGCGAGTGTCGTCGAGACCGGCGCGCGGTTCCTGCTCGACCCGCGCCGAAAGCACCATCCGACCCTGGTCTCGCCGGGGAGGAGGACCGATGCGGCGGCGCGCCTTCCTGCGCCTCTGCGTGGACGTGGCGGTCGGGCTGGGCAGCGAGGCGGTGTCGTTCTGGGCCGGGTGCCCGAGCCCGGCACCGACAGCGATCGCAGTTGGCGTTGGCTCGTCGACGGGGTTCGCGACGTGGTCGAGTACGCGGACCGGAAGGGGATGACGTGCGCGTTCGAACCGGAACCGGGAATGCTGGTGGACGACTGCGACGACTGGGCCCGTCTCGCGGCCGAGGTCCCCGGCCTCACCCTGGCCCTGGACACCGGGCACTGCCTGGTCTCCGGCCGGTACGAGCCGGCCGCCGCGGTACGTGCCTTCGCCGACCGGCTCGGCGCGTGTGCCATCGAGGACATGCCCGGGGCGGCACGAGCACCGCGCACCCGGCGAGGGCGACGTGGATTTCCCCGCCGTGCTCGGCGCACTGACCGAGGTCGGTTACGCCGGTCTGGTCAGCCTCGAACTCTCCCGCGACGCGCATCGGGCCGACACTCTGGTGCCCGCCGCACTGGCCGCGCTGCGTGCGGCCGAGCACCAGGACACCGCACCGCCGAGCTGAAGGTCAGCGCCTCATGAGAATCTGCTTTGTGTCACGCCGCTACTGGCCGGCCGTCTCGGGGATGAGCGCGTACGCGAGAACCTGCTTCGGCACCTGGTGCGCGCGGCCACGAGCCGGTCCTGGTGTCCCAGTACCGGGGCGACAGCGCGGGCCGGGCCGTGTACGGCGGCGGCCCACCGCCCGTGGACCGGGTGCCCGCCGGGGTCGAGGTGCACGCCCTGGAAGCGCTGGGGAGCAGGCCGTGGGTCGGGGTGAGCCCGCGGACTTCGAGGCGGACGTCGCCACGATGACCGACACGGTGCTGCGCCTGCACGCCCGCCGACCCTTCGACGTGCTGCACGCGCAGTACGCCTATCCCAACGGGCTGGCCGTGCTCCGGGCCGCCCGGACGGCCGAGCTGCCCGCTGTGGTGTCCGTGCAGGGCGGCGACGGTCACTGGGTCGGCACCTGCTGCACCACCCATCGTGATCTGGTGCGGGCCGTCTTCGCCCACGCGCCGGCACTGCTGATCGGGTCGCCGTCGTTCGCCGCCGAGGTCTGTGAACGACACGACCTCGACCCGGCCCGCTTCACCGTCGTGCCCGGTGCCACCGACGCCGAACGATTCGTACCGGTCGCCTCCCCGGGTCGGGTCTCCGACCCGGCCGTGCTGCTCTACCACGGCCGGGTCGACGCGCGGAAGGGCGTACTCGATCTGCTCGACGCGGTCGCCAAGCTGCGGGCGGACACGGTGCCGGTCCGGTTGCTGCTCTCTGGCATCGGCCCCGACCTGGACAGCGTCGCGACCCGGATCACCGAGCTGGGCCTCGCCGACGTGGTCGAGCTGCTCGGCGCGGTGCCCTACGAACGGGCCCACGAGGTGTACGCCCGGGGCGAGATCTTCATCAGCCCCACCTACGCCGAGGGCTTCTCGAACACCATCCTGGAGGCGATGGCCAGCGGCCTGCCGGTCATCTCCACCGACGTGGTCGGCGTCCGCGACTGCGTACGCCCCGACGAGAACGGCCTGCTGGTGCCGCCTGGTGATCCGGCTGCCCTGGCGGCGGCCGTCCGTCGTCTGCTCGACGACCCGGAGCTGCGTCGTCGTCTCGCCGGGCAGGCTCGCAGCGACGTCGAGAGCAGTGGAGCTGGCCGGTGATCGCCGATCGGATCACCGACGTCTACGACGGGCTGGCACTGCCCGTACCGGAGATCCCCGACCCGCCGGTGGATCTGAGCTGCCGCTTCCGTGCGGCCCGCATCTCCTATGAGGCCTCCGGGTGGGCTCGCGGTGGCGGTCAGCCCGCACCTGGACGACGCGGTGTTCTCCATCGGCGGCACCCTCGCGGCACTGGTCGCGGCGGGCTGGACGGTACGCGTGGTCACCTGCTTCACCGCCAGCGTGCCGGAACCGTCGCCGTTCGCCCTGGCCTGCCAACTGGACAAGGGGCTCGCGGCCGACGTCGACTACATGGCGCTGCGCCGGGCGGAGGACCGGGCAGCGTGCGCTCTGCTCGGGGTGGAGCCGGTGCACCTGCCGCTGGCCGAGGCGCCGCACCGCGGTTATCCCGACCCGGCCGCGCTCTTCGCGGGCGTCCGCGCCGACGACCGGCCGCCGCCGTCCTCGCACCGGTACTGAGCCCGCATCTGGTGGACGCCGAGGTGGTTCTCGCACCGCAGGCACTCGGTGACCACGTCGACCATCGCATCGTCGCGGACACGGTCGCGAGGCTCGCGCCCGACGGCCTGTGGTGGCGCGACGTGCCGTACGTCAGTCGGCGGCCGACGACATCGGCGGTGCCCAGCGCCCGGGGCCGTCGAGGCGGGCGTCGACATCGGCGGTCACCTGGACGTGAAGGTGGCGGCTGCCGGCAGCTACTCCAGCCAGCTCGGCTTCCAGTTCGGTGCGGCCGGGGTGGCGCCACTGCTGCGGAACCTCGCCGCCGCGGAGGCTGCCCGACTGGGCCTGCCTGGCTCGGTCGAGGCGCTGTGCGGCCCCAGGACCATCTGTCCTCGGTTGGTGCGGTGTCGTCGGCGTCCACAGTGCGGACGAGGTGACCAACGGCGAACCCGGCGGCCGTCTCAGGTCTGGGGTGTCACGGCACGGGTCAGCCGGGTGCCGAGCTGGCGCAGGTGCTCGACCAGTTCGACAGGCTCGTGGACGGTGAAGTCGCAGTCGAGCAGGGTCAGCCGGACGGCGAGCCAGTCGATGGTGTCCTCCGGGCTGTGCCATCGACTCGACGCCTCGTCGACGGGTTGGAGTTCGCCGACGTAGTCACCCAGTCGGGTGGCCGCGAGCGAGACCGGCAGGGCAAGGGTCGCCACTGCGCGGAAGACCGGAGCCAGCTCGCAGAGCTGGGTGGCGACGAAGGCCGCGGCGTCGTCGGCCGGCGGTTGGCGCGGCGGCACCCGTACCCCGGTGGTCTGGGCCTTCTCGATCCGGTCGATGCGAAAGGTACGCCAGTCGGCGCTCCCGCCGTCGTAGGCGAGCAGATACCAGCGACGGCCGATCACGACCAGCCGGTGTGGCTCGACGAGCCGACGGGTGGCGACTCCGTGATGGTTGCGATAGTCGAACCGGACCCGTTCGTTGGTCGAGGCCGCGGTGGCGAGGACCGTCAACTGCGTGGGGTCGACGAGCGAGGCCGAGGCGGTGGGCGTCGACAGTGTGGTCGCGGTGAGCGCGCTGACGCGGCGACCGAGCCGTGGCGGCAGAACCTGTTGCACCTTGGCCAGCGCCCGCAGCGACGCCTCGGCGATGCCGGCGACCGGCTGCCGCGCCGCCGTGCGCAGACCGACGGAGATGGCGACGGCCTCCTCGTCATCCAGCAGGAGCGGCGGCATCGCCTTGCCCGCGATGAGCCGGTACCCGCCGTGGGTGCCCATCGTGGCCTGGACCGGATAGCCGAGGTCACGCAGCCGATCGATGTCCCGGCGGACGGTGCGTGCGGTGACCTGGAGCCGTTCGGCGAGTTCGCTGCCCGGCCACTCCCGGGGTGTCTGGAGCAGGGACAGCAGTCGCAGCAGACGGGCGGTGGCGTCGTTCACCCTCCCATGGTGCCTCGTGAAGTAGGACCGGAACAGACCTAGATCGGCCCTAGCGTGGTCTCCGGCGGTGCACGGCTGGTGCATCGGAACAGGGAGATGAGCGATGAAGGTCGTGCCCGACGGCTACCACACCGTGACCCCGTGGATGATCTCCGCGGGGACACGGCACAGTTGATCGACTTCGTGGTGGGTGTCTTCGACGCCACCGAGCTGGCCCGTGTCGACGTCGGCGGGGTGATCGGCCACGCGGAGGTCCGCATCGGCGATTCGGTGGTCATGATGTTCGACAAGCCGGACTGGCCAGCGACACCGGCCTTCCTGCGCCTGTACGTCGCCGACGACGCCGAGGTGCTGCGCCGGGCCGTCGAACGCGGCGCCACGGTCGTCACCGAGCCGACCGAGCTGTTCTGGGGCGACCGGGTCAGCCGTTTCCGCGACCCGGTCGGCCACCTGTGGTGGATCCACCAGCGCGTGGCGGAGCCCACCGAGGAACAACTGAACCAGCGGCTCCAGGACCCCGAGTTCGTCAAGGCGATGGAGTACGTCCAGAGCGCCGCCCTCAGCCCGCGCCGAGGCGGTTGAAGGCCGGTCGATCGGACGCGCTCGGCGTTGAGATACCGTCATGGTGCCCACAACGGCGTCGAGTAGCCCGCGTCCGTCGGCTGTCTGGTCAGCGGGCGCCCCACGATTCCAGGAGACACCGATGCCCGAGCCCGAGCCCGTCGACGACGACCAAGCGGCGGATGCCGAGACCACGGCCGAGGCCGAGGCCGACCAGCCTGCTGTTCCCACGAATCGGGCTGCCCGACGCGCCAAGGGAAGGGCGTCTCGCCGCAACCGTTCGGCAAGGGCAGCAGTTCGGCGGCCGGGCTCCGTCCAGAGCCCGCGCCAGTACGGTAACCGCCGGAGCGGCTGATCCGTTGGTCGAGCCCGCAGTCACGGGTGCGTGAGGAGTAGCTGTCCGAGTTCCTGGGTGCATCGGGTGAGCGCGACGTAGAGGCCGTTCCAGCCGCGCGGTTCGGCGGCGATGCCCTGCGGGTCGACGAGCAGCGTCGCGTCCCATTCCAGGCCCTTGGACTGGGTCGCGGTGAGCACCGGCACGTCGCTCAGCACGGCCAGGATGTCCGCGACGCGGTCGGCGGGAGCGATGACGCCGACCGTGCCGCCCTGCCACCGTTGCCGCAGCTGTCGCACCGCCTGGGCTGCGGCGTCGGCAAGCTCGGCGGGCGTGACAGTGAGCACCCAGGGGCGACGCCGGAGGAGCGTACCGCCCGGGCGGCGTGTTGTGGCTGCCTGCTTTCTCCAGGACCGGTCCTGTGAGGTCCATGACCTCGCTCGGGGTCCGGTAGCAGATCGTCAGTTCGGCGGCGGTCCACCGATTCCCGAACGCCGCCTGCACCGCCTGCGCCCAACTGGTGTGCCGATGCGCCGCCTCCGCCTGGTCGATGTCGCCGACAGCGGTGATCGAGCGACTGGGACAGCGCCGGAGGACCATCTGCCACTGCATCTCGGACAGCTCCTGCGCCTCGTCGATGACGACGTGGCCGTACACCCAGCCGCGCTGCCGGCGAGCGCGGTCGGCGACGAACTCGCCCTGCGGTTGCGGGGCTTCGACCTCGCCGAGCAGGTCGGCGAGAGCGTCGAGCAGGGGAACGTCGCTCGCCGCCCAGGGGCGGGCTCGGCCGAGACAGCGGCGATCTCCTCCGGGGACAGCTGCGGGGCGAACCGGGCCAGCAGGGTTCGGTCGGTCAGGAGATCACCCAGCAGGGCTTCGGTGTCGAGGGTGGGCCACCATGCCTCGATGAACCGGGCGATGGTGGCGTCCTCGGAGATACGGAGACGGAGGTGCTCGATCTCTTCCTCGGAGAGCAACCCGTCGATGTCGCTGCCGGTGGACGTCCGGGTGGATTGGTGGTCCTGCCCCATGCCCCGGTCGACGCGGGCGAGGATGTCCTCGAAGCCCTCCTCCATCTCGTCCAACAGGGCCTCGCGCTGCTCGGCGACGACGTCGGCCAGGAGGTGGTGCAGCTGCTCGGCAAATGCCGCGCGGGCGCGGTGGTACGTCCGTCCCTGCACCGCCGAGGTGAGTGCCTGCGCCACAGTCGCGGCGCTGATGACATAGAACTCGCCCTCCAGCGCAGTCTCAACTCCCGAGGCCGGGGAGTTGCGACGTGACGTACCTTTCGAGCGCGGGCTGCCAGAGGGCACGGCCCTTGATCTCGGCCAGCACCCGGCTCTCGTCGCGGCCCACACGGATCTGGGCCAGCAGGGTGTCGCAGGTCGCCGAGACGACGGCGGTCTCACCGAGCGCGGGTAGCACCTGGGCGATGTAGTCGAGGAAGCGCGGCGACGGGCCGAGGACCAGGACCGCCTGCTCGGCCATCTTCCGGTATGTGAACAGCAGGTAGGCGACGCGGTGCAGAGCGACAACGGTCTTGCCGGTGCCGGGACCGCCCTGGACGATCAGCGGGCCGCTCGCCTCGGCCCGGACGATGTCGTCCTGTTCGCGTTGCAGCGTGGCGATCGCCGTCGACATGTGACCAGTACGCCGCTGGCCGAGGGCGGCCAACAGAGCGCCTTCGCCGACGAGCCCCGTCGTCATGGTCCCGTCCAGTGGCTCGTCGTCCACACCCACGACTGTCGATCCCGTCGTACGGATGTGCCGGCGTCGTGCCTGACCCTGTGGGTCGACAGCCGTCGCCGTGTAGAACGGCCGAGCTGCGGGAGCACGCCAGTCCACCAGCAGCGGCTCACCGTCCCCGCCGTCGTCGCGCAGACCAACGCGGCCGACGTGTCGCGGGTGCCGTCGACGCCGTCGAGGCGACCGAAGACCAGTCCCTCCTGTGCTCGCTGTAGCTCGTCGTACTGCTGGCGCAGCATGCGCTGCCGGGCCCGTTCCAGCGCGTCCAAGGCCTCGGACGACAGCTCGGCCCGCAGGTGGTCGGTCAGCCTGTCGCGCCGGGCCGTGGCAAGGTCGAGAAACTCCTGTTCCTCGGCGATCGCGTCCCGGCGCGCGACGCCCTCTGCCGTCGTCGGCGGTTCGCCGTCCGGGGTCACGTCGTTGGCGTCAGTGGTGCCGTTGTGCAGATCAGACTTCCGGCGCATTCGCAAATCCTCATTGACGTCCCCTGGGGCCCCGACGAGCCGCGGCGTATTCCGGCGGCAAGCATAGGGCTGGTTTTGCTCGTCGGCCAGGAAAGTCGCCGACGGAGACAGGAATCTCAATGACTTGCCGTTCCGGGGTCGATTGTGGCCTCGCTTATCTTTATTCGCTTATTGACAGTTGGAGCCTTATCTGATCTGCGTGTTCGTTCCGGCCGGCCACACGTCACCCATCCCGGGGCCGACGCAGGTGCGTTCGGGCGGGCCGCCGCCTACCAGATGATGATGCCGCCGTTCAACGCCATGGCACGGTCCACCGCCTGCCGTGCGTTGGCCAGGTAGTGGAGGATGCGATCCGCGTCCAATTCAGTCGCTGCGGACAGTTGCTCGACGTTCTCTGCCAGGAGTACGCACTCCTGATCGAGAGCATCCAGCTGGTTGGGCGGGACCTGGAGAATCCCTTGGTTCTCGGCAGTGATGTCAGCCAATTGCGATGCCGCCCATCTCCATGCCCGCCAGCACGTCGCACTCGGGAAGCAGGTCGACCATCGCCTCGGCCACCTCGCGCAGCAGAGCGGGCTGGGCTTCGAACAGATACTTGTCGAAATACTCGTCGCTCACCTGCCCGGATCGCAGGCGGAACGACCCGGTCAGATGGCAGGTGTCGTAGATGCGGCGCGCAAGCAGGACGTCACGGGTACAGCCTCGCATTCCGCTCGGCGGAGCGACGCCCGCCGGGTTGATGTGCTGGTGAGCGGTATACCTCAGAGGCATATTCATACCTGTGAGGTATGCCGCTCACCACCGCATCCGCCCGACGGAGGTGCCAGCGACTCACCAAGTCGTCAATACACGGTCGAGGGCGTGGCTCGCCGTCGTAGCCTGCCCGCGAACAGGCCACCATCGATGCTGGTTGTTGTCCACTGTGGTCTGATCTGTCGGAGCCTCGCCGGATGGCCGGGGCAGATGAGAAGGGATTACCTTGCGGAACGTCAGGACCACGAGAACCGTCGCGGCGGTGGCGGTACTACTCGGGCTGCTCGCCACCGGGGCACCCGCCAGCGCCGCGGCCGCAGCGCAGCCGGGCGACTACACCACCAACATCGTCGGAGGGCACGACGCCACCAAGCCCTACCCGGCGATGGCCTCACTTCAGACCAAGCAGCCCGACGACAGCTTCAACCACGCCTGCGGCGCCTTTCTGGTGCACCCGCGGTACGCCGTCACCGCCGCGCACTGCGTCACCCGACCGGACGGCACCGTGCTGGACCCCAGTGTGTTCCAGCTGCGGATCGGCTCGCTCGACCGGACCAGCGGCGGCGCGGTCACGGCCGTGACCACGGTGTTGCCGCACGCCGACTTCGACTACTTCAAGGGTGCCAACGGCCGCATCGCCGACATCGCGATGCTGCGACTGGCGACGCCGGTGCTGAAGGTGCCGTTCCTCATCTCGTCGGTGATCCAACCGAGCGGGTCGACCCAGCTGCTCGGCTGGGGCGCTGTGACGTCCGACGCGAGTGGCCCGTACCCGATCAGGTTGCAGGAACTGGATTCGACGGTGATGCCGAACAGCCGGTGCGCGGCCGCCGGGCTCAGCGAGGGCGAGATCTGCATCGACAGCCCCGGTGGCACGTCCGGCATCTGCCTCGCCGACAGCGGCAGCCCGGCGCTCCAGCAGATCGTTCCCGGCCTCTGGACGGCCATCGGCATCGTCAGCCGAGGCGCCGCGACCTACTGCGGCGAGAACCCGATCGTCTTCACCAGCCCCAGCTACTACCGGCCGTGGATCTACCAGGTGATCGCCACCGGTCAGGTGCCGCCGGCCGCCTCGGCGAAGACTGCCGGCTGACCGTCCGCCGGACGTCCGGATCCGCCCGGCCACCTGATCGGTGGTCCGGGCGGATCCGGTACGCCAGAACCCTCCCGCCTCAGCCGAGTGGCTCGTGGTCGGAGTTACCGGCGCCAGGCGTGCCGGCCGGCCGATCCGCGAGACGAGGGGAGCGGCTGCGGGCCGAGCTGGCTGATCTCGTACCCGTCGGGGTAGCTCCTGGTGGTGATCCCGTCGGCGAACAGCGGCGTCGATCGGGGCGCTCCGAACCAGCGTTGCAGTCGGGATCGCATCTTCAACGCCAGGCGCAGGCCGGCCCGGACCGGCCAGGCCGGTGCGTCGACCCGCATCGCGCGCGCAGCGGCGCGTCGTACATGGCGCTGACCAGTGCGTTTCCCAGCGGTGCGAGCGTCCGGGGATCCGGGTGAGCATCAGCATCCGGGTGGCCCGTTCGATGGCCGCCGCGTCGTTGTTGGGCCGCAGGTGAGCCGCGTCGTGGGCGTCGAACCAGGTCTCGAACTCGTCGTACGAGCCGGGGATGTCCGTGATGCCCATCCGCCGCCCGAGTTCCCGATAGAACAGGTAGGTGGCCTGGCGCTCGTGGCAGCAGGGCGGGCGCCAGGCGTACTCCTGCAACCAGCGCGTCGGGATCACGACCAGGCAGCCGAGGACGTAGAGGAAGTCGTCGTTGCCGATGTCGTACCGGCGGTGGATCTGGTTGACGCGCCGTAACGCGTCGCGGCCGCGAGGCTGGTCGAAGCCGTTGAGCACCATCTCGTACATCAGCAGGCCGGTGTCGTCGATGCGCTTCTGGGTGTGGTCGGTCAGCTCACCGGTGGCCGTGTGCACGGCGGCGATGGCCGGGATGGAAAAGGACCGGTTGAAGGCCAGGTTGAGGCCGAGCTTCATGTCCCACGGGAACTCGTAACGCAGCATGGTCTGATAGATGGCCAGGTGGTCGCGCTCGGGGTCCAGGCCGCGGGTACGGGAGAGGTTCGCGTAGCGGTCTCTCATCGGCGGGCGTCTCCTGCCGTGCGGGGTTTCCTCGACGCTGAACTCTACGCATCACGGCGTCTCGCCCGCCCGTTCCACCGTGTACGCGTAGGGCACCGCGGCCACCTCCGTGCCGAAACCGGTACGCGCGTCCACAGCGGTCACGGTCAGCGATCCGGAGACCCGTTCGCCGACCGGCTCCTCCGTAGCGAAGGTCACGGTGACCCGGCCGGTCTGCCCGGCGCCAGCGTCAGCGGTGTGGGCGGCTCGGTCGACCCTCGACCACGCGCCGCCAATAGCTGCCGGTGGACGACGTGATCCGTCGGTCGGGAAGTCGGGTGAACGCGGTCGCCTGGCAGTCCACTCGGGCCGACGGCGCCGGGTGGCGCCGAATGGGCCAGCCCGGTTGGCGTTGCAGATCCAGGTCGTGGACGCCACCTCGGGCGACGATACGACCACCTCGGAGCGCTGGCCGGCGGTGCCGGCCAGATCCGGGTCACCGACGTAGTAGCCGTTCTCGCCGTACGGCTGGGTGTCCAGCACGTGCGGCACTGCCGAGTCGGCGGTCATCCGCAGCCGCGTCGTGCCGGTCGGAACCGGGAAGCGCGGGTAGACGTCGGCCGCGGTCACCGGCGTCTGGTAGGTGGCGGATGCCACCGGCCGCAGCGGCACCTCGCCCATGGCGTCCAGCCGGCCGTCCACCAGGTACGACGCCGGCGCGGCACCGGTGTTGGTGATCGTGAGGGTGGCCTGGGCCGGACGGCCCGCCGGCAGCACGGCATCCACCGGTACACCGGCCGCCACCACCGGTAGCGGTGTGAATCCCACCCGACCGTGGAACGGGTGGCTGGTCCGCACCGTGGCGGTCGGCGCGGTCAGCACCAGCACCACTGTCCATCGGCCAGCCTGTGGGGCACGCCGAACCAGGTCCAGCCGGGGCGCCGCCGCCGTTCCCGCCGCGCGGGAGCTGCTGGCCGCCAGCGGCATGCCGGTCGGGTCGACGAGCAGGCCCCAGACTTCGAGCCCCGGGTCGTCGCCGGCCCGGACCGACACGGCCAGCGTCGGCTTCCCGGCCGGCACCTCGAACTGGAAGCTGCGTCGCTGCCCGAGCAGAGCCCACCCGGCGAGTGCGCCGTTGCCGCCGGAGAAGGTGCCGCGGAAACTGCCACCGGAGGGGCTCGCCGGCACCAGCGTCCGCAGGCCCAACGGAAGCGCCGTATAACCGGTAGCGCCGGCAGTGACGGTCACGGCGGCCGACGAGTCACCGGCCGCGCCCGGTAGGCGTACCGGCAGCCAGGCGGTGCGCGTAGCGCCGGGCGGCACGAGCACCGAGGGACCGCTACGCGAGGTCAGCCGCAGCACTGTGATGTCGTACCGCACCGCGCCCACCGGCGGCGACCCGTCGTCGCGGGTCCAGATGGCCACGGTCCAGCGGCCCGGCTGCGGCCGGGCCACCGTCGCCCGCCCGTACCCCCGTTGCCCAACGGCAGCGAGTAACCGGCGAGTCGGCCGGCGGGGTCGAAGACGCTCACCGCAACCGGCGCGGTGTGTGACCGGGGATCCCAGGCCACCGCGGCCTGGAGCTGGTCGGTGCCGCCGGGCACGGTGACCGGCACCAGGCGGGCATTCGCCGGTACGCCGTCGGAGTCGGTGAACGCCGTGCCGACGCCTGCAGCTGGTGTCACCTGACCGGCGGCCAGGCTGCGGGCCGGCGCGGGGACCGCAGGCCGACGGTGACGCGGCGGGTGGTGGTGCCCGGATTGGTGACGTGCACCGCGACCGGCGCGACCCGCCCCGGCCCGCCGGTGACGCTCGCCGTCGAGGTGGCGACGAGCAGACCCGCCGCCTCCGCCGAAGCGGACCCGGCCGGGGCACCGGCGGCCGACTGCGGGGACCGGCCAGGGCGGCGGCCAGACGCACCGCGGCGAGGGTGTCCACCCGCCCGGCTCCCTGCTGGGCGGCCGGCTGCCGCAGGTCGGTCGCGGAGCTCATCAGGATGCGTTTGACCTGCTCGGGGTGGTGTGCCGCCCGTGTGCCGGCGCACCGTCTGGATCACCAACGCCGCCGCCCCGGCCACGAACGGCGCGGCCGCGCTGGTGCCGCCGAACAGGAAGAACGGGCTGGGGTGCCGCCGTCGAAGAAGGAGACGCAGCTCTGGTAGCGCGCGGTGTCCGTCGAGCAGGCGGCCCAGCCGGTGTCGCCGGGCGCCACGAGGTCGACGGTGCGGGTTCGGTCTGAGCGGTGCCGCCGGAACTCAACGCGGACACCGAGTCGGACCGGTGACCGCCGCCGCCGAGCGGCGACCCGCCGTACCCGAGCTGGCCGTATGCCCGCAGTTAGGTGCTCGCGCCGACGGCGATGACGTCCGGGTCGCTCGCCGGCGAGCCCAGGGTTCCGTCCGGCCCGGCGTCCCCGGTGGCCACCACCACTGTCACTCCCGCCGCGACGGCCGCGTCATTGGCCAGCCGCAGGGCGTTGGCGGCCGTGTCCGGATAGCCGAAGCCCACCAGCGACTCGTTCAGCACGTCGACGCGCTCGTGGAGCACCGCCCACTCGATGCCCTGCAGCACGACCGACGTGGGCGCTGCGACCTGGCTGAAGACCTTGGCCACGTGCACTGTTGCCGCCGGCGCCACGCCGAGGATCCGCATCGGGCACGGTGTGGTGGGCGGTGCACCGGATGCGCGTACCGCCCGGCGTCGTAGACGCCGACGCCCTGGGCCGCCACGACGCTCGCGTCACCGAAGGATTCCAGGATGTACGAGGGGCGTCCAGACCGTCGCCGGTGAAGTCGGCGTAGCCGGCCACCACCGACCGCCCGTCCCGGACGAACTCGGCCGCCGCCGGGTCGATCGCCCCGCCGAGCACGCCGACCCGCACCCCGACCCGTCGGCCAGGTCGTGGGCACCCGGCCCCGGGCCGATCCGACGGTACGCGTCAACGCCAGCCCCTCCGGTTCGACCAGCGGCGGCTCGCCCGGCCCGGCGCAGGTCCGTCCGCCCGCCCGGCACCGCCGGTCGCCGCAGCGGGCCGGCTCGCACCGATCGGGGCGACCGGTTGGCGCAGCCGCAGCGGGTGTCGGGCAGCACGGCCCGTACCCCGGCCGGGACGCCAGGTCCGCGAGTGCCCGCTCCGGCACTGTCGTGGCGATGGCGTTCACCATCCGGAAGGGCTTCACCCGAGTGGCGCCGACGCGACGCAGGTCGGTGAGCATCGGCTGCTGGTCGACGGCGATCCGGGCGGACCGCTCGGCGAGCTGCCGTCCGGTCGGCGCGTCGTGCTGGTCGGCGAGGACGACGATGACGGCCGGTCGGTCCGGCGCCGACCGCCGCCGGTGGGTCACGGCGGCGACCGTGCCGGTGGCCAGAGCCGACGCCAGGAGGGTGGCCAGCAGTCGGGGCGGTGCGGTCAGTAGCACTTTCGCGTCCTCGCTTCCTGGGAACGGTGCGATGGCGTGCGGTGGGCGAGCCGGTCAGGCGGTACGGCGTTCGGTGACGAGGACCCAGCCGAAGGTGGCGAGTTGCAGGGCGACGAGCGCGAGGAAGCCGACGCCGTTCCAGAAGGCGAGCCCGTCGGCGGGGAGTCGAGGCCGTCGACGGCCAGCCCGACCATCCTCGCCATGGCGGGCATCGTGAGGGCCAGCAGCGCCGCGGTCACGGCGAGCGAGCCGAGCAGGTAGAACGGCGCGTACCAGCGGATGATCCGCAGTTCCGGGCCGGTACGCCGCCGAGGTCGTGCGTGGGGTCGCGGCCGATGAGTCGCCGCACCTGGTTGGCGAGCCAGTGCCGGGTGTCACCCATCAGGTCGCCCAGCCGCAGCCAGTTGCCCAGGACGTAGTAGATGTCGGTGCGCATGAACACCAGGAACTGGTAGACCACCGACAGCGTGAGTGTGAGACGACCCGCGTAGCAACCGCTCGTGCAGGCCGGCGAGTTGCAGCACCAGACAGGCCGACATGAGCAACAGGTCCCAGGTCAGCCCGGCCAGGTACGGGGCGTAGCGGCGACGCCTGGGCACGGACCGGACGGCCGACATCTCCGTCTGCGCCACCAGGAACCACAGCCTCCGGCTGATGGAGAGCCGTCCCGTGACATTCAGCGCCCGCACGGTGGCCGCGTGCGCCAACTCGTGCAGCAGCACCAGCACCCAGGCCACCGCCGCGACGACCAGGGCGTTGGCCAGCACCCCGTCCAGGAGGAACGCGTCGGCCGGGTGGGCCGCAGCGCCGGTACGAGGACCAGCAGCACCGGTACGGTCAGCCAGCCGCCGACGTAGAGCAGCCGCATCGGCGGTGCGAGCAGCCAGGCGACCCGGTGCGGCGACAGGTTCGCCAGCACCGCTATTCCCCGGCGGTCGGCGTCGACGGCCGGCGGGTGCCGCCCGGTCGCCGGTCCGCCGCTGGCACCTCCCTCGCCGTTCCGTCGTCCATGCGCACGAAGCCGCAGGACGCGATGCCGTCGAGGAAGTCGGCGAGGTCCGGCTCGGTGCCGTACCGGCCGGCGAAGCGCCGGCGGACCTCGCCGAGCGGCAGACCCTCGCCCAGCCACCGGATCAGGTCGACTCCTCGGCCGGCAACTCGACGAAGTCGCCGGTGTCGACCCGGCCGACCTCGCACACACCGTCCTCGCCTCGCCGATGTGCAACGGATGCAGCCGGACGACAGTGGCGTCGGCGAGCGTGCTGGTCACGTCGTCGATCCGGAGGCGACCACGGCCCGCAGGTCGTCGCCCGTCGCACCGGGCGGGGACCCGGCCGTCCGGGCCGCAGGCGGCGCAGTCGTCGAGCAGCGTGCCCTCGGCGAACTGCGTCTCCATCCGGTGCACGTCGACGACGAGTTTCCGGCCGACGATGACCGGTTCCGCCATGCCGGTGAGGTGCTTGACGGCCTCCAGCGCGGCCAGGTTGCCGATCATCCCGGCCATCGGCGCGTTGCAGGGTTGATGGTCCGGTCGCCGATCACGCCGACCACGTACTCGGCCATCGGCGTGTACTCCGGATGGTTGGCCGCGGCGTCCTGCTCGACGCACTGGAAGCAGGCGGTCTGGTAGGGCACGTGCAGGAAGAGACTGACCGTGAGGCCGTCGTTGGAGCCGCGCATCCAGGCGGTGCCCTCCCGCAGGGCCGCCTCGTTCAGCCACTGGTAGAGCGTGAGGCGGGGCCGGTCAGCGGCGCAGATCACCAGGTCACGACCGGTCATGCAGGCGCGGGCGGCCTCCACCCGTCGACCCGCGCGTTGCGCGCGCTGATCTTGACGTGCGGGTTGATCTCGGTGAGCCGGCGGACGGCGGCGGCCACCTTGGGCTGCCCGACATCGGCGTCGGTGTAGAGCACCTGACGGTTGAGGTTCATCAGTTCCACGTCGTCGTCGTCGACGAGCAGGATGTCGCCGACCCCGATGGCGGCCAGGCTCATGGCCACGTACGACCCGAGGCCGCCGATCCCGAGCACGGTGACCCGGGCGTCGCGCAGGCGGAGCTGGAAGTCGGCAGCGGTCAGCGGCGGCTTGTGGAAGTAGGAGAAGAACTCCAGGTTGCGTCGGTACCGCTCGCGTTCCACGGCCGGCAGCCGGGCCGGCGGGGTACGGAGGCGTCCTCCACGAAGCCCATGCCGATCAGCGCGTCGACCGAGTCGTCCACCTCGACGGCGGTGATGCCCGGGCTGTGCTCGGCCATCGCGTCCGTCAGCTCGGGCCGGGTCCGCGTGCCGTCCATCAGGTTCAGCAGGCGCCAGGTGTTGCCGTGCTCGTCGTCGACCATCTCGGAGGCGATGCCGAAGTCGCCGCCGCCGATGCGGATACGGCCGTCGCCCAGGGGATGGGGAAACACGCTCTTGATGCGGGGTCGCCTCATTCGTACTCACTCCTTCGGGTTCTGATGGGGTCGACCGTCGCCCCAGATCGTCGTGCCGGTCCTGGTCACCGCCCTGGCGGGCGGTGACCAGGACACTCGGGTCAGCAGTCCGTGCAGGGGCTGCAAGCGCAGATGACAGTGGTCTCGATCTTCTCGAGACGACGGATCTGGATCTTCATGGCGACACCTCCCTCCGGGGTCGGACGGCTGGCCCGGCCGCGACCGGCGGATCCCGCCGGCGCCCGACCAGCACCTCAGTGGAGTGTGTGGCGGGCCGCCGGAGCGTGGGTGAATCCCGGACGACTCCGGACGGCGGCGCGCTCGATGTCCGCCCGGCAGATCCACGACAGATCCGATGACGTTCCTGGCCAGCGGGGGTCTAGTAGAGGCACGAGCCCGAGATCAGGACCGTCCAGGAGCCGCCATGACCGAGTCGCTGTCGAGTGGTGACGGCGTGGCACCACCGGATCCGGGACGGGCCGATTCCCTCGACGAGGTGGCCCAGGCGCTACGGATCCTGAAAGCCTGGGCCGGCGACCCGTCCTACGACGTGATCAAGAGCCGGATCAACGCGGCCCGGAAGGCCGCGGATCGGACCGGCGACGTGGTCGCGCGAAGGACCACGGTCGCCGACTGTTTCAAGAGCGGCCGCAGGCGTGTGAACACCGAGCTGGTGATCGCCGTCGTCGAAGCGCTGCATCCGGACGTGGGATACGTGGCGCAGTGGCGGCAGGCGCTTCGCGTCGTCGCCGGGGAAGCCCGGGCGGCAGCACAGGTGCGGGTCCAGGACAGCCTGCCGCAGGACGTGGTCGGCTTCGTCGGTCGTACCGCTGTGCTGGACCGGCTGAGGCGGGAGCTACGCAACGGCGACCGGGATGGCAGCCCGGTCGTGCTGGCGATCCAGGGTATGGCGGGCGTCGGCAAGACCCAGCTCGTCATCCACGCCGCGCATGCCCTGCACCGGAGGAAACCGTTCGACCGGATCCTGTTCGTCAACCTGCGCGGATTCCACCCGGACCCCACGCAACCGCCGGCCGATCCGGCCTCGGTCCTCGAGGGCTTCCTGCGCCTGCTCGGCGTCGCCGGCCAGCGGATTCCGTACGACCTGCCCGCCCGGGTCGCCACCTACCGACGTCTGCTCGTCGGCACCCGCACTCTGGTCGTACTGGACAACGCCAGTGACGCCGAACAGGCCCGCCCGCTGCTGCCCGACACTCCGGGCTGCCCCGTGCTGATCACCAGCCGACGCGACCTCGGCGAGTTGCCGCACGCCACCCGCCTCACGGTGGACGTGTTCACTCCGGACGAGTCGGCCGCCCTGCTCGCGGTTACCGGATCGCAGCTCCCCAGCGGCTCCGACCCGAACGCCGTGGTCCGGATCGCTCAGCGGTGCGGCCACCTTCCCTGCCCTTGGGCTGATCGATGCTCACATCAGAAGCACATCCGGTTGGACGTTGACCGACCACGCCGACCGGCTCGACGAACGTCACGACCAGCGGCACCTCGACGTCAGCGTCGAACTCGCCTTCGATCTCTCCTACCGACACCTGCCCGCCGAACGGCGACGGCTGTTGCGCCTGGTGGCGGCACATCCCGGCGATGACTTCGACGTGCGGGCCGTGGCCGCCCTGACCGGTATGCCCACGTGCGACGCCGAGGTCCAGCTGCACCACCTTCATCGGGACCACCTGCTGCACAAGGCCGCCCCGGTCGGTACGCCCTGCACGACCTCATTCGCGCGTACGCCACCACCCGCTGCCGTGACGAGGACCCGCCGCCCGAACGCCGCGCCGCCCTGACCCGTCTGTTCGACTACTACGTGGGCAGCGCCGCCACCGCCATGGACGTCCTCTACCCGGCCGGGTCGCACCGCCTGGCGGCGCCGGATGGCATCACCGTCGCGGCGCTGACCGACCCGGAGACCGCGAGTGGCTGGTTGGACACCGAACGCCCGGCCCTGGTGGCCGTCGCCGCCCACGCCGCCGCTCACGGCTGGTCCTCCCACACCGCCCGGCTGTCGGCCACCCTGTTCCAGTACCTACAGGGTGGGCATGCCACGGACGCCCTCGCCATCCACGAGCACGCTCGGCACGCCGCTCGGCGCGCCGATGACCCCGCCGCACAGGCCCACGCCCTGACCAGCCTCGGCGCCACCTACACACAGCTCGGCCGGTACGGGCCGGCCAACGAGCACCTCCAGCAGGCCAGGGCCCTGTTCCGGCGAACTGGCGATCAGGTCGGCGAGGCCCGCACGCTGATCAACATCGGTGTCGTCGAGTCGCAGCTCGGCCGGAACCGATCGGCCGCCACCAGCTACCGCGAAGCCCTGGTCCTGTTCCGGCGGGCCGAGCACCTGGCCGGCGAGGCGCACGCGCTGAACAACCTCGGTGAGGTCGAAGCCCATCTGGGTCAGTCCGGGTTGGCCGTCCAGCACGTGCAACGGTCCCTGATGCTGTTCCAGCGACTCGGTGGCCGTACCGGCGAGGCCTGGACGTTGCAGACTCTCGGTGACATCGAGACACGGCTGGGTCGGCACCGGGACGCCGCGACCACCTGCGGCAGGCCCTGGCCCTGTACCGCCAACTCGCCAACCACACCGGCGAGGCCTGGACGCTGAACAGCCTCGGTACGCTCGACACCCGTCTCGGCCAGATCGGCGGCCATCACCAACAGGCGCTCGACCTCTTCCGGGAGACCGGCGAACCGTACGGCGAAGCCAGCGCGCTCAACGGGATCGCCGAAGCGGCCCGCCGGGCGGGAAACGTCGCCGACGCCGTCAGCCACCACGGAGCGGCACACACGATCGCCGTCGAGATCGGCGCACACCATGAGCACGCCCGTACCCACGCCGGCCTCGGTCACGCGCACCGGGCGCTCGGGGCACCCGCCGCCGCGCGTGAACACTTCGAACGGGCGCTGACCCTCTACACCGACCTGGACATGCCCGAGGCCGAAGAGATCCGGGTCCACCTCACCGCCCTCGACGACGACGGCATCGGGCACCGGGGCGCCGGCCCGACGGGACAGCTCATGGTGCGTACGGTGAGTTGCGGTTGATCGTCGCGGAGCCGCAAGGCTGTGACCAATCGCCCACGCCCGGGGCCAGCGGATCCGGGAGCCGATACCACAGTCGGGCCATGGGCACCGACGAAGGCGCGCGGGCCTGGCTCCGCCGGCACGGCGCTGAGCAGATCGCGCATCCTGGGGCAACCTGTACGCCCACCTGTGTCGAGTCAGCGAGCGACTGGCCGCGCTCGGCCTCGGCGGTGACGTGCAGGCCGGAGGCCTCACCCATGCCGTCTACGGCACCGACGGGTTCGACCTCGTCCTGCTCGATCGGGCCGATCGTGCGGTGCTGCGGGATCTCGTCGGGTCCGACGCCGAGCAACTCGTCTACCTGTACGGCGCCTGCGACCGTGATCGCAGCTGGCGGGGCCTGGCGGAGACCGGCCGGGTGTTCGACCGCTTCGTCGGTCAGGTGCGAACGCCCGACCCGGCTCAGCTCCGGTCGCTCGTGGACCTGAGCATCGTCAACGAACTGGACGTCATCGAGCAGGATCCCGCGGTGGCGGAACGGCACGGTGACTACTTCCGGGACCTGTTCGCCTGTTGGGCCCCACTGGCCTCGACCCGGGTCATCCGCGATGCGCGGCGGGTCCTGCGGCCGTGACATCCGAACCCCGACAGGGCCGCGATCGATGGAGCGCGCCACCGGCCGCCGACCGGTGCGGGCCGTCCTGCCGGTCGACTGGACCTCCGTCACCGTCGTGGCCTGGAGCGGGCTGACCTCCACCTACGCCGTCGGCATGACGCCGGAGTGATCGTCCGTGGCGTGCGCAACACCACCGACCTTCGGAGCGAGTACCAGCTCGCGGCGATGAACCAGTCGCTGGGCGTCCCCACCGTCTTTCTCCCCGCCCGGCCCGAACTGGCCGTGACGTCCTCGACCGTGGTGCGCACGCTGGCGGACCTTGGCGTACCTTCGTCGGGCCTCCGGCGAACAACTCCTGAGACCGCCGCGCCAAGATCGAATGACGTGGAACGACCGTCTTCGATCTATTGACACGTCCAGATGCGATCGCTAACACTTGTCGGCAACGCGAACTTAACGAACAGGACACATGGTTCCTGCGCCATATGACGCGCCAGAGGTGTCCGAGCGGCACGTCGCCCACCGCCCAAGACCGCGAGCTCTGAGCCGCGCACGCGCCGCAGATGTTAGCGCTAACGCAGTTGGCCTTTCCGGAAAGGGGATCGCGACAGTGGTCCTACGCCGAACGGCAACATCGACGATGCGAACCGGTTCGCTCCTCCTGCTCTCCGCCGTGGCCGCCACCGCCTTCGTGGTGGTCGCCGACGGGCCGGCGCACGCCGTCGCCCTGCCGGCCGGCGCCCGTTCGCTGGAGGCGGTCAACCAGGCCGGACGGTACGTGCGGCACATCGACTATCTCGGCCAGCTCGACCCGGTGTCCTCCAGCAGCGCCAACCAGACCAAGCTGGATGCCACCTTCACAGTGGTCAACGGCCTGGCCTCGCCGAACTGCCACTCGTTCCAGACCAAGGCGGGCATGTTCCTGCGGCACCGCGACTACCGACTCCGGGTCGACCCCAACACCGGCGACGCGGGGTTCCGGGCCGACGCCACCTTCTGCGCGGTGGACGGCTCGGTCAGCGGATCGGTGGCGCTCGCCTCGTACAACTACCCGGACCGGCGGATCCGCCACCGCGACTTCGCCCTCTGGCTCGACGCCTACCAGGACACGGCCGCGTTCCGGGCGGACAGCTCGTTCCGCCTCGTCGCGCCCTGGGCACCCGGACCACCAGGGGCCGGTGATCCCGGTCTCTTCGCCGACCCGCACATCGCCGTCTTCAACGGCCGCTACTACCTGTATCCCACGACCGACGGGTACGCGAGTTGGGCCGGCAGCTACTACAAGGCGTTTTCCTCCACCGATCTGGTCAACTGGACCGACCACGGCGTGATCCTCGACCACGGCCCGGACGTGACCTGGGCCGACAACTCGGCCTGGGCGCCGGCGGTGGCCAGCGCCAACGGCCGCTACTACCTGTACTTCAGCGGTGGCGCCGCCAGCGCAACACCGCCAAACACCTCGGCGTGGCCGTGGCCGACAGCCCCACCGGACCGTTCCGCGACGCGCTGGGGCGGCCACTCGTTCGTGCAGACCAGTTCTCCGGCGGGCAGGCGATCGACCCGATGATGTTCACCGACGACGACGGACAGTCCTACCTGTACTGGGGACAGGGTGTCGCGCGCGCGGTGCGGCTGAACACCGACATGATCTCCTTCGACGCCGCGCAGGCACGGGTCGTGACGCCGTCCGGCTACAACGAGGCGCCGTTCGTGTTCAAGCGCAACGGCCTCTACTACTTCATGTGGTCGGAGAACGACACCCGCAGTGAGGACTACCGGGTCGCGTACGCCACCGGCTCCTCGCCGCTCGGGCCGTGGACCAGGCGTGGCGTGGTGCTGCAGAAGCGGCTCGAGGTCGGCATCAAGGGCACCGGCCACC
Organism: Micromonospora sp. M12; assembly: GCA_038070435.1. Lineage (GTDB taxonomy): Bacteria > Actinomycetota > Actinomycetes > Mycobacteriales > Micromonosporaceae > Micromonospora. The sequence goes on along the minus strand of JAMYWG010000001.1, from coordinate 2,033,909 downwards.
ACTCCGTGGTCCGGGCGCCCGGCAGCGACACCTGGTACATCGCCTACCACCGGTTCGCCGTGCCGGCCGGCAACGGCACCAACCGCGAGACCGCCATCGACCGGATGGAGTTCAACGCCGACGGCACCATCCGCTCGGTCGTACCGACCCTCTAGCTGACTCGTCCGCGCCCCGCGAAGAAGACCCATGTCGAGAGTCCTCGCCCGGCTCTGCGCGGTGGCGATCGCCGCATGCCTGCTGTTCACCACCTGGTCGGCGGCGACGCCAAAGCAGGCGTCCGCGCTCGATCCGACCGTCGGCTACCTGATGGCGCACTTCACCGGCGAGTCGTCGACCGACCAACAGATCTACCTCGCCCACAGCACCGACGGCCTGCGCTGGACGGACCTCAACAACGGTGGGCTCGTGCTGCGGTCCACCATCGGCACCCGGGAGTCCGGGACCCCGCGCTGGTCCGCTCACCCGGCGGTGACCGGTACTGGATCGTGGCCACCGACCTGTGCATCGCCTGCGGTCAGGACTGGTCGAGCGCGATCAACAACGGCAGCCGGAACCTCGTCGTGTGGAGTCCACCGACCTGGTCAACTGGTCCGCGCCGTGGCTGTTGAACGTGGCCGGCGCGATCCCGGACGGACGCAACGCCTGGGCCCCGGAGGCGATCTGGAACCCGGACACCGGCGACTACGTCCTCTACTGGGCGACGAACGTCCCGCTCAACGGGGCTGCCAAGCACCGCATCTACTACGCGCGCACGACGGACTTCCGTAGCATCACCACACCGCAGACCTACGTCAACCGGCCCGGCAACCAGGAGATCATCGACACCCAGATCGTCGAGGTGCCCTCCGGCGTCGGCGCCTACCGCTACGTCCGGGCCTCCCGGGACGCCCAGATCACCCTCGAAGGCAGCAACTCGCTCCTCGGCACCTGGACGAACCTCGGGAACCTGTCCGGCATCGGGCTGACCGGCGCCCAGGTCGAAGGGCCGATGTGGATGAAGGTCAACGCCCGCAACGAGTGGGTTCTCTACCTCGACCAGTACGCCTCCGGGCGCGGCTACCTGCCGGTGCTGACCACCAACCCGTCGAGCCCGGGGCATACCGGTTGCCGGCCTCCGGGTCGTACTCCATGGGCGGCACCAAAAGCGGCACGGTTCGATCCTCAACCTGACCGCCGCCGATCAGAGCCGCGTGCTCGCCCGCTGGCCCGCCACCACGGTCAGTCGGATCCAGTCGTACAACTTCCAGGACCGGTACGTGCGGCACTACGACTACGACGTCCGCATCGACCCGAACGTCAGCCCGGCGCAGGACGGTCAGTGGCGGCTGGTGCCCGGCCTGGTCGGCTCCGGCACGGTCTCCTCCAGTCGGTCAACTACCCGGGCCACTACCTGCGCCACTACGGGTTCGACTTCCGGCTGGAAGCCAACGACGGCTCCGCCACCTTCGCCGCCGACGCCACCTTCCGGCAGGTCGGCGGCCTCGCCAACTCCTCGTGGACGTCGTTCCAGTCCTACAGCCACCCGGACCGCTACCTCCGGCACTACAGCTACCTTCTCCGGCTCGACCCGGTCTCCGACGCACAGAGCCGTGCCGACGCGACCTTCCGCGTGACCAGCTAACCCCTCAAGATGTCGGGCCCGGAGAGGCACGAACTAGTGATTGGACAACGCATGAAACGGATCAGCCGGTCGATGCGCCGGACGTTGATCGCCCTGGTGGCCGCCATGACGGCGATGGTCGGCGGCGTGGTCGTCGTCGCGTCGTCGCCCGCCGCCGCCGCCACCAACCAGTTCCGAGGCATGAACTGGGCTCAACTGGGTGACAACTTCAGCACCAGCCCGCTCGTCGTGCAGGGCCTGAGCCAATCCGACAGCTACGCGACAGTGCAGGCCAAGGCCAACGCCCTCTACGACGACATGGCCTCCACCATGGGGATCAACACCGTCCGGCTGCCCATCAACACTCAGACAGTGGCCAACACCACCTGGTGGAACGCCTACCGGGGCGCCATTGACGCCGCTACTGCCCGTGGATTCAAGGTCATCCTCACCTTTGGACGGACCATTCCTCCGGCGCGAGGATCGCGAACCTCGCCGCGTGGAACACGATGTGGTCCAGCGTGACCAGCGCCTACGGCTCGAACACCAACGTGTACTTCGAGCCAATGAACGAGCCGGGCGGTTACAGCTCGGCACAGTGGCGCGACATCGCAGCCAACTGGCTCAGCACCCACTACTCGGCCGTGCCCAGCCGGGTGCTCATCGGCGGCACTGGCGCAAGCCAGGACCTGCGCGACATCTGCAACGACAGCCGCTTCAACAGCACGCTGCTGTCCTTCCACCACTACGCCTTCTTCTACGGCTCGATGACCTACGACGCCTGGCGAAGTCACATGCAGACGCGTCTGGGCAACTGTGCCTCCCGGGCGGTCGCGACCGAGTTCGGCGGGCCCATGGACAACGGCCTCAACTACGCCGACGCGAACAGCACCGACAACTTCGTGCGCCACATCCGTGCCATGGCTCAGGTCATGCGTGACAACCAGATGGGCGGCACCTACTGGCCCGCCATCGGCGGCAAGAACTCCGGCTCCGGTCACGACTGGTATTCGATGTTCGCCCTTAGTGGCAGCGGCACCGATCTCAACCTGACCATCCGCAACACTTCTGGCGCCGACCGGATCCGCTATGCCTATGGCGACACCATCGGCGGCGGCGACCCGACGACGCCTCCCCACGACGGGGACGTTCTACCGGGTCAACGCGCGGCACAGCGGCAAGGCGATGGACGTCCAGCAACCGAACACCGACAACGGCGCGCGCGTCGGCCAGTACACGTACGGCGGCAACGCCTGGCAGCAGTGGCAGTTCCAGGACGCCGGCAGCGGTTACTGGCGCATCGTCAGCCGGCAGAGCGGAAAGTGCCTCGACGTGGTGGGCGCCTCCACCGCCGACGGTGCCGAACTCGTCCAGTACACCTGCGGCACCGGCACCAACCAGCAGTTCCAGATGGTCACCAACGGCAGCTACTTCCAGCTCCGGGCGCGGCACAGCGGCAAGTGCGTGGACGTACCGGCCCTGTCGACAGCGGACGGCGCGATCCTCAAGCAGTACGCGTGCAACACCGGCACGAACCAGCAGTGGTCGCGTACTGCCGTCTGACGATCGTCAGCTCGGCCTGGTCGCGGTGGGTAGCACCGCGATCAGGCCGAGCACCTCGTCGGTACGGGCCGGGCCGAAGGCGTCGGTGAGGATGGCCGTGAACGCCCCGTCGCCGAGCTTGGCCCGCAGTTCGCGGAGCGCGTTGAGGTCGAGCGCCGCGTTCGTCGACCCGATCTGCCGGTCGATGGCCAGTGCCTCGACGATGAGTGGGATGCCCTCGGCGGGTGGCCCTGCTCGACGCGTAGCTGGCCGATCGCCACCTGGTCCAATGCCACCTCCTGCCAGTGGCCCTGCTCGCGGTCGATCCCGAGACAGGTGCGGTAGCACCGTTCGGCCAGGGCGTGGTCGCCCGCAGGCCGGCGACCCGGCCGAGGTGGAAGGTGCTGTTGGAGACGCCCGACCGGTTGCCCAGCCGCTCCTTGATCGCGATGGAGCGGCGGTAGAACCGGCCGCGCCGGCCAGGTCCTCCTGCTCCTCGCAGACCCGGCCGAGCTGGTGCAGGACGATGCCCTGGTTGGTCTCGTGGCGCAGCGCGACGTAGACCTTCAGCGCCTGCTCGTAGCGGGACCGGGCCTCGGCCAGCTGACGGTCTCCAGCGCCACCATGCCGAGGTCCTCGTGGCACTTGGCGACCCCGGCCCGGTAGCCGGCCGAGGTGCAGATCGGCAACGCCCGCAGGAGGCACATCCGGCGGTGCCGAACTCGCCCGCCTGGGCGGCCGCGATGGCGAGCAGGACGTACGCACTGCCGAGCGGGTCGGGTGGGTGGCGGGAAACCGAAACCGCAGGTACGCCTCGACCCGCTCGGTCCGGTGCGCCACCCGCCTCGGGTCGAGGTGCCGGGCCAGCACGTCGGCGAAGGCCGGCGCGCCAGTTCCAGGCGCTGCACGGCCAGCCACCCAGGGCCCGTTGGTGGGCGGCCCGTCGTCCCCGCCGATCGCGTTCAGGGTGTGGGCACCGCCTCGGCGACCCGCCCGAGGACGGTCCGGACCCCGCCGAGCAACTCGTCGCAGCGGCGCAGCAGCGGGTCCTCGCCGAGCGCGGCGACGATCGCCCGGGCGCGCGCGAAGCAGTTCTCGGCGAATTCGAGGTCACCGAGGTCGCGGAGAGGTGACCGAGCAGCAGCGTGCACTCCGCGATGTGTCCGTTGCTGCCGACCTCCTCGAAGATCTTCAGGGCGGCCCGGACCCGGGACTCGGCGATGTCGTACGCGAAGTGGGCGAGGGCGATCCGCCCGAGCATCACCAGCCCGCTGCCCTGCTGGACCCGGACGTTCATCCGCGCGTACGTGTCGATCGCCACCTGGATGCACTGCTCCGCCTTCACCAGGTCCCGGGCTTCGAAGGCGAGCATGCCGATCTGATGGTGGCTCGCCGCGATCCCGTCCAGGTCGTCGAGGTCCCGGGCGATCGCCAGCTCCTCCAGGTAGCGCGTCATGGCCAGCTCGGCGTCGCCGTTGCTCCGGGCGATGCCGGCGAGCTGGTGCAGGGTCCTGGAGACGGCCCCGCGGTCGCCGAGCCGGCTCAGGATCGTCAACGCCTCCTGGTACAGCCGGTTCGCGGTCGGCGGGTCGCCCCGGTTGTCGGCGACCAGGCCCAGCTGGTGCAGGAGCTTGCCCACCCGCTGTCGTCGCTGAGTTCCCGGTAGATCGCCAGCGCCGCCTGGTAGCGCTCGGTCGCCTGCGGATATTCGCCCCGGCCGAGGTGCACGTCACCCAGCCCCTTGAGGAAGCTCGCCGTGCGTGCCGAGCCCGGCGGCGCCATCGGCAGCAGCTCCCGCCAGATCTTCTCCTCCCAGGCCCAGTGCCCGGCCGCGTGCAACTCCTGGCAGGCCAGCTCGGAGTAGGCGATGGCCTGCTCGGTCTCACCCGCGGCCAGGTGGTGGTACCGCCCCTCGACGACCCGCCGGATGAAGGTGTGCTGGTCCGTGGACCGGGCCCGCCAGCCCCAGTAGAGGCCCGCCCTGCGGTGCGACTCGACCACGGCGCCGCGGCCGGCGATCCGCAGCAGGCTCGCCGCCGTCCACCGGTGCACCAGGTAGCCCCCGGTAACCGGGGCGAGCAGCCCCAGGTGTGACAGCATCTCGACCGACTCGTCCAGCCCCGCCGGCTCCGGCGGTGGGTCGTCGCCGTCCGCCGGGTCGGCGAGCTGCCAGGCGAGTCCGGTCCGGTCCACCGGGGTCCGGTACACCGCCGCGCCGAGCAACAAGCGGCGGGCCGCCGGGACGGCCTCCAGGCGGGCGAGCAGCCGGGGCAGCAGCACGTCCTCGGCGGCCAGCGCGCCCGCCTCGGCCAGCGGCGTGCCGATCTCCGCCGACCCGGCCTCCCGGCCGCCGCCGGTCGCGGCCAGTCGGCTGGTCACCTCGTCGGATCGGGTGTCGCCGCCGCGCAGCAGGCCGTCGAGGTATTCCAGCGCGCGCGGGTGGCCGCCCAACCGGTGCCACATCCGCTGCTGTTCCGCCGGAGTCAGCCGGCCGACGCCCGGCAGCCGCCACAGCAGCTTGCGGGTTTCCTGCCAGGAGAGCGGACCGAGGTGGCAGGTCTCCGCCGACGACCGGGAACGGGTGCCGACTGGTCACGACCAGCTCGTGCCGGGACGCCCAGTCGGCGAGGAACGCGGCCAGGTCGGCGTCGACCAACCGGTGCTCGGCGTCCAGGGCGTCCTCGGCGTTGTCGAGGACAAGCAGCAGCGGCGTGCCGCCGGTGCCGCTCGCCGCGAGTCGTCGCCGCCAGTCGTGGCCCGGCTGGGCGAGGGCGACGAGGAACTGCCGCAGTGGATCGTCCGGTGCGGTCGCCGGCTGGGAGCAGTGGGCCTCCACCTGGTGGCGGAGCTCGTCGAGGATTCCGTCGGCAGTGGCGTCGCCGCTGGTCGCCACCACGATCCCGCCCGCGGCACGGAAGCGCTGCCCGAGTTCGGCGGCGAGACTCGTCTTGCCGATCCCGCCGATGCCGTGGACGAGGACCCGCAGCCGGTCCCGGACAGCCGGCGCAGGATCTCCGACGGCCCACGAAATCCGTGGAGCGCGCACCACGCCGTCCCCGACCACCGACTGGCCGGGCGGCGCGGCGACGGTCACGCCGTCCCGCCCACCGGTCAGCCGCAGCGCGAGGTCGGCCAGGAACAGCGTCGGCATCCACCACTCGGCGGCGGTCGGTGCCAGCTCACGGCGTACGGCGGAGACCTCCGCCAGCAGTTCCGGCTCGCGCTGGGCGGCCAACCGCTCGTAGAGCCGGGCGCAGAACTCGATGACGTACCCGTCGCTGACCGTGCCGTTCATCGCCAGCACCGCCGGCGCGCCCTGGGCCAGCAACGCACCGGCCAGCCCGGGCAGCTCCTGTTGTCCCTGCCGGGCGGTGGAACAACCGGCGAGCACGATCAACGGCACGGTCCGGCCCGGCGGCAGCACCTCGGCCAGGAACCGCGCCGCGTCCACGCGATCCTCGGTGCCGGCGGGGTCTCCAGCAGCAGCGCGCCGGGCGCGCGTGGCAGGAGACGTGCAGCACGTGAAACGGCTCCTCGGTGAGGGCGGCCCGGATCGCGGCGGCGCTGCCCCACTCCAGGACACGCACCCGTACCCGTGCTTGTGCCCGGGCTCCACCGCGCCGAGGATCCGCCCCAGCTCGCGTTCGTGGTCCAGCAGCGGCTGCGTGGAGTCGTCCGGGCTCGCGATCGCCGCGAGCATCCGCAGCGGCCCGTCCACCCGCACCTCGGGCACCGGTGTGTCGGGGCCGGTCCGGCACACGTCGACGTCGGGGCGCAGCGCCAGCGGCAGGTCCTCGCCGGGCGGCACCAGGGTCTCCCAGGGCAGGTCGGCCAGTGCCGGGTCGGTGACCTCGATGGCGAGCCGGTGCCGGCCGGGCCGGGCCAGCTCCGCGCGCAGGGCCGCGCCGGGAGCGTCGAGGAAGCGGTGGCCGAGCGCGGCGCCGATCTCGTACGACAGGTCGGAGGAAGGGTCGCCGCGCAACCGCCAGAGCAGGTCGGCGGTGCGTTGGTCGCCCGGACCCACCGGGTGCCGCCACCGGTCGCCCCGAACGGTCAGGACCACGTCGGTCGCGCTGACGGTCAACCGGATCACGACTGCCCCTGGTCGCCGGCGGACGACCCGACGCCGGGGCGGATTGCCGGACTGCCCGATACTGTATCCATGGCTGACAATCCTGAGGAGCTTGCGCAGGTCAACGCCGTGCGGGTCAACGACGGGGCGAGTTGGAGTTCTTCGACGGCCAGCGCTGGGTGCCGTACACCGACCTGCCCGACGACGAGACCGGCCCGCTGGGTGTCGTCTTCCGCAGCGACGACGACTGATGACCGGGGAGTCGCCGACCGGCGGCGCAGGGCTGGACGCGTTGCCGTCCCCGTTGGACTCGGTCGCGGACAGCCGGGCGGCCGCCCGCTGGATCATCTCCTCGGCCGGCGCGGTGGGTGCGCTGCTGCTCGGTGGGGCCCGCTGATCGCCGCCGGCAAGGTCACCGACTGGGTGCACGCGGCGTGGGCGGGCGGTGGCCTGCTGGTGGCGCTGGTGGGTGTGGCCTGGGCGATCTGGCGGACCAGCGAGGTGCTCGTCCCGCCGATGACCACGCCGGCCACGCTCACCGGGCCGGAGCTGCGCGGCTGCGCGAGCGGCTGGAGGCCGAGTCCTGGCACCACTTCGGCGGGTACGCCGAGGACGTCGACGGCCTGCTGCGGCATCGCCGGATCGCCGCCGCGATCACCGCCGTCTCCCGGCGGCCCCGCCGGAGGAGCGGGCCGCCCTCCGGAAGGGCTCGCCACCGCGCGTCGCAACATCGCCCGGACCGACCCGTACCTGCGGTGGTTGCTCGCCACCGCGCACGCCTGGCAGGTCCGGGAGACGTTGCGCCGAGCCCGTCGCCAGACCTTCCTGGCGGCCGCGCTGGTGGTGGTCGGGGCGGTGGTGTTCATCGCCGCGACCACCGGTTAGCCACCAACCGCCGCACTCACTGACGCGTCTCCTTTATCTTCGGCAGCGGCGTACCGTGCTCGCACCGCACCTTTATCTCACTCCGGTTGCCCGCAGACAGCAGCACCACCTGGATCTCCTTGGCAGGCCCCGAGCGGTAGTCCTGATGCTGTAGCCCGGGGCGGTATCGAGGCTGACAACGCGAGCTTGATCCCCGGTGCAGACCACGGTCACCGTTCCACCGAGTGCCTGAACGGGCGTACCTACCTTGACGGCGGTCGGTGCCGGCGCGGCACTGGTCGGCCCCGCCGGCTGCCCGGCGCTGGGCGGGGTGGTGAGGCCGGTGCTGGCCGAGGAACCGGCCCCGGCGGTGGGTCTGGCCGGCCCGGCCGGCGTACGGCTTGGCCGTGGGCTGGTGCGGGCACCCCGGAGGTCTGCCGGGGAGCAGGTGACGGGGCGGCAGACGCCTCCAGGTCGGCACCGGGGAGCGGCACCGGGACGAGAGGCCGCCCCGCCGGAGTTGCGGTCGACGGGTGAGAACTGGGGAGAAGGAGCGCTATGGTCCCCGCCGTCGCCGTCAGAACCACTGGGATCGACAAGACACGGAGAAGGCGGCGACGCCGACCGGCAGAGACACCGGCGGTGTCCGGGCCCGAGACCGGTGCGACGGGCACCCGCTGCGCCGCTTCCTCCACCCGCCGCTCGGCGTCATCGGTCAGCCCGTGCAGGGCCGTCGCCACATCCCCGGCGTCCGGCCGATCGGCGGGATCCCTGGCGAGACAGCGGTCGAGGAGCCGGTGAACCTCGGGTGGCACTCCCTCGATAGCCGGCAGCGGTGCCGGATCGACGTACACGTGGGCGTTCAACATCTGCGTGGGGTCTCCGCCGACCAGGGCAGCTCATTGGTCAGCGTCCGGTACAGCAACAGCCCGAGCGCGTAGACGTCGGAGGCGGGCAGGACGGTGCCGCCGGCGAGGCGTTCGGGCGCGAGGTAGGCCGCGGTGCCCAACAGTCGTCCGTCGGCCTCCAGCTCCGGCCGGCCGGCGGTGGTGGCGATTCCGAAATCGACGACCTTCACACCGGCGGGCGTCAGCATCACATTGGACGGCTTGATGTCCCGGTGCACCAAACTACGTTCGTGCGCCGCGGCGAGCGCCTCGGCGACCTGCGCACACGTCCGCATCGCGACGGTTGGCGGCAGCGGGCCGGAGGCAAGTCGCCGGGCCAGCGTCTCGCCGGGCAACAGTTCCATCACCACGTACGACACCGGACGGCCGGCGGCATCGGTGTGCTCGCCATAGTCGTACACGCTCGTCACGTGGGGTGCCAGAGGCCCGCGGCGGCCCTCGCCTCCGCCTGAATGCGATGCCGTGCCCCTGGGCGGCGGCCTGCGCGCCGGCCAGGACCTTGATGGCTACCGTACGTTCGAGAACCCGGTCCCACGCCCGCCAGACGACCGACATGCCACCAGCGCCGAGCCGGCTCTCGATCTGGTACCTGTCGTGCAGTAGATCACCCACCATCACTGGGACAGCTTGCCAGAAGGGACCTGCGGCGGCATGACGACCGAATCGCCCGCCGCCGCGGCTGCCCTGGTTCGGCTGGGTCTGCGAGACTGCGTCGATGCTGGTCCTGCCCGACACGCCCGACGCGTTGGTGCTCCGCACCGACCTCTCCGACGGGGACGCCTGGGAAGCGGTGCGGGCGGCGAGCGCCGTGCCGTCGGTGGACGGATTCGCGGCGACCCTGTCCTTCGTCAGCGACCCGGCGTTCGCCGATCTGACTCCCGAGCAGGTGGTTGCGCTTCCGAGGCTGTCCTACCGCAGCTTCCTGTCTCTCGTCGACACTGTCACGGTCGCCAACCCGGAAAGACCGCTCGTCGCGCTGGACCTGCTCCACGAGCCGGGCCGCTGGTTCCGGGTCGTACCGGCGGAGCTGTGGAGCATCGAGAACAACCTCTCGATCGCCAACATGGACTTTGTCGAGTTCGCGGACGCGGCGGACCCGGACGGCGTCTTCCGCGGATTCCCGACGTAGGGGCCGGCCGCCGGGTCGCCTCTATGCCGTGAGTCACATCGGTCTCATGTCACGGGCAGGAAGGCGGTCACGTCTGCTGGGTGTCATCGCGAGGAAAGAGGCAAACGATGAGTACACAGCAGGAAGTCGGCAGGACGCCTGCCCGGGTGGTCATTCTGGGAGCGGGTACGCGGGCCTGGCCGCGGCGATCCAGCTCGCGGCGCGGCTCAAGCGGCGCGAGTCGGTGCAGGTGACCCTGGTGAACGCTCAGGAGCGGTTCACCGAGCGCCTGCGGTTGCACCTGACGGCGACCGGCCAGCCACTCGCCGAGCTGAGCATTCCGGAGTTGCTGGAGGGCACGGGTGTGCGGTTCGTGTGCGGCTGGGTGACGGCGGTGGACGCGGAGGCGAAGACCGTGCGCGTCGACGACAGCCGGGTGCTGCACTACGACACGCTGGTGTACGGGTTGGGCAGCGTGGCCGACACGGCGGCGGTGCCGGGGTCGAGGAGTACGCGTACACCCTGGACAGCGCCGAGGACGCCGCGTCGCTGGCCGACCGGCTGGCGCGGCTCGGCACCGGCACTGTGGTGGTCGGAGGCAGTGGGTTGACCGGCATCGAGTCGGCGGCGGAGATCGCCGAGCGGCACCGGAGCTGACGGTCGTGCTGCTGGGTCGGCAGGAACCGGGCGTGACCACGACCCCGAAGGTGAAGGCGTACCTGCGGTCCGCGCTGGATCGCCTGGGCATCCGGGTACGCAGCGGGATCGAGGTGGTCAAGGTGCTGCCCGATTCGGTGGAGTTGGCCGGTGGCGAGCACGTCAGCGCCGATGTCGTTGTCTGGACGAGCGGTACGCGGGTGTCACCGCTCGCGGCCGCCGCCGGTCTGACCGTCGACGAGCGCGGCCGCATCGTCACCGACACCGTGCTGCGGTCGGTCTCGCACCCGACGTGTATGCCGTGGGCGACGCGGCCGCGATCCGGCAGAGCTACGGCGTCATGCACGGCACCTGCCAGGGTGGCATGCCGACCGGCGTGCACGCGGCGGTGTCGATCGTCCGCACCCTGAAGGGTAGGACGCCCAAGCCGTTCCGCTTCGGCTACTACCACACGCCGGTGAGTCTGGGGCGGCACGATGCGGTCGTCCAGTTCACCCACCCCGACGACAGCCCTCGACGGATCTGTCTCACCGGCCGCCGGGCGGTCTGGTACAAGGAGACGGTGAGTGCCGCGCCCTGGCCGACCTACGGCCGCATGAAGAGGATGCCCGCCTCCGGCGCGGTCTGGCCCCGTGGCGGCCGCTTCACACGGGCCCGGGACGCGCGGTGACCCGGCCGCACCAGGACCCCGACCAGCGGGTGTACGGCGACCATCGCAACCTGCTGTTCTCGGTGGCCTACCGCATCCTCGGCAGCGCGGCCGATGCCGAGGACGTGGTCCAGGACGCGTGGATCAAATGGTCCGCCGCCGACCGCGCGAGGGTGGCCGACCCCGGGCCTACCTGACGCGGATCGTGTCGAATCTGGCGATGGACCGGCTGCGTTCCGCCCGGCACAAGCGGGAAACCTACGTGGGTCCGTGGCTTCCGGAGCCGATCCTCACCAGCGGCGACACCGCCGACACCATCACGGACGCCGAGTCGGTCTCGATGGCGATGCTCGTCGTGCTGGAAACGCTGAGCCCGCTGGAGCGCGCGGTGTTCGTCCTGAAGGAGGTCTTCGACCTCAGCTACGCCGAGATCGGGGAGGCGGTGGAGCGTTCCGAGGCCGCGGTGCGCCAGGCCGCGCATCGTGCTCGCGAGCACGTACGGGCCCGGCGGCCACGCTTCACCGCGGACCGGTCACGGCAGTACGAGGTCACAAGGCGGTTCTTCGCCGCCGCGACCGGTGGTGACATCAACACCCTCATGGAACTGCTGTCCCCGGACGTCGCACTGTGGACCGACGGCGGGGCAAGGTCCGCCAGGCCATGCGTCCGGTGGTGGGCGCACCGACGGTGGCCGCCTGGTTCGCGGCCATCGCCACCGTCACCTACCAGGGGATCGATCCCGCCGACATGAGCGCCGACCTGGTCGAGATCAATGGCGGCCCCGGCATCGTGTTCCGCGGTCCGGGTCGTGTGGTCGCCACCGTCACCTTCGATGTCGACGCCGACGGCCGGATCACCGCGATCCACAACGTCGCCAACCCCGACAAACTCCAGGCCATCGCCGACGGCACGACCCATGACCTCACCACCTGATGTAGTAGCGAGTGTGACCATGTGCCGTGCCGCGTGGTAAGACCTAGCAAACGAGCGGGCTGATGCCTGGGAGTGATGTCATCTTGTGAAAGCCAGGTCGACGCCGTGGCGTCTATTGGATGTGGGCTGCAACCCGTGTTCGGCGTACGCGCCGACGTTGTCATTCCGGGCCGTGATTGCTGTCAGCACTCGCCGCGCTAGTCTGGCTGGCCCATAGCTCTCCAGGTCATCCGGCTTCACGTAGCGCCAATTCGTCAGCTCTCCATCACCGAAGTAAATCGCCTGCTCTTGTTCGACGGTGAGAGATCCGCCGTCAAAGATGAATAGGAGTTTGTCGCCCTCCTGCTCGGCAGGTGCCCAGTCGACTACCAGCATGGCGCCCAGGTCAATCGTGAGGCCAAGTTCCTCCTGAATCTCACGCCCGCATGCCGCACGCGGGGACTCGCCGGGTTCGACGTAGCCGCCGGGGATGTCCCAGTGGTCCCTGTAACTGGGGCGCACGAGGAGCACCAGCCCTGGTCGTCGAAGAAGAGGGCGCCGGCGGCGACGCGTGGGGTTGCCACGGGTGGCATCTCGTTGGCCGTCACCAAGGCAGCCTAGATCGTTGACCGGTAATTCTGGGCAGGTCATCAATGGTCGTAGGCGATCAAGGAGCGTTTGACGGGTGCGTCGATGGTCCAGTTGTGCCAGATCGCGGCGTTGAGGGCGAGCAGGCGTTGCAGGACACGGGTCCATAGGCCGGCCGGTATCCGCCCGCCGTGTTGTTCCAGGCCGAGTTGGTCCTTCAACGTCCAGATGATCGCTTCGATGCGTTGGCGTAGCCAGTTCGGGAAGGGTCTGGGAGTTTTCTCGTCCTTGCGGGCCGGGCGGATCAGTAGCAGGCCCAGGTCGGTGAACAGTTGCTCGCTGCCCTGGCCGGACAAGCCCTTGTCGGTGACCACGGTGGTGCCGGGGCGGGCTGGTTAGCGGGCTGGCGGGTCAGGATCTGGCGGGTCGCTTCGCGTTCGCGGAACAGTTTGGGGTTGGCCAGGCCGAACCCGGTGACGGTGCCGTCGGCGGTGGTGATCAGCAACAGTTTGACCCCCAGTACCAGCGGCTGTGCGCCGACTCGTAGCCGTAGCCGGCCCAGCCGAACAGATCCGAGCGTTGGCTGGTGGTGCGTGACTGCCCGCAGGGGATCGGGGTGGCGTCCATCAGGCGCAGCGGTTCAGCGGATGCATCGGTGTGTTCGGCCAGCCACCGCAGCGCGGCCTCCATCAGCGTGGCGGCCTGCTTGAGACGCTGGTTGTACTCGCTTTGCGCCAGCAGCCGGGGAACAGGTGGCCCACCCTGCCCGCAGCCAGTGCCGTTCATCGTTGTACCGCAGCAGGACCTGCGCGACCGCCAGGCAGACCAGTTCGGCGTCGGTGACCTGAGGTGGGCGGCCCGGTCCCGACCGGCGCGGCTGGTGGGCGGGGATGATGTGATCGACCAGTTCCACGTACAGTGCGATGAGAAGGGCGTCCAGGTCGGCGATCATGTGGGCCTCACGGTCGACGTGTGTGGAAACGTCGATCCTGGACACCCTTCATCCGTCTGTCACGCAACCACCGCAACGTGTCACACCTACCACATCAACACCACCGGCGAATTCTGCGTTTGGCCTATCAAACGAGTACGCGGACGGTGTAGCAGTGGACCTCCCGGAGCATCACGCATACTCCTGTTCCAGGATGGCCAGGTCGCGGTCGGCGAACTGCACGTGCGCCCACTGGTCGCTGAAGATGACTTGCAGGCACTTGACCGCCGTACGTTGGGCGGGCGGCGGGCAGCCGATCGCGGTGTTCGGCCCCGCACGCGGTCCAGCTCCTCCTGCGTGACCTGCGCCAGATATGCGCGCAGATCGGCGATCCGCTCGGCGCGTACGGCGAGGATTTCGCCGAGGGTGGGCGCGGCCGACTCGTCGATGCCGAACTCGGTGCCGTTGGTGGTGAACGATGCGGGTACGCCGATCGGATGGAACGGGTTCGGGCGAAGGGCCGCCGCGTGGCCATACCAGGCGTCCACGACGAAGATCGTGTGGCGCAGGGTTTGGGCGAGCGACCATTCGTCGTTCACTGATCTGTGGACGGCTTCCTCTGGCAGCACGCTTGCGCGTCGCAGCGTCGCTTGCCACAGCTCCTCGATGACATCCACCGCATCGCGCATCGTCTCGGGTGTGGTTGGCTGCAGTCGAAGCCGTTCGGGGTGCAGGCGATCCAGCTCGGCCTCGATCAATGGCATGACCTCCACGCCGTTGACGCGCAGGCCGTCGATCGCCCGTCGATGTCGGCGTCCAACAGCAGCACGCCACGCATCCGGGCGCCGCTGAGATCCACCTCGCGGAAGGTTGCGCTGGCCATTGACAGGTCGATGAACTCCGCACCCTCGTAGTCGGCCTGCTGCACGAATCGCGTCATCGGCACATCGTAGGGGCCCGGTACGACAAGACCACCAAATCAAGATCCCAGCATTGGGCTGCCCGGAGGTTTCCGGACAGGGGTTCCATTCGGGACCATTGACCGGGAGCGGAGGAGGTAGTAGTGGCACGAGTGAAGAGGAGAAATACCGGTCAACGATCTAGATGGACGGAGTTCAGTCGAGCACCTTGAGTCGCTGGGCCAGCCCAACCGTTCCGTAGACGGAGAGCAGCGCTGGGGTGGCGTGCTTGAGGTGGGGCTCAAGGTAGCCGGCAGCGTCCTCGGTGAGCCGTACAGCTGGCCACCGCGCTGGCCGGGTGACAGGGGCGGCGGTCGGGGCTGGAGCCTGCGGTTGGGTCGAGGCCCCGCGCGGAAGCACGTCCGCGCGGGGCACGTCGACCCTGATCAGTATGGGTATCCGGGGACGTTGAGCCGCACGCTGTACAGGCCGGAGTCGCCTCTCGGGCCCGAGGTGACGTAGAGGGTCTGCCGGTCGGGGCCGCCGAACGCCACGTTCGTCGTGCCGGTGTAACCGGATCTGATCGTGCCGAGCTCGGTGCCGGTGGGGAGTAGACGTGCACCGAGGCGTCGAAGCCCGACGTCCAGTACACGTTGCCGGCGCAGTCGATGGTGCCGCCGTCCGGACCGCCGATGTAGTTCACGAAGACGCTGCGGGCGCCGGTGCTGCCGTCGGGCTGGACGGCGTACTTGTAGATCTTGTTTTCGGAGTAGGCGCCCACGTACAGCGCGGTGCCGTCCGGCGAGAGCGAGATGCCGTTGGGCTGGCGCAGGCGGTCGTCCACGAGCGACACCTGACCGTTGGAGACGCGGAAGACGCTGGTACGTCCGTTCATCTGGTCCGAGCGGTTGCCGCGCTGGAAGTTGGGGTCGGTGAAGTAGACGACGCCGTCCGAGCGGACCGCGACGTCGTTGGGTGAGTTGAACGCCCGGCCCTGGTAGTTCGCCGCGATGGTGCTACGCGTCCGGTCGTTCAACCGGTACGCGGAGACGTTCCGCTGGTCGTGGGTGGCCGCGACGATCTGCTGCGCGTCGGCGCTGAGCGCCAGGCCGTTGCTGCCGGCGTTGGCGATGAACGTGTCGAAGGTCGCCGGTGGCGTGAGCCGGCGGATCGTGGACGGCTGGACGTTGTACGGCCCGGTGCCGGGGCCATGTCGGACACCAGCAGGTAGCCGCCGTCGGCGACCAGACCGGTCCTTCGAGGAAGGAGAACCCGCTCTGGATCTTCGTGGCCGTCACCGAGCTGGCCGGCAGCGGCGGGCCGTACTGGGCCCCGGTCGGGCAGACACCGGACGGTGCGCCGGGTGGGCCGGCGAGCGCGGGGACCGCATCGTTAGCGCTAACATAGGCAGCGCGCGAGGTCGCCGTGGGTGCGGCGGTGGCACCGGTGGCGAAGGTAGTGGTGCTGAGCGCGAGGCACAGGCCGGCCAGCGCGGCGGTGGTGGGACGCCAGGTCATCGAAAGCTCAATCGGCGTCGGTGGTTGCGGAGACCGGCGGTCGACGGCGTGCGTGGCCGCGGGGCTGGCACGGCGTGGGTACGGCCGTCGATGTGGGCATGAGGCAGCCTAAGTGACGAACCACTGTGTCGCGCCGGTTTCGCGTCGGTTAATTCGTTCGTCGGCAAGGGCGACAGACAAAGACGCAGGTCGATGCGTAATGGCCGGGCAAAATACTTCTTCAGTCACAGTTCACGCGTCGGCGGTGGCTCGAGCACGGCCACCGCCGGCGCGGCCGGTCTCAGAGCCGGGAGGTGAAGGTGGCGAGGAAGCGGTGCGGGGTGACCACGCCGGTGTTGTCGAAGCAGATCACGTCGACGTCGGCGTTCGTGGTGTACGTCCAGGGTTGGGTGAGGTGGCAGTAGTTACTGCCGGCGCCCTGCGCCACCACCTGGGCGTGCGTCTCCTTGATGCCGATCTGCGGGAAGGTCGCCAGGTAGCGGCCGGCGGGAGCCAGCGCCGCCACCGTGTTGGCGCCGACACCGAGCACCGAGTTGTCGTTCGTCGGACCGCCGACGGCGGTACCCAGGTAACCGAAGTACGACGGCGGGCCGAGGGAGCCGATCACCGGCCGCCGACGGTGGTACGACACTGTGAAGTCGGTGTTGGTGAGCGCGCCGGCCTGGTCGTAGCAGAAGACGTACACCTGCACGTCGCTGCCGACGGCGTTCCAGGAGTAGACCTTGCACCGGCGGGTCCGGCGTTCGGCTGCACGGCGGTGACCTGGACGTTGCCGGCGAGCAAGGCCGCCAGCCCGACCCCGGGCAGCCGCACCAGGTACTGCCCGACGCCCAGCGGGCCGACAGTGTTCACCGCGCCCGTCGAGCTGTACGACTGCACCACCACGCCGCTGCCCCACTGCACGTACGCGTGTGAGGTGCCGGCCGGCAGGACGCCGGAGCTTGTCGTCCAGAGCACTGTGAACGGGTGTCGTCGCGCGTGCCGCCGGGTTTGTGGCACTGCACGTCGACGATCTCGCTGGTGCCGGACTGGAACCAGCGAACCACCTCGCAGTAGTGCCCGGTCCGGTTCACCGGGGTCACGTGCGGCACGCCCCGTGAACTGAGACCGATCTGGGGAAGCGGACCTGGAACCGGCCCGGCGCGAGCTTGATGCCGTCGGCCCAGGCGGCGGGGAACGCGGTCTTCCAGCTACCCCACTGTCGACTGGTGTCCAGCACGGTCCAGACCGACACGGTGGGGTCCTTGACGTAGGCGAACCCCAGCGGTCGGCGGTGGCCGCCGCTGCCGGTGCCGCCGGCGCGAGTGCACCGGCGGCCAGCACGGCGGCCAGTGCCGCGGTGACGAACGATCGGAGACGCATGTGTTCCTCCATGGGACGGGAGACATGTCGGGGAGGAGTGTGCTCGTCGTGATGTCATGGTCACAGTCGGCAACCCCGTGCTCCGGTGTCGGGTGTCCGCCATCCGCGGCGACCTGCTTCTTCGCGCGACCTAGCGGGTTGTCCGGGCGGCCCACACCGGGCTGTCGACGTAGTGGTTGTCGTAGCGGTCCTGGGTTTCGCCGACGTCCTGCCACGTGGCTTCACCCCGGTGCACCCTGTCGAGCAGTCGGTAGTAGTCGAACCGGGGTTTGCCCGGGGTGATCACGACCAGGAAGTCGGCGTCCCGGCCCTCGGCGGGGGCGAAGGCGTGCGGGTGCCCGGCGGCACGAAGAGCGTGTCTCCCCGGTGCAGGGTGTGCAGTTCGTCGCCGACGAGCATCTCGAGGGCGCCGTCGAGCACGAAGAACAACTCGCCGGAGTGGGTGTGCAGGTGTGGCGGCGCGCCGTCGGTGCCGTGCTTCAGCAGGGTGCGGTTGCTGGTCAGGGCCCCGCCGGTGTGTTCGGGGTCGAGCAGCAGCGTGATCACGCTGGCGGGATCGCTTTCGAGAACCTCGGCCTGGGCCGCGCGTACCAGTGTCATTGTCCGCTCCTTCGATGATCGCTGATTCCTAGACACTAGATATCCAGAATAGATGGCGCCAGTGATCATGGTCTTCGTCACATATCCTGGACAGGTAGAGTCCAGAACCATGCGGATGAGTCAGGGCGTCGAATGGGCCCTCCACACGTGCCTCAACCTGAGCTGGCTGGACGTTCCGGTGCCAACCAGCACCCTCGCCGCGTTCTACGAGCTACCACCGGCCTACCTGAACAAGCAGCTGCAGGCCCTGGTCCGAGCCGGGATCCTGACGTCGACCTCGGGGCCGCGCGGGGCTTCCAGCTCGCCCGCCCCCGGCGGAGGTCTCCCTGCTGGACATCGTCGCCGCGATCGAGGGCCCGGAGGAGCTGTTCCGGTGCGACCAGATCCTCCGCAAGGGGCCGGGCGAGCACGCGGGCGTCGACTATCGACAGTCCTGTGCGTTCTCCCAGGCGATGCGGGGCGCCGACCTGGCCTGGCGGCGCGAGTTGGCCGGGAACACGGTGGCGGATGTGCGGGCTGACGTCGAGCGCGGGCACCCGAGGCCCCGCCAACACCCGGGTCAGGATCGCGGAGCTGCGCTAGACGAGTTGGCTGGCCGCCATTGACGACCTCCTATGTCAGGAGAACACTCGGAACTGGCTGCGGGTGACCGTCCGACCTGAGCCGTTGGCTGACGGATACCGACCGCGCCCGAAGGACCCAGGATGCGCAGACTCGCTCGCTTCAGCGCCGCGCTGCTACTGCTCATGGCAGCGACCACGACTGTCGTCACGACCACCGATCTGCCGGCATCGGCCCTGGACAACGGGCTGGCCCGCACCCGCAGCTGGGGTGGAACGACTGGAACAGCTTCGGCTGCAACATCAGTGACGCGCTCGTCCGGCAGACCGCGGACGTCATGGTGTCCAGCGGCATGGCCGCCGCCGGCTACCAGTACGTCAACATCGACGACTGCTGGTCGACGCGCAGCCGTAACGGCAACGGCGATCTGGTCCCCGACCCGCAGAAGTTTCCGAACGGGATGAAATCCCTCGCGGACTACGTACACGGCAAGGGTCTGAAGCTCGGCATCTACTCCTCGGCAGGGCTGACCACCTGCGCCGGGTACCCGGCAAGCCTCAACAACGAGCAGCGGGACGCCAACCTGTGGGCGTCCTGGGGCATCGACTACCTCAAGTACGACAACTGCGGCGACACCAGGGGCGCAGCGGTCAGCAGCGGTACACCGCGATGCGGGACGCGCTGGCCCGCACCGGGCGACCGATCCTGTTCGCGATCTGCAACTGGGGCAACGACGACGTTGGTTCGTGGGGCCGGCCACCGGCAACTCCTGGCGTACCACCGGCGACATCGCCGGCAACTGGGGTTCGGTGATGAGCATCCTGGACGCCCAACCCCGATGGGCCGCGGCTGCCGGGCCGGGTGCCTGGAACGACCCGGACATGCTGGAGGTCGGCAACGGGCTGACCGACACCGAGTCACGGGCCCACTTCAGCCTCTGGTCGCTTCTCAACGCGCCGTTGATCGCCGGCAACGACCTGCGTTCGATGAGCGCGACCACGCGGTCGATCCTGACCAACACCGAGGTCATCGCGGTGAACCAGGACTGGGGAGGCCGGCAGGGCAACAAGATCAGCGACAGTGGCGACCAGGAGGTCTGGCTCAAGCCGATGGCCAATGGATCCGCGGCAGTGGTGCTGCTCAACCGGGGCGGCGGCACGACCACCGTGTCGACCACCGCGTCCGCGCTCGGGCTGGGCAGCGCGTCGAGTTACTCGGTGCGCGACCTGTGGGCGCACACCACTGGCAGTTCCGGGCCGACGATCAGCGCGTCCGTGCCGTCGCACGGGCGGCCATGTTCGTCGTCTCCGGCGGCGGCACCCACCACCCAGCGGCGGCACGAGCGTGCTGCGGGGCGTCGGCTCGAACCGCTGCCTCGACGTGCCGAACGGCAACGAGACAAACGGCACCCTGCCGATCATCTGGGACTGCCACGCCTCCACCAACCAGCAGTGGACCCGCACGGGTGCCGGCGAGCTGCGGACCGCCGGCGGCAAGTGCCTCGACGTCTACGACAACGGCACCGCCAACGGCACGGTGGTCGAGATATGGGACTGCAACGGTCAGGCCAATCAACAGTGGCGACTCAACAGCGACGGCAGTCTCCTCGCGGTTGGCGCCGACAGGTGTCTCGATGTCATCGGCAACGCCACCGCCAACGGCTCCGCCGTCGCGATCTGGGACTGTAACGGCGGCAACAACCAGAAATGGCGTACGACGTGACCGCGCCGGCCCGGCGGAAGCGGACCGGCGCGATCGAGCGCCGCGGCGGCGACCGCGCGCAGCCAGGGTTCTTCGGATGCATCACGCCTGAGCGGGTTGTCGGGCAGCCGGTGCGACCGGGGACGCCAGCCGCACCGGCTGCCCTGGTGGTGGCCCGCCGTCGCCGGAGGGACAGTTCGACGACGGGCCCGAGGGGTCGGTGCCTCAGCTGCCGTGGATCTCCAGTTCCCACAGCGAGTAGCCGTACGCCGGCAGGGCTCGCTGGGTGCCCTGAACGCGCAGGTAACGGCCGGTGGCCGAGATGGCGATGTCGTCCACGCCCCGTCGCCGGTGGTCGTGGTGTGCACCGGCGACCAGGTGACGTTGTCCGGGGAGACCTGGATCTGGTACGCCCGCGCGTACGCCGCCTCCCAGCTCAGCCGGACCCGGTCCAGGGTGCGGGACGCGCCCAGGTCCACCGAGATCCACTGCGGGTCGGCGTACGCGCTGCCCCACCGGGTGGCCGCGTTGCCGTCCACCGCGTTGGCCGCCACGTGCGCGCTACCGGGCTCCACGCTGGACGTGGCGACCGGCCGACCCCGGACAGCAGGGTGCTGCCGGCGGCGCTGCCGTAGACGTTCAGGTCCCACAGCGAGTAGCCCCACTGGGTGGCCCGCTGGGTGCCGTACACCCGCAGGTAGCGACCGGTGCCGCTGACGGCGAGGTCGTCGACGCCGCCGTCTCCGGTGGTCGTGGTGTGGATCGGTGACCAGGACACGTTGTCCGGCGACACCTGGACCTGGTACGCCCGCGCGTGGGCCGTCTCCCAGGCCAGCCGTACCCGGTTGATCGCGTACGTGGCCCCGAGGTCGACGGTGATCCACTGCGGGTCGGTGTACGCGCTGCCCCACCGGGTGGCCGCGTTGCCGTCCACGGCGTTGGCCGCCGCGTTCGCACTGCCCGGCTCGACGCTGGACGCGGTCACCGGCCGACTCCGGGCCAGATCGGTGGCGGGCGGCTCACTCGGGCCGTCCGTCCTGATCCGCACGTTGCGGTAGTTGATGTCCATCCCGGCGCCGTCGTTCTGCAACCCGATGTAGCCGTTGGCGATGGCCCGGCTGCTGACGTAATCGTTGATCTTGACGCCGTTCAGCCAGATCTCGACCCGCTGACCGTGCACACCAATCTCGTAGGTGTTCCAGGAGCCGGGTGGGTTGAGCGCCGCCGCGGGCGGCCTGGTTCGGTGCCTGGAGCCCGTAGACGCTGCCGGTGGTGCGCGACGGGTCACCGTCGGTGGCGTCGATCTGGATCTCGTGACCGGCGTCGACCGGGCCCCACGGGTCGCCCTGCGGATCGGGGAACCCGATGAAGACCCCACCGTTGTCGTCGCCCGGCATCATCCAGTCGACCTTCAGCGAGTAGTCGCCGAAGGTGCGTACGGGATACCAGAGCAACCCCATCCCACCGTTCGAGGTGAGGGTGCCGTCGGCCAGGGTGAAGCCGCCCGGCCCCGCCTGCCGCCACTGCCCCAGACTGGCCTGGGTGCCGTCGAAGAGCGGGGTGTAGCCGGACTCCGGCCGGCAGTCGGCCGCAACGGCCCCGGCAGCCACCCGGATTCCGCCGAGCAGCATCCGAGTGAAGTTCGGGTCGCTGTAGCTCTGCTCGGTGTGCCCAAGGCCGGTGTACCAGGAGCGTCCGCCGCCGTAGTTCTGGCACCAGGTGATCGGGTGGTCGCCACCCATCGACCCACCGGTGTACGACGACTCGTCGAGGTTGGCCAGCACCTTGACGGTGGAGCGGGGATTGGCCCGGTAGTCGTACCACTCGTCGGTGCGGGTCCAGGTCGACGGCAGGTGCGCGGTCGAGGCGTTCGATCGGTCCTCGACCCGCACGGTCGCCTGCTGGGTGGCCGGGTGCGAGGCGAAGTACGCCCCGACCAGTCCGCCGTACCACGGCCAGTCGTACTCGGTGTCGGCGGCGGCGTGCACCCCGACGAAGCCACCCCGGCGGAGAGGTACGCCTCGAACGCGCCCTGCTGGCCGGCGTTGAGCACGTCACCGGTGGTGCTGAGGAAGACCACCGCCTGGTACTGGGCGAGGTTGGCAGTGGTGAAGGTGGTCGCGTCCTCGGTGGCGGTGACGGTGAAGCCGTTCGCCGTACCGAGTTGCTGGATGGCGGCGATGCCGTTCGGGATGGAGGAGTGCCGGAAGCCGGCGGTCTTGGAGAAGACCAGGACCTTGCTCAGCGGTGCGGCCTCGGCCGGGCCGGAGCCACCGCCGACGCTCCGGCGGCGACGGTGAGTCCGGCGACCACGGCGGCGGCGACCGCGGTGATGCGTCTGCGCATGGAGGCTCCTTGCGGGAGGGGGACGGGCTGGTCACGGCAGGGTCCAGTTCTGCGCGGCGGTGCCGTTGCAGTCGTAGATCTGCAACTGCCGCCCGTTGGTCGGGGTGGAGGAGGGATGTCCAGGCACCGGTTGGCCTGTGGGTTGCGCAGGCTGCCGGCGGTGCCGACCACCCACTGCTGGGCTCCGGTGCCGTTGCAGGTGTAGAGGTGGATCGGAGTGCCGTTGGTGGTTCCGCTGGACTTCACGTCCAGGCACTTGCCCAGGCTGCGGATGGTGCCGTCGCCGGGCAGCGTCCACTGCTGGTTGGTCGCGCCGGAGATGCAGTCCCACATCTGGACGCTGGTGCCGTCGGCGGTCCCACCACCGTTGACGTCGACGCACTTGTTCATGCCCCGAATCGGGCCGGTGCGGGTGCCGCTCGCCGGGGTGCTCACCCCGGCGCCGGTGAAGGTGTAGCTGTCCAGGTCGAGCAGGGCTCCTCCGCTGCCGCCGGTGAACACGACGTACAGGTCGTGGGTGTTGTCGTCGGGCTTGGAGACCGGCGCGCTGATCTCGGTGTAGCTGTCCCAGCCGCCGGTGTTGGGCACTGTCACCCGGGCGACCTCGGGGCCGGTCGGTGAGTCGTACCGGAAGGAGGCGACGTTGCCGGCCTTGTCCGAGGAGACCGGGCCCGATCCCGGTGATGCCCTTCAGGCTCACGCCGTGGTGCCGGACGTACTCGCCGCTCTGGATGTCACCGAGCCGCCGGCCGCCCTCGGCGCCGCTGGCGTTGATCACCTGGGGCCCGTGCAGCGAGACGTAGTGCTCGGCCTGCCACTGCTTGGGCCAGAGGGTGACGTCCTTCTCGGCGGTGAGTGGCACGGTGCCGGCCGCGCCCCGGTCGGTGTAACCGGCCCGCAGCAGGAAGAAGAGCACCGAGTCCGGTCCGGCGTGCACCGGTCCGGTGTTGACGGTGAAGCCGCAACCGGTGCCCTGCCCCTCCTCGTGCGCGTGCTCCTGGTGGCCGAGGGCCGCCCGGATCACCACGTTCGCGCAGGGGATCGTGCCGTCCTGGGCGTCGGAGGCGGTGGCCGTGGCGCTCAGGTTCTCGTCCCAGGAGAACAGCCCGCCGTTGGGTATGCCGTTGAGGGCGACGACGGGCCGGGTGTTGCCCACCACGACCGCCACCTGGGTGGTGCCGGACCGACCCGTGCCGTCGGACACCGTGAGCCGGGCGCGCTTGTCGCCGCTGCTGGTGTACGTGTAGGTGGGGTTCGCGGCGGTGGAGTCGACGGTGCCGTTGCTGTCGAAGTCCCACGCGTAGGTCAGCGGGTCCCCGTCCGGGTCGGTGCTGCCGGCGCTGGAGAAGCTGACGGTCAGCGGGCTGACGCCGTTGTCGGGGGTGGCCGACGCGACGGCGGTGGGGACCGCCGCCGGCGACGTAGTTGATTTTGTAGAGGCCGGCGGCGGCGTCGCCCGAAGTAGCCGTTGCCGTACTCCAGCAGGTAGAGCGACCCGTCCGGCCCGAACTCCATGTCGATCGGGTGGACGAACGACATGCCGGCGAGCACCGGTTCGATAATCGTCGGGTTGCCGGTACGCGGGTTGCCGTTGTCGAACTGGACCTCCTTGATCCAGTTACGGCAGTACTCGGTGATGACCAGCTTGTTGTCGTAGTACTGCGGCCACTTCACGTCCGAGGCGAGGTTGGGGTCGTAGTGGTAGACCTCGGCGTGGTTGGGCGAGCCGCAGCCGCCCGGGCTGTCCAGTGCTGGCCAGTCCCGGCTGCCGCCGTGCTGCTCCCAGACCAGCGCGCCCCGGGTCGGCGGGAGTTGCTGGAGGCCGGTGTTGCGGGGCGAGTTGTTCACCGGGCCGGTGCTGCCACCGCACGGGAACCAGCCGCGCGGCGAGTTGGTGGCGAAGTCCCAGTCGTTGTAGGCGACGTTGGGGCCTCCGCAGTACGGCCATCCGTGGTTGCCCGGTGCGGTGGCCCGGTTCCACTCGTCGTACGCCGCCGGCCCCGGTTGGTGATCGTCGACCCGGCGTCCGGACCGACCTCGCCCCAGTAGAGCGTGTTGCTGCTCTTGCGGTCCACCCACAGGCGGTACGGGTTACGCACCCCATCACGTAGACCTCCGGGCGGGTGCCGCTGGTGCCCGCGGCGAAGAGGTTGCCGGTCGGCACGGTGTACGTGCCGTTGTCCTCCGGGTGGATGCGATTGATCTTTCCGCGCAGGTCGTTGGTGTTGCCCGAGGTGCGCTGCGCGTCGTACTGGGCGTCGCGGCTCGTCCGCTCGTCGATCGGCGCCATGCCGGCCGAGTCGCCACCGGAGTTGGTGTTGTCGCCGACGGCGAAGTAGAGGTTCTCGTTGCTGTCCCAGGTCATCGAGCCCGCCGAGTGGCAGCAGAGCCGGCGTTCGGTCGGCCACTCGATGAGCTTCGTCTCGCTCGCCGGGTCGAGCACCAGGGTGCTCGGGTTGAAGGTGAACCGCGAGATGCGGTTCACCAGGGTGTGGCGACCGGCGAGTAGAACAGGTAGACCCAGCGATTCGTGGCGAACCTCGGGTGGGCGGTGATGCCGATCAGACCGTCCTCGAACCGGGCGTCCAGTTGCAGGGTCAGCGCGACGGTCGTCGCACTGGTGGCCGGGTTGTAGAGGCGCACCTGGCCACCACCGGAACTGGTGCCCCGGTTGATGTAGAGCACCTTGGCGTCGGGCAGGACGGACAGTTCGATCGGCTCTCCCATGGAGAGCCCACCGTCGAGCTTGACCTTCTCGAACTGGGTGGTCGCGGGTGGCGCCGCGGCCGCCGGCGGTGCGGCAACGGTGACCGCCACCAGGATCGGCAATAGGCTGGCGAGGATGGCCAGGACGACGGCCGCGGTGAGGCGCGGACGTGGTGTGAGCATGGCGTACTCCCGGATTGGGGTGGGCTGGACGGTCGGGCGAACGCGCACCGGTGGGTGCGCGTTCGCCAGGGCGGTGTGGACAAAGCCGAGCCGCCGTCAGAGGGTGATCAGGTCGAACTTCTCCCAGGGGCCGACCGCGTCCCGGTTCGCGATCAGGGCCTCGGCCCCGCCGTTCTCCGCGACCACGTACCTGTTGTTCACAGTGGCCCGCAGGCTGACCGAGCCGTCCGTGTTGCGGACCAGGGTGAAGGTCTCCCACGCCCCGGCGGACGGTCGGTTGGCGATCAGCGGGTTGGCCCCGGCGTTCTCGGCGCAGGCGAACTGGTTGTTCACCCGGGCCCGCAGGGCCACGTTGCCGCTGCCGAGGTCGACCTGGTCGAACTGCTCGGAGGTGCTGACGCTGGTGGCGGACGCGACCAGGTTGCCCGCGCCGGCATTCGTGGCGCTGACGTAGCGTCCGTTCGCCTGGGCCCGCAGCGCGACCGCGCCGGTCGCCGGTGGGTGCCGCCGGTGAGGATCCGCAGCGCGTCGACCATGCCCACCGAGGTGGTCTTGTTGACGATGCGGATCGTGTGGAGCCGTTGGTCAGCCCGGTCCGGCGGAACACGACCTGCTGGGCCTGCCGGGCACCGGAGGCGTTCAGGTTGACGTTGGTCTGCAGGACGTTGTCCAGGTAGACGTCGACGTTGCCCATGTCGCTGAACCGTTCGGACAGGTACTCCACCCCGGTGCCGGTGAAGGTGTAGCTGGCCGCCGCGCCGACGGTGGTGCTGTGGTGGGTGTCGTCGTTGTAGTCGCCGTACCCGCGGGCCGTGGTGTGGTGCCAGTTGGCGTCGTAGGTCAGCATCGTGTCGTTGACCAGCCCGCCGCCGCCGGCACCGCCGAGGCCCAGCGTCGACGCCGTTCCGGACAGGCTCTTCTCACCCTGGTTGGCGGTGCCGGTCAGGGTTGTGGTCGCGTACGTCGACAGCGGCTGGCGGTGCGCTCCACCACGTACACCGTGTTCGCCGCGGTGGCGAAGCTGATCTCGGCGGCCGAGGTGGTGGTCAGCACGGCGTTGTCCGAGGTACGACGGACCCGGACCTCCTGGCTGCCCCACGGGTTCACCACCCAGGCCGTCTTGCCGTACTGGCTGCGCAGCCCCACGTACTTGACCTCGCCGGCCTCCCGCTCGGAGCTGACCAGGAATCCGTCCTTGGCGAGCAGGGTGAACTTCCCGACGAAGCTGGAGTCGGTCGGCACGGCCGGGAAGACCCGGATCTTGTCGTTGTACGACTGGAGCAACGACTCGTTCATCGCCGTCAGGTGCACCCGAGGTACTCGAAGACGCCGTTGGTGTTGTTGGTCATCCCGTTCGGGTAGTTCTGGTACTTCTGCAGCATCGTGCGCATGCCCCGGAACGCCTGGTTGCCGAGACCGAGTCGGGCGGCGTGCACGTGGTCGTTGGACCAGACGTTGCCGTACGGGTGGGGCCGGGCGTTCCAGGTGTTGACGGCGGTCTGCTGGTCCGAGTAGCCGATGCCGGTCTGGTCGTAGGGCCAGGCCAGCTCCAGCGCCACGTTCTCGTTGTTGCGGGTTGGCGAGGTCGGCGGGTCGTGCGGCAGGTACACCCGTTCTGCACCTGGTACGGGGCCAGGTTGTTGACGATCGTCTGCCAGTTGGCCCGCAACCCGGCGTCGAGGCCGAGTTGCTGGCCCACCTGGATCGTGAGCGGGAAGAGCAGCCGTACCGCCGCCAGGTCGGTGATGGCGTTGCGGACGTCCCAGTACGTCTCGTGGGCGTTCGAACTGGCCATGTACCACCGGCCGGTGGCGCTGTCGTAGTCCAGCATGTCCTCGTAGAACTTCACCGCCTCCCGCATGTACGGGTAGGCGGTGTTGCGCAGTACGTCTCGTCGTTGCTGTACCGGTACTGCAGGTACATGTTGTAGGCGGCCTCGGTGCCGGTCGAGTAGGTGTCGTTGACGTAGTTGCTGTTGATCGTGCCCCGGGCGTTGCCGTCCCAGCCCATCGTCTCCGGCACCCAGAGCCCGTCGCTGCCGTAGCGGGTGGTGGTGTACGACTTCAACGCGGGAAGGTTGCGACTGTAGAGCCGGTTGAAGCCCGCCATCAGGTCGACGTGGTTGCTGGCCAGGAACGAGTTGTAGACGTCCCGCTGGTTCCAGTACCAGTACCCGTTGCTCCATTTGGAGTTGTCCTGGGTGGCGCGGAAGACCCCGTTGATGAAGTGCAGCGGGTAGGTGCCGTACCCGCCCGCCGCGATCATGTAGGTCGCCAGGTAGTAGGCGTTCTCCAGGTAGTCGGCGTCGCCGCCCGCGTTGGAGTACTGGACGAACGATTTGCCCCAGAAGTCGTGCCACCAGTTGCGGTAGTTGTTCAGCGTGGTGGTGTAGCCGGCACTCCTGGCGGCGGCCAGCTGGTTCTTCGCCTGGGTCACGGAGTTCAGGCCCGGCGAGTTGACCCGGCTGGCCGCGGTGAACCACACGGTGTAGCTCGATGTGGGGGTGATGGTCAGCCGGACGCGGCCGCCGTTGACCACCTGGGAGGTGTACGACGCTCCCTCGACAGTGGCCGCGAGGGTGTACCCGAAGTTGTTCGCGTCGGTCTGCCCACGGCTCAACCCGACGCCGTTGGCGTCGGCGAAGGTCGAGACGGTACGCCAGGTGTTGAGGTCCGGGACGTCCGCGATGTTCTGGACGGTGTTCATGTCCCACAGGCTCAGGTCGAGCCCGACACTGCTCACCCGGGCCGGGTGTCCTCGACGTGGATGCCCATCACCTCGGAGTTGGGCGCGCCCATCACCGTGACGGTGCGGTTGTTGTCGTACGTCGTGGTCAGCGTGCCGTCGTAGAGCGAGAGGCGCTGCTGGAAGGTGGTGTAGCCGGTGTCGAGCTGCGGGTTGCCGTACAGGTTGACCATCCCGGCGGCGTAGGTCGACTGCTGCGCCAGGTCGACGCCGGAGACCTGTGCGGTCAGACCGTTCTCGTTCCAGACCATGGCGCCGGTGCGACCGTTGCCGACAGTGAGCCCGTGCAGGGGTTGGTGTTCGGGCGGTTGTAGACGATGTCGTGCTTCGCCAGGTAGCCGGCCCGGTTGACGTTCAGCGTCCCGGTGCCGGTGCCGAAGGCGGCATCCGTGGGCGCCGCGGTGGCGGGTCCGGCCTGCCCGACGGCGACGACACCTCCGGCGAGCAGGACGGCGAGCACGATGCGTAGCGGCGGCGTCATCTTCATCGACACGATTTCCTCTGGATCGTCCGTGCGGATGGGTCTCGCACCCGGGACGTGCCCGGTCTGCCCACGTCCGCCGAGACGAGGGCGATGTCGAGACGACGGGAAACGTTGTCATCGCACCGGCCGGACGGCCAGCGGATGAACATCGACCCACGTCGTTGATGTGCAGTTAACAGTGGACGTCCGTGAGGGTCAATCCCTCCGGGGAGGAAGGTCAGGATCGCCAGTGCCGCGCGGCATCCGAACTGTCGGTGCGGGCGCGTCCCGTCAGACCGACGCGGAGGGTCGCGGTGCCCTGGTGCCCACGACGCTGCCGACAAGGAGCACCGCCGCCGGCAGGAACGCGACACCGACGCCCAGCCCGAGCAACAGCCCCAGGCGGTGATGACCAGCGCCGCCGCCAGGTCCGCGACACCGGTCAGCCGACCGACTCGCTGTGCGAGAAGCGGCAGCAGCGCGGCCACGACGGGCACGCCGAGCAGATAGCCCGCCGCCGACCCGGAGTCATCCACGGTGTAGGGGTCAGCGCCGCGGCCACCAGCACGGTGATCGCCAGGGCCGACCAGCGGACGACCCGCCGAGCGTCGGCCGGCTTGCGGACCAGGATGACGACACCGACGAACAGGACGCAGACGATCGCACCGACGGTCACCAGATCGATCATCGCGTTCTCCTCGACCGCTCGTGGCTCGCCATCTCGGTTGATCTCGTGCTGGCCTCGGTATGCGGCTGCTGTTCCGCTGTCGAGGATAGTGGCTGGGGTCGATCCGGGAGGTCCGGCGGCCGTGCGGCGCTGTTTTCTGGCGGTAACCGGGAGGTTCCGACGATTCCTTGCCACGGTCGTGGCGCGATCGGGTGTCGTCCGGGATACTCTTGGGCCATATGGCTACCTTTCGCAGCGCCTCAGTGCTCCTTTCCTCCGACGGCACCAGAACCCCGGCACCGCCGCGCTCTTCGCCGAGCCCGCCCGCGGGGTAAGACCGCACCGTGGGCAGGTGACTTCCGACCCGCGAACAGCGCAGGCAACGGCCCCAAGAACGCGGTCGGCAAGACCTTCACGTTGGAGCTGCCCGACGGCAGCACCGGCAAGGTCGTGGTCCAAGGCCTCAAGCAGGGCAAGGGTGGCGTCGTGCTGGCGTTGATGGGCGAGGACGCAGCCCCTTCTGATCCACCAGGGCACCGATCGCCGCCGGCCGGAGACGGCCGGCGGCGGATGACCATGCTGACGTCCGGTCAGCCGGCGTCCAGCACGTCTCGCAGCCGCGCGGCGAACTCCTCGGGCTTGCCCGCGTAGCCGTGCTCGCCGCCGAGGAAACCGCCGTGGTGGCTCGGGAACACCACGGGCTCCTGGCCGAGCAGGGCCGCCGTGCCCAGGGCAGTGCGCGCCGTGTACGTGCCGGCCGACTCCTCGCCGACCGCGATCACGATCCGGGTGGACGCCGCGCTGAGCAGGCTCGCGTCAGGGCGGTAGTCGGTGACCGCCCAGGAGTTCTTGGACAGCAGCGGATCGTCGCGGCTGCCGTCGTCGTCGCCCGACATGCCGAACATCGCCGGGTCGGGGTGGCCTGGGCGAAGTAGGCATCGGTGAATTCGCCCTGCCAGGACGTCATCGCGATGAACGAGGCCATTCCGGCATTCGCCCCTTCGCCTGGTACGCGTCGTAGAAGGCGGCCCGCGCGCGCTCGGCGGCGGTGGCGTCGGGGAGCACCGCGTTGATCGGCGGTTCGTGCGCCACCAGCGTGGCGACGTCGTCAGGGTGGGTGGCGACCAGTTCGAGTGCGGTCACCGCACCGCCGCTGCTGGCGAACACGTCGACCGGACCGGCGCCGAGCGTCTCGATGAGCAGATGCAGGTCGGCCGCCTGCTGCTGCGGCGTGTGGTCGGACCGACCGTCCTTGCGGACGCTGCGGCCCAGGCCGCGCGGGTCGTAGGTGACGACGGTGCGGTCCGTGATGTGCGGGCGAGCGCTCCGAACCCCTCGGCCGCCATCGGCTGGCCGATCATGAGCAACACGCGATGGTCGCCGGCGGGGGTAGTGGGCCGCGGACGTCGTAGACCAGGTCGGCGCCGGGTATCGCGAGGGTGTGCGTCTGGATGGTGTGCATCCGACGAGACTACGGCCGGCTGACCGGCGTCGGGTGCGTCGACGCGCGAGCCGCGCGGTTCTCAGGAAGGGCTCGCGCGTCGATCTCGGTGGGGGTCGGACGTCATCGAGCGCCGGCGGGACGGATGCTCGCGGCCATCTGCGCCGAGTCGTGCCCGGCCTCGACCCCGTCGACGAGAATCGCCTCGCCGGTCAGGTGCCTCGTCCGCAGGGGCTTGATCTCCTGGTAGTCGCTGGACCGGTACCAGGCGCGGGCCTGGCCAAGGTCGGGAAACTCGATGACGACCACGTCGCCGGGCCAGTCGCCCTCCAGGACCTCCACGGCACCGCCGTGGACGATGAAGCGGCCGGCGAAGGGTGCGAGTGTGGTGTCGATCCGCTCCAGGTATTCCAACACGTCGGCGTGGATGGGTGCCCGGCGGAGGTGGGCGATGGCGTACGCGGTCATGGTTGTGTGTCCTCTGCGTCCGGTTGTCGGGTCGGGAGGAATGATGTCCGGTGCCGGCGAGGGCTGTCGATTACGTCGCAGGTAATGGTTCGCACGCCGGTGCGGATCTAGGGTCGGTGACGTGGCGATCATGACCGGGCCAGGGCGACCAGTGGGGAGCTGCTGCGCGATTGGCGTCGCAGTCGTGGATGAGTCAGCTCGACCTGTCGATCGAGGCGGGAGTGTCGACCCGGCATCTGAGTTTCGTCGAGACCGGGCGGTCCCGGCCGAGCCCGGACCTCATCCTGCGGCTGGCCGAGCAGCTGGAGATGCCGTTGGCCGAGCGCAACGCGATGCTGCTCGCCGGCGGCTACGCGCCCGCCTATCCCCGCCATCAGCTGACCGATCCCGAGCTGGCTCCGGTACGTGCCGCCGTACGGCAGATCCTCGACGGCCACCGCCCGTACCCCGCGCTCCTCGTCGATGAGCATTGGCGCCTTGTCGACGCCAACCCGCCGTCGCCCTGTTCACCGCGGACGCGCAGCCCCACCTGCTCAGCCCACCGATCAACGTGCTGCGGCTCAGCCTGCACCCCGACGGCATGGCGCCGCGAATCGCCAACCTGCCCGAGTGGCGTGCCCACCTGCTCCGACGGCTGCACCAGCAGGCGGTGACGACCAACGACCCGATCCTGTACGACCTGCACGAGGAGCTTCGTGGCTACCCGGCGCAGGCGCTGACACGCCACCGATCAGCGATGCCCTGTCGCGCGTCCTCATCCCGCTGCGCTACCGGCACCACGGTCGGGAGCTGTCCTTCGTCAGCACCACGACCCTCTTCGGTACGCCGCTGGATGTCACAGTCTCTGGTCTGGCCGTCGAGGCGTTCTTTCCTGCCGATCCGGCGACCGCCGAAGCGCTCCATGCCCTCGCCCGGTCCTGACCAGGCCCTTCCCACCGACCCGGTCGTGGCTGGGCGTCACCCTCGGTGAACGTGCGGCGGCTGCCGCAGGCCGTCGTCGATGATCTCCGGCATCCGCCGGGCCACTCCCGCGAGGAGGTCGGCGACCTGGACGCGGGGATCGTCGCGAGAGTCGACCATCACCAGCCCGGCCAGCGGTGAGCCCGTCCGGCAGTGCCTCGGCACTGACGCCTGCACGCGCCGGGCCGCCAGTGTCGGCGAGCATCCGCTGGAGGCGGGTCAGTCGGTCGGCCGTCAGGGCGCTCTGTTCGTCGTGGGTCACCAGCACCTGCCTCCGGCCGTCACTCCAGGACAGGACCGTTTCGGCGAGGGCCGGCAGCAGCGGTTCCAGTGGTGGTGGCACCGACCGGTCCTCGTTGTCGAGCCGGGCCACCACGGCCTCCACGCGGTTCCGGTCGAGCCCGCTGAGGGCTGCCTCGGCCGCCGCGTCGAGCTGGTGTCGCAGCAGCGCGTCGCGGGCCTGGAAGAAACGCCGCACCGTCTGCTGAACCGGAAGCCGCCGCTTCATCCGGACGAGATCGACGAACGCCGCCAGGAGAGCGCCCCAGTCGCTCGCGGCCCCGTGTCTGGCCTCGTAGAGGGCGAGGGCGGCCGGGCGGTGCTCGCGCGCCAGGCGGGTGCCCGCGGCGTACGACGGCTCGGTCAGCAGGTAGTCGACGATCCTGGTGACGAGAAAGAACTCCTTGTCGATCAGGTGCACGTGCGCCCGGCCGGCCAGCGCCGCCAGAAACCAGGTCAGCGCCTCGTTGGCACCCGAGCCGCGCAGGAATCGGCCGGACTTCAGCTCGTGCGGTGAGAACCGGAACCCGGACCGCAGCGTGGTGATGATCGCGACGGCCTCGTCGACGCGGAGATCGACGCTCGCGTGCGTGATCACCGGGGCGGTCGAGTGCAGCAGGTTGGTGCCGGAGAACCCCGACTCGTCGCAGGCGATCTCGACAACCGCGCCGACCACCTTCGCCCCGCTCGGCGGCAGCCCACCCTGAAGTGGTGACCTCACCGCCCAGCTCCCGCCATGCCGACCATGGTCACCCGTGCGCGGGTGGAGGACAACCCGATTGCGGACGGGACGGCGAGAGTCCCACGCGACGTCCCCGAGGGCGCGGGCCCGGTCGGGACCGAGACGTCGGCACGTGGCGCTGGTACCGGATGATCGAGGTATGACGGCGGCAACCTGGCGGGTGGTGGGACGGTCGTTTCCCGGACCGGTGGTCCTCGCGGTGTGGCTGCTGGTCACCGTGGCCGCCCCGCTGATGTTCTTCGAGGCGACGCACCGGTGGGAGGAGGACCCGACGGTCGCGCCGGCGCTGTGGTGGACCGTGGGGTGGCACCCGTGCTCGCCGGCTGGTGCACCTGGCGTGCGGGTCAGCGCCACACCGCCGCAGCGGTGGTGGCGGCCACGCTGATCAGCCTGGTGTTCGTGGGCGCGACGATGGCCGTCTACCGGTGGGTCGTCCCGCTCAGTGGAGCGGCACCGTGGCGGAGTGTCCTACTCGGCAGCCTCTTGCTGGTGGTCTGCGGTGCGGCGGCCGGTCACCTGCTCCAGCGCGGGCGGGTGCGGCGGGACCGGGTGCCGACCCGTCGCGGCTATGTCACCGGGTCGCTCGTCGCCCTGGTGGGTGCCCTGCTCGGGCAGACGACCGTGCAGCTCGGAGCCGAGGGCAGCACGGTGCGGTACGACCCGATCGAGTACGGGGCAGTGGGCCCTTCGCCTCCTCGGCCGGTTCGCCGGGTGAACTGCGGCTGCCGGCTGCCGGCCAGTACGCGATCCTCGCGGTGGCTCCGCGCCACACGATCCGGACTGCCAGGTGACCGATGTCGGTCGGGTGGTCGTGCCGGTGCGGGCGGTGACGATCGCACCGGGCGACTACGGGGCGACTACGCCTCCTTCGCCTGGGTCGCGTCCTTCGACGTCCCCGCGTCCGGTGCCTATTCGCTGTCCTGCCGTTCCTGGGACCAGGAGGCGTCGTACGCCGTGGGAGGTCCCGCGGATCCGCGGGGCGGTGGGCGCGCTGATCCACTGGCCGCTGATCGTGATCTGGTTGCTCGGCGCCGTCCCCGGTCTGCTGATCGTCGCGGACACCCTCATGCGACGGAGCAGATTGCGCCGGCCGGTCCTCTCCCGCTGATCGGCAGCGGACCGGCACGACAGCACCTGCTCACTGGTCCTGACAGCCGACCTTGTCACCGATGTCTGCCGGGATGCCGAAGGCCTTGCAGTCGAGCGCGCTGCCCTCGGCCACCTTGCGCCACATGCCGTCGGTGTTCTTGAACAGCAGCACGCCGTCCCCTGCGAGCCGGGATCGGTGGCGATCACGCCGGCGGTGGCTCACTGACCCGCGCACTTGATGTGCTTCGGGTCGATCCGGTGCGAGCTGCTCAGCCGCGACACCTGCTGGAGGGTCGCGGCGCTCACCGGGCAGGGGCCTGGGTGGTGGCGGACGCCGTACCGGACGCGGTTGGGTGTCGGACGCCGACGGTGTCGCGCCGGAGGTGGGTGCGGCGCTGGTCGGTGCCGTGGTGGTCGCGCCGGCGGTGGGAGTGGGCGAGGCGGTCGTACAGGCGGCCAGGCCGGCGAGTGCGGCGATGGGTACGAGGGCACGCAGCGCGAGCGGGTTCACGGTTCCTCCGGTCATTCGAGGGTTTCCCATCACACGCCCTTCGGTCGATCGAGGTTGCAGCCGCGGTGTCTCCACTGTGGCACGTGGCGCGACGATCCGCCCCGCAGCCACCCGTACATCAGATGTATGTGCATCTGCTCCGGTGTCCGGCACCGCGATCCTGGCGAATTGCCCGGTCGTGCTGCGGTGTCGCCCGCTCACGCAGCTTGCTCACAGGGCCAGGGCGTGCGTGGATCATCCATCGATCGACCGTTGCCTATTCTGTGGCCTGGGAGTAACCTTCGCGAAACACATCAGATGTCTGGCGTGCCCGTGCCGGACGTCCGCCTGCTCAGCGATGGTCCCGGTTGGCCCCACCAAGCGGATGCCCATGTCGGGTCCCACAGTTGTCACGCTTCGGGTGGCCGGACTGGCCACCGTTTGGAGGATCGATGTCAGACCTGACCCGGCGGCAAGCCCTCAAGATCGGCGCAGCCGGTGCGGGCGGTGCTGTCCTGCCGCTGCCCTGGACGGCCGCAGCCCGAGCGGACGCGGCGGCGCCACCACAGGTGCTGGCCGCGGGTGACCTCGCGCTCTGGTACGACGAGGGTGCCGGCACCGACTGGCTCAGGGCATTGCCGATCGGCAACGGCCGGCTCGGTGCCATGGTCTTCGGCAACGTCGACACGGAACGACTGCAGCTCAATGAGGACACCGTCTGGGCCGGCGGGCGCACGACCCCAGCAACCCCGAGGCGCGGGGGCGCTGGCGGAGATCCGGCGGCTGGTCAACGCGAACCAGTGGACCCAGGCCCAGGATCTGATCAACCAGACCATGATGGGCAACCCCGGCGGTCAGCTGGCCTACCAGACCGTCGGCAACCTCCGGCTCGCCTTCGGGTCCGCCAGCGGAGCCTCGCAGTACGACCGGACGCTCGACCTCACCACCGCCACCGTCACCACGACGTACGTGCTGAACGGCGTCCGATACCAGCGAGAGGTGTTCGCCAGCGCGCCGGACCAGGTCATCGCGATGCGGCTGACCGCCGACCGGACCGGCGCGATCAGCTTCACCGCCACCTTCGACAGCCCGCAGCGCGTCACGGTGTCCAGCCCGGACGGCACCACGATCGGCCTCGACGGCGTCTCCGGAAGCATGGAGGGCGTCACCGGCGCGGTCCGCTTCCTCTCCTGGCCAATGCGACGGTCAGCGGCGGCAGCGTCTCCAGCTCCGGCGGCACCCTGCGGGTGACGAACGCCAACAGCGTGATCCTGCTGATCTCCATCGGCTCCAGCTACGTCAACTACCGCAACGTCGGCGGCGACTACCAGGGCATCGCCCGGCAGCGCCTCACCGCCGCGCGGGCCAGCAGCTACGACCAGCTGCGCAGTCGGCACGTGGCCGACTACCAGGCGCTGTTCGGCCGGGTCACCCTCGACCTGGGCCGCACGTCCGCGGCCGACCAGACGACCGATGTGCGGATCGCCCAGCACAACAGCGTCAACGACCCGCAGTTCTCCACGCTGCTGTTCCAGTACGGCCGGTACCTGCTGATCGCGTCGTCGCGGACCGGCACCCAGCCGGCCAACCTCCAGGGCATCTGGAACGACTCGCTGGCGCCCGCGTGGGACTCGAAGTACACGATCAACGCCAACCTGCCGATGAACTACTGGCCGGCCAACACGACGAACCTGGCCGAGTGCCACGGCCCGGTCTTCGACATGGTCCGGGACCTGTCGGTCGCCGGCGCGCGGACCGCCCAGGTGCAGTACAACGCCGGTGGCTGGGTCACCCACCACAACACCGACGCGTGGCGGGCCACGGCGGTGGTGGACGGCGCGTTCTGGGGCATGTGGCAGACCGGCGGCGCCTGGCTGTCCACGTTGATCTGGGACCACTACCTGTTCAACGGCGACATCGAGTTCCTACGGACGAACTACCCGGCCATGAAGGGCGCGGCGCAGTTCTTCCTCAACACGCTGGTGACCGAGCCGACCCTCGGCTATCTGGTGACCAACCCGTCGAACTCGCCGGAGCTCAGCCACCACTCGAACGCCAGCGTGTGCGCCGCCCCACTATGGACAACCAGATCCTGCGGGACCTGTTCGACGCGTGTGCCCGCGCGAGCGAGATCCTCGACGTGGACAGCACCTTCCGGGCCCAGGTGCGCGCGACCGGGACCGGCTCCCACCGATGAAGATCGGCTCGCGCGGCAACATCATGGAGTGGCTCTACGACTGGGTGGAGACCGAGCCCAACCACCGGCACATCTCGCACCTGTACGGGCTGGCTCCCAGCAACCAGATCACCAAGCGCGGCACCCCGCAGTTGTTCGAGGCGGCCCGTCGGACCCTGATGCTGCGCGGCGACGACGGAACCGGCTGGTCACTGGCCTGGAAAATCAACTTCTGGGCGCGGATGGAGGAGGGCAAGCGGGCCCACGACCCGATCCGCTACCTCGCCACCACCGCCCGCCTCGCGCCCAACATGTTCGACCTGCACCCGCCGTTCCAGATCGACGGCAACTTCGGCGCCACCGCCGGCATCGCCGAGATGCTGCTGCAGAGCCACACCGGCGAGCTGCACGTCCTGCCCGCGCTGCCGCCGGCCTGGCCGAGCGGGCGGGTCACCGGCCTGCGGGGTCGGGGCGGGCACACGGTCGGCATCACGTGGAGCAGCGGTCAGGCCACCGAGATCCTCGTCCGACCGGACCGCGCCGGCACCGTCCGCCTGCGCGCCCGGATCCTGACCGGCACCGTCACGGTGGTGGACACCGCCGACGGTACGTCGCCCCGGGTCACCCGGATCGAGTCCGACCTGATCGAGGTCACCGTGCAGGCCGGGCGCACCTACCGCGTCACCAGTTCGGGCGTCGCCACCCCGACCTTGGAGCAGAGCTTCAGCAACGTCGGCATCACCAGCGACAGCAACACGAACGTCGGAAACTTCGACGGGGCGGGCCTCGCTTCCGCGCAGGCCCTGGCGGCTGCCGGCGCCAGCCCGGGCGGCACGGTGAGCCGCAACGGCGTCACCTTCCGCTGGCCCAACGTCAGCGCCGGGGCCGCCGACAACGCCATCGCCTCGGGGCAGACCATCAGCGTGACCGGCACCGGCAGCACGCTCGGCTTCCTGCTGACCGGCACCTACGGCACCCGTCGGGGACCGGCACTGTGGTGTACGCCGACGGCACCCGGCAGACGTTCACGCTGAGCACGCCCGACTGGTACGGCGGGCCGAACTCCGCGGGAACGGCGGCGATCGTGTCGGCGTACCAGAACCGGCCCAACAACCAGCGGCAGGCGACGGCGGCCTGCGTCTACTACGTGGGTGTCGCGTTGCAGAGCAAGGCGGTGGCCTCGGTCGTGCTGCCCAACATCAGCGCCCGGCCGGCGGCCAACGTTTCCACCATGCACGTCTTCGCCATCGCGATCGGCGGCTGACGGCACCGACCCGCGCGGTGACGTGTCCGGGCCCGCCCTCGGGGACGGGCCGGACGTGTCTGTCGTCAGCGGATCGGCTCACCCCGGCTCTCGATCCGGAAGTGGTCGAAGGCGACGTCAAGGTCGGTGGAGGTGCCGGCCCGGTTGAAGGCCAGCAGCCCGGCCTTCGTCGGCTCGGTCGTCAGCGTCGTGGAGCCGAGGTAGCGGTAGACAGTTCCGTCGCTGGAGTAGTAGGCCCGGTAGCTGTCACCGATCTTGGTCAGTCGGAGCCAGATCGCACCATCGGCCCCAACGATCCGTTGGGCGTCCGCACCGGTGATCTCCAGTGTCGACGCCGAGCCGTTCTGCTCGCGGAGGAAGACGATCCGAGCCTTGTTGATCGCCGCCGTCGCGTTGCTCATCTCCCAGGCGAGTTTCACGTAGTTGTCGTCGTCCGCGTACGCGAGGACACCGCCCTGCTCGTTGTTGGCGGCGAGCGGACGGGAGAACACGATCCGGGACTCGGCCGTCCAGTCGCCGTCGACGTCCTGGAGCGCCAGGTTCTTAGCGGTGTTGGCGGTGCCCTGGAGGTCGCCCTGCTGCGCGGTGATGACCAGGGACCCGTCGGCCAGCCGCCACCTGCTCTCGTCCGGCCGGACCCACTGCCACTGCGAGCCGAGCGGGGAGGAGCCGAACTCGTCGCTGCCGCTGAGGGCGGTGTTCAGGTCCACGGTGTAGACCGACGACGCCTCGCCGCTCGTGACGGTGACCCGCGCCTGGCCGGTGGCGCTGGTCGCCTGCTCGACGGTGACCGAGGCGGCGGGATCGGCGGCGCTGGCGGTGACCGTCGGCACGGTCGTGGTGCCGGCCGGCCGGAGGGCGTTGTAGTGCAGCACCGTCGGCGAGAAGGACGTCAGGGGCTCGCCGTCGACGCGTAGGGCCGTCAGCGTGGTGTCGGGCACCAGGTGGAAGACGTAGTTCTTCACCAGCGGGCCGAAGAAGCTCTCCGTCGTGACCTTGACGACCGCCTGCCCGGGTACGCCGGTCGCCTGGGAGACGATCTCGTAGCGTGCCTTCCGGTCGGCCGTGCGCACCTTCGTGATGGTCGGCGACGCGCCGGCCGGCACCGGGATGGTGTACGAGGCGTCCGACAGGTTGAAGCCACCGAACGTCTTCCCGCCCACGACGATCGTGGCGGACAGCGGCGCGTCGTCGACCGGGATGTCCCGCCCGCTGAACTCCTTCCAGTAGTTCACCGACGTGTCCCGCCAGTCGGCGGCGTCCGCCTCGTGGACCGCCAGCTTGGCGCGGACCTCGGCGAACCGGCGTGCGTCGATGTCGGGCTGGAGCGCGTCCCAGGTCTCGCGCATCCAGGTCACATACTGGACGCCCATCTGGTAGCGATAGACCAACTCGTCCCAGAACGTCCGGCCGCTGTCCATCCGATGGCCCCACGGCACGTGGTGGAACCACATCAGCAGGTTCTCCGGGACCGAGTCGATGTTCCCGCAGCGCTGCTGCAATCGGGGAAGTACTGGGCGGCCAGGTTGCTCCCGGTGGGGAGCGGTCGAAGCCCAGACCGACGGTGTCCGCCTTGTTGTAGTAGACCGGGCTCCAGTCGTCGCGGCCCGCCCAGTCGGCGGGTCGGGCCGGTAGTGGGCGCCCTCGGCGAACTGGTGGCCGATGCCCAGCGGCGTCTGGTAGCTGACCAGCGACTCCCACGAGCCCATCATCATCTTCCGGATGGTGTCGACGACCCGCCTGTCGTTGCTCCAGGTCATCCGCACCCAGTCGGTCGCGATGTCCGCCGAGTCGAGCGTCCAGTCCCAGGCCTGGCGGCCGAAGGCGAAGAGGTTCGCCTGGGAGAAGTGGTGCCCGGTCAGGTTGTCGGCGTTGCCGAGGTTGGCGACACCGACGATGGCGGTGTCGCCGTGGTGCTGGGCGGACCCGTCGACGATGTTGCCGACCAGGCGCTTGGGCAGCAGCTTCCCGTTGGCGTCGGTCGCGTAGGTGTCGGTCTTGAGGGTCTCCTCGTACATCGGGCCGAGGTAGGCCAGCATCCAGTTCTGGCCGGTGTACTCCTGGGTGATCTGGAGTTCCAGGGCCTGGTTGGTGTTCTCCATCCGGCCGAACATCGGGTGGATGGGCTCCGGGCCTGGAAGTCCAGTGGCCCGTTCTTGGTCTGTAGGAACACGTTGTCGGCGAAACGCCCCGACTGCCATCCGGCTGGACCTCGTCGTCGATCGGCCCGAACTCCAGGTAGGCCCGCTTGAGCCGGTCGTTGTCGACCTCGGCGTTGTAGACGAACGTCCGCCAGTGCACTGTCATCCCGAGCGGTGCGACCGCGGCGGCGATGGCGTTGGCGCCGTCACCGTGGTCGTACCCGAAGTCCTGTGGCCCCGGCTGGCCCTCGGAGTTGGCCTTGACGGTGAGACCCATGAAGTCCGGGATGGCGGCCTGGATCTGCTGGGCCCGGCGGTGCCACCAGCCCCGGAAATCCGCACCGTACGGGTCGAGCTGACTGTTGGTCAGCGTGTCCGGCGCGAACCGGCTGTCGGTGGGCGCGGTGTACCGGATCGACAACCCCAGCCTGATCCCGTACGGGCGCAGCGCGTCGGCGAGGGCCGCCTCCTGCGCGATGCGGGCGCCGGTCAGGTACGCGTTGTCGGCGTTGACGTTGTTGATGGTGATGCCGTTGATGCCCAGTGACGCCAGCGCGCGGGCCATGACGAGGTAGCGGTCGAGGATGACGGGCAGGTTCCGGCCGGCGCTGGCCCCGGTGGCGGCGAAGTTGAAGACAGCTCCGCTCTCGCCGTTCAGCCCGCCCAGCCCGGAGGCGTTGTTGCCGGCGTAGAGACGCTCGGTCTCCCAGTTGTTCAACAACCGGTTCTTGATCTTCGGTGACTCGGCGACGCGGAGGTGGTCGACGGGCTTGCGGGTCTGCATGAGCCGGAGGAAGGCGAAGGTCCCGTACAGCGCGCCGAGGTCCGTGTTGCCGGCGATGACGGTGAACCGCGCCCTTCCCCTGGTGACCGAGCGGACGAGGTAGCCCTCGTCGCCGACCCGGGCCAGGTCACGGGTGGGGACGGAGCGACGCACCAGCGGTGAACTCGCCGGGGTGCCCACCACGACCGCGCCGTCCGGGACCGGTCA
The DNA here is from genome assembly GCA_038070435.1 of Micromonospora sp. M12. Classification (GTDB taxonomy): domain Bacteria; phylum Actinomycetota; class Actinomycetes; order Mycobacteriales; family Micromonosporaceae; genus Micromonospora. Next base: position 1,992,287 of record JAMYWG010000001.1, on the reverse strand, counting down.
CCGTCGACCGTCGCCACGGGTGTCGGTCGACCGAGCAGCCCGCCCAGGCCGCGTACCAGCTCGTCCCGTGCCGCGCCGAGCGTGCTCTCGACCAGCTTCTCGGTGGAGCCGGGCGCCATGGCGAGGTCTGCCGTGTGCCGGTGGACAGTGGTGGCGTCGGCGTTCTCGACCACGATCGCCGTGGCCGCGCGACGGTAGTCGCGGAGCATCTTCGCGTCGTCGACCGGCACGTACCGCAGCCACAGGTCGGAGCCGCTGTAGTCGTCCGGCGACGAGGCGTCGCGACGGGCGCCGTGGCGACCGTGAGGGTGGCCGCGACGGTGGCGAGCGCCGTGGCCAGCACCATGAGGGTTCGCCGTAACCTGGGCACCGGGCCTCGGATCATCGCCATCTCCTCGTTCGTCAGCTGAAGACGCCGCCCGGCCCGTCCAGCGGGCGCGACGACGTCGATAGATGGGTGCTCGTCGATCCTCCGCAGTGCGTCGCCGCCGCGGCAACGAGTTGTCGTTTCTTGTCGCGGGGTCGTGCGATGGCCTCAGGACAGGTGGGCCGTCGGGTTGGGTGCGGGCCGCTGCCGTTCCCAGGACGGCCGGGCCCGCCGGGGTGCGGGTTGCGGACGGCCGTCGAGTCCCGGACGACGAGGCGGACCGGCAGGACCATCGGTCGGCCGGTGTGCCCGGCGCCCCGCGATCATGGTGAGCAGGTGCCGGGTCGCGGCCGAGCCCTCCGCGTAGAGCGGTGCCGCGACAGTGGTCAGCCCGGGTGTGACGAGGTCGGCGGCGAGGATGTTGTCGAAACCCACGATGCTGACGTCGCCCGGGACGTCGACGCCCATCCGGCCGAAGCCACGGATGAGCCCGATCGCCATCTGGTCGTTGAAGGCGAGGACGGCCGTCGCGGGCCGCGCGCACAGCTCCTGGGCGGCCCGCTCGCCGCCCTGGATGGTGGGGCTGAACGGACCGATCTGGCGTACCTTGATCTCCAACTCCATGCCCGCTTCGAGCAGCGACCGCCAGCGGACACCGTTGGGCCAGGACGCCTGCGGCCCGCGACGTAGGTGATGTGGTCGTGCCCCAGCTCACCGAGGTGCTCGACGGCCCGACGCACCCACGGGGTTGTCCGTCACGACGCAGGGCACGTCGGCGATGGCGCGGTTGAGCACCACCACCGGCCGCTGCTTGGCGAACATCCGGATGGACGAGTCGGACATCCGGCTGCTCGCCAGCACGATGCCGTCCACCGTCGACATGGTGCGCTCGATGGCCACCCGTTCGAACCGGTCGGACTCCTGGGCGTCGATCAGCACCGTGGTGTATTCGCCGTCGGTCGCGGCCTCCTGCGCGCCGCGCACGATTTCGGCGTACACCGGGTTGGTGATGTCGGCGATGACCAGCGCGATCATCTGCGTGCGGGACGTGGTGAGCGCGCGGGCGAGGGTTGGTCCGGTAGCCCAGCCGTTCGGCGACCTGCCTGATCCGCTCGGCGGTCTCCGAGTTGACCCGGCTCGGTCGGGAGAAGGCGCGGACACCGTGGACGGTGAGACGTCGGCCTGGACCGCGACGTCGTAGATCGTGACCCTCTTGTCCGGCGGCCTGGTGTGGTCGGGCATCGCCTGCTCCCCGGCTACGCGCCGTGATCATGCTATGACGTCGGTGAATACTCGGCAATGCCCCGGCAACAATCCGTTTCCCGCACCGCATTCGCGCGAGGCAATACATGGCAACCCGTTGCCGTCGGGGCGGGTCGGCTGCCTCAATCAGCGGGGATGACACCTGGCGGAGGAACGGCTCATGGGTATCTCGCGGCGCGGCGCTCTCCTGGTCACGGCATCGTCGCTCCTGGTGGGAGCGGTCGGGTGTGCGCACCCGAAGCACCCGGCAAGACCTCCGGCGACTCCACGGGCGAGGTGCCGCAGCGGCCCGGTAAGGCCGTCACGCTCAACGTCCTCGACGTGGCGGGCAACCTCCAGCTGACGCAGGGGATGATCGACGAGTTCGTCTCGAAGAATCCGGACGTGATCTCCCGGGTGACCTATTCGAAGGCGCCGGCGCCCGAGTTGGCCGGGAAGATCAAGGCGCAGCAGGGGCGGACCGGGTGGACATCGGTCTCGTGTTGACCGGCGTCGACGGTCTGGCCGCCGGGATCGAGCAGGGCTCTGGATCGACGTGTTGCCGGCCTTCCAGGACCGCCTGGGCGGCATGCGCGACTACCTGGAACCGGCGGCGGCCATGCAGCAGCTCGCCGGTAACGCGGGCGTCACCGTCACCTACTACCCGTCGGGTCCGCTGCTCGAATATCTGCCGTCGCGGCTCGCCTCGCCACCCACCAGCGCGGCGGCACTGCTCGCCTGGGCCAGGGCCAACCCCAGGAATTTCAGTACGCCCGACCGGCCAACTCCGGCCCGGGTCGGACGTTCCTGATGGGTCTTCCCTACATCCTGGGTGACGCGAACCCCAAGGACCCCACCGCGGGATGGGACAAGACGTGGGCCTTCCTCAAGGAGCTGGGCCAGTACGTCGACTACTACCCGTCCGGCACCACCGAGACGATGAAGAACCTCGCCAACGGCACCGCGCACCTGATCGTCAGCACGACCGGCTGGGACATCAATCCCCGCGTGCTGGGCACGGTGCCCAAGGAGGCCGGATCACCCCGATCGACGGCTTCCACTGGGTCACCGACGCGCACTACGCCGTGCTGCCCAAGGGCGTGTCGACCGACACGCAGGCCGCGGTGCTGGCCCTGCTGGCGTTCATGCTCACGCCCGAACAGCAGGCGAAGGCGTACGACGAGGGCTACTTCTACCCGGGCCCGGCGATCAGGGTGTGCAGCTCTCGTCGGCGCCGCAGAAGAGCCAGGACGCGATTCGGGAGTTCGGCCGCTCCGAGTACGACGCGCTGATCAGCGGGAATCCGACCGAGGTCCCGCTCGACGCGAAGAGCCTGGTGGCGGCGTTCAGCCGTTGGGACCGCGAGATCGGCGGCGGGAAGGTCAAGCAGGGATGAGCGCCTTCACCCAGCTGCGGCTGGACGGGGTGTCCCGCCGGTTCGGGGCCAGGCCGCGCTCACCGAGCTGGACCTGACCATCGAGGCGGGGAGTTCATCGCCCTGCTCGGCCCGTCCGGCTGCGGTAAGTCGACGGCGTTGAACTGCCTGGCCGGGCTCCTGCCGCTGACGGCGGGCAGCATCTGGCAGGACGAGCGCCGCATCGACACGCTTCCACCGGAGCGACGCGGCTTCGGCATGGTGTTCCAGAGCTACGCCCTCTTCCCGCATCTGACGGTCCGGGCGAACATCGCCTTCGGGCTGCGCATGCGGCGACTGCCGAAGGAGGAGACCCGGCGGCGTACGGAGGAGGCGGTGCGGCTGGTGCGGCTGGAGGACCACGTCGACAAGCTGCCCGGCCAGCTCTCGGGTGGTCAGCAGCAGCGCGTCGCCATCGCGCGCGCCGTCGTGTTCGAACCGTCCCTCGTGTTGATGGACGAGCCGTTGAGCAACCTCGACGCCAAACTACGCCTGGAGATGCGTACCGAGATCCGCCGGCTGCACCAGTCGCTGGGGCTCACCACCGTCTACGTGACCCACGACCAGGAGGAGGCGCTCTCCCTGGCCGACCGGCTGGTGGTGCTGCGCGAGGGGCGGGTGCAGCAGATCGGCTCCCGCGCGACCTGCACACCCGGCCGGCAAACTGGCACGTCGCCGACTTCATGGGCTACCGCAACCTGTGGCGCGGGCGGGTGGAGCAGGTGGACGGCACCGGGTCACCGTCGAGTCGTCCGGCCACCGCCTGGTCGGCGACGCGGTGGGAGGCCTCCAGACCGGGATGGACGCGGTGGCCGCGGTGCGCCCGAGGACATCCGCGTCGACCGGGCCGGCGAGACCGGCAACGCCATGTCGGCGACCGTCGAGGTGGTGGAATACCAGGGCCGCGAGTTTGCGGCCGAGGCTCGCACCGACACCGGGCTGCTGCTGCACCTGCGTACCGAGCAGCGGATCGCACCGGGCGACCAGGTCAAGCTCGCGATCGACCCGCAGCGACTCCTGGTCTATCCCGAGACCGGCCATCTCGCCCACGCCTCGGGGCGACGCGGTGAGCGCCGCCGGCCCGGGAGGCCGCTGGCACACTGGCAGCACCGTCTCGCCGAGCGGGGCATCGACCGCCAGCTCTGGTTGCTGGTCCCGGCCCTGATCTTCGTCGTCGCCCTCTTCCTCTACCCGTTCTTCTACGGGCTGACGCTCTCGTTCCAGCCGACCAACGGCGGCCCGTTCAGCGACTATTCCCGCTTCTTCTCCGACGCCTACGAGCGGGGCACCATCTGGATCACGCTGCGGATCGCGTTACCCGCCGCGCTCCTGAACGTCCTGGCCGCGGTGCCGATCGCCTACCGGATGCGTGGCCGGTTCCGGGGCAAGCGGCTGGTGACCACGCTGCTGGTCGTGCCGATCACGCTCGGCACTGTCCTCACCGCGCAGGGCCTCCTGAACTTCCTCGGACCGACCGGCTGGTTCAACCGGACCCTGCTCGCCACGCACCTCGTCGACGAGCCGGTACGGCTGACCCACAACTACTGGGAGTGTTCCTCTCGCTGGTGATCACCGGCTTCCCGTTCGCGTTCCTGCTGGTGCTCTCGTACCTCTCCGGCATCGACCCCACCCTGGAACGGGCGGCCGCGACGCTCGGCGCGGACTGGCGTCGACGGTTCACCCGGATCACCCTGCCGCTGCTGATGCCCGGCCTGGCCACCACCTTCTGCCTGACGTTCGTGCTGGCGTTCAGCGTGTTCCCGTCGGCCGTCCTGGTCGGCAACCCGGCCGGTGAGACCCGGGTCATCTCCCTCGCCGCCTACCAGGCGGCGTACGAGCAGTACGACTACCCGTACGCGTCGGCGATCGCCATGATCATGGGCTTCGTCGAGCTGGTCATCATCGCGCTGGTGCTCGTCGCTCGCGGCCGTTTCTACACCGGCTCCACCGGAGGCAAGGGCTGATGGCAACGAGCACCCAGGCGCAACCGGCGCGACCACACGCCGGCACCGAGCGACGGCGGCGCATCACCGCCCGGCCAGCCGCCTGGATCGTGGGGCGTCGTCATCTTCTTCTTCCTCAACCTGCTGGGCGTCGTGGCGTCCGTGCTGGTCAGCTCGTTCGGCCGGCGCTGGTTCGACACCTGGCTCCCGGACGGCTACACCACCAGCTGGTACTCACGTGCCTGGGACGAGTTCGCGCTCCCGCAGGTCATCGCCGTGACGCTGGAGGTCTCCGTACTCGTCGTGGGCCTCTCGCTGCTGATCGGCGTGCCGGCGGCCTACGCGCTCGCCCGGCGGTCGTTCCCCGGCAAACGGCTGATCTTCCTCGTGTTCCTGCTGCCCATCCTCATGCCCCCGATCACGTACGGCATCCCGCTGGCGACAGTGCTCTACAAGTTCGGTCTGGCCGGCCACCTGTCCGGGGTGGTGCTCGCAACCTCGTCCCGTCGGTGCCGTTCGTCATCCTGACCATGACCCCGTTCATCGAGCAGATCGACCCACGGATCGAGAGCGCGGCGCGGATGTGCGGCGCGGGTCTGCGGACGGTGTTCCTCCGGATCCTCACGCCGTTGCTCGTGCCGGGCATCCTCGCCTCCGCGATCCTCGTCCTCGTCCGGACCGTGGGCATGTTCGAGCTGACCTTCCTGACCGCGGGGCCGGACTCGCAGACCCTCGTCGTGGCGCTCTACTACTCGATGTCCGCGTCCGGGATCCGGGCTCAGCAGTCGGTCGACGCCATGGCGGTCATCTACACGTCGATGATGCTCGTGCTGCTCGTCGTCGCACTGCGCTACGTCAACCCGACCCAGCTCGTGGCCCGGGTCAGGACGAGCCGGAGCACTGAGGACGGCGCCGGCTGCCGCCTCGTCGAGGATCTCAGCCAGCCGGCCCGCGACCGTGATGAGTGCGGGCAGTTTCGTCCGCAGACCGCGGTACGCCGTAGCGAGGGCAGGGTCGACCGTGATCGGCTCGGGGCGGGCACACTCGGGATCGAGCTGGGCGACGCCCCGGGAGATCGGGGGCAAGGCCGATCGCGAACAGCCCGAGCGCGGCCGCGCCGAGGGCGACTCTGTCGGTCACACCCGACGCCCGCACCGGGCAATCCAGGACCGCGGCCATCACCGCACGCCACAGCGGAGATCGGAACGCGTCGCCGGCCAGGCGGACGCTGCTGACCGGTGTCAGCTCGGCCAGGCGGTCACGGACGCCGCCGAGCTGGAGGCAGACACCTCCACGGCGGCCCGTACGAGGTGACCGCGAGTGCTCGCCGCGCAACCTCAGGTACGCGCCTGGCGGGCCGGATTCCCTCCGGGGCACGGTCGGCCAGCAGATAGGGCAGCATCACCAGTCCGTCGCTTCCGGGGCGATTCGTTCGGCGAGAGCCAGGAGTTCGGGCGCGGCGAGCTGGTCATCGGACGCCGGGCGAAGGTCGGGTTCGAGGGCGCTACCGGCCCACCGCACGACGTTGCCGCCGTTGTTGACCGTCTCGCCGACCACCCACGCGTCCTCGGTCAGCGCAGCGCAGGAGAAGGTCTCCGCCGGGTCGACGAGCGGAGCCGCGACGACCGTCCGCAGGGCCCCGGTGGCCGCGAGCGTCAGACCGGCGACGGTGCTGTCGATCGCCGCCATGCCCAGGCTGCTCGACGGACCGTCACCCGCTCCCACGACGACAGGTGTGCCAGACGGCAGGCCGACCGCCTGCCCGGCCGTTGGTGAGAGCCGCAACACGCCCGTCGTGGGCAGGACCGGGGGCAGTTGGCTGCCGGACACCCCGACGAGGTCGAGTACGCCCGCGCTCCACACTCGCCGATGGACGTCGAACATGCCGGTGCCGGACGCCGAGGACAGCTCAGTCACCAACGTCCCGGTCAGCCGATGGACCAGGTAGTCCTTCAGGCCGATCCACCACCGCGTCGCGGCGCACAGGTACGGCTCGTGGCGGGCGAACCACATGAGCTTGCAGAGCGGGCTTCCTGGGTGCACGGGCGTGCCGGTAACCCGGTGCAGCTCCGGCTCTGGCCGGAGACTCGCAGGTCGAGGGCCACCTCCGCGGACCGCGTGTCACGTCCGGTCAGCAGCGGTGTCACCGGGCTGAGTGTCGCGTCCAGCCCGATCACGCCGTACCTGGGGAGCTGACGGCGAGAGCGACGACCTCCGCCCCGGCGGTGTCGGCGACACACGCGGACACCGCCGCCAGGGTGGCCGCTACCAGCACGTCAGGGTCCTGTACCTGCCAGCCGGGCAGCGGGTGGAGCAGCGGGTACGCCCGCGTCCGAACGTATCGGGCGGAGCCGTCCAGCGCGAACGCGCCCGCCCGCACGGCGGTGGTGCCCACGTCGACCCCGAGGATGACACGACGCTCCGGCCCCATGAGCACATGGTCGAGCGGTGTTCGGCGGGTGGGCAAGCGGTTGCGCGCAGTTGTCGTGTCTTGCCGTACGTCTTGAGGGCCGGGTTGCGCTTCCAATGGCGAATCGCCCCGACGGAGATGCTCAGACGAGGAAGCTCTCCCGCATCCTCGCGCCCAGGTTGATGCCACCCACCGCGCGGGGCCGGCCGGGTCGTGCACGCTGACGGTGTTGTTGCGGCGCATCAGCTCACGGACCGCGGGCGGCAGCCGGGGCGGGTCGTCCATGGCCGCGATGACCTGCCCGGCGCTCAGGATCAGTCGATCAGCCAGGGCTGCCGCGTCGGTGTCCACCCGCACCCGGCCGTACTCCCAACCCGCCGTGGTGAGGTCGAGCACCTCGAACACGCGGGTCACCAGCGGGTTCGGGTCGGTCACCCGGTCGAGTCGAGGCGCCTGGCTTCCGACCACCTCGACAGCGGCGGCCACCTGCGCGTACGGGTGGAAGCCGCACGGCAGGCCGAACAGCGGCCAGCGCAGGGCCGAGCCGGCCTCCTTCCACAGCGGCCGGTAGTTGCGGCGGTGCACCAGGAGGCGCCGGCCGGTCCGTCGGTGGAACTCCTGGGCCTGTGCCTGGAGGTCGGCGTGGGCCTCGTCGGCGACCTGACTCACGATCCGGGCCGCCACCACCAGGCCGTCGTCACTGTCCAGCGTGCCGGTGAGCGCCTCGACCTGGTCGGGAAACCGGATCTGGGCGTGGGCGCCGTAGCGGGACTGGACGTCCTGCAGCAACGCCTGCTGGCGTCCCGGATCGAGCTGGACGCGCCTACCACCCAGCAACCGACGGAGCCAACGCATGTCGCCTCGATTCAGCAGAGCCGTCGCGGACGGCGGCAATGTTAGTGCGTCGTACCTCCCTCACGTTGCGAAGGGGTGGCCGAGTGAAACTTTCCCGGACGTCGAGGGTGGTCACCGGCGGCGCGGCCGGACCAACCCCGACTCGTACGCCCACACGACCAGTTGGGCCCGGTCGCGGCAGTGCAGCTTGGTCATCGCCCGATTGACGTGCGTCTTGGCCGTCAAGGGACTGATCACCATGCGGGCGGCGATCTCGTCGTTGGTCATCCCCGGGCGACCAGTTCGACGATCTCCTGCTCCGGGCGGTCAGCACGTCACGCCCGGCAGCCGGCACTGTCGGCGGTGGACCGGCCACGAACTCGCTGATCAGAGTGCGGGTGATGGTCGGCGCGAGCAGCGCGTCGCCGCGTGCCACGACGGCGATGGCGTGCAGCAGGTCGGTGGGGTCGGCGTCCTTGAGGAGGAAACCGCTGGCGCCCGCGCGGAGAGCGGCGAAGACGTAGGAGTCGAGGCCGTAGTTGGTCAGGATGAGGACGCGGATCGCGGCGAGGTCGGGATCGGCGGCGATCCGCCGGGTCGCCTCGATGCCGTCCAGGCCCGGCATCTGCACATCCATGAGTACGACGTCCGGGCGCAGACATCGCGACAGGTGCACGGCCGCGGTGCCGTCGGTGGCCTCGCCGACCACCTCCAGGTCGTCCTCGGCGTCGAGCAGGGCCCGGAAACCGGCTCGCATCAGCGCCTGGTCGTCGGCGAGCAGAACCCGAATCATGCAGGCTGTCCCTCCCGCACGGGCCCCTCCAGCGGGATCGTGGCCCGTACGGTGAAGCCGTGGTCGTCGTGGGCGGCGGTCCGCAACGTGCCGCCGAGGGCGGTGATTCGCTCCCGCATGCCGCGCAGGCCCACCCCGGTGTCGGAGGCCGGGCCGGCGACGCCTGCCCGTCGTCGGTGACCACGACGGTCAGCCCGGCCGGGGCGTACTCGACGAGGACGTTCGCGGTGGCGGGGCCGGCGTGGCGGGCCACGTTGGTCAGTGCCTCCTGGATGACCCGGTAGCCGGCCTGGTCGACCTCGTCGGGCAGGACTCGGGGCTGACCGGTGACGGTCACCCGCACCGGTACGCCGACCGCCCGGGTCCGTTCGGCCAGCTCGTCCACCCGGGCCAGCCCGACGCGGTCGGCGTCCTCCGGGGCGCGCAGGACGTCGAGGGTCGTGCGGAGTTCCCGCATCGCGGCACCGCTGGCCTCCTGGATCGCCAGTAGGGTGGCCGACGGTTCCTCGCCGTGCTTGCGGGCCAGGTGCACCGCGATCCCGGCCTGCACCTTGATCACCGAGATGCTGTGGGTCAGGGAGTCGTGCAGGTCGCGGGCGATGCGGAGGCGCTCCTCTCCGGCGCGCCGCAACGCCATCTCCTCGCGGGTGCGTTCGGCCTCGATCGCCCGCTGCTCGACCTGCTCCAGGTAGGCCCGACGCTGCCGCGTGACGAGCCCGGCGACGTTGGCGGCCACGAACCAGCCCAGCAGCAGGGCCGTCCGCTCGGCGACCAGGTCGCCCGGTCGGTCGGCCGGCGCCATCGAGATGTCGCGGGTCAGGAAGCTGCCGAGGAAGGCGAGGCTGGCCACGACGGCGGCCCATCGGCGCCCTGCCAGGCGGCGACGTAGACCGCGCCGAGAACGGGGAACGCGGCGGACACCCGGGTGCACGCGGACGTGAACGGCCAGCATGGCGACGGTGACCACGCCCAGTGCCACCACCGGGTGCCGCCGGCACGCCGCGAGGGCGACAGCCATGGCCAGGACCAGAGCGACGTCGAGCGCCCCGATCGTGGCGGCGTCCGGGGTGAGCGCGGCGTTGCCGAGCAGGAGGGCGCCGAGGGCGAGGCCGCCGAGGGCGTACGGGAGGTCACGACGCATGGACGCACTGTAGAACGGTCGTCGTCAGTGGAGCGTCCCACGCGGGTGGTAGATGGGCGTACCACGGACGCGGTATCGGCGGCCGGGCAAGTGCCTGCGACGGCACGACGTTTTCCCGGCCCGCCCCGGCAAGCATCGAGCTCATGACATACCGGTTCTTCGCACCCACCCCGCGAGGGTGGCCACCGGCCGCACCGCGGCCGTCTACCAACAGATGCGCGACGAGTTCCTCGGTCCGCTGCCCACCTTCCAGGCGCTCTCCGCCGTGCCGGACGTGTTGGCCGCGACCTGGGCACTGATGCGCGAGGCGCTGCTCGCCGGGACGCGTCCGGGTCGACCGTGAACTCGTCGCGTCGGCGGTGTCCCGGGCCAACCACTGCCAGTTCTGCGTCGACGCCCACGTCCTGCTGCTGCACGCGCTCGGCGAACCGAAGCTGGCCGGGGCGTCGCCCGGGGCGAGACTCCACCCGAGCCGAGGCACGCCGACCTGGTTCGCTGGGCGCAGGCGAGCCGCAACCCACTGCCACCGGCTGGACCAGCCCGCACCGCCCGGAACTCACCGGCACCCTGCTCGCCTTTCACTTCATCAACCGGGTCGTCTCGGCGCTGCTCGACCCCGATCTGCTCCCCGGTGGCCTGCAACGCGCCCCGCTGGTGCGCTCGGTCGGCGGCCGGCTCTACGCCAGGGCGGCGCGGGAGCCGAAGGAACCGGGTCGGAGCATCGCGCTGCTCGACCCCGGCACGACCGCGTCACCCGGCTGGGCGGGGACAGCCCGGTCGGTGTCGCCTACGCCTCGTTGCGGAACGCCGCGGCACAGGGTGGGGACCTGTTGGGAGACGTGGCGCGCCAGACCGTCAACGCCACAGTGCGCTGGGAGGACGGTCGCTTCCCCGTCCGGCCCGCGGACTGGGCCGTCGACCTGGTGCGGGACATGCCAGGCAGGGACCGCATCGGGACCGGATCGCGTTGCTGGCGGCGTTCGCACCGAGTGCGATCAGCCTCGGCGACGTCGCCCTCTGGCGGCTCTCCCACCCGGCCGACGCCGACCTCGTGCGGCTGGTCGCGTACGGGCGATCACGGCCACCGATCACGTCGCCCGAGCGTTGATCGGCGCACCGCTGGGAGACCACCATGCGTAGGGCTTTCGTTCTCGCCAGCATCCTGTTGCTCGTCGCGTTCGCCCTGCAGTTCGTCTTCGCCGCCGTGGGCGGGTTCACGAAACCCACGGGCGACGACGCGTACGCCCTGCACAGCGTCAACGGCATGGTGATCATCCCGGCCTCACCCTGCTCACCGCTCTGCTCGCCGCACTGGCGAGGCGCCGGGTCGACTCATCGCGCTGGCGATCCTGCCGATCGGCCTCGTCATCCTCCAGGCGCTCATCGCCATGCTGGCCAACGCGGCCACCGACGCCTCGGGCGTCAGCACCCAGATCGGCCCGATCATCGGTGGGTGCACGCGCTCAACGGGATCATCGCCGTACACGTCGTGGTCGCCGTCCACCAGGGGCGCGAAAGCTGGCCAACCCGGAGCAGGCCGACACCACCGGTGACCTCGTCCGCAGCGGAGAGCCGGCATGACCACCGGCTCGCTGCTCGCTGTCGACCTCGTGCTCGCGGTCCTCGTCGCCGCCGGCTGGCTGGGTGGCGGTGCCGCGTCGGCCGTCCGGCGTCGTCCGCTCGCGCTGGGTCTGGCGGCCCTCGCGCTGCTCGCCACGCTCGCCCGCGCGGTGACGGTGGCCGCGTTGGCCCGCGCCGGCTGGTGGTTCGCCGCGGAGAAGATCCTTCTCGCCGCACCGCTGTCGCTCGCGGCGGTGGCCGTCGCCGGGCCGCGGCTGCTGCGGGTCCGGGTGACATCCGGGCCGTCGCACTTCCGCTTCTCTTCGCCGGGTACGCCTCGACCAGCGCCCTGCTCGTGACGGTTCTGCACGGCTATCCGGCGTCAGCGGGCGCGGGACTGTTCGCGGTCGCCGGTGTCCTCGCGGCGACGGCGGTCTCCTGGCGTGCCCTCGGCGCGCGCCCGTCCCGGACGGTGTCCCGGGTGGCGCTCGTGGTGGCGGTCGCGGCGCTGCTGAGCGGGACCGGGCTGACCGCCGCTCCGGTGCCGCGCCCGGCGTCCCGCACGACCACGGCTATCCGCAGGACCGGATCCCCGACGAACCCACCCGACGGTTCACCCTGACCGCCGGGACCGCCACGGTGCGCGTGAGCGGCCGGGACGTCGCGGCGTGGGCGTTCAACGCGCAGGTACCCGGACCGGAGCTGACGGCCACCGTCGGCGACGTCGTGGAGGTGACGCTGCGCAACCGGGACATCGAACGCGGCGTCACCCTGCACTGGCACGGGTACGACGTGCCGAACAGTCAGGACGGGGTGCCGGGTGACCCAGGCAGCGGTGCTGCCCGGGCAGGAGTTCGTCTACCGGTTCCGCGCCGATCAGGCCGGAACCTACTGGTACCACACCCACTCGGTGTCCGATGTCGGCGTCCGGATGGGCCTCTACGGTGTGCTGCTGGTGCGCCCGGGTCCGACGGCCGGGCTCGACATCACAGTGCCGGTCCACACCCTGGCGGGCCTCGCGCTGCCGGAGGCGAGGGTGGAGCCGGTCGACGCCGGCGTCCCCGTACGGCTGCGGTTGATCAACACCGACAGCACGACGCACCGTTTCGCCCTCGCCGGGACCGCGTTCCGGGTCACCGCGATCGACGGCGCCGACCTGCGGGGCCCGACGACGCTGGTGGACACCGCCGTGCTGATCCCGGCCGGAGGGCGCCACGACCTGGAGTTCACCGCGCCGGCCACGCCGGTGGCGCTGTTCGTCGACGGTCGGGCGGCCTGGTCGACCGGCCCGGTGTCGACGGCGACCGGTGCCTGGCCGGTGCTGAATCCGCTCCGCTACGGCACGTCCGCGCCGGTGCCGTGGTCGCGGTTCGACAAGACGTACACCCTCGTCCTCGATCGTGGTCTCGACCTGCACAGGCTGCTTCCGCGATACGCCCACACCGTCAACGGCGCGGCCGACCCCGACATCCCCCGCAGGTCGTACGCCTCGGCGACGTCGTGCGGCTCACGATCGTCAACCGGTCCCAGATCGTGCACCCGTGGCATCTGCACGGCCATCACGTCCTGGTGCTGTCCCGCGACGGGCGGTCGGCGGTCGGAAGCCCGTTGTGGCTGGACTCGTTCGACGTCCGTCCCGGTGAGGTGTGGACGGTGGCGTTCCGGGCCGACAACCCGGGATGTGGGCGAACCACTGCCACAACCTGGAGCACGCCGATGCCGGGATGATGCTGCACCTGATGTACTCGTGATGGTTCCTGCCGGCCGATGAGCCGCACACCTGTGCCAAGCTGGTTCATGCCCTGAGCGCGCATCACCTGAGAGCGTCAGTCGCCGTGTCGGACATCTCGGCGGCGGTCGCGTTCTACGAAGGCAAACTCGGTCTACCGGCGTTGCGGTCCGGGCCGAGCGCGACAGTCGTGGACGGCGGCCGGGTCTACGGTTCCGGCGGCGGCCCGGCGCTCAACGTGTTCCAGTCGGTCACCGCCGGAAAGACTCCCGCGACACTGGCGACGTGGTATGTCGACGACATCGACCAGATCGTCGACGAACTCTCCTCGTCCGGCGTCGAGTTTGTCCGCTACGAGCAGCTGACCCACGACGCCAAGGGGATCACCGAGCGGGCGGGTGGTGGGCGCATCGCCTGGTTCCAGGACCCGGATGGCAACACCTTCGCCGTCGAAGCCGACGTCTGAGTCGGGAAGGGTGGGTAGTTTTCCTGTCATGAGTGAGGACACCTTCCGTTCGGTGGAGATCGAGCGCACCGGCCTGGGCAACTACGTGGTGCGGAACGTCCGTGGTGGCTCGGTGTCGTTGGGCGCGGGCGAGGACGCCAGTTTCACGCCGGTCGAGCTGCTCCTGGCGGCCATCGGCGGCTGCACCGCGGTGGACGTCGACCACATCACCAGCCGCCGCGCCGAGCCGACCCGGTTCGCCGTCGACGTCACCGGTGACAAGGTCCGGGACGAGGCCGGCGGCAACCGCATGCGGAACCTGCGGGTCGAGTTCACCGTGACGTTTCCGGAGGGCGCGGACGGTGACCGGCGCGCGAGGCGCTGCCCCGTTCGCTGCGGCAGTCACACGATCGGCTGTGCACCGTCTCCCGGACCGTCGAACTCGGCACGCCCGTCTCGATCGTCGACACTGCCGAGCCCACCGGGCCCTGATCCGCGACTTCGCCCAGGATGGAAACCAGTTCGGCGTCGTCACCCTCACGGTCGTCGGAAAGCGGTAACGGTTGCAGGTTGAGGGTATGGGAGCGCTCCGTAACATGGCCGACGCGGCCTGTTAACGCTCACAAACAGCCAGATAGCAGCGACCACCACCAATGCCTGGGCCGCCGTCCCGTCAGGAGGGTGCAATATGATCAGATCCAGAGCCACCAATGTCGGCCTGGTTTCGGCAGGCGTCGCTTTAGTGGTGTCGTCGACAGTCGTGGCGGCGTTGCCGGCTGGTGCCGCCGCCGAGGGCTGTTCGGTGAACTACGCCGTGTCGTCGCAGTGGCAGGGCGGCTTCGGCGCCAACGTCGCGATCACGAACCTGGGTGATCCGGTGAGCAGTTGGACGCTGACCTGGTCGTACGGCGCCGGGCAGACGGTGACGCAGGCGTGGAACACGTCGTTGACGCAGAGCGGCTCCGCGGTGACGGCGAAGAACGTGGGCTACAACGGTGCGGTTCCGACCAACGGGACGGTGTCGTTCGGGTTCAACGGTTCGTGGACGGGCAGCAACCCGGCCCCACGAGCTTCGCCCTGAACGGCGTCACGTGCACCGGTGGCACGACGCCGACCGACCCGCCGCCCACGACGCCACCGCCGACCGACCCCCGCCGACGACCCGCCGCCGGGTGAACCGTGCAACCTTCCGTCGACGTACCGGTGGTCGTCGACCGGCCAACTGGCGACTCCGAGGTCGGGGTGGGTGTCGCTGAAGGACTTCACCGTCGCCCCCTACAACGGCAAGCAACTCGTCTACGCGACGACGCACGACACCGGGACCAGGTGGGGTTCGATGAACTTCAGCCTGTTCACGAACTACTCGGAGATGGGCTCGGCCAGCCAGAACGCGATGAACTCGGCGACCGTCGCGCCGTCGTTGTTCTACTTCGCCCCGAAGAACATCTGGGTGCTTGCCTACCAGTGGGGCGGCACGGCGTTCTCCTACCGCACCTCGACCGACCCGACCAACCCGAATGGCTGGTCCGGGGCCCAGACGTTGTTCACCGGCAGCATCACCGGCTCCGGCACCGGGCCGATCGACCAGGCGGTCATCGGTGACGACACGAACATGTACCTGTTCTTCGCCGGAGACAACGGCAAGATCTACCGGGCCAGCATGCCGATCGGGAACTTCCCCGGCAACTTCGGCAGCAACTACACGACCATCATGAGCGACACCACGAACAACCTGTTCGAGGCCGTCCAGGTCTACAAGCTCCAGAGCCAGAACCGGTACCTCATGATCGTCGAGGCGATCGGTTCGCAGGGTCGGTACTTCCGTTCGTTCACGGCCACCAGCCTGGGTGGTTCGTGGACGCCGCAGGCCACCAGCGAGAGCAACCCGTTCGCCGGCAAGGCCAACAGCGGCGCCACCTGGACCAACGACATCAGCCACGGTGAGCTGCTGCGCACCAACGCCGACCAGACGATGACCGTTGACCCATGCAACCTGCGGCTGCTCTACCAGGGCCGTTCCCCAGCTCCGGCGGCGACTACGGCCTGCTGCCGTACCGGCCGGGTCTGCTGACACTGCAACGCTGACACCACCTCGCACCTGGACGGGCGGGCCCGGAATAACGCCGAGCCCGCCCGTTTCGGCAGTCGGCCCGGTGCGGGACTCCAGGTTTCGACCGCGTTCTGCCGGGAAGCCCTCCGCCGCCCGTGCCGCAGTCGCAGGCGACGAAGGGGTAGTTATGACTTTGGCCAACCCGGCTCCCGACTATTTCGAGCCAGAAGACGGCATGTTTCTCGCCACTCTGCTTATTGTCCGTGACGTCGATCGGTCGCGAGAATATTACGAGCGCGTATTCGGGGCGACGTGCGTTCACGACGCGAGCCCGCTGATCATGAAATTCTTCAACAGTTACATCATCATCAACAATGAGGGCGGCCCGACGGACGACAAGCCGATGGTCCAGGCCAAGGCCCCGAGCGACTCCAACACGTTGAGCTGCGCGATGAATGTTCGGGTCAGAGACATCCGCAAGCTCTACCCGGAGTGGAAGTCCCGGGGCGCGGACTTCATCACCGAACCCAGGACCACGGCACCGAGATCCGGTGTTACCTCCGCGACCCGGAAGGCCATCTGGTGGAGATCGGTCAGGGCCTCTAGGCGGCGGCCCGGCGCCCGCTCCGTCGATCATGGAGTTGTGCTGGGGACGAATCACCGTTACACCCCAAACCAGGCACCACAACTCCATGATCGACGAAGGTCCTCGCGATCTTGCAGTTACTGCCCCGACATCAGGGGACGTTCCACACCCGGCTGGTGCTGTTGTCCCGCGGTCGGGTGGTCGCGGCGGGTACGCCCGTCGAGGTCCTCATCGCGAACCGGATCGAGCAGGTCTTCCAGGTGCGCACGGACGTCGATACGGCCGCGGACGGCCGACCCCGGATCCGGTACCGCAGGTACGCCGATCCCGTCGCATCGTGACGAGTTCGAGACGCCTAACTCCTTCTCGGAGGGACCGTGGTCGGTCGGCGAGTTTGGGAGGATACGCCGGTCTGCCCGAGCATCACCCAACTCGAAGGGACCCCGCGATGGCAAAGGTCATCTCCACGCTGTTCATCTCGGCCGACGGCGTGGCCGAGATCGACCGGACTGGCACTTCCCGTACTTCGACGAGAACATGGGTCGCGCCGTCACCGAGGACTACGAGACCTCCGACGTGCTGCTCATCGGCCGCGAGACGTACGACAGCTTCGCCGGCGCCTGGCCCGGCCGTGAGGCTGCGGGTGGCGAGGATGCACCGTTCGCCAAGCAACTCGGCGACGTGCGCAAGGTGGTCGTCTCGCGCCAGCCACTCGAATTCTCCTGGCGCAACTCGGAGGTGATCGAGGGCCACCTCCTCGACGCCGTCGCCTCGCTCAAGGCCGATGCCGGCGTCCGGGGCATCCTCATCCCCGGGTCGATCTCCGTGGTGCAGCAACTGCTCGCCGCGATGCTGGTCGACGAGCTGCGCCTGCTGGTGCATCCGGTGGCCGCGCGTAAGGGCCGCAAGCTGTTCGACGAGGGCGACACGGCGTACCACCTGCGCGTGCTGGCGACGGAGGTGTTCCCGACGGGTGTGCTCCGGGTGATCTACGCGCCGAGTGCCGCACCCGGAAAGGCCGGCTACGACGACGTCAAGGACCAGGTGCCGGGCGGCAACCAGTAGCCGTCTCCGAGGACGACCGCCGCGCCGACCGTCCTCGGATCGAGGGCGTCGTACGCCCGTGTCACGATCTCGTCGTGACTGGATGGACGTACAACGATCGCCCGAGGGCGTCAGCTTCCTCACCGATCGGATCCCCGAGCCGGGCCGCACCGCGATCGAGGACGAGCTCTGGTCCTGGGTCGTGCGGGGTGAGGACGACGCGGACGAGTTCGTCGACTACTTCGACGACGACGAGGAGCGCTGCGGCGCCACGGACGACGAGCTCAGGGCGGCGCACGACCGGGCGTTGGCCGTTCGACGGGAGCAGCAGCGGGCGTGGGGTGAGGTGCGCGGCAACCTCACCCGCGCCTTCGTCGAGCTCAACGAGCTGGGGTGTTGGCCCGGGAGAACTTCAGCTGCTGCGGCACCTGCGCGAACGCCGAGATCCACGACGAGCGGGATGACTCCCGGCACTGGCGGGGTTTCTCTGGTACCACCAGCAGGACACCGAGTCGCTGGTCACGAGCGAGGACGGCGAGGTCTACCTCGGTTATGGCGTCTACCCTCCGGTCGACTTCGACGAGGTCGCCTATGCGGGCCTGTCCGAGACCGAACGGCAGGCCGGCTACCAGGCCGATCTGGAACGGCTGCTGGACGACGTCGTCTTCCCGGTGCTCCGCGGGCACGGCATGCGCGTGGAGTGGAACCGCGAGCAGTCGAGGCGCATCCAGGTCACCGGCGCCCAGTGGTATGCGCCCTGGCCTGAGCGCCATCGATCCATCCCACACTCCGGAACGACATTTAGTGAGGCTCATCGATATTGACGTGGAGCGCTGGCGGCGACAGGATCTCGGCACCACCCCACCGTGATCCCCCTCGGAGGCGTCATGACCCGTCCCCGCCTGCCCCTCCTGCGGGCAGCCACCCGGTTGGCCGCACTCGCCCTGGCCACCGCCGGCGTGCTGCTCACCGTCGCCACACCCGCCAGTGCCGCCGTGCCCGCCGGTCGCTACGTCGCGCTCGGCGACTCGTACACTTCCGGGCCGCTGATCCCCAGCCAGGTCGACCTGAACTGCCTGCGGTCCAGCCGCAACTACCCGTCGCTGGTGGCCGCGTCCGCCGGCTCGTCCTCGTTCGCGGACGTGAGCTGCTCCGGCGCGACCACCGACGACATCCTCTACGGCGGCAGTGGTTCTCTGGGCATCACCGTGCCACCGCAGCTCAGCGCGGTCACGTCGAACACGGCGCTGGTGACGGTGCAGATCGGCGGCAACGACATCGGCTTCTCCGGCATCATCGGCGACTGCGCCGAGGCGAGCGTCAGCAGCCCGCTCGGATCGCCGTGCAAGAACCGGTTCACCGCCGGAGGTGTCGACCAGTTGCAGGCGAGGATCGTCGCCGCCACGCCGAAGATCACGGCCGTGCTGCAGGCGGTCCGGCAGGCCGCGCCGGGCGCGCGGGTCGTGGTGCTCGGATACCCGGCGATCCTGCCGGACAGCGGTTACGGCTGCTGGCCCGTCGTCCCGATCGCCTACCAGGACGTGCCCTACCTGCGCGGCGTCGAGAAGTCGCTCAACGCGATGCTGGCCAGCGCCGCGAGCGCGAACGGGGCCACCTACGCCGACGTCTACGCCCCGTCGATCGGCCGGGACGCGTGCAAGAGCAGCGGCACCCGCTGGGTCGAGGGTCTGGTGCCACAGAACTCGGCCGCGCCCTTCCACCCCAACGCCCGGGTGAGCAGGGCATGGCCACCGCCCTGTTGGCCAGACTGAACAGCTGATCGGCCCGCAGTCGGTCGAGTCGGCCCCGTCGTCAGCGGCGGGGCCGGTTCGCGTCTCGGAAGTGGGCCGGGCGATATCGGGTGCTTGAGATCGCGGCACCCGGGGTACCGAAAGCTATGCCGAGAGTGGGGCAAGTCGTCGGAGACCGTTACCGTCTGGTCGAAGCATCGCCAGCGGCGGAATGGGTGACGTGTGGCGGGCGGTCGACGAGACCCTGAACCGCTGTGTGGCGGTCAAGATGCTGCACACTCGGCTGGTCACCGACGCCGGCTTCGGCGAGCGGTTCCGCCGCGAGGCGCGGGCGATGGCGGCTCTGCGCCACTCCGGCGTGGCCCAGGTCTACGACTACGGTGAGGTGTCCGAGGCCGGAGCGCCGGTCCTCGCGTACATCGTCATGGAATGTGTGCAGGGGCAGCCCCTGTCGGATCGGATCGCCGAGGTCGGCCGGCTGGACGTGGCCGAGACGATGTCGATCGCCGCGCAGACCGCTCGTGCCCTGCAGGCCGCCCACGACGCCGGCATCGTCCATCGGGACGTCAAGCCCAGCAATCTGATCATGGAGCCGGACGGGCACGTCGTCCTCGTCGATTTCGGCGTGGCGATGACGCCGGAGGCGGCGAGCCTGACCGCGGCGAACCAGGTCGTCGGCACCGCTCTGTACATGGCACCCGAGCAGGTCACCAAGAACGAGACCACGCCGGCCATCGACATCTACGCGCTCGGGGCCGTCATCTACCACTGCCTCGCCGGAGAGCCGCCGCACCAGGGGAGAACGCCGTCGCGGTGGCGCTGCGGCATCTCGCCGAGGAACCGCCGCCACTGCCCGACGACGTACCGGCGGCGGTCCGGCGGTTGGTCGCCACCGCGATGGCCAAGGAACCCTCCCGCCGTTACCCGACGGCGGCGGCCCTGGCCGAGGCGGCGCAGATCCTGGCGGGTCCGTCCGACCAGGCACCGCCGACCGCCGTCGGGGCGACCCGCGTCGGGCCGCAACCGCCGAGCACACGACGGCCCGGCGGACGATCCGGGCGGCGGGAGGCGTCGGGCGGTCGCCCCGGCCCCAGGCGCTCGCGGTGCTTCTCGGATCGGTGGCCGCCGCGGCTGCGGTCCTGGTCTTCGCCGATCCCACCGGAATGATGCCGGGCCCGAACTCCGAGCCGTCCACGCCTCCGGTGACGCGACCCTCGGTGTCGCCAACGGCGCCGTCGCAGCGGGAACCCGGCCCTGGCCCCGGCGTCGGTGGCGGCGAACCGGCCACCCGCAGGTCCGGTGACGCGCCGGTGCGAGCGTCCGAATCTCCGACGCCCAGCCGCTCGGCGGTCGAGGGACGGCGGGCCAACCGACACCGTCCAAGGGGAACACCGCGGACTCGCCCGGCCCCACCACGTCCGAGAGCCCTCTGCCGGCCCCACGGCAGCCCCGACGGGTGGAACGACGACGGCACCGACCGTGGCACCGACGGAGAAGCCGGCGGCGGACGACACCGAGGAGTCGTCGGAGCAGGAGGCCGCGACCGGAGGGACCGCCGCGCCGCCGGTCTGACCGACGACGGCGGAGGCGAGCCCGTCAGCCGTCCGGGTCGGTCCTGCAGACCGCGGCACGTAACTCTGGCGTGACGGCCGAGGCCGCCACGCCAGAGTTGTGGCGTCAGGAGTTGGTCGGGATCAGCTGGTACGGCAGCTGATCGTCGGCCAGTTCCAGTTGCCGTTGGCCATCACCGTTATCCCGAAGTTGTTGCCGTTGCCGTTCGGCGTGGCGGTGACGGTGCCGCTGGAGCCGCTGACCGAGGCGTTCCAACTGTTCTGGACGCTCTGGCCGCCGCCGAGACCGAGGCTGACGACCCAGTTGTTGGTGCCGCTGACCGCGACGTTCAGGTTGAACCGGTCACCCCACTGCTGACCGGCGGAGATCGTGGCGGAGCAGTTGCCGGTCCCGGGTTGCCGGTGGTGGGCCCGGAGGTCGGGTTGCCGCCGCTGCCCTCCCGGACGGTGATGTCGGAGCTGCCGCTGCTCTGGTAGCCCTCGGTGGCCATGACCTGGTAGCTGTGGTTGGTGCCGAGGTTCAGGCCGGCGCGGGCCCAGGCGTCGAAGTGGTTGGCGGTGGTGATGGTGCCACTCGAGCGCTTCTGCTGGCGGACGCTCCAGAACTGGTAGAACGTCTGGTTGCCGTCGATCGACGGGCGTTGACCCGCTGGCTGCGGAGGATGTCGTAGGTGCCGCCGTCAGTGGTGACCGTGCCCATCCGGGTGGCGCCGCTGCTCGGGTTGTAGCTGCCGAAGTTCTCCACCACGTAGTACTCGATGAGTGGGCTGCGCGTCCATCCGTACAGGGCGAGGTAGGTGTTGTTGTTGCCCGGGTTGTAGGTGCCCGAGTAGCTGACCGTCCGTCGGTTACCGGTGGCCCAACCCTTGCCGCCGACCCAGTTGTTGGTGCTCCGGTCCCAACTGCTGGAGTAACGGCCGTCGGCGCGCAGCGTCATGCTGGCATTGCCGCTGTCCTTCCAGAACGAGAAGTAGTACCCGTTGTGGGTGCCGGTGAGGCTCGAGGTGAGGGTCCGGTCGGCCTCGGCGTACGCGTTGGTGGCGGTCATCGTGCCGGTGACGGCCAGGACGGCGGCGCACGCGGCGCCGAGGAGCAGCCGCAGGCGGCCGCGCCTCTTCGGTATGACGGGGTGTGACTGGTGTCGCTCATGGACGTGTTTCCTCCTCGTGACGGCTGGCGGGGCCAGCAGCGCGGTACGCCTCGGCAGGCTGCCGGCGGCCGGGTGGCGGCCACGGCGTCGTACCGCTCGGTGGTGGTGTGACCGGTCGTCCCGCACGACGACCGGTGGAGTGGGTCGCGGTGGTTGGCAGTGACGGCGATTGAGCGTCGTCGATGGCGACGGTATTGACCCGGTTGTCAACTTGTCAGCAATTTTCGGAAACACGTCGGCAACGACGCTGTCGTCGCCGAGCGGCATCCATCCAGGTCAGTAGTCGATCAGAGCTCAGGGTGGTCACCGTAGTCTCGCGATGGCGGAGCGCCGGTCCGCGTGGCGGTCGCTGAAACTTCCGGAGACTTTCCGGGCCCGCATGCCGGTCAGCGACGCCCGAGGGCGTTGAGCCGGGCGGCCTGGCGGGTCAGGTGGTCGCGTTCGGCGAGGTTGGGGCCTGCTGGGCGGCCTCGGTGTACAGCCGCGCCGCCCTTGCCAGGTCGCCGTCGCGCTCGTGCAGGTACGCCGCCACCGCCGTGTACCGGGGCAGTGCGTCGTCCACCGCCGCGAGCGCCGCCAGGCCGGCCCGAGGGCCGTCGGCCGCACCGACCGCCACCGCGCGGTTGAGTCGGACGACCGGGTTGTCGGTCAGGCGCGCGAGTTCGTCGTACCACTCCACGATCTGAACCCAGTCAGTCTCCGCGGCGGTCGGCGCGTCTGCGTGCAGCGCCGCGATGGCGGCCTGTGCCTGGAACTCACCCAGTTGATCGCGGGCCAGGGCCGCCTGCAGGATCTCGACGCCCTCGGCGATGGACCGGGTGTCCCAGCGGCTGCGGTCCTGCTCGGCGAGCGGCACCAGGGTGCCATCGGGCGCGGTCCGGGCGGCGCGCCGGGCGTGGTGCAACAGCATGAGGGCGAGCAGTCCCGTCACCTCGGGGTGGTTGATCGCGGTCGCGAGCTGCCGGGTGAGCCGGATGGCCTCGGCGGCGAGGTCCACGTCACCGGAGTAGCCCTCATTGAAGACCAGGTAGAGGACGCGCAGGACAGTGGCGACCTCACCGGGTCGGTCGAAGCGCAGCCCGGAGACGATGCGCTTTGCCCGGCTGATGCGCTGCGCCATGGTCGTCTCGGGCACCAGGTAGGCGTGGGCGATCTGCCGGGTGGTCAACCCACCGACGGCGCGCAGCGTGAGCGCGACCGCTGAGGACGGCGTCAGCGACGGGTGGGCGCACAGGAAGTAGAGCTGAAGCGTGTCGTCCACCGTGCGGGCCGGCCCGGGCGCCAGCTCCTCGTCGACCAGGGTCTCGCGCCGACGGCGAGCGGCGTCGGCGCGGGCCGCGTCGAGGAACCGTCGCCACGCCACGGTGGTCAGCCAGCCCTTCGGGTCTCGCGGCGGGTCGGTCGGCCAGACGCGGACCGCCTCGACCAGGGCGTCCTGCACGGCGTCCTCGGCCGCCGCGAAGTCGATTCCGCGGCGGACGAGGATCCCGAGGACGCTCGGCGTGAGGCTCCGCAGCAGCCTCTCATCCATCGGAGCCGTTACTCCGTGATGGTGGGCGGCTCGCTCAGGAACGGGCGCAGCTCCAGCCACTCGTGGATCGGCTTTCCGCCTGCCCGGGAGCGGCCGACAGCTCACCGGCCAGCTCGACGGCCCGGTCGTAGCTGTCGACGTCGATCACCATCCAGCCGGCGATGAGGTCCTTGGTCTCGGCGAAGGGGCCATCGGTGACCGGCGGGCGGCCCTTGCCGTCGTACCGGACGAACGTCCCTCGGGGCGAGTGCCTGACCGTCGACGAACTCGCCGGTGCCTTCGAGGCGGCCCGCGAAGTCGCGCATGTACTGCATGTGGGCCGAGATCTCCGCGGGGTCCATTGGTCCATCGGCACGTCGTTCACCGCGGCCGGGCCGCCCCGGTAGTGCTTGAGCAGCAGGTACTTCGCCATTGTGATGCTCCTCGGTGTTGGCTGTGACCCATCGTGATCACGTTCACTCCGGGGACGAAGCCGGTCGGCGCTTCTCGACATGGCTGTCCGGTTTCTTTCCTCCCGCAGGTTAACCTCGGGTGAATCGTCCGCTGTTGGGGCACCACGAGCGGCACAAAACTGATTGGTTCCAGAATAGTGAGCTAGTGTTCGCCGGGTGATGTCCGACTTCGAGGCGCAGCTACGGGCTGTCTCGTTGCGCGTGACCCGGCCCCGGTTGGCGGTGCTCGCGGCGCTGCGCGACCACCCGCACGTCGGCACCGACGCGGTGATCGCGCTGGTCCGCGCCGACCATCCCGCGGTCTCCCACCAGGCGGTGTACGACGTGCTGCGGGTGCTCACCGACGCCGGGCTGGTGCGGCGCATCCAGCCGGCCGGTGCGACCGCCCGCTACGAGTCCCGGGTCGCCGACAATCACCACCATGTCGTGTGCCGCTCCTGCGGCGCCATCGCCGACGTCGACTGCGCCGTCGGTCACGCTCCTGTCTCACCGCCTCGGGCGACCACGGCTTCGTGGTCGACGAGGCGGAGGTCGTCTACTGGGGCACCTGCCCCGACTGTGCGACCGAACGTATGCCCCAGAGATCCGCAAGCTCGGAAGGAAGTACATGAGCGACACCCAGGACAACGGCCCCGTCAGTGCGCAGGGCGTGGACCAGAAGGCGGCGGCCGGCTGCCCGGTCGCGCACGACTCGGTGACCGCGCACGGCAGCGAGAGTGAGAACCCGGCGATCGACTCGCCGACCCCGAAGACCGGCGGTCGTCCGCGGACCAACCGGGACTGGTGGCCCAACCAGCTCGACCTCTCGGTGCTGCACGCCCACTCGTCCAAGGGCAACCCGCTGGGGAGAACTTCAGCTACGCCAGGAGTTCGCCAAGCTCGACGTCGACGCCCTCAAGCGCGACATCACCGAGGTGCTCACCACCTCGCAGGACTGGTGGCCGGCCGACTTCGGTCACTACGGCGGCCTGATGATCCGGATGAGCTGGCACGCCGCTGGCACGTACCGCATCGAGGACGGCCGGGGCGGCGCCGGTGACGGCGGTCAGCGTTTCGCGCCGCTGAACAGCTGGCCGGACAACGCCAACCTCGACAAGGCCCGACGGCTGCTCTGGCCGGTGAAGCAGAAGTACGGTCAGAAGATCTCCTGGGCCGACCTGCTCGTGCTCGCCGGCAACGTGGCCCTGGAGTCGATGGGCTTCAAGACCTTCGGCTTCGGCTTCGGTCGTGAGGACGTCTGGGAGCCCGAGGAGATCTTCTGGGGTCCCGAGGACACCTGGCTGGGCGACGAGCGCTACGCCTCCGAGAAGGAGATGGCGGCCGGCGTCGGGTCGACCGAGATGGGTCTCATCTACGTCAACCCGGAGGGCCCGCGCGGCAACGCCGACCCGGCCGCGGCTGCGCACTTCATCCGCGAGACCTTCGGCCGGATGGCGATGAACGACGAGGAGACCGTCGCTCTCATCGCCGGTGGCCACACCTTCGGCAAGACCCACGGTGCCGGTGTCGCCGACAACCACGTGGGCCCCGAGCCCGAGGGTGCCCCGCTGGAGTCGCAGGGCCTTGGTTGGCTGAGCACCCACGGCAGCGGCAAGGGCTCCGACACGATCACCAGCGGTCTCGAGGTGACGTGGACCGACGTGCCGACGCAGTGGAGCAACCGCTTCTTCGAGATCCTCTTCGGCTACGAGTGGGAGCTCACCACCAGCCCGGGTGGCGCGAAGCAGTGGGTCGCCAAGGACGCCGAGGCGATCATCCCGGACGCCTTCGACCCGTCGAAGAAGCACCGGCCCACGATGCTCACGACCGACCTCTCGCTGCGCGTCGACCCGGCATACGAGAAGATCTCGCGCCGCTTCCTGGAGAACCCGGACCAGTTCGCGCTGGCCTTCGCCAAGGCGTGGTACAAGCTGCTGCACCGTGACATGGGCCCGATCGAGCGCTTCCTCGGGCCGTGGGTGGCCGAGCCGCAGCTGTGGCAGGACCCGGTGCCGGCCGTCGACCACGAGCTCGTGGGTGACGCCGACGTGGCTGCCCTCAAGGCGACGATCCTGAACTCCGGCATCCCGGTCGACCAGCTGGTCTCCACCGCCTGGGCGTCCGCCGCGAGCTTCCGGCACACCGACAAGCGCGGCGGCGCCAACGGCGCGCGGATCCGCCTCGAGCCGCAGCGCAGCTGGGAGGTCAACCAGCCCGAGCAGCTGGCGACCGTCCTGACCGCCCTGGAGGGCATCCAGCAGGAGTTCAACTCCGCTGGCGGGGCGACCATCTCGCTCGCCGACCTGATCGTGCTGGCCGGTTCGGCCGCCGTCGAAGGCGGCGCGCGACGCCGGCGTCGAGGTGACCGTGCCGTTCCGGCCGGGCCGCACCGACGCGACCCAGGAGCACACCGACACCGATGCCTTCCGGGTCATGGAGCCGCGCGCCGACGGGTTCCGCAACTACCTGCGCGCCGGCGAGAAGACCCAGCCGGAGGTCCTGCTCATCGACCGTGCGTACATGCTCACCCTGACCGCGCCCGAGATGACTGTCCTCGTCGGCGGTCTGCGCTCCCTCGGCGCCAACGTCGGCGGCAGCCGGCACGGTGTGCTCACCGACCGGCCGGGCGTGCTCACCAACGACTTCTTCGCCAACCTGCTGTCCCCGGGCACCCGGTGGAGCGTGTCGAAGTCCGAGGAGCACGTGTACGAGATCCGTGATCTGGCCACCGACGAGGTGAAGTGGACCGCCAGCGCGGTCGACCTCATCTTCGGCTCCAACTCGCAGCTGCGGGCGCTCGCGGAGGTCTACGCCAGCCAGGACGGCCGCGAGAAGTTCGTGACCGACTTCGTGGCTGCCTGGACCAAGGTCATGGAGCTCGACAGGTTCGATCTCGGCTGAGCGGTTCCATCCGACGAGCCCCGGCCAATCCGCG
Organism: Micromonospora sp. M12; assembly: GCA_038070435.1. GTDB lineage: Bacteria > Actinomycetota > Actinomycetes > Mycobacteriales > Micromonosporaceae > Micromonospora. The sequence goes on along the minus strand of JAMYWG010000001.1, from coordinate 1,965,360 downwards.
ACGATTGGCCGGGGCTCGTCGGCCTTCCGCAGTGCGGGTCGACACCCGCGACCACCGCGTAGTGACGAGTGGCATTCTCTGAGTAACGAATCCCATGAATGATTTTTTGTCTGAGTGATCGGACGGCGGACGGTCCTGTTCGTGGCAAGGTGTTGATCTGCCCGGGTGGCGGGCGCGGACCTAGTCACGCAGGGAGTCATCGTGGCCCATCCCGACCTGCAGGCTGAGGAAGTGGCCCAACACGCTGGAGGCCCGCTGTTCCCCGGCAGCGGGGCGGGGACGTCCCGGCGCAGGGGTGCTTCCCGTCCGGCCGTCCGAACCGCGCGACGCCGGAGCAGGCGGCGATTGGCGTCCACTGCGGATCGCGATGATCGGCCAGAAGGGGATACCGGCGACCTACGGCGGCATCGAACGGCACGTGGAGGAGATGGCCAGCCGGCTCGCCGGCTACGGGCACGAGGTCACCGTCTACTGCCGCCGGAGCTACGGCGAGACAGCCGCCGACGGCTACCGGGGCGTACGGCTGCGCCAGACCCACACGATCGCGAGCAAGCACCTCGACGCCATCGTGCACGCGGCGACCTCGACCCTGGCGGCGATGACAGCGCGGCCCGACATCGTGCACTACCACGGGCTCGGGCCGGCCCTGGTCGCCCGCTCCCGCGCGCCCTGTCCCGGGCGCGCGTGGTGCTGACCGTGCACGGGTTGGACAACCAGCGGGACAAGTGGGGCTCGCCGCGCGGCGGTGCTGGGTAGCGCCCACTGGCTCAGCGGGTACGTCCCGCACCAGCGGGTCGCTGTCTCCCGAGGGCTCGCCGCCCACTACGGCACCCGGTTCGGCCGGCCGACGACCTACATCCCGAACGGCGTGAACCCGGCCCGACCGGCGCCGGTCCGGCAGATCGAGTCCCGGTTCGGCCTGACCCCGGCGGTTATCTGCTGCTGGTCGGTCGGCTGGTCCCGGAGAAGGCGGCCGACCTGCTGATCCGAGCCTTCCGTCGGGTCGACACCGGGAGGCGGTTGGCGATCGTGGGTGGGTCGTCGTTCACCGACGAGTTCGTAGACCGGCTGCGCCGTGAGGCCGCCGGCGACGAGCGGATCGTCTTCACCGGGTTCGCCTACGGCGACCTGCTCGCCGAGCTGTACGCCAGTGCCGCCGGCTTCGTCCAACCGTCCCGCCTGGAGGGACTGCCGCTGACGTTGCTGGAGGCGGCCGCGTACGGGCTGCCGGTGGTCGCGAGCGACATCGCGCCCCACGTCGAGGTGCTGGAGTCCGACGCCGCCGGGGACGGTTGTTCCGCGACGGCGACGAGGACGACCTGGTCCGGGTGTTGACGGCGCTGCTCGCCGACCTGGCCGGTGAACGGGCCGGCGCGGCGGCGTTGGGTGACCGGGTCACCGGCGCGTACAGCTGGGACGTCGCCGCCCGCGAGTTGGAGCGGCTCTATTTCCGGCTGGCCCCGGAGCCGGGCCGACGGGCCAGAACGCGCCTCGCGGCGGCCGCCGACTGACCGTGCCGCGGTTCGGCGCGGTGAGTGTCGGATCAGCCCGGCGGAGGACGGCGCAGTCGGTGCATCGGCCCCTTCTGCCGTCGCGGCGACAGGGCTAGATTGAACCGATCTTGTGCCGGGGACATCGGTGGGCCGCGCCCGGCAGCGGCCGGGCAGCGTCGATTCGGTTCAGTGGGATCAGTGGAACAACACACGCAGCAGGTGCACGGCCCGGGTGGCGGCACTCCGCCCCCGACCAGGTGGCTCGACACGTCCCGGCTTCTCACCGGCTTCGCGGCGCTGGCCGCCGCGGTGGTCGCGGTGGTGGCGGGCGTCTCGACGGCGGCCGGCGACCGTCGGGGCATGGTGCTGCCGCTCGCGGCGGTCGCGGGATCGCGGTGGCGGTCCTCGCGCTGACCCGGTTCGCCGGGTACGTGCTGCTGATGCTCGCGGTCCGCTCCTGCGTCGACCTGTTCAAGCTCACCGGCCCGAGCGCCGGACCGGCCGACGAGGCCGGGACGGCCCGGGCGGCGGACCCTCCACACTGCTCGCCGTGCTGTTCCTCCTCGCCGCCGGGCTCTGGCTGGCCGCACAACTCAGCCGCAACGGGCGGCTCCGCGGTTCTCCGCTGGGTGGGGCCATGCTGCTCGTCGGCGTCAGCAGCGTGGTCAGCGCCCTCGGCGCCAGCCGGCCGGCGAACAGCCTGTTGGAGGCGCTGCGGATCCTCACCGTGGTGGTGATGTTCGTGGTGCTGGAGCAGCTCATGCCGGACACCGCGGCGATCCGTCGGGTCCTGCTGGCCTGTTACGCCTCGCTGGTGCTGGCGCTCGGCTACACCGTCGTGCTGTCGCTGTTCGGCAACCCGCCGGCCGAGGTGAAGGGCGACTTCACCCGGATCAGTGGCACGTTCAGCCAGTCGACCACGTTCGGCCGCTACCTGATGTTCATGGTGATCTTCGGGTTCGCGATCTACCGCTTCCTGGGTCGTCGACTGCGGGCGCCGCTCGGGGTGCTGCTCGCGCCTCGTTGCTGTTCCTGCTGCTCACCAACACCCGCAGTGCCCTGCTCGGCGCGGCGATCGGTCTGGTCGTGGTCGCGGCACTGCATCGCAGCAAACGCATGCTGGTCACCCTGTGCCTGGTGGCGGTCGTCGGCGTGGCCCTGGTGCCCGCCGTCGGTGAGCGGTTCGCCCAGCTCGGTACGTCTCGTGCGGTGGGCGGAGACCCCACCGGAAACACCCTGGCGTGGCGGATCGGCTACTGGACCGAGATCGTCACGCTGGCCGACCGCAACCCGGTGACCGGGATCGGGCCGAACATGACCCAGCGCGAGACCGACGAGGCGAAGAAGCCGCACAACGACTTCCTGCGGGCGTACGTCGAGACCGGACTGCTCGGCCTCGGGCGTACCTGCTGATGCTGTTCGCCTTTGCGCACACCGCGCGGACCGCGCTACGGCGAGCGCCTCCCGGCAGTTTCGAGCGCGGTGTGGCGGTCGGTTTCGCCGGCTGCGCCGCCGCGTTCGTGGCGGTCAGCGCCGCGTCCAACGTCATCTCCAACGTGGTCACCCTCTGGTACTTCGTGGCGTTCGCCGCGGCGGCCAGCGTGATCGCCCGCCACCCGGCCCCGAACCTGGCCGGCGAGCAGCAACAGGCACGTCTGTCCCGGTTCGACTGAACGACAGCATTGGGGAAAAGTGGAGATCGTCGACTACCTGCGGGTCGCCCGGCGGCGCCTCTGGGTACTCGTGGGGTGCCGGTTCTCGCCACCGGCGCCGCGGCTACCATGGTCCTGCTCGCACCGCAGCAGTTCAGCGGCACCGCGTACGTGGCGGCGCCGGCGCTGGTGGGCGGTGCGGCCGGCACGCAGTACACCGGCACGCAGGCGGCGAACCAGTTCGTCGCGGCGTTCGGCGCGGCCGTCACCTCACCCGGGTCCTCGCCGACGTGTCCGGTGACACCGGGGTCGCGCCGGAGCGGCTGCGCGACGGGCTGGCCATCACCCAGGTCGGCGCGAGCAGCCAACTGGAGGTGACGTACACGGCCGGTGACCGGGCGACTGTCGCGCCCGTGCTGACCGCGACCACCACCCGCGCCCTCGCCTTCCTGTTCTCCTCCCAGGTCGGCATCGCCACCGGTGAGGTCGAGGCGGCCAACGCCGACGTCACCGCGGCCACCAGGGCGATCGGGGAGTGGGAGAAGGCGAACAAGGTCTCCCAACCGGACCGGCTCTACCAGGCGACGTTGGGCGAGCTGACCAGCCTGCGTCAGCAGCAGCTGTCGATGCAGGTGGTCGGCAACGGTCGGGGTGTCGACGCGGCGGTTGCCGCGATCGCGGCCGCACAGAGAAAGCTCGACGCGTTGGGGCCCAAGCTCCCCGACTACCAGGCGCTGCTCGCCCAGCGCGACGCGGCGACGGCTGCGCTGTCCCAGGCGCGGGAGGGGTTGCAGGCGGCGCGGGCGCAGGCCCAGGCCGCCGATCCGCAGCAGGTGACGAGCATCGGCGAGGCGCACGAGGTGAGCCGGACGACGGAGCTGGTGCGCACCGCCCTGCCGGTGGGCGGTGCCGGTCTGCTGCTCGGGTGCTGCTGGTCGGCGTCCTCGAACTGCTCTCGCGGGTCGGGCCGGGGCCCGCCCGGCGGCTGCGGCGCCCTCGGTGCCGGCGCAGACCGTCACGCGGCGCGGCCGTGACCGTGCGGGAGCGGGCCGCCGGGTGCGCGGCGGAATGACCGGCCGGTCACCGGCCGCGCCGGAGGCCGGCGACCAGCAGGTACGCGGCATGGCGCGCGGTGGCGTGCTGAACCTGGCGAGCGCCGTGCTCAGCCAGGTGGCGCTCTTCCTGGTCATGTTGTTGCTGGCCCGGGCCCTGGGCGTATCGGAACTCGGCCGGTACGCCCAGGTCTACGCCGTGCTGTCGTTGCTGGGGCTGCTGTCGCTCTCCGGTTTCCGGGCCGGGCTGACCCGATTCGTGGCGGTGCATCTCGCCGACGACGAACCGGCCGCGCTGCGGGCGCCATCCGGCTCGGGATCGGCATCTCGGCCGTGGCGTCCACGGTGATCGCCCTCGGTCTGGTGGTCGGCGCGCCGTGGCTCGCCGACGCCCTGCACGACCCGCAGCTCACCACCGGGCTGCGGTTGGTCGCGCTGTGCCTGCCCGCCGCGACCGTCTGCGAGGCCGCGCTCGCGGCCACCGGGCTGGCGCACCCAGCGGGCCTACGCGCTCATCGGGCAGGTCTACGAGCCGACCGCCCGGCTGGTGCTCACCGCGCTGGCGCTCGCCCTCGGGCGGCCTGACCGGCGCGTTCTGGGCGCTGGTGGTGGCGAGCTGGAGCGCCGCCGGGTTCGCCCTGGTGGCGCTGGCCCGGATGGTGCGCCGGGTGCCCGCCGCCCGGCCCGCGTACCGCCCGGGCGAGCTGTTCCGGTTCTCCACGGTCAGCTGGGTCTCCTCGCTCTCGTCCACCGGGCTGATCTGGGTGGACGCGTTGCTGCTCGGCTTCTTCGACTACGGCGCCGACGCGATCGGCGTCTACCACGTGGCGACCCGGCTGGTCACGATCGCGGTGTTCGTGCTGGCACCGGTGAACGCCTCGTTCGGCCCGCACCTGGCACACCTCTACCACCAGGGCCGACTGGACGAGGTACGCCGGATCTACCGGGTCGCCACCGGCTGGGTGCTACGGCTGTCGCTCCCGGCCTTCGTGGCGCTGCTGGTGTTCCCGCAGGAGTTGCTGCGCCTGGTCGGCGGGCCGGGTCTGGCCGGCGGCGCCGCGGTGACTGTCGTGCTGGCGCTGGGCCAACTCGTCAACGCCGCCACCGGGCCCTGCGGGACGCTGCTGAACATGTCCGGCCGGGTCTCGGTCAACATGATGGACAACCTCGCCGCCCTGCTGCTCAACATCCTGCTCAACCTGTGGCTCATCCCGGCGCACGGGATCCTCGGTGCGGCGGTCGCCTGGGCGGTCTCGTTGGCCGCGGTGAACATCGCCCGGGTCTGGCAGGTGCGCGCCCAGGTGCACACCGTGCCGGTGACGGCGGGCATGGTCAAGGGCCTGGTCGCCGCGCTTGTCGCGATGGGCGTCGGGTTCGGTGTGCGCTGGCTGGTCGAGGGCTGGACCGCGCAGCTCGCTGTCGGTCTGGTCGGGATCGTGGCAGCGTACCTCGCCGTGGTGCTCGCCCTCGGGCTCAGCCGGGAGGACGTCATGGTGCTGCGCTCGGTGACTCGCCGAGGTGGTCGACGCGCTCTGGCCGAACCCGCCGACGACGCCGGTGTGGACACCGACCGCACCAGGGTCCGCTCGTGACTGGCGTCGCGCGGCGTCAGGTCACCGACCGGCTGCGCCGGGGGTACGCGCGGCGCGGGCCTGGGGACGCGCGGCGCGACCGGGAGAGCCCGGTCCGCTGCCCGACTTCCTGGTGATCGGCGGACAGCGCTGCGGCACCACCTCGCTCTACCACCACCTCGCCGCGCATCCCCAGGTCCGGGCGGCCAGCGGCAAGGAGTTGCAGTACTTCAGCGTCCACCATGGTCGGGGAGTGCGGTGGTACCGGGGCACTTCCGCACCTCGCTCCCGGTGAGCATACGTTCGAGGCGAGCCCCTACTACCTGTTCCACCCGAGCGTGCCGGCCCGGGTCGCGGCGACTCTGCCGCAGGCCCGCTTCGTCGCACTGCTGCGTGACCCGGTGCAGCGGGCGTACTCGCACTACCTGCACACCCGCTCCTACGGCGTCGAGCCGCTCTCCTTCGCCGACGCGCTCGACGCGGAGGAGCGGCTGGCGCGGGCGACGCGGGCGGCCGGACAGCCCGAGGCGCACCGGGCGTTGCGCAACTACTCGTACGCGGCCCGGGGCCGCTACGCCGAGCAGCTGCACCTGTGGTTCGCGCATGTTCCCCGGGAGCGGATCCACCTGTCCCGCACTGAGGACCTCCAGGCCGACCCGGCCGGCACGTACGCCGACATCCTGCGCTTCCTCGGGTTGCCGGCCTTCGTTCCCGAGGCGTTCACCCGGCACACCCGTCGCGTCGACCCGGGCTTCTCCGAGCTGACCCCGGCCCTGCGGGACCGGCTGGGCGAGCACTTCGCGCCGCACAACGCCCGCCTGGCGGCCCTGCTCGACTGGCCCGAATCCTGGCCCGCCGCGTAACGGCCCGGAGAATCCTCTTTGGGCCGCGTGTCAAGCTCATGACGCGTCCCCTCGGGTTGACACCACGTCGTCAGCCCACCCGCCGATCATGGAGTTGTGGCGGGTGGCAAAGCGCCGGATCATGCCAAACCAGGCACCACAACTCCATGATCGACGGGGTGGGCTGACCCTCCTCCGCGATCTTGCACCTTCTGTCGCGACATAAGTGGGCATCCCGACCATATCGACGACAGAAACTGCAAGATCGGCGCGGGCGGGGCGTTCTGGAGTGACGGACCTGGGTGTCGGGAGTGGTCATGATCAGGCTGCCGACGTTGACGTTGGTCAGCCTCGTGGGAGCGGAAGAAGCGTTAGCGCACTGTGGCGAGGAGCCGATCCACCGGCTGGTCGACGTGGAGCAGGACGGGGACGTCGGTCACTGTGGTGCCGCCACGGGCTGCGCCCAGCGGGCCACCCACCGCTCCGGTCCGGTTGCCCGGCGCCGCCGGCACTGTCACCGGCGTGCTCGACGCCGACCAGAGCACCAGCGTGCTCGACCCGTCGCGGACGAACGCGACCCCGTTCAGCTTGCCGGCCACCGAGGCGGGCAGCGGCGTGCTGGTGCCGTCCCGGGCCGCGTCGGCCAGGCCGGCCAGCATCCGGCCGGCGTCGCGTTCGGTGCCGTCCGGGTCGAGCAGGCCGTAGCGGACCTCGCTGCCGGCCGCGTTGTTCGGGTTGTACGCCAACGGCAACCAGACGATCTCGCCGATCCCTCCGGCGACCAGCAGGTGACCGTCTTGACCATCTCGGCCGCCCGGCTGGCCGGTCACCGTCGCCGTCCCGCCAGAACTGCCCGACCTCCCACGCCTGAATCGGCGTGCCGGACGGTGTGGTCGCACGGAGGTAGTCCAACAGGGGCGCCACCCGCTGAAGTGCTCGTAGAAGTGCACCTGCCGGACGTCGACAGTGCGGTCCGACAACAGCGCCTCGGTGGCGGCCAGGAAACGCAGGCTGCGGGTGTTGGTCGCGGTGCCGAGCGCCCTGCGCATGCGCCTCGCCGGTCACCGCCGGGATCTGCTGGCCCCGGGTGCCGACGCGGCGCTGGAAGTACGCCTGGTAGGCGGCGATCGCCTCGGGCACCCGACCGGCGCGCAGCAGCCGGTCGGTGACACCATGCCGTACGCGACGCTGCTGATGCCGGAGTCGACCACCCGCGCCGTCGGGTCGGTGGCGCGGATGGTCTCGGCGGCCGCCCGCACCAGCCGTGTGTAGTCCTCCGGGCTGCCGGCCCAGTAGCTCGGCGCGTTGACCTCGTTCTCGATGGCGTACTCCCGCACCCGTACGGGCCGTACCGCCGCACCACCGAGCGGACGAACCGCTGGTACGCGGCGAGGTCGGAGGGCATCGCCGACTCGGTCTTGTTCGCCGTGCCCCGGGTGTGGCGCGCGGTGCCACCGGTCGCCCAGCACACCCGGTACGGATCTTCAGGTGCACTGTGATGCCCAGTTCCCGGCTGCGCGAGGCGATCTCGTCCAGCCCGGCCCAGTCCGGCTGCCCGCGCTCCGTTCGATCTCGCACCAGGAGATCTCCTCGTACGTCGCCGAACCGGCGATCCGACGCAGGTACGGGGCGAACTGCTGGTAGCGCGACCAGTCCCAGTGCGCGCCGAACGGGTTGCGCGGGCCGTCGGCGGCGGGTGCCGGCGCTGTCGCACCGGGTGCCGCCGTGGCGGAGGGGCTGCCGGCCGGCGGTGGATCGTCGTCGCGGGCGGTGCAGCCGGCGGTGAGCAGGAGCGTGGCGGTGACGGCGGCGGCGAACGCGCGCAGCCGGCCGGGCGGGTCACCGGTAGCCCAGGGCGCGCAGGGTCGGCCCGAGAAGACCCAGACCAGCAGGCGGAGGAACGGGTCGAGTTCGCGGCGGTGGCTGCCCACCCGGGAGCCGTAGATCGGCGCGGTGTCGCCACCGCCGCCCGTCGTCCCTCGGCCTCGGTGGTGTACTTCTGGGCCACGTCGTGCTGCTTGCTGTCGTAGTCGAGGATGCCGTCCTCCACGGCTCGCCGAGGAACTCGAAGAGGCCGCGCATCGTCTTCTCCGGCTCGCTGACCGCCTGCTCGTACCGCAGCTCGTGGTAGCGGTCCGCCGGCAGGGTGGCGCCGAACGCCCGCGCGGTCCGGATGTACCGCGGCCACTTGACGACGCACTTCACCGCCGACCAGTAGCCGAACCGCTTGCGGTGCGAGACCACCACGTCGCGCCCGTCCCGGATGAGGTGCACGATCTGGGCGTCCGGGAAGACCTCGGTGACGAAGTCCAGCGACATCGCGTACAGCGGGGTCTTGTCGGCCCACCGCGCCTTGCCCGCGCGGCGGCGTAGTCGGCGTGCACGCCGCCGAAGAAGTCCCGGATCCGGCGTAGCCAGTCCTCGCGCGGAAAACCGAAGCGGGCCAGCCGTTCCCAGTCCCGCCCGACGATCCGTCGCAGGTCGGGCAGGAACCGGGTCTCCAGGCCACAGCTGATCCGCGAGTGCGAGTCCAGGACGAGGCGGACCATCGTGGTGCCCGACCGCTGGCATCCGACCAGGAAGATCGGCGCGGTACGGGGTGCGGGTTCAGCCACGGTCGGCCGCCTTCGTCTCGGCTCCGGTGTCGGCCGCGCTGAGCGCGAGCCGGTCGGTCAACTCGTCACAGCGGGCGCGGACCCGCCGGTCGATCGGTAGTCGCCGGTGGCCCGCTGCCTCGGTGCCGTGCGACTGACGCGGGCGATGTGCGCGTGCAGCCGGGGATGGTAGGGGAAGTCGAGGAAGGCGCAGAGCCGACGGACCTGTGCCGCCGGCTCGGTGACCAGGGCGTCGTAGTCGCAGAGCAGCACGTCGGCCCGCCGGTCCAGGCCGAGGTGGAAGACGAGCGAGTTGCGGACGTACCAGAACAGCGCCGCGCCGCTGTGCGGATCCAACCGGTGCGGGTCGTGGGCCCGGATCAGGTCGACGGTGTCGGCGTCGAGTCGCTGCCCTGCCACCCTCGGCCGATGCTGCCGTCGGCGATGGCCCGCAGCGCCCGCAGGTTGGCGTCGCCGAACTGGCGACCTCGGAGCGGGCCCGGTCGTCGACATCGCGGTAGACCCAGAGCGCGCGCCGGGGACCAACCCGGCATGGCCAGCAGCTCGTCCACGCGGTGGCTCTCGCAGAGCGGCTTGACCAGGACGTACGCGTGGCGGCTGCGCTGGACCGTGGCGGTCAGCACCGCGTCCGGGCGGAGGTGGAAGCGGTGGAAGAGGGTGCTGTCGTTCTCGTTGCGGACCTCGACCTCGGGAGCGGCGTCCAGACCCCGCACCAGCATGTTCGTGCCGGAGCGTTGCAGACCGACGAGGTAGACCGGCACCGCCGAGCCGGTGCCCGGCCGGACCGCCGTCGCCAGCGTCGTTTCGCCAGGGCGGTGCCGATCCGGTCGACCGGGTTGAGGCGGTCCTCCTCGATCAGCCGTCCGATGCCCTCGGTGCGCGCCCAGCGCAGATGTCGCCGGACCCGGCGGGCGGTGTACGCGAGTGTGGAGACCTCGTCGTCGGCTGCCACGGGTCCTCCTCGTCGGGCACCGGCCCGACCCGGTGAGAGCGGGTGCGACCGGCGGCGGAGCCAGGTTAGCCGGAGATCATGGCGGGAGGCCAGGGCCGCGAGCCGCACGGGTAGACGATGATCAACCGTTCAGGCACATGCCAAACGTGAGCTGGACTCGCCGCTTCACGCTGCATACCGTGGGCCCTGGCCGGGCGGGCAGCCCCGGTCATCACCTCCGGCCCGGTTCGCCCGATCGACGTGAGCAGGCCGAGTCGATGCGCGTGCTGCATGTGAACAAGTTCCTCTACCGCCGTGGCGGTGCCGAGGATACCTGCTCGACCTCGCGGACCTGCAACGGGCAGCCGGTGACACCGTCGCCTACTTCGGCATGAGCCACCCGGAGAACGAGTCGCCGCTGCCGTACGAGGCACGGTTTCCGTCGAAGTGGAGTTGGAGCCCGCGCCGAGCGGGCTGCGCCCGCGCGGTCGCCGTCGGTCGGATGCTGTGGTCACCGGCGAGCCGCCGAGGGCTGGCCCGGGTGATCGACGAGTTCCGCCCGGACGTGCTGCACCTGCACAACATCTACCATCAGCTCTCTCCGTCGGTGCTCGCCGCGGCCCGGACGGCCGGCGTCCCATGCGTGCTGACCCTGCACGACTACAAGCTCGCCTGCCCGAGCTACCAACTGCTGGACCGGGGCCGCCCCTGCCAGGCGTGCGTCACCGGCGGTCCGTTGCAGGCGGCCCGACGCCGATGCAGGACGGTTCGCTGTCCCGCAGCGGCCTGCTCGCTGTCGAGTCCTGGTTGCACCGGCGGGTGAACGCGTACGACCCGGTGCAGGTCTTCGTGAGTCCGAGCGAGTTCCTGGCCGACGTGATGCGCCGGGCCGGCGTGTACCCGGACCGGCTGCGGGTGGTCAACCACTTCGTCGACCTGACCGGCGTCGCGGCCAAGGAGACGCCCGGCGGTGGTGTCGTCTTCGCCGGCCGGTTGGCGCCGGAGAAGGGCGTCGACGTGCTGGTCGAGGCGGTCGCCGCGCTGCCGGACGGGGTCACCGTGGACGTCGCCGGGGACGGCCCGGCCCGCCCGGGCTGGAGGCGCTCGCCGCGCGGCGGGTGCCCGGCCGCATCCGGTTCCACGGTCGCCTCGACAAGACACGCCTGCACGAGCTGATCCGCTCGGCGGCGGTGGTCGCCGTACCGTCCCGGTGGCACGAGAACCAGCCGATGGTGGTGTTGGAGGCCTTCGCCTGCGGCGTCCCGGTGGTCGCCACCGACCTGGGCGGCCTTCCCGAGCTTGTCGAGTCCGAGGTGGACGGCCTCGTGGTCGCTGCCGACCAGCCGACCGCTCTCGGTGCCGCGCTCAACGACATCCTGGCCGACCCGGGCGGGCGTATCGGATGGGTCGGGCCGGCCGGGCGAAGGTCGCCGGCCAGTTCGCCCCGACCTGCACCTGAACCGGATCCGGGGCGTGTACGCGGAGGCCGCCGAGACCCGGCCGGTCCGGCGCCGGGCTGGCCGGGTCCCGGCCGGTGGGGAGCGACCCGGTGAGCCAGGTCCGGGTGCTCTACCTCGCCGGCAGCGGCCGCAGCGGCAGCACGCTCGTCACCACGGTCCTGGGGCAGTTGCCGGGCTTCTTCGCCGCCGGCGAGCTGCGGTATCTGTGGCGGCGCGGGCTCCTGGAGAACCGGCCCTGCGGCTGCGGATCGCCGCTGGCCGACTGCCCGGTCTGGGCGCCGGTGCGCGCCGACCTGGCCGACGCCGACCCGGCCGGCATCGCCACCCGGTTGGCCGAGCGGCTGCGCGTGCGGGGCTGCCCGCACTGCTGCGCCGTCAGCGTCGGGGACAGCCGCCGGTGCCAGGCCACCCGACGACACGCACCTGGCCCGGCTCTACGCCTCGATCGCCGAACACGCCCTTCCCGACCGGGCCGGCGCGGTCATCGTCGACTCCTCCAAGCTGCCGCCGTACGGTGCCCTGCTCGGCGCCCTGCCCGGCATCGACCTGTACGTCCTGCACGTGGTGCGCGACCCCGGGCTACCGCGTACTCCTGGCGTCGCCGACGTTCCCTGGACGGGAACGCCGACGACCAGCTGATGAGCCGACCACCGGTGGGCAAGGCCGCGCTGCTCTGGCTGGTCTGGAACACCGCGACCGTGCGGCTGTGGGGTGGGCGTGACGACGGCCGCTACCTGCGGGTGCGGTACGAGGACTTCGTCGCCGACCCGTCCGGCACCACCGCCCGGATCGCCCGGTTCGTCGGCGCGTCCCCGACGAGTTGCCGTTCCCGACACCGGACACGGTGCGGCTGGCACCACCCACTCGGTGGCCGGCAATCCCTCGCGGCACCGCACCGGCCTGGTCGGCGTGGTCGCCGACAGCGAGTGGCTGACCGGGCTCTCCACCCGCGCGTACGCCGTGGTGACCGCGCTGACCGGGGTGGCCCTGGTCCGGTTCGGCTACCCGCTGCGCCGCCCGTCACCCGCCACCCGGTCCGCTCCGGGCCGGGCCGTCTCCCGTCACCCGCCACCCGGCAGGAAGGCTGAACGATGCTCTCGCTGGTGGTGGGCACCGGTCGCTGCGGTTCGACACTGGTCCAGGAGTTGCTCTCCCGGCACCCGCGGTCGGCTTCGTCTCCGGGGTGGACGACAAACTGGCCCGGCTCAACCCCAGGGCAGGTTCAACGGTGCGCTCTACCGGCGCTCGGCGCCGCGCCGGTGGGGATGACCTCGCTACGGCACAGCCGACGACTGCTGGAACGAGGACGGCTGCGGGTGGCGCCGTCCGAGGCGTACCGCCTGCTCGACCGGCACGTGCTGGGCGGCTTCTCCCGACCGTGCCGGGACCTGCTGGCCGAGGACCTGACGCCGTTCGTGGCCCGGAGACTGCGGACCTTCTTCGACGAGCGGATCGCGCGGCAGGGCTGCCAGCAGGTGGTGCAGCACGTCACCGGGTGGCCGCGGACCGGCTTCCTGCACGGCGCGTACCCGGACCTGCGGGTGGTCAACGTGGTGCGCGACGGCCGGGCGGTGGCCAACTCCTGGCTCCAGATGGGCTGGTGGGACGGGTGGCGCGGGCCGGACAACTGGATCTACGGCCCGCTCCCGTCCGATCTGCGCGAGGAGTGGGTCGAGTCCGGTCGCTCCTTCCAGGTGCTCGCCGCACTGGGCTGGAAGATGCTGATGGAGGCGTTCGGGCAGGCCCGGCTGCGCCACCCGGCCGACCAGTGGCTGGACGTCCGCTACGAGGACCTGGTCGAGCAGCCGCGGGACCAGGTCGGCCGGATGCTCGACTTCCTCGGGCTGGACTGGTCGGCCGCCTTCGAGAGGGCTTCTCCCGGTACGACTTCGCGGCGGGCCGGGCGGCGGCGTACCGGAACGAACTCAGCCCGGCTCAGGTCGGCGCGATCGAACGGGTGCTGGAGAAGCCGCTGGCCGAATGGGGCTACCCGGTCCAGATGTCACGAACATGAGCTGGCCCTGCGGTGGACGCCTCGTAGGGTCGCCACATGACGACAGTGCTCTGCGTCCCACAGTGGCAAGGCTCGGCCTCCAGCAAGGCGCCGCGGTTGGTGGCCGGCGCCCGTCGTGCCGCCCGGCTCGTTCCGGCGGACGCTGTCGTGACAGTGCCGGTGCTCGAGACCGGTGGAGAGCGGGCCGACGGGATCCGCGCGCTCGACGTCCTCGTGGCGAATCAGCGGCTGACGCAGAGGGCCCTGGACGGCATCGACGACGACCGGGTGATCACGGTCGGCGGCGACTGCTCGGTCGACATCGCACCGATCGCCGCCGCCCGCGCCCGCTACGGCGACGCGTTGCGGGTGCTGTGGATCGACGCACACCCGGACGTGTACAGCCCGCAGACCCTACCGTCGGGCGCCTTCCACGGAATGGTGGTGCGCGCGCTGCTCGGCGACGGGCCGGCCGGGCTCACCCCGAAGAGCCGCTCACGCCACAACAGGTGGTCATCACCGGGGAGCGGGCACACGTCGCATCCGAGCACGAGTACCTGGCGAAGACCGGCCTGCGCAGGCACGGCGTCGACGACCTGGAGCGGGCTCTCGACGGTCTGCGTGGCCCGTCTACGTGCACGTCGACCTCGACGTGTTGGAACCGACGGTCTTCGGCTCCACCTGTTACCCGGAACCGAACGGCGTCCAGCCACAGCGACTGATCGACCTGGTCTCCCGGATCGACGACATCGTCGGCGCCGCCATCACCGAGCACGCGCCGGGCGGCGACGAGGACGACGCCGGCGAGGCCGAGGTGATCCGCCGGTTGGGCGCCGCACTGACGCGCTGACGGGACGGAGCACAGGTTTCGGCGGACCGGTCGGCACTATCGACGGACGTCGTGAGGGCAGCTAATCTTTGGCCCCACAGACCATCGATGTGAGGAGATGCGATGGCGCGTCGCACCGGCCGGCCTTCCTACCTGTCGGACAAGGCCGATGTGCGTCATCGCGGCACGGCCCGCATCGTGGTCGTCGCGGGCGCGATCGCGCTGGTCACCGCGCTGCTGGGTGGGCTGATCGGCTACGGCGGGCCGCCCGGACGCCACCGAGGCGTCCATCGCGAGCATCAAGCAGGCCGAGGCGAGGCGGGACGCCCAGCAGATCGTGGAGCTGACCGACACGGCCCGCCGCGTGCGCGACCAGGTTTCCCGTCCTGACCGCCATCAAGGCGGAGGCGACGTCCGGACGTGCGCCGGACGCGGCGAAGGCCCGCCAGTGGCAGGAGGTCATGCGCCAGGCGGCCGCGCCGTTCGCCGACCCGCCGTCGGGGACCACCGCCACCAACGTGGCGCGCGGAGGGTTGCGCGGGGCGGTCCAGCAGGCGTCGCTGGCCGTGGACGCCTATGCCCTGGCTGCCGGCGTCCCGGCGGCGCAGCGTGCGGCCCTGCTGGACCTCACCTCGCGGCAGGCGGCCGAGGCCGGAACGATCTGGTCGGTCGCGGCGACCCAGCTCGACCAGGTCAGCGTCGATGCCGGCCACGGCCACCAGCACGTGTTCCTGGACACAGACGCGCACGAGGGGCCCTCACCCCGACGGCGCGGCCGAGGGAACCGGCGGCTGAGGGCACTTGCTGCCCACCTGTCGGGTTTGTCGGTAGGTGTCGGCGGGCCACCCTGACCGACGGGCCACAGCATGATCTGGGAGCGACCTGTCGGATCGGGTACGGTCGCTTATCGCAAAGTCTATGAACCAGATTGGCTTTCTATGCAATGGAAGCCGCACCGGAGGGACACAGCCGTGAGGTTCCCAAGCGCCGTCCGCCAGGCCGGCCTCGTCGTGGCCATCGCCGCCCTCGCGGTCACCGCGGGATGCGCCAAGAAGGACGACAGCGAGGTCCAGGCGAGCGGCGTCAAGCTGGTCCAGGCGGGCAAGCTGACCGTCTGCACCCACCTGCCGTACCCGCCGTTCCAGTCCAAGGACGCCAGCGGCAAGGTGACCGGCTTCGACGTCGAGATCATGGACCTGGTCGCCAAGGAACTCGGCGTCGAGCAGACGGTCATCGACACCCGTTCGAGGGGATCAAGTCCGGCCAGGACCTCAACACCGGCAAGTGCGACGCGGCCGCCGCCGGCATGACGATCACCGAGGAGCGGCGGAAGGTCATCGACTTCTCCGACCCCTACTTCGACGCCACCCAGGCGATGCTGGTGAAGACCGGCAAGGCGTACAAGTCGCTCGACGACCTCAGGGGCAGAAGCTCGGCGTCCAGGCGGCCACCACCGGTCGTGACTACGCCAAGAAGTTCGAGGCGGAGAAGGGCCTGAAGCTCGTCGAGTTCGAGGACCTCGCCGCCCTGCAGCAGGCCGTCGCCAACGGCCAGGTCGAGGCCGCCATCAACGACCTGCCGGTCTGGACCGAGTACCTGAAGAAGAACCCGGGCGGGTTCGAGGTCGCCGCCGAGTTCGACACCGGCGAGCAGTACGGCTTCCCGGTGAAGAAGGCCGCCAACCCGGAGCTCCTCAAGAAGATCAACGAGGTGCTGGCCAAGGCCAAGCAGGACGGCACGTACAACACGATCTACGAGAAGTGGATCGGCAAGCGGCCGAGCGCCTGAGCCGCGTCGCGGCCGAGCGCCTGAGCACAGCGCGGTACCGGAGGGCGTGCGTCCCGCGCGCCCTCCGTGTCGGTTACCTTCGGGAAGGCAACGAGCGAACGTGAAGCTGCGACGCCGCCAGCGGGAGCGGCTGTCCCTCGGGCTCCAGTACCTGGTCTTCATCGCCATCATCGCCGCGGTGCTCTTCGCCGCGGACTGGGACTGAGCTGGCCGACGCGTTCTTCCGCGTCGACATCATCAAGTCGATGTTCCCGACGATCATCACCGTCGCGCTGCGCAACACCATCCTCTACACGCTGGGCGCGTTCGCCTTCGGCCTCGTGTTCGGCACCATCCTGGCGCTGATGCGGCTGTCCCGGGTGGCGCCGTACCGCTGGGTGGCCACGGCGTACATCGAGCTGTTCCGGGGTCTGCCCGCACTGCTGGTGCTCTTCCTCGTCGGGTACGGCATCCCGATCGCCTTCCCGGAGCGCCAGATTCCGGGCGGCGTGTTCGGCTCGATCGCGATCGGTCTCGGGCTGACCGCCGCGGCCTACATGGCGGAGACCATCCGGGCCGGCATCCAGGCTGTTCCCAAGGGGCAGATGGAGGCAGCGCGGACCCTCGGGATGTCGCACTTCACCGCCATGCGCACGATCGTCATCCCGCAGGCGTTCCGGATCGTGATCCCACCGCTGACGAACGAGCTCATCCTGCTCACCAAGGACTCGTCGCTGGCGTACGTGCTGGGCGTGACGGCGCAGACCATCGAGATCACCAAGTTCGGTCGGGACATGCTGAACGACCGGGTGAACGCCACCCGTTGCTGGTGGCCGGCCTCGCCTACCTGATCATCACCCTGCCCCTGTCCCAGGTGGTACGACGCCTCGAACTCCGCTACGCCAAGGCTCGGTGACCCCATGACGACCACCCCATCCCACCCGGCCGTGGAGATCCGCGACCTGCACAAGTCCTTCGGGGCCCTCGACGTGCTCAAGGGCATCGACTTCGAGGTCGGCCAGGGCGAGGTGGTCTGCGTCATCGGGCCGTCCGGCTCCGGCAAGTCGACACTGCTGCGCTGCGTCGACCTGCTGGAGGAGCCGACCGCCGGCAGGATCTGGGTGAACGGGGTCGAGATGACCGACCCGGACGTCGAGATCGACGCCGTACGCCGCGGCATCGGCATGGTCTTCCAGTCGTTCAACCTGTTCCCGCACCTGACCGTCCTGAACAACCTCACCATCGCCCAGCGCCGGGTGCTGCGGCGCGGTCGCGCCGAGGCCGAGCGCATCGCGCGGGCCAACCTGGAGCGTGTCGGGCTGACCGACAAGGCCGACTCCTTCCCGGCGCAGCTCTCCGGTGGGCAGCAGCAGCGGGCCGCCATCGCGCGGTCGCTGTCGATGGAGCCGAAGCTGATGCTCTTCGACGAGCCGACCTCCGCGCTCGACCCGGAACTGGTCGGCGACGTGCTCACCGTCATGCGCAAGCTGGCCGAGGACGGCATGACGATGATGGTGGTCACCCACGAGATGGCGTTCGCCCGCGACGTCGCCGACCGGGTCGTGTTCATGGACGGTGGCGTGGTGGTCGAGCAGGGCACGCCGCAGGAGGTGCTCGGCGCACCGAAGCACGAACGGACCCGCGCGTTCCTCGCCCGGGTCCTCGACCCGACCCGCGTCGCGCAGCTCGGTGGCCCCGAGCAGTCGCCTGCGCCTCCCGGCACTCCCGACTAGCCACTCGTGGGGCCCGCGCCCACGGCCGGCCCGCCAGGTCGATCTGCCGAAGAGCGGTATACCTCAGGGGCATTTTATACCTCTGAGATATACCGCTTGAAACCGCATCTGCCCGCCGTCGAGAGCAGGGTGAGTCTCGGCGTCGCATCGGCCCCGGTCGTCTGTGTCAGCTTCATGTCAATCGACCGACGTCGTGATGTCAAGGTAATCTTCTTGCAATCAGAGCTTTACTTTCGTCGATGGATTACATAAGTTGCTGTCATCCATCGAAAGTTCTGAGTCTTCCGAGCAAAGTCCGCGACGAGCCTCACCCTCAGTCGTGCCACCGCCCCGTGCTCGGCGGTCGATGCACCCTGCCCTCGTCGCGTCTTCGCCCGGATGGGAACGGAGACCCATGGACGATCACGCTGGTGGCCCTCACCGCCACCTGTCCCGCAGATCGTTGATCGCCACCGGTGCGCTCGCCGCCGGGACGTTGGGCGCAGCCGCGCCGGCGATCGGCACCGTGTTCGGAGGCAGCCCGCCCGGCTGCCGCCGGTGTCACCAGAAGATCACCATCTACGCCGAGCAGTTGCCCGGCAACCTGTTCGGCTACGGCCTGGCGCCCGGTCAGGCCACCGTGCCGGGGCCCATCCTGGAGATCTACGAGGGTGACACCCTGGAGATCACCCTGGTCAACACCACGACCCAGCGGCTGTCCATCCATCCGCACGGGGTGGACTACAGCACCGACTCCGACGGCAGCCCGTTCAACGCATCGTTCAACAACCCGGGCGAGACGCGGACGTACGTCTGGCGCTCCCACGAGATGGTGGCGGCGGCGGGCCGGCGGTACATGCCCGGCAGCGCCGGCTACTGGCACTACCACGACCACGCGATGGGCACCGACCACGGCACCGGCGGTGTCGCGAAGGGACTGTACGGGGCGCTGATCGTCCGGCGGCGTGGTGACGTCCTGCCGTCGAAGCAGTTCACGGCCGTGTTCCACGACATGATGATCAACAACAGGATGGCCCCGGCGACCCCGATGTTCGAGGCGAACCTGGGCGAGCGCGTCGAGTGGATCGCCATCGGCCACGGCAACCTGTTCCACACCTTCCACCTGCACGCGCACCGCTGGGCGGACAACCGCACCGGGATGCTGGAGGGACCGAGCGACCCGAGCCTGGTGATCGACAACAAGGACCTCAATCCCGGCAGCTCGTTCGGCTTCCAGGTGCTGGCCGGGAGGGCGTCGGACCCGGCGCGTGGATGTACCACTGCCACGTGCAGACGCACTCCGACGGCGGCATGGCCGGGATCTTCCTGGTGCGCAACGCCGACGGCAGCATGCCGCCGGGCGCCGAGGAGGCGATCCACCGGTTCCAGGGCCACACCCACACGCACGGAAGCTGACCGAACCGAAAGTGGGGACGGGCATGACCCGACATCTTCGACGAACCCTCGCCGCGGTAGCGGCCTCGCGCACTGATCCCGGCAAACTCGGCGGCAGCGGCCGCACCGACCTGCACTCGCACCGCAGGCGGCGCAGCCTGAAGACAGCGGTCCTGGTGTTCCACGGCCCGGTGGCCGAGCAACAGGACCCGGTTTCCCGCGCGGTGGACACCATCAGACAGCTTGGCGCCGGTCATGACATCGATGTCACGGCCACCACGGATCCGGGTGTCTTCACGGCGGCCGGGCTGTCCGCGTACCGCAGCGTGGTCTTTCTCTCCGCGACGGGCGCCGCGCTCAACCGCGACCAGGAGTCGGCGCTACAGGGCTACCTGAAGACCGGCGGCGGTTTCGTCGGCATCGCCGACGCCGCCCGCGCGCAGGTCGACTCCACCTGGTTCACCGGTCTGATCGGCACCCGCCCGGCCGGCGCCATCCCGGTGGCCGAGCCGGTGGCCGGGTGACCGCCAGCGGCGAGAACCCGCCCAACGAGACCAAGGAGAAGCTGACCGACGGCGACGCCAACACGAAGTGGCTGGTCCGCACCCCGACAGCCTGGGTGGCGTACGAGTTGAGCGCGGCCAAACGGATCACCGGGTACGCGCTCACGTCGGCCAACGACTCGTCCGGTCGGGACCCGAAGGACTGGACCCTGCAGGGCTCCACGGACGGCCAGAGCTGGACCGACCTGGACCGCCGCACCGGGCAGACCTTTCCGGACCGGTACCAGACCCGCCGGTTCGACATCGGCACACCGCAGGAGTTCACCCGCTACCGGCTGAACGTCACCGCGAACAGCGGCGAGCCGCTGATCCAGCTCGCCGACCTGCGTCTGTTCACCGGCAGCACCACCGCACCGGAGCCGCCCGCGGTGAACCGCGCGGTGGTGAACATTCTGGACCGCAAGCACCCGTCCACGGCGTCGCTGCCGCTGACCATCACCCGCTCCGACCGCTGGGAGAACTGGGACCTAACCCGATCGGCGCGGTGCACACCCTCGCCCAGGTCGAGGGCGGCACTACAACCCGGGCGCGGCCGCCAACGGCGCCTTCCACCCGGTGTCCTGGTGCCGGGACTACGACGGCGGCCGGTCGTTCTACACCGGCATGGGCCACACCGAGGGCAGCTACGGTGAGGAGGCGTTCCGCACGCACCTCGTCGGCGCCCTCAACTGGACCACCGGGCGCGTACGCGGCGACTGCCAGGCCACCATCGCGGCCAACTACAAGGTGGAGCGACTCACCGCCGCCAACCAGACCGGGCAACTGGACCAGATCGGCGAGCCGCACGGGCTCACCATCGCGCCGGACGGCACGGTCTTCTACGTCGGCAAGGCGGCCTGCCCGAGCGGCCCGATCGCGGACTGGACCAACCCGAAGGTCGGCCTGGGCTGCGGCACCATCCACTCCTGGGACCCGCGGACCAAGCAGGCCAAACTGCTCACCACCCTGGAGGTGATGGGCAACCGGGGCAGCGGCTCAGAGTTGGTGAAGAACGAGGAGGTCTGCTCGGCATCGTGCCCGACCCGGCGTTCGCCGAGAACGGCTGGCTCTACGTCTACTGGATGCCGCACGACTCGGTCGACCGGGTCAAGCGGGTCGGGCAACGCACCGTCTCCCGGTTCACCTACGACCGGTCGGCGCAGACCATCGACCAGGCCACCCGCAAGGATCTGCTCCAGTTCCCCGTACAGGTGCACAGCTGCTGCCACGCCGGCGGCGGCATGGCGTTCGACGCCAGGGGCAACCTCTACGTCGGCTCCGGCGACAACAACTCCTCGGAGGGATCGCAGGGCTACGCCGGCAACAACTGGACCCAGGAGTACGAGGGGATCTCGTTCCAGGACGCCCGCCGCACGTCGGGTAACACCAACGACCTCGCCGGCAAGATCATCCGGATCCACCCGGAGCCGGACGGCACGTACACCATCCCGGAGGGCAACCTGTTCCGCCGGGCACCGAGAAGACCCGGCCGGAGATCTACGTGATGGGCGTCCGCAACATCGCCCGCCTCCAGATCGACCCCGTGCACCAGTGGTTGACCGCCGGCTGGGTCGGCCCGGATGCCTCGTCGCCGAGCCCACGCTGGGCCCGGCGAAGTACGAGACGGCCACCATCATCACCTCGGCCGGCAACCAGGGCTGGCCGTACTGCATGGGCAACCGGCAGCCGTACCGGGACCGCAGCACCACCGACGCGACGGTGCTGACCGGCTGGTACGACTGCGACAACCTGAAGAACGAGTCGCCCCGCAACACCGGCCTGGTGGACATCCCGCCGCTCGGGACAACATGATCTGGTATTCGCCGGACGGCGGCGGCCAGTGTTCCGAAGCGGACCGACGGCAGCGGCCTGCCGACCTACGTCGCGGCCGACGCCACCTACACCCAGCCCTACCTGCGCGGCGGTGGGCAGGCCATCATGTCCGGCCCGACGTACCACCGGAGCCTCGTCGACACCGCCAGCGGAGTGGCGTGGCCGGAGCACTGGGACGGCAAGTGGTTCATCGGCGACCAGTCGAACGCGGCCAACCGGGTCGCGGTCACCGTCGACCCGGCCGGCGTGCCGCAGGCCGCCCCACCGGTGTACGCCGAGACGCTGCGGGCCATCATCCCGGGTGGGAACGGCGACGCCCGGCTGCAGAGCTGGATGGACGCCAAGTTCGGCCCGGACGGCGCGCTGTACCTGCTGGACTACGGTGGCGGGTTCTTCAGCCTGCACCCGAACCAGAAGCTGATCCGGATCACCTACACCGGTGGCGCTCCCACCCGGCACCGGCGGCGACCTCGGTCGCCGTGCAGAACAACCGCTGACCATCGCCTTCACCGGCTCCCGCTCCGGGGCGTCAGCCACCGCTGGGAGTTCGGCGACGGCGCCACGTCGACCGAGGCGGACCCCGGCACACGTACGCCACGGTCGGCACCTACTCGGCGAAGCTCACCGTCACGTACGCCGACGGCACGACCGCGACGGTGCAGACCACTGTGACGGTGGGCTGCGCGGTGCCCGACGACCGGTCGACCGTGTGGCTCGGCGACACGGACACCGGGGTGCCCAGTCGTACGGTCGGGCAGGGTTGCACGGCCAACGATCTGATCGACGACGAGAGCACCTGGGCCGACCACAACGGTTTCGTCCGGCACGTCACCGCGGTGGCCCGCGAGTTGCAGGACGACGACCTACTCAGCAGCCGCGAGGCGGGCACCCTCACCCGCCTGGCCGCCGCGTCGGAGATCGGCCGCGACGGGCACACCGGCTACGAGCCGCTCTTCGACGGCACCGCCGAGTCGCTGCGCGGTTGGGGAGCAGGCGCCGTCGGGATCGTTCGCCATCCAGCCGGACGGGTCGCTGCGCTCCAGTGGTGGCCTGGGCATGCTGTGGCACACCAGGGAGTTCGGCGACTTCTCGTTGAAGCTCCAGTTCAAGGACATCGCGCCAGGCACCGGCCGGGCCACACCGGCGTCTTCACCCGGTTCCCGGACCCCGCATTCCCTCGACCAGCGTCCACCGGACAGCTGCGGCACCGTCGGGTCGGCGCGGACGTCGCAGGCCTGGGTGGCCATCTACTGCGGACACGAGATCCAGATCTACGACGGTGAGACCGGCGAGCCGCAGAAGACCGGCTCGGTCTACAACTTCGACCCGGTGCCGCTGGCCCAGGCCGGCGTGACGCCGAAGAACGAGTGGAACGACTACGAGATCCGCGTCGTCGGGCAGCACTACACGATGATCCGCAACGGCGCGGTGATCAACGAGTTCGACAACACGCCGGGCAAGCAGTCGTCGCGTGCCGGCGACCCGCCGACCGATCTGCGGCAGTTCCTCCGCGGCTTCATCGGCCTGCAGAACCACGGAGACAACGACCTGGCCGAGTTCCGCAACGTCCGCGCGCGGGAACTCTAGGAGAGACGATGCCCCGACGACTGACAGCCGCGTTGACGGCGTTCCTGCTCACGGTGATTCCGTGGGCCGCGACGCCCGCCTCCGCCGCCCCGTGCCGCCGCCGACCAGGTGTTGACCTGGACCGCCGACGGCGACATCACCCGCTACAAGTCCGCACCCGCGCAGGCGGTGGCCGGCGCGACCACGATCATCTGGGAGAACAGCGAGGCCACCGGCAACACCCTCGGGATGCCGCACACGCTGACATTCGACACCAGCACCGAGGGCTACAACCACGACGTAACCCTCAACATCCTGGCCAGCCCGTTCGACGCCAACAACGGCCGCCACCAGGCGACCGTGACGCTGACCCCGGCCGCTACCGTTACTTCTGCTCGATCCCCGGTCACAGCCAGATGGTCGGTGAGCTGGTGGTCACCGAGGGCGGCGGAGGTGGCGACACCACGCCGCCGACGGTCACCGCCGCCGTGGCGGGCGACCGCGACCCGGACGGCAACTACCTCGGCGCGGCCACGGTGACCGTGACGGCCACCGACGCCGACTCGGGTGTCGAGACCGTTGAGTACCAGGTCGACGACACCAGCTTCCTGCCGTACACCGAGCCGGTGCGGGTGACCGCGACCGGTGACCACTCGGTGCAGTTCCGCGCCACCGACGAGGCCGGCAACACCAGTGCCGTCGGCTCGGTGTCGTTCCGGATCGTCGAGCCGGGGAGGAGGACACCACCCGCCGGTGGTCACTGCCGCGCTGGCCGGCGACCAGGACGGCGACGGCAACTACCTCGGTACGGCCACCGCCACGCTGACCGCCACCGACACCGGATCCGGTGTCGCCACCATCGAGTACGCGCTGGACGGAGCCGCCTTCACCGCGTACGCGAATCCGGTCGTGGTGAACGCGGCCGGAATGCACATGCTGCACTACCGGGCGACCGACGCCGCCGGTAACACGTCGGCCGAGCAGATGGCCCACTTCACCGTCGTCGAGCCGCAGGCCGAGGACACCACCCGCCCACCGTCACCGCCACGGTGACCGGTGACCGGAACGACGACGGCGGGTACGTCGGCGGCGCGACCGTGACCGTCACGGCCACCGACGCCGAATCGGGTGTGGCGACGATCGAGTACGCGCTCGACACCGGCGGCTGGACCGCGTACGCCGCACCGGTCGCCGTCGGCACCCGGCGCGCACGGTGCGCTACCGGGCGACCGACACGGCGGGGAACTCCTCCACCGAGCAGTCGGCGACGTTCACCGTGGTGGCCGACGGCACCGACGGCTGCCCGGACTCGGACACCGGGCCACTGTGGTCATCGACGGCGACGACACGGGTGTGCCCAACGTCGACACCGGCGACGGCTGCACCATCAACGATCTGATCGACGAGAACGCCGACCACTCCGGCCACGCCGCCTTCGTCCGGCACGTCGAGGCGGTCACCGCCGCGCTGGTGACCGGCGGCACGCTCGACCGGCGACAGCAGGGCGCCATCGTCCGGGCCGCGGCCCGATCGGACGTCGGCGCATGAGTCCTCGAACCCCATCGACAGGGAGTACCACGATGCCCGGACGTACCGTCGCCAAGCTGGCCACCGTGAGCGCCGTCATCGCGGCCTCGGTGCTGGCCGTGGCGCCCACCGCACACGCCGACCTGGTCACCACTGCATCGGCACCGGCGGCGCGGTGACCGTGCCCAACGACCTGCTCGTGCCGGCGGGCGAGTCCTGCGCCCTGACCGGCACCACGATCACCGGCAACGTCACCGTCGCCGCCGGCGGCAACCTGGTGGTGACCGGAGGCCGGGTCAGCGGTGAGTACGCGTCGCCGCCGACGGCTACCTCGACGCGACCGAGTCGACGATCGACGGCCAGGTGGTGCTGGCCGCCGGCGGATACGGGATCTTCCTGAAGGACGCCCGGACCGGCACCGTGACAGTGCGGCCGAAGGGCTCTGCGACCATCGACAGCTTCCTGTTCGCCGAGGAGTCGACGGTTGCCGGGCACGTCACCGTCGGTGCCGGCGAGGTACGCCTCGATCGCGGCACCAGGTGCAGCGCAACCTCAGCAGCACCGGCACCTACTACACCGACGTGCACGACTCGTTCGTCGACGGCACGCTGTCGGTGCTGAACAGCGCCACCGGCAGTGTGGTGTGTGGCAGTGCGGTGCAGGGCCGGGCCACCTTCGCCGGCAACCTGGGCGGTGTGCAGCTCGGCCCGAACGGCGCTCTCGACAGCTGCGCCTCCGGTGGCTACTGGGGTGGCGACGTGAGCATCACCAGCACCACCGGTGGTGTCACCGTCGACGACAACATCATCAACGGCCAGTTGGCGGTGACGTCCAACGACCCGGTCGCCCAGGTGGCCGCGACCAACCGGATCCGTGGCGGCGTGACCGGTGACCAGGTGGCTCCGAGCACCAACCGGGCGGCCCGAGCCGCCGCACCGGACCGCGAGGACGCCGGTGACCAGCGGGCCGAGATCCGCCGTACGTCGGCGGTGCAGGAGGCCACCGAGGCGGGCGCCGCGAAGCTCTAAACCGTCGGTCACCGCCGTCGGGCGAATGCAGCAGTGAGCGGTATACCTCAGAGGCATATTTACACCTCTGAGGTATACCGCTCAACAGCACATCGACTAGAAGTTACCGGCGGAGTTGCACTTCACGCCCTGGTCGAGGCAGTTGCGCACCCGTGCGGCGAGCGCCTCGTCCTTCCACGCGTTGAAGAAGTCCGCGTGCATGGAGAACGAGGTGCCGGACGCGAGGGTGATGCCGTCCGTGTTCCCGCTCAACGGGTACGAGATCACGAAGGAGACCGACGGGACGGGCACCGGGTGGCTCTTCGGGCAGGCCCCGGTGTGGTCCCCGTTGGCCATGTGCGCCTTGTGGTCGGGGCTGTCCAGGTGCTTGCCGTCCCAGCAGTCCGGGAAGGTGACCTGCCGGACGATGTTCGCGGTCTTGGCGCAGACCGGGAACGTCTTGTCGGCGCTGCGGCCGACCTCGCCACCGATGCCGGCGCACCAGAAGTGGTTGCCCTGCTTGTCCGGGGTGTCGACCTGGTTCTTGGCATTCCCGGTGATCATGCGCAGGCCGAACGGGAACGGCTGGGTCCTGCTCGGGTCCTTCAGGCGGGAACCGTAGTAGACGGTCACCTCCTTCGGGTCCACGACCCTGCCGTTCTGGTACATCGTCGGCACCCAGTAGGCGGACTGGTCGTCCGGCGAGTTGCAGGTGGTCGCCTTCGACGCCCGCAGCGACTCGGCGGTCGAGTTGGCGTCGGTCGACCTGTTGCCCCAGAACGTGTGGTTGTGCGAGCCGCCTACCAGCTTGGGCAGCACGATCGGGTCGTCGCTGTTGTGGTGGCTGGTCGTACACCCGACGTTGAATTCGGGCACCTTGACCGGGTTGCCGGACACTGGCTTGGGCTTGCGCGCGAAGAACGCCTTCGTCGCGGCGGCCTGCGCGGCGGAGTCGATGGTGATCCAGCCACCGGATGCGGTGGGCGGGGCGGCGCTGGTCGCCGGGGTTCCCGGCTTGCTCGGAGCGGACGGGGTGGCCGAGGTGCCCGGGCGCTCGGCGTGGCCGACGGATCGCCCGGGGCGGTGGCGGTCGGCGCGGCCGGGCCGGACGAGCCGATGCCGGTGTCGCTGGACGGGCCGGACGCCCCGGGTGCCCGGAGCCTCCTGCAACCGCTGGCGAGCGCCACGCTCACCAGCAGCAGGGCGGTGACGAAACGACGGTGTCGAGGGTGGATCGCAGGTCAATCAACGGGGGCGCACCTTTCTTCCGAGCACGAAGAATATGAGTGGACCCCCACCCGTTTCCAACTGAGACGATTAATTCTCCTTAAATATCGCTCCGCGATTGCCCGGTCGGCTTTGCGGAGTCGTCGAGCTGTCGAATCAATCTCATTTCCCGGGTTTTTCGCGAAAACTGTAATCGGCGGCCGTTGCGTCACTCCACGTTCGTAGCCGCCGTGCTCCGACCGCTGCTCGTCGTACGGATGCCACCTTGGCTTCGTGATTCCGCGAAACAGCGCAGGGCCCCGGCCGGCGCGGAGAGAATTGCGGCCACGGAAACACGGAGTCGGGGACGTTCGATGGGGTTACGAAGGCGTTTGGCGCTGGTGGCACTGACGGTCGCGACGACACCGTTGGTCCTCGGCGGGTGCACCGCCGAGCGGAAGCCCACCGCGCGGCCCACCGAGCGGCAGGTGCCGTCGCCGGAACTGACTATCACACCCGCCGACCTGTCCCGGAACGTGCCGCTCAGCGCCGAGGTCGTGCCGCTCGTCACCGGCGGAGGATCACCGCCGTCCGCATCGCCGACGACAGCGGCACCCGCTCCGAGCGGTGCCACGGGAGGACGGGTCCGCCTGGGTGCCGACCGTGCCGTTGCAGCCGGAGCGCACCTACACCGCCGAGGTGACCGCCACCGGCGACTCCGGCGGCACCACCACCCGTACCACGACCTTCACCACCATGGCGACGTCGACGAAGCCGCAGGTGACCAGCACGCTGTACTTCGCTGACAAACAGACGTACGGCACGGCTATGCCGGTGACCCTCGCGTTCGATCCACCCATTCCCAGGACGGCCCGCGCCGAGGTGCAACGTCGGCTGTTCGTCACGACGAAGCCAGCACAGCCGGGTGCCTGGTCCTGGGTGGACGACGGAAGCCAGGTCTACTACCGGGCCCCGATTTCTGGCGGCCGGGCACGACCATCAGCGTCCGGGCCGGCCTGCAGGGGTTGCCGATCGGGGAACCAGGTCGGTGACGCCGACCGCACCGCGACATCCAGGATCGGGCGGCAGGTGGCGGTCGAGGTCGACAACGCCACCAAGCAGATGCGCGTACGGCGGGACGGCAGGCTGATCCGCACGATCCCGGTCAGCCTGGGCAAGCCGAGCACGCCGACGTCCAGCGGCCGGATGGTGATCATGGAGAAGTACCAGCACACCACCTTCGACACGCGCGGTGAGCCGAACGGTGGTTACGTGGTGAACGTCGAGGACGCGCAACGGCTCACCTGGGGCGGCGAGTTCATCCACGGAGCGCCCTGGTCGGTGTCGGATCAGGGGCACCGCAACGTCTCGCACGGCTGCACGAACATCGCACCGGCCGCCGCCGACTGGCTGATGGGCGTCACCCAGGTCGGTGACCTGGTCACCTTCACCGGCACCGAGGTCCGACTGCGGGCGGGCAACGGGTGGACGGCCTGGAACACCGGTTGGGACCAGTTCATCAGGGGCAGTGCGCTGCCCGTACCCCGGTCTCCGGCCGTCCCCGGCGGCGGCGCCGCAGCCGCGCGCGCTCGCCGGTGCCTCGCCGACTCCGGGAACGCCCGTCTCCGGCGGCTGAACCGCCAGGTCAGGGCACCAGCACCACGCCGCCGCGAACGCCGCCCGGGCCACCCGCTCGTGGGCGGCCGCGGCGTCGGCGAAGGGTACACGCGGGCGACCCGGGCGGGATGTCGCCGCTGGTGACGAGTGCGACCAGCTCACCCAGCCGCGATCCGTCCGGTGGCACCTGCAGGGCGAACGTCCTGATGTCCCGCACCGGTTCCGGGCGGAGCGGCGGCGACGCGGCCACGTAGCCGCCGCCGTCGCGGACGAGGCCCAGCAGCGACGGGCCGATCACCGCCAGGTCGATGACCGCGTCGAACGTCCCCGTCGGCTCGTCCGAGCGGGACAGGAACGCCGCGCCCAGCGACTCCACGAACACACGGTCGTCGGGCCCGGCGAGCCCCGTGGCGCGCAGACCGGTCGTGCGGGCCAGCGCCAGGACGAACCCGCCGACCTGCCCGGCGGCGCCGGTGACGAGCACTGTCGAACCCGCCGGTGCCGCGAGCAGGTCGAGGGCCTGGGCGGCGGCGAGGCCGTTGAGTGGCAGCGTCGCCGCCTCGGTGGCGGGACGCCGACGGGAGCGGCGGCCAGCCAGGCCGCGTCGAGCACCGCGTACTCCGCGTGGGTGCCGACAGTGGTGCGTGGCCAGGGCGAGAAGCCGATGACCTCGTCGCCGATCGTGACCTGCTCGACTGCCGGGTCGACCGCGTCGACGGTGCCGGCCACGTCCCAGCCGGGCGTGTACGGCAGGCCGGTCGGCAGCGGGGCCGGGAACCGGCCGGAGCGGATCATCAGGTCGACCGGGTGGACGGCGGACGCGGCGACCTTCACCCGTACCTGCCCCGGCCCCGGCTCGGGCACCGGCACGTCGGCCACCCGCAGGACCTCCGGCCCGCCGAACTCGGCATAGCTGACTGCGCGCATCGCTGTCTCCTCGGTCGGCCCACGTGATCGCCACGACCATAGGAATTCCTGGGCGCCGTCGGAAGGAGGATGTGAAATCCCTAGTACTGCAACGGCAGTAGGCGAATCGAGTTTGGTTCGCGTTCGTTGGTCTGCCTGTGACGGACGTTGATGTTGATCAGTGGCATGGGGAGTTGGACCGGCTGCATGCCCGTATCGGGCCCAGGTTTCGGCGGTCGGAGCCGCGGCGGCGGGCGCGGCAGTACCTATGCGGCCTGGTGTCGGGTCTGGGGCGGAAGAACGGCTGGACCCTCGCGGAGCAGGCCGGTGAGCTGTCGCCGGACGGGATGCAAAGGTTGCTGCGGTGGGCGGATTGGGACGTCGACGCGGTCCGCGACGACGTGCGGGACTACGTCGTTGAGCACCTCGGCGATCCGGGTGGTGTGTTGATCGTCGACGACACCGGGTTCCTGAAGAAGGGCACCCGGTCGGCCGGGTGCAGCGCCAGTATTCGGGCACCGCCGGGCGGACGGAGAACTGCCAGGTCGGGACGTTCCTGGCCTACCGCTCTACGAAGGGCCACGCGCTGATCGACCGGCAGCTCTACCTTCCGGCGTCGTGGACCGATGACCGGGATCGGTGCAGGGCAGCGGGGATCCCGGACGAGGTGCAGTTCGCCACGAAGGTGCAGATGGCCCGGACATGCTGGCCCGAGCGTTGGACGCCGGGGTGCCGGTCGGGTGGGTGACGATGGACGAGGCCTACGGGCAGTCGAAATCCCTGCGGGTCTGGTTGGAACACCGGGATGTGGGTTATGTGGTCGCGACCCGCCGCAACGACGACATGATCACCACCGGCATGGGCACCGCCCGCGCCGACCAACTCATCGCCGCGCTGCCTGCCCGCGCGTGGTGTCGACTGTCCGCCGGCGCCGGCGCGCACGGACCGCGCGAGTACTGGTGGGCGCGGGTGCCGGTGCGTATCTGCTGGCAGCCCGGCCGGGTATTGGCTGCTCGCGCGGCGCAGCATGACGACCGGGGAGATCGCCTACTACGTCTGCTACGGACCCCGCCGCACCCGACTGCTCGACCTGGCCCGCATCGCCGGAGCACGGTGGGCGATCGAGGAGTGCTTCCAGCAGGCCAAGAACGAAGCCGGCCTCGACGAATACCAGGTCCGCGACTGGCGAGCCTGGTACGCCCACATCACCCTGTCCATGGCCGCCCACGCCTGGCTGTCCGTGGCCCGATCCCTTACCGCAAAGGGGAACCAGCCCTGACAACGACATGATGATCGGCTACACCGTACCGGAGATCCGAAGACTGCTCACCGCACTCATAGTGCGATCAACCCACCCACCCGAGCACGTCTGGGCCTGGTCCCGCTGGCGCCGACGACGCCAACACCAAGCCCGAACCTGCCACTACCGACGACACGGCTACCCTGAACAACTGCCGTTGCAGTACTAGGGCAGGCCTCGCTGGGTCAACCCGTCCCGGTGGCGAGTGCCGGGATGCCGTAGTGCTGGTCGAGGACCTGCATGCCGGCGCCTGCGGCGATGACGTCCGCGCCGAGGCTGGACACTGTCACCGTCGTGGTGAGCCAGTCCGCGCGTCGCGCGTCCGCCCGCACGGCGTCGGCGACGGCGGCGAGATAGGTCTGCGGATGCTTCAGGAGGTCCGCGCCCGCCAGCACCACGTGGGCGAGGTCGAGTGTCTGGAGCAGGTTGACGACGCCCACCGCCACCACGCGGGCGGCCGCCGCGATGTCGCCGGCCTCGGCGGCGTGGTGGTGCACGATCTCCAGGCACCCGTGGCGACCGCAGACGCAGCGGGGCCCGTTCAGGTCGACGACCGTGTGGCCGAATTCGCCAGCGTTGGTGTGCGCGCCCCGGTGGGCAGCGCCGCCCAGCCAGAAGCCTCCGCCGATGCCGGACTCGATCATGATGAGAGCCGCGTCGCCGAACGCCGCGCCGTGTCGCCAGGCCTCGGCCGTGATCCCCGCGGTCACGTCCTTGTCGAGGTGGACGGGCAGGCCCAGGTGTTTCTCGGCGATCTCGCGCAGCGGTACGTCGTGCCAGTGCCGCAGACCGTGGGCGTCGCGGACCAGGCCGTGGGCGTGGTCCAGGGGACCGATCATGCCGATGCCCAACCCGGTGAGCTGGCCCGGTAGGTCGCCGACGCCGCTCATCGCGGCAATGCCGGCCGCCAGGGCGCCGAGCAGCTGCTGCGGGTGAAGTCGCCGGGCAGCGGGCTGACCGCCGAGTGGTGCACGGTGCCGGCCAGGTCGACCAGGACCAGCCGCAGGTGCGCCGGGCCACATGGGCGCCGATCGCGTACCGGCTCTCCGGGACGAGCTCGTAGACGACAGCGGGCTTGCCGATGCCCGGGCGCCGGACACCGGCGGGACGGATCAGGCCGTCGGCGGTCAACCGGGCGATGACCTTGGAGACCGCCTGCGGGTCAGGCCGGTGGCCCGCACCACCGTCGATCGCTCGAACGTCCGGACGGTACGCCCCAGCGCCATGACCAGTGCCTGGTTGTAGCCCCGGAGGAAGGTGACGTCGGCAGTGACGCGAGTCATCTCACCACCCTATTACGCAACGCTGTTGCTAAATTTTTCCGTGATCGAGTTGAGTAGAGGTCGACGGGTGGCGGCGCTTGTCGCCCTGGCACTGGGCGGCGTCGCGGTCGGCCTGACCGAGTTCGTGGCGATGGGCCTGCTGCCCGACATCGCGCACGATCTGCTGCCACACCAGTACGCCCAGTCGTCGTCGGACGCGGTCGCCCGGTCGGGCTGGATGATCACCGCGTACGCGCTCGGCGTGGTCGTGGGCGCGCCCTGATCGCCGCGCTGAGCGCGCGCCTGCCCCGCAAGAAGCTCGTGCTCGGGCTGCTCGTGCTCTTCGCCGTCGGTACTGTCGCGTCCGCGATCGCCCCCACCTTCGAGCTGGTGCTGGTGGCTCGTTTCGCGGCCGCGCTGCCGCACGGCGCGTACTTCGGCGCGGCCGGTCTGCTCGCGGCCACCCTGTGGGGCCCCGGTAACGAGGCGCGTGGCTTCGCCACAGTGCTCAGCGGCCTGACCGTGAGCAACGTCGTCGGCGTACCCTCATCACGCGGCTCGGGCAGGAAGCCGGCTGGCGGGACGCGTACCTGGTCATCGCCGGCGTCTTCGTGCTCACCCTACTGGCGGTGCTGGCGGTCGTGCCGGAGGTCGCCGCGGCGGTCGACGGCTCACCAGCCGCCGAGTTGAGGGCGCTGCGGACCTCGCAGGTCTGGCTGGTCGCCGCGACGGGCGCTGTCGGTTTCGCCGGATTCTTCGCGGTGGACACCTACATCGCGCCGGTCACCACCGACGTCGCCGGCTCTCGGCCGCGACGGTGCCGTGGGCGCTGGTCGCGGTGGGTCTCGGCATGACCGTCGGTAACGCCCTGGGTGGCTGGTTCGCCGACCGCAACCTCCAGCGGAGCATGGTCATCGGCTTCGTGGCGATGATCGTCAGCATCGCCGCGTTCAGCCTCGTCGCGTCGACGCGCGTCGGCCTGTTCGTGGGCGCGTTCCTGGTCGGCGCGACCAGCCTCTATCTCGGTCCGGTCCTCCAGGCGCGTCTGATCACTGTCGCCCCGGAGCGCAGCTGATGGGGCGGCACTCAACCAGTCGGCCATGAACATCGCGAACAGCCTGGGCGCCGCCCTGGGCAGCGTCGCCATCGCCGCCGGGCTGGGCTACCTCGCACCGGCCGGGTGGGCGTCGCCCTGGCGGTCGTCGGGTTAGCCCTGGGACTGGTCAGCTTCGCGTCGCGCGGCGCGTACGCGAGCGGGAACCGGCCACCGTCTCGAGCTGACCTGGCCGCCCCGCGCGACGCATGTTCAGTAGTCGTCGACGCTGACCGTCACCCGGTCGGTGCTCGATCTCCAGTTGGGCACGTTCACGACGTCGTGTCCGCCGCCGCGTTGACCCACGGTGATCCGTACCAGGCCGAGGTGTGCCGGTGTCGCCGGGACGAACAGGTCCATGCCGGTGATGAAGGTCTGGCTGAAGAACTCCGGCAACGGTGACGTCAGGTCGGTCACGCCGTCGCTGCCGTCGTCGAAGGCGAAGATGGCGATGGTCCTCTTGACGCGTGGCGTGTTCGCCGCGTTCAGGACGTCCCTGCCGTTGATCCAGAGGTGGTCGCCGGCGTCGCCCTGGTCGCCCCACCACTCCTTCTGACGTTGGATCGTCAGCGCGGTGTGTCGGTCGCTGGTGTCGACCAGCCCGCTGAGGCCCTCGCCCGGCACGCTCGTCGCGAGGCGTACGAACGCGTCCGAGCGGAGGAACGGCTGGAAGTAGAAGTGGTGTGTCGGGGCGCCGGGGCGCACGATCGCGAACTCGTAGCGGGCGGTGGCGAGGACAGGGAACGGGCCGAACGAGCCGTCGCCGGTCAGCGGCACCCGGTACGCCGGGCGGTGTGCCAACCGGCCGCCGGTCAGGGTTGACCGGGTAGACCTCGAGGGTCGCGCCGGTGACGCCGACGTTGCTCGGAAAGAGCACCGCGCGGCCGGAGACCGGGCGGTGCCGAAGAGCTGGGGCACGATCCGGGTCGTCCGGGGCGCACGACCCTGGAGGAACCGGAAGACCTCGCCGAACGACTCCGGCGAC
The DNA here is from genome assembly GCA_038070435.1 of Micromonospora sp. M12. Lineage (GTDB taxonomy): Bacteria > Actinomycetota > Actinomycetes > Mycobacteriales > Micromonosporaceae > Micromonospora. Next base: position 1,931,204 of record JAMYWG010000001.1, on the reverse strand, counting down.
GACACGGTCTGGGTGTGCGACTGGTCCGGCAGGTGCACGTTTGTCGCGCCGACGATGGTGCGGGCCGGGTCGCCCTCGCCCCAGATCGCGAGGGTCGGCACACCTCCGGCGGGGACGTCGCGGTGCGTCCGTCCAGGTTGACGTAGTGCGCGACCCGGGCGGCGCGCGTCGGCGAGCTGTTGAGATAGCCCTGCGTCACGAAGGTGCCCAGCGAGTGTGCGAGCAGGTCGACCCGGTCCGCGCCGGTGGCCGCCAGCAGGCGGGAGATCCGTGCGTCCAGGCCCGCGTACACGTCGGGCAGGATCGCCGCGATGTTCGGGGAGTCGTACTCGTGGGCTTCGACGATGTCTATCGGGTAGCCGTTGCTGGCGAGACGTTTGGCCTGGGACTGGAACTGCGAGGCCGACCCGGCGCTGCCGTGCACGAAGATCACCGGGCGGTACGTCGGTGCGCCGGTGGCCTCGGCGGCGCGCGGAACGGCGACGGCGGTCAGGCTGGCCGCGAGGGCGATCCCGGTGACCACGGAGAGCAGTCTTCGGCACGACGTGTGCATCGGTCCTCCACCTTGACGACGAAGTATTTGCACTACTAGCGCAAGTATCTTGTCAGGCTGCGGCGCCGCGGTCCACACTTACCGACGTCGATCCCGTCCAACCCTCGGTCAACAGGTGGTAACCCGGCAGACACGGTAGGTTGGCGCTCGGCTGTTGTGCGACCATCGACGCACTCACGTCGAACGACCGTCCACCGGGTCCGCCCACGCCGCGATCGCGGGCAGTTACCGGGGAGGGCACACACCTCGTACCCTTGGAGAGCACGATGTCCCTCTCCCCGTCTCGGGTCTTCGCAGAGCTGAACGTGGCTCGACCCCTGACCAGACTTCCCCGACGATGGGCACGGCCGTCGTGGTCGGCGGCAGTGTCGCCGGTCTGCTGGCCGCCCGAGTGCTGTCCGACCACGCGGACACCGTCGTCATCATCGACCGGGACGACCCGCAGGTGACCGGCGCGGCCGGGCGTCCCCAGGGGACGCAGCTGCACGCTGCTGCCGGGCGGCCTCTTCCAGCTGGAGCGCCTGTTCCCGGGGTTCCGCGAGGAGGCGCTGGCCCGAGGGCGGTCGAGGCGCCCCGAGGCCCGGCGCAACTACCTCGACGGCCGGCCGAAGGTCGTCGTCCCCGACGACGCCGACAGCCTGGCGGGCAGCCGGCCGCTCCTGGAGGGGCTGATCCGCCAACAGGTGCTTCGCCTGCCCAACGTCAAGACCGTCACCGCCCGAGCCACCGGTCTCGTGTTCGACGGCGGCGCGGTCACCGGGGTCCGCTGCGACGTGGGCGGGGTGCCCGGTGTCGAGCGCGCCGACCTCGTGGTGGACGCCATGGGCCGGTCGAGCAGACTCTCGGACTGGCTGGAGCAGGCCGGCTGGGAGCGGCCGGTCACCCGGCGGATGACAGTTCATCTCAACTACGCGACAGCCCTGTTCCGCCGGCCGGAGGCAACGCCGCCCCGTCTGTCGTCCTGGCGCTGCACACCCGAAGATGGCGTCGGACGTGGCCGGCGCCGCGTTCTTCGCCATCGAGGACGGCCGGTGGATGGCCATGATGGCCGGCTACGGTGACCACCGTCCGGGCCGCACCACCGAGGACTTCGTCCGTCGCCTGCGGGAGCAGTTCCCACCCGAGTTCGGCGAGGTCGCCGACCAGGAGATGCTCGGCGACGTCCAGACCTACCACCACGCCGACAGCCGTCGGCGGGACTTCCACGCGCTGAAGCGGTTCCCCGCCGGGCTCGTCAGCGTCGGCGACGCCGTCGCGTCGTTCAACCCGGTGTACGGGCAGGGCATGACGGCGGCGGCCCTGCACGCGGCGTGCCTGTCGACGTACCTCCGGACCGGCCCGGACCTGCGGGCACCCGCGCACCACTTCCTCGCGTTGCAGAAGGTCGTGGTCGACGCCGCGTGGTCGATCTCGACCTCCGCGGACCTGGCGTTGCCCCACGTCGACGGGCCCTACCCGCGCGGCTACCGGATCGCCAGCTGGGCCAGCAATCAGATCATCACCGCGACCGTCACGGACGTGACGACCGCGCGCCGGTTCAACGAGGTCGTCTCCATGCGCGAGCACCCGAGCACACTGGCCCGGCCGGGCGTCCTCCTCGACGCCGTCCGCGCCAACCGCCGCGCACGCTAGACCGCACCTGAACGCGGGCGATCCGGCGGCCTCCACGAGGCCGCCGGGTCACGCTCTAGCGGGGAGCTTACGCAGGATGTCGACGACGAAGCGGTGGTCGTCCAGCTGCGGCAGCCCGGAGACACCGACCCAGCCCACCACCCCGGTGCCGCGTACGCGCAGCGGCACCGCGCCTCCGGCCGCCGCGTACCGGGAGGCCGGCAGGCCGAACCTCTCGGCCAACGTCACCTGCTTGTCCTGGCACAACCGGGCCATGTACAGCGACGAGTGCTCGAACCGCATCACCACCCGGCCCTTGCGGCGCAGCCACGCGTCGTTGTCCGCGGTCGACCCGGGCAGGCCACAGTGGAACAGCTGACGCCCGGCCCGCCACACCCGACCGACACCGGCAGCCGCTGCTCGGTCGCGGCGGCGACGGCGAGCATCCCCAGCTCGTACGCGTCCGTCTCGGACAGGCCCGCGAGCTCCAGGTCGCTCTCCTCGCGCAGCAGCTCGTCAAGCGTCGGCCACGGTTCACGCTCAGCTGACATGTCTCTTCTCCTTCTGGTGCGGGCGATCATCCTCGTCGTGCGGGGTGGTCACCAGGCGCACGGCGCGTAGTCCTTCAGGAAGCAGCCGTACAGGTCCTCGCCCTGCTCACCGCGGACGATCGGGTCGTACACCGGGCCGCGCCGTCGACCAGGTCGAGCGGGGCGTGGAAGCCCTCGTCGGCCAGTCGCATCTTCGTCGGGTGCGGACGTTCGTCGGTGATCCAGCCGGTGTCGACGCTGGTCATCAGGATGCCGTCGGTCAGCATCTCCTCGGCGCTGGTGCGGGTCAGCATGTTCAGCGCGGCCTTGGCCATGTTGGTGTGCGGGTGCCCCGGCCCTTGTAACCGCGGCCGAACTGGCCCTCCATCGCCGACACGTTCACCACGTACTTGCGGCGGGCCGGCGCGGCGGCCATCGCCGGACGCAGCCGGCTGACCAGCACGAACGGTGCGGTCACGTTGCACAGCTGCACTTCGAGCAGCTCGACCGGGTCGACCTCCTGCACCCGCTGGACCCAGCTGTTGACCGAGTCCAGGTCGGGCACCAGGCCCCCGGCGTCGATGGCGGTGGACGCCGCGATCCGTTCCGGCGAGGCGGACCCGCTGGTGAGTGCCAGCGCGGTGAGCGCGTGCGGGGTGAGCGCGGTCGACTGTGGCCCGGCGGTCAGGCTGCCCACCGGGCCGCCCTGGCCGTCCGGCTTGGCGAAGGTGATCAGCTCCGGCAGCGGACCGTCCGGCAGGGCCGCGGCCTCCGCCGCGACGAGCTGCGCGTACGCGCCGGGGAGCGGCGGACGGTCTGCGCCGCGTTGTTGATCAGGATGTCGAGGGGCCCTGGCTGCTGACCGAGTCGGCGAGGGCGATCACCTGGGCGGGGTCGCGCAGGTCGATCCCGACGACGCGCAGGCGGTGCAGCCAGTCCGCACTGTCGGGCATCGCGGCGAACCGGCGGACCGCGTCGTGCGGGAACCGCGTCGTCACCGTCGTGGTGCGCCGTCGCGCAGCAGCCGCAGCGCGATGTACATGCCGATCTTGGCCCGGCCGCCGGTGAGCAGGGCGCGCCGGCCGGTCAGATCGGTACGGGCGTCGCGGCGTTGCCGATTCAGCGCGGCGCAGGACGGGCAGAGCTGGTGGTAGAAGGCGTCCACCTCGTGGTAGCGCTGCTTGCAGACGTAGCAGCCGCGCGGGTTGTGCAGGAAGCCCGCCGTCTCGCCCGGGACGGAGGACGCCAGCGGGATGCCCTGGGTCTCGTCGTCGATCCGCCCCGGGGCACCGGTGGCGGTGGCCTCCGTCACCGCCCGGTCGGCGGCGAGGATGGCGTCTCGCCGCTCCTCACGTCGCCGCTGCTTGATCACCTTGTAGAGGCGGGCGGTGGCCCGCTGCACCCGGACCACGTCGGGTGGTCGGAGGGCAGCGCCTCCAACGCCTCGAAGACGCTGAGGCAGTCCTCCAGCCGGCTTCGGTCAATACCGTCTTGACCGTTTTCGGTAATGTTGTCCACCGTCATGCGTCGTTGTCTCGTCCCGTGTCCCGTGCCGGCACCAGCCGGCCGCCTAAGTCCAACCCGAAACTGTACGCACCGCGCGGCCTTCGCCGCACCTTGCGGCTCGTCAGTCCGCGTCGACGTGGCCCAGACGCCAGTAACCCATGAAGGCCACCGCCCGCCGGTCCAGGCCTCGCTCGGCGACCAGGTGCCGGCGCAGGGTCCGGATGACACCGGCCTCCCCGGCCAGCCAGGCGTACAGCGGCACCGAGGCCACCTCGTCCGGGACCTCCCACAGGATCTCGGTGTCGAGGTCCACGTCCGGAACGGGCTGGGCGGACGACGACGCACCGGGCGTCAGCAGCTCCCCGCCGCCGCGGTGACGGCGGGCACCAACCGGCTGCCGTACCCGCCGTCGCCCCGGGCAGCCAGCGGACCTCGACGCCCGGGGCGCCACCAGCGGCAGGACGTCGTCGGCGTCGGGCACCTCCAGCACGACGGTGCCCCGGGCGTCGAGGGGAGCCGCTCGCAGATGCTGCTGATCGCCGGCACGGCCGTCTCGTCCCCGGCCAGCAGCAGCGCGCCCAGGTCGGTGCCCGGAACTCGACCCCGCCGTGGTTGCCGTGGTAGCCGGCGTCCGGTCCGACCAGGGCGATCTCATCGCCGACGCTCGCCCGCCGAGCCCAGCGCGTCGCCGGGCCGCCATCGCCGTGCAGCACCAGGTCGACGTCGACCTCGGCCAGGTGCGGTCGGACCGCCCGCACGGTGTAGGTACGGATCGGGTTGCGCAGGTGCTCCGGCAGGGCTCGCCACTGCGCGTACCAGTCCGCTCCCTCCGGCAGACCCGCTCCGCTCTGACCGGGCAGCGGAAGCGCCAGTTTGATCCGCTGGTCGTCACCGTTGTCGGCGAAGCGGTCGAGGTCCGCCCGGTGAAGGTCACCCGGGTGAAGGAGGGCTGAGTCGGCGTACCGCGCGGACGGTCACGGCGAACACGCGCCACGGGGCGATGGGCAGGGTCTCGGTCATGGTGTCTCTCTGGCTCGGGACGGCATCTACCGGGGTTCTTCGCGACGGCGCGGGACCGCCACAGCAGCCAGACGAAGTACGGGGCGCCGATCATGGCGGTGACCAGGCCGGCGGGCACCTGGGCCGGAGCGATGACCGTCCGCCCGAGGGTGTCGGCGATGCTCACCAGCGCCGCGCCGAGCAGGGCGGCCACCGGGAGCACCGGGAGTGCCGCCCGCCGACGAGCGCCCGTGCGGCGTGCGGGGCGACCAGGCCGACGAAGCCGATGACCCCGACGGCCGAGACGGCGGTGGAGGTGAGCAGCGCCGCCGCGCCGAGCGCGACCAGGCGGGTGCGTTCCAGGCGGACGCCCAGGACCCGGGGTGTCGTCGTCCAGCGCCAGCAGGTCGAGTTCGCGACGGGCGGCGACCACGGCCGGAGTGAGCACCAGCAGGGCGATCAGCACCGGCAGCACCTGGGCGGGCGTCCGACCGTAGGTGGAGCCGGACAGCCAGGTCAGCGCCTTCCCGGTGTTCCACGGGTCGAAGGCGACGACCAGGTACGTGATGACCGCCATGCCGCCCTGCCAGGCGCCGAAGCCGATCAGCACCAGTCGGTCGGAACTCAACCCGCCACGCCAGGCCAACCCGTAGACCAGGGCGAACGCCAGCATCGCGCCGAGCCCGGCGACGCCGGAGACGGCCCACACCCGGCCAGCGGCACGAAGGTCAGCAGGGAGACGGCGCCGAGCCCGGCACCGGCGGTGATGCCGAGGATGCCGGGTTCGGCCAGCGGATTACGGCAGACCGCCTGCACGGTCGTGCCGGCGACCGCGAGCGCCGCGCCGGCAAGGACCGCCGCGGCGACGCGCGGCCACCGCTGGTCCAGCACGAAGGTGTACGCGGGCCCGGTGCTGCCGTTGATCCAGTTGACGACGTCACCGAGCAGCACCCAGGTGTCACCGCCGAGCATGCCGACCGCCACGGCGGAGACGGTCAGCACGGCGGTGACCGCGACGACGCCCCGGTGGAAGGCCGCGGAGCGGACGGCGGCGTGCCCACCGGGCGGACGGCGGGTGGGACCGGCGTCGCGGTGCCGGCGAGCCAGCCAGATGAGGATCGCCGCGCCGAACAGGGTGGTGACCACGCCGGTGGGAATGTCCACCCGGCCTGCCCGCCCATCACGGCGCGCAGCAGCACGTCCGAGCCGAGCACGATGATCACGCCGGCGATGCCGGACAGCGGCAGCAGGATGCGGTGCCGGTGCACCCCGGCACCATGGGTGCGAGCAACCGGACGATCACCGGTGCGCACAGGCCGACGAAACCGACCGGGCCGGTGAGGGTGACGGCCGCGGCGGACAGCAGCACGGCCAGCACCATGACGGTGAGCCGGGTACGCCGCACGTCGAGACCGAGCACGGTGGCGGTGTCGTCGCCGAGGGCGAGGATGTCGAGCGGTGCCCGAGCAGCACCAGCACGACGATGGCGCCGACGATCACCGGGGCGAGTTGGGTCAGCGCGGTCAGGTCGCTCTGCACCAGCGAGCCGTTGCCCCAGGCGAACAGCCCGATGGTGGCCTGCTCGAACAGGAGCAGCAGCAGGGTCGTCACCGATCCGAGCGCCAGCGCGGTCGCCGAGCCGGCGAGGATCAGTCGGGTCGTGCCGGCCTGCCCACCGGAGGACATCGCCATCACCAGACCGGCGGCGGCCAGCCCTCCGCAGAAGGCGAGGCCGCCGGCCGGCAGCGCGGGCAGCGAGACGCCGAACGCGGCGACCGAGACGATCGCCAGGTGCGCGCCCGCGTTGACCGCGAGGGTGTCGGGTGAGGCGAGCGGGTTGCGGGCGATGGACTGCAACGCCGCTCCGGCGAACCCGAGCGCGACGCCGATGGCCAGCCCGGCGAGCAGTCGGGGCAACCGGGAGGCGATCAGGACCCGGGCGGCCTCGTCGTCGGCACCGGTCACGAGTCGCAACAGGTCCAGGGCGCCCACGTTCGAGGTGCCCTGGGTGAGGTGCACCGCGCCGACCACGAGCAGCAGCAGGATCGCGGCGACGAAGACACCGACGACGCGGGGCACGGCCAGGTCGCCCGGAGCCGGCCGGGTGGCCGGCTCCGGCGTGGGGTGCGCTCAGCACGCTCACACCGCGTACGTCTTGACGAACTCGTCGATGTACTGCTTTCCGGACAGCGGACCGCCGAAGGTCCAGACGCCGTTGGGCATCTTGTGCAGGTTGCCCTGCCGCACGAACGGCAGCGACTTCCAGATGGCGTTGCCGGCGAGACCGTCGGCGAACACGTCGTCGCCGTCGGAGGCGTTGTAGAACAGCCGCAGGTTCGGGTCCTTGAGGACGGTCATGCCCTCGACGTCGGTCTGGCCGAGGCCCCACACCTCGTCGGTCTTGCCGGTCCAGGCGTTGGTGAGGCCGAGCTGGATGCCGATCTGGGAGACCAGCGCGCCCTTCCGAACATCCGGATGCTGACGGTGCTGCCCTCCTTCCAGCCGTCGGCGATGGCGAACGGCCGGCCGGCGGCACCGGCGTCGGCAATCTTCTTCTGCCGTCGGCGATGGCTGCGTCGAAGCCGGCGAGCAGCTTCTCCGCCTCCGCGGTCTTGCCGACGGCCTTCGCGATCATGGTGAGGTCGGCGCGCATCCGGCCGATGTTGTCGGTGGCGTCACTGCCCTTGGCGACCACCACCGGGGCGTACTTCTCCAGCTGACTGACCATGTTGGCGCCCCGGTCGTCCTCCATCACGATGAGGTCGGGCTGCAGGGCGACGATCGAGTCGACGCTGGGTTCGCCGCGCGTGCCGACGTCCTTGACGCTCGGGTCGAGCTTCGCCGAGGTGACCCAGGTGCCGTAGCCCTTCGGGTCGGCGGCGCCGACGGGCATGACCCCTAGGCTGACCAGCATCTCGACCTCGCCCCACTCCAGCCCGACGACCTTGGTCGCCGGGGCCTTGAGGGTGATCTGCTTGCCCCGGCTGTCGGTCAGGGTGACCGGCCTGCTGGCCGCCGAGGCGGAGGTCTCGGGAGTCGCGGCGTTCTCGGTGGTGCCGCAGGCGCCGAGCGTCAGCGCGGCGACGACGGCGATCAGGGCGGTGAAACGGGTACGGGTCATGACGGTCTTTCTCTGCTGGGGATGAGGGGTGTTTCAGACCAGGGCGCGGATCGCGTGCCGCCCGACGGGGCGGGTGGTGACCAGTCCGCTGAGCGGATCGGTGGTCACCTCGATGCGGATCCCGTAGGTCTCGGTGAGGGCGTTCTCGGTGAACACCGTCGTCGGGGTGCCGGTGGCGCGGACCCGGCCCTGGTGCAACAGGACCACCTCGTCCGCCACGGCGGCCGCCTGGTTGAGGTCGTGCAACACGACGCCGACCGCGACGCCGTGGTCGTCGGCGAGGTCACGGACCAGGTCGAGGATCTCCACCTGGTAGCGCAGGTCGAGAAACGTGGTGGGCTCGTCGAGGAGGAGCACCGGAGTGTCCTGGGCCAGGCAGGTCGCCAGCCACACCCGCTGCAACTCGCCGCCGGAGAGCTCGTCGACGGGACGATCGGCCATCGTGGAGACGCCAGTGACCTCCATGGCGCGGGCGATGGCGGCGGCCCGTTCGGATCCTCCGCGCGCCAGCGCCCCGATAGGGTGACGGCCGTAGCCGACGACGTCGCGAACGGTGACCCCGCTGGGCACCGGCCGACTCTGGCGAGCAGGGTGACCCGACGGGCGAACTCCCGGACGGGAGCGTGGCGGCCGGGACGCCGTCGGCGAGGTGAACCAGGCCGGAGTCGATCGGGTGCAGCCGGGCCAGCGCTCGCAGCAGGGTGGACTTGCCGCTGCCGTTGGGTCCCACGAGCGCGGTCACGGCTCCCGCACGAAGGCTGATCATGGCACCGTGCACCACCGGCACACCGTGATAGCCCAGACGGAGGTCGACGCCGGACAGGCTGCGCTCTTCGTCGGCCGACGCCAACTCGCTCTGCATGAGGTAAGGCTAACCTAACTCGACATTGCCGTGTCAGCCGGCCGGACCAGCGGTGCTCACGTCCGCGTACCCGTGGGGATGCTGGTTGCGTGCAGATCACGACCCTCGGTCCGTTCGCCGTCGACGGCCAGCCCGTTCGGGGTGAACGCCTCGCGGCCGTGATCCGCACGCTCGTCGATGCGCGAGGGCGGGCGGTCTCCACGAGTCTGCTCGTGGACGCCGTGTGGGACGGCACGCCACCCGACGACGCCACCGGCGCCGTCCAGGCGCTCGTGTCCCGGGTACGCCGTCTCGGATTGTCCGTGGTCGCGGTGCCGGGCGGATACCGGCTACCCGCCGAGCAGGTGACCGTCGACGCGGTCGAGGCGCGGACGCTCGTCGACCAGGCGCGGACCGTGCTCCAGACCGGCGACGCGCGTGCCGCCGTGGCGCGGCCGACCGGGCGCGTGCCCTGTTCCCCGAGGTGCCGGAGTTGGCCACCGCCGAGGACGCCCGCCTGTTCGCGGACGTCGCCGCGCTGCGCGCGCAGGCGGCACTCGCCGGTGCCGGCCCGCTCGACGAGGTGGACCTGAGCCGCCTCGTCGCGCGTACGCCGCCGGACGAGCCGTCCGCCGCCCTGCTGGTCCGGGTGCTCGCCGCCCAGGGTCGGGAGGCGGAGGCGCTGGAGGTGGTCGAGCGGCTGCGTACCGAGCTGGCCGACCGGTACGGCACCGACCCGTCTCCGGTGATCACCGCGGTGCACCTGGCCCTGCTGCGCGGCGAACTCACCGCCCCGCCCGTCGCGGCGCCACCCCGGCAGCAGCCGGCGCGGATCGCGCTGCCCGCCGCGTGGCGCCGTTCCCTGACCGCCCTCGTCGGCCGGGAACGGGACGTCGAGTCGGTCACCACCGCCCTCGCCGAGACCCCTGGTGACGATCGTGGCGACCGGCGGCGCGGGCAAGACCCGGCTCGCCGCCGAGGTGACGCGCCGCGGCGGCCGGGCAATCGGTACGCGTGATCGAACTCGCCGGCCTGCGCTCACCCGACGAGGTGCTGCCCACGGTGCTCGCGGCGCTCGGCGGCGCGGACACCACGACGACCGGCGGCAACCTGGGCCTGGAACGGCGGGTGCTCAGCCCGGGGAACGGCTACGCGCCGTGGCACCCGACCTGGACGGGTTGATCGTGCTGGACAACTGCGAACACGTCCTCGACGCGGTGGCCGCCGTCGTCGCCGACCTGGTGGCGGTGACCCGCCGGAGGCCGCCGTGCTCGCGACGAGCCGCGCTCCACTGGGCCTGGCTGGCGAGCTGGTGCACCGGCTGACCGCGTTGCCGGACGCCGACGCGCTCGCCCTGGTCGAGTCCCGGCACGGGCCGGTGGTGCGGTGCCGACCTGGGACACCGAGCGGGTGCTCGCCCTGTGTCACCGGCTCGACAACCTGCCACTGGCACTGGAGCTTGCCGCCGCGCGACTGCGGCACATGCCGATCGACGACGTGCTCGCCGGGCTGACCGACCGGTTCGCGCTGCTCGACGACGCCCTGCGCGGCCTGCCCGAGCGGCACGCGAGCCTGTGGGCGCTTGTCGACTGGAGCAGGGAACTGCTCGCCGAGGACGACCGGGACCTGCTCCAGCGGGTCGCGGTCATTCCCGCGCCGTTCACCGCGGACCTCGCCGCCGCCGTCGCGCAGGCCCGGACGTGCGTCGCGGCCTGGCGACCCTCGTCGAACAGTCCCTGTTGACCCTTGTCGAAGGGGACGGCCCGTCCCGCTACCGCATGCTCGAAACGGTCCGTGAGTACGGCGAGGCCCGGCTGGACGCCATCGGCGGCCGGGACCAGGCCATGGCCGGTCTGGTCGGGTGGGCGCGAGAGCAGGCCGTCGCACTGGCCGGCCGCTTCATCGGCCCCGGCCAGGTCGAGGCGCTGCACCGTTGCGCCGCCGAGCAGGACAACCTGGTCGCGGGCCTGCGGTGGGCAATGGGAGCGGACGACGAGCCCGCCGCCGTCGACGTCGCCACGGCGCTGTTCCACCTCTGGTCGGTGCGGGTCTGCACCTGGAGGTCCTCGCCTGGGCGCGCGGGCTGCTGCACATCGACGACCCGCAACGACGGCTGCGGTCGGCGATCCTGCAGGCGCGGCCAGCGGCCGACCACTGCCCAACGCCGACCGGCTGGCCTGGACGTGCGTGGTGATCAGCGTGAACGCCGGCGTCAGCGCCGACCTGCGGCCCGCCGTGCTCGCCCGGCGGGCGCTGCGAACGCTGCTGGCCGAACGGCCCGGCGGGTGTCGTCCCGGCTGACCGCTCTCGCGTCATCGCTGCACGGCTTCGACCTGTCCGATCTGGAGCGGAACCTGAAGAGCGCGAACGAGATGATCGCGCACCCGGACCCGTACGTGCAGGGGCTCGGACTGTTCGCGCGCGGCGGTACGGGAGAACGGCGGCCTGCCCGACGCCTCGATCACTGACGCCGAGCAGGCGTACCACCGCTTCGAGGCCGCCGGCGACCACTGGGGCATGGCGATGGCCGCGGGCGCTGTCGGGCAGTTCCTGGTTCCCGGCGGTGATGCCCGGTCTTCCGAGTGGCTGACGCGCAGCGTGCAGCACATGGAGTTGGTCGGCGCCGCCCAGGACGCGCGGTCGATCCGGGTTCGGCTGGACGCGCAACTCGCCCTCGCCGGCGACGCGGAGGCGGAGCGGCGACTGGGGAGACGGCCGCGCTGGGCCAGGCCGAACAGGTGGACGCCGCGCAAGCGCTGCTCGGCCTGGCCCGCCTCGCCTGGCAGCGCGAGCGCTACGACGAGGTGCTCGCCCACGCCGACGAGGTGACGCGCGTCCTCGCCGGCTGGTCCGGGCCGCTGCCCCAGCCGCGCGTGATGCTGCGGACCACGGCGGCGATCCTCACCTGCGGGTCGCCGAGGCTCGGCGGACGTCGGGCAACGACGTCGCCGCCCGGGCGACCGCGATGCTGGCGCTCGTCCGCGACGACGCGCTGACCTCACGGGACCTGCCGGTGATCGGGGCGTGGGCGTCCGGCGGCGCGGAGCTCGCGGCGTACCGGGGACGCCGACGCCGCCGGGAACTGTCCGCCCTCGCGAAGCGGATCGGCAGCCAGATCGAGATGTTCTTCCCATCCGAGAACGGCGAACGGCTCAGCGCCATCCTCGGGGACGAGGAGCAGCGTGAGCCGTTGCTGGCCGCGTGGCGCGAGCGGCCGGCAGCCGCGGTCGTCAGCCGGATCCGCGAGCTGATGGACGGCCTGCTCGCGTAGGTCAGATCTTCTTGCGGTACGCGCGCAGCGCCAGCGGCATGAACACGATCACGAAGCCGGCGCACCAGGCGAGCGTCCACCAGACGTGGTTGCCGAGCGGGGTGCCGAGGAACAGACCGCGTACCGACGCCACCAGGTGCGTCATCGGGTTGACGTTGACGAACGCCTGCATCCAGCCCGGCAGGGTGTTGGCGCCGACGAACACGTTGGACGCGAAACTCAGCGGCATGATCAGGGCGAACATCACACCCTGCACGGCGCCGGCGGTCCGCACCTTCATCGACACGAGCACCGGCAACCAGCTCAGGCAGAGCGCGAACAGCACCGCGAGCAGACACCCGGCGATCGCCCGGAAGGGTCGGTGTCGATCCGGAAGCCCATCACGTAGCCGATCGCGAGGGTCGACACCGTGACGATGACGTACCGGACGACGTCGCCGAGGACCGCGCCGACCAGTGGTGCGGAGCGGGGATCGGCAACGACCGGAACCGGTCGAAGATGCCCTTGGCGATGTCGGTGTTGAGGTTGACACCGATGGCGATGGCGCCGGTCGCGATCGTCTGCGCCAGGATGCCGGGCAGCAGGAACTGCAGGTAGTCGTGTGTCGATCCGGCCACCGCGCCGCCGAAGACGTACACGAAGATGATGAGGAACAGCACCGGTTGCAGCGTGACGTCGATGAGCGCCTCGGGCGTACGCCAGGTCTTGATGAGGCTGCGCTTGGCGAGCGCCATCGAGTGCCGGACCAGCCGGAACGGTCGTGGGTTCGGGGCGGTCGTCGAGAGTGCGCGACTTCGCGTGGGTGCTGTGTCGGTCAGAGTGCTCATGCCGCGACCTCCGTGGGCGGGTGGTGTCGTCTTCGGACGCCGTACGCCCGGTGAGGGTGAAGAACACCTCGTCGAGGCTCGGCAGGTGCAGGGAGAGTTCGGTGACCGCGATGCCGGCCGTGGCGAACCGCGCGACACTCTCGGTCAGGGCCGCGTCGTCGGTGACCGGCACCGCGAGCACGCCCTTGCGGATCTCGTCGGCCTGGCCACCCGAGCCGACCTCGGTCAGGATCGCCGCCGTACGCGTCAGTTGCGCCGGATCGGACGGTCGGACCTCCAGGGTCTGCCCGCCGACCACCCGCTTGAGCCCTTCGGGAGTGTCGTGCGCGATGACCCGGCCGTGGTCGATCACCGTGATGGCGTCGGCGAGGGCGTCGGCCTCCTCCAGGTACTGGGTGGTGAGCAGGACCGTCGAACCGTTGTTGACAAGCGAGCGGACCACGTCCCACATGTCCTCGCGCTTGGCCGGGTCCAGCCCGGTCGTCGGCTCGTCCAGGAAGATCACGTCGGGGAACCGACGAGGCTGGCGGCCAGGTCCAGCCGCCGTCGCATGCCCCCGGAGTAGGTCTTGGCGGGCCGGTTGGCGGCGTCGGTCAGGTCGAACCAGTCGAGCAGTTCGGCGGCCCGCCGCCGGGCGCCGGTGCGCCCCAGCTCCAGCAGGGTGCCGAACAGCTCCAGGTTCTGCCGCCCGGTCAGGTCCTCGTCGACCGAGGCGTACTGGCCGGTCAGTCCGATGCTCTGCCGAACGCGCTCGGCGTCCCGTACCACGTCGAAACCGCCGATCCGGCGGTGCCACCGTCCGGGGTCAGCAGGGTGGAGAGGATACGGACGGCGGTGGTCTTGCCGGCGCCGTTGGGGCCGAGCACCCGAGCACCGTCCCCGGGCACGGCGAGGTCCACGCCCTGTAACGCCCTCGTCTTTCCGAAGGTCTTGACGAGGCCCTCGGCCTCGATCACCAGATCAGCTGTCATGCGTACAGCGTGCGCCGGCCTGCTGACACCGCCCCGACATGACACCGACACCGGCTGAGACGGCTGACATCGGAGCCGCGAGGGAGGGCGGCCGGGGCGTGCACGTCCACACCGACGGTCGGCGTCGCGATATGCTGGCCACGGCAGAGCGCCTGCCAGCGCCCGATGTGGTGGCCCACGCCTGACCGCATGCTTGGGCCAAGAGTCTCCGACTCCGCGCCGATATGTCGACTCCGGCGTGCCGGTCACGCCGCCTGTTCGGTGGAGTGCGTGGGCTGCACCGGAGGCGTCATGTCTGATTCCACCCCCGCCGGACCCCAAAGCCGGGACGTGCCCGCAAGCGCGCCATCCGTGAACATGCCGCCCGGGCTGGCGTCGCCTACTCGGAGGCTGCCCGGCAACTTGAGGCGGTCGGCCTTCGGCCCGGCGAAACCCTTTCCAGGTACGGGCGGACGATCTATCCGATCGGGTTCGACCCGCATCGCCAACTGCTCGTCGAACGTCGTGAGCGGCGTTCGTTCGCGGAGCGGTGTCGGACAGCAGGCGGGCCGCGCTCCTGCCTCATGGCCGCGCGCGGCACCTCGTCGAGCGGTTCCCGCCCAGCCGTGGGCGTACCGGCAGCGGGTGGGCCCGCTCTATCACGGCGTGGGCCGCGAAGAGTTGCTTGCGATGCTGTACCTCGTGATCGCGGCCGAGTCGCCGGGCTGCTGCCGAGGTGGGCGACCTCGTCTGGGTCGCGGAGCTGGGGAGGACACCGCTCTCGACACGGCCTGCGCCGATGTCGATCGTGAGGCCCGTCGGCTGCTTGACCGGGAACCGCTGGTGCTCTGGTCGATCATTCAGGAGTCGCTGGCCGTGGCCGAGCGCAGCGGCGACTGGCAGATCCGCCAGGATGCGATCCGGCAGGCCGCGCTCCTGCGCACCATGATGACGCCGCGGGTGGGGTACGCGGGCGAGCCGTACGTGGAGGGGCTACCCGTCGTCGGCGCTCGACAGATCCTCGACGCGCTGCTCATCGTCGCCGACGACGGACACGCGCCGGCACCGGGTTCGCCTGCTCACGCAGCCGAACGATGGGCGGTCAGCCACGATCGTCGGTGCCCGGTGGGCTCAGTCCGGTCCGCCGGTGGGCTATCTCATCTGGCTCGACGGAGCGAGGGCGCCGCTGTCGGCCCGTGTCGAGGATCTAGCCGTCCTGGCCGGCCAGGAGGCGCCTCCTCGGTGAGCGAGGGCGCATCGGTCTCTCTGCTCGAAGACGGCAGCATATGAAGTCGAACGCCGTGACCCGGCCACCATCAGCACCAAGACACCGCAGGAACCAATATCGCGCGATCGCTGAAGACCTGACGATCTGGTTGGCCGGCCGTCATGTCCCCGGACGGCCAACCAGCCGATCCTGACTTCTATGGTCGCGGGATCACCTACGACGGATGGGCCTGGCTCGACTGCTACCAGCTCGGCCCGAGCGGTGACGCCGTCGCGCGACGCTCGCTGTTCATTCAGCCGGCGCGAGTGCAGTACGTACCGCCTGCGCTGTTCCCCGGCTGCCCGGCACGGACGAGACCGGCCGGGCTCCTGGGAGGGAGCCCGGCCGGTGCGGTCGGCGTCGCCGGAGAGCCGCCCGGAGCGCAGCGGGGGTGCTGCGACAGGACAGCTACGGACGACGCGGCCGCGTCCGCACGGTGATCGCCTGCTCAGCTCGGCAGGCGACCCCGCGTGGAGACGAAGTGGTACGACATGACGGCGAAACCGGGATCGCGGACCAGCCGCCGGAAGGCGGTCAGTTGGTGGGGTGACACCCCAGCGGCGAGCAGGCCCGGCTCCAACTGGCGGGAATTCGTCTCGTAGAGCGACGTACCTGTCGAACCGCCGGTCCAGCTCTGCGAGTGGGTGATGGTGTCCAGGTCGGTCAGGCCGGCGAGGGCCATCTCGGTGTGCACGTCCTGCGCCCAGCCCAGGTCGGCGCCGTGGTCCTCCAGGACACCCATCATGGCGTCCATGACCTGGGCGAAGAGCTTCGCGGCGTCGTCGGTCGGCGCGGTCAGCACCCGCAGCGGCGCGGTGCAGTCGAACTCCTCGACCACCAGCCACCCGCCGGGGCCAGCGCGCCGGTCAGCGTGCGCAGGACCCGCCGTCGGTCGGGAAGGTGCAGCAGCACCAGCCGGGCGTGGATCAGGTCGAACGCGTCCCCGGGTGGCGGCTCGGTGCGGACGTCGTGCCGGCGTACGTGCAGGTTGCCCTCCGCCACGAGGTGGGCAGGGTCGATGTCGGTGGCCAGCACCTGCCCGTCGTCGCCGATCGCGCGGGCGATCCGTCGGGCCATCGAGCCGCCACCCGCGCCGACCTCCCAGCAGGTCGTGCCCGGACGGAGCACCGGCCGGGCCAGTCGACGTGTCGTGATCGGATCCAGGAAGGTCTCCAACGCGTGCATCTGGGGCACGGCGTCCGGTGCGCCGTTGTCGAACGTGTACGTGTCCTCGCTCGTGTCGGTTGTCATCGGTGTCTACCTCTCCGAAAGGGGTCGGGTGACTACGGTGTGTCGGGCCAGAGTCGAGGGCCCGGTCGACTGGTCGGGGCGGCGCGACGGCGGCGGCGACGCTCACCATCGCCGCCAGCGGGGCCGGGTCGAGGCGGGCCTCGGCGGTCGGCCGGTCGTAGACCACTCGGCCGTACTCCAAGACGGCCACCCGGTCCGCGATCTCCATCGCGTGCTGGAGCTGCTGCTCCACCAGCAGCACGGTCAGGCCGTCGGCGGCGAGACCGTTGACGAGCTCGCGGACCCGTGCCGCCAGGTCGGGGAGAGGCCCTCACACGGTTCGTCGAGCAGCAGCACCGTGGTTGGCCGAGTAGCGCGCGGGCTATCGCCAGCATCTGTTGTTCGCCGCCGGAGAGCTCGCAGCCGCGGTGTCGCAACCGCGCGGCCAGCCTCGGCAGCAGGTCGAGAGTCCGGGCGACCGTCCAGCCCTCGCCGCCGGAGGTGCGGGCCCGCCACGGCGCCGCCGCCAGGTGCAGGTGCTCGGCCACCGTCAACCGGGAGAAGACCCGGCGGCCCTGCGGGACGAGACCGACCCCGGACTGGGCGATGCGGTGCGGTTGTCGGCCGGCCACGTGTACGCCGCCGATCTCGATGCGACCGCTGGAGGCGCGCACCAACCCGGCGATCGTGTGCACCAGCGTGCTCTTGCCCGCCCCATTGCGGCCGACCACCGCCTGGATGCTGCCCGGTCGCACCCGCAGGCTGACCTCGTGCAGCACGATCCCCCGGCGTAGCCGGCGCACAGGCGATCCACTGTGAGCATCAGGCCACCCCGTCGGCGTAGGCCTGCCGCACCAGCGGCGAGGTACGGATCTCGTCCGGCGTGCCAGCGGCCAACGTCCGACCGTCGCGGAGCACGGTGACCGTGTCGGAGAGGGCGTACACCAGGTCCAGCCGATGTTCGACGAGCAACACGGCGACGGCTCTGGGCAGCGCCTGCAACAACTCGACCAGCCGGCCGACCTCGACGGCGGACAGCCCGGCCGCCGGTTCGTCGAGGAGGAGCAGACGGGGCGACCGGCAAGGGCCATTGCGATCTCCAACTGGCGTCGTTGCCCGTGTGCGAGGTGCCCGGCGGGCACCGCCGCGATGTCGGCGAGGCCCATCCGCTCCAGCAGCGATTCGGCCCGGTGCCGCGCCGCGCGCCGGCGTCCGCCCGGCCACCAGCCGCGGTCCGGGCGACCCGCGGCAGCGCGGCCACCACCACGTTGTCCGTCGCGGTGAGCGTCGAGAAGACCGCCGGTCGTTGGTGGATGCGGTTGATGCCCCGTCGGGCCCGAGCCGCCGGTCCGAGTCGACCGATGTTCCGGTCACCGAACCGCACCGTGCCGCGCTGCGGTTTCGTGGAGCCACCGATCACGTTGAGCAGGGTGGTCTTGCCGCCCCGTTCGGGCCGATCAGCGCGTGCCGCTGGCCGTCGTGGATGCACAGGTCCACGTCGTCGAGCGCGGCGAGCGAGCCGTACCGCACGCTGACCTCCTTGACGCTGAGCAGGCAGGTCATCGGTGCAGCTCCGCAACGGTGGCCTGGTCACGGGCGGCTGGCGCGTCCGGCGGGCGCGGCGCGGCGACCGGCGGGCGCAACCAGCTCCGCGCCCGGTCGACACCGGTGGGCAGCAGGTAGACCGTCGCCACGAACAGCGCGCCCAGCACCAGCGGCGCGTGGCCGGGCAACACCCCGAACAGCCAGTCCCGGACGGCGATGACGAGCGCCGCGCCCACCAGGGCGCCGCCGACCGAGGCGGTGCCACCGATGACGACACCGAGCAGGAGCAGGGCGGACGTGTCGAAGCCGAAATCGGCGGGGAGATGTACTGCTGGGCGACGACCAGGAGCGAACCGGCGGCACCGGCGATCGCCCGGCGGCGATGTGCGCGCCGGACAGGTGCAGCGGCACCCGGTGACCGCTGGCGCGCAGCCGCGTCTCGTCGTCCCGGCCCGCCCGCAGCAGCAGCCCGGCCCGGGTCCGCAGCAGCAACAGCACCGCGACGACCAGCGTGGCCACCACGACAAGCGCGTACAGGTAACGTGCCTGGTCGTTGGCCAGGGCCGGAGCCCCAGAACGGGCGGACGGCGGCGATGCCGGCCAACCCGTCCGTGCCACCGGTCACCGATCGCCACCGGCCGAGGACGGTGACGACGAGTTCGCCGATGGCCAGCGTGATCATCAGGACGATCACACCCCGGGCGTGGACGACGAGCGGCACGGTGAGCGCGGCCAGCAGCGCACCGGCGCCCGCCGCGACGGCGAGCTGCACGACGCCCACGTCCGAGATTCGGCTGCCGACCACGGCGCAGGCGTAGGCGCCCGCCGCGTAGGGCGCGGTCTGGCCGAGGGTGGGCACGCCGGCGACGCCGGTCAGCAGCGCCACGCTCACCCCGACCAGGGCCAGCGCCAGCGTCCGGGCGAGGATCGCCGTGGTGTAGTCGTCGACCACCCAGGGCGCCACCACCAGGCCGGCCAGGACCACTGCCGCGACGGCACGGCGAAGCCACCGGATCACCTCGTCCCTCATGCCGCCCTCCACCTGCTGGCCAGGCCCGCGCCCGCACGGCGAGGACGGCCGCCATGGCGGCGAACAGCAGAAACGGCGCGGCGGACGGCAGCAGCGCCACCCCGAGCGTCTGGATCTCGCCGATCGCCAGCGCGGCCAGCAGGGTGCCCGCCATCGACCCGAGACCACCGAGGACGACGACCACCAGGGACAGCAGCAGCACGGTGTCGGCGGTGTCCGTGCCGGGGCCGATGATGGCGCGCCGAGGACCCGGCCGCGCCGGCCAGCGCGCCGGCGGCGGCGAGCACACCGGCGCGGATCCGCGCGGGACTCACGCCCAGACAGGCGACCATCTCCGCGTCGTCGACGGCCGCCCGGACCAGCATCCCGGCCCGGGTGCGCCGCACCACCAGGTAGAGGGCGGCCGCGAGCACCGTGGCGACGACGATGAAGACCAGCCGGTACGCGGCGTAGCGGTGCCCGGCGACCACCACCGACCCCTCCAGGGCGGCGGGCACCCGCACCTGTGGATCGTCGGGCCCGAAGCCGGCGACGAGCAGGCTGCCGCCGGCCAGTGCCACACCGAACGTCAGCAACGCCTGGCTCAGATGGTTGCCGGTGGCGACCGGTGTGAGCAGGCCGGCCAGCAGGACACCCGCCGCCGCGGCGGCCAGCACACCAACCCCAGGGCCAACGCCAGGCTCGCCCAACCACCGTCGAGCAGCGCCGCGGCGGTGTACCCGCCGATCGCGTAGAGCGTGCCGTGCGCCAGGTTGAGGATGTTGGCGACGCCGAAACAGAAGACCAGGCCCGACGCGGCGACGAACACGAGCAGCCCGTAGGCGACTCCGTCCAGCGCCGGAATCAGGTACGGGTCGATCCGGTTCGTGCCGGCCGCCACCGCCATCATCGGCCGACGGTCGCGAGGTCACCCACGACGGTGTTGGACAGCGCCCGGCCGTCCTGGCGGACCTGCCGCAGGTACCACTTCTGCACCGGAGAGTGCGTGATGGTGGAGAACTGCCAGGTGCCACGCGGGCTGGCGATCTGACCGAGCTGGCCGATGGCCGTGTTGATGGCTTCCGGAGTCGGGTCGCTCCGGCGGCGCCGATCGCCCGGTCCAGCACTGAAGCCGCGTCGTACGAGGCGAGCGCGTAGGTCGTCGGAGAACCGTCGTGCTTGGCCTTCCAGGCCGCCACGAACGCGCGGTTCTCCGCGTTGTCGAGGTCGGGCGAGTAGTTGAGCACCGAGTAGATGTCCCGGGCCGCCTCGCCCTGCGCGTTGAGCACGCCGCCCTCGGTGAGGAACCCGGCCGCGTACAGCGGGATGTCCTGATCTCGGACTGGGCGTACTGCTTGACGAAGTCGACGGCGGCGCTGCCGGCGTAGAAGGTGTAGACGGCCGCCGCGCCCGAGGCCTTGATCCGCGCGAAGTACGGGGTGAAGTTGCTGGTTGCCGGGAACGGGGTGAAGGTGGTCTTGCCGTCGGCGTTCGCCAGCTTCCCGCCGATCTTCCCGAACGCGTCGGTGAAGCCGCGCAGCTCGTCCCAGCCGCCCTGGTAGTCCGGGCCGATCGCGTACACGGACCCCTGCACGTTGTCGCGGACGTGCTGGGCGATCGCCGCCCGGGCTCGTCCGAGAGGTACGAGGTGTGCCAGACCCGGGACACGTCCTTGAGCTCGGGTCGCCCGTTGGAGCCGACCAGTGGCACCTTCGTCTCGGTGAGCAGCGGGGTGACTCCGGCGACCGAGCCGCCACCGACGATGCCGGTGAGCGCGGACACCCGGTCCTGCTTGAGCAGCTTGGTCGCCGCCGGGACCGCCGTCTGGGCTCCGTTGCCCTCGTCCGCGACGACGAGGTCGACCTGTCGACCGCCGAGCTTGCCGTCGTGGGTGTCGAGGTAGAGCTGGAAGCCGTCGCGGATCTCCGTGCCGACCGCCTGGTACGTCCCGGACAGCGACGCGAGCAGGCCGATCTTTATCGAGCCGCTGGCGCTCGTGCCCGGCCGTCGTCGCCGCAGGCCGTACCGGTGGTCAGTACGACCGCGAGCAGCGCGGCGGTGAGGGCACGGCTGCGCCAGGGGTGGTGAGGACATGTCTTCTCCAGGGAAGGGGAGGGATCCGGCGTGAGGTGCCGGGGTTGTCAGCGGCTGCGGGCGAGTGCCGCTCGGGCCGCGGGGTCAGGGCGTCCCCGATGCGGTTGGCCAGCTCGGTCATCTCGTAGGAGACCTTGCCGACGTCACACTCGGGCGCGGCGAGCACCAGCAGCGAGGCGCCGTCGTTGAAGGCCATCGAGAACATGAACCCACCCTCGAGCTGGGTGACGTTGGAGATCACCGCGCCGGCGTCGAAGAAGGCCGCCGCCCCCGCAGCAGGCTGACCAGACCACTACCCGTGGCGGCCAGTTGGTCGGCCCGGTCCGGCGGCAGGTCGCGGGTGGCGGCCACCATCAGGCCGTCGCTGGAGATGGCGATCGCATGGCTGACCTCGGTCGCTCGTGCGGCGAAGCTGTCCAGTAGCCAGCCGAGATCCTGTTGGTCGCTCACGTGCTCTCCTGTCGCGTCATGAGTTGCCGAGGTTGATCGGGGTGCGCCGTCGGTTCGCCACGCCCGCGCGTACGCGGCCATCGCCGTGGCCACCTGCGCCGGGTCGCGGTACTCGGATCGCTGCTGCTGTTGGGGCACTGTGACGCCGCCGGGCACAAGATGCCGTTGCGGCTGCCGTTTGGGCAGGCCGGTGGTGGTGGTCGTGGCGACCTCGGGGTGTGCGCCTGGGCGGCCGTACGCCAGGCGTCGTCGGCGGGGCTGGACCACTGCTGGCCGTCGTCGCCGTCGGCGACATCGCTCTGGAACCAGTGGTTGACCTGTTCGAAGATGAGGAGCTCCTCGGTGGGCGCGTCACCCCGGTCCGGGGTGGGGAGCCGGTCGGAACACCGGCGCCGCCGGCAGCGTCCGTTCGACCGGAGGTCGCCCGGCGGTGAGCTCGGGCCGCGGTTGGTACGGCGGGGAGGGCGGCCGTCCGCGCCGCCCGCCGGGACAGGCGGCCGGGCGCGAGCAGGTATTCCTCCGGTGGCAGAGAACGGATGATCCCGGCGGGCAGCGTCGCCTCGGCGAGCACGCCGCGTCGGGGCCGCGTCGCAGTTGCACGCTGGCGCCCAGCCGCGCCGCGAGCTGCCCGACGACCAGCCCCATCGCCCGTACGGCGGCCACGTCAATGGCCGGTGGGCGGGCCAACAGCTCGTTGAGCTGCTGCATCCGTGGCGCGGATAGCCCCACGCCCTCGTCGCTGATCTGGACGATGACGCGGTCACCCAGGCTCCGGCCGCTCACCCAGGTCTCGCTGCCGGGCGGCGAGTACGTCGTGGCGTTGTCCATGAGTTCGGCGAGCAGGTGCACGACCTCGTCGACGGTCTTGGCCGCCACGGCGACATCCCCGTCGATCATGCCGAGTCGGATCCGCGCGTAGTGCTCGATCTGGGACAGCGCCGCCTGGAGCACCTGTTGCAGGGGAACGTCGCGCTGCCGTACGCGACCGACGCCGACACCGCCGAGCACCAGCAGGCTGGCGTTGATCCGACCCATCCGGGTGGCCAGGTTGTCCAGCGTGTACAGCTGGTCGAGCCGGTCGGGGTCGGTCTCGTCCCGCTCGACCAGGTCGACCTGGGCCAGCACGGCGTCGACGAGTCGTTGCTCGCGGCGGCTCAGGTGGATGAAGATGTCGGCGGTGTTGGCGCGCATGACGGCCTGCTCGGCGGCGGTCCGAACGGCGGCCTGGTGCACGGCGCTGAACGCCTGGCCCAGCTCGCCGATCTCGTCGTCGCTGGATGGTTCGAGGGCCGCGCTGGACTGCTGGTGGGCGAGCCTGTGCGGGTCGACGGTGGCGCTGCCGGGCTGTTGGAGCTGGGCCACCACGGCGGGGAGCTGCTCGAACGCCACGGCGTTGGCGGCGTCCCGCAGGCGGCGTAGCCGTCGGGTGATCTGTCGGGCGACGGCCCACGTCACCAGCGCGGTCAGGATCAGTGCGAGGAGGACGCCGATCGCCTCGGCCACGGCCCGGCGGCGCTGGTCGGCGTGCGCGGCCCGGACGTCGTCGCGGACCGCGTCGTCGACTCGCCCCGCAGATCGGCCAGGCGGGCGACGCGCGCCTGCGTGGTGGACACCCAGGACGGGGTCTCCAGTTGCAGCTGGGCCCCGGCTGGTGCCAGGACACCTCGTCCTGCATCCGTTGCAGGGCGAGCGCCTCCCTGCCGGTGCCAGCCTGTTCCCACCAGACGCTCCACTCCGGCGGGGCCAGGGCCAGGAACGACAGGCTCGACTCGGTGTAGCTGGTCCGGGCGGCGGTGATGTCCTGCTGCGTGGCCGGGGTCAGCTCGCCGCCCGCTACCGCGCGCAGAACGGCGACCTGCTGCTGACCGATCGCCTCGGCCGTCTTCGACAGCGCCGCCGAGGCGCGGATCTCGTCGGCGAGCTGGGCGTCCACCACGCCGTGTGAGACGTTCTCCCGGAAGTTGATCAGGTCGGCGATCGCGATGCGGTAGCTGAAGGTCATGGCCGACACCGACGCGTGCGTCGCCGTGCGTACCTGGGTGCGCAGGGGGCGAGGCTGTCCAGGGCGCCGTCGATGCGACGCAGGAGGGCCCGGTTGGTGTCGGCGTCGCTGGACAGCCGGTCTCGCTGGCCGCGGTAGCGGCGACGGCATCGTCGGTGGCGGCCACCTCCGCGCCGAAGGCGTCCTGCTGCTCCGGCCGGGCGTAGGTGAGCAGGTCGGCGGCGGCGATGCGTTCGCGTTGCAGCCGGTAGGCCAGGTCACCGGCCTCGGCGCCGACCTGTGCCAGGATCCGAAGGTCGTCGGCACGGGCTGTCTGGCGTGCGCTTTCGGTCAGCGCGAGACCGGCGAAGCCGATCACGGCGACGAGCGGGGCCGCGACGATGAGGCGCATCCGGCCGGCTATCTTCCAACCGCGTCGGCGGCTCGGGTAGGGTCTGGCCGCGTGGGACCGGGTGCTCGACGCCAAGATTGACTCCCACGACTCGTCGATGACGGTCTATCCGCACGTTGCCGAATGCAAGTCCCATTCGGCCGGAAGCCGCGCTCGTAGACCAGACCTGGCCGTGGTACAAACTGCCCGTACCAGCATCTGTACCCAAAGCAAGCGGCCGGTGACGCCGCGAAACCGAGCCGGACTCGCGGTCAGCCTGTCGTCGAGGGCCCCGGCCGGCGGGTCCCGTCGCTCCTGGTCCTCCGGGTCGGGCTGGCCGTTGAGCACCTGGCCGATCAGCTCACGCAGCTCGTCGATCGCGTCCACCACGGCGCCCGGATCGCGGGCGTCGCGTCGATCGCGCTGACGCGGCACCCGCCGATCCGGCTGGGCCGGTTCCGGGCGCGAGGGCCCGGCGACCGTCGGCCGCCAACTGCTCGGCCGCGACCTGCGGCCACAGCGCGGCCAGTCGGCCACCGGTGCCCAGCACGTCGTCGCAGCGCAACGCGAACTCGTGACTGCCGAACCGTCGACCCGACTCGACCGCCGCGACCGTCTCCCGGCTGAACCGCACCAGGTCCGCGAGAGCCCGCTGGGTCAGGCCCGTCGGACGCGGCAGTTGCGTAACTCCCATCGAAACCGCTGACTGGCCGCAGAGTGAGCCGCGCTGGACGGGGACGTGTGCTCCATGCGCTCACCTTCGTGGAACGAGGAATCAGCAGCGGACGCCAAAGCGAGATTGGCCGGCGGGCTGAACATTCATAGAGGGCAATTCTTAACCCAGGATGTGATGGGTGTGAAGACGTTCACCGGCATGGATTGCCGGGAAAGGCGGAAAGGTGCGCGCCGGACCCGTTGCGGGACGCCGAGGCGCGTCGGTCGGGGCAGGCGAGGCCGACCCGCCTCCACCCTGGTCCGTCGCAGGCCAGCCCGCGGGCGCTATCAGGCGGCGTGCACTTCGGCCGTCGTCCCACCGCGTTCCGGCGCTCCGTCGGCGGACGCGGTGACATCGATTGTCGCGAGGTGAGTGATGGGCGCGAAACGCGACGTTGGGTTTGTAGGACCGATGCTGCCCGGTCGCCAGTCGGAGGCCGGGAATGGCCGCGGCGAGTCGGGTGAGGGCTGTCCCGGCTTCCAGCCGTGCCAATCCCGCACCGATGCAGAAATGCGGACCGTGGCCGAATGACAGATGGTTTCCCGCATCCGCCCGGTGCGGGTCGAACCGTCCGGCTGGGCGAACGCCGCAGGGTCGCGGTTGGCCGCCCCGATCAGCAGCAGGCAGCGTGCTCCGGCGGGAATCGTCACCGCTCCCAGCGTGACGTCCCGGCTGGTCACCCGCAGCCAGCCGTCGATGGCGGGCGCGAACCGGAGCGTCTCACCCACGAATGCGGGGACGATGTCCGGGTCCGCGACGATCGCCGACCATCGCTGCGGAGCGGACAGCGCCTGGTCGAGCGCGTGCGCGAGCAACCCGGCGGTGGTCTCGTGGCCGGCGACCAGGAGGTTGAAGGCCAGGCTCGCCACCTCGGGCACCGTCAGCACCGCGTCGTCGTCGTCCCGGTAGTCCAGGGCGCGGCTGATGAAGTCGTCGCCCCGGTGCCCACTGTCCACTCGCTGACGGACCAGGTCCTCGCAGTAGTGCCAGAACTCCAGCAGACCCTGCGCCAGACGGATCTGCTCGGCCGGATCCGGATGTCCCCAGATGAGAGCGATCTGACCGTCCGCCCAGCTCCGGATTCGCGCGATGTCGGCGTCGGGCACCCGAGGATGTCGAGAACCACGAGCAGGGGAAGCTCGGTGGTGAACTCCGTGATCAGGTCCACCTGCTCGCCCTGACGGTCGGCGAGACGGGCCACCAGCTGGTCGACCCGACGCCGGACGATCGCGCCGTACTCGGCCTCGACCCGTTCGGTGGTGTTCGCGAAGGTTGCCCGGAGGCCGGCGGAGTGCGCGGGTGTGCCGGTGGGTCCGCGGCGGCTGTCGTGGGTGGCGCGTCGATCTGCATGATCACGTTCAGGGCGGCGGGGCACACCTCGTAGACCGGTACGAGGGTGAGGCCGTTGGCGAACGTCGCGGCGTCGGCGAGGGCCTGCCGGACGTGCGCGTGCCTACTGATCAACCACAGGCCCAGATCCTCGGCGTAGTTCACCCCGTCGGGATCGTCGAGAATGCGCCGCCACATGCTGGCCGGATCGGTGAGATAGACACCGGCGAACGGATTCAACCGCATGGAACGCCTCCTGGTACACGCGGCGCGAAGCCGGCAGCGCCCCATTTGGCGATCCACTCCAGGCGGGCCGATAATGGCGCGCATCTGCCTCTGGCTCTTCACGGTGCGCTGGCCGGCCGCGCAAGTCAAGATTGGTGACCGTCAATTTATTGCCCGGCATAATTGCATCCTGCAACGGGCGACTCCACCCCGCCGGATGCAAGTTGCGGGCCGGTCCTGCCCTCAGTCGGCCCGCTCCATCCAGCCGGCGGCCCTGGTCGACCCCGTGTCGCCGACTTCGTGGTGTCCCGGCGACGGGACGGCCCCGATGTTAGCGATAACGCAGGATCTGCGACGGCCCGGCCGGGACGACCGACCAGGATGGACGGTGGAATCAACTCGCCGCTTTCCCTCATGACCGGAGAAACGACCCCGCGACGGTGGGTGACGCGATCTCCGTAGGGGTGCCGGTGGGACGAGGGCGCGAAGGCCGAGGGGCTCCGGCCCAGACCGGAGCCCCACTGCCGAGGACCCTGCCGCCTCAGGCGGTCAGGGCGTCCACGGGCGGCGATGGCCCACGTGCTGTCGGCAGCCCATGACGTCGGTGTGTTGTACGCGTCGCCGCCGGCGCCGTTGCTGAGCCAGACCTCCGCGTTGTAGTGCCGCAGGTACCTGCCGCGGAAGTTGTACGACTCCAGCGACACGCTCGCACCGGTCAGCCCGGTGCGCGCGCCCAGGTGGCGTCGGCCCGCAGAAGCGCCGAGCCGTCGTCCGGCGAGTTGCGGACCGGGAGTTCTGATGGCGGAGGTACTGCCCGGGAAGTTGACCGACTCGAACGAGTAGCAACCGGTGCCGGCCAGGCCGGCCGGATGGTGTACGTGGCATCGGCCTTCAGCAGACTGGAGCTCGCCGCGTCGACCACCTCGGTGTAGGCCAGGCTGTCCCGGTGGCGCAGGTAGCGGTTGGTGAAGCCGGGAGTGGTCACCTGCAACGACCGTCGGCTGTTGACCGGCAGGGCGACAGGCGCCGAGCTACCGATCGCCTTCGAGGCGTTGATCAGGGCGAGGTTCGCGGCGCGGACCCGAGCCTGATCCATCTTGGTCACCTGCCGGTCGTAGGTGAGGAAGCCGTTCAGCTCGCCCTCCAGGTCGGTGATCTCGGTGTAGATCGACGCGCTGAGCCCTTGCCGAGCATCAGGTTCTGGCTGCCCTGCACCAGCCCACGTACCGGTCGGTGAGCGCTGTCGAGCTGGTCTGCCACTCGTAGGCGAAGAAGCTGCCGCTCGGGCTGTACTCGTGGCCCGGCGTGTGCAGACCAGGCCGCCGAACTCACCGAGCACGGCGATCCGGGTGCTTGACGGTGTGGGGAGTCCGGCCCGAGGTAGACGTGCCAGTCGTCGATGTCACCGTTGCCGGGGTTGCCCAGGGACTGGCAGCAGTTGTGGCCGCTGTGCGGGTTGACCAGACGTGTCGGGTCCTGGTTCTTGATGTTCTGCGCGACCCGCCGGGTGTCGGCGAGGACCGCTCGCCCCAGCCCTCGTTGTAGGGGTGTACGCGATCACGGCGGGCGAGCTGCGGTGCTCGTCGACGATCTCGCGTGCCTCGGCCTCGAACTGCGCCTGCTGGGCGTCGGTGGGGTCGATCTCCTGCGCGGTCAGCGACGGGATGTCCTGCCAGACCAGCAGGCCGAGTCGGTCCGCGTGGTAGAACCAGCGCTGCGGTTCGACCTTGATGTGCTTGCGCACCATGTTGAAGCCCAGATCCTTGTGCTTCTGCAGGTCGAAGGCGAGGGCGGCGTCGGTCGGCGCGGTGTAGAGCCCGTCCGGCCAGAAGCCCTGGTCGAGGGTGCCGACCTGGAACACGAACTGGCCGTTGAGCTTGGGACGCAGCACCCGTTCACCAGGCCGGTGGTGATCTCCCGCATGCCGAAGTAGTGCGTCGTCCGGTCCACCGTGGCGGCTCCGGCGTTGCGCAGAGTCACCCGGAGGTTGTAGAGGAACGGGTCGTCGGGTGACCAGCGGCGGGCGTTGGGCACCGGCACGCTGAACTCGGTGAAGCCGCCGGTGGCCGAGCCGACCACAGTGCTTCCGTTCAGCGCCTCGGCGAGCACGCTGTGGCCGCTCACGTCGCCGCGGGTGAAGACCGGACCCGAAGGGTGTTGGTGCTCAGGTTCGGATAGACGTCCACGCTGCTGATGGAGGCGGTGGGCACCGGCTCCATCCACACCGTCTGCCAGATGCCGGAGCTGGGGGTGTAGAAGATGCCACCGGGCTGCTTGGTCTGCTTGCCGATCGCGGGCAGGCTGCCGTTCTGCCGGGTGTCGGTGGGATCCCAGACCTTGACGACGATCTCGTTCGCACCGGCGACGAGCTGAGGGTCACGTCGAAGGTGAAGGCGTCGTAGCCGCCGGTGTGCGCACCGACCCGGACCCCGTTGACCCAGACGGTGCTCTGCCAGTCGACGGCGCCGAAGTGCAACAGTGTCCGCCGCCCGACCAGTTCGCCGGAATGGTGACGGTGCGGCGGTAGAACAGGTAGTTGCGGTTGTCGTTGGCGGCCCGTTGGATGCCGGAGAGGGCACTCTCCACCGGAAAGGGCACGTTGACCCGCTCGGGCAGGTCGGTGCCGAACTGTGGGGCGTCGTCGGTGACCGACTGGCGTAGCTGCCACTCACCGTTGAGATTCAGCCAGTCCGACCGCGTCATCTGGGGTCGCGGATATTCGGGCAGAGGTGTGCCGGTCAGGGCCTGACTGGTCCAGGGGTGGTCAGGGGCGGCGTCTTGGGCGGGGCGGCCTGCGCCGGTCGGCCGGGCGCGGCGAGCAGGCTGGCGATCAGGGTGAGGATGAGCAACAGGGGCAGGGCGGGACGGATGCGGACCTGTCGTGTCATGCGGTCTCCGGGGAGGAGGCGCCGCGGGCGGTGCAGCCGGGCCCAGCGCGTGGGCGGTGGGCATCGGGTGGTCGTCGACCAGAGGGTGGGCGTCCCCGGCGGATGTCGGTGAGGTCTCACGCGGTAGGCAGATATGGACGCCCATCACCAGGCGTACCACGTTACAGGGCCGCGTCCGGCTTCTCATCGATGTCTTCCGCCAGCAATGTCCTGCCCGCGACGTGCGGGGCGCGATCCATAGCCCCGGTGGTACGACCCAGAGGATGACCCACTAGATCCAAACCTCTCAATATGATGACCGCTATCTCGACTGGGGTGCGCTCACGAGGCGTGCCATCCTGATGCGGAGAATGCATGGTTCGCTGGCGTACCCTCACTGGCCTGCTGGCCACCGCGTTGGCCGCGGTGACCGCGGCCAGCCTCCTCTCACCGCACCGGCCGCCGCGGCCGACAGCCCGGTGACGCCGAACGTCGTCGGCGGCACCCGCGCCGCCAGGGCGAGTTCCCGTTCATGGTGCGGCTCTCGATGGGCTGCGGCGGGGCGCTGTACAGCTCCCGGCTGGTGCTCACCGCGGCGCACTGCGTGGGCGCCACCGGCACCAACACCAGCATCACCGCGACGCTCGGGACGGTCGACCTCCAGTCGTCCAGCCGGATCACCGTCCGGTCCAACTACGTCTACCGTGCTCCCGGCTACAACGGCGCCGGCCGGGACTGGGCGCTGATCCGGCTGGCCAGCCCGTCACCGGGCTGAGCACACTGCCGATCGCCAGCACGACCGCGTACGACAGTGGCACCTTCACCGTCGCCGGTTGGGGTGCGGCGCGCGAGGTGGTGGCCAGCAGCGGTACCTGCTCAAGGCGAACGTCCCGTTCGTCAGCGACTCCACCTGCAACTCCAACTATGGCGGTGACCTCATCCCGGCCCAGGAGATCTGCGCCGGCTACGCCAGCGGCGGCACGGACACCTGCCAGGGCGACTCGGGGGCCCGATGTTCCGCCGCGACGCCGCGAACGCCTGGATCCAGGTTGGCATCGTCAGCTGGGGCAACGGCTGCGCCCGGCCCAACTACCGGGTGTGTACACCCAGGTGAGCTACTTCGCCTCGTCGATCGCCTCGGCTGCGGCGAGCCTCGGCGGCTG
Organism: Micromonospora sp. M12; assembly: GCA_038070435.1. GTDB lineage: Bacteria > Actinomycetota > Actinomycetes > Mycobacteriales > Micromonosporaceae > Micromonospora. The sequence continues at coordinate 1,900,729 of JAMYWG010000001.1, read as the reverse complement.
ACCGTAAGACCGCTCGGGCGGCCCGGACGACGAGTCCGGGCCGCCCACCCGCGTGCGCGGCAGTGGGCCACCGACAGAAACGGCGGGCCGCGCGCCCGACCGGCCGCGACGGCGAGAATGGGCCGGTGAAGATCCTGTCCATCCAGTCGTCGGTCGCCTACGGTCACGTCGGCAACTCGGCGGCGGCCTTTCCCCTGCAACGCCTCGGGCACGAGGTCTGGCCGGTCCTGACCGTGCACTTCTCCAACCACACGGGGTACGGCGCGTGGCGTGGGCCGATGTTGCCGGCGGCCGACGTGGCCGAGGTGATCGCGGGCATCGAGGATCGCGGGGTCCTCGGCACCGCCGACGCGGTGCTGTCCGGCTACCAGGGCGACCCGGCGATGGGCGCGGTGATCCTGGATGCGGTGGACAGGGTCAAGGCGACCAACCCGGCCGCGGTCTACTGCTGCGACCCGGTGATGGGCGACACCGGTCGGGGCATGTTCGTCCGGCCCGGCATCCCGGAGTACCTGCGGGACACCGTCGTGCCGCGCGCGGACATCATCACGCCGAACCACTTCGAGCTCGACTTCCTCGCCGGCCGTCCGACGAACTCGCTGGCCGAGGTGCTCGACGCGGTGGACGTGGTGCGCGCGACCGGCCGCGGCACGTCCTGGTGACCAGCGTGCTCCACGGTGACCTGCCACCGGGCTCGCTGGAGGTCGTGGCCGTCTCCGACGAGGGTGCCTGGGCGGTGACGACACCGCTGCTGCCGATCAACCCGAACGGCGGGGGTGACGTCACCGCGGCGTTGTACCTCGCGCACCTCTGGACGACCGGCTCACCCGCGACCGCGCTGGAACGCACCATCGCCTCGGTCTACGCCGTCCTGGAGGCGACTCTCGCCGCGGGCACCCGGGAGATCCAGCTGATCGCGGCACAGGACGTGATCGCCGATCCGCCGACCCGGTTCACCGCCCGCCGGCTGCGCTGACGCGGCGGGTCGAGAGACACACGCCAGCGGCGGTCAGACGTCCAGGACCACGCGGGCGGTGGTCAGCGGCCCTCGGGGACGGCCATCTCGCCGAGCAGCGACCAGTCCTCCTGCGGCACCGTGGCGTTCACGATGCGGGGCGTCTCGGCCAGGTGCGGCGGCAGGGTGTCCTGCGCCGCGCGGAAGTGGGCGGACTGCACGTGGGCCGCACCGGCCTGGTCGTCGCGGAACGCCTCGACCAGCACGTACTCGGTCGGGTCGTCCAGGCTGCGGGACCAGTCGAACCACAGGCAGCCTGGCTCGGCCCGGGTCGCCTCGGTGAACTCGGCGGCGATCTGCGGCCACCGGTCGGCGTACTCGGCCAGGACCCGGAACTTCGCGGTAATGAAGATCATGGTCCCAGGCTACCCAGCCGGGTGCGCGCAGTGACAACCTCCTCCGGGGTCAACGGCGCCTTCGGATGGTGCGTCAGGCACAGCGGGGTACGGACCTTGACGAACGAGAACCCTCCCCGGCGGCGTAGAACTCACCGCTGTTGAGCAGGCCGATGTCCGGAAGTCGCCCACCCTTGGCCTCGGCGAGTTGCCGGGCCGCGTCGATCTGCGCGGGCGCGTTGAGTAGCCCGAAGAACTGCGTCGTCGCATTGCCGGAGATCTGGTTGTGCAGGCCCTTGGGCGCCTGGGTGGCGAAGACCAGGCCGAGCCCGTACTTGCGGGCCTGCGAGGCGAGCGCGATCGAGCTGGCGGTGCAGGCCGTGGTGCCGTTCGAGGGCGCGAGCGTCTGCGCCTCATCCATCACGAACAGCCCACCGAGCGGTCGGTCGCCGGCGGGATGCCGCTTGATCCACGCGAAGAGCGCCATCTGCAACTGGTTGACGAAACTCTGCCGCTCCTGGTCAGACGTGAGGCCGACGAAGCTGATCACCGACACCCGGGCCCGCCGTCCCGGCGACGGCGTGAGCAGCAGCCCTGGATCGGCCGGTGCGCCGGTCCCACCGAACAGCGGATCGGTGACCATCGCGGCCTTGAGCGCCTCGGCCAACTCCTCGGCGAGCTTCCCGGCCCGGGCCAGTCGACTGACCCCTCGGGCAGGTCGGCGAGGAACTCCGTGAAACCGGGCAGACCCACCATCCCGCTTCGCGCATACGCCTGGAGGGCCTCGGTGAGGACTGCCTTGCCCTGCTGGGCGAGCCTGCTCGGCCGGTCGACGCCGGCTCGGGGCGCGAGCGCCTCCACGGCGGAGCGGACCGCCTGATCGAACTCGTCGGGCCAGTCCCGCAGTGAGGTGAAGTCGGGCAGTGGCTGGAAGCTCAGTGGCCGGCCCGCAGTGACCCGGGGTGTCCACACCACCACCTCGGTGTGCGCGAGGTAGTCGGCGGCCCGTTCGGCGTCGCCGGGGCCCCACCCGCTCGGCGGGTCGGGCCACGCGTCGCCGAGCCGGGCGAGTCGTTGTTGGGGTCGAGCACGATCGCGGAGACACCCTCCCGGGCGCACTCCTCGACCAGCCGACGGATGAGCACCGTCTTGCCCGAGCCTGACCCGGCGAACACGACGGCGTGCCGGCGCAGCGACTCCACGGCCACCGTGAACGGCCGGCCGCCGTCGACGGTCCGTCCCAGCCCGATGGTGCCATCGCCGGCGCTGACCTCGTCAGCGGGTGCGGCCATGACGGCCGGACCGGTCGACGGTCCACCGGTGCCGTCGGCGATCGGCGCGCTGGTCGGGCCGGGCCGGGCACCGCTCGTGGGAGTCCCGGTGTCGTCGTCCGGCGGGGCGTCCCGTCGTGCGCAACTGCCGGCGGTGCGTCGTCGCGGGCCTGCTCGGGCCCCGGCAGGACCGCCCGGAACAGCTCGGTGCCGCTGGCCGGACGCCGAGCCACCAGCCACTCCTGCACGGCCGTGGACGGCTCGGTCGCCATCACCCGCAGCGCCGCGAAGACCCGCAGGTCCGCCTCGGTCACCGCACACCGGAGGCCGCCGGCCGCGTCGAAGCCGGTCAACACCTCGGTTGTACGCTTCCCGGTCGGCCACGGACCGTTGCGCAGCAGGATCAGCCGTCGTTGGGGCAGGTCCCGGTCCAGTCCGGCCAGTGTGCACGCGGCCTTGACCCGGGCGGTGACGGCGATCGCGTTGGGGTGCGCGACGGCCCGGAAGCACCAGTGCGCCTCGTTCTCGGTGGCCTCGTCGAGCACCTCGATGAGCCGTCCGTGCAGTGCGGGCTTGCGCCCGGGCGGCGGATCGTACTTGTAGGTGGCTCCGGTCGGCGCCTGCTCGGCGATCCAGGCGGCCAGGCCGGCGGCGAGTAGCGGCGGCATGTGCTCGTCCTCGCCGACCGGGTCGACAGCTGCCGACACGTCCACGGTCTCGACGAGTTCGGCGAACCGTACGTCCAACTCGCGCAGGCGGCGTTCGTCCGTCGTCGGGTCGCCGGACCGGCGGCGGGCCGCTCCGCCGTCGGTGTCGAGTCCGCGCCGTCGATGAGCCGATCGAGCTCGACCACCGCATCGCGGTCGCGGCACCAGGCGACATGGCGGTCCACCCGGCGCAGCAGGGCGCGTGGCGTCAGGGTGGGTGCGTCGGCGAAGGCGGCCGGCGCGATCGGCCAGGTGGGGTGCGGAGGCACGAAACGCGGGCCCGCGAACGCGGCGGAGAGCGCTTCGACACGATCGCCTGCCCGATCTCCGGCGTCGGGATCCGGTCCGGCAGGGTCGACGCACGGAACCGGTCGCCGACCGGGGTGGGCACCGTGCGGGTCAGCAGCACCCAGGTGTCCGGCAGGCACGAGACGACGACCAGCGTACGGCGGGTGACGTCGCGGAGCTTGAGCAAACCATCGGCGATCGGCCCGAGCACCTGGCCTGCCCGTCCTCCAGCCCGTTGTGCTGGTTCAGCAATGAGGTGCTGGTCTGGGCGAGCAGCGTGTCGAGCTGATCGACGGCGATGACAGTGGGGTCAGGGTCAGCGCCATCAACCGGGAGATGTCCTGCACGATCTGCTGCGGGGTGCGGACAGCGGCGCTCAGTCCCACGCCGCCCGCGCGGCGGGTCGCCGGCTCGGAGATCAGGTGGGCGTACCCACGTCCTGTGCCTCGAAGTCGACGGCACCGTGCAGGACGAGCGCCCGAGCGGTGTCCTGGGCATCCCGCCCGACCTCCCGGTCCCGGGCGCGCAACGCCAGACGAAGGCGTCGAGCTGCGCGCGGGTCACCGGTCGGGCACCGGCGATCGCGTCGCGCACCTCGACCGGCAGGCCGAGCTGAGGGGTGAGTCGACGCAGGAAGGTCTTCAGCTGGGTGCCCCAGCCGACGTGGGCGCGGCCCATGCCCTCCACCAGGGCCAGGGCGACGCTTTCCCAGAACGTCTTGCCACTGACCATGTCGACCAGGAAGAAGTAGCCGCCGTCGCGCTGGATCTGTTCCCGGACGGCGCCGAGCAGGTGCGTCTTGCCGGCGCCCGCGCGGCCCTGCATGGCCACGCCGAGCGGCACACTCGTGTCGTCGGTGCGGGCCCGCGCTACCACGCAGGATTTCCGCGACCACCCTCTCGTGCAGCTCCGGCACATTGTGCGGGCTGGGCCGCCAGACGTCGTCGGGGGTGACCGCCGGGTTGAGACTCACCGCTTCCAGAGCGGCCCGCTGCTCGTCGGAGATCACGCCGGGCCGATCGCCAGGGCGTGGTTGTCCTCGTTCCCGATGCGGACGGCCGCGGCGCGGTCCCGTGCGGTCAGCGACTTGGTGTTGGCCACCGGGATGATGCGGACGTCCTCCCGGCCGATCATCGCTCGTAGTGCCGCGTCCAGGGTGGACCGGTCGGTGTCGGCGAGCCGGTCCCGGACGTCGGCGAGGCCGACCAGGCGCCGGGAGCGGTGGCCAGATCCTGGTACGCCGTACGCACCAGCGCCTCCACGTCCGCCGTCGTCGGGGGTGCCGTGACCGGCGCGGCTGCCGTGGCCGGAGCGGCGGTCACTGCTTCCTGCCCTGGAGCGCTGGTGGGCGCAGCCGTGGCGTCGGTCTGCTTGAAGAAGTCGCCGTGGCTGACCCGGAGCCGGTCCAGCGAGCGGTGCAGGTTGGACAGGACGACGAAGAGCGACCGGGTCGTCGAGCCGCCCTGCTTCGGCGGTGCGGCGGTGTGCAGCTGACGCGCCACCCGCCAGCCCTCGTCGGTCAGCTCGTGCGCGAACGGGCGGGTCTTCCGGTCGGTCTCCACCAAACCTAGGTCGACGAGCCTCTTGTTGTCCTTGCCGGTCAGCGTGAAACCGGCCAGCTCGTTCAGCTCGGTGTTGGTGAGTCGGCGCGCCTCGACCATCAGCACCACGAGGGCGTTGATCTGGTTCGGCGTCAGGTGCGGGACGTCCGCCGGGCTCGTCATGATGTCTCATCTCCTGGGGGTGCGTGCCGCCCGCGCGTCGCCGGGCCAGGAGCCGACGGATCCCGTCGACCACCGCCGGCGCGTCCGAGGGCACCTGCTCGTTGGTGAAGCGGAGCACGTCCAGCCCGAGGAGTTGCAGCTGCACGTCCCTCCGCCGATCGTTGGCGAAAGCGATTCGCCCACGATGCTCCGGGCCGTCCACCTCGACCGCAAGACCCTCTACGGGCCAAAATAGATCCAGCCGGTACGCCACGCCGAGGACGTGCCACTCGTAGGTCTGGTTCCACCGCCGGCCTCGCGCCCAGTCGTGCGGTGCGAGCGCGCGTTCCAACGCCTGCTCGGCCGCGCTGTCGCCCGTGGCACGCCCGCGATCGGCGGCCAGGTCAACACCCTCGGCTCCTGCTCGGCGACGCTGGCCGGACTCTGCTCGGCCACACTGGCCAACTCGGCGAACCGCGCCGGCACCAGCATCGGCACCGACCGCACCCGATCGTTGTCGCGCAGGCGGCCGCCGGCCAACCAGACCGTGAAGCCTCCGTCCCGCACGAGCCACTCGGCGGCCGCCACGAGTGTCCGCTCGGCATCCGCCCCAGGTCGGGCAGGGCGATGACGAGGACGCAGTCCTCCCGGTCGTACGCGTCGGCGATCACTCGGGCGAGCCCGGCGGCGCGTACCCCGGGGCGAAGCGCGACCGGCCGACGGGCTGGCCCGGACCGCGCAGCGCACGCTCGGCGAGGTCCGCGAGAAATGGGCCGAAGTGCCGGGAGCGGGCGGCGGTACGGGCCGCGAGCACGCACCGCCGTTACGCCGAGCGTGCCCTCGCTCTCGAAACGATCGGCGCCCGCCAGCAACTGGGGAACATCGCGAGCGCCGCCGAGTCCAGCTGGTCGAGGAGGGCGTCCACGAGGTCGCCGAGCGAACCCACGACCCGGGGCCGGTAGTGCACGACCGCGGGCGCTGCTGGCGGCAACGGATCGAGTGCCACCCGCAACAACTCCGGGTCGACGGCCCGCAGGTGGCTGACCCGCCGCGTCGGGGCGGCCCACCACGCCGCGCTGGCCGCACCGTCGGCTCGGACGGGTGCGCCATCCCGGCACCCTACGACACCGGCATGCCCGATCGCCGGCCCGTCAGCGCGCCCAGCTGCCGTGAATCGCCGCTCAGCGCAGCCGGCGGATGTCGCCGAACGCCCGGTAGAAGCCACCGCGGCTGGACTCACGGACCTCGGTCACCAGGTAGCGGGCGCCCGGCTCGCGGATGCCCTTGGGAAACTGCACCGACCAGTCGCGCCGGTAGCCGTCGGACAGCACCTGAACCCGCAACCGCCCCGATCGTCCATGCACTGCACCACCACGCCGCCGCCCGAGTCGCTGGTCACCTCGACGAACATCGGCTCCGCCTGGTGCGGTGCCTGGCGCGAGACCTGACGTCGCGGACCTGGGGCACCTCCCCGACCTGGGCCGCCCGGATGGCCGGCTCGCTCGCGTCGATGCAGGCCAGGTGGCCACCGGTGGTGACGACGTAGAGCCGGTCGTCGTGATACTGCATGGAGTACGCCGAGCCGCAGCCGGTGCTGAGCTTCCACAGCCGGGTGCCCGCCGCGTCGAAGCAGTAGATCGAGGACTGGCTGTCGCCGGCGAAGACGTACCGGCCGCCCTCGGCGGTGGCGCAGGAGAAGACCGGGGCGTCGCAGAGGTAACTGCGGTCGAGCCGACCCGTCTTGGACAGGCGGACCACCTCGCGGGTGCTGGTCCCGGCGAACACGCTGTCGTGTTCCTGCCAACCGAAGAGCACCGGGCCGGTCCTGGTGTGCCACAGTTCGCGGCCGGTACGCCACTCGTAGCCGGTAACCCTGCGAGTGGCCGTGGTAGATGGCGTCGTTGTCGCACCGCACCATCCAGGCCGAGCGCCCCGCCCGGGCCGACGCCACAGGAACTCGTCCTCGTGGTCGACGGCGGTGATCCCGCCGTCGGCGTCCGAGACGCCCAGGACACCGTCGTGGATGTCCAGCCAGTAGATGTCGATCTCCGGGCGATCGCGTAGGCCACCAGGGCACCTTGCCGGAGAGGTCGTAGACGTTGCCGTCATCGCAGCCGGCATAGACCCAGGCGTCGTCGGCGACGATGCACTGACGCCGTCGGGAAGGCGGACCTGGCCGCGCACCTGGGCGTCGTGGTCGAGCATGGTGATCACGCCGTGCTCGTTGCCGACCATGCAGTGCCGCCCGTCGACGAAGATGCCGAAGGCGGGTGCGCCGGAGTCGTAGCGCCAGAGCACCGGGGCGAGGTGCGCGGTGGAGCGCGTGCTGACGATCTGCCGCCGGGACACGGTGCGCTTCTGCCGGACACCGGGAACCGCGGGCGCGTAACCCTGCGGACCTTCTCGCCGATCTTCTTCGCCGCGGCGGCCGAGCTCGGGCGTTGTCCGGATAGGCGCTCGCCTTGACCTGCCCCTGGTCGCCGATCCGGCCGTAACGCACGGTCAGCGTGGCGTTGTCGACGATGACCTCGTAGAACTTGTGCGCACCGTCCACTTCGGACAGTTCGAGGTAGGTCGTCTCCTGGGACATGAGGGGCCTCCGGGGGTCAGCGATCGGCGCGATCTGGCCGGCGCGGCGACAGTGCCCACGCTAACCGCGGCCTCCGACAGATTCGGCGTCCGGCCACCGCAGCACGTCGTCGCGGAGCACCGCGTGCGCGCCGACGGTCTGGTTGACGATCTGTGTCACCCGTACGTCGACCGCGACGCTCGCCAGTGCCACCGCGTCCGCGCGGCTGAGGCCGTGCAACCGCTGCATCAGGGTCAGCATCGAGTCCAGGGCCAGGAACGTGGCGTCGTCGAGGAAGCGCCGACGCCGAGGGTCAGCCACGCGTCGGCGGTACGGGCCACCGGGCCGGTGAGCGGAAAGTCGTCGCGGACGTCGAACGTCAGCGTCACCTCGTCCATCGGGCACTCGATCGCGGTGCCGCCGACCTCGCCGTCGCCCTGGGCGGCGTGCCCGTCCCCGACCGAGAACAGCGCGCTGTCCACCGGGATCGGCAGCAGGAGGGTGCTGCCGGCGGTGAGGTCCCGGCAGTCAGGTTGCCGCCCCAGGGGCGCGGTGGGATCGTCGAGTGACGCCCCGGCTCGGCGGGTGGCATGCCGAGCACCCCATGAAGGGCCGTAGCCCGACGGAGTGACCATGCTGGTTGCGGCCGGTCATCGTCACCGGGTCCAGCGTCCAGGCGTGCACCACCGGTTGATCCTGCACGCCGTAGCGCTCGTTGAACCCACTCGGCCAACCGCCGGCCACTGTGGTCCCCAGGTGGCGGGGACGACCGCGTCGACGCGTACCGCGAGGGTCTGGCCAGCGCGCGCACCGCGGACCGCGACCGGGCCGATCAGGGCGTGACCGTGGTCGGGCCGATGCTGCGCGACGCGGGGCCGGTCCCGGTTCGGTCCGCCGGGATAGGGGCGGCCGACCACCAGCAGTCCAGGGTGCGGTAGGTGACGGTGTCGCCGGGGTCGATGGTGAGCACCGGTGGGAGATCGGGGAGAAGTGGCCGTGCAGGCTGTCATCCCCGGGCGTGAGGGTGTGTCGCATCAGTGCAGGCTGAGTGGCCGCGCGGCGGCAGGCCGGTGCGCGGTGGGTGCCGGGCACACCCACCGCGCACGTCTTCGTTCCGGCGAGGTCACCCGGAGGTGCAGGAGCGGACCTGTGGACGAGCGCTGCCGTTGCCGTTGGTCATCGTGGTGAAGCCAAAGGTGTTGCCGCTGCCGTTGGACCGCATGGTCATGACGGTGCCGCTGCTGTCCCAGGTGGCGGTGCCGTTCCAGATGGTGGTGACCCGCTGCGGCGAGGTGATGGCCACGACCACCGTCCACGTGCTGGCGCCGCTGACCGTCACCGACGTGTTGTACCGGTCGCCCCAGACGTTCGTGGTCGTCGCGGTGGCGGTGCAGGTGCCGCCGGCGGGCGGCAGGGTGGTGGTGGGCGGCGGGGTGGTGCCGTCGGGCGCGACCGCGCGGCCGGTGGACGGCGAGATCATGCCGGGACAGAGGTTGCGGCTGGTCAGGTTGGCGACGATCTGGGGGATCGCGTCACGGGTGTTCTGGATGCCGTCGTGCATGAGGATGACCTGACCGGCCTGGAGGCGGCTCGCGTTGGCCACGATCTGGCTCACGCTGGCCCCGTTCCAGTCCTGGGAGTCCACGTCCCAGATCACCTGGCGCATGCCGAGCGACGAGGCGACAGACTGCAGGGTCGCGTTGGTCTCGCCGTACGGCGGTCGGAACAGCACCGGCCGGCTGCCGGTGGCCGACTGGATCGCCGAGCTGGTCTGGGACAGGTCCGACTGCATCTGAGCCTGGCTCATCGAGGTCATGTGGGCGTGGTTCCAACTGTGGTTGGCGACCCACATGCCGGCCGACACCTGTGCCTGAGCGGTTGACCGGTTGTTCTGGACGTTCTGGCCGACGTTGAACATCGTGGCCCGTACGCCGTTGCCGCGCAGCACGTTCAGCAGCGCGCTGGTGCTGCCGGTCGGGCCGTCGTCGAAGGTGAGGCCGACGTAACCGTTGCAGGTGGCGGCGCTCGACGGGGTCGAGGTGGCCGCGAGGACGACGCCGCACATCGCGACGGCGGTGGCGAGGACGGCGAGCGCCGCGCGCAACCGCCGCGACCACAGGGCCGTACGGGGAAGAGCCTGCTCATCTGGTGCCCCTTTCTCGCAGGCCGGACGCGCCCGGTGCGCGGGCAGCACGATCCGGACAGGTGTGGGTCGGGTGGGGAGGTCGAGTCGCCCCGAAGCCGATCGATCGACCTCAATGAAACGGAGTATTACAGCGAGAATTCCAACACGTCAACAAGTTCCGGAACTGCTCCGGAACACCGCAGCGGCACTGGTGAGACGTCCAACGTCATGCTGGACGGGCATCTCGTGGTGCGGGCGAGCCGCCGATCCGACGAATCGATCATGACGCGGGACCGGGTCGGTCGGGAGCTGATCCGGAAGACCGCCGAAAGTATCGGACGCTGGCCGCCCACGGCGCGATCCGCGCAATAGTAAAGAGTGTGAACAGAAGATGTTACAGTCACTCCTGTCAATATCCGGCCGACTTTCGGTCGGTGCGGTCCCAGAAAGGAGTGGTCACATGACGAGACTGCGTACGCTTGTCGCGTTGGCGGCGTTGATCATCGCCAGCGGCCTGGCCGCGGTCGTCACGCCGACCGCCGCGTCGGCGGCGGCCTGCTCGGCATCGTGGCAGGCCTCGGCCGTCTACTGGGGAGATGCCCAGGTCTCGCACAACGGCCGCAACTACCGGGCGAAGTGGTGGACCCAGAACGAGGCACCACCCGGCACCACCGGAGTCTGGGAGGACCTCGGCGCGTGCGGGGAGGCACCACGCCCCGACCAACCCGGGTGGCTTCGTGGTCACCGAGGCCCAGTTCAACCAGATGTTCCCGGGTCGCAACTCGTTCTACACGTACTCGGGACTCGTTGCCGCGCTCAGCGCCTACCCGGCGTTCGCCCGGACCGGCAACGCCACCGTGCAGCGTCAGGAGGCGGCGGCCTTCCTGGCGAACGTCTACCACGAGACCGGCGGGCTCGTGCACGTGTCGAGCAGAACACCGCGAACTACCCGCACTACTGCGACTACGGTCAGCCCTACGGCTGTCCGCGGGCAGGCCGCCTACTACGGGCGGGGCCGATCCAGCTGAGTTGGAACTTCAACTACAACGCCGCGGGGAACGCGCTCAACCTGCCACTGTTGACCAATCCGTGGCTGGTGCAGACCGATGCCTCGGTGGCCTGGAAGACCGGTATCTGGTACTGGATGACCCAGAACGGGCCGGGCACCATGACCGCCCACAACGCGATGGTCAACGGCGCCGGGTTCGGTCAGACGATCCGCAGCATCAACGGCTCGATCGAGTGCAATGGCGGAAACCCCGCCCAGGTGCAGAGCCGCGTCACCAGGTACCAGCAGTTCGTCGGCATCCTCGGTGTGTCCGCCGGAGCCAACCTCTACTGCTGATCCGCGGCCGGGCCTCGGCGTCCGTCGCCGGACGGAGTCGAGGCCCGGCGGGCTCCGCTCGCGGTGGCGCCTGTTTCCTGACGGTCAACCCGTTGACACGGCCGTGGTACGCCGGAACTATCAGCGGCAGTCCACCGCCCCGACCCTCGTTGTTCACGAACCACGATGACAACGATGTCAGAGCATCGCCCACCACACTTCACTCTGCCCAGACGTTCGACGCACTCGACCCGGTTCGAGTCGAAGGCTCCGTCCCCATGTCGCACATCCCCTTGCGCGTCCACTCTCTCCCCGCCTCGTCGCGGCGACGACAGCCGTCCTGCTGCCGCTGGGCCTGCTCGTCGCCGCGCCCTGGCCAACGCCGCACCCACCCGGCCACGCCCGGCAACTTCAGCTCCTCGTTCGAGTCCGCCGACCCGCAGCCCGCCACCAGCACGGCGGAGGTCGCGAACGGCAAGCCGGTCCAGGGCAACCTGAGCGGCAAGGTCAGCAGCCTGCCCGGCTCCCTGCTCGGCCAGGTCAGCGCCGTGACCGCGAGCGACGAGTACAAGCCGCGCGAGATCGCCGCGAACCTCGCCGACGACGATCCGTCGACCAAGTGGCTCGTCTTCGCATCGACCGGCTGGGTGACCTACCAGCTCGCCAAGCCCGCGACGGTGGTGCGCTACTCGCTGACCGCGGCCGACGACGCGCCGACGCGGGACCCCAGGGACTTCGTCGTCCAGGGGTCGAACGACGGCAGCACCTGGACCGACCTGGACAAGCGCGCCGGCGAGACGTTCAGCGGCCGGTTCGCCACCAGGACGTTCAGCTTCACCAACACGAACGCCTACGGCTACTACCGGCTCAACGTCACAGCGAACTCCGGTGACTCGATCGTGCAGCTCGCCGACTGGAACATCAGCGACGGCTCCAACGTCCGCCCGCCGGCCACGCCCATGGTCAGCGAGGCCACCGCCGGCCCGAACGGCGGCTACACCACGAAGCCGGACGCCGGGTTCACCGGCCTCGCCGCGCTGCGCTACTCCGGCGGCGCCGAGGGCAACGGCCGCTCGTACGCGACCAACAGGCTGTTCGACGTCACCATCCCGGTCGGGCCGAAGACGCGACTGTCCTACAAGATCTTCCCCGAGTTCACCGGTGGCGACTCCCGGTATCCGTCCACCTACGCCGCCGTCGACCTGCACTTCACCGACGGCAGCTACCTCAGTGGTCGCTCACCGGTCGACCAGCACGGCTACTTGCTGACCGGTGCCGGTCAGGGTGCCTCCAAGGTGCTCTACGCCGACCAGTGGAACCTGGTTCAGGCCGACCTCGGCACCGTCGCACGCGGCAAGACGATCGACCGCATCCTGCTCGCGTACGACAATCCGCAGGCCACTGGGGAGACCCGGTTCCAAGGGTGGCTCGACGACCTCGAGCTGACGGCCGAGCCGGCGTCGATCGACGGCTCGAGCTTGACCAACTACGTCGACACCCGGCGCGGCACCAACTCGACGTCCGGTTTCTCGCGCGGCAACAACCTGCCGATCACCGCGTTGCCGAACGGCTTCAACTTCTTCACCCCGGTCACCGACGCGACCTCCGACTCGTGGGAGTACGAGTACCACCGCATCAACAACGAGGCCAACCTGCCCATGTTGCAGGGCCTCGCGATCTCCCACGAGCCGAGCCCCTGGATGGGTGACCGCAACCAGATGTCGGTCATGCCGGTCGCCGGTGACGGGTCGCTCACCGGTGAGCCCGCCAGCCGTGCGTTGGCCTTCAGCCACGACGACGAGACGGCACAGCCGGACCTGTACCGGGTCACGCTGCAGAACGGCCTGATCGCGGAGATGTCGCCCACCGACCACGCCGGGATCATGCGGTTCACCTTCCCCACCGGGCAGGCGACCGGAAGCCTCGTCTTCCACAACGGCACGTTCACCATCGGCGCCGACGGCACCCTGACCGGCTGGGTCGACAACGGAGCGGCCTGTCGGCAGGTCGCAGCCGGATGTTCGTGGCCGGCGCCTTCGACCGGGCGCCGACGGCGTCCGCCGCGACGTCCGCCACCTTCGATGTCTCGACGACCCGGGAGGTGACGCTGCGCCTCGCGACGTCGTTCCTCTCCGTCGACCAGGCCCGCCGCAACCTCGACCTGGAGGTCACCGGTAAGAGCTTCGACCAGGTCCACGCCGCCGCGACGGCAGCGTGGAAGGACCGGCTCGGCCGGGTCGAGGTACGGGGCGCCACCGAGTCGCAGCTGGTCACCATGTACTCGAACCTGTACCGGCTGAACCTCTACCCGAACTCGCAGTCGGAGAACACCGGCACCGCCGCCGCGCCGCGCTGGCAGTACGCCAGCCCGGTGTCGGCGCCGACCGGCTCGTCGACCGCCACCCAGACCGGCGCGAAGATCGTCGACGGTCAGATCTACGTCAACAACGGCTTCTGGGACACCTACCGCACCGTGTGGCCCGCCTACGCGCTGCTGTACCCGGACGTCGCGGCCCGGATCTCCGACGGGTTCGTCCAGCACTACCGCGACGGCGGCTGGATCGCCCGCTGGTCGTCCCCGGCTACGCCGACCTGATGACCGGCACCAGCGCGAACGTGGCTCTGGCCCAGGCGTACCTCACCGGGGTCAAGCTGCCCGACCCCTCGCGGCGTACGACGCGGCCGTCAGGACGCGACCGTCGCGTCCGGCGCAGCGCGGTCGGACGCAAGGGCATCGAGACCTCCCTGTTCCTCGGCTACACGCCGACGTCCACGGGGAGTCGGTGTCATGGGCGCTGGAGGGCTACATCAACGACTACGGCATCGGCAACATGGGCGCGGCCCTCGCCAAGGACCCGGCCACGCCGAAGTCGCAGCGCGCCCGGCTCAAGGAGGAGTCCCGGTACTTCCTGGAGCGGGCCCGCAACTACGTCCACCTGTTCGACCCGAAGGCGAAGCTTTTCCAGGGCCGCGACGCCGCCGGCAACTTCCTCGCCGGTGACCCGCTGGACTGGGGTGGCGTCTACACCGAGACCAACGGGTGGAACTTCGCGTTCACCGCCCAGCAGGACGGCCAGGGCCTGGTCAACCTCCACGGCGGGCAGAAGGCGCTGCGGGACAAGCTCGACGCGTTCTTCACCACCCGGAGAACGCCGACCGCCCCGGCGGCTACGGCGGCATCATCCACGAGATGCTCGAGGCGCGCGCGGTGCGGATGGGTCAGCTCGGCATGAGCAACCAGCCGTCGCACCACATCCCGTACATGTACAACGTCGCCGGCGCGCCGGCTAAGACCCAGGCCGCGGTACGGAGATCCTGCGCCGCCTCTACGTCGGCAGTGAGATCGGTCAGGGCTACCTGGGCGACGAGGACAACGGCGAGATGTCGTCCTGGTACATCCTCAGCTCGCTGGGCATCTACCCCTGCAGGCCGGATCGTCCGAGTGGGCGATCGGCTCCCCGCAGTTCACACGGATGACAGTGCACCGCAGCAGCGGCGACATCGTCGTCAACGCGCCGAACAACAGCACGGCGAACGTGTACGTGCAGGACGTGAAGGTCAACGGCAAGAAGCAGCGCGGTCTGTCAGTGGACGTGGCCGCGCTCGCCAGGGGCGGCACCATCGACTTCCAGATGGGACCCAAGCCGTCGTCCTGGGGCAGCGGCAAGAACGACGCGCCGCCGTCGCTGACCAAGGGTGACGAGGTGCCGAAGCCGTTGCAGGACGTCACCGGCCCCGGTCTCGGCACCGCGACCGCCACCGGCGGTCAGGACGCGTCGAAGCTGTTCGACGACTCGTCGACCACGCAGCTGACCTTCACCTCGGCGACTCCGCAGATCAGCTGGGCCTTCCGGGGCGGCAAGCAGAAGCCGAAGTACTACACCGTCACGTCCGGGGCCGCCGCCGGCGATCCGGCGAGCTGGCGACTGCAGGGCTCCAACGACGGCATCACCTGGACCAGTGTGGACTCCCGCACGGACCAGGCGTTCCCGTGGCGCAACCAGACCCGCCCGTACGCGATCGACAGGCCGGGACGCTTCGCGCAGTTCCGGCTGGCCGTGACGAAGACCGTCGGCGCCGCGCAGACCAACCTCGCCGAGATCGAACTGCTCGCCGGGGCGACCTCGACCTCGGCGGCGGCGACATCACGGTCACCGCCGCGGAGGGCGTTCGCGCGACGGCTGGCGTACCCGTGTCGGTGCCGCTGGCGTCCGTCACCGGCGGCACCGCGACCGGCTACCAGGCCACGATCGACTGGGGTGACGGCACGCCGGTCACCGAGGGCACCGTGACGTTGAGTTCACGGGCCGTCTACCGCATCGGTGGGTCGCACACCTACGCCACGCCGGGCTACCACCAGGCGAACGTCACGGTGACCGACGGGGAGAGCCAGAGCTCCGCGACGGTCGGCGTCGAGGTGGGTACGCCCGACGACCGGCCTCACCGCCGCGTTCGACACCGTCTGCGTCGGCGACGAAGGGTCCTCGCCGCGGACTGTGATGCCAAGACGTGGGCGTACTCACGGGCCGCCCTGGCGGCGGGCGGCACCACTCAGGGCCAGCGGCAGCAGGTGCCCGGCACGGCGCTGGGGTTCACGCTGCCGGTGATCCCGGCCGGGCAGCCGGACAACGCCACCGGTAACGGGGCTACCGTCGTCCTCGACCTTCCGAAGGACGCGAGGAGCATCTCGTTCATCGGTGCCGGAACGCAGGGCAACCAGAGCACCACCGGCACGGCGACGTTCAGCGACGGCAGCACGGCCAGCATCCCGATCCAGTTGAGCGACTGGACGCTGGGCGGCAACGCCAACGGCACCCGTCCTACGACAACGTCATCGTCGCCAGGACGGCGTACCGACTGCACGGGACGAGCCGGGACGGCGCCCAGCCGTTCCTGTTCGCCACCGCGCCGTACCAGATCCCGGCGGGCAAGACGCTGGTGTCGGTGACCCTGCCGACGCAGACTGGTGACCCTCGCTCGGCGGGTCGGATCCACGTGTTCGCCGTGGCCGACGACGGCACGCCGCCTCGCGCTGGCGACCGCCGCCGCCAAGGACCAGACCGCGAAGGCCGGGCAGGTGCTCGCGGCGAACCTGGGTACGGTGACCGGCGGCGCCCCGGCACGACCGGCTACCGTGCGCGCGTCCAGTGGGGTGACGGAACGGTTCCGGACGACGTGACGATCGCCGCGTCCGGTGCGATGAGCGGTCAGCACACCTACGCGCGGGCGGGCACCTACACGGTGCGTGTCACCGCGTGGGACACGCTGTCGAGCAGCACCGCGTCCTTCACCGTGACGGTGGCCGGGGCGGATCCCGCCCGCGATCGCGCTGTCCGCGTCCGGCACGGTGACCACCGGCGGCGCCATCACCGTCGACGGCAGCGGCTTCGCCGCCGGCGAGCAGGTGACCGTCAGCGTCGGCACCGACCCGACCCGGACCACGAAGATCGCGGCCTCCGCGACGGGAACGGTGCGGACCTCGGTCCCGACGTCCGGTGACGCCCAGCCGGGCCGCTACGCCGTCACCGCGACGGGTGCGTCCTCGCGTACGCCGGCCACGGCCACCGTCCAGGTGACCGGGCAGGTGCAGGCGCAGACCTACCAGCCTCGGGTGGTGCTGCTGACCAGGTCGGGGCCGCGCGGCACGTCGATCACGGTCGACGGTTCCGGGTTCGCTCCGAACGAGGCGGTCACGATCGCCTTCGGGAAGGGGCTCTCGGTCAGCACCGTGCACGCGAACGGTGACGGTGTCCTCGCCGGTACGACGCTCAGCGTTCCGGGTGCGGCGAAGGCGGGCGCGACAAGCGTCACGCTGACCGGTACGACGTCGAAGACGACGGTGTCCCGGCCGTTCACCGTCACCGGCTAGCACCGGGCCGGACAGAGCAGCCGCGTGGGCGGGCCGTGATCACGGCCCGCCCCACGCGTGCACGGGTTCCGAGGTCGGGCTCAGCGAGGTGGCAGCAACGCGTCGACCAGGTCGCGCAGCGGCCGACCAGGTCCTGTTCGGTGGCGGAGCTCAGCGGCTCCATCCGGATCGACGACCGCAGCACCGCGACCCGATGCCTGCGGCGAGGGCCATCTGGGCGCGGAGGAGGATCTGTTCGCAGCCCGGTTCTTCGGGACGCCACCCGCGGGCCGCCGCCAGTTGTTCGCTGGAACGCACCAGGACGCCGCGCCGGATCTCGTCGGCGTGCGTCCCCGGAGGACCGCAACAGCAGTGCGAGCTGGCTCGACAGGCCCGCCGCGCCGAGGTCGGCGATGTGCTGGGCGATGGCCTCGGGCACCCGGTCGGCGGGCGTCTGACCTGTCGTTCGGCGCAGTTCGTCGCCGGCCGCCCGCAGGCACGCCTCGAACAGGCCTTCCTTCGAGGTGAAGTAGCGGCTGATGAGCGCCACGTTGACGCCCGCGTCGTCGGCGATGTCCCGGACCGTCGTGGCCGCGTAGCCGTCCCGGGCGAAGCGTTCGCGGGCGGCGCCGAGCAGCAGCTGCCGGGTTCCGGCAGCGTCCCGACGGCGACGCCGGGCCGGCTCGCCGACGGTGTCGTCGGTCGCGGGTACGGGCGGTTCTGCTGTCACGACGCGTCCTTCCTTCGCTCTGGGCGCTGTGGCGGTGCTGTCGGCACTCGGGCCGCCCGGCGGCGAGGACGTTGCGGGCGACGGTGTTGCTCTTCGGCACCGCCTTGCCGCCGCCGTCACCTACCCGCAAGTAAACATATGTTGACTTATTGGCGGGTGCAAGCTCCGGCGCGACGACAAGGGTGACGTAAACGACTGTTGACATACCTTCCCGGCTGCGGATACTGGCTAAGTCAGCAGACGTTTACATCTAGTTCGGGGATTTCATGACCCACACCATCGAGGAGTCGACGGACCTCGGCTCCGCGCCGGGCGCCGCTCCGCGCGCCAACAGCAGCCTTCTGGTGCTGTACCTGTCGCTGGGCGGCCTGGCGTTCGCGGTGCTGCAGTCACTGGTGGCGCCCGCGCTGTCCACCATCGGAAGGGACCTGGGCGTCTCGACCGGAGACATCAGCTGGGTGCTCACGGCGTACCTGTTGGCGGCCTCGGTGCTGACGCCCATTCTCGGCCGTCTGGGTGACATGGTCGGCAAACGCCGGGTCCTGATCGGCGTCCTCGCGGCCCTCGCCGCGGGCACCCTGCTCGCCGCCCTGGCCCCAACCTGATCGTGCTGATCGTCGCGCGGGCGCTACAGGGAGCCGCCGGGGCGATCCTGCCGCTGTCGATCGGCATCGTCCGGGACGAACTGCCCCGGAGAAGGTCGGCGTCACCGTCGGCCTGCTGTCGGCGATCTTCGGCGTCGGCGCCGGTGTGGGCATCGTGGCCGCGGGCCCGATCGTGGAGCACCTCTCCTGGCACTGGCTGTTCTGGCTGCCGCTGGTCCTCGTCGTCGTCGCGCTGCTCGGGGCCATCTTCGGGATGCCCGAGTCACGGGTCCGCACGCCGGGCGGCTCGACATGCTCGGCGCCGCGATCCTGTCGGTGTCCCTGATCTCGCTGCTGCTGGCCGTGAGCAAGGGACAGGGCTGGGGCTGGGGAGCCGAAGACCGTCGGTCTGTTCGTGCTCGGCGTGGTCGCGCTGGTCGTCTTCGTCCTGGTCGAGCTTCGGGTACGCGAGCCGCTCATCGACATGCGCCTGATGCGGATTCGCGGTGTCTGGGCCACGGACCTCGTCGCCCTGATCCTCGGCTTCGCGATGTTCGGGACGTTCGTGCTGGTGCCCACCCTGCTCCAACTCCCCGCGGCCACCGGGTACGGATTCGGCAAGACGGTGTCCCAGGCGGGTCTGTTCCTGCTGCCCACCGTCCTGATGATGGTGGTGTTCGGTCCCCTCGCGGGTCTGCTGGACCGTCGCTTCGGCCCCAAGGTTCCGATGTTCCTCGGCACGGTCGCGGTCGTCGTCGCGTTCGCGCTGCCGGCCCTCGCGCACGGCGCGGCCTGGCAGGTGCTGCTCTCCGGGGTGCTCACCGGCGCCGGCATCGGCCTGGCGTTCGCGGCGATGTCCAACGCCATCATCGAGAGCGTTCCCGCTGGCCAGACCGGTGAGGCGAGCGGTGTCAACACCATCGCGCGGACCATCGGCAGCAGCATCGGCGCGGCGGTCGTCGCGGCCGTCATCACGTCGCACAGCACACCCCAGGGTCTGCCCACCGACGCGGCGTTCACCGCCGGTTTCTGGGTCTGCGCGGGCGTCGCCGTCCTGGCCGTCGTCGCGGCTCTCGCCCTGCCCTCGGCGCGTCGCCGCCACGAACAGGCCGTCGCCGCCGGTGTCGACGACCTCCCGCCCTCACCCCAGTCGTAGCTGCCACCGCGCACCCTGGCTGGTGAGCCGGACGACCGCCAGTGGCTCCACATCGACCTGCCGGTACGCCGTCATCGGGAGATCAAGGGCGTGGACGATCGCGACCCGGATCACCAGCGGATGGGTGACCGCGACGATTCGTTGACCGCTGGCACGCTGCTCGTCCAGCCAGCGGCCGACCCGACCCCGTACCACCACCACGGATTCGCCCCCGTGCGGCGCGGCGTCCGGCGTGGACAGCCACTCGTGCAACGCCTGCGGCTGCGCGACGGCGGTCTCCTCGATCGACCGGCCGGCCCAGCCGCCGTAGTCACAGTCGGCCAACGCCGACTCGGTGGTGGGCAGCAGGCCGAGGGCGTCGGCGGTCTGGATGGCCGCCGCCGCCGGGCTCGACCGGCAAACGTCGTGGACACCGAGGTGGCCACGACTGTCCGGTCCGGCGTGAGCCTGGGCGAGGGCGGCACGGAGGCCACCCTCGTCCAGGCCGTCGGTCCCGCCGAACCGGGCTCGGCGCAGAGCGGCGGTGTGTCCGTGTGCGACCAGCCGGAGGCTGGTGGCGGTCACGTGCTGGGCAGCGCGCTGGCGGCCTGGCGGCGCCGCTCGTAAGACATCAGGGCCGCGAACAGCAGGCCGATTCCGGTCCAGAGCACGACCTGCGTGCCGAGGGAGGCCAGCCGGAAGTCCCACAGCAGGGTCGCGGGGAAGTCGGCCGGCACCTCCTGGAAGGACGGCATCACCACGTACGACACTGCCGTGACCAGCAGGAACCCACCCACGGCTGCGGCGGCGCGCAGCCACGGCAGTGCCTGGGTGCCGACCGATCGGTAGCCCAACGAGCCGGCCCAGACGGCCACCAGACCGAGCACCACCATCAGCAGGTAGGTGACGGTCCGCTGGTTGATGGTGGCCGGATCGCCGACCGCCGGCGGGTTCGCCGGATACTTGAGGAACGGCACGATCACCGCGCCGAGCAGCGCCGCGCCGGCCAGCAGGAGACCCGACCGACCGTCGTCGTAGACGCGACGCCGACGGGACAGCAGCACGTACGCCGTGGCCAGCAGGCCACCCATCGCGGCGCCGAACAGGCCGGTGGCCAGGAAGAGGCCGCCACGCTGACCGGTCCGACCGACCAGGGCGTCCTCGTGGTCGTGCGCGCCGGCCGCCGGTTCGGCGTGCGTCGCCGCCTCCTCGATGGCGATGGCCGCCTCGACGTGCGGTTCACCGGCGACGTACGCGAACGCCCGGCGAGCAGGCCTGCGATCAGGCCGGCGAGCAGACCGCGAACGAGGACTGCGACGAACGGGGAGCGGTGGTGGTGGTCAGTGGCACGGGACGCCCAGCAGGTGCCGACCGTCGTGCATCAACTCGTGGAGGTACATCCCGCTGCGGGACACCGCTCCCTGGTCGAAGGCGACGAGGTAGGCCAGCAGGGTGAGCGCGACGACGGTCGCCAGCACGGTCCACAGGAGACGAGTGGTGCCAGCGGGGTGCACGACCGGCTGGCTGGTAGCGGAGCTAGACATGATCCACGAACCTCCCCGGGATGACGCGTCCCCATCGCAAGGCTGCGGACGACCGAGCGTCTGGCTCGCGGCCCCGTCGAGGTGGGGACCGCTTACAGTGGCGCGACCGCGCCGGATTCACACCGGCTTCCCTCGCGTCGCCGCAGATAGTGGGTCGACGGTATCGGTGCCGCCGCAGGCGGTCAACCCGGCCCGGGTGCGTGGTCGTTCTCGCCGTGACCTGAGCCGGTGCCCCGAGTGCCAGCGGAATCGTCATACCAAAGGTGACGTCGCGGTCGGCCGGTTCGACACCGCGACCTGACCGTTGGGGAACGATCGCCATGCCTGGACGTCAAAAGATATGACGCTTCGGCCTCGCCGGGACACGAGTTCCACTGCCTGTCACCAGGCTGTTACCGCTAACATGGTCAACCTGCCAGCTCGGCTCCGAACGTCCGGGCCGACCCGGATGTGCGATCAGTGGCGGGGTGGGCGGTGGACGTGGACGCGTCGGGACAGGTCCGATGACGGCCGGCGAGGTGGAGCGGCAATCGGGCATCGTGGACGCCCACCATCACCTCTGGGTCCGGCGCGGCATCCGCAGCCCTGGATCGACCCGCACACCATGGCCGCGATCGACGACGACTTCACCCCTGTCGACCTCGCTCCGGCGACCCGGGCCGCCGGGGTCACCCAGACCGTGGTGGTGCAGTCCGTGGCCGTCCGATCGGAGACGCCCGAGTTGCTGGGCGTCGCGGCCGACGACCCGCTCATCGCCGGGGTCGTCGGCTGGGTGGACCTCACCGCCGCCGATGTCGACCACCGCCTGGACCGACTCCGCTCGGCACGGGGTGGAGAGCGGCTGGTCGGGATCCGGCACCTCGTCCAGTCCGAGCCGGACCCGGCGTATCTCGACCGCCCCGACGTTCGGCGGGGCATCGCGGCGGTGGTGCCGCCGGCCTCGCCTTCGACCTGCTGATCCGCCCGCACCAGGTGCCGGCGGCCACCCGGCTCGTCCGCGACCTGCCCCGGGTGCGGTTCGTCCTGGACCACCTCGGCAAGCCCTCGCTCGGGCACACCGGCCTCGGCGACTGGCCCCGTGACCTGCGGGCCTTCGCCGCCGAGCCCAACACGACGGCGAAGCTCTCCGGCCTGGTGACCGAGGTGGACGGCGGCTCCTGGACGACGGCGAGCCTGCGGCCCGCCGTCGATTGCGCGCTCGACGTGTTCGGGCCGGATCGGCTGATGTTCGGCTCGGACTGGCCGGTGTGCCTGCTCGCCACCTCGTACGTCCGCTGGGTCGAGGTTCTCGGCGAGCTGTTGGGACCGCTGGGCGACGACGAGCGTGCGGCCATCTGGCGACGGACCGCCCGTCGGGCGTACCGGTTGGCGGAGTCGTGAGGTCGTGCGGGCCGTCGGCCTGAGGACATAGGATGTTATCGATAACATGCCAGGGCCTGCGGCTTGTGGCGGTTGATCGGATGTATGGCACCGGCCGCCCGGGTAACGATGGCAAAACATGGCGGTAAGACCTTGGCAACATACGTGAATGCGTGGCAAGGTAACGCCTGTTCGAGGGATACATCCGACCTATCTCCACGGGTGTGCTTTTCCCATCGAGGATGCTCGGTTGCTCACAGGTGCTTGGTTCGCCGGCGGGTCCCCGTCGGGTGCCGGCGCCACGCTTGGGAGGTCAGGTCCGACGATGAGTACCGTCGAGGCAACCGCCGGCACGCAGCGTGGCGACCTCAGCGACTGGTTCCGGGAACGGATCTCCCACGCCGTCTCCGAGCTGACCGCCGCGACCGCGCTCGTCGTGCTGTTCGTCGCGTTGACCGTCGCCAGTCCCTACTTCCTGACCGCGGACAACCTGTTCAACATCGGGGCGCAGACCGCGGTGATCGCCATCATCGCCACCGCGCAGACGATGGTCATCATCACGAAGGGCATCGACCTGTCCGTCGGGTCGGTCGCCGCGCTCGCCGGCGTCGTGGGCGCGATGGTCGTCCGTGACCTCGGCTTTCCACTGTGGGCGGCGACGATGGTCGCGATCGGCGTCGGCGCGCTCGCCGGGCTGCTGAACGGGCTGCTGGTGACCGTTGCCCGGATTCCGCCGTTCATCGCGACGCTGGGGACGATGTCGGTGGGCCGCGGTCTCGTCTTCATCATCACCGGAGCAGTCGGCGTCTACGGCCTGCCCCGATCCTTCCAACTGCTCGGCAACGGCGAGATCCTCGGCGTTCCGTTCGCCGTGGTGATCACCGTCCTCGTCGCCGTCGGGGTCGCCTTCCTGCTCTCCCAGACCCGCTTCGGTCAGTACACCTACGCGATGGGCTCCAACCTGGAGGCGGCCCGCCGCTCGGGCATCCGGGTGGGGCGTCACCTGACCGGGGTGTACGTCCTGGCGGGCGTGCTGGTCGGGCTGGGCGGCATGATCGCCGCCTCCCGGGTCAACTCCGGCCAGCCGAACTACGGCATCTCGCTGGAACTCGACGTCATCGCCGCCGCGGTCATCGGCGGAGCCAGCCTGTTCGGGGGCAGGGCCGAATCGTCGGGACCATCATCGGCGCGTTCCTCATCGCCCTGGTCCGCAACGGCGCCGTCCTGCTCGACATCAGCATCCACTACCAGCAGGTGATCGTCGGCCTGATCATCTGGGCCGCCGTCTACTTCGACCAGTTCCGCCGCCGGCGGCTGGAGTCACGGGGTTGACATGCCATTCCGAGAGTCCGAACGAGGAAGGACACACACCATGGCGTACACCACCACCAGCCGGCGGGCGCGAGGGCCACTGCTGCGTACACAGGCGATCCTGGCGGCGGTCGCGGCGACCGCTCTGCTCAGTGCCTGCGGCGGGGTCGAGGTCCGGGACGGAGGCGACGGGGCCACCAAGGACGCGAGTGGTCCGTTGAAGCTCGCCGTCGTGCCCAAGGCGGTCGGAGCCGACTACTGGAACACGGTGAAGGCGGGTGCCGAGTGCGCCGCGCAGCGCGGGCAACGTCACCGTCCAGTGGGACGGGGTGACCGCCGAGACCGACGTCGAGGGTCAGGTCAACCTGATCCAGAACTTCGTCACCAAGAAGGTCGACGGCATCGTCTACGCGGCGACCGACTCCAGCGCGCTGGCGCCGGCCACCGACAAGGCGCTCGCCGCGAACATCCCGGTCGCGATGATCGACTCGGGCACCAGCCCGCAGCCGTCGAGCGTGCCGCTCTTCGCCACCGACAACCGTGCGTCGGCCACCGAGGCGGCGAAGCTGCTCGCCTCCGAACTGGGCCCCGGCAACCACGAGGTGGCGCTCGTCGAGTTCCAGCCCGGCTCGCAGACCAACACCGAGCGGGTCGACGGCTTCAAGGCCGGTCTCGCCCAGTTCCCCAACCTCAAGATGGTCGGTCAGCAGCCCAGCCGCAGTGACGTCAACGAGGCACGACGCGTCACCGAGAACATCCTGACCGCCAACCCCAACCTCAAGGGCATCTTCGCGGCCAACGAGCCGAGCGTGCTCGGCGCCGCGCAGGCCATCCAGGCGGCGGGCAAGTCGGGCAAGGTCGTGATCATCGGCTGGGACGCCGCCCCGGACGAGGTCGCCGGCCTGCGCAGCGGCCAGATTTCGGCGCTGGTCGTGCAGAACCCGTTCAAGATGGGCTACTTCGGCGTCGACAAGATGGTCGAGCATCTCCGGGACAAGACGCCGCTGGCGTCGGCGGACACCGGCGTCACGTTCGTGACGAAGGAGAACATCGACTCCGCGGAGGTCAAGGCGGTGCTCGAACCGAGTTGCGCCAACCCCGGTGCAGTGATGGGCGGCACGCCAACGGCCGCCGCCGACAGCGATCAGCAGCCCACGGCCGAGGAACCGCCGGTCCTCGAAGCCCGTGGCATCGTCAAGCGGTTCGGGCACGTCGAGGCGCTGCGGGCGCCGACTTCACGGTCCATCGGGGCGAGGTCGTCGCGCTGATCGGCGACAACGGCGCCGGAAAGAGCACCCTGATCAAGACGCTGTCGGGTGTGCACCGGCCCGACGAGGGCGAGATCCGGGTGGGTGGCCACCGGTTCAGTTCTCCACCCCGGTCGACGCCCGGCGCGCGGGGTGGAGACGGTCTACCAGGACCTCGCCGTCGCCGACGACCTCAGCGTGGCCGCCAACCTGTACCTCGGACGGGAGATCCTGCGTTCCGGGCCGCTCGGTCGGCTCGGTCTGCTCGACAAGCGCGCCATGCGGCAGGGGCCGCCCAGGCCCTCGACCAGTTGGGCGTACGGATTCCCGGGTCACCACCCGATCGCGATGCTGTCCGGTGGGCAGCGGCAGTGCGTGGCGGTGGCCCGGGCCATCATCTGGGCGACGAACGTGGTCATCCTCGACGAGCCCACCGCGGCGCTCGGTGTGGTCCAGACGGGGCGGGTGCTGGACGTGGTCCGGCGCGCCCGCGACGCCGGCATGTCGGTGGTGTTGGTGAGCCACAACATGCCGCAGGTGCTGGAGATCGCCGACCGGGTCGAGGTGCTGCGTCTCGGCCGGCGGGCGGCCCGGCTGCGCGCGGACGAGGTCACCACCGACGACCTGGTGGCGGCGATGACCGGGAGCACCGGCGCGGAGCGCGACGAGCGGTGACGGCCAACCGGGGCGTGGGGATCTCGCGATCGTGACCCGCGCCCGGAACCGTCGAGGTGGCGCTCAGCGCGCCGGCGTACGCCGGGGTGGATTGGCTCGGCGGTCGCGTCAGCGTCGTCGGGTAGCCCTGCAGCGACTCCTCCACCCCGATCAGGTGGTTGGCCATCCGGGTGCGGGCCCGCTCCGGATCGCGCGCCAGGAGAGCCTTGAGGATGGCCACGTGCTCGTCGTGGGTACGCCGGTCCGCGCCCTCCTCGTGCAGGCTCCGCCAGAGCCGGCCGCGGATGGTGCGCCCGGCGAAGGCTTCGATCAGGCCCACGAGCACCGGGTTGCCCGCGTGTGCGGCGATGATCCGGTGGAAGGCGATGTCGATCTCCATGATCCGCTCGTGGTCCGGCGACGACTGGCCCACCAGCCGGGCCGCCTCGTCGAGCAGGTCGCCCGCCTGGGCGAGGGCCTCGTCGGTGATCCTGGTCGCCGCCAGGCAGACGGCCTCGCACTCCAGCAGACGGCGGACGGTGTGGATGTGCCGGGGTCGCCCTGGCCCTGGAAGTCGACCACGAACCCCATCGGCGCCAGCAGTTGCGGGGCGTCGAGGTTGGTGACGTAGGTGCCGTCACCCTGGCGGATGTTGACGATGCCGAGGATCGACAGGGCCGACATCCCTCGCGCAGGGACCCCGCGAGACGCCGAGTTGCTCGGCGAGGTCCTTCTCGATGGGCAGGCGGTCCCCGGGCCGGAACTTTCCTTCGAGGATCATCCGCTTGATGCCGTTGACCACTTCGTCGGTGCGGGACACGACACCCCTAACGGCCGGCGGGGTGGCCGTTCCACCCGCGATCACGTACGGCTCCGGAGATGACACGGTAGTCGTGTCTGCGGCCGCCCAGTAGTGGCCGTCGGGAAACCGGTAGAGCGCGATCGACTCGGGGCGCATCTGAGTGGAGTAGCCGGGCTGGCTGGGCAGAACGTAACCGCTGCCGGAGCCGGTGTCGCGGATGACGCACGGGTCGGTGAAGTGCTCGTGCAGGTGGTCGACGAACTCGGTGACACGGTCGGTCAGATCCCCGAGACCGAGACGTAGTCGAGCACCGACACGTGCTGGACCATCTCGCACAGCCCCACGCCGCCGGCGTGCGGGCACACCGGACGTCGAACTTCGCGGCGAGGAGCAGCACGGCGACGATCTCGTTGATGCTGGCCAGCCTGCCGGTGTCCAGTTGGCAGAAGTCGATGGCCTCGGCCTGGAACAACTGCTTGAACATCACCCGGTTGTGGCAGTGCTCGCCGGTGGCGACGCCGATGGGGCCACGGCACGGCGGACGGCCGCGTGGCCCAGGATGTCGTCGGGGCTGGTCGGCTCCTCGATCCACAGTGGCGTGAACTCGGCGAGGGCCTTGACCCACTCGATGGCCTGACCGACGTCCCACACCTGGTTGGCGTCGATCATCAGGTTGCGCTGCGGGCCGAGGATCTCCCGGGCGATCCGACACCTCCGGATGTCGTCCTCCAGGTTGGCGCCCACCTGAGCTTGACGTAGCCGTAGCCGGTGTCCACCGCCTCCTGGCACAGCCGACGCAGCTTGTCGTCGCCGTAGCCGAGCCAGCCGGCCGAGGTGGTGTAGGCGGGGTAGCCCGTCCGGTCCAGCTCGGCGAGGCGGTCAGCCCTGGTGCTCTCCTTGGCGCGCAGGATGGCCAGTGCCTCGTCGCGGGTCAGCGCGTCGGACAGGTAGCGCAGGTCGGCGATGTCGACGAGCTGCTCGGGGACATGTCGACGAGCAGCCGCCACAGGGGCTTGGCGGCGAGTCGGGCGACCAGGTCCCACGAGGCGTTCAACACGGCCGCCAGCGACAGGTGCACGACGCCCTTCTCCGGCCCGAGCCACCGCAGCTGGGAGTCGGAGGTGAGGTGGCGGTAGACGGCGCCCATGTCGGCCGCCATCGTCGCCACGTCCAGCCCCACGAGGCGCTGCGCCTGGTGGACCGCCGCCGCGACGACGATGTCGTTGCCCCGACCGATGGTGAAGGTCAGGCCGTGGCCCGCGAGCGGCGCGCCCACGCTGTCGAAGCCGTCGGTGTGGAGAACGACGTAGGCCGCCGAGTAGTCGCCGTCCTTGTTCATGGCGTCGGAGCCGTCGGCGGTCAGGGAGGTGGGGAAGCGGACGTCCTCCACGGTGACGGCGGTGATCTGCGGCATGCGCTCCTCGCCCGGCTCGGCTAAAGATCAGATGATCACTGGGAGTATACGGAGGGCCCAACTGGCGAGTCAACGAAGTCGATCGCCTCGCGACGCTCGAAGATTGGATTTTGGTTCGACTTTGCTCGATATCGTCGACGGCGTATGAGCCGGCCAGTGGCGCCCAAGATTTGGATACATCACATCTTTGTTGATCCTCCACGGCCGCGCGGGAGGGTCCGTCGCCGCTGTCCGCCCGGACACGTCCGGCGCGCTCGACCACGCTGGTGACGATGATCACCGACCTGCCCTCGACACGCCCGACACCGACATGTGGGGTGTGACAACGGCTGCGTCCCATATATGGTGTCGAGCGCAGCTGGTTCGGCCGCTCATCCGGTGCGGTCGAGGCAAGAGGAACCCGGTGGAAATCCGGGACTGTCCCGCAGCGGTGAGTGGGAACGACAGCCGTCATCAGCACTGGGCCACCGAGCGGCCTGGGAAGCGACGGCCAGTAGGAGACCGGCGAGCCCGGTCGTGCCCGCGAGTCCGAAGACCTGCCAGCGCGCCGCGTACCCGCATCCGGGTGGCGGCGGTCCGAGGCCGCGTGGGACGGCTGACGCCACCTGACCCACGCCCGACCGGCGTGGCGTCCGCCGGTGTCTGTCTCCTCGCGTCCGAGGGCCCTCGGGTCTCGAACTCGCGAGGTGAGTGGTGACAGTCACCGAGGTAGTCCCCGTCAACAGCGACGCCCCACGGCGGACGCCGATGCGGGTCCGCAAGCGCGACGGCACCACCGAACCCGTGGACGTGAACAGGATCGTCCGAGCGGTCGAGCG
The DNA here is from genome assembly GCA_038070435.1 of Micromonospora sp. M12. Classification (GTDB taxonomy): domain Bacteria; phylum Actinomycetota; class Actinomycetes; order Mycobacteriales; family Micromonosporaceae; genus Micromonospora. The sequence continues at coordinate 1,871,946 of JAMYWG010000001.1, read as the reverse complement.
GTGGGCCGACGACCTGACCGACGTCGACCCGTTGCGCGTGGCCACCCGCACCATCAGCGGCCTCTACGACGGCGCGACGACGGCCGAGCTGGACCGGTTGTCCATCCAGACCGCCGCCGAGATGATCGGTGAGGAACCGCAGTACTCGCGCCTGGCCGCGCGGCTGTTGGCCGGCTACGTCGACAAGGAGGTGCGGCGGCAGGGCGTCACCTCGTTCAGCGCGGCGATCCGGCTCGGCCACGCCGAGGGCCTGATCGGGAACGAGACCGCCGCGTTCGTCGCCACACACGCCGAGGCGCTCGACGCCGCCATCGACGCCGACGGCGACCGGAGGTTCGAGTACTTCGGCCTGCGGACGGTGTACGACCGCTACCTGCTGCGCCACCCCACCAGCCGGCTCGTGCTGGAGACACCGCAGTACTGGCTGCTGCGGGTGGCCTGCGGCCTGTCTGCTACGCCGGACGAGGCGGTCGACTTCTACCGGCTGATGTCCAGCCTGGCCTACCTGCCCAGCTCGCCGACGCTGTTCAACTCCGGCACCCGACACACCCAGATGTCCTCCTGCTACCTGGTCGACTCCCCGCTGGACGAGTTGGACTCGATCTACGCGCGGTACGCCCAGGTCGCCAACCTGTCCAGTTCGCCGGTGGCATCGGCATCGCGTACTCCCGGGTCCGGTCCGGGGCCCTGATCCGCGGCACCAACGGGCAGTCCAACGGGATCGTGCCGTGGCTGCGCACGTTGGACGCGAGCGTCGCGGCGGTCAACCAGGGCGGCCGGCGCAAGGGTGCGGCCTGCGTCTACCTGGAGCCGTGGCACCCGGACATCGAGGAGTTCCTGCAACTGCGGGACAACACCGGTGAGGACGCCCGGCGTACGCACAACCTGAACCTGGCCAACTGGGTTCCGGACGAGTTCATGCGCCGGGTCGAGGCCGACGAGCTGTGGTCGCTGTTCGACCCGCACGACGTGCCCGAGCTGCCCGACCTGTGGGGAACGGTTCGACGCCGCGTACCGGGAGGCCGAGGCGCAGGGTCGTTTCGTACGGCAGCCCCGGCGCGGGAGCTGTACGGGAAGATGATGCGGACCCTCGCCCAGACCGGCAACGGGTGGATGACCTTCAAGGACGCCGCCAACCGACTCTGCAACCAGACCGCCGAACCGGGCAACGTCGTGCACCTGTCCAACCTCTGCACCGAGATCGTCGAGGTGTCCAGCGACGCCGAGACCGCCGTGTGCAACCTCGGTTCGGTGAACCTCGCCGCCCACCTCACCGACGGTGGCATCGACTGGGAACGGCTGCGCGCCACGGTCCGGACCGCTGTGACGTTCCTCGACCGGGTCATCGACATCAACTACTACCCGACCGCGCAGGCGGCGGCGAGCAACCCCGCTGGCGGCCGGTCGGGCTCGGGCTGATGGGCCTGCAGGACGTGTTCTTCGCGCTGCGGCTGTCGTTCGACTCGCCGGCCGCGCGGGAGCTGTCCACCCGGATCAGCGAGGAGCTGTACCTGACCGCGCTGGAGACGTCCGCCGATCTGGCGCGCGACTTCGGCGCGCACCCGGCGTACCCGCAGACCCGGGCCGCGCGGGGCCAGCTGCAACCGGACCTGTGGGTGTCGCGGGTACGCAGACCGCCCGGTGGGACGCGCTGCGCAAGCGGGTCGAGGCCCACGGGCTGCGCAACTCGCTGCTGGTGGCGGTCGCGCCGACCGCGACCATCGCCTCGATCGCCGGCTGCTACGAGTGCATCGAGCCGCAGGTGTCCAACCTGTTCAAGCGCGAGACCCTGTCCGGCGAGTTCCTCCAGGTCAACACCGCTCTGGTACGCGAGCTGAAGGCCCGTGGCCTGTGGACCGAGCGGATCCGTTCGGCGATCAAGCGGGCCGAGGGTCGGTGCAGGACATCGCGGAACTGCCGGCCGGCGTACGGGAGTTGTTCCGCACCGCGTGGGAGCTGCCCCAGCGGGCGCTGATCGACCTGGCCTCGCGCGCGCCCCGTTCATCGACCAGTCCCAGTCGCTGAACCTGTTCCTGGCCGCACCGACCATCGGCAAGCTCTCCTCGATGTACCTGTACGCCTGGAAGGCCGGGCTGAAGACCACCTACTACCTGCGTTCGCGCCCGGCCACCCGGATCCAGCAGGCCACCGTCAGCGCTGTCGCACCCGTCGCCGTCGCGGTTGCCGCCGACGCCGACGCGCTGGCCTGCTCGCTGGAGAACCCCGAGTCGTGCGAGGCCTGCCAGTGACCCCGCCGACCCCACCACCGACATGAGGACCACGCACATGCTGCTCGACCCCGGGATGGACCTCACCCTCCGCCCGATGCGCTACCCGCACTTCTTCGACCGGTTTCGCGACGCCATCCGCAACACCTGGACCGTCGAGGAGGTCGACCTGCACGCCGACCTCGCCGACCTGGACAAGCTGTCGCCGGCCGAGCGGCACCTGGTCAGCCGGCTGGTCGCGTTCTTCGCCACCGGTGACACGATCGTCGCCAACAACCTGGTGCTCAACCTCTACCAGCACGTCAACAGCCCCGAGGGTCGCCTCTACCTGTCCCGGCAGCTGTTCGAGGAGGCGGTGCACGTCCAGTTCTATCTCAACCTGCTCGACACGTACGTGCCCGACGACACCGAGCGGTTCGCCGCCTTCGCCGCCATCGAGAACATCCCTCGATCCGTCGCAAGGCCGAGTTCTGCTTCCGGTGGATCGACTCCCTGAGCGACCTGCGGGAGTTGCGGACGCGGGACGACCGGCGGACGTTCCTGCTCAACCTGATCTGCTTCGCCGCGTGCATCGAGGGATTGTTCTTCTACGGCGCGTTCGCGTACGTGTACTTCCTGCGGTCCCGTGGTCTGCTGCACGGTCTGGCCTCCGGGACCAACTGGGTGTTCCGCGACGAGTCCATGCACATGGCGTTCGCGTTCGACGTGGTGGACACCGTCCGCGCCGAGGAGCCGGACCTGTTCGACGACGATCTCGCCGACCAGGTTCGCCAGATGCTCACCGAGGCCGTCGAGTGTGAGGTGCAGTTCGCCGAGGACCTGGTGGGCCACGGGTGCCCGGCCTGACGTTGGCGGACATGCGGGAGTATCTCCAGCACGTGGCCGACCGTCGTCTCGCCCAACTCGGCATCGCGCCGCACTACGGGTCGAGCAACCCGTTCGGCTTCATGGAGTTGCAGGACGTGCAGGAGTTGTCCAACTTCTTCGAGCGGCGGGTGTCGGCGTACCAGGTCGGGTGACCGGCACCGTCGCCTTCGACGACGACTTCTGGGCGCGACCGCCCGTCCGCGCCGATCTTGCGCTTTCGGTCGCCGATCTGCGGGCAATGCCCTCTATGTCGCGGCAGGAAGTGCAAGATCGCGGGGAGGGCGGACCCGCCTCGTCGATCATGGAGTTGTGGTGCCTGATTTGGTGTCGTGTGGGCGCTTTGTCACCCACCACAACTCCATGATCGACGAGGCAGTGCGGGTTGGCTAGGCGGCGACCGATCCGGATGCCGGGCGTCGCTTGGTGAGCCACCGCATGACGTGCAGCGGGTGCGACGCCGGCTCCGGGATCGGGTGGAAGACCTGTTCCACCTCGCCGTCGGCGATGATGAGCGTCAACCGCTCGTAGACGGTCATGTCGCCGGCGGTGCTGGTGGGCAGGTGCAGCGCGTCGGCCAGGGTCAGCCTCGGGTCGGGGATCAGCGGGTAGGGCAGCCGCAGCCGGTGTGCGAGTTCCCGTTGGTACCCGGTCGACTGCGCCGACAGACCGTAGACGCGGGCGGCGCCGGCCGCGCGGAGTTCCGCGTGGTGGTCGCGGAACCAGGCGGCCTGCTCGGCGCTGCCCCGGGCCCCGTGGATCTCCAGCAGCCCGTTCGGCAGATCGACACCCGGCCGTCCGGTCAGCGGGTACACGAAGATGACGCTGCGCCCAGCCCCGAGCGCGGCGAGGTCGACCGGGCGGCCGTCGGTGCCGTAGAAGGACAGCGGCGGCAGGCTGGTGCCGACCAGCGCGGCGGGTCGGCCCCGACCACGTCACCTCCGGGTACGACCTGGGCCGCGGCGGCATCGAGGCGCGCGTCCAGCGCGTCCCGCTGGGCGGTCAGCCTGCCGATCCGTTCCTGGAGGTTGGTGATGGTGCTGCGGTAGGTGGCCACCGCTGCCGCGCACACGTCGGTGTCGTCGAAACCACCGGCGATCGACTCGACGAACGGGCGGGTCTCCTCGACGGTGAGGCCGAGCGCCATCAACTCGCGGATCTGTGCCACCAGCCGCACGGCGATGGCGTCGTACTCGCGGTAGCCGTTGCCCAGTCGCCGGGGAACGACCAGCCCGGCCGACTCGTAGTACCGCAGTGCCCGGACCGTGGTCCCGGTCCGTCGTGCCAGCTCACCCACCCGCATCCCGCGACCTAAACCCGCACCCGGGGTACGGGTCAACGTGTTCATCGTCGCGGTGGCACGGCCGTCGTTTCGTGCCAGTCTGCTTCCGAAAAGGCATCGTGACCAGGGAGTGTGTGATGACGGCAATCAGTCGGGTGCGTGCTCGGCAGATCCTCGACAGCAGGGGCAACCCGACGGTGGAGGCGGATGTGGCGCTCAGCGACGGGTCGCTCGGCCGGGCGGCAGTGCCCTCCGGCGCGTCGACCGGGGCCAACGAGGCGGTCGAGCTGCGCGACGGAGACCCTGCCCGCTTCCACGGCAGGGGCGTCGGTCGGGCTGTCGCAGCGGTCAACGGCGAGATCGCCGACGCGGTGATCGGGCTCGACGCGGAGGACCAGGCGCTCGTCGACGAGACGATGATCGAACTCGACGGCTCGAAGGACAAGGGTCGACTGGGCGCCAACGCGATCCTGGCAGTGTCCCTGGCGGCGGCGAAGGCGGCGGCGCTGGCTCACCGCCAGCCGCTCTACCGCTATGTCGGTGGCGTCGGCGCCCGCCTGCTGCCGGTGCCGATGATGAACATCATCAACGGCGGCGCGCACGCCGACAACCCGCTCGACTTCCAGGAGTTCATGATCGCTCCGGTCGGAGCGCGGACCTTCGCCGAGGCGGTCCGGATGGGCTCGGAGGTCTTCCACACCCTCAAGGCGTCCCTGGCGGCGGCCGGGCACAGCACCAGTGTCGGCGACGAGGGCGGCTTCGCCCCGGGCTTCACCACTGCCGACGAGGCGCTGCGCTTCGTGCTGCGCGCCATCGAGGACACCGGCTACGAGCCCGGAAACGACATGCTGATCTGCCTCGACCCGGCCAGCTCGGAGTTCTTCCGGACCGGCGTCTACGACTACGTCGGTGAGGGACGCCAGCGGACGGCCGAGGAACACGTCGACTACCTGTTGGACCTGGTCGACAGGTACCCGATCAGCTCGATCGAGGACCCGATGGCCGAGGACGACATCGCCGGCTGGAAGCGGCTGACCGCACTGGCGGGGATCGGGTGCAACTGGTCGGCGACGACGTCTTCTGCACCGACGTCGACCGGCTGCGCGACGGGATCGAGGGCGGTTACGCCAACGCGATCCTGGTCAAGGTCAACCAGATCGGCACACTCACCGAGACCCTGTCGACCGTGGACGCCGCCCACAAGGCCGGGTACCGGGTGGTGATGTCGCACCGCTCCGGAGAAACCGAGGACACCACGATCGCCGACCTGGCCGTGGGCGTCGGATGCGGCCAGATCAAGACCGGCTCGCTGTCGCGCTCCGACCGTACGGCCAAGTACAACCAGCTCATCCGCATCGAGGAGGAACTCGGCGACCGGGCCGTCTACGCTCGGAGCCGTTGAGGCGCCGGCTGAAAGGGATCGCTGATGGCCGAGACGACAGTGCGGCCCATGACCGACGCCGACGCCGACCGGGTCCTGGCGATCTATCAGGCCGGTCTGGATGCCGGCGACGCCAGCTTCGAGATCACCGCGCCGACCTGGGCGGTGTTCGACGCCGCCCGCCTGGCCGCGCATCGCCTCGTGGCCGTCGACAGCGATGGCGCCGTTCTCGGCTGGATCGCCGTCTCCCCGACCTCCACCCGCGCGGTCTACGCCGGTGTGGTCGAACACTCCGTGTACGTGGACCCGGCCGCCCGGGGCAGGGCGTCGCCCGTCTGCTGCTGGACGCGCTGATCACCTCCACCGAGGCTGCCGGCATCTGGACGATCCAGTCCGGGTGTTCCCGGAGAACACCGCCAGCCTGACACTGCACCGGCGGGCCGGGTTCCGCGTCATCGGCGTACGCGAGCGGGTCGGTCGCCACCACGACCGCTGGCGCGACGTCGTCCTGCTGGAACGTCGTAGCCCCACCATCACCTGACGGCCGACACCGTCACCGTCGACTGGCGCAGGCCACGCACGTACGCGCCGACGGGCGGGCGACGAGGCGCTCGGCGGGAATGGGACGGCGCACCGTTCGCACACGCCGTAGCTGCCGTCGTCGACGCCTCGCAGCGCGGCGTCCAGCTCGGCCAGGCGTCGGTGGGCGGCATCCAGAACGGCGGTGAGCTGTGCGCGTTCGAAGGCGATCGTGCTGCCCTCGGGGTCGTGTTCGTCGTCGGCGTTGGACGACCGGGACGCCTCGAAGAGGCTCCGCAGGTCGGCCTCCAGGGCGGCGGCCTGCGCCTCGGTCAGCTCGCGCAGCCGCAGCAGTTCCTCGCGCACGGCGCTGGAATTCGTGTTCATGGCCGCCCTACCGTACTGCTCGTCTACATGAAGTTGCGGGTGTGCAGCGCGGAGAGCGCCTCCGCCTCGTCGGGTCGGAAACCCAGGCGGACGAGCCGACGCTGACGCCCCTGGTCCATCGCGTGTTGCAGGGACCGCACCCGTTCGAAGCCGGCGGACACGTCGTCGGGTGCCAGCCACCTGCCGCGAGCACGACCAGCGCGTCGAAGACGTCCGCGTTGAGGCCCGCGGTGTCGGCGAGCGCGTCGTGGCGGCGGTGGATGGCGGCCGGAGTCGGTCCCGCAGCAGCGGGTCCAGCCGCGCCTGATGCACCGGGTCCGGGGCGTTCTGGTGCAGGAACGAGCAGATCGACGAAGCTGCCCTCACCGAGCACCGAGAGCAGGAACGACGCCAGCGCGAAGTCGGACTCCGCGACGAGCGTGAAGAGCGACTGCCGACCACCGGCGGACGACGTTCCCAACTCGGTGCCCCGCAGCAGCGCCCGCCGGCTGAACACCTCCATGTGCCGGGCCTCGTCGGCCATCTGCACGGCGAGAAGCTGCACCACCTCCCGGAAGTGTGGGTGGATGCGCCCGACGAACCGTGCCGGCACGACGAGGGCTGCCTGCTCGTTCTCCACCAGCGCGTGGACCGTGCGCCTCGATGACGGCGGTCGCCGCGTAGTGCATGAGCACCACCATCGCTGTGGACCCACACTCGGCGGCCAGCCGCTCGATCACCCGGCGACCGCCCGCATGCCGTGGCCGCCACCACCGACGTCGGGCGAGGAGGCCAGGCCGAGCAGACCGCCCGCGGCGAGGGCGTCGACAGTCGCGCGGGGAAAGGCCCCTCCCGGTCGATGATCGCCGCCTGCGGGCGGACCACGTCGTCGATCACCGTAGCGAGCGGGTCAGCGACATCGGTGGTGCTCTGAGCATCGTCGACGCTGGTCGTCATGTCAGTGCCCTCAGAAGGGCCGATGGGACCGCCGTCGACACTAGCCGAACCGGAGGACACAGCGCGAGCGTCGGATCACTGTCGGGTGCGGGCGCTGTCCCGGTGGGGTCGGCCGTGGCCGTCGTCGCGGTCGATGCGCAGCTCCCGTTCCAGCTCGGTGATGACCGCTCGCAGGTCGTCCAGGCGTTGGGTGAGCGCGATGCGGTCCACCTCGTCCGGTACGCCGTCGCCGTCCTCGTCGTACCCGGGAGCCAGTCGCTCGGTCATCTCCAACCGGCGCGCCTCCTCCATGGAGTTGACGATGACCGCGATGAGGATGTTGAGCAGCAGGTTGACGGTGATGACCACGTAGCTGACGTAGTAGAGCAGCGTCCACGGTGAGATCGCCATGCCCTGCTCGATGAGGTCGGGCAGGGTCTCCAGCGACAGCAGCACGAACAGCGTCAGCAGGGAACGGCCGATGTCGCCGTACTCCTCCGGATACCTGTTGCCGAAGATCAGCCAGCCGGCCATGCCGTACACGTAGAGCGTCACCACGGCCAGCGCGAGGAACCCGGTGACACCGGGCAGACTTCGCCACAAGGCCGACACGATGGTGCGCAGACCCGGCGAGAACCGCACCAACCGCACCATGCGCGCGACCCGCACGACGCGCAGCAGCGCCGAGTCGCCGTGCAGGCCCGGAATGAAGATCGCCGCGATCACCACGAAGTCGAAGACGTTCCAGCCGTGCCGGAAGAAGTCCTGTGGACGTCTGCCGTACGCCGCCAGCCGGACGCCGATTTCCACGACGAAGACGGCCCGGAAGAACAACTCCAGCCAGTGCAGCGCCGTGCCCGCCGGGCTCAGGTCGTCGTAGGTCTCCAGGCCGAGGACGATTCCGTTGGCGAGGATGACGACGACGATGACGATCTCGAAGGGGCGCGACCGGGAGAGCCGGGCGCACCGTTCGACCCAACCCGACCGGTGGTGCGGAAGGGCTGGGGCATGACCGTCAGCCTATCCAGGCGCGTCACCGGGGCATGATCCGTCCCGTCCGCGCGGACGCGACCGTCACCGCCCTACAGTGGCTCGGTGAGCGACACACCCGGGAGGTCCGGCGGTGGGGACACCGACCGGCAGCCGATCTGGGCCCGGCCGGAACGCGGCAGCCGTGGTCCCGTTCCGGCGCACAGTCGCGACGCCATCGTGGCGACCGCCATCGCGCTGGCCGACGCCGGCGGACTGACCGCGGTGTCGATGCGGGCCGTCGCGGCGGCACTGGACACCGGTGCCGGGTCGCTCTACCGGTACCTGTCGTCCCGGGACGACCTGCTCGACCTGATGACCGACCGGGCCGTGGGGAGCTGCGGCCGTACCCGCAGGCGGAGGGCGACTGGCTGGACACGATGGTGCTGTTGGGTCGGCGGCAGTCGGCGCTGTTCACCGCCCACCCGTGGCTGCTCGACGTGATCCACCGGACGTCCGGCGTCGGCCCGAGACCCTGGCCTGGTTCGACAACTGCATCCGGGTCCTGGAGCCGGTCCGCTGCGTCGCGACCGCCAGTTCGAGGCCATCGCGATGATGACCGGTGTGGTGAGCCTCTTCGCCCGCCGTGAGGCATCCGCCGGGGCGGTCAGCTTCGCCGGTGTCGAGCTCGCGGCGTACCCGCACCTGGTCGCGGCCTTCCGCCAGCCCACCGCACCGGCGCCCCGGGCGGACCTCTTCGAGCGGACGCTGCGCGGCCTGCTCACCGGGCTGCTGCTCGCCGAGCCGGGCTGACCGGTTCGGCGTAGAGGTGGTGTCGGCCGTTGTGCCACCCCGTACGACGCCGGCTGGTCTAGGTTCTCGGGTGGTGGGCGGAACCGGCGGGAGAGGTGCGAGATGTCCGGATTTGATCTTGCTGATCTGCGTCGGCGGGCCGAGGACGGTGAGCGGGACGCGGTGGACCAGCTCGTCGAGCTCGCGGGCGAGCGGGGTGACCTGGCCGAACTGCGCCAGCTCGCGGAGAACGGCAACGCCGACGCGGCGGCCCAGTTGGTCGAGTTGGCCAGCGAACTCGGCGACATGAAGGAGCTACGGCGTCTCGCCGACCGGGGTGACCGGGACGCCGCCGACCAACTCGTCGAGTTGGCCGCGGAGCGGGCGGACGTCGGGAGTTGCGCAGGCTCGCCGACGGCGGCAACCGGGACGCGGCCGACGTCCTGGCCGAGCTGACCGAAGAGCGGGTCGAGGAGGAGGAGTAGTCGACCGTGCCGCGTGCGGTGGTCAGGTCGCCGTGGTGAGGTACCGGCGGTAACCGACAGCGGACCGCGTGAACCCGACGGCCGAGTAGAACTGGTGGGCGTCGGTACGCGCGGCGTTCGACAACAACTGGACCTTGTAGCAGTCGGCCGCCGCCGCCTCGTCCAGCGCGGCGGCCATGAGGGCCCGGCAACCCGCGCCGACGCCATCCGGGTGCGACCACCACGTTCTCCACCAGCATGTACGCTCGCGCGCCCGGGTGAGGTTGGGGCGACGAGGACGTCCAGGGTGCCCACGAAGGTGTCCCCGGCGACGGCCAGCAGCAGCCGGCGACCAGCCTGCGCGTGCAGGTCGCGCCAGACGCTGGCCAGCCGGGTGGCGTCGGGACGCCTGTCGTCGGGAGCCAGCTGCCACAGCAGCTCGAAGACCCGCTCCGGGTCGTCCCGCGGCACGGCGGCGCGGACGACGAAGTCGGTGGCGCTCGTCGGGTCACCGGCATCGGGTGCGGAAACGATGTTTCGGTCCACGATCACGATCTCCTCGGTGGTTCACTGTCGGGTCTCCAGGCCGCCAGTCTCCAGCGCCACCACCTGACCCCGCATGCCCGCCGAGCCGGTCCCTGCTCGACCCAGCGCGGCGGGCGGGCGGTGGGGACGTCAGGCTTGCGCGGCCCGGATGGCCTCGCGCAGCGGAGTGCTCGGCCGACCGAGCAGCCGGCTGAGGTCGTCACTGTCGGTCGTCAGCTCGCCGATGGCGATCGAGGTGTCGAGTGCGGCGACGAACCCGGCGGTGCCCGCGTCGAGGCCGACGTTCTCCAGGGCCGAGGCCAGCTCGGCGGCGGACAGGTCCCGGTGCACGACCGGGGTCCCGGTGACCTCCGTGACAGCCTCGGCCAACTCGTCGAAGGTGAACGCAGCGCCGCCCAGTTCGTAGACGGCGTTGCCGTCCTCGGCGCGGGTCAGCGCGGCGACGGCGGCCCCGCGTAGTCGGCCCGGGTCGCGGCGGAGATCCTGCTGCCGCCGGTGGCGCCGAGGATCGTGCCGGACCCCAGGTACTGCGGGATTTGGTCGGTGTAGTTCTCGGTGTACCAACCGTTGCGCAGCGCGGTGTGGGTCAGGCCGGACGCGGTGAGGACCTCCTCGGTGGCCCGGTGTTCCGGGGCGAGCGGGTTCGTGGTGGTGTCGGCCTTGAGGATGCTGGTGTAGACCAGGCGCTCGACCCCGGCGAGCTTGGCGGCGTCGATGACAGCGGTGTGCTGCGGCACACGCTGACCGGGGTGTCGCCGGAGATGAGCAGCAGACGGCGGACGCCGGCCACCGCGCCGGGCAGCGTCGACGGGTCGTCGTAGTTGGCCTTGCGGATTTCGACCCGCGCGCGGCCAGGTCGGCGGCCTTCTCCGGGCTGCGGACGATGGCGGCGATCTCGGTGGCGGGCACGCCGGTGTCGAGCAACTGCTCGATCACCAGGCGGCCGAGCCGGCCGGTGGCGCCGGTGACGGCATAGGTGGGCATGGGATCCTCCGCGGGTAATGGTGAATCAGCTGGCACTTACGAATCTATAGCACTAGTCGTGGAGTAACCATGGGATAGGCTGGTGAGGTGAGCGACATGCCGGCCCAGGACCCGGCGGGCCTACCAGGAATTCGTGAGCGATGTCTTCGCCCGGGGCTGCACCTCCCGTGCGGCCTTCGAGGACGTCACCTCGAAGTGGGCCTCGCTGGTCCTGTTGGCGCTGGGTGAGGGTCGCTACCGGTTCAACGCGCTGCGCCGCCGCGTCGACGGAGTCAGCGAGCGGATGCTCTCCCAGACCCTGCAGACCCTCGAACGCGACGGGATGCTCACCCGCGAGGTGCTCACCGCGATCCCGCCGCGCGTCGAATACTCACTGACCCCCTCGGCGAACGGGTCGCGGTGCAGCTTCGTGGGCTCGCCGACCTGCTGGAGGCCTCGGTGCCCGACCTGCAGACGGCCCGGGACGGCCACGAGCGCGATCGGGGCTAGAGACACCCCGCGCTAGTTGGAGTCCTGCGCGCAGATCGCGGTCATCTCGGCCAGGTAGCTGGCCAGCGTGGGCAGCCCGGCCTCGGCCCGGCGCCGCTCGACGCCCGGCTCGTCGGTGATCGGAGTCGCCGGCACGGGACCGTCCGGGCCGCAGCGGACCTGCGTCCCGTACACCTGGGGCTCGCCCTGCCCGCAGCGACCCGGTCCTCCAGGTAGGCCAGGTTGCCCGGCGACGCCTGTCGGTCGGCCATCGCCGAACGCAGCAGGTCCAGTGCCTGCTGCTGGAAGGCCGGATCCAGGTCGGAGTGCTGGGCGATCGCCCATGCGGCGTTGCCGCCGTCCTCGCCGACCAGCGCGAAGGTCGGCCAGCCGTGGGTACTGATGATGCCCTTCAAGCGGGCGGTGCGCGCCTGGTCCGACTCGGTCTGCGGCGTGCCCTCGCGGTCGGCCTGGTCGCGTTGCAGCATCGCGATCAACTCGTCGTGCAGCGCCCGGTCGTACGCGACTGTGGACCGGACGACGGGGACCGGACGACGGGGAGCGGACCACGGCGGACGGTGCGGCGGTGGACGGGGCCGCGGTGGAGATGACGGCGGCGCGCTGCTCGGTGGGTCGCCGGCCGTCGGGGACGAGGTGCCGCAGGCGGTGAGTGTCAGCAGCGCCACCAGTGGCACCGCGACCGGCGACAGGAGTTTCACGTCGCCGATTGTCGTCGGGTCGTGGTCGCCCACAAGGCACGGACCGGGCCTCAGGCGTGCAGGGTCTCGCGTGGCGGCACGCCGTAGCTGGCGTGGTACCGGGCGGTGAACCTGCTGTGGCTGGCGAACCCCACCGACTGGCGATCGCCGAGACTGTCTCCTGGTGAGGATCGGCCCGCACCAGGTCGTGGTGTGCCCGAACGAGGCGGACCCGGCGCAGATAGGCCATCGGGGTGGTGCCGAGGTGACGGCGGAAGGCGAGTTGCACCGCCCGCAGGGACACCCCGGCGGCACCGGCGATGTCGGCGGCGCTGATGTCCCGGTCGGCGTGCTCCTCCAGGAAGGCGATAGCCCGCCGCACGGTGGCGGTGGTGGCGTCGTGTCGGTCGGCGGCTGTCGGTTCGGTGAACGCGGTGTTGGGGAAGACCGCGAGGGCCGCCGCGGCGAGCATCCGGGCGGCGTTGCCGACCACCAGCGGGTGCGCCGCGGCGGCGGGCTGTTCACCACCATGTCGCGGACGAAGGTGGTGGTGTTGTGCCACTGCCGGGCGAGGAGTGTGTTGGCGGGACCCAGGTCGGTGAACTGGATCCGACCGGCCGCCGGCCCGGCGCGGTGGTGGCCACCTGCGCCAGCAACGACAGGTCCAGCACGCAGAGTTCCACCTCTCCGGGATGCCAACGTACGCCGCACGGCTCCTCCGGCCGACTGACGAGGAAGACCTCGCCGGGGCCGAAGCGGTGCGCCGATCCGGCGCAGGCGCGATCGACGCGGGCGGAGCGGCTGCGTCCGATGACCAGCCCGTCGAGGGTGCTGGCGGCGATGTCGAGATGCCCGGTCTGGCGGGTGGTCGCGATGGCGAAGGGCCCGGCGTCGACGCGGTGATGGGTCAGCCGGTAACCGTTCCTGCTGTGGATGCGCAGCCTGGGGTCGTACGTCGCGGCGAGGAATCCCTCGATGGCCACCGGGTCACGGCTGTCGAACCGGTGGGCCTGCACTGGTGATGACGCCATCCGCTGTCTCCGTCCGGTGGAGGTGCCGCCGGGGTCGTGGCCGGTGCCGGCGGCAGGATCGGGACGTGCCGAGTGCTCGGCGGTGACCCGGCACGACTCGGCCGGCGGTGCGGTGAAGTGGAGCGTCGCGAGCGGGACGGCAGCGACCGGTCGAGGACGTCGGATCTGGCCTGACCGTGGGAGTGGTACCGGAACGCAATATCTGTCGATGGGAATTTCACCTTACGACAATCACCGTCGCGCGTCCCGCGAAGCGCCCCTGGTGTGTCGGCCTGCCGACTTCGCTTTTCGGCTAGCGCGTCGAATGGTTCTACGTCTGCTGTCCTAGCCACCCTCGCGGCTGACAGCGAAATCTTGTTCACGATTCTCCGGACGTCGCAGGACGGTCGGACCACCGCCGGGAGGCCGGCCTACGGAGGGAGGAACGTTGGACAGTACCGATTCTGACCGCGTCGTTCGGCTGGCCGTGGCCGAGGCGCTGGCTCGGGTGGCGGACGAGGACAGCCTGGGGCTGGGCGAGGGCGACGCGGTGGCAGGGCTCGGGAGCGCTCTGCGCGAGGTGCTGCGCCGGGCACTCGACGACCGGGTTCCACTCACCACGCCGGACTTCGTCGACCTCTGCCGTGACCTGGGTCTGAACCGGGACGCCTTCGACCTGCTGGGGCACTACCTGATGACCGCGTTGCTGGCCCACCACGTGGGCCGGACGCCCTGATCCGCGTCGGAGTGCTCTTCGGCACCGTCGGGCGCTACCTGCCCGGTGCCCGTCCGTCCCCGCACCGCAACGAGGGCCCTGCGGCACGGCGACGCGACGTGCGCTCGGACAACAGCGTCGTCGGCAGGTACCGCCGCGCGAAGCTGCCCGAGCACCTGCCCCACCCGCCGAGTTGGACCTGCACCGGGTGCGGCCGCGAGTGGCCCTGCGCCACCAAGCAGAGCCAACTGCTCGCCGAGTTCGGTGGAGCGCGCGCCGCCTCGCGGTGTATCTCGGCTCCTGCCTCGTCGCCGCCGCCCAGGACCTGCCCACGGTCCCGCTGCCCCGGGTCCGGCTGCGATTCCTGGCTGGCTGCCCCGCGCCCGGATCTGACCGGTCCGCCGGACTGCCGTGGGCCCCTATGCAGGAGGGAGATCGATGCGATGGAATGTGTTCCACGCGCCGCCCCTGGGAGGACACCGATGACGCCTGCTCCGTCGCCCGCCGGCACCCGCGCGCTGGTCGCCAGCGTCCTGGTCGGTGTACTGGTCGCGGCACTACCCGTAGCCCCGGTGACCGCCGCTCCGGGTCACCCGCTCCGCTGGCGGCGGAGCAGGCGGCGGCCCGGCACCGCCCGGTTCCCGCGCACGTGGTGGGCGACCAGACCGTTCCCGCCTACTCCTATGCCGACGCGATCCGGGAGAGCGTCTGGTGGAGACCCGCGCCGACAGCGATGGTGACGGCGTACGGGACCGGGTGGCGGTGGACCTCGTCCGGCCCCGGAGGCCGCCAGCGCCGGGGTCCGCGTGCCGGTCATCATGGAGGCCTCGCCGTACTACCTCTGCTGTGGGCGGGGCAACGAGGGCGAACTCAAGACGTACGACGCGGCCGGTGTGATCGCCAAGGCTCCGCTCTTCTACGACAACTACTTCGTCCCGCGCGGGTACGCCTTCGCCGCCGTGGACCTCGCCGGCACCGCCCGCTCCACCGGCTGTGAGGACGTCGGGGCCCGGCCGAGGTGGGCAGCGCGAAGGCGGTGGTGGACTGGTTCAACGGACGAGCCCGCGCGTTCACCGCCGACGGTCGACCGGTGAACGCGGGCTGGAGCACCGGCCAGGTCGGCATGATCGGCAAGTCGTGGGACGGCTCGGTCGCCAACGGGTCGCCGCGACCGGCGTGCCGGGGCTGGCGACCATCGTGCCGATCTCGGCGATCTCCAGTTGGTACGACTACATGCGCTACCAGGGAAGGGCGCTCGCCGCCGACTACCCCGGCTACCTGCACGAGGTCGTCAACGGCCGTCCCGCCGAAGCCTGCGCCCAGGTGCTGGCCCGACTGCGTGCGGACAGCGCCGACGAGACCGGTGACTACAACGACTTCTGGGCGCGGCGCGACTACCGGCCGTCGGCCGACCGGGTCCGGGCCAGCGTCCTCGTGGCGCATGGCCTCAACGACCTGAACGTCACGACCAACCAGTTCGCCGGCTGGTGGCGGAGTTGGCCGAGCAGGGCGTGCCCCGCAAGCTGTGGCTCCACCAGACCGGCCACCAGGACCCGTTCGACGTTCGGCGCGCCGAGTGGGTGGCCGCCCTGCACAGCTGGTTCGACTACTGGTTGCAGGGGCTGCCCAACGGAGTGATGAGCGAACCACGGGTCGACCTGGAGACCTCGCCGGGCACCTGGACGACACAGCGTGACTGGCCCGCCCCGGCACCCGGGACGTCCGGGTGGCCCTCGGCGCCGGCGACGGTGTGACCGGCACCCTCGGCGGGCGCGGCGCACGGCCGGGCCGGGAGCAGGCGTACGTCGACGAGTCACTGTCCGAGGAGGAGGTGGTCGCCGAGCCGACCACAGCGACCTCCGGCCGGTTGGTCTTCCTCTCCGGCGCCCTGACCACTCCACTGCGGATCTCCGGTAGCCCGTCGGTGCGGCTGCGCGTCCGGGTGGATCGACCGACCACCGAGCTGAGCGCCCGGCTGGTCGACTACGGCACCGCCGAGCGAATTCAGCTCACCGGCTCGGGCGGCGTACGGACGCTGGACACCGAATCCTGCTGGGGTGCCTCCACCGAGGTCGACGACGCCTGCTACCTGGACACCGAGGAGGTCACCGAGGTGTCCGACCACGCCGTGCTGACCGGGGATGGCTCGACGCCGCGCACCACCGCTCGCTGCGGTTCACCACGCCGCTGCGGCCGGACCGGTGGTACACGGTGACCGTGCCGCTGAACGCGTACGACGCGGTGCTGCCCGCCGGCCACGTGCTCGGCCTGGTGCTCGGCCAGAGCGACCCGGAGTTCACCGAGACCGACGACCGGGACGCCACCGTCCGGGTCGACCTCGGTCGCAGTGAGCTGATCCTCCCGGTCACCGGTCGCGCCGGACTGCCCACCGTCGACGTCGCCCCGTCGGTGGTCACCGCACCGCCGACCCGTCGACCGTCCGGTCGGCCCGGGACCCCGGCAGGTGCCCTGACCGCCGTGTCGCGCGATCAGGAGATGGCCCGCACCGTTCCGGCCCGCCCTCAGGCAGGTCGGGACAGGGTGTTCATCGTGCGCATCCGTCCCGTACGACGGGTGTTCACCGCACTCTTCGAGGCTCCTTGATCGAAAGAGCATTCGCTTGATCGAGGAGAGGCTCGCACGTGAGGGACATGCAACCCGAAGAGACCGAGCACGCGCAGCTGTCACGGCGCAAGCTGGTCAAGTACGCGGGCGTCGGCGCGACGTTGGCCGCCGCCAGCCCACTGGTCGGCACCAGCGCGGCCTGGGCGGCCGACGAGGACCGCCGGCCGGGTGACGACGACAAGGGCGACCGGGGCAGCTCCAGGAACCGGGTGTGGCGTGCCGGCGACCACCACATCCACTCCGAGTACAGCGGCGAGTTCGACACCACGAAGTCCCCGATCGTCTTCCACAAGGGCGCGGACGCGGTCTACCCGATCGTCACCAACGCCATCATGGCGAAGAACTTCGGCCTGACCTGGGCGATGTGCACCGACCACGGTGGGCCGACCCACTCGAAGGTGAACATCGAGCAGGCGTACCCCGACCTGCTGCGGTCGCGCAAGCTGGTCCCCGAGGTGCTCCAGTTCTGGGGCATGGAGTTCGACGCGCCCTCGCTGGACCACCACACGCTGATGATCCCGCGCCACGACGACGAGGCGAAGCAGCTCTTCGAGCTGGAGAGCCGGTTCGCCAAGTACGACGCGTTCCCCACCGACCCGGCCCGCGACACCGAGGCCAGGATGGTGGAGTTCCTCAAGGTCGCTAGGGCATGCCGCACAAGCCGCTGGTGATCGCCCACCACGCGTCCCGCTCGGCGCCCGGTCTCGGCGTCTACGGGCAGGACACCCCGCGCGAGTTCCGCAACGGCAACAACGCCGCACCGGACGTCTACATCGGCTTCGAGGGCGCACCCGGCCACCAGGCCGGCCCGCTCAACGGTGGCAAGCGCGGCGGGTACGGCAACCACCCCACCTACGGCGGCTTCGACCAGATGACCGCTCGGGTCGGCGGCTTGTGGGACTCGCTCCTCGGCGAGGGCCGGCGCTGGTGGATCACCGCGACGTCGGACTCGCACGTGCACTGGACCCGCGGTGGCGCCGACTTCTGGCCGGGCGAGTACAGCAAGACGTACGTGCACGCCCGACAGGACTACGGCGACATCATGGACGGCCTGCGCAACGGCCGGATCTGGGTCACCACCGGCGACCTGATCCGCAGCCTCGACGTCAGCGCCACGTCCCAGGGCAGGACCGCCGACGTGGGCGAGACGATCACGGTCAGCCGTCGTGGTCGTACCGATGTCGACATCGAGATCACGTTCCGTCCGTTGGGCGGCGTCAACGCCAACGGTGACCGTCCCGAGGTCCGCCGGGTGGACCTGATCGTCGGTCAGATCACCGGCCCGAGCGCCAGCCTGGACGCCGACACCAACCCCACCACCTCGGTGGTGGCCCGGTTCGGTCCGCGCGACTGGCGTCGGCACGGCGACAGCTACGTCATCCGGCACACCCTGCGCAACGTCGAGGCCGACACCTACGCGCGGGTACGCGGCACCAGCACCGACGAGGCCGAGCCGCTCGCCGACGGGCTGGAGAGCCCGTGGGACGACCTGTGGTTCTACTCGAACCCGGTGTTCGTGCACGTGCGCTGATCGGCGCGAGCGAGCGACACCGCGGGCCCGTCCGGCACCGCTCGACCTACCAGGTTGGGCGGTGCGGGTGGGCCCTGCCTTCCGGTGGCCGTCCCCGAAGGTCAGTCGGTGCCGCGACGGCGGGCCTGGGGTGGCGGTACGCCCGCCGCGTACCGCAGGGGCGTCGGCCTGGTCCGGCGCGGACGCCGTCGGTGCCGGACGCACCTGGGTCACCACCTCGCAGAGGTCACGCAACGGGTCCACCGCCTGGGCCGAGCAGGCGACCCGCTGTAGCAGGGCCCGCAGCGTCGCCGCCTCCGTCGGCGCGAGCGCCCCCAACACGTGCGACTCGGCCCGTTGCAGAGCCGACCGCCGCTGCTCCCAGGCGGCGCGGCCGGCGTCGGTGACGTCGACCAGCCGGTTGTGCCGGTCGCCCGGTCCGCCCGACGGGCGACGAACCCGGCCGTTCCAAATCGTCGATCAGGTACGTGAGGACGGTGCGGTCGATGCCGAGCTCCTCGGCGATCGCGCCCTGGTTGCGGGCCGGACCGTTGATCGCCGCGGTGAGCAGCTGGTAGCCGCGCGGGCCGCCGGGAAGTCGACGAGCACGTGCTCGGCCGCCCGGACGTAGCCCCGGAAGACGATCCCGAGCATCCAGCCCAGGTCGTCGTCGAGCGGATCGGGCCGGTCCCGCCGGTGAGTGGCACCCGTCATGTCCCGACAATAGCGCAGTACGCCAGACCATGTTGGCGAAAGATGTTCTGCGTGTAATAAGGTTGTTCGACGACGCATCGTCCGAGGCGTCGTGGAAGCGGGAGGCTCGCAGATGAGCGACTACGGCCACGACCTGGTGTTCGGATCCTTCGTCACCCCAGCGGTGGCGATCCGAGCGCACCGTCGGCGTCGCCGTCCTGGCCGAGCAGGTCGGGCTGGACCTGGTCACCTTCCAGGACCACCCGTACCAGCCGGCGTTCCTGGACACCTGGACGCTGCTGAGTTTCGTCGCCGCCCGCACCAGCCGGGTGCACGTGGCTGCCAACGTGACGAACCTGCCGCTGCGCCCGCCGGCGGTGCTCGCCCGCAGCGTGGCCAGCCTGGATCTGCTCAGCGGTGGCCGGGTCAGCCTCGGCCTCGGCGCGGGTGCGTTCTGGGAGGCCATCGAGGCGATGGGTGGCCGGCGGCTGACCCCGGGCCAGGGCGTCCGGGCGCTGGAGGAGGCCATCGAGGTCGTCCGACAGCTCTGGGACACCGAGGCGCGCGGCGGAGTGCGGGTCGACGGCGAGTTCTACCGGGTGCTGGGGCCAAGCGCGGGCCGGCTCCGGCGCACGCGGTCCCGATCTGGCTGGGCGCGTACAAGCCCAGGATGCTCCAGCTCACCGGTCGCCGGGCCGACGGCTGGCTGCCCTCTCTGAGTAACCTCCAGCCCGGTGACCTGGCCAAAGGCAACGCGACCATCGACGACGCCGCGCAGGAGGCCGGCCGGTCGCCACGGACGTCCGTCGGCTGCTCAACGTCGCCGGGCAGTTCTCGGCCACCGGGAGCGGCCCGCTGAACGGGCCCGCCGCGCAGTGGGCGCAGGAGTTGGTCGAGCTGGCGCTGGGGAGGGCGTCAGCACCTTCATCCTCGCCAGCAACGACCCCGACGACCTGCGCCGGTTCGCTGGCGAGGTGGCACCTCGTCCGCGAGCAGGTCGCGGCCGAACGTGCGCGTGGCGCGGTCGCTGAGCGTGCCCCGGAGCCGGAGCCGGAGCCGGTCGTCGCCGCCCGCCGGTGCGGACGAGCCGCGCGAGGGTGACCGGCGGCGGGTTCGCCGTGGTGCCGACCCCGACGACGGCGTGCGGCGAAGCGACAAGCAGGCCTGGGACGAGTCGACCCGGCCCACCGGGCCGGAGCCCGAGCCGGAGCGCACCTACACCGCGCACGAGCAGGCCACCGGTGCGCACCTCGTGCAGGTTCACGACGGCCTGCGCGCCGAGCTGGCCCAGATCCACGACCTGATCGACCAGGTCGCGGCCGGCGAGATCGACGCCGGCGCGGCCCGATCCCACATCAACACGATGACCATGCGGCAGAACCGGTGGACGCTCGGCGTCTACTGCGAGTCGTACTGCCGCGTCGTCACCACCCACCACACGCTCGAGGACCAGTCGCTGTTTCCCTGGCTGCGCGCGCGTGACCCGCGGCTCAACCCGGTCGTCGACCGGCTGGAGCAGGAACATCACGTCATCCACAACGTGCTGGAGGGCGTCGACCGGGCTCTGGTCGCGTACGTCGGCTCCCCGGACGGCCTCGCCGAACTGCGGGCCTCGGTGAACCTGCTGACCGACGCCCTGCTGTCGCACCTGAGCTACGAGGAGCGCGAGCTGGTGGAGCCGTTGGCGCGGCTGGGCTTCGGCTGACCGGCACGGCCGGTGCGCCGGCCCGGGGTTGCCCGGCCCCGATCTGAGAGACTACTCTCGAAACATGTCTCTCAAGAACCCGTACGGTGACTTCGAGATCACCGAGCCGCAGGCGCTGCGGGCGTTGGCCCACCCGGTCCGGCTCGCCATCCTCGACCGCCTCCAGCGGCAGGGTCCGGCGACCGCCACCGGGCTCTCCGCGCACGTCGGCGCCACGCCGTCGGTGGTCAGTTGGCACCTGCGGCACCTGGCGACGTTCGGCCTGGTCGTCGATGCCGAGGGCACCACCAGCAAGCGCGAACGCTGGTGGCAGGCGGCGGCTCGGGGCTTCCGCTTCACGCTGCCCGACGACGCCGAGGGGCAGGCCGCCGGCCGCCAGTTGCGCGGCGAGCTGTTCGCCCGGCCGCCGAGACGCCGCAGCAGTGGCTGCTGCACGACGAGCCGCGCCTGGACGCGCAGTGGCGCGGCGTGGCCGGGTGGCCGACACCCAGTTCGTGGCCACCCCGAGGAGGCGCGGCAACTGGAGGCCGCGATCGAGGAGTTGATCGCTCCGTACGTGCGGCGCAAGGACGACGACACGGCGCCGGACGATGCCCGGGTCGTCCGGATGCTGCGCTACCTCCTGCCCGAGCCCGGCGACGATCCGGCCGCGTCATGACCGCCACCGCCACTGCCACCGCGCCCCGGCCGGCTCTGCACCGTGACCGGCGGTTCCGCACCTTCTGGGCCGGCGAAACCGTCTCCCAGTTCGGTGACCGGATCAGCGAACTCGCCCTGCCGCTGATCGCCGTCACCCTGCTCGCCGCGACACCCGTGCAGGTCAGCGTCCTCACCGCGTTGATCTGGCTGCCCAACCTGCTGGGCCTGTTTCTGGGCGCGTGGGTGGACCAGCGCACCCACAAGCGTCGACTCCTCGTCATCGCGGACCTGGTCCGCGCCGCGGTGCTGCTCAGCCTGCCGGTGGCCTACCTGTTCGACGCGATCACCCTGCACCAGCTCTACCTGGTGGCACTGCTCACCGGCCTCGCAGCGGTGCTGTTCGCGATGGCACGTCAGGCGTTCTTCGTCGCCCTGGTGCCGCGGTCGGCCTACGTGGACGCGACAAGCAAGCTGAGCATGAGCCGGTCGCTGTCCTTCATCGCCGGCCCGGCCGTCGGCGGTGGGCTGGTGCAGGCGCTCAGCGCGCCGGTCGCGATCATCGTCGACGCGGTGTCCTTCCTCGGATCGGCGGTGCTGCTCGGCCGCATCCCGGTGACCGAGCCGCCTCCACCGCCGCGCCAGACGTCCACCCTCGGCCTGGTCCGGAAGGGCTCGTGCTGGTGCTGCGGCATCCGGTGCTGCGGGCCGCGCTCGGCTGCACCAGCACCGTCAACTTCTTTACCTTCATCTCCGGTGCGCTGCTGGTGCTGTACGCCAGCCGAGACCTCGGCCTGTCGGCCGGCGCGATCGGTGTCGCCTTCGGATTCGGGGCACTCGGCGGGCTCGCCGGCGCGGCCCTCGCGCCACGGATCTCGCGGGCCATCGGTCTGGGGCGCACCGCGATCATCGGCGTGGTGCTCTTTCCGCGCCGCTGGCGTTGACCGCGCTGGTCTCCGGGCCCACCTGGGCGAAGGTGGCCATGCTGGCGGCCATCGAGCTGGTCTCCAGCGTCGGGGTGATGCTGATGGACGTCAACCTGAACGCCCTCCTCACCGCCGTGACACCCGACGACGCGCGCGGACGCCGGGCCGGCGCGTACAGCGCCGTCAACTACGGCATCCGCCCGCTCGGCGCGCTGGTCGGTGGGCGTTGGGCACCACCATCGGGCTACGGCCCACGCTTGTCGTCGCCGGCCTGGGCGGGGTGCTCGCCGTGGTCTGGTTGCTCGCGTCGCCGGTGCGCCACATCAGAACCCTCGACGACCCGCAGACCTGACCGGCCGCCCACCCCACCCGTGGCGCGGGTCAGCTGGTTTCCGCCAGCAGCACCGGGCCAGCTCGGCGGGCTGCGAGAACATCGGCCAGTGGCCGGTGGTCATCGTGACCAGTCGCCAGTTGTCGCTGGTCAACAGCTTGGCCACGGTGTCGTTCGGCTCGGGCCCGTCGAGCAGGCATTTGATGTACGTCGCCGGAAGCTCGCCCAGGGGACGGGTCAACACGGCCGGCTCGGTCAGGGTGGCTCCCGGGTGCCGAGTGGAGCTCTCGACCAGGCGGGTGACCTGCTCGTCGGTGAGACCCTGACCGTCAACGTCGGCCGCACCGAGCGGCGGCCACCAGCCGCCGTCGTCGGCGATCTGCGCCTCGAACGCCACCTGGCCCTGCCACCAGCCGGACGCGAACGACCCGCCGTCGACCGGCACCTCCGAGTCGACGAAGACCACCCGGGTCAACCGGTCGCCGATCCGCTCGGCGGCCTGCCCGACCGGGATGCCCGAGTAGCTGTGCCCGACCAGCACCACGTCGCGCAGGTCGCGGCGCTCGATCTCGTCGACGATGTCCCGCACGTGGGTCTGCTGCCCGGCGGGCTCGCCCTGCCTCTCGGCGAGGCCGGAGAGGGTAAGCGGATGAGTGCCGTGACCGGCCGCCCGCAGCGGCGGCACCACCTCGCCCCAGGCCGACGACCCCAGCCACGCGCCTGCCACCAACACGAATTCAGCCATGGCCGGAACCCTAGTGCCGACCTGTGACAACCCCGCGGCTCAGGACCAGGTGCGGGACTGCGCCTCGAAGACCTCCGGTGGGCTCGCCACCGGCAGCACGCACAGCAGATGCCCACCGGGTGCCCGCAGGATCCGACACTCCAGCCACTGCGACACCTCGGTCGCGCCCAGACCGATCAGACGCGCGGTCTCGGCCGCCACGTCGTCGGTCTCGATGTCGAGGTGGTAGCGCGGCGCGTCGTCCACCGCCTGCACGGCCGCGACCAGCCCGGGCAGCGCCTCGTGCAGGCCGACGAACTGTGGCTCCGCCGGATCGCTTCGGGTGCTGACGCCCAACGCGGCCGACCAGAACTCCGCCGACCGGGCCGCCTCGGCCTCGGGTGCGTCGATCAGCAACGCGTACACGCGGCTCCTGTGCATGCGGGACAGAATATCGACGCCGGTCCGGTCCTGCGGTGCTGCGGATCCGCTCGGATGTCGGCGGGGACGGACCTGTCCGCGAGACGCTGTGGAGCTGATGTCGTAGACGGATCATTGGTGTCGTGGATGGATCGGTGGTGTCGTACACGGATCGGTGGTGTCGTGGACGGATCGGTGGTGTCGGCTCGCGGCACCGGGGCCGGAGGCCACCCGATGTCGTAAACGACTCAGCTCGACAGCGTCGTCAGACCCCTCACCCGCCCCGCGCACCTCGGCCTCCACCAGCGATCCAGCCCGACCCCGCGCTCAGGCGTGGTCCAGCCGGGGCGGCCCGGCCTCCACCGGCATCCGGTAGACGTGGACCGGATAGTCGACGGCCGACTGCCCGCCGTTGAGCCCGGCGGTCAGGTGCAGCTGGGCCGCCGGCATCCACAGTCGAGAATCCGCGTCCAGCCACAACGCGTCCACCCAGGCCAGCCGGGGATCGGCGACGAGCTCACGGACGCCGCGGTCGGGTGCGATGGCGAGGACGCGTCGATGTTCCACGTCGCTCAGGTAGATGGTGCCGTTGGTATCGATGGCGGTCCCGCCGGTGCTGGGTGTCTCACACCAGCGCTCGACCCGCCGGGCCATCTCGTCGGTGGACACCGAGGGGTCGTCCAACCACCGGGTGGCGATCCGGGACATCCCGCCGGAGGCCGGTTGGTAGTACAGCCAGCGGCCGTCCGGCGACACCTCCAGTTGGTCGGTGTGCAGGCGTACCACGGTGCCGTCCGGGCGCGCAGCGGCCGACCGTCGGCGATCACCGGCCCTCCCACCGCGCTCGGATGACCGTCCAGCACGCGTCGGGCTCGACCCGAGTCGAGGTCGAGCACGATCAGGCCGGGCATGCCCGCGTCGGTGAGGAGCCATCGGGCCGTTCACGCGGACGTCGTCCACGTAACTGCCCGGGTGCACCGCCTCGTCGAGGTGGTAGACCCACTGCACCTGGTCGCCATTCGGGTCGACCACGATCAGCCGAGCGCCGCCCGGCACCTGTTGGCCACCAGTTGCGGCGCACCGGAGTCGACGATCCACAACCGGCCGTCCGGGCCGGCTCGTAGGCCGTTGACGTGGACGAACGACCCGTCCGGCGGCTGGTCGACCTGATTCCACGTGGCATCCGGGTACGGCTCGCGGCGGCCGTCCGGCAGTGCCTCGACGACCTGGACGCCGGGCCCGTCCGCTGACGGGTAGCTCAGGAACACCCGCCCCCGCAGCGTTGTCACACCCGTGCACACCCGGTCCTCGCGAAGCACCGGCGTCAGCCGGGGTCCTCCTCGGTGGGCAGCGTCGACATCGACCCGCTCCTCACCCGCCCGGCGGCGTTCTCGGCTCCATCGGTGGCCGACGGCTCCGACCATCCGGCGCGGTAAAACCGCCGGCACCGTCAGCGCTCAGCCGGCGGGCGGGACCTCGGGACCGATCAGGGCGGCAAGCCGCTTCGGGGCCTGCACGCAGTAGCTCTCGGTGAGCAGCTCGCCGACCTCGTCCCAGTCGGTGGCCCGGGTCAGGACCATGCCCAGCACGTTGGAACCCCAGTCGGGTCGGAAGAACGGGTGCCCGCTGCCGAGGAGCCCGGCGATCTCGTCCAGTGGTGACCGGAAGGTCAGCAGGCAGGCGGACTCGTCGACCCCGGCGACCCGGGCGTGGGTCGCGTGACGGTCGGGATCGACGGCGACCACGTGGGCGAAGGTCCGCTTGCGGACCCGCCAGCGGGTGCCCACCCAGGCGGGCTCCTCGTAGGTCTCGGGCAGCCCCAGGCAGATCGGCCGCAGCCGGTCCAGGACCTCGGGCGGGACGTCTCCGGGCTCGCTCACGGTCGACGACGCTAGCCGCCCGGTGTGACATGTTCCCTCGGCGAACCCCACCCGGGCCGGTGGTGCGAGGCCTGTCGATCCGCCAGGATGGGCCGGGGCGACCTCGGGCCGTCGTCCCGGCCCCGACCCACCCCGCGCCCGTTGAGGAGTGCCGTGCCGTCCACCCTGCTCTCCCGCCGCGACCTCGACTTCCTGCTGCACGAGTGGCTGCGGGTGTCCGAGCTCGTCGAGCGTCCCCGTTACGCCGAGCACTCCCGGGAGACCTTCGACGACGCCCTGGACCTCGCCGAGCGGGTGGCGACCGAGCAGTTCGCGCCGCACAACCGGGCTGCCGACCTCGCCGAGCCCACCTTCGACGGGCAGCGGGTGCGGCTGATCCCCAGGTCCGCGCGGCGCTGGACAGCTTCGCCGAGACGGGCCTGCTCACCGCCGGGTTGGACGCCACGGTCGGTGGTCTGCAACTACCGCACGCCGTCGCGGCGGCCTGCTTCACCTGGTTCCAGGCCGCCAACGTGGCCACCTCGGCGTACCCGTTCCTCACCCTGGGCAACGCCAACCTGCTGCTGGCGCACGGCACCACCGAGCAGGTGGACACCTACGTCCGACCCATGCTGGAGGGCCGGTTCTTCGGCACCATGTGCCTGTCCGAGCCGCACGCCGGCAGTTCACTCGCCGACATCACCACTCGCGCGGAGCCCCAGGCGGACGGCTCGTACCGGCTCTTCGGCACCAAGATGTGGATCTCCGGCGGTGACCACGAGCTGGCCGAGAACATCGTCCACCTGGTGCTGGCCCGGATTCCCGGCGGGCCGCCGGGGTCAAGGGCATCTCGCTGTTCATCGTGCCCAAGGTGCTCGTCGGCACGGACGGGTCGCTCGGTGACCGCAACGACGTGGTGCTGGCCGGGCTCAACCACAAGATGGGCTTCCGCGGCACCACCAACACCCTGCTCAACTTCGGCGACGGCGGGCACACGCCGCTGGGCCGGGCCGGCGCGGTCGGCCACCTGGTCGGCACGCCGCACCAGGGTCTGGCGCAGATGTTCCACATGATGAACGAGGCCCGGATCGGGGTCGGGGCGGGCGCCACCGCGCTGGGTTACACCGGCTATCTCAAGAGCCTGGCGTACGCGAGGAGCGGCCGCAGGGCCGGCCGGTCGGCGCGAAGGACCCGGCGACGGCGCAGGTGCCGATCATCGACCACCCGACGTACGGCGGATGCTGCTGGCGCAGAAGAGCTACGTGGAGGGGGCGCTGGCGCTGGTGCTCTACTGCGCGCGGCTGCTCGACGAGCAGAAGACCGCTCCCGCCGACGTCGACCGCGAGCGCGCGCACCTGCTGCTGGACGTGCTCACCCCGATCACCAAGAGTTGGCCGTCGCAGTGGTGCCTCACCGCCAACGACCTGGCCATCCAGGTGCTCGGAGGCGCCGGCTACACCCGCGATCACGACGTGGAGCAGCACTACCGGGACAACCGGCTCAACCCGATCCACGAGGGCACCCACGGCATCCAGGCACTGGACCTGCTGGGGCGCAAGATGACCATGCAGGGTGGTGCCGGTCTCGTCCTGCTGACCGCGACGATCGGCGACACGGTCGAGCGGGCCCGGAAGGCCGGGGAGAGGCGGCCGATCTGGCCGGCCGGTTGGCCGCCACGGTGGACCGGATGACCACCGTCACCCGTCGACTGTGGGCCGACGGCGATCCGGTGCTGGCACTGGCCAACGCCAGTGCCTACCTGGAGGCCGTCGGGCACGTGGTGATCGCGTGGATGTGGCTGGAGCAGGTGCTGGCGCTGCCGCCGGAGGGCGGCGATGCGTTCCACGCCGGCAAGCGGCAGGCCGCGCGCTACTTCTTCAGCGTCGAGCTGCCCCGGACCGGTCCGCAGTTCGACCTGCTGGACAGCCGGGATCGCACGACCCTCGACATGCGCCCGGACTGGTTCTGACCAGGCCGCCTGCCGTCACCGTCGGCGGCCGTGCTGGTTCATGGCCTGGCGTCCCTTGACCACGCCCAGGACGATCACGATCACCAGCGCGATCAGACCGATGATGATCAGCCAGCGGACCGCTTCGAGGATCAACCCGAGCAGGATCAGCACGCCCGCGACCACACCGACGACCCAGAGCAGTGCACGCATCTCGACCTCCCGTAACCGGCCGCGCCTGGTGCGGCGGACCCTGGGTCACGTTCCCGTCCGGCCGACACCATGCGCGATTGATCGAGCTCAGCCCCGGTGCGCGCCACGTAGACGGTGTTCGCGGACTCCCCGCCAGTCAGCGGATTGGCGAACGGCACGACGTGCGCCCGTACGCTCGCGAACACCTCGGTCAGCGCCCCGGTGAAGTCGGCGTCCGGCGGGTCGTCCGACCAGAGCGCGAAGATCCCCTCGGGGCGGAGCAGGTCGGCCAGGCGGCGCAAGCCGGCCGGCGAGTAGAACGCCGCGTGACTCGGGTGCAGCACGTTGCGCGGGAGTGGTCGACGTCGAGCAGTACGGCGTCGAACCGCCGTCCGGGCACCTCGACGTCGAAGCCGACGTCACCGGCCACCGCGGCGAAGAAGTCGGCCTGCACGAAACGGGTCCGGGGTCCTCGGCCAGCCCCGCCGCGAACGGCAGCAGCCCCGCTGGTGCCAGTCGATCACGTCCTCGATCGCCTCCACCACAAACAGGGAACGCACCCGCGGGTCGCCCAGTGCCGCACAGGCGGTGTAGCCCAGCCCGAGCCCGCCGACCACCACGTCGAGCGAGTCACCAGCCACCTCGGCGAGACCGAACCGAGCCAGCTCGATCTCCGCGACCGGAAAGAGGCTGGACATCAGGTACTCGTCGTCGAGCTTGACCTCGTACACCTCGACCTGGAGTGCCGGGTCCCGGCGCCGGCGCAGACTGATCGCGCCGATCGGGGTCTCCCGCCAGGCCAGCTCTTCGAAACGCGCGCCCACGGGTGCCCTCTCGCCGCCGGATTCGTCCACGGATGGTACCGGTTGCCCCGGAGCGGGCAGCCACGCAGGGTCCACGGGACATCGACGCAGCGCATATCCTGTGCCCGGCCGATCCACCGGAGGGGACCTCATGCCGTCGCGGCAGGACCAGCTGCACTCCTACCAGTTCAGCGTCCAGCGGGCAGTAGCCGCCCTGGTCATGCGGGAGACCGACCCCGCGCAGTCGCCGTTTCGCCGGCTGGCCGGCGCCGGTCTGGCCAGCGTCCTGGTCGCGGCGATCGGGCTGGGTGGTTTCGCGCTCTACGGCCTGTTCGCCGGCGGCGGCAAGGGATGGCGAGACCCGGGCGCGGTGATCGTGGAGAAGAGTCCGGCGCCCGTTTCGTCTATCGCGATCAGAAGCTGCACCCGGTGCTCAACTACGCCTCGGCGCTGCTCATCGTCGGTGCGGACCGATCGAAGACGGTGCTGGTGTCCCGCCGCACCATCGACGGGGTTCCGCGCGGGCTGCCGTTGGGCATCGCCGACGCGCCCGACTCGCTGCCGGCCCCGGCCGGCTGGCCGCCACCGGATGGACCGTCTGCTCGACCGTCCCGGCCGGCGCGGGCACCGAGGCGCCCGCTCCGCGCTGTTGATCGGCACCGAGTCCGAGGGCGGCCGGTCGCTCGGCGACGACGCGTTGCTGCTGCGCCACCCGACGGTGGGCTGCACCTGGTCTGGCACCAACGGCGCTACCTCGTCCGGGACTCCAACCGGGTGTTGGCGGCGCTCGCCACCACCCGTGCCCAGGCGGTGCCGGTGGCGCCCGCCCTGCTCAACGCGCTGCCCGCCGGTGCCGACCTCGCCCGCTCGACCTGCCCGCACTGGGCCGGCCCGCCACCCGGGTGCCGGGCACCACCATCGGCACGGTCTACCTGGTGAGCAACTCCGGTGGCGGCCGGCAGTACGCGGTGGCGCTGGACGCCGGCCTGGCCGGCATCACCGAGTTACAGGCGGGGCTGTTGCTGGCGCGCACCGGGCAGGGGAGCCGGTCCCGATGACGTTGGGCCGGTTCGCCGCGCTCCCCACGGTGCCCGATCTCGCCCCGACCGGCCCGAACGCCCGCCGCCGACTCCGCCCGGCTCGCGGCCGGCGACGACGGTGCGGTCTGCACCCGCGTCGACGGCGACGGTGGGTGGGCGCGGTGCGCTGGGGCGTACCGCTGCGGGACCTGACGGCCGCGCCCGCACCGCGCCCACCGGCGGCGCGGTGCTGGCCGACCACGTGGTGGTGGAGCCGGGCCGCGGCGCGGTGGTCGAGGCCGCCGCGTCGCCGGCGCGACCGGCGGCGCGGTCTCCGTGGTCACCGACCTGGGCCGACGGTACGTGCTGGCCGACCGCGAGGTGCTCGCGATGCTCGGCTACCGCGATGTGCGCCCGTTGCGGCTGCCCGCCGGGCTGGTCAGCCTGGTGCCCGCCGGCGCCACCCTGGACCCGGCCGCGGCTCGGCCGTGGCCGCCCGGAGTGGGGACCGCAGCCCAGCCGGTGTCAGTCGGCCGGGCGGCGCAGGACGCTCACCGCGAACGGGCGTCGTCGCGCCAGGGGCGCAGGTCCCAGGTGGCGAAGCGCTGTTCCACGCGCAGCCCGGCGGCCACCGCGTCGGCGTCGAACGCGGTCAGCGGGTAGCCCGTTCGGTGCCGAAGCCCACGGTCAGCACGCCGTCGGGCCGCAGGTGCGCGGCGACCCGGCGTAGCACCTCCGGTTCGGTGCCGACGGCGACGAAGGCGAGCACGTTGCCGGCCAGCACCGCCGCGTCGAACGGCTCCGCCTCACCCAGCGCCGGAAGATCCAGTTCGGCGAGGTCGGCGACCAGCCACGTCGGGCCGGGATAGTCGGCGCGGGCGGCCGCCACCAGCGCGGGATCGGCGTCCACCCCGACCACCGTGTGCCCACGCTCGGCCAGCGCGGCACCGACCCGGCCGGTGCCGCTGCCGGCGTCGAGGATCCGCGAGCCCGGCGCCACCAGCGCGTCCACCAGCCGGGCCTCACCGGCCAGGTCCGCACCCTCGGCCACGAGCTTGCGGAACCGGTCGATATACCACTGTGAGTGCTCGGGACCGGTGTCGGTCGCCCAGCGGGTCGGGTTGGCCATGTGGCCACCGTAACCGGGCCGGTGGAGACCCGGCGGGCGACCCGGAACAGCCGGATCAGGGCACCTGGGCCACCGTGATGAACTCGTTGTAGGTGAACACCTTGCCGAGCGGCCGGGCGAACGGGAACGAGTACTGCTTGGTGACGGTCAGGCCCAGCTCCTGGCAGGTCTCCGCCGCCTCCTCGAAGCCGACGAACCGGACATGCGAGGCGTCGCTGGCGTACCCGCGCTCCTGCGGGGTGATGAACACCGCCTGCCCGCCGGAACGCACGTACGGCAGGTAGGACGAGATGACCTCGCGGGCCTCCTCGGCCGGCAGGTGCTCCAGCAGGTGCGCGGCCAGCATCGAGTCGAACGCGCCGGGCCGGGCGTGCGGGCTGTCCTGAACTCCTCGATCGTGTACGCCTCGAGCCCGGCGGCCCGGGAGTGCGCCACCGAGGTGGGGTTGTGGTCCACGCCGACGCCGTTGCCGTCCAGGTTGGCGAGGTTACGACCCAGACCGGAGCCGACGTCGAGAGTGTTGCCCAGCTCAAGCCGGCGCAGATTCCACCGGTACGGGGCCTGCACGTCGAGCATCTGCTTCCAGCGGGCACCACCGAGGCGTTGCAAACGGTCGGTGTAGTCCTCGCCCGCCGTCTCGGTCGGACGGGTCCGTCGTGCCTGGCTCATGCGCCAGCTCCCTCAGCTGTGCCGGATAAGGACGTGCCGATGGTACGGACATGAGGGCGATGTGGGGGTGTCACAGCCCGGCGTTTCCGGACTGTGACACCCACCCGCTCAGCCCTTCTCCGCTCCGCTGGTCAGACCCTCGGTGAGGAGCCGCTCGCTGGCGAAGAAGAGGATAACGATGGGCAGGGTGAGGACGACCGACCCGGCCATCAGCACCGTCTTGGGCACCTCCACACCGTCGGCGAGCTGCGACAGCCCGAGCGACACCGTCCACCGGTTGGGCTTGTCGACCAGGAACAGCAGGGCGAAGAGGAACTCGTTCCAGGCGATCATGAAGTCGTAGAGCGCCACCGCCATGATCGACGGCATCGCCAGGGGCAGGCTGACCCGCCGGATGATGCCGAGTCGGCCGGCGCCGTCGATGGCCGCGGACTCCTCCAGACTGACCGGGATCGTCTCGAAGTAGTTCTTCAGCATGTAGACCGACACCGGCAGCGTCTGCGAGATGTAGACCAGCACCAGGCCGAACAGCGAGCCGCGCAGCCCGGCCCGGTGAAGACCACGAACAGCGGGATCGCGATGACGATCGACGGGAACAGGTAGACCGCCAGGAACAGGAAGTCGACCTGCCGGCGGCCGAAGAACCGCAGCCGGGCCACCGCGTACGCGCCGGGGATCGCCACCACCAGCGTGAGCAGTGTCGCCGCGACGGCGACCAACCCGCTGTTGCGCATGAACGTGAGGAAACCCTGGCCGCCGTCGTCGGTGGCCTTGAGCACCTCGGCGTACGTGGCCATGGTCAGCTCACCGAAGCCGACCACCAGTGCGCCGGGGTCGAGCAGCAGCCGCTCGATCGGGCGCACCGAGAGCACCAGCATGTAGTAGAAGGGGAACACCGTGACCAGCAGGAACACGGCGATCACCAGCCGGCGTAGCCATCGCAGGCTCACCGTCTCGATCATGTCGCGGTCCATCAGCTCACCCTCCGTCCGAAGAAGCGCAGATAGATCAGCACGAACACGATGAGCACCACGGCCAGCACGACCGCCTGTGCGGCCGCCGCGCCGATGTCGGTACGGGCGGTGAGGAACTCGTACACCGGACGCTGACCACCTCGGTGCCGGCCGCACCACCGGTGAGCAGGTAGACGTCGTCGAACTTGTTGAACGTCATGATGAAGCGCAGCACGCCCAGTAGGGCGATCACCGGCAGCAGCTGCGGCAGCAGGATGTGCCGGAACCGTTAGGTGGGGTCGCGCCGTCGACGCGGGAGGCCTCCTCCAGCTCACCGGGCACCGCCTGAAGCCGGGCCAGCAGGAACAGGAAGGCGAACGGGAAGTATCGCCACGCCTCGAAGACGATCACCGTGGCCAGGGCCGTCGACTCCTGGGTGAGGAACGGCACCGGGGCGTCCCAGCCGAGCAGTCGTTGACCCCACGCGTTGACGATGCCGAGCTGTGGGTCGAGCATCACCTGCCAGACGAACGTCACCGCCACCACCGGTGCCACGTACGGCAGCAGCATGGAGGCCCGGACCAGGGTGCGACCCCGGAACGGCCGGCGGACGACCAGGGCGGCCACCAGACCGAGCAGGATCGACCCGACGGTGCCGCCGATGCTGTAGATCAGCGTGACCCAGAGCGTCTCGGCGAAACCGGGGTGTGCAGCACCCGGTCGATGTTGTCCATGGTGAACTCGCCGAACAGGCCGGTCTTGCGCAGCGTGGCGAGCCGGACCCGCTGGAAGGCGAGCACCACTGTCCACACGATCGGAATGCCGATGACCGCGATCGTGACGAGCAGGGTCGGTGCGACCAGCGCGAGCCCGGCCCGGGATTCGCGGCGGCGCAGGGTCAACGGTCGGCGTCGGGGCGCCGGCCGCTCCCGGTGGGGAGCGGCCGGGGCCGGGCGCGGTGGTGGTCAATTGACGCCCGCCTTGATGGCGTCGACGTCTTTCTTGGCGCGGTTGGCGGTGGCCGCCGCGTCGGACTTGCCGCCGATGAGGTCAGCCAACACCTTGGGGACCGGCAGCTCGCCGAGCATCGCGCCGACGAGCTTGCCCTGCCCCTGGCTGAGCCCCCACCGCCCGAACGTGTCCGGGCTGCGGCGCAGGGTGGCCAGCACGTCCTCGCCGTACACCTCGGCGAGGGGCTTCTTCGCGTCCACGCCGGCCTGGCTGGTGTTCCACGCGTTGAGGTACGCCTCCGGCTCGGCCGGGTGCCCTTGCGCACCGGGAAGCGGCCCTCGGGGACATGCCGAACCAGCGCGGGTAACCGTCGCCGAGCATGAACTCCACGAAGGACTTCGCCGGGTCGGCCGCCGCGCCGTCCAGCACGGCCCAGGAGCTGATCTCGCCGTACTGTGCCGGCTCGGTGCCGTTCGGCCCCTTGATCGCGGTGACGAAACCGCTGTTCTTGGCGAGGAACGTCGGGTCCGTCTGACACTGCGGGCAGGTCGGCTTGGCGTCGTTGCGCAGCCCGGCCAGCTCGTCGAGGATGAACGGCGACCAGACCACCATCGCCGCCTTGCCGGCGAAGTAGGTGGCGCGGGTGGTGTCCACGTCCTGCGCGCCCTTCACCGAGCTGGTGCGGATCAGGTCACCGTAGAAACGGAACGCCTCGACGCACTGCGGCGAATCCAGGGTGACCTTGCCCGAGTCGTCGGTAAGTTGACAGCCGTTGGCCAGCGCCAGGTGTTCGAAGGTCTGCTGGGTGAACACGTCGCTGGGGCGGTCGCCGCGGTGATCCCGGCGACGCCGCCGGTGTTCAGCCTGCCGCGGCGGCGGTGATGCGCTCGTACGTGTCGGGGCGGGCAGTCCGGCCGCGGCGAACAGGTCCTTGCGGTAGACGAGCAGTTGGCCCCACCCGTCGCTGGGCACGGAGAGCTGTTTGCCGTCGTCCGAGGTGAGCTCCAGCGCCCGGGGAGAACGTCTGTCTGCCCAGCTTGTCGACGACCTCCGCGTTCGCCGAGGCGTGCAGCAGCTCGTTGCCGGCGAGGGTGCGGATGCCGGCGAGGGAGACCGACCCGACCACGTCGGGCAGCTCACCGGCGGCGGCGTTGGCGGCGATCAGGGAGGGAACTGGTCCTCGTTGACGGTCACGAGCTCGACCTGGATCCCGGTCTTGGCGGTGAAGTCGGCGATGATCGCCTTGGTGGCGGTGACCCGGTCGGCGACGTCCTCCAGGCTCCAGACGGTGATCTTTTGCTGTTGCTGTCTGATCCGTCATCTCCGCAGGCCAGCAGTGTGGACGTTGCCAGTGCCATGATCAGGGTGGTGGCGAGTATCCGCCTCGGAGGTGCAGACATCGGTGGCACTCCTCTCGAAGGGTACAAGGCGGATCCAACACCTTCGATTGATTAATAGCAAGACATATTGCGATTTTTGCTATCCTGTAGCCCAGCGCTACCGGGATGTGACACATGGGCAACTGGGTGGTCTCTCGCCGGGCCTCGACGGATCAGCCTCGAGCCCTGCCCCCGGATCCGCTCGGCCCCGGCCAGGTCCGCGTCCGCACCTGCTACTCGGGCATCTCCGCCGGCACCGAGCTGACCCTCTACCGCGGCAGCAATCCCCGACTCAGCAAGGACTGGGACGACGTGGCCCGGATGTTCGTCCCCGACAGACCCGGTGCCCTACCCACTGATCGGCTTCGGTTACGAGGAGGTCGGCGAGGTCATCGAGGTCGCACCGGAGGTCGTCGACCGGCAACCGGGGCAGCTCGTCTGGGGCATCTGGGGGCACCGGGCCGAGGCGGTGCTCGCCGCCGAGGCGGTCCGTCCGCTCCCGCGGGTCTCGACCCGCTCGCCGCGGTCTTCGCCCGCCCCGGCGCCATCGCGCTGACCGCCGTGCTCGCCGGCGACCTGCACCTCGGCGACTGGGTCGGTGTCTTCGGGCAGGGCGTCATCGGGCTGCTCGCCACCGACTCGCCGTGCTCTCCGGAGCCCGGGTGGTCGCCGTCGACCAGATGCCCGACCGGCTGGCACACGCCACCCGCTACGGGGCACGCTCCACCGTGGACGTCACCGTCGCGTCCGCCGCCGCCGTTCTGCGCCAGAGCACCGGTGGTCGGGGCGCCGACGTTTGCCTGGAGCTGTCCGGCACGTACCCGGCGTTGCACGAGGCGATCCGATCCACCGCACACGCCGGCCGGGTCGTGGCCGCCGGCTTCTACCAGGGCCAGGCCGACGCGCTCGGCCTGGGAGAGAGTTCCACCACAACCGCATCCAGCTGGTAGCGGCCCAGGTCTCCGGGCCCACCCCGCGCCGACCATGGCCGGCCGGTGGACCGGAGACCGCGTCGCCCAGACCTTCATGGACCTGATGGCCGAACGCAGCGTCGACCCGTTGCCGCTGGTCAGCCACATCGTCGACGCCAGCGCGGTCGCCGACGCCCTCGCGCTGCTCGACCGCGGCGCCGGTGACGTCCTCCAAGTCGTGCTGAGGTTCTGATGACCACCATCGCGCTGGCCTGCCAGGAACAACTCCTGCCGGGCACCAACCTGATCCAGAAGTACGCCCTCGCGACCGCCCTCGGCTACCAGGGCATCGAACTACGCGGACGCGGCGACCTCGCGTTCGCCCGCCGCCTGCCCGAGCTGCGCCGCGCCCGCGCCGCCGGGTGGTGATGCCCACCGTCTGCGTCGAGATGGACCACTTCATCGGCGACTTCGACAGCGCCCGGTCCGCCGACGCCGTGCGCAACCTGCGGTCCCAGCTCTCGGTGATCGCCGAGCTGGGCGGCGTCGGGGCGATGACCCCGGCGGCCTGGGGATGTTCTCCCGTCGGCTCCCGCCGTTCGAGCCGCCACGCCCACCGCACGGCGACCGGCAGGTGCTCCTCGACGCCCTCGGCGAGCTGGGCGAGCACGCCCAAGCCGAGGGCGTCACCCTCTTCCTGGAACCCTGAACCGGTACGAGGACCACATGGTCAACCGTCTCGACGAGGCGGTGTCGCTCTGCGCCGCGCTCGGCCTGCCCTCGGTGCGGGTGGTCGCCGACACCTTCCACATGAACATCGAGGAGGACGACCCGCACCGTGCGCTGCGCGCCGCCGCGCCGTACCTCGGGCACGTGCAGGTCAGTGACTCCAACCGCTACCAGCCGGGCGCCGGCCACCTGGACTGGCCGGCGCTGATGCGGACCCTGCTGGAGCTGGACTACCGGGGATGGCTGGCGCTGGAGTGCCGGCTGCGCGGCGACCCGGTCCGGGCCCTTCAGCAGGCCGCCACGGTGCTGCGACACGCGCTGCCCCGGCGAGTCGCCGCGTGACCGCCGCCGCGGCCGCACCGGTGGGTCGGCCGACCTGGCCGAGCTGCGCCGAGTCGCCGTCGACACGTTGGACGCCAACTGGGAGCACGACCACACAGTGCCCTCGCGCACGCTCTACCCGCACCAGTGGAGTTGGGACTCCGCGTTCATCGCGATCGGGCTGGCCCAGGTGCGCCCCGAACGAGCCTGGCGGGAGCTAGCGAGCCTGTTCCGGGCGCAGTGGGCCGACGGGCGGGTGCCACACATCGTGTTCAACCCGGCGCTGCGGGTCGGGGCGTACTTCCGGGGCCGGAGATGTGGCGCTCGGCAGACGCCGGGCGCACCGACGATGGCCACCTCCGGCCTGGTCCAGCCACCCGTGCACGCGCTCGCCGCGCTGCTGGCGTACCGGCGGGCACCCGGTCCGACAAGCCTGGCCGCGCTGCGCCGGCTCTATCCGGGTTGGTCGCCCAACAGCGCTATCTGGCCGACCGGCGGGACGTGGCGGGTGACGGGC
The DNA here is from genome assembly GCA_038070435.1 of Micromonospora sp. M12. Classification (GTDB taxonomy): domain Bacteria; phylum Actinomycetota; class Actinomycetes; order Mycobacteriales; family Micromonosporaceae; genus Micromonospora. The sequence continues at coordinate 1,834,774 of JAMYWG010000001.1, read as the reverse complement.
TGGTCTGCATCGTGCACCCGTGGGAGTCCGGTCTGGACAACAGTCCGGCCTGGGACGAGCCGATGGCAGCGGTCCCCGCCGAGGCGGCCGTCATGCGCGCGTACCGTCGGCACGACACCACGCACGCCGACGCCGCGCACCGCCCCACCGACCTGGACTACGCGCGTTACCTGGCGATCGTCGCCGCCTACCGGGACCACGGCTATTCCGACCGGGACCTGGCCAGCCACCCGTTCCTTGTCGAGTGCCCGCTGTTCAACTCCGCGTTCGGCGCCGCCGAACACGCCCTCGCCGAGATCGCCGCGCTCCTCGGCGAGGACCCGCCCACACCGGGCCCGCGCGACCGGATCACCGAGGCGCTCCTGCGCCGGCTGTACGACCGGGCAGCGGCACCTTCCAGCCTCGCGACCTGCGCACCAACCGACTGGTCAGCGCCCGTACCGTCCTCGGGTTGACCCGCTGATCCTGCCCGACCTGCCCACCCGGCAGGTCGACGCGTTGGTCGTCGAGGCCCGCTCGGCGCGCTTCGGTGTGGCCCCGCGGATGGACCGGCCGTTGCCCACCTACGACCGCACCGCACCCGACTTCGAACCGCTGCGCTACTGGCGGGGGCCGAGCTGGCTCAACATCGGCTGGCTGGTCCGGCTCGGGCTGCTCGCGCACGGGCACCCGGAGCTGGCCGCCGGGCTCCGCCACTCGATGATCGGTCTGGTCGCCCGGGCCGGTTGCCACGAGTACTTCCACCCGGACACCGGCGTGGGCCTGGGCTCGCCGGCGTTCGGCTGGACCGCCGCGCTGGTGCTCGACCTGCTGGACGACTGAGCGCGCTCCCGGGTGGCTCGGCTGGGCCGGGTGGCTCGGGTGATAGCGTGCCCGGTCCCGGCGGCCAGGAGGAGCATCATGCGCGAGATCGACAAGGTGGCCTGGATCCTCATTGAGGACGGGCGGGTGCTGAGCACCCGGTCGGAGGGAAAGGACGTGTGGTACCTGCCGGGCGGCAAGCGCGAGCCGGGCGAGACCGACCTGGAGACCCTGCGCCGGGAGATCGACGAGGAGTTGAGTGTCGAGGTCGATGTACGCGATGCCGTGCACCTGGGCACCTTCACCGCCGAGGCCCACGGCCACGCGGCCGGCGTGACCGTGCGGATGACCTGCTACCGGGCGGGCTATCAGGGGCAGCTGCGGCCATCCAGCGAGATCGCCGAGATGGCCTGGCTCGGCCACGCCGACAGGCACCGCACCTCGCCGGTCGACCAGATCATCTTCGACCACCTGCTGGCCGAGGGCCTGTTGCGCTGACCGCACAGTTTGCCGAGGCCGGCCGGGGTAACCGCCCGAGCGTGACCGACGGCGACGGGTTTCCGTACTTCATCGACGCGGTGTCCCGCCGGTCCGGCCTGCCGGCCGAGCAGGCCGCGGCTCTCGCCCGCGCCGTACTCCAGACCATGGCCGAACGGGTGACCGGCGGCGCGCCCGACGACCTGTGGGGCACCTCCCGGACGAGGTCGGCGGCTACCTGACCGGCCCAGCTCCAGATCCGGCCGGGAGTGCCGATCCTGCTTCGGACCTGGCCGGGAGTGCGGGTCCTGCTCCGGACCTGGCTGGCATGGGCGGTCCGGGTCTGGGTTCGGGTGCCGGCATGGACGGGCTGGAGGCTGAGCTGGGCCTGGATGGTGGCGGCGCTGCGGTCTCACCGGCACCAGCCGCCGGGCCGGCAGAGTTCCTTCGTCGGGTGGGACAGCGTGCGGGGTGGACCCCGCCGCCGCCCGGGCCGGCACCGGAGCCGTCTTCGCGACCCTGCGCGAGGCGATGACCGTACGGGAGTTCCGGGAGATGGTGGCGCGACTACCCCGCGACGGAGGGCCCGCGCCCGAGCGGTACGGACTCTGACCCTCCCAGCCTGGCTCGGCGCGGCCGGCACCCGGCGCGGCGCGGCGCGATCCACTCGCGTTTTCGGCTGCTTGGTCCTGCGGGAGATGGCTCAGCACGGGTCCGGCTGGGTGTCGACGATGCCCGCGCCGAAGGCCGCGTCGAGCGCCTTCGCGATCAGGTCGGTAGGTCGCTTCGGCCGTCGTCCTCGGCCCACCGCACAAGTGCCGTGTGCATGGCGGCCAGGCAGGCGCTCGCCGCCGCCTGGGCGCGGAACGCGGCCTCCGGGTCGGTGGCGTCGCCGGCGAGGGCGGCGACGATGGCCTGCTGAAGGGTGTAGTGGTTGTCCAGGTGCTTGGCCCGTAGGGCCGGCGTCGAGATCATGAGCTGGAGGCGGGCGAGCAGGAACCGGCCGTTCGCCGTCAGGTCGCCCCGGGCGCCCGCCGGTCAGGGCCCGCGCCGATTCGACGAGCGCGTCACCGATGCGGCGGACCAGGGTTGCGCGGCAGGCGACACGGCGATCCGGTCGGCGACGACGATGCCGTGCTCGTCGACGAGGACGAGGTCCTCCTTGGTGGGAAGTGCCGGTACACCGTCATCGGGGAGACGCCGGCGGCTTCGGCGACATCGTGGACGGTGGTGGCGTCGTATCCGCGCTCGGTGAACAACCGCACCGCGTGCGCCTGGATCGTGCGCTGCGTCTCGGCTCGGCGCTGCGCTCGCAATGTCGACTGCGGATCGGGCATGTGATAGACACTACCTCAGTGATAGTCACTACCAGACTGGTAGTGACTAACGTCGAAGAGGTGGCGAACATGAGCGATCTGACCGGCAGAACGGCTCTCGTGACCGGAGCATCACGGGGCATCGGGCAGGCGATCGCCGTCCGGTTGGGGTGCGGGGGCGACGGTCCTCGTGCACTTCGGCACCGACCGGGAGGGCGCGCTGGCAACGGTGGACGAGATCGAACGCACCGGTGGAACCGCGCTCGCCGTCCGTGCGGAACTGGGCGTGGAGGACGACGTCGAGACCCTCTTCGCGGCAGTCGAGGCCGGCCTGGCCGGGCGGCCACTGACATCCTGGTCAACAACGCGGCGACCGCGCCGGCCGGCCCGATCGGTGCCACGACGCGGGAGCAGTTCGACCACCTCTTCGCGGTGAACGTGCGAGCGCCGTACTTCATCACCCAGCGGGCACTGCCACTGCTGCCCGACGGCGGCCGCATCATCTCGATCTCGTCGGTGGCGACCCGGATGGCGAACCCGACCCAGACCTCCTTCGCCATGACGAAGAGCGCGATCGAGACGATGAGCATGACCCTGGCCAACCAGGTCGGGGTCCGGGGATCACCGTGAACGCTGTCGCTCCCGGTGCGACCCGCACGGCGACCAACGGGCCGGTCTTCGAGGCGCCGGGCCTGGCCGACCTCATTGCCGGGACGACCGCGCTGGACCGGTTGGGCGAACCCGACGACATCGCCGAGGTGGTCGCGTTCCTCGCCTCCGACGCCGCGCGTTGGATCACCGGTCAGGTCATCGACGCGAGTGGTGGCCTGTTCCTCGGGCCGCGCCTCTGATCAACCGGTCTCGGTCAGTAGCCGGTCGCCTCGGCCTCGCTAGGCTCCTCGGGCTCGGTGACCCAGGCGGAGAACACCGGCACCCGTGCCACGGCCCGGTCGCACCGTCGGCCCGGGGTCGGTGGCGACCGCCACCACGGCGTACGGGTGGCCGAAGCGCAACTCGGCGGTGCGGATGCGGCCCTGCGGGGCAGACTGGTCAGCCCGAACATGCCGGTCACCGCCGCCGCCTCGAACCCGTACCTGTCGAACCGGGCCACCGCCGTCTGCCGCGCCTCGAAGCCGTGTAGCGGTAGGGCCAGCGCCTTCGCCAGCGTCGCCGCCGCAGCCGGGAAACCGAGCGCCGACGGGGACAGGTCGTGGTCGCTCCGGGCCGACCAGCAGGGCAGCACCGCGCTGTGTCGCTCCTCGCGGCCGTCGCGGGCCGGGTCGGTGCCCGCTCCTCGGTCACCGTCCAGAGGGTCGCGCCGAGCGGCAGGTCGAACAGCGAGCGGGTGCCGGCCGGTGCCGCGCCGTCGGCCGCGCCGGCGCTGAGGTCGTACGCGACGGCCAGCACCTCGGCCGGCGGCACCTGCGGTGCGGCGGCCACCGAGAGGACCACCAGCCCCGCGCCGTCGCTCGTCTGGGCCGGCGCGGAGTGCACGATCACGTCACCGACCCGCGCGGTGGCCGCGATGGCGCACCGGTGGCCCTGACCCGGCTGCGCAGCGCCCGCCGCAGCTCGCGTGCCCAGGGCTGGTGGCACCGAACGCCTGCGCGTCGGCGACGTCAAACGGGTCGCCCAGGACACCGGGTGGCCAGCGCGCTGGCCAGGGCCAGCACCACGTCCGGCCCGACCCGCAGCGGAAACGCCTCGATCAGGCCGAGGGTGTTCTCGCGCGCCCAGGCGTCCAACCCGGCCTGGTCGGGCAGTACGCCGGTGTCGGTCGTGGTGGGCAGCGCGGCCGCCACCGGCCCGACCCGCCGTCGCCCTGCCCCGGTCGGTGCCAGAGTGCGGTGGCAGCCCCGACCAGCGGATGTGGCGCGTCCAGCAGCGTTCGAGCGATCTCGGTCGCGCTGGCCAGATCGGTGCCCAGGGCGGTGGCCAGTGCCTCGGCGGCCGGATCGGAGTCGCTCGCCGCGGCGGCGCATACCGCGAGCAGCAGCCAGACGCCGAGCGGCGAGGCGACGTGGTGCCGGTCGCCGGCCGTGGTGTGCAGCCGTGCGGCGTACGCGGAGAGCGGCCCGTGCAGATCGGTCCTCATGCCTCCACTCTGCCCGCCGGGGCGGATCACGACCAGCGGGTACGGCCACAGCCGGGCACTGGTCTCGCGCAGCGCCGTTCCGGCGGCGGGTAGGCTGCCCGCCGTGGCTGGTCTGTTGAGGAATGTCGCGGCTCGTATCTCTCGCGTGGGTGCGGTGATCCCGTCGCCCCGGCGTACCGGGCCGCCTCGCACAGGTGGCCCGCCGCCGTCAGGTGAGCGCGTTGCAGCGGCGGGAGCTGACCTACGCTCCGGAGCGGGATGGTCAGGCCGACCCCGGCGAGATCGTCTGGACGTGGGTGCCGTACGAGGACGATCCCCGGCAGGGCAAGGACCGGCCGGTGCTGGTCGTCGGTCGGCACAGCCGGACGCTGTTCGGGTTGATGCTGTCCAGTCAGAGCGAACGGGACGGGCAGCGGCACTGGTTCGCGCTCGGGCCGGGGAGTGGGACCGCGACAACCGGCCGAGCTGGGTTCGGCTGGACCGGGTGCTCACCATGCGCGAGGACAGCATCCGCCGCGAGGGTGCCGTGCTGGATCGCCCCGGTTCGACCGGGTGGGGCAGGCGTTGCGCGCCGGCTACGGCTGGCGCTGACCGTAGCCGGTTTCGTAGCTCGGCGGTCCGGCCGACTCAAGGGCCGACGGCGGCGCCCTTCGTGTCCGGCGGTGGGTACGGCTGGTCGGCCAGCAGGCGCGCCAGGTGCGCGGTGTTGAGCGCGAGCGCCTTCGTGGTGCGCCCGGTGGTGTCGGGCTTCGGGCCGACGTCGCGGTAGTCCACCGTCTGGAGTGCCTCGCCGACCCAGTAGGTCGCGGCGGCCGCGGCGAGGTGAACCCCACCTCGTTGAGTGCCTGCTGCACCTGGCCGATGGTGTGGTGCGCGCCGTCCTCGTTGCCGACGACGGCGACACCGGCCACCTTGCCGTAGGTGAGGAGGCGGCCCTCGTCGTCGGTCTCGGAGAGTTCGGCGTCGAGGCGTTCGAGGACCATCTTGCAGACGCTGGACGGCTGACCGAGCCAGATCGGCGTGGCGATGACGAGCACCTGGGCCGCCAACAGTTTGGCGCGGATCGCCGGCCAGCCGTCGCCGTCGCCCTCGTCGGTCGACACCCCGAAGCGCACGTCGTGATCGACGACCCGCACCATCTCGCCCTCGACACCCTGCGCGGCCAGTTCGGCGAGCACCTCCTGACCGAGCTGCTCGGAGCTCGACGGTGTCGGCGACGGCTTGAGGGTGCAGTTGAGGACGAGGCGCGAATGCTGGCCACGTCGGTTCCTTCCGGCCGTCGTATGCGGATGCTGTCTCCCCATACCCGACCGGCGTTCGGCGACACCTCTGCCCAGTTTGAAGGCGATGGTCGTTGACCCGACAGCGCTGAGCTGTATATTCAACCCGAAGGTTGAATAGCGGATTGGTGGAAAGTCCCAGATGACAGCAGACCCCGTCAGCGCCGTGTTCGCCGCGCTCGCTGATCCGACCCGGCGGGCCATCCTGGCCCGGCTGGCGACCGGTGCGGCGACTGTCAACGAGCTGGCGGCGCCGTTCCCGATCAGTCTCCAGGCGATCTCCAAGCACCTTGGCGTGCTGGAGCGCGCCGGGCTGATCGTGCGGACCCGTGAGGCGCAGTGGCGTCGGTGCCGGATCGACCCGGCACCGCTGCGGACGCTCGCCGAGTGGGTCGACCAGTACCGCCGGCTCTGGGACGACCGCTACGACACCTTGGACGACTACCTCCGCGACCTGAAGGAGACCCGCCATGAGCAAGCTTCCTGACCTGACGATCGACCTGCCGTCCGACCGGGAGATCACCCTCACCGGACCTTCGACGCTCCGCGCGAGCTGGTGTACGCCGCGCACACCCAGGCCGAGCACCTCAAGCACTGGTGGGGGCGCGGCAATCCGCTGGACGTCGAGATCGACTTCCGGGTGGGTGGCCGCTACCGGTACGTCGAGCACGCCGAGGACGGCAACGACTACGCCTTCCGCGGTGAGTACCGGGAGATCGACGCGCCGGACCGCCTCGTGCAGACCTTCGAGTTCGAGGGCATGCCCGGTCGGGTGGCGGTCGAGACGCTGGTCTTCACCGAGCGGGACGGGCGCACCACCATCACGAGCACCACCCGCTTCGACACCACGGCCCAGCGCGACGGCATGATGGACTCCGGGATGACGCAGGGGCTGCCGAGTCGTACGCGGCGCTGGAACGGCACCTGACCACGCTGCGCTGAGGGTGCTCGCGGCCGGCGAAACCGGTGGGCCGGCGACCCGGGTGCTGGCATGGTGTCGGCATGGTGCAGGACGTCGCGCGACAGGTGGTCGACCAGGTATGGGTGCACTTTGGCCTGCGGTTGTCCACGCTGGACCAGGTGGCCCACGGGGCGGATCAGCACGCCCGACTGTGGCTCGCCTCCACCGTCGACGGCGCCCGGTACGCGGTCAAACTGAGCGGTGGTGGCACGTCAGCCGGCCTGGTTGTGACGGCGTACCTGGCCGACCAGGGGTGCCGGGCATCGTCGCGCCGCTGCGGACCCACGACGGACGGTTGTTCGTCGACCACGGCGGCCACCGCATCTCGGTGGTGCCGTGGGTCTCCGACCAGCGGGCACTCGACGGCCCGATGACCAGCGCGCACTGGCGCGCGTACGGTGCGGTGCTGGCCGCCGTGCACGCGGCCCCGGTGACCGGGAGCTCAGCCGGCTGCTGCCGGCGGGCGGTGCCGCGTACCCTCGATCGTGGCCGCGACCCGCGCGATGGCCGCGCGGCTGCGCGACCCGGACGCGGGCGACCTCGTGGATCCGCTGTTCGCGGAGCTGGCGGGGTGTGGTCCGCGGCGGCCGACAGGCTGGGCGTCCTGACCAGCGAGATCGAGCGCGGCGCCGTCGACCCGCTGGCCCGACCCGGCTCGGGCGTCGTCTGCCACGGTGACCCGCACCTCGGCAACCTCCTGCTCGGCGCGGATGGGCAGGTCTGGCTGATCGACTGGGACGACGCGGTGCTCGCTCCGGTCGAGTGTGACCTGATGTTCGTCCTCGGCGGGGTGCTCGCGTTCGCGCCGATCACCGCCGAGCAGCAGAAGGCCGTGCTCGCCGGTTACGGCAACACCGACATCGACCCGGCACGCCTGGCCTGGTTCCTCGCGGTCCGCGCGCTCGACGACCTCAGCGACTGGACCCGGCAGGCGTTGGAGCGCGACGCCGAGGCGTCCGACCGAAGCCGTGCGGCGCGGATCGTACGGGGATTGGTGTCGCCCGTCGGCCTGGTCACCCTCGCCGACACGGCGATGCGTGGCCTCGACCGGCGGCGCGGAGCGGGAGGACATCGAGCCGACATGAGAGATCAGTAACGCTGCGACCGACACGTCTCCAGCCGGTCGCGCGCCCACCGCAGCTCGGTGCACCCGTCTGGCCCGCAGCGATGGCACGATCCGGGTGCCTGGTGTTGCGTGATGGTCTGCCGGGCCAGCATCAGTACCCACACCGAGCGGGCAACTCCCGCTCGATCACCTGCGGTGCGCCTTGAGGGTGTCGCGTGCCCAGGTCAACATCTCGCACCCGTCGTCCCGGCACTGCAGGCAGCGGCTCGGTGACCCGTAATGCTGGGTGATCACCCGCTGCGCCGTCCAGATGACCAGCGCTGGCGTTACGGGTCCGTCGTCCATCGCCACGGTTCCACCTCCCGAGTCGGGCAGGTCCGGGCACCGATCCCTGATCAGGAACCCGGACCGCTCACCGAAAGAGCCCCGCCGGTTGCCGTCCGCGCGGGCCCATAGCCACCGTCCCCTGTTGCACCCGACAGTGTCAAGTTCGACAGCTGTCATATGTGACACTGTCGGGTCCGCATAGCGTCCGGTCCATGGTCCGCAGGCTGTACGGCAGCGCCGAGCTACAGGAACGCCTCCAGGTGTCCCGTGCCCGCGTCGTGCAGATCACCAGTCGGCCAGACTTCCCGGAGCCGTTTGATCGACTGGCCGGGGAGCGGTGTGGTTGGTGGAAGACGTAGAGGCGTGGATCACTGAGCACCGACCCCACCAGGCGAGGGGCGCTGACCCGGACGCACGCTGAAACGGCCTGGCCTGCAGGGCGGACAGCCACGTGACGGAGGTCGGCGACGATCAGACGGACCTGATTGATCAACTGCCCCAGTGGTCCGGCGCGTCTGCCAGCTGAACAGGTCAGCGCTCCGACAGGAAGGCGCTGTCGACCAGTTGCCGGGGCGAGCGGGTGCCGCCGAGGCTCTTCGCCTGGTACATGGCCGCGTCGGCGCGGCTGAGCGCGTCGGTGAGCTGGGCCGGGCCGCTCACCGGCGCGAGCCCGACGGAGGCGGTGACCCGGACACTGCATCCGCTCAGCCGGATCGGCGCGGCGACGGTCTCGCTGAGCCGGCGGGTGGAGTGCTCGATCCAGCGTCGGTCGACGGTGGGGCTGGAGAGCAGGCCGGCGAACTCGTCGCCACCGAGTCGGGCGACGAGGTTGTCCCCGGCGAAACCGGCGAGCCGTTCGGCCACACTGATCAACACCTGGTCGCCGGCGGCGTGCCCGTACCGGTCGTTGATCTGCTTGAAGTCGTCCAGGTCGAGCACCACGGCGATCAGCGGCTGGCCGGCGGCGTCGGTGAGCAGGGTGGCTGCCAGGCGGTAGAAGGCACGTCGATTGGGCAGCCCGGTCAGCGGGTCGTGGCTCGCGGCGTGTCGCTCGGCGGCCAGCTCGGCCTGAAGGTGCCCGATCTCCGACTCGAGCGCACGGCCCGTCGTCGAAGGTGCCAGGAGGAGAACAGCGCGCCGGCCGCGCAGATGCCGGAGGCGACACTCATCGGATCCGGCACGAGCCCTCCCATCGCCGCGACCGCCTCCACCCTCGGTTGACGCGGCGCGCCGCGTCGGGCCCAGTTTTGCCTGATAGTTGCCCCTAAGGGGTAACTCAAAGTGAACGGATGGGCACCATTCACGTGCGTTATCATGCTCGCCGTCGGGTGCAGATGCAATAGCAGATGCACGTGCAGGACCGTCCAATGTCGATATCGCACCCCTCGCCGTCACCGCTCCTCCCACGGCCACCGGCGGGCTCGTAACAGAAAGACGCCTCCATGCAGCAGCCACCAATGGCGTACCGATCCACCAGTTGCCTCCGCTGAGCTGGCAGAAAAGCCGCCGCAGCAACCCGAGCGGCAACTGTGTCGAACTCGCCGAGTTGCCCGAGGGAGCGGGCATCGCGGTCCGCAACTCACGACACCCGGAGGCCGGCGCTCATCTACACAGTGGACGAGATCGCCGCCTTCGTTCTCGGTGCGCGGGATGGCGATTTCGACCACCTGATCAACTGACCGTCCCTCCGGGTCGTCCCGGCGACGGGACTATTTCACCGGCGCGGAGGAGTTCACCTCACTGTCGGTCCATGGCATGCTTACACGTCGGCCGGGCCGGGGCGCCCGGCTGCCGTGGATCGGTGTCCGGAGGTCCGCACGTGACGATCGTTCCAGCCGAGGGTGGCCCGACATCCGGGCCGACAGTGCTGCGCATGCTGCTCGGCGCCCAGTTGCGTCGGCTCCGCGAGTCCAGCGGGTGACCCGCGAGGGTGCCGGCTGGGAGATCCGTTCCTCCGAATCCAAGATCAGTCGGATGGAGCTGGGCCGGGTCGGCTTCAAGGAGCGCGACGTCGCCGACCTGTTGACCCTCTACGGCGTCACCGAGGAACACGAGCGTGACGCGCTGCTCAAGCTCGCGCGCGACGCGAACAGCCCCGGCTGGTGGCACCGCTACGGCGACGTGCTGCCGTCCTGGTTCCAGTCGTACCTCGGCCTGGAAGCCGCGGCCGCGCTGATCCGCAGCTACGAGGTGCAGTTCGTGCCCGGCCTCCTACAGACCCGGGAGTACGCTCGGGCGGTCGTGCTGCTGGGGCACGGCGCGGCCGGTCCGGGTGAGATCGACAGGCGCGTCGCGTTGCGGATGCAGCGTCAGCAGTTGCTCCACCGGGACAACGCGCCGCAGCTCTGGGCCGTGGTCGACGAGGCGGCGCTGCGCCGGCCGATCGGCGGTGCCGAGGTCATGCGTGGTCAGCTCACCGCGCTCATCGAGGCGACCAAGTCGCCCAACATCCGGCTCCAGGTCATCCCGTTCGCCGCCGGGGCTCATGCCGCCGCCGGGGCGCCTTCACCATCCTGCGCTTCGGTGACCAGGAGCTTCCGGACATCGTCTACATCGAACAGCTCACCAGCGCGCTCTACCTCGACAAGCGCGACGACCTGGATTACTACGCGGTGGCCATGGAACGGCTCTGCGTCGAGGCCGAGCCGCCGGAGCGTACGGCGGAGATCCTCGGCCACCTGCTGGACGACACCTACCCGGCCTGATCGTCGACCGCCGCGACGTCCCGTGTGAGGACGTTCAGCCGGCAGCGGCGTCGTGGCGCGCCCGCGCCGCGTGCACCTCGCCGATGTGCGTCTCGGCCCAGGCCTTGATCGCCCGCTGCACCGGCAGAAGGCTCTCGCCCAGCAGGGTGAGCCGGTAGTCGACCCGGGCCGGCACGCCGACGGTCACCGATCGGCTGACCAGGCCGTCTCGCTCCAGCTTGCGCAGCGTCTGGGTGAGCATCTTCTGGCTCGCCCCGGCCACCGTCCGGCCAGTTCGCTGTGCCGTTGCGGCCCGTCGGCCAGCGCGCTCACGACCAGCGTCAGCCACTTGTCGCTCAGTGTCGCCAGCAGCTCGTGACCCGGGCACTCGGCCAGAAAGGCGTTGTAGGAGCGCCGGTCCCGCTCGCGGCGCTCGTCGGCGGTCATGGTGGCCATGATGTCCCTCCGGGTGCCCAGGGCACCTGAAGGTGCCTCCTTCGCCGGATGCTAACGCTTCTAGCGTCGCTGACATGAGCTGTGATCGTCCGCCGGTTCGGCGGCCCCGAGGTTCTGGAGATCGCCGACCTGCCCCGGCCGGAGCCGGGAGTCGGGCAACTACGCGTACGGGTCGCCGCCGCCGGCGTGAACCGGATCGACCTGTCCACCCGCAGTGGTGCGTTGAGCGCTGCCGGCCTGCTGCCACCGCTGCCCGTGGTGGGGCTGGGCTGGGACGTGGCGGGGACGGTGGACGCGGTCGGGCCGGGAGTACGGCGGTTCGCGGTGGGTGAGCAGGTGATCGGTCTGCGGGATCTGCTGTCCGCACCCGGCGCCCAGGCAGAGTGGGTGGTGCTGGACGAGGGCGCGGTGGCGCGGGCACCGCGTACCGTCGCTGTGGAAGTGGCGGCGACGCTGCCGTTGATCGGTCTCACCGCGATCCGGTCGCTCGCCCTGACCGGCTTGGAAGCCGGGCGGACGCTGCTGGTCACCGGCGCGGCCGGCGGGTCGGTGGTCTCCTGCTGGAGTTGGCCGCTGCGCGGCATCCGTACCGTCGCGGTGGCCGACGCCCGGACGAGGAGTGGGTCCGGTCGCTGGGTGCGGACTGGTTCGTGGCGCGGACTGACCGGCTCGGGTCGGCGGTGCGCGCCGTGGTGCCGGGCGGGTCGACGCGGTGGTCGACGCGGCGGTCGTCGGGGTCGGCGCGCACGAGGACCTGCGGGCGGGGAGTCTTCGTCGCCCTGGTGGCGCCGTTCGCCCCGCCTGCGCTGCGTGCCACGCGGGTCGTCGTGCAGGAGGTGTACGCCGACGGTGCGCGCCTGGCCGAACTGTCGGCGCTGGTCGACAGCGGCCACCTCACCCTGCGGCTGGCCGGACGGCTGCCGCTCGGGGAGGTGGCGGCGGCACACGAGCGGCTCGCCGCCGGGGTCTGCGCGGGCGCCTGGTGCTGGAGCCCGCGGAGTCGCCGGGCTGAGTCGAGCGGACGTATTGACCGACGCCGACCGGTCGGGCTAGTCTCTGTATCGATACAGACTGGATCGATACAGAGGGCGCCGTGAAGCCGACACTGCAAGCCGTGGCCGACGCCGTCGGCGTCTCCCGCAGCACCGTCTCCAACGCCTACAGCCGTCCTGACCAGCTCTCCACCGCACTGCGCGAGCGGATCCTGGAGGCCGCCCGCCAACTCGGCTACCCGGGCCCAACCCCACCGCGCGATCCCTGCGCCGCGGTTTCGTCGGGTCGATCGGGTGCTGTTCACCTCGAACCTGTCGTACGCCTTCACCGACCCGTTCGCGGTCCGTTTCCTCGCCGGGGTCGGCGGGCGGAGCGGCACGGCACCAGCATGCTGTTGGTGCCGTTGCCGCCGGCGCAGACCGACGCCCGGCGGGCGGTGGAGAACGCCGCCGTCGACGGGTTCTGCGTCTACTGCGTCGCCGACGAGGAGTGGGCGCTGGACGTGATCCGCGCACGGGGCTCCTGTTCGTCAGCACGGCTCCGCGCGACAACGCCGCACCCGACGAGCGGTTCGTCGGCATCGACGAGCGGGCCGCCGCGCGTGGTGTCGCCGCGCACGTCGCCGGGCTCGGGCACCGTCGGGTGGCACTGCTCGCCGACTCCGTGCTGCCCGGCGCTCCGGCCGGCCCGCTCACCCTGGCCGGGTGGACCAGGTGCCGCACCCCACCACCCGAGGCCGACTCGGCGGTTTCGCCGACGCGTTCGACGAGGTGGGCGTCGGCTGGGCGGAGCTGACACTGGTCAACGCTCCCGGCAACAGCCGCGAGGCGGCAGCCGCAGCCGTCGCCGGGCTGTTCGAGGAGCCCGCACCGCCGACCGCCGTGCTGGCCGGCTCCGACGTGCTCGCGCTCGGCGTGCTGGACGCGCTGGCCGCGCGGCCGGGCCGTGATCGCCCACCCGTCTCGGTGACCGGCTTCGACGACATCCCGAGGCCGCCGCGGCCGGCCTCACCACAGTGCGGCAACCGGCCGAAGAAAAGGCCGGATCGCCGCCCAACTGCTGCTCGACCCGCCCGCGGACGCCGCGGCCGGTCATGTGCTGCTGCCCACCGCACTCGTCGTCCGGGTTCCACCGGACCTGTCCCAGGAGCTGACCATGGAACTTCCCACCGGATACGTCACCGCGCTCGACGCCATGAACCGGCACGTCAACTCGGCCCGACCGAACGCCCCGGTCCAGGTCGACCACCCGCGTCGGGCCCTGCTCACCCCACTCGGCAGGCCGCCGCCGTCGCCCTGCGCCGGCTCGCCGACCGCATCCAGCCGCGCCAGGTGCCCAGCACCCCGCTGCTCCTGATCCGCTCGAAACCCATTCCGGTACGCACGGGACGAACCGTACAGGTCCGGGCACGGAGAGTGGTCGAAGGCGGTACGGCCAGGCAGAATGGTGAAGCCATGTCACCATTCACGCCCACTCTCCGCCTCCACGACCGCTACGTACTGCACGAGCGGATCGGTCTCGGCGGCATGTCCGAGGTGTGGCGAGGCGACGACGAGGTGCTCGGCCGACCGGTCGCCATCAAGGTGCTGGCCGGGCAGTTCGCCACCGACCCGCAGCTGCGGGCCACCATCCAACGCGAGGCCCGCGCCGCCGCCCGGCTGACCCACCCGCACGTGACCCAGGTGTACGACTACGCCGAGGCGACCCTGAGCGGTGGCGTCGTGGTCCCGTACCTGGTGATGGAACTCGTCGAGGGCCACAACCTGGCCGACCGCCTGCGGACCGGGCCGCTGCCCTGGCCGGAGGCGGTCCGCGTGGCCGGGCAGATCGCCGCCGCCCTGGCCGCCGCGCACCGCATCGGTGTCGTGCACCGCGACGTCAAGCCCGGCAACGTCATGCTCACCGACACCGGCGCCAAGGTGCTCGACTTCGGCATCGCCGCGCTCGGTGGGCTCGACAGCCAGTCCGGCGAACCGCTGATGGGCACCCCGCCTACTTCGCTCCGGAACGGCTGACCGCCGGCCCGCCCGACCCGGCGAGCGACGTCTACGCCCTCGGCGCACTGCTCTACCGCACCCTCACCGGGCGGGCGCCACTGCCCGTGCAGAGCTGGGAGGACGCTCTGGAGGTGCACCGGCAGGGCACCCCGGTCCCGCCGCTGCGGGTGCCCGGCCTGCCCGCCGACATCGCCGAGCTGACCGTCGCGTGCCTGGCCGCCAACCCCGCCGACCGGCCGAGCGCCGCGCACCTGGCCCGCCGGTTCGGCGCCGGCCAGCCGGTCGAGCCGCCCACCGAGCTGCTGCGCATCCGGCCGGTCGCCCACCCGCCCACCCTGATCGACCGCTCGGCGGTCCGTCCCGCCCGGTTGCCGCCGCACCGCCCGGCCGCCGATCGCGTCGGCCCCTCGCCGTGCTGGTCGCGGCCGGCCTGGCCGCTTTGGTCGGCGCCGGCGTCCTGCTCACCCAGGATCCATTCGGTAACCCGGGCTCACCCCGACCCACCGAGATCGCCGGCCCACCGTCGGCCTCCGCGCCGGCGGCGCCCGCACCCACGACCAAATCCCCGACGCCAACGCCGGCGGCACCGACGACCTCTCCACCCCCGCCAGCAGCGCGCCACCGACCGCCGGGCAGCAGGTGCCGATCAGCTTCCGCGAGGTGAGCAGCGAGTTCGCGACAGTCCTCGAAAGGGCTGTGGCCCGCGGTGACGTCGACCGCAAGACCGCCGAGGATCTGCGCGACGACCTCGACGATCTCAACCGCCACACCGGGACCGCGCCAAGCGCGTCGCCGACCTGCGGGACCGCATCGCCGAGCTGGTGGAGCGCGACCGCCTACCAGCGCAGACAGGCGCCCAGCTCGATGCCTTGCTCGGTCGGGCCAGCAGCTTTTCCTCAGGCCGTACGGACGACTGATAACCGCGTCGATACCGCTGGCATGATGTCCCGATGCGGACACGTCTGATCTTCGTGCGACACGGCGAGTCGCTCCACCAGCTCGAAGGAATCGTCGGTGGGCCACGCGGCTGTCGGGGCCTCACCGCCCTCGGCCACGAGCAGGCACACGACCTGGCCAACCGGCTCACCGGTGACGTCGCCGCCGATGGACCGGTGGCGGTCTACTCGTCCGTTCTGCGCCGGGCCGTCGAGACCGCGCAGCCGATCGCCGCGGCGTTCGGCGTCCGACCCGTGGCCGACTGCGGCCTGTGCACCTGGCACACACCCCGTACGCCGACGGCCTGCCGACCGCCCGCTTCCGGACCGAACACGCGGTGCCGGGTGGGGAGTGTTCCGGCCGTTCGAGGAGGGCAACGAGAGCTGGGCCGAACTCGTGGTCCGGGTCAGCCGCGCGATCATGGAGATCGCCCACCGACACCGGGGCTCCACAGTGGTCCTTGTCGGCCACAGCGAGACCGTCGAGGGCGGGTTCCACGCGCTCGCCGCGCAACCGGTCTTCCGCTCGTTCGACCTGGACGTGCCTCCGGCCTCGATCACCGAATGGACCACCGACCACGATCCCGGCGGTTGGCCGCCGGCCCGATGGACGCTGCGCCGCTTCGCCGACACCGGCGGGTGGGCTGGAGCGTGAGCGCCCGCGTCGCGGCGACCAGCTCGGGCATTCGGCGACGCTATTCGGCGGCGAGCAGTTGCTCGCGCAGGATCTCCGCGTGCCCGCAGTGCTGGGCGAGCTCGCGCAGCACGTGCAGGTAGACCCAGCGCAGCGGCAGCGGGCCGCGCCGGTTGCCGCGAAGCACGTCGTCCAGACCCAGCGTCGACGTCGCGCGGCGGAAGCCTCGCAGGCCTCGCGGTGCGCGTGCTGGATGGTGGCGATCGTGTCGCCCTCGTCGAGGATGAACGACTCGTCCGGCGTGGCGGGATGCCGATCTCGGCGCGGGACCGACACGTGACGGCCTCGTCGAACCAGACCTTCTCCACGAACGTGGCGTGCTTCACCAGACCCAGCAACGTCGTCCGGGACGGCACCAGCGACCGGCGGGCCTGCTCCTCGGTCAGCCCGTTTAGGTAGCCGTTGAGCGCCCTGCGGTGCTCGTCGATGAACGCCTCGAACTGGCGCTGGGCCGGCTGGGCGGTGACATCGTCGGCGAAGGTCCCCGGAAGGTGGTCATCCCGGAAGCATTTCAGGTCGTCGTCAACCCGCAAACACGACCGGGACGCGATCGCCACCAGCGCAGTCTGGACCACGTGCGACGACCGGTCAGCCGAGCCGGACGCCTACGGACTCGCCCGGCTCGGTGCCCGCGCGCGACCACCTCGCCGTCCGGCGCCCAGAAGCCCGAGCGACCCGCCGCCTCGGTGTAGCCGCCGCCGGTCGACCCGGCGAAGCTCGCCACCGCCACCCACACCCGATGTGGTGGCGATCCGGTGTCGCGCTGGTCGATCACCTCGGCGTCACACGCCGACTCCAGGACGCCCGCCGCGTACACGTCGATCCCGAGGGCAGCGGTCCCCGCCGCGTGCGCGGCGACACCGGTGTCCTTGCAGATCGCCAGGCCCACCCGCCAACCGTCCACATCGAGCACGACCGGCGCGTCGCCGGGCTGGAACCGGCGGGTCTCCGCGCCCCCAGGAACATCTTCCGGTACGCCACAGTCACACCGTCGCCGGTGACGGCCAGCATCGCGATGTGGTCGCCCGCGACCGGCGCACCGACCAGCGCCAGAGTGCCCGTCTCGGCGCACGCCTCGACCAGCGGCCCCACCGAGGGTCGTCGACGGACACGACCGGGGCGTCCAACTCGTACCCCGTCAGTGACAGCTCTGGAAAGACCACCACCCGGCGCGCGCCGCCGGACCGCGCCGGCGTGCGTCCGTGCGTTCTCCGCGACATCCAGGGTACGCAGAGCGGCTGCGCCGCCGCGAGCCGCAGCGGGTGCGGCTTTCCACACCTCGCCGGTGTGGTCGACCCGCGCGACCGGGTGGTCCGCCGCATGGTCGACTCTCAGGATCGCTTCGTAACGTGGGGCATGATTCGAACGTCCCACGTCGTGTTCGCCACCGGAACCCCGCCGCCGCAGCGGAACCACCCCAGGGTGGCATCGTCGGCTATGTCACTGACCTGGTGGAACGGCTGGGCGGGCCGGGTGCGGGCCTGGCGGTGGCGTTGGAGAACCTCTTCCCGCCGATCCCCAGCGAGGTGATCCTGCCGCTGGCCGGGTTCGTCGCCGCGCAGGGTCGGATGAGTCTGGTCGGTGCGATCTTCTGGACCACGCTGGGCTCGGTGGTGGGCGCGCTGGCGCTCTATCTGATCGGCGCGTCGCTGGGGCGTGACCGGATGCGCGCCATCGTGACCCGGCTTCCCCTGGTCAAGCTCAGCGACGTGGACCGGACCGAGGCGTGGTTCCTGCGGCACGGCGTGAAGGCTGTCTTCTTCGGCCGGATGATCCCGATCTTCCGGAGCCTGATCTCCATCCCGGCCGGTGTGGAGCGGATGCCGGTCAGCACGTTCCTGCTCTACACCACGCTGGGCAGCCTGATCTGGAACACCACGTTCGTGCTCGCCGGTTACCTGCTGGGCGACAACTGGCACCTCGTCGAGGGTACGTCGGCACGCTCCAGAAGGTGGTGATCGTGGTCTGCGTGGCGGCGTTCGCCTGGTTCGTCGGATCCCGTGTGCTGCGGGCCCGCCGCGCCGCGCGGAACCCGAGCCGACCGAACCCGAGCAGGGTCAGCAGAACGGCGTGCCCGATCCGGGCGGGCGCGGCACGCTCTACCGCAGCGGATCGTGGGCGTCGGACGAGCGGTAGCGGCACCTGTCTTGCTCCCTTTGCTCTGCTTCACCCCACGCAACACTTTGGGTCGCTTTCTGGTGCGTCGGTTGAAGCAGAGCAAAGGGAACGGGCGTGGTGGGGAGCGGGGAACCGTGAGAGGCTGGGGCCGACTTCGGCTGCCGGTCGGCGTCGCCGCCGGAATCGCGACGGCCGCCGTCGAGCTCCTCTTCCTGGCCGTCGCGGGCGTCGCACACACCGTGTCCGCGCTCGCGCCCGGCCGCCGGGTCACCGACCAGACCAGGCGGTACGCGGGACGGCTGGTCCGGATGGAACGTCACCGCCTCGGCAGGCTGCTCGACGCGGGAGAGTTGCCCCACCCACGATGTCGCGACCCGGCGACAGGTCGGCTACCTGGCTGCCCGGCTGCTACCCGGCACACTCGGCCTCCTGGCGTACGCCGTGCTCGGCGTCGGCGTCGTCCTGGCCGGGATCGTGCTGCGCGCGGCGGTGCGCGGTGAGCTGACCCTCCTCGACGCCCTGTCCCAGATCGCCGTCGGGGCGGTGCTGCTCCTGCTCAACGTGCAGGCCGTCGCCAGTATCGCCGCGCTGGACGTCCGGCTGGCGCGACGACTGCTCGGCCCGGGAACTCGGGCGGAGCTGACGCGGCGGGTCCACGAGCTGACCACCAGCCGGGCCGGGGTCATCGCCGCGGTCGACGCCGAACGGCAGCGCATCGAACGCGACCTGCACGACGGCCTCCAGCAACGGCTCGTCGCCCTCGGCATGCTGCTCGGCCGGGCACGGCGCACCCGCGACGCCGACCGTACGCGGGCGCTGCTCACCCAGGCCCACGAGGACGTGCAGCGGGCCGTCGAGGAGTTGCGCGAGGTGGCCTGGCGGGTCTACCCGTCGGCACTGGACAGCAGCGACCTCGGGAGGTCCTGGCCATGGTCGCCCGTACCTCTGAGGTGCCGGTCCGGATCCGTTGCGACCTGCCGGTCCGCCCCGAGCGGCAGATCGAGACAGTGCTCTACTTCGTGGCCTGCGAGGCGCTCACCAACGCCGCGAAGCACGCCGCCGCTACCCTGGTCACGGTCGAGATCGGGGTACGGGAGGGGTGGGTCCGGATGCGCGTACACGACGACGGCGTCGGCGGGCGGAACCCACCGGGCGCGGGCTTTCCGGGCTGGCACGACGGGTCGCCGCGCTGGACGGCCGGCTGCGGGTGACCAGCCCGGCCGGCGGTCCGACGACCGTGGTGGTGGAGTTGCCGTGCGGCTAGTCCTCGCCGAAGACTCGACTCTGCTCCGGGAGGGCCTGACCCGGCTGCTCGCCGAGGAGGACCACGAGGTGCTCGCGGCGGTCGACACTGCCGACGAACTTGTCGAGGCGGTCGGACGGTCCCGTCCCGACGTGGTCGTCACCGACGTCCGGATGCCGCCCACCCACACCGACGACGGGCTGCGTGCCGCCCTGGAGATCCGTCGACGGTGGCCCGAGACCGGCGTCCTCGTGCTCTCCCAGTACGTGGAGCGGCGCTACGCCGGCCGGCTCCTCGCGGACCGTCCCGAGGGGTCGGCTACCTGCTCAGGACCGGGTCGCCCAGGTGGACGACTTCCTCGACGCACTCGACCGGGTTGCCGCCGGGGCACCGCCTCGACCCGGAGGTGGTCCGTCAGGTGGTGGCCGGCTCGGAGCGACCCGACCCGCTCGGACGGCTCACACCGCGGGAACGGGACGTCCTGCACGAGATGGCCCAGGGGCACACGAACCTCGCCATCGCCGAGCGGCTGCATGTGTCACAGAGCGCGGTGGAGAAGCACGCAAACGCCATCTTCGACAAGCTCGGCCTGGCCCACACGACCGGCTACAGCCGCCGAATCCTCGCAGTCCTCCGTTACCTGGACACCTGACACGCCCACGGCACCAGGCCCCGCCCGTCTCGGCGGGCCGGCGGGCTGCGGGCCGGTGAGCGGTGTGCGGCGTGATCGACTCGGGTTCCTTGATGTCGGGGTGTCCGGGCGTCCCGGATAACCCGTTTCCGTGAACGTGAGTGGATCACGCTAGTGAGGGCGACTCAACGTCGCAGGTTAGCTGCGGAGTGGGCAGTTTGTCCGATGGTGGGGTTTGTGGGCTGTGACCGGCTGCATCCGTGGGCCGGAATCATGGCCGGGGCGGGTCGTTACATACCCTGACGATCGCAGTACCACCGGCCGGCGACCCCGTGCCGCGGGTTGGAATGCCGGCCACGGGCCGGTCGTTGCAGTCCCCACGAACGGCCACCCGGGCACCGCCTCCACGAGGGTGCCGACGGATGGGCCACCCCGGAATGACCCCGGCAGCCGGTCGTTACACCCGGTCCCGGCGCCGCGAGCCCCGCCGCTCGCAGGCCGCCGATCCCCTTAAGACTTTCCCCTTGTGTACGTGCAGCGCCGGACGAGGTGCTCACACCCGTCACCGCCGTCCCCGGAATCGGCGTGCGGGTGTTCTACCCCGAAGGAGCTACCCCTCATGAACACGATCTTCCGTAAGAGCATGCTGTCTGTTGCTGGTCTCGCGTTCGCCGGTGGTGTGTTCGCCGGCCCGATCGCCGCCCACGCCGCCACCCCGGTTGATAGCAAGCCGGTTGCCGTCGCGGTACAGAGCGCCGCGCCGAAGCCGCAGGGCGACCAGTCCCACATCACCCTCAACGACGAGCAGACCACCAACGCCAAGGCGATCATCGCCGCCACCAAGAAGGCCGGCCTGCCCGAGCGGGCCGCGGTCATCTCGATCGCGACGAGCCTGCAGGAGTCGAAGTTGGAGAACCTGGGCCACCTCGGCGACATGAACGACCACGACTCGCTGGGCCTGTTCCAGCAACGCCCGTCCAGCGGTTGGGGCACCCCCGAACAGATCACCAACCCGGAGTACTCCACGACCGCGTTCCTGAAGGGCCTCAAGCAGGTTGACGGCTGGCAGGACATGGCGTTGACCGACGCCGCGCAGACCGTGCAGGTCTCCGCCTACCCGGACGCCTACGCCCAGTGGGAGCAGCAGGCCACCGACCTCGTCACCCAGCACTGGAACAGCTGACACCACCACACAGCACAGCAGCACGGCAGCACGGCAGCACGGCAGCACGGCAGCACGGCAGCACGGCGACACCGCACCACTCGATCACTGGCCGGCATCCCGAGCAATGGGGTGCCGGCCAGTGGCACGTCTGCTGGAGTGCGCCAGGCAGAGGGTCGCTGGCCGGGTACCGCGCCGCCCGGTGCCTGACGGACGCGGATGGCACGGTCCGGCCGGTGACTGCTCGCGAGGTCTTGGACAGTTTCCGTTCCGCCTGAATAGTTCCGCCTGAACGGAAACTGTCCAAGATCTCGTGCGGGTACCGGCCCAGGCGCTGATCGGCAGCCGTGGGAACAAGGTGGGGTACGGCTGGTTGTGGACTGTGTCGGTGTGACTCAGTGTCCCCGGGCCTCACCTAATATCGCCCTCGCGGAATACCGTTCGGCTGGAGCCGCGTCGTGCCACTCGCCGAGAGGCGACCTGCACACCGACACAGCGCCGCCCCAGCCAACCGGCCGGGGCGGCGCTGTCTGTGCCCACCCGTCAGGCGGTGCCGGCACAATGTTCGGGTGACTGATGTACGAGCCTGGTCCGAGCAGTCGGGCGTACTCGTGCTCCCCGGTGGGGCGACGGTGCGCGGACGCCGCATCTCCGCGGCGACCTCGCCCGCCGACTTCGCCGTGCTGTTGGCCCCGGCCCGGAGCCGACCTGGGCGCATCGCCGGATCCGGTGGCCCGACTTCTGGATACCGCTCGATCGGGCGGATGCCCTCGACGCCCTACGGGAGGCGCTGCGGCGGGCGCACGACGGTGAACGCGTCGAGGTGGCCTGTCGCGGCGGGGTGGGCGCACCGGAACGGCCCTTGCCGCGCTGACGATTCTCGACGGTCTGCCGGTCGAGCGGGCGGTGCCGTGGGTTCGGGCCGGCTACCACCCGAAGGCGGTGGAGACCCCTGGCAACGCCGCTGGCTGCGCCGTGTCTCCTGAACGCCACCCGCCCGCCGGCCGGCACACCGCGAGACCGCTCACCGGCCGCCGCACCGCACCGCGCGCCGCACTGCGCCGCACCGCGCCACCGCCGCCGCACCGGCCGGCCCGGCGCGACAGAGCGCCGTCAGCCCTGGCCGACCCCGCCGGAACGCCGACGTACTCCCGTAGGTGGTCGGCGGTGAGGTGTCGCCGGTGGCGACCAGTTCGGCTGGCGTACCGGTGAAGACGATCCGCCCGCCGTCGTGGCCGGCGCCCGGGCCGAGGTCGATGAGCCAGTCCGCGTGCGCCATGACCGCCTGGTGGTGTTCGATGACGATCACCGTGTTTCCGGCGTCGACCATTCGGTCGAGCAGGGCCAGCAGTTGGTCCACGTCAGCGAGGTGCAGGCCCGTCGTCGGCTCGTCCAGTACGTAGGTGGTGGTCTTCTCCGCCAGGTGGATGGCGAGCTTGAGTCGTTGCCGCTCCCCGCCGGACAGGGTGGTCAGCGGTTGGCCGAGGCTGAGGTAGCCCAGCCCGACGTCGACCAGCCGACCGAGGACGACGTGCGCCGGACCACCGGGGAAGAACGCGTACGCCTCGGTGACCGACATGGCCAGGACCTCGCTGATGTTCTTGCCGCGCAGGGTGTACGTGAGCACCTCGTCGGTGAAGCGTCGCCCTCGCACCGTTCGCAGACGCTCGCGACGCCGGCCATCATCGCCAGGTCCGTGTAGATGAGGCCGATCCCCTTGCAGGCCGGGCAGGCACCCTCGGAGTTGGCGCTGAACAGCGCCGCCTTGACCCCGTTGGCCTTGGCGAAGGCGGTACGGATCGGGTCGAGCAGCCCGCTGTAGGTGGCCGGGTTGCTGCGCCGAGAGCCACGGATCGGGGACTGGTCGACGATGACGACCCCGGACCGGCCGCGCAGCGACCCGTGGATCAGTGAACTCTTGCCGGAACCGGCGACTCCGGTGACCACGGTGAGGACCCCGAGCGGGATGTCCACGTCCACGTCACGCAGGTTGTGCAGGTCGGCCTGGCGGACGGCGAGCTGCCCGGTCGGTCGGCGTACCTCGTCGCGCAGTGTCACCCGGTGATCGAGGTGCCGGCCGGTGAGGGTGTCGGAGCGGCGCAGGCCGGGATGTCGCCGGTGAAGCAGATCCGGCCACCGTGGGCGCCGGCGCCCGGGCCGAGGTCGATCACGTGGTCGGCGATCGCGATGGTCTCCGGCTTGTGTTCCACCACCAGTACTGTGTTGCCCTTGTCCCGCAGGCGCAGCAGCAGGTCGTTCATCCGGGCGATGTCGTGCGGGTGCAGGCCGACGGTGGGTTCGTCGAAGACGTACGTGACGTCGGAGAGGCTGGAGCCGAGGTGTCGGACCATCTTGACCCGTTGTGCCTCACCGCCAGACAGGGTCGCCGACTCGCGGTCCAGGCTGAGGTAGCCCAGCCCGATCTCGACCAGGGAGTCCAGCAGATCGCGAAGGGTGGCGATCAGCGGTGCCACCGCCGAGTCGTCGACGCCGCTGACGAACGCGGCCAGGTCGCTGATCTGCATGGCCGAGCAGTCCGCGATGCTGCGCCCGGCGATCCGTGACGACAGCGCCGCCGCGTTGAGCCGGGTGCCGCCGCAGTCGCCGCAGGTGGTGAACGTGACCGCCCGGTCGACGAAGGCGCGCATGTGCGGCTGCATCGACTCGCGGTCCTTGGCCAGGTAGAGCCGCTTGACCTTGACCAGCAGACCCTCGTACGTCCAGTTGTTGCTGCCCATCTTGATCTTCGTGGCCGGCTTGTGGAGGAAGTCGTCCCACTGTTGCGGGTGAAGTCCTGCAGTTTGACGTCCGGGTCGAACAGGCCGGAGCCGACGATGGTCTGCCAGTACCAGGAGTCGACAGCGAAGTTCGGCGCGGTGATGGCGCCGTCGTTGAGGGAACGCTCGACGTCGACCAGCTCGTTCAGGTCGAGGTCGGAGACCCGGCCGAGCCCTTCACAGGTGGTGCACATGCCCTCGGGCAGGTTGAAGCTGAACGCCCCGGCACCACCCACCTGCGGGTCGCCGAGCCGGCTGAAGAGGATCCGCAGCATCGCGTACGCGTCGGTGGCGGTGCCGACTGTCGAGCGGGAGTTGACGCCCATCCGCTCCTGGTCGACGACGATGGCCGCGCTGAGATTGCGGAGCGAGTCGACGTCCGGCCGGTTGAGGTTCGGCATGAACGACTGGAGGAACGCGCTGTAGGTCTCGTTGATCATGCGCTGGGACTCGGCGGCGATGGTGCCGAAGACCAACGACGACTTGCCCGACCCGGAGACGCCGGTGAAGACGGTCAACCGGCGCTTGGGGATGTCGACGGAGACGCCGGCGAGATTGTTCTCCGCGCTCCGCGTACCTCGATCAGGTCGTGACTGTCGGCGGCGGACCCTGCTGGCTGCGGCATGCGAACCCTTCACGGAATCGTGGCGGGGCGTTGCCCGCCGAGACTGGCGGGTTCCATTGTCTCATTCATCCTCACATAGAGACTTTCGCCGAAGGATACGCGTCGGCTCCGACGGCACGCCCGGAAAGTCTCAAATCACGTCGTAAGCGGTAGGGTGGCTCGCGTGGACGTCGCCCCGGAGGATCGGCTGCGCGCCGTGGACCTGGCGGCCACCGTCGGGATCTCGGTGCAGCAGGTGCGCAACTACGTCGAGTTGGGCGTGCTGCCGCCGACGCGGCGCACCGCGAGCGGCTACCGGATCTTCACCACCGAGCACGCACGGGCGCTGGGCGTGGCGCGGCGGCTGGCCGAGGGCACGGCTGGAGCCGTACCCGGGAGATCATGGCGGCGGTGCACCAGGGCGACCTGCCGGCGGCGCTCGCTGCGCTCGACGGCGGCCACGCCGAGCTGGACCGGGAACGCGCCGAGATCCGTCGGGTGCTCGGCGCCTTCGAGACGGTGCTGGCCGGCCCGCCGCGGGCTCGGCCCGCGCCCGTCGCGGCGCCCGCATCGGCGAGGTCGCCGCGCTGGTCGGGGTCCGGACCTCGCAGCTGCGCCTGTGGGAGGAGCGCGGCCTGTTGCGGCCGGCCGCACCCCGGCACCAACTACCGGGTGTACGACGAGGCGGAGTTACGCGGCGCGCAGGTCATCGCACTGCTGCGTCGGGGCGCGTACCCTTCGAGATCATCGAGGCGGTGCTGGGCGAACTGCGGACCACCGGCAGCCCGCAGCGGGTCCGCGCCGAGCTTGCCCGTCGCGAGCAGGAGCTGCACACCCGCAGCCTGCGTCGGCTGCGCGGCAGTGCCGCCCTGCACGACTACCTGAGCGCTCGCGGCGACGCGGGTTGACCGGCTCCCGTCCCGCCGGGCCATCGTCGTGACTTAGGGTCGGGCACATGAGAGCTGCGCTGTTGGCGGCCACGGCGTCCGCCGTCCTGCTCGCGCCCGTGCCGGTCGCCGCGGCGGGAACGTCCGCCGCGCCGACGGTGCGCTGCCCCGGGCTGCGGCACCGGCGATGTCCCGTCCGCCCGGCCCTCGCCGCCGCCCGCCATGCCCGAGCAGCGGGTCGTCGGCGGCGCGGCGCTGGACACCACCGGTCTGGTCGTGCCGGCCGGCGTCTCCGCGCCACCGAGGATCACCGCCACGTCGTGGGTGGTCGCCGACCTGGACAGCGGTCAGGTGCTCGGCGGCTGCGGCCCACGAGTACGGCACACCGGCCAGCGTGCAGAAGCTCCTGCTGGCGGCGACGATGCTGCCCGCCTGGACCCGAAGCAGACGGTCACCGTCACCGATGCGGACATGAACATCGAACCCGGCTCCTCCGCCGTCGGGCTGGTCGCCGGTGGCCGCTACCGCATCGAGACCATCTGGTTGGGGCTGCTGCTCAACTCGGGCAACAGGGCCGCCAACGCGCTGGCCCGCCTCGGCAGCGGAACGGACAGCGCCACCGACGGGGTACGCGTGATGAACGACCGGGCGCACCGTCTCGGCGCGCTCCAGACGCACGCGGTAACCCCGTCCGGCCTGGACGGCAAGGGCAGTTCACCAGCGCGTACGACCTGGCGTTGATCGCCCGGGCGTGTTTCGCCGAGCCGACCTTCCGCCGGTACGCGTTGACCGAGCAGACGTCGATTCCGGCCCAGCCGGCGCAACGGACCAAGGGCTTCGAGATCCAGAACGAGAACCAGCTCATCTACCGGTACCCGGGCGCGCTCGGCGGCAAGACCGGCTTCACGGATCTGGCCCGGCACACCTACGTCGGGGCGGCGGAACGTGACGGGCGGCGGCTGGTGGTGACCCTGTTGGGTGCCGAGTCCGCCCGGTACGCGGCTGGGAGCAGGGTGCCGCCCTGCTGGACTGGGGCTTCACCCTGCCCGGGACGCCTCGGTGGGCCGACTGGTCGAGCCCGGCGAGCTGACCGCCACGCCGTCGGCGGCACCATCGGTGCTGGCGGCACCGGGCGCGCCCGGCCGGCGGCGGCCAGCGGACCGGCGCGTACCGGCTCGGGGTGGCTCTGGTCGGTGACCGCTCTGAGCGGCGCGGGCGTGCTGGTGCTGCTGGGTGGGTTGCTGTGGCGGCGTCGCCGCCGGCTGCCCTGACGGATCGACATCGGGCGCTGCCCTCCATAGACTCCGGTCTTTCTGGCACCACCAGCCCAGGAGGATCCCTGTGTCGAGTGAACTCCAACCGCGCACCGGGTGGCGGCACCCGCCGGCCGGTGCGCGTCCTGACCCGCCTCGCGGGGTGACAGTGCTCGCCGGGGCGCTGGTCGTCGGCGCGTCCGCCAGTGCGGTCGCCGCGCCAGCCGACGCCCGGAGCGCTTCCGCCGCGCCGTCGGCCGTGTCGGACGCCGCCAACCGCCCGCCGCGCACCACCCACGGTCCGTGCGCGTACACCGAGACGCCGGACGAACCCGCTGCCCGGCCGGTGCCGCTGCCGCCCGACCCGCGACGCACCCCGGCCCGGGGCAGCGTCCGGGTGACCCTGGCGACCAACCACGGGCCGATCGGGTTGACAGTGGACCGGGCCGCCGCGCCGTGCACGGTGCAGAGCTTCCTGCACCTGGTCGGCAAGCGTTTCTACGACCGCACCCGTGTCACCGGCTCACCGCGTATCCCACGTTGAGTGTCCTGCAGTGCGGTGACCCGTCCGGCACCGGCGAGGGTGGCCCTGGTTACCGGTACCGCGACGAGCTGCCCACCGACCTGCCGCCCGCGCCCACCGACCCCACCGGGGAACGTCGGGTGTACGCCGGGGCGTGCTGGCCATGGCCAACGCCGGGCCGGACACCAACGGCAGCCAGTTCTTCCTGGTCTACGCCAATTCCGCGCTGCGCCCCAACTACACGATCTTCGGTGAGGTCGACGCGGCCGGCCTGGCCACCCTGGACCGGATCGCCGCCGGGGAGTGGCGCCCACCGCCGAGGACCCGCGCCGGTCGACGGCGCGCCCGCCCTGCCGGTCACCATCCGCAAGGCCGTCCGCTCGCACCACCACCACTGACCGTACGGCGCGGTGGGTGACCCTCGGTCGCTCACCGCGCCACCGGCCGGGCGGCGGCGACCGGAAATTCCGGGAACGGATCGGAACCGCTCCAACCGGTCTCCGCCGCAGGTCCGGCCGTCACGACGGGTCGGGCGACCCGGTCGGCGGGGCGGCGGAGCTGTCGCGAACGACAAGTTCCGTGGCGAGCTCCACCCGGGGCGAGTCGATGCCCTCGCCCTGCGCCAGGCGCAGCACCGTCCGGGCCGCCAACCGTCCCATCTCGACCAACGGCTGGCGCACGGTGGTCAGCGGCGGCGAGGCCCAGCGCGCCTCCGGCAGGTCGTCGAAGCCGACCACGCTCACGTCGTCCGGGACTCGCAGCCCACGGCGGCGGATGGCCTCGTAGACACCGAAGGCCATCTGGTCGCTCGCGGCGAAGATGCCGGTCGGCGGATCGGCGAGGTCGAGCAGCGTGGTCCCGCCAGTGAACCCGGAGGAGTGGTAGAAGTCGCCGGGGTAGACCAGCCTGTCGTCCACCGGCACCCCGGCGGCCTCCAGCCCGGCCCGGTAGCCGTCGAGCCGCGCACGGCTGCACAGCAGGTGCGTCGGCCCCGCCACGAAACCGATGCGTCGGTGCCCGATCGCCAGCAGGTGTTCGGTGGCGGCGAGCCCGCCGGCCCAGTTGGTGGCACCGATCGTCGGCACGTCCATGGCCGGTACGCCGGCCGGGTCGACGACCACCACCGGCACGTTGAGGCGGCGCAGTTGCGCGTGCAGGGGCGGGCTGAGGTGCGACGTCACGAAGATGACGCCGTCGGTGGCCCGGGTGCGCAGGTTCTGCAGCCACTGCCGGGCGGCGGTGGGCTGCCGGTGGATCGCGGAGACCACAGTGCCGACGCCCGCGCCGTGGCCGACATCCTCCACGCCGCGGATGATTTCCACCGCCCACGGGCTGTCCAGGTCGTTGAAGACCAGGTCGACGAGACCGGCGCGGCGAACGCTGCGGCTGGTGCGACGCCGGTAGCCGTGGTGGCGCAGCAACTCCTCGACTCGCTCCCGGGTGTCCGGGGCCACATCGGAGCGACCGTTGAGCACCCGGGACACGGTCGGCACCGACACCCGGCTTCTCGTGCGATCGCGGTGATGGTCACCCTGCGTCCGTCGTCCGCGCCCACCCGCGTCTCCTTCACCGAGCTGGTGGAACGACCGCCCATGCGTCGTCCCACCGTGTGTCCCGAAACGGCGTGCCCGTTCCACGCGTCATCTTGCCTCACCGATGGGGGTTGACGACATGCCAGGTCGGCTGAAGCTTCGCCGGATTTGCGGAAAATTTCCGGAAGCTTATCGGGCTTGACGGTGCCGCCCGGTCCGTCGACAGGCTCCAGGGCGTCTCGCGGGCGATGATCGACTCGGTTTGGTGATGTCGGGGTCACCGAGCGTCCTGGACACCCGATGTCCTTGAAGGCGAGTGGATCATGGCCGGCGTGCTGGCGTGTGCGCCAGCACCGTTACCCTGCCGGCTGTACGAACAACTCGCGACGAGCGACAGCGTCGCCGCGGAGGTTCAGCTCGTAGCCGTCGATCCAGGCCCAGCCGTGATACGTGTGGCGGTCAAGCACCCGAATCAGTCGGAATCGAATGGGGATGCCGAACTGAGGACTTGCGGCGGTCGATGAGCAGCGTGTCCCCGACTTCATGACGGCTTGTCTTTGCGGTCTCGCCAAGCCCTCAGGTGTTCGCCCGCTTCGCGCCGCCCTCGACGAGGATGAACAGGCCGATCCCGATCAGGACGACGGGGAGCAGGATGTGTCCCCAACGGCTGAGTGCTTTCGCGATCAGGGAGCGGGTGGCGAAGAGCGGCCGGCCGCGATCCAGACGGCGATGAGGATGAGTAAGACGATGACACAGACGCTCATGCCGTCGATCCCTGCGGTGGCGAAGGCGGGGACGTAGACGCCCACCGCGAGGTGGTCTTGCCGGGTATCGCGTAACAACGCGTGACCGCCGAGACCGCCGAGACCGCTAGCGCAACACGTGAAGCTGCGCGCTCATGTCGAAATGAGGGAGGCGTTCGTATGGTGAGTCACCGCAGTGCTGCTGCGAGTTCGGCGGCGTTGTCGAACGCGGGCGCCGCCCTTTCGGATTCGGCTCCCGTGAGCGTGACGGACTGGGCGCGGGCCAGCATCTCGGCCGCAGTCCTTGGATCGTGCAGCACCATCGCGAGTTCGGCGCGGTAGACCAGGACCTCTACCTGCTCGACCGGGTCGTCGTCGGCTTGCGGGCGGGCCAACGCGCTGTCGAGGATCCGAACGGCCTGTCCGACGCTTCCCCTGGAATCGGCCTGCACAACAGCATTCGCCAGGCCTGGCCAGTCGCCCGGCAGGCGTGGCGGCCGGCATGGGCGCGGCGGCGGCGTCCCGAAAGACGCGGATCCAGTTGCCGCCCGGGTCGATGACGCTGAACCCGCCCACCCGTCGGCGTTCTTCCGCGCCCTGGCCGGGTCATCCGCGGCGTCCCGGACACCAGTACCTTGCCGTACGCGGCGCGCATGCCGTCTGCGAATGCCCGATGTAGTCCCTCGATGTCCGCGGTGAGTACGAGACAGGAGCCATAGGACTGCTCCGGGTCAAATCCGGCGATCTCGAAGAACTGCAGATGCAGGTCATCCCGCTGCACCCACACACGCGTAGGGCTTCCGCTGCGTGTACGTAGTGCGGAAACCGAGAACTCCGTAGAAGGTGATGATGTCGTCAATGGATGCACACGGCAGCAGGGGAACGGTCCGCTCGTTGGTCATGCCTCCTTCCTAGGCGTCCCAGGGTGTCCGTCGCACATAGAAATGGCCGATCATCGCCTTCAGGCATCCGATCGGCTGATGACCAGAACGCGGCGCGGCCGAGCCATCGGCGGTGCCTGCCTGCCTGCCTGCCTGCCATTTGTCTCGCCAAGATCGGGCGCCCGGATCTGCCGCAGACATCGCGCGGTGAACCACCAACTTCCGTATGACAGCCGAGGGCTGCGGCTACGTTCGGTGACCGGCGGGTAGTAGTGACCAGCCTGTGGTGGGGAGGAGCGGGTGTGGAGTGCGGTTTCTGCGGAGACCACACGACTCCAGCAAACTGCTGTATCCCGATGCGTCAAGGCGGCATTTCCCGGAAGCGCGTGAGTGCGCCCGAGCTGGGCTGATAGACAGGGTTGGTGCGCAACCGGATCGTCGTCGTGTTAGCGCTCGTCGTGGTGCTCGGCGGCTGCTCGCGGTCCGAGCCTCGCCCCGCGCCGGCCGCGCCGCCACCGACGTCGGCAAGCCCCACGCCCAGGCCCGCCCCTCGCCCAAGCCGAGACCCACGCCACGCGCAGCCGAGCTGCCGGGATTTGTGGTGTTGACCGACTTTGACCCCGCATCCACGCCGACATCCGCTACGCCACGGCGCACAACTTCGTCGGCCGGCCGATCGTCGGCTACCGCGAGCCGCTGTGCCTGCTCACCCGGGAGGCGGCCGAGGCGTTGCGCCGCGTACAGGACGCCGCGTTGGTCGGTGGGCACAGCCTCAAGGTGTACGACTGCTACCGACCGCAACCGGCGGTGGACGACTTCGTCGCCTGGTCGAAGCGCCCGGTGAGCAGCAGACCAAGGCCGAGTTCTACCCGGACCTGGCCAAGAACCGGCTCTTCGCCGACGGTTACATCGGGGCCCCACGGCACACAGTCGGGGCAGCACCATGGACCTGACCCTGGTCGACGAGCCCGCCGCCAGCCAACCCCGTACCGGGCCGGGCAGCCGCTGGTCGCCTGCACCGCGCCGCGCGGGCAGCGTTTCGGAGACAACAGCATCGACATGGGTACGGGCTTCGACTGTTTCGACTCCCGGGCGCACACCGCCGACCCGCGCCTCACCGGGACGGCGCGCGACAACTCGTCAGTTGTTGCAGCGGCTGATGACCGACGCCGGGTTCGTCAACTACGACCGGGAGTGGTGGCACTACAGCCTGCGCGACGAGCCGTACCCGGACACGTTCTTCGCCGCCCCGGTCGCCCGCTCCTCGGTCGGCTGACCGTCAGGTCCAGTGCTGACCGTCAGGTCCAGTAGAGGATCCGGCAGGCTGGTACGCGGGCGGTCAGCTCGGCGGTGAACCAGTCGCGCAGCTCGGTCATCGTCTCGCGGGGTAGACGTACTTCACCGCGCCGAACTTGCCGTGCTTGCGGGCGCGGGACTCCTCGTCCATCTCGAGCCGGGTACGCGGGTACCAGCCGAGCAGCACCTCCTTGCTGCCGGGCGTGAACCGGTGGGTGATCAACTCGGCGGTCAGGTCCAGGTGCGGCACCCCGTCGACCGCCGCGCGGACCTGGTCGAGCAACTCGCCGTAGCGCTCCCGCCAGTCCGGCAGCGCGATGATCGGCGCGATGGTCAGCCCGACCGGGTAGCCGTCGAGCGCGAGCCGGCGCAACGCGGCCAGTCGATCCGGCACCCGGGCGGTCCCGCCCTCGAACCGTTCGCTGACCGGCGCGCAGTTGACGCTGAAACGGACCCGGGTGCGGCCGGCGTGCGGCAGGCCGACGAAGGTGTCCACGTCGGCGTACTTGGTGGTCCAGCGCAACTGCACCGGCGCGTCCCAGTCGGCGAAGTGCTGCACCGCCCGCCGCCAACTGCCGGTCAGGTGCTCCAGGGCGAGGGATCGGTGTAGCAGGACGCCTCGAAGGTGGTGCCCTCGTCGGCGCGTCGCGCGTTGCGACTGGTCACCGTTCCACGCCCGGCGTACGCGGTCAGCCCGGCCAGGATGTCGTCGAGGTCCGCGTACACCCGGGTCACCGGGGCCGGACAGCGATCCGGCGAGGTAGCAGTACTGGCAGTGCGCCGGGCAGCCCTCGGCCAGGTCGACCCGCCAGTCCGCGCTGGGCGCGATGGGTTGCAGGGCGCGTCGCGAGGGTGGGCTGACCACGATCGCCATGGTGGCCTTGGCGCGGGCGTAGGTCTCCCGCTCGGTCTGCCCACGTACCCCGGTGAGCCGGTTGGCGCGCAGGTGTTCCACCTCGATGCCCAGTGCCTGGACCCGCTCGACGATCCGCTGGCCGTGCGGGTGGTCGAGCGCGGCCGGGTGGCCACCACCCGGCCCGGGGTCCAGCGGCGGGCCGACCTGGCCGGCGGCGCGAGGCCGGCCAGGTCCCTGGTCGGCACCCACTCGCCGCTGGCGTCGTGCGGCGCGGCGGGTACGTCCACGGCGAGCGGCTGGTCGACGTCCACGGCATCCGGGCTGGTCATCCGGCGGGGGTACCCGTTGCCGCAGGAATCCCACCCAATCGGCCGCCCGCGATTGACGCCACCCGAAGGGAGCGCATAACCTCTCATCTATCTGTAAACCTTGTGAACAGATGTACATCGACGCGGCGGCGCGTCCCGACCGAAGGGACGATCAGGTGATCGCAGAACTCTCCTCCCGTACCAGACGGATCCTGTCGTTGTTCGTCGCACTGGTCGTCGCTCTGACCGCCGGTGTCACGGTCAGCGCCTCGCACAGCGCTCAGGCCGCGCCGACGTTCAAGGTCCTGGCCTTCTACAACGGCACCTGGGACGCCGCGCACATCGACTTCGACCGGGACGCCCGGGCCTGGTTTCCGCAGGCCGCCGCCCAGTACGGCTTCTCCTGGAGTCGACCACCAACTGGGGTCTACTGAACACCGCCAACCTGGCCCAGTACAAGGTCATCATGTTCCTGGACGACGCGCCGCCCGCCGCGCAGCGCCCCGCGTTCGAGCAGTACATGCGAAACGGCGGCGCGTGGATGGGCTTCCACGTCAGCGCGTTCACCACCAACCCGTCGAGCTGGAGCTGGTACTACAACACCTTCCTCGGCACCGGCTCGTTCCAGACGAACACCTGGGGACCCACCGGGTCACGCTGCGCGCCGACAACCGCACCCACGCCGCCACCCGCAATCTCCCGGCGACGTTCCCTCGTCGATCAGCGAGTGGTACTCCTGGAGCAACGACCTGCGGCAGAACCCCAACATCGACATCCTGGCCTCGGTCGACCCGTCCAGCTTCCCGGTCGGCACCGACCCCAACCAGTCCTGGTACGGGGCTACTACCCGCTCGTCTGGAGCAACCGGCAGTACAAGATGCTCTACGCCAACTTCGGCCACAACGCGATGGACTACAGCACCAACACCGGGCTGTCGTCCACCTTCGACAGCGCGCAGCAGAACAAGCTGCTGATCGACGGCTGCACTGGCTCGCCGGGTCGGCACCGTCCCGCCGACCACGCCCCGCCGACCGACGGCACGATCTCGCCGACCGCCTGGCACACGGTGGTCAACCGGGGCAACGGCAAGTGCGTGGACGCGCGGGCCGCCGCCAGCGCGAACGGCACGGCCATCCAGCAGTACGCGTGCAACAGCAGTTCGGCACAGCAGTACCAGTTCGCGCCGACCAGCGGCGGCTACCTGCGGGTCAACAACCGCAACAACAGCGCCCAGGTGCTCGACGTGACCGACAGGTCGACCGCCGACTCCGCGCCGATCCAGCTCTGGTCCTACAGCGGCGGCAACAACCAGCAGTGGCGGGCGGAGTCCGAGGGTGGTGGCTACTACCGCCTGGTCAACCGTTCGAGTGGCAAGTGTCTCGACGTGCCGGCTGCGTCCACGGCGGACGGCGTCCAGCTCGTCCAGTACACCTGCAACGGCACCGCCGCGCAGTCCTTCCGGCTGGTGCCGCAGTCATAGCTCCACTGCCACGTCCGTGCCGGGTGAACCGCGACTCGCCCCGGCGCGCGGCGGCTCGAGCGAACCGGGCGGCGACGTCCCGGATGACGGCGTGCAGCTCCGGCGGCTCCAGCACGTCGAAGTCGACGTCGAGGGTGCCGAGGAAGGCGGCCAGGTTGCCCAGCGACTCCCCGCCGGTGTGCAGCAGGCAGGCCCGCTCGTCGATCGCCTCCAGCAGGCCCGCCGTGGTGGGATCCGCTGCGCCATCGTCTCGGCCGAGGCGTGCAGGCGTACCCGGGCGGGTGTGGCCAGGCCGTGGAGCCGACGCCGCGCAGCACGTGCGCGACCGCGTCGCCACCCGGCGGCTCCGGGGCACGAAGCGCGGGCCGGTCGGCACCCGGGTCGGATCCGGTCGGCGCGGAAGGTTCGCCAGTCGGCCCGGTCGGTGTCCCACCCAGCAGGTACCACCGCCGCCCGGTGTAGACCAGACGGTACGGCTCGACCTCGCGCACGCTGGCCGTGCCGTCATGCCCGGCGTAGTCGAAGCGAAGTCGTTCGCGGCGGTGCACGGCGGTGGAGACGGCGGTGAGCGTGTCGGCGTCCACGGTCGGGCCGCCGCTGGCGGCGGAGACGGTCGCCGTGCGCAGGGCGTCCACCGGTGCCGCAGTCGCGACGGCAGCGACTGCTCCAGCTTAGCCAGCGCCCGCAGCGAGGTCTCCTCGATGCCGGTCACCGAGCCGCCCGCGGCCGCTCGCAGCCCGACGGCCACCGCCACTGCCTCGTCGTCGTCGAGCAGCAGCGGTGGCAACGCCGACCGGCGCCGAGCCGGTAGCCGCCGGCGACCCCGGGTGTGACTCGATCTGGTAGCCCAGCACCCGCAGCCGATCCACGTCCGTGCGTATGGTGCGGGTGGTGACCGCGAGCCGGTCGGCCAGCTCCGCGCCGGACCACTCCCGGCGGACCTGGAGGAGGTCAGCAACCGCAGCAGCCGCACCGAGGTCTCCACCATGTCCGCGAGTCTGCCAGGCAGACCACGGCGAGCCGGCGGGGATATCCATTGCGGACGCGCCGCAGCCCTCCTACTCTCGTCGGTGCAACGGCAAACGATCAACCCCGGAGGGAGTACGCCATGTCGCAACGCATCAGCACCGATGCCCACTGGTGCCTGCTCCCACTGCGGAGCAACGAGCCGGGTGGCGCGACTGACGCCGACGCTGACGCGTCCGCCGGCCGCCCATCCCACCGGGATCGGGCGGCCCTTTCGTATCCGCGCACCGCCACTGGCGGCCACAATCTGATCATTATCGGTCACCGTACGACAGAAGGAGCCCACGATGGGATTCACCCTCTCGCCGGCACCGGGCGCCGGTCCGGGTCTGGACCGACCCGTACGCCATCGAGCCGCAGGCCGCCAAGCAGCTGCGCAACATCGGCGCGCTGCCCTGGGTGC
The DNA here is from genome assembly GCA_038070435.1 of Micromonospora sp. M12. GTDB lineage: Bacteria > Actinomycetota > Actinomycetes > Mycobacteriales > Micromonosporaceae > Micromonospora. The sequence goes on along the minus strand of JAMYWG010000001.1, from coordinate 1,798,969 downwards.
AGGGCGTCGCCGTCATGCCCGACGTGCACTTCGGCAAGGGCGCCACTGTCGGCTCGGTGATCGCGATGCGGCAGGCCGTCTCGCCAGCCGCGGTCGGCGTCGACATCGGCTGCGGAATGTCGGCGGTGCGCACCTCGCTGACCGCCGCCGACCTGCCGGACGACCTGGCCGGGCTGCGCTCCGGAATCGAGGCCACCATTCCGGTCGGCTTCGCCCAGCGGTCGGGCCGGTCGACACGCGCCGGATCCGTGGTCTGGAGCAGGCCGGCTGGGACGACTTCTGGGGCCGGTTCGCCGGCCTGGACCGGCGGGTGGCGCAGCTGGAGACGCGTGCGCAGCGGCAGATCGGCACCCTCGGTGGGGCAACCACTTCATCGAGGTCTGCCTGGAGCAGGGCGGTGCCGACGAGGGCGGGTCTGGCTGATGCTGCACTCCGGGTCCCGCAACATCGGCAAGGAGCTGGCCGAGCGGCACATCGGGGTGGCCCGGGGCTGCCGCACAACGCCGACCTTCCGGACCGGGACCTGGCCGTGTTCCTCGCCGGGACCCCGGAGATGGACGCGTACCGGCGGGATCTGTGGTGGGCGCAGGAGTACGCGCGGCGCAACCGGGCGGTCATGCTGGCTCTGCTCTGCGGTGTGGTGCGCGAGCACTTCCCGCAGGTCTCCTTCGACGAGTCGATCTCGTGTCACCACAACTACGTCTCGGAGGAGAGCTACGACGGGGTGGACGTGCTGGTCACCCGCAAGGGCGCCATCCGGGCCGGTCGGGGTGACCTGGGCATCATCCCGGGTCGATGGGCACCGGGTCGTACATCGTGCGGGGCCGGGGCAACGCGGACGCGTACTGCTCCGCCTCGCACGGGGCGGGGCGTCGGATGTCGCGGGCGCAGGCCAAGCGGACGTTCAGCGTGGAGGACCTGGCCTCGCAGACCGCCGGGGTGGAGTGTCGCAAGGACGCCGGGGTGGTCGACGAGATCCCCGGCGCGTACAAGGACATCACCGAGGTGATGGCCCAGCAGGAGGACCTGGTCGAGGTGGTCGCGCACCTCAAGCAGGTGGTCTGCGTGAAGGGCTGACGCGCCGTGCGGGCCGGGACGACCGGCCCGCACGGCAGCGGATCAGAAACCGACGAACACTCGGCGCAGGTCGTCCAGGGTCACCGGGCCGGTCACCCGCACCCTCCGGGGTGTGTGCGGAGCCGAGCCGGCCGACCGCCAGCCGCAGCCACGCCTCGGCCGGGGCCACCAGCTCGCCGTCGGGCTGCTCCGGCGCGTCGACCAGCTCGACCTTCTCGCCCAGCTTCAGACCGAACGTCCGCTCCGGCGCGTGCAGCCGGACCAGCAGGGTGGCCTCCCGCCCGGCCAGCTCCTGCGGCCGGCTGGTCCAGCCCAGCATGCCGCCGATCTGGTCGAGCAGCAGCGCCACCGCGCCCGGCGTGACCGCCGCGAACGGGTTGAACGCCACCTCGGCGTCCCACTGGTGCAGGGCGAACTCGCTGAGCCGGAACCGGGCCGCGGTGGCCACGTCGACCGGCTCCGGCAGGAAGCCGAGGTTGATCCGCAGCGAGGCGCGGGTCTCGGCGTCCAGCGACTCGTACGCCTCGACCAGCCGCTCGTTGGCGGCGAGGAACCCGCTGGCGTGCTCGGCCGGGGCATCGCGTCCCAGCGTGCCCAGACGCCGCGGTTGAAGTCACCGTCCGGGCCGGGCGCGCCGGTGCGGGCGGCGTCCAGCGTCGCCAGGTTGATCTCGGCGCCGCTGCCCAGGTGGCTCAGCACCTGGGAAACCTGCCACTCGCTGGCGCCCGACGGGCGGAGCAGGTCGTCCTCCTGAGGTCCCGCACGAGCGCGGCGAGTTCCTCGTGGCCCGCGCGCAGAGCCGTGATGACGTGGTCAGCAGGGGTCGACATGGATCTCCTCAAACGGATTTTTCGACGATAGTGGGGACGCTACACGTCGGTCAGCTCAACCCATGTGCACGGTGTTGCCGGTCGGGATGTCCTCCTTGCGCACCTTCACCAGGACCAGTGTGGCCAGTCCGGCGAGCACGATCAGCGCCGCGCCCCAGGCGAAGGCCACCCGGTAGCCGTGCACCAGCGCCTCGACCTGGTTGACCGGGGTCGGCGCCCGGCCGACCAGGTAGGCGGCGACCGCGCTGGTGTAGAAGGTGTTCAGCAGTGCGGTGCCCAGTGAGCCACCGATCTGCTGGGTGGCGTTGAGCGTCGCGCTGGCCGCGCCGGCGTCGTGGTCCGGCACCCCACCAGGGCGAGGCTGGACAGCGGGACGAACGTGAAGCCCAGCCCCAGACCCAGGATGACCTGGGCGGGCAGCAGGTGGGTGAGGAACGAGGTGTCCGCGTTGATCTGGGTCAGCACCAGCATGCCCAGCGCGGCGAGCACCGCACCGGCGACCATCAGCGGCTTGGCACCAACCGGGGCATCAACTGGCTGGCGCCACCCGCGGCGATCAGCACGCCGGCGGTGACCGGCAGCGACGCGAGGCCCGCCTCCAGGGGCTTGTACTGCAGCACCACCTGGAAGTAGAAGGTCAGGAAGAGGAACGCCCCGAACAGGCCGGCGCCGATCAGCGTCGAGGTGAGGAACGCCCGCCCCGGTTGCGGTCCAGCACGATCCGCAGCGGCAGCAGCGGGTGGCTGGAGCGCAGCTCGATCACCACGAAGGCGCCGAGCAGCACCACGCCCGCGGCGATGAAACCGAGCGTCGCGGTGGCGTCCCAGCCGTCCTCGGCGGCCTTGGTGAAGCCGTAGACCAGGAGACCAGGCCGGCGGTCACCACGACCGCGCCGGGTACGTCGTAGCGGGTGTTGCCGTGGGCCCGGCTCTCCGGCACCAGCGGGAGCGCGAAGGCGATGGCGATGGCGGCGACCGGGATGTTGACCAGCAGGCACCAGCGCCAGTTCGCGTACTCGGTGAGCACCCGCCGAGCAGCAGGCCGACGGCCGATCCACCGCCGGCGATCGCGCCGTACACGGCGAAGGCCTTGGCCCGCTCGGTGGCCTCGGTGAAGAGAACGGTGAGCAGCGCCAGCGCGGCGGGGCGAGCAGCGCGCCGAAGGCACCTGCAACGCGCGGGCGGCGAAGAGCATCTCACCGGTGGTGGCCAGACCGCCCAGGGCGGAGGCGAGCGCGAAACCGGTCATGCCGACGATGAAGGTGCGCTTGCGCCCCAGTAGTCGGCGATGCGACCGCCGAGCAGCAGCAGACCACCGAAGGCCAGCGTGTAGGCGGTGATCACCCACTGCCGGTTCGCGTCGGTGATCCCCAGGTCGGCCTGGGCCTTCGGCAGCGCGATGTTCACGATGGTGGCGTCCAGGACGACCATCAGCTGTGAGACCGCGATGACCGCCAACGCGATCCAGCGCCGCGGGTGCGGTGCGCCTGTCGACGTCCGGCGCCGGGCGCGCCGGGGCGGTCGAGGTGGTTCCGGGCATGGTGAAGCCTTCCGTGATGCGAATGTCGAGGAATCAGGCCTGGATGGGGCGGTCGTGCTGATAGCGGAGCACCGGGATCAGCACCTGGTCGACGACCTGGGTGAGAACGCGTCATCGGCGGGTAGGCCGTGCGCGACGATGCGGGACATGGTGAGCGCGGGCGCCAGATCGTGGAACAACTCCCGCTCGCCGGCCTCCGGTGGGATCTCCCCGCGGGCGGCGGCGCGGACCAGGATGGCGGTGCTGGCCACCCGCCCGGCCGGTAGCACCTGGTGACGCACCAGGCGTTCCAGCTCGGGGTTGGTGCGCATGGCGAAGGTCAACGCCTGCATCAACGCACAGTCGGCCGTGCAGATGGCGGCCGTGGCGCGCAGCAACTCGATCAGGTCGCCGCGCAGAGAGCCGGTGTCCGGCGGGTTGTGCACACCCACCTGCCGGTCACGCAGGGCGGCGACGACCAACTCGGCCTTACCGTCCCAGCGTCGGTAGATGGTGGCCTTGCTGACGTGGGCACGAGCGACGACCGCGTCGATGGTCATCCGGTCGTAGCCGACCTCGCGCAGGGTGTCGATGACCACGGTGAACAGGTCACTGTCGGTGCAGCGCGGGCCCGGGCCGCCGGCACACCGGCACCCGCGCCCACCTGTTGACCACCCAGCATCCCGACCCCGCGAAACGATGTCGTACTGACCCTAGTGGTGGACGTCCGCTTGTGCAGGCTTTCGTGAGTTGCGTCGCACTGCGTAGACGAAACGATTGCGTTTCCGCCGGAAGTCTGGCGGGTGAACTCCGTGGTCAGCCGCCAGGTCCGAGGAGCACCGGCACGGCCATCGTGTTGATCCGCGAGCCGTCCCGGGCGGACACCTCGTACACCTCGATCGTGCCCTGCTGCTCCCGGGCCGTGCGCCAGCCGACCACCACCCGGTAGCCGCCCCGGCAGCCGGTGCCGCAACTGGCGGTGCCGAACCCGGTGGCCACCTCCCGGCCGGTGGCGTCCAGCACCCGGACGCTCACCGTGGCCTCGAACACGGTGGCGGTGCCGGTGACGACGAGCGGGGTGACGACCCGCTCGCCGGGAACCGGGCTGGTGACCACGATCGGCGGCAGCAGGTCGCGTAGTCCGCCCGTCCGACCGGGGCCGCCCCGTCGACGCGGACCTGACGCACTGTGGGGAACTGGGTGAGCGTCCAGACCACCTGGGCCTCGCGCAGCCGTTGCCGTGCCGGGTCGTCGTCGGAGGAGCAACAGCGCCGCCACGCCGTCGGCGATCCGGGTGACCTCGACCCCGGCCGGCAGCAGGGTGGTCATCCCGGTGGCAGCCTCGGCCGCGGTCGGTCCGGCGGCCAGCTCGGCAAGCGCCAGCCGGGACGTCGCGACGGTGGCCGGTCGGGTACGCCGGGTCGGCACGAGCAGCCCGGCGCGGACGTACCACAGCTCGATGCTCACCGGGTCCGGCCGGCGCGTCCCGGTGTCCGCCGACGCCGACGGACGCCGTGGCTCGTCGGTGGGTGGCGGCGTCGGCTCCGCCGTCGGGGTGCGGGTGGGCGCCGGCCGGTCCACGGGTGCCACGCTCGACGGCGGCGCGGTGGGCGCCGGGCCCAGGACACCGGAGCGGGGTTGCGCAGCCGCCGAGCAGGAGCGTCGCGACCAGCACCGGTACGCCCAGCCGGGCCGTGCCGGGCCGCATCATCCGCACCGCCGGCCGCCTCGGCCCGGTCGGCGGGGCGGGCCTCGGGTGCCCTGCCGGACGCTGCACGTCACCGTGCGGCTCGGCGGGCAACTCCAGCCGGAACCGCGTGCCGTCGACCGGATCGCTGCGCACCCCAACGTGCCGCCGAGCAGGACGGCGTGCTCCCGTGCGATGGCCAGCCCGAGCCCGCTGCCCGGCGTGGAGCGGGACCTGTCGACCTGGTGGAACCGGTCGAACACGCGGGAGGTGCTCCGCCGGGATGCCCGGCCCGTGGTCGGTGACCTCGAAGACGACCAGCCGCCCGCCACGGCGACGGTGGCCCGGATCTCGCCGCCGCCGTGCTCGGTCGCGTTGGCGACCAGATTGGCCAGTACGCGCTCCAGCCGGCGCGGGTCGGTACGCAGCGTGACCGAATCGCCGCTCACCCGCACCCGCGGCGACCAACCGCGCGCGGCGATGATCCCGTGCAGCAGCGGCAACGCGTCGACGGCTACGACGGCCGGCTGTTCCCGCCCGGCGTCCAGCCGGGAGATCTCCATCAGGTCCTCGACCAGTCGGCGCAGCCGGACCACGTCGCCGACCAGCAACCGGGCCGCCGGCCGGGCGTCGTCGGGGAGCTGGTCGAGGTGCTCGCGCAGGAGCGACGCCGCGGCCACCAGCGCGGTCACCGGGGTACGCAGCTCGTGGGCGACGTCGGCGGTGAACTGCCGCTCGCGGGCCTGCGCGGCCGACAGCGCGGCGATCTTCGACTCCAGTGCCTCGGCCATCTCGTTGAACGTCGCCGCCCACAGGCTGAACTCGTCGCGCCCGCGTACCGGCAGGCGGGTGGCGAGCAGGCCCTCGGTGAGCGCTCGGGCCGCCCGGCTGGCCCGCCCACCGGCTCCAACGTGCGACGGGCCAGCGTGTGGCCCACCCGGCGGCGAGCAGCACGACGAGCACCCAGCCGGCCACCAGCGCGCCGCGCAGCTGACCCAGGTCGGTGGCGACGTCGTCCTCGACGGTGAGGACGTACAGCTCGGCTGTCGACCCGGGAACGCGCCCGCCGACCACCAGCAGCCGAGGACGTTCCGCCGGTGCGGAGCGCTGGTAGCCGAGCTGCCGTCGGCGACGACGGCCCGCAAGCGGGCGCCCAGCACCGGCGCGTACGCGGGGTGCGAGGCGCGGCCGGGCCGTCGACGAGCACCACGTGCCGACCGCTGGCCTCGAAGCTGGTGAGCAGCTCGGTGCTGCGCCGCTCGGTCAACGGAAGGAACTGCCCCGCCAGGACGAGTTGGTAGCGGGCGTCGGCGGCGGCCTCGTGCAGCGACGCGTCCCACCAGGACTGCCGCAACAGCAGCCCGGTGCCGCCGGCGAGCAGCCCGGCCGAGACACCGGCGACCAGGACGAACGCGATCGTCAGTCGACGCCGCAGGCGACCGGGGAGCACCGCGCGTCCGGCCATCGCCGACCCTCCCGTCAGCCCGTCGACAGCTTGTAGCCGGCGCCGCGCACCGTCCGGATCAACAGTGGCCGCGCCGGGTCGTCCTCGATCTTGGCGCGCAACCGCTGGACCGCGACATCGACCAGTCGGGAGTCGCCGAGGAAGGCGTGGTTCCAGACCAGGTCCAGCAGCAGTTCCCGGGTGAAGACCTGACCGGGCCGGCGGGCCAGCTCCAGTAACAGGCGGAACTCGGTCGTGGTCAGCGCGATCTCCCGACCGTGCCGGCGAACCACGAAGCCGCCCGGGTCGATCTCCAGGCCACCGACCTCGATCACTGTCGACGGGGCCCGCGCACTCACCCGGCGCAGCACCGAGCGGACCCGGGCCACCAGCTCGGGCAGGTCGAAGGGCTTGCGCAGGTAGTCGTCCGCCCACACTCCAGCCCCACGACCACGTCGATGGTGTCGGTGCGCGCGGTCAGCATCAGGATCGGCACCTGACTGCTCCGCCGGATCTCCCGGCAGACCTCCAGGCCGTCCAGACCGGGCAGCATGACGTCGAGCACGATCAGGTCGCCCGGGTGGGCGCGGAACGCCGCCAGAGCCTGGTGCCCGTCAGCAGCGGTGTCGACCCGGAAGCCGGCGCGGCGCAGACCGAGGGCGGTGACCTCCCGAATGGAGGCGTCGTCCTCGACCACCAACACGCGGCCCTCCATCACCTGAGGGTAGACCCGCTGTCACCGTACGCAGTCCTGGCGAAACGGTCGGTATCGGCGGCCAGCCGGCCTCTGTCCGGCACCGTCCAACCGCTACGGTCAGCTGATTCTCGGTACCCTGAACCAGTTCACACGAGAGGAACGACGTGCAACGTCATGGCTGCGTGATCCGACTCCGCCCGGACCAGCGGGAGACCTACCTGCGGCTGCACGCCGCCGTCTGGCCGAGCGTCGAGAAGACGCTGCGCGAGGCGAACTTCCGCAACTACACCATCTTCCTCCACGACGACCTGCTGTTCGGCTACTACGAGTACGTCGGTGACGACTACGAGGCCGACCTGCGGCTGATCGCCGCGGACCCGCAGACGCAGGAGTGGTGGAAGCTGACCGACCCGTGTCAGGAGTCGATCGCCGAGCCCGGCTCGGGCGACTTTGGGCGCCGATGCGCGAGGTCTGGCACCTGGCCGACGAGGCGGGCAGCTAGCCCGACATTGCCCGGTCGGATCTGGCCCCGGTGGGGTGACAACTCGGCTTCCGCATTGAAGACTAGCTTCATCTCGTCATGAAGTTCGGTCAATATCTTACGGAGGAAGCGTGGTCACGAGAAGGACCCTGCTCGTCGCCGCCGGCGCGGCCGTGGTCGGTGCCGTACCGCTGGCCGGCCCGGCCGCGGCCGCGTTGCCGCAGCTGGACATGGAGGCGCTGATCAAGGCGGCGCAGATCGACCCGCGTCGGGCGGACACCGCGCTCACCGAGGGAGCCAAGGACAGCGTCCTGCTGGTGGAGCGCGCGCTCCAGGCGAGAGGGCTGTTGTCGTCGACGTACGTCGACGGGCACTTCGGCACCAGCACGATCGCCGCGTACGCGGCGTACCAGCGGTCCCTCGGCTACACCGGTCTCGACGCGACAGGGCTCCCCGGCCCGTCGTCGCTGCGCTCGCTCGGCGAGGGGCGTTACACGGTGGTCGGGCGATCTCGCCCGGCAGCGTGGTGACCCTGCGCGGTGTGCAGGTCAACACCCGTACCAGGTCGATGTTGTTCGAGGCCGAACGCCTCCTCGGCCGTCAGCTCGGCATCACCCAGGGCTCGTGCAGCAGTGGTGTGGGCGCTTCCGCCGGGACGCACGACGGCGGCGGGGCGCTCGACCTCTCGGTCAGCGGTCTCTCGTCGTCCGTCCGGACGGACGTCCTGCGTCGACTCCGCACGGTCGGCTTCGCCGCGTGGCTGCGGACCCCTGAGCAGGGGACTGGGGCTACCACATCCACGCCATCGCGCTCTCCGACACCGACCAGTCGACAGGTGCGCAGAACCAGGCGGGCGACTATTACCTCGGTCGTAACGGCCTGGCCAACCGGGGCGCCGATGATGGGCCGGCGGTCAGCCCAAGCGGACCTGGGAGGAGTACCAGCGGACCCTTTGAGGCTCGCTGGCACCCCCGCATCAGACAAGGGAGCGAAGTGTGTCCATCCGTACCAGCCGTCTCCTGCGCGGCACCGTCGCCGTGCTCACCACAGGCCTGATGACCGCGGCGATCAGCGTCGCCAGTTCGACCGGCGCCCAGGCCGCCGTGAACACATCGGCCAATTACCTGGTTGTCTACAACAACAACATCGAGAACTGGTTGCCGAGCTCCTGTTCGGACGGTTACAACTGGGACCGGCTGATCACCTACCTCAAGGGTCGGCCGCTGAGCCCGGACATCTTCACCGTGCAGCAGGTGTCCAATCAGACGCAGCTCGACACCCTGACGCGGCGTCTCTCGGACGAGCTGCCCGGCACCTACGCCGGGCAGATCGCGATCGCGAACCCTGGTTCGATGGGTTACACCAGCACCTGCGGCAAGCTGAAGAACCAGCAGACCAACGCGGTCGTCTACCGCACGGACCGCTTCACCTTCGAGGACGCCACCCGATGGCGCTCCGACGCCCGGAGGACTACGACGCCGGCACCGGCGGGTGCCAGAACCTCGAGCCCACCCGCAGCAGCCAGGACCGCGTCCACAACATCGCCGTCCGGCTGCACGACAACGTCCGCGACGAGGACGTGTCGGTGGCCTCGATCCACTGGCCGACCAACACCTGGCACGGCCCGAAGTGTGCGGACGAGAACATCAAGGAGGCCGACGAGGCGATGGACCGCCTGGGCGGCGGCCTGAAGATCGTCGCGGGTGACGCCAACGCCGAGCCCGAGGACGCGGGCTGGTGGGACGACGGCAAGGCCGACGGGTACCGCGACCCGATCGCCGAGAGTGCGGCGGGCGCGACTGCTCCTCGGCGTACGACACCAACGGCAGCCGGCGGATCGACTTCCTGCTGGTCAAGAGTGGCAACGGCTTCAGCAACGTCGCGACCATCACGCCGTCGATGACCGGCGGCGAGTACTCGAGCACCGCGCCCTCACCGCCTACGTGAACTACTGACGACCGACACGGCGGCACCGCACGTCAGTCGGCGTGCGGTGCCGACACCTCGGATGCCCCTCACACGACACCGGCCGGCAGTGATCGGCTCGCGATGGTGGACGTCGGGGCATCCGAGGGTACGGACCGGCGGTGGCGCTCGCCGCGTTGAAGAGGTGTGGACCTCCCGGGCTACCAGCGGCTGCCCGCGACCCGTCGTACCGCACTCACATCTGAACGGAGCACATCATGACCGTCACCTACACCGTCGACGTCTTCTCCAGCCTCGACGGCTTCGGCACCACCAGCGGCAACTGGGGCGGCTACTGGGGAAGCAGGGTCCCGAGTTGCTCGCGCACCGCCTGGCCGTCTACGGCGAGGAGCAGCGCATGGTCTTCGGAGCCCGCACGTACCGGGTGTTCGCCCAGATGCTCGCCGAGAGCACCGAGGCGTCCGAGGTCCGGACGCCTGGGTCACCCGGATGAGGAGCCTCCCGGCCACGGTGGTGTCGAACACGCTGGAAGGCCCCTCGACTGGCCGGACGCGACCGTCGTACCCGGTGACGCCGTCGACGTCGTCGCCCGGCTCAAGGAGGAGTCCGACGTGCCCCTGCGATCGCACGGCAGCCTGTCGCTGAACCGGGCGCTGATGGCCGCCGGGCTGGTCGACCTCGTCCAGGTGACGATCTTCCCGGTGATCACCGGTCAGACCGGAACGGAGCCGGTCTTCCAGGGCGCCGCCGACTTCGATCTGGAGCTGGTCCGGAGCCGGACACTCGACGGTCGCTCCCAGGAACTCATCTACCGGCCCACCCTGCATGGCTGAGTCGTTCAGACACCCTACCCTGCTTACGGGCGCGGCCGCATCGATGATGTCGGCGATCGCGTCGAACGGGTCGTACTGGCCGATCTCCTTAGCCATGACCTCGGCCCGGAGCGGTAGCCAGGGTCGTTCAGCACCATCTGCACCGCGGCCCGCAACCGGGTGCTCCCCGGCGTGCTGGTGCGCAGGTTGACCCGCTGCCGGTCCACTCGACGCGGGCGGCCACCTCCGGCTTGTCCTCGCTGGCACCGGCGACCACCAGCGGCACGCCGTGATACAGGGCGGTCTGCACTCCGCCGTAACCGCCGTTGGTGACCAATGCGTCGGCATGCGGGAGCAGCCGGTCGAACGGTACGAAGCTGGCCAGCCGCACGTTGTCCGGTACGCCGTGCAGGGCCCGGCGAACCAGGGCTGGGCCGTCCTCACGCGCGGTGGCGGCCACCACCAGAACGTCGAGGTCGGCGAGGGCACGCACCGTGGGGATGACCAGCTCGTGCAGATCGGTGTTGGCGACCGTGCCCTGCGTGACGACCACCACCGGCCGACCGGACGACAGCTCGGGCCACCATTCCGGCTCCACGTAGCCGGTACTGCGTGCCGGAGGCAGCGTACCGACGAAACGCAGGTGCTCCGGAAGGTCGCCGCGGGGGTATTCGAAGCCGGGCACCGTCAGCTGCAGGTAGTGGTCCGTACGGCGGAAGGGCGTCGAAGAGGTAGTCCGGCATCGTCACGCCCAACGACGTGAGCGTTGCCTCGCCGAACCTCTGTAGGGAGGCGAAGGCCTGACGTACCTCGGCGTTCATCGCTCGGTTGCGGACGCGTGCCTCCTCGCCCGACGTCGGGAGTACGCCGGGGCCGAACGCCGGAGCGTCCTCGCTCTGGATGAGCAGGGAACGGAGCCCAGCGTCACGAGCGTCGGGCGGTCCTGCGGTGCCATGGACAGGCTGAGCACCGGGATCGACCAGAACCAAGCTCACCCAGCACCACATCCGCGGGGAACCCGGTCAGCAGCGCCCGCAGACCCTGCACCTGCGCGGGCAACTGGCCCAGGAAGAAGGTCTCGAAGTCGAACGACAGCTGGGCTGGCCCTGGCGGCAGCGTGGCCCGCACCGGGTAGAGAATGTCCAACCTCCGGTCGTCGAGGTCGGCTTCCGGCGGCAGCGCCTGGAACCGCGCCCCGATCGCCAGGGCGTGCTCCTCGAATCGGGATCCGGTGTACGCGACCACCTCGTGGCCACGCCTGACCAGGTCCGCCGCCACCGTGAGGACCGGGCTGACGTGCCCCTGAAGGGGTCGCTCCCACTACCACTTTGGCCATTCGCGTCTCCCGTGTCGAAGTGGTGGCCGAACCAGCACCCACCCGTGCCGTCACCCTGGTGTCTAGCTGTCCGTGCTCGGATGCCGCGTCTCTCGTTCGTCCGTGATCTGGATGATGGTCTTGCCGGGTGCGCGGCGGTGACGGGCGAACGCCGAGGCCGTCTCGTCCAGGGGTCGCACGGCTCGACGATCGGATTGAGCCGCCCGGCCCGGAGGCGCCGGGCGAGCTCGATCAACCCGGCACGATCGGGTTCGACGACGAAGAAGATGGCCCGACCGTCCTTCGGCTGCACGATGGGCGGCATGGCGATGGTGACCAGGGTGCCGCCCGGCGTACCAGTTCGGTCGATCGCCGGAGGATGTCGCCGCCGATGACGTCGAGCACCACGTCCACCTCACCGACCTGTCGCAGATCCTCGGCGTCCAGGTCGACGAAGGTCTGCGCGCCGAGGGAGAGCGCGAGTTCGCGGTCGTTGGCCCGCCCGGTGCCGATCACATGCGCCCCACCTCCCGCGCGAGTTGGACGGCTATCGAGCCGACGCCGCCTGCGGCGCCGTGGATGAGGACGGTCTGGCCGGCCGCGAGGTGAGCGTGGTCGAACAGTCCCTGCCAGGCGGTCAGTCCGGAGATGGGCAGCGCCGCGACACGGCGTGGTCGATGTCGGCCGGGAGCGGGGCGAGGTTGCGAGCCTCCACCGCCGCGTACTCGGCCAAAGATCCGTTGCGGGTCCAGTCGGTCAGCCCGAACACCCGCTGGCCCACGGTGAGCCCGGTGGTTCCGTAGCCGAGTTCGACAACCACTCCGGACAGCTCGTGGCCGGGGATGCTGGGCGTACGGTCGCGGCCGGCGCGATCGGACCACGTCCCGGCCAGTCCAGTTCGCCGGGGTGAAGCCCGCGGCGTGGACGCCACGATGACGTCGTTCTCGGCAGCGTGCGGGTAGGGCATGTCGGTCAGGGTGAGCCCCGACGCCGGCGTTACGGTCGCGCACGGTGATCGCTCGCATGGGTGTCCAATCAGCTTGGCCAGGGCGACCCGACGATGCGCTCGACCGTCGTCACCCGCTGGAAGCCGGGGATGAAGTGTTCGAGGATGTCGGAGTTGACCGTGCCGTTCGTGGTTTCGGGGCGGTTCTTCAGCCCGTCGACGTGGGCACGCAGGAACTCGTTCTTGAAGTCGCCCCGTGGGTGGACGGCGAGGATCTCGTCCAGCTGATCGCGGTCCAGCCCGTCCAGGCCAAGGCCGAGCACGTCGGTCAGGACGCCGAGGTAGGTGGTCGCGATTTCCGGGCCCATCCGGTCGGGGACGCCCGGCGTGGTGTGCAGCGCGATCGCCGTCCACACGGTCTCGGCGGCGGCCGTCGAGAAACCCGATCCAGGAGGAACCTGCGCGCGTGGTCGGCGCCATCGATTTCGAAGCGCTGCTCCACGTCGGAGAACGGCGTCAGGAGGCCGGTGTCGTGGAACATGGCCGCCAGATAGAGCAGCTCCGGGTCCGGTTTCACGCCAAGCCGGTGAGCGTGGATCAGCCCGAAGAAAAACCCGTCGGGAGTGGTGGTAGATGACCGGTCTGGTCGTCTGCCGAATATGCCTGTCTGCTTCGGCGACCGCCGTTGTCGCAGGAATCTCCAGCCCGCGATGACCTCTGACATGTCCTCTGAACTCCTCGGCGAATATTCGAACGTGCTGGTGACCTCCATGCTGCCCGCCGATCGTCGGGTGGCGCCGCCCTCGTCCGGCCAGGAATCCCTCATATCTGGACAGGGTGAGATCGTGGACAACTCTGCACGTTATCGACCGCCGATCACGGGAAGCACATAAACGGCGGAAATCGTCAGGCGAGCAACGCCGTCCGGGAGGACCGGGTCGTCTCCGGTAATGGCGTGCTACCAATTGATGGTGTGCATCTCGCCTGTTCGCCGATCCGACGGCGGCCGAGGTCGCCGAGGTCGGGCCGATGACCGTCCGGATTCGGCCCCGGAGGCCCCGGTGGGCCGGAGTGCTGAACGCCGGTTCGCATCGCGTCGCGATCGTCGTCTACGACGGGTGACGCTGTTGGACGTCGCCGGTCCGGCGGAGGTGTTCAAGGAGGCGAACCGCTTCGGTGCCGACTATCGGATCATCCTGCTGTCACCGACCGGTGCGGACGTCACGTCGAGTCTCGGGATTCGGATGGCGGTCGACGGCGCCGTCTCCGCGGAGCCGGCTGTCGACACGCTCCTGGTGGCCGGATCCGATCACTATCCACGTGCCCAGGTCCCCGCCGACGTGGCGGACGCCGCACGGATACCGGCGGCTACGGCCGGAAGGGTCGCCTCGATCTGCACCGGTGCGTTCGTCCTCGCCGCCGCCGGCATCCTCGACGGTAAGCGCGCGACAACACACTGGCAGGTCGCACACGAACTCGCCGCCCGCTATCCGGCGTGCCGCGTCGAGCCCGACGCGATCTACGTCCGCGACGGCACCACGTACACCTCGGCAGGGTGACGGCCGGTATCGACCTGGCGCTCGCTCTCGTCGAAGAGGACCACGGGCCCGATCTGGCGCGCGACGTCGCCCGCGCCCTGGTGGTGTACATGCAGCGTGCGGGTGGTCAGTCCAGTTCTCCGCACCGCTGCAGGGACCGCCGCCCGTTCGCCGGCCCTGCGGAGGATCACCGACGTGGTGACGGCGAACCCCGCGGGAACCACTCGCTCGGCGAACTCGCGCGACATCTCAACGTCAGCACCAGGCACCTCACCCGACTCTTCCACGATGAGCTGGCCACGACGCCCGCCCGGTACGTGGAAAGCATCCGGTTCGACATGGCCCGGGCGCTCCTCGACCAGGGTCACACCGCCACGCAGGCCGCGACCCTCGCCGGGTTCCCCAGCTACGAGAGCATGCGACGGGTCTTCGCCAGAAACCTGTCCATCAGCCCTACCGCATACCAACGGCGATTCGGTACGGCTCGCCGCGCCCACCCGGGTTAGCGCTCGCCGGCCGGGATCACCACTGGTGGGCCACGTCCAGCACGATCCGGCTGTGGGTGCCCGGCCCGGCCAGCACGAACGTGCGGAACGGCAACCGGGCCCGTACGCCGACCGCGAAGGTGCTGTAGCCCTCGAAGCTGCCGCCGAAGACGACGTCGCGCAGTGTCGGGTAGCGCAGCAGGTTCGTGACGTGCTCGCCGACCGCGTAGGGCACGGTGCCCAGGTGGTCGTCGTCGTACGCCGGGGCCCGCAGCGAGACCCGCAGCAGCGCGCCACCGGCGGTGTACGGCGACAACGCCAGCCCTCGCCCTCGGTCCACGTCTCGCCGTAGCCGACGGCGTAACCGTCGACCGGGCCGGCGAACTCGAACACGACCCGGTCGTAGCAGTCGTGCCGTCCGGTCCGTACGTCGACCAGCGGGGTGTCGCTCAGCGCGCCGGCCGACTTCTCCGCACTGCCCCAGGTGATCCCGCAGGACGCCGTCCCGGTCGTGATGCCCGCCGCGGTGCTGCTGCCCGCGCTGGCGACCAGCCCGGCGAGGACGACCGCCATCGCGGCCAGTGTGCTTCTGATCCTCATCGTGGTTTCTCCGATCGATGTCGGGGCCACGTCGCGGCGGCGGTGCCGGTGACCCTCTGCCATCACCGTCGTCCTGCCTCGGCACGGGACCTTCGCCGCGGCGTAACCGCTGAGTAACAGCCGCCGACTCCGCCGGTATGACGATTCCGCTATGCCGGACATCGATCGCCGTCACATTAACATCTACGTACATCGATGACCGGGGCCGCTGGCCGCCGGACGACCGCAGGGGAGTGCGTATGTTCCGACGACAAGTGCGACGTGCGGCGCTGGCCATGCTGGTGGCGATCCTGGCGGCGGCCGGGATGCAGCTCGCCACCGGCGCACCGGCCGCCGCCGTCCGGACCGTCTACTACGACGCGAGCCGGACCGGCGAGTTCCGCACCAACTTCGACCAGGCCGCACAGATCTGGAACAGCCGGGTCAGCAACGTCCGGCTCCTGGCCGGCACCCGGCCAGCATCACCATCTACGTCGACGACGGCTGGCCCCGCGCGCAGCCGACCGGTCTCGGCTCGGGCCGGATCTGGATGGGCCGCACGGCCGTCAACCAGGGCTACGACCGCACCCGTATCGCCACCCACGAGGTCGGCCACATCCTGGGCCTGCCGGACCGGCGTACCGGGCTCTGCACCGACCTGATGTCCGGCAGCAGCGCCCGGTGTCCTGCCGTAACGCGAACCCCAGCTCGGCCGAGGCGAGCCGGGTGAACTCGCTGTTCGCCGGCACCCTGGCGGCACCGGCCAGCACGACGTACACCTGGGACGGCGCCTCGGACATCGGCCCGACGGTGGTCGGCGGCCGGCCGGCAACGGAGAACTACCCCTTCATGGTGTACGTCTCCGGCTGCACCGGCACGCTGATCAAGGCCAACTGGGCGGTCACCGCCAAGCACTGCTCGACGCCGTCCTCGGTGCGGGTGGGCAGCGTCAACCGCACCAGCGGCGGCACCGTGGTCCGGGTGACCCGCGCGGTTAACCACCCGAGCGTCGACGTCAAGCTGCTGCAACTCGCCAGCTCGGTCACCTACGCCCCGGCACCCATCCCGAGCACGTCCGGTGCGGTCGGCACCGCCACCCGGATCATCGGCTGGGGTCAGACCTGCGCACCCGGGGCTGCGGATCGGCGCCGGCGGTCGCCAACGAGCTGGACACGTCCATCGTGGCCGACAGCCGGTGCTCCGGCATCAACGGTCCCTACGAGATCTGCACCAACAACACCAACGGCAACTCCGGCGCCTGCTACGGCGACTCGGGCGGCCCGCAGGTGCGCAGCGTCAACGGCGTGTGGAACCTGATCGGCGCGACCAGTCGGGCCGGCAACAACAACTCCACCTGCGCCACCGGCCCGTCCATCTACGTCGACCTGCCGTCGATCCGGTCCTGGATCTCCACCCAGGTCGGCGGGCTGACCGTCTGACCATCCGGGACACTCGGGCGGGGACGCGCGCGACGCGTCCCCGCCATCGGCGTGGTCCCACCACTTCCCACGATGTACCGTTCACGGGCTTCCCGTCGCAGCCCGCAGGCGCCTGGACGGGTAAGTCCCAACCCAGGCTGGGGCGGTGGGCGCAGCAGGCGGCCGGCGGTGACCGTCGGTCACCTCCGTCGGAGCGGATGCGGTAGTGAGCGCTATACCTCAGAGGTATGAATATGCCGCTGAGGTATAGCGTTCAACAGCACATCGATCTGGCGGGCCAGCCACAGCGCCGTCAGCCTCATAGTCAGCACGAGTGCGGGGCGCACAAGCTGTGCTGCCGCCTCACCGCGCCGAATAGGCACCCTCCGGCCGTGGGATCTCGTCGTCGTACGCCCCGACCGGCCCGCTGTAGCGGACCCTGCCCCTCGGGTACGGCCAGGGTTCGCGGTGCAGCCGTGCAGACCCAGCGTCTGCTGCTGCATCACCGGCGCCGGCCGGCCGCCCGGGCACCGCTCGTGGCCGTACCCGAGTCGGTGCCCCACCTCGTGGTTGACCATGTACTGCCGGTACGCGGCCAGGCTCGTCCCGTTGCCGGGTACGCCCTTGACCCAGCGCGCCACGTTGAGCACCACCCGGTCACCGTTGCGGCACGAGGTGTAGCCGTCCGGCACGTCCTGGCAGAGGGTGTCGCGGGTGCCGGGGTCGCCAGGTAGATGGTGAAGTCTGTCGCTTCGCCGGCACCCACCCGACGCAGCCGCCACGTCCCGCCCGCCGTCCACCCGCGTGGGTCGTTCAACGTGGCGGTGACCGCCGTGGCGACGTCCCGCATTGGCAGGCCCCGGATGTCGCGCTCCACGGCGATCCGGTAGCGCAGCAACCGGCCGCCGTTCGCACGTCCGGATGCCGCCTCGGCGAGCGCCACCGACCAGCGGTTGCCGCCGGTGGCGGGGCAGCTGACCGGGATGGTGGGCGCGGAACTGGACGGGACGTCGGCCACTCCGGCCGTCCCCGGACGTGGCACCCGCGGCCGCCCGGCTGGGCGGCGGTCCGATGGTGCCGGGTTGGGCCGCAGGTTGCCCGGCGGTTGGCAACCCGCACCCGGTGAGCAGCGCCACCACCAGCAGCGCCGTCGCCGAGGCGGGACGCCACCGGCGGGTAACCTTCGTCGACATGTCTCTCCCCTCGCGCGTCGCCCGGCGGCGGAGGAGAAGACGGGTGATGGTGAGAAAAGTTGAGGTGATCCGCACTCAACCTTTCACCCGCCTCGCCCGTCCCTAACGCTGTGGCACGGGGAGGGTTCGCGGTGGCGCGGGTGACGCGGAGTTCATCGAGTTCGCGCGGGCGGCGTCCGCGCGCCTGGTGCACGCCGCGTTCCTGCTGACCGGCGACCACCACCAGGCCGAGGACGCGGCGCAGACCGCCCTGGCCCGCACCTACGCGTCCTGGTCGCGGGTCCACGACGACGACGCGTACGGCTATGCCCGTCGCACGCTGGTCAACCACGTGGTGGACGGGTGGCGGCGACCGATGCGCGAGTACCCGACCGACGAGGTGCCGGAGCAGCGGCGTGGCGACGTGGCCGACGAGGTGGCCACCCGGCGCTGGTTGGTCACCATCCTCGGTGCGCTCAGCCCTCGGGAGCGGGCCATCGTCGTGCTGCGCTACTACTTCGACCTTCCGGAGGCGCAGGTGGCTCGAGAACTCGCCGTGTCGTTGGGCACCGTCAAGAGCACCAGCTCACGAGCCTTGGAGAAACTGCGCACCGCCGTGCCGCGTACCGCCGACGAGGAGGCGTGCCGGTGAACGAGCTGGAACGGCTCCGTCACGCCATGCGGGCGACCGAGCGCCGGACGCCGTCCTCGATCTGACCGCCGTGATGCGGCAGGGTCGGCGGTTGCGTACCCGCCGACGGGTCGCCGGGGCCGGGCGGCGACGCTCGCGGTCGGGCTGGCCGCCGTCGTCGTCGTGGTGGCGGTCGGCGCGCCCGGGCCGGGTGAGCCGCTGCCGACGAGCCGCCGCCGGTCGCCGTGGCGCCGCCGTCGGTCGGTGTCCCGCCGACGTCGCTGAAGGCCACGCCGCCGCCCGATGCCGCAGCCGAAGCCCGGGGCCAGTTGATCGACAGCGGGGTGCGGCACGGCTCCGACCGGCGGGTCTACTTCGTCGTCGCGGTGTCCCTGCCGGACGAGCCCGGGGTGACCATCGGGCTGGCCGCCGGTCGCCAGGCTCCGGACGGCCGACTGACCACGGACATCCTGGTCAACGACGTCGAGGGGTCCGACCGCAGGCCCGGTTTCCACCAGATCGGCTACGACGAAGCTCCTCGGCCGCGCCGGTGCCCACCTTCGGCTACTTCGTCGGGCCGGCCAAGCGGATCATCGGCACGGTGGACGGTCGGCAGGTCGACGCCCGGGTGGAGCGATGGAGTCTCGACAAGCAGGTGATGATCTTCTGGTTCGACCCGACCCAGCTCATCCCGGGTGAGCGACTGGACGGCATCATCGCCCGCGACGCCAGCGGCGGCCGACTCTGACGCGCTGACGAAGGGTCGTTCAGGCCAGTCGGCGCTCGATCGTCACCGTCGTCCCTCGGCGGTGGAGACCAGTCGCACGTCGCCGTAGGCATTCATCAGCAGCGCGCCACGTCCCCGGTCCATCGCCGGCCGGCGGTCCCGCCAGGTGCCGAAGTCCCGCACCGAGATCCGGACCAGGCCGCCACCCACCTGGACGCGGAGGCTCACCTCCGGGCGGCTGGGCCGTTGCGCGTGCTCGACGGCGTTGTTCATGGCCTCGGACGCGGCGAGCAGGAGATCCTCCAGCACGTCCGGGTCGACGTCGAGATCAGCCAACGCCCGCCGGACGTCTCGACGCATCGCCGCGGCCGAGGTGGCCACCGACGGGTACGTCCAGTCGACGTCCAGGATGTCGCCCATCCGTCCCGGTCGGCCGGCGCCTCCGCGACCACCGACGTGTCGCGGACAGATTCGCGCACCGGGGCCGACGCGACGGCACTGACCGGGGCGGGTCGGGCCGCCGCCGGAACGACTGTCGCCGTGTCGCCGCCGGTCGCCCGGGATGGGTGCGGTGGCGGGCTCGACGAATGCTCGCCCGGATCCGGGCGACCAGTTCGGCCGCGGCGAACGGCTTCACCAGGTAGTCGTCGGCGCCCAGGCTCAGGCCCTCCACGCTGGCCTCCCGCCGGCACGGGCGGAGAGCACCAGCACCGGCAGCGCCCTGGTCGCCGGGTCAGCGCGCAGTCGACGCACCAGGTCGAAGCCGTCCAGGACCGGCATCATCACGTCAGTCAGGACCAGGTCCGGCGGGTCACGGTGGATCTCGTCAAGCGCCTGCCGGCCGTCGGTGACAGCCCGCACCCGCCAGCCCTGCCCGGTGAGCAGTCTGGTGAGGTAGGCGCGCATGTCGGCGTTGTCGTCGGCGAGCAGGATCCGGGCACCGGCCAACTCGTCGGAGGCCGTTCCGGGCGCGAGGCGGGCTCGGCCAGACCGTCGTCCGGCTCGCTGAGCCAACCCATCGCCTCCTCGACGGCGGCGCGGGCCGCGTCGCCCGCCGTCCACCGCCGGCCCGGTGACCGCGTTGCGGCGTGCCGCCGACCAGGGCAGCGTCACGGTGAACGTGCTGCCACGCCCACCCGGCTCGTCACCCGCACGTCACCGCCCTCCAGCCGGGCCAACTCGTGCACCAGGGCCAGGCCGATGCCCGTGCCCTCGTGACTGCGGGAGCGGGCGCCGCGCACCGGTGGAAGCGTTCGAAGAGTTTCGGCAGGTCGCGTTCGGAGATGCCGATGCCGGTGTCCGCGACGGTGAGGCGTACCTCCTCGTCGTCGGCGTCGAGGGTGACCCGGATACGACCGATGAACGTGTACTTCAGGGCGTTGGATAGCAGGTTCGTGACGATGCGTTCCCAGTTGACCGGGTCGACGGCGACCGGTCGGGCAGCGGCGGGCAGACCACCTCGAGAGCCAGTCCGGCCCGCTCGACGGCGGCCCGGAACACGCCGGCGAGTTCGGCCGTGAGCGCGGCCAGGTCGACCACCGGGCATCGCTACGGGCGCGCCGGCCTCCAGGCTGGAGAAGGTGAGCAGGCTGTTGACGAGCGTCAACAGTCGGGTGGCGTTACGCCAGCCGGTCTCCACCGCTCCCGCTGCGCCGGTGCCAACGGCGCGGTGGCGTCGGTGAGGGCGTCGGTCAGCGGGCCGAGGATGAGGGTCAACGGGGTACGGAACTCGTGGCTGACGTTGGCGAAGAAGTCGGTCTTCACCCGGTCCAGTTCCGCCAACGCCTCGACCCGGCGGCGCTCCTCCTCGTACTCCTGGGCGTTGCGCAGCGCCACGGAGATCTGCTGCGCCAGGAGTTGGTGGAAGGACCGGTACGCCTCGTCGAGCCCACGGCTGGGGCTGACCCGACGAGGAGGACGCCGAGCGGCTGATCCTCGTCGCCGCTGGCAGCGGCAGCGCCAGCGCGGTGCGGACCCTGTCGTCCCACGGGCCGCCGGGCAGCGGCAGCCGGTCGGCGACGTCGGTCACCGGGTCGCCCGGCCCTCGGCGGCGTCGGACAGCCCCAGGCGGATGCGGCCGGACCCGGGTCGGCCAGTTCGACAGTGTCCGGCAGTGCGCCGGCGTGCCCCGGTCGCCGCCGGTGTGCGCGACCCGTCGCAGCGCCGTGCCGTCGCGCAGGTAGATGGCGGCGAACGGCACGTCCAGGGGTGCCCGTCGATCGCGTCGATCAGGCGAGCGCCGGTGGTGTCCACGTCGACGGGGCGCCCGTCGCCGAAGACGGACAGGTCGCGCAGCAGACGCAGCCGGCGTTCGCCGACCACCTGCTCGGTGACCTCGCTGCAGACGGTCAGCACGCCCACGGTCCGGCCGTCGTCGTCCCGAGCCGGGGCGTGCGAGACGCTGAAGTACGCCTCCTCGCGGTAGCCGGCCCGCTCCAGCAGCAGCCGCAGCGCGGGACCAGCTGGCCACCCGGTCGCCATGGCGTCCTCGATCAGCGGGGCGAGCACGTCCCAGCCCTCGGCCAGGGTCACGCGTACGTCGTCGCCGAGGGCGGCCGGGTGCTTGTCGCCGATCAGCGCGGAGTACGCGTCGTTGTAGAGCTGGGAGAAGCTGTCGCCCCACAGCAGCAGCATCGGGTACCGGGAGGAGAGCACCATCCGAACGGCGGCGCGCAGGCTCTGTGGCCATCCGCTGACCGGGCCGAGCGGCGTGCGGGCCCAGTCCAGCTCTGCCATCAGTCGCCCGCTGTCGCCCCCGCCGCTGAACAGGTCGGTGCTGGGTCGTGTCACGCTCGATCCGACCCCATTGCAAGCCCCGTTCCGGGCCCGACGACCCTGCCGCGTTACCTACCCATCCTGACACCTCTACTCACCTGTGCCGACGCCGGTACCCACAGTCGAAGCGGTGGCGGATCGGGACGAACGACCGATGCTCGGAAAATAGATATCTGTAAGTGTCTCGGGTATCTCTCCAACCCCGAGGAGCCCCATGAGAGGCAGAACGCTGAGCGCGGGAATCGCGCTCGCCGTGTTCGCCGGGATGACGGTGACGCTGGCCGCCCAGCCGGCGACCGCGTCACCTCCGACCACGACGACGGCGACCCGGCCGATCGCCGCGGCCGCCGCCGCGTTGGCTGCACCGGACATCTCCGTCAGCAACGTCCAGGCGCACCTGACCCAGTTCAACGCCATCGCCACCAGCAACGGTGGCAATCGACGAGCCGGCTCGGCCGGCTACACCGCCTCACTGAGCTACGTGAAGACCAGGCTCCAGTCGGCCGGCTACACCGTCAGCGAGCAGTACTGCTCCAGCTGCACGTACCCTCGAACAACCTCATCGCCGAGTGGCCCGGCGGCCCGTCCGACCAGGTGGTCATGTTCGGTGCCCACCTGGACGGCGTCTCGGCCGGTCCGGGCATCAACGACAACGGCACCGGCTCGGCGACCCTGTTGGAGAACGCGCTGGTGCTGGCCGCGCAGAACCCGACGATGACGAAGAAGGTCCGGTTCGCCTGGTGGACCGACGAGGAGCAGGGGCTCAACGGCTCCCGGTTCTACGTCAACTCGCTCAACGCCACCCAGCGCGGCTACATCAAGGGTTACTACAACTTCGACATGGTCGGCTCGGTCAACGGCGGCTACTTCATCAACCGGGTCAGCTCGACCACCGCGGCGCCGCTCAAGGCGTACTGGGACTCACTGGGCCTGCAACCGGAGGAGAACGTCGAGGGTCAGGGCCGCTCCGACGACTACTACTTCCAGCAGGCCGGCGTCCCCACCTCGGGCTACGCCGCCGGCGCGAGCGCCCGCAAGACCAGCTCCCAGGCGGCGAAGTGGGGCGGCACCGCCAGTTCGGCGTACGACCCGTGCTACCACCGGGCCTGCGACACCACCGCCAACGTCAGCGCCACAGTGCTGAACCGGGCGGCCGACGGTGTCGCGTACGCGCTGTGGCAGCTCGCCGTGAGCAGTGGCGGCACCCCGACCTGCACGGGCGGCCAGGTGATCGGAAACGGTGGCTTCGAGGCGGCAGCACGCCGTGGAGCGCGTCCTCCGGCGTGATCACCAGTGCCAGCGCTCAGCCGGCCCGGACCGGGTCGTACAAGGCCTGGCTCAACGGGAACGGCAGCACCCGCACCGAGAGCCTGACGCAGTCGGTGACCCTGCCGGCCGGCTGCTCCACCTACACGCTGTCGTTCTGGTTGCACATCGACACCGCCGAGACCACAGGCTCGACGGTGTACGACCGGCTCACCGTGCAGGTGGGCTCGACCACCCTGGCGACGTACTCGAATCTCAACGCCGCCTCCGGCTACGCCCAGCGCAGCTTCAACGTGGCCGGGTTCGCCGGGCAGACGGTGACGCTCCGGTTCACCGGCACCGAGGACTCGTCGTTGCAGACCAGCTTCGTGGTCGACGACGTGACGTTGCAGGTCAGCTGACCGCGTACCCGAAGCGAGCCGCCGCCGGTGCCTCCGGCGGCGGCTCGTCGCGTCGCGGGTCAGGGGAGCTGCGGGTAGAGCGCGGCGACACCGCCGGCCAGCCCGGCCTGCACCTGACGGCTGGTCTCGTCGGTGACGATCTCGTACGCGTCGGCCTCGATGCCGTCCACCCCGATCCGGGCGATCACCGCCGGGTCGGACTTCGGGCGTCGACCCCGGCGGCCATGTCGGTGTCCATGTAGCCGACGTGCAGACCGGCGACCCGGACGCCCCGCTCGGCGAGCTGGACGCGCAGCGCGTTGGTCATCGCCCACTCGGCCGACTTCGCGGCGCCGTACGCCCCGACGGCCGGGAAGTTCACCCAGGACAGCGCGGAGAGCACGTTGAGGATCGTCCGCCGCCGTTGCCCGCGATGATCGGCGCGAACGCCCGGACCACCGACAGGTTGCCGAAATAGTGGGTCTCCATCTCCAGCCGGACGAGGTCCAGGTCGCCGTCGAGGAGGTTGGTGCCGGTCTCGATGCCGGCGTTGTTGATCAGCAGGTTCACGTCGCCGGTCAGCTTGGCGGCCGCGGCCACCGAGGCGGGTCGGTGATGTCGAGGCGTACCGGCGTCACGCCGGGCAGGTCGACGCTGTCGGGTTGCGGGCGCCGGCGTAGACGGTGGCGCCCGGGCGAGAGTTCGGCGGCCAGGTGTCGGCCGAAGCCACGGTTGGCGCCGGTGACGAGGGCGGTGCTTCCAGCGATCTTCATGGGCCTCACGCTATCCGACCTGACTTCTGTTTAGCAAAGTCAGCTATCTCACGGGGTGGGCCGACCGAATCGGGAATACGACCCGGACGCGGCCGCAGCCGGACCGGTGACGACTCGTATCCTTTCCGCGAACCTTCGTGCGAGCCGAGATGGGAGACGGTGTGAGCAACCAGGCCGAAACGTTGGAGTTCCAGGCCGAGGCGCGTCAGCTCCTCCAGTTGGTGGTCCACTCGATCTATTCGAACAAGGACGTCTTCCTGCGGGAAATCATCTCGAACGCGTCCGACGCACTGGACAAGCTCCGGCTGGCCACCTCGTCGACAAGGACCTCGTCGCCGACACCGGCGACCTGCACGTCGCCCTGGAGGTCGACCGGGAGGCCCGCACCCTCACCGTGCGGGACAACGGCATCGGGATGACCCGCGACGAGGTCGTCCAGCTGATCGGCACGATCGCCAAGTCGGGCACCGCCGAGTTGCTGCGGCAGCTGCGCGAGTCCGCCGACGCCCACGCCTCGCAGGACCTCATCGGCCAGTTCGGCGTGGGCTTACGCCGCGTTCATGGTCGCCGACCGGGTCACCCTGCTGACTCCGCAAGGCCGGCGAGACGGCGGCACCCGCTGGGAGTCCAGCGGCGAGGGCACGTACTCGATCGAGGCGGTCGACGAGGCACCCCAGGGCACCACGGTGACCCTGCACCTCAAGCCGGTCGACACCGAGGACAACCTGCACGACTACACCGCCGAGTGGACCGTCCGCGGATCGTCAAGCGATACTCCGACTTCATCGCCTGGCCGATCCGGATGACCGTCGAGCGCCCGGCGCCGACGGCGAGCCTGCCACCAGCGAGGTGCAGACCCTCAACTCGATGAAGGCGCTCTGGGCCCGGTCCCGCGACGAGGTCGACGCCGCCGAGTACAACGAGTTCTACAAGCACGTCAGCCACGACTGGGCCGACCCGCTCGAGGTCGTGCACATGAAGGGCGAGGGCACCTTCGAGTACGAGGCGCTGCTGTTCCTGCCCAGCCACGCCCCGCTGGACCTGTTCTCCCCACAGGGCCGCCGTGGCGTCCAGCTCTACGTCAAGCGCGTCTTCATCATGGACGACTGCGAGGCGCTGGTCCCGACCTACCTGCGCTTCGTCAAGGGCGTCGTCGACGCGCACGACCTGTCCCTGAACATCTCCCGGAGATCCTGCAACAGGACCGGCAGATCCAGATCGTCCGCCGCCGCCTGGTGAAGAAGGTCCTCGCCACGGTCAAGGACCTGAAGGCCAACCACGCCGAGCGTTACCGCACCTTCTGGACCGAGTTCGGCGCGGTGGTCAAGGAAGGGCTGATCGACGACACCGACAACCGGGACACCCTGCTGGACATCCTGTCGGTGGCCTCCACCCACGACCCGGTCGAGCCCACCGACCTGGCCGGCTACGTGTCGCGGATGAAGGACGGCCAGAGCGACATCTGGTACGCCACCGGCGAGTCCCGGCCGCCATCGAGAACTCCCGCACCTGGAGGCGTTCCGGGCCAAGGGCCACGAGGTGCTGCTGCTCACCGACCAGGTCGACGAGGTGTGGGTCGAGCGGGTCGGCGCGTACGACGGTCGGCCGCTGCGCTCGATCGCCAAGGGCGAGATCGACCTGGACACCGACGAGGAGAAGCAGCAGGCCGAGGCCGAGCGCGAGCAGCAGCGACAGGAGTTCGCGGCGCTGCTCGACTGGCTGGGCACCACCCTGACCGACAGTGTTCGGGAGGTCCGCCTGTCGTCCCGGCTGACCACCTCACCGGCCTGCGTCGTCGGCGACGCCAGGACCTCACCCCGACCCTGGAGAAGATGTACCGGGCGATGGGGCACGAGATCCCGCCGACCAAGAGGATCCTGGAGCTCAACCCCGGTCACCCACTGGTGTCCGGGCTGCGCAAGCCCACGAGCAGGGCAGCGAGCCCGCCGCCCTGACCGAGACCGCCGAGCTGCTCTACGGCCTGGCGGTGCTCGCCGAGGGTGGTGAGCTGGCCGACCCGGCCCGCTTCACCCGTACGCTCGCCGATCGGCTGGCCCGCACCCTGTAACCGACGTGTCCTCCGGCCGGCGGACCGCCCGCACCGCGGTCCCGCCGGCCGGAGGTCATCGGCCGGGTATCACCAGGCCCGATTCGTAGGCGACCATCACCGCCTGGGCGCGGTCGCGCAGGTGCAGCTTGGTGAACAGATTGCCGACGTGGGTCTTCACCGTGTGCTCGCTGAGATGGTGGTGGGCGGCGATCTCGGCGTTGGACATCCCGGCCGCGATCAGCCGCAGCACGTCCGTCTCCCGGGCGGTCAGGGCGGTCACCGCGGCGGCCCGGGCCGGGTCCGGTGGCCGCGCCGGTGTAGCTCGCTGATCACCCGGGCGGTGACGGCGGGGCGAGCAGCGCGTCTCCGGCGGCGACCACCCGGACCGCGTTCACCAGGTCTGCCCGGGGAGCGTCCTTGAGCAGGAAGCCGCTGGCACCGGCGCGCAGAGCCGCGTACAGGTGCTCGTCGGTGTCGAACATGGTCAGGGCGAGGACCCGGCTCCGGTGAGCGCGCAGACCTGGCGGGTCGCGGCGACACCGTCCAGGACCGGCATGCGCATGTCCATCAGGACGACGTCGGGCGGTGTTCGCGGGCGGCCGCACCGCAGCGCGCCGTCGGGGCCTCGGCGACCACCTCGATGTCCGGCTCCGCGCCGAGGATCGTGGCGAACCCGGCCCGGAACAGATCCTGATCGTCGGCGAGCACGACGCGCAGCATCAGCGCGCTCCGGTGCCGGCAGGGGAGGGTGGCGGTGACCGTGAAGCCGCGACCGTCACCGGCTGGGCCCGCCCGCAGGGTGCCCCGCAGGCCTGGGCGCGCTCGCGCATGCCGACGATCCCGTACCCGGGCAGCCCACCGCCGGCAGCCCCGTCACCACAGCCGTCATCGGTGATCGACACGGTGAGCGAGGCCGCCGTGTGCTCCAGCAGGATGCGGACCGATCGTGCCCGGAGTGCCGGACCACGTTGGTCAGCGACTCCTGCACGATCCGGTAGACGGCCACCCGACGTCCGTGGGCGGTTCGGATGGCGGGACGAGACGGTGAGGACGGCGTCCAGGCCGGTGGCCCGAACGCGTTCGACGAGGACGGAGAGCTGGGCCAGGCCCGGCTGGTCGAGTGGCTGGTCGGCGGTTCGTGCAGGCTGCCGACCGCGCGGCGGAGCTGGACGACCGCGTCCCGGCCGGTGGCGGCGATCGTGGCGAAGGTGGCGTCGGCGCGGTCCGGCTGGTGGCGGACCAGGAGCGGGCCCGCCTCCGCCTGCACGATCATGACGCCGACCGCGTGGGTCAGGATGTCATGCAGGTCGCGCGCGATCCGGTGCGTTCGCGCAGCACGGCCGCCTCGCGTTCACCGGCCACGCGACGATCGCGCTCGGCCTGGGCCACGGCCTGGGCACGGCGAGCGCGGGCGCCGGTGCCCAGCGCGTACGCGAAGATGTAGGCGACCGACAGGTACCGCAGCACTCCACGTCCAGGTGCGGATAGAGCAGCGAGACCAGCAGGCCGGCGGCGGTGAGCGCGACGCCGAGCAGACGGATCGGCAGGGAGGACCGCGCCGCGAACGTGAGAGGCAGACGAGTGGGCCGACCGGCAGCAGCGGCGGCGCCCCGAGCGAGGCGGCGACGGTCGTGGCGACTCCACGACGAGGGCGACGGGGATCAGCGCCCGGTCCCGCCACAGCACCGGACCGACGAGGCGAGGGCGAGCGGCAGCACCCACCAGGCGTGTGGCCCGCCGACCAGGACGGGCAGCACGCTCGCGGCGACGGCGGCCACGGTGATGCCGAGATTGACGTACCGCTTCACGTCGGCAGTATCGTCCGGCCCGGCGCTCTGCCGCCTCCCTCCACGGGACCAGATCGATCCCGGTGCACACGGCGATCCGCCCGGCCGCCGGCGCCGCACGCTCGACGCATGATGACGATCCTCGCCATGCTCCTGAGTGGACTACTCTGGCTCGGTGGCACCGGGCTGCACCCGATCGCCGCGCTGACCTGGCTCGCCCCGGTCCCGTTGCTCCTCGCCTCGGTACGGGTGCCCCGAGGGCGGCGCTCGCCGCGACCGCCGTCGCCTGGTCGATCGGTCAGAGTGGTGTGCTCGGGTACTACCTCGACACCCTGCGACTCCGGTCCCCGCGGTCGCCGGTGTGGTCCTGCTCGGCCTCGGCCTCGCGGCCGGCACCGTCCTGCTCGTCCGGGCACTGCTGCTGCGGGAAGGACCGTGGTCGCGGTCCTCGCCGTGCCGTCGCTGTGGGTGCTGGGGAGTACGCCGCGTCCCTTCTGTTGCCGCACGGCGCGTGGTGGAGCCTTGCCTACACCCAGGCCGACATCCGTCCGGTCATCCAGCTGACCGCGCTTACCGGCGTCTGGGTGTCACCTATCTGCTCCTCGCCGTCCCCATCGCCCTCGGCGCCCTGCTCGGCCGCAGCAACCTGCGCGGTAGCCCACGCCCCGCCCTCGTCTGCCTGCTCGCCCTCCTGCTCGGCGGCGGTGGGTGGTCGGCCTGGTCGCTGAGCCGTACCGCCGACCCGGCCGAGTCGCTGACCGTCGGTCTGGCCGCCCTGCGGCAACCCGAGGACGGGCTCCCGATCGACGAACCGTCCGGCCGTGACCTGCTCGCCCGTTACGCCGCGCGGGTCGCGGGTCTGGCCGCGCGTGGGGCGCGGATCGTCGTGCTGCCGGAGAAGGTGTTCGCCGTGACGGACACGACGCTGCCCGTGCTCGTGGACGCGCTGCGGCAGACCGAGGCCCAGGTGGTCGTCGGCGCGGTCCTGCGAGAGGCGGGTACGGCGAGCAACGTGGCGCTGGTGCTGTACCCGGATGGCACGGTCACGACCTACCGGAAACAGCATCTGATCCCGGGCCTGGAGGAGTGGCTCACACCGGGTGACCACGAGGTGATCGTGGACGGACGGTTCGGCGTCGCGATCTGCAAGGACCTCGACTATCCCGAGCTGGTCCGCCGGAACCGGGCCCAGGGCGCCTCGGTGCTGCTCGTCCCCGCCCTGGACTTCACCGCCGACGGCTGGCTGCACAGTCGGATGGCCCTGGTCCGCGGCGTGGAGAACGGGCTCGTCGTGGTCCGGGCCGCGGCGTTCGGCCGGTTGACCGTCACCGACCCCAGCGGCAGGGTGCTGGGCGAGGCCACCGCCGGTGACGCGGAGCTGCTGCTCACGCCCGCGGTGACGACGGGTGGGGCACGGTCTATTCGCGTACCGGGGATTGGTTTCCGCTGTTGTCCCTGATCCTGCTGGTCGTGTCCGTCGTCGGGGCGGTCACGGTCCGTCGTCGGCCGTGAGTCGACCACGGATGCGTTCCGCGTCCGGGTGCCCGAGGTCGTCGAGGAGGCTCAGTGCCGTTCGCCAGCTCCGGGTCGCCCCGACGGCGTCCCCGGCCTCGGCCTGCGCCTCGGCCAGGTGACCGAGCGTGTCCGCCTCGTAGTACCGGTCCGGAACTCCCGGTACAGCTCCACCGCGTGCTGGTACGAGCCGACAGCCTCCGCCGGTCGCCCGGCGCGGTGCTGCGCGTACCCGAGGGTGTCCCAGGTTGCTGCTCACCCTGGCGGTCGTCGAACTCCCGCAACAGCGCCAGGCCCTGCCGACAGGCCTCGATCGCCGCGTCGTGCTCACTCAGTTGGGCGCGGTACCACCCGATCGCGTTCAGGGCCATCGCCTCGCCCGTACCGGTGCCCGGCCATGCGGTACAACGTCAGGGCCACCTCCGCGTGCTCGACCACCTCTGTGCGCCGGCCCTGCCGGTCGGCCATCTCGGCCAGATCCAGACAGGTGTGCGCCTGGTTGGCCAGGTCGTCGAGGCCCTGGAACAGTTCCAGTGCCCGCTGGAGCTGACCGGGTGCCTCGTCGAGCCGGCCCAGCCGGGCCTGGGCCCGGGCCAAACTGCGGTGCGCGTGTGCCTGCCCGGCCGGGTCGCCGCTGCGGCGCGCGGCGACCAGCGCCGTACGCTGCACCGCCAGCTGGTCGTGCCAGCCGCCCTGCCGGTCCAGAAAGATGGTCAGACTCCAGGCCAGTTGCCAGGCGTGCCGTTCGAACCCGCTGGCCGCGCACCGCTCGACAAGTGCGATCAGCACCTCACGCTCCTGGGTGAACCAGGCCGTCGCCTCGTCGTGGTCGCTGATCTTCTCCGGCCGGACCCGGTCACGGCCGCTGGCAGCGCGATCGGGTCCCAGTGCGGGTGCAGCAGCACGGCAGCGGCGTGCGCGCTGTGCAGATAGTGGTCGAAGAGCCGGCCGCGCGCCTCGGCCCGGTCGCCGGTCGGGTCCTGCTCGCCGGAAAGCTCGGCCGCGAAGGCCCGCAGCAGGTCGTGCATCCCGTACCGATCCGGGCCACGCTCGAGCACCAGGTGCGCGTCGGCGAGTTCGGCGAACGCCGTCCGGACCTGGCGGCGCTCGACGCCGGCGAGGCTGGCCCCCGCCGCCGTACTGAGTGTCACGTCCGTGCTGCCGCCGACCAGCCGGAAGAGCCGGGCCGTCGACTCGCTCAGCAGGCGGTACGACCAGGACAGCGCCGTCCGCACGCTGCTGGCGTGGTCGCCCGCGTCCAGCCCGTCCAGCCCCCGTCGGTGCGCAACTGCGCGCCCAACTCGGCCAGCGAGAGCTGCGGCCGGACCACCGCCCGGCCGCCACCACGACCAGTGCCAACGGCAGCCGGTCACAGAGCCCGACCAACTCGCCGATGGCGGCTCGTTCCTCTCGGCCCGTACCCCGATCCGCGCGTGAGCAGAGCCGCCGCGTCCCCGGCGGTGAGCAGATCCAGCACCAACGGCTCGGCGCCCTCGGTGGCCACCAGGCCGGTCAGCCGGTCCCGGCTGGTCACCAGCACCAGGCAGTGGGCGGACCCGGCAGCAGCGGCCGAACCTGCGCGGCGTCCCGGGCGTTGTCCAGCAACACCAGCATCCGTCGGCCGGCCAGCAGGCTGCGATACAGCGCTGTCTGCTCCTGCGGGTCGAACGGCAGTTCCCGGGCGAGACACCGAGCGCCGTCAGAAAGCCGCGCACCACCTGCTCCGCGCTGCGCACCACGCCGCTGTGGCTGTAGCCCTCCAGGTTGGCGTAGAGCTGCCCGTCGGGGAAGTTCTCGACCACCCGGTGCGCCCAGTGCACGGCCAGCGCCGTCTTGCCCACGCCGGCCAGCCCGGAGATCACCGCCACCGGCACCGCGCCGGGATTCGCCTCGGCATTCGCCCGCAGGACGGTCAGTCCGACCAGCTCCGCCTCCCGACCCGCGAAGCCCCGGACGTCCGAGGGCAACTGCGCCGGGATCGGGTGGGACGGGTCCGGCCGTGCGACGGGACCGGCCGCGCCGGGTGTCGGAGTGGGTTCGGCGCGGGCTTCGGCACGGTGACCTCACCGCGCAGGATGGCCTGGTGCAACTGGCGAAGTTCGGCGCTCGGGTCCGCCCCGAGCGCGTCGGCCAACCGCTCCCGCAAGCGGGCGTAGTACGCCAACGCCTGGGCGCCCCGTCCGGCGGCGGCCAGCGCGTGCAACAGGGCGACGGCGACCGGCTCGTCGAGCGGGTGGTCGTCGGCGAGCCGGGTCAACGGGTCGATCACGGCATACGGCTCACCCCGGCGAAGCAGGCTGCGGGCCCACTGCACGACGGTGTCGATGTGCCGGCGGTGCCAGTCCTGCCGGACCCGGGCCGCCCACTCACCGGGCAGGCCGGCGAGCGGCTCGCCGCGCCACAGGGTCATCGCCCGGCGGAGCAGCTCCGCCCGCTCCGGGTCGTCGTCGGCCAGGTCCTCGGCCCGCTGCCGCAGCGCGTCGAAGTGCTGACCGTCGACCGTCTCCGGCGGTAGGTCCAGCAGGTACCCGCCCGAGCGGCGGACCAGCGCGTCCGGCGCCCCGGCGGCGGTCAGCACCCGGCGGATCCGAGCGAGGTAGACGTGCAGGTTGTGCCGAACCCGGGCGGCGGGGAATCACCCCAGACCCGATCCACCAGGGATTCCGCGCGAACCGGCCGGCCCACGTCGACCGCCAGCGCGGCGAGGACGGCGCGTTGCCGGCCGCTCCCGCGTCGATCAGCTGGCCGTCCGTCCACACCTCGACTGGCCCGAGGACCCGAATCTCCATGAACCGCCGCTCGCACCCGTGCCGCCGGTCGGCCAAACCGGCAGGCACGACCGGATTGAGGTTCCGGCAGGAATCCGTCGACCTCTCGCGCAGATCATCGTAGGCACCACGACATCTCTCAATCCGATGTCGGCAACTCGACTCACGGCCGCCCCGGTCGTGACGATTCCCGGAGGTCGATCACGTGCGAAACACTCGGCGAAGGCTCACGTCCACCCTGGTTGCCGCGGTCACCCTGACCGCCGCGCTCGGCGCCGCCCCGAGCCCCCGCCCAGGCGGCCAACTACCCTGCACCACGAACCTGCTGTGCCTCTACGCCGGTACCAACTTCACCGGTGACGTGTTCTACCTCGACGGGCCGTACAACGGCTGTAACGACGTCACGCTGCCCTCGTACTTCCGCAACAGGACCCAGTCGATCAAGAACAACCGGGCGTCCGGCACCGTCTCCACCTTCTGGGACAACGCCAACGCCTCCGGCTCCTCGGCTACCAGCACGCCTACGGCTACCGGGCGAACCTGGCGTACGACTCGGCCGCGATCGGCGGCACCTGGAACCTGCGCATCGAGGCCGTGCGGGTCTGCTGAGGGCGGACGTCCTGGGGCGAGGAGTCGGACGACGGCGCCGGTCGGAATCCAACGGGGATTCCGACCGGCGCCGTCGTGCGGGTCAGCCCGGTAGTAGCAGACGTTCGGGATCACCGGACCACCGTTGACCCCGAAGATCGCGAAGCCCATCCACGCCCGGGTCTGCGGGCCGTACTCGCCGTCTTCGGCGATGTCCGCCCACGCCCAAGTCTCGTTGATCTTACGTTGCGCGGCCCGGACCGCGTTGCGGGTGTTCGTGCCGTAGTCGCCGTCGAGCTGCAGGGACTGGGAGTAGCAGTTGTTCAGTGCCTCCTGCAACACCTTGACCGCGCTGTTTCGGTGGCCGTACTTCAGGTAGCAGGTCTTGTTGCCGTCCTGCCAGCCGACGGTGGGCACGTGCATGTCGGCGCCACCCGGGTAGCCACCGACGCGGAAGAAGGTCAGGCTGGTGCAGGTGGTGGCCGCCTGCGCGGCGGTGGGCGTGACCAGGGCCAGGCCGGCGCTGCCGAGTATGGCCGCCAGAATGGCGGCGGCGCTGCGGCGGCCGATGTGGCTTCGATGGATCGGCATGCTCTCCTCCTGAGGATGGGCTACCGGGGTCGACCCCGTGTGCCCCGAAGCATCGCGGCCACCGATCTACGAAATCCTGCTCGAACGTCAATTGGACACGCGCGTACGGAGACTGGCTACTACGACAGCTGAACGCTCGGCCGGATCACCGGCCGAGCGTTCGCCTGTGTGGCGGATCAGTTCAGGTGTCGGTGCTCCGTCACGCCGCGGAGGCGGCCTCGCCCTCGGTGTGACGCCACCGGGCCGGCGTTCCAGCCCCAGTGCGTGCCCGGCACCGCAGCGTCGCGGCGCCCGTCCGTGCCGACGCCGTCGCTGTCGGTCCCGTCGATGGTCATCTCGACCGCAGCGTTCGTGGTGCGGGCCAACCGCAACGACTGCTCGGCGTTGGCCGGCCGCGCACGGCCAGGACTGTCCGGCGCACTGGAGATTGCGGCACTGACCCTCGTCGTCCGGCTCGTGGGCGCTGAGCACGTCGACCGCCAGCTGCCAGAGCAGCGGATCGGTCACGTCGTGCGGGCGTTCGGCGCTACGGCTCGGTCGGTTGCTGGTGTCGTCGGACATTGCAGGCCCCTCGTCAGGCTGTACCCCACAAGGGTCACCCGTCAGCCGCCGGCTAAACCGCCGACCTGCTGTGATGTGTCACTGATCGCAGCTTGGCCGTGGACGCCGCACGCGTATCGGTCAGTCCGGCAGTAGCGGCATCTCCACGCCCGGCTCCCGGCCGAGTAGCACAGCCCGGGTGAGTGCCGCCGATCCGAACCGGTCGCGGACCGCGTCCACCGCGGCGTCCAACTCCGTGCCCTGGTCCGGCTGGAACGGCAGCTCGGGCTGGACCGGGTTGTCATCGAGGTTGCCCACCGAGACGCCGATCAGGGTAACGCCACGGCGGTCGATTTCGGACAGAGCGGCCCGCAGTAGTGCCGAGCGGCGGCCAGCAGCGACGCCGTGTCCGCCGTCGCCTTGCCCACCGTGTGTGAGCGGGTCGCCCGGGTGTAGTCACCGAAGCGCAGCCGCAGCACCACAGTGCGACCGGAGCGACCGGCCGCCCGCATCCGCCGGCTGACCCGGTCGACCAGGCCGGCGAGGATGGCGTCCAGCTCCGCCGGGGCATGCGGTACGGCTCAGCGCGTGCTGCGCGCCCATCGAACCGCGCCGACGCCCCACCTGCACCGCCCGGGGTCACGATTGTGCGCAAGGGCGTGCAGGTGGCGGCCGGCGCCCGATCCGAGCATCGACACCAGCGCGGCCTCGCCGAGCCGCGCGACCTCCCGACGGTACGGATCCGGCGGTCGCGCAGTTTCGCCGCGGTGACCGGGCCGACGCCCCACAACCGCTCCACCGGCAGCGGGTGCAGGAACGCCAGCTCCGCGTCCGGTGCGACCACCAGCAGCCCGTCCGGCTTGGCGACCCCGCTGGCCACCTTCGCCAGGAACTTCGTCCGGGCCACGCCCACCGTGATCGGCAGGTGGACCCGGTCGCGAACCTCCCGGCGCAGCTGTTCGGCGATGTCGGCCGGTGACCCGACCAGCCGCCGCAGGCCGCCCACGTCGAGGAACGCCTCGTCGATCGAGAGCCCCTCGACCAGCGGGGTGGTCTGCCGGAAGATCTCGAAGACCGCCCGGCTCGCCGCCGTGTAGGCCGACATCCGGGGCGGCACGACGATCGCGTCCGGGCACAGCCGACGCGCCTGCTGGCCGCCCATGGCGCTGCGTACGCCCCGTGCCTTCGCCTCGTAACTGGCCGCGAGCACCACCCCGCCACCGACGATGACCGGCCGCCCGCGCAGGCGCGGGTCGTCGCGCTGCTCGACCGACGCGTAGAACGCGTCCAGGTCGGCGTGCAGGATGTTGGCGCCGGGCGACACGTACACATGTTCGCATGGCGCCCGGCCTTTCCGGCAGTGAGCTGGGCGAACGTCCGCTCAGTCGAGACAGAACTCGTTGCCCTCGGGTCGGCCATGATGAGATGACCGGCGCCCAGCGGGGAGCGGGCTCGTGTCGACTGAGCCGCTTCGCGCCGTGCGTGCCGAGCCGTTCGGCCTCCGCCTCCAGGGCCGCCATCCGTTCGTCGCCCTCCAACCCGGGGCGGCGCGTACGTCGAGGTGGACGCGGTTCTTCACCTGCTTGTGCTCCGGCACCCGCTGGAAGAACAGGCGCGGCCGCGAACCCTCGGGTCGACCACCGCCGACGCGTCGTTACGGTTTTCCGGCGGCACACCCATCGCTTCCAGCGCCTGCTCCCAGGACTCGAAGTCTCCGGGTGGGGCCTGCACCTGGTAGCCGAGCGCCTCGGCCCAGAACGCCGCCAACGCGGCCGGGTCGGCGCAGTCGAACGTGATCTGCACGTCACGGATCACGGCGGATCCGCGTTTCCTGATCTGATCGGTCATGATCCCAGCCTCTCGCGAATAGCGGACAGGGTCGTTCCGCTATTCGTGCAACGATCGGCGGGTGACAGTCGAGGCGACGACCGAGCGGGTGTTGCGTCTGCTGGCGCTGCTGCAGCGGCGACTGTCCTGGACAGCCGCCGAGCTCGCCGCCGAGTTGGGGTCACCGGCCGTTGCGTACGCCGTGACGTGCAGCGTCTGCGGGCCCTCGGCTATCCCGTGCACGCGATGCCGGGCGTCGGCGGCGGCTATCAACTCGGCGCGGGCAGCCGGCTGCCGCCGCTGCTCCTCGACGACGAGGAGGCGATCGCCACGGCGGTCTCCCTGAGGCTCGCCGCCGGGGCACGGTCGCCGGTGCGGGCGAGGCGGCGCTGCGGGCACTCGCGAAGCTCGATCAGGTGATGCCGTCGCGGCTGCGCGCCGAGATGCGGGCGGTGCACGGCTCCACGGAGACCCTCATCGGTCCGGTCGCCGAGATCGACGGGGAGTTGCTGGTGACCCTGGCCCGGGCCTGTCGAGACGCCGTGCGGGTCCGCTTCCACTATCCGGGTCGTGCCGGCGGCGAGCAGGAGCGGACGGTCGAGCCGATCCGGATGGTCACGACAGGCCGCCGCTGGTATCTGATGGCCTGGGACGTCGACCGCGACGACTGGCGTACGTTCCGTCTGGACCGGATGCGGGCGGCGGTGACCACGACCTGGCGCTTCCGGGCACGCGAGCACCCGGACCCGGTTGCCTTCGTGCAGCGAGCGGTCACCGAGGCGCCGTACCGGCATCTCGCCCGGGCGCGGGTGCACGCCCGGCCGACCGGGTGCGCGACGTGGTTCCGCCCCAGGTGGGGCGTGTCGAGGACGACCGCGACGGGTGGTGCGTGCTGGTCGTCGGCGGGAGAGTCTGGACTGGCTCGCCGCCCACCTGGCCCGTCTGGATTACGAGGTGGAGGTGCTGGAGCCTCCGGAGCTGCGCGAGGTCGCCGCCCTGCTCGCCCGTCGCCTCACGGCGATGGCCGGCGCGGCGTCGGGGCGCAGCCGATAGTGACGCAGGGACACCGGGCTGCCGTCCGGCGCGGTCCATCCCGCCGTGCTGGTGCCGACGCAGCGCCACCCGGTGCGCTCGTAGAGGGCGGCGGCCGCAGCGCCATCCGAGGCCAGCTCCAGCACCAGGTCGGTGTCGCGCCCGTTGGCCCACTGCCGGGCGCGGGCCAGCAGCGCGGTGCCGAGCGCCAACCCCGGGCGGCCGGCGTCACGAAGAGACGAGCCACCTCGGCGGTCGGCCGACCGGGCGGCCGCCCACCGGCCCGCTGATCCGATGCACCGCGACGTGTCCGACGATGGCCGCGTCAGCGTCGACGGCGACCCAGGCCCGCGCCGGGTGCGGCACGCGCAACCAGCGGTGCGGGTCGGCGGGCCAGTTCAGCGGGTACCTGTCGACCCGGTGGACCTCGGCCAGCGCCGCGACACATCCGTCGAGGTCGGTGGCGCGTCGCCGCCGGATGCTCGGCGGAATCACAGGTCGTCGAACGGACGGGCGTAGCGGAACTCTCCCCGGATCGACTCGCGCCACGCGTGCAACGGTCGAGCCATGAAGTACTGCGGCCCCCACCGCTGCGGTGGGGTGACGCCCAGCTCGACGGCCGGCCCGAACCCGAAGCGGGGTAGTAGTCGGGTGCCCGAGCAGCACCACCAATGGTTCGTCCCGCGCGTCGGCCGCGCCGAGCACCGCGTACATCAACGCGCTGCCGACCCCGCGCCGCTGCCAGTCGGGCAGCACGCCCAGCGGCCCCAGGCCCAACGCCACCGGCGCTCCGGCCACCAGGCCGCGGGTGGCCACCACGTGCCCGACCACCCGGCCGTCCGAATCGGTCGCCACCAGGGAGTACGCGGGCAGCCAGCCCTCGTCGGCGCGCAACGCGTCGACAAGCGTCGCCTCGACCGGTACGCCCTCGCCGCCGTCGGCCTTGGCGAAGGCGGCGGAGTGCACCGCCCGAATGGCGTCGACGTCGGCGGATGTCTCGCGTCTGATCAGCACCGCGCCACCATACGGGTGCCCGCGGCAGCGCTCCACGCGTTATCCCAGCGCGGTCGGGCGTGACCTCAGCCGACGGCGGTGGCTGATGGCGGGCGCTGCCGCCCTGTGGTGCCTCCGGGGTCATCAGCCGGATGATCTCCGCCTGGTCGGCGGGCGAGGGCAGTCCCCATTCCGGCCGGTAGGCGTACACCTCGTGCAGTGGGGCGGAGCCGGTGCGGCCGTCCAGAAACTCCACGGCGTCGGTGCCGATCAGGCCGGGTGTTCGACGCCGCAGGCCTCCGCGACCTTGGTCAGGTCCCGGCGTAGCGTCCGCAGGTAGTTGGCCGCCCGGACCGACTTCAGCGTCGGGTCCAGGCCCGGGCGAGCCACGCGTTCTGCGTGGCGACGCCGGTGGGCAGGTGTCGGTGTGGCACTTCTGCGCCTGGATGCAGCCGATCGACAGCATCGCCTCCCGGCCGACGTTGATCAGGTCGCAGCCGAGCGCGAAGGCCACGATCGCGTTGTCGGGCAGGCCGAGTTTGCCGGCGCCGACGAAGACCACCTGCTCGTGCAGGTCGTGCTCGGCGAAGACCTTGTAGACGCGGGAGAAGCCCTGCTGGAACGGGAGTGACACCGAATCGCTGAAGATCAGCGGCGCGGCGCCGGTGCCGCCCTCGCCACCGTCGATCGTCACGAAGTCCACACCTCGGCCGGTGTCGCGCATCAGGGTGGCCAGCTCCTGCCAGAAGCCCAGGTCACCGACGGCCGACTTGATGCCGACCGGCAGGCCCGTCTCGGCGGCCAGCAGTTCCACCCAGTCGAGCAGGCTGTCGCAGTCGGAGAACTCGGCGTGTCGGGACGGGCTGACGCAGTCCTCACCAGCCGGGATGCCCCGGGTGGCGGCGATTTCGGCGGACACCTTCGCCCCGGCAGCAGCCCGCCGAGGCTCGGCTTGGCGCCCTGGCTCAGCTTGATCTCCAACGCCTTGACCGGTGCGCCGGCGACCAGGTCCTTGAGTCGGTCGAGGCTGAACCGGCCGTGCTCGTCGCGGCAGCCGAAGTACGCGGTGCCGAGTTGGAAGACCAGCTCGCCGCCGTTGCGGTGGTACGGCGACAGGCCGCCCTCACCGGTGTTCTGCAGGCAGCCGGCGAGCGCCGCCCCTTGTTGAGCGCGGTGATCGCGTTGCCGGACAGCGAACCGAAGCTCATCCCCGAGATGTTGACCACCGACTCCGGTCGGAAGGCCTGGGCGCGACCCGGGCCGCGCCGAGCACCTTGGCGCACGGCAACCGCACGTCGTGCCCGGCGGTCGGTGACGACGGCGGCACGGCCCGACCGAACGTGCGGTGCTTGATGATCGGGTACCCGGGGTGTACTCGATGTTGTTGTCCGTGCCGAAGCCGAAGTAGTTGTTCTCCTGCTTGGCCGACGCGTACACCCAGCGGCGCTGGTCACGGGTGAACGGCCGCTCCTCGTCGTTGCCGGCCACGATGTACTGCCGAAGCTCCGGCCCGATCGCCTCCAACAGGTAACGGGCGCGGCCGAGCACCGGAAGTTGCGCAGCAACGCGTGGTCGCGCTGGATCAGATCCCGTGCGGCGAGGGCCGCGACGGCGGCGGCGACAGCGGGTACGGCTCGACGGGCCCATGTCATGCCCGGCATCCTTTCCGCCCGCGCCTCTGGCCAAACCGGCCCCGCCGCCCCGATGCGCTGGTCACGACCGGGCGGGACCACGAGGCGCGCCCGGCGGCGGTGCGGGCGTACCCGCACCGCCACCCGGGCTCAGCGGCGCCGGAACGACTCGCGGACCGATCCGCCGACGATCGTGCACCACGTGCTCGTGCTGAGCTTGCCGTTGCGGGCAGCCCGTGCAGCGCCTGGAGATCCTGCACGGCCGTCCGGGTGGCGTGGTCGTACGCCCCGGTGACGGTGACCGCGTACCCCTTGGTGGCGAGGATTTCCTGCACGGCCGTGACCGGCGCTCCGGCCGCGTGCTGGTTGAGCTCCGGCGCCAGCGTCTCCCAGGTCGGCGGGGTGAGTGTGGCGTCCACGTCGACCGGGATGCCGTTGCGGGCCTGCCAGTCCTGCACGGCCGCCACTGTCGCGGCGTCGAACGTGCCGCTGACCGTCACCGCGTAGCCCCGGTAGGCGAGCAGGTGCTGCACCACCCGGACCGAGGGGAGTTGACGAAGCGCCACAGGTCCGGCCAGCGACGCGCGGGCACGTCACCGAGCTTGGTGCCGAGGGCGGCGTGCACCCGCCGCCGTAGCTCGGGGAACTGCCGGTAGAAGGCGGCACCCGGGCACTCGGTGGTACGGAAGTCCCAGTGGCCGAAGATGTCGTGCGCGTGCAGCCCGTACTGTCGGCAGATCGCGACGCAGAGCGTGACCAGCGAGTCGGTCAGTGCCTTCGGCGGCGTCTCGGTGACGTAGGTGCCCTCGTTCTCGATGCCGATGGCCCGGCCGTTCTCCCCGGGCAGTGCGCCGAGATCATCTGTCGATCGCCGGCTTCCAGACGCTCCAGGCTGCCCCGACGGCCCTCCAACACGTAGCCGCCGCGGCTCACCGTGAAGTGCTGGCCGGTGTCCGACCAACCGTTGCCGTCCATGTGCAGGTCCTGGCAGTCGTGGGCCAGCTTGACCGCCTGCTCGCGGGAGTAGTCGGTGACGTTCGGGAACGCCATGTGATGCACGATGATCTTGTTGGTGGCGATGGCGCTCACCGACAGCGGGTCCTTCGGCGGGCGGGCGGCCCACTCGTCACAGCTGATGATCCAGTCCAGGTCGGTGCCCGGGCGGCCTGGGCCGTGCCGGGAACGCGAGTTCGCTTCCGACGACGGCGACGGTGGCGGCGCCGAGGCCGGCTCGCAGCAGCGTCCGGCGGTCCACTTCGGAATGGTCGACGTGCATGACATCTCCTCCTGCGGCCGACGGCGGGGATGAAAAGTAGCTCCAGTGGCCGCACGCACTCCGAAGAATATTGCCAAGATCCCCGCGCGCCAGAGGTGGGGCTGCTACGTCGGCGTTTCCGCGCGTCGGGCCGTGGTAGGTCCGGGGCTGACCGTTCCGGCTGCCCCACTTAGGAATGACCAGATGAGTGACAACGTCAGCGACGCGGTGGGCGACGCCCTCCGCTCGGTGATGCTCTTCCTGCCAAGGCCGTCGCCTTCCTGGCGATCCTGGTGGCCGGATGGCTGATCGCCAAGGCCGTACTCAAGATCGTGGAGAAGGTCCTGGAACGGGTCGGCTTCGACCGCGCCGTCGAACGCGGCGGTGTTCGTCGGGCGTTGAGCCGCTCCCGGTACGACGCCAGCGACATCGTCGCGAAACTCGTCTACTACGCGGTGCTGCTGTTCACCCTTCAGCTGGCCTTCGGCATCTGGGGCCGAACCCGATCTCCGACCTGCTCGGTGCGGTGATCTCGTGGCTGCCCCGTGCCTTCGTCGCCATCGTCATCGTGGTGGTGGCCGCCGCCATCGCCAACGCGGTCAAGGACATCATCAGCAGCGCTCTCGGCGGCCTGTCCTACGGGCGGGTTCTGGCCAACATCGCCTCGGTGTTCATCCTCGGCCTCGGCGTCATCGCCGCGCTGAACCAGATCGGGTGGCCACCGCGGTCACCACTCCCGTGCTGATCGCCGTGCTGGCCACGATCGGCGGCATCCTCGTCGTCGGTGTCGGCGGTGGCCTGATCCGTCCGATGCAGAGCCGTTGGGAGGGTGGCTGACGCGTGCCGAGCAGGAGTCGCAGCTGATCGCCGCGCACGCCCAGGCGTACCGGGCCGGCCGTCGCGACGCCGAGGCCGAACTGGCCCGCGCGTCGACCCCAGTAGCGACCCGCAGGCCACCCAGGTGGTGACCCGGCCGGCCGACGCCGAGGCCACCCAGGTGGTGACCCGGCCGAGCGATGCGGACACCAACCAGGTGGTGACCCGGCCGACTGACGCGGAGGCCACTCAGGTCGTCCACTTCCCGGCCGTCTCGGACGACACCACCCAGGTGGTGAGCGGCTCGGTCGATCCGGACGCCACGCAGGTGGTGGGCACCGGTGTCGACCC
The DNA here is from genome assembly GCA_038070435.1 of Micromonospora sp. M12. Taxonomy (GTDB): domain Bacteria; phylum Actinomycetota; class Actinomycetes; order Mycobacteriales; family Micromonosporaceae; genus Micromonospora. The sequence goes on along the minus strand of JAMYWG010000001.1, from coordinate 1,756,751 downwards.
GGACGCGACCCAGGTGGTCAGTGGCGGCGCCGACCGTGCGGTGCCCGGCCAGCGCGTCGGCGACGACGGCGAGACCACCACCGTCATCCCGCCGGTCGACCGGCGCTGACACCAGGGTACGGCGGGCGGGGTCCATCGGATCCCGCCCGTTTCGGTTTCCATTCCGCGTCGCGCCTCCCGCGATGCCGAAAGCGCTGGCCGCCACCGTGCGGCTTGTCTAGCATCGCGGTCATGACCTGGCGACATTGATCCAGCGGCGTTGGCCGCTCCCGTGGGCCACCACGGGCACCGCACCTCCGGTGTCCGTCTCCACTCCCACGGGAAGGCCCCATGATCCACATCGTCTCGCGCGCGCCAGACCTGGCGGTCCGTCGGCTGACGGCCACCCTCTACGGGTACGCGTTCCTCAGTGACGCCGTCCTGCTCTACCCGCTGTACGTGGTGTTCTTCGCCGACACCGGCCTGTCGGTGGGGCAGATCGCGTCGCTCTTCGTGATCTGGTCGGCCGCCGGCATCCTGTTCGAGGTGCCCTCCGGCGCCTGGGCCGACGTGGTGTCCCGCCGGTTGCTGCTGTGCCTCGCCCCGCTGGTGAGCGCCGTGGGGTTCACGCTCTGGGTGCTGCTGCCCTCGTACCCGGCGTTCGCTGTTGGGTTTCTGCTCTGGGCGCCGGTGGCGCGTTGGTCACCGGAGCGCTGGAGGCGCTGGTCTGGACCGAGCTGGACCGGCTCGGCGCGGTCGGCCGCTACGCCCGCGTGCTCGGACGGGCGCGGACGGCGGGCGTGCTGGGTGTTGTCGTCTCCGGAGTGCTCGCCGGTCCAGTGCTCGCCGTCGGCGGGTACCCGGCAATCGGAGGGGCCAGCGTGCTCGCCTGTCTGCTCGCCGCGACGGTGGCCAGCCGGTTCCCGGAGCACCGGCCATCGGTCGGCGAGCGTGATTCTGCCCCGGACGACGACGATGGTGAGCTGGGCTGGTGGGACACGCTGCGGGCCGGCGTCTCGCAGGTCCGTACGCGTCCACCGGTGCGATCCGCCGTGCTCCTGGTCGCCGTGGTCGCCGCCGACTGGGGTGCCCTGGACGAGTACACCCCGCTGCTGGCCCTGGACACCGGCGTCGGGGCACGGGCCGTGCCGTTGCTGCTCCTGCTGCTCTGGGCCGGGGTGACCTCGGCGGGCTGCTCGCCCCGGCGGGGAGCGGTTGGGCAGACGGGGTACGCCGCGCTGCTGGGCCTGGTCGGCGTCGCGCTGGTCGGCGGTGCCCTGTTCCGGCATCCGGCCGGGTTCGTGCTGCTCGCGGTTGCCTTCGGCGCCGCGCAACTGGCCACGGTGCTGGCCGACGCGCGGCTTCAGCAGCGGATCACCGGCGGTAGCCGCGCCACCGTCACGTCGCTGGCCGGGATGGCCACCGACGTGCTGATCATCGTCACGTACGCCGGCTATGGGCTTCGCCACGGCGGCCGGCAACGCGGTGGCGTTCGCGGTGACGGCCGGGCCGTACCTCGTCGTGGCTCTGGTCCTGTCGACCCGCCGCGCGGCCGAGCTGCCGAACTAGTCAGGGGAACGGACGAGGGCTCCCGGCGGCGGCCGGGAAGGCTGCCGCCGGGAGCCGTCGCTCAGCTGGTCAGGTGCAGGAACGACCACTGGTGGCCGTCGAGGTCCCGGAAGCCGCGCATGTACATCGGTCCGTTGGCCATCCCGGACCGAGCGACTCCACCGGCGATAACCGCCCGGTCGACCAGCTCGTCGACCTGCTCCCGGCTCGACGCCGACAGCCCGACGATGACCTCCCGGCTGGTCGCCGTGTCCACGGTGGCAACCCGGTGTACGCCTCGAAGGTCGAGCGGACGTGCAACATCAGCCGAGAGCCGTCGGAGATGGTGAGCATCGTGCTGCCCCGTCCGGCTCGGCCTGGTCGCTGGTGAAGCCGAGCGCCAGGTAGAACTCGACGGCGGTGGTCAGGTCGCGTACCGGCAGGTTGATGAAAGTCATGGTCATCGGGAGCCTCCATTCGATTCGAGCAGGGCCTTCAACGCGGCGAGCCGTTCCCGCCAGTACGCCTTCAGCTCCGCGGCCTGCTCGGCCCCGGTGAGCTTCTCGTGCAGGATGCTGACCCGGGCCTTCGACTCGCCGACACAGCCGTCAGGGCTGGTCGCCGTCGAGGTAGACCCACCGACCGTCCTCGCGGACGAACCGGCTGTGCTCGGTCATCGTGCCGGGCCGGCCCGCGTCCCGATAGTGGGCGTGGAACGTCACAGTGCCGGCGGTGTCGAGCAGGCCGCCCGCTCGGTCTCGACGATCTCCAGTCGGGTCCACCGCTGCCCGGGTCGAGATCCAGCGAGGCGGGCCGGGTCGAGGAGTGCCAGCTGCGCAGCAGGTAGCCGGTGTCGCCGAGCGCGAACGCACTGAACCGGGAGCGCATCAGCGCCTCGGCCGTCGCCGCCGGCGAGTCGCCGGTGTGCGCCGGGCGCAGCAGTCCGCGTACGCCTGACCGGAGCCGCACGGGCAGGCCCGTCCGTCGTCGCGTTCGCCCGTCGTCGTGCCGCACCCTTACCCACGCCCCCATCCTGCCCCACCCCCACCCCGCGCCCCGCGCTGCGCCCCGCTTCCGCGATCTTGCACTTCCTGTCGCGGCATAAGCAACAAAGGGGCGCAACGACGACAGCAAGTGCAAGATCGCCGGACGGGCCGGGCCGGACGGGCCGCGCCGAGGCCGGGCCGGGGCCAGCCGGGACTAGAGCCAGCCGGACCGGCGGAACAGGCGATACAGGAACAGGGCCGCTGCCGCCATCAGGGCCACGGCGCCGGCGTAGCCGTAACGCCAGGCCAGCTCGGGCATGTGGTCGAAGTTCATGCCGTAGATGCCGGCGATGCCGGTCTGGGTGGCCGCGATGGCCGCCCAGGCAGCGATCTTGCGCATGTCGTTGTTCTGCTCGACGGCGAGTTGCGCCAGACGTGACTGGACGATCGAGGTGAGTAGGTCGTCGTACGCGGCGACCCGGTCCACCGCCCGACTGAGGCGGCCGTCCACGTCGACGAACCAGCGGTGCAGGGTGCGCGGCGGACCGTCGGGTTCGAGCAGCGTACGCATCGGCGCCTGCAACGGCAGGACCGCCCGCTTGAACTCCACCACCTCCCGTTTGAGCTGGTAGATGTGCTGGATGTCGGCCGAGCGGTCGCGGGCGAACACCGCCTCCTCGACCCGTTCCAGGTCGCGTTCCACGTGCCCGGCGACCTCCAGGTAGGAGTCGACCATGCGGGCGCAGACCGCGTACGCCACCGCCCATGGACCGGCGGCCAGCAGCGCGGGCGGCGCTCGATGTCGGCGCGGACGCTGCGCAGCGCCCGGCGGCGCCGTGCCGGACGGTGATGGCGAACCGGTCACCGAGCAGCACCATCACGTCCCCGGTGTCGATCACCTCGGAGGTGTCGGTCAGCTCGTCGTGCTCCACGTACCCGGCGGTGCGCAGGACCAGCAGCGTGACCGGCCCTTGCCGCTGCACGGTGGGCCGGTGCCCGTCGGCGAGCGCCTGTTCGACGGTCAGCTCGTCGAGACCGAAGGTCTGGCCGACCGCGGCGAGCACGGCCGGCCCGGATCGTGCAGCCCCAGCCACACGAAGGCGTCCCGGCCGTGTCGCGCCCGCGCGTACGCGTCGGCGTAGTGCCGTTGGCCGGGCTCTCGTCGACCGTTGACGTAGACGGCGCAGTCGACCACCGCGTCCGGGTTGGACCGCCGCAGCTCGGGGAGGCGTCCTCGACCCGTCCGAGCAGTCGACGGGCCAGGGCGCGTACGCCTCGACCGGCCCGGTCCCGTACCGCTGGCTGATCCACCGCGTGCCTCCCCGTTCGGCGCACCGCCCGCGCGCGGTGCCCGCAGGATGGTGCCACCGCATTCTGCCGAGCGGGGTCCGGCTCCCGACAGCGGGCGGGTGGTGGCTCAGGCGGTGCGGGTGGCGAAGACCACGACGTTGTCGACGTAGTTGCCGGTGGTGGCGTCGAACCGGCCGCCGCAGGTGATCAGGCGCAGCCCGGCGACGTCCGCCGGGCCGTAGACCAGCGCGGTGGGAAAGTGCTCCTTGGGGTACGCGCGGACGTCGTCCACTGTGAACGTGGCGTCCCGGGCGTCGGCGCGGGTGACGTGGATCTGCTGGCCGGTGCGGAGCCGACCGAGGTCGAAGAAGACCGCCGGGCCGGACGGTGCGTCGACGTGTCCCACCAGGACGGCGTTGCCGGTCTCGCCAGGGCTGACCCCGTGCCGGTACCAGCCGGCGAGGGTGGGTCGGTCCAGTGGTGGCACCTCCAGCACCCGGCGGCGTCCGCGCCGACCGGGACGATCTCGGCGCGTACGTCGATGGCGGGTATCCGCACCCGGACCGGCGCGGCGCGCGGCAGTGGCGCCAGGTCCGGTGCGGGTGGGTGCGTCGCGGCGCGTCGACGCTCGGTCGGGTGGCCGCGTCGGGTCGGCGGTGAGGCCGACGGTGATCAGCCCCAGCCCGGTCACGCCGAGCAGGGCCACCACGGCCGGTAGGGTCCGCCGCCACCACACCTGCCTACCTCCGTGCGGGATCGTCGGGTGCCGCGCCGGTGTCACCGGCGCGGGCACCCGTCTCAGGATGGAACGGCCGCCGATCAGGCGACAGTGGACACCGGACGACGCCGGCGGATCAGGACCACCGCGCCGGCCAGGGCGGTGCCGAGCAGCGTGCCGCCGGCGGCCAGGGCGCCGTTGTCGCGGCTGTCGCCCCGGAGCCGGCGGGCGCGCCGCCAATCGGGGTGACGGCGAACGTGGCACTGCCGGCCGAGCTGCCGTCGCCGCAGGTCGCCGCTACCGTGTACGTACCCAGGGTGAATCCGGCCGTGAAGAGTTCGGCGCTCAGTCCGCCGCCGGCGGCGCCGTGGTGGATCGGACGTTCTGGTCGCGGTTGGGCCCGGTGACCCGGAAGATGGCGTCACCCGCCTTCGGGTTGCAGGTCGTCGCGGTGAGCACGACGGTCCCGCCGACCGGAGTGGTGGCTGGTGACACCGTGGTGTCGGCCAGTGCGGCGCCTGGCAGCAGGAGCGTGCCGAGGCCCACGCCGAGCGCCGCCGAGCAGAGTGCTGTTGAGACCTTCATACGCGTCTTCCCTCACTTTCGTCCGCTGACTGCGTGGGACGTCGTTCGGGTGGCCAACTCCGTGACTAGCACCGGTGTGCCCAACACTAGGTGGGTTGGGGACACGATCAGGTGAAAATGAGAAATCCTCGTTGCCGTCACGTGTCCACCCGAAGGTGGGGAGAGCTGCGAGCTGTCTCGGCTGGGTCGATGGCGAGGTATTGCCGGAGACGGCGGAAATGCGCCTGCTCGGCCGGGCCTTCTGCCGGCCGGATAAATCCCGGTGCGGTCGGGGAGGCGCTGGTAGGTTCCCTCGCCGTGACAGGGAACGTGGGAGCTGGGATGGGTGCGGCGTTCGCCCGACTCTGGGCGGCGAGCACCCTCTCGGCCCTGGCAGCGGCCTGGCCACCGTCGCCGCGCCGCTCTTCGTCGCGTCGCGGACGGACGACCCGCTCGTGGTCGCCGGGGCGTCCGCGGTGGCGTGGCTGCCGTGGCTGCTCTTCGCCCTGCCCGGCGGGGTGCTGGTGGACCGGATGGACCGGCGCCGCCTGATGATCGTCATCGACCTGGTCCGGGTGGTCGCGCTCGCCGTTCTTGCCACGGCGATCCTCACCGGCCGAGGCGGGGTGGCGCTGCTGTTCGCGGTGCTGTTCCTGGTCAACACCGGTGAGATCGTGTTCCGCGCGGCGAGCCAGGCCATGGTGCCGATCGTGGTGCCACGGCACCGCCTGGAGCGCGCCAACGGTTGGCTCAGCGGCGGCGCCACCCTCATGCACAGCATGCTCGCCGGCCCGCTCGGCGGCTTCCTGTTCGCGCTCTCGGCGGGCAGCCCGTTCCTGGTCAACGCCATCACCTACGCCCTCAGCGCCGTACTGGTGGCGCTGATCGGCGGGGACTCCGGGCCGTCGTCGACGACGCGCAGGGACGCGACACCCGCTCGATGCGCGCCGAGATCGTCGAGGGCCTGCGGTGGCTGGCCCACCAGCGGTTGCTGCGCACGATGGCCGTGTTGATCGGTCTGCTCAACGTGACCCTCACGGCCGCGCTCGCGGTGCTGGTGCTGCTCGCCAGCGAGCGGCTGGGACTCGGGTCCGTCGGCTACGGCCTGCTCTTCACCTGCATGGCCACCGGTGGGGTGCTCGGCGCGTTCCTCGGCGACCGGATCATCGCCCGGATCAGCGCCACCTGGACGATCCGCATCGGCCTGCTCGTCGAGGCGGGGCTGCACCTGGCGTTGGCCGCGTCCCGCAGCACCCTCGTGGTCGGGTTCGCGCTCTTCGCCTTCGGCGTGCACGGCGCGCTGTGGAACATCGTGGCGAACTCCTGCGCCAACGACTCACCCCACCGACGTTGCAGGGGCGGGTGGCCAGCACGACCCTCTTCGTGGCGGCGGGCGGCAACTGCGTGGGCGCACTGCTGGGTGGACTGCTCGCCGCCCGGTTCGGCATCACCGCGCCGTACTGGGTCGGACTGGTGGTGGCGATCGGCGTCTCGGCCGCCACCTGGCGGGTCTTCAATCGCGCGGCGGTCGCGCGGGCGTTCACCGACCCACCCCGGTCACGCAGTCGCCCGCCCCGGTCCTCTGAGCGCCTGGCCCGCCATCCGGTGGCGGCGCGCGTCCGGCCGGGCCGTGTGGCAGCGTGGTGTGGGTGACCCATTCCGCGCCGCTCGACGTCGACCTCGCGCTGCTCGGTGGCGGTGGCGCGGCGTCGCTGCTGCTCGCCGCGCTCGACCGGCACGGCGTCCGGGGCCTGCGGATCGCCGTCGTCGACCCGGTCCGCCGACGCGGTCAGGACCGCACCTGGGCGTTCTGGGGCCACCCGACGCCGACCTGGACCCGCTGCTCAGCGCGAGCTGGCACCAGGTCGAGGTGGCGACCGCGGCGCGACGCCGCGTCCTGGACCTCACCCGCTGCGGTACGCCATGCTCCGCTCCGGCCCGGTCTACGACCGGGCTGCCGAGCCGAGCGTCGGCTGAACGCCATCCGGATCGTCGCGCCCGCCGAGACGGTTCGGGACGACGGCACGCGGGTGCTGGTGCGTACCGGCGACGGGCGCGGCGTCCGAGCCGGCTGGGTGCTCGACTCCCGACCCCGACCACCGGCACGTGCGGGGCGCACCACCTGGTTGCAGCACTTTCGCGGCTGGTGGTTGGAGGCCGACCGGCCGACGTTCGACCCGACGCGCGCGGTGTTGATGGACTTTCGCACCCCGCAGCCACCTCGGGGTGTCTCCTTCGGCTACGTGCTGCCGGTCAGCGACCGCTACGCCCTGGTCGAGTACACCGAGTTCTCGCCCGACCTGCTCACCGACACCGGGTACGACGTGGCGCTGGCCGGCTACCGGGACCTGCTCGGGCTGGATCCGGCCGGGCTGCGCGTACGCGAGGTCGAGAACGGCGTGATCCCGATGACCGACGCGCCCTTCCCGCCCGGCCGACACCCGGGTGATCCGGCTCGGTACGGCCGGTGGCGCGACCCGTCCCTCCACCGGCTTCACCTTCTCGGCGATGTACCGGCAGGCCGAGCAGGTGGCCCGCGCCCTGGCGGCGGACGACCACCGGTCCCGGAGCCGGCGTACCCGCGCCGGCACCGGTGGATGGACGCGGTGGCGCTGCGGGCGCTGGACCGGGGCGGGTGGGTGGTCCGGATTTCTTCGACCGGCTCTTTGACCGCAATCCGGCCGAGCGGGTGTTGCGCTTCCTCGACGGCCTCACCACCCCGGCCGAGGAGGTCGCGATCATGAATTCGACCCGGTTGCTGCCGATGATCGCCGCCACCGCCGGCGACGCCGTGCACCGCGTCCGCGATCGGCTGCGCCCACCCGCCCGGCGCCGGCCATCCCGCCCGCGGTGGTGGGCGGCGAGCTGCCCGGAGTGGGGCACCGTGTGCGGGCCGACACCTCGGCGTGCCGGCACCCGAACGGGGAGGACGAGGTCACCGCCCGGTAGGTTGCCGAGCATGGTGGACGCGGGGCGGCAGGGGCGTACAGATCTGGACCGACGGGGCGTGCAGTGGCAACCCGGGCCGGGCGGTTGGGGCGCGTTGCTGCGCTACGGCGACCACGAGCGGGAGCTGTGTGGCGGTGAGGCCACGCCCACCACCAACAACCGGATGGAGCTGATGGCCGCCATCCAGGCGTTGGAGAGCCTGAACCGGCCGGTCACCGTGGAGCTGCACACCGACAGCACGTACGTGCGCAACGGCATCACCAGTTGGCTGGCGTCGTGGAAGCGCAACGGGTGGCTGACCGCCGCGAAGCAGCCGGTGAAGAACGCCGACCTGTGGCAGCGACTGGAGGCGGCCTGTGAGCGGCACGAGGTCACCTGGCTGTGGGTCAAGGGGCACAACGGTCACCCGGAGAACGAGCGGGCCGACGGGCTCGCCAACAAGGGCATGACCGAGGCGCGGGCGGCGCTGACCAGCCGCTGAGCCCGGGTCAGCGGGTCGCGTCCGGGTGCCCCGGCATGGTGGAGCCGCCGCCACTGCTGCCGGAGGAACCGCCGGCGACACCCGAGTTGTCGGGCTCGGTCACGATGTCCGGCCGGGTGTCGGTGTCCGCCGGAGCAGGGACCTCGGTGTCCGTCTCGACCTGCACCAGCGGCACCTGGCCGGCCTCGTCCTCGCTGTGCTGCGGGTCGCCCGGCAGCTCACCGTCACGTTTTCGGTAGCCCACGCCGTGCCTCCCGTCGATGCCGGTCAGTTGCGCTGGCTACCCGGCGTCGTCCGGGCCGAAACCCGATCGGCCACCGCTACCGGCGTCGACCCCTGCGAGCGGTGGCGGGGAGCGCGTCGGCTGGCGTACCGGGGTGAGCGGCAACGCCGTCCAGTGCGTCGGCCGGGTGAGCGTCTCCGGCAGCCCGGTACGCGTGTCACCCCGGGCGGCGTCCACCTGGGCCTGGTGCAGGAAGAGTGTGCGTCGCAGGTCTGTGCCCCGCAGGTCGGCCCCGCGGGTCCGCGCCGGTGACGTCGGCCAGGCTCAGGTCGGCCCCGCGCAGGTCGGCGCCGATCAGCAGCGCCCCCGTAGACTGGCCCGGCGGAGGTCGACGCCGCGCAGGTCCGCCCGAGCAGGTGCGCGCCCGCCGGTCGGCTCCCCGGGGAACGCGCCGCGTCGCTGGCGCGGGACAGCAGTGGGTTGACCCGGTCCGGCGCGCGGCGACGTCGACCATGCGCAGCGCGGCCGGATCACCCTGGGTGAGCGCCAGCGTCTCGGCGCGGGCGCGTTCCAGCTCGTCCCGCAGGTCGGCAGGTGGACGCAGGGCCACCGCCTCGGTGAGTACCAGAGCAGTTCGTGCAGCGGTCGCAGCACCGCGAACGCCTCCGCCATCGCGGGCAGCGTGTCCGGGGCGTCCCGCCAGTCCCGCCCGCCGAAGGTCACCTGGGCGACCTGCTGCCCGGCGCCGAAGCAGTCGAACACCGTACAGCCGGGAAACCCGCGTTGCCGCAGCTCGGTGTGGATGCCGCAGCGGTGGTCCGGACGCAGGTTGGGGCAGGCCTGCCCGGCCGGCTTGTCGATGGCGAAGTCCGCCGACGCGGCGAAGGCGGGCACCACGCAGCACAGCCCGAAGCAGCGACCACAGTCGGCGCGCAACTGCGCCGACCCGGGCGGCGAAGAGGTGCTGGACGACACGCGCAGGGCCTCCTGGTGATCCGGGCGGACCCCATTGTTTCGTGCGCCGCGCCGACCGGAACGGTCGGGGTCACCGTGCGTGCGTGTCGTCGGCCGAGGCGGGGCGAGGCGCCGGGGTACGCGCGTCGCCCGGAGGTGGCACCAGTCGGCGGATCTCCCGCTCGCCGTCGCCGTGCCCGTACTTCTGGTCGAAGTGCCGCTTCACCACAGCGACCGGAGTGCGATCCCCTCGACGGGCTCGGCCAGCGCGAACACCGCGGGGTTGGCCCCGGGCGCGCGGGCGGCAGCACGGCTCGCACCGTCAGCGGCCCGGTGACCCGGAACCCACGGCAGTCGACGTAGTGCTGCCCGTCCACCGTCACGTACGGCACCCGCACCTCGACCACGTCCGAGTCGTCGTGGCGGAGCGTGACCATGACCGACCAGTACTGCTCCAGGTCGAGGGTGGCCTGCTCGTGCTTCCACAGCTCCTCGAACCGGGCGTGCACGAACCCGCCCCACGGGCTGTCCATGTCCACCTCGAGTTGAGGCACGTTGAACGACAACTTCCCGATCGGGAAGAACGAGATCAGGGCCCGCCCGTCCCACTGGTACAGCTGGATCGACGGGGACGCGTCGTAGAGCCGGACCTGGAGCCGGTGCCGCAGCCGCGAGTCGAGGGCTTCGGTGAACCCGGCCAGGTGGCGCAGGTTCGTACGGATCTGCCGCGGGACGTCGACCCGCTGCCGTTCCAGCTCCTCCGAGCGCTGCTGGGCGGCGGTGCAGTCCGGGTCGAGCAGGAGCAACTGCACCTGGGCGCCGTTGGCGAGGGCCGCCCGTACGGCGGTCAGGGTCTCCTCGCGGTGCCGTTGCTCCAGCAGGATCGTCCAGGTGTCGAGGATGCGCACCCGGCGACCGGAACGGTGCAGCCGTGTCACGAACGCCTGCTGGTCGAAGCTGAGGTGCTCCTGCACCCGCGCCTTGCGGGCCTCCTCGAACAGCGGGTCGAAGATGACGTACGAGATCGCCGCGAGGACCACGCTGGCCCCGAGGTTGAGCAGCAGGTCGCTGAGGAAGCCGGCGCTGCGCCAGGCGGCCAGCAGCATGACGACGGCGATGGCGAACAGTGCTCCGCCGACGACGAAGGCACGTCGTTGCCGGCCGCCCCGACCAGCCCACTCGGGCATCCGGTCCCCTTCCGCCGTCGGCCGGCCCCACCGCCGCCGCACTGTGATCACCGGAGTCCGGAGGATACGTGCCCGCTTTGCTGCGCGCTGTCCCGTTCGGAACCAGCCGTTTCGCCGCTCGGACCGCCTCCACCGCTCATAGGGTGACGGTAACGGAGTCGGGCGACTGCGGAGGGTGGGCGGGTGGACGACGGTGAACGCGAGAGGCGCTCCTCACCGCCCTGACCACCGAGCACTACGCCCTGCAAACGTCCGGGCCGGCACCATCGCCGAGGCCACCGGCCGCGCCACCATCTTCCTGTCCCTGCTGTCCGCGGCACTGATCGGCCTCGGCTTCGTCGCCACCAACGACCGGGTGGTCCGGCCCTATCTGGCCGCGGTCCTGCCGACCCTGGTGATCATCGGGGTGCTGACGTTCCTGCGGCTGGTGGAGACCACCGTGGAGAACTCGTTGGACCTGCGGCGGATCCAGCGCATCCGGGCCTACTACCACCACCGGTTCGCCAGCGACCACGACTTCTTCGCCGACGCGGTGGTGGACGACGACGCCATGAGCACGGCCTGGAATCTGGTCGGCACGAAGCCGGGGCGGTGGAGTTCCTGCTGACCACGGCCGCACTCGTGGGCGCGGTCAACGCGGTACTGAGCGGGCTCGGCGTCGCCCTGGTGGCCTCGACCGTCGGGATCGGGGCGTGCTGACGGTCCTCGTCGGAGTGCTGGTCGCGGTGGTGGCGTTCGGTGTGCAGTTCGCGTACATCGTCCGGGCGTCCGCCGCGCGGACGCGCTGAGCGTCGGCACATCGACCGGCGTACGGTCGCCTGATGCGGATCACCCGGTTCACGCACGCCTGTCTCCGAGTCGAGCACGACGGTGGGGTGCTGGTCATCGACCCGGGGACGTGGAGCGAGCCACGGGCCCTGGTCGGCGCGGACGCCGTGCTCGTCACCCACGAGCACACCGACCACGTGGACGTGTTGCGGCTCGCCGGCCTCGGTGTCCCCGTGTACGCCCCGGAGGGCGCCCGACTGCCGGATCTCGCCCCGCTGTCGGTGACCCGGGTAAGGGCCGGGCAGCGCTTACGGCGGCCGGCATCGCGGTCAGCGCCCACGGCGGCCGGCACGCCCCGATCCACGAGGGACAACCCGACTGCCCCAACCTGGGTTACCTGATCGCTGACCAGCTCTACCACCCGGGCGACTCGCTGCACGTGCCGGACGAGCCGGTGCGCACCCTGCTCGTCCCGGCCCAGGGGTCGTGGCTGCGCCTCGACGAGGCGATCCGGTTCGCCGGTGCCGTGGGCGCGTCGGCGGCGTACCCGATCCACGACGCGCAGCTCAACGAGCGCGGCCTGGCCAGCGTCGCCGGGTGGTTCGGCGAGACGATCCCCGGCTACCGCCACCTCGTGCCCGGCGACACCGTCTGACCCGCCGCGCCGGAGTTGACAGGTCTGGCTGCTGCTCACTCTGCTGCCACAATGGCCCGATGGGCAGAGCCAGACCGACGGCATCCGACAGGTCCATAGCGGCCGGGTCCGACTTCCTGCACCTGGCCATCGCCGACGCGTCGCCCGGCGGGCGCGCCGACTGGCTGACCGACCGGTTGCGGCAGGCCATCGCCGAGGGCGGGTGCCGGTCGGTGACCGGCTGCCCCGACCGGGTCCTCGCCGCCGACCTCGGGGTCTCCCGGGCGTGGTCACCGAGGCGTACCAGCGCCTGACCGAGGAGGGCACATCGCCGGGCGAGGCCGGGCCGGAACGGTGGTCGTCGCCGCGCCGACCGCGCCCACACCGCCCGGCCGCCACGCCGGCACCGGTCGCGTTCTTCCCGCCGGCACCGGACACCGACACCTTCGAGGCGGTACGCGCGGTGCACGCCGCCATCGACCTGTCGCCCGGCGTACCCGATCTGACCGCCTTTCCCCGCGCGGACTGGCTGCGCGCCGAACAGGTCGTGCTGCGTCGCCTCGCCGCGGCCGACCTCGGCTACGGCGACCCGTGTGGCGCCCCGCGCTGCGGCAGGCCGTCGCGGCCTGGTTGGCCCGCTACCGCGGCATCAGCGTCGACCCCGTCGAGGTGATCGTCGTGGCCGGCGTCTCCCAGGCGCTCGGGCTGCTCGCCCAGGCACTCAGCGCCACCGGCGTCGACCGGATCGCGGTCGAGGACCCGGGCTCGCTCGGTGTGCGGCAGCACCTGAACAACTGGCGGGTGGACACCCGCCGATCAGCGTGGACGACGCCGGGCTGCGGGTCGACGAGCTGGCCGCCAGCGGCGTACCGGCCGTGATGCTCACCCCGGCGCACCAGTTCCCGACCGGCGTGGTGCTCGACGGTGATCGCCGCCGTCAGCTCGTCGCCTGGGCGCGGGCCGGCGGTCTGATCATCGAGGACGACTACGACGCCGAGCACCGCTACGACCGTCCTCCGGTGCCGGCGCTGCGTGGCCTGCTGCCCGAGCAGGTCTGCTATGCCGGCAGCGTCTCCAGCTGCTCGCCCCGCCCTGCGGGTCGGCTGGCTGCTCGTGCCCGGGCGACTGCGGGAGGCGGTGGTGGCCGGCAAGCGCAGCGCCGACCTGGGCAACGCCGTGCTGCCGCAGCTGGTGCTGGCGGAGCTGATGACCTCCGGTGCCTTCGAGCGGCACCTACGGCTGCTGCGCCGCCGGCACATCCGAAGACGGGACGCGATGATCGCCGCGCTGGCCCGCGAGTTGCCGAGCGCGACGGTGCACGGCGCGGCGGCCGGGCTGCACCTGATGATCACGCTGGACGACGCCGTGGTGGACACCGAGCTGGCGGTGGCGACGCTGGCGGGCGGAGTCAGGTGCAACCGCTGTCCTGGCACTGCCAGCGGCCTACCGGCCGGGCCTGGTGCTGGGCTACGCGGCCCGTACGCCGACCGAGATCGAGGAGGGCGTCGCGCAGATCGCCGCCGCCCTCCGCCACGGAACCCGGCCCTCCTGATCACAACCGCACCCGGCCGCGCGTCTCCGGCAGCGGGTGCGGGTGTGTCCGTCGCAGCTTTGCTCTGCTTCAACCGGCGCAATACCCGCGCGTCCGATATCCGGACACTGGCTGTTGCGTGGATTGAAGCAGAGCAAAGGTCGCGACACCGGTGCCCGCCCTCCGGGCCGTAAGGCAGGAGCGCCGGCCCATGTCTCGCGGATGACCACCGGGAATGGGCGCGGGAGACACCCGACACGGTCGGACGTGTCGATTGCCGTCATATCCGTTGTGGTCCACGTCACGGTAGCTTCGGCGCACGCCGACGCCCGCCGGCGCTCCCGAGGAGAGCGTCACATGACGACACCGCTGAAAGCCGCCACCACCCTCGCCGCCATCGTCCTGCTGATCCTGACCGGCGCGGCACCCGCCCAGGCCGCCAACCCGTCCACCAGGCCCCCGGTCTCCGGGTCGCTGGGCACCTACAACGTCTCCGGCGTCTACGTCGCCGGGTCTCCTCCGGTGGCTACATGGCCACGCAGCTGCACGTCGCCTACTCGTCCCGCATCCGGGGAGCGGCCGTCTTCGCCGCCGGGCCCTACTACTGCTCCCAGAACACCGTCGCCCAGGCGCTCTACGGCTGCGGCGACAACCTCTACCGACGAACGTGTCCGCCCTGCAGACGTACACCCGGACCTGGGCGTCGTACGGCTGGGTCGACCCGGTCGGCAACCTGTCTGGTGACCCGGTGTACGTGTACCACGGCGGCAACGACACCAGCGTCAGAAGTCCGTCACCGACGACCTGGTCCGGTACTACCAGCACTTCGGGGCCAGCGTGCAGTACGACAGCGGCTCCGCGGCCGGCCACTCCTGGGTCACCCGTACGGCACGCTCGGGTGCACGGCGACCGCCTCGCCGTACCTCAACGACTGTGGTGTCGACCCGCAGAACGCCCTCCTGCGCAAGCTGCTCGGCGGGGTCACCGCACCGAACACCGGGCGCTCGGCGGCACGCTCGTCCGGTTCAGCCAGAACACGTTCGCCGTCAACGGCTGGGCCAACGGGTTGAGCATGGGCGCCAACGGCTTCGCCTACGTCCCGTCGGCCTGCGGGGCCGGGCAGTCCTGCCGGCTGCTGGTCGCGCTGCACGGCTGCGCGCAGTCCTCCGGCGCGGTGGGCACGGCCTTCGTCGACCGGGCCAACCTCAACCAGTACGCCGACACGAACAACCTGATCGTGCTCTACCCGCAGGCCGGCACCTCGCTCAACAACCCGAACGGCTGCTGGGACTGGTGGGGCTACCTCGGCGCGACCAACTTCCCGATCAAGGGCGGCGCGCAGGTCGAGACCATCATGAACATGGTCCGCCGGTTGGACGGCTGAGTGACCCCGGGCTGGCCGGGCGGATGACCGGTCAGCCCAGGAACAGCTGGACCAGGACCAGCACGGCGAGCAGCGCCGGCCCACGGACCCTGCCGCAGCAGGTCGACCGGGATCATCCCGAACGGCGTGTTGACCGTCGCGCCACCGTAGTCGATCGGCGGGCGGGTGCCGGCCCGGAAGGCGGCGAGCACGATACCGAGCGCCAGCGTCGGCGCCAGCCAGGCCGCCCGGGTCGACGGTCGGCAGGGTCAGCAACCACCACAGGCCCGCGCCGACGGCCGGCACCACCACGTGGATCCCGCGCAGCAGGGCGTCGCTGCCACCGAGCGCCCGCCGCAGACCGGTTGAGCGGCTGACCGCGCGCAGGCCGCCGGTCAGCCGGTTGGCGGCGAGGTAGGCGAACACCACCTGCGCCGCCCCGGCCAACCCGGGCAGGGCGAGCGCGGCAGCGTACTGCACACCGATCAGCGCCGCCCAGATCAGCACCGCGCTCGGGTGCCGGCGCAGCCGGCGTACGTCGGCCTGCAGCAGCGCCCACCAGCCGGGGCCGGGCAGGAACCGGCGACTGCGAACCCGGCCGATCCGGCGCCAACGTCGACTCTCCACCAGGCTGGCGAGCAGGCTCGGGTCCAGCAGGATCGTGGCCGTGGCGGCGGCGTTGGCGAACTGCGCGCCGGTGGTCAGGGTGGCTCGGTCGACGCGGGGCAGCGCGCGTACCGCGAGGATCGTGCCCACCCCACGAGTGGCACCGCGGCGGCGAACAGCGCGACGGTCGGCGTCGTCGCCGGCCGGGGCAGCCCGTCGCCGAGACGACCGACGAGCACCACCAGGGCGGTGATCACCGCCGCCGCCACCATCGGCACCGCACCGACCAGCGTCGGCCAGCGTCGGCCCGACCGGCTGCTCTGGCGACGACGCTGAGCGCCAGCGCCGCCGCACCCCATCCCGCGCCGGCCGCCGTCGCCCAGCCCAGGGTCGCCGGGTCGCTGACGCCCCGAGCGCCGCCACGGCCACCCGAGCGCCGCGGTGCCGGCCGCCGCGCCCAGCAGCAACAGGACGAAGCGCGGCGCCAGCCAGGCCCGCCGGTCGACCGGCGCGCTCGTCGCCCAGCTCTGCGTTGCCGGGGTGACCAGGAGCGGGCCGAGCGCGCAGGCCACGCCAGGCGAGCCCGGCACCGGCCAGCAGCGCGGCGACCGCCAGCCACCACCGCACCCCGGCTCGGCCTGGCCCACCGTGGGGAGTCCAGCAGGTCGCGGCTGGCGCTGATCGCGAACCAGCCGTACATACCCACGAACAGGACCATGACGTACGCATCGCCCAGCACGTCGCCGAGGGAATGGTCATGGTGCCGGCTGCGGGCCCGGCGCAGGTGTGTGCGCAGTTGCCGGGCGGTGGGAACCCCGATGGGCGTGTCGGCGATCGTGGCCGGCGGGCGGTCACTTGCCGATCTCGATGCGCTCGTCGACCACCGCGTCGATCAACTCCGGGTCATGCGAGGCCAGCAGCACGGCAGTGCCGGCCGCCCGTTCCGCAGCAGCCGCTCGGCGAGCCACTGTCGTCCGCGGACGTCCAGCCGCTGCTCGGGCTCGTCCAGGATCAGCACCCGGCGTGGTCGCACGAAACACGACGCCAGCGCCAGCCGGCGGCGTTGCCCGCTGGACAGCGTCACCGGCAGCTGGTCGCGGGCCGGCTCCAGACCCAGCTCGGCGAGCACCTCCTCGACCGGGTCGGCGTCACCCCGTGGGCGTACGCGACCAGCTCCAGGTGCTCGACCACGGACAGGTCGGGGAAGAAGTCGATGTCGTCCAGGGCGGCCGCCACCAGCGCCCGCACCTGGGGTCGGTCTCGTCGGCCCGGCGGCCCTGCACCAGCACCTCGCCCGCGTCCGGCCGGTCGGCGCCGACCACACAGCGCAGCAGCGTGGTCTTGCCACTGCCGTTGGGACCGAGCACCACAGCGATCCGGCCCGCCGGAAGCGTGAAGCTCACGTCGTCGAGCACGACCAGGTTGCCGAAGTTGCGGCTGAGTCCACGTACCGAGAGCGCGTCCACGATCACAGAGTCTCCCAGAGCCGTGCCACCGACCAACCCGAGCGACCTACGTCACTCGGCTCTCGGCGTCGTCTTCGAGTCGCGCGTCGGCGGCGGTCAGCCCTGCTCGTCGGCGACCTCCTCGGCCACTGTCGCCGCGTCCGCCCAGTGCCGCCGCGCCTCGGCCTGGTCACCCAGCGCCGCGCAGGCGTCGCCCAGGTACAGCAACGTACGGGCCAGGCCCGCGGTCGGCCGTGTCTCCTCGCGCAGCCGCCGGCTCTCGGCCAGCAGCTCGTACGCCGTCCGCGCCTGTCCCGGGCTGCTGCTCAGCAGCGTCGCCCCGGCGTTGAGCAGTGCCGTCGCCCGGCTGGTCGTGTCGTTCAGCGACTCGTACTCGCGCAGGGCGGCCCGCCACGCCTGCGCGGCGTCCAGGTGCTCGCCGAGCGCCGCGTGCACCAGCACCAGGTTGGTCAGCGCCGCCGCGTACCCGCGGGCGTCACCCACCGACCGGAACGTGTTCGCCGCCCGCACCAGGTGGTGGTGCGCGGTGTCCAGTTCACCCGGGCCAGCTGCGCGGCGCCCAGGCCCAGGTCGGTGAGGGCGTGCCCGGCGCGGTCGGCCCCGGAGCGGTGCCGGCGCGACATCTCCAGGTGCTCCACCGCGTCGTCGAGCTGCCCCAGGTCGAGCAGGGCCAGGCCGAGGTTCATCCGCGCCTGGGCGGTGCCCGGCGCCCGCGTTCGTTGACCGCGAGGGTGAGCGCGGCCGCCGCCCCTGTGGGTCGTGCCGGCGTCGGCGCAGCACGCCCAGCTCGTTGTGCGCCCAGCCGGCGATCGCCGGGCGGTCGTCGGCGGTCGGGGTGGCCAGCACGGTACGGCAGACCTGCTCCCACTCGTCGAGCCGCTCGGTGTACGCCAGCCACCCGCACAGCGCCACGGCCAACCGGAACCACCACCGGCGCACCCGACGGGCAGTGTCTCGTTCGCGCCGGCCGGCACCCGTACCACCGCCAGCAGCAGCTCCTGGTGCAGGTCGAACCAGCCGTACGGGTCGTCGTCCAGGGCAGGGACCACTCCCGGTCCGGTGGGGAACCGAGCACCGCCAGGTTGGCCGCGTGTCGTTCGGCCCGGCGGGCCAGGTGTCGTGTCAACCGGGCCTGCGCGGCGACCCGGGCCCGGCCGGATCGGCGTCCCGCAGGTGCAGCCGGGCGCTGGCGGCCAGCAGTGGACGGATCTCGTACCGGTCGCCGGGCGCACCGACCACGAACGCGGCGGCGGCCAACTGGTCCAGCAGCGCGGTCACCAGCTCGGGTGCCGCCCGGCCAGCGCGGCGATGGTCGGCCGGTCCACCGGGGCGGGGACCAGCGACATCACCCGGAACAACCGGCGGGCCTCGCGGGTCAACGTCCGGTACGCGAGGTCCCGTTCGGTGACCAGACGGGCGGCCGGCGAGACGGCCAGCCGCTGGTGTGGTGGCGTCTGCGCGGCGCGGCGCAACGCCTCCAGCACGTCGGGGTGCCGCCAACCGTGCTGCGCGGTGCGGTAACCCAGCGCCCGGACGGTCCGGGCTGTCTCCCGCACAGGTCGACGATCTCGCGTACCGCCGGGTCGGTGTGCGGGTCGGCACGACGGACCCGGGCGGCCGGCGCGGCCCTGCCCGCGGTCGCGAACAGCTCGACCGCCTCGGACGTGCCCGGCTCGGCGATCCAGTGCGCGACCACACCTTTCAGGCCGACCAGCGCCGGGCCGCCGGCGAACAGCAACCGGCAGGTACGCGCGGTGGGAGGCAACAGTGGTCGGACCTGGTCGGGGCGGTCGACGTTGTCCAGCACCAGCAGGATCCTGCGACCGTCGAGCTGACCGCGCAGCGCGTCGGCGGCGGCGGCGAGCGCGTCCGGTCGGCCGGAGGTGGGGGCGCGGTGCCCAGGACCCGGGCCAGCGCGGTGAGCACCTCCCGAGCCGAGCGGGTCGACCGCGCCGCCGCAGGTCCAGGTAGTACTGCCCGTCCGGGAAGTCCTCCCGGCACCTGTTGGCGGCTTCCACCGCGCACGCGGAGGTGCCCACCGCGCGTCGGCCCAGGACCGCCACCGCGTGTTCCCGGGCGAGCAGCCCGACCACGGTGTCCACGTGCTCGCCACGACCGGTGAACTCGGCGGTGTAGGGCAGGTTCGGTGCACCCGCGTTCGGCGCGGTGAGCACGTCCGTCGGTTCGAGGTCGACCTCCCGGCCGGCCCGGCGACGGCGCACCTCGTACACCACGTAGCCGACGATGCTGCCGACGGCCAGCACGATGGTCGCCGGCCCGAGAACGTTCGCCGCCAGCTCGGAGAGGAAATCGCCGGCCAGGTTGCTGACCACGTTGGCGAGGATGCTGCCGATCACCCCGCCGACGGCGATCAGCGCCGGCCAGCGCGACCCGCCGCGGGCGCCACCCGGCCCGGTCACCGGACGCCCCGGAGACGAGCCCGGCCACCAGGTGCCGCCGGGAGAGCACCACGAGCACCACCGGCAGCACCGAGGCGAGCACCGAGCTGGCGGCCAGCGCGCCACTGTTGCTCACGAAGCTGCGGGTCTGCTCGGCCAGGAACGGCCCGAGCGGCGACGCCCCGGCCCGCCGAACAGCCGGCCCACCACCAGGTCGTTCCAGACCTGGACGAACTCCAGCACGCCCACCGCCACCACGGCCGACCGGTTGTGCCGGGCCAACCGGCGCAGGGTGTGCCACCATCGGCGTCCACCCAGCCGGGCGTCGCGTACCTGCTCGACCGGCAGGTCGGCGAACGCGTTGCGCAGCACCAGCACCGCGAACGGCACACCCAGCGCGATGTGCACCAGGGCCAGGCCCTGGGCGGTGCCGGAGGACAGCACCAGGCCCAGCACCTCGTTGACCGGCCCGGCGATGACCTGGATCGGCACGACACTGGCCGCCAGCAGCAGCAGCCCGGTGGCCTGCGCGGCCGGCCCGGTCAACCAGGCCAGCGGGTACGCGGCCAGCAGCGCGACCACCAGCACCGTCAGGGTCACCGCCATGGCCAGCAGCAGCGTGAAGCCCAGGGTCTGCCACAGTGCCGTGCCGGTCACCAGGTCACGGTAGGACTCGCCATCCGGAGGTGCCGACCACCAGCCGCGTGCGGCGGCGTCCACCCGGCCGTGTGCCGAGGTGGCGACCAGCACCGCCAGTGGCACCAGCCACGCGACCGCGGCAGCCGCCGCGAGCAGCCGGATCACCCGCCGGGTGGCGCGACCGGACCGGGCTCCGGTGCCTTCTCAGCGGGCGGTGGGGCCAGGCCTGCCGGACGAAGAGCGCTGCCACCATGATCCCGCCGACGACCGCCACCAGCCACACCACGCCGAGCGCGGCGCCGTCGCCGGTGGTGGTGCCGCCCGACGTCTGCCAGATCCGCAGCGCGAGCACGGACGCCTCGTCGCGGACGGAGCCGGGCGTCATCACCAGGATCAGGTCGAACGTACGGCTGGTGCCGACCGCCACCAACGCGAAGACCACGGCGGTCGTGCGCAGCAGCAGTGGTCGCCACTGCGCGTCCCACAGCACCTGGCGACGCCCGCCGCCGTAGGCCCGGACCGCGTCGGCGAGGTCTCCGGGACCGCGTCCAGTGCGGAGCGGAAGACCAGCACGGCCAGCCCCACCCAGGCCCAGACGAACGCCGACATCAGCGCGACGGTGACCAGCTCCGGGCCGAGCAACTGCGGCGCGTTGTCGATCGAGCGGCCGGTCAGCCGGGTCGCGACCAGGGTGGCCAGCCCTCGGCTCGGGTCCGGGTCGTACATCAGCCGGAAGGTGACCCCGGTGACGACGAGCGGCAACGCCACCGGCACCAGGAGGATCAACCGGACCAGGCCGCCCTCCTGGGAGCGGCGGGACGCGGCGGCGAGCAGATAGCCCAGCGCCGTCACCACCGCCGGCACCAGCAGTGCCCAGAGGACCGTCCGGCCGACCACCGCGCCGGTGCCCGGGCGGCGAGCGCGGTCCGGAAGTGCGCGTCGCCGACCCAGCGGCCGTCGGTGGTGACGCTGGCGTGCATGGTCCGCAGCACCGGCCACAGCACCAGCCCGCCGAGCAGCACCGCGGCCGGCAGCAGGAGTGCCGAGGTCGCCCCGCCGCCGGGTACGCCCGGCCGCGTCGGGCGGCCCGACGTCGTCGAGGACGACCAGCTCGCCGAGGACGCGCCCCCGCTCATCGGCCACCGCCCGCGCTGCGCCGCCGCGGCGAGCAGCCCGGTGGCCCGGCGGATCGCCTCGCTGGCGTGCACCCCGTCGGTGACGTCGGCGAAGAAGCCCTGCATGATCCGCCAGATGCCGACGCCGTCCGAGCCGGTGAACGCGCCGGGCAACTGGTCGGAGAGATCGAATCGCAGGGTGCCGGGGCCCGCATCTCAATGGCGAGCCCCTGGCTGACGCGGTCCCGGTAGCTGCTGATCAAGACGTTGGTGTTGGGCGAGGTAACCGCCGTCGCGTAGCCAGGGCTGGAACGAGTCGGCCCTGGTGAGCCACTCGACCAGCTCGACCCGCCCGGGCGTCGGCGAACGCCACGGCCGCGTCGCCGCCGACGATCAGTGGACCGCCGCCCGGCTGGGAGCCCGGGAACCGGAACGTGACAGGCGCCTCCCGGCCGCGCCGGAACGTGCCGACGACGTCGGCGGTGAAGTCGGCCCGACGAGCATCACCGCCCGCCGGGCGTACACCACCTGGATCACCGACTCCTCGTACTGGGTGAGGAGGCGCGACGGCCGCCGCCGACGAAGGCGCCGTCGATGCTCCAGAGCCGGGCGAGACGATCCAGGGTGTCGCGCACCGGCTGGCTCTGCCAGTCGGCGTCCCGGCTGGCGAGGGCGTTGTAGCTGTCCGGTGCCACGTCGGCCAGGACGTTCTCGAACCAGTCGGTGAGCACCCAGCCGTCCGCGGCACCGATGGCCAGCGGGCCGGGCCACCCGTGCGCCGGGCGAGAGCGCCGAGCCGCTGGGTCTGCCCGACCAGCTCGTCCCAGTCGGCCGGCCGCTCGGGCAGCATGGACGGCAGGTGCCAGACCAGCGACTTGTGTGCCGCCTTCACCCAGACGCCGTAGCGCCTGCCCTCGGGCATCAGCAGCTCGCCCAGCCCGCCGGGCACCGCGTACTCGGCCGACGGGCGCAGCGGGCTCAGCCACCCGCTGGGCGTACTCGGTGACCAGGCCGGGCGCGGCAGGATCGCCACGTCCGGGCTGGTGCCGGCCAGGTGCCGGGCCCGCAGGAACGCGTCGATGTCGTTGCCCGCGCTGACCACCTGCACCGGGGCTGGGTAGCCGGCGACGACCTGACGGAACCGGTCCAGCTCGCTGGTGCTCCAGACCACCGCGACCTGCACCGACCGGGTCCCACCCGAGCAGCCGGCGGCCAGGGCGGTCGCGCCCGCGGCGGCGGCGCGCAGCAGGGTACGACGACTCGCTCGGGCTGTCGGCCTCATCGGGTCGCCTCGCTCGGCTCGGTGACCAGCTCGTGCCGGACCGGAATGTCGGCCAGGGTGCCCGGGTCGGCGGTGCAGACCAGCACCGCCACCCCGGGGCGTCCGGTGGGGACAGCCGGGGCATCAGGTCACCGAGGCGGCTGTCGCCCGCCGAGCCGGCCGGCAGGTCGACCACGAGCACCTCGGCAGGCAGGCCGCCGCTCGGGCGAGCGCGACCCGGAACCGCTGGGCGGCGGAGATCTGGTGCGGCAGCAGGGTGAGCGAGAGCGCCAACTCGAGCCGGTCGACGACGGTGGCCGTCCAGTCGTCGGCCACCTCGTGCACCCGTTCGCGTTTGCGCTGGCCGTACTCGATGTTGCGGCGCACGGTGAGCTGCGGCAGCAGGGCGCCACCGGCGGGCACGTAGCCGATCTGGCGGCGGGCCGGCGGCAGGCCGGTCACGTCCCGCTCGCCGACCAGGATGCGTCCGGTCACCGGAGGGCGAGCCCGGCCAGCACCCGGGCGACCGCGGTGCCGAACCGGGCGGTGCCACCAGGGCGGTGAGCGTGCCGGCGGGTACGTCGAGGGTCACCGGCCCGGTGCCGGGGACGGCGACCAGCGCGCGTAGTCGTAACGTGACCCTCACCTCCGGTAACCGTTGGACTGTCCCAGGGTGGCACACCGTGCCGAGAGTGGATGTCCGCGACCCTTCCACTATGGAGAGGGTGAGGGCTGTTCAGTCGGGGTCGTAGAGCGCGGCGAGCCCGGCGGCCGTGGCAGCCAGGCGTTCGCGGAGGGCCACCGGGGTCAGCACCTCCACGTCGGCACCGAGGCGCAGCAGGTCGCCGTGGGCGTGGGTGAGTGACTCGATCGGCAGCACGCAGGTCACCCAGCCCCGCTCGTCCGGTGGCCCGGCGCTGGCGTCCATCGCGGTCACCACCGGATCGCTGCCGATCTCCCGCAGTCGCGCCCGACCACCGGGGAGAGCCGGACGGTGGCCTCGTCCCGGTGCAGCCGGGCCCGGAACTGCACCACGTGCGCCCGCCACCAGGCTGGCAGGTCGAAGTCGGCGGGTCGGTCGAACTCCTGCGGCAGAGGGTCAGCGCGAGGATCTGGTTGACCCGGTAGGTCGCCGGAGCACCTCGGCCGGGCTGGTCGGCCACCACATACCAGCGGCCGCCCTTGAGCACCAGGCCGTACGGCTCCAGCACCCGGGTCACCTCGCCGTTCCAGCCGCGGTAACGCACCTCGACGCGGTGCTGCCGCCAGACCGCCTCGGCCGTGCGACCCAGCTCGGGGAGGCGTCGCCGTCGGCGTACCAGCCGGGTGTGTCCAGGTGGAAGCGCTGCTGCAGCCGGGTGGCCCGGTCGCGTAGCGGCGCGGGGAGCGCGGCGTGCAGTTTGAGTTGCAGCGCGGCCACCACGTCCCCGTAGCCCAGCTCGTCGGCCGGCCCGGGCAACCCGGCCAGGAACAGCCGGTCGGCCTCGTCGGCGGTCAGCCCGGTGAGGCGGGTCCGCCAGCCGTCGACCAGGTGGTAGCCGCCGGCGTGCCCGGCCTCCCGTACAGCGGGATGCCGGCCGCGTGCAGCGCCTCCACGTCCCGGTAGATGGTGCGGGGCGAGACGGTCAGCCGCTCGGCGAGCTGCGCGGCGGTCAACCGACCGTGCGACTGGAGCAGCAGCAGGACGGAGAGAAGTCGACTGGCCCGCACTTCACTGACACTAGCTGTCAGGGGAGCGGTCGTACCGTCCCGGCATGGCTTTTCGCGACAAGGATCTGAGTACGCCGGGACCGATCATGGTGGACGGTCGACAGCTCAAGCGCTACCACATCGACCAGCCCGAGCGGCCGATCGAGCCGGAGGTGGAGAAGGCCGCGTACGACCTGCTTCCGGCACTGTTGGCCGACGTCGCCGACGACGGCACCCGGCCGCCGGGTGGGTGGTGCTGCACCGGGGCGCGGACACCGGCGCCTACCTGCTGGCGTACACCTGGATGTTCGACAACGCGGTGGAGGTCCGCGTCGCGGTGGCCGGGCAGCCGGCGCTGGACTGCCCGACGACGACCCGGCACACTTCGTCCGCCGGCCCCGAACGGGTGTGGGCTGCGTCTGGGAGTTGGCCGTTCTGGAACACGAGCGGGCTGCCTGGGTCCGGCACATGCTGCAGCCGGAGAGTCCGAATCTGATCAATTATCTGCGTGACACGCGAGCGGAAGGGCCGGTGGGCCGCTGATGGGCGACTTCGACTTCTTTGTGGGCACCTGGAACGTCGTCAACCGACGGCTGCGCAAGCGGCTGGTCGGCTCGGACGAGTGGGAGGAGTTCCCGGGGTGTCGGTGGCGCACGGCTTCTTCGCCGGCGGTGGCCACTTCGACGAGATCACGTTCCCGACCAAGGGCTCCGCCGGCGCCACGGTCCGGATCTTCAACCCGGCGCGGCAGGAGTGGTCGATCTACTGGATGAGCAGTGACAGCGGGGAGCTGGGGCTGCCGCCGATGGTGGGCCGCTTCGTCGACGGGGTCGGCCACTTCTACGCCGACGACCAGCACGAGGGCCGACCGGTGCGGTGCCGGTTCATCTGGTCCGACATCAGCGCGACCACGGCTCGCTGGGAGCAGGCGTTCTCCGTCGACGGCGAGCAGACCTGGGAGACCAACTGGATCATGACCTTCACCAAGGCGTCCTAGGGCTGTCTCGCGCTGACTTTCGGCCATCCGGGTGCGGTGTTAGGGTCCGATCACCGCCCCGGATGGAGGATGTGATGGCATCCGACCACGTCGACGTGCTGATCATCGGCGCCGGCCTGTCCGGCATCGGCGCCGCCTGCCATCTGCGCCGCGACTGCCCCGACAAGACGTACGCGGTGCTGGAGGCACGCGACGCCATCGGCGGCACCTGGGACCTGTTCCGCTATCCGGGCATCCGCTCCGACTCGGACATGTTCACCCTTGGCTACTCGTTCAAGCCGTGGACCGCCCCGAAGGCCATCGCCGACGGCGCGACCATCCTCGAGTACGTGCGGGAGACCGCCGGGAGTACGACGTGCCGCGGCACATCCGCTTCCGCCACCGGGTCCTGCGCGCCGAGTGGCACAGCGACACCGCCCGCTGGACGGTGCACGCCCACGCACCGACACCGCCGAAACCGTCGTGTTGACCTGCTCGTTCCTCTTCGCCTGCGCCGGCTACTACCGCTACGACGAGGGCTACACCCACAGTTGCCCGGCGTCGACGCGTACGCCGGGCGGGTGGTGCACCCGCAGCACTGGCCCGACGACCTCGACCACACCGGCAGGCGGGTGGTGGTGATCGGCAGCGGCGCCACCGCGGTCACCCTCGTGCCGGCGCTGGCGCAACGGGCCGCGCACGTGACCATGCTGCAACGCTCACCGACGTACATTCTGGCGCTGCCCGCTCGCGACCGGCTGGCCGACGCGGTGCGGCGCTGGCTGCCGGCGAAGGCCGCGTACCCGGTGGTGCGGTGGAAGAACGTGCTGCTGTCCACCGTCAACTTCCAGCTCAGCCGGCGTGCGCCCGGCCTGGTGAAGCGGGTGCTGCGCCGGGCCGCGCGGGCCGGCTCCCGGTGGGTACGACGTCGACAGGCACTTCTCGCCCCGCTACGACCCGTGGGACCAGCGGCTCTGCGTGGCACCCGACGGTGACCTGTTCACGGCGGTGCGGGACGGCACCGCCTCGGTGGTCACCGACACCATCGACACCTTCACCGCGGGCGGTGTCCGGCTGACCTCCGGTGCCGAGGTGCCCGCCGACGTCGTGGTCACCGCGACCGGGCTCAACCTGCTGGCCATCGGTGGTCTGACGCTGCGGGTGGACGGCACCGACGTCGACCTCGCGGGCACCGTCGCCTACAAGGGCATGATGCTGTCCGGCGTGCCGAACTTCGCCCTGACCCTCGGCTACACCAACGCGTCGTGGACGCTCAAGGCCGACCTGGTCGCCGGCTACGTCTGCCGGCTGCTGCGGCACCTGGACCACACCGGCCAGCAGGTCGTCACCCGCTTCCACCGCCCGACGCGGAGCAGGTGCCGCTGATCGACCTGCGCGCCGGCTACGTGCTGCGCGCCGTCGACGCGCTGCCCAAGCAGGGTGCGACAGCGCCCTGGCGGCTGCACCAGAACTACGCCCGCGACGTGCTGCTGATGCGGCACGGCCGGCTTGCCGACGAGGGCGTGCGGTTCTCCCGCGCGGGCGAGGTGCCCGCACCCGGCAGCACCCGACAACCCGTCTCGTCCGACCGTCGGTAACCGCCAGCAGAGGAGCACGATCGTGCAGAGGTTCGACTTCGCCGGCGCGACGGCCGTGGTCACCGGGGCGGCCAGCGGCATCGGTGCGGCGCTGGCGCACGCGCTGGCTCGCCGGGGCAGCGATCTGGTCCTGCTGGACCGGGACGCCGAGCGGCTGGACGCGGTCACCGCCGCGATCCGCGCCGAGCACCCGGACCGTCAGCTGTCCACGTACCTGGTGGACCTCGCCGACGTGACCGCCACCGCCCAGGTCGCCGCGGAGATCGGCCAGCGGCACCCGCGCGTACGACTGCTGGTGAACAACGCGGGCGTCGGCCTCGGCGGCCGGTTCGACCAGGTGACGTTCGACGAGTTCAGCTGGGTGATCGACGTCAACTTCCGGGCCGTGGTGCAGCTGACCCACGCGCTGCTGCCCACCCTCCGCGCCGAGCCGGGCGCGCACCTGATCAACATCTCCAGCCTGTTCGGGCTGATCGCGCCAGCCGGGCAGACCGCGTACGCGGCGAGCAAGTTCGCGGTGCGCGGCTTCACCGAGGCGCTGCGCCACGAACTGGTCGACGACGGCATCGGGGTGACCTCGGTGCACCCGGCGGGATCCGCACCCGCATCACCGAGAACGCCCGGATCGGCAGTGGTGTCTCGCACGATGAGTACGCCGCCGGCCGGGCGCAGTTCGAAGCTGCTCACCATCGCGCCGGAACGGGCCGCCGAGGTGATCCTGCGTGGCGTCGAGCGGCGGCGGGTCGGGTGCTGATCGGCTGGTCGGCGAAGCTGCCCGACCTGCTGGCCCGGGTCCTGCCGGCCTCGTACAACCGGCTTCTGCTCGTCGGCCTGAACCGGGGCGTGGCCCGCCCGACGCCACCCGCCGGGGTGCCGGCGCAGCGGTCCGCCGACGCCGACCCGGCCCGCGAGGTGGCGTGACCGGCGGTCCGGTCACGGTGGTGTGCTGCCCCGCTTCTCCTCCTGCGCCAGCACCGCCTCCCGGTGCTCCGC
The DNA here is from genome assembly GCA_038070435.1 of Micromonospora sp. M12. Taxonomy (GTDB): domain Bacteria; phylum Actinomycetota; class Actinomycetes; order Mycobacteriales; family Micromonosporaceae; genus Micromonospora. The sequence goes on along the minus strand of JAMYWG010000001.1, from coordinate 1,728,834 downwards.
CTCGTCGCGGCGGGCCAGCTCGGCGGTCAACCGTGGATCGACCGCCAGCCGGCCCCGGTTGCGGTGCAGAAAACTCTCGAAACCCCGGTGTACGGGCACGCCAGGTCACCGAGCGCCCGCTCGGGCAGGTAGCGGCAGCCGGCGCAGTAGTCGCTGATCTCGTCGATGTCGGTGCCGTCCACCGCGTACGGTCGGGTGTCCACCCGGGCCAGGTCGGCGTACTGGCTCATGCCGATCACCGTCGCGTTCATCACCCAGTCGGTGCCGTCGACGAAGCAGCGCTGGAACCAGTCGGCCAACTCGGTCGGGCGCCAGCCGCGTTGCAGCGCGTAGTTGCCCAGCACCAGCAGCCGGGGCGTGTGGTGCGTCCACGCCGGTCCCGGACGGCACCGAGGACGTCGGCCAGGCAGCGGGCCTCGACCGCGTCGGCGTCCAGCCCGGCGAACCACTCCGGCAGCGGCTCGGTAGCGGCCAGCCAGTTCGCCCCGAAACGGCGGCTCGAAATACCAGTACAGCTGCCAGAGGAACTCCCGCCACCCGAGCACCCCGGATGAACGGCTCCACCGCCGTGCGTGGGGCGGTGCCGGCACGCCACGCCTGTTCGGCGGCGCGCACCGCCGGCTCCGGGTCGAGCAGCCCGAGATTGAACGAGGAGGACAGCGCGGAGTGCGCGAGCAGCGGGTCGTCGGCGCTCATCACGTCGGCGTAGCGGCCGTAGCCGGGCAGCCGGTGGGTCAGGAAGTGCGCCAGCCGGGCCTGCGCCTCGGCGTGGGTGGCGGGGTGCTGGCGCGGGCCGTCGCGGCCGACGAACCGCACCCGTCGGCCGCCCACCGGTCCAGGTCGTGACGCACCTGCGCGTCGATGTCGTCCTCGACGATCGGTGGTGGCGGCGGTGGCGTCACCGGCACGATCCGGTCCTCGGCGCGGGGCCGCCGCCCCGACCCGCCGCCGGCCGTGGCGGTCAGCACGCCGTGGCGGCGGCGGGCGTACCGGTAGAAGTCGGCCATCCGCAGCGGGCCGCGCCGCGTCCGGTCCGCCCAACCGGCGAAGTCGGCCGCACTGGTCATGAACCCGCGGGGCGTAGCACGGTCAACCCGGCACCGACCGGGCGAAGCGCAGCGCCGCCCGGAGTGGGATGGCACACCTCCACCGGCTCGGCGACCCGCGTCAACGCCTCCCGGAACGTGTCGGTGCGCAGCAGCAACGCCCGGTCGCCCAGCTCGGCCGCCCGGTGGCGCAGCGCGGAGAGGATCAGGTGCGCCTTCTGCCGGTGCATCGGTCGTCGGCGGAAGAGCTCCCGGATCTCCACCAGCAGCACCGGCTGGTCGGGGTCGTCGAGGAAATGTGGCCCAAGCTGGTCGGCCAACAACCATCGGCGGCGATGCATGCCACGATTCTGCCCACAATCGGGCCGCCGCGCCCGGTGCCGGGCCGGGTTCGGCACCGGAATCCCGTGGCCGGGAATCAGGCCCGGTGGGCCACCCGTGCGCTCGGGCCGGCGTCGCGGCGGCGCAGCAGCACGGTCAGCGCCACGAGAGCGACGAGCAGCGCGGCGAGCACGTTCACCGGGGATGGGCCCAGCGGCGCGAGCAGCGACAGCAGTGCGACCACCGGAAAGGCGACGACCACCGCGCCGTGCTGCTGCCGGAGGACCTGCAACATCCAGACCGTCAGCAGGAAGGCGGCTACCGGGACGGCCACCGCGTACCCGACGGTCGTCTCGGAGAGGTGGGCGACGTGCCGTTCGGCGTCCACCGCCACGCCCAGGCCGGCGCCGATCGCGGCGATCGCCCGAAGACCAGGTAGTGGCCATAACCCCAGATCAGGGAGTACGGCATCCGGTCGGGCGCCTCGACCGGCCGGTCGAAGTAGAGCCACCAGAGCGCGAACACGATGACCGCGCCGGCCGCCGCCAGCGACCAGAGGCCGTGCTCCCCGGCGTCGAGCCCGTCCTGGATCGCCAACGAGACGGCACCCACCGCCTCACCGAGCACGATCAGGGTGAAGAGCCCGTACCGCTCGGTGATGTGCCCGGGTGCCAGGGCGTCATACCGGGGCGTTCGGCGACCGCCGGTACCAGCAGGTCGACCAGCACCAGCAGCGCGAACGCCGCGACGCCCCACTCGGCGGGCAGCAGCAGCCGCAGCAGCCACCCGAGCTGCACCAGCGTCACGCCGATCGCGTAGCGGCGCCGCCGCACGATGCGCGGGTCGCCCGCCGCGGCTCGGCTCCAGTGCACGACGGCCGCCAGCCGCATCACCACGTACCCGTAGGTGATGACGGCGAAGTCCCCGTCGGTGAACGCGCGCGGCACCCCGGCCGCCAGGATCAGCGCCCGGAGATCTGCACCAGTGTGGTGATCCGGTAGACGTCGTCGTCGGTGTCGTAGGCCGAGGCGAACCAGGTGAAGTTCACCCACGACCACCAGATCGCGAAGAACACCATGAGGTAGCTGGACACCGCGTGGCCGAGATGTCCCTCGGCGACGTCGTGGTGCAGGCTGGCGGCCGCCTGCGCCACCGCCACCACGAAACAGAGGTCGAAGAAGAGTTCCAGCGGGGTGGCCGCGCGGTTCGGCTCGTCGCGGCGACGGGTCGCATCGGCCGGTAGAACGGCCGCACCGAACGGGTGACGGTCACCGCGGCTCCTCGGTTGGGCTCAGCGACGCCGACGGCCGTGGGTCAGCCCCTCCAGCACCAGGGTCAGCCCCGCACCGACCAGCCAGACGTCCTTGGCGAGCCCCGCGCCCTGCTGGGTCGGTCGGATGCTGCCGGGCTCACGCATCCCCGGTGTCTTCAGGTACAGCTGCGCCAGACCCGCGCCGAACGCGGTCAGACCGAGCCCGACCAGGGGCGCCGGGACGAACGGCGCGAGCAGCGCGGCCCCAGGGCGATCTCCGAGTACGCCAGCAGCTTGGCGAAGCGCGCCGGCTCGAACTGGCCGAGCTGGGGCATCGCGGCGACCGCCATTCCGTGGATGCCCTCCGCGGCGGCTCCCTCCAGGGTGCGCTTGCCCAGACCCGAGTTGAGGAAGTACGCGCCGATGCTGACTCGAAGCGGCAGGTGCGCGAGTTTCATTGTCACTCCCGGTGGCCGTGGTCGAATGCGGCCCGCGTACCCCGGACCGCCCGCGATAACCCGCCGGGCCGGCTGGGCTGGCCGTGGTGGTCGGGGTAGGTTCGCCCGGGGCCCACCGCCGAGCCCGTGGCACACCCGCCCACCCGGCTTCCGGCCCTGCCGCACACCACCAGCAGGAGGCGAAGTGAGCCAGGAAGTCCGGGGAGTCATCTCCCGCAGCAAGGGCGCACCGGTCGAGGTCACCACCATCGTGGTGCCCGATCCCGGCCCGGGTGAGGCCGTCGTCCGGATCCAGTCCTGCGGGGTCTGCCACACCGACCTGCACTACCGCGAGGGTGGCATCAACGACGACTACCCTTCCTGCTCGGTCACGAGGCGGCGGGCGTCGTCGAGCAGGTCGGTGAGGGCGTCACCGACGTGGCACCCGGTGATTTCGTGGTGCTCAACTGGCGGGCGGTCTGCGGGGTATGCCGCGCCTGTCGCCGCGGTCGCCCCTGGTACTGCTTCAACACCCACAACGCCACCCAACGGATGACCCTCACCGACGGCACCGAACTCGCCCCCGCGCTGGGTATCGGCGCGTTCGCCGAGAAGACCCTGGTGCACGCAGGGCAGTGCACGAAGGTCGACCCGGCGGCCCGACCGGCCGCCGTGGGTCTGCTCGGATGCGGGGTGATGGCCGGGCTCGGCGCGGCGATGAACACCGGCAACGTCACCCGGGGCGACTCGGTCGCGGTGATCGGCTGCGGTGGCGTCGGAGACGCGGCGGTCGCTGGTGCGGCCCTCGCCGGCGCCACGACGATCGTCGCGGTGGACACCGACAGCCGGAAGCTGGACTGGGCCCGAACGTTCGGCGCCACGCACACGGTCAACGCCTCCGAGACCGACCCGGTCGAGGCGATCCGTGCGGCCACCGGTGGCTTCGGCGCCGACGTGGTGATCGACGCGGTGGGTCGGCCGGAGACGTGGAAGCAGGCGTTCTACGCCCGGGACCTGGCCGGCACTGTGGTGCTGGTCGGCGTACCGACCCGCAGATGCAGATCGACCTGCCGCTGCTGGACGTCTTCGGGCGCGGCGGTGCGCTCAAGTCCAGCTGGTACGGCGACTGCCTGCCCAGTCGGGACTTCCCGATGCTCACCGAGCTGTACCTGCAGGGGCGGCTCGACCTGGACGCGTTCGTCACCGAGGAGATCGCGCTCGACCAGGTCGAGACCGCGTTCGAGCGGATGCACCACGGCGACGTGCTGCGCTCGGTGGTGGTGTTCCCGTGACCGCCCGGGTCGACCGCGCGGTCACCTCCGGCACGTTCTCGCTGGACGGGCAGACGTTCGACGTGGACAACAACGTCTGGGTCGTCGGCGACGACAGCGAGTGCGTCGTCCTGGACGCACCGCACGACGTGGCCGCGATCCTGGCCCTGGTGGGCGACCGGCAGGTCCGGGCGATCCTGGCCACCCACGCCCACGACGATCACGTCCGGGTGGCACCCGAGCTGGCCGAGGCCACCGGAGCGCCGGTGCTGCTGCACGCCGCCGACCGGGTGCTGTGGGACATGGTCCACCCGCACCTGCCCCCACACGGCGAACTGCACGACGGGCAGATCATCGAGGTGGCCGGGACGACGCTGCGGGTGCTGCACACCCGGGCACAGCCCGGCGCGTGCAGCTTCCACGCACCGGAACTGGGCGCGGTGTTCACCGGCGACACGCTCTTCGCCGGCGGTCCGGGAGCGACCGGCCGCTCGTACAGCGACTTCGACACCATCGTCGGCTCGATCCGTACCCGTCTGCTGACCCTGCCGGCGGAGACGGTCGTGCACACCGGCCACGGCGACGACACGACGATCGGCGCGGAGGCTCCTCACCTGCCGGAGTGGTTGGCCCGGGGCCACTGATCCCGCTCGCGTCGGCCTGGTTCGGCCTGGTTCGGCCTGGTCCGGCGCGGCTAGGCCCGCGTGTGGCCTGCTGGTGCGTGGTCGACGGCTCAGCGCTCGTCGACCGCGCCCAGGACCGGCTTGACGTCCAGGATCGGGGTGCCGTTGAGGGCTTCCATGTCGGCGACCTCGACGCGCAGCCCGTCCACCGCCAGGACCCGCACCCGGTGCAGCCCGATCGGGTTGGGCCGGTGCGGGGATCTGTGCTGAACACCCGGTCTCCGGCCGGTCTCGTCGCGGCGCGGGTGCACCGCCAGCACGTCGCGCCGGGCGCGGTCCAACCAGGTCAGCACCAGCAGCTCCGCACCGACTCGCACCTCACGCAGGGCTCGTTCCACCTGCGGCTCGAAGACCAGCCAGGCCGCCGGTGCGCCCTCGTCGCCCTGCCGTGGCGCGGACGCCGCGTCGTGCAGCGACGAGGCGACCCGGCCGACCGGGTGCAGCAGGTACGTGTCCTCGACCATCCTGGCCCCTCCGACCGTCCCCGCCGTGGCGGTCGGCATGCTCGCCGGTTGCGGTCCCAACCCAACCCCGGCCCGGCAGTAGGATCCCGCGCATGGTCGACGACTCGCCAGTTCCCGTCGTACGTCAGCTGCGTCTCGTGGTGGAGGCCGCCGACCACGAGGCCGCCGTCGCGTTCTTCCGCGACGCGCTCGGCCTCCCGAGGAGGCGGCGTTCACCGGTGACGGCGACGCCCGGGTGGTGATCCTGGACGCCGGCCGCGCCACCCTGGAGATCGCCAACCCGGCCCAGAAGCGCATGATCGACGAGGTCGAGGTGGGTCGACAGGTCGCGCCCCGCATCCGGGTGGCCTTCGAGGTGGACGACGCCGAGGCGACCACCGCTCGGCTGGTCGCCGCCGGGGCGAGCGAGATCGCGCCGCCCACGCGCACGCCGTGGCAGTCGCTCAACTCCCGCCTCGACGCTCCCGCCGGCCTGCAGATCACCGTCTTCCAAGAGTTGGGCTGAGCCGAGCTGATCAACTCGGCTTCCGTGAAACCGCGGTGTCCGGTCGGGCTGATAGCCCGACATCAATGATCGCGTGTTGATCAAGCGCCGGCGGGTGGTCTGGCGCCTGCCGGGTGACCGGGCGCTGTCGGGGTGATCCTGCGCTCCGGGCGGTCATGGCGTTCCGCGTTGGTCGTCCCGGCATGCCCGCTTTCGGGGTGACCGGGACCGCAGCTCTCCGCCACACGGGCATTTCCGGAATGCCCGACACGTCAACCCGGTTGTGTCCCCGTGACCGCCGGAGCCCAAACCCTTTCCGCGGTCATCTCCCGAGGAGTGTTCACCCCGGAGCGCTCCGCACGATCGAAAGGGCAACCATCGTGAAGGCAGACTTCACTCGATGGCTCCCCGCCATCGCTAAGGATTCGTACCGCAAGACCGCGCTGAGCGTGGCGGGTGTTGCCGCTCTCGGCGGTCTGGCGCTCGCGCCGACCGCAGCGGCCGCCCCGGTGACCTCCGGACCGCACCAGGGCGCCGTCGCCGCCATCGACCGCGCCACCGGCAAGGCCACCACCGGCAAGGCCACGACCTCGGTCCACCAGGATGAGCAGCCCGTCGAGTCGGGCCTGACGACCGGCTCCGCCACCGGCAAGCCGCCGGCCGGCAAGCCGAGCCGCGACCAGCTGATCCCGCACGGCATCGAGGGCGCACAGTCACGCGTACCGCTCGACGACGCGCAACTGGCCAACGCCCGAGCCATCGTCGACGCCGCCCGGAAGACCGGTGTCGGTGACCGGGGCGCGGTGATCGGCGTCGCCACCTCGCTGCAGGAGTCGAAGCTGTACAACCTCGGCCACCTCGGCGCGTACAACGACCACGACTCGCAGGGCCTGTTCCAGCAGCGTCCGTCGTCCGGTTGGGGCACGCCCGACCAGGTCACCGACCCGGAGTACGCCGCCACGGCGTTCTTCACCGCCCTCAAGAACGTCGGCGGCTGGCAGGACCTGCCACTGACCGCCGCCGCGCAGACCGTTCAGGTCTCCGCCTTCCCGTACGCGTACGCGCAGTGGGAGGAGCAGGCGGCAGACGTCGTCCAGCAGCTCTGGTGAGACCCGCACAGCGAACCGGCCGGCCCCTGTTCGGGAGCCGGCCGGTTTCGTGCGACCTCAGCAGGCAGGGTAGAGGCGGCGGGTGCCGACACCGGCGGCGTACGCGGCCCGGTCACTGAACCGGCAGCCGTAGTCGGGACGCGCCACCACCGCCGCATCGGTCACCGTGTCGCCGGCCGGGCGCTTGCCGGTGCGTACCCAGGACGTCAGGTCGTCCCAGGCGGCCCCGGCCTCGGCCGGGCTGAACTCGCAGTGCTGCGTGGCCCGGATGGCCCGCTGGACCACCAGCCGGCCGCGACCGTTTCGGGCAACGTCGGTGGCGTACGCCTGCTCCATGCTGAACGGCACGAACATGTCACCGAGGCCGTGCAGGCTGAGCACCGGCGCGGTCGGTCGACCGGCGATCCGGGGCACCTCGGTCAGCGTCGGCAGAAGCCGCTGCACGAGGTTCTCCGGGGCGACCCGCCGCACCGTGGCGTTGACGTTGACCGGGCTGTTCGGGGTGTAGCGGGTGAGCAGGTTGGTGGAGAGCTGGCCCGGTCGCTGGGCGGGGAGTCGCCGCCGGTCGGCACGCTGATCGAGAAGAGGAAGTCCTTCCACGGCGAACGCCGCGTCCGCGCCGGGCCTCGGCCCACCCGAACGGTTCACCGTGATCGCCCGCAGCTGCTTACCCCGGTCGGTGGTGGTGTCCGGCCCGGTCGGGTCAACCCGGCGAGGCCGAGGGCCACCTGGATCCGGGGTACCGCGTTGGTCAGGTAGTCGGCCGGCGTGGGATAGGCCGGCACCGGCGAGCGCCTGCGCGACCAGGTTGTAGTCCAGGTAGAAGTCGAGAGCGTCTGATCGCCGAGCACCCGCACATCGGCAGCGCCCGTCGTAGTAACCGGGTACTGCTCCAGCGAGCGACCGATGACGTACCCGCCCATCGACACCCCGGCCAGGTAGGTGTGCTGCGGCCTGCGCACCGCTCGTCCGAAGTGGTCGGCGAGATCCTGGTGCCCAGCACCCCGGAGCGGATGTTGAAGCCGTTCCGGTCGTACGAGACGACGCCCACGCGTACCCTGCTCCAGCAGTCGTTCGCGCAGCCCGAAGGCCGGCGGCTCCGGCGAGAGCACGGTGCCCTGGCCGCGATAGCCGTGCGCCCACACCACCAGGTCGCCGTTCCACCGGGCGGGGACCTCGATGATGTACGCGGCGTGGCGGTGCACGCCCTGACGTACCGTCGTCGGTGTGCCGCCGACGACCAGCGGAGCCAGCGGCGGATTCTCGATCGTGTAACCGGGCAGCGGCTCGCCGCCCGTCGGGTCGCGGTCGGTGGCGCTGGCCGGCGCGGCACCTGCCAACCCGACCGCGAGGGTCAGCGTCGCGGTGGCGGCCAGCAGCCGGCGGAGGGTACGAACGGGTGTGGACAGCATCAATGCTCCCCAGTGGACGGGCGTGGCGTGAGACGGATGCCTACCGGCCGGTAGCGTCCTGAACCTAGAACCGCCGTCGACCAGTGTCAATGGCTGTGCTGATCAGCTGGTCAGCCCGTGCGTCGGTGCTTCGGCGCCCGGTCCTCGTGCTGGTGGGTGGGTTCGGTTCGCCGCCTGCCTCGCGTGCCGTTCTGCTCGTCGGTTGGCTATGCGTCGTGGGTGTCGTCGGCTGCTCAGGTGTCGCCGACCGATGCCGGACCCGGTCGCGTGGGTCGGGAGGTCGATCGGGTTGACTGGTCGCGTGGATGAGTCGATCTGGGAGGCGGCCCGAGCGTCGCGTAGCTGGCTGGACGCGGCGAACGGCACCGGACAAACCGAGCTGACCTGCCGCATCCTCAAGCTCAGTGAGGAAGCGGGGAGGCGTCGGCCGCCTGGATCGGCCTGCTCGGGCAGAACCCCGTAAGGGCGTCACCCACACCCGCGAGGACGTCGCCGCTGAGCTGGCCGACGCCGCCTTCACGGCGTTGGTGGCCATCGAGAGCCTGGGGCTCGACGCGCAGACCGTCCTGAACGCCTGCGCCGCAAAGGTCCGCTCCCGCCTGGCGGACTGAGAGTCGGGGACTCGGGGCCGAGTGCCGATCCAGGCCCTTGCTCACCGCCCGAATGCAGGCCTTCCGTACCGCCCTGCGAAACAGTTGGGGCCAACCCGACCGGTTTGACCGGTTTGCATGGGCTCGGCAGTGCCGCCAGGTGCGTGATCGACTCGGCTTCCTTGATGTCGGGGTGTCCGGGCGCCCGGATGCCCCGACTTCCGTGAACGCGAGTGGATCATGCCCGCTACGGCCGGCCTGGGGCCACCTCACACACCGGGTGCGGGGCGTTGTGTCCGGTTGTGCGTGTTCTGGGTTGTGACCGGCCGCACCCGTGGGCCGGAATCATGGCCGGGCGGGGTCGTTACATACCCTGACGATCGCAGTACCACCGGCCGGCGACCCCGTGCCGCGGGTTGGAATGCCGGCCACGGGCCGGTCGTTGCAGTCCCCACGAACGGCCACCCGGGCACCGCCTCCACGAGGGTGCCGACGGATGGGCCACCCGGAATGACCCCCGGCAGCCGGTCGTTACACCCGGTCCCGGCGCCGCGAGCCCCGCCGCTCGCAGGCCGCCGATCCCCTTAAGACTTTCCCCTTGTGTACGTGCAGCGCCGGACGAGGTGCTCACACCCGTCACCGCCGTCCCCCGGAATCGGCGTGCGGGTGTTCTACCCCGAAGGAGCTACCCTCATGAACACGATCTTCCGTAAGAGCATGCTGTCTGTTGCTGGTCTCGCGTTCGCCGGTGGTGTGTTCGCCGGCCCGATCGCCGCCCACGCCGCCACCCCGGTTGATAGCAAGCCGGTTGCCGTCGCGGTACAGAGCGCCGCGCCGAAGCCGCAGGGCGACCAGTCCCACATCACCCTCAACGACGAGCAGACCACCAACGCCAAGGCGATCATCGCCGCCACCAAGAAGGCCGGCCTGCCCGAGCGGGCCGCGGTCATCTCGATCGCGACGAGCCTGCAGGAGTCGAAGTTGGAGAACCTGGGCCACCTCGGCGACACGAACGACCACGACTCGCTGGGCCTGTTCCAGCAACGCCCGTCCAGCGGTTGGGGCACCCCGAACAGATCACCAACCCGGAGTACTCCACGACCGCGTTCCTGAAGGGCCTCAAGCAGGTTGACGGCTGGCAGGACATGGCGTTGACCGACGCCGCGCAGACCGTGCAGGTCTCCGCCTACCCGGACGCCTACGCCCAGTGGGAGCAGCAGGCCACCGACCTCGTCACCCAGCACTGGAACAGCTGACACCAACACCGAACAACCGACCGCTGGCCGGCACCCGCAACCCGGGTGCCGGCCAGCGGCGTCTCCACTCGGTGCGCCCGCGGCGTAGATCTTGGACACTTTCCGTTCAGGCGGAACGGAAAGTGTCCAAGATCTACCCGAAACAGTTGACCTGCCGGCCAGCGTCCGACAAGGGACCCTGGCGAGGGTGCCGATCTGCTGGAAGCCGCAGCGCTCGTAGACGCGGCGGGCCGGGAGGTTGAAGTCGTTGACGTACGGGGCTCGAACACTTCCGCCAACTGCTAGTTCTGTCCGAAATCAATCACGTACCGGAATGGCACCGTCGGCTCCGAGTGATCCGATCGCCCGTCGGGTACGTACCCGTTGACGGTGACCGGCGGAGGGACAGAGGCATGGCCGCGGTGGGGCACGGCACGGATCGCGAACCCGAGTCAGAGCCGGAACCTGTCGGTGACGTCGGGCCACGGCACTGGTCCACAGGTGCTCGCCTGTTGGCGGCTGCTGCGGCTGTCGTGGTGATCCTGGGCGCGGCGGCGGTTGCCGTCATCATCGCCGAACCCGACCGCCTCGGCGTCACCTCCTCCGGCACTCGACCGGACGGCAGCCGACCGGACGGCACTCGACCGGACGGCAGCCGACCGGACGGCACTCGACCGGACGGCAGCCGACCGGACGGGCGCTGGCCCGGTGACGTCGATCGTCCCGGCGGCACCGCTGCCCCGGACGCGGCCGATGGTCGCCCTGGCCGTGCGGGTCCTGCTGCCGAGCAGATGCTGACCGCGCCACTGGCCGGTCGGCAGCGGGCACCTTTCTGCTCGCCGACGGGCTGTCCTCATTCGACCTGACGGTGGCCGACCTGGGCGACGACCTGTACCGGATCAGCATCCCGGCCGGCTCCGGTGTGGCGGGTCGCCCGACCATGCTGGGGAGACCGTCCGGCTCGATCTCGTGGAATCCGGCGCGCCGGGCACGCGGGTCGTGCGGGTGCTGCTCAACGAGCGGGTCGCCTGGCGTCTCCAGCTCGCCGGCGGGGTGAGTAGCCAGGTGCTTGACCTCGCCCGGGCCCGTTTGCTGGGCGTGGAACTCGCCGGCGGGTCGTCCCGCACCGAGATCGCCCTGCCACCGATCACCGCTGTCGGGCCCGGCAGCACTGGCTCAGACAGCCCCGGCGCCAGCACCATGATCGTGCGACTCACCGGCGGTACCAGCCAGCTCGACATCCGGGTCTCCGGGCCGACGCCGGTACGCGTTCGGGTGGGAGCAGGCGCCGGCTCGGTCGTGGTACGCGACGACCGCTGGGACGGGGTGGCCGCGGGTTCGGTGCTGGGTACGCCGGACTGGGACCGGTCGGCAGAGCGGCTCTACCTGGACCTGGTCGCGGGTGCCAACACGGTCACGGTCTCGTCCTAGCAACCCGCGCACCAGCAACCCCCGAACCGGCCAACCCCACACCGGCGAACCCCTGGTCACCCTGCCGAGAACCGCTCCGGCCCTGAACGCGCGTGCGCGTACAGTCGGGCGGTGGAGCGTACCGAATCAATGCTGGCGCAGACCCGACCGCCCGGCGTGGCCGACGTCGACCCCGGCAGTGTGTTGTTGCTCGGCCACGACGTGCCGTTGGGGCGGTACACCACGGTGCGGCGGCTGTTGCCGCAGCGCGCCCGCAGGATGGTCGGCGCGTGGTGTTTCGTGGACCATTTCGGCCCCGACGATGGGCGCAGCGGCCCGGCATGGAGGTGCCGCCGCATCCGCACACCGGCCTGCAGACGGTGACCTGGTTGCTGGACGGCGAGATTCTGCACCGGGACAGCCTCGGCAACGTGCAGCCGATCCGGCCCGGTCAGTTGAACGTGATGACGTCCGGGAACGGCATCGCCCACTCCGAGCGGTCGCCGGCCACCCATCCGCCGGTGATGCACGGGTGCAGCTGTGGGTGGCACTGCCGGACCCGGCGCGAGCCGGAGCTGCCGATTTCGCGCACCACGCCGACCTGCCGCGCTGGCGGGACGGTGATCTGGACGTCACCCTTCTGGTTGGCGAGTTCGCCGGGGAGCGGTCACCGGCAGTGGTGCACACCCCGCTGGTCGGCGTGCAGCTGGAGCTGGTGGGCGAGGCGCCGGCGACGCTGTCGTTGCGGCCCGATTTCGAGTACGCGGTGCTGGCGATGTCCGGGTCGGCGGAGGCCGCCGGGATCGGGTTCGAGCCTGGGGCGCTGCTCTATCTGGGCTCGGGTCGACGGGAGCTGACCGTGCGTGGCGGGCTGGGGCGCGGTTGCTGCTGTTGGGCGGTACGCCGTTCGAGGAGCCGTTGGTGATGTGGTGGAACTTCGTCGGCCGCTCGCACGAGGAGATCGCCGCCGCCCGAGAGGACTGGATGGCCGGGGACGGACGCTTCGGTGTGGTCGCCGACGATCCGGCGCCACCGTTGCCGGCGCCTGCCCTGCCCACCACCCGCCTCAAGGCCGGGACCGCACCGGCGGCCTGCACGGCTGACGGGTCCGTCCGCGGGGCGGTGTGTGGCATCCGGTGGCGCGGGTAGTCGCCGGGATGCCGACCGCTCTGATCACTCCGGTGGAGGACCGTAAACGTCTGGCACGCCGGCTCGCCGGCACCGGGCGGAGCTTCGCCGAGCAGTACGGGTTCCGGGTGACCAACAACCCGGCGAGCCTGTTCCAGGTGCTCTATCTGTCGGTGCTGCTGGCCCGGCGCGGTGACTTCCGCCGGGCGTTGGACGGAGCGCGGGCGTTGCGCGACGAGGGTGGGACAGCGCCGCCCGGTTGGCTCGGTCGTTGCACGAGGACCGGGTACTGGTGCTGCGCGCCAGCGGCCAGCGTGGTGACGTGGACGCGCTCGCCGCCCGGTTGGGTGACCTGGCGCGCACTGTGGTCGAGCGGTACCGGGGTGATCTGCGCCGGCTGCGGGCGACGGCGCGCCACGACCCGGCCCGGGAGCCTTCGCTCCTCGCCGAGCTTCCCGGCGTGGACGATCAGGTCGTCGACCTGTTTCTCCGCGAGGCGCAGGCGCTGTGGCGGAGGTGGCCCGGTGGCGGACCGACGGGCGTTGGCCGCCGCTCGGCGGCTCGGGCTGGGCAGGTCGGCGGACGACCTGGCCGGTTTGACCAGCGGCGAGTCGGAGCAGCTGGCCTGGCTGGTGGGGGCGGGCGTTGGCACGGGTCGACCTGGAGCACCGGTACGCGGAGGTGGACGGCTCATCGTGACGTGCCCTGGCCCACACTTCCCGAAATTCTGACCAAACGGAGGATGTTCTGCCGTATGGTTGGACCCGGCAGTACTGGCCACCCGGTTCGGGTGGCCATCCACCGCCTGGTGGTCGCGACCGGTTCGGACGCGGTTCACCGCCTGGGCAGGCTTGCGTGGCGCCCTGGGTCGCGGTTCGTGACCAGGGGCGCCCGCCTGTTCGGGCGATTCGGTAAGGCCCCACCCCGTGTCGTCCCCGGGGCAGCGTGGCCGCCGCTCAACGAGCCAGACCCGCCAGCAGGTTCACTGTCACGGCGATGATGAACGCCCCGAAGAGGTACGACACCATCGAGTGGCCCAGCACCGTGCGACGCATCTCGTTGCTGGTCAGGTTGGTGTCGGAGATCTGGAACGTCGTCCCGATGGTGAACGCGACGTACGCGAAGTCGGAGTAGCGCGGCGGGTCGTGCTGGTTGAAGTTCACCCCGCCGTCCGGGCCGGTGTAGTAGATCCGGGCGTACCGGGCGGCGAACACGGTGTGCACCACGAACCAGGAGAGCACCACGCTGAGAACGCCCAGGCCGCCGTGCAGTTCCCGGTTGAGACCCGGGGCGCGCTCTGCGAGCTGGCCACGACCAACCCCACCGCAAGCAGGCTGGCAAGGCACGCGACGAGCAGCAGCGCGTCCCGGATCGCCCGGTTCGGGTCCTCGTGTACGGCCAGCCCGGCGGTCCGCTCGGCGTCCATCGGCCAGAGTTTGTGCCAGACCAGCACGAGCCAGCTCAGCGCGCCCACATCCCAGCCGGCCAGCGCGGCGAGCGGCAGTGGCAGCACCACCGCGGCTGCGCTGCCGACGACGACGCCGACCACCGCCACCACGGCGAGCTGCTTCGCGGCCGGGAAGCCCACGTCCGCTGGCCGGGATGGGCCGGTGCGAGTCATCCGTGACCGCTGGGTCAGATGCCGCGTAGATGCTGCGACACCCGGTTGTGCGTCTTGTCCCGGGCTTGTTCGGCCCGTTGGGCGGGCCCCACCTCGGGTGCGGCCTCGATCCCCGCGGACCGGGCCACCTCGGTGCCGTTGGCGTAGTCCACCGGCGGCAGGGCGCGCAGCGCCTTCAGCACGTCCGGCGGGGCGCCCTCCCGTTCGGCCTCGCGGACCACGTCGGCCTTCTCGGCCGGATAGTCCAGGCTCGACAGGTACTGCAGGACGTCGGCGTAGCTCGCCATGGCGTGGGCCCCTCGGGCATTGATTGGTGACGACCGGCGGCGGTTACCCGCCCGCCGGCCGGTCACGCCGCCGGGCGGGGTAATCCGACACCGTTTCCCCGCGTCGCCGCGGGTACCCGCAGGCGCCGACGCGAGCCCGAGGGAGTACGCGATGAACTACGACACCTTCATCGACCAGGTTTCCCAGCGCACCGCGACGTCGTCCGAGCGGGCGGTCGAGTTGACCCGGGCCGTGTTGGAGACGTTCGCCGAGCGGCTGACCGGCGGTGAGGTCCTGGACCTGGCCGCCCAGTTGCCCCAGCCGCTGCAACTGGTGCTCAGACCGAGCCCGAGCACCGAGCAGGCCGACCGGTTCGGCGCGGCCGAGTTCGTCGCCCGGTCGCGCTGCGCCGACGTGCGGGAGCCCGCCGCCCGGGATGCCGTCAGCGCGGTCTTCACCACCCTGCGCGAGGCGATCACCGGTGGCGAGTTCGACGACGTGGCGACTCAGCTGCCCCGTGACTACCGGGGTCTGGTGGAGCCGGCGATGGCGCCGGGAGCGACGCTACGGCGGGACTGACCGGTCACGCACAGCGGTTTACCAGGGCAACCATCGATGTCCCGCTTGGCATGGCCATTCGGCCTGGCCTAACCTTGTCGTGCGAGGGAGTACTTCCCACGAACCATTCCGGTCAGTACGGCGCGCCCGGCGCGCCTCGGGTGGTTGCCCATCAGGTGGTGGGTGAAGGAGACCTCGAACATGACGGTGTTCGAGGAGACCCCAGATGAGTGACGTGTCAATTCTGTCCGCCGCCAGCGACCTGTCGTCGGTGGGCACGCCCACGCTGTGGGCGGTGACCATCGTCGGCGTGCTGCTGCTCCTGGTGCTGGACTTCCTGGTCACGCGTCGTCCGCACGAGGTGTCGATGCGGGAGGCCATCGGCTGGTCGGCGTTCTACATCGCCCTGCCGCTGGCGTTCGGTGGCTGGCTCTGGGCCCGCTACGGCTCCCAGCAGGGCGTGGAGTACCTGACCGGTTACCTGGTGGAGAAGTCACTCCGTCGACAACCTCTTCGTCTTCATGCTGCTGCTGGCCGCGTTCGCGGTGCCGGCGGTGCTCGCCCAGCGGGTGCTGCTCTACGGCATCGCCGGCGCGTTGGTGCTGCGGGCGGTCTTCATCGCCCTCGGCGCGGCCGCGCTGCAGACTCTCGACTTCGCCTTCCTGCTCTTCGCGATCATCCTCATCGCCACCGCGGTGAAGCTGCTGCGCGACGCCATGTCCGGGCATGAGCAGGAAGTCGACATCAACAAGATGCGCTCGGTGAAGCTGCTGCGCAGGTTCATGCCGGTGGTCGACGACTACCACGGCACCAGGATGACCGTCCGGCAGGGCGCGAAGCGGGCACTCACGCCGTTCGCCCTGGTGGTGGTCGCGGTGCTGGCCACCGACATCGTCTTCGCGGTCGACTCGGTGCCGGCGGTCTACGGCATCACCGAGGACCCGTACCTGGTCTTCGCCACCAACGCGTTCGCCCTGCTCGGCCTGCGGGCGCTCTGCTTCGTCCTGCACGCGGCGCTGAGCCGGCTGGTGCACCTCAGCTACGGCCTGGCCGTCATCCTGGCGTTCATCGGCCTCAAGTTGGGTCTGCACTGGGCGCACGGCATCTGGGACAGTGTGCCGCAGATCCCCACCCTGGCCTCGCTCGGCGTGATTATCGGTGTGCTGGTGGTGGTCACGCTGACCAGCCTGCGCGCCACCCGGGCGGAGACCTGCCCGAGGACCGCAAGGTCGTCGCGGAGCGGCACTGACCGCGCCGCGCCGGGAGACCACGGGGTACGCGGGAAAGCTCCCGCCCCCACCGGTACGGGTGGTACGACTGTGCAATGGGAATCGTGTCACCGGGCTTTCAGGGTCGGCCCCGAACGCAGGAGCCGGCCTGCCGCCCGGCCAGTATCTGACCGAGGACTATCCGGTGCTCTCGGCCGGTCCGACGCCCGGGTGTCACTGGACACCTGGGAGTTCGTCATCTCCGCCGAGAACGGCAACGAACACCGGTGGTCGTGGCAGGAGATGATGGCCCTGCCGCAGGAGACCCCGACGGTCGACATCCACTGCGTCACCCGCTGGTCCAAGCTCGGCACCACCTGGCAGGGCGTCTCACTGGACACGCTGCTGGAGGGCGTCGACACCGGAGCGCATTTCGCGCTCACGCACTCGTACGGCGGGTACACCACCAACCTGCCGCTGGACGACCTGCGCGGCGGCCAGGCCTGGGTGGTGCACACCTTCGACGGCGCTCCGCTGCCCGCCGAACACGGCGGCCCCGCGCGAATGCTGGTGCCGCACCTGTACTTCTGGAAGTCCGCCAAGTGGGTGCGCGGCATCCGGCTCAAGACGATGGACGAGCCGGGGTTCTGGGAGACCGCCGGGTACCACGACTACGGCGACCCGTGGCGCGAGCAGCGGTACCAGGGTGACTGAGCGCGCCGCGGCGACCAGCACCCAGCCGCGGACGCCCAACCGCTGGCAGGTCGGTCGGCTGGTCGAGCGCCGGGTGGAGACACCGAGCGCGCAGACGCTGGTGCTGGAGGTGCCGGACTGGCCGGGGCACCTGCCCGGTCAGCACGTCGACCTGCGGCTCACCGCGCCGGACGGCTACCAGGCGGCCCGGTCGTACTCCATCGCCGGACCCGTCGTGGACGGCCCGGGCGGCCCGCGCATCGAGGTGACCGTCCAGCGGGTGCACGACGGCGAGGTGTCGCCGTACCTCATCGATGTCTTTGGCGCCGGCGACCCGGTGGAGGTCCGCGGACCCCTCGGTGGCTGGTTCATCTGGCGGCCCGCGGAGACCGCGCCGGTGCAGCTCGTCGCCGGTGGCTCCGGCATCGTGCCGCTGATGGCGATGATCCGGGCCCGACGGGCCGCGGGCAACAAGGCGCCGTTCCGGCTGATCTACTCGGTGCGCACCCCGGGCGACGTGATCTACGCCGACGAGCTGCGCCGCCGGGTCCGCGACGACTTCGGCCTGGACGTCGCGTACGTCTACACCCGCGAGGCACCCGAGGGCTGGCGCGGCGAACCGCACCGCATCGGGCTGGCCGACGTCAACACCCACGGCTGGCCACCGGACCTGCAACCGCTCACCTACGTCTGCGGCCCGACCGCGTTCGTGGAGACCGTGGCCGACCTGCTGGTGGGGCTGGGTCACCCGTCGCGGCAGGTCAAGACCGAACGCTTCGGCCCCACCGGCTGACCGCCCGCTCGTTTCCGCAGTGTCGAGGAGAACCGATGACCGAGATGTCGTACCTGGACGGCAACATGCTCGACGGCCCGATGCGCGAGCTGTTCACCGTCGACCTGTCCGCCGCGATGGGCCGCTGCGAAAACTGCGGGACGACCGGCTCGATGGCGAGCCTGCACGTCTACTCGCACGCCCGGGCCTCGTCGCGCGTTGTCCGGCCTGCGAAGAGGTGATGCTGCGACTGGTTCGCGGACCGGACCGGGCCTGGTTGGACATGCGCGGCACCACCTTCCTCCAGGTGCCGATGCCGATGGAGCAGACGTTCCCCGGTCCGCTCTGACGGGTGGGCCGGTGCGCCAGGGACGTCAGCGGTGCGCAGACCAGACCCAGACAGCCGCGTAGGCCACGATGAGCACCGCACCGAGAGCCAGGAAGAGGATCCCCAGCGGAGGAGTGCGATACGGCGCGCTTGCCGATCCGGCCGAAAGGCGTCGAAGTCGCTCCTCTGGGCCATCGCGTCGTAGAGGAATATCCCGGCGCCGACGAGGACGGGAAAGCCCGCCGCGACCGCGAGGCCCCACCCATGGCCCGGTCGTCGAACAGCGCGGTCACGATCGCCACGTTGGTGACGACGATGCCTCCGATCTGGAACGCTCCAATGAACACCGAGAACGCGGCGCCCGCCCGCGCGGCCCACAACCACGGCCAGGCTTTCTCCTGCAGCGACGTGGACCCGCCGGACGTGTTCATCGCCGACCACGCGGCTCGATGGGAAATCGGCCGATCCGCATCCGGGTCTGCGTGATCCTGAGTTCCAGCCACCGTTCGTTCTCGGAAATCAGCGGCAGCAGCTCGCGCAGGATGTTCACCATGCCCGCCATGACTTTCTCGTCCCGGTAGATCTCTGCGTTCAGCGGTGCACGCACATTCCTGCGCAGGGAGTTCACCAGGATGGTGGCCAGCACGACGAATGCCGCGACCGTGGCTGCGGCGCCGATGTAGTGCGGCAGCACGGCGATGAGGGCGCAAACGCCGGTGGCGAGGATGGCGGCCACGGCGATCCGCTCGACGATCAGGTAGCGCCGATAGCGGTCGCGCGCCCCGTCCACGGCCGTGAGGAGCGCCTCTGCTTCTCGAAGGAAGCGTTCGAAATCGTCGCCCGACGTGTATCGCGACTCCGCCTCAGATCTTGAGCCCACAGAACTCTCCCAGCGTGTTCTTGAAAGTGCGCTGCAACGCCTCGAACCTGGTGTCGTCGAGTTGCGAGGTCGCCTCCGCCACGTTGGGCAGGACTTGGAAGTTCTCTCGCCGAGAAGCGAAGGGACGATCGCCAGTTGCGGCTTCGGCCCGGATCCGAATCCGAGGATGAACTCGCTGAGCCGCTCGCCGAACGGGGACAGCGGCACTTCCGGACTGGGAACGTAGTACCGCTTGAGATCGTCCATCCGGCCGTGCCAGTGCAGGTCGGCCTTCGTCACGGCGATGATGAGCCAGGCGTTGCGGACGTTCTCGCCGTGCGTCCAGGAGCCGAGCAGTCGACGCGCGATCATGTCGAAGTGCTTGCACTCGTTGTCCAGGCTCCGCTGCCAGTACTGTTCGGTCTGTGAGGGGATGCGCCGATCCACCTCCTCGTCGATCTCCTGCTGCTTGGCGCGAAGCTCCTCCGGCGACGGCTCGTGGTCGAGCGAGGTGCGCCATTCCTCGCCAAGCTCACGCCTCAGCGATGTGCGGTTGCCCGCCTCGATCGCGTGGCGCTGCTGCTCCACGATGTTGATCTCATCCGGGCTCCATGGCCGGGTCATCCGCTCGGCTACCACGTAGATGACACCCGAGGGGTAGTTGGGGGCTCCAGCATGGCGTCCCATGCGTCGACGTCGCCGTCGGCGAACTCCTCGCCGAGCTGCTGGCCCGGAGTCACCGCGACAAGAGCGTTCACCTGGCCTTTGCGGCCGCGAATGAGGACCTTGTGCGTAGTGTGATCCTCGCTCCGGTGGCGCAGATATCCGCTGCTGTTCGACAGGCGATGAAAGAGCGCTCTTGCCGGCGAACCGATCACCGACAATCATCATGGGGTGATCTGCGCGAGCCGCGGATGCCGTGTCACTTCGGTGACCTCAACCGTGCGCGGCAATGTCTCGTTGGTTGCGGTGCCGACGATTTCTATCGTCCGGTCCCAACGCTGTTCGACCTTTGTCCAGTATGGTGCCAGATCATCGAGGATCATCGGCCTGTCCCTAGGGTGGACGTCGCGAAGGTGATCGCCAGAAGCTAACAGCGCGGAAGGTGAATGGAGAGGTTGTCGCATTGCCGACACCCACGTCCGTCCGGCCGGAGTCAGCTGTTCGCGGTCGTGTCCACCGGTCGACCCTCGCCTCGACGACTTACTGCGCGGTGCCCGCGAGCAGCCACCGTCGGACGGGGATCTCCAGCAGCGCCCGCTCGCCGGCCGGGCCGACCTGCCGGCCGACGTCCCAGCCGTCGTACTTGCGCGCGAACGCCTCGACGACCGGGCACGGGAATCCACTCCGGTGTACGTGGGCGGCGCCCTCCGCCACGACGGGCGCGTTGCCGTCCTCCAGCGCCAGCGAGACCCGCGGGTCGGCCAGGACGTTGCGGGCCTTGACGCTGCGGCTCTCACAACCGACCCAGAACGTCGCGGAGAGGTAGACGAACCAGACCGGCGTCAGGTGCGGGGACCCGTCGCGCCGCACCGTGCACAGCCAGACGTTCAGCTCCCGCGACAGCCGCTCCTGCACGTCGGCCGGGGATCGAGGAACGTGGCTCACCGGACCAGTGGAGCACAACGTCGCGCGTCGGGTCAGGCAGCGGAGGGGTCGTCGATGGCGGTGCCGGTACGTGCGGCCCGCGCGGCGCCCAGTCGTAGAGGGCCTGCAATACCGGGCCGAGGCTGAGTCCTTCCTCGGTGAGCCGGTACTCGACGTGAGGTGGCGTGGTCTCGTGGTCGTGCCGCACGACGAGCCCGTCGGCCTCCAACTCGCGCAGACGCTGGGTCAGCATCTTCTCGCTGATCCCTGGCATCCGGCGGCGCAGTTCGCCATAGCGGTGAACACCCTCCTTGAGATGGGCCAGGATCACCGGTCGCCATTTACCGCCGACAACGTCGACGGCGAGCTCCACCGGGCAGTGGTATCGCTTGGGCATCGTGGTCTCCCTCGGCACGTACCAGATGGTGCGTACTTGATCTTCGTCGATGCGGGTGTTGAGCTGTAGCCATGGTGATCGAGTACATCAGGTACCGCATGCCGCAGGAGCGGGTGGACGGCTTCGAGGCGGCGTACGAGCGGGCAGCTGGCGCGTTACGCGCCGCGCCGCAGTGTGTGGACTACGAGTTGAGCCGCTGTCTGGACGACCCCGCCTGCTACCTGCTGCGCATCACCTGGACATCAGTGGACGAGCACCTGTTGGGTTTCGGGCGGCCCGGTGTTCGGGCAGTTCTTCGCCGAGATCAGGCCGTACGTCGAGGACATCGAGGAGATGCGGCACTACGCCCAAACGTCGGTTGCCGGCCCTGGTGGCGCCGCGCCGCCGAGCCTGTACGAGTGGGCCGGCGGCACCGAGGCGTTCACGAAGCTGTGCGACGCCTTCTATCAACTGGTCCGCTCCGACGACCTGCTCGCCCCGATGTTCGCAAACATGGACCCCGACCACGCCCGGTACGTGGCGGTGTGGCTTGCAGAGGTCTTCGGCGGACCGGCCACCTACACGACCGAGTACGGCGGCTACCGCCACATGCTCGGCCAGCACCTGGGCAGGGCGATCAGCGAGGCGCAGCGCCGGCGGTGGGTCAACCTGATGATGGACGCGGCCGACGAGGTCGGTCTACCCGACGATCCGGAGTTTCGCGCCGCCTTCGCGAGCTACCTCGAGTGGGGCACCCGGTTGGCGGCAGGCAATTCTCAGCCGGACGCGGACCCGGTCCGACGGGCGCCGGTCCCTCGTTGGGGCTGGGTGTGGCCCCGCCGTACCGGGGATAGCCCGAAACACGCCTCAGTCGAAGATGGACACCCGGGTGCGGTGGTGCCGAGGGTTCTCGATCTCGTCGAGCACCGCGACGGCGAGATCGGCGTACGACAGCGTCGCTGATCCGGATGGGTCCACGGTGTCCCCGCCGAGGCGGTACCTGCCCAGTCGTGGGCCAGCCGGATCGAGCATGGCCGGCGGGTGAGCATGAGCCAGTCGACAGTGGTGTCCGCCGCGCGGAGGCGGTCCAGGCCGGCGGTGTGCGACAGGGCGAAGGGCGCAGGTGACCGGGGAACGACGCGGGTCGTCCAAGATCAAACGGCCGTGCTCGTCCCGAAGGTTGGCGAACAGGCCGATGAGGACGAGCCGAACCACTCCGGCCTCGGTCATGCCGTACAGGAGCGCGTCGGCGGCGGCGACGAAGAACTGGTCGTCGAGGCTGCCGAGGGCGGCGAGGGCCTCGGGCTTGACGCGGGCGTGACGGCGCTGACCACGGCGTCGTGGCCCGGTGCGATCGCGGCTGTCGAGCGCGGGTCGGTGACGTCACCCGGACCACCGAGACGCCGTCCGCCGTGATGTCGCCTGCCGTGCGCGGATCCCGGACAACGGCGGTGACCCGATGGCCACGGGCGCGCCTCGGCGGTGATGGCCCGTCCTGCCCTGCCGGCTGCTCCGAAGATGGCGATGCTGCTCATGGAACCGTCTCCCGTCCGGCGGTCTTCCTCGACGTCAGGGACGGTATCCACGAGATACCGGTTACTGCAAAGATACTGGGATGACGGATCTCGATGCCGAGATGTTCGATCCGATGTGTCCGTCCAGCGCGCTGCCGTTCCAGATCGGCGACAAGTGGACCGGGATGATCGTGCTCTGCCTGGAAGGCGGCCCGCGTCGTTTCACCGAGATCCGGGTGCCACTTCGCGCCGTCACGCCCAAGGTCCTGACGCAGACCCTGCGGGCGATGGAGCGCGACGGCCTGGTGGTGCGGACGGCGTACCGGAGAACCCGCCCGCGTCGAGTACGACCTCACCCGCTGGGCGGAGTCTGCTGACCTCATCGCGGCGGCGCGCGCCTGGAGCAGGGAGCATCTCGCCACGTTGCTCGCGGCCCGAGAGGCAGCTGGTTGGACAGCGGCCGCGCCGGTCGGCCAGAGTGATCTGTCGTGAGATACCTGCGTACCGGTGGTCCCGCCGCGATCCGACGCCCCGGCCCACCGACTCCGACGAGTTCGTCGCCGCCGTCCGGCGCAGTGGGGACCTGCACCACCCGTGGTTGGTCGCGCCGGCCACCCGAGGAGTACGACAGCTACCTTCGCAAGATCCGCCGCCGGGACAACGCCGGTTACCTGATCTGCGACCGGGCCAGTGGAGCGATCGCCGGCTACGTGAACATCAGCGGCATCGTGCTGGGTGCGCTGCGCGGTGGGTACCTGGGGTACGCGGCGTTCCAGCCGTACAGCGGGACCGGGCACGCGTCGGCGGGCGTCGCCCTGGTGATCGACCACGCGTTCACCACGGCTGGGCTGCACCGGTTGGAGGCGAACATCCAGCCGGGCAACGAACCGTCCCGACGGGTGGCCCGCAAGCTCGGCTTCCGGCTGGAGGGTTTCTCACCCGACTATTTGTTCATCGACGGCGCCTGGCGCGACCACGAGCGGTGGGCCATCACCGCGTCAACTTCGGCCTGACCGTCGGCCCGGTCGGAGATCCGCGCACGGGCTTTTCACCCGAACCGGGTGATGACGCTCCGTACCCTGCTTCCTACGGTGGGTGTCATGGCTGCCGTGCGCGCGACCCCTGCCAATCCCACCCCGGCCTGTCCTCGCGGACGCGGACAGCGCCGACCAGCGGGCCATCCCGCCGGAGCTGGGCCCCGACTCGTTCGCGGTCCTCAGCGGCCCCACCTTCCTGTATTCCAACGCGTGCGGGGACGTGCCGGTGGGCAGCATCGGTGGGCTCGTCCACCTGGACACCCGCCTGATCAGCGGCTGGAGCCTCACCGTCAACGGCGGCGAGCTGCTGGTGCTGCGTTCCGAGACGATCGACCACTACTCGGCGCAGTACGTGCTCACCAATCCGGAGCTACCGGGCTGCCGCCGAACAGTCTGGGCCTGCGGCGACTGCGCTACGTCGGCGACGGTTTCACGAGCGCCTGGAATGGTCTCCTTCCGGCTGGAGCCGGTCCGGGTGGAGCTGCGGCTGGCCGTCGCCGCCGACTTCGCCGACCTGTTCGAGGTCAAGTCGAGGGTGCGGGACCGCGCTGCCGAGATCAGCCGTCACCACGCCGTCGACGGGTCCGAGCTGTGCTTCTCCTACCAGCGCGGCGACTTCTCCGCGCAGACCCGGGTGTGCTGCGCGACGCCAGCCGACCGCATCGATGGCGACGACCTGGTCTGGGAGCTGGACCTGGGCCCCGCGAGGAGTGGCAGGTCGACCTGCACGTACCGCTGCCGCCCGGGATGGGGTGGTCGAGCCGGTCCGGGGCGACATCGCCGACGTCATCCACGGCCGGGCCGACGACCCGCTGCGCCGGTGGATCGAGGACCGGGCGGTGCTACGCAGCGACAGCGCGGCGTTGGAGCGCACCGTGCTGCAGTCCCGCAACGACCTCTCCGCGCTGCGCCTCGACCTGGAGGTCAAGGGTCAGCGGATCATGCTGCCCGGTGCCGGGCTGCCGTGGTTCCTCACCGTCTTCGGCCGGGACACGCTGATCACCGCCTACCAGACGTTGGTCGCCGGGCCCGCTTTGGCGAAGGTGCGCTGCTCGCGCTGGCCCGGCTTCAGGGCGACACGTGCGACGATTTCACCGACGAGGAGCCCGGCAAGATCCTGCACGAGGTGCGCAGCGGCGAGTTGACCCGCAGTGGCGAGAAACCGTTCGGGCCGTACTACGGCACCGCCGACGCCACCAACTCTGGCTGATCCTGCTCTCCGAGTACTGGCGCTGGACCGGCGACGACGAGACCGTCCGTCACCTGCGGGACAACGCGCTGGCCGCGTTGCGCTGGATCGACGACTACGGCGACCGGGACGGCGACGGCTACGTCGAGTACGCCACCCGCTCGCCCGAGGGGCTGGGCAACCAGTGCTGGCGGGACTCCCCGGACGGCATCGTCTTCGCCGACGGCCGAATCCCGGTGCTCCCGCTGGCCACCTGCGACCTGCAGGGCTACACCTACGACGCCAAACTGCGACTGGCCGAGTTGTTCGACGGGCCGTTGGACAACCCACGTTGGCGCATCGGCTGCGCGACGAGGCCAGCACGCTGCACGAGCGGTTCAACCGGGACTTCTGGATCGAGGAGCGGGCGGCTACTACGCGGTTGCCCTGGACGGCGACAAGAACCGCGTCGATTCCAAGACGTCGAACATGGGTCACCTGCTGTGGAGCGGGATCGTGCCGCCGGAGCGGGCCGGCGCGGTGGTGCGGCAACTCATGTCGCCGGACATGTTCTCCGGTTGGGGCATCCGCACGCTGTCCCGGGAGGAACCGCTCTACAACGCCCTCGGCTACCACCTGGGCACGGTCTGGCCGCACGACAACTCGATCGCCGCGCTCGGCCTGGCCCGCTACGGCTACCGCGCCGAGTCGAATCGGATCAGCCTGGCGATGATCGAGGCGGCCGAGCAGTTCGGTTATCGGCTGCCGGAGGCGCTCAGCGGGTTCGACCGGGAGCGGCTTTGTTCGCCATTCCGTACCCGACCGCGTGCAGCCCGCAGGCGTGGGCGGCCGGCACGCCGCTGGCCCTGATCCGCGCCATGCTCGGCATCAACCCGGTCGAGGGACGGCTGGTGCTCGACCCGGACGTTCCTCCGGAACTGGGCCGGATCACTGCCGAGCGGGTCCGGGCGTTCGGCCAGCAGTGGGAGCTGGAGGCGGTCGGCCAGAGCGGCCACGTCCGGCTTCAGCCAGCTGACCGCGGCTGGCGCGCCGGACGTTTGTTCGGGGCTTCGACGGAAACGGCCCGCAATGACGAAACCTCGTGTGGTGATCGTGGGGCCGGGTTCGCCGGTTACCACGCGGCGAAGACGTTGAGCCGGATCGCCCGGGACCGGGCCGAGATCGTGGTACTGAACTCCACCGACTACTTCCTGTACCTGCCGTTGCTGCCCGAGGTGGCGGCCGGCGTGGTCGAGCCAAGCGGATCGCCGTGCCGCTGACCGGGACGCTCAAGGGCGTACGGGTGGTGGTCGGCGAGGCGGACCACGTCGACCTGCAGAACCGCTGGGTCGGGTTCACCCAGGCGGAGGGAGAAGAACCGGCTGGCGTACGACCGGCTGATACTCGCCGTGGGCAGCGTCAACAAGCTGCTGCCGATCCCGGGGTGACCGAGTACGCGCACGGCTTCCGCGGCCTGCCCGAGGCCGTCTACCTGCACGACCACATCGTGCGGCAGATCGAGCTGGCCGAGCAGGCCGAGGACCCGGCCGAGCAGGAGGCCCGGTCCACGTTCGTGGTGGTCGGGCGGGCTACACCGGCACCGAGGTCGCGGCGCACGGGCAGCTGTTCACCGACGCGCTGCACGCCCAGCGACCCCGGCTGACCGTCCGCCCCCGCTGGATGCTGCTCGACGTGGCGCCCCGGGTGCTGCCCGAGCTGGACAAGCGGATGTCGGACACTTCGCACAAGGTGCTCAACCGGCGCGGGTGGACGTCCGGATGGGCACGTCGGTGGCCGAGGCGACCTGCGACGGGTGAAGCTCACCGACGGTGAGTACATCCCGACCTGCACGCTGGTGTGGTGCGTGGGCGTACGTCCCGACCCGTTCGTCAACGAGCTGGGTCTGCGCACCGACCGGGGTCGACTGGTGACCGACGAGTTCCTCAACGTCCCCGGCTACCCGGAGGTGTACGCCTGCGGCGATGCCGCCGCGGTGCCCGACCTGGTCAACCCGGGCAAGGTCTGCGGGATGACGGCCCAGCACGCGCAGCGGCAGGCAAGCGCGCGGCACACAACATCGCCGCGTCGTACGGCTTCGGTAAGCGCAAGCCGTACAAGCACCACGACCTGGGCTGGGTCGTCGATCTGGGGGCAAGGACGCGGCGGCGAACCCGTTGCAGGTCAACCTGGCCGGGTTGCCGGCCAAGGCGGTCACCCGGGCGTACCACCTGATGGCGATGCCGGAAACCGCACGCGGGTCAGCGCCGACTGGGCGTTGGACGCCGCGCTGACCCGGTCGGCGGTTCAGCTGGGGTTGGTTCCGGCGAACGCGGTCCCGTTGGAGAGCACCACACCCGAGGTCGCGACCCGGGCCCGCTGAAGGCACGGCCGGTCCTCACCGAGCGGGACCGGCCGGTCGTGGTGACGCGGCGGACCGGCCGGCGGGCAGGCCGGAGCCGGCGCGGGCCGTACCGCGCAGCAGCGTCTCGCAGGATGCCGGCGGCGGGATGGCCAGCAGCGCGCCGAGCAGGCCGGCCAACTCCGCCGCGAGCAGCACGCTGATCAGCACGGTCAGCGGGTTCAGCCGGACCGCGCGGGACAGGATGAGCGGCTGGAGCAGGTGGTTCTCCACCTGCTGGTAGACCACGAAGAAGACCAGCACCACCACCCCGGCGGTGGGGAGTGCAGGAAGCCCGCCCCGGCCGCGATCACCGCACCGAGGGTGGCGCCGACCAGCGGTATCAGGTCGGCCACGGCCACCAGCAGGGCGATCACGGCCGCGAAGGGCACCCCGGTGAGGGCCAGCACCGCGAAGGTCAACACCCCGCAGATCACGCTGATCAGCAGGTTGCCGGTGAGATAGCCGGTGACGGTCCGCGACACCTCGCGGCCCACCCGGCGCAGCCGCTCGCCCTGACCGTCCCCGGCCGCGTCAGCGCGCCGCGGATGATCCGCGGCGCCTCCAACACCATGAGGTACGCGAGCACGACGACAGTGACCAGCCCGGCGACCGTCTCGACGACACCGCGCAGGACGCCGACGGCGGGTTGGCGCAGCCGGCTCCCGAGGTCGCGCAGTTGGTCGGAGTGTTCGCTGACGTACCGTCTCGCGCCGGTGCGCTCCAGCACCTGCCCCACCGGCCCCGGCCGGCGCGGGCGTCGTGCAACAGCTCGGGCGCCCGGTCGGCGAACCGGCCCAGTTCCCCGAACAGCGGCACCAGGATGAGCGCGGCCAGGACCGCCAGCAGCACGAACGCGGCGAGGAACACCAGCAGCGTGGCCAGGGCCCGACGCCGGACGACCCGGCGTTGCAGCCTGTCGACGAGGGGTTTGAGCGCCACGGCGAAGAACGCGGCGACCACAGCCCAGACCAGCACCCGGCGGGTCGCGTACACGAAGGCCAGCGCGAACGCGGTCGCCAGCACCAGACCGAGCACGATCAGGGTTCGGCGGGCGGTCGCCCGGTCGTCGGCATTGCTCATCCGGCGGCCTTCCCGCGCCCGCCGTCGGAAACCCGGCACCGGGCACCGAACGGGCACTCGACGGGAGCGATCGGTACCGACGCCATCCGGGCCGGCAGCCGATCAGCGACGCCCGAGGTCGTCCGCGTCCGTGATCGGTCGTGCGCCGGCGACGAACGTGTCGAGAGCGGCGCCGTGCAGCAGACCGCCGGGCACCGGATCGCGCAGGGCGGCCACCGCCAGCCGGCCGACCGGCAGTCCGCCGGGTCGTGACGTCGCGGCCAGCACCAGGTTGCCGTACCGCCGGCCGCGCAGCATCCGCCGGTCGCCGAGCACGCACACGTCGGCGAAGACCGCCCGCAACGTGGCCGCCTGCGCCCGGTGCCGACCAGCGGCGGCAGGTCCGTGACGTTGACCAGGTACGTCCCGTCGGTGCGCAGGGTGCGGGCCACCTCGGCGGCGAACTCGACGGTGCGGACGTGTCGGGCATCTGCGCCGCCCGGTAGATGTCGGCGATCACCAGGTCGTACTGGCCGTCCGGGTGGCGGTGAGCGCGTCCCGGGCGTCGGCGACCTCCACCCGTACCTCCGGGGCAGCGGTGGCAACTCCCGGCGACCAGCGCGACCACCGCGGCGTCCCGCTCGACGACCCGTTGCGGGGAGCCGGGTCGGGTGGCGGCCAGCCAGCGGGCAGCGTCAACGCGCCCCCGCCCAGGTGCAGAACGCTCACCGGGTGATCTGCCGGGGCCGCCACCTCCACCGCCGAGGCGATCCGCCGGACGTACTCGAAGTGCAGATGTCGCGGATCCTCGACATCGACGTACGACTGCTCGACCCCGGCGGACAGCAGTGTCCGCCCGGTCCGGCGGACCGGGTCGGCGACCAGCTCCAGCCGGTCGGCGGCACGGTTCATGACCGGCACGTTAGCCGAGCACACGGTGTGTGCCGCCGTGGCCCGGCACGACAGCCGGGCCGGCGGAGGGTCACCCCGTCCGCCGGCCCGTCGCTGTCGAGCCAGCCGGTCAGCTACCGGCCATCCCGGCCCCCACCTCGTCGATCGCGTCGTCGATCTGGTGGGCGAGGTCCACGTCGAGCGCTGTCACCCCGTCGGCCTGGCTGGTCCGCACTGTCAACACGGCTGCGGTGTCGCCCGGACGTCCGATGCTCGGCCACGGCCGGCGTCCTGGCGCAGCCGGTCGAGCCGGGCGAGCACCCGGTCCAGGTTGTCCGGCGGAAGCGCGACCACTCGGTAGAGACCCTGACCGTCGCCGGCCCAGTACGGCAGCTCGTCGAGCGCCGCGCTGATCTGGTCCGCGTCCAGGGTCGGTGTGGTGGTGGAGGCGCCCACGAGGCCGCCGCCATCTCCGGCGGATTCAGCAGGTCACGCAACCCGTCGGGCACGTGCAACGACTCGACCAGGTCACCGTCCTGCTCGGCGAGCGCGGCGATGGTGGCCTCCGCCTGGTACCGGGCCTGCTCCGGGTGTTGCCGCTGATCCGACCCACCTCGGCCAGGAAGCCGGGCAGGTCCCGGTGCCGTTCGATGCCGTCGACCGGCAGCACGTCGTGCAGCGACGCCGGCACCGCCGCGAGCAACCGCTGACGCTCGGCCGCCTCCAGGGCGAACGCGAGGACCAGCACTGTCGCCTCGGTGCCCACCTTGGCCGTCTTGAAGTCGACCCCGGAACGACGCCGGACCTCGTCGACCAACTCGTGGTAGCCCATGCTGCTCACGCCGGCCGCGCCGCTCGGCGGGGACGGCTGCGGCCGCGGATTGTCGGCGCGGCCGATCGGCGGCGGGCCGGCCGCCGCGCGTACTGTCGGCTTGTGCGCGCCGGCCGCACCGGGGCCGGCTCGCTTGCCCTGGTCGAGGCTCTGAGCTGCTTGACGCGCTCAGACTGGCGCCGATCTCGCTGGGCTGGCGACTCTGTTCACGGGCCTGCCGGGCCAGCGCCCGGCGCCTCTGGTTGTCGCCCTCCATCTGCTTGCGCATGTGGCACCCCTTCCGCTGAAGATCGTGGCTGCGCTCGTCGCGTTCCCGCCGTCCCGGAGCACGAAACGGAGGCCGCCGGCCCGGTCGGGCCGGCCTCCGCCACGCTTCATCCGGCGGGGTGAGGGTGCTCACCCGCACGGCCCGCACGATGGGTCAGGACCGGAGTTCTGCCGAGGTACGCGGAAGGAAGGTCGTCATGAAGCAGATCGTCGAGATCGTCCCCGCCCGAGCCGGCTGGTACGCCCGCTGGCAACTCACACCGAGGCCACCAGGTGTTACCCGGTGAGCCTGTGGGCGCTGCTGAGGAGGCCGACGGGACCGGCCGCGAGGTGATCGGCATGGACTGCATCGGCCAGTGGCCCGGCGCGGACGACAACGAGGCGGATGGGCAGTTCGTCCGCTACCTGTACCAGACGCCCGATTCGGGAGAACCCGAGGACATCGACCCGAGCCCGATCGGCGAGCTGCGCGAGAACGGCCCCGGCTCCAGCCGATGACGGCACCCTAGGCATTCCTCCGGCCCCCGACCCCAGGTCCCAGGGTCGGGGCCATCCCTGCCTCTGCGGGACTTCCCGCGCGGGCGGGCCCTGGCCCTGGGATGCGCCGCACTACCGGCCAGCGCCCGCTGACCGAGCCCGCCGGCGGCATCCCGGTGGATCACCGAGCGCGGCGGCGGTGACGTCAGCTCTGCGTATACTTGCCGGACTGCAAACGTCCCACCCGAGGGGTGGAGCGAGGGGAGTCCGGTGACGTTCAGCGTCAGCTACGTCGAGCGCGACGGTGGTGGCGCGTGCCTGCGGCTCGTGGGTGAACTGGACCTGAGCACCGCTCCCGAGCTGACCGCCGCGATCGACCGGCTCACCGCCGATGGCGAGACCCGGGTGCTGCTCGACCTCACCGACCTGACGTTCTGCGACTCCACCGGGATGGCCGTCTTTGTCCGGGGATAATCAGGCGGCCGCCCAGGGGCTGGCTCCGGCTCATCGGCGCCAACGGCCGGGTCGACCGCGTGCTGCGGGTGACCGGCCTGGCCGATGTGTGCGCTACGAGCCGGAGTCGGTCGACCCGCGTCCCGCAGCGCCCCTGATGGGCTAGATTTCCCGCCAACGCGGTGACCGTCAGGTCCCGTCCCGCCGACTCCCGAGGCAGGTAGTGATGGGCGTAGACAGCCCGCAACCGGTACGCATCCTGGTGGTCGATGACGACCCGGGTGACGTGCTGATGATCGAGGAGGCGCTGGCGGACTCCGACGTCGCGAAGATCATCGACGTGGTGAGTGACGGCGAGGAGGCGATGGAGTTTCTCCGCGCCGAGGGCCGGCACGAGCAGGCCCGCCGACCGGACGTGATCCTGCTGGACCTGAACATGCCACGGATGGACGGCCGACAGGTGCTCGGCGCGGTCAAGCAGGACGAGGATCTGCGGACCATCCCGATCGTCGTGCTGACCACCTCCAACGCCGACACCGACATCGTCGGCAGCTACACCCTGCAGGCCAACGCGTACGTCACCAAGCCGATCGACCTGGACGACTTCAACGACGTGGTCCGCCGCATCGACGAGTTCTTCGGCCGGGTGGTCGTGCTGCCCAAGCGCATCTGACGGGGCCTTCCGCCTGCGCGCATGCTGAACATTTTCCCGAACTCCCTCGGCGCTCACGGGTGCGGCCGAGGATCCAGGTGGGGAAGTAACAGCAGCTGCCTGGGGGCGACAGTATGAGGTTCTCCGTCGTTGAGACCGGTTACGACCAGCGGCAGGTGGATCACTGCCTGGACGAGCTGGGGATCCGGCTGTCCCGACTCGCGGCGCGGCCGAGGGCGCGGCCGGGTGACCCGGAGTGGGACGAGATCCGCGAGGAGGCGGCCTGGCTCAGCGGGTTCCTGCAACGGCTGGATCTCGGTGACAGCGCCGTCACCCGGCACGCCGACGACACGGCACGCCACGAGGCAGCCGCGATCCTGGCCCAGGCACGGGTCGAGCTGGACGAGGCCCGCGACGAGGCCCGGCGGGTACGGGAGCGGGCGTACGCCGATGCCGTGCAGGCCCGGCGCGACTTCGAGGCGGCGCTGTACGCCCGTCGACGGCGCGAGACGCGGGTGGACGAGATCCTCGACCAGGTGACTGTGGATCAGGTGCCCGCCGACACTCCGACCGCGGCTGCCGGCGTACCGGGCAACCGGCTCAGGTGGTGAGCGCCGCCGCGACGGTCGTCGCCCGGTCCTCGTGCTGGGCGTAGGCGTCGGGGTAGGCGGAGATCTGCACGGCCTGGGCCGCGCCGGTGACGCTCATGTCCTGCCAGCCGGGGATCTCGTTGAGCGCGCTGTAGAAGGCCCGCGCGGCGTACGACGGGCGCATCAGCTGGGCTACCGTGCCCCAGCCGCTGCTGGGCCGCTGCTGGAACAGCCCGACCGAGTCGTGGTCGGAGCCGCTGCCCTGGTTCGGATACTCCGCCGACTCCGGGAGGACGTCGCTGGCCAGGTTGTAGAGGTTGCTCTCCTGCATGGCGGTGGCCAGTGCCACCACCAGAGCGCGGCGCGGCAATTTCATCTCCAGGCCGACGTCCACGATGATCTTCGCGTTGTCCATCTGGGCCTGGTCGAGGCCGGCGACGGGTCGGGGCGGCGCGGCTTGACGGGCTTCTTGGGCACTTTGCGCGCGGCGGTGGGCGTGGGTGTGGGCTTCGCCGTCGGGCTGGGAAGGATCCGTGCGGGGGCGGCGTCGCGGTCCAGCGAACGGGAGGCGCGCTCGTCGGCGATGGCGGCACGGTCGGCCACCGCCTCGGCGAGCGGCTCCACCGGGCGAGGCGTGTCGTCGTTACCCGGGCGGCGGCGACCGCGACGAGGCTGAGGCAACAGGTGACACCGGTGGCCAGGACCACCCGGACCGGGGTCGAGCCCAGCAGCGAACGCCGAGACGGTTCGGGGACGCGATGACGGCCGATCGTCCGTTCGGTTGATGCGGCGTCGTCTGAATGGGTGGTCAGGCGCGCGTCGGTCAGCTTCTGGTCGGAGGGTCGTCGGGATGCACCTGCCGAGGCTAAAGAGCTGAATGCCCGATGCCATCGGCCCGTACGGTGGTATGCGCCACAATTTGCCCTGATCATGCCGACTTTAGGGGCAAAGACTGCGCGAAGCTGATCAACCTCTCGGATCGCCTGAGACCGTTATTCCCGATTCGCCCGTCGAATGCGGTCGCCTCGGCAACTGCTCGGTGTCACATCCAGCCGAGCCCTCCGGGTCGGCTGAACAGCCGAGTCGAGGTCCACCAAAGGTCGACGACCCCGGATCGGTCGTAAGGCGGAGCGTCGGCTGCGGCTCGTGCCGTGCCTGGCTCACCCCGCGCCTGGCTCGTGCCCACTGGTTCGGCCATCGGGGACGCCCGCACAGAAGGTTCGGACATGCTGAGAGCCGTATACCTGTGAGTCATAAATATGACTCACAGGTATACGGCTCTTAGTGAATATGCCCTGGCGCCACACCACGCAGCGTGGCGCGGGCGGGCGGCGAGGGGGCGAAGATTGCAGCACACGCTCGCCGGGATGGATGGGTCAGGCTGGCTACCGGTCAGGGCTGCCAGCGGGTCAAGGCGGCCACCGGTCAGGCCAGGCAGCGAGTCGGGCGGCCAGCGAGCCAGGGTGGTCAGTCGGAGTCAGTGGCGGCCGTTCTCGGCCGGGTGACCGTCAGTCGGTGTCGGCTGGTGTCGCTGCTGGAGAACGGCCAGAGCCGGTCGGCGTACTCGACCAGGTCGGCCAGCTGATCTCGGCTCAGGCCGGCCGAGGAGATCTCCGCGTGCACGTCGGCCCGGTACCGGCCGTCGTCGTCACGCCCCAGCTTCGCCTCCGCCCGGACCTGGACGGTGTGCGCTTCGTCGGTGATCTCTCCGGCCACCTCCACCGCCGCGTGGTGCAGGCAGGAGGCGAAGGCTGCGGCCAGCAACTGTTCCGGGGTCAACCCGGTGCAGTGCGGCGCCAGCGGTGAGGCCAGCGCGGTGGAGAGCCCGCCATCGTCGGTACGTACGTGACCGCCCTCGGCGGTCGCTGTGGCCTCACGCAGCCAGGAACTCTGATCCGGCATCGCGTTTCTCCCGTCGCTCACCGGGTCGGCTACCCGGCCGACGCTCGACGAAACGCGGTGGGCGGCACCGTCAGCGTCCGGAGGCCCCGTTCGGCTCGGGCAGTGCCACTGCCTCGGTGGCCTCCGCGGCGGCCCGTTCGGTCCACGGGGAGGTCGGGGTTGGTCGGCGGGCCGCCGGGTGGTCATCGGCACGTACACGCGGGCGTCCACGGCTTCGGCCAGCAGCAGCGCGGCGACCAGGCTGGTCGGGCGGCGCTCGGGCTCGTCGGCCAGGCAGGAGTGGCACAGTTCGGCGACCTCCGGCGGGAGCCCGTCGATGTCGGGCAGCGGCTCCGGTGGCTGACAGCGGCGTACGCCGAGCAGTTCGTTGATGGTGACCGCGCGGTACGGCAGGCGGGCCGTGAGGCTGTAGTAGAGGAGCACGCCAAGGGCGTACATGTCGGCGGCCGGGGTGGCCGGCACACCTCCAACTGCTCGGGAGCCAGGTAGGCCGGGGTGCCCAGGACCATGCCGGTCGGTGTCGGGTCCGGTGCCCCGGCGGGGATGGCGATGCCGAAGTCGAGCACCTTCACCCCGACCGGGGTGAGCATGACGTTGGCGGGCTTGACGTCGCGGTGCACGATGCCCTCCGCGTGGGCGGCGGCCAGAGCGGCGGCGACCTCCGCGCAGACCCGCACCGCGATCCGCCAGTCCAGCGGCCCGGCCCGCAGGTGCGCGGCGAGCGTCTCGCCCTCGGCCAGCTCCATGACGATGTAGGGCACCGGCCGACCCGGCCACGTCGAGGAGGTGCCGAAGTCGTGCACGCTCGCCACGTTCGGGTGCACCAGGCGGGCCGCCGACCGGGCCTCCGCGCGGATCCGATCCACCGGGCCGTTCTGATCCATCGGGCCGTCTCGATCGTCCGGACCGGGCGAGATGAGCTTCACCGCCACCGGCCGGTCCAGCACCTGGTCGTGTGCCCGCCACACCTCGGACATCCCGCCCACCCCGATGCGCTGCTCGAGCTGGTACCGCCCGTCCAGCGTGCGCATCGACCACTCCTCGTCCTCGCCCCGCCGTCGGCAGGTGCTCAGATCGCGGTACCCGGGCTCCGAACTGGGCAAACCGTAGTCCGGTTCACGAACGGGCGGCAGCCGTACCTCGCTGCGCCGCGACGGCGGGTGCGGTAGCTTGCGAGCCAGAGCCGGTGTCACCGATTGTGCCGGCACGGTCACCAAGGGGACGCCACGATGGGCGAGGTCACCGTACGCTTCGTCGGCGGGCCCGCGGACGGCCTGGTTCGGCTGCTGCCGACCGGGTCGGACGGCGCCCGCCCGCGCGTTGATCATGCGGCATCCCGACGGCACCGGCCCGCTGCAGCCCGGCCCCGACCACCTCTACGAACGCGACCGCCCCGACGAGGCGGGCGGCTGGAGCATGCGGTTCGTGCGCACCGACGCGTCCGGGGTGTCCGAGTGACCACGAGGCGGAGCTGACCGGTGGGCGCCGGCGGCACGTCGGCCGGGCCGCACAGCTGGCACACAGCTCCCGCAGGCGCGGTACAGGCGCCGCGGCCACGATGGGGGCATGGTCATGAACGAGCAGGCCGCGCCGAGCCGCATCGAACTGCGTCGTCCCGACGGTGAACCCGTCCGGGTGCTGGTGGTCGACGACGAACCCACGCTCACCGACCTGCTGTCGATGGCCCTGCGCTACGAGGGCTGGCAGGTGCGGAGCGCCGGCAACGGATGGCCGCGTTGAGCACCGCCCGGCAGTTCCAGCCCGACGCCGTGGTGCTCGACGTGATGCTGCCCGACCTGGACGGCTTCCAGGTGCTCCGCCGACTGCGCGAGCACGCCCCCACCGTGCCGGTGCTCTTCCTGACCGCCCGCGACGCCGTCGAGGAACGCATCGCCGGGTTGACCGTCGGCGGCGACGACTACGTCACCAAGCCGTTCAGTCTGGAGGAGGTGATCGCCCGGCTGCGCGCGTTGCTGCGCCGCTCCGGGTTCGCGATCGCCGCCCGGACGAGGCGGTGCTGACCGTCGGCGACCTCAGCCTGGACGAGGACAGCCACGAGGTCCGCCGGGACGGCCAGCTCGTCACCCTCACCGCCACCGAGTTCGAGCTGCTGCGCTTCCTGATGCGTAACCCCGCCGGGTGCTCAGCAAGGCGCAGATCCTGGACCGGGTGTGGAACTACGACTTCGGCGGCCAGGCCAACGTGGTGGAGCTGTACATCTCGTACCTGCGTAAGAAGATCGACGCCGGCCGAGCGCCGATGATCCACACGCTGCGCGGCGCGGGCTATGTCCTCAAGCCCGCCGAGTAGCCGCCGCCCGCTGCGCGCCGCCCGCCGCTGGCTGGCCGGCCGCCCCTGCGTACCCGATTGGTGTTTGCCCTGCTCGCGCTGCTGGCGTTGGTCAGCGTCGCCATCGGTGGCCTCACCACCGTGGCGCTGCGGCACTTTCTGATCGACCGGCTCGACGCCCAGCTCGCCCCGCGACGGCCATGCGGGTGACCGCCCGGGACGACCCGCCTTTCCGGGCAGCGGACCGGGCATCCCACCCGGTTGCCGTCCGGCGCGGTGGTCGCCGAGATCACCGACGGCCGGGTGACCAGCGCACGGACCCTGACCAACAGCCCGTCCAGCGCCGACCCGTTTCCCGACGAGCAGACCGTTCCGGTCGGGGAGGTCGCCGCGCTGGCGGACCTGTCGGTCGACGCCAGACCGCGCACCGTCGACCTCGGCGCCCGCGGTGAGTACCGGGCCGTGGCCCGGCAGTACTGGGACGGCAGGGTACGCGTCGTCGCGATCCCCTGGCCGGCGTCCAGGAGATCGTCTGGCGGATGATCGCTGCGCAGGTCGGGTGGCCGCCGTCGGGCTGCTCGTCGCCGGAGCGGCCGGTGCGCTGATCGTGCGGGCGACCCTGCGACCGCTCAACCGGGTGGCCGCCACCGCCACCCGGGTCACCGAGCTGCCCCTGGACCGCGGCGAGGTGGCTCTCGCCGTCCGGGTACCGGACGCGGACACCGACCCGCGTACCGAGGTCGGTCAGGTCGGCGCGGCGCTGAACCGGATGCTGGGCCACGTCGCCGACGCGCTCTCCGCCCGGCAGGCCAGCGAAACCCGGGTACGCCAGTTCGTCGCCGACGCCAGCCACGAGTTGCGGACGCCCTCGCGGCGATCCGCGGCTACGCCGAGGTGGCCCGGCGCGGCCGCGACGAGGTTCCCGCCGACGTGGCGCACGCGTTGCGCCGGGTGGAGTCGGAGAGCACCCGAATGACCAGCCTCGTCGACGACCTGCTGCTGCTGGCCCGCCTCGACACCGGTCGGCCGCTCGCTGTCGAACCGGTCGACCTGACCGCCCTGGTGGTGGACGCGGTCAGCGACGCGCACGCCGCCGGGCCCGACCACCGTTGGCAGCTCGAACTGCCCGAGGTGGCGATCCGGGTGCCCGGCGACGCCGCCCGGCTGCACCAGGTGGTGGCGAACCTGCTGACCAACGCGCGGGTGCACACCCCGCCCGGCAGCACTGTCACCACCACGCTGGCCGTCGACGCCGACAGCGCCGTACTCACCGTCGCCGACGACGGCCCGGGGTGCCGGTGGAGCTGCAACCGGAGATGTTCGAACGGTTCGCCCGGGCGACAGCTCACGCTCCCGGGCGCACGGCAGCACCGGCCTCGGTCTGGCGATCGTCGCGGCGGTGGTGGACGCCCACCACGGCACGGTCGGGGTGGACAGTCGCCCGGGTCGGACCGTCTTCGCCGTCCGGTTGCCGAATCCCACAGCTGACGCATAGTTCGCGCACGGCGTCGCGCCAGGCGAGCCCTCAAGGCTGGCGGCATGGAAACAACAGAGACTCTGTCGGACCAGCCCACCGCTGTCGGGCCGCCGCCGGCGGTTACGCGTCCTGACGAGCACTCGCCGCCGACGCGTAGCTCGCCGGCCTGGCTCGGCCCGCGCTGGTGATCCTGCTGCTCGCCACCGGCCTGCTCTACCTGTGGGGCCTGGGTGCCTCCGGCTGGGCGAACTCGTTCTACGCGGCAGCCGTGCAGGCCGGCTCGGTCAGCTGGAAGGCGTTCCTCTACGGCTCGTCGGACGCCGCCAACTCGATCACCGTCGACAAGACACCCGCGTCGCTGTGGCTGATGGCCCTGTCCGTACGCGTCTTCGGGCTGAACAGCTGGGCGATGCTCGTGCCACAGGCGCTCTGCGGCGTCGCCTCGGTCGGTGTGCTCCACGCGACGGTGAAACGCTGGTACGGGCCGGCCGCCGGTCTGATCGCCGGCGCGGTCCTCGCCGTCACTCCGGTGGCGACCCTGATGTTCCGGTTCAACAACCCCGACGCGTTGCTGGTCCTGTTGCTGGTCGCCGGGGCGTACGCCACCGTTCGCGCGCTGGAGGCGGCCAGCACCCGGTGGATCGTGCTGGTCGGTGTGCTGGTCGGCTTCGGCTTCCTCACCAAGATGCTGCAGGCGTTCCTGGTGGTGCCGGTCTTCGCCGGCGTGTACCTGCTGGCCGCGCCGACCGGCCGATGGCGGCGGGTGCGGCAACTGCTGCTGGCCGGGCTGGCGATGGTGGTCTCCGCCGGCTGGTGGGTGGCGCTCGTCGAGCTGGTCCCGGCCAGCGCCCGGCCCTACATCGGCGGGTCGCAGGGCAACAGCATCCTGGAGCTGACGTTCGGCTACAACGGTCTGGGCCGGATCACCGGCGACGAGGTGGGCAGTGTCGGTGGCGGGGCGGACGGCCGGCGGCGGCGGCCCGTTCTCCGGGCAGAGCGGCGTGCTGCGGATGTTCGGTGGTGAGATCGCCGGTCAGGTCTCCTGGCTGCTGCCGGCCGCGCTGATCCTGCTGGTGGCCGGCCTGGTGTTGGCCGGGCGGGCGGCCGCACCGACCGCACCCGGGCCGGGCTGCTGCTCTGGGGCGGCTGGCTGCTGGTCACCGGCCTGATCTTCAGCTTCATGTCCGGGATCTTCCACGCCTACTACACCGTGGCGCTCGCCCCGGCGATCGGCGCGCTGGTCGGCATCGGCGTGACCCTGCTCTGGCGGCAGCGCCGGCTGGCCGCCGATGATCCCGCCGACGGTGCCGGTGCCGCCGACGGTGTCGCTGTCGGTGCCGGTGCCGGCTCGCGCTGGCAGCGGTGGCGCCCGCCGGCGCCACGGCGACGCTCGCCGGCACCCTGGCGGTCACCGTCTGGTGGGCGTGGTGCTGCTCGGGCGCAGCCCCGACTGGTACCCGTGGCTGCGGACCGGCGTGCTCGTCGCCGGCGTGCTCGGCGCGGTGCTGCTCCTGCTGGTCAGCCGACTGCCCGCCGGTTGGTGCCGCTGGTGCTGGGCCTGGGCGCGGCGGCGGCGCTCGCGGGCCCGGTGGCGTACGCGGTGCAGACCGCGGCCACCCGCACACCGGGTCGATCCCGAGCGCCGGCCCGTCCGTGGCGGGTGGGTTCGGCCGGGCGGCTTCCCGGCGGCCGACCACCCGGCGGCATGGAGCTACCAGCCGGCGGCCAGTTCCCCGGCGGCGGCCAGTTCCGGGCGGCGGCCAGTTCCCGGCGGCGGCCAGTTCCCGGCGGCGGCCAGTTCCCGGCGGCTTCCCCGGCGGCGGCCAGTTCCCCGGCGGCGGCCAGGGGCCGGGCTTCCCCGGCGGCGGCCGTAACGGCACGCCCGATTCCCGGCGGTGGCCAGGCACCCGGCGCCACCGGCGGCCAGGGGCGTTCGGCGGGCGGGGAATGGGCGGGCTGCTCGACGCTCGTGAGCCCAGCGCCGCTGCGCGAGCTGCTGGAGCACGACAGCGACGACTACAGCTGGGTGGCGGCGACGATCGGTTCGAACAATGCCTCCGGCTACCAGCTCGCCACCGGCGAGGCGGTGATGCCGATCGGCGGGTTCAACGGCAGCGACCCGTCACCGACCCTCGCGCAGTTCCAGCGGTACGTGGCCGACAGGAAGATCCACTACTTCGTCGGTGGTGGAGGCTTCCGGGCCAACGGCGGCAGCTCGGCCTCCCAGGAGATCGCCACCTGGGTCGCGCAGACGTTCACGGCGCAGACCGTCGACGGGTCACCGTCTACGACCTCGGCGCCGGTCCGGGGCGTCGTGACCGCGCTGGGCGGTCCCGGGCCGCCGTCCAGGCCCGGCCCACCGCCGCCGTGCTGGACGTGGTGATCCCGGTCTACAACGAGGAGGTCGACCTCGGGCCGTGCGTACGGCGGTTGCACGCTCACCTGAGCGCGCACTTCCCGTACCCGTTCCAGATCACGATCGCCGACAACGCCAGCGTCGACGACACCCTGAAGGTCGCCGACGGTCTCGCCGGTGAGCTGTCCGGCGTCGAGGTGCTGCACCTGGACGCCAAGGGCGGGAGGGCGCTGTCGGCGGCCTGGTCCGCGTCGTCCGCACCGGTGCTGGCGTACATGGACGTGGACCTCTCCACCGACCTGGCGGCGCTGCTGCCGCTTGTCGCGCCGCTCATCTCCGGCCACTCCGACCTGGCGATCGGCACCCGCCTGGCGCGTACCTCCCGGTGGTGCGCGGCGCCCGGCGGGAGGTGATCTCGCGGGCGTACAACCTGCTGTTGCGCGGCGCGTTGGCGGCGCGGTTCTCCGACGCGCAGTGCGGGTTCAAGGCGATCCGCGCGGACGTGGCCGCGGAGCTGCTGCCGTTGGTGCGGGACACCGGCTGGTTCTTCGACACCGAGTTGCTGGTGCTTGCCCAGCGGGCCGGGCTGCGTATCCACGAGGTGCCGGTGGACTGGGTCGACGATCCGGACAGCCGGGTCGACATCGTCGCCACCGCCCTGGCCGACCTGCGGGGATGGCTCGTCTGGGCGGGGCGTTGCTGACCGGCGCGCTGCCACTGGCCGCCCTGCGCGCGCAGCTCGGCCGGGCCCGCTGACCGCGCCGCGCACAGCCCGGTCAGGTGCCGGTCGGGTTGCCCCGGCAGCTGGTCCGGTTCGCGGCGGTCGGGGTGGCCAGCACGCTCGCGTACCTTGTGTTGTTCGTGGCCACCGGGTGCGCTCGGCGCGCAGCCGGCGAACCTGCTGGCGTTGCTGGTGACCGCCGTGGCGAACACGGCGGCCAACCGGCGGTTGACGTTCGGCATCAGCGGACGACGGCACGTCGGGCGGCACCACCTACAGGGGTTGCTCGCCTTCGGCCTGGGCCTCGTGTTGACAAGTGGCGCGTTGGCCGTGCTGCACGCCGTCTCGGCCGTGCCGGCCCGACCGGTGGAGCTGGCCGTGCTGGTGGCCGCGAACCTCGCCGCCACCGTGCTGCGTTTCGTGCTGCTGCGCCTCGGCATGCACCACCGGCGTACCTGAGGCGTCAGTCGCCGAGCATCTGCGCGAGGACCTCGACGACGCGGCGCGTGCCGCCCGTCGGGGTCCTCGTCGGTGTTCAGGTCGGTCACGCTCATCCCGAGCAGCCGGTCGGCGCGGGCCAGCGGCGTGACCAGCGCGATCAGGTCCGCCCAGCGCGGCCCGTCCGGCTCGGGTAGGTCACCGCGGGCAGGTCGCGCGGGTCCACCACGTCCAGGTCGAGGTGCAGCCAGGCCGGCCCGTCGCCGTCGGCGGCCAGGCCCGCACCCACCGTCGCCGCGCCCCGGCGCAGCAACTCGGCGGCGTTGACCTGCTGGATCGCCGGGTCGATCCGGGCCGCCTCGACCCGGCTGCTCTCGTCGGTGGCCGGGCGGTGCCCGAGCAGGTGGACGCGGCTCGCCTCGACCAACGCGCCGTCCAGGCCGACAGCGGCGGCGGGACCGTACCCGGTGACCACCGACAGGTCCATGTCGGCGGCCTCACCGGTCGGTGAGCTCGTGCCGTCCAGGAAGTCCGGGTGCGCGTCGACGAACCACAGCTCGGTCGCCGGGGCAGGGCCCGGCAGATCCCGGGAGGATCGCGCAGTCCCCGCCGAGCACCAGCGGTCGGTGGCCGTCCGCGATCAGCGCGCCGATCCGTGCGGCGATGGCGCCGCCGGCCGGACCAGGCCCGCCGCGCCGATCACCCGCTCGCCGGGTCGCGGACCGGGTCGTGCAGCCACGCCTCGTCGATCTGCCCGTCGTCGTCGGCGGCCAAGGCCTCAACAGGCCGGCGTCGCGCAGCGCGGCCGGGCCCGCTCTCGCCCCGCCCGGCTCCGGAGGAGTCCAACGGCGCGTCCACGATCATCCAGCGCACGTTCGCAGCGTACCGGCGAGGTCCGTCCTCCCGGCCACATTCTGTGGCCAGGCTGGGAGTACGCCGATGTGCCGGCGACAGCGATGACGACCGGCGTACGGTGAGGACAAGTCCGGCTTTCTGGGTCAAAAGCCTCACCGGTGTACGCCCGGGACGCCGGTGTCGAGACGGCGAGGGCAAGGAGCGATCGGTGAGACATCTGGCCTACCTGGACGCGGGATCCGGCAGCCTGATCGTGCAGGCGGTCGTCGGCGGGTGGCCGGCGCCGCGGTCGCCGCCAAACTCTACTGGCGACGGCTGGTCGACCGGTTCCGCCGGCAGCCCACCGACCAGCGGTGAGCGGGCCAGTCCCGACGATGGCGATCTCACCCACCGAGGTACGGCCCGAGCCGGCCTCCTTCCGCGACCCGGCCAACCGCGTCTTCCACGTTGGCGACGAGGTGCTGCGCGGCTCGACACGCAGGCGGCCGAGCACTGGCGGGCACTGGCCGGCAGCACGTTCTTCCGGCGTTCGTCGCCGCGCGCAAGGTCTGCGCCACCGAGGACGCCGCGCCCACGCTGGTGCCCGCCGCGACCGGCACGCCGTGGGCCGCCGTCCTGCGCCACGAGCGCATCCCGTTCGTCTCCCACCCGTACGAGTGGTCGTTCAGCATGCTGCGCGACGCCGCTCTGCTGCACCTGGAGATCCTGCGCGCCGCGCTCACCGAGGGCTTCACCACCAGGACGGCTCGGCGTACAACCTGCAGTGGCGCGGCGTCGAGCCGGTCTTCATCGACATCGGCTCCTTCGAGCCGCTGCGCGACGGTGAACCGTGGGCCGGCTACCGGCAGTTCTGCC
The DNA here is from genome assembly GCA_038070435.1 of Micromonospora sp. M12. GTDB lineage: Bacteria > Actinomycetota > Actinomycetes > Mycobacteriales > Micromonosporaceae > Micromonospora. The sequence goes on along the minus strand of JAMYWG010000001.1, from coordinate 1,685,489 downwards.
AGACCGTGCTGTACCCGCTGATGCTCACCGCCCACCTGGGCGTCGACTTCCAACCGTGGCTGCGGGCCCGGGTCGACGGCATCGAGGCCGACGAGCTGCGGCCGCTCTTCGGCGGGGCCCGCCGGCTGCGCCCGGCGTGCTGACCCACCTGCACCTGCACGCGGCCATGCAGCACCGCAACGCCGCCGCCAGCACCAGCGACGTACGCGACCAACTGCGGGCCGCCGGCTTCTCCCGGAGTTGCTGTTCGCCACCGTACGCGGCATCGAGAAACTGGTCCGCAAGCTGGACCGCCGCCCGGCGCAGAGCCACTGGTCGGACTACCAGCGCACCTGCGGCTACTCGGCCCAGGACCGGGTGGCGAAGGAACAGTTCGTCGCCGCGTCGGTGGCCGCCGGTGCCCGCCCCGGCTGGTGCTCGATCTCGGGGCGAACGACGGCCGGTACTCCCGACTGGCGGCCGGGCACGCCGACTACGTGGTCGCCGTCGAGCAGGACCCGACGGTGGTCGACGAGCTGTACCGACAGTTGCGCTCCGAGGGGCAGCGCCGCATCCTGCCGCTGGTGCTGGACCTGGCCGACCCGTCACCGGGTGGCGGCTGGCGGGGCGTCGAGCGGGCCGGTTTCGCCGAGCGGGCGTCCGCCGACGTGGTGCTCGCCCTGGCCGTGGTGCACCACCTGGCGATCGGACGCAACGTGCCGCTGCCCGAGGTCGTCGACTGGCTCACCGGGCTGACCGCGCCGGGCGGCGCGGTGGTGGTGAGTTCGTCCACCCGGAGGACCCGATGGCGTCCCGGCTGCTGGCCAACAAGCCCGCCGGCCTCTTCCCGGACTACCGGCGCGGCACCTTCGAGACGTTGCTCGCCGCCCGGGGTCGCATCACCGACCGGCTGGAACTGCCCTCGGGCACCCGCACGCTCTACCGGACGGTGATGGGTGGCTGAACCGACGTTGGCAGGCCGCCCGGCCCTGGTCGACGCGGCGGCCCCTCGGCGCGGGGATCGGGGCTGGCGGAGTGAGCTGGGCCGGTCGCTGGAGGTGGCCGCGCTGGTCGGGCTGGTGGTCACCCAGCCACTGCTGGACGTGCTCGGCCGCAGCCCCGACTTCTTCCTCTTCCACCGCGCCGACCCGGCCCAGATCCTGCTGCTGGTCGCCCTGGTGGCGGTACTGCCCACGCTCGGAGTGGCGCTGCTCGGCGCCCTCAGTCGACTCGCCGGCCGGACCGCCCGCGCCCTCACCCACACCGGGCTGGTCGGGCTGCTGCTCGCCGCGCTCGCCGTCCAGGTGGGCCGACACGTGACGCCGCTTCGGGGCGTACCGCTGCTGCTGGTGGCCCTGCTGGCCGGTGCCGCCGGCGCGGCCACACCGGCGGTGGCGGGCGCCGGGCCGGGTGCTGCGACTGGCTGCCGCCGGACCGGTGGCCTTCGTGGCGCTCTTCCTGCTCGCCTCGCCCACCTCGGCGGTGGTGCTGCCGCGCAGCGACGGCGGCGCGGCCGGCACCGCGCAGGGCACCGGCGGGCACCCGCCGGTGGTCATGCTGATCCTCGACGAGCTGCCACTGGTCAGCCTGCTCGGCGCGGACGGAGGATCGACGCCGCGCGGTACCCGCACTTCGCGGAGCTGGCCGGCGGCTCCACCTGGTACCGCAACGCCACCGGGGTCAGCGGCTGGACGCCCAACGCCCTGCCGGCGATGCTCACCGGCCGCTACCCGGCGCGGTCGGTCGCCCCGCACTACTCGCAGTACCCGGACAACCTCTTCACCGCCCTCGGCGGCCTGTACGACATCCGCGCCGAGGAGAGCATCACCCGGCTCTGCCCACCCAGCCGTTGCGAGCAGCCTGTCACCCCGGAGCAGGGGCTCGGCGTGCTGGTCCGGGAGACCGGCAAGCTGCTCGGCCAGGTCGCCGGACCCACCGAGAGCACTGTCGACCCGGAGGATTCCTACCGGGAGCAGACCGGGCCGAGGCCGGCCTGGACGCCGCCGAACCGGTGCCGGCCGACCCGAAGTTCCGGTGGGACAGCCTGGACGACAACCAACCGGTCCGCTTCACCAGCTTCCTGGCCGGGCTCACGCCGACGCCCCGGCCCACCCTGCACTTCCTGCACCTGCTGATGCCGCACTCACCGTGGGCGTACCTGCCGTCCGGCGCGCGTTACGACGCCCCGAGGACCTGCCCAACGACGGCGCCGGCTGGGTCGACCTGGCCCGGCAGCGGCACCTCGCCCAACTCGGCTACACCGACCGGCTGATCGGCGAGACACTGCGCACACTGCGCGCCAGCGGCCTCTACGACAAGGCCCTCGTCGTGGTGACCGCCGACCACGGCGTCAGCTTCCGCCCCGGCGCGCAGGGCCGGGGCATGGACGCCATCAAGGCGGCCGCCGGAGAGGTCGCCTGGGTGCCGATGTTCCTCAAGGAACCCCGCCAGCAGACCGGCCGGGTGGACGACCGCAACTGGGAGCACGTCGACCTGCTGCCGACAGTGGCCGACGAGGCCGGCATCCGGTTGCCCTGGCGGGTCGACGGACGCTCCGCCCGGCAGGCCCCCGCACCGACGGTACGAAGCACTTCTACGACCGCCCCGGCGAACCGGTCGCCTTCCCCGGCGGGTGCCCGCCCGCCACCCTGCCGACGCCGCACCCCTGGTCGGCACCGAGGTACGCGCCGGCCCGGCAGCGGGCAGCGCCCGGGTGGCCGACCTGGCGGCGTTCACCGCCATGGACCCGGACACCGGCACCCTCCCGGCCCTGGTCTGGGGCGACGTCCCGGACCGCATCCCGGACGGCACGCTGCTGGCGGTGGCCGTGAACGGCCGTATCGGGGCGTCGTCCCGGTGGTACCGGCCGACCCGGCGGACGCCGGTTCGCCGCACTGCTCACCGACGACAAGCTGTTCCGCGCCGGCAGCAACCGGCTGGACGTCCTCCAGGTCGCGGCGGACGGTACGCTGCGACGCTTCGCTCTGTCGTGACCGTGTTTCGGGTGACGCATACCTCACCGCCGAACCACGGCGGGCGTTGTCCCCGAGCCGCAATTACGGTAGAAGCGAAGGCAATTCAACGTAGATCTGCCGGCGAAGCGAGGAACCACATGACGGAAGTCAAGCTCGATCACCCGGTGGGCAGCTGTCGATGCCGGTGCATCCTGCGGTCGAGGGCCCGCCGGTATCGGGGTGAGCAAGCTGCTGAAGGAAACCGGGATGACCACGTACGACCCCGGTTTCGTCAACACCGCCGCTGCCTCATCCGCGATCACCTACATCGACGGCGACGCGGGCATCCTGCGTTACCGGGGTACCCGATCGAGCAGCTGGCCGAGAAGTCCTCCTTCCTGGAGGTCTCCTACCTGCTCATCTACGGTGAGCTGCCGAGCGAGCAGCAGCTGACCGAGTTCACCGAGTGGATTCGGCGGCACTCGCTGCTGCACGAGGAGATGCGCCGCTTCTTCGACGGCTTCCCCGGGACGCCCACCCGATGGCGGTGCTCTCGTCCGCGGTGAGCGCCCTGTCCACCTTCTACCAGGACAGCCTGGACCCGTTCGACTCCGAGCACGTGGAGATCTCCACGGTCCGGTTGATGGCGAAGGTCCCCACCATCGCGTCGTACGCGTACAAGAAGTCCATCGGCCAGCCGCTGCTGTACCCGGACAACTCCCTCGGGTACGTGGACAACCTGCTGCGGATGACGTTCGGCGTGCCGGCGGAGCCGTACGAGGTCGACCCGGTCATGTCGAAGGTGCTGGACATGCTCTTCGTCCTGCACGCCGACCACGAGCAGAACTGCTCCACGTCGACCGTCCGCCTGGTCGGCTCCAGCAACGCCAACCTGTTCGCCTCGGTCTCCGCCGGCGTGAACGCCCTGTTCGGCCCGCTGCACGGCGTCGCCAGCCAGGCGGTGCTGGAGATGCTGCAGCAGATCCACGCCGGCGACGGCGACGTCCGGTCCTTCGTCCGCAAGGTCAAGGACAAGCAGGACGGCGTCAAGCTGATGGGCTTCGGCCACCGGGTCTACAAGAACTACGACCCGCGGGCGGCGATCGTCAAGAAGGCCGCGCAGGACGTGCTGGGCCGGATGGCCAAGCCCGACCCGCTGCTGGACATCGCCATGGAGCTGGAGGAGATCGCGCTCGCCGACGACTTCTTCGTCTCCCGTCGGCTCTACCCGAACGTGGACTTCTACACCGGCCTGATCTACAAGGCCATGGGCTTCCCCACCAAGATGTTCACGGTGCTCTTCGCGCTCGGCCGGCTCCCCGGCTGGATCGCCCAGTGGCGCGAGATGATCAACGACCCGGAGACCAAGATCGGCCGTCCGCGGCAGGTCTACGTCGGCTCCGCCGAGCGGGACTACGTCCCCTTCGCTGACCGCTGACGCTCCGCGTCTCGCTCTACCTGGCAGGCCGTCGACCCTTCGAGGGTCGGCGGCCTGCCATCTGAGCGGTCGCGCGTGCCTGGCGTCCGTCCGCGCTTGATCGACTCGGCTTGCAGGAAGTCGGGGCATCCCCAGCACTGGGATGCCCCGACTTCAAAGCGAGTCGATCAAGCAGCCAACCGGCTAGCCGGGCCGGGGCCGGTCAGCGGAGGCCGGCGGCGGCCAGCAGGTTGCCTTCGGGGAGCGCGGGAGGGCGCGGCCCTGGGACATGCGCTGCTCGGCGCGTTCGGCGGTGAACGCGGCGTCGGTGTTGATGGCCGCGGCGTAGCTGGCGGCGGTGCGTTGGGCGATCGCCGACCAGCCGTACTGGTCGTTGACCATCCGGCGGGCGCGACGGGCCATGACGCGGGAACGGTCGGGGTCCGACAGCAGCGCGTCCACGGCGTCGGTCAGGCTGTCCGGGTCGTGGGGGCGGAAGGTCATCCCGGTGACGCCCGGCTCGACGATCTCGCCGAGGCCACCGGTGGCGGCGACGGCGAGGAGCGCCGGCGGCGGCGCCTTCCAGGGCCACCATGCCGAACGGCTCGTAGATGCTCGGCACGACGAAGCAGTCGGACGCGGCCATCAGCGCCGGCAGGTCGGTGCCGCCGAGGAAGCCGGGCATGGTGACCATGCCGCCCAGGCCGCGGCGGTGCACCTCGGCCTCCAGTTCGGCGCGGTACGGGCCGTCGCCGGCGATGACGGCACGCAGGCCGGGTGCCGGTCCCGCAGTCGGGTCAGCGCCGCGATCAGGTGCTGGACGCCCTTCTCGTAGACGAGTCGGCCGGCGAAGGTGACCAGCGGGCCGGTGCTGGCGAAGCGGGCGCGGGCGGCGGCCACGGCGCGGGCGGGCACCCGCCAGCGGTGCGGCTCCACGCCGTTGGCGACCACGTCGACGCGGCCGGCCGGCACGCCGAAGAGCGCGTTCACCTCGTCACGCATGTAACCGGAGCAGACGATCACCCGGTTGGACTCGCTGCTGAGCCACTGCTCGACGCCGTGGATGGTGCGGTTCATCTCCTCCGGCAGCCAGCCCTGGTGCCGCCCGGCCTCGGTGGCGTGGATGGTGCTGACCAGCGAGATGTCCAGGTGGTCGCGCAACGTCATCGCGGTGTGGGCGACGAGCCAGTCGTGGGCGTGGATGACGTCGTACGTGCCGGCCTGGGTGGCGCGCAGGGCGGTGCGGGTGAGGGTGTGGTTGAAGGCCATCGTCCAGGCGAGCAACGAGTCGGTGGCGAGGGGAACGCGACCGGGTCCTCGGGGCGCGCAGGATGCGGACGCCGTCGGCGTACTCCTCCAGGGGTGCGCCTTCGACGTGGCGGGTGACGACGGTGACCTCGTGGCCGGCGGCGGCGAGGGCGACGGAGAGGGCGTGCACGTGTCGGCCGAGTCCGCCGACCAGCACCGGCGGGTACTCCCAGGACAGCATGAGGATGCGACGGGTCTGCGGGGCACCGGGGCCGGCCTGCGCCGGCACGACCGCGCCAGGCTGCGCGGACGGGCTGGACTGCGAAAGAAGGCCGGGCTGGGGCCGAGAGGTCAGGGAGGGCCGGTGGGCCCGGTCCTGGTGGCAGTGAGCTGCTCGTCGACCCGCAGGGTCACATCTATCTCCGTCCATGCATGGTGGAACGCCGACGTCAGTGGCGGCGGAGTGAGTGTAAGGGTGGCAGATGGCCTGACGGGGCGTGCGCGGACGCTTGCCCCGAACAAGGAAAGTCCATCGGGCCCAAGAACGCACCTTCAAAGCGGTCATCGTGATGGAGGACACCCGAAGGGTGTAGCGCGTCTCAGACAGGTGGTTTTCCGCCGTCGCCTGAAAGGATGGATTGGCGCGCCCGGGCGGGGCACTACCTGCGTGCGCGCGGGTGGAGTCGGCCGGCGCGCGTACAACCATGGTCTAAGGAGCGACATGCAGGTCTGGCCGGGCGAGCGGTACCCCTGGGCGCAACCTACGACGGGATGGGCACCAACTTCGCCATCTTCTCGGAGGTCGCCGAGAAGATCGAGCTCTGCCTCTTCGACGAGTGGGACACCGGCGCGGAGCGCGATCGAGCTGCGCGAGGTCGACGCGTACGTGTGGCACGCATACCTGCCGGGCATCGAGCCGGGCCAGCGTTACGGCTTCCGGGTGCACGGTCCGTACGACCCGGCGAACGGCCTGCGCTGCAACCCGAACAAGCTGCTGATCGACCCGTACGCGAAGGCCATCGACGGTGACGTCCAGTGGGACCCGGCGGTCTACGACTACGACATGTCGGAGCCAGAGCGGATGTCGGAGACCGACTCGGCGCCGTTCATGCCGAAGTCGGTGGTGGTCAACCCGTACTTCGACTGGGGCAACGACCGGCCGCCGCGCACCCTTACCACCACTCGGTGATCTACGAGGCCCACGTGCGCGGGCTGACCATGCGCCACCGGACATCCCCGAGGAGCTGCGCGGCAGTACGCGGGCATCGCCTCCCCGCCGATGATCGACTATCTGACCCGGCTCGGGGTGACCGCCATCGAGTTGATGCCGGTGCACCAGTTCATCCACGACAACCGGCTGGACGACCTGGGGCTGAAGAACTACTGGGGTTACAACACCATCGGCTTCTTCGCCCGCACCACGGCTACTCGGCGCTGGGCCGGACCGGCCAGCAGGTGCAGGAGTTCCGGGGCATGGTCAGGCGCTGCACGCGGCCGGCATCGAGGTCATCCTCGACGTGGTCTACAACCACACCGCCGAGGGCAACCACCTCGGGCCGACGTTGAGCTTCAGGGCGTGGACGCCCCGAGCTACTACCGGCTCAGCGAGGAGGACCCCGCTACTTCGTGGACTACACGGGCACCGGCAACAGCCTCAACGTGCGCAGCCCCACTCACTGCAACTGATCATGGATTCGCTGCGGTACTGGGTGACCGAGATGCACGTCGACGGCTTCCGCTTCGACCTGGCGGCCACCCTGGCCCGCGAGTTCTACGAGGTGGACCGGCTGTCCACGTTCTTCGAGGTGGTGCAGCAGGACCCGGTGGTCAGCCGGGTGAAGTTGATCGCCGAGCCGTGGGACGTCGGCCCCGGCGGCTACCAGGTGGGCAACTTCCCGCCGCTGTGGACGGAGTGGAACGGAAAATACCGGGACACCGTGCGGGACTTCTGGCGCGGTGAGCCGGCCACCCTCGCCGAGTTCGCGTCCCGGATCTCCGGCTCCGCCGACCTCTACCAGGACGACGGCCGCCGACCGTTCCACAGCATCAACTTCGTCACCGTGCACGACGGGTTCACGCTCAACGACCTGGTGTCGTACAACGACAAGCACAACGAGGCCAACGGCGAGGAGAACCGGGACGGCGAGAGCCACAACCGGTCCTGGAACTGCGGGGTCGAGGGAGACCGACGACGAGGCGGTGCTCGCCCTGCGGGCCAAGCAGCGCCGTAACTTCCTGGCCACCCTGGTGCTGTCGCAGGGCGTGCCGATGATCGGCCACGGCGACGAGCTGGGCCGCACCCAGCGCGGCAACAACAACGTCTACTGCCAGGACAGCGAGCTGGCCTGGGTCGACTGGGACAACGCCGACGAGCAGCTGTTGGAGTTCGTGCAGACGCTGACCGCGTTCCGCAAGAAGCACCAGGTGTTCCGCCGCCGCCGGTTCTTCACCGGCCTGCCGGTGAACGGGCGCGGCATCGACGAGCCGCTGCCCGACCTGGCCTGGTACACCCGGACGGGCGGGAGATGACCGGCGAGGACTGGGGCAACGACTTCGGTCGCTCGGTGGCGCTGTTCGTCAACGGCGAGGGCATCCGCGAACGCGGCCAGTACGGCCAGAAACACCACGACACGTCGTTCCTGCTCTGCTTCAACGCCCACGACGCGCCGCTGGACTTCACCATGCCCGGCAGCGACTACGGCCAGAAGTGGGAACGGGTGATCAGCACGGCCGAACCCGAGCCGGACGACGCCACGGTGATCAGCGCGGGCGGCACCATCCGGGTGCCGGACCGGTCCCTCATCGTGTTGGAGAGGACGATCTGACATGACGGCCACCCCTCCCAAGGCCACCTACCGGATCCAGGTCCGCCCCGGCTTCGACCTGGACGCGACCGCCGCGATCGTCGACTACCTCGCCGACCTCGGCGTCAGCCACCTCTACACCGCCCCACTACTGACCGCCACGCCCGGTTCCCAGCACGGCTACGACGTGGTCGACCACCGGGCCGTCAACCCGGAGCTGGGCGGGGAGGCCGCCCGGCAGCGGTTGCTGAGCGCGCTCCGCGACCAGCAACTCGGGCTGGTCGTCGACATCGTGCCCAACCACGCCGGGGTCGCCGTCCCGGCGGCCAACCCGCCTGGTGGGACGTGCTGCGCCGAGGGCGCGACTCGTCGTACGCCGACTGGTTCGACATCGACTGGGACCGGGGCGGCTGCTGCTGCCGGTGCTGGCCGACGACCCGGCCGCCCTGGACGACCTCAAGGTGGTCGACGGGGAGCTGCGCTACCACGAGCACCGCTTCCCGATCGCCGACGGCACCGGCGACGACAGCGCCGCGCAGGTGCACGACCGGCAGCACTACGAGCTGGTCTCCTGGCGTCGGGGTGACGCCGAGCTGACGTACCGCCGGTTCTTCGCCATCGCGGGCCTGGCGGGTCTGCGCGTGGAGGACCCGGCGGTGTTCGCCGCCACCCACGAGCTGATCCTGCGCTGGGCCGCCGCCGGGGAGGTCGACGGCATCCGCGTCGACCACCCGGACGGGCTGCGCGACCCGGCCGGCTACCTGACCCGGTTGCGGGCCGCCGCGCCGGACGCCTGGCTCGTGGTGGAAAAGATCCTGGAGTACGGCGAGGAGCTGCCGGACTGGCCGGTGGACGGCACCACCGGCTACGACGCCCTGGCCGCCGTGAACGGGCTCTTCGTCGACACCGACGCCGAGGGCGACTTCACCGCGCTGGACAGCCGACTGGCCGGGAAGCACACCTCCTGGGAGAACCTGACCCACACCACCAAGCTGGCCGCCGCCACTCGGTTGCTCGCCGCCGAGCTGACCCGGCTGGCCGCCCTCGCCCCGAGGTGCCCACCGAGCAGGCCCGCGCGGCGCTCGCCGAACTGGCCGCCGCGTTCGCCGTCTACCGCGGCTACCCGCCGCACGGCGCCCGGCACCTCGCCGCCGCCCGCTCCGGGCGGGTCGCCGCCGCCCGCCCTGGCCGCTGCCCTGGACGCGATCACCCGCCGCCTCCGTAACCCCGACGACGAGCTGGCCCAACGCTTCCCGCAGCTGACCGGCGCGGTGATGGCCAGGGCGTGGAGGACACCGCGTTCTACCGCTGGACCCGGTTCGTGGCACTCAACGAGGTCGGCGGCAGCCGCCCACTTCGGGTGCCGCCGGCGGAGTTCCACCGCTTCGCCGCCGCCCAGCAGAGCCGCTGGCCGGCGAGCATGACCACCGTCTCCACCCACGACACCAAACGCGGCGAGGACGTCCGCGCCCGCCTCGCCGTGCTCAGCGAGCTGCCGGGCCGCTGGGCGGAGCAGGTCCAGACCTGGATGGAGTACGCCCCGCTGCCCGACCCGTCGTTCGCCCACCTGCTGTGGCAGACCGCCGTCGGCGCGTGGCCGATCGAGCGGGAGCGGCTGCACGCGTACGTCGAGAGGCGGCCCGGGAGGCCGCGGCCTCGACCAGTTGGGCGGACCCGGACCCGGCGTTCGAGCAGGCCCTGCACGGCGTGGTCGACCGGATGTACGACGACCCGAGCCTGCACGACGAGCTGACCGAACTCGCCGCGGCGATCGCCCGGCCGGCTGGTGCAACTCGCTGGGGCAGAAGCTCGTGCAGCTCACCATGCCCGGTGTGCCGGACACCTACCAGGGCACCGAGCTGTGGGACAACTCCCTCGTCGACCCGGACAACCGCCGGCCGGTCGACTTCGACGTACGCCGAGAGATGCTGGCACGGATCGACGGCGGCTGGCGTCCGCCGATCGACACCGACGGAGCGGCGAAGCTGCTCGTCGTGTCGCGGACCCTGCGGTTGCGGCGGGCGCACCGGAGCTGTTCACCTCCTACCGGTCGGTGCCCGCGCACGGGCCGGTGGGCCGGCACGTGGTGGCGTTTGACAGGGCGGCGCGATCGCCGTGGCGACCCGGCTGCCGCTGGGCCTGGCACGCGCCGGTGGCTGGTGCGACACAGCTCTGTCGCTTCCCGTTAACGAGATGAAGGACCTGTTCACCGGCCGGGTCTACAGTGGCGGGGAGACCCGCTGGACGACCTTCTGGCCGACTATCCCGTGGCTCTGCTGGCTCCTCCCACCGCTGCCGAGGAGGCCGTTTCATGACCGAATTCTCCGTCTGGGCACCGGACGCCACCCGGTGCGGCTGCGCCGAGGCGGCGACGCCGACCACGAGATGCGCGCCGCCCCCGATGGCTGGTGGCGGGTCGACGTGCCCGACGCGGGCATCGACTACTCCTTTCTGCTGAACGACGACGAAACACCACTGCCCGACCCCGGTCGCCGTGGCAGCCTGCGGGAGTGCACGGGCCGAGCCGACGCTACGACCATCTTGCGTTCCAGTGGACTGATTCCGCGTGGACGGGCCGGCAGCTGCCCGGCAGCATCCTCTACGAGCTGCACATCGGCACCTTCACCCCGGAAGGCACCTTCGACGCGGCCATCGACCGCCTCGACCACCTGGTGTCGCTGGGCGTCGACCTGATCGAGCTGCTCCCGGTCAACGCCTTCAACGGCGAACACAACTGGGGTACGACGGCGTCTGCTGGTACGCCCGCATGAGCCCTATGGTGGCCCGGACGGCCTGAAACGGTTCGTCGACGCCGCCCACGCCAAGGGTTGGGGTGATCCTCGACGTCGTCTACAACCATTTCGGGCCCTCCGGGGCCTACGCGCCGCAGTTCGGGCCCTACCTCGCCGAGCAGAGCAACAGTTGGGGCCGCTCGGTCAACCTGGACGGCCCGCACTCCGACGAGGTACGCCGCTACATCATCGACAGCGTGCTGATGTGGCTGCGGGACTACCACGTCGACGGGTTGCGGCTCGACGCCGTGCACGCCCTGCCGGACTCACGGGCTGTTCCCATCCTGGAAGAGCTGGCTGTCTCCGTGGAGTCGTTGTCGACGCACGTGGGTCGGCCGCTGTCGCTGATCGCCGAATCGGACCTGAACGACCCGCGGCTGATCACGTCACGCGAGGCTGGTGGGTTCGGGCTGCACGCCCAGTGGAACGACGACGCGCACCACGCCCTGCACACGTTGCTGACGGGGAGCGGCAGGGGTACTACGGGGACTTCGGGTCGCTGGAGACGCTGTCTGATGTGTTGACGGGCGGGTTCTTCCACGCGGGGACCTGGTCCAGCTTCCGGAATCGGCACCATGGGCGCCCTCTGGATTCGCGCGTCCCTGGTCATCGGCTCGTGGCTTATCTGCAGAACCATGACCAGATCGGGAACCGGGCTACCGGGGATCGGATCTCGGCTTCGCTGTCGCCGTCGCTGCTCCGGGTCGGGGCTACGTTGCTGTTGACCGCGCCCTTTACTCCCATGTTGTTCATGGGGAGGAATGGGCTGCCTCGACGCCTTGGCAGTTCTTCACCTCGCATCCGGAGCCGGAGTTGGCCTCTGCGGTGCGGACCGGGCGGCGGCGGGAGTTCGCGTCGCACGGGTGGCCGGAGGGAGGTGCCGGATCCGCAGGATCCGGAGACGTTCGTGCGGTCGCGGTTGGACTGGGCGGAGCTGGACAAGCCTGAGCATCGGGAGATGTTGGCGTTCTACCAGCGGTTGATCGCTCTGCGGCGGTCTCGGCCTGATCTGTCGGATCCTCGGTTGAATGCTGTTTCGGTGCAGCATGGGGACCAGTTCTTGGTGATGCGGCGGGGGACACGCTTGTGGTGGCGAACCTGGCTGGGCGGGGGCAGGGATCAGCCTGCCTGGGGTGGCTCGGCGGGTGTTGCTGGCTACGGGGAGGGGTCACGGTGATGCGGGACCGGATCCAGTTGCCTGCGGAAACTGCGGCGATCGTGGCGCTCTGACCAAGGTGTGACCTCAGAAACACCCGTGCCGTTTACCAGGGCACCATCCAGCGCCGAAGCAGTCGCCACGAGTTGACCGATTTGCGGACCAGGATGCGCAGAATTCGCTCTTCATCGAGGCCGTGACTAAAGATTGTTTGCAGGCGGATGAAGGCCTGGGCGTCGGCCAGTGTGCCGACAATGCTGGCCGCGCGCTCCCGAAGCTTTGGGAGTAGGCGAACCATTCGTAATGAGGCCAGTTAGGAGACTCTTGCGCTCAATACCCCGTAGCGGTTGGTTGGACGTGGTGCAGGACGACGATAGCTTGGACGATCACGGTGGCTGGGCCTGGGTAGCAGTGCAGCTTGGTCAGAATCTCCAATGTTTGAGTGTGGCGGGCGCTCGTACTCCGCGGGCGCGGATCGTCGCGTGGGCCCGGTTCACGGCCTTCTGCCTGCGTGACAGCTTCGGCCGGAAGCGGCGGCGCTTGAGCGACGTGCGCACACTGCCGTGACTGCGTGCGGCGGCCACGTCGTGTGCCGAACCGGGCAGTGCCGGTGATGCCAGCACGAGCCGATCGGCGGCGTCCGCTATGACCTGGACGCTCACGCCGTGGCGTTTGTGCGTGCTGCTTAATACGGCTTCTGCTTGGTGACCCGGTCGATCGACAACAGCGTGCCGTCCAGCATCGCGCGCCAGCAGCCGGATGCGCCTCATTGCGGTGTCCAGGTCGTCGGCTGCCGAGTTGAGCAGGGCTACTGCCTCCTGAGCCTAGCGCCAGGAGGTGGCGACGCCGGCCTCGAAACCGGCCCGCGGGTCGGGTGTAGGTGTCGCCGTTGAGCAGACGGTCCAAGGCGAGCAGCGCCTGCCGGGCCAGTTCGAGGCGGCGCCGCCGGATCGGCGCTGCTTACGGAAGTCGGGGATGCGTTCGGCGAGGTGGTTAGGGTGCGGCCGGACATCGGAATCGTGGCAAGGTAGGACGGCATGGCGAGGCTACCGGTCGGGACTTCGAGTCTTTGTCGACAGCTGTCCTATCTGGAGCTTCGCGCCCATGGTTCACCGGGGCCGCTGCACCCACTATGAGCTGCAAGATCATATCGAAAGAAGGCTCAATCTATAGCACCCGCTTCACCTCGCAGGAATCGCCTGGTGGTTTTGGTTGGGCGGGTATTTCAGGTAGCGATGCGTCTCCTGTTGTCTGAGTAGCATCTGGATACTGCCCCAGTGCAGCAGGAAACTGAAACTTCTTTCGAATCTCGCCGAGCTGATAGAGCGTCATCAGCTCAGTTGAGGCTACAACCGTAAATTCATTTAAATTTCCGGAGTATCCGCTCTTGCGACGAGCGATAGAACATATTGGAATAGAGTGCCACTGAAAGGGATAGTTGAACTGGTCGTGCCACCACGCAGTTCAGCGTCTGCAATTCGCAACAAGTTTTGAATCGCCTTTGCTCGTTGCTTTGGACGTTGCTCAAAGCTATTCACCAGGCTGAAAACGTTATCAGCGAACCTGCGCCAGCTGGCGGGCGCAGAATCTCAGGCACGTGGCCATCGCCCATGAGGCTTGAGAACGTTGCGATAATTTCTTGCTTGATCTTTGTTTCTGGCCAAGGTGACTCGAGTACAGCGGAAGAGGTGGCCTCGAAGGCGGCGATAATCATTTCGATCTGTTCGACGGCTGCCTTCAGTTGTGCGGCAAGCCGCAACCGCTTCCAGTCAACGTCATCCGCTTTGTAGACCAAGTCATGGGTAACAGCCGACCATGCTCGTTCGAACGAAGTCAAGACTTGTGCCTCGAATGTCACCTCGGCCATTCCAGGCTGTCGTTCCAAGGCGGCATCATCGTTCATTCGTCCATACCATCGCAGCCCGTCGAACCGGAAGACGTCGGGCGCTTTCATAGCCGCAGTCCTATCCCGGACTTTTAGCCGATGAAAACTCTGATCAAGCTTCGATCTGACGGCTTCCTCGTGCTGAGGTGACGGGACCACGACTGTAAATGCGTATAGGTCGTCGACCTCGTTCCAGCTCGAGTATCGCCCACCTTCAAGCTTCTCACTGAGGGATTCGAGATCTTTGACGCGATCGAAGAACATGTACCCCGTGGTTCGCAGAAAGGGAGAAGTGTTGAACGAACGTAGAGTCGGAGTTCCCGCAGTACAGGCTCGACTCGATCGTAATGACGACGCAGCGCCTCAGGGCGGGCACCCTACATCTCACCTTCAAGAACGCGCCGGATGATTCCGATTCGGTCTCTTCGTTGAGCAAGGTCGTTCGATGCTGAACGAGCTGCTTCGTAGTAGCGCTTGGCGTCATCGTTGGCGCTTCGCCGTGCGTCATCGCTCACAACCGACATAAAAGACGCGAGCCGCGATACTGCTATCTCACTAGCTGGTACCCGTCGCTCTCTAATTAGCTCCAGTGTTGCGCCAAAAGCGAATAGAAGTCAGCTTGGTTCCTTAGTCGTTTAGCCTCAGTGGCGAGCAAACCCTCGGACCAGTCCCTCAGGTGTTGGTCGTGACCAAGAACTCGGCCTCGACGCGGTTTTGGTTCTCCCATTCTTCATCACGTTCCGCGTACACGGTGTCGAAGTCATTCTGGGATTGAGTTCCTACGCCATTCTCAACCAATAGCATTAGTTGTACCGTGAACTCAACATCCTTCATCTGTCGTTTGGAGGAGGCCGCGATGCGTGGGAAACCACTGGAAGCAACTCTTGCAGTTGTTCTGCAAGCTTATCGGCCGACGTGGCGAAGACGCCAGAGTACTTTGCATGCCGCAGTTCCTGTGGGGTTAATTTGGCGACATTTCTGTTGATTCGGTCGAAGATATTGTTAAGAGTGCTCTCGTCAGTTGACGGCAGGAATTCGATCGAGAACTGGTAGGAGTACACCGACCGCTTGATGTCGGCGGGCAGGTCCGAAAAGTACTTGCCTTGCAGCCGGTTCATCGAAGCGCTATCGCTGACTGGAAACTCTCCCTTCAGAAAGGCCACAACGGCAGTAAGCCGTTGCTTTCCGTCAACCACCGCATACTTGCCAATACCATCCTCTGAAATGTCTTCAAACAGAAAAATTGCCGGAACGGGGTAGTTCAGCAAGATCGTATCGATGAAGTAGTCTTTGTATTGCTGGTTCCAAACGCTCCTGCGCTGATAAGGCGGATCTAGCTCCAAAAGTTCCCGGCGATACAGGTCCCAGAACCACGCAATCGGCTGGGACGCCTGCCTCCGTTGCTGCGTCAACGCTGTCTCCGCTCGTTGATGACTGCTCCGACGGCAGACTACCGCCACCTCATCAAGCAGGGCACCTGCTCGTGGGGTGTTCTGTTCCCGTGCTCGGCTTCCGAAGGCGACCAGCGACACCGCTGCCGGAGGCGCCCCAACTACCGCAACTTCGACGCCGTGTTTGTTTCCGGGCGGGTCTTATACGAGGGTGACGCCCGGATTCCAACCATCTTTGCTTCGGAACGGCGACCTGCGAGCCCGAGGGTGACAACGCCGACACCGGGCCCGCGCTAGGCGGCGTTGTCTACTATGCGAACTGCTCCTAGGTTCTGAACGGCCGGCCTGGCTTCCATAGCTAAGGGCGAGCTAGGCTGCTTGCGCAAGGTGGACCGCGGCGTCGACGGGATCGCGTGCGAATGGAGGAGGCAAGGCCTCTGGCAGGTGGACGGTTAGGGTCGCCCGGGCCGTCTCAGCCGTCGCCAGACCATCTGGCGCCGACCAAGATAGTCAATGGCAAGCAGGAGTGGCCAAAGAACGAGCAGGCCAGCCGCCCGTGACAATGGCTAACATGGTGGGCGACAGCCGAGTCGACCTCTACACGCTGGATCGTGGTCACTCGGTCTGCGGAGCGGGCACGGCTTCGCGACTTGCTGGCCACCGTTAGATAGGGATACGGCTGAGCCTCCTGCAAGATAAACCGGGGCGCGTCCGCTTCGGGCCCGTAATGCCGGCTGGACCCGTGCGGCGACGTTGTCGGAAGCCGCTGCTCGGCCTCTTGGTGTGGGAAGAAGGCGACGTCTTCCAACTCTTGTCCCGCCAGGTCGAAGCCGTCGAGGCTAGCGATGGACCCGCAGTCGAACGTGAAGCTGATGATTGCGCGAGGCCGCTGCCCGGCGGGCGGTGCCCAGTCGACCACGAGAAGGCTACCCACCACCGCAGATACCCCCAACTCTTCTCGGATCTCGCGCGCGCAGGCCTCATGTGGGTATTCGCCCTCGTCCACGTAGCCGCCGGGGAAGGCCCAGTGTTCGCGGTACGTAGGCTTGACGAGCAGCACGTTGCCGGCCGGGTCGGTGATGAAGGCCGCAGCGGCGGCGTAGAAGGAAGCCAGGTTGGCATACCAGGTGGCAGGCTCCGTCCAGGTCACCTCGGTGACGCTAGCGGATGTGCTAGGCGCGCTCTTGCTCTAGATGGCTGCAGGGATGGCCGCGAGGGTATGCAGGACCTCGTTTACCTGGGGTGATGCCTGCTGCGGGCTGAGCGTGGTAGCGAGTTCGCGGACGCTGTTGAACGCGCGCCGACTGGATGCCCGCAACGTGCTGACTCAGTTCCGAGGCCCAATTGCAGGCGGCGTCGGTCTCTCCGGCACGGGCGTGAGTCATGGCGATGAGGGCGGTGTGCAGGGCGAGCGTCCGGGCGTTCTGGCTGCCGAGGTTGAGCGCCTCGGGACCGTGTCGAAGGGCCTGCGTGTACAGGTGCAGGTCGCCCAGGCACCTCAGCGCGGCCCCGGCCAAGTGGGCAGGGCTGAAGTAACCAACCCAGCGCGGGCAGGGGTTTGCGCCCGTCCTGTCGATAGCATGCTCAGCCTTGGTGAGGGCGAGTTGACAGGCACGTCGCTCGCCTAACTGTCCATAGGCAGTAGCTGCGGTGGCATGCAACCGAGCGAGGACTGCGGCGGGGCGTCGCCAGCCCGTCAATGGCTGCTTCGGCGAGCCGCACGGCCGCCGGGCATGCCTCAAGAACACAGCCTGGGTTGCCAGGTTGGCCAGCAGGTGAGCGCCGTAGAGGCGGTCGTCAGCGGCCTTAGCTAGCCGCAGGCCGAGCGTCACATGATGTTGCGCCATCGCATGTTCGCCCGCGTCGTACGACATGAAGGCGAGTTGGCCGGAGAGCGTTGCCGCTGCGCGTGAGGTCGCGCCCACGGCATCGGTGTAGGTGCCCTGCAGCATCGGCGCGACCTGCCGCACCAGGAAGTCGGCCATGACAGCCCGGGTGCGCGGAGAGCCGCTGCCATGACGTCGGTCGAGGTCGGTGAAGTGGTCCGCCAGCGCGTACAGCGATTGAACATCGGTGGAGGTGACCTGTTGCCGGCCGTTCCGGCTGACCGCCTGGTCGGGCAGGTCATACCGCCAGCCAAGCGCCGCCTCTAGCGCTTTGCCGCTGTCGAACGCTCCGCTGGCTTGTTGGTTGAGGCGCTTGGCCAGCCTCGTCCAGATCTGTTCGGCGGCTTCGATCGCCCCGTCAACGGACGCGGGTAGACGCATGTTCCGATGCCGTCGCCCGCGCCGAATCCCAGCTCGGTAATGGCGACCGAGCGACTGAGCTTGCGGGCCAGGGTCTCGGCCATCGCGGCCTGGACGTGCTCGCCAGGCCGGCGACCGCGTAACCACCAGTAGACGCTGGCGGCGTCGTAGCGCCAAACGCCCTCTTTGCGGCCGGTGTGGTTGAGCTGTCGGGCGAAGGCAGCGTGAGAGTTGGCGTAACCAGCAGCCAGCAGAAGTCCTTCGAATGCCGCGTTCGTCACCGGTCGCGCCATCGATCCGCCTCCAGGCATCGGTCAACTACCAACAGTGGCGAGCCTATGGGTTGCCGAAGTCCTATGGGGATCCGCGCAACCCTGCGCAACCCACGTCTTGAGCGGCGCAACCGAGCGCATTGCTCGCCATCTGGTCCGTTGATCTGCAGCCCGCTTCGCTGATCGCAGGTGTCGTGGGTGCCGGCCAAGTCTGCGTGTCGCGCCCGGGGTTGACGGAGGTGGCTTTGCAGGACGACGAGTCAGCAAACATTGGCGAGCAGGTGGAGGCGGCCGGGCGGGAGGCTGCCAAGCAGCGCCTCCTCGCCCAGGCCGAGGCAGACCGCGTACCCGTAAACGACACGACCCGTGCGGTCCCGGACCGGCGGTGGCGGCGTGAGCAGCGATGACCTTCCGATCGGTCGTCGGGTTGCCGGGTGGCGGGTGCGGCGGTCGATGACGCAGCAGATGCTCGCGGATCGGCTGCGTAGATCGAAGAGTTGGGTGGACAAGGTGGAGCGTGGCGTGCGTGCCCTGGACCGGTACTCGGTGATCCAGGAGCTGGCCCACGTCCTGCGGGTCGACCCGGAGGTGCTGCTCGGCCAGCCGCGCAGCACCCGGCGGGCCCACCAGACGGGGTGGACGACGTCCGGGCGCTCTCGCCCGCTACGACACCCGCAGACCCCACCCCAGACGACGGACGAGCTGAGGAGGCAGGTCGGGTACGCCTGGTTGACCTACCAGCACGCGCACTACGGGCAGTTGGTGCGGGTCCTGCCGGGTCTGCTCGACGCCGCCCAGGGCACGCGGTCGGCGGAGGTGCTGGTGCAGGCGTACCGGATCACCTCGTCGCTGCTGGTGAAGCTCGGCGAGGCCGACCTGGGGTGGTTGGCTGCCGATCGTGCGATGTCCGCCGCTGGCGACGACCCGATCCTGGCGGCAACGGCGGCGATCTCGGTAGCCCAGGCGCTCCGCGCGTCGGGCCGCGACCGCCTGGCCTGACAGCGGCCTAACCGCCGCGACCCGCATCATCCCCACCCTGACGCGCCCCGGTGATCATGAGGTTGACGGGCCTCGTGAAGATCGATGCGACCGTCAACCTCATGATCAACGGGGCGGGAGTAGGGCCGCGCCGCTGCGGTCGGCGGGGAGTGGGCTGTGGGTGGGACGCTGCTGCTCCAGGCCGCCCTGGCCGCCGTCGGCTGCGGTGACACCCGCCGCGCCGAGGAGCTGATCGACCGGGCCGCGGGGATCGCCGTCGGGCTCAGGGGTACGACGATGCGCACCGGACCAGCTTCGGGCCGGTCGCCGTGGAGTTGGCGCGGGTGGTGGTGGCGGTGGTGCGGGGTGACGCCGTTGAGGCGCTCAAAGGCACGGGACAGTGATTCGGCGGGAGTCATGGCGGCGGTTGCCGGCCGAGTATCGGGGCGCGTATCTGGTGGACGTCGCTCGGGCGTACGTGCAGGTGGGTGACCTGCGCGGCGCTGCTCGAGCCCTGGTCGACGCGGACAGTGTCGCGCCGGCGGAGGTTCGGTGCCGGCCGTTGGCGCGTACCGTGATCGCCGATGTCGCCCGCGCGCAGCCGGCGCCGGCCGGCGTGGCGCGTCTGGCGACGTTGGTCGGCCTCACCCGCTGACTGGACGGCTGCGCGACCGTACTCTCACGGGCCGTGCTTGTGATCATCCCGCCAACGGGCACCGAGACCATCACCCTGCTTGATGCGCACCCTCTCACCGGAAGGCGGATCCTGAGGATGCGCGGTCCTGACCCCGATGCCCGGCATCGCGGTCAGGACCGCAGCCGAGTCCCGCTCGAGCGGCGACGGAAGCAGCTTCGCCGCCCGGCCACGTCGCCGCTTACTGTGGGCTCGCCCCGGTGATTCCACGGCCCGCCACCGGTACCGGCCTCGGCGGGTTGATCCCGCCGCTGACTCACAGAATCGTTGTCAGCACGCCTCCATCGACGCGCACCGCCGATCCGTTGATTGCGGACGCGGCGGGACTGGCGAGGAAGGTCACGGTGTTTGCGATCTCGGCCGGTTCGATGAAGCGTCCCAGCAGGGAGGTCTGGTTGGCGCCGATGATCGCCACCTTCAGGTCGTCCTCAAGCAGGGATTGGGCATCGGCCAGCGACCTGACCGTTTCGGCTACGCCGGCGGAATAGGTGGGGCCGCCCAGCACCGAGTTAACCGTCACCGCGGTGCCCTTCGTGAGCTTCGCCAGGCCGTTACCCACTGCGAGCATCGCCGTCTTGGACGTGCCGTAGTGAAGCATGTCGGCGGGGATGTTGACGCCCGACTCGCTGCTCACGAACACGATCCGGCCCCACCCCGATCGAGCATCGCCGGCATGAGGTGCCGCGCAAGCCGGACCCCGCTGAGCACGTTCACCTCGAAGTAGAGCCGCCACTCCTCGTCGGAGATGAGGTCGAAAGGTTTGAGCTCAAAGAGCCCCACGTTGTTGATGAGAATGTCAACGCTGGGCAGTTCGTCGCACAGCCTGTCGACGTCATCGGCAACCGAGAAGTCGGCTTGGATGCCAGTGACGGATACGCCGGGCGCCTCCCGACGCAACACGTCGACAGCCTCGGCCAGCTTTGCCGGGTCGCGGCCGTTGAGGACCACGTTGACACCCTCGCCGGCCAGGGCCTTCGCGGTTGCGAAACCGATGCCTTGACTGGATCCGCTGATGAATGCGGTCTTGCCGCTGAGTTGCAGGTCCACGTGCTGTTCTCCTCGTGAGTGGGTCGCCGATTGGTGCCAGAACGATGCACCTGCCGGACGGCGGCAGGCGTTCCTCTCGACCTTGCCGCAGACCGATGAGCATCTGATGAGCACCGCGTCAGTGGCTGACGTCGGTCGGACCGTTGGTACCTGCGGCCACGGCCCGATTGATCTGACTGCGAGAAAGTCCGGTCTCGGGGTTCCTGGGTCTGCCGTACCGGTCCGTGGTGTTGACCACCACAACCGGGCGCTCCGCACGGCGGCCGCGGATACCGCCTCCGCACCCACATTGTGGGTCGGCGCTGTCGTGAACGACGCCGGTTTAGACGGATCGATCATCCCTCGTCCGCCATCGCCCAGGATCACCTCGTCGCTGCTGGTGAAGCTCGCCAGGCCGACCTCGCGAGGTACGAGGATTGCGAGGGCGGCTCGTCGCTGAATCAGGCTGTGTTGTGCTGTCCGGTGACCGGAGGGCTGATGGTGCACTGGCTTGCCGCATCCAGCCGGGTGGAGACGCTGTCCGGAAGCTCGAATGCGAGACCGGCGAGGTTGGCGCTCAGGTGATCGGCGGAGCGAGGGCCGAGGACCACCGATGTGATCTCGGGCCGGCTGCGGAGCCAGGCGAGCGCCACGGTTGGCGTGGTCGCTCCTAGCTCGGCGGCGACGGTGGTGACTTCGTCGACGATGTCGAAATGCCGCTCGGCGAGGAGACCGGTCACGAATGCGCGTGCCATCGGGCTGGGCATGGCCGCCCATTGGGCGAGTCGGGATCCGGCGGCCGGCACGGTGCCGCGCTGGTATCGCCCGGCGAGCAGACCGCTGCCGAGCGGGCTGTAGGCGAGGATGCCGAGCCCGTGTTGCTGGCAGGTGGGGACTATTTCAGCCTCGATGGCGCGCGTGATCAGCGAATAGTTGGCTTGCAGGCTGATGAAGGGTGTGCCGCGGATTCGTTGCGCTGCCCATTGGGCGCTGACGATTCCGGCGGCGGTGAAGTTGGAGCAGCCTATGTAGCGGACTTTGCCGGAGCGCACGAAGCCATCGAGCGCTGCCATGGTTTCGTCGATCGGGGTGTCCGGGTCGGGCACGTGGCACTGATACAGGTCGACGTAGTCGGTGCCCAGTCGGCGCAGGCTCGCCTCCAGGGCGCGAGTCAGGTGGGCGCGGGACAGGCCCGGTTGTTGGGTCCGGCACCTTGCGGTGCCGCCCCTTGGTGGCGAGGACAACCTCGGAGCGGCGGTGGGCGATGGCGTGGCCGACGACCTCTTCGCTGGTGCCACCCCGGTAGGTGTCTGCGGTGTCGATGAAGTTGTGGCCGGCATCGAGGAACTCGCCGATGACGCGGCGGGCCTCGGCGTCCGGCGTTGGTGCCTGCGGGTCGGTGCCGAAGTTCATCGTGCCCAGGCATGCCGGGAGACGTGGAGGCCGGATCGGCCCAGTGTCGCGTACTGCATGGCATCCCCGTACAATCGGAATCAATATTCCGCTTCAAGATACGGAACCTAGATTCCGCTCGTCAAGGGTGCTCGATCGGAGGAGGCCGGCATGATCCGCTCGGATGCGGCGCAACCGCGCGAAGGTACTCGCGGCGGCCGAGATCGTGCTCGGCGAGCAGGGACTGACCGCCCGCATGGACGAGATCGCACGCCGAGCCGGAGTGGGTGTCGGCACCGTGTACCGGCACTTTGCCACCAAGGAAGCCCTCTACGCGGCGATCGTCTCGGCGCGGGTGGACCTGCTGCTCGATGAGGCCGCCCGGTTGCGCGTCGCCGCAGAGCCACAGACCGGGTTCTTCAGATTCTTCGCGCAGGTCGTCGCGGACGCAGCGCGCAAGAAGACTCTGACGGACGCGTTGCACAGCGCAGGGATCGATGTCAAAGCAGGGCAGGCAGACCAGCGAACGCAGATGCGCGAAGCGTTGGCCGACCTTTGCGCGACGCCCAACGCGTCGGCGCCGTCCGCCCGACGTCGGCATGCCCGAGATACTCGCCCTGCTGCGGGGCGCCAGCATGGCGGCGGAAACTGGTGACTACTCCGGCCCCGTCATCGACCGGACCCTTGCCGTTCTGTTCGACGGCCTCCGTCCGCTCGCGCCCCATGCACCCCGCCATCGGCGTAACACACTCACATGCAGTTGTCGGCTCGGTGCTACGGGTTCGGCCTGTGCTGAAGGTACTTGTCAGCGGATGCTTGCGGGGCGGGCGCTGCGTTACAACGCGACATATGTGCCGATGAACTCGCTGATCTGGGACCGCTGGTTGGCCGAAGGACGCCTTGTGCGGTTCTGTCCGGAGGTCGCGGTGGGATCATCGGGTGGTGCCGGGCACGGCTGTCGTCGCGGTCAGTGGAAAGGTGACCCCGGTCAGTTCCTCGGAGGCAGTCCACAGGCGATGTGCCAGCGTGCTGTCCTGGGCCGCCTTCGATCGGCTGACGAGCTTCGGCGCGCCGCGTCCTTGCAGGAAGCCGCCTGGGCCGGCGTAGCTGCCGCCCGGGATTTCCGCCACCGCCGCGTAGAGGGTGGGGAGCGCGCCGCCGTCGTCGCTCTGCGCGATGAGGTTCGTGGAGAGGTTGATGACGGTCGTGCGGATCCGGTGCAGCAGGGATCGCTCGTTGTCGAGGTGTCCGAGCAGGTTGGTGGCCGCCAGGCCGGGGTGCGCGGCGGTCGCGAGCACCGGCGAGCCCACGTCGGCGAGGCGGCGTTGCAGTTCCGCGGTGAACAGCAGGTTTGCCAGCTTCGACTGCGCGTAGGCGGGCAACGCCCGGTAGGGCCTGCGCTCCCAGTTGAGGTCGTCGAAGTCGATCGTGCCCGTCCGGTGCCCGTTGGAGGCGACGGTGACCACTCGCTGCCGGATCTGCGCCAGCAGCAGGTTCGTGAGCGCGAAGTGTCCGAGATGGTTGGTGCCGAACTGCAGTTCAAACCCATCGGCGGTACGGCCGAGCGGCGGGATCATCAGGCCCGCGTTGTTGATCAGCACATCGATCGGCTCAGTGAAGTCCTCGGCGAACGTACGGACCGAGGCGAGGTCGGCGAGGTCGAGCCGCCGCACGACCACGTCGCCGGTCATTGCCGCGGTGGCAGCGCGGCCCTTGGCGGGTCGCGGACGGCGAGCACGACGCGGGCACCCTTGGCGGCCAGGGCTTTTGCGGCGGCACGGCCGATTCCGCTGTTCGCGCCGGTGACGACGACGGTACGAGTGGTCATATCCGGGATCTGCGCAGCAGTGAATGTTGTCATGAGCAACATTGTATGCACTGACAACAATGTCGTCAACGGCAACATTCTCGACTAGGATAGGCCCCGTGCCCCAGTACCACCATGGAAAC
Organism: Micromonospora sp. M12; assembly: GCA_038070435.1. Classification (GTDB taxonomy): domain Bacteria; phylum Actinomycetota; class Actinomycetes; order Mycobacteriales; family Micromonosporaceae; genus Micromonospora. The sequence goes on along the minus strand of JAMYWG010000001.1, from coordinate 1,661,305 downwards.
CTCCGCACGACGCTGCTGGTCGCCGCCGAACGCAGCCTGCGCCAGCACGGCGCAGAACAGCTCTCGCTACGCGAGCTTGCCCGCAGGCCGGCGTCAGCCACGCCGCGCCGCGCCGGCACTTCCCGGACCGTCAGGCGCTGCTGGACGCGCTGGCCGAGGCCGGGTTCGCCCGGCTGGACGCGCAGCTGCGCGGCGCTCACCGCCGCCGGAAAGGAGTTCGGGCCGCGCCTGCGCGCGATGGCGGCGGCCTACCTGCGGTTCGCCACCGAGGACGCCGCGCTGCTGGAACTCATGTTCTCCGGCAAGCATCGCGACGGCGCCGACCGGCTCGTGGCGGCCGCCGCCGCGCCGTTCGGGCTGATGGACGACCTGATCGTGCAGGGGCAGACCCAGGGCGTGCTTGAGCCCGGCGACTCGCAGCGTGTGGGAATCGTGCTGTTCGCGACGCTGCAGGGCATCGCCGCACTGATCAACGGCAGCCTGGTGGCACCGGAACTGCTCGACGGGATCGTGCAGACCGCCGTCGACCAGTTCATGCGAGGATCACGGCGCCGGTAGCCGACGCCGAGACGGCCGCACACCAACGCGACGGGCGCCGTCTACGTCCGCGACCTGATCAGCACCACCGCCGCTGAGGCGACCGGCAATGGCGAGCTCTATGCAACCCCTCTGCGAACGGCAGCCGAAACGTCTTCAACTCCACCGCGACGGACCAGGGCGTCGACCCGGGCGACGGTCACGAACACCTTCTCGTACGCTGCCTGCGCAACTGCTGACCGACGAGGTATCCCTGCGGGAGGTATCGACGGCCGCGCCCGACGATGCCCGTCACGGAAAGCAGCACGGGGCGACGAGCAGAGGAGAGCCATGCCCGGGGTCCGCTGCCGACAACCGGCAGGTGCTTCGGTCGTCATCCGGCCCTGCGCCAGGCCAGCGTGTCGCGGACGGCGAAGGCCACGAGCGAGAGCGGCACGAAGACCACAGCTGAAGCGCCGTGTAGCGGCATAGTTCCCGGTCGGTGTCGACACCGGTCAGCTCGGCGTCGAGGGCACCCGGTCGCATGAGCGCGATCGCGTACGCCGACAGCGGCGCGTAGTTGAGACCCGCCCCGGTCACCCACAGGCCGATGACCCGGGTGGCGACCTCGCTCGATGACGCCAGCAGCCAGACGCCCACGTCACCATGGCAACCACGCCGACGACGAACTCGGCCAGGATGATGCGCCGTCGGCGCGTGGTGCCTCGGCTGCCGTACATGTCGATGGCCGCCAAACGACGAACGTCCATCCGGCCATGATGCCGCGCCATCGAACCGCTCAGTCAAGTACCGACTCGCCGCCCGGGTAGGCGAACGACGCGCGCGGTGAGTAGAAGCCCCAGACGATCTCCAGTGGATCGGCCGGACGCAGTGCGTACACCGGGTGGTCGGGTTCGAGGAACTCCAGCGACTCGACCTCGAACGGGTCGACCGGCCACGCCACGAACGGGTAGTTGCCGCTGTGCGGCCGGCCGTCCAGCCGGGGAGGTAACGCAGTTGGCCCTGGTTGACGGCGTCGCCGGTGCGCCCGACGCGGGCCGTCGTCCTGATCACGGGTACGCCGTCCGCCTCGGTGGTCGCGATCAGCCGACGCCCCGTACCTCGATGGTGGTCCTTCCGGGGTTGCCGGCACGCCCGGGCGGCGGCATAGGCCCGGACGACCGGACTGGAGTTGACGTAGTGCGTCCACCAGCGACCGGGCGTGACACCGCCGGGAGCGTCGACCCGGAGAGGTCCGGCCCGATGTACGTCAGGGAGTAGGCGCCGAAGCCGGAGGTCTGCCCGGCGTCGTCGACGACGTACTGGTTCATGAGGACCTGGTGGTTCGGCGCCGGGGTGAGCCGTCGGGCACCAGGGCAGCCACCGCGTCGGGGTCGGCCGACAGCCAACCGAAGTAGATCATTCTGCTGTTCACAACGAGCTGCGGAGCGACGAGTTCGGTCACGAGGGTCCTTCCGCCGGGCATCGCTACGTAGTCGCGACGCTACGGAGCCGCCCGCCGCCCGGACAACGACGGATTGCCGACAAGCTCCTCGTCCGGCTCATGGGAGCGACGCATCGCCACGGCAAGGTGGAACAGGTCATAGTGGGCTGTCCGGGCCGCCGGATTGAGCGACGTGGCGGCGGACGGCACCAGCATGCGGATCTCCCAGCGGGTCGAGGATCTGGAGCGCTTGCTGCCAGTGAAAATGCGCGTCCTCGTGCTGGCCGGCGGCGTGCAGGGTGTCGCCGAGGGCTGCCAGGACGAGTCCCTCGCAACGCCGATCGTCGAACCTGCCGAACAGTTCCAGGGCGAGCCGGTGCTGCGTCATGGCTTCGTCGAGCCGACCAGCCTGCTGATAGGTCAGGCCAAGGGGTAGGAGACCCAGGCGACGCTCCACTGGTCGTTGATGCTCTCAAGAATGGCGACCGCCTCCCGGTAGTGGGCGACGGCGGTGTCGAGGTCTCCGCGGGCGCGGTGACAGTTGCCGAGGCTGAGGACCGACATGCCCTCGCCTCGGGTAATGCCATGGTGCCGGAAGACCTCCCGCGCCTGGTTGTACAGGTCGAGGGCTTCTGCGATCTGGCCGAGTTCCTCGTGGATCAGGCCCAACCCGCGGAGGCAGAACCCTTCCACCCAGTGGTCGCCGACGTCGCGGCTCGCCTCGACCCCCGGCGGTAGCAGTCCAGCGCGGTCTCGCGTTGTTCCATTCGCCAGTAGGCGTCGCCCAGGCAGCGGAGGTTGGCGGCTTCGCCCAGTCGCGATCCGTCGGACTGCGCGGCCCGGAGGCCGACGAGGTGAACGTCGCGCCAGTCGGCCCAGTACGACTTGAGTTCAAAGAACCCGTCGGCAACCACCGGCAGCTGCCACGCGATGTCGAGATCACCCAGCTCGTCTGCCTGCCGAATGGCGTCGAGGAGATTCAGCCGTTCCCGCTCGAACCACGCCATCGCCTCCGCCACCGTTCGCGGGGAGCGAGGGCGACGCCGGATTCCTCCGACGGGAGAGCGATGGCATGGGAGTGGGGAAGGATGAGCTTGCGGCCCTCTTCCGCCATCCGCAGGTACCAGGCATAGGCCCGGCGTCGCGCTCGATGTTGCTGCTCGGGCGTCTCCTCGGCCTGTGCACGTTCGAGGGCGTAGGCGCGCAAAAGGTCGTGGAGCAGGTATCGGTCGCGAGCCGGGTTCTGCACGAGGTGCGCTGCGGTGAGCTGGTCCAGGAGAGTGCGTGCTCGGGGCGAACTGACGCCGGCGACGGCTGCCGCCGCTGCGACGGAGATGTCGGAGCCGGCGTGCAGCCCGACGAGCCGGAAGAAACTCGCCGCGTCGTCGGGCAGTGCGCGGTAGGACCAGGAAAACACCGCCCGTACGTCGGACAGTTCGTCATCGTCGACGCTGAGGGCATCAAGTTGGTGCTCGACCAGGGCGAGGTCCGCCACGAACTCTGCGAGAGTCACGTGCGGGAGTTGGCGATGCGTTCCCCGATGATCCGCAGAGCGAGCGGAAGGTAGGCGCAACGGCGGGCGAGATCGGCGGCGGCCTGCGGTTCGGCGTTGACACGGCCCCACCGATGCTGTCGCCGAGCAACGCGATCGCCTCTTCGGGGTCAGGACGTCCAGGGTCATTCGCGATGCTCCCTCCCGCGCGACGAGGCCGGACAGGCGGCTGCGGCTGGTGACGATCGCCATGCAACTCGGTGTGGCGGGCAGTAGCGCACGGACCTGGCCTACCGTGGAAACATTGTCCACCAGAACCAGCACTCGCTTGCCGGTCAGAACAGACCGATAGAGGGCGGCGCGTCCGTCGGTGTCCGTGGGGATCTGTTCGGCCGGCACGTGAAGGGCGCGAAGGAAGGTGTCCAGCGCCTGCCCGACGTCGAGAGCGGGCCCGGACCGTACCCGCGCATGTCGACGTAGAGGTCCCCGTCGGTGAACCAGGGGCGTGCCCGGTGCGCCCAGTGCACGGCCAGCGCCGTCTTGCCCACGCCAGGCGCTCCCGCGATCGCCGCCACGGTCATCGACGAGTGACCCGGACCTGCCGTGTCGTCACGGCCCGGCAGTGTCGCGTCGAGTTGGGCGAAGTCTTCGCGCGATTAATGAACCGGGTCGCGTTGAGGGGCAACTGGCGCGGCGGCGGCAGGATCGTCCTTCCGCTGCCGCCGACCCGACGGCGGGCGGCCGGTCATCTGAGGCCGGGTTGGACCTGGTCCGCGTATGCCCGGTAGGGGATCGACGCCGAGACGGCCGCATCGCGCCACAGATTGGCCTCGACGACCCTCTTCGGATCGGTGATCACCTCGCCGGAGATGAACCGTCCCTGCTCGTCGTAGTACATGGCGACGAGGCGTGACGAGTCGAACAACCAGTAGTCGTAGTGCGGCAATGCCGTTGGCCAGTCGTCGCCGGACACCGCGATCAGGCGGACGTCCTCGCCGGCCTCGACCGTGTGCTCGTAGGCCCACCCGCACTCGAAGCGGACGTAATCCGATAGCGGCTCGGTGACGACATGGACCCGGTGCATGCGCTTGCCCGCCGACACCGCCGCCCGGACGGTGTCGCACCAGGCCGCGATCCCAGGGAACTCACCGCGGGTCTCGCCCGCCAGGAACCGCGCGAACTCGTCCTGCTCGTACGACACGTCGTACCGCTGAAGCGTCTCCAAGCGGTATGCCGTGTAACGGAAGTCGCGGAACAGTTGATTGAACTCGCCGTCCTCCAGGACGTGAACGACCGGGTCAACCCTCGATCACCGCTGCCCGGACTCGCGGTAGCCTCAATGGCGCCGAGCACGACATGGGCGGGGATCCGCACCGCACCCTCACCAGGAAGAACGTTTTCCAGCTCGCCGAGGGTGTGCTCGTCAACAAGGTGCCCCTGGACGACAAGCTCGCCGCTCTCGCCGACGTAGACCGTGGGGCAGCCGTTGCCGCCCGAGCCAGGATCCTTGTAGAGCTTGGTCAGTTTCACCGCGACCTCCTTCAAGGAGAGCAGACGGCTGGCAAGCGCCGTCAGTGAGGAGAGTAGTGCTTAGCGTAGTGGCCCAACAAGCCGATATCGTCCGTTTGATCTTGAAGACCGCACGCCAGCGGAGGGACCACTCGGACAAGTGGTCCCTCCGTTGGCTGCTGATCGGTGGCTAGACTTCAGGTTGGCAGTTCACCTGTGCTCTGCTGCGGTGGGCGCAGCCTCGGGAGGTGTTCCCGCACCCTCTCGAGGGCCGTCCCACTGGACGGCGGCTACTCGCAGAAGACGCGCACGGTGGCATCGGGGAATCGACCTCCACGGTCACCTCGTCGAGGTGCTCCACGAGCGCCTCCAGTTGCTCGGGCTTGAGCTGCGTCAGGTCGATCGGCACGCCCGACTCGCTGAGTGAGGCATTGGCCTTGACCAGGGCCTGCGGGGGACCAGCGCCGCCAGCCGTACGCCGGCCCGCAGCAGTTGCAGTGGCACCCGCACGTTGACCCGTGACGGCTCGCCGTTGTCGGTGGCGTCCACCAGCACCCGCAGGTACTTCACCTGCCCTTCGGGCGGGTGTCGTGACGCGCCGTCGCCGGTGACTGGTCCCGTTCGAGGGCGGCGATGAGCTGCTCCGCCTCCTCCGCGGTGATCTTGCCGGCGGCCAGCATGTCGAGGATGTCCTTGCGTTGTTCGGTCATGCGAACCTCTCCTATCGGATGGCCACGAGCACGGCCGTGCGGCCCTGCTCGATGTCGAAGCGGGCGCCGGGCAGCGCGGAGATGACGCGCCAACCGGCGCCGAGTGCCCGCACCACACCGATGCGGAAGACGAGGCAGGCCACGATCGCCGCCAGCACGACCAGGACCACGACCGGGAGGAGTACGAGTGCCACGGGAGCACCGGAACCCAGATGCGGACGGGTCGACGGTCGGGCGGTGGACCTTGACGGTCACCAACTGGGGCATCACGTGCGGCCGTCCAGCTCGGCCAGCGCCTCCTGTGCGGTGATCTCACCGCGGCGCAATCGGTCGATGATGTCGGCCCGCGACGGTGCCGGGTCGGTCTCGACGAAGTCGAGCATCTGGGTGATCCGGTTGAGTCGTGACTTGATCGTCGGGTAGCTCACCCCGAAGATGCGTTCCATCTCCTTGATCGAACCGTGGCAGCGCACGAACGCCGTGACGAAGACCTGATCCTCGACGTTGAGCTGAGCCAACTGCGGTAGGTCGAACTCGCCCTCGATCGCCACGCCGTTGCTCGCCAGGCGCACCGCTCGACGACGAACGGCTGCCCTCGCGTCAGGCTGGTGAGCTCCTGCCAGTCCATCGCCTGTTCCGTCATACCTAAAGTTGTAGCTCAGTAATCCTTAACTTCCAAGAGGTCGACCTTAACTTTCTTAAGATCTATGTCCGTCCGTTCAGCGGGGTCGGCGCAGAGTTGGGAGGTCAAGGCGGTGCGGGCCCACTCTTCCCACGTATCCGGTGACCAGCCGCGGTCGCGGACGAAGATCAGGTAGAGCTGCGGGCTGAGCAGGCCGAACAGCAGGTCCGCCGCCATCTCGACGGAGAGGCCGGGACGGATGTCGGGCTTGCCGGCCAGGGCTTCGGCCGCTGCGAAGTGCACTGTGTAACGCGGATCGGGGCGTCCGGCCACTGTGCGGCGATCTCCGGGTCGGTGGCTGCGGCAGCCGCGATCAGCGGCATGATCGGGCGACCCGGCCCAGGATCTCGCGGGTGCCGTGCACGTGCGCGCGCAACTGCTCGGCCGCGGTGGGTTCGGCGCACGCGGCGCGAAACCACTCACGATCCATGGTGGCGACCGGCTCGGTGTCCCCGGCGATGGACGTGTCGACGACGTCCTTGAACAGCGTGCGCTTGTTGCCGAAGCAAGTAGATCGTCTGGACGGCCACGCCCGCCAGGTCCGCGACCTCTTGCAGGCTCGTCGCCCGTATCCCTGCGCGACGAACAACTCGCGAGCCGCTTCGACGACCTTTCGCGGGTGCGGCGTGAGCGCTCGGCTCGCTTGTCCGGCCGCTTGACCGTGTCCATCGTGCGAGTCTAACTTTAGAGTAAGTCACTAGAGTTCAACTCTAAATTCTTGGAGGAGACGATGAACCAGCCGGAACCGGACCTTGCCTCAACGCCACGAGACCCGGAGGAGGAGACCGTCCACCGCGCGCTGGAGCGCTACTACCGCGCCGGCAAGCCACCGTGGGACACCGGCGTAACGCCTCCCGAGCTGGTCGACCTAGTGGAGGGGACAGCGCGCTGCCGCCCGCCGCGCCCTCGAACTCGGCTGCGGCACGGGGACCAATGCCACCTACCTCGCACGGCACGGCTGGGAGGTGGCGGCCGTCGACCTGATCGACAGCGCCGTCGACCAGGCCAGGGAGAAGGCCGCGGCGGCCGGAGTGGCGGTACGGGTGCTGCACGGCGACGCCACCCGCCTCGACGAACTGGATGTGCCGGGTCCCTACGACCTGTTCTTCGATTTGAGCTGCTATTGCGGAATCCCGCTGCACCGCCGCGACGCCTACGCCGCCGGGATCACCGCCCGCGCCGCTCCGGAGCACGGTTGCTGATGTTCGGGTACGGCCCCGAACCGGTCGGCAATCCGACCACCGAGATCACGTCCTGGGCGGCGGGCGTCACCGCCGACGAGCTTCGCACCAGGTTCCCCGGCTGGGCTCTGATCGACGTCACACCGGGCACCAACTCGGTGCCGACGTTCTGGTTCACGCTGCGCCGCGACGCCTAGCTGTCTTCGGTTGCTCGGATGATCGTCATCGCAATATTCGCAGGCCCGGCATGTCGATGTGCTGTTGAGCGGTATACCTCAGCGTCATATTCATACCTCTGAGGTATACCGCTCACCACCGGGTCTGCCCCGACGGAGGTGACTGACGGTAGTGATCACTCGAAGAACTTGATGCTGAACCCGGTGTCGGTCGTCGGGCCGGGCACGTTGGCGCGGCGGTATGTGGTGGCGCCCCACCAGCAGAAGGTGCCGGTGTACCAGTACCGGTTCGCCCAGGAGTACGTGGTGCCCTTGGGTACGGCGTGGAACATCAGCGGGAACCTCGGCCCGGCCGGTGGGCTCGTGGCGATGTCGCCGTTGAGCAGCACGAAGCTGTGGTGGCCGGGCCCGTTGACGTGCACTGTGGGATGTGCAGTTGCCCGTTCGGGTCCCTGATCGCCTCGGGGACTCGTTGATGTACGGGTTTCCGACGACGCGCTCCCAGCTCTCCCGTGGCTGGGAGATGACGTACCGGCTGCCGGTCGGAGTGAGCGGGTCGCTCATGCGGCTGAGGTAGATGTTCTGTTCGACGTTGGTGTCGCCGGCCCATCCGGACCAGACGAACCACCACTGCCCGTTGAAGGTGAACAGGCTGCCGTCGATGGCCCACCTGCCGTCGGGCAGCGCGAGCTGCCGCTCGGCCGTGTAGCCGCTGGCCGGCGACGCCGAGTGGATCGCGTACATGCGGTGGGCCGCAGCGCCCGGCCGAGAAGTAGATGTAGTAGCGGCCGCCATCGGTGACGATCTCCGGGGCCCAGACCTCGCCGAGGTTGCGGCTGTCCGTCCACACCTGGCGCGCGGGTGCGGCGGCCAGCGCGTCGGGTGACGCTGCCTGCCGCACGGCGATCCCGCCGTTGAGCGACTGCACGGAGATGTAGGTGGTACCGACGCGGATCACGCTCGGGTCGGCGGCCCGCAGGCTGGTTTGCCGGCGGTCGCCGGAGCGGCGCCAGCAGTGGAGAGGCCGGTGGCGAGCACGACGGCCAGCACAGCGGAGAGGAATCGCGGGAGGGTTCGGTTGCCAATCGACATCCATGGATTATGGCTGGATCGCCCGTGTGTCAGCGCTGGGCCACCAGGTCGGGCAGAGCGGGTTCGCGCAGGGGCGCAGCAGGAGCCACCCGACCGCTGGCAACACGATCAGCGGTACGAGAGCCGTTCGCAGCGACGTGGCGTCGGCGATTGCCCGATCACGGGACTGGCCAGGCCGCCGATGCTCACCGTGAGTCCCAGGGTGACGCCGCTGGCCGTGCCGACGTGACGGGGCAGGTAGTCCTGGCCAGGGTGATGTGCAGCGAGAACGGCGCGTAGAGCCCGGCCGAGACGAGGGCGACGAAGACGAACAGCAGCGGCCCCGGCACCAGGACGACTCCCGCGACAGCGACGACGGTCAGCGCGTAGGACCAGCGGGTCACGGGGAGCCGACCGTAACGGGCGGCGAGGCTGCCACCGGCGACGGTCCCGACCGCACCTCCGATGTAGAGCACGAACAACGCCGCCGTGCCAACTGCCTCGCCGCCGCCCACCCGCTGGGCCGCGAACAGCGACACGAACGAGCTCAGGGCGATGAAGACGATCGACCGGCAGACGACGGCCCCGGACAGCAGCAGGAACGAGCGACGGTCGTCGCGACCACGGGCGTCGCCTGGGTCGGAGAATCCGCGGCGGCGATGCGCATCGACCGCAGCGCCGCGACGCACAACGCGGCACCCACCAGCGCCGGAACGACCAGCAGCGGCGACGCCTCCAAACCGCCGGTGGCAACGACCGCACCGACAAGGAGCGGCGAGGTCGCGAAGCCGAGGTTGCCACCGAAGGAGAACCAGCCCATCGCCTGGTGGCTGCGCCCGGCGGCAAGGCGTGCGAGGCGTGCGGCCTCCGGGTGGTACGCGGCGACGCCGATCCCGGACACCGCGACGACCACGACTGTGACCGCATAGGTGCCGGTCACCCCGGCCAGGGCCACGCCGACCCGCCCAGCACAGTGCTCAGCGGCAGCAGCCACGGCATCGTCCAGCGATCGGTGAGTGCCCCGAACAGGGGCTGCACGATCGAGGACAGCAACGACGCGGCAAGGACGATACCCGCGGCAGAGGCGTAGCTGTAGGCGCGCTCCGCGACGAAGAACGGCACCAGCGCCGCCACCGCGCCCTGGTAGACGTCCACGCACGCGTGGCCGAGGGACAACAGCAGGATTGCGGGAGACCGTTTGGGCACGTCAAGATCGTGCGCCGGATCGACTGGCCCGCTTCCGATAAAATGCCAAACCATGTCGGAAAACCGCCACCGGCCCCGGGCACCACCCGGCCCAGCCCATGGCGCCCGGCCAACAGATCACCGCCCATCACCACGACGACCACCAGATTGTGTACGCCGGGTCGGGCGTCCTGGCCGTCACCACGGAGGCCGGCACCTGGGTCGCGCCCGGCACACGCGCGATCTGGGTGCCGGCCGGCTGCGTGCACGCCCACCGCGCCCACGGAGCCCTGCAACTTCACCTGGTCGGCCTGCCCACCTCGACCAATCCGCTCGGCCTGGACGCACCCACCGTGCTGAGCGTCAGCCCACTGCTCCGCGAACTTATCCTCGCGTGCACCAGCGACCCGACCGACGACAGCCCCGAACGCCACCGGCTCCGGGCGGTCCTGCTCGACCAGCTCCGCATCTCCCCGGAACAACCCATCCAACTGCCCACGCCCACCGAACCCCGCGTACGGGCGGTGTGCGACATCCTCATCGACAACCCGGCTGATGGTCGTACCCTCGCCGAACTCGGTCGCCAGGTCGGCGCGGGAGACCGCACCCTGAGCCGCCGATTCCGCTCCGACCTCGGCATGACGTTTCCCCAGTGGCGTACGCAACTGCGCCTCTACCACGCACTGCACCTACTGGCCGACGGCGAACCGGTCACGACGGTCGCCCATCGCTGCGGCTGGTCCTCGGCCAGCGCCTTCATCGACGCCTTCCGCCGCGCCTTCGGCGAGACACCCGGAGCCCACCGCCGGCAGTGACGCGCCGACGGCCGGCCCGCGACTATCCCTCGGGCTCGACCTGGTGCGATAGACGGTCAGGCCGCGTCGCTGATAGTTGCGGAGCGCGTTCGGATGGTCCATCGAGGAGGTGTGCAGCCAGACCCTGCGTACCGCCGGAGACTCCACGGCCTCGCTGTCCCAGGCTTGCCGGATGGTCAGCGTCAGCGCGTGGCCACCGGAACCCTGCCGACGTAATCGGGCAACAGCCCAAGGTGGTGATCTCCACATCTCCGCCAGGCTGGGGTTCCATATTGCCGACCTACGGTCTCGTCCCCGAGGGTGACGAACCAGTACTGGCGCAGCGGATGACACCGCAGCAGTTCCTGCCACTCGTCGTACGTGCGGGACGCGCTCCGCCACCCGTAGGGGCTCCGATCTGAGCATTGGTGGCACACACGTGCGGCAGGCCACCGTCAACGCGCCGGAGGAGAAGGTCCGGCACCACCTCTCCAGGTCGCAGGTCCGCGGCGCTGTTCATCTCCAGGTAGGTGACAACCTTTGCCATGCCGGCAGGCTACCCATCGTTCCGGAGGTAGGCCCAACCCGAGCACTCAATCGCTCCTGCTGCGGAGGTGGGACGGAAGTCCGACGTTGGGTGTCTGTTCGGCGAGGCAACAGTCCACTCTGGAGGCCGGCTTGCCGTGGGGTAGCCGGTACACAGAGGACAGTGGAGGTTCTTGATGCTGATCATCACGGAGGAGCGGGACACCTACCCACCGGACGGTCAGATCCCCAACCTGGAGACCGACGAGCAGGCGTGCACGGAAATCCTGACCAGGATCGGGCCGCTGCTGCCCACCGACCTGCGGGGCGAGGTGGTCGGCGCGTTGGTCAACTGGTCGGAGAGCACCCTGAAGCCACACCAGACCTTTACCACGTGGGCCGAGGCCATCACCGCCGCGACCAGCTATGCGATGCGCGAGGCCGCTCGTGCCACCGACACCGGCCAACGAAGCCGTCAGCAGGCCGTCGACGGCGAGGATCTGGCAAAGCTCAGCGCGGCGGTGCTGAGCACCGGCAAGACCGGCGACCCGCAGATCACGAAGCGCGACGAGAGCCGCAGGTGGGCCAACTGCGGCATGGCCGCGTTCCACATCCGTGAGCAGTTGGCCAGCAAGGGTGGTAAGCCGGTCCAGGTGTCGAAGGAGACCTACGGGGCCAAGCAGGGTGACGCGCTCAAGAGGCACTGCTCGCCCAGCCCGCCAGCGCGGACACCGTCCTGCTGCTCGACTGCCAGTTTCCGCAGGTGCACAACTTCGTCATCGAGGTGCACCACGGCGGATCGCGTTACCTCGCCCAGGGCTACCAGGGCGCCTACTTCGCCCACTGGTGGCTCGGGCTGAACGGCAACTACTCCGGTACGCCAAACGCCGACATCCTCGCCCTACGTGAGCGGTACGGGTTGGGTCGCGCGATCAAAATGCAGGACTACGCGAGTCTGCTCGACGGCCTGGTGGCGGCCATCTCGTTCGGCTGGCAGGAGACCGCGAACGAGTGGAGGACGTTGCCGTTCAACCCGGCCACGCAGGAGGTCGACGGGATCCGGCGCCGGTCCGGCTTGCCGACGTTCCTCGTGGAGGTGTTCGAGCTGAGCGAGCCGAAGGTGGCTCGCGCGGCGCTCGCCGACGACGGCGTTCCGTCGCTCAGCGTGCTGGCGACCCGAGGGCTGACGACCGACTGACGTTCCGGGCAGGTGTGCGGGGCGCGGGTCGACCAGCTCCGGCGCGGCGGCGGCCGCCCGCCGTGGGAGCGGGTGGGTGGGGAGCGGTCCTGTGGAGCTGATGTCGCAGACGATTCAGCTCCACAGGAGCCGACACCACACGGTCGATCTGGTGGGCGGCATATCTGCCAACCGGGCGGGAAAGCGCTGGCGTCCGACAGCCCGAGACCGGAGCAGGAGACAAACATGCCTTTCATCACCGTGGGTACGGAAAACTCCGCGCCCATCGACCTGTACTACGAGGACCACGGTTCCGGTAAGCCGGTCGTGCTGATCGCAGGGTTCCCGTTCAACGGGCGACCTTCGAGAAGGCGACCATGGCGCTCCTCAACGCCGGATACCGGACGATCACCTACGATCGACGCGGTTACGGCAACTCCGCCCAGCCGACGTTCGGGTACGACTACAACACGTTCGCCGCGGACCTGGACGTGTTGATGACCGAGCTGAACCTCAACGACGCGACCCTGGTCGGTCACTCGATGGGCACCGGCGAGGTCGTTCGCTACCTGGCCAACTACGGCTCCCAGCGAGTGAGTCGCGGCGTTCTGCTCAGCCCGCTGCAACCCATGCTGGCCAAGGCGAAGGACAACCCGGAGGGCGTCGACACGAGCCTCTTCAAGGGATTCCAACAGGCCATTATCAAGGACCGTTACGCCTACCTGACGTCGTTCTGCGACGCTTTCTTCAACCCGGATCAGAACATGGGCAAGCGGGTCAGCGAGGATGCGTACCGGGGGCACTGGCAGATCGGCGCGATGGCCTCGGCCAAGGCCACGCACGACAGTGTGGACGCATGGCAGGAGGACTTCCGCCAGGACCTGCCGAAGATCGACGTGCCGATCCTGATCATGCAGGGTGACCAGGACCGGGTGCTGCCCTACCCGGTGACCGGTCAGCGGCTCGGGCCGATGATGCCGACCGCCAACCTCATCACGCTCAAGGTGCGCCGCACGGCATCCCGTGGACCCACGCCGACGAGGTCAACAAGGCGATCATGGACTTCATGAAGCAGCCGGCCAAGGCTCGCGCCTGACCCGTACCGGTAGCCGATCGGACACCCGCGCCGTGAGGCGTCGGACACCCGGCCCACGGTTCGCACCGGGGCCGGGTGTCGTGGTCAGGCCCGGCGGGCCACCACCGCGCCGTTGGCCCCGGGGGCGTCGAACGGCACGGTACGCACGTCGACGAAGCCGGCGTCGGTGAGCCAGGCCGTGTACTCGGCGCCCGAGTAGTTCCGGCCGCCCTCGGTCTCGACCAGCATGTTCATCCCCATCAGGGCGGCCTCCGGCGGCCCGGTGCGCTCGTCGTTGAGCAGCAGCTCGCAGACGACGATCGCCCCGCCGGCGGCAGCGCCGCGTGGCACCGGCCAGCAGCGCCCGGTTCGTCGGTTCGTCCCAGTCGTGCAGGATCATGCTGAGCAGGATGACGTCGTGCCCGCCCGGCAACTCCGGGTCGGCGAGAAGTCACCGCCGACCGCGTCGATCCGGTCGGTCAGACCGGCCTCCGCGATCCGCTCCCGCGCCCGGACGCAGACGTGCGGCAGGTCCAGGACCGTGGCCCGCAGCTCGGGCAGGCGGCGGCAGAACTCGATCGGGAACGCGCCGCCCGCCGCCGACGTCGAGCAGCCGCCGATGCGCGGAGAGGTCGTACGCGTCGGCCAACGCGCTGGCGGTGAAGCTGGACGTGGAGAACATGGCGTCCCAGAACTGGGCCAGCATCGCCGGATCGGCGGTGTCGAACATCGACTGTTGGGACCCGGTCCCAGGTCAGCGGCCGATCGGTGCGCAGGGCCTCGCCGATGCGGTGCCAGGGCAGGTAGGTGCGCAGGTCGGAGTAGCGCACCTGCGCGCCGAAGTAGTACGGGCGACCCTCGACCAGGAACTGCTCCGCCAGCTCGGAGTTGCGGTAACCGTCGCCGGCCTTCTCCAACAACCCGAGCGACGCACTGGCGGCCAGCAGCAGGTCCGCAGGCCGGTCGGGCAGCCGAACTCGGCCGCGGCCTGCTCGACGGTCATCGTCCGCCCGCCGGCCAGCCGGGTGAACAGACCGAGTTCGACGCCGACCGCGAGGGTCTTGAACCCCCACACCGGCGACCAGACGCATGAGGGGAGTCGATGTGATCACCACGACATGAGATCACACATCACACGTTTCCACGATGGACGTTCACGCCCGGATCAGCGTCACCAACCCGGCGGCCACCAGCACCCCGGCCCAGAGCCGATCGACGTTGAACCAGGCCCGACGCAGCACCCCGACCCCGAGCACCTGGTAGACCAGCAGCGCCACGGCCAGCGCCGTGCCGAGCATGGCGACGGTGTGCACCCGGCCGCCGCGAGGACGGACAGGGCACCCACCGGCGCGGCGGTCAGGTGCCCGGAGTGACCCCGGCACCGGCTCGGCCACCAGCACCGGCAACAGCATCAGCCCGCGCCGTGCGCCGACGACATGAGAAACGACCAGCCGGCCAGCTGTGCTGCGGACAGCCGCATCCCGGCCCAACGGAAGTGCCGCTCGGAGAGCAGCCGCCACAGCCCGAACGCCACGAGCAGCACGCCACCGACCACCGCGAGGCGGTGCTCGCCGTCACCGAACGGGTCGCGGTGACCAACGCCGCGATGATCCCCACCGAGGCGAGATGCCCCGCCGCGATCGGCGGCAGGGCGCGCAGCAGCGCCGAGCGGTTGCGCTCCTGCAGGCCCGGGCCACCGCGAAGAGCCACCCCATCGCCGGGTTCAGACCATGGAAGGCACCGAGCGCGGCAAGCGTCGCCACTGTGGTGACGGTCACGGGAAGCAGTACGAGTCGGAGGACGCGTCCCCGCCCTGCAACCGGGTCTGGTGCACCCGCAGGCCCGGAACTCCTCCCCGTGCGGAAAGAACCTCGGATCCGGGGTGAGCCCGCCGGCGTCCACGTCGACGTCGAGCTTCGCCAGCCACGCGCCCACCCCGTCGGGGTAGAACTGGTCGTCCCACGAGCCGTAGAGGGAGTTGCTGACGTACACCCGCCGGCCGTCCCGGCTCACCTCCACCATCTGCGGGCCGCCGGCCAACGCCTCGTCCGGCGCGGACGGGTGCGCGGTGCGCCGGACGATCCCGCCGAGGTGCACCGAGCCGGTCTGCACCGGGTGCAGCGGGTCGCTGACGTCGTACTGGCGCAGCTCACCCGTGCCCCAGCAGGAGACGTAGAGGAATCGGTCGTCCACCGACAGGTCGATGTCGGTCACCAACGGCGGCACCGCACCGAACGGTTTGAGCAGGTCGGGCAGAACCTCCGGGTCGGCCGGCTCGGCCGGATGTCGATCACCTTGGTGACCGCCCAGGCGTCCCCGTCCCGGTGCCACAGCCAGATCGAGGCGGACAGGTCCTCCACGCTGATCACCACCCCGACGAACCCGTACGACTTCGACGGGTCGTGCGCCGGGCGCAGCTCCAGCGGCATCTGGTACGCATCACCCAGGTCGACGCGCTGCACGTGCCGGCGCTTCGCGATGTCCCAGAAGTGGATGGCGTGGCCGTAGCGTCGGCCCAGCAGCAGCTCACCGACGATGCCGTCCTCGATCATCGACGGGTGCCCCACTCGCTGGTCACCAGCACGTCCTGGGTCAGGTGCCACCACACGTCGTACGCGAGGAACTGCGGCCCCGGTCGGCCTCCCACGCCCGCGTACCTCGAAGGTGGTGTGGTCCAGGATCGCGATGCCACCCGGGCCCTCCGCGCCGTCGGCGCCGCCGAGCGCGGAGAGGTAGATGCCGTCGGGGCCACAGTGCACGGTGTGCGGCCGCGAGTAGCCGGCCCGTTTGGCCAGCTCCTCCGGCCCGATCACCTTGACCACCTGTGGCTGGCGCGGATCGGGCTGGGTGTCCAGGACGTGGATGCGCGACGACCGCAGGCCCGGCACGATCAGGTAGCGCCGCTCGACGTGCGGGTGCGGAGCGGTCGGGCAGAGCGCGCTGCTGCACGCGTTCCAGCCGAAGTGGTGCAGTTCGTCACCGAGGTACGGCAGGTCGGTCCAGCCCACCACCCGCCCGTAGTCGGGGAGTCGGGGTCGGTGTCCAGCACCACGATGGCGTCCGGACGGGTGGCCGTCCGGTCGAAGGCCGCCACGTAGGCGAGCTTCTCGGCCGGTGCGCGCGCAGCCTCCCGGGGAGACGGGTAGAACGTGGGGTCGGGGGTCCAGCGGGTCATCACAGCTCCGCTCGTCAGGTGGTGGGAACTCCGAGTCGGTCGAGCAGGTGGCGGCGCAGCGCGCCGAAGGCCGGTCGTCCGGCGTACGGGTGGGGCCCAGGTCGACCGGCAGTTCGGCGGCGATGCGGCCCTCGTCGAGGAGCAGGATCCGGTCGGCGAGCAGCAGAGCCTCCTCCACGTCGTGGGTGACCAGCAGTGCCGCGAAGCCGTGTTCGGCGCGCAGCCGGCGCAGCAGGATCTGCATCCGTAGTCGGGTCAGCGCGTCCAGGGCCCCAAACGGCTCGTCGAGCAGCAGCAGGTCCGGTTCGCGGACCAGAGCCCGCGCGACGGCCACCCGTTGCGCCTGCCCGCCGGACAACTCGGCCGGCCAGGCGTCGTCCCGCTCGGCGAGCCCGACCTCGGCCAACGCCCGCCGGATGCGCCCGACGGAATCCGGACCGGTCAGCCCGAGCCCGACGTTGTCCGCAACCCGTTTCCACGGCAGCAGCCGGTGTTCCTGGAAGACCACGGCGGCGGTGCCGTGCACGACGCTCGTGCCGCTGGCGTCGCCGTCCAGCCCGGCGAGAATCCGCAGGAGTGTGCTCTTGCCGGAGCCGCTGCCGCCGAGCAGGGCCACCACTTCGCCGCGCGAGATGGCCAGGTCGACCCCGGCCAGCACGACCGTCGGCCCGAAGGCCGGCGCACCGCGTGGGCGGTCAGCACCGGCTCCGCGCCGTTCACGTGGCCCGCAGTCCGCGACGCCATGTCAACATCCTCCTCTCCAGGACGCGCAGGGCAAGGTCGGATATCAGCCCGAGCAGCGCGTAGACAAGCAGGCCGAGCACCACCACGTCGGTCTGGCTGAACTCCCGCGCCTCCATCATCAGGAAGCCGATCCCGGTCTGGGCGTTGACCTGCTCCCCGACGACGAGGCTGAGCCAGGCCGCCCGATCGCCAGCCGCAGGCCGAGGAACAGGGACGGCAGTGCGCCGGGCAGCACCACGTGGCGCAGTCGGGCGGCCTGCCCCAGCCCACAGGTGCGGGCCGCCTCCACCAGCCGCTCGTCGATGTCCCGGATGCCGGCGTAGGTGTTGAAGTAGATCGGGAAGAACGCGCCCAGGGCCACCAGGCTGATTTTGAGTGATTCGCCGATGCCGACCCAGATGATCAGCAACGGGACCAGGCCGAGGTGCGGCAGCATCCGGGCCATTTGCACCGGCGGGTCGACCAGGTCGTCTCCCAGCCGAAGGAGCCCGGCCACCGTGCCCAGGACCAGGGCCAGGACACCGCCGATCAGCAGGCCCGCCCCGGCCCGGGTGAGGGAGTCCAGCAGGTGGATGCCGAGCGTGCCGTCCCGGCTCAGCCGCCAGCCGGTGGCCAGGACGTCGCTGGGCGCGGGCAGCTTCCGGCGGCCAGCAGTCCGGTACGCGACGCCGCCTCCCAGCCCACTACCAACGCCACCGGGCTCACCAGTCGCCACCACCGCCGGGCCGGTCGCCGACGACGGGTGCCACCGGTGGCGCCGCCGTGACGTCGCGGGGTGCCTCGACCAGCGTCGTACGGCTCACTGGAACACCGCGCTGAACCGGCTGTCGACCCGGGAGCGGATGTCGACCGGGCCGGGATGAGCTCCAGGGCGATGAAGCTGTCGGTGATCGCCTGAAGCTCGTCCCCGATGGCCGCGTCGACGGGAGCGAGGGGCGGGCACTGCGGGCCAGAGCGCGGCTGGTGACGTCCTGCGGGATCTTCAGCTCCGGCGCGAGGGTGCTGGCCCGCTCCTCCGGGTGGGCGATGCCCCAGTCGGTCACCTCGCGGTATTGCTGCAGGAAGGCCCGGACCTGGTCCGTCCGCTTGGCGACCGCGTCGGGAGCGGCCAGGACGTACTCGCGGTTGCTGGCCAGGCCCGTCGCGTCGGCGAGCACCTGGACCCCGGTTGCTCGGCCAGGGCGAAGTACGGGTCCCAGATCACCCAGGCGTCGACCTGCCCACCGTCGAACGCGGGCCGCCCTCCGCGGGCTTGAGGTACTGACCTGGATGTCCTTCAGGGTCATGTTGTTGGCCTCCAGCAGCCGGACCAGCAGCCAGTGCACGTTGGAGCCCTTGTTGAGGGCCACCGTCCTGCCCCGGAGATCGGCGAAGCTGCGGTAGCCCCGGTCGGCCTTGACCAACACGGCCTCACCCTGCGGGATCGGCACCGAGGTGCCGATGATGGAGAACGGGATCTTCCCGGCCGCGGCGAAGCCGGTGGCGCCTCGCCGACCTGGCCGATGTCGATCGAGCCGGCCTTGAGCGCCTCGGTGAGCGCCGGACCACTCTCGAACAGCGACCACTCCACATCCGGTGCCGCACCGCGCGCCTTGACCAGGCTCAGCCCGCCGAAGCGCTGGTAGCCGATCCGGAGCTTGCCGGCACTGCCGCCCGCATCGGCGGACCCGCCGCACGCGCTCACCGCGACCGTGGTGAGCAGCGCCACGGTGGTGAGCGCGGCCGTCAGGAGGCGGTGGCGCGGGGACGGCTCGTCGACGGGTTGGGCATGGCGGCTCCTCGGTTGGGCATGCGGGTTGAGGCATCGACAGAAGTCGGCGCCGTGGGCAGTAGCCTACTAACCCGATAGGTTTTATGGGTAGGCTGTCGGCGGGATCGTCCCACCCTCAGGAGGTGCCCGCTCGCCCGGCGAGCACCTGTCGCGTCCGCACGGAAAGAGCCGAGATGACCCTCACCTTCCACTGGTTCCTGCCCACCAACGGCGACAGCCGGGACATCGTGGGCGGCGGACACGGCGTACCGACCGGTTCCGCCGGAGGCGCCCGACCGGCCAGCGTCGCGTACCTCGGGCAGATCGCCCGCACCGCCGAACAACTCGGCTTCGTCGGCGCGCTCACCCCGACCGGCGCCTGGTGCGAGGACGCCTGGCTCAGCACGGCGATGCTCACCGAGGTCACCGAACGACTCAAGTTCCTGGTCGCCTTCCGCCCCGGGCTGACCAGCCCCACGCTGGCCGCCCAGATGGCGTCGACCTTCCAGCGGCTGTCTCGAGGCCGACTGCTGCTCAACGTGGTCACCGGTGGCGAGTCGTCGGAACAGCGGGCGTACGGCGACTTCCTGGACAAGGACGACAGGTACGCGCGGGCCGACGAGTTCCTGCACGTGGTGCGTGCGCTGTGGCGCGGCGAGACGGTCGACCACGACGGCACGCACGTCCGCGTCGAACAGGCGCGACTGCACCGGCTACCGGATCCGGTTCCGCCGGTCTACTTCGGTGGGTCCTCCGCCGCTGCCCTTCCGGTGGCCGTCCGGCACAGCGACGTCTACCTCACCTGGGGCGAACCGCCGGCCCTGGTCGCCACCAAACTGGAGCGGATCCGGGCGCTGGCCGCCGACGCCGGGCGGGAGCTGCGCTTCGGCATCCGGCTGCACGTCATCGTCCGGGACACCGCCGAGCAGGCATGGGCGCAGGCCCAGCGCCTGCTCGACGGGATCTCGAGGCCGACATCCGGGCCGTGCAGGAGGGTTGCGCCGCAGCGAGTCCGAAGGGCAGCGCCGCATGCTCGACCTGCACGGCGGCTCCCGCGACGGCCTGGAGGTCGCACCCAACCTGTGGGCCGGGGTCGGGCTGGTCCGCGGCGGGCCGGCACCGCGCTCGTGGGCAGCCATACCGAGGTCGCCGACCGGATCGCCGAGTACCACGCGCTCGGCATCGACGAGTTCATCCTGTCCGGCTACCCGCACCTGGAGGAGGCGTACTGGTTCGGCGAGGGCGTGCTGCCGATCCTGCGCGCCCGAGGGCTGTGGCAGCACCCGACGGCCAGCCGGGACCGCCGACCACGTCGACATCCCCTTCACCGGCGTGCCGGCGCCGCAGCCCGCCGTGGCCCGCTGACCGGCCGCCTCCGGCTAACCGGCGATTGTCCAGGCCACCAGTGCCGGCAGGGTCAGGAGGTAGGCGCTGCCGCAGACCGGAACGCTCTGTCCGTGGCGCGACCGGACAGTCCACGACGGCCGGTGAGCACCTCCAGCGGAGTCGCGCCCCCGTTGTCGCCGCCATCCTCGAAGGTCAACGCACACACCAGGAGCAGGACGTCGGCCGCGACGAGAAGGCCACGCAGACGGTGGCGCGGAGAATCCGGCGTAGATCAGCGGTCCCAGCACGATCGCGGGCACGATGCCGAGCGAGAAGCGCTCACGATGGTCGCGATGATGGCGTACCAGCCGAACGTCGTCAGTCGCAGGAGCACAGCCAGTCCGACGACCGTGATCTGGACAACACCCATCGACACCGCGGTCACCCTTCAACGACCGCATCGGGCAACGCGAGCTGGTCAAACCTGACCCGCGTACTCGTCGGCGCGGCGTCCCCGCTGGTCTGAACCGCCAGCGTGGCTGTCGGGCTGGGAGTGTCCTCGACGATGACCACGTCCGTCACACCGGCCGGCAGGTCGGCAGGCCATCCGGCATCGTCGGTCGGCTCACTGGTCAGGAGGCGCGCGGCACGTCCCTTCAGGCCCGTGTCGGTAGCCCGCACCGGCCGCCACACCGTCAACGCCGGCCTGGTCGGCTGGATGACGGGCACACGCGGAGAGCTCGGCCGTGGCTCGGTGGTGCCCAGCTGCCGTCCGGCCGTCGGCGGCGCCTGGGCCGGTCACTGACCGATCCACATGTGCAGGAGGTCTTCCCTGTCCACGACGCGGCGCTCGGAGAGTTCGGCGAGCAGCTCCAGATGAACGGGTCCGTCGAAGATCTCGGCCTGGTCGGGACGCAGCGCCCCGCCGAGACCCAAGGCCGGGACAAAGCCATAGATGGTGTCGGGGCCCACCGGACCACGCAGTGCGAGTATCCGATCGAACAGCGGCTTCCCGTCGGCGCCGTGAAGGTCGACGCTGCGGCGGTCCTGGGACACCAACAGCGCGTAGAGCCGGTCATCGCGGCGATCGTTCGACATCGCGCGGTCCGCCCGATCCGTGTGGACGACCCACCCGTACTGCGCCGTGATCGTCAACCGTGAGCCTGTCTGCTGCCCCACACCTGCACATCGCCGAACGCGCTGCGGCTCACGGCAACCCATCGTTCTTCTTCCGGTAGGGCAAGGCAGTTGGTCCACGCGTCGACCGCCGGCTGCCACACCTCGGGATCACACAACCACAACGATCCGTTACCGAAGCCGGCGAATCCGTACGTACGCCAACACGCCAGCAGTAGATCAGGCACGACACCTGCGAACTGAGCCAGGCGATCGGCGTGGACCGGAGCGGAACAGGTTGGAGGTCCCCAAATACCAGCCAATTCCGTTACGTCATCATCGACCATTGGCCTGCCTCCCCTCGTGCCGCTGATCTGCCGGCGAGCTAGCCGGGCCGCATCTGGCGACTCGCCAAGGTACACCCACCGCGTACCGTGTGCCGGCTACGATTCGCGCCGTCGGCGCCAGCCGCTCTTCGAGGCCATCTGACGACCACCATTGCCAACCACACGCCGCGGTCGGCGACGGTCGAGGTACGCGACCAGTTGCCGGTGTCCCGAGACGAGGCGGTGGTGGTGCGGAGACGAACCTGGCGCCGGCGCCGGCGGCGCGTACCGAGCTGGGAGAGCTGGCCTGGCGGCTGTCGCTCGCGCCGGGCGACAGCGGTGAGATCACCATCGGCTTCCGTGTGGAGCTGGCCAAGGGGTGGAACTGACCGGCTGGCGGGAGTAGGCATCGCCCTCACGAAACAGGCCCGCGGCGGGTCAGCCGGTGAACCGCTGGCCGACCCGCCGAGCGGCGAGGCTCACCACGGTGCTGCCGGCCGCCATGCCGAGCAGCACCAGAATCCCGCCGACAACCCACAACCCACTGTCGTCGGTCGACGCGGCCCGCCACGACCAGGCCGCCGTGAACGCCACCGTCATCACCGGTGCCACCAGCCACGGACTGAGCCGCGTCCCGGCGAGCGCGGCCAGCGCCACGAGCGTCAGCACGCAGCCGATCACCTGCCACGCCTCGTACGGGCCGCTGCTTGCACCGGTCTGCGCGTCGACCGTGTACCGGGTGTCCCAGCCGAGCCACAGCACCCACACCCGACCGTGGCCGCCGTCAGGAACAGAACCCCGAGCAGTGCCCGCGTACGCCTCGTCGCCGTCATCCGGTGATCATGCCCCGCGTTTCCCGTACCGGAATGGGTACCGGTACCCAGCGGCCGGGACAGCCGGTCCAGACTGTTGCCCCGACCGGTGGTGATCCTCTACGGTCGGCTCAGCGGTGGGCGGTGCGGTCCGCATCCGACCCGACACCGCCGGTTGCCCGTCGTGCGGGCCGGGATGGTGGAGTCCCGGGTCGCCCCGTCGGCGGCGTCCCGGCGGTCGTGTGACTCCCAGCTCGTCCCCGGGCGCTGATGCCCGGCGCGGTTCCGTACGGAGCCGACGGTCGAGCTGGGCACGCCGACGCCACCGGAGAGCCCCGTGTTCCTCAGCCCGCACGAGCAGGACCGCCTGCTCATCCACGTCGCGGCCGACGTCGCCCGCGCCCGCCGCGAACGCGGCCTGCGCCTCAACTACCCCGAAGCCGTGGCGGTGCTCACCGCGTTCCTCCTCGAAGGGGCCGGGACGGCCGGTCGGTGGTCGACCTGATGTCCGCCGGCCGGGCGGTGCTCGGCCGTGACGACGTCCAGGACGGCATCCCCGAGCTGCTGAGGGAGGTGCAGGTGGAGGCAACGTTCCCGGACGGCACCAAGCTCGTGACGGTGCACCACCCGATCCCGTGATCCCGGGAGATCCTGCCGGCGGCCGAGCCGGTCCCGATCAACGTGGGCCGTCCGGTGACCACAGTGCTCGTGGTCAACACCGCAGACCGCCCAGTGCAGGTCGGCTCGCACTACCACTTCGCCGAGTGCAACCCGGCACTGTCGTTCGACCGGGCTGCCGCCTGGGGCAGCGGCTCGCCGTTCCGGCGGGCACCTCGGTCCGCTTCGAGCCGGGCATCAGCCGCACCGTCGACCTCGTCCCGTTCGGCGGCGCACGTGTCGTGCCGGGCCTGCGCGGAGAGTGCGCCGGACCGTTGGACCCGTCGCCGCACGCGCCCACCGCCGACGGGTCACCGCGATGAGCGCCGTGCGGCGGACCGCTACATCGACCTGTACGGCCCGACGACCGGTGACCGGATCCGACTGGCCGACACCAACCTGCTGATCGAGGTGGAGACCGACCACTGCGTGGGCGGCGACGAGGCGGTCTTCGGTGGCGGGAAGGTGATCCGCGAGTCGATGGGGCAGGCGCGTACCACCCGTGCCGAGGGGCACTGGACACCGTCATCACCGGAGCGGTCGTGCTCGACCACTGGGGTGTGGTCAAGGCCGACGTGGGGCTGCGTGACGGCCGGATCGTGGCGCTCGGCCGGGCCGGCAACCCGGACACCATGCCCGGCGTCCACCCCGACCTGGTGATCGGCCCGTCGACCGAGGTGATCGCCGGCAACGGGCGGATCCTCACCGCCGGCGCGGTGGACACCCACGTGCACTTCATCTGCCCGCAGATCGTCACCGAGGCGCTGGCCAGCGGCATCACCACGTTGGTGGGCGGCGGCACCGGGCCGGCCGAGGGACCCGGGCGACCACCGTCACCCGAACGCCTGGCACCTGGCCCGGATGCACGAGGCGCTGGACACGATGCCGGTCAACGTGCTGTTGCTCGGTAAGGGCAACACCGTGTCCAGCGAGGCGCTCTGGGAACAGCTGCGCGCCGGTGCGGGCGGTTTCAAGCTGCACGAGGACTGGGGCACCACACCGGCGGCGATCGACGCCTGCCTGCGGGTGGCGGACGCGTCCGGGGTCCAGGTGTCGATCCACACCGACACGCTCAACGAGGCCGGGTTCGTCGCCGACACGCTGCGGGCGATCGGCGGGCGGGCCATCCACTCGTACCACACCGAGGGCGCCGGCGGCGGCACGCACCGGACATCATCACGGTCGCCAGTGAGCCGAACGTGTTGCCGTCGTCGACCAACCCGACCCGGCCGTACACCGCCAACACGCTGGCCGAGCACCTGGACATGCTGATGGTCTGCCACCATCTCAACCCGTCCGTTCCGGAGGACCTGGCCTTCGCCGAGAGCCGCATCCGACCATCCACAATGGCCGCCGAGGACCTGCTGCACGACCTCGGCGCGATCTCCATCATCGGCTCCGACGCGCAGGCGATGGGCCGCGTCGGCGAGGTGATCACGCGGACCTGGCAGAGCGCCCACGTGATGAAGGACCGGGTCGGCGCACTGCCGGGCGACGGGGCCGCCGACAATCACCGAGCCCGACGGTACATCGCGAAGTACACCATCTGCGCGGCCATGGCCAACGGGCTGGAACGGGAGATCGGCTCGGTCGAGCCGGGCAAGCTCGCCGACCTGGTGCTCTGGGACCCGGCGTTCTTCGGCGTACGACCGCTCCTGGTGATCAAGGGCGGCATGATCGCGTACGCCCAGATGGGTGACGCCAACGCCTCCATCCCGACGCCGCAGCCGATGCTGCCCGGCCCATGTTCGGGGCGTACGGTGCCGCCGCGGCCGCCACCAGCCTGGCCTTCGTGGCTCCGGCGGCCTGGACGCCGGGCTCCGCCTGGACGTGCGACGACGGGTGGTGCCGGTGAACGACGTGCGGTCGCGGGGCAAGGCCGACCTGCCGGAGAACAACGCGATGCCGCGCATCGAGGTGGACCCGGACACCTTCACGGTGCGGATCGACGGTGTGGTGGTCGAGCCGGACCCGGTGACCCGGCTGCCGATGGCCCAGCGGTACTTCCTGTTCTGATGGCGACACCGAGCCTGCTGTTGCTGTTGGCCGACGGTCGCTTCCCGGCCGGGGCGCACGCGCACTCCGGCGGCCTGGAAGCGGCCGTCGCCGCCGGCGGGTCACCGACCTGGCCTCGCTGGACGCGTTCCTGGTCGGACGGTTGGCCACCGCCGGTCTGGTCG
Organism: Micromonospora sp. M12; assembly: GCA_038070435.1. Lineage (GTDB taxonomy): Bacteria > Actinomycetota > Actinomycetes > Mycobacteriales > Micromonosporaceae > Micromonospora. The sequence continues at coordinate 1,635,682 of JAMYWG010000001.1, read as the reverse complement.
GTGCGGCGTTCGCGGCCGCCGCACACCGGGCCGCCACGCCCGGAACCGTCGGCACGACCGAGCCGGACCGGTCCGCCGCACGGTCGGCCGCGCTGGCCCGGCTCGACGCGGAGCTGGACGCGCGTACCGCAGCCCCGGCGCTGCGGACCGTCTCCGCCGACAGGGCCGGGCGCTGTTGCGGGCCGGCCGAGCCATCTGGCCGGACGCCCCGTTCGGCGACCTGCCCTCGACACCCGGCGGCGCACGCCAGCCGCTGGTGCTCGGCCTGCTCTGCGCCGCGGCCGGGCTGTCCCGCCTCGAGACCGCGACGGTCGCCGCGTACGGGACGGTGACCGGGCGGCCAGCGCCGGCGTACGTCTGCTCGGCCTCGACCCGTACCGGGTCCAGGCTTTGCTGGTCGGCCTCGCCGACGCCTGCGACAGCACGGCCGCCGACGCGGCTCGGGCCGCCGACGACCCACCGGAGCGGCTACCGGCCGCCTCGGCCCCACTTGCCGACATCCATGCCGAAGTTCATGCCACCTGGGAGGTGCGTCTCTTTGCGTCCTGACACCGTTTTGCCGAACGCTGTGCCCGCCGTCGATTCGACCACGCAGCCGGTCACCCCACCCACGACGAGACCGTCCCGCACACCCACCCGGAGCCGGGGTGGACCCGCATCCGCCGCTGGCGCGCGGGCCGTGCCCTGCGGGTCGGCATCGGCGGCCGGTCGGGTCCGGCAAGACGGCCCTGGTGGCCGCGCTCTGCCGTGCGTTCACCGACGAGTTGCGGCTCGGTGTGGTGACCAACGACATCTCACGACCGAGGACGCCGACTTCCTCCGGCGGGCCGGAGTGCTGGACCCGGCCCGGATCCGCGCTGTGGAGACCGGCTGCTGCCCGCACACCGCGATCCGCGACGACATCGGCGCCAACTTGGACGCCATCGACGAGTTGGCCGAGGCGGTCGGTCCGGTGGACCTCGTCCTCGTGGAGAGCGGTGGCGACAACCTGACAGCGACCTTCAGTCGGGGCTGGTCGACCGGCAGATCTTCGTGGTCGACGTGGCCGGTGGGGACAAGGTGCCCCGCAAGGTGGGCCGGGGTGACCGCCGCCGACCTCCTCGTGATCAACAAGACGGACCTGGCGCCCATGGTGGGTGCCGACCTCTCCGTGATGGATCGTGACGCGCGAGCCCGACGTGGCGACCTCCCGACCCTGTTCCTGTCCATCGTGGGCGACCCACGGCAACGTCGGTCGCCGAATGGATCCGGCACGAGTTGGCCCACCACGCCGCCCTGCACCCGCTGGCCGTGCCGGTCGGCCCGGCCTGATGCGAGCGCTCGCCCGGCTGGTCGCCCGGGCCGACGGTCGAGCGGCACGGCCCTGGTCGAGCTGCACGGCGAAACACCACTTCTGCTGCGCCAGACCCCGACCGACGGTGGTGTCGCCACGGTGCACATCGTCGGCGGGGCGGCCGGCCCACTCGCCGGGGACGATCTGCGGCTGGAGATCGAGGTGGGCCCGGAGCGGCGGTCCGGGTGCACAGCGTCGCCGCGTCCATCGCCCTACCGGGCCGGCCGGGGCCGTGTCCCGGATGGCGGTGCGGGCGGTGGTGCACGCCGGAGCCACACTGCACTGGCTTCCCGAACAGTTGGTCGCGGCGACCGGCTGCGCACACCTCGCCGAATCCAAGATCGAGCTGGCCGCCGGAGCGAGCCTGCGCTGGCGGGACGAACTGATCTGCGGCAGGTACGGCGAGGCACCCGGCGGCGCCGTCGTACACACCAGGTCGACTACGCGGGTCGGCCACTGCTGCGCCAGTCCCTGGCGGTGGGACCGCAGGCGCCGGGCTGGGCCGGCCCGGCGGTGCTCGGCGGTGCCCCGCCACCGGGTCACTGCTGGTGGTCGACCCGGCGCGACCCGGCGAACCTCCCACCGCCGATGGCAGCGTCGTTCGGCTGCCGCTGGCCGGTGGGCCGGCCACTGTGGACCGCCACCGCCCCGACGCGCACACCCTGCGCGCCCACCTCACGGCCTAACAGGAAGGGTCCGTCATCGCGGCTGCTCGTCGGGGTGCTGGTCGTCGGGGCGCTGCTCATGACGGCGTTGGTCGCCGTGGCGCTGATTGTGCTGCACGGTGGCGTTGCCGAGCGGGTGTTGGTCGCCCATGAGGTCGATCGGTGCCGGGCGGCGGCCCTGGCTCTGGGGTTGCTGGGACCAGGCGGTGCGGCGGGCCGCCTGCTGGTCCCGGGCGGTCCGCCCGGAGGCACACTTGCTCGAGAGCGATATACCTGTGAGGCATTTTATGACACACAGGTATATCGCTCTCGAGGCGACATCCTCCGAAGCAGCCCGGGCGACGGTCAGGGCTGCTTCGGGCCGACGTGCCAGTCCAGAGCAAAGACGCAGCTCGGCTCGACGTGCAGGCTCAGCAGGGCCTTGCCCGGAGGTGCTGCGGGGTGTCCAGGACGGTGGCGCAGACCGGCCCGCCTCACCTCCCCGGTAGACCAGACAGGCCTGTGTCAGCGACGCGGGCCAGCGGCGGCGCCGGCATCGACGCGGTCGTCGCCACGGGCGCGGTCGAGGCGGCCGATCAGGTCTTCGAGCTGACTCACCAGGTCGGTCGCCGGTGGCGCACCCGGCCTGCTGCTTCCCGCGACGCCCGGTTCCGCGAGGCTCGGCTTCGCGGCGTCCGGCTTCGCGACGGCTAGCTCGGTGATGCCCAGTTCGGCCAGGCTGGCCTTGACCCGCTCGTCGAGGCGGGCGTGTTCGCGGTGCCCGCGCGCGGTCAGGTAGGCGCGGATCCTTCGGCGGTCGATTGGATCGATTCGGCGGAAGACGAGGTTGCGGTCGACGAGCTGGTCGACGAGTTTGGTGAGGTGCCCGGGGCAGGGACGCCTCGGCGGACACCTCGCTCATCGGGTGGCCCTGGCCGTCGGCGAGCAGGCAGAGCACCCGCCACGCCTCGATGGTCAGCTCGTCGTCGGCCAGGACGGCGCCCAGCCGGCGGGAGAGCAGCCGTTCGGCGCGGGTGAGCGAGCGCAGCAGGTCGGCTGGCGCCCCGGGCACGTCTGACATGAAACTCCCTGGTCCGGTGGCCCTGTCATCGTAGCGAGTCGTCCCGGTCCGTGGTGAGCGCTGGTCTTCGGCCGTGGGCCGGGCAATCATGTGCTCATGTCCGCGCCGGCACCGCCGTGGCTGACCGTCGACCGTGCCGTGGTCAGCATCGCGCTGGTCTACCCGATGCGCGGGCCGGCCGGCATGTTCGGCCCCACCTGCGAGCTCTGCGCGCAACTCGCGGTCGAGGAGATCAATCGGTGCGGTGGCGTGCTGGGCCGGGAGGTGCGGCTGGTGCCGGTCGACGGTGGCGCACCGCCGGCCGAGGTGGCCGCCGAGGTCGAGGCGTTGGTGTCGGTGGGGGCCGTGCAGGGGTGACGGGTGGCACATCTCCTCCGTGCGCCAGGCGTTGGCGCCCGCGTCGCGCACCGGGTGCCCTACGTCTACACCGCACTCTACGAGGGCGGTGAGCGTACCGAAGGGGTCTTCCTGACCAGCGAGACGCCGGATGCCCAACTGTGGCCCGCGATGCGGCTCCTCGCCGGGGAGCAGGGGTACGTCGCTGGTTCGTGGTCGGCAACGACTACGTGTGGCCGCGCCGCACGGCACGGGCGGCCCAGCGGTACGCGTTGCGCGGCGGCGGGCAGGTGGTGGGCCGACACTTCCTGCCGTTGGACGCACACGACTTCACCGAGGTGTTGCGCCGCATCGAGCACAGTGACGCGGACGCGGTGTTGATGCTGCTGGTCGGTGCGGACGCGGTGCGGTTCAACCGAGCGTTCGCCCGGTCCGGCCTGGATCAGCGCTGTCTGCGGCTGAGCACGTTGATGGACGAGAACATGCTGCTCGCCAGCGGCGCGGCGCGACCGGCGGCTGTACAGCACTGCCGGTTTCTTCGCCGGGCTGGTGACACAGGAGAACCTCGACTTCCACGGTGAGTTCGCCCGCCGTTTCGGGGTGGAGGCGCCACCGCTGGGCAGTCTGGGGAGTCCTGCTACGAGGGCGTCATGCTGCTCGCCGCCCTGATCGGCCAGGCGCGCACGCTCGACGTGCGGGCCATCGAGACGGCCGCCGACACGGTGGCCTACCACGGGCCGCGCGGGCGGTTGCGGCTTCGCCAACGGCACGTGCGTCAGCGCATCTACCTGGCCGAGGCCGACGGGCTCGACTTCACGGTGCTCGCCCAGCTCTGACGCCAGGCGCCTCCAGCCGGCCCTTGACAGCGCCACCCGATGCGGCCCTAAAATACTTCCTGCGTGAAGTATCCGGCCTCCGGGTCGACTGTCACCACCGTGTCCCCACCGTCGACGGAATTGCCCGTCGACCATTGTGTGGCACCTATTGTGCGTCTTTCCGAACGGCCGGCACCGTTTCCTCCCCAACGGTGCCGGCCGTTTTCGTGCGTCGGTCGACGGCGCGGAAACAGTCAATTAAGGGCTGGGAACACACACGCAATCATGCCGGTCGACGCTTTCGGTGCCCATATCCGAGCCGGTGTCCGAAGTGACGTCCACCCGTCGACCTCGGCATCGCCCACGTCAGCTCCATCGGACCGCACCGACCGTCCTTACGCCGCTTGAGTGCACCGCAGAGAGTAGATGTCATTATTCCGGGGCCGCCGCATCCTGGCGGGTGCCATGACCCTGGTCGCCGCGGCCGCGTTGACCGCGTGCGGCAGCAAGACCTCCGACGAGGGCGGCGCGACCGGCGTCACCGCCGACGTCTCCGGCGACACCGTCAAGGTGGGCCTGCTCAACTCGCTCTCCGGGACCATGGCGATCAGCGAGGTCACCGTCCGCGACTCCATCATGCTCGCCGTCGAGGAGATCAACGCGGCCGGTGGCGTCCTCGGCAGAAGATCCAGCCGGTCGGTGAGGACGGTGCGTCGGACTGGCCCACCTTCGCGGAGAAGGCCGGAAGCTCATCTCCGAGGACCGGGTCGCCGCCGTCTTCGGCTGCTGGACGTCGGCCAGTCGCAAGGCGGTCAAGCCGGTGTTCGAGAAGAACAAGGCGTTGCTGTTCTATCCGGTGCAGTACGAGGGTCTGGAACAGTCGCCCTACATCTTCTACACCGGAGCGACGACAAACCAGCAGATCGTTCCCGGGCTCGACTACCTCAAGTCGCAGGGCGCGAAGTCGGTCTATCTGGTTGGCAGTGACTACGTTTTCCCCGCACCGCCAACAAAATCATCAAGGCGTACGCGGCCGCGAACAGGATGACCGTGCTGGAGAGGACTACGCACCCTCGGTTCCACCGAGTTCGGCACCATCGTCAACAAGGTCAAGTCGTCCGGGGCCGACGCGGTGTTCAACACGCTCAACGGTGACAGCAACGTGGCCTTCTTCAAGGAGTACAAGTCGGCGGGACTGACCGCCGCGGCGATGCCCGTGGTGTCGGTGTCGATCGCCGAGGAGGAGGTCAAGGGCATCGGCACCCAGTACCTGGAGGGCCAGCTGACCGCCTGGAACTACTACCAGACCACCCGGGCGCGGCGAACTCGAAGTTCGTGGCCGCGTACAAAGGCGAAGTACGGCGCGGACAAGCCGACGAGCGATCCGATGGAGGCCGCGTACGTCGGTGTCTACCTGTGGAAGGCCATGGTCGACAAGGCCGGCGCGTTCGACGTGGAGAAGGTTCGCGCCGCATCGGACGGGATCACCTTCGACGCGCCGGAGGGCCTGGTCACCGTGGACGGGAAGACCAGCACATCGCCAAGACCGCCCGGATCGGCAAGATCGGCGCGGACGGTCTGATCACCGAGGTGTGGAACTCCGGTAAGCCGGTGCAGCCGGACCCGTACCTCAAGACCTATCCGTGGGCGAGCGGCCTGAGCTGACGACGCCGGCCCGGGTGGGCAGCGCCGCGACGCGCCCGCCGGGTCACCCGACCAGCAGTTCGGAGTACCCACCGTGACAGTCATCTTCGGTCAACTCTTCACCGGCATCAGCATCGGCGCGGTGCTGCTGCTCATCGCGCTCGGCCTCGCGCTGACCTTCGGCCAGATGAACGTGATCAACATGGCGCACGGTGAGTTCATCATGGCCGGCGCGTACACCACCTACGTCCTGCAGCAGAGCATCACCGGTGCCGGCCTGTCGCTGGTGATCGCCCTGCCGGTGGCGTTCGTGGTCGCCGGCACGATGGGTGTCCTGCTGGAGGTGCTGCTGATCCGCCGGCTCTACGCGCGACCGCTGGACACCCTGCTGGTCACCTGGGGTGTGTCGCTGATGCTGCAACAGCTGGCCCGGGACGTCTTCGGCAGCCCCAACGTGCAGACCCGCGCGCCGGAGCTGCTGACCGGCAACGTGGCGCTGCCCGGCGGGCTGACCATCGCCAACAACCGCCTGTTCATCCTGGCCCTGGCGTTGGCCGCCGTCGCGGCGCTCACCCTGGCGCTGCGGCTCACCCTGCTCGGCCGTCGCATCCGCGCGGTGGTGCAGAACCGCGACCTCGCCGCGGTGTCCGGCATCGCCACCGCCCGGGTCGACCGGACGACCTTCTTCGTCGGCTCCGGCCTGGCCGGGCTCGCCGGGTGGCGCTCACCCTGCTCGGCCCGATCGGCCCGACCATGGGCACCAACCTGATCATCGACGCCTTCCTGGTCGTCGTGGTCGGTGGGATCGGCCAGCTCAAGGGCAGCGTGATCGTCGCCTTCGCCCTCGGCGTGCTGCAGGCCACCGGGGAGTACCTGACCACCCTCAGCGTCGCCAAGGTGATCGTGTTCGTGGCGATCGTCGCGTTCCTCCAGTGGCGGCCACAGGGCCTGTTCACCCTGCGGACCAGGAGCCTCGCATGACCGCCGTCACCCCGCCCGCCCAGCACCGCCGCCCGTCCGGCGCCCGCCAGCCCGTACCCCGGGTCGGCCCCGGTCGCAGCCGGCTGCGACCGGCGGCCGGCTTCGCGTTCGGCGCGGCGCTGCTGTTCGCGGTCGCCCCACTGGTGCTGTCCGACTTCCGGCTGTCGCTGCTCGCCAAGTACCTCTGCGTCGCCATGGTCGCCGTCGGCATCGGGATCGCCTGGGGTCGGGGCGGGATGCTCACCCTCGGCCAGGGCGTCTTCTTCGGCCTCGGTGGCTACGCGATGGCCATGCACCTCAAGCTCGCCGACGCGGGCCCGGGTGGGATGCCGGACTTCATGCAGCTGTACGGGCAACTCGACGAGCTGCCGCTGTGGTGGCGGCCCTTCGCCAGCCCGTGGTTCGCGCTGCCCGCGACGGTGCTGCTGCCGATGGTCGTCGCCTTCGGGCTGGGCTCGCTGGTCTTCCGGCGGCGGGTCCGCGGCGCGTACTTCGCCATCCTCAGTCAGGCGCTCGCCGCCGCGATGGTGATCCTGCTGATCGGCCAGCAGGGCACCACCGGCGGCACCAACGGGCTCACCGACATCAAGGGCTTCTTCGGGTACGACCTGGACGACCCGGTCAACCAGCGGATGGTGTATTTCATCATCGCCGCCGCGTTGCTGGCGCTGCTGGCGCTGGCCCGCCAGCTCATCCACAGCCGCTACGGCGAGCTGCTGGTGGCGGTCCGCGACGGTGAGGAACGGGTCCGCTTCCTGGGCTACGACCCGGCGTCGGTCAAGCTGGTGGCGTACGTCGTTGCGGCGGGCATGGCCGGGCTGGCCGGGGCGCTGTTCGTGCCGGCGGTGGGCATCATCTCGCCCGCGCTGATCGGCATCGTCCCGTCGATCGAGTTCGTCATCGGCGTGGCGGTGGGTGGCCGGGCGACCCTGCTCGGTCCGGTGCTCGGCGCGGTGGCGGTGGCCTGGGCGCGTACCGCCCTCTCCGAGCGCTTCCCGGGCACCTGGACGTACCTCCAGGGTTGCTCTTCGTGGTCGTGGTGGCGTTCCTCCCCGGCGGCCTGGCGTCGTTGTGGGCGTTGGCCCGCCGCCGCGACGACGGCCCGGCAGCGCGCCGACGTCAGTGGTTACCGCTGGGCCGGCGACGCGCCGAGCGGACGGAGGTGCCGGCGTCATGAGCGGCGAACGGTTGGACGGGTTGTCCGTCCGGGACGTGCGGGTCAGCTTCGACGGGTTCACCGCCGTCGACGGGGTCTCGCTTGAGGTGCCCGCCGGGGACATCCGGTTCCTGATCGGGCCGAACGGCGCCGGCAAGACCACACTCGTCGACGCGATCACGGGCCTGGTCCGGGCCACCGGCTCGGTCCGGTTCGGCGACGACGAGCTGCTCGGCCGGCCGGTGCACCGGATCAGCCGGTTGGGCATCGGGCGGACCTTCCAGACCTCGACGGTCTTCGAGGAGCTGTCGGTGTTGCAGAACCTCGACATCGCGGCGGGTGCCCGGCGCGGTTGGGCGACCCTGGCCCGTCGTCGCCGGGGTGTTCCGGACGAGGTGGCCGCCGCGCTGGAGACCATTGGGCTGGCCGGGCGCGCCGAGCATCTCGCCGGGACGCTGGCGCACGGCCAGAAGCAGTGGCTGGAGATCGGCATGCTGCTGGTGCAGGACGCGCGACTACTGCTGCTGGACGAGCCGGTCGCCGGGATGAGCCACGAGGAGCGGGACGCCACCGGCGTTCTGCTGGAGACGGTGAGCCGGGACCGCACGGTGGTGGTGATCGAGCACGACATGGACTTCCTGCGTCGGTTCGCGCGCAGCGTCACAGTGCTGCACGGCGGCCGGGTGCTCAGCGAGGGCACTGTGGCGCAGGTTCAGGCGGATCCGCGCGTGCAGGAGGTCTACCTTGGCCACCCGGTCGACGCCGGGTCGGCCCGTACCCTCTGGAGGCATGATGTTGACGCTGCGCGGGGTGCACGCCGGGTACGGGCGCTCGCGGGTGCTGCACGGGGTCGACCTCGCCGTCCCGCCCGACGGGGTGGCCGCGGTGCTCGGGCACAACGGCGCCGGCAAGAGCACCCTGCTGCGGGTCGCGGCCGGTCTGCTGCGCCCGAGCGCCGGCGTGGTCGAGTTGGACGGCGAGGACGTCACCCGTGCCGGGCCGCACGAGCGGGTGGCGCGGGGATGGCGTACGTCCCGCAGGGTCAGCAGTGCTTTCCGCACCTGACCGCAGCGGAGAACCTGCGGTTGGTCGCCGACGGTCGACGGGACGGCGCGGTGGCCACGGCGGAGGTGCTGGATCTGTTTCCGGCGCTGCGTCCCCTGCTGCGGCGTCGGGCCGGGTTGCTCTCCGGTGGTCAACGCCAGCAGTTGGCCATCGCCCGTGCCCTGATCACCCGGCCGAGGCTGCTGATGCTCGACGAGCCGACCGAGGGCATCCAGCCGTCGGTGGTCGCGGAGATCCAGGAGCGGATCGTCGAGCTGACCCGGCAGTCCGGGTTCAGTGTGCTGCTGGTCGAGCAGCATCTGGGCTTCGCGTTGCGGGTGGCGGACCGCTATCACGTGCTGGAGTCGGGCCGGGTCACCTCGCACGGCGACGGGGTGTCACGGCCGAACGGGAGGTCCGGGCGGCCCTGGCGGTCTGATCGGCGCGCGGTCGCGGTGTGGCCGTTGCCGCTGCCGGCCAGGTCGGCCCCGGCCCTGCCGGTCAGGTCGTCGGTGCGGGCCCGGTCGAGTCACGGACGACCAGCAGGTGACCGGTGCGACGGCGGCGGGGCGTGTCGAGCGCGGCTGAGCGCGAGGCCGAGCGCCGTACGGCCCATCTCGGTCATCGGTAGGCGGACGGTGGTGAGGCTGGGCGCGAGGTCGGCCGCCACCGAGACGTCGTCGAAGCCGACCACGGACATCCGCGCCGGCACCGGCACACGGCGGGACCGCAGCGTGGACAGCACGCCCATGGCCATCGCGTCGTTGAGCGCGATGATCGCCGTCGTGTCGGGATGCTCGTTGAGGATCTGCTCGGTCGCGGCACGGCCACCGTCACGGGTGAAGTCGCCGTGCACGACGGCGAGGCCGGCGGGGACCGGCCGCGCTGCCGCACGGCCGAGGACACACCGGCCAGCCGGTCGGCGACGGTGGTGAGGCCGGCGCTGCCCGCGGCGACAGCGATCCGCCGGTGGCCGAGACCCATCAGGTGCTGGGCGATCGCGTGACCGCCGGCCTCGTTGTCCGGCAGGACGGCGTCGATGCCGAGAGCGTGCCGTCCGATGGCCGCGGCCCGTCCGCCGTGGTCCTGGAACGCGGCCAGCTCGGCGCGGGCCGCCGCCTCCATCCGTGGGTCGTCGTAGCCGGACCCGCTGATCAGGACGATGCCGACCCGCTGGGCGATCAGGTGACGCAGCTGTTGCAGCTCGTAGCCGGGGTCACGGCCGGACTGGCAGATCTGCACCAGCAGCCCCTGCTCGGCGGCGAACTGGATGACTCCGGCGGCGATCTCGGAGAAGTACGGGTCGTCGACCTGGTGGACGATCAGCCCGACGGTGGAGCTGGCCCCGGTGGCCAGGGTGCGGGCGTACGGGTTGGCCACGTAGCCCAGCTCGCGGGCGATCTGCCGGATCCGGTCGGCGACCTCGGCGCTGACCCTCACGGCCGGCCAGGGCTCGGGAGGCGGTCGCCAGCGACACGGCGGCGTGCGCGGCCACGTCCACCAGGCGGGGCCGACGGCTGGCCCTGGTCATTCGCAGCCCTCCGAGGCATTCATGTCACCCGATCTATTGCTCGTGACGTTCATCGAAGCCTAGGGTACGTAAGCGCTTACGTAAGCGCTTACGTGACCGACTACCCGCATGCCGTGAAACGAGGTGACAGCCATGTCCCGGGCCCGACGAGTCGCCGTCTCCCTCCTGGCGATCGGCGCACTGACCGGCGCCGGCGCGCCACCGGCGCAGGCGGATCGAAGCCCACCCACGACGTCCTGCCGGCCCTGCGCGCGCATCTGGTCGCCGCGTACGACTTCGACCACCCGGTGCCCGGCGACCCGCGCTGGAACGCGACCAGGGCCGCTCCGGCACCGAGATCGAGCTGGTCAACGGTGGTGCCGCCATGCGGGTGCCGGACCGGGCCTACCGAGGCAGCCGTAACGCGGTGCAGACCCGGCAGGTCGATCCACGGTCGCCGGCAACGACGACTGGAAGGCCGGCACCTGGTCGGCCAGCGGGGTGCGGACGCTTCGCGCCTTCAGCGCCACCGGCGGCACCACCATCATGGGCTGGTTCAAGCTGAACATGGACAGCCCGCTGCCCAACTCCACCACCGCCGACCCGGACGACCGGTACAACGCGATCGGGCTGGCCGGGGTGCTGACCGGCGACTCCGACGGGCACGGCGTCCGCGCCCTGCTGGAGCTGATCGACGTCGACGGGGAGTTGCGCCTGGTGGCGCTCGGCCGACGTCTCGACGGCGGCAACTCCCAGACGTTCGCCGCCAACCGGGACTGGCGGGAGTTGCTGCCGGTGGGGAGTGGGTGCACCTGGCCGCCACCTTCGACTTCGGCACCGGCGCGCTCGCCCTCTACCGCAACGGCGAACCGGTGGACGGCTTCTACACCCGTACCGACGACCCGTGGCTCGTGTCCGGGCCCGGCCGCACGTGACCACCGCCTCCGACCCTCGCGGCATCAAGATCGGCGGAAGCTTTCCCCAGGACACGCTGGAGCGCAACCCGTGCGACTGCCGCATGGACGGCCTGATGTTCCTCGACAGCGTGGTCTCCGCCGCCGACGTCCGGAGGCAGCACCGCCATCTGGCCCGCTGACCACCCTCGGCACCGTCCCACCGAGAAGGAGACACGCGTGCGCACCCTGCACCGCCCGCCCTGAGGGCCGGCCTCACCGCCCTCGTCCTGATTTTGTCCACAGTGGTCGGCACACCCGCCCGGGCCGCCGACGCGGTGTATGACCCGGTCCCCGAGATGCCGATCCAGTCCCGGCTCGGGCTGGTCCTCAGCGAGTACGCCAGCTTCCCGCAGTCGTACCCCACCCCGGCGCCGACCGATCCGCGGCTCATGCGGACCGCGCGGATCAACACCATCATGGAGCTGCCCGACGGCTCCGGCCGACGGGCGGTGCCCGACCTCAACGGCAACCTCTACCTGGTCGAGGGCGGCGTGCCGCACGTCTACCTGGACGTGGCTGCGACGTTCGCGCCGCAGTTCTTCTCCGGACGAGGGCTCGGCCAGGGCTTCGGGTACGTCGCCTTCCACCCCGAGTTCGGTGCCAACGGGCGCTTCTACACCATCCACACCGAACTGGCGTCCACGACGACTGTCACCCCGGACTACGCCCAGCCCAACGCGCTCTTCCACGGCGTGATCACCGAGTGGACGGCGACCGACCCGGCCGCCGCCACCTTCGCCGGTACGCGCCGCGAGTGCTGCGCATCGGCTTCGGCGGCCAGGTGCACGGCATCCAGGAAATCAACTTCAACCCCACGGCCAAGCGCCACGACCGCGACTACGGCCTGCTGTACCTCGCCGTCGGCGACGGTGGCCAGGGCGCGCGGAACACCGACCCGCAGAACCTGGCCCTGCCGCACGGCAAACTGTTGCGGATCGACCCTCGGGGCACCAACTCCGCCAACGGGCGCTACGGCATCCCGGCCGGGAACCCGTTCGTCGGTCAGGCCGGCGCGCTCGGCGAGATCTACGCCCTGGGCTTCCGGGACCCGCACCGGTTCAGCTGGGACCGGGCGACCGGCCGGATGTACCTCGGGCACATCGGTGAGCACGCCGTCGAGGCGATCTACGAGGTCCGCGCCGGGGACAACTTCGGCTGGAGCGAGCGGGAGGGCTCCTTCGTCTACGACAAGGCGGCCACGAACCCTGTGACCGGCTGCTTCCGCTGCCCGCCGACGACGCCCGGTACGGCTACACCTACCCGGTCGCCGCGTACGACCACGACCCCGCCGCGGGCTGGAACTGCACCGACGACGTCGGTGTCGCGGTGGCCGGTGGGTTCGTCTACCGGGGCCGGGCGGTGCCCGCGCTGCGCGGCAAGTACGTCTTCGGTGACCTGGTCGACGGCCGGGTGCTCTACACCGAGGCCAACGAGATGCGCCGAGGCCACGGTCTGGCCACGATCCACCAACTGGCACTGTTCACCACGGCGGGTGTCCCGGTCCGGATGCGGGACCTCTCCGGGCCGGGCGCGCCGGGCGATCCCAACCGGGTGGACCTGCGCTTCGGCACCGACGCCGCCGGTGAGCTCTACGTCGTCGCGAAGGCCAACGGAAAGGTGTGGAAGGTGACCGGCACCAGGGAGTTCGCCAGCGGCGACGTCGGGGACGTCACACTGCGTCGCACCGCCGGGGCCGCGAACTGGGCGCCGGTGACGCCGGCCAAGTGGCAGTTCACAGGTGACCAGGTCGTCCTGGCCGAGGCTGGGAGAGCCGGCCGGGTCCGCGCCGGCCCTTCGAGTACGCCGTGCTGACCAACGGCCCGGCCTGGTCGTCGGTGCGGATCGACGCCCAGGTACGGCTCGACACACCGGTTGAGGTCACCAACCGGGACGTGATCATTGTCTTCGGCTGGCGCTCGGACACCGAGTTCTACTACGCCCACCTCTCCACCGACAACACCATCTATCCGCACAACGGCATCTTCAAGGTCAACAACGCCGACCGGGAACGCATCGACCACCAGTGGAACGGCCGGTCCCGGGCGCCAATCCGGCGATCACCGATGCCGACTGGCACCGCGTGCGGGTGGTGCACCTGCCGTCCACCGGAGAGATCGCGGTCTACGTCGACGGGCACCGCGACCCGCTGCTGACCGCGAAGGACAGCACGTTCGGCTCGGGGCGGGTGGGCTTCGGCTCGTTCGACAACGTGGGCCGGTACGAAACCTGACCGTGACCGGCGCGCCGGCCTGAGCCAGGGTTGTCGGTCTGGGCCGGGTGGGGACGGTGGCCATCGCGCCGCCGTCGCTGCCGGGTCATCCGTCGACCTGGCCCGCGGGTCCGGTCCGCTTCGTAGACTTTCTGCCATGCCGGAGATCGTCGAGTTGCTGGCCTCACCCGTACACCGCTTCCTGGGCCGGCCGCCGACGGCCCGCCGACGGCCCGGCGCCGGCCCGCCCGGTGAGCTGGTCGACGCCGTCCGGATCCGAGCCGAGCTCGGCATCGTCGGCGACCGGTATTTCGGCCAGCAGGCGCACCGCGACGCCAGCGTCACGGTCATCGCCCGGGAGTCGCTGCCGGTCGGCATCGGCCTGGCCGAGGTCCGCCGCAACATCCTGACCACCGGGATCGCCGTGGACGAGTTGATCGGCAGGGTGCTGGTGCTGGACTCCGGCGACGGCCCCGTCAGCCTGCGGGTCAACCGGGCGGCCCGGCCGTGCGCCTGGATGGACGTCACCGTCGGCCCGGGTACGTGGAAGGCGCTGCGCACCACCGGCGGCATCCGCTGCACGCCCCTCAACGACGGCACCCTGCGCGTCGGCCCGCTCGACGCGGTCGTGAACTGAGAACAGGGCTCGCATCGGCGCTGCGGACCGGCGCGGCGTGGGTCGGACCACCAGATCTTGGACAGTTTCCGTTACGCCCGAACGGAAAGTGTCCAAGATCTGGGCCAGCGTCGGGTGCGCACCTGTCCCGGGCGTCTTTCCGGCGCGGCTGGTGGTTTTGGCGAGGTGACGTTGCGATGGGCCGATGCGTGGTAGAACCAAACCGCGCATCGGCTCGCGAGTCTCCGGCAGCCGGGACCTCATGAGGACAGAGGTGGTGCAGTGCACTCCGAGCTGCGGCAGCTCATCGAGGACCTGCGGGCCGATCTGGCCGATCGGCCGGCCAGCCTGGCGTACGCCGAGTTCGGCGAGGGTGCGGCCATCGACGCCGTACCGGCGGGGCTTCCGGCCGACCTGCGGGATCTCCTGCTGGTGACCGACGGGTTGCGGGCCGGTCGGGTCGAGCTGGCGTCGTCGTCGACCCTCGCGGGGTTCAGTACCACCTCGACTACGCGCCGGACTTCTCGGCGATTCCGGAGGACCGGGCGGGCTGGCTGGTGGTCGGCACCCGCAGCGACGAGCCGATCTTCATGGACCGTGGCACCGGCGCGATCTGGTACTTCCACCGAACGGCACCGAGTGGTTCATGTCCGACGCGTTCGAGGAGCTCGCTCCCGACCTGGAATCCTTCGTGGACTACTACCTGCTCGGGCCGGGTTATGCCGAGCTGACCCCGGCGGACGACCACTGGTTCGCGTTCCTCGACGAGCAGGGCCTGCTCGACGAGGACGACGAGGACGAGACCTGAGTCAGACCGGGCTGACGTGTGCGGCCAGGACCCGCCAGCCGTGCGGATCGTCGTGGACCCACGTCCGGGTGTAGCGCAGACGAGCGGCGAACCGCGTCCCCTCGTAGACGCCGGACACCCGGCCCAGGAAGAACGTCACCCCGGTCTTGCCGACGACGAGCAGGTCCAACTCCTCCTCCACCAGCTCCTCCACGATCGAGCGACGGTCCCGGTGCGCGGAGAGGTCATCCTCCTGCCGTAGGCGCGACCGTCCGGACCGATGGCGATCAGTTGGTCGACGAGCAGTTGATCGAGGGCGGCGACGTCGCCGGCCCGCTGGGCGGCCTGCAGGGTGCGCTCGGCATCGAGCAGCTCTGCCTCGCGTGCGCTGTCGGGCATCGTGCCGTCCTCCCGGTCGGTCCGGCCCGGTGCCACGATCGGCCCGGGCTGTTCGCATTGTGACAGCACGGCTGGTCCGCGCGGCCGCGGATTGCCGCCGGTGGTCACATGCTCAGGCGAACCCGTACGACGGTCTCCCGGGCGGGTGAGCACGGCGACCTCGTCACAGACCTGCTCGACGATCGCCAGCCCCCGACCCCGTACCGAGTCGGCGGCCGGCATGCCCCGGCCGAACGCCCGCGTCGGCCCCGGTCGACGATGTCGCAGAACAGCTGGCCGGGCTCGGCCCAGAGCCGGACCCAGCCGCCGCCGGTGGTGTGCTGCAACGTGTTGGTGGCCAGCTCACTGACGGCCAGGGTCAGCAGCTCCACCCGTTCGGCCGGCAGGCTCGGGCCAGCGCCCGGCGCTGACGAATGCGCGAAGCGCTCGTACGTCGGTCGCCGCCTGATAGCCCATGGTGTCCGCGCCGAGGGTGACAACACCCTGCTCGGCCACGGTCTCCTGTCGCTCGCTCCGCATCAGCCTGCCGGGTGCGCGTCACCGGCGAGCGTCACCAGGATCGGCGCGGGTGCCGTGGACGTGCGAGCTATGAAGTGCGCCATCGGGCAGCGGGAACCCTTCTCCTAGCGACAGCTGTGTGTGGTCACATCATGTCACCCGCTGGCCCCTCGACCGTCTCGTCCGTTCGGCGGTTGATCACACCCTGCCCGCCCGCACCGGGCCCGGTCAGGAGCCGCGTCGAAGGCGATGGACTCGCTCAACTCCCGCCACCGCGCGTCCGGACGCGGCGAGGGCCTCGGCTGCCGCCGAGGCGGCGCACGGCGTCGCGGCCCAGCAGCAGTCGGAGCGGTGGGTCGTCGACCCGGGTGATCCGGATGATCGCCTGGGCGGCGCGGGCCGGATCGCCCGGCTGGCTGCCGCTGGTCCGGCGCAGCCGCTGCACGGCCGGATCGATGACCGGCCGGTACGGGTCGGTGATCGGCAACATGCTCATCGACGAGCCGGCCCAGTCGGTACGCAGCCCGCCCGGCTCGACGGTGGTGACGCGGATCCCGAACGACTCGACCTCCTTGGCGAGCACCCCGGAGAAGCCGCTGACCGCCCACTTGGCGGCCTGGTACGCGCCCAGACCCGTGCTGGCCACCCGGCTGCCGACGCTGGAGATCTGGACGATGTGCCCGCGCCCTGCTCGCGCATCGTCGGCAGGGCGGCACGGGACAGATTGACCACCCCGAAGAAATTGGCCTCGATCTGCGCCCGGAACTCGTCCTCGGGCATGTCCTCGATCGCGGCGACGTCGGCGTACCCGGCGTTGTTGACCAGGATGTCCAGCCGCCCGAACGTGTCCACGGCGGTGCGCGTGGCCGCCGTGCGGCGGCGGGTCGTTGACGTCGAGGGCCACCGCCCGGACCTGCGCACTGTGCCGGTCGACC
The DNA here is from genome assembly GCA_038070435.1 of Micromonospora sp. M12. GTDB lineage: Bacteria > Actinomycetota > Actinomycetes > Mycobacteriales > Micromonosporaceae > Micromonospora. The sequence goes on along the minus strand of JAMYWG010000001.1, from coordinate 1,618,738 downwards.
AGGTCGTCGAGCTGAGCCGGGTTGCGGGCGGTGGCGATCAGCTGGTCACCGTCGGCCAGGACGGCCTCGGCGAGGCTCGGCCGAGCCCGCGGGAACAGCCGGTGATGAGCCAGACTCGCGGCACGTGGTCCCCTTCGTGTCGGTGGATGGGCGCCGCCGCTCAGGGCGGATGTCCAGGGCGCCGATCAGGTCGTCGCGCAGCGTGAACCGGTACCGCAGTTCGACCGGGCTGCCGGGGAAGTCACCGGACAGCCGGGTACGGACCAGGTACGAGTCGCCGGCTGCGGTGTCACGCCGACCGGCTCGGCGGTGTACGCGTTGGCGTCCATCGCCTTCTGCCGCCAGGCGCGGATCGAGGCCCGTCCGTCGTACAGCCGATCCTCGTCGGCGACGCTCGCGGTGTCGGCGAAGCAGGCCGTGAAGGCGTCCAGGTCCCGGTCGTTCACCGCCCGGAAGTAACGGTCGAGCACGTCCGGCAGGTCGACCGCCATCTGCTCCTCCTGCGGCACGGGCCGCCGTCGGGCAGCCGTCGGATTCCCGGTCCGATGTCACGGTACGAGAAGCGGACGGCGCCGCGCTGAGCAACCAGCAGAACCATCCCGCCCCGACTGCCGGGTTTGCCGCTGGTGGGCCCGGTAGCCACGCCTTCCGAAGGCGAAGGGCGGGGCATGGCCGAGCTGGCGTTCGTCGACAAGGTTGCGGCACGGGCGGGTGTCCCGCCGGAGCAGGCGCGCCCACTGACCGAGGCGGTTCTGCGGACCCTCACCGAGCGGCTCAGCGGCGGGGAGGCGGCGCGCTGGCCCCCACCTGGCCGACGAGCTGAGCCCGCTGCTGGTCAAGGCCGCCGAGCCGCCGGAGGCGTTCGGCTACGACGAGTTCCTGCGCCGGGTGGCCGACCGCGCCGGCGTCGACCGACCGGCCGCCGAACGGGCACCCGCGCGGTGCTCCAGACGATGCACCGGGTGGTCGGGCACCGGGAGTTCGAGGACGTTCTGGCGCAGCTCCCGGCGGATCTGCGGGCGTTGGCGCAACCGCTGCCGCACGGGCCCTGACCGACGCGCCGCCACCGGACGCCCGGGCGTCGATGACCGTTCGGTCCCTGGCGCACCCTGACCACACCGGATCTACTGTGCGTTACCGATCGAACGCGCAGTGGTGCTGTCCCGCCGTGCCCGCCCGCCGGGTCGTCGCCGCTCCGATCCGAGGAGCGTCCCCTTGGTGTCCATGGTGTCCCCGCGTCCCCTGCTGACCGCAGCGACGACAGTCGTCGCGCTGCTCGCCCTCGCTCCCGCACCCGCGGCCGCGTCCCCGCGCACCTACCGGGTCGTCGACCTCGGCACCTCGCCGGAGGCGACGGCGCGGCGACGGCGATGAACGACCGTGGTGACATCGTCGGGTGGAGCACCGTCGCCAGCGGCGCCCGGCACGCCGTGCTCTGGCGGCACGGCAGCATCACCGACCTCGGCGTGTTGCCGGGCGACACGGACTCCAGCGCCGTGGACGTCAACGAGTTCGGCGACGTGGCGATCACCTCCTTCGGCCCGGACTACCTGACCCGCGCCGTGCTGTGGCGCGACGGCCGGCTTCGCGACCTGGGCACCCTGGGCGGGGAGAACAGCGTGGCGATCGGCGTCAACGACCGGCGGCAGGTGCTCGGCACCAGCGAGCCGGCCGGCGAGATGCCGCACCGCTTCCTGTGGCGCAACGGCGTGTTCACCGACCTGGGCCTGGAGTACTTCTACGAGTTCACCGCCGACGTCAACAACGCGGGCGACGTGGTGGGCGGAGTTCAACGTGCCGCCGCAGGACTACCCGTGTACCTGCGTCGGCGGCCTGTTGCGCGACGGGTGTTCACCCAGATCGGCAGCGAGGCCGTCGGGGTCAACAACCGGGGTCAGGTGGTGGGCGCGGCGAACGGGCGGGCGTTCCGCTGGCAGAACGGGACACTGACCGACCTGGGCACGCTCGGTGGTGCCTGGAGCCGCGCCACCGCCATCAACGACCGGGGCGAGGTGGTGGGCCAGAGCACCACCACCGCCGCGTGGCACCCGTTCCTCTGGCGCAACGGGGTGTTGACCGACCTGACCACCCGGGGTGTGCTGGAGACCGACTCGATCGAGGACATCAACATCCGGGGCCAGTTGGTCGGCTTCCGGGTCAATCGGCCGGTGCTGTTCCGCTGAGCGACGGTCCTCGTGCGGCCGATGGCGGGGCGCGGCCTGACCGGTCGGTCAGGCCGCGCCCTCGTCCGAGGTCAGCCGGTTACCCGCTACTGACCACCCACTTCTGGTGTGCGCCACCCGCGTACGTGCCGATCTGGATCTGGGTGCCGTTGGCGGTGGCCGCCGGCGGCTTCCAGGATCTTGCCGGACAGCGGATTGCGGATCGACCCGTCCGCCTGCGGCTGCCAGACCTGAGCGCCGGTGCCGTTGCAGGTCCAGAGCTGGACCTTCGTGCCGTTGGCGGTGCCGGCGTTGTCGATGTCCAGGCACTTGCCCAGCACCCGGTACGTGTCGCCGACCCGGGTCCAGGACTGCGCCGCGGTCCCGTTGCACGTGTAGAGCTGGATCTTCGTGCCGTCGGCGGTACCGGAGTTGTCGACGTCCAGGCACTTGCCGCCGACGCCGGTGATGGTGCCACCGACGGGCGGCGGAGGGCTGCCCGGATGGAGTTCAGCGTGTACCACGCCTCGGTGCTCCACAGTGACTGGCCGCTGCTGGAGGTGAACGGGCGCGGCGAGCGCAGGTAAACCACCCGGCCGGCCTTGCGACCGGGCACCGTGAGGCTGACCTTCTTGCCGTCCGACGAGACGCTGGCCGAGGTGACGGTCAGCGTCTCCTCGTCGACCTTCGGCCCGCCGTAGCTGGCGGTCGCCACGTACCGCCACTGCCTGAGCTTGTACCGGGCGGCCAGGTCGGCCACGGTCTCCGTCGAGACCGGCTGGGTGTACTCCACCTCGAACCCGGTCGTGGTGGCCCGCATCGCGAGCATCTCGAACGTGGTGGAGCTGTTCGGGTGAGCTTCTGGAGGCCGTACGACAGCTTGCCGGTCTGGCCCCAGTTGCCGCCCGCGCCGAGCCCGCCGACGTAGATCGCGCCGTCCGGGCCGACGTTGACCTCGGAGACGCCCGCCTCCAGGCCCTGGGTGAGCCGGAACAGCGCGCCCTGGTACTCGCCATTGACCTTCTCCACATTCGCCCGTTGCAGGCCGCCGTACGTCACGTCGCCGATGACGAACTGGCCGGCGTAACGGCCGCTGGTCAGGTACATCGGCGTGCTGGGCGAGTTGGCGATCTCGTTCTGCGGCATCCAGAGCACCGGCGGGTGACCGCGGCCGTGTCGAACGGGCCGGACGGGTTGGTGTAGTGGTTGAAGAACCGGCCCTGCTTGACGTGGACCAGCTTGGACGAGGGCAGCCAGCCGCCCTGGTTGTCGGTGACGAAGATGCCGCCCTCCGGGCCCCAGCCGATGCCGTGCGGCGTCCGCAGACCGCCGGCGACGTAGCTGACCGCGCCGGTGTCCTTGCTGACCTTGAGGGTGGTGCCGCGGTTGGTGGCCGGCTGCGGGTTGGTGGTGGCGCCGCCGGAGTTGATCGACACCGACAGGTTCAGGTAGAAGAACCCGTCCTGGTAGAGCAGGCCGAACGCGAACTCGTGGAAGTTGCCGCCGTACGGCCAGGTGGCGACCGTCTCCAGGCGCTCGACCACCTCGTCGCCGCCGGTGTTGACCAGTCGGGTCAACCGCTGCTTCTCGGTGACGTAGACGACCCCGTCGACGACCTTCAGGCCCATCGGTTCCTGAGGCCGCCGGCGATCTTCTTGGTGGTCACGGTGCCCGGACCTGTCGATCCGCCGGTGTTGCCGAGGATCCAGACCTCGCCGTCCTGGGAGGTGCCGGACTGGTCGCTGCCGCCCCAGGTGCAGATGACGAGCCGGCCGTCGGCCAGCCAGTCCATGCCGGTGACCTTCGGTTGGAAGCCGCTGGGCCGCAGGTTGGTCAGGCTGTAGCCGGGTGCACGCTGGTCAGCGGGAGGCCGTCACCGGGGTGTCGGCGACCCTTCGCACTCCTTGCGCCCGGGTGCGGTCACCCGGACCACGCCGGCGTCGGTGCTCAGCGCCGAGTTCGGTACGACCACGAAGGTCGACGAGCCGGGCGTCTTCCACTCCAGGGTGATCTGCTGCCCGCCACCACGCTCGAAGTGGTCGATGCGCAGCGGGTGCAGGCCGGCGGCGAGGGTGACAGTGCCCTCCTTGGGCGGGTCGCGCCGTGCAACCCGTCGTGGTTGATCACCACGGCATCGTCGATCGACAGCTTGGACCCGTCGTCGCTGCTGAGCCGGAACGTGTAGCTGCCGGCCTGGGTGGTGGTGATGTTGCCGAGCACCTGCGAGACGAAGTTGTCCTCGAAGCCGAAGTCGGCCGCCGAGGTCCAGTTGATGGTGGACATCAGCTTGTCCACGTTGGGGTCTGCGCGGGCTTGAGGACGCACAACTCGGAGAGTGGTACCTGCACGTCGAAGACGCGCAGCGTGACGCCGGCTCCTGCGCGGGTGCGGCGGTGGCCGGCGCGGCCCAGAGGCCGGCGGTGAGGGCGAGTGCCAGCGCACCCAGGGCGGGTTTGTGGAGTCGGCGTAGCAGGCGTGTGCCCATCGTTCCTCCAGGAGGCAGCGGAGTGCCGACGGCCTGCGTAAATCAGCGGTGAGGATGGCCGTCGGCCCGGGTCCGTAACGTCCTCGACGCCGACGAGTGACGTTGCGGAAACACCGGGTGGATGGGTCGAGACATTAAGGCGTTTCGATTGAGGTGTCCATGGCTTTGGCTCGATACATCAAAAGTTCCTGATGTCCGTGCGAAAGTTCGAGGCGGTACGCGGAGAATGCCGGATGCGGTCGGGCTACCGCCGTCCGCGCCGTGCCGAGGCCGCCGGCCCGGTTGCCGGGCTTCCGCGTCGGGCTGGCGGCCTTGCGGGCCGGGTGCCGCCCTGCCCGCCGGGCGGACGGGACGGCGGCTCGCGGTGGCGCCGCCCGCCGCGGGTCGACGGCGCGCCGCCACCAGCACGATCGCGGAGACCACGACGACGATCAGGGCCGGGATCAGCCAGGCCGGGAACCCGCCGTCGCCCTGCTCCTCGCCGGCGGGGCCGGAACGTTCGTCGGGGCGTCGGTCGGGGCCACCGGGCTGCCGCTCGCGCCGGTTTGCGTCGAACCCTCGCTTCGGCCTGGGCGACCAGCGCCGGATCCGGTCCCGCCGTGGGGCCGTCCAGCCGGCCGGCGCCGCCGTGCTCCGCCCCTGGTAGTCGAAGGTGAGGGTGCCGCGCACCGCCTCACCGTCCGAGGCGACCGAGAGGTAGGTGGCGGTGTAGCGACCCTTCGCCGGCCAGTGCGCGACGGTGACCAGGGCCGGAAAACCGGTGTGGTAGAGCCGCGGTTCGAACACGCCGTTGACCATGAAGTACTCGGTGATCGGCTTGTCCAGTCGCTTCGGCTCACCGAACGACCAGCCGTTGTCCACCCGCGAGCCGTTCGGCCCGGTGACGGCGAAGTGCGCGTTGGCGGCCGGCTTCTCGGTGAAGTACAACGCCAACTGGGTCAGTGGCTCGCGAACGACGGTGCCGGTCAGCGGGTGGAGGTCGCCAACTGACCGTGCGCCGCCGCCGGGCGACCGGCAGCAACAGCGACACCACTACCGTCGCCGCCAGCGCCGCCAGGGCACGGTTCAGGACCTTACGCACAGTGACCAGCCTCGATCGCATTCGTTCATCATGGTCATTTCCCCGTCGCCGAACAAGACGTAGAGTTCACCTCCCCGACGATCAACTCCACACCCGTCCCCTCGCGTCGTTCGGAGTCCGCCCGTGTCCGTCCGTACCCCGCCGCCCGTACCTCCGCCGCCCTCGTCGCCGCCGCCCTCGCGGCCCTGCTCCTCACCGGTTGCGGGCAGGACGACGACCCGTCCGTGGGCACCCCTCGGCGGCGCCGACGTCCGCCGCACCGTCGAGCACCGCCACCACCGCGCCGACCCCGACGGCCGCCACCTCGCCCAGCGCCGCCGCCAGCACCACCGCCGTGGACCAGCAGATCACCGTGACCATCGCGAAGCGGAAGGTGAATCCGCCGACCGGGCGGGTCACCGTGGGTAAGGGCGAGCTGGTGCGGATCACGGTCACCTCCGACGTGGCGGACGAGTTGCACGTGCACGGCTACGATCTGGGCGCTCGACTGCCGGCCGGCACGCCCGGCTCGGTGGAGTTCCGGGCCGACAAGACCGGGCTGTTCGAGGTGGAGACGCACGAGACCGAGCTGGTGCTGTTCCAGCTCGTCGTCCGCTGAGCGGCATGACGGTCGCTCCCACGCTGCTGGCGCACGGCGTCGGTGGCCGCCAGGACCTACCGATCACGCTGCCACAACTCGTCGTCGCGGCCGCGCTGACCCTCATCGTCACCTTCCTCGCACTGGGTCTGCTCTGGCGCGAGCCCCGGCTCGACCGGGACGCGACTGGCGGCCGGCCGGTGCCGCGCCGGCTCGCCAAACTCGTCGACGCGCCCTCGTTCCGGTGGGTGCTGCGCGGGCTCGGCCTGCTCGCCGCCGCCTGGTTCTGCCTCGGTCTGCTGGGCCCGGACACCGCCGACAACCCGACGGCCGGCGCTCTCTACGTGCTGCTCTGGGTGGGGCTGGCACCGCTGTCGTTGCTGCTCGGCCCGGTCTGGCGGATGGTCAACCCGCTGCGGACGCTGCACCTGCTCGGGACGCTGGTGGCCCGGCGCGACCCGAACCGTGGGCTCCGTGAACTGCCCGACGGCGTGGGGATGTGGCCGGCCGCCGCCACCCTGTTCGGGTTCGTCTGGCTGGAACTGGTCGCACCCGAACGCGCCACCTGCCGGTCATCACCGCCTGGCTCGCCGCGTACGCGGTGGTCATGCTTGCCGGGGCGGTGCTGTTCGGGGCGGCTGGTTCGACAGTGCCGACCCGTTCGAGGTGTACAGCTCCCTGATCGGTCAGCTCGCCCCGCTCGGCCGGGCCGCGGACGGCGTACTCGTGTGGCGCAACCCGCTGGACGGGATCGCCGGGCTGCGACCCCGCCCCGGCCTGGTCGCCGTGGTGATCGTGCTGCTCGGCTCGACCATGTACGACAGCCTGTCCAACGCGCCGGGCTGGTTGCGCTTCAGCCAGGAGAACGGCCTGCACCCGGCCGTCACCGGCAGCGCCGGGCTGAGCCTGGTCATCGCCGCCGTCGCGGTGGCCTACCTCGCCGCCACCGGGCCGCGGCGCGGATCGGTCGCGCCGACGCGGTCGACGCCCGCGGGTGCCCGGCGAGATCGCCCACTCGATCGTGCCGATCGCGGTGGGGTACGTGGTGGCGCACTACTACTCGCTACTGATCCTGGAAGGTCAGCGCACCATCGCGTTGCTCTCCGACCCGCTGGGCACCGGGGCCAACTGGCTCGGCACCGCCGACTGGGAGCCGCACACCGAGTTGGTCACCCCGTCCGGGTGGCCACCCTCCAGATCACCGTCATCGTCCTCGGGCATCTGCTCGGCACGCTGCTCGCCCACGACCGCGCCCTGTACCTGTTCCCCGGGCCGGGCCGTGGCCGGTCAACTGCCGCTGTTGGCGTTGATGGTCGCGTACACCGTCGCCGGTCTGCTGCTGCTGTACGCGGGGTGATCGCGCCCGGTCGCCGCCCGTGCGTCAGGATGGGCCGTGGACTCCGATCTTCAGCGCTACCTCGACGACCTGGTCACCCTCGCCCGGGAGGTGCTCGGCACCGACCTGGTCGGCGCCTACGCGGCCGGATCGGTGGGCCTCGGCGCGTACCAGGCCGGTCGCAGCGACGTGGACGTGGCGCTGGTCAGCGCCGGGCCGCTCACCGAGGCCACCAAGCGGGCGTTGGTGGCGCGGCTGCGGCACGAGGCCCTGCCCTGCCCGGCGCGCGGGCTGGAGCTGGTCGCGTACACCGGGCGGTGGCCGTCTCCGGCACCCGGAGCCCGGCTTCGAGGTCGAGCTGAACACCGGATCCGGCATGCCGTTCCGGTCCACCCTCGACCCCACCGAGCGGCCCGCCGCCGACGGCCGATTCTGGTACGCGCTGGATCGCAGCATCCTGCACCAGAGCGGACTGCCGCTGCTCGGACCGCCGGCGGGGAGACCTTCGCCGACCTCGCCCCGGCCGACCTGCGTCACCTGCTCGTCGAGGCGCTGTCCTGGTGGCTGGCCCTGCCGACCCCGCCGGACGACCAGCCCGCCACCGGCACCGAGGACGCCGTGCTCGGCGCGTGCCGAGCGCTGGTGCGCCACCGCGACGGCGTCTGGCTCGCGAAGGTGGCGGCCGGTCAACGACTGCTCGACACCGGGGACCGGACCGAGGTGATCGGCCGGGCGGTCGCCGCGCGGCACGGCGGGCCGCCGCCCACCGGGCGCAGGCCCGGGCCTTCCAACAACGGGTACGCGACGAGATCGCCTCGTAGTCGTTACGCCGATGCGGCTGCGGGTTTTGCGGCGCTCGGTGGGCCGACTCCGGGCCAAGGACGAGGACGAGGAGGTCCATGGGCGGGCCCCACGGCAGAGCCGAGGTGACGGATCTCGGCGGGCGGCTCGACGTTGCCCGGGACCACCAGTCGCCGCGACGAGGTGGTGATCGTCGTGGCCGTCTGTCGGGGCGATCAGCGGCCGACTGTGGGTGAAAGGGCATCGATGTGCTGTTGAGCGGTATACCTCAGAGGCATAGATATGCCTCTGAGGTATACCGCTTACCACCGCATCCGCCCCGACGGAGGTGACCAACGGTCACCCAGACTTATCTCGTCCAGTGCAGTGTGGCGTCAGCGGACCGGTTGGGGCTTCAGCGAGGCGAAGAGCAGGTTGAGGCCCTCGGTCATCGTCGGGTGGGTGATCACCGCGTCGCGCAGAGCCGTCCACGGCATGCCGGCGAGCATGGCCAGCTGCACCGAGGTGATCACCTCACCGGCCTCGGCGCCGAGCAGCGCCGCGCCGAGGATCCGGTCGGTGGCGGTGTCGATGACCGCCTTCCACATGCCGGTGGTCTGGCGCAGGGTGCGTGCCCGGGGATCGCGGCGACCGGCAGGTGGGCGACCTGGACCTCGTACCCGGCGTGGCGTGCCTCGGTTTCGGTGAGCCCGACCCGGGCCAGCTCCGGGTGGTGAAGACGGTGTACGGGATCAGTCGGTCGGCGGTGCTGCGCTGTCCTCCCGCGAGGTTCGCCCGGATGATCCGGTAGTCGTCCAGCGAGACGTGGGTGAACTGCGGGCTGCCGGCGACGTCCCCGGCCGCCCAGGTCCGCTCGGCGCTGGTGCACAGGTACTCGTCGACCTCCACGAAGCCCCGCTCGGTGAGCCGTACGCCGGCCGTGTCCAGGCCGAGCCCGTCGGTGACCGGTTCCCTGCCGGCCGCCACCAGCACGTCGTCCCCGGTCACCACGTTGTCGTCGTCCAGTGTCACCCGGAGCGTGCCGTCGGCGTCGCGGTCGACCCGGGCGACCGCGACACCCACCCGTACGTCGATGCCGTCGTCCAGGAAGACGCGGGTGACCGCGTCGCTCACGTCGGGATCCTCACGGGTGAGCAGGCGTGGACCGCCCTCGACAAGCGTCACGGTGCTGCCGAAGGACGCGAACATCTGCGCGAACTCCACCCCGACCGTGCCGCCGCCGAGCACCACCAGCCGGGCCGGCAGTCGATCCAGGCGCAGCAGCTCGTCGCTGGTCAGCACGCCGGCCTCGGCCATCCCCGGCACCGACGGCAGGTGCGGACGGGTGCCGGTGTTGATCACCACATCGTCGCCGCGCAGCAGCCGTTCACCGCCGTCGGCGAGCGCCACCCGTACGGTCCTCGGGCCGACGAACCGGGCCTGGCCGATCACCAGGTGCAGGCCGGAGTCGAGGAACTGCTGCCGGTTGGCGGCCACCATCCCTCGACCACGTCCTGCTTGTGCGCGCGCAACAGGTCCACGTCGACCCGCCGCCCTGCACCACAAGGCCGAGCGCCGACGCGTCCCGCAGTTGGCGGGCGGCGCGCGCACTGGTCACCAGCGCCTTCGTCGGGATGCACGCGACGTTGATGCAGCTCCCGCCGATCATGCCGCGCTCGACCATGGCGACCCGCTGCCCGGACCGGGCGACGTCCATGCTCAACGTCTTTCCGGCCTTGCCGCCGCCCACGACGAGCAGGTCGTACTCCTCCGGCCTGTCGGTCACCGGGCGCTCCTCTCGGTCACCGGGCCAGGCCGGTGTCCGCCGCTGTCGCGCGGCGACCAGCCCAGCCTGCCAGCTCCGCGCCGAGCGGCGACCGGGTTCGGCGCAGAATCGCCAGCGCGTGCTGATCGACTCGGGTTCCGGGAAACCGCGCTGTCCGGCGGGCTCCGACACCCCGCCTTCAAGGAACCCGAGTCGATCACCGTCGGCCGGACCGCCGGCCGGCACGGCCGAGGTCAGTGCCGGGCGGCGCCGTTCTCGCTGACCGGCTGTCCGAAGGCCAGGAACGGTACGGGCGTCGGCGCGTCCGTGCCGATGTGCCGGGGTACGTCGGCTCGTCGGCGCTCACCTCCCGGGCTGCCGTACGGTCGGACGTGGCCGACTCGTCCGCCAGCGCCGGTGCGCCACCGTGTTCGCCGTTCGCCTGCTCGACCGGGGGCCGGTCGGCGGAGTCGTTGTCCACCGAGGGCCGGTCGGCGGCGTACCCGTTGTCCACCGAGGGCCGGTCGGCGGCGTACCCGTTCTCGACCGGGGCTCGGTCGGGAGTGGCACGGTCGGCATCGGCGTCGTCCATCGTGGGTCGGTCCGTGGAGTGCCGGTCGACGTGCAGCCGCTCGACACTCACCCGCTCGTAAGAGGGTCGGTCGGCGCTGGAACGGGAACCCACCATCGGGTACTCGGCGGTCTCCGTACCCCGGCTGCCGCGGCCATGACCGCGGCGGAGGCGAGGTCGGCCACCCGCTTGGCCTCCCGCTGCACGCGGGCGCGGACCTCCTTGGCGTGCCGCTCGGCGGAGTCTCCGGCCCGGCGGGCCTCGTCCAGGCGGGCGCTCTCGGCGGTGAGGTCCCGGCGGACCTCGCTGAGCCGCTGCTGCATGCGGGACAGCTCGTTCTCCAGCGTCTCGCCCTCCTGGCGGACCGCGGCGAGCTGCTGGCGGCCGGTGTCCAGCTCGGTGTGCAGCTCGCTGGCCTCCTGCCGGCGCTCCTCGAGCTCCTGTTGCAGGGCGGTGAGCTGTTGCTGGTGGCTGGCGGCCTGCTCGTCGGCGCGGTTGCGCAGATCGGTCACGTGCTGCTGCGCCTCGGCCAGCAGCGCGGCGATCTGCTGCTCGGTCTCGCTGCGCTGCTCGGCCAGCTCCTGCTCAGCGGCGGCCTGCTGCTCGGCGATGTCCTGCTCGGTGGCGGTACGGCGTTCGGTGACCTCCCGCTCCACGCTGGCCTGCCACTGGGTCAACTCCTGCTGGTTCTTGGCCCGGGCCGACTGCATCTCCTGCTGGATCTGGGTCCGGGCCGACTTCATCAGCGCGTCGGCGGCAACCCGGGTCTGGTTGAGCTGCTGCGCGCTCTGCTCGGTGATCCGCTTCGCCTCGTGCTGGGCGCGCTCGTGCGCGGCCTCGCCGTCGGCGCGCAACTGCTCGGCGTGCTCGCGGATCGCGGTCAGCTCGGCCTCGGCGTGGGTGCGCCGCTCCTCGTGCGCCTGCTCCTGCTCGGCACGCCGGGCCGCCAACTCCTCGGCCAGGTCCTGTCGTGCCTGGGCGGCGCGTTCCGGGTGTCGGTGAGGATCCGCTCGGACTCGCTGCGCAGCTCGTTCGCCCGGTCGCTGGCCGACTCGACGATCATGGCGGCCTGCTTGTCGGCGAGCGTCATGATCTCGGCGACCATCGGGCCCAGATCGTGGATCGAGGCGCGGTCCACCTGCACCGGTTGCTCCCGCAACTCCGTCAGCTCGGCACGAAGGCGCTGCACCTCGGCGGTCAGTTCACGGACGCGGACGGCGGAACGCCCGTGCTCTCCACTCAGCATCGTGATCTGGCCGTCCAGCTGCTCCAGGTGTCGGTCCACCTGGCGTTTGTCGTAGCCGCGCAGGGCGAGCTCGAAGCTCGGCCGCGAGGCCGCATCGTCGCGTGCTGCGTGCGGCTCAGCGCCGATGGACATGCACCATCCTCCGTACGATCGGGGCGTCAGGGTCGGCGGTCGCCTGCCCCGCGGGCCGTCAGTGTGGCGCAACGCTACCGCCGAGCGGACCTCCTGCGAAGTCCCGCCCCACCACCTCTCACGTTGCCGCCCCGCGCCGCCCCTCCCGCGTCGATCATGGAGCTGTGGTGCCGGAAGGTGGTGATCCGCCACCTTCGTCACCCCGCACAACTCCATGATCGACGCAGGTCGTTCGTCAGCGGCGGCGCGCCGCCAGGACCGCGTCGTGCAGGGTCAGGTCCGCGCCGTTCGCGTCGGTGACCGTGCGGGGCGCGCTTCCGCCGCCAGCACCTCCCACTGGGCCGGGGCCAGATCGGCGGCCACGTCCTCGGCGGTGTACATCATGTCCGGCATGTGCATCCGGCGTGCCGATGTCCACAGATCCGACGGATGGTGCCCGACGATCAGCAGGACGCCACCCGGCGCGACCGCTGCGGCCAGCCGACCGAACAACTCCCGCCGCTGCTCCGGGGCCAGGTGCATGAACTGCGCGGACACCAGGTCGTACGCCTCCTCGGCGGGCGGCTTGTCGCGCAGGTCGGCGTGGTGAACTCGATCCGGTTGGCGACGCCGACGGTGTCAGCGTGCGCGGCGGCCCGGTTCAGCGCGGTGCTGGAAATGTCCACGGCCGTTACCTGCCAGCCGCGTTCGGCCAGCCACACCGCGTCGGCGCCCTCGCCGCTGCCCACGTCCAGCGCGCGTCCCCGGGTCAGGTCCGTGGCCTCGGCGACCAGCTGCGGGTTGGGTTGCCCACTCCACACCGAGGGCCGGGACTGGTACCGCTCCTCCCACGCCGGCTCCTCGAACGTCGTGGCCACCATCTGCCGGTACGCGTCCACCGCGGCGCGGGTGTCCTCGGCGATGAGGTCGGCGTTGATCGCCGAGGCGGCGGTCAGGCCGGCGGCGGCGGACGTGATCACCTGACCACGGAGGTCGGCCACGTTGCCGGCCACCCAGACACCCGGAACGCTCGTCGCGCCGGTGGCGTCGGCCGGATCTGGGCACCGATGACGTGCTCACCCATCGTCACCTCCTCCGGGGCGAGACCGAGCCCCACCAGCGGTTCGGCGCGGGCGATCAACCGCGTCGCGACCACTATCGCGTCGAGCGCCACCACCCGGCCGTCGGCGAGCCGTACGCCGGTCAGCGCGTCCTCGGTGACCTCCACCGCGGCGACCGGACCCGGCACCACGGCGATGCTCCGGGCGGCGAGCCGTTCGGCGGTCTCGGCGTCCGGTGCGGGGCGTCGTGCAGCAGGAGCAGCACGCTGTCGCTCCACTGTCGCCACATCTCGGCCTGGTGCACGGCCAGCGGCCCGGTGGCCAGGATGCCGATCCGGCGGTCCCGGACCTCCCAACCGTGGCAGTACGGGCAGTGCAGCACGTCCCGGCCCCACCGCTCGGCCAGCCCGGGCACGTCGGGCAGCTGGTCGGTCAGTCCGGTGGTCACCAGCAGTCGCCGGGCTCGCACCGACCCGCCGTCGTCAACGCCGAGCCGGAACCCGTCGTCGTCCTGGGTCACGGCCTCCACCCGGCCGGTGCGGAACTGCCCGCCGTACCCGGCCACCTCGGCCCGCCCGACCGCGAGCAGCTCGCCCGGTGGCGTCCCTCCCGACCCAGGTAGTTGTGCACCTGGTCGGCCGGCGCGTGCGCGGCTCGCCGGAGTCGATCACCAGCACCGAACGGCGGGCCCGGCTCAGCGCGAGGGCTCCGCTGAGCCCTGCCGCGCCACCGCCCACCACCACCACGTCGTATGTCTCGTCCACCGCTATCTCCCTCGTACGTCGTCGTCTGCGCCCACCATCCGTCGCCACCCGCACGACGGCAACTATCCCTGCCGTTATGGCAAACGAGGACAGCGCAGCGCTGGCGGCCGTCGGCCCCGGCTGCGTGCCCTGCGTCACCAACGAGGGACCACGCTGACCCAGCTCGCCGACCTGACCGGCATCTCGGTGAGCACCCTCTCCGGCTGGAGTCCGGCAGCCGCCGGCCCACCCTGGAACTGCTGCTCCCACTGGCGAGGGCCTACCAGGTGGCCCTGGACGAGCTGGTCGACGCCCGGCGACCGGCGATCCCCGGGTACGCCCCAAACCGATAGTCATCCACGGCGTGACGTACCTGCCGCTGAGTCGACGACCGGGCGGTGTGCAGGCGTTCAAGCAGATCTTCCCGCCGGACCCGTCCGCCGGGGCCGAATCCCGCAGGCCCACGAGGGGTACGAGTGGCTGTACGTGCTTTCCGGTCGGTTGCGCCTGCTGCTCGGCGACCGTGATCTGACGCTGACCCCGGGGAGGTGGCCGAGTTCGACACCCGCGTTCCGCACCTCTTCTTCAACCCCGGCCCCGGCACCGCCGAGGCTCTCAGTCTCTTCGGGCCGCAGGGGCGGCTGCACGTCCGGGCCCGCCCGCCGCGACTGGGACAGCCCGCTGACCTCAGCGGCGTCACCGGCACCCCGACGTTCTTCATCAACGGCCGTCGGCACCATGGCGCGTACGACATTGCCGCGCTCTCGGCGGCGGTGAAGGCGGCGTTCGCGAGCGCCAAGCTCCGCCCGGAGTACCACCCTCGTGATCCGGGGCGGCGCGAGGACGGGCCGGCGAGCTGACTGCGGGGCCGGGCGCTCTCCGATGCCTGGTCTGCGTCCCGTGCCGGATGTGCCTGCGAGTCGTGCGGGTGGGGTAGTTGTTGCGTGGAGCCTCTGGAGCTGAGTCGTTTGCGATATCACGGACCTGGGGCGGGCTGCCGGCGTGAGCCGGAGTCGGCAACTGGGCTGACTCGTTGACGACATCAGCTCCATAGGCAGCACGCACACCAGACGGAAGCCCGCCGACTACCAGGTGTGAGGGCGACCGACTGACCCCAGCCGTTCGCCCGGACGTCGATGTCCGCAGTGGAGTGCATGCGGAACATGTTCGGGGAATCACGACCGACTCGGGCTCTTGACCTCGTGTCGATCGAGCCCGACCGTGGCGGCTCCGCCTCGGCCGGCGTCAGCGGACGGGTACGGCCGGATCGTTCGTCGATGCGAGGATGGCGCGATGACCGAGACGGCATCCCGGCGCTGGAGCGACCGGATCGAGCACCGCGACATCGTCGTCAACGAGGTGCCGGGTTATCGCCCACTGACATTGGACCTGGTCGTGCCGGTGGACGCTGCCCACCCGGTTCCGGTCCTGGTGTGGATCCACGGAGGCGCGTGGTTGTTCGGTTCGCCCAAGCACCCGGCGGACTGGCTCATGGAGGCGGATCCGTTCACCGCCGCCATCCGTGCCGGGTTCGCGGTTGCCTCCGCGCAGTACCGGCTCAGCGGCGAGGCGCACTTCCCCGCCCAACTCGACGACGTCACGGCGGCGGTGCGGTGGCTGCGCCGCCACGGGGACACGGTTGGCGTGGACCGCGAGAGGATCGGGGTGTGGGGCGAGTCGGCCGGTGGGCACCTGGCCGCGCTGGTCGCGCTGACGGGAAACGACCAGGACGACAGTGACGTGCGGGCGGCGGTCTGCTGGTACGCGCCGTCGAACCTGTCGACCATGCAGGCGCAGTCACACCCGTCCGCGACGATCGACCACGACGCGGCGGACTCGCCCGAATCCCTTCTGATCGGTGCCCCGTTGGCCGAGAACGCGGGCTGGGCCGGGCGGCCAGTCCGATCAGCTACGTCACCGGCCAGGCCCCACCGATGCTGTTGATCCACGGCGACCAGGACCTGGTCGTACCGGTGGGGCAGAGCGAAGAGCTGGCCACGGCATTGACCGCGGCGGGTGCCGAGGTCGAGGTGTCGGTGGTGCGGGGCCGACCACTGTTTCGGCGGAGTGCCGCTGGAACCGCTGGTCCGCGACAGTCTGGCGTTCTTCGCCCGGGTCCTGGCTACCTAATCGCACAGAGCCCGAACCCGCCGCACATGCGCCGAGAGCGTACAAGCGAGGAGTCCAGGGACTTGGGTGTCAGCGGTGAAACGGCTGCGCACGGCGTGTGAGGGGTTATGAGGCGGCAGACAGGCCGGTAGCGTTGGGTGGCACGGCGGCCTAGGCGCCAACGGTGGGTCACGCGCTACGGGGAGGTCCGGGATGGATTCCTTGCCGGAGTTGACGTTCGGGCAGCGGTTGAAGGTCTACCGGGAGCGGTCAGGAAGACCCGTGCGGTGCTCGGGGGTTGGTGGGCGCAGCGCCGAGTGGGTCAAGGCAGTGGAGACCGATCGCATCCTGCCGCCGCGCATTCACATGCTGGATCGCATCGCGCGTGCTCTCAAGGTCGACGTGTCTGCCTTGGCCGGCGAGTGGAGCGCCCGGTCTGCCGTGGTCAACGGGCCGGAGCATCCGGCGCTGGCGTCGGTCCGTGACGCCGTGAACCGCTTCGCCATTTCCGACGAGGCTTCCCTGAGTCGTTGACGAGCCTGAGGGAGCGGCTTGCGATGGCATGGCGGGCACGCCATCAGGCGTCGGATCACCGCACGGTGCTGGGCAGGTTGTTGCCAGGACTGCTGCGCGACGTGCAGCGCGCCGCGTTGGCGTACGAGGGTGATCAGCGTCGGCAGGCTCAGGCCCTGTTGGCGGAGACGTTCGGGCTGACGCAGATGTTCCTTGCCTACCAACCCGCTGCCGAGTTGTTGTGGCGGGTCGCGGACCGCGCGATGGTGGCGGCGCGGGAGTCCCGCGACCCGGAGGCGGTGGCCGGCGCGGGATGGTTCCTGTGCCAGGTGCATCGGGACGCCGGTGACTGGGACACCGCGATGGCGGTGACCCTGGACCTCCTGTCGGCGCTGGAGCCGCGTACGGCCGACGGGAACACGAACCTGTTGGCGCTCTGGGGTGCACTGAACTTCGAAGCTGCCTACACCGCCGCCCGTGCTGGTGAGGAGGGCCGGGCCTGGCGGTACTGGGATCACGCGGATCGGGTGGCGCAGCGCCTACCAAAGGGCTTCTATCAGCCGCAGACGTCGTTCTCACAGATCATCATGGGCGCTCACGCGGTGACCGTGGCGGTGGAGTTGCAGAAGTCCGGTGAGGCGGTGCGACAGGCAGGCCGCCATGATTCCGCGGCGATCCCGTCGAGGCCGCGCCGGGCACGCCATCTCATCGAGGTCGCGCGGGCGCACTACGGCAAGGACGACAAGGAAGCTGCCGTGATCACCTCCGCCAGGCGTACGAGTCGGCACCGGAGACGATCCGCTTCAACGGGTACGCCCGCCAGATCACCTTGGACCTGCTCGACGGCCCGCGTTCCACCCGTGACGATGCCCGCGACCTTGCGATCAAGGTCGGGCTGCTCTCGTGATCCAGGGGTAGGAACCCTACCCATCCCGTTCGGCGACCCACCGTAGCTTCTCGCTCACGGGACGCGGTGGGCGGTGCGGCTATCGCCTGGTCGCCGCGTCCCCTCACTGTCGAGGGCGGGAAGCCGTCCTCGTGTGCGAAACGAGGGAGGGTCCGTGCGGCGCGTCTCGTATGACGAATACCTCTCGGCCACTGCGCTGACTCTTGCCCGCAGGCATCGGCCAGTGTGGTCATGGCAGCTCTGGCGACGCGTCTGCCGCTGTGCAGCCGAACTGCCCTGCCGTGCCCGGCACCGGATTCCGATCAATCGTGGCCACTGGCCGCAGGAAGGTGAGCAGTGAGCAGCGGGCAGCAGAAGACGATCATCGCGGTGCACGTCGGGGGCTGCACGGCATCTGCAGCGGCTGCCGGACGTGGGTGCCAGGCTCACCCCGTACCCGTGCTGGCAAGTCGAATGAGGGACCAGCCGGCTGACACCGGCGATCACCGCTCGCTTCCTGGAGGGTGCGCGGTGACTGTCCACGGCCCGGTCATGCCGATCTGGAGCTGCGGTGACTGCGGCCTGCCCTGGCCCTGCCCAACCCGCAAGCGCGAGCTGCGGGCGGAGTATGCGGACGCTCCAGTGTCGCTGGCTCTCTACCTCGGGTCGTACCTCGTCCAGGCAACCGAGGACATGCCTTGGGCATCGGCAGACGTGCTGCACCGCCGGTTCCTCGGATGGACCAGGGAGGCCGGGCTGTCGAAGCCGGCGGTATAGCAGCGAAGTACAGAAACCATGCCATCCGAACCGAGCCGAGAGGCGCGCCAACAGCCCGTCTGACCTCGGGGAGGTGGCCGAGTTCGACACCCGCGTTCCGCACCTCTTCTTCAACCCAGGCCCCGGCACCGCCGAGGCGCTCAGTCTCTTCGGGCCCCAGGGGAGCGGCTGCACGTCCGCGCCCGCCCCGCCGCGACCGACCCTCCGACCGATCACTGACTAACACGAGATCGGCGAGGTGGGGTATCCCGGTGGCGTGGAAACCCCACCTCGCTGATCTGGAGTCGATTACCCGCCGCCTTGATCAGATTCGTCACGCTCCATATTTGTGGACCGTTCGTACCCTCGTGGCATGACCACGGGCGGGCGACCGGACTGAGTACGATTCATGGCTACTACTGGCATGCGTTCCTGCTCGGAGATCGCTCGTTGGTGCGTCGCCTGCAGCCCAGGGCGTTCCTCGACAGAAGAGCCTTGGGAGCTGTGATGCTGGGAATGTTCAGCGTCGCGGTCGGCTGGCTGCGCCCCGACCGGTACAACCCGGCCGAGATTCGCCTGTTCGCTGAGCGGGTGAGCAAGCACTCCCAGGCGACGTACGGCGTCACGGCGGATGAGGTGTCGCGGGCCATTCATTGGGAGTTGGGAGAAGCGGCCGGCGACGAAGACGTCAGCACTGTCCATCCTGGCCTGGCGGAGTTAGCGGTGATCATCACCGCCGTACGTGATCTAGAGCTCAAGCCCGGCGACATCGATCGTATGATCGGCAGCGCAGAGGGCTCGCGAGGCAGCGGGGCATCAATCTCGCCGCCTATCGTCCCGGGCTCATCATGCGGTGGCGCTTCGAGATGGCAGAGCTCCGTTGGTATGGATATCCGGCCCGGAAACGCTGGAGCGCGGAGCGAATGGGCGCCTTCGACAGGATGAGCGACGACAGCATCGTCTGAATTGGGAAAGCCGTGTTGACAGTCCAGCCAACGGGTCGCGGCGAGGGCGGCGATGTGCCGCGAGGCCGGGCCGGTTCCCCTGATCCGACCCTCGCGATCAATCGCGCGCTAGGCGCGGAGCCTGCGCTGCCGGACGACCAGCATCACGCCGAAGCTCAGCGCGGAGCGACGGGTCGACCGGTCCGATGGCCTCCTCGACCGCGGCCGGCACGGGATCGATCCGGTCGGGTCGGCCGGCGCCAGCAGACCGTTGAGCGCCAGTACGCCGACGGCCGCAGCTGCCGCCACCACCTCTGACCTGCGGCTACCCGACCACGAAACCCTCATCACGCCCCGTTGGTTCGAATGTGCCAGGGAGCCTAAAAGGGCAGCAATAGCAGTATGAGACTTTGTCCGAATGATGGTTGCCGGCGTGAGCGTCGAACTGTGGACGCCTCGGCTTCGTGTTTATGATCGACAACCCGACCGGGGACCCGGACATGGCCGATCGGTGTGGCCCGAAGCAGAGGTGAGGTACGCGACGGTGAACCGCGAGGCGTACGCCTGCTGGTGCGTGAGCCCGGCGCGGCGGAGATCCGGCCGGTGTCGCTGCCGGACCCGGGGCCCGACGAGGTGCTGGTCCGGGCCCGTTACTCGGGCGTGAGCCGAGGGACCGAGACGCTGGTCTTCACCGGCCGGGTGCCGACCGACCAGTACGCCTCGATGCGCGCGCCGTTCCAGGAGGGCGACTTCCGGGCCCGGTGAAGTACGGCTACCTCAGTGTCGGCGTGGTCGAGCAGGGCCCGCCCGACCTGCTCGGGCGAACGGTGTTCAGCCTGCACCCGCACCAGAGCGCGTACGTCGTGCCGGTCGCCGCCGTGGTGCCGGTACCGGAGGGTGCCGGCCGCCCGAGCGGTGCTCGCCGGCACTGTCGAGACCGCCGTCAACGCGCTGTGGACGCGGCGCCGCTGGTCGGTGACCGGGTCACCGTCGTCGGCGCGGGCATGGTGGGCTGCTGCGTCGCGGCGCTGCTCGCCCGGTTCCCCGGCGTGCGGGTCGAGTTGGTGGACATCGACGCCAGCCGAGCCGGCGTGGCCGGGCGCTCGGCGTCGACTTCGCCAGCCCGGCCAACGCCTCCGGTGACCGCGACCTGGTCGTGCACGCCAGCGCCACCGGCGCCGGCCTGCAACGGTCGCTGGACCTGCTCGCACCGGAGGGCACGGTCATCGAGCTGAGCTGGTACGGCGACCGCCCGGTGCAGGTGTCGCTGGGCGGGCGTTCCACTCCGGTCGACTCACCGTACGCAGCAGTCAGGTCGGCATGGTCGCCCCGCCCGACGCGGACGGCGCAGCTACACCGACCGGCTGGCCCTCGCCCTGGACCTGCTCGACGACCCGGCGTTCGACGCGCTGATCACCGGCGCGTCCCGGTTCGCGGAGCTACCCGACGTGCTCGCCAGACTGAGTTCGGGTGACCTGCCCGCCCTCTGCCACCTCATCACCTACGACGACGGGGAGTGACAGTGTTCAGCGTGACCGTTCGGGATCACATGATGATCGCCCACAGTTTCCGGGCGAGGTCTTCGGCCCCGCCCAACGCCTGCACGGGGCGACGTTCGTTGTGGACGCGACGTTCCGCAGGCCCGACCTGGACGCCGACGGCATCGTGGTCGACATCGGCCTGGCCACCGAGCAGCTGCGGGCCGTGCTGAGCGAGCTGACCTACCGCAACCTCGACGACGAGGCGGCGTTCGCCGGGGTCAACACGACCACGGAGGTGCTGGCCCGCACGATCGCGGACCGACTGGTCGAGCGGGTGCACGCCGGTGAGCTGGGCGCGGGGCGCGCGACCTGGCCGGTGTCACGGTCACCCTGCACGAGTCGCACATCGCCTGGGCCAGCTACGAGCGGTCGCTGTGATCGATGCGGGTCGGACGGCCCACGTCGTCCTGCCCGGTGACATCGACGATCCGGCCACGCCCAGCGGCGGCAACGTCTACGACCGGCGGATCTGCGCCGGGCTCGATGAACACGGCTGGTCGGTCCGCGAACATCCGGTTCCCGGGCGTGGCCGCGTCCCGACCCGACCGACCGGGCCAGGCTGGCCGAGGTGCTCGCCGCCGCGCCCGACGACGCGGTGGTGCTGATCGACGGTCTGATCGCCTCGACCGTGCCGGAGCTGCTCGCCCCGCACGCCCGTCGGCTGCGCCTTGTCGTCCTGGTGCACATGCCGCTGGACGACGAGGCGGAGGCCCGCGCGCTGGCCACCGCGCGGGCCGTCGTCACCACCAGCGAGTGGACCCGCCGCCGCCTGCTGCTGCGCCACCCGCTGCGTCCCGACCACGTCCGGGTCGCGCCACCGGGTGACGCCCGCGCCGCCGGCACCCCGGCTCGGTCGCCGGTGGCCGGCTGCTCTGCGTGGCCGCGGTCACCCGCCACAAGGGCCACGACGTGCTGGTCGACGCGTTGACGGTGCTGCCCGAGGCGCCGTGGACGCTGGTCTGCGTCGGCACGCTGACCCGGGAGCCCGAGCTGGTGCACCGGCTGCGCGACCGGCTCGCCGGTGCGGGCCTCGCCGACCGCGTCCGGCTGACCGGCCCGCTGACCGGTGCGGCGCTGGACGCCGCGTACGCCGCCGCCGACCTGCTCGTGCTGCCGTCCAGAGGCGAGACGTACGGCATGGTTGTCACCGGCGCTGGCGCGCGGCCTGCCGGTGCTGGCCACCCGGGTGGGCGGCGTACCGGAGGCGCTCGGGCGTACCCGGATGGTGACCTGCCGGGGTTACTCGTCCCACCGGACGACCCGGCCGCCCTGGCCGGCGCGCTGAGCTGGTGGTTGGGCGACGACGACCTGCGGGACCGGCTGCGGCGTGCCGCCCTGGCCCGGCGCGACACCCTGACCGACTGGCCGGTGACCACCGCGCTGCTGGCCGGCGTGCTGAAGGAGGTGGCGGGATGACCGCCGAGGAGACCCTGCCGTTCGCCGACTGGCTGCGGCTGCGCGAGCCGGCCGATGCGGCGGCACGCGCCGAGGACCTGCTGGACGCGGTCCGAGCCCGGCTGACCGGTGACGCCCCGACGGTGATCCACGACCTGGGCAGTGGCACCGGCTCGATGAGCCGCTGGCTGGCCGCCCGGCTGCCGGACCGCAGCACTGGGTGCTGCACGACCGGGACGCCGACCTGCTGGCCCGTGCCGCCGAGGGCATGACCGGGGTGACCGCCGCCGACGGGGCTCCGGTCACCGTGCGTACCCGCCGCGGCGACCTCACCCGGCTGACCGCCGCCGATCTCGCCGACGGTTCCCTGGTCACCGCGTCCGCGCTGCTGGACATGCTCAGCGCCGAGGAGATCGAACGGGTGGTGGACGCCTGCGTGGGCCGGCCCGCCCTCTTCGCCGTCTCGGTGACCGGGCGGGTCCGGTTCACCCGACCGACCCGCTGGACGAGGCGGTCACCGCCGCGTTCAACGACCACCAGCGCCGTACCGTGGACGGCCGACGACTGCTCGGCCCGGACGCCGTCGCCGCCACCGTCGCCGCGTTCACCCGGCGCGGCGTCACAGTGCGGGAGCGGCCCAGCCCGTGGCACCTCGGCCCGGAGCAGGCCGACCTGGCCGCCGAGTGGTTCCGGGGCTGGCTGGGGGCGGCCTGCGAGCAGCGCCCCGATCTGGCCGGCCCGCCGGCGTACGCCCAGCGCCGGTTGGCCGACGCGGCGGCCGGGCGGCTCACCGTCCTGGTCGAACACACCGACCTCCTCGCCGACGGATGAACTGTTCACGCCCTGGGTACGTGGACTAGGGCAAGTGAACGATCTTCAAAGGGGAGGCCGGCGCCGATGTTCTGGGCCTGGGCACGAGTGGTCGGCGGGTGGGTCTGCTCGCCGTCCTGCTGTGGCAGGTGGGCGGTGGTCCGTTCCTCGCCGGGGTACGACTGATCGACGCGCCCGCGTTGGCGCGGCGCTGGTCATCGGGTGCTCACCACGGTCTGCGCGGCGTGGCGGTGGAGCCTCGTCGCCGGCGGTCTGGGCGTGCGACTGCCACTGGCGACCGCGGTGGCGCACTGCTACCGGGCCGTGTTCCTCAACGCCACACTGCCCGGCGGGTGCTCGGCGACGTGCACCGGGCGGTACGACACGGCCGCGACGCCGGTGACGTCAGCCGGGGCATCCGCGCGGTGATCTGGGAGCGGACCGCCGGACAGGTGGTCCTGGTCGGCGTGGCGCTGGTGGTGCTCGCGGCCTTCCGTCGCCGGTGCGGCAGTACCTGCCGGTCGCCGCCGCGCTGCTGGTCGTGGGCGGGTTGGTGGCCGTGCTGCTGGTCCGGGCCGTGCCGGACGCCGGTCGTTCACGGTGGGCGCGGGCGACGCGGACCGCCGTGTCGGACGTGCGGTCCGGGCTGCTGGCCCGGCGTACCTGGTTCGGGTGCTGGTGGCCTCGGCCGTGATGGTCGCCGGTCACCTGGCCACGTTCCTGGTGGCGGCCCGCACCGCCGGATCGGACGCCCCACTGTCGCGGTTGCTGCCGCTGACGTTGCTCGCCCTGCTCGCCATGGGCCTGCCGCTGAACGTCGCCGGTTTCGGACCCCGCGAGGGTGGCCGCGTGGTGTTCGGCGCGGCCGGCCTCAGCGCGGCCGAGGGCGTCGCCACCGCCACCGTCTACGGTGCGCTGATCCTGGTGGCCAGCCTGCCCGGTGCCGCGGTGCTGCTGGCCCGTCGCCGCCGGAACCCGGTCGCCGCCGGAAGCCGCCCCGGCGGCGGTTGTTGAGTCGGCTGTGAGACGGAACGCGTCGCCGGAGGTCGGCGGCGCCGGACAGAGGAGTCCCATGCCCGAAGCATTGCCGATTGCCACGATCCGTACGCAGGTCACGGTGCCGCTGGCCTTTCCGGACGGTTACTCCACGACCGTGCGGGTGTTCTCGTTCAAGGGGCTGGTCGACGGTCGGGAGCACCTGGCCCTCGGCCTCGGCGACTGGGCGGGCGCACTGGATCGACTCGCCGCCGGGGAGAGGCCCGCTGGTCCGTCCGCACAGCGAGTGCCTGACCGGCGACGTGTTCGGCAGCCAACGCTGCGACTGCGGGCCGCAGCTGCGGGAGGCGGTGCAGCGGATCGCCGAGAAGGGTGGCTTCCTGCTCTACCTCCGGCAGGAGGGCCGTGGCATCGGCCTGTACGCGAAACTCGACGCGTACGCGCTGCAGGACGCCGGGCTGGACACCTACCAGGCCAACGTCGCGCTGGGCCGGGGTGAGGACGAGCGGGACTACACGGCCGCCGCGCAGATGCTGGCCACGTTGGGCGTGCCGCGGCTGCGACTGCTGAGCAGCAACCCGGACAAGGAGGAGCAGTTGACCCGGCTGGGTGTGGACGTCGTCGAACGGGTGCCCACCAGCGTGTTCCTCTCGCCGGCGAACGCCGACTACCTGGCGGCCAAGGCGGCCAAGGCGGCGGAGGTCGAGGCGACGGAACTGCTCGCGGGTCACACCCCGACCAGCCCGTCTCCCCATGAGCGGCCCACCGGAACCACCGCGGCCGTACGTGCTGCTGAGTTGCGCCGCGTCGATCGACGGGTACATCGACGACACCTCCGAGGAGCGGTTGCTGCTGTCCAACGAGGACGACCTGGATCGGGTGGACGCGGTGCGGGCCAGCTGCGACGCGATCCTGGTCGGCGCCGGCACCGTCCGCCGGGACGACCCTCGCCTGCTGGTGCGCTTCCGAGTCGCCGGGCCGAGCGGGTGGCGGCCGGCCAGCCGGCCACGCCCATCAAGGTCACCCTGACCGCCCAGGGTGACCTCGATCCGAGTGCCCGCTTCTTCACCGCGGGTGATCCGGCCCGTCTGGTCTACTGCGCCACCGGGGCGCTGGAAAGACCCGGAACGCATCGGTCGGCTGGCCACCGTGGTCGACGCGGGCGAGCCCGTCGACCCCGGATGGATGCTCGCCGACCTCGTCGGGCGGGGCGTACGGCGGCTGATGGTGGAGGGCGGCGGCACTGTGCACGCCCAGTTCCTCGCGGCCGGCCTCGCCGACGAGCTGCACCTGGTGATCGCCCGTTCTTCGTCGGCGACGGTCGGGCGCCCGGTTCGTCGGGGAGGGCCGCTTTCCCTGGCATCCCGGCCGCCGCGCCACCTGGCCGAGGCCCGCCAGATCGGCGACGTGGTCCTGCTCCGCTACGCCCTCTCCGACCGCTTTCCGGGCGCCCCTGATCGCCGCGCTGGGACGCCCCAACGCCGAGAAGACGTCGGGGCGGTCAGTGGCCGGGTGGTCGTACCGACAGGTCGTGGTGGAAGACGTCGCGCTCGGTAGGGTGTCCGGCGTGCCGAGACTGATGGAGATCACACCGGACAACGTGGAGGCCGCGTGCCGGCTGACCGTGCACAGGGCACAGGAGAAGCACTCGACCCCGGTCGCCTGGTCCCTCGCCGAGGCGTACGCGCAACCCGAGGTCGCCTGGCCACGGCTGATCGTCGAGGGTGACGAGATCGTCGGCTTCCTGATGGGCTTCTTCGACATCGTGTGGGACCCGGCCCGACCGGACGACAGGCGCTCGGGCCTGTGGCGTCTGAACATCGCCGCCGAGCGTCAGGGGCAGGGTACGGGCGCTTCGCGGTGCAGGCCGTCCGCGACGAGGCACGTCGGCGGGGCACGACCGCGTCTACACCACGTGGGACCCGGGGCGGACGGTCCCGAGCGGTTCTACCTGAAACTCGGGTTCCAGCTGACCGGGGAGACCAGCGAGGGCGAGGTGGTGGGCGTCCACTCCACGCACTGAGCAGCCGCCCCGGACCGACTGATCAAGAGGGCGGCGCGGCCTGCGTACGATGCGCTGTCGAGTTTCCCTCGTCATGGCGGAGGTGTCGGGCAATGGCAGGCCAGGACGAGGGTTTCGCTCTCGGCGTCGACGTCGGCACGTCCAACACGGTCGCGGTGCTGCGCTGGCCGGACGGGCGGACCCGTCCGCTGCTGATGGACGGTCAACCACTCAGCCCGTCCGCCGTGTACGCCGACCCGGACGGCACCCTGCACACCGGCTGGGACGCCCGACGGCTGGCACAGTCGGATCCGGCCCGGTTCGAGGCGAACCCGAAGCGTCGGTGGACGAGCCGACCGTCCTGCTCGGCGAACGGTCGTACCCGCCGGCCGACCTGCTCGCCGCGGTGCTGGCGGCGGTCGGGCGGGCCGCGGTGGGCGCTGTGGGTTTCCTGCCCCGGCCGTGCTCACCTGCCCGGCCGCCTGGGACGCGCCACGGCGGCAGGTGCTCGCCGACGCGCTGCTGCGGGCGGGCTGGCCGCAGGTGGCCGAGCACACCCTCGCCGGGCCGACACCGCCGGGCACCCGGCTGCTGCGGGAGCCGGTGGCCGCCGCCCGCTACTACGCAGGTGCTGCACCGTCCGGTGCCGGTCGGCGAGGCGATCGCGGTGTTCGACTTCGGTGGCGGGACGCTCGACGTCGCGGTGCTGCGCAACGAGGGCGCGGACCCTGGGGTGACTCCGGCTTCCGCGTGGTCGCCGACGGTGGCCTGCCCGACCTGGGCGGTCTGGACCTCGACGCCGCGCTGGTGCGGCGGGTGGGCGAGGTGCTCGGTGAGCGGCACGCCGCGCAGTGGGCCCGGCTGACCCGGCCGGCGGACCCGGCGCAGCGCCGCGACCAGGTGCGGCTCTGGGACGAGGTACGGGGTGCGAAGGAGACCCTGTCCCGATCCGTCGTCGCGCCGGTCGCCGTGCCGGGTGTGCCCGAGACGGTCCAGCTGACCAGGGCGGACGTCGAGCGGGTGGCGACGCCGCTGCTGCACCGCGCGGTCCAGCGGGCCCGGGAGGTGATCGCCGACGCCGGCCTCACGCCGGACCAGCTCGCCGGCCTGTTCCTCGTGGGCGGGTCGTCGCGGATGCCGCTGGTGGCCCGGATGCTGCACGCCGAGTTGGGGATCGCGCCGACGGTGCTGGACCAGCCCGAGTTGCCGGTGGCCGAGGGCGCCCTCACCGATCTGCCGCTGCGTCGACAGCTGCCCACTCCGGCGTACGCGGGACCGCGGCTCGCCGCACCCGGAACCCGCCGCGCCGGCCGGCGGCACCGTCGCACCTGTCGTACCGTCGCAGCCCTGGCCGGGTCGACGCCGCCGGCGGCCCGCCGCCCGGGCCGGGTTGGGCCGGCGGCACCCGTCCCCGGCGGCGGGCGGGACACGCTGGCGGCGGGCGCGCTGGGTGGTGCTCGGCGCGGTGCTGGCCCTGGCCGGGGTGGCCGCCGCGGCGACGCTCTACCTGACCCGGGACCGCTATCCGGATCTGGAGTTCCGGTCGCTGAAGGAGTTGTCCGGCCGTCGGCCGGCGCCGAACGACCGGCCGACATGTGGACGGCGGTGCTCGACGACCGGGCCTACCTCGCGTTCCCGCTGCCGGACGACCGGTTGGAGGTGGTGGCCGTCGACGCGGCCAGCGGCGACGAGCTGTGGCGCAAGCCCACCGACGCGCGGGCCGACGACTGGGAGGCGGTCATCGCCGTTCCGGGCGGTCGCGGTCTCGCCGACGCGCCGGGCGACAGCACCCTGCGACCGCTGGCCGTGCTCGACGGCCGTACGGAAGCAGCGCTGGCAGCGCGATCTGCGCGGTGACGACGAGGTCTACGTCGGCGACGACACGGCGGTGCTGGTGGACCGGGCCGGGCGCAACTGGTCGGACTGCGCCTGAGCGACGGTTCGACGCGGTGGACCCAGCCCAACCCCAGTGACCGGTACGCCGGCGCGCGTACCGTCGTCCGGCCGGTGGGCAGCGATGCGGCGGCGGCCGGCCCGCCTTCCTCGACGGCAGGCCCCGCAACCCGTGGACGGGCAAGGGGCGCCGACTCGTCCAGGTGGGTGCGGACCGGTCGGTGCGACTGCTCGACATGGCCTCGGGCCGTGTGCTGCGCCAGTGGGGCAGCGTCGCCGACCTCGACGACCTGGTGATCGCACACGAGGACCGCCTGTTCGTGGCCGCCAACGAGGGTGGCTACCAGCTGCTGGCGTACGACCTGGGTTCGGACGCCGCGCCGGTGGTGCTGCACCGGTCCGGGAACGACGAGTACCGCCCGAAGGAGCTGGTGGCGTGCGGTGCGCGGAGGGCGTGCCTGTTGCAGGTGCCGAACAGTGACGCCCAGCGCACCGAGGTGGTGGCGGCGACCGAGGGAAACGGGCGATCCAGTGGTCGGCGCCGGGCGTGACCGGCCTGGTCGCGGTGGGTGAGCAGGTGCTCGCCCAGCGGGAGTCCCGCAGCCGACCGTCACCCTCTTTGACGCCGCCGGCACGCCGGTGCTGCGGGACCGGGGCGGTGTGGCGGTCCGCCTGGACGAGGGCAACCTGCTGGTCTTCAGCAAGCCGCCCAGCGTGGTCGCGGACAACCGGGTGCTGGCCGGGTGTGGGCCGAGTCCGGCGAGGTCGACGAGTTGGGTGAGCTGAAGGACGTCCGCAGCGAGTCCTGCTCGTGGAACACCCACGTGATCGCCTGCGGCGCGGAGAAGGACTTCGTGCTGTACCGCTTCGCCGACGACTGACGTTGGCGGCCGCCGGCCCGGCTCGTACGATGCTCCGGTGAATCTTCGGGGAACGGTCCGATCCGATCGTCCGCTGGTGGTGCTCGCCGTCGGCGAGGAAGCCCGCTACCTGCCGCCTGACCTGCCGGTCCTGCTCACCGGCATGGGCAAGGTGAACGCCGCCAGCGCGGTGGCCGCGGTGCTGGCCGCCGGGCCGCGCCCGCGCTGCTGCTCAATCTGGGCACGGCCGGAGCGTTGCGCCCGGGTGGGCCGGCATCCACGAGGTCGCCACCGTGCTTCAGCACGACCTGGACACCGAGCTGCTGCGCACGCTCACCGGCGAGACCTACGGGCGCCGCTGTCGCTGGCCACCGAGGGCGCGGTGCTGGCCACCGGTGACACGTTCGTGGCCGACGACGTCGCGCGGGACCGGTTGGCGCAGCGCGCCGACCTGGTCGACATGGAGGGTACGCGGTGGCGTGGGCCGCCGCGCGGGTGTGCCGTGCCGGCTGGTCAAGCAGGTCAGCGACGAGGCGGGGAGGGCGCGGCCCGCACCTGGCGGAGTCGGTGGACGCGTGCGCCCGAGACCTCGCCGAGTGGGCCGCTCGACACGTCGCCTGACCGGGAAGGATCAGTCCCAGAACCGCCGCATCCGCAGGCCCGGCGTGGTTTCCCGGGCCTCGCCGAGGTCAGGACGTGACCGGCGAGCCCGAGCGCCACGATCACGGTGACCAGCAGCGGCGGCCAGCCTCCGGCCACGGCAGCACCAGCAGTGGCAGGGGTAGCCAGACCATTCGCCGCCACGGCAGGATGTTGGAGACCAACAGGGTGAAGAGAATGCGGCCGATCACGAACAGCGCCGGTCCGCCCATGATGAGGAGAAGCCAGGCCACCGGTGTCGTCCCGGTCGGCCGGGTGACGACCAGGTCGAACGAGGCCGCCGCGCCGACCACGCCGACCAGCATCACCAGGTGGGTGTACGGCGCGACCCGGGCTGGCCGGCCTGACTTCGGCCCGGCACTGGCCTCCAGCAACTCGCCGGCCCGGAAGACGTAGACCTGCCAGAGCAGCAGCATCACGGCGAACGCGGAGAACAGCGCGGCGACCCGGAGCCCGGCCAGCGGGCTCCGGCTGACCTGGAGCGTCGGCACCAGGATGAGGTCACCGAGGGCCAGGATGATGAACTGCTGGTACCGCTCGCCCAGGTGCCCGGTGGTGCGCTCGTACTGGTCGAGAGGCACCCGGCCAAGCCGGGGCGTCGGGTAGCGGGCCCCGCGGAGACCAGGTCGATCGTGATGGCGATTGCCCAGAGGCCCCAGTTCACCGTGCCGGACACCCGCCGGCGATCCAGAAGACGCCGGACACCACGAACCAGAACAGGAACCGGGTGGCCCGGACCATGGCCGACCGGTGGTGTTGGCGGTGCAACGACGTGACCAGAACGACGCCGCGGATCACGTGCGTGCCGACGTACGAGACCGCGAAGACCATCGCGTGCCCGTCAGTGACCATCGGCAGCGACGCCGCCATCCCCACCGACCCGACCATGGCGACCATCAGGATGAACTGGATCGGGCGCTGCTGCGGGTCGTAGAACTCGGTCGTGGTGGAGGTGACCGACCAGGTCCACCATATCGCCGTCAGCATCAGCAGCACCATCGCGGTGCCGGACCAGGAGTGGTGTTGCGCGAGCAGCGTCGAGGTCAGCGCGAGCGAGGCCACGAAGACCACGTCGAAGAGCAACTCCAGCAGCGTGGCCCGGGTCGAACCGTCCGGCCGGCGTACCAGTGCCGCGGTGCCTCCGGTGGTCATGCCCGGCCTCCCGCCGTGTCTCCCGAGGATTATCGGCGGTGCCGGCGCCGGCCGCCCGGATCGGCGATTCCCGCCGGTCGGGGAAGAGGACGGCCGGAGGTTGCCACGACCTCCGAGGCCGGGCGATGCTGTCCAGCATCCATCAATCTCGATCTCGTCGGAGGTTCGGATGCGCCGCTCCCCGCTGGCCGCCCTCGTCCTGACCGTGCTCCTGCTCGTCGCGCCCGGCGCGGCGCAGGCCGTGCCGACCGGAGCGTCGACCCGGTCGCCGTGCTGGCCGGGGTACGCACCGCGGGCACCGCCTGGGGTCTTGACCCCGCCACCGGCCGGATGACCCTCACCGTCGACGACACCGTGGCCTCCGCCGAGCTGACCGCCCTGCGGGCGGTGGCCGACCAGGCCGGCGCTGCTGCGCCGTGAACCCGGAACTCTGCGCCCCTGATCGCCGGCGGGCAGGGCATCTACGGCGGCGGCGCGCTGCTCGCTCGGCGCGAACGCGCGCAGCGGCAGCACCTACTACGTGATCACCGCCGGGCACTGCACCAACGCCGCCGCCACCTGGTACGCCGACAGCGCCCAGACCACCGTGCTCGGCACCCGCACCGCCACCAGCTACCCACCAACGACTACGGGCTGATCCGCTACACCGGGCGGATCGCCCACCGAGCGCCGTCTACACCTATCCCGGCCTGGTCACCATCAACGGCCCCGGGACCGCGTACATCGGTCAGGCGGTGTGCCGCAGCGGCAGCACCACCGGGGTGCGCTGTGGCACGGTCACCGGTCTCAACCAGACCGTCAACTACTCCACCGGTGTGATCTACGGTCTGATCCGTACCAACATCTGCGCCGAGCCGGGGACAGCGGCGGCCCGCTCTACGTGGCCTCCACCGGCACCATCCTCGGCATCCTCTCCGGCGGCACCGGCAACTGCACCGCCGGCGGCACCTACTACCAACCGATCGCGGAGGTGCTGGCCGCGTACGGGCTGACGTTGCCCTGACCCGGAGCGCGACGGCTTGCCCGTCTCGCGCCGGACACCTAGGCTCGGCGGCGCCCGGACCCCGCCGCGAGGACGTGTGCCGCATGCCGACCGACTCCCGACCTGACCAGGCGAGCGTCCGGCCGGCTCGCCGGCGGTCGAGGTGGCTGCGGTGGGGAGACGATGGTGGTGCTCTGCCCTGCGCCCGGTGAGCCGCTGGAGCACGCCGAGCAGGTCACCGTCTCGGTCGGTGGGGCCGAGTCCAACGTGGCCGGATACCTGGCCCGACTCGGGCACCGGACGACCTGGGTGAGCCGGGTCGGCGACGATCCCTCGGTCGGGCCGTCGTCCGGCACGTCGCCGCCGCCGGCGTCGGCGTCGACCAGGTATGCGTGGACCCGGGCGCCCCCACCGGCCTGTACCTCAAGGACCCGGGCCCCGAGGGCACCGCCGTGCACTACTACCGGGCCGGGTCGGCGGCCTCCCGGATGACCCCGGCCACTCTGGCCGACCCGGCGCTGGCCGGTGCCCGGGTGCTGCACCTGTCCGGGATCACCGCGGCGCTGTCCGCCTCCTGCCGGGAGCTCGTCACGCACGCGGTGACCGATCGGCCACTGACGGGGCGCTGGTCAGCTTCGACGTCAACCACCGGGCCCGGCTCTGGTCCGCCGAGCAGGCCGCGCCGGTGCTGCGCGACCTCGCCGACCGCTGCGACCTCGTCTTCGTCGGGCAGGACGAGGCGGAGACGCTGTGGGCACGACCGACCCGACCGCCGTACGCCAGTTGTTGCCGGGGCCGGAGACGGTGGTGGTCAAGGACGGCGCGGTCGGTGCCACCACGCTGGGCCGCGATGCCGCACCGGTCTTCGTGCCCGCGCCCGGGTGACGGTGGTGGAGCCGGTCGGCGCCGGTGACGCTTTCGCCGCCGGCTACCTCGCCGGGCTGCTGCGCGGCCTCGACGCCGTGCGACGGTTGCGCCTCGGTCACCTGATGGCGGCGCAGGCGTTGACCAGCAGCGGCGACAACGCCCCGTCCCGCCCTGGGCCTGGTTCGAGAAGCTCGTCGACGCCCCCGCCGACGCCTGGTCGCCGCTCGACCTGACCGACCTGCCGGCGGCGACCTGAGTCGGGCCGTCGGGCCACCAGCAACAGTTTCACCGCGATCTCGGATGGAGTGCACCATGACCACACCGGACTTCGATCACATCTTCGGCGGCGCGCGGTGATGGCGATCCTGCGCGGCCTGCCGGTCGCCGAGACCGTACGGCTCGCCGAGCGTGCCTGGGACCTCGGCATCGACGTGGTGGAGGTTCCGGTGGCCACCGCCGACGCGGTGCCGGCGCTGCGGCTGCCGTCCAGGCGGGGCCGAGCGGGACCGGATCGTCGGCGCCGGCACCGTGCTCGACGTCGACCAGGTCGCCGCGGCGGCCGACGCGGGCGCCCAGTTCACCGTCGCGCCCGGCCTGGACCTCACTGTCGCCGACGCCGCCGCCGCACGGCCTGCCGCACCTGCCCGGTGTGGCCACCCCACCGAGGCCCAGCAGGCGCTGCGGCACGGCCTCACCTGGCTCAAGGCGTTCCCGGCGATCTCCCTCGGGCCCGCCTGGTTCAAGGCCCTGGCCGGCCCGCTGCCGCAGTTGCGCTTCGTCGCCACCGGTGGCCTGGACGCCAGCAACGCGGAAGCGTTCCTGCAAGCAGGGTACGAGTGGTAGCCGTCGGCTCGGCCCTCTCCGACCCCAACCAGCTGGACCGCCTAGCAGACCTAACCCGCCCGACCCTCTAACGGCCCCGCCCCGCCCCGCCCCGCGCCTGCCCTGCCCTGCCCGCGCCCGCCCGTCCCGCCCGCGCCTGCCCTGCCCTGCCCGCGCCTGCCCTGCCCTGCCCGCGCCTGCCCTGCCCTGCCCGCGCCTGCCCTGCCCCGTCCGAGCCTGCCCGCCCGCCGCGCCCACACTGCCCGCCCGCCCGCCCGCCCGTCGATCATGGGTTGTGGTGGGTGCGAAAGCGCTTTGGTCAGTCTCCGGGCACCACAACTCCATGATCGACGGCGACGGCGACGGCGACGGCGGCGGGCGCGGCGGCGGGCGCGGCGGCGGCGGGCCTAGCCACTCGCGCCGATCTTGTACTTTCTGCCCCGACGAAAGTCGCGAATCGGGGCACATCGGCGACTGTAAGTGCAAGATCGGCGCCGGGATGGGTCGGGCGGGCGGGCAGGGCAGGGCGGGGCACGGTGGGCGGGGCAGGGCCGGGTGGCGGGTTTGCGTCATGGCGTCAACGCGTCGGGGTTGGGGGCGCGGTGGGGTGGGCTTTACGTCGATGCTGTGGTGCGTACCACTTCTCGACACAAAGAGGTCACCGTGGCTCTGTCTCACCGGCGTCGCCGATCCGGGCTGATCGCCCTCGGCGCCGCTCTCACCCTGGCGGCCGGGTTCACCCCACCCGGCGCGGGAGCGGCCGCCGCCCGCCGAACAACCCGGCCCGCCGGCCGGTCAACCGCCGGCCGCCGCCGGACGCGCGTCGACCGTCACCCTCATCACCGGCGACACTGTCACGGTCACCACCGCGCCGGACGGCAGCACGGTGTCGACGGTACGCCGGCCGGACGGCAGCACCCCGACCTTCCACCGCACCGTGCGGGACGGTGACACCTACGTCTACCCGGACGCGGCGCTGTCCTATGTCACCGGCGGCCTGCTGGACCGGGAGCTGTTCAACGTCACCGAACTCGTCGCCGACGGCTACGACGACGCGCACACCGACCGGCTGCCCCTGATCGTCACCCTGACCGAGGCGGCCGCCCGTAACCGCACCCGTCCCGCCGTGGACGGGGCCGAGCTAGTCCGGCCGTTGGACAGCGTGCGGGGCGCGGCGCTGACCCGTCAACGCGCCACCGCCGACCGGTTCTGGACCGCGCTGACCGGCGGATCGACCCGTCGTGCGGGCGACACCCCACCCTGGCCAACGGCATCGCCAAGGTCTGGCTGGACGGTCGGGTGCACGCCGACCTGGCCGAGTCCACCGCGCAGATCGGCGCGCCGAAGCTGTGGGCCGAGGGCAACACGGCCACCGGTGTCGACGTGGCGGTGCTCGACTCGGGGGCGGACGCCGAACACCCGGACCTCGTCGGCCAGATCGCCGAGTCCAGCAGCTTCGTGCCCGAGGAGCCCGACATCCTCGACTACAAGGGGCACGGTACGCGTCGCCTCGTCGATCGCCGGCACCGGCGCCGCGTCCGGCGGTGTCGAGCGGGTGTCGCCCGGGCGCCCGGCTGCACATCGGCAGGTGCTCAACAGCGAGGGCAGCGGGCAGAACTCGTGGATCATCGCGGGCATGGAGTGGGCGGCCCGCGAGCAGAAGGCTCGCGTGGTCAGCATGAGCCTGGGCGGTGAGGCCACCGACGGCAGCGATCCGATGAGCCAGGCCGTCGAGCGACTCAGCGCCGAGACCGGCGCCCTCTTCGTGATCGCCGCCGGCAACGGCGGCCGAACAGCATCGGCAGCCCCGGTGCCGCCGACTCCGCGCTCACCGTGGGCGCCGTCGACGCCACCGACCACCTCGCCGACTTCTCCAGCCAGGGTCCACGCGCCGGCGACGGCGGGCTCAAGCCGAGATCACCGCGCCGGGCGTGGACATCCTGGCCGCCCGCTCCACTACGTCCGTGGTGGCTCCGGGGACTACACGCTGATGAGCGGCACGTCGATGGCCACCCGCACGTCGCCGGTACGGCCGCGCTGGTCGCCGCCGCGCACCCGGACTGGACCGGTCAGCGGATCAAGGAGGCACTGGTCAGCACGGTCAAGGCCACTCCTAGCTACACCCGTACCAGGCGGGCGCCGGCCGGGTGGACGCGGTCGCCGCCGCGCACGCCACCGTCTTCGCCACCCCGAGCGCCTACTCCGGCTTCCAGGCCTGGCCGCAGCAGCCGGGGATGACCGTCGACCGGACGGTCACCTACACAACGTCGGCAGCGCCGTGGTGACCCTGCGGTTGGCTCTCGACGCGGCCACCGCGCCGGCCGGCCTGTTCGCGCTCTCCACCGACACGGTCACCGTGCCCGCCAACGGCACCGCCACGGTGACAGTGACGGCGGCGTACGACAAGCTGCCGGTGGAGAAGCAGGTCAGTGGCATGATCGTCGCGACCGACGACGCCGGTACGGTGCGCGGCCGAACCCTGGTCGGCGCCGGCAAGGAGGGCCAGCGGCAGAACCTGACGCTGGTCGCGAAGGACCGGGACGGCAAGCCGCTCGCCGGCAAGGTCATCCTCACCACCGACGGCCTGTTCACCGCCGTGGACCTGCCCGAGAGCGGCACCGCCACGTTGCGGCTGCCGGTGGCGAGCTGGACCGGTTGGATCTCCGCCGACGTGCGGGGTGCGCACGGGCCGCGATCAAGGGCATGGCGATGCTCAGCTTCACCGACGTCAACCTGGACCGGGACCGCACCGTCACCCTGGACGCGCGTGCCGCCCGACAGGTGCAGGCCCGGGTGCCGCAGGAGGCCACCGCCAGCTCGCTGCGAATGGACATCCACCGGTCCACGAAGAACGGTCTCACCGAGAGCCAGGTGCTGCCCGACGACTCGTACGACAGCATGTGGGCGTTGCCGACGAGCCGTGCGGTCACCGACGGCGAGTTCGAGTTCGGTGCCCGGTGGCGGCTGGAGCAGCCGGCGTTGACCGTCTCGGCGGGCGGTCGCTCGTACGACGATCTGCTGGTGAAGCGGGCGACTCCGGCGTTGCCGGCGGATCGTCGCCAGCTGGACGCGGTCTACGTCGCCGACTCGTCGGCGGCGGGCTGGCCAGGCGGCCGGTCCGGGACAGGGCGGTGGTGGTGCGGCGCAGCGACACTGTCGACATCGCCACCCAGGCGCAGGCCGCCGCCGCGGCAGGGCGACGCTGCTGCTGGTGGTCAACGACGGCGTGGGCCGGCTCCAGCCGTGGGACGAGGCGCCGTGGAGCCGGAGAGCCCGTCCCCGGTGACCGTGGCAACCCTCGGTGCCGAGCAGGGTGGGCAGCTTCTCGCCGCACTGGAGCGCGGCACGGTGCGGCTCACCGTCGAGTCGCACCCGGAGACCAGCTACCTGTACGACGTGGCGCACCACTGGACCGGCACGGTGCCGGCCGATCCACCTACCGGCCCACCAATCGGCAGTTGGCCCGGGTCGACGTGGAGTTCCGCAACTACCGGCAGGGCAAGGCGCTGGAGTTCCGCACCGACATCTGGCGCGGCATGGCGTCGAGCAACCAGGAGACCGCCCGGCGCAGGGTCGGCGCACCGACTGGGTGAGCGCCGACCAGCGCTGGATCGACGACGCGTTCATCGCCGGCGAGACCGGTCAGCACCTGATGGGGGTGACCACGTACCCGGCCGGAAGGCGAAGCAGCGTCGAGTGGTTCGGGCCGATCCAGCGGCCCCGGATGGGTGGGACCTACGTGCCGGTCCGGTACCTGGACACCGTCTACCTGCCCGCGCCCGGTTGGGGTGACGGGGGCGGCCACATCGGTGAGGCGTACGCGAACTTCGACATGGTCAACCGGACCACCCTCTACCAGGGGACAGGGAGCTGAACTGGGGCAACGCCGAGTACCTCCAGGTGTCCGGCCTGGCTGAGCAGCGGCTGCCGTACCGGCTGGTGGTGGAGAACGACAGGGCCGCCTGGACCAACCCGTACTCCCGGCAGACCCGCACCGAGTGGGGCTTCAGCTCGGCGGTCAGCGGGGCGGAGTCGGCGGAGGTGCTGCCGATGATCCAGCTGGACTACCAGGTGGCCATCGGCGCCGACGGCCGGGCGTCGCGGCGGGCACCCTGACCGTGGTCGCGTCGCACCTGCCCGAGGTCACCGCCACGATCGGCGCGGTGACAGTGGAGGTGTCCTACGACGACGGGGTGACCTGGCAGAAGCAGCGGTTGACCCGGCACGGCGGCGGCTGGCGTACCTCGTTGGCCGCACCGGCGAAGGCCGGCTTCGTCAGCCTGCGCACCACCGCGCGGGACACCGCCGGCAACACCGTGAGTCAGAGCATCACCCGGGCCTTCGGCCTGCGCTGACCGTGACGGTGGCCGGCCGCCGGCCGAGGTGCCTCGTGCGCCCCGGTCGGCGGCCGGCCACCGTCAGTCCCGTTCCTCGGTGAGCCGGTGCCAGTCCGTGACCACCGGGAGCAACTCGCCGGCCAGCCAGGCGGGGCTCTGGTCGTCGTGGTGCGCTTCGCCGGGCACCCGCAGCTGCCCAGCGGGACCACCCAACGGCTGTCCGCGCGATCGGCCAGGTCCCAGACGAAGCGCGCCGCCGGCCCCGGAAGCACCAGTGGGTCACCCGGGCACGCTGGAGGTGGCCAACACGCAGTCGTGGTCACCGTCGAGCCGGGGCCGGGCCCGGCGTCCGGGTCGGGCAGGGCCCGCCACGACGCCAGCCGGTGCAGGTCCCCAGGACGCCTGCCCGGCCGTGTCGGCGACCTCCTCGGCCGCCGCGCCGACCAGCGCGGTGACGTCCACGCCGGGCAGTCGGCCCGCGCCGAGCAGGTGCTCCAGCGCGTGACCGACGCGCGGCGTCAGTGCCAACCAGGGCGCGAACACCTCGGGGTACGCGGGCGGCTCGGCCAGCGCGGCCAGCGCCGGGTGGGCGGCGAGCCGGCGTACGACAGCGGCCCGCAGGACGGCGAAGGCCGCCGCGTCGGTGCTGTCGGCGGCCATCCGGCGGTCCCAGCGCAGCAGCCGTTCGTGCAGCGCGGCGGCGGCCGGGCCGAGCCCGTCGAGCCGGCCAGGACCGCCAGCAGTGGCCCGGCCGCGCCCAGGTACGTGTCGGTGTGCACGGTGGCCATCCCGTCGGCCGTCCAGCGCCGACCGGCGTCGAGCAACTCGGCGATGCGGTGCGCCCGGTGCGGTGGGGCGAACTCCACCCCGAGTGGCGCCGCCAGCCCGCGCTCGTTGGCCATCACCGCCCGGCCGACCACCTCGGCCCGAGGCATCGGCGCGTGCCAGCCCTGCCAGTCGTACGCGGCGTCCCACGCGAGGACCAGCCGTCGGCCGTTCTGGGCGTGCCGAACCGGCACCGCCCCGGCGACCCGGTGCAGCAGACCGCCGGTGGTGTCCGCCGCCTGCACCACGTTGACCGGCTCCACCCAGTGTCGAAGCGCATGGTCCACATCGGTCACGGTCCGGGCACTCAGCAGCTCCGGCAGTGTCGCGAAGCCGAGGTCACCGCGAACCCGGGGCGGGTAACGCAGGCTGATGGCCGTGTCGTCGTCCGGCCCACCGGCGATCACCGGGCCACGATCGGTCTCCACCACCTCGACCTCGACCGGAGCCGCCCCGGCCACCTCGATCGTCTCGACGTGGCGGTGCACCGGTCGCCAGCCGTCCGGCCGAGCGCCTGCACCCGGGAACCGTCGCGGCGCAGCCGCTCGGCGTACACGTCCTGGTAGTCGGCCATCGCGTTGGTGATCGCCCAGGCCACCCGCCGGTGTGCCCGAAGTGCGCGATGCCCGGCACGCCCGGCACCGCCAGCCCGAGCACGTCGTACTCCGGGCAGGACAGCCGGATCTGCTGGTAGACACCGGGATCCTCGATGAACCGGTGCGGGTCGCCCGCCAGCAGCGCGGCACCGGTGCCGGTGCGCTCGGCGGCGAGCAGCCACCGTTGCTGCCGGCGACGGCCGGCCCGTCGGTGGCGAACAGGTCGACGGCGTCCGGCCCGAGTCGCTGCGCCACGTGCTCGCGCCACAGCTTGCCGGGGAACCCCGCGAACAGGATGTGGTGGCCCAACCAGACCGCCAATGGAGTCCAGGGCTCCCACCGGCCCGGGTCAGCCCGGTGGCGGCGAACTCCGGCGCTTGGGCCGCCCCGGCGGCGAGACCCGCGTTGACCCCGTCCACATAGGCGTCCACCCACGCGGCGGTCGCCGGGTCCAGCGCGCCGTGACAGCGGCGGGCGGTGTCGTCGAGCCGTACCTGCCGGGCGAACCGGTCCCAACCGAGCGTCGACGCCGAGGAACGCCGCGCTGGTGCCCCGGGCGCGATGCCGTTCCACCTCGATCTGCCAGGCCCGGTCGTACGCGGTCACCCGGCCCTGCGCCGCGACAAGCGCGAGGGGTCCTCGGCGCGCAGATGCGGTACGCCCCACGGGTCCCGGAAACGCCGCGCGCTGCTGGTTCGCTCGCTCATGCCGGCTCCGGGGCCAGGGTGGTGGCGCGGCGGCGGGCGGCGGGAACGACGAGCGGGGTGCCGGACTCCGGGTCGTCGATGACCCGGCAGGGCAGCCCGAACACCTCGGCCACCAGGTCGGCGGTGACCACCGACGCGGGCTCTCCGGCGGCCACCACGCGTCCGTCGCGCATGGCGATCAGGTGGGTGGCGTAGCGGGCCGCGTGGTTCAGGTCGTGCAGCACCGCGACAAGCGTGCGGCCCTGCTCCTCGTGCAGCCGGGCGCAGAGATCCAGGATCTCGATCTGGTGGGCGATGTCGAGGTACGTGGTCGGCTCGTCGAGCAGCAGCAGGGGAGTCTGCTGGGCCAGCGCCATGGCGATCCAGACCCGCTGCCGCTGCCCACCGGACAACTCGTCCACCGGGCGGTCGGCGAGATCGTCGACACCGGTCGCGGCCATCGACTCCTCGACCACCCGCTCGTCCTCGCGTGACCACTGCCGCAGCAACCCCTGATGCGGGTAGCGACCCGGGCGACCAACTCGGCGACGCTGATGCCGTCCGGTGCGATCGACGACTGCGGCAGCAGGCCGAGCGTACGGGCCACCTGCGGGCCGGCAGGTCGTGGATGTCGCGCCCGTCCAGCAGCACCGTGCCGGCGCTCGGGCGCAGCATCCGGGACAGCGCCCGCAGCAGTGTCGACTTGCCGCACGCGTTCGGGCCGATGATCACGGTGAACGAGTTGTCGGGCACCGCCACGGTCAGGTTCTCGGCGATGGTGCGCTGGTCGTAGGCGACGGTCAGCGCGGTGCCGCCGAGCCGGGAATCGCCGGGTCGCATGGGTGCTCCTTCGAAAGGATCGCGAGTGTTCACAGCCGGCCCGCCCGGCGTTCCATCGCGAGCAGCCAGACGAGGTAGCCGCCCCGAGCACGCCGGTCACCACGCCGACCGGGAGTTGGTGCCCGGTGAACGCGCGTTGGGCCAGCAGGTCGGCGCCGACCAGCAGCGCCGCGCCGACGGCCATCGACGGCACCAGGTTCGGGCCCGGTGCGCGGGTCAGCCGTTTCGTCACGTGTGGTGCGACGAGCGCCACGAAGGACACCGGCCCGGCGGCGGCCGCCGCGAACGAGGCCAGTAGCACCGCCGCGGCGAGCAGCACCAGACGCATCCGGCGTACCGGCACGCCCAGGGCGTTGGCCGTGTCGTCGCCCAGCTCCATCATCCGTAGCGCCGGGGCGCAGGCGACGAGCACCAG
Source organism: Micromonospora sp. M12 (assembly GCA_038070435.1). Lineage (GTDB taxonomy): Bacteria > Actinomycetota > Actinomycetes > Mycobacteriales > Micromonosporaceae > Micromonospora. The sequence goes on along the minus strand of JAMYWG010000001.1, from coordinate 1,577,933 downwards.
CGGCACCGTCACGGCCACGACGACGAGCAGCGGGCCGGCGTTGGCCCAGCCCGTCCGTCCAGGCTGCCGGTGAGCCAGAGGACCGCGCGGGAGGCTTCCATCAGTGGCGCTCGGGTCAGCAGGTAGCCGTTGACGCCGGTGAGGATCGCGGACACGCCGATGCCGACCAGGATGAGTCGGTAGCCGTGCACTCCACGCCGCCAGGCAAGCGCGTAGATCACCAGGCCGGTGCCGATCCCACCGGCGACCGCCGCCCGCGAGGGCCAAGCTGCTGCCGCCGAGGACGACCACCACCAGCGCGCCGGTCGACGCGCCCTGGGTGAAGCCGAGGATGTCCGGGCTGCCCAACGGATTGCGGACCAGCGACTGGAACACCGTGCCGGCGAGGGCCAGCGCGGCACCGACCAGCAGGGCGGTGACCAGCCGGGGCAGCCGCAGTTCGTGCACGATGAAGTGCTCCGCCGGGTGCCGCCGCCGGTCAGCGCGCGCAGCACGTCCGCCGCGCCCATCGGGTAGTCACCACTGGCCAGGGCCACCAGGCCGAGCCCGGCCGCGAGCAGCGCCGCGCCGGCGCCGATGGCCAGCGCGCGGCCGGAACCGCAGCGACAACCCTCCCGGAGTACGCAGAACCGTCACGGCTGCGCCACCTCGCGCGGCTGACCAACCAGAGGAAAGCGGGCCGCCCAGCACGGCGGTCACCATGCCGACCTGGAGTTCGCCGGGCCGACCCAGCACCCGGCCGAGCACGTCGGCGCCGAGCAGCAGCGCGGGCGCGAGCACCGCGCAGTACGGCAGCAGCCAGCGCAGGTCCGGTCCGGTCAGGGCGCGGACCAGGTGGGCACCAGCAGCCCGACGAAGACGATCGGACCGCACGCGGCGGTCGCCGCACCGCAGAGCAGGGTGACCGCGATGATCACGGCGGCCCGGATCAACGCGGGTCGAGCGCCAGGGCTCGCGCGCGTCGTCGCCGAGCGCGAGCGCGTTCAGCGGGCGGGTGGCGCCGAGCGCGACCAGCAGGCCGACCAGGATGAACGGCAGCACCGGGTCACGGTCGCGGAGTCCGCGCTGGCCAGTGAGCCGACCGTCCAGAATCGCAGCCGCTCCAGCGAGGCCGTGTCGAGCAGCATCACCGCGCTCACGTACGAGTAGAGGGTGGCGTTGAGCGCCGCGCCGGCCAGCGCGAGTCGGGCCGGGTGGCACCGCCCGCCGCCGACGGCGTAGACGAGCGCGGTCACCACCGCCGCACCGAGCAACGCGAACCAGACGTACCCGCCGATGGCGGTGACGCCCAGGAACGCGGCGGCGGTGGCGACCGCGGCGGATGCTCCGGCGTTGATGCCGAGCAACCCGGGGTCGGCGAGGGGTTGCGGGTGAGAGCCTGCATGACCGCGCCGGCCACGCCGAGCGCGGCGCCGGCGAGCAGACCGAGCAGGGTACGCGGCAGGCGCATCCGGTGCACCACGGCGTACTCGGTCGCGTCGCGGTGCAGCAACCCGGACCACACGTCGGTGAGCGGCATGGCCTTCGCGCCGACCGCGATGCTGAGCACCACGATCACGCCGAGCAGTGCCACGGCGGTGACCAGACCGGCAGCGCGGGCCGCCCGACGCCACGTCGGGGCGGAGGCGGGCGAGTCGCCGTCCGGCACGGGTGGTGCCGGACGGGTGACGGTGGGTGTGGCGTCCAGTGTGGGCTCCGGGTGGTGGCGACACGGCGTACCGCTGTTGACAATGACCGAGGTTAGGCTAACCTAACCCCGCTGACCTGGTCGACCCCGGCCAACCCTGATCGAAAGACAACACCATGCCCGAACCCCTGTCCGCCCGTCGCCTGTCCCGCCGCGGCCTGCTGGCCGCCGGTGTGCCGCCGCGCTGGCCACCCTGCTCGCCGCCTGCGGCACTGACGATTCCGATCAGCCCGCCACCGGCAGCGGAAGTGGCCCCTGGTCGTTCACCGACGACCGCGGCACGAAGGTCGAGGCGCCAGCCCGTCCGACCCGCGTGGTCGCCTTCACCGGCGTCGCGGCCGCGCTGATCGATTTCGGTCTCGACAAGCAGCTCGTCGGCGTGTTCGGGGAGACCAAGCGGACGGACGGCACCGCCGACCCGCAGGCCGGCGACCTGAACATCGAGGCCGTCGAGATCCTCGGCAACGTGGGGCGAGTTCAGCCTGAGAAGTACGCGGCGCTGCGCCCCGAGCTGCTGGTCACCCACCTGTACGACCCGGACGCGCTCTGGTACGTGCCGGACGAGAGCAAGGCGAAGATCCTCCGCTCGCGCCCAGTGTGGCGATCACCACCGCCCGGGTTCCGATGACCAAGCCGATCGAGCGGTACGCGGCGCTGGCCGAGTCGCTCGGCGCGGACCTGTCCGCGAAGAAGGTCACCGACGCGAAGGCCCGCTTCGACGCCGCCGCCGACGCGGTCCGGCAGGCGGTCAAGGCCAATCCGGGATCAGGGTGATGGCCTGCTCCGGCAGCCCCGACCTCTTCTACGTCTCCAACCCGAAGGTCAGCACCGACCTGATGTACTTCGCCGAGTTGGGCGTCGACATCGTGGTCCCCAGCAAGCTCGAAGCCGGCGACTACTTCGAGGCGCTGAGCTGGAGAGCGCCGGAAAGTTCCCGGCCGACCTGATCCTGCTGGACAACCGCGGCACCGCGCTGCAGGCCAAGGACCTCACCGCCAAGCCGACCTGGCAGCAACTGCCGGCGGTCAAGGCCAACCAGGTGACCCGTGGGACGCGGTGCCCCGTTTCTCGTACGCCGGCTCCGCGCCGCTGCTGGAAAACCTCGCCACCGCCATCCGGAACGCGAAGAAGGTCAGCTGACACCATGACTGTGCCGACGTACCCCGTCGAGACCACCGCGCCGCCATCGGCGCCAACCGCCGCGCGAGCCCAGCTGCTGCACGGCGGCTCGGTCGAGCAGTACCGCCGGACGATCGCCGACGGCGTCGACCGGGTCGCCCGCCGGGTGGCCAGTGTGGACCGCCCCGGCACCGGAATCACTCCGGCCGAGTTGGCGCCCCTGGTCGACCGGGTGGACCTGGACCGGCCGTTGGGCGACACCGGTGCCGCGCTCGACGAGCTGGAGAACGTCTACCTGCGCGACGCCGTCTGGTTCCACCACCCCGCTACCTCGCCCACCTCAACTGCCCGGTGGCCATCCCCGCGCTGCTCGGCGAGGCGGTGCTCACCGCGGTGAACTCCTCCTTGGACACCTGGGACCAGAGCGCCGGGGCCACCCTCATCGAACGACGGCTGATCGACTGGACTGCCGAACGGATCGGCCTCGGTCCTTCCGCGGACGGCGTCTTCACCAGCGGCGGCAGCCAGTCCAACCTCCAGGCGCTGCTGCTCGCCCGGGAGGAGGCCTGTGCCGACGCGATCACCCGGCGGCGCGCGCCGAGCTGCTGCCCCGACTGCGCATTCTCACCTCCGCGGCCGGCCACTTCAGCGTGCAGAAGTCGGCCAAGCTGCTCGGCCTCGCCCCGGACGCGGTGATCGCGGTACCCACCGACGCCCGGCGGCGGATCCGACCATCGGCGGTACGCGAGGAGATCGCGCGGTGCCGCCAGGCCGGGCTGGTCGTGATGGCAGTGGTCGGCACCGCCGGCACCACCGACTTCGGCTCGATCGACCCGCTCGCCGACCTGGCCGGGATCTGCGCGGCGGCCGGCGTCTGGATGCACGTGGACGCCGCGTACGGCTGCGGTCTGCTCGTCTCGCCGACGCGCCGGCACCTGCTCGACGGCATCGAGCGGGCCGACTCGGTGACCATCGACTTCCACAAGTCGTTCTTCCAGCCGGTCAGCTCCAGCGCGCTACTGGTGCGCGACCGTCGGATGCTGCGGCACGCCACCTACCACGCCGACTACCTCAACCCGGCACGGATGGTGGAGCAACGCATCCCCAACCAGGTCGACAAGAGCCTCCAGACCACCCGCCGCTTCGACGCGCTGAAGCTCTGGCTGACCCTGCGGGTGATGGGTCCGGACGCGCTCGGCGCGCTCTTCGACGGGTCGTCGACCGCGCGGCCGACGCCTGGGGACTGGTCAGCGAGGACCCCGCTTCGAGGTGGTGACGCGTTCCGAGCTGAGCACCGTGGTGTTCCGCTACCTGCCCACCGGTCCCGGTCGCGAGCTGGCCGACGCGGCCAACCTGCACGCCCGGGAGGCCCTCGCGGCATCCGGCCTCGCCGTGGTCGCCGGGACCCGGGTGGACGGCCTGCACTTCCTCAAGTTCACCCTGCTCAACCCGGCCACCACCGTCGACGACGTCGGCTACGTGCTGGACCTGATCGCCACCCACGCCGGCCAGTACGTGCACGACCACGCCACCGCCGACCTGACCTGCCACGTCGGCTGACGCCGGTGATCACGAACCCGCTCCTGGAGACCCGGATGTCCACCCACGACTTCATCGCCATCGGGCTGGGCCCGTACAACCTGGGTCTGGCCTGCCTGACCGCGCCGATCGACGAGCTGGACGGCGTTTTCCTGGAGGCCCGGCCGAGCCTCGCCTGGCACCCCGGCATGCTGCTGGAGTCGGCCCGATTGCAGACCCCGTTCATCGCCGACCTGGTCAGCCTCGCCGACCCGACGTCGCCGTACTCCTTCCTCAACTACCTCAAGGAGATCGGCCGGCTCTACCCGTTCTACATCCGGGAGAGCTTCTACCCGCTGCGCAGCGAGTACGACGCGTACTGCCGGTGGGCCGCGGCGAAACTGCCGAGCCTGCGCTTCGGTCAGACCGTCACCACAGTGGAGTACGACGTCGCCGACGAGCGGTACGTGGTGCGGGCCAGCACCGACACCGGGAGACCGTCGAGTACCGTGCCCGGCACCTGGTGCTCGGCACCGGCACCCGCCGCACCTGCCCGCCGCCGTCACCGAGCTGCCCGGCGACGCCGTGCACAACTCGCAGTACCTCCAGCACCGGACGGCACTGCGCGCCAAGCGCAGCATCACTGTGGTGGGCAGCGGACAGAGCGCCGCCGAGGTCTACCACGACCTGCTCGGCGACATCGACAGGTACGGCTACCAGCTCACCTGGGTGACCCGGTCGCCGCGGTTCTTCCCGCTCGAATACACCAAGCTGACGCTGGAGATGACCTCACCGGACTACGTGGACTACTTCCACGCGCTGCCCGAGGCGACCCGCTACCGGCTGGAGTCCGAGCAGAAGGGCCTGTTCAAGGGGATCAACGCCGACCTGATCAACGACATCTTCGACCTGCTCTACGCGCACAGCGTGAACGGGCCGGTGAACACGCGCCTGCTCACCAACACCGAGCTGGTCGGTGCCGGGTACCAGGACGGGGAGTACACGCTGGGTCTGCGGCAGGTGGAGCAGGAACGGGACTTCGCAGTGCGTACCGAGGGGTTGGTGCTGGCCACCGGCTACCACTACCGGGTGCCGGACTTCCTGACGCCGGTGCGGGACCGGATCCGCTGGGACGGGCACGGCCGCTTCGACGTCGCCCGCAACTACAGCATCGACCACAGCGGGCGGGGCATCTTCCTGCAGAACGCGGGCACCCCACGCACAGCATCACCTCACCGGACCTGGGTATGGGCGCCTACCGCAACTCCTGGATCATCTCCGAGCTGCTCGGCCGGGAGTACTACCCGATCGAGAAGAGCATCACCTTCCAGGAGTTCGGGGTCTCGTCGTGACCACCGTCTTCACCCGCGTCGACGAGGGGCTCGGCGAGTTCGCGCTGCGACCGCTCGACCCGGTTGCCGACGCGGCGCTGCTGCACTCCTGGGTGACCCATCCGAAGGCCGCGTTCTGGCTGATGCAGGACGCCGACGAGGCCCAGGTGACCGAGGAGTACCGGCGGATCGCCGAGCACCCGCACCACGACGCGTACCTCGGGCTGTGGCAGGGGAGACCCGCCTTCCTCGCCGAGCGCTACGACCCGGCCCACGTCGAGCTGGTCGGCCTGTACGACCACCAGCCCGGCGACGTGGGCATGCACTTCCTCTGCGCGCCGGTCGACACGCCCGTGCACGGCTTCACCCGGGCGGTCCTCGGCACCGTCATGGCGTGGCTCTTCGACGACCCGACGACCGTTCGGGTGGTGGTCGAGCCGGACGTACGCAACACCGCCGTGCACGCGTTGAACGCCGCCGTCGGGTTCACGGTCGTCGGCCCGATCGCCAAACCCGAGAAGGACGCGCTGCTCAGCGTCTGCACCCGAGCCCAGTTCCGGGCCGCCCTCACCGTTTCCGAAGGAGCCCCGGCGTGACCACCACCGCCGTTTCCACCCGCCGTCCGCTCCCGCCGCCGCGGCCGACCCGGTCGGGCACCTCACCCGCAGCGCTGGGCCCGGGCCAACCGGCTGCTGGTCCGCAAGGCGCTCGCCGAGTTCACCCACGAACGGCTGCTCACCCGGAGCCCGTGTCCGGCCCCGACGACCGGCAGTGGTACGAGATCCGCAGCGACGACGGCACTGTCACCTACCGGTTCGCGGCGCGGGTGCTCGCCCTGGCGCACTGGCAGATCGACACCGACAGCATCACCCGGCACCGCGACGGCGCCTCGCTGGCACCCGACGCGGTGGACCTCATCGTCGAACTGCGCGACACCCTGGGCTACCCGCGCGGGTGCTCCCGGTCTACCTGGAGGAGATCACCTCCACGCTGGCCGGCACCGCGTACAAGCTGGCCCAGGCCGCGCCGAACGCCGCCGAGCTGGCCGGGGCGGACTTCCAGACCATCGAGACGTCGATGACCGAGGGGCACCCTGCTTCGTGGCCAACAACGGGCGGCTCGGTTTCGGTGTCGACGAGTACCACAGGTACGCGCCGGAGGCCGCCGAGGCGGTACGCCTGGAGTGGCTGGCCGCGCACCGCGACCACTCCACGTTCAGCAGCGCCGGCGATCTCGACTACGACACCCTGATCGAGGGCGAGCTGGACCCCGAGACCCGCGCCCGGTTCGCGGCCACGATGACCGATCTCGGGCTGGACCTCACCGACTACCACCTGATCCCGGCGCACCCGTGGCAGTGGTGGAACAAGCTGGCCGTCACCTTCGCCGGTGAGCTGGCCGAGCGCCGGCTGGTGCACCTCGGCCCCGGGCCGGACGCGTACCTCGCGCAGCAGTCCATCCGTACCTTTTTCAACGTCAGCGAGCCGCGCCGGCACTACGTCAAGACCGCGCTGTCGGTGCTGAACATGGGCTTCATGCGGGGCCTGTCGGCCGCGTACATGGCGGCCACCCCGGCGATCAACGACTGGCTGGCCGACCTGATCGCCTCCGACGAGGTGCTGACCGGCACCGGCCTGACCGTGATCCGGGAGCGGGCCGCGGTGGGTTACCGGCACCGACAGTACGAGGCGGCGACCGACCGCACCTCCCCGTACCGGAAGATGTTTGCCGCCCTGTGGCGGGAGAGCCCGGTGCCCGACCTGGCGCCGGGGAGCGGCTGTCCACCATGGCCGCGCTGCTGCACGTGGACAGCGACGGCGGCTCCCTGGCGGCGGCGTTGATCGCCCGGTCCGGGCTGGCGCCCGAGTGTGGCTGCGCCGCTACCTGGACGCCTACCTCACCCCGCTGCTGCACAGCTTCTACGCCCACGACCTGGCCTTCATGCCGCACGGTGAGAACGTCATCCTGGTCCTCGACGAGCACGACACGGTCCAACGGGTGATCTTCAGGACATCGCCGAGGAGATCGCGGTGATGAGCGACACCGTCGAGCTGCCGGCTGCGGTGGAGCGGATCCGGGTCGACGTGCCCGACGACACCAAGCTGCTGACCATCTTCACCGACGTGGTGGACTGCTTCCTGCGGCACCTCAACGCGATCCTGGTCGACGCCGGCGTGCTCGCCGAGGACGACTTCTGGCGGACGGTCGCGGCCTGTGCGGCCGACTACTTCGACCGGGTGCCGCACCTGGCCGAGCGGGTCAGTCACTACGACCTGTTCGCACCGGAGTTCACGCTGTCCTGCCTCAACCGGCTCCAGCTGCGCAACAACCAGCAGATGATCGACCTGGCCGACCCGTCGGCGGCTCTCCAGTTCGTCGGCACCCTCACCAACCCCTGGCCGCCCACGCCCCGACGCGCTGAGCACGGTCGCGACGGACCGGCTGGGCCGTTGTCGGCTCAGCCGGTCGTCTCCGCCGTGCCGGCCCGCTGGAACGCGCTGGCCAACTGGGCGAGGTCGAAGCCCTCGAAGTGCTGGAGGAACCGGCGGCGGACGGCGGCGAGGTGACTGGGCCAGGACTCTTCCAGGCGGGCGAAACCCGCGTCGGTGAGGACGGCGTTCCAGCCGCGGGCGTCCGCCTCGCACCGTTCCCGCTGGACGAGGCCCTGCGTCTCCAGGCGGATGATCGTGCGGGTCATGCCGCTGAGCGAGAGGTGGCAGAGCGCGGCGAGCTCGTTCATGCGCATCCGCCGTGCCGGGGCCTCGGAGAGGTTCATCAGGGCGGTGTACTCGGTGAGCGGCAACTGACGGTCACCGACCATGTCGGCGTCGATCGCCCGAGGCATCACGTGCATCACCTGGCCCAGAGCGCGAACCAGGGCCTCCTCGTCAGGGGTGAGGGGCTGCGACGTCTCTGCGGAGGGGTTGGACATACCCATACCATACTTGCTTGACCGAGCAAATGGTGACTCCCTGTGACCATGGCCATGTGCGCCAAAGTTGCTTGAGCAATCAAGCACTGGCTAGCGTTCCGGTCGTCCGGCAACGACCTCTGAAAGGCGCCACCCATGACCAGGATCGGGATCATCCTCGGCAGCACCCGCCGGGGCGTAACGGCGAGGCCGTCGCCCGCTGGGTGCTCGAGATCGCCAAGCAGCGTTCCGACGCCGAGTACGAGCTGATCGACCTGCTCGACTACCAGCTGCCGCACCTCGACGAGGCGTACCCGCCCTCGATGGGCCAGTACTCCCAGCCGCACACGCTGCGGTGGGCCGAGACCATCGCCTCGTACGACGGGTTCATCATGGTCACCCCGAGTACAACCACTCCACCTCGGGTGCCCTCAAGAACGCGATCGACTTCCTGTACGCCGAGTGGAACAACAAGGCCGTCGGCTTCGTCAGCTACGGCTCGGTCGGCGGCGCGCGGGCCGTCGAGCACCTGCGCCTGATCTCCGGTGAGCTGCAGATGGCCGACGTGCGCTCGCAGGTCGCGCTGTCGCTCTTCACCGACTTCGAGAACTTCAGCACCTTCAAGCCCAACCAGTTCCAGCAGGACGCGCTGACCACCACGCTCGACCAGGTGGTGTCCTGGAGCGCCGCGCTGGCTCCGCTGCGCAGGGCTGAGTGCTCCGAGCACTCCGAAAACGGCCGTGGGATCCATCCCGCGGCCGTTTCCGGTCGCTCCTGTCCCGGCGCGGGCGGGGTGGACCCTGCCGTCAGGCCGACCGGGCGTTGGCGAGCAGATCGAGCGACACCTGCCACAGTCGTGCCGCCGCCACCGGATCGATCGCGTGGTCGGCGACGCCTCGCAACGGCGTCTCGGGCTGTGCCGCACCGCCTGCTGGCAGTCCTCGAAGTACCGGCCGCCGATGCCCTCCAGTTGCGGCCCGGCGGCGAGCAGCACGGACGTGGCGGCACCCTGCTCCGGGGTCTTGAAGTCGTACGCCGGTAGTCGGGCGTAGTCCTCCTCGGTGAGGTGCCGCCCCAGATTGGTGGCGATCGCGCCCGGGTTGGCCGCGTTGACGGTGATGCCGTCGCCGGCCCAGCGACTGTTCGCCTCGACCGCGAACAGCGCGGTGGCGGTCTTCGACTCCCCGTAGGCGAGGAAACGGTCATAGGGGCGTTCGCGGAAGTCGACGTCCTCGAAGACCATCGGCGCCTGCACGTGGGCGATGGAACTCAGGGACACCACGCGGGCCCGGCCGGCCGCCGCGAGCGCCCGACGCAGCCCGTTGGCGAGCGCGAAGTGGCCGAGATGGTTGGTGGCGAACTGCAGCTCCCAGCCCTCCGGCGTCCGCGTCTCGGGGTCGCGGACACGCCGGCGTTGTTGACCAGGATGTGCAGGGGACCGTCCCAGGCGCTGACGAAAGCGGCGACCGACCGCTGGTCGGACAGGTCCAGCGGCATGACCCGGAGCAGCCGGTTCGCCGCCCCGGCGCCGATCTCCGCCGCGGTCCGCTCACCGGCCCCACGTCCCGTACCGCCAGGGTCACCTCGGCGCCCGCCGCGGCGAGCGTCCGGGCGGTCTCCACGCCGATGCCCGACGAGGCGCCGGTGACGATGGCGCGCTGCCCGCTCAGGTCGACACCGGCGATGACGTCTAGGGCGGTGGACCGGGCGTTGAACGGTGTGGTCAGGCGTGCTGCATCCATGATTTGTTCTTCCTCCGGTATGGGTCCTTACCCAATCGATGCTGCGCGGAGGTCCGTGAGACGGCCAACACGCTCTTCCTGGCGTGGCTACAGTCTGTTCCTGTGGCCACACCTGAGCTGCGGCAACTGCGATACTTCCTGGTCCTCGCGGAGGAACTGAGCTTCACCCGGGCCTCGGCCCGCCTGATGATCGCCCAGCAGTCGCTGTCCCAACAGATCACCGCCCTGGAACGCGTCCTCGGGGTGAGGCTGTTCGACCGGGACAGCCGCGGCACCACCCTCACCGAGATCGGCGCCCTCTTCGTGCCCGAGGCCCGCGCCGTGACGGACCGCGCCGCCGAGGCCGTCGCCGTCGTGGGACGGGCCCTGCGCGGCGAGGTCGGCACCCTCCGGCTCGCCTTCCTCACGACCGTCGCCAACCAGCTCCTACCCCCGGTGGTCCGGGCCGCACGCCAGACCCTTCCCGACCTCCACCTGGCCACCGAGTCGACGAGCATCGCGCCCCTGGTCCAGGGGTCCTGAGCGGGCACTTCGACGTCGCCTTCACCCGGACTCCGCTCGTTCCCGGCCTGGAGTCCCGGCGGCTGACGACCGAACCGGTGTGCGCGGTGCTGCCCGAGGGCACCCTCGCCGGGCACGCCGAGTTGACGCTCGCCGACCTGGCGAACGAACCGTGGGTCATGACGCCGCGCAGCTCCTGGGCACCCTGGCACCGCGCCTACGACGAGCAGTTCCGCGAGGCCGGCTTCGTACCGAACGTCGTCGCCGAGGAGGCCGGCGTGCAGGGCCTCCTCGGCCTGGTCGCCGCCGGCCTCGGCGTCACCCGGCTCGCCTGCTCGGCGGCCAGCCTCCGCCGTACCGGCGTGGTGTTCGTCCCGCTGACCGGCGCCTGGACGAACACCGAGATGGTGTGGCTGTCGGGCAACACCGCACCGGCCCTGCACCGGCTCCTGGACGTCGTCACGGAACTCGCGGCGACGACCGACCTCACCAGCACCGGCTGACGCGACCGGCCTCGATGCCGTCGTAGGGTGCTCCTGCCGGCCGTACACCGAGCGTTGGAGGCGACGTGCGGGTTCCACTGTGGCGCGATCGCACCTTCGGCACGTACTGGACCGCGCAGACACTCTCCGCGGCCGGTGACTCGTTCGCCTACCTCGCGGTGCCGCTGCTGGTGCTCCAGGCCACCGGTTCGGTGGCGAAGATGGGCCTGCTCACCGCCGTCGCGGGCGCGGCGTCCGTCGCCGCCGGCATCTTCGGCGGCGTGCTGGTCGACAGGTACGACCGCCGCACCCTGATGATCGTGGCGGACCTGATGCGACTCGTGCTCTACGCCCTGGTGCCCTGGCGTGGATCGCCGGCCCGCAGGTCTGGCTGCTCTTCGTCGTGCTGCCGATCTGCGAGGCGGCCGGCATGCTGTTCCAGGTCGCGGCGGTGACCGCGGTTCGCAACCTCGTCGACTCCGACCGGATCACCGAGGCCAACGGCCGGTTGCAGGCCACGTACGCCGCGGCGGCCGTCCTCGGCCGCTGCTCGCCGGTGTGGTGTCGGCCCGCTTCGGCCCGGCGACCGCCGTCGCCGTCAACGCGGCGAGCTTCGCGCTCTCCGCCGCGGGCCTGGGGCTGATCCGCCTGCGCCCCGTCCAGGCCGACGAGGTCGCCGCGGCGACCCGTCAGCGCCCGCTGGCGGAGTTCCTGGCCGGGGCGCGGTTCCTGTGGCGACAGCCCGTGCTCCGCGCGCTGACCGTCCTGCTGTCGGTCTTCATCTTCCTCACCTACGGCTTCACCGACGTGCTGATCTATCACGTCACGCACGACCTCGGCGGCTCGGAGGGCTCCGTCGGCGTGGTGCTCGGTCTGGCGGCACTGGGCACTGTCGCCGGCGCGTTGCTGGTCGCCCCACTGCGTCGGCGGCGCGGCTTCGGCGTCACCTGGATCGGCGCGCACACGATCTGCGGCTTCGCGGTGGCCGGCGTCGGCATCGCGACCACCATGCCGGCGGTCACCGCGCTGACCGCGGTCTACCGTGCTGCCTCAGCGTCGGCGGGATCTGCTCGATGTCGTTGCGCCAGGAGATCACCCCGATCACCTGCTGGGCCGGGTCACCTCGGCGTTCTGGAGCACGCACTACGCCCTCGGGCCGATCGGCGCGGCCACGCTGACCTGGGCCGCCGGCCGGTACGGCGTCCAGGCGGTCACGCTCGTGGCAGGCGCGGGTGCCTGCTGGTGGCGGTCGGCGGGCTGTTCACCCCGATCCGCCGCGCCGGCTGGAGCCGGCCGCCGCTCAGCCGGACTGCTCCCGGCCCCGGCCGGCGGCACCGTTGGTGGTTGAGACGCTGTGGAGCTGATATCACAAACGATTCAGACAACGGAGTCAGCTCGAGGTTGAGAGGGCGGCAGAGGTGGCTCGACGGGGAGGCGGCTCTACAGGGAGACAGCTCGACAGGGAGACGGCTCGACGGGTGTTCAGCTCGCCAGGGAGGCGATTCCGGCGGCGCGGCGAGCAGTCGATTCGTTTGTGACATCAGCTCCATAGGCACCGACCACCACCATGCTCTCCCGAGCGGATCGGCCCGGTCAGAACTCCTGGTACATCACGTGCAGGCCGACCCGGCCGAGGGTGGGGTGGCGAAACGCGCCCGGCACCGTGCCGACCACAGTGAAGCCCTCCCGGCGGTACAGCTCGACCGCCGACCGGTTGCTCTGCGCCACGGCGTTGAACTGCATGCCCGCGTACCCCTGCCGGCGGGCCCAGGTCAGGGCATCGCGGCACAGTGCGGTGCCCACGCCCCGGCCCGGGCCTCGGCGGCGACCATGAAGCTCGCGGTGGACACGTGCGCGCCCGGCCCCGGCCGGTTGGGGCCCATCTTCGCGGTGCCGAGCACCCGGTCGCCGTCGACCGCCACGACGGTCCGCCCGGCGCCGTCTCGACCCACATGCCGTACGACTGCTCGGCGGTCATCGCCGGGTCGTAGACGAAGGTCTCCTGTGCCCGGACCACCTCCTCGACGATCGGCCACACCTGCGACCAGTCCCGCTCGACGAACTCCCGAATCAGCACCCGGGAGGTTAAGCCCCGCACGACTCCCGAACAACCGCGATATCGCGGGTGCATCCGCGCGGCGTGCCCGGTGCGAAGCATGGATCGTGACGAGACGTCACGGATCTGGTCGCTTCGACGAAAGGCCCGCTGATGAAGATCGCACGACTCGCCGCCCGGATGGCGGTGGGCGCCATGGCCACCGCACTGGCCACCACCGCCGTCGCGGTGCCGGCCGCCAGGCGAGCGGCAAGCCCAAGCCGCTCGGCACGACCTCCCTCGCCCAGGTGCTCACCAAGGACAAGAGCGGTTTCGACCGCAACTCGCGGGACTTCGACGTGCTGACCGCGGCCGTGCTGGCCGTCCTGGAAGCTAGCCGAACTCGCCGGTCAAGGTGCTCACCGACGGCACCGTCGCGCTGACGGCGTTCATCCCCACCGACGCGGCCTTCCAGCAGTTGGTTCGCGAGATCACGCAGGCCAGGAAGGTGCCGAGTGAGAGCGCCACCTTCACCGCCGTCGCCGGGTTGGGTATCGACACCGTCGAGTCGGTGCTGCTCTACCACGTGGTGCCCGGCGCCACCATCGACCGGAGAACGGCGGTCAGGGCCGACGGCACGGACCTGACCACCGCGCTCGGCGCGACCGTGGAGGTCGACGTGCGCACCTACCTGTACGTCTTCCGCCAGGTGCGGCTGATCGACGCCGACACCGACGACCGGGACGCGCGCGTCGTCGGCTATGACGTCAACCGGGGCAACCGGCAGATCGCGCACGCCGTGGACCGGGTGTTGCGCCCGATCGACCTGCCCTGACCGGGCACGGGTGGCGTCCGACCACGCGTCGGGCGCCACCGGCGGCCCTCAGGCCGACCCGAGTGCGGCGATCTCCTCGTCGAGCAGGACCGCCAGTCGGGCGTGCCGCCCGGGATGGGTCAGTGCGGTCATGCCCCGGCTGGGCATCTCCACGGTCATCAGCAGGTACAGGTGCAGCCGGTAGAGACCGAGCCGACGGCGTGCCGAGGCGTCCAGCACCAGCGGTTCGGCAGCGGCGGCCCGGTAGCCATGCAGCAGAGGGTGCGCCGGCTCGTCCTCAATGCGTCGGAAGAGCAGTGGCGAGACCAGGTCCAGCAGCGGGTCGCCGTAGAGGAACCGCTCGCCGTCCACCAGGCCGCACAGCCGCAGCCGGCCGTCCGGGTCGGGCGCGGCCAGCACGTTGCCGTCCCAGCAGTCGAAGTGCAGCAGCGCCGGGCGGCGCACCTCGTCCAGCACGTCGGCGTGCCGCCGCACCAGCGCGCGCAGGCGCTCCGGGTCACCGGCAGCCGGACGTCCCAGTCGGCCGCGTCGGCGAGGAGCGCGTCGAGCATCGCCGTGAACGCCGCCCGCCAGGTCGCCCCGCCGGCCCGGTCGTCGTCGTACCCGAACCGGTCGCCGGTCACCCGGTGCACCGCGGCGAGAGCCACCCGAGGTCGTACCGCACCGGACCGTCGTCCACCGCGACGCCCGCCCCGGCCAGGTCAGAGAGCGACCGGCCGGGCAGCATCGCGGTGACCAACCATTCGCCGTACGCGGGGTCGCTGTCGTGCCGCAGAACCGGGGTACGGGCACCTGCGGCGCCCGCTCGGCGACGAGCCGGAAGTATCGCGCCTCGGCAGCGCACAGCCCTCGCTCGTAGCGCAGCAGCGGTGTCCCGGCCGGCGGGCCAGCTTCAGCACCACCCGGCGGCCGTCGTCGAGCAGCGCCCACCAGACCGTCGCGTACCCGCCGCCGGTCAGCGGGCCGGTGTCGCGGACCCGCGTGTCCGGCCCGAACGACGCGCCGACCAGGGACGCCACCTCGTCGCTGCTGAGGAGCCGTTGGTCGGGCTGACGCCGGTCACGGCGCGGCGTCACCCGCCGCGCCCGTGGAACGGAACCTGCTGTGCTGCGGGGACGGGACCGGCGGTGTCGCGCCGGATCAACTCGGCGGGGAGCACTTCGACCCGGGCGTCGGGACCTCCGCGCCGAGCACCAGGGACATCGCCCGCACCCCCATGTCGACAAGGGGCAGTCGCACAGTGGTCAGTGCCGGGGTCACGTCCCGGGCGATCGGCATGTCGTCGAAGCCCACCACCGAGACCTGCTGCGGCACGGCCATCGACCGCGACCGCAGGGTGGCGAGCGCGCCGATGGCCATCGAGTCGTTGAGCGCCACGATCGCGGTCAGCTCCGGGTCGGCGTCGAGCAGTCGAGCGGTGGCCTCGGCGCCGCCGTCGCGGTCGAACTCCGCGTACCGGATGCGGCGTTCCGGCAGCTCGCGGCCCTGCTCGGTGAGGGCCTCCGGAGGCCGGCCAGCCGGTCGGTCGTGGTGGTCAGGATGCGTGGGCCGGCGACCACGCCGATCGCGCGGTGACCCAGCCCGCACAGCTCTCGTCCGGCGAGGTAGCCGCCGGCCCGGTTGTCCGGCATCACCGCGTCGCCGGAGTGTTCGTGCCGGCCGATGACCGCCACCCGCCCACCGGTGGCCTCGTAGGCGGCGAGCTTCTCGTTGAGCTGCCGGGTGAACGCCTCGTCGTGGTAGCCGGAACCGGCCAGGATCAGGGCCGCGACCTGGTGGCCCCGCAGCAGCTCCACGTACTCCAGCTCGCGGTCCGGATCGCGGTAGCTGTTGCAGATCATCAGCAGTCGGCCCCGGTCGGTCGCGACCCGTTGCAGCCCGCGGGTGATCTCGGCGAAGTAGGGGTCGGAGACGTCGTGCACGATCACGCCCACCGCGCTGCGGTGCGAGCGGGCCAGCAGTTGGGCGTGGGCGTTCGGCACGTACTGCAACTCGGCGACGGCGGCGAGCACCGCTCGCGCAACTCGTCGGTGACCGGCTTGCTGCTGCCGTTGATGACGCGGGAGGCGGTGGCGGGTGAGACGCCCGCACGGCGGGCCACATCGGACAGGGTCGCCATGGCCCGCCCCTCGATCTGTTGACGGCGTTTCGTCGTGCCGGCTAGCGTCACGGTACCGCAGAGAAAGCCCTTTCCCGCAGGGAGGCCCGGCCGTGTCCGATCGCTTCGCGGTACTTCAACTCGACGATCTTCCCACCAGACGCTGCTCGTGCGGGACCACCCGCCGGGGCTTCATCGCCGAGAGCGACGGCCAGGCCAGCGTGCACCTGCTCCAGGTGCAGGACGCGGTGACCCACCACCATCGGATCGCCACCGAGTACTACGTCGTGCTCGCCGGTGAGGGCGAGATCGAGCTGGACGGCGTACGCCACCCGCACGGCCGATGTCCGCGTTCCTGATCAAGCCGGGTTGCCGGCACCGGGCCATCGGCGACCTCACCGTGCTGCTGGTGTCCCTGCCGGCCGCGGACGACACCGACGAGTACTTCGATGCGTGAACACCCGGCCCCGCTGCCCGGCGGGATCGGGGTCTCCCGGCTGCGGGTGTACGACACCGTCGCCCCGGACGGTCTGGTCGGCGGCACCCGCACGTGCACCTGTGCTGCACAGAGGGTACGTGGTGACCGACGGTGAAGGCGCGGTGCAGACCCTCACCACGGCCGGGTTCCGGGAGACACCACTGCGACCGGGCGGGGTGGTCTGGTTCGAGCCGGGCACCGTGCACCGCCTGGTGAACGGCGGTGGACTGACCATCGTGGTCCTCATGCAGAACAGCGGTCTGCCCGAGGCCGGCGACGCGGTGTTGACCTTCCCACCCGAGGTGCTGGCCGATCCGGCGGCGTACGCTTCGGCGGCGGCGTTGCCCGACGGGGAGCGCCGGGGCCGACGTCAACGCGGCGTACGACCGCAGGGATCTGGCGGTGACCGGCTTCCAGGCGTTGCGGGCCGGCGGGCCGACGGCGGTTGCCGCGTTCCACGCCGCCGCGGTCGCGCTGCGCCAGCCGCTGCTGAGCCGGTGGCGGCAGCGGTGGGAGGCCGGCGCGGGTCGTGCCGCAGCCGACACCGGCCGGCAGCTCGACGCCCTGGAGCGGGGTGATCCCGGGCACCTGGTGAACGCCGGGGTATACACGGTGGACGGCCCGGTCGAGCGGGGCCGGCTGGGCATGTGCGGCCTGCTGGACACCTATCCGGCGTCCGGCTGACGGCCCGGCCCGGCCCGTCTTGATCGACTCGGTTTCCTTCAAGTCGGGGGTCACGCGGCCGCCGACGGCCCGGTTTCCGGAGCCCGAGTCGATCGTGGAGTGACCGGCCAGATGCGTGGCTCTCGATCGACGAATAGATCGAGGAAAGGCCTTGCCCGGTGCGGAGGCGCCGCCTACGCTCCAGGAAAGCGTTTGCCTGATCCGCCGACCGGCCCGGTTCACGGGCACCGTGCCGGGCCCCGAGGAGGTTCCGCGTGACCGAGAACTCTCTGGACACGGCGGGCCGGCAGGCCGCCGCCGAGGCGGAAGGCGGTGAGCGGGCAGCCGCCGGTGCGCCGGCTTCCGCCGACGGTTCGGCCGCCTCCACGGTGGCGCGACCGCCATCGGGCATCGGCGGACGCCCACCCGACCGACGCTCCGTCGCCGGGCGGTGACCTTCGCCGACTCGCTCTGGCGCCCGGCGCTGGTGCTCGCTGTCTTCTTCGCCGCCTGGTGGTTCGTCGCCGCCCGCGAGTACGTGCCCAACTACCTGGTGCCCACGCCCGGCCAGGTCTGGGAGACGATGACCGGCCAGTGGTCCGAGCTGGCCCGACACACCCTGGTCACCCTCTACGAGACGGTGCTCGGCTTCGTGCTGGCCGCCGCGCTGGGCCTGGCCACCGCGGTGGCCATCGCCTACCCCGCACCCTGGACAAGGCGCTCTACCCGATCGTCCTGTTCGCACAGGTCATCCCGAAGATCGCCATCGCGCCGCTGCTGGTGGTCTGGTTCGGCCTCGGCCTCACCCGAAGATCATCCTGGCGGTGCTCATCGCGTTCTTCCCGGTGGTCATCTCCGGCGTGGCCGGGCTGCGCTCCACCGACCCGGAACTGCTCGACCTCGCCGCCACGATGGGCGCCGGCCCGTGGCGCACCTTCCGCAAGATCCGCTTCCCGAACGCGCTGCCGCACCTGATGGCCGGCCTGAAGGTGGCCGTCACCCTCGCCGTGGTCGGTGCCGTGGTCGGTGAGTTCGTCGGCGCCAGCGAAGGGCTCGGCTACGTCCTGTTGCTGGCCAACGGCAACCTCGACTCCGCGCTGCTGTTCGCCGACCTGATCCTGATGTCCGCCATCGGCATCGTCCTGTTCGTCCTGGTCGAGATCGCCGAGGCACTGCTCATTCCGTGGCACGCCAGCCGTCGGGTCGGCGTGTCACTCACCACCTCCTGACCGACCCCATCACGGAGGCACCGATGAAACGCACCGCCACCACCATCCTGGTTACCGCCGCCCTGCTCCTCGCCGCCACCGGCTGCGGCGGAGACGACTCGACCGGCAGCACCAACGCCGACGGCAGCAAGCAGGTCACCCTCACCTCAACTGGGTGCCCTACGGCGAGCACGCGCCCTTCTACTACGGCCTGCAGAAGGGCTATTACTCCGCCGAGGGCATCGACCTGAAGATCCTGCCCGGCAACGGCTCGGGCAACACGGTCAAGCAGGTCGCCCAGAAGCAGACCGACTTCGGCTGGGCGGACAGCCCGGTGCTGCTCAAGTCGGTGGCCAGCGGGATGCCGGTGCGCAGCCTCGGCGCGTACCTGGAGAAGGCCCTTCCTCGGTGGAGTTCTTCACCGAGGAGAACATCAAGACCCCGGCGGACCTCAAGGGCAAGACCGTCGGCGGCACCCCGGCGACGCGCTCTACGCGACCTTCCCGGCGTGGCTCGAGAAGAACGGCCTCAAGAAGGACGACGTCAAGGTGGTCAACGTGGACGCCGCCGGCAAGATCGCCGCTCTGGCCGAGGGCAAGGTCGACGCCATCATGGGCTTCTTCCACGACCAGGCGCCCACCATCGAGAGCAAGACCGGCAAGAAGGTCGACGTGCTGCTCTTCGCCGACTACGGGATGAACCTGCTCGGCACCGGCCTGATCGCCAACACCCAGACCCTGCAGAAGGACCCGGAGCTGGCCCGCAAGTTCGTCCGGGCCACCCAGAAGTCCTGGGCCGACGCCGCACGCGACCCGGCCGGAGCGGTGAGCGCGATGACCACCCTCGCCGAGAACGAGCCGGCACCCGAGGTGCTCACCAAGCAGCTCACGCTCAACCTGCCGCTGATCGGCGCCGACGGCCCGCCCGGTGTGAACACCGAGGCCCAGTGGTCCGAGACGATCGACCTGATGTCCGCTACGCGGAGCTGAAGGACCCGGGCGCGCCCAACGCGTACTGGGACTCCTCGTACGCCGCGCAGGGTGACCCGGTGACCGCCGCGCCAACCGCCACCGGCACCGCGATCGGGATGTCCGAGCTGACCGTCCGGTTCACCTCCCGACGGTCGCAGACCACCGCGCTGGACGACGTGTCGCTGGACATCGAGCCCGGGAGTTCGTCACGATCGTCGGGCCGTCCGGCTGCGGCAAGTCCACCCTGCTGAAGATCGTCGCGGGTTGGTCAGGCCGACCAGCGGCACGGTGTCGCTGCTGCGACGCCCGGTCAACGGCCCGCAGAAGGAGATCGGCTTCGTCTTCCAGAAGGCCGCGCTGTTGGAGTGGCGCGGCGCACGGGCCAACATCCTGCTGCAGGCCGAGATGCGCGGCATGGACCGGGCGCAGGCCGGCCGCCGGGCCGACGAGCTGATCGAGATGACCGGCCTGACCGGGTTCGAGAAGGCACTGCCACACGAGTTGTCCGGCGGCATGCAGCAGCGGGTGGCGCTCTGCGCGCGCTGCTGCACTCCCGCCGGTGCTGCTCATGGACGAACCGTTCGGTGCCCTGGACGCGCTGACCCGGGAGCAGATGAACGCCGAACTGCACCGGATCTGGCGGGAGACCGGCACCACAGTGGTCCTGGTCACCCACTCCATCGCCGAGGCGGTCTTCCTCGGCACCCGGGTCGTGGTGATGAGCGCCCGGCCCGGCCGGATCATCCGCACCTTCCCGGTCGAGCTGCCGGCGCACCGCGACTACGCGCAGGTGATGTCGGACCCCGCTTCGACCGGCTCGCCACCGACCTGCGTGGGTTGCTCGGCAGCGCGGCCGCCAACCACTGAGCGCGGATCGGCACGACCAGCACGACGGAAGGAACACCATGACCCGCAGGTCGATCGGCATCATCGTCAACGGCGTGACCGGACGGATGGGCTACCGGCAGCATCTCGTCCGCTCGCTGTTGGCCATCCGCGAAGCCGGCGGCGTGACGCTTGCCGACGGCACGACCATCTGGCCGGAACCGGTCCTGGTCGGGCGCAACGAGACGAAGCTCCGGGAACTCGCCGAGCGGCACGGGCTGACCGACTGGACCACCGACCTGACCTCGGCGCTGGCCCGCGACGACGTCGAGATCTACTTCGACGCGCAGGTCACCCAGCAGCGGGAGAAGGCGATCCGGCAGGCCATCGAGGCCGGCAAGCACATCTACACGGAGAAGCCCTCGCCGAGGACACCGCCGCCGCGCTCGACCTGGCTCGGGCGGCGGACGCGGCCGGCGTACGCACCGGAGTCGTACAGGACAAGCTCTTCCTGCCCGGCCTGCGCAAGCTCAAGCGCCTCATCGACGGCGGCTTCTTCGGCCGGATCCTCTCGGTGCGCGGCGAGTTCGGGTACTGGGTCTTCGAGGGCGACTGGCAGCCCGCCCAGCGGCCGTCCTGGAACTACCGGGCCGAGGACGGCGGCGGCATCGTCGTCGACATGTTCCGCACTGGCACTACGTGCTGGAGGAACTGTTCGGGCGGGTCAGGGCCGTCTCCTGCGTGACAGCGGTCCACGTGCCCGAGCGGGTCGACGAGGCCGGTCAGGCGTACGCGGCCACCGCCGACGACGCCGCGTACGCCGTCTTCGAGCTGGACGGTGGGGTGATCGCGCAGGTCAACTCGTCCTGGGCGGTGCGGGTGTACCGCGACGAACTGGTGGAGTTCCAGGTCGACGGCACCGAGGGCAGCGCGATCGCCGGGCTGCGCAACTGCCGGGTGCAGCACCGGGCGGTCACCCCGAAGCCGGTGTGGAACCCGGACCTGCCGGCCACCGAGGACTTCCGGGCCCAGTGGGCCGAGGTGCCCGACAACGAGGAGTTCGACAACGGCTTCAAGGTGCAGTGGGAGGCGTTCCTGCGGCACGTCGTGGCCGGTGAGCCGTTCCGGTGGGACTTCCTGGCCGGCGCGCGCGGTGTGCAGCTCGCCGAGCTGGGGCTGCGCTCGGCCCGTGAGGGTGGGCGCATCGAGGTGCCGGAGCTGCGTTCATGAGCGCCGAGGTCGTGCTGCCGGGCGGGCGGCGGCACCGGCTGGCCGGGGAGCGGCTTCGCCCGACCGGACGCCCCGGCGACCAGCCGCATCGCGTACGCCGCCGCGCACGTCGTCGCCGACCCGGTCGCGGAGAACGTGCCGGGCGCCCCGGCGGCGGTGGACTGGGACACCACGCTCGCCTTCCGCCGGCACCTCTGGTCCTACGGGCTGGGGTCGCCGAGGCGATGGACACGGCCCAGCGGGGATGGGGTTGGACTACCGGGCCACCCGGGAGCTGATCCGTCGCAGCGCCGCCGAGGCCCGCGCGGTGGGTGGGCGGATCGTCGCCGGGGTCGGCACCGACCAGCTGCCGGCCGGCCCGGCCACCCTCAGCTCGGTCACGGCCGCCTATCGGGAGCAGCTCGACGACGTCCGAGCGACTGGCGCCCGACCGGTGCTGATGTGCAGCCGACACCTGGCCGCCGCCGCGCGGCCGGAAGACTACCTCCGGGTGTACGACGAGCTGCTGAGCGCCGCCGACGGCCCGGTGGTGCTGCACTGGCTGGGTGCGATGTTCGACCCGGCGCTCACCGGTTACTGGGGCGCGGTCGACCTGGACCTGGCCGCCGACACCGTGATCGAGCTGATCAAGTCGCATCGGTCCACCGTGGACGGCATCAAGGTGTCCCTGCTGGACGCCGACCGGGAGATCGCGCTGCGCCGCCGCCTGCCGGCCGGGGTACGCCTCTACACCGGTGACGACTTTCACTACCCGGAGCTGATCCGGGGAGACGAGGTGGGTCACTCGGACGCGCTGCTGGGAGTGTTCGCGGCCATCGCGCCCGCTGCCGCCGCCGCGCTGGCCGCGCTGGACCGGGGGACCGAGCGGCGTACGACGAGATCTTCGCGCCCACCGTGCCGCTGGCCCGGCACCTGTTCGCGGCACCGACCTGGCACTACAAGACGGGGATCGTGTTCCTGGCCTGGCTGGCCGGGCACCAGGACCACTTCACGATGGTCGGCGGTGCGCAGTCCGGCCGTTCTCCGGCGCACCTGGCGACCCTGCTCACCCTGGCCGACGCGGCCGGGCTGCTGCCCGACGCCGACCTGGCCGCCGCCCGTGCGCGGGCGCTGTTCACCGTCGCGGGCGTACCGCAATGAATCTCGCCCGCTTCTCGTTCAATCAAGCGACCGCGCAGCGTTGGCCGCTGCCCGACGTGGTGGCCGGCTGTGTGGCGGCCGGTGTGCCGGGCATCGGGCTGTGGCGGGAGCCGGTGGCCGAGTACGGGCTGGCCCGTTCGGCGAAACTGGTCCGCGACTCCGGTCTCGCCGTCACCTCGTTGTGCCGGGGTGGCTTCTTCTCGGCCGACGACTGGCGCGCGGAGAACCTGCGGGCCATCGAGGAGGCGGCCACGCTCGGCGCCCCGGAGCTGGTGCTGGTGTCCGGCGGGTTGCCGCCCGGCAGCCGGGACGTCGACGGTGCTCGTCGTCGGGTCGCCGACGCGATCGGCGAGCTGACCCGCACGCGGAGGCGTCCGGCGTCCGGCTGGCCATCGAGCCGTTGCACCCGATGTTCGCCGCCGACCGTTGCGTGATCGCCACCCTCGGCCAGGCGTTGGACATCGCCGAACGGTTCGATCCCACGGTGGTCGGCGTGGTCGTGGACGCGTACCACGTCTGGTGGGACGACACGGTGTACGCCCAGATCGCTCGGGCCGGTGCCCGGATCGCGGCGTTCCAGGTCTGCGACTGGGTGACGCCGCTGCCGGAGGGTGCTGCTCGGCCGGGCGTTGCCCGGTGACGGCTGCATCGAGTTGCGTCGGTTGCGCGAGGCGGTGGACGCGGCCGGGTACGGCGGCCCGATCGAGGTGGAGGTCTTCTCCGCCGAGGTGTGGGCGCGTCCGGGCGCGGAGGTGCTCGACGCGGCGATCGCCGGCTATCTGCGCCACGTTGTCTGAGACGCTCGAACGGCGCTGGCCGGCTGCGGTCGGGGCCTGGCTGGGCATCGGCACCGCGCCGGCCACGCTGGTGCTCGGCGCGGCGATGGCCGCCCGGCACGGCGGTGCGGTGCCGGTGGCCGGGCTGCTGGTCGGCGGGACGCTGATGGCGGCTCTGCTGTGGGGGCAGGGCCGGATCGGTCTACGCCGGCCGCTCGGCGACGGCGGGACGCTGACCGCGGTGCTGCCCGCGTATCTGGGGAACACCTCGCGGCTGCTGCTGGCGGCGGTGCTGGCCGTATCGATGGTCGGGTGGAACGGCTTCAACGTGGGGCTCGGCGGAGCCTCCCTGGCCGCGCTGACGCACCTGCCGGGCTGGGCCGGGCCGGTGCTGCTGGAGGCGGCGGTCCTCGCCGTGTCCTGGGGCCGGCCCGGCTCGGCAACCGGGTCGCCGTGGTCACCACGCTCAGCGCGGTGGTGCTGGTTGGCTGGTGCCTGACGGTGCTGCCACCACCCGGCGCGCCGGTCCGCCTCGCCGCCGGTGGGCTCGCCGACGCCGCCGCGCTGATCGGGTACGCGGCGGTGTTCGCGCTGCGCGCACCGGACTTCAGCGTGGGTCTGGCTCGGCGGCGTGACCTGGCCTGGTGCGTGGGACTACTGATCGGGCCGGCGCTGTTCGGAGTGCTCGCCGGGGCCGGCCTCTGGCTGCGCACCGGCTCGTCGGACGTGGTCGCGCTCCTCGCCGACGGTTCGGGGCTGGCCGCGTACGCGAATCTGTTCGTCGCGGTGGCGGTCTTCGCGGCGGCGCTGACCACCACGTACTCCGGCGCGCTGGCGATGCGCGGCCTGACGCCCGCGTGCCGGCCCGCGCGGCGATGCTCCTCGTCGCGGTGCTGGGCGGGTGCTGGCGGTGGCACGCTTCGACCGCCTGGTGCTGCCCTGGCTGACCCTGCTGGCGGCCGCGCTGCCGGTGCTGGTGGTGCCGATGGCCGTGGAGGCGGCGTCCCGGCGGCGCGGTCGTGCGCCGCGGACCGTGCCCGCCTGGTGCTGGGTGCCGCCGGCGTTGCTGGCGGTGGCCTGCACGCTCGCCGGTGGGCGTCGCCCGCTGCTCGGCTGGCCCTCGCCGGGCGTGCACTCTGCTCTGGCGGCGAACAGGCGCGATCTAGGCGGCGGGTGGGATGGTGGCCTCGATGAGGTGTGGGCCGGTCCGGGCCAGCGCTTGGGAGAACTGCTCGGCGAGCTGCTCGGCGGTGGTGGCGCGGCTGGCGGGCATGCCGAACGCGTTCGCCAGGGCGACGAAGTCGATCGGGGGTTGGTCAGGTCGAACAGGGGATTCGTGTCGGGGCCGGCGCTACCCGGCCGCTTGCTGAAGTGCCCCCACTCCTGGCGCAGGATCGCGTACGCGTGGTTGTTGAGGATCACGTTCGTGATGTTGAGCTGCTCGCGTACCTGGGTCCAGAGCGCGGTGGCGGTGTACATGACGCAGCCGTCGGCCACCAGCGCCACCACCGGCCGGTCGGGTGCGGCGACGGCGGCTCCGACGGCCAGGGCAGTCCGTCGCCCATCGCGCCACCGGTCTGCATGAGCACGTCGTGTCGGGGAGCCCCGGCGGAGGCGGCGGCGAGGGCGGTGCCGGAGCTGACGGACTCGTCGATGACGATCGCCCGCTCGGGGAGCAGGGCCGCGATGACGTCGGGCCAGTTCTGCAGGGTGAGCGGGCCGGTGGGCAGCGCCGGGCGCCGCGGATCGGTGACCTGGGCGGTCGCGTCCGGTGCCACCAGGTCGGCCAGGTGGGCGAGCGCGGCGACGGCGTCCTGACCGACCTCGGCCAGGACGTGCGTCTGGGCGCCGTCGGGTACGAGGAGGCTCGGCTGGTCGGGGTAGGCGAAGAACGAGACTGGTGCCTTGGTGCCCGCGACGATGACGTGGCGTACCCCGTGCAGTTGTTCGAGCACCTGTTCTGGGTAGAAGCCCAGCCGCGAGAAGGCGGGTAGGCCAGCCCCTCGTTCCACCCGGTTGGAGTAGAGCTCCTGAAGGACCCGTGCGCCGGTCGCCGTGGCGACGCGCCCGGCGGCCAGCAGGCCCGCCTCACGGAGAGCCGTTCCGCCGATGACCAGCGCGGTCGTCTCGCCACCGCGAAGGACGTCGGCGATCCGCTCGACCACCGCGCGGTCGACCGTCGGTGCTGGCCGGGTCGGGACGGGCGCGGCGGCGACACCTCCGTCCGACCAGGACACGTCCGCCGGCACGATCATGGTGGCGACGTGCCCGGGAGATTCCTGTACGGCCGCGAGGACGGCCGCCGCGTCGGGGCCGGCACCGGCCGCGTCCTCGGGCGGCGGACCGGCCCGCGCAGCCATCCGGCGAGGGCGGCGATGTCCGAGTTCAACGGGGATCGAAGGCGGTGTGGAACGTCGCGTGGTCCCCGACGATGTTCACCACCGGCGAGTTGGCGCGTCGGCTGTTGTGCAGGTTCGTCAGGCCGTACGCGAAGCCCGGCCCGAGGTGCAGCAGCGTCGCGGCTGGTTTGCCCGCGATCCGGGCGTACCCGTCGGCGGCCCGGTGACCACGCTCGAAGAGCGCGAGCACGCCGCGCATCTCGGGCACCGACTCCAACGCTCCGACCAGGTGCAACTCGGTGGTGCCGGGGTTGGTGAAGAGCACCTTGACCCCACCGTCGACAAGCGTCCGCAGCAGTGCTTCTGCGCCGTTCACACACGTCACCTCGCCGCCAACGGAACAACAGTGATTTGATACTAAACTCGCATTTAGGACTAAAGGTGCTAGATTTCCGGAAGTAACCCAACAGGCGAGAAGGGTGTCCGATGGCAAGGGGATGGGCCGAACGTGGCTACCAGGCCCGGTGCCTGGACATCAGCGTCGATCGCTCCTTCGACGACCTCCGGCGGCAGTACGAGCAGGCCGTTCCGGCCTACGACGCGGCGGCGTTCAACGCGTTGGTGGCCCGCGACGCACCCTGGGACGACGTCCTCGCCCTCATGCGTGACAGGGCGCCGCACGACTTCCTCATCTACTGGAGCAGCGGCGACCTGCGGCCGATGATGAACCTCGCGGGCGACAGCAGGCACTGCGTCGAGTACCTGATGGGCAACCACACCACGGCCGAGCGGATGTTCCGCCACGACCCGGCGGTCATGCTGTACGCGCCGCTGCGCACGGCGATCACCGACCACCCCGACGGCGGAGCGCGGTTCCTCATCGAGCAACCCAGTCACGCGTTCGGCTCACTGGGAGTGGACGCGATCCACGAGGTGGGCCTGGAACTCGACCGTGAGGTCGCCGCCCTCCTGACGCACCTCGAGGTGCCCGTGCCGGCGGGTCTGTCCAACTAGACGAGGAAGTCCTCATCCAGGCTGGGGCGGTGGGCGCGGCCGGCGGCCGGCGGCCGGCGGTGACTGTCGGTCACCTCCGTCGGGGCGGATGCGGTAGTGAGCGGTATACCTCAGAGGTATGAATATGCCTCTCAGGTATACCGCTTAGCAGCACATCGACGTGGCAGCCGACCCGAGCGCCCTTCGCTGCGCCCGCAGCCCCGAACACCTGAGCCCCACGGCTGCTGGCCAGACCGACCAGCGGCGCGAAGATCCCGACGGAAGCGTTGTGATCTTATACGCATCAGCGATCCGTAACACCGCGCAAATCCTTGATTAACCGTCGCGCACTTAGGTGGGGAGCGCTCCCATTGCGGATCGCGGTTGATGGCACACAGCTCCACAAGGGAGCAATCGAAAGGAGCCTCGTGGCTACAGGCACGAGCGGAAACAGGCTGCGAAGACTGGCGATACCGTCGTTGGTCGTCGCCCTGGTCACCAGCATCACCGGCGTTGCGGGAGCAGCGTCGGCGGCCCCGCGGGTCACCGGGCAACGGCGGCAGCTCCGCCGGTTACTTCACCGCCGGGTCCGACAAGAAGGTCACCCTCACCGACGGCGCCGATCGCCGACCCGACGGCAGGGCCGCGGCCGGCCAGCGGGCCACGACGGACAGCTCCGGCAGGTACGTCGTCGAGTTGGCCGAGGACCCGTTGACCACGTACACCGGTGGTGTGTCCGATCTGGTGCGGACCCGCCCGGCGGCGGGCAACCGGCTGGACGTGACGTCGGCGCCGTCGCAGGCGTACCGCCGGCACCTGGACACCAGCGGGCGCCGTCGCCCGCGCGGCCGGGTGACGGTCGACGCCGTCTACACCACCGCCTTCAACGGATTCTCGGCCAAGCTGACCGCCCAGCAGGCGAGCACGTTGCGGGCGGACAAGCGCGTCCGTGCCGTCACCGCCTCGCGGGCGCTCGGCACCCGTCGGCACCGCCCGCCGCGACCACGCCGACGCCCGCCAATCCGACGCCCGCCAATCCGACGCCCGCCAATCCGACGCCCGCCAAGCCGACCGAAGCGGACCAGCCGGCGGCTACGGGCCTCGCCGGCCGTCCGGCCAGCCTGGCCCCGGCACGGCGCCGGCATGGTGATCGGCGTCCTGGACACCGGAATCTGGCCGGAGAGCGCCTCGTTCGCCAAGCCGATGCCCGCTCCGGCGAACTGGCACGGCACCTGCCAGACCGGTGTGGCCTTCGTGGCCGAGCACTGCAACGGCAAGATCGTCGGTGCCCGGTACTTCGCCGACTCGTGGCTCGCCGGCGGCGGCTCGGTGCCCGAGGGCGAGGTGCTGTCCCCCGCGACATGAACGGGCACGGTACGCACACCGCGTCCACGGCGGCCGGTCTGCCGATCCCGAACGTCACGATCGACGGTCGCCGCTTCGGCCCCGTCTCCGGGTGGCGCCGGATGCTCAGATCGCCGTCTACAAGGTGCTCTGGGGTGGCATGGGCTACGACGCCGACATCATCGCCGGCATCGACGCGGCCGTCGCCGACGGCGTGCAGGTCCTGAACTTCTCGATCGGCTCCGATCTCGGCGACTGGGAGGCCAACACCCCCATCGGCATCGCCTTCCTCAACGCCACCCTGTCCGGGGTGTTCGTGGCGGCGTCCGCGGGAAACACCGGCATCGTGAGCGGGGCCATCAGCAACGCGGCACCCTGGGTGACCACTGTCGGCGCGGCGGTGACGAACCTCGACGAGGCGACCATCAAGCTCGGTGACGGTACGAAGCTGGTCGGCGGCTCACTGGACGCGTTGCCCGGTGGCGACGCACGGCCGATGGTCTTCGGCGACCAGGCCGGATCGCCGGACCTGGGCGCGGTGTACTGCGAGCCGGGCAGCCTCGACCCTGCCAAGATCAAGGGAAGGTGGTCGCCTGTGCGCTGTCCGACACCTTCTCTTCTGCCGCCGAGGTGAAGGAGAAGGGCGGGCGGCCATGGTGCTGTTCGACCCGGTCGGCAACTACCGGGTCAACTCCATCTACAACTTCCCGGTGGTCTATCTGCCGACCGAGAAGCAGGCCGGCACGTTGTTCAACTATCTGATGCGCCACCCCACCGACGCCAAGGCGTCCGTGCGCACCGGCGGTGACGGCTCCAGCGTCCCGGGCGTACCCAGCGTCGCCGACTTCTCCTCCACCGGCCCGGACAAGGTGACCTTCGGCGTCCTCAAGCCGGACCTGGTCGCCCCGGGTCGGACATCATCGCCGCGGTGTCACCGGCGGGTAACTTCGGGCGGCAGTACGACGCGTACTCGGGCACCTCGATGGCGTCGCCGTACGTGGCCGGCGCGGCTGCCATTCTGCATGCCACGCATCCGGACTGGTCGCCGGGCAGGGTCGCCTCCGCGCTGCGGACCACCGCCACCGACACCGTCGGCACCAGCAGCCCCTGGACCAGGGCAGTGGCTTCGTCAACCTGGCCGGGGCCACCGACCCAGGACTGGTCATCGAGCCGACCACGGCGGAACTGGTCGCCTTCAGCGAGACGGCCGAGCCCGACGGCAAGGAACTCAACCTGCCGGCCATCTCACTGCGGGAGTACGACGGCACCCGCCCGGTGACCCTCACCCGCACCCTGACCAACGTGGGCACGGCGCGGGAAACCTACCGATCGTCGGTCTCCGGCCTGCCGGGCATGAAGGTCAGTGTCACGCCGGCGTCGGTGACGCTGGCGCCCGGCAAGTCCGCGACGGTGACCATCACCGTGCGTCGGGGCAGCGCCCCCTGGGACCGGTTCGTGACCGGGTCGATCACCTGGCACGGCAGGACCCACACCGCCCGGATCCCGGTCGCTGCCCGTCCGTGGGGATCGCCGCCCGGCCGTACGGTGACGACGGGGAGGAGTTCGGCCGGATGGCCAACGGCGCCTTCGGTCTGGTCCAGCCGGGCTTCACCGGGCCGCTCGCCGGTCGCAGCACCGGTTACACGCCGATGCAGCGGGAGTCGTACTCGATCCCGGCCGGCGTCTACGGCGGGTGTTCGACCCGAAGGCATCCGGCGTGAAGAAGGTTGACTTCACGGTGCCAGCGAACACTGCCGGCATCGTCGTCGACGCCAACACCGACGACCCGAACACGAACCTCGATCTCTACCTGTACAGGGGCGACACCCTGATCTACAGCAGTGACAGGTTCTGGACCAGCGCGGAGCAGGCGTACAGGTTCCTGCCCGAGCCGGGGCGCTACACCGCCTACGTGTTCGCGCAGGTGCCCGGTGCTCCGGTGGTCGATGTCGACCTGGGCTACGCCATCATCGGCCGTAACGCCACGTATGCGGGTGCCACGCTGACGCTGCCCTCCACGACAGAGCGCGGTCAGGGCTTCAACTTCACGCTGAAGCCGAAGAAGCCGCTGGCCGAGGGCGACTTCTGGGCGTACACCGAATACCGCACCAACGGCACTGTGGTCCCCGGCAACCTCGTCTACACCAACCAGAGTTCCTGGCAGTAACCCATCCTGAACGGTGGGCGGTGCCGATGCGCACCGTCCCACCGTCGCTCCGTCATCGGCGGCGCCGCGGCTACCGGTCGTACCTGCCACCATCCATGCGGAGGGTGGCGCCGGTCATGTAGCCGGAGACCGGACTGGCAAGGTACGCGACGAGGTCGGCGTACTCGCGGGGATTCCCGACGCGACCGACGTCGGTGCCAGCGCGAAGCGGGGTGGCGTTGCGCTCGACCTCCTCCCACGTCTCACCCCACCCGTTCTCGCGACCGAGTTCCATGAGGTACTCACGGGTGGTGGGAACCAGAATCGTGCCGGCCGCAATGGCGTTGGAGGTCACCCCGTGTGCTTGAGGTCACGGGACAACGACCGGGCGAGGTTGAGCCGGGCGGCATTGCTGGCCGCGTAGTGCGGCTGGCTGGCCGAGGGCAGTTCACCAGTCACGCTGCCGATCTGATGACACGGCCCCACCCCTGGCCCGCATCGCGGGCACCAGATGCCGGATCAGGCGGACGGAGCTGAGCACGTTGACGTTGTACATGTCGGCCCACGCGTCCGCGTCCAGGTCGGACCACGCCGCGGCGGGATCGTAGGTGCCGGCGTTGTTGACCAGGATGTCCACCTCTCCGGCTTGGTGGCCACCACCCGGGCGCCGATATCAGTGGTGAGGTCACCGACGACGGCCTGACCGCCGACCTTCTGGGCGGTCTGCTCGGTGCGAACCTGGTCCCGGCCGTGGACGACCACGGAAACCCCTCGGCTGCCAGGACCGCCGCGATCTCCGCGCCGAGACCGCCGCTCGCGCCCGTCACCAGGGCGCGCTTGCCGGAGAGCTGCAAATCCATGGTCTTCCCCGTCACTTCCGCGAAACGGCCGGGCCGGTGCTCGGCGTCGTCTCGAACGGTGACTCGCGATTATTGGACCTGCAAGTCCAGAATCGGCGCTGACGGGCGCGCCGTCGGGGTACCGCCTCTCGGTGTCCCTCGGCCGAGCCTGGTCCAACGACGGACGGGTCGCAGCATTATCGATCGAGTTGCGGGGCGGGGTGGGGCGGGCGGGGCGGGCGGGCGGGTGGGCGGGTGGCCGTGGCGGTGACCACCGCCGGTGGTAGCGGAACAGCCTCGCTGGTGCCGTCAGCTGCCCCGCCCTGTCGATCATGGAGTTGTGGTGGGTGACGAAGTAGTCGCTACAGCCCCAAACTGGGCACCACAACTCCATGATCGACAGGGCAGGACCGCCCTGCTCCGCGATCCTGCGGTTGCTGTCCTGGGGTATGGGGTATTCCGGGCATTTCGGCGACCAAGACTGCAAGATCGACGCGGGCCGGCGGGCGGGCGGGTTGCCGCCCGCCCGCCCGCACGGCGGTCAGGTGACCGTGATGGTCAGGTTGAGTGAGCGCGTTTCTCCGCTGGTGTAGGTGACCGTCACCCTTGCGGTGAAGGTTCCCTTGCGGGCGTAGACATGGGCCGTTGACCGTAGCGTTGCCCCGTGTGTGATGGCGCTGTTGTCGCCGAAGTCCCACGCGTATTCGGTGATGCTCTGCCCGGACGGCGCGGTTGCGGTGGCGGTGAGCGTGGTGGTCAGGGCACGGTGCCGCCGGTGGGTTGGCCGCCAGCGACAGCGTCCCGCCCGGCTCCTGCTTGACGCCTGCGCCGTTGAAGCGCAGCCAGTCCAGTGCCATCAGGTCCGGGGTGCCGCCGACCTGGGCGGGCGTTGACGAACGTGGCGTACAGGGTGGTGGTGCCGGCGGGCTTGTTGGTCAGCGTGACGGTGGGCGAGACCAGGTTGTCCCAGCCGCCGGTCGAGCCGATGGTG
This sequence comes from Micromonospora sp. M12, assembly GCA_038070435.1. GTDB lineage: Bacteria > Actinomycetota > Actinomycetes > Mycobacteriales > Micromonosporaceae > Micromonospora. Next base: position 1,545,731 of record JAMYWG010000001.1, on the reverse strand, counting down.
GCCCTGCCGATCAGCGTGCCGGTGGGCGAGCCGGTGCGCAGCTCGATGTCCCCGCCGAGCCCGCCGTTGGTCACCCCGAGCGTCACCGAGCCGACGTTGCGCAGGTCCACCGGCCCGTACGCCACCCAGTCGTTGTGGTCGACCTCGCCCAGCCGCTTGCCGGCGCGGGCGGTGGCGCGGTCGTTGACCGTGACGCCGGACTGGGCGCTGAAGTGCTCGGCCTCCTTGCTCTTCGGCTGCAACTGGACGCGGGTCGAGCCGGTCAGTGCCGGTACGCCGCTGGCCGCGCCACCGTCGCTGTATTGCGCGGTGACCACTGTGTAGAGGTTCTGCCCCGGCCCGTGGCCGTCACCGGCGTCGGCCTCGGTGGCGAGCAGCCCGGAACAGCCGGTGTAGACGTCCAAGGGTGGGCGTGCGAGTCGTGGCCGAGCTGCGTCTGCACCGTCACCTTGGCGCAGTCGATGGTGGTCTCCTCCGGGTCGGTGACCGTCACCGTGTACGGGATCTTGTCGCCGAAGTCGAAGAACCCGCCGTCCGGCACGGTGATGGTCACCGTGGGTCGGTGTTACCCACCACCACGTCGGTGACCGCGCTGGCGGTCAGCCCGTTGCCGCTGTTGCGGACGGTCAACCGGGCGGTGTGCTTCCCGGCGGCCGAGTACGTGTAGGTCGGGTTGGCGGCGGTGGAGTCGGTGCTGCCGTCGTTGGTGAAGTCCCAGGCGTAGCTCAGCGCCGACCCGTCACCGGCGGACGACCCCGCCGACGAGAACGTCACCGCGAGCGGCGCCCGTCCGCTGTCGGGGTGGCGGCGATCTTCACGGTCGGTGGCCGCCCGTTGGCGACGTAGTCGATCCGGTAGATGCCGGCGCCGGCGTTGCTGCCGCCGCGACCACTGCCGGTGCCCTCACCGAAGTCGATGACGTAGAGCGAGCCGTCCGGGCCGAACTCCGCCTCGAAGGGCTGGATCCAGCTCATGTTGCCGAAGATCCCGTTGATCGACTGGAGGTCACCGACGGCGGTCGGGCCGAAGCGCGCGTTGCTGAAGGTCTGCGCCGTCTTGTGGATCGACAGCGTCTTGAACCACCGGCGGGTCAACTCGTAGGTGATCCACTTGCCCTCGAAGTACTCCGGGAACTTCGTGGTGCGCGGGTTGGCCGGGTCGTAGTCGTAGACCGGGCCGCTCATCGGCCCACCGCCGCCGGTGCCCAGCTCCGGGAACTGGGTGGAGGCGGAGTACGCGTACCAGACCAACGCCGACTCGCCGCCGGCAGGCTGGTCAGACCGGTGTTGTTGGGCGAGTTGTTGACCGGCGCGGCGCAGTTGAACTTGGCCCCGGAGGTGCTGGTGGCGAAGTTGTAGTCGTTGAACGGGATGTTGTTGCCCACGCAGTACGGCCAGCCGAAGTTGCCGGCCGTGGTGATCCGGTTGAACTCGACGGTCCCTCCGGCCCGCGGTTGGCGTCGGCGGCGCGGGCGTCCGGGCCGTAGTCGGCCACCAGCACCGCGTTGGTCTGCGGTTCGATGGTGATCCGGAACGGGTTGCGCATGCCCATCGCGTAGATCTCCGGCCGGGTCTTCGCGGTGCCGGCCGGGAAGAGGTTGCCGCTCGGCACGGTGTACGTACCGTCGGACTGGGGGTGATCCGCAGGATCTTGCCGCGCAGGTCGTTGGTGTTGCCGGCGGTGCCCTGGCGTCCCAGGCCGCGCGGCCGGCGCGCTCGTCGAGCGGGTGTATCCGCTGGAGGCGAACGGGTCGGTGTTGTCGCCGATCGCCGCGTAGAGCCGCCCGGCCGCGTCCATGGCCAGCGACCCGCCCATGTGCGAGTTGGCCCGGCCCTCACCCCGGTAGGTGGGGACGGCCAGCAGGCGTTTCTCCGAGGAGAGCGCGACGCTGTTGTTGGCGACCGTGAACCGGGACAGGTTGAGCTGTTTGAGGGTCTTGTCCGACCAGAGCAGATAGATCCAGCCGTTGCTGGCGAAGTTGCGGTCCAGCGTCATCCCGAGCAGTCCGTCGGACTGATCGGTCATCGCCGGGTGTACGCGAAGTCCAGCAGCGTGCTGACCTGGAGGGTGTCGGAGTTGACCACCTTCAGCGCACCGGTGCGCTGGATGTAGTAGACCTTCCGGTCCGGGCCGACCGCCAGCTCGAAGGGGTCGGCCAGGTTCTCGGTGACCAGTCCCACCCGTTCGAAGTTGGTGGTCTCGGTGGCTGAGCAGTCGCCGGCGACCGCGCCGGCCGCCCACTCGATGCCGTAGCGCAGGTGCTCCAGGAACGTCGGGGTGCTGAACTGGGAGCTGGCGTACACCGGCGGTGAACCAGGAGCGGCCGCCGTCGTAGCGCTGACACCAGGAGTACGCGTGGTCGACGCCCTCGTCCATGCCGTTGATGCCGTCGCGCACCTTGATCTGCGCGAGGGTGTGCACGTTGCCGGTCGGGTTGGTGCGCCAGTTATACCACCTCGCTCTGCTCCCACAGCTCCGGCAGGTTGCGGGTGGACGGGTGCGCCCGGTCGAGCACCTTGACCCGGCCGGGGAACGTGCCACCGGTGGACGAGAAGTCGGGGTGGTAGTCGAAGATCGTGCCGACCAGACCCTCGTACCACGGCCAGTCGCGCTCGCTGGCCGACGCGGCGTGCAGGCCGGCTCCAACCGCCGCCGTTGCGGATGAACGTCTGGAACGCCGCCCGTTGGCTGGCGTTGAGTAGGTCGCCCGAGGTCGGGAGCGAGTTGGTGTTGTTGAAGACCAGGGCGTCGAAGGTGGCGAGGTTGGCGTCGGTGAACGCGGTGGCGTCGGTGGTGGCGACGACCTCGAAGTTGTGGGCGGCACCGAGCTGCTGGATCGCGGCGATGCCGGCCGGGATCGAGTCGTGGTAGAAGTTGGTGATCTTGGAGAAGACCAGCACTCGGAAGCGAGGGCCGCCTCGGCGGGCAGGGCGGTGGTGGTGCTCACCACTGTGGCGATGGCGAGCAGGAGGAGGCAGAACGCACGGAGGTGTCGGCGCATGGGGCGCTCCCTGTCGGACGGTGAGGGTCGGAAAGCGCTTTCTCGCTGCCCGCATCACGGTACTGACAGCCAGTGACAAGCGTCAATAGTCTGCTGGTAAGCGGTTTCCTGCCTCGGCGGCACCGTCCGTCCGCGCGTAGACCCCGGGAGGTACGGGCCCCGCGCTCCCACCTCGGCACCTACCATGGTCGGATCACACGCCGCGCCACCACGGGCGTAGCGGGTCGACCTGGGGAGGTCTGTGACTGTGCCGTCCACGTCCGAACTACCCGAGGGTCGGGCAACCGACCGGATCGACACCACCGTCGTGCACCCGGCCCGCCGCTACAACTACTGGCTCGGTGGCAAGGACAACTTCGCCGTCGACCGGGAGTCCGGCGACCAGATCGCGGCGGTCTATCCGGAGTACGCACCCTCGCCCGGGAGAACCGGGCCTTCCTCCGCCGAGCGGTGCGCTTCCTCACCGAGGAGTCCGACGTCCGGCAGTTCCTCGACATCGGCACCGGCATCCCGAGCGCCGACAACACCCACGAGGTGGCCCAGGCCATCGCGCCCGAGTCCCGGGTGGTCTATGTCGACAACGACCCGATGGTGCTGGTGCACGCCCGAGCGCTGCTGACCAGCGATCCGGCCGGGGCCACCGCCTACCTGGACGCCGACCTGCGCGACCCGGAGAAGATCCTCGCCGACGCGCAGCTGCACGCCACACTGGACCTGTCCCGGCCGGTGGCCCTGGTGCTGGTCGCCGTGACGCACTTCCTCACCGACGACGACCGCCCCACGAGCAGGTCGCCCGGCTGCTCGACGCGCTGCCGTCGGGCAGTTGGCTGTGCTGACGCACATCACCACCGACCACATCCCCAGCGCGATCATCGAGCGGATGACCGCCGAAATCGCCTCTGGGCGGATGAAGCGGATGAAGCAGGACGCGGTGCCCGCGACCGTGCCGAGTTCGCCCGCTTCTTCACCGGCCTGGACCTGGCCGAGCCGGGCATCGTCCCGGTCACCGAGTGGCGCCCGCAGGCGCCGGCGGAGCAGCGACCGCCCCTGGCCGACGCCTCCATCTACGGTGCGGTGGCCCGCAAGCCCTGACCGGGACAACCGGTCAGGGCTGCTCAGCCTGGCGAAGCATCGTGTCCGTCTCGGGGTCGTCCATGATCTCCCGAACCTCCTGCGCGCAGCGGCACCCGTCGGCAATCTTGGCCGCCCACGTCAGCGCCTCCTCGCGTGAGGCCACGTCGACGACCACGAACCCGCCGATGGCCGCCTTGGTCTCCGGGTATGGGCCGTCGGTGACCGTGCCGTCCGTGGCCACGACGCTCGCCCTCTGGCGTTCGATTCCTCCGCCGAAGACGAACACGCCCGCGTTCACCGCCTCCTGGACCACCGCGTGCGAGGCCTTGCCCACGTCGGGCCAGTCCCCGTCGGGGATGTGGTCCATCGCGCCGTCATCGAACGAGATCAGGTACCGGGTCATCCTCTGCCTCCCTTGTCGCAGCCGAAGCCACCCCGGACGAGTCTCACGGGATCGCCGCCGGGCAATGCTCGCAGCTGCCTCTGACGATGTTATGGCTGTGCGTGCTGGGTCAACGCTCGGAGCAGGCGCTGGCCGTTCGGCCACGCACCGAACCCGGTCCTGGAGTCCAGATGCCCGACCGCGCCCGCGTCGTACAGTTCCGAGCCCCAGTCCCGCGCGTACGCCTCGAACTGCTCGAACGTGGCGGCCGGGTCGTTGCGACTGGCGACCAGGATCGAGCGGAAGGGCAGTGGCTCACGTGGCACGTGGCCGATGACGGCATCGGTCGACGGCGACGTCGACGCGCTTTAACGGGTGGCCCTCGAGTTCGGCAGCCCAACACCGACTACCCCGCCGCGTCGGGCGTCGTGGCACCGGGGCGTACACCGTCGCCCGCTCGCAGCCGGAAGGGAAAGCCGAAGGTGCAGGTCAGTCTCGCGACGAACGCAGGCAGGGCCGATCGGCCGAACGAGGACTTCGTCGGCGCGGTTCCCAGGGCTGCCGTCCTGCTCGACGGTGCCGGCATCCCTGGCGCCGAGTCACTCTGCTCCCACGGTGTCGCCTGGTACACCCATCGCCTCGGCGGGACGCTGCTGGGTCACCTCTCGCGGAACGACGGCCGGAACCTCAGGCAGATCCTCGCCACCGCCATCGGTGAGATCGCCGCCGAGCGCGGCGATACCTGCGACATCGCGGACGTCAGCAGCCCCCAGGCCACTGTCGCGATGGTCCGCGCTCGCCGGGGCCGCCTGGACTGGCTCCTACTCGCGGATTCGTTCCTCGTCCTCGACCAGGCCCACACTGGCCCCAGGTGGTCACCGACGAGCGCGAGCGGATCGCCAGGCGCGACTGCTCGGCACCCCTGGACGGCATCGCGCGGGGAACGCCGGAGTACGACCGCGTACGCGCCTCCTGCGTCACCGCGCTCCGTGCCCGCCGGAACCAGCCCGGCGGCTACTGGATCGCCAGGACGACCGCGCGCGGCGCAGGAGGCGGTGACCGGCGGTCGTCCCCTGACGGAACTGAACGGTGTCGTGCTGCTCAGCAACGGCGCCAGTCGCATCGTCGACCCGTACGGCCTGACCGACTGGCCCGGTGTTCTGGACCTGCTGCGCGTCAGTGGGCCGGCCGGCGTTATCGCCCGTGTCCGGCAGGCCGAGGCTCAGACCGGAGGCAGCCCCGACGGCCAGCTCCCGGACGATGCCACGGTGGCCTACTGCCCTGCCGCGAATCGCCCTGATCCACTCGCGTTCCTTGATGTCGGGGTATTGGGACGCCGGGACACCCCGACATCAAGGAAGCCGAGTGGATCATGCCTGGCGCGCCGTTCTCGCGCGCGGCCGGACTCCGGGTGCACGCTCGTCGTCGATTCGTCAGGGGCGGTTGTGCACGAACCACGCGTCACCGGCGGGCAGGGCAACGGCCACCTCCCACTGACTTAGCTCGAGATCCGGAGCGAGCGCCGTGAGCTGACCGGCCGCCGCCCACGCCTCGTCGCCCGGCGTCGGGGACGACCCACCTGGAACTGCAGCATGGTGCCCCACGACGCGACCAGCCGGGCATCCCACCGGGAACGCCACTGCGCCAGCGCCTCGGCGAACATCCGCTGGTGCTCCGGGGTGAGCGCTCCGTAGAAGTCCACCCAGTATCCCGAGCCGCGGACGTCGTCGGTGGGCAGCAACATGAGCAGGACACCGTCCGGCGTGAACCAGTAATCGGTCTGCGCGACGAACCGCACCTGGTCGAGCACCTGGGCGTGCAGGTCCGCGTTGGCGAGCAGGCGGTCGTACAGCGCCCGCTCCAGCGCCGGGCGCGTCACCGGCAGCGCCAGATCCGACACCAGGGCCGTCAGGTCGACGCCGGTAAAGCCACGCGCGTAGTACTCGACCTCGCCCTCGTTGACCACCTCGTCGTCGCCGTGGTGGCGGAAGGTCAGCCAGGGCTCGGAAGACTCGGCGGCGTCGGCGAACGCGCGCAGCTCCGACTCTGACGGACCCTGCTCGGGCTCGGACCGGATCTGGATCGAGTCGTCGAAGTCGTCGGTGACCAGGACGGGCCGGCGTCCGAGGACCGGCACCAGTGTCTCGGCGGCCTGCCAGGCTTCGTGGAGGCGACCGGGGTCGATGCCGGCGACGAGGACGGAACCCGACGGGCCGTGCCCGATCGGCAGGCCGGCCAGTGGGGTGCCGACGAAGGCCGCTTCGATCCGGCCGAGATCGTTTCGCATCCGGAAAGTGTCCCTGATCGATCCGACGTGGCGAGGAGTCGGGTCCGGAGCAGGATCCGTCGAGCACGTCGGAAGCCCGCTGGCGGACATTGACGCGTACGTCATAGGCTCGCTGCGACGAAGCACCGGTCAGCTGGGAAGTTCACGTGCACGTGCTCGACGACCCCGACGGATTGTCACCGAGGGCGCAGGCGTTCCTGCGCCGGGCCGCAACCCGACAGCCCGAGCAGCCTCGGCCGCACACCGACCTCCCGCAGGTGCCGGACCGGTCGGGACGGCTGATCACGGCACCCTGGAGCTGATCGTCAGGCGGGAGGCCTTCGCGGCCCGCTTCGGCGGGCTGCGCTACGACGTCCGCCGCAGCGTCCGCATCGGCGACGACCGCCTCGACACCCTCCGCCGCTGGCAGTTCGACCTGCTCGACAGGGTTCGGCCGGAGCGCGGGGTTGGTCGTTCTCGTGGTACGGCGAGCGTGTGTCGTCGCCCGTGTTCTACCTTGTGCACACCGACGGCCGGTTCGGGGTGAGCGACGGCGGGCCCTTCCTGGAGGCCTGTCCCTCGATCAATTACCTGATCGAGGAGCACGCGCTGATCGACGAGGTGTCCGACTGGGAGCCGGTGCCGCCCAGTTCGCTGGAGGCGTGGGCTCCCCACGACAGCAGCGCCGCACAGCTCGGCGACCTCCTCGCCACGCTGCCGCCGGTGCCGGAGGCATCGGGGCCGTGCAACCGGTGGTGGCGCTCGGACGACCTCGCCGTCCGTCTGTTCCAGGCCTGGACCGGCAGTCAGCCGCGCCGCACCGGCGTCATGATCTGGAGCCGGAAGCGAAGCGACGGGTGACCGGCACCTCAGCCCAGCGGCACCTGCCTCGACCGGTCGCCGCCGACGGCACCGACCCCTCGGGTGCGGTGATGGTCCGGCTGGCAGCACCGGCGCGTCCCGGCCCGAGCCCCGTCGGACGTCGCCGCCGGACGACTGCTCGTGGTAGTCCTGCTCCACGTTGACCGACCAGACGTCGTGCGTACTGCCGGTGGCGATGTTCTCGGCGGTGAGCATCGCGGTCAGCATCGAGTGGTCCTGGTTGTTGTAGCGGTGCATGCCGTTGCGGCCCACCGGGTGCACGTTCGGCACCGCCTCGGCCAGCCAGGCCCTGATCACCTCCACGTTGTGCTGGTAACGCTCGTCGTACACCGGGTAGGCCTTGGGCATGCGCACGACGTAGCCGGCCTCCACCACTCCGGGCCGGACCAATCCCAACCGCTCCAGCTCCGCGGTGGCCAGCGCCACGAGGTCGGCATCCGGGTACGCCACATCTCGTCGTCCTCGAACACGAAGTACTCCAGCCCCAGGCAGGTGCGCCCGTCCTGACCAGGTAGGGCGACCAGGAGCCGAAGTTCTGGATCCGCCCCACCCGTACCCCGGGTCGTGCACGTAGATCCAGTTGTCCGGGAACGAGAACTCCGCCGGCACCACCAGGGCGACCGTCAGGAAGTCGCGGTAGCGCAGGTCGGCCGCGCAGGCCAGCACCTCCGGCGGCGCCGGCGGGTGCAGCGCGGCGACCAGCTCCGAGATCGGCATGGACGAGATCACGTGGTCGGCCGCCTCGGTGCGCTGCCCGCCCGCGCCGTTGACCGTCACGCTGATCGCCCGCTGCCGGGCCGGGTCGCGGTGCACGGCGGTGACCCAGGTGCCGGTGGTCAGCTGCCCACCCCGCGTCCGGACCTGCTCGGCGCAGCGCTCCCACATCATTCCCGGCCCGTACTTCGGGTACTGGAACTCCTCGATGAGGCTTGTCACGTCCGTGCGCCGACGCCGGGGCAGCAGCGCGTTGCGGATCGCCGTGGCCAGCGAGAGGTTCTTGATCCGCTGCGCGGCCCAGTCGGCCTGCAACCGGTCCGCCGGCATACCCCAGACCTTTCGGTGTACGTCTTGAAGAAGATCGAGTACAGCCGCCAGCCGAACGGGCCGACACCCAGCCCTCGAAGTGCGTCTGGTCCCGTGGTGGCCGCAGTCGGGCGCGGGCGTACGAGCCGAGGCAGCGGACGGCCTCCGGCAGACCCAGGTTACGCAGCGCGTTCATGGCGCTGAGCGGGTAGTTGAACAGGGCTCCCCGGTAGAAGATGCGGCTCATCCGGGGCCGGGTCAGGAAGTCCTCGTCCGGCAGGATCTCGTGCCAGAACGCCTCCACCCGGGCCACCTTGGTGAAGAACCGGTGCCCGCCGATGTCGAACCTCCACCCGTCGCGCTCCACGGTCCGGCTGATCCCGCCGACCACCTCGTCGGCCTCGAACACCTGGACCGTCCGGCCGTGCCGGGCAGCTCGTACGCCGCCGTGAGTCCTGCCGGCCCGCACCGATGACCACCGTGCCGTACTGCTCGCTCATGCTGCCGCGCTCCCTGCTCACCGTCATGGTTGAGGCGCGGCGTCTACCCGTTCTGCGCCGAATGTCACCCTTGGTGGTGAGTGTTTCCGCTTCGGTGCGGCCCGCGGCGGCGTACAACGGAAGGGCGACACCCCGCGCGGCCGGCGGACCGGGGAGCGGGGAAGCGGGGCCGATGCACCGGTGGCAGAACGGCGCGGCGGCGCTGGCCGCCGGCTGGTCGCGGCGGGCAACGGTGGGCGCGCCTGGCCCGTCGGGTGCCGCCCCTGGCCGTACGTCATCGGGCTGTTCCTCGGCGCGAAGCTGCTGCTGACAGTGGTCGGGCTGCTGGTCCTGCACGCCTGGGACGGCATCCCCGGCGCGCCGCCGCCGGACGACGCGTTGATGTGGGCGCAACAGCGGGAGCTCTCCGGGCACCGGTGGATCTCCCTCTGGTTCGCCTGGGACGCCCTGCTCTACCTGCGGCTGAGCGAGCTGCCCTGACCGGGCCGTGGCGGGACTTCGGCTTCCCCTGCTGTACCCGTTCCTGGCCCGGCCGGTCGGCGCGCTGCTCGGCGGCGACAACGCCCTCGCCCTGCTGCTGATCAGCAACGTCGCGTTCCTGCTGGCGCTCTGGTACGGCCACCGGCTGGCGAGGTGCTGCTCGGCGACGCGAGCGCGGCCCGCCGCTTCACCCGGTACCTGGTGCTGCTGCCGACCGCGTTCCTCTTCCAGGCCGCGCTCACCGAGTCGCTCTTCGTCTGCCTCGCGCTGGCCGCGTTCTACTACGCCGAACGGCGTCGCTGGCTGCTGGTCGGCGTGCTCGGCTACTTCCTGGCGATGAGCCGTTCCGTCGGCCTGCTCATGGCGCTGCCGTTGGCCCTGGTGCTGCTCCGTCAGCACGACTGGCGGCTCGGCCCGCGCGCCCTGCTCGGCTACCTACGGATCGGCTGGCCGTTGCTGCTGCTGCCCGCCGGGTGGTTCACCTTCATGGCGTACTGCCGGTGGCGGGGTGGGGACTGGTTCGCCTACCAGCACGCCCAGGAGACCGGCTGGGGATCAGGGTGCAGAACCCGGTGCCGGTGCTGCTGAACGGGCTGGCCGGGGAACCGCGCGACGCCGGGCGGGTGTGGTTCGCCGTCGCCGTCCTGGTCGTGCTGGTCGCCGGGTTCCGTCGTCGGGAACTGGCCTACCTGGTGTACGGCGTACTCATGGTCCTGGTGCCGCTGTCGATGGGCCCGGCGGTGTACCGGAGCCTGCTGCGGTATCTGCTCGCCGCCTTCCCGGTGGCGCTGGTGCTGGCCCGCTGGGCCCGCCACGCCGGCGTCGACGTCTGGCTGACAGCGGCGCTCGCCGTGGTGCAGGGAGCGCTGTTCGTGCTCTGGCTCAGCTACTGGACCCACATGATCATCTGATTGCGGCTGCCCTCGGCCGGGCAGGAGGAGGGATGACCGAGCCACGGGTACGCCTCGACGACCTGGGCGCCTGGCTGATCAAGGGCAACGCGGACCAGGCCGACCTGACCGCCAGGTTCGCCGCCGAGCCGCTGGTGACCGGCTGGTGCGTCCGCCCGGCTATCGGGCGCGGCTCATGCGCGCCGGGCAGCCGGTGGTCTTCTGGGCCAGCGGCAGCCGTGCACGACTGCCGTACGGGTGTGGGGCGTCGGACGGGTCACCGGCGCGGCCGAGCCGGGCCCTCCGGGCAGCTCTGGTCGGTGCCACTGGACCTGCCCATCCTCGCCGCGCGGGACCGGGTGCCCGCTCGCTGTTGCGCGCCGACGACCGCCTCGCCGCCCTGGAGGTGTTCCGCCAGCCGCAGGCCGCCAACCCTCGTACCTGACGGTGGCCCAGTTCGCCGCCCTGCGTACCCATCTTCCGGGTGAGCGCGACGCCCCGGCGCGACCTCGACGGACGGCTGTGCGAGCCTGCTACCGACGTTCGCGCCGCACGGAGTGGAGGCCCGGTGTTCGCCCTGCCGTTGACCGAGGAGGTCGAGCTGCGTCCGCTGGACCCGTGGTTGGCCGAGGAGTTCCTCGCCAACCTCGACCGGGCGCGGAGCACATCCAGCCCTGGGTGTCGCCGACCTTCGTGGCCACCGACCTGGCGTCGGCCCGTGCGGTGTTGCAGCGGTACGCCGAGCGCTGGGCCAGCGACAGCGGCGGCATCTGGGGCTGTGGTGGCGCGGCACGCTCGTCGGCGGGTCATGCTCGTGTCGTTCGACGTGACCCGGGGCGTCTGCGAGGTCGGCTGCTGGGTGGAGCCCTCAGCGCAGGGCAGGGCATGGTCGCGCCGGCAGTCCGCCGGATCATCGACTGGGCGGTGCGCGAGCGCGGCATCCAGCGGGTGGAGTGGCGTACCAACGCCGACAACACCCGTAGCAAGGCCCTGGCCCGTCGGCTCGGCCTGCGCCTGGACGGCACGCTGCGCCAGGTCAGCCCGGGCCCGCACGGTCGGATCGACCTCGAGATCTGGTCCGTGCTGGCCGACGAGTGGCAGACCGGGCGGGCGATTCCCGGCCCACCGTCCACTGACGACGCATTTCTGTCGTACCCCGGGGACACCATGCATCCATGGCCGTCCCCGCGCTCACCCTCATTCCGACCCGCCGCGTTCGGTGCCGCTGCGTGAGGCGCGCACCGGTTCAGCCAGCTCGTCGCGCTGGCCGAGCTGACCGACGCGGTCACCGTCGTCACCCGCGACGGCGATCCCCGCCCGGTCGCCGCGATCGTCCCGCCGCGGCCGCCCGCAGCGGCGCACAGGCCCGCGCCGACGCCGACCGGCTCAGCACGGTCACCGCCGGTTGGGCCCGGCGCCTCGAGGAGCAGCACCGACGCAGCAGTCAGCGGCACGCCGCCGAGCTGGGTGCGGTCCGTGCGGCGCTGGCCGAGGTGTGGGCCGAGCTGGATCGCCGGGTCGTCCCGGGCAGCGACCCGACGCTGGCCCGGCTCCGCGCCGCGCACAACGACCTGCTCGCCGACTGACCGCCGCGCTGGGGCGTTGCTCAGCCGGTGGCCGGGTAGGCGTGCGTCTCGGCCGCCTTGACCGCCACCCAGACCCGCTGACCAGGGATCAGCCGCAGCTGGGCGGCGGCGGTCGGCGTCACGTCCGCGGCCACTCCGATCGGCCCGTCGACCTGCACCCGCACGTTGTCACCGTGGCGTTGGATGCCGCCACGACACCCGCCCACGTGTTGCGCGGGCTGCCCTCCGGCCGGGCCGGGTGCAGGGCCACCGCCGCCGGACGGAACGCCACGAAGGCTTCGCCGTCCAACCGGTCGGCGACCGTGAGGTCAGCTCGGGCGCGACCCGTACCGCGTGCCCGTCGGCCCTGCCGCGGTAGAGGTTGAGCCCGACCAGCCGGGCCACGTAGTCGGTGCGCGGGCGGGCGGTGACGCTCGGCCCGTCACCCTCCTGCACCACCCGACCGCCCTCGACGATGACCAGTCGGTCGGCCAGCGCGAGGGCGTCCAACGGGTCGTGGGTGACCAGCACCGTCGCCCCGGGTGCGCGGACAGGTGCCGGTGCAGCTCCGCCCGGGTGTCCAGCCGCGTGCGGGCGTCCAGCGCGGCGAGCGGTTCGTCCAGCAGCAGCAGTGCCGGCGCGACGGCCAGTGCGCGGGCCAGCGCGACCCGCTGCGCCTGACCGCCGGAGAGCTGCCGGGGCCGACGCTGCGTCTGCGCGTCGAGCCCCACCCGGCCGAGCCAGTCCGGGCCGTGGCACGGGCGGCCCGCCGGTCGACGCCGTGCCGGCGCGGCCCGAAGGCCACATTGTCCAGTGCGCTGAGGTGCGGAAAGAGCAGGTAGTCCTGGAAGACCACACCGATCGACCGGCGCTCGGTCGGCACCCAGCCCCGTGTTGCCGGCCGATCCAGGTCGACGCCGTCCAGGATGACGTGCCCGTCGGTGAGAGGTGCAGCCCGGCGAGCGCGCGCAGCGCGGTGGTCTTGCCGGCGCCGTTCGGGCCGAGCAACGCGACCACCTCGCCCGGCGCGACCCGCAGCGGCACGTCGAGTCGGAAGGCTCCCCGGTCGACGACGAGCCGGGCGTCGAGCAGTGGACCGCTCATGCGCTGCTCATCCAGCGGTCACGCAACGCGACCAGGATGCCCACCGACACGACGAGCAGCACGAGACTGAGCACGATCGCGGACTCAAATCGGTCTCCAACGCCAGGTAGACGGCTAGCGGCATGGTCTGCGTCCGGCCGGGATAGTTGCCGGCGAAGGTGATGGTGGCACCGAACTCACCCAGCGCCCGCGCCCAGCAGAGACACCGCGCCGGCTGCCAGACCGGGCGCCACCAGCGGCAGCGTGACATGGGTGAACGTGGTCCACCGGCTGGCACCCAGCGTCGCGGCGGCCTCCTCGAAGCGGTGGTCGGCGGCGCGAAGCGCACCCTCCACGGCGATGACCAGGAACGGCATCGCCACAAACGCCTCGGCCAGCACCACACCTGCTGTGGTGAAGGGCAGAGTGACGCCGAACGTGGCGTCGAGCCAACCGCCGAGCAGCCCGCGCCGGCCGAAGACCAGCAACAACGCCACCCGCCGACCACCGGCGGAAGCACCAGCGGCACGGTGACCAGCGCGCGTACCAGCCGGCGGCCGGGGAACTCGACCCGGGCCAGCATCCAGGCGAGCGGCACCCGAGCAGCAGACAGAGCACGGTGGCCAGGGTCGCGGTCTGCACCGACAGCCGCAGCGCGGTCAGCGCACCCGGTTCGGTGAGGCGCTGCGGCAGCGTCGTCCACGGTGCCCGGATCACCAGCCCGGCCAACGGCAGCACGAGGAACAGCAGCCCACACACCCGGGATCAGCAGCGTCACCGGCACCCGCCCCGCCGTCGGGGCGTGGTCCGGTCACGAACCTGGCTCACGGAGCCTGGAACCCCGCCTCGGCGAGGACCGCCTGCGCCGGCGCCGAGCGGACGTACGCGACGAAGGCCCGCGCGCCGGCCGGATTCGGCGCGCGCGCAGGGCGACGATCGGGTAGTCGTTGACCGCTCGTGCCGACTCGGGAAACTCCACGCCCGTCACGTCGGCGTTCGCCGCCCGCGCGTCCGTGCGGTAGACCAGCGCCGCGTCGACCTCGCCGAGCCTCACCTTGGCGAGTGCGCCCTGACGTCCTGCTCCAGGGTGACCGGCGTGAGCGCGACGCCGGCCGCGTCCAGGGCGGTGCGGGCCGCCGCGCCGCAGGGCACCTGACCGGCGCAGAGCGCCACCTTGACGCCGGGACGGGTCAGGTCGGCCAGCCCGGCCACCGCCTTCGGGTTGCCCGGGGCACCGCGATCACCAACTGGTTGCGGGCGAAGACGCTCGGGGTGCCGTCGGCGTTGCCGGCCTCGGTGACCGTGCCCATGTTGGCCGGTGCGGCCGAGGCGAACACGTCCGCCGGTGCGCCCTGGTTGATCTGGTTGGCCAGGGCGGAGCTGCCGGCGAAGTTGAGGGTCACTGTGCTGCCGGGATTGGCGGCCTCGAAATCCTTCCCGATCCGGGTGAACGACTCGGTCAGCGAGGCGGCGGCGAACACTGTCACCGCACCGGTGCCCCGGCCGTCCGCGGCACCGCCGGAGGCTGGTCGTCGCCCGCGCCGCAGCCGGCGACCGCCAGAGCCACCACGAAACCATCGCCGTACGCGTCATCCGCGCCCTCACCCGCCCGACCTTCCCTGGCCGGGCTGACCGCGGCCCGTTCCACCACCACAGTGGTCGACTTGATCACCGCGACGGCGACCGACCCGACCCGCAGGTCGAGCTCGTCGACGGCCTCCCGACTCATCAGCGACACGACCCGGAACGGGCCGGCCTGGATGTCGACCTGGGCCATCACGGTGTCCTTGCGGACATCCACGACGATGCCCCGCAGCCGGTTGCGGGCCGAGGAGAACTCGGCGCCCGCGTCCGGCTCGGCGGCCTGAGCGCGGGCGAACGCGGCCAGGTCGACGCCGTCGACGATCCGGTGGCCGTGCTCGTCGCGCCCGGCCGTCAGTCGCCCGCGTCCACCCAGCGGCGAATGGTGTCGGCGCTGACGCCGAGCAGGTCGGCAGCCTCCCCGATCCGGTACGTCATCACCCGCCCACCCTAGCGCCCGCACCTGCGAGCCCATAAGGCCCTAAGAGGCACTATCTGCACGGCTTAGTGCCTGCTGATGCCAGCAGGTGCGAGCACGTTGCCTCCGTTGCGTAGCGCTCCATGATCGTGCTCGATCCAGGAAGTAGTGGCATCGCCGTGGTGGTGCCCCACTACTTCCTGGATCGAGCACGACCTGACTGGTGCCGGCGATCCAAACCCCGCCCCGGTCGTTCGCGCGGGTGTTTGTCGTCAAGATCCGCGCAAGATCAGGGATGTTGCTGTCTCCCGCGCGCCGGAGGCAGCAACATCCGGAAGTTGCTCAGATCTTGGTGCGGGGTGCGGGGTGCGGGTGCGGGGTGCGGGTGCGGGTGCGGGTGCGGGGACGCCGGGGCCGGGCGGGTCGGGTGAGCCCGCCCGGCGCGACGGGTTTCAGCAGTTGCGGAGTCCGGGGACTGGTTGAGCAGCTGGCCACGGGTCGAGACGAAGCGGCGGTAGCGCTCCCGTTCACCGCCGACGGGCGGAACGCGGCGACGCGGTGGCAGTTCTGGAAGGCCAGGCGTACGCCGAAGTGCCGTTCCAGGCCGGCGCGGATCGCGTCGCTCGCCAGCGCGCGTAGCAGTTGTCCTCGGTCCGCGTCGGTGGGTGGCGGAACGACGTTGTCGGCCAGGTCGGCGTCGCCGGCCTCCAGTTCGGCCACCACCCGGCTGACGGTGGCCCAGGCGTACGGGAGTGAGTCGCGGACGCAGGCGATGAACGCCTCGTCGTCGACGGGGCCGTGTTCGGCGGCGTCGAGCAGGGCGGGCGGGACGGTGAGCGACATGGGTTCTCCTCCGTTTAGGATAATGACTACCGTTTCCAATAACGGTGTCGACTGAGCAGACCACGTCATCGGAGGGACGTCAACGACCCGGGGCGTGCCGCGTGGAGAAACCGCGATGGAGGGCAGGTCAGGGCGGCGGGGTGGCCCTTGAGGTGCCGGCCCAGCTCGCGGGCGATCTCCGGTTGGCGTCCCGCTCGGCCAGCGTCTGCCGCTTGTCGTAGGAACGCTTGCCCTTGGCCAGGGCCAACTCGACCTTGGCGAAGCCGTTCTCGAAGTACATCGACAGCGGCACGAGGGTGACACCACCCTCGCGGACCTTGTCCAGGATCCGGTCGATCTCGGCCCGGTGCAGCAGCAACTTGCGGTTGCGGCGGGGGCGTGGTTGGTCCACGTGCCGTAGGCGTACTCGGAGATGTGCAGGCCGTACAGCACGATCTCGCCGTCGCGCTCGTGCGCGAACGCGTCCACCAGTGAGGCCCGGCCCTCCCGCAGCGACTTCACCTCGGTGCCGACCAGCACGATGCCCGCCTCGTAGGTGCGCAACACGGTGTACTCGTGCCGGGCCTTCTTGTTGGAGGCGATCAACCGGCGCTCGGGCTGCTTGGACGGGGTCACCCGGCGACGATATCGGCCGCCGGAGCGAGCGTGCCAGCCGATTCAGTCGCGCGCCGGGTGTTCCACGCGCAGCCGTGCGGTCAGGTCCCGCACCGCCTCCGTGAACGCCTCCTGCGACTCGCACGGCCAGTGCCCCAGGATCGGTGGGGAACGCTGTCGCTGGGCGCCGGCACCAGGTCCGACGGGTCGGTCAGCCGGCGATCCACCATCGCCGCCGGTCCGGTCAGCGTCTCGGCCTCACCGGGACGGTGCGAGGCGAAGATCCAGCCGCCGATCGGGTCGGTGTCGCGCCACAGGTTGATCCAACGCCACCCGACCCGCTCACCGATCTCCCGAAGCGCCGGGTCGTCGGCGTACGCCGGAAACAGCCTGGCGTACAAACGGCCCAGGGGTGATCCGTAGGTCAGCAGGGCCACCCGGTCGGTGACCCGGGTCGGCAGTTGCAGCACAGTCGCGGCGAGCAGCACCGAGCCGTGACTGTGCCCGGCCAGCAGCACTGACTGCCCCTGGTCCACGAGGTAGGAGATCCGCTTCGCCAACTCCGGTACGGCCCGCTCGGCGTAGCAGGGCGGGGCGAAAGGTGCGCGGCCCGGGGCCAGAAGGTGCCGAGATCCCACAGGACCCCACGTACCGGCGAAACCCCGCCGTCCGGTACGCGAATATGCCGCCGATCACCAGCCCGAGCAGGACCACGGCGATCGCGTAGCTGCCCGACCCGATCAGGAAGTCGACCATGTCCTTCGGCACCCCGACGTAGCGCTGCGCCACGTCGTCCGGCATGAGCTGGAGCAGGCCGAGCACGCTGGTGGACAGGCCGAGCGCCGCCAGGCCGGCGTACACCACGGAGAGCGGCTCCAGTCGCTCGGTGAATCGGGCCGGGCCACCGCCCGTTCGACCCGGCGCAGCCGACCCGCCGCGCTCGGCGGTGCGTGCGGAAGTCGGCGGCCACGATCGCCCGCGCGGCCCGCCGCCGTCCGCGCCGGGTCAGCCTGGTGACCAGGCCGGCGACCAGCAGGGCGATCACCAACGACAGGAAAACCCGAAGATCGCCCACTTGTACGGCAGGGAGGGCTGGTTTCCAGGCTGTCCGCCGTCGTCCCGTCCCGATCGAGCAGGTCGGAGACCCGGTAGACCAGTTCGGCGGAGAACGCCACGGCCAGCTCGGCGGCGACGGTGATGAAGACCGGCGCTCCCAGCGCGCGCAGCGGCGACCTGCGCTGCCCGCCACCCGCCGTGACAGCACCAGCGCGGCGAGCACGGCCACCAGCACCGTCTGGCTGACGAACAGCCAGGCCACGGTCGCGGCGTAGCCGGGCAGCGTACCGCTCTGCGGCCACCGCGCCGGGCTGATGACGATGTGCACGATCACCAGCATCGTCAGACCGCAGGCGATCGTGCGCAGTGCGCGGAAGAGGGCGTCCACGCGGGCGACCGGTCGGTCCGGTCGAGGCTCGGCACCACGGTCAGCAGGACCAGGCAGGACAGCAGCACCGCACCGGTGGCCACCAGCAGCGTCACCATCACCCAGGAGGAGTGCTGGCTGGCCCGCGCGATCAGCAGGCTCCCGTCCAGGGTGGCGAACGCCGCCGCGACGTGCACCGAACGGAGCCGCCCCACGAGCGGTTCACCGTCCCACTGGCCGACCGCGCTCAACCGGTGCTTCGACGTCGGCGTCGACGGGGTCCGGAACGCGTCGAACGAATGGCTCGGGCGGGCACCCAGCCACCAGACGAGCCCGATGGCGGCGACCGGCACCAGCGCCAGGACACCCAGGCGCAGCCCGGGCGGTCGCCCGCCGAGCCAGGACAGCGAGCTCCGCCCGGCCAGGCACGACGGTGTGTCCATGCAGCGCCAGGCGATCAGGTCCAGCGCCACCCGACGATGGAGAGCACGTAGAGCATGGTGAGGGTGAGGGCGAGCACGCGGCACAGCGCCATGAAACCGCGCGTCGACATGGTGTTCGTCGGACGCATCCAGAGCGCCACGTTGCAGAGCATGAACGGCAGCAGGAACACCAACGACAGCGTCCGGACGGCCGTCCCGGACGGTAGGTCGCTCCAGCGGTACGCCTCCAGCGTCACCCGTCCGGGCCGGTGGAGTCCGGGTAGCCGGGACGGGGCGGTAGAACCCCCGCTGCGGTCACCGGCGACCTGGTGCACGTGCGGCCGGTCCAGCACCTGGTCCGCCCCGCGCCGGAGACACCGTGCACCCGCAGTTCCACGATGCCGTCCGGCGTTGTCGATCCGGTCGGCGACACGTCCGCCATGGGCCCCGAGGTGTGCGCGGCAGCCGGGCGGATCGTCGATGTACGGCCACCCGCGCGGCTCCCCGGCTTACCCGTCCCACGCCCGGTCAACCGCACGTCCGATCCCGGCGGTGGTGCGGTCGACCCTCGGCAGGTGATTTCATGGCGCCATGGCGAACCCGGTGATCCTGAGCGTCGACGACGACCCGTGGTGTCCCGGGCGGTGGCCCGCGACATCCGGCGCCGCTACGGCGACCGCTACCGGGTGCTGCGGGCTCCTCCGGGCCGGAGGCCCTGGACGCGCTGCGGAGGTCAAGCTGCGCGGCGAGCAGGTGGCGCTGCTGCTGGCCGACCACCGGATGCCGCAGATGACCGGCGTCGAGTTCCTGGAGGCGGCCATGGACATCTTCCCGGCCGCCCGCCGGGTGCTGCTCACCGCGTACGCCGACACCGACGCCGCGATCGAGGCCATCAACGTGGTCGACCTGGACCACTACCTGCTCAAACCCTGGCATCCACCGGAGGAGAAGCTCTACCCGGTGGTCGACGGGCTGCTGGAGGCGTGGGCCGTCACCCCGGACGCCGCCAGCGGGGAGATCCGGGTCGTCGGGCACCGCTGGTCGGCGCCGTCGTTCAAGGTCCGCGACTTCCTGGCCCGCAACCTGGTGCCGTACCGCTGGTTGTTGTCCGACGACCCGGAGGGCGCCCGACTGCTCGACGCGGCCGGGGCCACCGAGGCGGACGTACCGCTGGTGGTGACGCCCGAGGGCAAGGCGCTGGTCGCCCCAGCGAGGCCGAGCTGGCCGCGCTCGCCGGGTTGACAGTGGTGCCGGCGTGTGACTTCTACGACCTGGTGGTGATCGGCGCAGGCCCCGCCGGCCTCGGCTCGGCGGTGTACGGCGCGTCGGAGGGGCTGCGTACCGTGCTCGTCGAGCGACGGGCGACGGCGGTCAGGCCGGGCAGAGCAGCCGGATCGAGAACTATCTGGGCTTCCCGGACGGCGTCTCCGGCGCGCAGTTGACCGACCGGGCCCGGCGGCAGGCGGTCAAGTTCGGGGCGGAGCTGCTCAGCGCCCGGGAGGTGGTCGGTCTCAGCGAGGCCGGCGGCGCCCGCCTGCTGCGTTTCGGCGACGGCACCGAGATCGCCGCGCACACGGTGGTGCTGGCCACCGGCGTGTCGTACCGGGTGCTCGACGCCCCGGGCCTGGCCGACTTCACCGGTCGGGGTGTTCTACGGCGCCGCCGCCACCGAGGCGCCGAGCTGCGTCGAGCAGGACGTCTACATCGTCGGCGGGGCCAACTCCGCCGGCCAGGCGGCGGTGCACTTCTCCCGGTACGCGTCCCGGGTGCACCTGCTGATCCGTGGCGCGGACCTGACCGCCTCGATGTCGCGTTACCTGATCGACCAGCTGGAACGGATCGACCGGATCACCGTGCACCCGTACACGGCGGTGGTCGGCGGGGAAGGCGATGATCACCTGGAGCGGCTCACCCTCTGCGACACCCGCACCGGGGAGTCCCGCTCGGTCGACACCTCCTGGCTGTTCATCTTCATCGGCGCCGAGCCCCGCACCGACTGGCTGGAGGGGTGGTGGTCCGGGACGGCCGTGGCTTCATCGTCACCGGTCCGGACCTGCTCTCCGGAGGGCGGCGGCCGGCCGGCTGGTCGCTGTCACGCGACCCGTACCACCTGGAGACCAGCGTGCCGGGCGTGTTCGCCGCCGGTGACGTGCGGGCCGAGTCGGTCAAGCGGGTCGCCTCGGCCGTCGGCGAGGGAGCGATGGCTGTCTCGCTCGTGCACCGTTACCTGGAGGGCCAGTGAGCGCGAGGAGTGAGCCGGTTTTGCGAGCCCGCAGTCGCGAACGAAGGGAGCGCTGTGAGCGCGAGGAGTGAGCCGGTTTTGCGAGCCCGCAGTCGCGAACAAAGGAGTCCCAGTGACCACCGAGTCTGACCGGCTGACACCGGCGCAGCTGCGCACCTGTTCCTGTTCGAGTCCCTCGATCAGGGGCAGCTGGAGTGGCTGGCCGAGCGCGGCCGGTTCGAGCAGCGTGCCGGTGGCACCCTCGTGTACGGCGAGGAGAGCCGGGACCTGCTTCTTCGTGCTGGTGCGCGGCGCGGTGGCGCTGAGCCGCCAGGTGCGCGGCGACGACGTCGAGGTCAGCCGCACCGACCAGCGCGGCGTGTACGGCGGTGCCGTCCAGGCGTACCTGGGTGACCAGGTCGACCAGATCTACCGCAACAGCATGCGGGCGCTGGTCGACTCGGACTTCTTCGTGCTGCCGGCGGAGGACTTCGCGCACGCCCTGAGGTCCTGGTTCCCGATGCCCATGCACCTGTTGGAGGGGCTGTTCCTCGGCCTGCGGAACAGCCAGACCATCGTCGGCGAACGGGAGCGGCTGTTGGCGCTCGGTTCGCTGTCGGCGGGCTGACCCACGAGCTGAACAACCCGGCCGCGGCGGCGGTGCGGGCCACCTCGGTGCTGCGCGACCGGGTCGCCGGGATGCGACACAAGCTCGCCATGATCGCCGACGGCCGGCTCGACGGTCGCGCGCTGCACGGCCTCGTCGCGTTGCAGGAGGAGGCCGTCGCCCGGGTCGCCACCGCGCCGAAGCTGACTCCGATGGCCACCGCCGACGCCGAGGACATCCTCACCGACTGGCTGGAGGAGCACGGGGTCGGTGGGGCCTGGGACCTGGCGCCGATCCTGGTCGGGGTGGGCTCGACGCGGCCTGGCTGGCACAGGTGAAGGCGGCGGTCGGCGCCGCGGACCTGGAGGCGGCGGTGCGCTGGCTCACCTACACCGTCGACACCGAGCTGCTGATGCGCGAGATCGGCGACGCGGTCACCCGGATCTCCGGCCTGGTGGATGCCGCCAAGCAGTACTCGCAACTGGACCGCGCGCCGCACCGGGTGGTGGACGTGCACGACCTGCTCGACGCCACGCTGGTGATGTTCAAGGGAAGATCCCCGCCGAGGTGAAGCTGGTCCGCGAGTACGACCGCAGCCTCCCGCCGGTCCCGGCGTACGCGGCCGAGCTGAACCAGGTGTGGACCAACCTGATCGACAACGCGCTCGGCGCGATGGGGAGAAGGGTGTGCTGACCGTCCGCACCGGACTGGTCGGAGACCTGCTGGCGGTGGAGGTCACCGACACCGGGCCGGGTATCCCGGCCGAGGTGCGTCCGCGCATCTTCGAGCCGTTCTTCACCACCAGCCGGTGGGCGCGGGCACCGGCCTGGGGCTGGACATCTCGTACCGGATCGTGGTGAACAAGCACCACGGCGACATCCGGGTGGAGACCGAGCCCGGCCGGACCACGTTCCGGGTCCTACTGCCGATCACGGAGGGTGCGCCGGACGTGCCGCGCGACGCGCCGGCTACCTAGAGACATTGAGCGGTTGCGGGCAGTAGTCTCGGGCGGCGTTCGTGAATCCCGCCCCCGAGGAGGGTTCCGTGGAGTCGATGGCCCGTCAGCGCACCCCGTCGAGGACGACCAGCCGGACGATCCACCGGGCACGATGCTGCCGGAGTTGGAGGATCGCGACTGGCTGCACCACGCGCAGGAGTTCGCGCACACCAGCTTCTGGCGGTGGCCCGCCGACTGCCCCGGCTGGTCCGGGAAGCGGTCGGCCTGGCCTGGTCCACCAACCGGCGGGACACGATCTCCTCCATCGGCCTCAACGTCGCCGCCGGGGTGATGACCACCTTCGGTCTGCTCGCCACGACCAGCGTGCTCCGCGAGTTGTTCGCCGCCGGCCCCACCCGGACCGGGTCCGCTCGGCCCTGCCGGCGCTGATCGTGGCCGCGGCGGCGGTGTCGGCGCGGGGCGGCCTGACCATCGCGGCCGGCTGGGCCCAGGCTCGGCTGACCCCGCAGATCAACTACCAGGTGGAGCTGCGTCTGTTCGAGGCCACCACGGCGGTGGACCTGGCCGCTTTCGATGACGCCGGCTTCGCCGAGGAGATGGACCGCGCGCGCGACCGGGGATGGGCGAGGCGGCGTGGATCGTCGACCACACCGTCAACCTGGTCACCGGCGTGGTCGGGATGCTCGCCACCGCCGTCGCGGTGACCGTCATCCAACCGCTGCTACTGCCATGCCTGCTGCTCGCCGCGGTGCCCCAGGCGATCACGGCCGTGCGGATGGCCCGCCGGGAGTACCTGGCGATGCTGGCCCGGATCACCCGGCGACGCCGGATGTGGATGCTGGCCCACCTGATGGCCAACCGGCACACCGCCGCCGAGGTGCGCTCGTACCAGATGCGCGACTTCCTGCTCGCCGAGTATCGCGGGGTGATGGCGGTCGAAACCCGCGCCCAACTGCGGCTGGTCCGCTCGCAGACCGGCACCCGGGTCGTCGGGGCCACGGTGGCGGGCTGGCCACCTTCGGTGTGTACGCGGTCCTCGGTGGCCTGCTGCTGAACGGGATGGTCGCCCTCGCCGCCGCGGCCACCGCCCTGCTCGCGCTGCAGTCCGCGCGGACCAGCCTGGGAGTGGCGGTCGTCGCCACCAACTCGCTGTACGAGGACGCCCTCTACTACCAGGACTACCGGGACTTCCTGGCCCGCGCCCACGCTCGGGTGCCGGTCGGGGCGACCGGGTGACCGACGGTGTCGGCGTGATCGAGGTGGACGACGTCAGCCTGAGCTATCCGGACACCGATGCCCCGGCGGTGGACGGGGTCAGCCTGACCATCCGCCGGGGTGAGGTGATCGCACTGGTCGGCGAGAACGGCTCCGGTAAGACCACCCTGGCCAAACTGATCGCGGGGCTCTACCAGCCGACCGGCGGGGTGATCCGTTGGGACGGCGTCGACGCCGCCGAGTTGGACCCGCGGGCCCTGGGCGCCCAGGTGGCCGTGATGACCCAGGAATGGTGGAAGTTCCCGTTCACCGCCGGGCAGAACATCCGCGTCGGGCGGCACGACCGCCCGCCGGACCGGTCCGGCCCGAGTGTCCAGGAGGCGGCCGACGCGGCCGCCGCGCACGAGATGATCGTCGGCCTGCCGCACGGCTACGACACGCTGCTCGACCGGGAGTTCAGGACGGCCACGAGTTGTCCGGCGGGCAGTGGCAGCGGCTGGTCGCGGCCCGCGGCCTCTATCGGGACGCCGCCCTGCTGATCTGTGACGAACCCTCGGCCGCCCTGGACGCGCGTGCCGAACACGCCCTGTTCCAGCACCTGCGTCGTCACCCCGATCGGGCGGTCGTCCTGATCACCCACCGGCTGGCCAACGTCCGGCACGCCGACCGGATCTTCGTGCTGGAACGGGGTCGACTCGTCCAGCACGGCAGTCACGACGAGTTGATGGGGCCGGTGGCCTCTACCGGGAGCTGTTCACCCTGCAGGCCAGCGGCTACCTGACCAACACCACCCACTGACCAGATTTGTTGATCAAGAGGTTTGCGTCAGGATCCGGGCCACCGGTGACGCAAACCTCTTGATCAACGCGGCTGGGAATGGGCGGTCAGGAAGTCGGTCAGGATGTGGGTGTGGGTGGAGAACGCCAACTCGACCGGGTCGGTGAGCACCAGCCACTCGGTCGCCTCCTCGGTCGGCGCCGACGGTGGCAGGTCCTCGGCCGCCCGCTCCGGCAGCACCCGAAGACCATCATCGTGCCGCCCGCCGGTGAGCCCTGCACCGCGAGCAGTCGAGCGTCCTCGGCCGCCGCGACCAGGCCGGTCTCCTCCCGCAGCTCACGAACGAGCGCCTCGGACCACTCCTCGCCGTACTCGATGAAACCGCCGGGCAGCGCGAGGCTGACCGCGGGCCGGCTCGATGTCCCGGCGGACCACCACCACGCCCAGGCCCTCGGCCGTGCGGACCGGCAGCACCGCGACCGCCACCGGCAGCGGGTTGCGCCAGACGGTCTCGCCGCAGACCGCGCACACCCGCGGCCATCCGGCAGCCGCCGGGTAGGCGGCGCCACAGTAGGAGCAGTGCGAGTACGGCGTGCCGGTCATGCCGCCGCACGTTACTCCGACCTCTGCCCGGGCTGCCCGCCGCCACCCTGAGCCGCTGTCGTGCTCAGGCTTCCGGGCGCCGGTGTAGAAGGCGGTGGTGCGTTCGGCGGCGGCCTTCGCCTCGTCGGCGTCGGTGCCGGCGGCGATGCTCGCCTCACCCACAGGTGGCTGCTCAGCTCCATGGCCCGTCGTCCCTCGTCGGAGGCGGTCCACTCGGCGCCCTGCTCCGGGGTGATCCCGCTGCCGTCGCCGGCCAGGTGGGAGGCGAGGCCGAGCAGACCGAGGTCCCAGCCGACGCCGACCGCGCCCGGCCCGAACTGGGCCCACCGGTCCTGGTCGACGTGCGCGATGTGGTCCAGGTCGAGACGGGCGCGCTCGTCGCCGACCGGGGTGACCCGTACCTCGATCCAGCTCACCTCGTCGCCCATCTCCCAGGTGGCGGTGAAGCGGTGCGGCGGCTCGCAGCTCTGGACGGTGCCGTGGGCGTTGCCCTGCAACTCGTACGTGCCGTGCAGCCGCAGGTCACCAGAGACCGGCAGGAACCAGCGCGGGATGCGCTCGGCGCTGGTGCAGGCGTCCCACAGGTCCTCGGCCGTCGTCTGGTAGGTCTGGCTGATCGTGGTGACCCGAGCCTCGCCGGCCTCCAGGGTGCGGCTGCCGACCGTCCGCTGGACGGCGTTGATCTGCTCGGTGGCGTCGAACATCAGGTGTTCCTCTCGTCGGGTGGTTCGGCGGGCCCGTGCAGCCGACGTTCCCGTCGGCCCCGGGCCAGCTCGGTGGCGAGTGCCGCCAGGGTGGAGCCCAGAATCGGCGGAAGTGCTCCAGCCAGCCGTCGACCTCGCGCAGGGGCGTGGGTCGACCGCGTAGAGCCGCCGGGTGCCCTCGGGCCGCACGGTGGCGAAGCCGTTGTCCCGTAACACCCTGAGGTGCTGGGACACGGCGGGCTGGGAGATGCCGAACTCGTCGCGGATGACCGCGCTGACCGCGCCGGCGGTCTGCTCGCCGTCGGCGAGCAGCTCCAGATGCGCCGCCGGACCGGATCGCCCAGCACGTCGAAGGCGTGCACGACGACAGTTATATCACCAGCGGCTTATTTAAGCGAGGTCTGATGCTCCGATGAGCTTGTCCAACCGGATCGGCGGGTCGCGGATCCGTACGCCGGTGGCATGGTGCACCGCGTTGGCCACCGCCGCCGCGGCACCGACGATGCCGATCTCACCGATGCCCTTCACCCCGGCCGGGTTCAGCTCGTCGTCCCGCTCGTCCAGCCAGTACGCCTCGATGGACTCCACGTCCGCGCAGCCGGTGATGTGGTATGTGGCCAGGTCGTGGTTGACCCAGTCGCCGTACCGTTCGTCGAGCAGGCCCTCCTCGTGCAGCGCCATCGACAGCCCCATCGTCATGCCGCCGATGAGCTGGCTGCGTGCCGTCGTCGGGTTCACCACCCGCCCGGCCGCGAACACCCCGAGCATCCGGTTGAGCCGTACCTCGCCGGTGTCCGCGTCCACCCGTACCTCGACGAACTGCGCCCCGAACGCGTACCGGGGACGTGCGGGCTGCCCACCCACCTCGTCGGTGGTGTCCGCCTCGGCGGTCACCTCGCCGTCCGGCGGCACGCCCTCGCGCATTTTTCCGCGCAGCGACTGGCAGGCGCGCATGACCGCCAACTCCAGCTGGCGGTGCCCATCGAGCCGCCGGCCACCGCGGCCGCCGGCAGGGCGCTGTCCCCGATCCGGATCTCCACCCGCTCCGGCGGCACCCCGAGCGCGTCGGCGGCCACCTGCCACATCGCGGTCCGGGCCCCGGTGCCGATGTCGGTGGCGTTGATCCGGACCAGGAAGCTCCCGTCCGGCCGGGCGGTGGCCGTCGCCGAGGACGGCCTGGCCGGGCCGGGTAGCTCGACCCGGCCACGCCCGACCCGATCAGCCAGCGCCCGTCGCGACGGGACCGGGGTGACGGGTCCCGGCCGGCCAGCCGAACCGCTGCGCGCCCTCGCGCAGGCACGCCACCAGGTTGCGGCTGGTGAACGGGCGTCCCTGGTCGGGGTCGACAGCCATGTCGTTGCGGATACGTAGCTCCACCGGGTCGATGCCGACGGCCAGGGCCAGCTCGTCCACCGCGGACTCCAGGGCGTACGCGCCGGGGCACTCGCCGGGGCGCGCATCCAGAACGGGGTGGGCACGTCGAGGCGGACCAGGCGGTGGGTGGTGCGCCGGTGGGTGCGGCGTACATGCTGCGGGTGTAGACGGCGGTCTGCTCGGCGAACTCGCGGACGGTCGAGGTCTGGCTGATCGCGTCGTGGCAGATGGCGGTGAGCCGTCCGTCGGTGTCGGCGGCGAGCCGGACCCGTTGGATGGTGGGGGTGCGGTAACCGATCGGCCCGAAGAGCTGTTGCCGGGTGAGCGCCAGCTTGACCGGCCGGTCCACGTGCCGGGCGGCGAGTGCGGCCAGCACCACCGAGGCCTTGGCGTACCCTTGCTGCCGAAGCCGCCACCGACGTGCTCGGCGACGACCCGGATCGACTCCGGGGCACCTCGAACAACTCGGCGAGGGTGGCGCGTACCGGCGTCGCGCCCTGGGTGGAGTCGTGCACCAGGAGGTGCCCCTCGTGCCACTGCGCCGTGGTGGCGTGCGGCTCCATCGGGTTGTTGTGGTACGCCGGCGTCCGGTACGTGACGTCCACCCGCACCTGGGCGGCCGCGTACCGGCGTCGAAGTCGCCCTCGGCGGTGTCGGTCGGATAGCTGGGGTTGACCTGGTCCGGCCTGTACAGGCCGGGGTGGTCGTGGTGAGCACTGTGCTGTGTGGCCCGGCGTCGTAGTCGATCCGCACCAGTCGGGCGCCCTCGCGGGCCGCCTCCAGGCTGGTGGCCACGACCACGGCGACGTACTCCCCGGTAGTGCACCGTCGGTTCCTGCAACAGCCACAGCTCCGGCTGCGGGCCGGGCGCGAGCCGGGCGCGTTGCCGTGGTGCAGCACGGCCAGGACGCCTGGCGACGCCAGCGCGTCCGTCGTGTCGATCCGGGTGATCCGGCCCCGGACCACCGCCGACGGCACCGCCCAGCCGTAGGTGACGCCGTCGACCGGGTACTCGACCGCGTACCGGGCCGTGCCGGTGACCTTCTCGCGGCCCTCCAGCCGGGGTACGCCCGCCCGACCGCCCCGGTGCTCACGACGCCGCCTCGTTGGCCAGATCGGTCAGCGCCCGCACGGTGATGGCCCGGGTCAGCGGCAGCTTGAAACCGTTGTGCCGCAGCGGGCGGGCCTCGGCCAGCTCGGCGTCGGCGGCCCGGCCGCCAGCTCGGGGCTGAACGGGCGACCCCGCAACTCCTCCTCGGCCCGGTACGCCCGCCACGGCCGGTGCGCCACCGCCCGTACGCCAGCCGCACGTCGCGGACCACGTCCCCGTCGAGGTCCAACACCGCGGCCACCGAGCCGGCGGCGAAGGCGAACGAGGCCCGGTCACGCACCTTGAGGTACGTCGAGCGGCGCGCGGCCGGCAGCGGCGGCAACTTAACGGCGGTGATCAGCGCCCCCGGGCCACTGTGGTCTCCCGTTCCGGGTGGGTGCCGGGGAGCGGTAGAGGGAGGTGAGCGGGAGGTCCCGGTCGCCGTCGGCGTCGTGCACCTCCACCACCGTGTCGAGGGCGGCCAGCGCGACGGCCAGGTCGGACGGGTGGGTGGCCACGCACTGCTCGGACCAGTCCAGCACCGCCAGGTCCCGGTTCTGGCCGTGCAGGGCGGCGCAACCGCTGCCCGGCTCCCGCTTGTTGCAGGCCTTGCCGGTGTCCTGGAAGTAGACGCAGCGGGTGCGTTGCAGCAGGTTGCCGCCGGTGGTGGCCATGTTGCGCAGCTGTCCGGAGGCGGCGGCGAGCAGGGCGCGGGCCAGCACCGGGTAGTCCCGGCGTACCACCGGGTGGGCCGCGAGGTCGCTGTTGCGCACTGTCGCGCCGATGCGCAGCCCGCCGTCGGGCATCTCCTCGACGGTGTCCAGCGGGAGGCCGGTCACGTCCACCAGCAGGTCGGGGCGCTGCACCCCGAGTTTCATCAGGTCCACCAGGTTGGTCCCGCCGCCCAGGTACGCGGCCCGCGGCTCGGCCGCCAGCACGGCGACCGCCTCGGCCACGTCGGTGGGTCGGTGGTAGCGGAACGCCCTCACGGGGACGCCGCCGTCTCGCGCACGGCCGCGACGATGTGCGGGTACGCGGCACAGCGGCACAGGTTGCCGGCCATCCGCTCGCGGATCTCCGCGTCGGTCAGCTCGGGTGGCGCGCCGAGGTCGGTGGTGACCGCGCTGGGCCAGCCCGGAGACCTCGTCGAGCATCCCGCGGGCGGAGCAGAGCTGCCCGGGGTGCAGTAGCCGCACTGGAACGCGTCGTGCGCGATGAACGCCGCCTGCAGGGGAGCAGCTCGTCCGGCCCGGCCAGCCCTTCGACCGTGAGCACCGATCGGCCGTCCACGGTGACCGCGAAGACCAGGCAGCTCTTCACCCGACGGCCGTCCAGCAGCACGGTGCAGGAGCCGCACTGGCCGTGGTCGCAGCCCTTCTTCGCCCCGATCAGGTCGAGGTGCTCGCGCAGCAGGTCGAGCACCGTGGTGCGGTTGTCCAGCGTCAGCTCACGGGACGTCCGTTGACCTCGACCGTCACCCGGGACGAGTGCCGCTCGTCGGTCGTCGTCGCGTTGTTCGGTCCGCCCTGCACCGGCCCAGACTAGCTTTATCGGTATAACCAAGGGCGAATAACGCAAAGCCCTTCGTACGGGAGGTGCTGCCGGTGACCGCCGGGTTGCTGCTGGCCGCCGGCGCGGGCGCCGGTACGGCCGGCCGAAGGCGCTCGTCGAGCTGGACGGCGAGCCGTTGGTACGGCGTGGGGTCCGGCTGCTCCGCGACGGCGGGTGCGCACCGGTGCACGTGGTGCTCGGCGCGGGTGCCGACGAGGTGCCCGACCTGCCGGTGCGGTGCCGATCCGGCACGATCGCTGGGCCGACGGGCTGGGCTCGTCGCTTCTTCGCGGCCTGGCCTCGTTCTCCGCCGAGGTGTCGGCAGCTGTCGTGGTCCTCGTCGACCAGCCGCTACTCAGCCCGGTCGCGGTACGCCGGGTGCGCGAGGCGTACCGCGCAGGCGCGGTCGTCGCGGTCGCCACCTACGCCGGCCGACCGGGCACCCGATCCTGCTGGGCCGGCAGACCTGGCCGCTGCTGGGCGGGTACGCCGTCGGTGACCGGGGCGCCCGTGACCTGCTGCGCGACCGGCCGGACCTGGTGGTCGAGGTGCCCTGTGACGACGCCGGCTCCCCGGTCGACGTGGACACCCGGCCGACCTGCTCCGCTGCCGAACGGTCGGTGACGGTGAGCGACGGCCGCCCGGGTCGCCAGGACGGCGTACCGGCGGCCGGCCGCACCGCCCCGTTCACGCCACCGGCGCGGCCGTCCCGGTCGTGCGGGCGAGACGCTGGGCGCGGATCAGCTCGGCGTAGCGAAGCCCGCTCGCCTTCACCGTCCGGGCTTGCGTGGCGTAGTCGACGTGCACCAGCCCGAACCGCTTGTCATAGCCGTACGCCCACTCGAAGTTGTCCAGCAGCGACCAGACGAAGTAACCGTCCAGAGGAACCCCCGGGCCACCGCCGACGCGCAGGCCGCCAGGTGCTGCTCCAGGTGATCGGTGCGTTCCTTGTCCTCCACCGTGCCGTCCGCGGTGACCTCGTCCGCCCAGGCGGAGCCGCTCTCGGTGACGATGATCCGGCTCGGCCGGTACTCCTCGTGCACGTCGACCAGCAGCCGCTCCAGGCCAGCCGGGTACATCTCCCAGCCCATCGCGGTCTCCACCGAGCCGGGCACCGGCACCTGCCGGGCGAACGGCGCCGCACCCGTCGGGTCGTCGACCACCAGCTGACGGAAGTAGTAGTTAACCCGAGGAAGTCGGTGGGCGTGGCGATCACCGCCAGGTCGCCGTCGCGTACCGGTGGCTCGACCCCGTAGGTGGCGATCATGTCGGCCGGGTAGCCACGCCCGTGGATCGGGTCCAGCCACCACCTGTTGACGTGCCCGTCCGCCCGGCGGGCCGCCGCGACGTCCTCGGGTCGGTCGGTCGCCGCCTCGATCGGGCTGAGGTTGACCACCAGACCCACCGAGGCCGGACGGGCCGCGTTGGCGCGGATCGCCTGGGTGGCCAGGCCGTGCCCGAGCAGCACGTGGTGCGAGGCGTGCACCGCGCGGGTGAGGTCCCGCTCGCCGGGGCCATGTTGCCGTCCAGGTGCCCGATCCAGCACACGCAGAGCGGCTCGTTGACGGTGCACCAGTCGCCCACCCGGTCACCGAGGCGGGCGGCCACCACCGCCGCGTAGTCGGCGAACGCCTCGGCGGTGCTGCGCTCCGGCCAACCACCCCGGTCCTGGAGGACCTGCGGCAGATCCCAGTGGTAGAGCGTGACGAACGGCCGGATCCCGTCGGCGAGCAGCGTGTCGACGAGCCGATCGTAGAAGTCCAGCCCGGCGGCGTTGACCCGCCCGACACCGTCGGGCATCACCCGGGCCAGGCCACCGAGAAACGGTACGCGTCCACGCCGAGCCGGCGCAGCAGCGCCAGGTCCTCCGGCCACCGGTGGTAGTGGTCGCAGGCCACCGCGCCGGTGTCGCCGTTGTCGACCTTGCCGGGGGTCGCCGAGAAGGTGTCCCAGATGGACGGCGCCCGGCCGTCGGCGTCGACGGCCCCTCGATCTGGTACGCCGCCGTGGCGACGCCCAGAGGAAGTCGGGTGGCAGCTTGGACAGGTCGGGCACGGGACGGTTCTCCTCTGGGGTTGGATGACTCACTTGACCGCGCCAGCGTGAGGCCGGCGACGAAGTAGCGCTGCAGGGCCAGGAATCCGACGACGACCGGGATGCTGACCACCAGCGAGGCGGCCATGATCTGGTTCCAGTAGACGTTGAACTGGGTGGAGTAGCCCTGCAGGCCGACCGCCAGGGTGCGGCTGCCCTCGTCGGTCATCACCGACGCGAAGAGCACCTCACCCCAGGCGGTCATGAACGCGTACACGGTGACCGCGACGACGCCGGGCACCGCCGCCGGCAGGATGACCTGGAACAGGGTGCGCAGCGGCCCGGCACCGTCGACCTGCGCGGCCTCGTCCAACCCCGGGGATCGAGTCGAAGTAGCCGACCAGCATCCAGATCGAGAACGGCAGCGAGAGGTCAGGTACGTGATGACCAGGCCGGTACGGCTCGCGTACAACTCGATGCCGGTGGCGTTGCCCAGGTTGACGTAGATGAGGAACAGCGGCAGCAGGAACAGGATGCCGGGGAACATCTGGGTGGACAGCACCGTCACCGAGAAGAGACTCCGGCCGCGGAACCGGTACCGGCTCACCGCGAACGCGGCGAAGATGGCGACCGCCACCGAGCAGATCGCCGCGATGCTCGACACCACCAGGCTGTTCACCAGGTACCGGGCCAGCGGCACTGTGCTCCACATGTCGATGAACGGCTGCAGCGTGGGCCGGCTGGGCCACCAGGTGAAGCCGTTCTGCACGTCCTGCAACGGCTTTGCCGCCGAGGTGACCATCACGTACAGCGGGATGACGACGAAGAGGGTGAGCAGGGTCAGCACGATGCGCCGGCCCAGCGCTCACCGGCGGTCTCACGCATGGTCGTCCCTCCGACGGTTGGTGATCAGCAGGTACGCGGCCGAGACGACCATCAGGAACAGCAGCAGCGCCACGGACATCGCCGAGCCGGAGCCGAAGTCCCAGGTCTTGAAGGAGCTTCGGTAGATGTGGATGGAGATCAGGTCGGCCTGCTCCGGCGCGGAGCCGCCGAAGAGCACGAACGGGTGTTGAAGTCGTTGAAGGTCCACAGGAACAGCACCAGCAGCAGCACCAGGTTCACCGGCCGCAGCATCGGCAGGGTGACCGAGCGCAGGCGGCGCCAGAACCCGGCGCCGTCGATCGCGGCGGCCTCGTACATCTCGCCGGGCACGTTCTGCAGCCCGGCCATCAGGCAGAGGAACGCGAACGGCCAGTTGCGCCAGACCGACACCACCAGCAGCGACCAGAAGCTGTTGTCGCCGATCAGCCAGAACGGCCGCTCGTCGAGCAGCCCGAGCTGGTCCACGAGCACGTGGTTGACCAGGCCGGTGTCGCGTTGCAGCAGGAAGCTCCAGGTGATCACGGCGGCGTAGACCGGCAGCGCGTACGGGTGAGGAACAGCGCCCGCAGGATCGCCCGCCCCGGAACGGCCGTTGCAGGACGACCGCGGCCGAGATGCCGAGCAGCCAGGCGAAACCGACCGAGAGCAGGCTGTACGCCAGGGTGATCCAGAACGAGTGCAGCAGTTCCTTGCCGGCGGCGCTGTTCAGGTCGAGCGTCGCCCGGTAGTTCTCCAGCCCGACGAAGGGCGCGGTGGACCAGTCGCGGATGTGGAACTGGGTCAGCTCCAGCAGGCTCATCCAGACCCCGACGACCATGGGGATCACGTGGATGGCGAGTTCCAGCACGACGGCCGGTCCGAGCAGCAGGTACGGCAGGAGTGAGCGGCGTGGGCCGCGGGGCGGCAGGCCGCCGGGCCGGTGACCCGGCCCGGGATTCGCGTCGGTCGGCGTCCGGCGCGGTGGTGCTGGTTGCCATCGGGGTCCTCTCGGAGGCGGTGGCCGTGGTCGGGTTCAGCACCCGACCACGGCCACCGGTGACGCCTGGTCAGCGCATCTTCTGCTGCGCGTCGGTCAGCTTCG
This sequence comes from Micromonospora sp. M12, assembly GCA_038070435.1. Classification (GTDB taxonomy): domain Bacteria; phylum Actinomycetota; class Actinomycetes; order Mycobacteriales; family Micromonosporaceae; genus Micromonospora. The sequence continues at coordinate 1,512,204 of JAMYWG010000001.1, read as the reverse complement.
CCTTCACCGACTGCTCGGTGACCGGCTTGCCGCTGGCCGCGTCGGCGAACAGCTCCTTCATCGCGGTGCCGACCAGGGTCTCGAAGGTGCTCTCCTCGGGCACCTGCGGCAGCGGGCCGCGGTGGTGACCAGGGTCTCCTGGATGGTCTTCTGCTCCGGGCGGCGAACGCCGGGTCGGAGGCCGCCGTCTTCACCGCCGGCAGCGAGCCGTACGTCTTGTTGAGGAGCGTCTGCTCCTCGTCGCTGGTCATGAACTTGACGAAGCTCAGCGCACCGTCCTTGTTCTTGGTGTGCTTGAAGACCGCCATGTTGATCCCGGCGACCATGCTGTTGACCTTCTTGCCACCGGCCGGCGGGCTGGCCAGGAACGGCACCGGGGCAACCCGTACGCGTCGGCCGGCATGTTCTGCGTCTTCAGGTTCGACCCGGCGGACTGCCACAGCAGCATGGCGGCCTTGCCGTTGGCGAAGTCGGAGACCGACTGGTTCTGCGCGTACTCGGCGTTGCTCGGGTTGGTGATCTTGTCAGCGGCCATGAAGTCGATGTACCGCTTGATCGCCGAGACGTTCTGCGGGTGTCGAAGGTCGGCTTGCCGGCCGAGTCGAACCACTCGCCGCCGTACTGCTGGCTGAAGGTGAACGCGTGGTGCGCGTTCTCCGACGGGTTGGCACCCTCGATGGCCAGGCCCCACTTGCCGCCGGTGCTCAGCTTCTTGCCGTACTCGGCGAGCTGCTCCCAGGTGGCCGGCGGTGTGGTGAGGCCGGCGTCGGCGAACGACTTCTTGTTGTAGTACAGGCTGTACGCCATGCTGTAGAGCGGCACGGCGGCCGGCGGCTTGCCGGGGCGCCGGCGGCGGCGAGCGCGGCGGGCACGATCCGGTCCTTGCCGCCGACGGCCTGCAGGGCGGCGTCGTCGAACTCGACGAGCGCGCCGGTGGCCTGCAGCGACGCCGACCAGGTGTTGCCGATGTTGACCACGTCCGGGCCTTGCCGGAGGCGGCGGCCGCGAGCAGGCGGTTGAGCAGGTCCGACCAGGGGACCACCTCGACGGTGACCTTGATCCCGGTCTGCTTCTCGAACTTGTCCAGCTCGGGCTGGAGAGTGGTCTTGTCGGCCTCCAGGCTGGCGCCCTGGTTGCTGGCCCAGTAGGTGAGCGTCTTTGGTGCTGAGGCGGAGTCGTCGCCAGAGCCACCGCAGGCCGTCAGCGATGCGGCGGCCAGTACGGCGGCGGTGAATATCCCGAGGTGTCGTCTCGACACGGGTCAGCCCTTCCGGTGCGTGGTGGGGTCCACCGACCTCCGTCGCCGATAGGGGTCGAGGCGACGGGTGGCCGGCTGCGGACAGGGTTCGGGGTGCGCCGTCGGGGTCCGTCGGCGTTTCCCGGGAGTTACATCACGGCTTAATTTATGTCGTCATTAAAGTTGCTGGTCGGTGGGTCGTCAAGCACGAGGCGGTTACAGTCGCCTCGAACGGCCGACGGGAACGAGGTGACGAGTGGAGCTGGCGCGTGCCACCAACCGCAGTGTGCGGTTGCGCAACCGGTCGGCCCTGCTGACCAAGCTCTTCCTCGACGGCCCGCTCACCCGGCAGGACCTGGTGCGCAGCACCGGGCTGAGTCAGCCCGCGGTCAGCAACGTGGTGGCCGACATGATCGACGAGGGGCTGGTCGTCGAGGCCGGGGCCGCCGAGTCCGACGGCGGTCGGCCCAGCATGCTGCTGCGGATCGCGCCCCGCTTCGCCTTCCTGGTCGGTGTGGACGTCGGCGAGACCCGGGTCCGGGTGGAGCTGTTCGACTTCGCGATGACCCTGTTGGCCAGCGTCGAGTACCCCTCGATCCGGCCCGGACCGAGCCGGACCTGGTGGCCGGGCACGTGCTGGCCGGCATCGACGCGGTGACCGGCCGGGCCGGAGTTGCCGCGGGTGACGTGCTCGGCGTCGGCATCGGCGTCTCCGGTGTGGTCGAGCAGGGCACCGAGGCCGTCGTGCACGCCCAGGCCCTCGGCTGGGACCGGGTGCCGCTGGAGCGTCTGATCAGCGCCGGCACCGACCTGCCGCTGCACATCGACAACGGCGCGAAGACCCTCGGTCAGGCCGAGATGTGGTTCGGCGCCGGCCGGGGCGCCCGGCACGCCGTCTTCGCCCTGGTCGGCTCCGGGGTCGGTGCGTCGGTGGTGACCAACGGCGCCACCTACCGGGGCGCGTCCAGCAGCGCGGGGAGTGGGGGCACACCACCCTGGTGTACGGCGGCCGGGCCTGCCGGTGCGGTGCGCGCGGCTGCCTGGAGGCGTACGTGGGCGCCGAGGCGATCATCGACCGCTACCGGGAGGCGCGTCGGGGTCGACAGGTGCCGGGCGAGGACGAGGAGTCCCAGATCGCCGCGCTGGTCGCCGCCGCCGGGACCTCGGCCACCGCCCGGCGGGTGCTGGACGACACCGCCGGCTACCTCGGGGCCGGGGTGGCGAATCTGATCAACCTGTTCAACCCGGAGCGGGTGGTGCTCGGCGGCTGGGCGGCGATGGCGCTGGGCGACCTGCTGCCGGCCGTCCGGGAGGCCGCCGGCCGGCAGGCGCTGCGCCAGCCGTACGAGCAGGCGTCGATCGAGCTGTGCCGACTCGGGGTGGACGCGGTGGCGCTGGGCGCCGCCACGCTGCCGATCGCCCGCTTCCTTACCGAGGGCGGCGTCCGCCGCTGAGCGCGGACGACGGTCGCGCCGTCGGCGAATTACACAAAAACTGATTCTCGGGATAAATAACGGTCTTATAGATCGATGTCTTGACGCCGCCGCAATCTCGCCGCAACACTCCTACGAGAGCGCTCTCCCTCCCGCGGCGTCGCATCGGCGGCACCATCCACGGCGCTACGGGTGACCCGATCCCATCCGCGTGGCAACCCGTAACCCCTATCGACAGGCGATGTCATGACATCTCGCGCTACATCCGTACGCCCGCGTCCTCGGGTTGTGCGGCACCTGCTCGTCGGACTCACCGTGGCCCTGGTCGCGACGCTCACGCCGACCGGGACCACGACGCCCGCGCAGGCCGCCCCCACCCTGCTGTCCCAGGGCCGCACGGCAACCGCCTCGTCCACCGAGAACGCCGGAACCTCCGCCGCCGCCGCTGTCGACGGCAACACCGGCACCCGCTGGTCCAGCGCGTTCAGCGACCCGCAGTGGCTCCAGGTCGACCTGGGCGCCCGCGCCACCATCACCCAGGTCAACCTGCTCTGGGAGGCCGCCCACGGCCGGGCCTTCCAGCTCCAGACCTCCGACAACGGGTCCACCTGGACCACGATCTACTCGACCACCACCAGCACCGGCGGCCCCAGAACCTCACCGTCTCCGGCGCCGGCCGCTACGTCCGCATGTACGGCACCGCCCGGGCACCGGCTACGGCTACTCGCTCTGGGAGTTCCAGGTCTACGGCGAGACCGGCGGCGGCACCGGCGAGCCGCCGGTCGGCACGACCGACCCGTACAACCCAACCTCGGGTCGAACACCTTCGTCTTCGACCCGAGCACCCCGACGTCGACCATCCAGAGTCGACTTAACACGCTCTTCACCCAGCAGGAGACCAACCAGTTCGGCCCGCAGCGCTACGCGGTGCTGTTCAAGCCCGGCACCTACACCGCCGACGTCAACCTCGGCTTCTTCACCCAGGTCGCCGGCCTCGGCCTGAGCCCGGACGACGTCAACCTCAACGGCCACGTCCGCACCGAGGCGTTCTGGATGGGCGGCAACGCCACCCAGAACTTCTGGCGGGCCGCCGAGAACCTCTCGGTCACCCTGCCCGCCGGGCAGACCGTCGAGCGCTGGGCGGTGTCCCAGGCCGCGCCGTACCGCCGGATGCACCTGCGCGGGCGCAGAACCAGATCCAGCTCTGGAACGGTGGCGACGGCTGGTCCAGCGGTGGTCTGCTGGCCGACACCCGCATCGACGGCCTGGTCGTCTCCGGCTCGCAGCAGCAGTGGTACTCCCGCAACAGCGAGTTCGGTAACGGCTGGACCGGTTCGGTGTGGAACATGGTCTTCCAGGGCGTCAACGGCGCCCCGGCACCGAGCTTCCCCAACCCCTCGCACACCGTCATCGCGCAGACCCCGCAGGTCCGGGAGAAGCCGTTCCTGTACGTGACCGGCAGCGGTGAGTACCGGGTGTTCGTGCCCGGGCTGCGCTCAACTCCACCGGCACCAGCTGGTACAACAAGACCCCCGTCGGCTCGTCCATCTCGCTGTCGCAGTTCTTCGTCGTCCAGCCCGGCACCAGCGCCGCCACCATCAACGCGGCCCTCGCCCAGGGCAAGCACCTGCTCTTCACCCGGGCGTGCACCATGTCACCGAGCCGATCCAGGTCAACCGGGCCGACACGGTCATCCTCGGCCTCGGTCTGGCCACCATCCAGGCCGACAACGGCAGCGTGGGCATGCGGGTCGCCGATGTGGACGGCGTCAAGGTCGCCGGCCTCATGTTCGAGGCCGGCACGACCAACTCGCCGGTGCTGATGGAGGTCGGGCCGTCCGGCTCGTCCGCCAGCCACGCCAGCAACCCGACCTCGCTGCACGACGTGTTCTTCCGCATCGGCGGGCCACACGTCGGCAAGGCCACCAACACGCTGACCGTCAACAGCGACAACGTGATCGGCGATCACATGTGGCTGTGGCGGGCCGACCACGCCGCGAGTGGCGTACCGACCGGGTGGACACTGAACACCGCCGACACCGGGCTCACCGTCAACGGCGACAACGTCACCATGTACGGCCTGTTCGTCGAGCACTACCAGAAGTACCAGACCATCTGGAACGGCAACGGCGGGCGGACCTACTTCTACCAGAACGAGCTGCCCTACGACGTGCCCAACCAGGCGGCCTGGATGAACGGGTCGACCCGGGCTACGCCGCGTACAAGGTCGCTGATTCGGTGACCAGTCACCAGGCGTTCGGGCTGGGCAGCTACAGCTACTTCAACGTCAATCCCGCGGTGGTCGAGGAACGATCCTTCGAGGTGCCCACCAACTCGAACGTGCGCTTCACGAACATGGTCACCGTCTCGCTCGGTGGCGTCGGAACCATCAACCGGGTGATCAACAACGCTGGTGGCACCGCGAACGCGGCCAACCAGACGGTGTACCTGACCACCTACCCTGACCGGGGCACCCGTCGGCCCGGTCGTCTCAGCGACCGGGTCGGCCGGGTCGCCTCAGTGGGCCGAGCCGGCCCGGTCCCGCCGAGACCGGGCCGGCCTCGGTCGTCGCGTTGTCGCCGACGGCCGACGACGCACGTCAGCGCGGGGCCGTACCTCTGCCTCGCGTCCTTTGCTCTGCTTCACTCCACGCAACAGATGTGGCTCCTTATCGTTGCGCCCGGTGAAGCAGAGCAAGGACGCGCCGACACCGGGCCGGGGGCAGGGGCAGGGGCCGCAGGGGCCCGACTCTCCAATTCTTTCGCCGGCCTGTCGATCCGGGGCTGCGCCGATCGTGTGGAGGATGAGAGGTCGGTGAGGCACCGGCCGCCCGCGAGGAGGAACGATGAGTTTGTACCTGCTCAGCATTCACCAGCCCCAGGGTGAGCTGCCCCCGAGCCGGAGTTCCTGGCCGGCGTGATGCGCCAGATCGGCGAGCTGCGCGCCGAGTTGACGGCCGCCGGGTCGTGGGTCTTCGGCCAGGGTCTGCACGGCCCGGAGACCGCGACCGTACTGCGGGCCCGCGACGGCGAGGTCCTGGTCACCGACGGCCCGTTCGCCGAGAGCAAGGAGTATCTCGGCGGCATCACCATCATCGACGTACCGGACCTGGACGCCGCCCTGGACTGGGGTCGTCGCTACGCGTTGGCCACCACGCTGCCGATCGAGGTTCGCCCCTTTCACGGTGGGGCGTCGACTGACCATGCCGGACGTGGAGGCGGTGTTCCGCGCGGAGTACGGGCGCGCGGTCGCCGTCCTGGTGCGCCTCCTCGGCGACATCGACCTCGCCGAGGAGGCCGTCCAGGAGGCTTTCGTCGTCGCGGTGGCGCGGTGGCCGACGACCGGGCCACCGCCCAGTCCGGCCGGTTGGATCATCACCACCGCCCGGAACCGGGCGATCGACCGGCTGCGGCGTGAGGCCTCCCGGTCCGACCGGCACGCCCAGGCAGCCCTGCTGTTCGCCGCCGACGAACCCGTCGAGGAGGGACCCGTGCGCGACGACCGGCTACGGCTGATCTTCACCTGCTGCCATCCGGCGCTCGCCCCGACCGCCGGGTGGCCCTCACCCTGCGCCTGCTCGGCGGCCTGAGCACCGCCGAGATCGCCCGGGCCTTCCTGGTGCCGGAGCCGACGATGGCGCAGCGACTGGTCCGCGCCAAGTCGAAGATCCGTAACGCGCGGATCCCGTACCGGGTGCCGCGCGACGCCGACCTGCCCGACCGGTTGCACACCGTGCTCGCGGTGCTCTACCTGATCTTCAACGAGGGGCACACCGCCAGCGCCGGGCGGGACCTGGTCCGCGCCGATCTGTGCGTCGAGGCGATCCGGCTGACCCGGCTGCTGGTCGACCTGATGCCGGACGAGCCGGAGGCGATCGGCCTGCTCGCGCTGATGCTGCTCACCGAGTCGCGCCGTGCCGCGCGGACCACGTCCGACGGTGAGCTGGTGCCCCTGCCACGGCAGGACCGGGGCCGGTGGAACGCCGAGCTGATCACCGAGGGGCAGGCGCTGGTCCGCCGCTGCCTGCGCCGCGACCGGCCCGGCTCGTACCAGATCCAGGCCGCGATCGCCGCCGTGCACAGCGCGGCACCGCGTGACGCGGACACCGACTGGGTCAGATCCTCGCGCTGTACGACCATCTGGCCCTGATCGCGCCCAGCCCGGTGGTCGCGCTGAACCGGGCGGTCGCGCTAGCCGAGGTGGCCGGGCCGGCGGTGGCGCTGCTCGAGGTGGACCGACTCGACCTGGACGGCTACCACGTGCACCACGTGGTCCGTGCCGATCTGCTGGCCCGGCTGGGCCGGGTCGTGGAGGCCGTCGAGGCGTACCGGACAGCCGTGGCCCTGACGGACAACGTGGCGGAACGGGCCTTCTCACCGCCCGCGCGGCGGCCTGGCGCCGCACCCACCCGACGGAGCCGATCACTGGTCCGCCACCACCGGCTGACGCGTCGGCTGGCCGGGGACGGTCTGCGGCTCGGCGAGGATGCCCCGCATCACGTCCTCGACGTTGGGCACCTGGGCAAGCTCGCCCAGACCTTCGACGTAGCGCAGCAACCGGAGCTGCATCGCCGCCAGCTCGGCGCGGCACTCGGCGTCGTCGGGCCAGGCGGACTCGGGCCCGTCCGGGTTCGCCCGCTCCCGCTCGCAGGCGCGGATGCCAGGTCGAGAGGAAAGGCCGGAGTTCGTTGTTGAGCATGGCGATCCGAGGTGTTCGACGGTCGGGCGACCGGTGGTACGAAGGGACGGCGCCGCCTGGCTCAGCACTTCCCTGGTGATCGAGAACAGCTGGTACAGCGACGTCATCGCCTCTCGCACGAGGCCCGTGCCGGTCGCCAGGGCTGGCCGGACACCCGCGTGACCGCCTCGACGAACAGCCGCCACGCGGTCTGCTTGTTGTCCCTGGTGACCGCGAACCTCAGCTCGCTGAACTGGGGACCGAGACGGTCACCTCGGTCAGCTGGAAGAACCGTGTGAGGCCGACGACACCACCGCGGCGACGCCTCCCGCCGTCGTGCCGCAGAGCGCGAAGAGGGCAGGCCCGGTCAGTCGACTGGCCACGTACACCGCCAACCCCACGGCGGCACCGACCACCAGACCCAGGGCGATGTGGAACCACCGGGAACCGCGCCAGCGCATCAACATTCCTGCATGGTCGCAGAAGTCCGCACGCGTTTGCCGGAGGCCCGGCCGGAAACCGAGGCGCCCCGGCCACGGGTCCACCCGCGGTCGCAGAAGCGGATGGAGGCGGCATGGCGTACCGTCCGACGACGGCCACGGACACCGTGCCCGACCTGTCCATCCTCACCCTCGGGGTGGAGGAGGAGTTCCTGCTGCTCGACCCGGACACCGGGCGGAACCTGCCGGTGGCCGACCAGGTGCGCGCCGCGTTGCGCGGCCCCGCCCGGACCAGAGCCGCCAAGAGTTCCGGCACAGCATGGTGGAGATGGTCACGCCGGTCTGCACCGACCTCGCCGAGCTGCGCGCGCAGGTGCTGGCGTTGCGTCGGTCCGCCGCCGAGGCCGCCACGTCCGCCGGGCGCGGCTGGCGGCGGTCGGCGCCACCCCGGTGGCCGAGCCGCACCGGACGGTGCCCGACGAGCCGCGCTACCACGCGATGTCGCGCCGGTACGGGCCGGTGGCGCACGATCCGGCGGTGTGCGGCTGTCACGTCCACGTCGGGCTGCCGGACCGGGAACTGGCCGTGCAGGTCTGCAACCACCTGCGGGTGTGGCTGCCGGTGGTGCAGGCGCTCACCACCAACTCGCCGCTGTACGACGGGCAGGACACCGGCCACGCCAGCTGGCGGTCGATGCAGCTGGAACGCTGGCCCAGCATCGGCCCGACGCCGTACTTCGACTCCGCCGCCGACTACGACCGCACCGTGGACGAGCTGATCGCCGCCGGCATCATGCTCGACGCGGCGATGGTCTACTGGTACGCCCGGCCGTCGTCGGCCTATCCGACGGTGGAGGTGCGGGTGGGTGACGTCTGTCCGGACGTGGACGACGCCGTGCTGGTGGCCGCGCTGGTCCGGTCACTCGTCGCCACCCTCGCCGACGACGTACGTGCCGGGTGACCGCCGCGCCGGTCCGGGACTGTCTGGTCGCGGCGGCGCACTGGCGGGCCGCCCACGACGGTCTGGACGGCGAGCTGGTCGACCTGCGCGCCGGAGGTGCCCGACCGGCCTGGGCGCTCGTCGACGAGTTGATGGCCGTGATCGCCCCGGCCCTGCTGCGCCACGGCGACCTGGGGTACGTGTTGGCGCAACTGGCTCGGATCCGCCGCGACGGCACTGGCGCGACCCGGCAACGTCGGGTGCTGGAGCGCACCGGTGACCTGCGCGCCGTGATCGACGACCTGGTCACCCGCACCACCGCGGGCTGATCGGCGACGTTCAGGTGATGTCGTGGGTCTGTAGCCACAGCTCCAGCAGGCCGAGCTGCCACAGTTTGTTGCTGCCGGCCGCCGCCTCGGCCCGGTCCGGCTCGGCGAGCAGACGTGCCACGTACTCCGGTCGGAACAGCCCTCGCTCCCGCGCGGCCGGCGCCTGCAACGCCTCGGCCACCAGCTCGCGCACCGGGCCGTCCACATTGCGTAGGGCCGGCACCGGAAAGTAGCCCTGGGGCGGTCGACCACCTCGGCGGGCAGCACCTCGCGGGCGATGTCCTGAGCACGCCCTTGCCGCCCTGGGCGACCTTGTGCTCCGGCGGGCAGTGCGCGGCCAGGGTGACCAGGTCCTGGTCGAGGAACGGCGTGCGCACCTCCAGACCCCAGGCCATGCTCATGCTGTCCACCCGTTTGACCGGGTCGTCGGGAAGCATCAGATGGGTGTCCAGGCGCAGCACGGCGTCCAGCGCGGTCTGCGCCCCGGCGCGGCGAGGTGCTCGGTGAGCAGATCCCGGCTGGCGTCGTGCTCCAGCGCGTACGCCGGGCCGACGATCCGGCGCAGCTCGTCGTGGCCGCGGTCGAAGAAGGCGGCCGCGAACGTCTCGGCGGCGCCGTGCCGGGGCGCCTCGGTCAGCGGTTGGTGGTAGCCGTAACCGGCGAACACCTCGTCGGCGCCCTGCCCCGACTGGGCCACCTTCACGTGCCGCGCCACCTGCTCGGAGAGCAGGTGGAAGGCGACCACGTCGTGGCTGCCCATCGGCTCGGTCATCGCCAGCACGGCACGTCGCACGGCGGGCACCAGGTCGTCGTCGGCCAGCCGGATCCGGTGGTGGTCGGTGCCGTACGCGCGGGCCACCAGGTCGGAGTAGTGGAACTCGTCGCCGGACTCGCCGTCGCGGCTGTCGAAGCCGATGCTGAACGTGCGCAGGTGCTGCTGTCCGGCCTCGGCGAGCAGGGCCACGATGAGACTGGAGTCCAGGCCACCGGAGAGCAGCACCCCACCGGTACGTCGGCGACCAGCCGTCGGCGTACCGCCGCGCGCAGCGCGTCCCCGACGGCGGCCCGCCAGTCGGCCGCGTCCATTCCCGCGTCGGCGGGCTCCCGCACGTAGTCGGGTCGCCAGTAGACCTCCTCGCGGCTGCGTCCGTCCGCCTCGATCACCCGTACTGTGGCCGGGGGCAGCTTGCGGATCCCGCGCAGCACGGTGCGCGGCGCGGGCACGATGGAGTGCCAGGACAGGTAGTGGTGCAGCGCCACCGGATCGATGCTGGTGTCGACATCGCCGGCCCGTAACAGCGCGGGTAGGGTCGAGGCGAAGCGGAGCCGTCCGGGGTCTCGGCGAGATAGAGCGGTTTGATGCCGAGCCGGTCGCGAGCCAGGACGAGTCGCCGCCGGGCCCTGTCGACCAACCCGATCGCGAACATGCCGACCAGGTGGTCGACGAAACGCTCACCCCAGTGCGCGTATGCCACCAGGATCACCTCGGTGTCGCTGGTGGAGTGGAAGGCGTAACCGGCGTTGCGCAGCTCCTGGCGCAGCTCCGGATAGTTGTAGATGCACCCGTTGAAGACCAGGGCCAGGCCCAGGTCGTCGCGGACCATCGGCTGCCCGCCCGCGTCGGACAGGTCGATGATGGTCAGCCGCCGGTGTCCGAGGGTGACCCAGCCGTCGGTGCACAGGCCCTCGTCGTCCGGGCCGCGCGAGCGCATCGCCTCGGTCATCCGGGTGACCGCCGCGGTGTCGGGCGACCTGCCGTCGAATCGCGCCTCCCCGCTGATCCCACACATCAGGCGGGCCGGTCAGTCAGCTGGGGCACCAGCGGCACGAGCGTCTCCCTGTCACCTGGACGCCGGCCCGTCCGGCGAAACGGGCCGCTGGCTACCCGTGGGTGCGGCGGACAAACCCGTCAGGCGCGCAGGGTACGCAGGATGCGGGCCAGTTCGGCGCGGTCGGTGGCGTCGAGGTGGCCGAAGAAGCGGTCGGCCTCGGCCCGGCGGGCGGTGCGGATGGCGGCACTGAGCGACTCGCCCTCCTCGGTGAGCGCGACCAGGGTCGCCCGCCGGTCGGCCGGGTCGGGTCGGCGCTCGACCAGGCCGCGGGTCTGCAGGTCGTCGATGACCTCGGTCGCCGAGCGGGGCGCGATGCGCAGGTGTTCGGCGAGGGTGCCGGGGCGTACCTCGCCGTGCCGGGCCAGCACGCCGAGGGCCCGGGACTGGCTGGGCGTGATGTCCCAGGGGCCAGGGCGTCCCGGGTCTGTCGGCGCAGACGGGACGCGACCGCCCAGAACGTCTCGGCCAGGCTCTCGTCGTCGGCGTTGTCGGCGGTGTGCTCGATCACCGGAATACCGTAGCAGGATATGCGGTTGTAGCCTCATGTTGAGGTAACCTCAGCATAATCGATCGAAAGGTAGTGCCTCCTGGAATCCAACCCCATGGGCCGCGACCGCGGCCGCCGCACCCTCAGCGCCGAAGAGAGACACAGGCCCGTCAGGTGTCGCTGCGTCGCATCGGCCGCCTGTTCACCCCCACCGTCCCGCGCTGGCCGTCGTCACGGCGATCATCGTCGTCTCCTCGATCATCGCGATGGCCACGCCGTTCCTGCTCCGCGCCGTGATCGACCGGGCCCTGCCGCAGGGCGACGTGACCCTGCTGGTCTGGCTGGTCCTCGGCATGGTCGCCGTCGCGGCGGTGACCTCCGCCCTCGGCGTCGTGCAGACCTGGATCTCCACCCAGGTCGGCCAGCGGGTCATGCACTCGCTGCGCACCGACGTGTTCAGCCACCTCCAGCGTCAGTCGCTCGGCTTCTTCACCCGCACCCGCACCGGCGAGGTGCAGTCCCGGATCACCAACGACATCGGCGGCATGCAGTCGGTGGTCACCTCCACCGCCACCGCCGTCGCGTCCAACCTCACCACTGTCGTCGCCACCGCTGTCGCCATGGTCGCGCTCTCCTGGCAGCTGTCCCTGGTCTCGCTCGTGGTGCTGCCGCCGGCCATCTGGCTGACTCGCCGGGTCGCCCGGATGCGCCGCGAGATCACCGCCCAGCGGCAACGCGAACTCGCCGACCTCAACGTCACCGTCGAGGAGGGTCTGTCGATCAGCGGCATCCAGCTGGCCAAGACCCTCGGCACCGGGCCCGCGCTCATCGAGCGGTTCAGCGCCTCCTCGGCCCGCCTGGTCGACCTGGAGCTGCGCAGCGAGTTGGCCGGTCGCTGGCGGATGGCCTCGATGAGCATCATCTTCGCCGCCGTACCGGCGGTCATCTACCTCGCCGCCGGGCTGCCCGGCACGGCCGGCACGCTGAGCATCGGCACCCTGGTCGCCTTCACCGCCCTGCAGGGCGGCCTGTTCCGCCCGCTGATGGGGCTGCTCAACGTGGGCGTCTCGCTCACCGCGTCGCTGGCGCTGTTCGCCCGGATCTTCGAGTACCTGGATCTGCCGGTCGACGTGGCCGACCCCGCCGAGCCGGTCCGCCTGGACCCCGCGCGGATGCGTGGCCACCTGCGCCTGGAGGACGTCACCTTCGGCTACCCGGGTAGCGACACCGCCGCCCTCGCCGGGATCACCCTGGACGTGCCCGCCGGCACCAGCCTCGCCCTGGTCGGCGAGACCGGCTCCGGCAAGAGCACCCTCGCCGGGCTGGTCAGCCGGCTGCACGACCCGACCGGTGGGCGGATCACCGTCGACGGCGTCGACCTGCGCGACCTGCGTCTGGCCGACCTGGCCGCGATCGTCGGCGTGGTCAGCCAGGAGACGTACCTGCTGCACACCACCGTCCGGGAGAACCTGCGCTACGCCCGGCCGGACGCCACCGACGCCGACATCGAGGACGCCACCCGCGCCGCCCAGATCCACGATCTGATCGCCGGGCTGCCCGACGGGTACGACACGATGGTCGGCTCCCGTGGGCACCGGTTCTCCGGCGGGGAGAAGCAACGGCTGGCCATCGCCCGTACGCTGCTGCGCGACCCGCGCATCCTGGTGCTCGACGAGGCCACCAGCGCACTCGACACCGAGACCGAGCGGGCCGTGCAACGCGCGTTCGACGTGCTCGCCCAGGGCGGACGACGATCACCATCGCGCACCGGCTCTCCACGGTCCGCGACGCCGACCAGATCGCGGTGCTCGACCACGGCCGGATCGTCGAGGCCGGCACCCATGACAGCCTGCTGGACCGCAACGGCCGCTACGCCGCGCTGGCGGCCTGAAGCCTCCGCTCACAACCGTCTCAGAACAGTCGTAAAACCGTCTCATTATTGTCTCGTCAGGTGGCGGTAGACGGTGGCCCGCGAGACACCCAGCGTGGCGGCGATGGCATCCACCGAGTGGGTGCCCGCCGCGTGCATCCGCCGGGCCGCCTCGACCTGCTCCCGGCCCAGCGCGGACGGCCGTCCCGGCCGCCGACGCCGGCCGGTCGCGCCCGCCGGGTCGCGCTCGCTGGCGTCGTGCTCGCCGGGGTCGCGTGACTCGCGGTTCGAGGCGCCGGGCTTTCCGCGCCGACGCCGGGATCGTCGTGGTCGCGCGCCTCGGCCGCCGTGTCCGCCGGCAGCGGGCCAGCAGTCGGCGTACGCCGTCGAGCATGTCGGCGCGCAACACCTCGTCGGGCACGTCGGTGAAGAAGACGACCGGATCGCTGCAGCTCGACACCGCCTGCACCGCCCGCACCCGCTCGCGACGACCGGCGTCCGGCCCGGCGATCAGGTCGTTGGCCCGCATCGCGATCCCCACCAGTCGGTGGTACGTGCCCCGCGGCCGATCAGCGCGATGTCGTGGAAGAGCATGCCGAGCGGCCGACGGTGGGCGAGCATGATGTCGACCCAGCCCTCCAGCACCGTCCACCGGGCCGTCTCGGTGGGTTGCGTCCGGCCGAGTCGAGCAGCGCCTCCAGGTCCGCCAGCAGCGGCTCGACCAGGGCGGCGAGCAGGTTCTCCTTGGCCGGGAAGTGGTACAGGATCGCGGCCTTGGTCAGCCGCAGCCGCTCGCCGATCTGGCGCAGCGAGGTGCGCTGGTAGCCGTGTTCGGCGAAGAGGTCGAGCGCGGCGCGCTGGATCCGGGTGCGGGTGTCGTCCGCGGGATCGGCGGTCATGCCGGCCAGCCTAGCCACGTCCTGACCGGTGGGCACTGTCACCATTGAATCGGCTGACCGTTGGTCAGTACAGTGGGGTGATCGACACCGCCAACGGCAGGAGGGGTCATGCCCGTCATCTCGATCGGCAACCTGGTCAAGACGTTCGGCGCCGTCCGAGCACTCGACGGGCTCGATCTGCGCGTCGAGCAGGGTGAGGTGCACGGCTTCCTCGGGCCCAACGGCTCCGGGAAGTCCACCACCATCCGGATCCTGCTCGGCTGCTGCGCCGCGACTCCGGCGAGGCCCAGCTCCTCGGCGCTGACCCGTGGCGCGACGCGGTCCGCCTGCACCGCCGGCTGGCGTACGTGCCGGGCGACGTCAACCTCTGGCCCAACCTCACCGGCGGGAGGCCATCGACCTGCTCGGTCAGCTGCGCGGTGGCCTCGATCGACGTCGCCGCGACGACCTGCTGCACCGCTTCGATCTGACCCCACCCGCCGCTGCCGCACCTACTCCAAGGGCAACCGGCAGAAGGTCGCCATCGTCGCCGCCTTCTCCTCCCCGGTGGAGCTGTACGTGCTCGACGAGCCGACCTCCGGACTCGACCCGCTGATGGAGGCGGTGTTCCAGGACGAGATTCGGCGGGTCAAGCAGGCCGGCGCCACAGTGCTGCTCTCCAGTCACGTGCTCGCCGAGGTCGAGGCGCTCTGCGACCGGGTCAGCATCATCCGCGAGGGTCGTACCGTCGAATCCGGCACCCTCGCCGAGCTGCGCCACCTCACCCGCACGGCGGTGACCGTCGAGACCGCCCGGCCGGTCAGCGGTCTGGACGCGCTGCCCGGGTGCACGGCGTACACGAGGTCGACGGGCGTACCCACCTGGAGGTCGACCCGGCCCACCTCGACGAGCTGCTCGGCCAGCTCATCCGGTTCGGCGTCCGCGCCCTCACCAGCACCCCGCCGACCCTGGAGCAGCTCTTCCTGCGCCACTACGGCGACCACCCGCCGCTGACGCTCCCGCCGCTGACGCTCCCGCCGCTGATGCTGCTGCCTCGGACGCCGGTGGCACGGATGCCGGTGCCCGCAGGCCGGTGCCCGATGAGCGCCCTCACCGGCACGCCCCGGCTGGCCCGGCTCGTGCTGCGCCGCGACCGGGTCCGCCTCGCGATCTGGATCCTCGGCACGCCGCTGCTCGGCTACGCCCTCGCCGGCAGCGTCGCCGGCGTCTACCCGGACCAGGAGGCCCGCCTGGGCTACGCCACCACCTCGGCGTCCAGTCTGGTCGCCCGCGCCTTCAACGGCCCGATCGCCGGCGCCGACCTCGGTGCCGTGGTGGTCGCCGAGACGTACGTGACGCTGGCCCTGATCGTCGCGCTGCTGAGCACCTTCGCGGTGACCCGACACACCCGGCAGAACGAGGAGACCGGCCGGGCCGAGTTGCTCGGCGCGTCCGTGGTCGGCCGGTACGCGTCGCTCACCGCCGCGCTGCTCGTCGTCGTCGCGGCGAACGCCCTGGCCGCCGTGCTGCTCGCGTTCGCGTTGGCCGGCAACGGTCTGCCGCTCGCCGGTTCCGTTGCGGCAGCCGCCGCGATCGGCGGCGTCGGGTCGCCTTCACGGCGATCGCCGCGGTCACCGCCAGCTCTCCGTCACCTCGCGCGGTGCCAACGCGCTCGCCGCCGCCGCGGTCGGGTTGTCCTTCGTGCTGCGCGCCGCCGGTGACGTGTTCGGTGAGCAGAGCGCCGACGGCACCCGGGTGCGCAGCGCCTGGCCGTCCTGGATCTCCCCACTCGGCTGGGGCAACCAGGTGCGTGCCTTCGAGGGCGACCGCTGGTGGGTGCTCGCCCTGCCCGTCGCGCTGCTGCTCGCCGGGGTGGCGCTGGCGTATTTCCTCGCCGAGCGACGCGACCAGGGCGCCGGACTGATCGCCGTCCGGCGTGGACCCGCGACTGGGGCGCCCGACTGCTCAGCCCCACCGGGCTGGCCTGGCGCATGCAGCGCGGCACGCTGCTCGGCTGGGCGGTCGGGGTGGCCATACTCGGCATCTCCCTGGGCGTCGCCGCCGACGAGTTCAACGCGATGATCGACGAGAACCCGGCCGCCGCCGAGGCGATCAACGCGATGGGTGGTGGAGGTGACCTGATCGACGCGTACCTGGCCGCGATGCTCGGGCTCTTCGCCCTCACCCTCGGGGCGTACGTGGTGCAGGCCCTGCTCCGCGTACGCGGCGACGAAGCCGACGGGTGCTGGAGGCCGCCCTCGCCACGGCGGTCAGCCGCACCCGCTGGCTCGGCAGCCAGGTGCTCGTCGCGACGCTCGGCGTGGTCGCCCTGCTGCTGCTCGCCGGCGTCACCACCGGCTCGGCTACGGCCTGGTCACCGGCGACCCGCTCGGCCAGGCCGTCGACCTGGGCGGTGCGGCGCTGTTGCGACTGCCGGCCCTGCTCGTGGTGGCCGGAGTGGTGACCGCGCTCTTCGGGTTGCTGCCCCGCTGGTCGGTCGTACTGTCCTGGACGGCGCTGCTGGTCTTCCTGCTCCTCGGGCAGCTCGGCGCGGTGCTGGAGCTACCGCAGGCGGTGCTCGACGTGTCGCCGTACACCCATGTGCCGGCCGTGCCCGCGGCCGACCCGGCGGTGCTTCCCCTGGTGGTGCTGGCGGCGGTGGCCGCGGCCCTGCTCGCCGTCGGCGTGGCCGCCTTCCGCCACCGCGACGTCCCGTCCTGACCTGTCGCCCGGGCCGTGGGCAGCCTCGCGTGGGATCCCGCCGGGTCATTCAATGCCTACAGTGGATCCGTGACGGACTCCGATCGGGCGAGTTGGTGGAACACCCTTGGGGCCTGCTGACCGGCGTCGCAGCAGTCATCACGGCGATCGGGGCGCTCATCGGTGTGCTGCACGTCGCCGGCATCATCGGCGACGCCGGCCCGGTGACGCCGCCGCAGGACGCCACGGCCCCGGTGCCGGGGTGCCGACCCGAACCACCGGGTCGCCTCCAGTCCAGCCGACGCATGCTCCACCCACTGTGGACGGGGCGTCGAGTCAGGCCTGTTGACGATCTCGAGCATCACCAGCGCCGACCTCGAGAGCGGCATCGTCGGCTTCGGTGTGTCCGGGCAGGATTTCCTGGTCACGCCCGGCGGGCGCACCTTCGGGCTGAACGCGACACCGATGGGAACATACTTCAGCCCGAGCGGCAGCGAACCGCGCAAGGAGTCCTGCGTCGCCGTTCTCACCACGAACCGGCTCGGCAACCTCGACATCGACGCCGACTCACTGGGCAAATGGTGGTGTATGCGAACGAACGAAGGGCACACGGGCGCCATCACGGTGCAGAGTGTTTCCGTCGAGCGCCGCGCGAGCTGGTGCTCGGGTACGTGCTCTGGCGGTGACCCGGCAGGTCGCTCCCACCGCTCGAGCATCCATGCCGGCGAGCATCCATGCCGCCCCTGTCTAGTCTTGCCCGGTGCTGGCAGCCTCGACGGCGTGAGCACCCTCCTGACGCAGCTTCCGGCGCTCCTCGGCGTCCTGGTCGGCACCCTGGGCACGATCCTCGCCACCTCGCTGGCCGACCGCGCCCGGTGGCGGCGCGGCCAGAGCGTCCGGTGGGACGAGCGGCGACTCGACGCGTACGTCGACTACGCGCACGCCCTCAAGGAAAGTCACGCGGTGGCGTTACGCCTGACGGCGGACCTGCGACCGGGGTCGTACAGCCATCCGATCGACCGGGACGAGGGCCTCGCCCGGCTGGCCGAGGCGGACGCTCGGCGCACCATCGTCTGGGAGAATCTGCTGCTGCTCGGCGACGAGGCGACAGTCGTCGCCGCCGCGAGCTGGCGGGACGCGATCTGGCAGGTCGAACGGCTCGCCCGGGGCTCGTCGAGACACCGCCGGACATCGCGGAGACGCTGACCCGGGCCAACGAGGCACGCGACGGCTACTACCGGGCGGCCCGTAGCAGCTTGGGTGTTCGGGGCGGTTCGGTGGAGCAGTCCGCCGCTTTGCGGCAGGCGCTGATCGGCCGTTCCGCCGCGTTGCCGGACGCACCCGTCACCTGAGAGCGGCGGTGCCGGAGGCCCGCTGCGGGCGGGTGTCCTGGCGGTGTGGCGTCCCGACGGCTGACGGGTACCGGACACTTCCGGCGGCCGTGCACGCGATGTGTCGCATGCTGCCGCGACACTGGGATTCCTCGACCGGGGAGGTGCCTTGTGCCGTACGTCAGGTCACACACCAGGAAGGGTGGAGCGCGGGTTCGGGCGCACTACCGAAGGCGGCGCGGCGCCAGCGTTCGGCGCAGGTCGACGGTCCGCCGCGTGGCTGGCGGTGGCAGGTCCGCCAACGGCTGGCTTCTGGTGTCGGCTGCCGTGGTCGGTTCCGTGCTCCTCAGGAAGGTCATTGATGTCGTGCAGCGGCATCCATACTGGTTCATTCTCCTGCTGAGTCTCGTCGTCGCGGGGCGACGACGGTGGGTCTTGTCGTGTCGAAGCAGCGTGCCCGTGAGCGTTTCGACCAGGCACAGCGGGACAGGCTGATCGCGGTGACCGACGGGATGAGCGGAGCCGAGTTCGAGCAGTGGTTTGCCCGGCTCCTGGTCGCGTCCGGGTTTCGGAACGTGACGGTGTGCGGCGGTGCCGGTGACCGGGGAGCGGACGTCATGGCGATCGCCCCCGACGGCCGACGCGTTGTGGTGCAGTGCAAGCGGCAGAGCATCAAGAACCGGGTGGGCAGTGCGGCGATCCAGCGGTTCGCCGGCACCTGCCGGGACATCCACGGTGGCGAGATCTGCGTGCTCGTGACCAACAGCTTCTTCACCGCCGGTGACGGCATCCAGATGGCCCGGCAGCTCGACATCACGCTCGTCGACCGGCTGGCTTTGAGAGGTGGGCGTGGACGGGGATGCCCACACCGGCGCTTGTCGCGGGAGCCGGCACGCACTGAATGCGGCGCCGGGCTTGCCCCGTACCGGCAGCCTCGGCAGCACGGGCTCAATATCACAGGCAGGTCGGGCTCGGGCCGCTGTCCACAGGTGCCCTCGCTGTCCACAGCAGCCCACACGAGGGTGGCAGTCGACGGCAGGGTGGGGCTCGTGGACGCGCGCCTGCAATCTCTGCTGGATCGACGCGGGCGGGCTGGTCACACGGCGCGACGTGCTCTGCCTGGCACCGTCGTGGACACTCCAGGGCGCGTGCCGCCCGGTCGCCTGGTCCGGATCCTGCCGGGGTCTACGTCGATGCCGCGCTCGTCCGGGATACCTGTCCTGACCTGCCGATTCTCGCACGGATCACGCCGGAACTGGCTCGTCGAGTCGCGCTGGCGTACGCGGGCGGACGCGGGCGCTCAGTCAACTGACCGCGCTGGAGGTGTGGGCCTACGGCGTCAACCGCCGGGCGAGCCCGTGCATCTTGACGTGTCCATCGGGTCGGGACTGCGTGGTCGGCCGCATCTTCTGGTGCGTCACCGCCCCGGCTTCGCGGTCGAGCCGCCGCACGCGGTTCTGCGGGGTGGGCATCCGGTTACCCGGCTCGACCGCACGTTGGTGGACTCGTGGCCGCTGCTGCCGACCGTCGCCCGGCCGGGGATGCTGATCCGCGCGGTCAACGACCGGCTCACTACGCCGCAGCGCCTCGTGGCGGCTCTAGCCGAGGTGCCGAGGTTGACCGACCGCACGGCGGTGCGCGGGCTGTTGGACCGGCTCGCCGCCGGTTGCCGGAGCCCGTTGGAGGTCTGGGGTCACGATCACGTCTTTACCGGACCGGGGATGCCGACGTTGACTCGGCAGGCTCGGGTACGGGTTGGTCCCCGGACGATCTACCTGGACATGTTCGCCGAGGCGGAACGGGTAAATATCGAGCTGGACGGTGCGACCAGCCACGGCGATGCGGCCGAACGTGAGATCGACCTCCGCCGCGACTCCTGCTCGCCACCGTCGGCATCCTCGTCGTCCGTTTCAGTCACCGCCGTCTCACCGCCGACCCGGTCGGCGTACGCCAGGAAACCCTCGCCATCCTCGCCAACCGCCGCCTTCCATGATCACTTGATGCTCAGTAGTTGCCCACAGCCCCAACAACTACTCACCATCAAGTGATCATGAAAGGCGGGCGGCGAGGCGGGCGAGGGGCGTGGCGGGCGGCGCGTGGGCGGGCGAGGCGGGGCGCGGCGGGCGAGGCGGGTGGGCGGGCGAGATGGGCGGGCGAGGCGGCGCGGCGGGCGGGCGGGCGAGGCGGCGGCCGGGGGCGTGGTTAGTCGGGGGTTTGGTGGGTGGGGCTGGGGCGGGTCTGTCGGGGTGGGAGCGGGGCGGGCTCGCGGAGTCCGCGGGTGCTCGGTGTGGCGGCGTAGGAGTTCGGTGACCCAGCGGGCGGCTTCCTTCTGCGCCGTCAGCATCTGGTTACGGGCGTCGGCTACGTCCTGGTCGTCGGCATCGTCGCTCAGGATGGCCACCCATCGTCGGCTCAGCTCCTCGGCGTAGCGGGCCCTTCGAAGTTGCTCCTCGAACTGGTATTCCAGCTTTACCAGGCGGTCGACGTGGGGCTGGAGCGCCGGCATGATCCGCTCGTCGAGCCGGACAGCGGCGTCGGGGCGACACGTGATGGCGATGTCACCCCGTTGGTAGTGCCACAGGGGATCCTCGGCCAGCGCCTGCTGCAACGCGACCTCCAGGTCACCCGCCCGGTGCGGCGGCAGGTTCCGGGCGGCGTCGGCCGCGAGTCGGGTCAGCCGTTGGATCGCGTTGGGCTGGAAGTACTGCACGTACCAGCTCAGCACCTCGGCCCGCATGCTCGCCGGTGACGACCAGGCGAAGGTGGCGCGGATGTAGAACGAGTACACGTACCCACGGGCGGGCACCGCGATCAGCCGGGGCTTCGCGTTGCTCGACGAGCGGGCCGGATGGCGAGGGTGCGGCCGCGGATCCGACGGGTGCCTCGTCCTGAAGTGCGGCGACCAGCCGGTCCCAGTTGCGCGCCCACCACCGCCAACCGCGCACACTCGCGTCACGGGCGACGATCAGCCCTCGAATGCCCCGGTGCTGCCACTGGTCCGTGGGTCTCGGCCTCCCATCGGGGGCGTCGGGTCTCGGCCTCCCATCGGGGGCGTCGGGTCTCGGCCTCCCATCGGGGCGTCCGTCATGGCACCCCCACGGTCACGGATCCGCGTTTCACGCTAACAACCGGTGCCCGATATGCCTGCCGCCACGCCGATGCCATCCGGCTTGCATATCGGTACGAATCGGACCGCCGCGTCCTGCGCGAGGAGACAGTTCACCGGGCATTGTGGAGACGTTGGGGTGGCGAGGGTGTTGCCGACGGCCGGCAGCGGTGAGACTGGGTCCGATCCGACAGTCACGCGGATCGATGAATTGATGGTCTGGAGGCAGCCTGTGTCCACCCCGTGTCCCCGCTGGCCCCGCTCGGCGCGATCCGCCGGCGTACCACCACCCTCGCCCTGCTCCTCGCCATGGTCGCCGCCGCGCTGGTCGGCCCGTCCGTGGTTTCCCCGGCTCACCGACTCGGCCTCGGCGGCGGTCTACAGCTCCTGCACCATGAGTCGCTGCGCCGACGCCCGCACCGCCCGCTCGGGGTGGTCCGCGAAGGCTTCCCGACCAGCCGAGGCTGGTATTCGTGGAGCGGTGGAAGTCCAACTTCGCCGGCGGCCAGTTCTACAACTACGAGGGTCAACTGCCCACCAACGCCACCTACCACGAGTACGACGTCTACCCGCGTACGCAGGGTGCCGCCCGGACGCGTACCGGATCGTGGTGAACCGCAGCACCGGGGTCACCTGGTTCTCGCCCAACCACTACACCGACTTCTACCGGCTCTGACCGACCTGGGAGCGTGATGGTCGACGAGGACGCGGGCCGGATGCCCGATTGGCTGGTCATCTGCCGCGACGGTGCCGCCGACGTGCCCGGCGCGGTGGCACTGGCCGGGCGGCGACCCGGACCAGGGCCGGGTTGTTCGCCGCGCTCGCCGCCGCGCTGGCCCTGCCGGCGTACCTGGGGACACCTGGGACGCCCTCTCCGACGTGCTCCGGGACCGGCTCGACACCGGCCCGCTCACCCTGCTCATCACCGACGCCGGGCAGCTCCTCGTCGACGAGCCGACCGAGCAGTACGGGCTGCTGCTCACCGTGCTCGGCAACCTCGCCACCAGCGCCCCGCACCCTCCGTCTCGTCCTGGAGGGTGACGGCTGCCGGAGGCGAGGCAGGGAGCGGTATACCTCAGAGGTATGAATATGACTCTGAGGTATACCGCTCCCGAGTGACACGCCTTCCGGTCGCAAAGGGCGTCCGGCCGAGAGCGCGCCGCTGGCTGTCTGGGTGCTCAGTTCCCGACAGTCCGGGCCGGGCGGGCACGGTGACGGTGGCGGTGACGCTCGGGTGACGGGCCCTCCGCGATCCTCGTGCCGAGCCGGGCATGTGCACCGGCGCGGGCAACGGGAGGCCGTGCGGTGGACTTCGTCGACGGGTGCTGGTGCGCTTGGCCGATCCGGAGACCCGCGCCGCGCTCTTCGACGACGCGTCGCTGGCGCACCTGGTCGAGGCCGCGTACGACACCGAGGCGATGCCGGTCGCGCCACCGTACGCGGCGGTCTTCGACGAGCTGACCTCGGCTTCGCCGCCGCGCCCGTCACAGTGGCCGAGGGGAGTGGCTCGGCTCTGCCGGCACCACCCGCACTGAGCTGCGCGTACGCCTGCACGGGCTCGGCGGCTCGGCGCTGCGCATCGACGCCCTGTGGCGGGGCAGTCTGGTGGTGCGTACCAGCGTGGCCCGGGACCGGGTCGAGGACCTCGACGTGGCCGTGCCCGCCTTCGACGTGGACCCGCAGATCATCGCCGACCTGGGCGCGTTGCCGGCCGACCCGGCGCAACTGGAGGTCGAGCGTCGAACCCGGTTGGTGACCCGGCTGCGGGCCGGGCTGCACCAACCGGCGGCGTTCACCGACGCCCACCTGGACCGGCTGCTCGCCGGTGTCGGCGCAACGAACGCCGGTGACCTGGTGGCACGGATGCGGGGCAGGCCGCCGGGCGACCGTGAAGCTGCGCTACGCCGCGCCGCCGGCCGCCCCACCCACCCCGCGCCCGCTGCCGTTCGCCGCCGCGGTCCTGATCCGCGACCAGGGCTTCTCCTGGCCGACCTGCTGGTCGAGACCCGCCTGGTGCGGGCCCGCGCCGAGGAGTTGGGCCTGGACGTGCCCGCACCCGACGACGTCCGACGTCGGCACCGGGTCGTCGCGGTCTGGGTGGTTCCCATCGAGACGTTCGACGACGACGGCTGGCCCGGCGGTGACACCGGCACCGACGCGCAGAGCGGGCCGCCCGGTTCGCCCGAGCCGGCCAGTGGCTCGCCCGCAGCGGCATCGGGCTCGCCGCCCTGACGACCTGAGACCAGACCACCGCAGCAACTTCGTCCGGGAGGACCCGTGGCACCGACAGCAGCATTCCCGTTCATCGAGGTCCGGATCGTGCCTCCACCGGCGCCGCTGGCGCAGCGTTCGCCCGTGTCATCGCCGTCGTGGGCAAGGCGCCGTCCACGGCCGACGGCGGTTCGGCACCGGCGAACACGCCGGTGCGGATCGAGACCCTCGACGACGCGGTCACCAACTTCGCCCGTCGGCAGGCCGGCAACGTGGTCCGCAACGCCTCTACAACTCCCTTGAGCTGGCGTTCCTCCAGGACCCGCGCCCGGCCAAGGTGTACGGGGTCAAGGTGGCCGGCGACGACTACGCCGCTGCCCTGAGCGGCCTGGAGGCCGCCGACGACGTGACCCTGGTGTCGTTGGCCAACGAGTCGGCCGTCGGCAACCCGGCCGGTGCGGGCGCGCCACGGGCTGCACGCGCTCAAGGCGCACGTGGAGACGATGTCCGCGGCCGGCCAGCGGCGGATCGGCTTCGCCATGGTCAACCCGGCCACCGAGAAGGTCCCAACCTACGTCGCGGACATCACCACCACCGCGAACCCGCTCAAGAGCAGCACCAGCCGGATGGTGATGATCGCTGCCCGGGCGCGGACGGTGACGCGGCCACCGCCGCGATGGCCGCCGTGGCCGGGCTGCCGGTGCACCACAGCATCGTGCTCAAGAAAATCCGTGGGGTGGCCATCCCGGTGGCCAGCAGTACAGCCCGGCCGAGATCAAGGGACTCTCCGAGGCGAACCTGACGCCGATCATCGACCCCACGCTGATCACCGGGGAGAGCCTGCATTTCGCCGACGGGCGGCTGTTCACCTCCGACGCGAGCCTGCTGCACGTCGACCTGGTGCGCACCCTCGACCAGATCGAGTTTCTGCTGCGCGCCGGCCTGATCGGCCTGGTGGGCGACGCACGGATCACCAAGCCGGGCATGACGCTGCTGAAGACCCAGGTCGACGGCATCCTCGGCCCACTGAAGCGGCAGGCGGTGATCGACGACTACCGCATCGAGATCCCGGTGCTGGACATCCTCGGCATTCCGGAGGTCGCGCGTACCGCCACCGACACCTCGATCGTCACCGCCGCCCGGGCCGACCGCACCGTCGACCTGGTCGTCACCGTCACCTACGGCCCGGCCGTGAGCCGCCTGCTGGTCACGCTCGTGGCCAAGTTCTGACCCGGAGGAACCAGACCATGGAGTGGAAGACCCGCCTGGCGGTGCAGTACACCAAGGGCACCGAGACGGTGCTGATCAGTCCGATCGACTCGTTCAGTCCGTCCTTCCGCTCAACGTCGAGGCACTGCACTCGTGCGAGGTGACCCACATGGGCGTCATCCACGCGCCGGTCTCGATGAACTTCACGATGACCGTCAAGGCGATCGGGGACGTCGCCGGCCGCCTCACCAAACTGGCCCTGGACGGCGAGCTGTTCGACATCGCGCTGCTGGAGCACACCGGCGACGACTGGTCGTTCTCGTCCTTCGTGTTGCGGGACTGCATGATCACCAGCGCCACACCGACCACCGCCACCATCTCCGGCGCGCCGGCGGCGACCTTCAGCGGCTTCAGCCTGGCCGCCTCGGTCGACCCGAAGACCGGCGACCCGTCCGTCCTGCCGTGACCCCGACGATCGACCGGAGGTAGCAGATGGCGACCGGTGCTGGCCGTGCCGCCCGGGTCACCCGTACCGGGCTGGCCCTGGTGCACGCGGGTGAGCTGGTGTTGCCGGCGGCCGGCAGCGAGGCGGAGGCCGAGCAGGTGGCCGAGGACGACCGCGCGGTCATCGCGTACCACTTCCCGGTGGAGATCGAGGTGGTCGCGGCCGGCGGCGCGGTCGACGCCGACGCGCTCGCCGACCTCGCGCTGGCCCGCCTCGCCGAGCACCTGGACGGGCGGGTCTGACGGTGGCCATCTCGGTGCACGTCCCGGTGCGGATCCGGTGGACGCCCGGACGCTGAGCGAACGTCCGGAGGCGGTGACCGAGGCGCTCGGCGCGGCGCTGGCCCGCGCGCTGGAACGCTCCCGCCGCGAGGTGGTCGCGCCCCGCGGCGGCTACCTGGAGGTACGCCCCGAAGCGCCGACTTTCCGGTGGACCGGTGCGGGTGGTGAGCGGGTGCCCCGGACGACCGGCGGGCCTTCGAGGCCGGCTGCGCCGGCGCGTCGACGAGGTCGTCACCGCCGCACGTCTGGATCCGGGGCTGCCGCCCGGGTGGCCGCGCCGCTGAGCCGGCCGGCGGCCGAGCTGTTCGACAGGCAGCGGATGCGTCACCTGCTGGCGGTCTACCGCCTGCCGTCCTACGACGACGGTGGCGATGCCGCCGAGGTGCCGGTGGACGGCGACGAGCCGCCTCCGGTGACCTACCAGTGGCTGCTGCGGCCGGTCACCTACCTGGTCGGGCACTTCGCCGAGCTGGCCCGCGAGGCGGTACGCCAGCACGGTGGCCTGCCGTCGGGCACTCCCCAGGGGTCATCGCCCGGGTGATCGACCCCGCCGGCCGGCAGGTGTGGCTGGTCATGGTGACCACCACCCGCTGTCGTACCTGACCTTCGACACGTTCGGCGAGACGGTGTTCCGGGCCACCCCGCAGCCGCACTTCGAGGTGGAGGCGCGGGTGCCCAGCCCGCAACCGGGACGGTGCAGCGGCGGCCGGTCACCGACCGGGCCGCGCTGGTGGCCATGGTGGACGAGGAGCTCAGCGCCGACATCCGGCAACGGCTGCGGACCGCCCAGCCGCGCGGTGAGACGACGAGTGTGGACGAGTACCAGGCGCAGATCGAGCGGGCCGTCGACGCCGAGGTGACCCGGCGGGTCGACGGGATCCTCGCGTCGGTGGGCGGTGCGTTGCCGACCAGCCTGGTGACGATCAGCATCGGCGGGGTCTCCCTGCTGCTGGTGGGCACCGAGGAGACCGACGCCACGCTGCACTGGACCGGCACGGCCAACCTGTTGCCGATCACCATCGAGCAGCGCCCGGCGGCACCACCGGACCCGAACGCGCCTCCCGGCGGCAGCATCGGTGACGGCACCGACTCCGGTACGGGCACCGGCAGTGGTTCCGGCACGGGCAGTGGCACCGGACCGGGCGGCACCGGCACCGGCACCGGCACCGGCACCGGCACCGGGCCCGGCGGGGTACCGGTGGCACCGGCGGCGACGGCGCGGCTGGCGCCCGGCGGGGCGGGTTCGTCTTCGATCCGAGCAGCCCCAGTGCCCGCCCGGCGCCGAGGGTCGACGATTCCCCGCCGTCGCGGGCGAACACTCCGAGCTGCGCGCCTGTGCGCCGTACAACGGGGAACCCGAACTCGCCGCGCTCGGCCCGGACGGCGACGAACTGCGTCAGTTGATGGACGACATCGCGTTCCGGTTGCAGATGGGCGAGCCGTGCCGCTACCCGGCGAACTTCTGCCTCCAGGCCGCAGCCATGCTCAGGGGCCGGGCCGCCGCGATCAGCCTGCTGGTCGGCTCGGCCGAGCGGGAGGCGTTCACCCGGCCCGTCCCGGGGCGGCGGCGGGCTCGGCCCGCTGGACTTCCGGCCGGTCGCCTCACCCGCCGTGCAGTTTCTGCGCCACCTGGCCGGGGTGGTGCCCCGCCTGGACCGCCTCGCCCGCCTGGTGATGGGTCGCTACAGCCAGCCCGAGCACTTCGCCCGGATCCAGGGCGGCTGGATCGACACGTCCGCGTCCTGGAACCTGCACTTCGTCCAGGCGTTCAGCCCGGCCGTCAAGGGTGCGGTCGGGCAGCTCTTCATGGTCGGCAGTCAGGCCATGCTGGTGCAACTGCTGCTCAGCTCGCAGACCGGGATCAACTCCCGGATCGCCCACTTCGACAGGTACGCGCCGATCTTCGAGCGGCTGATCGTCTCCCAGCTCACCGACTACGCCGAGTTGCAGGGTTGCGTGAGCGGCTGCGCCACCACGAGGCGGCCCGGTGGACGCAGGCGCACACCGACCTCGGCGGCGGCACCCTCGCCACGGTGAGCATGGCCAACCCGGCCACCGCCTGGTACGGGGCCGCCCGCGCCATCTCCAGCGCGTTCCTCGCCACCGAGGCCGCCCTGAGCAGCCCGGCGCGGCCGGCGAGATCGTCGAACGGGACGGCACCACGCGGATCCGCGACTCACACGCGGTGCTCTGGACCCTCGCCGAGATCGAACAGGCGTTGGTCCTCCAACGCGGTGAGGCCGAGGGCATCGACCCGCTGGTCAAGCAGATCACCGACCTGCCCGACGTGCTGGCCCGCTTCGCCGGCAACCGGTCCGCCATCCGCGACGAACTGTGGCGGGTGCTGCAGGAGATGCGGCGCAACAACGCCGAGATGCTCGGCCGCGCCCGCACCGACGCCCGGTTCGCCTTCCGGTCCAGCCGGATCAGCGAACACATCCCGTCCGCCACCATCCCGGTGGACGCTTCGCGCTCCAGGGCATCCACCTGGTCACCCACCAGCAGATCGGCGAGTTCTTCGGCGGCAACCTCTACTACGCCACGGGAACCGACGAGCTGTTCGGCACCGAGTTGGGCCGGGAGGCGCTCAGCGCGTTCGGCATCATGGTGGGGATCATCGCGTTGTCGCTGCTCTGCCCACCGCTGGGCTTCATCGTCGGGGTGGCCGTCGCCGCCGTCGACGTGGCACACGCCCACCAGCGCGAGCGCCTGTACTCCTCGATGCTCGACCCGGAGCTGGTGCTCACCCGCACCGAGGTCGAGGTCGAGTTGTTCGCCGCGTACCTCGGGTTGGCGTTGTCGCTGATCCCGGAGGCCGGCACCATCGGCGGCGCGGCCGTGCGCGGCGGCCGGGTCGCCCTGCGCTTCGGCGTCCGCGCCGGGCTGCGCGCCGCCGGGGTACGTGGTGCGCCGGGTCACCCGCCAGATCGTCGAGGCCGCGTCCGGGACCTGCTCCAGGGTTTCCTGACCGAGATCCTGCTCAACGAGGTGCTGGAACGGGTCGTGCAGAAGCTGATGGAGCCGGTGCTCGCCTACGTGGAGCGGGAGGCGATGCTCAGCGGCGCGGTCGGCGGCCGGAGGGCGCCCGGTTCATCCTCATGGTGCTCGACTCCGCACCCGGTGGCGCCGCCGCCGGCCCGCGCGTCCCGGTGGTGCGGCCGTGACCGGGCCGCGCCGGTTCCGCGCCGGCCGGTTCCTGGACGCCGCCGCCGTGCACGCCGCCGCCGACGCCAACCCGCGGCTGCGGCAGTTCATCGGACCGTGGCCGCGCACAGCGAGGCCGGCGAGGTGCGCTCCCGGCGGCTGCTGGAGCACCTCATCCGCCGTGTCGTCGACGACGTCGGCGACCTGCACCTGGGCAACGCGCTCAACCGGCTGGAACGGATCGCCGTGCTGCGGGACAACATCGCCGCGATCCTCGACCACGTGCTGGAGGGCGGCACCCTCCCGAGGGGTGCGGGTGGCCACCCTCGGCGAGTACTTCGACCAGCTCAACACCGAGATGCGCGAACTGAGCCGACCCGTGACGGCATCGTGGGGACGCGCCGCTGCGGTTGGCCGACGACGCCACCGCGTACGCCGACTCGCTGCTGCGCGAGTTCGACACCGCCGGCGGCGGCGCGGCCGGCCGGCACGTCGAACCCGCAGCCCTGGTCGGTGACGCGTACCGGGGCATGCCGGCGGACCGGCAGGCCGCGCTGCGCCGGGCCGCCGAGCTGGAACCGGCAGCGGTCTGGCGCGCGGTGGCCGCCGAGAGCGAGGGTGGCAAGCGGGCCGCCGTCGCCGACCTGGAGACCCGCCTCGGTGGCCGGCTCACCCCGACGAGCTGGCGCGACTGCGCACCGCCGTCGACGACCTCGGTCGTGCCCGATCCCGCGGCCTACAGATGAGCGACGCCCGACTCGCCGACGCCCTCGCCCGGATCGGCGACCCGGACCTGCGGGCGGTGGTGGCCGGCGGCGACGTCTGGCTCACCCAGCAGCTCGCCGTGCACAACCGGAGGCCCTCGCCACCCTCTGGCGGCGCTTCCGGGACCGGGAGGTCGCGCCGACGACGGGCCCGGCTTCCGTGCCTACCTGCGCCACGACATGGTCACCTACGGGCGGGGCGTGCTCGGTGAGTACAGCGCGGCGTTCTCGCTGAGCAGCGTCGAGCTGTTCCTCAAGGGACCGGACGCCAACGTCAAGGTCGCCGGCACCGACCTGGTCGGCATCGGCCACGACGGCTGGGTGTGGCTGATCGACGACAAGTCGCACCGGGCCACCAGCGTCAGCGGGGTCAGCGCGCTCACCGACAACCTGGCGACCAACCTGCGCCGCGACGCTGCCGACTTCCGGGAGGCCATCGCCCGGCTGCACCGCGACGACCCGGCTTCACCCCGACCCGCGCATCCTCGACGCGATCTCCCGGATGGAGGACGCCGCTGCCGAGATCGACCGGATCAACCGGCGCGGCTCCGCGTCCACCCGGCCTGCGCGGATCAGCGCGGCACTGCAGGAGCGCCGGCTGCGGCTGCGCGTCACCAGTGCCGCCGGCGAGGTCCGCGAGATCACCCAGGCGCTGCGCGACCTGGCCTGGCCGTCGAACCCACCGGTACGCCGGTGCCGCTGCCACCACCGGAGGGCGCTGAGCATGGCCATCACCAGCAGCTTCATGCGGTACGGCACGGTGCCGTCCGCGATCATCAGCGACGGGATCCTGCCCATCCCGATCTGGGCGGTCACCGCCATCTCCCTGGCCGAGACGTACCACCTGCCGCCGATCGGCTCCACCGCGCACAAGGCCATCGTGGCCACCCACGACGACACCATCACGTTGACCGGGGTGCTGGTCGGCGCGGAACGCTACGCCTGGAAGTTCGCCCTGGAGACGATGGCCGAGGCGAGCAAACGCGGCACGGCCCTGGCGGCGTACTCCGGGGAAGTTCGGTGGGCTGATCCTGGTCACCTCGATGACCATCCGCACCGACATGCAGGTGCAGTCGCTGACCTTCAACGCCTCGGCCGCCCGCCGCGACGTCCTGGACACCACCATCACCCTCGTCCACGTGCCCCGTCCCAGCCTGCTCGGCAAGCTGCTCGACGTGGCCAGCATCGGAGTCGGCGCGCTCGCCGACGGGTTGGGCAACTGATGCCACAGTTCCCGATCGACCGCTACCTGCTGCCGGAGGCCCGTCGAGGTGCCCGACGGGTTCACCGAGGTGCGGCAGGCCCTCACCGCGGGCGTCCCGCACCGCGTCGAGCTGGGCGCCGGCGTCCACGCGGTGCTGATCCTGCCCACCGGACTGGCCCGGCAGTGGCTGGACACCGACCCCTCGCGGTGGTCAGCAGCTCCGCCGACGACCTGGCGCCCGCCCGCGCCGCCGGCCACGCCCCGGCCACCGGCGCTGGTCGGTCGGTGCCGCTGCGCCTGGTCGTCCGCCAGGGCACCGGATCCTCGGCTCGCTGCCGCTCGCCGCCGGCCTGCGCCGGGTCTGCCCCGACGCCGGCCCGACCACCGGGCCCACCCGACCGTCGTGGAACTGCTGGTGCTGAGCTGGCTGCTGCACGCCGGGACGGTACGCGGCTCCGGCGACTACGGCTCGTCCCTCGCGCTGGCCTGGCGACGCGCCGACCGCGCGGTGGACCAGTTCGGGCCGCCACCGATCAACGAGTTCGTCTGGCGTCGCCGCCCACCGGCGCAGCGCGTCGAGTCCGAGCTGGGCCCCGGCCGGCTGCGCTACCGCTACCTGCTGGACAAGAAGCTGCGAAGGGTTCTGCGATGACGCTCACGCCGTTCCAGACCGGTCAGGTCCGCCAGGGCGCGGTCGGCAACGACGCCGGCTGGACCGTGACGTTCCATCGGGAGACCCCGACCGGGCTCAGCCCGGACGCCGCGCTCACCCTCTCCAGTGCCGACTACTACGCGGCCATCGACGCCGCGCTGCCCGACGGGCTGGGCCCCGGCGCGTACACGATCACCGTGCAGGGTTGATCGACGAGCACTTCGCCGCGCTGCGTACCGCCGAGGGGCAACCGCCGCTGGTGGCGAAACTGCACCTGTACTGGCGGGACGCGAACACCTCCGTCGGCGCGTTCTTCACCAACCTGGTCGGTGTCAACGCCGGGCCGACCCCGGCCGAGCTGACCCAGGCCCTGGTCGCCGTCCTGCGGGTGACGAAGGTGCGCCGGGTCACCGGCGAGCGGACCTACGACACCGAGCTGACCCTCGTCGAGCAGGCGTACGCCCGGCTCGGGCACCGGGTCGCCGAACGGTTCGAGGCGGCGACCTTCACCGCCGCGATCCGCGCCGTCGCCGAGCGCACCACTGTGGACATCGCGACCTGGGGTGACAACCCGGACGGCACGATGACCCGGGCGCCACCGAGGCCGCCGGTGACGAGCGGGTCGCCTTCGGCGCCGGACTGCTCTACCGCGCCGCGCTGGAACGGATCGGTGGCGCGTTGCAGCAGTCGCTCAACGCGTACGGGCGGGGATGCTGCTGATCCGCGACGGCACCGTGCACGTCGGCAGGCGGCCCATCCCGTACCCGGAGGGGAGCCCAAGCCCTCACCCTCGCCACCGGCCTGCTGGCCTGCACCGAGAACGGCAGCCAGGACACCGACCCGTACGCGGCCACCGAGTCCGGCGGCACCGCCGCGCCGCGCCGTCGGGCGTGGACGCTGACCCTCAAGGGCCGCCCCGACCTGAAACCCGGCGACCTGGTGCTCTTCGATCCGCCGGCGGTGGACGAGGCGACCACGCTGGGCAGCGTCGGCGCCGCGCTGCTCGGGTCGTTCGCCGCTCCGTTCGCCCCGTCGACCGGGGAGTTGGGCGCGGGGCGAAGCTGCTCTACTCAGCGCCGCCCGGCACACCCTGTCGCGTACCGCCGGTTTTGTCACTGTGGTGCAGGGCGTCGA
Source organism: Micromonospora sp. M12 (assembly GCA_038070435.1). Taxonomy (GTDB): domain Bacteria; phylum Actinomycetota; class Actinomycetes; order Mycobacteriales; family Micromonosporaceae; genus Micromonospora. The sequence continues at coordinate 1,479,842 of JAMYWG010000001.1, read as the reverse complement.
GGTCACCTCGGGCGCCCAGGCGTGGGACAGCTGGAGCGACGCCTCCGGCGTGGGCACGGCCGAGCCGGTCGGCCCGGCGTCGTCGCCCGGGTGGCCGCCGCCGAGGCGGTGCGGCGGGCGGCCCGCGCGGCCCGGGGTGAGGTTCGCGGCCTGGAGATCGGCGAGGTACGCGCCGCGGCCACCAACGCCAGCGGTGCGGTCGAGCCGCCGGCGCAGACCGAGACGGTGTGGGAGGGTCTGGCCCGCCCGGACGGCCGACCCAACGGCGCTCGCCGTCTGCCGGTCCGCCGGGAGCAGCCCGCGCCGCTGCCCGGGTGACCTACCTGACTCCGTTCGCCTGGGGTGGCTGTGGGCTCATCCTGCCCCGGTACCCGGGCACCCGGGTGGCGCTGGCCTACCGCAACGGCGCGCCGGACGACCCGGTGGAGGTGGGGGCGCTCTGGCCGACCGGGCACGCCCCGGTGTCGCAGCCGGGGACTGGTGGCTGTCCCTGCCGGTCGGGGTGGCCAGCAACAGCCGCTCGTCGGTCGGCGACACGGTGGTGCCCGCCGACCACAACGGCAAGGTGGCGCACGACCTGACCGACGGCGACGGCAACCGGGTCATCGAGCTGGGCGAGTTGACAGTGCGGGTGGGCCGGGCCCAGCTGCACGGACGCGGGCAGCGCCCGGCCCGCGCCGAGGAGGCCGACAGCATCACCATCGAGCACGCCGCCGGCGGGTCGTCGATCGTGATGAAACAGGACGGCTCGATCACCATCACCGCCACCCAGATCGACCTGGACGCGGGCAACGGCGCGGTGAACATCAGCGGTGGCACTGTCAACATCGCCGCCGACGACGTCGACGTCCAGGTCAGCAACGCGATGAACGTCCACTGAGGAGCGAGTGACATGGCTTTCGTGCTCACCACGTCGAGCGACGTGCACTGCCCCAACCAGGGAAGGTCACGCCGGCCGGGCAGAGCAAGCTCACCGTCGACCACGTCGCGGTGACCCGCCCGGACGGGATCAGCGGCAAGTCGGTGGCCGGGTGCACCATCACCACCAGCAACTCCACCAAGCAGTGCAGCACGGTGACCACGGCGACCGGAGCCGCCAGCAAGCTCACGGTCGGCGGGGCCGGGTGGCCCTGGCCTCACTCAGCGGCGCCACCGACGGCTCCAGCCCCGGCCTGGCCGCCAGCGCCGGGCAGACCAAGCTGAAGGCGGTCTGAGGTGGACCGCACCGAGCGGGAACGGCAGGCCGCCCAGCGCCGCTACCTCGGCTGGGGCCTCGCCTTCGAACCCACCATGCCCGGCGTGGACCTGGCCCGTGACGTCGTCTTCGACGACGGGCCGAACGGCCGGTGTTGGCCCTCGTCGCCGGCACCGACAACGTGGCCCAGAGCCTCGCGGTGGCGCTGACCACGCTGCGCGGTTCGAACGTCTTCGACGCCACCTTCGGCTTCGACGGCCTCAACGCCCTCGCCGAGCAGATCGAGCCGAACCTGATCCGCGAACAGGTGCGCATCGGCATCATCACCCTGCTCGACCGCGACCCCGCGTCCGCAAGATCGTCGACGTCAACCTCGACGACGGGCGGCTGGGCGCGGGCCGTGCCGACGACGCGGCGGCAGCCGCTGCGGTCCTCCCGCACCTCCAGGTGCAGGTCCAGTTCGAAACCATCACCGACGACCGGCTCTCGGTGCATCTCGGGAGCTGCCCAGTGTCTGATCCCACCCTCCCGGCCGAACTGGCCGACGTCCTGGCCGTGGACGCCGCCGCGCTGCGAGCCACCGGCTCCACCGGCTTCGGCATCGTCGAGAACGGCTTCGTCCCGAAGTCCTTCGCCCGGCTGCTCGCCGAGAAGCTGGCCACCGCCCGCCTGCTCTTCGGTGACGACATCGACCTGACCAGCGGCGCCAGTGCTCCGCAAGGTCCTCGAACTGGCCGCGCTGGAGGACGCCCGGCTGTGGGCGGCGCTCGGCGCGGTCTACGACAACTCGTACGTGGTGTCGGCCACCGCCGACGCGCTGACCCGCCTCGGCGAGGAACTCGGCATCCCTCGTCCGTACCTGCCGGCCCGGGGCACCGTGAAGCTGAAGCTGAAGGCCGCCCTGCCCACCGGGCATACCCAGCTCACCCTGCCCCGGGTGCCCGGCTGTCCACGCCCGGCGGGCACCACGTGGCGCTGGACGAGACGGTGGTGCTCTCCGCCGCCGTCGGCGAACGGGTGCCGGCCGTCGCCGCGTTCTACCCGGGCCCGCCCACAACCTCGACCCGAGCCAGCCCAGCCAGAAGGTCGACAGGTGGAACCGGGCCGACACCCTGCTGGCCGACCTGGACGACGCCGAGCAGGCCGCCGGCACCGAGCTGGTGGAGATCACCCACACCGTCGCGCTGACCGGGGGCGAGCAACAGGTTCCCGACGCCCGCTACCGGCAACTGCTGCTGGCCGCGCCCGCTCCATCTGGACGGCCGAGGCGATCGGCCTGGCCGTGGCGACCGTGCCCGGCGTACGCCAGGTGCAGGTGTTCGACGGACGGGGCGGGTTGGACCTCAACCAGTCCATCTTCGGCAACTTCACCTTCATCGAGCGGGTCTTCAGCACCGAACGTGACCTGGGCAATCCGTACTACGTCACGGTCCTGGTCGCGCCGACCGCCGCGGCCATCTGGGACGGCCCGGACGGGCTGCACGCCGCCGTCGAGTCGGTCATCGAGGACCTGCGCCCGGTGGGCATCTTCGCCTCGGTGGACCGGGCCGACGAGGTGGGCATCGGTGTCGAGGCCGACCTGGTGATCCGGGGCCTGCCGCTGCCCACCGGCTCGAAGGAGACGGTGAACGCCTCCACCGCCGCCACCGAGCTGCGCGCCCGGCTGCACGCCCGGCTGCGCCGCTGCGTCGACGAACTGCCCTTCGGCGAGCCGGTCCGTGCCGCCGAGGTGATCTGGACGCTGATGAACGAGCCGGGCGTCGCCGACGTCCGCGGCCTGCGGCTGGTCCGCTTCCCGGCCGACTCGGCGGTGGTGGTGACCGGCAGCGCACCCACCGGCGACGGGTGCAGCGGCTACCGGTCGGCGACAACGCGGTGCTCGCCGCCAACCAGGTGCCCGTCTACGTCGACCGGGACGATCCCCGGCCGTTCCGGATCGTCTGAGCGGGGACGCGATGACCGACATCCGGGTACCGGTGGACGGGGCCGACCCGTCCGTCGAACGGAACCTCGTCGACCAGCTGGAGGGCCCGTACCCGGGCACCGTCCGGCGGGTGGTGGTGCCGATCGCCGTCGACGGCACGGCGGCGGTGGACTGGACCAGCAGGCACCCTCTGCTGACCGTGGTGCTGCGCCGGGACCTGGTCGAGGAGACCGTCCGGGTGACGGTCACCGTGGACCTGGCGGGACCGGCGAGCGGGTGCTGCCGCCGGTGGTCTTCGCGCCCTGGTCGGCCGCCGGGGCGTCGGTGCCCGCGTACGTGCCGGACACCGCCGACGAACCGCTGGTCGCGTCGTTCCCGGTCGCCGTGACCGCCGAGCGGGCCGTCGACGGCGCCGCCGCCACGGCGGTCACCGGTACCGCGCTGCCCGGACTGGTCGAGCTGGCCGTGCTGGAGGGCAACCTGGGCCGGCTGCTCTACCTGGTGTCGTACGAGAAGCACCGGCTGCGTCGCGCGGCCCGGGAGGTGCACGCGTACCGGACCCTGGCGCACGCCCGGCGCGACGCGCTGGACCGGATCGGCGCGGACGTCGGGGTGGCCCGCTTCGTCGACGAGCTGGTGCACGAGCCGGCCAACGGCGAGGTGTACGCGCGCCGACTGGCCCCGCCGGCGCGCGAGCCCGACGGCGCGTACGCCCACCGGCTTGGGCTCTACCGGCGGTTCCTGCTGCCCACCCGGGCGCGGTGCGCCGACTGCTCAACGGCCCCGGCGCGGACACCGACCCGAACGCCGGGCTGTTCGCCGACCTGCCCGGCGGCGCACGGTTCACAGTGCGGGAGGACGACGACCGGTTCGCGGTGGCGATCCGGCTGGTCGCCGCCGGTGATCCGCAGCACCGCACGAACTTCCTCGCCCAACTGCGCCGCGACCGTCTCGTCCTGCCCGCGAACACCCCACCGAACAACACCGTGCACGCCGGCCGGCGCTACCGGCGAGCCGGTTGACCGAGGTCACCGCGCTGCGGGCCAGCCTGCGTCAGTCATACGCCTTCGACAGCGCGCACGGCGTCGCGCCGCCGCTGGCCGCCGCCCTGGACCGGGCCGGGCGGGTCTGTCGGGCGCTCGGCTCGGCGATCGTGTGGCAGGTGACCCGGGCCCAGGACGACGCCGGTGGCAGCCGCTACGAGCTGGGCCTCGGTGTGGACGTGAGCTGGCCGACCCCGCGCAGGCCACCGACCTGCGCAACCGGGTGCTGGACGCCAACCGCGCGGTCACCGACGACCGGACCGCCGAGGCGCTGATCGCCGCCGCCCGCGCGGGCGGTGTGCCCGCGGTGGCGGCCGACGGCGAGCTGGCGTGGCTGTGGCGGGTGTGCGGGTTGGCGACGACGCACCGGATCAGCACCACTCAGATGTACCTGTCGCACCTGCCCACCCGGGGCTGGCGGTGACCGCGCCGCTGAGCGCCGCGATCGGCGCTGACACCGCGATCGAGGCCCACTTCCACGCACCGGGTGATCCGGGTGGCAACGCGTTGCTGGTGGCCGGGCTGGCCGCCGCCAGGGCGGCCTGGACCACCGCCGGGGAGCCGGCGTGGACGCCGCTGACCGACGCGGCGGCCCGGACCCGGTGGGCGGCCGTGCCGACCCGGCCCGCCGGGCAACCGGTCGACCAGGTGCTGGCCGCCGCCGGCCTGCCGGCGGTGCGCGACCCGGCGCCGGTGGTGGCCGCGCTCAACCGGCTCCCCGACGAGTTGGTGGAGACCATCGAGCTGCCGGCCGCGTTGGCGGCGCGCTGATCGCCGGCCAACCCGCCGCTGGCGACCGGCTGGCCCGGCTGGTCGGTTTGCTGCGCGACCAGCACCTCGCGGCCGCGCTGCCGCTGGTGGAGACGGGCAACCGGGTGCTGCTGGTGTGCAGCGTGATCGGTCTGCCGCAGGCCGGGCTGAACCTCAGCGAACGTCGTGCCACCGGGTTCCGCTGGTACACGGTGGGGCTCGGCGGTGGTACGGCGGAGATCAGGCGGTCGGCGCGCGGACCGCGCTCCGGCCCACCCACGCCGGGTTGGTCGCCGTGGTGGCGCTCTCTACGTGCGTACCGGGCTGACCGACCCGTACGAGTTCCGGGTCGAGCTGCCCGACGCTGTGACGTTGAGCCTGGCGCAGTACGAGCGGCTGATGAACGCGCTGACGAGGATCTGCCCGCTCGGCGTGGAGATCAACACGTTCGGCATCCGCCGCGAACACGTCGACCTCGACGGCGACGGCACCGCGGAGCCGCTGCGTCCGGCGGTGGCCCGCACCTTCCGCACCTTCCAGCAGCGCCGGCACCGCGGCGTGTACGACCAGCTCTGAGAGGGACACCACCATGGCGAGCGAGATCAATTACGACGGGGTGACCGTCACCGAGCTGTACGAGGCATTCACTCACCACGGCATCCCGGCCTCGGACGCCAGCGTGCTGGTCTCCTCCTGGATCTACGAGAACGTGGGCACGGCGAAGCGGGTGTTCAGCTACGCCGAAGCGTTCCCCGCGGTGGAGCCGGGCTGCGCGCCGCCGCCGTTCGCGCGTACCTTCGCCCATAGCGACTGGGTCGACGGCGAGGACGTGGTGCAGGCCGGGGAGACCCCGGGGAGCAGGGTTTCAACGAACGGTTCCACCGCATCGAGCACGACCTGGACCATCTCGGCACCGACCTGGCCAAGGCGTTCACCTGCATGGCGGCGATGCGGGTGAGCCTGCGGCGGCTGCTCGACGAGATCCGCGCGGAGATCAACCGGCTGCACTCGACGGTGCACGAGAACAAGGTCAGCCCCGGCCCGTACACGCTGGAGCAGATCCCCAACTACATCGGCGCGCTGGACTTCGGCAAGTACATGGGCACCACGATGTTCATGGACAAGAAGGTCAGCATCTGGCAGACCAAGGCCGGCACCATCGTGCTGCCCGCCGTGGAGACCCTCGGTGTCGACGTGGTCGTCGGCCCGAAGGTCCGGGCGCTGCTCACCTGGAGCGGTACGCCGCCGAGAACAACGACGTCCGGCAGCGCTTCCCGCGCGAGGTGAAGTTGGTGGAGTTCATCCGTACCTTCGGCGAGGACGAGCTGGCCGACGGCCGGACGGTCCGTGACGTGCTCAAGGTGCTGCCGGCGGACACCAGCTACCAGAGCGTGGACGCGATGTTCGCCGAGGTCAGCGAGCGGGAGGCGGTGATCGTCCGGACCACGGTCGGCGCCCAGTCGGCGGTCGCGGCCGCACTCGGCATCGAGGCCGAGCTGGAGAACGTCGGGGACGCCGACATCGCCATGCTCGCCGGGGTGCCGACCAAGGCCGGCGGCGCTCACCCGCGCCGGGATCAGCACGCTGGGCAAACTGGCCGAGGCTCCGGCCGAGCAGGTCCTCGGCATCATGAAGGAGGCCGGGGTACGCGCCGACGTCGGCGACGCCGCCGAGTGGACCGGGTACGCCCGGACGCTGAGCAAGCTGCGCTGAACGGCCGGGACCGACTCCGGCGAACGGTTGATCCACGCCGTTCGCCGGGTCGGTGTGACGACACTGCGCTGGCGCACCGGAGGTCCACACCCGACCGTGGACCTGCCAGGGGAGATCGGGTGCGAAAGGCGCAGAAATGGCTGTTCACGAGGTGACGCACGACCTGCGCGCCGAGGCGCCCGCGACCGACGCGAGGCAGCCCGCCCGGTACGCGTTGCGGCTGCTCGGCGGGTTCGGACTGGAACGCGACGGACGGGCGGTGGCGGTGCCGCAGGGTGCCCGCCGACTGTTGGCCTACCTCGGCGTACGCCAGCGGTGTGCCCGCTCGGAGGCCGCCGGCACGCTCTGGCCCGGCTCGCACGAGGAGCGGGCCCGGGCCAACCTGCGCACCATGCTGTGGCGGCTGCACCGGGTCACCCCGAGCCTCTGGTGGAGGAGGACGACCTGCTGGCCCTGGCCGCCGGGGTCACCAGCGACGTGGCCACCCTGGGCGCGGCGGCCACCGCCCTGCTGGCCGGCGGGTCACCGGTCGGCGTCGGCCCCGGCGTGCCGGCGTTGGCGACCGGCGAGTTGCTGCCCGGCTGGTACGACGACTGGGTGCTGGCCGAGCGGGAGCGGCTGCGCCAGACGCAGCTGTACGCGCTGGAGGCGCTGTCCGAGCGACTCACCGCGCAGGGCCGGTTTGGCGAGGCGGTGCAGGTGGCGTTGACGGCGGTGCAGTTGGAGCCGCTGCGGAAAGCGCCACCCGTGCCCTGATCGCCGTGCACCTGGCGGAGCGCAACATCAACGAGGCGGTACGGCGGTTCGAGTTGTTCCGCGCCGACCTGGGCCGGGAGTTGGGCGTCGCGCCGACACCCTGGCTGGATAACCTGATGCGCGCCGGCAGGTCCGGCACCGCGGTCCCGTATTCCTGAGCGGGCTGCGCCGCCCCGAGGGCCCACCGTCTCACCGCGCGTCCTCGGCGGCCCCCGATGTCTCCTGCGCAACCTTTGCTCTGCTTCAACCGGCGCAACAGATCGGCGCCGTAACCGTTGCGCGCATTGAAGCAGAGCAAAGGACGCGCACGAGGTGGGTGGCCGCGACCGGCGGCGCGGATGGTGCCACCCGCACCGCCGGTCGTCCAGCTCAGTGCGTCGCGGGCGGGATGCTCTGCTCGTACTGGAAGACGTTGTGCGGGTCGTACTTCGCCTTGATCTTGCGCAGTCGGGGAAGTTGCGCCCCAGTAGGCGGTCTCCCACTCGGCCATGCCGATGTTCGGCACGTTGACGTAGGCGCCGTCCACGTACGGCCGCAGGGCCTGGCTGAACTCGGCGATCCAGGTCTGGGCGATCGGGGTGATGTCATCGCCGCTGTTCGGCTCGCCGCGGGTGCCCCAGCCCGCGCCGGGCTCCGAGTAGAAGAGCGCGTCGCGGTGCGGGAACGCCGCGCCGCCGAAGGGCTCCTGTCGTTGAGCTCCCCGGCCGAAGGCCTGGGTGAAGAAGTTGCTGTCCGGTGACGGGGCCTTTTCCATGAACTCCCGGACGATGGTGATCGCCTTCTCCGGAAACGGCTCGCGGGTGAACTGGGAGAAGAACTTCCAGTTCGCCGGATCTTCGTCGTTCGGGGTCTGGAAGCCGGCGTACACGTCACCCCAGTTGCCGATCTGCACGGTGACCGTGGGTTCGCCGATCGACAGGATCGGCGCCAGCAGCTTCCTGGCCTCCGCCTCGGACCCTCCGCGAGCACCGCGAACAGCAGGATCTCAGTTGGTGCACCTCGACCTGGGTGCCGAGCCGGGGTCGGTGAAGGGTGCCACACGCTGCCAGGCGTCGAAGACCTCGTGCAGGTCGTCGAGGCCGGGCCAGGTCACCTGGAGGTAGGCGACGCTGCTGAGCGGGGCGACCTGGTAGGTCAGCGAGGTGACGATCCCGAAGTTGCCGTTGCCCGCTCCGCGCAGCGCCCAGAGCAGGTCCGGGTGGTTCCACGGGTCCACCTCGAGCACCTTCGCCCCGTCGGCGCCCGCCGCCACGACGATCTCCGCGCCGATCAGGTTGTCGCAGGCCATCCCGATGTAGCGGGTGAGGAAGCCGAGACCGCCGCCGAGGGTCGCCCCGGACAGGCCCACGGTCCCCTCCGTGCCGGTCGTCGCCGCGAGGTCGTGTTCCCCGAGGGCGGTCACCGCCTCCGACTGGGTGAGCCCCGCGCCGACCTTGGCCGTGCGGGCGGCGGTGTCGATGTGGACGTCCTTCAGCTCGCTGACGTCGATCACGATGCCGTTGTCGACGTTCGACCAGCCTTCCAGGTTGTGTCGGCCACTGCGGACCCGCAGCGCGACGTCGTGCTGCCGTGCCCAGGTGAGGGCGTTGACCACGTCCTGGGTCTCCTGGGCGAAGACGATGACCAGCGGATAGTGCACGAACAGCTCGTCCCAGCCGAGGCTCGCCTCCGCGTACTCGGGACTCTGCGGGCGGACGATTCGGCCGGTCAGCTCTGCCGGTGGGAACCTCGTGTCGGACGGCCACCCGGGACCGTCGGCCGCGATTGCCGAGCTGCCCGCGATCATGCTCGGGATGGCGACCGCTCCGGCACCGACGGCCGTCGCCCTGAGCAGATCACGACGGGAAAGGTCGCGCATGATCCGAATCCTCTCGATTGGTAACGCGCCAGAAAGATGAATCGAGAGGGCCTTTACCTCTCATTTGGCGCAAACCAACCGTAAGGCCCGAGACTTCCTCACAGATCGAGAACGTGTCACGGGACCCGGTCGGGTGATTCGGAACGGGTCAGTTCGGGGCTGGCTGGTCCAGGATCGCGCTGAACCGCTCCTCGGCCAGGTCGAGCTGGCCGAAGATGTGTCGCTTCACCGCCGGAGACAACGGCGTGTCCGGGCGGCCGATCAGATCGCGGAACAGCGGCACCAGCGGGCGGTACTTCCGGGCCGACGAGACGACCTTCGGCCCGACCGTGTGGATCACGCCCACACCGTTGTCGGTGAAGTCGGACACCTTGATCACCCGAGCCCAGGGCTCCCGGTCGAGACTGACCGCCAGGTGCTCCCGGTACTGCGCGTTGCGATCCCGCTCCGGGTCGTACACCGGGTTGGTGACCGCGGCGACCAGGGTGGCCACCGGGGCCCGAACCGCGCGGCGAGGGCGGTCAGCGCGGCCGCGGTCGGGTCGGCCCCGGGTCGCCGTCGGCCAGCTCGACCGGGTGGTCCTCGACCGCGTCGTGCAGCAGGCCGGCGACGATCACGTCCACGTCCCGCACCTGGTAGTGGTGCATCAACCGGATCGCCACCCGCAGCAGGTGGTTCAGGTACGGCTCGCGGACGCGTCGATCGTCGCGATGCAGCTCGGCGGCGAGGTCGAGCGCGGCGGTCAACCGCGCTCGGGCGTCCTCGTCGAACTGTTGGATCTCCAACCGGAACCGCTCCAGGAGGCCCGGTTCGCCGTGGATCTCGGTGATCGCGTGCATCGGCATGCTGCCCAGGTGCGGCGGGAAGTCCATGGGTCCACTTATAGCCGATCTTCCCCACATCGATGGCCCCTACGTCGCCGACCCGACCGCGAGTTCGGGCCGGGACGCCGGTCAGAGCGGCAGCCGGCCGGCGCCGGCGAGCGAACCCACCAGGACGGGCACCAGTGGCGCCGGCAGGACGGGGCCGTGGCGCAGGGTGGGCGTCCAGCCCGCGTCGGCGGCCAGGTCGGGGTCGTGGGTCGCGTTGTACGCCGCCAGCAGGTCGACCGGTCGGGCCGGACCGTCGCCCTGGCATACCCAGGAGCCCCGCTCGGTCAGCGCGGCGCCGCCCCAGTCGTAGAGCAGGTCGGCCGGCTCGACCGACGCGTCCAGGGTAAAGAAGTTGCTCTGCGCGTAGATCGCCGACTGGACACCCACGCCGAGCGCGTACTGGAAGCCGTCGCCGCCGAGCCGGTAGTGGTTGTTGTAGACGTCCACCTGACCGAAGCGCACCCGGGGCAGCCGTTGCAGGACGCCGTCGAAGAGGTTGTGGTGCAGGGTGACCCGCAGCCGACCCACGTCCGGGCCGACGGTGTTGGACGAGCCGATCAGCAGCAGCTTGTCCCGGCCGGTGAAGCGGTTCCACGACGCGGTGACCAGGCTGGCCGTGTGCGTGACGTCCAGCGACCCGTCGTGCACCTGGTACGGCCGACCGAAGTGGACCGGCTGGGCGCTGTCCGGGTTGTCGCCGTCGGTGAAGGTGTTGTGGTCGACCCACACGTTCTCGCTGCGGCGTACCGAGATCTGGTCGTACTGGCTGTTCCAGTTGCCGGCCTCGCCGTCGGTCGGTGACCAGGCGGGGAAGCAGTCCCGGGCGTCGACGAGGGTCAGATTGCGGACGATGACGTTGGACGCCCGGTCGATCATGAGGGTGAGCCCGGTCAGTCGAGCGCCGCGCAGACCCACGATCGTGGTGTTCGGGCCGATGTTGATCTGGGTCTGCCGGGTCTGGTTGGTCACCGAGCGCACCCGGGCCTCCTCCAGCGGCCCGCTCGGTGCCACCCGTCCCCACGCCGCCGGGTCGTACGCGGCCAGGTAGGCGTCCAGCCCGTACCCGGGTCGGCCAGGTCGGCGCAGCCCAGCGGGTGCCGTCCGGCCCTTCGAAGCCGTCGATGGTGCCGTCGACGTAGATGAGCTTCGGCGTGGCGTCGGTGGCGTTGCCGGCGTTGTCACCGCCCAGCGCGGCGACCAGCTCTGCCCGGCTGTGCACCACCCGGGTCCGCTCGGCGGTGGCCGCCGAACCGCCGGTGGTGCCGGGACCGTCGGCTGCCCAACCGTCCCGCGCGGGCAGCGCCTGCCGGCCGAGGTGACGGGCCGCCCAGGAGAGCTGATCGGCGGACGGGACGTCGGGCGGGCAGCGGCGGCGGCCGGGGCGGCGCCGAGGAGGAGGGCGACCACCGTGGCGCCGCCGAGGATTCTGCGCATCGACTCTCTCCATTCGTTGGTGGTGGAAGGTGGCGACTGGCGCTATCCGGACAGCTCGGCGCGGTACGCGGCAGACGCCCACGGCACCGACAGCTCGCTCGGCAGCGCACCCGCTCGGCCGCCCGACGCAACACCTCGACGACGCCCCGCAGGTGGCGGACCCGTTCCCGCCCTCGCCGACGGTGGTCACCAGGTCCCCGTCGAGCAGCCGAGGCTCCGGCGCGGGCCGCAACGCGTCCAGCAGCGCGGTGAACGGCGCGGTCCGGGACAGCGGTGCGATCAGCGGTACGCCCACTGGGTCGAGCCGGTGGGCGAGCAGGTTCTCCAGCAGCCCCACCCGGCCCGGAACCCGGCGGGTCACCACGTCACCGGGCAACCGCAACCGGTCGGTCGGGTACTCCAGCACCGCCTGCCCCGCCGTGCCGGTCACCACCACCTCGCCGGCCACGAACTCCTCGGCGGCCAGGGTCACCGCCACCACGATCGGCGGCCCGGCGCGGAAGAGGACCCGCAGCACGGCGGTGTCCTCCACCTCGATCGGCCGGACCCGGTAGCGCTCCACCTCGATCGTGACCGGCCAGGGCGTCGCCCGCCGAGCGCCTCGGCGATCGCCAGGCACTGCATCACCGCGTGCGCGAGCGGGTTGACGAGCGCGCCGTCCAGCACCGGTCGGCCGTTCAGGCTGCGACGACCGGCCCAGGGCGAGCGGGCGTAGTACGTGTCCGGCGTTGCCACGCGGCGACAGTGGCGATGCCGGTGACGGTGCCCAGCCGGCCGGCGGCCAACGCGTCGGTCAGCGCGGTGAGCGCCGCCGAGCCGAGCGCCTGGAAGCCGACCTGTGCCACCCGGCCGGCGGCGGTGAGGGCCCAGGTCAGCTCCTCGTGCTCGGCCAGCGACAGCACCGGCGGCTTCTCCAACAGCAGATCCGCGCCGGTGGCCAGGGCGTCGCGGGCGATCGCCAGGTGGGTGTGCGGCGGCGTACAGATCACCACCACCTCCGGCCGGGTGGCGGCGAGCATCGCCCGGTGGTCGGTGAACACCTCGACCCGGGCGGCACCGGGGCCGCCGGGTCGTCCTCCACCGGCCGTACGTCGACCAGGGCCACCAGCCGCAGTCGACCGGCGGCGTGCAGCGGCGCGATCACCCGCCGGTGCCACCGCCCGTGCCCGTTCGCCCCGATCACCGCCACCCGGGGCGGGGTGTCGGCCCGGTCACCGCCCACCGGCCAACGGTGGCCCGGTCACCGGGCACCGGCCAGGGTGGCCCGGACGCCGTGCCGTTCCAACGCGGTCAACCAGGCGATCACCTCGGCGCGGACCTGCTCGTCCTCGGCCACCTCCACCGGGATGACCTCGCGCAGCGCGAAGACCGCGTCGACAGCGCCCGTCGGGCTCTGCGCGCCGGCGTCCAACGCGCTGCGGATCAGCCCGGCCAGAGGGTCCTGCAACGGCAACGGGCGCCCGTCGTCGGCGTACCCCAGCGCGAAGCGCAACCAGGACGCGACGACCAGCGCGCCAGCGCGCGGGCCGTCCGGCCGCGCGCAGGTCGGCGATGGTGTGCAGGACGCGCTGCGGCAGTTTCTGCGAGCCGTCCGTCGCCACCTGGAGCGTGCGGTGGTGGATCGCCGGGTTGCCGAACCGGGCGAGGGCCTGTTCGCCGTAGTCGACGACGCGGACCCCGTCCGGCGGGTGAAGCTGGCCGCGACGTCCTCGGCGATCAGTCGGCGCAGCACGTCGCCCAGGTGCGGGATCTCCAGCGTGTCGGCGATCGTCTCCCGGCCGTCCAGCGCCCCCAGGTACGCGATGGCCGAGTGCACACCGTTGAGGGTGCGTAGCTTCAGCCGCTCCCACGGGCCGGCGTCGTCGGTGAGCACCGCCCCGGCGTGCTCCCAGCCGGGCCGGCCGCCGGGAAAGTCGTCCTCGATCACCCACTGCGCGTACGGCTCGGCGGCCACCGCGGCCAGGTCGGTCACACCGAGCGCCCGGCGTGCCGCCTCGATCGTCTCCGGAGTGCTGGCCGGCACGATCCGGTCCACCATGGTGCCCGGGCAGGTGACGTTGGCGGCCACCCAGTCGACCAGCCCGGTGCTCACCCCGCCGGCACGGGAGACCGCCTGGTCGAGCATGCCCCGTAGTCGTCGGCCGTTGGCCGGCAGGTTGTCGCAGCTGACCAGGGCCACCGGCCCGGCGTCCGCGGCGGCCGGGCGGCCAGCCCGCGCAGCAGGAGCCCGGGCACCGTGCTCGGCGGTCGGCCGCCGGCCAGGTCCGCGGTGAGCGCCGCGTCCGGGGACAACTGGCCGGTCACCGGATCGAGCTGGTACGCCTTCTCGGTGACGGTCAGGGTCACCACGCGTACCGCCGGGTCGGCGAGCAGCGCGACCACCGCCTCCGGGTCGCGGGGAGCGTGGCGTACGCCGCTGAGGGCACCCACCACCCGGGTGGTGCTGCCCGCCGCGGAGAGGGTGCTGACGCTGAACAGGCCGTCCTGGGCGGCGAGCGCCTCGACCACAGCGGTGCTGCGCGGGCGACCCCCACGATGCCCCAGTCACCGCCGGCCGCGCCGACCGCCGCCTCGGTGAAGACGGCCTGGTGGGCCCGGTGGAACGCGCCCAGCCCCAGGTGCACGACGCCGGTTGGCACGGTGCCCGGCCGGATCAGCGGGCGGGCCTCGGCGGGCAGCAGGCGCAGCATGCCGAGGCCGAGCCGGGACGCGCCGACGGTCACCGCCATGCCGGACCGTCCGGGAAGCGGAACTCGGCGATCGACGCCGGCTTCATGGTGGCGCTGTACCCGGGCCGCTCGGGCAGCAGGTAGCGGCCCTCGCGGGTCCGGACCGGATCGACGAAGTGCTCGTGCAGGTGATCGACGTACTCGATCATCCGACCGTCCAGGCTGGTGCCCACCCGCAGGTAGTCGAAGATCGCCAGGTGTTGGACGTACTCGCAGAGGCCGACACCACCGGCGTGCGGGCAGACCGGCACCCCGAACTTCGCCGCCAGCAGCAGCTCGGCCAGGACCTCGTTGACGCCGCCGACCCGGCAGGCGTCGACCTGCATCACGCCGATCGCCTCGGCCTGCAACAACTGCTTGAAGATCACCCGGTTGGCGGCGACCTCGCCGGTGGCCACACGGCACCGGCCGTCGGTCAACTCGGTGACCGCGCGGGCGATCCGGGCGTGCCGAGGATGTCGTCGGCGTGCGTCGGCTCCTCGATCCAGTACGGGTCGACCTCGGCCAACGCGGTCATCGCGGTGATCGCCTCGTCGACGTCCCAGACCTGGTTGGCGTCCATCATCAACAGCGCGTCCGGGCCGATCTCCTCCCGGATGATCCGGGCCCGCCGCACGTCGTCGGCGAGCGGGCCGCCGACCTTCATCTTCATCGCCCGCCAGCCGTCGTGGTACGCCTGCCGGGTCAGCGCCCGGACCTTGTCGTCGGGTAGCCGAGCCACCCGACCGAAGTGGTGTACGAGGGAAACCGTCGCGTTCGAGGGTGGCCAACCGGTCGGCCAGGCCGTCGCGTCCCTTGTCGAGGATGGCCGCCGCCTCGTCCGGGTGAGCGCGTCGGTGATGTGCCGGAAGTCGACGCTGGCGACGAGCTCGTCGGTGGGCAACTCGGCGAGGAAACGCCACATCGGCTTGCCGGCCACTGTGGCCCGCAGGTCCCACACCGCGTTGACCAGCGCCCCGGTCGCCATGTGGATGACGCCCTTCTCCGGGCCCAGCCAGCGCAACTGCACGTCGGCGCTGAGCGAACGCCAGAACGCCACCGGCTCGGCCGCGATCTCCTCGATCGTGCGCCCGCGTACGTGGTGGGCCAGCGCGTGGACCGCCGCGCAGGTGATCTCGTTGCCCCGGCCGTTGGTGAACGTGAACCCGCGCCGACCGGGCCGGCGTCGGTGCCCAGCTCCACGTACGTCGCCGAGTAGTCGCCCCGGTTGATCGCGTCGGAGCCGTCGCCCCGCGCGGCGGTCGGGAACCGCACGTCGTGCACCTCGACAGAGGTGATGGTCACGGTCACTGAGCCTCGCCTTTCGTTCGCGACTGCGAGGCTCCGCTGCGCTGCACTCTCGCGCTCACCGTCACTGAGCCTGCCCTCCGAAGTTGAAGACCCGCTTGGGCAGCCGGTACGCCAGGTCGACGATGGTCTCGGCCGCCTCGTCCATCGGCAGCCGGTCCTCGGCGACCAGCCGAGCCAGGAAGCCGGCGTCCACCCGGCGGCCACGTCGTGGCGTACGGGGATGGAGCAGAACGCCCGGGTGTCGTCGACGAACCCGGTGGTGTTGTAGAAGCCGGCGCTTCGGTGACCGTCTCCCGGAACCGGCGCAGCACCTCCGGCGAGTCCAGGAACCACCAGGGCGCGCCGAGCAGCAGCGCGGCGTATCCGCCCGCGAGGGCGCCAACTCGCGGGTGAAGGTGTCCCGTCGAGCGTGTAGAGCACCACCTTCAGCCGGGGTCGTTGCCGTAGCGCGCCAGCAGCAGGGCGAGCGCGTGCACGTACTCGGTGGCCTGCGGGATGTCGCCGCCGACGTCGCGGCCGTGCCGGGCGTGCAGCCAGCGGTTGTGGTTGCGCACGGCGCCGGGTGCAGCTGCATGACCAGGCCGTCGTCGAGCGACATCCGGGCGAACTCCACGAGCATGTGCGCCCGGAACGCCTCGGCGTCGGCGGCGTCGGCTCGCCGCGCCGACCCCGGTCGTACAGCCGCTGGGCCTCCTCGGGCGTGAGGTCCAGGGTGCGCGCGGTGGGTGGCCGTGGTCGGAGGACGTCGCCCCGGCGGCGATGAACGCGGCGCGTCGGCTCGCAGCGCGGCCAGATAGCCGGTGTACGTGCCGGTGTCCTCGCCGGCCCGCTCGCCGAGCCGGTCCACGTTCGTCGACCAACCCTCGAACTCCATGTCCACCACGTCGTCCGGGCGGAACGTGGTGACCACCCGACCGCCCGGCCCGCCCCAGCCGTCGGCGGCGAGTTTGGCGTGCTGCCCGAGGTCGTCGAGCGGCGACTCGGTGGTGGCGAGCACCTCGATGTTGAACTTCGCGAACAGCGCCCGGGGCCGGAAGTCCGGCTCGGCGAGCCGGGCCGCAATCTCGTCGTAGAGGGTGTCGGCGGTCGCCGGGCCGAGCGGGTGTGCACGCCGAAGACGGTGCGGAAGGTCTGCTCCAGCCAGAGCCGCGACGGGGTGCCCCGGAACAGGTGCCAGTGCGCGGCGAAGCGCCGCCAGATCACCCGGCCGTCGGTCTCCACCGGGCTGCCGTCGCGGGTGGGAACCCCAGATCCGCCGGGGTACGCCCTGACTGAGCAGCATCCGGGTCAGGTAGTGGTCGGGCACGATGAGCAGCTGCGCCGGGTCCGGGAAGGGCGGTCCTCGGCGAGCAGGGCCGGGTCGACGTGCCCGTGCGGCGAGATGATGGGTTGCTCCGCCGCGAGGGCGTACAGCTCCCGGCCAGCGCACGCTGGCCTGGTTCGGGAGGCAGGAGCAGGTCGGTGTGGTCGGACGTCGGCACGGGGCTGGGCTCCTCGTCGGTGGGTCAGCGGGGTGAGCAGGTCGGCGACGCGGACGGGTTGACCGGTCTCGAAGGACCGGTTGGCGGCCAGGCCGGTGAGCAGGGCCAACGCGCCGTCGTCGGCGGTCGCGGCGCGGTCCAACGGATCGGGTTGACCGCCGAGGAGCACCCCGGTCATGCGGGCGTCCGCGCCACCGTGGCCGTGCCGGGTGCGACCCTGCACCGGGACCTGCCGGGGCGGGGCCCAGAACGGGCGCAGGGTAAGCGTCGCACCACCTCCTCGGCCGGCGCCTCGGTGCCGTGCAGGGCGGCGCCCTTGACCGCGCCGGCGGTGCCCCGGTCGACGAAGTCGTTCTCGGTGACCTCCAGCTCCAGCCGCCCCGGCTGCCGTTGACCATCACCCGGTAACCTCCCAGGGGCGTACGCGGTGAGGTGGTAGCTCATCGTGGCGCCGGTGGAGTAGCGGGCGAGCACCGCCATGTCGTCCTCGATGGTCACGCCGGGTGCGAAGACGTTGCGGTCGCGCTGGTAGCCGTCCTCGGCCTCGGCGTCGAGGTACAACTCGCGTAGCCGGGGTGCGCGTCCAGCCGCAGGGCGAACGGGTCGTCGGCGGCGGCGGGGAGCCGTACGCCCGCTCGTAGTCGCGGGCGTAACCGTGCCGGCGGCCCTCCTCGCCGTAGAAGAAGAGCCGGCCGGCCGCGTACACCTCGACCGGAGTGGCGGCCAGCCACCAGTTGACCAGGTCGAAGTGGTGGCTGGCCTTGTGCACCATCAGCCCGCCGGAGGTGGCCTTGTCGCGGTGCCAGCGGCGGAAGTAGTCGGCGCCGTGGCGGACGTCGAGCAGCCACTCGAAGTGCACCGAGCCGATCTCGCCGACCGCGCCCTCGGCGAGCAGCCGGCGGACCTGTTCGTGCAGGGGTTGTAGCGGTAGTTGAACGCGACGGTCACCCGGCCGCCGGTCTCGGTCACCGCGTCCAGGATCCGCCGGCAGCGTGCCGCGTCCACCGTCATCGGTTTCTCGGTGACGACCTCCCGGCCGGCGTGCAGCGCCGCCACCACGTACTCGTCGTGGGTGACGTCCACGCTGGTGACCAGGACGACGTCGACGCGCTCCCTGTCCAACATGGATGCGAAGTCGCCGGCCGGGTAGGTGGGCGCCGGGCGGTGACCCAGCTCGGCCAGCCAGCGGTTGTGGGCGTCCATCCGGGCCTGGTTGACGTCGGCGAAGGCGACCAGCTCGGTGGTGTCGGCGTGGTCGAGCACCAGCGCCCGGACGAACATCTCCGCCCGCGCGCCGGTGCCCACGACGGCATACCGGGTCCGGTGGTCGGCTCTCGGTGACATGCGGTCGCCTCCCGTGAAGCTGCAAAGGTTTGCAGTGAAGTAATCACGATCGATCTGACCGCGTCAACGACGTCGATGGGATCGGCGTTATATGTCCATGTTTATGGGGGCCAGGTCACCATGAGGAGTCTGCTCGCAACAAAGCCGTCATCATTGACCGTTGACACTGGCGCAACCGTTTGCATTAATGGGCCACACCCACGTGACCGCCACCACATCGGACGAAGGGGCCGCCGTGCCAGTCACCATCCGGGACGTCGCCCGGGCGTCCGGTGTCCACATCTCCACCGTGTCCCGCACCTTCTCCGCGCCGCACCTGGTCAACCCGGAGACCCGGGTACGGGTGCTGGCGTGCGCGGAGGATCTGGGCTATCGGCCGAACCGGGCCGCGCGGGCCCTGATCACCGGGCGGACGCACAACATCGGGCTGATCATCGCGGACATCGCGAACCCGTTCTTCCCGCCGCTGATCAAGGCGGCCGAGAGTCAGGCCCGGCACCGGGACTACCACGTCTTCGTGGCCGACACCAACGAGGACCCCACCGCCGAGGAGGAGCTGGTCCACGCGCTGGCCAAACAGGTGGACGGCGTTCTCCTGTGCAGCCCTCGGATGAGCAACAGCCTGATCGAGCAACTCAGTCGTGAGGTGCCGCTGGTGGTGGTGAACCGCCAGGTGACCGGCCTGCCCTGCGTGCTGATGGACGTCGGGCAGGGTGCCCGGTCGGCGATCGAGCACCTGGTCGGCCTGGGCCACCGCAGCATCGCGCTGCTCGGTGGCCCGCGCAGCTCGTGGACCAACCGGGAGATGCGCCGTGCCGCCGGCGCGGCCGCCCGGCCAGTGGCGTCGAGCTGACCCTGCTCGGCCCGAACGCGCCCACCGAGATCGGCGGCTCCGCCGTCGCCGAGCAGGTGCGGCGCAGCGGCGTGTCGGCCGTGCTCGCCTACAACGACCTGATGGCGATCGGCCTCATCGAGGGCTGGACGCGCTCGGGGTCCGGGTGCCGCAGGAGGTGAGCGTCGTCGGGGTCGACGACATCACGCTGAGCCGGCTCACCCGACCCAAACTGACGACGGTGGCCACACCACCGGGGCCGCCGGCCGGACGGCCGTCGACATGCTGCTGCAACAGGACATCGAGTCACCGCGCGGTGCGCGAGGACCCGGTGCCGGCACGGCGCTCGGCGTCCGTCGCACCACCGCACAGGTAATGCTCCAGACCGACCTGGTCATCCGCGACTCGACCGGCCCGGGCCGCACGCCCGACCGGCACGTCCCCTGACCGCACCGCTTGGCCCGGACCCGCATTGCCCTGCGGGTCCGGCGACCTGACCGCGGCCACCGGTGACGCCGTCGCCTCCTAATGCCGAGGAGTGAGCGCACATGCACCCGCAACGCCTCCCACCACTGACGTGCCCGTCGGGCGCAATGACCGTACCTCGCTGCCTCGAAGGCGCCTCCTGCGCGGCCTGCTCGCCATGACGGTGGCCGCGCCGCTGATGTTCGGTGCCGCCGCCTGCGGCGACGACGACGGCGGTGCCGCCGACCCGAACGCCCCGGTCAAGCTCTCCATCTTCTGGTGGGGCGGCGACGCCCGGCCAAGCTGACCGAGGACGCCCTCGCGCTCTACACCAAGAAGCACCCGAACGTGACCTTCGAGAAGACCTGGCAGGCCAACCAGGGCTACTTCGACAAGCTGGCCACGCTCACCGCCGGCGGCAACCCACCGGACCTGTTCCAGATCGACGACAACTACCTGGCCGAGTACGCGGCCCGCAACAGCACGCTCGACCTGACCTCGTACCAGAAGTCCGGAAAGCTGGACACCTCCAGTTCCCGGAGAGCCTCTGGCAGTACGGCGTGGTCGACGGCAAGCTCGCCGGCCTGGCCGCCGGGGAGAACACCCAGGGTCTGGTCTACAACAAGACGCTGCTGACCAA
Source organism: Micromonospora sp. M12 (assembly GCA_038070435.1). Taxonomy (GTDB): domain Bacteria; phylum Actinomycetota; class Actinomycetes; order Mycobacteriales; family Micromonosporaceae; genus Micromonospora. The sequence goes on along the minus strand of JAMYWG010000001.1, from coordinate 1,459,516 downwards.
GAACAACCTGCCCGAGCCCACCACCGGAATGACCTGGGAGGAGCACATCGCCTGGGCCGAGCAGGTCACCGCCAAGACCAAGGTGCCCGGCACCCAGGACCCGAGCGCGGACTACAAGGCCTTCTGGGTCTGGCTACGGCAGCAGGGCAAGGACCTCTACCAGGGCAACGAGCTGGGCTTCACCGCCGAGGACGTGACCAAGTGGTTCGACCTGTGGAAGGGCGCCCGGGACCGCAGGGCCACCCCGACCCCCGACGTCATCCACGAGGGCAACGCCACCGACATCACCAAGCAGTTGGTGGTCACCGGCAAGGCCGCGACCTCCTGGGTGTGGGCCAACCAGATGCCGGACCTGAAAAGAACACCAAGGACGAGTTGGGCGTCATCGCGTACCCCGGTGACCCGAGCGCCCAGTGGGCGCGGGCCTCGATGTACTGGTCGGTGTTCAGGGCAGCAAGAACAGGGACGTCGCGGTCGACGTGATCAACTTCCTGAACAACGACCAGGAGGCGGTCAAGCTGCTCGGCACCGACCGTGGCCTGCCGTCCAACCTGGACCTGCGCCGCATGGTCAGCGACGACACCACGGACCCGGCCATGAAGCAGTCCATCGCCGTCGAGGCGGAGCTGACCCAGAAGTTCGGCACGTCGCCGCAGGTGCCGATCAAGGGGCACAGCAAGGTCAAGTCCGAGCTGATCAAGGCTGCCGAGAACGCGCAGTACGGCCGGGCCACCAGCGCCGAGGCCGCGACCCAGTTCATCGAGGCGTGCAAGTCCGCCATCGCCTGACCGCTGAACCAGGCTAGGAGAGGAGCTGTTCGTGGCGTTGACCACGGCGCCCGACCCGACCCGACCTGATCCCGGATCCGTCCGGGTCCCCGCCGAGCGGCGTGGACCCGGACGCTTCCGGCACAGCGAAGGTCTGGCGGGGTACGTCTTCCTGTCGCCGTGGCTCATCGGCCTGATGGGTGTCACGGCGGTCCCTATGCTGCTGTCGCTGTACCTGAGCTTCACCAACTACGACATCCTCACCCCTTCTCCGAGGTGGAGTGGGTGGGGCTGGCCAACTACGAACGGATGTTCACCGCCGACCCGTCGTACTGGCACGCGGTGCGGGTGACGCTGACCTTCGCGCTGATCGCCGTGCCGCTGAAGCTGGCCGCGGCGCTCGGTGTGGCGTTGCTGCTCAACCGCGCCTGGCGCGGGTCGGCCTGTTCCGGGGCTGTTCTACCTGCCGTCGCTGCTGGGCGGCAGCGTCGCGTTGGCCATCGTCTGGGTCAACATGTTCAACCGGGACGGCGCGTTCAACTCGCTGCTCAGCCTCTTCGGCATCCAGGGCAAGCCGTGGGTCAACGACCCCGACTGGGCCCTGGAAACGCTGATGGTGCTGGCCATCTGGCAGTTCGGCGCACCGATGGTGATCTTCCTGGCCGGGCTCAAGCAGGTGCCCACCGAGCTGTACGAGGCCGCCTCGGTCGACGGGGCGGCCGGTTCCGCCAGTTCCGCAACGTCACCCTGCCGATGCTCTCTCCGGTGATCTTCTTCAACCTGGTGCTGGAGACCATCAACGGCTTCCAGGGCTTCACCGCGGCGTTCGTCCTCAGCAACGGCACCGGCGGCCCGGTCGACTCCACCCTGATGTACACGCTGAACCTCTACATCACCGGCTTCACCGAACTCGACATGGGCTACGCCTCGGCGATGGCCTGGGTGTTCCTGCTCGCCATCGCGGTGATCACCGCGGTCTTCTTCAGCACCGGACGGTTCTGGGTGCACTACTCCGACGGGGAGGACCGGTGATGGTGACGGTGACCCCGACGGCCGACGCGCCGACCGCAGTAACACCGAGCACGCGTCCCGGCCCGGCGGCCGACCGGTGCTGCGGCTGCTCATCCTGGTGGTGATCGTCGCGGTGGTGCTCTACCCGCTGTTCTGGATGATCGGGACCTCGATGAAGTCCCAAGAGGAGATCGTCAACAACCTCGGGCTGCTGCCCGAACGGTTCACCCGGGCAACTACACCGCCGGCTGGTCCAACTTCGACGTCAGCTTCGGCCGGTTCTTCCTCAACAGCGCCATGGTCAGCCTGCTCACCGTGGTCGGCAACGGGCTGTCCTGCCTGCTGGCCGCGTACGCCTTCGCGCGGCTGCGATTCCGGCTGCGCGGCATGTGGTTCGCCGTCATGATCGGCACGCTGCTGCTGCCCCAGCACGTGCTGATCGTGCCGCAGTACATCCTGTTCCGGACGCTCGGACTGGTCGGCGGCGAGTGGCCCTACCTGCCCCTGCTCATCCCGCAGTTCCTGGCCACCGAGGCGTTCTTCGTCTTCCTCATGGTGCAGTTCATGCGCGGCGTCCCGCGCGAGTTGGACGAGGCGGCCCGCATCGACGGCGCCGGCCCGTACGGCATCTTCCGGCACATCATCCTGCCGCTGAGCCGTCCGCGCTGGTCACCACGGCGATCTTCTCGTTCATCTGGACCTGGAACGACTTCTTCCGTCAGCTGGTCTTCCTGTCCCAACTGGAGGACTACACAGTGCCGGTCGCGCTGACCCTGTTCATCGACTCGACCAGCCAGAGCGCGGTCGGGCCGATGTTCGCCATGTCGGTGCTGTCGCTGCTGCCGGTCTTCCTGTTCTTCGTGGCGTTCCAGCGCATGCTCGTCGAGGGATCAACACCAGTGGCATCAAGGGCTGAACCCGAGGACGGCGGCGCGCGGCGGGACTGGCGCGACGTCGTCCGCGACGCCGCCGACCTCGCGCTGCTGGGCATCCTGCTGACCCTCGCGGCGGTGCCCTGCTCACCGCCGCCGCGGCGGCCGGCACGGCGAGTGCGGCCGTGCACGACTGGGTGCGTACCGGCAGTTGGCCGTCGGCGCGGACGACAGTGCGCCGGTTCGGCGGCTCGGTGCTGCCCGGCGTGCCGGTCAGCCTGCTCGCGCTCGGCGTGGCCGGGCTGCTCGCCGCCGACCTGGCCGCGCTGGCCACCGGCCGGGTGCCGGGCGGCCCGGTGGCGTTGCTGGTGACGGCCCTGGTCGCGGCCGGTCTGGCCGGGTACGCCGGACTGGTCGTCGTCGAGGTGGGCGGCAACGGGGCGGGCGGTGGCGGACGGCGACCCGGTCCGCCGCCGCGCCTGCCTCGACGCACCCACCCGCTGGGCGGCGCTCACCGGGGTGACCGCGCTGGCCGGGCTGCTCACCGTGCTGGTCACCCCGGTCGCGGTGCCGATCCTCGCCGGCTACACAGTGGCCGCCCTGCACGCCGTCGCCGGCCGCCCGTCGTTGGCGACGCGGACCGCACCGAGCCCGGAGCTGCCGTGACCGCCGATCGTCCGGGCCGGGCCGCCGAGCCCGGCCGCCCGCCACCGTGACCGAGGCACCGGTCGGGCTCGTGCTCGGCGGGACCGAGGTGGCCCGGTACGTGCTCGACCCGGCCCTGGACGCGCGGCACGGGCCCCGGCCGTACCTGCACCCGGTGCGTACCCTCGGCGGCACGGTGGTGACCGACGCGCTGCCCGCCGACCACGTGTGGCACCTCGGCGCCTCCCTCGCGGTGCAGGACGTCAACGGCGCCAACCTCTGGGGCGGGCGCACCTACGTTCGCGATGTCGGCTACACCTGGCGCGACGACCACGGCGTCATCGCGCACACCGGCGAGGTCGAGCGGGGCCCGGACCGGTACGCGCACGACCTCCAGTGGCGCGACCGGGCGGGTCGGGTGCTGCTGACCGAGCACCGCCAGCTCGCCGCCGTTGCCCTGAGCACGGTGGGACCGGCCGGGCAGGTGTCGGCGTGGCGGCTGGAGGTGGACTACACGCTGAGCGCCCCGGCCGGGCAGGACGTGCGGCTGGGCAGCCCGGCCACCAACGGCCGCCCGGTGGCGCCGGTTACGGCGGGTTCTTCTGGCGGGCGGTCTCGGCCGAACCGGCGTCGGTGTTCAGCGCCTCGGCGACGGGGAGGAGGCGGTCAACGGCTCCACCGATCCCTGGGTCGCGCTCCGTGGCACCGGGCCGGACCTGCGGCCGTACACAGTGGTCTTCAGTGGTCTCGGGGCGGCGACCGATGGTTCACGCGGACCGCGATGTATCCCGGCGTGGGGTGGCGTTCGCGTTCGAGCAGCCGGTGACGATCCGAGCCAACACCAAGCGCCGAGGCCGGCACGCGGTGGTGATCGCCGACGGAGCCCTGGACCGCGCGACCGCCGCGACCCTGGCCCTCGACACGCGTTGATCATGGAGTTATTGCCGCGACAAGCCGCTTGGACTGGCAATAACTTCATGATCAACGCTGCGGGTGCTGGCGGGTCACAGACAATCGACCCGGACGTTGCCGATACCGCGAACGTCAACGGGTGGGCAGGGCGGCGGTGACCCGGACGGCCTTCACGATCGCCGGGATCGAGCCGATCAGCAGCACCAGCCCCAGATGATCGCGATCACCGCGAAGACCAGCGCCGCCACGTCGTCGACGATGCTGACCAGGATCACCGGCACCAGGTCGTGCAGGAACTCCAGCACGACCGTGCAGAGCAGTGTGGTGAGGATCAGCAGGACGAGGCCCTTGTTCTGCAGGAAGCGCGGCTGGGCCAGCACCAGCAGCCCGGCCCAGACGAGCTGAGCAGCAGCACCAGGCCGAGCAGCACCGCCGCCTCGCCGACCGGGAAGAACCCCACAGCGCCAGGTACGCCAGGGTGCCGAACGGGACGGCCAGGAACAGCGACACCATGATCATGAGTTCCACGAACACGATGACCAGCGCGACCAGCCCGACGATGATCAGGATGATCGAGAAGATCAGGCTGGCCACACCCTGCACCCGACCCTGGACGCGTTCGGGCAGCAGCAGGCCCAGGCAGAACAGCCCGGTGCTCCAGACCGCCACCGCGTCGATCAACGCCAGGTAGCCGGTGCCCCGACCGGACGGCTCGCTGACCCCGGACACGTCGTCGAGTTCCACGTCCAGCGTGCCGGCGCTGTCGGCCAGCGCCGCGCCGGCGTCGGCGCCGCCCAGCAGCAGCCCGGCACCCAGCTCCACACCGATCGCCAGGACGATGGCGAGCATGGCCAGCAGCAGGAACGGCTTGCGCAGGTCACCCACGGCGGCACTTCCTTTCAGTCCGGGTAGTGGCCTCGACGATCGGGTCAGGACGTGGTCACGGCCACCGTGCAGCCACCCAGGCCGGGGCAGGACAGGCCCACCTCGGTGGCGTCGTCGACGGCGACCTTCGCCACCGCCCGGTGCCGTCCGCGGCCGGCTCGACCTCGTCGCGGATGGTCAGGTCGGCGTCGCCCGGGCCGGCGCGACGACCGTGAACCGCGCCGCGCTGCGCAGCACCAGGGTGCGCAGCGCGCCGGGTCGGCGACCCGCAGCACGCAACTGCCGGAGAAGACCAGCCGGCCGGGCTCCTCCAAGCAGTCGGCGCTGACCGTCGCCGGATCCACCGCGGCACTGTCGCCGGCGAGCGCACCCAACCGGTCGACCAGCCCGTGCCGGGCGCCCGGTCACCGGTCGTCGCCGCCTCCCGCGCCGACCGCGACCACGAACAGCGCCACCAGCAGGACGGCGAGCAGCCCCAGCAGCGCCTTCTGCCGACCACTCATCGCGCCACGGCCTGCGCCACGACCTCGGTGAACCGGATCGTGTCCACCCCGGCGAAGTAGGAGTTCGTGCCCTGGGTCTTGCCAACCACCAGCAGCGTGACCTGGTGCGGCCCCTGGCCAGCCGGATCGTTCCGACGTCCAGGAACTCCGTCTTCAGCACCTTCGGTGTGAAGCCGAGGAACGTGCCGCCGACCTGGTTGCCGTCGATGGTGAAGACAGTGTTGGCGTAGTCGAGGGAGGTGGTGCGTACCGCGGCGAAACGCCAGGTGCCGTCGGCCGGGATCTGCACCGTCACGGTGACCTGATCGCCGATCGCCAGCCCGGTGAAGAAGAGCTGCTTGTCCCCGGACCAGGTCACCCCGCAGCAGTTGGGCTGCGCGCCCACGGCCGCCTTGCTCTTCTGCGGCGACGTGACGACCGCGCCGTCCACCAGGCTCTCCGCCTCGACGGTGACCACTCGCGGCTCGCCGGGGCCGGCTCGCCGTCGCGGGTCAGCAGGACGACCCCACGGTCACCACCACCAGCACCAACGCCGCCGCGGCGGCGATCCACAACCACGGGGTACGCCGGGGCGGCGCGACCGCCCGCACCTCGTAGGTGACCCGGCCGCTGGAGCGGGAACTCTCCTCCGGCGCGGTGTTCGCCGAGTACGCGAACCCGGTCATGTCGTAGCGCCGGGGAGCGGTGCCCGCCGGCACGGCCACCTTGACCAGGAACGACACCGATCCCTGACCGGGCACCACCCGTTGCGGCTCGGCGACGGTGAACCACGCCCGCTGGGAGCCGTCACCCGGCGCCACGTCGAACACCACGGTGTCCGGTGCGTTGCCCGGGTTGGAGACGGTGAACGTCAGCTCGCCGCTGTTGCGCGGATCGAGGGTGAACTGCTCGGCGGCGGCGACGACCGCCCACTCGGTGGTCATGACGACTCCTCTTCCAGGACGATCTCGACGGTGGTCGCGGCGGGTTTCTCCGCCTCGACGATGCGGGTGATCACGGCGAGCTGACCGGCGGCGGCGACCGGTACCCGTACCAGGACGTGAAAGGGCTGCTCGGTGGGTTCGTCGATCGCGAAGCCGGCGACCCCGGTGGCCAGCTCCAGGGCTCTTCGCATCCCGTACGGGGTGCCGCGCCAGCGGGCCAGCAGCGCGGCGTTGGCCACCAGGTCACGCAGCCGTCCCACCGGCAGCGGCAGCGGGCGTCCGGGCGGGACGACGCCACCACGTGGTCCATCGCCACCCAGCGGGTCAACCGCACCACCAGCCCGTCCGGTGCCCGGTACGGGTCGAACAGGGCGTCCACCTCGGCGAGGATCGCCTCGTCCGGGGCGTGCAGGCCCTCCATCACGTCGAGCAGCGCCCAGAGCACGCTGCCCGGCACGCAGGCCCGCTGGTAGGCGGCGGGCAGCAGCCGTTCAATCGCCGAGCGTCGCATCCTGGCGCACCACCTCGATGTCGTGCTCGCCGGAGCAGAGCAGCCAGGTATCCGGGACGGTCACCACGTCGGCGGTGGCCTGGTTGGCGCTGGGTGTCCAGTCGACGGCGTTGGCGCTGCGATGCACACCGCGCTCCCCGCCGGCCAGGATCAGCCGCTCCGCCGCGCCTCCGCCGGCCGCACCGGAGCCGCCGACCGCACCGGCCGCGCCGGCGGCTGTCGGGCCGCTCACCGCGATGGCGTCGACCGGCACGAACCGGGTGCGGTCCCGCAACGGCAGCCCGCAGTTGACCGACACCGACTGCCACTGCGGTTGGGCCGCCAGGGTGTCCAGCCGCAGCACCCCACCGCTCTGCGTGGCCGCCACCGCCTGCTGACCGGCGAACGCGAGATCACGGCAGGTGCCACCGATCCAGCCCGCCTGCATCGACTGCCACTTCACGTCGGACTCGAACAGCCGGGTGCGGTGGCAACCCTGACCGGGCTTCTTCGGATCCGGCTCACCGGCGCCGCTCCACAACAGGGTGGCCGGCCCGTCGTACTGCACGGCGAGGACGCGGTTGTCCACGTTGGCGAGACCGACGTGGGTGAAGCTGCCGGGCCGGCCACCGGCGGTCGACAGGTACACCCCGAACTGGCCTGCGCGGCCACCGCCACGCCCGGCGCGCCACGTTCGGAGACGAACGCGCGCACCGCGTAGAACCCCGGTCGGCGTCGGTCGGGTCGACCAGGATCTGCAACGGCACCGCCCGGGCAGCAGTGACACCTCGTACAGGCCGGTGTCGGTGGCCACCAGCAGGGCGCCCGCGCCGTCCCGGTCCAACCAGGCCACGTCGGAGATCCGCGCGTCCAGGTCGGTGAGCAGGGACCACGTCTCGCCCAGGTCGGTGCTCAGGTGCACCGGGAACCACCCGAGGCGCGCAGCGTCACCACCGCCACCGAGCCGGGACGCGCGACGATGCCCGGCCGCACCGGCGCGGGCGCGGGCGCCACCCGCAGCACCGTCTCGTCGTCGAAGCGGCCGGCCGGCTCCCAACCCGCGCCGCCGTTGCTGGAGCGGAACAGCACCGGCCCCGCCCGGCGTACCAGGTGCGGGGCTGGTACTGGTCGACGGCGAGGGCGCGTACGTTGGCGTCGGGCGCCTCGTCCACCACGAACCGCACCGACTCGACGTAGCGCACGCCCGGCTCGGCGTGCTCCAGCAGCCGGTACACGTTCGACGCCCGCAGTGGCTCGCCGAACGGCCAGCCGGTCGGGTTGAGCGCGGTCGGCAGTGGGCTCAACGTCTGGTGCAGCCGGTCGTGGATCCGGCGACGGACCGCGTCCACGTCCTCCTCGCGGCGGACCACCACCCGGCCCGTACCGACACCGCCTTGAACCGGGCCCAGGTGGCCCGGGACCGGATGCCGACCATCCGGCGTTCCTCCAGGTCCGCCTCGACCCGGCGCCGCGCCTCCGGCACCTCGTGCTCGCGCAGCTCCGCCACCGGCAGCCGCCCACCGGACGGGCCGCCTCCGGCACGTACGGCACCAGCACGACCTCGACCTCCCCGGCCGGGCGAAGCTGTACACGGCCGCGCGGGTGAAGGCGCGGGCCCTCGCCACCGCGCCGGAGCTGGTGGCCAGCACCTCGAAGTCGCGGGCGGTGACGGCCCGCTGCTGGGCGAAGAACTCGTACGGGCCGCGCAGCGGCACCGACTCCAACGCCTCCATCTCCCGGCCGCCGGCCGCCGGACGGGTTGTCGACGCGGACCCCGGGGAGGGGTCACGCATGCTGGTCAGCGTGCCCGCCGCCACGTTGCCGGTGGGTCCGCCGCCGGCCCGGTACCAGAGCCGGACCTGCCGCCCGGCCGGCGGCACGGCCGCGACGGTCACCGGCGGCACGGCCGGCGCGGGCTCGTCCGGGTCGTCCCGGCGGGAGGTCGCAGGTCGAGGGCCGGGGCGAAGATGACGGTGCCCGAACAGCGGTCGACCAGGTACGCCTTGGCCTGCGGGCCGAGCCCGGCGAAGCTGTCCACCGGCCGCCAGATCTCGAACGTGCGCCCGTCGTGCTCGCGGGCCGCCGCGCCCAGCTCGACAGTGCCGGCCGGCACCTCCACGCCGAGCAGCAGGTCCAGTGCCTCGGCGGTGTGCGCCAGCGGCGCGCGGGCCGCGCGGAGCACCTGACCCGGCTGACCGGTGCCCACGCCGAGCAGTTCCGCGTCGACCGGTTCGCAGTGGTGCATCCGTACCGTCACCGACGTCTCGTCGGCGGGCAGCACCGTCGGCTCGGTGGTGACGAACACGACCGGCCGGGGTCCGCGCCCGGGCCGCCGCGACCCGCAGGCCGGCGGGGATCCGGACCGCGACCCGGTCGGTGCCGGTGCGGGTGAACAGGACGTCCGCCCAGGCCGCGCTGGGGGCGTGCCGGGTCACCCGAGCAGGTTCAGAAACGAGACGTACGCCTTCTCCGGCAACTGGTTCAGCCGGTAGATCATCACCTCGGTCAGGTGCGCGAACGTCTCCACCAGCGCCATGCCCGGGTCGTGCGCCGACAGGTCGGTCCACCCGGGCAGGACTGCCGGATGCGTTCCCGGGCCTCGGTGACCAGGTCGAGAAACCGCGATCGTCCAGGTGCGGCACGGGCAGCGTCATGACTGTCCTCCGGGGCGGGCTCGTCGACCGGGAGCAGGTCCACCGAGAAGACCAACTGCCCGGGTGTCAGGCTGGCCCGCACCCGGTAGTCCAACCGGATCACCAGCCGCCACGCGTCGTCCGGGTCCGGCCCGGCGTCCACGTCGATCACCTCGACCCGGGCTCCCAGCGGGCGATGGCCTGCCGGACGTAGTGGATGGCCAGGCCGGCGGTCGTGTCGTCGTTGGGCGCGAAGACCAGCCGGTGCAGCCGGGAGCCGTACCCGGGTCGCATCAACCGCTCGCCCGGCGTCGTCGACAGGAGCAGGAACAGCGCCTGTCGTACGCTCTCGTCGCCCTCGGTCATCGCCAGGCCGCCGGCCGCGGTGAGCGCCAGTCCGCCGGTACGGCCGGCGTCGAAGCCGGCACCGACGAAGCGGAAGGCCCTCATCGGTCCGCTCCCACGAACCGCTGTCGTGGGTCGCGCACGACGTGGTGGACCGCGTTGGGCGGTGTGCCGTTGGTGAACCCCTCCAGGTTGTCGAGCACCACCCGGTGCCCGTCGACCCGCAGCCAGTCGCTGTAGCCGACGCGCAGCGTCTCCGTCTTCGTGCAGGGCTTGATGGTCGGGCCGTAGTTCGGGCAGGCGATGATCGTGCGTCCCTCCGGGTCGTCGTCCACCAGCACGGGCACGCCGGTGATGGTCACCCACTGCCGCGAGGGCCGGTTCTCGACCCGGCCGTCGTGATCGCAGGTGATCACGGAGTCGCGGTGGATCCAGCGCATCAGCCGCCTCCTTCGTGGTGGGCGCGGGCGAGCGAACGGGCCTGCCGCGCCGCGGTCGTCGGGTCCTCGGTCGACTCGGCGTGCAGGAAGTCCACGCTGCGTGCGCGTACCACGATGGCCTGGCCGGGTGCGGAGATCACCAGGTCGGAGGCCGCGTGCAGCGTCGCCAGGTCCGGGGTCAGTTCAGAAAGCTGCCACCCTCGGTGGCCAGCCGCAGGCTGCGTCGTACGTCGTCGACGACGATCGACTGCCCACCGGCGGTCCGCATCGTCCAGCGGCGGGCCTTTCCGTCGTCGATGCCCGCGTCGTACGGCTCGACGGCGCCGAACAGCGAGCCGAGCACGATGCCCGAGGCCGGCTCGCCGCCGGGCAGCACCACCAGCACGGTGTCGTCCGGGTCGGGGAGCGCCACCAGCCCCTTGCCGCGTCCCGCGCCGGCGCAGAGCACCGCGAGCCAGCCGGCGTCCAGGTCCCCGTACGCCGGCAGGGTCAGCCGGACCCGGCCCAGCCCGTCCGGGTCGGCGACGTCGGTGACGGTGCCGAGGGTGACCACCGCGCCGCCGACCGGTGCCGCAGGAGTGGCCGGCGGCACCGTGGAGAAGCGGGTCAGGTGCCCGTTGCCGTCCACCGTGTGCACCACCTCGGTCAGCACGTACGTCCCGGAGACCGGGTCGGGCACACCTCCGAGGTCGACGCGTCGGCCCGGTCGCAGCGTGGGATCGCCCTCGGTCACCCCTCGGCGGTGACCAGCGCCGCGGCACGGGTGTCCAGGCGTGCCTGGGCCAGCGCCGCCAACTCGTCGTCACTGCGGCCGGGCTGGTCGACGGCGGTGCGCACCCGTCCGCGCCCACGTCGGCCGGGTCCGGGCGGTCGCCGGCGGGTCGGCCGCAGCGCGCCTCGTCAGCCCGCTGGCTGATCACCTCGGCCCGCTGGGGTGCCAGCCCAGTGCCGCGCTGGCACCGCTGGCCTGGTCGGTGTTCGTGGACAGCCGCAGGGTGTGCACGCCCGCGCCGAGGGTCAGCGCCACCGGCTCCCCGTAACCCGCGAGGGTGACGAGCCGGACCCCGTCGCCGTCGGCGGCGAGGTGCAGCCCGGCCCGGCCGGCCACCTCGCGCAGCAGCTCCAGGTCGCTGTGCCGGTGCTGCGACAGACGCTCCAGCCGTGGCCCGTCGACCTCCGCGGTGACCTCCAGCCCCACCGCGCCGCACAGCTCCCGGGCCAGCTCGACGGCGGTGACCGACGTGAAGACCCGCAACCCCTGCCGCTTGCGCAACCGGTGCAACGGGTCGTACGCCCGCAGCCGCAGGATCGCGGCACCGTCGGCGGCGTACTCCACCTCGACAGCGGTGACCTCCCCGCCGAACAGGGCGTCGGCGTGATCGACCAGCCGTACGTCGAGCGTCGTGCCGGGGCGGACCTCCGGGTCGAACGCGCCGGGGCCGGCGGTGGTGGCGAGCACCAACTCGGCCTGGGTGGGCTGGTCGAGCCGCGCCGCCACCCGCAGCGAGCGGATCCGTTGACGGGCCGTACCGGCCAACTCGGTGCCGTCGAGCAGGACGATCAACGCCCGGGGCGCGACGCTTGTCACGGCGTACCCCGGGGTTGGTCGGGCCCGTCGCCGCGCCCACGCCGCGCCGGCGACCGACGTGCCCGACCGACGCTCCGGCTCCCACCGCGCCGGCCACCGCCCGGGCCATCCCGGCCAGCGCTCCGACTTGGGCCGATCCGCCGGTGCCGGCCGGTGGTGGGACGGCCAGTGTGGTGCCGGCCGGTACGGCGAGCGGATCGGTGATCCGGTTGTGCTCGGCCAGCAGGCGCCAGCGCAGCGGCGACCCGAGCGCGTCGTTGGCCAGCAGGTCGAAGCGCACGCCGGAACGACCCGGCTCGGCCGCGCCGTCGCCGGCGGCGATCACCGCGCTGCCCGGCGCGGCGGTCGGGTGCTCGCCGCCGCCAGCTCCTCGGCGAAGCCGGCCTCCGCCTGATCGGCGGTCTCGGCGGCGCGAACCAGCTGAGCCGCAGCCAGGAGCGTCGGGGCGACCCGGTGCCGGTGAACGCGTCGAACCGTTCCGCCACTGCGATGATCACCCCGGGCACGTTCCAGGTCTTGCCCCAGACCAACCGGACCAGCGGCGGTCGCAGCCACCCGTGTTCGGTGGTGGAGTTCTCCGCGAGCATCCACAGGGGACGGGTGAGGACCCGTACGTCGGCCGGACGGAGCTGCGCCTCCACGAAGTCGACGTCGAAGAGCAGGTCGAGGACCAGCTCGGTGCGACCGCCGCCGGTGAAGACCAACGGGTCGTCGGCCAGCCCCGCCCGGTGAGCTGCCCACCGGCCGCACCCGCCGGCGGACGCCGGCGAGCCGGGTGACCTGCACGGTCTCCGGATTGAGCAGGCAGTCCACCCGAACGCCTGAGGAGTCGATGAGGAAGGCGACACGTTCCATCAGTCGCCCGCCTGTTCCCGGTCCAGCCGGCTCAGCTGCGTGGTGTCCAGGGCGTCATCGGGCACCGTCCAGAGCGTGCTGTCGTCGGGCAGCGCCGGCCACGGGTCGACGACCCGGGCCCCGACGCCCGACGACGCCGGCTCGACGCCCGCCGCGCGTCCGCCGGTCGGGCCGCGTCCCCACTCGCCGTCCCGAGTCGCGGCACCGACGGGGTACGGGTGCCCGGCTGGCCGCGCATCGTCGGGCAGGGCCGGCCAGGGGCTGCCCTCCACAGTGTGGGTCAGGTCGCCGCGCCCGGCGCTCGTGGTGTCCCGGGTGAGCGCTGCCGTCGGGCCGGTCCAGGCGGCAGCTCCGTCGACCCGGCCCCGGTTCGGCTCCTCCGGCAGCCCGTACGACGCCGTGCCCGCCCTCACGTCCACCCGCGAGCCCGCACGTCCGCCGACCGCGTGCCCGCGCTGGTCCTTCCCGCCGCGACGGTGACCGTTCGCCGGTCCCTCCTGGCCGCCCCGGAACCCACTGCGGTCAGCGGGCCGCCGGTCGACGGTGGCGGGGGCGCTCGGTCGGAGGCGGGGTGTGCCGGTGGACGGGTCGAAGTCGTCCACGACCGCGCCGGGCCGCCGTGAACCGCTGGCCCGCCGGGTGGGTTCGACGGTGTCGGCCCGGTGGTGACGGTGTGGCCCGAGGATCATCGGACGGACCGGCTCCGGGGTCCTCCGGCTCGGACAGCCCGTTCCCGCCGACGGTGGTGTCGCCCCGGCCTTCGGGCGTACCGCCCGCGCTGCCGCGTCCGCCACTGCCGCCCGCGCCGCTGTGCCCGCTGCGGCCGGCCGCGTCGGTCCGGCCCGTTCGGGCGAGGCGTTCGGCGGTTCGGCGGTGACCCGGTCGAGCGCTGCGAGCCCGCCGATCGCCGTGCCGTCCGATCGCTCACCCGGCCGCGACGTACGGCTCGACCTGCCGGTTCGGCGCTCGGCAGGCGACCCGGCCGGCCCCGCGGGTCGGGATCGTGTCCGCCAGCCCCGCACCGCCGCTCGCGTCGGCACCGACCCCGGACACGTCGTCCGAGGACGGGTCCGCGCCGTCGGCGTCGTCCGGACCGATCGAGCCCTGCCCGCCCGGCAACCCGGCGCGGCCTCCCGTCTCGGGGAGCCGGCCGGGGACACGTCGAGGTCCAGGTCGTGCAGCAGACCGGGCGCGTGGGCGGCGACCAGGTCCAGCCAGTGCTGCGGGGGCTCCCGAAGCGGCGCGGTGAAGCCGGTGGCGCGTCCGACGGCGGCTGCGCTGGGACCGGCTCGGCGGGCTCGACCCGCCCGGCGAGGCGCTGCACCGCGCCGGCCGCCGAGCGCAGCCGGCCGGCCAGCCAGCTACGCGGGTGTCGGCGCGGTGGCACCGCCGGACTCCAGCTCCAGGCCCTCGTAGCGCAGGGTCAGCGAGGCGATGGCGATCTCGTGGCTGAGGGTGTTGAGGTGCGCGCCGCGCCACCGGGTCGGCCAGGCGTCGATCAGGTTCCAACGCAGCACCTCGGCGGTCCCCACCGAGTCGAGCAGCACCACCGAGACGTTGCGGCGGTTGAGGGTGCCCTGGGCCGTCGCGTTCACCCAGTCCCACAACTCGCGGGAGGCGGTGAGGCCGAAGTGCAACGTCACCGGCTCGTACTCGGCCTGGCCGGGCACCATCCGCATCCGACCCAGGCCGTGCTCCCGGTACGGCTGGCCGGGAATGTTCACCTCCAGCCCGGTCATCTCGGTGAAGTGGCCGTTGGTGACGCCGTTGATGAGCAGCCGGAAGTTGTACGCCCGGTACGGGTCGACCGGGGCGCCGGGCTGCGGGGTGGCTGTGGTGGGCATGTGGTCAGCCTCCGATCGTCTCGGTCTCGGTGCCGCCGGCCCACTGGCTCAGCTTGAACACCACGAACTCGGCGGGCTTGACGACGGCGATGCCGATGTGGGCGATCACCATCCCGGCGTCGCGGACGTCCGGCGGGTTGGTCTCCTCGTCGCACTTGACGAAGAACGCCTCCTCGGGGCTGCGCCCGAGCAGTGCCCGTCGCGCCACACCGGGTCAGGAACGCCCCGATGTCGCGCCGGATCGAGCGCCAGAGCGTGAAGTCGTTGGGCTCGAACACCATCCACCGGGTGCCGTTGGCGATGGCCTGTTCGATGGCGATGCTGAGTCGCCGGACGTTGAGGTAGCGCCACTCACTGGCCTCGGCGGCGAGCGTACGGGCACCCAGACGCGGATGCCCTCCCCGGCGAAGTAGCGGATCACGTTGACGCCCTGGGGTTGAGCACGTCGTGCTCCGGTCGGGTGACCAGGTAGCCCAGGTCGACGGCGCCGCGCACGGGTTCGTTGGCCGGTGCCTTGTGCACCCGCGCAGGGCGTCGGTGCGGGCCCAGATGCCGGCCAGGTGCCCGCTCGGCGGGGTGAGTTCAACTCGCCGCTGATCGGGTCGCGTACCCGGATCCAGGGGTAGTAGAAGGCCCCGAACTCCGACTGCCGGGGCCGGTACGCGGCCCCTCGTGCCCGCCGGAGCCACCCGGCTGGGCGGAGCCGCCGCCGGGACCGCCGGCCGGCCCTGCGCCCGTACCCTCGGCGGGTTTCGGGGGTTTGCCGGACGACGGCGTCGCCACTCGGGTCAACGCGGAGATGTCGTCGATGTCCGGTGCCGGGTCGCAGATGGCGACCATGGTGCGGGTGCGCTCGGCCATGCTGAGCAGCGCCTCGTGCGACACCACGTCGTGGAAGCCGGGTGCCGCGATGATGGAGATCTCGTCGACGGCCTCCAGCAGTTGCAGGCCTCCGCGCCGTTGCCCGCTGCCGGTGATCGCGCCGCCCTCGCCGACGTTGACCACCCAGCAGCGGGCGCCACCGTTGTCCAGGAAGCCGAAGACCGCCCGGGCCAGCGGTGTGCTCTCCACCCGCTCCCCGCCGGCGAAGAGCCGCAGGAACTCCGTCCAGTTGTTGACCGGCACCGCCTTGCCCAGGTGGGCGGCGCGGTCCGGAGCGATGCCGACGAAGGCGGCGATGCTGGTGCTCGCCGGGCCGATCGGTCGGGCCCGCTGGGACCTCCTCGACATAGATGCCGGGGAGAAGTAGCTGGGCATCGATCCTCCTGTGCGGGTGGGTGTCAGTGGGTCGGTGGCGCGCAGACGATGACGATGTCGTCCTCGGCGGGGTCGACGTCGGCGGTGAGGACGAGCCCGCGTCCGGTCAGCCGCAGCCGGACCGGACCCGGCTGCTCGGGGTCGTGCGGGACGCCGACGATCAGGAACCGGCCCTCGGGGTCGGTGCGGGTGGCGACCCCGGTGCCGGGAAGCTCGACCCGCATCGCGGCCAGGGGTTGGTCCTCGGGCCGACGACCCGTCCGGTGAGGCTGCGGACGTCGAGTTGCCGCAGTCGCAGCGGTTGCAGCACCGGCGGCGCGGCCGGGGTCGGGTGGTCCACCTGTGCGGACACGTCGATCAGCAGCGCCGGGCGCGGCGTCGTGCCGATCGCGGTCCAGAGTGGTGGGTCGCCGGCCTCCAGCGCGACCGGGTAGGTGCCCGTGCTGGTCGCGGTGGTGAGCACCCGGTCCAGTCGGGGCAACCCGGCTGGCCCGGTCACGCAGAGCAGGTAGCGGACCGTGAACCGGTACGGTTCGCGCACCGCGCCGCTGGAGCAGGTCTGCCGGGCCGGTCGCAGCTCCAGCGGCCAGAGGGTGAGCCCGTCTCCGTCGTCGCACGCCCGGGGCGGGCCGATCGGGACGGGTTCCCCGCCGCGCTGGTCAGCCAGGCGACCAGATCGGTGGTTGCCGTCTCGATCGGTCCGCGCCCGTCGAGGCTCATCGGGGCGGCGTCCCCTGGATCCGGTACGCGATGGCCTCGTTCCACACGTGCGGGTAGACACCGATCTCGAAGTACCTGGTGAAGCGGTTGATCGGTGCGTTGGTGTGGTCGTGGTAGAGCAGCCACACCGGAGCGACGGTGAACAGGACGTAGTTCGCCAGCACCAGCGGGATGTAGAGCGGCCCGAGCAGGCGACCCTGGAAGATGTGCACGTCCTCGTGCCGCTGGATGCCCGAGCTGGAACCCGCGCAGACGGTGCCGATGGTCGTGGCGTAGCGGGGTGAGACCCCTCCACCACGCTGACCCGGCCGCTGTTCAGCGACGTGGGCCGGTCCAACGAGTGCCCGAAGATCAGGTGCACGGTCAGGTAGATGGCGCCGACGACAGTGTTGAGCAGACTCCAGGTGTGGTCGACGACGAAGAGGAAGATGCCGCGGGCGTCCGAGGCGTACACCCGGCGGAGACCACCGACCAGCCGAACACCGCGCCGACCACAAGGCCCACGACGGCGCCGATGAGCAGCCCGATCGGACCACCGGCGAGGAAGCCGAGCAGGGCGCCGAAGCCGACCTGGACCCCGCACTGAGAACTCCGAAGATCATGACGACACCCCTCAGACCCAGGAACGGAAGACTCGGGGCTCGCGACCGCTGGCGACCTGTGTCGGCGTCGCCTGCCGGTTGCCGGGCGGGAACTGGTTGACGCCGAGCGCGGCGGAGAAGATGACGAGCGCGTTGAAGAACGCGATGACCCACTCTCACCGCCGGCGTCGTCCGCGAACGCCGCGGTCCCGTAGGACAGCAGCAGCGCGATGGCGATGGCGATCCACTTGCGGAGCTTGTCGCCGCTCGGGCCGATCAGCCCGCCGATGACGTTGGTGGCCAGCAGGGTCGCGGCGCTCGCGCCGGCGATGCTCCCAGGGCTGCCCAGGTGTAGAGATCGTTCATGGCGATCCCCTTTCTGCGATGGTGCGACCGGATGGTGAGGACGTTCGGTGCTCCGGGGTGGAGCACCGGGGCCGGTCGCCGTCGTCTCGGGGCGGCCGGGGCCGGGCGTGCCGGCTGGGCCGGCCACCAGGTGGATCAGCCAGGCCCCGGTGCGCCGGCGGTCGGGCCGGGCGGGTCGGACCGGGCGCAGCCGGCGCCGCGGGTTGACGGCGGCGCACCAGGAGTACGCCCACCGCGCCGAGCAGCAGCAGGAGGAGCACACCGCCGACGATCAGCAACCAGGGAACCCGCCCTCGTCGTCGGCGGCGGCGGCCGGCGAGGCGGACGGTCGAGGTGGCGCCTCGGCGACGGCCCGCAGCTCGGTCGGCTTGTCCTGGTTGGAGTCGACCTTCCAGCTGACCGACCGCCCGTTGACCGTGCCGTTGCTGTCGATCACGCGGCCGGGAAATGTCACCGAGATCTCGAACGCCATGAGCTTGAGGAACGCCTGTTGGTTTTGCGGATTCTGTTCGGCAACCTTTCCGCCATATTTCTTGGGATCGATCGGTAGCGTGAAGCGGTACAGATCCCCATCTCTGACCAGTTTCACGCTCTCGGTATCGAAGCCGGCCAACGGAGCCTTGCGGTAACTGATCTGGGAGCCGTAGAAAGTGTCGTCCTGATAAAGGGTCTCCTCGCCGGCCGGTAGGGCGGGAATGTTCTGCCGTAACTCGGCGAAGGCCAGCGGGATGTTCTTGTTCCGCGCGCTCAGCACGGACTTCTGGGCCGTCAGCAGGAGTTGCCCGTCGACCGTGTCGTCGGCGTTGACGGTCAAGCCCATGTTGAGTTGCATGCAACCGCTCAGTGCGGCGACGAGAAGGAGGCACACCGCGACGCGGAGTGCTGTACCGCGGTTGACTCTCCTGTTCATGAGCTCAGTGTGTGTGATCGCTTTCACCATCAGCAGTCAGCGATCGGTCACAACGAAGTCGCCGATTGTACCGACGCGCTGTCGCCTTTGCCGGGTACCGACGGCGGCTCCGACGACTACTCTGGATTTTGGGCCAAGCCCATTTGCATCGGACCCGGAACGACATTTGGGCGTCCGTCCGGCCTAGGGTGACCACATGGAGATGATCGCGTGCGTGCTGCTCGTGGACCCGGACGGGCAGCTGCTGCTGCAACTGCGTGACGGCGACGCGACGCACCACCCGAACGTGTGGGTCTGCCCGGCGGCCACGGCGAGCCGGGGAGACGCCGGAGCAGGCCGCCGAGCGGGAGCTGTGGGAGGAGACCGGGCTGCGCGCCGACGGGCCGCTGCGCCCGATCGCCGTGCAGTCGCTCCCGAGGTGGCCCGGGTGAAGCACTACTTTCTCGGCACCACCGGGCCCGGCAGGAGGACGTGGTGCTCGGTGAGGGCGCCGCCATGGTCTTCGTGCCCGGTGCCGAGATGCTCGACGGTCGCCCCTGGACGCCCGGCACCGTGGAGGTGCTGACCGATTTCCTGGCCTCATCCGAGTACGCCGCCATCGCCACCGGTCGGACGCCCACCGAGCCGGCTCAGCCCGCCGGGGTCGCCAGTCCGCGTAGCGAGCCATGCTGCGCAGGGCCAGCCGGGCCGGAATGAGCCGCAACGCGATGGTCCGCGTCGCGAAAGCGATCGGGTTGTGCAGCTGCTGTCCGAACCGCCCAGCGACGTAGGAGGCACGGGCGACGGACTGACTGCGGGTCGACGCTGCTCGTCGTACGCGGCCAGGGCGGCGGGCACTCCCTCGGCGCCGCCGGCGCAGACCGCGCCGAGCACGACCGCGTCCTCGATCGCCTGCCCGGCGCCCTGCCCGAGGTTGGGCGTCATCGGGTGGGCGGCGTCGCCGAGCAGCGCCACCCGTCCCCGCACGTACGAGGGCAGTGGCACCGCCAGGTGGTGGATGTCGTTACGCAGGACGGCTGGGGAGGGTCGCCGCGAGGAGCGCCGGGATGGGGGCGTGCCAGCCGCCGAAGTGCTCCCGCAGGTCAGCCAGCTCGTCGGGGGCGTGGCCGCCGGGCGGGGCGTTCAACGCGCCGTACCAGTAGAGCTGGCCGTCACCGATCGGCACCATGCCGAACTCGGCTCCCGGTCCCCAGGTGATGGCGGCCGGGATCTGATCGGGATACGCGATGGCCGCTCGCCACGTCGTCGATCCCGCGTACACCGGGCCGGGTGTTGTGGCCAGAGCTGGGCACGGACCCGGCTGCGCAGGCCGTCGGCGCCGACCACCAGGTCGGCGTCGAGGGTGTGCGAGCCGTCGGGCCCCGGTAGCGCACCTCGGCACGGTCCGGGCCGGACTCCACGTGCTCCACCAGGGCGTTGGTGTGCAGGGACGAGGCCGGCAGGGCCTCGCGCAGGGTGCGGTGCAGGGTGGCCCGGTGTACGCCGAGCGCCGTGGTGCCCAGCTGCCGGATCATCTCCGCGGCGTCCACCCGGGACAGCCACCGCCCGTGCCGGTTGCGGATCCCGCCGGGCGCCTCGCCGTGTCCACCCGGCGCAGGGCCGGGCCGAGGCCGAGGGCGTCCACCCGCGTACGGCGTTGGCCATCAGGCTCAGGCCGGCGCCGACCTCGCGCAGTTCGGCGGCGCGCTCCAGCACGGTGACCCGCCACCCGTGCCGGTGCAGGGCCAGCGCCGCGCTCAGCCCGCCAATTCCCCGCCCACCACGATCGCGTGTGCGTCATTCATCCCGATCCACCTTCTACACCTGTAGAAGAGCGATACTACCTGCGGATCTGCGAACCATGGGAGGGAAGGCGCTGTGACGGCCCGCACGAACCGGATCGCCCTGCTGACCGATGCGGCCATCGAGCTGATCGCCGACGGTGGCATGCGGGCGCTGACCCACCGGGCGGTCGACGCCCGCGCCGAGATGCCGCCCGGCACCACCTCCGCGTACCTGCGCACCCGACAGGCACTGATCGAGGCGGTGGTGGGACGGCTCGCCGACCGGGACCGGGCCGACCTGGAGGCGTACGACCTACCGACCGGCCCGCCACCCCGACGCCCGCCCCCGACTCGCCGGCGCCGACCTCGACGCGCTCGCGACCGGCGTCGCCGAGGTGCTCGACAGGTGGTTGAGCGTCGGACGCAGTCGCACCCTCGCCCGCTACGCCTGCCTGCTGGAGGCGGTGCACCGGCCGGAGCTGCGCGGCATCCTCCAGCACGGCACCGGGCTCCGGGTGCAGGCCGGGACCTGCTGACCCGGGCCGGGGCTGCCGACCCGAGCGGCAGGGCGACCAGTTCGTCGCGTTCGTGGACGGGCTGCTCTTCGACCGGCTGGTCGGCGCGGGCGCCCTCAGCGCCCGCAACCCGGCAGCGAGGCCAGCCGAGCAGACCTGAGCACCGCCGTCCGTACGCTGCTGCGCGCCCTCACCGGAAGCTGACCGGACCGGCTCCGACCGACGATCGACGTCGCCGCCCGCCTGTCCGCCTGCTCACTTGCTTGGCTGGCCGGCTGCCTGCCTGCTCGGCTGCTCGGCTGGCCGCCTCCCGGGCTGGCTCGATGCCCGCCTGGCTTGCTGCATGCCTGCTCTCCGTTGGCCTGCTCGCCGTTGGGCGGCTGCTCTGGTGGCCGTTTGTGTGAGGCGTGGAACAGCCCCGGTGAGCAGGCCCGCCGCGTGATGGGAGACGATCGCCTCCGGTGCGGCGGGCTGGCGGCCTAGTGCGGTCGGCGGGCGCTATGGAGCTGAATCGTCTGCGACATCGCTCGCCCGCGATGCGTTTGCGACATCAGCTCCGGAGGGAGCGCAGGAGGCGCTATGCACCGGGCTGTCGGCGGGTGTTGCGGCTCGGTGGCGGGTGCGGCTGGTGGCGGGCGTCGTGTCGGTGGCGGACGCCGTGGTTCGGGTGGCGGACGTCGTAGGTTGGCGGCGGGTGCGGGCGTGCGGCGGGTGCCCGAAAGGCGGCGTGCGGCGGGTGCCGTCCGTTGGCGGCGGGCGGCAGGGCGACCGGGCCTGGTGGCGGTTGGACCTGCCGATGCGGGGAGGAGTTCGGTGATGGGGCGGTTCAGCGGCCTGCGGACGGCCGGAGGGCGGCTGCGGCACGGCTGGCGGCCGGTGGTTGAGGCGACCCTCGCGGCAACCGTTGCCTGGCTGCTGGCCACGCGACTGCTCGGGCATCCGCAACCCTTCTTCGCGCCGGCCGCCGCGCTGATCGTTCTCGGTCAGGCACGGGGACAGCGGATCCGCCGCGCCGTCGAGGTCGTCCTCGGGGTGGCTGCCGGGGTGCTCGTCGCGGATTTGGTGGTGCAGGCGCTCGGCCGGGCAGCACCTGGACGGTCTTCACCGTCATCCTGCTCACCGTCCTGCTCGCGGTGGCCTTCGGTGCCACCGGTGTGACGCTGGTGCAGGCGGCGGTCTCCGCGCTCTACCTGGTGGTGGTCGCGCCGCCGGACGGGTCGTTGGTGCCGTTCCGCTTCGTCGACGCGCTGGTCGGTGGTGCGGTCGCGCTCGCGGCCAGCCTGCTGGTCGACGCACGGCACCCGCTGGCTCCGCTGGTCGCCGAGGTGCGTCGAACCTTCGACGAGTTGGCCGGGCTGCTGGGCGGGATCGCCGAAGCGCTGGACCACCGTGACGAGCCCGCCGCGGTGGCCGCGCTCACGCAGGCCGGGGAATGGACGCCCGGGTGGACGGGCTGCGCGACGGAGTGCTGGCCGCCGGCGAGGCGCTGCGGCTCAACGTACGGCGGCGCCGGCACATCGGCCGGCTGCGCTCGGTGGACGAGTCGATCCGACAGATCGACTACGCGGTACGCAACGTCCGGGTGCTGGCCCGCGCGGGTGTCACCCTCAGTCGACTGCACACCCCGGTGCCACCGGAGTTGGTGCCGCCCTGCGGTCACTGGCCGACGCGGTCCGCCAGGCCGGCGCCGCCCTCGCGGCCGACCTCGACGGGCAGGACGAGACCGCGGACCGCCACGCCACCCGGGCCGACGAGTCGGCGTTGGCCGCCGTGCACATCGCCGGGCAACTGTTCGGCTCCACGCAGACCCTCCCACTCGCGATGATTATCGGTCAGGTACGGGCAACGGCCATCGACCTGCTGCGAGGCGTCAACCCGGAGGACGACGCCGCCGTCCTCGCCCGCGTCGACGACGCCCTCGGCCTCCCGGTCTGAAGCCGCACCGATCGGAGCCGCCCCGACGCTCCGAGTCGATCAAGGACTTGTGGTGCCCCCGTAAGCCACTTTTCGGTGTCAATTGCCCACCACAACTCCATGATCGACGAGGCCGGGGCGGGCCGGGCGGGCGGGGTTAGATGGTTAGCCAGGTGGTGGCGGAGGCGCGGATCGGGGCGGGATGTCGTGGCCGCCGGGGAATTCCTCGTACGTGACGTCGTAGCCTCGGTCGCGCAGGTGGGGACGAGGCGGCGGCTGCACACGTCGATGGGCAGTACCCGGTCGTCGACGCCGTGCGACACGAAGATCCGAGGCTGGCCGTGGGTGACCGGCGGTGCGGCGAAACCGGGGAGAAGGCCAGCACTGCTTCGACCAGGTCCCCGTTGGCCAGGCCCAGCGAGAGGGCATACGAGGCGCCGTCGGAGAAGCCGCCGAACGTCACGTTCTGCACCGGGTAGCCGTCGAAGACCGTCGCCAGCAGCCCGTCGATGCGTCCCACGTCGGCCCCGAAGCCGCCGGCGATCAGGTCCCAACTGGCCGCCGCCGACTCCGGCGCGACCAGCAGCAGGTGGTGTGCGTCCGCGACGGGCAACAGCAGGTCCAGCCCCTGTCGCGCCGAGCCGCCCGCACCGTGCAGGAGCAGCACCAACCGGTACGCCGAACCGTCGGCCGCCGGCTCCGGGCGTACGCCAGTGCCAGTCGGTCGCCGTCCGGGCGCTCATCGGCACGAGCCCGGTGGGCCCCGCCACCACCGGCGGGTGGGTGCGAGCCGTCAACCGGCCGTGCCGGGGCTTGGTGCCGGGTCCCAGTGCGTCGGCGCGGAGTCGGACACGGCCAGCACTCCTCGCGGTCGGCGAAACGTCCGACGCGGTTACCCGGCCCGCCAGGGGTTAACCGTCGGCTCAGGCTCAGGCGCTGGCCCGGGCCACCAGGGCGGACGGGAAGAGGGTCACCGGGCGCTCGGGCGCCCGTCCAGCAGGGCGGTGGCCGCGGCGACGGCGATCCGGCCCACCGGGTGGCTCGCGGTCGTCAGCGCCGGACTGGTCAACCCGGCCAGCGGGATGTCGTCGAAGCCGGCCACCGCGACGTCGCCGGGCACCCGCGCACCGGTGTCGCGCAGGCCCGCGATCACGCCGAGGGCGGTGTCGTCGCTGATCGCGTAGACCGCGTCGAGGTCCGGCCAGCGGCGCAGCGCCTCGACGGCGGCCGCCGGCCGCGCCCGGCGTGAAGTCGCCGGGGAGGACCCGCTCCGGTAGGCCGGACTCGCCCATGAGCCGACGGTACGTCTGCACGGGACGTTGCGCGCAGGGCAGCCACCAGGGGCCGGTCACCATGGCGATCCGGCGGCGACCCGTCGCGTACAGGTGGCGCAGGACCGCCTCGGAGCCGGCGGCGTTGTCGACGTCGAACGACGGCACGGTCGCCGAGCCGACGCCGATCGAGACCACCCGGCCGCGGAGCGACCGGGGCACCTCCTCCAGCAGATCCTCGGTGGTGTTGACCAGGATCACCCGCACACGCTGCGGTCCCCGTCGAGTTGGTTGAGGCGGCGTGGGTCGTGCAACGGCAGCCAGTAGAGCGCCACCCGACGCCGGCGGGGTGCACACCGGGCGGCCGAGCCGACGACCTGGTGCACGTACGGGTCGTCCAGCACCGCCGCGCTGGACCCCAGAACGGCCACGACCAAACGTACGCCGCCGCCTCGGACCAGCGCCCGGGCGGCCGGGTTGGGCACGTAGCCGAGCTGGTCGACGGCCGCCGTGACCTGCTTCCGGGCGGTCGGTGAGGCGAACCCGGTGCCGGCGATCACGCGCGACGCCGTCGACCGGGAGACCCCGGCGACCCGCGCCACGTCCTCGAGAGTGGCCGGTCGCTGTGCCGCTGCCGTCATTCGTCGCCTCCTGCGGCGGCCCGTCCACTCGGACAAACGCCTGCTCACATCATGCCCCGGCCGGACCACCAGCGGTAAGGGCGGTTCCCGGTTGTGGTGGTAGCGCTCTCAGGTGTGCGATCGTGCCAGGAGATCACCCCGAGGAAGAGGACCTGCCCGTGAGCGCCCCCACCAGCCGACCCGAAGCCCGGACACCGCACCACCGCCGTCGCGCGTTGTGCTGCTGGCCCGCAACGGCGTCGCTGTCACCTTCACCCTCAACGGGCTGGCCGTCGGCAGCTGGTTCTCCCGGGTTCCGGCGGTCCGTGACGCGTTGGACCTCTCCGCCGGCCGGCTCGGGCTGCTGCTGCTGGCGATGAGTGTCGGCGCGCTGCTCGCCATGCCCACCTCCGGCCTGCTCGCCCAGCGGTTCGGCGCGGCCCGCACCGTCACGATGGCCACCGTGCTGGTCGCGATCGGCCTGAGCGTGGCGGGGCTGGGTGCCACGATGACCGGGTCGTTCGCCATCGTGGCCCTGGGGTTGGTCGCCCTCGGTTACGGCTCCGGTGCCTGCGACGTGGCGATGAACGTCGAGGGCGCGGCGGTGGAGCGGCGGCTGCGTCGTACGATCATGCCCCGTTTCCACGCGGGGTGGAGCCTCGGTTCGGTGGCCGGAGCGGCGCTCGGCGCCGGCGCGGCCCGATTCGACGTGTCGGTCGGCGCGCACCTCGTCACGGTGGCGGTGGTCGTCCTGACCGGCACCGCGCTCGCCGCCGGACGTTCCTGCCGGTAGGCAGCGATCACACCGGCGACCCGGCGGACGCCACCCGGCTGCCCGCCGCCGGGCGCAGCTCGCCGCCTGGCGGGAGCCGCGCACCCTGCTGATCGGGCTGTTCGTGCTGGTCGCGGCGTTCACCGAGGGCGCCGCCAACGACTGGCTGGCCGTCGCGTTCGTCGACGGTCGGGACCTGAGCGAGGCAGCCGGGGCGGCGGTCTTCGGTGTCTTTGTCGTGGGCATGACCGTCGGGCGCACCGCGGGAACGATCGCCCTGGACCGCTGGGGCCGGGTGCCGGTGCTCAGCGGCACCATCGGGCTCGCCGTGGTCGGCGCCAGCCTGGCCGTGGTGGCGGGCTCCGGGCCGGTGGCCATCGTGGGCGTCGCGCTGTGGGGACTCGGCGCGTCGCTGGGCTTTCCGGTCGGGATGAGCGCGGCGGCCGACGAGGAGGCGCACGCCGCGGTGCGGGTCAGTGTGGTCGCGGTGATCGGCTACACCGCGTTCCTCGGCGGGCCACCGCTGCTGGGGCTGCTCGGCGACGAGGTCGGCACTCTGCGCGCGCTGCTGGTGGTGCCTCTGCTGCTGCTGCCGACCCTGCTGTTGGTGCGGGTGCTGCGCCCGCCGCACGCCGTCGAAGCGGCTCCCTCAGCACACCAAAACTAACCCACTCCGCCGTCGCGCGGTATCGGGTGCGCGGCCGACTGCGCCGCGTACCCGCGCTGGCTAGGGTCGCCCGATGCCAACCGACGAGATCACCGCCGCCGCCGCGGGCACCTGGACCCTGGGCGACCGTACCGTGCACCGGATGGGCTTCGGCTCCATGCGGATCACCGCGGACCCCGACCCGACCGGCCCGTCGCCCTGCTGCGGCGTGCCGTGGAGCTGGGCGTCAACCACATCGACACGGCCGCGTTCTACGTCTCACCCGGCGGCACCCTGGGAGTCGGCACCGGGCCGGCCCGCTACGCCACCGAGCTGATCCGCGCGGCGTTCACCCCGTACCCCGAGGATCTGGTGGTCGCGACCAAGGTCGGTTTCGGGTACGACCCGGAGAGCGGCTTCACCGAGGCGCTCACCCCGGCACAGTTGCGCGCCCAGGTGGAGGAGAACCTGCGTCGTCTCGGCCGTGACCAGCTCGACGTGGTGAACCTGCGCCTGGGGCGGGGACCGGGCGCGGTGCCGCTGGTCGATCGGTTCGGCGCGCTCGCCGAGCTGCGTGCCGCCGGCCTGATCCGGCACCTCGGGCTCTCCAACGTCCGGCCCCACCAACTGGACGAGGTGGCGGGCATCGCGCCGGTGGTCTGTGTGCAGAACAACTACGGCGTGGACGCCTACCGGGAGCAGGACGACGTCGTCCGGCTCTGCGGTGAACGGGGCATCGCCTTCGTGCCGTTCTTCGCGCTGGCCGGCACCGGACGCGAGGCGGGCGCGAGCACCGAGCAGGGCGAGGCCGTGGAGGCGGTCGCCCGTGCCCACGGTGTCACCCCGCAGCAGGTACGCCTCGCCTGGACCCTGCACCAGGGCCCCACGTGCTGGCCATCCCCGGCACCGCCAACCCCACCCACCTGGCCCAGAACATAGCGGCGGGAGCCCTGCATCTGACCCCACAGGACCTGACCACCCTGTCCTGACTCAGCCGCCCCGTAGCTGGAGTGCGGACGGTCTAGGAGTGGTCAATCCGCACGGGTGGTGGCGTTCGATACGGACACGATCGAGCGGGTGACCGGCCGGGCGCCGCGCAGCCTGCGCGAGTGGGCCGAGGCGCACCCGGCCTAGGTGATCCCGACCGGGTGAAGTCGCTTCGCTGTCGCTCAGCCGTGGTTCCTGCCGATGGCCCGGGCAGGGACGCCTCCCGCCCGGTGCCCCTGGTGCCCGTCGATCATGAAGTTGGCGGTATCGATGTCGGCGTGTCACGCCGCAGACCTCATGATCAACGGGATGGGGGTCAGGGTGGAGCCAGACCCGGAGGGGCCGGTGGGGAGGAAGCCGGCCTCCAGGGCTGGGGGCAGGTCCGGGGCGGATTCGTAGCCGACCAGGGGCGCGTCCGGCCGGGTGGCGCAGACCGCCAGCCAGACATCGCGCGGGTGGTCGGTGCGGGTGAACAGGTTGGAGACGCCGGCGGCGCCGTCGCCACTGAGTACCGCGCCGCCGGTGACTGCGCCGCCGTCATAGCGAGCGAGCACCCGCACTCGTGGGTCGGTCAGGAGTGCCGGGCGGAACAGCTCACCGCCTCCGTGTGCCGCCGCCCAGGCCGCCAGCTCGTCGGGTGTGGTGACCGGGGACAGCGATGTGTCGGCAGTTGGTGCCGACGGTGGACGGTGGATCCACCAAGCGTCGAAGAGCACCCGGAACCCGTACCCGGACAGGTCGAGGTCGGCGAAGCTGTCCTTCACCGACGCGCCGGACCCGCGTCGATACGCGTCAGTAGGGCCTCGGCATCGACCCCGGGCCGAAGGGTGACCGCGTCCGGGTACCACTGGGGTGAGCGGCGGGGACCGACCAGGCCTCGTCGTCGGTACAGCCGGCCAACCCGTGGCTGCCGCAGACAATGTCGCACCATTCGGCGTTGTTGCGGGCCGCCGTCCGCACGTCCTCCAGCACGTCAGGCAGCCTAGGCGGTCCGCGCATCGGCTCAGGGGCGTACACCAGGTCCATGGTGTCGGTGTGCCCGGACCAGCGCAGGTCGAGGTGCCAGCAACCGGCCTGTGGCATGTCGATGATCGACGGGCCCGGACCGCCGGCGACCTCCCGGGTCACCCTGGTGTCGGTGCCGTCCAACGTTGCGGTGATCACCAGCGTTGCCGGAGCCGTCGGGTCGGGCGAGGTCGTGGCGGCGCGGGCCACCCAGAGGATCTTGTTGTTCGACCCGTCCTCACGGACCTGGCGCAGCGGATGGGCGAACAGCACCGCCACGATGTCACCCTTCGCGCCGAAGACGTGCGGAACCCGCGCGTCCCCGTGGAACCCGGCGTCCGCCCAGTCGGGCAGCGACGTCGTCTCGACCCGCGAGCCACAGCCCGCCGCCGCGCCGCCGTCGGGGCCGCTGTGGTCGTGGCCGTCGTCGCGGTCGGCGCGGCCGTCCCGCCGCTGGTCGTGGTGGTGGTCGTGCAGCCCGCCAGGAGGACCACCGAAGATGCCAGCACCAACCTGCCCCATGAACCCATCGTGTTCCTTCCGGTACCCGTCGACGACTCGTCGCATCGTCATGACACCGCCCGGGGCCGCCAGGTTCCCTAGCGCAGCGAGTCGGCGATCTCGACCGCCTCACCCCTGGTGAGAGCCCCTCGATCCGGTAGGTCACGCCACCCGCCTCCCAGATCAGCGTCGAGGCGGCCAGCCGGGCGGTCTCCTTACGGACGACTCCGGCGCGATCCACGTACGACAGCGCGTGTGGCCCATCGACCCAGATGGCGAAGTCACCGTTGACCTGGACCCAGGCCGCGCCCGGCGGGTGACCTCCTGTGGAAGGCCAGATCGAGGCGACCGTCGAACGCGTCGACGCGCAGCGCGCCCCGAGTAGAGCAGCGTCGCCACCCGGTATCCGCCGGTGTCGTCCGGGTCGGCGACGAGCACCTGCTCGGGCGGGCCCAGCTTGGCCGGTTGGCGGATCAGGAACCGTACCGCCCGCTGGGCCTCGTCCAGGGCGACCGTCCGCTGCGCGGGCAACGGTGACGGGTGCCGCTGGGCAGCGTCGGGGTGGGTGCGGTGGTGATGCTGACACCGGCGAAGCGCAGCAGCCCCGCGACGGCGTCGGCGATGGCGGCACGCGTCGGTGGCACCACCGCCACGATCAGGGCGACCAGCGCCGCCGCGACGAGCGAGCGCCACCGGCGCGTGGGCCTGTCGAGCCGTCCGCGGACGCGCGCGGTCACGTCGGGCGGCTCGGGCGTCTCCAGCCAGGCGGAGAGGTCGCGCAGCTCCCGTTCCAGGTCAGCCATGCCGAACCTCCTCGCGGACGAGTAGGCCCCGGAGCTTCGCCAGTGCCCGGGAGGTGCGCGATTTCACCGTGCCCCGTGGCCAGCCCAGCGCCGCCACCGTCTCCTCCTCGCTCAGGTCGAGGAAGAACCGGCACACGATCACCTCGCGGTCGCGTACGGGGAGTTGACGCAGGGCCTCCACCAACGCGGCGCGCCGCTCCCCTGCGAGGACCGCGCCGACCGCCTCGTCCTCGGCGATCTCGGACGTGGGATCGGCGGTCGCGGCCCGCAGGACGAGCCCGTCGCGGCGGCCCCGGGACCGGTGCAGGTTGCGGGTCTCGTTGGCGACGATCGCGAGCAACCATGATCGGAAGGACGACTCGCCCCGATAGCGGGACAGCTTGCGGTACGCCTTCACGAACGCCTCCTGGATGACGTCCTCGGAGTCCGAGCCCGCGCCGAGCAGCACCGCCGTCCGGTGTGCGGACGCGGTGTGTCGGGCGACCAGGAGGTCGTACGCCTCCAGGTCACCGGCCCGAGCGCGGGTGACGAGCGCGTCGTCGTCCAGGGGAACCTCCGTTCGGATCACACTCATGACACCGCCCACCCGCCGGGGTTCCACCCGGCGCGGGTCAGCTCTTCCCACCCGGCGTGCAGCGTATTGCCAGGAATCGGTGCTGCACTGGGAGGGCGTCGAGGGAAGGGGTGGGGATGAGCTGGTTCAATCGCCGGTCACGGGGTGCCGAGGCGACCCCGACGAAGCTGGACCGGGAGGCGACCCGCGACGATCTCGCGGCGTTGGTGTCGTTCGTCGCCACTCGCCGGGGGTGGAGTTCTACCTGGAGCCGGAGACCACCGCCACGGACACCACAGTGGTGGCGATCGCCCACGACGGCGAGTGGATCCGTCGTCGGACCGGGACGCCGCGCGCGGCCGGGGCCATCGCCCGCAAGCACGCGGTGCCGCTGTACGAGGCCGGCCGCACCGGCTACCCGGAACGCATGCGAACGTGGAGCCGTGCCCACCCGGAACGCCACGCCCGCTGAGCGCGCCCACTCTGCCGGGTTTCCGTAGTCAGGATCGCTGCGGCTGACGTGGCGGTGGCTCCGCTGCCGGCCGGCCGGCTGAGGCGTAGCGCGGGGCCCGGTCCGGCGTCGATCATCACACTGCCGCGTGCGTCGGCCGCGACGGCAACGCCGGCCGGGACCGCCTCCGGGTCGCGATCGTCCGGGCCGAGTCAGACCCGGACGGCGAGGTGGTGGAACCGCATGCCGACGACGGTGATCGGCCTCCGAGATTGATAGCGGACGTTGCTCCGTTGCTCACCGATTCCCGGTGACCGGGCCGCGCTCTGTCATCGCGCCGGGCGATCGGCGCAGGCCAGTGCCTGTGCGCGCATCCTTTGCTCTGCTTCAACGGGCGCACCGGAAATGGGTCTTAACTGTTGCGCTGGGTGAAGCAGAGCAAAGGACACGCCGCATAGGCCCCGGGCATTGCCACGGGAGGGTCGACGACCATGTCGATCGTCAATCCTCGATGAGTCTGCGTCGCCCGGTGGCGCTGAGTCGGCGTTGACCGGCGGCGGAAGGGTGTGGCAGCATTCGCGGCCTGACGGCAGTGAAGGAAGTCGGTGCGATTCCGACGCGGTCCCGCCACTGTCACCGGGGAGTGATCCCCTCGTGAGTCACGGCCGTGTGTCTGCGGTTGGAAGGCCGGGGAGAGCATCGATCCGGAAGCCAGGATACTTCGGCCGTCGGGACGTACCCCAGGGCGTGGACACCCGAGGAGGACCCGATGACGCACCGCGTCTCTTTCGTCGACGATCATCGTCGTTTCGTGCTCCAGGACACCGGCCACCGGCACCGCTGAGCTGATCGCCCGGCGCTGAGTGCCGCCGACGCTCGCGTCGGTCGTCGTCCGCGCGGGCCGTCGTACCGGCTGACGCCGTACCCACCCGCATCGTCCAGGTCACCCCGTGGTGGCCGGGCGTCACCTCCGGAGCCTGCCGTGCGTATCCTGCTGCTCTCCACCGCCGACACCGACCTGCTGGCCGCCCGCGCCAGCGGCGCCGACTATCGGCTGGCCAACCCGCGCGGGTCACCGCCGACGAGGTGCCCGCCCTGCTCGACGGGGTCGCCCTCGTCGTCGTACGCCTGCTCGGCGGCCGCCAGGCGTGGCCGGACGGCCTCGCCGCGGTGCTCGCCACCGGTGTGCCGACGGTCGTGCTCGGCGGTGAGGCGCTACCCGACGCCGAGCTGATGGCCATCTCCACAGTGCCGTCCGGTGTCGTCACCCAGGCGCTTGCCTACCTGGTCGAGGGCGGGCCGGACAACCTGGGGCAGCTGGCCCGGTTCCTCTCCGACACGGTGCTGCTCACCGGTGAGGGTTCGCCCGCCCGCGCCGACCCCGGCGTACGGCGTGCACGGCGACCACCCGACCGACCCGGACCGCCCGACGGTGGGGATCGTCTTCTACCGGGCACACGCGTTGGCCGGCAACACCAACTTCGTCGACGTGCTCGCGGACGCCGTCTACAAGGCCGGCGGCAACCCGCTGCCGATCTTCTGCGGCTCGCTGCGCGGCTGACCGCGGGTGCCGGCCCGCTCGGGCTGTTCGCCCGCTGCGACGCGCTGCTGGTCACCGTGCTCGCCGCCGGCGGCGCGGTCGCCGCGGACGCCTCCGGGGCGGTGCCGAGGACGCCTGGGACGTCGGCGCCCTGGCCGCCCTGGACGTGCCGGTCATCCAGGCGCTCTGCCTGACCAGCACCCGCGCCCAGTGGGAGAACAGCGACGCCGGGCTGTCCCCGTTGGACGCGGCGATGCAGGTGGCCATCCCCGAGTTCGACGGCCGGATCGTCAGCGTCCCGTTCTCGTTCAAGCAGATCGACGCCGACGGTCTCTCGGTCTACGCCGCCGACGCCGAGCGGGCCGCCCGGGTCGCCGGGATCGCGGTGCGTCACGCCCGGCTGCGCTACGTGCCTGCCGCCGACAAGCGGATCGCCGTGGTGCTCAGCTCGTACCCCACCAAGCACTCCCGGGTCGGCAACGCCGTCGGATTGGACACCCGGTCTCGGCGGTCCGGCTGTTCGCCGCGCTCGCCGAGGCCGGTTACGACCTGGTGACACGCCGCCGCCCGAGGACGGCGACGCGCTGATCCACGCGCTGATCGCGGCCGGTGGTCACGACGTGGAGTGGCTCACCCGGACCAGTTGGCCGCCGCCGAGGCCCGGATACCGGGGCAGACGTACCGGCGGTGGTTCGACCAGGTGCCGGCCGGGCTGCGCGAGCGGATGCGGGAGCACTGGGGTGAGCCGCCGGGCGAGCTGTACACCGACGGCGGGGACATCGTGCTCGCCGGGCTGCGCTTCGGCAACGTGGTGCTGCTGATCCAGCCGCCCCGCGGCTTCGGGGAGAACCCGATCGCCATCTACCACGACCCGGACCTGCCGCCGAGCCACCACTACCTGGCCGCGTACCGCTGGTTGGTCGCCCCGGTCGCGGACGGCGGCTTCGGCGCGGACGCCGTGGTGCACCTGGGCAAGCACGGCACCCTGGAGTGGCTGCCCGGCAAGGGTCTCGGCCTGGCCGCCGACTGCGCGCCCGACGCGGTCCTCGGTGACCTGCCGCTGGTGTACCCGTTCATCGTCAACGACCCCGGCGAGGGCACCAGGCCAAGCGGCGGGCGCACGCCGTGGTGATCGACCACCTGGTCCCGCCGATGGCCCGCGCCGAGACCTACGGCGACCTGGCCAAACTGGAGCAACTGCTCGACGAGTACGCCACCGTGCAGGCGCTCGACCCGGCCAAGGTGCCGACCGTGCGGGCGCAGATCTGGGACCTCGTACGCGTCGCCGAACTGCACCACGACCTGCACGCCGAGGCGATGCCCGACGCGGACGACTTCGACGAGTTCGTGCTGCACCTCGACGGGTACCTGTGCGAGGTCAGGACGTGCAGATCCGCGACGGGCTGCACATCCTCGCCGACGCGCCCACCGGTGAACCGCGGGTCAACCTGGTCCTCGCCGTGCTGCGCGCCCCCAGATCTGGGGCGGCGCCCGCGCCCTGCCCGGCCTGCGGCAGGCGCTCGCCGTCGCGTACGGCCTCGACGAGCAGGCGCTGCTCGCGACACCGGGAGAGCGACTGGCGCTGCCCGCCGCGTTGACCGACGTGGTGGACGGGCCGGCCGGCACCGCCGCCGACGCGATCGACCTGATCGAGGCCCTCGCGCGGCGGCTGGTCCTCGGCATGGAGACCCTGGACTGGGCCGTTGACGCGGTGGACGCGGTGGTGACGGAGGTGACCGGCCAGCCGATCCCGGACGTCGCCGCGGTGCTGCACTTCGCCGCCACCGAGCTGGTGCCCCGACTGAACCGGACCACCGACGAGCTGACCCACACCCTCGGGGCGCTCGACGGGAGGTTCGTGCCGCCCGGCCCGTCCGGCTCACCCACCCGGGGCCTGGTCAACGTGCTGCCCACAGGCCGCAACTTCTACTCCGTCGACCCGAAGGCCATCCCCAGCCGCAACGCCTGGGACGTCGGGGTGGCGCTCGCCGACTCGCTGCTGGCCCGGCACCTCGCCGACACCGGGGCGTACCCCGCTCGGTGGGTTTGACCGTGTGGGGCACCAGCGCGATGCGGACCCAGGGCGACGACATCGCCGAGGTGCTCGCGTTGCTGGGTTGCCGGCCGGTCTGGGACGAGCGGTCCCGGCGGGTCACCGGCATCGAGGTGGTGCCGACCGCCGAGCTGGGTCGGCCCGCGTCGACGTCACAGTGCGCATCTCCGGTTTCTTCCGCGACGCGTTCCCGCACGTGGTGGCGCTGCTCGACGACGCCGTCCGGCGGGTCGCCGCCCTGGACGAGTCGGACGAGGAGAACTACCTGCGGGCGCACGTCGCCGCCGACCTCGCCGAGCACGGCGACGAGCGGCGGCCACCGCCCGGATCTTCGGCTCCAAACCCGGGGCGTACGGCGCGGGTCTCCTGCCCTTATCGACGCCCGGACCTGGCGCAGCGACGCCGACCTCGCCGAGGTGTACGCGGTGTGGGGCGGCTACGCGTATGGCCGCGGCCTGGACGGGCGGGAGGCGCGCGCCGACATGGAACGCTCCTTCGCCCGGATCGCGGTGGCGGTGAAGAACCAGGACACCCGCGAGCACGACATCGTCGACTCCGACGACTACTTCCAGTACCACGGCGGCATGGTGGCGATGGTCCGTCACCTCACCGGGACGTCACCGCAGGCGTACGTGGGTGACTCGGCGATGCCGCACGACGTACGGACCCGCACCCTGGGCGAGGAGACCCGGCGGGTGTTCCGCGCCCGGGTGGTCAACCCGAAGTGGATCGCCGCGATGCGCCGGCACGGCTACAAGGGCGCATTCGAGCTGGCGGCCACAGTGGACTACCTGTTCGGCTACGACGCCACCGCCGGCGTGGTCGACGACTGGATGTACGAGCACCTCGCCGCCGCGTACCTGTTCGACGACACGACCCGGGAGTTCCTGGAGCAGTCCAACCCGTGGGCGCTGCGCGGCATCACCGAACGCCTGTTGGAGGCCGCCGACCGGGGCTGTGGGCCAAACCGGAACCGGCCACCCTGGACCGGCTGCGCGACACGTACCTGGCCAGTGAGGGCGATCTGGAGGACCGGGCATGACCGTCACCTACCCGTTCAGTGCGGTGCTCGGCATGGCCGACATGCGGTTGGCCCTGCTGCTCAACGCGGTGTCCCCGGCGATCGGCGGGGTGCTGGTCCGGGGAGAAGGGCACCGCCAAGTCCACCGCCGTCCGGGCTCTCGCCGCGCTGCTGCCCCGGTCCGCCGGGTCGTCGGCTGTCGCTTCGGCTGTGATCCGGCCGAGCCCGACCCGGCCTGCCCGGACGGCCCCATCCCGCCGACGCCGCCGCCGAGACCCGCCCGGCCCGCCTCGTGGAGCTGCCGGTCGGCGCCGCCGAGGACCGGGTGGTCGGCGCGCTGGACCTGGAGAAGGCGATCGGCGAGGGCGTACGCGCCTTCGAGCCGGGTCTGCTCGCCGCCGCGCACCGGGGCGTGCTCTACGTCGACGAGGTCAACCTGCTGCACGACCACCTCGTCGACCTGCTGCTGGACGCGGCGGCGATGGGTCGCAGCCACGTCGAGCGGGAGGGCGTCTCGGTCAGTCACGCGGCCCGGTTCCTGCTGGTCGGCACGATGAACCCGGAGGAGGGAGCTGCGCCCGCAGTTGCTCGACCGGTTCGGGCTCACCGTCGAGGTAGGTGCCAGCCGGGACCCGGAGGTCCGGGTCGAGGTGGTCCGCCGCCGGCTCGCCGCCGACGCCGACCCGGTCGGCTTCGCCGCCCGCTGGGCCGACGCCGACGCGGAGATCGCCGGCCAGGTGGCGGCCGCCCGCCGCCGGCTTCCCGGGGTACGACTTCCGGACGCCGCGCTGCGGCAGATCGCCGAGGTGTGCGGCGTTCGACGTGGACGGGATGCGCGCCGACATCGTCACCGCCCGTACCGCCCTGGCCCACGCCGCCTGGCACGACCGGGATCGGGTCACCATCGACGACGTCCGGGTGGCCGCCCGGTTGGCCCTGCCGCACCGTCGCCGCCGCGACCCGTTCGACACCCGGGCTGGACGAGAAGCGCCTCGACGAGGCGTTGCAGCGCGCCAGGACGCACACCCGACGACCCGGACGACGACGGCCCGGGGACCGTGGTCCGGACGGCGGTGGCCCGGCCGGTGGCGGCGGCCGAACGGCGGCGGCCGAACGGCGGCGGCCCGAACGGTGGCGGCCCGGCCGGCCACGGCCGCAGGGCGGTGACGGCAGTGGCGACGGCGCCGACCAGGGCGAACCCGATTCGGCCGGGCACTCGGCGGCACGCGACGGCACCGGTCCCGACGGGCGCGCCGACGGGCAGGGCGGTGCCGACGGCTGGCCGCAGCGTGAGACGGGCGAGCGGGCAACGACGGCTCGGCGGACGACCGGGCGGTGACGGCTGAACGCGCCCGCGCGCTGGTCGGGAATCGGGGGCGGTGAGGACGATCCGGCCCGGGTGGCGGGCGTCGCAGCCGGTGGCCGTACCCGGGTGGTTTGAAGGCGCGGGTGCTCACGGCGCCCGGCCTGGGTGACGGGT
The DNA here is from genome assembly GCA_038070435.1 of Micromonospora sp. M12. Classification (GTDB taxonomy): domain Bacteria; phylum Actinomycetota; class Actinomycetes; order Mycobacteriales; family Micromonosporaceae; genus Micromonospora. The sequence continues at coordinate 1,423,074 of JAMYWG010000001.1, read as the reverse complement.
GCCCGGCCGACGGTCGCGGGCCCGCACCGGGCGGGGCCGCACCACCGGCGCGCGGGTGCCGACGGGTCGGGTGGGTGCGCTGCACCTGCCGGCCACGGTCCGCGCCGCCGCGCCACACCAGGCGGCCCGGGGTCGGCTGACCGGTCCGCTGCGGTTGCGCCCGGACGACGTCCGCGAGGCGGTTCGGGAGGGGCGCGAGGGCAACCTGGTGCTGTTCGTGGTGGACGCCAGCGGCTCGATGGGTGCCCGGCAGCGGATGACCGCCGTCAAGGACGCGGTGCTCGCCGTGCTCACCGACGCGTACCAGCGGCGGGACAAGGTCGCCGTGATCGCGTTCCGGGGATGGGCGCGCGCACGCTGCTGCCGGCCACCTCGTCGGTGCTGGCCGCCTCGACCCGGTTGGCCGAGTTGCCCACCGGTGGGCGTACGCCGCTGGCCGAGGGACTGCTCGCCGCCGCGGACCTGCTGCGGGTGGAACGCCTGCGCGACCCGAAGCGCCGCCCGCTGGTCCTCGTCGTGACCGACGGCCGAGCCACCGCCGGCAACCGCCCGCTGGACAGATCGGCAGCGGCGGCAGCGGTCCTGCTGGCGACGGGTGCCTCCTGCGTGGTCGTCGACTGCGAATCGGGCCCCGTCCGCCTCAACCTGGCCACCCGCCTGGCGACCCAGCTCAATGCCCCAAGAACCCCCTGGAAGCCCTGACCCACCCGACCCCGCGATCGTGCACTTCCTGTCGCGGCATAACGGGGCGAAGCACGCAGATGACCGACAGAAACCGCAAGATCGCGGGAGTGCTGACACGAGGGAGTGAGTGCTGATGCCGCAGGGACAACCGAGTTCGGTGCCTCTCGACGGGTTGACCACCCGGCAGCGGCGACACCGGCCACTGCTGATGGTCCACACCGGACAGATGAAGGGAAGTCGACGGCCGCCTTCGGGCTGGCGTTGCGGGCCTGGACGGCCGGTCTGCCGGTCGGGGTGTTCCAGTTCGTCAAGAGCGCCAAGTGGCGGGTGGGCGAGGAGAACGCCTTCCGGGCGCTCGGCGAGGTGCACGAGCGCACCGGCCAGGGCGCGCCGGTGGCCTGGCACAAGATGGGCGAGGGCTGGTCCTGGATCCAGCGCGGCGGCGACGCCGACCACGCCGCCGACGCCCTGGAGGGTTGGCGCCAGATCCAGCGTGACCTGGCCGCCGAGCGGTACGGGCTGTACGTGCTGGACGAGTTCACCTACCCGATGAAGTGGGGCTGGGTGGACGTGGACGAGGTGGTCGCCACCCTGGCCGACCGACCCGGCTTCCAACACGTCGTGATCACCGGCCGGGACGCCGACCCGCGCCTGGTCGCCGCCGCCGACCTGGTCGCCGAGCTGACCAAGGTCAAGCATCCGATGGACGCCGGCCAGAAGGGCCAGAAGGGCATCGAGTGGTGAGCGGTCACTGGGCGCTGCCCGGGTGGTCGTCGCCGCGCCGGCCAGTGGACACGGCAAGACGACGGTGGCCACCGGGTTGCTCGCCGCGCTGCGTCGACGGGGCCTGACGGTCAGCCCGCACAAGGTCGGCCCCGACTACATCGACCCCGGCTACCACGCCCTCGCCGCCGGGCGACCGGGCGCAACCTCGACCCGTTCCTGGTCGGGCCGGACCGCATCGCCGCTCTGCTACGGCACGGCGCGAGCGTTCCACGCCCGCCGACATCGCCGTGGTCGAGGGCGTCATGGGCCTGCACGACGGCGCGGTCGCCGCCGCGACTACGCCTCCACCGCACACGTCGCCCGGCTCCTCGACGCGCCCGTGCTGCTGGTGCTGGACACCACCGCGCAGGGCCGCTCCGCCGCCGCGCTGACGCTGGGCATGGCCGCGTTCGACAGGGCGGTGCGGATCGGCGGGTGATCCTCAACCGGGTCGGCTCGCCCCGGCACGAGACGCTGCTGCGCGACGCCCTCGCCGAGGTGGGCGTACCGGTGCTCGGGGCGGTCACCCGCGCCGCCGAGGTGGCCGCGCCGGCCCGACACCTCGGGTTGGTGCCGGTCGCCGAGCGGGCACCCGAGTCCCTCGCGATCGTCACCGCGCTGGCCGAGCTGGTCGAGGCCACCGTGGACCTCGACGCCGTGCTGGACCTGGCCCGGACCGCCCGCCCTGACCACCCCGGCGTGGGACCCGGTCGCCGCCGTCGGTGGGCCGGCCGGCATCGAACGACCACGGGTCGCGCTCGCCGGTGGTCCGGCCTTCACCTTCTCGTACGCGGAGACCGCCGAGCTGCTCGCCGCGGCGGGCGCGGACGTCGTCACCGTCGACCCGCTGCGCGATCCGGCGCTGCCCAGCGGCACCCGTGCGGTGGTGATCGGCGGTGGTTTCCCCGAGGCGTACGCCCAGGCGCTGGCCGACAACGCCACGCTCCGCACCGAGCTGGCCGACTTCGACGGGCCGATCGTGGCCGAGTGCGCCGGGCTGCTCTACCTCGGGCGGTCGCTGGACGGGGCGCCCATGTGCGGCCGGCTGGACCTGACCGCCCGGATGACCGGCCGGCTCACCCTCGGCTACCGGGAGGCCGTGGCCGTCACCGACTCCCCGGTGGCCCGTGCCGGCGAACCGGTACGCGGCCACGAGTTCCACCGCACCACCACGGACCCGGGGCACGGTGACCGTCCGGCGTGGCGCTGGAACGACGCGGCACACGGCTTCGTCGCCGGTCGGGTGCACGCCTCCTACCTGCACACCCACTGGGCCGGTCACCCCGACGCGGCCCGCCGACTCGTCGAGGCGTGCCGATGAGCGCCGACGCCACGTTGACCGGGGTGGGCGTCGGTCCGGGCGACTCGGAACTGCTCACCGTCAAGGCCGTGCGGTTGCTGCGCGAGGCCGACCTGGTCTTCGTACCGGTGATGGCGGACCGGGTCGCGCCCACCGCGCCTGCGGGTCCGACGCCACCCGGTGGGGACGCCGGGCGAGCCGAGGTGACCGTCCGGGAGTACGTCCCGGGGACCGGCTGCGCCGGCTGCCGTTCGCGCTGGACGACCGGGGTGGGTGACCGCGCGCCGGGCGGCGGCCTGGGACGACGCGGCCCGGGTGGTGGTCGAGGCGATCGACGCGGGCGCGCGGTCCCTCGCGTTCGCCACCATCGGCGACCCCAACGTCTACTCCACCTTCGGTTACCTGGCCCAGAGCGTCCGGGCGCTGCGCCCGGCGGTGCGGGTGGCGACCGTACCCGGCGTCACCGCCATGCAGGACCTGGCGGCCCGCAGCGGCATCCCGCTCTGTGAGGGACGCGAGCCGCTGACCCTGCTGCCGGCCACCGCGGGCCTGGCGCTGTTCGCCGACGCCCTCGCCGGGCCGGGCACCGTGGTCGCCTACAGGGCTGGCGGCGGCACCGGAGCTGCTCGCCGAGCTGCGCCGGCAGGGCCGCCTCGGCGACGCGGTGCTCGGACGCGACCTGGGACTTCCGGCGAACGGATCGGGCCGGTCGACGACGCCGAAAACGACCTGCCGTACCTGTCGACGCTGCTGGTTCCGGCCCGCCGTCACCACCGAGGAGGAAAGCTGTGACCAGCGACGGCAAGGTGTGGTTCGTCGGTGCCGCCCCGGGCGGCGGACCTGCTGACACTGCGGGCCGCCCGGGTGATCGCCGAGGCGGACATCGTGATCTGGGCGGCCAGCCTGGTACACGCCGACGTGCTTGACCACGCCCGCCCCGACGCGGAGATCGTCGACTCGTCGCAGCTGCCCATCGAGGGTGTGCTGCCGCTCTACCAGCGGGCCGCCGAGCAGGGTTGACCGTGGCCCGGATCCACTCCGGCGACCCGGCGCTGTGGGGCGCGGTGCAGGAGCAGCTGGACGTGTGCCGCGCACTCGGCCTGGCCGTCGAGATCGTGCCCGGGTCTCCTCGTTCACCGCCGTCGCGGCGATCGTCGGGCGGGAGTTGACAGTGCCCGAGGTCGCCCAGTCGGTGATCCTCACCCGCCTCGAAGGCGGCAAGACCCCGATGCCGCCCGGCGAGCGGGTCCGCGACTTCGCCCGGCACGGCACCACCATGGCGCTGTTCCTCTCCGCCGCCCGCTCCGGGCAGGTGCAGGCCGAGCTGCTGGCCGGCGGCTACCCGGAGGACACCCCGGCCGTGGTGGCGTACCAGGCGACCTGGCCCGACGAACTGGTGGTGCACTGCACGGTCGGCACCCTGGAGGCGACGGTCAAGCAGCACAAACTGTGGAAGCACACCCTGTTCCTGGTCGGGCCGGCTCTCGCCGCCGAGGGCACCCGCTCGCACCTGTACCACCCCGGGCACTTCCACACCTTCCGGCGGGCCGAGCCGGCCGCCTGCGCCGAGCTGCGCCGCCAGACCGGCGCCCGTGCCGGGGACAGCCACACCGGGGCACACACCATGACGTACGCCGAGCCGCGCTGCGCGAGCCGGACCTGCCGCGTACCGCGAAGGTCCGGCCCACCGCGCTGCGTACCGGCTGGACCACCGGCGCCTGCGCGACGGCGGCGGCCAAGGCCGCGGTCACCGCCCTGGTCACCGGCACGAGCCAGCAGGAGGTGGAGATCGGCCTGCCCGCCGGCAACCGGGTGCGCTTCCCGGTCGAACGCTGCGAGGTGACCGGCACCCCACCGGTCCGGGCCGAGGCGGTGGTGGTCAGGACGCCGGGGACGACCCGGACGTCACCCACGGCGCCGAGTTGACCGCCACCGTGGACTGGACCGACGTCCCCGGTCTGCGGCTCGCCGGCGGTGCCGGCGTCGGCACGGTCACCAAACCCGGCCTCGGGCTGACGGTCGGCGGCCCGGCGATCAACGACACCCCCGCCGGATGATCGGCGAGGCGGTGGCCGAGGTGGTCGACCTCGGCGAGGTCGGCGTCCGGGTGGTGATCAGCGTGCCCCGGGCGAGATCATGGCCCGCAAGACCACCAACCGCCGCCTCGGCATCCTCGGCGGCATCTCGATCCTCGGCACCACCGGGATCGTCCGTCCCTTCTCCACCGCGTCGTGGCGGGCCAGCGTCGTGCAGGCCGTGCACGTGATGGCCGCCCAGGGTGAGCGGACCGTGGTGCTCTGCACCGGTGGGCGTACCGAGCGGGCCGCCCGCGCGCTGCTGCCCGACCTGCCCGAGGTGTGTTTCGTCGAGGTCGGCGACTTCACCGGGGCCGCCGTGACCGCCGCCGTCGGTGACGAGATGACCGGTGTGGTCTTCGTCGGCATGGCCGGCAAGCTGGCCAGCTGGCCGCCGGCATCCTGATGACCCACTACACCCGCTCCACTGTGGATCTCTCCCTGCTCGGCGCGGTGACCGCCGAGGCCGGTGGCGACCCGTCGCTGGTCGCCGCCGTGACCGAGGCGAACACCGGGCGGCACGCGTACGAGCTGTGGGAGGCCGCCGGGCTGCTCGCTCCGGCCGGCGACCTGCTCTGCCAGCGGGTCGGTCAGGTGTTGCGACGCTTCGCCGGGCCGACGGTCACCGTGGACGTGGCGATGGTCGACTTCGCCGGAGCGCACGTGGTCGCCTCGTCGGGACGGTGGCCCCGGTGACCGACGTGACGGTGGTTGGCCTGGACGCCGCGGGCGCTCCGCCGCATCCCGCGCTCGCGCCGGTGGTGGCCGCCGCCGGGCTGGTGGTCGGGCCGCCCGGCACCTGGCCGCGGTGCCCGTACCGGCCGGCGCGGACACCGTCGCCCTCGGACCACTCGCCCCCGCCCTGCGCCGCCTCGCCGAAGCCGTCGCCGCCGGAGTGCCGGCCGTGGTGCTGGCCAGCGGCGATCCCGGCCTGTTCGGCATCGTCCGGCGGCTGCGCGCGGCCGGGCTGCCGCTGCGGGTGGTGCCCGCGGTGTCCAGCGTGGCCGCCGCGTTCGCCCGAGCCGGGCTGCCCTGGGACGGCGCGGCCGTGGTCACCGCGCACGGGCGCGACCCGCGCCCGGCCCTGAACGCGTGCCGGGCGCTGCCGCTGGTCGCGGTGCTCACTGCGCCCGGCGCCGGTGCGGCCGAGTTGGGCGCCGGTCTGATCGGCTGGTCCCGCCGCCTGCTCATCGCCGAGCACCTGGGCACCGCCGCCGAGCGGGTTCGCGCGGTGACCCCGAGCAGGCCGCCACCGAGACCTGGGCCGACCCGCACGTCCTGCTCAGCCTCGCCGACGCCGACGCCGACGCCGACGCCGATGCCGATGCGTCCGGTCGGGGATGCCCGGCGGATGCGCCTCGACAACCAGCCCGCCGCCGCCCCGGCCGGGTTGGCGTTGCCGGAGACCCGGTACGCCCACCGCGACTCGATGATCACCAAGTCGGAGGTGCGCGCCCTCGTCGTCGCCCGGCTGCGCCCCGACTGGGCCGGCTGGTCTGGGACGTCGGCGCGGGCAGCGGCTCGGTCGGCATCGAGTGCGCGCTGCTCGGCGCGGCCGTGCTCGCCGTCGAACAGGACCCCGAGGCCGGCGCGACCATCCAGGCCAACGCCGCCGCGCACGCCGTGCACGTCCGGCTCGTACCCGGTCGCGCCCCGGCCGCGCTGGCCGGCCTGCCCGAGCCCGACGCGGTCTTCGTCGGCGGTGGCGGTGCCGACATCCTCGCCGCCGTGGTGTCCCGCCAGCCCGAACGGGTGGTGCTCACCCTGGCCGCGCTGGACCGGGTCGCACCGGCCGTGGGCCTGCTGCGCGCCGCCGGCTACACGGTCGAGGGCAGTCAACTCTCCGCCGCCCGCCTCGCCGACCTGCCCGGCGGGTCGATCCGCCTCGCGGCCACCAACCCGGTGGTCGTCCTCACCGGGGAGCGCCAGTGACCGACCAGAACCCGCCCGCCCGGATCGGCCTGGTGGCGGCCACCGCCGCCGCCGCCGGCACGCCGACACAGTGGCCGCCACGTGGCCGCACGCCCGGCTGGTCGAGGGGAGACCGTCGCCGACGCGCTGCGGGCCGCCTGGGCAGGGTGTGACGCGGTGATCGCGTTCCTGGCCACCGGGGCGGTGGTACGGATCGTCGCGCCGCTGCTCGACGACAAGCGCACCGACCCGGCGGTGGTGGTCGTCGACGAGGCGGCCCGGCACGCCGTGGCGCTGCTCGGCGGGCACGCCGGTGGGGCAACGCCCTCGCCGAGCGGGTCGCCGCCCTGCTGGACGCCCGACCGGTGATCACCACCGCCACCGACGCGGTCGACCTGCCGGGGCTGGACACCCTCGGCTGGCCGGTGCGGGCGCGGTCGCCGCGGTGTCCCGGGCCATCCTGGACGGCGAGCCGGTCCGGCTGGTCGCCGACGCCGACTGGCCGCTGCCCGCCCTGCCCCCGAACGTGCGCGCAGCCGGCGGGGACACGCCGGACGACGGTACCGGCTGCTGGTCACCGACCGGGTGGTGCCGCTCGACGACCGGACCGCCGTGCTGCGGCCGCCGTCGCTGGTGGCCGGCGTGGGGCGAGTCGGGCGTACCCGCCGCCGAGGTGGCGGAGCTGCTGCACCGGGTGCTGGCCGAGGCCGGCCTCGACCCGGCGAGCCTGCGCTGCCTGGCCAGCGCCGACGTCAAGGCCGACGAGGCGGGCATCCGCAGCACCGCCGACGCGCTCGGCGTACCCCTGGTGACCTGGCCGGCGACGCGGCTGGCGGTGGTCGACGTGCCGCACCCCAGCGAGGTGGTCCGCGCCGCGGTCGGCACGCCGAGCGTGGCGGAGGCCGCGGCCCTGCTCGGCCCGGACGGCCGTCCGGACGACGCGACGCTGCTGGTCGGGAAGACCGCTACGGCGATGGCGACAGTGGCGGTGGCCCGGCACGCACCACGCGGCCGGTTGGCCGTCGTCGGCCTCGGGCGGGCGCCGCCGACCTGCGCACCCCGCGCGGTGGCCGAGCTGCGGCGCGCCGCCGTGGTGGTCGGCCTGGACCAGTATCTGACCAGGTCCGCGACGTGCTCCGTCCGGGCACCCGGTGCTTCCAGCGGGCTGGGCGCCGAGGAGGCGCGGGCCCGCGCCGCCGTCGCCGAGGCCGCCGCCGGTCGCGCGGTCGCGCTGATCGGCTCCGGCGACGCCGGGTGTACGCGATGGCCAGCCCCGCCCTGGAGTACGCCGACGAGCGGATCGACGTGGTGGGTGTGCCCGGGTGACCGCCGCGCTGGCCGCCGGCGCGCTGCTCGGCGCGCCCCTCGGCCACGACCACGCCTACGTGAGCCTGTCCGACCTGCACACTCCGTGGGACGTCATCGAGCGGCGGGTGACCGCCGCCGCCGAGGGTGACTTCGTGACGCTGTTCTACAACCCGCGCAGCCGGGCGCGGGACTGGCAGCTCGGCAAGGCGCTCGGCATCCTCGGCGCGCACCGGCCACCGGACACCCCGGTGGGTGTGGTGCGCAACGCCAGCCGTCCCGGCGAACGGGTCCACCTGGCGACCCTGGCCACCCTCGATCCGACGGTCGTCGACATGTACAGCGTGGTGGTGGTCGGCAGCAGCGACACGAGGCTGGTCGCCGGCCGGATGGTGACACCCCGGGGTACCGGTGGCGCTCGTGACGATCGACGCCTGCCAGGGCTGCGGTGCCTGCCTGCTGACCTGCCCCACCCACGCGATCTGGCCGGTCGCCGGCGGCCTCACCGTCCGCGCCGACCGGTGCACGGGCTGCCTGGAATGCCTGGAGATCTGCCCGGTCGACGCGATCCGCGTCGTCGCTGACCCTGACGCGATCCGCGTCGTCGAGCCCGACAGTGCTGGAGGAGCCCGATGAGCCGGGTGGTGCATCCGATCGAGGTCGAGTCGTACCGCATCCTGCGCGAGCGCGTCGACCTGTCGCACCTGCCGCCGCTGACCGGGCGGTGACCGAGCGGGTGGTGCACGCCAGCGCCGACCTCGCGTACGTCGACGAGTTGGTCTGCGACGAGGCCGCCCTGGAGTCGGGGCTGGCCGCGTTGCGCGCCGGGGCTCCCGTGGTCACCGACGTGGCGATGGTCGCCGCCGGCATCACCCGGGCCGGTCTGGAGCTGGTCTGCCCGGTCGCCGAGCCGGCCGCCGCCGAGTTGGGCCGCTCGGCCGGGATCACCCGGTCGGCGGCGGCCGTGCGGATCGCCCTGGAGCGGGTCGGCCCAGGCGCGGTCTGGTGGTCGGCTGCGCGCCGACCGCGCTTGTCGAACTACTTACCCTGAACGCCGCTCCGGCGCTGGTCGTCGGCCTGCCGGTCGGCTTCGTCGGTGCCGCCGAGTCGAAGGCGGCGCTGCGCCAGCGGCCTGCCCGGGTGTCCAACGTGGGGAGAAGGGTGGTTCGGCGGTCGCCGCCGCCGCCCTCAACGCCCTGCTCTACGTCGAGGAGAAGTCATGACCGGCTTGGTCATCGTCGGGCACGGTACGCGCAGTGCGGCCGGGGTCGACCAGTTCGCCGCTCTCGTCGAGCGGGTCCGTCGTCGCGGGGACATCGGTGACGTCGAGGGTGGCTTCATCGAGTTGTCCCGTCCGCCGCTGACCGACGCGGTCGGCGCGCTCGTCGCGCGCGGGCACCGGCCCTGGTGGCGTTGCCGCTGGTGCTCACCGCCGCCGGCCACGGCAGGGCGACATCCCCGCCGCCATGGGCCGGGAGCAGGAACGGCACCCCGGGCTGACCTACCGCTACGGCCGTCCGCTCGGCCCGCATCCTCTGCTGCACGACGCCCTCGAACAGCGCATCGACGCGGCGCTGGCGGGTGCCGAGCGGGCCGGCACGGCGCTGGCCAGCCGGTTCAGACCGACCCGGCCGACCGGGCCGGCACCTGGGTCGCGTTGATCGGGCGGGGTTCCACCGACCCGGACGCCAACGCCGAGGTGGCCAAGGTCGCCCGCCTGCTCTGGGAGGGGCGCGGCTACGCGGGCGTGGAGCCGGGTTCGTCTCCCTGGCGCAACCGTCGGTGCCGGAGGTGCTGGAGCGGCTGCGCCGCCTCGGCGCGCGGCGGATCGTCGTGGCGCCGTACTTCCTGTTCGCCGGAGTGCTGCCCGACCGCATCGTCGCCCAGTCGACGGAGTTCGCCGCCGCCCACCCCGACCTGGACGTCCGCGTCGCCGAGGTGATCGGCGACTGCGACGCCCTCGCCGACCTCGTGCGGGAGCGCTACGCCGAGGCGCTGGGCGGGGACATCCGGATGAACTGCGACACCTGCGCGTACCGGGTGCTGATGCCCGGCTTCGCCGACAAGGTGGGCCGCCCGCAACGCCCCCACGACCACCCCGACGACCCGGTCGGCCATCACCATCACCACGGGCACGACCACCACGGGCACGACTCCCACGGGCACGACCACGACCATGGTTCGGTCGCCGTGGTCGGCGGCGGGCCCGGACCCGACGACCTGATCACGGTACGCGGAAAGGCGTTGCTCGACGCGGCGGACGTGGTGGTGGTCGACCGGCTCGCTCCGCAGGCTGCTGGCCGGACTGCGTCCCGACGTGCTGGTGGTCGACGCCGCCAAGGTGCCCCGTGGCCCGTCGATGTCCCAGGACGCGATCAACGCGGCCCTGGTGTCGCACGCCGCGCCGGCCGCCGGGTGGTCCGGCTCAAGGGCGGCGACCCGTACGTCTTCGGGCGCGGCCACGAGGAGGTGCAGGCCTGCGCGGCGGCCGGTGTGCCGGTGACAGTGGTCCCCGGGTGAGCAGCGCCCTCGCCGCCCCGGCCCTCGCCGGCGTGCCGGTGACGCACCGGGGTGGCGCACGACGTCACTGTGGTCTCCGGGCACCTGCCGCCAGGGCATCCGGACTCGCTGGTCGACTGGCGGCGTTGGCCCGGCCCGGGGACCGTCGTGCTGCTGATGGCCGTCGACACCATCGCCAAGATCGCGGCCGTGCTGATCGAGCACGGCCGCGCCGCGGACACTCCGGTGCTCGCCGTGCAGGACGCCGGGCATCCCGGCCAACGGTCCGTGCCCGCCCGGCTGGACGAGATCGGCGCGCTCGCCGCCCGGGAGGACATCGGGCCGCCAGCCGTCTTCAGCCTCGGCGGTGGTCGCTCTCGCGACCACCGGGCTCACGGACTGACTACTCGCTGCGGGCGGTCTCCGGACCGGTGATCCGTTCCAGCAGCGGCAGGGTGGAGGCGATGACACCGAGGCAGGCGGCCAACCCGACGACCACGATCGCGTAGAAGGCCGGTCCCGGCGCGACGAGCGTGTAGTCCATCTGTGCCCGGAGGAACAGATGCGCGGCGAGCAGCCCCATCCCGATGGCGAGGGCGGCGACGGCGAGCATCGGTACGGCGCTCTCCAGCGCGACCACCCGCCGCAGGACCCGTACCGGCGCGCCGCTGAGGCGTAGCAGGCTGAACGGACGCCGGCGTTCGGTGAGACCGCCGATGACGCTGACCGCGAGGCTGCACCCGCCGAGCGCGAGGCTGGCCACGATGACGACGTTGGCCAGTTGTTCCCAGCCGCGCAGCGTGTTCGCGAAGTCCGACTCGAAGTCGCCGGGCACGTTCGGCCCCACCCAGAAGGTCGGGAAGGCGACCTCCAACAGGGTGCGGGTGCGTTCGACGGCGGTGGCCGAGCCGTCCGTGCCGACGACCATCGACACCACCGGTAGCCGCTGGAGTTCGTCGATGGTGAGGGGCGCGGCGGGCCAGACCGTCGTGGACGACACCGTCTCCCGCCAGCGGCTGAGGCCCATCGGCACCTCGATGACGCTCGCGCCGTCGGCGCACCGGCCGTACGTGCTCGGAAGGTCGGCGCACGCCATCACCCCGGCCTCGCCGCCGTTCGTCAGGTTCGGGTTCTCCCGGATGGCGGTCGCCGAGCGCACCCCGGTGACCGCGCGCAGTTCGGTGAAGAGCGCGTCGGGCACCGACGGCGCGTCCTCGGCGAAGACTGTGGTCACCGTGCCCGCGTCGGTCGAGCCGACCGGTGCCGGACCGCGGTTGGCGATGATCGTGGTGATCACGCCGACGGACACGCTCGTGACGAAGAGCGCGAGCATGATGCCGCTGATCGCCCGGAAGCCGGCCTTCGGGTTGTCGGCGAGACGTCGCGCCGCGATGAGTGTGGCCGGACGGTTGGCGTACCGAGCCAGGACGCGGGCGCCGACCATCGTCAACCACGGGCCGGCGAGGACCAGGCCGGCCATGATGAGCAGCAGCCCGGGCAGAAAGATCGCGGCCTGGCCGTCGGACGTCTCGGGTCGGTAGCCGAGGGCGAACACCAGCACGGCGACGCCGAGCGCCATCGGAATCAGCCGGTACGCGCTCGGGGCGCGGGCGTGACCCGCCGGGTGACGCCCAGCGGCGAGATTCGTACGCGGCGCAGCGAGACCTGAGCAGCCACCGCCGCGCCGGCCGGGACGCCGAGCGCTACCAGCAGGACGTTCAGCACGCCCAGCGACATGTCGTTGGGGAAGAACGGCATGCCGGTGAACGGATGCTCGCGAGCGGGTCGCGGAAGGCGTAGAACAGGCCGAAGCCGACGGCGGTGCCGGCGACGGCGGCGGTGGCCGCCTCCACCGCGGCGACCATCGAGATCTGTCGGGGCGTCGCGCCGACCAGGCGCATCGCGGCGAACCGCTGCTCCCGGCGGGCGGCGCTGAGCCGGGTGGCGGTGCCGATGAAGATCAGCACCGGGAACAGCAGCCCACCGGCGACCACGCCCAGGATGAGGTTCATCGTGGTCTTGGGCAGCGCGGGGCGTCGCCGACGGTGGTGATCTGCTTCGCGTTGGGCAGTTTGGCGACCTGGTCGGGGTGCCGCCCGCGATGACGAGCAGGGTGTCCGGTGAGGGAAGCGTGGCCGAGCCGATGGTGCCGAGGTCACGCCCCGGGTAGCGGTTGCCCAACTGCTCGGCCGGGTGGGCGGCCAGCAGCTCCCGCATCGCCGGCGAGGCGTAGTACTCCCGGGCCGGGTGTCGCCGGGATGCCGACCGGCGTGGGCGAGTCGAGCCGCCGGCGGCGACGTCGATCCGGGTGATCTGTCTGCCCCGGAAGTAGTCCTCCCGGGTCGACCACGTCAGAGGGTCGGCGTCGCCGCCGGCGGAGGCGCTGGGATACACCGCCGCGTACCGGGTGAGCTGGGCGTTGACGGCGTTGACCCCGGCGAGTGTGGTCAGCAGCAGCCCGGCGCCGATCGCGACGGCGGCGGCGATGACGATCAGGCGGGTGAGCGCCTCACGACCGCCGGCCACGGCGAGGCGGAGCCCGAAGCGGATCATGAGGCGATCCGGTCCGGCGCGTTCACGCGTCCGTCGCGAACCATGACCTCACGGTCGGCGTACGCGGCGATGCGGGTTCGTGGGTCACCAGGATGACTGTGGTGCCCTGCTCGCGGGCGGCGCCGACCAGCAGGTCCATCACCTGCTCGCCGGTGAGCGAGTCGAGCGCGCCGGTCGGCTCGTCGGCGAAGAGGACCTGCGGCTCGGCGACCAGGCCCCGGGCGAGGGCGACGCGTTGCGCCTGCCCGCCGGACAGCTCACCGGAACGGCGCTGCTCCATCCCGTCCAGGCCGAGGCGCGTGAACCAGGTGTGCGCCCTGCGCAGGGCCTCGGTGCGGCGTACGCCGCTGAGCAGCAGTGGCAGGGCGACGTTCTCCACCGCCGTCAGCTCGGGGACGAGCTGGCCGAACTGGAAGACGAAGCCGAACCGGTCCCGGCGCAGGCTGCTGCGCTGGGTCTCGGCCAGGGCCTCGACCTGGATCCCGTCGAAGCGGATCTCGCCGGAGTCGGGCACGAGGATGCCGGCCAGGCAGTGCAACAGGGTGGACTTGCCCGAGCCGCTGGGCCCATCACGGCGAGGATCTCGCCGGCGTCCACGGCGACGCTGGCGCCGCGCAGGGCGGGCGTCTGGCCGAAGGCGAACTCGACGTCGCGTGCTTCGAGGATGACGCTCATGGCCGTACCTCTTTCCGGAGGGCGTCCAGCCGGGCGCCGGTCATCTCGATCCACCGGAGGTCGGCCTCCAGGTGGTACAGGCCGTGGTCGGCGAGCAGCGCGTCGACCAGACTGCCGGCGCGCTTGATCTCGGTCAGCTCGCGCATCCGGTGCAGGTGCGCGCTGCGCTGGGTGTCGAGATACTCGGCGGCGGGACGGTCCAGCATCAGCGCCAGCACGACCTTGGCGAAGAGCACCGTCTGCAGGTGCGGTTCCGGGTCGACCGGCTGGGTCAGCCACTGCTCGACCTCTGTCGCGCCGACGTCGGTGATGATGTAGCGCTTGCGGTCGGGGCCCGAGCCGGGCGCGACGTCGCTGATGACGACCTTGCCGTCCCGGGCCAGTCGGCTGAGGGTGGAGTAGACCTGGCCGAACGGCAGTGGCTTGCCCCGGCCGAAGAAGGCGTCGTAGTCGCGCTTCAGGTCGTATCCGTGGCTGGGCTCTCGTTCGAGGAGGCCGAGAAGGGTCAGTGGGACGCTCATGCGAAGGAGACTACACCGGGGTATACCTCGCGTATATACCCCGGTATCTGCGGGCCGTCAGTCCATCAGGACACGGGCCAGGGCGTAGCCGGCGGTGGCCGCTGCGAGCCCGACGACCACGCTGCCCAGCACGTTGGCCAGGGCCAGAAAGCGGTGACCGCCCGGGCCAGCCGCAGCGTCTCGTAGCTGAACGTGGAGTAGGTGGTCAGCGCGCCGCAGAACCCGGTGCCGAGCACCGCGGTGACCGCCGGACCAGCCGGCAACCCGACGAGTACGCCGAGCAGCAACGACCCGATCGCGTTGACGGTCAGCGTGCCCCACGGGAACGCGGAGTCGTGCCGGGACTGGACGGCCCGGTCGGTGAGGTAGCGCAGCGGAGCGCCGACGGCAGCGCCCAGGGCGATGAGCAGCACTGTCATCGGGCCACCCGTCGCCGCAGCACTCCGGCGGTGAGCGCGTCGCCCAACCCGACGGCGACGAGTGCGCCGAGCACCGTCGCGGCCAGGTACGCCAGCGCGGTGCCCGGCGCGCCAGCGACGATCGCCTGCTGGACGTCCACGGCGTAGGTGGAGAAGGTGGTGAACCGCCGAGCACCCCGACCCCGAGGAACGGGCGAGCGAGGGTGCCCACCGCCGAGGTGCCGAGGTCGCCATCAGCACGCCGATCAGCAGGCAGCCGGACGTGTTGATGGCGAACGTGGCCCACGGGAAACCGGTCGGCGGGTGCGGGACGGCGTGTTGCAGGCCCGCCCGGCCAGCGCCGAGCACCCGCCGGCCGCGATCGTGCCGAGAACCGTCGCGGGACGCGCGGTCAGCTCGCGGCGGTCGGCGGGGACGCGCAGATCGACGTCGGGATCGGTGCGCGGGTCGGGAGGCTCTGACACGGGTGTTTAGCGTACTGCCGCGACGGCGGCGTCCGGCCACCTCGCCACACCGTGCCGACCTCGCTGAACCCGGCGGCGGTGAGGGCGGCGAGGTGCCAGGAGGCCGGCGGGTTCCACTCGGGCTGTGCCCGGTGGGTAGATCGTCTGTCGCTCGGCGACCAGCGGCGCGAGCGCCGGGTCGGCGCCGGCCCGCTCCCACCAGTCCGACCAGGACAGCATCGAGCCGGCGGCGTACCGGGCGTTGCGCCGGTCCCGTGCCCGGTCCAGCAACCGCTTGGTCAGCTCCGGCAGGGTGTCGTCCGGCATGTGGTCGGCGTTGACGAAGACCCCGCCCGGTCGCAGCACGTCGCGTAGCTCGGCGTAGAGCTGGCCGAGCCGATCGGCCGGAAGCCAGTGCAGGGCGGTGGCGGTGAGCACGGCGTCGTACTCACGGTGGGGAGCGTGGCGCGCCAGTCGGGGTGCCGAGGTCGGCCGGACGAGGGTGGCCCGACCGGCCAGCGAGGCGTCGGCGATGGCGAGCAGCGCCGGGTCGAGGTCCACCACTGTCGCCGCGGCGTCGGGAAACGCGCGAGCGTCCGCAGCGAGATGGTGCCGGTGCCGCCGGCCAGGTCGAGCACGCGTGGCGGCTGACCGTCGAGGACCGCGTCGACGGTGTCGAGCATGGCGGTGAACCGGTGTTCCCGGTCCGGTAGGTAGGCCTCCTGCTGACGGTCCCAGCTCTCCTGCCAGGCCCAGGGTTCCGTGATGTAAGGACTCATAGCGAGCAGGCTAGTTACGACACGAACGCGTTGTCCAGACCTTGTTGCACATCTTTTGCAATTGCGAGAAGATGGCAGGGCGACGATCAGAGCGACGCCGGGTCGGGCCTCCACCGGCCCGGCGTCCTCACGTCCGGGGTCAGACGGCCGTGTCCG
The DNA here is from genome assembly GCA_038070435.1 of Micromonospora sp. M12. GTDB lineage: Bacteria > Actinomycetota > Actinomycetes > Mycobacteriales > Micromonosporaceae > Micromonospora. The sequence goes on along the minus strand of JAMYWG010000001.1, from coordinate 1,406,989 downwards.
CCAGGCTCGCCTCGGTCTCCACCGGCGCACGGCGACGGGCCAGTCGCAGCGCTCCGAGGAGGACGACCAGGCCGGCCAGGGTGAGGGCCGCACCGGCCCAGATCGGGGACGTGTAACCGAGTCCGGCCGCGATGGTCACCCGCCGATCCAGGCTCCCAGCGCGTTGCCGAGGTTGAAGGCGGCGATGTTCGCCCCGGACGCCAGGGTCGGCGCCTGGTGGGCGTACCGCATGATCCGCATCTGCAGCGGCGGCACGGTGGCGAAACCGAACCCGCCCATCAGCACGAGCGCGACGATGGTCAGCGCCGGGCTCGTCGCGGTCAGTGCGAAGCCGACGAGCACCACGGTGAGCGCCGCCAGGACGGTGACCAGGGTGCGCGACAGCGACCGGTCCGCCGCCCGCCCACCCAGCAGGTTGCCGGCGAAGAGGCCCACTCCGAAGAGGACGAGCAGCCAGGGCACGGTGCTCGTGGCGAAGCCGCTGACCTCGGTGAGCGTGTAGGCGATGTAGGTGAACGCGCCGAACATTCCGCCGAAGCCCAGGACCGTGATCACCAGCGAGAGCCAGACCTGTGCGTGGGTGAAGGCCCGCAACTCGCCGCGCAGCCCGCCGGTCGGGCGGTCGGCCGCGGCGGTGTCGCGACCCGGGACGAGCAGGGCCAGCCCGATCAGCGCGACCACCCGATGGCGGTGATCGCCCAGAACGTCGACCGCCAGCCGAAGTGCTGGCCGAGGAAGGTGCCGAACGGGACGCCGAGCACGTTGGCGATGGTCAGGCCGGCGAACATCATGGCGATGGCGCCCGCGCGTCGGGCCGGTGCGACCAGGCCGGCGGCCACCACCGCGCCGATGCCGAAGAACGCGCCGTGGCAGAGCGCGGCAACGATCCGGCCGGCCATCATCACGGCGTAGTCGCCGGCGACGGCGGAGAGCAGGTTGCCGATGATGAAGAGCACCATCAGGCCGAGGAGCACCGGTTTGCGGGGCAGTCGGGTGACCGCCGCCGTGAGGGCCACCGCCGACGGCCACGCTCAGCGCGTAGCCGGAGATCAGCCAGCCGGCCACCGGCTCGGTGACCGCGAAGTCGGCGGCCACCTCGGGCAGCAGCCCCATGATCACGAACTCGGTGAGCCCGATGCCGAAGGCGCCGATGGCCAGTGCGATCAGGCCGGGTGGCAGGGACTGTTGGCGTACGGACATGGTCTTCCCATCGGGGAGGGTCAAGTATGCGGCGCGTGCAACTACACGCGCCAGCAACGAAATACTTGCACGCGCCTTATATCGGCGCAAGCGTGGTAGCCTGGGGCGTCCAGATCACACCCCGGGAGGGCCGGCATGGGCATCGCCGACGACGCGGTCGAGATCCGCGCGCAGGGTTGGCGCACCCTCGCCGCCCTGCACGGGCTGATCGAGACGTCCCTGGAACGGGCGTTGCAGGCGCGCCACGAGTTGTCCGTCGTCGAATACACGGTGCTCGACGCGCTCTCCCGCCAGGACGGCTGGCACATGCGGATGAGCCAGCTCGCCCGTGCCGCCGCGCTCTCCGGCAGCGCCACCGCCCGCCTGGTCACCCGGCTCGAACAGCGGGGTCTGCTCACCCGGATCCTCTGCGCCGACGACCGGCGTGGCATCTACACCGAGCTGACCCCGGCCGGCTCCGAGCTGCTCGCCCAGGCCCGACCCACCCACGACCGGGTGCTCCACGACGCCCTCGCCGAGGCGGAGGCCGCCCCGAGCTGGCACCGCTCGTCGACGCCCTGCACCGCCTGCCGGCCGCTCGCTGACCGTCTCGTCGACCGGGGCGACGGCGGGCGTACCGTACCCGCAGCCCCACCGGGACCGCCCGCGCCAGGAGGCACGCGATGCAGGACCGCACCCTCGGCCCGAAGAGCTGGAGCCGATCGAGCGCGCCAGCCTCGACGAGCTGCGCGCCCTGCAACACGACCGACTGCGCTGGTCGCTGCGGCACGCGTACGACAACGTGCCGCACTACCGCCGGGCGTTCGACGCGGTGGGGTGCACCCGACGACTGCCGGGATCTCGACGACCTGGCCCGCTTCCCGTTCACCGGCAAGGCGGATCTGCGGAGAACTACCCGTTCGGCATGTTCGCCGTACCCGGGAGCGGGTCTCCCGGCTGCACGCCTCCTCCGGCACCACCGGCCGCCCGACGGTGGTCGGCTACACCGCGACGACCTGGGCACCTGGGCGCGTCTGATGGCCCGGTCGATCCGTGCCTCCGGCGGCCGCCCGGCGACCGGGTGCACATCGCGTACGGCTACGGGCTCTTCACCGGTGGCCTGGGCGCGCACTACGGGGCCGAGGAGTTGGGGTGCACTGTCATCCCGGTCTCGGGCGGCATGACCGAGCGTCAGGTCATGCTGATCCGCGACTTCGAGCCCGAGGTCATCATGGTCACGCCCAGCTATCTGCTGGCCATCGTCGACGAGATGCACCGCCAGGGCATCGACCCGCGCGCCACCTCACTGCGGGTGGGCATCTTCGGGGCGGAGCCGTGGACCGAGGACATGCGCCGGGAGATGGAACAGCAGCTGGACATCCACGCGGTCGACATCTACGGGCTCTCCGAGGTGATGGGCCCCGGCGTGGCCACCGAGTGCGTTGAGACCAAGGACGGTCTGCACGTCTGGGAGGACCACTTCTACCCGGAGATCATCGACCCGGTCACCGGGGAGGTGCTGCCCGACGGCGAGCAGGGTGAGCTGGTGTTGACCTCCCTGACCAAGGAGGCGATGCCGGTCGTGCGGTACCGGACCCGCGACCTGACCCGGCTGCTGCCCGGCACCGCCCGGCCGATGCGCCGGATCGAGAGATCACCGGTCGCACCGACGACATGATGATCGTGCGCGGCGTCAACATCTTCCCCACCCAGATCGAGGAGCTGATCCTGCGGACCCGCAGCTGTCGCCGCACTTCCAGTGCGTCCTCGATCGGCACGGCCGGTTGGACACCCTCACCGTGCGGGTGGAGCGACGGGCCGGGGTCGAGGTGGACGCCGCCGAGCGGGCCGGCACGACGCTGGTCCAGCTGGTGAAGAACACCATCGGCGTGAGCGTGGCCGTCGACGTCCTCGCGCCGGACTCGGTGGAGCGGTCGATGGGCAAGATGCGCCGCATCGTCGACCAGCGACCGGCCGGCTGATCCAGGGCCGCGCACCGGGTCTCGTCCCGGATCGGGGCGCGCCCGCCCGCCGTGGCGGTGCTGTCTGCTGTAGAGCTGCCCCGGATGTGGGGCAGCTCGCCTGCCCGGTGGCGGTGGGCGTTCGACGGGCCTGCTGCGGATGCCGTGGTCGGCATAGGATCACGTCCATGCGCGTGCTGGTGGTCTCCGCCCCGCTGGTCGGGCACGTCTTTCCGCTGGTGCCGCTCGCGGTAGCTGCGCGACGCCGGCCACGACGTGCTGGTCGCCACCGGCGGCGGCGGTCTGGCGCCGCGGGCGCCGGTCTGCCGGTGCACGACATCGCGCCGGGCTTCGACTTCGGCCGGATCGCGCTGCGGGTCTTTCCCCGCCATCCGCTGATCGCGCGCGCCGAAATGGCCGGTACCGCCGGCACCCGGGCGCCGGCCTGCTGTTCGGCGCGCTCAACGACCAGCTGGCCGACCCGGTGGTCACGCTGGCAACGCGGTGGCGGCCGGATCTGGTGCTGCACGAGCCGTTCGCGGTCGCCGGTGCGGTGGCCGCCGCGCGCCTCGGCGTGCCGGCCGTACGCCAGGAGAACGCCCTCTTCGACGGCCGGGACCTGGTCCGGGCCACGCTCGCCCGGCTCGGCCCCACGCTGCGCCGGCACGGCTGACCGAGGTGCCGCCACCCGCCGCCGCTCTCGCCGTGGCCCCGCCCAGCGTGGCCACCCAGGGTGGCTGGCCGATGCGCTACACGTCCTACGTGGGCGGTGGCGAGCTGCCGGCCTGGCTGCGCGAGCCGGGCGACCGGCCCCGGATCCTGGTCACCCGCAGCACCCTGACCGGCCCCGGCGACCGGGGCCGATGCCCGCCGTGGTGGCCGCGGCCGCCCAGGTGGACGCCGAGTTCGTGCTGGTCCGACCGGATGAGCGCTCGGCCCGTTCGGTGCCCGGCAACGTGCGGGTGGTCGACTGGATCCCGCTCGACGAGGCGCTGCCGGCGAGCGTCGCGCTGGTACACCACGGAGGTGCGGGCAGCGCCTTCGGCGCACTCGCCGCCGGCCTGCCCCAGCTGGCCACCGTGGGGCCGGGGACCGGCGGCACAACGCCGAGCTGGTGGCCCGCCGGGCGCCGGTCTGGCACTGCGACCCGGGACATCACCGCGCGGGCGCTGACCCAGCTGCTCACCGACGACGGCCTGCGCACCGCCGCCGCGCAGGTCAGCCGCGAGATCGCCGCGATGCCGCCACCGGCCGACCTCGTCGCGCGGCTGGCGGCACTGGTCTGACGCGCGCCCGCGTGGCCGCACCACACGGGCTGTCGGCTGCGGCAGGATGACCGGATGCCACACGTCGTGCTGTTCCACTCCGTGTACGGGCTGCGTCCGGCCGTACGCGCCGCCGCCGACCGGTTGCGCGCCGCCGGGCACCAAGTCGTCACCCCCGACCTGTACGGCGTTCCGGCGTCCGACTCCGTCGAGGAGGGCTTCGCGGTGCTCGACAAGATCGGCCAGGAGGCGGTGCTCGACCGGGCTCGGGCAGCCCTGCGGGACCTGCCACCGGAGACGGTGTTGGCCGGCGTCTCGATGGGCGCCGGTGTGGCCGGGCGCTGTTGGCCGAGCGCCCTGACACCGCCGCTCTGCTGCTGCTGCACGGCACCGGTGGCGCACCGGACGCGGTCCGACCCGGGTTGCCGGTGCAGCTGCACCTCGCCGACCCCGACCCGTACGACGCCCAGGACGAGGTCGACGAGTGGCAGCGGGCGATGACCGATGCCGGCGCCGACCTGGCGGTCTTCCGCTATCCCGCTGTGGGACACCTGTTCACCGACGCGGACCTGGCCGACTACGCCCCGGACGCCGCGGCGGCGGCCTGGCCACGAGTGCTGGACTTCCTGGCCGCCCGCTGACGAGCACGCCCGGCCCGGCCACTGCTTGTGACGTCATCGTAACGTGAGGTCAGGCTCCGTCAGCGAAGGACGTGTCGGCGTGAACGAAACGGTCCTCAGTGTCATCGGTCTGGAGATGTTGGCCGCACGCGTGACGCCGCCGTCGAGACGGCGGCCCCGGCGGAGACGCACCTGCCACCCTCGTCCGCGATGAGCAGCCGGCCGGGCCGGATCTGCGCTACAGGTCCAGCGCGTAGACCCGGACGTGGCGGCCGGTGTCCGGCTGCACGGTCTCGCGCTCCAGGGACATACCCAGCTTGACCATCACCCGCGCGGACGCCTCGTTGCCGACGACGTGGATGCTGACCAGCCGCCGCAGGGGAGTTCGGCACGGGTGTGGGCGACGACGGCCTGGGCCGCCTCGGTGGCCAGGCCCCGGCCCCAGAACGCACGGCCGAGCCGCCAGCCGATCTCCACGGCCGGCATGATCTCGGGCAGGAAGGCCGGCACCGCCAGCCCGGTGAAACCGGCCAGCTCGCCGGTCTCCTTGACCTCCACCGCGTACAGGCCGAAGCCGTGCTCATCCCACTGGCGCTGATAGGTGGCCAGGCGCTCCGCGGTCGCGGCCCGGTCCAGAGGGCGGCCGTCATGGATGTAGCGCATCACCTCGGGCTGCGCGTTGACCGCGGCGAACCCGTCCAGATCATCGCTTCGCAAGCGGCGCAGCAGCAGCCGTGGAGTTTCCAGGGACGTGGCGTCGACGGAGCTTGTCAGGTCGGGCACGCCCTTCGTAGCATCCCGGCGCCCACGGGACGATGGATTATCGGGGTCCTTGATCTCGTACGACCGCTGACCCCAGTGGGGACCTACCGGTCGGATATGGTGGCGCCACCATCACGATCATCGATTGGGGTGCGGGGATGACGACGACAGCGTTCGACGATCATGAACGGTCGCGCTGGGCCGGGCGGGCGGTCGCGTACGACCGCAGCCTCGCCGCGCTCTGCGCCCATCCCGCACCATCGTTGCTGGAGGCCGCCCTCGTCGGGGCGGGTACGCGAGTGCTCGACGCGGGCACCGGTTCCGGACGGTGGCCAGGCTGGCGTGTGCGCGTGGTGCCACCGTCGTCGCCGTCGACGCCGAGCCCAGCATGGTGGAGATGGTGCGTGCCCGCGTTCCGTCCGCCGAGGAGGTGCGTCTCGCGGCACTGCCGCACCTCCCGTTCGCGTCCGGGCGCTTCGACGCGGCCGTGGCGAACTTCGTGATCAACCATGTGGGCGATCCGCTGGCCGCGGTCACCGAACTCCGACGGGTCGTGCGGTCGGCCGGTCGGGTGGCGGTGACGGTGTGGCCGTTCCCTCCGCCGGAGGCGCAGCGCCTCTGGGGAAAGGTCTTCGACGCCGCCGGGGTCGACCGACCGACCGCCGCACCGACGGTGGACGCGGAGAGGACTTTCCCCGTACCCCGTGGGTGTGGCGGGTCTGCTCGACCAGGCCGGGCTCGTCGACGTGCGCTGCGACACGATCACCTGGGTGCATCGCACCGACCCCGAGGCCTGGTGGAGCGGCCCCGCCAACGGCATCAGCAAGCCGGGCCTGGTGCTGGAGAGCCAACCGGCGGACGTGACCGCCCGCATCCGCGCCGCCTACGACGAGTTGACCGCCGCCTACCGGGACAGCGACGGCCTACTCGCACTGCCCACCGCTGCGCTGCTGGCCTCGGCGTCCGTGCCGTAGGCGACCGAACGGTACCCCGCCCGGGCCGGGCGGACGGCACCGTGCCGAGAATGGGGCATGGAGTTTCTCTGTTACCACCGTGACCGGCCCGGCTCGGCGGCGTTGCGCGACGAGCTGCTGGAAGAGCACTGGTCCTACATGGACCGGTACGCCGCAGAGATGATCGCCCGAGGTCCGACCCTCGTCGGCGACGCGGCCACCGGCAGTGTGCACATCGTCGACGTACCCGACCCGACCGCGGCGCGGACCTTCGCCTTCGACGAGCCGAACTACCAGGCCGGCGTGTACCGGGACGTGCTGGTCCGCAGGTGGCACAACGCGCTGGGCCGCACCATGTGGGACTTCCGGGCGGCCGGACCGGTGGCAACCGATACCTGGTGCTCGGCCTCGGCGCGGGCAGGCCGTCGACCGTGCGGTGCCGTCCGACGCGGACGAGCTGATCGCGTACGGGCCTCTGCTGTCCGATGACGGCGGCACCTGGCTCGGCACCGCTGCGCTGGTCCGGGCGCCGGACGCGAGGCGGCCCGCGCCATCCTGACCGTGCACCGGTACGCCGACGTCGAGGTGCACAACTGGCAGTTCGGCGGACGGCCGTCCTGATCCCGCCGCCGTCGGTGCGGGCTCGGTCGGGCTTCCTGGCACCGGATGATCATCGGATCGGTGCGCCGGGGAGCCGCCGGTGTGCGGTCGGCCTCGCGGTCGCCGTCGAGGTCGGGACGCGTCGCCCCGACTGCGTCGGATTGGTGGCACCGCCCGCCCCCGCCGGGGTCAGCGCCGCGAAGACCGCGTCGAGTCGGCCGGCCCGAGCGCGAACGGCGTCCAGCCGCACGACCTCGGCGCCCGCGCCGACGATGTGTCGACCGCATCGGCGGGATCGGCGTCGGAGCGGTGGCGCGCCACACCGACGGCGTTCCGGTGCGCGGTGTCGAGGTGCGCTACCTCGGCGGTCCGGCGCTCGAAGACGGCACGCAGGGTACGGGCAACCGCTCGGCGGCCACCTGACGCAGCGCGGGGTCGCGAAGGCGTATCCGTTGACGCGGTGGGGAGCAGCAGCCCGGCGGCGACCAGCCCGCGCAGTGCGGTGCGGACCGGCCGGGCGTCCAGCCGAGTGCCCGGTCCACCGCCGAGCCGGAGATGACACCACCGAGGGAGCCGGCGGCCATCAGCACCGCCCGCCGTTCACCGTCGAGGTGGTCCAGTTCCGCGCCGACGGCGCGGCGTACCGGCTCGGGCAGCGTCAGCGTCACCGGATCGGCGCCCTCCACCACGGAGGTGACGTACGCCGCCGCGTGCCCGGGCCGGCCCCACCAGCGGCCGTATCCGGTCGACCAGGGCCACCGGCTGTCCGGCCCGGGTGAGCAGTTGGCGCAGCAGCCGCCCGGACTGCACAGTGGCCAGCGGTCGGACCGTCATCCGTCGGGCCGGTCCGGGCCGGGTGTCGGCCCACTGTGGTTGGTGCAGGGTGACCAGGGCCAGCGGCAGCTCGCGCTCGGTCGCCGCGCGGAACAGGGCGTGCAGGAACCGGCTCACCACCGGCGCGGCCCGGTCCACGTCGTCGACGGCGACGATCAACGGCCGGTGGGCGGCCAGGCGCAACAGGACCTCCGGCAGATCTCCGCGCCCGCCTGCGCCACGACCGAGCCGTCCGGTGTGGCCAGCGTCCGCTGGAGCGTCGGGACCGCGGTGGCGATCCGAGCCGGCGCGAACAGCGGCGTCAGAGCGGTGACGAGCCGGTCGTGGACCGCCGCCGGACCGTCGCCGGGCCGGATCCCGGCGAGGTCGCGGAGCAGCTCCGCGACCGGGGCGAGACCTGATCGGGGTACGGCTGGCAGGCCGCCACGCACCAGCGCACCGGCAATCCGTCCACCGTGGTCGGTCCACGGGTCAGCTCGTGCAGCAGTCGGCTACGGCCACTGCCGGTGGGGCCGACCAGGGAGACCCAGCGTGGGCTCCGCTGCCGGACGGCCCAGCCCAGCTGGTCGCGGATGGCGGCCAGCTCGCGGCGGCGACCGATCAGCGGGCCGTCGTGCCGGTCGGCGCTGGGGCGTACCGGACCGAGGGCGTGCCAGACCGGCACCGGCGGCACCTGGTCGGCGACCGGCCCCAGCTGACGCTGGGCGATCAGGCCGGCGGTGGCGCCGGCGGTGACCGCGCAGAGCGCGACGGCGCCGGGTGGCGCGTACTCCTGCAGTCGCGCCGCGGCGGTGATCACCGCGCCGCTGGCCACGCCGTGCCCGCCGGTGACGGCGTCGCCCAGGTCGACCACGACCTCGCCGGTGGCGACGCCGACGCGGACGCGCAGTCTGATGTCGTCGACCATCGGCCGGCGGTCCAGCGCGGCCTGGATCTCCAGCCCGGCGCGCACCGCCCGGTACGCGTCGAAGCCGTCGGAGTGCCGGGCGCCGAAGAGCGCCATCACGGCGTCGCCGACGTACTTCTCCACCACGCCCTGCCAACGGTGCAGCACACCGGCCACGGTGTCGAAGTAGGCCCGCTGCAGCGCTCGGACGTCCTCCGGGTCGAGCCGGCTCACCAGTGCCGTCGAGCCGACGATGTCCACGAAGAGGACGGTGACAATACGTCTTTCCAGGGGACCGGCCACTGCGGGGACGCGGTCCGATGCGCGGCGACGGGGTGATGGTCATGGCTGTCGCACCGCCTTTCTCCCCGCGGATGCCTACTGACCTCCGCAGACTCGCACTGCCGGCCCTTCGGCGGATCTGCCGAACGACGTATGTCGGCCGCCGACAACCTTCAACCTTTGTCGCAAAGTCGACGCGAGGAGTACCACAAGCGGTAGGCGGCCGTAGAACGGTGTGGGGACCTGTGATTAGGCTGCTCGACATGGCCAGCGATGTGGACACCGCACCACTCGTGGGCCGGGCCGAGCTGATGCAGACGGTTCGGTCCGCGATGCTCGGTGACGCCGCGCACGGACAGACCGCGGCGGTCTTCCTGACCGGTGAGAGCGGTGTGGGCAAGACCCGGCTGTTGGGCGAGATCGGCGACCGGCTGCGGGCGCAGGGCGCGGTGGTGCTCACCGGCAGCTGTCTGGACATCGGCGACGCCTCCCCGCTGCACCCGCTGTTGCAGGCACTGCGCCGGTTCGACGCCGAGGTGTCCACCTGCACGGACGCACCGCCTCGGCGGTGCGGGGCTGTTGCAGATGTTCGCCGACGAGACGGCCGGCCCGACGGCGCGGGCGCCCTGCTGGAGCGGGTCGCCCGCGGCCTGCACCTGATCGCCGAGGGTCGGCAGCTGGTGCTGATCCTCGACGACCTGCAGTGGGTCGACCGGAGCACCCGGCAGCTCCTGCTCTACCTGCTGGCCGGGCTGGGCGACCTCCACCTCTCGGTGCTGGCGGCGGTGCGCGCGGAGTCGCTGCAGGGCGCGCACCCGCTGCGTCGGGTGCTCACCGAGCTGCGTCGGCTCCGCACGGTGCGGGTGCTCGACCTCGCGCCGCTGGGCCGGGCCGACACGGAGAATCTCGCCGCCGCGGTGGTCGGCCGGACGCTGACCGCCGACGCGGCCGACCAGGTGTGGCAGCGCAGCGGTGGCAACCCGTTCGTCATCGAGGAGTTGGCCCGCGATCTGCGCGACGGCCGGGACGGCCTGTCCGAGACCCTGCGGGAGATCTTCCTCGACCGGGTCGACGCGTTGCCCCAGCACGCGCACGCGGTGGTGCACGCGGTGGCCGCCGGTGTCGAGCCGGTGCAGCACTGGCTGCTGGCCCAGGTGCTGCGGATGCCGGAGGACGAGCTGATCGCCGCGGCCCGCGCCGCGGTGGCCCACCGGCTGCTGGTCGGGGCCGACGACGGCTACCGGCTCCGGCACCGGTTGGTGGCCGAGGTGCTGGCGCACGAGCTGCTCCCGGCCGAGCGTTCCGGGCTGCACCGCCGCTACGCCGAGGCGCTGACCACGGCGCCGGGTGAGCTGCACCAGGCCCGGTTGGCCCACCACTGGCGGTTGGCCGGCGAGCCGGCGCGCGCCCTACCGGCGGCGGTGGCCGCCGCGCAGGAGGCCGAGCGGCTGCACGGTTACGCCGAGGCGCACCGGCACTGGTCGGCGGCGCTGCACCTGGCCACCGATCCGGGCCCGCTCACGGTGGACCGGGTCGAGCTGCTGGGGAACGCGGCCGAGGCGGCCCACCACTGTGGGGAGCACGCCCGCGCGTTGGCCCTGCTGGAGGAGATGGCCGAGCTGCGCGGTGGCGAGCCGAGCTGCGCGCTGCACATTCGCCGGGCCCGTTACCTGGCCGCCGCCGGTCGTTCGGCCCTGGCCGAGGAGGAATACCAGCGGGCGCTGGAGGCGGTGGACTGCTCTCCACGGGACCGGGCCACCGCCGCCGCGCGGCTGGCCGAGCTGCTGCTGCACCTGGGCCGGTACGCCGATGCCGGAGAGCGGGCCCGGGAGGCGCTGGCAATGGCCGAGAACGTGGAGGGCTCGGTCACCGAGGTCGTGCTGGCCAGCTCGGCGCTGGGCTTCAGCGACGCCTTCCTGGAGGACCCGGACGCCGGCCTGGCGGTCATGCGCGACGCTCTCGAGACCGCCGAGCGCGCCGGTCAGCCCGAGGACGTCGCCTGCGCGTACCTGCATTTGGCGGAGTTGCTGACCGGTCCACTGAACGTCCTCGAAGAGGTGTGGTGGTGGCCCGGCGGGTGCCGAGCGGGTGGCCGAGCTGGGGCTGGGCCGCACCTGGGGCACCCGACTGCTGGCCATCGCCATCAACGGGCTGTTCCGGGTGGGTCAGTGGGCCGACGCGGAGAAGGTGGTGGCCACTGCCCTGCGGCACCGACCGTCCGGCGCGGACGCCGTGGAGCTGCTGCTCGCCCGGTGCCGGCTCTCGGTGGGCTACGGCGACATCGAGGCCGCCGGTCGGGACCTCGACGCGGTGGCGACGCTCCTCGCCGGCGGCGGGGCGCGACACGTCATCCCGCTGCTCACCCTGCGCTCCGGTCTGGCGATGTGGGAGGGCCGGCACGACGTGGCGCGGCTGGCGGTGCAGCGCGGTCTGACCGAGAGCCGCTCCGACGACGTGATGATCCTTTCCGCGTTGGTCTGGCACGGCCTGCGCGCCGAGGCGGAGGCACACGCCAGCCGTACTGTGGACGTGGACCCGACGGCGGTACGCCGGCTGCGCGACGTGGCCGAGCGGGTCGCCCGCAAGAGTTCCGGCGCGGCCCGGCCGGTGCGCTCGGTGGTGGAGGGGTTCCTGGCACTGTGCGCGGCCGAGGTGAGCCGCCTCGACGGCAGCGATCCGGAGCTGTGGGCCCGGTCGGCCGCCGAGTGGGATCGACGTCATCACCCCTACCCGGCGGCGTACTCGCGGCTGCGGCAGGCCGAGGCGCTGCTGGCCCGCCGCAGCCGGGTGGCCACCGCCGGCAAGCTGCTGCGGGAGGCGTACCAGGTGGCGCAGGGGTTGGGCGCGGTGCCGTTGACCTCGGAGATCCGCGAGCTGGCCGGGCGGGCCCGGGTCTCGCTGGACGAGCGACCCACCACCGGCGGCACGCGCACCGTGCCGGTCGAGACGTCCGACGACGAGTTGGCGGCGCTCACCGCTCGGGAGCGGGAGGTGCTCGCGCTGGTCGCCGAGGGGCTGACCAACAAGGAGATCGGGCAGCGGCTGTTCATCAGCGAGCGGACCATCGGGGTGCACGTGTCGCACATCTTCGACAAGCTCCAGGTCCGTACCCGCGTTCAGGCCAGCGCCATCCAGTTGCGCAACCAACGGGGCTGACCGGATCCTCCGTCCGCTGGCGTGTGTGCGCGCCGGGATACGTCGTTCTACTGATCCGGTACGTAGTGGTCGGCTGAGAGGCTGTGCCGTGTCGAGGACGGCACCGGCGACGCGCCGACCACCATGGAGGAGATGACCGAACCGGTCTGGGGCCCGTGCAGCGGACATCGTCGACCTGCTCGGCGATCACCCCGCGGACGTGCCGGCCGTGGTCGATCATCTGACCAAGCTGCAGGACCTGCTGGTCCGGCTGCCTCCGTTGGAGGCCAGTTGTCCGCTGGCCGACTTCAACAGGCTCTACCTGACCATCACCAGCAGGGTGCTGGAAGGGCTGTACGACGACCGCTTCGTCGACCCGGTCTTCCTCTCCCGGCTCGACGTCGAGTTCGCCGCCCGGTACTTCGACGCGATGCGGCTCTGGAGCGACTCCAGCCCGGGGACCCCGAAGGCGTGGTCGTGCCTGTTCGAGCGGATGCGGGGACCGGACGCCCGTCCACTGCCCTCGGCGGCGGCCGGGTCAACGCGCACATCAACTTCGACCTGCCGTTCGCGTTGGTGACGACGTTCGACCACCTGGAGTCGGAACCGGTCGACGGCAGCGACCAGCACCACGACTACCTCGAGATCAACAAGATCTTCGCGGACAAGATCCCGGCCTGCGCCGGGGCTACCTGGAGCGGTGGCAGCTGCTCATCGACATGCTCAACGGTGACATCGACGACTGGTACCAGGGGAACTGGTCGAGTACACGCGCGACGTCGCCTGGCGTAACGCGCAGAAGATCTGGCGGTGCCGGCACGATCCGGACGCCCGCGAGTGTGAGCGCACGCGGTTGGACGACAACGCCGCGGCGCTCGGCCGGCTGCTGCTCCGCCCCTGGGGGCGTTCCTGCAGTAGCCGGGACGGGGGTCCCCGCGCTCCGCCCCGTGGGGGCGGTGGAGCGCGGGACGCGTCCCACAGTTCCGCCCCGGGTGGCCGGCCAGAGAGTCGGTCGGCCCGGGGTACAGCCGGTCGGCCCGGGGGTGTCGACCGTCTGCCGCCGTCGGCCGGCTCCGGGTGCCGGCCGGCGGTGGGGAGCGGCGGGCGGGGTCGGGTCGACGGCGGGGTGTCGGCGGGCCCGGATCGGGTACGCCCGCGCCATGACCGTCCTGGCCCGGCGCCGGCCCGCCGCCCGACCCCGGCCCGCGCGGCCCGGCCCGCTGCGGCCGGTGGCCCGGTGCCGCGTCCCACCGTCCGGCCGGGTGCCTGATGGCCGGTGTCGCGACACGCCTTCCGTTCCGCTTCGATCCGGTGTTCCGTCCGGCGCTGGCGTTGCTGGGGTCCGCCCGGCGACGACCTGGGTCGCCGTCACCGACCGGGATCTGGTCATCCGGTACGGCCCGTGGCGGCTGCGGACCGACCGGGCCAACGTGATCGCCGTCGAGCTGAGCGGCCCGTACCGCTGGTGGCGGTCGATCGGGCCGCACCTGTCGTTGGCCGACGGTGGCGCGACCTTCGGCACCAGCGCCGCCGGCGGGATCTGTCTGCGCTTCGGCGTGCCGGTGCCCGCGCTGGTGCCCGGTGGTCGGCCCCGGCACCCGGCGGTCACGGTGACCGTCGTCGATCCACCGGCGCTGGCGCGGCTGCTCGCCGTCCCGGACCTGTCCTGAGCAGGCCGTCGAGGTGCCCGGTTCGGCCGACCGGGCCCCGGGCCACCGCCTACCGTCGGATCAGGACCTGTGAGGGTGGGACTGGCGATGGGTGACGAGCACCGGGCGAAGGCACGACGCTGGAACGGACGCCGCCACGCGCCGACCGGGCCGGACCCGGCGCTGCGGGCGGCCCGTGATCCGGCGCGCCCGAACCGGGCGGCCGGCAGGGCGTCGTGGTGCCCGAGCGGGTGGCCACCCGGCCGGTCGGCGCCGCCGGCCAGCCCACTGCGCCGCTGGCTCTTCCAGCACCAGGTGCAGCCACCCGGCCCGGAGACGACCGAGGGGCAGAACCGCAGGCACGCCTGGTGGCAGGTGATGTGCCTGACCGGCGTGGACTACTTCTCCACCCTGTCGTACCTGCCGGGCATCGCGGCGGTGACGGCCGGGGCGCTCTCCCCGTTGGCGACGCTGCTGATCGTCGTGCTCACCCTGTTCGGCATGCTGCCGATGTACCGGCGGGTGGCCCACGAGAGCCCGCACGGTCAGGGCTCGGTGGCGATGCTGGAGCGGCTGCTGCCGTTCTGGCGGGGCAAGGTCTTCGTCCTCGTGCTGCTGGGCTTCGTGGCCACCTCCTGGATCATCACGATCACCCTCTCCTCGGCCGACGCCACAGTGCACCTGTTGGAGAACCCGTACCTGCCGGACGCCCTGCACGGCTCGCTGGTGCCGGTCGTGGTCACCGTCGTGCTGCTACTCATCCTCGGCGGGTGTTCCTGCTCGGCTTCCGCGAGGCGGTGGTCGTGGCGATCCCGCTGGTCGCGATCTTCCTGGTGCTCAACGCCGTGATCGTGGTGGTCACGATGGTCCGGATCGTCGGCGACCCGGGCATCGTCTCGGACTGGACCGACGCGGTGACCACGACCGGTGGCGGGCCGGGCGGCGTGCTGCTCACCGCCGTGCTGGCGTTCCCGTTGCTGGTGCTGGGCCTGTCCGGCTTCGAGACCGGGGTCAGCATGATGCCCCTGGTCGCGGCGGACGGGCCGGACCGGGAGGCTCGCCTCGCCGCCCGGATCCGCAACACGCGTCGGCTGCTCACCACCGCCGCGCTGATCATGTCGGTATATCTGATCCTGACGACCTTCGTGACCACGGCGCTCATCCCGAAGGAGGAGTTCCGGCCGGGCGGTGCGGCCAACGGGCGGGCGCTGGCATTCCTGGCGCACACCTACCTGGGCGAGGTGTTCGGCAGCGTCTACGACGTGAGCAGCGTGCTCATCCTGTGGTTCGCCGGCGCCTCCGCGATGGCCGGGCTGATCAACATTGTGCCGCGCTACCTGCCCTCGTACGGCATGGCACCGGAGTGGGCGCGGGCCGTACGCCCGGTGGTGATCGTCTACACCGTCGTCAGCGTGGCCATCACGATCGCCTTCCGGGCCGACGTCAACGCCCAGGCCGGGGCGTACGCCACCGGCATCCTGGCGATGATGGTCTCCGGGGCGGTGGCGGTGACGATCGCCGCGGCCCGCCGCCACCAGCGCGTCTCGGCGATCGGCTTCACCGTGCTGACCCTGGTGCTGCTGTACGCGCTGCTGGAGAACGTCATCGAGCAGCCGGACGGGATCACGATCTCCGCGCTGTTCATCCTCGGCATCATCGCCGTCTCACTGGTCTCCGGGTCACCCGGACCACCGAGCTGCGCGCCGAGCGGATCGAGTTCGACGAGCCGGCCCGTCGGTTCATCACCGAGTCGCTGGCCCACGACGGGCAGCTGCACCTGATCGCCAACAAGCGGCAGAGCGGGTCGGTGAAGGAGTACACCCTCAAGGAGCGGGCGCAGCGCGGGATGAATCCGGTGCCCGGGGCCGCGGACGTGCTGTTCCTGGAGATCGACGTGGTGGACCCGTCGGAGTTCAGCCAGGTGTTGCGGGTGCACGGGATCGAGGTGGGGGTTTCCGGTGTTGCGGGCCAGCAGCCCGGCCGCGCCCAACGCGATCGCCGCGATCCTGCTGGCCCTGCGGGACGCCACCGGGGTCCGGCCGCACGCGCACTTCGAGTGGTCGGAGGGAGCCCGATCGCGCACCTGGCGCGCTATCTCATCCTGGGCCGTGGCGACACGCCCCGGTGGTACGGGAGATCATCCGGCGGACCGAGCGGGATCCGCTGCGTCGTCCCGGTATCCACGTCGGCGGGTGACCTCGTGCCGGTCTGATCCGAGAAAGATGAATCAGGGCACTATTCACGTTCACACCTTCCTGTCCGTATTGCGGACCTATCGTGACGTTTGGTGGCCGGCGAGCATGTCGAGCCCTCCGCGCCCGGATCGGCGCGGTCAACTCACGCAGGCAGGAAGGTAGGCACCCTTGATGTCCACGTACCGAGAGGGAGACCGCGCGGCCCGACCCAGATGGCGGTCCCGATGGGTCTTGGCCAGCGGCTTGCTGGCGGGAAGCCTGGTCGTGGGAGCGGCCGGAGCGGCAAGCGTGGCCGCTGCCGCCGACCGTGCCCTCACCCTCCCCGGCCTGGGTCGGCTGACGCCGGCGGCCGACGACGACCGCCACGATGGCGATCGGCGCGGGACGCAGCCGGGTCAGGACGGTGCCGAGCCGGCCCGTCCGGCCACCCCGGCACCGGGAAGAGGGTGTGGTGTCGGTGCCGTGCGACGGCGCGAAGCTGGTGGCGGCGCTGGTGACGGCCAACGCCGAGGGCGGCGGCGAACTCCGGCTCGCGCCCAGGTGCCGCTACACCCTCACCGAGGCGTTCCACGAGACCGACCAGTACGACGGCGGGATCCGCGACGCCCGGGAAGCGGCCGACGCGGCGGAGACCCCGGCGATGCCGACGCGCCGCCGCACAACCCGGCCGACGACACCGCCGGCCTGCCGGTGATCTACCAGGCCATCACGATCGACGGCGCGGGCGCCACGATCGCCCGGACGCCCAGGCCGCCCCGTTCCGGTTCTTCACCGTCCGCGACGGCGGCGAGCTGACCCTGCGCGACCTGGAACTGCACAACGGTCGCTCGGCCATCGAGGGCGGCAGCGTGCACGTCGTACACGGCGCCACCGCCGTGGTGGAGCGGGTCACCGTCACCCAGAGCACGTCGCTGTCGCCCGAGGGTGGCGGCGGGGCATCTTCAACGACGGCAACATGGTGGTCACCGACTCCACGTTCGTCGGCAACAGCGCGTCCGGCGCCGCGGGCAAGGGCGGGGCCTGCTCAACGGCGGTGTGCTGACGCTGAAGCGTTCCGAGTTCCAGCGCAACAGCGCCAACGGGTACGGCGGCGGGCTCGGCAACTACCGCGGCGCGGCCGACGTGGAGAGCGTCTCCTTCACCCAGAACAGCGCCGGTCAGGGCGGCGGGCTGGCCAGCTTCTCGGCCCGGACGAAGGTGTCCGACACCGAGCTGTTGAACAACACCGCGCAGGTCGGCGGCGGTGCCGCCAACTCCGACGCGGTGCTGGTGATGCGCACGATGACCATCCGCGGCAACACCTCCACGCTCAACGGCGGCGGCGTCTCGACCGTGAAGGGCCTGACGCCGATCGACGACAGCGTGATCGACGGCAACACCACCCACGGCCTCGGTGCCGGCATCTACGCCGAGAAGGCGAACCTGTTGGTCCGGGGCAGCGACGTGACCCGTAACGAGGCCGTCGGCGCCGCGTCCCAGGGAGGCGGCATCTACGCCAACGCGGGTTCGGTCGCGATCTACACCAGCAAGATCACTCACAACGCGTCGACGGTGAAACCGGGCGGCGTCTTCGGCATGCACGCCCAGGTCAAGATCGACGATGAGAGCGTGGTCGTCGAGAACGAGCCGACCAACTGCGAGGGCAGCCAGGTGCCGATCGCCCACTGCTTCCGCTGAACAGACCCGCGCGCCTCATCCATCCTGAGGACCCGCCCGCCCGGACGATCGTCCGGGCGGGCGCTCGTCACGCTCGCTGTGGCTCCAGGCATGATCACTGCGCTCAGCCCATCGCGCGGATGCGGCCGGCGAGGTCACTGGCGAAGAAGTCGAGGAAGCCGTCCGGGTCGGGGCCGGCGTTCTGCAACACGATGTGGTCGAAGCCGGCCTCGACGTACGACCGGACCTTGGCCACGTGCTGCTCCGGGTCGGGACCGACGGCGAAGAGTTGACGGACGTGCTTCTCCTCGACGTGCGCGCTGGCCGCCTCGAAGTTGACCGGGTTCGGCAACTCGCTCATCACCTTCCAGCCGGTGACCAGCCACGCGCTGGTCTGCAACACCGCCTGCACCGCCTGCTGCTCGTCGGTGGCCCAGGCCAGCGGGACCTCGGCGTAGCGCGGGCCCGAACCCTGCGCGCGTCGGTAGTGCTCGACGATCGACGCGTCCGGGTCGGTGGCGAACAGCCCGTCGCCCAACTCGGCGGCGAGCCGGGCCGACGCCTCGCCGCTGGCGGCCACCGCGATCACCGGTGGGGTGTCCGGCAGATCGAAGATGCGGGCATCCTCCAGGTGCAGGTGCCGGCCCTCGTACGACTGGTAGCCGCCCTGCCAGAGCAGTCGGATGATCTCCAGGGCCTCGCGCAGCCGTTCGTGCCGGCCGCGCACGCTGGGAAGCCCTGCCCGACCACGTGCTCGTTGAGTCGTTCACCGGCCCCACCCCGAGGGTGAACCGCCCGTCGGAGATCAACGCCATGGTCGCCGCGGCCTGCGCGATGATCGCCGGGTGGTAGCGCACGGTCGGGCAGGTGACCCCGGTGGCCAGGCGCAGGGTGCTGGTTCGGGCCGCGATGGCACCGAGCACGCTCCAGGTGAAGGACGAGTGCCCCTGCGCCTCCACCCAGGGATGGAAGTGGTCGCTCATCTCGACGAAGTCGAAACCGGCTCGTTCGGCCTGGACGGCCTGTCGGATGATCTCCTGTGGGCCGTATCCTCCGCGGCCAGTTTGTAGCCGATCTGCATGCCACGCTCCCGATTCGGTCCGCCGCTGACGCCGGGTCGGTTCCCGACCTCGGCGTGAGCAAACGCCCGCTCCGACCACCAAGCCCAGCCTCCTAGGACGGCATAGAGGGTCGTGTGCGCGGCACGTCAGCGCGCCAACAGATCGATCACGCCGGTCAGATCCTCCGCGCCGTTGCCCTCGGCCAGACGGCGACGCATCAGCGCGAAGTACGGGCTGAGCAGTTCCGGGCTGACGCCCTGCTCGTCGGCGGTGCGCAGGAAGGTCGGGGTGCCCGCCACCTGCATGGCGAGAGGGGAGACGACACCCTGGTGTAGTCGCCACTGCGCAGGTGGTCGCCGGTCTGGTGAACCGCGGGGCCATGGCGACGAGCCAGTCCGCGAGCAGTGCGGCGAACGCCGTGGGATCAATGTCCTCCCCGCGGATCAGGGCGAAGGCGTGCGCGGCCCCGGCGAACATCCCGTACATCGCGCTGAGCAGGGCCACGTCGTGCAGGGCCGCGAAACCCGCGTCCTCGCCGACGTAGCTGGTGCCGAGCGGGACGCCCAGCGTCTCCCGGTGTCGCTCGAACAGCTCCCGAGAGCCGCTGTAGAAGGCGTAACCGCCAGCCTCCGGTACGCCGACCATCGGCGGGACAGCCATGATCCCGCCGTCGAGGTAGCGGGCCCGCGCTCGTGCGCCCACCGGCGCGGGCGCGGGCCTGGGCAGGGCTGCTGGTGGTCAGGTTGACAAGGTCCCGACCGGCCAGATCGAGGCCAGTCATCGCCTCGTCGAGCGAGGTGTCGTCCAGCAGGCAGACGACGACCAGGGTGTTCGCCGCGACCGCCTCGGCGGCGCTGGAGGCGACCGTGCGCCCTCGGCGGCGAGGACGGCGGCGCGGGCCGGGTGCGGTTCCAGACGGTGAGCCGGTGGCCGGCGGCGAGCCAGGTACGGGTCAGCGCGGTGCCCATCGCACCGAGTCCCAGCATCGTGACGGGGGTCTTCTCGACAGTGTGGTGTGCCATGCCGATTAGGCTGGCCGCCAGCCCTCCCGTGCTCAAGTACGCACTTCGGAGTGGGTGCTTACCCCGGGTGAGCGAACACGTCGGAAGGGGTGGGGCATGACGACGCTGAACCGGCCGGGCGCGGCGGACGGGCACATCTGCGGGATCGACGCCGCGATGGAGGTGATCGGCGGCAAGTGGAAGGTGCTGATCCTCTGGGCGTTGCACGAGTACCCGCACCGCCGCTTCGGCGAGCTGCGTCGACTGCTTCCGGGGATCACCGAGAAGGTGCTGGCCTCGCACCTGCGGGAGATGGAAACGGACGGCGTCGTGCACCGCGTCTCCTACGACGAGGTGCCGCCCGCGTCGAGTACTCGCTGACCGTGGACGGCACCCGACTCAACGACGCGCTCGAACCGCTCGCCGCCTGGGGGCGTGACAGGCGCGTTCCCGGCGGCTGAGCCGCCTCGGCACAGCGGCCCACGCCCTCTACCAGGGGCGTGGGCCGCTGTCGTTCGTCCTACTGGAGGCTCGGGCAGCTTGCAGTCGACCTTGGGGTTGGCGCCGATGTAGTTCAACGGCCCGGCCACGATGGTGACCAGGATGGTGCCGGCCTCGGCACAGTTGGTGTCGTCGCCGCTGTAATAACCTCGTTGGCCGGCGGCGATCGCGCCGATCACCAACCAGATCACGACGATGACTCCGAGAATCGAGGTGCCGCGCATCGCTGCCTCCTGAGGTATGTGGTGAAGCTGAGGTGCACGCGTTGTACCCAATCGGGTCGCGCGGCTAACGGTGGCGTGGCACGACCCACGCCGGATCCTCCGTCCGGCCCATGCGGTCCGCCGTTGCGTACCGTCCGGACATCGGCCACCCGCACCGGGTAACGCGAGTCGGCTATCGGATCGACGACCGACCTCGCCGCGGCAGGGGCCGGTGGACGTAGAACTGCCTCACGGCCCCGCCGAGAGGACCCATGGACGCCCCGACACCGCCCTCTACATCGACCGCCCCGAGGACGTCGCGGTCGCGGCCCGCGCGCTGGCTCGCGGCGCGATCGTCGCGGCGGCGTTCGCCAACTTCTACGTCATCGTCACGCGTCCCGACGCGGCCACCGTACGCCAGGTCAACCTGGCCAAGGGCCGACCGGCTCACCAGGTCGGCAGCATCACCACAGCGATCGGCCGGATCCCGGGGATGTTCGACTGGACCCGGATCTCGCCGAGGTTGCCGGTCGGTCGGGTGCGGGCCCTGATGGACGCGCTCTACGGGGCCGGGCCGTTCGGCTTCCGGGGCCGGCGGCGGAGCGGCTCCCGACCACCTCACCCAGTTCGATCAGGGGATGCGGACCACCCAGGTGATCGCACCGGGCCTGACCTGTCCGTCCAACGCGTTCTTCGAGCGGGCGCTCGCCGAGACCGGCTCGGACCACCTCTACATCACCTCGGCGAACCGGTCCCGTCATCTCACCGGTGCGGCGGAGGAACCGGCGCACTGGAAGGCGGGGGCCCTCGCCGCCGACTTCGCCCACCTCGACGACCTGGTGGTGCTGGCCCACCGGGACGAGGTGGCGGCCCGCGCCGCGTACCCGGCCTATCTCACCACCTCGGTCACCCTGCTCTCCTTCCACGCACCGGAGGGTGACCTGGAGGAGCCGCCGGTGCTCACCGTGGACCGGCACGGATCGCTGCACCTGGACGACGTCCGCCGGGCCGCGGCGCCGCTCGGTCTGCAGGTGCGCCTGCCGGCGGCGCCCAGCAGCGGTTGCGGGTCCGGGGTACGCCGGGGCGCTGGTGTGAGCGACTACCGCATCGGCCTGGTGGTGCCCAGTTCGAACACGACAATGGAAACCGAGATCCCGGCGATGCTGCGCCGGCGTGAGAGCGTCGACCCGACGGTCCGCTTCACCACCACAGCAGTCGGGTACGACTGCGCCAGGTGACCCGGACGAGCTGGCTCGGATGAACCGCTCCGCCCTGCGGTGTGTCGCCGAGCTGGCGGACGCCCGCTGCGACGTGCTCGCGTACGCCTGCCTGGTGGCGGTGATGTGCGAGGGCGCCGGCGCGCACGAGCGGGCCGAGCGGCGGTTGGGCCGCGCGGCCGGTCGCGCCGGGCACGAGATGCCCGTGGTGACCAGCGCGGGGCGCTGGTCGCCGGCCTGCGGGCCCTGGGCGCCCGCCGGGTGGCCCTGATCGCGCCGTATCTGCCGCCGTTGACAGCGACCGTCGCCGCCTACCTCGCCGCACACGGTGTGCAGGTCACCGACGCGGTGAGCCTCAGCGAGCCGGACAACGTGGCGGTGGGACGCATCCCCGCGTCCCGCCTGGTGGAGCTGGCCGATCGGCTGGACGTGACCGACGTGGACGCGGTGGTCCTCTCCGCCTGCGTGCAGCTGCCGTCGTTGGCGGCGGTGCCACTGGTGGAGGCCCGTCTCAACCGCCCCGTGCTCACCGCGGCGACCGCCACCGTGCACCAGGTGCTCACCGGTCTGGGCGTCGAGCCGTACGTGCCGGACGCGGGCGGCTGCTGGCCGGCTCCACCGGGCGCTGACTCGCGGGCGGTGGGCGGTTGGCTCCAGTGCGGCGGGGAGGGACGCTCCGGGGCTTGCCGTGGCTGCGCCGGAAGTCCGCGTACGCGACCCCGATCAGCACGAGGAGCGCGCCGAGCGAGGCGAACACCGGCGGCAGGTACAGCAGGGCGGGCGCGATGGTCAGCAGCGCCAGCACGCCTCCGGGCCGGGACCACGACACCCGGCTGAACACCTCGTACTCGAAGGAGGCCCGGCCGGCCAGGAACAGCGCCGGGCCGCCGAGGATCACCGCCAGCCAGGCCGGTGGGGTCTCTCCGGACGGTTCGTGCAGCACGAGGTGGAAGCCGGATGCCGTGACCACCACACCGGCGATCATCAACAGGTGGGTGTACGGCGCGCTGAACAGGAACCTACTGGGCGACCGGGCCGCCTGGATGGCGAGCGGCAGCAGCTCACCGGACTTGTGCACGTAGATCCGCCAGAGCAGCAGCGTGGTCAGGAACGCCACGGCGAACGCCCCGATGTTCTCGGCCTCGTTGTGCTCCATGCTGAACATCGTGCCGATCGTCAGGATGGCGTCACCGAGCGCGATGATGAAGAACTGCTGGTAGCGCTCGGACAGGTGCTCCGCCGTGACGTTGCGCTGCTTCTCCGGCACCACCCGAGCCCCGGCACCGGGTACGCGAGCCGAAACCGATGTAGTCGATGGCGAGCGCGCCGGCCCAGCAGGCGATCCGGGCGTCCCCGCTGACGAACGCGCCGATGAGCCACGGGATCGCCGACACCGCGAACCAGACGAAGATGCGGGCCGCGCGACGTTGGGTCTGCGGTTGGCGGCGTACGGCCGGCATCAGGAACAGCCCGCGCCCCAGGTGGATCGCCACGTAGGTGCCGGCGAAGACGAGACCACGGGCGTTGAACGCCTCCGGGATCGCCGTGGTCATCAGCAGCGCGCCGAACATCACGGCGCTGATCAACAGCTTGATCTCGGTGCGTTCCGGGTTGTACAGGTCGGTGACCAGCGTGGTGATCGTCCAGGTCCACCAGACGGCGGCCAGCAGGATCAGTGCCTGTCCGGCCCGGTGCCAGTCGAGCTGGTCGACCATTCCCCGGGAGATGAGCGCCAGCGCGACCACGTACACCAGGTCGAAGAAGAGTTCGAGGAGGGTCACCCGGCGGGGCCCTCCGGGTCGCGCACCGGCGGACGGCTGGCCCGGGCGACCCGGGCTCCGGCGCGGCGAGGTGCACGGGCTACTCCTGCGGAACCGGTCGACTCGACGGACCTGTCCGGCCCACCTGAACGGACGGTAACCACCGACCGCCGTGGCGAGCGCCGGTTCGGCCGCGCTTCCCCGACCGGGTTGATCGACCGGGGTTCCCTGAAGTCGGGGTGTCCGGGCAGCGTCGATGGCCCGGTTTCCCGGAGCCCGAGTGGATCAGTTGCCGGCGGCGGGATGTTCCGCTTCACGGCCGAGCCCCGGCTGCCGTCACGAAGGACGGCCGCCGGGGCTCGATGTCAGGCGTCAGGCCTGGTTGCCGTTCGGCAGTACCGCTGCCATCTCGTCGGCGGCCCCGGCGAGCACGCGGGCCTGCTGCGGCCAGCTGGCCAACCCGGGTGCGGCGCGCAGGCCGGCGGCCCGGATCAGGTTCCGCAGTGCCGGCTCGTCCAACTCGCCGAGTTGGCCGTACGTGCGCACGCCGGCGTCCTGCAACGCGGCCGCCATCTTCGGCCCGACCCCTGGATCCGACGGAAGTCGTCCGCCGGGCCGGTCGGGTCGGTGTCGACACCGCTGATCGCCGTGTCGGCGGCCGTGCGGACCGGCGGAATCGTGCCGTCGGTCGGGCGCACCGGAGGCGTGGCCACCGCCGACAGGTCCGTCTCCGCGTCGACAGTCCCGGCGTTCGCCGCGACACGCACCGGCTCGGCGTCGACCTGCTCGGCGCCGGCTGCGTCGGCAGGCACCGGCTCCGCGTCGACCGGCTCGGCACCGGCTGCGTCGCCGCTCACCGGCTCGCCGCTCACCGGCTCCTCTGCCGACACCGGGTTGGTCACCGTGGCAGTCGATTCCGCATCGTCGGCCGGGATGGTCGTGACCGGCGCGTCGTCGTCGATCGGCGTGGCGTCGACCGGTGCCGGCTCGCCCGACGTGGTCGCGGCAGGCGCGTCGTCGGTCGGGGTGGTGTCGGTCGCGGGGTGTCCAGCGGTGCCGCGTCCACGGGCGGGAGGTCGTCCGCGGGCGAGCGGGGAGCGACCAGTCCCACCGGCGCGGGCAGCTCGTGGACCACGACCGGATCGGGGTCGACGCCACTGCCGGCTCCGGCTCGGGCTCGGCGGCCGGTACGGGCGGCGGGGCTCGGTCAGCGCCATGTCGGCCGGGTCGACGGTGCTCGGGGCCTCCGCCGGAACGGGCACCGGGGTGGCATCGTTCGGATCGGTCGGCGCGGCCGGCGCACTGACCGTGTCGACCGGTACCGGCTCGTCGGCGACCGCGACCGGTGCCGGGTCGACGGCGGCCGCGGGCGGGCCTCGTCGGTGGTGGCCGCCGGCGTTGGCGTTTCGATCACGGCCAGGCTGGCGACGGGTCACCATCCACTATCGACTTGCCCTGTACGCCCCGCCGGCCGCGCAGCAGCCACCCGGCGGCCAGGCCCAGCAACAGTGCCAGTACCAGTATCAGCGAGTGTCCGATAGACCACGCCACGGCGAACCTCCCTCTCAGCTCGTTGGAAAAGTCACGAGAAAAACTCGCCGCAGCTTCGCACACGCGTGTTGCGGACGAGAGAGGATCGGTCGACGGCGTGGAGTCGTTCCGCCACCTCAGCCGGTGTCCGCCGGGTGACACAGCGTCGCTCCAACCACAGTGCCGGCGCCGGAGCGGCGACATGAACGGCAACCACGAGACCCGAGCGCGTCAGGCATGAAACGCGACGAGATCCCGGGCCCGGCGGACAGCACCGGGCCCGGGGTCCACGCGTACCAGTCCTGGTCGCCCTCGTAGGTGTGGAAGTCGTCGACGAACCGGCGGCGCAGCGGGGGCACCCGGCTGGTCACTCCGAAGTAGCCGCGCGCGCCGAGCAGGGCGAGCCGACCCACCACCGGCCGGTACATCCGGTCGTCGCCGTTGGTGCCGCTGCGGTTCAACGATTCGGCGACCCGGGCGAAGCCGTACGGTGCCATCACGGCCTCGTAGTCGGCCACCGCCTGGAGCAGGGTCTCTCGCCGGTGGCGGCGCGGCTGAGCTGCCCGCAGAGCAGGCGGGCGTCGCGTAGCGCGGTGCTTCGCGCCGACCCCGCGTCCCGGGTCATGGTGTGGATGGCGTCGCCGAGCATGGTGACGGTGCTGCTCTTCCAGGGCGGCACCGGCTCGGACGTGGACACGGCGATCGGCAGGGCACTGGTCGGGTCCGCGCGGGTCAGCAGCTCGCGCAGATTGGGATGCCAGTTCGAGGTGAGGTCCAGGGCCACCCGCATCAGGTCCTCGCCGCGGCGCTGCATGACATCGGTCGGGAACCGGCGGGCCGTACTCAGATGATCAGGTTGATGTTGTCGGTGGTGGTGTCGTGGGCCAGGCCGGGCCAGTCCCGCAGGAGCGCGGCCTCGGCGTCGCCGACGCCCGGCTTGATCGCCCGCTGAGCGTCCCACTTGAACTCCATAACGTGTAGGACGCCCATCATTCCGCCGACGCCGAAGATCAGTGAGATGCCCTGCGGATCCGCTCCGGAACGAGGCCGCGGGTGTGCGCGGTCAGGGGATGCGGGTGGCGATGTTGATGGTGCCGGCGTCGCGGGTGGCGGCGTGCGGCAGGTACTGGCGGCGTACGGCCGAGTGTGCCGTCCGCCGCCACCAGCAGGTCGCCGGTGGCGCTGGTGCCGTCGGCGAAGTACGCGGTGACGGTGCCGTCGTCGCGTTGCTCGTACCGGGTGAAGGTCCTGTCGAAGTGCACCACGTCGTCCAGGCCGGTCAGCAGCACCTGGCGCAGCACCATCCGGGCCACCGAGTGTTCGGTGCGTACCGGGTCGGCGTTCGGTCGTAGGGAAACGACGCGGTCTGGCGGAGCCCTGCGTGACGACGTTGAAGTAGTGCGGCGGCCGGGCACAGGTGGCCAGGAAGGTGGCGAACAACTCGGGGGCAGGCACTCCCGCAGCGCCCGGCTACCGGTCGGGCCGATGCCGACCCGGTAGCCGAGCAGCCCTTCGGCGCGGTCGCGGTGCCGCTCGTAGACGGCGACGCTGATCCCGGCGCGGCGCAGGCCGTGCGCCAGGCACAGCCCACCCGTGCCGGCGCCGATGATCAGGACGTGCGGTGGCGCGGCGGACATGTCAGCCGGCCGGGTGCGCCGCGGACGCCTCGGTGCCGGCCGGGTGCGCCGCGGGCACGTCGGTGCTGGCCAGGTGCCGCGGGCACGTCGGTGCTGGCCAGGCGTGCCTCGGGCACGTCGGTGGCGTCCCACCGGTAGAAGCAGCCCGCGATCGCGTCGCGGGGAGCGCCAGGTCGGCAGGTACGGCGACGTGTGCGCCGAGAGCCGTTCGTTGACCTGTCGGAAGAGCGGGTGGTTGCGGGCCGCCGCGAGCGCGTCCGGGTCGACGTCCGAGGTTTCCATCAGGTGTACGCACAGGTCGTGCAGGCAGTACAGGGATCGGTGCGTGACACCGGTCAGACCGGGGAGCTCGGTGGCGTCGGATTCGGCGAAGATCTGCGCGACCCGCCCTCCGCTCCCGGATGATCCGGCTGACGATCAGTAGACGACTCATGGGGCCCCTTCCGCCGGTGGCGTGTCCGACCCTCGGATCGGTGCCACGTGCTCTGTGCGCCCACCGTGCCGTAGCACCTGTCACGTCGCCGTCACGTACGCCGGCCGGCCGGTGACGGCGGCGCCGTCACACACGCCGGGCGGCCGGTGACGGGCGGTCGGTGACGGCTTCCCGGCTGGCCTGGCGGATGGGGGCGAGCGTGTCGTCGAGCAGCGCGCTCATCGCCGGGCTCGGCTCCAGCCGCAACTCCCGGCGCAGCAGGTCCCGGTAGACGTAGAAGGCGTGGACGGCTTCGAAGGCGTTGCCCTCGGCCAGGTGGATGCGGACCACCAGCCGGTGTGGAGTCTCCCGCAGCGGCTCGGCGGCCATCGCCTCCAGCGCGGCTTCGAGGGCCTCGCCGTGCCGCCCCGCGACCAGGTGGTGCCCGGCCACCTCTTCCAGCATGTGCAGGCGTAGTTGGCGCAGCCGTTCCCGGTCCAGGAGCACCCAGTCGTCGTACCAGCCGGGCAGGAGGTCGTGCCGCCCGGCGGCGAGCGCCGGCCGCGGTGCGGGGTCGTCACCGTCGCGGACCCGGGCGGCGGTGCCGACCAGGTCGTCCACGTCGAGCCGGACCCCGCACCGAGTCGTACGGTGTCGCTGGCCACGCTCATCGGGCAGCACGGGTCCTGCCGGAGCCGCCACAGGGCGGTGCGCAGAGAGGACAGCGCGCGGTCCTCCGACGCGTCGGGCCAGAGCAGCCCGGCGAGTTGGCTGCGGGTGGCGCCGGGGCGCAGCCCGATCAGTGCGATCACCCGTTGCAGCCCCGGGGCACCACGACCGGCACCGCCTCGCGCAGCAGTCGGAAGCCTCCGAGCAGGTGTAGTGAGACGTCCTTCGGGCGGGTCTCCGGCGGTCGGCACGGACGGATCAGCGGCCACGGCGGCACCCTGCGGAACGCTCGTCCCGACTGTCTGCTGTCCCGGATCGGTTGCCCGTGACGCCACTGTCGACCCCACCGTTGGGGGCGCGGCCCACGGGCTGCCGGGCGGCCCCGCCGCCGAGGCCGCCGGGCTGACCGTGCTGAAGATTATCAAAAGCGATCACGTTCAGTCAACGTCAGCGTGGACCTTCTGTTGGCGACAGTCAACCTGAGATCGCCTCTGAACTGCGAAAACGCTGGCAGGCCGTATCCATCGGACGCATAGCTGATACACAGGTTGCGTCAACGCAGCGTCACCACCATGCGTCGTTGGTCGGGCCGACCTGGTGACGCCCCGTGACGAGGATCGGCGCATCGTGTCGGCAGTCGTCCAGCGCGTCCGGGGCCACCCGTCGCCGGCCGGACGCTGTGGGGAGGCCCAGTATGGACCGATCGCTGATCGTCGCGAAGGTGGATCCGACCGCCGAGGAGCGGGTCGCCGAGATCTTCGCCGAGTCGGACGCGACGGAGCTGCCGCGTCTGGTCGGTGTGCGGCACCGCTCGCTGTACCGGCTGCACGACCTCTATGTGCACCTGCTGGAGACCGCGCAGCCGGCGGAGGGCGCGGTGGAGGCCGCCCGTGGTCACCCGAGTTCATCCGGGTCAGTGACCGCCTGCGCCCGTACGTCTCGCCGTACCTGCCGACCTGGCGCTCGCCGCGCGACGCCATGGCGCGGTGCTTCTACCGCTTCGACGCCCCGGACAGCGGGCGGCGGTCGTGACGGCCACCGCACCCGCGAGGAGCAGCTCTGGTCGCGCTGTGCGGGCTGCGCCAGCCTGCTCTACCGCAAACGGTTGCGCCGCAACCTCGACGTCTGCCCGGAGTGCGGGGCGCACGCCCGACTCGGCGCCCGGAGCGCCTGCGTCAACTCGTCGACCCGGGATCGCTGCGCCTGCTGCCCGATCGGCTGCCGGAGGCGGACCCGATCGAGTTCGTCGACGTGCTGCCGTACCCGCACCGGCTGTCCGCCGCGCGGGCCAGCACCGGTCTGGTCGAGGCGGTCGTCTGCGCCACCGCGACCATCGGTGGGCACCCGGCCACATTGGCGGTGATGGACTTCCGTTTCCTCGGCGGCAGCCTGGGGTGCGCGGTGGGCGAGCTGATCACCCGGGCCGCCGAACGCGCCCTGGACGACCGCACCCGCTCATCCTGGTCACCGCCTCGGGCGGGGCACGGATGCAGGAGGGCGCGCTGTCGTTGATGCAGATGGCCACCGTCAGCCAGGCCATCGCCGCGCTGCGCGAGGCGGGGCTGCTCACGGTGAGCGTCCTCACCGACCCGACCTACGGCGGGGTGGCCGCGTCGTTCGCCACCAACACCGATCTGGTGCTCGCCGAGAGCGGCGCCCGGATGGGCTTCGCCGGCCCCGGGTGATCCGTCAGGTCACCGGTCGGGCACTGCCGGAGGGGTTCCAGACCGCGGACTTCCTGCTCCGGCACGGGCAGGTGGACATGGTGGTGCAGCGCCGGTCGCTGCGGGGACGGCTGGTGGCGCTGCTCGCCGCGACCCATGCCGGCCGTCCGGCGCGTTCGCCCGTACCCCGGCAGGAGCCGGCGCCGCGCCACGAACGCCTCACCGACGACCGGGCGGTCCCCGCCCGACAGACCGGCGCGGACGCCGTGACGCCGACGGGCGACACCCGGCGGTACGCGACGCGTGGGACACCGTCCGGATGGCTCGCCACCCGGGCGGCCCACCACACTGGACTACCTCGACTCCGTCTTCGACGGGTTCGTGGAGCTGCACGGGGATCGGCTCGGCGGGGACTGCCCGCCATCGTGGGCGGTGTGGCGCGGCTGGCCGGCCGGCACGTGATGGTCATCGGCCACCAGAAGGGCCACACCACCGCCGAGTTGGTCGCCCGCAACTTCGGCATGGCCAGCCCTGCTGGGCACCGCAAAGCGCTACGGCTGATGCGCCTCGCCGCCCGGCTCGGACTGCCCGTGGTCACCCTCGTGGACACCCCCGGCGCCGATCCCGGCGTGAGTGCCGAGGAGCAGGGCCAGGCGGCGGCCATCGCCGAGAACATCCTCACCCTCACCGTGCTGCCCACCCCGTGCTCGCTGTCATCACCGGGAGGGCGGCAGCGGCGGCGCCCTGGCGCTGGCGGTGGCGGACCGGGTGCTGATGCTGGAGAACGCCGTCTACTCGGTGATCAGCCCCGAGGGTGCGCGGCGATCCTCTGGCCGGATCGGTCCGCGGCGCCGCAGGCCGCCCGCGCGCTGCGACTGACCGCGCCCGACCTGTGTCGGCTCGGAGTGGTCGACGAGGTCGTGCCGGAGCCGCCGAGCGCCGCACACGACGACCCGACGGAAACCGCCCACCGGGTACGCGCCGCCCTGCTGGCCAACCTCCTGCCCCTGCTGGACGTGCCGCCGGCCATGCTGGTCCGCCTCCGTCGGCAGCGCTTCCGGCGGTTCGGCGGGACCCGCGCCGGTGCCCGGGCGGTCCGGCGATGAGCGCCGGGGACGGGGCGGTGTCGACGGTGCGGGCGCCCGACGAGGTCGGCGCGGACGCCGAGGAGGCCCTGGCCGGGTTGCGCCGGCAGGCGCAGCACCTGATCGCCGAGCTGGCCGGACCGGTGCGCCGGATCCGGCTCCGCAGCGGTCCGGCGGTCCTGGAGGTCGAGTGGCACCCCGAGGACACGGCACGGCCGGACGTACACCCTTCGCCCGCCCCGGCGGCACGGCCGGCACCCGGCCCACCGGCGGCGCTGATCCGGCCACCGGCACCCGGGCGCCCCACGGTGCGGGCGCCGATCGTCGGCACCTTCTACCGGGCGTCGGAGCCGGCGCGCGGCCGTTCGTCGTGGTGGGCGACCTGGTCCGCCCGGGTCAGCCGGTCGCCATCGTCGAGGCGATGAAGCTGATGAACGAGGTGACCGCCGACCGCGCCGGCCGGGTGGCCGCGATCCTCGTCGAGGACGGCCAGCCGGTGGAGTACGACCAGCCGCTCGTCGAACTGGACCCGGCATGACGACGCGGAGTGGTTGACCATGTTCGAGACCGTGCTGATCGCCAACCGGGGCGAGATCGCGCTGCGGGTGCTGCGCGCCTGCAAGGAGCTCGGCGTGCGAACGGCGGTGGTCTACTCCGCCGCCGACGCCGACTCGGCGGCCGTCCGTCTCGCCGACCAGGCCGTCCGGATCGGGCCGGCGTCGAGTCGGCGCAGCTACCTCAACGCCGCCGCGATCGTCGAGGCGGCCCGGCAGGTGGGCGCGCAGGCCGTGCACCCCGGCTACGGTTTCTCTCCGAGGACGCCGACTTCGCCGAGATCTGCGCCGACAACGGGCTGACGTTCATCAGCCGCCGCCGGCGGTGATGGCCGCGCTGGCGGACAAGTCCTCGGCGCGGGCACTGATGAGCCGCGCCGGCCTGCCCTGTCCCCGGGCAGCGTCGCGCCGGTGCCGACCGCCGCCGCGGCGGCCGAGGTGGCCGATGCCGTCGGGTACCCGGTGATCGTGAAGGCCGCCGCCGGGGCGGGGCCGCGGGATGACAGTGGTGCACACCCGGGTGAGCTGCCCGGGCGTACGCGCGCACCCGGGCCGCCGCGCAGGCCGCCTTCGGCGACGACCGGGTGTACGTCGAGCGCTACCTCACCGAGGCGCGGCACGTCGAGGTGCAGGTGCTCTGCGACTCGCACGGCAACGGGTGCACCTGGGCACCCGGGACTGCTCGGTGCAACGCCGGCACCAGAAGCTGGTCGAGGAGGCGCCCGCCCCGGCGCTGCCCGCCGCCGTGCTCGACTCCATCGCCGAGACCGCGCTGCGGGTGCGCTCGAGGTCGGCTTCGTCGGTGCCGGCACGCTGGAGTTCCTGGTCGACGCCGAGGAACGGTTCCACTTCCTGGAGATCAACTGCCGGATCCAGGTGGAACACCCGGTCACCGAGATGGTCACCGGGATCGACCTGGTGCACGAGCAACTGCACATCGCCGCCGGAGTGCCGCTGCGCTGGCGGCAGGAGGAGATCCGGCTGCGCGGCGTCGCGGTGGAGTGCCGGGTCAACACCGAGGACCCGCGCGCGGCTTCGCCCCACCCCGGCCGGTTGGAGCGTTTCACCCGCCGGGCGGCTCGTTCACCGGGTGGACACCCACGCCAGCGCGGGCTACCTGGTCGGTCCCTGGTACGACTCGCTGCTGGCCAAGGTGATCGTCTGGGCACCTGACCGGGAACTGGCGCTCAACCGGCTGGAACGTGCCCTGGACGAGTTCGACATTGCCGGTCCGGGCGTGCACACCACCATCCCCTTCGTCCGGCGGGTGCTCGACGACGCCGCGTTCCGCAAGGGCCGCTACACCACCGGACTGGTCGACCGTCTGCTCGCCGCGCCGCGCGGCCGCCGACGACCACACCCACTCCGCGCACCGCGCCCGCCGCGGAGCCCGACGCAACCCACAGGAGGACCCGATGACCGTCACCCATGGTCGCCCGATGACCACCGAGATCACCGACATCCTGGTGGCGCACTGCGGGCTGGACGCCGACGCCGCGGCCCGGGCGCCCGCCGCGTCGCTCGAGGAACTGGGCATGGACTCGCTCGCCCTGCTGGAACTCTCCGCGGTCGTCGCCGACCGGTGGCAGGTGAGCATCCCCGAACAGGCCGGGCAACTGAGCATCCCGGCGGTGGCCGAGCTGGTCGCCCGCCGCGCCGACCCACCCGGGCACACCGAGAACAGCGTCGTCATCGACGCGCCCCTGGGCCTGGTCTGGGAGGTCACCAACGACGTGGCGAACTGGACCGAGCTGTTCACCGAGTACGCCGTGGTGGACATCCTGCACCGCGAGGGCACACCGTGCGGTTCCGGCTCACCATGCACCCCGACGAGAACGGAACGGTGTGGAGCTGGGTCAGCGAACGCACCGCCGACCCGGTGAGCAGGCAGGTCCGGGCGCACCGGGTGGAGACCGGGCCGTTCGAGTACATGCGGATCCACTGGCGTTACACCGAGGAGGCCGGTGGCACCCGGATGACCTGGACGCAGGACTTCGCGATGAAGCCCACCGCGCCGGTCGACAACGCCGCGATGACCGAGCGGATCAACACCAACAGCGTCATCCAACTCGCCGTGATCAAGGACCGGGTGGAACGGACCGCCTGGCAACGCGCCGACCAGGGCGGCCCGGCGGCCAGCGACAAGCCGACGGAGGCCGACGATGAGTGACCTGAGCACCACCGATCGCCGCCCGGGACGTACCCGTCGACCGGCGGCGCGGAGGTGAGCTGCGGGTGCTGCTGGGCCCCGCACCGTCGGCAGCACCTCGGGCTTCCTCGGGTGGCGGCGCTCGCGCCGGTGAGCGGATCGCCGAGCACTACCACCCGTACAGCGAGGAGTTCCTGTACCTGGTGCGCGGCGCGATCACCGTCGACCTGGACGACGAGCCGACGCTCCTGGCCGCCGGCGAGGCACTGTTCGTACCGGTGAACGTGCGGCACCGACTGCGCAACACCGGCGTCGAACCAGCCGAGGTGGTCTTCCACCTGGGCCCGCTCGCCCCGGCCCGAGCTGGGCCACGTCGACACCGAGTTGGTCGAGCAGCGGGCGGGTCGTCGTGAGCGCGAGGTGAGCCGGGTTTGCGAGCCCGCAGTCGCGAACAGAGGTGACGCGATGACCGGTCGGCGCACGGTGGTGACCGGGATCGGGTGGTCGCCCCGGCGGCGCCAGTCGGGACCGCTTCTGGAAGACCATCACCGAGGGAGGACCGCCACCCGGCGGATCAGCTTCTTCGACCCGTCGGCGTTCCGATCGCAGATCGCCGCCGAGTGCGACTTCGACCCGATCGCCGCGGGGCTCACCGAGGCCGAGCGACGCCGGGCCGACCGGTACGTGCAGTTCGCGCTTGCCTGCTCCGCCGAGGCCGTCGCCGACGCGCAACTGGTGCTCACCGACGCCGAGCGCGACCGGGCCGGGTGGTGCTGGGCACGGCAGTGGGCGGCACGATGGCGTTGGAACAGGAGTACGTCACCGTCAGCGAGCACGGCCGGCGCTGGCTGGTCGACGGGCGCGCGGTGGCCCGTACCTCTATCAGGCGCTGGTGCCCAGCAGCCTCGCCGCCGACGTGGCCTGCCGGCACGGGCTGCACGGCCCGGCGCAGGTGGTGTCCACCGGTTGCACGTCCGGCATCGACGCCATCGGCTACGCCCACCAGATGATCGTGGACGGTGAGGCGGACGTGATGCTGGCCGGCGCGGCCGACTCACCGATCTCGCCGGTCACCGTCGCCTCGTTCGACGCGATCAGGGCGACCAGTCCGGACAACGACGACCCGGCGCACGCCTCCCGCCCGTTCGACGCCGACCGGCACGGGTTCGTGCTGGCCGAGGGCGGGGCCGTGCTGGTGCTGGAGGAGGCCGGGCACGCCCGCCGGCGGGGGCGCACATCTACTGCGAGGTGGCCGGCTACGCCAGCCGCAGCAACGGCTACCACATGACCGGGCTGCGCCCGGACGGGCTGGAGATGAGCCTCGCCGTCACCGACGCGCTCAAGCAGGGCCGCATCCTTCCCGAGCAGGTCTCCTACATCAGTGCGCACGGCTCCGGCACCCGGCAGAACGACAGGCACGAGACCGCCGCGTTCAAGCGGGCGCTGGGCCAGGCCGCGTACCGGGTGCCGATCAGCTCGATCAAGTCGATGGTCGGGCACTCGCTGGGCGCGATCGGGTCGATCGAGATGGCCGCCTGCGCTCTCGCGATCGAGTTCGGTGTGGTGCCGCCGACGGCGAACTGGAGCACCCGGATCCCGAGTGCGACCTGGACTACGTACCAACGAGGCGCGCGAGGTCCCGGTGGACGTCGCCCTGTCGGTGGGCAGCGGGTTCGGCGGCTTCCAGTCCGCGATGGTCTTCCGTCGGATGCTCGGCGCGGTGGCGGCGTGAGCGAGCGTAGCGAGCGAACCATCAGGCACAGCAGTGCGGCGTCTCGCGCCGGCGCGGAGCAAAGCGGAGTGGCGGCGTGAGCGCGGAGGTCGCTCGCGCCGTGGTGACCGGCATCGGTGTGGTCGCGCCGAGCGGCATCGGCGCGGACGCGCACTGGCGCACGGTCCTCTCCGGCACCCGCCGGACCGGGCCGATCACGCTGTTCGACCCGTCCGGCTATCCGACCCGCTTCTGCGGGGAGGTGCCGACTTCACCGCCGACTCCTACGCCGACAGCCGACAGCTGGTGCAGACCGACAGGTGGACGCACCTCGGCTTCGCCGCCACCCGGCTGGCGCTGGCCGACGCCGGTCTGCCGACCGGGCCCCGATCCGTACGGCTACGCGGTGACCCTGGCCAGCTCGTCCGGGGCAACCTGTTCGGTCAGCGGGAGCTGCAACGGCTGTGGGGCGGCACGTCGCGGACCGTCGGGGCGTACCAGTCGATCGCCTGGTTCTACGCGGCCAGCGTCGGGCAG
The DNA here is from genome assembly GCA_038070435.1 of Micromonospora sp. M12. Lineage (GTDB taxonomy): Bacteria > Actinomycetota > Actinomycetes > Mycobacteriales > Micromonosporaceae > Micromonospora. Next base: position 1,371,321 of record JAMYWG010000001.1, on the reverse strand, counting down.
CTCTCCATCCACCACCAGTTCAAGGGCCCGAGCGGGTGCTGGTCGCCGAGGCCGCCGGCGGGCTGGACAGCCTGGCGCACGCCGCCCGCGCGGTACGCCGGGCACCCGGTCGTGATCGCCGGGGCCACCGAGTGCCCGTTGAGCCCGTACGCGCTGGCCTGCCAGCTGCGCTCGGGGCTGCTCAGTGACGTCGCCGACCCGGAGCGGGCGTACCGGCGTTCGACGCCACCGCCAGCGGCTATCTGCCCGCCGAGGGGAGCGGTGTTCGTGGTGGAGGAGTTGGGCCACGCGATGGCCCGGGGTGCCCGGGTCTACGGCGAGGTGAGCGGGTGGGGCGCCACGCACGACGCCGCGCACACCACGGCGGACAGCGCCGGCGACCCGTACCAGTACGCCCGGGCGATGCGGCTGGCCCTGGACCGGGCGGACGTCGTGGCGGCCGGCATCGACGTGGTGCTGCCCGACGCGCTGGGTGTGCCCGCTACGACCGCAGCGAGGCCGAGGCGCTGCGGGCGGTGTTCGCCGACCGGCCGCCCCGGTGACCACGCAGAAGCCGCTGACCGGTCGGGCGTACCAGGGTGGCTCGGCGCTGGACGTGGCCACCGCGCTGCTCGCCTTCGCGCACGACACGCTGCCCGCGTCCGCCGGCCCGGACGACGTTGCCGAGGGCTGCGAACTGGACTTCCTGCGGGAGCGCCGCCGTCCGCGCAGCCGGCTCGCGCTGGTCTGCGCGCGTGGCTTCGACGGGTTCAACAGCGCGCTGGTCCTGCGGGGGCGGCGCCGATGAGGGAGAGGCGTCATGAGTGAGCAGCGGGCCCGGTGGTCTTTCTGGTACGCGTGCCGATGCCGCGCACGGAGCGGTTCCTCGCCGCGTACGAGGAGGTGCGGCACCTGGTCGCCAGCGGGTGCCGGGGCACCTGGTCGACCAGGTGTGCCGTTCGTCGACCGACCCCGAGCAGTGGTTGATCACCAGTGAGTGGGCGAGCCTGGCCGACTTCGAGAGCTGGGAACGCAGCCCGGAACACCGCGATCTGGTACGCCCGATGCGCGAGTGCTTCACCGACGCCCGTTCGCTGCGCTTCCACATCCACGCCCAGACACCCGCGCTGACCTAAAGATCCCCGCACGCCCGCCCGCCCGCGCCCGCACGCTCTCGTCGATCATGGAGTTGTGGTGGGCCATAAATGCCTCCTGCAACGACAAACCCGGCACCACAACTCCATGATCGACGGGGCGGGGGTCTGCGAGGGCGACGTCGGGTCGGGAGCGCGTAAGCTTCGACAGCCATGGAGGTACTGGTCTCTGTGGACCTGGAAGGCATCTCGGGGATCGTGCACTCCACCGAGACGAATCCTGATCGGTACGACTATGAGCGCGGCCGGGCGTTGATGACGGCCGAGGCGAACGCGGTGGTCGCCGGCGTTCTCGATGCCGAACCCGGCGCCGTGGTGTGGGTCACCGACGCGCACGGGACGTTTCGGAACATCCTGCCGGAGGACCTCGACCGGCGTGCTCACCTCGTGCGGGCAAACCCCGCCCGCTGGGCATGCTCGCGGGGCTGGACGAGAACACAGATGCCGTTCTGCTCATCGGCTACCACGCCCGGGCCGGTGCCGGGCCCGCCGTCCTGGCCCACACGATCAGTGACGCCATCCTGGATGTACGGGTAGCCGGCCGATCGTTGGGCGAGATCGGTCTCAACGTCGCCATGGCGGGACACCTGGACGCGCCCGTCGTCCTGCTCAGCGGAGACGACACCGCCTGCACGGAGTTCAGTGGGCTGGTGCCCTCGGCAGTCACCGTCGCGGTCAAGCAGACCCTGGGGCAGACCGCCGCGGTGGCCCTGCATCCGCAGGAGGCACGGAGGGCTGCGCCGCGCTGCCGCCGATGCGATCACCCGGCGTGCCTCGATTCCCCGCTGAAGATGGTCGGCCCCGTGGACGTCGAGGTCGACCTGTACGGCCCCTACATGGTCGACCTCGCCGTCCTGGTGCCGGGTGTGGCCCGCGTCGGCGGCGGTCGGACGGTCGCCTTCCACGCCGCCGACTTCGCCGAGGCATACCGGCTGGTTCAGCTGCTCGTCCACCTCGCCAGCATCAAACCGGGCTAGCTGGCGCCGCCCGTACCCTCGTCGCCGAGCTGGCCCACAGTGGCCGTGCGGCCGCGGCGTGGCGCGACTGGCCACGCTCGTCGGCTCAGCCGCTGACCGCACCGCCATCGGCCGTCCGGATGGGGCCGCCCGCCGGTTGTACGAGGGGTCATACCACCGTGACGTTCCGCCACATCACCCGCCCGATCCTTGTCGCCGAACGGGCTGTCGGCAATCCGGCTGGCCGCTTCTTCTGATCCATCCATTCGCATCTAGCAATGAAATTGTGGGCGTCGTATGGTTCCCCGCAGCACCCCGACAAGCGTACGTGATGGGCATGTTTGTCCTCTTTGATGCTGGGCGGTGAACGGCACGTGACGGCGAAAGATCCTCTGGCGACAGACCCCGGTTGGGTGGACGAAGTCCTGTTCGCCGGCCGTCCGACAGACGTTTGTCTCCGACTGCCCGAGCCTGTCGACCGGGCGACCCTGCACCGGTTGGTCACCGCCGCGCAGGAGCGGCTCATCGCGGCCGGACTGCGCCCCGGTGGTGCCGCCGCGCTGCGGTTGCCGCCGTCGCTGGCGTACGTGGTGAACCTGTTGGCCACCTGGCGCGCCGGGGCGCAGGCGATCCTGCTCGACCACCGGCTGACCGACCACGAGGTGGACCGGGCACTGCTGCGGTTGACCCCGCAGGTGGTGGTCGCGCCGGTGCGCAGCGCCGGTGGCGCCCTGAAGGTCTTCGTCGACGTCACCGAGGGTGTCACCCCGTACGCCGACCGTCCGGCGGTCAGCGGTCACGCCGTGATCCAGCTCAGCTCCGGCTCCACGGGCCCGTCCAAGGTGATCGGCCGCACCGCCGCCGACCTGGTCGCCGAGGTGCACCGCTACACCCGGATCGACGGGTGGCGCTGCCCGGTGAGCGGATCATCCTGCTGCCCTCGATGGTGCACGTGCTCGGTCTGGTCGGCGGCCTGCTCTACGGCCTGCACGCCGAGGTCGAGCTGGTCCCGCCGGCACGACTCAGCGGGGACGCCGTGCTGGCCGCGATCGCCGCCGGCACGACGCCGGCCACCGTGCTGGGTGTGCCGTTCCACATCGGACTCCTCGCCTCCACCCGGCCGACCGGTCCGCTGCCGCAGCTGCGGCGGATGACCACCGGCGGCGAACTGGTGCCGGCCGCGGTCGCCCAGGCGTTCACCGACCGGTACGGGGTGCCGCTGGGCAACATGTACGGGATGACCGAGGTCGGGGTCATCGGCACCGACCTGTCCGGGACGCACCGACCGTCGATCGCCAGGGCGCCCGGCATCGAGGTCCGGGAGTCCGGCGGTGAGCTGTGGGTGTCCTGCCCGGAGTCGCCGTACGTGGGCCTGAGCGACCCGACCCGTTGGGCGGACGGCTGGCTGCACACCAGGGACGCCGGCGTCGTCGATCCGGACACCGGCCTGGTCACGGTGCGCGGACGACTCGACTCGCAGGTCTCCGTCGGCGGGATGAAGGTCGACCTGACCGAGGTGGAGGCCACCGTCACCGAGCTGACCGGAGTGGCCGCCGCGGTGGTGGTCTGGGACGACGGCATCACCGCGTACGTCCAACCCGACGGCCCGCTGTCGGAGGAGACACTGGACAAGCTGCTCGCCGAGCGGTTGGCCAGCTACAAACGGCCCCGGGTGTGGCGGCTGCTCGACCAGTTGCCCCGCACCACCACCGGCAAGCTGGTGCGCTCCACCGAAGCGCTGCGCTCGGCGGCCACGCCATGACCGGGCCACTGCACCACCTCGACGTCAACGGGCCCTGCGCGCGCACCGCGACCGCCAGGACGAGATCGTCGTCGTGCAGCGGGTGGCCGACCCGCAGGGTCTCGACACCGGGCACCGGGCGCATCGGCAGCCCGGGGCGGCATCTCCCGGCGCAGCCCGCCGTCGCGCAACCCCGACCCGAGTGCCTTGCCGACCGCCTCCTTCGCGGTCCACAGCCGCAGGAAGTCCACCGCCCGGCCACTCTCCGGCCGATCAGCCAGCCAGGCCAGTTCGGCGGGCGGGAACCAGCGGCCAGCGAGCGCGAGCGCGGGCAGCGGGCGCACCCGTTCCACGTCCACACCGACCGCGCCGGCCCGACGGGCGGCGACCACCACCACTCCGGCGGTGCGGCTGACGCTGACCGGCAGCTCGACCGGCCGAGCCGTGCCGTCGATGCGGACGAGCGGCCGTCCGTGGCGGTCGTGCGTCAGCACCAGCGCGGTCTCCGCGCGTCCGAGCAACAGGGCGCCGACTCGGCGCAGCAGCCCCACGGTCGGGTCCGGCTGACCGCCGGTGTCCCGACCGACCACACGTAGGCGGTGTCCCGACCGGACACCGTCAGTTGGTCCACGCAGAGAGGGTATCCATGAGAGCCGAGGTCCGTGCCTTCGTCGTCGAGCAGCTCGCCGACATGAACTACGACGTCGAGGGGCTCGACGACGACACCACCCTCGGCCCCTCCGGCGTCGACCTGGAGTCCTCGCCCTGGCCGACCTGTCCGTCCGCGTCGAGGACCGGTACGGCCTGACCTTCGCCGACGACGAGTCGGAGCAGCTTGCCCTGATGACGGTCGGCGAGTTCACCACCATGGTCGCCAACCGGGTCACCGGGGCGACGAGCGACAAAGCCTGATGGGCGGTCAGCCCGATCTGGGGCGAGCTGACCTGCTCACCATGCTCGCCGAACTCACCGCGAAACCGGCCGCCGAGGTGCCCGACCGGATCGGCTCGATGGAGCTCGCCTGGTTGGTGCATCTCGTCGAGCAGCGCTACGAGCGCCAACTCGACCTCACCGACGACGAGCTGGCCGGCATCCGTACCGTCGACGACGCCCTGGTGGTGTTCGGGCGTCGCTGACCGCCCCGCAGATGGCTGAGCGGCGGGTCATCCAGCTCACCGGTGTGCACGCGGTCAGCGCCCTGGTCGGGGCGCCGAGGCGCAGCTCGCCGGCGTGCTGGCCGGTGTGCCGGCGTTCGGTCCGGTGAGCCGCTTCGACACCGCCGCCCGTCGGGTCACCGTGGCGGCCACCCTGCCCGACGTCGGTACGCTTCCCGACGAACTGGCCGACGCGATCGACGTGGCCTGCCGGGCCGCCGGCCTGGAGCACGCCCAGCGGGCGCGGTGCGCGTTGCTGCTGGCCGTGCACGGCGGCCCGGCCCCGGCGTGGCCCCGATCCGGCCACGCTCGTCGGTCAGCTCGCCGCCCGATGTGGACTGTCCGGTCACGCCCGGGTCTACACCAGCGCGTGTGTGTCGGCGAGCACGGCGGTGGCCGACGCGGCGACCCTGATCAGTCGGGGCGACGTCGACCGCGCGGTCGTCGCCGCCGGTTATCTGGTGGAGCCGGACCAGTTCGCGCTGTTCGACGCCGGTCGGGCCCTCGCTGTCGACGGGCGGTACGCCCGTTCAGCGCCGGCCGCCGAGGGCTGCTGCTCGGCGACGGCGTGGCCGCCGTGGTGGTCGAATCCAGACCCGGCGTGGAGCCACTGGCCACAGTGGCCGGCTGGGGCGGGCCGGGGACGCCTTCCACCCGTGCCAGCCGGATCCGACCGGGGCCGGGTTGGCGCGCGCGATCGACGGCGCGTTGCGTCGGGCCGGGCAGCCAGCGCAGGCCGTCGGGTACGTCAACGCCAACGCCACCGGCACCGCCCAGAGCGACGCGGCCGAGGCGGCCGCCCTGCGTCGGCCCTCGGCGGGCACGCCACCCGGGTCCCGGTCAGCTCCACGAAGTCGGTGCACGGGCACACGTTGGAGGCGTCCGGGTTGCTCGAACTGGTGGTCACCGCGCTCGCGTTGGGCCACGGTGAGCTGCCGGTCAACGCCGGCTGGCTGGCCCCGACGAGGCCTGCCCCTGAACGTCGTCCTGGACCGTCCGCAAGGACGGCGACAACCCACGCGCTCACCCTCAACGCCGCCTTCGGCGGCGCAACACCGCTCTCCTGGTCGGCGTCGGATGACCGCCCCCACCTCCCCGCGATCGTGCACTTTCTGCCCCGACGAATCCGACCAACCACTCGAAACGACGACCGAAACCGCAAGATCGCCGGGAGAGGGCGCGGGCGCGCTGGCCCGAGGGTGGGGACGGGGACGTTCCCGGGTGCCGGGATTCGTGCACTCGGACTTCGCGCCGGTGGTGGTTGCCGTCGCCGAGCGGTGTCTGCGGCGGGGTACGGGACGGCCGGGTGCCGGCCGAGGTGCGGACCGCGATCGTCCTGGTCAGCGCCAGCGGAGACCGGGTCAGCGCCGAGCACGTACGGGCGAGGGTCGAGGCCGGCGGGCGGGTCGGCCCGCTGTTCTTCTTCCAGTCCGTGCCCAACAGCGTCGCCGGGCACATCGCGGCCGGTGGGGCCTGCGCGGCCCGGTGGTCTGCCTGAGCCCGACCGGTGACCCGTACACCGACGGCACCGCCGAGGCGGACCTGCTGCGCGACGACGGCGACGCCGACGAGGTGTTGCTGATCCTGATCGAACAGGCACCCGACGGGCCGACCGAGGCGGTCGCGGTGCTGCTGGGGAGGAGCACGACCATGAGGACACGGGGACTGCGCGGCGCCCTGGCCGCCGACACCGAGGTGGGCGCGGGCAACGTCCTGGCCCGGTGCTGGCGCACGGCGCCGACCCGGACGGGCCCGGCCTGACCTTCGACACCGCCGTCGACGGGCACCCCGCCGAGACGCCACTGACGCTGGGGCGGCTCGACGAGCGGGTCGCCGCCCGCGCCGCCTGGCTGCACGAGCGCGGGGTACGCCCCGCGACCCGGTCGCCGTCTGGGCCACCGCCGCCGCCGACATGGTGCTCAGCTTCCTGGCGCTGACCCGGCTCGGGGCGATCCCGGCGCTGATGAACGGCAAACTCCGCCCGGAGATCGCCGCCGAGTACGTCCGCCGTCTGCGGGCGTCGGCGTGCTCGCCGATGACGAGCACACCGCGCTGCTGGCCGGGCACGACCTGGGCGTACCGCTGCTCGGCACCCCGCGCAGACCGGCACGGGCGACCTTGCGGCGGCACCGGCGCACTACCGGCACCACCCGGACGACCCGATCGTGATCACCCATACCTCCGGGACGACAGGGGTGCCCAAGGCGGTGCTGCACTCGCACGCCAGCCTCTTCGCCGCCACCCGGCACCTGCTCACCATGCCGCAGGCGCAGGGCACCCGCCGGATCCTCAACGCGCTGCCCGCCCACACACCGCCACGGTGCTGATGGTCAACCAGGCGCTGGGCAACCGGGCGCAGATGCTCCTGCTGTCCGAGCAGGGCGGCGAGCGGGTGCTCGAGGCGATCCAACGCTGGCGGCCCGACGGGTGTTCGGTTTCTCGGTCACCTGGGCGGAACTGGCCCGCTTCGACCTGTCCGCGTACGACCTGGACTCGGTGCGGCTGTGGTTCAACACCGGCGACGCCTCGCACGAGCCGCACATCCGCCGCCTCGTCGCGGTCGGCTGGCACGACACCATCACCCGCGACGGGTGGCGAGGGTGCCCGGCTCGGTCTTCATCGACGGGCTCGGTTCCAGCGAGATGGGGCACTCGATGTTCCACATCACCCACCGCGCCGACACCGACCGGTACGGCCGCTGCATCGGCCGGCCGTACCGGTTCGCCCGGGTCGCGGTGCTCGACGCCGAGGGCGAGCCGGTGCCGACCGGCGAGGTGGGTTTCCTGGGCATCGACTCCCCGTCGCTGTTCCGGGGCTACTGGAACGACTCGGTCACCACCCACCGCTTCCGCCAGCGCGGCTGGTACCTCACCGGTGACCTGGTCGGGCCGACGCCGACGGCCGCTACTACCACGTGGACCGGGCGGTGGACTCGGTCGACGCCGGCGACGGTCGACGGTTCTACACCGCGCTCTCCGAGGAACGGATCCTGGCCGCCTGCCCGGACGTCACCGACTGCACCGTGGTGATCGTCGCCGAGGCCGGCGGCGTGGTCACCGACGTGCTGCTCGAGTTGGCCGGCGGCGCCGGCAGGCCGAGGACCGCACCGAGCGGGTCCGCGCGGCACTCGGCCCGGACGTCGGCGCCACGCTGCGCCGGGTCGTGCCGGTACGCTCCGCCGACATCCCGGTCACCGTCACCGGCAAGGTCCGCAAGGTGGTCCTGCGGGAGCGCCACCTCTCCGAGGCGGCGTCGTGAGCGGGCGCGGCGGGGTGACGACGTGAGCGCCCTGATCACCGGGATGGGCCTGTTCACCCCGGTCGGCCGGGGCGTGGAGGAGACGTTCGACGCCCTGACCACCGGCCGGTCCGGGCTGACCCGCCCACCCGAGGGACACCCGGCGAGGGAGTCGCTGGACGTCGCCGGTCTGCTGCCCGACATCGACCCGCGCACCGTCGCGTCCGGCCCGGAGACCCGGGTGCTGGACCGGGTCGTCGTCCTCGCCCTGCTCGCCGCCGCCGACGCGCTCGCCGACGCCGGGATCGCTGTGGGCCGGGACGTCGACCCCGACCGGATCGGGGTGATCGTCGGCGGGGTGGGGAATGGCCACCCTGGAGTCGCAGGTGCTGGCACGGGCCGCCGGGGCCGGGCGGCGGTCAGCCCGTACCTGCTCACCGGGATCCTGCCGAACATGCCGGCGGCCCGGATCGCCATCGCGCACGGCATCCGGGGTTACAGCTCCTCGGTCGGCACCGCCTGCGCCTCGGCGCCCAGGCGATCGCCGACGGGGTCCGGCTGATCGCGACCGGGGAGGCCGACGTGGTGCTCTGCGGGGCGAGCGAGGCGCCGCTCTTCCCGACCTTCGCCGACACGTTCGGCAACGCGCGGGCGTTGGCGCGCGCCGGCACCGACCCGAGCCGGGCGAGTCGGCCGTTCGACACCACCCGGAGCGGGTTCGTGCTGGCCGAGGGCGCCGCGTTGCTGGTGCTGGAACGCGCCGAGCACGCCGCCGCGCGCGGCGTCACCGCCTACGCCGAGGTGGCCGGGCACGGCGCGACGACCGACGCGTACCACCGACCGCGCCCCGCCCGGACGGTGCCGGCGCGGCGGCCTGCATCCGTCGCGCGATGCGCAGCGCCGGTGTGCCCGCGGCGGCGGTCGGTTACGTCAACGCGCACGGCACCGGCACCAAGCTCGGTGACATCGCGGAGGCCACCGCCCTCGCGGACGTCTTCGGTGTCGGCGGCGTGCCGGTCAGCTCCACCAAGGCGCTCACCGGCCACCTGCTCGGCGCCTCCGGGCGCTGGAGGCGGCGGCCACCGCGTTGGCGCTCGGCCGGGGCTGCTGCCGCCGACGTACCACCTCGACGACCCGGACCCGGCCTGCCCGGCGGACCACATCCGTGGCACACCCGCAAGGCCGACCCGGAGTACGCGGTGACCAACTCGTTCGGGTTCGGCGGGCAGAACGTGAGCCTGCTGCTCGCGCGCGTCGCCGAGCCGAGGAGGTGATCGACGCGGCACTCGGGCGGGGCGCGTCCGGACGGCAACACAGGGGAACCGGGGAAGGGTTTGGGGACATGGACATCCGTGGCATCGACCACATCGAAATCTACGTGGGGACGCCCGACAGGCGGCCTTCTACTTCAGCACCGCCGTCGGCTTCGAGATCTGTGGCCAGGGTGGCCCGGAGACCGGGCTCGCGGGGCAACGCTCGTTGCTGCTCTGCCACGGCGACATCCGGTTGCTGCTCACCTCCGGGCTGAGCGCCGAGCATCCGGCCGCGAGATACGTGCAGCGGCACGGCGACGGCATCGCGGTCGTCGCGGTCGAGGTCGACGACGTCGCGGCCGCGTACGCCGAGCTGGTGGGTCGGGGCGCGACCGGGGTGACGCCGCCGACCACCCGCACCGGTGCGGACGCCGAGGTGGTGACCGCCGAGGTGGACGGCTTCGCCGACGTGCGGCACCGACTGGTGCAGCGGCGCGGCGACCGGGGCGAGTTCCTGCCCGGCGCGATCAGACCGGTGCCGTCCACGACGGACGCGCACCCACCACTGCTCGCCGAGATCGACCACCTGGCGGTGTGCGTGCAGCCCGGCCAGCTCGACGAGACGGTCCGGCACTTCGAGGCGCTGTTCGACTTCGCGCAGATCTTCGAGGAACACGTCGAGGTCGACGGTCAGGGGATGAACTCCACAGTGGTGCTGAGCCCGTCCGGGCGGGTCACCGTGGTGCTGCTGGAACCGGACCGGGCCCGGCGGCCGGGCCAGATCGACGCGTTCCTCGACCAGCACGCCGGCGGGGAGTGCAGCACCTGGGGCTGCGCACCGACGACATCGTCGGCGCCGTGGAGCGCTGGGCCGGCGCGGGTGCGCTTCGCCGGCACCCCGGGCAGCTACTACGACGACCTGGAGGCGCGGGTCGGCCGGGTGGACGCCCTGCTGGACCGGCTGCGCGAGCTGGGCGTGCTCGTCGACTCCGACCACGACGGCCAGCTGTTGCAGATCTTCGCCGAGTCGATGCACGTCCGCCGCACGCTCTTCCTGGAGCTGATCGAGCGGCGCGGCGCGCGGGCTTCGGCAGCGGCAACATCAAGGCGCTCTACGAGGCCAAGGAACGGGAGCTGGCCGCCGTGGCGGCCACACCACAGGAGGTGGGGGCGTGAGCCTGACCGTCGAGGAGCGGACGCTGCTGCCGTCCGACGACGACGTGCGGCACTACGCCGAGCACGGCTGGTACCTGTCCGGGAAGCTGTTCACCGACGACGAGGTGGACGCCCTCGCCGCCGCCGCGCAGCGCTACTACGACGGTGAGCGGGACCGCCGGTTGGCGGTACGCCCGCCGAAGCTGGCCTACTGGGACCCGTCCAAGGGGCCGGTGCAGCGACACAACGACTACGTCCACCACGAGCACGACGGGCTCGGCGCGATCCTGCGCAAGCCGCTGCTCGGGCGGTCGCCGCCCGGCTGGCCGAGGCCGACGAGATCCGGTCTTCCAGTCCACGCTGATCTACAAGCCGCCGATCTCCGGCGAGCCGAGCAACATCGTGCCCTGGCACTTCGACAAGCACTACTGGGCGTCCTCGTCGTCGGAGAAGATGCTCACCGCGTTCATCCCCTTCCACGACTGCGGGGAGGAGATGGGCACGATCATCATGGTCGACGGCTCGCACCGGTGGAAGGAGATCGGTGCGGACGACACAGTGGTGCGGCACTTCGCCGACCGGGACCGCGGCCAGCTGGAGGAGATGCTGGCCAAGAACGCCGCGTACAACGGTGCCGAGATGCACAAGATCCCGATGGTGATCCCCAGGGGGCACGTGAGTTTCCACCACTGCCGCACCTACCACGGCAGCGGCCAGAACGTCAGTGGTCGACCCCGGCAGGCGATCTCGTTGCACCTTCAGGACGGCGACAACGCCTGGCGGGAGTATCCGCTCTCCGACGGCACGCTCGCCTCGTACAACCACGACGTGCTGGTCCGCCGCACCCACGACGGGCGGCCGGACTACGCGGACCCCGACTACTGCCCGGTCATCTGGCGCCACCGCGCCCGCAGGAGGCTGACATGTCACGGTACGACTGGGGTAGGACGCACCCGGGCATCGAGCGGCTGGAGCGGGCGGTGACCGACCGGCGCGACGTCGTGGTCCGGCACCCGCTCTACGCCAACCTGGACACCCACGAGGCGCTCGTCACCTTCATGGAGCACCACGTCTTCGCGGTCTGGGACTTCATGTCCCTGCTGAAGTCGTTGCAGCGACAGCTGACCTGCGTCAGCGTGCCGTGGATTCCGACCGGTCCGACCGGCAGCCGCCGCCTCATCAACGACATCGTCATGGTCGAGGAGAGCGACGAGCTGGGTGGGGCTACATCAGCCACTTCGAGCTGTACGTGCGGGGCATGGCCGAGGCCGGCGCGGACACCACGGCGGTGAACGCCCTGATCGACCTGCTGCGCGCCGGGCGGCCGGTCACCGAGGCGCTCACCCAGGCCGGGGTGCCGGCCGCGTCGGCGAGGTTCGCCGCGACCACCTGGCGGATCATCGAGTCCACCCCGGTGCACTGCCAGGCCGCGGCCTTCGCGTTCGGCCGGGAGGACCTGATCCCGGACATGTTCACCCAGGTCGTCGCGGTCAACGAGCGCAGCAACCGGCTGCACACCTTCGTCGACTACCTGGAGCGGCACATCGAGGTCGACGGCGAACAGCACACCCCGATGGCCATGCAGATGCTCGCCGACCTGTGCGGCGACGATGACACCAAGTGGCAGGAGTGCGCCGACACGGTCAACACCGCGCTGGCCGCCGGGCCCGGCTCTGGGACGACATCCTCGCCGCCATCAAGGTTCCGGCGTGACCGACGCCGACCCGGTCCGGCTCTACCGCACGGTCCGGCTGATCCGCCGGTTCGAACAACGGGCGGTGGAGCTGGTCCACGGCGGGCAGATCGTCGGTGGCATCCACCCGTACCTCGGTCAGGAGGGATCGCCGCCGGCGTCTGCGCGGCGCTGGGTGCCGACGACGTGCTCGCCGGCACGCACCGGGGCACGGGCACGTGCTGGCGCGTGGCGCGGACCCGGCCCGGATGTTCGCCGAGCTGTGCGGTCGGGTCACCGGCCTCAACGCCGGCCGGGAGGCTCGATGCACGCCGCCGACCTGAGCATCGGCGTGCTCGGCGCCAACGCGATCGTCGGCGCCTCCGGGCGATCATCACGGGTGCGGTCTGGCCCACCGGCGCCGGGGGCGCGACACCGTCGGCGTGAGCTTCTTCGGTGACGGGGCGGTCAACGAGGGATGCTGCTGGAGGCGTTCAACCTGGCCGCCCTGTGGCGGGTGCCGGTGCTGTTCGTCTGCGAGAACAACGGCTACGCCACCACCATGCCGGTCGCCGGGGCGGTGGCCGGCAGCATCGCGGGCCGGGCCGCCGCGTTCGACATCCCGGCCGTCCAGGTCGACGGCCAGGACCCGAGACGGTACGCGTCGCCGCGGCCGCCGCCGTGGCCCGGATGCGCGCCGGTGGCGGCCCCGAGCTGATCGAGGCCCGGACCTACCGCTTCGACGTCCACCACACCTTCGAACACGCGGTACGCCTCGACTACCGCCCGCCCGACGAGGTGACCCGGGGCGGGCCCGGGACCCGGTCCACATCCAGGGCGAGCGCCTGTCCGACACCGAGCGCGCCGCGGTGGACGCCGAGGTCGAGGCGACCCTGGACGAGGCGGTGCGGTTCGCGTTGACCAGCCCGGAACCCGACCCGGCCGACGCGTTGACCTACCTGTACGCCAGCGGCCTGACCGCCCGCACCGGAGGTGGCTAGGTGCCCCGACTGTCGTACCGCCGGGCGCTGACCCGGGCACTGGCCGACGAGTTGGCCCGCGACGAGGCGGTGTTCCTGCTCGGTGAGGACATCCAGGTCGGAGCGTCGCTGGTGACCACCGGGCTGGCCAAGCGGTTCGGCACCGAACGCGTCCGCGACACCCCGCTGTCCGAGCAGGCGTTCACCAGCTTCGCCACCGGTGCGGCGCTGGCCGGGCTGCGGCCGGTGATCGAGTTCCAGATCCCGTCGCTGCTGTTCCTGGTCTTCGAGCAGATCGTCAACCACGCGCACAAGTTCCCGCTGATGACCGGTGGGCAGTGCGCGGTGCCGGTCACCTACCTGGTGCCCGGCTCCGGCTCCGGACCGGCTGGGCCGGGCAGCACTCCGACCACCCGTACAGCCTCTTCGCCCACGTCGGCGTGGTCACGGTCGTGCCGGCCACCCCGGCCGACGCGTACGGACTGCTGGTCACGGCGATCCGCCACGACGACCCGGTGGTGGTGTTCGCGCCGGCCGCCGCGATGGACCTGCGCGACGACGTCGACGACCTGGTGCCGGTGCCGCTGGGCCGGGGCCGGATCCACCGCTTCGGCGAGGACGTCACGGTGGTCGCGATCGGGCACCTGGTGCACGACGCGCTCGCGGTGGCCGAGGACCTCGCCGCTGAGGTGTCGGTCGAGGTGTTCGACCCGCGCACCCTGTACCCGTTCGACATCGACGGTCTCACCGAGTCGGTGGCCCGTACCGGACGCCTCGTGGTGATCGACGACGCCAACCGGTCCTGCGGAATGGCCGCCGAGATCATCGCCTCGGTCGTGGAGCGGTCCGGTTGTTGGCCCCGCCCGCCGGGTGACCCGGCCGGACGGCGCGGTGCTGCCGTTCGCGCCCGCACTGGACCGGGCCGTCCAGCCTTCCCGGGACCAGCTCGCCACCGCCATCCACCTGATGATGAAGGACGAATCGTGACCGACCCGAACTACGCGTGGCCAGCGCTCGACCGGGCCTGGACCGAGCTGCCGGAGCCGACCCGGCAGGCCATGGTGGACAGTGGGGCGAGGGCCTGGGAGCAGGTCTTCCACGGCCGGGCCACCTACAACAAGCAGTGGCGGTTGGCCCGTCCCCGGTGCTCACCGCCGACGCCTGGCGGGAGCTCAACGAGGTCTGCGACCGGCTCGCCCAGCTCCTCCTCGACACCTGCCGACGGCGGGCCAACACCGCCGGTGAGCTGCGTCAGCTGCTCGGCGTACCGGCGGGGAGACGCGGCTGCTGGACGAGTCCGAGCCGCTGACCGAGGCGTTGCTGGCCGCGTACCGGCCGGATGTGATCTTCTCGGCGGGGTGCCGAAGTTCGTCGAGTACAACATCGACAGCAGCCTCGGTGGCGGGTTCGACGCCGACACCGTCATCCAGCGGTTCGCACGGCTGTACCGGGAGCACGGCATTCTCGACGACCTGCCGGTGCGGGCCGCGCCGTCACTGCTGGACCAACGGTTCGTGGCGATCCGCGAGGAGCTGCGGCTGCCCGAGGGCGCCCGGGTGGCGCTGCTGATGGACTTCGACGCGGACTACCCCGGCCTGGACGACCCGCAGACGTTCATCCGGATCCTCGACCCCTCGCCGTACGCGCCCGGGACTTCGGCATCGACCTGGTCATCGCCCCGGTGTCCACCGCCACAGTGGACGCCAACAGCCGCCTGGTGGTCGACGGCGCACCGGTCGACGCGCTGTTCCGGCTGTTCGTGCCCAACCGGGTCACCCGACCGCGGGCCTGGACGCGGTGGCGGACCTTGCCGCCGGCACCTCCCGATGTTCGTGTCGGCGGCGGCCTGGCTGCTCGGCAACAAGACCACGTTCGCCTGGCTGTGGGAGGACGTGGACGGCTTACCGGCCGACGACCAGGCGTTGATCCGGCGGCACGTGCCGTACACGGTGCCGCTGACCGCCGCGGTGCTGGACCGGGCCATCGCCGAGCAGACGACGCTGGTGGCGAAGCCTGCGGACGGCTCGGCCGGGATCGGCGTGCTGCTCGGCCCCGAGCTGAGCCCGACGGACTGGGCGGACGGCGTACGGGCGGCCGTCGAGCAGGGGGCGCGATCCTCCAGGAGTACCTGTCGACCGACCGGGTGTCGATGGACTTCGTCCAGATCGAGACCGGTGAGACGGTCACGGCCGACGTCCCGTACTCCCTGGCCCCGTACTCTTCGGCCGGCACGCCTCCGGCGGCCTGGCGAGGGTCGGCTACCCGGGCTGCGACGGAATCCTCAACCTGGCCCACGGAGTCCTCCTAACCGGAATCCTCCTCACCGACTAACCCGGGCCACTCTTCCGGTGATCATGAGGTTAGCGGGCTCGGGGCCGCCCGGCCTCGCCAACCTCATGATCACCGGGAGAGGGAGGCCGGTGGGGGCGCCGGTGGGAGAGGGCGCGGAGGGTGTGGGCTGTTGCTATGGCGTCACTGCGGGCGCTGCCGTGGCGGCCGTCGGTGCTGTAGAGGGTGGGGTCGGCCGTCAGAGGGTGGTCGGTCAGGTGCACGTGGACCGTGTTCAGACGTTCGGCCAGGCTGGCCGTGTGTGCCGACAGACGGCGCATTCGTTCGCCCAGGCCGGGCCGGAGATGCTCGGGCACCCCGGGCTGTGCGAGACGTCGAACATGCCCACGGTGATCACGTCGGCGCCCACATCGCGCAGCGCGCTGATCATCGCGGTCAGCTCGGCGTCCACCGCCTCCGCGTCGTACGCCCTGTGGAAGGCGTCGTTGCCGCCGCAGACGACCAGCGCCAGGTCCGGCGCGAAGGCGAGCGCCGGGCGAGCTGGGTGGCCCGCACCTGGTGCGCGCGCAGCCCACGTCGACCCAGATTCCGGTACGCCAGCTCGGGGCGTACGGCGGTCAGCTCGGCGGCGACCCGGTCTACCCACTGCACGTCCGGGTAGCCCGGTGTCGGCTCACACATGCCCTCCACGACGCTGTCGCCGAGCGCCACGAACCGCCGCCACGGGTGCCCGTGCAGCAGGTCGACGGCCTCCCGGAGCGCAGACAGTACGGGTCCGTCGATTCGGTTATCGTCGATGGCATGCCGGCACGCTAACGGGCCGGCGGGCTGTCCGGCCAGGCTCAGCCGGCCAACCTGACCTCGGCCAGGTAGACGTTTGTCCGCCCTCGTGGGACGAGTAGTAGCTGACCCACAACAGGTCGTCGTGCCAGACCAGGCCGGGATAGCTGGTGTCACCGCCGGAGGGCAGCGCGACGAGTTCGGTCAACGCACCGCGCACCGGGTCGACGGCGCAGATCGCGGTGCGGACCTCGCCGTCGAGCAGGCGTACCCCGGCGAGCAGCCGCCCGTCGGGCAGCCGGAGCAACGCGGGCCGCCCACCCGCACGCCCAGGTCCATCCAGCTCCACTCCCGGTACGGCGGGAGGGCTCGGCCGAGCTGCGCGGTGGCGTCGTCGCCGTCCCGGCGCAGCAGGCAGAAGGCGGTGCCGTCCGGCGCGACGACCAGGCCCGACTCGTTGGGGTACCCGTCCGCGAACAGCACCGGCACCCACGGCTCGCGGTCGACTCCGTCGGTGCTGCGGTAGAGCCGGGCGAACCTCGGCTCGCCGGTGGCGTAGCCGACGGCGTACATCGTGGCGTCGTGCCAGGCCGCCCGCCACACCCAGACGCCCGGCTCGCCCACCGGGTCGGTTCGCCCCAGTCGAGCCCGTTGTCAGAGTGCCAGGTCACCGTCTGGAACGTCTTCGTGCGCTCCCCGGTGGCAGCCGCCGCCAGCAGTTGCAGCCGCCCGCCCGGCCGCGTGACGAAGCGCGGGTCGCGCAGGTCGACGCCGGCCCAGCGGATGAGCGCCGCCGAGGTCCACGATCGGCCGTCGGTCGACGTCAGCACCCGGATCACGCCGTCGTCGCTGAGGTGGGTTCGTGCTTCCCGGAATGCGCAGAACCAGCTCCCGGCGTACCGGACGAGGTCGGTGAACGCGCTGTGTGGCGCGCTGTCGCCGATCCGGCGCACGGCGGTGACCTCGGCGGTGCCGGGGCGGGTGGGTGACGGGGTCATACGCGGCGGCCTCCCGGTGCGGTGACGACGGCCGACGCTAGACGCCCCGTCGACGCCCGCGCGGCCAGCAGCGGAACGGCCGGCGAACACCTCGCTGTCGGATCGGCGTCGTCCGGGCGGTGGCGTCGGCGCGCTGGGGCGAGGTGGTGGCACCCAGCGCTCACGATGGGCGGTGGGCCGACCGCAGGATCCATCGACGAGGGAGGTGACCGCGATGCTCGGTTCGTTTCTCCAGGCCCTCGCGACGAAACTGGTCGAGGAGATCCTCGCTGCTGGTGCAGTGGCTGACGCCGAAGGCGCTGCGGTCCGTGCCGCACCGCGCCTCGCCTAACTGCCCCCGCTGCGGTGGTACGGAGTCCGCCGGTGGCTCCCGGCGGGATGTGGATGTTCCTGCCGTCCCTGCTGGTCTTCGCCTGGGGTTTCGGGTTCCTCCTGCTCGGCGTGCCGGTGGTCGTGCTCACGGTGGTCGCCGTGGTGGTCTCCGACGGCGTCGGGGAGTGCCGACCGAGCTGCTCGCGCCACTCGGCCTGTTGCTCCCCGCCGCGCTGATGGTCGCGGGCGCGTTTGGCCTGGCCCACTACCACAGCTACCCACCGAAGTGGTGCGCCGCTGCCACGGCCGGTGGCCGCGCCGGGAGCGGGACGAGTACCTGCGGGCGTTGGCGCCGGTGGTGACCTGCGGCTGCGGTCAGCGGCTCCGGATCCCCCGGACGGCAGCCGGGACGCGACTGCGCTGCCCGCGCTGCCGTACCGAACACGCCACCCGGCCGCGGCCGGGCGCTGATCGGCGCCCCGCGGCGGCGTGGCGGGCTGGCGCTCACCGTCGAGGCCCGAGGCGTCAGGGTGTGGTGACGGGGCGGGCCGCGCCGGCGTTCGCGGGCCGGACGCCCTGGCCACCAGCGGGTACGCGGTGACCACCAGGCACGCCGCCGCCATGGTCAGCAGCGCCGGGTGAGCCCCAGGGCGTCCACCGACCAGCCGCCGAGCAGCGCGCCGACCGGCAACCCGACGAAGGCCAGCGAACCGGCGATGCCGAGCACCCGGGTCTGCAGGTCCGGCGGCACCCGTTCGTAGAGCGCCACCCGAGCAGCGGGTTGACCGCCGCGATGCCGATCCCGGACAGGAACGTCACCACGAGCACGACCGGCAACTCGTCACTGATCGCCAGGGCGACCAGCCGGGGTGTGCCGGCGATCAGCGCCCCGAGCAGGAATGTCAGCCGGCCGGGCAGTCGGGGCCCGAGCGCGGTGAACAGGACGTTGCCCAGTAGCGCGCCCGCCGAGAACGCCGCGAGCACCAGGCCGAGCCCGCTCGGGCCGTGCAGTTCCCGGGCCACCCAGAACGGGATGTAGACGGCCACGCTGGCGTTGGCGACCATGTTCAGCGCCGAGACGACCACCAGCATGCCCAGCAGAGGCCGGTCCCGCCGAGGTAGCCGAACCCTCGCGCAGCGCGCGCAGGTAGCCGACCGGCGCTGTGGGCTGCGCTGGGCGGCCGGCGGCCGGACCAGGAGACCGATGAGCAGCGCGCAGATCGCGAAGCTGGCCGCGTCGATGAGGATCGCCTCGGTCACCCCGAACGCGGCGATCAACACGCCGCCCACGGCCGCGCCGAACAGGGTCACCACCCGGCTCAGGCCGTCGTACGCGGAGGTCAGCCGGATCAGCGGCACCCGGCGGCCTCGGCGACCGGCCGGAACATGACGTGCTTGACCCGGTCCCCGATGCCCCGCAGCGCGCCGGCCACCGCGACGAGCGCCACCAGCGGGGCGAAGCCCAACCACGGGGTCAGCGCGACGACGGCCATGGCCACGGCGCTGCCCGCGTCGCAGAAAATCGAGGTCCGGCGTAGGCCGATCCGATCCGCCCACGGCGTGCCCAACGCGCTGGACAGCAGGTACGGCAGGGTCTCGGCGAACGCGACCAGGCCCATCTTGGTGGGGCTGCCGGTGGTGACCAGCACCAGCCACGGGATGGTCACCATGGAGATGCGGGTGCCCAGGTTGGAGATCAGGTCCGCGCCGACCAGGACGACCAGTTGACGGCGGGGAGTCACGCTCCGACCGCCGCCGCCCGGCGGGCCGCGTACCGGTCGCGCAGCGTCCGCTTGTCCACCTTCATCGACCGGTTCACCGGCAACCGGTCGACGAACTCCACAGCGGCCGGCGCCCACATCTCGTTCAGCTCGGCGGTCACCAGGCCGATCAGCTCCGCCCCGGTGACCGTCGCGTTCGGAGTAACCACGACGTACGCGTACGGCACCTCGCCGGCCGTCTCGTCCGGTACGCCGATCACGGCGGCGGCCCGTACCTGCGGATGCCCGGCCAGCACGTCCTCGATGGGGCGGCAGTAGATCGGCCAGCTCCGCCGTTGCGTGAGGATCGCGTCGTCTGCCCGGTCGACGAGATAGAGGTATCCGTCGTCGTCGAGGTGACCGATGTCGCGGGTCCGCACCCAGCCGTCCACGAGCGTCCGCAGGGTCAGGTCCGGCTGGCCGTGATAGCCGGCGAAGCTCAGCCGGGTCTGCACCCAGACCTCGCCGTCGCGACCCGTCGGCAGCGCGGTGCCGCCGTCGTCGCGGATCTCGATGCGCACGTCGCCGTAGGGCCGCCCGCAGGAGCGCAGCCGCCCGGGTGCTCCGGATCGTCGGTCAGGCCGGGCAGCGCGGTGATCACGACCGCCTCGCTGAGGCCGTACACGATGCGCAGCACCGGGCCGAACCGCGCGACGGCCTGGCGCAGCCGGGCGGCGCGGCGGCCCGGCGCCCACGTTGAACATGAACATGGCGGAGAAGTCCGCTCCGACCAGCACCGGGTGGTCCAACACCTCGTAGAGCATCGGCGGGTGACGAACGTCGAGTTGATCCGTTCCCGCTGCACGGTGTCCACGAAGGCCACCGGGTCCCAGTCGTCGCGCAGGAACAGCACCCCGCCGGTGAACAGGTTGAACAGCGTGGTGATCTGCCCGCTGGCCAACCACATCGGCGAGTGCGACAGGTGGCGCAGCAGCGGGAACCCGGCGGCGCGGAAGTCGGCGGCCAGGGCGAGGATCTGGGTGTAGAAGCCCTCCCGGTGGTGCACCAGCTTGGGCTGCCGGTGGTGCCGCTGGTCTGCAGGAACGACTCCGGCGCCGGCACGTGCGCCGGCAGGTCGGCCGCGTCGGCGTCGGCCGTCAGGTCCGGCCCGGCACCGCCCGCGCCCAGGCAGCACACCGGCGTGCCGGGCAGCGCGGCGGCCAGCTCCGGCCTAGGCTGGCCGGGTCCCGGGCGTCGTAGACCAGGGCGTCGGGGCGGGCCGATCGGATGAACTCGTCGACCTCCCGGCGCGCGGTCACCGGGGCGACCCACATGGTCCGGCAACCGACCAGGTGCAGGGCGAGCTGGAGCAGCGGACCCTCCACGGCGTTCGCGACGGTCACCAGCACCGCAGACCCGGGCCGTACGCCGTGTCGGATCAGCGACGCGGCCATCGCCCGGACCCGCGCGGCGGCCTCGGTGTAGGTGAGCCGGCTGGCCCCGCCGACGAGCGCCTCCCGGTCGCCGAACTCGGCGAAGAGGTCCAACACCCTGTCCACGTAGGTCGTGGTGTGCCCGGGTCCGTCAGTCATCCGGCAGCCCCATCCCAGAAAGCGGCGATCCCCGGGCAACTCCGGGAACGACGCGACGGTGGCGCGCTCGGCGACCCCACCGACGCCGCCTGGAAGCCTAGGCCGGAAACGGCTGGTCGAAACCGTGCCGACGGGCGATCCGACAGACCCGCCGGACATTTGATGGCGTCGATCAGGTTGATTGACGCCCGTCAGCGGCGGCGGCTAGGTTTCTGGACCATCGTCCAGGCGGAGCCGTCAGCTGACGGCCCTGGGCTGCACACGATGGAGGTTCCATGTCGACCCCGAAGAGATGGCATGTCGTCACCGCCGCCGCCCTGCTGCTGGTCGTCGGCACACCTGCCGTGGTCGCCAGCGCCGGTCCCACCGGGACCGCCGCCGGCCGCCCCGACCGCACCGAGTGGGCGGGCAGCTGGGCCACCGCTGTCACCCGGGGCAACTCGGTCGGTCTGACCAACACCGGCCTCAACGACCAGAGCGTCCGGATGATCGTGCACGTCTCGGTCGGCGGCCCGGCGGTGCGGGTACGCCTGAGTAACCTCTACGGCGAGCAGGCGGTCAGGGTTGGGCGGGCCACCGTCGCCCGACCGAACGCCGCGACCCCGACGACCTCTCCGACGTCGACGCCGCGTCGGTCCGCCCGCTGGCCTTCACCGGCGCGCCCACGGCGACCATGAACCGGGGCGCGGAGCTGCTCAGCGACCCGCTGGCCTTCCCCGTCGCGGACGACAGCGACCTGGTGGTCACCCTGCACTTCCCGACGCCGACCGGCCCGACCACCTTCCACGGGCAGTCTCAGCAGGCCAACTTCATCGGTGCCGGCGACCTGACCGGGGCCGCCGAGGGCACCGGGTTCACCACCCGCCCACCTGCTGCTGGTTCTTCCTCTCCGGCATCGACGTGCAGCGCAGGGGCAGCCCGGCGCGCTGGTCGTGCTCAGCGACTCCATCGGAGACGGCAACGGCAGCACCGTCAACGCCAACCGGCGCTGGCCGGACCTGCTCTCCGACCGGCTGCTCGCCGACCGGCCGGACAAGCGCACCCGGGCGTGCTCAACCTGAGTCTCGCCGGCAACCGGCTCAACCACGAGGGCACCGAGCCGGGCGACGGCAACTACCCCGGCTACTACCAGCTCGGCCCGAACGCGGCGGCCCGGCTCAACGAGGACGTCTTTGGCCAGACCGGGGTGCGGACCGTCGTCACCCACCTGGGCATCAACGACATCTGGATGTCCAACGACACCCGGAGGCCATCATCGCCACCCTCCGGCAGATCAACCAGCAGCTCCAGCAGCGCGGGCTGACCAGCCTGGTGGCCACGCTGACGCCGTACGAGGGGCACGGCGCCCCGGGCGTGTGGACGCCGCAGAAGGAGGCCACCCGGCAGGCGGTGAACGCGTACCTGCGCGGCAGCCGGGAGTTCGACGGGCTGCTCGACTTCGACCGGGTGCTGCGGGACCCGGCGCGGCCCAGCCAACTGCTGCCCGCGTACGACTCGGGTGACCACATCCACCCGAACGACGCCGGTAACCAGGCGCTGGCCGACGCGGTTCCACTGCGCCTGCTCGACCTGTGACACGGGCTGGGGCGGCGGGTGGTCCCGCTGTCCCCGGCCACCACCAGCAACGGGGAGGAGTTGGCCGTGGACGTGCAGGAGTTGCTCACCGGCCTGTACAGCGAGCAGGGCCGACAGGATCCGTACCCGTGGTATGCCGACCTGCATCGGCTCGGGCCGGTCAGCGCGGTGCCGGCCCGTGCCGAGCACAAGACGGTGGCCGCGGTGGCGGTCGGCTACGACCTGGTCGACGGTCTGCTGCGCGATCCGGAGTGGACGAAACAGCCGCCGCCGGGCTGGGAGGAGCAGGAGATCCTGCGCACCTTCCAGACCTCGATGATGTTCGTCAACCCGCCCGACCACACCCGGATGCGGCACGTCTTCTCCCGCACCTTCACGCCGCGTCGGCTCGGTGCGCTGGAACCGGTGATCCTGCGGGTGGTCGACGATCTGCTGGACCGGATGGCCGACGCCGGGGACAGCCCGTCGACTTCGTGGCCGACTTCGCGTACCCGATTCCGGCCCTGGTGATGGCCGAGTTCATCGGCATCCCGGCGGGGAGTTGGCCTGGTACCGCGAGCGCGTCGACTGGATCGACGAGTTCATGGACGTGGCCGGGAAGACCCCGCAGCGGCTGACGGCTGCCAACACCGCGGCCCAGGAGTTGCGGGCCTTCTACCGGGAGCTGATCGGGCGCCGCCGTCGCGCGCCGGGGACGACCTGATCAGCGCACTGGTCGAGGCGATGGACGCCGGTGGGATGGAGCTCGCCGAGGATGAAGTGATCAGCAACCTGATCGTGCTGTTCAACGCCAGTTTCGTCACGACCGTCTACATGTTCAGCAACGGGCTGCCGTTGCTGCTGGCCCACCGGAGACGGTCACCGCGCTGCCCACCGACGCGACGCTGGCGAGGGGCTGCGTCGACGAGGTGCTGCGGTTGCAGAGCCCGGTGCACTTCCTGGCCCGCGCCGCTCCGGCCGACACCGTGCTCGACGGGGTGCCGGTCGCCAAGGACGACAACGTACTCATCCTGATCGGGGCCGCCAACCGGGACCCGGCCCGCTTTCCCGACCCGGACACCTTCGACCCGACCCGTTCCGGCCCCCGTCGCTGTCCTTCGGCGTGGGCCTGCACTTCTGCCTCGGCGCTGCGGTGGCGCGGTTGGAGGACGCCTCGCGCTGCCCCGGCTGTTCGCCCGGTTCCCCGCCCTGACCGTCACCGAGACGCCGACGTACAGCGGCAGCCTGTTCCTGCGCGGCATCGACAAGCTGCTGGTCAGCACCGGAGGATAGGAGCGACATGGTCCTACATCCGGAGGTGGCGGCGTACCGGGCGGCCCGCGCCGCGGCACCCCGCCGCTGTACGCGCAGACCCTCGCCGAGGCGCGCGCCGCGGACCTGGCCGCGATCCGCGCCGGCACCGGCGCGGTCGAGCCGGTGACCGAGGTACGCGACGAGCGGATCCCCGGGCCCGCCGGTGAGCTGCCGCTGCGGGTGTACCGCCCGGCCGGATCCGGTCCGCTGCCCACCCTTTTGTATTTCTTCGGCGGCGGCTGGACGCTCGGCAGCATCGACACCGCCGACGGCATCTGCCGGCGGCTGGCCAACGCCGTACCCTGCCAGGTGATCACCGTCGGCTACCGCCTCGCCCGGAGCATCCCTTCCCGGCGGCGGTGCACGACTGCCACGCCGCCACCTCGTGGGTCGCCCGGCACGCCGACCGGCTGAGCGTGGACCCGGCCCGGCTGGCGGTCGCCGGAGACAGCGCCGGCGGCAACCTGGCCGCCGCGGTCACCCTGCTCTGCCGTACGGACGGGCCTGCGCTCGCCGCGCAGCTGCTGGTCTACCCGAACACCGACCAGAGCGGCGAGCCCTCCGGCCCGGCCGAGGACGACGATCCGACGCTGTTCAACCGCCGCTCGGTCGCCTGGTACCGGGCGCACTACCTGACCGACCCCGCGCACGCCCGCGACCCGTTGGCCTCGCCCTGCTCGCCGACGACCTGTCCGGGCTACCTCCGGCGCTGGTGGTCACCGCCGAACTGGACCCCTGTGCGCCGAGGGGCAGCGGTACGCCGAGCGACTACGCGAGGCGGGCGTACCACCGTGGCGGAGCACTACCCGGGCATGATCCACGGGTTCTTCGCCATGCCGGGGTCTTCACCGACGGGCGGCGGGCGCAGGAGAGCGCGGCGGCGTTCCTCCGGGAGCGGTTCGGCCTGCCGGACGGGCCAGCCGCCCAGACGTGCACTGCCGTGGACGATGGGTGAGTGGGTGGTGAACGACCTGCTGGCCGTGTCGTTCGCCGACTACGCCGAACGGGCCCGGGCCGTACTGGCACCGGACGTGTGGGACTACGTGGCCGGCGGCAGCGCGGCCGAGGTGACGCTCGCCGCGAACCGTCGCGCACTGGACCAGGTCGCGGTGCTGCCCGGGTGCTGCGCGGGGTGGACACTGTCGACCTCGGCGTCCGGCTGCTCGGCCGGCCGTACGCCCTGCCGGTCGGGGTGGCGCCGATGGCGTACCAGCGGCTGGTGCACCCGGACGGGGAGCTGGGCCTGGCCGCGGCGGCCGGTGCGGCCGGCATCCCTACCTGGCGGAGCACGCTGGGCAGCACACCCATCGAACAGGTCACCGGCGTGGGCGCGGACGTCTGGTTCCAGCTGTACTGGCTGCGGGACCGGGCTCTCGTCCGTGACCTGCTGGACCGGGTCGTCGCGGCCGGGTGCCGGGCACTCGTGGTCACCGTGGACGTACCGGTGCTCGGCCGACGCCCCGGGACCTGCGCAACGCGTTCCGGCTGCCGGCCGACGCGATCGCCGCGAACCTGCCCGACGGCCGGGACACGCTGGCGCACTCCGGTGCTCCGGGTGTCCGCGATCGCCGCGCACACCGCCGCGTCGTTCGCACCGGCGCTGCGCTGGGCGGATCTGGCCTGGCTGCGCCAGCAGGTCGACCTGCCGCTGGTGGTCAAGGGACTGCTGGACCCGCGCGACGCGATCGAGGCGGTACGCGTCGGCGCGGACGCGGTCGTCGTCTCCAACCACGGAGGCCGGCAACTGGACGGCGCACCCCAGCGTCACCATGCTGCCCGAGGTCGTCGACGCGGTCGGCGACCGGTGCCAGGTGCTGCTGGACAGCGGCATCCGGAGCGGCACCGACGTGCTGCGGGCGCTGGCGTTGGGCGCGGCCGGGTGCTCGTCGGCAGACCGCTGCTCTGGGCACTGGCCGTCGGCGGCGAGTCGGCCGCCGGGACGCGCTGGCGCTGCTCGCCGCCGAGGTGACCGACGCGTCACCCTGGCCGGCTGCCGTGACGTGGCGGCGGCCGGCGACCTGCGGACCCTGCGGGTGGGCTGAGTGGTGACCGCCGACCTACGTCGGGTTGGACCCTCGCGGCGCTGATCGCCGACGAGGCGGCCAGCCGGCCAGGTTGACGCAGCGCGTTCATCGGATGGCAATGCGCGACGGCCGTGTGTCGCCGTCCTGCGTGGACGGTCATAATGGGCCGCATGGTTGCCTGGGAGTACGCCCTGCTCGTCCGCCGTTATCAGGGACAGGGCCGCAATTTTCACGTCTCGTTCGTCTGGTACGCGCCGGACGGGTCTCGCAGGACATCACCGCCTTCGGCGACACCGCCATCGCGCACCTCAACCGCGCCGGCCGGGAGGGTGGGAGCTGGTCTCCGCCGCCGAGGACGTGAACAACGTCCAGGGCAGCACCGAAGTCCACCGCTACCACCTGAAGCGCCCCATGCCCTGACCCGAACCCCGCCCGGGGCCCCGCACCCACCCCATCGGCGTCGATCATGGAGTTGTGGTGGTGGACGAAAGTCGTGCACCAGCCCGCATCGGGCACCACAACTCCATGATCGACGGAGCTGCCGGTCAGGTCAGGTCGACGGCCGGGTAGAGCGGGTACGGGGCCAGCAGGTCGGTGGCCTGGTGGGCGATCTTGTCGGCCAGGTCGGGGTCCAGGGTGTACTTCGCCTTGGACGGGGTGCCGTCGGCGTTGGCGCCGGCGGTCGTCTGGGTCAGCACGGTGTGGATCAGCTCCGCGGTCTGGTCCATCTCGGCGGTGCCCAGGCCCCGGTGGTCAGCGCCGGGGTGCCGATCCGGATGCCGGACGTGTACCAGGCGCCGTTCGGGTCCTGCGGGACCGAGTTGCGGTTGGTGACGATGCCCGAGTCCAGGAGAGCCTGCTCGGCCTGCCGACCGGTGAGCCCGTAGCCGGACACGTCGATCAGCACGAGGTGGTTGTCGGTGCCGCCGGTGACCAGCTTCGCGCCCCGGCGCAGCAGCCCTCGGCGAGCGCCTGTGAGTTGTCCACGATCCGCTGCGCGTAGTCGGCGAAGTCGGGACGGCGGGCCTCCGCGAGCGCGACGGCCTTGGCGGCCATCACGTGCGGCAGCGGACCGCCGAGCACCATCGGGCAGCCCCGGTCCACCTGGTCGGCCAGCTCCGGCTGGCAGAGCACCATGCCGCCGCGCGGCCGCGCAGCGACTGTGGTGGTGGTCGTGACGATGTGCGCGTGCGGCACCGGGTCGAAGTCGCCGGTGAAGACCTTGCCGGCCACCAGACCGGCGAAGTGCGCCATGTCGACCATGAAGGTGGCGCCGACCGAGTCGGCGATCTCGCGCAGGATCCGGAAGTTCACCTTCCGGGGTACGCCAGTAGCCGCCGACCAGGATCAGCGGCTTGAACTCGCGGGCCGCCTCGGCCACCCGGTCGTAGTCGATCAGCCCGGTTGCCGGGTCGGTGCCGTAGTGCGCTGGTCGAACATCTTGCCGGAGATGTTCGGCCGGAAGCCGTGGTGAGGTGGCCGCCGGCGTCCAGTGACATGCCGAGCATCCGCTGGTTGCCCAGCTCGCGCCGCAGCGCGAACCAGTCGGCCTCGGTGAGGTCGTTGACCTGGCGGACCTGGGCCTTCTTCAGCGCGGGGACTCCACCCGGTCGGCCAGCACCGCCCAGAACGCGACCAGGTTGGCGTCGATGCCCGAGTGGGCTGCACGTACGCGTGCGCGGCGCCGAACAGCTCACGGGCGTGCTCGGCGGCGAGTGCCTCGACGGTG
Source organism: Micromonospora sp. M12 (assembly GCA_038070435.1). Lineage (GTDB taxonomy): Bacteria > Actinomycetota > Actinomycetes > Mycobacteriales > Micromonosporaceae > Micromonospora. Next base: position 1,343,748 of record JAMYWG010000001.1, on the reverse strand, counting down.
TCCACGTTCTGGCAGCCGGCGTAGAAACGGCGGCCGACGGTGCCCTCGGCGTACTTGTCGCTGAACCAGTTGCCCATGGCCAGCAGCGTCGCGGGGAGGCGTAGTTCTCACTGGCGATCAGCTTGAGCGACTCCCGCTGGTCGGTCAGCTCGGCGCCGATGGCGTCGGCCACCCGCGGCTCGACAGCCCGGATCACCTCGAGGGCACTCCGGAATGCGGTGGATTCGGCGTTGCGCGACATGCGACCTCCAACAGACGTGCGGGAAGGCCCAGGCGCTCGGCAAACGTCCTCATGACGGGGCCGCTCCCCGATGGTTGTCCATCCCCACGCGCCAGTAACGGCCCGGACCGATCCTACCGGGCGGCCGGGGCCGCCCGGGCGACCTCCGTACCGCACCGCGGCCAGGGTTGAGCGGTCGTCGGCGGGGCACACGGGCGTCGATCGGTACCCCGACGGTCACATGCGGAAACAGGGGATATCGCCCGATCAGACCATGGCCAGGGTGCGGGGATCTCGTCGAGCAGCTCCCGGGCCAGGAAGCCGATCCGGCCGTAGCGGGGATCAACCGCTGGCCGCTGACCGAGTGGGCGAACGAGCCCCAGCAGGCGGCCTGCGCCGGGTCGGCACCCGGGACAGCAGCCCCGCCAGCAACCCGGCGAGCACGTCCCCGCTGCCGGAGGTGCCCAACCCGGCGTCGCCGCTCTCCTCCCGCCAACCCCGCCCGTCCGGGGCGGCCACGTGCCCGTACAGCGAGACGACCGCCTCGTACCGGACGGCCAACTCGGCGGCCTCGGCGTCCAGGTCGTCGCCCGGCTCCCGGCCGAGCAGGTGCCCGGCCTCGGTGACGTTGGGGGTCAGCACCACCGGCCGGCCCGACCCGACCAGCAGGTCCGGAGCGTGGCTGAGCGCACCGAGGGCGTACGCGTCGAGCACCAGTGAGGTCTGCGGACGGGCCGCCTCCAGGACCAGGCTCAGCAGGCGGTTGGTCTCGTCGATCGCCTTCAACCCGGGGCCGAGCGTCACCACGTCGGCCTGCGCGACCAACTCGCTCAGCTGGCCGTCCCGGTCGGCGGCCACCGCGCCGTCCGCGGTCTCCGGCAGACCCACCACCAGCGCCTCGGGCACCTGGATGCTCAACGTGGCGGCGGTGGACTCGGCGGCGGCGAGTTGCAGCACCCCGGCGCCGGCACGCAACGCGGCCACCCCGGCGAGCAGCACGGCACCGGGGTGAAGCGGGAGCCGCCGACCACCAGCACGGTGCCCCGGCTCTCCTTTCCGCCGGTAGGCACCGGCAACGCCCAGTCCCGCAGCAACGCCGGGGTGATCACCTTCACCTCAGACCGGCTCGGCATGGATCTCGTCCTCCTGGTCGGCTCGGCACCCTGCTGACGCAGGTGCTCGACATGGTTGAAGGCGGTGAGCGCCAGCCGGTCCTCGCCGTCCGCCGACCACTCGGTGATCGAACAGTTGGCGATCACGTCCTGCCGGGTGAGCGCCATCAGCTCGTCCTCGGTCAACCCCTCCACCAGATAGCGAAGCAGGAAGACCAGCGCGTCGTGGCCGAAGAGCAGCACCCGGCACCCCTCGTGGTCGCGGCGCAGGTCGCCCAGCAGCGTCCGGAGTCGCAGCGCCACGTCCGTCCAGGACTCACCGCCGGGCGGCCGGTAGTAGAACTTGCCCAGCCGCTCCCGGCGGTCGGCCTCGTCCGGGTAGCGCCGGCGCACCCCGTGCCCGGTCAGCCCGTCGAGGATGCCCAGCTCCCGGTCGCGCAGCCGCTCGTCGCGGTGCACGGAATGTCGGTGCCGGCCAGCGCCAACCGTGAGGTCTGCACCGCGCGCAGGTACGGCGACACCACCGCCACGTCCGGGCGCTTGGCGTCCGGCAACTCGGCCAGCCAACGGCCGGTCGCCCGAGCCTGGTCCTCGCCGGTCGGGGAGAGCGGCACGTCCGCGTCGCGGTGGGTGAGGTCGATCAGCTCCGCGCCCGACGCCTCGGCGTGCGTCGCCGCGACGTTCGCGGTGCTCTCGCCGTGCCGGACGATCCACAAGGTTGCCAGTTCGGCCATGCGGCACCCCTACCCGGCACGAGCGTCCGGTAATCGGACCGCCGCCCGCCGCCTAGCGGCGGCTCTGCCAGGGACGCAGCCCCGCCTGGGTGTCGACTCGTCGCGCCGGCGGAAGAGGTACGTGAAGGACTGGGCGGCCAGGGCCAGGAGTACCGCTCCCGTCCAGGCCCAGGGGACCGTCGGAGCGGAGTGGCGTACCGCGAGGACGCCCAGCACGGCGCGGCGGCGACGAGGAGGGACAGGGCGGTCGTGCTGACGGTTTGTCGAAAGCGCGCCGAGATGGCGAAGGCCGACCGGTCGTAGACGAGCAGGGCGGCGCCGAAGAGGGCCGCGGCCGCCAGGCCACGCCCACCGAGGAGGTGATCTTCGCGAAGGTCACCGGTAGGGCGATGAGGAAGGGGAAGACACCGCCGAACTCCGACAGCACGTTGCCCCACTTGGTGTACCGGCCGAGCTGTTGGTTCGCAGCCGGGCCAGCTCACCGGAGGTGTTGGCATAGATGATCAGCGACGCGGTGGTGGCCAGGGCCGAGCACATCAGCAGCACCCGTACCCCGTCGGGATAGGCCTCGGAGGTGAACGACAGGCCGAGCACGAACGCGATCGAGGCCAGGATGCCGCTGGAGAAGGCGATCCCGGCGGCGCTCGTCGGACTGCAGGGCCGCGAAGTCGTCCTTCTCGAACCGGGACAGCTCCAGGGCCGGCCCGGCGGGCAGGTTCACCAGTCCCGTGATGACGTTCTGCTCGCCGGCCAGCAGGGTGGCGATCTGAGCCGACGCGGCAACCGGGATCAGGTAGCGCTCGTCGGCGTCGACGTACTCCACCCGTGACTTGTGCTGGCAGTAGTAGCGGTCGCGTCCCGGGCCGAAGTAGTCCGGCACGATGGTGCGCACGACGAACCCGCGGGACAGCAGCAACCCGAGCATGGCCAGGTTCTCCGGGCTGGTCACCGTGGAGATGGTCGGGTGGGCTGCGCCCCGACCGCCCGTGCTCGGGCCACGAAGTCGTCGAGCAGTGCCGCGCCCACACCGGTGCGCCGCTGATCCGGGTGCACCCGAGCCCACTCAGGTAGAGGTGATGGGCGCTCGGCAGCTCGTACTGGAGGAAGCCGACGATCTCCGTGCCGGCGCGGACCACCCGGACGTGCCCGGCCGCGACGCCGTTCTCGATCTCGCTCGGCGCCGCTGGCTCGTGCGCCGGGTCGCCGGGCGGGAAACAGAGCGCGTCGAGGGCGAGCAGGGCGGGATGTCCTCGGTCGACGCGTCGTCGATCCGGACGGTGGGTGCCCGCCCGATCCGGTCTTCTGCTGGCGCACCACGCCATCCTGCCCGACCGGGTCAAGAACCTGCTGAGCACCTGACCGCCGCGTACCCTCGGCACGTGGCCACGGCGGCGGAGGAGATCCAGGTGGGGAGCGGCTGGTCCGCGTCTCCAGCCCCGACAAGCCGTACTTTCCGGAGCGTGGGCTGACCAAGCTGGACGTGGTCCGCTACTTCCTCGCTGTGGGTGACGGCATCCTGCGCGCGCTGCGGGACCGGCCCACCATGCTGGAACGCTGGCCCCGCGGTGTCTTCGAGGGCGCGACGATCGCTACCCGGCAGACCAACCGGGGCGACGCGTTCTACCAGAAGCGGCTGCCGGCGGGCGCGCCGAGTGGGTGCGGACCGCGCACATCACCTTCCCCAGTGGCCGCACCGCCGACGAGGTCGCGCCGAGCGAGTTGGCCGTGGTCATCTGGGCGGCCAACCTGGGCACGCTGCGTTTTCACCCGTGGCCGGTCACCGCCGCCGACGTGGAGCGCCCCGACCAGCTGCGCATCGACCTGGATCCGATGCCCGGCGTCGACTTCGCGCAGGTGGTGCCGGTGGCGCACGAGGTGCGGGCGTTCCTCGCCGAGCTGGGCATGACCGCCTATCCGAAGACCACCGGTGGTCGGGGCCTGCACGTCTACCTGTCGATCGAGCCGCGGTGGAGCTTCGGTGACTGCCGCCGTGCGGTGCTCGCATTGGGCCGGGAGATGCAGCGCCGGCTGCCGGACCTGGTCACCACCACCTGGTGGCGCGACCAGCGGGACCGGCCGGTCTTCGTCGACTACAACCAGATGGCCCGGGACCACACGGTGACGTCGGCGTACTCGATCCGGCCGACGCCGGCCGCGCTGGTCTCCGCACCCCTGGACTGGTCGGAGCTGGACCAGGTCCGCCCGGAGGACTTCGACGTGCTCAGCATGCCGGCCCGGTTCGCCGAGCGGGCGACCCGCACGCCGGCCTGGACGGTGACCGGCACTCACTGGAGCCGCTGCTGGAAATGGCCGACCGGGATGGGCTGGAGGCCCCGCCGGAGCGCTGAGCCCCACCGTCACGACCAGGGGCTGCCGGTCCCGTCGAACTCCTCGAAGACCAGCCAGGTGCGGGTGGACAGCACCCCGGAATGCTCTGCACCCGGCCCAGCACCACGTCGCGCAGCGCGGCGTTGTCCGGCGCGCGGACCAGCGCGAGCACGTCGTGGTCGCCGCCGAGCAGCGCGGCGTGCTCGATGTAGCGCACCTGGGCCAACTCGGCCGACACCTCCCGCCAGGTGTTCTGCTCGATCGTCAGGGCGATGTACGCCGAGGTGCCCAGCCCGGCCGCCTCGGTGCCACCTGGGCCCGGAACCCGGTGATCACCCCGTCGCGCAGCAACCGCTCGACCCGCGCGTACGCGTTCGTGCGGGAGATGTGGATGCGCTCGGCGAGGGTGCGCACCGACGTCCGACCGTCGCGGACCAACTCGTCGAGGATCCGCCGGTCCACCTCGTCCAGGGCTCGGGCCGATCGTCCCGATCCCGCGATCCGGTCAGCGTCGTCGGCGGTCTCCTGGCTCACTGTCGGGTTCCCCGCATGCCAATCGTCCCACCTTCCGCGTCGATCTTGAGTCAATCATCCTCAAGCGGAAGCATAGGCTCACCACACGTCCCAGGAGGTTCCGCCGTGACGACCACTCCCCAGGCGGTCCGCAGGGCATCCCGCGCGCCCGTCGGACGGTCACCCGCCCGACCCGGCGCGCTCCTGCTGCCGAACGCCGAGCCCGTCCGCCTGCTCGACGAGAACGGCACGCCGCTGCCCGCCCGCACCGACTACCCCGAGCCACCCGTCGAGGCGTTGCGCGAGCTGTACCGCCGGATGGTGCTCGGCCGCCGCTTCGACACCCAGGCGACCGCCCTCACCAAGCAGGGCCGTCTCGCCGTCTACCCGTCCTCGCGAGGCCAGGAGGCCTGCCAGGTCGGCGCGGTGCTCGCGGTCCGCGACACCGACTGGGTCTTCCCACGTACCGCGAGTCGATGGCTCTGGTTGCCCGGGGCATCGACCCGGTCGAGGTGCTCACCCTGCTGCGCGGCGACTGGCACTGCGGCTACGACCCGACCGAGGTACGCACCGCACCGCAGTGCACCCGCTCGCCACCCAGTGCGTGCACGCCGCCGGGCTGGCGCACGGCGAGGCGTACCAGGGTCGCGACACCGTGGCGCTGGCCTTCATCGGTGACGGCGCCACCAGCGAGGGCGACTTCCACGAGGGGTCAACTTCGCCGCCGTGTTCAAGGCGCCGGTGGTCTTCTTCGTGCAGAACAACAGGTACGCCATCAGCGTTCCGCTGTCCAAGCAGACCGCCGCGCCGTCGCTGGCGTACAAGGGTGTCGGCTACGGCGTACCCAGCGAGCAGGTCGACGGCAACGACCCCGTCGCGGTGCTCGCCGTGCTCAGCCGGGCGGTCGCGCACGCCCGTGCCGGCAACGGGCCGTTCCTGGTCGAGGCGCACACCTACCGGATGGAGCCGCACACCAACGCCGACGACGCCAGTCGCTACCGCGACTCCGCGGAGGTCGACGCCTGGCGCGGTCGGGACCCGATCGCCCGCCTGGAGACCTACCTGCGGGCCCGCGGCGTGCTCGACGACGCGGCGGTCGCCGACATCGCCGACCAGGCCGAGGAGTACGCGGCGAGCCTGCGGACCCGGATGAACGAGCAGCCCACTGTCGACCCGCTGAGCCTCTTCGACCACGTCTTCGCCGAGCCCACCCCGCAGCTGATCGAACAGCGCGAACAGGTCCGCGCCGAGCTGGCCGCCGCCCGCGACGAGGAGGGTGACGCCTGATGGCCACCACCATGGCCAGGCCCTCAACGCGCGCTGGCCGACGCCTCGCCGCCGACGACCGGGTCGTCGTCTTCGGTGAGGACGTCGGCGCGCTCGGCGGTGTCTTCCGGATCACCGACGGCCTCCAGGCCCGGTTCGGCGAGAAACGCTGCTACGACACCCCTGGCCGAGGCCGGCATCGTCGGCTTCGCCGTCGGCCTGGCCATGTCCGGCCTGCGACCGGTGGTCGAGATGCAGTTCGACGCGTTCGCGTACCCGGCGTTCGAGCAGATCGCCTCGCACGTGGCGAAGCTGCGCAACCGCACCCGGGCGCGCTCAGCGTGCCGATCGTCATCCGCGTTCCGTACGCGGGCGGCATCGGCGGGTCGAGCACCACTGCGACTCGTCCGAGGCGTACTACGCGCACACCCCGGGCTGAAGGTGGTCACCCCGGCCACCGTCGACGACGCGTACTGCTGCTGCGCGAGGCGATCGAGGACCCCGACCCGGTGGTCTTCATGGAGCCCAAGAAGCTCTACTTCGCCAGCGCCGACGCGTCGCTGCCGACCCGTACCGAGCCGTTCGGCCGGGCTGTCGTGCGCCGCCGGGACGCGACGCCACCCTGGTGGCGTACGGGCCGGCGGTGCCGGTCGCCCTGGAGGCCGCCGAGGCCGCCCGCGAGGAGGGATGGGATTTGGAGGTCGTCGACGTCCGCACGATCGTGCCGTTCGACGACGCCACCATCACCGCCTCGGTCCGGCGTACCGGCCGGTGCGTGGTGATCCAGGAGGCGCCCGGTTTCGCCGGCGTCGGCGCGGAGATCGCCGCCCGGGTGCAGGAGCGCTGCTTCCACGCGCTGCACGCCCCGGTCCTGCGGGTCGCCGGGCTGGACATCCCGTACCCGGCGCCGATGCTGGAGCACACCCACCTGCCCGGCGTGGACCGGGTGCTCGACGCGGTGGCCCGCCTGCAGTGGGACGACCAGCCGGACGCCCGTTGGGCGGCGGCATGACCACCGTCGAGCGGACACAGGTCTTCCTCCTGCCCGACCTGGGCGAGGGGCTGAGCGAGGCCGAGATCGTCGAGTGGCGGGTCGCCGTGGGCGACATCGTCACCGTCGACCAGAGCGTGGTCGAGGTGGAGACCGCCAAGGCCGTCGTGGACGTGCCGTGCCCGTACGCCGGCCGGGTGGTCACCCTGCACGGCGCGGCCGGTGAGGTACGCCCGGTCGGCCAGCCCTGATCACCATCGCGCCGCTGGACGGGGTGACGAGCCCGCCGGGCACGCCACCTACCGCGAGGAGGAGCAGGCCGGCTCCGGCAACGTGTTGATCGGCTACGGCACGGGCCATGGCGGCGCCACCCGCCGTCGGCGTCGACCGCGCCTCGCGGTGGCCCCGAGCCGGCCGACGCCGGCCCGACGGATGCCGGCGGCACCGGTCCAACCGCGGCCGGTGCACCCACCACAGCCGGCCCGCGTGCGGCCGATGGCCCGGTCGCGGGCGGGGTCCGGCCGGAGCGCGGCGGTAGCCGCTGGGCCGGCGGCCCTGGTCATCTCGCCGATCGTGCGTCGGCTGGCCCGCGAGAGCGGCGTCGACCTGGGCACGGTACGCGGCACCGGCCCCGGCGGCGTGATCCGCCGCGCCGACGTGGAGGCCCTGCTGACCGTGCCCGCCGCCCGACTCGCCGCCGTGCCGGACCTGCGGGTCACCCCGGCGCCGACCGGGGACGACGACGTCATCATCCCCTCACCGGCGTCCGCAAGGTGATCGCCGACAAGCTCTCCCGCAGCCGGCGGGAGATCCCCGAGGTGACCATCTGGGTCGACGTGGACGCCACCGGCCTGCTGGAGACCCGGGCCGCCATCAACGCGGCGACGCCCGACGCGCCGGTGAGCATCCTGGCCCTGCTGGCCCGGATCTGCCTCAGCGGGCTGCGCCGGTTCCCGCAGCTCAACTCCCGCGTCGACACCGAGGCGCAACGGATCGTCCAGTCCGCCGGGTGCACCTCGGCATCGCCGCGCAGACCGACCGGGGTCTGCTGGTGCCGGTGCTGCGCGACGCCCAGCGGCTCACCACCGCCGAGCTGGCCGCCGAGCTGACGGCCACCACCGCCGCCGCGCGGGCCGGCAGCCTGCCACCGGCCCGGCTGACCGGCGGTACGTTCACGCTCAACAACTACGGGTGTTCGGCGTCGACGGCTCCACGCCGATCATCAACCACCCGAGGCGGCCCTGCTCGGGGTCGGGCGGATCGTGGACAAGCCGTGGGTGGTCGACGGGCAGCTGGCGGTCCGCAAGGTGACCCAGCTCAGCCTCACGTTCGACCACCGGTCTGCGACGGCGGGTGGCCGGGGCTTCCTGCGGCACGTCGCCGACTGCGTGGAGCGCCCGGCGTTGCTGATCGCCGCCGTCTGACGCTTACCCTCGGTCCCGGCGCCGCCCTCGGCGCCGGCCGACGCGCGCCCGGGGTTTCCCGGACGCCTGATCGGGAAGTCGGCCCCGCCGAAGCGCACCGAACGCGTCGAAGGGAGCCGGCCTGTGGCCGTGGCGAACGAGCTGCTACTGAACTCGGTCCGGGTACGACGGCCCGCTTCGGCCGGCGCGCCGCTCTACTGCGACGCGCTGGAGTATGGGCTGACCGGGGACGGCTCGACCAACGACCAGCCGGCGCTGGCCGCCCTCGTGGACCGCCTCGGCGCCGGCTACGCCTCGGACGGGCGGGCCGGGTCATCTACGCCCGCCGGGCATCTACTCGATCCGGGACGCGGGCACGGTCTGGCGCAGCGGCGTGTCGCTGATCGGGGCGGCCCGGCGGCGACCCGGTTCATGCTCAGCAACGAGGGCAACCGGGCCGACCCGACCCCGTTGGCCTTCTGGACCACGGTGCAGCACGGGCCGACCGGGACCGGCACATCGCCGACTGCACGTTCTCCGACTTCCAGATCGACGGCTCGGGCGTCGCCATGGCCGAGTACAACTATCTGGCCAAGGGCCTCGGCCTGCAGTACGTGGTGCGGGGCGTCTTCCGCAACCTCTACATCCACCACACCGCGGCCACCGGGCTGGGCTGCGACTTCCTCCAGGACTCGCTGATCGACGGCGTGGTGGTGGTCGGCTGTGGCCGCCTGGACAACGGCGAACAGATGGGCGGTGCCGGCATTGGGATCGGCATCGGCGGCTGGGGTCCGGTGGAGCGGCTGACCATCGCCAACTGCACCGCTCTGGCCAACGGCACCAACGGCATCTTCCTGGAGTTGCAGAAGGACTACTGGCGCCGCCGCGTGGCTACCGCATCATCGGCTGCCACAGCCAGGGCAACCGGTTCGGCATCTCCGACTGGGGCGCCGACGGTCTGATCGTCTCCGCCTGCACCATGACCGGGAATCTGGAGACCGGGTTCGACGTGTCGGCGCAGGGCACCTCGTCGGTGGCCGGCCGGGGCGGGCTGCTCACCGACTGCGTCATCGACGAGAACATGTGCGACGGGTGAGCCTCGGCAACAGCCCCGGCCCGTACACCGTCCGGGGCAATCGGATCAGCGGCAACGGCCGGCACGGCTATCACACCCAGGACCTCGGGCGCGGCTACCGGGGCTCGATCCGGGACGTGGTGATCGAGAGCAACGAGTTCTGGGGTAACGGGCTCGACGCGATCCGCATCGACCACCAGATGACCGACGCGGTGCTGCTGAACAACCGGATCCGCAACAACGGTCGGCAGTGCGGCGAGGGCACCGGCGGTACGGGCGACGGGGTCCGCTACAGCGAACGGTGCCTGGTGGACCGGTCGGCCAACTGGCCGCACGACGGGCACCGGGGCAAGGTCCTGCGGGTCGGGAAGGCCGTTGCCATGGTGGCGTCCAACACCGGCGACGAACTCACCCTCGCCCCGGTCCGCCCGGACGCGTTCACCGCGTGGAGCGGGGACGTGCCGCCGCCGGGATGCGGGTACGAACTGGCCGCCGCACCGACGCTGCGGGCCGGCATCACCATCGACGCGCCGCTCGACTCGGCCACCATTCGAGGCAACCGCATCTGGGACAACCACGACGACCAGACCCAGACGCACGGGGTGTGGATCACCGGACGCGGCAGTTGCGTGGACTGCCGGGTCGAGGACAACGACCTGGCCGGCAACTCCGACGGCGGAATGCGACTGGACACCCGCCGGTGGGCGGACGCTGGCGGGACAACCACGTCGACAGCGACTGGAGCTGAGCGACCTCTCGCGCGGTGGTGCGTACCCCGGTGGTGGCTCTTTGCCGGGAACGACGGGCGGCGGCGGCGGATTACTCCGGCCGCCGCCGCCTTCATCGTGGTTGGTCAGCCGGCCAGGCCGGCAACCGGGTCGGGTCCAGCACGACCGTGGCCGAGGCGGACTGCGGCGGGTGCCCGGATCGGTCGGCGCGTCGGTGTACTCGGCGACGAAGACCGCGGTCAGGTTGTCCGCACCGCTGTGTCCACCGTCCAGGAAGGTGGGAATCGTCCCGGAGCAACCGGTCGCCGTGGACAGCGGGTGCCCGTGCTCGTCGTGCCCGAGCACGTAGGTGACCTTCACCCGGGAGCAGTCCACCGGCAGATCGTCGGTGACCTTCACCTCGTACGCGACCGTCTGCCCGAACTGGAAGGGCTGCCCGGCCTCCGGAGCGACGAACTCGATGATCGGCGCGGTCGGCCCGACCACCAGCGGCAGGGTCGCCGAGGCGGAACGTCCGGTGCGGTCGGTCACCTTCAGGGTCGGGTTGTACGAGCCGTTCTCCGAGAAGGTCCACGTCGGGTTCGGGTCGGTGCTGTCCACCGAACCGTCCGCGTTGAAGTCCCACGCGTAGCTCAGCTTGTCACCGTCCGGGTCGGTGGTGCCGGCGCTGGAGAACGCGACGGTCAACGGGGCCTGCCCGACGGTCGGGGTGCCGCTGACCTTCGGGATCGGCGTCCGGTTGCCCCGGACGAAGTCGATCCGGGACAGCTGGGCGTCCGGGTTCTCGGCGAAGTAGCCGTCGCCGTACTCCAGCACGTAGAGCGCGCCATCCGGGCCGAACTCCATGTCCATCGGGTTGTCCACCACCAGCGAGGGCGCCACCGGACGGATGTCCGTCACGTCGCCGTCCTCGTCGAGGCGGAACTCCTTGATGTAGTCGCGGGTCCACTCGTAGAACAGCGGCACCCCGTCGTAGTAGGCCGGCCAGCGGGTACGCGACGTGCTCGTCCCGTCGTACTCGTACGCCGGGCCGCCCATCGGGCGATGCCGCCGGTACCCAGCTGCGGGAACTCGGCCGACGCGGCCGACGCGTACCAGACCTCCGGCTGCTCGACCGGCGGCAGCACGCGCTTGCCGGTGTTGTGCGGTGAGTCGTTGACCGGGCGCTTGCAGTTGAACTTGGCACCGGACTCGCCGGTGGCGAAGTCGTAGTCGCGGTAGGCGATCGTCGGCGTCACGCAGTACGGCCAGCCGTAGTTCGCCGGCTTGTCGACGAGCATCCACCGACCGTGCCCGGCCGGGCCGCGCTCCGGTTCGGGTTGGAGGCGTCCGGCGAGTAGTCGCCCACGTACACGTTGTCGGTACGCCGGTCGACGGAGAACCGGAACGCGTTACGCAGCCCCATCGCGTAGATCTCCGGACGGGTCTGCGCCGTGCCGGCCTTGAACAGGTTGCCGGCCGGCACCGTGTAGCCGCCACCGTTCTTCACCTTGATGCGCAGCAGCTTGCCGCGCAGGTCGTTGGTGTTGGCGGCGGTGCGCTGGGCGTCGTACGCCGGGTTCCGGTCGGCCCGCTCGTCGATCGGGACGTAGCCGTCGGAGGCGAACGGGTTGGTGTCGTCACCCGTCGACAGGTACAGGTTGCCCTTACTGTCGAAGTCGATCTGGCCGCCGACGTGGCAGCAGATGCCCCGGTCGGTCGGCACGTCGATGATCTGCTGCTCGCTGGTGAGGTTCAGCTTCGTCCCGTCCAGCTGAACCGGGACAGCCGCAGCGCGCCTTGAACCGCTGCCAGTCCGCCTCGGTGCCGGTCTCCGGCGCGTCCCCTCGTTGACGCCCGGGTGGCCGGGTCGTCCACCGGGGTGTTCAGCGGCGGCGAGTAGTACAGGTACACCCACTTGTTCTGGGCGAAGTTCGGGTCGATGGCGACCCCTGCAAGCCCTCCTCGTCGTGCTCGTACACCGGAATGTCGGCGGCGAGGGTGTTCAGCCCGGTACGCGGGTCGTGGATGCGGACCTCGCCGGTGCGGGAGGTGTGCAGCACGCGCAGGTCGGGCAGGACGGCGAGGCTCATCGGCTCGCCCGGGAAGTCGTTGAGCGTCACTTTCTGGAAGCTGCTGTCCGGCGGCGGGGCCGGTGCGGCTGCCGCGGCTGACGGTGGTACGACCAGACCGGCCGTGACCAGCAGCAGCGCGGAAACGAATGCGGTTCTGTTCATCAAGTCTTCCCCGAATGGGTTTCAGTACCGGAGTGAGGCGAGATAGTCGAAGCCGACGCGAGCGGTGTCCAGTGCGTCGGCGGGGAGCGTGGCGGGGTGCCCGCGTCGTCCCGCTCCACGATGTATTCCTCGATGCCGGCGTCCCGCTCGTGGGCGAAGATGCGACCGAAGTCGATGAGGCCGTCGCCGAGGTCGGCAAACCACCCTCGACGTCGAGGTCCTTGACGTGCACCTGGCGGATCCGGCCGCGGTTGGCCCGGATCACGTCGACCGGGTCGTGCGCGCCCCGCCAGGTCCAGTAGAGGTCGAGTTCGAAGTGGACCAGCCGGGGATCGGTCTGCGACGTGAGGATGTCGAACCCGGTCGAGCCGCCGGTCAGCGGCACGAACTCCAGCTGGTGGTTGTGGTAGCCGAAGTCCAGCCCCGCGCGCTCGGCGAGACGGCCGGCCTTGTTCAGGTCGCGCGCCAACGCGCGGTAGACGGCTGGGTCCCGGATCGCCTGGCCGCTCGCGTCCCGACCGAAGTACGGGTGGACGATCTTCTTGCAGCCCACCACGTTGGCGTCGGCGAGACCTGCTCCCAGGTGGCGGCGTCGAACGGCTGCGGGATGCCGACGTGCCCGGACGTGGAGCGCAAACCGGCCTCGTCGAGCGCGGCCCGGAACTCCGCGGCGGTGCGTCCGACGAAACCGGCGTGCTCCACCCGCCGGTAGCCGATCCGGCGCAGCGCGTCCAAAGTGCCGGGCAGGTCGGCGGCGAGCTGGTCACGCAGCGTGTAGAGCTGAATGCTGATCCGGTCCACCGGCACCCGGCGCCGGCCCTGGGACTGCCCGAGGTGCGGCGGTGGCCGGGCCGGCGAACAGACCGGCGGCGCCGACGGCGGCCGCCGAGACAGTTGCGGCGCGCAAGACTCCGCGCCTGGTGACCGGCTCGGAGGCCGGTAGCGGCCCCGGTCGGTTGAGTTGTTGATCCATGGTGGTGGTCCCTTCCTGACGGACTGGTACGCCGTCGGCGGCGGTCGAGCTGGCTGCCGTCTGCCGGGCGCGCCGAACCGGCCGGAGGCGTGCTCCGGCTGGACGGTATGGGACGGCACTCGGGTGCGTTCCGATCCATTGGGGACGGAACGCGGCGACCCGGCAGGGTGGCGGCAAGATGATCGACGAATGGGCAACCCTCTATCTGGATCAAGACCCTACCTTGCCCCCGGACGAAGGCAAAGCTTCGTCGCGTTCGGCAGAAGTTTCGCTTCAAATGACAAAGTCCGCTCCCGACGTGCGCCGGGCGCCGTGACCTTTACTTCCGCGCCCCTGGGTGCGCGCCATCGACCCCGGCCCTCGGCCCTCGCTGCCGGTCCTCGGTCCGGCTCGCCCAGCCCCGGTTCGGCCCGTCTCAGTCCGGCCCGCCCGGCCCCGGCTCGTTCCGGCTCCGCCCGGTTCGGCTCGTCCTGGCCCCGCCCGGCCCGCCCGGCTCCGACCCCGGCCCGGCCTCGCGCAGGGCTATCCCTGACCCCGCCCGGCGCGTCCTGGGGTGATCCACTCGTATTCTTGGAAGTCGGGGTATCCAGGCGTCCTGATGCCGCGACTTCCGTGAAGCCGAGTCGATCACGCATGGACTCACCGCCACCAGCCTTCCGGCCGGGCTCGTCCTTTCGGCTTGGCCTGCCCGGTTTGGCTTGGCCCGCCCGGCTCGAGGGGCTCGGCTCGGCCTGACCTGGCTTGTCCCGGCCGCCGAGCCTGAGGGCGACGGGATGATCAACTCACCTTCACGGAAGTCGGGGTATCCGGGACGGGTTGATGCCCCGCCTTCCGCAAGGAGAAGTCGATCACGAACCGGCCGACCCGCAACCGGCCGCACGCCTCGTTGTCGGTGCTTTGGCGTCAGGTACGGCCGAACGCCGTCATTCGGACAACAGGTCCGGGGTCCGCGCAAGCGAGCAAAGGGCTCGACAGTCATCGTCTGGACACCTGTTCCGCCAAGCGGAGCATTATCGGAAAATGCATCAATAAATGCGCCGACGATTATTTCCGAATGCCGTGGATGCTCCCTCCGAGGACGCGAGAATGTGTCGGAGGAACGACGAAAACGGGGATCGAACATGATGTCTAGGCGGCGATTGACGCTGTTGGCGGTAACCATCGCAGCCGCACCACTCGTCCTGGGTGGGTGCACCGTCGACCGGGAGTCGGCGACCGGCTCGGCAAGAAGCACGCCGCCCGCCGGAGCTCGTCGTGACGCCGGGGACAAGGCCCGCGACGTCCCGGTCAGCGCCGAGGTGGGCACCGTGGTCAAGGGCGGACGCGTCACTGGCGTACGCCTCACCGACGACAAGGGCAAGCAGGTCAACGCCGAGCCGCGCGAGGACGGCTCCGGTGGGTGCCGAGCGCGCCGCTGTCACCACGACGGACGTACACCGCCGAGGTGACCGCGACGGGCGACTCCGGTGCCACCACCACTCGCGCCACCACCTTCACCACGATGGCCAAATCCACCAGCCGCAGGTCACCAGCACGCTTTATTTCGTCGGTAATCGGACGTACGGCACGGCCATGCCGGTAACGGTGGCGTTCGACCCGGGAATTCCGAAAGAGGCCAGAGCGGATGTCCAGCGGCGGTTGTTCGTCAAGACGAATCCGCCGCAGCCGGGCACCTGGTCGTGGCTCGAGGACGGAAGTCAGGCCTATTACCGGGCACCCGATTTCTGGAAACCGGGGACCACGATCAGCGTTCGGGCGGGATTGGAGGGTCTACCGATCGGCAAGGACCGGATGGGCGACGCCGAGCGGACCGCGACCTCCAAGATCGGACGACAGCTCGCGCTCGAGATCGACAACGCCACCAAGCAGATGACGGTGTTGCGCGACGGAAAGCAGGTCCGCCGCATCCCGGTCAGCCTGGGCAAGCCAAGCACGCCGAGTTCCAGCGGCAAGATGGTGATCATGGAGAAGCACGAGCGGACCACCTTCGACACCCGGGTGAGCCGAACGGCGGCTACGTGGTCGACGTCGACGACGCCCAGCGGTACACCTGGGGCGGCGAGTTCATCCACTCCGCCCCGTGGTCGGAGGGGACCAGGGCAACACCAACGTCTCGCACGGCTGCGCGAACGTCTCCGCCACGGCGGCCGACTGGTTGATGGGCGTGACGCAGGTCGGCGACCTGGTCACCGTCAAGGGCACCGAGGTGGAGTTGCAGCCGGGCAACGGCTGGACCGCGTGGAACGTGAGCTGGGACGAGTTCGTCCGGGGCAGCGCCCTGCCGGTGCCACCCGGCTCAAGCCCGCCCCGGTCGCCCGGCGCACCCGGGCGCGGTGGCTGGCGGTTCGCCCGCCCCGGCACCCTCGGTCAGCGGTCGCTGATACACCGCCGTCGGCAGCTCAGGGTCGGCCCGCCACGGCGGACCGACCCTGTCGCCGCGTTGAAGGGCTGACTCGCCCCGAGCGCTGCCGGCAACGCACGCGGCGAATCCGTCAGCACACCGGCCCGCACGCGGCAGTCACAGCCGGGGTACGCAGCGCGCCGCCCGGCGGTCATCCCAGGGTACGCGGGCCACCCGGAACCGATCAGGCTGCCCAGCCAAAGGTGGTCGCCGTGCTGGCGTACCCCGGTGATCATCCGGTAGTGCCCGTTCGGGCCGTGCAGCGTCCGGCGGACCGCGCCCGTGCCGTCGACCAGCGCGACCAGCCCGTAGCGACGGGGCTGCGGCTGCATCGCGTCGGGCAGCAGGGCGGCGATCTGCCGCAGGCGCGGGTGCGGCAGCAGCCGCTCGGCGATCGGTACCCGTGGGCTGGGCAGTGCGATCCAGTACGTCCCGTCGCCCACTGAGGCGAGATTGTCCGGGTACGCGGGCAGGTCGGCGAGGACCTGGACGCCGCCGCCCAGCTCGACGCGGAGCAGGCGGTGGGTGCTGGTCTCGACGAGCATCAGCGCCGACTCGTCCGGGGTGAGCGCGATCCCGTTGGGGAAGTACAGCCCGTCGGCCACCACCTCGGTCCGACCGGTGCCGGGGTGGTGGCCAGCACCCGCCCGTTGGGGCGGTGCTCCAGCAGGTCCCGCTTCCAGTGTGAGACCGGGAACCGGTCGGAGCTGTCGGTGAAGTAGATGGTGCCGTCGCGGCCCACCGTCGCGTTGTTGGCCAGGTGCACCGAGGGCGCGGTCCCGGTGAGGTCGCGGACCGCGCCGTCGGGTGTGACGCGCAGCAACCCGCGGTACGCGTCGCAGACCACCAGGGCCTCACCGGACGGGTCCAGCTCGATGCCGAGTGGGCGGCCACCGGTCTCGGCCAGCAGTCGGGGTCGGGTGCCGGCTGGCGCGTCGACCGGCCACCACCAGAGCCGACCGTCCTCGTCGCCGCTGATCACCCGGCCGGCGTCGTCGACGAGCACGTCCTCCGGCCCGACGGCGCCCTCGGGGAGGGCAGCACCTCGGCCTGGTCGAGCCGGCGGTCGGTGGGGCCCAGGCTCCGGTCAACGCCGGAGGGTGGTCGCCGGCTCGTGGACGGGACGGATCAGCCGGGTGCTCGCGGCCGAGGGATCAGCATCCGCCTATTCTCCACCGGCGAGGCCGGCTGCCTCCGGACCATCGTCCGCGCGGCGTGCCGACGGTAAGTGCCGATCTGGGAGGTCAGCTCCACCCTGAGAGGGATGAGGGGCGCCTCGGGGTATGACCCTGGACGTACCCGGAATCACTCCGCGGACGGGCGAAACTGTCGGTGGTGGGGGCTAGATTTCTGCCTATGGAAGAGCACAGCAGTCGGCTGGACGTGCAGGTCAGCGTGGGTGACCAGGTGGTCCTCGTGCGGGTGGCCGGCGAGGTCGACATCGCCACGGTGGCCGCGTTCCGGTCCGCGCTGTGGTCCGCGCCGGCTCGCCCGGTGCTCCAGCTGGAGCTGTCCGGGCTGCGGCTGCTCTCCTCCGCCGGCGTTCGCACGTTGCTCGCCGCGCATCTGCGCGTCCGGGCCTGTGGCGGCCAGTTGGTCCTGGTCGACCCGAGCCCGGTGGTAGCGCGGGTGCTGCGCGTCAGCGGGCTGCACCGGGTGATGCCGATCCTGGAGCTGACCCAGGCCGCCGAGGCCGCCCGTCGCCCGCTGCCCGCGACCACGGATGGGCAACTGGCCGCCCGTCGCCCGCTGCCCGCGACCACGGATCTGCAGCTGGCCGCCTGACCCGGGCGGCACGCGGGCCGCCGGTGTGCACCGGCGACCCCGACCATCGGTCAGCGCACGCCGAGCACCGGCGACCCCTGACGATCGGTCAGCGCACGCCGAGCAGGTCGACGACGAAGATCAGCGTCTCGCCCGGCTTGATGACGCCGGCGGCGCCACGATCGCCGTACCCCAGCTGCGGCGGGATGGTGAGACGGCGACGTCCGCCGACCCGCATGCCCGCGACGCCGCGGTCCCAACCGGCGATGACCTGGCCGCCGCCGAGCGGAAACTCGAACGCCTCGCCACGGTTCCAGGACGAGTCGAACTCGCCGCCGGTGGAGTGCGAGACGCCGACGTAGTGCACGCTGACCAGCTGGCCCGGCTCGGCCTGCGGGCCGTCGCCCACGGTGATGTCCTCGATCACGAGGTCGGCCGGCGGCGCACCCTCGATCGGACCAACCTCGGGCTTGCCCGATCGGGCGCCTGCTGCCTGGTTCATGCGGGGATCTCCTGCCGTGTTGGTGATGTGTCCGGTCACCGTCGATCCTGCCGGATCGCACCTCACCGATGTGCGGGGACCGCCACCTGGCTGCGAACGAGGCGGGTGGCCCCGGCGCGGCGGCGGGAGGTGACTTCGTCGGAGCGCCCGACGTCGGGTGGGTCCCTCACCTAGGCTCGGGGACGACCGGCCTGGTGGCGGGCGGTGCACCGTGGTCGATGCGGAGGGCGTCGGTGGCTGGGGGCGTCGGTGGCTGAGGCGACGGTGGCGGTCCCGCTGTGGGCCTGGGCGCTGGTCGGCGTGGTGATCGCCGCGCTGCTCGCCGTGGACGTGCTCCTGCATCGGGACAACCACGTCATCGAGCTCCGCGAGGCGCTGCTGTGGAGCGCCGTCTGGATCGGCGCGGGCCTGCTGTTCGGGTTGGTCGTCTGGTGGGGCCTGGGCGGCGACCCGGCCATCGCGTACTTCTCCGGCTACCTGCTGGAGAAGGCGCTCTCGGTGAACAACGTGTTCGTCTTCGCGCTGCTCTTCGGCTACTTCCGGGTGCCACCGGGCTACCAGCACAAGGTGCTGTTCTGGGGTGTCGTGGGGCGCTCGCCTTCCGGCTGCTGTTCATCCTCGCCGGTGCCGAGCTGCTGGACCGGCTCACCTGGGCCGGGTTCGTGCTGGGCGCGTTCCTGATCTGGACCGGCTGGCGGTTGGCCGTACGCGGGAAACCGGACGTCGACCCGGAGCGCAACGTCGTGGTCCGGCTGTTCCGGCGGCTGGTGCCCACCGACGCCAGCTACCACGGCAACCGGTTCACCGCTCGGGTCGACGGCCGGCGGGTGGCGACGTTGCTATTGGTGGCGCTGGTCGCCATCGAGGCCACCGACGTGGTCTTCGCCATCGACTCGGTGGCGGCGATCCTCGCCATCACCACCACCACGTTCCTGGTCTGGACGGCCACCGCGTTCGCCGTGCTGGGGCTGCGCAGCCTCTACTTCTGCCTCGCCGGTCTGCTGCGACACTTCGGCTACCTGCGGTACGGGCTCGCGTTCCTGCTGGCCTTCGCCGGGTTGAAGCTCATTGTCGCCGAGACGCCGGTGGGCAAGCTGCCGGTCTGGTTGACCCTCGCGGTGGTGGTGCTGACCCTGGCGGTCTCCATCGGTGCCAGCATGCTGGCCGTCCGCCGCCGAAGGACCGGCTGAAACACCAAGCCGCACCGGAATCGGCGGCAAAGATCCGCACAACATCAGGGATGGTGCTGCCTCCCGCGCGCCGGAGACAGCACCATCAGGACGTGCGCGGATCGTGGCGTGGAAGGGCGCGGGCCCGACGTGGCGTGCCGGCGGTGGGCGGGTCAGTGGACCAGCACCGGCCGGGACAGCTGGTCGGCCAGGAGGGTGGACGCCTCGGCCAGGGAGGGCCCGTACCAGGTGAGGTGCCGCCCGGACACCAGGGCGCACGGTACGCCGGGAAACGCCTCCGGCCCGTCGTCGGCGGTGAACAGGTACGGCTCGTCGGGCAGCACCACCAGGTCGGGTCCGCGTTCGCGGACGTCGGCAAGGGTCGGGCGGGGATAGCGCTCGGGGTGCTCGTCGTAGGTGTTGAGCACGCCGAGGCGGCGCAGCACGTCGCCGGCGAACGTGTCGCCACCGAGCACCACCCACGGTCGACGCCAGACCGGCACCACCGCGCGGCGGGGCGGTGCCAGCCGGGTGGCTCGGCCCACGCCCGCCGGGCGTCGCGCAGCCAGGCCGGTTCGGCCGGAGCACCCAGTTCGGCCAGCAGCTCGCCCAGTTCGGTCAGGGCGCCGGGAACGGTACGCGGATAGGTGACCCGCACCCGTACGCCGGCCGCCCGCAACGCCTCCGCGTCGGCCCGGCGGTTCTCCTCCACGTTCAGCAGCACCAGGTCCGGCCGCAGCGCGCGTACCCGGTCCAGGTCGGGGTACTTGCTGCCGCCGACCCGGGCGACGTCGAGCCCGGCCGGGTGGCTGCACCAGTCCGTGGCCCCGACCAGCACTCCCGGCAGGGTCAGCGCCACCGCCTCGGTCAGGGACGGCACCAACGACACCACTCGCACCGCGTACCCCTCTCGCCGCTCGTCCGGCACCGATCATGCCGGTCCGGGCGGTCGCGGCGTTCAGGGCGGCCGGGCTCGATGCGGGCGGTCACGTCGAGGTGCGCGGGCTGGCAGTCGGTCGTCGCCGCGAACCGGCGGACCGCGGCGCGGACGTGCTCGCGTACGCCGGCGGCCGGCGCGTCGGCCGTCAGGTCCACCCGGATCCACACGTCGGGGTGCGGTGGTGCGCCGGTGAGCACCACGCGGGCCTGCCGTACGCCGGGGTTGCCGGTCAGGTCGCGGGCCAGCGCGTCGGCGAGGACGTCGGCGGCCAGCCGGGTCCGGCCCGGCCGGTGCCGGGCGGCTCAGCACGCCGCGCAGGGTGCCGCCGGGTCGCCGCAGTTCCCGGACAGCAGGCGCTGCCCGGTCAGGGCGAGAAGCGCCCGGCGACCGCCGCGGCCAGGGTGCTCCACGGCGCGGCCATCCGCCACCGGTCCATCAGGTCGGCGCTGAGCAGCGTCGCCGCGGGGTCCGTGCCGGGCAGCCGGTCGAGGCTGGCCCCAGCGCCGTGCCGCCGACCGCCACCAGCAGCAGCGCGATGACGGTCCACAGCAGCCGGTGCCCGGCGTTGGTCATGCCGTCCGCCGCCGGGGCAGCAGCCGGACGTCGATCCGGCCGGGGCGGGCGCGGTGAGGCGGTGCAACTCCTGGTGCACGGCGAACTCGATCTCCGCCCGGCCGCCGGGTCGCCGGTCGCGCGGACCCGGGGCGCCACTGACCACCGCGGCGTCGGACCCGGACCGGGCACGGCGTACGCCGGGCACCGCACGGGCGGCGTCGGCCAGCCGCCGCTCCACACAGCGCCGGTGCAGGTACCAGCCCTCGCGGTCGTCGGTGGCCAGCCGGACCGGCGTCCAGCGGCGCAGCTGGGCGA
Organism: Micromonospora sp. M12; assembly: GCA_038070435.1. Lineage (GTDB taxonomy): Bacteria > Actinomycetota > Actinomycetes > Mycobacteriales > Micromonosporaceae > Micromonospora. The sequence goes on along the minus strand of JAMYWG010000001.1, from coordinate 1,322,543 downwards.
CCAGGATGGCCAGGCCCAGCAGGAGTGCCCGCCGGCCACCGCCCGGACCGTCGGGTCGCTCCACCGGGTGCCGCTCAGCGCGTCGAACCAGCCGGCGGTGTCGAGCGGGGCCGGGCGGTCCAGGGTGCGCAGGAGCGCCTGGACGACCACCAGCGCCCGCCGACGAGCAGGGCGGTGGCCAGCAGCAACGAGGCGATCCGGTTGACGCTGCGCATCAGCTGTCCTCGGACGCACGGTGAGGGCTCCGGACCCGTCGACGCCGGGAACCAGTAGATCGTCCACGGTGACGGTCACCGTCGCGACGGTGAGCCCGGTGTCGGCCGCCACCCGCTCGGCGACCACCGCCCGGACACTCTCGGCGATCGTCGGCACGCTGTGCCCGTACCAGGTGATCAGGTGCAGGTCGAGTCCGACGGTCCGTTCGTCCAGGCGGACCGCCGCCGGGCGGACGACGGAGACGCCGGAACGAGACTGGCGGCGTGCACCGCGATCCGTGCGACGTCCGCGGCGTCGGCCGGGCGGCGTTCCGAGCCGGCCGCACCGACGGTCGGGCCGACGCCGGGGTTCGTCCCGGTGGACGGGCGGGCGGTCATCGGCGTCGCCGGGCGTCGGCGCGCCGGTCGCCGAGGCCGGTCACCGCGAGGTCGCCGTCGAGCACCCGGACGACCAGCCAGCCGAGCAGACCGGCGAGCACGGCGAGGGCGGCCACGCCGACGCCGGCGAGCGCCAGACCGCCACGGCGAGGAACCCGGCGAGGAAGCCGAACTGCTGTCGCGACATGGTCACCTCCGGGCCGGCCCGGTACCGGCGGTCGCTGGATACACCCGGCGGCCATCCCTGGAACGTCGGCACCTGTGTGATCCCGGTCACAGCAGAAGTCAACGGCCCATGATCGACCACCTAGACTCGGCCTGGCGCGACCGACCGGCGGATGGATCAGGCAGATGACGAGCACCGGCAGCGACGACCGCGGCTGGCTGCGGGCGCTGCCCGCCGACGCGGGACGCGACGCGCTGCTCAGCCGCGCCGGCCACCGGGTGTTTCCGGCACGCAGGCTCAGTGACCTGGTGCAGGGCCGCCCGCCCGGTGTCACCGGCAGCCAGTGGAGCTCGGCGAGCCGGGCCGGTTTCGACTTCGTTGTCTCCGCCGCCGACACCGGCCGGCCCGTCGTCGCCGTGGAGATCGGCCCGGTCGTGACCGCCGGTTCGGCGGAGCAGCGCGTGCAACGGCTCAAGGACGCGGTGAGTGCGGCCGTCGGCCTGCCGGTGCTGCGGATCGGCTCACCGACGCTGCGGGCCGCCGAGCACGGCCGCCGCCTGGTGGAGTACGTGCTCGACGCGCGCGCCTACGCCGCCGGGGGTGCCGGCGACGATCCGGATCCGGTGGGATTCCGGGACATCCTGGGCCGGCTGCCGGACGGCCGTACCGGGCCGGTCAACGACCTCGGCACGCTGACCCGGGCGGCGGCCGTCGAGGCGTACGTGGCCGGGCGGGTGGCCGACCCGATCGTGCGGGGCTGCACGTCCGCTGGGCGGACGGACCGGCGCAGGGGTGGAGCTGGGTGCAGGTACGCCCCGACGCGTGCCTCGTCGAGCAGGTCTCGGTGAGCGAACACCGCTTCTCCTGTGGCATCGACGCGGCCCGGTTGGCCGAGGACCTCGCCACGGTCGCCGTCGGAGAGCGGCTGCGGGAGAAAGCGGTCGCGGACCTGCTTCCGCGCACCGAGTGGACCGCGCAGATCGCCGCGCTGAGTCAGCGCCGCCACGAACTCGTGGGCGGGTTCGCCTTCGACCACCTCTGCGCCGACTGACCGGCACTCGTTTTACCTGCTGATCCCTGCCGCGCACCGGCTCCGGGTCGGGTCGCGGCAATTTCCTGTGCACCGGTTGAACCTTCCGGTCGCCGCCCCGTACTCCTGCGCGAATGAACAGGATCTCCCATCCGCGTCGAGCAGGCGCGGGAGACGGTGCGGAAGGGCATCGTCGGCAATCGACGCATTACCGGGTAGTCACGGTGGGTTGCCGTCGTGGCGTGCCATCTCACATCCGTCGGTCCGCCGAGGGCAGTAATCCACTACCGGATCGAGAAGGAGAGCAATTCGATGCGCAGGTCCACACGGGCGCGCCGGTCACCCGGCAACGCGCGGAGCAAGCGTCTGCTGGCAGTTGTCGGCACGCTCGTGGTCTTCGGCGGAGTTGTCGCCGTGACCCAGATTTCGTCGGCCCAGGACCGGCGGACAAATAAGCCACGTCCGGCCGCCGGGCAGTGCGTGCAGCCGAGCCGGGCGCCACCGCGCCGACGGGCAGCTCGACCAGCCGGACCTGGCAGAACGGTCGCTGGGTGCGTAATCACTGGGGAGACGGACAGCAGTCGGTTCCCGAGTGTGAGGACGGCAAGGACGGCACGGTCGGCCCCGGCACGGCCATCGCCTGCCCGGACGTGGCGTCCAAACTGCCGCAGGTGCCGGACCGGGCGCGGGCCGAGGTGGACCGTAACCTCGCTCAGCTGCAGACCCAGATCGCCGAGGCGGACCGCCGGCTGGCCGCCGAGGGCAACAAGGGTGAGGCGTTCATCCGCAGCGCGATCCTGCAACCGCTGGCCGGCAAGCGTCGCGCCGTGCTGGACCGGATCACGACCGCCATCGACCGCGCTGGACCCCGACCGCAGGGCCTCGCCCAGCTCGCCGAGTGCCAGGTGCAGCCGACCGGTAACACGGGTGGCAACAACGGTGGCGCCACTACTCCCACCACCACCCCGAGCAGCAGCACCGGCGGCGGCAACAATGGCGGCACCGCACCCGGCGCCGGGCTCGGCGTCCTCGCCAACGACTGCGACGAGAGCCGGCTCCAGCCGCACGACGGCTTCCAGAAGGGCGACCGCTGCGTCAGCACCGAGTTCGGTGAGGTCGGCGCCGCGGCCAACAACCCGTCACTGCTGATCACCCAGTTCCCCGACCAGGTTGGCCAGAACCAGCCCTTCACCCTGCGGGTCAGCACCCGCAACCTGATCCGCGACCGCTTCCTGGCCGCCGGTCAGGGTGGTTACACGTGGAGAGCTCGCTGCTCAACGACCAGGGCCTGGTCCGGGGTCACTTCCACACCGCCTGCCGGATGCTGGACAGCCTGACCGCGCCGCCGGAGCCGCAGGAGGTGCCCGCGTTCTTCGTCGCGACCGAGGACGGCCGCGGTGGTTCCCAGCCCGACGAGGTGACGATCCAGATCCCGGGCCTGCCCGAGTCGGGCACCGCCCAGTGCTCGGTGTGGGCCGGTGACGGGTCGCACCGCCTGCCGATGATGGAGCGGGCCAACCAGACCCCGCCTTCGACTCGGTACGCATCGACGTCAACTGACCCGACGCGCACCGACGGCCGGTCGTCCGGGGACAAACCCCGGGTGACCGGCCGCCGTCGTCGTTGCGATGCCTGGACAAACGATGGGTCCCGCCGTTTCCGGCGGACCCCATCGTCAACTCACGCGTCAGCGGCTCTTGTACGCCTCGACGACCTCGACCGGGATCCGGCCCCGCTCGGAAATCTTGTAGCCGTTCTTGACGGCCCATTCCCGGATGGCCCGGTTCTGCTCCCGATCCATTCCGGCGCCGGTGGGTCGGCCCGGCCGACGGACAGTGCGGGCGCTCTCCACCGGACCGCGACCGATCCGCCGACCCGCATTGATGTACGGATCCAGTGCCTTGCGTAGGACGCCGGCATTCTCGTCCGAGACATCGATCGTGTAGGCCACCCCGTCGAGACTGAACTCGACCGTCCGGTCGGCCTTCCCACCGTCGAGGTCGTCGGTCAGGACCGTGATTACTTTTCTCGCCATTGCCGATTACTCCCTGTGTGCGGCGGGATGTGTCCAAAGTCTGACCTACCACCCCGGTAATCCGCAACAATATGCGTCCCATTCATTCGGCGCGTCGCGATTCCGTTACCCAGCAAATCCGGAAAACGGTCCGATCGAGAGGGCTTCATTCGGCGAGCATGCCGCTGTGACCGGCGACGGCGGCTGCCTCCGCCCGGCTGGAAACCCGCAGCTTGCGCAGCAGGGCGGCGGTCATCCGTTTCACCGTCCGCTCGGAGACGTGCAGTTCTTCGCCGATGTCGACGGTGGTGCGACCGCTGGCGATCGCCCGCAGCAGCCGACGTTCCTCGCCGTCCAGGTCGGGCGTGGCGCGGGCGGGCCGCAGCATGGCACGCAGCAGTTCGGCCGGCAGCACCGCCCAGCCGTCGAGAATGGCCAGCAACGGGCGGAGCAGTTCCTCCGGTTCGCTGGTCTTCGGCAGGAACCCTCGGCGCCGGCCCGCAGCGCCTCCACGGCGGGCGCGGGTCGCTCGAACCGGACATCGCGACGATTCGTACCCGCGGGTGGTCCGCCGGATCGCGGCCACGGCCGGATGCCGCCGGGCGGCGGCATGCAGGTCGACCAGGACCAGGTCCGGGCGGTGGCGGCTGACCAGTGCCGCCGCGGCGGCGGCGTCGCCGGTCGAGGCGACCACCTGCGCACGGCCGTCGGTGCTGATCGGGAGCAGCAACCCAGGCCGCGGACGAAAGGGGTGATCGTCCACGACGACCAGTCGCAAGGTGGAGGCTCCCGGCATGTCTGCGCCGTTCCCCAGCGGGTACCGATCATGCGGGTACGCACCGAACGAGGGAGTTGAGTGGATGCGCGTACGGCACGGTTTGCGAGAGGTGTTGCGCGGGTTGCGGCACATTGAGCCGACAGCCGGTGAGATGCGGCGATCGGGGGCGGATTCGAGTTGCTGTTGCGGGTGCTGTGCCACGAGTTCCGTACGCCGATCGATCGTCCGGCAACTGGTGGCGACCGATGGGGAGCGCTGAGGGCGCACCGGCTGCGACCGCGTGGCGTGGCGATCGAGGTGCTGCTGCCGGTGGCTCGGCCGCTGCGCTGACCCGGGCGGGACAGGGGTTGGCCCACTCGGGTCACCGGGGCGGAACGGCATCGCGACCCATTTCCGGTTTCGAGGAGGTCGGATGTTCAGTCACGTCAAGGATCTGCAGTTCGAGGCCAAGCCGGACGGCCCGGACGCTGCGTTCGCCCGCCGGTTGCAGGAGGTGCTGGGCGGTAAGTGGGGCGAGTTGACCGTCGCCAACCAGTACCTGTTCCAGGGTTGGAACTGCCGGTTGCCCGGCAAGTACAGGATCTGCTGCTCGACGTGGGCACCGAGGAGATGGGCCACGTCGAGATGATCGTCACGATGATCACCCGGCTGTTGGACAGCGCGCCGCTGTCGCTGTCCGAGGGCATCGCGGAGGATCCCGGGGCGCGGCGACCTGGGCCGGGTCGAACCCGGCGCACTTCATCCACGGCGGTGGCGGAGCCTTGCCCGCCGACTCCAACGGGTGCCCTGGAACGGCTCGTTCATCACCGCGAGCGGAAACCTGCTGGCCGACTTCCAGCTCAACGTCACCGCCGAGGCGCAGGGTCGCCTCCAGGTCGCCCGGCTGTTCCACATGACCGACGACGCGGGCGTCAAGCAGATGCTGCGCTTCCTGCTGGCCCGCGACACGATGCACCAGAACATGTGGCTGGCGGCGATCGAGCAGCTCAGGGAGGACGGCCTGGAGGACATGCCGGTGCCGGAGGCGTTCCGGACTCCGGCGACCTCACCGAGGAGTACGGCTACACCTACCTGGGCTTCTCCTCGGGCACCGACGCCGCCGAGGGCCGCTGGGCGTCCGGGCCCGCGCCGGATGGCAAGGGCGAGTTCCGGTACGACGACAACCCGCGTGCGAACGCCCCGGAGCCGGTGCTGCCGCCGGGGACCCGCGGTTGTACGGCACCAACCCGGGCGAGGCCGGCTCGGTCGTGAACACGGTCAGGAGCACGCTCACCTGACGTGTCTCGTCGGGTCGCCCACCGGTACCGGCGGCCCGACGGACCGACCGCGAGAGTGGTCTGGGTCACAGAGCGGAACAAGGGGAACGCTTTGTTACTTGAGCCAGACACGCTCAACTCAACGCGATGGCAGGTGTTCGATGGCAACTCTTCCGGTACTTCCCTGACCGACGCCGTACTACTGCCCGGCATGGTCATCCCGGTGACCCTCGACCCGACAACCCAGGCCGCGATCGACGCGGCGCGAGCGACCGGCGACCGTCAGCTGCTGGCCGTGCCGCGCATCGACGGCGAGTACGGCCCGGTCGGCGTGGTCGCCACCATCGAGAAGGTCGGCCGGCTGCCCGAGGGTGAGCCCGCCGCCGTCATCCGTGGCCTGTCCGGGCCCGGATCGGCTCCGGCGTGCCTGGCCCCGGCGCCGCCCTCTGGGTCGAGGCGACCGAACTCGATGAGCCCCCTACGCCGGACGGGCCGGGAACTCGCCCGCGAGTACCGCGCCCTGGTGACCTCCGTGCTCCAGCAGCGGGGCGCCTGGCAGGTCATCGACGCGGTGGAGCGGATGACCGACCTCTCCGAGCTGGCCGACTCGGCCGGTTACGCGCCCTGGCTGACCCTCGACCAGAAGAACGAACTGCTCGCCGCCCGGACGTCACCGCCCGGCTGGAGCTGCTGGTCGGTTGGGTGAAGGACTACCTGGCCGAGCAGGAGGTCACCGAGCAGATCAACAGTGACGTCCGCGAAGGGCTGGAGAAGTCCCAGCGGGAGTTCCTGCTGCGTCAGCAGCTCGCCGCGATCCGCAAGGAACTGGGCGAGGACGAGCCGGACGGCTCCGCCGACTACCGGTCCCGGGTCGAGTCCGCCGAGCTGCCGGAGAAGGTTCGCGAGGCGGCCATGCGCGAGGTCGGCAAGCTGGAGCGGGCCAGTGACGCCTCCCGGAGGCGGGCTGGATCCGCACCTGGCTGGACACCGTGCTGGAGATGCCGTGGGGCACGCGTACCGAGGACAACACCGACCTGGCCGCGGCCCGGGCGGTGCTCGACGCCGACCACGCCGGTCTGGCCGACGTGAAGGACCGCATCCTGGAGTACCTGGCCGTGCGCAACCGGCGGGCCGAGCGCAACCTCGGCGTGGTCGGCGGTCGCGGATCCGGCGCGGTGCTGGCCCTCGCCGGGCCTCCCGGGGTGGGCAAGACCAGCCTCGGCGAGTCCGTGGCGCGGGCGCTCGGGCGCAACTTCGTCCGGGTCTCCCTCGGCGGTGTCCGCGACGAGGCGGAGATCCGCGGTCACCGGCGCACTACGTCGGCGCGCTGCCCGGTCGGATCGTCCGCGCGCTGCGGGAGGCCGGTTCGATGAACCCGGTCGTGCTCCTCGACGAGGTGGACAAGCTGGCCGCCGGCTATGCCGGTGACCCGGCCGCCGCGCTGCTGGAGGTGCTCGACCCGGCCCAGAACCACACCTTCCGGGATCACTACCTGGAGGTCGACCTCGACCTGTCCGACGTGCTCTTCCTGGCCACCGCCAACGTGGTGGAGTCCATCCCCGGTCCGCTGCTGGACCGGATGGAGCTGGTCACCCTGGACGGGTACACCGAGGACGGAAGGTCGCCATCGCCCGCGACCACCTGCTGCCCCGGCAGCAGGAGCGGGCCGGCTGACCGCCGACGAGGTCAGCGTCGCCGACGAGGCTCTCGCGCTGATCGCGGGGAGTACACCCGGGAGGCCGGCGTCCGGCAGCTCGAGCGTGCCCTGGCCAAGATCCTGCGCAAGGTGGCGGTGACACTGGCGACCGACCCGGCGCCGGTACGCGTCGACACCGACAACCTCACCCGCTACCTGGGGCGGCCGAAGTTCACCCGGAGTCGGCCGAGCGCACCGCGGTGCCCGGTGTGGCGACCGGCCTGGCCGTCACGGGCGCCGGCGGAGACGTGCTCTTCATCGAGGCGACCAGCATGGAGGGCGAGCCGGGGTTGACCCTGACCGGCCAGCTCGGTGACGTGATGAAGGAGTCGGCGCACATCGCGCTCTCCTACCTGCGCTCCAACGGGCGACGCTTCGGCATCGACCCGAACGCCCTCGCCGGGCGGCGGATCCACGTGCACTTCCCGGCGGGCGCGGTGCCCAAGGACGGTCCCAGTGCCGGCATCACCATGGTCACGGCTTTGGCGTCGCTGGTCACCGGGCGTCCGGTGCGTCCCGAGTTCGGGATGACCGGTGAGGTGACGCTCTCCGGTCGGGTGCTGCCGATCGGTGGGGTGAAGCAGAAGCTGCTCGCCGCACCCGGGCCGGCCTCACCGAGGTGATCATCCCGGCGCGCAACGAGCCGGACCTGGACGACCTGCCGGCCGAGGTGCGCGAGGCGTTGACCGTGCACACCCTGGCCGACGTGGCCGACGTGCTCGCCCTGGCGCTGCGCCCGGTCGACGTCGAGGCCCTGGACGGTCCGGCGCTCGCCACCGCCTGACGACCCGCAAACGATGACCCCGCCGTCGACGACGGCGGGTCATCGATCTACCGCATGGGGCTACTGTCTCGCTTGACTCCTCAACTACCTCTCCGCCCCTGGAGGAACACACGTGAACGTGGCGCTCTGGATCATCCAGATCCTGCTTGCCGTCCTCTTCGCCGGTGCCGGCCTGGCCAAGCTGACCCAGCCCAAGGAAAAGTTGCGCGACCGGATGAAGTGGGTGGACCCGGTCCCGTTGTCGCAGGTCAAGGCACTCGGCGCTGCCGAGTTGGCGGCTGCTCTCGGCTGGTGCTGCCCCCGCTCACCGGCATCGCCACCGTGCTCACCCGCTCGCCGCCGTCGGGCTGGTCATCGTCATGATCGGCGCGATCCTCGTCCACCTGCGCGGCCGGGAGCAGCGGACCACGGAGGCGGAGCGTCGGACGGAACTCCAGGGCGCGATCGCCTGCACGGTGCTGCTCGTCCTCGCCGCCGTGGTGGCCTGGGGCCGCTTCGGCCCGTACTCCTTCTGAGCCGCACCGTCGGCGACCGTCGTACCCGGCGGTCGCCGACGGCGCGCTCAGCGGTCCTCGCCCCGCGGTCCCGGCGCACGGTCGCCTTGCGGCCCTTGATCGTGCTCTGGCGCAAGCCGGAGATCACCTCGTCGGCCACCCCGTGCGTCACCTCGACCAGCGAGAACCGGTCGGCGATCTCGATCGAGCCGATGTCCCGGCCACGGATACCGGTCTCGCCGGTGATCGCGCCGACCAGATCCTGCGGGCGCACTCCGGCACGCCGGCCCAGACCCACGAACACCTGCACGGTGTTGCCGCCACCCGGCGGGCCGCCCCGCTCCGCCGATCGCCGCCCCGGCCGCCGGCCTCCGGTCGACCTCGCGCGGCCCGCGGACCGGAACCTGCGGGATCTCCTCCTCGTCGTCGGAGCCCGGCGACGTCACCTCGTGGGCCAGCTTCACGGCGGCGAGGGCGACCTCCATCAGGTCGAACTCGTCGGTCAGCGTCTCCACGATCACCCGGAACGGGTCGAGGTCGTCCTCCAGCAGGCTCTCCCGCAGTGCCGCCTGGGTCAGCTCCAGCCGGCGGGTACGCATGTCGGCCACGGTGGGGATCTTGTCGATGGTGATCCGCTGGCCGGTCACCCGCTCGATGGTCTTGAGCATCCGGTGCTCGCGCGGCTCGGCGAGGGTGATCGCCACCCTCACGGCCGGCCCGACCCACCCGGCCGATCCGGTGCACGTACGACTCCGGGGCCGACGGCACGTCGTAGTTGACGACGTGGGTGAGTTGCTCAACGTCCAGCCCGCGGGCCGCCACGTCGGTGGCCACCAGCAGGTCGGCGGTGCCCGCCCGCAGCCGGCCCATGACCCGGTCGCGCTGCTCCTGGCTCATGCCACCGTGCAGCGCCTCCGAGCGGTAGCCCCGACCGTTCATCGTCTCGGTCAACCGGTCGACCTCCTCCCGGCTGCGGCAGAACACGATCGCCGCGGTCGGGGACTCCGTCCAACACCCGGCCCAACGCGGCCGGCTTGTTGCCCGGGTGACGATGTACGCGCTCTGCCGGACCCGGGTGCCTCACCGGCGACCTGCTGCTCCCGGCCGATCTCGATCCGGACCGGCTCACGCAGGTGCTGGCGGGCCATCCGTCGATGCGCGACGGCATGGTGGCCGAGAAGAGCACCGTCTGCCGCTCCGCCGGAGCGTGCTCCAGGATCGCCTCGATGTCCTCGGCGAAGCCCATGTCGAGCATCTCGTCGGCCTCGTCGAGCACCACCGTCGCCAGCCCACCGAGGCGCAGGGTGCCCCGGGCGATGTGATCGAGGGCCCGGCCCGGGTGGCCACCACCACGTCGACGCCGCTGTCCAGTGCCCGCAACTGCCGCCCGATCGGCTGCCCACCGTAGATCGGCAGCACCCGCGCGCCAGGTCTTTGCCGTAGCGGTGGAACGCCTCGGAGACCTGTACCGCCAGCTCCCGGGTCGGCACCAGCACCAGCGCCACCGGGTCGCCGCCCTGGCGGTGTGCCCCATGCGGTTCAGCAGCGGCAGCGCGAACGCCGCCGTCTTGCCGGTGCCGGTGGCCGCCTGACCCAGCAGGTCCCGGCCCTCCAGCAGCGGCGGGATCGCCTCCCGCTGGATGGGGTCGGCTCCTCGTACCCGAGCGCGGACAGGGCGCCCAGCAGTTCGGGACGCAGCCCGAGCTCGGTGAAGGCGTACACCTCGTCGGTGCCGGCGGGAGTAGCGTCGATCGGTGCGTCGTGCTGTGCAGGTGCGGAACTCATGTGCCAAGCCTTTCATCACCCCGTCCGGGCCGTTGCGCCGACCGCCACAAGAGCGCGACAGGCGCCGTGCCAGGCCCGCGCAAGATCTGCGCCGGTTCGGAGAAAACGCTGCCTCGGGCGTCGCGGAGGCAGCGGGTTCCCGGTGGTCGAGCGGTTCTCGGGGCCTTTGCTCTGCTTCACTCCACGCAACATCAACAGCGTCATGTTGTTGCGTGGAGTGAAGCAGAGCAAGCGCACAACTGCACCGGCCAGCCCGAGCCCAACAGACGTGATCGACCGCACCCAACCAGTCCAGCCCCGGCCCGCCAGTCGAGCCCCGGCCCGCCAGTCGAGCCCCGGCCCGCCAGTCGAGCCCCGGCCCGCCAGTCGAGCCCGGCCCGCCAGTCGAGCCCCGGCCCGCCAGTCGAGCCCCGGCCCGCCCCGGCCTGCCCAGCCCGCCCGCCCCGCCCCGCCGATCTTGCACTTCCTGCCGCCCCTTTGCCCCCGTTTGCGGCACTAGTCCCGGCAGCAAGTGCAAGATCGGCGGGGTCGAGGCGGCTCGCGAGTCGATCATGGAGTTGTGGTGGGCAGAAGGTTGAGTTATGCCGGATTTGCGAGGCACCACAACTCCATGATCGACGGGGCGGGCGGGCGGGGCGCGGGCCGGGTGGGTGGGCGGGCGGCGCTGAGGGGTTGTGGCGACGCGGGCGCGACGGTCAGGCCGCGCCGGTCAGGATTGCCACGATCATGGCGCCCGCGAGTGCCACGTCGAGCACTCCGCAGAATTCGGCGTACCCCCGTGGTACCACCCGGTCGCCGCGGTGGTGGACCAGGTCCCAGCCGCGTGCGCCAGCCACCCGAGCGCCACCAGCCACGCGGCCGTCTGCCCCCGACCGCGACGGCGACAAGCGTCAGGGCGACCCAGACGGCCATGCCGACCAGCTGGGTCGCGAGCACCCCGGCCCGCGCAGGGTCCGACGGGCCATGCCGATCAGCAGGTAGCCGCCGGGCAGCACCAGCATCGTCCACGGGCTGAGCACGCTCGGATCGACCCACAGGTCCACGGTCATCAGCAGCGCCAGCCCGGTCGGCCAGTGGCGGGCGAGGGCCACCACCGCCGGATGCCGGCGCACCGGCACCGGCGTCTCGTGCCGATGGCGCACCGCCACCAGCACCATGGCCGGCACCATCAGCAGATGACCGCCGAGCATCAGGACGTCGGCGTCCAGCAGGCCGGCCCACCACGGCACGAGCAGCAGCAGGAACGGCACGTACATCGCGGCGGCCATCTCGACGACCCCACGCCAGTGGTGCGCCCGGTAGCGCATCCACACCGTCATCCCGACGGTCATGTTCGTTGCCATCACCAGTGCGGCGACGTCCGGCCGGCCCAGCGTGCCGATGAGCCCCAGGGCGGCGCCGGCCGCGTCCCACAGTGGTCCGAGCAGAAGCATCCCGGCGACCATCGCCAGCGCCATCTCGGCGAGATGCCACAGCAGCCGCCGTGTGCCGCCGGCCGGCGCCGTGCGCGGGGACGCCGCGTCCGAGGGCGCCGGCTGGTCGCCAGGCACCGGTCCGGCCGACGGTACGACGGTGCTGGTGTCCGCGTACATCCGTGTCTTTTCCATGCCTCGACCCTGCCGGTGGCCCCGGTTCGGCGGGCAGACCCGCCTGTCACCGGAAAACCGTGCGGTTCGCACGGTTCAACCGTGACAGTTCGCAGGGTGGAGCGCGCGCGGGCGGTCCTAGGATCGGTGCGTGGCGAGCGAGGCGGTGAATCCCGGGCGGACCGCCGGCTGCACCGCGCCCGGCAGGCGACGCTGGTGTCACGGCCACCGGCGTCTGGGCGAGCGTCCTGCTGCCGGCGGTCGGCCTGACCCGCGAACCCGACCCGGGCCGGGTGGCGCTCGGCGCGGTCGGCATCCTCGCCTTCGTGGGCGCGCAGACCGCTGTGCTGTACGCGGCCGTGACCCCTGGCTCGACCCGAGCTGGCGGCGTCGCGCCGAGCGGGCCTGGCCGTGGTGGCCATTCTGACCGTGCCGCTCGTGGGTCCGGTGGCGGCCGGCAGGTGGCCGACCTGGGCGTGGCTCGGTGCGGCGCTGATCGGCATGACGCCGCTGCTGGTGCGGTGGCGGGCCGCGCTGGCGTGGACGGCCGGGGTCCTGCTGGTGGCGGTCGCGGTCGCTTTGTGGACCGGCGGTTCCGTCCCGCGCCACCTCGCCGTCGCCGGAGGGTCGGGGTGGGTGTCGCCGCCGTCAACGGGTTCCAGCTCTGGTTCTGGGAGCTGCTCGTGGAGGCGCGGCAGGGCGGCCGCGCAGGCCCGGCTGGCCGCCGCCGAGGAGCGGCTGCGCTTCGCCCGCGACGTGCACGACGTGCTGGGGCACAGCCTCACGGTGATCGCGTTGAAGGCCGAACTCGCCGCCCGGCTCGCCCCGGTCGATCCGGAACGGGCCGGGCGCGAGGCCGCCGAGGTGCAACGGTTGGCCGCGTCGGCGCTGACCGAGGTACGGGAGACCGTGCACGGCTATCGGGCCGTGGACCTCGACGAACAGCTCACCGCGGTGGTGGGGTGCTGCGCTCCTGCGGGTGCGGTGCACGGTGCTGCGCCGCCGGCGGACCTGCCCCAGCCCGTCGCCGCCGAACTGGCGGCGGTGCTGCGCGAGGCGGGCACCAACGTACTGCGGCACAGCCGGGCCGACTGGTGCCGGATCCGCATCGACCGGGAGGACGACGTGGCCAGGATGACGGTCACCAACGACGGTGCCGACGAGCGTGGCCCGGACGCGCACAGCCACGGCCTGCGCGGGTTGGCCGACCGGCTGGCCGCTGTCGGGGGCGGGTTGCGTACCCACCGGGAGGACGCGGTGTTCACCCTCGAGGCCACCGTGCCGGTGTCGTCGTGATCCGCGTCCTGCTCGCCGACGACGAGGACCTGATCCGGGTCGCGGTCGCCGCACTGCTCGGCCTGGAGCCGGACATCGAGGTGGTGGCGCACGCGTCCGACGGGTCGACGGCGATCACCGCGGCACTGGCGCACCGCCCGGACGTGGCCGTGGTGGACCTGGAGATGCCCGGCCTGGACGGCATCGCGGTCGCCGCCGAGCTGACCCGGGTCCGGCCGGAATGCGCGGTGGTCGTGCTGACCGGGCACGGCCGTCCGGGACACCTGCGGCAGGCGCTGACCGCCGGTGCCGAGGGTTCCTGCCCAGGGTTCGCCGGGTGGTGCGCTCGCCGACGTGATCCGCCGGGTCCACCCGGAGGCCGGTACGTCGACCCGTCGCTGGCCGCCGACGCGCTGACACTGCCACCGTGCCCGCTGACCCCACGGGAGTTGGAGACGCTGCGGCTGGCCGAGGTCGGCGCGCCGGTCGCGGTGATCGCCCGTCGGGTGCACCTGTCCACCGGCACCGTGCGCAACCACCTCTCCGCCGCCGTTCAGAAGCTCGGCGCTGTCGACCGGGCCGAGGCGGTCCGCACCGCCCGGACAACGGCTGGCTCTGAGCATCGTCACCGGCGCGCCGGCGGCGGGCAGCTAGCGTGGGTGCGTGCGTACGGTGGAACTGGTCTGCTCACCCGGCCTGGAGGTCGCGGTCCGGGCGGTCTGGAGTCGTCTGGCGGCCGCCGGGCTGCCCAGCCTGGCTCGCAACATCCATCCGACCAACCGGCCGCACCTGACCCTCGCCGCCGTCGACGATTTCCCGCCCGGTGTCGAGCACCGTCTGGCCGAGTTGTTCGACGCCGTGCTGCCGGTGCCGGTCGCGCTCGACCGGGTCGTCGTCCTCGACGGCAGCGCCCCGTTGGTCTGGCTGGTGCGGCCGACGCCGGCGCTGACCGCGCTGCACGCCGCCGCCTGGGATGTTCTCGGCGAAGCCGACGGGCACCGCCGTGGCACGCGCCGGACGTGTGGGTGCCGCACCTGAGCCTTGCCCTGCGGTTCCGCAACGCCGACCTGAAGATGGCTCGCGCTGTCACCGGCGGGCAACGGCCGACGGGCGACTTCGACGACGCCCGCAGCTACGACGGCACCGACCGGACGGTGACCCGCTGACCCGGCGCCGCTGAGGTCGCCGGGCGCCGGCGGAGCCTCAGTTGCTGCCCCACCTCCATCGCCGCCGCCGTCGCTGAACTCGCCGCCACCACTGCCGCCCGCCCGCCGGCGTAGCCGTGGCGGCCGTCGAGGAAGGGTAGATCGCCGCGAATGCCGCGTGGCTTCGGTCGTCTACCCGGCCCTTCGAGGTGTTGCAGGCAGATCCGGTGGGGAACCGGGAAGCACTCGCCGCGACCCCGCAGTCGACAAGGTAGCGGTTGCCATCGTGGACTTGGAGCTCCTGGTCCACCCGGAACAGCAGCGGAAGGTCGCTCGGGCCACCACCCTCGTCCAGTCGACCGCACCTCAGCGTGGCGAGCAGGAGGGGCTGCGACTGGCGTTTGTCGTGTCGCCTTCTGCCGCGGGCGTCGGCTGGCGGGACGGCAGGCGCCCAAGCGGCGTCGCAGAAGGTGGCGTAGTCGTCGGCATGCAGGGTCAGCGCCTGCCACAGTTCATTCACGACCACCGACGGCAGCGCCAGCCGGCACCGGGCTGGCGGGCGATGATCCGAAACCACTGCCGGGTGGCGGTTTCGACGAGGAGGATGTCGTCGTCGCTGAGGTGGGGTACCGATTTCGTAGCCGCTGACGCCCGCTGGCAGGAAACCGGAGGTCGGACACGGCGTGCAGTCGGCGAGGGTCCGGTCGCTTCTGAACTTCGTCCAGTTCATGCGGCTACTTCTATCCGCCCGGGTGCGGGCGCTAAGGCCTCGACTTGCCGAAATGGCGCCGCGGCTCCTTCAGGGTAGGGCAGCGTGCAAGGGCGTCACGGAACGCGGAAATCGATCTCCCGGAACCTCCCTAGACTGGGGCGATGAGCGCGGGCACCGGGGTCGGGGATGGCGGAGCTGGCGGCCCTGCTGGCCGACGGCACCCGCGCCGGCATGTGCCTGGCGCTGCTCGACGGGCGGGCGTGGACCGCCGGTGAGCTGGCCCGCCGCGCCGGGTCGCCCGTCGACGGCCAGCGACCACCTCACCCGACTGGTCCGGGGCGGGCTACTCGTCGAGGAACGGCAGGGCCGGCACCGCTACCTGCGCCTGGCCGGGCCGTCGGTGGCCCAGCTGATCGAGGACCTGGCCGGACACGCCCCGGCCGCGCCGACGCCGACCCTGTCCTGCGCGCGGCGACCGCCAGCGCCGCCCTGGCGTACGCCCGAACCTGCTACGACCACCTCGCCGGGAGGCTGGGCGTGCTGATGTACGACGCGCTGCTCGCCGACGGACGGCTGGACCGCTCCAGCGGACTGGCGCTGACGCCCGGCGGGTGGGCCTGGGCGGCCGGGCTGGGCGTACCCGTGGACGTGTTGCGGGCTGCCCGCCGCCCGGTGGTCCGCGACTGCCTGGACTGGACCGAACGCCGCCCGCACCTGGCCGGAGCGCTCGGCGCGGCGCTCTGCCGCCGCTTCACCGAGCTGGGCTGGATCGCCCAGGGCACTGGTCGCGCGGTCCGACTCACCACGACCGGCCGGGCTGCGCTGGCCGAGACGTTGCGCGTCCCGGTGGACGTCCTCGCCCCCGCCTCGCCCCCGGCACCGACCAGCGGCCGAGCCTGATCCTCCGGCGTGGTGCGGGCGGGACTGTTCGGTGGGGAGCGAACAATTGGGGTTCTACGGTCGGTTTGTGATCGACACCTGGCCGTCCATTGCGCCCGCCACGGGAACGCCGTCGTGCGGCCCGCCCTCGTTCGAACCGGAACACGGTTGGCGGGTGACCCGGCACGCCGACGTGCGGGCCGCGCTCACCGACCCGGCCTTCCGGGTGCCGGCCGTCGACAGCGGCCCGCCCGGCACGCTCGCCTGGCTGCGCGCCACGGTCAGCCGGTTCAGCCCTCCGCAGCGGCACGCCGAGCGCCGGGCGATCGTCCGGAACGCGCTGGCACCGCTGGACCCGGACGACCTGCGCGACGACGCGGCGCGGCTGACCGTTGCCGTTCTCGACCGCGCTGGCGACCGTGTCGACGTGATGCGGGAACTGGCCCGGCCTGTGCCGCTGCTGGCGTTGGCCGACCGCCTCGGTTTCGCCGACCCGGCAGCCGCCGGGACGGCGGTCGCGGTCGTCGCCTCGGCGTACCACCGGGGTGGACCCGGCGCTGACCACGCGGGCCGACCGGGCGGTGACGGCGCTGCTGGCGCTCGCGCCGGAGGGCACACCGACGGTACGGGCGAACCTGATCGGTCTGCTGGTCCAGGCGTGCGACGCGACCGCCGGACTGATCGGTGCCGCCGCCCACCACCTGCTGCCCCGGCCGGTCCGCGAGCGCCGACCACGGCCGGCACCGCCGACCTGCTCGACGAGGTGCTGCGCCTCGACCCGCCGGTGCGGGCCACCCGACGGGTCACCGTCGAGACGGTACGTCTGGGCGGGCAGGATCTGCCGGCGGGCAGCCCGTGCTGCTGCGGTTCGACGCGGCCAACCGTGATGCCCAGGCGTTTCCCGAGCCAGCGACGTTCCAGCCCGGTCGGCCCGGTGCCGGTTTGCTGACCTTCGGGGCGGGGAGCGGGCTGCCCGGCGACCGGCACGCCCTGGCGTTGGCCGCCGGGTGTTCGACGTGCTGCGGGCACGGTGCCGGCGTACCCGACCCGCTGCGCCACGAGCCGCACCCGACCCTGCGCGTTCCGACGAACCTGGAGGTGAGCGTCCGATGACCGAGCGCCGTGCCGCGTTCCACGCCCTGCACCACACCGGCCGGCCCCTGGTGCTGCCGAACGCCTGGGACCACGCCTCGGCGGCAGCGCTGGGCGCGCGTGGCCACCAAGCGATCGGCACCACCAGCCTCGGGGTCGCCGCCGCCGCGGGCCGACCCGACGGCACCGCCGCCACCGCGACGGAGACCCTGGCCCTGGCCCGCCGGCTCGCCACGCTGCCGGTGCTGCTCAGCGTCGACGTCGAAGCAGGCTTCAGCGACGACCCGGCGACGGTCGCCAGCTACGTGGCGGAACTGGCCGGGGTCGGCGTGGTCGGGATCAACCTGGAGGACGGGCGCCCGGACGGCACCCTGACCGAGGCCGGGTGCGTCGCCGACAAGATCGCGGCGGTGAAGAGGGCGGTGCCGGACCTGTTCGTCAACGCCCGCACCGACACCTGGTGGCTCGGAGTGGACGACCCGCTGCCGCAGACCCTCGCTCGCGCCCGTGCCTACCGGGCGGCCGGCGCCGACGGCATCTTCGTGCCCGGCACCGTCGACCTGGCCACGCTGCGCGTGCTCGCCGAGCGGATCGACGCCCCGGTGAACGCGCTGCACCAAGCGGGAGGGCCACGGTTGACCGAACTGGCCGCAGCCGGGGTGGCTCGGGTCAGCACCGGCTCACTGCTGTTCCGGGCCGCGCTGGCCGCCGCGGTCGCCGTCGCCGACGGGGTACGCGCCGACGGTCTCACCGCCCGGAGGCTGCCGTCGTACGCCGAGGTGCAGGCCCTGGTGCCAGCGCACGGCGACTGACGGCTCGGGGCGGCGGTGCTGGCTCCCGCGCTGGCCCTGCGCCCGTGCCGTGCCGTGCCGTGCCGTGCTCGTGCCGCGCCGTGCTCGTGCCGCGCCCGCGGTGCTTCGGCGCGCTTGATCGACTCGGTTTCATTGAAGTCGGGGTGTCCCGCGTCCTGGATACCGCGCCTTCCTGACAGCGAGTCGATCAAGCGCCGAGCGACCGGTTGTGGCCAAGCGGCGCTGGGTTTTGAAGCTGGTTTGTCCGGCGGGGCTTTCCCGTCTGCCTGCGGGCGCTGCGGCTCGGTGGTCCCAGCCGGCGAGTCGGCGGTGGGTGATGTCTGGGTCGGTGCCTCTGGACCTGAATCGTTTGTGACATTACCGCCCGCCCGACCAACGACCCCGCCCGGCCGACCAACCGACCGACCGGGAAGCCGTCCGACCGACCGCCTGGCCGGCAAACCGCCTGGCCGGCAAACCGCCTGGCCGGCAAACCGCCTGGCCGGCAAACCGCCTGGCCGGCGGATCGACCGGGAACCGTCCGGCCCGGCCGGCGGACTGTCCGCCGGGTCGTGCCGTGCCGTGCTCGGGTCGTGCCGTGCTTGGCCGATCTGACCTCGCCCCTGATGGGCCTTGCGCCGGGTGCCCACTGCGGACCGGCAGTGGGAGGCCGTTGTGATGACTCGTCTACGACATCAGCTCCAGAGGGGCCGTACCAGAGCCCCACCCCGCCCCCGACGGCCGCACCCAGGTCGGCCACCTGGGACGTCCCGCTCCGTTCGGGGCAGATAGGAGGATTGTTCGGTCCATCCCGATCGCGGCGATTACGGTGTGTTGCAGGGCGAACCACCCAGTGCCGTGACCGGAGAAAGGGACCCCGTCATGCGAGTGCCCAGCCGTAGCCCGGGACAGCAACCCGGTTCGCCCACGTCACCCACCGCTCCGGCCCGTCGACGGCCCTCCGGCGCGACCCTCCGCCGCGCTCCCGCCGCCGTACCCGACCTGGCCGCCTACCGGACAGCCGTCGCCGAACTGCTGATCGAGGTCGGCGCCCTGGCCGACGCGGCGAGCACTCGGGCCCGGCAGGTGCTCATCGACGAGCGGTTGCGGGAGCCGGCGCTCGCTGCGGTCCTCGACGCCACCCGCAGGGCTGATCGGCGCGCGCGAGACGCTGCTGCTGGAGATGGCCCGCTACCAGCCCAACGACCGCACCTCGGCGCGTGACCTCGGCGCGCTGGTCCGGATCTACCTGCTCTCCCGCATCGACGTGCTGTGGTGGCAGGACGCCCCGACGTTCGTCACCGACGACCAGGTCAACGGCAGCGCCGAGCTGGTCGACCTGGAGTGGCTGCGTCGCCGCGACCTGCTGCGCTTTCGCTACCAGGAGCAGCCGGGCAGCATCGTGGGCCGTGCCGCGCGTGGCTGCGCCGCCGGCTGCGACCGGACGCCACCCGCGTACCGCGGGGCTGATGTTCCGCCGTGCCCGGCGCGAGGTGGTGGCGTTGCTCAACGACATCGGACGTGAGTTCACCGCCGCCGCGCCGCCGACCACCCACCGCTGTGGGTGACCAGCCTGGTCCGCAGTGCCGAGCACCAGTACCGGCTGCGCCGCCTGGGGTACGCGGCGATGCTGCCCAGTGGGCACTGTCTCGGCTACTCGGTCGACGTCGAGCTGGCCTGGTTCGAGCGTTTCGGCGCGCGCGACACCCTGGCGGAGCTGCTGCTGGCCCGGCAGGAGGCCGGCGAGCTAAACGTGATCGACGAGGGGCAGGCCTGGCACCTCTGCCTCGCTCCCACCGCCCGGCGTCGCCTACGCCGCGCTTACGAGGCCGAGATGGGGTCTGACCCGGTGTGCGGCATCGCGTTGAGTATCGGTCCCGAGGCTGATCCGGCGACCTTCCGGCGGATGCTCGCCGCCCTCGCCCCGCGCGGCGAGGTCACCGAGACCCGGTCCGAGGGCGGGCTGCTCGCCGGGACCCGTCGGCTGCGGGTCGTCGACCGGGACCGGGCGGTGCAGCCGTGGACGTCGACCGACGAGCGCTGGCTGCTCTGCTTCAACGGTGAGATCTTCAACTACCGGGAGTTGCGTGCCCAACTGACCCGCCTGGGGCAGGTCTTCCGTACCGAGGGCGACACCGAGGTGCTGCTCGCCGCGTTCCAGCAGTGGGGCGAGGCGGCGGTGACCGGCTCCGCGGCGAGTACGCCTTCGCCGTCGTCGAGCGGGCCACCGGCCGGGTGTACCTGGCCCGCGACCCGCTCGGCGTCAAGCCGCTGTACTGGTCCCGCCGGCCCGGCTGCCTGTACCTCGCCTCCGAGGTCAAGGCGCTGGTCGGGCATGGCGCTCCGATTGCCGAGGTGCCGCCCGGACACCACGGCTGGGCGGAGGCGGACGGACACGTGCGACTGAGCCCGTACGTCGACCTGCTCACCATCGGCGACGGCCTGCCGATCATCGACGACCCGGACGAGGCCGCGCTGCTCGTCCGCGCCGCGCTGAGCGACGCGATCCGCATGCGGGTGGAGACCGACCTGACCGTCGGCGTGGTGCTCTCCGGTGGCCTGGACAGCTCGCTGACCCTGCGGCAGGTGCGGGACATCCACCCGGACTGCGTCGCGGTGACGGTCGGGGTGGCGGACAGCCCCGACGTGGCGTACGCCCGGCGGCTCGCCGCCGACCTCGACGTGCCGCACGTGGTGGTCGAGCTGCGTCCGCGCGACATCCGGCTCGCCGACGTCCGCGAGGCGATCCGGATCTCCGAGCTGACCGAGTACGGCGACATCATCAACGCGGTCGTCTCGGTGCCGATCTTCCGGCGGCTCCGGGACCTGGGCATCAAGGTGGTGCTGACCGGCGACGGTTCCGACGAGTTGTTCGGCGGGTACCCGATGTATCACCAGGTCGGCCCGGCGGCCGCCCGCCGGTTGTTCCTGCACCGGATCCGCAACCTGTGCCGTACGGAGTTGCAGCGGGTCGACCGGACCGCCATGGGCCACGGCGTGGAGGCCCGGGTCCCGTTCCTCGACCTCAGCGTGGTGGAGCTGGCGATGCGGTTGCCGGTGGATCTGAAGCTGCGCGACGGGCAGGAGAAGTGGATTGTCCGACGGGCGTTCGCCGACGTGTTGCCCGACTACATCGTGCGTCGTCCGAAGAACCCGATGTCGTACTCGTCGGGGTTGCACGAGCGGGTCCGGCTGTACAAGCCGCTCTTCGCCCGGCTGCACCGCTCCTTCGGCTACGACCTGCAGGAACCGGTCCGCCGGGACTTCGACAGCGTGCTGAGCCGCTGCGGCAACGACCTGGACCGGGCCATCGCCGACGGGTTGACCCGGCCCGACTACACGGTCCTGGAGCACGCCCGCGACCTGGTCGGCGCGGCCAAGTGGAACGCCGCGCCGATGGTCCGCCGGCTGGTCGGCCCACGCCCGGCCCGCCACTGACGGCCGCCGCACGAAGGACGCGACGGCAGTCGGGTTCCGGACAGGCTCTGCCCATGGCAGGACACTTTGCACACCTGGATATCGCCTGAACTGGGAAAACTGGTAGGAGTGGATAGAGGTTCGTCACTCAACACGTGAAAGCCATTCCGTGCGTGACGGTCCGATCTCCGCCAGTCGCCCTGCGGCCGGGGTAGCAGGCGCGTGGCCGCCACGCACGATCAGCCGGTCGCCTGTCTCCTTCTCCCGTCCGCGGTGGCTCATCCCCGGAAGAGGGAGAAACATCCATGTCTCCAGTGCTCCGTGCCCGTCCACGGGCCGTCACAGCTTGCGCCGCGATCCTGGCGCTGATCATGAGTCTGCTGATCGCGCCCACGGCGGCCTCGGCTCGCGCCCCGAGTCGTACCCATACACCCGCGGTCGCGCCGGTGGCAGCACCGGCGGTCACGATGGAGCGGGTCGCCCAGCGGCCGCCCCGGCCCAGCCACCGGCCGCCCCGGCCAAGCCGACCGCATCCTGGCGTGCCGGCACGGCGACGGTGACGTGGAAGGCGCCGGCTGACCGCGGTTCCGCCCTCACCGGCTACGTGGTCACCGCCTACCGCAACGGTAAGAAGGCGAAGACTGTCACCTTCGACGAGTCGAAGACCACCCAGAAGGTCGAGGGTCTGACCGCCAAGGGCACCTACACCTTCACCGTCGCCGCGAAGAATTCCGAGGGCACCGGCCCGGCCAGCAAGCCTTCCGCGGGCGCCAAGATCATGGCGTTGCCGGGCGCGCCGACCATCATCGCGGTCACCGCCGACACCGCCACCGCCCTGCTGAGCTGGACGCCCGGTCCCAACGGCGGCTCACCGATCACCTACTACGTCGTCACTCCCTGGGTTGGCGGCGTGCGTCAGCTCGCCCAGACCTTCGGTCCGTCCACCACCAACACCGTCACCGGGCTGACCCCCACCACCACCTACCGGTTCACGGTCGCGGCCCGCACAGCCGAGGGCACCGGCCCCGACTCGGCTCTGTCGGTGCCGGTGACCGCGAACGTGTCACCGACGCTGCTGTTCGACCACCCGACCCAGGCGACCGTCGGGATCCCCTACGTGGCCACCCTCAACATCACCCACGGCGTGCCGCCCTTCGTCTGGTCGGTCGCCTCGGGGTCCTGCCGCCGGGGCTGCTGCTCAACCCGCTGACCAACGGCATCTCGGGCGTACCGACCACTGCCGGGGAGTACCCGGTGGTAATCCGGGTTGTGGACGCGAACGGCCAGACCGGCACCCGGCTGATCGTGCTGGTGGTCAACCTGGCGCCCACGCTGACCTTCCCGCCACCGCCATTGGGTGAGGTCGACGCGCCCTACGCCGAGCAGCTCAACGTGGTGGGCGGCACTGCACCGTTCACCTGGTCGCTGGCCACCGGGGCGCTGCCGCCCGGCTTGACACTCGACGCGGCGAGCGGCCTGGTGTCCGGCCGGCCGACCCTGGTCGGCGCGTTCCCCTCGACGGTCCGGGTGACTGACGCCAACGGCCAAACCGCCACCCGGGCGATCCGTATCCTGGTCCAGGCCGAGAGCGTGGCCACGCTGACCGCGTCCACGAACGCCACCACCTTCGGAGCGGCGGTGCAGTTCCAGGTCCTCGTCGGCCCGGGCGTCGCCGAGGGCAGCGTGACCCTCATCGACGAGCTGCCCAACGGGGTGGAGACCCGCTCGGCACCTTCCCGCTGGCCCTCAATGTGGCCAACTTCGAGATCTACGTACCGGCGTTCGGGCACAACCAGTTCCGGGCGCAGTACGACGGGACGGGCCCGTTGGGCGAGGCAGTGTCCAACGAGGTGGTGATCGAGGTCTCGGCGCTACCCGCCAGGTGGTCATCGACCAGTTCGCGCAGTCCGGTATCAGCGGGCTCGCCGACCAGTTCGTCTCGGTCGTCAACAGCACGTCGATCAACCTGCCGATCGCCGGCTTCAAGGTCGAGGCCCCGGCGGGCTGTCCATCACCATTCCGGGCAGCGCCCGCCCGTTGGCGCCCGACGCGGTTACCTGATCACGGCAGCCAACTATTCGCTCTTCAACATCCAGCCCGACCTCATCGTTCCCAGCCTCGGCCAGGGCGGGCTGCGGCTGGTCGCCCGGACGCGGCGAGCACGGTGACCGACCGGGCGGGCTCGACGCCGGGCTTTTCCGAAGGCGCGCCACTGCCCACCTTCAACGCGCCACCGTTCGTTCCGCACGCCTGGAACCGACTCCGGGTCGCCAGCAACCTCCAGGACACCGCCAACAACCAGGCCGACTTCCGACTGGTCGCCACCGTGCTCGGCCCGATCAACGGCGTCCCGTCCACACTGGGCAGCCCGTCCCCACAGAACACGCTGGGCACCTACCAGCAGAACGCCTCGATCCAGTCGACCTTGTTCGACCCGAACGTTGCCGTGTCGGCTGCTCCCAACCGGGTGCGCACCGGGAACAGCCTGGTGATCCGGCGGACCCTGACCAACCGGTCCAATGCCGCGATCACCCAGGCCCGGATCCGGATCACGTCACTGAGCGCGGAGAATGGAGCGCCGTACCCCGGCGCCCCATCGCCCGCGGTGCACTCAACCTGAGGTTGGTCAGCCCGGCCAACCCGACCACTCCGATCACCATCAGTGACGGCCGGACGCTCCTGGTCCGGAACCTTTCCATGGATTCGCCGGCGACCACCCCGCCAGGTGGTGGGTTGGGCACCACCTTGACGATCCCGTTCGACCTGGGTGGTCTGGCGCCGGGTGCATCGGTGCACATCGCGCTGACCTTCGCCGTGGACACACCCGGATCGTGGTGGGTGGCGTACGACGTGGACGCGATCGGCGGGGAGTGGTCCCGAGGTGGCGCCGTCCGCGAAGGGCACCAAGGCGACCAAGCAGCGCGAGGCGGACGCCAAGCGGCTGAAGGAGTCGCAGAAGTTGACCGTCGACAGCGGCACCCTGCGCTGACGCTCGTCGCTTGAGGGTGCGGGTGGCGCGTCACCACGAGCGCCACCCGCACCGTGCGCTGTCCATGATCGTTGAGCAGGCGATGAACGGGAGAACATGCCGACACCCGGACGAGGTGTCTACGGGATGCATCTGCACGGGCTGGACGAGGTGTCCGAGCTGCCACCGGCCGAGCGCGCCGCGCTCGGGTGGCCCACCGTACGGGTCAGCCAACTCGACGCGCCGCCACCGCCGCCGGTGCCGCTCGACAACCGACAGGGCATCCGGGTCCTCGCCGACGGGCGGACCCTCGCCCTCGACCGGGTGCGGGCACCGCCACCTTCTACGGCCCTGTGCTCACCCCGGACGTACTGGCCCACCCTACCTCGCGCCGGTGGCAACGACCGCCAATCGGTGGGCCGGGCGAAGACGTTCCACAGTGGCGCGTTCGTGCTCGACGGTCGGGCGTGGGCGGTGCTCGGCCCGCGTACCGCCGGAAAGAGCAGTCTGCTCGCCGCCCTGGCCGACCGGGTGTGTCGGTGCTGACCGACGACATCCTGGTCACCGATGGCGTCGACGCGTTCGCCGGGCCCCGCTGCGTCGACCTGCGGCAGCCCGTACCGGGTGCGGTGCTGCCCACCCGGCTGGTCCGTGGCGGTGACCGGCTGCGCGTCGGGTTGCCCCGATCGCGCCCCGCGTCCCCTCGGTGGATGGCTCTTCCTCCGCTGGGGCGCCGCCCCACCCTCACCCGGCTGCCCGGCAGCGATCTGTTGACAAGGCTCGCCAGCCAGCGGTCGTTCGGTCAGTTGGCCTCCGACCCGGTCACGCTTCTGTCGATCGGGGCCTTGCCGGCGTGGGAGTTGGCCCGGCCGCGCGACTGGGCCGCGCTCGACGACACCCACCGGCTGCTCGTCGACGCCGTCGTGGTCGGCCGCGGAAGTGCGGTGCCGGTCAGGGCCGCTGAAGCACCAGGCCGTGCCCGCGCAGGTCAGCCAGGAACGCGGTCACGTCGGCCCGAGCCCGCTCCACTGCCGCGGTCTCCGTCAGCGCGGTGACCAGCTCGGTGGGTGGTGGCCTTGGCGGTCTCGGTCAGCTCACCAGCAGCAGCGCGCCGACCGCGGCGAGCGTGCCGGTGACCGCGAGCAGGGTGCTGGTCAGCACGAAGCGGGTCACCGGCACCGCCACCCGGCCGCCCGGCACCGCTCGAACCACAGCAGGGTGGCCAGCGACGCCCAGGGGCGGCCAGCGGGCCGACGTTGGTGCCGACCAACAGGGCCAGCAGGCGGGTGTGCTCGCCGGCCGACAGCACCGACTCGCCGGCCAGGTAGGCCGGCAGGTTGTTCACCACGTTGGCCAGCAGCGCTCCGGTGCCGCCGGCGCGTAGCGCGCCAGCGCTCCGCCGTCGGCGCCAAGCAGGGTGCCGACCAGGTCGTCCAGCCCGTGTCGGCCGAGGGTCTGCACCACCAGGAACAGGCCGGTGACGAAGAACAGCAGGCGCACCGGGACCAGCCCGGGGCGCAGCGTGGCGGGGAGCGGACGAGGAAGCCGACCAGCACCAGCGCGAGCGCGACGGTGGAGGCGAGACCGATCTCCACCCGGCGAGGATGCCGGCGACGAAGATCAGACAGCCGGCGAGCGCCGTGCGGTGCAGCACCGGGTCGGCGGGTACGTGCCGGGCCGGCGGAACGAAACGTCCACCGGTCGGGCGGTCCCGTCGCCACCACCCGAACCAGAGCAGCGCCATGGTGACCGCGACGGCGGCGAGCTGCGGCAACGCCATCCGTTCCGCGTACGCCAGCGGTGCCAGCCCGACGTGGTCGGCGGCCAGGAGGTTGGTCAGGTTGGATACCGGCAGCAGCAGGCTCGCGGTGTTCGCCAGCCAGACCGTGGTGACCGCGAGCGGGGCGGCGGCGACCCGCAGGCTTCGGGCCAACGCGAGCAGCACCGGGGTGAGCAGCACGGCGGTGGTGTCGAGGTTGAGCACGAGGGTGGTCAGCGTGGCGAGGCCGCCGCAGAGCAGGAACAGCGCGGCCCAACTGCCCCGGGAGGCGATGGCCAGTCGGCTGGCCAGCACGTCGAAGACGCCGGCCACGGCGGTCAGCTCCGCGAGCACGATCACGGTGCCGAGGAAGAGCAGCAGCGGCAGGATCCGGTGCAGGGTCGCGGTGGTCTCCGCGCGGGCAGCAGCCCGCTCAGCGCACAGGCGACGCCGAGGACGGCGAGGACGACCGCCACCAGGTCCAGCGGGTGGGGCCGCCAGCGCGTGGTCGGCTCGGGCGGGGCTGCAAGCGTCACATCTGCTCACGTTGGCACAGCGCCTGGTCAGTCGCCCGGCAACCCACGCGCTGGTGACCAGCCCACCGTTTGCGCCGCCGACAAGCCTGCTGGTTCGCGTCGACGGCGGGGTCACCGGGGCAGGCGGATCGACGCGCCGGGCACCCGTCCGGACAGGGCCCGGCCCCCGGAGAGCGGGGACCGGGCCCGGTGTCGTGCCGGTGCCTACCAGCTCAGGTAGCTGGGCTGGGTCTGCACGTTGAGCTCCGGGTAGCGGGTCAGCTTGGCCGACCAGGTACGCCAGTCGTTCAGCTCCAGGACGTCCAGACCCTTCACCATGTCGTTGGAGTAGATGTGGCCGTTGTAGTAGTACGCGGACCAGGTGCCACCGCCGACGAACGTGTCGGCCGAGAGTGGGCCGCGCTCCCAGAAGGCGATCTCCTTCGGGTTGGCCGAGTCGGTGAAGTCGAAGACCGAGATGCCACCCTGATACCACGCCTGGACCATGATGTCCCGCCCGAGCACCGGGATCAGCGAGCCGTTGTGCGCCACGCAGTTCTCGGTGTCGGCGTTGGCCCGCGGGATCTTGTAGTAGCTGCGGAAGGTCATCGTCCGGGCGTCACCGCGCCCGGTGATGTCGTAGAGGGCGTCCGCTCCCGGTTCGGGCCGATGGCCTCGTTGCAGGTCGCGGCCCGCCACCGCCCAGCTCGTCGGTGAAGATCACCTTGGTGCCGGAGTTGTTGAAGGTGGCCGAGTGCCAGAATGCGAAGTTGACCTCGTCCCGGACCCGGTTGATGACCCGGGGAGCCTCCCGGTTCTTGATGTCGAGCAGGATGCCGTCACCCATGCAGGCGCCGGCGGCAGGTCCTTCGACGGGTAGGCGGTGATGTCGTGGCAACCGGTCGTCGCCGAGCCGGTCTGGCTGCCGGGGAAGCCGCCGTCCGGGAAGAGGTTCGGCGTCGCGACCACGGCCGCGTCCGTCGGGTTCTTCAGCGGAACCTTGACGATGGAGATCGAGTCGTGCGGCGGCTGGCAGTCCGGGAACTCGGCCCGCGGGCTGTACGACGAGACGTACAGGTAGACGGCCTTGCGGTCCTTGCCCGGCACCAGGGTGTGGGTGTGAGCCGCAGGCCGTCTCGACGGACTTGATGTAGCGCGGGTTGGCCTTGTCCTTGATGTCGAAGACCTTGATGCCCTCCCACGAGCCCTTCACGTCCGCTCCCTGCGTGGTGCTGTTGCAGGAGTCGTCGCTGCGGGACGAGTCGGTGGAGAGGAAGAGCAGGTCACCGTGGACGGAGATGTCGTTCTGCGACCCCGGGCAGAGCACCCGGCCTTGACCGTCGGCGCGCTGGGCCGCGAGATGTCGTAGATGACGAAGCCGTTGTAGTTGCCGGCGAACGCGTACCTGCCCTGGAACGCGAGGTCGCTGTTCGTCGCGTCGAGTGGGGCGACCTTGGGCAGGTTGGCGATCTGGCGCAGGTTGGGCTGCTCACGATCTCGTCGACGCCGGGGATCGTGTTGGTGAGCCCGCGGCGGCGGGCTGCCTGCGGCACCGCCTGGGCGTTGCTCGCCGGGGCGACGAGGGCGCTGGCGACGAGGAGGCCGGTCGTGGCGAGTGCCACGACACGGAATTGTCGTAACCGTGGCATGTGGAGTCTGATCATCGGCGAGGCCCTTCGCAAGGGGAAGCGATGGTTGACACGTTACCGCTCGACGATGAACGTCGATGTGACCTGGCTCACATCAAAGTGCCTTCTTCAATGGATAGCATCGCGATGACCTCGACTCCAGGGAGTGGCCCATGACCAGCCGGCGCGCACGAACCCTGTCGGTCGTCACACTGGCACTGGTGTTGCCGCTGGTGGCGTTCATCGTCTTCGGCTCCGGCGGCGACGGTGACACCGGCACCACACAGCCGGTCTCCGCGCCCGCCACCTCGTCCGCGCCGCCGACGGCCAGCCCCGTGCCCACCGACCTGACCGTCATCGCGCCCGGCCGCCCCGGCGAGACGGCCGCCACCCGCGCGGCCCACGAGGTCCGCGACGCCGGGCCCGCTCCGCACAACTCGCTGGACGTCCTGTTCGTGCGGATGATGATCCCGCACCACGCTCAGGCCCTGGCGATGGCGGAACTCGCCCCGACCGGGCCGCCGACACCGACGTCCGTGCCTCGCCGAGCGCATCCGCGACAGCCAGGGGCCGGAGATGGGCATGATGCGCGGCTGGCTGCAGACGCGGGTCTCCCGGCGGAGGTTCAGGGCCACGACCACGGCACCATGCGCGGGATGCAGTCACCCGAGGCGATGCGGCAGCTCGCCGCGACCGCGGCGCGGACTTCGACCGGCTCTTCGTCCGGATGATGACCGAGCACCACCAGGGCGCCATCGAGATGGCCACCAACCTGCTCACCGTCGGCTCCGACCTGACCCTCAACGAGTTCGCCACCTCCGTCGCCACCGAGCAGACCGTCGAGATCGACCGCCTGCGCGAGGTCCTCGGCTCCTGATCCGGGCCCGCTCCACCCGGCGAGGGCGGGCGTCCCGGCACGTACGCTGGGTGACCGTGACACGCACCCTCTTCGGTCGACCGCTGCGCGGCGTCGCCTTCGACGTGACCGTCTCCCTCCTGGTGGTGTTCGTCGCCCTGGCCTCCGCGGTCAACCAGGCGGGCGGCTGGGCGGCCACCCTGGTCGGCTCGGGGATGGCGGTGGCGCTGCTGTTCCGCCGCACCCACCCGAGCGCGGTGACCGTGGCGGTCGCGGTGCTCGCCCTGATCCAGGTGATCGCCGAGTGGGGCCGCTCGCCTACGACGTCGCCGTGCTGATCGCGCTCTACAGCGTGGTGAAGTACGGCAGACGACTCCGCGACGGTGTGCTCGCCGGTGCGACCGCCGCGGTGGGTGTGGTGCTCGCCGCCCTGCAGACCCCGGGCGTCATCAGCTGGTGGGTCACCGCGCTGTGGTACGCGCTGGTCACCGGCGCGGTGTGGCTGGTCGCGCTGAACGTGCGGACCCGCCGGCTCTACGTGCTCACGCTGGAGGAGCGGGCCACCACCCTGGAACGCGAGCGGGAGGCCGAGTCCCGGGCGGCGGTCGCCGAGGAGCGCACCCGGATCGCTCGTGAGCTGCACGACGTGGTGGCCCACAGCATGGCGGTGATGATCGTCCAGGCGGACGGCGCCCGTTTCATGTTCGACCGTGATCCCGCCCAGGCCCGCGCCGCCGTGAAGGTGGTCGCGGACACCGGCCGGCAGGCGTTGGAGGAGATGCGCCGGTTGGTCGGCGTGCTGCGCGAGGCCGGCCCGGCCGGCGCGGAGGGTGCCGACGGGCTCGTGGTGGCGGCCGACCCGGAGCACCGCCGCCTGGCCCTGGCCGAGTTGCCGGACCTGCTGGCCCGGTTCGACGAGGCGGGCTGCGCATTCGCAGTACCGTCACCGGCGAGCCACCGACCCTGCCCCGGGCCTGGAGCTGACCGTCTACCGGGTGGTGCAGGAGGCGCTGACCAACGCGCTCAAACACGCGGGCGTCGGCGCCGACGTCGAGGTCGTCCTGGCGTACGCCGCCGAGGCCGTCGTGGTGCGGGTCGTCGACGACGGTCGGGGCCGCCCGCTGGTCAGCCCGGCGCCGTCCGGCGGTCACGGTCTGCTCGGCATGCGGGAGCGGGTGACGGTGTACGACGGCAGCCTCACCGTCGGTCCCCGGCCGACCGGGGCTGGCAGCTCGAGGTCCGGCTACCGCTACCGTCAGAGCCGGCAACGGAGGTGATCGCGGCATGACGGTCCGGGTGGTGATCGTGGACGACCAGGCGCTGGTCCGCGCCGGGTTCCGGATGGTGCTGGGCTCCCAGCCCGACCTGGAGGTCGTCGGGGAGGCGATCGACGGTGCGGACGCCCTGCGGGTGCTCGCCCGCACCGAGGCCGACGTCGTCGTGATGGACATCCGAATGCCCACGATGGACGGGGTGGAGGCGACCCGGCGGCTCTGCGCCGACCGGCCCGCGGGCCCACCTCGCGTGCTGGTGCTGACCACCTTCGACACCGAGGCCGACGCCTTCGCGGCCCTCCAGGCCGGGGCGAGTGGCTTCCTGCTCAAGAACGTCCCGCCGGAGGAGTTGCTGGCGGCGATCCGGGTGGTCGCCCAGGGCGACTCGGTGGTGGCACCGTCGATCACCCGGCGGTTGCTCGACCGGTTCGCCGGGCAGCTCGGTGCCGCCCCGAGCGCCGACCCTCGGCTCGCGCAGCTCACCGACCGCGAACGCGAGGTGCTGCTGTTGGTCGCCCAGGGTCTGTCCAACGCGGAGATCGCCGCCCGCGTGCACGTGGCCGAGGCGACGGTGAAGACCCACGTCGGGCGGATCCTGGCGAAGCTCCAGCTGCGCGACAGGGTTCAGGCGGTGGTTCTGGCGTACGAGAGCGGGCTGGTCACGCCCGGCGGATGACGTCGCGTACGACCTGGGTCGTAGCCCTCGGCGGGCGTACCGCGACCCGGGTGCACGCGGGTCGAGCGCGCAGGTGGAGATCGACGGACCGGTGTCGGCCATAGCGTCGGAGGAGTCTGATCCGCCGCCTGCACCGGAGCCCCGCATGATCCGCCTGACCCTGCGCTCGTTGCGTGCCGAGGCGCTGCGCATGCTGCTCTCGGCGCTGGCCGTCGTGCTGGGTGTCGCGTTCGTCGCCGGCACCATGATCTTCGTGGACGGGATGCGCTCCGGGCGTACGAGCGGGCCGGCACCTTCGACCGCCACACCGATCTGGGCGTCTACTCGGCCGGCCGGCAGGTGCTGCCCCGGCCCTGGTCGACCGGGTGCGCGCGGTCGACGGGTGGCCGCCGCCGCGGGTGAGCTGACCAACACGGCCGGGATCGTCGGTGCCGACGGTCGGCCGGTGCTCGGCTTCACCATGCTCGTCGCCATCCCCACCGAGAACGCGTTGCGCTCGTACGACGTGGTCGCCGGCCGGCTACCGGACCACGCGGGGAGGTGGTGCTCGACGCGCCGACAGCAGCCGAGGAGGGCTTCGCACTGGGCAGCGCGGTCCGGATCGGCGCCACCGGCGGTGCGGCCCGCCCGTACACCCTGGTCGGCACCGTCGACGTGGCGGGCACGTCCCGCGACGTGGGCGGGCCGTTCGTCGGCCTGGTCGGGCCGGACGCGTTGGCCCTTACTGGCGAGCGCGGCTACGGCCGCGTCCTGGTGGCGGCCCGACCGAGCGTGGACGTCGCGGCGCTGACCGAAAGGTGCGCGCCGTGGCCGGTGGCGAAGCCGTCGTGAAGGGCCGCCAGCAGATCCTCGACGAGGCCGTCGAGGACGCGGTCCGCAACGTGGACCAGTTCCGGATGCTGCTGCTGATCTTCGTGGGAGTGGCGGTCGTGGTGGCCGGCTTCGTGATCGCCAACACCTTCGCGATCGTGCTGGCACAGCGCACCCGACGGACCGCGCTGCTGCGCCTGGTCGGCGCCACCCGGGCACAGGTCTTCCGGTCCGCCCTGCTGGAGTCGGCGGTGCTGGGGTTCGTCGCCTCCGCGCTCGGGGTGCTGCTCGGGTGGGTCTCGCCGCCGGGATGCGGCTGCTGATGTCACGGGTGGACGTGCCGGTCACCGGTGGCCTGACCGTGACCGGTTCGACGGTGCTGACCGGCCTGCTGCTGGGCACCGCGCTCACCGTGCGCCGCCGTGCTTCCGGCCTGGCGGGGACCCGGGTCGCTCCGGTGGCGGCGCTCACCGACGCCGGGTGCAGCCCAGCCGGAGTGCCGGTCGGTTTCGGCTGACCGTCGGCGCGGTGGTGCTGGCCGTCGGCGTGGCCGCGCTGGCCGCTGCCGCCAGCACCGCCCAACTGCTGCTGGTGGCACTCGGTGGGTGCTGACCTTCTTCGGGATCGTGCTGTTCGGGCCGGTGCTCGTTCCGGCGCTGGCCCGGGTGTTCGGCTGGCCGTTGCGGCGCGTGCTCGGAACGATCGGTGACCTGGCGGTCGCCAACACGGTGCGCAATCCCCGACGGGTCGCCGCGACGGCCACCGCCCTGGTGATCGGGATCGGACTGGTGTCGGCGTTCATGGTCGGCGCGCGCAGCACCAAGGACGGCATCGAACGCAGTGTGGACGCCCAGATCGGGACCGACTTCGTGGTCACCGGAATCGGTCAGGACCTGCCCGCCGCTCTCGTCGGTGAGCTTGCCGCCCGCCCCGAGTTGGGTGTGGTGCACGAGCAGCGGAGCACCGTCGTCGACGACGTCGAGGTCCGCACGGCCCGCCCGGCGCTGGTCGGCCGGACGCTCAGCGGGTGCTGGCCGGCGACGCCGGTCGGGTCGGGCCGGGTCAGGTGCTCGTGCACCGGGAGTTGGCCCAGGTGCGGGGCTGGCAGGTCGGCTCTCCGGTGACCGTCCGGGGACGATCGTTCCGGGTGGCCGCCGTGGTCACCGACGACACGCCCGGCCGCGAAGCGCCCACGGGACACGTCATCGACATGGCCGACCAGGACTTCGCCACGCTCTTTCCCGCTCAGCGGGGCTACCTGGCCGAGATCGACCCGCCTCCGGAGTCAGCACCGCCCGGCCGAGGACGCCATCGAGGCGGTGCTGGGCCGCTACCCGACGGTCAACCTGATGGACCAGGGCGCGTACAAGAAGATGCTCACCGGCACTGTGGACATGCTGCTGGCCTTCGTCACCGCGCTGCTCGGCCTGGCCGTGGTGATCGCACTGGTCGGCGTGGCGAACACGCTGAGCCTGTCGGTGGTCGAGCGGACCAGGGAGAACGCCGTGTTGCGGGCGGTCGGGCTCACCCGAGGGCGGATGCGGGCGGTGCTCGCCGTCGAGGCGGTGCTGATGGCGCTGGTTGGCGCGGTGCTGGGGTCGGGCTGGGCACCGGAGTCAGCGCCTCCGCGATGGCCCTGCTGGACCGCCTCGGCGGCGACTTCCACGTGGTGCTGCCGCTGGGCCAGCTCGGGCTGATCCTCGGCGTCGCGGTGCTGGCGGCTCTGCTCGCCTCGGTGCTGCCCGCCCGCCGGGCGCTGTCCCGGCCCGTCGTCGAGGCGCTCGCCGATCAGTGAGCCATCGTGCTCGCCGCGTTGCGGCGACCGGACGGACATCCGCCGGCCGCCCCGCCATCATCATTGGCGGCGGGCCGGCCAGCGGTGCCGGGTCTACAGGCGCTCGACCATCGGGCCGACGCACCGGTTGCGGGTGTCGAAGACGTAACGCGCGTGCTCGACCACGAGGTCGTAGTCGAAGCTGTCGTGGTCGGTGACCACCACCACCGCGTCGGCGGCGCGGACCTCCTGCTCGGTGAGCCCGACCACGGTGACCCCGGCCGGGATCTGATGCGCCTCCGCGTACGGCTCGACCGCGTGCACCTCGGCGCCGAGGGCCTGCAGACGGCGGGCCACGTCGACCGCCGGGGAGTCCCGCATGTCGCCGGTGTTCTTCTTGTACGCCAGACCGAGCAGCAGCAGTCGGGCACCGCTGACGGCCCGGCCGCCCCGGTTCATCCCCGCCATGATCCGCTGCGCGACGTGTTCGGGCATCTCGTGGTTGATGTCGTTGGCCAGCTCGATGAACCGGAACTGCCGACCGAGGCGGCGCTTGACCTGCCAGGACAGATAGCACGGGTCGATCGGCAGGCAGTGCCCACCGACGCCGGGGCCGGGCCGGAACGGCAGGAAGCCGAACGGTTTGGTCTCCGCGGCGTCGATCGCCTGCCAGACGTCGATGTCGAGGTGGTGCGAGAGCATGGTCAGCTCGTTGATCAGCGCGATGTTGACCTGGCGGAACGTGTTCTCGATCAGCTTGGTCAGCTCGGCGACGCGGGTGGAGTCCACCGGGACGGTGCGCTCCACCAGGCGCTTGTAGAACTCGTCCACCCGGGCCAGTGACGCCGGGTCCACACCGGAGACCACCTTCGGGGTGTTCTCCAGCCGCCAGGTCGGGTTGCCCGGGTCGATTCGCTCCGGGCTGTAGCCGAGGTGGAAGTCGCCGGGCTGGTCAACCCGCTGGCCGATTCCAGCAGCGGGCGCAGCAGCTCCTCGGTGGTGCCCGGGTAGGTGGTCGACTCCAGGATCACCGTGCAGCCGGGGCGCACGTACGGGCCGATACCGACGCCGGCCTGCTCGACGAAGCTCAGGTCGGGGTGCCGTCGCGCAGCGGCGTCGGCACCGTGATGACGCAGATGTCGAAGCCTTCGGCGTCGGTGTACTCCGTGCTGGGGTGATAGCGGTTGCTACCCAACGCCCGGCCCAGCCGGTCGGCCGGGATGTCCTCGACGAACGACTCGCCGGAGGCGAGACGCTTCACCCGGTCGGCGTCGACGTCGAGACCGACCACGTCGAGCCCCGCCTCGACCGCGCGCATGGCCAGCGGCAGTCCGACGTACCCTGACCGATCACGACCAGCTTTCAGCGCTCACCCAGGCTCCCGCAGCAGTTGGTGGAAATGGCCTGCTGAGAGCCTAGAGGCGTCTTCGGCGCCGTAAGTCCGTTTTGGGGATATCGGTGCTGCTGGGACTGCCGGTGCGCGCGAGAACGGCCCGATCAACCGCCGACAGGTGCCTCCGGATCGGTGGCGCGCTGCTGGTGGCGGGCGGATCCGACGGGGGCGGAGGCTCGCTCGGCGGCGCTTCCGTCGTCGGGGCGACGGTGGGCGGCGGTGCCGTGGTGGCGGTCGTCGTCGGCGTCGGCGGGCCGCTCGTCATGCTGGGCTGCGTGGTCGGCGTTGGCGAGAGCGGGGCCGACGGGGAGTTGTTGGGGCGTACGGCCGCTCCGGACGGCCCGGTCGACGGTGGCGACCTGCTCGTTCGCCGCCGGCAGCTCCTGCGGACCGGTCTGCGTCACCGTCGGCGAGTTGGTCGGCAGATTGACCGCCGGGTCCTCGCCGGCGTTGCGCGCCGCGCCCAGGGCCGCGCCGAGCCCGACCAGCGCGACCAGCACGGCCGCCACCGCGCCGACCAGTGGGCCGCGCCGACGCTGCCGTTGCCGCCCGCCTCCGTGGCCACCGCGGCGCCGACAGGCGCGTCGGTACGCGTGCCGGCCCGGCGTCGCGCAGCGCGACCGATGCCATCTCGGTCGGCGGCTCGCCGCCGGTGACCGCGGTCCGGGCGGCCTCGGCCATCGCCGCGCCGCTGCTGAACCGCTCCTGCGGGTCCTTCGCCAGGGCCCGTGAGACCAGCGCGCGGACCGCCTCGGGAATCTCGTGCGGCAGCTCCGGCGGCTCGTCGTCCAGGTGCCGGACGGCGACCTGGAGCGGATTGTCACCGGTGAACGGCGGGCTGCCGGTCAGGCAGCAGTAGGTGACCGCGCCGAGGGCGTAGATGTCGGTGGCACCGCTGACCGGCCGGCCGGCGGCCTGCTCCGGAGCCATGTAGAGGGCGGTGCCGGGCACCGCGTTGGTGCTGGTGATGCTGGTGATGTCGGTGGAACGGGCCACGCCGAAGTCCACCAGGACGACAGTGCCGTCCTCGTGCACCAGCAGGTTGCTGGGCTTGACGTCGCGGTGCACGATGCCGCCCTGGTGCGCGGCGTTGAGCGCCGCGGCCGCCTGGGCCACGATCGACATCGTCTCGGCCACGTCGAGGCGCCCGGCCGTCTCGATCCGCTTGGACAGCGGCTCGCCGGCGACGAACTCCATGACGAGGTAGTCCGCCCGACCGCCGTCGGGCAGGTCGTCCGCGCCGCAGTCGAAGACCTGCACGATGCCGGGTGCCGCAGCGCCGCCATGATCCGCGCCTCGGCCCGGAACCGGGCGATGAAGTCGGGGTCGGAGACCAGCGCCGGCAGCAGGACCTTGACCGCGACCTGCCGGCCGAGGATCAGGTCGGAGGCACGCCAAACGTCGCCCATACCGCCGGTGGCGACACGTTCGTCAAGCGGTAGCGACCGCTGAGCACGACCTCCGATGACAACACCGCATTACCGTACCTAGCGTGGCGCGCGGCGGTGCGACACGGCCGGGCCGCCGAGTGGTTGCTCCGGAGTGGCTGATCGGGCCTGACCTGTGTGGACCCCGCCTGTCGGTGACGCTTCGGAAACGGCCTGTGACGAAACGCGACAATTTTC
Source organism: Micromonospora sp. M12 (assembly GCA_038070435.1). Taxonomy (GTDB): domain Bacteria; phylum Actinomycetota; class Actinomycetes; order Mycobacteriales; family Micromonosporaceae; genus Micromonospora. The sequence continues at coordinate 1,285,772 of JAMYWG010000001.1, read as the reverse complement.
GGCGTACGGATCCTTGAAGACGGCAAGAAAGTGCCTTCGGGCCCGGATGGCGCCTCCCGGTCACCCCCGTTACGCCGACGCGCCGTTCCGCAGGGTTGATAATTGTCACTCTTCCGTGACGCGACGCCGACTTGTCGCCTCGTGAGCCCCTCCTAGCGTTAGCCCGGCTCGGGCCCGCCCGGCGAACTCGGCGGGCAGCGCGCCGCGCCGACCACCCCGGCGTCGGCCGGGACAGGCCGCTCCGACAATCTGGTCACGGGCGCGGAACAGATTGGTGGAGGGCGGTGCGGGTGCTGATCGGGGGACGGTTCGTGTCGCGGGTGTGCCGTGGTGTGGCGGCGCCGACCGGGACGCGCCGAGGGCTGCGCATGACCGCCGACCTGTCGGAGGCGGTCAGGGCGGCACAGGCCGGGGACGAGGACGCGTTCCGCTTCCTCTACCGCAGCCTGCAGCCGGGCCTGCTGCGCTATCTGACCGCCCTCGTCGGCGCGGACGCCGAGGACGTCGCCTCCGAGACCTGGTTGCAGGTCTCCCGTGACCTGCCCACCTTCACCGGTGGTGAGTTCCGCGCCTGGACCGTCACGATCGCGCGTAACCGTGCGATGGACCACCTGCGCAGGCTGCGTCGCCGGCCCGCGCTGCCGGTCCCGGTGCAGGCGCTCGTCGACCTGGCCAGTGACGCGGACACCGCCGAGCGGGCCGGCGAGACGATCGGTACCGAGTCCGCGCTGGCGCTGATCGCCACCCTGCCGCCCCGTGAGGCCGAAGCGGTCCTCCTGCGGGCCGTGATCGGGTTGGACGCGGGATCCGCCGGCCGGGTGCTGGGCCGGCGCGCCGGTGCCGTTCGGACGGCCGCGCACCGAGGTCTCCGACGGCTTGCGGTCCTGCTGGAGCGGGAGAGTCCGGACGGGTCACCAGTCGGGGTCGAGGGTGCCGCAGCCGCGTACGGGCAGCGGCCCGTCGGTGCGGGCGCCGCACGCGGAACCGGCGGATGGCTGACGTGAGGGATTCCCGATGAACCCGTTCCGGCGGGCCGACCACGCCGAAACCGAGAGCCTGCTCGACTCGGCCCAGGCCGGGGCGGACACCACGCTGGATCAGGGTCGCCCGCCTCGGCCACCGAGGCGACGTCACAGCAGGTTCGTCAGCACTCGCTGAACGTTCCCCGGCCGAACCGGTGGCCGCGTTGCTCGCCGCCGCGGCCGGTCCGACCCGGCCGGGAGAGTTGGCCGGTGAGGACGCGGCGGTGGCCGCCTTCCGAGCGGCTCGGTCCAACCCCGCACCCGCGGTGCCGCACCGGCCGCGCCGTCGCCGTCTGACCACCGGGGCGGTGGCCTGGATCGGCGCGGTGGCGGCCACCGCCACCGCCGGGGCCGCCTTCGCCGCGGTCACCCGGGACTGGGCACCGGAACCCGTCGCGCCGGTGCCGTCGCGCACGTCATCCTCGCCGGACCAGGGCCCGTCCCGGTCCGACGGGCTCACGCGGTCGGCGTCGCCCGGCTCCGCGTCGCCGGGCACGCCGTCGCCGAGCGCGCCGCCCACGACCGGTACGCCGTCGGCCGTCCCCGTGCCCGCCGGTCATCTGCACGGCCTGTGCCGCGCCTGGCAGGCCAGAAGCCCGACCAGCGGGAGAAGGCACTCCGTACGCCGGGGTTCGAGAGGTTGGTTGTCGCCGCGGGCGGCCCGCTCAGGTCGAGGCGTACTGCCAGCGGCTGGTGCCCGAGGCGACGAAGCCCGTCGAACCCACGACGGCGAAGCCCTCCGAATCGGCGAAGAATCCGCACTCGCCAGCGGCGAAGGCCCGCCGTCACCGCCTCGGCCGGCCCTCCCGCCAGCGATTGAGCCGGGGCCCGCCCGCCGTCGATCGAATGGTCGACGGCGGGCGGTTTGTTCCGCCGTGCTTCGGAAAATGACTCTGCTAGACAGAGGGTGCCATCGTGCGCGCCCCGACGGTGTCGGAGGGTGGGTTTACGGTGGCCCAGTGTGCCGGCATCGGCACACGGAGAGGGGCCTGACCCTGGTGACGTCACCCGACCTGGACCGCAGCGGCATCCTGCGCGAGTCCGCAGCCGCCGTCCGACATCTCGCCCGGATCTGCTTCAAGACCGGCCCACCCACCCACACCGGCGTCGAACTGGAATGGACCGTGCACGACGCCGCCGATCCCGCCCGCCCCATCGACGCGGCGCGGTTGCGAGCGGCGCTGGGGCGGCACAGCCCGCAACGTTGGATGCCACCAGCCCGGCCGAGCCGCTGCGACACGGCGGCATGGTGACCCTGGAGCCGGGTGGCCAGCTGGAGATCTCCACCCCACCCGCTCCTCGGTCGCCGCGTTGATCCGCGCCACCGAAGCCGACATCGCCCAGGTCACCGACCTGCTGGCCGCCGCCGGGCTGACTCTCGGCCGCAGCGGCATCGACCCGCACCGACGGCCCGCCCGGTGCTGGAAACCCCGCTACCGCGCGATGCGCGGTGCCTTCGACCGACACGGTCCGGCCGGTCGCACCATGATGTACAGCACCGCCGGCCTGCAGGTCTGCCTCGACGCCGGTGAGCCGGACCAGGTGGCCGACCGCTGGGCCGCCGCGCACGCGATCGGCCGCCGCTGCTCGCGGCGTTCGCCTCCGCCAACCGACACGCCGGGCGGCTGCACGGCTGGGCCTCCGCCCGGATGGCCGCCTGGCTGGCCATCGACCCGGCCCGCACCCGCCCGGTCTGGTTGCCCGAGCGGGCCGGGGAGGACCCGACCGACACCTGGATTCACTACGTGCTCGCCGCGCCGCTGCTCTGTCTGCGCCAGCACCATTCGGACTGGACCGCGCCACCCGGCGTGACCTTCGCCGACTGGCTCGACGGGGCGTTGCCGCAACCACCCACCACCGACGACCTCGACTACCACATCAGCACCCTCTTCCCGCCGGTACGACCGCGTGGCTACCTGGAGCTGCGCTACCTGGACGCACAGCCCGACCAGGACTGGCGGCTCCCGTTGGCGGTGGTGACCGCTCTCTTCACCGATCCGGGCACGGTGCGCGCGGCGTACACCATCGCCGTGCCCGTGGGGCACCGCTGGTCGGCCGCCGCCCGGCACGGCCTGGCCGACCCGGCACTGGCCGCCGCCGCGACGGCCCTGCTCGACCTGGCCCTGACCACTCTGCCCCGACTGGATCTGCCGGCCGGCACCCACGACGACATCCAGCGGGGCGTACGACGGCGGCTGGCCGCCGCACAACGAAAGGGGCCCAGTGAGCGCGAGAGTGAGCCGGGTTGCGAGCCCGCAGTCGCGAACAGAAGGGGTGCCGTGAGCGCGAGGTGAGCGGGACGGAAGTCGAGGAGCGTGACCGCGGCCGGGCAGGTCGACGGTGCGCGGCTGCGTGACCGGATCGCGGCGGAGTTGGCGCGGGCCGCGCCCGGACCACGCTGTTGACGGAGGTCGTTGACGACGCCGACCTGACACGCCAGCACTCCCCGCTGATGTCGCCGCTGGTCTGGGACTTGGCCCACGTGGGCAACCAGGAGGAGCTGTGGTTGGTCCGCGACGTCGGGGCCGCGAGCCGGTGCGGTGTGACATCGACGAGTTGTACGACGCGTTCAAGCAGCCGCGCCGGGACCGCCCGCGCTGCCCCTGCTACCGCCGGCGGAGGCGCGCGCGTACCTGGGCACCGTTCGGGACAAGGTGCACGACCTGCTCGACGTGGTGGCCTTCACCGAGCGGCCGTTGGTCGCCGACGGGTTCGCCTTCGGCATGATCGTGCAGCACGAGCAGCAGCACGACGAGACGATGCTCGCCACCCACCAGTTGCGCTCGGGCGGCGGTGCTGCACGCCCGGCGCCGCCCGAGTCGTCGGTCCGGGTGGGCGGGAGGTGCTGGTGCCGGCCGGTGAGTTCATCATGGGCACCGACACCGACCCGTGGGCCCTGGACAACGAACGTCCCGCGCACCGCGTCGACCTTCCGGCGTACGCCATCGACGCCGCCCCGGTGACCAATGGCCAGTACGCGGTTTTCATCGCCGATGGTGGGTACGTCGACGAGCGCTGGTGGAGTCCGGCCGGCTGGGCGCACCGACAGCGGGAGCAGCTCAGCGCACCGGCGCACTGGCGTCCGGACGGCGACGGCTGGTCGTACCGGCGCTTCGGCCAGTGGAGCCGGGTGCGTGCCGACGAGCCGGTGGTGCACGTGTGCTGGTACGAGGCACAGGCGTACGCGGCGTGGGCCGGCAAGCGGCTGCCGACCGAGGCGGAGTGGGAGAAGGCGGCCCGGTGGGATCCGTCGACCGGCCGGTCTCGTCGTTACCCTGGGGAGACGACGACCCGACCGAGGCGCACGCCAATCTCGACCAACGTCATCTGCGGCCGGCGCCGGTGGGCGCGATGCCCGGCGGTGCCTCGCCGTTGGGTGTGCACCAACTGATCGGGGACGTCTGGGAGTGGACCGCTTCGACGTTCGGCGGGCATCCCGGCTTCGCCCGTTCCCGTACCGCGAATATTCGGAGGTTTTCTTCGGCGACGACCACCGGGTGCTGCGCGGCGGCTCGTTCGGCACCGACCGGTCGGCCTGTCGGGGCACCTTCCGCAACTGGGACTATCCGATCCGCCGGCAGATCTTCAGCGGTTTCCGCTGCGCCGGACGCGCGACCGGACGAGTCGTACCGGTGAGTCGCCGCCAGACCGGCGGCCCGGCGGGCGAGGGACGCTGATGTGTCGGCACCTGGTCTACCTGGGGCCGCCGGTCACCTGGCCGAGGTGTTGTTCGCGCCGCCGCACTCGCTGGTGCGGCAGTCCTGGGCACCTCGCGACATGCGTGGCGGCGGCACGATCAACGCCGACGGGTTCGGTGTCGGCTGGTATCCGGGCGAGGGTGAGCCGGTGCGCTACCGGCGGGCGCAGCCGATCTGGAGCGACCCGACCATCGCCCAGCTCGCGGCGGTGACCCGCACCGGAGCGCTGCTGGCGGCCGTGCGGTCGGCCACCGTCGGGATGGCGGTGCTCGACGGTGCCGCCGCTCCCTTCGCCGAGGGCGGTGGCTGTTCAGCCACAACGGGGTGGTCCGCGGCTGGCCGGACGCCGTGGTGCCCTCGCGGCCGGTCTGCCGGTGCGTGACCTGCTCACCCTGGACGCCGCCACCGACTCGGCGGTGCTCTGGGCGTTGGTGCGGCATCGGCTGCGCGCCGGGGAGGATCCGGCCGAGGCGGTCGGGCGGACGGTGACCGATGTCGCCGCCGCGGCTCCCGGGTCGCGGCTCAACCTGCTGCTCACCGACGGGCACCGGGCGGTGGCCAGTGTGGCGGGGCACGCGTTGTCGGTCCGCGAGTCGCCGGGTTCGGTGCTGCTCGCTTCCGAGCCGCACGACGACGATTCCGGGTGGCGGGCGGTGCCGGAGGGCACCTGGTGGTCGCCACGGCGGGTGGGGTGCGGGTACGTCCACTGCCGGCCGGCTGAGCAGCGCCAGGCGGGCACGCAAGGGTTGTTCGAGCAGAGAGGCGAACCGATGACGGCGGAACCGTTGGAGATCTATCTCGAAGAGGGCGACCTGGAGCGCGCCCTGCGTGACGACGTCCGGGCCGGGTTGAGCGCCGGGCGGAAGTGGCTGCCCCGAAGTGGTTCTACGACGCCCGGGGCAGCGAGTTGTTCGAGCAGATCACCCGGCTTCCCGAGTACTACCCGACCCGGGCCGAGCGGGCCGTGCTGGCCGCGTACGCCCCCGACATCGTGTCGCTGACCGGGGCCAAGACGCTGATCGAGTTGGGCTCGGGCTCGTCGGAGAAGACCCGGCTGCTGTTGGACGCCTTCACCCGCCAGGGCGGGTTGGGCACGTTCGTCCCGCTGGACGTGTCGGTGAGCGCGCTGCGCGGGTCCACCGCCCAGATCGCCGCCGACTATCCGGGCCTGCGGGTGCGGGGCATCGTGGGGACTTCACCCGGCAACTGGACCGGCTGCCCACCGGCGGTCGCCGGCTGGTGGTGTTCCTCGGCGGCACCATCGGCAATCTGCTGCCCGCCGAGCGGGCCGAGTTCCTGACCGCGATGCGTGCCGCGCTGGAGGTTGGGGACTGGCTGTTGCTCGGCACCGACCTGGTGAAGGACCCGTCGGTGATCGTGCCCGCGTACGACGACGCCGCCGGGGTCACCGCCGAGTTCAACCGCAATGTGCTGCACGTGATCAATCGGGAGCTGGGCGCCGACTTCGACCCGGCAGCGTTCGCCCACGTCGCACACTGGGACCCCGACCAGGAGTGGATCGAGATGCGGTTGCGGGCGACCCGACCGATGAGCGTGCGGGTGCTGGGCATGACCGTCGACTTCGCGGCGGGGAGGAGCTGCGTACCGAGGTCTCGGCGAAGTTCCACAGGGAGGATCGCCGCGGAGCTGACCCGGGCGGGTTTCGCTCCGACGCGGTTCTGGGCCGATCCGGACGCGCTCTTCGGCGTCACCCTTGCTCGTGCCCGGTGAGCCGTTTGCCCCACCTGGACCGGGCCGGGTGGTGATCGGATAGGCTGATCGCGCGAAGGGGGTAGCCCCAATGTCGTGGTCGACATACTGGTGCGTTCCGCACCCGGCCACGCGGCCCCGGTCTCACCGAGGCGGGCGAGACCTTCGACTCAGGCTGTTGCAGCCGGGTCGAGGGCGCCCTGTACCTCCTCCCGGCATGATCGGGAAGGACGTCATGGAGGGATTTTCGCCGCGCTGGTCGTCAGCTTCGGCGTCATCTTCGTCGCCGAGCTGGGGACAAGTCCCAGCTGATGGCGCTGACCTTCGCCACGCGGTTCAAACCGATTCCGGTGCTCATCGGCATCACGGTCGCCACGGCGGTGGTGCATTTGGCGTCGGTCGCCATCGGCGCGGGTCTCGGGGCGGTGTTGCCGACCGAGTGGATCTCCCTGGTGGCCGGCGTGGCGTTCCTCGGTTTCGGTGCGTGGACCCTGCGCGGGGACAAACTCACCGAGGAGGAGAAGCAGAAGGCGGAGAAGACCAACAAGACCGTGCTGGTGGCGGTGTCCGTTGCGTTCTTCCTCGCCGAGCTGGGCGACAAGACGATGCTCGCCACGATCACCCTCGCCACCAAGTACGGCTGGTTCGGCACCTGGCTGGGCTCGACCATCGGCATGGTGGCCGCCGACGCGCTGGCCATCCTGGTCGGTCGGATGCTGGGTCGCCGCCTGCCGGAGAAGGCCATCAAGTACGGCGCCGCGATCCTCTTCGCCATCTCCGGGCTGTGGTTGATCCTGGAGGCGGTGAACGAGCTGACCTGAGCACCGACTAGCCCGCCGAGGGCGGGTAACGGCCCGGGTGGAGCCGGCCGAGTTGCTGCGCCACGGCGACCAGGTGCTGGTGGCTGTGGTGGAGGTGGCCGGCGCCCTGGTGATCTTCGTGGGAGCGGTGTGGGCGGCGGTGCGGTTCGTGGTCGAGGGGCTACGGCATCGCACCGCCGCCGTCTTCACGCCGATCCGGCTCTCGCTGGGCCGGTTCCTCACCCTCGGCCTCGAATTCCAGTTGGCGGCCGACGTGCTGCGCACCGCGGTGTCCCCGTCGTTCCAGCAGATCGGGCAACTGGCCGCCATCGCGACGATCCGAACGGCGTTGAACTGCTTCCTGGGTCGGGAGATCCGCCAGGAGCAGCACCAGGTTGCCGACGGCGAGCGTCGGACGTGACGGCCACCCTGGTCACGGCGGTCACCGCGCTGGCGCTCGTCGCCGGTGTGGTCACCGCGCTCAGCACCGGGCGCTGCGGACCGCCGTCCGGGTGCTGCTGGACCTGCTCACCGCGGCGGGCCTGCTCCGGCTCGTCGGCGACCCGGGTTGGAACGGTCTGGCCGGCGCGGTGGCGATCATCGCCCTGCGTCAACTGCTCGGGGCGGCGCTGAGCAGCCCACCACCGTGGTCCGGCCGACAATCCTCGGCGCCCTGCGCCGACGACGATCACCACCTACCGTTGGCCTCAACAGGTGAAACGGGAAAAGCGGGAGGATGACCACATGGGCCGGCACGACGAACCGAACGAGTACGGCTTCGCCGGCGAGGGCACCGCTCCGGAGCCGCCGCCCGGTGGGAAGCCCGACGAGCAGGATCGCGTCGAGGAGGTGGCGGTGCCGGGCGACGACCTCACCGCGCCGGCGGCCGAGGCGCTGGTCGAGGAGACCGAGGACCTGCCACCCGCCGACCGCCGCCGCTGACCGGAGGCCCACGTCGGCTGCGGCGTCTCGGCACGCCAACTTCCACACGGGTACGCCCTGCCGCGCGGCCCTGCGTACCCTGCCCGCGCGGCCCTCGCCCTCAGCGGTCGGTGGGCCGTTGGTAGACGTCGGGTACGCCGTCGCCGTCGGCGTCCAGTCGCTCCGCTCCGCGACCATGCGGTACGTCGCGTTGCGGCGGACGAGCAGCGTGGCGGCCAGCCCGGCGGAGATCAGCGAGCCCAGCAGCACGCCCGCCTTGACCCGGTCGTCGGCCGTGCTGCCGGCACCGAAGGCCAGGTCGCCGATGAGGAGCGAGACGGTGAACCCCACGCCGGCCAGCAGGGCGATGCCGCGCAGATCCGACCAGGTGATGTCCTCGTCCAGTTCGGCGCGGGTGAACCGGGCCAGTAGGTAGGTCGAGCCGAAGATGCCGATGCTCTTGCCGAGCACCAGGCCGGCGACGATGGCGATCACCATCGGGTCGCTCAGCAGCGCGCCCAGGTCGGTGCCGCGCACGGTGACCCCGGCGGCGAACAGGGCGAAGATCGGCACCACGAAGCCGGCCGACACGGGCCGCCAGCGGTGCTCCAGGCGCGCGGCGAGCCCGCCCTCACCCGCCTGCGCGCCGTCCGCCTGCGTGCCGTGTGGCTGCCCGCCGGGCACCCCGGCGGGCCAGCACCGGGACCGTGAAGCCGAGCAGGACGCCGGCCACCGTGGCGTGCACACCGAGGCGTGCATCAGCGCCCAGGCGGTGATCGCGAGGGAAGCAGTGCCCACCACCAGGTACGCCCACGCTGCACCAGCACCGCGAAGAGCCCGATCGGCGCGAGCGCGGCGAGCAGCGGAACGGGATGCAGGTCCGAGGTGTAGAAGATCGCGATGATGGTGATCGCGAACAGATCGTCGACCACGGCGAGGGTGAGCAGGAATGCGCGGAGGCCCTGGGGCAGATGTGAGCCGACCACCGCGAGCACGGCCAGTGCGAATGCGATGTCGGTGGCGGTGGAATGGCCCACCCGCGCAGTCCCTCCCCGCCCGCGCTGAGGATGACCGCCACGTAGACCAGCGCCGGGAGCAGCATCCCGCCGAGCGCGGCCACCACGGGCAGCGCGGCCCGGCGCGGGTCGCGGAGGTCGCCGGCGACGAACTCCCGCTTGAGCTCCAGGCCGACCACGAAGAAGAAGATGGCCAGCAGGCCGTCCGCCGTCCACGCGGCCACGTCCAGGTCGAGGTGCCAGGGAGCGCCGCCGGGCCAGGGCACCCAGTTCCCGAGCCGGGTGTACGACTCGGACCAGGGGAGTTGGCCCAGCTCAGCGCGACCACGGCGCCGAGCAGCAGCAGGCCGCCGCCAACCGTCTCGGTACGCAGCACGTCGGCGAGGTGGCGGGCCTCCGGCCAGGACGTGCGGGCGAACAGCCGGCTCTTCGGCGGACGTCGGCCGGATGGGGTGTGCGAGGTCATCTGCGGAGCTCACCTCAGGGAATCAGGACGGCAGGAATTCACTCGCCGACCAGACTTCCCGGCACACCGCTGCCAACCCTATCCGGCGCCGCGATCGGTGGCGACCGCTGGTCCGATCGGACGCCACTTGCCCGGCGTTCCACTTTTTCCCGATGTCGCCGCAGCCGAATGGACGTTTGTCGGGTTGGTCATGCGGGTGCACATCTCGCTGCCGGGAAAAGGCCTAACTCCGGACATAAGCCCCATGACCCGCTTTAATGGTTTCACGAGTTTAGAGACGACCTTGGGGTTTTCGTGAAGTTCTTTGGCGTAACCGGACCGACGCGGAGGCGCTCCTGATGGACCTGCTCCGCCATTTGCGCCACGTGCGTCGGCACTGGTGGGTCCCGCTGGTCACGGTCATGGTGGCGCTGGGCGTCGCGTCCTTCCTGACCGTACGGGCCCAACCCCGGTACGTCGCCTCGGTAACCTTCTTCGTCACCACCCCAACTCGGGCATCAGCGAGGCCTACCAGGGCGGACTCTTCCTCCAGCAGCGTGTCAAGTCGTACGCCGACCTGCTCAGCAGCGACCGGCTGGCGCAGAGCGTGGTGGCCGACCTGCCGGTGGGTCTGACCGCCGACGAGGTGCAGCGTCGGGTGAGCACCTCCACCGAGACCGGCACCGTTCTGCTGCGGGCGTCGGTCAACGACACGGACCAGACCCGGGCGCTGCGGGTGACGGAGGCCCTCGCCGCGAAGTTCGTCGAACTCGTGCAGAAGATCGAGACGACGCCCGAGGGCAAGGTGCCGATCAAGATCGAAGTGGTGAGTGGTCCACGGGTGACCGCCAACCCCGTCTCGCCGCAGCCGGTCCGTAACCTCACCCTCGGTGGCCTGGTCGGCCTGCTCCTCGGCGTCGGTCTGGCGATCCTGCGCGGCGTCGCCGACGTGCGGTTGCGCGACTCCGCCGGCCTGCAACGTGCCACCGGCAGCCCGCTGCTCGGCGAGATCCCGTTCGAAGCCAGCGCCCGCAGTGCGCCGCTGATCGTGGGCGACGCCGCGACCTCGGCGCGCGCCGAGGCGGTTCGTAAGCTGCGGACCAACCTGCGCTTCGTGGATGTCCACGAGCCGGCCCGGGTCATCGCCGTGACCAGCGCCCTGCAGGGCGAGGGCAAGACCACGCTCTCCTGCAACCTGGCGATCGCGCTGGCCGAGGCGGGTTGGCGGGTGTTGCTGGTCGACGCGGACCTCCGCCGCCCGAAGGTCGACGACTACCTCGGCCTGGACGCCGGTGTCGGCCTCACCGACGTGCTGGTCGGCGACGTCAAGGTCGGCGACGTCGTGCAGCGCTGGGGAGACAAGTCGCTGCTGGTGCTTCCCAGCGGCTCCGCCCGCCGAACCCGAGCGAGCTGCTCGGTTCCAAGGCGATGTCGGACCTGCTGCTGGCGCTGCGCGAATCGGCGGACATCGTCATCATCGACACCGCCCGCTGCTCGCGGTGACCGACGGCGTGGTTGTGGCCGTGCAGGCCGACGGTGCGCTGCTGGTGACGCAGCAGGGCCGTACCTCACGGACCCAGGTGGCCGCCGCCGCCCGTTCCCTGCACTCGGTCTCGGTCCGGCTGCTCGGCTGTGTGCTGAACATGGCAAAGGTGCCAAAGGCCGAGGCGTACCAGTACGAGGCCTACCGGGTGGTCGCCTCGACGCCCACGGCGTCGGTGCCCGCCGACCGGGCCGCGTCCGGCCGGCACAGCGCGCCACCGACGGGGTCAACGGCGTGGTCGACCACCCAGGAACTCACTCGGTTGCCCCGATGAGTGCGGCGAGGGCCGCAGCGACCGTTCGATCTCCTCCGCGCAGCGCCGGAAGTCGGCAGCGGTCCCGCCGATCGGGTCCCGGAGGTCGTCCGCGTCCGGGGCGGCGGGTTGCAGCCGTCCCGGGCCTGTGCGGCGGCGGCGATCGCCGCCCCAACGAGTCGTCGGTCGACCCCTCGGGTGGCTCGGCCGCCGCGGCGAGCCGGCCGAACTGGCGCAGCGTGAACGTCCGGTGCAGGGCGCCCGGCGCCAGCGCGGTGCAGACCGAGCGCTGGCGTCGGGTCGCGGTCAGCACCAGCGTCGCCTCGACCAGGTACTCGGCGCGCAACCCTCGGGTCCGGAACTCCGCCGGGTCCGCGCCGCTCTCGGTCGCGACCTCCATGGCGTACGGGTGCATGCCCAGCCCGTCGACCGCGTCGGTGCCGGCACTGGCCACGGTGACGGGCCGGTCGGCCAGCAGCCGGCGGGCCAGGTACTCGGCCATCGGCGACCGGCACAGGTTGGCGTGGCAGACGAACAACACGCGATCAGCCATCGGTGCCCTCTCATCGGTGCGGACATCGGTGCCCGCACCGCGTGGGCGGTGCGTGGACGCCGGCGGCCGTGCGGGGAGGGTTGCCGGCATCGTACGCGGGCCGGACCCGCACCGGTCGTGGTGCCGCGCCGGCCGACGGCGATCCCTGCCGGACGGAGGCGGACCGGTGAGGATCGGCATCCTGTCCTACCACTTTCCGCCCGAGCCGGCGTTCATCCCCGGCAGCCTCGCCGAGGAGCTGGCCGCGCGTGGCCACGAGGTGCGGGTGCTCACCGGGTTCCCGGACTATCCCGGCGGGCACGTCTATCCCGGCTGGCGGCAGCGCTGGCACCATGAGACGCACAGCGAGCGGCTGAGTGTCCGACGGGTGCCCCGGCTCCCCGGCAGGGCGCGTCCACCGGCGCCAGGATGGCCAGCTACCTCTCCTTCGCCGGCAGCGCGACGTTGGCCGCGCGCCGGTTCCTCGGCGGTGTGGACGCGCTCTACGTGTTCCAACTCCCGGCCACGACCTTCGCCGCCACCAGCGTGCTCCGGCTGCTCGGGCGGGTGCCGGCGGTGCTGCACGTGCAGGACGTGTGGACCCAGGACGGCGCGGACGAGGCGGTCGAGGGGCGCTGGGCGGGGCGGATGGGCAGCGCGATGACCCGGCTCTACCGGGCCGCGGCACGGATCGCCGTCGCCGCGCCGTCGATGCGGGACCTGGTGGTCGCCGCCGGTGCGGACCCGTCCCGGGTTCGGTTGGTGTTGAACTGGACCGACGAGCGGATCTTCCACCCGGCGACACCGGGCGCGGCGGCCCGTCAGCTGATCCGGCGCGACGGTCGGTGCGTGGTGATGCACGCCGGGACCATCGGCGCTCGGCAGGGCTGGAGACCGCGGTCCGGGCGGCCGCGGCTCTGGACCGGACGATGGATCTGGTCCTGGTCGGTTCCGGCGTGGCGGAGCGGCAGGTGCGGGGGCTCGCCGCCGAGTTGGGCGCGGGCAACGTCCGCTTCGTGGAGCGACGCTCTCCTGTCGACATGCCCGAGCTGTACGCCGCCGCCGACTACCAGTTGGTCATGCTGCGCGATCTTCCGGAGCTGCGGGGCACGGTGCCGGGCAAACTCCAGGCCGCGCTCTCGTGTGCCGCACCGGTGATCGCGTCGGCCGGCGGGGACACCGCCGACCTGGTCGAACGGGTTCGGGCTGGGTTGTCGTGCCCGCCGGAGGACTGGGCGGCTCTGGCCGACCGCTTCTGGTTGGCCGCCACCATTCCTCCGCCGACCCGCACCGAGATGGGTCGCCGGGGCGGGCGGCGTACCTGCGGGAGATGTCGCTGCCCGCCGGCGTCGACCAGATCGAGCGGCTGCTGCAGGAGGCGGCCGGGCGCGTTCCCGAGGCCTCGGGAAAATCGCGAGGAATTTCGTCTAAAAGACATAAATGCAAGGAGACTACGAACTTTCCCAACGTGTGCTAAGAACATCAGGGTTATTAACCTTCTGTCCGGTTCCGTGAACGGGAGTGTGGCGTGACGGAGAGCGAACGGCCGATCCGGCGGCGAAGCCGGTCCCGGCGGCGTCGACGCGCCCGACTACGACGGGCCCTCCTCGGCGCCCTGGTGGTCGGTTCGCTCCTGCTGGCCACCGTCGGGTGGATCGGCTTCCGCGGTTGGCAGGCGCGCGCCCACCTCGTCAACGCCGCCGGCCTGGCCCGGGAGCTAAGCGCCCAGGTGGTCGGTGGGGACACCGATCGCGCGTTGCGGACCCTCGCCGCCCTGCAGGAGCAGTCCCGCGCGGCCCGGTCCGCGACCGGCGACCCGAGCTGGCAGCTCGGCCGGCACAGCCCGGTCGCCGGCGACGACCTCGACGCCGTCCAGCAGATCGCCGTCGCCATCGACGAGCTGGCCCGGCAGGCGTTCCCGACCCTGCTCCGGACGGATCTGACCAGCCTGGTGCCGGCCGGCGGTCGACTGGACCTGGCCCGCCTCTCCGCCGTCTCCGCCGAGCTGTCCCGCGCGGACGAGTCGGTGCGGCGTACGCGTCAGAACCTGGCGGCGGTGCCCGCCCACCGCCTGGTCAGCCAGGTTCGGCAGGCGCTGACCGACCTGCGCGGCGAGATCGACCGACTGGCCAGTCTCACCACGGCCGCCGACCAGGGTGCCCGCCTGCTGCCCCGCTGCTCGGCGCGAACGGCCCGCGACGGTACCTGCTGGTCTCGCAGAACCTCGCCGAGCTGCGCGCCACCGGCGGCATGTTCGGCGCGTACGCGATCATGGAGGCGGAGAACGGCGCGGTGAAGATGGGCGGGCAGGGCAGCAGCGCCTCGCTCGGCCAGTTCACTCCGGCGCTGAAGCTGCCCGCCGAGACCCGGGCTCTCTGGACCGACCTGCCCGGCATCTATCCCGCCGACGTCAACCTGTCCCCGCACTTCCCGACCGCCGCCACGCTCTACCGCGAGATGTTCCGGCGCAAGACGGGCACGACCGTCGACGGTGTGCTCGCGGTCGACCCGGTGGTGCTGTCGTACCTGCTCAAGGCGACCGGCCCGGTCCTGGTGCCCGGTGGGTCCCGCTCGCCAGCGAGAAGGTCGTGCAGACCCTGCTCAACGACAGCTACCAGCGGCTGACCGTCAAGCAGCAGGACGAGTTCTTCGCGTCGTCCGCCGCCTCGGTGTTTGATGCCTTCTTCAAGAAGAATGTCAACCCACGGGTGTTGTTGTCCGCATTTGACCGTGCTATCACCGAACGACGGATATTGTTCTGGAGTGCCCGACCTGAGGAACAGCGGACGTTCGGCGACAGCCGGATGGCCGGGACGCTTCCGGAACAGGACACCGTGCCGACGATCGGCGTGTTCCTCAACGACGGCAGCGGCGCGAAGCTCGGCTACTACCTGCGGCCGGCGGCGAACGTGACGGTCGGCGAATGCCGGCCCGACGGCCGCCGTGAGCTCCGGTTGCGGGTGACCCTGCGCTCGACAGCGCCGAAGTCCGGACTGAGCGACTCGGTCCTCGGCCTCGGTCTGGCTGGCGATCCGTACACCGTCCGCACCCTGGTGTCGATCTTCAGCCCGGCTGGCGGAGCGGTGCTCGAGGCCCGGCTGGACGGGGCCGAGACGGCGCTTGGCAGCGGCACCGAACGCCGCCGCCAGGTCGCGACGGCAAGCGTCGACGTCGGCCCCGGCGCCGAAAGGGCGCTGGAGGTCACCGTACTGACGGCCAAGACCGGCGTTGGGCAGGCCGAGTTGCGGCTGACTCCCACCGCCAGCCCCTGGACCACCCAAGTTCATTCCGCACCAAGCTGTGACCAGTAGGAGGGAACCAATCATGCGGCTATCCCGCATCATCATGGCGCTCACGGTCGGCCTGGCCGTGGTGGCCGTGCCGACGGCAGCGGGGGCGGCGCAGCCGCAGCCGCAGCCAAGCGCGACCACCGACCCGCCGCAACCGCCGCCGTACCCGCCGGCCGCCGCTTCGCTGACAGTCAACCGGCCGACGATCTTCCTCGGCGAGACGGTTGTGCTGACCGGTACCGGCTTCGGTCCGAACGAGACGGTCGACATCACGGTGACGGTGGCGCCGCTGGCCGCACCGGCCGCTGGCCAGGCTCCGGCTCGCCGCAGCGACGGCAGCACCGTGGCCATGGTCCCCGTGGCCCAGCAGGCCAGCGCGCCCCTGACTTTCACGGCGTACACCAACGCTCAGGGCACCTTCACCAGAACTACACGCCGTCGGTGACGGGTCTGCTGACCTTCACCGCCACGGGTCGGGAGTCCGGCCGTACCGCCACCACCGAGCTGCGCGTGCTGCACAAGAAGCAGCCGCTGCCCGTCACGGGTGACAGCCTCGGCACGCCCATGAAGCTCGGCGGCGGCCTGGTCGGCGCCGGAGCGGTCATGCTGCTGCTGACCCTGGCCTGGCGTCGTCGCCAGCGCTTCGGTGGCGCAGCGCACTAACCGCACCACCCGGGCCTGCGCCCGGATAGCAGCAGGCTGGCGCCCGTCGGAGCACTCCGACGGCGCCAGCCCGTCCGCGAGGATGCACCCTCGCCGCCCGACCCAGCCCCGCAGCGCTACCGGGCAGATGATCGACTCGCGTTCCTTGATGTCGGAGTATCCAGGACGCAGGACACCCCGACTTCCGTGAAGCCGAGTCGATCATTTCCGTGGCGGCCCGGCCCGGCTCCGCTCGGCTCGGCTCGCCCGGCCCGGCTCGTGCCCCGTTCTGGTGGCCCCGCAGTCGAATCGATCTCCTGGCGGCCCCGCCACGGCCTGGGAGAGCCCTAGGCCCGCCGGCGCACCTTCTCGTCCGGGTCCTCCGCGCTCACAGAAAACAGCCACCCGATTTGCGAAGATTCATCGCCGCCGTCCGGTCCGGCAGTGCCGCCCGGTCGATGATCGACTCGGGTTCCTTGATGCCGGGTGTCCGGGCGTCCTGAATACCCCGACATCAAGGAACGCGAGCGAATCATGCCTGTCACGGCCGGGTTGGGGGCCTCTTCGCAGGTGACTTTGGCGTGTTTTTGTCCGATTGTGGGCGTTTGGGTTGTGGCCGGCCGCACCCGTGGGCTGGAATCATGGCCGGGCCGGGGTCGTTACATACCCTGGCGATCGCAGCACCACCGACCGCCGCCCGGCCCTGAGGGCTGGTTGCGCAGGTCGGAATGCCAGCCGCAGGCCGGTCGTTGCAGTCCCCACGAGCGACCTGCCAGCACCGCCTCCGCGAGGGTGCCGATGGATGGGCCACCCCGGAATGACCCGGCCCCGGGTCGTTACACCGGGACCCAGCGCCACGAGCCCCCAGCTCACAGGTTGCCGGGAGCCCGGGAATGACCCCCGGCGGCCGGTCGTTCACCTGGACCCGGCGCCGCGAGCCCCGCCGCTCGCAGGCCGCCGATCCCTTAAGACTTTCCCCTTGTGTACGTGCAGCGCCGGACGAGGTGCTCACACCCGTCACCGCCGTCCCCGGAATCGGCGTGCGGGTGTTCTACCCGAAGGAGCTACCCCTCATGAACACGATCTTCCGTAAGAGCATGCTGTCTGTTGCTGGTCTCGCGTTCGCCGGTGGTGTGTTCGCCGGCCCGATCGCCGCCCACGCCGCCACCCGGTTGATGCCAAGCCGGTTGCCGTCGCGGTACAGAGCGCCGCGCCGAAGCCGCAGGGCGACCAGTCCCACATCACCCTCAACGATGAGCAGACCGGCAACGTGAAGGCGATCATCGCCGCCACGAAGAAGGCCGGCCTGCCCGAGCGGGCCGCGGTCATCTCGATCGCGACGAGCCTGCAGGAGTCGAAGTTGGAGAACCTGGGTCACCTCGGCGACATGAACGACCACGACTCGCTGGGCCTGTTCCAGCAACGCCCGTCCAGTGGTTGGGGCACCCGGAACAGATCACCAACCCGGAGTACTCCACGACGGCGTTCCAGAAGGGCCTCAAGCAGGTTGACGGCTGGCAGGACATGGCGTTGACCGACGCCGCGCAGACCGTGCAGGTCTCCGCCTACCCGGACGCCTACGCCCAGTGGGAGCAGCAGGCCACCGACCTCGTCACCCAGCACTGGAACAGCTGACACCAACACCGAACAACCGACCACTGGCCGGCACCCGAACACACGGGTGCCGGCCAGCGGCGTACCCGGTCAGTTCTTGTGGTGGTGATTGCGGCGGATGTCGATCAGCGCGACGATCAACGCGAGCGCGATGATGCCGGTGGCCAGCATGAGGGACCGTTCGAAGGCGCTGGTCCAGTCACCTCGGCTGTCGGCCAGGGACGAGAAGAACACCGATCCGACGGCGGCGATGCCGGCCGCGGCGCCGATCCTCTGACCGGTCTGGAGCATGCCGGCGCCGCTGCCCGCCTGCGGTACCGGCACCTCGGCGAGCGTGAGCGTCTGGTTGGGGCGATCACGAGGCCGCTTCCGATGCCGGCGACGAGCAGGGGCCCGGCGGCGACCCAGGGCGCTGGGGCGTTTGGCGCGAGGTGCAGCGCGATCACCGTCGCGGCCAGCCCGATCACCACGGCGAGCAGGCCGATGGCGACCAGTGGTCGGCCGAAGCGGTTGACGATGCGTCCACCGAGTACGGCGGCGGCCGCCGAACCCAGCGCGAAGGGGTGATGGCGAGGCCGGCGACGAGCGCGCTGTAGCCGAGCCCCATCTGCAGGAACAGGGTGAAGATGAAGAAGATGGCGGTGAAGCCGCCGAAGTAGACGAGCGCGAGGAGCGAACCCAGGGTGTACGACTGGACGCCGAACAGCCGAAGGTCGAACAGGGGCTGGTCGGTGCGGGCGTACCGCCGCTCCCAGAGCCCGAAGACGACCAACACCGCCAGGCCGAGCGGGATGAGCGCCCACTTCCAGGGGTTCGCCACTGCTGTTCCTGCACCAGTGGCAGCAGGACCAGGACCACGCCGATGCCCAGCAGCAGGACGCCGACGGGGTCGAGTCGATGCGAGCCGCGTTGACCGGCGGGCGGCTGGGCAGCAGCCGCCAGCCGAGGATCACCGCGAGGACGCCGACCGGCACGTTGACGAAGAACACCCAGCGCCAGCCGTGTTCCTCGCCGCCGATGGCGATGAGCAACCCGCCGAGCAGTGGCCCGACGGCGGTGGAGATGCCGATGGTGGCGCCGAGCAGCCGAACGGGCGGGCCGTTCCGGGCCCCGGAAGAGTTGTTGGATCAACCCGATGACCTGGGGTTGACGATGCCGGCGGCAGCGCCCTGCAGGAGTCGGGTGATGACCAGCCAGGTCGGGGAGGTGGCGAGGCCGGCGAGCGCGCTGGTCACGGTGAACAACGCGATGCCGAAGACGAACGCGTTGCGCCGACCGCGGGCGTCGCCGAAACGGCCGGCGGGTACGAGGGCCAGGCCGAAGGTGAGCGCGTACCCGGAGAGGACCCACTGCAGGTCGCTCGGCGACGCGTGCAGCGCGCGGTCGATGGACGGCACCGCGACGTTGACGATGCTCACGTCGAGCAGCGTCATGAACGCGGCGACCAGCCCGACGCCGACCGCCTGCCAGCGTCGTCGGTTCTCGGCCGCCGTCACCGGCTGCGGCGTTTGCGCCGCGCTCATCGTGCCCCGTTGACAGTCGATCACGCATCGCTGATCGCTACCCGGGTCACCGGGGGCGAATCGTCTCGGGTGGTTCGGCGGGTCACGCCATCTGGCGGGCGCAGAACCGGGGCCGAAGTCGAGGCCCGCCATCGGGAGTCCTCGCGGTGCAGCAGGCCCTTCTCGGTGAGCAGGTGCAGGGGCTGTCCACCTGCTCCTGGGTCAGCCCGGACTCCTCGGCGATCAGGTCCGGGTACGGCACCTGCCCGCGTGCCTCCAGCGTGGTGACCGCCTGGTACACCCGTTGCTCGGCCTCCGACAGTTGCACCTGCTGCATGGTTCCTCCTTCGCTCGTCCGCCATCGCGGTGGCGGTTGCCGTGCGCCGGTTACCCCTCGCTGACCGAAGATGCACACCCGATCGGGCGGTCCCGGTGGTGGGCGGGTCCGGCGGTGGCGGGGAGGCCGTGCCCTAGGCTGCTTCCGTGATCGTTTGGGACCTCGTCGTTGTCGGCGCCGGCCCCGCTGGGCTCTCCGCGGCCTACGCCGCTGCCCGAGCGGGTGTCTCCACCCTTGTTGTCGAGCGGGCCGCGCACCCGCGGTACAAGACCTGTGGGGTGGCCTGATCGGCACCTCACTGGCGGCCGTTCAGGATCGGATCGAGGTGCCCGCGCACGACCGGGTCGACCGTGTGACGTTCACCCGCGACGGCCGCCGGGAGTTCACCCGCCGCAACGACAGTCCAGTGGTGACGATGGTGCGCCGTGAGGAGTTCGACGACCGGCTGCGCGCGGCGGCGGTCGCCGCCGGCGCGCAGATGCGGGAGCGGGTCGCGGTCCGCGCGGTCGAGCAGGACCCCGAGGGGTACGCCTGCGGCTGGCCGACGGTACGACGATCGCAGCCCGTGTGGTGATCGGGGCGGACGGCTCGTCAGGGTGACCGCCCGTCAGGTGGGGGTTCGGTACCGGCAGGTGGATCTGGGTCTGGAGCTGGAGATCCCGGTGCCGCCGGCCGAGCAGGAGCGGTGGCGGGGGCGGCTGCTGCTGGACTGGGGAGCGATGCCGGGCTCGTACGCCTGGGTGTTTCCCAAGGGCGACCGGTTGACCGTCGGCGTGATCGCCGGGCGGGGCGCGGGGAGGGGACTCGCGACTACCTGCGGCGTTTCGTCGACCGGTTGGGGTTGACCGACGTGCCGGCGGAGCACGACTCCGGTCATCTGACCCGCTGCCGTGCGGAGGATTCGCCGTTGCGCAACGGCCGGGTGCTGGTCGTGGGGACGCGGCGGGCCTGCTGGAGCCGTGGAGCCGCGAGGGCATCAGTTTCGCGTTGCGCTCGGGCGAGCTGGCCGGTGCGGCGGTCGCGCACGGCGATCTGGCCGGGTACGAGCGGGCGGTCGCCGAGCGTCTGCTGCCGGAGATGCGGGCGGGTTCCGGCTGTTGGACGTGTTCACCCGCCGCCCGGACGTGTTCCACGCCCTGTTGGCGACCCCGCCGGGCTGGCGGATGTTCGTGCAGTTCTGTCAGGGGCGGGCGAGCTTCGACGAGATGCTGGGCAGGCGCCGGATCCGGGCGGCCCTGGCGGTGCTCAACCGGATACCGCAACCATCGCGCCAGGCGACCGCCTCCCACCCAGTATCCTAGGACGCCCTACGCAATGTGACCTGACACTGGTGGCGAGTGACCTGCTGGCGGGACAATCGCGGGAGAGCGGGAGGAGACGCCGATGACCGAGCAGCCGTTCACCGACGACGAGTACGCGTTCCTGCGTCACGTGCGGTTCGGGGAGATGCCGCCCGCGGTCCGTCCCGACGAGCGGGTCGCCCTCACCGAGACCGACCCGGGCGGGACCAGCCGGAGCCCGAGGATCCGGTCCGCTGGAACGTGCAGGGCTGACAACACGCGACGGGCCGCGGGTGTCGCCACCCACGGCCCGTCGACAATCGGTGATCAGAAGACCGGCACGCCCTCCCGGACGAGCCGCCAGTTGGGCTGGAAGAAGTCGGCCGGGTCGATCGTCCCCTGGCCTGCGCCCAGTCGATGAGCAGCTGACGGATCTCCTGCTGCGCGTTGTAGACCTGGGTCTTCACGATGCCGGGAAGTTGCCACCGCCACTGCGCCGGTAGTTGTTCACCGCCACCACGAACTGCGCGTTGTCGGCCACCGGGGTGTCGGTGCCGGTCAGCACCAGGCGGCTGATCCGCTGCCCCACCGCCCTGGAGATGTCGATGTCGTAGTCGACGCCGGAGAAGACGTCGTAGTTGTAGTCCGGCACCGCCGGTCGCTGATCTGCTCCGGGTCAACCGGGGCGCCGGGCGCGACGGTGCGGAAGTACTTCGCCGAGTACTCCAGGTACGCGCGCACCTCGGCACCGCTGAGCACTACCGCTTCGAGGGTGTTGTCGTACACGTACAGGCCGGCCACGTCGCGGATCTTGACGTCACCGGCGGGGAAGACGGCGGTACGGCTGAACGGGGCCGCGATCGACAGCACCGGCAGGTCCGCGTACGCGGTGCCGGCCAGTGCCGCGCCGACCACCTCGGTCTGCACGTGGTTGATGAAGTCCAGGATCGGCGTGTCCTTGTAGCGCGACTCCGCCGCCGACAGCTCCACGGTGGAGGTCGCGACGACCTGGTTGACGTACGCCACGGTCTTCTGGTGTTGGGCCCGCACCGCGGCGAGCACCTTCGGGTCCTCGACCACCGTGTTGGTGTTCAGCATGGTCGCGGCCTTCTTGGTGATCGTCCACCGGCCACGCTCGCGGGCGAGGGAGAAGTCCATCCGGGTGAGCCGCTGGCCCCACTTCGACGGCTCGGAGAGCAGCACCTGCGCGCCGGTGCGCTCGTTGGTGACGAACCGCTCGACCACCTCGTTGTGCGCGTGACCGAAGAGGATCGCGTCGATCCCCGGCACCTGTTGGGCGATCAGCGCGACCGGGTTCTCGTTCGGCAGCTCCGGGCCGTAGCTGGAGGTGCCGCTGTCACCGCCGTGTGCGGAGATCAGCACGAGGTCCGCACCGCGGCCCGCATGATCGGTACCCACTTCGCGGCGGTCGCGATCATGTCGTCGAAGCGCAGCTTGCCCTCGACGTTGCCCCTGTCCCAGATGGCCACGCCGGGTTGGTCAGCCAGGATGCCGACCCGCAGGTCGGCGCGGCCCCACCGAGGGAGACCTTCTTGATGACGTATGGCTGGAAGGCCGGCTTGCCGGTCCTCGCGTTGACGGCGTTCGCGGCGAGCGCGGGGAAGCCGAGCTGACGGATCCACAGGTCCAGCAACGGCAGACCGTAGTTGAACTCGTGGTTGCCGAGGGTCACCGCGTCGTAGTCGATGACGTTCATCGCGCGGGCCATCGGTGCTTCTCGCCGGTGGCGGTGATCGGCTCCTGCTTGGCGTAGTACGTGGCCAGCGGCGTGCCCTGGATCGTGTCGCCGGCGTCGAGCACGAGCGTCGCCTTGCCGCGCCGCTCCCGACGGATCTGGTTGATCAGGGTCGCCAGCTTCGCGACGCCGATGTCGTTGTGCTTGCTGTCGTCGTACTCGGCGTCCCGGTAGTAATCCCAGTTGTAGACGTTGCCGTGGGTGTCCGACGTGCCCAGGAGGGTGAGGTCCCAGGTGCGTGACCGGGCCGCGCCCGCTGCCTGCGCGGGCGCGGCGGCGATCAGCGGCGCGGTCGCCGCGGCCGCCGCGGCGGCGAGCACCTGACGACGCGACGGGCCGGAGGAGAGGTCATGACGTGCCTTTCCATGGGGTGGACGCGCCTCGTGAGCGCCTTGCGCACCATAACCAGCAGGCGGCACTCCTGCCACGCCAGCCCGACCGTTGTCACGGTTTCCGCAGGCCGACCCGGGGTAGGGCGGTCAGAGATGGATCGAAGCCGGACCACGGGGAAGAGTCGTACCGGGGCAGCGGCAAACTCGACGGTAAGCGGGCGCTGATCACCGGGGTGACTCGGGGATCGGCCGGGCGGTCGCGCTCGCCTTCGCCCGGGAGGGGCCGACGTGCTCATCTCGTATCTCAGCGAGGAGGAGGACGCCGACGCCCAGGAGACCATCCGGTTGGTCGAGGACGCCGGTCGGCGGTGCGTCGCCGTACGCGGTGACATCACCGACGAGGCGCACTGCCAGGAGCTGGGCGACCGGGCGGTCCGCGACCTGGGCGGCATCGACATCCTGGTCAACAACGCGGCGTACCAGATGTCGCAGGACAAGGGACTCCTCGGGATCAGCAGCGAGCAGTTCGACCGGGTCCTCAAGACCAACCTGTACGCCATGTTCTGGCTCTACAAGGCCGCGATTCCCCACCTGGCCGAGGGCTCGGCGATCATCAACACGGCGTCGATCCAGGCGTTCGACCCGTCGCCGCAGCTGCTGGACTACGCCACCACCAAGGCGGGGATCGCCAACTTCACCAAGGCACTCGCCGCCGACCTGGCCGAGCAGGGCATCCGGGTCAACGCGGTAGCGCCCGGCCCGGTCTGGACGCCGCTGATCCCGTCCACCATGCCGGAGGAGAAGGTGAAGCAGTTCGGCACCGACACCCCGGAGGGGCGTCCCGGTCAGCCGGCGGAGCTGGCTCCGGCATACGTCTTCTTCGCCTCGCAGGAGTCCAGCTACGTCACCGGCGAGATCCTGGGGTCACGGGCGGTCGACCGACCAGTGACCGCCGCCGGGTGGGCGTCCTACGGGACGCTCACCCGGCCTTGCTTGCCGCCGTGGCGGCGCGGCCTTGCTTGCCGCCGTGGCGGCGCGGCCTTGCCTGTGCGGTCGGGCGGCGCGGCCTGGGATCAGCGTGGCCAGGCGGCGAAGCGTTGCCGGATCTCGGCGACCTCGGCGGGGCCCAGGCCGTAACGGCCGAAGCGCTGGTCGGACAGTCGGTCCAGGTAGCGGCCGGCGGCGCGCACGTCACCGGGATCGAGCGCGGGTCGACCTGACGGGCCAGCACCAACAGCTCGGTCACGTCGTAGTGGTCGAGGGCCGCCGCCACGTCGATGAAGTCCCGAACCTCCCGCCGGTTGACCAACGCCGCGATCTTGTTGGCGACCAGGTCACGGACGTCCATCACCGGACCGAGGTCCATCACCACCGGGCTCTGCTGGCGGTCCAACCGGGCCAGGCTGAGTCGGATCTGCCGCCCGTCCCGGCTCACCACGAAGTCCTTCATGTCCTGCTCGTAGCCGTCGAACAGCTCGGCCAGCTCACTGTCCGGGTCCGCGTCGCTGACAACGAAGCCGGCCCGCTCCAGCGCTACGCGTACCCCGGTGGACGCCGCAGCGGCGGCACCCTCGACGTCCGCGAAGAGGTCGACGTCCTCGGTCGGTCGGGCGACCAGCCCGTGCGCCGCCCAGGCCACCCGCCACCCAGAACGAACCGGTACGGGCCGGCGGCAGTCAGCGCCACCCGGGCCACCTCCCGGTAGAACTCGTGCAGATGGGGCTCGATCACGCCGCGCGCAGGCCGCGGTGCCGGCTCTCCCACGCCTGGCGTACGCCCCGAGGCAGGTTCAGCAGTCGCCACACCCGGCGCAGCGTCCGCCCATTGATCAGGACGCGCAGATCGTCAGCTCTTGTGGTCTCGCGAAGCACGTTCTCGTACATCCAGAGAAGCTGGTCCGGGTCACCGAGGTCGAAGGTGCGCTCGGCGTTCCACATCAGCCGCAGCGGCAGTTCCACCACTCCTCGGGTGGGGCCGGCCAGCTCGGCGAGCGTCCTGGCCACCACGGCGGGACGCCCGGGACGGGCCAGAAAGGCCACGCCGGTCGTGGTGGGGAGAGGGCGTGCATGGTGTCAGGGTAACTCCCGGCAGTCCCGGTGTCGCTCAAGACGATCCCCGTGGCCCGCCGCAGGCTGCTGGGCGGTACCGCTGGGGCGGGCCGGTCGACTCCGTTGCGCCGTGGCAGGGTCCGGTTTGCCGGGTTCACAATCCCGGTGGCGGATGCCTGTTCTCGATCGACTCGGGTTCCTTGATGTCTGGGTGTCCGGGCGTCCCGGATAGCCCGGTTTCCGTGAACGCGAGTGGATCACGCGAGTGAGGGCGACTCGACGTCGCAGGTTAGCTGCGGCGTGGGCGGTTTGTTCGATGGTGGGGTTTGTGGGTTGTGGTCGGCCGCACCCGTGGGCCGGAATCATGGGCGGGCCGGGGTCGTTACATACCCTGACGATCGCAGTACCACCGGCCGGCGACCCGCGCCGCGGGTTGGAATGCCGGCCACGGGCCGGTCGTTGCAGTCCCCACGAACGGCCACCGGGCACCGCCTCCACGAGGGTGCCGACGGATGGGCCACCCCGGAATGACCCCGGCCCCGGTCGTTACACCTGGACCCGGCCCCACGAGCCACCGCTCGCAGGTTGCCGGAATGACCGCGGTCCCCGGGTCGTTACACCGGGACCCAGCGCCACGAGCCCCCGCTCACAGGTTGCGGGCCCGGGAATGACCCCGTTGAGCGGTGGTTACACCCGGTCCCGGCGCCACGAGCCCCACGCTCGCAGGCCGCCGACCCCTTAAGACTTTCCCCTTGTGTACGTGCAGCGCCGGACGAGGTGCTCACACCCGTCACCGCCGTCCCCGTGGTGCGGGTGGTCCTACCCGAAGGAGCTACCCCTCATGAACACGATCTTCCGTAAGAGCATGCTGTCCGTTGCTGGTCTCGCGTTCGCCGGTGGTGTGTTCGCCGGCCCGATCGCCGCCCACGCCACCACCCCGGCCGTGGACGCCAAGCCCGTCGCCGTCGCGGTACAGACCACCGCGCCGAAGCCGCAGGACGACCAGTCCCACATCACCCTCAACGACGAGCAGACCGGCAACGTCAAGGCGATCATCGCCGCCACGAAGAAGGCCGGCCTGCCCGAGCGCGGCGCGGTCATCTCCATCGCGACGAGCCTGCAGGAGTCGAAGCTGGAGAACCTCGGCCACCTCGGCGACATGAACGACCACGACTCGCTGGGCCTGTTCCAGCAACGCCCGTCCAGCGGTTGGGGCACCCCGAACAGATCACCAACCCCGAGTACTCCACGACCGCGTTCCTGAAGGGCCTCAAGCAGGTCGACGGCTGGCAGGACATGGCACTGACCGACGCCGCCCAGACCGTGCAGGTCTCCGCCTACCCGGACGCCTACGCCCAGTGGGAGCAGCAGGCCACCGACCTCGTCACCCAGCACTGGAACAGCTGACACCACCACACAGCACAGCAGCACGGCACGGCACCGCACTACCCGACCACTGGCCGGCACCCCGACACACGGGTGCCGGCCAGCGGCATCCGCTGGAAGTGCGGCAGACACCGGGCCGCTGGCCGCGATATCGCGCCGCCGGGTGCCCGGCGGAAGCGGATCGGACGGTTCGGCGGTGCCTGCGCGCAGATCTTGGACAGTTTCCGTTCAGGCAGAACGGAAACTGTCCAAGATCCTGCGGGTGCGGCCTAGGTAACTCGCGCGGGTACGACTCAGGTAAGCGGGGCGCTCACGGCCTAAGCGCGGCGACCGGACGTACAGCGATGGAACCTGGCGGTGACGGCGCGGCCGCGGCGACGGCACCGCCGGCAAGGGCCCGGCCTTGGCGGTGGGGCGGCCAGGCGACGGCATGGCCTTGGCGGCGGACGGCCCGGCAGTGTCGGCACGGCCGCGGCGAAGAAACGGCTGGTGGTGACGGAACGGCCCGCGGTGTGGCAAGGCCTGAGTGGCCGGCCTCCGGCCGGCGGGCGGCGGGCGCGGGGACGATCGACGCTGGCGCGGGTACCGGCCCAAGCGCAGTTGGACAGGCATGGGAACAAGGTGAGGGTACGGCTGGTTGTGGACTGTGTCGGTGTGACTCAGTGTCCCCGGGCCTCACCTAATATCGCCCTCGCGGAATACCGTTCGGCTGGAGCCGCGTCGTGCCACTCGCCGAGAGGCGACCTGCACACGACACCAGCGCCGCCCCCAGCCAACCGGCCGGGGCGGCGCTGTCTGCGTTCCCGGCTCGCGAAGATGTCTCAGTTGACCTATGTTCAGGGGTCGCTCGCGTGGGAGGGTGTCGGGGATGGGTCTGCGGACCTTTATCGAGGGTTGGCCGGTCTACCGCCAGCTCACCGGCACGGACCCGCTGGGTCGGGCGCGGCGGCGAAGTCCGACGGTTCGCGCGCGCTGACCGCCCGCACCGAGACCGCCGACTCGGTGGCCCGTTCGGTCTGCCCGTACTGCGCGGTGGGGTGCGGTCAGCGGGTGTTCGTGAAGGACGGGCAGGTCAGTCAGATCGAGGGTGATCCGGACAGCCCGATCTCGCGGGGTCGGCTCTGTCCGAAGGGTTCGGCCAGCAAGAGTCTGGTGACCAGTCCGCTGCGGCAGACGACGGTCCGTTACCGCCGTCCGTACTCGACGCAGTGGGAGGATCTGGAGCTCGACACGGCACTCGACATGATCGCCGACCGGATGCTCGCCGCCCGCGAGCAGACCTGGGAGGACGTCGACACCGAGGGCCGGCCGCTCAATCGGACGCTGGGGTTTTCCAGTCTGGGTGGGGCGACGCTGGACAACGAGGAGAACTACCTCATCAAGAAGTTGTTCACCGCGATGGGGGCTCTCCAGATCGAGAACCAGGCCCGTATTTGACACTCCGCCACCGTCCCCGGTCTGGGGCCAGCTTCGGTCGTGGCGGTGCGACGGATTTCCAGCAGGACATCGCCAATGCTGACGTGATCGTCATCCAGGGTTCGAACATGGCCGAGGCGCACCCGGTGGGCTTCCAGTGGGTGATGGAGGCCAAACGCAAGGGCGCGAAGGTCTTCCACGTCGACCCGCGCTTCACCCGCACGAGTGCCGTCGCTGACGCGTACCTGCCGATCCGGGCGGGCACGGACATCGCGCTGCTCGGCGGGGTGGTGCGCTACATCCTGGACAACGAGTTGGACTTCCGGGAGTACGTGCTGTCGTACACCAACGCGGCGACGATCGTCAGCGACCAGTTCACCGACACCGAGGACGGTGACGGCTTCTTCTCCGGCTTCGATCCGGAGACCGGCACCTACGTGCAGGACAGCTGGCAGTACGCGGGGCACGAGGGCTCGTCGGGCAGTGGGCACACCGCCCAGGAACGAGACAGCGCCGCGGGTTGACGCACGAGTCGCACGGCGCAGCGGTTGGTGGGCAGACCGAGCGGGACGAGACGTTGCAGCACCCGCGCTGCGTCTACCAGATCCTCAAGCGCCACTTCTCCCGCTACACCCCGGAGATGGTGGAGCGGGTCTGCGGCATCCCCAGGACCAGTTCCTGGAGTTGGCGCAGGCGTGGACGGTGAACTCGGGCCGGGACCGCACCGGCATGCTGATCTACTCGGTGGGCTGGACGCAGCACAGCGTCGGTGTGCAGTACATCCGCACGGGCGCGATCATCCAGCTCCTGCTGGGCAACATGGGCCGCCCGGGTGGTGGGTGATGGCTCTGCGCGGGCACGCCAGCATCCAGGGCTCCACCGACATCCCGACCCTGTTCAACCTACTGCCCGGCTACCTGCCGATGCCGCACCACGCCGAACACCCGACCTTCGACGAGTGGGTGGACAGCATCCGGCACCCGGGGCAGAAGGGTTTCTGGGCAACGCGCGGTCGTTCGCCGCCAGCCTGCTCAAGGCGTACTGGGGTGACGCGGCGACGCCGGAGAACGACTTCTGCTACGGCTACCTGCCCCGGCTGACCGGCGATCACGGCACCTACCAGCAGGTGCTCAACATGATCGACGGCAAGATCAAGGGCTACTTCCTGCTCGGGCAGAACCCGGCGGTCGGCTCGGCGCACGGTCGCGCGCAGCGGCTCGGGATGGCCAACCTCGACTGGCTCGTGGTCCGGGACCTCTTCATGATCGAGAGCGCCACGTTCTGGCAGAACGGCCCCGAGGTCGCCACCGGGGAGATCGTCCCGGAGGAGTGCCGCACCGAGGTGTTCTTCCTCCCGGCGGCGTCCCATGTGGAGAAGGAGGGACGTTCACCCAGACGCAGCGGTTGTTGCAGTGGCGGGAGAAGGCTGTCGAGCCGCCGGGCGACGCCCGCTCCGAGCTGTGGTTCTTCTACCACCTGGGGCGCAAGCTGCGCGAAGCTGGCCGACTCGCCGCAGCCCCGCGACCGGGCGCTGCTCGACCTGACCTGGGACTACCCACGCACGGTCCGCACGCGGAGCCGAGCGCCGAGGCGGTGCTGCGCGAGATCAACGGGTACGAGGTGGCGACCGGTCGCCCGCTGTCGGGTTTCGCCGAGGCCCGCGCGGACGGCTCCACAGCGATCGGCTGCTGGATCTACAGCGGCGTGTACGCGGACGGCGTCAACCAGGCTGCCCGGCGCAAGTCCCGACACGAGCAGGACTGGGTGGCCGCCGAGTGGGTTGGGCGTGGCCGGCGAACCGGCGCATCCTCTACAACCGCGCGTCCGCCGACCCGGACGGCAACCCGTGGAGTGAGCGCAAGCGCTACGTGTGGTGGGACGCGGAGAAGTCCGAGTGGACCGGTTACGACGTGCCGGACTTCGAGAAGACCAAACCGCCGTCGTACCGGCCGCCCGCTGGCGCGTCGGGGACGGAGGGCATCGCCGGCGACGACCCGTTCGTCATGCAGGGTGACGGCAAGGGCTGGCTGTACGCGCCCAGCGGTGTCCTGGACGGGCCGCTGCCGACGCACTACGAGCCGGTGGAGTCGCCGGTGCGCAATCCGCTCTACCGGCAGCAGGCCAATCCGACCCGCAAGATGTACGCGCACCCGGTGAACTCGGTGAACCCCAGCCCGCCGCAGGAGCACGATCAGGTGTTCCCGTACGTGTTCACGGTCAGCCGACTCACCGAGCACCACACGGCCGGTGGGATGAGCCGGACCGTGTCGCCGTTGGCCGAGTTGCAACCGGAGATGTTCGTCGAGGTGTCGCCAGAATTGGCGGTCGAACGCGGACTCGACCACCTGGGCTGGGCCCACCTGGTCACCGCCCGCGCGGCCATCGAGGCGAAGGTGCTGGTCACCGACCGACTCACCCCGCTGCGGGTCGACGACCGGATCATCCATCAGCTGTGGTTGCCGTACCACTTCGGCTTCGAGGGTCTGGTGACCGGCGACTCGGCCAACGATCTGTTCGGCATCAGCCTCGACCCGAACGTGCTGATCCAGGAGAGCAAGGTCGGCACCTGCGACGTCCGGCCCGGCCGTCGTCCCACCGGACCGGCGTTGTTGGATCTGGTGGCCGACTACCAGCGACGGGCCGGGATCACCCGGGCCAGCATGCCCCGGTCGTCACCATCGACAGCGAGGGAAGGAGCGCGGTGCTTCCTGACCCGAACAGCCTGTACGGGCCGCTGGACCCGGCGGCGGACGCTGGTTACGAGGACGCGCCGCCCCGGATGGGGTTCTTCACCGACACCAGTGTGTGTATCGGTTGTAAGGCCTGTGAGGTTGCCTGCAAGGAGTGGAACGGCGTTCCGGAGAGTGGTCTGGACCTGCTGGGCATGTCGTACGACAACACCGGCGCGTTGACCGCGAACTCGTGGCGGCACGTCGCGTTCGTCGAACAGCCCCGTGCGGCCGGACACCGCACCCGCCGTTCGCGGGAACGCCGACCGGCGGTTCGGTCGGCGCGGCGTCGGCGGCAGTGGCGGCGGGCACCACCGAGCACACCGGCACGGACCCGGTGTGCCGACCGGCACGCCGTCCGCCGCCGCCGGGATGGCCGCAGGCGGGCCGGCGGACGTGCTCGGCGCCCTGCTCGCCGCGGCTCCGGGCGATCCGATCGCCGTAAGCCAGGGTGGCGGTGGCGCGGGTCCGCAGTTTTGGGGATGCCGGGTGCGCAGCCGCCGGGGCGGGGTACGGGTGTGGAGGGGCGTTCGGATTTTCGGTGGTTGATGATGTCGGATGTCTGTAAGCACTGCACGCATGCGGCGTGTTTGGATGTGTGTCCGACGGGGTCGTTG
Source organism: Micromonospora sp. M12 (assembly GCA_038070435.1). GTDB lineage: Bacteria > Actinomycetota > Actinomycetes > Mycobacteriales > Micromonosporaceae > Micromonospora. Next base: position 1,254,883 of record JAMYWG010000001.1, on the reverse strand, counting down.
TTCCGGACGGAGTTCGGGACGGTGGTGGTGCAGGAGGACATCTGTAATGGGTGTGGGTACTGCGTTTCGGCGTGTCCGTATGGGGTGATCGATCAGCGTAAGGATGATGGTCGGGCGTGGAAGTGCACGTTGTGCTACGACCGGTTGGGTGCGGGGATGACTCCGGCGTGTGCGCAGGCGTGTCCGACCGAGTCGATCCAGTACGGGCCGCTCGAGGAGTTGCGGGAGCGGGCCGCCGCGCGGTCGAGACGCTGCATGAGCGGGGCGTACCCGAGGCCCGTCTGTACGGGCACGATCCGAACGACGGTGTGGGTGGTGACGGGGCGTTCTTCCTGCTTCTCGACGAGCCCGAGGTGTACGGGCTGCCGCCCGACCCGATCGTGACCACCCGCGACCTGCCGAAGATGTGGAAACGTGCCGGGCTGGCCGCCCTCGCCATGGCGGCGGCCACCGTCGCCGCGTTCGTCGGAGGTTCCTCGTGAGTCCGCAACGCCCCGAGGTGGGCGACCTGTTCCGCCGCTTCCGCGACCGGCTGGCCCCGACGACCGCGACCGGCGAACGGCAAGCGACACGCACCCGCCCGCCAACGGTGCGATGGCCGGTGCCGCCCCGAGGCGGATCCGACAGAACGGCAGCGGCGGACCGCCGAGCCCTCCGGCCGGCGGGCGGGCCGCCGGGGTGGGCGCGCGGCGGCGGCGAGGAACTGCGGGTGCCGGAGGCCGAGTTCACCTCGTACTACGGTCGGCCCGTCCTCAAGGCGCCGGTCTGGAAGTGGGACATCGCCGCGTACCTGTTCACCGGTGGGTTGGCCGCCGGCTCGTCGCTGCTCGCGGCCGGTGGACAGCTCACCGGGCGGCCCGCTCTGCGGCGTGCCGGTCGGGTCACCGCGCTGGCCGCCGTCAGCGCCAGTGCCGTCTTCCTGGTGAAGGACCTGGGCCGTCCGGCGCGCTTCCACCACATGCTTCGCGTGGCCAAGCCGACCTCGCCGATGTCGATGGGCACCTGGATCCTCACCGCGTACGGGCCGGCGGCCGGCGTTGCCGCGATCGCCGAGGCGGCCGGCGTGCTGCCCGCCACGGTCTGCTCGGGCTGGTCGGCCGGGCGTTGCCGCCGATCGGGCAGGCCGCTGGGCTGCTCGCCGCCGGCACGGCACCGGCGCTGGCCACGTACACCGGGGTGCTGTTGGCCGACACGGCGGTGCCGTCGTGGCACGAGGCGTACCCCGAGTTGCCGGTGATCTTCGCGGGCAGTGCGTTGGCCAGCGGCGCCGGCGTCGGTCTGCTCGCCGCGCCGCCGGCCAGGCCGGGCCGGCCCGCCGGATGGCGGTGGCCGGCGCGGCCCTGGAGCTGTACGCCACGCACCGGGTGGAGACCCGTCTCGGCCTGCTCAGCGAGCCCTACCGACGGGCCGGCCCGGCCGGATGCTGCGGACGGCACGGATGTTGACCATCGGCGGTGTGGCGGGCGCGGTGCTCGGGCGGCGCAGCCGGTTGGTCGGTGCGGTGTCCGGGACGGCGCTGCTGGCGGCGTCGGTGCTGACCCGGTTCGGCATCTTCTACGGCGGAGTCGCCTCCGCCCGAGACCCGCGGTATACGGTGGTGCCGCAACGTGAACGAGTCGAAGCCCGGCGAACCGGGGTGGATCCGGTCACCTGACCCACCCGACCCGCTCTCGCTGTGATCGAATGTCCAATGGAGGCGTTCAGGCGGCTGGTGCCCCTCCCGGTCTTCAAAACCGGAGTGGTCCGGGACCCGGGCCAGGCGGGTTCGATTCCCGTCCGTCTCCGCCAAACCGCTCGCGGGAGATGACGTGATGGGCGACGGCTGGGTGGACCCGCGACGCCGGGTGCCCCGCACCGACACGCTGCTCGCCGACCCGCTGCTGGCCGCGGCCACCGTGACGCTGGGCCGCGAGCAGGTCAAGGCGATCGTCTCCCACGCGCAGGATCGGGCCCGTCGCGGCGAGATCAACCCCGATGAGGTACGCGACGTCGCCGTCGCCGCGTTGCCCACGCCCGGCCCCGGGTGGTGCTCAACGCCACTGGTGTCGTGCTGCACACCAACCTGGGTCGGGCGCCGCTGTCGGCCGCCGCTGTCGACGGTGGTGGCCGCCGCCGGGCACACCGACGTCGAGTTGGACCTGGCCACCGGCCGGCGGGCCCGCCGAGGCCGTGACGCCCTGGACGCGCTGGCCGCAGCCGTGCCCGACGCGGGCGCGGTGCACGTGGTCAACAACGGCGCGGCCGCGTTGGTGCTGGCCGCCACCGCGCTGGCCGCCGGGCGGGAGATCGTGGTCAGCCGCGGCGAGTTGGTCGAGATCGGCGACGGCTTCCGCCTGCCCGACCTGCTGGAGAGCACCGGCGCGCGGCTGCGGGAGGTGGGCACCACCAACCGCACCACCCTCGCTGACTACGCCGCCGCGATCGGCCCGCGCACCGGTTTCGTGCTCAAGGTCCACCCGTCGAACTTCCTCATCACCGGCTTCACCTCCGCCACCGGAGTCCGGCAGCTGGCCACCCTGGGGTGCCGGTGGTCGCCGACATCGGCTCCGGCCTGCTCGACGCGGACCCGCTGCTGCCCGACGAACCGGACGCGGCGAGCACGCTGCGCGCGGGCGCCGCGCTGGTCACCGCCAGCGGCGACAAGCTGCTCGGTGGGCCGCAGGCGGGGCTGCTGCTCGGCGACATCGAGCTGATCGACCGGCTTCGCCGCCACCCACTGGCCCGGGCGCTCCGGGTGGACAAGCTCACCCTCGCCGCGCTGGCCGCCACCCTGCGTCAACCGGACACACCGACCCGGTCGGCGCTGCACGCCGACCGGGTGTCCTGCGCCGGCGGGCGGAGTGGCTCCGTGACCGGCTCGGCGCGGACGGCCGCAAGGCGGAGGTGGTGCCGGCCGTCGCGGTGGTCGGCGGGGCGGCGGTCCCGGGTGGAATTGGACTCGTGGGCGCTGAGCCTGCCCGAGCGGTACGCGGCGCCGCTGCGCACCGGAGACCAGCCCGTCCTCGGCCGGGTGGTGCGCGGCCGACTGCTGCTCGACCTGCGCTGTGTGCCCCCGCCGCCGACGAGGCCGTGCGGGCGGCAGTGTTGCGCGTACCCGGGGACGACTGACCGTGTTCGTCGTCGCGACCGCCGGGCACGTCGACCACGGCAAGTCGACACTGGTCCGGGCGTTGACCGGGATGGAACCCGACCGGTGGGCCGAGGAGCGCCGCCGGGGATGACCATCGACCTGGGCTTCGCCTGGACGACGCTGCCGTCCGGTGCCACCGTCGCGTTCGTCGACGTGCCCGGCACGAGCGGTTCGTGCCGAACATGCTCGCCGGGGTCGGCCCGGTGCCGGCGGCGCTGATCGTGGTGGCCGCCGACGAGGGCTGGATGCCGCAGTCCGCCGAGCACCTGGCCGCGCTGGACGCGCTCGGTGTCGCGTACGGCCTGCTGGCGGTGACCCGCGCGGACCTGGCCGACCCGGGGCGGCGACGGCCCACGCTCTCGCCGAGATCGCCGCGACCAGTCTCGGCACGGTGCCGGCGGTGGCGGTCAGTGGCCGCACCGGCGCCGGTCTGCCGGAGTTGCGGGCCGCCCTGGACGGGCTGGCCGCCGCGCTGCCCGCCCCGCGGTGGACGAACCGGTCCGGCTCTGGGTCGACCGCAGCTTCACCGTGCGGGGCAGTGGCACCGTCGTCACCGGCACCCTCGGCGCCGGTCGGCTGCGGGTGGGCGACGAGCTGGAGCTGGCCGGCGCCGACGACCTGGTCCGGGTTCGGGGCCTGCACTGCCTGGGCGAGGCCCGACCGGAGGCGGTGGCGGTGGCCGGGTGGCGGTCAACCTGCGCGGTACGCCCGCGACCGGCTCGGCCGCGGCGACGCGCTGCTCACCCCGGCCGGTTTCACCGCACCGACCTGGTCGACGTCCGGCTCACCGGCGATCCGGCCGCCGACCTGCCGGCCACCCTCACCCTGCACGTCGGGTCGGCGGCGGTGCCGGCGCGGGTGCGTCCGCTCGGTCCGGACACCGTACGGCTGCGGCTGGCTCGCCCGCTTCCGCTGCTGGTGGGCGACCGGGCGCTGCTGCGTGACCGGGCCGGCACCACGTCAGCGGCGGGTGCGGGTGCTGGACGTGGCACCCCACCGCTGGCCCGACGGGTGCGGCCGCCGGCCGCGCGCAGGTCCTCGCCGAGTTGGACGGTCGCCCCGACCTGGCGGGGAGTTGCGCCGTCGTCGGCTGGTCCGGGCCAATGCGCTGATCCGGATGGTGTGCCGGTGCACGCCGCACCGGTGGCCGGTGACTGGCTGGCCGACCCGGCGCACTGGCGGCGGCTCGGCGAGCAACTCACCGAGGAGGTCGCCCGGCACGCGCGGGAACACCCGTTGGAACCCGGATGCCGGTGGACGCGCTGCGTCAGCGCCTCGCTCTGCCCGACCGGGTGCTCGTCGAGGCGCTGGTCCGGCCGCCGCTGCGCATCCACGCCGGGCGGGTCGGGATGGCCGGCGTGGACGCGCTGCCCGAGCCGGTGGCCGGGCCGTGCAGCGGGTCCGCGCCGAGTACGGCAACCGGCCGTTTCGTGCCCCGAGGCGGACCGCCTCGTCGACCTCGGTCTGGGTCCCCGAGAGATCGGCGCCGCCGTGCGTGCCGGCGCCCTGCTGCGGCTGGCCGACAACGTGGTGCTGCTGCCCGACGCGCTCGACGACGCGGTGCGGGTGTTGGCCGGGTTGCCGCAGCCGTTCACCCTCTCCGCGGCCCGGCAGGCGTTGGACACCACCCGCCGGGTGGCGGTGCCCCTGCTGGAGCTGCTGGACCGTCGGGGCGTGACCCGACGCCTGCCCGACGACGCCCGGATCGTCGTCACCTGAGAGCCGCCCGGATGCGGGGCTGACAGGCTCGCGTCGGGTGCGACCCTGGGCCGGTGATCGAGGTGATCCGGCCCCGACGCGGCCCTCCAGCGCCCGATGGCGTGCCGTCGTCCCGGTGGCGCTGCGCTGGGGCTGCCGCTGCTCTGGGTGCTGTGGGCCTCTGGCGTGGTGGGTGGAGCCCCGCGAGTCGACCGAGGCCCAGCTCGACCGGGATCTCGCGGCTGGCCGGGTGGTGACCTACCAGCGGACGGACGGCTGGTCCGACACCGCGTACTGGGGCAGCCGGCCGGAGCTGCGACCCGCCGAGCGGGCGGGATGCTGGCCTGGACCGTGCCCAGCGGCCAGACCCGGTACGCCGTCGTCGACCCGCCTGGCCTGGAGTCGTACCCCGCCGAGCCGGACCCGTCGGCGCACGCCGCGCGGGATGCCCGGCTCGCCGCCGTCGCCGACCCGTGGCAGGCCGGCAACGGCCCGGCGCACCGCATCGCGCTCATCGCGGGTCTGCTCTCCGGCGCGCTGGCCCTGCTCTGGCTGGGTCGGTTGACGATCGGCGCGCCGCCCTGGCCGGCACCCGGTGGTTCTGGTTCTGGGTGGCGCTCCTGCCGTTCGGGGTGGGCGTGCTGGCCTGGACGTACCGGGAACTGTGGCGGACGCCCCGGCGCTGGTCACCCAGCGTGGCTCGGGGTGGCGGGGTGTGGGCTGGCTGGTGCTCGGCAGCGTGGGCATCAGCCTCCTGGTGTTCGCCGCCCGGGTCGTCCTCGGGCCCACGGTGGTGCCGGGCTGAGCCGGTGCTACCGGCTAACCGGCCCCCGGTCGGCGGTGGTCACCTACGGTGACGCCATGGACCCTTCGGCGGTCTGGCGGGACCGGCAGCACCGGTGGCGGATCGAGGCGTACCGCGCGCCGGACCTGCGGTTCGCCATCTACGCCACCAACGGCCCCACCGAGTCGGTGCCGCTGTGGCTGTTCGGGATGTCGGCACTGGCCCGCTGGCTGATGACCCACGCCATCTCGCTGGACGACCTGGAGGTCGACTGAGCGGGGCACGGTCGCAAACCGGGCCGGAGTCGGCTCCGCTGCGGTTGAGTGACCTCAGGCGGCGGACGGGAGTAGGCGATGGGCGGTCAGCTCGGGCAGTTGGCGCTGGTGGCCGTGCTGGTCCTGATCAACGCCGCGCTCTCCGGCAGTGAGATGGCGCTGGTGACCCTGCGCGAGGGGCAGTTGCGGCGGCTGGGTCGACGAAGTCGTGCCGGCGACCGGTTGGTGCAGCTGTCCGGGACCCGAACCGGTACCTGGCCACGATTCAGCTCGGCATCACCCTGGCGGGCTTCCTCGCCTCGGCGGCGGCCGCCGTGTCGCTGGCCCAGCCTCTGGTCGGCCCGCTCAGTTTCCTCGGCGGGCGGCGCGGCCCGCCGCGGTGCTGCTGGTGACCGTGCTGCTGACGCTCGTCACGCTGGTGTTCGGGGAGTTGGCCCCAAGCGGCTGGCCATGCAGCGGGCCGAGCGCTGGGCGTTGCTGAGCGCCGGCCCGTTGGACCTGCTCGCCCGGGTGTCCCGGCCGGCGGTGTGGCTGCTGAGCCGTGCCACCGACGTGGTGGTCCGGCTCGCCGGCGGTGATCCACGCGCCAACCGGGAGGAGATGACCGAGGAAGAGCTGCGGGAGATGTTGGCCAGTCAGCGTGGCCTGTCGGCCCAGCAGCGGGAGATTCTGACCGGTGCCTTCGACATCGCCGGTCGCACGCTGCGGGAGATCCTGGTGGCGCGGCGGGAGGTGACGACGCTCCCGGCCGATCTGAGCGCCGACGAGGGTGCGACGCCTCGCCGCCGCCGGCGGTCCCGCGCTCCCGTCACCGGCCCGGGTGGCCTGGACGAGGTGCTCGGTGTGGTGCACATCCGCGACCTGGTGCGAGCCGGTGCCGCCTCGGTGGGCGAGCGGGTCCGCCCACCGCTGCTGCTGCCGGTCACCCTGCCGGTCGCCGACGCGTTGCGTCAGCTGCGTCAGGAGCATCAGCAGCTGGCCCTGGTCGTCGACGAGCACGGCGGCATCGACGGCATGGTGACCATGGAGGATCTGCTGGCCGAGGTGGTCGGCGAGTTGTACGACGAGACCGACCGCGACGTACGCGGGTCGTTCGGGAACCGGACGGGTCCCTGCTGGTGCCCGGTGACTTCCCCTGCACGACCTGCCCGACCTGGGGTGCGGCTGAGCTTTCCGCTGTCGCGGGACTACACCACGGTGGCCGGTCTGGTGCTGGCCCGGCTGCGGCACCTGCCGGACGCTCCTGGCGAGACGGTGCGCCTACCCGGGTTGACGCTGCAGGTGGTGGAGGTCGCCGACCGGGCGGTGCGCCGGGTCCGACTCTGCGGGTTCGTCGCGGAGCGCTGACCACCACCCAGAAGAGTGACAAAAGCCCAAATCGTCACTGCGCCGGAACTGGTCTGCCTACGGTCCGTTCTGTGAAGGACCGAGGTTTGCGTACGTTCGTCACGGTGCTGGCCGGCCTCGCGGTGATCTACTTCGGCAGCGCCGGCCGCAGCCCCGAGGAGGGTCGTGGCATCTCGGGTGGAGTCGTGGTCCTGGCGCTGCTCGCCGCGTTGCTGGTGTGGCACCTGACCCGCCCGGGGACAAGACGGTGAAGTGAGCGCCCGCGCTCAGCCGGCTGCGACGCGGGTGACCTCGCCGGCGGACTCCTCACCCAGCGCCACCCGCACCAGCGCCGAGGCGAGCCGGCCGAAGTCCGGTTCGTCGACCAGACCAGCCAGCCGGTCCGGGGAACCCGGAAGACCCAGCCGCTTCGCGCCGGCCAGGGCCCGACGGTCCGCGTACGGGCGCAGGTCCGACCAGACCGCCTGAGCTTCGCGCAGGTAGATGTCCGCGCCGGTGGGGCCGATGCCGGGGAACTCGGTGAGTCGCCGCCGCAGCCCGACGGGGTCGCCCTGGGCCTCCGGTGCAGCCGGCGCAGGTCTCCGTGCCAACGGTCCAGGCACAGCCGGGCGCCGGTGCCGAGCATGGTGGCCGTCCGCTCGTCGTAGCGGCGGTAGTGGCCCCGGCCCAGCGCGTCGACGCGTTCCTGCCAGCTGGCCGCCTCCATGGCCTGGGGCGTGCGGTAGCCCGCGGCGAACAGCTCCGCGCGGCGGCCACCGCCACGCACGCCCGGATCCGGGTGCTCAGCAGAGTCGTCAGCACCAGCAGCTGATACAGCGGGCCCGGCCGGTCGGACAGCCGGATGCCGGCCTCCTCCGCGTACGTGTGGCCACGCCTGTCGAGCAGAACCCGCACCACCGTTCGATCATTGCCCACACCGACGGCGTACCCACTTCGCGTTCCGCTAGCCGTCGCACCGGCGAGCGTGGGCGGAATGCCGTCGAAGCGGACGGGTATGCCGGCGGTGGAGGCGGTCGATGCCGCCCGCCGTACCCCGGAGGAGACACCGTGGTCAACCCACAGCAGGAGGAGTTCCGCCGCAACGCCAAGGGCGCGACCAGTCAGGACAGCAAGGTGCCCAATCCGACCGGCCCCACCCGTGGCGCGTCCCGTGGCGACGAGGGCCGACCGATCCCCAAGGGGCAGGTGTCGCCGTACGGCCCGGCCGGTGAGCCGGTGGCCGAGGACGACAGCGACACCCGCTGACTAGCGTTCGCGCCCTGGCGGCCGCCGCAACCTGTTCCAGGTGGCGGCGGCCGCCAGTCCGTACGCGAGGTGCGGGATGATGTCGGAGATCCAGTCGGAGCGCCGCCAGGTGCGTGGATCGCTGATCCCGAGCGCGGTGATGGACCCGTCGGTCATGGTCATGACGCCGGCGCCGAGCAGGCCGGTGGCCATCGGCAGCGGCTGGCGGCGGCCACCGGCGTAGAGCGCGAACGCGACGCCCGCGGCGACGCCCAGCCCGTAGCCGATCAGGGGCCGAGGCCCGAGCGGCGGTTGGCCGCCGGCCCCGGACCCCAGGTCCACGTGCGCGATCCCGGCCAGCCGGTCGACGGTCTCCTGTGGGACGTCGCTCTCCGGCCGTCCCCGCAGCGCCATGTCGAGGTAGCTGACCACGTTCAGCGCGGTGCTGCCGACGGCGCCCGCGATGGCGCCGTCGGCCACGTCGACAGTTCTCACTTCGGGTCGCCTGGTTCGCGCTCGCTCTTGGGACCGTAGGTGCGATCGCCGCGCACCACGCCCGTTGGCCGCGATCCTCCTGGAGGATCCGGTTCGCGACCTGGTTGGCCTTGCCGTCGGGTACCCGACGTCCGGAGTCGTCGATCGCGTTGCGCAACCGCGCGCGCTGCTTGTCGTACGCGTTACTGCCCGGCCGTGGTCCTGGCATGTGCTGCCTCCTTCGTCGGGTCAGGGCATCTGCTGCGGCCCTCGTCTCGCGTCATGGGCGTACCGCGGCCGTCTACCCGTCCCCGCCGGGCCAACCCCCGTGGGGCTCAGTGCGGGGCGCGGACCACCACGACCGGGCACTGCGCGTGGTGCAGCATCGACTGGCTCACCGACCCCAGCAGCAACCCGGTCACCTCGCCACGTCCCTGCCCACCCACGACCGCCAGTTGGGCGGAGCGCGACGCCTCGGCCAGCACGGCGCCCGGCCGGCCGTGGACCGCCCGGCAGGTCAGCCGCAGCCCTCGGTGCCGTTCGGGAAGCCCGGTCAACCACCCGGCGAGCATCCGCTGCTGCTCGCCGTGCAGCGTCGCCTCGTCGTACACCAGGGTTGCATGTCTCCCGGGCCGCTGCTGCCGGGTGCCGGTAGGCGTGCACCGCCACCAGCGGCACGCCCCGCGACACGGCGGTCTCGGCGGCGAACTCGGCGGCCCGCGTGGACGCCTCGGAACCGTCCACGGCGACCAGCACCGGCTGGTCGGGTCGTTGCGTGCCGCGCGCCACCAGCACCGGGCAGTCGGCGTACGCGGCGACCTGCACCGCGACCGACCCGACCACCAGCGCGGAGAAACCACCCAGTCCACGGTCGCCGAGCACGACCAGCGCGGCGGTGGGTGACTCACCCACCAGCACCGCGGCGGCCTCGCCGTCGATGATCTCGCCCGCGACCGACAGGCCCGGTGCGGTCGCCTCCGCCTCGGCCACCGCGGCGTCGACCAGTTCCTCGGCCCGGTGGCGCAGTCCTCCGCCGGGCGGCGCGTCCGGGGCGGGGAGACCGGCACGTGCAGCAACGGCCAGATGAAGCCGTGCACGACCCGCAGCGGCCGATGCCGACGCTGTGCCTCGGTGGCGGCGAGCCGGACGGCGCGCAGCGCCGGCTCCGAGCCGTCCACGCCGACCACCACCGCCGCGTTGTTCGCCGAGTTCACCGCCCACCTCCGCTCGCGGCCAGTATCGCGGGCCCGGACACCTCCGCGTCGCCATACCGCCGAGCGCGTCCCGCTCGGTACGCTGGCGACGACCGGCCGGAGAGGAGCGTCACCGATGGGTGCACCAGACCAGCCCAGCACGGCACGCATGATCGACTTCTGGCTCGGCGGGCAGCATCACTTCCCGTCGACGTGGCCGCCGCGAGCGCGTTCGAGCAGGCGTACGGCCCGTGCGCGCCGGTGTTCCGGGAGTTGCGGGCGTTCCTGGGCCGGGCCGTGCGGGCCATGGTCGAGCAGGGCGTGGACGGGTTCCTGGTGTTCGGCGCCGGGGTGCCCACCAGGGGCAACGTGCACGAGGTGGCCACCGACGCGACGGTGCTCTACACCGACGTCGACCCGGTCACCATCCGGTTGGGGCAGAGCATCCTCGCCGGCAGCGACCGGGCCGGCTACGGCTTCGGCGACGCGACCGACATCGGCACCATCGACCCGTCGCAGCTGCACCGTTTCGTCAGCGGTTGGGGCCGACGGCCGGTCGGCGTGGTCTTCCTCGGCCTGGCCGCGTTCCTCGACGACGCCACAGTGACCCACACCCTGGATGAGTTGTGCTCTGCCGCGGCGCCGGGCAGCCTGCTCGCGGTGGACTTCGACACCGAGGAGCTGGCGGGCCATCCGCAGGCGCTGGCGATGATGGGGCCGCAGTTCCGGATGCGTCCGCCGGCGGCGTTCGCGCCGTTGCTGGGTCGGTGGGCGCCGACGGCGGACGGATCGTCCCGGTCGCCGAGTGGCGACCGGCCGGTGTGCCGGCGCAGGTGCCGGACGCGTTCCACGGCGTTCTCGCGACCCGCGCGGGCGACTGACCGCGCGGGATCAACCGTCCGGGTGGTCCGTATGATGCTTGCCCTATAGCAAGTTTCGGGGAGGACGACGATGGAAGACGCGCCGGACGTGGTGTCGCGCGCGTTGCGCGAGCGCCGCCCGACCAGTTGGCCGAGGCGGCGGACCGGTCGATCCGATCGGAGTTGGGCGCGCTGCGCACTGACGTCTTCGTCGCCGACTACCGGATCAGTGGGCTCTGGCCGGTACTGGACCCGGACCTGCCCGCGGCCGGGTTCCTGGCCAGCACACCGTGGCGCAGCGCTGCTTCAGCAGCCAGCAACCGGTTCGTGACGCCGCCAGCGAGGGCCCTGCCGGCTCTACCTGCCGCTGACCGTGTGGGGAGCGGCTGGGCGTGCTGCTGATCGAGCTTCCCACCGTGCCGGGTCCGGCCGTCACCGGTCGCGCGACGGACATCGCCGGGGCCCTGGCGGTGGCGATGCGCGCGGCGGACCGGCAGACCGACCGTTACCGGCGGGCCCGCCGTCGTGAGCGGCTGACGATGGCCGCCGAGATGCAGTGGGACCTGCTGCCCGGTCGCGGTGTGGCGCACCACGCGTTCGACCTGGCCGGTCAACTGGAGCCGGCGTACACCGTGGGTGGGGACCACTTCGACTGGTCCCTGGACGACGACCGTCTCACCGTAACGGTGCTCAACGGCGAGGGCACCGGTCTGGCCGCGTCGATGCTGACCGCCGTCACTGTCAACGCGATGCGCAACGCGCGTCGCTCCGGTGGCGGCCTGGTCGAACAGGCGGAGCTTGCCTCGGACACGGTCTTCTACCAGCACCGGGGTGGCCGGTACGTGGCCACGCTGCTGCTGGAGGTGGACACTCGCACCGGCCGGGTCCGGGCGGTCGACGCGGGTTCCCCGCACCTGCTGCGGATGCGCGGCTCGGTGGTCGAGCCGATGAAGCTGGATCAGCAGCTGCCGCTGGGCATGTTCGCCGAGACCCGCTACGAGCTGCAGGAGTTGCAACTCGAGCCGGGTGACCGGCTCTTCGTCGTCAGCGACGGGGTGTGAGCCGCCGAGCCGCCGGGCCAGGAGCCGTACGGCCAGCGGGTGATGGCTCGTTCGCTGCGCGCCACGCGGTTGCAGCCGGCGGCCGAGGCGGTTGGTACGGTGATGCGCGAACTGCACGCCTATCACGAGGACTCCGATCTGCGCGACGACGCCGTCGTGGTCTGTCTGGACTGGCGTGGCCCGCGTGAGCGGGCAGTGGGTGAGTTCGCCGCCGCTGTGCCGGGCGGGCACCAGCGCGACGACGGCAGGGGACATCAGGTGGAGCGACCTGCGGATCTCGCCGCGGCGATCGACGCGGCCGCCGAGACGCTGATCGCCGTGGTCGACTCGGCCGCGTCGCGGCACCAGGTGCCGCCCACCCAGTTGAGGGTGTTGACGCTGATCAGCGCTCGGCAGGAGACGAACGTCAACGGGTTGGCCGAGCTGCTGGACGTGGTGCCCTCGTCGGCGAGCCGCCTGTGTGACCGGCTGGAGGCGACCGGGCTGTTGCGTCGGGTGCCCGATCCGCGCGATCGGCGTGAGGTGCGGTTGGTGCTGACCGCCGCCGCGCTGACCCTGTTGGAGGAGCTGGCCGAGCGGCGGCAGCGGGCGGTGCAGGTGGTGTTGGATCGGATGCCGGCGCGGATGCAGCACGATCTGTTGCTGGCGTTGGCAGCGTTCGCTCGGGCGGCCACGTCGGTGCCCGAGCAGCAGTCCGACACCGCGGTCCAGACGGCCTGAGCGTCGATCCTCCTTCCACTAGTATCCTAGGACGCTTCACGCGTGGTGATCCACGCCACAGTGCGGCATGGCCGCACCGACAGCCGAGCGGCGGCACCCGAACAGCCCGAGGAAGCCCGATATAGTGGCAGCGCACTATCCGGCCCGCGATCATCGAGATCGCGGGCCGCATCAGAGAAGGGCCCGCCCGGCCGCAGGGAGAGCCGGCGATGTCCGGCCCGACAGCGCGTACGACCCGCAGCCGCGCCCGGCGTCGGCCGGGGTCCGCGTGCCGCGAAGGAGGATCGGTGTCGCGTCGGCCGGCTCGGGCAGAGCAACCGCGGGACACCGGTGACCAGACTCCCGGCAGTCAGGTGCTCACCCTGCCCAACCTGATCAGCTTCGGGCGGCTGCTGGGCGTGCCGCTCTTCCTCTACCTGTTCCTCGTCGAACGCGCCGACGTGGCGGCGGTCGTCGTCCTGGCCATCGGTGGCACCACCGACTGGGTCGACGGTTGGATCGCCCGCCGCCTGCACCAGGTGAGCCGCCTCGGTGAGCTGCTCGATCCGTTGGCCGACCGGCTCTACATCCTCGCCACCCTGCTCGCCTTCACCGCGCGGGAGGTGGTGCCGTGGCAGTTCACCGCGGCGCTGCTGGCCCGTGAGGTGCTCCTGCTCGCCTCGCTGGCGGTGCTGCGTCGACACGGGTACGGGCCTCCGCCGGTGCACTACGTGGGTAAGACCGCCACGTTCCTGCTGCTCGCGGCGTTCCCGGTGCTGCTGCTGGCCACCGCGTCGACCGACGTGGCAACGGCGGCGAGCGCGATCGGCTGGGGTTGGCCTGGTGGGGTTGGTGCTCTACTGGGTGGCCGGCGGGATGTACGTCGTCCAGGCCGCCCGGTTGGTGCGCGCGGCCCGCGGCCGGGGCGGCGGCGTGAGCGCGCCGAAGATCGGGAAGCCGGCCAGGACCGGGTGTACGCCCGGACTTCCTCACCGAACTGTTCCGCAACCCCTCGATCCGGGCTACGCGGACGCGGCTGCCGCGCGGCGGCGGTCGGCGTCATCCGGGCCGTCGCGGGCTGGCGGGCCTGCCGGCGCGGTCGGTCAGCCTGGTCGTGGTGGTGATGCTCGGTTTCCTGTTCGCTGTCGCGTACCGGCAGACGATCGCGGACGAGCCGGGGCGCAGCCAAGCCCGTTCCGGTCTGGTGGCACAGATCAAGGATCGGGAGAGCCAGACCGACCGGTTGTCCACGCGGGCGGACGAGCTGCGCGAGGAGGTCAGTCGCCAGCGCGACGCGGCGTTGAGTGGGTCGGCCGCCGCCCGGCTGCGCGATATGGAGGCGAGCACCGGGCTGGGTCGGGTGCGCGGCGACGGTGTGGTGGTGCGGTTGGCGGACGCGCCGGACAACGCGGACGCGGTGACCGGCGCCGGTGCGGGCCGCCGCGGGTGCTCTACAGCGATCTGCAGGGGTGGCGAACGCGTTGTGGAGTGCGGGCGCGGAGGCGATCGCCATCAACGGGCAGCGGTTGACGTCGACGTCGACGATCCGTTCGGCGGGTGAGGCGATGTTGGTGGATTTCCGGCCGGTGACGGGGCCGTACGAGGTGTCGGCGATCGGTCCGGGTTCGATGCGGCGCAAGTTCGAGGACAGTCGGAACGCGGCGCTGATGCGTGAGTGGCGCAGAAGACCGGGTTGTCGTTCGGTGTGCGGGAGTCCGACGACCTCACCTTGCCGGCGGCGCCGGAGCCGCAGCTACGCTACGCCAAGCCGTCGGTCAGTCCGAGCCCTTCCGCGTCGGGTGTCCGGTCCGGCAGTCCGGGTCGTCCGCTCCCACGACGACCGTTAGCCCTCCGGAGGTGGCCGATGATCGCGGTGCTGGCGTTGCTCGCCGGTGTGGTGCTCGGTGTGTGGCTCGATCCCACGGTGCCGGCGGCGTTGCAGCCGTACCTGCCGATCGCGGTGGTGGCCGCGTTGGACGCGGTGTTCGGTGGGTGCGGGCCGGTTGGACCGCATCTTCGACGACAAGCAGTTCGTGGTGTCGTTCATTTCGAATGTGCTGGTCGCTGGTCTGATCGTGTATCTGGGTGACCAGTTGGGTGTGGGTGGGCAGTTGTCCACCGGTGTGGTCGTTGTGTTGGGTGTGCGGATCTTCGGCAACGTGGCGGCGATCCGTCGGCACCTGTTCCGGGCGTAGGTTGGGTTGCGATGAGTGACGAGCAGACCGACACGGGGACCGGTGGCCGCAGCCGGCGGGTCCGGCGCGGCCGGGTGGGCCGGCGGGTGAGCCGGATCCGCGGCCGGATGCGCCGGATCCGGACGAGTTGAGCCCGTTGGCTCCGCAGTCGCCGGTGGAGCCGGAGCCGGAGCGGTCCGACGACGAGCCCGCCGTGCAGGCGGATGTCGAGTCGGCCGATGACGGTGCGACGGTGGACCTGAGCGCGGTGTCGCGGTCGGGGAGCCGGTGGAGCGTTCCGACGGGTTGGCGGAGCCGGCCGGAGTCGGGCGCGCCGGTGGCTCCTCGGTCCCGGTGGAGTACGGCCGGGGTGATGATCGTGGCGCTGTTGGCGTTGCTGGGTTTCACGTTGGTCGTGCAGTTGAAGACGACGTCGACGGATCCGACGTTGGGGCGACGCGCCAGGAGGACCTGGTGCGGATCCTGTCGGATCTGGATGCGCGGGAGAACCGTCTTCAGCAGGACATTCGTGCGCTGGAGGACAGTCAGCGGCAGTTGGCCTCAGGTGAGCAGGGTCGTCAGGCGGCGTTGGACGAGGCGACGCGGCGGGCGGATGAGTTGGGCATCCTGGCGGGTACGTTGCCGGCGGTGGGGCCGGGTCTGACGGTGCAGTTCGATGCCGGGGCCAAGCCGATCTCGGCGAACCGGGTGTTGGACGCGGTGCAGGAGCTGCGGGTGCGGGCGCGGAGGCGATGCAGATCGCCGGTGGTGATCGGGCGACGGTGCGGATCATCGCGTCGACGTACTTCCTCGACGGGGACAACGGGTCGTTGGTGGTGGAGGGCGTCGGTTGACGGGGCCGTACACGATCACGGTGATCGGTGATCCGGCGACGATGCGTACGGCGTTGAACATTCCTGGTGGGGTGGTGGCATCGGTCCGGGGTGGCGGCGGTAACGTGGCGTTTGGGGAGCGTGAGGTTGCCGAGGTTTCGGCGCTGCACGTGCCGATCAAGTTGGAACACGCCCGTCCGGTCTCCTGACCGGCGCGGCCCCGGACCCGGTGGTCCGGGGCACCGATGGTGAAGGACGCGTCTGGTGATTCCCGAGGATCTGCGATACACCGCCGAGCATGAGTGGGTGGCGGGTGACGGCACGGCTTCGATCCGGGTCGGCATCACGCACTTCGCGCAGGACGCGCTCGGCGACATCGTGTACGTGCAGTTGCCCGAGGCGGGTGCGGTGGTCGCGGCGGGTGACTCGTTGGGCGAGATCGAGTCGACCAAGAGTGTGTCGGAGATCTACGCGCCGGTGGCCGGCACGGTCGCGGCGCGTAACGAGGCGTTGGGTGACACGCCTGAGCTGATCAACACTGATCCGTACGGTGAGGGTTGGTTGGTGGAGATCACGCCGAATGATCCGACGGCGACGGACGGGTTGCTGACGGCGGCCGCGTATCAGAAGATCACCGAAGGCTGAGTGTGCTTGATCCGGAGCGCGGGTTGTCTGCGCGCGTCCGGTTGCCCTGCATTTCGGTGCTGGCTAGGCTCGCCCAGTCAACCGAGAATCCAATAGTTGAGCGTTGTGGAATTGCCTTCCCGGGCACGGGGAGCCAGCCGCCGGGTGTGCACGTGCCCGGCGGCCAGACCCGCCATTACCCGACGCCGACCGAACAGATCCGTGAGGTGGTCCCATGACGCGGCCAGACGACGAGTTCCCCGCTCGACGTCACTTCGACGCTCAATCTCGGTTCTCTCGACGAAGTGCTGGAGGGTCCGGATACCGATGTGGTGCCGAGCCGGGTGTCTGGTTCGTTGCCGCCGGGTATGGCGCTGCTGGTGGTTCGTCGAGGCCCGAATGCGGGTGCCCGGTTCCTGTTGGACCACGATGTGACGACCAGTGGCCGGCATCCGGACAGTGACATCTTCCTCGATGACGTGACGGTGTCGCGTCGGCACGCGGAGTTCCACCGTGACGGTGGCACGTTCACGGTGCGGGACGTGGGTAGCCTGAATGGCACGTACGTGAATCGTGAGCGGGTCGAGGCGGCCACGTTGAGCAATGGTGACGAGGTTCAGATCGGTAAGTTCCGGGTGGTGTTCATCGCCGGTCCGCGCCCGGAGGAGGAGGCCGGCCGGGGTGAACGAGCCTGCGGCCTCCACGTCACCCGGGGCGGCCCGGTCTCAGCCGCTGATGAGCATCGGTGAGGTGCTTGGGCAGTTGCGGGTGGATTTCCCGGATACCACGATTTCGAAGCTTCGGTTCCTTGAGGCCGAGGGTTTGGTTGAGCCGCAGCGCACGGCGGCGGGTTACCGGAAGTACAGCTGGGACGATGTGGCGCGGTTGCGGTTCGTGTTGACCGCGCAGCGGACAAGTACCTGCCGTTGCGGGTGATCCGTGAGCAGTTGGCGCAGTGGGATTCGTCTGGTGAGCAGCCGGGGCGGTCGCGGCCTGCGTTGGTGGCGGTGGGTCCTGATGGTGCGGTGCCGGGTCGTGAGTGGCGGAGCCGGCCGAGTCGTCGCAGGTGCGGCTCGGCCGGACGGATCTGGTGGCGCGGAGTGGGATCGACGAGTCGACGTTGGTGGAGTTGGAGCGGCTCGGTGTGCTGGTGTCGGACCCGCCGGGTTGGTATGACGCGGATGCGCTGATCATCGCGTCGGCGGTGGCGGGTTGGCGTCGTACGGGTTGGAGCCGCGGCACCTGCGGGTTATCGGACGGCGGCGGACCGTGAGGTTGGTTTGTTCGCGCAGTTGGTGGCCCCGTTGGCGCGGCAGAGTGATCCGGCGGCGCGGGCGCGGGCGGCGGAGACGGCGCGGGAGTTGGTGGCGTTGTCGGAGCAGTTGCACGCGGCGTTGGTGCGGGTGGGTCTGCGTTCGACGTTGGGTCGGTGAGGGTGCCCGGCGGGTGGTGGCTGAGCGGAAAGATCTCTTCCGGGAAGCGTGCCGTAGGCTTGCCGGGGTAACCCTTTCTGGCGCGGACGCGGTGCTGTAGCGCATGGGACGGCCGTGTTGCGGTCCGTGTACCGTGCAGGGAAGGGCGCGGTGCGGCGTAGGTGACAACGACACGGAGGCGGCGGTGCGCGAGCTGAGCGTGGTCGGAGTTCGGGTGGAGCTGCCTAGCAACCAGCCGATCGTCCTGCTCAGGGAGGTCGAGGGGACCGCTATCTGCCGATCTGGATCGGCGCGGTCGAGGCGACGGCTATCGCTTATGAGCAGCAGGGTCAAGCCGGCCCGGCCGTTGACGCATGATCTTCTGCGGGACGTGTTGGCGGCGTTGAAGGCGCCCTTGCAGGCGGTGGAGATCACCGAGCTCAAGGAGAACGTGTTCTACGCGGATCTGTTGATCGGTGACGGGTGCGGGTGTCGGCGCGGCCGAGCGATTCGATCGCGTTGGCGTTGCGTGTCGGTGCGCCGATTCGTTGTGCGGAGCAGGTCCTCAGCGAGGCGGGGATCGTTATCCCTGATGAGCAGGAGGACGAGGTGGAGAAGTTCCGCGAGTTCCTGGAGCAGGTGCGTCCGGAGGATTTCGCGGGCTGACGTGGGCCCTGGGCATGTTGTCCGGGTGATGCTCCGGTTCGGTTGGTGATCTTTCTCGGTGGCTGCGCGGCGTGTCGCGTCGGTTCCTCCGTGGTAACCCCTGAGGGTGGCGATAGGGTTGCCGTGTCGAGGGTGCGCGTCCCGGAAACGACGCGTCGCCACACTGACGGGAGGTTGTCCGGATGCACGAGCCGCGGGATTCCGATCCGGTGCAGGGTTGGACGAGCCGGGTGCCTCGTCGCCAGGTGTGGCGGCTGAGGGTGACGGTTCGGTTGGCTACCGGGTGTGACGGCCGCCATGCGGCGGGCATCAGTTACCGGCAGTTGGATTACTGGGCGCGGACGACGCTGGTGGTGCCGAGCGTGCGTGACGCTTCGGGTTCGGGGACGCAGCGGTTGTATTCGTTCCGGGATCTGGTGGTGTTGAAGGTCGTGAAGCGGTTGTTGGATGCGGGGTGTCCCTGCAGAACATCCGTAAGGCGATCGAGGCGTTGCGGTCGCGTGGTGTGGAGGATCTGGCGGGGATCACGCTGATCTCTGATGGGACGACGGTGTATGAGTGCCGGTCTCCGGAGGAGGTGGTCGACCTGTTGCAGGGCGGCCAGGGTGTGTTCGGGATCGCGATCGGTGGGGCGTTCAAGGAAATCCAGGGTCGTTGTCGCATCTGCCGGCGGAGCCGGCGGCGGTCCGGTGGAGCCGGCGGTGACATCGGAGCCGGATCCGGTGGGTGACGAGTTGGCTGCGGCGCGCGGCGGCGGGCTGGCTGAGCGCGTTCTCGTTTCCCGGTTTTTCCGGTTGGTTTTCGCGACCGTCGGTGACGGTTTCCCGGTCGCTGGGTCTTTACGGTCCACTGTGGATACTTTGGGTGTCGTTGCGGTGGCCGATTGTGGAATTACTCTCGGGTAGTGGTGACGTAGCGTGGTGGCGGGTTGTCGGGAATCCGATATGGGGCGCTGACCGGAGGCGATTGACACGCTATGGTCCCTCACGGTTCTGGACCCTTCACCCCCGGAAGGAACGACCGTGACGGTTACGGAAGAGACCGCTCCGCTTCGCACTACGACCGCATTGGCGGTGCCAGTTCGGTCAAGGCGGCCGTTGAGCTGTTCTACGACAAGGTGCTCGCGGACCCGGTGTCGGCGGCGTACTTCACCGATGTGGACATGGCGGGTCAGCGGCGACACCTGGCGTTGATGTTGACCATGGTGCTGGGTGGTCCGAACGAGTACACCGGTCGTGGTTGGCCGAGGCGCACCAGCCACTGCACATCCCGGTGGCGCACTACGAGAAGGTGGGCGAGTACCTGACGGCGACGCTCAGCGAGTTGGTGTGCCGGCTGACGTCCTCGCTCACGTGCGGACAGTGCTGGGGCAGGTGCAGGACCAGGTGGTGGCCGCCGAAAACGGGTCGGGCGCCTGAGCGTGGACGCGGCCCGCCTCAAGCAGAGCTGGTCGGTGGTCGCCGGTCACGGCGACCAGGTGCCGCTGTACTTCTACTCGACGTTGTTCCTCGCTCATCCTGAGACGCGGCAGATGTTCCCCACGAACATGGCCGGGCAGCGGGACCGCCTCGTGACCGCGTTGGGTCACATCGTGTCCAACGTGGACCAGGTGGACCGGTTGGTGGGTTTCCTGCAGGACCTCGGCGCGGACCACCGCAAGTTCGCGGTACGCGCGGAGCACTACCCGGCGGTCGGTGAGGCGCTGTTGGCGACGTTGCAGCATTTCCTCGCCGAGCAGTGGACCGACGAGTTGGCGTCGGACTGGACGGCCGCGTACGGGTTGGTCGCCCAGGTGATGGTGGAGGCGGCGCAGGCCGCGGAGGCGGTCAATCCGCCGTGGTGGTGGCGGAGATCGTGGCGCACGAGCGGCGGGCGTTCGACGTGGCGGTGTTGACGGTGCGTCCGCAGTATCTGTTGCCGTTCACCCCGGGTCAGTCGGTCGGGGTGTCGCATCCGTCGGTGCGGTCGTGGCGGTACTACTCGCCGGCGAACGCGCCGCGCGGACGGCACGTTGGAGTTGCAGTGCGGGCCGCGCCGGGTGGCGCGGTGTCGTCGCGGCTGGTGTACGGGTCGGCGGTGGGGATCGGGTTCACCTGGCCGCGCCGGTGGGGACCGGCTGGGTTTGTGGGCGGCGGGTTCCAGTGATCTGTTGCTGCTGGGTCGGGCACCGGCTGGGCGCCGGTGAAGGCGTTGGTGGAGCAGGTGGCGGCGGAGGGTTCCCGCCGGCGGGTGGACCTCTACGTGGGGCCCGTTCCCGCAGTGAGATCTACGACAGCGAGGCGATCGACAAGTTGGCGTCGTCGTACCCGTGGTTGACGGTGACCTACGTGGTGGGTGCCGACGTGAACCGGCCGGGGAGTTCGTGCACGCGGTGGACCGGGCGTTGGCCGACGGTGACTGGCGTTCGCGGCACGTGTTCGTGTGGGTCGGACGAGATGGTGTCGCACGCGGTGCGGACGTTGGTTCAGGCGGGTTTCCACGGGAGTCAGGTGCACCACGAGGGCCTGGGTACGCAGTGGTACGGCCCGGCCTGGCGGACGGCGGTGCAGCAGGCGGATGAGGGAGGTGGCCCGAGGTGAGTGCGACGCCGATCAGTCGGTATGACGGGATGCAGGTTTCCGGTGGTGTCCAGGTGGGATGACCGCCGATCGGGTTCGGCGGTGGGAGTTCGGTGCCGCGTCGTTCACTCGGCGCGGGTATGACAACGCCGACGTGGATCGGTTCCGGATGCAGGTCGCGGACGAGTTGGATCTGTTGGCGACGCAGATCGCGACGTTGCGGGCGGAGAATGAGCGGCTGACCGACCGGGTGGAGTTGCACCGGCACGGGTGATTCCGAGCACGGGGCGGCGGCGAAGGTCCCGGCGGCGCGGGAGGTGAATCTGTTGTCCGCGGCGCAGCGGGAGGCGGAGCAGATCATCGCGCAGGCGCATGACTACGCGCGGCGGGTCGCCGAGTACGCCCGGTGCAGTACGAGAGTTACCTGCATGCGGCGGAGGTGGAGCGAAGCAGGAGGCGGAGCGGGCGGTGGCGGAGTACCGCAGCGCGGCCGGGTCGAGTTTCGACGACACGGTGGCCACCCGGGAGGCGTTGCGGATCTTCGGCGAGATGATGGTGTCGCACATGCAGGCGGCGGCGCGGCATCTCGACGATGGCAGTGAGCAGTTGGCCCGGACGATGGACCGGATCGCGGCGGAGACGCCGGGGCGCCGTTCGTGGGTGGTGGTGGGGCAGTCGGCGTTGCCGAGGCACCAGCAGCGGTGATGCGCCCGCCCGTGCTGGTCAGCTCAGGCGTTGTTCGAGGTGGAAGGTGACCTCGGTGCCGGCGTCGCTCTTGCCGATGGTCTTGCAGAGGGCGGCGCGGATGGGTAGCCAGTGGGGCGGCGCCCGAGGGCATGAGGGTGGCGGCGAAGGGTGACCGTCGATGGTGCCGGTGACCTTGACGGCGCGTCGGGTGCCGAGCAGTCGCGCGGAGTCGGGCACGGTCACGTAGGTGGCGAACGCGCCGTCCTTCTCGATGGGCGCGGTGAAGCGGTGGTCGAGCGGTTGCGGGTCCATTGCTCTCCTCGAGTGGGGCGGTCAGCTGACGGCGTCGGCGATCGGGTGGGCCCGTCGACGAGCTCCAGGGTCGCGCCGGCGGTGCGGGTTCGTCGAGCAGCGCGGCGAGGACGTGGGCGACGTCGGCGCGGCTGATGGCCCTGAGCCGGCGTGCCGGTGAGGGTGACCCGCCCGGTGGTGGGTCGTCGGTGAGCCGGCCGGGTCGCAGCACCGTCCAGGCCAGGTCGCGGCCGCGAAGGTCGTCCTCGGCGGCGCGTTTGGCCCGCAGGTACGCCGCCACACGTCGTCGGTGCCGGCGGCGGCGGGTCGTCCACGCCCATCGAGGAGACGAGCAGGTAGCGCTGAACTCCGGCGTGGGTGGCGGCGTCGGCGAGCAGGCCGGCGGCGGCCCGGTCGACGGTGTCCTTGGCGGCGCCGCTGCCGGGGCCGGCACCCGCGGCGAAAATCACCGCGTCGGCGACGTCGAGGTGCGCGGCGAGTTCGGTCACCGAGGTGTGTTCCAGGTCGCAGACGACGGGGTGGCGCCGGCGGCGCAGCGTCGCGGCCTGCGCCGGGTTGCGGATCAGGCCGACGGCGGTGTCGCCGCGCCCGGCGAGGTGGCGGTGCAGCAGTAGGGCGATCTTGCCGTGGCCTCCGGCGATGACGACACGCATGCGCCCAACCTACCGGCGACACGTCGACCGCCGCGCTGTGGTCGGCCGGGCCGGGTCGGGCTTGACCTTGACCTTCGGGTAACCCTCAGCCTGGTGGGTGCCGGTCGCCGTGGCCGGCACGAGGAGGATGTCGACGTGGGGCTGATGACCATCGGAGCTTTCGCCCGGGCGGCGAAACTGACGCCGAAGGCGCTGCGCCTGTACGACCAGGTGGGCTTCTGCCGCCGGCCGCTGTCGATCCGGAGTCCGGATACCGGCTCTACGACCCGGCCCAGGTGCCGGTGGCCCGGCTGGTCGCCCAGCTTCGTCGCATCGGCATGCCACTGGCCACCATCCGGGACGTGTGTGAGTT
The DNA here is from genome assembly GCA_038070435.1 of Micromonospora sp. M12. Classification (GTDB taxonomy): domain Bacteria; phylum Actinomycetota; class Actinomycetes; order Mycobacteriales; family Micromonosporaceae; genus Micromonospora. Next base: position 1,231,867 of record JAMYWG010000001.1, on the reverse strand, counting down.
GGCGCCCGCAGCGGCGGCAGCGGCGATCACCGCGTACTGGCGGACGGTCAGCGCGGACACCGAGGCTCGCGCCCGGCTCGCCACCCTCCTCGTGGACCACCTCTCCGAAGGGGCACCACCATGACCGAACCGCACCGAGCTGTCGTCGTCCGTTCCGCCGCCCGCTGTGACACCGGGATGGTGCGGGACAGCAACGAGGACGCCGCGTACGCCAGCGACCGGTTGCTCGCCGTCGCCGACGGGATGCGGGGCCCGGCGGTGCCGCGGCCAGCGCCGCCGCCATCGACGCTCTGAAGCCGTTGAGGTGACGAACGCCCCGGCCGTGGAGTCGCTGACGATGCTCGCTGGTGCGGTCGAAGACGCCGACCGTACGGTGCGCGGGTTGGCGACCGACGATCATCAGCCGGTCACCACGTTGACCGCGCTGCTGCGCAGCGGTTCCCAGTTGGCTCTGGCGCACGTCGGGGACACCCGGCGTACCTGTGGCGCGACGGTGAGCTGTCGCTGCTGACGCAGGACCACACGTGGGTGCAGGAGCAGGTGGATCAGGGTCGGCTCGACCGGGTCGAGGCCGCCGCGCATCCGCAGCGGGCGATGCTGGTGCGTGCCCTCGGTGCCGCCCCAGGTCGAGGCGGATCTGGCGCTTCGTGTCGCGCTGCCCGGTGACCGGTACCTGCTGTGCTCGGACGGGTTGTCCGCTGTCGTCGACCGGGCGGCGCTGTGCGCGGTGGTGGGTGCGTCCGCCGACCCGCGGGACACGGTGCGCGATCTGGTCGACCTGGCGCGAGCCGAGGGCGCGCCGGACAACATCGCCTGCGTCGTCGCCGACGTCGTCGCGGTCAGACGTCACCGACGCCGCGGCGGTCCAGACGTCACCGACCGTCGCGGCCGCCCAGACGTCAGCGCGCCGCCACCACCGGGTCGGGTGGTGGCGGCGCGCACCCTGGTGAGGTTCGGCGTCGGTGGGTGGGCTGAGGCAGCATGGAGGGTGACACAGAGCCTCGACGCGTTGACCTCGCTGGTGGCCGGTGGCGGGTGGTGGTGCTCAGCGGTGCCGGCCTGTCCACCGAGTCGGGCATCCCGGACTATCGGGGCCCAGCGGGTGGCGCGGCGGCACACGCCGATGACGTTCCAGGCGTTCACCCGGGATCCCCTGGCCCGGCGGCGGTACTGGCGCGCAGCCACCTGGGGTGGCGGTTGATCGCGGGCGCGGCGCCCAACGCCGGGCACCGGGCGGTGGCGAGTCTGCAGCACGCCGGTCTGGTCGACGCGGTGATCACCCAGAACGTCGATGGTCTGCACGGTGCGGCGGGCAGCACGTCGGTGATCGAGCTGCATGGTCGACTCGACGAGGTTACCTGCCTGACTGCGGCAACCTGACCTCCCGGGAGGAGTTGGACCGCCGGCTGCGCGAGGCCAACCCGGATTTCGTGGCCCGTGTCGCCGCGGTCAACCCGGACGGTGATGTGGATCTCCCGAGGAGCAGGTGGCCGCGTTCCGGCCGGTGGACTGTGGGATCTGCGGCACCGGGATGGTGAAACCCGACGTGGTGTTCTTCGGTGAGACGGTGCCCGCCCAGCGGGTGTCGCGCTGCTTCGCCGCGGTGGAGCGGGCCCGGTCGTTGCTGGTGCTCGGGTCGTCGTTGACGGTGATGTCGGGACGCCGATTCGTGATCCGGGCGGCGAAACGGGCATCCCGGTCGCGATCGTCAACCAGGGCCGACCCGTGGTGACGGTTACGCCACCGTCTCGCGGAACGCGCCGCTGGGTGGTGTTGCCGCAGCTGGCCGCGAGGGTGGTGGGGCGCGCCGGTCGGGTGTGACCGGCCGGGCCCGGGTAGGACATCTGCCTGAAACACCGACGCTGGTAGCGTTGACCATGCCGGTAATACCCACGTGGAGAGACCGCCCGACAGCACGCAGGGCGGCGCCGAAGGGCAAATCCTCCCGGAACCTCTCAGGCAAAAGGACCTCGTGGGCAGGCACTGTGGAGCGCCTCGCGGGTGCGACAGGGGAGGCCGACACGTCGACCTCGCCCCGGAGTGCCCCATGACCGCAGAGCAGTTCGCCACCCGTCACATCGGTCCCGGCCCCGACGATGAGCGTCGGATGCTGGAGGTCGTCGGGCACGACTCGATCGACGAGCTGATGGACGCCGCGATCCCCGAGGTGATCCGCTGGCACGGCACCCTGGACCTGCCGGATCCGGCCACCGAGGCCGAGGCGATCGCCGAGCTGCGGCCTCGCGGCGCGTAACACCGTCGCCGTCTCCATGATCGGGTTGGGTACCACGGCACGCACACCCGGCGGTGATCCGCCGCAACGTGCTGGAGGACCCGGCCTGGTACACGGCGTACACGCCGTACCAGCCGGAGATCAGCCAGGGCCGCCTGGAGGCGTTGCTCAACTTCCAGACCATGGTCACGGATTTGACGGGTTGGCCACCGCGAACGCCTCCATGCTCGACGAGGGCACCGCGGCGGCGGAGGCGATGACCCTGGCGCGGCGGGCCTCCAGAGCAAGAGCGGCGTGTACGTGGTCGACGCCGACGCGTTGCCGCAGACCATCGCGGTGATCACCAGTCGGGCGGAGCCGCTCGGCATCGACGTGCGGGTCCTCGACGTCGAGCGTGACGAGCTGCCGGCGGAGTTCTTCGGCCTGCACCTGCAGTACCCGGGGCGTCCGGGGCGGTCCGTGACCACGCGGCGCTGGTCGAGGCGGCGCACGCCGTGGGTGCCCTGGTGACCGTCGCGGCGGACCTGCTGGCGTTGACGTTGCTGCGGGCACCGGGGAGATCGGCGTGGACATCGCCGCCGGCACCACCCAGCGCTTCGGCGTACCGATGGGCTTCGGTGGGCCGCACGCCGGTTACCTGGCGGTGCGCTCGGGCCTGGAGCGGATGCTGCCCGGGCGTCTGGTCGGGTGTCCCGCGACGCGGACGGCAACCCCGCCTACCGGTTGGCGTTGCAGACCCGTGAGCAGCACATCCGGCGGGAGAAGGCCACCAGCAACATCTGCACCGCGCAGGTGCTGCTCGCGGTGATGGCCGGCATGTACGCCGTCTCACCACGGCCCGGACGGGCTGCGGGACATCGCGACGCGTACCCATCGGATGGCGGCGCGGCTCGCGGCCGGTTGCGCGCCGGTGGCGTGGACGTCGCGGACGTCGCGTTCTTCGACACCGTCGCGGTCAGGTGCCGGCGCGGCGGCGCGGGTCGTCGCGGCTGCCGCGCAGCGGGTGTGAACCTGCGGCTGGTCGACGCCGACCGGGTGGGGTTTCCTGCGACGAGACGACCACGGATGCGCACCTTCAGGCGGTGTGGGCGGCGTTCGGGTGCCGGCCTTCGACGGCGACGGGGACGTGGCCCTGCCGCTCGACCCTGACGCGCGGCAGCGACTTCCTGACCCACCCGGTGTTCCGCAGTCACCACTCGGAGACGGCGATGCTGCGCTACCTGCGGCGGTTGTCGGACTTCGACTACGCCCTGGACCGGGGCATGATCCCGCTCGGGTCGTGCACGATGAAGCTGAACGCGACCACCGAGATGGAGCCGGTCAGCTGGGCGGAGTTCGCGAACGTGCACCCGTTCGCGCCGGACGAGCAGACCGTCGGCTATCGGGAGATGATCGGCCAGTTGGAGTCGTGGCTGGCGGAGGTGACCGCTACGACGCGGTCAGCGTGCAGCCCAACGCCGGTTCGCAGGGTGAGCTGGCCGGGTTGCTGGCGATCCGCTCGTACCACGCGTCGCGGGTGAGACGCACCGCGACGTGTGCCTGATCCCGTCGTCGGCGCACGGCACCAACGCGGCGTCGGCGGTGATGGCCGGCATGCGGGTCGTCGTGGTGGCCTGCGACGACAACGGCAACGTCGACCTGGTCGACCTGGACGCGAAGATCGACAGGCATCGGGACGCGCTCGCCGGGATCATGGTGACGTACCCGTCGACGCACGGGGTGTACGAGACGGGCATCGCGTCGCTGTGCGCGAAGGTCCACGACGCCGGCGGTCAGGTGTACGTCGACGGGGCGAACCTCAACGCCCTGGTCGGGTTCGCCAAGCCGGGCAGGTTCGGCGCGGACGTGTCGCACCTGAACCTGCACAAGACGTTCTGCATCCCGCACGGCGGCGGTGGCCCCGGTGTGGGGCCGGTGGCGGTGCGGTCACACCTGGCGCCGTTCCTGCCCGGTGACCCGCTGGGCGCCCACGCGGACGCGACGCCGGCGATCTCGGCGGCGAAGTACGGCTCGGCGGGCATCCTGCCGATCCGTGGGCGTACCTGCGGATGATGGGCGCCGAGGGCTGACCCGGGCGACCGGTGTGGCGGTCCTCGCGGCGAACTACGTGGCCGCGCGGCTGCGGGGACACTTTCCGGTGCTGTACGCCGGCAACAAGGGCCTGGTGGCGCACGAGTGCATCCTGGACCTGCGGCCGTTGACGAAGGCGACCGGGGTGAGCGTCGACGACGTGGCGAAGCGGCTGATCGACTACGGCTTCCACGCGCCGACGATGTCGTTCCCGGTGGCCGGGACGCTGATGGTGGAACCGACCGAGAGCGAGGACCTGGCCGAGCTGGACCGGTTCTGCGACGCGATGATCGCGATCCGGGCGGAGATCGAGCAGGTGGGTTCCGGGGCGTGGCCGGCGGGGACAACCCCTCGCCAACGCGCCGCACACCGCGGCGATGGTCAGCGGTGACGAGTGGGCGCACGCGTACCCGCGGTCGGTGGCGCGTACCCGGCCGGGGTGGACCGGGCCGGAAGTACTGGCCGCCGGTGCGGCGGATCGACGGCGCGTACGGCGACCGGAACCTGGTCTGCTCGTGCCCGTCGCCGGAGGCGTTCGAGGACTGACAACGGCGCGCCGGGCGGCCGGACGGCCGCCCGGCAGCCGCTGCGACCTGGGCGGGGACGTCCCTTACCGGGGACTAGCCTGGGTCGACGGCGGCTATTCGGTGACGCTGAGTGGTCGATCAGGCCACGAGAGCGTGGCGGGCGGGCCGCGGTGCGGTGCGATGCTGCTGCCGTCGGGAAGCAGCTCGCCGGTGTCCTCGAAGACGATCACACCGTTGCAGAGCAGGCTCCAGCCCTGCTCACGGAAGCAGGCGAGGACTCGCGCGGCTTCCCGGTCGGTGGCTTCAGCAGAGGGGCAGGTCGGTTGGTGCTGGCACATCGGGTTCTCCGGACTGTGGGGCACTGTGTCATGGTTCACATGACCAGTGACGCACAGTACCAAGCGAAAGTGTCCAGCATCGAGCAGGTGCCGGCCTGGCGCACGGGAAATCCACTGAACGGATGAGGAAGGTCGGACCGTACGGCGTGGAAACGCTCCCATTGGCGCTGGTCGACGTACCTGCCGCACCGGCCGCGTGCCGGAGCACGCTCACCGAACACGCCCGCCTGCACTGGCGCCGTAGCGACGGCGGCGACCCCGCCGCCCTCGCCGAGGAGTTCCTCGCCGCGCACGGCCTACCCTGCACGACCTGACCCGACCCGCCGCCGCACACCACGGCACCGGGCTCTGCGGCGCGGCGCTCTACCTGTCCGCCGCCGCCGGGCGCACCTGGCCGGCGCACCCACCGGGGCACCCGAACCCGCGCCGACCCTGCCCGACCTCGCCGTCGTCGTCTACCACCACGGCACCACCCGACCCACCCGCCCGGCCCAGCGACACCGTGGTGGCTCGGCCCTTGGACGGAGAGCTGGACACCCCGCCAACACGCCGACGCCGTCGACGCGGTCCGCGCCGCCATCGGCCGCGGCGACGTCTACCAGACCAACCTCGTCGGCCACGCCGCCGCCCCTACACCGGCAACCTGCTGCCCGCCCTGAGCCGCCTCGGCGGCCTTCCCGGCGCCCGCTACGGCGGCGTCCTCACCGGTGACGGCTGGGCCATCGGCTGCGCCTCCCCGGAAACCCTCGTCGAGGTCACCGACGGGCACCTGATCACCCGACCCATCAAGGGCACCCGCCCGCCACCGCCGCCGGCCGCGCCGAACTGCTCACCAGCGCCAAGGAACGCGCCGAACACATCATGATCGTCGACCTGGAACGCAACGACCTCGCCCGCATCGCCCGCACCGGCACCGTCACCGTCGACGACCTGTTCGCCGTGCGCCGCTGGTGCGACCTGTGGCAGGCCGAGTCGACCGTACGCGCCGCCGCCGCCGACGGCCTCGGCCTCGCCGACCTGCTCCGCGCCACCTGCCCCGGCGGTTCCGTCACCGGCGCGCCGAAACTCGCCGCCCTCACCCAGATCAACGCCCTCGAACCCGTCGGTCGCGGCGCCAGCATGGGCGCGCTGGGCTGGTCGCCCCGGCCGCGTCGACCTCGGCCTGACCATCCGCACCGCCGCCACCGACGGCCACCGCCTGCACCTGGGCCGGCGGTGGCATCACCTGGGACAGCGACGCCGCCGCCGAGGTCGCCGAGGCCGCCGCGAAGACCAACCCCATCCGCGCCACCCTGGCGGGCGCTGACCCGGCACCGCCGGCGATACGCTGAACCGCATGACCATGCGGCCCATCCGGATCATCGGCGACCCCGTCCTGCGCACCGAATGTGAGCCGGTCACCACCTTCGACGCCGAGCTGCGGTCCTCGTCACCGACCTGATGGACACCCTGCTCGGCGCCCCGGCCGCGCCGGCGTCGCCGCACCCCAGATCGGCGTCAGCGCCCAGGTGTTCGTCTACGACGCCGACGGCCACCGCGGCCACCTCATCAACCCCACCCTGGAACTGTCCGACGACCTCCAGGACGATGACGAGGGCTGCCTGTCCATCCCCGGGCTGTACTTCCCGACCGTCCGGCCCTGCACGCCACCGCCCACGGCGTCGACCAGCACGGCGAGCCGCTGACCATCGCCGGCACCGGGTTCCTCGCCCGCGCCCTGCAACACGAGACCGACCACCTGCGCGGCACCCTCTACGTCGACACCCTGCGCGGCGACACCCGCCGCCGGGCCCTGCGCGAGATCCGCGCCGGCCGCTTCGACTCACTCCAGCCGGCGCGGCTAGGCGCACCCACTGGTCGTGGCCCAGCTTCGCGACCAACGCCAGCACCACCACCAGCAGCACCACCCGCACGAACCCGACCCGCGGCGCAACGCCATCCGCGCACCCACCACCGCACCGGCGATGTTGCACACCGCCATCGCCGCGCCCAGCAGCCACCACACGTGCCCGGTCACCCCGAACACCACGAGCGCACCCAGATTCGTACCCGCGTTCACGACCTTCGCCATCGCCGACCCGTGCACGAAGTCCGCGCCGATCAGCGCGGTGAACGCCACCACCAGGAACGTGCCGGTCCCCGGCCGATCAGCCCGTCGTACAGGGCGATGCCCACCCCGGCCACCGCGATCACCACCGCCACCCGCACCGGGTCCGCCTCGCCGGCACCGCCACCACCCCAACCGGGGACGCAGCAGCACGAACACCGCCACCGACACCAGCACGACCAACACCACCGGCCGGTACGCCGACGCCGGCACCGCCCCGGCGAGCGCGGCACCCACACCCGCGCTGAGGACCGCCACCCCGCCGCCGCCGCCACCCGCCAGTCGACAGTCGTCCGCCGGGTGTACGTCGCCGCCGCCGTGGCCGTACCGAAGATCGCCGCCAACTTGTTCGTGCCCAGCGCGGTGGCCACCGGTAATCCCGGGCAGCCACCAGCAACGCCGGCAGCAACAACAACCCGCCACCACCGACCACGGCGTCGACCCACCCGGCCATCGCCGCGGCGACCAGCAGCGTACTCAGCGATACGGCGTCCACGGGCGGACATTCTCCCGCCGGGCGAGGCGGACCGGCCCGAAGTGGCCAGCCTCACCTCAACGACCCCGCGTACGTCGCAACCACACCCCCAACGCGCCGACCGCCACGAACACCAGCACTGAGCACAGCAATACCTTCACCACCCGGCAACCATGCCACGGGCACGTAGGGTGCAGGAGTGCGCCTGGCCACCTTCAACATGCTGCACGGACGATCCTCACCGACGGGCTCGTCGACTCCGACCGACTCACCGCCGCCATCGCCGCCCTCGACGCCGACGTCCTCGCCCTGCAGGAGGTCGACCGCGACCAACGCCGCAGCGGCCACCTCGACCTCACCGCCATCGCCGCCCGCGCCCTCGACGCACCCCAGCACCGCTTCGCCGCCGCCGTCGTCGGCACCCCGGCGAGCAGTTCCGCCCGCTGCGCCACGACGACGACGGCCAGGGCGAACCCTGCTACGGCATCGGGCTGATCAGCCGATACCCCGTCCGCAGCTGGCAGATCACCCGCCTCAAACCGGCACCCGTGCGCTCACCGGTCTACGTGCCCGGCCCCGAGGCGGCCTCATCCTGCTGCACGACGAACCCCGCGTCGTCCTCGCCGCCATCCTGGACACCCCACACGGCCCACTCACCGTCGCCGCGACCCACCTGTCCTTCGTGCCCGGCTGGAACGCCCGCCAACTCCGCCAGACCGTCCGGCCCTGCGCGCGCTACCCGCCCCCGCGTCCTGCTCGGCGACTCAACCTGCCGGCGCGGCCCGACTCATCTCCGGCTGGCACCCCTGGGACGCCACCCCACCTACCCCTCCGGGCAGCCCTGCGTCCAACTCGACCACGTCCTCGCCGACCGGCACGCCCTCCACCAACTCCCACCGGTACGCGCCGTCACCGCGCCCGCGTCCACCATCTCCGACCACCGCCCCTGCTGGTCGACCTCGGCTGAGTCGGGCGAGCTCCCAGCCCGTGATCGACTCGGTCCCCGGAACCGCGCCCCTGGCACGACGAGGACACCCCGACTTCCCGCAACCCGGGTCGATCACAGGCCGGCGGGGAGGAGACGCGGGACCGCAAGATTCCTCAAGATCATTGCATCGACGATCTCCGACGAGAATGCTGATCGAAACCCGCACCACGATCAACCGGTCGGAGACCACATGAGACGTCAGCGATCCACCCTCATCGCCGTGTCCACACTGCTCGCCGTCACCCTCACCACCGCACCCACCCCGCCAACGCCCAGAGCGCCGCGGAACCCCACCAGGTCACCGCCCTCACCGTCCGCCAAGCCGACGGGTACGCCACCTCGCCTGGCAACCCGTCGACGGCGCCACCGACTACCAGATCGAACGCACCACCGTCGACACCGCCGGCACCCCCACCGGCACACCGACAATCGTCGGCATCTGGCGACCCAACCGCCAGATCAACCAACAGGCGCCCACCTTCGCCGACGCCGGCTTCAACCCCGGCGACACCTTCCAGTGGCGCGTACGCGCGCGCACCGACACCACCGAACAGCCCTACTCCGACCCGGTCGTCGCCACCACCACCGCACCCTGGGGCAACCCCACCACCCCCGGCGAACACCTGCGCACCGGCTGGAGACCACCCACGCCGCGCAGTACACCAGCGACACCGACGAGTACGCCTACACCGCCGCGATCGACGCCCTCAGCGACCGCGTCCGCGTCGTCGAACTCGGCCGCACCGTCCAGAACCGACCCATCAACATGATCGTCATCGGCCACCCCACCCCGGCGGCCACCCCGGAAGCCGTCGCCGCCACCGCACCGGTGGCCATCAACTGCAACGTGCACGGCAACGAGCCCGGCGACCGCGAGGCCTGCCTCATCATGGCCCGGCAACTCGCCTTCAGCACCGACGCCCGCATCACGGACCTGCTCAGCCGCACCACCGTCCTGATCGTCCCCACCATCAACGGCGACGGCCGAGCCAACAACACCCGCGGCAACTCCACCGGCCAGGACCTCAACCGCGACTACTCGCTCATCCGCCAACCGGAGACCACCGCGTACATCAAAATGGTCCGCGACTACCGACCCGTCGCCGGCTACGACGGCCACGAGTTCGGCAACTCCCGCGCCGGGGACCTACCGATGCTGCCCCCACGGCACCAGAATGTCGCCCAACCCATCTTCGACCAGTCCCAGGACATGATCGAAGGCCACATGTACGCCAAGGGCGCCGAAGCCGGCTGGTGGGCCTGCCCCTACGGCTGCGAAGGCGGCGGCAACGTCGGCCTCAGCGAGGAAACCATCCTGCGCAACACCCTCGGCCTCAAGAACGTCGCCACCTCGCTGCTCGAACTGCGCAGCTCCGGCGGTCAGACCCGACCCGACGAGGGCAACACCGCCAACAACCGGCGCCGCAAGACCTACTCCGCGCTGTGGACCTTCCACCAGTTCCTCGACTACCACCGCGCCGACCGCGGCGACATCCTCAACTCCCGCGCCCAGTCCATCGAGATCCAGGCCGCCAACACCGGCCGCCTCGTCTTCCGCGGCTCCCGACCCATCCCGGCCCACCCGCCCCGCACCCGGCGACAGCCCGCCGCCGCTGGACGCACCCCCGCCGACCTCATCCTCGACAACGCCCCATGCGCCTACAAACTCACCGACGAGCAGTACAACGGCGCCCGCACCGACGGACCCGGCGGCGTCGGCACCACCGTCGCGCAGCGCATCGCCGCACACGGCTGGAAGGTCATCACGACCGCCGACGGCTACTACGTTCCCCTCAACCAGCCCGAACGCGGCCTCATCCCGCTGCTGCTCGACACCAGGGGCGTGGAGAAACTGACCGACGGCGAACGCGTCTACCCGACACTCACCGGCCGACGCAACGGGCCACTGACCGTCTCCGGCTTCACCTGCCTCGCCGACGCCACCATCAACGGCCCGGTCACCGTCCGGGCCGGCGCGGCACTCGTCGCGACCGCAACGACCATCAGCGGCCCGGTCACCGCCACCGGCGCCGCCGGCATCCTCCTCGCCGACAGCACCATCAACGGTCCGGTTCAGATCGCGAAGACCACCAACGCGGTCTCCGTCATCGACGTCACCATCGCCGGCCCGGTCAGCCTGACCGGCAACACCACCGGCGCCGACCTACCCTGCTCGCCGGCAACACCATCCGCGGCCCGCTCACGTGCACGGCAAACAGCCCCGCCCCGACCAACCTGGGCGTCGCCAACACCGTGCACGGCCCCGCACCACCCAGTGCGCCGCACTGTGACCACCAGATAGCCAGCAGCCGGCGGCGCGGGCACCACCCGCGCCGCCGGCACACCCACCACCCCACCCCGACCCGTGGAGACCGCCGTGCCGCACCCCACCTCCCCGAACGGCACCCCACCGCGGCAGCACCGACCCACCCGGCTCCTGCGCCTCCTCCTACCGGCTCTGCTGATCGCCACCAGCGCGTGCGGCAGCGCACCGCCAACCCGCGCACCGACCCCGGACCAGCCGCGCCACAGGTCACCGGACCGCTCTGCGCCGCCCTGCCCACCGGCACCGACCCCGGCAACCCCACCTTCCTCGCCGGCCAGCCTGTCGACCAGGCGCTCCGGTGGATCCCCACCCTCACCACCTTCGAAGCGGCCCTGCGCACCAGCGGAGTCCTCACCGACCTGCCCGCCGGCGCCGGCGTCACCATCCTCGCCCCTCCGACGACGCCTTCGCCGCGACGTTCTCCGAGGACAACTGGGACGACCTGATGGCCCGCCACACCGACCAACTGCGCACCCTGCTGAAGGCACACCTGATCGAGGGAACCCACCCGATCGGCGAACTGGCGACCACCGGCACCGCCACCACCCTCGACGGCACCACCGTCGCCATCACCCGCAACGGCCCCACCGTCCGTCTGGCCGACCGCGCCGACGCCGTCTGCGCCGACTACCAGGCCACCGACACGCGCATCCACATCATCAACGCGGTCCTCGGCCCACTGCCCACCACCGCGAACGACAGCGACCACCGCGCACACTGACCGCGCTCACCCTGGTTCACCGGCACGAGGGCCGCCAGCGCACGGTTGGTCCGGTTGGCGCGCACCGCGTCGCGCTGCTGCCCGGCCGTCACCTCGATGTACGTCTGCGACGACGCCAACGACGCGTGCCCCAACAAACGCATGATCTCCGCGGCACTCGCCCCGTCCTCGGCCAACCGGGTCGCGAACGTGTGCCGCAACGCGTGCAACCGCGCGCCCGCGGCACCCGGTCACCGATGCCCGCCCGGCGAAAACACGACTCGACGAGATACTGCAGCCCACCCCGGCGCAACTGCTCACCACGCCGATCCACCAGCAACGCCGAGTCGGGGCGTACCGACCGCGAACCGAAACGCAGCGCCCGACTGCCCAGGTAGTCCACCAGCACCCGGTCCAGATCCGCCTCGATCGGCACCACCCGGGCCGCCCACCCTTCCCGAGCACCTCGATCCGCCGCTCACCAGGCCGCCCACCCAGCGAACCGACCCGCAGCGCCAGCAACTCCGACAGGCGCAGCCCCGCGCAGAGCGCCACCGCCAACACCGCGACGTCCCGCTCCGGCCACGGGTCGCGCTGCCGACCTCGTCGTGCGCGGCGGACGCGAGCAGCACCTCGGGAGTGTCCGCCCCACGCAGCGGCTTCGGCTGGGAGTAGCGCCCGAGGCCGCCCGACCGCCGGCATCGGGTTGCCGGCCACGAACCCGTCGGCCACCAGGAACGTGAAGAAACTGTTCCAGGTCGACCAGGCCCGGTGCACCGACGCCGGCGCGCGGGCGCGGCGAACCGGGCGAAGGCCGCCCGCATCACCCTGGGGAGAGATCGGTGATCGACAGCGCGCCCGGGGAGGGAGTGGCGGCATCCTCGGCGACCAGGGCCGCCACCGCGTGCAGATCCCGGCGGTACGCGGCCAGGGTGTGGGGAGGGCTTGCGGGTCGCCCGCGCGGTCAGGAACTCCTCGATCAACACTACGAGCGATTCGTCCTGTTTGTCATGCATAAGGGATATTATGCATGATTTTCGTGTTGCGGGGAAGCGCGGGGAGGGGAGCGGCCCCGGTCCACGCCGGCTGCTCCTCCGGTGCCTGTAGAGCTCGGAGCTACCGGCCCGGCCGGCCGGAGGGTGGGCGGCGGCACCCACCAGTGGAGATGCGCGGTGGCGCCTCCGGAGAAGCACGTATCGTGCGCGGCATGACGTCGCCCGTCGCCGCCTGCCCCGTCTGCGGTCGACCCGGCACGCCCACCGTCTACCGGGACCCGGACCACCTCATCGATGTGGCCTGCCGGGCAGGGCACCAGTGGCGGCCGGCCGGCCGACCCGGGTGGTCTCCTCAGCAACGCCCGCCGCCGTGTCTGGACGCCACGACGATAACGGCACCTCTATGGAGCCCCTGGACGTCCACAGGGACGGACGGAGCTGGCGGATCGGCACGGCCAGCGACGTCGCGTGGCTCGCCGGCCACACCACCCAGGGCTTCACCGTCACCACCGCGATCCCGGAGGTGTTCGACGCGTACGCCACCTTCCACCCGCCCGAGGGCGTCCGCTTCGACGACCACGAACACGCCGTGATCGACGAGTTGGTGGCGCACACCCCGGAGCAGCCATGGTGGTTGGGCTACCTCGACACCGGCGCCCACGACGTCGTCTTTCCCGACGCACCGAGGGTGACCTCTACTGGGGCTGGCACTACGTGCTGGTCGAGGCCGGGCCGGAACAGGCCCTGACCTGGCGGACCGGTCACCTGCGCGGCGACGGAACGCTGCCCGACCTGTTCTTCCCGGCGGATCGCTCCTGGCTCGTCTCGGCCCTCTGGGACGACGCCTGGACCGACGTCGGCGGCAGCGTCGCCGTGCTCACGAGCCTGCACCGCGACCCGCTGGTCAACGCGCGCCTCGTCCGACCGGACGAGGACGCGTGTCCGCCAGGCCTGACACGCGACTGACCACTGTCGGGGCGGTGCCGGAGGGACCGCCAACCCCTTTACTTTACATAATGTACATTATCGAATCGCGCTTGTGATGTGTCTGAGCGAGTAGCCGACGCTGGCGTACGCGCCTCCTGCGGAGTGTCGGGGTCGACGTGCTCCTCGGCGCCCGGACGTTCGCGGCGTGGTCCTCGGCGTTGTCGACAGGTGTGTAGCCGAGCCGGATCCCGGCGTCCACGTCCCAGAATCGGCGGGTGTTGGCCGACACGGCGTAGGCGGTCACGAAGGAAACAGCGGGCGCGGTGCTGGCCGCTCGGATGAAACCGGCGCAGTCGCGTGGGCTGAGCCAGGTGGCGAGATATCGAGCTTCGTCTGGGCTCTCCTCGACGCTCCCGATGCGCAGGCACACCACGGACAGGTCGAACTTGTCCGCGTACAGACGGGCGAGAGCCTCGATCGCCGCCTTGCTCACGCCGTAGAAGCCGTCCGGTCGGACCGGGTCGTCGGGACCGACGACCTGCCCGACCGGGTAGAAGCCGGTGACCCGGTTGCTGCTGGCAGGACGACTCGGCCGACCGCTGCCGGCGGGCGGCCTCCAGCACGTGGTACGTCGCCAGCACGTTGCCGTCCAACAGTTCGGCCAGTGGTGCCTCGTCCGGCACGCCGGCGAGGTGAATCACCACGTCGGCGCCCTCGAACGCCGAGACCACGACGTCGAGGTTGGCGAGATCCAGGCGGATGACCCGTTCTGTCGGCGACTGCGGGGTCAACGAGTCGCGATCGATGAGGACGAGGTGACGGGCCTCGGCGCTCAGTGCCTTTCGGACGATGGCGCCGATGCGCCGGCGGCGCCCGTGACGACAACGGTGCCGAGAGATGGAGTCATGGCGGCAGTCTCTCCTCCCCTACCGACACAACGACCGGTTAAGGGTCTTTGGGCTGGACGCCGGCGTTCCTGTTGCGCGGGCTACCCTCGCCGGTATGTCCGACTCACGTCTGCTGCGCATCGGCACCCGCAACTCCCCGATGGCTCTCGCTCAGGTGGAGCGGGTCCGCGCGATGCTCGCCGACCGGTATCCCGACGTCACCGTGCAGGTGATGTCGATGTCGACCAGCGGCGATCGGTGGCAGGGTGACCTGGCCGCGTTGGGTGGCAAGGGGCGTTCACCAGGAGGTGGACGCCGCCCTGGTCGCCGGGACGTGGACCTGGTGGTGCACTGCGTCAAGGACGTACCGGGGACCGGCCGGCGCCTGCCGGCACGGTGCTGGCCGCCTACCTGGCGCGGGACGACGTGCGGGACTGTCTCGTGCACCCGGGCGGGCTGAGTATCGGTCAGCTGCCCTCCGGCACCCGGATCGGCACGTCCGCGGTGCGGCGGGTCGCGCAGTTGGCCCTGCACTGGCCACATCTGGTGCCGGTGGCTATTCGTGGCAACGCGAACAGCAGGCTTGCCAAGCTCGACGCCGGGGACACGTACGACGCGCTGCTGCTCGCGGTGTCCGGGTTGGAGCGGATCGGGCAGGCGGCCGGATCACCCACCCGATCGACGTCGACGCGATGGTGCCGGCGGTCGGTTCGGGCACGCTGGTCCTACAGTGCCGCGACGACGACACCGGTACGCGTGACCTGGCGGCGAGCCTCGGTGATTCGCGGGCCTGGCGGGAGACCGTGGCCGAGCGGACGATGCTGCACATCCTGCAGGGCAGTTGCCACTCCCCGATCGCCGCGCTCGCGCGTACCGAGCCCGACGGGCGTCTCGGGTTGCGGGCGAGGGTGGTCAGTCTCGATGGTAAGACCGTGCTCGACGCGCACGAGTGGGCGACCGATCCGATCACCCTGGGGACGTCGGTGGCCGCGGCCCTGCTCCGGCAGGGTGCCCGGGACCTGCTCGACCTGCCGGCCACGGCTCGGCCTGACCGGCCGCGCCGACGGTGTCGGCCGCGATCGTCCGTGCCGGGTCGTCTCAGCCGCGGGTGCGGTGCAGCCAGTCGCGGGTGAGTGATCGCAGCAGCGCGGGTTGCTCGAAGGGCAGGTAGTGGCCGGCCGCGTCGATCACGGTGTAGGTGCCGCGGGGTAGCGGCGCAGGGCGCGGAACTGGTCGGCGTAGCCGACGACCCGGTCCTGCCGGCCGGTGATCACGGTGACCGGGCCGGCGAAGACGGTGTCGGCGGCCTCGTCGGGTAGTGCGTAGTCGGGGCCGGACTGCAGCGTCTGCTGGAACGTCGCGTCGCCGGGGCCGCCGCAGCGCAGGGCCGCGAGCACCGTCGCGACGACGGTCGGGGTGCGGTGGCCCAGGGCGGCGTCGAGGTGCGTGTGCAGTTCGGCGGGGCGGCGTCGAGCCACCCGTGGGCGCGTCGAGGGGCGGGTCGTCGGTAGGTCGCGGCTGTCGCGGGCGATGGTGACCCGGGGCAGACCAGGAGGAGGCCGCGGACGAGGTCGGGTCGTTGGCGTGCGATGCCGGCGGCCAGGTACGCGCCGTAGGAGCCGCCGGCCAGCAGGACGGGCGCGTCGGTGTGGTGGTCGAGCCACCCGCACACGGTGTCCAGCAGGGCTTGGGAGGTGGGTGGGCAGGTCGCGGGGTGTCTCCGTGGCCGGGCAGGTCCAGGTACGTCTCGCGCGGATCGGTGCCGGCGAACGCGGGGCTGAACGCGGCGGCCGTGGCGACGCGGGTCATGCCGAACATGGGGAGGCACACGATCTCTGGCCCGGTGCCCGCTGATCGGTCGAACGCCACGGTCATTGTGGTTCCTCTCCTGGGCGGTGGTGTCGCTGGGACCGGAGCACACGTTCTCACGTGCCGTTCGTGGTCGGCTCGGCCGCCGTCGTGGGACGGGGTGGAGCGCGGAGGTACGCAGGCCTTATGATGATCGAAGCGCTTCGATCAGGGCCGATCGGATGTTGCCCGCGTCACAGCGGGCTGGAAACGTCGTCAGGGTAAGCGTCGTCGCTGTCGCCGACCTCACGTGCGCCACCCGCTGGGGAATTCCCGGTGCGGGTCGCGCCGTTCTCCGTTCGGAAGATCAGAGTCACATGATCGAATGGAAGGCCATGAACATGCGCTCAGACGCGGTGGTGCTGTTCGGCGTCACGGGAGACCTCGTCTCGAAGAAGCTGTTCCCGGCGCTGTACGAGCTGACCCGGCGCGACCGCCTCGACGTCCCGGTGATCGGCGTGGCCCGCTCCCCTGGGATGATCAGCAGTTGGTCACCACGGCCCGTAAGTCGATCAATGAGGCCAATGACGAGGTCGACGACGAGACCTTCGACCGGTTGGCCGGCAACCTTTCGATGATCTCCGGCAACTACGCGGATCCGACGACGTACCAGCGGCTGGCCGAGCGTCTGCGCGACGCCGAGCGGCCGGTGTTCTACCTGGCGATTCCTCCGGCGGTGTTCGGTTCCGTCGTCGAGGGCCTCGCGGCCGTCGGTCTGGCCGACCGGGGTCGGGTCATCGTGGAGAAGCCGTTCGGGCGTGACCTGGAGTCCTCCCGTGAGCTGGATTCCACGCTGCGCGCGGCGTTCGCCTCGGAGCGGGTGTTCCGCATCGATCACTACCTCGGCAAGGAGGCCGTCGAGGGCCTGTACGCCTTCCGGTTCGCCAACCGGCTGTTCGAGCCACTGTGGAACAACGAGCACGTGGACAACATCCAGGTCACCCTCGCCGAGGGTTTCGGCACGCAGGGCCGCGCCGGTTTCTACGACACGGTGGGCGCGACCCGTGACGTGCTGCAGAACCACATTCTGCAGGTTGTCGCACTCATCGCGATGGAGGCGCCGGCCGGTGAGGACGCCGCCGCGTTCCGGGAGGCGGAGGCCACGGTGCTGCGTCAGATCGTGCCGCTGTCGCCGGGGTCCACTGTCCGGGGCAGTACGCCGGCTACCGCGACGAGCCGGGTGTGGCACCGGACTCCAACACGGAGACGTTCGTCGCCACCCGGTTGACCATCGACTCCCCGTTGGGCGGGTGTGCCGTTCTACCTGCGCACCGGTAAGTCGCTGCCGGGGACGGCGACCGAGGTGGTGGTGGAGTTCAAGCAGCCGCAGCACGCGTTGATCCCGGCCGAGCGGGGCACGGCGCCGGCCGCGAACCTGCTGCGGTTCCGCCTCGGGCGCGGTGACGGCATCACGATGTCGATTCAGGCGAAGAGCCCGGGTGCCGAGGTGGCGAGTCGTCCGGTGGATCTGTCCGTCGACTTCGGCGTGGCTCTGGGTCACCGTCAGGAGGCGTACGAGCGGCTGCTCGACGACGCGATGGATGGGCAGCACCTGCGTTTCGCGCGGGCGGAGACGATCGAGCAGGAGTGGCGCATCGTCGAGCCGATCCTGGATTTGCCGGCGGCGGTGCGGTCGTACGAGAAGGGCAGTTGGGGTCCGGCGGACGCGGACGCGTTGGTCGGCGGCTGGCACACGCCGGACCTGCGGTGACGGTGCCGGTGAGCTGATCGACCGCTCAGCTCACCGGAGTGACCGTCCGGCGATGGCGAGGTTTTCCCCTTCGGTGTGGTGTGGGCACGTTGTTTCCGACGTCTCCGCCCGCTTCGGAGAGGAAGCAGCGCATGCTTTCCGCACTCGATCGTCGGCACACAGTCGCGCCGCCCGGCTACAGCCGGTGGCTGATTCCTCCGGCGGCACTGGCCATCCACCTGTGCATCGGTCAGGTCTACGCGACAAGCGTTTACAAGAACTCGTTGATCGCCCACTTCGACGCCAGCCAGACCGCGATCGGGGTGATCTTCAGCATCGCGATCGTGATGCTCGGGTTGTCCGCTGCGGTCGCCGGGACCTGGGTGGAGGCGAACGGGCCGCGTAAGGCGATGTTCGTCTCGGCCTGCTTCTGGACGGCGGGTTTCCTGGTGGGCTCGCTGGGCATCGCCACGAAACAGCTGTGGTTGTTGTATCTGGGCTACGGGCTGCTCGGCGGCATCGGTCTGGGCATCGGCTACATCTCCCCGTCTCCACGTTGATCAAGTGGTTCCCGGACCGGCCGGGCCTGGCCACCGGTTTGGCGATCATGGGGTTCGGCGGTGGGGCGATGGTCGCCTCTCCCCTGTCCCGGCAGCTCCTGTCGTCCTACGACCCGGGTACGACCCGTCCAACGCCGGGTCGACCGCGTCGGGCAGCGCCCTGGTGTGGTTGTTCGTGACGCTCGGCCTGGGCTACTTCGTGATCATGATGTTCGGGGTGGCGAACGTGCGGGTGCCGGCGGAGGGCTGGCGGCCGCCCGGCTTCGACCCGGCGAGCGTGGCGGCGAAGCCGCTGGTCACCACGGCGAACGTCTCGGCGGCGAACGCGGTGCGGACCCGCTCGTTCTGGCTGCTGTGGGTGGTGCTGTTCTGCAACGTGACCGCCGGCATCGGCATCCTGGAGCAGGCCAGCCCGATGATCCAGGACTTCTTCCGGGACAACGGCACCTCGACGGTGACCGTGGCGGCGGCCGGCGGGTTCGTGGGTCTGCTGTCGCTGTTCAACATGGCCGGCCGGTTCGTGTGGTCGTCCACCTCGGACGTCATCGGCCGCAAGCCGATCTACCTGGTGTACCTGGGCGTCGGGATGGTGCTGTACGCGCTGCTGGCCCTCGTCGGGCAGACCGCGACGGCGCTGTTCGTGCTGCTGGCCTGCGTGATCCTGTCGTTCTACGGCGGCGGGTTCGCGACCGTGCCGGCGTACCTGCGGGACCTGTTCGGCACGTACCAGGTCGGGGCCATCCACGGTCGGCTGCTGACCGCGTGGTCGGCGGCGGGGATCGCGGGTCCGCTGATCGTCAACGGGTTCCTCGACGCGCAGGGCGAGCCGGGTTCGTTGACGGCGGCGGCGTACCGGCCTGCGTTGTTCACGATGGTGGGGTGCTGGCCGTGGGCTTCGTGGCGAACCTGCTGGTGCGACCGGTGCCAGAGCGCTACCACGAACTGTCAACGGAGCCGAGCGACAGCGAGGACCGGACCGCACAGAGGAGTGGTACGCGATGAGCGACGACAGCCGATCCGGGCAGCGGGCCCGGTTGTGGATCTCCTGGTTGGTGGTGGCGGCGCTGCTCGGCTACGGGTGGCGCAGACACTGATCACGGCGGCGAAACTGTTCACCCACTGAGTCGGGTCCGGCGGTCTCCGGCGGCGCGGACGCGCGGTCAGAGACCGCCGGAGACGCGCAGCACCGTTCCGGTGGTGTAGGAGGCGTCCGGGCCGAGCAGCCAGGCGATGGCGGCGGCGATCTCGTCGGGTTCGCCGGCGCGGCCCAGCGGGATGCGGCCGGCGGCGGTGTCGGCGCGGTCGGGCACGCCGGAGTCGGCGTGGATGTCGGTGCGCACGATGCCGGGCGCGACGGCGTTGACCCGGATGACTCGCGGGGCGAGTTCCTTGGCCAGGCCGACGGTGAGGGTGTCGGTGGCGGCCTTCACCGCGGCGTAGTGCACGTACTCCCCGGGCTGCCGAGCGTCGCGGCCGCGGAGGAGACGTTGACGATCGCGCCGCCGTCGGTCAGTCGCCGGGCGGCCTGCTGGGCGCAGAGGATGTAGCCGACGAGGTTGACGTCGACGACCCGACGCAGGTCGTCG
Source organism: Micromonospora sp. M12 (assembly GCA_038070435.1). GTDB lineage: Bacteria > Actinomycetota > Actinomycetes > Mycobacteriales > Micromonosporaceae > Micromonospora. The sequence continues at coordinate 1,211,610 of JAMYWG010000001.1, read as the reverse complement.
ACGCGTAGTTCGGTGAAGGGCCCGATCGGGCTGGTGACGCCGGCGTTGTTGACCAGACCGGTGAGCGGGCCGAGTTGGGCGGCCGCGTCGAACAGGGCGTGGACCTGGTCGGGGTCGGTGGTGTCGGCGCGTACCGCGATGGCCTGTGCGCCGGCGGCACGCAGATCGGCCAGGACGGCGGTGGCGGCGGCCTCGTCGCGGCGGTAGCACAGGGCGACGTGGTGGCCGGCGCCGGCGAGTCGGCGGGCGGTGGCCGCGCCGATGCCCCGGCCGCCGCCGGTGATGACGGTGACGGGTGCCACGGTGCCTCGGAAGGGATCTGCCGGCCTGCGCGCCGGTGGCGCCGACGCTACCGTGACCGGCGCGGGTCGGTCCTCGAGAGGAGAGTCACATGCGGCGGGCACTGGTGTTCGGTGGTGGCGGGGTGACCGGCGTGGCCTGGGAGTTGGGGTGCTCGCGGGCTGTCCGGGCGGGTGTGCCGGTCACCGACGCGGACCTGGTGGTGGGCACGTCGGCGGGTTCGATCGTCGGCGCGCAGGTGTGCTCCGGCTTGCCGGTGCAGCGGTTCTACGAGGAGCAGGTGGCGCCACCGTCGAGTGAGATGCCGGCGCGGCTGGGCTTCGCGGTGCTGGCGCGGCTGGCGTGGGCCGGTGGCCGCAGCCGCGACGCGGTGCGCTCCCGGCCCGGATCGGGCGATGGCGTTGGCGGCGCGTACCCGCCGGAGGCCTGCAGCGCGCGGTGATCGAGGCCCGCCTGCCGACCCGGGAGTGCCGCAGCGGCGGCTGCTGATCACGGCGGTGGACGCGTCGTCCGGCGAGTTCGTGGTGTTCGACCGGGACAGCGGGGTGTCCCTGGTGGATGCGGTGGGCGCGAGTTGCGCGGTGCCCGGGTGTGGCCGCCGGTGACGATCGGCGCGCGTCGCTACGTCGACGGTGGGATGCGCTCGTCGGTGAACGCGGACCTGGCGGCGGACGCGCGGCGGGTGCTGGTGCTCGCGCCGACGTCGGCGGCGTTCGGCCGATGCCGCGGCTCTCGGCCCAGGTGGACGGGTTGCGGGCGGCCGGGGCGCGGGTGGTGGTGGTGACGCCGGACGCGGCGGCGCGTACGGCGATCGGCCGCGACCTGCTGGACCCGGCGCGGCGCGGGCCGGCGGCCCAGGCCGACACGGTGGTGGACGAGGTGGCGGCACTCTGGGCGTGATCGCTTACGCTCACCGCGCGTTCGATCGGACAACGGAGGTGCGCGGTGGCGGGTGCGGGTGTCGGCGACGTGGTGCAGGATTTCGAGCTGCCGGATGAGACGGGCACGCCGCGGCGGCTGTCGGAGTTCCTGGCGACGGGGCCGGTGGTGCTGTTCTTCTATCCGGCGGCGATGACGCGGGGTGCACGGCGGAGAGTTGCCACTTCCGGGACCTCGCGGCGGAGTTCACGGCGCTGGGCGCGTCGCGGGTGGGCATCAGTCGGGACCCGGTGGCGAAGCAGGCGGAGTTCTCCCGCCTGCACAACTTCGACTATCCGCTGCTGTCGGACGAGGCCGGCACGGTGGCGCAGCAGCTCGGGGTGAAGCGGCGGATGCCGTTGGGGCCGTTGAGCACGAAGCGGATGACGTTCGTGATCGGCGCCGATCGGCGGATCATCGAGGTGATCCACAGCGAGGTCAGCATGAACGACCACGCGGACCGGGCGCTGCGGGCGTTGGGCGGCTGAGCGGGTGCGAGCCCCGTGCGGCGGGTGTCGCAGCCGGCTGGTATCAAGACAGCAATCAAACAGGTGTACGGAAGAGGGTTGTGATGGATGCCGGCCAGGGTTTGTCCACTAGCGAGGTGCAGAGCATCCGGGAGTCGTTGGCGGCCGGGCGTAAGCCGCGGGTGGTGTTCACCGCGGCGGCGGGCAGATCGCCGGTCAGGTCGGTCAGGTGATCGAGCTGACCGACCCCGAGGTGTCCGACGAGTTCGTGGTGGTGCGGTTCGGCCGCGACGAGTTGCCGTTCTCCCCGCCGACCTGGCCGTGGCGCCCAGGGCACCGGCCGGCGGGTGGTGGAGCCGAAACCGGAGCCCGAGCCGCAGGAGCCACCCGCGGCGCCCGCGCCGGAGTTCGTGTTGGACACGCCGCGGTGCCCGCGCAGCACAGGAGGAGCCGAAGGTGGAGCAGCAGACCGAGAAGCCGCCGGCGCGGCGGGCGGTCAAGGCCGTCAAGCCGAAGGGCCCGCGGGCCTCACGGTGACCCTGGCGTACGCCGACGGTGAGTGGACCGTCGCCGCGCAGCAGGGCAGCAAGGCTCTCGCGAAGCCGTACGTGGTGAAGCCGGCCGAGGCGTTGAGGATGGTGGCGCTGGTCGACGTGCCCGGTGTGCAGGAGGCGGTGGAGCAGATCCTCGGCACCGAGCGGGCCGAGGCGGAGCAGCAGGCGGGCAAGCTGCGCGCCGAGCTGGCCGAGATCGAGGCCCGGCTGGCGGAGCTGCGCGAGGCCCGCTGAGGCGGGTCAGTGCCGGCTGTGGTGTTCCAGCAGCCGGCTGAGCAGCCGCGTCAGTTGCGCGCGTTCGGTGGTGGACAGCGGGGCGAGCAGGTCGCGTTGGACGCGGTCGAGGGTGTCGCCCAACCGGCGGGCCTCGTCGGCGCCGGCGTCGGTGCTGCTGATGATGTTGCGGCGGCGATCGGCCGGGTCGGGGCACGGATCACGAGCCCTCGGCCGGCCAGGTCGTTGATGGCCGCCACGACGTCGCTGCGGTCGATACCGCACCGGCGGGCGAGGTCGGCCTGACTCGCCGGGCCGTCCTCGGCGAGCGCGGTGAGCAGCCGGTAGTGGTAGCCGCGGAGGTCGTGCGCGGCGAAGCCCTCGCTGAGCAGGCGGGTGGCGTGGCTGGCGGTCTGGTTGAGCAGCCAGGTCGGGGTGGTGCGGAGCCCGGCGGGCGACTGTGGGGCGGTGGACTCCATGGGCATCAGCCTAACAGGAATCGTTGGCGTGACCCACGATCCGTGTTACGTTAGCCGTACCAACGTTGGCGCGGCCAACGTTTGAAGGAGGCGTCATGTCCACCGTTCCCACCCTCAACGGGCAGGTCATCGGCCACGCCCACTACGCCACCCGGGCGCTGCTCGAACGGGCGACCAGACCCCTCGGGGTCACGTTCAACCAGTTGCTCGCGCTCAACGTCCTGGGCCAGGGCCCGGTCGACCGCGCACAGCTCACCGAGCGGGTCACCAGCACGCTCAAGGTCGACGAGCGGGAGGTGCACGAGGCGCTCGCCCGGCTCGTCGACGCCGGCCTCGCGCAGGTCGACGACCCTCCCCGGATGGCGCTCACCGACACCGGCCACGCCGTGCAGGCCCGCATCGCCGAGGCCGTCGCGGACATCAGCGCCCGCCTCTACGCGGACATCCCGGCCGACGAGGCGAGCGCCGCCGCCCGGCACTCATCCTGGTCACCAACGCGCGAACGCCGAGTTGGCGGCGATCCCGGCCTGACCAGGGCACGGTGGGCTGGCCGGCTGCGATGCCCGTGCGGGCACGGCTCTGCCGGCGCGTCGGCCGACCGTGCCCGGCCCGGTCGGTCAGAAGTAGTCGAGCAGCTGCGCCGGACCTCCGACGCCCAACAGGTCCAGGGCGTCCGGCGCGGCACCCGCGGTGCGCAGCAGTCCCGCCTCGGCGACCGACCGGGCGCGCGCCGCCCCGGCGTACAGCAGGGCGAAACCGCGGACGTCCAGCCGCAGGTCGGCCTCGCCGTCGATCCGGGTCAGCGCGGCGGCGCCGTCGGCCACGGCCAACCGCCAGGTGCCGGTGTTCCACTCGGCGAGCGGGTCGGTGAGGCCAAAGTCGACGACGCCCCGAGCGTGGGCGGGCCAGCGCGCGCGCTCACCGCCCGGACGACGTCGACCGGCCGGTGCATCCACAGGTCCCGCTCGTGGTCACGGGCCGACTCCAACGGCAGGTGCGGGCTGACCGCGTCGCCGTCGAGCGGGCACAGCCGCACCGTCGGCGCGACGCTGGCCCAACTGGCGAGCACCCCGACGAGTTCCCGGGCGGCGTCGGCCGTGACGGCCAGGGCCTCGTCGACGGTGAGCACGGAGTCGGCCCCGTAGCCACGGCCCCGCTGCCAGGTGACGTAGCCGACCAGGTCACCGTCGTCCTCGACCAGGGTGAGACCGTCGCCGGGCAGGCCACGGTCGGGGCGTCGAAGAGCCCGCCCCGGCGGGTCAGCATGCCGTTGCGGTGCCGGGCGACCCGCTCGTAGAGGGCGGCGACGGCGGGCAGGTCGGCCACGGAGCCGGCCCGCACGGTGAGGTGTGCCGAGGGTCGGTGCCGGGACAGCGCGGCGGTGGCCAGGTCGACGGTCCGCAGCACACCGGCGGCCTCCCACCCGCAGGCCCGGTACGGGGCGGCGACGGTCGGGTAGAGCGCGCTGATCGCCGCCCCCGCTCGTGGGCACCACGCAGCAGTCCGGTGAGCAGGGCGCGAGCCACGCCCCGACCGCGCGCCCGGGTGCGACGGCCACCCCGGCCACGTCGGCGGCCGGTACCGCCCGCCCGGACCACCACTGGTCGTGGTGCAGGTCGACGGCCTTACCGACGAGCCGGCCGGCGTCGTCGAACGCGCCGTAACGGGTCAGACCGGCAGGCGTGGCGGTGGCGTGCGCCGGCCGCTGCGGGTCGGAACCGAACGCGAACCGGCCCAACTCCCAGGCCGCGTCGAGGGCGTCGGCGGTGAGTTCACGAACGTGCACGGTGGCGGGCATCGGCACACCGTAGCGGGACCACTCGAAGCTGACCGCCGATTTTCCTGCCGCCCGCGCCGTCGATCAAGGAGTTGTGGTGGGTGACAAAGCGTCTTTCCTCATCCCAAGTCGGGCACCACAAGTCCATGATCGACGGGGCGGGGCGCCGGCGTGATCGTCGGCGTCGGCGTCGGCGTCGGCGCGGGACGTGATCGACGGGGTCGGTGTGCCGATCTTGCCGTTTCTGCCCCGACTTAGCGGGCATTTCGTGCATCTCGACGACAGAAAGTGCAAGATCGGCGCGCGCCCGGCCCGGCCGCTAGTGCTGGGGATGTTGACTACGCCGATGCGCTTGCGGAACACCCAGTAGGTCCACCCTGGTAGGCCAGCACCACCGGCGTGAAGATCACCGCGACCCAGGTCATGATCTTCAGGGTGTACGGGGTCGAGGCGGCGTTGGTGGCCGTCAGCGTGCCGGCCGCGTCCAGGGTGGACGGCAGCACGTTCGGAAACAGCGCCGCGAACAGGGTCGCCACGGCCAGGCCGATCGCCACGGCGGTGCCGGTGAACGCCCAGCCCTCTCGGCGTACCGGGCAGCGGCCAGCGCGCCGAGCAGGGCGAGGGCCGCGCCGACGGCGAGCACGACGGCGGCCGCGCTGGAGCGGATGGTCAGCGTCCAGGCCAGGAACCCGACCACGAGCACGGCGGCGACGACGCCCAGGCGTACCGCGAGCGCTCCCGCGCGTTCGCGGATGTCGCCGGTGGTCTTCAGGGCGAGGAACACCGCGCCGTGGGTGAGGAACAGCGCGAGGGTGGTCGCGCCACCCAGCAGGGCGTACGGGTTGAGCAGGTCCACCAGGCCGCCGACGTACTCGTGGTCGGCGTCCAGCGGCACACCGCGCAGGATGTTGGCGAAGGCGACGCCCACAGGATCGCCGGCAGCAGCGAGCCGACCACGATCGCGGTGTCCCAGCGGCGTTTCCAGGACGCCTCCGGGCGCTTGTGCCGGTACTCGAAGGCGACGCCCCGGATGATCAGGGCCAGCAGGATCAGCAGCAGCGGCAGGTAGAAGCCGGAGAACAGGGTGGCGTACCACTCGGGGAACGCGGCGAACATGGCGCCACCGGCGGTGATCAGCCACACCTCGTTGCCGTCCCAGACCGGGCCGATGGTGTTGATCAGGACGCGGCGTTCCGGTCGTCGCGGCCGAGGACGGTAGGAGCATGCCGACGCCGAAGTCGAAGCCCTCCAGGATGAAGTACCCGGTGAACAGCACGGCGACGAGGAGAAACCAGATGGTGGTCAGTTCCACGATGGGCTCCGGGATCAGTAGGCGAAGGCGAGCGGGCGCTCGGCGTCGTCGGTGTCGTCGGTGGGGTTGCTCGCTGACGTCCGGCACGCCGGCGCGCGCGTAGCGCAGCAGCAGCTTCACCTCGATCACGGCGAGGGTGGCGTAGATCAGCGTGAAGGCGGTGAACGAGGTGAGCACCTCGGCCAGCGAGACGCTGCGGGACACACCGTTGCGGGTGAGCATCTCGCCGAAGACGATCCACGGCTGGCGACCCATCTCGGTGAAGATCCAGCCGAACGAGTTGGCCAGCAGCGGCAGCACCGGCATGGCCAGCCCGGCGCGCAGCAGCCACCTGCTGCTCGGGTACGGCCCTTGCGCTGGCTCCACAGGACCAGCAGGGCGATCGCGCCGGCGGCCATCCCGAAGGCGATCATGAAGCGGAAGCTCCAGTAGGTGACCGGGATGATCGGGGTGTAGCTGCCCGCGCCGTACTGGCTGGCGTACTGGGCCTGCAGGTCGTCGATGCCGTGCACGGTCCCGTGCGGATCGCCCGTGCCCAGGTACGACAGCAGGTACGGGATCTTGATGGCGAACACCTCGCGGCTGCCGTCGAGGCTGCCGATGGTGAGCACGGAGAACGAGGCGGGGCTCTCGGTGCGGTAGAGGCCCTCGGCGGCGGCCATCTTCATCGGCTGCACGTCGGTCATGATCTTGCCCTGGATGTCGCCGGTGAACAGCACGGCGGCCGAGGCGACCAGGACCACCCAGGAGCCGAACTTCGTGGCGAAGCGGTAGGCGCCGGCGTCGGCGGAGTCGCGGTTGCGGATGACGTGCCAGAGACCGACCGCGACGATCAACGAGCCGGCGACCAGGAACGAGCCGGCCAGGGTGTGCGGGAAGGTGATCAGGGCGACCTTGTTGGTCAGGACGGCCGGGAAGTCGGTCAGCTCGGCGCGCCCGCTGTCCGGGTTTATCCGGTAGCCGACCGGGTTCTGCATGAACGAGTTCGCCGCGAGGATGAAGTACGCGGACAGGTTCGTGCCGATCGCGGCGGCCCAGATGCTGGCCAGGTGCGCGCTTGGGCAGCCGGTCCCACCCGAAGATCCACAGGCCGATGAACGTGGATTCGAGGAAGAACGCGACGAGCGCCTCGATGGCCAGGGGCGCCGAAGATGTCGCCGACGAAGCGGGAGTAGTCGCTCCAGTTCATCCCGAACTGGAATTCCTGCACGATGCCGGTGACCACGCCCATGGCAAAGTTGATCAGGAACAGCTTGCCGTAGAACTTGGTGAGCTTGAGGTACCGCTCGTTGCCGGTGCGGTGCCACATCGTCTGCAGGATGGCCACCAGCACGGACAGGCCGATGGTCAGCGGTACGAAGAGAAGTGGTAGACGGTGGTGACACCGAACTGCCAGCGGGCAACGTCCAACGCGTCCACCTGAAACCCCCAGCCATCCGTACTACGAGACGTAGTAAATACTACTGCTCGTCGTAGATGACTGGGCGGCCCGCACCCTCCCGGGCCAATGACCCTGGTCACCCGGGCAACCCGCCAACCCGCCCTCGCGGCCCCACCCGCGCGTGCGACGATGGCGCGCTGATGAACACCGCGCACCCCACCTGGCAACCGCCGCTGCTCTGGCGCACCGCCCAACTGCTGGTCCGGGCCCTGGTCGCCCTCCTCGCCCGCCTCGAGGTCACCGGCGACGTCCCGACGCACCTGCGCCGCGGCCCGTTGGTGCTGGCCGCCAACCACATCAGCCCGTTCGACCCACTGGCGCTGGCCGCCGCCTGCCAGACCCGGGGCATCGCCCCTCGGATCATGGCGACCGCCGGGCTGTTCCGCGCTCCGGTGCTGGGCGCCGCCATGCGCCACGCCGGGCACATCCGGGTGGACCGGGGCACCAGCGCCGTACACCGGGCTCTCGACGACGCCACCACCGCCGTCGCCCGCGGATCGGTGATCCTCATCTACCCCGAGGGGCGCATCGGCCTGGACCCGGGCATGTGGCCCGAGCGCGGCAAGACCGGCGCCGCCCGACTCGCCCTGACCTGCGGCGCCCGGTCATCCCGGTCGCCCAGTGGGGCTCCCACGAGGTGCTGCCCTACGCGGCGCCCGCGGAATGCTGCGCGGCATCGCCCGCGCGCTCTGGCGCCGACCGGTGATCCGGGTGCACTTCGGCGTGCCCGTCGACCTGGGTGAGACCGCGGCCGACGATTCCGGCGCGGCCCGCCGGGCCACCGACCGGATCATCGACGCGCTCACCGACACCCTCGCCCCGCTGCGCCCCGACGAACCCGACCTGCCCCGCCACGTCGACCCCGGTCGCCCGAGCGACCTCAGCCGCGCCCACCACCGGTCGCGTTAAAGGACTGCGGCGGCGGTGGGCTGGTGATCGACTTGGCTTTCCGGAAATCACGAAGGTAGGAACTCATGAGCAAGCAGACGGTGCTGATCACCGGCACGTCCACCGGTATCGGCTTGGAGATCGCTCTCGGCTGCGCCCGCGCCGGCTGGCGCAGCGTCGCCACCATGCGCGACCTCGGCCGCTCCGACCGGCTACGCGCCGCCGCCGACGCCGCCGGGGTCGCCAACCTGATCGACGTACGCCGCCTCGACGTCACCGACCCGACTCGGTGACCGCCTGCGTCGAGGAGGTGGCCGGCACGTACGGCCGGCTCGACGCGGTCGTCAACAACGCCGGCGCCGGGCATGTCGGCACCCTGGAGCAGGACAGCGTCGACGACATCCGGGCCGTCATGGAGGTCAACTTCTTCGGTGTGCTGCACGTCAGCCGCGCCGCCCTGGCGCACCTGAGGGCCAGCCGGGGACGGCTCGTCACCGTCTCCAGCGTCGGCGGGATCGTCGGGCAGCCGTTCAACGAGGCGTACTGCGCCGCGAAGTTCGCCGTCGAGGGTATATGGAAGCCCTCGCCCCGGTCGCCGCAACCACCGGCGTACGGGTGACCCTCGTCGAGCCAGGTGCGGTGGCCAGCGAGTTCGTCGCCAATATCGGCATCGACGCCGACGACGCCAGCGCCGCCGCCGGGGTGTACGGGCCGGCGCTGCGCGCGTACCTGGCCCGCACCGGGCAGGCGTTCGCCGCCGCGCAGTCCCCGCCGACGCCGCGGCGGTGGTGGTCGCCACGCTGACCGACCCGACGCCGCCGGTACGGGTGCAGACCTCCGACGGCGCCCGGCAGTTCGTCGGAGTCAAGCTCGCCGACCTCGACGGCGCCGCAGTGGCGCGGATGACCGGCGGCTGGCTGGCCTGAACCCCTGGGGTCTGCACGACGACGGCTACCGCACCGACTGGAGCTGATTCGACGCCGAGTCGATCACCGGCGTCCCCGCGCCGGCCGCGACGTTCTCCCCGTTGACGGGAGCCACGTCACGCGGTCGGGGACCCGCCGGGCTCATAGTCCGTCGATGATCGAGGTGACGGGCTCAGCGAAGGGTGGTCGCTCATGACGGCAGGATCCGACGCCGCCGGAGGGCGGTGGACGACGGCACGGCAGGTCGCCGGGTACGGAGCCGCTCTCGCGATGGTGCCCTACTTCATCGTCAAGGTCATCTGGACGCTGGACGGCCTCAGTGGCGGCGGCCTGCACGACGGAGCCTGGAGCAGGCTGAGCTGGACCGCACTCAACGGTCTGACGGTAGCCATGGGCGGAGCCGCCATCGTGCTCGGCCTGGCGCTGGCGCAGCGGTGGGGCACGCGGATTCCCGGCTGGCTGATACTCCTCCCGGCGTGGGTCGGCACCGGGTTCCTCGTACCGATGATCCCGATCCTGCCGCTGCTGTCTTTGACGGCCGGCGGCGGTGACACCGCGACCGACCCGGTCGTGCCCGTCTGGGAGATCGCGCTGCTGTCGCTGTCCTTCGCTGGGTTCGGCCTCGGGCGGCCGTCGCCGTGCCCTCTACCTGTGGCAGCGATGGCCGCACGCCGTCACCGGCCGGACACCAACCGACCCGACAGTGGTCAGCGCGACCTGGGCAGTACACCGCACCGTGGCCAACCTCGCGGCGGCTGCCAGCGTCGCGCTCGGCCTGCCGCAGATCTACTGGGCGCTGGGCGGAACGATCGGACTCGATCAGGCGGCCCTGGACCACCGTGATGCCCAGTGGCACATCCTGACCGGCAACAGCGGCGTCTGGGCCCTGATCGCCGCCTGGGGAGTGTGGACCGTCCTGCGTCGCAGTGCCAGCGCGAGCCTGCGGACGCCCATGCTGCTGACCTGGGTGGCCTCCGGGGCTGTTCGCCTGGGGATCATGGAAGGCGATCTTCACCTACGCGGTGACGTCGTCGTTTCCGTCGCCGGAGCCTCCGTTGGCACTGGCGGTGCAGAACCACGTCAGCGCGCTCGCCGGGCGCTGCTGCTGGTCGTGCTGCTGCTGGTCGCCGCGCACCGGCACACACCGGCGGTGTCAGCGGAGGTGGGAAGCCGCTGAGGGAGCCCCGGCGGCGCGAGCGGGCGACAGACGCCGGCCGGCCACCCGCCGGCCACCCACCGAGGGCATACTGCGTCGCGTGCTGACCCGACCCGGCTACCTCGACGCGCCCGCGCCGCTGGCGTTCGCCCACCGTGGCGGCGCCGCCGAGGGCGACGAGAACACCACCGAGGCGTTCGCCCGGGCCGTCGGGCTGGGCTACCGGTACGTGGAGACCGACGTGCACGCCACCGCGGACGGCGTGGCGGTGATCTTCCACGATCCGACGCTGCGGAGGGTCACCGGGGAGGCGGGCGGATCGCCGAGATGACCTGGGCCGACCTCGCCTCGGTACGCGTCGGCGGCGCTGCCGTCGTACCCCGACTCGACGAGGTGCTCGACGCCTGGCCGCAGGTCCGCTTCAACATCGACGTGAAGGCCGACGGCGGCGTCGCGCCGACGGTCGCGGCAGTGACCCGGGCCGGCGCCGGCGACCGGGTGCTGCTCGCCTCGTTCAGTGACGCCCGACTGACCCGGATGCGCGCGCTCACCGACGGGCGGATCGCCACCAGCCTCGGCATGCGAGGCGTCGCCCGACTGCGGCTCGCCTCCCTGCACGGACGGCCGCTGCGGCTACCCCGTCGGTGGTCGCCGCGCAGGTGCCACCGCGCTACGGGCGGGTGCCGGTGGTGGACCGCCGGTTCCTCGACTACTGCCACCGCATCGGCTTGCAGGTGCACGTCTGGACGATCGACGATCCCGCCCAGATGCACGACTTACTGGATCGTGGCGTGGATGGCATCATGACCGATCACGTCGGCGTGCTGCGCGACGTCTACCGCAGCCGCGGCCACTGGGCCGCCTGACCATCGAAGGACCCCGATGGCCGAAACCGTGACGCCCACGGTGAGCGACCCCCGCCCCGCCCTCGGCGAGCACCCGCCGTGAGCGCCGCGGCTGGTACATCTACGACTGGGCCAACTCCGCGTTCCAGACCACTGTCATCACCGTGTTCCTGGGCCCGTTCCTCACCACCGTCGCCAGCTGGCCGCCGGCTGCGAGCTGGGCGCGGACACCTGCGACGGGTTCGTTCACCCGCTGGGCATCCGGGTGGCCCCGGGTCCTACTACCCGTACCTGATCTCGCTGTCGGTGATCCTCACCGTGTTCGTGCTGCCGGTCATCGGGGCGATCGCCGACCGGTCGGCGCACAAGAAGCGGCTGCTCGGCGGGGCCGCGTTCACCGGCGCCGGCGCCACCATCGCGATGGCCTTCGTCACCGGCGACCGCTACCTGCTCGGCGGGGCGCTGTTCCTGGTCGCCAACATCTCCTTCGGCGCCGCAGTCGTGGTCTACAACTCGTTCCTGCCGCAGCTCGGCGGCCCCGACGAACGCGACGGCATCTCCAGCCGTGGCTGGGCGCTGGGCTACCTCGGCGGTGGCCTGCTGCTGGGGCTCAACCTGGTCGCGATCACCCTGCTCGACGACGGCGACGACCCGCAGCGCACCTGGACCTGGCCCGCTGGTCGATCGTGTCGGCCGGGGTCTGGTGGGCGCTGTTCACGCTGGTGCCGCTGCGCTGGCTGCGCGAACGCCCCAGCGTCGCGGCCCTCGCCGGCGGCGGCAACGTGCTCACCGACGGATTCCGGCAACTCGCCCGCACCCTGCGGGAGGTCAAGGCGTACCCGCTGACGCTGTTCTTCCTGCTGGCGTTCCTGGTCTACAACGACGGGATCCAGACCGTCATCACCCTGGCCAGCCAGTACGGCACCGAGGAGTTGCGCCTGGAGCAGAGCACCCTGATCGTCACCATCCTGCTGGTGCAGTTCCTCGCCTTCGGTGGCGCGTTGAGCCTCGGCGCGCTGGCCCGGCGCATCGGCGCGTGGAAGACCGTGCTGCTCAGCCTGGTGCTCTGGACCGGTGTGATCATCGGCGCGTTCCGGCTGCCGGCCGAGGCGCCGGTGCCGTTCATGATCCTCGGCGCGGCCATCGGCCTGGTCCTGGGCGGCAGCCAGGCGCTGAGCCGGTCCCTGTTCAGCCAGCTCATCCCGGCCGGCAAGGAGGGCGAGTACTACGGCTTCTACGAGATCAGCGACAAGGGCACCAGCTGGCTCGGCCCGCTCGCCTTCGGCCTGGTGTTCCAACTCACCGCCTCCTACCGGGTGGGCCTGGTCTCACTGCTGATCTTCTTTGTGGTCGGTTTCCTGCTCCTCGCCGCCGTGCCGATCCGCCGTGCCATCGTCGCCGCGGGCAACACACCACCCGGGTGCTCTGAGCACGTATCCCGCGCCCGGCCGATCCGGGTCTGTCAATGGGCTAGGCTGCCCGACCGTGACCGACGACGCCGCCACCGCCCCGACCTGCCTGGCCCACCCGTTTCCCGGCCAGCCACACGCTCCGGCCGGGTGCGCGGCCGCGCGCGGCTCGACGGGCGCCGGTGCACGCGGCGGCGTTGAAGTTCTTCTGGGGCCCGATGGACTGCGGTAAATCCACGATGGCCCTGCAGATGAACTACAACCACGCCGGCAGGGCCGACGCGGGCTGGTCACCACCCGCATCGACCGGTCGCTCGGACCGCAGGTCACCACCCGCATCGGCCTGGCCCACGAGGCCATCGAGGTCACCGACGACCTGGACCTGCGGGCCTGGTGCGCGGCCGGTGGGCCGACGGGGTACGCGTCGACTACCTGATCTGCGACGAGGCGTGCTTCTACACCGTCGACCACGTCGAGCAGATGGCCGAGCTGGTCGACAGCTACGACGTCGACGTGTTCGCGTTCGGCCTGGCCACCGACTTCCGGTCCTGCCTGTTCCCCGCCGCGCAGCGCCTGTTCGAGCTGGCCGACGAGGTGGCCCGCATCCAGGTCGAGGTGCTCTGCTGGTGCGGCCGGGAAGGGTTGCTCAACGCCCGCGTCGTCGACGGACGGGTCGTCCGCGAGGGCGCCCAGGTCGTCATCGGCGACACCGTGGACACGGCCGAGGTGCGCTACCAGGTGCTTTGCCGCCGGCACTACCGCTCGGGCGACCTCGGCCCCGCGACTGAGGCGTCGACGTGGTGGCCGGCCGCCCCGTGCTGGGGACGGCCGGCCGTGGTACGGGTGGATCAACCCACGCAGACCTGCTGCGCCCTGAGGGTCCACGCCGCGGCGAACGCGACGATCTCCCGTCCGGTCGCCTCGGCGGTGTCCAGTGCCGGCTTGGGCAACAACGTCGTCACCGAGCCGGCCCCGAGGAGCCGTTCAGCACGCCGCCAACCCCGGCGGTCTGCGACCCGCCGGGCAGGCCGGCGTCGTTACGGGCTTCGGCGAGTTGGCGTTGAGCACGCTCGTCGCCTCCGTCAACGCCATCGCCGGCAGCGGGTGGCGCAGAACGCCTGGGTCTGCAACGTGAAGTTGCCCGGGCGCCGAACACGTACGCGGTGCTCGACACCGAGCCGAGCGCCGGGTTGAACGCCAGCTCGTCGATCGCCACCGCGGCGTTGGCGTTGTCGATCCGGTACCCACCGCCGAAGGTCTTCTTGCCCGGCGGGCACACGGCGGTGATGCCCACCTTGCTCGCCGCGTTGTTTGCCGACGTGGTGGTGACCAGTTGCAGGCCGGCCACCGCCCCGGCCGGGCGCAGACCGCGAACGCGTCCACCGACCAGGGCACGTTCGTGGCGTTCGCCTCCACCCCGAGCACGGTGACCGTGTGCAGTGTGGCGTCGGCGTAGACCCGGGTCATCAGGACGTCACCCTGACCGTCGTTGATCCGCCCGCCGGCACCGACCACCTGGTCGACGCCGTTGCACGAGATGGACATCGTCTTGGCGTTCGTCGCGTCCAGGACGCTGGTCGCGGCGACCCGGTACAGGCCCACCGACGCCTGCGCCGGGGTTGTTGGTGCGAGCAGCGTCGTGGCCGCCGCCATGCCGGTCAGCACTGCCAGACCAGCCAGTTTCCGCTTCATCGGATCTTCCCTCCGCACTGCCTCGTCGACTGTCGACGACGGCTGTGGGCCAGACTCCGCACGGTCGTCAGGAGAGCGTCAGCGGCGCGGCGTACTGACGCCACGATGACGGTCGGCTGCGACAGTGCCGGTGACGTCAGCGCGGCGTCACCGGGCTCCGAACGGGGCCCACGAACAGGAGGTTTCATCATGCGTACCCGAGTGGCGGCGGCACTGGCCGCCCTCCTGCTCAGCGGCGCACTGGTCGGCGTCGGTGGTGCCGCGGCGCACGCCGACCCGGACGCGAACCCGTGCGCCACCACCGACGGCGACCCGATCATGGGCACCGAGGGCAACGACACCCTGTACGGCGGCCCAGGCCCCGACGAGATCTACGGGCTCGGCGGTAACGACACCATCTACGGCCGCGGGGCGTCGACACGATCCACGGCGGCGGCGGTGACGACACCATCTTCGGTGAGGGCTGCGGGGACTTCATCGTCGGCGGCGCCGGCGCCGACCTGCTCGCCGGTCTCGAGGGAAACGACGTCCTCTCCGGCGCCCACGGCGCCGACCTGCTGATCGGGGTGGCGGGCGACGCCGTCACGGGCGGCATCGGCGGCGACACCCTCGACGGTGGGCCCGGGTGGACACCTGCGCGGAGGACGAGACGGCCGACCCCGGCGCGATCTTCTACTCCTACGTGCAGACCGACGCGGGCAACGAGAACCTCTACGCCTGCTGACCGGCCCCTGCCCGCAGCACACCCGGGTCCGGGAGCGGTGCGTCGATCGCGCGCATCGCCCCGGCCCACCTCTCGAACGAGCGCCGGGCCTCCCGTGCCGGCCGGCAGCGACGAGTGTCCCGACCAGCGCGCGGTGCGCCCACTCGTCGTACGGGTCGGCGTCGAGCAGCCGGACCAGGGCGGTGGCGGCCCTGTCGGCGTCACCGTCACTCCGGTACCGACGGGCAAGCTCGCGCAGCGCCCGCAACCACACCGAGCGGGCCTGTTCCCGCAGCCCGTCGGCCCAGTCCGCGTAGGGCTCGTCGGCGAAGGCGTCCCCGGTAGGCGGCGTCCACCTCGGCGAGCACCTCACGGGCCCGCGCCGGGTCACCGTCGCGAGCGAGGCGCTCGGCCCGTGGGACGGCGGTGAGCAGGTTCTCCGCGTCGACGACCACCCGGGTCAGGTCGACGCGTACACCGGTCAGGTCGGCGCGGACGTAGCGGTCGACGGGCCAGCGGCGGGACGGGTCGAGCACGGCACGCACGGCGGACAGCAGCACCGACAGGCGGTGTGCGGTCCGCCGTGGTTCGTCGTCGGGCCACAGCAGCTCGCACAGCTCGGCCCGCCCACGGCCCGACCGCGCCGGGCGACGAGGATCTTCAGCAGTGTGCGGGCCTGCCGGGACCGCCACGCCGGCAGCGGACGTCCCGCCCGCCGACGACGACCTCGAACCGGCCGAGCACCCGCACCTCGACGGCGTCCGCGTCGGCTGGCGTCTCGGCCAACGGCCGCCCGTCGACCGTCTCGATACCCAGCGCCAGCAGCCGGTTGGCGGCCAGTTGCGCCGCCGTCCGCTGCGCGGTGTCGGCGCCGGAGACGGCCCAGCCGAACGACCGTCTGTTCGGCCGCGGGTCCCGCACCGGCCGCCCGCCAGATCGCGCCGGCCTCCAGCAGCGCGCTGCGACTCGCGTCCGGCTCGGCGGCGACCGCTGCGGTCAGCTCCAACGCCTCCGCCAACGCGTCGGCCTGCCGACCGGTCCGGCCGCGCCGACCGCCTCGGCCGCCCGCCGCCGGGCCACACCCAGATCACCCCGGCGTACGCCACCCAGCCCGCGGCGACCAGCGCGCAGGAGAGCAGGAACGCCGGCGCCAACCGGTGTGCTCGTCGGCGGCGGCGCGGGCGGCCGGGAGGTCCGCGTCCGCGCCCTCGCAGCACAGCCGGGCAAGGCCAACCAGCGCCGGAATGCGCACCTGCAGGTCGCCCACGTCGCGGGCCAGCTCGGCCGCTTCGGTGAAGGCGGCCAGCGCCTCCTCCCGCCGGCCGAGGCGGCGACTGACCTCGGCCAACCCGTGGACCCCGGCCGCCGCCCGGTTCAGCCCCAACCGTTGCGAGACCAGCGTGGATCGGGTGAAGTGCAGTGTCGCCTCGTCGTAGCGCCCCAGCCGGACCAGCGCCTCGCCCGCGTTGTGCAGGGCGGTCACCAGTACGCCCGGCGGGCCGGCGAGTTCCGCCGCGCGGACCGCCCGTACGGCGGTGGCCAGCGCCGACGGGTAGCGGGCCTGCCGCAGCAGACAGTGCGCCTGGTTGGCCAGGACCCGTGCCTGTTGGACCAGGTCACCCGCACGTTCCGCCGCCGCCAACGCCTCGGCGAGGTGCCCGTCGCGGCGGGTGCCCGACGAGGTCAACGCGGCGGCGATGGCGCCGCCGCCAACGGGCGTCCTCGTTGACCTGCTGCGCCGCGGCGAGCGCGCAGGCCCCGTGGTGACCGCGTCGTCGACCTGGCCGAGTTGGGCGAGGGTGCTGGCACGGCAGGCCAGCAGCAGCACGTCGTCGGGACCGGGTGGGGTGGGTCGACGGTGCGCCCGGTCGAGCACCGCCAGGGCGCCGGCATAGTCGGTACGCAGGTACGGCACCATCGCCGCCCGCCAGAGCAGCCGTGCCGGCCAGCGGTGGTCCCGGTCCGCCTGGGCCAGCAGCGGGCGAAGACCCGGACGCCCAGGTCACCGAGCCGGACATCCGCAACGCGTCACCGAAGATGAGGTGCAGGTCGTCGTTGCGCTCGGCCGGAGGCAACGCGCTGATCAGGTCGGTGACCTCCGGCGCTCCCCGCCGGCGAGCATGGCCTGTCCGTGGCTCACGATCAGCTCCGCGCACCGGCCGGTGTCGTCCGCGTCGTGCAGGGCCGTGCCGCCGCCAGCGGGTACGCGTTGGCGAGGTACCAGTCGGCGGCGGCGGACAGCCTGCGGCGTCCCGCGGGTCCGGTCGACCGGACTGCTGCGCCAGCACCGCCGCGAGCACGCGTACCAGCTGCGACGTCGACGATGTGTGGCCCGGCTGCCGGCGGGGTGGGCGACCAGCAGCCCGGTGCGGGTCGCCCAGCGCAGCGCCTGCGCGGTGGCGTCGGCGGACGCGTCGGCGTCGACGGCCGCGCACAGCGGTGCGGTGATCGGATCGAGGTGGTGCACGCGACCGAGCAGACCGGCGACCTGCGGAGGCAGGTCGGCGAGGATCTCGTCGCGGGCGAACTGCCCGCCGGCGGTGCCGGGCTCGGTCAGGGCCGCGAGCAGCTCCGCCGGCCGACGCCCTGCCGGCCGAGGGCGTCGCCCGCGAGGTGCACCCACGCGGCCAGCCGGCGGTCAGCTCGTACACCAGGTAGGCCAGGTCGCTGTCGGGCACCGAGTGCTCGTCGCGCAGGATCCGGGCGACCGCGTCCCTGCTCAGGGCGAGGGTTTCCGGCCCGCGATGCACGACGGACACGGCACAGGCGCTCAGCGCCGCGTCGGCCAGCGGGTGTCGAGCGGCCAGCGTCACCGCCGGCTGGCCCGGCAGGGCGCCCAACAGCCGGACCAGGGTCAGTTGGTCGGCATCGCTGAGCGTGGACACCTCGTCCACGGCGACCCGGGCCGGCGGGTGCGGGTTCGCGACGTGCGACGCCGTGTCGATCAGGTCCGTCGCGCGGTGACAGGCCGTCGGTGCGTCCCCGCCCGTGTTTTCCAGGGCGGTGGTCTTGCCGTAACCGGCGGCGGCCACCAGCAGCATCCACCGCTGTGGCCGGTCTCGCTGCTGGGTCGCCATCGCGTCGCCTCCGCTCGTCCGAGCACTGCGGAGGGTCACCCGGAGGGCCGGTGCCCCACGCTAACCATCCGGCGGCCCGCCTGCGGTGACGTTGTCCGAGAACCGACGCAGGGCCGCCGGACGGTCAGGTCGGCTGTCGGGCCGCGGTCCGGACCCGCAACCGGTCGGTCACGATGACGGCGACGGTCACCACCAGGGCCAGCGCGGCGCAGACCGCGACGGGCATTCCCAACCCACACAGACCGGCACCAGCGCCAGCAGCACCACCACCGCGGTGATCCGGCTGGTCGGCAGGGTTCGCCACAGCAACGCCTTGTAGGCGGCGTGCCCGGCGAGAAACAGCGCCGGCCCGCCAAGGGTGAACAGCGCGGCGACCGTGGTGGTGGGTGAGCCGGGCTCCCGCAGCAGCCGCTCGTCGCCCGCGGAGGTGACGATCACGCCCGCGACGATCAGCGGGTGCAGGTAGTTGAACGCGACCCGGCTCAACCCGCCGGTGCGCTCACCCGCGCGGGCGATGACCTGCGTCGCGGCCGGGGCCGACCGGGCGAAGTACACCCACCACAGCGCCACCGAACCGGCGAACGCCAGCAGGAACGCTCCCGACGTCGCCAGGTCCACGTGCGAGGTGAACGTGCTGCCGGTGACCAGGATCGACTCCCCAGAGCGATCAGGACGAACGCCGCGCACCTCTCGGCGAGATGCCCACCTCCACCATCCACCGCTCGGCGCGGCTGCGGCCCCGCCCGGCCACGGGTAACCGATCGAGAGGCCGACGACCTCGATCACGATCACCGCCGCCCACAACGCCTCCCGAGCAACCCGTCGACCAGACCACCGAGCACCACGAGCACCGACGTCACGGCGAACCAGGGCAGCAGGTGTTGGAAACCGTCGACCAGCCACGGGCTGCCCTGCACCGCCCACATCGAGAACACGGTGCGCCCCACCTGCACGACGACGTAGACCACAGCGAAGAGCAGACCGGTCCCGGCGAACGCCTGCGGGATCGCCGCCGACAACGACAGGCTGCCCAGCGTCACCGCGATCAACATCGCCCGTACCGGGCCCTGGTCCGGTTGCAGCCAGTTGGTCAACCAGGTGGTGTAGACCCAGACGAACCAGACCAGCGCCAGCAACAGCCCGGTGCGGGCGGCGCCCCGCCAGTTCGGGTGCTCGATCAGGTAGTGCGACAACTGGGTGATCGTGAAGATGAAGACCAGGTCGAAGAAGAGTTCCGTCGAGGTGGTCGGCTGCACCCTGGCGCGGTCGCAGCAACCAGGGCCGCTTCGGCGTGACGGTCGGCGGCTCAGAAGGGTCACCGCACACCCGCCAGTCGCCGCCCTCGCGGACCACCGGCAGACGGCGTTCCTCACTGAGCCCACCGCCGCGGGTCAGCTTCACGGTCACCGTGCCCCGAGGTCGTCCGCTGCGGGTGGCGACCGACACGTCGGTGATCTCGTAGTCGGTGACCATCGGTGGCGTACGCACCCAACTGGTGAAGCCGATCGCGCTCCACCGGCTGCGGGCGTCCTCGCAGAGCCGCTCGTACGCCCGTCGCTGTCACCGACGGTCACCTCGGTGAGGAAACCGTCGGCGGTCTCCCGGATCGGGCCGGCGGCCTGCCGGACGGTCTGCAGGTTCCAGGCGGCCAGCCCGGCCACCCCGACGCAGCACAGCGCCACGCCGAACCCGGCGAACGCCAACCCGGTGCGCATCGGGCGGCTGCGCCGGGCCGGTCGGCTCCACGTCTGACCGGCACCCACGACTACCGACCGTAGAGAACACTGTCGCACCGAGGGATGACAAGTCGGAAACTGGGTGTGCCCGGTGGGCGGGTGTGCCCTGTTCGCGGCGGCCACGAATCGTCTACCGTCGGCGCACACCCCCGAGCAGTGCCAGGAGTCGATCGATGAGCCGCTTCGTGCAGCCGGTACCACCCCCGTCGACCCGTACGCCGGTGATGGCCTGCTGCGGTCCTGGCTGGAGCGTCACCTCGGCCCGGCCGGGCACGCCGCCGCGAAGGGCCGCCTCGCCGACCTGGCCGCCGACGTCACCGGGCCGCTGCGCGCGGCACACGCCGACGCCGAGGCGCACCCGCCGACGCTGGTCCGCTACGACCCGTGGGTGCGCGGGTCGACCGGATCGACACCTCGGCCGGCTGGCAGACGCAGCGGGCCGCCGCCGCCGACACGCGGTGGTCGCGCTGCCCTACTGCCGGACGCGCGGGCACCTGGTGCCGCCGCGCGGTGGTGCAGCACGCCCTGCTGCACCTGTACGGGCCGGAGTCGGCGACGTTCTCCTGCCCGGTGGCGATGGCTGACGGGCGGCGGCGCTGCTGAGCATGCCCGAGGTGGACACCGAGGTCCGCGACGCGTGGCTGCCCCGGCTGATCTCCACCGACCCGGCCACGGCGATCACCAGCGGGCAGTGGATGACCGAGTCGCAGGGCGGCTCCGACCTGGGCCGCTCCAGCACCATCGGCCGCCCCGCGGCGGACGGTTCCTGGCGGCTGACCGGGGAGAAGTGGTTCTGCTCCGCCGCCGACGCGGCGATGGCGGTGGCGCTGGCCCGACCGGAGGGCTCCGGGCGTGGCAGTCGGGTCCTCGCGCCGTTCCTCGTCCCCGCTACGCCGTCGACTCACCGCTGATCGGTGGCAATGCACCGGACGCACCCGCGCCGGGCGTCACCGTGCACCGCCTCAGGACAAGCTCGGCACCCGGGCGCTGCCCACCGCCGAGATCGGTCTGCACGACGCGTACGCCGTCCCGCTGGGCGACCGGCGGTGCCCGGCCTGGTCCGGGCGATGACCCTGGTCGTGGTGACCCGGTTGCACAACGCGCGGCGGCGGCCGGCGGGATGCGTCGGGTCTCGCCTACGCCCGCGCGTACGCCGACGTGCGGCACGTCGCCGGCGGCGCGTTGGCGACCTCGCCGCTGCACCGGGCCACCCTGGGCACCCTCGCTGTCGACGCGGCGGGCGCGTTCGCCCTCGCGGGCACGCGTTCGCCCTGTTCGGACGGGTCGAGGTCGGGGCCGACCCGGCGGCTGCGGCGGAGTTGCGCATCGTGGCGCCGCTGGCGAAGTTGGCCACCGGCCGGCTCGCCGTCAGCTCCGCCAGCGAGTACGTGGAGAGCTTCGGCGGGGCCGGCTACGTGGAGGACACCGGCGTGCCCCGATTGCTGCGCGACGCCCAGGTGTTGCCGATTTGGGAGGGCACCACGAACGTGCTGGCCCTGGACGTGCTGCGCGCGCTGACCCGGAGGACGCCGGGGCCGCTGCTGAGCCGGCTCGCCGCCGCCGTCGACCTGGCCCGGCCGCTGTCGCCGGTGCTGGCCGACACGCTGGCCGCAGCCGCCACGCAGTTGGGCGACACCATCACCGCGGTGACCGCCGACCCGGGTGCGCCGGCGGTGCTCGCCGGAGCCGGGGCCTGGCGCTGCGCCTGGCGTACGCGCTGACCACCGCGTTGCTCGTCGAGCACGCCGCCTGGGGTGACGAGCAGGCGGACCTGGCCGCGCGGCTGTGGGCGCGCTGCTGGCTGCGGCACGAGGAGGTCGCCGAGGACGCCCACCTGCACCTGGATCTGCTCTGCGGCTGACCGGGCGGTCCGAGCGGACGGGTGGGCGCCTGTGTCGGTGCTGATCGAGCTGGACGATGACCGGGCGCGCCCCTGGACGACCGTGGGCCGCCGCCGGAGGTGTCCCGCCGCTGGTGGCTGGCGTTGCTGGTGGCGGTCTGCACCCTGCTCGGCGGTGCCGCTCCGGCCGCGCGTCTGACGCCGCGGATCGGACCGGCGGTGCCCGCCCGGGCGACAGTGCTCGGGCGGGACCGTTGCTGCTGGTCGTCGACCCGGAGACGAACCCGCCGACGCTGAGCGCCTACGACGCGGCCGCGCCGCACCGCCCGCCACGCTGGCGGGTCACGGTGCCGCCCGCCTCCGGGTGGTCCGCCGAGGCCGCCGGTGACCTGCTGCTGCTCGCCGAACGTGATCCGGCGCGGGGGCGAGGGTGACCAGCGCGCGGTCGATGCGTACCGGCCAGTTGGTGTGGCGGCGACCCGAGCGGGTGTACGCGGCCGGCGACACGGCGGTCGCGGTGAGCGAGGTGCGCAGCGCCTCCGAGCCGGGTCGTCGGGTCGAGGGCACTGTGCACGGCGTCGAGCTGGCCACCGGCGCGACCCGCTGGTCGGTTCCGGTGCCCTCCACGGCGGTGTTGCGGTGCTGCCCGGCACGACCGGGCGGTTGCTGCTGGTGCAGGACGACGGGCTGGCCCGGCTGCTCGACGCCCACGACGGCACGGACAGCGGGCGGGGTGGCTGCCACCAGCCAACTACGGCCCGGACAATCCCCAGGTCGTCGGCGGGCATCTGGTGCTGCGCCACCCGAGCGACGGTGGGACGGCGCTGACCGGGTACGACCTGCCCGGGATGGCAGCGCGCTGGCAGGTGCCGGTGCCGCCTGGTGAGCTGACCCTGCGGGCCTGTCAGGGTCTGATCTGTGGGCAGGACGAACGGAGCCGGTGGGCGATCGAGCCGGGCACCGGTGCGCGGGTGTGGACGTGGACGGCCGGCGCGCGCTGGCACACCGTGGCGGGGCCACGGGTCCCCACCGAGCCGTTGGTGCTGCTCGGAGCGGCGTCGGACGGCAGGCGTTCGCTGGTCGCGACCGTGGGCCGGGACGCCCCGGGTGTCCGCGGTGCTCCCGGCGGGCCTGACCGACTGCCGCCGGGTCGGCACCGGGCTGGTCTGCCGCGACGGCAGCGCCCGCGTGACGGTCTGGCCGCTCGTCGCCCCTGATCTCAGGTGTCAGCGCAGCGACCCGGGCGACCGCGGCGCGCATCGCCGCCGGATCACCGGCCGGGACGAACTCCAACCACCAGGTCGCGCCGGCCGCGGCCAGTTCCTCGAGGTACGCCCGTTCGGCGCGTTCGTCGGATCGCCGCCGGCGCCCGCCGATCGCCACGTCGAACGGCTCACCGTCGGCGCGTGTCGGTGGCAGGGAATCGACCAGGTCGCGTACCTCGTCGGGGTGAAGTCGGACCACCCTCGGTGTCGGTGAGCTTGAACGGCACGATGCCGTCGGCGCGGGCCGCGCGGCGGCGAACCGCCCCGGCCTGGGTGCTGCCGCCTACCCAGACCGGCACCCGCGGTGTCTGCACCGGCGCGGGTCGCAACGCCACCGCGTCCGCACGGTAGTGGGTGCCCTGGTGGTCGACCCGCTCGCCGCTGAGCAACCCGGTCAGCAGATCGAGACCCTCGTCGAGCATCGCGGCCCGCACGGACACCTCGGTCTGCTCACCGAACGCGGCCAGGCCCCGGTCGCCGGGTCGCCGACGCCGACCGCCACGGTGGCGCGGCCCGCGCTGAGGTGGTCGAGGGTGAGGACCTCCCGCGCCAGCTTCGCCGGGCGACGCCGGGGCAGCGCGGTGACCGTGGTGCCCAGGCGTACGCGACCGGTGCGCCCGGCGATCGCGGCGAGGACCAGCCACGGGTCGTAGGTGAACGGCTCGTCACCGGAGTAGTGGATCAGATAGTCCTCCAGGAACACGCCGTCCCATCCCGCGCGCTCGGCGTGCTCGCCCAGCTCGACAAGGGTGGACACCGCGACGGAGGCGCCGCCGCAGGAAATCTCCAGACCGTGTCTCATCCACCGACCGTAGGGCGGGCACCGACACTCCGCCGCAGCGAATGGTCGGGCTGCTCAGCCGCGACGCCGCGACCGGGCTGCCCACACCGCGTAGGCCGGGTCACGGTCGAGGTTGTGCCGGTCCCGGTCGTAGCGGCGGGTGGTGCGCGGGTCGGCATGCCCCATCGCGTCCTGCACGTCCTCCAACGGCACGCCCTCGGAGCGGGCCGTGGTGGCGAAGGCGTGCCGCAGGAGTGCGGGGACAGCTTCGCCCAGGCCGCGATGCCGGCCGCTCGGGCGAGTCGGCGGACCATCCGGAACACCGAGTGCCGGTCCAGCCGGGCGCCGCTGGCGGTGACCAGCAGCGGGCCGGTCAGCTGCGGCACCGGCACGCCGGTGGTGGCGGCCCGCTGGGCGAGGTAGGCGTCCACGGCGTACGCGGTGCCGGGGGTCAGAGCACGGCGGCGTTGCTTGCCGCCCTTGCCGACGAAGCGCACGCTGCGGTGGCCGCGTTCGGTGCCGAGGTCGGTCAGGTCCAGCGAGATCAGTTCGCCGACCCGTAGGCCCAGGTCGGCGAGGAGCGCGATCGCCGCCCGATTGCGCGCGGCGGTCGCGTTGGTGTCCGCGTCGGCGGCGCTGATCAGGGCGTCCACCTCCTCGGGGTGAGCCCGATGGTGGCCGAGTGGTCCCGGTCGACCCGAGGGCGGTCCGCACCGGAGACCGGGTTGGCCGCCACCCGCCCAGTTTGACGAGGAAGTCGTACCAACTGGACAGTGCGGAGAGCCGGCGCGCGACGGTCGCCGGGGTCAGCGGTCGGCCGCTGCGAGCGCCGAGGCTGGCCTCCAGGGCGCGCGCGTACTCGTTGACGTGCAGGAACGTGGCGCGCAGGGGATCCAGGTCGCGGCCTGCGCACCAGCTGAGCCAGCCGGTGACGTCGCGCCGGTACGCGTCGCGGGTGTGCTCGGACAGCCGCCGGTTGCGGAGCCACGCCTCGGTGACCTCCACCGGCCCGCTCGGCAGCGCGGGTGGCGCGGGCGGGCGGGCGAGCACCGGAGCGTGGGAGAACACCATGTGAAAAGGTTCTCAGCCTCGGGTGGGATCGGTGTGCAGGCGCGCCGATCCCACCCGTCACAGCAGTGATCAGGCCTTGATCTCGCGGCGGGCGTCGCCGTTGGCCGTGATGGTGACCCGGCGAGGCTTGGCGCGCTCGGTGACCGGGATGCGCAGCGTCAGCACCCGTGCTCGTAGCCCGCCTCCAGCCGGTCGGCGTCCAGGGTGTCGCCGAGGAACAACTGCCGGGTGAAGGTGCCCATCGGGCGTTCGGCGGCGACCAACTCGACGCCGTCGCCGGCGGGCCGGCGACGTTCGGCCGGACGGTGAGCACGTTGCGCTCGACCGTGCAGTCCGGAAGCGGACGTCAACTGCTCAGGGCAGCCGTTTTCGAACCAGTGCTCGGCATAGGGCCCCGCGAGTAGGCCGGGATCTCGACGTAGCCGTGCCGGGCGTACAGGGCGCGGGCCTCGACGAGGTCGTCACGGGTGTCGAGGCGGATCCGGTCGGCCCCGGCAGCGCGGGCCCGCTGCTCGAGAGCGGCGAGCATCGCGGCGCCCCTCCGACGCCGCGATGCTCCGGACGGACGCTACACCCGCGTCATCTCGGCCCAGCCCGGCTGCCAGCGCAGCCCGGCGCAACCGGCCAGGTCGGGGCCGTGGTGGGCGATCACCAGCAGCCCGGTCGGTTCCGTCAGGTCGTCACTGGACATCTCGGCCAGAGCCGCGTCCACCTCGCCGGGCAGGGCCGGGCGACAGTGATAGCGCACCACCATCTCGGTCATGAACTCGCGCAGCAGGAGCACCGCGTCCGGGTGGTCGGGTCGGCTGGTGCTGGTCGTCCAGGCTGGTCGGGCAGTGGCGGTCACCTGTCGATCATCACCGCCCGGTCAACGGCATTACCCGGCCGGTGTCAGGGCTCGCCAATCCGCACCGTTACCGGCGAGGGTGAGGCAGCAGGGCGATGCACGCGACCGCCACGGCCGCGTGCATCGCGCCGAGGGCCAACTGGCCCTCCGGTGGCCTCGACGCCGAACAGGGGATGAAGGACAGCAACGTCACCGCGACGGCCAGCGAGATCCAGACCGGGCGGGCGAACCGCGGGCGAACCGCTCCAGCAGGGCCAACGCCGCCCAGCCGAGCAGAGCGGAGCCCAGGGCGACCACGAAGATCGCACCGGGCCCGAGGGCCATGGCGGGCTTGCCGGGGCTCTCGACGGTGTAGTCGACTCCGGCCAGCGCGCCGATCGACCAGATGGCCAGGCAGGCGACGACGGCGGCACCGACACCGAGGCGCGGCGGCGCAGCGGTGCGGTGGTGGGAGTGGTGACGGCGGTAGCGCTCATGGCGGTCTCCTCGTTCAGGGGAAACGAACGAGTACGACCGTAACAGATAGTCTTGTTCTGAACTATCTTTCTCGGATCTAACAGCCGGAGCGGCTACCCGGCGCGTACGGGGAGGTGCTGGCCAGTGGCCCGCTCACCAGCCCCAGGAGCGCGCGCAGGAACACCTCCCGGTCCTGCTCGGGCAGCGTCGCGAGCAGGTCGTCCTGGATGCGCCGGACCACCTGCCGCGCCCGCTGGAGAACCTCCTCCCCGCCGGTGTCACAGCGACCAGCCGGGCACGTCGATCCGTTGGCACCGGCCGGCGCTCGGCCAGACCGGCCCGTTCCAACTGGTCGAGCGTCACGACCATCGTGGTCTTGTCCACCCGCACCGCTCGCCGATCTCCCGCTGGGTCAGGTCACCCGTGCGAGCCTGCGCCAACACGTAGTGCGCCCGTGGCGAGATGCCCAGCTCGGCCAAGCCCGCGGCGTGTTCGGTCTGCAGCGCGTGACTCGCCCAGGAGAGCAGGAACAACAGGTCCGGTGGGCCGTCGGCGGGCGTGCAGGAGGTCATGCGCCGAGGCTAGCAAGATCCTCCGAGAGCAGACGGTTCGCGCGGCGGACGATCAGAGCCGCTGGTAGATGCCGTGCTCGCGGGCGGGGGGGAAACCCGCTGTCGGTTCTCGAAGCGGGGTGGTAGAAAGCCGCGGTGGAACAGACCCTGGAGTTCGCCGACCTGTTGCGGCTGATGGACGAACGATCGACCGCTTTCCGGGCGGCGGTCGCCGCGGCACCCAGCCTCGACGTGCGAGTTCCGACCTGTCCCGAGTGGACGCTGTTCGACCTGGTTCAGCACCTGGGCGAGGGCGCCTCAGGTGGGCCGCCACCGTGGCCGCGGGGCCCGCCGACGCTCCTCCGGCGATGTCCGCCCCGGTGGTGCCCCGGAGCGCGAGGCCCTGCTGGCCTGGTTCGCCGCGTCGACGGAGAGCTGCTGGCCGCGCTGCGGGAGGCCGGCCCGGATCGTGGTTGCTGGACCTGGTGGGGTGATTCGCAGTCGCCGCAGACGACCGGTGCGGTCGCCCGGCACCAGCTCCAGCAGGTCGCCGTACACACCTACGACGCCCAGGTCACCGTGGGCGCCCGCAGCCGCTGCCGGACGAGGTGGCACTCGACGGTGTCGACGAGTTTGTGACCACCTGCGTCGCGACGACGATCGCGTGGCCGCACACTCCCGCTGTCATCGACTACCACGCCACCGAAGGCCGGTCGTGGCGGCTCTGGTTCTCCGCCGACGGAGCCGGACCGCCCGCCTCTCCGAGCCGGTTGCCGACGTGGGCCCGGAGGTGGCGTACGTCTCCGCCGGGGCACGGCCCATGAGCTGGTCATGTTCTGCTACGGCCGCATTGACATGGACTCGCTGCGGCTCGAGGGCGACCGGCGCGTCTTCGACCAGCTGATCGCCTGGGAGCCGGAGGAATAGCAGTGCCCGCTGCGCCCCCACCTCAACCCGGTGTGGGAGACCGTCGTTCGGAATGGTCAGCCGGCGTCGCGTGCCATCGCGACGAAGCCACGCCACGACTGCGGGCTGAAGATCAGCGTTGCGCCGTCGCGGTCCTTTGTGTCCCGAACGAGGACGACGCCGGGAAGGTTGTCGGCAACCTCGACACAGTCACCGCCATTGCCGCCGCTTCTCGTGCTCTTCCGCCACCGCGCACCGGTCAGGTCCATGATGCCGCCGCTTCTCTGAGAAGTGCCAAGGAACGCGCTCGGGGCAGGGCCTCTCCACGAATACGCTCCCACCGTCGCTCCAGGCTAACAAGTTCCGAGGTCTGGTCGAGGATCTGCGCCCGGCAGCGCTGTCGACGTGCGCGACCCGTGACCCGTCCGGCATGTCGGCGATGGTGAACGGCCCGTCGAGCCCGGGGTAGCTGGGCGCGTCGGCCGGGACGATGGGAGTTGCACCTTGCCCGTCTCGGCGTGCCCGAGCAGGCGCGCGAGTTGCGACGCCATCAACGCGCGGTCGTCGCCGACGCGCCGTCGCAGCACGCCCTCGTCGAGCACGGCGATCAGCAGTGGGCCGCCGTCATGGCCGAGGATCGCCTGTCGGTCGATCCGCGCCTCGGCGAACTCGGCGACCGCGTCCGGTGTCAGCACCCCACCGGACAGGGTCGCGCGCGCGTACTCCTCGGTCTGGAGCAGTCCGGGCACCCACGCGAGTTGAAACGACCGCAGCGTCACGGCCTCGCGTTCGAGGTCGACCCACGGTCGGAACCACACCGGCTCGCGGCGACGGACCACGTCCGGCCACAGTGCGTCGGCGTCCTTCGCCAGCAGCCCGCGGCGGTCGCGCGGTGTCGGCTCTGCGGAACGTGTCCCGGGTTCGCCCACCTGGCGACGGTCTTCGGATGCACACCGAGCTGACCGGCGAGGCTCTCGGCGGTGTGACCCGCCGCGGCCAGCGCTGCGACAAAGGCGTGGTTCATGCGGTTCCCTCCTGGAACAAATCCGCTGCTCCAAGGAGATTAGTTAACGCTGTGTGATTGTCCAGCAACCCCGGCAAGGTGTTGCGCAGACGGCGCCGCAACGAGGAGGAAGCTGTGCAGGACGAAGAGGGACGGGCGCTCTCCGGGCCGGGGACGAGGTCCTGTTGACCACCGCGGCGAGCGTGCAATTCCGGAATCCGATCGTCGTCCGGGTCATCCGCGAGCTGCCCGACCGGCACACTTACCACGGTTGGCTCTGGCTCGACGCGTACGAGCTGGGCCGGAAGGGCGAGGCGGTGGCACGGCGCGAGTTGTTCGTGCTGCGCGACGGCGTACAGGTGCAGGTGCGTTCGCCCGCACCGGCCCGGCGTCGCGCGACCGCGGAGTGCGCTGATGCCCGAGCGTCCGAGGCACTCCGCATTGCGACCGTCGTGGCGCTGCCCGGTCTGCGGCATCCTGTGGCCGTGTTCGGCAGCGAAGCTGCGCCTGCTCGCCGAGTACCGCGGGGATCGGCCGGGCCTGTTGCTCCACCTGGCGAAGGTCCAGGAGGAAGCCGCGGCCGATCTCACCAGGCTCAACCCGGGTGTCGCGCTGCCCGACCTGACCCACGCTTCGTCGGCTGGGCTGAAGCCCGCTGAGTCGCCGGCCGCGACGGGCAAAATTGCCGGACCGGTAAACCTCGCGAGCCGCCGTGGTGTCTTGCTGGTTGACGAGGCCGGGAGGTCAGATGAGGGATTCGCGTGGGGCGGAGTTCGACGACTTCGTTCGCACACGGTCGGTGGTGCTGTTGCGGGTCGCCTTCCTGCTGAGCGGGGACCGGCACGCGGCGGAGGACCTGCTTCAGGACGTGCTGGAGCAGGTGTACGTGCGCTGGCGTCGGGTGCAGAGCAGCCCGGAGGCGTATGCGCGGCGCGCCCTGGTCAACCGATCGATCAACAGGTGGCGGTGGCGTTCCCGGCGTCCGGAACAGGCGCTGGGTCACCACGACGGGGTTGCCGGGACCACGCCGAGGTCGTGGCGGTTCGCGAGGTGGTCGTCGGGGCGCTGCGGGCACTGCCGGCACGGCAGCGGGCCGCTGTCGTGCTCCGCTACCTGGAGGACCTGCCGGTCACCGACGTGGCGGCGGCCATGGGCTGCTCCGAGGGCGCGGTGAAGAGCCACGCCTCGCGTGGGTTGGCTCGGCTGCGAGAGGAACTGGCCGGATCGAGTCTCGTCATGCCCATCACCGAAACCGGGAGGTCGCGATGACCATGAACGACAGTGACGTACGCGGCATCCTGCACCGCGCGACGGATGACCTGGTCAGCCCGCCGGGTCTGCTCGCCGAGGTGCGGCGGGTGGACGGCGTCGGGTGGTACGCCGCCGGGCCGTGCTGGCGGCGGTCTGCGCGGCAGTGGTGGCCGTGCCCGTGGCGGGCATCCCGCACCTGCCCGGCGGCACCGGCGACGAGCAGGTCGCCGCACCGCTGTTAACCGAACCCACTCGCGGTGACCTGGCCGCCGACGAGGGATACCTACGGCAGGTCCGCCAGGTGTGGCAGCGCCAGATCAAGGAGGTCGGAGACCGGACGCGCGGCGCGCCGCACGTCGTGTGGGCAGGAGGTACGCCTGCTGGCCCGGCCGCCTACGTCGCCCAACCCACCGCGCACGGCACGACGGTGGGGTTCGTCGAACCCACCGCCGGCGGCCGCGCGTCCGCACCCTGACGCAGCTCGACGACAGCGGGACAGACGGCGCCGAGCAGGCGGCTCTACTCGGACCGCAGCGCGACGTGCTCCTGGTGCTGGACTTCGGGCAACCGGTCCAGTTCTCCGCGCAACTGCGGTCCATGCCCGATGGCAAGGTCGAGCGGACCTTCGAGCCGGTGGCATTCCACAACGGTGCGGCGGTGTTGTCGGTGCCGCCACAGCGCACGAAGCTCACCGTCGCGCTCTCCAGGACTCCCGTTGAACGGCAGAACATGATTCACATCGACGGCACGAGCGAGATCTACTTCCCCGGCAACAAGGACCGGCTGCGGCCTCCCTGATTCGCCACACGTTGCCCGGCGCGGAGCAGGTCTGGGGCATGGACCCGGCCGCCAAAGAGGTGAACGCGCCAACCGAAGCCCTCGCCGAGTACATCGACCCTGTCGGAGTGCACACGCTCGACGGCTCTCCCCATCTGTGGGTCTACGGCGCAACCCCGATGGTCGACGGCTCCTTGTGGAAACCATTCAGTACGACGACGACCCGTCCCGCGTCGTCGCGCTGCTCGCCCGCACAGATCTCCCTTCGAGGTGGTGGCCAGCACGACTGCGGACTGGTCGGCACCCTACCGGTACGGCTACGACTGCCTGACGACCAGGGCTTTCTTGTCGCCGCCGAGGGGTCCGCGCTGAGCTATCGGGTGGGCGACGGTCAGTGGCAGGACGCCGGCCGCGACGCGGCACTGCTGCCCGCGACGGCCACCGACGTACAGGTCACCGACGCCGACGGAACCGCCACCAGCGTCCCGGTCGGGGCCTGACGCGGCCCGGCACTCATTAATGCCGCGCTCACCGACGCAGCGTTGACTACGGTCACACCCAGGCCGGGTCGGTGAAACGGTGTCGCCCGCAGCTCAGCTCTCGGGCGGCAGAGGAGATCGACATGTCCGGCGCAGCGTCCGCCACGGCAGACGTTGCGCCGTCACGTCCCACCAGCTGCTTCGCCGCAACGGGCCCTTTCGTGCCCTTTTCACGGCACGGCTCATCTCGTACGCGGGCGACTCACTCAGCCTCGTCGCGCTCATCTTCCACGTCGCCGAGACAACGGGTAGGGGCTGGCGGTCGCGCTGCTGCTCCTCGTCGGAGACTTCGCCCCTCCCTGCTGGGTCCCTTCACCGGCGCCCTCGCCGACCGCCTCGATCGTCGGCGGCTGATGATCGTCTGCGAACTCGTCCAAGCCGTCGTCCTGCTGGTCATCGTGCTGGTGCTGCCCTCGCTGCCGATGCTGCTGGTCCTTGTCGCGATTCGCGCCACCGCCTCGCAGGTCTTCCAACCGGCGTCTCGGGCGGCGGTGCCCGCACTGGTCGGTGACCGGGACCTGGAGACCGCCAACTCCACCCTCGGGTTCGGCTCCAACGCGGCGGAGGCGGTCGGCCCGCTCCTCGCCGCGGCCCTGTTCCCGCTGGTCGGGCTGCGGGGTGTGCTGCTGGTCGACGCCGTGTCGTTCCTGGTCTCGGCCGTGCTGCTCGCGACGCTGCCCGCACTTGCGGCGGTGACCGGCGATGGGCGTCAACCGTCCCTGCTGCGACAGGCCAAAGCGGGAATCGGCTATCTGTTGAGCGTTCCGACGGTGCGGGTGATCTTCCTTGGCTTCAGCGCGGTGGTCGTCTTCAACGGTGTCGACGACGTGGCGCTGGTGCTCCTGGCCCAGAAGACCTTCCACGTCGGTAACTCGGCGGTCGGGCTCCTGCTGGGGCGGTCGGCGTCGGGCTGGTGGCCGGTTACGCCCTGCTGTCCCGCTGGGGCAGCCGGGCGTCGATGCCGCTGCTGCTGATCGTGGGCTTCGCTGTCAGCAGTGTCGGTAACCTGCTGACCGGGCTCGCCTGGGCCGTCGCGGCCGCGATCGCCCTCCAGGCCGTCCGTGGATTCGGGTTGGCGGCGATGGATGTCGCTACCAACACGCTGCTGCAACGTACGGTGCCGGCGGGCATGCTCGGCAGGGTCTTCGGCAATCTGTACGGCGCGATCGGGTCGCCGCCGCGACGTCCTACCTCGCCGGTGGTGTCCTGCTGGATGCCACCTCCGCCCCGGTGACGCTGATCGTCGCGGGCGTCGGCGGCCTGGTCGCCACCGGCGTCGTCGCGGTGCGGCTGCCCGGCGATGCGACGCGCCGACAGGGATGGCGCGACGCCGACCACAATTCAGCAGATCGGGTGATCAGACCCGGCCGGGGTCGATCAGTCTCCAGTCGCCCTCGGAGATGACGTCGACGCTGCCATCGACCATCTTGATGGCGGTGTTGTCGTCGATGGCGTACGTCGGGACCGGGATTCCGGACGCCCACTTCTCGATGGTGGACAGCGTGGCGTCCTCCATGTCCGGATGATCGAGGTGGGGTACAGCGTGAAATCCACCAGCCCCAGCGCCCGGTCGGCGTCCTGCGCCATGTCGCTGCCGTCAGGGACGAATCGCCTGTCGAATTCGGCGTCGCAGTTGTACGGGTGACCGCGATGCTCCCGGCACTGACCCCACATAGACCGTGTCACTCAGCGACGGCAGCAGGTCAGCCAGACCCGACTGGCGCAGCCAGTAGGTCAGGTACAGCACGCTGCCGCCCCAGACGAGGAGGGCATCGGCCTCCCGAACCGCCGGGACCCAGTTCTCCTCTCGAATGGTCGGCAGCGCGGTGAGCTCCAACATCCCCAGGGATTTCCAACCCAGTTGGCACAGCGGGATGGAAGCCTGGCCGTGAATGGCGTTCCACGCCCTCTCAGCTCCGCCGGGGAAGGGGTAGACACCGGTGGGGACGAACAGGGCCGTGGACTCGGCGATCGGCTTGCCCAGCAGGTCGACGAGCGCGTCGGAGATGCTCGGGTTACAGATGCCCGCCGAGGTGAGAAGGAACTTCATGAGACCCCGCTCTCCTGAGGCCACCGCGTGACGGCGATCGTGCTGTCCATGAAGACCAGCGTCCCATTTCACCAACCCGAGCGACACATCGCCGGATCCCGCCCGCGCCAACCGCTACTCCGCGCAGATCTTGGACAGTTTCCGTTAGGGCGTAACGGAAACTGTCCGAGATCTGGTGGCGCCGCCGCCTGACCGCGTCAGCAACGCCGAGATGCCGGCGGCCTCACTCGCCGGTCGGGCCGCCGGCGAGTTCGGCGACCACGTCGAGGTGGCCGAGGTGGCGGGCGTACTCCTGGACCAGGTGGAACAGCACGCGCTCCAGCGACGCCGGGGCCGCGCCGTTCCAGCGCGGCCCGGCGCCCCGATCTCCGCCAGGTCGTGGGCCGTCACCACCTCGGTGGTGTGCGCGCCCTGCGCCCGAAGCGCCGCCACCAGGTCCGCGCGGGTCTCGTCGGGGCGACGTACCAGCGGTCCTCGCGACGGTCACCCCACGGCTCGGCGACGTCCCGGCCCTGGAAACCCCACTCGATCCAGCGCAGCTCGACGTGGCGCAGGTGCGTGAGCAGCTCCAACGGGGTCCACCCGGACGGCAGCCGGCTGCGCCGCAGCTCGGACTCGTCCAGCGCCGACACCTTGGCCACCACGGAGTCGCGGAAGTAGTCCAGGTAACGCAGGAAGACCTCGGTGCGGCTGCCGGCCGGGTCGGTCGGTTCGGGGAACGACGTCATGACCCGCTCGGCAGGTCCCGGCGCGCTGCCGCACCCCGCGCCGCCGTACGGGTAGTCGCCCACCGGCGGGTCGCTCGCCTCGTCCAGCAGCCGCATCTGCTCGGCGTCTAGGACCAGGTCGCCGGCGGTCAGGTTGTCGTCGAGCTGCTCGGTGGTACGCGCGCCGAGGATCACCGAGGTGACCGCCGGTCGGCCCGTCAGCCAGGCCAGCGCCACCGCCGACATGGACACGCCGCGTTCACCGGCGATCTGACGGACCGCGTCGAGCACCCGCCAGGTGCGCTCCTCGGCGTTGCGACCCGCGTACGCCTCGACACCACGCTGCGGGTTCTCGCCGAGCCGGGTCGCGCCGGTGGGCGTGCTGTCGCGCTGGTACTTGCCGGTCAGCCAGCCGCCGCCCAGCGGTGACCAGGGCAGGATGCCGATGCCCTCGTTCTCGCAGACCGGCACCACCTCGAACTCGATCTCCCGGGCCAGCAGGTTGTACTGCGGTTGCAGGGTCACGATCGGTGTGAGGTTGAGGTGCTGGGTGAGCAGGGCCGCCTTCTGCAACTGCCAACCGGTGAAGTTGCTGACCCCGCGTAGCGGATCTTGCCGGCGCTGACCGCGTCGTCGAAGAACCGCAGCGTCTCCGGCAGCGGGTCAGCGCATCCCAGGCGTGCGCCTGGTACAGGTCGATGGCCTCGACCCCGAGGCGCCGCAGGCTGGCGTCCAGGGCGCGGGTGAGGTGCACCGGGACAGACCGGCGTCGTTCGCCCCGGGCCCATCGGGAACCGCCCCTGGTGGCGATCACCAGGCGGTCCCGCAGGTCGGGCCGGGACCGCAGCCAGCGTCCGACGATGTCCTCCGAAACGCCCGCGGAGTAGACGTCGGCCGTGTCGACGAAGGTGCCGCCGGCCTCGACGAACCGGTCCAGTTGGGCGAAGCTGCCGGCCTCGTCGGTCTCCGCGCCGAAGGTCATCGTGCCCAGACACAGGGTCGACACCACGGTGCCGGTGTTGCCCAGAGTGCGATAGCGCATATCGTCCTTTCGGTCCGAGTGACAAAGCCGATCTTCGCACTCGACCCGACCACCCGCATTCGGGACTGTGCCGAACACCGGTACGGGCACCCACGCGGCGACGCCGCCGGTCATCATGGGCCCGTGAGCGAGCCCGCGACCGACATCGACCGCCCGCACCAGCCCACCCAGTCGCCGCCGTCGGCGGTGCCACCGAGCCGGCGCGCGGACGCGCGGCCCATGGCTGGTGGCCGCCGCCACCACCGTGACGTTGCTGCTGCTCGCCGGTCGCTACGGCTATCACCGTGACGAGCTGTACTTCCTGCTCGCCGGCCGACACCTCGACTGGGGCTACGTCGATCAGGGCCCCTGGTTCCGGCGCTGGCCCGGCTGCTCGACACGATCGCACCGGGCAACCTGGTGGTGCTGCGGACCCCGTCGGCGATGCTGGCCGGCTGCGCGGTGCTGCTGGTCGCCGCCATCGCTCGCGACTGGGCGGCGGCCGGGCGCACAGATCGTCGCGGCGGTGCTCGCCGCGCTGTCCGGCATCGTGCTCGCCAGCGGGCACCTGCTCAGCACCACCACCGTCGACCTGCTGGTCTGGCTGGCCGCGGCGTGGTGCGCGGTGCGGTTGCTACGCACCGGTGACAGCCGTTGGGCGCTGGGCATCGGGTTGGCGCTCGGCGTGGGCATGCTCAGCAAGCTGCTGCCCGCGCTGCTGGCCGTGGGCCTGGTCGCCGGCGTGCTCATCGCCGGGCCCCGTCGACTGCTGCGCGACCGGTGGGTGCTCGCCGCCGCCGGGATCGCCCTGCTGCTGGCCGCGCCGAACCTGATCTGGCAGGCGGCCAACGGTTTTCCGCAGCTCGGGGTGGCCGCGTCCATCTCCGACGGGGACAGCTCCTACAGTGGCCGCCTGGACGCGTTCACCCTCCAGTTCGTCATCATCAGCCCGTACGCCGTACCGATCTGGATCGCCGGCCTCGTCGCGCTGCTCCGCCGACCAGCGTGGCGGGCGTACCGGGCGGTGGGCTGGGCGTGGCTGGTGGTGGTCGGCATCGTGCTGATCGCCGGCGGCAAGGGTTACTACGACGCCCCGCTGTTGCTGGTCCTCACCGCCGCCGGGGCCCTGGTCACCGTGGCGTGGGCGTCGCGGGGTCGATCCGGTTGCGTCGACTGTTGCTCGCGCTGGGCGTGGTGCCGTTCCTGCTGCCCAACGTGGTGCTGCTGCTGCCGGTGCTGCCGCCCGACCGGTTGCCCGGCTTCGTGGTGGACGTCAACTACGACGCCGGCGAGACGATCGGCTGGCCGGCGTTCGCCGACTCGATCGCCGCCGTCCACCGTGGACTGCCACCGCAGGAGCGTTCGCGGGCGGTCGTCCTCACCGGCAACTACGGTGAGGCCGGCGCGGTGGCCCGGTACGGTCCGGCCCGTGGTCTGCCCCGGGCGTACTCCGGGCACAACAGCATGGTCGACTTCGGTCGGCCGCCCGCCGACGCGGACGTGGTCATCGCCGTCGGCTGGAGCGCCCGACCAGCTGACCACCTGGTTCGAGCAGTGCACGCTCGCCGGGCGGGTGGACCAGCGGGTCGAGGTGGAGAACGACGAGAACGGCGGCCCGATCCACGTGTGCCGCGGGCTGCGGCGTCCGTGGCGCAGATCTGGGATTCCGAGGTACGCCACACCGGCTGACCGTGCGCCGCCGGTCGGCCGGGTCCGGCCGGTTCCGTCGGTCGGCCAGGGGTCAGCTGGCTCCGCTGGTCAGCCAGGCCTGGATGCCGACCAGGGCCTCCGGGCCCGAGGTGGTGTCGACGTCGCGGGCGAGATCGGCGATGGTGACCGCGGCGAGTGCCTGGCGCCACGCGTCCTCGGCCGCCCACATCGCGCGGGCGACCGGGCACGGCGTGGTGCAGGCTTCGGCCGGGGTCGCGAACGGGCCGCGCTGGCGGATCTCGGTGCAGACGAAGGTCGGGCCAGGGCCGTCGACGGCCACCACCACGTCGAGCAGGGTGATGCTCTCCGGTGGGCGGGTCAGCACGTAGCCGCCCGACTTGCCCTGCACGGAGTGGATCAGGTCAGCGCGGGCCAGCGACTGGAGCTGCTTGGCGAGGTAGCTGCTGGAGACGTCGTGCAGTTCCGCCAGCTTGGCCGCCGGAACGGGCGTGTGGCTGGTCGTGAGCACCACGCAGCAGTGCAGCGCCCACTCGACCCCGCCCGACATCTTCATGACGTCACCCTAGTCACCCCGTTACTCGGACTCACTGTGTCCGAGTATAGTTCTCGGACAGAAGAGGTCCGAGTTTGGTTGCACCTCGGCAGCCGAACACACGACCACACAGTCACGGGAAGGTGCATGGTCATGAAGATCGCCGTACTGGGCGGGACCGGCCTCATCGGGTCACAGGTCGTCACGATCCTGCGGGCGGCAGGGCACGAGGCGGTGCCGCTCTCGCCGTCCACCGGGGTGGACCTGCTGACCGGGCAGGGCCTGTCCGACGGCTCGCCGGTGCCGACGTCGTCGTCAACCTGACGAACTCGCCGACCTTCGACGACGCCTCGCCCGCCTTCTTCCAGACGACCATGGACAACCTGCTGACCGCCGCCGCTCGCGCGGGCGTCGGCCACGCGGTGATCCTCTCCATCGTCGGCGTCGACCAGGTGCCCGACCTGGACTACTACCGCGCCAAGGCCCTCCAGGAGGCCATCCTCACGGACGGTCCCATCCCTACTCGATCGTCCGCGCCACCCAGTTCTTCGAGTTCGTCGAGGCGATCCTGTCCTGGACGGCCGACGACACCACCGTCCGCCTGCCCAGCACCCCGGTGCAGCCGATGGCCGCCGCCGACGTGGCGCAGGCCGTCGCCGAGGTCAGCATGGGCGCGCCACTGCGGGGCATCCGCAACGTCGCCGGGCCCGACGTCTTCGCCCTCGACGAGCTGGGGCGGATCACCCTCGCCGCCCGCGGTGACCAGCGCACCGTCACCACCGACAACGGCGCCGGCATGTTCGCCGCCGTGTCCGGCGACGTCCTCATCGCCCGCGACGACGCCGTGCGAGCGCCCACCGCCTACCGAAAGTGGCTCGGCCGCCAGGCCTGAGTGTCCGCACCCGGTTGATCATGAGGTTATTGCCGCCGTTATCGGCGTGTCGTGGCAATAACCTCATGATCGACCGGGGTGCGGGTGGGTGGCGGCGGAGGAGCGCGGGGCGGCGAGGTAGCAGCAGCGGACTGGCCAGGATCAGCAGCCCCGCTACCGTGATCGCCGCGCGCGGGCTGGTGACCTCGGCGAGCAGCCCACCGAGCGCGCTGAGGAGCGCGATGGCCGCGCTGCTGCCGATCGCCCAGGCCGAGAGGGTACGCACGACGCGATCCTTCGGAGTCTGTTCCAGGCGGTAGGTGGCGAGCACCGGGTTGTACAGGCTCATGCAGATGATGATCGCGAACTCGACGGCGATCACCGTGGCGAGACCGACCACGCCGGGCTGGACGACGGCGAGGCCGATCAGCCAGATGGCGCGCAGCGTGCCCACGGTGCGGATGATCCGGTGTTGGTCGTGGCGCGCCACGACCCGACGGGCCAGCCGTGAGCCGATGAGCCCGCCGACGCAGGGCACGGCGAAGGCGAGGCCGTACTGCCAGGGCGGAAACCCCAGTTCACCGAGCAGGAGTACGGCCAGCAGCGGCTCGGTGGCCATGATCAGCCCTCCGACCAGCAACTGGTTGAGGTAGAGCGCCCGCAGGCCGCGGTGACCGAGCAGATGTCGCCAGCCGTCGAGCAGCTCACCGGCCCGGACCCGGACTCTGCCGGTACGCCCGGAGGGTCCTCGTGGCCGCGAATCGCCGTGAGTCCCAACGCGGAGAGCAGATAGCTGAGCGCGTCGGCCACGATGGTGACGACCGGCCCGAACAGGCCGACCGCCGCGCCGCCCAACGGTGGCCCGAGCGCGATCGAACTCCACGTCGTCGACTCGAACCTCGCGTTCGCCACCAGCAGGTCCTCCGGCCGGACGAGTGCCTTGAGGAAGGCGCCGCCGGCCGCGTTGAAGGCGATCTTCGCGGTGGCGACCACGGCCGAGACGACCAGCAACTGTACGAAGGTGAGCCGGCCAAGCGCGTACGCGATGGGGATCGTCAGTAGGACCGCGAACCGGGCCAGGTCCATGGCGACCATCACCCGCCGCTTGCTGTGGAACTCCACCCACGGCCCCAGCGGCACCGCGATCAGCGCGCCCACCGCCGGCCCAGCGCGGCCAACGTGGACACCTGGGCGGGGCTGGCGTGCAGCACCAGCACCGCGATCAACGGCAGCGCGCCGAACCCCAGCCCGGAGCCGTAGGCGCTGACCGCGTACGACGCCCACAACCACCCGAACCGCCGACCCAGGGATCGTCTCGCGGACAAGCCCACACCTCCCGCATCCCACAACCCGCCGTTGACCGCCGCGATCAGACCAGGGCAGGTGGCCACGGATCAAACAACCAAACCGGGGCGTGTCACAACCAGACGTTGTGCGCGTAGGGTCCGGCTGGTGAATCTCGACGCCGTGCGCACCTTCGTCGCCGCCGCCGACGCCGGTCAGTTCCAGGACGCCGCCGCCGCGTTGTCGATCACCCAGCAGGCCGTGTCCAAGCGCATCGCCGCACTGGAAAAGGACCTGCAGGTACGCCTGTTCACCCGCACGGCACGCGGCACCCAGCTCACGGTCGACGGCCAGACCTTCCTGCCGCACGCCCGTGAGCTGCTCCGGCCGAGGCGCGCGCCGACGCCTCCGTGCGCCCCGGCCGGCGAGCGCTGCGCATCGACGTGCACAGTCGACGGATCGCACCGGCGGTGCTGCTCCAGGACTTCCACCGCGCGCACCCACGCATCGAGCTGGACGTCGTCACCCTCGACGCCGACGTCCACGCCGCGATGGCCGCCGTCGAGGCGGGAACGATCGATGCCACCTTCCACGCCGTTCCCGTCGCCGCGCGCCACGGCCCTTGACTGATGATCTTGTGAAAACTATCGGCAAGGCTGGTCAGAGTGCATGCAGCGTGGTTAGCCGGTTGTCAGGGCGCTTATTGGCCCGGTGCGCGGGCTGCTGAGGTGGTTAGCCGGTCAGTGTAGATCCGGTATGCCTTGCGGTCGGCGGAGGTCGCGCCGTCGGTGTCGAGCGTGGCCGCGGCGACCAGCAGCGCTTGGTGGACCTCGGGCAGGGCGCTGACGTGCAGGCTGTAGCCCTGGCCGCGTCGGACGGTGCGCCCGCGTCGCAGCGCGTGCCGCGCGCTTCGCCGAGTTCGGCGAGTTCGGCGAGGTGGGAGGCGACTTTGCCGGGGATTTCCACCTGCACCGCCTGCGCTGCGGCAGTTGCGAGGGCCGGCCGGTCGGGTTGGTTGGGTAGCAGGTCGGCGATCGCGGTGCGGATCGCGCCGCGGCTGACCCGGTGTTCGCGGGCCAGGGCGGCGATGCTGGCTCCGTCGCGGTAGCCCTGGCGGATCTGGTCGGTCGCGCCGAGCTGGGCGTGGCGGGGTCGGCGACCGGAGGTGTGGCCGGCTGCCCAGGCAGCAGTGAGTCCTGGCGGGTGAGCTCGTTCT
Source organism: Micromonospora sp. M12 (assembly GCA_038070435.1). Classification (GTDB taxonomy): domain Bacteria; phylum Actinomycetota; class Actinomycetes; order Mycobacteriales; family Micromonosporaceae; genus Micromonospora. The sequence continues at coordinate 1,171,078 of JAMYWG010000001.1, read as the reverse complement.
GCAAGTCGCGTTGGAACTGGCCGACTGAGACCAGGACGTTGACCAGCATGGTGGTGGTCGCGTCGGTGGCGGCTAGGTCGGTGATGTTCGATAGGGCGCCGGAGAGCACCCTCAGTTGGACCTTGTGCTGCTGGCACCAGTCGCGCAGGGCGAGGATGTCGGTCAGGTCCCGGCACAGCCGGTACAGCTCGGAGACGGTGATCCGGTCGCCGGGCCGGGCGTAGCGGGCCAGTTCCCGGAAGCCGGCGCGTTCCAACGCCGGGATCTTCGAGGAGGTCGCCGGGTCGCTGAACAGCCGCACACCCTCGGCGCCGCCGGTGAGCCCGGCCTCGGCGAGCAGGTACGCCTGGCGCTGCGTGCTCTGCTCGTCGGTCGAGACCCGCGTGTAGACCAGATCCGCCATGACCCGCACTGTCTCCTTCATCCGTTCATTGTCGACACCTGCGGGTCTACCTGTCAGCAAACCCTGTCGTCAACTCTGATCGGCCCAGATTGGATCGGGAGCCGCGATTCCGGTCGCCGCGGCGATCCAATGGACCGGGTGGAAGGGCTGTCAACAAAGGGTCGTTTGATGACAGAAGCGGGTTGTCGTGGCCGACGCAGCAAGCCAGTCCGGTAGGGCCCTCCGCACACCCGCGTCCGCTCATCTTGAGCTGGCCTCAGAGGCCATCCTGTGTAACCATCTGATGGCAAACTTGCAATCCACTATGGAAGGAAGAAGCCAGTGCCACACGGTCAGGAATCGATCAAGCGGGCGCGCGCTATCGCAGCGGCCGCTGTGATGGTAGCTGTCGGAGCCGGGGCTCCCAGGCGACGACACCCACGACCGCGACGATGGAATCGCAGATTCTCGACGTCAGCTCGCTTCTCAGCTATCCATTCCAAACGACACGGCGCTGAGTCGGGTACTCGCGCGGGTCCTCGGGCAGTCGGCCGACACCACCGAATCCCAGACGGTGTTGGCCGGGGCATTCTCCTCGGTGGCCGTAGCCGACTAGCCCAACGCGTTCCTGACCACTTTGGCCCGGTGGCTACGGTCGAGTGAAGTCACCCTTAATTTGGTATGTAGCGGACGTCGGGAATGGCGTCGCATGTCGGTGAACGGGCCGGGCAATCGATCAGGTGACGGGGAGGCTTGATGAACCGGCAGGACGTTCAGTTGTCGACAGGGGCCGAGGGTGAATGGCCGACGCTGGAGGTGGTGAAGCAGGCACTGGCAGATCCACGCTGGCGACCACAACCGTTTAACTATTTCGTCGTCAAGCTACACGGGCGCTGCAACCTTTCATGCGATTACTGCTACATGTATGAACTGGCTGACCAGAGTTGGCGAGGCAAGCCGGTTGCGATGACCCGAAGAACGATCGATCGAACTGCGGAACGGATCGCCGAGCACATTCAAGGGCACGACCTAAATGGGGTGCATGTCATCCTGCACGGCGGCGAACCGCTACTCGCTGGCCCTTCGATGATCGAGCATGCGGCGGCGGCCTTTCAAGAAGGGCCAGCGGGCGTACTCCTGCGACGCTCGTCCTCCAGACAAACGGCGTGTTACTCGACGATGACGTGTTGCCCATTTTGCGCCAGTATGGGATCCAGGTCGGCGTGAGCCTAGACGGTGATCGCGAGAGCCACGATCGGCATCGTCGATACGCCAACGGCCGCGGCAGCTACGACCTTGTCGTACAAGGCATAGAACGGCTGAATCAGCCCGCCTACCGGAACCTATTTAATGGCTTGCTGTGTACGGTAGACGTGGAAAATGACCCGATTCAGGTGTACGAGGCGCTACTTGCTTGTGCGCCTCCGACGATCAGTTTTCTGCTGCCGCTCGGCAATTGGAGCGAACCCCACCTGGCTGGACCAGCGACCCGGCGACAACCCGCACGCGGACTGGCTTATCAAAATCTTCGACCGCTGGTACGGCACCACGCCTTCGCCCACCAGGATTCTCCTCTTCGAGGAGATCATGGCGCTTATCCTCGGCGGGTACAGCCGGACGGAAAGCATCGGCCTAGGCGTCGCCGGATTGATAGTTATCGAGACGGATGGCACGTTTGAACTCGTCGATGCCCTCAAGTCTACATTTGAGGGAGCGCCCGCCACTGGCCTGAACATCTTTCAAAACTCGCTCGACGACGCACTGCTGCACCCCGGGTTGTCGCCCGGCAGCGCGGTCTTGCCGCGCTTTGCGAGACCTGCCTCGCGTGTCCGATCCGCGACATCTGCGGCGGTGGATATTACCCACATCGGTATCGCGTCGGCACCGGCTTTCTCAACCCATCGGTCTACTGCGCGGATCTGACTCGCCTCATCGTCCATGTCCGCAACCGGTTGCTACACGACATCGGAGCGCTCAAGCAACATGCTGGCGCCCCAGCGTCGCAGGCTGACCTGCCGCAGCCGTCATGACGGTGGTTCTACTCTGGCCGCCGCGCCGGGCTCTTGCAGAGGCCGTCGGGCGCCGCCGAGGTCGGGGTGGTGAAGGTGTAGTGCCCGTGGACGTTGATGTGGGCGTACATGTAGGGCGAGAGCCGGGCGACGTCGGCGTCCAGCACGGGGAAGCCTTCGGCGCGGAGCTGATCGAGGATCGCGTCGAGATAGACGGTGTTCCATAGCGTGATGCAGTTGATCACGAGGCCGAGGGCGCCGAGCTGGTCCTCCATGCCCGCGTGGTACGCCTCGCGGAGTTCGCCGCGGCGGCCGTGGAAGACGTACTTGGCCAGGCCGTGCCGGTTCTCCTGCAGGTTGCGCATGCGTTTGATGGCCCGCCGGTACGACTCGGCGTCGACGTAGGACAACACGTGCAATGTTTTGAAGATGCGGCCGAAGTGGGCGAGGGCCTGCCCGAGTTGGTGGGCTGGCCGCCGTGCTGCAGCATCCGCATCACGTCGCTGGCCGACACCGCGCCGCTGTGCACGGAGGCGACCATCCGCAGGATGTCCGGCCAGTGCTGACGCACCCGCCCCAGGTCGATGCGAGCCCCGGGCGGTCCCGTCGAGCATGCCGTAGTCGGCGGACGGGTTGATCCGCCACAGCTTCTGATCCGGCAGGTCTGCCAGCTCCGGCCGGTACGCCACCCCGAGGAGTTTCAGCAGGCCGAACACCATGTCGGTGTACGAGCCGGTATCGGAGATCAGGACCTGGGTTGCCGGCCGCCGTCGCGGCGATACAGCAGGTCGACGGCGTTCAGCGAGTCGCGGGCGGTGCCGGAGACGACCATGCCTGCCGTGCCGGCGCCCTGGTCGTTGATCAGGTTGAGCCAGGTCGCGCCCTTGCGCCGGCCGAAGTACTTCGGGTTCGGTCGCGCGTGCAGGGACCGGACGGGGACCACGAACCGGGTGCCGTCGACCGCGGCGACCAGGCCGCCGCCCAGTACGCGGCCGTGGACGATCCGGCCTGGCCCTCGATGAGCCACCGGTTGGCGGCGGCGTGGTTCTCGGCGCGTACGTAGTTCTGGTAGACGTGACTGATCCGGCCGCGCGTCAAGGCGGGAACGTCGGCAGAGATCACCGCACTCCAGTCGACGTTGAGCGCCTGCGCGGTCAGCACCGCGGCGAGGGTGGTCGGCAGGTCGTCCATCCGGGACCCGCCCCGCCGACGTGGGTGTAGGCGGCCACGAACCCGGATGCCAGCCCATCACCTCCATGACCAGGTCACCGATGTCGATCTGGGGCATCAGCTGTTGGCAGCGGTCCCGCAGCGCGTTCAGCGTGTCCGGCGCGGCGATCGCCTGAGTGCGGCGGCGTGCAGCCGGCCGTCCGCGCCCACGTTGACCTCCCCGGCCGCGGCCCGTTCGGCCATGTGCCGCCACCGGCCGTCCAGCTCGGACGCGCACTCGGCCAGCAACTCATCGGGGTCTTCCGGCAGATCCAGGGACTCCAGCAGGACGTCGCGCTTGGCCAGCCACCTCGCCTGCGAGGAGCTTGGCGCGCGGTCGGCCACCGCGACGACGCCGCGGCGAACACGTCGCGGCGTTTGAGCCGGGCATGGAACTGCGACAGCACGCAGAACGTGTACCCGGCCCGGTCCACCGTCTCCGGCGGCCGACCGTCGGTGAACACGTGCCGCCGCCACCCCGTCGGCACCACCTCGACGTCGGCGAGCCGGGCGTCGAAGTACCCGGTCGGTACCCGCTTGCTCGCCTTGGCGTCCAGCAGCGCCGGCAGTCCTTGCAGCGCGGTCAGGACCCGGGCGGCGTCCGCGGTCGCCCCGAACTCGACCGTCTCGGCCAGGGCCCGCACGAACTTGCGGGCCACCGGCAGCCGGGCGCACAGCGCCGCCTGCCACTCCTGCCCGGATCAACGCCCGGCGGGCCACCTCGTGGATCAGCGCCACCGCGGCCCGTAGCTCCGCACGGGGCACCACGTTCTCGATCAAGTCCCAGATCCGCTCCACGGGCATCTGCTGGTCGAGCTCGGTGGCCTCCAACAGCACCCCGACCGCCGCGGCCAGCCTGCCGGCCTCCCGCGACACCCGCGGATACCGCTTCGCCTGATCCTTGGCCGACTGCCGCTCCGCGCGAGCCAACAACTGACTCGTCATCACCACGTCGAACAACTCCAGGGCGTCGTCCGTGGCCTTCGCCTCCAGGTACACCACCGTGGCCAGCAGGGTGGCCACCCGCTTGGCATACGGCGTCCGCTTACGCAACGACGTCGCGTTCGCCGTCATCCCCGACCGGGCCAGATCCACCACCCGCCGATGCGGCACCACCGACAGGTCCAGCCCACCCAGGCCGATCCCGGTCACCTCCGCCGCCCGACCGAGCGCCTTCACCAACGCCAACGCCGTGTCCCCGGTCGGTTCCCGGCGCAACCGTTCCAACGCCGAAATCCGCTGCCCCTCCGGCACCTCCACCAGGCCCAGCAGCACCATCGCCTGCCCCGCGGTGACCAGTTCCAGCAGCGTCTCCCACAACCTCAGATGCGCCTGCCTGACCACATGCCCGACCAGCCGTGTCAACGAATCCACCGCCGGCAGCAGCACCGCCGCTGCCGCAGCCACGGCACCGCCCGGTCGAAGACCGCCTTACGGCCCTCCCCGGTCGTCCACGCCCGCCGATCCACCCACCGCGTCAACTCATCGGTGACCTGCGTGAACTCCTGCCACCCGTCCGCGGCCTGAATCTCCCACCGGTGCTCGAAGCGGGTCATCTCCCGCATCATGTAGTCCCGCACCACCCCGGCCGGCGAACCTCCAACTGCCCGGCCAGGTACTCCAGCACCGGCTGCGGCACATCCAGCGGGTCGTCCAGGAACGTCCCCAAGAACCGCACCGTGGTCAACTGCAACGCAAACCCCAACCGGTTCGCCGCCCCGCGCCGCTGTCCGATCAGCTTCCGATCAACGTCGTCAAGGAGGAAGAACCGCTCCAGGTCCTCGACCACCGGCGTCCCTACGAAACGCCCGTACGCCTCAACCTGGCCAGCGGTAAGAAATTGACTCTCGTCGTCATCCTCGGACATCGACGGTCAACCTACGGCACCCACAACCCCACCACGAGTCCGGGACCGCGGAGACGTCCCGCATGCCCTCTGAGCAGCCTTACCGCTAGTTTTCGCAAGATCGTCAGTCAAGGGCCGCCACCTACCGGACGCGATCAGGGCCGCTCGAGTGATCGACGAACACCACGAACTCCTCGTCGGGCCCCGCCACGCGCTCGCCAACGCCCGCGCCGTCACCCCCGCGCACCTCGCCGAGCACCGCATATGGATGCCCGGCATCGCCCTGGGCACCGAGTGGTCCAGCTACTACGACGAACTCGCCGCCGCGTTCGGCCTCACCATCGACCGGGTCGGGCCGGTCTTCGGCAACGAGGCGCTGCTGGCCGAGATCGCCGACTCCGCCGAGCTGGCGACGCTGGCTGGCGAACGCACCCGCTACCTGTGGCCGGACAGCTACGACCTGCGGCGCGTGCCGGTACGAGACCCGGCACCGATCTACCCGATGTCACTCATCTGGCGCGACGACAACCCGCATCCCGCCCTCGCGACGCTGCGCGACTACCTCGACTCCCGACGGGTGCGGGCACCCGTCACCGAGGTCTGGCTACCGCCATGGGCGCATCTCAGCTAATCAGGCGGCGGACACCTGATCGTCGTGACGGCGGCGAGCCCGACCGACGGCCGCCATGTGGTGCTCAGCCCAGGCGCGTACCGCTGCCAGCGGGGCGTCCAACGAGACGCCCAGATCGGTGAGCGCGTAGTAGACGCGCGGCGGCACGGTCGGCTCGACGCGGCGGGTGACCAGGCCGTCACGGCGCAGGCTCTGCAAGGTCTGCGAGAGCATCTTGTGCGACACCCCGGGCGTACGGCGACGCAACTCGGCGAACCCGAGTTCGCCCGGATGGACCTCGGCGAGCACCTTGATCAGCATCGACGTCCACTTGTCGCCGATCCGGTCGAGCAGTTCCCGGTCGGGCAGGCCGGGCTGAAGAGGTCGCCGGTTACCCCAGCTCACCAGGTGTCGGTGAAGTGCCGTCTTGTCCGATCATTCGGTGCTCTCCATGATTGAGTAGGTAACTGATGGTAACCGGTGAGGATGAGATGGAACTACGACGGATCCCGACGAATGACACCGAGCTGAATGTGGCGCTGGACGGTGCCGGCCGGCCGGTGCTGCTGATGCACGGCTGGCCGCACACCTGGCAGGTGTGGCACCCGTTTTGCCGTTGCTGACCGGCCAACGCCGGGTCATCGCGCCCGACCTGCGGGGCTCGGCGACAGCGCCCCCGCAACGAACGGCTTCGACGCCGCGACCGGTGCCGACGACATGCTCGGCCTACTCGACGCACTCGACGTGGACCGGGCCGATGTGGTGGCCCTCGACGCCGGCGTACCCGCCGCCTTCCTGCTCGGCGCGCGGCACCCGACCCGCGTGCGCCGACTGATCCTCATGGAGGCTGTTCTGCCCGGTCTGCCTGGCGGATTCGCCACGCCGCCGTGGTGGTTCGGCTTCCACTCCGCCCCGGGCTGGCCGAAACGGTGCTGGAGGGTCACGAGGGCGCATACCTGGACTGGTTCCTCACGGCGGGAACCTACGAGCGCCGGGGCGTGCCGCCGGAGATCAGGGACGCGTTCGTCCGCGCGTACACCGGCCGTGAGGCGCTGCGCCGCGGTTTCGGCTACTACCGGGCGGCGGAGCAGAACGCCGCGGCGGTCCTCGCGGCGGGACGGCTGACCGTGCCCACCCTCGCCGTCGGCGGCAACACGGTCGGCAACCTCCTGCACCACCAGTTGGCCCCGGTCACTGACGAACTGACGGGAACGCTCGTCGCGCGCAGCGGCCACCTCGTCCCGCTCGACCGTCCAGACGCCGTCGCCGAGCTGATCCTCACGTCCTGATCTAGCCTGGCGGAATGCTGTCGCAGGTGAAGGGCTTGTCCCGACATTTCACGGAGGAAACCCTGCGCGCGTACCTCATCGCCCGTTCGGTTCGTCGGGACGACGGCTGCCTGATCGTGCGCGGCTACGGTAGCCGGCGGGGTGTTTACCAGAAGGTCGCCGGAGAGCCTGGGCGCACATCACGGCCTACGTCGTCTTCGTGGGTGGGTACGACCCGGGTTGGACGTGCACCACCTCTGTGGCGCGCCCGACTGCATCGAACCCACTCATCTGCGTCAGGTGACGCACGCCGACACCTGCCGCAACCGCACCCAGCAGCCGCACTGCCGCAACGGGCACGAGCGGGAGATCGATCCCACGAGTGGCCGGTACCGCACGGTATGTCGCGCGTGCAACAGCGAAGCCCAGAGACGATGGCGCGTCCGCCAGGCCGCAGAGGTTACCGCGGCGCGGGACACGTACGGGCGGCAGGAGGGCTGATCGGCTTGGTCGGTCCGGCTTGGCCCGCCCCGACCTGGCCCGCTCCGACTTGGTCCATCGGCGGCGTCCGGAGGCTCATGCACTCGAGAGCGATATACCTGTGAGTCATAAATATGCCTCACAGGTATATGCGCTGTGAGCATGCATGCGCAGCGCGCCGGTTGGCGTAGCCGATGGTTGCGAGCGAACAGCAGGCAAGCGAGCTGGGGGCAGAGGCACGCCGGGCCGTCAACACACCATCCTGATCACTTACGCACAAGAACTGTCATTATGATGCACGCACGTTCTGCCCCTTTGTCATAGGTATTTATCGGATTATCGTTAACAGCAATCCGATAATCGAGCTAGAGTCTCCGGTGCCACGCTGAGGTGAGGCAGGGCACCTCAGGTCCGCACTCCCCGGTCAGAGTCGAAGCCAGCGATCAAACCAGGCGCGGGTCCGGCGCAGCACGTCGAACTGGTGGTGGCGTTCCCGGATCGAGTGGCCCTCTCGGGTAGATCACGAACTCGTGCTCGACGTCGAAGTGGCGCAGCGCCCGGTGCAGGTACACGGCCTGTCCGAGGGAACGTTGGTGTCCTCGGCGCCGTGCAGAACGAGCACAGGAGTACGGATGTGGCTGGCGAAGGAGATCGGGCTGACCGCGTCATGGGGGTGTGGGCCAACGTCGGACCAGCCGGTGCTGCCACCGAGGGCAGCTTCGAACTGGCCGTTCTCCCCGGTCGCGGCGAGCATGCCCAGTCGACGACGCCGGCGCCGACCAGCGCGGCGCGGAAGCGGTCGGTCTGGCCGACGGCCCAGGCGGCCATGAAGCCGCCATGGCTCCAGCCAGCGATGCCCAGTCGGTCGGGGTCGGCGATGCCCTCGGTGACGAGCAGGTCGATGCCGGTCAGGATGTCGGTCCACTCCTGCTGGCCGACCCGCCCGGCGACACTGGCGGCGAACTGGTGGCCGTGACCCTGGCCGCCGCGAGGGTTGGGCAGCAGCACCGCGTAGCCGGCGGCGGCGAACCACTGCGCGCTGGGGAACCAGAACAACTGGCAACGATCGGAGTAGCGATCGTAAGGGCCCCGTGCACGATCGTGACCAGCGGGAACGGCCCTTCCGACGCGGTTCTTCCGACCGGCAGTACGAGCAGACCGTCCAGGTCGAGGCCGTCGGCGGCGCGGTAGGTCAACGGTTGTTGCGTACCAAGTGTGATGCCGTCCATTTCCGGGCGGATGTTGGTGATTCTCCGCAGCGGCCCAGTCGGCGGTCCGATGTGAACGTTCGGGAGGTGATAGCGGGTGCCGGTGAGTGCGGCGATCTCTTCGCCGTTAGCGGTGGTGGTGAGGTTGTCGACGCGCCCGGGGTGATGCGACAGGATCGTGAGCTCGGTGGGGTCGAGCCGGGCCACTGTCGTGTTCAGGCCATCGGCGAACACCACCAGCGGAGCGGCACCGGTCTGGCAGAGTTCGGTGGGGCACATCGAGAGACCAGCGGTGCGGTTGTGGAGGACGCGGCTGTCCACGGCCAGGTCGAACACGGCGGTGCCGGCCTGCAGCACCGGTGGGTGAGCGCGATGTGACCGAGGTGCCAACCGTCCTCGCCCGGCCACCAGGCCAGAGATCGTGCGTCGACCCCGACCGGTCCAAGGTCCTCGGTGGCCCCGGTCCTGGGATCGAACAGGTGTAGTTGGCCGGTCCGAGGGCCGTAGTCGTTGTCGGCGCTGGCCCAGGTCAGCACGGCGAGTGGGCCGCCATCGGGGCGTTGCCGCAGCTCCACGACGTGCTGGTCAGCGAACACCTCCGGGGTGGTGACCCGGCCGGTGCGCAGGTCGAGCAGGCGCAACCGGGCACGCGGTTCACGCTCGCCGACGACGATCGCGTCGTCGCGGTCCCGGACGCGGCGCGCGTCCTCCTCGGTGGGTTCGTCCTCGGCGAGCAGCGCTACCAGGCTGGGGTCGCTGAGCGGCAGGTGGTCGATGACGCCCGCGCGCCAACTGGTCAACGTGCTCATCGTGCCGTCGCCGAGGGTGAGCCCGTGTATCTGCGGGTGCCGCGGACGGCGTGGTCGGACAGAAAGAACAGCGTCTCCGAGTCGGCCGACCAGCGTGGCCTGGACTCGGTTGCGGTGTCGGCGGTCGCTCGGCGTGACGCGGCGGCTCCGTGGGTGTCGACGAGCCAGAGTTCGGTGTCGAGGTGCTCACCGGTCCGGCTGAGGGGAGCGAGGACGTAGCAGAGCAGGCGCCCGTTCGGGCGAGCGCCGGGGTTCGCGGGTCACGACCATCGACCACAATCTCGGCGGTCAGACCTGTCATCCGGTCAGTCTGCCAGCATCAGGGCGACATCGAGGATCACCGCACCTCGATCCGGAAGGGACACCGCTACCGTGCAGGAGTACGCCGCCGGGCCGGCAGGAGGAACGACGTATCCATGTTCTCGGTAGAGGAACGCGACCTGATCCGGCAGCGGCTGTTGCGCCTGGCGGCACAGGATCCCGCTGTCGTCGCCGCCGCGATCACCGGCTCGCATGCCACCGACGATGAGGATCGCTGGTCGGACATCGACCTGGCCTTCGCCGTCAGCGACCCGCTCGACGCCGTCCTGCATCGATGGACGCAGCAGATGTACGAGGACTTCGCCGCGGTCCACCACTGGGACCTGACGTCCGGGGCAGTGATCTACCGGGTGTTCCTGCTACCTCACTGCCTGGAGGTCGACCTCGCGTTCAGCCCGGCGGCTGGGTTTGGGCCGCGGGGCCCGAGTTGGCGACTCGTGTTCGGGCAGTCCCCACCACCCCGGCCGCCACGTCGAGCGGTCACGACGGCGTGGTCGGCCTGGCCTGGCACCACGCACTACACGCACGGATCAGCATCGAACGAGGCAGACACTGGCAGGCGGAGCACTGGATCAGCGCCATGCGCACCCAGACAATCGCGCTCGCCTGCCAGCGCCGGGCTACCCACCAGCTACGCCAAAGGCGCCCATCTGCTGCCCGCCGACATCACCGGAGCGCTCGAAACGACCCTGGTCAGATCCACCGACGAAGCCGAGCTACGTCGCGCACTCTCGGCCGCGGTAACGGCCCTGACCACGGAACTCACTCACACGGACCCGACCCTGGCCGGACGTCTACACCCGATTCTCACCGAAATCGCCGCGACCACACGGCCCGTCCGGGGCAGCGACGCTGAGCCCGCCGCCGGTGACCGCCCGCTCAGTGGGCGGGCTTGCCGAACCAGCGAGAGAGGTGATCGTTCAGGTCCTGCTGGTCGTCGCCGATCCAGGCGACGTGACCGTCGGGACGGAGCAGGACGCAGGGGCGTCCAGCATCGCGGTGGGGTCGGTGAGGTGGTCGATTCGGTCCGACCAGCCGTCGACGGTCAGGCGTCCGGTGCGGTCCAGCAGCAGCCCCGGCCTCGATGCAGCAGACCGTAGAGGTTGCCCTGCTTCAGTTCGATGTCGGGCAGGCGGCGACCGAGCAGGTCGGGGCCCGCGCCGAGGTCGTAGCGGATGGCGGTCCCGGTGATCTTCTCGATCAGATGACGGTTCACCTCGTCGAAGTCCATCAGTTCGGTGAGCAGTCTGCGGACGGCCTGTGGGCCGGGTTCGGTGGACAACAGCTCCGTCTGGGCGCGGGTGTTGTCCAGCACCTCCGCGGCGACCGGACGACGTTCGGCCTGGTAGGTGTCGAGCAGGGGTCCGGCGCCCAGCCGCGGATCTGCGCGGCCAGTTTCCAGCCCAGATTGACGGCGTCCTGTACGCCCAGGTTGAGGCCCTGCCCGCCGATGGGTGGATGGATGTGCGCCGCGTCGCCGGCCAGCAGGACCCGACCGACCCGATACCGTTCGGCGAGCCGGGTGGCGTCTCCGAAGCGGGACATCCAGCGCGGGGAGTGCACGCCGAAATCGGTTCCGGCGATGCTGCGCAGCTGTTCGCGGAAGTCCTCGAGGGTGGGCGGGTGCGCGCGGTCGCTGACACCCTCGCGGGTACGACGACGGTGTAGCGCCCACCGCCGGCGGGCCGGATCCAGAACCGCTGCTGGGTCTCGCGGATCCGGGTGACCCGGGCGGCGAGTTCCTCCTGCGACACACCCGCTTCCATCTCGCCCATCAGCGTCTGGTTCCGGGTGGGCTCACCGGGAAATCGACACCGAGCAGTTTGCGCACCGTACTGCGCGCGCCGTCACAGCCGACGAGATAGCGTGACCGCACCCGTTCGCCGTCGGCCAGCTCGACGGTCACACCCTCGTCGTCCTGCGCGAGACCGGCGACCGCGCAACCGCGCCGGACCTGGGCGCCCAGGTCGATGGCGTGGTCTTCGAGCAGCTGCTCGATGACCGGCTGCGGGATACCCAGCAGATAGGCGTACGCGGAGTCCAGGCCCGTGGGCACCGGTTTGGCGATGGCGGCGAAGAAGCCACCGGCCGGGCGTTGCCTTCCGTGCGGGAGGATGCGGTCCAGCAGGCCACGCATCGCCATCAGTTCGAGACTGCGAATGTGCAGACCGACGATGCGGACGAACGACGTGGGCTCGGTCTCCTTCTCCAGGACGAGCACCCGCACATCGTGCAGGCGCAGTTCGGCGGCCAGCATCGCACCGGTCGGCCCGCAGCCGGCGATGATCACGTCGAACAGGAGGGCGTGCCGTCGGCGCCGGGGCCGGTGCCGGAGGTGGTCACGCGTGGCGGTGATTGGCAGAGGGTGCACAGGTGTTGCCTTTCGGGAGTGGCCTGTTGGCGCTCCCGGCGACACCTACGTCAGTCGCCCCATCGTGACGGGAGGAGAGAGCACCCACATCGATACAGCGTTCATGGGTCTCACCTCCTCGGGCGGTGTCACGGTCGAGGGCAAGCTACAAGCCCGGACACCAAACCGTCCAGTCGTTTTCCTGGGCGGAGACCTCACGGGCGGGTCAGCGATCGGTGCAGCCACTCGGCCATCAGCGCGCGTTCGGCATCGGTGAGCCCCGGAAGGTCGGGCAGCACCGTCGCGAACGTCACCGCGACCGCGTTCGTGGTCGTGTCGGGTGCCGGGGTGATGTCGCCAGGATGCTGGTGAGCACGGCATCGAGCATGGCCTCGCCCAGGCCGAGGTCACGCTGGCCGGTGGGCATGCCGAGCAGGGCGAGGATCGTTCCGGTGCCGGCAGAGTGGATCATCAGGAGTGCGCGTTGCTCGTCGACCCGGAGAAGGCCGGCTTCGGCGAGCCGCCGCACGCGGCGACGCAGCACCTCCAGACCCGCGACCGTCGCCGGCGAGGTGCGCCGCTTCCGCGCCCGGCGATCAGCGCGTACAGCTCGGGTTTGCCAGTCCGAACTCCACGTGCGCCCGCCATCCGGAGCGGAGGTCCGCCAGCGGGTCATTCTCGCTCGCCTCCGCGGCGACCGACTTGCTGTCGACGTACGTGGCCATGACGTGTTCGGCGACGGCGTCGATGAGGCCGTCCTTGTCACCGAACAAGCGGTAGATGGTCGGGGCCTGTACGCCTGCCGCCTGGGCGACAGCACGTGTCGTCACCGCGCTCGCACCCTTCTCGCGCAGGAGGTGGGCGGCCGCCGAGACGATGCCGGCGCGGACGTCGTCTCGGGATGCCGTGTCCTGCACCGTAGCCATGAACCGATGCTAACAGCATCTTGTTATCCTCGCATTATCGCTGCTAACGTCTCGGTCGTAACGTCGATAACAAGGGGTGTACGTCATGATCGTCATCACCGGTGCCACAGGTCAGCTCGGATCCCGGATCGTCGACCGACTGCTCGACCGGCTGCCACCCGACGCCGTTGGCGTGAGCGTGCGTGACGTCAGCAGGGCGGCGGGTCTCGCCGAGCGCGGCGTCCGGGTCCGCGCCGGAGACTTCACCGACCCATCCACGCTGGAGCACGCCTTCGAGGGTGCCGACACGGTCCTCATCGTCTCCGCCGCCATCCGCGGCGGCGGCGCTCGTCGCGAACCGCGCCGCCATCGACGCCGCTCACGCCGCCGGAGCCACCCGGATCCTCTACACCAGCCACCAGGCCGCCTCGAAGGCATCGCTCTTCGCCGCCCAGCCCACGCACGCCGCGACCGAGGAGCACCTGGCCGGAGTGGGCGTTGCCTTCACCGCCCTGCGTAACGGCTTCTACGCGAGCACGCTCAGCTTCGCCATCGGTACGGCGCTGGAAACGGGACAACTCGTGGCGCCGGCGGACGGTCCGGTCTCCTGGACCGCACACGCCGACCTGGCCGAGGCGGCCGCCATCGCCCTCGCCGACGACGGCGTACTCGACGGGTCACGGCACCACTGACCGCGTCGGAGATGCTCGACCTCGAAGCGGTGGCCGCCATCCTCAGCGACATCACGGGCCGCACCGTCGAACGTGTCGTGGCGGATGACGACGAGTGGCGAGCGTCCGCCATCGAGCGAGGCATGCCCGCGACGGCCGCCGACTTCACCCTCGGCATGTACCGCGCGGCGCGAGAAGGCGAGTTCGCCGTGACCGATCCGACGCTGGAGACCGTCATCGGTCACCGCCCGACACCCGTCCGCTCGGTGCTCGAAGCCATCGTCAACCAGCGGTGAGGGTCGAGGGCGCCCCGGTCGCCGGTGGTCGTCAGCGCAGCATCGCGCGGGTCATGCGACGGGTGGCGACGTACATCGCGAGCGAGCCGAAGGCGACGAGATAGACCACCGGGATCAGCAGGTCCCAGCTCAGGTGGCCCAACGCCGGCTCCCGGACCAGCTCGATGCTGTGGTAGAGCGGCAGGGCCCGGATCACGGGCTGCACCGCCTCCGGATAGACCGACAGGGGATAGAACGTCGTCGCGAACAGGTACATCGGCAGCATGACGAGCTGGATGTACTGGAAGTCGGGGAAGTCGCGCAGGTACGTCGTGACGGCCAGTCCACCGGCGGCGAACGCGTACGCGATCAGCACCGACGCCGGCAGGGCCAGCAGCACCCACGCCGAGGTGACCAGCCCGCCGACCGCCATCAGCAGGAGAAACCCGATCGAGGTCAGCAACGCGTTGATCATCGCGCTGGCGACCTCGCCGACGGCGATGTCGGTGACGGAGAGCGGTGTGGGCAGGATCGCCTCGTACGTCTTCTCGACCCTCATCCGGATGAACACACCGAAGCTGGTCTGGTTGAACGCCGTGTTCATCGCGGTGGTCGCGAGGATCGCCGGTGCCACGTAGGCGGCGTACGGGACGTCGACCCCGGGTACCGTGCCGACGAGCAGCCCGACGCCGACGCCGATCGACAGCAGGTACAGGACCGGTTCGACGAGCGCGTTGAGCAGCGGCGTGACCGACCGGCGGTGGATCATGAAGTTGCGTTCGACGAGTGCCAGGGCCCGGCGTCTCGTCCAGGCGGGTACGGCGACGGTCGTCATGGTGTCTCCACGATGCTCGGGGCGTGGGCCGTCACGGGTGCAACCGTCGGCGGTAGGTGACACGAGCGACCAGGAAGCCGCCGATCGCGAGCGCCAGCAGGTAGGCGATGTGGACGCAGCTGCCGGTGACCGTCGCCGTCCGGAGGCTCAGCGTGCGGCACAGTTCCACCCGTGCCACAGCGGCAGCAGGTAGGACACCGGTCGGATCCACTCGGGTAGCTGCGAGACCGCGAAGAACGTGCCGGAGAACATGTAGAGCGGCATGATGACGAAGCGGAACACCGTGTCGATGTGGCGCAGCTTGCGGACGCCGACTGCCCACGCGGCGGCGGGTGCCGCGAACGCGACCCGGTCAGCGTCGCGCCGAGCAGGGCGCCGAGGGCCCACCATCCCCGATCAACCCGAACGCCGCCATCACCACGATGAAGGCGCCACTGGCGATGAACACCCGGAAGGTGATGAAGAGCAGGTGCCCGGCGGCGAGCTGCTCCGGCCGCAGCGGCGTCGGGGTGGCGCTGCGGTAGGCGCCGAAGCCGGCGGCACGGGCCACTCCCCGGCCCTTCCAGGAACGCGTTCTGCATCGCGGCCGCGGCCAGCATTCCCGGAGCGAAGAACGCCGCATAGGAGACGCCGGCGATCTGGGTGGGCGCGTTGTCGTCGACGAGGGCGCCCAGGCCGGCGCCGATGCCGATCAGGAAGAGCAACGGGTTCAGTACGTTGATCACGATCGAGCCACGCCAGGTACGCCGGTAGCGCGTCAACCAGTACCCGAAGACACGAAACACCAGTGACCTCTCCTGCTACTCGATGAGTGATCGGCCGGTGAGCTTGAGGAACACGTCCTCCAGCGAGGCGCGGCGGACCAGCGCGGTCAGCGGCGTGAGCGACATGGCGTGCACCGTGGCGAGGGCGGCCTCGCCGTCGGCGGTGTAGACGAGCACCCGGTCCGGGAGCAGTTCGACACGACCCTCGGCGTCGCTGCCGCCGGTGGCCAGCGCCGACGTCCGGAGCTTCTCCGCCGCGGTGTCCCGCTCGTCGAGGCGGAAGCGGAGTTCGAGGACCTCGCGGGTGGCGTACCTGGTGATCAGTTCCTGGGTGAGCCCTGCGCGACGATCCGGCCGTGGTCGACCACGACGAGCCGGTCGCAGAGTTGCTCGGCCTCGTCCATGTAGTGCGTGGTGAGGATGAGCGTGACGCCCTGCTGTTTGAGCTGGAAGAGCCGGTCCCACAGGACGTGTCGGGCCTGCGGGTCGAGGCCGGTGGTCGGCTCGTCGAGCAGCAGGATGTCGGGTTCGTTGATCAGCGAGCGGGCGATGGTCAGGCGACGGCGCATGCCACCGGACAGTGTCTCGACCTGGTCGCCGGCCTTGTCCTGCAGCTGGGCGAAGTCGAGCAGTCGGTCCGCGCGGTCCCGGATGACGGCCCGTGGCAGGCTGAAGTATCGCCCGTAGATGTGCAGGTTCTCCCGGACTGTGAGCTCGTTGTCCAGGTAGTCGTCCTGCGTCACGACGCCCAGCCGGGCGCGGATCTCCGGCCCCTGCCGCATCGGGTCCATCCCGAGCACGCGCAGGCTGCCGCCATTGATGGGTGATGTCGCGGCGATCATCCGCATGGTGGTGGACTTGCCGGCGCCGTTGGGGCCGAAGCCCGAACGATTCGCCGCGCTGAAGCGCGAAGTCGATGCCGTCGACGGCCCGGAACTCCGCTGTGGACCCGCGCGGCGGATAGATCTTGGTCAGCCCTCGCGCCTCGACCAGAGGATGATCGTTCACCATGGCAGCCTAGTTAAAATGAACAGCACAGTGCAAGATTTGGGCAGGGGCTTGTAATTTCGCGACGCGCTGCATGGGTCAGGGAGACTCTGTCCAGGTCGGACACTCGGCGTGGCATGCTCGCGGTGCCGCTTCGTCCGCTCGGGTCGCAGGGGATGCCGGTGGACACCGAGGTTGTCCTGGTCCGGCACGCGCTGTCCGTGCAGCCGACGGCGGACGGCCCGGACGAGCTCACCCGACCCCTCACCCCAGCGGGCCTGCGTCAGGCACGCGATCTGGTCGGTGCGCTCGTCGAGCCACGTCCGGTCGCGGTGTGGTCCAGCCCGTACTGTCGCGCCGTCCAGACCGTCCGACCCACGGCTCGGGCGCTCGGCCTGACCGTCCGTCCCTGGTGGAACCTAAGGGAATGGGAGGACGGGCTCCCGTACACCACCGACTGGGAGCCCCACTACGAGCGGAGTTGGGCCGATCCGTCGTTCGCGCGGCCCGACGGCGAGAACCTGGATCAGGTCACCGCGCGCGCGGTCGCGGCAGTGCGGGCACTGGCCACGGCACACCCGGTCGACGTGTCGTGGCGGCCACTCACAGCACGTTCGTCGCCCGGGCGCTGTGCGGATTCGGCGTTGTCGTGACCTTGGACTTCGAGCGGCGCATGCCCATGCCGGCCGCCTACCGATTCCGTTTCGCCGACCCGGAATCCCCGCCCACGGTCTCCGGCCCGCACCTGTAGAGAGTTGTGCCGCTCGACCAGGCTCGGGAGTTCGTCGAGGAGTCGATGCGGAACAGGCACCGCTCGGACACGGCGGGAAGGTCGAGGATGTGACCCACGGAGAGCGCCGGATCAGGCACGTCTGCATGCCGGCCTCCCAGGCCGGGTGGGCGTCGTTGTCGGGCCGATCGCCGACGTACAGGATCGAGGACGGATCACCACCGCCGGCCTGGACGACCCGCTCGAAAAGACTGGCGACGGTTTCGCCACGCCCCAGTCGTGCGACGTGCCGATCAGGTCCACGCAGAGATCGAGGAGCGGAGGGTGGATTCGGCGTGGGCGGGCTGGTTGCCGGCCAGGCCCACGAACAGACCCTGGTCCTTCAGGGAGGTCAGGCACGCTCGCGCGTCCGGGTAGAGATCCGCTTCGCCGAACGACTCCGGCTTGCCGGCGGCCACCCGGCGCTCCATTTCGGCCGCGAGATCGAAGTCGGGCCGGAAGGTCCGGAACGTCTCCTGGTAGTCCAGACCCCGGGCGATCACCGCACCGAAGACTGCCGAGAACGTGTGCCGGGGAACGCCGAGCCAGTCGGCCCAGTCCGCGAACTCCGGGACTCGTCGAGAATCGTGCCGCCGATATCGAAGAAGACCGCCTTGATCATCTACGTCCCTCCGGCACGGCCAGGTTGTCGGTGGATCATAGACCGGCGGTGCCGCGCCGAGTTGACCCTCGACCGGGTCGAGGCCCGAGCATCGGCGACATGGAACACCAGCCGACACCCGATCCGACAATGACGCGCATCATCGAAACCGTACAACTCGGTGACCGGACGCGAGGCCGGGAGCTGCTCACCGCGCTGTGGGACGAGATCGGACCCACCGGTGACGCCCTGCACCGCTGCACCCTCGCGCACTACCTCGCCGACCTGCAGGACACCGCCGACGCCGAGCTGGTGTGGGACGAACGAGCCCTCGCCGCCGTCGCCGACCTCACCGACGACCGCGCCCAGACCTACCACCACGCGCTTCAGGTGCGCGGCTTCCTGCCGTCGTTGCACCTGAACCTGGCCGACGTGCACCGACGACTGGGCAACACCACCGGGCGCACGCACACCTGGCCACCGCGCGAAGCCTCGTCGCGCAGCTGCCGACCGACCCGTACGGCGACCTGGTCCGCGCCGGCATCGGGCACGTCGATCAGGCCCTCGCGGCGGGTTCGACCGACCGCCTCGACTCGCATCCCGCCCCGGCGGGCTGACGATCCCGGTTGCACCGCCGCGGGGTCCCTGCCAGGGTCGACGGATGCCAGCGGTGACCGGCGCCGACCTGTTCCAGGCGGCCGAGGAGATGACCCGGGTGCTGATGCCGCACCGGGAGCGCGACTGGTCGGTGCCGGCCGGCCCGCTGCGGTGGAGCTGCTGGACCACCGCGGCGCACGTCGCGCACGACCTTCTCGCGTACGCGGGCCAGGTCACCGGCCGCCCGGATGACGGCTACCTGCCGTACGACCTGCGGGTCTCCCCGACGCGAGCCCGGCGCAGACCCTCACCGTGGTACGGGCCTGCGCCGGACTGCTCGCCGCCGCTGTCGACGCGGCCCCGTCGGAGACACGGGCCTGGCACTTCGGGCTCTGCGACCCGGCCGGCTTCGCCGCCATGGGTGTGGCCGAGACGTTGCTGCACACCCACGACATCACCGTCGGCCTGGGTGTGGCCTGGCAACCGCCGCACGGGCTGAGCGCACTGGTGCTGGGTCGGCTCTTCCCGGACGCCCGGACGGCGCGGCCCCGAGGTGCTGCTGTGGATGACCGGCCGTGGTGACCTGGCCGGTCGGGCGCGGCGCACCTCCTGGAGTTGGCGAGCCGCAGTGGACTGACCAGCTAGGTGACGGCGAGGCTGTGCCGGTGACCGTCCAGCGGGAAGGGCGGCCGGGCCGGCAGCACCTCCTGGAACACGAAGCCGCACTTCTGCGCCACCCGGCACGACGCGACGTTGTCCACCTGGTGCAGCAGGTCGAGACGCGCCAACCCGGGAAACCGGTCGAACGCCCAGCGACTCAGCGCGGTGACCGCGCGCGGGGCGACGCCCCGTCCGCGCGCCCAGGACGTCGTCCAGTAACCCACCTCGGGTGCCGGCCGCTGCGGCGTGACCCCTTGAGCACCACGTTCGCCACCAGCTGCGGCCCGTCTACGTGGTCCTCGAGCACGGCGAAGGTGTACCGCCGGCCGTCGGCCCAGTCCTGTCGTACCCGGTCCAGCCACTGCCGACCCTCGGCGAGGTTGGTCACCGGCGCCAGGTCCACCGGCGCAGCACCGGATCCCGGTACGCCGCCAGCAGCGCGTCCAGGTCCTCGTCGCGCCACGGACGCAGCGCGAGGTCCGGTGTCACGGAGGTGCCGGACGCCCGCAGCTCGATCACCATCCGCACAGTCTGCCGGTGCCCGGCGAGGCGCGACCAGACGGGTCAGCGGGGCTGGCGCCACGACGGCAACCACCAGGCGCGATGCGGCCGGCGCGGCCTGGCGACGACGGTCGCCCGGGTGGTCGGGGGCGTCGGGGTGCTGGGTGGGCGTGCTCGGCGCGCCAGCGGCGCACCACCTCGTCGGCGTTCACCGGACGCACCGCCACCCGGGGCCCTCGGGGTTGCGCAGCCACGCCACGATCTGCGTGTTCAACTGCCCCACGACGTCGCGGACGGCCTGTTCGGTGGGCAGGTCACGAACCTCGTCGGGGATCTGCTCGACGCGGCGACGCAGCTGCAGCGGGGTGGGCAGGAGAAGGTCGCTGGGCAGGGCCTCGCGCTCCAGGAAACTCTTGATCCACCACGACTCGTCGTACGGCGTCCCGCGACCGGGGATCGGCTTGCCCATGCCGGGCAGGTCGTCGAACTCGCCGCGTTGCACGGCTCCCCGGATCTGCGCCTCCACGGCCGCATCCCATGCCTCAGTCACCCGCGGCACCTCCCTGGCCACCGTAACGCGCGGCCTCCGGACGGCGACGCGCACCGCAACGGTCAGCGCACAGGGTCCGGTGATGATTCCCGGCCGACGCCGTCAGACCGGTTGTCGCCCGGGTGACCGATTCGCGCGGGCAGGCCACCCCTGCCAGGTGGCCCTAGGTTGGAGACGGTGACCCGGCCTACGGTCGGTGGAGGTTGCGGCCGACCGGGGAGATCGTCATGGTGAGCACGGGAGCACTGCTGGGCATCGCGCTCGTGGCGTTGGGGCTGGTCCTCACGCCCGGCCCGAACATGGTCTACCTGGTGTCCCGCTCGGTGGCGCAGGGCCGCCGGGCTGGCCTGGTCTCGCTGCTCGGGGTGGCCGCCGGTTTCGGCGTCTACCTGGCGGCGGCGGTCGCCGGCCTGGCCGCCGTGTTCGTCCTGGTGCCGACGCTGTACGCGGTGGTCAAGCTGGCCGGTGCCGGCTACCTGCTGTGGCTGGCCTGGCGGACGTTGCGTCCGGGTGGGCACTCGCCGTTCACGCCGACGCCGCTGCCACCTGACCCGCCCCGGCGGCTGTTCACCATGGGCCTGGTCACCAACCTGCTCAACCCGAAGATCGCGATCCTGTACGTGTCGGTGCTGCCCCAGTTCATCGACCCGACGCGCGGGCACGTGGCGACGCAGAGTCTGCTGCTCGGCCTGACCCAGATCGCCGTCGCGCTGATCGTGAACATGGTGATCGTGCTCAGCGCCGGCTCGTTGGCTGGGTTCTTCGCCCGCCGCCCGGTGTGGCTGCGGGTGCAGCGGTGGGTGACCGGTACTGCCCTCGCGGCGCTGGCCGTCCGGATCGCCGCCGACCGCAGCCGCGCGGCGGTCGCCACTCCTGACCGTTCCTCACCGCTCCCGGTGCCGGCGGACCATCCCGGCGGCCAGCGGCGCGGCGTCCAGGTCGCCGGCGGCGAGCCGGGCGGCGAGGGTACGGCGAACCAGCCGATCGGCCAGCGCGGGCGCGTGCCGGCCGACGGCCATCTCCAGGCGGCCGCGGGTGGTGGTCGCCACGTCGCGGGTGCCCGCCGGGCGGTGGCGGTACGCAGGATCGCGGCGACCACCCGTCCACCGGCTCGGGCGGGACACCCTCGCAGGGACAGGCCGGCCTCGGCGGTGCTGTGGTGAATCGGTGAGACGACCATGCTCGGGTAGACGACGCTCACCCCGACGTGGGTGCCGACCTCGTGGCGCAACGCGTCGGCGTACGCGACCAGGGCGCGTTTGCTGACCCGTACGCGGCGGCGAGCGGGAGGGCAGCACCGCCATCCGGCTGGACACGAAGATCACCCGTCCCCGTGCGGTGAGCAGCGGGGCAGGGCCGCGGCGGTGGTCCGCCAGGCGGCGAGCAGGTTGACCTCCAGTTGCCGCCGGACCACCTCGTCGGGTGGCAACTCCGCCGGGCGGGTCCACCGACCCCGGCGTTGTTGATCAACAGGTCGAGCCCACCGAGCCGGTCGACGGCGGCCCGCACCGCCGGTGGCACCGCGTCCGGGTCGGTCAGGTCGCAGCCGAGCACCGGGGGTCGGCGTCGGGGCGCGCGTGCAGGTCGAGCCCCACCACCCGGGCGTCGGCGGCGCGCAGCGCGGCCCCGAGGTGCCGGCCGAAGGTGCCGCTCGCACCGGTTACCAGCACCCGGCGACCAGCCAGGGATCGACCGCTCACCGCAGGGCTCCGGGTCAGCGACGGGAGCGCCGGAGCGGGCGCGGCGGGTTCCGGCGGTCAACTCCCGGCCAGTTCGGCCAGGTAGACGTCGAAGTCCACCCGCATCGCCGGGCGGCGCTGACCCCAGCGGGCGGTCGCGGCGCGCAGCTCGGCGCGGCAGACGGCGCGCTGACGGGCCGGGTCCGGCAGCGCGTACCGGCCGGAGAGGTGCGCGGCGATCAGCTTGGCCTGCGCCTCGACCAGGGGAACGCGCTGCCGGTGGACTGCATCAGCCCAACGAAGCTCAGGCCGGGGCGTCGGGGTGGAACACGTGCCGGTACAGCGGGAGGGTGTCGACGCCGCCGCCGAGCAGCGCCGGGTCGAGGAACGGGACCGCCACCCGGTAGCCGGTGCACCAGATGATCAGATCGACGGTGTCGCTGCGGCCGTCGGTGAACTCGACCCGGTCACCCTGCAGGGCGGCGACGCCGGGTCGGGCCTCCACGTCGCCGTGGGTGAGCCGGGACAGCAGCCCGTCGGAGAGCGTCGGATGGTCCTGGAGGAAGCCGTGCGTCGGCGCGGGCAGCCCATAGCGGACCGGACTGCCGACGGTGGCGCTGAGCATCGTCTGGCTGATGCGCTGACGCAGCCGCCACGGCAGTCGGCGGGCCAGCGCCCGTTGAGGGTGTCCGAGGTCGACCCAGCAGGTACTTCGGCACCACCCAGACGCCCCGGCGCAGCGACAGCAGGGTGCGGGTGGCGGCGTACGAGGCGTCCACGGCGATGTCCATCGCGGAGTTGCCACCCGACGACCAGGACCCGTCTGCCGGCCAACTGGTCCGGGCCCCGGTAGTCGTGGCTGTGGATCTGCTCGGCGGTGCAGGTGCCGGCCCGGGATAGGCGGGGTTGGGCAGCTTGGGCACCCGGTTGTGTCCGTTGGCGACGACCACGGCGTCGACGCCGACCTCGACCGACCCGTCCGGCCGCGCGCGGCCACCGTCCAGGTGCCGGTGGGATCGCGGGTGACCCGCTCGACGGTGTGCCCCAGCCGGATGTCCTCGCCCAACCCGAAGTGGTCGGCGTAGTCGGCGAGGTAACCGGCGACCCGACGGTGGTCGGGGTACTCGGGCCAGTCGGTGGGCATCGGATGGTCGGCGAACTGGGTACGCCCACGGCTGGTGTTCAGGTGCAGCGTGCGGTACGCGGGTGAGTCGGGTGCCCCGTACACCCAGAGGCCACCGACCTGGTCGGCGGCCTCGAAGCCGACGGTCGGCACGTCGGCGTCGCGCAGTGCCTTCACCGCGGCGAGCCCGGCGGCGCCGGCGCCGATCACCGCCACCCGAGGTGGTACGCCCATCGCCGCCCCATTTAATCCAACGTCCGATGGATAATGGTCCGGTGACGGCGGCCCGTCAAGGGGTCGGCGCCCCGTACAGCCCGTCCAGCAGACGATGCACGAACGCCGGAACTCGCGCCGCTCCCGGGCGCCCGGCGCACCCGCGGCCAACGCCACCACGTGCCCGTGCGTCGCCCACACCAGACTGCGCACGGTGATGTGCGGTGTCGGCTCGGCTAACGCGACGCTCGCCGCGGCGGCGGTGAGCAGCTCCGCGACAAGCCGGTACAACGGTTCGGCGTAGCGCTGGTCGAGCTCGGCGTGCCGCTGCGGTTCCAGCCAGCGGCGCAGCCACAGCGCGGTGGTCTCCGGGCGGTCCTCCAGGAAGTCGACGAAGACGTCGACCAGCTCGTGCAGGGCTCCCCGTGCCGCGTCCGGCCCCGCCCGCAGAGCGTTGCGGGCCTGCTCGGCGGCCCCGGTCAGCACCTCCCGCTCGGCGGCGAAGACCCGGGCGAAACACGCGTCGTAGAGCGCCGCCTTCGTACCCGTGTGGTGGGCGACAGTGGCCACGTCGACCCCGGCGGCGGCCGCGACCTCCCGCAGCCCGACGGAGTCGAAGCCCCGCTCGGCGAACAGCGCGGTCGCCGCGGTGAGCACCACCTCGCGGGTCGGACGGGTCTCGTCGCGGCGGGGCCGACCCGGACGGCGTCGAGGCATGGTCATGACCGTCATTCTGCCCCTAGAATCCAGCAACCGTTGGATTGCGGAGAGGATGCGGCGATGACCGGGCTGGACCGGCGGCCCGCGGCCGCCACCGACGCGACGCTGCCCCGCGGCCCGCTGGCGGGCTTCGCCGCCGGCTCGCTCGGCATGGGTGTCTGGGTGACAGTGCCCGGCCTGCTGCTGCTCTACTTCCTCACCGACGTGCTGGCCGTCGGGCCGTGGCTGGCCGGCCTCGCGCTGCTGCTGCCGAAGATCGCCGACGTGCTGCTGCACCCTGGGTGGGACACCGCGCCGACGTCGAGCAGACCCGCCGTGGCGACCGGCGTCGCCTGCTGCTGCTCGGGTGCGCCCTGCCGATCGCGTTCGCCGGGCTCTTCGCGGTGCCCGGCGGCCTGACCGGCGCCCGCCGCCGCGTGGTGGCGGTGTTCTTCGTCGCCGGCAACCTGCTCTTCGCCGCCTACCAGGTCCCCTACCTGGCCACCCGGCCGATCTGCGGATCGGCTACCACGAACGCACCCGGTTGATGGCGTTCCGGATGGTCGTGCTGACCCTGGGCATCCTGGCGTCCGGGCTGCTGGCCCCGCTGCTCACCGGCGGTGACGCCGACGCGCGCCGGATACCAGCGGATGGGCGTGGTCCTCGCGGTCGGGATGGTGGTGGCCATGCTGGTCGGTGTCGCCGGCATCGCCCGGCTGCGCGGCTCCGCCGCGACCGGCACCTCGTCCGGGCACAGCGGGTGGCGGGCCCTGCGAACGGCGCTGCGCGACAGGCAGTTCCGCTGGCTGGTCGCCGCGTACCTGGCGATGTCCACCACCACCCACCTGGTGCTCGCCGGGGTGCCCTACTACGCCGAGTACGAGCTGCGGGCACCGGACCTCACCACGGTGCTGGTGGCCGCGTTCGTGGCGCCGGCGCTGCTGGTCACCCCGGCCTGGCTGGTGGTGGCCCGCCGGGTCGGCAAACAGCGGCGCTGCTCGGCGCGCAGGGCGCGTTCGCCGTCGGCTCGCTGGTGCTGGCAATCGGTCGCCCCGCCGGCCTGCCGGTGCTGGTCGCCGCCGTGGCGGTGCTCGGCGTGGCGTTCGCCGGCATGCAGCTGCTGCCGTTCTCGATGCTGCCCGACGTGATCCGTGCCGCCACCGACACCGACGAAACGCCCGCCGGCACCTACACCGGGGTGTGGACGGCCACCGAGGCCACCGGCGCGGCGCTGGGCCCGTACGCGTACGCCCTGTGCCTGGCCGTCGGTGGTTTCGTGGCCTCGGCGCCGGTGAGTCGCCGGTGCAGCCGGACGCGGCGCTCGCGGCGGTCCGCTACGGCTTCGGCTGCTGCCGGCGGTGGCGATGCTCGCGGCGCTGCTGCTGCAACGCCGCTACACCCTGGACGAGACGGCCCGGGCGACGAGCTGACCGCACGCCACTAGACTTCGCCCTCGATGGACGCCCAGCCCACCCCACCGAGACCCGCCCGTGCGCCCACTGTGGACGGCCGGTGCCGCAGCGCGTCGGCGCGGGTCGGCCGTTTCGCTACTGTCGCGACAACGACGGCACCTGCCAGCGCGCCTCCCGCAACAGCCGGATGCGCCACCGCAACGCCCGGCCTGCCCGGGCAGGTGGCCCGCACCTGGGAGGCGGTGGACCGCCTCGACCAGATCGTCGAGACGTTGACCGAGTCGCTGCACGCCGAGTTGTCCCCGGTGGGTGTGCAGCGCCAGCTCGCCCAGGCGCACGCGGAGGCCGCCGCCGAGGTCGCGGCGGCGCAGACCGAACGCGACGAGGCCCGCGACGACGCCGAGACCGCGGCGGCCGACGCCGCCCGCGCCCGCGAGCAGGCCCGCGCCGCCTGGCCGACGCCGACGACGCCCGCCAGCGCGCCGAGCAGGCACCGGCAGGCCGCCGACGCCGACGAGGGGCGCGGCACGCCGAGGCCGCCCGCGATCAGGCGCGACACGACGCCAGCGCCGCCGAGGCGTTGCGCGCCAGGCCGAGCGCGACCGCGACCAGGCCCGCGCCGAGGTGCGCGACCTGCGCGCGAACGGGACACCGAACGGCAGCGGGTGGCCGACCTGACCGTGGAACGCGACGCGGTGCGCGCCGACGGTGAGCGGGCCACCCGGGCCGCCGCGGAGGCGACCGAGCGGGCCGGGCGGTGGCAGGCCGAGGTGCAGGACGTCCGGCGCCAGATCGAGCAGGCGCGCGCCGACGCGGCGCGGACCCGCGCCGAGGCCGCCGACGCCACCCGCGCGCGAGCAGGCCGACCGGCCCGCGACCGCGCGCAGGTCGAGGCCCGGCAGGCCGACGACGCCCGGCAGGAGGCGGCGGAACTCGCCGCTCGCCTCGGCGCGGAGCTGGCCGCCACGGCCGCCCAGCGCGACGCGCTCACCGCCGAGCTGGGCGCCCTCCGGCAGGCCGCCGCGACCGCCGAGGGTCGCCTCACCGCCCTGGCGGTACGACTCGACGCCGCCGAGACCGACCGGGACCTGGCCCAGCGGCGTGTCGCGCAGCTCGGGGACCAGGTCAGCGACCTGGCGTTGGCGCTGGCCCGCCTCGGCGCCACCACTGGTGGTGACGCCACCCGATGATCGGGGCGCAACCTTCGCTGCCCTCGAACGGTTAACATCCCCGGTGGCAACGGACACCTACCGTCGTTGCGACCCACCCGGGGATCACCTCACCGGTGACCGTCCCGGCCGGCTACCCTGGTCCCGGCCCACCCGTGGACGCCTCACGCCCTCGGGCGGGAATGGCTGGACGGGAACGCACCGTTACACCCAGAAGACCAGCACCACGAACGAGGGAAGTCGATCATGGGCGAGCGTATGCTGCGCGGAAGCCGCCTTGGCGCGGTGAGCTACGAATCCGACCGCAACACGGAGCTCGCGCCGCGTCAGACCCGCGAGTACCTCTGCGCCAAGGGCCACCAGTTCGAGGTGCCGTTCGCCGTCGACGCCGAGGTCCCGATGACCTGGGAGTGCAAGTTCGACGGCAGCGTCGCCCGACTTGTCGACGGCAACGAGCCGGAGCAGAAGAAGGCCAAGCCGCCGCGTACCCACTGGGACATGCTGCTGGAGCGGCGTTCGATCGCCGAGCTGGAGGACATCCTCGAGGAGCGTCTGCAGGAGGTCCGGACCCGCCGCGGCCGCGCCTGAGCCGCACGACGCACGATGACGGCGCCCCGGGTTCTCCCGGGGGCGCCGTCGTCCGCTCGTTATTCGTTCAGTGTCGACCGGGCTCGACGATCTCGCCCTCGATGGCCCGGCCGCCGTCGACCACCACCGGCTGTTCCGGCTGCGGGGTCGGTTGCGGCGCACCCTGACGCACCCGCACCGTGCGGGGCCCGAACAGGTCACCGGCGACCATCGACGACACCCGCCGCTCGGTGGCGCGTCGCACCCGACGCGGGCCAGTCGACGCACCGGCGGCACCAGCAGCAGCAACCCGACCAGCCCGCTGACCAGCCCGGGCACCGCCAGCAACAACGCCCGGCCAACCCGACCAGGCCGTCGGTCACCTGCCCACCCGGTGGCTGCCCGGCCTGCGCGGCGGAGCGAAACCCGCCAGGCGCGCATGCCCTCCCGGCGCAGCAGCACCAGCCCCAGCAGGGACGCGGCGAACACCAGCAGCACCGCCGCCCCGAACCCCAGCGCCCGTCCCACACCGACGAACACCGCCAGCTCCAGCACCACCGCCAGCAACAGGGCCAACGGCACGAACCTCAGTCCTCGGCGCATCTCACCTCATCGCCATTCCCGCGGACACCACTGACGTGTCCCGCTCATCCAGCATGACACGGCCGGGCTCACGGCCACCGGACCTGACCGCTGGGGTGCCGTTCAGACCCCGGCGTACCGCCTGACGCCGGTCGCGCACCCCAGGCGGTGATCCGCCACAGCGCCTCGGCGACGATCTTCGGGCTCATCTTGCTGTCCCACGTTCCCGCTCGGCGAAGGTGATCGGCACCTCGACGATCCGCACCCCGGCCCGGTGCGCCAACCGGGACAGCTCCACCTGGAACGAGTACCCTGGGAGGTCACCGAACCCAGGTCGATCGCGTCCAGCGCGCTGATCCGGTACACCGGTAACCGCCGGTGGCGTCGGAGACGGGCATACCCAGGGCGAGGCGCGCGTACAGGTTGCCGCAGCGCGACGGCAGCAGCCGCCGCAACGGCCAATTGACCACGCGCGCCCGCTGGTCCACCGCGACCCGATCACCACGTCGGCGTCGCGGGCGGCGCTCAGCAGCGCCGGCAGGTCCTCCGGGCGTGTGAGCCGTCGGCGTCCATCTCCACGACCGCCTGGTAGCCGCGCTCCCGCGCCCACCCGAAGCCGGCCAGGTACGCCGCGCCGAGTCCCTGCTTACCGTGGCGGTGCAGCACCTGCACGAACGCGTCACCGTCGGCGAGAGCGTCGGCGATCGCGCCGGTGCCGTCGGGGCTGTTGTCGTCGGCGATGAGGATCTGCACCGCCGGGCGGCGCGCCGGACCCGGCCCACGATCGCGGCGATGTTGTCGGCCTCGTTGTAGGTGGGAATCACCACCAGCACCCGGCCCACCCGGGCACCTCGTCCGGGCGTCGGATCGCATCGGTCGCCTGGATCACGGTTCCTCCGCTCCCGCCGGCGTACCGGCTGTTGCTATCCGGGCATGATCCGTTGCCGTCGGCGCGGCACCGCCGCGCCGAGCAGGCCGCCGCGGCCAGCCCGACGAGCGCCACCTCGGGCCACCAACCGAGGCGGGTGGCGAGGGTACGTCCGTCGTCGAGCCGCATCTGCCGCACCACGACCTCCCGGGTGTTGAACCCGGTGGCGTCGCTTACCCGCCCGTCGGGGCGACGAACCCGGACACGCCGACCGTGGAGGCCATCAACGCCGGTCGCCCGTGCTCCACGGCCCGCAGCCGCACCATGGCCAACTGCTGGCGGGCCTCCGCCACGTTGAAGGTGGCGTTGTTGGTCTGCACCACCAGCAGCTGCGCCCCACCGGTGACGGTGTCGCGGACCACCTCGTCGTAGGCGACCTCGAAGCAGATCACGTCACCGAGCACGACGGGGCCGGTGCGCAGGACACCCGGGTGTTTCGGGCACGAAGTCCGACCGGACCAGGTCGACCTGCTTGCTGACCATCCGGGCCACGTCGCGCAGCGGCACGTACTCGGCGAACGGCACCGGGTGGCGCTTCGTGTACAGCTGGTCCAGGTCCGCGCCGCTGCCGGGCCGCCACAGGATGCCCGCGTTGCGGACCTGGCCCGGACCCGGCCGAGCAGCACCGCGCCGACCAGGATCGGCGCGCCGATCGTGTCGGCGGCCTGGGAGATCCGGGCCCCGGCGGTGGGTTGCGCAGCGGGTCGATGTCGCTGGAGTTCTCCGGCCACACCACCAGGTCGGGTCGACGTTGTTGGCCGGCGGTGACCCGGGCGGCCAGTTCGAGGGTGGCGTCGACGTGGTTGTTGAGCACCGCCTGCCGTTGGGCGTTGAAGTCCAGGCCCAGCCGCGGCACGTTGCCCTGCACGATCGCCACGGTGACAGTGGCGCCGGACCCGGAGGCGGCGACCGGCACGAGCAGACCGGCGGCGGTCAGCGCGACCGCCACAGCGGCCGGTACGGCCACCGGCACCCACCGCCGCGCCGCCGTGGTGCCCTGCGGGCCGTCAGCCCGCTCTGTGGCGTCCTGGGGCCCGCCGGGTCGCGGTGGCCCAGCCCGCCAGGCGGCGGTGACCAGCAACCCGCCGACGAGCGCCACCGCGAAGGTCACCAGCGGCGCGCCGCCCAGCGCGGCGAAGCGCAACAGCGGTGAGGTGTCCTGGCTGAACGCCAGCCGTCCCCACGGGAACCCGCCGAAGGGGTGCGGTCGCGCAGCCTCCTGCCCCACCCACAGCAGCCCGGTCAGCACCGGCCACGCCCACCGGCCACGGTCGGCCAGCGGCGATACCCAGGCGGTGGCCACGCCCAGCAGCGCCAGGTAACCGGCCTGCAGCAGCGACAGCAGCACCCACGGCAGGTAGCCGGTGTGCAGGTTCGTCCAGGCCAGCATCGGGGCGAAGAGCACCACACCGGTCAGGAAGCCCAGCCCGGCGCCGGCGCGCAACCGCCGCCGGTGCGCGGCGGCGGCAAGCAACGCCACCCCGACCGGCGCGAGCGGCCACACCCGTACGGGGAACGCCACCAGCAGGGCCAACCCGGCGACCACGGCCATCGGCACGGCGACCCGCAGCGGCAACGGCCGACCGGCGACGACAGGCCGGGGCGGCACCGCCGGAGTGGGGTTTCGGGCCGGTCCAGGGTCGTCACCGCTTCACCTCGATCACCTGGCGAAGGCTACCTGGCTGGTGGGCACACCGACCCCGTCGGGCCACCGGGCACGAACCTCCCACGGGACATGAAATCGGGGCTCGCGCCGCGCCCCGATGCTCCCAGGCCCTTCCCGGCCGGTGTGGCGAGGATGGGGCACGACGACCTTCGACCGACCGGACGTGGACTGGCTGCCCCCGCCTGGCCGTTGTCTACTGGCCGTGCACCTCACCCTGCCCGTACACCGGTAACCGCGGCCGGTTCGCGCCGCCCGCCGACCCCGCCCGCTGGACCTGGCCGCCGCGACGATGACGCTCAAACATGTCGCTCGGCCAGCGGACGAAGGGACGAAGCGAACAACAGCCGCTTCCCGTGGTAGGACTCAAAGACGGTACGTGCCGACCCCGTCGCTTGTCAACCCGCAGCCGGCCTGTCGTGTGTTGCGACACGGCGTGTCGGGTCGGCGAGTCTCAATGGGTGCGCAGATGGTGACGCAGCAGCGCCCGCGCGGCCGCCGGATGTTCCTCGGCGAGCAGGCCCCGGCGGCCAGGACGTAGTCGGCGTCCACCACCGCCGCGGCCGCGCGCGGCAACGCCCACCCGCCGGCGTGGTCGGCGAGGACCGCCGCCAACACCTGCCCGGACGCGTCCACCGGGCGTGCCGCAACACCCCACCGGAACCCACCAGCAGCCGCACGTCGCGCAGGTCCCGCCCGGCCCGCTCACCGGTGGCGGCGCCCGGCGTGCCGGCGTACCGCTACCGTCGCCGCGAGGGTCGCGATCCGCCGATCCACAGCCCGCTCGACGTCGTCGACGGCCAGGAACGCCGGATCGGCCGCCCGGAGCCGCGCGGCAACCGTCAGGTCCTCGGCCTCAGCGGCGGTGAGCAGCCGCTCCTCGATGGCCGCACGGACGACCCCGGGGCGCTCCACCGCATACCCAGGTCGCCCTCCACGGTGCGGGCCCGCCACAGGTTGCCGGCGACCTCCCGACCCGGCCCGGTGGCCCGCTCGTCCGGCGTGAGCACCGAGTACACGTCGGTGGTGGCCCCACCCACGTCGACCACCGCGAGGTCACCGCCGCTGGTGTCGGCGAGCACCTCCACACCGGTGAGCACCGCGTCGGGGTGGCCGCCCGGACCAGCCGCGCGAACCGCGCGCCCTCGACAGCCGTTTACCACCGATGACGTGGCGCAGGAACACCGCGCGGATCGCCGCCCGCGCCGACGCCGGGGCGAGCACCCCGATGCGCGGCAGGACGTTCTCCGCGCCGGTGACCGGCACCCGGCGTCGCGCAGCAGCGCGGTCAGCGACTCGCGCACGTCGGCGTTGCCCGCGTACACCACGGGTGGCGCCACCGGGCGCGGCCAGGCGGGTGGCGTTGTGGGTGACCGTGTCGGCGTCACCGCCGTCGGTGCCGCCGACCAGCAGCACCACGTCGCACCGGGCGGCCCGCAACGCCGTCAGGTCCGCCGCGCCCAGCCGCCCGGCCGCCACGTGCACCACGTGCGCGCCGGCGGACAACCCGACCCGCCGGCCGGCCTGCGCGGTGACCAGCGGCTCGTAGCCGATCACGGCCAGCCGCAACCCACCACCGGCCGACGAGCACACGTACCACGGCGCGTCGCGCACCCGAGCCCGGCGGCGCCGCGACCGCGGCGTCCAGGCCGTGCAGCACGTCGGTGCCCACCGTGGTGGGCGACGACGCCGCGCCGACGAGGACACCGGCGGCCAGGTCCACCACCGCCACCTTCGTGTACGTGGACCCGACGTCCGCGCAGACCGCCAGGGTCACGAGCTTGCGGGAACGACCACGGTGCCGGTCGCGGTGACCGCCACGATCGGCGGGTCCAGGACCTCGGCGGCGGACTCGGAACGGTCCGGGCGGCCCCGGCACACCACCGCGCACTCCAGCTCCAGGGTGCGGCTGCGGGTGCCCACCCGCGACACCCGCGCGGTCACCTCCACCACGTCACCCGCGCGCAAGGGCGCGTGGAACCGCACATCGGCGTACCCGGCGAACAGGCCCTCGTCGCCGTCGGTACGGATGCACACCTCCGTGGCGACGTCACCGAACAACCCGAGGGCGTACGCCCCGTCGACCAGGTTGCCGGCGTAGTGGGCGTGCGAGTACGGCACATACCGCCGGTGCGTCACCGTCAACCCGAGCCTGGTGTCGGTCATGCCATCGCCTTCCGCTGCGTGATCAGGGCGTGCACGAGGTAGCTGGCCACCTCGCCGGGCGTGGTGCCCCGACCGAAGATCCGGTCCACGCCCAACTCGTCGGTCATCGTCTCGTCGAACCGGGGACCACCGACGATCAGCAGCGGCCGCCGCCCCGCCGGCATCGCCTCCCGGAACGCGGCGGACATCTCCCGGTGTTGTGCAGATGCGCGTCGCGTTGGGTGACCACCTGCGACACGAGCACCGCGTCGGCCCTCTCCGCCGGGCGGTCTCCACCAACTCCGGCACGCTGACCTGCGCACCCATGTTGGTGACCTTCAACTCCCGGTAGTACTCCAGGCCCTTCTCCCCGCGATGCCCTTGACGTTGAGGATCGCGTCGATGCCCACGGTGTGCGCGTCGGTGCCGATGCACGCCCCCACCACCGACAGCTTGCGCCGCAACCGCTGCTTGATCACCGTGTTGACGTCCTTCGCCGACAGCAACGCGAAGTCCCGTTCCACCACCTGCACCGCGTTCAGGTCGACCAGGTGGTTGACCCGCCCGTACACCACGAAGAACGTGAACCCGTCGCCCATCGGCTTGGCGTGCACCACCATCGCCGGGTCGATGCCCATCCGGTTGGCCAACTGCACCGCCGCGCCCTCGGCCCGCTTGTCGTGGTCACCGGCAGGGTGAACGACACCTGCACCATCCCGTCACCGGTGGTGTCCCCGTACGGGCGCACGATCTGCTTCTCCCGCTCACGCCGCCGCCTCCAGGATCTCGGTGGCCGGGTTGCAGTAGTCCGCCTCGTGCGCGGCGACCCCGGCCAGACCCTTACCCCGGTCCGCGGGCCGCTTCATGATCCCGAAGGTGCCCTCGGCGATCGCCGTCAGCAACGTCTGCTCCCCGATGCGCTCCAGCAGATCCAGCGCCTCACCGAGCACCTGGTTGGCCCGCCGACGGATGAACCCGCCCGGCGCCGGCACGAAGTCCTCGTGCAGCCCACCGGCCGCGCCCAACACGTACCGCACGTTCTGCAGGGCGATGTCCCGGTCGGACAACCACGGCGTCACCACCGCCTCGGTCATCATCCCCACCAGCAGGATCCCTGACCGGTCAACGCACCCGCCAGGTTGAAGAACCCGTCGAGCAGGTTGCCCCGGAACACGTCACCGGTCATGTGCTTCGTCGGCGGCATCCACTTCAACGGCGCGGCCGGGAACAACTCCGGGCCAGCAACGCGTGCGCCAACTCCAACCGGAACGACTCCGGCACCTCCGGGTTGATCTCGAACGCGTGCCCCAACCCCAACTGCCAGTCCGCCAACCCCGCCTCGTGGGCGAAGAACTCGTTGAGCAACTGCGACACCGTCACCGTGTGCCCTCGTCGACCGCGTCGGCGGTCGTCAGGTAGTTGTCCTCACCGGTGTTGATGATGATCCCGGCCCGGGCGTGCACCTGCCGGGAGAACCGCTGGTCGACGAACGTCCGCACCGGGTTGATGTCACGGAACAGAATCCCGTACATCGAGTCGTTCAACATCATGTCGAGACGTTCCAGACCCGCCAGGGTCGCCATCTCCGGCATGCACAACCCGGACGCGTAGTTGGTCAACCGCACGTAGCGGCCCACCTCCTTCGACGACTCGTCCAACGCCGCGCGCATCAGCCGGAAGTTCTCCTGCGTGGCGTACGTGCCGGCGAACCCTCCGGGTCGCGCCCTCCGGCACGTAGTCCAGCAACGACTGCCCGGTGGAACGGATCACCGCGATCACGTCCGCGCTCGCCCGCGCCGCCGCCTGCGCCTGCGGAATGTCCTCGTAGATGTCACCCGTCGCGACGATCAGGTAGATCCACGGCCGCTGCTTCGGATCCCCGTGCCGCTTGACCAGCCGGTCCGCTCCGCGCGCCGCCGGTCGATGCGCCGAATGCCCGCACCGACCGCCCTACGCGCCGCCGACCGGCAGCCGTCGCCGCCCGCCCGGTGGGCTGGGAGAACCGCACCGACCCGGCGGCGGCCTTCTGCGCCAGCAACGTCACATCGGTGCTGCCCTCCCGCACCAACGCGTCGAACACCGGCATCGCCACCCCGTGCCCCAACCCCACATCCGCGGCGACCGCGTCGACGAGCCGGTTCACCCACGGAATGCCGTCCGGGTCGGCGCCGGTCACCCGGCCAACCGCAGGACCGCCCGCTCCACCGACACCGTGGTGTGGCTGCGGGCCAGGTCCACCACCGGCTGCCCGGCCCGGCGCGCCAACTCCCGCGCCCGCGTCACGAGCACCGGATCCAGATCAGCTTGCCGCTCACGACGACCCTTCCTCGTAGATGACCTCACCGCGCAGCACCAGGCGCCGGCACACCGGCACCGGCGTCGGGTCGTCCGGGCCCCGATCCTCCGGGTCCTCGGCCAACAACACCGGCAGACCCGCTCCACCCCGCCGGCGTCGACCACACCGCGAACGTCGCCGGCGCACCCAACGCCAGGACACCCTCGACGTCCAGGTGCACCGCCCGCCACCACCACGGGTGTGCGCCGCGAACGCCGAACGCACACCCATCCGCTGCGCCGGGTTGTGGTGCACCGCCGCCGCCCGCACCGACCCCACGGGTCCAGCGGCGTCACCGGCGAATCCGACCCGAACGCCAACGCCACCCCACCGAGTGCATCGCACCCATCGGGTTCGACTCCAACGAGCGGTCCAGACCCAACCGCGTCTCATACATCCGGCCCGCGCCACCCCACAACCGGTCGAACGCCGGCTGCATGCTCGCCACCACCCCGTACTCCACGAACCCGGCGATCAACCGCTTGCTCATGATCTCCGCGTGCTCGACGCGGTGCCGGGCCGCCCGCAACCGCTCCACGCCCACCGTCCGCGCCGCCGCCGCGAACCCGTCCAGGACCGTGCCGATCGCCGCGTCACCGATCGCGTGGAAACCGCCCTGCATACCGTGCGCCGCACAGTCCAACAGGTGATCACGCACCTGCTCCGCCGTCAGATACCCGTGCCCGCAGCCGTCACCGTCGTCGTACGCCCGCGAGACGTGCGCCGTCCGCGACCCCAACGCCCCGTCGGCGAACAGATCCCCACCGGCACCCACCGCACCCAACTCCCAGCCCGCGCCGCGCCACCCAACTCACCCCAGTACCCGTACACCTCCGGCAACCCCGCACCGGAGATGCCCAACAGACCGGTGAAGTCCTCCTCGTCGGAGATCTCCGGACCACCGCACTCGTGCACCGCCGCGATGCCCAACGACGCCGCGTGGGCCAGAGCCACCGCTGCGCGGCGACCCGCTGCGCCCGACTCACCGACCCTGCGCCGCCGCCCGCACCACGTGGTGCGCGTCGCGACGCAACCACCCCGACGCGTCGTACCCGGGCGCCTCCACCACCTGCGGGCACGCCGCCAGCAACGCCGACGACACCAACGCCGAGTGCAGCGACGCCTGCGACACGTACACCCGCCGGCCACCCGCCGCCCGGTCCAACGCCGCCGCGTCCGGCAACGTCGGATCCGACCAGCCCGACTCGTCCCAGCCGTGCCCCAGCACCACCGCGTCCGCCGGCAGACCCGCCGCGAACCCCGCCACCGCGTCGAGCAACTGCCCGGCCGACCGCACCCCGGACAATCCCAACCCGGACAGCGCCAACCCGGTGTCGGTGGCGTGCACGTGCGCGTCGACGAACGCCGGCGTCACCAACGCCCACCCAGGTCCACCACCCGATCGGCCGGCGGCGCGTCACCGTCGGTCCCCAACCAGGAAATTCGCCCACCGGACACCAGCAGCGCGGTAGCGCTCGGGTCGGCGGGGCAGTGCAGCACGCCGCCGCGGTACAACGTCGAGGGGTTCGTCATGACCTCAGTCTGCCGCGATCCGCGCCGCGAACAGCCGACGCACCCCGGCTCGGCACGCAGCAACCCCAGCGCCAACTCCGCGTGCCCCGGCACGTACCCGTTGCCCACCAGCATCGTCACGTCCGCCG
This sequence comes from Micromonospora sp. M12, assembly GCA_038070435.1. Lineage (GTDB taxonomy): Bacteria > Actinomycetota > Actinomycetes > Mycobacteriales > Micromonosporaceae > Micromonospora. The sequence continues at coordinate 1,134,295 of JAMYWG010000001.1, read as the reverse complement.
CCAACCCTCCGCGCCCAACGCGGCCGCGGAGAAGCTCGTCGCCATCGAGAAGAAGATCACCGTGCCGCCGTCCGCGGTGGCCAACACCGCCCGTGCTCACACCCCGGCACGTCCACGCACACCACCGTGACGTCCGCCGGCGCACCCAGCGCCGTGGTCACCGCCGTCGACAACCCACCGGGTCCCGTGCGTCGGCCAGCGCCACCACCGACGCCAGACCGGCCGCCGTCAGCGCGTCGCGCTCCGCCGCCACCGGCACCACCCGACGGTACGCGCGGCGCCCGCCGCCGCGCCGCGGCAGGGACAGCGACCCGCTCTTACCGGCCCCACCGATCACCGCGACCCGCACCGGCGTCGGATCACCGACCCGACGGCGATCCTCGACACACCGCGACACCACCCGGGCGGTCAACGCGGGCGCACCACACGTCCAGCACCGCCAGCGACAACTGCGGGTCCTCGTCGTCGGGCAGCACCGCGGCGATGGAACGGGCGAACAGGATCGCCCACCCGTCACAGGGCACCTGTTCGCTGCGCCCGTCCCAGCGGGACAACCCGTCGGTCACCACCAGCGGCGTCAGCGTCAACGACACCAGGGTCGCGACCCGGTCCCCACCCTGAGCCCCAGCGGGAGCGCCGCCCGCCTCCTCGACCGCGCCGATCAGCATCCCACCGGACCCGGTCACCGGGTTCTGCATCTTGCCCCGGGTCCCGATGATCTCCAGCACCTCGGCGCGGACCGCGTCGCCGTCCCCGCCGTGCTTCTCCGACAACTGCCGGAAGCTCGCCGCGTCCAGGTTGAGCCGCTGCACCGGATCCGCACCTCGTTCGGCGCGATCGCCGCCGACGTGTCCAGGCGCCAGGCCGCCTGCGGCAGCACCCCGCCGGTTGCACGACGCGGTGCAGTCCCACCGGTGACGTCACGCCAACCTCCCCAGCCGCCGCTCGAAGCCCCGGTCAGGCTCGCGTAACGGGAAAACTTACGGCAGACTGGTTTCTGTACCGAATATTTTCCAGTAGCCTTCGGGCCCGTTGATCAGCAGCAGCACCGAGGAGGGGCCGTGACCCAGACCCAACCGGTTGAGACCATCCCTCAACCCCGTCACGCCCGGTCGCCGCACCGACCGCCGGGCAGCCCTACGAATACCACCGCCGCCCCTGGTCGAACCCGACTGGACCCGCTTCCCCGGCTGGCGACACGTCACCCGCGACCAGTGGGAATCCGCCCAGTGGCAACGCGTCAACTGCGTCAAGAACACCAGCAGCTCCGCGCCGTCCTCGGCGACCTCATCGACGACAGCTTCTACGCCGACCTCGAGGCCGACCAGAAGGCCCTGGCCACCATGTCCATGCTGGTGCCGCCACAGATGATCAACACAATGGTGCCGTTCGCGACCCCACCACCGAGGCGCTGCTCGCCGACCCCATCCGCCGCTACATGATCCCGGTCGCCTCCGACCGACGCACCGACTGGCCCTCACACCCTACGCCAGCCGCGACAGCCTGCACGAGCACGACATGTGGGTCGCCGAAGGGCTGACCCACCGCTACCCCACGAAGGTCCTCGCCGAACTGCTCTCCACCTGCCCCAGTACTGCGGGCACTGCACCCGGATGGACCTCGTCGGCAACTCCACCCCGCCGTCGACAAACTCAAACTCACCCTCAAGCCCGTCGACCGCTACGACGCCCACATCGCCTACCTCAAGGCCCACCCCGGCGTCCGCGACGTCGTCGTCTCCGGCGGAGACGTCGCCAACGTCCCCTGGCGCAACCTCGAGTCGTACCTCATGCGCCTGCTGGAACTGGAGACCGTCCGCGACATCCGGCTCGCCACCAAGGCCCTCATGGGCCTCCCCAGCACTGGCTGCAACCCGACGTCGTCCAGGCCTGGAGCGCGTCGCCCGCACCGCGCCCGGCGCGGCGTCAACCTCGCCATCCACACCCACGTCAACCACGCCCAGTCGCTCACCCCACTGGTCGCCAAGGCCGCACAGACCGCCCTCGACGTCGGCGTCCGCGACGTCCGCAACCAGGGCGTACTCATGCGCGGCGTCAACGCCACCACCCCGAGCTGCTCGACCTCTGCTTCGCCCTCCAGGGCGAAGCCGGGATCCTGCCGTACTACTTCTACATGTGCGACATGATCCCCAACGCCGAACACTGGCGGGTCCCGGTCTGGCACGCCCAGCAACTCCAGCACGACATCATGGGCTACCTACCCGGCTACGCCACCCGCGGATCGTCTGCGACGTCCCTTCGTCGGCAAGCGCTGGGTGCACATGCTCACCGACTACGACCGTGAGCGCGGCATCTCCTACTGGACCAAGAACTACCGCACCTCCATCGAGTCCGCCGACCTCGAGGCACTCAACAAGCGCTACGCCTACTACGACCCGATCGACACCTGCCCGCCGACGGCCAGCAGTGGTGGAACGACCACCGCGACGACTGACGCCACCGACGACACCCCGGGCGCACGCGCCGGGTGTCGCGACCGGCGGTCAGGCCCGGATACCGGCGAGCACGAGACCGGCGACCCTACCGATCACCCGGGCACTCGTCGTCGCCGGTAACCTCCGTAGCGACGCGATGGCCAACAGGCCGGCCGGACGTCGTCCACGTCGACGCCAGCACGCAGCACACCCGCGGCCCGGGCCCGCACGACCAGCACGTTCAACGCCCGCGCGTGTTCCGCCGCTCCTCCTGGAACGCGGCACTCACCTCGCCCGACCCCAACAGGGCCTCGTTGAGCGCCCGATCATGGATCTGCCGCTCAGCGAACTCGCACACCACGCCGGACAGCGCCCGCCACGGGTCCGGATCGCCGAGCGCGCGACGCATCCGCACACCGCAGTCGTCCACGCGCTCGGCCAGGACAGTCGCGACCAACTCCGTACGCGTCGGAAAATGCCGGTACAGAGTCGCCACACCAACCCCGCCCGTCGCGCCACCTCCCGCATGGGCACCTCAAGCCCGCCGACGCGAACGCCTCCCGTGCCGCCGCCACCACCCGATCACGGTTGGACCGGGCATCGGCACGCCGCATCTGAGACATCTCCGACCGGCCCACCTCTCACTTGACGCCACAGCGGAACAGCTGCTCCGTTTCCGGCCTACGGTACGACTAGCACCACGTCACCAGGCAGAGGAGCCCCAGATGTTCGCCGTGCAGTTCGACCGGTTCGGCGGTCCCGAGGTACTACACCTCGGCACCACCGACGCGCCAGAGCCCCGGTCCGGCCAGATCCGCATCCGCGTCCAGGCCGCCGGCGTGTCCCCGTCGACGTCGGCCTGCGCTCCGGCCGCACCGCGATGAGCGCCAACTGCCATTGCCACACATCCCCGGCGTCGACGCGGCCGGCACCGTCGACGAGATCGGCGATGACGTCGACGGTGTGACCCTCGGCGACCACGTCTTCGGCATCGTCGAGCTGGCCCGACTCGGCGGCGCGAGCGCACAGTTCGCGGTACTGCAGGTCTGGGCGCACAAGCCCACCACCATGCCGTGGACCCAGGCGGGCGCGGCGGGCACCAGCGTCGAGACCGCCACCCGGGCCCTCGACCTGCTGGACCTACGGCCCGGCATGACGCTCCTCGTCGACGGGCCGCCGGCGGTGTCGGCAGCACCGCCATCCAACTCGCCGCCGCCCGAGGCGTGCACGTCATCGGCACCGCCCGCGCCGACAACCACGACCTCCTCCGCCAACTCGGGGCGACACCGGTCACCTTCGGCCCCGACCTCCAGAACCGCCTGGACGCCCTGGGCATGCAGCAGATCGACCGGGCCCTCGACGTCGCCGGCGCCGGGTCCCTGACCGAACTGCTCCGCCTCACCGGCGACCCGACAGCAGTGGTCACCTGGCCGACTTCACCGCCCCCACCCACGGCGTCCGACTCTCCATGGGGCAACTGGCCGGCGAACCCGACGGGCGCCACGGACTGCCCGCCGCAGCCGAACTGTTCACCGAGGGCCGTTTCAGGGTGCCGATCGAAGCGGCCTTCCCCTGAAGAAGGCGGCCGACGCGCACCGGACGGCCGAGCACGGATCCCGCCGCGGCAAGATCGTCCTGACCGTCGACGACGTGCGGGAGGGCTGAGCCTCAGCCCCGGCCAGCACCTCGGAGAGCGTGGCCGGCACCAAGCCCGCTCACGCAACCCGGCCAGGATGTGCGGCAACGCCTCGTCGGTCATCGCCGCGTTCGCCTCGGTCACATGCATGATCACCACCGACCCGGGGCGAACATGGTCCACCACCGCCCGCACCACCGGCCTCCACGCCGTCGCGAACGGATCGCCGCTGACCACGTCCCCGTCGACCACCGTCACACCCAGCGGCGCCAACGCGTCCAGCGCCGCCGCGTCGTGGCACAACCCGGGAACCGGAAGTAGCGGGTCTGCCGACCCCGTACGGCGCGATCACCTCGAACGTCCTCGCCACGTCGCCGGCCAGCTCGTCGACCGGCAGCCGCGGCAGGTCGTAACAGTCGGCGGTGAACGCCGCGTGCCCGTAGGTGTGGTTGGCCACCTCGAAGCGTGGGTTGCCGGCGATCCGCCGGGTCACGTCCGGATACCGCTGCACCCACTTGCCGGTCAGGAAGAACGTCGCCGGCACCTGCTCCCGCTCCAGCAGGTCGAGGATGCGCAGGTTCGCGTACGACTTCACCCGGCCGGCCCGCAGGCTGGCCAACATCCCGTCGGTCATGTCCGCGTCGAAGGTCAACGCGACCCTGGCACCGGTGCGCGGGCCGTGATCCACCACCGGCGCCCTGCTCCCCACCACCGTCGCACCCGGACAGCCCGTGGGGTGGCGGGAGCCGTTGGCGATGCGCTGGCCGACGATGCGGCCGCGGCGGCGGTGGCGGATGTGCCGACGAGACCGGCTGCTCCGGCGGTGGCACCCGGGACGCCGTGCACGCGACACTGCCGGCAACGGCCGCCCGACCAGTACGCCACAGCACAACTGGCGAAGCCGGGGTCGGATCACGCCGCAGATCATCGCAGACGCGAAACTGTCCCGCGCGCCTCACGGGGCGGTGCCACCACCCGCAGCCGGGTTACGCGGGGCCGCCACGCGGGCGTACATGATCACCGCGACGCCGAGCAGGCACAGCGCAGCGCCGGTCAGGTCCCACCGGTCCGGGCGAAAGCCGTCCACCACCATCGCCCAACCCAGCGAGCCGGCCACGAACACCCGCCGTACGCGGCCAGAATCCGCCCGAAGTTCGCGTCCGGCTGGAACGTGGCCACGAAGCCGTAGCAACCCAGCGCGACGACGCCGGCCGCGATCCACCACAGCCCACGCTGCTCCCGCCAGCCCTGCCAGACCAGCCAGGCGCCACCGATCTCGGCCAACGCGGCCAGCGCGAACAACACCAGGGAACGCAGCACGGTCACCGGCCGACACTAACCGCAGCACGCCACGGGTCCCGGGCGGCGTGACCGCCGGGGACCCGTGGACCGCTCAGGTCACTTCGTGAAGGAGTCCTTCACGTTGCGCCCGGCGTCCTTGACGTTCTGACCGGCCTGCTTGGCGCGCGCGTCGCTCTCCTGGCTGGCGCCCTCGCCACGCATCCGCTCGTTGTCGGTCATGTCGCCGACGCGCTCTCGCGGCGCCGGCCATCTCTTCAACCTTGTTCTTGGCCTTCTCGGTGAAGCTCATCGCGCCTCCTCGGTCTGGCGGTTGTCGTGCCTCGTTTGCCCGGTCTCCGGGTGCCGAAACCGGTGGTGCCGGTCGGCACACCGGTAAGGCATCCTAGGAAGATAGGTTGTGGGCGGGGCCGCCTGTCGGCCGTCCCACGATGGTTAACTGACCGGATGGGAGAGCTCCTGCTGATCCGGCACGGCGAGACCACCTGGAGCGCCAGCCTGCGGCACACCTCGTACACCGATCTGGAGCTGACCCCGACGGCGAGCGACAGGCCCGCACCCTGGCCGCGTTCCTGGCCGGCCGGCGCTTCGTCACCGTGCTGTCCAGCCCTCGCTCCGGGCGCTGCGCACCGCGCAGCTGGCCGGGCTCACCGTCGACGGCGTTGACGAGGACCTCAGCGAGTGGAACTACGGCGAGTACGAGGGCCGCACCACCGTCGACATCCACGACGACGACCCGCGCTGGAACATCTGGACCGACGGCTGCCCCGGCGGCGAGTCCCCGCGCAGGTGGGCGAGCGCCTCGACCGGGTGCTGGCCCGCGTCACCCCGCTGCTCGACCGGGGCACCGTCGCGCTGGTCGGGCACGCGCACAGCCTGCGGGTGCTCGGAGCCCGCTGGATCGGCCTGCCCCGTCCGCCGGCGGACGGCTACGCCTGGAGACCGCCACGGTCAGCGCGCTCGGTCACGAACACGGCCGGCAGGTCATCCTGCGGTGGAACCAGCCGGCTCCTCCGGCGCCCGGACCGCGACCGACTCGGTGCCGCAGCGCTGATCTTCGGCGGCCGGTTCTCGTACGGCGTGGACAGCACCACTGTCGTCCGGGTGGTGACGTTCGCCGAGGTGCGGATCTCCTGGAGCAACCGCTCCAGGTCGGTGGGGCTGGCCACCCGCACCAGCAACATGTAGAAGTCCTCCCCGCCACCGAGTAGCAGGAGTCGATCTCGGGCAGGTGGGCCAGCCGCTCCGGGGCGTCGTCCGGCTGCGACGGGTCGAACGGGCGGATCGCCACGAACGCGGTCAGCGGCAGCTCCAGCGCCTCGAACGACACCCGGGCGGCGTACCCTTGACCACCCGCGCTGCTCCAACCGACGGACCCGCTGGTGCACGGCGGACACCGACAGCCCCACCCTCTCGGCCAGGTCGGTGTACGACAGACGGCCGTCGGCGGTCAGCGCGGCGACGATAGCGCGGTCGATCTCCTCCACGGCGTGCAACCTACCGGGAAAACCGCCCGACGGCGACGAGGTAGCTCGCACACAGCGCGGGAGGCGCGACCGCGGATGACCTACCGCAGCCGCGCCACCACGCATCGCTGTCAGCCCTTGGCGAGGGCCGGGAGATGACCATCCGCTGGATCTGGTTGGTGCCCTCGACGATCTGCAACACCTTCGCCTCGCGCATGTACCGCTCGACCGGGTGGTCGGCCACGTAGCCGGCGCCGCCGAGCACCTGCACCGCGTCGGTGGTCACCCGCATCGCCATGTCGGTGGCGAAGAGCTTCGCCTTGGCCGCCTCGATCGCGTACGGGCGGCCGGCGTCGCGCAGCCGGGCCGCCGCGAGGTCAGCGCCCGAGCGGCGGAGATCTGGGTGGCCGCGTCGGCGGGAGAAGCCGAGCCCTGGAAGTCGATGATGGACCGCCCGAACTGCTGCCGCTCCGGGCGTAGGAGACCGCGTAGTCGAGGGCCGCCTGGGCGAGCCCGACCGCGCAGGCGGCGATGCCGAGCCGGCCCGAGTCCAGCGCGGACATCGCGATGGTGAAGCCGCCCCTCGCCGCCGATGAGCCGGTCGGCCGGCACCCGTGCCTCGTCGAACGCGATCTGCGCCACCGGGGAGGCACGCAGACCCATCGTCCGCTCCGCCGCCTGCGGGGTGATGCCGGCGGTGCCCGCGTCGGCGAGCAGGCAGGAGATCCCCTTCGGGCCCGGCCCGCCGGTGCGGCAGAAGACGTTGTAGAAGTCGGCAGTCCGGGCGTGGGTGATCCACGCCTTGGTGCCGGAGACCAGGTACGCATCGCCGTCCCGGTCCGCCCGGGTGGTCAGCGCCGCCGCGTCCGAGCCACCCTGCGGCTCGGAGAGGCAGTACGCGCCCAGCAACTCGCCGCCGAGCATGTCCGGAAGCAGCTTGCGCTGCTCGTCGCTGCCGAACGCCGCCACCGGGTAGCAGGACAGGGTGTGCACGCTGACCGCCTCGGCGACCGCGAGCCAGCGGCTGGCCAGGATCTCCAGCACCTGGAGGTACACCTCGTACGGTTGCGCCGCGCCGCCGTACTCCTCGGGTAGGGCAGGCCGAGCAGGCCGGCCCGGCCCAGGGTCCGCAGCACCTCGCGGGGAACTCGGCGCGTTCCTCGAGGCCGCGGCCCTCGGCGCGAGCTCGCGGTCGGCGAGCTCGGTGGCGAGACCAGCAGGTCGTGGGCCTCGTCGGTGGGGAGGATCCGGTCGACAGTCATAGCGCGATGAGCTCCGTGGGGTGGTGTTGAGCCGTTGCACGCCGTCCGTGGTGCAGACGACGATGTCCTCGATGCGGGCGCCGTGCCGGCCCGCCAGGTAGATGCCCGGTTCGATGGAGAACGCCATCCCGGCCTCCAGCGGCCGGTCGTTGCCGTCCACCAGGTACGGCTCCTCGTGACCGTCGAGACCGATGCCGTGGCCGGTGCGGTGCAGGAAAGCGGGCCCGTAGCCGGCGGCGGCGATCGGCTCCGGGCCGCGGCGTCGGCCGCCGCGCCGGTGATCCGGGCCGCACCGCCGCGACGGCGGCGCGTTGGGCGTCGCGCAGCACCGCGTAGTACTCCGTGAAGTCGGCCGGCGCCGCCCGCCCGCCAGGTAGGTGCGGGTGCAGTCGAGCGGTAGCCCGACGCCATCGTGCCGCCGATGTCGACCACCACCGGCTCGCTGGCGCCGATCGGCCGGTCCGAGGTGCCGTGGTGCGGGCTCGCCCGTTCGGTCCGGCCGCCACGATGACGAAGTCGACGGTGACGTGCCCGGCGGCCCGGATCGCCGCGGCGATGTCGGTGGCGACCTCCGCCTCGGTGCGACCGGGACGCAACCACTCGCCCATCCGCAGGTGCACCTCGTCGATCGCCGCGCCGGCCTCGGCGAGTGCCGCGACCTCCGCCGGGGACTTGCGGATCCGCAGCTCGCGCAGCTCCTCCCCGGCGAGACGTTGCGCGGCGTCGGGCAGCGCCGCGCGCAGGGCGAGGACCTGCTCGGCCCACATCCGGTCGGCGAGTCCGACCGCCCGGACCGGGCCGTCGAGGGCGGCGACGACCAGGGGTACGGGTCGGTGCCGTCGACGTGGTCGACGATGCGTACCCCGGTCGCCGGTGCCGGGGACGCCTCCGCGGCCGGACGTTCGAGCCGGGGCACGACGAGGTCGACTCACCCTCGGCGGGCAGCACCAGGCAGGTCAGCCGCTCCCCGCGTGGGCGTCGTAGCCGGTCAGGTAGCGCAGGTCGGAGCCGGGTGTGAGCAGCAGGGCGTCCAGACCGGCGGCGGCCGTGGCGCGCTGCGCGGCGATCAGCCGATCGGGCGGATACAGCTCGTCGATTCCACCCCGTCAGCTTAACGGTCGTTTGGGCAAACCCCATATCGACATCGGTCCGACAAAAATCCATCGACGTTGATTGACTCGGACAGTTAACCTCTTTAAGATTTGGCTGCCTCGAGGCCCACCCGTCCCTGCGTCCCGCACCTCCCGCCCGCGACAACCCTGCGTGGGCGGGCGTCGTCGCCACGGGAAGGCCCCGATGTCCTCACCTCTGCGCCGCGCCCTCGCCGCCGGCCTGCTCGCGCTCGCCACTGCCGGCGCCACCCTCACCGTCACCTCCACCGCCGCGCAGGCAGTGGTGCTGCCGAACAACTTCAAGAGCGTCGGCTACATGCCCTCCTGGGCCGGCAACGTCAACACCATCCAGTACAACAAGCTCACGCACATCAACTACGCGTTCGTGCTGCCCAACAACGATGGCAGCCTGCGCGCGGTGGAGAACCGAGCAAGCTCTCCTCGCTGGTCTCCCAGGCGCACGCCAACAACGTCCGGTGTCGATCGCCGTCGGCGGCTGGAACGACGGCAACGACTCGGCCTTCGAGGCCCTCGCGGCCAACTCCGGCAGCCGGACCACCTTCGTCAACAACCTGGTCAACTTCGTCAACCAGTACAACCTCGACGGCGTCGACATGGACTGGGAATACCCCGACCCGGGTGCCTCGGCCAACAACTACACAGCGCTCATGACGCAGCTCGGCAGCGCGATGCACAGCCGCGGCAAGCTGCTCACCGCCGCCGTGGTCTCCGAGGGCGGCAGCGTCCAGGGCGTCCAGACGGCCGTGTTCAACCAGGTCGACTGGCTCAACATCATGGCGTACGACGGCGGCAGCCGCACGCCAACTACGACTGGTCGATCAACAGCATCAACCTCTGGAAGGCCCGTGGCCTGCCGGCCAGCAAGGCCGTCCTCGGGATCCCGTTCTACAGCCGTCCCGGCTACTTCACCTACTCGGCGCTTGTCGCGCTGGACCCGGCCAACGCCAACCGGGACTGCACCACCGCCGGTGGCGCGCAGCAGTGCTACAACGGCATCCCGACGGTGAAGCGCAAGACGCAGTGGGCCTGGCCAACGCCGGCGGCGTGATGAACTGGGAGCTGTCGCAGGACACCACCGGCTCGACCTCACTGGTCAGCGCCATGTACGACACCATCATGGGCGGCACCACCCGCCGCCGACCGGTCGTACCGGCCAGATCACCGGCATCGGCGGCAAGTGCGTCGACGTGGCCTCGGCCAGCACCGCCAACGGCGCCGCCGTCCAGCTCTGGAGCTGCAACGGCAGCAGCGCGCAGAGCTGGACCGTGGCCAGCGACAGCACCCTGCGGGCCCTCGGCAAGTGCGCCGACATCGCCAGCGGCTCCACCGCCAACGGTGCGAAGGTCCAGCTCTGGGACTGCAACGGCAGCGGCGCGCAGGTCTGGCAGTCGCAGTCCAACGGCACCCTGCGCAACCCGCAGTCGAACAAGTGCCTGGACGCCAGCGACAACAGCTCCGCCGACGGCACCCGACTGCAGATCTGGGACTGCTTCGCCGGCACCAACCAGCGGTGGACGCTCCCGGCCTGACGCTACGGCCGTAGGGTCCCCGGTCGAAGCCCAGCGTCAGCCGGGGATCCTTGTCTGCTCGCGCACCAGTGTGAGCATCTCCTGCACCGAGCCGGCCGGATCGGTGACCGGAACTGCACGGCCCGCACCACCGCCTCCGGGTCGACCAGCAGCGTCAGCCGCTTGAACCGGGTCACCCCACCCGCGCGGAACACCGGCAGCAGCAGCCCGGCGCCCAACCGGCCGTCCTGGTCCGACAGCAGCGGGAACGGCAACTCGGCGTACGCGGCGAAGTCGGCGCACTGGTCCGGCCGCTGGGTGCTGATCCCGTACACCCGCACCCCGGCGGCCTGGAAGTCGCCGTGACGCCTGGCGTAGGTGGTCGACTCCAGCGTGCACCCCGGGCGCCGGGGATCTCCGCCCAGCCCGGCGGATAGCCGACGTCCCCGGCGCGTACGCCCCGGAAAGAGGTAGAGGACCGTCCACGCGTTCGTCGCGGCCACCGCGACCGGCTCCCCGTCGGCGGCGGGCAGGACAACCTCGGGCATCCGCCGCCCGACCAGGTCGCGCGCACGGCGCGCCTCGGCGGAGTCACCGTCGGCCGTCGCGGTCAGCTCACCGTCACCCATCAGGTGCCTCGTCCCCAGTCCTGCAACGCGATCAGCACCGGCAGCAGCCCTGGCCCCTGCCGGTGAGCAGGTAGTCGTAGCGCGGTGGTGTCGTGAGTACGCTCGGCGCTCCAACACACCGTGCTCGACCAGCGCGCCGAGGCGCTCGGTCAGCGCCCGACGGCTGACGCCCAGCTCACGTTGCAGCGCGTCGAAGCGGGTCGTCCCACCGGCGATGTCACGCACGATGAGGAACGTCCACCAGTCCCCAGTACGCCGAGCGCCTGCGCGACGCCGCAGTCCGCATCGGCAAGATCCTCTCGCCGCACCCGCTACCTCCGTCGCTCCCACTGCGACTATAGTCCGTTCCAGATTGGAACGCGGCGGCTTGGCGAACGGGAACGGCGACGTGCGGCTGGCCCGGCTGGTATCCAGAGTTGCGGGGCGCACCGGACACCGCCGGCACGCCCCCAAAGGTCGGTGTGTGTCAGCTCGCGGGCGTCACATTCATCACGTACTGGCCTCCCATGTTTCCGGGCGGCGAGAAGTTGGCCACGACGTAGGTCTCCCACCATTTCGTGCCCTGGCCAGCGACCCGCCCACGCCCAGCTTCGTGGTGTTCTTCCAGACCAGTGCGGTGAAGTGCCCGATGGCCTTCGTGGAGTCGATGGGCTTGCCCGTGGCGAAGTCGTAGTTGCTGATTTCGCTGTACCAGGAGTCGACGGCAGCGGTCCCCGAGCCGCCGTGGGGCCAGTCGAGGCGCCCGCCCACGAGGCGTTCTCACCGGTGTCCGATCGCAGACCCTCGTGGGTGAGTTTGTCCTTCTCGGCCATGAAGGACGCCCGCGACTTCGAATACTCCACGAGCTCCGGGTCGAGGGTGAGCAGCGACGATCCGTGCCGTGCCCGCAGTTCGTTGACCTTGTTGAGCACCTCTTGCAGGAATTCGTCGTTGGTTCGATCCGCGAATCCATCTCGCATGATGTGACACCTCTTCTGAAGGAGAACGGCGGGAGATCTGCCCCTTGGCGGGCGGCTCGGCCCCTGCGGCTCACACAGCGGGGCTGGCCATCGACAGCCTTCCATCGGCAAACGCGAACCGCATGTCACTCAAGGTGACGTATTGATGACAGAAGCGATAACACCGGCTCCCGCCAGTGCACGGATGAGGAGATGCTCCAACGAGCCTGGCCGTACCGCCCCAGGTGGTGGCCCGAGCACCCGGGCTTCGGCGCAGCGCCAGCGGCACTGTGTTCCAGCAGTGAACGACATCAGCTGCGTGACAGAGAATTCCTACTTCCTGTCACAACGGCGATTTCACACCCCGCCGTCGACCGGTTCCTCGACCAACGCGTGCACGTACCGAGCCGCTCGAGATGCTGGGCCAGCGGCGGCCAGTCCGCGCCGACGTTTTCCAGCCCGCGCGCCCCCGCGGCCCTGACCTGGGGTCGGGATGCCCGCGCGGGCGACGTGACCGGAGGAGCGACGTGGCACGGAACGAGGCGAACAGGGCGGTGACCCGCCGACGTCGGCAGCTGTGGGCCGGAGTCCTCGCGCTCGTCGGCCTGGTCCTGCTGGTCATCGGTCTCACCGTCGCCGACGGCGTCGCGGCCTGGGTCGAGGTGCTGGTCGCGGTCCTGCTGCTGGTGGCGAGCCACGTCATGCAGCACCTGGCCCGGCGGGAGACCGTCTACCGGCACGGCGACCAGCGCTGACACTCCCCGACGGCCGGGCGCACCCCTGATCGTCGGACGGTTGTGCCAGGCTGTCCGGCGTGGCACAACCATCCCCGATCCTGCTGATCGACTCAGCCAGCCTCTACTTCCGGGCGTACTTCGGCATTCCGGAGTCCGCCGCCCGCGCGAGGACGGCACCCGGTCAACGCGGTGCGCGGTTTCCTCGACATGATCGCCACCCTGATTCGTGGGCGCGGCGCCGACCGGATGGTCTGCGCACTGGACTGACTGGCGCCCGGCGTGGCGGGTCGACCTGCTGCCGTCGTACAAGGCGCACCGGGTGGCCCGCAGGTGGCGAGGTCGTTCCGGACACGCTCTCCCCGCAGGTGCCGATGCTCCTGGAGGTCCTCGCGGCGGTGGGCATCACCACCGTCGGCGCGACCGACTACGAGGCCGACGACGTGCTCGGCACACTCTCGGTGACCCAGCCCGGCCCGGTCGAGGTGGTCTCCGGCGACCGGGACCTGTTCCAGCTCATCGACGACGCCCGAGCGGTTCGGCTGCTCTACGTGGGGCGCGGCGTGTCCAAGCTCGACGACTGCGACGACGCCGCGGTGCGGGCCCGCTACGGTGTGCCGGCCGACCGGTACGCCGACTTCGCCGAGCTGCGCGGCGACCCAGCGACGGTCTGCCCGGGGTGGCGGGCGTCGGCGAAGACCGCCGCCCGGCTCATCGAGCGGTACGGCAGCGTCGCCGGCATCCTGGCGGCGCTCGACGACTCCGACTCGAACTTCGCACCGGGCCTGCGCACCAAGCTGGCCGCGGCCCGCGACTACCTGGGCGTCGCGCCGACGGTGGTCCGGGTCGCCCTGGACGTGCCACTGCCGGAGCTGTCCACCGCGCTGCCGACCGCTCCGGTCGACCCGGACCGGCTGCTGGACCTCGCCCAACGCTGGAACCTGGCCGGCTCCACCCGCCGCCTGGTCGACGCCCTCGCCGCCCGCGCCGACGCCTGACCGGCGGCGCGGCGTTCGGCCTCAGGCGCGCAGCTCCGCCGCGAGGTCGCCGATCGCCCCATCGCATAGCGCTGCATGCCCGGGCCGAAGGTGATCGGGTCGCGCCCGCCGACCCAGCTCGGCCACGGACTCACGGTTGGGACCGGCGGCCATGTTGATCGGCCCGGCGATGCCCTCGCGCAGCAGCGGCAGCACCTCCGACGGCGCCAGGATCGGGTAGACGCAGTCGGCACCGGCCGCCACGTACAGGCGGGCGCGTTCGACCGCGTCGGCCGCGTCACCCGACCCGATCAGGAACGTGTCGACGCGCGCGTTGATGACGAGCGCGTCACCCGCCTCCGCCCGCACCTCGGCCAGCCAGTCCGCGTGCCGCTGCGGGTCCTTCAGGGTGGCGTGCCCCTCCGAGTCCTCCAGGTTGCAGCCGACGACGCCCGCCTCCAGCAGCCGTCCGACCAACTCGGCGGGAGCGAGACCGTACCCGCCCTCGACGTCGGCGGACACCGGAACGGAGACGGCACGGACGATCCGCGCCACCGCGGCGAACATCTGTCCGGCGGCGTCGCGCCATCCTCGTAACCGAGTGACGCGGCGACCCCGGCGCTCGGGTCGCGAGCGCCGGGAAGCCGGCGTCGGCGAACACCGGGCGCTGGCCGCGTCCCAGGGCCGGGCAGAACGAGTGGGTCGCCCGCTGCGCGGTCGTGGTGCAGGGCACGGAAGGTGGCGGCTGTCATCGTTGAGGTCTCCCGACAGGATGTGTAAGGACGGGGGTCAGGCGGTGTACCCGCCGTTGGAGTCAAGCACGGCTCCGGTGATGTAGGAGGCCGCAGGGCTGGCCAGGAAGGCGATGGCCGCAGCGGTCTCGGCGGGTCGCTGACCCGCTGGATCGCGAGGCTGGACACCATGGCCTTGAGCACCTCCGGGTTCGGTGGCTCCATCCCGGTCAGCATCAGCCCGGCCTGCAACATGTTGACGGTGATGCCACGCGGCGCCAGGTCACGGGCCACGCCCGGGTGTAGCCGACCAGCCCTGCCTTGGTCGCGGCGTAGTCGGCGAGACCGGGGACGCCGACGCGGGTGCCGATCCCGGAGCCGATGTTGACGATCCGGCCGTTGTCCCGCAGCACCTTCGCCGCCGCGCGGATGATCGCGATGACGCCTGTGTAGTTGGTGGCGTGCATCCGGTCCAGGGCGGCGACGTCGGCGTTCGGATCGTCGACCGTCCTGCCCTGTTCGATGGAGATGGCGGCGTTGTTGATCAGGATGTCCAGACCGCCGAGCCGGGCGACGACGTCATTGATCAGCTGCGGTGCCCGCGAGATGTCCGTTTGGTCGTTCTGCAGGGCGAGGGCACGGACACCCCGGCCCACCAGTTCCTCGACCACCCGGGCGGCCCTGTCGACGGAGCCGACGTAGGTGATCGCGACGTCCGCGCCAGCGTCCGCCAGAGCGCGGGCCGTGGCCGCGCCGAGACCGCGTGAACCACCGGTGACGAGGGCGACCTTGCCGTGGAGAGGCTGTGCCATGAGGTGTTCCTCCATCAGACCTAGTTATTGACTGCTCGGTCCACCATACGTTTAGTGGACCGATCGGTCAATAATTGCTAGGCTCGTCACATGGCCAGGCCACGACAGTTCGACGAGGAGCAGGTGCTGCGCGCCGCACGGGACCAGTTCTGGGACGCCGGCTACGCGGCGACCTCGCTGGAGGACCTGATGCGCGTCAGCGGGCTGGGCAAGGGCAGCCTCTACGGCGCCTTCGGTGACAAGCACCGCCTCTTCCTGCGGGCACTACGGGAATACACCGACACCAGCGGCGGCCACCTGCGCGAGATGCTCACGTCCACGCCCGCGCCCTGGACGCGCTGCGCGCGTTCGTCCTGGCGCCGGTGACGACCCGGCGGCACCGCCGCCCGGCGTGGTTGTCTCATGGCCAACAGCACGTACGAACTGGCCACCAGCGACCCCGACGTCCTCGCCGAGGCACGACGCACCTACGAGGCGACGACCAAACTGGTCGCCGAGTGTGTCGGACGGGCACAGGACGAGGGCGACCTGTCACGCGACATCGACCCGGTCGAGACGGCACGCGCGCTGCTCGCCGCGCAGCAGGGACTCGTGTTCATGGGGCGGACGGGGCTGGACATCGACACCCTGACCGCGACCGCCCGCGCCCTCGCCGCCAAACTCCTGCCGGACGCCTGAACCGGTCGCCCCGACGGGCTTGCCTCTGACCTTGCGGGTGGACCGGACCACGATGCCCTCGTACTCCGGGTGCTTGACCAGCCAGTCGGCCAGGAACGGGCAGATCGGCACGACAGTCCGCTTCTTGGCCCGCGCGTCGTCCATCACCGCGCGCGCCAGCGTCGACCCGAGGCCCCGGCCCTCGAACGCCGGATCGACCTCGGTGTGGGTGTAGGCGATGATCGAGCCGGTCAGCTGGTAGGTGACGAAGCCAGCGACCTCGCCCGCCTCGTCGCGTGCCTCGAAGCGCTCCCGCTCCGGCGCGTCTGTCACGGTGAACTCCACCCGACCATCCAACCACCCGAACCGGCCGGGCCCGCGAGGAGGCCGACCTGGGCAGGCACATTGTCTCGGCGGTAACGGGAAACGCAGCCCGCCGGACGCACAGTGGGAGGAGAACGCCACCATGACGAATCCAGCGACCGACGGCGGTTTCGCCGTCGTCGAGATGTTCACGTCCCAGGGCTGCAACAGCTGCCCACCTGCGGAGGAGTTGCTCAGCGAGATCGAGCGCGACGCACGGAATCGGGGCAGAACGTCTTCGCCCTCGGGTTCCACGTCGACTACTGGGACGACCTCGGGTGGCCCGACCAGTTCGCCGACGCGGCGTACACCGCGCGGCAGGAGGCGTACGCCCGCGCGTTCGGCACCGGGCGTCTGTACACCCGCAGATGATCGTCAACGGCACCGTGGAGTTCGTCGGCTCCGACCGCCGTCGAGCGGCGGGCGCGATCATGTCCGTTATGTCGTCGAGCGCCACCGCACCGCTCACGCTGTCCGCGACCGACGGGGGCGGCCACCGGGTGCTGCTCGACTACCGGGCCGAACACCCGCCGGAGGGCGCCGTGGTGAACGTGGCGATCGTGGAGCGGGGCCTGGACAGCGAGATCGCCCGGGTGAGAACGCCGGGCGGACGCTTCGGCAGGACAACGTCGTACGCGCCTTCGCGTCGGCGGGCCTGGACGCCGAGCGGGGCCAGGTGCAGTTGGTGACACCACCCGACCTCGATCCGCGCAACGCCACAGTGGTCGGCTACGTCCAGGAGAGCGGCAACCGGGCCGTCATCGGGGCCACCGCCATCGAGCTGTCCACGGCGTAATCTCGGCGCATGCGGATGAGGCGCGGTGCGAGGGGCTCGGTGGTTGACGCGGAGGACGTACGCCGGGTGGCGCTGGCCCTGCCGCACGTGGTGGAGGTCGCCAGTGACGGCTTCGACTTCCGGGTGGCCGACAAGGGCTTCGTCTGGTCCTACCGGAGCGGATACCGGGCAGGCCGCGGGTGATCCGGCTCGACATCGCCGTGCTGTTCGTCGGCGACGAGGCCGAAGCAGGCTCTCCTGCTCGGGGAGCCCGACGTCTTCTTCACCACGCCCGGCTACGGGGCTGCCCCTGGTGCTGGTACGCCTGGCGGCGGTCGATCTCGACCGCCTCCGTGAGCTGGTGACCGACGCGTGGCTGATGCGCGCGCCGGACGCGCTGCTGTGCGATCGTGAGGGCGTCGGCAAATAGCGACATCCGCACGCAACGGGATGGACACATTGACGGGGATCTCGGTGCTCCACTACCGTGGCCGAGAGAGCGCTCTCTCAGCTGACGTTCCCCAATTCAGACGCACCGCGTCGGACCGGCAGGGCCGCACCCCGGCGCGCGATGGAGGCACCATGAACCCTCCGTCCCCACCGCCGATGGGCCCTGGCCGCCGTCACCGCGCTGGCCCTGGTCGTCGGCGGCCTCACGATCCCGGTCACCCGCGCGGCGGAGGCCGCACCGTCGGTGCCGGCAGCTACACCACCACCCGGTCGGCGCGCTCCCCAGTGGCTGCGGCGCGATGTCCAGCAACCCCGGCAGTTCGCCACCGCCAACGCGCCCAGCGGGCCGATCCCCACCAACGACTGGTGGTCGTCGCTGCTCTGGAAGCGCACCGACTGCTCCTTCAGCGAACCCTGCACGCCCACCCGGTCTCGTACGACACCTTCGGCGACGGCCTCGGCTCTCCGCCAACTCCACCCCGCCATCAGCGGCACCGCCACCGGCGTCGGTGAGTTCCACTACCCGTACGTGCAGGACATCCGGGTCGGTGTGGCCGGGCTCGCCGCGCCACTGGTCAAGGTCGACGGCTGGACCGACTGGACGGTCAGCCCGCACTGGAGCGACGGCACGCGCACCATGCGCGCGACCATCGGCCACGGCCTGCCCTTCGCGTACTTCCAGACCACCGGCGGCAACGCGCAGATCAGCACCGCCGGCACCCCCGACGTCTGGTCCAACAGCGGCGCCACCATCGGCTTCCGGGTCAACGGCCACGACTACGTCGGGTACGCGCCAGCGGCGCCAGCTGGACCGTCGCGTCCGGTCGGATCTCCTCCACCCTGGCCGGTCGGGGCTACTTCTCCGTCGCCCTCCTGCCGCCGACGTCCAGCGCGACCGAGCGCGCCGCGCTGGCCGCGACCACGGTCAGTACGCGCACGCCCACGTGACCGGCACCCAGTTGTCGTACTCGTACAACCCGGCGACCAGCGGCCTGACCACCACGTACTCGTTCACCACGACCGCACGGGAGGGCACCGCCACGCAGACAGTGGTCAGCCTCTACCCGCACCAGTGGAAGTCACTGAGCGGGTCCACCGCGATCACTCCGACCTACCCGTCGGCGCGCGGCCGGATGAAGGTGCTCACCGGCGTCAACCAGTTCCGCACCGCCATGAAGTTCCAGGGCGTCCTGCCGGAGTTGCCGGCCGTCGGCGACGGTGGCGGCAGCGACCTGGCGACACTGAACAGCCACCTGGCCGCCACCCGCGCCAACCCGATGGACCAGCGCGGCAACGACACCTACTGGACCGGCAGGGGCTCGGCCGGGCCGCCCGGATCGCCGAGATCGCCGACCAGGTCAACGACACCACGACGCGCGACAGCGCCCTGAACGCCATCCGCAGCACGCTCACCGACTGGTTCACCGCGTCCAGCGGTAAGACCAGCAGGGTCTTCTACTACGACAACAACTGGGGCACCCTGATCGGCTACCCGGCGTCGTACGGCTCCGACCAGGAGCTCAACGACCACCACTTCCACTACGGCTACTACATCGCCGCCGCCGCGACGCTTCGCCAAGTTCGACCCGTCCTGGGCGGCCACCAGCCGCTACGGCGGAATGGTCGACCTGCTGATCCGCGACGCCAACAACTACCGCCGCGGCGACACCCAGTTCCCGTACCTGCGCGACTTCGACATCTACGCCGGCCACGACTGGGCGTCCGGGCACGGCTCGTTCGGCTCCGGCAACAACCAGGAGTCCTCGTCGGAGGAATGAACTTCGCCAACGCCCTGATCCAGTGGGGCAGACGACGGGTAACACCGCCGTCCGCGACGCGGGCGTCTTCCTCTACACCACCCAGGCCGCCGCCATCCGGGAGTACTGGTTCGACGTCAGCGACCAGAACTTCCCGCCGCCTTCGGGCACTCGACGGTCGGCATGGTCTGGGGTGACGGCGGCGCGTACGCCACGTGGTTCAGTGGCGAGCCGGAGATGATCCAGGGCATCAACCTGCTGCCGGTCACCGGTGGACACCTCTACCTGGGCAACGACCCGGCGTACGTGCGGACCAACTACGCCGAACTCGTCCGCAACAACGGCGGGCAACCGACGGTGTGGCAGGACATCCTCTGGCAGTTCCAGGCCCTCGGCGATCCCGACGCGGCGCTGGCGAACCTCCGCGCGAACCCCGGCTACACCCTGAGGGGGCGAGCCGGGCACACACCTTCCACTGGATCCGCAACCTCGCGGCCCTGGGCAATGTCGACACGACGGTGACCGGAAACCACCCACTGTCGGCGGTGTTCTCGCGCAACGGGGCGCGCACCTACGTGGCGTCGAACCCGACGGCCACGCCGATCACTGTGACGTTCTCCAGCGGCACCACGCTCGCCGTGGGCGCCGGCAAGACGGCCACCACCGGGGCGTACACCTGGAGCGGCGGCAACGCGGCCGGCGGCGTCCCGCCGACGACGCCGACGGATCCCCACCGACGACCGACCCGCCGCCGACCTCGGGTAGCCCGACGCGGTACCTGCTGTCCGGGGGTGGCAGGCGCCGCCGGCAGTGCGGCTACGACGACGGTCGCGGCGGCCAACGGAAACCACGACGGTACGCCCACCAACGCGCAGGTCTTCACGGCGACCGGCCTCAACCTCGCCTACGCCGGCGGGCAGACCGCGTTCGACCTGTTCGTGGACGCCGGGACGGCGGTCGGCAACGGTGTGCAGGTGCGGGTCTCCTACGACCTCACCGGCAACGGCAGTTGGGACCGGGTGGAGACGGGGCGCTACTTCGCCACCGACCCGGTCAGCGGCTACGAGCACTACACCCAGAGCGCCGGCCTGTCCTCGGCCACCGGCACGCTGGGCGCACTGAGCAACGGCACGGTCCGAGTGGAGGTCTGGTCGGCGATCGGCAACAACCCGACCACCGTGGGCATCGGCAACCAGTCGGTGCTGCGCCTTCCGTACTCCTGATCGACCCGTTCGTCGCGACATGATGTCGGCCGGTGTGGAGGACCAGGATCGGTCCCCACGCCGGCCGACGTGTGCGGTCAGTCGGTCGTTCTCAGGAGGCGGTGCAGGTGGGCGTCACGCCCGAGGCGCTGCCGGTGCCCTGGAAGCCGAACTCGGTGACCTGGCCCGCGCCGAGCCGGCCGTTGTAGCTCACGTTGGTGAACCGCACCGCGCCGGTGGAGCCACTGGCCGTCGCACTCCAGGTGTTGGTGACGCTGGCGCCACTCGGAAGCGTGACACCGACGTTCCACCCGCTCGTGCCGGCGGAACCGGCGGTCACCTTCAGGGTGGCCACGAATCCACCGTTCCACGAGTTCAGTGACACCGATGCCGAACACCCAACCGCCGGCGGGTCGGTCGGCGGGTCCGTCGGCGGGTCCGTCGGCGGATCGGTCGGCGGGTCCGTCGGCGGATCGGTGGGGATGCCGGGGCGGCGTTGAGGGCGTTCAGAACACTGGTGTACGCCGCCTTCTTGTTGCCACTGCAGTCGAACAGCAGGGCGTTGTCCGACCCACGCCACGAGTCGCAGTCGCGGACACCCCAGGTGGTGATGCCGGTGCACCGGGAGACGTTCATGCAGGCGCGGGTGACGGCGCCGTAGATGTTCGCCTGGTTGCCGCCGGTCATCACGTCCAGCTCGGTGATCTGCACGTCCACACCGAGATCGGCGAAACGCTGCAGATTGGCCTGATAGTCACTGGCCAACGAGGTGCCCAGGTGCGACTGGAACCCCACACAGTCGATCGGCACACCACGGGACTTGAAGTCCCGCACCATGTTGTAGATCCCCGTCGACTTCGCGTTGATCCCATCGGTGTTGTAGTCGTTGTAACACAACTTCGCACCCGGATCCGCCGCCCGCGCCGCCGGAACGCGCCTCGATCCAGTCGTTACCGGTGCGCTGCAGGTTCGAGTCACGCCGCCCACCGCCGCCACCATCGGCGAACGCCTCGTTCACCACGTCCCAGGCATAGATCTTGCCCCGGTAGTGCGTCGCGACCTGCGTGACGTGGTTGATCGCCGCGTTGCGCAACGCGCTGCCGACATACCCTGCGCCCAACCCGGCTGCTGCTGGTACCACAACAGAGCGTGACCTCGCACGCTCATGCCATTAGCCGCCGCGTGACTGACCAGACGGTCACCACCGGTGTACCGGAACTGGCCCTGCGTCGGCTCGGTGGCGTCCCACTTCATCTCGTTCTCGGCCACGACACTGTTGAACTCGCGGTTGAGAACTGTCACGTAGGTGTTGTCCGAGAGTTTGCCCGTCGCGACGGCAGCGCCGAGTAACGGCCCTTCTCGGCCGCGGACGCTCGGAGGGTGGTGCCGGCGCTGGCCGAGGTGGTCAGCGCCATCGTCATACCCGCGGCAAGGGCGCCGGTGACCGCGATGGTCACCGCCGCCCGCAGGGCTCTTCTGTGTTTCATGCGGATTCCTTGTCTGTGGTGGTGCGGCGATGGAGCGCAGCGCCGAATCTGCTGCTGCGAAACCGGAGACGGCAGCACCGGTCGCCGTCGCGGCAGCAGTGCGGGAAGTCCTGACCCGACGTCCGGCATGCCCTGGGCGGACGTCAGGATCCGAGGGGCCACAGCGGGTTCGCCCGGTGAACCACAGGTGCGGCCGCCCTCAACCATCGACTGTGAGCGATAACATGTCGTTCGTCAAGTCGTAACCAGACGGGCCGAGCACCTGTCGCTCCGGTGGGGCACCGCCGCGCTGCCGGAGCCGTCCGAGGACGGCCCCGGCAGCACCCTCACTGGAACGAGGCGTCGTCGACGAAGGCCGTCGGTGCCCTCGGCGGTCTCGACATAGAAGGTCGCGTTGGACAGCGTGCCGCTCCACGACACGGTCGTGGTGCCGGTGAGCAGCGTCCAGCCGTTGACGTTCACTCCCACCGCCGGGGTCAACTGGAGGTAGTTCGTCGTGCCGTTCGCGGTCAACGACAGCGTCGCCTTCGCCGACGGCGTGCCGCTCTGCGACCGTACCCAGACGTTCGTGGTGTAGCTCTTGCCGTTGGTGAGCTTCGAGGTCACGTCCTGGCCGGGGCCGTTCCACGCTCCGGTCCGGCCGGTGATCGACAGCGATCCGCTGCCGCCGTGTGCGACGGAGGTGTTCCTGGAGAGCGTTCCGCTGCCGTGCACACTCCAGCCGGTCGTGCCGTTCTCGACGTCGCCGTTGGTGAGCACGGTGCCACCGCCGCCGGTGGTGCCGTTGAACTGCCACCAGTTGAGGTTGAGAAGGTTGCCGCTGCCGCCGGCGAAGCGCAGGTACAGGTCACGGGTGCCGGTGGCGCCGCTCACCCGCAGGTGGCGGTGGTCCAGGTCTGCCAACCGCCGGTGCCGCCCACGGTGCAGGTGCCCACCACCGGGCCGCTGGCGCTGTCGAGGCGTACCTCGATCCGGCCGCCGCTGGTGGCCGACGCGACCCGGGCGCTGAACGAGGTCGCACCCGCGCCGAACGCCACGCCCCTGACCTTGATGTAGTCGCCGTTCTCGATCCAGCCGACGTTCATCCCGCCCTCGGTGGACACCTCGGTCTCGATCCGGAGCCCCACGCGATGGTCTCGGCCTCCTGCCGCACGTACGGGTTCAACGTGCCCACCTGCGGTGCGCCGGTGGTGCTCATCGTGATCGTCGGGAACGTGCCGTTGCTGTTGTAGGTGAACTTCTCCACCGCCACCGAACGGGTGTAACCACTGCCGCCCGGCAACGCGCCGTTGTGGTAGAAGAAGTACGAACCGCCATTGAAATCGATCACGCCGGCATGGTTGGTGAAACTACTGCCCTGCCGGGGCATGATCGTTCCCGGTACGTCCACGGCCCGGTCGGACCGGTGGCGGTGGAGTAGGCGATGAACTCCGAGCAACACTCCGCAGCGAAGACGTTGTAGTACAGGCCGTTGCGCTTGAACACCCACGGCCCCTCCTCGTACAGCGTCGGACGGCTCGCGTTCCCGGTGCGGGTGCCGAAGCCCGCCGTCGTGAGCGTGATGCGCGTGGCGCTGCCGAGTACGAGATCATGTCGGCGTTCAGCTTCACGTACCACAGACCCGGGTTTCCCCAGTACAGGTACGCCTGCCCGTCGTCGTCGATGAAGACGGACGGGTCGATCTCGTTGTTGCCGACGAGTGGTCGGCCGAGCGCGTCGCGGAACGGCCCGGTGGGGCTGTCCGCCACACCGACGCCGATGACCATCTGCCCGTTCGAGCGCTGGCGCACCGGGACGTACCAGTAGAACTTCCGTTGCGGGCGATGACCTGCCCGCCCACGCGTTGGCGTCCGCCCAGGCGAAGGTCGCCAGATTCATCGGCGAGCCGTGGTCGGTCCAGTTCACCATGTCCGCGGACGAGTAGACCCGCCACTCGCGCATGGTGAAGTAGGTGGACCCGTCCTCGTCGTGGCCGGTGGAGGTAGACCCGGCCGTTGTGCACCAGCGGCGCCGGGTCGGCGGTGTAGATGGTCTGGACGATGGGATTGTCGGCCCTGGCCGTGCCAGGACCACTGCGAGGACGCAGACGAGGGTCGCCAACCAGGCGACGGCACGTCTGGCGCTCCGGCCGGCCCGGGCTGCGCTGTCAACTTTCACCTTCACGATTACTCCCACAGAGGTGCGCGGTGAGCGAGGTCTGGATCGGCGAGCCACCGCTGCCCCGGCGGCCGGTCGAGCGGATCTCAACGCGCGCACGCCAAGCAGCACGGCCGGCAGCCGTGTTAGCGCTAACAGTTGCAGCCCGACAGCTCCCTTCCCTCGGTGACCTGGTTTTGTGCTGTGTGAGATGACCGTCGTAACCACATCGCAGCATTGATGTATCGACGTTGACATCCAAGATTTACGATGCACCGTACTGAGCGGCGAGGCGGGCGTCAACGGGAGAACAACCGCATTCCCGCAGCGACCATCGGTGACGATGCTGTCACCGTTTGTTTACCACAAGCCGCAATGCCGTCCATTTCGGACTGGCATTGATCCCATCGACCGGCGTCGGCCTCGGCGGCCACCTCGCCACGCTCCGGCCGCCCCGACGGCATGGCCACTCCGGCGACCCGGGGTTGCGAGCATGTTAACGACCAACTATGTTAGCGATCACATCGATGTGCCGCGATAAGCGCCTGGAAGGGCACCTGGCGTCCCCGCAGCAGCTCTCCCACCACCGCGACAGTCGTGGGCGTTTCGCCGACGACCCGCCGCCATCGATGGCGGCCCCGACGTACCGGCCCTCCTGCCGTATCGGGGCGGCCACCACCAACCCGCACAACAGCAGTTCGAGCGCCGCGGATCGCCAGGACGCCACCACCCGGATCACCCTGGCACATCCGCAGCAGATCACTGGAGGTTCCATGCCACCCCTGCCCCTCAGCCGTCGCCACCTGCTTCAGGCCGCTGGAGCCACCGTGGTGCTCTCCGCGACCGGCGCCGCCGTCGCCCCAGAGCGCGTCCGCCGCCGTCGTACCGCCGGTCCGGCCCGACATCGGCGTCTCGGCGTATCCGTTCGACCTCGGCCAGGTGCGGCTGACCGCCAGCCGGTGGATGGACAACCAGACGCGGACGCTCAACTACCTGCGGTTCGTCGACGTGGACCGGATGCTCTACAACTTCCGCGCCAACCACCGGCTGTCCACCAACGGCGCCGCCACCAACGGTGGCTGGGACGCCCGAACTTCCCGTTCCGCACCCATGCAGGGGCACTTCCTGACCGCCTGGGCGTACGCGTACGCGGTGCTGGGTGACACCACCTGCCGGGACAAGGCCAACTACATGGTGGCCGAGTTGGCCAAGTGCCAGGCCAACAACGGTGCCGCCGGATTTGGCACGGGCTACCTCTCCGGTTTTCCGGAGTCCGACTTCACCGCGCTCGAGGCCGGACGTTGTCCAACGGCAACGTGCCCTACTACTGCATCCACAAGACCCTCGCCGGGCTGCTCGACGTCTGGCGCTACACCGGGAACACCCAGGCCCGTACGGTGCTGCTGGCCCTCGCCGGCTGGGTCGACACCCGGACGAGCCGACTGAGCTCCAGCCAGATGCAGTCGATGCTGGGCACCGAGTTCGGTGGCATGAACGACGTGCTCACCGACATCTACCAGCAGACCGGTGACTCCCGCTGGCTCACCACCGCCCAACGGTTCGACCACGCCGCCGTGTTCGACCCCTGGCCAACAACCAGGACCAGCTCAACGGCAAGCACGCCAACACGCAGGTGCCGAAGTGGATCGGCGCGGCCCGGGAGTTCAAGGCCACCGGGACCACCCGTTACCGGAACATCGCCAGCAACGCGTGGAACATCACCGTCGGCGCGCACACCTACGTCATCGGCGGCAACAGCCAGGCGGAGCACTTCCGACCGCCGAACGCCATCGCCGGCTACCTCAGCAACGACACCTGCGAGCAGTGCAACACGTACAACATGCTCAAGCTGACCCGGGAGTTGTGGCTGCTCGATCCGAACCGGACCGACTACTTCGACTTCTACGAGCGCGCCCTGATCAACCACCTGATCGGCGGGCAGAACCCGACCGACAGCCACGGTCACATCACCTACTTCACCCGCTGCGCCCGGGCGGACGTCGTGGTGTGGGCCCGGCCTGGGGCGGCGGCACCTGGAGCACCGACTACAACTCCTTCTGGTGCTGCCAGGGCACCGGCCTGGAGATCAACACGAGGTTGATGGAATCCATCTGCTTCTACAGCGGTACCACGCTGAGCGTGAACCTGTTCACGCCGTCGGTGCTGAACTGGACGCAGCGCGGCGTCACTGTCACCCAGACCACCAGCTACCCGGTCAGCGACACCACCACCCTCACGCTGTCCGGGTCGATGAGCGGCTCGTGGAGCATCCGGGTACGGATCCCGTCCTGGACCAGCGGCGCGACGATCGCCGTGAACGGCACCGCGGAGAACGTCGCCACCACACCGGGCAGCTATGCCACTGTCACCCGCACCTGGGCCGCCGGGGACACCATCACCGTACGGCTGCCGATGCAGGTCGTCATGCGGGCCGCCAACGACAACGCCTCGGTCGCGGCCGTCTCGTACGGTCCGACGGTGCTGGCCGGCAACTACGGCAACACCGCCCTCAGCGCCCTGCCGTCCCTGACCGTCTCCTCGATCGCGCGCACCAGCACCAGCTCGCTCGCGTTCACCGCCAGCGCCAACGGGTCGACGGTGAACCTCGCGCCCTTCCAGGATGCCCACGGCTAACTACACGGTCTACTGGAGCACCACCGGGGCGGCAACCCAGCGGCAGCTCCCGCCTGGTCAACGTCGGCACCGGCCTGGTCCTCGGCGTCCAGAACATGTCCACCGCCGACGGCGGGCTGGCCGTGCAGTGGGGCGACAGCGGCACCGCGGACCACAACTGGGTGGTCATCACCGACGGCAACGCGGTCCGGTTCCGCAACGTCAACAGCGGCAAGGTCCTGGGCGTGGAGAACATGTCCACCGCCGACAACGCCCGGGTCATGCAGTGGGCCGACAACGGCACCGCCGACCACCGGTGGATTCTGGTGAACAACGGCGACGGCACCTACAAGATCCGCAACGTCAACAGCAACAAGCTGCTCGGGATCCTGAACGCGTCGACCGCCTGGGCGCACAGGCCGTCCAGGATCCGGACAACGGCAGCGCGGACAACCGCTGGAGGCTCGTCCCCAACGCCTGACCTTCCACCCGACGCGACGATTCGCCGGCGCGGCCGTTCCGACGGCCGCGCCGGCGACGACCCGAGCGGGCCGACGGCAGCGGTCGTACAGTGGGGAGGGTCCTGGCCCCAGTGCACGTGGCGGACGTGACGGCTCGTGCCGCCCTTCCGCCCGGAAGGAGCACAGTGAACCGCCCCTCCGCACCGCGCTCGGCGGCGGGCTGACCGCCGCCCTGCTGACCTCCGTCGCCGTCGCTCCCGCGCAGGCGCATCCCGGAGGTCGGCCCCGGCCGTTCTCGCCCTGCCGGACGGATTCCAGCCCGAGGGCATCGCCACCGCCGGCCGGTACGCCTACTTCGGCTCCCGCGCCACCGGCGAAATCCACCGCGTCGACCTGGCCACCGGCCGAGGCACGACGATCGGCGCGGCCACCGGCACCCCGTCGCTCGGTCTCAGGTCGACACCCGTGGCCGACTGTTCGTCTCCGGCGGCACCGCCGGTGACGCGCGCGTGCTCGACACCCGCACCGGAAACGTGCTGGCCCGCTACCAGTTCGCCACCGCGCCGACGTTCGTCAACGACGTCGTGCTGACCCGCGACGCCGCGTACTTCACCGACTCGAACCGCCCGGTGCTCTACCGGCTGCCGCTCGGCCGCGGGTGCGCTGCCGCCCGCCGACGCCTTCACCACCATCGCGCTGACCGGCGCCTACCAGCAGGTCGACACCGGCGTGAACCTCAACGGCATCTCCACCACACCGGACGGTCGGGCGTTGATCGTCGTCCAGTCCACCACCGGCATGCTCTACCGGGTCGATCCGGCGACCGGCGTGAGCACCGCCGTGGACGTGCCCGGTCACACCTTCACCAACGGCGACGGGCTGCTGCTGCTCGGCCGCACCCTCTACGTCGTCCAGAACCGTCTCAACCAGGTCGCGGTCGTCCGGCTGAACCACACCGGCACCGCCGGCACGGTCACCAGCACCATCACCGACCCGAACTTCGACGTACCCACGACCGTCGCCACGGCGCTGGGCCGGCTCTACCTGCCCAACGCGCGCTTCACCACGCCACCGACCCCGACCACGCCGTACACGGCCGTCGCGGTCCGCACCCGCTGAGCGATCCGAGGGGTACGCACCGCGGATACCCCTCGGCCGCCCGCGCGGGACCCGGTTCTCGGCGGCCGCCCGTAGGATCACTGGCACTGTCACCCCGTGCACCCGGAGTCCGCGTGGCCGCCCGTTCGTCCCGATTCCTGCGTCGCACCCTGGCCGTCGGCTGCCTGATCGCCGCCGCCGGACTCTCGGCCGCACCGACGGTGGCCGTCCCCACCGACGCCGCGGACCGTTCCGAACCCGGGATCGTGCGGATGTTGCAGATGAACCTCTGCAACAGTGGCCGCGCCGGCTGCTACACCGGTCGAGCGATGGCCGAGGCCACCGAGGTGATCAGCGTCGAGGCTCCCGACCTGGTGACCCTCAACGAGATCTGCGCGGACGACGTTCCCGTCCTGCGGGACGTGTTCGAGACCGTCCACCCTGGTCGGACGATCGTGGCCGGGTTCCAGGCCGCCGGCGACCGCCCGAGCGGCGACGACACCCGTTGCCGCAACGGCCAGCCGTTCGGCGTGGGCTGCTGACCCACATCCCGACCCCGGACACCCCGCGTACGCTGCACGGCGGCATCCACCCGACACAGGACCTCGCGGATCCCGAGGAACGGGCCTGGCTCTGCGTCGACGTCGACGACGCCCTGCTCGCCTGCACCACGCATCTGTCGGCCACCGGCTACCGCGTCGCGCTCACCCAGTGCGCACACCTGCTCGACACGATCCTGCCGACGATCAGCCACCAGCCGACAGTGCTCGGCGGCGACCTCAACCTGCGCGCCGGCCAGGATCCCGACGTGCGGTCCTGCACCCGCCGGACTACCGGCGGATCGACGACGGCAGGCTCCAACACGTCCTGGCGACGACCGACATCAGGATCTGTTGTCGCAGGTCGGTGCCCATGCACGGAGCGACCGACCACCCGGGCTGCTGGTCACCCTCACCATCGACCGCAGCCGGCCGGCCCGCCCACCAACCTGACCCGCGTCGCGCCCGCACGGCTGACGCGGGCCGGTCGTACGGCGTCAGCGCGGCGGCGTGTCCCGGCGGGACGGGAACGGGTGCCCGGCTGGCCGAGGTGGAACGGCGCGCAGCCCGACCGGATCCGGGCAGGGGTGGGCGTCGCGGCTGCCGGTTCGGGACCCGCCGCGCGTCCAGGTACGCGGCGGCGGCGCGGTCGTCGTCGGTCGGAGCGGCGAGCAGGGCGTAGAGCAGACCGACCACCCCGAAGATCACCGCCAGCACGATCGGCACCAGCAGCGTGCTCACCCCGGCGCCGGTCACCTCACCCGTGTCTCGTGGCGGTGCACCGACAGGCGCTCATTCCGGTGAAGTGCATGCCGTTCACGGCGATGCCCATCACCAGCGCGGACGCGAAGATCGCGAACCCGCGCCGGACGGTCATCGCGAGCCACAGCGCGACGGTGGACGCCACGACGGCGATGACCACCGAGAGCACGACCCGGACGGTGTCGTAGCCGAGGCTGCCGTTCAGCCGCATCGCGGCCATCCCGGTGTAGTGCATGGACGCCACACCGGCGCCGGTGAAGACTCCGCCGGCGATCAGTCGTACCGGATTCAGCCGACCGGTGCCCACGATGGCCAGGCCGATACCCACCGCCACCACGGCGATGGCCGTGCTGGCCGCGGTCAGCGGCACGTCGTAGCGGATCCGGGTGTTCTGCACGGCGAAGCCGAGCATGGCCATGAAGTGCATCGCCCAGATGGCGGTGCCGCCCAGCGCCCAGGCCGACAGCAGGCCCCACCATGCCCGCTGACCGTTGGTCTGCGCCGTACGGATGCGCCCCGCACACACCAGGCCGAGGATCGAACCGAGCACGGACAGCGCGTAGCTCAGCGCGGGTGTGATCCACCCGTACTCAAAGTGATTGATCTCCGCCACGGCGGCTTTCTCCCATTCGTTACCGACGCGTCAACAAGACGCCTCGGCAATGATCAGGGTGCTGTGATCAGGCGCAACAGTGCCCCCGGGCTATTCGCGGGTGCCATTGCGGTAACCGTCCGCTGCGTCGATTCGCCAACGAAAAATAACTGAGCGTAATTGTCAGGCTGACGTGTGGTACGCGAGAACGCCCCGATTGACGGCCGCTATAGCCTGTCGGGCGGTGGACCGCAGCTCCGCCGCGGCACCACCCGAGTCGGCAATCTGACCGAGCAGGTCGACGACCTGTCGGGCCCACCGGACGAAGTCACCCGCGGGCATCTCACCGTCGATCTCGTGGCCGCTGCCGAGCACCTTGGCCAGCGCCTCACCCCGGCCCACCGGTAGACGGGCCAGGCGAAACCAAGATCCGGCTCCCGGGTCGCGGTCAGTCCCCGCGCCGCCTCGTCGGCCTCGATCTCGCCCCACAGCTTCAGCGTTCGTCCACCGCGTCGGCCACCGGCCCACGCGGCAGCGACGCCCGCTCGTCGACATCGCGGCGCGCCTCGAACACCACGACGGACACCGCGGCGGCCAGCTCGGCCGGGGACAACCCGTTCCACACGCCCCGGCGCAGGCACTCCGCCACCAGCAGGTCCGCCTCGGTCCAGATCCGGCCGAGCATCCGGCCGGCGTCGGTGACCCTGCCGTCGCGGGAAAGGTAACCCCGCTCGGTCAGCAACGCCACGATCCGGTCGAACGTGCGGGCGAGCGATCCCGTACGCCCACTGACCCGCTCGCGCAACTCCTCGGTGTCGCGCTCCAGCCGCCGACGCCGCTCCGCCCAGCGGGCGTGCTCCTCCGTTCCGGGCAGGCGTGGCAGGGATGGTGGCGCAGCTCCGTGCGGAGCTGGGTGATGCGGTGGTCCTCGCCGCTCACCTCGCGGGAACGGCCACCCGTCGCCCGCCGTGCCGGTCCAGGCCGGTGCCGCTGACCTCGGCGGCGAGATCCGCCGGGCGGCCGGTGAGCGGTGGTTGAAGTGCTTGGGCACCCGGATCCGGGCCAGCACCTCGGCCGGGTGGTGAAGTCGCCCGGGCTGACCCGCCCGGCCCAGCGATCCTGGGTGAGCACCAGCGGTCGTGGCTCACCGAACCCGCCCGTCGCCGGGTCCAGCACGACGGCCAACCCGGCCCGCCGGCCCGACGGCACCCGGATCACGTCGCCGACCCGCAGCCGCTCCAGCGACGTCACCGCGGCGGCCTTGCGCTGGGACTGCCCCTGCCGCGTGATCGCCTTCTCCCGGTCGGCGATCGCCACCCGCAGGGCGAAGTACTCGTCGAAGTCGCCGTGGTGGCAGGCGGCCTCCGCGCCGTACGCCTCGATGGACTCGGTGTTGCGCTGCACCTGTCGGGCCAGGCCGACCACCGACCGGTCCGCCTGGAACTGGGCGAACGAGGACTCCAGCAGAGCGCGGGCCGGCTCCACGCCGACAGTGCCGACCAGGTTCACCGCCATGTTGTACGAGGGCCGGAAGCTGGAGCGCAGCGGGTAGGTGCGGGTGGAGGCGAGCCCGGCCACCTGCCGTGGGTCGGTCTCCGGGGACCACACCACGACGGCGTGCCCCTCCACGTCGATGCCCCGGCGGCCGGCGCGCCCGGTGAGCTGCGTGTACTCCCCGGGGTCAGGTCGACGTGCGCCTCGCCGTTGTACTTGACCAGCCGTTCGAGGACCACGCAGCGGGCCGGCATGTTGATGCCCAGCGCCAGGGTCTCGGTGGCGAAGACCGCCTTGACCAGGCCGCGGACGAACAGCTCCTCGACGATCTCCTTGAACACCGGCAGCATGCCGGCGTGGTGGGCGGCCAGGCCGCGTTCCAGACCGTCCAGCCACTCCCAGTAGCCGAGGATGGAGAGGTCCTCGCCGGGGATGGCGGTGACCCGGGACTCGACGACCCGGCGGATCTCGGTGCGCTCCTCGGCCGAGGTGAGCCGCAGCCCGGCGGCGAGACACTGCTGCACCGCGGCGGCGCAGCCGGCCCGGCTGAAGATGAACAGGATCGCCGGCAGCAGCCCTCCCGGTCGAGCCGGTCGACGATGTCCGGACGCATCGGGCCACGCCAGCGCGGACCACGCCGGCCGGCACCCGGCCCCGCGCCGCGCCCCTCGCCCAACTCCAGCCGTCGTGCGGTCTCCCGGGTGTAGCGCAGCAGCTCCGGATGCACGTCGTGCTTGCGGGCGGCGTCGGCGTCGTGGAACAGGTCGAACATCCGCTTGCCGACCAGCATGTGCTGCCACAACGGCACCGGCCGGTGTTCGCTGACCACCACGGCGGTCTCGCCGCGCACGGTGACCAGCCAGTCGGCGAACTCCTCGGCGTTGGAGACGGTCGCCGACAGCGAAACCAGGGTGACCGAGGCGGGCAGGTGGATGATCACCTCTTCCCACACCCCACCGCGGAACCGGTCGGCCAGGTAGTGCACCTCGTCCATCACCACGTACGCGAGGCCCTGCAGGTGCTGGAGCCCGCGTAGAGCATGTTGCGCAGCACCTCGGTGGTCATCACCACCACCGGCGCGTCGCCGTTTATCGCGTTGTCGCCGGTCAGCAGACCGACCTGCTCGACGCCGTAGCGGGCGACCAGGTCGTGGTACTTCTGGTTGGACAGCGCCTTGATCGGCGTCGTGTAGAAGCACTTGCGCCGCGCCGGTGGGTCGTCGCGTCGGCGGCCGGCACCGGGTCGCCGGGCCGCCCGCGCAACGCCAGGTGCACCGCGAACTCGCCGACCACGGTCTTACCAGCGCCGGTGGGGCGCAGACCAGCACGCCGCTGCCCCGCTCCAGAGACTGACACGCCTCCCGCTGGAAGTCGTCGAGGTCGAACCCCAGGTCGAGGGCGAACTCGTTGAGCGCCGGAAACTCTGAGGCCTGTGCGGCCTGGCGGCGCGCCCTGGCGTATCGCTCGGCGGGGCTCGACATGCCACCAAGATTAGTGCGTCCCGGCACACGTCACCCCACAAGGCCGTCGGAGGTGCCGCCCGGGCGGTCGGTAGGGTGCACGGCGTGCCGGACCATGCCGAACCGCCCCAGACCAGTTCGCCGGGCAGCGCCGAGGCGCCCGCCGCCGTCGGCGTCCCGACGCCCCGTCAAGGCGGTGCTCTTCGACTTCCACGGCACCCTGGCCCAGGTGGAGGAGCCCCGGCAGTGGGTGCTGGAGGCCGCGGCGACATGCGGGGTCACCCTGGATCGCGTCCGCGCCACCTCGCTGGCCGATCGACTGCTGACCGCCGGACGCGCCGGCGGGCCACTGCCGGCGCGGGTGCCACCCCGGCTGGCCGAGCTGTGGGCAGACCGGGACCTCTACCAACACGCTCACCGGGGCGCGTACACCGGGCTGGCCGAGACCGTCGACGCGGGCATCGAGGGCTTCGCCGAGGCGCTCTACGAGCGGCTGCTGACCGCCGAGGGCTGGCTGCCGTACGCGGACACCGCCGCCACGCTCACCGCCCTGCGGGACGCCGGGGTGCCGGTGGCGGTGGTCAGCAACATCGGCTTCGACCTGCGGCCACACTTCGACGCCTGGGGCCTGACCGGTCTGGTCGACGCGTTCGTGCTCTCGTACGAGGTGGGCGCTGCAAACCGGACCCGGCGATCTTCTGGCGCGCCTGCGGGATGCTCGGCGTGGAGTCGGAGCAGGCGCTGATGGTCGGTGACACTCCCGCGGACGCGGGCGCGGTGGCGGCCGGTTGCTCGGCGCTGGTGCTTCCGGCGGCCGAGCCGGGTCGGGAGAACGGGCTGGGCGCGGTGCTCGACCTCGCCCTGCCGTCCTGACCCCTGGTCTCCGTGCCGTCAGTCCGGAATGCGGATCACCGGCAGGTCGCCGTCGCCGTACCGGTCCTCGGCGGTCAGGATCGACGCGTCGTGTTCGAGGACGGCCAGCACGGTGCTCGCCAGGTCGGCCCGACCCGTCACCGTGCGCCAGAAGCTGAGTTCGTGCCAGGAGTGCCCCTCTGTGGAGAGCACCTCGCAGGCGTCGAGGGTCAGCAGGCGGTGCAGGGTCGACCTCTCCTTCGGGTCGCTGACGATCGCCAGGGCCTCCGCCGCGGTCACGGCGGTGACGCCGAACCTGTTGCGGTCCTGGATGACCTCGTGCAGCGGCTCCCGACGTGCACCGACCCGCCAGGTACGCCAGCAGCGCCGACCGGTCCAGCACGAGCCGGACCGGGCGGTCGTCGTCGTGGCTCACGCCGCCGGCTGGTCGACGGTGCCGGTGGTGGCGTCCAGCGTGTGCAGGCGTGCCCGCTCGCGAAGCGCGCTGCGGCGCTCCGGTGACCAGTCGGCCTCGACGGCGGCCCGGCGGGCACGGGCCTCGGCCACGCCCTGCTCGGTGATCGGGATGCCCTGGTGGGCCAGCTCCGCGTCCAGGGCGTCCAGGCGCATCCGGTCGCGGACGGCCTGCGTGATGTGGCGCTCGCGTTGGCCTCGCGCTCCAGGCGTTCGGCCACGTCGGGTGGCACGGAGATCGACAGTTTCCGCATCGCGCTGGTCATACCACGGACCGTACGCCGGTAGCACCGCGTTGACCAGCACTTCCGCCGCGACCTGTTGTGGTGACACCGCCGCAGGGCGGCCGGAGTGGACCGCCTACCGTCGTGCCCGTGACGGAAACCCTGCTGCCCGCGCCACAGCCGGCCGAGACGCGACCGGCCCGGCGCGGTGGCGTCGCCGCCGTGGGGCTGGTGCTCGGTGGGCCCTGTCGGTGCAGTTCGGTGCCGCCGTGGCCGCGCTGCTCTTCCCGCGTACCGGGTGGCCGGCGCGTGACCCTGCGCCTGACCATCGCGGCGGTCCTGCTGCTCGTCGTGCCGCCCCGACTACGGGGACACGACCGCTCCGCCTGGCTCGCGGCGGGCGCGTTCGGGCTGGCCCTGGCCGGCATGAACTCGCTGTTCTACCAGGCCATCGACCGCATCCCGCTGGGTCCGGCGGTGACGCTGGAGGTGCTCGGCCGTTGGCGCTGTCGGTGTTCAGCGCCCGGCGGCTGGCCAGCTGGGGCTGGGCGGGGCTGGCACTCGCCGGGGTGGCGCTGCTCGGGCAGGGCGGCTTCGACCGGCTGAACCCGGTGGGGTGGCCTTCGCGTTCGGCGCGGGCGCCATGTGGGCCGCGTACATCGTGCTGAGCGCCCGGTCGGCGGCCGTTTTCCGGCGCGGACGGGTTGGCCCTGGCGTTGGTCGTCGCCGCCCTGGTCACCCTGCCGCTGGGCATCGTCGACGGCGGAGCGGTGCTGCTCGACCCGCCGGTGCTGGCGCTCGGCGCCGCCCTCGCGGTGCTCGCCTCCGGCTGCCATACACGCTGGAGCTGTTGGCGCTGCGGCGCATGCCCACCGCCACCTTCGCGGTGCTGATGAGCCTCGGCCCGGCCGTCG
The DNA here is from genome assembly GCA_038070435.1 of Micromonospora sp. M12. Classification (GTDB taxonomy): domain Bacteria; phylum Actinomycetota; class Actinomycetes; order Mycobacteriales; family Micromonosporaceae; genus Micromonospora. The sequence goes on along the minus strand of JAMYWG010000001.1, from coordinate 1,098,427 downwards.
CCACGCTCGCCGGGTGGCTGGTGCTCCGGCAGGCGCTGACAGTGCTGGAGTGTGCCGCCATCGTGCTGGTCATCGCGGCCAGCATCGGGCGGTACGGGTCAACGCAGCAGCCGCAGGGCTCCCGGAACGGCGCTGATCGTCACCGGAAGGTCCAGGGAGCGTTCCCCGTCGGCGTACGAGGTGATGCCGTCGGCGGCCAGTTCCACGGTGCGGGCCCGGAAGCTGCGCACCAGCGGATGGTCGACGTGGGTGCCCTGGTAGATGCGCGGCTTCACCCGGATCAGGGTCCGCCGGTCGACCCGACCCGCCACCACCACGTCGAGCAGACCGTCGGTCGGGTCGGCGTCGGGGCAGATCCGCATCCCTCCGCCGTAGGTGGGCAGTTGCCCACCGCCACGAGCACCGCGTCCAGCTCGTGCGGCACCCCGTCGAGGCGCAGGTAGCGGCGCGGCCGCAGCCGCGCCAACTCGACCAGGATGGCCAGGTCGTAGCGGCGTGGCCGCGCGGCCAGCGCATCCGGTTGGCCCGCTCGTTGACGATCGCGTCGAACCCGGCCGCGAGGACCGCCCCGAACCAGCGCTTGGTGCCGTCGGCCCCGACCATCCGGGCCAGGTCGACGGTGTGGCGGCGGCCGTCGCGCACCGCCGCGGCGATCACGTCCGCCGCCGCGAGGGGTCGGCGGGGAACCCGGTGTCCAGGGCGAAGTCGTTGCCGGTGCCGGCGGGAATCGGCCCGAACGGCACGTCGGTGCCGGCGACCGCCTGCAGCGCCGGTGCACGGTGCCGTCACCGCCGACCGCCACCAGGCGCAGCGCCGTCGGCGACCGCCGCACGGCACGCCGCCTCCGCCTCGGCGGGCTGGACGCGGACAGCAGCCGGACCGGCCGGCCGGCGGCGGCCAACCCGTCCAGCAGACGGGCAGCAGAGCGCGGTGCCGTCCCCGACCGGCGGTCGGATTGGCGAGCACGGCCACCGGGCCGGGCAGGTGGTCGTCTGCGGTCACGGGCAGCACCGTACCGGTCGGACACCCGCCGTTCACCACCGGTTCCGCCGCCAGCTCGGCGGGTGAGGTCGCGAACGACGACGCCGCCCCCACGAAACGGGGACGGCGTCGGCGGACCGAACGGCGCGGGCCGTCAGGTCATGTCGTCGTAGCGTCGCTCGATCGGTGCCGGTGCGGCGACCGGCTCGGGTACGCCGATCGGCGCGCTCGCGTCGACCCGCTGCCCGGCAACGACCGGATCCGCGTCGAACTCCAACGGCGACACCTCGTCGTCGTCGATGCCCGCGTAGATCTCCTTGCCCCGGCCCCGCCGCCGATCGTTGATGAAGGCGACCCCGACCGCGGCGAAGTAGAGCGCGGACAGACAGATCGCCAGGGCGGTCATCCCGAACGGGTCCGGTGTCGGGGTGACCACCGCGGAGAACGCGAAGAACACGAAGATCGCCACCCGCCACCAGCTGAGCAACCGTTTCGCGCTGGCGATGCCCACGAAGTTGAGCATCAGCACGACGAGCGGGAACTCGAACGCCACCCGAACAACAGGATCAGGTTGGTGACGAAGGAGATGTAGCGAGTGACTTCCAGCGTGGTCGAGATGTCGTCGCCGGACACGTTCATCAGGAACTCGAGGCCCTGGCGGTGACGAAGAACGCCAGCACCGCGCCGGCCGCGAAGAGCGGCGCCGCCAAGGCCGTGAAGGCGTAGGCGTAGCGCCGCTCGTGCCGGTGCAGACCAGGCGCGATGAACGCCCAGAGTTGGTAGAGCCAGATCGGCGCCGCGATGATCAGGCCCACCCACAGGCCGATCTTCAGGTTCAGCAGGAAGAGGTCGGCCGGGCCGAGCTGAACGAAGAGGCACTTCTTGGTCTCCGGATCGACCGACCCCGGCAGGTCGCAGTACGGCTTCGACAGCAAAATCCGGACCCGCTCGGACAGCCAGAAGCCGAAGCCGAAGCCGATCATGATCGCCAGCGACGCGCGGAACAGACGGTTGCGCAGCTCGCGGACGTGCTCGATGAGCGTCATCGAGCCATCGGCGGCCCGCTCGAACGCCTTTGGGCCGCGTTTGCGCAGTGCGAAGGCCACGGTGGTGGGGCCCTTCGGTCAGTTGTCGCGGACGCGGTGCACCGGGTCGACGACCGGCTGCTGCGGCGGGCCTGCTGGTACGGCGCCTGCTGCGGCTGGCCGGCGTGCGGCGCCTGCTGCCCGACGTGCGGCGGCAACGGCTGGTAGCCGGCCTGCGCGTCGGCCTTCTCGGCGAGGTCGCGGTCGTCGTCCTGCAGGCTCTTGGTCTCGGCCTTGATGATCCGCAGCGACCGACCCAGCGAACGGGCCGCGTCGGGGAGCCGCTTCGCACCGAAGAGCAGGATCAGCACAACCACGAGAACAGCGATGTGCCACGGCTTGAGGGCACCCATGAGAAGCTCCAGTCGCTCTGTGTCCGAGGGTGGTACGCAGCCCATCGTACGTGCGGATCGGCCGCCCGCCACCCGCCGGGTGGTGGTTGTCTGGCCCGAAGGGTGAAGTCTTGACCAACCCGCGATGATCGTCAACCATCGCCGGGTACGTGCTCGTTCAGCCGCGCTTGGCCTTGATCAGCGCGAGCCGACGTTGGTGGTGTCGAGCTGACGTTGAACGCCCTCGGCGCGCTGTTGCAACACCTCGGCGGTCTCGCGCAGCGACTCGGCCTCGGTGGCCTGCCGCTGCAACACCAGGGCGGCACGGCGCAACCGGGCAGTCGGTCAGCACCGGCCGCACGGCCAGCGTGAACGCCACGAGCGGCAGCAGCACCACCGCGAGCACGATCCAGATCAGCACGGCGGTCAGCCTACTGGTGCGGCCCGCCACCGCCGGTCACCCGACGGCGCGCGTTCCGGTCGGCCTCGGCCCCGGGGCACGGCCGAGGTCACGGGCACGGCGTACGCGTCCAACGCGGCGGCAGCCGTCGCCCGCACCTGCTCGGCCAGCTCGACCGGGGCGACCACTGTCACTTCCGGGCCGAGGCCGAGCACGAGCCGGCGGGCCCAGCCCAGGTCGGTCACCCGCAGGGACACCAGCCACTGGTCGCCGTCGCCGGCCTCCACCCGCTCGCACGGATAATATTCGGTGATCCACCGCTCGCCCCGACCGATGCGCAGTGTGATCAGCGGCAGGTCGGCCGAGGGCGGAACACACCCTCGGTGAGTCGTGCGGAACGGCCTGCGGCGGCACCGTCGCCGGCTCGTCCAACTCGGTGATCGCGTCGATCCGGTCGGCCCGGAAGAGGCGGACCGCCTCGGCGCGCCGACACCACGCCTCCACGTACGCCCGGCCGCCGACCATCAGCATCCGCAGCGGGTCGATGACACGCTCGGTGGTCTCGTCCCGTGCCGCCGTGGTAGGTGATCCGCAGCGCTCGGCCGCCCTCCACGGCGGCCCGCAGCGCCTCGACCCTTCGGGTGTCGCCGGGCAACCGCACCGCCACCGGGGCACCGACCAGGTCGCCCGCGTCCTCGATCTTGGCGAGGGCCCGTTCGACGGCCTCCCGGTTGGCCACCCGGGCGTCTCGGCCAGCATCCGCAACGCCACCACCAGCGCGAGGGCCTCGTCGGGGTGAGTCGCAACGGCCGGTCGATGCCGGCGTCGTAGGTGATGGTCACCCGATCGCCGTCGAACGCCATGTCGATCAGGTCACCGGGGCCGTAGCCGGGCAGCCCGCACACCCAGAGCAACTCCAGGTCCTCGCGGAGCTGGCGTTCGGTGACACCCAGGTCACCGGCCGCCTCGGCGATCTCGATGCCGGGCCGGGCCAGCAGGTAGGGCACCAGGTTGAGCAGTCGGGCCAGCCGGTCGGCGGACGCGCGGGAGCCGCCGCGGGCGGTCGGGCGGGTCACCGGGCACCCCGGTGACGGCCAACTCGTCGTGGCGGACGGCGATCTCCTTGAGTCGTTGGATGACCGCCTCGCGGACCTCCGGTGGGTCGAGCACCCGCACGTCCGGGCCGTAGCCGACGAGATGGCCGGCCAGCCCGTCCGGGTCCGCGTACGGCAGGACCAGCCGGTCGCCGTCCGGCCCGGCGGTCACCTCCACCGCCCAGCGGCGCAGCCCGCCGCCCGCCCCGGCGCGGCCAGCACGGTGGCCCGGCCGGTGCGCTCCACCGGACCCGACCAGCGGGCCACGTGGCTGATCAGGTCGACGTTGGCCGGCGGCTCGTACGCGCCGGGGCGCCGGTCACCCGGACCGCGCCGACGACCCGGACAGCCGGAAGCAGCGGGTCGCCTCCCGGTCCTGGTCGTGACCGACCACATACCACCGGCCGCGCCAGCAGACCACGCCCACGGTTGCAGCCGCCGACGGCTGGGCGCGTCGCGGTCGGGCACCCGGTAGTCGAAGCCGACCTCGCGGCGGTCCCGGGCGGCGGCGGTCAGCGGCGCGAACGCCGGGTCGACAGTGACCATCGGCTCCAGGCCGAGGGTCGCCTGCGGGTCCACGTCCACTCCGGCGGCGCGGAGCTTGGCCAGCCCGGACGACGCGGCGGCGGCCAACCCGGCGTGCTGCCACAGCCGTGCGGCGATGCCGACCGCGGCGGCCTCGTCCGGTTCGAGGAGGATGTCGGGCAGCGCGTATTCGCGGTGGGCGATCCGGTAACCGGGCTCGGCGTCGAAGGCGCTCGCCGTGCCGGTCTCCAGTGGCACACCCAGCTCGCGCAGCTCGGCCTTGTCCCGTTCGAACTTGCGCTGGAACGCCTCGTGGTCGCGCGCGTCGTCGGGATCGTGCTCGTAACCGGGCACGGTCGCGGCGATCTGCGCGGCGGTCAGGAACCGTCGCGTGGACAGCAGACAGATCACCAGGTTGACCAGGCGTTCGGTGCGGGTCCGCGACACGCGGTAGACGCTAGCAGCCGGCACGCCCAGCCCGTGCACCCACGCGGGCGTGCCGCACACTTGTTCGGATCGGGCCTCCCCGGCGCGTCGCCGTCTGCGGTCATAGGGTGATCCTCATGTCGCAAGCGGAGGCCAGGCCCGAGAGCGAGAGCGTCGGCACGGTGGTCGTCGCCGGCGTCGCCAACCTCGCCATCGCGGTGGCCAAGCTGATCGCCGGGCTGATCTCCGGATCGGCCGCGATGCTCTCCGAGGCGGCGCACTCGGTGGCCGACACCACCACCGAGGTGCTGCTCTTCCAGGCGCTGCGCCGCGGCGCCCGTCCGGCCGACCAGCGGCACCTTCGGGTACGGCAAGGAAGCTACGTCTGGGCGTTCTTCGCGGCCATGTTCACCTTCGTGGCCGGCGCCGGTTTCGCCGTCACGCACGGCGTCACCACGATCCTGGTGCACGAGCACAGCGGCGACTACCTGATCTCGTACATCGTGCTGGGGTGTCGTTCGTCATCGAGTCGATCTCGCTGGCCCGGGCCGTGCGGCAGGTTCGCCGCGAGTCGCGACGCTGGCAGACCACTCCCCGGCGGTTCCTGCGCCTGACCGCCGACACCACCGTCAAGGCCGTCTTCCTGGAGGACAGCGCGGCCCTGGTCGGCCTGGTGCTGGCCGGGCTCGGCGTCGGCCTGTCACACGCCACCGGCGACGAGGTGTGGGACGGTGTCGCGTCGATCCTGATCGGGCTCCTGCTGCTGGCGGTCGCCGGGGTCCTCGCCGGCAACAACCTGTCGCTGCTGGTCGGCCGGGCGGTGCCGGAGCGACTGCGCCGCGAGATCGAGCAGGAGTTGGCCGGGCTACCCGAGGTGGAGCGCATCGACACCCTGCTGACCATGCAGCTCGGCCCGGCCGACATCCTGGTCGCCGCGAAGGTCGACTTCCGCGACGAGGCCACCGGCGCGGAGATCGAGGCCACCGCCGACGAGGCCGAACAGCGGCTCACCGGCCGCTACCCGGAGATCCGCTTCGTCTTCCTCGACCCCACCCGCTCGTTGCCCGGCGCCACCGGCGACGCCCGGCACACCAGGCCGGACCGACCCCGGACGCCGGCGGGCCGCACCGACCTGAACCACGCCACCGCCGCACCCGGGCGCGGACCGCCGGGCCCGCGCGGCTAGCGTGCCCGTCATGGTGCGATGGCGTACGGGGACGGTGGCGACGCTGCGACGGCAGTGGACCGGGGCGGTGGAGCTGGACGTCGACCTGCCCGACGGCACGCGGATGCGGGCCCTGGCCTACCCGGAGCTCGTCGGCACGCCCGAGCCCGGTGACCGGGTGCTACTCAACGCCGGCGCGCTGCTGATGGGCCTGGGCACCGGCGGGTACGCCCTGGTGGTCGCCCTGCCGGACCGGCTGCCACCGGACCCGCCGGACGTCGGCGACACCCGCGACGCCGGGCACCTGGTCAAGGCCCGCTACACGCCGTTGCAGCCGATCCTGCTCGGCGTGGACGAGGAGCCTCCCGCACCGCGAGGTGCTGGCCGACGCGGACGACCTGGGCGGCCTGCCGGTGGTCACCGCGGACCTGCACTCGGCACTTCCGGCGATCCTGGCCGGCATCCGGGCCGACGCCCCCGGGCGCGGGTGGCCTACCTGCTCACCGACGGCGGGCGCTGCCCGCCTGGTTCTCCCGCACCCTCGCCGGGCTGCGGGACGAGCTGGCCGGCACGATCACCGTCGGGCAGGCGTTCGGCGGCGACCTGGAGGCCACCACAGTGCACGGCGGTCTGCTCGCCGCCCGGTACGTGCTGGGAGCCGACCTCGCCATCGTGGCCCAGGGGCCCGGCAACCTGGGCACCGGAACCCGCTGGCTTCTCCGGCGTCGCCGCCGGTGAGGCGGTCAACGCGATCGCCACGCTGGGCGGGCGGCCGGTCGGCTCGTTGCGCATCTCCGACGCCGACCCCGCCCCGGCACCGGGCGTGTCCCACCACAGCCTCACCGCGTACGGCCGGGTGGCGCTAGCCCCGGCGGAGCTGGTGGTGCCCGACGACCTGGAGCCGACCCTCGCGGCCGAGGTGGACGCGTCACTGGCACCCTGGCGACCCGCCACCGGATCATCCGGGTGCCCACCGACGGTCTCGACGCCGCGCTGCGCCAGCGCCGTGCCACTGTCGACCATGGGCCGCGGCCTGGACGCCGACCACGCGTACTTCCTGGCAGCAGCCGCAGCCGGCCGCCACGCCACCACCCTGCTCCCTGACCCCGCCCCCGGCCCTGCGCCGACCCGGCCCCGCTCCCGGGCTGTTGATCATGAAGTTATTGCCGCGACACGCCGAGGCGGCGGGCAATAACTTCATGATCAACGCGAGGGAGGCGTAGCCGAGCCGTCAGGCTAGGAAGATGAGGGCGAGCCAGCCGCCCACGATGAGCGCCAGCGCCAACGCCAGCACCCACGTCGGCACCGTGTATTCACCGCGCCGGTTTCGGTCGACCTCGGCGCGGATCTTGTCCCGCCGGCGTTCGACCCAGTTCTGCCGCTCGGTGCCGCGCTCGGAGCGGTCGGAAGGTCCAGAAGTCGTCATGGCGCGCTCAGCTTAGCCGCTCGGTGCGGCGGGTTTGCCGCCCGTCGGCGGACTGCACCACCGGGGCCGGCTCACCTGTCACATGCTGGCGATCAGCCGTTCCACCCGCTCGTCGTACGCCCGGAACGGGTCCTTGCAGAGCACGGTGCGCTGCGCCTGGTCGTTGAGCTTGAGGTGCACCCAGTCGACGGTGAAGTCCCGTCGCTTCTCCTGGGCGTGCCGGATGAACTCGCCCCGCAGCCGAGCCCGGGTGGTCTGCGGCGGCGTCTCCTTGGCCTCGAAGATCTCCGGATCGGTGGCCACCCGGTCGACCTCGCCGCGGCGCTCCAGCAGCCCGTAGAGGCCACGGCCCCGGCGTACGTCGTGGTAGGCCAGATCCATCTGCGCCACCCGGGGTGCGACAGCGGCAGGTCGTGCTTGCGCTGGTAGCGCTCGATCAGCCGCAGCTTGCTGACCCAGTCGATCTCCCGGGAGACCGGCTCCAGGTCGCCGCTCTCCACCGCGTTGAGCACCCGGCCCCACAGCTCGACGACCCGCTTGGCGGCCTGGTCACCGCCACGGCGCTCGACGAACTCGGTGGCCTTGGACAGGTACTCCTGCTGGATGTCCAGGGCGCTGACCTCCTTGCCGTTGGCCAGCCGCACCTTGCGCCGGCCGGTGATGTCGTGTGACACCTCCCGGATGGCCCGGATCGGGTTCTCCAGGGACAGGTCGCGCATCACCACCCCGGCCTCGATCATCCGCAGCACGATGTCGGCGGTGCCGACCTTGAGCAGGGTGGTGACCTCGTTCATGTTGGAGTCCCCGACGATCACGTGCAGCCGCCGGTAGCGCTCGGCGTCGGCGTGTGGCTCGTCGCGGGTGTTGATGATCGGACGGCTGCGGGTGGTCGCCGAGGAGACGCCCTCCCAGATGTGCTCGGCCCGCTGCGAGAGGCAGTAGACCGCGCCGCGCGGGGTCTGCAGGACCTTGCCAGCCCCACAGATCAACTGCCGGGTGACCAGGAACGGGATGAGCACGTCGGCGAGCCGGCCGAACTCTCCGTGCCGGGAGACCAGATAGTTCTCGTGGCAGCCGTACGAGTTGCCGGCCGAGTCGGTGTTGTTCTTGAACAGGTAGATCTCACCCGCGATGCCCTCGTCGTGCAGCCGCTTCTCCGCGTCGACGAGCAGGCCCTCCAGGATCCGCTCGCCGGCCCGGTCGTGGGCGACAAGATCGGTCACCGAGTCGCACTCCGGTGTCGCGTACTCCGGATGCGACCCGACGTCCAGGTAGAGCCGGGCCCCATTACGCAGGAAGACGTTGCTCGACCGACCCCAGGAGACCACGCGACGGAACAGATACCGCGCGACCTCGTCCGGGACAGCCTCCGCTGCCCGCGATAGGTGCAGGTGACGCCGTACTCGGTCTCGAGGCCGAAGATTCGCCGCTCCATGGTGTGACATTAGCCGCCCGGAGGGCCGTTCGTCACTGTCAGAGCACAGGTCGTGCCCCGAGCGGCGTCACATACCGGTTGAGTGCGACATTCCGTCCGGACCGAGGGTCGCCACGAACCGCCGGCAGCTGTCGTACTCGGGCAGCAGACCCGCTCGCGGGCCTGCGCCAGCGTCGGTGCCGCGTCGTCGCGCGCGGACAGCAGCGGTACGTCGGCGGGCCACTCGATGCCCAGCTCCTCGTCCAGCGGGTGCACCGCGTGCTCGCCGGTCGGGTTGTAGGTGGCCGAGCAGAGGTAGCTCAACGTCGCGTCGTCGGTCAGCGCGCAGAACCCGTGCCCCAGCCCCTCGCTGAGGTAGACGGCCCGACGGTCGGTGTCGTCCAGCCGGACGCCCTCCCAGCGGCCGAAGGTCGGCGAACCCACCCGCAGGTCCACGATCACGTCGAGGACCGCGCCGCGGACGCAGGTGACGTACTTGGCCTGCCCGGGCGGGACGTCGGCGAAGTGCACGCCGCGCACCACGCCCCGCGCGGAGACCGACAGGTTGGCCTGGGCCAGCCGCAGCGGATGCCCCACCGCCTCGGCGAGCGCGTCGAAGCGGTACCACTCCATGAACATGCCGCGCGGGTCGCCGTGCTGCTGGGGGTGATCTCCCAGGCGCCCTCGATGCTCAGCTCCCGGATCTTCACCAGGACCCCGTCGACGCCGATCTTTTCGGCCAGCAGGCCGAGCAGGTAGTCGCCGTAGCCGCTCTTGGTCAGCGGCTCGGCGAGCGCGCGCAGCTGCGCGTCGTCAATCAGGCCGGCGCGCCAGGCGACCTCCTCGACACAGCCGATCTTGAGACCCTGCCGCTCCTCGACCACCCGGACGAACTCCGCCGCCTGCATCATCGAGGTGAACGTGCCGGTGTCCAGCCAGGCGGTGCCCCGGTCCAGGACCGTCACCGACAGCTCCCGGTCTCCCGGTACACCTCGTTGACCGCCGTGATCTCCAGCTCGCCGCGGGCGCTCGGGGTGAGCTTGCGGGCGATGTCCACGACCCGGTTGTCGTAGAAGTAGAGGCCCGGCACCGCGTAGCTGGACTTCGGGCGCGCCGGCTTCTCCTCGATCGAGAGCACCCGACCGGAGGCGTCGAAGTCGACGACGCCGTACTCCTGCGGGTTGGCCACCTGATAGGCGAAGACCCGCCCGCCGACCGGGTCACCGTGCTCGGCGAGCTGCCGGCCCAGACCGACACCGTGGAAGATGTTGTCGCCGAGGACCAGCGCCACCGACTCGTCGCCGATGAAGTCCGCGCCGAGGATGAACGCCTGCGCGATGCCCTCCGGGCGCTCCTGGCTGACGTACTCCAGCCGCAGCCCGAACTGGCTGCCGTCGCCGAGCAGCCGACGGAACTGGTCCTGGTCCTCCGGAGTCGTGATCACCAGGATCTCCCGGACCCCGGACATCACCAGGGTGGAGAGCGGGTAGTAGATCATCGGCTTGTCGAAGACCGGCATCAGCTGCTTCGAGACCGCCCGGGTGATCGGCCAGAGCCGGGACCCGGTGCCGCCAGCAAGTAGGATTCCACGCACCGGGGAAGCCTAGCGGCACTGACGCGACATCTGCGCAGGGTCGCCGTGCCGGGCATCGCGCCGACCGTCGCGTATACTTCCGGACCCGTGAGGATCCTCGTCACCGGCGGAGCCGGATTCATCGGGTCGGAGTACGTTCGCCTGCTGCTGGGCAAGCCCTCGGCAGTGCCGACGGCGTGCCACCGCTCGAGCCGGCGGTCGTGACCGTGCTCGACAAGCTGACCTACTCGGGCAACCTGGCCAACCTCGACCCCGTACGCGACGACCCGCGACTGCGGTTCGTCCAGGGCGACATCTGTGACCCGGTCGTGGTCGACCAGGTCGTCGCCGACCACGACGTGATCGTGCACTTCGCCGCGGAGTCGCACGTCGACCGCTCGATCGCCGGCGCGGCGCCGTTCGTCACCACGAACGTGCTGGGCACCCAGACGCTGCTCGACGCGGCGCTGCGCCACGGCACCAGCCGATTCGTGCACGTCTCCACCGACGAGGTGTACGGCTCGATCGACGAGGGCTCCTGGACCGAGACCTGGCCGCTCGCCCCGAACTCGCCGTACTCGGCGTCCAAGGCCGGCTCCGACCTGCTCGCCCTGTCGTACCACCGCACCCACGGCATGGACGTGGTCGTCACCCGCTGCTCCAACAACTACGGCCCGTACCAGTTCCCGAGAAGGTCATCCCGCTGTTCGTCACCAACCTGCTCGACGGCGGGACCGTCCCCTCTACGGCGACGGCGGCAACATCCGCGACTGGCTGCACGTGCACGACCACTGCCGCGGCATCGCCCTCGTCCAGCAGAAGGGACGCGCCGGTGAGGTCTACAACATCGGCGGCGGCACCGAGCTGACCAACAAGGAACTCACCGGCCTGCTCCTCGACGCGTGCGACGCCGGCTGGGACCGGGTCGTCCCGGTCACCGACCGCAAGGGCCACGACCGCCGCTACTCCCTCGACATCAGCAAGATCAGCGCGGAACTCGGCTACACCCCAGCATCACGCTGGACGACGGCCTCGCCGACACCGTCCGCTGGTACCGGGACAACCGCGGCTGGTGGGAGCCCCTCAAGTCCACCCCGACCGCATGACCCGACTTCTCGTCACCGGAGCGGGCGGGATGCTCGGCCGGGACCTGGTCACCGTGCTGGGGACGCGCCCCGACCTCAAGGTGACCGCCGCCACCCGCGCCGACCTGGACGTCACCGACCCCGCGGCGGTCCGCGCCGCCGTGGCCGGACACGACGTGGTGATCAACGCCGCCGCGTGGACCAACGTTGACGGCGCCGAGTCCGACGAGGCGGCGGCGACCGCCGTCAACGGCGAGGGCGTGGCGCACCTCGCCGCGGCGTGCGCCACCGACGGAACCCGCCTGATCCAGGTCTCCACCGACTACGTCCTCGCCGGCAACGCGGACACCCCTACCGGAGGACGCGCCGACCGCGCCGGTCAACGCGTACGGCCGCGGCAAGCTGGTCGGCGAGCAGGCCGTCGCGCGGCTGCTGCCCGACACCGGGTACGTCGTCCGCACCGCCTGGCTGTACGGCGCACACGGGCCGAACTTCGTGGCCACCATGCTCCGACTCGCCAGCCAGCGCGAGCACCTCGACGTGGTCGACGACCAACAGGGCCAGCCCACCTGGTCCTACACGCTCGCCGAGCGGTTGGTCGCACTCGCCGACGCGGCACTGGCCGGGCAGGCGGCGCCGGGCGTCTACCACGGCACCTGCGCCGGGCAGACAACCTGGTACGGGCTGGCCCGCGCCACGTTCACGCTGGCCGGGTTGGACCCGGACCGGATCCGACCCACCACCAGCGACCGGTATCCGCGTCCGGCCCCGACCTGCGTACAGTGTGCTGGGGCACCGCCGCTGGGCAGCCGTGGGTCTGCCGCCACTGCCGGACTGGCACACCGCCCTGGTTGACGCGTTCCACTCCCCGCTCCACCCGCCCGTGGAAGGTCGCATGAAGCTCACCCTCGTCACCGGCCTGACCGGCCTGCTGCTCCTCGGCGCCATCGTCGAGCTGCTGCGCCGCCGTCAGCTGCGCGAAGTACGGCATGCTCTGGCTCGCCGTCCTGGTCGTCGTGATCCCGCTGTCCCTGTTCCCCGGCTGCTCGACAACGTCGCCGGGCTCCTCGGCGTCGCCTCCGGTGTCAGCCTGGTGCTCTTCCTCGGCATCGTCTTCCTGCTGCTCGTGTGCGTGCACCTGAGCTGGGAGGTCAGTGCCCTGGAAGAGGAGACCCGCACCCTGGCCGAAGACTTCGCCCTGCTCCGCGCACAGATCGACGCGGACCGGGCAGCCAGAGACGAACTGGTGTCCAGCGATGGTTAACGGCAAGCGCACCTTGATCATCATCCCGGCCCTCAACGAGTCGGGTTCCATCGCCGACGTCGTCGGGGAGGTCCGCGGCGAGCTGCCCGGCGTCGACGTCCTCGTCGTCGACGACGGCTCCACCGACCGCACCGCCGCCGTCGCCGTGGCCGCCGGTGCCCGCGTCGCCAAACTGCCGTACAACCTCGGTGTCGGCGGCGCCATGCGTCTCGGCTACCGCTACGCCCGCGACAACGACTACGACGTCGCCATCCAGATCGACGCCGACGGCCAGCACGACCCCGGTACGTCCCGAAGCTCGTCGACCTGCTCGAGGACAACGACCTGGTCATCGGCGCCCGCTTCGCCGGCGAGGGCGACTACAACGTCCGCGGCCCCGCCGCTGGGCGATGGTGATGCTCTCCGCCGTGCTGTCCCGGGTCGCCCACACCAAACTCACCGACACCACCTCCGGCTTCCGGGCCGCCAACCGGCGGGTCATCGAGATGTTCGCCACCTGGTACCCGGCGGAGTACCTCGGCGACACTGTGGAGACCCTGGTGCACACCGCCCGACGCGGGTACCGCATCAAGCAGGTGCCGGTCGCCATGCGCAAGCGGATGGCCGGCACGCCCAGCCACTCCCCGCCCGGGCGATGATCTACCTCGGCCGCGCGTTCGCCGTCCTCACGCTGGCGCTCATTCGCCGGTGATCCGTCGCCTGCTGCGCCTGATCCCGCCCGGCACCATCGCTGTTGGTGCCGGGCTGGTCTTCTCGGCCTCGCCTCCTACGTCCACCTCGCGGTCGCCGGCCACAACCTCAGCGGAGCCGACTACAACTCCCTGTCGGTGCTCTGGTCGATCGTGTTCACCCTCGGCATCGGCGTGTTCATACCCGTCGAGCAGGAGGTCGCCCGCGTCGTCGCCGCCCGGCACAGCCAGGGGCTCCCGGGGCCGGTGCTGGCCCGCGGCGTCACCGTCGCCGCCGTGATGCTCGCCGTGCTGGTGCTGGCCGTCACCATCGGCCGGCGACCGCTCGCCGACAGCCTCTTCGGCGGCGACGGCACCATGGTCACCGTGCTGGTCGGCGCGCTCGCCGCCATGGCCGTCGCCTACTCCACCCGCGGCGTCCTCTCCGGCCTGCAACTGTTCCCTGGTACGGCACCAACTCGGCATCGACGGCGGCCTGCGCATCGTCATGGTCGCCCTGCTCGGGCTGGCCGGAGTGACCTCCCCGTCTGGTACGGCGTCGTGCTCGTCGCCGCCCGCTGCTCAGCGTCCTGCTCACCCTGCCGCCGGTCCTGCGCGCCGTCGGTGGAGGCCCACCGTGGCCTGGGCCACCCTGCTGCGCGGCCTCGGCCTGCTCACCGCGTCCAGCCTGCTCTCGCAGGTCGTGGTCAACATCGGCGTGATCAACCTGCAGCTGCTCGCCCCTCGAACACCGCGGCCGCCGGCGCTGCTCTCCGCCCTCGTGCTGGTCCGCGTCCCGCTGTTCGTGTTCGGCTCGATGCAGGCCTCGCTGCTGCCCGGCCTGGCCACCACCGCCACCACCGGCGACCGGGCCGGCTTCCACAGCCTGCTGCGCCGGGCGCTCGGCATCGTCACCGCCCTCGGCCTCGCCGGCGCGATCGGTGCCGTGCTGGTCGGCCCGTGGCTGGTCCGTACGCTCTTCGACGCCCCCGGCGTCCTCGGCCACGGCGACTTCGCCTGGCTGGCCGCCGCCACGCTCGCCTACCTGTGGGCGATGGTGCTCGGCCAGGCCCTGCTGGCCCTCGACCGGCACCGCGCCCAGGCCATCGCCTGGACCGTCGGCGTCGCCGCCCTGATCATCGTGACGTTGCTCCCGATCCCGGTGATCCTCCGGGTCGAGTTGGCCTACGCCATCGGGTCCGTCGTCGTGGCCGCCACCATGGCGGTGCTCCTGCGCGGTGGCCTCCGCCAACCCACCACCCTCACCCGGCCGCTCGCCGACGCCGTCACCCCGCCGTATCCGGAGGCATCCGATGACCCGCCCACAGGTGACCGCGGTAATGCTCGCCTACGGCGCCGAGCCGTACCTGGTCGACGCCGCCCGGGCCGTGCTGGCCAGCACCGACGTCGAGATCGAGCTGGTCGTCGTCGACAACGGCTGCACCGGCGACGGCATCGACATCGTCAAGGGTTCCCGCAGGTCCGGGTCGTCCGACCGGAACAGAACACCGGCTACTCCGGCGGCTGCCGCGTCGGCGCCGCCGAGGCCACCGGAGACTGGCTCGCCTTCGTCAGCTCCGACGCCGTCGTCGCCCCGACGCCCTCGCCAGGACGGTGGCCGTCGCCGCCGAACCCGGCGTCGGCGCCGCGATGGCGTCGATCCGGCTGGCCGACACCCCGAGCTGATCAACACCTCCGGCAACCCCTGCACTTCACCGGGCTGTCCTGGGCGGGCGGCAACGGCGAACCCGCCACCGCGCACGCCGTCCGCACCAGCGTGCCGTCGCTCAGCGGCTGCTGCTTCGTGATCAGCCGGCAGCGGTGGCAGGAGCTCGACGGCTTCGCCGCCGAATACTTCGCCTACCACGAGGACACCGAGCTGAGCCTGCGGCTCTGGCAACGCGGCCTGCGACTGGAGTACGTCCCCGACGCCGTCGTGCGCCACCACTACGAGTTCTCCGCAACGACCTCAAGCTCTACCTGGTGGAACGCAACCGACTCGTCACGCTGCTCACCGCGTACCAGACCCGGACCCTCCTGGTGCTCGCCCCGATGCTCCTGCTCACCGAGGCCGCCATGCTCGCCGCCGCGATGGCCGGCGGCTGGACCAGGCAGAAGACCCGCGGCTGGGGCTGGCTGTGGCGCAACCGGGCCTGGGTCGGTGCCCGCCGCCGTCAACTCCAGACCGAACGTACCGTGCCCGACGGGGTGATCGCCGAGCTGATGACCGCCCGGGTCGCCCCTCGAACGTCGACTCGCCCCCGGCATGGGTGTCTTCAACGCGGTCGCCGCCGGCTACTGGGCTCTCGCCCGGCCGCTGCTCCAGCGCCGCTGACCCCGACCCGTACGCAGGCGAAAGCGCCGGGGCCCGCTCACGCGGGCCTCCGGCGCTTCTCTCACGATCAGTTGTCGGGCTGGCCGGGCCGATCCTCCAGGTCCGCCGAGCCTGCCGAGCTGGTCGGCTTACCGGCCTTCCGGTCGGCACGCTCGGCGTGTCCGGTAGGTCGCTCGCCGGTGGCGCCGCCTCCCCGTCCAACAGCGCGGTCAGCGCGGCCCCGGTGATCCGTCGGAAGGTCCGGCCGACCCGCTGACGGTCCAGAACCGCAACCTCGAGCTGGTTGGCGGCGATCGTCCGGGCTGCCCCACCCTCCCGCCGACACTGCTCAGGGCCTGCACGGCGACCTTCGCGGCCTCCCGAGCGACATGTCCGGCCGGTGGTTGGACTTCAGCACGCCGGTGATGGCCTCGGCCTGCCCGCCCATCGCCATCCGACCCGGCTCGTCGTTGACCGAGCCGTCGTAGGTGAGCCGGTACAGCTCGTCGTCGGCGGCGGTGGCCCCGACCTCCGCCACGCAGATCTCCACCTCGAACGGCTTCGACTGCTCGGTGAAGATCGCGCCCAGGGTCTGCGCGAACGCGTTGGCCAGGGCCCGCCCGGTGACGTCCCGCCGGTCGTAGCTGAGCCCGTTCAGGTCGGCCATCCGCACGCCGGCCCGACGGAGATTCTCGAACTCGTTGTACCGGCCGACCGCGGCGAAGCCGATCCGGTCGTAGATCTCGCTGACCTTGTGCAGGGCGCTGGAGAGGTTCTCCGCGACGAAGAGCACGCCGCCGGAGTAGCTCAGGACCACCGCGCTGCGCCCGGGCGATGCCCTTGCGGGCCAGCTCGGAACGGTCGCGCATGATCTGTTCGGGCGAGGCGTAGAACTGCATGGCCACGGCGGCGGTTCTCCTTACGGGGCTGTGCTGACGACTGCTGGCTGGTGGGGGTGGACGGGACTAACCGCCCGGGTTCTCCATCCGGCCGGCGACCACGCCCTCGGCGATCGTCGCCGTCTCGGCGTCGGTGAGCCGGTGGGTGCCCTCGGCGGTAGCGGTCATCACCACCGGGTAGATCCGCCGGGTCAGGTCCGGCCCGCCGGTCGCGGTGTCGTCGTCAGCAGCGTCGTAGAGCGCCTCGACCGCCAGCCGGGTAGCGTCGGCGACCGACACCCGGCGCGGAAACGCTTCTTCAACGCGGACTTGGCGAACAACGACCCGGACCCGATCGCGTCGTAGCCGGTCTCCTCGTACGGGCCACCGGTCACGTCGAAGCTGAAGATCCGGCCGGCGCGCGCCAGGTCGGCGGCGGCCAGGTCGAAGCCGGCGAAGAGCGGCACCACGGCGAGCCTGCATGGCCGCGCCGAGGTTGCCCGGATCATCGAGGCCAGCCGGTTGGCCTTGCCGTCCAACGAGAGCATCGCGCCCTCGATCTTCTCGTAGTGCTCCAACTCCACCTGGAACAGTCGCATCAGCTCGATCCCGATGCCCGCGGTGCCCGCGATGCCGACGAGCGAGTACGCGTCGGCCGGGTGCACCTTCTCGATGTCGCGCTGGGCGATCAGGTTGCCCATGGTCGCCCGTCGGTCACCGGCCATCACCACACCGTCGGCGGCCGCGATGGCCACGATGGTGGTCGCGTGGGGCGCCAGGTCGGCGGCCATGCCCGGCGGCAGCGGTCGCCGACCGGGCAGCATCTCGGGGGCCACCCGGCTCAGAAACGTCGTGAAGGAGGACGTCCCGCGTTGGTGAAGACATCTGGTAGACGCCCGGATGGATCAAAGCCCGCTGCCACGTGGTTCCTCTCAGGTACGTGATCGCCCTGGCCAGCCTCATGGGACTGTCACGGAACTGGCCAAGACCACCGTTGCAGTTGAAGCAGAGTATCCCGCGCACCCATCCGGTGCGATGATCGTGGTCCAGATGTTGGGGTCGGCACCGCCACAGATCGCGCAGACCCGCCCTGCTCGGCCAGGAGCTCCTGAAACTCCTTCTCCCCAACGCCGTACCGCCGCCGCAGGTGGTACTCGCGGGTGCCTCCGTAGAGCCGCTGCGCTGTCTCCTTGCCCCGGGCATTATGGCAGGGTTTGCAATAGCTGTGCCGGCCACTGGCTTTGGTAGTAGTGGTGGGAAAATCGTCCAGAGGCTTGATCTGCTCGCAGTCCGGACACCACTTGAGACCTTCGCCGACGGGCGTGGGCGACTTCCGCTGCGGAGCGATGCCGCGCTTACGCCGGCTCGCCTCGGACCGGACAGCGGCACAGGCTTTGCAGTAGAAGGCGAGACCGTCCGCCCGCCGGCGGTCACGGTGGAACTCCGCGCTTGCCAGCACTCTCTTGCATTGCGGACACGTCTTGTCCGGGAGTCTAGCGAATCGGACATATGCCCTATTCTCCCCTTTTTGTACATAACCTCTCACGAACTCCTCTGCGTTTTCTTCCAGGACGGAGTCGATCTCGTCGAGGAGGTCGTCGACGTCCTCGGTGATCTCGGCGTGCCGCTCGGCCACCTCGGGGTTGGCCTCGGTGGTGACGTCCTCGATTTCCTCGCCCTGACGGGACTTGCCGGACTGCGACTGGCCGCCGCTGTCATGAGTGGCCATTGCTGCCTCCTCCACGATCGTCTGCGATGAACTTACCTCGCGCGGGCGACGAAAGCCCGCCGCGCGCCGGTCGCGGCGCGACGGGCATTCGAATCTCCGATCAGCCCCGGTCAACGTCTCCAGCAGGTCCTTGGCACTGGCGCAGCGGTCGAACAGGGCCCCGACATGGGCGCGCGTGCCCGCTCCGGCTCCATCATCGGCACCCGGACCAGCGACTCCCGGCCCACGTCGAAGATCACCGAGTCCCAGCTCGCGGCGACCACCTCGGAGGCGTACTGAGCCAGGCAGCGACCGCGGAAGTAGGCCCGGGTGTCCTCCGGGGGCTCGGTCATCGCGGTGCGGGTCTCGTCATCGGTGAGCAGCGTCTTCATCGCCCGCGGCTGACCAGACGGTGGTAGAGGCCCTTCTCCGGTCGCACGTCGGAGTACTGAAGGTCGACCAGTTGGAGCTTGTGCGAGCCCCAGCCGAGCTTCTCCGCTCCCGGTAGCCCTCCAGCAGCCGCAGCTTGGCCACCCAGTCCAGCTCGTCGGCGCAGAGCATCGGATCACGGCCCAGCCGGTCCAGGACGCTCTCCCAGCGGTCGAGCACGTCGATGGTCTGCTCGTCGGCGTCGGTGCCGTACCGGTCGTCGACAAAGGACCGGACCCGCTCCAGGTAGGCCCACTGCAGGTCCAGTGCGGTGAGCCGGCGGCCGTCGCGCAGTCGCATGCGGTGGGTCAGGCCGGGGTCGTGGCTGACGGCGCGCAGTTCGCTGACCGGGTCGGCGATGCCGAGGTCGGCGCCGAGCGCCTTCTCCTCGATCATGGTGAGGATCAGCGCGGTGGTGCCGACCTGAGGTAGGTGGAGATCTCGGAGAGGTTGGCGTCGCCGATGATGACGTGCAGCCGGCGGTATTTGTCGGCGTCGGAGTGCGGCTCGTCGCGGGTGTTGATGATCGGCCGCTTGAGAGTCGTCTCCAGGCCCACCTCGACCTCGAAGAAGTCGGCGCGCTGGGAGATCTGGAAGCCGCTCTGCCCGCCGTCCTGCCCGATGCCGACCCGGCCGGCACCGCAGACGATCTGCCGGGTGACGAAGAACGGCGTCAGGTACGCCACGATGTCGGCGAACGGGGTCTGCCGGCGCATCAGATAATTTTCGTGGGCACCGTAGCTGGCACCCTTGTTGTCGGTGTTGTTCTTGTAGAGGTGGATCGGCTGGCTGCCCGGGATGGTGGCGGCGCGGCGGGAGGCCTCGGCCATCACCCGCTCGCCGGCCTTGTCCCAACGCACGATGTCCCGGGGGTGGTGACCTCGGGGTGGAGTATTCGGGGTGGGCGTGGTCGACGTAGAGGCGTGCGCCGTTGGTGAGTATCACGTTGGCCAGGCCGAGGTCTTCGTCGGCGAGGGCCTCGGCGGGGTCGTACGCGGCCCCGGAGTAGGTGAAGCCACGGGCGTCACGCAGCGGTGACTCTTCCTCGTAGTCCCACCGGGCCCGCCCGCCCGGTTGAGTTCCGGCGTGCCCCATAGGCGTTGACCACCTGCGATGAGGTGACCATCGGGTTGGCTCCGGCCTGGCCGGGAACGGAGATGCCGTACTCGACCTCGGTGCCCATGATCCGACGTACCGTCATGCGACCACTCGCTTCGCTCGCCCTGGAGCGCCGGCGTGCCGCCGCCCACACCATCGAGACTAGTCTGCGCAATGGCGCACCGCGCCACCCTGCGGGTCGGCGCGGCGCGGCAGGGCCGGTGTCGAAGCCTAGCGGGCGGGGCGGGCGTGAGCGGCACCAGGTCAGGCCGTCCCGTAGGGCCGGGGTCGCGGTGAGCGCCTGGTCGATGGCCTGCTGGGCCGCCGGATCGGCCACGATGAGGCGCAGCGGGCGGGGGCGCGACGCAGGAGTTCGGCGGTCCGGGTGCTGTTCTCACCGTTGCGGTGGAGGAAGCCGCCGGTCCACCCGACCACGCCGGTGCCGACGAGCACCGCGAGTGTCACCAGGGCGGCGGTCGCTACGGCGGGAATCGCGCCGGTGATCGGGCGACGGCGTGGCTCGGGGCGGCGTGGTGTCGGACACGGACCACAACACGTACAGCGGCGGCACCGGACGGATCCGGTGCCGCCGCTGGACGGTCAGAGGTACTGGCCGGTGTTGCTGGCGGTCTCGATGGACCGGCCGGCCTCGGCGCCCTTGCCGCCGGAGACGAGCGTGCGGATGTAGACGATCCGCTCGCCCTTCTTGCCGGAGATGCGCGCCCAGTCGTCGGGGTTGGTGGTGTTGGGGAGGTCTTCGTTCTCCGGAACTCGTCGACGCAGGCGTCGAGCAGGTGCTGCAGGCGCAGCCCTTGCGGCCCGAGGTGAGGAACTCCTTGATGGCCATCTTCTTGCTCCGGTCGACGATGTTCTGGATCATCGCGCCCGAGTTGAAGTCCTTGAAGTAGAGGACCTCCTTGTCACCGTTGGCGTAGGTGACCTCGAGGAACCGGTTCTCCTCTGTTTCCGAGTACATCCGCAGCACCACGGCGTCGATCATCGCCGCCACGGTGGCCTGGGGGTCGGCTCCGTGCTCGGCGAGGTCGTCCGGGTGCAGGGGCAGCCCGGAGAGGATGTACTTGGAGAAGATGTCCTGGCCGCTTCGGCGTCCGGTCGCTCGATCTTGATTTTCACGTCGAGCCGACCGGGCGCAGGATCGCCGGGTCGATCATGTCTTCCCGGTTGGAGGCGCCGATGACGATGACGTTCTCCAGCCCCTCCACGCCGTCGATCTCGCTGAGCAGCTGCGGGACGATGGTGTTCTCCACGTCGGAGGACACACCGGAGCCGCGGGTCCGGAAGATCGAGTCCATCTCGTCGAAGAACACGATCACCGGGTGCCCTCGCCGGCCTTCTCCCGAGCGCGCTGGAAGATCAGCCGGATGTGCCGCTCGGTCTCGCCGACGTACTTGTTGAGCAGCTCGGGGCCCTTGATGTTGAGGAAGAAGCTGGTGTGCTTCTCCTTGCCCTGCCGTTCGGCGATCTTCTTGGCCAGCGAGTTGGCCACCGCCTTGGCGATCAGGGTCTTGCCGCAGCCGGGCGGGCCGTAGAGCAGGATGCCCTTGGGCGGGCGGAGCTGGTGCTCACGGAACAGGTCCGCGTGCAGGAACGGCAACTCCACCGCGTCGCGGATCTGCTCGATCTGCGACTGAAGGCCACCGATGTCGCCGTAGTCGACGTCGGGCACCTCCTCAGGACCAGCTCCTCGACCTCGCTCTTCGGGATCCGCTCGTACGCGTACGACGAGCGGGGCTCGATCATGAGCGAGTCGCCGGCCGGATCGCCGAGCCGATGAGTGTCTCGGCGAGGTGCACGATGCGCTCCTCGTCGGAGTGGGAGACCACCAGCGCCCGGTCACCCGGCCCGCCGTCCGGCCCTCCAGGATCTCCTTGAGCATCACCACCTCGCCGACCCGCTCATAGCCGAACGCGTCGACGATGTTGAGCGCGTCGTTGAGCAGGACCTCCTGGCCGCGCCGCAGGTCACCCACGTCGAGCGAGGGCGAGACCGCGACCCGTAGTTTGCGGCCGCCGGTGAAGACGTCCACCGTGCCGTCGTCGTGCTTGGCCAGGAAGACGCCGTACCCACTCGGCGGTTGCGCGAGGCGGTCGATTTCTTCCTTGAGCGTCACGATCTGGGTGCGAGCCTCCTGAGGGTGCTCACCAGCCGGTCGTTGTTCTCGGTCAGCCGCGCCAACTGTGCCTGGTGGCCGCCAGCCGCTCTTCGAGCTGCCGGACGTGTCGGGGCTTTCGGTCAACTTCCGCCGCACCAGGGCGAGTTCCTCCTGCAGGAACGCGACCTGCGTGGAGAGATCGTGGGCTTCCTTCTCCCACCGTGCGGCGCGCGAGTCCGCGTCGTCGCTGCGTGCTGCCACGTCCCACCTCCCGGGGGCTGAACGTTCTGCCCTAACACTAGCCGCTATGAGGCCGATTCGGTCCCACGCAACACCCTCGTCACCGAACCTTGATCGCCAAGGGTGGCCTGACGGGCCGTTACCGGCGTTCGGGTACCGTCGGAGCGTGGCACGGGAGAACATGGGGGTGCAGCGGTGGCCGAGGTCGTGACCGACGAGTTGCAGGTCTGGGTGGACCAGGATCTCTGCACCGGCGACGGGCTCTGCGTGCAGTACGCGCCGGAGGTGTTCGAGTTCGACATCGACGGCCTGGCCTACGTCAAGGGCGTCGACGGTGAGCTCCGGATGGCACCGGGCAGCCGCGTCGACGTCCCCGCCCACCTGCGACTCGAGGTGATCGACTCCGCGAAGGAGTGCCCCGGCGACTGCATCCACGTGGTGCGCGGCGACGGGTCGAGGTCGCCGGCCCGGAGGCCGAGGACGACTGACCCGCCGGCCGGGCCGCGGCCCGGCCGGGTCCCCAGGGTACGCCTCAGAGCAGCGGGCGGCCGACCACCGAGGCGACCAGCCGCGCGAATTCCTCCAGTCGGGCGATCTGCCCGGCCCCGCCGTCGTCGAGGGTCTTGCCGAAACGCAGCGCGTCGTGCCGTGGCGTGCCGACCATTTCCTCGCTCGGCGGCGCCTCGTCCAGCGAGGTGAGCAGAAGATAGACGTCGATGCTGTCGACCCTGATCTCGCCGCTCTCCAGGCGGTTGAGCCGCCGTCGGCAGCCGACCTCGGTGACCGTGGAGACCGGCACCACCCGCAGTGACGAGGTCATCGAGCCAGGTGGGCCCTCCTCCGGCGGGACGTCCTCGCCGTGCCAGAGGATCAGCCGGCTCCCGTCGCAGACGACGACCTCCTGCCACACCCCGTTGACCTCGTTGACGAAGCGTTCCAGGGTGAAGCCCAGCACCGACGCGCCACGCAGCACGCCGCCGAGCGCCTCCAGGGCGACGTCCGGGTCACGCAGGTAGGCCCGCGCCGCCGACTCCAGGTCCTGGTAGGGCGACCAGTCGGGGAAGACCGCGGGAGGTCTCCGCCGCCGTAGCCCGGTCGGCTCATGCCAGCGACTCCCCTGCTCGGCGGCGTTGGCGTCCAGCTCGTTGGTCACGGCCTGTCCAACTCCCCGTACCGTCGGGCTGCGCACCTGCCGCCTGGGCGACAGCCGCCTGCCGGAGCGCCTCCGCCTCGCGGAGCACCTGACGGCGCTGCGCGTACGCCTCGGAGCCCTTGCTGGGCTTGCGCCGACGCGGCGGCGCGGTGACGCCCGGGCCAGCTTGCGCGCGGACACCAGGAACGCGGTGTGCGCGATCATCCGGTGGTCCGGACGGACGGCGAGACCCTCGGCGTGCCAGTCGCGCACCAGGGACTCCCAGGCGCGCGGCTCGGTCCAGCCGCCGCGCTCGCGCAGCGCCTCCACCAGCTCGGAGAGCTGCGGCGTGGTGGCGACGTAGCCGATGAACACGCCGCCTGGCACCAGCGCCCGCTCGACCATGTCGAGGGTCTCCACGGGGTCAGCATGTCCAGGATGATGCGGTCGAAACCGGTCTCCTGGCACTGCGCGACGTCGCCGACGTGCAGGTTCCAGGAGGGTGCGGCCCGTTGAAGAACGCCTCGACGTTGCGCTTGGCGATCTGGGCGAAGTCGTCGCGCAGCTCGAACGAGTGCAGCTCACCCTCGGTGCCGACGGCGCGCAGCAGGGAGCAGCTCAGCGCGCCGGAGCCGGCGCCGGCCTCGAGGACCTTCGCGCCGGGGAAGATGTCACCCATCGCGACGATCTGCGCCGAGTCCTTCGGGTAGATCACCTGGGCGCCGCGCGGCATGGACAGCACGTAGTCCGACAGGAGCGGACGCAGGGCCAGGAACGCGGTGCCGCCACCGGAGGTGGTCACCACACTGCCGTCGGGGAGCCCGATCAGCGTGTCGTGCGCCAGGATGCCGCGGTGGGTGTGGAACTCCTTGCCCGGCTCCAGCGTCACGGTGTGCATCCGCCCTTGGGGTCGGTCAGCTGGACCCGGTCGCCGGGCCGGAACGGCCCACGATGCACGGGTGTCAGCGCCGGGGTGGCGGGTCGGCGGCGACGGTGGAGGAGTTGCGGTCACGGTGTCATCTTCCGGTTGGTTCGAGGACCTGTGCCAGGTCCGCGATGTGCAGAATGCCGACGACATCTTCGCCTGACGTCACCACGTACTGCGCGCCCGGGTGGGTCTGTACGGCCTCCATCACCCGCTCGCCGTCCCACCCGACCGGCAACGTGGGAAATGTGGCCAGTGACCGGGCCACCGCGTCCACCGACAGCCACGGTCGGCGCTCGACGGGCACCGCGTCGGCGGCCACCGGGTCGACGAGCGCCACCGGGCGGCCGGTGGAGTCGGTGACCAGCAGGGGAGCCGGGTTGCCCACCCTCGGCGCGTCGGCGCTGCGCCTCGGCCAGGGGCGTGCCGGTGGTCACCGGCCAGGCCGGACGGGCCAGTCGGGAGAGGTCGATCAGCGGGAACCGGCGGCTGACCCGGGCGGCCCGGATCGACTGGCCGGCACCGCGCCAGAGGGTGACGGCGACCAGCAGCATCAGCGGCACCGCCAGCGGCGCCAGGTACTCGCCGAGGGTGAGGAGCAGGACCAGGACCGCGGTGCCGACGGCGACCACCCGGCCGGCCCACCCGGCGACCTCGGTGCCGAGGTGCCGGTCGTGGGTCAGCCCCCACCGCGGCGCGCAGCGCCCGGCCACCGTCGAGCGGCAGCCCGGGCAGGCTGTTGAACACCGCCACGATGACGTTGCTGACCGCGAGCTGGAAGGCGAGCTGGTGGGCCACGGTCCCTCGGGCAGGGCGACCGTGGCGGCGACCGCGAGGACGCCGAGCACCGCGGAGACCGCCGGGCCGGCCAGCGAGACCAGCAGGTCGACGCGTGGGGACGGGGCGTCCCGGTCCATCTCGGTGTAGCCGCCGAGCAGCTCCAGCGTGATTCCGCGCACACCGATGCCGTACCGCCGGGCGGTGAGGGCGTGGCCCAGCTCGTGCAGCAGCACGGAGCCGAGCAGCGAGACGACGAACCCGAAGCCGATCAGGTAGCCGCTGAGCTGCGGCAGGTCGAGCTGCCGGCGGGCGAACTCGCCGTACAGCACGGCGATGAGCACCGCGAGCAGCACCATGGAGCCGTTGAGGTGCAGCGGCACCGAACACCCGACCGACGTTCAGGCCAAGGCGTCGATCTGGTCGGCGCGGCGGTCGGGATGTCTGCTCCATCGGCACGATGCTACGGACCGTCGCTGTACGGGGCGGGCGGCGGTCGGTGTCACACCGGTGCCCTAACCTTTCCCGACATGACGGCTGAACCGGTCACCTCCCCAGCCCTCCCCGCGGCGCAGGCGCCGCCGACGGTGCGGGCCTCGCTGTCGCCGTCCCGTGCGGCGGATTTCAAGACCTGCCCGCTGCTCTACCGGTTCCGCAGCATCGACCGGCTGCCCGAGCGCACCACCATCGAGCAGGCCCGGGGCACGCTGGTGCACGCGGTGCTGGAGCGCCTGTTCGACCTGCCCGCGACCGCTCGCACGCCGGAGGCGGCCGGCGACCTGGTGGCGCCACAGTGGGACCGGCTGGTCACCGAGCAGCCGGAGCTGTCCGGGATCTTCGACGGCGCGGAGCCGGCCGGTCCGGTGGAGTTCCTCCGGTCGGCCGCCGGGCTGTTGGAGGGCTACTTCGCTGTGGAGGACCCGACCCGGCTGGAGCCCGCCGAACGCGAAGTCTGATCTCGGCGGTGGTCGACGAGGAGCTGCTGATCCGGGGCTACCTCGACCGGCTGGACGTCGCTCCGGACGGCGCGCTGCGGGTGGTGGACTACAAGACCGGCGGCGCTCCCGGGAGGCGTTCGAGGCACGGGCGCTGTTCCAGCTGAAGTTCTACGCGCTGGTGCTGTGGCGCACCCGGGGTGGTGCCCGGGTGCTGCGGCTGCTCTACCTCCGCGACGCCGAGGTGTTGGACTACACGCCGGACGCTGACGAGCTGGTCCGCTTCGAACGCACGGTGGTGGCGCTGTGGCGGGCGATCGAGCAGGCGACCGCCCGACAGGATTTCCGCCCTCGGCCGAGCCGGCTCTGCGACTGGTGCAGCCACCAGGCGCTGTGTCCCAGTTTCGGCGGCACTCCGCCGCCGTTCCCGGTCGCGGCGGCGAGCGCCGATCCGCTGCGCGACTCCCGGTCCGCTCCGGTGACGCCCGGCGCCGACGAGTGACGATCCGCGCGGCGACGCGTCCGCCTGGCGCGGCGCTGCCGGTCTGCCGCCGGCGACCCTGATCGCTGGCGCACGCCGGTGCCGCATGTCCGACCGGAGCGGTGCCGCTCAGGTCGGGACAGGGCGACCGGCCGGCCTCTACCGTGATCCCCGACGCGTCGGCCCTCGTCGGCGAGGATGACCGGTGCGGCGGGACGACGTCGGCGGGACGGGAGACGAGATGACCGATCGGGTGGCTTCGGCGCGGCCGGTACGGATCCTGCTCGCCGACGACCAACCGCTGCTGCGGACCGGGTTCCGGATGGTGCTGAGCGCCGAGGGTGACCTCGACGTGGTGGCGGAGGCCGGTGACGGCGTGGAGGCGGTGGAGCTGTCGCGCCGGCTGCTGCCCGACGTGGTCCTGATGGACGTCCGGATGCCCCGGATGGACGGGGTGGCGGCGACCCGGGCGATCGTCGGTGCTCGGCTGCCGGTGCGGGTGCTGGTGTTGACCACGTTCGACCTGGACGAGTATGTGGTGGGGGCGTTGCGCGCGGGCGCCAGCGGGTTCCTGGCCAGGACGTGCCGGCCGAGGACCTGATCGCGGCGATCCGCACGGTCGCCGCCGGGGACGCGGTGGTGACACCGCGGATCCTGCGGCGACTGCTGGACCGCTTCGCCGAGCGCCTGCCGGACCCGGCGGCGACGCCGGCGGCGGCGCTCGACGCGCTCACCGACCGGGAACGCGAGGTGCTGGTGCAGGTGGCCAGGGGTTGTCCAACGCCGAGATCGCGACGGCGTTGTCGGTCAGCGAGACCACCATCAAGACCCACGTCGGGCACGTGCTGACCAAGCTGCGCCTGCGCGACCGGGTGCAGGCGGTTGTGCTGGCGTACGAGTCGGGTCTGGTCCGCCCCGGGCGTAGCGCAACCGTCGCGAGTACCTCACCCGGCGTACTCGAAGATCCCTCCGTGGGGGACGGCCACCGTTGCCCTCGTCACCTACCGTGACCGGAGATGGCTCGGTTCGGTTGACCCTCCTGTGGCGTCAGGTGGAAGTGTCGGTGCTGCCGCCCGCCGCCGTGGGAAAAGCGGTCGACCGACCGCCGACTCAGGGGCAACCCTGATCCGATATGGGGTGCACCCGCAGCGGGAAATCCGCGCGGGATCCCCAGGGGCGGACGGGGCAGGCGTGAGCAGCACCGATGATGGAACAGTCTCGCCGGACCATCGGGGGCGGCGGGCATTTTCGGACAGACGGAAGAGGTAGATGACGTGACCGCGACGGTAGGCCAGCAGGCGCAGGCCGCGGCCGGGCGAACGACGTGTGGAAGGTGTACGGCAGCGGCGAGGCCCAGGTCATCGCGCTGCGGGGGTCAGCGCGGAGTTCGAACGTGGCCGGTTTACCGCGATCATGGGTCCGTCGGGTTCCGGCAAGTCGACGCTGATGCACTGCCTGGCCGGGCTGGACTCGGTGACCAAGGGGACGGTGTCGATCGGTGAGACGACGGTCACCGGGCTGGGCGACTCGGGGTTGACGAAGCTGCGCCGCGACAAGGTGGGCTTCATCTTCCAGCAGTTCAACCTGCTGCCGACGCTGACCGCCAAGGAGAACATCCTGCTGCCGCTGTCGATCGCGGGGCGCAAGCCGGACCCGTCCTGGTACGACACGGTGATCGATACGGTCAACCTGCGGGACCGCCTGGACCACCGGCCGGCGCAGCTGTCCGGCGGGCAGCAGCAGCGGGTGGCGTGCGCGCGGGCCCTGGTCTCCCGCCCGAGGTGATCTTCGCAGACGAGCCGACCGGCAACCTGGACTCGCGCTCCGGCGCGGAGGTGCTCAACTTCCTGCGCAAGTCGGTCCGGGAGTACGGCCAGACCATCGTGATGGTCACCCACGACCCGACCGCCGCCGCGTACGCCGACCGGGTGGTGTTCCTCGCCGACGGGGAGATCGTCTCGGAGCTGATCGAGCCGACTGCCGAGACGGTGCTGGACACCATGAAGAAGCTGGACACTGCGGCCGAGGTGGGCAACTGATGTTCCGCGCGACACTGAAGAGTCTGCTGGCCCGCAAGGTCCGGCTGATCCTGTCCGGGCTGGCGGTGGTGCTCGGGGTGATGTTCGTCTCGGGCGCGTTCGTTCTCACCGACACGCTGGGCCGCTCCTTCGACTCGGTCTTCGCCGACGGCTTCTCCGAGATCGACGTGAACGTCGCGGCGAAGCCGAAGGTGGAGCTGAACGAGATGGAGGGCGAGCAGACCGCCGCCCGCTGGCGGCCGCCCTGGTGGACCGGGTCAAGCAGGTCCCGGGTGGCCTCGGCGACCGGCGTCGTCAACGCCGACGGCGCCCGGGTGATCGGCAGCAACGGCAAGGCCGTCACGTCGTTCGGCCCGCCGCAGTTGGGCGAGAACTGGACCGGCGAGAGCGAGTTGCTCCAGCTGCGCGAGGGCGTGCGCCGCGAACGACGACGAGATCGTCATCAACAAGTCGCTGGCCACCGCGGCGAAGGTGCAGGTCGGCCAGAAGGTCGGCGTACTCACTGCGTTCGAGTCGAAGAAGCGGGACTTCACACTGGTCGGTGTGTTCGGCTACAGCGGTGACCGGGACTCGATCGGCGGGGTCAACGAGGTCTTCTTCACCACGCCGGTGGCGCAGCGGCTGATGCTCGGCGAGCAGGACGTCTTCAGCAGCATCACCGTGCAGGCCGCGGGCGGGGTCTCCACGAGCAGCTGCGCGACGACGTGGGCCGCACCCTCGGCGCGGACTTCGACGTGAAGACGGGCGAGCAGGTCGCCGCGGACGCCTCGGCCAGCCTGAAGGAGGGCCTGTCCTTCTTCAACAAGATCCTGCTCGGCTTCGCCGCGGTGGCGTTGCTGGTGGGCACCTTCCTGATCCTCAACACCTTCTCGATCATCGTCGCGCAGCGACCAGGAGTTGGCGCTGATGCGTGCCATCGGGGCCAGCGGCCGGCAGATCATCGGTTCGGTGGTGCTGGAGGCCATCGCGGTCGGCCTGATCGCGTCGGTGCTCGGCCTCGCCGCCGGCATCGGGGTCGGCGCGCTACTGGCGTCCCTGTTCGGCAAGTTCGCCGGTGGGCTCGCCCTGGCCGGGATCGGCGTGCCGGCGGCGGCGGTGATCGGTTCGTTCGCCGTCGGTCTGGTGATCACCGTGGTGGCGGCGTTGCTGCCGGCGCTGCGGGCGTCCCGGATTCCGCCGATCGCGGCGATGCAGGACGTGGCCACCCGGACCGGCCGTTGACCAAGGTCACCGTGGCCGGGTCGCTGGTCACCGGCATCGGCGCGGTGCTGCTCTTCCTCGGGCTCAGCGGCAACGCCCGAGGTCAGACGTTGGCCACCATCCTGGGCGGTGTGCTGTTCGCCTTCATCGGCGTGGCGCTGCTGACCCCGTTGATCAACCGGCCGGTGGTGAGTCTGCTCGGCATGATCTTCTCCTGGTCGGTGCCGGGTAAGCTGGGCCGGCTCAACTCGGGCGTAACCCGCGCCGGACGGCGATCACCGCCGCCGCGCTGATGGTCGGCATCGCGCTGGTCACCGGCGTCACGGTCATCCTCGACTCGGCCAAGGGCAGCATCAGCGCGCTCGCCAAGGACACCATCAAGGCCGAGCTGGTGATCGCCGGGCAGCAGGGCGGCCCGCGACCGCCGAGCTTCGACCCGGGTGTGCTGGACCAGGCCAAGGCTCTGCCCGGCGTGCGGTTGGTCGACGGCGAGTACGGCGACATGGGTCGGATCGACGGCGAGAGCACCTGGGTCGCGGCGAGCAGCGACCCGGCGTCACTGCGGCAGATCTTCGGGGCGAAGCCCACCGCGGGTGACATCGACCGGATCGGGCCGACCCAGATGCTGGCCAGCTCGGACACGGCCACCTCTCGGGGCTGGTCGGTGGGCTCCACGGTGAACGTGCAGCTGACCAGGGCGAGCCCGCACCTACACGATCAGCGGCATCTACGAGTCCTCGCAGCTGACCAACCCGGTGACGCTGCCGGCGGCGGCGAAGGACTTCGCCATTCCGCAGCCCATCCAGGGCTTCATCCAGCTGGACCCGGGGCCCGGGTGTCCGACGTCCAGCCCCAGGTGGAGGCGTTGCTCGCGGACAGCCCCGAGGTGTCGGTGGCGGACATGGACGCGTTCATCGAGCAGCAGACCAGCTCGCTCGACGGGCTACTCACGATGATCCAGATCCTGTTGGCGCTGGCCATCGTGATCGCCGTTCTCGGCATCATCAACACCCTGGCGCTGTCGGTGCTGGAGCGGACCCGCGAGCTGGGTCTGCTCCGGGCCATCGGTCTGCGCCGGTCCCAGACGATGGGCATGATCACCGTGGAGGCCGTGGTGATCTCGGTGTTCGGCGCGCTGCTCGGCGTGGTGGTGGGCACCGGCCTCGGCGCCGCAGTCGTCGAGGCTCTCAGGAACGAGGCATCACCGACCTGATCCTGCCCTGGGGGCAGATGGGTGTCTTCCTCGGTCTCGCCGCCATCATCGGCGTGGTGGCCGCGGTGCTCCCGGCCATCCGGGCGGCCCGGATCAACGTCCTGGGCGCCATCGCCCCGACTGATCGGCACCGCCGAGGCCCCGGTCGCCATCCGCGACCGGGGCCTCGGCCTGTCTTCGCGGGTCAGCTGGTCGCCGCGGCCCGTTCGGCCAGCAGCGTCGCGAGCAGCTCCAGGTCCGCGCCGGTCAGGCTCTCCAGCTGGTGTACGCCGACAGTGCTCGCCAGCGCCACCTCCGCCGGCACGGCCAGCACCGCCGCGCCGGAGGCGAGCGCTGGCCACCCCGGTCGGTGAATCCTCGATCGCCACACAGCGCTCGATCGGCACACCCAGCAGCCGCGCCGGTCAGGTAGGGCTCGGGGTGCGGCTTGCCGCCACCACCTCGTCGCCGGCGACCACCGTGTCGAAGTTGTCCCGGCCCAGGGTGTCCAGGGCGACCTCGACGAGCGCCCGGGGCTGGAGGTGACGAGCGCGGTGGGATTTCCGCCGCGCGGACCGCGCGCAACAGCTCGAAGGCCCCGGCCGCCAGCGCAGACCGGTGCGGAACAGCTCCAGGATCCGGGCGTTGATCCACGCCGCGCTGATCTCCGGAGCCCGTTCGGGCTGCCCCAGGTCGTCGTGCAGGATGCGCATCGACTCGGCCATGGCGGTGCCGATGATCGACCGGCGGGCCTCGACGGACAGCTCACCCCGTACTCCCGGGCGAGTTCCTGCAACGCGACGTCCCACAGCTTCTCGCTGTCGACCAACGTGCCGTCCATGTCGAAGAGCACGGCGGCGGGGTGATGGCTGCTCAGCGGAACCTCCAGGTGCGTGACCGACACCCGCGATCCTGCCAGCACCGCAGCTGGTCGATGGCGGCAACGGGCGTCAGGGTGATCCGGGCAACGCCGGTCAACCCAGGTCGCACTCCTTCAGGGAGCCCTCGTAGCCGCGGAAGAACGAGTCGGTGCGCTGCTCGGCGGTGCCGTGTGCGCCCTCGGCGAACCACGGCTGGTCCGGTCGTCGCCGACCGCCGCCACCCTCGCGGAACTCGTCCAGGTCGCCGTCGGCGAGGGTCAGGGCCTCGGAGCGCACCGAGTCGCCGAGGTACGCACCGGCCATGCAGTCGGCCTGCAACTCCTGCTGGATCGTGTAGCTGTAGTTGATACCGAGGCGCACCTGGATGGCGTGGGCGTACTCGTGCCCGAGCAGGTAGAACACGAACGCGTCACCGACCTGACGGAACGCCGCCACCGACCAGGCGACGTCGTACGCGATGAAGTCGCCCTGCGAGCAGTAGACCGCGTTGTTGCGGGGCAACGCCTGACCGCCGCAGGACACCTCGCCGGCTCGCTGGTACGGGGTGATCCGCCGGATCGGTTGGAACCGCTGCCCGGACGCCTTGAACTGGGCGGTCCAGTACCGTTCGGCGACCGCCTGCGCGTCGGCGACGTCCTGCTTGAACTCGGCGACGCTCGTGGTGCTGTCGGCCCGGGTGACGCTCGGCCCCGGCGAGGCGGCCGACGGCTCCGCCCCGGGCGCTCCTCCTCCGGCTCGGCCAGCCCACCGCCGGCGCAGGCGAGCGACACCAGCGCGGCGATCAGCAGACCCGCCAACGGTCCCCGGGCCTCGCGTCCGAACCGTGCCGCCACTGTGCCTCCCCGACATCGATGCCCCGGCTGGATGTACCCCGACGATCAGATCGCCACTCCCACCGGACCGGCCACCTGCTCCTCGGTGATCAAGAGGTTGGCGTCATCCTGCCCGGCGTGTCGTGACGCAAACCTCTTGATCACCATCACGTGCGGGGCACCCGATGGTTCACGGATCGGCGCGCCCTGGTGATCATGAAGTTATTGCTGGCTGGCGCGGCGTGTCGCGACAATAACTTCATGATCACCGGGGCGGCGGGTGGTGGCGTGGCGCACTCAGCGGTGGGCTTTGCTCAGTTCCCGGACTCGGCATCCTCGACCTCGCACGCCATCCGCAGCGTCCGGTCCAGTACGGCATCTGACAGCGCCGCGATGCTGGGGTCAACCTTGGCTTCCCGTCGAGGTCGATGCGGTACGAAAGCGTGGCCGCCCGCTCCGGCGCGGAGGCGTGCAGCGGCCCCAGGCAGGCGGTCACCACCAGCGTCACCGGCACCGACGTCAACCGGCCGGGCTTGAGATCGCGCGCGGTAGAGCTGACTTCCACTGCGGGCCGGGGGTCTTTCCGGGGCCGGGAGAGGATGCTGCGGCTTCGGGATCACCCGACCAGACCCACCTGATCGGTCCGCCGGCGGCGTGCCTCGGCGGGGATGGCGAGTGCGACTCCCACCCGCTCGGCGTTGGCGACCGAGACACCGAGGTCGATGGCACCGCCGGCCTTCACCTGTGGGTCCACTGTTGGCTTGCCCGGCAGGGGTCGTCCCTGGGCGCACACGTCGTTGCCCAGATATTTGAGATCACGGTCGGGGCTACTGGGGCTATATAGGACAGCGCCACAAATCGGGGCTGTGCCGGCTCACCGGACAGTCGCGCGGTCCACTTCGCCGGCCCGGATCGGTGATTCCCCACCAGGAGCCAGCGGGTGTCCACCCAGGTTTTGGTGAATGGTTCCTTCACCGGGTCCCCGATGCAATAGCCAACGAATCCCAGGCTGCAGTCCTCCTTGAATCGCCCGGACTGGGGAAACGACAGGCCGGGACCCGTACGGGCATAGTTGCCCAATGGGCCGATGGTCTTGCCCTGGTAGGGCGTGTGCCACGTCTGCGCCCCGCGCAGGCCGCCACCGGAAGACTCGGCGGGGTGGGCGGCACGAGCAGGTTGAGCGTCGCGGTCACCAGCGCCGGCAGGGCCACCACCGCGGCGAAGCCTCCCACCCGGTCAAGCCACGTGCTGGGCGCCGGCGGTTCCGGGCCCCGAGGGGCCAGCCGCGCCCACAACCAGAAACCGAGCGCCACGAGTGCAGCGATGATCACATCGACGGACACGATCTGCACGGTCCCAAAAGCGACCCGTGCCACACCACCCATGCTCTTGCCACAGCAACCATCAGCAGTGCCGCGCACAGAATTACGGCCAGCGTCCGCGCTTTCTTCCGGGAGACCGAAGAATCGCCGGCACCGGAGTGGGAAGAGGACATGCCGCATCCTCACCCGTCGATGTAAGTCAACACCCCCGATGTCGCCGTTCCGACAGAGCCACGCCCACATCGGGCGTCGGCCCCGCCTCCGGGACGGTCGATCATGAAGTTGTTGCCCTTTCTGCCGCCGTGTCGGGGCGATAACTTCATGATCAACGAAGAGGTGGGGGTGGGCATGTCCGGGTGGGGGTTGGGGTTCGACGTTTCTGGTGAGGCGGCGCCGTCGGGGCGCCGGAGCAGGAGGACTCCTGTGAAGTACATGATTTTGCTCTACGGGTCGCAGCAGGACTATGACGTGCTGTCGGGGCGGGCTTCCGACCGGCCGGCGATGTCGGCCGAGCAGATCGCGGCGATGCACCAGCACATGGAGACGTTCCACCAGGCGTTGGCCGAGTCCGGGGAGCTGGTCGACGCGCGGGGCCTGAGCGAGCCGGTGCACGCCCGCCGGGTGCAGGTGCGCGAGGGTGTTCCGGTGGTGACCGACGGCCCGTACCCGGAGACGCAGGAGGTCCTCGCGGGTTACACGATCGTGGAGTGTGCCAGCTTCGACCGGGCCACCGAGATCGCCGCCGGGCTGGTCGACCCGGACGCCCCGGCGGGTACGTGGACGTGCGGCCGGTGCTGGACGGCGTCGAGGACCTGGGCGGCTGACCGGTGCCGGAGACACCCGTCGAGGACCTGTTGCGCCACCTGGCGCCGCAGGTCCTCGGCGCGCTGATCCGCCGCTACGGGCACTTCGACACCGCCGAGGACGCGGTGCAGGAGGCGTTGATCGCCGCGGCGGGCAGTTGGCCGCGCGACGGCGTACCGGACAGTCCGCGTGGCTGGCTGATCACCGTCGCGTCCCGCCGGCTGACCGACCTGCTGCGGCGGGAGCAGGCCCGGATGCGGCGGGAGGACACCGTGGCGCGGTGGGTGCTGCCCGAGCAGTGGCGCGCACCCGCAGCCGACCACCCACCGGCGGACGCCGACGACACCCTCATCCTGCTGTTCCTGTGCTGCCATCCGGCGCTGTCACCGGCCTCGCAGATCGCGCTCACGCTGCGCGCGGTGGGTGGGTTGAGCACCGCCGAGGTGGCGCGCGCGTTCCTGGTGCCGGAGGCGACGATGACCCGGCGGATCAGCCGGGGTAAGCAGCGGATCCGCGACAGTGGCCTCCGGTTCGCGCCACCCACCGGCCCGGAGCACGCGGACCGGCTCGCCGCCGTGCTGCACGTGCTCTACCTGGTCTTCACCGAGGGATACGCGCGGACCGCCGGCCGGGCCTGCTGCGTGCCGACCTGACCGCCGAGGCGATCCGGCTGACCCGCCTGGTGCACCGGCTGCTGCCGGATGATCCCGAGGTCACCGGGCTGCTCGCGTTGATGCTGCTCACCGATGCCCGCGCTCCGGCGCGGATCGCGCCACGGCGAGTTGGTGCCGATGGCCGAGCAGGACCGCGGGCGGTGGCGCTCGAGCAGATCGCCGAGGGGTGGAGCTGATCAGCGGGGCGCTGCCGCGCGGGATCGTCGGGCCGTACCAGGTGCAGGCGGCCATCGCCGCCGTGCGACGAGGCGCCCAGCGCGGCGGCCACCGACTGGGCGCAGATCACCGCCCTGTACGAGGTGCTCCTGGGGATGTCCGACAACCCGGTGGTGGCGCTCAACCACGCGGTGGCCGTGGCGATGAGCCGTGGCGCTCCGGCCGGGTTGGCGCTGCTGGCCGACCTGGCCGACGATCCTCGTCTCGCCGACGACCCCGGTTGCCGGCCGCCCGCGCCCATCTGTGGGAGCTGGAGGGTGAGCGGGTCGCGGCGCGGAAGGCGTACCGGATGGCGGCGGCGCGCTCGACGAACCTGGCGCAGCAGCGCTACCTGAACGCCCGCGCGGACCGGCTGGCGGACGACCCGCCGGCCGTCGGCTGAGCTGCCGGCCGGCGGGTCGACGGCGGGTCAGGGGCTGGCGGCCAGGAAGACGAACGCGGCCAGCAGCACCAGGTGCACGCCACCCTGCAGGACGTTGGCCCGGCCCGGCACCACGGTCAGCACGGCGGTCACGGCGGTGAGCGCGAGCAGGGCGAGTTGGGTGCCGCCGAGGCCGAGCAGCAGCGGGCCGTCCAACCAGATCGAGGCGATCGCGATGGCCGGGATGGTCAGGCCGATGCTGGCCATCGCTGAGCCGAGCGCGAGGTTCAGGCTGATCTGCACGCGGTCGCGGCGGGCGGCGCGGGCGGCGGCGAGGGTCTCCGGCAGCAGCACCAGCAGGGCGATGATCACACCGACGAACGCGTGCGGCAGGTTGGCGGCGGCGACGCCGGACTCGATGGTCGGTGAGACGGTCTTGGCGTCGCCGACGACCGCGACGAGCGCCACCAGCAGCAGCCCCAGGCTGACCAGTGCCGCGCGGGTCGTCGGCGGCTTGGCGTGCTCCTCCGCGTCGATCACCTGGCCCCGGCTGTCCACCGGGAGGAAGTAGTCGCGGTGCCGACCGGTCTGCACGAGCACGAACAGCCCGTAGAGCGCCAGCGACGCGACGGCGGCGAAGGCGAGCTGGGCCGGGCTGAACTCCGGCCGGGCCGGGCCGTGGTGAAGGTCGGAATGACAAGACTCAGGGTGGCCAGGGTGATCACGGTGGCCAGCGCCCGCCGGTGCCCTCCGGGTTGAACACCGCGACGCGACGGCGCAGGGCGCCGAGCAGCAGGACAGGCCGAGGATGCCGTTGCAGGTGATCATGACCGCGGCGAAGACGGTGTCCCGGGCGAGCGACTGGGTCTTCTCCGGTCCGCTGATCATCAACGTGACGATGAGGGCGACCTCGATCACGGTGACCGCGACGGCGAGCACCAGCGACCCGTACGGCTCCCCACCCGGTGGGCCACCACCTCCGCGTGGTGCACAGCCGCGAGCACGGCACCGCCCAGCAGCACCGCGACCACCACGATGACCGGGCCGGGCAGGTCCCGGCCCCAGGTGGCGATCAGCACCAGAACAGCGAGCACGGGTACGACGACGGTCCAGTCGGTCAGGCGGGAGCGAAGCAGGGCGGCCATGCCGTACAGACTGACAGGTCAGGTGATCATGTGCCCACCATCGACGCAGTGGCACCCAAACCCGTAACTCATAGGTTACGCTTTCGGGGTGGACGAGGTGGCCGTCGCGATCGCTGACCCGGTGCGCCGGCACATCCTGACCATGCTGCGCGAGGAACCCCTCTCCGCCGGCGACATCGCCCACCGGTTCACGATCAGCCGACCGGCGATCAGCCGTCACCTGCGGGTGCTGCGCGAGAGCGGGCTGGTCCGCGACGACCTGGTCGGCCGCAAGAGGATCTACCGCCTCGACCCCGGCCCGCTCGCCCGCTGCTCGACTGGCTCGCCGGGCTCACCACCGGCGACCGGTGGGAGCGGCACCTCGACGCGTTGGAGACCGAGGTCTATCGCACCCGCCGAGAGCGCCGCAGCCGCGGCCCGGCGGAGCACCGAAGGAGCACACGGCATGACCCGTACACCCGCCGGACGCCTGTTCCGCACCGCCACCGGGCACGATCTCGTCCTCACCCGGACGTTCCGCGCCCCGGCGGCGGACGTCTGGGCCAGCCTGACCGAGTCCGAGCGCACGGCCCGCTGGTACGGCCCGTGGGAGGGCGACGCCGCCCCGGACGGACCATCCGGGTCCAGATGGCGTACGAGGAGGAGCAGCCCTGGTCCGAGGTGCGCATCGACGCGTGCGAACCACAGCGGCACCTGGCGGTGTCGATGATCGACAGCTACGGCAGCTGGCTGCTGGAGATGTCGTTGACCGAGACCGACGGCACCACCGAGCTGCGGTTCGTGCAGCACCTGAGCAGCGTGGAGGGCATCGCCGATTTGGGCGCCGGCTGGGAGTACTACCTGGACATGCTGGTCGCCTCCCGGGACGGCACCGCCCGCCCCGAGTTCGACGACTACCACCCCGCCATGCAGCCCTACTACCAGGGGCTGGTCGCCGCGGCCGGCTAGGGATCGAGCTCCCGCCGCAGCTGGCGAACTCGGCGGTCAACGCCGGCAGGGGAAGTGCGCGTTCAGGCCGCTGGGGTTGGGCAGCACCCAGACCCGGCCGGGCCCAGCCGGCCCGGCTGCGGCCCAGCACGGCCTTCGGTTGGGCGAAGGCGATCCGGTACGCGGTCACGCCGAGAATCGCCACCCAGCGCGGCCGGAACCGTTCGGCCTTCACCGCCAATCCGGTCACCCCGGCCACCAACTCCTCCGACGTCAGCTCGTCGGCGCGGGCGGTGGCCCGGTTGCTCAGGCTGGTGATGCCCAGGCCCTGTCGCAGCAACTCGTCGCGTTCCCAGGAGTGCAGTTGGCGGTCGGTGAGGCCGGCGCCGTGCAGCGCCGGCCAGAACCGGCTGCCCCTGCGGGCGAACGGCTCCCCACCGCGGCGGAGTAGAGGCCCGGATTGAAGCCACAGAACAGCACCCGCAGGCCGGGGCCGATGACGTCCACCAGACCTCGGCCGGCCGCCGCCGCCACCTCCTGCGGGGTCGGCCGCCGTGACGGCCCGCACGCTCCGCGTCCACCCACCGATCCTGCCGTACGCCCCGGTGCGGGACCCGCCGCACGGCTTGGCACCCTCAACGGATGCAGTCCACCGACCACCTCGCCGCCAGCCGCCACGCGCGGATGCGCTGGAACACCCGCTGTCGCCGGAGCACGCCGCGCTGCTGCTGCAACGGCTCGACATCCGTCCGGCGCGCGCGTCCTGGACCTCGGCTGCGGCTGGGGCGAGTTGCTGCTGCGGGCGGTCGCCGCCGGTGGGTCTCCGGCCCGGTCGCGACGAGAGGCGTCGGGGTCGACACCGACGATGCCGCGCTCGAACGAGGTCGACGGCTGGCCACGGGTCGGTCGTTGAACCGGCACGTCGCCTTCGTGATGGGGAGGCGGCGGCCTGGCAGGAGCCCGCCGACCGGGTCCTCTGCATCGGCTCGGCACACGCCTTCGGGGCACCGCCGCCGCCCTGGACGCCCTCGCCACAGTGGTCCGGCCCGGCGGCCGGCTGCTGTTCGGTGACGCGTACTGGGAACGGCCCCACGGCGGGGTCGCCGACATCTTCGGCCCGGACGTCCCGACCCTGCCGGGGCTGGTCGAGGCCGCCCGTGAGCGCGGCTGGCGGTTGCTGCACCTGAGCGCCGCCGACCAGCGGGAGTGGGACGACTTCGAGTCCACCTGGTTGGCGGGACGGCAGGAGTGGCTGCTGACGTACCCGGAGGATCCTCGCGCGGCCGACGTCCGCGCGGAGCTCGACGACCGGTTGCACCAGTACGTCGGCGGTTACCGGGGTGTCCTCGGCCTCGCCTACCTCGTCCTCGGTCGGTGACGCTCCACCCTTGACGCCGCCGGCTACGCTGCGCGCGGTGAGCGTCGGACCTCGTGTCACAGTGCCCTGGCGGACCGTCGTCGTGTTCGCCGGGACCGTGTTGGTGTGGCTGGTGCTCGGGGCCCTGCTCGGTGGTGACTACGACCGTCGCGTCCACGCGTGGGGGCGGTCCTCACCGCGGCTGTCGTCGTACCCCTGGTGGTTGTCGCCCGTCACGGCCTGGACCGGCGCCCGTGGGCCGGCCTCGGCTGCCGTCGCTGCGCGTCGGCTGGCGGCGGCTGCTGCTCGGTATGGCCTGCTGGCTCGTCCCCGCCGCGGCGGGATTCGCGCTCTGCCTCGGCCTCGGTTGGGTCGAGATCAGCGTTCGGACGTCGGTCGGGGACGTGCTGCGCGTGGCGGCGCTGCTGGTCGTGCTCGTCTTCCT
Organism: Micromonospora sp. M12; assembly: GCA_038070435.1. Taxonomy (GTDB): domain Bacteria; phylum Actinomycetota; class Actinomycetes; order Mycobacteriales; family Micromonosporaceae; genus Micromonospora. Next base: position 1,058,584 of record JAMYWG010000001.1, on the reverse strand, counting down.
CAGGAGGCGCTGCCGGAGGAACTGATCTTCCGCGGCTACCTGCAGCGCAACCTGGTCACCCGACTGCCGGTCTGGCAGGCGCTCGTCGGGCAGGCGGTGCTGTTCACCCTCTTCGGAGTCCTCGTCGGTGCGGCCAGATCGTTCGACCGAATCGCGCTCTTCCTGGTCTTCGCGCTCCTGCTGGGCGCCTTCCGTGTCGCCACCGGCGACATCTGGGCCGGCATCGGCCTGCACGTCGCCTTCCAGACGGTCGCCCAGCTCTTCGGTGACGTCGGGGCGGTCTTCGACGTGGTCGGCGCCGACGTCCTGGGAGTCGTGGCCATGGGGCGATCCGTTCTCGGTCAGCTGGTTCTTCCTCCGGCACCACTACCGGGACCGCCTGACCTGGCACGCTCTCGAACCCGACCCGGTGCCTGCCGGGGCTAGCCGCCGACCACACGTGCCGCCTCGCCGCCCGCGCCGCCGCCGGCGGCCGTACCAGGGCTCGGAACACGTGGGCTTGACGGCGCGCAGACATCGGAGGTTTACTGCGTCAACGACGCCAGTCGATAGATTTGATCGTCCACAACGGCCGATCATGACCGTCGATTGGTCCACCGCACCATCACCCATCACCTCGCACCACCTCAGCCGAGCGTCGGCGGCCCGGCTTCCGCACCACCGCCACCCTGGCCTTGGCCTGCCCGCGGGCAGGTCGGAGGTCGACGTTTCAGCAGAGGAGCAACACCATGCGTTCCCGTCCCCGTTTGCTGGCACTCGTGACCGGCCTGGCCGTGTTACTGACCAGCCTGGTCGCCTCGCCGACTCCCGCCTCGGCGGCGCCGCTGACCAAGGTCCTGGTGTTCAGCAAGACCGCCGGCTTCCGGCACTCGGCCATCCCGAACGGCATCGCCGCGATCCAGCAGCTCGGCTCGGCCAACGGCTTCAGCGTCACCGCCACCGAGGACGCCACCCAGTTCACCACCTCCAACCTGGCCCAGTACCAGGCGGTGGTCTTCATGTCGACCACCGGTGACGTCCTCAACTCCAGCCAGCAGACGGCGTTCGAGTCATACATCGCCGCTGGTGGCGGATACGTCGGCGTGCACGCCGCCGCCGACACCGAGTACAGCTGGCCGTGGTACGGCGCGCTGGTCGGTGCGTGGTTCGACTCGCACCCAGCGATCCAGACCGCGACCGTGAAGATCGAGGACCAGACCAACCCGTCGACCGCGCACCTCGGCACCACCTGGGTCCGCTCCGACGAGTGGTACAACTACCGCACCAACCCCGGTCCAGCGCGCGGGTCCTGGCCAGCCTCGACGAGTCGTCCTACAGCGGCGGCAACATGAGCGGCGACCACCCGATCACCTGGTGCAAGGCGTACGGCGGCGGGCGGGCCTGGTACACCGGCCTCGGGCACACCGAGGCGTCGTACACCGACCCGAACTTCACCAAGATGCTGCTCGGTGGCCTCCAGGTCGCCGCGGGCTCCGTCACGGCCGACTGCTCGCCGCGCACGACCACCCGCCGCCCACCGCCACCGGCTCCACCCTGCGGGCCCGCGCCAACAACCAGTACGTCAGCGCGCCCAACTCCACCACCGCGCTGATCGCCAACAAGGCCAGCGTCGGCACCACCGAGCGGTTCGACCTGGTCAACCTGGCCAACGGCAACGTGGCGCTGCGCGCCAAGGGCAACAGGCAGTTCGTCGCGGCCGAGAACTCCGGGTCCTCCCCGCTGATCGCCAACCGGGCCAGCGCCGGCGCCTGGGAGACGTTCCAGCTCGTCCGCAACTCCGACGGCACGGTGAGCCTGCGGGCCACGGTGAACAACCGCTACGTCGCGGCCGACAACGGGGCGCGTCTCCGCTGATCGCCAACCGGACCACCATCGGTCAGTGGGAGAAGTTCGACCTCGTCACCACCAGCTGACAGCGCCTCGACGCGTTCTTCACCACCCCTCCGGCCGTGGTGCGCCCACGCCCGGCCCCGATCGTCGAAAAGGACTATCAATGCTCTCGTACCCCGGCGCTGGCCCCGGGCTCTCCTCGCGGCGGCCACCACCGTCGCGAGTGTGGCCCTGGCTGTGGCCGCACCGTCCACCGCTCAGGCGGCGGTCATTCCGCCTCCGACTACCAGCAGGTCAAGCTCGCCACCGGCTCGGCCGAGCTGGGTGAGGCCATGTCGCTCGCCGTGCTGCCCAACCGCTCGGTGCTGCACACCGCCCGCAACGGCGTTCTGCGGGTCACCGACGTGGCCGGCAACACGAGACCTCCGGCACCCTGTCCGTCTACACCCACGACGAGGAGGGTTGCAGGGCGTCGCCGTCGACCCCAACTTCTCCACCAACCGGTGGATCTACCTGTACTACTCGCCCACGTTGAGCACCCCGTCCGGGGACGCGCCGACCACCGGCTCGTCGTCGGACTGGGACCAGTGGAAGGGGCACCTGCGGCTGTCGGTTCACCCTCAACAGCGACGACACGCTCAACCTGAGCAGCGAGAAGATCGTGCTCCAGGTCGCCAACGACCGTGGGCAGTGCTGCCACGTCGGCGGTGACCTGGACTTCGACGGCGCGGGCAACCTGTACCTGACCACCGGCGACGACACCAACCCGTTCGAGTCGTCCGGCTACGCGCCCTCGACGAACGGACCAACCGCAACCCGCAGTTCGACGCCCAGCGCTCGGCGGGCAATACCAACGACCTGCGGGGCAGGTGCTGCGGATCAAGCCACAGTCGGACGGCACGTACACCATCCCGTCGGGCAACCTGTTCGCCCCGGCGTCGGGCACCCGCCCGGAGATCTACGCCATGGGTCTGCGCAACCCGTTCCGGATGAGCGTCGACAAGGCCACCGGTGTCGTCTACCTCGGCGACTACGGCCCCGACTCCGGCTCCACGAACTCCAGCCGTGGCCTCCGGTCAGGTCGAGTTCAACCGCATCGCGGCACCCGGCAACTTCGGCTGGCCGTACTGCACCGGCGCCAACACCAGCACCGAAACATACAATGAATACACCTTCCGTCCGGGCCGTCGCAGTCCAAGTACAACTGCACGGGCGGGCCGACAACAACTCGTTCCGCAACACCGGGCTCGGCACGCTGCCTGCGGCCAAGCCGGCCTGGATCAAGTACGCCGGCGACTCCGGGTCGCCGTCGGAGTTCGGCAGCGGCTCCGAGTCACCGATGGGCGGGCCGGTCTACCGGTACGACGCCTCGCTCAACTCCAGCATCAAGTTCCCGTCGTCGCTGAACGGTCAGTTCTTCGCCGGCGAGTACGGCCGACGTTGGATCAAGGCCATCGCTGTCAACTCCGACGGCTCGCGCGGGAGATCTCCAACTTCCGTGGAGCGGCACGCAGGTCATGGACATGGCCTTCGGCCCGGACGGCGCGCTCTACGTGCTGGACTACGGCACCGGCTCGAACAACCAGGCGCTCTTCCGGATCGAGTACATCGGTGGTGGCAACCGCAGCCCGATCGCTGTCGCCTCGGCGAACCCACGTCCGGGGCCAACCCGTTGACGGTCAACTTCTCGTCGGCCGGCAGCTCCGACCCGAGGGTGGCGCGCTGAGCTACCTGTGGACGTTCGGCGACGGCACCACGTCGACGGCGGCCAACCCACAAGGTCTACACCACCAACGGCACGTACAGCCCGACTCTGAAGGTCACCGACCCGACCGGCCTGTCCGGCACGGCGAGCCTGGTCGTCACCGTGGGCAACACCGCGCCGACGGTGTCGCTCACCTCGCCCACCGACGGGCAGCTGTTCAACTTCGGTGACACGGTGCCGTACACGATCAGCGTGAGCGACCCGCAGGACGGCACGATCGACTGCTCCAAGGTGAGCCTGACCTACGCGTTGGGCCACGACAGCCACGCCCACCAGATCACCTCGAAGAACGGTTGCAGCGGCACGATCACCGTCCCGACCGACGGTGAGCACGACGCGGCGGCCAACATCTACGGTGTGTTCGACGCCGCCTACACCGACAACGGTGGGCTCACCACGCACAGCATCAAGACCCTGCAACCGAAGCACCGGCAGGGTGAGCACTTCACCGCGCAGTCCGGTGTCCAGGCCACCGACCACACCAACGCCGAGGGTGGCCGTACTGCCGGGTTCATCGAGAACAACGACTGGATCTCGTACCAGCCGTACAACCTGTCCAACGCGAACCGGTTCACCGCGCGGGTCTCGTCGGCCGGAGCCGGCGGCACCATCGAGGTTCGTGCCGGGTCCGCCACCGGCACCCTGTTGGGCACCGCCACGGTGCCGGTGACCGGTAACTGGGAGACGTTCGTCGACGTCTCCACGGCCATCAGCAACCCGCCCTCCTCGACCACCACGCTCTACCTGGTGTTCAGGGCGGGTCCGGCAACTGTTCGACGTCGACGCGTTCACCTTCGCCACCGGCACCGGCAGCGGCACTCCGGTGACCACGCTGCGGGCGCAGGTCAACAGCCAGTACGTGTCGGCGGTCGGCACCAGCGCCTGATCGCCAACAAGGCCAGCGTCGGCTCGACCGAGCAGTTCGACCGGGTGGACGCCGGCAACGGCAACATCGCCCTCCGGTCGCGCGCCAACGGGCTGTACGTGTGCGCCGACAACGCCGGCGCCAGTCCGTTGATCGCCAGCCGCACGACGATCGGCCCGTGGGAGACGTTCCAGATCATCAACAACTCGGACGGGACTGTCGGTCTGCGGGCTCTGGCCAACAACCAGATCGTGGCCGCCGAGAACGCCGGGGCCGGGTCACTGATCGCCAACCGGACGTCGGTCGGGTCCTGGGAGAGGTTCGTCCTGACCACCGGCTGACAACGGAGGCCCGGCCTGGTCGGTGACCAGGCCGGGCCCTCCACGTCGGTCAGAGGTTGCGCCGGCGGCACGATCCGCGCGGTGGGCGTGCGGGGCCTCAGATCGGGAAGCGGCCACGGCGCCAGTGCCAGTGGCCGCCGGCCTTCCGATGGTCGACGAGCGCGCGCTGGAGCAGCGTACGGCGTGGCAGCTCGTCGAGCGGCGTGGTCAGGGTGCGGAACCCGAACCGCAGCACCTCGATGTCGGCGTCCGGCCCTCGTCCTCCCGGTAGGTCCAGCTCGAACCTGCGCTGGAACCGGACGATGTTCGAGCTCTCCGGCAGGTAGTCCCGCAGTTGCGGGTCGAGCAACCACGAGGCGCAGGTGAACGCCGTGTAGCGCTCGTCGGGAAAGTGCCTCGGAAAGAACGCGCGAGCCTCGTCGAGCGACGCGTCGACCGCTTCCGGGGTCAACGGACCCGAAGTCGGGGACGTGCAGGTCGATGGCCGTGTCGCCGCGCTGGTGCTGGAGCCGGCCCAGCTCGTAGACGCCACCGCGGGCGTGCAGCGTCAACCAGCTCTGCATGATCGGCCAGCCCTCACCCGCATCTGCCGGTCGATCGCGAGGTTGCGGCCCAGGTCGGCGAGGTCGTCCAGGACACGGTGTCGGGGATGCCGTGGTCGCGGTGGTACCCCGGACGACGTCGACCAGCGCCAGGTACCCGTACACGTAGAGGTGCCGCCAGGCGAGGCCCCGGTCGCGCGGCAGCGTCGGGCCGGGTGACATCCAGACGTGGCCCCGAGATCGGCGCGGAGCAGGGCGGTCGAGCGGTCGAGCAACCAGCGCAGCTCGCCGGTCCACAGCGGAGAGTCCCTGGCGGGCCAGCCCTCCATGATCTCGGCGGCGTCGTCCGGCCGCACCGCGAGCCGGTCGAGGATCGCGAGTGCGTCGGCCTGGCCGGCAGCGGAGCCGACGGCCGGTCCCCGGCGAGCTGGTGTACGCGGGTGACGTCATCGACGGGCACCCGAGTCGGGAGGCGGTGTCGTCCAGATCCACGCGGACGACCCTACCGGGAGATACGGGGTGTCAGGAGCCCGCCGGAACCCCGGCGTCGAGTTGCCCGATCATCGGCGCGAGAAGGTCGTTGAGTTCCCGGGCCAGCACGAGCACCGCCCGACGCGCCGCCGCGGCGACGTCGTCGTCCGGGCCAGCGGGGCGGCGGCAGATCACCGAGCGGGACCGGCGCCTCCACCTGAAGCAGCGCGCGTAGCTGCGGGGCGCGCGTCTGGTCCTGCTCGGTGGGGGTGGTGAACTGGCCGAACAGTTGGGGCCAGTCCGCCAACCACGGTCGCGCTGCCACTGCTTGGTCCAGGTGAGCTCGGCCGGCCAGCGAGACCACGGTCACCGCGCAGACCATGCTGCCGTCCCAGGGCTGCGCTTGCAGCTCGCCGAGATGATCCGCCGGTGCCAGCGGACGAAGCCGGGCGACAGCTCGCTGGCCACCCGCCAGGCCGTCGCAGCGAACGTGACCGGCGCGAAGTCGCCCCAGGTGTCGCCGAACTCGTCGATGCGGCGGAGCACCTCGGCGTCGTACCGGCCGCGGCCGTCGGTGCCGTGCTCGCGGTCGAACTGGTCGTCCAGCCAGAAGGCGCGCGGGTCCGGCATCGTCAGCCCAGTCTGTGAAAGTTTCTCGGACACGAGGCGGCGCCTCTCGCAGTCAGGCAGCCGTCACTGACCGTATGTGACATGCCCACTGTGGATCCTCCGTCCGAGCCTAGCGTTGGCGCTACGGCGTCGGGGCGTACCGGCGCCGATCACCACTTTCAGGAGGTCTCGTGCGCAGGCAACTCGGATTCATCTCGCTGGGCGTCATGCTGCTGACCGGTCCCGCTGTCGCGCCGACGCCGGCCCAGGCGAGCGCGACCAGCGGATCCGCGACCGTGGCCGAGGCGCGCGCCACCATCCACGGACGGCCGTCCACCGACGCCGACACCGCGGCACGGCTGAGCAACGCCTACTGGACGCCGGAACGCATGCGGGCGGCACGGCCCGCCCATGCCCGACGGGGTCGACGCTCCCGACGGGGAGGCCGCCGACCGACCGGCCGGGTCGGCGCGCCCGCGACGTGGCAGCGCCGGCGGCACCACGATCCCCGGCCGCCGCGCTCGGCACGGCAGCGGCGGGCAGCGGGCAGGGCACCCAGGCGGTGAACGCCTCACCCGGGGTCGGCCGGGTCTTCTTCACCACCGCGACGAGGACTTCTTCTGCTCCGGCGGGACGATCAACAACCCGCAGGCGAACATGGTGTCCACCGCAGGTCACTGCGTACACCCCGGTGACGGCGGATCCGTCTGGCACGACAACTGGGTGTACGCGCCGGAGTTCACCGACGGTGTCGCCCTGCACGGCCTCTGGTCCGCCAAGGAGTTCACCTCGGTCGAGGGCTGGGTCGACTGGGGCTACCTGTGGTGGGATTTCGCGTTCGTCACCATGCACCCCTCAACGGCGACCGGCTCGTGCACGTCACCGGCGGGCAGGGTCTCAGCGTCAACAAGTCCAAGTCGTACTCGGTGATGCTGCTCGGCTATCCGGCCGAGGCGCCGTTCGACGGTCAGTCGCAGTACTACTCCCAGGGCACCACCAAGGCCGCCGGGGTGCAGCGGATCAAGCTGAAGGACTGCCCACTCAATCACGGCGCCAGCGGCAGCCCGTTCCTCCGCACCTGGGACAACGACCTGCGGTTCGGGTACGTCAACTCGGTGATGTCGTACAAGTTCTCCGGCAACATGTACGGCCCCACTTCGACGACGACGTGCTGGACATCTACACCGTCGCGAAGAACAAGCAGTGACCGTCGCGCCGCCGGCGACGATCGTGGCTTGACAGGACACCATCCCCAGAGTGGACGATGCGACGTGCGAATTCTCGTGGTGGGTGGCAGTGGCCTGATCGGCGCTCATGTGGTGGACGTCCTGCGGGAGCGGGGCCATGCCGCGACCACAGTGGCGCGTACCGCCCAACCGGGCGTCGACCACCTGATCGATGTCGGGTCCGCCTCGATCGACGCACTACGCCCGCTGCTCGCCGGTCAGGACGGCGTCGTGTACGCCACCCGCACCGACGAGCAGCGGGCGCTGCCTGCCGATCTACCCGGAGTTCCGCCGGGACAACGTCGATCCGGTGGTACGCCTGTTCACCGCCGCCCGGCTGGAGGGCCTCACCCGGGCGTCGTGATGGGCTCGTACTACACCTACTTCGACCGGCTGCATCCGCAGTGGCGCCTCGCCGAGCGTCACACGTACATCCGGTGTCGCCTGGAGCAGGCCGCGAGGGACGGGCGGCTGCCGGCACGGACCTACCGGTCGCCGTCCTCGAACTGCCCTTCGTCTTCGGTCGGGCCGGCGACCGGCTGCCGAACTGGGCCGGGCCGCTGGACCGGTGGGCGCGCTCGCGTACCCTCTGGTCGCCCCGACCGGCGGAAGCGCCGCGGCCTCGGCGCGCAGCGTGGCCGAGGTCGCGGTCGACGCCCTGGAGCAGGCCAGCGGCGCGGACATCCCGGTCGCCGACGAGAACCTCACCTGGCACGACATGATCGCGCGCATCGCCGACGCGGTGGGCCGACCTCGTCGGGTCGGCCGCCTGCCGGCCGGCGCGGCGCGAGCCGCGCTGCGCCTCGGCGGCGCAACGCAGGCCCTCGGCCGCAAGGAGTCGGGCGTGAACCCGAGCTACCTGGCCGACCTGCTGCTCACCGACCTGTTCATCGAACCGGCGAGCGGCCGGGCCCTGGAACCGGCTCTGCGGGAGACCTTCCCCGCACCTAGGCTCCCTCACGATCGCACTGTCACTGTCCTCAGCTGCTCAGCTGTCGGGCGTGCCGAGCATCAGGGTGAGCCCTTCCTCGGCCGCCACCACGGCACCGCCGAACTCGACCTGCGCGGCGGCCACGCGGCCGCCCGGTCGTTCCCGGCCAGAAGTGGGTGAGCAGCAGACGGCGGGCACCCGCACGGCGAGCCCACCGACCGGCCTCGGTGGAGGTCATCAGGTTGCGGGTCGGACGGCTGGTCTCGCCGTCGTGGTCCGTCGCCTCGACGATGAACAGGTCGGCGTCACGGCCCAGGTCGGCCAACGCGGGAGTCGGGCCCGTGTCCCCGAGTAGGCCACCGCGATCCCATCGGCCTGAATCCGGACGCCGGCGTTGGGCACGAAGTGCGGAGAGGCAGCCCGGTGAGGTCGAACGGGCCGACCCGGTAGCTGCCGGGTAGTGGGTGCAGGTCGAATACCGCGTGCAGGTCGACATCGGGCTCCAGGCCGCTGAGCCGATCGAGCACGCCGGGCGGGCAGTACAACGGCAGCCGTGGCCCCGGGCTGACCGTAGAACCGCATCCTGAACAGACCGTGCAGGTCGACGCAGTGATCCGGGTGCTCATGGGTGATGACGACAGCGTCCACCAGGCCATCCGGCCAGTGCGTGAGCAACCGCGGCAGCGTGGCGTAACCAGGTCGAGCACCAGGCGGTAGCCGTCCCAGTCCACCGCGAAACCGCTACAGGCACGGCCGGGCTCGGGAAAGGCGCCACAACTGCCGAGCACGGTGACCTTGCGCATCCGCACAGGGTCCCACCCAGCCGGTCACCGCGACACGTCGCGTGGCGCGCCTGGCAGTCAAGATCCGCGGGCCTGGCGGTCACGATCCGGGCGCCTGGCGGTCAAGATCCGCGGACCTGGCGGTCAAGATCCGCGCAACTTCAGGGATCTTGTGGCCTCCGCCGCCCGGGAGGCCCTACATCCCTGAAGTTGCTGCCGTGGTTGTCCTCAGCGCAGTTCCTCGGCCAGTCCGACGATGATGCCCTCCGGGCCGCGCACGTAGCAGAGCCGATAGATGTCCTCGTACTGCTCCAGCTCCCCGACCAGCTCGGCCCCGTGGCCCGCAGCCGGGCGATCGTGTCCTCGACGTCGTCGACGGCGAACATGATCCGCCGAATGCCCAACGTGTTCGCCGGCGCGTCCTTCGGCTCGGCGCTGATCGCCGTCGGCGCGTGGAACATCGCCAGCTCGACCTTGCCGTGGCCGTCCGGGGTCCGCAGCATCGCGACCTCCTGCTGGACGTCGTCGATCCCGATGACGCGCTCCACCCACCGTCCCTCGACCGGCCCCTCCTCCAGCTCCATGCCGAGTTCCACGAAGAACGCGATGACCGCGTCAAGGTCGTCGACAACGATGAGGACGTTGTCCATCCGTCGGATCGCCATGCTGAATCTCCTCGCATTGGGTGGCCTAGTCTTTCGGGTGCCGGCGGCGCTCGGTCTTCGCTCGCGCCCGTCGCCGGTCAGATGGTCACCCGGGTCGGCCGGGGAACGCCGTCGTCGACGCAGCAACACGGCCGATGTCAGGTAGCCGACGCCGAGCAGCGCCGCCAACGCGGCGAGGACCGAGACCAGCCGATCGGTCTGCCGATGGTGATCACCGCGTGTACCACAGCGAGGAAGAGCCAGATTCCGCCGAGGATGAACCCTGCTTCGGCGTCTTCGTGCTCTGCCACCACGGAGTCTTCACGCGTCCCATGGTGTCACTGCCATCCTGCTTCGGCGCACCGCCCGGTTCCTCCGCGCACGAGCCGACAGGGTGCGGCGTGCGGTCAGGGCGATCGCAGCCCGAGCGCGCTGTGTTCGACGACGCCCGGCGGAAGGTCCGTACGTCCGGACGCCTGCGAGGTCAGCGCGACCAGCTCGGCGCGCAGGTCCGCCGCCGGCTCGCCCAGCACGATCGAGCTGAGCACCAGCTCCAGCATCACCCGGTCGTACTGCTCCGAGCTGCGGCGATGGCGCGACGGGTCGGACTCCACCGTCGCCGCCGAGATTCGCCAGCCACCACCGGCGACGGGCGAGAACGACGCCTCGAAGATCCCGTTGCCGGTCCAGCTGCGATGCAGGAAGGCGACCTGGTCGTCGACGACACGTTCCACTTCTCGTCCATGTCGCGAGCTTTGTAGCCACGCGTGATCCGTTCCCACTGCTCGTCGGACCAGACTCGGGTCGGGAGCACCGCCATCGGCACCGGCGCGGATATCGGCGAGACCCGGTGCAGGGACGACCGGGTCACCGGCGAGGATTCAATCATCTGCGGATCGTACGGAACAGCGCCTTCAGGCGGGCCCGGCAGTGCGCGCCCCGTGCTTGGCGGCGTCTCCACCTTCCTGCACGACCTGACCCTTCCCTCGACACGCGGCCGTCATCGCTGCGGCGCTGCTCCTCGACACTCCCGACCTGATCCGCCAAGCGGACCTACTCCCTTGCTACACCGCGCTGGCCGAAACCACCGACGAGCAGCATCGTGAACGCGCCATCGGCATCCTCGACGCCTGCGCGACACCGACCGAAACCGCGGCACCGCCACCAAGCGGGCATTGAAGCCGGCCCGCTTCGCTGACGTCACTCAGTCCGTGGCCCGCCAGGTGAGCAGACGCCGATAGGCCTCCAGGCCGTCCGGCACCCATGCCCACTCGGTGAGTCGCTGTCTCAACTCCTCCTCGGTCACGAAGTCGTGCCACGCGATTTCCTCGGCCTGCGGGGCGACGGGGTCGGGCAGCGCACCTCGTAGACGGAGGACCACCAGGCGTGCTCCGGGGTCTCGTAGAGGAACGTGAACAGCGGCACGGGCGCGGGTAGCCGGACACCCCAACTCCTCCTCGGCTTCGCGGAGTCGCCTCGTCATAGGATTCGCCCGCGCCAACCACCCCGCCGACGAACATGTCGTACAGCGACGGAAAGACGAGCTTCTGCGCCGTCCGGCGGTGCACGAAGATGCGGCCAGCGGCGTCCCGGGCCAGAACGAACACACAGCGATGCCGCAACCGATCGGCGTACGCCTCACCCGGCGCGCTTGCCGCACCACTTGATCATGCTCGTCGACGATGTCCAGCAGCTCGTCGGCGGAGAGCGGCGACTGATCATCCATGAGGGAATTCAACCATCGGTGACCCTTTGGCGCGTTCCCGACCGGGTCACTCAGACCAGCGGGCCTCCGGGGACGACATCGCTCCCCGTTCGTCGGGAGAGGCCACCACGTCACCAGGCCGGGTCCTCCGCAAGAACGCCTCCCGTTCCGCGAAGAGGCCGATCGCCCGGTGGAGCTGCATGCCTCAGTCTCCCGTATCGCCTTGATCCGCCACCGCTGCGGAGGCCGTGGCGCTCGCGTCGCCCACCTCCCGACCGGCCTCGGCCCGGCCGTCACCGGGACATACGAGGCGGCGTGAGCAGTCAGGCCGATCTCACCACCGACCCACCCGCCACCGGCGGCCACCTGCCGCTGCCGACTGCGGCGATCGCGAGTGCGAATCCTGCGGGCGAATCAGCTCCTCATCGAGAGGTGATCATCATCAGGAAGCCGGGCGAGCCGTCGCCGCCCTTGCCCGACGGGAACCCATTGCGGCTCGCCCGCCACCTGCCCCGGCAGCTCCATACCGACCACCGTTACCGCCGCCGCCAGCGGCGGAATCAGCTGGCCGCCCGCCGCCGGCCGCGCGCCCATCAACCCAGATTCGAGCGGGGCGTTGCCGCCGTTGCCGCCGTTCTTGGTGCCAGCCACGGTCCCGGCGGCACCGTTGGCGACCCCAGCGGTCGTCGGGTTGTACCAAATGCGCCGCCGTTCGACGCGACGTTCGCGGCGCTGATCCGCCACCTCCGGCCCCGGCGAATCCCGCGTTGATGGGGTTGCCGGCCGAACCACCAGGGATTGTCCCGTTGCCGCCGGTCGCACCCGGAGCGCTGGAACCAGTCAACGACGCCCCGCCGAGTCCGCCTCCGACAGCGCCGCCAGCCCCGCCGAGTCCACCGAAGATCGTGAGGATGTTGGCGATGATCGTCCCGAAGCCGTTGCCGCCCGGGCTGCCGTTGGTGTCGTCGGTCAGCACCGCCGCACCGCCGACACCGCCCGCGCCGATGGTGACGGCGTGGGTGGCGCTGAAAATGCTCGCGGGAAGGACGACGTCTACGAAGCCGGCTCCGGCCCGCCACCACCGCCGCCGCACGCGGTACCTGAAGCACCACGCCGCCCGAACCCCGCCAGGGCCTCCACCAGCCGATGACGCGGATGGTCTTGGCACCGACGGAAGGACAAAGATTCCGTTACTGGTGAACGTCTGCACGTCGGTGGACTGTGCGGCGATCGCCGCGAGGGTCGCGTCGGATGGCGGCAGGGCGCTCACGTCAACCGTGATGTCCGGCTCGGCCCGCCACGCGCCATACCGGCCGAGCTAAACGGATTCCGTCCGCGCCCACCCGGTCCGGGGTGGTCAGGGTGACCGGTCCGGCGGGCACGAGCTTGCGGTTGATCAGGTCCGGGGCCAGCATCCTGGTGTAGCCCGTCGGCCCGACCTGCTCGATAATCACGAAATCGTGGGTGCCGTCGCTGACCCGGAGCTTCGTGGCCGCCTGCGGTGGGGCCAGGTACTGGCGGTACGCCGTCGCCGCGACCTCATCGCCCACGTTGACCAGCCACGCCCAGCACGCCTGCGGGTAGTTCTTCTTGAAGCTGCCCGAAAGGAACCACGGCACGTACGTGGTCCGAGCTGCCCGCACACTGGGGTGCCCGTCGCCGATCGGCAGGTGCCCGATCGCGATACCCACACCGGGTTGTCGGACGCGTCGTACGCCCACTGCGTGGCGCCCTGCGCCGGGTACGTCGGGTCAACCATCGCCGCCGGAGTGATGGCGGTGTTCCCGGCCGGCAACGTGTTGATGTTCGCCCAGGTCGACCAGTCCAACGTGCCCGCCACGCCCACGTTCGGCATGGCCTGCTTGGGTACCGCCCGCCGGAGCGGTGAGCGGGAACTGTTGCGTCACGCCCATGGACAGGCGGAACGACGAGGCGCAGCGACGCGCTGGGACACCATCAGTGTCCCGCTTGCCTGCCATCGGTACGTGTTGGTGATCCGGCACAACTTCGCCATCGATGCCCAGAGCGACTGGAACACCGTGCCGACGTTGGCCCTCGCCGTGTCGACCAGACCCTTGTACGTCGGGATGACGTACGTCTCGGTGATCGTCAGCGTGTGGCCGAGCGTCTTTCCCTCGGCCAACGCCTTGTCATCGAGTTGGACGGTCACCGACTCGACCTGGATGCCCGGCGTGATCTGCCAGCCCGGCGTCAGGACGCTCGCCAGGTTGACCGTTGCGGTGTTCGTCGCGCCGCTGACGTGCGTCAGAGTTGTTCCGGCGGGACCAGTGGCGACCGGGGCGCCAGTCACCGGGTTATACGGGTACGCCCACCACGCTTCGGTCGCGGAGACAATCCGGATCAGGGTGTAGACGCGGGTACCGCTGCTGTCGGTCCACTGCGACCCGAGGTCCGCGCTGGTCTTCCCGTGGGCTGCGCCGGCCACCCTCGCGGCGTAGTTGTAACCGTGATTCCCACCGATAAAGCTGAACCCCAGCGCGGCCGAAGGCGCATCCGAGGCTGAGCGAATGTTGATCGGACAATTGTCATCCGACATGTCATGGATCGCCGTACCCACGCCGCCCTGGAGGACGGGGAAGACGGCGGCGTCGGCGGCGCCGGTCGCGACGAGGTTGACCGCCTGCAACCCGCCATGCCAGAAGCCGACCGTCCCGTTGAGCGCGTAGACCAAGGTGACAGGCATCAGCACGTCGCGGGTCGCGTCGAAGCGCGACCGGACCGTCATGTTGTTGCCGCTCCGGTAGACAGCGATGCCCTTGTCTGCCTCAATCGCCGTCAGCCGTGAGTTGGCGGCTGTCGCCGCCGTCTCCGTGCTGGTGAGCCGAGATCCGTGGTTGGTAAGCGACGTCTCGGCGGTGGCAAGGCGCCCGCCGTGCCCGGTCATCGTCGACTCAGCCGCTGTCAGGCGGGTGCCCTGGCTGCTGAGCTGACCCTCGGCAGTCGTCAGCCGCGATCCGTGCCCGGTGATCGCCAACTCGGCAGACGTGAGACGGGTGCCCTGCGACGTTGCCTGCCCCTCGACGGCGGCAAGGCGGGAGGCGTGCACGTCGAGCTGCGGCTGCCAATCAGGCAGGATCGGGGTCAGCGGCCCATCCGCAACACTGATCCACAACCGGGGCAAATCGTCCACGTCCCAAAACGCTGGCCGCAGCGAATACTCGTCGACCTCCATCATGGCCCCGGGGATCGCGGCTCCAGGACTCCCGGGGTGGTCGGGTCGTACGACGCCAGATCGGCGAGCTGGGTGCCAGCCGCGTCCTTGTAGATCACGCATGGCAGCCCTGCGCCTCGGTAACCCAGAAGGCAGATCCACGCCGCGCTGGCTGCGGTCCGAGTGAAGCAGCGCCACCGTTCACCTCCGGATCACTTGCCGCTGGTCTTGTCGCCGGGCGGTCGGCGGGCGGTCGGCGGGCCTTGTTCGCGGCGGTGCGCGACTTCGCCGCCGGCTTCGACTCGACCGTGGTCGGCCTGGGCTCCGGGTCGCCGGCAGCCTCGTCAACCAACTGCGCGTCCGGCTCCGCCTTCACGTCCTCGTCGTTGCGCCGGTCATCGTGCGATAGCCGTTATGGGTCTCATGGTAGTTGCGGACGATCCCCAATCATTCGGTGCATCCTGGTCGGGATGTCGACGGTTGCCGGTTCCGGCTGGCTTCGTCCTCGCCTTGCGCAGCGTGGTGAGGACGTCCATGTCGTACGCCTGCGACTGGTACCGGAGACGGTGTTCCGGCCCTCGACTGCCGACTGGCCTACGCGGAGGAGCGAGAGGTGGTTGTACGCCGCCTGGCCGCTCCGCTCGACGACCGGGTCCTGATCTGGGTCGCGCACGGCCCCGGCTCTTCCACCTTCGGCTCACCCAGAACGGTGATCACCTCGGTCTGACCGAGCTGACGTCACTTGGCGTTGAAGTAGTTGGCCTCCGGGTGGTGGACCACGATCGCGTCGGTGGCCTGCTCCGGCATGAGCTGGAACTCCTCGGACAACTCCACGCCGATCCGCTCCGACCCGAGCAGGTCCACGATCTTCGCCCGGTCCTCCAGATCGGGGCAGGCCGGGTAGCCGAACGCGTACCGGCAGCCCCGGTAGTCGTTGCGCAGCAGGCCAGCCAGGTCGGTCGGGTCGTCGTGGCCCAGCGGACGGCCGTCGGGCAGGGTCATCTCGGCCCGTATGCGCCGGTGCCAGTACTCGGCGAGGGCCTCGGTGAGCTGCACCGAGAGCCCGTGCACCTCCAGGTAGTCGCGGTACTCGTTGCGGGCGAACAGCTTCGCCGCGTACTCGCTGACCGGCTGGCCGACGGTGACCAGTTGCAGCGCGACCACATCGAGCTGGTCGCCCTTGGGCTTGAAGAAGTCCGCCAGGCAGAGCCGCCGCTCCTGCCGCTGCCGGGAAGGAGAACCGGGCGCGCTCCGCGTGCCGTTCTCGTCGAGCACCACCAGGTCATTGCCTTCGGAGTACGCGGGGAAGTAGCCGTACACCACGGCTGCCTCCAGCACCTGGTCGGCGATCAGCCGATCCAACCAGTACCGCAGACGCGGCCGACCTTCGGTCTCGACCAGCTCCTCGTAGGACGGACCGTTTCCGCCGCGGGCGCCGTTCAACCCCACTGCCCGCGGAAGGTGGCCCGCTCGTCGAGCAACGCCGCGTAGTCGGCCATCGGCACGCCCTTGACCACCCGGGTGCCGAGGAACGGCGGAGTGGGCACGGCCACGTCGGCGGCCACATTGGAGCGGGTCGAGGAGTCGTGCAGCTCCGGCAGGGAATCGGTCACCATCGACCGCTGCCGCTCCCGGCGGGCCCGCCGCGCCGCCAGGGCCGCCTCCCGCTCCGGGTCGATCACCGGCGCGCCACCACGCTTGGCGGTCATCACCTTGTCCATCAGGGACAGACCCTCGAACGCGTCCCGCGCGTAGTGCACCTGCCGGGGAACATCGACCGCAGGTCGTCCTCGACGTACGCGCGGGTCAGCGCCGCCCCACCAGCAGGACGGGCCAACGCTCCGCGACCCCGCGCGTGGCCATCTCGGCCAGGTTTTCCTTCATGATGACAGTGCTCTTGACCAACAGCCCGGACATGCCGATCGCGTCGGCGCGGTGCTGCTCGGCGGCGTCCAGGATGGCGTTGATCGGCTGCTTGATGCCGATGTTCACCACCTCGTAGCCGTTGTTGGACAGGATGATGTCGACCAGGTTCTTGCCGATGTCGTGCACGTCGCCGCGCACGGTGGCGAGCACGATGCGGCCCTTGCCGCCGTCCTCAGTGGCCTCCATGTGCGGCTCCAGGTACGCCACCGCGGTCTTCATCACCTCGGCGGACTGGAGCACGAACGGCAGCTGCATCTGGCCGGAGCCGAACAGCTCACCGACCACCTTCATGCCGTCCAGCAGGATGTCGTTGATGATCGACAGCGGGGACCGGCCGCCGGCCATCGCCTCGTCCAGGTCGGCCTCCAGGCCGTTGCGCTCACCGTCGATGATCCGCCGCTTGAGCCGCTCGTCCAGGGGCAGCGCGGCCAACTCCTGGGCGCGGCTGGCGCGGGCGCTCGTCACGTCGACGCCCTCGAACAGCTCCAGGAAGCGCTGCACCGGGTCGTACCCTCGCGGCGCCGGTCGTACACCAGGTCAGGGCGACCTCGCGCTGCTCGTCCGGGATCTTCGACATCGGCAGGATCTTGCTGGCGTGCACGATCGCCGACGTCAGACCGGCCTGCACGCACTCGTGCAGGAACACCGAGTTGAGCACCTGCCGGGCCGCCGGGTTGAGCCCGAAGGAGATGTTCGAGATGCCCAGGGTGAAGTTGACGCCCGGGTAGCGGCGGGTGATCTCCCGGATCGCCTCGATCGTCTCGATGCCGTCGCGGCGGGTCTCCTCCTGCCCGGTGGCGATCGGGAAGGTCAGCGCGTCGATCAGGATGTCGGCCCGGTCCACGCCCCACCGGCCGGTCAGGTCGTCGATCAGCCGTGCCGCGACCCGGACCTTCCACTCCTGGGTACGGGCCTGCCCTCCTCGTCGATGAGCAGCGCCACCACCGCCGCGCCGTGCTCGCGGACGATCGGCATCACCCGCGCGTAGCGGAGTCGGGACCGTCGCCGTCCTCGAAGTTCACCGAGTTGACCACGCACCGGCCGCCGAGCATCTCCAGACCGGCCTCCACCACGTTCGGCTCGGTGGAGTCCAACATGATCGGCAGGGTCGACGCGGTGGCGAACCGGCCGGCCAGCTCCCGCATGTCCTGCGTGCCGTCGCGGCCGACGTAGTCCACGCACAGGTCGAGCAGGTGCGAGCCGTCCCGCGCCTGACTGCGGGCGATCTCCACGCAGGCGCGCCAGTCGCCGGCGAGCATCGCATCCCGGAACGCCTTCGAGCCGTTGGCGTTGGTCCGCTCCCCACCATCAGCACCGACGCGTCCTGGGCGAACGGCACCGGGTGGTAGACCGACGAGACGCCCGCCTCGTGCCGGGGCTCGCGGGCCGGGGCGGAGACGCCGTGCAGCCGCTCGGCCAGCACCCGGATGTGCTCCGGGGTGGTGCCACAGCAGCCACCAATCAGGCCCACGCCGTACTCGGTGATGAACCGCTCCAGGGCCTCGGCCAGCTCCACGGGAGTCAGCGGGAAGTACGCCCGTCGGCGGTCAGCACCGGCAGGCCGGCGTTCGGCATCACCGACAGCGGGATGCGGGAGTGCTGCGACAGGTACCGCAGGTGCTCACTCATCTCGGCCGGGCCGGTCGAGCAGTTGAGCCCGATCAGGTCCACGCCGAGCGGCTCGATCGCCGCCAGGGCCGCACCGATCTCACTGCCGACCAGCATCGTGCCGGTGGTCTCCCACGGCCACGTGACAGATGATCGGCACCGGCTGGCCCACCTCGGCCATCGCCCGCTTCGACCCGACCACGGCGGCCTTGACCTGGAGCAGATCCTGGCAGGTCTCGATGATCAACGCGTCAGCGCCACCGACGATCAGACCGGCGGCGTTCTCCTGGTACGCGTCGCGCAGCGTCGCGTAGGGGCGTGCCCGAGGGTGGGCAGCTGGTGCCCGGCCCGATCGAGCCGAGCACGAACCGGGGCCGCTCAGGGGTGCTGGCCGCGTCGGCGGCCTCCCGCGCGATCCGGGCACCCGCCTCGGACAGCTCACGGATGCGGTGCGGGATGTCATACTCGGCAAGGTTGGCGAGATTGGCGCCGAACGTGTTCGTCTCCACGCAGTCCGCGCCGACGGCCAGATAGGCGTCGTGCACACCGCGCACCACGTCCGGTCGGGTGACGTTGAGGATCTCGTTGCACCCTCCAGCCCGTCGAAGTCGTCGAGCGTGAGGTCCGCGGCCTGCAACATCGTGCCCATCGCGCCGTCGGCGATGAGAATCCGGTCGGCCAGCACATCCATCAACGAAGTCCGCACCCGTCCAGGTTAGTGCGCACCCGCCGCGCCCAACGAGTCAGGCACGCGATCCCACATTGTGTCACCGGGATCACGCTGCCCGGTTCGTTCGTGTATGACCGGCCGCCGGGCGGGTGACCGGCGCGGCCGACAGGCCGCACCCTCGCCTGGCACGTAGGCTGACGGACGTGAAGGACAACAGGGACGCCGCCGCGCCACGGTATGACGACCGGGTGCGGTCCCGGCGCCAGCCGCGACGAGCAGGGTGAGGTGACGGCGTGACCGAGTTCGACGGACTGCCGGTGCTGCGATCCCCGGTGGCGATTGCCGCGTTCGAGGGCTGGAATGACGCCGCCGACGCGTCCACCGCCGCGGTCGAGCACCTCGAGCAGGTCTGGAACGCCCGGCAGATCGCCGAGTTGGACCCGGAGGACTTCTACGACTTCCAGGTCAGCCGGCCCACCATCACGATGGCCGACGGGGAGACCCGGCGGGTGGAGTGGCCGACGACCCGGTTCATGGTCGCCAGCCCCGAGGGCACCGAACGCGACGTGGTGCTGATCCGCGGCATCGAGCCGAGCATGCGCTGGCGGACGTTCTGCGAGCAGGTGCTGGAGATCTGCCACAGCCTGGAGGTGGAACGGGTGGTGTTGCTCGGCGCGTTGCTGGCCGACGTTCCCTACACCCGGCCGCTGCCGATCAGCGGCAGCGCCTCCGACGCGCAGGCCGCCGAGCGCTACCAGCTCACCCCACCCGGTACGACGGGCCGACCGGCATCGTCGGCGTGCTGCACGATGCCTGCACCCGCGCCGAGGTGGACGCCGTCTCGTTCTGGGTGCACGTGCCGCACTACGCCAACAACCCGCCCTGCCCGAAGGCCACCGTCGCCCTGCTGCACCGCGTCGAGGAGGTCGTCGACCTGCCGGTGCCAATGGCCGACCTCGCCGAGGAGTCCGCCGAGTGGGAGCAGCGGGTGCGCAGCGCCGCCGAGCAGGACGCCGAGCTCGGCGAGTACGTCCGCGAGCTGGAGGAACGGGTCGGCGACGAGGGCATCACCCGTTGACCGGTGACGAGATCGCCCAGGAGTTCGAGAAGTACCTGCGCCGTCGGGCGGTTCCGCCGCCCCACCGCCGGTTCCTGGTAGGCACTGGTCGTCGCGGGTAGCACCGTTCGTGGCGGGGTAGCACCGTTCGCAGCGGGCCCTCGGACCTTTGGTCTGGGGGCCGTTTTCGCGTGTCCGGGGTGGCGCCGTCACACCCGCTAAGGCATCCTAGGAACCTAGATGTGATCAAGGAGGCGAGTGTGCAGATCAATCCCGGGGCCGCCGAGTTCCCGCACCGACAGATCGCCGCGCAGCTCAAGGCCCAGGTCCGCCGCGGCGACTGGGGCCCCGGCGAGCGCCTGCCGTCCATCCCGGCCATCGCCGAGATGTTCGGCGTCGCCAAGCAGACCGTGCAACGCGCCGTCGACCAGCTGCGGGTCGAGGGCATCCTGATCACCAAACCCGGCTCCGGTACGTACGTCCGGGGCACCCGCCGCCGACTCAACCGGCTCTCCCGAGGCCGGTACGGCGGCTTCGCGGCTACCACACCGACCTGGCCGCCCGATACCGTCAGCAGCTCGTCTCCGTCGGTCACTCCCCGCTCCCGCCGAGGTGGCCGACGCGTTCGGGTGCCCGACGGCACCAGCCTGCTCTGCCGCCGACACCTCGTCCGCACCGACGACTCCCCGTCGAAGTGGGCGCCTCCTGGTTCCTGCCCGCGACACCGCCGGCACCTCGCTGGAGCGCACCGAGGCGTTCGGCCGGCCCTCTACCAGGAGGCCGAGGAGGTCACCGGCCGGCGGTACGTCTCGGCCACCGACACGATCAGCGCCCGCCAGCCCAGCCGGGAGGAGGCCGAGACCCTCCAGATCCGACCGGACACCCCGGTGCTGCACCTGCTGCACGTCGCGTACGACGCGAGCCGCAAGCCGATCGAGGTGGCCCAGGCGACCTGGCCCGGCCCCATGACCACCCTCACCGAGGAATACAAGATCCCCGCCCCGACCCCGGACCCGGAACCCGACCCCGGCCTGGTCCTGGGCTAGCCCGCCCGCCCGGCCCGGCCCCGGCCCGCTCGGCCCGCTCGGCCCCGCCGATCTCGCACATACTGTCGCCGCTATGCCCCGATCTGACCCCTTTGAGAGGACAGGAACCGCAAGATCGGCGCGGGGACGGCGGACTGCGGGACACGAGGGCTCGTCCTACCCGAGCGTCACGTCGATCATGGAGTTGTGGTGCCTCACGAAGGTGCGTAGCACCACGTACCAGGCACCACACCTCCATGATCGACGTGGGCAGAGGTGGGGACGGGCCGGGACGGGGCGGGGCGGGTGGCGTGGGTGGGCCCGGGGCCGACCTGAGCGCCTCCGACCATTGCGTCTATACACTCGGTGTATATACTGCGGTTGTATTGATCGATGGTCGGGCACCTCGGTCCCGGCGTCGAGCGACCTCAGGAGGTAGATCGATGCCAGCCGTGAAGCCTGTCGGTGGACGGGAATGACGCGCCGTGGCCTGGTCGGGGCCGCACTCGTGGCCGGGGTCGGTGTGCCGCTGGGCATTGCCGGCCGCGCCACGCGGCCACGACCGATCCGGGACCGATCCGACTCACCCTGCCCCAGCCGACCGGGCCGTACCGCGTGGGTACGGTGTCGGTGCACCTGGTCGACCGTTCCCGGCTGGATCCGCTGGCCGGCCCGAGGCGGCACCGGGAGCTGATGGCCAGCGTCTGGTATCCCGCCCGGGACGTACGGCATCACCCGCTCGCCCCGTGGATGACCGCCGCGTCGATGCGCATGCTGCTGGACTCCGCCGGCTTCCACCCCGACGCCGCGCTGGCGCCACTGACGGCCGGACACGAGGGCGCCCGGTGCGGCATCCCGGCCGGCGGTTGCCGGTGGTTCTGTACTCGCACGGTGCCGGCAGCCACCGTTCGGACACCACCATCGTGGTGCAGGAACTCGCCAGCCACGGGTACGTGGTCGTCACGGTGGACCACACGTACGACGGGTTCGGCGAGTTCCCCGACGGCCGTGTCACCGTCCGCGAGGAAGACTCCGATGCCACCCGTGGACCTATACCCGCGACGTCCGGTTCGTCCTCGACCAGATCGCCGACCTCGCCGCCGGGGCAACCCCGACGTCGCGCACGCGCCGCTGCCGGCCGGGCTGGGCGCCGCCCTCGACCTGAGCCGGATCGGCATGTTCGGCTGGTCGAAGGGCGGCACCGCGACGGCCCTGACCATGGGCACCGACCGGCGGGTCCGAGCGGGGCTGAGCCTCGACGGCCCGATGCAGTCGCAGCCGCTGCCCACTGCCGACATGTACCGGCCGTTCATGCTGATGACGGCGGAGTTCACCCGGGCCGCGGAGCCCGCCGTCGCCGAGTTTTGGACGCACCTCCGCGGATGGCGGCTCACCATCCAGGCCGCGGACGCGGTCCACTCGTCGTACGGCGACAACCAGTGGCTCGTGCCGCAGCTGGCACGGATCATCGGGATGAGCGACGAGGAACTCGTCGGCTGGGTCGGCAATCTCGACCCCGCCCGCGCGGTCCGCATCGGGCAGGCGTACCCGCTGGCGTTCTTCGACCTGCACCTGCGGCCGGGGCGGTCACCTCCTGCGCGGCCCGAGCCGGTCCTTCCCCGAGGTGACGTTCATTCCGTAACGCGCGGCGCGCGGCTACAGGCGGATGCCCAGGAGGGCGTCCACCGTCTTCGCGAAGAGGGCGGGAGCCTCGGGATCGTCGGTGACGCCGGCGAGGGTCGCGTCGGCCCAGCGGTCGGCTGCCGCCAGGGCACCGGGGTGTCGAGGTCGTCGGCGAGGCGTGCGCGTACCTCGGCCAGCAGCTCGGCCCCGGACGGCCCGCCGGGCGGCGGCGGCTCGGCGCCAGCGGTCCAGGCGTCCGTGCGCGGCCGTGAGCAGGTCCTCGGTCCAGGTGCGGTCGCTGCGGTAGTGCCCGGAGATCAGCGCCAGTCGGATCGCCATCGGGTCGACCTTGTCGGCGCGTAGCCGGGACACGAAGACCAGGTTGCCGCGGGACTTGGACATCTTCTCGCCGTCCAGGCCGATCATGCCGGCGTGCACGTAGTGCTCGGCGAACGGCGCCTGA
Organism: Micromonospora sp. M12; assembly: GCA_038070435.1. GTDB lineage: Bacteria > Actinomycetota > Actinomycetes > Mycobacteriales > Micromonosporaceae > Micromonospora. The sequence goes on along the minus strand of JAMYWG010000001.1, from coordinate 1,035,329 downwards.
CCGGTGAGCCGCTCGGCGTGCGCGGCGGACGCCTCGTGGTGCGGGAACAGCAGGTCGTTGCCGCCGCCCTGCACGTCGATGCGGTCACCGAGCAGGTTCAGGGCGATCACCGCGCACTCGATGTGCCAGCCGGGCGGCCCGGCCCCAGGCCCCGCCCGGCCAGGACGGCTCGCCGTCGCGGGCGCCGCGCCACAGCAGCGGGTCCAGTGGGTCGCGCTTGCCGGCCCGGTCAGGTCACCGCCGCGCTCCGGGAAGATCTCCAGCATCTGCTCGCGGGTCAGGTTCGACTCGTAGCCGAAGCGGGGCGTGGCGGAGATGTCGAAGTAGACGTCGCCGGTGCCGTCGTCGAGCCGGTACGCGGCGCCGTCCTTGAGTAGCACCTCCACCTTGTCGGCGATGTCCGGGATCGACTCGACCGCACCGACGTAGTGCGCCGGCGGGATGATCCGCAGCGCCTCCATGTCCTCACGGAACAGGGCCGTCTCGCGCATCGCCAGGACCACCCAGTCCTCGCCGTCGCGGGCGGCCCGCTCCAGCAGCGGGTCGTCGATGTCGGTGACGTTCTGCACGTAGCGCACCGGGCGGCCGGCGTCACGCCACATCCGCTGCACCAGGTCGAACGTGATCATGGTGGCGGCGTGACCGAGGTGGGTGGCGTCGTACGGGGTGATGCCGCAGACGTACATGCTGCCCGCGTCGGCCGGCTCACTCGGTGGACACCCTGCCGCGCCGAGTCGTACAACGCCAGCGGCTCGCCCCTGCCCGGCAGCTGTGGCACCTCGTGTCCCGCCCAAGACTCCATGGGATCAGCCTAGCCAGCCCAACGGCGACCTCGGAGCACCCACAGGTGATCAACATGACAGCGGTTCACATGGGCGGCCAGGGCATCGCCGGCCAGTCCTCCGGGGCTGGGGAAGCGGCCGGTCTTCCGCAGCCGGTCGATCCGGGACGCCAACTCGGCCACCTCGCTGATCGTCAGATGGTCGGCCAGCTCCGCGCCGAGCGACCCGGCGACCTGGCCGGCCAGCGCGTCGAGCATCTCCACGGCGTCCGGGGCACCTGCTTGCCGGCCCAGCCCCAGAGCACCGTGCGCAGCTTGTCCTCCACGTGGAAGCTCACCCCGTGGTCCACCCGTAGATCCGGTCGTCGGCGCCGACCAGCACGTGCCCGCCCTTGCGGTCCGCGTTGTTGATCACCGCGTCGAGCACCGCGAGCCGGGCCAGCCGTGGGTCGTCGGCGTGCGCGAGGGCGTACGCCGCTCCGTCGTCGTCCCGGGCCGCGGCGATCGGGAACCAGCGGGTGGCACCTCCCCGGCCGGCAGGAAACCGACCAGCGGCTCGGCGTCCTCCGGCTCGTCGATCCACAGCTGGCAGGAGCCGGGGCCCAGCGGGCCGTCCCGCAGCACGGTCGGCGGCACCAGGCCCCAACCGGTGGCCTGGGAGACCAGGTACGCCGAGACCTCCCGGCCGGCCAGGGTGCCGTCGGGAAAGTCCCAGAGCGGACGCTCGCCACGGACCGGCTTGTAGACGCAGCGGGCGGTCGCCCCGTCCAGGGTCAGGATGCCGCGCAGCGTCGTGTTCGACGCGTCGACCAGCCGACCCTCCAGGTCGAGCACGCCGTCACGCAGCAGCCGTAGCGCGGCGTCGCCGTCCTGGCGAGGCTGGAGGCCGGACGAGGTCACCGGTGATAACCGTTGTGCCGCGGGCAGAGGTGCCCGGCGGGGTCCAACGGTTGGCCGCAGAGCGGGCACGGCGGCCGGCCCGCGTTGACCACTCGCCGGGCCCGCTCGATGAACTGGCGGGTCGCCTGCGGGTGAGCCGGACCCGGAGCCGGTCCAGGTCCTCGTCCGGCTCGTCGTCCTCGTCGTCGTCCTCGTCGTCGTCCTCGTCGCCCAGCTCGACCTCGGGCTCCACCTCGCCCGCCGCGATCGCTTCGATCACCACGGTCGCGGTGTCCACGTCGAAGGCCAGCCCGAGCGTCCCGACCCGGAACTCCTCGTCGACCGGAGTGTCCAGCGGCTCGTTGTCGCCGATCACCGGCGCCAGCTCGAGCAGGTCCACCCCGAAGCGACGCTGCGCCTCGGTGAGCAGCTCCTCCAGCTTTTCGGCGAGCAGGGTCACCTGGACCTTCTCCAGCGCGACGCTGACCAGCCTGCCGCCGCCGCGGGCCTGCAGGAAGAACGTGCGCTCCCCGGTGGCCCGACAGTCCCGGCGACGAACCGCTCCGGCGGTTCGAAGGCGTGCACCTGGTGGGTCATACCCACGACCTATCCGGCCCGTCCGGGCGTCGCGCACCCACCGACCCGAATCGCCGCGGCGACGGCGCGCCCGGCGTACCAGCGGCTATACCCGGGCGTGGCGGGCCAGCGGCCATGATCCGGGGCGTCGGGCGGCGGCGTGCCGGGCGGCCTGGAGCGTCGTCGTCACGAGGCCGCACCGGCCCGCCGCCGACCGCGGCGTCCGAATCGGCCGCGCGGGACGCCCGCCGGCGCCGCTTACGCTGCGGAGGCACCAGGGCGGAGAGATCACCGCCGGTGTCGTTGAGCCGGACCAGGAACGGGCGTAGCGGCGTGAACCGGATCGCGGTCACCGACGCCGGGTCGGCCACGATCCGCTGAAAAGATCCAGGTGTACGCCGAGCGCGTCCGCCACGATGGCTTTGATCACATCGCCGTGGCTGCACGCCAGCCAGACCGCCTCGGGCCCGTGCTCGGCGCTCACCCGGGCGTCCCACGAACGAACCGCCGCCACCGCTCGCGCGGCCATCGCCGCCATGGCCTCCCCGTCCGGGAAGACCGCCGCGCTGGGGCGCTGCTGGACCACCGGCCAGAGCGGCTCCTTGGCGAGCTTCTTCAGCGGCTGCCCTCCCAGCTGCCGTAGTCACACTCGATCAACCCGTCCTCGACGACCGGGGTGGCCTGCGGGAGCGCCAGATCGAGGGTCTGCCGGCAGCGGATCAGCGGGCTGGTCACGACGGCGGCCAGCGGCACCGCCCGCAACCGCTCGCCCACCGCGGTGGCCTGGGCGCGCCCGGTGTCGTCCAACTCGACCGGTTGCCGGCCGGCCGAGCCGCCGTCGGCGTTCGCCGTGGTACGGCCATGTCGCAGAAGCAGGAGGGTCGCCACGCTTCCTACCCTATGACCCGCGTCCCGCCCCGGACCGTCGCGGGCTCCGAGCCGCCCCGGCTCCGCCCGCGGGCGGAGTCGGGGCCGTCGGCAGGTCGATCAGGTCGCGTCGATCGTGCCGGTCAGCAGCAGCGCCAGGACTAGGGTGCCCAGCGCGACCCGGTACAGCACGAAGACGTACAGGGTGTGGTGTGCGACATAGCGCAGCAGCCAGGCGATGGCCGCGTACCCGATGCCGAAGGCGATGAGGGTGGCCACGATGGTCTGGGCCACGGTGGGCACTGACGTGCTCGGCGCCGACGGCTCGAAGACGTCGCCGAGGCTGAACACACCGGACATCACCACCGCCGGGATGGCCAGCAGGAACGAGTATCGGGCCGCCGCCTCCCGGGTCAGGTTGAGCAGCAGGCCGGCGGTGAGCGTGCCACCGGAGCGGGAAACCCGGGGACCAGCGCCATGGCCTCGGGCGAAGCCCATCACCACGCCGTCCTTCATCCGGAAGTTTTCCAGGGTGCGGGTCTGCCGCCCCAGTACTCGGCGAAGGCCAACACGAACGCGAACACGATCAGCGTGGTCGCCACGACCCACAGGTTGCGCCCGGCGGTCTTGATCTGGTCCTGAACAGGAAACCGAACAACCCGATCGGGATGGAACCGACGATCACGTACCAGCCCATCCGGTAGTCGAGGCTGGAGCGCACCGACGTGTCGCGGATGCCGACCAGCCAGGTCCGGGTGATCCGCCAGATGTCCTTGGCGAAGTAGATCAACACGGCCGCTTCGGTGCCGAGCTGGGTGACCGCGGTGAACGACGCGCCCGCGTCACGGTCGAAGAAGATCGCCGAGGTGATCCGCAGATGCCCCGACGAGCTGACCGGAAGGAACTCGGTCAGTCCCTGGACGATGCCCAGGACGATGGCCTCGACCCAGGTCACTCGCCGACTCCCGAGAGGTCGAGCGCCTCCGCGACGGTACGCAGGGTCTGCACACCACTGTCCCGGTCGGCCACGAACAGCGTCACCGACAGCGTGGTGACGCCGGCGGCGGCGTACTCCCGCATCCGCTCGGCGATGCGCTCCTTCGGCCCGAGCAGCGAGGTGCGGTCGATGAACTCCAGGGTACGGCGGCGGCGGCGTCGCGCTGCCGCTTGGCGAGGTACAGGTCCTGCACCTCACGGGCGGCGTCGCCGTAGCCCATCCGGGTGGCCAGCTGGTTGTAGAAGTTCTGCTGGCGGCTGCCTATGCCGCCCACGTAGAGCGCGGCGTACCAGCGGACCAGTTCGGCGCAGGAGGCCACGTCGTCGCCGATCACCACGGGCACCGACGGCACCACGTCGAACCCGGCCAGATCCTTGCCGATCTTGGCCCGCCCGGCGCGGACCGATTCGAGCTGCTCCTCGGCGAACTCCGGGGCGTAGAAGACGGCCAGCCAGCCGTCGGCGATCTCGCCGGCCAGCTCCAGGTTCTTCGGGCCGACCGCGGCCAGGTAGATCGGGATGTGCTCGCGAGGTGGGTGGAAGCCCAACCGCAGGGCCTTGCCCGGCCGTCCGGCAGCGGCAACGTGTAGTGCTCGCCGTCGTACGCCACCTCCTTGCGGGCGATGGCCAACTTGACGATGTCGACGAACTCGCGGGTCCGGGCGAGCGGCTTGGCGAAGCGCACGCCATGCCAGCCTTCGGAGACCTGCGGGCCGGACACGCCCAGGCCGAGCCGGAACCGGCCCCGGAGAGCGCGTCGATCGTGGCGGCGGTCATGGCGGTGGCTGCCGGCGTACGGGCGGGGATCTGCATCACCGCGGCGCCGACATCGATCCGTTCGGTCTGCCCGGCCATCCAGGCGAGCATGCTGGGTGAGTCGGAGCCGTACGCTTCCGCCGCCCACACGACCGAATAACCCAGCCGGTCCGCCTCCTGGGCCAGCGCCAGGTGGTCGGCCGGTGTGCTCCACGCCGTCTGGTATCCGAGACTGAGCCCGAGTCGCACTGGTCCTCCCCATCCGTGGCACAGGTCGCACCAGGTTACGCAATGCCGATAACGGACTCGATCACCGGCTCGACACCTTTGATCCACCCTCCATCGGGCCAGCCCTTGGCGGCAGAACCGGCAGAGATACGGGAGCGAGGATATCCGTATCGGCAGGTTCGAAATAAGGTTCACCCATGCAACAGCGACCGCTCGGCCGAAGCGGGCTGGCGGTTTCCGGCTCGCGCTCGGCACCATGACCTGGGGTCGGGACACCGATGCCGACGATGCGGCGGCCCAGCTGAAGAGTTTCCTGGACGCGGGCGGCAACCTGATCGACACCGCCGACGTGTACGGCGATGGTGACGCCGAGTCGGTGATCGGCTCGCTGCTGGGCACCCTCGTGCCCCGCGAGGACCTGTTGATCGCCACCAAGGCGGGGTTGCGCCGGGCAGTGGCCGGCGCCGGGACGGCTCCGGGGCCACCTGCTGCGCACCCTGGACGCGTCGCTGCGCCGGCTCGGCACCGACCACGTCGACCTGTTCCAGGTGCACGGGTACGACCCGGACACCCCGCTGGAGGAGACCCTGGCCGCACTGGACCACGCGGTGGCCAGCGGCAAGGTCCGCTACGTCGGCGTGTCGAACTTCTCCGGCTGGCAGACCGCGCGGGCCGCCGCCTGGCAGACCGCCTGGCCGGGTCGGGCACCGGTGGTCGCGGCCCAAGTCGAATACTCGCTGCTGGAGCGGGGCGTCGAGCGGGAGGTGCTGCCCGCGTGCGACGCGCTCGGTCTCGGCGTGCTGCCCTGGTCGCCGCTGGGTCGGGGCGTGCTCACCGGCAAGTACCGGCACGGTCGGCCGGCCGATTCCCGAGCCGCGTCGCCGCACTTCGAGCGGTTCGTCTCCACGTACTTGGAACCGCGCTGCTCCAGCATCGTGGAGGCGGTGGCGACCGCGGCCGGTGGGCTGGGAGTGTCGCCCCTGGAGGTGGCGTTGGCCTGGATCCGGGACCGGCCCGGCGTGACCGCCCCGATCCTCGGTGCCCGGACGGTGGGGCAGCTGCTCGGCGCGCTCGGGGTGGAACGGATCACCCTGCCCGAGGAGATCACCACCGCGCTGGACGACGTCTCCGCGGTCCCGGTCGGCTACCCCGAGCGCGACGGCTGACCCGCCGGCCGGCGTCACGGTGTCGGACGCTGACCGGGAAGCTCCTGGATCGCGGTCAGGAAGCGCGACTGGTCGTCGCGGAGGGCGGGCTGGGTGAGCCGGATCCACGAACCGTCGTCGAAGACGACGGTGGACGAGAGCTGCACGAGCCCGGCCGCGCTCCGCTCGGAGTCGACCCGGGTCACCCGGCTGCGCGGCACACTCCACAGCACCCGCGGTTGACGGCGGTCGGGGCGGTCGGCGTCGGGACGGGGCCCCATCCGCAGCAGGTGCAGGTGCGTGTCGGTCACCGCCAGTGGCGTACCCGTGTAGCGCTCCAGGAACAGCAGCAGGCTGCCGGCGAGGGTGGCGAGGTCGCCGCTGAAGACGTACCGCCGCCGGTAGGCGATCTCGGCGAGTTGGTCGGCCAGCGGGCGGTACAGGCTGAGCCGGAACAGCGCCCGGAACGCCTCCTGCTCCTCGGTGAGCGGGATCGGCTCCCGCTGCACGGGTTGCTGCGGCAGGGCCGGTTCCGGCGCGGCCAACTCCGGCACCCCGGCGGCGATGGCGCCGGCCCTGCCCGGCAGCAGCAGCACGCCCGCGGCCAGTCGCACCGGCGCCAGCACCGCGTCAACCCACACCACCGGGTTGACGATGTTGAGCAGCCCGAACAGGACCTTCGGGTCGAGCGCGTCGGCCAACTCGGCGCCGACCTCGTCGGCGAGCTGCCGTCCGGCCTGGTGGGTCTGCGACATGCGCACCGGCCCGAGCCCCACGTAGCGGAGATCCTGCCCGGGCAGGAGCGGCGCGACGAGGGCTCGTTCGGTGTCGTCGCTGGTGCTGAACTCGTCGCGCAGCTCACGGGCCTTGTCCCGGGCGGCCCGTGCGCCGCCGAGCACCGCGTCGGTGAACCGACCCAGCCGACCCGCTCCCCTGCCGTCACCCGTTACCTCCTAGCGGCCGGCCGGCTGGCCGGCGGTTGCCCGAAGACATTCTGGTCGATCCAGTCGGCGCCGCCCTGCACCGCCTTGTCCACCTGGTCGCCGATCTGCTCGCTGCCGGGCACGGAAAGCCCGCTGGTCAGCGCGACGGTCCCCAGGTGACCCCGTGGACGACCGAGTTCGGCACGTTCCACGGCAGGTTCGTCGCCCAGTCCGGGCGATCACGCGGGCACCGTCGGCGACGCCGTGCGTCCGCAGCGCGCCGGCCCGGTCGAGAGCGCCCATGTCGAACGGGGAACCGGACTTGCCCAGCTTGTAGGTGCCCTTGGTGGGGTCGAGGAACTTGTGGTGCCACTTGTCAGCCTTGCCGGCGGCACGGCGCTTGTCGGCGTACTTCTGGCCGGTGCGCAGCTTCTTCTGCATCTCCACCAGCTTGTCGAGGTGCGTCCGCAGCTTGCGCAGGTACAGCATGACCCGTTGGAGCAGCCGGATGACCTTCTGCAGGTGCGTCGCCAGCGGCCGGATGACCTTCAGCATCCGGGTGAGCACGATCAGGCCCCTGGTCACGGCGACGCCCATGCCGGCCACCCAGGACGCCCCGGCGGTGAACGGCGCCATCAGCAGCGCCGTCACCAGCGTGACCAGCAGGAAGTTCACGAACTCGACGCAGATGTCGACGAGGACGTCGTGCACGGTCTGCAGACCGTCCGCGACGCCGCGCAGGTACTCAGCCGTCGCGGCGAACTGCTCGGCGACGTCGAGCATCTGCTGTTCGACCTCGGCCAGCCGCTGCCCGTACGCCACACCGGACGGTGAGCGCCACCCGGCCTGCGCGGACTCGCGGACACCGCGGTGCCCCTGCGCCAGGTCACGCACCTGCGTGGCCAGCGCGTCCCACTCGGCGGCCTTGGCGCGCAGCGCGGGTTCACCGTCGACCATGTCGACGAGTTGGATGAGCGGCCAGGCCAGGGTCCGGCAGACGCTGTTGACGGCGTCCTCCACCCCGGAGAGCGCGCTGTCGAGGCCGTTCCACAACTGGACGGCGCTGCCGGCTGGTCCGCTCATCCGGGCAGTCCCGCCTGGATGGCCTTGAACCCGGCGTCCAGATCCCGCTCGTTGTGCTCGTACGCCTCGGCCGTCTCGGCCAACGCCGTGGCGACCCGGCCGAACGCGGCGTTCGCGGCACCGAACAGCTCCCGGCCGCCGGTGACCTGCTCGGCGTACTTGTCGCGAAGCATGTCGCTGGCGAACGGCAGGTGGCCGAAGGCGTCCGGCGGCACGTCGCCGGCCGAGACGATCTGCCCCTCCAGCGCGGCGAGCGAGCTGGCGACCTGCTTGGCGGCTGTCTCCAGTCGACGGACCGCCTGCACGTCGACATCGATATCCGGTGGCATGCCGTTCCTCCCCATGAGTCGAGCGCACCGACGATACGATCTCCCGGCTGCCGGGCACCACCCGGTCGCAGGATCCACGGGGAGGAATCTCATGACGGACCCGACGTCCGCGTTCGACGCGCTCGCCGGGCGGATCGCCGACATCGAGCGCCGGTTCGCGGGCCTCCGCGACGACCTGGCCGAGCTGTCCGGCACCGCGGTCGACGAGAGCGGGCTGGTCTCGGCGACCGTCGACGCCACCGGCGCGCTGACCGGCCTCACCCTCGCGCCCGCCGCCCTGCGCGCCGGCACGGAGGGGTGGCCGAGCTGGTGCTCGACGCGTACCGGCGGGCCCGCGCTGCCGCCTCCACACACGTCGACGAGCACACCGAGGGTTTGGACGTCGCGCTCGGCGCGGGCTCGGCGACCTGTTCGGCACGCCGGGCGACTTCTCGGCGTTGGGTCGTCTGGAGGAGACAGTGGCCCGGCTCGGGCGGCTGGACGACCGCCTGCCCGGCTCACCGGCGTGACGTCGCCGACCTGGCCGCAGATCGTCGCTCGGCTGCGGGACACGGTCGCCGGCTGCGACCGGGACACCGACCTGGAGCTCTCCGCCGGTCCGCGCGCCATCCGGCTGCTGGTGCGCCGCGAGGTGGTGCGGGTGGTCTGCCCCGGTCACGACGAGGCACGCCTGGCCGCGCTCGGCTGGCACCAACCGACCGGCGACCAGGGCTGGTGGTACGAGGCACCGCGCACACCCGCGCAGGTGGAGCGGCTCAGCGTGTTCGTGGCGCGTACCGCCGCCGAGGTGTTGACCGACCGACCGGGCGCGCTCTCCTGCCGGGTCGTCCCGCCGGCCGTGCGCCCTGACCCGGCGGTACGCCCTGGCCCGGCGGCGCGCCCTGGCCCGGCGGTACGCCCTGACCCGGCGGTGGGATCGACTGCGGGCTCTGGCCCGGCGGTGGGATCGACTGCGGGCCCTGACCCGGCGGCGGGATCGGCCGCCGCCCAGCCGGCACCGAACGAGGTGGCACCCGCCGTGGTGGCGGGGCCAGCCCCGGTGGCGGGTCAGCCGCGGTGGCGGGGTCAGCCGCGGTGGCGGAGCCGGCGGTGGTGGCGCCGCTCGCCGCGGCCGTCGACCGGCGTGATCTGCCCGGCTACCTCGCCGTGCTGGCCGGCGCCACGGTGTGCGTCCCGCTGGCCGGGGAACCGACGGCGGACGCCGAGTTTCCGTGGACGGTGGTCGGCGACGCGACCGGCGCGCCGCTGCTGCCGGTCTTCACCTCGCCCGGGCGCTCGCCGCGTTCGCCGGGGATGGGGTGCCGTTCCTCGCGATGCCGTGCGCCGAACTGTTCGAGGACTGGCCGGACCCGTCGTGGGGCTGGCGGTCGACCCGGCAGCGCCCGGGCGGTCGCCCTGGCCGCGCCGGCTCTCGCCGCCCTGCTGACGGCGAACGTCCCCACCGGCTGACGCCGACCCGGACCGGACGACGCGGGTGATCCACTCGCGTTCACGGAAGTCGGGCATTCAGAACGCCGGGACACCCCGACATCAAGGAACCCGAGGCAATCATGGCGGTGGAATTTGTGATGTCGCGCGTTTGGTCGCACTTAACGCGCCCGACTGCGCAGCTGGTCCGGACCACCTAATCCAATTTCGCGGCGGCACCCATTCTTGCGGCTAAGCGGGGTGGGCGGGTTCAGAGCCGCGGGGCAGGGATTGATCGCCCACCTCCCGGCCACCGCGCAGTAGGTCGAACCCGACGACCCTGCGAGCACGACGGCGGCTGCCGCAGCGGGCACCAGTACGGGTTGTCCGACCAGGGGTGGGCCGATGGCGATGAGCACGCCTAGCCCGATCAGCCGAGGCATGGACACGCGGGTGAACACGTGCCGCCCGAGTAGTGCGTGTCCGGCGAGGAAGAGCACCGGTCCGCTCAGGATGATGACCAGCCAGGACGCCGGGGCCGCTGCGGTCGCGTGCGCGATCACCATCTCGTCGGAGACGGTGATGGCGACGATGCCGGCCACCATGAGCAGATGAGCGAAGGCGGATTCCCTGTTTCGAAAGCCCGACTCGTGCGCATGGGAGAAGGCCGTGCCGAGCTTTTCCCGGGTGCGGTAGAAGTAGGTGAAGTAAAGCAGCACGCTGGTACCGAAAGCCACCGTGAACGCCATACCTCGGTGGAGGCTGAATTCGCTGGCGTGGAATGTTCGCCCGGTGGTGATGACCGTCTCACCGACCGCGATGATGATGAACTGCCGGTAGCGCTCGGCGAGATGCTCGCTGGCCAGATTCCACTCCGAGGGGTCGTCCGACCGAGCTTCGGCGTCGGCCATCCGGAGAGCGCGGCCAGGTAGTCGATTGCGATGGCCAGGCTCCATAGCGCCACCCGGGCTGTCTCATCGACCAGTGCGCCGGCGAACCAGGGCACCGCCGAGACCACGAACCAGGGAACTGCGCGCAGCGGTCGACAGCCGAGCGGATCGCGGCGCAGAGCGATGGCGAGCAGGGAACTGCGGCCCAGGTTGATCGCGACGTATGCGATCGCGAAGAGTAGTCCGCGCTGTTCGAACGCCTCCGGGATAGTCGTGGAGATTAGCAGGCCACCGAACATGGTGGCGATTACCAGCAACTGGATATGGATCAGCCGTGAGTCCAGGGTGTCGGTCACCAGGTTGGTGTACGACCAGACCCACCACACTGCCAACAGCAGGATCAGCGTCTGGTAAGCGCCGGTCCAGTCCAGCCGGTTGAGCAGGGTCTGAGAGAGCCGGAAAGGATGAAAATGTAAATCACATCGAAGAACAATTCGACGTAGGTGGCCTGCTTCGGCCGGCCAAGATCGCGGACCAGCCCGGGCGCTTCTCCGTCTTCATTCCAACCCGTTTCTTCACCCGTCCGGACTACCGGCTCCCGGAAGAGTCATACCACGGGCAAGTCAGACCGACGGGCGATTCGTTCATCGCCGCAGATGCTCCGATGACCCCACTGTATCCAGGATTGTGGATGAACCCGGGCGGTGTAATCGATGTGTCTAATACTCCACCGTCGGCCGGCGACGGTGACGAGTTGGTGTAGCGGAGCCAGGCCGTCGGCGATCTGCTCGGCCCGGTGGATACCGAAGCCGGTCGGCACGCGGTGCGAGCGGGCGACCGCTCATCGCGGCTCCGATGCCTGAGCACCTGTCCCGGCCACTGACCGGTCTCCGAGCGGTGCGACACCACGCGGGCGGGCACAGGTCGGCACGAACCACCCCGGGCAGCGTCGTTGGTCACCCGGAGGGGTGGCGAACGGCCGCTGGGCTGGGCAGCATGGATGGCATGGACTACGAGTACGCGCCACTGCGGCTGCCGCCGAACGTCGACCGGTTGACCGCAGCGGCGCAGCTGGCGATCCAGGCGGAGTTCTCCGGATGGGAGTTGGCCCGGGTGCGGCTGTACCGGGACGGCACGCGGCAGGTGGTGCTGCGTCGCCGGCGGGTCAACCAGCCGCAGCCGGGCCTGTCGTACTGACAGCGGCGGTGACGCCCGGGGCCGAACGGCCCCGGGCGTCACGCGGCCTAGTGCTGGTGCCCGGCGTGGTCGTGATCGTCGTCGAGCTCCAGGAACGGGTGCTCGTCGAGCCGGCCGACCAGCCGGTCGTCGGCAGCCGGCTGGAACGGGCCGACCGCGTCGTCGTCGTCGAACGACTCCAGGTCGACAGGGGTGCCGACCTCGCTGACCATGACCACCCCGTCGAGCGGCTCCAGCTCGGGGACGTCCAACGCGCCGAGTGAGCCGTCGCCGCTCTGCAGCAGCTCCAGCACCGCCTCGCCGACGCCCTCCACCGGTGCCGGCTCGTCGTCCTCCGGGTGCCCTCGCGGCGGGCCGCCTCGGCCACCCGCAGCAGCGCGGACACGCTGGGCACCCGGTAGTCACGGCGCTGGCGCACCGAGATCACCCGGGGTGCGGGTCGCTGGCCTCGGCACCCTCGCCGCCGCCGAAACGCTCGTCGGCCTCGTCCGGGTCGATCGAGTCGACATCCCACGGCGTCACCTCCCCGAAGGCGTCGAGCAGCCGCTCGTCGTACGCGAAGGAGGCGTTGTTCAACGCCACGTACGCCTGCCAGACGTCGTCGTCGTCGACGCGGCCCTGCGCGGCGCGTACGGCGGACAGGTGGTGACGGGCCGCTTCGATCACCCGCTCGAGAGCGGCGTCCAGCTCACCATGCTGGTCGGTCATGTGGGGCAGTCCCTTCACGATGGGGAGGTTGCGCGCCGGCGGCAACTGCCGGTCACGGCTAGCAGGTGCGGAGGAACCGGTCGAGAACCCGCACGCCGAACTGTAGTCCGTCCACCGGAACCCGCTCGTCGATGCCGTGGAACAACGCCGAGAAGTTCAGGTCGGCGGGCAGTCGGAGCGGGCGAACCCGAAGCAGCGGATGCCGAGCTGCGAGAACGCCTTGGCGTCGGTGCCTCCGGAGAGCATGTACGGAACCGGCCGCGCTCCGGGTCCTCCGCGCGCAGGGCGGCCGACATGGCCTCGACGAGGTCACCGTCGAAGGTGGTCTCCAGGGCCGGCTGCCGCTGGATGTACTCGATCGCGATGTCGGGGCCGACCAGCTCGCGCAGCTGCCGCTCCAGCAACTCGGACTGGCCCGGCAGGCTGCGGCAGTCGATGGTGGCGGTGGCCCGGCCGGGAATGACGTTGTCCTTGTAGCCGGCGGTCAACCGGGTCGGGTTGGCAGTGTTGCGGATGGTCGCGCCGATGATGTTGGCGATGGGGCCGAGCTTGGCGATGGCCGTCTCCGGGTCGTCCGGGTCCAACTCGATGCCGAGCAGGTCGGAGACCTCGGTCAGGAAGGCCCGCACGGTGTCGGTGACGACCACCGGGAAGCGGTGCCGGCCGATCCGGGCGACCGCCTCGGCGAGCGCGGTGACCGCGTTGTCGTCGTGCATCATCGAGCCGTGCCCGGGCGGCCCTTGGCGTGCAGCCGCAGCCAGTCGATGCCCTTCTCGGCGGTCTCGATGAGGTAGAGCCGCTGGCTGTCGTTGACCGAGTAGGAGAAACCGCCGACCTCGCCGATCGCCTCGGTGCAGCCGTCGAAGAGCCCCGGTGGTTGTCCACCAGGAAGCGCGCGCCGTAGTCGCTGCCGGCCTCCTCGTCGGCGGTGTACGCCAGCACGATGTCGCGCGGGGTCGTACGCCGGTGCGCTGCCAGTGCCGCACCACGGCGAGCACCATCGCGTCGAAGTCCTTCATGTCGATCGCGCCCCGGCCCCACAGGTAGCCGTCGCGCAGCTCACCGGAGAACGGGTGCACCGACCATTCGTCGGCGTCGGCGGGCACCACGTCCAGGTGGCCGTGCACCAGCAGCGCGTCCCGGGTCGGGTCGGTGCCCGGGATGCGGGCCACCACGTTCGCCCGGCCCGGCGCGGACTCGTGCAGGACGGACTCCACGCCGACCTCGGCGAGTTTCTCCGCCACGTATTCGGCCGCGCGGCGCTCGCCGACGCTCGTGTCGTTGTCCCCGTGTTGGTGGTGTCGATGCGCAGCAGGTCGCGGCAGAGGTCCACGACCTCTGCGGTGGGTCGGGTCGGGCGGAGGCGGCATCGCTCGTCATCGCCTCTTCATACCAGCCCGGCCCGCTCGACAGGCCGGCGCACCGGCGCGGGCGCGTCGGCGCGGCGGTGCGCGCGGGCCGACGCATCGACGGCACGGTTTCGCCGTTGCCGCGTTCGGGTACCGCCGCCCACGACCGTACGTCCCTGCCGGAGCTTCCCGCCCGCCAGTCGAGGAGGGCCCCATGTCCGCCGTTCCCCTGCCGCCGCTGCCGCCCGCGCCCGCTCCCGAGGAGGGCTACCGGCCCGCTGGTCGCAGCATCGCCGACATCGTGGACCGGGAGCATCAGCAACTGCTGGCGCTGTTGGACCAGCTCACCGGCCCGGGCGCCAACCCGCAGGAGGGGCTGCCGGTGCTGACCGCCGCGCTGTCGCGGCACCTGTCGGCCGAGGAGCAGTACCTGCTGCCGGCGGTACGCGCGGCGCTGCCGACGGTCACCGACCGGGTGGACGCGGAGATCAACGCCGACGCCGCCCTGCTGAACGCCCTGAAAGGCTTGACGGACGAGGCGTTGACCGACGTGGCCGAGCGGGTCCGCCGACACGTCGACGGGGTGGGAGGGCTCGTCTCCGAACTGTGCGCGGTCGCCACCCAGGAGGAGATGATCCGGCTCGGCAACCGGCTGGAGATCGCCGAGGAGGCGGCGCCCACCCGCCCGCACCCGGGCACTCCGGCGACCCTCCGTGGAACCGGATCGTGGAGCCGGCGGTCGGTGTGGTGGACAAGGTGCTCGACGCGGTGACCCGGCGGCCGACGTATCTGGCGGACCTGCCGGAGCCCCCGCGAGTAAGGACTGACGCCCCGCCGGTAGTGCATTCATTATCACCGATCCGCTCGGGCTATTCCGCCGGCTGACGCGTAGTCCTACCGTCACCGTATGAACCTGGAGCTGCGTCACCTGCGGGTGGTCTGCGCGATCGCGGAGACGGGGAGTGTGACGAAGGCGGCGTCGGCCCTCGGGCTGGCCCAGCCGGCGCTCACCGCCCAGCTCCAACGCATCGAACGGACCCTGGGCGGCCCGCTGTTCGACCGGGACCGGCGCGGGCTCGGCCCACCGCGCTCGGTGAGCTGGTGCTGGCCCGTGCCCGGTGCTGCTGCCGGCGATGAAGGGGCTGCAGGACGAGGCGGCCCGCCTGGCCGGGGCGGGCGACGCGCCTCCGTGCTACCGCTTCGGTGGGGTGAACAGCCCGATCCTGGGCCGACTGGTGCACCGACTGGCGGCCGTGCAGCCGCCGGCCCAGATCACCACGTTCGCCTCCTGGTCGGTGGACGAGTTGGCGCAGCTGGTGGCCGGCGGCCGTCTGGACTTCGCGCTCACCGGTGTGTGCGGGGACGCGAGCCCGTCGGCCGGCTTCGGGTTGAGCTGGCAGGAGGTGGCCATCGACCCGGTGCTGGTGCTGCTGCCCGAGTCGCACCCCTCGCCGAACGCGACGAGGTGCGCCTGGGCGACCTGCGCCACGAGCAGTGGGTCGCCGCGCCGGGCGACGGCTGCTTCGGCGACTGCTTCGCCGCCGCCTGCGCCCGCGCCGGCTTCACCCCCGCAAGGTGTACGAGACCGACATCCGCGGCTGTGTCGACCTGGTGGACGCCGGCGTGGCGGTGGCGCTGTGCCAGGCGACGTTCCGCCCGGTGGCCGGTCTGGTCACCCGTCGGCTGGTCGGGACACCCTGCGGTGGCGGCTCCTGCTCGGCTGGCATCCGGAGTCCCCGCCGCCCAGGGCGCCGAGCTGGTGCTGGAGACGGCCAAGGCGGCGTACGTCGACTCGTTGGCCCCGCATCCCGCGTACCTGGCCTGGTTGCCGCGCAACCCGGGGTTCGGTGTCCGGCAGCCGAGCGGGGCGCGACCGGGCTGAGCCGACGGTAATCCCGGGTCGGTGGCGGTGCGAACCGCCGTTGGCCGGGTATCTGGCGGACATGACCGACCTCTACCCGCCCGCCGACGACCGCGAACTGCTGCGCCAGGCGGCCGCCGCGCACACCGCCGCCACCCGGGAGGTGGAGGCGTTCCTGCGCCGCCTGCCGACGGTGCCAGACCCCGCCGACGTGACCGAGTACGCCAACCTGCTCAGCCGGGAGGACCGGACCCGGGCGACCGGGACGCCGCCGCCGACGCGGCGGGCCTGACCATCGCCAGCCTCGAACCCGACCAGGGTCAGTAGCGTGCCGGACGGTGCCGTCCCGAACCGGGACGGCACCGTCACGCTGGCAGCGCTCAGAGTTCGACGAGCGGGTCGTGACCCAGGTCGAGCAGCGAGTGTCGCCAGCTGTCGTCGGCGTTTCCGCGCGACGGCTTGGCGTCCATCAGCTCGCGGATCCGCTCGACCGCCTCCCGCATCACCTCGATGTCCTCCGGGTGAGGTCGACCTTGCGCTTGTTGAGCACCTTGAGGATCTCCCGCCCCGGCTGGGGCAGGTCGAGGTTCGGGCTGGGGCCGAACGAACTCTCCCCGGAGCCCCGGGTCAGCAGCCAGGTCCGCAGCTGCTCCGAGGGGACGTTGACCTCGGCGTGGAAGTCCTCCCAGAGCACTTCCACCTCGGGGTCGAGCCGCGCTTCGCGTACCATCAGGTCTCCTCTCCGTGCGGTGGCCCGGACGTCTCCGGGTCGTCCTGGTCGGTCTTGGGATGCAGGCCCTCCGCGGGCACCCGCGTCCGGCGGGGTTCGCGGTGGGCGGCGCCAGGATCGGGTCGGGATGGTCGTCCTCGTCCCGGGGTTTCGCGGACTCCGCGTGCTCGTGCGGGTCCTCGTGGTCGTCCCTTCGCGTCGGCCCGCTCATCGCGGGTGTGTGGTCGTGGCGGCGGTGTACCCCGCTCGCCCGCGGTCACGTCGAAGGTGAGCATGCCGTCGCGGACGTCCACCGTGACCTTCTGCCCGGGGAGATCGCCGACTCCAGCAGCATCCGGGACAGGTGGTTGTCCACCTCCCGCTGGATCACCCGACGCAGTGGCCGGGCGCCGAACTCCGGCTGGTAGCCGTGCTCGGCGAGCCAGTCGATGCCGGCGGTGGTGAACTCCACCTGGAGGTCCTGGGCGTGCATGCGGCGGCGGGTCTCTCCAGCAGCAGCGCGGTGATGTCGCGCAGTTGCTCGGCCTCCAGCCGGCGGAAGATGATGACCTCGTCGATGCGGTTGAGGAACTCCGGCCGGAAGTTCTCCTGCAGGCGACGCATCAGCCGCTCGCGCAACTCGTTGCTCTCCTGCTCGCTGCCCACGTCCCCGGTGCCGAAGCCGACCGAGCGCTGGGCGCCGGTGATCAGCTCGGAGCCGAGGTTGCTCGTCATGATCAGTACGGTGTTCTTGAAGTTCACCGTCCGGCCCTGACTGTCGGTCAGCCGCCCGTCGTCGAGCACCTGGAGCAGGATGTTGAACACGTCCGGGTGGGCCTCTCGATCTCGTCGAGCAGCACCACCGCGTACGGGCGGCGTCGCACCGCCTCGGTGAGCTGGCCGGCCTCCTCGTAGCCGACGTATCCGGGTGGCGCACCGACCAGCCGACTGACGGTGTGCCGCTCCTGGAACTCGCTCATGTCCACCCGGACCAACCGGTCCGCCTCGCCGAACAACGCCTCGGCCAGGGCACGCGCCAGCTCGGTCTTGCCGACACCGGTCGGGCCGAGGAACAGGAAGCTGCCCATCGGCCGTTCCGGGTCGGCCAGCCCGGCCGGGAGCGACGCACGGCCTCGGCGACCGCGGTGACCGCGTCGTCCTGGCCGACCACCTTCTGGTGCAGGTGACCCTCCAGACGCAGCAGCCGGTCCCGTTCCTCCTCGGTCAGTTGGCTGACCGGGATGCCGGTGGCCCGGGAGACCACCTCGGCGATCTCCTTGGGGCCCACCTCGGGCACCTGCGAGGTGGACGAGCCGTCCTCGCCGTTCGCGCGTCGGATGTCCCCTCCAGCTCGGAGATCCGGTCACGCAGCGCGGAGGCCCGCTCGTACTGCTCGTCGGTGACGGCCTGTTCCTTGTCCCGGCGTACGTCGTCGAGCTCCTGCTCCAGCTCCCGCACGTCCGAGGCCGGGGTACGGGTGCGCAACCGCACCCGGGCGCCGGCCTGGTCGATGAGGTCGATGGCCTTGTCCGGCAGGAACCGGTCGGTGACGTACCGGTCGGACAGCTCGGCGGCCGAGACCAGCGCCTCGTCGGAGAAGCGCACCTGGTGGTGTGCCTCGTACCGGTCGCGCAGCCCGCGCAGGATGGCGATGGTGTCGTCGACGCTGGGCTCGGGCACCAGCACCGGCTGGAAGCGCCGGGCCAGGGCGGCGTCCTCTCGATGCTCTTGCGGTACTCGTCGAGCGTCGTGGCGCCGATCACCCGCAGCTCGCCCCGGGCCAGGGCGGGTTTGAGCATGTTGACGCGTCCATCCCGCCCTCGCTGCCGGCGCCACCGGCCCCGACCAGGGTGTGGATCTCGTCCATGAAGATGATCAGCTCGTCCCGGTGCGCCCGGATCTCGTCGATCACCTTCTTCAACCGCTCCTCGAAGTCGCCCCGGTACCGGGTGCCGGCGACCAGACCGGCCAGGTCGAGCTGGACGACCCGCTTGCCGAGCAGGGTCTGCGGCACGTCGCCGTCACAGATCCGCTCGGCCAACCCCTCGACGATGGCGGTCTTGCCGACGCCGGCCTCGCCGATCAGCACCGGGTTGTTCTTGGTCCGCCGGGACAGGATCTCGATGGCCTGCTCGATCTCGTCGGCGCGTCCGACCACCGGGTCGATCTGGTCCATCCGCGCCAGCTCGGTGAGGTCCTGCCCGTACTGGTCCAGGGTGGGAGTGCCGCGATCCGGCTTCGGGCCGTTCATCGGCCCGCGCTCGGCGTTGGCCGCCTGCAACGACTCGGGTTGGATCCGGCCGGCGGCCAGCATCCGCCCGGCCGGCGACTCCGGGTTGAGCGGCAACGCCATCAGGATGTGCTCGGGGCCGATGTAGTTGGCGCCCATCGCCCGGACAGCTGGTGAGCGTCGAGCAGCGCCCGCTTGGCGGCCGGGGTCAACGACAGGTTGGGCGGCACCTCCCGCGCGGCGCGCCGTCGCCCTTCCGCCGAGCGCGTTGAGCAGGGTGTCCGGGTCGGCGCCAGCGCGGCGGACCAGATCACGCAGGGGTTCGCGTTGCAGCGCCGCCCAGAGCAGGTGGTCGGTGTCCAGGTCGCTGCTCTGGCGTTGCGCGGCCCGTCGGGCGGCGTCGGCCAGCATCTCCCGGGCGTCGGCCGTCATCAGTCGGGTGATGTCGACCCGGTGCGGCGGTCGGCGCCCTCCTCACCCCGGCCGAAGTACCTGGCCAGGAATTCGTCCCACGGGTCGGAGCCGATGTCACCGGGTCCCATCATGTCTGTCCTCCGCAGTAGGGCTCGGCACGGTCGGCAGGGCTACCCGGCGCGCGCCCGACAAACGCCGCAGGTGGCGGCGCACCGGCTTTCCGGGAGTGGCGTCGGGTCAGGACCGGCCGATGGTGGCAGGCTGACGGAATGGATGAAACCCGCTGCTGATCGTGGATGGCGCCAACGTCGTGGGCTCCCGCCCGAACGGGTGGTGGCGTGACCGGGCCGGGGCCGCGGCCCGCTTGCGTGATTCCCTCGCACCGGTGGCGACCGTCGGGCTGCCGGCCCGACTGCCCGCCCCGGTGGAGGTGGTCCTGGTGGTCGAGGGGCCGCGCGGGACGTGCCGGGCACCGAGGGCGTCCGGGTGGTCTCCGCCGCGGGCTCCGGCGACGACACGGTGGTCGAGCTGGTGGAGGGGCGCCGCGGCGTCGCCGGCTGGTGGTCACCGCCGACCGGGAGTTGCGCGGGCGGGTCACCGCGCTGGGTGCCGAGGTGTACGGCCCGCGGTGGCTGCGCGAGGCACCCGCCAACAACTGAGAAGTTCTCGCACTGGGACTCCCACAGATCGGACTCCCGGCACTTCCGAGGGCCTACCGGACAGGTGGGCAGGAACACCGACAGGGCGGATGTTCTTTCGGAAACAGCGATAGGCTCTAATGGAGATCTCCCCGCCCCCAGGAGGTTCCGCCGTGGCGAGCGTCGCCGAGCTGAAGGCTGCCATCGATGTCGCCCTCCAACAGATCGGGGACGGGCAGACAGCCGTGCAGGCAGCCGGCGAGAAACTGTCCGAGGCGCAGCAGACCCTGGCCGGCGCGCTGGAGGGCAGCGGGCACGAGACGGTGGAGGCGGCCCAGGCCTCGCTGAGCCAGGCCAGCCAGGAGCTGGAAGAGTGTCTCGCCGCGACACTTGTCGCGGTGGAGCAGGCGCAGCTCTACGTCGCCACCCTGCAGGCCGCCGTGTCCATCATCGAGGACGTCGGCGGCCAGGTCCGCGCCGCGACCGAGGAGTTCCCGGTGGCCCTGCTCGGGCAGGCGCTGGAGAAGTTCGGCCTGGCCGCCGAGCGGCTGCGCTGGGTCCGGCAGGAGTCGGCCAACCCGATGGGGTGCCCGAGCTGTCCGCCGCCACCGAACACGCCGAGAGCGCCGGCTACGCGCTGCGGGTGGCGCAGGAACAGCTGTCGGCGTACCTGACGGCGATCGGGCTCGGCGCCGACGGCGCCCAGCTCCCGGCCTGAGCAGGGCGCTCCCCGACACGACACGCCACCGGCGGCGGGCCGACCGCTGTCGCGCCGGAGCCGGCCGAGCAGGTGCGGATGCGCCGCTGGTGGTCGGTGCGGGTGGCCGAGCTGACCGGCGGGCGCGAGGGCACCGACGACGAACCCGACGAGCGGGTGGACGACTCCCAGGAGTTGCTGCGCCGAGTGGTGGGCGGTGTCCGCTCCGGCGACCGGGACCGGCTCCGCAGGAGCTGCGCCAGGCCCGGCCGACGTGGGGCTGGGCATGGCGGCGCTGGCGCCACCGCTGCTGCGCGAGCTGGCCGGGGAGCTGCTGGGGCATCCACCCGCGCCACCGACCTCGGACGACTGCGCGGTGAACTGGACGGTCGTGTCCGCGACCTGCTGCCCGGTCTGCCGCCGCCGGTGCTGGAGACGCTGCTGACCCGGGTCTGCCGGATGCCGCCACCGCGCGCCTCCGG
Organism: Micromonospora sp. M12; assembly: GCA_038070435.1. Lineage (GTDB taxonomy): Bacteria > Actinomycetota > Actinomycetes > Mycobacteriales > Micromonosporaceae > Micromonospora. The sequence continues at coordinate 1,014,184 of JAMYWG010000001.1, read as the reverse complement.
GGAGCCGACGCACGCCGCGGACTCCGCGGTGACAGCGGGTGTGGCGGCCGGGCTGCTGCTCGCCCGGCTCGGTCGGGACCTGACCCGCCGGGGCACGGGCCAGCCGGGCGGACAACCGGGCGGCACGGAGCAACGAGGCGACGCGGGGCGGCCGAGCGGCGCGGGGCAACAGGGCGGCACGGGCGGTCGGCGGGTGCGGGCAGCCGGCGGCGGGCGGGCAGCTGGCGCGGTGCGCGCACCGGCGGTGCGTCGCGCGGCCGGGAGCCGCCGGTGTGCAGCGCTCCGGTGGGCTGCCGCCACGCTCGGGCAGCCTGGCGGGACGCGCCGACGCGTCGGGGCTCCGATGGCTGACCGGCGCGGTCAGCTGGCCAGCCGGGTCCGGAGACCCTCGCCGAGGCGTTGGCGCCACCCGTACCCGCCTGTCCGCCGCCCAGGCCGAGCTGACCGCCGGGCGGGACCGACTGGCCCGGGTCCAGCGGGCTGCGGCTGCCGTACCGGAACGGGTGAGCGCCCAGCGGGACCGCCGCATCGCCGAGATCGACGCCCGCTACTCCTCCCGGATCGCGGAGGTGGCCCGGCGTGCCGCCGACGCGGCCCGGCAGGAGGCACCCGGCTGCGCGGGCGCCGACTGGGTGGGGTGGACACCGACACCCGCCCGACGGGCCGAGCCGCCCGGCGCGCTGCGGGTCGGCACGGTCGGGATCGACGGCGTCGACCCGGTGCCCGCGCTGGTGCCGCTGCTCGACGCCGGGCACGTCCACCTTTCCGGAGATGATCGCGCCGGCTGCGACGCGGTGGTGTCCGCGTTGCTGCTGCGGGCCGTCGGCCGCGCCGACCCGGGGCCGTACGCCTGGTCGGGTACGACCCGGACCAGCTCGGCGGTGGCCTGGCCGGTTTCGCCCCGCTGGGCACGGCGGGCTGCTCACCTTCGTCGGCCCCGGCGGCTCAGCTCGTTGCTCGACGACCTGGTGGAGCAGATCCGCCGGATCAACGAGACGGTGCTCGCCGGCGAATACGCGTCGCTGCGCGAACTGGCCGCGGCGACCGGTCGGCGACCCGAACCGTGGCGGGTGGCCGTACTCCTCGGTGGTGAGGAACCGAACCGGCACGAACGCGGGCAGCTGGACCGGGTCGTGCGGGCCGGCGCGGCTGCGGGTGCACCTGGTGGTGCTCGGCGTGCCCTGCCGGACGATCCGACGGTGACCCGGGTGGTGGCCGGGAGGTCCGGCGCGCGGATCGGCGGGTCGGCCGGGCTGCCGATCCGGCTGGACCCACCGCCGCCGGCGACGCTCGTCACCGAGACCTGCCGGGACGTCGCCGCCCGGGTGAACGCGGGCCCACCGCCGACCCTGTTCGCCGACCTGCTGCCGCCGCCCGAGCTGATGTGGCGGGAGGACTCCGCCGACGGGCTGACCGCGCCGATCGGTGAGAGCCCGCACGGCCGGCCGGTCCGGCTGACGCTCGGCGACTATCCGCCGCACGCGTTGATCGGAGGGCCTTCCGGCACCGGCAAGACCAACCTGATCTTCGCCTGGATCGGCGCGTTGGCTGCCCGCTACTCCCCGCCGAGCTGGAGTTCTACCTGCTTGACTTCAAGGAGGGTCTCCTTCGCCCGGTTCGCGAAGGGTCGGCGTGACCGAGTTGGCTGCCGCACATGCGCCTGGTCGGCATCAACGTCAACACCGACCGGGAGTTCGGGCTGGCGCTGCTGCGCTTCCTCGCCGACGAGTTGCGTCGACGCGCCGACGCGGCCAAGAAGCACGAGGTGACCAAGCTGGCCGAGCTGCGGGCGGTCGACCCGACCGGGCACTGGCCACGGATCGTCGCTGTGGTCGACGAGTTCCAGATGCTGCTGGCCGGCCGGGACGTGGTCGCCCGGGAGGCGGCCGACCTGCTGGAGGACCTGGAGCGGCGCGGCCGGTCCCAGGGCATCCACCTGGTGCTCGCCTCCCAGGACGTGCGGGGCATCGAGGCGCTGTGGGGTCGGCCCGCGCTGGTCGCCCAGTTCACCCTGCGCATCGCGCTGCCCAAGGCGCTGCGGATCCTCGCCGAGCGAAACGACGCGGCGCAGTCGCTGCCTCGCTGGCACGCGGTCGTCAACGCCGAGTCGGGCATGGTGGAGGGCAACGAGGTCGCCCGCATCCCGTCGGCCAGCGACTGGGAGACGTGGAGCGGGTTGCAGCACCGGCTGTGGCGGATGCGCGCGCCGACGCGGCACCCGCCCGGCTCTTCGACGGCGACGCGATCCCCGGCTCGCGGACGCCCCGACCATCGGCGCTCACCGCGCCGTCGGACGGGTCCGCGCCGCGCAACCCGGTGGCCCTGCTCGGCGAGATCATCGACGTACAGTCCCGTTCGGCGTCGCTGCGGCTGCCGCGCGCCGGGGCGCAACCTCGCAGTGCTGGGCACCAGGGTGGACGAGGCGTGCGCGGTGCTGGACGCGGCGGCCCGGTCGCTGGCCCGCCAGCACCCGCCGGGCACCGCCCGGTTCTCCATCGCCTGTCTCGACCCGGACGCCGACTCGATGGCCCGCGCCCTCTACGACGACCTGGCCGACGACGCCGCCTGGTACGACGAGGAGACCGTCGGCGAGCTGATGGCCGAGACGGCCGACGGGCTGGGCGGTTCGGGGCCCGCACTATCTGCTGCTGTTCGCGGTCGACGCGGCAGCGGGAGCGTTGGCCGCCGCACCGGCCGGCGCACCGGCCTGGAGCATCTGCGCCGCGTCCTGCACGACGGGCCGGAGCGACGCACGCACGTGCTGGCCTGGTGGCGGGCGTCGCCCGGATGCGCGCCGACCTCGGTGGACCGGCCGCCCGCACCGACCAGATCGGCGCCTGGGTGGCCCTGGACGCGCACGGTGGCGAGCTGGGCTCCTCGCTCTACCGGGCACCGGTGGCCGGACTGGTACCCCGCCCTGGCGGGACTCTTCTTCGACCGGGCGGTCCACCGCACCGGACAGGTGATCATCCCCTACGGACCGTCGCGATGAACGAACCGGTGACCAGCGAGACGTACGCGGCGCAGCTGCGGCGACTGGCCGACCTGACCGCGCGGGTCCGCGAGCAGCGCCGAGGCGCACACCTGGCACGAACGGCAGTGCGCCGCTGCCGAGCGGGCCGTCGCCGACGCGGCCGAGCAGTTGCAGAGCGCGGAAGAGGAGCTCGTCGCCGCCCGCGAGCAGCAGGAACTGGTCGACGCCGAGGTGGCCCACCTGTGGCAGCAGGTCCGCTCCCGCCTCGGCGCTCGCCGTCTCGGCGGCCCGCCCGCCCCGGCCAACGGCAGTGGAGCCACCGACCCCGTGCTGCTGCTGACGAAGGCCCGCGACCTGCTCGACCGGGCCGGGCAACCGGGTGAGCTTCCGGGCTCGGTCAACCCGCTGCTGGCGCTCTGCGGCGTGGCCGGCGCCGTGCTGGCGTACGCGCTGGGGGTCGGGGCGCGGGCGTTGGGCGTCGGTACGGCGGTGACCTGGCGGTCGGGCTGCCGGTGCTGGCGCTTGTGGTGACCCTGTTCGGGCCGTTGGTCGGGCTGGCGCCGGCGCGCGTGCTGGCCGATCGGAGACACGCGGTGCTCGGCCCCGGCCGATCATCGTGGTGCTCGGCGCGGGCCTGCTGACCACTGCGCTGCTGCTGGCACTCGGCCGCTGACCCGATGGTCCACAACGGATCCGTCGCTCTGCCGATCCGCGCACGGGCCGACGCGGGCCCGGAACTTCGATACGGTACGCGAAATGGCCCGCATCTTCTTCAGCTACCACGCCGTCGACGAGAGCCCTGCCGTGCGCCGGATCACCGACGCGCTGACGGCCCGGTTCGGTGCCGGCACCGTCCATCGGGGCAGCCGCGTCCCTCCGTCCGACCTCGTCCCGCCCGCGGGCTCCACAGTGATTGCGCCGACCCGCCGGCGCTGATCGTCGTGATCGGACCACGCCTCCCGACGGCGCCCGGGTCACCGACGGGAACCGTCGGACGCCCTTCGCCGCGAGATCGAGGCTGCCACGCGGCTGCGGATTCCGGTCATCCCCGTGGTGGTCACCGATGCGGACCCGCCAGACGAGGCGGATCTGCCCCTTTCTCCTTCCGCTCCTCGACCAGCACTACTGGCTGGTCCGTACGGACACTCTCGACGCGGACATCCGTCGCCTGGTGGACGGGCTCGCTCTGCGGTTCGACCGGTCGCCGTGAACGCCGGACCGGGCGCCCCTGATCCTCAGTGCGGAGCCGGTACGGCTGCCCATGCCGACGGCGGCGGCCCGACCGGGGACGGCGATCGTCTACTCCACACCTGGCGGGCACCTGACGGTCGTCGGCAACAGCCGGCTGATAATCCCAGCGATCCGCCGCAGGTTCGCCACCCGCTACGAGGTGGACATCAGCGATCGGCATGCACTCATCGGGGCTTATTGCCGACGAAGGGCGGCGCGATCCATGTCAGAGCGACATTCGCCGTCGAGTTCCGGGTCACCGACCCGGCGGCAGTCGTCCGGAGCGGCATCACGAACGCCCTGATCCCGGTCTCCACGTTCCTGCTCGACACCTGCCGGCCGATCAGCCGTCAGTTCTCCATCGACGAGATGCCGGAGGCCGAGGCGACAATCGACAAGCGGTTCGAGGGAGACGACACGGTAGTTCCCGGCGGCATCACCATCCGGTCCGTACGCACGCGCTTGACCCTTGACCAACAGGGCCGCCCTCGCCTTCAGGAGCAGGAGCAGGAGCAGACGTGGACGGGACCCGACCTGCCGCAGGACCTGTCCAGTCTGCGGCCGTCGTCCCGCCGGGCCCCGCTTACGGCGCCCGGCCACGACCATCGCAGACCAGCCCGCCGACCTCGTCCCTCCCGGGCACCGCCAACGAACCGGCGCGACTGCTGGTGGCGCGCGCCCCGACCCAGGTGCCGATGGGCCACGACCTGAGCGTCGACGTCCGGCTCAGCACCGAGGGACGGCCGGTGCACCCGGACGCCGTGACGTCGCGGCTGGCACGCTTCGTCGTCGCCGACAGCGGCACCCCGGTCACCGTGACCGTCCACGCACCGGCCGGCCTGCACGCCGAAGGACCGCTCCAGCAGACTGTGCTCGTCAAGCCGGCCGAGGACCCGGCACCGATCCGGTTCGGCTTCGGCGCGCGTACCCCGGGCTGCATCGCATCGATGTGACCGCCTGGGCCGGCGGCACGTTCCTCACCGAGGTGTCCGTCGAGGTCTCCGTCGCGGACGGTGGCCCGTTCCGCGACGGACAACCGAAGGTCGCACCACTGGGCGTCGCCCAGGCACGGCCGGGCGAGGTCACCATGGAGGTGCGGTTCGACGGCACCCGTTACACCTTCCAACTGCGGTCCGACGCGGCGCTGTTCGCCCCGGTCGTCGAGTCGATCACGAACACGCCGAACGCCGCGGTGGAGAACACGATCAAGGAGTTGCAGCAGTTGGCCGGTGGCGGCTCCCGCTACAACGCGGCGATGACTCGGCGGGTCATCCGGTCGGCCGGCATCCAGCTGTGGTCGGAGATGGTGCCAGCCGAGATCCAGGACCAATTCTGGCAGGTCGGCGGGGCATGAGCGCCTTCACGATCGCCACCGACCACGACGTTGTTCCGTGGGAGCTGCTCTATCCGCTTAGCGCCCAGCAGGACGCCGGCTTCCTCGTCGAGCAGGTCCCGGTGGTGCGCCGCACCTACGGCCAGCACCGGACCTCGAAGGTCGGCCTACGCGATCCCCGCTTCGTCGTGCCGACCAGGGCTCCCGCCGGCGCGCACGAGGAGATCGCCGCGATCCGCGCGATCCTCGGCGCGGCTGACGGGGAGCCCATCACCAGGCCGACGAGCTCCTCGACCTGATCAATTCCGGCGCGCTGGGGCCACCCACTTCGCCTGCCACAACACGTTCTCGTCGGACGGCTCGTTCATCGACATGGACGGCGGCCGGTTCAAGCCCGCCCTGCTCGCCGAGGCCAGCATCCGCAAGCTCCTGGAGGAGACCGGGCCGCTGGTGTTCATCAACGCCTGCCGCAGTGCGGGTGCGGCACCGACGTACACCAAGATGCTCGGCTGGGCACAGCAGTTCATGGCGTCCGGAGCGGGCGCGTTCGTCGGTACGCTCTGGGCCGTGCGATCGGACAGCTCGGTCCGCTTCGCGACGGCGTTCTACCGGTCCTCGCCGAGGGCGCCACGCTGGGCGCTGCGGCACTCGCCGCCCGGAGGGACCAGCACGAGGATCCACTCGACCCGACGTGGCTCGCCTACACGGTCTACGGCGACCCTTCGCCACCGCCGCCTGGATCGGCCGGCAGCCGCACTCCCGACGAGAGGACCATGCGACATGGACGTGACCGATGACAGCGTTCCGGTCGAGGAACTGGTGTCGGCGGTGAAGGACGCGGTGAAGCAGGCCGGCATCTCCACCACCGACGTGGGCGCGACCTGCGGGTCGGATCCGTTCAGTTGATCCTGAGCGCGATCGTCACCACGAAGCTCGGCGGTGGCCTGGACTTCCGGGTGCCGGTGATCGGCTGGAAGGTCAAGGTGGGCGGGAGCCACTCCCGGCAGAGGACCCACACGATCGACATCACCCTCGTCACCGCCGACCTCCAGGATCGGCACGAACTGCGCGGCAGCCCGGTCGAGGAGACTCTCGTCGAGGCGATCACCACGATCCGCGCGGTGGTCGCCGCCGGCACCGGGGCGACGACCCGCTGGTGCTCAGGGCCGGCACCGTGGAACTCGTCTTCGGTGTCACCGACCAGGGCACCATCTCGGTCGGCGTGGAGGGTGAGCTGACCGACGAGGTCACCAACACGCCCGGATCGAGCTGGTGGCGGCCTCGCCCAGCTAGGCACACCGTTCAGGCCGGAACCAGGACGGCCTCGCGGAGCAGTCGGCGGGCCAGGGTGACCCGGTCGGCGTCGTCGGGCAGCCCGGGAAGGTCGCCGACCCGGGTGGCCGTGCCGGTGAGCAGGGCGCGTACCGCCGGCTCGCAGCCTGCCGGCAGGGTGATGGTGCGGTCGAACAGCCGCAACGCCACAGTGTCCGACCCGTGCGGCACCAGCTGCCAGCGCAGGCCCGGACGCAGCGCGAGCCGGAGTCGGCGTCCAGGGTCGCCAACGCGTCGGCCTGGGCCAGCGGTCGGATCGGCGCTGGACGGGAGGCCGGCCAGGCGCGCTGCCGCAGTCGGGCGGCGACCGCGTTCGGGTCGGCGCGCAGCAGCCAGTCCCGCAGTGCCTCCACGGTCTCGGTCAGCTCCGGCTCGATGGCGTCCGGATCGGCGACGTCGGTGCCGAACGGAAGGGTGGCCCGCAGTCGCTGGTCCTCGGCGGCCAGCGCCAGCAACTCCTCGACCAGGGCGTACCGGGTCAGCGCGCGGATGCCCACGGTCAGGTGCAGCGAGCTGGCGCGGGCAGGTAGAGGGCGTCGCCGGGGCGAGCACCACGTCCAGTGCGGCCGGGCCCTGCGCGGTGGCGCCGACCTCGTCGGCGCGGCCACCCCACGGCTGCTTCTCCAGCGGGTCGGGCAGGACCGGCGGGTGGATCCGCCAGTGCTTGCGGCCGTCGACCTGGAGCACGAACACGTCGTGGGTGTCGTAGTGGTGGCGAAGCCCTGACTGCCGGCCGGGGTCAGGTACGCGTTGATCTGCAACGGCTGGTTGAGCGCGAGGCCCAGGTCGCGGGCGAAGTCGACGAGCGGCGGCCAGATCCGGTGCAGACCCTGTAGCACCAGCGTCGCCCGGACGCGTACTGCTCCAGGATCCGCTCGTCGAGCACCTGGTCGCCGATCTCTGCGCCCGCGCCGCCGCCGCCGGTCCAGCGCGCGGCCGCGACCAGCTGGCCGTCCTTCGCGACGCGCAGGAACGGGTACGCAGACCGCGTCGACTCAGCAGCTCGTCGGCGTCGGCGGGGCTGAGCAGGTCGGTGAAGCCGGCCGGGTCGGGCAGCTCGGCGGCGCGCGACAGCAGCGGAGTGTGGCCCCAGTGTGCGGCGGCGAACTTGGCCGGCTCGACCGAGACGCAGCGGGCCAGCGCGGCGGTGGCGTTCGAGGACGGAACCGCCGGGCGGTGGTGACGCCCGGCGGGTCGAGGTGCGTCATGGTCTGCCGCTACCGGGCGCTGCCGTCAGCGCCGCCGTCCTGCTGGCCGGGGTCGCGCCACCGTCGGCCGGACCCTCCGCGCCACCGTCGGCGCCACCGTCCTGCTGGCCCGGGGTCGCGCCACCGTCCGCCGGACCCTCCGCGCCACCGTCGGCGCCACCGTCGTGCTGGCCCGGCGTGGCACCACCGTCGGCGGGACCTTCCGCGCCGCCGTCGGCTCCGCCGTCGTGCTGGCCGGGGTCGCGCCACCGTCGGCCGGACCCTCCACGCCGCCGCCGCCGCTGGTCTGCATGTCGTCATCGTTGAGTGCCATCGGTACTCCCTTGGTGTGCCGCCCGCCGTGCGCCGGGGTCCGTCGTGCTGCGGGTGGTACCCCACTCGCGATCTTCTCTAACCCTCACCGTAGACGTCGAACCAGGGCGACACGGGCAGTTCGCGGGCGGCGGCGGAGAGCCGCCGAGCCGGGCGCTCCCGACGAGTGAGCCGCGCCGACGACTGAGCCCCCAGACCACTGAGCCCGCCCGATGTGTCGTCGGGCGGGCTCACTGCTCTCAGAGCGTCACGGCATCATCATCGCGAGGTCCTGGGCATGGTGTCCTTCACGTCCTGCCACTCACCCTGGGTGACGTGTCGGCGCAGGGTGTCCAGCACCACCTGGGTGATCCGCTCGGCACCGCCCTCCACGTCGTACGGGAAGCCCTGGCGGACCTCGTAGAGGAAGTCGTCGCGGTTGAGCTTGATCGGCACGTCGGACGGCACCCAGCCGTCGAAGTAGATCCCGCGCACCAGCACCGGCAACTGCTGGGCGAACTCCACGCTCTCGTCCACCGCCAACCGGTCGCGTAGCAGGTGCAGCACCGTGCGCAGCGCCGCGTACGACTGGTTGCGCCGATCCTTCGGCCAGCCGTAGGCGTTCTCGATGTCCTTGAGAATGAGGTTGGTCTTGTCCAGCGAGGACTCGAACGCCGAGTGCATCGTGTCAGCCATCGGTCGACCCCGTTCGGTGCTGTCCCAGCGTCGGTCGTCGGCGCGGCGGGCGGCCCGCCGGGCCGCGACGGGCCCGTACCGGGCTGCCCTGGGGCGCGCCGGGCGTTGTCGGCCGTGCCGACCACGTGCAGGACGGCACCACGCCGTCGATCCGTCACCACTCGAACCGTCATCCCCGTCACCTCCGTGTCGTCTCCGGCGTCGGCCGCCCCGGGCGGCCGTACCTACGCGTCCACCCTCCCCGGCGGTCGGGTGATGTGGCCCCACCCGGATCGGGTGAGGTCAGCCAGCGTCGAGGAGACCCGCGAGGGTCTTCGCGTTGGTCTGCGCGTAGTCGCTGAAGCAGTTGTTCATCAGCACGTGCGTCTGCCCGGCCTCGTCGGCCAACTCGCGCAGCTTCGGCGCCCAGTCGGCCAGCTCGCGCTTGGAGTAGTGGTAGCCGAACTTCTCGTGGATGTCCTTGCTGGTCCAGTTGTCGCTGTGGCCGTGGAAGCGCATGACCGCGAGGTCCGCGGTGGCGGCCAGCACCGGGGGCAGCGACGAGCGGTGGCCCTGCGGCATGTCCACGCAGACGTACGGCAGTTTGTGCTCGCGGAGGAAGGCCAGGGTCTCGTCGGCGTTGTCGCCGTCGAACCAGGAGGCGTGCCGGAACTCGTACACGGGGCGCAGTGGCGCGCAGCGCTTCGCCACCTCCAGCAGGTACTGCTTGTTGGCCCGCTTGATGGTGAACCACGGCGGGAACTGGAACAGCAGCGCACCCAGCTTGCCCGCCTCGACCAGTGGGTCCAGCGCGGACAGGAAGCGCGTCCAGACCTCCTCGTACGACTGCGCGGGCAGGTCGTCGGGGTAGACGTTCTTCTTGTCGGTCTCCGGGCGCAGGTCCTTGTAGAGCGCGCTCACCCGGGTGGGGTGCCCGGTCAGCAGGCTGAACGCCTTGACGTTGAAGGTGAAACCGGCCGGGGTGCGCTCGGCCCACAGCCGGGCGGTCGCCTCGGCGGGCGGCGAGTAGTAGGTGGCGTCCACCTCGACCAGCGGGAACTGCCGGGCGTAGTAGGCCAGTCGCTTCTCCGGGTTGTCCGCGGTCTGCGGATACCAGCCCGAGTCCAGCAGCGTGCGGTCGGTCCAGGACGCGGTGCCCACCAGGATGTCACCCATGGCGCAAGTCCATCGCGTCGTGGACCGACCGGCAACCGCTGGCGTCGCTCAGGCCGCCCGCCGCTCGCGGGTCTGCTTGCAGGTCACACAGGTGGTGGCGGACGGGAAGATCTCCAGCCGCTCCACCGGGATCGCCGCCGAGCAGCCCTCGCACCAGCCGTAGGTGCCCTCCGCGAGCCGGCCCAGAGCGTGCTCGTACTGGGCGCGGCGGTCGAGGATGGTGCGCAACAGGGACTGCGCGGTGTCCCGCTCGGCCGTCTTGGTGCCGCTGTCGGCCTGGTCGTCGCCGGCGGTGTCGCCGACCTCCACCAGCCGCAGCACCTGGCTCTGGAGCACGGCGTGGTCGTACTCGGCGGTCAGCTCGTCGTAGCGCGCCTGGAGGGAGAGCCGGATCTGGTCGATCTCCGTCTGGGACCGGGTCGTACCGACCGTGTCGTGGACGAGCATCGCTGCCTGCCTTTCTGGGCCTGTGGCTCAGGATGAACCGGGTGCCGCGGCGTGGGGCCCCGGTCACGGTCGCGTTCGGTACGCGGGCGGTCACCCGCGCTCTGTGAGCCGGGCGAGTACCCGCCGGATCAGCCGTGCAAACCGACAAATTCTCGGTTGTTGTCAGTCGTTGTCGCCGGGCTCCACGAGCGCGGGTCGGCGGGGTCGTCGGCGCGTACGACCACGTCGGCGAAGCTCGCCGGGACGACCTCCTCGGCGTACCTGTCGAAGGCCGGGAGCGCCCATTCCTGGGCGGGTTCGGTACGTCGACGCAGCGCGGCCGGGGACAGCTCCAGGTGGACGGTGACGTCGAAGGGCAGACCTCCACCGAGGAGCAGCGAGCCGCTGACCAGGACGACACCGCCGGGTGCCAGGTCGACGTAGCGAGCGCGGCTGGCCCGGTCGGCGTCGGCGTCCCAGAGCGACGGGAGGAGCCGGCCGCTGCCGCCGGGCCCAGCCGGGTCGAGCACCTCCCGACGCAGCCCGGCCTCGTCGACCCAGCCCTCGTAGTAGGAGTCCGGGTTGGTACGGCCCAGCTCGAACCGCAGCGACGCGGGCGGAGGAAGTCGCTGGCGCGTACGTGCAGCACCGGATGCCCCTGGGCGCGCAACGGGTCGACGAGCGCCGCGCCAGCTCGTCCGCGCCGGCGGCGGAGCGCCGTCCACCGCCACCCGCAGCCGTGCCGGACCGGCGGCGGCGGTCGCGGCGCGGGTCGCCGAGTCGGCCAGCCGGCCGGTCAGTTCGGTGACGAGCAGGTCGGGCGAGATGGGGCGGATAGGCACCGGACCATCCTGCCCGCGCCCGATGGCTTGATGACTCCGGTCAGCCAGAGCGGTCGACGGTGACCCGGGCGTCGTCGGCGAGTCGGTAACCCACGCCGTAGACGGTGGTGACCAGGGGACGTCGACCCCGACCTTGCCGCGCAGCCGACGCACGTGCACGTCCACCGTGCGGACGCCGGCGTGCTCGTAGCCCCAGACGGCGTTGAGCAGTTGCAGCCGGGTGAACACCCGACGCGGGTGGGCGACCAGGTGCAGCAGCAGGTCGAATTCCAGTCGGGTCAGCGGCAACGCCTCGTCGTCGCGCAGCACCGAGCGCGACGAGGCGAGGATGTGCAGGGCGGGAATGGTCGGGCTGATCGCGCGGGCCGGCGCTCGACTGGCGGGCGCCTGCTCGGGACGGCGTTCGCCCGGGACGGACCCGATGATCACGCCCTCGCCCGCTCCAGCATCTCCCGGGCGGCCTCCAGCAGCCGGCGTGCCGCCGGGGTCAGCGACTCCTCACAGGCCAGCGGGATGGAGAGCGTCACGGTGAGCACGGGCGCGGCGGTGTTGGCCGGGCGACGCTGGCCACCGGGAGGTCGACCGGGCACCGCGGGTTGGGACGTATGCCATCCGGCGCGCGACGAGGCGGGGCTGACCGACATGGTCCTCCTTGGGCTGGTCCAGGTATCTCCCCACGGCCCGGGACGCCGCTTCATCGATGCTTCCCGGCGCTTGGGCGAGGGTCAAGAGGCGGATGCGTTGCATGAATGTGACAATTGACGAACACATCGGAGCCGAATGCTCGCTCTGCGTACGAAGCCTGATGATTACAGCAGAGCCGTCGAGTTGCCCCGATACGGGGTCCCCGCCCGGTTCACCAGGCTGATCACATAGCCGCCAGACCAGGGCTCAGCTGCGGTGATCCACCGTGATCGGGGCCTCGTCGGCCAGCCGGTAACCCACCCGTAGACGGTGGTGACCACCTCGGCCCCGTCCAACTTTGCGCGCAGCCGGCGGACGTGCACGTCCACGGTCCGTGCCACCGCGTGCTCGTACCCCAGACGCTGGACAGCAGTTGCAGGCGGGTGAAGACCCGGCGGGGCCGCTCGGCCAGGAACAGCAGCAGCTCGTACTCGATGCGGGTCAGCGGGACGACCCGGCCGCCCAGGCGGACCATCCGCGAGCCGGCCAGGATGCGAACGTGGTCCGCGTCGGCGGGCGGCTCGATGACGACGGGGCTCGGGGCCGGTCGCGGGCCTGGCGCGACGTCTTCGGCGGCACGCAGCTCACCCTCCCCGATTCCGCCAGCTCGCCGAGTAGCTGCACCAGCCGGGCCAGGCGTGGGCTCAGCGGCCCCGGACGAGGTCGAGGGTGATGGTCAGGGTCGGGCCGGTGCGCGGACGGGCCGGGCGCACACCCGGGTGGCGGCGCGTGGGGATGGCGACGACGGACATGGTGCCTCCTGAGTGGTACGCCCGCCACGCCGGGTGTGGCGTGACGGTCAGTGGCGCGCCCACCGGCGTTGACCGGGACGCGAGGGAAGAGGGGCTGTGCAACGGGGTCGGGCCGAGGGCCGGCAGGCCGGCGATGCGCCAGGCCGCGAACCCACCGACCACGTCGGTGGCCCGATGCAGGCCGACGTCCTGCAGGGCCGCGGCGGCCAGCGACGAGGTGTAGCCCTCCTGGCAGAGGATCATCACCGGTACGTCGTAGTCGACCGCCTGCGGCAGTCGGGCCGGGCAGCGCGGGTCGAAGCGCCACTCCAGCACGTTGCGCTCGACGATGAGCGAGCCCGGCACCACGCCGTGCGCGGCACGCTGCGCGGCCGGCCGGATGTCGACGAGCAGGGCCCCGGCCCGGTACGCCAGGTGCGCCTGCTCCGGGTCCAGCCGGCGCAGCCGGGCACGGGCCTCGGTCAGGATCTCGTCAATGCCCCGGAGCCCGGCGGCGGCACGGGGCTGGACAGGGCTCAGCGGTTATTTGCATTCTCGGTTCCTTCCGGTGACAAAGGTTGATCGGGGCTCACCGCGACTACCAGGACCGGCCGGCTTCGGCGATCTCGGCGATGCGCAGCCGCCCGTCCAGGAGGTGGTAGCGGGTCATCCGCAGCAGGACTGGCCGATAGACGTGCACGCTGACCGCCGGCACCGAGCCCCGGTTGGTCACCTGGTGCACGTGCCGGGGCCGAAGCGACGGCCGGAGCCGGCGGACAGCAGCCGAGGGCGCAGCCGGCCGGCGCTGACCGTCTCCTCGGTGAGCGCGCCGCTGACGACCGGAACGCTCCGGAGGAGCCGCCGTGGTCGTGCAGGTCGGTGCCCTGTCCCGGCAGCCAGCTCAGCGCCCACACCTCGTGTTCGTCGCTGACGGCGAGGCGCGCGTACCAGCGCTCGGTGGGATCGAAGCGCAGCGCGACAGGCCAGCCGGCCGGGTCGGCCCACCGGCGGCGACGGTGAGCAGGTCGGGCTCCGGACGGTGGTGCGTCATGGCGGTTCCTCGCGGATCGTTCGGCGGGTGCCCTCGTACTCTAGACGGCAAAGCCTATAGGTTTAGTAGGTAATTCCGCCTGTTGGGACGCGAGTGGTGACTCATCGTCGATCAGCGCAGCACCGGCGGGTCCACCCGGTAACCCGGCAGCGAGGGCCACCGCACGGTCAGCACCACCGACGCGCGCTCGGCGAACCAGGAGTGGTCCACCCCAAGGGCCCACACCACGTAGTCGCCCGGCGCGCCCAGCCGCACCGTCCGGTCCGGCAGCTCCACCCGGAAACACCCTCGACGAGTACGAGCAGCGTGGTGCGCACCTCACCGGTCGCCCACCGCGAGCGGGCCTGCCCGGACGGGTGCACGCCCACTTCACCTCGACGTCGGTGCTGTGCCGGATCCCCGGCGGCACGAAGTGCCCGAGCAGCCACCCCGCGTCGGCGGCACCGTCGACAGCCGCGTTGCCCACGTACACCGTCTCACCCATCGGGCCCTCCCCAGCATGCCGACCGAGGAACGTATCAGGACCGGTCCGACTACCCTGGAGCGGTGACCGACGACCTCGACGCCGAGACCCTCGCGTTCGCGCACCGGATGTTCGACCTGGCCCGCGCCGGGTCCACCGAGGAACTGGCAGCGCAGGTGGACGCCGGCCTGCCGGTCAACCTCACCAACGACAAGGGTGACACCCTGCTCATCCTCGCCGCGTACCACGCCCAGCCGGACACGGTGACCGCCCTGCTCGGTCGGGGAGCCGACCACACCGGGCCAACGACCGAGGTCAGACAGCGTTGGCCGCGGCCGTCTTCCGCAGCAGCACCGATGCCGTCCGCGCGCTCCTCGCCGCCGGCGCCGACCCGGCGCACGGCAACCCGTCGGCACTGGACACCGCGCAGTTCTTCGACCTGCCAGAGATGACGCAGCTGCTGCGCGCCGGCTGACACCGTCGCGAACTGCCGGTATACAGGGCCGGTGGAAGATCCCCTGCCCGAGCAGATGCGGGCCGCCAGCACCACGCTGCTGGCCGCGCTCGACCCCGCCGCCCGCGACAGCGCCGTACACCCGTTCGACGACGAGGCGGCCCGACGCTGGCTGGAGTACCGGCCCCGCCCCGCCCCGGCGTCTGCCTCGCCGAGCTCGACATCGCCGGGCGCAAGGCCGCGCACCGGCTGCTGGCCACCGCACTCAGCCCTCGGCGTACGCGCAGGCCATGGCGATCATCTCGCTGGAGGAGGTGCTGGACCGGGCCGAGAACTGGCAGCGCGGGCGGCACAGCGGCGACTACTGGGTGGCCGTGTTCGGCGACCCGGCCCGCGACGACCGCTGGGCCTGGCGACTGGAAGGGCACCACCTGTCAGTCAACATGACAGTGGTGGACGATCAGGTCTCCCCGCACCGATCTTTTCGGCGCCAACCCGGCGGCGGTCCGGTACGCCGGACGCCCGGTCTCCGCCCACTCGGCGTCGAGGAGGACCTGGCCCGCGCACTGCTCGACGCGCTGGGGCCGGCCGAGCGGGCCGCCGCGATCATCGCCGCCGAGGCGCCGGCCGACATCATCAGCGCCACCCGTGGGCGAGTCGACGCGCCGCTGGAGCCTCTCGGCGTACCGGCGGACCGGCTGGGGCCGACCGGCCGCGCGGTGCTCGACCAGATCGTCGCGCTCTACCTCGACCGGCTGCCACCCGAGCTGGCCATCCGCGAGGCGGCTCGACTGGACGCCGGGCCGCTGCACTTCGCCTGGGCCGGCTCAGCCCTGCCCGGGCAGCGGCACTACTACCGGGTGCAGGGCGACGATCTACTGATCGAGTACGACAACACGAGCGCGGATGGCAACCACGCCCACACCGTGCTGCGCCGCCCTGCCAGCGACTTCGGCGCCGACGTCCTGGCAACCCACCACCAGTCCCACCCCACTAATCCGATCCAACCCACCCCGCACCCCTGCCCGGTCCCGCCTCGCCCCGCCCGCCCTCTCGCCCCGCCCCGTCGATCTTGGAGTTGTGGTGGGCAGATCGTAGGTAATTGAGGCTTTGATGGGGCACCACAAGTCCAAGATCGACGCGCCCCGGTGCAGAGCTGGGCCGGCGCATCCTCTCCGGTGATCAAGAGGTTTGCGTCAGGAATCACGGCCGTAATGACGCAAACTTCTTGATCAACCGGGAGGGCGGCGCAGGGCGCGAGGGGCGGGCGGGCGGGATGAGCGTTGCGGGTTAGGGGCGGGGTGGGGTTAGGGTGAGTGGCTTCGATGAGGAAGCGTTGGCTGTGGGCTACGAAGGGGCCTTCTTCGGCGATGCGGTGGTGCAGGTCGCGCAGGGGTCCGCGGTAGCGGTCGACAGTGAACCCAGGCACCGTCCAGATCACTTTGCGCAGAAACCAGACCACCGCCCGATGTCGGAGAAGCTCGCCCGCAGGGTGGCCCGGCGCAGGTCGACCACCCGCAGGCCAGCGGCCTCGGCGGCGGCGACCGCCTCCTCGGGATGCCGCTGGGTCGGTGGCGGCAGCGGCCGAGGATCGCCTCGCTCAGCTCCCGCATGGTGCCCGGCCCGATCTGCTGGGACAGGTACGTCCCGCCCGGCCGCAGCACCCGCGCCGTCTCCGCCAGTCGGTACGCACCGGATGCCGGCTGACCACCAGGTCGAACGAGGCGTCGCGGAAGGGCAGCGGCCTGTCCGGCGCGACCGCCACCACCGTCGCGCCGACCCGGCGCAGGGTACGTCGAGCTACCTCGACGTTGGGCGGCCAGCCCTCGGTGGCGGTGAGCAACTTTGGCGGACGCGGCACCTCGGCGAGCACCTCCCCGCCGCCGGTGTCAACGTCCAGCGCCGCGTCGGCGTGCGCCATCCGATCGGCGACCAGCCGGGCGTACCCCAGGTGGACGCTCCTCGGTGGCCCGGCCGGCCAGCCACCCGAAACCCCAGCCATCGACCGACGCGGCAGCCGCCTCCGCGATCAGCTCCTCGGCATCACGTTCGCTTCCCATGGCGGTCAGCCTCGCGGCCGGGTGAACGGCCCGGCAACCAATTGCTCGGGTCGGGCGTCGCGGCCGGCCTGCTCGCCGCATTGCTCGCGGGGTGCCGGGACGTGGCTCGCGGGTGCCGCCGGGCACGGCTCGCGGGTGCCGCCGGGGCACGGCTCACGGGTGCCACCGGAGCAGGTCTCAGCCGAGGCTGAGCCGGTGCTCTTCGAGGGCGGCCTGGAGGATGCCGAGCGCCTTCGGTCCCATGCCGTGCAGTTCGGCCAGGTCCGTCCGGGGACGTCGGCGAGTTGCCGCAGTGCGGTGTAGCCGGCGCCGTGCAGGGCTCGAGTCGCAGGCGCGCCGATCTTCGGAAGCGTGTCCAGAGACGAGGTCATCCGCGGATGGTAGTTCGTACAGCCGCACGAACACGCGCTCCGCACGCGGGTCTGCCAGCCACCTGCGGCGGCCCGGCGGTCGGGATCAGGGCGGGCGATCTCGCCGGTGGAGCCGGCGAGCGCGTCAGGCCGCCGGTCTCGGCACGGCCGGTGTCGAACTGGCGCATCAGCCGAGCGCCCAGGTGCACGCCGACCCGCCGACGGCCAGCGCGACCAGCTCGGTGATCAGGATCGCGATGGACGCGCCGCGCTGCGGAGAGTGGGACCGGATCAGGCAGGTGAGCAGGAACATGCCGGCCATCACGGCGTTCACCAGGTTGAACGCGACCGCGGTGCGGCGGGTGCGGTCGCCCGGCACGTCCCACAGGTCGACCATGCCGGCCACCGCGGTCAGCGCGGCGGCGACGGAGCGGCGACGCCGGTCCAGTAGCCGACCTCGCCCAGGAACGCGGGCCCACCGAGGACGTCGGTGAGGTCGAAGACGGTGGCGCTGACGAAGAGCCCGAGCGGGAACGTCACAAGCATCGGTTGGATGGGATTCCCTGCACCCGCAGCCGACTCTGCATCGGTCCTCCCCGGGTCGGCGCAGCTCACCTGACCAGAGTGCTACCCGAGCCCGGTCGAGGCGAAACGACGCGCCCGACTCACCGGTGGCAGGAGAACGGGCACCCCGACCGCGCGCCGGGGCATGATCGACTCGGTTTTCAGGAGGTCGGGGCATCCCGGGCGGCGACACCCCGACTTCCAGGAAGTCGAGTCGATCACGCGCCGCCCGGCCGACGCCGTCGAAGCGCCACGGCCCGGCAGGGTCGTCAGTTGTCGCGGTGGCGGGAGACCGTACGGACCAGTCGCTCGGCCACCTCGCGCAGCGGGATGTCCAACGACGACGCGGCGGTCCGCAGGACGTCGAGGGCCTCGGCCGGCGAGCAGCCGCGCTGCGTCATGATCACGCCGACGGCCTGGCCCACCACCCCGTCCCGCAGGAGCGAGGCGTCCCGCTCGTCGGCGAGCGTGAGTCGCCGACCTCGGTCCCGAACGGCGGCCAACAGCAGGCCGGCATGTTCGGCGAGCAGCATCGCGATCAACTGGTGTTGCGGGGTCAGCAGGTCCGGCGACGCGGCGTAGAGGTTGATCGCGCCGATCACCTGGTCGTCGATGTCGACCGGCGCGGAGATCACCCCGCGTACGCCGAGGTCGCGGGCGCGCACCGTCCAGGCCGGCCAGCGGGGCTCACCGGCCAGGTCGGCGGCGAGGATCATCTCGCGGCGGCGGATCGCGCTCATCGCCGGCGAGTCCGGCCCGTGTCGCAGGTCGTCCAGCCCGGCCATCCGCTCGTCGGAGGCAGCCACGCTGGCCGGTTCGCCGGCACGAAGGGCCGTGAAACCGCACCAGCGCACCCGGCCACCGCGTCCCGGGTGACCCGCACCAGCGCCAGCAGCGCCTCATCAAAATCGGTCAGGGCGATCAGGCCGGCGGTCAGCTCCCGTAGCAGCGCGGCTGCCTCCAGGACGCCGAGCGTCTGCACCACCGGCTCTCGCGTGTCGAGGTTCACCGGTTCGCAGCCTCCGTGCACTCTCGCGCCTGCCCGGCGGGCATCGTCACCTGTGTCATCGCCTGCTCTCTCCCGACCCGAACGACCCCGACCCGACCCGAACGACCCCGACCCGAACGATCCCGACTCGACCGACCAGTCCTACTACCCTGGTAACCGGGGTCGAACGGCGTAAATCGGGGCCCCGGCCGCGCCTGACGCGCGACCTGGGGCCCCGAACGCCTCCGTCAGCGCGAGGCGCCGCTGAGCCGTCGGCCGATCGACGCGATGAGCCGGTCGAGCTCCGAGCCGAACGGGTTGTCGTGCACCAGGTACGTCCAGGTGGCGGTCGGCCGGACCAGGGTGCCGTCGTCGGGCTGCCAGTCCTCATCGAATTCGGTCTCGTTGAAGGTGGCGATGGTGCGGGCCTCGATCTCCGGGACCAGGTCGTTGAACGCGGGCACCGCGGCCCGGTGGAACTCGTCCAACGGGTCGAGTCGGCCCAGCGCGCGCAGGTGCACGCCCTCGCGGACCTCCGACAACTCGGCCAGGTGCTCGGCCCAGAGCCGGTCCAGGTGGAAGAGGGCGATCGACCGGGCCGCGCGGGCGAGCAGGTCCTCGTCCATCTCGCCGGCCTTCTCGGCTCCTTCTCGAGCAGCATCACGGCGGCAACGTCGCTGGTCAGGAGCCGCTCCCGCCGCGCGGCGAGCGCCTGCGCTGCTGCTCGATCACCACGCTGTAGCGCCAGGTGTTGCGGTGGATCTCGTGGTTGACGCCCTCGGCGACGCGCTGGGCGTGCTCCACCGCGTAGTCCACCTGCTCGTCGGTCACCAGGCCGTCGGCGTTCATCCGCGGCGACGCCGGCACCGAGTCGGCGGCGTGCCGGACGACCAGGTCGTCCTCCAGGCTGACGAGGAAGACCGAGCCACCGGGTCGCCCTGCCGACCGGCCCGGCCGCGCAGCTGGTCGTCCACCCGGCGGCTGTCGTGCCGGCCGCTGCCGATCACGTAGAGCCCGCCCAGCTCGGCGACCCGCTCCTGGTCGCTCTGGTCGCTGCCACCGAGCCGGATGTCGACGCCGCGACCGGCCATCTGGGTGGAGACGGTCACCGCGCCGTACGCGCCGGCCTCGGCGATGATCGCCGCCTCCTCGTCGTCGTTCTTGGCGTTCAGCACGACGCAGGGCACCCCGGCGGCGTTCAGCCCGGCGGCCAACCCTCGGACTCCTTGACGTCCAGGGTGCCGATCAGCATCGGCCGCCCCTTGGCGTGCCAGCGCTGGATCTCGTCGATCAGCGCCTCGTCCTTCTCGGCCCGGGTGGCGTAGATGCGGTCCGGCTCGTCCTCGCGGATGCACGGGTGTTCGGCGGGATCACCGCGACCTCAAGGCCGAAGAACTCCCGCAGTTGGTCGCCGACCAGCACCGCGGTGGCGGTCATCCCGCAGACCTTCGGGTAGAGCGCGATATACGCCTGCATGGCGATGGTGCCCAGCACCTCGCCCTCGGCGGTGGCGTCCAGGCCCTCCTTGGCCTCGACCGCCGCCTGGAGACCGTCCGGCCAGCGGCGGCGCTGGGCCACCCGACCGCGCATCTCGTCGACCAGCTCGACCGAGCCGTCCCGGACGATGTAGTCCACGTCACGGTGCAGCAGCGCGTGCGCGTGCAGCGCCACGTTGACCGCGGAGAGCTGCGCGACCTGTTCCTCGTCGTACAGGTCGATGCCGAGCTGGCCTCCATGGCGGCCAGGCCGGCGGAGGTGAACGCGACACTCCGCCCGTCCTCCGCGACCGTGTAGTGCTTGTCCTTTCGCAGGCCACGGACCAGCACGGCGGCGGCGTGCCCGGTCCTGCTCGCCGGGGACCGCACCGGCCAGGACCATCGGCACCGGGCCTCGTCGATCATGATCGAGTCGGCCTCGTCGACGATCGCGGTGGCCAGCGGGGCTGCACCCGGTCTTCCACGTCGGTGACCAGCTGGTCGCGCAGGTAGTCGAAGCCCGCCTCGCTGACCGAGACGTAGGTGACGTCGCAGGCGTACGCGTCGCGCCGCTCCTGCGGGGTGGAGGCCTCGTTTACCCAGCCGACGGTGAGGCCGAGCAGGGTGTAGACCGGCTCCATCCACTGGGCGTCGCGGCGGGCCAGATAGTCGTTGATGGTGAGCACGTGCACCGGCCCGTTGCCGAGCCGGACGTGCCGTACGCGGCGACGGTGGCGGTCAGCGTCTTGCCCTCACCGGTGGCCATCTCGGCGACCTTGCCGGAGAGCAGTGACATCGCGCCGAGCAGCTGCGTCGTACGGCCGCTGGTCGAGGCCACGGCGGGCGGCCTCGCGGCCGACGGCGCAGATCTCCTCGTAACCGGTGGCGGCGCCGGCGACCTCGGACAGCTCGGCGTCGTCCAGTGCGGCGAGCTCGTCCTCGCGCGCCTCGATCGCCGGGAGCAGCTTCTCCAGCGGAGCAAGATCCACGGTCGAGCCGGGGCGCTGGAGGAACCGCCGGAACTTGCTCTTGAACCGTTGCGACACACCCATGAGCGGCAACGGTACGCGATTCGGCCGGCTTGCGCGGCCCGGCTGCCGGCAATTCGGCCGGGAACGGAAAGCGGGTCGACCTCCGACGGAACGAGCAGGTCGACCCGGTTGGGGAGTCAGCTGACCAGCAGTTGATGGCTGGCGAGCTCCCGGTAGAGGTCGGTGGCGGTCAGTTCGGAGTGGGTGCCCACGGCCACCACCCGGCCGCCGTCGAGGACCACGATCTGGTCGGCGTCGACGACGGTGGCGAGCCGGTGCGCCACGATCAACAGCGTTCGGCGGACCGCCACTGCGTCGATGGCGCGGCGCAGCGCGCCTCGTTGCGGGAGTCGAGGTTGCTGGTCGGCTCGTCGAGCAGCAGTACCGGCGGGCCGGCGAGCAGTGCGCGGGCGATGGCGAGCCGCTGCCGCTCACCGCCGGAGAGCAGCACGCCACCCTCCCCACCTGGACGTCCAGGCCCTGTAGGGTGCGCTGTACCAGGTGGCCCAGGTTGACCTCGTCGAGGACCTCGCGCAACCGGTCGTCGCTGGCGTCCGGGTGGTGATCAGCAGGTTCTCCCGCAGCGTGCCGGCCAGCACGGGGGCCTCCTGCTCGACGTAGCCGAGCCGGGCCCGCAGCGCGTCGCGGGGCAGGTTCCGGATGTCGTCGCCGTCCAGCCGGACCGCCCCGGCGCTCACCTCGTAGAAGCGCTCGACCAGGGCCAGCAGTGTCGACTTGCCGGCGCCGGAGGGCCGACCAGGGCGGTACGGGTGCCGGCGGGGACCGCGAAGCTGACCTCGTGCAGCACCGGCTCGCCGCCCGGGTAGCCGAAGCCCACCCGATCGAACTCGATCATCGGGGCGGGCCGGCGCGGGTGGCCGTCGCGGCAGCGGGCACCGGCCGGTCGGTCGCGCCCTCGGCGGGCACGGCGAGGATCTCCTCGATCCGCTGCAGGGCACCCAGACCGGACTGCAACTGGGTGTACGCCCGCAGCACCTGGCCCAGCGGCAGCGCCAGGAGGAACAGGTACATGACGAACGCGACCAGGTCACCGACGGAGATCGCCCGGCGGCGACCCGTGCCCCGCCGATGCCGAGCACCAGCAGGAACGCGCCCTGCACGGTGACCGAGCCGATCGGGCCGACCAGCGCCTGCACCCGGGCCACCCGCAGCCCGCCGCGTACGCCTCCCGGGCGCTCCGGCGACGGTCTCCGTCTCGCGGGCCTCGGCGCGGCTGGCCGGATGGTCCGGCCGCCGAGATGGACCGTTCCACCGCCGAGGTCATCTCGCCGATCCGCTCCTGAGCGAGACGGGCCAGCGCCCGCACCCGCCGGGCGAAGGTGACGGCGAAGCCCAGCCCAGCGCCACCCGAGCAGGGGTGACGCCGAACAGCAGCGGGTCGAGCAGCACCATGGCCGTGCCGGCGCCGACCACCGTCACCGCCCGGTGACCGTCTCGAAGAGCCCGGAGGTGACGACCGCTCGGAGCAGTGTGGTGTCCGAGCCGACCCGGGAGAGCAGGTCGCCGGTGCGTCGGTGGTCGTACTCGGCGATGGGCAGCCGCAGCAGGTGACCGGCCAACCGTCGCCGCGTGCCCAGCACCAGTCCCTCGGCGGTGCGTTGCAGCAGGTAGTCGCGCAGCCCGCCGATCGCCGCGCCGAGCACCACGAGAGCCACCAGCACCGCCACCAGCGGGGACACCGGTTGCTCGGCGCCGATGCGGTCGAGCACCGATCGGGTGAGCAGCGGCTGCGCCAGCGAGACCGCCGTGCCGACCAGCGACAGCGCGCCCACCACGACCAGGGTGCGGCGGTGCTCCGCAGGTACGGCAGCAGCGCGGCCAGGCCGACCGACCGGCCCTCGGGGCTGCCGCCGGCCGGCTGGTCGGTCGGGGTGTCGCCGAGGGCGGCCGGGCCTGCGCGGTGCTCATGCCGGGAACGGTAGCCGGCCCTGGCACGCGGCGAAGGCGGGTCAGACGGCCAGTACCACCTGCAGCTCCTGGCGGCGACGGTCGGCCAGGTCGGTGAGCAGGGTGGGCGCCTCGTCGAACAGCACCACCGCCGAGACGAGGTGCTTGCGGATCACGTCCCCGTACGTCCGGAGCAGGTCGACGGTCTCGGCGGAGAGCCGCTCCGGTCCCAGGTGGGGGCGAGCCCGCGCGGCACCCGGCCGATCTGCGCGCACCGCAGCGACAGCCCGTTGTGGTGGAACTCCTCGCCGAGCCGGACGGCGTCCGCGCCCTCCTGGTAGAAGGCGAGGTCGATGACTGTGCCCTGGGGCCGCAGCAGGCGCAGGGCGAGCTGCAGCGCCCAGGCCTGCCCCGGCACTGGAACACCACGTCGGCACCCCGGTCACCGGCGGTGTGCGCCAGCGGGTCTTGAGCACCACCGCCGGGTCGTCCGCGTCCGGGTCGAGGGTTTCCAGACCGAGCGCCTCGGCGACCTGGCGGCGGTGCGGGGTGGGTCCAGCACCACCACCGACGCGGCACCGTGACGCCGGGCGAACAGCGCCGTCAACAGCGCCACGACACCGGCGCCGACCACGGCGACCCGTCGGCCTCGTACCCGTCTCCGAGCGCGCGGACGTCGGCGCCGTGCAGGTCGGCGGCGGCGTGCAGCAGACCGTTGGCGCAGATCGGGCCCATGTGCGCCACGTAGACGCCGAGCAGCGGGTCCAGGTCGTCGGGCAGCGCCACGACCGCTCGGCGACCGGGTCGGCCAGCCAGCCGGTGCGGTGCCCGTACGTCATCGCGCCGACCGTGCCCACCGCGACGGCCGGGGTGGCGCTCTCCACCACCCGGCCGACCTGCATGTAGCCGAGTCGGGTGACCGGGTACGGCGTGCTCGCCGCGCCCGGCTGGAACAGCCCGAGGTCGGCGTTCCAGGTGACGGTGAGTAGGGATTGGTGCCCTTGACGTAGCTCAGCTCGGTGCCGGCGGACACGCCGCTGAACAGCGTCTCGACCCGGAACGTGCCCGGACGCAGCAGCCCGGCCTCCTGCTCCACCAGGTCGACCTGGCCGGGACCGGTGACCACCACGACCCGGTCAGGCATCGACGGTCACCCCGTGTGCAGCACCGCCGGCGCGGTCGCGGTGGCGAGCCGCACGGTCGCCCGGTGCGGGCCGAGTCGGCCACCGCGAGGGCCAGCCGTTGGGTGGCCAGCGCCTCGGCGTACGGGGCGCGCACGTCGTCGCCGATGCCGCGGACGGCGTCGACGAAGGCGCGGTCCACCGCCACCCGGGCGGCTTCCGGGTCGGCGGGGACGCGCCGTTCACCGTCGGCGTCGCGGATCGACAGCCCGTCCTCGGTGATCGAGACGGCCAGCCCGTCGGCGAGGATCTCCAGGCCGGCGCGGTGCTTCCAGCCAACACGCAGGCGGCGCTCAGCGTGCCGACCGCGCCGTTGGCGAAGCGCAGCGCGGCGGTGGTCACCGAGTCGATGTCGGCACCGTCGACCGGTGGCGGAGTGCCGTTGCCGTACGCGGTGACCTCGGTCACCTCGCCGGCCAGCACACGGATCAGGTCGAGCACGTGGGCGGCCTGCTCGACCACCGGGCCGCCGGGCGGTCCCGCCGCGACCACCACGCCACCGGGGGCACCTTGTCCAGCCACCCGCCGCTGACCAGCCGCACCGGGCGGTCGGCGAGCAGGTCGCAGGCCTGGTCGAGCACGCTCAGGTAGCGCCAGTGGTGACCGACCGCGGTAAGCAGACCACGCTGCGCGACCGGGTCGGCGATCCGCTCGGCGGTGCCCAGGTCGACAGCGACGGGCTTCTCCACGAACATCGGCACCCCGGCCTCGATCACCGCCTCCTCGGCGGGACCGTGCGCGAACGGCGGCACACAGACGTACACGGCGTCCAGGCCGGTGGCCAGCAGTTCGGCGACGTCGGCGCAGGCCCGCCCGCCGTGCTGCGCGGCCAGCGCGGACGCCGCCTCCGGCGCGACGTCGGTGACCCCGACCAGCTCGACGTCGTCGAAGCCGGCCAGCACCCGAGCGTGACGTTGTGCCACTCCCCGGCTCCGATCAGACCCACCCGGCATTCCCGCATTCGGCACCCTTTGAAGACCTTTCATGAGCGATGGGAGCAGTCCCTGGCGTGTGCGCAATCAAACGTTCATCCCCGGGAACGCCGACATGTCACCGTTGTGATCAAGCTGTTGCCCAGAAAGCGGTTAGCGCGTGGCGGGGAATGGGAACAACCAAATTCGGTTTTCCACGCACGAACGGAGGGTGCCCGTGCGGGATGAGACATCGAGCGTGTCACCGGTGGTCGAGGCTTGGGCCACGTACCGGACGACCTCGGCGGCGGACTGGCCGGCGCGGCGGCTGATGCGTGCCAAGGGAGAGACCCGGGTCAGCGTGGTGCTGCCGGCGCGCAACGAGGAGGCCACCGTCGGCGCGATCGTGTCGACCATCCGGGAGCACCTGATGGATCGGGTCGCCCTGGTGGACGAGCTGATCGTGGTGGATTCCCGGTCGACCGACCGCACCGCGCAGGTGGCCCGTGCCGCCGGCGCGGAGGTGGTCAGCCAGGACGCGATGACCCAGGGGTTGCCTCGACTCACCGGCAAGGGCGACGCGCTCTGGGCCGGTCTGGCCGCCGCCGAAGGGGACGTGGTGGCGTTCATCGACGCCGACCTGCGGGAGTTCCGGCCGCACTTCGTGAGCGGGCTGCTCGGCCCGCTGCTGACCGACCCGTCGGTCGACTTCGTGAAGGGCTTCTACCACCGGCCGCTGGTGGGCACCTCCAGCGTGGAGCAGGACGGCGGGGGCCGGGTGACCGAGCTGATGGCCCGACCGCTGCTCAACCTCTTCTGGCCCGAGCTGGCCGGCTTCGTGCAGCCGCTCGCCGGCGAGTACGCGGGCCGCCGGGACGTGCTGTCCCGGGTGCCGTTCGTCTCCGGCTACGGCGTGGAGACGGCCATGATGATCGATTTGCTCGACCTGGTCGGCCTGGACGCGATGGCGCAGGTCGACCTGGGCGAGCGCAGCTTCGGCACCAGGACACGGCAGCCCTTGGCCGCATGTCCGCGCAGATCATGTTGACCGCCTGGTCCCGGTTGCAACGGCGCGGCTGGGCGACCCCGGGCTGGCCCGGAGGCGTTGCTGACCCAGTTCCGTCGGGGTGGCTCGGACACCCTGCCGAACCTCGACCGCGAGATCGTGGTCAGCGACGTGTCCATCGAGGAGCGCCCGCCGCTGGCCGAGTTGCGCCACCGGGTGCCCCGCCGACGGGTGGCCGCTGCGTGAGCGTGAGTGAGCCGATCTTGCGAGCCCGCAGTCGCGAACCCGAGGCACCGTGAGCGCGAGGAAGGGACGGGCCTGATGAGCCTCACCGTGCTGATGAACGCCGGCCCGTGGCTGTCCGTGCCGCCGCCCGGTTACGGCGGCATCGAGAACGTCATCGCCACGCTGGTGCCGGAGCTGCGGCGACTCGGCGTACGGGTGGTGCTCGCCTCGGTGGGCAGCAGCACCCTGCCGGTGGACGAACAGGTGTCGGTCTTCGCCGACGGGCAGTTCGCCGCGTTGCAGCGGCCGTACAACCAGGTCTGTGGGATCGCCCAGGCGCACCTGGCCGGTGTGGTCCGCGAGCTGCACTCGCGCGACGACATCGACCTGGTGCACGACCACGTCGAGGCGGTCGGGCTGGCCACGCTCGCCGCGATGGGGCCCTCCGGACCGCCGACCCTGCACACCCTGCACTGGGACCTGGCCAAGCACCCGGCGCTCTACGGCGGCCTGGACGGCGGCGACCGGGTCCGGGTCAACGGCGTCTCGGCGTCCCAGTTGGCCCGCGCGCCGCTGGCGTTGCGGGAGCACTCGGTGGGGCACGTGCACCTGTCCACGCCACTCGCCGTCGACGCCGACCGGCGGCCCCGACCGGAGAAGGGCGACCACCTGCTCATCCTGGGTCGGATCAACCCGGGCAAGGGGCAGGACGTGGGTGCCGGCTCGCGCATCGGGTCGGCTTCCCGCTGGTGTTGGCCGGCCCGGTCGGCCCGTACCATCGGCCGGCCGATCTGGCCGCCGCCGGCGACGAGGCCCGGCAGAACCCGGACGTGCGGTTCTTCCTGGACGAGGTGGCGCCGCACGTCGACGGTGACCTGGTCCGCTGGGTGGGCACGGTGGCCGGTCAGGAGCGCGACGACCTGCTCGCCAGCGCCCGCGCGTCGCTGTTCCCGCTGCGCTGGGAGGAGCCGGGCGGCACCGCGGTGGTCGAGTCGCTCGCCCTGGGAACGCCGGTGCTGGCCACCGCCCGGGGCTGCCTGCCGGAGCTGATCGAGCACGGGCGCACCGGGCTGCTCACCAGCGACGAGGAGGAGTTGGCCGATCTCGTCCTCTCCGCCGAGCTGCTCGACCCCGACGAGTGCCGGCGGGTGGCCGCGCAGCGCTTCACGCCGGCGGTGATGGCCGAGCGTTACGTCGAGCTGTACGAGCGGGTTCGCCAGCTGGCCGGCGCGCCGAGGCTGCTTCCGGCCTGACCGTCGGCACGGCTCGACGGTCGGCACCGGCTCCCGGGCGGCGGTTTGTCGACTGCCGCAGCGGGTAGCCGGCAGCGCTCATGCCCGTCGCGCGACGAGGAGCCGGTGATGGTGGGACCGATGGCGCACTCCCGGGCCCGAGCCAACCCGGCCGACGGCAAGCCGCCGGTCCGTCGGGCGGCGGCGACGGTGGGAGTGCTGTTCCTGCTGATCGGCGTGCTCGGCTTCGTGCCGGGCATCACCAGCGGCACGGACGCCCTGCGGTTCTCCGGTCACGGCTCGGGCTCGTACCTCTTCGGTGTCTTCCAGGTGTCGGTGCTGCACAACCTGGTGCACCTGGCGTTCGGGGCGGCGGGGCTGGTGTTGGCGCGGACGGTCACCGGCGCACGGACGTTCCTGATCGGCGGCGGTGCCGTCTACCTGGTGCTCTGGCTCTACGGGCTGGCGGTGGACCACGACACCGGCGCGAACGTGCTCCCGGTCAACGACGCCGACGGTTGGCTGCACCTGGCTCTCGGTGCCGGAATGATCGCCTTGGGTGTCCTGACCGGGCGTCCACCACGCCGGTGACCTGTGTCGCCCGCCGCCGGTCCGGTTTGGCCCGGACGGCCTCGGGTAGTTGCCAGATCCCGACCCAGTAGCGAATCGAGGGCGACCATGCCGAGCCGGATCACCTGCGAGGTGCGCACCACGGCACCGGTGGCGGTCGTCCGGCTCCGGGCGCACTGGACCTGGGCACGATGCGGTCGGTGCACCAGGTCCTCAGCGGTGCGCTCGTCGACCAGCCGGAGGCGCTGGTGGTCGACATGGCCGAGGTGGATGTCCGCGATCGGCTGGCGCTGTCCGTCTTCGCGGCGACCGCCCGCCGGGCCGAGAGTGGCCGGGCGTGTCGGTGCTGCTCTGCGCCCGTCGCCGACCGCCGCGCGATGGCTGGCCGAGTCGACCACGTGTCGGGTGGTCCCGATCTCGACCGACTGTGCCGAGGCGACTCGGGTGGCCGGCGCGGCATCCACGCTGCGGATCCGGGCGCGGTTCGAGCCGGTGGCCGGGCCTGCCGGCGCGCCGGGAGCTGGTCACCGACGCGTGCGCGCGATGGAACCTGCCGACGCGGCCGGCCCGGCCGCGTTGGTGCTCAGCGAGCTGGTCGGCAACGTGGTGCGGCACGCCGGCACGCCGATGCAGGTGACGGTGACGCTGCGCCGGCCTATCTGCACCTCGCGGTGGTGGACGGCAGCAGCGCCCAGGCGCGTCCGGGCGGAACCGACCTGCGCGCCGAGGGTGGGCGGGGTCTGATGCTGGTTCGCGAGCTGACCCAGCGGTGGGGCAGCGTGCCGGCCGGGCAGGGCAAGGCCGTCTGGGCCATGCTGCCGGCAACCTGAGCCTTCGAGCTGCTTGCACCCGGTACCGGCGATCTGACCGAAATTACCGCTCTGGCCTGGTTACATGGTGCGAGGGTCGGGTAGGCACGCCCGTCCTTTCTGCCGTTACGACGGGGTGAGCAGCCATGCCCAAGCGGGTAACCACGGAACCCGGTCGCGATCGGGGCCCGGCGATCCTGGCACCAGCACGCTTCGGGGGCTTCCGGGAGCGGTGCGAACGCCGGTCCCCGGCAACTCGTTGATCAAGTTTCTCGCCACGACCGACCACAAGCAGATCGGCGTGCTCTATCTGCTGACGTCCTTCGGGTTCTTCCTACTGGCCGGGCTCCAGGCGATGCTGATGCGGGCCGAGCTGGCCCGTCCGGGGATGCAGTTCCTCTCCTCCGAGCAGTACAACCAGCTCTTCACCTCGCACGGCGCGGTGATGCTGCTGCTGTTCGCCACGCCCGCGGCGTTCGGGTTCGCCAACTACATCGTGCCGATCCAGATCGGCGCGCCGGACGTCGTTCCCCGCCTCAACGCGCTCGCCTACTGGCTGTACCTCTTCGGCGGCCTCATGGTGGTCGGCGGTTTCCTCGCCCGGGCGGGTCGGCCGACTTCGGGTGGACCGCGTACAACCCGCTGAGCAGCGTCGAGAACAGCCCCGGCGTCGGCGCGAACATGTGGGTGGTCGGCCTGGTCATCTCCGGGCTCGGCACCATCCTCGGCGCGGTCAACCTGATCACCACGATCCTCACCCTGCGCGCGCCCGGCATGACCATGTTCCGGATGCCGATCTTCACCTGGAACATGCTGTTCACCAGCGTGCTGGTGATCCTGGTCTTCCGCTGCTGGCCGCCGCGCTGCTGGCGCTGTCCGCCGACCGGTTGCTCAACGCGCACGTGTACGACGCTGCCACCGGCGGCCGATGCTCTGGCAACACCTGTTCTGGTTCTTCGGCCATCCCGAGGTGTACATCATCGCGTTGCCGTTCTTCGGCATCATCACCGAGATCATCCCGGTCTTCTCCCGCAAGCCGCTCTTCGGCTACACCGGCATCGTGCTGGCCACCATCGCCATCACCGTGCTGTCCATGACGGTCTGGGCGCACCACATGTTCGCCACCGGCCAGGTGCTGCTGCCGTTCTTCAGCATCCTCAGCTACCTGATCGCGGTGCCCACCGGCGTGAAGTTCTTCAACTGGATCGGCACCATGTGGAAGGGCCAGCTCACCTTCGAGACACCGATGCTCTTCGCCATCGGCTTCCTGGTGACCTTCCTGCTCGGCGGCCTCACCGGGTGCTGCTGGCCAGCCCTCCGGTCGACTGGCACACCCACGACAGCTACTTCGTGGTCGCGCACTTCCACTACGTGGTGTTCGGCACCGTGGTCTTCGCGCTCTTCGGCGGCTACTACTTCTGGTGGCCCAAGATAACCGGGCGACTGCTCGACGAGCGGCTCGGCAAGGCGCACTTCTGGACCATGTTCATCGGCTTCCACGGCACCTTCCTGGTGCACCACTGGCTGGGCGCCGAGGGCATGCCCGCCGGTACGCCGACTACCTGCCCACCGACGGGTTCACCACGCTGAACATGATCTCCAGCATCTTCGCGTTCATCCTCGGCCTGTCCACCCTCTTCTTCATCTACAACGCCTGGAAGTCCTGGCGGTACGGGCGGTGGTGACGGTGGACGACCCGTGGGGCTTCGGCAACTCCCTGGAGTGGGCCACCAGCTGCCCGCCACCGCTGCGCAACTTCGACCGGATGCCCGGATCCGCTCCGAGCGCCCGCCTTCGACCTGAAGTACGGTCCGCTCGTCGCTGACCTGGGCCGCGACCTGCCGCAGCGCACCACAAGCCGCCGCAGCAGTTCGCCGACGAACTGCGCTCGGAGCACCACACCCGGAGTCACCGTCCGCCGAGGGCGCGCACGGCGCCCGCGACGCGACCGACTACCAGCCGGCGCCACGCTCCGGCGCCCGGCCGGTCGACGTACCGGAGCCCGAGGGCGTCCGCCGGCCGAGCTTCGAGGAGAGCGACCCACCCCAGGACGCCGAGGACGCGCCGAAGCCGCACGAACGCTGGCGCCACCCGCACAGCGACGGCAACCCGAGGAGCACTGACCAGCGGTACGCGTACCAGAAGGGCCGACACCCGGTGGGTGTCGGCCCTCGCCCTACGTGTGGTCTGCGGTCAGTCCCGGTCGGAGCCAGGCCGGCGGCGGTGAGCGAGCGGCGCACCGCCGGCTGGACCCGGGTCAGCCGCAGCGGCACCCCGGTCCGCTCCGCCGCGTCCCGTCCGGCCATCAGCGCGGCGATCCCACCGGCGTCGAATCCGCCCGCGCCGACCAGGTCGACGACCACCTCGCTGGGCTGGCCGGTGACGGCCTCCAGCATGGCCCGGCGCAGTTGGTCCGCGCCGTCGCGATCGATCTCGCCGCCGACCTCGACCACCACCCGGTCGCCGTTCTGCTTGACCGAGATCCGGGTCTTGCCGGGTCGGGCTCGGCTGCGCCGTTCTGCCAGGGTGGCGGCGCGTCGGCGAGCATGGCCTGACGCAGCCAGGTGAGCGCCCGCGACAGCAGCCGGGACACGTGCATCTGTGAGATGCCGAAGCGGGCGGCGATCTCCGCCTGGGTCTGGTTGCCGTAGAAGCGCATCGCCAGGATGCGCCGCTCGCGCCAGGGCAGACGGTGCAGTAGACCGCTCACCGTGACCCGGTCGTCGACCGACTCCAGCGCGTTGTCCGACTCGCCGACCAGGTCACCGAACTCGGCGGAGCTCTCACCGCCCACGGGGCGTTGAGGGACGCCGGGCTGTAGCCCGCCGCCGACTCCAGCGCGGCGAGGATCTCCTCCTTCGGGGTCTCCAGTCGGGCCGACAGTTCGGCCACCGACGGGGCCGGGACAGCTCGCTGGTCAGAGCCGCGGTGGCCTGCCCCACCTCGAGGATCAGATCCCGCAGCCGGCGGGGCACATGGACGCCCCAGGTGCGGTCCCGGAAGTGCCGTTTGATCTCGCCCACGATGGTGATCGCGGCGTACGCGGTGAACGAGCCCCGTTCCGGGTCATAACGGTCGACGGCGTTGACCAGCCCCAGCCGCGCCACCTGCTCCAGGTCCTCCAGCGGCTCCCCGCCCCGGTACCGGCGGGCGAGCCGCCCGGCGAAGGGCAGTGCGAAGCGCACCAGGTCGTCCCGGGCCTCGCCACGCCGCTCGGGCGGTAGCCCCGCGATCCGGGCCGCGTACGCCAGTGCCGCCGCGTCGAGGTCCTCCAGACCGCGATCGTTGGTCGGTGGTGGTGTGGCCGTGGTCGTGCTCGTCTGTCCGAACATCCGCGCCTCCCTCAGGAAGGTCCCCGCCCGGATCGGGAAACCGGTCGTGCGCGTGGTCGAGCCACGCACCGGGCCGGAAAAGTGGGTCAGTGACTGGGATGTCAGCGGGCGACACCGCCTCTACGCAGCGCATTCAGGCCGTCGCAGCCAGCGATGTTCCCGCTCCGTAGGTACTCAATCACGGGACCCAGGGTTCGCGAGGATGTTTCGGCGTCCTCCGTCTCAGGAGACCAGTAACCCCTGCTGGCCGCCGTTGTCCTGGAGCACGGCCAACGCCTCGGCGGCCCCAGCGGAGGCGGCACGGGCAGGTCGTACGGCTGGGCGCGCAGAACCTCGGTGGCTCGGCGGGTGGGCACCGAGGTGACCGGGTACCCCGCGCGGTGGTGCGGTCCAACGCGCGACGCCGCCGCCCGAAGCCGGCCACGGCGAGCCACTGCGGCAACCCGGCCAGCGCGGGCGAGCGCACCCGGGCGGCTCGGGCAACACGTCCACCGAGCTGAACGCCTCGCTGCCGGCCAGCCACCACTCGGCCTCGTCGACGCTGCGTCGGGTGGCGTTCTCACACCAGTACGGCACCAGCCCCGCGCGCACCACCTGCCACGGGTCGAGCAGCCGACCGCACTCCACCACCAACCGGTCACCGGTCTTGCCGGCACTCCGCAGCCACCGCCGGTACAGGTCGGCCACGCCCGCGCTGAGGGCCGCCGGTCGAGGCACCAGCACCCGGCGCAGGGGTGCTCGTGTCGTGCGGACCAGTCCCGCGCGGCCAGCTCGAAGCCGGAGTCGACGCCGTGCTCGGCGTACCCCGACGGCACGGACACCTCGGGCGGGGCCCACCGGGCCGCGTCGCCGCCGGCGGAGCGCAACACCTGCCGCAACGCGTGGCTGTCCGGGTGGAAGTCGACCGGGTCCAGCCCGCTGGCCGGGCATCCCACCTGGAAGCTGTGCCCGGCCCCGCTCCAGCACCGGCCAGGTGCGCGTGTCGCGGATCAGTAGCACGGGGCACCCGGGTCAGCCGGTCGGCCAGGAACTGCGCGTACGCGGCCGGTAGGGCCTTCCACGCGGCGGTCAGCGACACGGTCACCCCGCTCAGGGGCCCCGACTGGCCGGACAGTGCACCTGGCGCAGGTGCAGGTCGGCGTTGCCGACGAGCAGCCGGGTGGCGAGTGCCGCGCCGTGCTCCAGGGCGTCCGCCGGACGGTCCACAGCGCCGTCGGACCAGTGCACGGTCATCTCGAAGCCCGCCGGCAACCAGGGCACGCCGAGCGCCACCGCGAGGTGGGCCGCCGCGCCGTGCGGTGAGCCGATCAGCACACCGGGATAGCGCCGGCGGGGTACTGGTCGACGAACCAGCGGGCCACCCGGGCGGCGTCCACCTCGTCGACCTGGGCCACGGTGAGGGCCACCCGTCCGGCGGCCCGTGTGACCGCGGCGCGGCGTACCGGCTCGGGAGCGCCGGGGAACCGCGACGTCGGCCCGACCTGCCCGAGGTCGGCGCAGTCCTCTCCGCGGAGCGCCCGGGCGGTGGCGGCGACCAGCACCCGGGCGGCGCTGCCCGCGGCCACGACCCGGTCGCCGGCAAGACCGGCGCCATCGGCCGTGAGCCCTTGTGCACCTTGTGCACCGGCCCCACCTGCCTCGTTCGCTCACCACGCGGCCCGGCTTCCCGTCCCGATGGGGTTCAAACGGGGCATCACCCTCCCGGCGGCACATTCAGCTGGTCAGCGGGTGCGCCGGTCATCAACGGCGTTCGGCGACGATCGGCGGGAGCGGGCCTTCTCCCACCTGCCGTGACACGGGCGCTGATCGGCTCGGAATGTTCGAGGACGAGGTGTCCGAGTCGGCGGGACGCACCGGTTTCGGCAGGGCCAGGACGGGCACTTCCGGGGTCATGCGCACCGACGACACCAGTGAGCCAGCCGCCGCCACGATCACCCCGTACGAGGACGGCCCCTGCTGGTCCGCGGCGACTTCGCGCTCGTCACGCCGGACGGCGAGCACATCGACGCGCGCCGGGGCACTGTGGCGCTGTGCCGGTGCGGCAAGTCGGCCCTCAAACCGTTCTGCGACGGCACCCACAAGGCGATCGACTTCCGCGCGGGCACGAGTCGGCAGACCTGACGAGGGCTGTTGCTGCGGCCTGCGGGCGGGCGGAGACGGGCGGGGATGCCCTGCACGCGTCCTCTGCTCTGAGATGCCCTGCCCGCGTCCTTTGCTCTGCTCCGAGGACGGGCGGGCACCTTGCCGCATCTTTGCTCTGCTTCAACGGACGCAACACAAACGGGCCCAAACCGTTGCGCGGGTTGAAGCAGAGCAAGGACGCACGCCGAGGCCGCCCGGGGACGCGGCACGCCGAGACCGGCCGGGGAACGCGGCACGCCGAGACCGGCCGAGGAAACGCGGCACGCCGAGACCGGCCGAGAAACGCGGCACGCCGAGGCCGACCGGGGACGCCACGCCGAGACCAGCCGGGAGGACGCGGCAGGCCGAGACCAGCCGGGCCGGCCCAGCGCGGCAAGCCCGGCGGAGGCCGTCAGACGACGGCGGGACGGGCCGGCGGCGTCACGGCGGCAGTGGGCGCGGTCACGGCGAGCGAGACGGTCGGCGGCAGGGCCGGCGGGCGGGCGACCGCAGCGAGCTTCGGCCGGCGGCCCAGCTGTCCAGCAGGTGCGCGGCGAACAGCCGGTCCAGCGCCAGCCCGGCCGCCGCACCGAAGAGCACGTCGGGAGCGAGGGCTGGTTCGACGCGGACCAGGCCGCCACATGTCGTGCGCGGCGATCTGCTCGTGCACCGCGTCGGCCTCCACGTGTTCGTCGTAGAAGCGGGTGGCCACCTCGTCGAAGCCGAGCCGGCGCAGCCCGTTGCCGTAACGGCGGTTGGGCAACGAGGAGGTCATCTCGAACGCGGCGAGGTGGCCGAGCAGCGCGCCGCGCAGTCGTCGGTGCAGCCCGAGCAGCGACATCAGGTTGTTGGTCGCCAACGTCACCGCCGGCACCGCGTCGAGATGGGCGGCGTACGCCGTATCGAGCCCCAACCGATCGAGGGTGCACCGGAACAGCTCGGCGTGCATCCGGTCCAGCCGACCGTTGCCGTACTCGTCGGTCTGGATCTCCACGAGCGCGGCCTTGGCCGGGCCGCCGAGGCGGGCAGCGCCCAGCTGTGCGGGTCCGCCTCGCGCAGGTGGTAGATGGAACGGTGGACGACGAACTCGCGGAACTGGTTCAGTGTGGCGCGTCTCTGCAGCGTCGCGGCCAGCGACGGCCCGTCGTCGGCCGCGACCAGCTCGGCCAGACCGGCCGCCACCCACCGGCGGGCACCGACGGCGACCCGACCAGCCGGCGCAACGCCGCCTCGAAGACCCGTTCACAGCGGGCGCGCAACGCGAGCAGCGTCGGTTGCCACTCCCACGACTCGTCCACCCCGGACCAGCCCCGGTAGTGCAGTTCGTAGCAGAGGAACAGGGTCAGCTGGAGGTCCTCGTCGGTGTTCGGGTCGGCCGGGTCGAGGTCGACGCCGAGACTGGTCGGCAGGTCGTGCGGCGGGCGCCGCAGGGCCTCGACGACCGCCGCGGAGAGCGGGCCACGCGCCCGCGGCAGGACCGCCGGACCGTAGCGGCGGTCAGCAGGCTCGGACATGGGACCTCCAGCGTCGTCGGGCCGCTACTGATGCCCTGGTCCTGGGCACCTAAACGAGGTCGTCGGCGTTCGCGGTGACCTCCACCTGCTCCCGGACCTTCCGGGCCGGGGCGCCCTCGGCGTACAGACCGCGCAGGTCGGCGAACGCGGGCTCCGGCGGCGCCAGCGACACCGCCGGGTCGACGACCGCCTCCAGTACGCAGGGACGGTCGGCGGCCAGCGCCTCGTCCCAGGCCGCGCCGACCAGTTCTGGCGGTCCACCCGCACCCCGTGCAGCCCGAGCAGGCGGGCCCAGCCGGCGTACGGCACGTCGGGGCGGCGGTGGGTCGGGTCGGACGACGGCTGACGTCCGGCGCCCATGCCGTTCTGGTCCCGGTTGTTGAGCACCAGCACCACCAGCCGAGGGTCGCGCCACCGCTGCCAGAGGTGTGACACGGTGATCAGCTCGGCGAGGCCGTTGAGCTGCATCGCCCCGTCACCGAGAAGCGCGATCACCGGCTGGTCGGGGCGGCGAGTTTGGCGGCCACCGCGTACGGCAGCGCGCACCCCATCGAGCCGAGCGTGCCGCACAACTGCGCGTTGACCCCGGGGCAGCACGAGGTGTCGGGCGTACCAGTAGAGGACCGAGCCGACGTCGACCGCGACCGCGCCGGTGCCCGGCATCCGGGCGGACAACTCCTGGAGGACGAGTTGCGGGTTGACCGGGTCCGCGGCGGCGGCGGCCGCTCGGCGGCGACCTCCCGCCACCGGTCCACCGAGCTCTCCACGGTGGCGCGCCACCGCTGCTCGGGGCGACCGCGCAACCGGCTCAGCAGTGCCCGCAGTGTCTCCGCGGCGTCACCGACGAGCGGTACGTCGGCCGGGTAGCGGGTGCCGATCCGGCGGCCGTCGATGTCGATCTGCACCGTGCGCGCCTGCTCCGGCATCGGGAAGTAGTCGGTCCACGGATCGTTGGTGCCGACCATCAGCAGCGTGTCGCAGCCGCCCATCAGCTCGGCCGCCGCCGGGTGCCGACCTCGCCCAGCACCCGGTGTGAAACGGCAACCGCTCGTCGAGCACCGGCTTGCCCAGCAGCGAGGTGGCCACCCCGGCGCCGAGCCGGTCGGCCATCTCGATGATCTCGGCGGCCGCGTCCCGACCGCCCTGACCCACCAGGATCGCGGTGCGCTGGCCCCGCCCGAGCAGTTGTGCGGCGGCGGCGAGGTCCGCGTCGTGGGCAGTACCCGGGCCAGCGGCTCGCCGGGGTCGCCGTGATCACCCCGGCGGCGTACGTCTGCGGTTCGGCCACCAGGGCCTCCTGCAACTGCCGGGGCAGCACGACGCAGGTCGGGCTTCGGGTCGCGGCCGCCGTCCGGAACGCCTGGTCCAGCAGCGCCCCCACGTCCTCGGTGCTGCGGCCGTAACGGACGAACTGGTTGCAGACGTCCCCGAAGAGCCGACTCAACCCGATCTCCTGGTGTGCGCCGCCGAGCGGCCGGAGATGTCCTCCCCACGATCGCCACCACCGGCTTGCTGTCCAGCTTGGCGTCGTAGAGGCCGTTGAGCAGTTGGACGGCGGCAGGCCCCTGGGTGGCGAGACAGACCCCGATGCCGCCGGTGAACTTGGCGTGCCCGGTGGCCATGAACGAGGCGGTCTCCTCGTGTCGGGCCGGAATGAACGCCGGCTCGCCGCCGGTGCGGTCCAGCGCGTCGACCAGCGGGGCGATCGCCTCCCCGGGTACCCGAAGACGCGGGGCACCCGCCAGGCCAACAACCGCTCCACCACCAGGTCCGCCACCGTACGCTCAACCATTGCCGCGCCCCGGTGTGCCCTCGTCGACGTAGCGCAGCACCGCGCCGACGCCGTCGGCCAGGTCGGGTGCCTCCTCGGGGCCCAGCACGGTCAGTGCCGCGTCGGTGCCGACGAGCGCCGGACCAGCGCCGCGTCGGCGCGTACCCGTTGCGGGTCGGCCACCGACATGGCGGCCAGTTGCCCCGGGTCGACGGCGATCTCGGTGGGCTCCGAGCCGATCCACAACTCACCGTTGGCCGACGGGTCGTCCACGATGATCATCGTGTCCACCTGGTTGCGTTGCAGGGCCGAGACGACCGCGGCGAGACCGCCGCCCACGTCCTCCTGCACGCCGAACCTGTCCAGGGCGGCGCTGATCCGCTGGTCGGCGATCTCCGCGATGGTCTGCACGGTGAGGTCGTCCAGCATCGTCTGGTCGGCACCGCCGGCCGGGATCCGGCGTCGGTACGGACCACCAGGTCCTGCCAGCGCTCCGGCATCTGGGCGGCGATCATGCCGGTGGCCCGGACGTCA
Source organism: Micromonospora sp. M12 (assembly GCA_038070435.1). Taxonomy (GTDB): domain Bacteria; phylum Actinomycetota; class Actinomycetes; order Mycobacteriales; family Micromonosporaceae; genus Micromonospora. The sequence continues at coordinate 975,732 of JAMYWG010000001.1, read as the reverse complement.
CCGGCGACCACCACGACGTCGGCACCGACACGGTCGGCCAGCTGCACGGTCGCGGCCGTCACGTCACCGGCGTTCTGGTGCCACGCCTCCATGGCCGCCCGCTGGTAGCGCGACTGCGACCACCCGCCGGGCTTCGCCCGCCGCAGCGGGTACTCGTCCCGGCCGGCGACGTGCGCCCGCCGGGGAACCCGCCGGCGCTGACCGCCATCGCGTCGGCGCCGATCCGGTCGGCCACCACGCGTACCCAGGCCACCTGTTCACCGCGCTGGGCGAGCAGCGGCATCACGTGCGGCAGCGGCCCGTAACTGGCCAGATCGCTAAGTGGTGGCGCGGACAGGTACTCGGAGAGCACCACCCGGCCGTGACTGGCGAAGACGGCCAGTCCGTAGTCCCCGACCATCGGGTCGTGGCCACGGATCACCCGGTCCAGCGCGGCGACACTCGCCTCGTCGGCCCCTGTTCGGTGAGCCGACTCTGCAGGGCACGCCAGCGCAGGTCCAGCGCCGGTTTGGCATCCTCCGTGTCGGCGGAGGCGTCCAGATACACCGAGCACCACGGCCCGGGACGGTCGTAGAGCGGGCGCAGGAAGGACAGCTGCATGCTCGACCCTTTCCAGCTCGGCCCCCGCTTACCCCTGTCGCCCGGGATGTCACCTCGCGGCCGTGAGCCCGTGACCAGGTTTCATTCACGTCGTTCAACCGAGGACGTCGATACGATCTGTGAACACAAGCGGACTCTCGGTGGTGGAGATGGACAGCGGACTCGATACCCGACGGATCGTGCACCCGACGGAACGGATCGTCACCGGGCGGCTGATCCGCCTGCTCGACGGCTACACCCGCGAGGTACGCATCGGTCAACCGGTCCTCGTGGCGGTGCTGGCCGCGGCGGCGATCGCCCGGCTGCCCGCCCTGCTGCTGCGCTCGCTCTTCTCGTTCGGCGGTGGTGGCGCCCGCCGGCGCTGGAAGGAGCTGAAGCAGGGCCCGGAGTACCTGGTCACACCGGTAAGACTGCGCAACACCGCCGGTCAGCTCTGCGAGGTGGAGCTGCACGGTCACCTGCCGCAGAGCGCCCTGCACCCGGCGGATCAGGTGCAGCTCACACTGCGTCCGCAACGCGACCCGGAGCTGCCGCCCGGATCGAGCGGATCGTCAACCTCACGACCGGGCAGCTGCTGACCCGCGTACCGCGACGCTCTGGTCGCATCTCGGGCCGCCGCTGCTGTTGCAGGCGTTCCTGGGCACGCTGCTGCTGGCCGGCATCGCGGCCTGCTCCGCGTTGACCTGAACCCGGACGGCCTGGCCCGCCCGGATGGTAGGGCCGGCTCAGCCGACCGGGGCGGGCTCGCGGGCCGGTTGGCGGTCGACGCCGAGCATCCCCGGCGGCGGGCCCAGCGCTCGAAGGCCAGGGTGGCGAACGGCGGCACCGCGCTGGCCAGGGCCACCGCCGTGGGCAGGAGGCTCCACCGGTGCAGCCGGGCCACGGCCAGCACCAGCAGGACGTACGCGACGAACAGGCCGCCATGGATCGGCCCGAAGATCTTCACGCCCAGCTCGTTGTCCGGCGGACCGTACTTGACCAGCATGCCGACCAGCAGGGCCAGCCAGGAGCAGGCCTCGGCGATCGCCGCCGCGACGAACAGCCGGGTCACCTTCTCGCGCATCCCCACGCCACCACCTCTCGGACGGTAATGCTATCGGTGCGCCCCGGCTGGCCTAGCGGGACGGGCATCTGGGTAGGAAGAGGCCCTCAGGTTCTTCCCCGCCCGCCGACCGCGTGCGAGGTTAGGGGAACCAGCGGTGACAGGGTGGTGACCATGGGCGAGGACGTCGGCGTACGGACCTTCAGTCGGGAGGATCGGGCCCGCTATCGCGACAAGGTCCGCCGCTGCCTGGATGTCTTCGCCGAGATGCTGCGCGAGTCCCGCTTCGACGTGGACCGGCCGATGTCCGGCGTGGAGATCGAGCTGAACCTGGTCGACGAGGCGTCGAACCCGGCGATGCGCAACGCCGACGTGCTGGCGGCCATCGCCGACCCGAGCTTCCAGACCGAGCTGGGCCAGTTCAACGTCGAGATCAACGTGCCGCCCCGCCGGCTGACCGGCACCGGCACGGCCGACTTCGAGGAGTACGTACGGGCCAGCCTCAACGCCGCCGAGGTGAAGGCCCGGACGATCGGCGCGCACATGGTCATGATCGGCATTCTGCCGACGCTGCGCCCGAGCACCTGACCGCCGAGACGCTTCGGCCAACCCCGCTACAAGCTGCTCAACGAGCAGATCTTCGCGGCGCGCGGTGAGGACCTGCCGATCGCCATCAGTGGTGTGGAGCGGTTGGCGGTCACCGCCGACACGATCACCCCGGAGGCGGCCTGCACCAGCACCCAGTTCCACCTCCAGGTCAGCCCGGCCCAGTTCGCCGACTACTGGAACGCCGCCCAGGCGATCGCCGGCATCCAGGTCGCCGTCGGCGCGAACTCGCCGCTGTTCTTCGGCCGGGAGTTGTGGCGCGAGACCCGCATCCCGCTGTTCCAGCAGGCCACCGACACCCGGTCGGAAGAGATCAAGGCCCAGGGGTACGCCCCGCGTCTGGTTCGGCGAACGTTGGATCACGAGCGTGTTCGACCTGTTCGAGGAGAACGTGCGCTACTTCCGGCGCTGCTGCCGGTCTGCGACCCGGAGGACCCGGCGCAGGCCCTCGCGGCCGGTGAGGTGCCCAACCTCGCCGAGTTGCGCCTGCACAACGGCACCGTCTACCGCTGGAACCGCCCGGTGTACGACGTGTCGCGGGTCGTCCGCACCTGCGGGTGGAAAACCGGGTGTTGCCCGCCGGCCCGACCGTGCTGGACACCATCGCCAACGGCGCCTTCTACTTCGGTCTGGTGCGCGCCCTCGCCGAGGCGGACCGGCCACTGTGGTCGCAGATGTCGTTCAGTGCCGCCGAGGAGAACTTCACCAGTTGCGCCCGGCACGGCATCGACGCACAGGTGTTCTGGCCCGGTCTCGGCTACCTGCCCGTCACCGAGTTGGTGTTGCGCCGTCTGCTGCCGATGGCGCATCACGGCCTGGACCGGTGGGGCTCGATCCGGCCGAACGGGACCGGTTGCTCGGCGTCATCGAGCAGCGCTGCCTGACCAGCCGCAACGGCGCGACCTGGCAGGTGGAGACGCTGCACCGACTGGAGTCCGCCGACCACCTGGACCGGCCGGAGGCGCTGCGCGAGGTGGTCCGCCACTACGTGGACCTGATGCACAGCAACCGGCCGGTGCACGAGTGGCCGATCCCGTGAGCGCCCCGGGTGGCCCGTCTGGCGCGGGGCTCAGCCTCGCGGGTGGGAACACCGAAGAGGTCGGTGATGCCGCCGGGCAGCTGGGCGAGCAGGTCGTGTCGCTCGTCGTCATTCAGCGCCTCGGCGACGGTACGCAGCACCGCCTGGGCGTGTTGACGCACGTGGTCCGCGTTCGCGACCTGTTCGCGGTCCCCGACGTTCTTCAGGAACTCGCCGACGTCCCACCGGCGGCCCTGCGGATTGCGCGTGACGGACCCGTTCAGCCGATCCGGTAGCTGTGCCGCCAGGTTGTCCGCCTCCTGTCCGGCGAGCCGTTCGCCGAGCACCGACAGGACAGCCTGTACGGATCGCACCGCCTCGTTCTCGCCGAGGCCCGCGCGCTGTCGTACCGTGGCGATCATCTGCTCGTACTCCATGCCCCGCTCCTTGATGTCGTCGGCATGCCGTCAGGCCTGCCTGCGGACGAACGGGGCGAGTTCCCAGGCTCCCTGGCCACAAACGGGTCACGCGCGGACCCGGACTTTCCCGCCGTCGGCGGGTCGGCCGCACATGCCGGCGCGAACCAGGCGCGGCACTCGGGTTGCCAGCTGAGCCAGGTCGGGCCGTGTCGGAAGCCCGCCCGCTGGTGCAGGGCACCGCGCGTTCGCCGGGCTGGAGAGCCGTCCTTTGTGGACCCCGCCTGGTGTTGATGATTGTCGTAGGCTGTGGCAGCTCGCACACATCGTCTGATCACGATGAGGGACGCCGGTGGCCACTTCTGGAAAAGACCCAGCCACGATCCAGGGGCCCGCGCGGGTGCCCTGTCCCGTCGACATGCTGCGGATGGGAGCGGCGGCGGCCGGTGGAGCGGTGCTCGTCGGCTCGGCGGCGGCCACGTCCGCGCAGGCCGCGCCGGTTGGTGCGAAGCGCGTCCTGCGGGCACCGGCGCTGGCACCCGGTGACCGGGTCCGGTCGTCTCGCCCGGCAGCACGCCCGACCCCACGAACATGGCCCGCGGCATCGAGATCCTGCGCAGCTGGGGCCTTGAGGTCGAGCTGGGCCGGCACGTCTTCACCAAGTACGGCTATCTGGCCGGCACCGACGCGCAGCGGCTGGCCGACCTGAACGCCGCGCTCACCGACCCGGGATCCGTGCCGTCTTCGCCGCCCGAGGTGGTTACGGCACGCAGCGGATCGTCGACCAGATCGACGTGTCCGTTCTGCGCCGGGACCCCGGGTCATCGTCGGCTTCAGCGACATCACCAGCATCCAGGGCAAGCTCTGGCGCGATATCGGCCTGGTCACCTTCTACGGCCCGATGGTCAACTGGAGTGACGCCCGCACCGGCCCCGAGTCGGCCGAGGCGCTCCGCAGGGCTGTGATGACCACCGCACCGGTCACGATCTCCGGGACCCGGCCGAGACAGCCGCTCCCGTGGTGGTGCCGGGGCGGGCATCGGGCCCCTGCTCGGCGGTTGCCTGACGCTGATCTCCACCTCGCTCGGCGCGGAGGACTCCCCGAGGTTCGACGGCGCGATCCTCTTCTTCGAGGACGTGGACGAGGCTCCGTACAGCATCGACAGCATGCTGACCGAGCTGCGCCGGGTGGGCGTGCTGTCCCGGGTCGCCGGTGTGGTCATCGGCCAGATCACCAACAGTGTCGGTGAACCGGGTGAGTGGGACGCGGCGGCCGTGTTGAAGGACCGCCTGTACGACCTTGGCGTGCCGGTCCTGGGCGGGCTGAGACTGGGGCACGGCAACGGGCAGCTCACCGTGCCGCTCGGCGCGCGGGCCACTATCGACGCCGCGGCGGGCACCCTGACGGTGGAGCCGGAGTGCGTCCGCGCTAGCCCTCCGTCGCCGGTTCCCAGGGCGACGGATCGTCACGCAGCCTGCTGTAGAGGTATCCGTCGCGCCACTGACCGGCTCGAAACTCGCTGGCCCGCACGACTCCTCCAAATGGAACCCGGCCCTGACCAGCGCCCGCTGCTCGGCCACGTTCTCCGGGTGGGTGCCGGCCTGGATGCGCTGCGCCGGGCTGTGGTGGAAGAGGTAGTCGCAGAGCAGGGCCTGGGCGCGCCAGCCGATGCCGCGTCGGCGCCACTGCGGCAGCAGGACGATGCCGATCTCCCAGTACGACGCCCGCCCGGCGTAGCGCCCCGAGCTGTAGCTGACCAGGCCGGCGGCTGCCCGCTCCTGTTCGACCTCCACGACGAGCCGCCCGTCGTCCTCGCCGAGGTAGCCGTCGACGGCGAACCGCCGCTCCGGCGCCCCGGCGTCCCGGAAGCCGGACCAGTCCAGCCCGATCAGGCCCGGCTCGCTGCAGAACCGCCGGAACATCGCCAGATCGGGTTCGGCGGTCGGTCGCAGTCGAATGGTCAGCTCAGGGGTCACCTGCACGGACGTGCCAACACTCTCCATCGTCGACACGCTAGTCACCAGCCGCAGCCCGGCGCGGCTCGGGCTGGCTCGGGGTCGAGCCACCCCCAGAATCCGGCCGCCTCGGAGGCCTCCGCTGCTCCAGGGGCGTTCTGCCGCTGGGGCCAGCGCTGCCCGGGGCGTCCTGCTCGACCCCTCTGGAGCTGAATCGTTTGCGACATCGGCGCAGAGGGCGGCACGCCAGACCGTCCCGGCAGCGGACAGACCTGGTCGAGCCCCACCCAACCCTGACTCGTCTGCGACATCAGCTCCACAGTCACCACACCAGACCACCGCACCCCAGGCGGCCGCGCCCGCCCCACCGGCCGCGCCCGCCCGCAGCACGACGGCGTCGGTCTCCGCACGTCCCGGCGAGCGGATGCCCCGATATCGAGGCACGCGAGTCGACCAAGGCCAGCAGCGGCGAGCCGCCCGCGGCGCCGACCACTCGGCGCGCCTGTCATTGATGATGGGTGCCATGACGTCAGTGGGCGCCCAGCGGGTGCGGGATGCGAACGGCGCGACGCACACTGCGGTGGAGCAGCGACTGATCGAGTCAGTCGCCCGCGGCGAGGTGCTCGACCTGGCCGGCGACGGGCCGGTCGACGAGGAAGCGATGCGCTCCTGGGGCGACGACCACGCGATCTCGGCCTCGGTCATCCGCGAGCTGGTGCGCGGACGGCTGGTCAGCGACGCCGACCCACACGGGCTGCGGCTGCGTGGGGCCCGGATCGTCGGCCGGATCGACCTGGAGAACGTCGCCAGTGAATTGGCGCTGGAGTTGCGCGACTGCCTGCTGCCCGACGGCGTGAACCTTCGCAACGCCCGCCTGTCGGCGGTCGCCCTGAGCGGGTGCCGCATCGACCAGGCGCCCGGCTCAGCCGACGCGGCACTGGAGGCCACGCGCTGTGCGGCCTGGGCGCTCTCGCTCGACTGGAGCACGGTGAGCGCTGACAGCGTCGCCGCCACCATTCGTCTCGCTGCCGCCCGCGTCGGCACACTGGACTGCCGCGGAGCACGGTGGGAGAACACCACTGGACCGGCCCTGGATGCCGACGGCCTCACCGTCGACCAGAGCGTGTTCCTGAATGACGGCTTCACCGCCACCAGCCCCAGCGCGCGCGGCACGATCCGGCTGCTCGGCGCCCACATCGGCGGCCAGCTCAACTGCGGTGGGGCACGGCTGGAAAACACCGTCGGCCCGGCGCTCAACGCCGACAACCTTCGAGCCGACCAGGACGTGCTGCTCTGGAGCGGTTTCATCGCCAGCAGCGCCAGCGAACAGGGCACGATCCGGCTCATCGGCGCGCACATCGGGTCGCTGACTGCGCGCGGCGCGCGGCTCACGAACACCGCCGGACCGGTTCTCGACGCCGACGGCCTCACCGTCGACCGGGACCTGGCCCTGGATCGTGGCTTCACCGCCCGCAGCGCCAGTGAGTGGGGCGGCGTCGGCCTGGCCGGCGCCCACATCGGTGGGCTTCTGGCCTGCGGTGGGCGCAACTGGAGAACACGATCGGCCCGGCCCTCGACCTGAACGGCCTCCGGGTCGACCAGGACGTGCTCCTGGATGACGGGTTCAGTGCCACCAGCGGCGGTGACGACGTGGTGGTGCTGATGCTGGCCGGGACCAGAGTCGGTGGGGCTCTCCGCCTCGAGACCGATCGAGTGGCCCGTACGGCACCGGGTCCGGGACCGCTTGTCGAGGTGGAGGGCTCACCTACAGCGGGCTGCCGCGGCCGGCGTCACTGCGGCGCTGGCTGACGCTGCTGCGCGAGGACACGCCCCGTTACAGCGCCCAGCCCTACCAGCAGCTCGCCGCCGCCTACCGGGCCGCCGGCCATGATCGCGATGCCCGCACCATCCTCATCGCCCAACGCCGTGACCAGCTCCAGCGCGCCGGACTGAGCGCCACCGAACGCGCCTGGGCTCGCCTCATCGGGATCACCCTCGGCTACGGCTACCAGCCCTGGCGTGCCCTGCTCCTGCTCCTCGCCACACTGGCGGTCGCCGTCGCGCTCAGCGTCGTTGGCGGCCACCACGGCGGCCTCGCGCAGAAGGCGGTGCCCAGCGGAGCTTCCGCCGCCTGCACGAGCATCGACCAGATCGGTGTCGGCCTCGACCTCGGCGCCCCACTACTCAAGACGGGTGCCGGGATCGCTGCCAACCGACCGACACCGGTGCCGGTCAGACCCTCACCATCGCCGGCTGGATCCTGCAACTGCTCGCCTGGAGCTTTGCCACCCTCTTCATCGCCGGTTTCACCAGCGCGGTCCGCAAGGCCTGACCCACGCCCAGATTCACCGGTCAGACCTTGAGCAGCACCTTCGTACAGTCGTCCTGCTTCTTCTGGAAGATCTTGTAGCCCTTCGGGGCGTCGCGTAGCGGCATCCGGTGGCTCACGATGAAGCTCGGGTCGATGTCGCCACGCTGGATGCGCTCCAGCAGCGGCCGGGTGTAGCGCTGGACGTGGCACTGACCGGTCCGCATGATCAGTGAACGGTTCATGAACGCGCCCATCGGGAACTTGTCGACGAACCCGCCGTACGCGCCGACGACCGAGACCACCCTCCCGAACGGCAGGCGAGGATCGCCTGACGCAGCGCGAACGGCCGTTCGGTCTCGGTGCGGTGGCCTGCTTGGCCCGGTCGTACGCGTACATCGCGGTGTTGCCGTGGTGGCCCTCCAGGCCGACGGCGTCGATGCAGGCGTCCGGGCCCCGGCCGGCGGTCATCTCGTTGAGCGCGTCCAGCACGTCCGTCTCTTCGTAGTTGATCGTGTCGGCGCCGGCGTGCTCCTCGGCCAGCCGCAGCCGGTACGGGAACCGGTCGATGACGATCACCCGCTCCGCGCCGAGCAGCCGGGCGCTGGCCGCGGCGAGCAGCCCGACCGGCCCGGCGCCCCAGATGGCGATCACCTGCCCGGGTTTGATGTCGCACATCTCGGCGCCCATGTAGCCGGTCGGGAACACGTCGGCCAGCATGACCGCCTGGTCGTCGGTGACCTCGGCGGGCACCTTGAGCGGGCCGACGTCGGCGAACGGCACCCGGGCGTACTCGGCCTGGCCCCGGCGTAGCCGCCGAGCAGGTGGGAGTAGCCGAAGATGCCGGCCGGCGAGTGCCCCATGATCTTCTCGGCGATGCCGGCATTGGGGTTGGAGTTCTCGCACACCGAGTAGAGGCCGCGCTGGCAGGACGAGCAGTGCCCGCAGGCGATCGGGAACGGCACCACCACGCGGTCGCCCGGCGCCAGGTTGCGGACCTGCGGGCCCACCTCCACCACCTCGCCCATGAACTCGTGGCCGAGGATGTCGCCCTACGCATCGCGGGATGTACCCGTGGTAGAGGTGCAGGTCGGAGCCGCAGATCGCGGTGGTGGTGATCCGGACGATCGCGTCCCGGGCATTCATGATCTTCGGGTCGGGTACGTCGATCACCTTGACGCTGTCGGTGCCCATCCAGGCGGTGGCCTTCATTGTCGGTCCTCTCGGAGAGCTCGGTCGATCAGCGGCGGGACGCCGGCAGCGGCTGGGCCGGACGCTGCATGGCCTGCTGGCGGACGGAGATGCCGTTGGGCTGCCCTCGACCGGACGACCTCACCGGTCTCCAGCACCTGCTTGAACCGGCGCAGGTCGTCACGGACCTGTTGCTCGGGTTCCTCGCCGAAGAGCTTCGCCACCGCCCGGCCGAGCGCGCCGGCCGGCGGCGCGTACCGCAGCTCCACCCGGACCTCGGTGCCCCGGTCGCCGGGGGCGGGCACGAACCCGACCCGGCCGGCGTTGGGCACCGGGTTCCCGGCAGCGAACGCCAGGTGATCGACTTGTTCGGCTGGTCGTCGATGATCTCGGCGTCCCACTCGACGCGGTGACCGGCCGGGCCGCGGGCGATCCAGTGCGAGCGGCGCAGGTCGTCGGCGCGCACGGACTCCAGGTGCGCCATGAACCGGGCAGATTCTCCATGTCCCGCCAGAACCGGTACGCCTCGGCGGGCGAACGGTTCACCGTCACCGCGATCTGCATCCGGATCACCGGGCCCGGGCCCGTCGGGCACGTCCGATGCGCACGGCGGCGAGGACGTCGACGGCGGTGATGCCGGCGATCGCGAGGGTGGTCAGCGCGATCCGGTGGCGTCGTTCGCCGTTGCGATCGGTGAGCGCTCTGGCGAGCAGGGTCAGGTCCATGGCGTCGCCGGCCACCCGGCTCCAGGCCCAGCCGGCGGGTGACGGCCACTGAGCAGGCCGGTGGCGCTGCCCAGCTCGCGCAGGCCGACGGCCGGGAGCACGGCCCGCGCGGCCGGTGAGTCGTCCAGCCCGGTCAGACGCGCGATGGGTCCGGCGCCACCAGGGCGCCCACGCCCAGGGCCAGGCTCAGCAGGCCGAGCGCGCTCGGCAGCGTCGCCGGCACCGGCCCGTCCAGCTCCGGCAGGAGCACAGTGTCGACACGGCCCATGTCCGGTCCCTTCCGGTGGACGTCCCGCCGGTCCGCCGGCGGAGCGGCGGTGGTCCCGCCCCGTGACGCTATGCCGTACACGTGACGCATGCGCCCAGTTCGGGGCAGAACGTCCGACGCCCACCGGATCACCGTTTCGAGGAGACACGTTAACCGCGGCCCGCAACGGGTAGCCGGCATCCGCTGCTACCAGCGGCCGAGGAGGTGGGATGACGGCGACCAGCGCCTTCTTCGAGCGGTTGACGGATGCCGGCCAGGACCCTCGATTCAGCAAGGTCTGCGGCAGCGTGCGATTCGACATCGGGGACGAGGAACACCTGGAGCAGTGGCTCCTGGACATCGATCATGGCCGGATGCGGGTGACGAAGCGGTGGACCCGCCACCACGGTGATCCGGGTGTCCGCCCAGGTCGCGGAAGCGATGGCGCGCGGTGAGGTGAACGGCCTGGCGGCGATCACCCGAGGTGAGATCCTGGTCGACGGAGACCTCGGTCTCGCGTTGCGTCTCGGACGACTGTTTCCGCGAAAGTCCGGGCCGCCGCAACCGAGCGACCCGACGGGCGCCGGGCCGCGCAGCGGAGCGACACGACGGCGGCACGGGACCGATGAGGGACATCCGGGCACCGTGTCCTGTCTGGACGGAAACACGTTCATCGTGTCGGATGCCAGTGGAGACGTCGAGTCGTCCTCGTCCGCCCCGGTCGGGCTGTTCGCCGCCGACACCCGTTTCCTGTCCCGCTGGGTGCTCACCGTCAACGGCGAACGCATGACCGCGTTGTCGGTGGACGACAGCCAGTACTACGAGGTCACGTTCTTCGTGGTGCCGGGCGGGGCGGTCGACTACGTACAGGCGGACGTGTCCGCCATCCGGCGCCGGCGGATCGGCCCGGACCTCACCGAGTCGTTGACGATCTTCAACTACGGCGAGCAGGACCGGGAACTGGACGTACGGCTGGAGGTGAAGGCCGACTTCGCCGACATCTTCGAGATCAAGTTCGACATCGGCGACAAGACCGGCACGCACTACACCGAGGTCGGCCCGGACGAGTTGCGGCTGGGCTACCGGCGCGCCACCTACCGACGCGAGGTTGTCGTGTCGGCGAGCGAGCCCGCCGAGTTCGACCCGGACGGCCTGCGGTTCGCGGTCCGACTGCGTCCCGGGAGGAGTGGTCGACGCGGTTGCAGGTCGCCATGCGGGCACTGCGCCCGGACGGCGTCGACCTGCGGGCCGCTCTGCGCGCACAGCGGCCCGACGACTCCACCCTGCCCAGAAGCGTGCAGGCCTGGGTCGCGGCCGCCCCGACGCTCGACACCGACAGTGTCGCCCTCCAGCAGGTGTACCACCGCAGCCTGGTGGACCTGGCGGCGCTGCGCTTCGCCCCGCTCTCGCTCAGCGGCGCGACCGTACCCGCCGCCGGGTTGCCCTGGTTCATGACGCTGTTCGGTCGGGACAGCCTGCTGACCTGTTTGCAGACGCTGCCGGTCACACCGTCGTTGACCCCTCCGACACTGCGGATCCTCGCCTCGCTGCAGGGTGCCCGCAGCGACGACGTGCTGGAGGAGGACCCCGGCCGGATCCTGCACGAGCTGCGCTACGGGAGTCGGCCGCGTTCGAGGAACAGCCGCACTCCCCTACTACGGCACCGTGGACGCGTCACCGCTGTTCGTGGTGCTGCTCGACGAGTACGAGCGGTGGAGCGGCGACGTGGCGCTGGTGACCGAGTTGGAACAGGACGCCCGCGCCGCCCTGGCGTGGATCGACAGCTACGCGGATCTGAACTCCACGGGCTACATCTGGTACCAGCGACGCAATCGCGCGACCGGCCTGGAGAACCAGTGCTGGAAGGACTCCTGGGACAGCATCTCCTACGCCGACGGACGGCTGCCGGGCTTCCCGAGGGCCACCTGCGAGACCCAGGGGTACGCGTACGACGCCAAGATCCGCGGAGCACGGCTGGCCCGTACCGTCTGGGGCGACCCCGACTTCGCCGACCGGCTGGAGCGGGAGGCGGCGGCGCTGTACGACCGCTTCAACCGGGACTTCTGGCTGGAGGACCGCGGCTACTACGCCCTCGCGCTCGACCACGACGGCACACCCGTGGACAGCCTGACGTCCAACATCGGGCACCTGCTCTGGAGTGGCATCGTGCCGCCGGAGCGGGCTCCGCAGGTTGTCGCGCACCTGATGGGTCCGGCGCTCTTCTCCGGGTGGGGTGTGCGTACCCTCGCCGAGGGCAGCGCCGTTACAACCCGCTGGGCTACCACACCGGCACGGTCTGGCCGTTCGACAACTCGTTCATCGCCTGGGGTCTGCGCCGGTACGGGTTCACCAGCGCGGCCGGTCGCATCGCCGAGAGCATCCTCTCCGCCGCCACCTACTTCCAGGGTCGGCTGCCCGAGGCCTTCGGTGGGTTCGACCGCGACACCACCCGGTACCCGGTCCGGTACCCGACCGCCGGCAGCCCGCAGGCGTGGTCCAGTGGAGCCTCCATGCTGCTCATCCGTACCATGCTCGGGCTCAACCCGCACGAGGACCACCTGGCCGTCGACCCGGCGCTGCCGTCCGCCTTCGGCCGGGTCGCGCTCCTGGACATCCCCGGCCGCTGGGGTACGGCCGACGCCTTCGCCCGCCAACGCCCCGACCAGCCCGGGGCACGCCGAACTGAGGCCGGAGAATTCGACCACGATTCGTTACGCAAAACCCGTAATCGCCGGACCAGAACGGCGCGACGGGACTTAAAACAAACTTAAGGCTGTACGCGCGAAAAATTGTCATTCAGAGCCGACGTGCCGGCTACCAGGACACCTGCGTACCGGCCTCCTAATTCTTTCCCCACGAGTTGATGCAGGCCCCTGACGTGCACATACTCCTTTTCGACAGGAGCTTTGTCGTCAACTCGAAGGAAACCACTGGCAATGCGGACTCCCCGCGCACGTCGCACCGCCGGATCGGGCGCGAAAGCGTCGTCGCGTCACTCGCATCACGCTCGCCTCCGCGGTCGTCGCCGCGCTCGCCGGCAGTGGCATCTATATCGCCGGCGCCCAGGCCGAAGAGGTTGCCGTGCCCGGCCGGGTGCAGGCGGAGGCCTTCGCCGCGCAGTCCGGGGCACAGACCGAGGGCACCGGTGACGCGGACGGCGGCCGAAACGTCGGCTGGCTGGCCAGCGGCGACTGGCTGCGCTACGACGGTGTGTCGGTGACGGGCGCCGATCTGACGGCCCGGTCGCCTCGCTCAACGCCACCGGCGGCACTGTCGAGCTGCACCTCGGCTCGCAGGACGGTCAACTGCTGGCCAGCTTCCCGATCGCCGAGACCGGCGGCTGGCAGAAATGGAAGACCGTCAGCGCGAAGGCCTCCGGTGTGCCGGCCGGCGCGCAGACCGTCTTCGCCGTCATGAAGAGCACCTCGCCGTCGGATTTCGTGAACCTGAACTGGTTCACGTTCGGTCCCGCCGCGGGCACGTCGTCGGCCCTTCGGCGACGCCGAGCGCGTCGTCGACCCCGAGCGCCTCGCCGAGTTCCACAGCGTCGACGTCCCCTCCGCCTCCGTCCCGCCGAGCTCGTCGGCCGGCGCCTGGTGCCTGTCGACCAGGCCAGTGGAGCGGGAACTGGCCGCGTTCGACGCCATCAAGCCGAAGGCGGTGCCGCCGGCACCACCCGGGTCCCCGAGTTCCACACCGACTGCGGCGTGTCGAACTCGGCCCCGGACGACCCGATCGTCCTGCCCGGCCTGGCCGGCGCCTCGCACATGCACACCTTCTTCGGCCCGAAGATCGACGCGTTCACCACGCCGGACAAGCTGTTCGCGGCGGCGAACACCTGCAACGCCCCGGGCGACAAGAGCGCCTACTGGACCCCGGAGCTGCGCAAGGACGGCAAGGCCGTGCCGATCAAGAGCATGCGCATCTACTACGGCTCGCGGGTCAAGGACCCGTCGACCGTCAAGCCCTTCCCGCCGGGTCTGGTGGTGGTCGAGGGTGACGCCAAGAAGCAGGTGGACACTCCGAAGAACGCCGGTAGCAACCAGTTCTGGTGCGCGGGCAGCGCCGAGATCGGCCGCAGCGCGGACGGCAACTGGCCGAGGTGCGCCACGGGCGGCAACCTGATCTTCCAGCTCGTGTTCAAGGACTGCTGGGACGGCAAGAACATCGACTCGCCCGACCACAAGTCGCACATGGGCGACCCGGTGAACGGTGTCTGCACCGGCAAGTACCCGGTGGCCGTGCCGGACCTCTCCTTCATGGTCAACTATGAGTCGCTGGGCGGTGACGGGCTCAGCCTCTCCTCCGGCAAGCCGTCGTCCATGCACGGTGACTTCATGAACGCCTGGGAACCGGAGCGCCTCGGTGACCTGGTGAAGTCCTGCCTCAACCAGAACGCCAAGTGCGGCGTCGACACGACCTTTGCCGGCGGCTGACCACCGCCTCCGTCACGCAGGACGGCCCCACGCTCAGGCGTGGGGCCGTTCGTCGCACCCGGCTCGATCGCGCCGGGATGAGTAGAGGATCACTCTGACGCGGGTGCCCTTGTGGACGGCCGGCTGGTAGGAAGAGGCGACTTCGCCTCACCTCAGGGAGATGATCGTGGCACGTTCCCACCTGTCCCGCCGTTCGCTGCTGACCGCCGGTGGCGCCGTCGCGCTCGGCGCGGTGACGGCCAGCCGTCCGCCGCCGCCGCGCCAGCCGACGACCCGATCGGTACGCCGACGGAGGCGCTGCGTCAGCTGCAGGCCGGCAACCGGCGGTTCACCTCCGGCCACGGCCGGCACCCGCACCAGGGCCTCACCGACCTGCACCGGCTCGCCGCCGGCCAGCACCCGTTCGCCATCACCGTCGGCTGCGCGGACTCGCGGGTGGCACCCGAGGTGCTGTTCGACCAGGGTTGGGCGATCTGTTCGACAACCGGGTGGCCGGCAACATCGTCGACGACCTGCTGCTGGGCAGCGTCGAGTTCGCCGTGGAGGAGTTCGGCAGTCTGCTGATCGTCGTCCTCGGTCACGAGCGCTGCGGCGCGATCACCGCCACCATCGACGCGATCCACAGCGGCGCGACGGCACCGGGCACATCGGCACCATCGTGGACGCCCTGCGCCCGGTCGTCGAGCCGGTGCTGGACCAGCTGGGCGACCCGGTGGAGAACGGGTGCGGGCCAACATCGTCGCGCAGGTGCGGGCGCTCAGCGCACGCAGCACGATCATCGCCGAAAAGGTGCACGAGGGTGCGCTGCGCGTCGTGGGCGCCCGCTACGACCTGGACAGCGGGCGGGTCTCGCTGGTGGCCTGACCGACCCGACGCCGACCGGAGGGTCACCGCCCGGGTCACTCCACCGTCCAGGCGATGGCGGGCGGGTGGACCGAGCGCAGACCGGCCCGCCGGCGGCGTCGGTCAGGCCGATCCGGCCGACCAGCGTCCCGCTGCCCTCGTGGGCGGCGCGCAGCAGGTCGGTCGGGACGTCGGTGAACATCAGCTTCGCTCGCCGGAACATCGCGAACCCGGCCTCGGTCACCGCGCCCCAGCTCAGATACAGGAACCGCGCCCGGGGCGGCCGTGCACCCACGGGCCGCCGACATCGAGCATGCCGTCGACCTCCCAACTGGACACCTCGAAGGACCAGGTGGCGCTGTCGGCGTCGGCCGGCACCTGATCCACCACCTCGGCCTTGCGCTGCACCCCGACGTGCACGTTGCCCAGCCGCAGCGCGTCGGCCTCCGCGCCGCGACGCCGACCGGGGAGGTCGCTGCCGTCGATCCGGATCCGCATGCCTCCGACTCTGGGGCGTGTCTCGGACGTGTCGGTCGAGCCGAGCCGGTGACCGTCGGTCACCTCCGTCGGGGCGGATGCGGTAGTGAGCCGTATACCTCACGGGTATGAATATGCCTCTGAGGTATACCGCTCACCAGCACATCGACCTGGCGGGCCAGCCAGAAGCACACGCCGGGTGGGACGGGCGGCTCAGCCCGGCCAGCACGGCGACACGCCACGCCGGCCGTCACCGCTGTTCCTGGCCGGGCCGGTCGGTGGCGTCATCCTCGCCGTACTCGCCGCGGATGGGCAGGTAGTAGGCGGGTAGGAAGGCGGCGATGATGGCGACGCCGGCGATCGGCACGAACGCGCCGACGAGGATGCCGGAGCCGATCCAGACCAGTGCCAGCGCGAAGCGGCGGCCGATGGCCCGAGCACCGGAGGGACCGAGGTCGGGGTCCAGCAGTTTGGCGCGTCGGAGGTGGGCCACACGATGTTGAGAGAGCCGCTGCCGTCCACAGCGTGCCGCCGTAGACGACGACCGACACGCGTAGCCCCTGCTCCGCGCGCAACGCGTCGGCGAGCAGTGACGTGGAGAACGGCAGGAACGCGACGACCATCAGGAGCACCGTGTTGAGGAAGAGGACCTCTCGGTCGACGTGCCGGACACGGTCGAACATGACGTGGTGATTCACCCACACCTGCCCGATGAGCAGGAAGCTCAGCGTGTAGGCCAGGTACGACGGCCACAGCGCGCCGAGACCGTGGAGGAGGTGCTCGAAGTCGTGGGGCGGCTGGATCTCCAGCACGAGAAGCGTCACGGCAATCGCGAAGACGCCGTCGCTGAAGGCCAGCAACCGGCCCGGACTGCGTGTCAGCCGTCGAATATCCCTTTGGGAGGCACATTGCGAATTATGCTATAAGGGGATGGAAACGGACGCGCCGAAGTCCGCCTCACCGTTATCTCGCCCGTGAGGGCCATGGCCTGGCGGAAGAGGGCTCAGATGATTCGGAAGACACGGTCAGCGGGGTCCACGACGGCGGCCAGCACCGCACCGGGCACGAGGGCCGGGTCGTCCGCGCGGACCGCGTCCGCCTCGAACGTGGCGAACGCGGGCCCGCTGATGCGCAGGTGGAGTGCCAGGCCGGGGTCCTCTCCGCCCAGGTGGTTGGCCACGGCGAGGACCTCTGCCGTCGCGGCGACACCAGCGGCGGACAGCCGACGTGCGTCGCCGCGCGAGCGGGCGACGATCCGCCAGCCGAAGACGCCGAACCCGACACCGATGATCGTCGCCAGGACGCCACCGGCGAGCAGGCCCCAGAAGTCCGTGGGTGATCGCGGAGGTTCCAGGGTCACGGCGACGGCCAGCAGGACCGGGCCGGGCAGGCAGATGGCCAGGAACAGGAGTCGGCTCAGGAACGCGCCGATCGGACCGACGCGCGCTTCCGCCTCCCGAGGGGCACTCGTCACACCTGCACGGTAGTGCAGCGGCCAGCCGGGCCACACCACCGGCGCGAGGGCGAACCCGGCGACACACAAACAAGTGGCAAGGAGATCACTCTCCCTGCCACTTCTAACGTATCCGCAGCGGGGGCTTGCGGCAAGACCCGGGTCTGGCGCAGAATCTGCGGCCGGACCAGCACGAACGAGGTAACGGGGCGCGGCGTGGATGTGGTGTCGATGGACGAGGGCACGGCGATCTCGCTCCGCTGTTGGATCTGCGCGAGGTCGACGAGACGCAGGTGTCGGTCGTCGGCGGGAAGGCCGCGCACCTGGGCGGGCTGTCCCGTGTCGACGGAATCCGTGTGCCGGCCGGGTTCTGCGTGCCGACGGCCGCCTTCCGGCGGATCATGGCGGAGGCGCCGTCGATCGACGATCGGCTCGACGAGCTGTCGCGCCTGGGCGCGGACGACCGGGAGGGATCCGCAGGCTCAGCGCGGGGATCCGGCGGAGCATCGCGGAGACGCCGATCCCGGTGATCTGGCGACCGCGATCACCAGCGCGCTCGGCCGGTTCGGTGAGCGGGCCGCCTACGCCGTACGGTCCAGCGCGACGGCGGAGGACACGCCCACGGCTTCCTTCGCGGGCCAGCAGGACACCTACCTGAACGTCGTGGGACCGGAGGCGATCCTGCGGCACGTCAGCCTGTGCTGGGCGTCGCTGTTCACCGAGCGGGCCGTCGTCTACCGCCTGCGCAACGGCGTCGACCACCGCTCGGTCCAGATGGCTGTCGTCGTACAGCGGATGGTCTTTCCGGACGCGGCCGGCGTCCTGTTCACGGCCGACCCGTCACCGGCAACCGCACTGTCGCGACGGTGGACGCGAGCTTCGGGCTCGGCGAGGCTCTGGTGTCCGGCCTGGTGAACCCGGACGTCTTCACGGTGCGCGACGGGAGGTCGTCACCGGTACGGTCGCCGCCAAACGACGTGCCGTTGCCGCAGTGCCGGGTGGCGGGACGCGGGAGGTGGACATCGACCCGCAGCGGCAGGAGCAGCCGGCGCTGACGGAGGCGCAGGTCGTGCGGCTGGTGCGGCTCGGGCGACGGATCGAGGCGCGGTTCGGTCTCCCGCAGGACGTCGAGTGGTGCCTCGTCGACGACGACTTCCAGATCGTGCAGAGCCGGCCGATCACGACGCTGTTCCCCATCCCCGAGGCCGGTGACCAGGAGAACCACGTCTACCTCTCGGTCGGTCACCAGCAGATGATGACCGACGCGATGAGGCCGCTGGGGCTCTCCATGTGGCAGCTGACCGCCATGGCCCCGATGCTGGAGGCCGGCGGGAGGTTGTTCGTCGACGCCACCCGGCTGCTGGCCTCCCCACGAGCCGCGCCGGCTTCCTGACGATGGCGGGGCGCGACGATCCCCTGCTGAGGGACGCGCTGGAGACCCTGATCGACCGCCAGGACTTCGTTCCGACGTTTTCGGACGGTGCTCCTCCTCCGACCGCCGACCGGCGGTGCGTCCGCCTCGATCGAGACCGACCCGACCCTCGTGACCGAGCTGATCGAGCGCAGCGAGGCGTCCATCGGCGCCCTGCGGCGCGACATCGCGACGGTGACCGGTACGGCGCTGTTCGACTTCCTGCTGGATGCCTTCGAGGAGCACAAGCGGGTCCTCGGTGATCCGCTGAACATGCAGGCCATCATGGCCGGCATGGAGACCACGTGGTGGCTCAACGACCGGCTGCACGAGTGGCTGGGCGAGAAGAACGGCGCGGACGTCCTCACCCTGTCCGCCCCTGGCAACGTCACGTCGGAGATGGGGCTGGCGCTGCTCGACGTCGCCGACGTGATCCGTCCGCATCCGGAGGTGGTGGCGTTCCTGGCCGGCGTCGAGGACGACGGCTTCCTCGACGAGCTGCCGAAACTCGCCGGCGGGGCCGAGGCGCGCGACGCCATCGAGGCGTACCTGGACCGGTACGGCATGCGCTGCGTCGGCGAGATCGACATCACCAGGCCACGATGGAGCGAACGCCCCAGCACGCTCGTGCCGGTGATCCTCGACAACGTCAGGCTCTTCGAGGCGGAGCCGCGAGGCGGCGCTTCGAGCAGGGAGAACAGCAGGCCCGGCGTAAGGCGCAGGAGGTGCTGACGCGCCTGCGGGCGCTGCCCGACGGGGCAGCGAAGGCCGACGAGGCCGAGCGGATGATCGACCGGGTACGGACCTTCATCGGCTATCGGGAGTACCCGAAGTACGGCATCATCAGCCGCTACTTCATCTACAAGCAGGCCCTGCTGGGCGAGGCCGAGCGCCTGGTGCGGGCCGGTGTGCTCGCCGAGCAGGAAGACGTCTTCTACCTCACGTTCCAGGAGTTCCACGAGGTCGCGCGCTCGCAGCAGGTGGACGACGAGCTGATCCGGCAGCGCACTGAGGCGTTCCGGTCGTACCAGGCGCTCACCCGCCCCGGGTGCTGACCTCGGACGGCGAGGCCATCACCGGGCGTACCGGCGCGACGACGTGCCGGCCGGCGCCCTGGCCGGTGTGCCGGTCTCCGCCGGAACGGTCGAGGGACGCGCCCGCGTCATCCTGGACCTGGCACAGGCTGATCTCGAAGCGGGTGACATCCTCGTCACGGCCCACACCGACCCGAGCTGGACGCCCCTGTTCGTCGGCATCGCCGGCCTGGTGACCGAGGTCGGCGGGGCGATGACGCACGGCGCGGTGATCGCACGCGAGTACGGGCTGCCGGCGGTCGTGAGCGTGCTCGACGCCACCCGGCTGATCCGCGACGGGCAGCGGATCCGCGTGCACGGCAGCGACGGCTACGTCGAGATCCTGCCCTGACCGACGGCACCTCAGGAGGTACGACGATGACGGTTTCCGTCCGACGGTTGGCGACAGTGGTGGCCACGGCGTGGGCCCTGGTGTCGGTGGCGGCGTGCGGCACCGGCGGCGGGACCGAGGCGCGGACGACGCCGAGCCCGCAGGTGACGGTCACCCGTCGTCGTCGCCCTCGCCGGCCGTCGATCAGGAGTTCCGGCGGTTGGAGGAGCGGTTCGGGGCACGGTTGGGGATCTACGCCGTCGACACGGGCACCGACCGCAGTGTGGAGTACCAGGCCGACGAGCGGTTCGCGTACGCCTCGACGTGGAAGGCGTTGGCCGCCGCCGAGGTGCTCGACGGCACCACCGACGCGCAGCTGGATCGGGTGGTGCGGTACTCGGCGAAGGACCTCGTCACTCACTCCCCGATCACCGAGAAGCACGTCGGCGAGGGCATGAGCCTGCGCGCCCTCGCCGACGCCGCGGTGCGCTACAGCGACAACACGGCCGGCAACCTGCTGCTGCGCCACCTCGGCGGGCCGGCGGGGTTCGAGTCGAAGCTGCGGGCGCTGGGCGACACCGTCACCGACCCCGCCCGCACCGAGACCGCGCTCAACGAGGCGACCCCGGGCGACAGGCGGGACACCAGCACCGCGCGGGCGCTGGCGACCGACCTCCGGGCGTACACCGTGGGGTTGCTCTGGAACCGGCCGACCGGAACGTGCTGTGCGGCTGGCTGCGGGGCAACACCACGGGTGCGGCGCTGGTCCGCGCCGGGGTGCCGGCCGGCTGGGTGGTCGGGGACAAGACGGGGACCGGGGTACGGCACCCGCAACGACATTGCGGTGATCTGGCCGCCCGACCGGGCTCCGATCGTCCTGGCGGTGCTATCCAGCCGCGACAGGAAGGACGCCAGCCCCGACGATGCCCTCCTCGCCCAGGCCACCCGGGTGGTCGTCGCCCAGCTGTGATCGAGGGCTCGCACTCCTCGTCAGCCCTTGGCCTGTCGGCGACGGGCCCGCCGACGGGGTCTCGTCACCGCCGGCAAGCCGGGTGAAGGTGAGCATGTTCGCCAGCGCCACCGCGATGATCGCGAGGCCGACCTGGATCGCGAGCACGACCCAGTCCCAGCGCAGCACCCACACCTTCACGCTGGCCCCGTCGTCGATATCCAGTGCCCTGGCGACCACGGTGCCCAGCACCGCCGAGCCGACGCCGATGACGAACGTGGCGAAGAGGCCGATCCGCTGCCTCCCCGGCAGGATGAGTCGGCCGAGCAGGCCGATGAGAGCACCGATGAGCACCGCGCCGAGATAGCCACCTACCAGCATTGCCGTCTCTCCCTCCAGCAGTGCGGAGGTACATGCCCGATTCTCACGCTCCGGAAACCCCGCCCCGACCGTCGGGCGCTCGCGGGCGGTGTGGAGGGTGGCGCCGTTCGCGCGACCCTTCATCGGGTGAGGCCGACCAGCGTCGCCAGTCGCGCCACGCCGGCCGGCGCCGGCTGCGCACGGGCAACATCGGCGATCACGGTACGCGCCAGAGGCCGACACCGAACCTCAGCCGGCGCGACACTGTCCGCGTCCACCAGGGCCCGTGCCGCCCGCGCAGGTCACCCACCTGGACGTACGCCCGAGCGACGTCCACCAGGTACGCGCCCGATACTCGGCCGGCAACCGCCGCCATCCTCCCGCCGAATCACTGTCGCGTGCCTTTGGAGCGCCTCGACGGCGTCACCCGCTGCGCCGCCACCAGCACCCGCGCCAACTCCACTGCGACCGGCCCGAAGCTGCTCCGGTGCACATCGTCGTACCCCTGAGCCCGACGGCGATCCCCGCGGCCCGGTCGATCAGCTCGTCGGCGCGGCGGGTGTCGCCGCAGCCGGCGGCGGCCAGGGCGGCCTGGAGCAGCAGCGTCCCACCCACAGCCCACTCCCCGCCGACCGCAGCGATGCGGCCTTGCCCCGCCCCGCCCCGTTGATCATGAGGTTGACGGTCGCTTTGATCTTCACGAGGCCCGTCAACCTCATGATCACCGGGCGCGCTGGGTGGGAGTGATGCGGCTCGCGGCGGTTACGGCCGCTGTCAGGGCCAGGCGGTCGCGGCCCGACGCGCGGAGCGCCTGGGCTACCGAGATCGCCGCCGTTGCCGCCAGGATCTGGTCGTCGCCGGCGGCGGCCATCGCCCGGTCGGCGGCCAGCCAGGCGAGGTTGGCCTCGCCGAGCTTGACCAGCAGCGACGAGGTGATCCGGTACGCCTGCACCAGTACCTCCGCCGACCGCGCGCCCTGGACGGCAACGAGCAGACCCGGCAGGACCCGCACCAACTGCCCGTAGTGCGCGTGCTGGTAGCTGAGCCAGGCGTACCCGACCTGCCTCCTCAGCTCGTCCGTCGTCTGCGGTGGAGCCTGCGGGGTGTCGTAGCGGGCGAGCGCGGCCCGGATGTCGTCCACCCGTCCGGTGGGCCTGCCGGGGTGCTGCGCTGCTGGCCGAGAAGCACCTCCGGGTCGACCCGCAGGACGTGGGCCAGTTCCTGGATCACCGAGTACCGGTCCAGGGCGCGCACACCCGCTCCACCTTGTCCACCCAACTCTTCGACCTGCGCAGTCGGTCGGCCAGCATCTGCTGCGTCATCGACCGCCGCACCCGCCACCGGGCCACCCGACGCCCGATCGGAAGGTCATCGCTGCTCACGCCGCCACCGCCGGTCCGGGACCGCACGGGTCGTGTCCTCCACCGGTACGCGCTCCGCCTCCGCCTGAGCGAGGAGGCGCTGTTTGGCAGCCTCCCGCTCGGTCGCCTCCACCTGCTCGCCCTTGCTCTCTGACTCGTCACCCTGGCCGGATCTTGTGCGGCTCATCCCTCACCTTTCGGGCTGGGGCACGACGTCAGGAAAGCGCCGACGTCATCGCGCCCGGCTCACCGCGCCCTGTACGGACGCAGCAATGCCTAGGTGACAGCTTGTGACGGTCAAAGTGCGCAATCCAGACGGATCGCGTCCGCTACTGTCCGCCAGGGTGTCCGCCACCGACGGCGGACAGGTCGGCGGACAGCTCCAGGAACTCGGCGACAGCACCGGCCTCGCCGGCAGTAGCCGCCACCATGCGACGCAGCTCAGCAGCGCGTTCTACCGCCCTCGGCGACTGCGCCCGGCGGGCAAGACTCAAAGATCGTCCGGCGGTGACCGCTACCTGCTCGAACTCGCCCGCCTGAAGGAGGGCTTCGGCGAGCCAGCTCAGGTACAGCGACGCTTCCCGGGGAGAGTCGTCGCCATAGCGAGCAATGGCGCTTTCCAGGATGGGCACCGCCCGCAATGGTCGACGCAGCTCGGTCCACACTCGCCCGCCATGACCTCCACCTCGTCCTGAGTCAGCCAGTACGCCCAGGACGGGGCTTGATCAGGTCGCATCGCGGATAGATTTCCCCAACCTGGCCGAGCGCCCTTTCCGCAAGGCTCACTTCGCCTAGGCGGGCGTGCGCCCAGGCGACCCGTTCCAGCAACAGAGCCTGACCCGTGGCCTCGGCTGCGTGTCGGCCACCGACGTACGCCGAGCGGGCCAAGGTGACGGCCTCATGCCGATCGCCAATGCCCGCCTCAAGGTACGACAGACTACTCAGGCAGTTGGCGGCGCTGGCGGCATCCTCACCGGCATGCGCGGCGCGCATCCCGGACAGGTAATGCTGGCGCGCCTCGGCGATTCTGCCGGAGTCCTCCGCAACGAAGCCGGCCAGCTGACACAGGTCCGCGACGACGTGGAGCAGCCTGCGGCTGACCGCCTCGGAATAGCTGCCCTCCCGAAGCAATTCGGCGGTGGCGACCAACTCGGCGGCGACCAGTGCATGCGTCTCCCCGCCACCGACGTGGTCATCCAGCCGCCGCAGTTGACGAATTCGACTCTCAATTCGTGTCACCGTGCCCACGCCGACCCGCCGGCCTGCGCTCAGCTCATACCGCTGCGGCGGCTCCGCTATCAGCCACTGATGGGCCAAGGCGGCGGCGTTATCGGGGTCCGGGACCTGCGCTGTCAGCAGGTCGGCGAGACGCTCCGAATCGCGCCGCGACCACTCCGGCCCGCCACCGACGGCCCATGGCTCGCCGACGCCAGGATCGGCGGCAAGCACAGCCAACTCCCCACTCGCCTCCAACGCCGCGTCCAGGCGTTGGGCGGTCTTCGGGTCGGCGATTTCCGACCGCTCGCGAGATCGTGAAGATAGCTCTTGCTGTAGAAGGTCTGCGCGGCGAGCGTTCGATAGCTGACTCCACGCTTCCTCATCAGAGCCTGAAGCTGTTCGGCGAACAGTGCGGCAGACGCAGGCATCACGGCTCCCGGGGTGGCATTTCGACGGCCGCAGAGACGACCACCACTTCGGACAGTACATCGATCGCGACCCTGCGTACGCCCGGTGCCAGCCCGCCGTTCTAGATCAACACGGGATCAATGAAGTCGGGGTGTCTGGGCGACCAGGACACCCCGACTTCCAGGAACCCGAGTCGATCATCGTCGCCGTCCCGCCAGGCGGAAGCGTTGACCGAATGCAGGCAGGGACTATGGCTCACGGTGAACTCCCGACACCAGGTTCGCCACCCCAGGAACGCGCCGTCACCCTGCGCGGGCCCCAACTGCGTGAACGCAATCCGGGCGTGCAGGTCGAGTCGTCCGTAGCCCAATTGCTCGGAGAGCTGACCAAGGATCTGAACTGGCCATGTTCGGACGCCGACGGCTCTCATCCTCAATATTCGGCGGTATCTGATCAGCGCGGGAGACTTGGCTTCTGAGCATGCTTGGACGTTGTGTCAGCCACGCCATCACCGTCGACGGTTCGCCCTTGCAGCCTGGATTGCCCAGACGTTGGCGAGAAGAAGGCCGCCCGCGAGTCCAGCAAAGAGTGCGCCTCCCCACCAGTCATGCCGGTCACTTTGAAGAGAATCCAGGCAGCCACGGCAACGGCTATCGAGATGATGCCGAGAATTGCCGGGATGCCTTTGCCGGAAAGCCATCGCTGCATCCCGACGACTATCAATGACGATCCGATCAGCAGACCCGCAAGCAGACACAGCGCCGATGTAAGGGCCTGTGCAGACCTTGCGGTTACTGCGACCCCGAACGCGATCGCGGCCAGGCCAATGACTAGGAGAGTGGCCCCGCTCCACGCGGCCATGCACGATCATCGCGATGCGGAACCTGCTCGGCTTCGGTCACGGCCGAGATACTGCCATTCCGGCTGACCAAGGACGAAAGGCCAGCGGCAAGCTTTGCCGTCCCGATCTGCCGCCGACCACGGCCCACGGGGCTGACCGGGCCAAGATGACGAGGACACTGGCGAGGGGCGGCTTGCGCCCGCTCGACGCGATGGGCGGCCGCCGGTCGGCGTCCGGCGGCCACCCATCCACGCCCAGTCAGCTGGCGTAGACCTCCAGCGCGGACAGTTGGCCGGCGGGCCAGCCCGTGTTGCCGGTGACGGTGATCCGCACATAGCGCGCCTGGGCAGCGGTGAACGTCAGCGTCACCTGGTTGCCACTGGCCGGGTCGAACGTCCGCCCCGCCGGCCCGACTAGCGTCCCGAAGCTCCCCATCGGTGCTGCCCTGCACGGCCAGGGTCTGCGTCCGGCTGCCCCACGCCGACGACGGCGGCAGCTTCAGCACCACCCGCCCGACCGTGCGCGCCGCGCCAGGTCGACCTGCACCACTGCGGGAACGAGCTGTTGACGCTCTCCCAGTAGCTGTTCGCGTCACCGTCGACCACGTTGCCCGACCCGTAACTCTGGACGTGGCTGCTCTCCGACGTGGATCGACCCGGGCGAGGTCCGCGTTGGCGGCGGCGTCCGTGGTCACGGTGACCGCCGAGGACGCGCTGGAGGTGTTGCCGGCGGCGTCGCGCGCGGTGACCGTGAAGGTGTACGCGGTGGAGGGCTGAGCCCGCTCACTGTCGCCGTGGTGCCGGTGACGGTGGCGACGACATTGCCGCCCTGGCGTACCTGGTAACCGGTCACCCCGGTGTCGTCGGTGGAGGCCATCCACGCCAGGGACACACTTGTCGACGTCTTGCCGGTCACGGTGAGGCCGCTCGGGGTGCTCGGCGGGTTGTCCGGGGCGGTGCTGCCGGCGTACACCTCGACCTGGGCGAGTTGGGCGGCCGCCCAGCCGGTGTTGCCGCTGATGCTGAGGCGGACGTAGCGGGCCGTGGTGGTCGTGAGCGTGCGCGTGACGGTGTTGCCGGTCGCCGGGTCGAAGGCGAACGCGGAGGCCGCGGCGATGGTGGAAAAGGAGCTGCCGTCGACGCTGCCCTGCACGGTGATGGTCTGGGTACGCGCGCCCCAACCGGCGGGCAACCGCACCACGAGCTTGTTGACCTGGTGGCTGGCGCCGAGGTCGACCTGCCACCAGTGCGGGAAGGAGCCGCCGCCGCTCTCCCAGTAACTACCGGCGTTCGAGTCCACAGCGTTCGACGCCGGGAACCCACTGCCCTGGCTGCTCGCCGAGGTCGAGCGGCCGGCGGCCAGGTTCCCGCTGGCCGGTGGCGGGTGCCGACCATCGGCGGCGTCGGGCGGACGGCGGTGAGCGCCAGTTGCCCCTTGAGCATCCGGCCGCCGTCGGCGGTTATCCGTAGGTAGTAGTCGGAGGAGCAGGCCACGCCGTCCTCGTCCAGCGCCCGGATGTTCGCGCCGGCCGGGTGGTGGCCTGGGTCTCGGACGTCTTGGCGATCTGGTTGCCCTCGTTGTACTCGTCGAACATGGACACATAGAGGCCCTGGGAGCCGAGCCGGACCATGTTGTAGATGTGCCGCCAGTAGAAGTCGCCGTGCTTGCGGTGCCCGCCGGCGAGGTCACCGGGCATCACGCAGGGCAGGTAGTCGATGCCGCGCGCCGCGCAGTCGGCCATGTCGCCGACGTTGACGTTGTTGTAGTACGAGTCGAGTTCCTCCACCGTCCTGGCCCGGTAGACCATCCACGGCGAGATCGCGTGGAACGCGTGGTAGACGTCGAGGAAGCCGGGGCGGGAGTCCTCGATGCCCTGTCGCCACCAGGTGGGCACGCCACCGATGACGTAGCAGCCCTGGGCCTTGAACCAGTTGATGACCTCCAGGCAGGGCCCGGGGTGAAGGGGCGGCTGGACTCGCTGAAACCGAAGCCCCAGATGCAGACGACCGGCTTGCCGTTCTGCCGGGCGTACGCGCTGGACGCGGTGTGCGCGGCCATCTTCGTCGTCCAGTCGGTCTTGATCTCCGACTGGAAGGTCAGCCAGTCGGTGACGTCGTACATGATGTAGAACTTGCGGCTGTAGCGCTCGGCGGCGGAGCGCACCTTCTGCGTCATCGCGTCGCGGGTCGGGCCCTCGTCGCCCATCGGGTTGAACCGTTGCAGCGCTGCGGTGTCGCAGCCGTTCTCCTGCATCCACCGGAAGTGGGTGTCGACCGTCTGCTGGTCGTACGAGGAGAAGAGGGTGGCCGGCTGGCCGTTGCCCAGGTTGGGGTAGGCGGTCGGATAGGTGCGCGTGTACTCGCGCATGTCCGGCCAGGACACGATCGTGGTGTTGGCGGGTGAGGGCGGCTGGAACCGGTCGCGGCCCCAGTGCCACCATCCGCCGATCGGCGCCCCGTCGCCGGGAGCGCTGAACCAGCCCTGGTAGCCGACCGTCACCTTGCCGACCACGTCCCCGGGGACTGGCGGCCTGCGCGGGCTGGACAGACTGGTGAGCAGCTCGGTGGTGGAGGCGGTGGCGAGGGCGGACCCGGCCAACACCGATGTGACGAACCTGCGGCGGGAGACCGCCATGACGACCACTCCTTCGGGACGGAAGGCATTGACGGCCATCGTGGCAGCAGTGGATGCCGGCCCGCAAGAGTTAGACTGTTCGATGAAATTCCCGATCAGATGACGGGAATTACCCTCGCTTACTTGTCAGTGACTCAGCGCCGAATCGGGCGCTCGCATCGGGAGAGGATCCGGCTGCCGGCCTGCCGACGGCGGGCGTCCCGCACCGTCATCCGTACGCCCTCGGTGAACCCGAGCTTGGGGTGCCACCCGAGCAGCTCGCGCGCCTTCCTGGTGTCCAGCGCCATCTGGCGCACCTCGCCCGGCCAGGGCAGCGGCTCGTACCGGGCCGCGTTGCCGACGCCGGACGCCTCCCGGACGGTGTCGTACACCTCGTTGATGCTCGTCTGCCGGCCGGAGGCGATGTTGACCATCCCTACCCCGTTGTGGTGACAGGCGACGGCGATCGCCTCGGCGACGTCGCTGACGTGGATGAAGTCCGGGTCTGCGTGCCGTCGTCGTAGATCACCACCTGCCAGCCGCCGAGCAGCGCATCGACCATCAGGGACACCACGCCGCGGTCGCCGCCCTCCTGCCGGGGCCCGTAGACGTTGCCGAACACCAACGAGGTGTACGGCAGGCCGTGCTGACGTCCGTACCAGTCGAGATAGTGCATCCCGCGGCCGTGCTGATGCCGTACGGGCTCACGGGTGCGATCGGGTGGTCCTCGCGGACCGGCAGCTCGGAGGTCGGGACGTTGCCGTAGACGGCGCTGCTGGCCGCGTTGACCACCAGCCGTACGCCGCTGCGAACACAGGCGTCCAGCACGTTGACGGTGCCGAACACGTTGACGTCGGCGTCGTACAAAGGTGAGCGGTGGGCCGCGGGGACGCTCGGCTGCGCGGCGAGATGCACCACCACGTCCGGCTGCCACTGGTGGATGACCTCGACACCCTCCGGCGTACGGACGTCGCCCGAGATCACGTCCGCCTCGGTCAGCCCGCCGGACGCGGCGTCCGCCAGATTGTCGATCCGGCCGGTGGAGAAGTTGTCCAGCACCCGGACCTGGCTGCCCATCAGCATCAGCCGGGCGACCACGTGGCTGCCGATGAAGCCGGCACCCCGTCACCAGCACGCGCCGGGGCATCAGGTCCGTCGGCGCGTCGGCACCGACGGCGGTAACGGGCAGGTCCAGTGGAACTCCTTGGAACTTAAGCGATTAAGTTCCATTTTCCACTATTGCGCACTTTTAGTGCTTTATCACCAGTAATTTCTTCCGGGGTGCTCGTCGGCACGCCTGACTGCACCTGACGGAGAGGAAGGACGGCGCGTTGAGAGACTCCGGGTCCGCCACCACGACGACCGGGCGAGGGCGTGCTGGGCGCTCCGCTGCTGTCGGTGCTGCTGGTCAGCTGGAACACCCACGAGCAGACCCGACAGTGCCTGGAGTCGCTGGCCGCCACCGCCGACCCGGAGCTGGACTACGAGGTGGTGGCCGTCGACAACGGCTCGTCCGACGGCTCGGCCGACCTGCTCGCCTGCCAACCCGGGTCCGCCTGATCCGCAACAACCACAACACCGGGTTCGCCGCCGCGGTGAACCAGGCGTACCGGCGGGCCAACGGGCAGCTGATCCTGCTGCTCGACAGCGACATCCGGTTCCACCCCGGCGCGCTGTCCCGGATGATCGGCCACCTGCGGGAGCGGCCGGACGTCGCGGGCGTCAGCCCGCTGTACCTCAACCCGGACGGCACCGTCCAGCAGCACTACGTCCAACAGCCCAGCTTCGCCGCTGCCATCGCGCTGGTCACCGCGTTCCGCCGGCTGCCCGGGTTCCGCCAGGCGCTGCACCGGTTCCAGATGCGGGGCGAGGTTTCAGTGGTCCCCGGCAACTCGCCTCGGGCAGCTGCATGCTGCTGCGCCGCGCGGTGCTCGGACAGCAGACCATCCTCGACGAGACGTTCCCCGTCTACTGGAACGACGCGGTCCTCGCCCGACAGCTCGACCAGGCCGGGCACGAGCTGTGGATGCTCCCGGACGCGGTGGTGACGCACAGCCGCGGCGCATCCTGCCGGCTGCTCGGGCCGACCATCCGCTTCCGGCACCTGCTGGGCAGCCTGGTCGCGTATCTGCGGATGACCCAGCCCCGTCACCGGTTGCCGGTGTTCCGGGCCGTGCTGCTCGTCGACCACCTGGTCAAGCGACTCTCCGGTCGACCCGTACAGCTGGGCCTGGCCGACCTGCTCGCCGCACTGCGCGGCGACGTCGGTCCGCTGCCCGACGGTGACACCCGCGACTGGGTGGTGCTGTTCAGCCGTACCCGATGGTCCGTCGACGGGCACCCGGCCGTACTGGGGCAGTTGGAACCCGGGCAGCGGTTGCTCTTCGTCGACCCGCCGGGACCCCGGCCCCGCTGGCGGTGCGCGGTGACCCCGATCGGCTCCGAGGCCTGGCACGCCGTCGCACCGACCGCGCTCCCGCTGGGAGGCTCGTTGCCGCTGGTCAACTGGATCAACCGGCGGATCGCGGCCAGCGCGCTGCGGCGCTGGCTGGACCGCCACGCCGGCGCCCGCCTGCTGCGGCTCGACGACGAGCGCGCCCGCCCGGTGCTCGGCCGACTGGGCGAGGACGAGGTGCTGCCCGCCGGGGCGCCACGGCCGATGGAGCGGTCGGGCCGTGGCTGAGCACACCACTGTGATCGTCGCGCCCCGTGTGCTGCTCGCCGGCGTCGGGCTGGGCGGAGTGGCGACCGTGGTTACCCTCCTACCCGGCCCGGTCGGTCTGACCGCCGCCATCGGCGTCCTGTGTGCCGGCGTTTTGCTGCTCCGGCCCTGGGCCGTGCTGCGGCGCCGCCCGCGACCCTCGCCTCAGGCAGAGAAGTTGCGGAACAGCACTGACGCTAGACCGAGCGCCAACGCCAGGTTGAACACGGTGGCGCTCGCGAACACCGCGACCGGCCGCCAACCGGCCTCCCGCAGCGACGCGACCCGGACCTCCAGACCGATGCTGACGAAGGCCAGGATCAGGAACCAGACCCGCAGGTCGTTGACGATGGCGATGGTGGCCTTGCCGTCCGCGCCGCCCCGTCCAGGTACCAGGTGGCGATGACCGAGGCGGCGATGAAGCCCAGGACGAACTTGGGAAACCGCACCCACAGCTCGCCGAGGCCCGGTCGGGCCGCGCCGGGCCGCCGCTCCACCTTCAGGGTGAAGTACGCGGTGAGCGCCACCGCCACCACACCCATCAGGGCGTTCTGGGTGACCTTGACGATGCTGGCGATCTGGAGCGCCTCCTCGCCGGCGAGCGCCCCGGCGGCGGTGACCGCGGCGGTGGTGTCGATGTTGCCGCCGATCCAGGCCCCGGCCACCGCGTCGGACAGCCCGAACACGTCGGCCAGCCAGGGCAGGACGAAGATGGACGGCAGCGCGAAGACGATGACCAGGCTCGCCGTGTAGGCCAACTGCTCGCGGCGTGCCCGTACCGCGCCGGCGGCGGCGATGGCCGCGCTGACCCCGCAGATCGACACCGCCGAGGCGAGCAGGGCCCGCAGCTTGTCGTCGAGGCCGAACCTGCCGGCCAACCACCATGTGAACAGGAAGACCCCGCTGATCAGCAGGATCGCCTGGGCGATCGCCGGCCGGCGGCGCTGGCGATGACGGCCAGGTTGATCGACGCTCCGAGCAGCACCAGGCCGGTCTTGATGAAGAACTCGGTCCGGAACGCGGCGGCGATGCGGTCCCGCCACCCGAGCAGGGTGACGGCGACGTTGCCGAGCAGGCCGAGCAGGATGGCGTAGACCGGGTACTCGATCGCCGCCCCGATGTCCTCCACGGTGCTGCCCTCGGCCCAGTCCGGCACGTTCTGCTCCAGGTAGCGGGTGAGCGCGGCGAGACCGAGCACGATCACCAGGCCGAGCACCGTCCAGGCCCAGAACGCGCCGTCACGTGCCGCGACGGCGGGGCGTCGTCGACGCGGACCTCGTTGACGTGGGTGGCGTCGGTCGTCGGGAGCATCGCCCGTGCGGGTCACGTCGGCGGTCATCAGGGCACCAGCCCGGCGGGGATGACACCGAACAGGACCAGTGCGAGCAGGGCCAGGCCGACGATGGTCGCCACCCAGTCCTCGTTGAACGCGAGCCGGGACTCGCCGGCGGTCTCGGGGCTATCGGGTGACGGATCGGCGGTCATGACGTGCCTCCAACGATGGACCGACGGGGATAGACCTATTTTCCTATCGGAGCACTAGGAGTTCAAGACCGCCGGCGTGATTCGCCGCTGACCGCAGACCGGCAGACGGGCCGGAGCCTTCGCCGGCTCCGGCCCCGTCGGTACGCCCGAGATCCCTACGGAGTCGGGTACTGCGAGAGGTAGATCGGAGCGCCGACCTTGGTCATGTCGGCCGCGTCGCCGACGCCGTTGACCACGTGGTCGATCGTGCCGGCGCTGAGGTTGACGGTCATGACGTGGTGCAGCTTCACGCCCGGCCGGTTCGGGACCTCGAAGCCGTTCTCGGTGTGGATGGACGGGTTGTTCTGGTTGAAGACGTAGACCCCGCCGCCGTACAGGGTGTGGTGGCGGACCCGATCACCGACCTTGTACCCGGCCCAGCCCTCGACCGGGCCGTTCATCCAGTCGGCCTGCGTCGGCGGGTCGTACGGCAGTTCGTTCTGGTACAGGATCGTGGTGCCGTGCTCGCCGTTCCAGACCGTGTTGTAACGCTGGAAGTGCTCGACGAACAGGCCGGTCGCGGTGACGTGGTCGCCGTTGATGACGGCGCCGTAGCGTCCGGTGTTCGTACGCCAGCGGTCGGTGTCGCCGTTGACGCCCTCGGTGAAGCCCTCCACACCGTGGTCGCCGCGCCACACCCAGGTGTGGTCGATGAGCACGTTGTCGCTGTTGACCTCCAGCGCGGTGTCCGTCCGGCCGATGTGCGGTCCGCCGACGCGGAAGTACACGTCGGACAGGGTGGTCGGGTTGTGCGGGCTGCTGGCGTTGTGGCCGTGCTGGCGCCCCACCCGCAGCAGGACCGGCGACTCGACGAGGCCGGCGTCGATCGTGACACCGGCGACGATCACACCGGGGACACCGGCCACGTCCAGCGGGATGGCGCCGTTCACGGCGGTGAGGGTGGCGTGCCCGATCCCGAGCACCACGGTGTCGGGTCGCCGCACCTCGATGCTGCGCGCGATGTCGTACGTGCCCGGGGTGAGCAGCAGGTGCTTCCCCGCGCGAGTTGACTGTTGATGACCCGCACCGAGTCGGACGGCTTCGCGACGAAGAAGTCGTCGATCCCGATGGTGCGCCCACGCGTCATGCCGTCAGCCCAGGAGACACCCGGCGTCGCGCTGCGCCGCGGGAACGCGTACCTGGTAGCGGCCCTGGCGTCGACGAACAGGTAAGGCTTCGCGGCTCAGCGGGGTGGTCTCCAGTGTGGTGTAGGGCGGGTCGGGGAACGTGGCGTCGTCCGGTGCGCCCTCGACCCCGCGAAGACCTGGTTCCACACCGCGTTGACCAGCTGCCGACCTCGCTGTTGCGGGTCAGCCACTGTTGCTGCGAGCCGTTCGTGGTCGCCGGGAGCCGCGAGTCGGCGACGAAACCACCGCTGGCGTACTGCGGGCCGGCGGTGCAGTAGTCCATCAGCGACAGACCGCCGCCGCTGATGTTCAGCCGCCGCATCGACACCGCCTGGGAGACGGCCCAGAAGTTCGCCGTCGACCGGCAGCCGTCCTGACCGGCGGCGTTGACGGTGAGTGACAGGTTGGACAGGGTGCGCCAGAAGTTGACCAGAGCGAGGCAGTTGCCGGTGCCGCCGTCGGCCAGGCAGCGGTTGTAGACCTCGAGTTTGCCGTTAACCGTGACGTCGGTGGGCGAGGCGCCCAGGCCGGACACCTCGGTGTAGTAACCGACCTTGGCCTGCAACGGCTGTTCGGCCGTGCCGTAGGTGCCCGGCTTGAACAGGTAGGCGTGCCGTTCGGTGCCCATCTCGTTGTCGACCTGCCGGGCGTGCGCCGCGTCGAGCGTCCGCTGGATCTCGCCGACCGGCATGGTCGGGTCGAAGATCGTCACGTTCGGGCCGAAGTCGGGCGCGGCCTGCGTCGGGCGACCGGCGGCGGCCGCCGTGCTGGTCATCGTGACGGCGGTGGTCACCGCCAGAGCGAGGAGAAGGGTACGACCGGATCTCCGGCGTACGGCTGGGGACGGGTTTGTCATGGGAATCGTCCTTCCGCTGGCCGAGTGGTCCCGGCACAGCTGGGGCGGTGAGAGCGTTTCTGACCCTGCGGCCACGACCTGGGACGGGCCGAAGGGGTTGGCATGTTTCTACCCGTTAAATCGATCTCACGCCACGACCGCAACCCGCCGGCACCCCGACCAGGAGTTCCATCAGTACGCAGAGGTCCCCTTGCGACTACGGATAGCCGACAATAACGATCTCCAGTAATGTGGCGCGGGCACCCCGGTGATCATTCGGTAACCGCCCTCGCACATTGTCTGCTTTTGCGGAGGAACCTCATCATGCTGAGCCTGACCGGCCCGGCCACCGCGTCTGTCCACTCTAGATTGAATAGTTTGTCGGCAAGGTGGAGGATTGTCCCCCTCGGGGATCATCGGACCACCAAGCTGTTCGCCGCTGGCGAGTTGACGTGGGTCCGCGATCCGTCGGGAGTGGCCCGACGGCACCCACGACCTGGTGAGCTTCACGGTCCGGGAGGGCACGGTGCGGCGGCGTATCCGCAGCGACGAACAATTCTCCTGCCCCACCCTCGCGGGCCGTGGCGAGGGAGGCTCCTGGTGAGCATGCATGCAGGTGGCGCTGGCGCGCAAGACGCTCAGCGCATGGGGCATGGGCGTGTTCGGCGCCGCGGCGTCGGCGCCGATGGTGGTGCTGGTCGGCGGCATCGTGGCCACCTACGCCAGCATCGCAGGTGACCAGCGTCCCGCTGGTGTTCCTGCTGGTGGGTGGGGTCGTCGCGCTGCTGCTGGTGGGATACACGGCGATGTCGCGGCGGGTGCCCCACGCCGCGGCCTACTACGCCATCCTCACCCGCGGGATGAACCGACGGTGGGGCGTGGCCGGCGGTGCGGTCGCCCTGGTGGCGTACAACGCCATCCAGATCAGCCTCTACGGGCTGCTCGGCGCCACGTTGGCCAGCCTGGTCGGCGGCAGCTGGTGGGTGTGGGCGGCCGTCGGCCTGGCCCTGGTGGCGGTGCTCGGTGTGCGCGCTGTCGCGTTGTCCACTGTGCTGCTGTCGACCGTTCTGGCCGGCTCACTGGTGATCATCGTGCTGTTCGTGACGTCGGCGCTCGCCGACCCGGCGGGCGGCACGCTGTCCTGGGACGGGTTCGCGGTCTCCGGCCTGGGGTCAGCGGCATCGGTGGCGCGGTCGCCCTGTGCCTGGCCGCGCTGATGGGCGTGGACGCCCCGCGAGCTTCGCCGAGGAGAGTCGCGACACCTCGGGAGTGACCAGGGCTGTCTTCGCCGGCGTGCTCTTCCTGACCGTCGTGTACGCCGGAGTGGCCTGGGCGATGGGCGTCGCGGTCGGCACCAACCAGGTGGCCGCCGTCGCGGCAGACCCGGACGGTGGCCTGCCGTTCTCGGTGCTGGAGCAGCGCCTCGGCGGTTTCCTGACGCCACTGGCGCAGATGATGTTGATCCTCGCGATCGTCACGTCGCTGCTGGCCTTCCACAACGTGGTGGCCCGCTACGTGTTCGCGATGGCCCGCGAGGGAGTGCTGCCGGCAGGGCTGGCCCGCTCCGGCAGCGGCACCGGGTCAGCGCCCCATTGGCGGGTCGCTGCTCCAGACCGGGATCGCCGCGGTGGTGGTGGTCGTCTTCGCGGCACTGCACGCCGACCCGGTGGCCACCCTGTTCACCTGGCTGTCGACGCTGGGCGCGCTCGGGCTGCTGTGCCTGCTGCTGGCCGCCTCCGTCGCGGCGATCGGCGCGCGGAGCGGGCTGCTGTCCGGGTGGGGATCGGCACGTCGGTCCTCGCGCCACTGTGCGGCGTGATCCTCGGTTCGGTCGTCCTCGGCGCGATGGTGATCAACGTGGGCTCGTTGCTGGGCGCCGAGCCGGGGTCGATGTCCCCTACCTGCTACCGCTGATCATCGCGGCTGCCGCCGTCGGCGGGGCCTGTGGGCGGGTGTGCTGCGGCGGTCGCGGCCGGACGTGTACCAGGGCATCAGTCAGGGCCGCCCAGACACCCACGCGGTGCCCGACGACGTCGGCGTCACCTTCTAGCAGGGCCGGGGCCGAATGATGACGTACCCGACGAGTCCGCCACCAGGGCGGCACCAGATGAACTGGGACGAGCGTGGCCGGCCGGCCACCGACCAGTCGCCGGCCGGTTACGACGCCGGAGGGCGAGGAGCTGCGCGGCCGGCAGGCGGGGACGCCGACGCGAACTGGACCAGGCGGCCCGGCTACGACCCGGGCCCCGCCGGGCCAGAGCCCACGGTGGCCCGACCAGCCGGAGTTCGACAGCGGTCCACTGCCCGGCGCGTCCCGGAGCTGGGACGGGCCGCCGGGATACGAGCGCGAGCCGCAGCAGCCCCGCCGCAGCGGTGGACCGGGCCCGCGTCGTCGCGGTCGCCGGAGCCGCCGCACATCGCACCGCCGGTCGACCCACCGACGCCGCCGGCGGGCGGCGAGCCCGACGAGCCCGGCCCGCAGGATCGCGTCTGGGTGGACCTGCGGCTACAGGTCGCCTCACGGCTGCGCGGCATCAACGCCAAGCACTGCCATGAGGCGTTCGACCGCATCGGCAAGCGCAACGCCCTCGGCCCGCACGGGTGGTGCTGTTCTACACCACCCCGGACCAGTACATGCCGCACGGCTACCGGCTGTTGATCGCCACCCGGCTCTTCCTGGCCGGTGCGGAGTCGGACGACCTGCCTCGGGTGTTGCACGAGCTGGCCCGCACCGCCGCCGGCAACGTCGCCCGCGCCACCGCCCAGGGCCGACGGTGGGATCCCCGCGGACCGGAGGGATCGATGGTCAACGGCGGCGATCTGGACATGCCCCGCGACGCCTCCTACGTGGGCGTGGGTGTGACCACCCTGGACAGTGACGAGGGGCCCTGGCACATGCGGGCCAACTCGGTGCGTCAGCAACCGCTGAGCACACCGCGTCCGAAGTCGGTGTTCGATCTGTCCGGGCAGGGCCTGGTCTGGTTGATCGACGGCACCGCGCTGCGCATGGTGCGCGACCCGCACCGGCGCGTCGGAGACGACGGCATCACCTGCAACCGCAGTCTGGACGCCAGCCGCCGCTGGCCGTACAACCCTATGCCGACCTTACCGAGCAGGGCGAGCAGTGGTTGCGCGCGGCGTGGACGCAGCTCGGCGCCCTGCACCGCACCCTCACCGAGCACCTGCTCGCCGGGCGGCCTGTGTGACCGCACCCGATCATCCCGCCGTGCTGACCGCCTCCGCCGTCGACCTGCGCGCCGGCAGCATCAACGTGGGTGCCGTGGTGCAGGCGTTGCTCGACCACGCCAGCCACGGGCAGCCCACCGCCATCGGCTTTCCCGGGGCTGTCGACATCGACTACACCCGGTCCTGCCGCTGTTCGGGCGGCTGTTCAACAACGTCGGCGACCCACGCTCGGATCCGGGCGGCACCGCGCACACCAAGGCGCTGGAACGGGCGGTGGTCGACTGGTGCGCCGACCTGATGGCCCTTCCGGCCGACGACCGGTGGGGTTACGTCACCGCCGGCGGCACCGAGGGCAACCTCGCCGCGCTGCACGCCGGGTACCGTCGCCACCCGGGCGCGATCGTCTACTACTCCCGGGCGGCGCACTACTCGATCGGGAAGATCCTCGACATCATCGGCGCGTCGAGCGAGATCGTCGACGTCAATGAGCGTGGCGAGATGGACTACCAGCATCTCGCCACGCTGGTCCGGTGGCGCCGGCACCGCCCGGCGGTCGTCGTGGCCACCGCCGGGACGACGATGACCGAAGCCGTCGACGACCCCGCCCGGATCGACCACGCTGCGCGAGGCCGGTGTGGACCAACGCCACGTGCACGTCGACGCCGCCCTCGCCGGCATCCCTCTGGCCCTCGACGGCGTCCTCACCCTCGGCCCGGGCAGCGGCGTGGACAGCGTCGCCGTGTCGGGTCACAAGTTCTTCGGCACCCCGATCCCGTGTGGGTTGGTGCTGATGCGGGCCAGCATCCGCCGGCCCGGGCGACACGTCGCGTACACCGCCACCTTCGACACCACCGTCAACGGCTCCCGGTGTGGGCAGGCCGCCGTCCTGCTGTGGTATGCCATCGCGACGCAGCACCGCGACGGGCACCGCGCCCGGACCACCCGTGCTCGGGACCTGGCCGCGTACGCCGTCGACCAGCTTGTCGGGATCGGTTGGCCCGCCTGGCGTCACCCGCACGCCTTCACCGTCGTGCTGGCCACCCCACCGGCAGCGGTGACCCGCAAGTGGTTGCTGGCCACCGACGGGCCGTGGTCGCACACTGTCTGCATGCCGGGTGTGACCCGGGGCCAGATCGACGCCCTGGTCGCGGACCTGGACACGGCGAGCCGCAACGAGGCACCGGTGCCGCTGCAACGCCGACCGGCGCAGACCGGAAGCCCACGGCACGCCGCCGCCAGCAGCCCCTAGGGCCGGACCGACCCCGCCGGCGCGCGGCGCGTACGGCCCGCTCCTGTCACCGCCGCGCCGCTAGGATGACCGCCGTGCAGTTCGGGGTGCTCGGGCCGCTCGCCGTCACCACGGACGCCGGCGAGCCGGTGGTGGTGCCCGGCACGAAGGTCCGCGCGTTGCTGGCCGACCTGCTGGTCAACCGCAACCGGGTGGTCTCGGCGGACCGCCTCGTCGACGACCTGTGGGTGACGACGCCCCGCCAACCCGGCCGGTGCCCTCCAGGTGCGGGTGTCGCAGTTGCGCAAGGCATTCAACGACGCCGAGCCGGGTGCCCGCGAACTGGTCGAGTCCCGGCCACCCGGTTACCTGCTCCGGGTCGACGCGCTCGACGCCGCCCGGTTCGACGAGTTGTCCCGCCGCACCGACGTCGAGCGGCTGACCGAGGCTCTCGCGTTGTGGCGCGGCGAGGCGTACGCGGATGTGGCCGACGCCGAGTTCGCGCGCGCGGAGGTGGCCCGCCTCGCCGAGCAGCGCCTCGCCGTCCAGGAACGGTTGGCCGAGGCCCGGCTGGCCGGGGTGAACACGACCTGGTGGTCGCGGACCTGGCCGAGCTGGTCGCCCGGCATCCGCTGCGCGAGGGCCTACGGGCGGTCCAGCTCCGCGCGCTGTACGCGGCCGGACGCCAGTCCGAGGCGTTGGACAGCTACGCCGACCTGCGGGACCGGCTCGCCGAGGAGTTGGGCCTGGACCCCGGCCCGGAGCTGGTCACCCTGCACCGCAGGATCCTCGAACAGGACGCCGGCCTGAGCGCCCCGCCACGCGCAGCGCTCGTCCGTGACGGTCTGCCGCCGCAGCTCGACGAGTTGGTCGGGCGGGCCGAGGCGCTGGCCGAGTTGCGGGCCCTGCTCCCCGGCAGCGGCTGGTGACGCTTGTCGGGCCGGGTGGCGTCGGCAAGACCCGGCTCGCCACCGAGACGGCCCGTGGGCAGTCCTTTCCCGACGGCGTCCAGCTGGTCGAGCTGGCCCCGCTGCCGGCCGGCGACGCCGGCGTGGCCGAACAGGTGCTCGGCGCGCTCGGCGCGTACGAGGCCGTGGGCGCGAGCCTGTCCCCGCCGACCGGGTGGTCACCGCGCTGCGGCACCGGCAGTTGCTGCTCGTGCTGGACAACTGCGAACACGTCGTCGAGTCGGTCGCCGAGCTGGTCGTCCGGCTCCTCCGCGAGGTGCCCGGGGTGAGCGTGCTGGCCACCAGCAGGGAGCCGCTCGGACTGACCGGCGAGCTGCTCTGGGAGGTACCCCACTGCCCGTGCCGGACGACGGTGACCTGGACGCGGTCCAACGCTCGGCGGCGGCCCGGTTGTTCGTCGCCCGCGCCGCCGCGCAACAGCGCGGCTTCCGCCTCGACTCGGAGACCGCGGCGGCGGTCGCCCAGCTCTGCCGCCGCCTCGACGGGCTGCCGCTGGCGTTGGAGCTGGCCGCGACCCGGGTCCGCGCGCTGGGCGTGCGGGCGTGGTGGATCGGCTCGACGACCGGTTCCGGCTGCTCGCCACCCCGCAAAGGGACCTGCCGCCCCGGCAACGGACGCTGACCGCGGTGATCGGTTGGAGCTGGGACCTGCTGGACGAGACCGACCGGGTGGTGCTTGCCCGACTGGCGGTGTTCCCGGACGGCTGCACCCGGAGGCCGCCGAGTACGTCTGCCGGACCGACCTGGACGTCCTCGCTCGGCTGGTGGACCGGTCGCTGGTGGTCCTCGACGACTCCGGCGCTGCCCCCGTTACCGGCTGCTCGAATCGGTGGCCGCGTTCTGCACCGAGCGCCTGACCGACGCCGACGAGGTACGCGCGCGGCACGCCGCCTACTACACGGAGCTGGCCGAACGCGCCGACCCGGGCTGCGCGGCGCCGACCAGCGGCGGTGGCTGGCGGTGCTGGACGCCGAGATGGCGAACCTGCGCTCGGCGCTGGTGCACGGCGGTGGGCTGCGGCTGGCGGTCGCGTTGAGCTGGTACTGGCACCTGCGCGGCCGACTCACCGAGGCGCGACGGGCCCGCCGTGGCCGGCGACCCGGAGCAGGAGGCCCGCGCCGCCCTGGCGGGTGGGCTTCGCCCTGTCGCAGGGCAGGCGGTCGCGCCGGACGACGTGCGAGCCGCGGTGGCCGTCGAGCCGAACGGCCACGCGGCCTGGTTCGCGGCCAACGCGGTGATCGAGAACGGCGATCTGGCCCTGGCAGCGGAGTTGCTGCCCACCACCACCGCCGCCGACCCGTGGACCGAGGCCGCGGTGCTGAGCTCGCTGGCCCACCTCGCACACGCCAACGGGGACCAGACCACCCTGGAACGCACCGCGACCCGAAGCGCCGCGCTCTTCGCCGACATCGGCGACCGGTGGGGCCGGCTGCGAGCGACCGAGTGGGTGGGTGGCCTGGCCGACATGCGCGGCGAGCACGAGCGCGCCGCCGCGCTGCACCGCGAGGGACTGCGCTGGGCCGAGGAGCTGGCGCTGTGGCCCCAGGTCTGCGCCGAGCTGTCCTGGTTGGCCTGGCTCGCCGTGCAGACCCGGGACTATGCCCAGGGCCGGGAACTGGCCGAACGCGCGTACGGCCTGGCGATGGAGCAGGGCTCGCCGGGAGCGCTGGTCTTCGCGGAGATGAGCCTGGGGTTAGCCGCCCGCCGCGACGGCAAGCTGGACCTGGCCGTCACCCACCTCAGTCACCTCGCCGAGCTGGGCCGGAGCGAGAGCCAGCCCGCGCTCTACCTGCCGATGATCCTGGTCGAGCTGGGCCACGCGGTCGAACAGGGCGGTGACCCGGACGCCGCGTTGGCCCTGCACATCGAGGCGTTCGAGGTTGCCGAGGCGATGGCGACGATGCGGGACTCGATCAATCCCCTGGAGGGATGGCGGCCGCGGTGCGATCCCCGAGATCGCCGCAAGGCTCTTGGCGCCGCGGCCGCCGCCCGGCTCGCCGCGCGGGCCCGGCCGCGCCGGCCGAACGCGACGACACCGACCGGGTGACCGAACGGCTGCGGGCCGAGCTCGGGTCGGAGCGCTTCGAGGCGTTGGTCGCCGAGGGCGCGCAGCTGAGCCCGAGCGAGGCCCGGGCTCAGCTCTGATCCGGTCGCGCCCTGGCCGGCCGCGCCCCGGTTCCGCTGGCGCGTTTGCCGGGAGCGGGTGAGCGAGCGGGGCCGGCCGGGATCGGGTGAGCGAGCGGGCGGCCTGCTCGCGTCTCTGCTCTGCTTCAACGTGCGCAACAGTCTGAGGTCGAAACTGTTGCGCCGGTTGAAGCAGAGCAAAGGAGCCAGTCCGGCACCCCGCCCCGGCCGCAGCGGGCGGCGGGCGGCGGGCGGCGCAGCGCGGGGCAGCGCAGCGAGCGAACCCGCTGGTCAGGCCGCCGCCTTCGGCGCGTACGAGGCGACGATCACTCCGCTCTTGTGCACCCGGGTGTCGACGAGGTCGAACGACGCCTTGACGTCCGTCAGCGGCGCGGTGAGGCTGGGACCGCCCTCCAGCACCGGGTGGATCCAGAAGCGGACCTCGTCCACCAGCCCGGCCTTGATCAGCTGGGCGGTGACCGAGCCGAAGCCGTACTGGATGATGTTCTTGCCCTCCTGGGCCTTGAGCGCGGTGACCGCCTCGACCAGATCGCCCTGGAGCACCTCCGTGTTGTTCCAGGTGGGGTCGGTCAGGGTGGTCGAGGCGACGTACTTCTTGACGTTGTTGAAGTACGCGGCGCCGGTGGTCGGGTCGCTCGTCCCTGCTCGACCAGGCGACGGACATGCCGTCGTAGGTGGCGCGACCCATCAGCATCGCGTCGGCCTCGGTGGTCTGCGCCCCGGCGAGGCTCATGGCCTCCTCGTCGAAGTACGGCATGGTCCACATGGGGTTGTCGATGACGCCGTCGAGGGTGATGTAGGTCGAGTTGATGAGCTTGCGCATCGGGATCTCCTGGTGTTTGTCGTGCTCTCCGGTGACACCCAGAACTCTGCCGGCCGCCGCTTACGATTCTCTTCAGGTGCCCTTACCGGAGCCGTCGGCCGCGCCCGGAAGCGGGTCGGTCAACGGGATCGGCAGCGGATCGGTCAACGGGATCGGCAGCGCCTGCGGGCCACCGTGCCGCTGCCGGCCGAGTGAGCCGGCGCGGGCGGTCACCGCCCCGGCTGTGCAGCCGTCCGCGTCCGGCAGGCCCGGCCCGGCGCGTCACCTCGACGGTCACCATCCGCACCGGCGGTGGTGGCGTGGTGAACCGGCCGACGCCCCAGCGGACCCAGATCGGGATCCGGCCGGCGTCCGCCTCGGCGCGCAACTTCTGCACCGTCCGGGCCCGGTCGGTGTGGTCGACCTCCACCACCACCGGCGGGCCGTCCGGGCGGGCGCACGCCACGTCGAGAACCGAGTGCCGCTGCTCCAGCGGCGGTGGCAACGGCAGCACGCTGGGCGCACGCCGGTAGACCCGCCAGCCCTGGGCCTCGGCCCACCGCACCACCGAGTCGATCACCCGTGCGGTCACCTCGTCGGTGTCCAGGTCGACGAAGGTCACGTCGGCCAGCCAGCCACCCAGCTCCGCGGCCAACCGCTCACCCTGCGCCGCGACCTCCACCGGCGCAGGATATCGCCTCAGCCGACGGCGGTCGCGGTCGCGGCGAGGTGCCGGGTCAGCCAGCCGGTGGTGGCGGTGCGGGCCGCCTCGGCGTTGGCCCGCCCCAGGAAATCGTGCCCTCACCCGCGAGCACCAGGTGCCCGTGCGGCACACCCGGGCGGCGAGAGCCCGCGCGACCTGCGTCGACTCACCGGCCGGCACGTTCGTGTCGTTGGCGCCGTGGATCAGCTGCACCGGCACGTCCAACCGGTCGATGTGGGTCAATGGCGACAGGTCACGCAGCAGGTCGGCGTCCCGCTCCGGGTCGCCGTACTTGCTGACGGCGGCGGCGGCGATCCACGGCTCGGTGCCGGCGAAGAAGGTCCGGAAGTCGGAGATGCCGCACTCGGCGACCCCGGCGGCGAACAGGCCGGGGAAGTTCACCAGCACCGCGAGCACCAGGTAGCCACCGTAGGAGCGGCCCAGAACGCCGAGCTGGCCGGGCCGGGCCACACCACTGTCGACGAGGAAGTCGGCGCAGGCCGCCACGTCGGCGATCGCGCCGTAGCGGCCGGCGAGGTTGTCGGCGGCGACGA
This sequence comes from Micromonospora sp. M12, assembly GCA_038070435.1. Classification (GTDB taxonomy): domain Bacteria; phylum Actinomycetota; class Actinomycetes; order Mycobacteriales; family Micromonosporaceae; genus Micromonospora. Next base: position 932,078 of record JAMYWG010000001.1, on the reverse strand, counting down.
AGGAGCGGCCGAACCCGGACGACCCGCGGACGTTCGGCGCGAAGACCGCGACGCCCTGCGCCACGAGGGCCTGGAACAGCGGGTTGTAGCCGGGACGCTCCTGCGCCTCCGGGCCCCGTGCAGGCTGATCGCCGTCGGCCAGGGGCCCGGGCCGGGCGGGCGGTACAGCCAGCCGGAGAGCGGCAGTCCGTCGCGGGCGCGCAGGTCGACCAGTTGCGGCGCGACACCGCTGTCGCCCGTACGCGCGGCGGCCGTGTCCGGTCGCAGCGGGCGCGGCGCCCGGTCGACGGGTCGACCAGCCAGACCTCCCGTGGTTGCACCGGCCCCTGGGCGGTGAGGCAGAGCAGGTCGCCGTCGGCGGCGAAGACGACGTCGTCGAGCACCTCGCCCGGGCGCTGACGGTGCGCTGCACGCCGGTGGCGAGGTCGAGCATGCTCAGCTCGCTGCGCCCGCCGTAGGTGTTCCACAGCAGGGCGGCGCGGTGCCCGTCCGCGCTCGGCGCCACGTGCTCCAACTCGGCGTCCGGTCGCCCGGCGAGCCGGGTCGGCGTCCGTTCCGGCCGGTTCAGGTCGACCCGTACCAGCGCGGCGAGTTCCGAGAACGCGTCGGTGCGCGCCAGCACGCTCGTACCGTCCGGGCCGAACCAGCCCTGGTCGGTGCTGCCCCGCCCGGTGTCCGGGAACAACCGCCGCCGGTCGCCGGTGGCCACGTCGAGCACCTCCAGCCAGCGGGCGTTCCGGGGCCGCGGCGCAGCAGCGCGGTGCCGGCGTCCGCTGTCACGTCCAGGAGCGTGAGCAGGTCGCCCTCGGCGAGCACCCGCCGACGGCCGGTGTCCGCGTCGACCAGCAGAGCCTGCCCGTGCGCGTCGGTCTCGGTGACCGCCAGGACCGCCCGTCGGGCAACCAGCCGGCCAACGAGGCGCTGCGGCGGCCGAACCCGGCGATCTGGCGGCGATGCGATCCGTCCGGGCTCAGCACCCACAGCTCAGTGCGGGCGCGCCACCGGGGGCGACGGCGCAGGCCAGCCACCGGCCGTCCGGGGACCAGCTCAGCGCGAGCACCGGTTCGTCGCCGACCGGCAGCGCGACGGCAGTGGCCGCGCCGACCTCGCGGACCCACACGCCGGGCGTACCGGACCGGTCGGAGAGGAACGCCACTCGGCGGCCGTCCGGAGACGGCGCGGGCGCGAAGTCCTCGCCGTCGGGTACCGGCGGCTGCGCCGGCCGGTGGCTCGCGGGTCGGGGCCGCCGGGTGCTGCGCGGCGCCTCAGTCCGTACGCTCATCTAAACCCCGATCCGCTGCAACCAGAGCTCCAGCAGCCCGAGCTGCCAGAGCGCATTGGAACCCAACGTGGTCCGCTGGGCGTTGGGCGCGTCCAGCAACTCCTCCAGGTAGTCCTTGCGGAACAGGCCCGCTCGCGTGCCGCCGGGGCGGTCAGCGCGTCCCGCACGTCGTCGAGCAGGGGCCCGGACAGGTGCCGGATGGCGGGCACCGGGAAGTAGCCCTTCGGCCGGTCGATCACCTCGTCCGGGACGATGCCCCGGCTCGCCGCCTTCAGCACGCCCTTGCCGCCCTGCGCCAGCTTCAACGCGGGTGGGCAGGCGGCGGCCAGCTCGACCACCTCGTGGTCGAGGAACGGCACGCGGGCCTCCAGCCCCAGGCCATCGTCATGTTGTCGACCCGCTTGACCGGGTCGTCGACGAGCATCACCAGACTGTCCACGCGCAGCGCCGCGTCCAGCGCGGTGTCCGCGCCGGGCGCGCCGAAGTGCGCGGCGACGAACTCCAGGCTGGCGTCGTGGTCGAGCATCCACTCGGGCGCCAGGTGCCCGCCGAGCGCGTCGTGGCGACGATCGAAGAACACCGGGCGTACGCCTCGACGGCGTCCGCGCGGGCGACGTTGGCCATCGGCGGGTACCAGTCGTAGCCGGCGAGGATCTCGTCGGCACCCTGCCCGGACTGCACCACGCTGATCCGCTGCGAAACCTCCTCGGAGAGCAGGTGGAACGCGACGCAGTCATGACTGACCATCGGCTCGCTCATCGCCGCGATGCTCTGGTGTACGGCGGGGACGAACCGATCGGCGCCGATGCGGATCTGCTGGTGGTCGGTGTCGAAGTGGCGGGCCACCAGGTCGGAGTAGTGGAACTCGTCGCCACTCTCCCCGCCGCCGCCTCGAAGCCGATGCTGAAGGTGGCCAGCCCGGTCTGGCCCTGCTCGGCCAGCAGGGCGACGATCAGGCTCGAGTCGAGACCGCCGGAGAGCAACACGCCGACCGGCACGTCGGCCACCATCCGTCGGCGTACGGCGGTGCGCAACGCCGCCATCATCCGTTCCTGCCACTCGTCGGCGGACATCGCGGGGCGGCTGCCCGGTTGAACTCCGGCCGCCAGTAGTGGGTGTCGGTGCTCCGGCCGTCCGCGGTGATCACCCGCACGGTGGCCGGTGGCAGCTTGCGCACCCCGGCGAGGATCGTGCGCGGTGGCGGCACCACCGAGTGGAAGCTCATGTAGTGGTGCAGCGCCACCGGATCGAGGTCGGTGTTCACGTCCCCGGCGGCGAGCAGCGCCGGCAGGGTCGAGGCGAAGCGGATCCGGCTCGGCCCCTCGGCCAGGTAGAGCGGCTTGATGCCGAGCCGGTCGCGGGCCAGCACCAGGGTGTGCGTGGCCAGCTCGACCAGGGCGAACGCGAACATCCCGTAGAACCGCTCGACGCACGCCGTCCCCACCGGTGGTACGCCTTGAGGATCACCTCGGTGTCCGAGGTGGACCGGAAGGAGTAACCGGCGGTGGTCAGCTCGTCACGCAGCTCCCGGTAGTTGTAGATGCAGCCGTTGAAGACCAGGGCCAGACCCAGCTCCTCGTCGACCATCGGCTGGGCGCCCGCCTCGGACAGGTCGATGATGCGCAGCCGTCGGTGCACCAGGGCGACCGGCCCCTGCTGCCACCGGCCTTCGCCGTCCGGGCCCCTGGAGGTCAGGACGGGAAGCATCCGCTCGACGGCGGCCAGGTCCGGTGACGCCCGTCGAGGCGGAACTCACCTCCGATACCGCACATGACACGCACCTCTCATCGGCTCACTGTCGCTCGGGCCGCTGACCGGTCCAGGCTTGGCGGACCGGGTTGCCTCCCGATGACGGATGGGTCAAGCGTGGGTTACGCCGGCGGTTCGTCGGCTCCGCCGAGCAGCCAGGTGTCCTGGACCCACCGCCTCGCGACGAGTTGACGATCATGCTGCCGGCCGGCGCCACCCGGGTCAGCGCCACCGGCGCCACCTCGGCGGTGTCGCCGAGGAACACGAAGGCCCGCAGGTCGACGTGGCGGGGGCGAGGGCCGTGCCGTCGAAGACCGGGTGGGTGGTGAGCGCGATCATCTCCTGGGCGATCCACCGGTGCGGGGCCGCGAGGATCTGCTCCCGGACGGCGTCCAACTCCTCCGCCTCGGCCCGGGGCCGATCACCACCGGTCACCGCCGTACCCGTCGACCGGCTTGAGCACCAGCTCGTCGAGCCGGCCCAACACCTCGGCCCGCTGCTCGGGCAACCCGCAGAGGTACGTCGGCACGTCCCCAGCAGCGGCTTCTCGCCCAGGTAGTACTCGATCAGCCGGGGCACGTACGCGTACAGCGCCTTGTCGTCGCCGACACCGTTGCCCAGCGCGTTGGCCAACGTGAGCCGCCCGGCGTGCACCGCTGCGAGCAGCGGCCAGCCCAGCGGCACCCGTTGGCCCCGGCGCGTGCAGTAACGCCTCCTCGTCCATCCGCAGGTAGATCACGTCGACCTCGCTGCGGCGGCCCTCGCGGACCAGTCGGACCCGACCTCCTCCACCAGCAGGTCGCTGGTCTCGGTCAGCGGCACGCCCATCTCGTCGGCGAGCAACCGATGCTCGAACCACGCCGGATCACCCGGGCCGCTGCTGAGCACCACCACGGCGGGATCGTCGGCCGCGGCGGCGCGGCGGCGACCAACGCCCGGTACAGCATCGCCGGGTCTCGTCGGCGGGCAGCAGATCCTCCGGCACCGGCAGCTCCGGCAGCACCGCCTGGGTCAGCCGACGGTTCTGCACCGCGTAGCCGATCCCGGAGGGCACCCGCAGGTTGTCCTCCAGCACGTACCAGCCGCCGTCCGGGTCGCGGACGAGGTCGGTGCCGGACACCTGGGCGCGGGTGCCCCGCCGGCCCATCAGCGCCCCGGTCGGGCGCAGCCCGGGTGAGGACTCCACCACCCACGCCGGCACCACGCCGTCGGCCACCACCGCCCGGTCGGCGTACACGTCGCGCAGGAACGCGTCGAGGGCGCGGGCGCGTTGCACCAGGCCGGTGCGCAGGGTCCGCCAGTCGGCGGCGGGCACCACGCGCGGCACCAGGTCGACGGGGAAGAGCCGGGTGCTCGCCTCACCGGCCACGCTGAACGTCACGCCACGGGCGCGCTGCTCCTCGTCCCGGTCGTGCTCCGCTGGCGCAGGACGCCGGCACCGAGTTGGCGCAGGGCAGCGAGCATCGGGCGTACGCCGGCTGCGGTCCCGCCGGCCCGAAGACCTCGTCGCCGACGTCGCGGTACGTGGGCAGTGCCGGCGGTGTCGGCGCACCGGGCAGCGGCATCCGGATCCGACCCGGGTCTCGTCGAGCAGCAGATCGACCACGTCGGCCAACCGGCCACGCCGCTCGTACGCCCGCCGCTGGCGTGCCGCGGAGCTGCCGCGCTCCAGCGCGTACCGGGTCAGCTCGCTGATCTGCTCCCAGTCGCCGGTCGCCTCCAGCTGCGGGCGCAGGTCGGTCACCAGGCGACGGACGGCCTGGGCGGCCGGCACCGGTCGCGCCGACCGGGGCAGGTCGAGCAGATCACCCTCCAGCCCCGAGCGGGCCGCCTGCCACACGGCGGCGCAGCACCGGTGGGCGTACCGCCGTGCGTTCCACCCCGGCACGCAGGGCGGCGACCTCCCGCCGGACCAGCGCCCGGAACAGCCCGGTGAGCAGGACGATGGTCTCCACGTCGGCATTGGCGTCGGTGACCCGCAGCTCCACAGTGGCACGTGGGCCGAGGGCCGGACATCGAAGTAGATCATCGCGGGTCGCTGATCGTCTCGGACGAGATCAGCTCGGCGACCAGCGCCTCGTGGTCCGCGGCGCTGGTCACCTCGCCCGGGTCGCCGGCGGTGGGCCACCGCTGCCAGACCAGCGACCGCACGCTGGCGTAACCGCTGTCCTGACCCATCCAGTACGGCGAGCTGGTGGAGAGGGCGAGCAGCACCGGCAGCCACGGCTGGACCCGGCGGGTCACCGCCACCGCCAGGTCCCGATCGGACACGCCGACGTGCACCTGCGCGCCGCAGATCAACTGCTCGCGGGCGAGCATCTGGTACTCGTCGAGCATCCGCCGGTAGCGAGAGGTGGGCGTGACGCTCGGGTCGCCGTCGGCGCGCAACGGCACCGTACCGGCCGCAACGATGCCCAGCCCGGCCCGGTCGGCGACCTGGACCGCCGCCTGGCGCAGCCGGGTCAGCTCGGTACGGATCTCGTCCAGGGTGCGGCAGACCGCGGTGTTCGTCTCCACCACGCTGCGGTGCAGCTCGGCGGTGAACGAGGTCGCCGGCAGCCGGTCGAGCAACTCCCCGGCCCGGGGCACCAGCTCCCGGGTGTGCAGGTCGACGACGTGGAACTCCTCTTCCACGCCGATGGTGGCCAGATCGGCCGGGTCGCCGTCGTCCGGTGCCCGGACCGGACCGGTGCGGGCGTGGGCAACGCCCGGCCGTTGCCGGACCGGCCCACGGGCCCGTCGAACGTCGGCACGTTCGTGGTGTTGTCGGCCATGCTCACCCCGGTTCGCGTGTCGGTGGTCTCGACTGTCCGACGAGCGTTCCCAGGGTTGGTACCGGGGTGTTTCCGGCGCGTTAAGGTGGCGCGCCCGTTCTGGCCGCGCTACTCGCGGGTGGGGCGGCGCCCGGTGCGTACTCGATGATCTCGGCGACCCGGCCGGCGCTGGCGGCGCCGAGCCTCGTTCGGTGAGCCACAGTCCCAGATCGAGCCCGGCCGTGATCGCGCCCGCGGTGACGCGGTCACCGTCGTCGACCACTCGCTGGTCGAGGACCGTCACATCGTGGGCGCGCAGCTCCTCGTGGGCGTTGCGGTTGGTGGTCGCCCGCCTCGCCGTCAGCAGGCCGGCGGCGGCGAGCAGCAACGCGCCGGTGCACACCGATGCCATCCAACGCGTGGACGGCGCCAGCGCGGACAGTTTCGCCGGGAGCACTCCACGCTGCGCCTGCGCCCAGGCGCCCTCGGTCGCCCGGTCCAGCCACCCACCACCGGGAACGATCACACCGTCGGGCTGCCCCAGCACCTCGCCGACCTGGAGTTGTACACCACGCATGCTGGTGACCGGCCCAGGCCGCTCCACAGTGACCAGTCCGACGTCGAACCCGGCGATCGACAACACCTCGAAGGGGCCGAAGACGTCCAGTTCGTCGAAGCCGTCGAACACCACGATCTCGATTCGCATGCGGCCCAGAATCTCCTGCCGAGCGGGCGGCGACGAGTGGCATCCTTGCCATCATGCGTAAGAATTCCGCCACGCATCGGGTCTCCGTCCTCGCCCTACCCGGGGTCGTCGCCTTCGATCTGACCATCGCGACGCACGTCTTCGGCCACGAGGGCCACGGCCGGTACGCGACGACGGTGTGCGGGCTGGACCGTGGTGCGGTCGCCACGACCACCACCGGCCTGGGTCTGACCGTCGCGGCGGCCCTGGACGCCCTCGGCGACGCCGACACGGTCATCGTTCCCGGATTCGCGCGCGGTCCGGCACCAGCGAGCGCCCTCCACGCGCTGCAACTGGCGCACCGCCGTGGTGCCCGCATCGCGTCGATCTGCACCGGGGCGTTCGCGCTGGCCGAGGCCGGTCTGCTCGACGGCCTCCGCGCGACGACCCACTGGGCGCACGCCGAGACGCTCGCCGGGAGCACCCTCGGTGCTCGTGGACGCGAACGCCCTGTACGTCGACGAAGGTCAGGTGCTCACCAGCGCGGGCCTCGCCGCCGGCCTCGACATGTGCCTCTACCTGGTCGGCCGCGACCACGGGCAGGCTGTCGCCATCCAGCGGGCCCGAGACATGGTCACACCACTGCACCGAGCCGGCGGCCAGGCGCAGTTCATCCCGGTCGGCACTCCGGGTGAGGGCGACGAGCTGGCCACTGTCACCGGATGGGCGAGCAGCAACCTGCACCGCCCGATCACCGTCACGGACCTTGCCCGGCGGGGTGTGGTGTCCACTCGCACGCTGCACCGCAGCTTTCAGAGCCAGTTCGGCATGAGTCCGCGAGCCTGGCTGATCCAGCGACGGCTGCGCGCCGCGTGCGCCCTACTCGAGAAGAACGAGATCACCGTCGACGAGGTCGCCCGACGCACCGGACTGGGCACGGCCACCAACCTGCGGGCGCACTTCCGCCGCGCCTTCGCCACCACCCTACCGCGTACCGGCGGGCGTTCACACCCTGAGACCCACGTGCGGGGTCGGACCCGGTCGAGAGCGATATACCGCAGAGGTATGAATATGACCCACAGGTATATCGCTCACGACCGCGACCGCCGCCCGCCCCGCAGGCCAGCACGGAACGCCCAGGGTCACCTCATGTTGGCGACCACGAACGGCGCGTGACCATGCAGGTAGTTGTTCCACCCGCCGGTCACCGGCGCTCCCGGGCTGAGCAGGTTGGTGGTGTCGGTGCCGACGTCGAGCTTCCACGCCGTCCAGGAGATGCCGTTCGCCTTCATCCAGTCGATCCAGGACTGCGCCTCCGGCAGGCAGGACCGGCCGTCGAGGCCACCGTCGGCGTTACTGGCGCCCCACTCGGTGACGAACAGCGCCAGACCCGCGCGGATCGCGGCGTCACCCTTCGCGCGCAGTGACGCGCCGTGGGTGCACGAGTAGAAGTGCAGCGTGTACATCAGGTTGGTGCCGGCGACCGGGCTGGCCGCCGCCGCGTCCACGTCCTGTGACCAGGTCGGGGTGCCGAGCACGACGATGTTGTCCGGGTCGGCGGCGCGGATCGCGGACACCACGGCCTGGTGGTACGGCTTGATGACGTTGGTCCAGCTGACCTGCAACGGCTCGTTGTAGGGCTCCCAGATCACGTTGGGCAGGTTGCCGTAACGGCGGGCCAGGTCGCCGAAGAACGCCACCGCCTGGGACTGGTTGTTCTGTGCCTCGTGCGCGTGCCAGTCGACGATCACGTAGACCCCGGCGCTGACCGCGTTGTTGATGATGGTCTCCACCTGGGCACGCGCCTTGTTCGGGTCACTGAGGTACGCGCCCGCCGGCTCCACACCCATGGCCGCGCGGATCACCTGGAGGTTCCAGTTGTCCCGCATCCAGGTCAACGCGGAGAGGTTCTCCGCGTACGGGGCGGTCTCCCAGTTGAGCCACATGCTGCTGATGCCCGCAACTGCACCCGAGCGCCGGACCTGTCGCACATCGTTGTGCCGCAGACCCGCAGTTGCCCGTGCCGCTCGACCGGCGTGCCGGTGGTCGGAGGCGGGGTGGTGGGAGGCGGAGTCGTCGGTGGTGGGGTCGTGGGCGGCGGCCCTCCGGCGCAGGAGGCGCCGTTCACCGTGCAGTTGAGCGGGGTGCCGGAGCCGTTGACCAGGAAGCCGAACGAGGTCGAGGCGCCGGCGGCAGCGCCCGTTCCAGGAGACGTTGGTGAAGGTGTAGTGGCTGCCGGACGTCGTCTGCTGCGCGTTCCACGACTGGCTGACGCTGGTGGAGGAGGGCAGGTCGAACTCGACCCGCCAGCTGGTGATCGGCGTGGAGGTGTCGTTGGTGACGGTGACCTGCCCCTGGTAGCCACTGCCCCAGTTGTTCGTCACGGAGAACACGGCGGTCGCCGCGCTGGCCGGTGTGGCGGTCATCGCCACCCCACCGGCCAGCAGGCCGGCGACGGCCAGAGTCGTGACAAGTCTCGATGTGCGCATGCTGAACCCGCTTCGGATCGACGGTGGTGGTCTGAGGCGGGGCGGCCTTCGCGCACCATATCGATCAATGACTATGCGAGCAAGGTGAGGGCTGCCGGGTGGAGGCCGGGGCGGTGGCCGCCCCACCGGGCCGGCCACCGCGGCGCTCAGGCCGCCCTGGGGACCCGGTAGGCCAGGTGGGTGACGCCGTCGCCCTCGACGAGGCTGATCGGACCCTCCAGCTGGAGTGGTGCGATCTTCAGGTCGGCGAAGAGCGGGATGCCGGCGCCGAGCAGGACCGGGACGAGGTCGACGTGCACCTCGTCGAGCAGGCCGGCCTCGACGACCTGCGCCGCGATGGTGCCCCGTTGACGCCGACCTCCTTGTCGCCGGCGATCGACTTCGCCCGGTCGATGGCGCTCTCGATGCCGTCGGTGACGAAGACGAAGAGTCGCTCTCCGGCTCCCAGCCGTCCGGCACGCTGTGCGTGACCACTACGACGGGCACGTCCAGCGGATGGCGGCCACCCACCCGCTGGTCATGTCGAAGAGCCGCCGGCCGACGACGAGCGCTCCGGTCCGCTCGGTGAGATCCCGCAGGTGCCGGGCGCTGGCGGCGGACGTCCGGAAGGTCATCCCGGGTCGGCGGTCGGGGTCTCGACGTCGCCGTTGGAATACCACTGGAACAGGTAGTCGAAGCCACCGTGGGACGCGTCCGCGATGTAGCCGTCCAGCGACATCGTCGCCCCGGTCGTCACCTTCGTCATGAGATCCAACTCCTCGATCCGTGCTGTTTTCAGCCTGTCGGCGGAACCGGTGTGCCCGGCCCTCACACCATGGTCGAAGCCGGCGCGGCAGTCCTCGACACGTCCGCCGAAAATTTTCGCGGCGCGTCGGCTGTCGTAGCGTGGGGCGCATGCGAACCACCACGCTGGGCAGCACCGGCCCCGAGGTCGGCGTCATCGGCCTCGGCTGCATGGGCATGACCCACGGCTACGACATCAGCGGTCCCCGGAACGACGACACCTCGATCTCCGTCATCCGACAGGCACTGGACCTGGGCGCGACGCTGATCGACACATCGGACGTGTACGGGCCGTACACCAACGAGGAACTGGTCGGGCGGGCACTGACCGGCGCACACCGCGAGCGGGCCGTCCTGGCGACGAAGGTCGGCCTGGTGGCCACCTCCCTCACCGGCGGTCCCGGCAACTCGCCGACGATCGGCAACAACGGCCGCCCGGAGCACATCCGCGCGGCGATCGACGACAGCCTGCGCCGGCTCGGCACCGATCACGTCGAGCTCTACCAGCTGCACCGGGTCGACCCGGAGGTGCCCATTGAGGAGTCCTGGGGCGCGATGGCCGAGGTCGTGGCGTCGGGCAAGGCCCGGCAGATCGGGCTGTCCGAGGTGACGGTGGCCCAGATCGCGCGGGCCCAGGCGGTGCACCCGGTGGCGTCGGTGCAGTCCGAGCTGTCGCTGTGGACCCGCGACCCGGTGGCCGAGGTGTTGCCGTACTGCGCCGAGCAGGGCATCGCCTTCCTGCCGTTCTCTCCCTCGGTCGCGGTTTCCTCGCCGGCCGGTTCACGTCGTTCGACGACCTGCCCGCCGACGACTTCCGCCGCGGTCTGCCGCGTTTCCAGCAGGACGCGCTGCGCGCCAACCTCAGGATCGTCGCCCGGGTCCGGGAGATCGCCGACCGCGCGGACTTCAGCCCCGCCCAGGTCGCCCTCGCCTGGGTCGTCGCCCAGGGCGACCAGGTCATCCCGATCCCCGGCACCAAGACCCCGAAGTACCTGGTGGACAACTGCGCGGCCGGCGACGTGCGGCTCGGCGCCGAGGACCTGGCCGACCTGGACGCGCTGCCCGCACCCGAGGGCGGCCGCTACTGAGGACGTGGCGGCCCGGCACCGCGCGGCCGGCCGCCGCCGGCGGGCCGAACCTGACCTCGACGCCCGGCGAGTAGAGCACGCTGACCGGCGGCCCGACCGGCGCTGGCAGCCCGGCGGCGGCGACCAACTCCTCATCCAGGTGTAGCACCTCGGCTCGGTGCAGCGGCCAGCTCGGATGCCAGTTCGGCATGTGCAAAGTGCGCCCGTACGCCCGGGTGTGCAGTCCCCACCGGGCGGTGACGAAGTGTTCGAGCGGGGTCGGGTCGGCGATCCGCTCCCCACCCGCACCACCATCCGGCTCGTCGTGCCCGCCGGCCCGGCCAGCGTCGCCGGCTCCGGTAGCTGAGGCGGTCGCCGTCGCGGTCCAACCGCATGGACGACCAGAGGTACGGCAGGCGCAGCGTCACCCGCGCCACCAGCACCGGCAGCAGGCGGGACGCGTCGAGCGACCGGAACACCACAGCTCGTCGGCCGGCGTCGTCGACCGAGTAGAGCCGGACGTTGGTCTCCCAGAAGGTGCCGAAGTAGGGCACCCCGGACCACGGCCGAAGCCCAGCCCGACCATCCGGAAGCCGATCAGGCCGACGTAGCTGACCCTCCGTCGTGTCCGGGCGGGTGCCGGCGGGCAGCAACGGCGCGACGATTTCCGGAGCGACGGCCCAGTGCAGGAAGGTGAGATCCTCCCAGCGCTGCCGCAGGACCGCCCAGGGGAACGCCTGCCGGGGCGCGTGGTCGACCGGTTCGGGGTGCACGCTCTCATCATCCTGGCCAGGTCCGCCGTACGCTTGCACGAGCACAAGCGTTCAAAACAGGCGTTTCGGGGAGGAAGTGGGCGTGACACCGGGTGACGCGGAGCTGGTCGTCCTCGCGCAGGCGGGGACGCGGCGGCGCTCGGTGCACTGCTGGCCCGGCACGAGGCCGGGATGCGAGCCGTCGCGCTGGGCGTCCTCGGCTACGGACCAGACGCCGAGGACGCGGTGCAGGACGCCATGCTGGTGGCCCTGCGTCGCATCGGCGAGGTCCGCGACCCGGCCGCCGTCGGCCCGTGGTTGCGGGCCATCGTCCGCAACAACAGCCGGATGACGGTACGCGGACCCAGAGCCGTCCCGGTCGCCGAGCCCGAGTGGTTCGCCGGCCCGCCGACACACCCACGCCAGAGGAGGCGCTGGAGCGGAGCGCGATGCGCGACTGGGTGTGGCACTCCATCGGGCGACTGTCGGAAACCGACCGGCTCGTCACCCTGCTGCGCTATTTCAGCGACGCGTCCTCGTACGAGCAGATCGCGGCCGTGTGTGGCGTGCCAATCGGCACCGTCCGCAGCCGCCTCAGCCACGCCCGCCACGCGCTCGCCGACGGTCTGCGCACGGCGGCGACCGCGGCGCACACCGACGTCGGCACGGCGAGTGCCGCACTGTGGCGTGCGGGCCGGGACATGGTCGCCGCCGCCATGGACGGGGACTTCGAACGGGTGGTTCGCGAGAGCTGGTGGCCGGACGCCGAGATGATCGTGCCGGGTGGCCCGCGCGGCGGGCGTGATCTGGCGATCAACGGCATGAACCGCGACCTGACCGCCGGGGTACGCCAGCGGCTGCGCAACGTGGTGGCCAGCGGCGACGTGCTGATCTGGGAGACCGACCTGATCAGCCCACCGGACGACCCGGGCACTGCCCACCCGCGGCGCTGTGGTTGCAGGTGCTGCGCGAGGGCCGGGTGCGTCACCTCACCCTCTTCCACCCGTCCCCGCGCTGGTCTGAAGAAACGTCACCGACCGAGCGAACTTTTCGGTCGACCCGCGCATCTGGTCCCCGTCATGCACCAGTTGCCGTGCCGGCGGATGCCGCGCGGGTCGGATCGGGAGATAGTTCATGGGTTTCACCAGCCACGACGTCGGCGCCCTCGCGCCGGGCGCGCACTTTCACCGTCGATGGTGTTCGGCAGGTCTACCACGTCGCCGGCACCGGCCGGTCTGCGTGGCGCACTCCGGCGGCCCCGGCATCGAGTGGGCCTACCTGCGGACGCCCAGTCTGGAAGAGCACTTCACCATGGTGTACGTCGAGCCGGTGGGCACCGGCGCCTCGGGTGGACTCGACAACCCCGACGACTACCGTCTCGACACGTATGTCCGGTTCCTGCACGCGGTCGTCGACCATCTCGACCAGTCCCGGGTGTACCTCCTCGGCACTCCACGGCGGTTTCGTCGTCCAGCGGTACGCCCTCGCCCACCCGGACCGGATCGCCGGTCTCGCCCTGTACGACACGTCGCCCGTCACCGGCGCCGAGTTCTGGGGCGAGGCGATGGCCGGTCTGGCCGCGTACCCGCAGCGGCACCCGGACCGCCCCGAAGCGGCGGCGGTACCGGCCGCCTTCGGGCAGATCGGCGGCGCGACCGACGACGAGTCGTTGGGAAGCGCCCTGCGCGCCGCCCTGCCCGCGTACTTCGCCGACTTCTGGGGCCGACAGGACGAGTTCGCCCGTTCCAGGCCGCCGTCCGGATCTGGTCGAGGCCGGCCGGCGCGCAGGACCCACACCCTTCGACGTGCGGGAGAACCTCGGTGAGATCACCGTGCCGGTCGTGGTGATCGTCGGGGCGTACGACTTCATCTGCGGCCCCGCTGGTCGCGCAGTTGCACGCGGGCCTTCCGGACTCGCGGCTGGTCGTGCTGGAGCACAGCGGACACTTCGCACACGTCGAGCAGCCGGTGGAGTTCACCGACGCCGTGGTGGAGCTGCTGAAGCGCTGACGCGGCGGGTCACACCGTTCCCGAGGTCGGTTCGTCACACCGGGCAGGCCTCGGGTGTGGTCGCGTTGCACGGTCATAGGCTGATGCACTTCCGTGCACCGTGACGAAGAGGAGACCGCCGTGAGCCAGACCGAGCGGATGGATTCCGTCGACGAGTGGAACGTGGCCGAGGACGACGGGGTCCTGGACGCCTCCGACACCCTGGACGACGACCGGGTCGCTGATCCCCTCGACACCGGCATCGTCGCCGAGGACCACTGGACCGCGGCCAACCGCTTCGGCACCACGCCGGCCGAGGAGCGGGCGGGTGAGTCCCTGGAGCAGCACCTCGCCCAGGAGGTCCCGGATGTCGACCCGTACGCCGAGGGTGGCGACGACGAGGACGAGCTGACCCGCCGGGGGTACGACGCGGAGGCGCGCGCGGGCCGTCTCGTCGCCTACGACGAGGGCGTCCGTGAGGACGACGAGGCCGAGTCGGTGGCCTGGGACGTCGGGATCGACGCGGGTGCCGCGAGCGCGGAGGAAGCGGCGATCCACGTGGTCGAGGACCCGGACGGGCCCGGCGACGGCCCGTTGCGCTGACTGTCGGCCACGGAGCTGCCGCGCTCGACGCCGCCGCGCTCGACGCCTCACGAGGTGTCGAGCGCGGCGGCGGGTCGTTCAGTGGATGACGACGGGCGTCCTGATCTGCTCGGCCTGCGGGTCGTCGAGCTGCGCCGGCTGACGTCGGCGCGGCAGGAACGCCGCCGGGACGATCGTGAGCACGACCAGCGCGAACGCGACCCAGAACGTGTTCGCGAACGACTTTGCGGCGAAGTCGAGCCCACGCTCGATGATCGACGGGTCGACCGGCATCTGCTGGAGCAGCTCCGGCCGCTGCTGGGCGGCGATGGCCAGCCCGGCCTCGGTGATCGGCTTGCCGCTCTCGTCCACCAGGCCGGGGATCGGCCGGGATCCGTTCAGCTCGTTGGTGAGGATGACCGACATCACGGCGGCGCCGACCGAGCCGCCGATCTGCTGGAGGATGTTGACGAGCGTCGAGCCGCGAGCCACGTCGTTGGCCGACAAGGTCCGAAGCGCCGAGGTCATGATCGGCATCATCGTGCCGCCCATGCCCAGGCCCATCACGAACAGCGACCCGCCGAGCAGCCAGTACGACGTCTGCGGGTCGACCTGGGTGAAGCCGAAGAACCCGGCGACGATGAGCAGCAGCGCGAACGGGACGGTGCGCCCGATCGGCACCCGGTCGGCGAGCGTGCCGGCGATCGGCATGGTGATCATCGCCCGAGACCTGCGGGGCCATCAGCAGACCGGCGGCCAGCGTCGACTCACCGCGCACCTGCAGGAAGTAGCTCGGGAACAGCAGACCGGCACCCATGAACGCGATGATGAACACGAACATCGTCACCGACGCGATGGTCAGGCTGCGGTTACGGAACAGCCGCAGGTCGAGCAGAGGGTGCCGGGGCTTGAACGAGTAGAGCACGAACGCCACCACCAGCGCGCCGCCGACCAGCATCGGAGCCCACACCTTGGCCTCGCCGAAGGTGCCCGCCTCCGGCAGCGACGAGACGCCGTAGAGGAACAGCGCGAGACCCGGCGAGACATGAGCATGCCGACGAAGTCGAACGACTCGGAGGGCTCGGGGCGTCCTTCGGAAGCGCCATCTGCGCGTAGATCAGCGCGACCACGCCGATCGGCAGGTTGATCAGAAAGATCCAGTGCCAGCTCGCGGTGTCGATCAGCCAGCCACCGAGGATCGGGCCGCCGATCGGCCCCAGCAGCATCGGAACGCCGAGGACGGCCATCAACCGGCCGATCCGGTGCGGGCCGGCCGCCCGGGTCATGATGGTCATGCCCAGCGGCATGAGCATGCCGCCACCGAGGCCCTGCAGGACCCGGTAGCCGATCAGCTCGCCGATCGTGTCGGCCATGGCGCAGAGCCCGACCCGATGGTGAACAGGACCAGCGCCACCATGTAGAGCCGTTTGGTGCCGAACCGGTCCGCCGCCCACCCGCTGAGCGGGATCACGGTGGCGAGCGCGAGCGTGTACGCGGTCATGGTCCACGCGACACGGGCGTAGGACGCGTCGAACTCGTTCTGGAACTCGGGCAGCGCGACGCTGACCACCGTCACGTCGAGGATCGACATGATCGCGCCGAGGACGACGACGCCCGCCACCTTGAGCACCGCGGCGTCGAGTTTGTCCGATGTCGCGACGGATTGCTGTGTCACAAACTCTCCTGAAGTTGATTGAGCCGGCCAGGGTGTGCGGTGGGGCGATGCCGCGCCGACCCGGCGCGGAGCGCGTCGTGACAGGACGACGATGCGCGAAGGAAGAGTATCGGTCGGTTGTGACAGACCGCTGCCGGATTAACGCTCCCGGAGCGTCGCGCCCCAGCCAGGGATCGCGAGTCCCTGGACAGACCGCACCTGGTTGGGGTTCCGGACCGGTGCGACGTTCGGTCCATGACAACCTCCCCGTACGCCGTCACCGGCCACTGGATCGGTGGCGAGACCGTCGCCGGCTCTGCCGGCACCCTTCCCGTCGTGAACCCGGCAACCGGCGACGTCATCGCCGAGACGCCGGCGGGCACCGCCGCCGACGTCGACCGGGCCGTCGCCGCCGCTCGGGCGGCCTTCCCCGCCTGGGCGGCGACCACGCCGCAGCACCGGGCGGCCGTGCTGCGTCGCCTCGGCGCCGGCCTCGCCGCCCGTAGCGAGCAGATCGCCCAGGCCATCACCGCCGAGATGGGCCTCCGATCGGCATGTCACGGACCGCCCAGGTGGGCTTCCCGGCCGCGGTGATCGAGTCCGTCGCCGGGCTGGCCGACGACTTCGCCTGGATCGAGGAGGTCGGCAACTCGCTGATCGTCCGGGAGCCGATCGGTGTGGTCGGTGCGATCACGCCGTGGAACTTCCCGCTACAGCAGATCGTCTCCAGCTGGCGCCGGCGCTCCTCGCCGGCAACACGATGGTCTTCAAGCCGTCCGAGAACGCCCCGTTGACCGCGCGGCTCCTCGCCGAGGCGGCCGCCGAGGCCGGCGTACCGGCGGGTGTGTTCAACGTCGTCTACGGCACCGGCGCGATCGTCGGCGAGGCCATCTCCGCTCACCCGGACGTCGACATGATCTCCTTCACCGGCTCCACGCGGGCCGGGCGGCGGATCTCCACGGTGGCTTCGGCGACGGTCAAGCGGGTCGCGCTCGAGTTGGGCGGCAAGGGCGCGACCATCATCCTGGACGACGCCGACCTGCCGAAGGCGGTCACCACCGGCGTGCTGATGGCGTTCGCCAACGGGGTCAGGTCTGTGGCGCCTGGCCACGCATGCTGGTGCCCGCCTCCCGCCAGGACGAGGTCGTGGCGTTGGCCGTCGAGGCCGCGAAGCAGCACACCGTCGGCGACCCGGGCGACGGGGCCACCCGGATCGGCCCGCTGGCGTCCGAGGCGCACCGGCAGAAGGTCGTCGGGTACATCGAGCGGGGCGTCGAGGACGGCGCCCGGCTGGTGTTCGGCGGCCCGACCGGCCCGAGGGCTGCCCGTCGGGGCGTACGTCCGGCCGACGATCTTCGCCGACGTCGACCCGGCCTCCGCGATCGCTCAGGAGGAGATCTTCGGCCCGGTGCTGACGATCATCCCCTACGTCGACGACGAGGAGGCCGTGGCCATCGCCAACGGCACGCTGTACGGCCTGACCAGCGGCGTCTTCGGCGAGCCGGAGCACGCGTTGGCGGTCGCTCGACGGTTGCGCGTGGGTCAGGTCGACGTGAACGCGGGTCACTGGAACCCGCTCGCCCCTTCGGTGGGTACAAGCAGTCCGGCAACGGCCGCGAATTCGGCCGGATGGGCCTGGAGGAGTTCCTGGAGACCAAGTCCATCCAGCGCTGAGCACCGGACGGCCCGGACCGCGCGCTGGTCCGGCCGTCCGGCGCCGGACGTGCCGGTGGTCCGGCCCGGCCGGCGCCGGTCGGGCCCGCCTCCGGTGTGGCCTTTGCTCTGCTTCAACGGACGCACCATCCAGCGTCCGACTATCGGACGTCTGCTGTTGCGTGGGTTGAAGCAGAGCAAAGGACGCGGCACAGGGCCGTCGCCCGAACCCCGGCGGAACATCGCGCCCGTGTCCACCTGTTGCACCCCATGTGCCGAGCCGCACCGGCCCCACCGATCGGAGACACCGTGGACCGCGCCCAACTCGCGAGCTTCCTGCGCACCCGCCGCGAGGCGCTCCAGCCCGAGGACGTCGGGTTGCCCGGGGCCACGCCGGCGCACCGGTGGGCTGCGGCGCGAGGAAGTCGCCACGTTGAGCGGGATGTCCACCGACTACTACAGCCGGTTGGAGCAGCAGCGCGGGCCGCACCCCTCGGAGCAGATGCTCAGCGCGCTCGCCCGCGGCCTACGGCTCTCCCTGGCCGAACGCGACCACCTGTTCCAGCTCGCCGGCCACGCCGTCCCGCACCGGGCGGTACGCGCCGACCACGTCAACCCGGGATGATGCGGATCCTCGACCGGATGCAGGACACCCCGGCCCAGGTGGTGAACCACCTCGGCGAGACCCTGGCGCAGACCGCACCGGCCATCGCCCTGCTCGGGGACGAGACCCGGTACACCGGGCTGGCACGCAGCGCCCACCACCGCTGGTTCACCGACCCGACCGCACGGCAGCTGCACCCGGCGGAGGACCACCGGACGCAGAGTCGTCTGCTCGTGGCGCACCTGCATCGGGTCGTACACCCGCGACGGGCGCGGGTCGCGGGCGGCGGCGATCGTCGACGACCTGCTGGCCCGCAGCCCGGAGTTCGGCCGGCTGTGGCGGGAGCACCCGGTGCCGGCCGGCTACTGCCCGCCCAAGCACTTCGTGCACCCGGAGGTCGGGACGTTGGAGCTGCACTGCCAGACGCTTGTCGACCCCGACCAGTCGCAGACCCTGTTGGTCTTCACCGCCGTGCCCGGGTCGGAGAGCGACGAGAAGCTGCGACTGCTCGCGGTCATCGGCGGCCAGCTCGTCTGACAGTGCTCAGCTCCGGGCGGAGTAGCGAGCGGGCTGACACCGACAAACCGCCGGAAGTGGCGGGTCAGGTGCGCCTGGTCGAAGAACCCGGCCGCGACGGCCGCCTCGACGGGTCGCTGCCCGGCGAGGAGCAGGCGACGCGCCAGCTCGACCCGACGACCGGTCAGGTACGAGTGTGGCGGCACGCCGTGCACCTGACTGAACGTCCGGACCAGGTGGGTCGGGTGGGCGTGCAGCAGCTCGGCGGCCTCGGCCAGCGTGACGCCGTCGACGGTCCGGGCGTCCAGCAGCTCCCGCAGGCGGACCGCGAGCCCGCGTCCGGTCGGTCGAGCGCGGGCCGGGCATGCTGGCCGAGCTGCCGGCGCAGCCGGTCCAGGATGAGCGCGAGCCGGCTCTCGGCCTCGAACTCGTCGCCGGGAACGGCGAGCGTCTGGTGCAGGTGGTGGATCCGGTCCCGCAGCTGCGGGTCGGCCACCCCGGCTCGTCGACGGCCCGACCGATCAGCGCGGCGTCGAGCGCCGAGGTGTCGAGGTACAGGACCCGTTTGCGGAAGCCGTTCGGTGTGGCGGAGCTGCCGTCGTGCGCCACGTGGGCGGCAGCAGGGTGACCGACGTCCGTAGCGCGCCGTGTCGGTGCCGGTCCAGGTCGTAGCGGACCGCGCCGTCGTCGACGATCAACAGAGTCCAGACGTCGTGGATGTGCCGGGGTAGGCGTGGTCCACGAAGTGGGCGTGGAAGACCTCGGCGACCCCGGCTACCGTGGGCCGCCACGCGGTGACGTGTGAGCCCGCCGGCCGGGTGGCCACGCTAAGAACGTACAAGACCGGTCGGTGTCGAGGCGGGCAGGCTCGACGGCATGACCGAACCGATCCGATTTCCCACCAAGATCGCCGTACTGCTCCGCGACGACCTGGCGAGCTGGCAGCGGTTGAACGTCACCGCCTTCCTGGTCAGCGGCATCGCGAACGCGGTGCCCGACCTGCTGGGCGAGGAGTACCGCGACGCGGACGGCACCCGCTATCTGCCGATGTTCGGCCAGCCGGTGCTGGTCTTCGCCGGCGATCGGGCGGCGCTGGTCGGTGCGCACGCCCGCGCGCTCGGGCGCGGCCTGCGTCTGTCGATCTTCACGTCCGACCTCTTCGCCACCGGCAACGACCGGGACAACCGCGCCGCGGTCGAGGCGGTCGGCCGGGAGAAACTCGACCTGGTGGGCCTGGCGCTGCACGCGCCACGCAACGTCGTGGACAAGGTGCTCAAGGGTACGACGATGCACCCGTAACGGCTCCGTGGCGGCGAAGACATTGATATCGGTGCGTATGACTGTAATGATTAACACACTTTACAGTTGTTTCGCCGCCCCGGAAGGACCCCGCATGGCGCGACGATTGGCCGGGCTCGTGCCCCGCCTCCCCGCATCAGACTGACCTCCGCGCTCGCCGCGGCCTGCTCGCCGTGCCGATCGGCCTGGTCGTCGGCGCATCGCCCGCGACGGCGGCCGCGACGGGCGCCATCACCGGGTACGGCGGCAAGTGCGTCGACGTGGCCGCCGCGAGCACGGCCAACAACACGCCGGTCCAGCTCTTCACCTGCAACGGCTCCACCGCGCAACAGTGGACGGTGGCCGACGACGGCACCATCCGGGCGCTCGGCAAGTGTCTCGACATCGCCGCCGCCAGCACCGCGAACGGCGCCCGCGCCCAGATCTACGACTGCAACGGCACCGGGGCGCAACAGTGGTCGTCCAACGCCGGGCAGCTGGTCAACCCGACCTCGGGCAAGTGCCTCGACGCCACCGGCCCAAGCTCGGCCGACGGCACCCGCTCCAGCTCTGGAGCTGCACCGGCACCGCCAACCAGACCTGGACACTGCCCACCGGCGGCGGCACCCGCCCCGTCGTCCGGCGGCTTCACGCACCCGGCGTGCTGGTCAGTCGAGGTCAGCTCGACTTCGTCAGGGGCCGGGTGCAGGCCGGCGCGCAGCCGTGGGCGGCGGCCAACAGCCAGATGATGAGCAGCCGGTACGCCTCCTGTCCCGCACCCCGGCGCCCCGTTCGGTGGTCGAGTGCGGTTCCTACTCCAACCCCAACAACGGCTGCACCGACGAGCGGGAGGACGCGATCGCGGCGTACACCGACGCTCTCGCCTGGTACCTCACCGGGGACGCGCGGTACGCTCAGAAGTCGATCCAGATCATGGACGCGTGGTCGGCCACGATCACCGCGCACACCGGCAGCAACGCCCCGCTGCAGACCGGCTGGGCGGCCTCGGTCTGGCCCGGGCGGCCGAGATCATCAAGTACACGTACGCCAGCTGGCCCAACGCCAACCGCTTCGCCACCATGCTGCGCAACGTCTACCTGCCGATGGTGCGCAACGGATCGAACAGCAACGGCAACTGGGAGCTGTCCATGATGGAGGCGACCATCGGCATCGCGGTCTTCCTGGAGGACCGCACCGCCTACGACGCGGCGGTCACCCGCTTCCTCAACCGCACCCGGGCATTCGTCTACCTGCCCGGCGACGGCGCGCTGCCGTACACGATGCCTGGCAGCGGCCTGGACACCAGTGCCGAGATCATCGGCTACTGGCAGGGCCAGTCCACCTTCGTCGCCGGCCTCGCCCAGGAGACCTGCCGCGACTTCGTCCACACCGGGTACGGGATCTCCGCCATCTCCCACGTCGCGGAGACCTCCCGCATCCAGGGACGGGACCTGTACCCGCAGGTCGGTGAGCGGCTGCGGCAGGCGCTCGGCCTCCACTCGCGCTACCAGCTCGGTGAGGCGCCGCCCTCCTGGCTCTGCGGTGGCAGCCTCACCCGTGGTCTGGGCCCGATCACCGAGGTCGGCTTCAACGCGATGAGCACCCGGTTGGGCAACGTCATGACCAACACGCAGACCCTCACGCTGCAACAGCGACCGGCCGGCAGCAACAACCTCTTCGTCGCCTGGGAGACGCTGACCCACGCCAACAACCCCAACTGACAGTGCCGCCACGGGTCGGCGCCGCACTCCAGCGCCGACCCGTGGCCCTGGTCAGCCGTCGGCCCCAGCGCCACCACCGGGCTGACCCGCGACGCCCGCCGGGCCGGCAGCACCCGGCCAGCGCGGTCAGCACGACAAGCGTCACGAAGAGCCCGGCCAGGGGCAGCAGCGGCGCGGTCAGCGGCGCGTCGATCCCGAGCGCCTGGACCGCCAGCCAGGCGTACGGGATGCCGAGCACCAGGCCGATGGTCGCGCCGATCACCCCGTACAGGCCGGACTCGACAGTCAGCATGGTGCGCAGGCCGGTTCGGGACAGGCCGATCGCCCGGAGCAACCCGGACTCGCGTACCCGCTCGACCACCGAGAGCGCGGTCGTGGAGCCCACCCGACGACCGCGATCAGCACGGTCAGGCCGACCAGACCGACAGCGATCCAGACCAGGGTGCGCACCAACGTGTCGTTGCGGTCCCGTTCGTCGGCGAGCACCGCGAGACCCACCCGTCGCTGCCCGCGATCGCCTGCCGCAGTGCCCGCACGCCCGCGGTGCGGCTCCTCGCCGGCACCGGCCGCGTCGGCCAGCACACCGGTGTACGCGGCCGACACGCCGAGCCGGTCCAGGTCGGCCGGATCGGCGACGATGCCCGCGTGCAGCGGACCGTCACCGGCAGCACCGCGGCCACCCGCACGTCGACGGTGCGCGCGGCGACGGCGAGCGTGACGGGGTCGCCGGCCCGCAGACCGCTGTCCCGGGCCACCCAGCTGCTGAGCACGATCCGGCCGGGGCCACGATCGGCGAGCGCGCCCTGTGCCACGTCCAGGCCACCGGTCGTCGGCAACGCCGCCAGGTCCAGGTCGCTGGTCGTCGGCAACGCCGCCAGGTCCAGGTCGCTGGTCGGATAACCGGGCTCCACGTCGCCGAGCCTGTCGGCACCGCGCAGCAGTGTGGCGTCGCCGACCATCCGGTACGGCACCACCGGGAGAGCGCGCCCTTCGCCGCCTCGGCCCGGGTCACCACAGCCGGCGGCAGCGTCCCACCGGTGCTGGTGACCTCGAAGTCGGTCGGTGCAGCGAGTGCCATCTCGCGGTCGGCAAGGATCTGCAGTGACGCGCCGCCGACGACGACCCGGAGATCAGGGTGACGCCCAGCGCGACCACGACGGAGACCGCTGCCGCCCGTCGCGGGCCCCGCCGATCCCGCCGACCGACATCTTTCCGAGCGGCCCGAGCTGGCGCAGCGGCCAACCCACCACGGCCAGGACCGGGCGCACCAGCAGTGGACCGAGGGCCACCAGCGCGAAGAACGCCAGCGCGCCGGACGCGACCAGCAGGAACAGCGGCACCGTCGGGTTGTAGGTCGACTGTTCCGGCGTCGGCAACCGGCTGATCGTCCCGACCGCCGCCAGGATCGCGCCGACGGTCAGGAACAGCCCGAACACCAGCCGCAGCACGCCGATGCCGCGCCGGCCTGCGGTGGTGCTCGCCGACCGCAACGCCTCCAGCGGGGAGACCCGGGCGGCCGAGGCGCCGGCGCCAGGACGGCCAGCACGGTCACCACGACGGCGCCGACCACCACCGCGACCGCCGCACCCAGGGCAGGCCCGGCGACGAGACCGGGTGGCCAGCGGCGCGCAGGATCGCCGGCAGCGCGTACCCGAGGGTGAGAGCGCCGGCGACCCCGACGACGCCGGCGACCAGCCCGGTCAGGGCTCCCTCGGCGGTCAGGGCCGCCACCAGGGTGCCCGGCTCGCGCCGACCGCGCGCAGCAGCGCGAGCTGCCGCATCCGCTGGGCGAAGACGATGCGGAAGGTCGAGGTGACCACCAGCGCCGCCGCGACGACCGCGATGGAGACGAACATGCCGACCAGGATGAAGAGTTTCCCGACCTCCTCGGCCGCCGCGTTGGCCTCGGCGTCGCGCACGTCAGCGCCGGAGCGGATCGGCTGGCCGGCGACCGCCGTGGTCACCCGTTGGCGGACGGCCTCCGTCGAGGTGCCGGGGCCACCCGCACGTCGATGCGTTCCACGGCCGTCAGGCGCGCCCAGGCGATGACCACACGGTCCGGGGCGTACGCGTCGTAGCCGGCGTCGGCGCCAGCGTCGACCACCCCGGTCACTGTGAGTCGGGCGGGCGTGGTGAGTTCACCGCCCATGCCGCTGGTGGTGGTGCCGACCGAGAGCCCGAGCCGCTCGACGGTACGCGGGGTGATCGCGATCTCGCCGGGCTGGTCGGGTAGCTGCCCTCGATCACCCGGAGCGTGCTCAGCGGGCCGGTGCCCGGATCGGACTGGAGGTTGAGGTACCCCTCGCCGATCGAGACGCCGGTCGCCACCCGGGCCACCACCTCGGCCGTACCGGGTACCGCCCGGACCTGCCCGAGGTCCGTCACTGTGGGTGGCGGCACGTCGATGCTGCCGATCACCAGGTCGGTGGCGACCGGGGTGCCGCTGAGGTTGTCCCGCACGGTCCGTTCGGTGATCTGCTGCACCAGCACGGTGCCGAACACGACGAAGGACGCGACCAGGATCGCCAGGCCGGTCAGGATCAACCGGCCGGGCCGCCGGGCGACGGCGCTCGTCTGGGTCCGCAGCACGGTCGCCCTCATGCGCGGGCCGCCAGATCACGCAGCGCGTCGGTGACCGACACCTGGTCGGGCTTGTCGATCTCGCCGGCGACGCGACCGTCGGCGAGCAGCACCACCGGTCGGCGTACGCGGCGGCGATCGGGTCGTGGGTGACCATGACGACGGTCTGGCCGAGGTCGCGTACGGAGTCGCGCAGGATGGTGAGCACCTCCGCGCCGGAGCGGAGTCGAGGTTGCCGGTGGGTTCGTCGGCGAAGACCACCTCGGGTCGCGCCACCAGGGCGCGGGCCAGCGCCACCCGCTGCTGCTGCCCGCCGGACAGCTCGCTGGGCCGGTGCTTCAGCCGCTCGCCGAGGCCCAGCACCCGCACCAGGTGCTCCAGCAGTTCAGGGTCGGGCTGCCGGCCGGCGAGGTCCAGCGGCAGGGTGATGTTCTGCGCGGCGGTGAGCTGCGGCAGCAGGTTGAAGGACTGGAAGACGAACCCGATGCGCTCGCGGCGTACGCGGGTCAGCGTCCGGTCCGACTGGCCGGTCAGCTCCGTGCCGCCGAGCAGGACGCGGCCGGAGGTGGCGGTGTCGAGGCCGGCGAGGCAGTGCATCAGAGTCGACTTGCCGGAGCCGGACGCACCCATGATCGCGGTGAACTCGGCCCGGCCGAAGCCGACCGAGACCCCGTCCAGGGCACGGACGGCGGTGTCGCCGCTGCCGTACACCTTCACCAGGTCGACCGCGGCGACCGCGGCGTGGCTGGTCTCCGGCGGGGCGTGGGTTGTCATTGTTCCTCCAGTGGCTGCGATGTGACCCGGGAAGCCTCGCCGCCACCGGCGGGTGGGCGCATCGGCCCGGGGCCGGGTATCGCCGGTGCCGGGTCTGCCTTTCGGCCGATCCGCCACCTCCACCGGCCTGGCTACGCTGGGTCACCATGAGCGCGCCGGATCTTCGACGTTGGTGGGTACGTCTGGCCCAGACCGCCGGTCTGGTGGCCATGGGTCTGCTCGCGCTCTTCGACCTCCGGTTCGGCGCGCCGGAGAGCGTGGCCGCTCTGGTGCTCCTGGTGGTGCGGATGGGGCTGGCGGTGGCGACGGTGCCGCTCTGGCTGCCGGTGCACCGGCCGGGTTCGCGACTGCTGCCGCTGGCCGCTCTGGCGCTCGCCGGCACCTCACTGGCCGTGACGGCGGCGATCCTGGTCCTCTCCGACGGCAATTACCTGATCGGCGGCAGCTGGGGCTCGCCGAGTCGGCCGGGCTGATCGGGGTGGTCTTCGTGGTGGCCCGCTGGGCGCGCCCGGCTCGCCCCGTGGGCGGCGGTGGCGGTCGGGCTCGCCGTCGCCGCGTTGCCGCTGCGCGTCGGCACCGAGAACCTGCTCGTGATCTTCGGTCTGCTCCAGGTGCTCGCCGCGGCCGGTGCCGCCGGGGTGGGGCTCTACCTGCGGGTCATGGCCGCCGGCCGGGACCGGGCGATCGCGCTGGTCCGGGCCGAGCAGCGCACGGAGTTCGCCCGCGACCTGCACGACTTCATCGCCCACCACGTGACCGGCATCGTGGTGCAGGCGCAGGTGCCCGGTTCGTCGCCGAGCAGGACCCGCAGCGGGTGATCGTCGCCCTGGAGCAGATCGAGCGGGCCGGCGCGGAGACGATGGCCTCGATGCGACGGATGGTGGGGTGCTGCGTAACCCGGACGCCCGCCGGACGCACCGCTGGCCCCACTGGCCGGGGTGACCGAGCTGGAGCCGCTGTTGAGCGGGTTCAACGGCATGGCGAATGCGCCGGCACGGCTGCACGTCGACGGTGACCTGGACGGGCTGCCGGTGGAGGTGTCGACCTCGGCGTACCGGGTGGTGATGGAGGGTTGACCAACACCCGCCAGCACGCGCCGGACGCGCGGTCCGTGCACGTGGCCGTGCGGCGTACCCCGGGCTGGTTGCTGGTCCGGGTGGCCGACGACGGCATGTCGCCGCGCACCGCACCGGCCCGGGGCACGGCTTCGGCCTGATCGGTCTCGGCGAGCGGGTACGCGCCCTCGGCGGCACGATCACCGCCGGTCCCGGCGTCGCCGGCGGCTGGGTGCTCGACGCGGCGTTCCCGCTGCACGCGGTGGTGGCGCGGTGATCCGGGTGCTGATCGCCGACGACCAGGCCATGGTCCGGACCGGCTTCGGGATGATCATCGGGGCCCAGCCGGACATGGAGGTGGTCGGCGAGGCCGCCGACGGGTCCTCGCCGTCGAGCTGGCCCGACGGCTGCGCCCGGACGTGGTGCTGCTGGACATCCGGATGCCCCGCCTGGACGGTCTCGGAGCACTGCGGCTGCTCGCCGGGCCGGGCGTCGCCGACCCGATCCGGGTGGTCGTGGTGACGACCTTCGACCTCGACGAGTACGTGCACACCGCGCTCTCCAACGGCGCCTGCGGTTTCCTGCTCAAGGACTCGGGGCCGGCCCTGCTGGTGGAGGCGGTCCGCGCGGCCGTGTCCGGTGACGCGCTGATCAGCCCGTCGATCACGGTACGACTGTTGGAGCACCTCAGCTCCCCGCTCCGACGGGCGACGACAGCGGACTGTCACCACGGGAACTCGACGTCGTGAAGCTCGTCGCCCGGGGCCTGACCAACGCCGAGATCGCCAGCCAGCTCTTCATCGCCGTGGGCACTGTGAAGACCCACCTGGCGAGCGTGCAGATGAAACTCCCGGCCCGCAACCGGGTCGAGATCGCCGCCTGGGCCTGGGAGCGCCGCCTCGTCGGCTGGGTCGGGCGGCGGCTCGCAGGCGGGTCGGTGTCGTGTTCGTTGCCTTGGAGCTGATGTCGTCTACGACATCAGCGGCACCGGCGGCCACCGATGTCGTAGACGATTCAGCTCAAAGGCAACGACCGGCACACCCTCCACCAGCCCCGGGCGACTCCTCGTGCCGAAGTCGGCGCCCGAGTCCGGCGGGGCACCCTGCCGAACCACGGTGACCTAGTATCGACGAAGGTGAATTGATGAAGAGGTGGGCGACCGGAGGCGGGGATTCATCGTGCGTGATCGTCGAAGTCGAGTAATCGGTTCGAAGGCCGCCGCGCTGGCCGCGTGCGCGCTGGCGGCAACGCTGATCGCCGCCGGCGCCACCCGGCGTACGCCGCCGCCGACACCGAACGACCCACCGCGCCCGGCCCGATCACTGTCGTCGCCGTCGACACCACCTGGGTCGAGCTGACCTGGGCGGCCTCGACCGACAACGTGGGCGTGGTCCGCTACCCGGTCGGCGCGCAGTTCGAGGACACCGGCGCCCAGTACTCGACCGACACCGCCAGCATCCGGATCACCGGCCTGCGGCCGTCGCGCACGTACACCTTCTCGGTGCGGGCGGAGGACGCGGCCGGCAACAGCTCGCTGTCCAACCCGACAGTGCGGCTGACCATGCCACCGGGGACGACCAAGTGCCGAGCGCGCCGGGCCAACCGGTCGCGTACGACGTCGCCGCCACGCTGGTGTGGCTCCGCTGGGCGCCCTCGGTGGAGAACGTCGCCCTCGAACGGTACGAGGTGTTCCGGGTCGATGCCGGCGGCACGCTCACCCGGGTCCGCGAGCTGTACCAGTACCCGCCCGGCCGCACCAGCGCCCAGATCAGCGGGCTGACGCCGAACACCACGTACACCTTCGTGGTGCAGGCCCGGACGAGGCCGGCCACCTGTCCCCCTGTCCGCGCCGGTCACCGTGACCACGCTGCCGCCACCGCCGAGCTGCGCGGTCCGATCCGTCGTGCGGCAGTGGCCGGACGGCTTCGTGGCGCACCTCGTCGTCGAGAACACCGGCTCGACGGCGATCGACGGGTGGACGATGACGTGGCGGTTCTGGGCCAGCCAGCAGGTGCGGGGCATCTGGGGCGCGAAGGTCGTCGACCGCCTCAACAACAGCTATCTCCGGGTGGGCAACACCAGCCGCAACACGGTGATCCCGCCCGGCGGCACCGTGTCGCTGGGGCTCGTCGCCACCGGCACGCAACTGCCGGAGGAGATCACGCTGAACGGCGGCCTCTGCACGATGGCAGACGAATAACGCTCGACTCCGGGGTCTGGCGCCGGCCACGACATCTTGCGACGCTAGCCCCTGTGTATGACTACGACCTGTTGGTGCTGGGCTCCGGACCCAGCGGTCAGAAGGCCGCGATCGCCGCCGCCAAGCTTGGCAGGCGGGTCGGCATCGTGGACCGCCGCGACATGATCGGTGGGGTGTGCATCAACACCGGCACCGTGCCGTCCAGACACTGCGCGAGGCCGTGGTCTACCTGACCGGCCTGAGCCAGCGGGACCTGTACGGCAGCAGCTACCGGGTCAAGGAGGACATCACGGTCAGCGACCTGGCCGCCCGGACCCAGCACGTGATCACCCGCCAGACCGACGTGATCCGCAACCAACTGGCCCGCAACCGGGTCGTCATGATCACCGGGACCGGGCGTTTCGCCGACGCCCACTCGATCTGGGTCGACGACGGCTCCGGTCGCGATTCCAAGGTGACCTTCGACAAGTTGGTCATCGCCGCGGGCACCCGCCCGGCCCGCCCGGACAGCGTCGACTTCGACGACCGGACGATCGTGGACTCCGACGGCGTCATCAACCTCCAGGCCGTACCCGCAGCATGGTCGTGGTCGGCGCCGGCGTGATCGGCATGGAGTACGCCTCGATGTTCGCCGCCCTCGGCACCAAGGTGACGGTGGTGGAACGCCGCGAACGGATGTTGGACTTCTGCGACGACGAGGTGGTCGAGTCCCTCAAGTACCACCTGCGCGACCTGTCCGTGGCGTTCCGCTTCGGCGAGGAGGTGGCCGCCGTGGAGAAGCACCAGACGGCGGCGCTGTGCATCCTCAAGAGCGGCAAGAAGATCGTCGCGGACACGGTGATGTACTCGGCCGGCCGGCAGGGCCAGACCGACGACCTGGCGCTGGAGGCGGCCGGGCTGGAGGCGGACCGACGCGGCCGGATCGCTGTCGACGCCCACTACCGCACGCCGGTGGACAACATCTACGCCGTCGGCGACGTGATCGGCTTTCCGGCGCTCGCCTCCACCTCGATGGAGCAGGGCCGGCTGGCCGCGCAACACGCCTGCGGCGAACCGATCCGGGAGATGCACGGCCTGCAACCCATCGGCATCTACACGATCCCGGAGATCAGCTTCGTCGGGCAGACCGAGGCGCAGCTCACCGAAAGCTCCACACCGTTCGAGGTGGGCGTCGCCCGCTACCGGGAGTTGGCCCGGGGCCAGATCGTGGGCGACTCGTACGGCATGCTGAAACTGCTCGTCTCCCCGACGACGGCCGGCTGCTCGGGGTGCACGTGTTCGGCACCGCCGCCACCGAGATCGTCCACATCGGTCAGGCGGTGATGGGCTGCGGCGGCACTATCGACTACCTGGTCGACGCGGTGTTCAACTACCCCACGTTGGCCGAGGCGTACAAGGTGGCCGCCCTGGACGCGTCCAACAAGATCCGCAACATCACCCGCATCGACGGCTGACCGGCGGCCGGTGCGCGGGGTTTGTCCGCGCACCGGCCGAACTTCCGTCAGCCTGCCGCGCAGGTGGGGCTCAGGCTGCCAGCGGTGCCGTTGGCCTGGAAGCCGTACTCGGTGGACTGCCCGGCACCGACCTGGCCGTTGTAGGCCACGTTCGTCCAGTTCGTCGTGCCGCTGCTACCACTGCGGTTGACGTTCCAGGCGTTGGTGACGGTCGCGCCGGACGGCAGACCGATCGTGACGGTCCAGCCGTTGATGGCCGACGAACCGGCCGTCACCTTCACCGTGGCCACGAAGCCACCCGTCCACTGGTTCACCGACACCGTCGCGGTGCAGCCACCCTGCCCCGGCGGCGGGGTTGTGGGCGGATCGGTCGGCGGGTCCGTCGGCGGGTCCGTCGGCGGGTCGGTCGGCGGGTCGGTGGGAGTGGTGCCGTTGTTCAGCGCGGCGAGGACCGCGTCGTACGCCGCCTTCTTCGAACCGTTGCTGTTGAACAACAGCGGGGTCTGCGACGCCCGCCACGAATCACTGTCCCGGATACCCACACCGTGATCCCGTTACAACGGGCCACCGCCAGACAGTCCTCCACCACACTGCGGTAGGTGTTCGCCGACGCGCCCTGAATGTCCAACTCGGTGACCTGCACATCCACACCCAACGCCGCGAAACTCGACAACGTGGTGCGATAGTTACTCACGTACGGGGACTCGTTGTTGAAGTGCGACTGAAACCCACACAGTCGATCGGCACACCACGAGACTTGAAGTCCCGCACCATGTTGTACACACCCTGCGTCTTCGCGTGCGTCCAGTTATCCGTGTTGTAGTCGTTGTAACACAACTTCGCACCCGGATCCGCGGCCCGCGCCGCCGGAACGCCGCCTCGATCCAGTCATTGCCCGTACGCTGCAAATTCGAGTCACGACGCGCACCCGAACTGCCGTCAGCGAACGCCTCGTTCACCACATCCCACGCCACCACCTGACCCCGGAAATGCGTGGCCACCTGCGTCACATGATTCAGCATCGCCGAACGCAGCGCACTGCCACTCATGCTCTCCATCCAGCCGGGCTGCTGCGAGTGCCACGCCAGCGTGTGACCCCGCACGTTCATCCCGCGACTACGCGCGTGGTTGACGATCTGCTCGGCCGCCCGTAGCTGAACCGACCCTGCTGCGGCTCGGTCGCGTCGATCTTCATCTCGTTCTCGGCGTCACCATGTTGAACTCGCGGTTCAAAATCGTGGTGTACGCACTGTCGGAGAGCTTGTATCCGGCCACCGCCGTACCGAAGTACCGACCCTTCTCGGCGGCGGACGCGCCGAGCGTGGTGCCGGCGGCGGCCGGTGTCGTCAGGAACAGCGCCATGCCGGCGGCGAGAGCACCCGCGCCGGTCAGCGCGATTGCGGCTCTCGATGCCGCCTTCCATCTCGCGTTTCTCATCGTGTGACTCCTTCTGTGGTGGTGGGAGTGGCAGGGGAGGTCAGGACACCGAACAGGCGGCACCGTTCAGGGCGAACGACGAGGGCTTTCCGGTTCCGCCCTCGTGCGTGGCCTGGAAGCCGATCTCGACCGACGCGTTCGGCGCGATGGCGTTGTTGTAGGAGACGTTGCTGGCGGTCACCGCACCGCTCGTCGGGGCGTACTGGGCGTTCCAGCCGCTGGTGATGCGCTGCCCGGTGGGCAGGGTGAAGGTGAGGGCCCACCCGTTCACGGCGGTGGAGCCGGTGTTGGTGATGGTCACGCTCGCGGTGAGACCGCTGTTCCAGGCGTTGACCGTGTAGCCGACCCGGCAGCCACCCTCGGTCGGCGGCGGAGTCGTCGGCGGTGGGTCGGTCGGTGGTGGGGTGGTCGGCGGCGGGGTCGTCGGCGGTGCGGTGCCGTCGAGCCCGAAGAAGCGGATCACCTGCGCGGCGTCGACCGGCAGGTTGTGCGTGACACCCTGCATGCTGATCGCCTCGACCGGCGCCGTCGGGCCGCTGCTGCCGTAGCGGGTGCGGGTGTAGCCGGACTGTGGTGAGTCGGTGTACGTCGGCGTCTGGCTCAGCCCGTGCACGTTTGTCCACTGCTTGATCTGCTCGCCGAAGTTCGGGTAGCGCAGCGTCTCGTCGTTGGTGCCGTGCCAGATCTGCATCCGTGGCCGCTGGCCGGCGTAGCCGGGTACGCCTCCCGGACCAGGTCACCCCACTGCTGGGCAGTCCGGATGAGCTGGCCGTTGGCGCACTGGCTGTTCCACTCCGAGGTGCCGCCGGTGGCGAAGCAGGCGAACGGCACGCCGGCGAACGAGGCGCCCGCCGCGAACACGTCCGGGTAGTCGCCCAGCATGACGTTCGTCATCATCGCCCCGGAGGAGGTGCCGGTGGCGAAGATCCGCGCCGGGTCGGCGGAGTAGCGCTGCCGCACGTAGTCGACCATCGACATGAGCCCGACCGGGTCGCTGCCACCACCACGGCGTAACGCCTGCGGCGAGTACACGTCCCAGCACTTGCTGCTGCGGGTCGCCGACGGGTAGATCACGATGAACCCGTACCGGTCGGCGAGGACGCGTACTGGGTGCCGGAGTGGAACGCCGGACCCGTTCCGGTGCAGTAGTGCAGGGCCAGCAGGATCGCCGGTCGAGAGGCCACCCGGTCCGGGACGTACAGGTGCATCTGGAGGTTGGTGGGGTTGGTGCCGAAGTTGGTCACCTGCGTGAGCGTCGCCGCCGACGCGGGCGTGGCGTACGTCAGTGCGACGGCGGCCAGCGTCACGGCGGCCATGAGGACGCCAAGCATTCTTGTCTTCAGTGTCATCGTCGCGATCCCTCGGAGAAAAGGCGCGTGGAAGGGGACTCAAGTCGAGGACTGCCCTTCGCCCGACCTTGACCGCGGCTCGCGTGACCATGTCAGCTTCAATCGAGCATGCTCGATTGTCAAGACTTCCGGAAACCTTTCGGCGCTACGGTTTCGGCGGCCAGCTGCACGTCAGGAGGCATCGACGGGTGTGGTCGGCGACGACCGCTTCCGAGCAATTCTCGGGACGTTTCAGAAACGTGTCGGACATTCGCGTCCTTCACGGTGCGTACGACACGGAAGAGGCCCGGCCACCCGGCCGGGCCTCCCCACTGCTGATCAGGAGATCGTTCGCCCGCGCTCGTCCGGCACCCCGGACTTGCGGAAGAAGTACGTGTTGATCTGGTCACGCCACTCGGTGGCACACCGCAGCTGCTCGTCGAGGCGTTCGGCGACCCGCTCGTACACGCTCGGGTCGATCATCCCGTTCACCGTCTGCCACCTCCGGCGCATCTCCTCACCTCCTCGACGCCCGCGAAGTGGGTGTCGTAGATGTGCTGGATGACTGTCGACCCGCTGTGCAGCACATGCCCGTACGGCACGTGGTGGAAGAAGAGCAGCAGCTCGTCCGGGCAGGTCTCCGGTGACTCGTACACCTCGGCCCAGTGCGGCGGGTACTGGCCGGCGAAGCCGGTGCCGGACGCGCGACTGCGGTCCACGCCGACGCCGTCGCGATCGGCGAAGTGGTAGGTGCCCCACCGCGTGTACTCGTACCCGTCGACGCCGGGACCGTAGTGGTCCCCGGGTTGACCATGAAGCCGACGCCCAGCGGGCGGTGTACCGCTCGTAGGTGCGCCACGAGTCGTCCATGATCTCGTGCAGCGTGCACCGGACCAGATCCGGGTCGGCGGTCGCCGACGGCGGAAGGTCAGCGTGATCCACTCGTCGAGGATCTCCGTCGGGTCCCGCCGGGGTCCCAGGCGAGCCGGCCGAACGTGTAGAGGTTGGCCTGCGCCAACGGATGCCCGGTCCAGAAGGGATCGTCGCCGACGTTGGCGACGGCGACCAGCCCGCCACCCGCCGCCGACTCCCCGGTGACGACGTCGGCGACCGTCCGGCCACCCGGCCCCCAGGGCGCGAAGCGCACCACCTCACTCCACCACGGGCCGAGGTGGCAGACGTGCCGCTGCTGGCCCGTGTACTCCTGGGTGACCTGCAACTCCACGGCCAGCCGGGTCGCCGGCATCGCCGCGAGCACCGGCGAGACCGGCTCGCGCGGCTGGAAGTCCACCGGGCCGAACTTCACCTGGACCACCACGTTGGTGCGGAACCGGCCGTCCAGCGGGGCAAAGTGGTCGTACGCGGCCCGGGCCCGGTCGGTGGACCGGTCCCGCCAGTCCTGGTGGTGGTTGTAGACGAACGCCCGCCAGTGCACCACACCCCGTGCGGGCGAGGGCCTCGGCGAGGAGGTTCGCGCCGTCGGCGTGGTCCCGCCCGTACGTGAACGGGCCGGGTTGCCCTCCGAGTCGGCCTTCACCAGGTAGCCGCCGAAGTCGGGGATGCGCTCGTACACCCGCCGGGTGGTCGCGGCCCACCACCGTCGCACGGCCTCGTCCAGCGGGTCGGCGGTCGGCAGACCACCGAGGACCACCGGCGCGGCGAAGCTGACCGACAGGTGCACCCGGATGCCGTACGGGCGCAGCACGTCCGCGATCTCGGCGACGTCGCCGAGCCGGTCGGTGAGCAGCAGCGCCCCATCCGGGCCACGTTGACGTTGTTCACCGAGATCGCGTTGATGCCGCTGGAGGCCAGCAGCCGCCCGTACTCCCGCACCCGGGCCAGGTCGCCACGCGAACGGCCGTCCCGCCAGAAGATCGAGCCACCGGCGTATCCCCGCTCGACCTGGCCCATCACCGGGTGCACGGCCACGTTGTCCCAGTGGTTGAGCATCCGCCGGCGCAGCGCCGGCCGGTGCCGCCCGGAGGGCGGGCCGGGTCGTAGGCGGCCGCGCAGAGCCGGACCACGTGGAAGAGCCCGTACAGCAGACCGGCGGGCGCGTCGGCCAGCACGACAGTCACGTCGCCGGCCCGCGCCAACAGGAATCCCTCGTCGCCGAGCGGCTCACCGTCGCCGATCTCGGCCAGTGCCGTCTCCCCGCCGCCCGTGCCTCCTCCACCGCCGGGTTGGGCAGCTCGCCGGCATCCCGCAACGCGAGCACCAGGTCGACGTCGACGTCCCAGGACGGGGAGTGCCACACCGCCCGCCGTAGCGCGCGCAGGCGCGCGAGACCTCGTCGAGGACGGTGTCGACGAGCAGGCCGTCACCGTGCACGAGGATGCGACGCGAACCGAGCGCCCGGAACGCCTCGGGTGGCAGCCAGGCCGCGTGCACGCGCGGCTCCTCGATCTCCATCGGGTCCTCGACGAACACCAGATGCTCCAACTCCACCGACTCCTCCGCGTTCATCCGTTCTCCCCAGCACGACGTAGTCCTGCTTCCACACGTCCTCGGGCCACTGTTCCGGGTTGTAGTCGCCGCCGAAGGGAACCTTGGCGGTGAGGGGCAGGCTCATGCGGTGAACTCCTTCCGGATGAGGGTGATCATCGGGTCGCCGACGCGCAGCACCGCCAGTGCGGCGGTCGAGGCGAGCAGCATCAGCACCGCCTCGGAGAAGACCGCGGTGACGCCGGCCGCCGCGGCCAGCAGCAGGGCGTTGCCGAGCGTCACACCGGGGTACGCACCAGGAAGTGCACGGCCAGCCGGAGCACGTCGCGGGTGCGGAAGTCGAACAGCGAGGCGATCACCAGGGCGTTGGCCGCGCCGAGCGTCACCGACGTGCCGAGCAGGACCAGCGCCACCGCCCACCAGGCCGGCAGACCGATCGCGTCCAGGTAGGCGAGGTTCACGGCGAGCACGGTCAGCCACAGCAGCGTCGGCACCCAGACGCGCAGCACGCCGGACACGTTCTCCCGGTAACCGCGCCAGAACAGGGCGGCAGGCCGCAGGTCGGTCAGGTCGGCACGATGGTGGCGGAGCGCGTACAGGGCGGCGGAGATCGCCGGGCCCACCGGCACCAGGAACAGCGCGACCAGCGGCAGGTTGCTGGGGTCGCGGCCCAGCAGCAGTAACGGAAGCAGGCCGGGCAGCGTGGTGAGCAGGAGCAGCAGCTCGACCACGAGCAGGATGTAGACGCGCGAGGTGATCCGGGACAGTGGCCCGTCGCCGAACTGTCGCCAGGCCTGGGCGGCGCCGCTCATGCTCGCTCCCGTGGTCGGCCGGTGGACTGGTCGGAGACGGTGCTGCGCATCGCTGTCCTCTGGTCGTCCTGCCGGAGGGCGGGCGGATCGCGCGCGTCGCACCGGCCGGTGGTCGCCGGGAGGTCCGGTCGGGCCGTGGTGCGCGACCCGACCGGCTCTCCCGCTGATCAGCCGTTGTTCTTCTGGAAGCGCTCGTACGCCTTGTTGACCAGGTCGATGTACTGCTCGGAGTTCTTGCCCTTGAGCTCCGCGACGTAGGCGTCCCACTCACTGAGGGCCGCTGGCCGAGGGCGAACTTGAGCGTGTTCTGGGTGACGAAGTCCTTCAGCGGGGTCTCCCAGAGCGACACCTGCTCGCGTTCCTCGTCGGTCAACGGGCGCGGCGGCGGGACCTCCCTCGGCTTGCGGGCGTCCATCACCTTCTGAACTCCAACTCCTCCGGAGAGAAGAACCCGCGGACCAGGTCGGGCGTGCCGCCGTAGGTGAAGACGCCGTTGTAGAAGCCGAAGTCCTTCTGCAGGTGCTTGGTTGCCTTCGGGTTGAGCCCGAGGACGTCGACCTCGGGGTGACCGAACGCTTGCCGGATGCGTCCTTGGTGAAGGTGGTGCCCTCGACGCCCCAGCGGGCGAACTCCATGCCGGCATCCGAATACCACAGCCAGTCGATGAACTGCATCATGGCCACGAAGTTCTTGCTCTCCCGGGCCTTCGAGGAGATCATGATGCCGTTCTCCAGCCGGGGAACGGGTTGATCTCGCCGGCCGGGCCGATCGGCAGCGGGATCTTCGCCATTTTGGCGTTCGGCAGGGTCTTGGCCAGGTCGGGCCGGTGGTTGTTGACGAGCGTCTGCGCGTTGCCGGTGACCATGAAGGACTTGCCGTTGGCGAGCTTCTGCCGCGCCTGGTCGTCGGTCTGGGTGAAGCTCTCCGGGTCGAGTAGGCCCTCGGCGACGAGCTTGTGCAGGTACGTGACCATCTGCTTGTACTGCTCGGACGCGCCGGTGTAGACGAACTTCTTCGCCGCCGGGTCCCAGGTGGCGTGCTGGTAGTCCCAACCCGCCTGGGTGCCGTAGGAGGAGCCGAGGATGTTCAGCAGCGCACCGGTCGGGTTGGGCTTGCTGAAGAGGTCGGAGTACGGGTAGACGTTCGGGTACTTCGCCTTCATCGCCTTCATCACGGCGTACAGGTCGTCCCAGGTCTTCGGGACGGGGAGGTTGAGCTCCTGCATGATGTCGGTGCGCACCAGCACCGTGTAGTCCTGCGTGGGCTTCTCGTGCATGCCGGGCAGCAGGTAGAACTTACCGTCGGACTGCCGCAGGTTGTCGATCTCCGGCTTGAGGTTCCACTTGGTGATCTTTTCCTTGAGGTTGGGCATCAGGTCCAGGTAGTCGCTCACCGGGAGGATCGCCCCGGAGGACACGAACGCGTCCTCCTGCGGGTGGTACGTCTTCGGAATGATCAGCGGGCGTCCCCGGCGCCGATCAACAGGCTGCGCTTCTGCTCGTAGTCGCTGAGCGGAACGGCGACCGGCTCGATCGTGACGTTGGTCCGCTTGGTCAGCTCCGACCAGAACAGCCAGTCTTCCTTCAGCGGATAGAACGTGTGGTTGTTGTAGAGGGTGGAGAAGGAGAGCGCCTCGGTGGCCTTGAACTGGTCGCCGACGCCGTAGCTGGCCATCGCCCCGACCTTGTTCTCCGAGAGGTCCGTCGACTCGCCGGGGTCCTCGGAACAGGCGGTGCTGAGGGTGAGCGCGAGCAGACCCGCGGTGGCTATCGCCACCCGGCGCCACGTCTGGTGGAGCATGGCTCGTCCTTTCGGTGGTGGGGATTCGAATGTGGAGCGGTGCGGCGTCGGCGTCACCCCTGACCGCGCCGAGCATCACGCCGCGGACGAAGTACCGTTGGACGAAGGGTAGACCGCCAGGATCGGCAGTGTGGTCAGCACGATCGTCACGGCCTGGAGGGTGGCCGCGGCCTGGACCTTGTCGGCGTCGGCGGCGGCGGACTCGGCGCTGGTGGCGCCCGCGATGAGGTTGCGCAGATAGACGGTGACCGGCAGCAGGTCCTGCCGGTCCATGTAGAGGAACGCGGCGAACCAGGAGTTCCAGAAGGACACCGCGTAGAAGAGCACCATCGTGGCGATGATCGCCTTCGACAGCGGCAGCACGATCCGCAGCAGGATGCCGTAGGTGTTTAGTCCGTCGACCGCGGCGGCCTCCTCCAGCTCGCTCGGCAGGCTCTCGAAGAACGCCTTCATGACCAGCAGGTTGAACACGCTGATGGCGTTGGGGACCACCACGGCCCAGATGGTGTTCTTCATTCCCAGGCTGGTGACCAGCACGTAGTTGGGGATCAGGCCGCCGGAGAAGAACATCGTGAACAGCGCGACGCCGACGAGGACACCGCGTCCCTTGAGCTGCGGCTTCGACAGGACGTACGCGTAACAGGTGGTCAGCACGATCGAGATGAGCGTGGCGACCACCGTGTACACCACCGTGTTGCGGTAGTTCGTCCAGAACATCCCGTCGGACATCAACAGCTTGTACGCGGTCAGGTCGAACCCGCGCGGAACGATGGTGACCTCTCCGGCGAGGATGTACGCCTCGTCGCTGAGCGAGCGGGCCACGATGTTGAGGAACGGGAACAGCGTCACGATCACGACGCCGATCAGGACGACAGTGTTGACGATCCGGAAGATCCGGTAGCCCCGGCTGTCCACCGGACCCGCGTCTTCGGGGCCTCGCTCCTGGTGCCGAGGATCACCACAGGCTCGTCCCCACCGTGCGCCGGGAGATGAGGTTCGCCGACAGCACCAGGATCAACCCGATCACCGCCTCGAAGAGGCCGATGGCGGCGGCGTAGCTGAAGTTGCTGGACTGGAAGCCCATCCGGAACAGATAGGTGGAGACCACGTCCGCGGTCGGGTACGTCAGCGGGTTGTAGAGCAGCAGGATCTTCTCGAACCCGACCGCCAGGAAGCTGCCGATGTTGAGGATCAGCAGCGTCACCATCGTCGGCCGGATCCCCGGCAACGTCACGTGCCAGGTCTGTCGCAGCCGGCTGGCACCGTCGATCCGCGCGGCCTCGTACAGGTCCTCGTCGATCGTGGTCAGGGCGGCGAGGTAGAGGATCGTGCCCCAGCCGACGGTCTGCCAGACCTCGGACGAGACGTAGATGGTGCGGAACCACTCCGGTTTCTGCAGGAACGCCACCGGGTCGCCGCCGAACAGGCCGACGAGTTGGTTGGCCGAGCCGTCGATCGAGGTCAGCTGCATGACCATCGCCGCCACGATCACGATCGACAGGAAGTGTGGCAGGTAGGAGACCGACTGCACGAACCGCTTGAATCGGCGGGCGCGCACCTCGTTGAGCATCAGCGCCAGCACGATCGGCAACGGGAAGCAGAACAGCAGGGTCAGCGTCCCGAGCACCAGCGTGTTGGTGAAGACCTCCCAGAACGTCGGGTCGCTGAGGAACATCCGGAAGTACCGCAGGCCGACCCAGTACTCACCGAAGATGCTGCCGCCCGGCTTGAAACGGCGGAAGGCGATGATGTTCCCGACCATCGGCAGGTAACGGAAGACCAGGAAGAACAGCAACGGCAGGATGGCAAGGAGTAGAGCTGCCAGTCCGGCGCAGCGCCTGCCGCCAACTTCGGCGGCGACGCGGGGACCGGGGCCGGGCCGCGTGCCTCCGCCGGAGAACGCGGCGGCGCCGGCGGCGGTGGCCGCAACGTCGATGTCATCCTCGGCCTCCTATGCCGACTGTGGAGCGGCCACGAGGGGCTCGATCCGCACCGAGGTGAGCAGCTCCCGCTGGTAGCCGACCTGTCGTTCGGCGCCGACCAGGCGCAGTGACAGGGTTGCCGCCGTCGCACCGCTGGACCGGCCGAACCGCAGTTCGACAGCACCGGGCTCGACGATCCGCTGACCGGACAACCCGACGAAGGACGCCACGTCGGCCGGTACGCCGAACGTCACGTGCGCCACCTCGCCGGGCTCCAACGGCAGTCGGGTGTAGCCGATCAGCCGGACCACCGGGCGGGTGGTCTGCGCGACCGGGTCGTAGGTAGAGCTGCACGACCTCGGTGCCGGAGCGGTCACCGGTGTTGGCCACGGTGATCCGCACGCGCACCTCGCCGTCGACCGGCCAGGCCGCCGGCTCGGAGCCCGTCTCGTCCGCCGGCTCGACGAGCGTGGCGTCGGACCACTCGAAGGTGGTGTAGCTCAGCCCGTGGCCGAACGGGTACGCCGGGGTCGGGTCGATCGAGGAGACCTTGTTGCGCCGGCCGAGCGGCGGTGCCAGGTAGGTGCTCGGCATTCCGCCCGCGTCCCGGGAATGCTGACCGGCAGCCGCCCGGAGGGTTCACCATGCCGGTGAGCACCTCGGCGAGCGCCTGCCCACCGAGCTGACCGAGGAAGAACGCCTGCACCACGGCGGCCGCGCCGTCGAACTCCGGGCCGAGCGCGTAGGGGCGACCGGTCATCAGCACCAGGACGACCGGAGTGCCGGTGGCGAGCACGGCCCGCACGAGGTCGGCCTGCACGCCGGGCAGCCGCAGGTCGGCGGCGTCACAGCCCTCGCCGGAGGTGCCCCGGCCGAACATCCCGCCCGGTCGCCGACGGCGAGCACGCACACGTGGGCGGCGGTGGCCGCGGCGACGGCCGCCGGGATGCCCGAGGTGTCCGCGTCGGTGATGGCGCACCGGGCTCGTGGGTGAGCAGCGGGACGCGTCGGGCCAACCTCGTCGCGCAGCGAGGGGATGTCCAGGCCGAGCCCGAAGTCGGCGTGGTGCACGCCCACGTGGTTGGGGAACGAGTAGCAGCCGAGCATGGCCATCGGTCGTCGGCGACCGGGCCGACGAGTGCGACCCGGCTGCCGGCGGGCAACGGGAGGACGCCGGTGTTGCGCACCAGGACGACGGACTCCCGGCCAGGCGTACGGCGACGTCCTGGCTGACCTCGTCGTCGAAGCGGAGGGACGCGATGTCGTCGGGCAACGCCTGCCAACCCTCGTCGAGCAGACCGATCTCGATCTTCTGGATCAGCACGCGACGCAGCGCGCAGTCGATCAGCGCCTCGTCGACCTCTCCGCGCCGTACCGCCTC
The DNA here is from genome assembly GCA_038070435.1 of Micromonospora sp. M12. Taxonomy (GTDB): domain Bacteria; phylum Actinomycetota; class Actinomycetes; order Mycobacteriales; family Micromonosporaceae; genus Micromonospora. The sequence continues at coordinate 891,333 of JAMYWG010000001.1, read as the reverse complement.
CACCAGCGGTGTGCCGAAGGTGTCCACAGTGGGCAGCTCGACGTCGATCCCCGCGTGCAGGGCGAGCCGGGCAGCGTCGGCGGCATCCTCGGCGACACCGTGCAGGGTCTGCAGGAACCGTACGGCGAAGTAGTCGGCGACGACGGTGCCGGTGAAGCCCCACTCGTCGCGCAACAGGCCGGTCAGCAGCCCACGGTCGGCGGCGACGGGCAGACCGTCGATCTCGGCGTAGGAGTTCATCACCGAGCGGGGCCACCGTGGCGCAACGCCATCTCGAACGGGGCAGGATGACGTCGGCCAGCTCCCGGCGGCCCATCGGCACCGGTGCGAGGTTGCGTCCGCCCCGGGAGGCCGAGTAGCCGGCGAAGTGCTTCAGCGTGGCCACCACGCCAGCCCGCTCCAGGCCCCGCACGTACGCGGCGCCGGTCGTCCCCACCAGGTACGGGTCCTCGCCGATCGTCTCCTCGGTGCGACCCCACCGGTAGTCGCGGGTGACGTCCAGGACCGGGCGAGGCCCTGGCGCACGCCGGCGGCGCGCATGGAGCGCCCGATCCGGTCGGCCATCGCCTCGACCAGTGCCGGGTCGAAGGACGCGCCCCAGCTGAGCGGGGTCGGGTAGACGGTGGCCCGCCACGCCGCGAACCCGGTGAGGCACCTCGTGCACCTGCGCGGGGATGCCGAACCGGCTCGCGGCCACGATCTGTGCCTGTGAGGCCGCCAGCGACCGGGCGCCGAGCACCGGGTCGACCGGCGCGGTGCCGAACGGACGGGTGAGCTGACCCAACCCGTGCTGGATGACAGTGCTCCAGGCCGGCAGCTCGCCGATCATGTCCGACTGGTGGGGTGCGACGCCCTCACCGGTGGCCTCGGCGCCGACCCAGACCCCGACGAGCTGGGCGATCTTCTCCTCCAGCGACATCAACGGCAGGAGCGCCTCGGCTCGCGCGGTCGGCGACAGCCGCTCGTCGCGCCACGGCGCGGCACCGCTGTCCCCGGGCAACTGACTTTCCATGCCAAGACCCCTTAGCTCCGGCCACATCCCCGTGCCCTGGTGGAACCAGCTCCGTGGCGGACGTTTTTCCCGATCCGAAACTTTCCGGAAACCCGCGTAACCTTTTCGGCAACCTAAGTCCGCCCATCGATATGTGTCAAGAGTCTCAACCGGACCGACCGGAGCCACTCCCTGCACACAGTGACTCGACAGTTGGCACTCCGTTGCCGAAGAGCGGTACGGGCACCCGGGACCGGGCGTCGGCCCGCCGTACCGACTGGCGTGAATGTCCGATCGTGTTAAGGTCTGCCGAAACTTTCGGATGCTGTATGAGGCCGCGATGACAGAGCACCGCCCGCTCGACCCACCTGCCTCCACCACCATCGCAACGATCGCCAACGATGTCGGCGTCTCGGTCGCGACGGTGTCCAAGGTCCTCAACGGACGCGGCGACGTCGCACCCGGCACCAGAGCCCGGGTGGAGGCGAGCCTCGACCGCCACCAGTACCAACGCCGCGCTCGACGCACCTCGACCGGCGGCGGGCGGATCGATCTCGTGTTCCACGAGTTCGACACGGGATGGGCGATGGAGATCCTGCGCGGCGTCGAGGCGGTGACCGCCGCGGCCGGCATCGGGTTGTCGATCGCCCAGCTCGACGGTGCGCACCGCCCACCCACACGATGGCTGGAGGCACTCTCGCCGACCGCCCGTTGGGCGTGGTGTTCGTCCTCTCCCACCTGGCCGATGCCCAGCAACAGCACCTGCGCCGCCAGGGCATACCGTTCGTCGTCGTCGACACCGACAGCGCGACCTCGGCCTCCGTGCCGACCGTCGGCTCGAACAACTGGAACGGTGGCCTGCTCGCCGCCCGACACCTGCTGGACCTGGGGCACCGGCGGATCGCCATCATCTCCGGACAACCCGATGTGCTCTGTAGCCGAGCCCGGGCCGCCGGCTTCCAGTCGGCCCACGAGGAGGCCGGGATCGCCGTCGACCGCGAGCTGATCCGCTACGGCAGTTTCTCCGCGGGGCCGGGCACGCCCACGGGCTGCAGTTGCTGAGCCGACCGGACCGACCCACCGCGATCTTCGCCGGGTCGGACACCCAGGCGATGGGGTGCTCCGGGCCGCCCGCCAGTGCGGCCTGCGCGTCCCGAGGACCTCTCGGTCATCGGGTACGACAACCTGCCCGTCTCCGCCTGGACCGACCCGCCCCTCACCACGATCAACCAGCCGTTGCGGGACATGGCTGGCATCGCCACCCAGATGTTGCTCGATCTGACCAGGGGAACGAGCCGGCGACCAGCCGGATCGACCTGGTCACCGAGTTGGTCATCCGGGAGAGCACCGCACCCCCGCCAACCCCAGCTGACCCCGGCCCTGCGAGGATCCGTGCCCCACTCCACCCCGGCCCTCGACGACCTTCAGCGGTACGCGCCCGAGGTCGACGAACCCGACGACTTCGACGAGTTCTGGCGGGACACGCTCGCCGAGGCGGCTGCCGTGCCGGTGCTCGTCGACGTCCGTCCGGAGCCCACCGACCTGCGGCTGCTCGACTCGTGGGATGTCACGTTCGCCGGCTTCGGCGGTGAGCCCGTCCGTGCCTGGTACACCCGCCCGGCCGGCGTTCGGGAGCCGCTGCCGGCAGTGGTCGAGTACGCCGGCTACGGCCGCGGCCGAGGTCTGCCCCACGAGCGGCTGACCTGGCCGGTGGCCGGATACGCGCACCTGCTCATGGACAACCGGGGCCAGGCGGGGCAGCACGGCGCCGGGGACACCCCGACCCGCACGGCGCGCCCGGCGGGCCCTGGCCGGCCACCTGGGGATCCTCGATCCGCGGGACTACCACTACCGTCGTCTGATCACCGACGCGGTCCGGGCGGTCGAGGCGGTGCGCGCTCTTCCGGGAGTCGACGGTGAACGGGTCGCCGTGGTCGGCAACAGCCAGGGCGGTGGTGTCGCCCTGGCGGTCGCGGGTCTCGTCGACGACCTCAGCGCGGTGTTGACCACCGCCCCGTTCCTCTGCGACATGCGACGCGCCGTCCAGCTCACCGACCTCGCGCCGTACGGCGAGATCGTCAGGTACCTGGCCGTGCACCGGGAGGCCGAGGAGGCGGTGTGGCGCACCCTGTCCTACGTGGACGCGGTGAGCTTCGCGCGCCGTGCGACGGCACCGGCGCAGTTCGGCGTCGGCCGCCGCGATCCCGTCTGCCCGCCGCGCACCGCCTTCGCCGCCTACAACCACTACGGTGCCGCGAACGGACGGCCGGTCCCACCGGAGCGGGAGATGCACGTCTATCCGTTCAACGGTCACGAGGGCGGCGAGGCGCTCCACGTCCGCCGTCAGCTGCGCTGGCTGCGCTCAGTCCACGACTGACAAGCTCAGGATCCACGCGACTTCGCTGAAGCTGCTGCCTCACACCGCATCGAGGTAGCAGCATCCCTGACGTCGCGCGGATCTTGACTGGCCATAGCTGAGCACCGATCTGTTGCCGATGTTAGCGATAACACGCTATGGTCATCCGGCGAGGTGCAGGGCACACCTCCGCCACGGCTCATCGGTCCGTCGCGACCAACCCTCGATGGCCGGTGCCACCCGCAGCACCACGACCACCAGTGCAGACGTCCGGGTTCCTGGTCGTTGGCGCGGCCTACCTCCGCGTACCGCGCCATGGCGGCGACCGTCTCCTCGATGGTCGCTGTTGTCGTGCACCCACCACCAGAGGAAGTCCCATGAGCAGTCCGACGCCCGCCCATCCCGTCCCGCCCCCATCCGCCGCCACCGCAACGACGTTGAGGCCCCGACGGGCTCGCCCGTGGTGGGCGGGTAACACCGCTCGCCCCTCCGCCTTCACCCGCAACGGCGCCGCCTGCTCGGTCGCCTGACACCACGCTCGCCGGTGCCGGGCGGCAGAGCCCGGCACCGCGCCCGCGACGGCACGGACCACCCGTCCGATCGATCGTCCGGCAGTCGCCGGCGACGGGGAACCATGACCGGCGCGGCGTTGACGGCGAGCGCCCGCCATCGCCGACCTCTGGCGGGCGCTCGCCCCACCGCGAGCCCGACTCCGTCGTTCACGTCGCCGTGCCCGCAGGCTCCTGGACCTGGCCGACTCCGCTGAGACGGGCGGCGACGGAACCCGTCGCCGCCCCGTCAGCCAGAAGCGGCAATCAGGAGACGGTGCAGGAGCGCACCACCGGGCGACTCCAGTTGCCGTTGGCCATCGTGGTGAAGCCGAAGACGTTGCCGCTGCCGTTCGACCGCATGGTCATGACGTTGCCGCTGCTGTCCCAGGTCGGGCTGCCGTTCCAGGTGTTGGACACCTTCTGCGGCGGCGTGACGGCGACCACCACGGTCCAGCTGCTCGCCCCGCTGACGGTCACCTGGCTGTTGAACCGGTCGCCCCACCGGGTGCTGTCCTGCAACGTCGCGGTGCAACTGCCGCCGGGCGGCGTGGTGGGCGGGTCGGTCGGCGGGTCGGTTGGCGGGTCGGTGGGCGGGTCGGTGGGAGTGGTGCCGTTGTTCAGGGCGGCGAGGACCGCGTCGTACGCCGCCTTCTTCGAACCGTTGCTGTTGAACAACAGCGGGTCTGCGACGCCCGCCACGAATCACTGTCCCGGATACCCCACACCGTGATCCCGTTACAACGGGCCACCGCCAGACAGTCCTCCACCACACTGCGGTAGGTGTTCGCCGACGCGCCCTGAATGTCCAACTCGGTGACCTGCACATCCACACCCAACGCCGCGAAACTCGACAACGTGGTGCGATAGTTACTCACGTACGGGGACTCGTTGTTGAAGTGCGACTGAAACCCCACACAGTCGATCGGCACACCACGAGACTTGAAGTCCCGCACCATGTTGTACACACCCTGCGTCTTCGCGTGCGTCCAGTTATCCGTGTTGTAGTCGTTGTAACACAACTTCGCACCCGGATCCGCGGCCCGCGCCGCCCGGAACGCCGCCTCGATCCAGTCATTGCCCGTACGCTGCAAATTCGAGTCACGACGCGCACCCGAACTGCCGTCAGCGAACGCCTCGTTCACCACATCCCACGCCACCACCTGACCCCGGAAATGCGTGGCCACCTGCGTCACATGATTCAGCATCGCCGAACGCAGCGCACTGCCACTCATGCTCTCCATCCAGCCGGGCTGCTGCGAGTGCCACGCCAGCGTGTGACCCGCACGTTCATCCCGCGACTACGCGCGTGGTTGACGATCTGGTCCGCTGCCCGTAGCTGAACCGACCCTGCTGCGGCTCGGTGGCGTTCATCTTCATTTCGTTCTCGGCGTCACCATGTTGAACTCGCGGTTCAAAATCGTGGTGTACGCGCTGTCGGACAACCGACCCGCCGCCACCGCCGTACCAAAGTACCGACCCTTCTCGGCGGCGGACGCGCCAGGGTCGTTCCGGCGCTCGCCGTGCCCGGCAGGAACGCGGCGCTGGTTGCGGCGAGCAGGGCCGCGGCGGCGAGGACGATCGCCGTTCGCGCCCGAGGGCCGGTCCGGGGCGGGCGTCCTCTGGCACCGTTCGATCATGTCTCTTCCTTCCGTGGAACCGGGCGGGCAGCAACGCACCGCTCCCGGCGGTGGTGGGTGCCGGGTCGGGACCGCGCACGGGACGACGTCCGGGAAGAGGCGCCAACCCACGGTCATTGACTCCGGTGGATGTGGAGTATGTCAGCGCCGCAGATCGACGAGCAAGAATTTCCGGAAGGTTTACGAGACCGGGCGGCCCGGTCATCACGACCGGGCACAGCTTCCCAGGCAGCGCTCTTTTCGAGGCGACGCCGACGCCTCGCCACTGCGGCTAGGACAACCACGGGGCCGACCGGGCGCCGCAAATTTCGGAACTAGTTTCGGTAGAGCCGACTCACCGTCTCCGCCACGCAGACGGGCTTGCCACCGCTGTCGCTCTCCACGGTGACCGTCGCGACGAGCTGCACACCACCGGTCACCGGCGACACCTCGGCGATGGTGACGGCGGCGCGTACGGCGGCACCGACCCGGACCGGCGCGGGAAACGCACCGGTTCAGCCCGTAGTTGACCCCCATCGTCACCCCTCGACCCGGTACAACCCACCGGCGAGTGCCGGCAGCAGCGACAGCGTCAGGTACCCGTGGGCGATCGTTCCGCCGAACGGCCCCGCCGCGGCCCGCTCTGGGTCCAGGTGGATCCACTGGTGGTCGTCGGTGGCGTCGGCGAAGAGGTCGACACGACTCTGCTCGACGCGGTGCCACGGGCCGGGCCGAGGGTCTCGCCGACCGCGGCGGACAACTCCTCGAACGAGGTGAAGACTCTCATGCCAGCTCTCCCTGTGAACTAGAAGGCGTTGACGCCGGTGAGCGCACGTCCGACGAGGAGTTGCTGAATCTGGCTGGTGCCCTCGTAGAGCGTCGCGACCCGAGCGTCCCGCAGGTACTTGCCGACCGGGTACTCGTCGATGTAGCCGTACCCACCGAACACCTGGACCGCGTTGTTGGCCGCGCGGACGGCGGCCTCGCTGGCGAAGAGTTTGGCCATCGACGCCTCGGTGGCGAACGGCTGGTCACGGTCGATCAGGTCGGCCACCTGCCACACCAGCAGGCGGGCGGCGGCGGTGTCCACCGCGATGGCGGCGAGCAGCTGTTGAACCAGCTGGTGCCCGGCGATCGGCTTGCCGAACTGGGTGCGCTGCCCGGCGTAGCCGACCGCGGCGTCGAGGCAGCCCTGGGCGATGCCGACGCATCCGGCGGCCACCGACATCCGCCCCTTGGCGAGGGTGGCCAGCGCCAGGCGGAACCCGGCGCCCTCGGCGCCGAGGCGGGCCGAGTCGGGCACGCGTACCTCGTCGAAGCCCAGCTCCCCGGTGGCCTGACCGCGCAGGCCCAGCTTGCCGTGGATCTCCCGTCGCGTCAGCCCCGGACTGTCGGTGGGCACCAGGAACGCGGTGATCCCGCGATGCCCGGGCCGCCGGTGCGGGCGAAGACCAGCGCGACGTCGGCGGTGGTGCCGTTGGTGATGAACGTCTTCGTGCCGGTGAGCAGCCAGTCGCCGCCGTCGCGGACCGCGCGGGTCCGCAGCGCGGCGCGTCCGAGCCGCTGTCCGGCTCGGTCAGCGCGAAGCAGCCCAGTGCGCTGCCGGCGCAGAGTCGAGGCAGCCACTCGGCCCGCTGGCGGCGCTGCCGTGTGCGGCGATCGACTTCGCGACCAGGCCGAGGGAGACCGAGACGATGCCGCGCACGGCCGAGTCGCCCCGGCCGAGTTCCTCCAGAACGAGGCAGTACGCGAGGTGGTCGCCGCCGGAACCGCCGTCGGCCTCGGCGATGGTCAGCCCCAGGAAGCCCAGGTCACCGAGCAGGCCGACGATGGCGGGTCGACCGATTCGCGACGATCCCAGACGGCGGCGTGCGGCACCAGCTCCCGGTCGGCGAAGTCGGCGGCCAGCTGGCGGACCGCCGCCTGCTCGGCGGAGAGGGTGAGGTCCATGACGCTTAAACTAGCGGTGATAGTTTATCGCGTCCAGACCGGACGATCACCTGTCGGAGGCCAGACCGACGTGCCGTTCGGCGGTGAACGCGCGGGCCAGCTCGGTCCGCGAGCGGATGCCCAGCCGGTGGAAGACGTTGCGCAGGTGGTGGTCGACCGTACGGGTGGAGAGGAACATCCGGCGGCGACCTCCCGGTTGGTCGCTCCTCCGCGACCAGCTCGGCGATCCGTAGTTGCTGACCGGTCAGCAACCGCGCCGCGGGCAGGTCCGGCGGACCGATCGACTCGCCGGCCGCGCGCAGCTCCGTGGTGGCCTGCTCGGCCCAGCACGTGACCCCGAGCAGGCTGAACATCTCGCGAGCCTGGTGCAGGTGCGTACGCGCGTCACGCGGGCGTCGGCTGCGGCGCAACTCCTGGCCGAAGAGCAGCTCCGTACGGGCCCGCTCGAACGTGCCGGCCTCCGTCGGATGCAGCCGCAGGGCCGCCTCGAACTCCCGTTCCGCCTCGGTGCCGCCCGGGTGCGAGCAGCGCGTGACACCGCGCGGAGAGGGCGCGGCGCAGCGGGCTCGCGGTGCTGCTCGCCCACCTGTCGAACACGGCGAGCGCGGCCGTTGCCGCCGGCCGGTGTGCCAGGTGTGCCGCCGCCTCCACCAGGTACGGCGTGGCCATCACCTGGACGAGGACCTGACCCCGACCGGTGCCGGGTCGCGCCAGCGACGCCAGTCGGTCGGCGGCCTCGACGTGCCGGCCGTCGACCAGGTCGAGCACCGCCAGGGCCCATCCGGCGAGCGCGTGCGGGCGGCTGCCCGGCGTCGGTGACTCGCCGATCTCGCGGATCCGCCGCAGACTGGTCTCGCGGTCAGCTCGGATCGCGGCGAGCACGGCGAGCATGCCCAGATGGACGTTCGCGTAGTTGACCTGACCCGTGGCACGGGCGACGCGCAGCCCGTCGCGAGGTCTCCGCCGCCGCCTCGTGCCGACCCAACCAGTACTCGGCGACCGCCCGTAGCTCCAACGCCCGGGGCAGCACGGACAGCTCGCCCCGTTCCGGGCCAGCGCCACGGCGCGGTCGGCCAGCCGGTGTGCCGCACCGTCCACGGCTACCAGCAGGCCGGCGGCGGCCCCGCAGTTCAGCGCGGTGGGGTCAGCGCCGACCCGGTGAGCCGGCCGCCCAGCACCACGGCGCGGCGCAGCGCGGGCCGGCCCGTTCGTGGTCGCCGCGCAGGGTCGCCGCCACCCCGGCGATCAGACAGCTCATCACCTCGATGGCCGGCGGGTCGCTCGGACGCCGCAACGCCAGCGCCCGGCGGCCCACCTCGGCGTAGCGGTACTGGTCACCGGCGAAGCAGACGGCCTCGCCGGCCCGGACCAACCGGACAGCGCCAGGGCGCGGTGGGTGCCGGCCACCGTCGCGGCGGACGCCAGCAGTGCGAACGACGCAGTCGACGCCGCGCCACACCGCAGCTCCAGCTCGCCGCGCAGCAGGTCGGCGCGCCCCGGTCGACCGGATCGGTGGACACCGCGCGCAGGCGGTCGAGCAGCAGTCGGGCCACGTCGGGTTGGCCTCCGGCCCAGGCGTAGCGGGCGGCGGTCAGCAGGCGGGTGGCGGTCAGCTTCGGGTGATCGCTCAGCTCGGCCGCCCACCGCAGGGCCGCCGAGGCCGCCGCCCACCCGTTGGCTCCGCCGGCCGCGGCCTGTTCCAGCTCGGCGGCGAGGGCCGGATCGGCACCGCCGACGCGGCGGCCAGGTGCATCGCCCGGCGCAGCCGTTGCCCGTCCGCTACCAGCACCTCGGCCAGCAGTCGGTGGCTGCGCGGCGCTCGGCGAGCGGTGCGCTGGCCGCGACCATCCTGCGGACCAACGGCTGGGGAAGGTGACACCTCGTGGCTCGACGCGGACCAGGCCGGCGACCTCCGCCGGGGCGAGCGCATCGATCTCGGTGCCGGCGGCACCCGCGGCCCGGATCAGGGTGCCCAGCTCACCGTCCTCGTCGAGCGCGGCGAGCAGCAGCATCCGCCGGGTCTCCGGTGGGAGCCGGTCCAGCCGGGCCCGGTACGCGCGGCCCAGCGCACCGTCCGCCGGGGGCGCGGCGGGCAACGTCTCCTCCCTCGCCACTGCCCGGGCTGAGCACCTCGGCGAGGTCGACAAGGGCCTGGGGTTGCCGCCACCGATCGCGGCCAACGCGGTCAGGGCCGACGCGGCGGGTCGGTCGACGCCTCGCGCTCGGTCAGCTCACGGAACCGATCGGTCAGGACGGCGACGCCTCGCGCTCGGTCAGCGCGCGGAGCCGGTGTGCCGGTATCCCGTCGACGGCCGCAGTGACGTCTCCGGTGAGCAGGACAGCGAGCGGCAGGTGTCGCAGTCGACGGGCCACGAAGGCCAGCACCTGCGCGGTCTGCGGGTCACCCCGGTCGACGTCGTCCATGGTGGCGAGCAACGGGCGGTCCCGGGCGGCGGTGCTGAGCAGACCGAGCACCGCCATGGACAGTGTGAGTTGCCGGTCGGCGGGCAGCCCTCCCCGGCCAATACGCGCCGCAAGAGCTGGCGCTGGTCGTCCGGTAGCGCGGCGACCCGGTCGAGTATCGGGTCGACCAGCCGTTGCAGGCCGGCGTACGGCAGGGCGGCCTCCTCGGCGAGCCCGCTTCCGGCGAGCACGGTGCAGCCCTGCGCGTGCCGGTGGGCGTAACCGACGAGCACGGTTCGGCCCGATCCGGGCTCACCGCGGATGAGTAGTGCACCGCCGCCGTTGGTCACGTCGTCGAGCAGGTTCCGGACAGCCCGGCACTCGTCGTCCCGGCCACGCAGCACGGTTAGTTGCACTCTTGATGCAGTAACCATGCATGTCAGTGTTACCCATCGGAAACCGAATGGAAAGAGCTGTCGATCAGTCGGGCGTGACCTCGGCCAGCAGGGCGCCCACCGTCCGGGACATCACCGCGCGGGCCTGGTCCACGCCCAGACCGAGCCCGTAGCGCAGCATCGACCAGGCCTGCCACATACTCGCCGCCACCACGGCGTTGAGCAGTTGCTCCCGCTCCGGCCCGGCCTGGGCCAGCTCGACGGCGAAGAGCTCCTCGACCTCGTCGCGGACCCGGCCGATGTGCACGAGACGGTTGCGGTGCAACTGCTCGAGACCGGCTCGCGCATCTGGCGGCCCGCGCCGACGGTGCGATGAGCTGGAGCAGCCGAGCCCGCTGCCGGCAGTACGCGTCGACCCGTTTTGCCAACGGCAGCCCGGCTGAGATCGGCCGGTAGGCGGCGTCCTGCTGGCGGAGCACCTCCGCGCCGCTCGCCTCGAAGAGCGTCTCCATGTCCTTGAAGTTGGTCCAGAGGGTGCGCAGCGAGATGCCGGCCCGTTCGGCGATGCGTTCCCCGGTCGGGCGCAGGTCACCCTCGGAGATGAGCGCGAGGTGCGCCTCGACGATGGCCGCGCGGGTGCGTTCGGCGCGGGCGGTGCGCCCGTCGACCCGGCCCGCGACCTCGACCCCGTCCATCCGCCCCTGCCCCCGCCCTTCATCGCCACGACGTCCCCTGACATGTCGCCGAGTCCAGACATCCGATGATCAGGGACGCCGGGCCGCGCTCCGGCTGGTCATCCGGCCCGACCGGAGAGTGAGACGCCGCCGTCGCAGACGATGGTCTGCCCGGTGATCCAGGCGGCGTCGTCGGAGGCCAGGAAGGCGACCGCACCGGCCACGTCCGACGGCAGACCGAGGCGCCCGAGCGGGTACCGCGCGGCGACCTCGGCCTCCCGCCCTCGTAGAGGGCGGAGGCGAAGCGGGTCTTCACCACGCCGGGGCGACCGCGTTGACCCGGATGGTCGGCTCCAACTCCACCGCGAGGCTGGCGGTGAGGTGGTTGAGCGCGGCCTTGCTGACCCCGTAGAAGTCGATGCCGGGCGACGGGCCGAGGCCGGCGATCGACGAGACGTTGACGACGACGCCACCGCGCTCGGTCATGCCGGCGGCGCAGACCTCCTGGACCCAGCCGAGCGCGGCGATCACGTTGACGTCGAGAATCTTGCGGGCCGCGGCCAGGTCCAGCCCCAGCAACGGGCCGTGCACGGGTTGATGCCGGTGTTGTTCACCAGGAGGTCCACCGGCCCGAACGCCGCGCCCACCTGCCGCACGGCGTCGGCCCGGTGCACGGGGTCGTCGGCCCGGCCGGGCACCGCCAGGGCGTACGCCGCTCCGCCCAGGGCGGTGACCGCCTCGGCCAGCGTCTCGGGTGTCGGGCGGTCAGACCCACCCGCGCGCCCTCGGCGACGAGACGGTGGGCGATGGCCAGGCCGATCCCCGGCTGGCACCGGTGACGATGGCGACCCGGCCCGCAAGCCGACCCGAATATGCATTCACGGTGCAGATAGTAGGAGCGTCGATCGGTGTCGGTCAACGCCTAGGCCGACGGGCCGACGGGCGGCGCCGACGGTACGCGCAGCCGCCCGACCGGGCGTGGTCACGAGGACCACGCCCGGTCGGGCGTCGGGTACGGGTTCTCAGGAGACGGTCGGCACCCGTTCGCCGGCGGCGCGGCCGGTGTGGCGGTGTACTCGTTGACCGGCCCGTCCGCCTCGTCGGTCTCGTACGCCGGCCCGAAGTAGCTCTGCACGCCCCGCTCACCCGGCTCAGCCGTTGCCCGCCGTAGCCGGAGTGGTCCTGGCGGAGAAGCGCAGCGGCACCAGACCGGGCCCCTGGAAGCCGCCCTTCTGCACGGCCTCCAGCACCTTCTCCCGGGTGACGTCCTTGCCGGCGGCGAGCAGCACCTGCACGAAGAGGTAGCCGACCGACATGCCGTAGACGGTGTTGCCGTCGAACGGCGCGTCACCGTTGTGCGCCTTGTTGACCTTCGTGAAGAGCTGGATCCACGGGTTCGCGGTGTCGTTCTGCATCGGCAGGTAGTTGGTGCCGACCATGCCCTCCAGCAACGGGGCGGCAGCGCCGAGCTGCTTGGCCAGGGTCGGGTGGTCGGCGCCGACGTTGGAGACCAGCCACTGTGGCTTGAAGCCCAGCCGTGCGGCCGTGCCGACCGAGAGCGCGGTGAAGCCCGGCACGGTGGCGAGCATGACGACCTGGCAACCGGCCGCCTTGAACGCGCCGATCTGCGGCGCCACGTTGGTGTTGCTGGTGACGTACGTCTGCTTGACCGCCACGGCTCCGGCGCCGAGCACCTTCTCCACACCGGCCAGGCTGTCCCGGCCGAAGTCGTCGTCCTGGCCGAGGAAGCAGACCTTCTGGCCGGCCAGGTTCGCCTTCGCGTAGTTGGCGAGGATTTTGCCCTCGACCGTGTAGTCCGGGTTGAACCCGAACGTCCCCGGATACTTGTCCGGTTGGTCCCAGCTGCGGCTGCCGGAGGCGACGAAGAGGTCGGGCACCCGGTTGCTCTTGAGGAAGTCGAGCACACCGGTGTGGGTCGGCGTACCCAGGCCGTTGAGGACGGCGAAGACCTTGTCCTGCAGCACGAGCTGACGGACCACCTGCTGGTGTTGGCCGGGTTGTAGCCGTCGTCCATCACCTTGTACGTGATCTTCCGGCCGTGCACTCCGCCGTTGGCGTTGACGTAGTCGAAGTACGCCTTCGTCGCCGGAGCGATCTTGGAGTAGCCGGCCGAGGCCGGCCCGGTGAGCGGCATGTGGTGCCGACGACGATCTCGGTGTCGGTGACGCCCGGCACCGACGCTCCGCCGGGACCGGAACCGTTGTCGTCGCTGCAACCAGCGGCGGCGGCCAACAGGGCGATGGTGCTGGCGATCGCGAGACCACGTTGTGCCAAACGGTGCATGGAGAACACCGACCTTTCTCGGTCCGTTGTCACGGGGAACGGTGGTGGTGGGGCCGGCCGGGGCCGGGCGGACAGCTCAGGAACGCCGGGCCCGCAGGCGCCGACCAAGACGGGACAGCAGACCCTGCACGCCACCGGGAGCGGCGATCATGACGACGATCAGGGTGAGCCCGAAGATCGCCAGCGGCAGGTTTCCTCCAACCGCTGCGCCACCGCCGGTGAGAGCGTGAGCAGATCGGTCAGGGAGTGGGTGAGGTCGGGCAGCGCGACCAGCAGGACGGCCCCACAGCGCGCCGGTGAGACGGCCGAGGCCACCGATCACCACCGCCATCAGCAGGAAGAGCGAGAGGGTCAGCGAGAACGCCCCGGGGAGACGCTCTGCGCGAGGACCGCCAGCAACGCGCCGCCGAGACCGGCGGTGGCGGCACTGACCACGAATGCGAGGACCTGGGTACGGGCCACGTGGATGCCGGCGAGGCGCGCCGCCACCTCGTCGTCGCGGACCGCCCGGAAGGTGCGCCCGTACCGGCTGCGGATCAGGTTCGCCAGCAGCAGCAACGCCAGCAGGGTGGCCGCACCGGTGAGCCAGAGCTGCCACCGCTCGTAGGGAAGTACGGGCCGAGCGACAGCGGCGGCGGCTCCACCGGCACCGACAGCCCCTGCTCGCCGTTGAACACACCGTCGAAGGTGACGGCCAACGCCGGCACGACCACGGCCACGGCGAGGGTGACCCCGGCCAGGTAGGGCCGCGCAGCCGGGCCGCTGCCACACCGACCACCCGCCGACCGCGACCGTGCTGACGATCGCCGCACCCAGCGAGAGCGGCAACAGCCAGCCGCCGGTCATCCCCGGTCGGCGAACGCGTTCTGGCACAGCGCCACGGTGTACGCCCGGTGGCCATCAACGCCCCGTGCCCGAGCGACAGTTGACCGTTGAGACCGGTGAGGACGGTCAGCCCGGCGGTCGCGCAGAGATAGGCGGCCACGGTGGCGATCTGGAAGTTGCGGAACGGCTCGACCGCGTAGCTCACCGCCACCAGCAGCAACCCGGCGGCGAGCACCACCGCGAGGTGACGCAGCAGGGTGGAGCCGCGCCGCCGGTCGACCGGTTGCTCCGCCTCGGCGGTCTGGGGTTTCGGCGGCAGGGCCGCCCTCGTGGCGCTCACACCCGCCTCGCCGCGACCGGGGCGAACAGCCCACCGGGCCGGACCAGCAGCACCGCCAGCAGCAGGACCAGCACCGCGAGCGCCGTGAGGTCACTGCCGGCGTACCCGCTCACGTAGGAGAGCAGCAACCCCACCGCAAGGCCGCCGACCACCGCACCCGGTGGGCTGTCCAACCCGCCGACCACCGCCGCGGTGAACGCCGAGACGAACACCAGGTCCATCGCGTGCGGGTGCAGGCCCAACTCGGTCGGCAGGACCAGCATGGCGGCCAGTGCGCCCACCCGGAGGCGAGCGCCCACCCGAGCGTCAGCATGCCCCGACGTTGACCCCGAGCAGCCGGGAGACCTCGGGCGCGAAGGCCGCCGCGCGCATCCGCAACCCACCGGGGTACGCGCGAACATCCAGGCCAGACCGCTGACCACCACCCCGATCGTGGCGAAGACGAAGAGGTCGTACGGCGACAGCACGGCGACCCCACCCACGGTGAGGGCGGACCGGCTGAACGGAGCCTCGGCGGGCGGAACTCGTTGCCGTACACCATGCCCAGCACGGCCTGGATCAACAGCACCAGCCCGAGCGCGACGATCACGGGGTTGAGCGGCGAGGTGTGGTCGACGTGCCGCATCACCCACGGTCCACCAGCGCGCCGAGCAGCAGGCCGGTGACGATCGCGACCAGGAAACCCAGCCAGTACGAGCCGGTCGCGGTGGTGACGCTGTAGGCGACGTACGCGGCGGCGACGGCCATCGCCCCTGGGCGAAGTTGACGACCCGCGCCGCCCGCCAGATGAGCACCAGGGCCAGCGCGAACGCGGCGTACACCGCGCCGCGGGACAGGCCATCGATGGTGAGGAAGACGAAGCGGTCCAACAGTCCCTCCGGGAGTCGAGGTGGTGGTCAGAAACCGAGGTACGCGTGGCGCAGGTCGACGTCGTCACGCAGTTTCGCCGCCGGGGCGGCGATCACCACCTGACCGAGGGACATCACGACGCCCTGGTCGGCGACGGCGAGAGCGCTGCGCACGTTCTGCTCGACCAGCAGGACGGTCAGGCCGGTGCGGTCCCGCAGCTGGCGGAGCAGGGCCATGGTCCGGGCGACCACCGGGGCGCCAGGCCGAGCGAGGGCTCGTCCAGCAGCAGCAGACGGGGCGGCCGACCAGGGCCCGGCCGAGCGCGAGCATCTGCCGCTCACCGCCGGAGAGCTGGTGGCCGAGGTGCCGGCGGCGTCGGGCCAGCGGCTCGAAGAGCTCATAGACCTCGTCGAGGGCCCGCCCGGCGTCCGCCCGGTCGCGCCGCCACAGCCCGCCGAGGCGCAGGTTCTCGTCGACGGTCAGCTCGCTGATCACGCCCCCCTCCGGCACGTGCGCCATGCCGCGACGCACCAGCTGCTCCACCGGCGTGCCCGCAGGTCCTCGCCGGCGAGGAGCACCTGGCCGGCGGCCGGGCGGATCATGCCGGAGAGCGCGCGCAGGAGCGTGGTCTTGCCGGCGCCGTTGGCGCCGACGACCGCGGCGATCGTGCCGGACGGGACGGTGAGGTCGATGGCCCGCAGCACGGGCGCGGCACCGTAACCGGCCACCAGCCCCGCACGACGAGCAGGTCGGACGCGGTCATGGGGAGACCTCCTCGACGGCGGCACCGAGGTACGCGTCGGTGACCGCCGGGTCGTCGCGGATCTCGTCCGGGGTGCCGGCGGCGATCACCCGGCCGAAGTCGAGCACCACGAGCTCGTCGCAGACGGCCATCACCAGGTCCATGTGGTGCTCGACCAGGAGCACGGCACAGGGTCGGTGTCTCGCCGGGGCAGTTGGCGGACCAGCTCCGCCAGCTCGGCGATGTCGTCGGCGCCGAGGCCGCCGGCGGCTCGTCGAGCAGCAGCAGTCGAGGCCGGGCGGCGAGCGCGCGAGCCAGGGCGACCCGCTGGCGTACGGCGAAGGGCAGTGTAATCGGTGCGGCCTCGGCGTGGTCGGCGATGCCCAGGTCGGCGAGGATGGTCAGGGCGTCCCGACGAAGCCGGCGCTCGTCGCGGTCGCTCGCGGGCAGCCCGAGCAGCGCCGGGACGAAGCCCGCACGCGCGGTGTGCGTGGCGCCGGTCATCACGTTCTCCAGCACGGTCAGCCCGGCGAAGAGCCCGGTGCCCTGCAGCGTGCGGGCGATGCCGAGCCGGGTCAGCCGGTGCGGCCGGGGCCGGAGCGGCTGGCCGTCGAGGGTGAGCGAACCCGTCTCCGGCGCGACGAAACCGCAGATCACGTTGAAGAGCGTGGTCTTGCCGGCGCCGTTGGGCCCGATCACTCCCACCACCCGGTTGGGCGGCACCCGCAGGAGACGTCGTCGAGGGCGGTGAGGCCGCCGAAACGGACGCCGATGTGGTGCAGTTCCAGGCCGCGCTCCATCACCCATCCCCTGTCGTGGCGGGTGTTATTTACACTCGCAGTGTACGTTTCTCGGGTTTGGCGTCAAGACCTTCGATGCCCCTTTACGCACGTGGACGGGGCGGCCGCCAGCGGCGACCGCCCGGACCGCCGTCAGGCGCTGGGGCAGGTGTTGCGGTACTCCTCGATCTGCGATCCGCTCGGGCCGGGCACAGGAACTGCTCGTAGCGGGTGTCGTCGTCGACGAACCGCTTCAGCCAGGCCACCATCTGCCGCGCGGTCGGCGTGTTCGTGGTCTGGGGAAGAAGTGGCTCGCCCGTTCAACTCCAGGTACGCCTTCTCGGCCGAGGCCGGGATGCTGTTGTAGAACGGCACGGAGTGCGACGAGACCGGCGCGACGGTGTCGCTCTCGCCACCGATGATCAGCGTCGGCACCCGCAGCTCGGACCAGCTCTTGTCCGTGTTCCACGGCGCGAGCGGCACCGCAGCCTGCAACGACGGTCGCGACGAGGCCGCCTCCAGGGTGCCGCCGCCACCCATGGAGTGACCGGCCACCGCGAGTCGACTGCTGTCGATCCGGCTGCGCACCGAGCTGCGCTGGGTCAGGTAGTCCAGCGCGGCGAGCAGCTGCCGGCCCGGCTGGCCGGCTGGTCCAGCCGGGTGTTGGTCTCGATGCCGATCACCACGAAGCCGTGCGAGGCGATGCGCGGCCCCAGCCAGCTGATGCTGGACCAGGCGGCGGTGTAACCGGGCGAGATGGCGATGGCCCCGAAGGTGCCCTCGCTGGTACTGGTCGGGTAGTAGATGACGCCGCCGCCGAAGCCGGTGACGCTCAGCGAGGACACGCTCTGCGAGGACGTCGCGAACGGGCCGCGACTGGCCTCCAGGATCGCGGTGGTCGGGGCCGGGCCCCGCTCGTACGGGCCGGCAGCCTGCGCGGCGCCGGTCGGGCCGGACAGGACGCCGCCGGCGACCAGGACGGCGGTCAGTGCGAGGCGGGCGACGACGGAACGGGGACGGGTGGTGGTTGGTGACGACACGTCGGGCACTCCCTAAAGTCGAGGGATATCGACGTACGTCAGTTTTGGCTGCTCCGGCGAACCACGCATCGGCGAAATCACCAGTCCCGGCCGACAATGCCCGGACCTGTTGTGTTTCGACCCCTGACCAGGGGTAGCAGGGCCGGTGCCCGCCCGCACACGTGCCATGGAGAGGTTCATTCAGTGGATTCCAGCAAGCCCGCCAAGGCGGTCAAGAACGCCGTGAAGACCGCCTCCGAAAAGATCGCCGACGCCCTCACCCCAGACGTCCCCGGTGCGCCGGGAGCGCGCCACCACCGTCGAGGAGCCGACGACGCCGCACGACCCGCTGCCGCCGAAGCCGGAGCAGGGGGCACCGCAGACGCGGACGCCGACCGGCGCGGAGACCGGCGCGCCGACGACCTCGAAGGGTCAGCAGGGGCCTACCTCACGACCGCGAACGGCGCGCGGTTGCGCGACACCGACCACTCGCTCAAGGCCGGCCCGCGCGGCCGGTGCTGCTCCAGGACCACCACCTGCGCGAGAAGATCACGCACTTCGACCACGAGCGCATTCCGGAGCGCGTCGTGCACGCCGGGGCGCCGGCGCGCACGGTGTGTTCACCGCGTACGGCACCGCCGAGGCCATCACCAGGGCCGGCTTCCTCAAGAAGGGCCGCGAGACCGACGTCTTCGTGCGGTTCTCCACCGTGCTCGGCTCGCGCGGTTCGGCCGACACGGTCCGGGACACCCGCGGCTTCGCGACGAAGTTCTACACGGACGAGGGCACCTTCGACCTGGTCGGCAACAACATGCCGGTCTTCTTCATCCAGGACGCGATCAAGTTCCCCGACATCATCCACGCCGCCAAGCCGCACCCCGACCGGGAGATCCCGCAGGCGCAGAGCGCCCACGACACCTTCTGGGACTTCGTGTCGCTGCACACCGAGGCGCAGCACCACACCATCTGGAACATGTCCGACCGGGGCATCCCGCGCTCCTACCGGACGATGGAGGGCTTCGGCGTGCACACCTTCCGCCTCGTCAACGAGGCCGGGGAGACGGTGCTGGCCAAGTTCCACTGGAAGCCGAAGCTGGGCGTGCACTCCCTGGCCTGGGAGGAAGCGCAGATGCTCAGCGGCATGGATCCGGACTTCCACCGCCGGGACCTCTACGACGCGATCGAGGCCGGCGCGTACCCCGAGTGGGAGCTGGGCATCCAGGTCTTCCCCGACACCCCGAGGAGACCTTCGCCGACATCGACCTGCTGGACCCGACGAAGATCGTGCCGGAGGAGCTGGCCGAGGTGCAGCCGATCGGCAAGCTGGTCCTCAACCGGACGCCGACGAACTTCTTCGCCGAGACCGAGCAGGTCGCCTTCCACCTCGGTCACCTGCCCCGGGCATCGACGTCACGAACGACCCGCTGTTGCAGGGCCGGCTCTTCTCGTACGTGGACACGCAGCTCACCCGGCTGGGCGGGCCCAACTTCTCGCAGATCCCGATCAACCGCCCGCACGCCGCGGTGAACGACATGCTGCGCGACGGCTTCCACCAGCACGCCGTGCACGCGGGTGTGGCGCCGTACCGGCCCAACTCCTGGACGGCGGCAACCCGTTTCCGGCCGGTGACGCCGAGAACGCTTTCGTCGACCTGCCGGTCACTGTCGCGCAGGCACCGAAGGTACGGGCGAACCCGGCCTCGTTCGACGACCACTACAGCCAGGTCCGCCTGTTCTGGCTGAGCATGTCGCCGGTCGAGAAGGAGCACATCATCCGGGCCTACACCTTCGAGCTGGGCAAGTGCTACCACCAGGCGATCAAGGAACGCCAGTTGCAGAGCCTCGCCAACATCGACCCGGTGTTGTGCGAGCAGGTCGCCACCGGCCTGGGCCTGCCCGCTCCGCAGCCGACCGTGCCGCTTCCCGACGTCACGCCCAGCCCGGCGTTGTCGCAGGTCGGTCGGGAGTGGCCGAGTGACGGGCGCACGATCGGGATCGTCGTCGACCCGGCCGGCGACCTGGACGGCCTCGACGAGGTCCGTCAGGCCGTGTTCGAGGCCGGCATGGTGCCGCTGCTGATTGCCCGCACGGCGGCCTGGTGGCGGATCTGCCGGTGCAGCGCACCTTCGCCACCGGCCGGTCGGTCGAGTTCGACGCGATCCTGCTGGCCGGAGCGCCGGCGCCCGCGCCGGACGCCATTCCCGGCCGGGACGCCAAGGCGGGCCAGCCGGGCCCGGCCAGCGTGGACCCCGCGTGCTGCTCCTCGTCGAGGAGTGCTGGCGGCACGCCAGGCGATCGGCGCCTGGGGCGCTGGCGTTACCGTGCTGGAGCAGGCCGGGGTCGCCGGCACTCCCGGTGTCGTGGCGGCCGGCTCCGGTGCCGAGGCGTTGACGGTGGTGCAGCAGTTGATGGCCGCGCACCGGGTGTGGGAACGCTTCCCCGCCTCGGTCGCCTGACCAGCCGACACGTGACGAGGGCTGTCCTCCGCTTTCCGGGAGGGCAGCCCTCGTCACGTGTCCCGCTGTGTCGGGTCCGGTGCGGACCGCAGCGGGATCAGCCGATGTCGACCAACCGGGGCAGCACCCGTCGCCGAGTCGCTGGGCGAACTCCACCGGGTGCCGATCCGGCGTCACCTGCACCTCGCTCACGCCGAGCGCGGCATAGCCGGCCACCTCGGCGAGGAACCCGTCGGCATCGTCCAGCGGGGACCGGGAGGCGACCACCGTCTTCTCGATGGTGTCGTAGTCGCGGCCCTCGGCGGCGCAGTGCGCGCGCAACACGTCCAGCTTGCGCGCGACGTCGTCGGTGCCGCCGCGACCGAACAGGTTGCAGGCGTCGGCATACCGGGCCACCAGCAGCAGGGTCTTCTTCTCTCCCCACCACCGATCATGATGGGCGGGTGCGGGCGGCTCAACGGCTGCGGCGAGTTGATGGTCTCGGCGAGCTGGTAGTGCCGTCCGTCGAACGGGCCGTCGTCGGCACTCCACATCTGCAGGCAGATGCGCAGCGTCTCCTCCAGCCGCTCGAACCGCTCGGCCACCGGGACCACCGGCACACCCAGCCCGAGCTGCTCCCGCTCGTACCAGGAGGCGCCGATGCCGAGACGGGCCCGGCCGCCGGAAAGCACGTCGAGGGTCGTCACGGTCTTGGCCAGCAACCCCGGATACCGGTACATCACGCCGGTGACCAGCACACCCAGCGTCATCCGCTGAGTCTTCGCCGCGACGTAACCCAGCGTCGTGTAGGCCTCCAGCATCGGCTCCTCGGCCGCGAAGACCGCGTCCATCTGGAAGAAATGGTCCATCACCGTGAACGACGCGACGCCGGCCTGCTCGGCGAGGGTCGCCGCCTCCGCCAGGGTCGGGGCGATCGCGGCCGGCTCCGCAGGGGTCGAGTAGTTCCAGTAGTGCAGCCCGAGCTTCATGTTCGGCACCTCCGCAACGAGCCTAAGGGACGTCTCGGCAACCCGGCGTCTGTCCGCGCAGGACGACCCGAGCCCGTCCATTACTCGTTCATGACAATTCGGGGATCGGGCGCGGATATCCGGCTGGCAGCTTTCGATGAGTGATCCAACAGCTGTCTCCCACCGAGTCCAGGCCCGCCGAGTCCAGGCCCGCCGAGCACCGGTCCCCACGGGCCGAGTGGGCCGATGCCGCGAAGGGTGTCTGCATCATCCTCGTCGTCCTGTGGCACGTCGTCGTCAAGGACTACCTCCAGATCGACTGGCACATCGGCGTACCGGTGCCGGGCCTGTGGGGAACGCTTGGTGAGCAGTTCCTTCCGCTGCGGATGCCGCTGTTCTTCACCATCTCGGGCGTGTTCGCGGCGACCGCCGCCCAGCGGCCGTGGCGGGTCGTCGCCCGCGGCCGGATCGCCGGGTTCCTCTACCTGTACGCGGTCTGGCTGCTGATCCACACCGCCGTCCTCGCCACCGTGCCGCAACTGCCGACCGACCGCGCCACCTCGGCGCTCGGTCTGCTGGAGCAGCTCACCATCACGCCGTCCAACCTCTGGTACCTGTACGCCCTGGCGCTGTACTTCACGATCGCCAAGGCGACCCGTCGGGTGCACCCGACGCTGGTCCTGGTCCCGGCCGCGCTGCTGTCCGCAGTCGCCGCCGCCGGCCTGCTCGACACCCCGGGCAACCGCGCGGGCCTCTACCAGAACCTGGTCTTCTTCCTCGCCGGGCTCTACCTGCGGCCGCAGATCCAGCGGTGGGCGGCCACCGCCAACCGCCGCCGCCTGGTGCTGAGCACCGGCGCGTACGCCCTCGCGCTGGCCGCGATGGCGGTGGCCGGCGCCCAGCGGTGGTTCGGTGTCTGGACCGCGGTCTCCGTCCTGGCAGTGATCTTCGGCATAACCGCCGCTGCGAGGTTGACCCGCTGGTCGGCGCTCAGCCGACCGCTGGCTATTCTCGGCCGCATCACCCTTCCGATCTACGTCATCCACATGCCGGTCCTGGCCCTGCTGCACCGGCTGTTGCTCGTACCGGTTTCCGGGCTGAGCCGGTCCGTTCAGGGCCTGATCGTGCTCGGTCATCCGGTTCTGCTCACCGGTCTGGTGATCGGACTGTGCCTGGCCATCCACCGTGGGCTACTGGCGGCGCACGCGCGGTGGCTGTTCGCGCTGCCCGGCACCCGACGGGTGGAGGCGACCGGATGAGCAGCCTGGCCGAGGCGGCTGTCGACCTCGCCGCGATCGCCAGCAACGTGCGGACGATCGCGTCGGTCACCGGCACCGACCTGATGGCCGTGGTCAAGGCGGACGGTTTCGGCCACGGCGCGGTGCAGGTGGCCCGTGCCGCGCTCCGCGCCGGCGCCGCGTGGTTGGGGTGACCTCGGCGGCCGAGGCGCTGACCCTGCGCGAGGCAGGTGTGACGCCCCCACGTTGAGCTGGTTGCACGGCCCCGTGACGACTTCGGTAAGTTGATCAACGCTGGCGTCGACGTCGGCGTGTCGACGACCACGCACCTGCATGCCGTCGCCGACGCGGCCCGCCTGCTCGGCGTACCGGCGATGGTGCAGCTCAAGGCGGACACCGGGCTGTCCCGCAACGGGGCCGCCGGGGACGACTGGCCCGAGTTGGTCGGTTGGGCCCGCAAGTACGAACGGGAGGGCGGGATCCGGGTGCGTGGGTGTGGTCCCACCTCGTCGACGCCGACCTGCCGGGCGCTCCCGAGCTGCACCGGCAGGTGGCGATCTTCGAGGAGGCGTTGGCCGTCGCGCGGTCGCACGGCCTCGACCCCGATCTCGTGCACCTGGCCAACTCGGCGGCCGCGCTGTCCGCACCACGGACCCGATTCGACCTCTGCCGGATCGGGATCGCGCTGTACGGCGTGGATCCGTTCGGCGCGAGCGGTCCGGGCGAGTTCGGGCTGCACGCCGCGATGACACTGCGTACCAGCGTGGTCAACGTCAAGCGGGTGCCGGCCGGCACCGGCGTCTCCTACGGGCCCGAGCACGTGACGGGTGCGCCGACCACGCTGGCGTTGCTGCCGCTCGGCTACGCCGACGGGTTGCCCGGCCGCCGGTGGCCACGCCTCGGTGTGGCTCGCCGCCGGCGGTGCCCGGTCGTCGGGCGCATCGCCATGGACCAGTGCGTGGTCGACGCCGGGGACCTCCCGTGGCGATCGGCGACCCGGTCGTGGTGTTCGGGCCCGCCGAGGGTGACCAGAGCCCACCGACGGTCGTCGAGTGGCCCGCTGGGCCGGCACCAACCCACACGAGATCTTGACCGGGATCGGGGCCCGGGTGGCCCGCGACCACCTCCACGGAAGGGCACGGACTTCATGACAACCCGACTGGCAGTGCTGTACGGCGGGCAGAGCGGCGAACACGACGTGTCGTGCCGCTCGGCGGCGAGCATCCTCGCCCACCTGGACCGTGAGCGGTACCAGGTCACCGAGGTGCTCATCGACCGTGACGGCGGCTGGCACGTCGGCGGCCGTCCGACGCCACTCCCGCGGCGTTGCGTGTCCTGCGCGCCCAGGACGTGGTGTTCCCGGCCCTGCACGGCCCGTACGGCGAGGACGGCATCGTGTCGTCGCTGTTGGAGTGGCTCGGCGTTCCGTACGTCGGCAACGGTGTCTTCGCCAGCGCCGCCGGCATGGACAAGGGTGTCACCAAGCGCCTCCTCGCCGCGGAGGGTCTGCGGGTCAGCCCGGGTGACCCTGCGCCCCGGCGAGGACCTGTCGCCCGACGACCGGCGACGGCTGGAACTGCCCGTCTTCGTCAAGCCGGCCCGGGCCGGCTCCAGCCTGGGTGTCGTCAAGGTGGACGACTGGGCGGGAGTTCCCGCCGCCCTGGAGCAGGCCCGCCAGGTCGACCCGAAGGTGCTGGTCGAGCAGGGGCGCGGGGACGGGAGATCGACGTGGCCGTCCTCCAGCACCCGGACGGCCGGGTGCAGGCCGGTCCGCCGCTGGAGATCCGGGTGACCGGTGCCGGCTTCTTCGACTACGACGCGAAGTACGACGGCGGGGCGGTCTTCCAGATCCCCGCCCGCTCGACGCGGCGACCACCGAGGTGCTCCAGGACCGGGCGATCCGCGCCTTCCAGGCCCTCGACTGTCGCGGGCTGCTGCGGGTCGACTTCTTCCTGCCCGCCGAGGGGTCGCCCGAGCCCATCGTGAACGAGGTCAACACGTTCCCCGGCTTCACCGCCGCGTCGCAGTTCCCGCAGATCTGGCAGAAGGCCGGCATCGGATTCCCCACGCTCATCGACATCCTGATCGCCGGGGCGCTGGCCGATCAGGACCGGGGCAACCACAGCGGGTTGCCCCGGCAGGAACGAGCGGTCGACCTGGTGTGAGGCGGCGCCCGGTCACCTGATCGGGCACGCCCGAGACGGTCGGGCACCGTCCGGCCCGACGATGGTGACGGTGTTCACCGCGCTCGTCTCCACCTCGGCGGCGAGCGCCGTGCAGGTGATCTGGTCGACCGCACGCGCCGACAGCGCCCGCGCCATGGCGGTCGTCGTCACCGTGAGGCCACCGGACGGGCCGGGCCGGAGGTCACCGTCACCGGGTCGAGCCCGGCCGGAACGTCGCTGGTGAGACCCTGGCCGCGTTCGTTCGCCTGCGGGCCGGCCGCGAGCAGGGACAGCGCGTCGGCGGGTGACGGATCGGTCGCGGCCGGACGGAGGACCAGCACGAGTTCGTCGGGCGCGAGCAGGTAGAGCCAGACGCCCTGGGCGGGGCCGCTGATCGGCGGGCGACCGACGATGACGGCGCTGGGCCGTACCCGCATCCTGCCGCCAGCAGTGTCAGCAGCAGCCCGCCGGCGAGCAGCGCGCGGCTCGTCCGCCGGCCGTTCACCGTTCCCCTCCGGTGTCCGCCGTGTCGCGCGGCAGGCGAAGCGTGAACAGCGCGCCGCCCTGGCTGCCGTTGCCCGCGACCAGACTCCCCGTCGCTCGCCGTGCCGGTGCAGGCGCGCGTTCTCCCAGGAGATGGCGAGGCCGAGGCCGCTGCCCTCGGAGCGGGTCCGCGCGGTGTCGGCCTTGTAGAAGCGGTCGAAGACGTGCGGCAACACCTGCGGGTCCAGACCCGGCCCGTGGTCGCTGACCTCGATGGTCACCCAGTCCTGGTCGGCGTCCAGCCGTACGGACACCGGCTCGGCGCCGTGCCGGAAGGCGTTGCCGACCAGGTTGGCGACGATGACGTCCAGCCGACGGGGATCGACCCGGGCCACGACTCCGGGTGCCAGCTCCATGCGTACCCGGTCCTGCCAGCCTCGGATCCGCAGCGTCGCGGCCACCGCCGCGGCCACGTCGACGTCGTCCAGGGCGAGCCGTGCCGTGCCGGAGTCGAACCTGCTGACCTCGATGAGGTCGTTGACCAGGTGGGTGAGGTTCTGCGTCTCCTGGCTGACCAGCCGGGCGGCCCGGCCCGCGTCCCCGGGCAGGTGTTCCGCCTCCTCGTCCAGCACGTCGGT
Source organism: Micromonospora sp. M12 (assembly GCA_038070435.1). Lineage (GTDB taxonomy): Bacteria > Actinomycetota > Actinomycetes > Mycobacteriales > Micromonosporaceae > Micromonospora. Next base: position 865,613 of record JAMYWG010000001.1, on the reverse strand, counting down.
GACCGCCGTCATCGCGGCCAACGGCGTACGGAGTTCGTGCGAGACGTCGGCCACGAAGCGGCGGGCGTCGGACTCCATCCGCCGCAGCTCACCGACCTGCCGCTCCAGCGTGCCCGCGGTCTCGTTGAAGGTCCGCGCCACGTCGGCCAGCTCGTCGACGCCCCGGACCGTCAGCCGGGTGGTCAGGTCGCCCTCACCGAGGCGGCGCGCCGCCGGCCGAGGTCCCGGACGGGTCGCAGCACACCACGGGCGGACAGCAGGGCCAGCAGGACGGCGAGGAACAGGGACAACCCGCCGGTCAGCCACGCCCGGGTGGCGAGCTGGTCGATGCTCTGCTGCTCGGGCACGAGATCGCGTACCGAGTAGACCTCCACTCCGGACGGCCGCGACGTACCGTCCGGGCGGTCGAGCTCCAGCTGGGTGCCGATGAGCAGCACGGGTTGTCCGTCGAGCGAGACACGTTGCCAGGCGATGCGGCCGTCACCGACCTTCTGCCGCAGCTCCGGCGTAAGCGGATCGGCGAATTCGGAGCCACCCTGTGCCCGCATGCCCCGGTAGAGGACCACCGCGAAGCCCTCCCGGTCGGAGAGTCGCTGCGCCAACAGTTCAAGGTCGTCCTGGCTCGGCGGGAGCTGGGCGATCGGGTAGACCTTGGTGAGCTTGTCGGTCAGCGACATCACCGCGGCGTCCTGCGCCTGCTGGAGGATGACGGTCCGGGCCTGGACGTAGCTGCCGCTGGCCACGACCGCAGTGGTGGTCACGCCCAGCAACGCGAATGCCAGGAGCAGCCGGACCCGCAGACCGGAGACCTGCGCGCCGACCCAGCGCCACGGTGTCACAGCGGCCCGAACCGGTATCCGAAACCCCGCACGGTCTGGATGAAGACCGGCGTCGACGGGTCCGCCTCGATCTTGGCGCGGACCCGCTGGACGCACGCGTCCACGAGTCGCGAGTCGCCGAGGTACCCGTGCTCCCACACGGCCTCCAGCAGTTGCTGGCGACTGAGCACCTGACCCGGCGTGTGCGAGAGTTCGAGCAACAACCGCAGCTCGGTCGGAGCGAGGCTGATCGGCGTCCCGTCCCTGCTGACCACCAGCGCGGCCCGGTCGATGGTCAGCGAGCCGTGCTGCTCCGGGCCGATCCGCTCACCACCGGTACGCCGCGACTCGCCGCCGGTGCGTCGGAGCACCGCGCGGATGCGTGCCTCGAGCACCCGGGCCTGCACGGGTTTGACCACGTAGTCGTCGGCGCCGGCCTCCAGGCCCGCCACCACGTCCATGTCGTCGTTGCGGGCGGTGAGCATGATGATCGGCAGGTCACCGAGCTGTCGGATCCGCCGGCAGACCTCGAACCCGTCCATCCCGGGCAGCATGAGATCGAGGACCACGACATCCGACGGGGTCGTGCGCAGGCGCTCCAACCCTGCTCACCGGTGCCCACGGCATGCACCGTGTGCCCCTGTCGGGTGAGCGCCAGCTGCAGGCCGTCGCGCACCGTCCGGTGGTCTTCGATCAGCAGCACCTGGGACATGTCGGCAAGTATCCCATCATGAGATCTTTGGGGCTCGGACGATGGCTGCGGCCGCGAACGACCCCGTGCGGAGAGCGGCACCGCGAAATCCGTCGAGCGCACCAGGAACACCACCGCACCCACCAGGAACATCGTCGACGCGCCCGCCGCCACGATGGCGACGAGCGCCCGCGCTGTACCGACGCGGCCAGACCGGGCACGACCACCACCAGCGCCCAGACCAGCACGACCAGTCCGGCTCCCCTCGGCCAGGCGGCGCCAAAGGCTGCCGCCGTCCGGTCCATCGGCCGCCCCGGGTCGCCGGGCCAGGCCGTCAGCGCGGCCGCGGCCAGGCAGAACACTGTCACACCCAGCAGTACGCCGCCGAGCACGTCACTGAACCGGTGCCAGCCGGCGATCATCGTGGCGGAGGCGATCACCGAGACACCCGCCGCGCCGGGCACCGCCAGCCACCGTCGGGCCCACCCGGGCAGGACCAGCAGGAACGCCAGCAGCAGGGCGGTCGCCGCCGCGACATGACCGCTGGGGAAACTGTTGTGGGTGGTCGAACTCTCGATCTGGAGATCCGGGCGGGCAGCGCCGACTTCACCGCGCCGGCGACCAGCACCGTGCCGAGGACCATGCCCACCCCGACGACTCCCGCCACCAGCCGTTGCCGGAGCACACCCACCAGCAGCACCGTGCCGAGCAGGACGGCGATGAGTGTCGGGCTGCCGAAGGTGGCCAACACGGCCCGGGCCGGTTCCACCAGCGCGGTCCGCTGCTCGTAGCCTCCGCCCCGCTCGGCGCGTGGCAGGAGCACACCGTCCAGCCACTGACCGGACCGCGTCCGCACGAAGACCGCGGCGGTGAGGGCCACCGCGGACGCACCACACAGAGCCGCCCCGAGCAGCCGAAGGCCCAGACGCGCCGACGCGCGGGCGTGGGGCAGCGGTCGCGCCGGCTGCGGGCCGGGCGTCGACCGCCCGACAGGGTACGACGATCCGATGGACATGCCGACCATGCTCGCCCCGGCACGTCCGTACGCCGTCCTCGAATTGTCTTGGTTCTGTCACAACCGCCCTCACCGCTTCCGGAAAGCGGATCGTCGGCGGTGGGCCGGTCAGGCCGGGGCGGTGCGGCGGAATTCACACGCTTGCATGCACCGATGTTTTACCCAGCCGAGATGAGCCGCCACTAGGTCAGGACGCCGATCGATGTCTCGGTCGACGGTGCGAAAAATCCATCCGGAGCACGTTGGGGAACCGGAAGGTGTGGGGAATGCAGGGAACTCCAGTTGCCAGCCTGGTCATCGGCATCGCATCCTCGCCAGCCGAGCGCCGACATCTGGCCCGGCTGCTCGGCGGCAGTGACGCCTTTCTGATCGTCTCGAACGTCGACCAGGCCCGAGAGTTCTCGGGGTGGTCGAGACGCCTCCGGTCGCGGCTCCGCCGACTCGGACCCTACTCGCCGAGGTGGCACCGAGCCCGGAACCACCGCCCCGGATCTGGCCGTCGACTCCGACCGTCGGGTGCTGCGGTGGCGCGACCAGGAGATCGACCTTACCCGCCTGGAGCACGACGTGCTGCTCTGCCTGGTGCACGCGCCCGGGCAGGTCTGGACCTACGAGCGCCTGCACCTCGAGGTGTGGGGCAACCGGCACCTCGGCCGCGGCTCCGACATCCACTCGGTGATCCGCCGGGTGCGCGGCAAGCTCGCCCGGCTGAACGCCGCGACGACGATCCACTCGGTACGCGGCGTCGGCTTCGGCTCGCGCCGGTCTGACCCCGAACCGGTCGGCCCGCCTGGTCGGAGACCAGGCGGGCCGGACGTCGTCGCTACCGCTCAGGCGTCAGCACTTGATGGGTGCCAACCCGAAGTTCTCCACAGTGGGAGTGGCGGTGTCGATCCTCGTCTGACGGGTCTGCGGCTTCCAGCCGTCCTTGGCGACGATCATCGTGAGCGGGTTGTTGCGCCGGTCCACCCAGTAGGCGTACCTGCCCTCGGCATCGGTGGCGAAGGTGTACGACGCCGCCCACGAGTCGACCTGGACGACCGCGCCGGTGAGCGGCGAGGTCGCACCCTGGCAACTGGTGCCGGTGACCGTACCCATGAGCTTGCCCCAGGTCTTCGGGGTTCGCGATCATGGTCACTCCGACCGGAGCCACCGTGTACGGGTGTTCTCGGTGATCCCCACCGAGCCGGAGTAGGTGCCCGGCTGGTCCACGTTCGCCGTCAGACCCACGGTGACCGTGACCTTCGCACCCGGCGCGAGGGTGGCCGCCGACTTGTCGATGGTCATCCAGCTGACGTCGGCCGCCGACTCGGCGCAGCCCTCGAAGCCCGGGAGCGCCTCGCTGTCCGCAGCCGCGTTGAAGCTGCCGGACGAGCCACCGATCTTGTAGAAGCCGCACGCCGCGCCACCGCGGTAACGCGCCACGTTGGAGTTCGGCAGGTTGGACCACGAACCGGCGGCCGGGTCGAAGGCGAAACCGGCGTTGCTGATGGCCCCACCCTGCGAACCGCCGACGACGAGGAGCTTGCCACTGGCGACCGCGTACGAGCTGGCCCAGTTGTCGGCCGGCGCGTCGGCGATGGCGGTCCACGTGTTGGCACCCGGGTCGAAGGCGTAGCTGGACTTCTGCGCGACGGAACCGTCGTTGCCGCCGGTGCAGTAGACGACGCCGTCGATCCCGCCGCAGGAGGCGAAGGCCACCGACTTCGGGTAGTTGGCCATCGTCTCCCAGGTGTTACTGGCCGGGTCGTACCGGACGACGCTGTTCGACATCGGCGTACAGGCCGCGGTCGTGCAGCCACCGATCGCGTACAGCTTGCCGTCGACGACTGCCTGACCGGCCGCCGCCCGCGGTGCCGGGTTGTCGGCCAGCTCGGTCCAGGTGTTGGCGCCGGGGTCGTACGACCAGGTGGCGGAGTCCGGGCCGGCGTCGGCCCAACCACCGGTGGCGATGATCTTCCTTCCAGGACGCCCGCCGAGAGGGCGTTGCGGGCACCGGGAAGGTCGGCGATCGCCGTCCAGGTCTGCGCGGCCGGGTCGTAGGCGTAGTTCTTGGCGGTGGAGGCGTTACCGTCGCCGCCGCCGAGCGAATACACCTTGCCGTCCAGGTTGACCACCCGGTTGTCCATGATCGCTGACGGATAGTCGGCGATGTCGGTCCACGGCGCCGCCTGCGGGCCGACCGCGGCACCGGCGGCCTTGGCCTCCTTGCCGGACGCCTTGGCGGCGAACGACGTCGGTACGGTGAGCCGCTGCTCCGGCGCGCCGGTGGCCCCGAGCAGTTGCTGCCTGGTGACCGTGGCCCCGTCGGCCCGGAGCAGTTCGAATCCGTTGTCCCGCTCGCTGAACGTGACCTCGACCGGCGCTCCGCCGGTGTTGGTGACCGTGAACGTCTTGCTGGTCTTGCCGTTGGGCATCTGCAGCGTCGCGCTCAGCTGCGTCGGCGTCACCGACAGCCGGCCGGCCGCGAGCTGGAAGTTCGCGGCGGTCGCCCAGTCGGCCTCGACGTCGACCTGCTTGGTCTGGCTGACGTAGTTGCCGGCGGTCGCCGTGAACGGGTGCGTGCCGGTCAGCGACGAGTAGATCCAGTAGAAGCCGTCGGGCAGGCCCGGGTCGTCCGGGGTCGCCACGGTGACGGCCTTCTCGGCGGGCCGGTCCTTGCTGGTGACTGTCGCGCCGTTGACGTAGCTGTTGTCGTTCTTGTCACGGACGTTACCGACGACCAGACCGCCGTCGACCGGCACGCAGGTGACCTGGCTGCCGATGAGGACGTTGTCGACCTCCCACCACCACTCGTACGAGGCGTCGTAGTAGTGGAACCGGACCTGCACCTGCGCCTTGCCGGCCGCCTGCGGGATCGGGATCTCGGTCAGCTTCGGCCCCGGACGTCGGTCTCCTGCCGGAGCACGTTGGTCCAGGTGGCACCGCCGTCGATGCTGAGGTCCACGTCGGCGGTGTCGTCGTTGAGCTGGTTGAAGTCCTGGTTGAACCGGATCACCGGGGCGGTGACGCCGGTCAGGTCGACCACCGGGCTGACCAGCGAGGTGTCCTGGCTGGTGCCCGCTCCGTAGTTGTCGCTGTCGATCATCGCGAAGTTGCCGCTGCCGCCGGTCAGGTTGCCCCGGTCGCCGTCGTCGGTGAACGTCCAGACCTGACCGCTGCCCGCGTTGTCCACGACGGTCCAGCCGGCCGGCGTGGTGGTGGCGTCGAAGGTCTCGTACTCACCGTCGGAGCCGAACGTGATCCGGGTGCGGTGGTGCAGACGGTGGTGTCCACCGGCACCGCGACGTTCGCGGTGGTGTTGCCCGAGCCGACCACGACCTCCTTGGTGACGGTCTGGTAGCCCGGGTACTGCGACTCGTACTTCAGGGTGTAGGTCTGCCCGGCCGGCAGCTTGATGCTGTAGCGGCCGTTCGTCGGGGTGGTGTAGTCGTAGACGCCGGACACACCCGTCACGGTCACCTTCGCGTACAACGGCCAGCCGTGGCCGGAGCCGTCGGTGACCGCCCCGGTGACGTTGACACTCGGCACCGCCGTCAGCGCGACGTTGAGCGTCGTGGTCGCGCCCTTGGTGATCGTCACCGCCTTGGTGGTGCTGGCGTAACCAACGCCGTCACGGCGACCTGGTAGTCGCCGGTGGGGAGCTGGGTGGAGAACGTGCCGTCCGCGCCGGTGGTCAGCTCACGCGCGGTCGGGCCGGTGAGCGTCAGCGTCGCGCCGGCGACCGGGGCGCCGGTGCCCGCGTCGGTGACCGTGCCGGCCAGGGTGCCGATGTCGCCGGTCGGCGCGGCGTTGAGCAACGCGAGGGCGTCCAGCCGACCTTCGCCGTAGACGTTGTTGTCGGCGGCCGTGCCACCACACTGGTCGTCGGCCTTGTCGACGGCGGCGCCGTTGAGCAGCGCGCGGGTCGCGTCGACGTCACCGACCAGCGAGGGAGCCGCCGAGTACAGCAGCGCGATCGCGCCGGCGAGGTGCGGTGCGGCCATCGAGGTGCCGCTGATGCTGGCGTAGGAGCTGCCGGGGATGCTCGACCGGACGTTCACGCCCGGGGCCGAGATGTTGGCTTGATCTCGCCGTTCTGACCGGCGCCGCGGGAGGAGAAACCGGCGACGTTGTTGTTGACGTCGTACGCGCCGGTCGAGTAGTTGCTGGCGAGGCTGCCCGGCGAGCCACTGGTCTGACACGCCGGCCCGCTGTTGCCGTTCGACCAGGTGCCGAAGATGCCGGACGCGGTCCAGGCGTCCGTCACGTCCTCCATGAACGGCTCGTTTGACGGGTCCCGGGTGCCCCAGGAGTTGTTGATGACGTTCGGCCGCTTGCTCGCGTCCGCGTTCTGGCCGTTGAGGTCCAACGGTTCGAGCATCCACTGACCGGATTCGACCAGAGCGGCGTCGCTGGGGCAGCAACCGTTCGCCGCGATCCACTTGACTCCGGGGCGACACCGATCTGGTTCGCGCCGTCGGAGCCGGCCATGGTGCCCATCGTGGCGTACCGTGGCCGTCGCCGTCGCAGGGGCGGTCGCGCAGGCGCCGGTGGCCTCGGCGGCGTTGAACCAGTTGTAGTTGTGGTCGAACGTCCCGTCGCCGTTGTTGCCGCGGTAGGAGTTCACCAGCGCCGGGTGGTCGTACTGGACCCCGGTGTCGATGTTCGCGATGGTGATGCCCTCGCCCTTGACGCCGTACTGGGACCAGACGTCGTCGGCGTTGATGTTGGCGACGCCCCATTCGAGGGCGTTCGTGGTCTTCTCGTCGGTGCCCTTGGTGGTCTCGGGCACCTTGTAGACGACCGGGGCGTAGAGGCCCTCGACCTCCGAGTGCCCGGCGAACTTCTGCGCCATCGCCAGTGAGCCGCTGCTAACCTTGATCGCGTTGGTGGCCCAGAAGGTCTGGTACTTCGCCCCCGTACTGTCGAGGTCGGCTCGGATCTTGCCCTGGCTCGCCGCGGCGGTCTGCCGCAGAGCGTCCGCGACCGCCGTGCCACGCTTCGACCAGTCCTGATGGCACTGGCCTTGCTCAGGTCGGCCCGGTCCTTGAACCGGATCCAGAAGTCCCCTTCACTCTTGGCCTGAAGCTGCTTGGCGAGCTCCGGTCGGATCTTGTCCCCGCTCGGGGCGCCCGCCCCATCCGCCGCCCGGCGCGGCCTGCGCGCCCGTGCCGATGGTGGCCAAGCATGTCGCGGCGAGGATCGTCACCGCACCGGCGCTCACCAGTGATCTGGCTGCGCGCCGCCATTGTGGACGTCTGAACATTGGTGCTGCCCCCTTATAACGACCCAGGGTGTAATGGGCCATGGTCGACCGCCCCATGCACCGCGCGGGTCACGCCGGTTGCCCGTGTGGACACTATGATCGAGAAAGACGGACGATCAAGAACTTGCCGTGAGCAACTTGTCGCTAAGAGTTGCCCTGCTGGCGGCGCGCTTGCCAATCATTGTCAGGACCATGACGAGAGCTGGGCAGGGATGCCCATCGATCCCGGGCGGTGCGGTGGCCGAAGACGACGAGGCGACGTGGGACAGGGGTGGTCCGGCCGACGAGCCCTTCCCACTGCTGATCGCGGTGACCCGTCGCCGGCCGAGCGCATCCGGCTCGCGGAGCGGCTCGACGGCATCGCGCCGCTGCTGCTGGTGGCCGACCTCGACGAGCTGCGCCGACTGATCGCCGCTCCGCAACAGCGGGCCCCGGCCGAGGCCGAGTCGGCACCCGCCGCCACCCTGGTGATCGACTCGGCCCGGTCCAGCGCCCGCTGCGGGGACCGGGAGGTCGACCTCACCCGACTGGAACACGACCTGCTGACCTGTCTGATCACCGAGCCGGTCCGGGTCTGGAGCTACGCCGAGCTGCACCGGTCGGTCTGGGGGACGAGGGGCGCGAGCGCAAGGCCGACGTGCAGTCGTTGGTGAAGCGGCTGCGCCGCAAGCTGCAGGCCCTCGGCACCGACGCGAGCATCGATGTCGTCCGTGGTGTCGGTCTGCGGCTGTCCGATCACCAGCAGGCGCGGGTCGAACGCGCCTGACCTCCGGTCGCATGAACTGATCCGGCGGCGGGTACGCCATGAAGATCAGCAGCGACAACCAGGCGACGAAGAACGCTGGTAAGGAGAGTCAGTATGGCATTCCCCAATCCCTCGACCGTGTCCATCGGCCTCAGCAAGGCCGCGCACGTCGGGATCGCGGTGAGTGACCTGGACCGCTCGGTCGCGTTCTATCAGGCCCTGCTCGGCGCGGAACCGGTCGTCCGGGACGAGAACATGCACGGCGCCGGGTTCGCGCAGTCACAGGGGCTACCGACGACGAAGCTGCGGTACGCGACGTTCAACCTCGACAACCTCGGGATCGACCTGATCCAGTTCCAGGAGCCGGTCGGCGAGGCAGCCCAGGTGGCCGCCAACCGGCCCGGCTCGATGCACCTGTGCTTCCACGTCGACGACGTACGCGCGGTCTTCGACCGGATGAGCGAGGCCGGGTTCGAGTTCCTCGGGCAGCCGTACACGTTCGCGTCCGGTGAGGTGCACCCGGAGGCTGCCGTCGGCACCGAGGTCGCGTACTTCAACGACCCGGACGGGACGAACCTGGAGATCATCACGCCCAGGGAGGGTTCGCCCGCGACGCGTGAGTCGGTGCCCAGAAGCACGCGTTTTCGGTAACCACCTGGTGCGAACCGGCTGCCACGTAACGTGAGGTGGAGCCGGCATTCGGCTGACGCCGGACGTGCGCCGGCCGACACTTCGGCGGCGCCGCCCGGCAACTGCCGCGTCGGACAGCTCGGCAACGTCGCGGCCCACCCAGCCGCAGGAGGTGTAGACGATGCCCATGCTGTCGGTCTTCGATCCCCGGCACACTGTCGCTCCCCGGGATACAGCCGCTGGCTCATCCCGACCGCGGCACTGGCCGTGCACGTCTGCATCGGTCAGGTCTACGCGACGAGTGTCTACAAGAACTCCCTCATCGCGCATTTCGACACCAGCCAGACGGCAATCGGGGCGATCTTCAGTATCGCCATCGTCGTGCTGGGTTCGTCCGCGGCGGTGGGTGGCCGATGGGTGGAGCGGAACGGACCGCGCCGGGCGATGTTCGCCTCCGCCTGCTTCTGGGCCGCCGGGTTCCTGGTCGGTGCGCTCGGCATCGCGACCCAGCAACTCTGGCTCCTCTACCTCGGATACGGCGTTATCGGCGGCATCGGGCTCGGCATCGGCTACATTTCGCCCGTCTCCACACTGATCAAGTGGTTCCCGGACCGCCCCGGCCTCGCCACCGGGCTGGCCATCATGGGGTTCGGCGGCGGCCCTGATCGCCGGCCCGCTCGCGCGCCAACTGCTCTCCTCTACGACTCCGGCTACAACCCCGACAACCCGGCCGCCATCGCGTCGGGACATGCCCTCGTGGCGCTTTTCGTCACCTTCGGCATCGGCTATTTCGTGATCATGATGTTCGGCCCGTTCAACGTCCGGGTTCCGGCGCCGGACTGGCGGCCGCCGGGTTCGACCCGCAAGCGTCGCCGCCCGACCTCTGGTGACAACGGCGAGCGTGTCCGCGTCGAACGCCGTGCGTACCCGGTCGTTCTGGCTGCTGTGGATCGTGCTGTTCTGCAACGTCACCGCGGGCATCGGCATCCTGGAGCAGGCAAGCCCGATGATCCAGGACTTCTTCCGGGACAACGGGACCGCCAGCACGGTCTCGGTGTCAGCGGCGGCCGGTTTCGTGGGAGTGCTGTCGCTGTTCAACATGGCTGGGCGGTTCGTCTGGTCGACGACGTCCGACCTCATCGGCCGCAAGCCCATCTACATGATCTACCTCGGCGCCGGCATGGTGCTGTACCTCCTGCTCGCCCTGGCCGGCCACTCCGCGACCGCTGCCTTCGTGCTGATCGCCGCCGCGATCATCTCCTTCTACGGCGGTGGCTTCGCCACCATGCCCGCCTACCTGCGTGACCTGTTCGGCACCTTCCAGGTCGGGGCCATCCACGGCCGGATCCTGACCGCCTGGTCGGCCGCGGGTGTCGCCGGCCCGCTGATCGTGAACGGGATCCTCGACACGCAGGGCAAGCCCGGCACCCTCACCGCGGCGGCGTACCGGCCCGCGCTGTTCACCATGGTCGGCATCCTCGCCATCGGGTTCATCGCGAACCTGCTGGTCCGTTCCGTGCCCGAGCGGTTCCACGAACCGAACCGAGGGCCGACCTCGCCCGTGGCGAAGGCCACTGTCACCGATCCGGTCGCTCGGGCGGAAAGCCAGCCGCCCGCGCCGCCGCGCGTCGGCAGTCAGACCGGGCGGCTCTGGTTGTCGTGGCTACTGGTCGCGGTGCTACTCGGGTACGGCATCGTCCAGACCGCCATCACCGCCGCGAAGCTGTTCACCGGCTGACGCGTCGCGCCAGCGGCGGCTCGTAGCCGCCAGACGTCGTGAATCGGAACGGACGCGCCCCGTCGAAGGGAGCGCTTCCGATTCGCCGATCCGCTCAGAGCCGGCTCGTCGACCGGTTCTCGTCGAGGCGCTCCCGTTGCGGCACGACCGTGTACTTCGGATCGCGTGCCGACACCCGTCCCGCCTCGAAGACTCCGAACCGGGTGGCGACCGACGATGCCACGAGAGCGGCGCCGGAGATCGCCGACAGGACCCGGCTGCGTCGGCTGAACAGCGCGGCGACGGTGCCCACGCCGAGCAGCACCCGCCCGGCCCGGACCAGTCGACCGCTGCGGCCGTGGGTGTAGGGCTCGCTGGTCAGGCCCATCCGCTCCAGGCGGCGACCGCCGAGCACCTCGGTGGTCGCGGCGGCGAGGGCGAGTCGCCGCAGCGGGCGGTCTCCGCGGCGGGCGCCGCGATCAGACCGATCCCGGAGGCTGCGGCGAGGGCGCTGCCGGCGAAGACGAACGGCAGTGACGGGTACGCGTCGTGCCAGGACGGTACGGCGGTGTCGGCGAGCAGCACCCCGGTGTAGGTGGCCAGCGCCGGGGCGGTTGCCGCAGCGGCCAGTCCGGCGATGTTGCCGACCGGCGGTGCCAGTCGACGGGCGAGGCCGAGCACGCCGTGCGGCGGAAGCCGTGGCGCGATCTCGGCGACCGCGGCGACACCGGCCAGCGGCCCGAAGACGGTGAGGATCCAGGTGCCGACCGACATCGGCGAGGTCAGCTTGGCGACCCGGAGCATGTGGTGGAACCGGCTCGGCCGGCCGAGGTCGTGCACCAGCAGGTACGCGCTCGCGGTGACACCGCCCAGCGCCGTCCACCGTCCCACCTGACGCAGACCGGGGCGACCGGTCAGCTGTGCGCCCGCGCCGATCAACGCTCCCCGGCGGCGAGGCCCCGGTGAACAGGTAGCCGGCGATGTCGTGCTTCCACACCGGCGGTTTGAGGACCGGCCGGCCGTAGTAGGAGGTGAAGTCGGCCGCCGGCACGGTGAGCTGCTCGCGGGTCATGGCCGCCTGCCGATGAACGCGAACACCGTGGCGGTGACCATCGCCAGGGCGGCGAGCCCGGCGTGTTTCCACATGGCCGGCAGGTCGCGGGTGGTCACGATCGGGTCGGGCGGCAGCCCGTACACCTCGGGCTCGTCGAGGAGCAGGAAGAACGCCCGTCACCACCCACACCGTCGTTCGGATCGTGCCCGTAGAGGCGGGCCTCCGGGATCCCCGCCCCGCAGGGTCGCCACCCGCGTCGCCGCCCGCTCTCGCAACTCCTCGAGCGGCCCGTACTGGATCGACTCCGTCGGACACGCCTGCGCACACGCCGGAGTCATCCCCGCACCCAACCGGTCGTAGCACAACGTGCACTTCCACGCCCGACCATCATCCTTACGCTGATCGATCACCCCATACGGACACGCCGAAACGCAGTACCCACACCCATTACAGATGTCCTCCTGCACCACCACCGTCCCGAACTCCGTCCGGAACAACGACCCCGTCGGACACACATCCAAACAAGCCGCATGCGTGCAGTGCTTACAGACATCCGACATCATCAACCACCGAAAATCCGAACGCCCCTCCACACCCGTACCCCGCCCGGCGGCTGCGCACCCGGCATCCCCAGGAACTCCGGGCCGGCCGACGGGCCGGCCGACATCCGGGCCGCCGCCCGGCGAGCCGGTTGGCAGCCCGGGTCCGTGCCGGTGTCGGTGCTGGTCCGCGCGCCGAGGCCGCCGTGGCCAGGCTGACCGCCGGCCCGTCCGGGTTGTGCGCGAACGCCGGAGTCGCCAGACCGGCCCGACGGGGCTGCTCGACGAACGCGACGTGCCGCCACGAGTTCGCGGTCAACGCGCCGGTGTTGTCGTACGACATGCCCAGCAGGTCCAGACCACTCTCCGGAACGCCGTTCCACTCCTTGCAGGCAACCTCACAGGCCTTACAACCGATACACACACTGGTGTCGGTGAAGAACCCCATCCGGGGCGGCGCGTCCTCGTAACCGGCGTCCGGCGCCGGTCCAGCGGCCCGTACAGGGCGTTGGCGTGGGGCATGGGTCAGACCTCCTGGTCCGGGCCGCTGTCGGCGGAGTCGACCGTGACCTGCGGTGGGTAGTGCGGGCTGAGGTCCCCGGACCGCCGCCGGTAGTCGATGACGAGCTCCCGCAGCTCCAATCCCGGGGGCGTCGCCCGGGTCGGATGTCGCAGGTGCCGACCTTGCTCTCCTGGATCAGCACGTTCGGGTCGAGGCTGATGCCGAACAGGTCGTTGGCCGAGTCGCCGGTCACCAGACCCTCGTAGCCGAAGTGGTACGGCAACCACAGCTGATGGATGATCCGGTCGTCGACCCGCAGCGGGGTGAGTCGGTCGGTGACCAGCACCTTCGCCTCGATGGCCGCGCGGGCGGTGACCAGGTGGGCCCAGCCCAGGTGGTCGAGTCCGCGTTCGACCGCCAGTTCCGGCGACACCTCGACGAACATCTCCGGTTGCAACTCGGCCAGCGGCGACACGGTCCGGCTCATCCCACCGGCGGTGTGGTGCTCGGTGAGTCGGCTGACCGTGAACACGTACGGGAACACCTGGCTGTGCGGCTCCGGCGGGCTCGGGTTGAGCGTGTTGATCGGGTGCGTGTAGACCTTGCGGGTCGGGTTGGCCTGCTGCCGGTAGAGCGGGTTACGCACCGGCGACTCGACCGGCTCGTAGTGCGTCGGCAGCGGGCCGTCGAGCACGCCGGTGGGCGCGTACAGCCAGCCCTTGCCGTCGCCCTGGAGGATGAACGGATCGTCGCCGGCGATGCCCGCCACGCCTGAGGCGTCGCGCTCCGGTCGGTATGACGGCGGTTTGGTCTTCTCGAAGTCCGGCACGTCGTAGCCGGTCCACTCGCTCTTCTCCGCGTCCCACCACACGTAGCGCTTGCGCTCGCTCCACGGGTTGCCGTCCGGGTCGGCGGACGCGCGGTTGTAGAGGATGCGCCGGTTCGCCGGCCACGCCCAACCCACTCGGGGCCACCAGGGACTGCTCCGCGCCGGGTTTACGGCGAGCGGCCTGGTTGACGCCGTCCGCGTACACCCCGGTGTAGATCCAGCAACCACCGACGGTGGAGCCGTCGTCCTTCATCTCGGTGAACGAGGCGAGTGGGCGGCCGGTCGCCACCTCGTACCCGTTGATCTCGCGCAGCACCGCCTCGGCGCTCGGCTCCGCGTGCGGACCGTGCGTGGGGTAGTCCCAGGCGAGGTCGAGCAGCGCCCGGTCGCGGGCGTGGTCGACCTCGCCAACCGTTCCCGGACGATGCGGCCGAGGTGGTAGAAGAACCACAGCTCGGGCGGGCGTCGCCCGGCGGCTCGACGGCCTTCTCCCGCCACTGCAACAACCGCTGCGTCTGGGTGAACGTCCTCCTTCTCCACGTGCGACGCCGCCGGCAGGAAGAAGACTTCGGTACGGCACTCCCCGGCACGATCTCCCCGGTCTCGATCTCCGGTGCGTGCTGCCAGAACGTCGCGCTCTCGATCATGAACAGGTCCCGGACCACCAGCCAGTCGAGGTTGGCCATCCCGAGCCGCTGCGCCCGACCGTGCGCCGAACCGACCGCCGGGTTCTGCCCGAGCAGGAAGTACCCCTTGATCTTCCCGTCGATCATGTCGAGCACCTGCTGGTACGTGCCGTGGTCCCCGGTCATCCGGGCAGGTAGCCGTAGCAGTAGTCGTTGTCGGCGGTGGCGACGTCGCCCCAGTACGCCTTGAGCAGGTTGACGCCGTAGGTGCGCGCGTTGCCCCAGAAGCCCTTCTGGCCGGGGTGCGCGATGCTGTCGACCCACTCGAACAGGGTCGGGTGATTGGCGTGGTGCGGCATCGGCAGGTAACCGGGCAGCAGATTGAACAACGTCGGGATGTCGGTGGAGCCCTGGATGCTGGCGTGCCCGCGCAGGGCCATCACCCACCACCGGGCGGCCCATGTTGCCCAGCAGGAGCTGGATGATCGCGCCGGTCCGGATGTACTGCACACCGACGCTGTGCTGCGTCCAGCCCACCGAGTAGACGAGCATGCCGGTGCGGTCCCGGCCGGAGTTCTCCGTCCACGCCTGGGCCAGTTCGAGGAACTTCTCCTGCGGAATGCCGCAGACCCGCTCCACCATCTCGGGCGTGTAGCGGGCGTAGTGCCGCTTGAGGATCTGGTAGACGCAGCGCGGGTGCTGCAACGTCTCGTCCCGTTCGGTCTGGCCTCCGACCGGTGCGCCGTGCGACTCGTTCTCCAGCCCGGCGGCGGTCTCCCGCTGCGTCTCGCTGTCCCGGGTCGTCTGGTTCTGGCTGTGCCCTGGTACCGCCAACTGGCCTGGTCATAGGTGGCGTTGTCGTCGTTGAAGCCGGAGAAGAGCCCGTGCAGGTCCTCGGTGTCGGCGTACTCCTCGGTCACGATCGTCGCGCGTTGGTGTAGGCGACGACGTATTCCCGGAAGTCCAGCTCGTTGTCGAGGATGTAGCGGATCACCCCGCCGAGCAGCGCGATGTCGGTGCCCGCGCGGATTGGCAGGTACGAGTCGGCCATAGCGCTGGTCCGGGTGAAGCGCGGGTCGACATGGAAGACCTTCGCACCCTTGCGTTTGGCCTCCATCACCCACTGGAAGCCCACCGGGTGCGCCTCGGCCATGTTCGAACCCTGGATGACGATGACGTCGGAGTTCGACAGGTCCTGCTGGAACTGGGTGGCACCGCCACGACCGAAGCTGGTCCCCAGACCGGGGACGGTGGAGGAGTGTCAAATACGGGCCTGGTTCTCGATCTGGAGAGCCCCATCGCGGTGAACAACTTCTTGATGAGGTAGTTCTCCTCGTTGTCCAGCGTCGCCCCACCCAGACTGGCGAACCCCAGCGTGCGGTTGAGCGGTCGACCCTCGGTGTCGACGTCCTCCCAGGTTTCGTCCCGGGCGGCCAGGACCCGGTCGGCGATCATGTTCATCGCCGTTTCGAGATCCAGGTCCTCCCACTCCGTGCCGTACGGACGGCGGTAGCGGACGGTGGTCTGCCGCAGCGGACTGGTCACCAGACTCTTGCTGGCCGAACCCTTCGGACACAGCCGACCCGCGAGATCGGGCTGTCCGGATCACCCTCGATCTGACTGACCTGCCCGTCCTTCACGAACACCCGCTGACCGCACCCACCGCGCAGTACGGGCAGACGGACCGGGCCATCGAGTCGGCGGTCTCGGTGCGGGCGGTCAGCGCGCGCGAACCGTCGGACTTCGCCGCCGCGCCCCGACCCAGCGGGTCCGTGCCGGTGAGCTGGCGGTAGACCGGCCAGCCCTCGAACCAGCTCCGCACCCCCATCGCCACACCTTCCCGACCAATCCCGCCAAATATGAACACTCTGACGGTAGATGAGGTGCCGGTCGGTCGCAGTGGGATCACCAACAGTCATGCCTCCCCCGACCTCTTCGTGCGGGCCAAGGGAGGCATGGAGTATGGCGATGGTCAGTGCGGCTGGAGGTGGTCGACCCGGTGATCGCCGAAGGCCGGTAGCGGCGCAGCTCCCAGAACAGCCAGCCGATGCTGACGATCGCCAACACGATGAAGACCAGCGAGCCGGAGAACGTGTCCCAGAGGGTGTGCAGGACGACGACACCCAGGAACGTGCCGATGAATCCGAAGAGTCGGCCGACGCTCGGGCTGGCCAGCAGTGCCCAGAGCGCGCCGGCGGTGAGCCCGGTCCAGGCGGTGTGACCGGCGGGCGCGGTCAGACCACGGATGAACAACGTCTGCTCCACCGCACCGATGTTGCCCTGCGAGCTCAGCAGAGCGCTGAAGGCGTACCCCATCGTCTCCAGGGCGGCGAAACCCATCCCGGCGGCGACCCCGATGATCAACCCGTCCGAGGGCACCCGACGCCGATGCTGGGCCACCACCGTGAACAGCAGCACCACCGGCACGATCAGCTTCGCCGACTCCTCGATCAGTGCCACGAACACCATGGGCAGGGTGCCGAGGCCCCGCAAAGTGTCGTACTCCAGCGTGCCGGCGACGACCGTGCCGATCACCCACCGAAGAACGCCGACGTCACCAACACCGACGCCGGCACCTGCCACCGCCCGGTGCGAGCCTGCGCGAACGTCAGGAACGTCAGCGGCACCAGCGTCGCCCGAGCAGGATCAACGCCGGTACGAAGTTCGGATTTTGCGTACGGACAAGGGTCCGCAACACCGCCACATAGAGGATCAGTCCGACAACGAGCACCCCGGCCCACGCCCACCGGCGCCAACGATCACGCATACGGCGCAGTCTCGCGGATCCAGGTTACGAAGACCAGCAACGGCGCTGAGATCCCGACAATCCCGCCCGGCGCGCAGGCCCGCGCCGATCTTGCACTTGCTGTCGTCGATACGAGAGCAAAAGCCCGTTATGCCAGGACAGCAAGTGCAAGATCGGCGCGCATGCTCGTCGATCATGGACTTGTGGTGCCTGGTTTAGGGGCTTAACGGGCCCTCTGTCCCCACCACAACTCCATGATCGACGGGCTGGGGTTGGGTTCGGCCCGCACGCGGGAACGACTTGCATCCTGTACCTGGGTACGGGCTTACCGTCGTGGCATGACCAGTGAAGACCTGGCGTGGGTGTCCGAGGCGTGCACCCTGCCGACTGTGGATCGGCGCTCCGGCTGGCCGAATTCGATGGCCTGTTCGCCACCGCCCTACGCGGCCAGCAGCGGATGTCGCCGACGGTACTGCGGTGGTTCCTCGACCCGGCGTCCGAGGCGACCGTCCGTGACCTGACCGGCCGGGAAGACGTCTGCTGCTCCTTCTTCTCCTTCACTCTCGCGGCGAGCGGCCGGTCCTGCGGCTGGACGTCGAGGTGCCGGCCGCGCACGGCGAGGTTCTCGACGCGCTCGCCAACCGAGCAGCTGCGACGGCGGCGGCGTGAGCGCGCTACGCAGCAGCCAGGTCGCCGCCGCAGCCGGGTCAACCCGCAGACGCTGCGCTACTACGAGCGCCGCGGCCTGCTGGCGGAGCCGGAACGCAGCCTGGGTGGGCACCGGCTCTACCCGCCGGACACCGTGGCCCTGCTCCACGTCATCAAGGCGGCGCAGCGACTCGGCTTCACGCTCGACGAGGTTGCCGAGTTGCTCGCCGCCGGCCGCCGGCATCCCACCGCCGACCTCCGGCAGTTCGCCATTGACAAGATCGCCGAGGTTGACGCGCGGATCGCCGACCTGACGGCCATCCGCGCCACGCTCACCGACGTCGTCGACGCCCGCTGCGACAGCCTCACCAACTGCACCTGCGCCGACTGCCCCATGCCGCTCCTGACCATCGGCACCCCGAGCGTCCCCACGGACAGCCCACCTGACCCGGTCTCCGCCAGCCGGCGGAACTGCCCGCACACCAGGACGCGGGCCTTGGCCGTGACCGCGCTGGCCGTCTGATCAGTGTTTTGTCCCGGACGCCTCGGGAGGGAGTCTCCCGTCGAGAGGTCTGGCATGGGCGGCACGCCATTCCGGCGGCAGGGGATGTGGTGGAACCACTCGCGCGGCACCTGATCGCAATATGGCGCCTTGAGCACCGGCGTTCCCCGCCGAACCGGGCGGCGGCTGCGGCTGCTCGCTTGACGTTCAACCGCCAGCCGCGCATCCCCGGGAGGTGATGATTCTGCCACCCTGGACGATACCGACGTTACGGATCGCAGTTGGCCGATTGCTGGTCGTCCCACACGGCCCTCGAAGTGGACGATGGAGTCGACACCGGACCACGGTTCGCGCATTGCCGGCCGGCCGTACTCGTCCGGGCCCAGGTAGACGCCCTGCTCGTCGATGGCGAAGAGCAGCTCCCGCCGCACCGCGCTGCCCACGCGTCGACGCGTCATGGTGAGGTGGACCGCCTCGAACACCAGCCCGAAGATGAAGAACATGTAGAGGTTGGACAATCCCGCAGGCCGATCACCATCGCCGTGACCGGCAAAGGCTGAACAGCGCCAGCACGAGCCCGGTCCGGATCCGGCTCTGCCGGACCTCGTACGCCCCAGTTGTATCCACACTCGCTGACTACAAGATCCACCATCACCGCAACCGCGAATCGGGCACCCGGTCAACGCGGCTCGGGCTGGCCAGCGTTGTACGTAGGCTCATGGCCGTGCGCCCGTTGCGGGCTGTCGTGACGTGTGGGTTGCCTCGGGAGCACGCCCGGACCGCTCCATCTCACGCTATTCGGTGGGAACGGTCAGGTGGTGCAGGAGTTTGCGCGCCAGGGCGTCCAGAGTGGTCAGTTCCGGGGCGTGAGGCCGGCCAGCAGGGCGGTGACGTTGGCGGTGTGCTGCGTCATGGCGGCGTCGACGGTGGCGGAACCCTTTCGGTGAGGCGGATCTGGAAGCTGCGCCGGTCGGCGCGGTCCAGGGAACGTTCCACCATTCCGGCGGATTCCAGCCGGTCCAGTCGGTTGGTCATCCCTGCTCGGGAGAGCATCAGCAGGTCGGACAGACGTGAGGGCTGAGGGCGTACGGGCGCCGGAGCGGCGCAGCGCCGCCAGGACGTCGAATTCGCCGCGTTGCAGGCCGAACTCGGTGAACACCTGCTCCTGGGCGGGGCCGAGGAGCAGGTTCACGCGCCCAGCCGGCCGACCACCGCAATCGCCGCGAGGTCCAACTCCGGGCGTTCACGCCGCCAGGCGGCGACCACCGCGTCCACCGCGTCGGGGTGACCGTCGGATCGCTCGCCCCGTGCCGGGCGAGGTGGAAGCGGGGGCGTGTCTGTGCGTGCCTGCGGCGCTCATACGCTCATGATAGTTCGAGGTCAGATACAAATACCATCGTATAGTTTGACGTCGTACTATCAGAGGTGTAACTATCGCTGCATGAGCGAAACACACCCGCCGGAGACGCCTCCGGACGCAAAGCCCGGGTTCAGTCCACTGGTGATCCGCGCACAGGACGCGGAGTTTCTCGGCGCCGGGTCGGACACCATCGCACTGCTGGCCGACTCGTCAGCCACCGGTGGCCTGCTGGGAGTCAGTCGCACAACGCTGGGGCAGGGCAGGAACGGCGCGACCCGCACTATCACCGCGGCTCGGCCGAGATGTTCTTCATCCTGGACGGGCGGCTACAGGTCCTGGCGGGCGACGAGGTGGTGGAGGTCGGGGCGGCGACACCCTCGTGGTCCCGCCGCACACCGTCCACGCCTTCGCGGCCGCTCCCGGCTCAGCTGCCGACGCGCTGATCGTGATCACCCGGGAGTCGAGCGGTTCGACTACTTCCGCCTGCTGGACCGCGTCCGCCACGGGCACGCCGACCCCAGGAACTGCTGGCGGTCCAGGACCGCTTCGACACCCACTTCGTCGACAGCACCCCTGGCGCCGGACCCGCGCAGCCGCCTGACCACACCCACCCGCACCGGCCGCCCGCACGCCGACGGCAGGACCACGTCCCGGGAGGGACGCTTCAGACGACGTGCACCAGCCGGAAGCGCTTGGTGACCACCAGGGTGTCGTCGTCGACGGTGAAGTCGGGATCGCCCAGCTCGGCGCGTACCTCGGCGCTGTGCCAGAACGTCTCGTGCCCCGCCCGCCACTGCGCCACCGACTCGTCACCCTCACCTTCGGCCAGGGCGTGGGACAGGTCGACGTCGGCGAGCCGGACCACCCGTACGTCGGTCAGCTCGATGACCGCGGCCCGCCGCCCGCCGGAGTCCACCACGGCGGACAGTTGCCCCACCTGGGGCAGCGGCTCGTTCGCGCACTCGTACCCGATCAGCAGGCCGGACGTCGAGGTCTTCGCGCCGGACAGGATCGCGGCCACCAGCGTGTCCCGCAGCGGTCCGGGAAACGCGAACTCGGCAAGCGGGAGATCATCGAGTTCCATCAGCGGAGAGTACGCGAGCCGTCATCCGTTGCCGGACACGCAGTACACGTCGCCGGAGTTGGCCTCGTGCGGCAGGTCGCGCAGGTGTGCCGCCATGTCGTTCGCGGAGACCCAGCGCTGGAACGTCATCGACTTGTCGTCGCCCAACGCGACGTCGTAGCCGTCGAAGCCGAGCGCGGTCAGGCGGTCGAGACACCGGTCGGCCACCGCCCGCGCGATGGTGGTGAACTCGAACGAGAGCGCGGGCAGCGGGCGGCTGAGGCCGGCCAGCACCTCGTCCTCGAAACCCTCCACGTCGATCTTGGCGAAGGTCGGCACGCCGTACTCGTCGATCAGCGCGTCGACGGTGACCACCGGGACCTCGATGGCCGAATCCCACACCTCGCCCTCCCATCCGCCAGCGCCCTTCGCCGCTTGCACGAAGTCGGACGAGACGGTCGACACGGTGGGGTTCGCGGAGTTGACGTGGAACCGGGCGTTCCGAGGGCCGCGCCGCAGACCGCTTCGAGCAGGGTCACCCGGTCGTCGTCGGCGTAAATCGAACGCAGGGCACGCTGGCACAGCGGCTGTGGCTCCACGGCGACCACCCGGGCCCCGAGGCGGCGGAAGCTGCCGATGTGGTCACCCACGTGGGAGCCGATGTCGAAGACGAGGTCCCCACTGGTGACGAACCGGGAGTAGAAGGCGTCCATCCGCGCGTTCCGCTCGGGGTCGCCGTAGTAGACGTCCAGCGACCGGTGCAGGAGGGACAGGGTCGGATCGGTCCGGAGCGCGGCGATCCTGGTGTCGGTGGTAGCCGTCATCTGTCTGTCTTCCCGTCCGTCAGAGGGGCGCGAGGTGGCCGGGTCACGGCCCGAACGCGGTCAGGAACCGGTCCCGGAAGGCGTCCATCGGCCAGACCGGTGCCTGCGGTCCCGGCTGAGCCCGTCCTGCCAGCCCCAGTCGGCGATCCGGTCCAGGACGGCACGGTCCCGGGTGATGATCGTGATCGGGACGTCGTGGCTGGCGTTCTCGCCGGTGACGACCGCCGCTGGCTGGTGGTCACCGAGGACGATGAACACGAGATCGTCGTCCCCGTGGGTCTCGACGTAGGGAGATCAGCGTGCTCAGCGTGTACTCGATGGACTTCCGGTAGTCGGCCCGGATCTGGGTGGTGTTGCGCCGCCGGTCGTCCGACGCGCCGCCGGGCTTGCGGTAGACCGCGCCGTCACCGACCTCGGCCCAGTCGAGCAGTTGCGGAACGGGTGTCCAGGAGCGTGACTCGACACCAGCGCCAGCTCGGTCATCACCGGCTTGCCGCCCTGCTGTGCCCGCTGTGCCTGCTCCAGACGTTGCCAGCTGGACAGGGTGTACTGGTCGGGCATCGTGCCGAAGCTGAACTTCGGGCCTCGGTACGCCAGCGCCTTGGCACTGTAGAACCGGTCGTAGCCGAAGAAGGAGCCCTCCGGCCACGCCTTGGTGACGGCGGGCATCACGCCCACGGTCTGCCAGCCGGCCCGCCGGAAGGCGCCGTTGAGAGTCATCCGGTCGCTCGCCAGCAGGGTCCGGTGGCGCTGGTCGTTGTCGATCCAGAGGCCGGAGAGCAGGGTGTCGTGCGCGAGCCAACTGCCACCACCGAACGTCGGCGAGGTGAGGAAGCCGCTCTGCGCGGCGAACCCGGCAGCGCGCAGCCGGGTGGTGCCGCCGTCGAGGACCGCGCCGACCTGCGGGGCGAACTCCGGGTCCTCGACGGCGTCCCGGCCGTAGCTCTCCACGAAGGAGACGACCACGTTCTTGCCGCGCAAGGCGGTCAGCAGCTGGTCGCCCGGGGTGTCGCCGAACCTGTCGGCCTCGATCAGGGCGCCGAACGTCTCCCGGTCGTCGAGACGCAGACGCACCTGGAAGCCGTGGCCGTTGGCCAGGGTGGTCGCGGACGTGTCGGCGACCGGCACCCTGACCACCCGCACGTCGAACGCGGCGCAGGCCACCCACAGGACCACCAGCGCCGCGACGATCCGGTCGTCCCGGAGCGGTGCTGGACCACCAGCCGCCGCATTCGCCGCATCGACAGCGTGACCAGGACGGGCAGGCCCACGACCACCACCGCCAGGGCTGCGGCGGCACCGATGGCGGCGGGTCGGCCGTACGACTCGCTGAGGAAGGCGAACCCTCGTCGGCCAGCGCCCAGTCGAGCACCGGGTCGAACGCCCGGCTGAGCGAGGCGGAGAACCCGAGGTCGAGCAGCTTCAGGAGGCCGAGCAGGCCGAGGGCCACACCGGCGAGCGTCGCGACCAGTCGGCTCCACCGCGACGGCAGCGCGAGCAAAGGGCCGCGACCAGCAGCGCCTCCAGGGGAATTCGCACGAACGCCGCGGGGTGAGGCGGGCGAAGTCGTACGGCACGGTGAGCGCGAGCAGAACGAGCAGCGCTGCCAGCACTGTCGTCAGCCGGGCCGCGATCGACCGTCTCGTCCGACCCGCGGCTGCGGTGTCGTCATCGGCGACACCGTCCGGGAGTTCGCCCTCATCGCCCTCCGTCCCTGGCTCGGCAGCTGACGTACGCGCGTCAAGAGCGACAACCCGGGCATCCTTCCATGATCACTGACAGGCGCGGCAGCCGGGCGGCTCAGACTCGGGCGATCCCGCGTCGCGCCACGGTGACCGTCGGGTGCTCCGACCAGTGCAGCCCGTCTGACTGGGCCGCGCCGGCGTCCAGGCTGCTGCGGTGGTGCACCTGGCTGCTCACGTGGGCCAGCGCGCGCGCACGCCGGGGTGGCGTGCAGGGAGGTACGACGGAGGTGACGGGTCGCCCACAGCCACGTGACATCGCGACCGAACGACTCGATCAGCAGCGCCAGTGAGGCCATCAGCACGACGGTCGTCAGCAGCCCGGGTAGGGCGTCTCCCATCGCCACCGTCAGCACCACGCCCTGGATCGCCGCGACGACCTTCCGCCAGTAGCGCGGCGGCAGGGATCCGCGCATCCATCCGAACGCCCAGCTCGCGGCCACGAAGACGTACCGCATCGCGCCGATCGCGAGCACCCAGCCGCCCGCCGAGGGGCCACGTGGAGGCAGAGCACCAGGACCAGGAAGGAGTCGATCTCCATGTCGAAGCGCGCGCCGAGCTCGCTGGTGGTGCCGGTGCGCCGCGCCGTAGCCGTCCACCGCGTCCAGGGCCAGTGCCACGGCGGTGAGGGCGACCATCAACGCGACCGGCGCCGGCCGGGTGAACGAGTCCGCGGCCAGGGCCGTCACACCGCCGACGAGGATCGCCCGGCTCAGGGTCACCTGGTCGGCCGGGCCGAGGCCACGCGCCCGACCGGGACAACCCCGGCCGAGCAGGAGGCACAGGACCATCCCGTACGCCAGGCCCGCCACCCACCCGCGGCGCCCAGACCGACCGTCCCGGCGAGCACCGCCAGCACGGCGACCTGCACGACAAGTCCGATGACCGGACCAGTTCGAACCGTTGACATCGTGCCTCCGCGACTCTGGTGTGTGACCCTGACCGTCATCACGGAAAATATGACCGATCGGTTCATTCTGAACACGATCCCGCAGGGCGCTGCGGAGGGACGTGCCCCGGGTGGCCGGTTAACCGTCCACCGTGGGCACAGTTCGTCGCGGACGGCCATCGCACCCTGCCGGAGGGTGGTCGGCGGCGTCAGGGCGACGGTTGGGTGAGCACCTCGGCGCCATCGTCGGTGATGGCTATCGTGTGCTCGCTGTGGGCCGTCCGGCAGCCCGTCACGCTGCGGAGGGTCCAGCCGTCCGGGTCGGTGACGAGCGTGGCGGTGTCCGCCATGACCCACGGCTCCAGTGCCAGCAGCAGGCCGGGCGCAGCTTGTAGCCGCGACCGGGGCGTCCGTTGTTGGAGACGTGCGGGTCCTGGTGCATCGTCGTTCCGACGCCGTGCCACCGAACTCGGTGTTGATCTGATATCCCGCCGCGTTGAGGACCGAGCCGATGGCATGGGAGATGTCACCGATGTGGGCCCTGGACCGGCCGCGGCGATGCCCGCCTTCAGTGCACGCTGGGTCGCGTCGATCAACGCGAGGCTCTCCGGGGCCGCGCCTCGCCCACGATGAAGCTGACGGCGGAGTCGGCGACGACCCCGTCCTGGGAAACGGCGAGGTCGAGCGACAGCAGGTCACCGTCGGCGAGCGTGTAGTCGTGCGGCAGCCCGTGCAGCACCGCGTCGTTCACCGACGTGCAGATGTAGTGGCCGAACGGCCCCGCCCGAAGGACGGCTCATAGTCGACGTAGCAGGACTGCGCCCCCGCCTCGATGATCATGTCGCGCGCCCAGCGGTCGATGTCCAGGAGGTTCGTGCCGACCTCGCTGCGGCTCTTCAGCGACTGCAGTATGCCGGCGACCAGCGCGCCGGCCTGCCTCGCGCGCGGCAGGTCGGTGGGGCTCAGGATCTCGATCATGCAGCGCCTTCCTCGAGCAGCCAATAAGTATCCCGGCCATATTATCCCGGTACTAGAATCGGAGCATGGTCAGGTTGCCGCTCACTCCCGCAGAGGTCGAACGCGGACAGCGCCTCGGCGCCCTCCTGCGTCGAGCCCGGGGAGCGTTCGATGCTCCTCACCGCTCTGGACGCGGGTGTCTCGCCGGAGACCCTGCGAAAGATCGAGTCCGGCCGCATCGCCACCCCGCCTTCCCGACCATCGCGGCGATCGCCGACGTCCTCGGCCTCTCCCTCGACGTCGTCTGGTCGGAGATCAACAAGACGGATGACGGGGTCGACCTGGCCCGATCTGATCGCAGCACGCGCGAGCGGCTGGCCTCCTAGCCGCTGCCCCGCTGGTCAGCGCCACGGGCCGACAACGGCCCCGAACGGAACCGGTCCCGGTCGACGAGCGACCGGGACCAGCGGGTGCCGCGTTCAGGAGGCGGCGATGCCCTCCATGCCGATGCCGTCGGCGAACTTCGGCAGGCCCTCCACTGTGGTGACGAGCTTCAGCGAGCCGTCCTCGTTCACCTCGTAGCCCTGCACGTTGCCGGCGGTGGCGTTCTGCACGTACAGGAAGCCGTCGCTGGTGGTCATGTCGATCGATCCACCGGCGGTGTCCGCGGCGACGTTCTTGACGATCTCGAGCTTGCCGTTGTCGGTGACCCGGTAGGAGCTGATGGTGGAGCTGCCGGCGTTGGCGACGAAGAAGTAGTCGCCGACGCGCTGGATCCAGCACGGCGCCTGCTGGCCGTTGGGCACCGACGGCCCGATCTGGTCGAGGGCACCGTCGTCCTCCAGCTCGAACCGGGTGACCGCGTTCGCACCCGACTCGGTGACCAGCAGCGAGTCCTTGCTGTCGAAGGTGAAGCCGAACGGCGTGTTCCCCGCGTCGCTGATCACCGGGTTGCGGGACAGTTCGCCGTCGCGGCCGATCTCGTAGCTGAACATGACGTTGGCGTTCTTGGTCGACACCAGGACGAACTCACTGTCCGGGTCGATCTTGACCTGGGCCGGTGCGCTCGCGAACGCGGGCGGGTTGCCGTTGTGCAACCCGAGCGAGCGGTTGGCGTCCTCGATCCGCGACAGGCGCTCCTTGTGCAGTTCGAAGCCCTGCACCGACCCCTCGCCACCGGCGTTGAGCACGTAGACCAGGTCGCCCGGGCCGCGATGCTGACCGGTAGCAGACCGCCGGACCAGATGACCTGGAGCTTGTGCAGCCTGGTGCCCTCGACCTCGAACACCGTCACGGTGTTGCTGCCGGCGTTGACGGCGAACAGCAGTCCCTTGTGGTAGACCAGGGATCCCTGCGAGGCCAGCGCGTCGAGCGGCGCGCCGATGGTGAATCCGCCCAGCCCGCCGGTCTCGTACTCGCCCGCTTGGTGAGACGACCGTCCTCGTCGCGGTCGTACACCTTGATGGTGTTGCCCTCGGCCTTGTTGGTCTGGACGAAGACCGCGCCCTCGTCGCCGTGCTGGTATTCACCCCTTGCGGTCGTCGTGGTACCGGGACCGCCGCCGTCGGCGAAGGCGGTCCCCGGATCGATCCGACGCTGGTCAGGCCTGCCAGGAGGGCTGCCGCGAGCGCAACACTGCGCTTCATCACTGACTCCTTACGCACACGAAGGGAGGAATACGAGTTTTCTCTCCTTCGAAAGCTATCGGAGCATGTAGTCGTGTTGGACCTACTTACCCTAAAGCGGTAATTTCGTGCCTTTCTGTGGAATCGGCAGACGCGGGGAAAGGCGGTGGCCTACGACGAGGGCAACGATTGGACCTGATCAGGGCGTGGTCCCCGGCGGGCGAAAATCGAACACCTGCCCCCGGGCGGCCGGATCACATACTCGTGACCGAACAGCCCAGCGCCGTCGACGGTCACGTCGCGTCGGAAAGCCAGGGCGTGAGGACAGCCGGGTCGGCGACGTAGCTCCTGGCCCGCGTACGCTCCGACTCGGTCAGGGACAGTGCGCGGAGGCGGGCGCCCCACTCGGGTACGCGCTCGGTCTTCTCCAGCACGACCGACAGCTCGATCAGAGCGGCCAGAGCCATCGCCTGCTCGACCATGGGAGCGTCGTCGGCGCGGCGGCGCATCCCGAGTCCAGCGCCCGGTAGGCCGCCCGGTCGTCCATCTTGAACTCACGCAGGATCCGCGCGTTGTCGAGCACCGGGCCAGCCCTTCGAGCTCCGTCGACCCGCCGTACTCCACCTCCTCCGGCACATCACGTTGGATGAAGATGATGGTGTTGCCCGAGGGTCGACGACGCTGAACCGCGACGTCCCGGCCCGGTAGCGGGTCACCCGGGCAGACCCTGACCAGCACCTGCCGTAGGCGCGGCGCATCGCCTCGGTCAACGCCGCGTGGTACGGCGCGACCGCGTCGACCATCACCAGGCAGCCCCGGATGTCTCCTTGGTCGGATCCAGGTCCTTCGGCGCCGGGCCGTAGTGCAGCTGGAACCCACTCCAGGTGAGGGCCAGGTACGCGTACGGCTTGAGCTGTTGGAAAGCCACCTCGAACCCCATTGCCCGCCAGAACGACAGGGTCTCCTCGGGCGCCGCGCACGGCAGCAGTGGCACCGTCGTCTCGTTCGGTCGTACCCGGTCCTCATCGGTCGTCATGGTCGCTCCCGGTCCGCTCGACAGGCCGGCCATTGTGCCAGCGATCGTGAGGCACTCGGGGACTCGCCTCCTACCCAGGGAGGAGGCGCGCTCGACCACCGGCCGCAACCGGGGCTCGCGGTCGGACGCGACGGGCCGGCCCGATCACGAGCATCTACAGACATGACAATCAATCTGCGCCGGGCGACACAGTGGAACCGTCCGTTAATGGTTCTGGTAGCCGCGATGACGGTGCTCGCCGTCGTCGCCGCGGTCGGCATCCTCGTCGACTCGCGCGTCCTCACCGGGGCGCCGATCTGGCTCAAGCCGTTCAAGTTCGCGGTGTCCTTCGTGCTGTACGGCGCGACGCTCGCGTGGATGCTCTCCCTGCTGCCGCGACGCAGCCGGGTCGTCGAGAGGGCGGTCCTCGTCATCGTCACGGTGGCGTTGGTGGAGAACGTGTGGCTCGTCGGGCAGGTGCTCCGGGGCAGACCAGCCACTTCAACGCCAGTACCCCACTGAACACCGCGCTGTTCGCGGCGATGGGCGCCGCGATCGGGTGTTGTTCTTCGCGCACCTCGTCATCGGGATCGTGGTGCTGATCCAGCGGATCCCCGACCGGGTGGCCCGTAGCGCGGTCGGCTGGGGTCTCGGCCTGTCGCTGCTGGGTATGGTTGCGGCCGTGCCGATGGCGCTACCGATGCAGGACCCGGGGATCGAGGGGATCGCCGGGGCGCACAGCGTGGGCGTTCCGGACGGTGGGGAGGGTCTGCCGGTGGTCGGTTGGAGCACCGTTGGCGGGGATCTGCGGATCGGGCACTTCGTGGGGCTGCACGCCCTGCAGGCGCTGCCGATCCTGGCGATCCTGCTGAGCCGGTTCGCGACGCGACTGGACGAGCGCACCCGGCCCGGCTCGTGGCCGTGGCGGGCGCCGCGTACGGCGTACTCACGGTGATGTTGACCTGGCAGGCCCTGCGCGGACAGGCGCTGCTGCGCCGGATGCCGTCACGCTCGGCGCGGTCGCGGCCCTGGTGGTCGTGACGGCGGCCTCCAGTGGCCTGGTGCTGGCTCGCCGTCGCCGCTCGGAACTAGCGTTGGCCGCATGACCGCGACGCTGTTCTCCCTGACGTTCGCCGTGGCCGCGCCGTTCTGGGCGCTGATGATCCTGCTGCCACGCTGGTCGTGGACCGCCCGGATCATCGCGTCGCCGCTGATCGTGCTGCCGGTCGTGGTGATCTACGCGCTGCTGGTGGTGCCGGCGTTCGGCGACGTGCTGCCGGCAGTGACGTCACCGACCCTGGCCGGGGTACGCGACCTGCTCGGCACCTCCGACGGGGCGGCGGCGGGCTGGGCGCACATGATCGCCTTCGACCTGTTCGTGGGGCGGTGGGCGTGGTTGGACAGCCGGGAACGGGGGTGCCGGCGCTGGTGATGGCTCCGGTGCTACTGCTGACCATCCTGCTCGGGCCGCTCGGCCTGGCCGCGTACCTCGCGGTCCGGACGCGGTGGCGGCGACCGCCGGCCGCCGATACCGGCCGGCAGCACCTAGGCTGACCATCGTGGCATGGCCGGGGCGACTGTTCGACATGCGGGACCCGGTTGTGCGGATGGCGCTGCTCATCCTCGCCGGGGTGCAGTACCTGCTCTTCGTCCCCACGCGGACCGCCCACCCACGCCGACACAGTGGGTCTTCGCGGTGCTCGCGTTCACCGTGGGGCTGGCAGTACACCGTTGGCCGTTGGTCAACCTGTCGGCGCAGGCCGCACTGCTGGCGGTCGCGATCGCCCTGGTCGACGACGTCACGATCAACCAGGTCGGTGCCAGTTGGGCGCTGCTCGAGGTCACCATGCGGGCGCGCCGCGCGCGGTCATCTGGCTGTCCGCCGCGCTTCTTGGAGTGGTCGACCTGGCGGACTCGATCGGCGACCCGCTCCGCCAGGTCGGCTCCGGCGTCGTCGGCCTGGCCCTGGAGGTGGGCGTGCCGGTGCTGCTCGGCCTCGTCATCCGCGCCAACCGGGAGCTGAGTCGACAGGCCGTGGAACGCGCGGTCGCCGAGCAACGCCAACACGAGTCGGAGAGCCGCGCGGCACGCTCGACGAACGCAGCCTCATCGCCCGCGAGCTGCACGACGTCGTCGCGCACCACGTGGCGTCGATGGTCCTGCGGGTCGGCGTGGCCCGGCACGTACTCACCGACCTGGACCCCGGGTGGGCGAGGTGTTCGACGACGTGCACGGCACCGGCACCGCGGCCCTTGCGGAGCTGCGCCGGCTGGTCGCGGTGCTGCGCAACCCGACGGGGTACGCGGTGACGCGGCGCTGACCGCGATCGAGCCCTCCGCGCTGCCGGCGGCGATCGGCGCGGCGATCGACCGGCCCGGCAGGCCGGTGTCACAGTGGAGGCCGACCTCGACCCGGCGATCGGTTCGCTCGACGCGGTGCGCGGCATGGCGGTGCTGCGACTGACCCAGGAGGCGCTGACCAACGTGGCCAAGCACGCGGGGTGTCCGCGACCGCGCATCTCGTGGTCGCCGTCCAGGACGGGTCCGTCTACTGGGAGGTCAGCGACAACGGGCACGGTGGGGTTCCGGAGGGCGTGCCGGCCGGGGGCGGGCACGGCATCACCGGCATGCGCGAGCGCGTCGAGGTCCTCGGTGGTCGGCTGGAGGCGGGCCCGACCGGCTCCGGGTGGCGGGTACGGACCGTCCTCCCGGCCATGACCCCGCGCCGGAGCCCGCGTGATCCGGTGCTGCTGGTCGACGACCAGCACCTGATCCGGCCGGGCTGCGCATGCTCTGCGAGGCCCAACCGGACATCGAGGTCGTCGGGGAGGCCGACAACGGCCGCGAGGCGATCAGCCTGGCCGGGCGGCTTCTGCCCGATGTCGTCGTCATGGATCTGCGGATGCCCGGCGTCGACGGGATCACCGCGACGAGCCGGATCCTCGCCGAACGCCCGGCCACCCGCATCCTGGTGCTGACCACGTTCGGCGACGACGACCACCTCTATCCGGCGCTGACCGCCGGAGCCTGCGGATTCCTGCTCAGGACGCGCCCCCGACCGAGCTGCTGGACGGCATCCGCCGGGCCGCCGTCGGGGACAGCCCGTTCAGCCCGGAGGTGCTGCGGCGTGTCGTGCAGCGCGCGGTGCACGCCCGTCCGGAGGCTCCTCGGGCGGCGCAGGGCTGACCGCCCGGGAACGCGACGTGCTCAACCTGGTCGCCGAGGGACTGTCCAACACGGAGATCGCCGACCGGCTCCACATCGGCGTCACCACCGTCAAGACCCACATCACCAGCCTGATGACCAAGACCGACTGCCCCAACCGGGTACGGCTCGCCCTGTTCGCCCGTGGCGTCTGACCATCAGCTCCTCAGCCGCGCGGACACGACGATGACGAGCACCAGTGGCACGATCAGCAGCGCCGGGGCGACCACCGGCAGGTGCAGGGCGACCAGCGCGCCGACCGCCGCACCGACCATGAGGGCCAGCAGCACCTGGGCCTGGGCGCAGGCTGACCCACGGCCTGCGGGCGGCGACGCCGGCGATCAGGCTCGTGAGCGTGCCGGTCAGGTACGTGGAGGACAGACCGGAGACGCCGAAGCGTTGGATCGCGCTGCTCTGCACACCCAGCGCGACCGCGGACAGCATCAGCAGCGCGAGGTGGACGCGTGCGTCGGGCTCGCCAGGGTGACCTCCCAGACGACGAGGAACACCACGAACACCACCAGCTCCAGGACCAGCGCCCAGGTGACCCGCCGTGGCCAGACCGGGTCGTCCGGTCGGGCCGAGCCGACCACGCGGGCGCCCGCGAGGACGCCGACGATGAAACTCATGATGGCGCAGCCCGACGTCAGGGCCAGCTCGCCCGCACCCGGCCCGCCGAGAGCCCGAGCAGGACCATGTTGCCGGTCATGACACTGGCGAAGGCCCCGCCGAGAGGAACCCGATGGCGTCGGCGCTCCCGGTGAGGAAGGTGAGGACGACGACGAGCGCGTGCCGCCGCCGCAGGAGGCGCGGGTCCTGCTGAGCCGCGATCGGGGGCGGGTGACGCGGGGCGCTGTGCTCGACACTGTCGGCTACCCTCCAAGATTGTTCTTCGTATACACTTTGTCCGGACATGTTCACGGAGAGGCGACCAGGTGGCTGAAGACCTGCGGGACAAGCTCGGCGCGCAACACCTGCCGCTACGCGATCAGGTCCTCACCGCGCTGCGGACCGCCATCATCGACGGCGACTACCTCCCCGGCGAACGCCTCACCGAGGACCGGCTCGCCGAGGACTTCGGTGTCTCGCGCAACCCCGTCCGGGAGGCGCTGCGCGTCGCCGAGGCGGAGGGCTTCGTCGTGATCCTCCCCGCCGGGCGCGGTGGTCGCCTCGCCGAGCAGCGGGACCATCGCCGACATGTTCGCCGTCCGCGAGCGGCTGGAGTCGCTGGCCGCCCGGCTGGCCGCCGAGCGGGCGACCGCGGGAGACGTGGCGGCCCTGCGTGCCCTGCTCGACCGGGGCCGCGAGGCGACGCAGCGGCAGGACCTGGCCCGGGTCGCCGAGCTGAACAGCGCGCTGCACCTGCGCATCCTCCAGATCAGCGGAAACCCCTGGCTGTCGTCGATCGCCAAGTCGCTCTACCTCCATGTCCAGTGGGTCTTCCGGCTCGGGGCGGCGGAACGCGCACCACACTCGTGGGCCGAGCACATCCAGCTCGTCGACGCCATCGAGTCAGGCGACGGCGACCGCGCCGAACGGGCCGCACTCGACCACCTCGACGCGGCGTCCGCCGCGGCCCATCAGAACGCCGAAGGTGGTTACGGCGCCCGCTAACGTCCGCACGCGTAACCCTGCATTCCCGAGGGTTCGCGCCGGCGCCAGCACGCCCGTCGCCGGGTCCCGGGTCACCGCGCAGAGCCGACCGAGACTCCACCCGTCGGTGACCCGCACCTCGTGCCCGTACGCGCGCAGGGCCGCCCGCACGTCCTCGTCGAACCGGTCCTCCACCACCAGGACGCCAGGCTCCGTGTCCCGCGGGTAGAACGATCCGGGCAGGCTGAGCGTGTGCCACGCGGGCGCGTCGATCGCCTCCTGGAGCGACTGGCCACCGACGAGATGCCGCAGCAGGAACGGCAACTGCCACTGGTCCTGCTGGTCGCCCCGGGGTGCCGCAGGCCAGCACCGGCTCGCCGTCACGGTGCACCATCGTCGGGCTCAACGTCGTACGCGGCCGACGCCCCGGAGCCAACGACGAGGCGAGGCCCTCCTCCAGCCAGAACATCTGCAACCGGCTGCCCAGCGGGAAGCCGAGTTCCGGATGGTCGGTGAACTCTGCAACCAGCCACCGCTGGGCGTCGCGGAGATCATGTTGCCCCACCGGTCGACCACGTCCACGTGGCAGGTGTCGCCCGGGTCACCCGTCCGACTGCACCGTCGGCTCCCCGTGGTGGCATCCGTCGGGCCGGCCCGCCGCGCGGCACCCTGTCGGACGTGCGCCGGCAGGCGGGCTGCGCCCGTCGGGACGCCCGGCCGCAGCTCGGCCGACGCGCGGTCGCCGATCAGGGCCGCCCGCTCCCGCGCGTACTGCGGGGAGAGCAGCGCCTTGTCGGGCACGTCGACACCGTCGCCGTACCAGGCCTCCCGGTCAGCGAAGGCGAGCTTGAGCGCCTCGACCTGGGCGTGCACGCCGGCTGCGGTCGCCGGGTCGGACCTGCCGGGGTCGTCGAGCGCGTCCAGGGTGGCCAGCGCCTCCAACAACACCGGGCCCTGACCCCAGAACCCGGTCTTCGCCACCGAGTAGCCCTGCCAGTCCAGGGTGGTGGGTGTCTCCCAGGTGGCCGAGTACTCGGCCAGGTCATCGCCCGTGACGAGCCCGGCGTGCGGTCGTCCGCTGGAGTCCTGGAACGGCCGCCGACTGAACGTGTCGATCGCCTCGGCGACGAAACCCGTGCTCCAGGCCCGTCGCGCGGCCTCGATCTGCGCCTCCCGGTCGGCGCCGGCCGCTTGTCCCGCCTCGACCAACCGGCGCAGGGTGTCCGCGTACGCCGGGTTGGTGACCATCTCCCCGCGACCGGTGGCCGGCCGCCGCGCAGCCAGAGCGCGGCAGAGGTGGGCCAGTGTTCCTCGAACAACGACCGCACGGCCGAAACTGTGTCACCGACCCGGCCCACCAGCGGGTGACCGGCGGCGGCGTAGCCGATCGCCGGCTCCAGCACCTCGGCGAGGGTGAGCGTGCCGTGCTCGCGCAGCAGCAGGAGCCAGGCGTCCACGGCACCGGGTACGGCCGCCGCGAGCGGACCGGCACCCGGGATGAGGTCCATCCCGAGGGACCGGAAGTGCGCGATGGTGGCACCGGCCGGCGCCGCCCTGCCCGCACAGCACCTTGGGCCTGGGGTCCTGTGCGGTGGCCACGATGGCCGGGACCTCGCCGCCCGGCCCGTTGAGGTGCGGTTCGACGACGTGCAGGACGAACCCGGCGGTGACCGCCGCGTCGAAGGCGTTGCCCCGCGTTCGAGGATGCCCATCGCCGACTGGCTGGCCAGCCAGTGGGTCGAGGACACCATGCCGAAGGTGCCCTGCAGCGTGGGTCGGGTGGTGAACGTCATGACAACACCTCACTCGGATCTGCGGTGCGAACGTCGGGGCCGGTGCCGTCCGGCCGGACCAGGTGACACGCGGCCATGCCGTCGCCGATCACGGTCTGCGCCGGCACCTCGGTCGCGCACCTGTCGAACGCGAGCGGGCACCGGGTCCGGAACCGGCAGCCGGACGGGGGTCGAGCGCGGACGGCAGGTCGTCGCCGAGCAGCACCGGCTGCCGCTGGCGTTGGCGCACCGGATCGGCCACCGGCGCGGCGGACAGCAGGGCCTGGGTGTACGGGTGGGCGGGCCGGGCGAAGATCTGCTCGCGGGTGCCCTTCTCGACGAGTTGCCCCAGGTACATGACGGCGATGTCGTCGGCCAGGTACTCGACGGCGGACAGGTCATGCGTGATGAAGAGGCAGGCGAACCCGATGTCGCGTTGCAGGTCGGCGAGGAGGTTGAGCACCGACGCCTGCACGGACACGTCGAGTGCGCTCGTGGGTTCGTCAGCGATGAGCAGCATCGGCTCGGAGATCAGTGCCCGGGCGATGCTGACGCGTTGACGTTGGCCGCCGGACAGCTCGTGGGGATAGCGACGCGCCACCTCGGCGCGCAGGCCCACCCGTTCCAGCTGTGGGCGACGCGGGCGTCCCGGTCGCGCCGGGAGATCCGCTTGCCGGCCAGCCGCAACGGCTCGGCCACGATCTCGCCCACCAGCATGCGCGGGTCCAGTGACGCGGCCGGGTCCTGGAAGACGATCGACACCGCGCCACGATGGGGACGCAGCCGTCGGCGGGACAGGTGGGTGACGTCCGTGCCCGCGATCCGGACCGTTCCCGCGCTCGGTTCGACCAGCCGCACCACGCACCGACCGACCGTCGACTTCCCGGAACCGCTCTCGCCCACCAGGGCCGTGACCCGGCCGCGCGGGATCGTCAGGGACACCCCGTCCACGGCGCGGACCGGGCCGAAGTGCATCACCAGGTCCTCGATCTCCAGGGCGTTCGGCTGCGGCGTCATCGGTTCGCCTCCTGAGGTGCCGTCGAGCAGGGTGCCAGCAGGCCGCGAGGTGCTCCGCGCCACCGATGCCCTCCAGGGGCGGGCGGCCTCGCGGCACCGCGCGTCGGCGGCCGGGCACCGATCCGCGAAGGTACACGCGTCGGGTTGGGTCGACAGGACGGGCACCAGCCCGGGATCTCCGTCAACCGGTCCGTGCCGGCGTGCCGCCCCGGCTGCGGTGACGCCGACAGGAGCCCGGCCGTGTACCGGTGCCGGGGTTCGCGAACAGGTCGTCCACGTGGGCCGTTCCACCACCCGCCCGCGTACATGACGACGACGCGGTCCGCGACGTCGGCGATCACACCGAGGTCGTGGGTGATGATGAGGACGCTCGTGCCGAGCCGGTCGCGCAGGTCCCGCAGCACCTGGAGGATGCCGGCCTGGACCGTGACGTCCAGTGCGGTGGTCGGCTCGTCGGCGACCAGCACCTTCGGGCCGCAGGCGACCGCCATCGCGATCATGACGCGCTGGCGCATGCCACCGGAGAGCTGGTGCGGATAGTTGTCGACCCGGACGGCGGCGGACGGGATCCCGACGAGCGTCAGCAGCTCGACGGCGCGTGCCCGCGCCGCCCGGCGGACATCCGCTCGTGCGCCTGGAGCACCTCCCCGATCTGCCGCCCGACGGTGAGCACCGGGTTCAGGGAGGTCATCGGCTCCTGGAAGATGTAGGCGATCTCCCGGCCCCGGACCCGACGGAGGGCCGACTCGCGGGCGCCGACCAGCTCGGTGCCGTCCAGGCGTACCGAACCGGTGACCCGGGCGCTGCCCGGGAGCAGCCCGGCGATGCTCATCGCGGTGACGCTCTTGCCGCACCCCGACTCACCGACCATCCCGACGATCTCTCCGGGAGCGAGGTCCAGACTGACACCGTCCACCGCCGAGACGGTGCCGGTCTCGGTCGGGAACGACACCGACAGGTCGCGGATCTCCAGCACGGGCGCGGAGGCCGTGGTCATCGCCGGTCCCCTTCGGGTCGAGGGCGTCGCGCAGGGCGTCGCCGAAGACGTTGAACGCCAGCGCCAAGCCCATGATCACGACACCGGGAGGACGGCGGCCCACGGCGCGCGGGCGGCGAACTGCTGGGCGGTGGCCAGCATGGTGCCGAGGCTGGGTGCCGGGGTTGGATGCCCAGGCCGAGGAAGGACAGCACCGCCTCGCCGAGGATCGCGGCCGGGATGGCGACGGTGGCCTGCACCAGGATCACCGACGTCGCGTTCGGCAGGATGTGCCGGGCCAGCACCCACAGGTCGCTCGCGCCGTCGACCACCGCCGCCGCGACGAAGTCCAGCGACTTGAGGCGCAGCGTGTCCGAGCGGACGACCCGGATCACCCGGGGATCTGGGCGATCCCGATGGCCACCGCGGCGTTGCCGAGGCTGGCACCCGGATGGCGGCCAGCCCACTGCCATGATCAGGAACGGAAACGCGAGCAGCAGGTCGGTGAAGCGCGAGATCACCGCGTCCCAGGCCCGGAAGTAGCCGGCCGCGAGCCCGAGTGGCACCCCGATGACCAGTGAGGTGGCCACCGCCAGGAGCCCTACCTGCAACGACGCCCGCGCACCGAGCATGATGCGGGAGAGGACGTCCCGGCCGAGGTCGTCGGTGCCGAGCAGGTGCCCGGGGTGCCGGGAGGTGCGAACGTACGGGCGAAGTCGGTCTGGTCGACGGAGTACGGCGCGAGCCAGGGCGACAGCAGCGCGATGATCCCGGCCAGCGCGAGCACGACGAAGCTCACGACGGCGAGCGGGTTACGGCGCAACCGCCGCAGGACCCGCGCACGCCGGGTGATGCTGGCGGAGCCGGTCTCCGCCATCGGTACGGTGAGGACGGTCATGCCGGATCTCCCGTCACCCGGATGCGGGGATCGATGACCGAGTAGAGCAGGTCCACGATGAAATTGATCACGATGTAGGCGATCGCGGTGAGCAGGACGACGGCCTGGATCACCGGGTAGTCCCGTTGGAACACCGCGTCGATGGTCATCTTGCCGAAGCCCGGCAGCCCGAAGATCTGCTCGGTGACGACAGCGCCGGAGATCAGGCCACCGAGTTGGAGGCCCACGACGGTCACCACCACGATGAGGCTGTTCCGCAGGGCGTGCCGGGTGATGACGGCGCGCGGTCGCAGGCCCTTCGCCTTCGCCGTGCGCACGTAGTCGGAGGAGAGCGAGTCCAACATCGCCGACCGGGTCTGCCGCATGATGATGGCAGCGAGGCCGGTGCCGAGGATCACCGCCGGCAGGACGATGTGGTGCAGGTTGTCCACGGGATCGTCCAGGAACGGCACGAAGCCGGACGCGGGAACAGCCCGGTCGCCACGGACAGGTAGAGGATCGCGAGCAGTCCCAGCCAGAAATGTGGCACCGACAGGCCGATCAGGGCCAGGCCGTTGGCGAGCCACTCCGCCGGACCGCCGCGACGGACGGCCGCGAGCACCCGGCGCCGACCCCGAGCGCCGCGGCGATGAGGATCGCGAGGACGGACAACTCGACGGTCACCGGCAGGGCGGTCGTGAGCATCGACGAGACCGGCGTACCGGTGCGGATCGACACCCGAAGTCACCCTGCGCCATGCGCTCCACGTACTGCGCGAACTGCACCGGCAGCGGCTGGTCCAGCCCGTAGTGCCGACGGATCGCCTCCAGTGCCTCCGGCGACCGGTCCTCGCCGGCCAGCGCGAGGGCCGGGTCACCGGGGAGCGCCCGCACGCCGACGAAGACCACGACCGTCGACAGCAGCAGGGTCAGCGCCGACTGCCAGGCGCGGGTGAGTAGATATCGGGCCACGGTGACCTACTTGGCGAAGCCGGCGAAGGCGGCACGGATCACGCCGTCCGGGTAGACCTGCAGGCCCTGGAGTTGCTTGCTGACGGCGGTCAGGTTCCGCTGCCGGTAGAGGTAGATCAGGGCGTCGTCCTGCTGGAGCAGTGCGACCGCCTGCCCGTACAGCTTCTTGCGCTCCTCGATGTCTCCGGCCTGGCGGGCCTGGGTCAGCAGGGTGTCGAGCTGCGGGTTGCTGTAGCCGGAGACGTTCTGGCTGGCGCTGGTGCCGACGAAGTTCGTGATGTTGGCGTCCGGGTCGATCCGGCCGCTCCAGCCCAGTTGCAGCAGCTCGAAGTTGCCGCGGTCCTGCTCGTCGAGGAGCGACGAGTACTCCACCGGGTTGATCTTGAGGTTGAACCCGCCGTCCTGACCATCGACTGCAACGCCTGTGCGAGGCGCAGCGTGTCCGGCGTGTTCGAGGCGAGCATCGTCACCTCGTACGGCGTCTGCACGCCTGCCTCGGTCAGCAGTTGCTTGGCCTTGGCGGGATCGTGCGCCGGGCAGGTCTGCGCCTCCGGAGACGAGAACGTGCTCGCCGGCGAGATCGGTGAGCAGGCGGCCGCGTGCAGGCCGTTGAAGACGGCGTCGACCAGCGCCTTGCGGTCGATGGCGTGCTCGAAGGCCTGCCGCACCTTGGCGTTCTGCGCGAGGGGCCGGTTGATCGGCTTGGGGCGGTGCCGACACCGTCGACGTTGCCGATGTTGATGGTCAGACCCTGGTAGCCCAGGGACTGCGACTGCAGGACGGAGACAGCCGCGTCCTGCCGCAGCGAGGCGACGTCCTGGGTGGAGACGGAGTCGGCGACCTGCGCGTCACCGGAACGGAGGTTGGCGGCACGGATGCTCGCGTCGGTCAGGATCCGCCACGAGATGGAGTCGAGGTGCACCTTGCCCCGTCGTAGTAGTTCGGGTCCCGCACGACCTCGATCGAGTTCTGCGGCACCCGCTTGGCGAACTGAACGGGCCGACGCAGACCGGCGCCGAGGCGAAGTCGTCGCCCTTGTTCCGCAACGCCTGGGCGCTCATGACCATCCCGGCCCGGTCGGCGAGGGCACCGAGCAGGGCGCGAACGGCTGCTTCAGCCGCAGGAC
Source organism: Micromonospora sp. M12 (assembly GCA_038070435.1). Lineage (GTDB taxonomy): Bacteria > Actinomycetota > Actinomycetes > Mycobacteriales > Micromonosporaceae > Micromonospora. Next base: position 826,293 of record JAMYWG010000001.1, on the reverse strand, counting down.
GACGGTCTGCGCGTCCGGGGTGTCGACGCCGTCGATGGGTCCGAGTTCGCTCTTGCGCGCCGACCGGGGTTGGTGAGGTGGCGCTGCAGGGTGGCCTTGACGGCGGCGGAGTCGAACGCCGTACCGTCCGCGAAGCCACGCCCGGACGCAGCGGAATGGTCACCGTCCGGCCGTCACCGCTCGTGGTGGGCAGGGCCGTGGCGAGCTGCGGTACGACCTGAGCCCGCTCGTCGACGTCGTAGAGCTTCTGGCACATCGCCTGGAAGACGTACCGGGAGTAGAGGCTTCTCGACAGCGTCGGGTCCAACGCGTCGGGCTCGGCGGAGAGGGCGATGACCAGCTTGCCGCCCTGCTTGACGGCGGCGGGGTCGGCCGGCGTACCGAAGGAATCCTGGCCTGCCGACCGATCGCCGCCGGACTGGTCGCCGCCTTCGCTGGTCGACACCGGTGAGCAGGCGACGGCCGTGCAGACGACTGCGGCCGCCGCCACCGGCCCGGAGCACACGGCGACGGGGCAGGTGCGTTTCGCGGACGGAGAGGTTCGTCATGGAGAGCTCCTCAGTGGGGCGATTCGGGGAGCGTATGTTGTATACGATGACCGCCGCAAGACCTCCGTGGATGCCCTCGGCGCCCGTCCGCAGGCCGTAAGGGGTGCGTCCACGGGGGTCGGGGGTCGAGGGCTGCACCGCGCGTCCTTTGCTCTGCTTCACCCCACGCAACGGCACCCGTCCGATATCCGGACACCCGGTGGTGCGTCCGTTGAAGCAGAGCAAAGGACCACCACCAACCCTACCGACCGCTCGGCTGGCCGGCACCGCCGTCAGCTCAGCCCGCGGGTCTCGCCGTGGGCGCGGGCGGTGCCGAATCACGCCGCAGGAGGCTGAGCAGGACGACCAGCGCGAGCACCGCCACCACCGCGCTGAAGACCTCGCCCGCGGGACGCAGTCCGATCGTCTGGATCAGCAGACCGACCCCGACCGCTGGCACACCGAGCATGACGAACAGGATGGCGAAGAAGGTCGACACCGCCTCGGCCCGGTGCTGCGGTTCGGTCTTCATCGTGATCGTCGCGATGCCGTCGCCGACTGCCACCCCGGACGCGACCCCGATGATCGCCGCGCTGATGAGCAGCGTCGCCAGCAACGCCATCCACATGCTGAACGCGAGCAGCCCCGCCCCACGACCAGGCCGGCGCAGGCGCAGGCCAGCGCGGCGCGCGAGGACAGGACGCGGGTCAGCAGCTGACCGAACGCCGCGCCGGCGAACGCCACGAAGACCACCAGCGCGGCCAGGGTGTGTGAGGTCTCGTGCAGGACCATGCCGAGGAACAGCCCGGTCACCGACGTGAGCACCCCGAGGGCGGCGAAGCCCGCGCCAGCGGTGATCGCCGAGCGGACGAAAGCCCCGCGAATGGCCGGCGGCACGTGCAACCGCTGCACCCGCAGGGTCACCGGCGAACGCTCCGGGCCGTCTCCGGCACCCGCGCAGCGCGATGATCGCGATCACCGCCAAGATCAGCACGATGACCCAGGGCAGCCGGAGCGGGTCGGGTGCCACGTCCGACACGATCCCGGACAGCAGGGTGCCGGTGGCGAGACCGCCCAGATTCGCGAAGATCGACACGGTGGCGGCGCGCTTCGGATGCCGTGGGTCGATCAGCTCCGCCAGCGCCGCGGTCGCCGCACCGATGATCAGCGCGGCGGAGAGGCCGGCGAGGATCCGACCCACGATGATCATCGCCAGGTCCACGGCGGCCAGGAACACGGCATCCGCGGCGACGGAGAGCAGCAGCGCGGCGAGGATGACCGGACGTCGACCGATCTGGTCGGAGAGTCGACCGAAGACCAGCAGCCCGACGACCACGCCCAGCGCGTACAGCGCGTAGACCACGGTCACCGTCAACGACGAGAAGCCGAACTCCATCTCGTACAGCGGATACAGCGGAGTCGGCACGGTGGTGCCCACGAGCGTGATCCAGAACGCGAACGCGACCCGCACCGCGCCGGACGTGGAAGCGGACCGTTTCACCCGTACAGCATGGGTCGTGACCTCGGCGGGGATGCGGTAACCGCTCGAAACGACCGCATCAGGTGGCCCGGGTGGGAAGCGGCCCGCACAGCGCCGCCTCCCACCGCGTACTCCTAGGAGTTGTACGCCTGGGCGGTCACCGTGACCTGGCGGGCCACGCCCGTCCGCGCCGGCCAGGAGATCCGCACCTCACGTGTCTCCCCGGCAGGAGCCAGAAGTAGTTGTCGTCGTAGCGGGCCGGCAGCACCCGCTCACCGCGCTGGTCGCGCACGGCGAGCCGCACCATCGCGGCGACCGTACGGCCCTGGTTGCGGACCGTCGTGGTGACCGTGTTCCGGCCGTCCACGACGCGTACGGTGCTCGACGACGTCGACAGTCGGGTGCTCGGCACGTCGTTCAGGGCCCGCATCTGCTCGGCCCTGTCGTAGCGCCAGTAGGTGTTCTGCGTGAGCAGCCGGTCGCGGTTGTCCCGCAGCTCCAGCCGGACCAGGTGCAGCCCGTCGGCATTCGGTGTGGCGAGCGCGAAGGCCGGCGTCGTGGCCGATCGGGCCACGTCCACCCGCTGACGCTGGGGCGAACCCAACGACCGGCCGTTCAGGTCGTACCGTCGGGCGGTCACCGTGACCCCGTGGAGCGCCGCACCGGTGTGGTTGACCACCCGGACCTGCCAGGTGCCCGGGTCGGCCTGGACGTGCACCGGCTCGCACCTTGCGGGCGCCGTAGTAGGCGCCGTTGACGTCGAGGTCGTAGTCGTAGGTCTGCCAGACGGTGCTGTGCCACGCCGGGTGCGACATCCACAGCAACAGACCGGTGGCGTCCTGCCACAGGTTGGCGTTCCAGGCCTCGAACATGGCGCGGTGGCTCTCGTAGTTGACGAACTGCGCCCGGGTGGCGAACTCGTCGAGCGAGTCGGACTCGCCGAGCCGTGCGTCGATCGCCGCCTGGTACGTGCCGACCCGCTGGTTACCGATGGTCGACCAGTCGTGGTAGTTCCACACCTCACCGATCGGCCACTCCGGCGCGTCGCCGACGAGGTTGCGCATGCTCTCCACCACCGACACCACCGGCATGCCGATCTCGGTGTGGAAGCCGAACGCGCCGGTGTCGTAGGTGTTCCTGTCGTTGTACGTCGCCGGCTCCACCCAGTGGTACGGGCCGTGGCCGCTGACGATGCCGCCGGCGGAGTTGGGAATGTAGAGGATCTCCGGGTGCTCGGTGGCGGCGGCTGCTTGAGCCCGGCGTCGACGATCGGCGGCGGGTCACCCTCGTTGGCGCCGCACCACACCACGATGCTGGGGTGGTGACGGAACCGCCGGATGGTGTCGGCGGCAATGTCCACGTAGCCGGGCGGGTTGGGCAGGAACGCGCCGGCCTGCCAGAAGTCGTTCCACACCAGGATGCCCTGCTCGTCGCAGGCCTGGTACAGCTCCTCGCGGTTGCTGCTGCCGAGCCAGTTACGGATCATCGTGAAGTTCATGTCGCGGTGCATCTCGACCGTGTCGGCCAGCCGGTCGGGCAGCACCCGGCGCAGCAGCTCGTCCCAGCCCCAGTTGCCGCCCCGGGCGAACACCGGCACGCCGTTCACGCTGATCTTGAGCTGGGTGACGGCGTTGCTGACCGACTTCACGTCGGTCCACCGCTGCCCGTCCTCGGAGACCTGGATGACGAAGTCGCGGGCGTACGCCTGCTCCCAGACGATGGTGACCTGGTCGAAGCTGACCGGAGCACCGAGGTCGACCTGGATCCACTGGTTGTCCTCGAACTTCGACGACCACCGGGTGCGGGGTTGCCGTCGACGGCGCGGTCCGGGCCGTTCGAGTCGCTGTCCGACGACGACGCGGTGGCGGCCCTGCGCAGGGCAAGGTCGACGTCCGGCTCGGCCTGCCGCTGCACCGAGAGCGCCCACATGGACACGCCCCACGAGGTCACCCGCGCGCCGGTCTGGATGCGCAGGTGCTGGGCGGTCTGGCTGGCGAACGTCTCGACCTGGGTGGCGCGGCTGCCCAGCGGGTGTCGTTGCTGACCGACGTCACGTCGCTCAGGCATCCCCGTCAGGGAGACCTGTACGCGGTAGTCCAGCGCGTACGCCTGCTCCCACACGATGGTGACCCGGTCGAAGTCGACCGCCGCGCCGAGGTCGACCTGGATCCACTGGTCGTCCTCGGCCTGCGAGGCCCAGCGGGTCGTCACGTCGCCGTCGACGGCCCTGCCCGGCCCGTTGGAGTCGTTCTCCGACGACGACGCGGTGGCGTCGCGCCGCAGGGCGAGATCGGGGCCGGTGCCGTCGGCCACCGACAGCGCGAACATCGAGATGCCCCAGCCGGTGGCGCGCTGGCCGGCCTGGATGCGGACGTGTCGGGCGTGCTGCCGGTCGAACGTGACCGTCTGGGCCGCGGCCCCGTCGACGAACTCCAGGGCGGGCTTGCCGGGCGGCGAGACGACGATCGGCTGGTGCCAGTCGTAGGCGAACTCGCGGACACCGAAGCGCAGCGCACGCCGGTCGCTGACCGACCGCTTGACGGTGGCGGTGAGCGTGAGGTCGTACAGGTGGGGTCGCCGTAGCCGTTGGGCCACCAGAGCCGGGGTTGCGCAGACGCAGCGCACGGAAACGTTCCGGCGTGAAGGTGACTGTGGTGCTGCCGCCGGCGGGGACGGTGACGGTGGACTCGACGCGTACCTTGTCGAACTCCGCGCGGACCGTGACCGTGGTGGCGCTGGCCGCCGCGTTGCGGACCGGCACCCGGATGGTGACCTCGGCGGTATCGGTGCCGGGCAGGTCCGGCAGCGTGGTCTGCACGTGCGGGTCGCCGAGGACCACCGCGCCGGTGCTGCGCAGACGGACGTGGTCCCACAGGCCGGTGACCCGGTCGCGGACGGCGGGCATCCAGTCCCACCCGGAGACCGCCAGGTAGGTCGGTGCGTCAAGGTAGTGGTGTGCCGACTGGAGGAAGGTACGACCGTCCGGGCCCTTGTCGCCGGGGTGCCCGGGTGTGGCATCGGGGTGACCCGGACGGCGAGGACGTGTTCGCCCGGTGACCGGCCAGGGCGTCGGTGATGTCGAAGGCCGCCCGTGCGAAGGGTGCGCGACGCTGCCGACCCGCACGCCGTTGACCCAGGCGGTCGCCTCGTGGTTGATGCCGTCGAATTCGAGCCAGATCCGTCGACCGGCCGAGGTGTCCAGGTCGCGCGGCAACCGCAGCGCGCCGGTACCACCACGTGTGCCGGGACAGCGCCTCCGGGATGCGCATGTTGTTGAAGCCGGCCACCGGGTCGGGCAGGTGGCCCTGGTCGACCAGGGTGCCCAGAACGGTGCCGGGCACCGTCGCCGCCAGCCAGGACCGCACGTCGACGCCTGCACGGGAGAGTTCCGCGCCGTCGGCCGTACCCGCGAAGTCGTCCATCGTCAGCGACCAGCCGGACTCCAGCGGCACCGTGCCGTCGGCGGCGACCCGCAGCTCGGGCGTCGGGCCGGTGTTGCCGCCCTCCCAACTGGTCCAGCCCTCGGCCTTCGGCCGGCCGGCCAGGGTACGCCGTAGACCTGGAAGCCGTTGAGACCGACCGGGTTGCTGTTCGAGCGCTTGGTGGCCGTCATGCGGATCCACCGCGCGGTGACCGGCTCCGGCAGCTGATGGCCTGCACGCCGCCCTGACCCTCGGTGGTTTCATACACCGACCGCCAGGATCGGCCGTCGGTGGAGACCTCGATCCGGTACGCCGTCGCGGCGCTGGAGAGGATCTCGTCGCCGTCGGTGTCGGTGTAGTTGCCGTCGAACGGCCCGTCGGCGACGGTGGCCTCGAAGACCAGGGTGACGGCCTCGATCCGGCACGGCGACTCGAGGTCCACCGAGATCCACTGTGGATCACCGTTGGCGGCGGCCCGCCAGCCACTCCCGGACGCCGACCTGCGGCAGACCGTCCACGGCGAAGGTCGCGGGCGTCGGCGCGTAGTCGGTCGAGGAGACCGCGACCGGGCGGTACCGGGCGAGGTCGACGCTCGGCGGCGTCGCGGCGGGCGTCACCGGAGCAGCCGTCGCGACCGCGTCCGGCAGGATCGCGGTCACGCCGACCGACGCCAGCAGCGTGGCTCCGGCGGAGAAAGGTACGCCGCGACATCGGCGGGTGCTCGGACATTGCGCCTCCAGAAATGACAACGTTGTCAGGTGGCAAGAGTCGGTGACAACGTTGTCAGATGGTGGCCCGATGTTCCACCAGAGTCAAGAGCCCGAGTCGGTCGTGATTCCCCAAACACGTTCCGCCTGCGCTCCACTGCGGACATCAGCTCGCCGTCACACCCGGTAGTCGGCGGGCTCCCGCCTGGTGTACGTGCTGCCTATGGAGCTGATGTCGTCAACGATTCAGCCCAGTCGCCGACTCCGGCTCACGCCGGCAGCCCGCCCGGGATCCCTGATATCGCAGACGATTCAGCTCCACAGGCTCCACGCAACAACTACCCCACCCGCACGACTCGCAGGCACATCCGGCACGGAAGCAGACCAGGCACGGCGAGCGCCCGGCCCCGCAGTCAGCTCGCCGGCCCGTCCTCGCGCCGCCCCGGATCACGAGGGTGGTACTCGGGCGGAGCTTGGCGCTCGCGAACGCCGCCTTCACCGCCGCCGAGAGCGCGGCCATGTCGTACGCGCCATGGTGCCGACGGCCGTTGATGAAGAACGTCGGGGTGCCGGTGACGCCGCTGAGGTCGGCGGAGTCCACGTCCTCGGCGATCCGGTCGACGGCCATCCGCTTCGCCATGTGCTCCCGGAACCCGTCGAGGTCCAGGCCGAGCTGCTCGCCATAGCCGAGCACCTGGTTGAGGTCGAGTGCGTCCTGGTGCGCCAGGAGCAGGTCGTGCATCTCCCAGAAGGCGCCCTGCTCGCCCGCCGCCTCGGCAGCCTCGGCGGCGAGCTGGGCGTGCGGGTGGACGTCGGTGAGCGGAAGGTGCCGCCAGACGTACCGGACGTTGGCGAAGTCGGCCAGCAGTTCCCGGACCACCGACTCCGCCTGCCCGCAGTAGGGGCACTCGAAGTCGCCGTACTCCACGACCGTCACCGGCGCGTCCAGCGACCCGCGCATGTGGTCGCGCCGCGGATCGACCGGGAGGAGCAGGTCGACGATCCCTCGGTGACGCCCAGCAGCGCACGCGCGCGCGCGCTGGCGGAGTCGTGCGGCGGAGCGGAACACCAGCCAGGTGACGAGGGACGCACCAAGCGTCGCGACGATGATGCCGAGCTTCGCCTCGTCCAGGGCCGGGCCGCTCAGCGCATGGGTGGCGATCAGGAGCGCCACGGTGAACCCGATGCCGGAGACCGTGCCGACCCCGTGACGGCCAGCCAGCCGACGGGTGGCCGGAACCGGTTGCCGCTCAGTCGGGCCACCAGCCACGAGGTGGCCACGATGCCGGCCGGCTTGCCGACGACGTACGCGACCACGATGCCGAGCGTCACCGGGGAGGTCGCCGCTCTGCTCAGCAGCTCGCCGTCGATCACGATCCCGGCGTTCGCCAGTGCGAAGAGCGGCACGACCACGTAACTCGCCCACGGGTGGTAGATCGTCTGCAGCCGTTCGTTCGGCGACAGCGCCGAGGTGAGCCCCGCCCGGGCCATCCGGGCGAGCTGCGGGTGGGCTGCTCCCGGAACAGGCGGAACTGGTCGCTCGCCCGTTGCAGGTCACCCCGGCCGGGCGTGTAGGCGTAGGTCAACAACCCCATCACCAGGCCCACCACGACCGGGTCGACGCCGGACTCCGAGACCGCGAGCCAGGCCGCCACCCCAGCAGCGCGTAGACCGGCCCGAACCGCACACCGCAACCCCGGACGAGCAGGACCACGCCGAAGATCGCCACCGCGACGAGCAGCGCGGTCGGCGAGGATGATGCGGGTACGCGATCGCCAGCACCGCGATCGCGACCAGGTCGTCGACGACGGAGACGGTGAGCAGGAAACCCGCAGCCGGTCCGAGAAGCGAGGCCCGAAGACGGCGAGCGCACCGAGCGCGAGCGCCGTGTCCGTGGCCATCACCGCACCCCAGCCCGCGGCAGTGGTCTGCCCGGCGTTGATCACGAGATAGATCGCGATCGGCAGGAGCATCCCGCCGAACCCGGCCAGCATCGGCAGCGCCAGTCGACGCCGCTCCCGCAGCTCGCCGATGTCGAACTCGCGGCGCAGCTCCAGCCCGGCGACCAGGAAGAAGAACGTCATGAGGCCGCTGTTGACCCAGGTACGCAGATCGTGTGACACGGGCCAGTCGCCAAGCTGGACCGAGAAGGAGGTGCTCCAGACCGACTCGTAGGACGACCGGTGCAGGTTGGCCCACACGAGGCCACCGCCGCGGCGACCAGCACCACCCGCGCACCGCCGGTCTCGGTCCGCAGGAACGCGCGCAGCGGAGCGTTGAACCGCCCCTCCCAGGCGGTCCGGCTGGCCCATCCCGGTGCGTGCTGTTGCTCGTCACGGGAACAATCTTCGTCGACCTGATCGCCCTGCGGACCGGATTCGCCGGCCGGGGCCGCGCCGTCCCTCAGCGCCGGATGGCGAGCGGGCACACGCAGCGCCACCGGTTGGTAGCGTACCGGTGATCTCGCCGGCGGGGTCGGCGGCGGTCCCCTGGGGAGGGTCAGCATGTGGGCGGACGACGCTGCGCTCGACGCGGCGGGGCGCCGGCTCGACGAGTGGGAGTCCTCGCTCGCCGAACGGGCGGCACGGGCGAAGACGCTCTCGGCGAGGCTGCGGGATCTGACCGGCACCGCCCGCAACACCGAGCGGACGGTCGAGGTCACCGTCGACTCGTCGGGCCTGCTGATCGACCTGCGGCTCGACGAACGCATCCGGCAACAGCCGGCGTCGCGCACCGCCCAGCAGATCCTGGAGACCACCAGAGCCGCGCATGCCGATCTGCTCCGGCAGGTCAGCGCTGTGACCGCGGAGTCCCTCGGTGACGACGCGAGCGCCCGTGCCATCGTCGACTCGTACCGCAGCCGGCTGAGCCACGACCAGGGCCCCAGCGATGCCGGCCGGTGACGGCATCCACGTCGACCCGGACGACCTGACCGCCCACGCCGCGCGCCTCGATCGCTGCGCCGGCAGCATCGACACCGCCCAGCAGGCAGGCCAGCACGTCCGACTGGGCGCAGACGCGTACGGGCAGCTCTGCGCGGTGATGCCGGTGCTGCTCGACGGCCTGCAGCGGACCCTGGTCGACGGCATCGGCGCCGCCGCCGCGTCGGTCCGGGACACCGCCGAGAAAGTACGGACCGGCGCGGATCGTTATCGAAGCTCCGACGCCCACGCCAAGCACCTGCTCGACGAGGTGCGGCAGCGCCCGCTCGACGGGGCACGGCAGCCGCCGTGACGTCGAACCCTTCGTCGCCGCCGCCGCGGACACCCACCCAGCGCCTGGGCGGGCGTGTGGATCTGCGAGGACATCGAACTCATCGCCCAGGGCGTCCGCAACGGCAGTTGGATCGACGGCAGCCTCGGCGTCGTGAGCGCCGGCCTGGACGCGCTCGCCCTGGTCTCCGACCCGGTCGGCGCCCTGCTCCAGTACGGGATCGCCTGGCTCATCGAACACGTCAGGCCCCTCAGCGAGGCACTGGACTGGCTCGCCGGCGACCCGGCGCAGATCACCGCACATGCCCAGACCTGGCGTAACGTCGCCGGATCCCTCCGCGAGGAAGCCGCCGAACTGGCCCGCGCCGTCCGCAACGACGTCGCCGGCTGGGCGGCAGCGCCGCCCGCCTACCGCGCCTGGGCCGCCGAACAGCAACAGGCCATCACCGGCCTCGCCCAAGGCGTCGACACCCTGGCCGCGATCACCGAAGGCGCCGCCGGCTGGTGGCCGCCGTCCGGCTCCTGGTCCGCGACGCCATCGCCACCTGCGTGTCCCGCCTCATCGTGTACGCGGGCGGTCTCCTCTTCACCGGCGGACTGGCCGCACCGCTGGTCGTGGAACAGGTCACAACCCTGGTGGCGTCCTGGGAGCGCGGATCGCGCGGCTGCTGCGCGGGTTGCTGGCGAGCCTGCGACGGCTGATCCCGAGGTGCGCCGGCTCGGCGACCTGATCGAGAAGCTCAAGCAGGTGCTGGGGCGGCTTCGCGACACTTCGCGCGGGCGCTCAGGAAGCGCAGCAGATGGGGCGCGCGGCGTTCATGGAGGCCACACCACTCGACCTCGTAACCTTGCAGACTACGGGGGCAGGACCGTTGGGCAGAGGAGGCATACGAGGCGATCCGCCAGCAGGCCGACGCCGACGTCATAGCTGGCCACGTCGGAGATGCGCCCGCTTGGACGGTTCCCGAGGGTTCTCTCAGGAGGACATCGAGCAGATCCGCCGGCACATCTTCTTCGACGCCCACCGAATGGATGATTATGCGGGTGGAGTCATCCATCAACGATACGATCCGAGCCCGCCCATGGCTGAGGCCTGGCTGCGTTTACGGCGAGGTAGCCCACTGCCCGAGGACTACGCACTGTTGGAGCACGAGTTGGCAGAACTGCAGTACTACCGAACACACCCGCAGGCGGCATACCGGGAAGCACACCTTGCCGCCAACCAGGTGTCCAATTGGGAGGCATTTATACCCGGGCCGACCTACGAAGACTACTCGGGCATTGGAGGCTAGAGCGTGGGGATGATGGTGACCGCGCGGCGCGTCGAGGCGGCCGCAGGCGAGGTTCGGTACGAGTTCGGATTTGATGACAGGTTTGATCGAATCCTCGCAATCGATCCGCACACCCTGACGCCCGTGTCGAAGATGGCGATTTCAACTCAGCTGCCGGTGCGATCGCGGCAAAGATCGTCAAGGCCCGGCAATCCAGCGGTGAGTTTCCGGCGAGAATGCTGTTCGCAAGCTAAGCGAGTGACGCCGGCCTCAACCACCGGGAACGCTGGTCAACCGGCCCGGTAGGAGAGGTAGTAGCCCTCGTACGGCCAGCTGTGGAAGTTGTTGAGCTCGGACGCAGCGCCGGTGCAGTCGGAGGTCCGGTAGCCAGAGACGGAACCGAAGCCGTTCCAGCCGATCGCCCAGATCGCCTCGGCCGGGACCGGGCGGCAGATACCGTCGGGCGTGGCCTGCCTGCCTACGATGATCTGCGTGTAGGCCTGGTAGAAGACGAGGCCGGTGTCGGGAACCTTGAGCGTCTCGACAGCGGCTGCGGGCGACGCCGGTATCGTCACGGCCAGTGTGGTGATCAAGGCGGCGGCGAGACCCGCAGCGATTTGGCTGGTAAATCGGCGCATGAGCTTCCTTTCTAACGGTGTTCAGGGACGGGACCGGAGCTCGTTCAGCCCAGGGATAGATTGACTTGCATCGATTATGTTCCCCGTGTCAACCAACCCGCCGCTGATCGCTGTCGCTGAGCGGTCCGAACGCAGAGCTGGCTGCGAGCTGGTCGTCGCGCCTTCGGCCCACCGCCTACCTCATGGCCCTAGCTGACGTAGCATCCCCGCCGATGTCGTCCAGGTAGGGTCCCAATCATGACGATTCCCCACCTGACGGCCGCCGACGGCACCGCTTTGCCGGCGATCGGGCTCGGCACGTACCGACTGAACGGCTCGGCGGGTGTCGACGCGATCGGTCAGGCGATCAAGGCCGGCTACCGGTTGATCGACTCGGCGGTCAACTACGAGAACGAGGGTGCGGTGGGCCAGGCCGCCCGTGCGGCCACCGACGTACGGGACGAAGTGGTGGTCACCTCGAAGCTGCCGGGGCGGCACCACCGCTATGACGATGCGCTGACCACCATCGAGGAGAGTGTGTTCCGCACCGGCCTCGACCGGGTCGACCTATACCTGATCCACTGGCCGAACCCCAAGGTCGACCTGTACGTGCAGGCGTGGCGGGCGTTGATCGAGGCGCGCGAGCGTGGGCTCGTCACGCACATCGGTCTGTCCAACTTCCTGCCCGAGCACATCGACCGGCTGGTGGCCGAGACCGGGGTCGCCCCGGTGGTCAACCAGATCGAGGTGCACCCGTACTTTCCGCAGCAGGACGCGCTCGAATACCACCGGGAGCACGGGATCCTCGTGCAGGGTTGGAGCCCGCTCGGCCACGGCAACGACCTCCAGCAGCACCCGGTCATCGAGGAGATCGCGACCGCCCACGGCATCAGCCCGGCGCAGGCGATTCTCGCCTGGCACGTGGCGCGCCAGGTGATCCCGCTGCCCAAGGCCGCCTCTCCGCAGCGGCAGGCCGAGAACCTGGACGTCTTCGGCATCGCGCTCACCGACGCGCAGGTCGAGGCCATCACCGCGCTGGGCCGCCCGGACGGACGGCTCGCGGACCAGGACCCGGCGGTGTACGAGGAGTTCTGATCGGCGAGTAGGCCCTGCCGAGGAGCCACGAGGCAAATGCCGGCGTCCCTCCGGCATGGCGTGTCACTGCGAAGCGTGACCCTGGACGAGCGGGCTGCGGTGAGGAGCGCACCCGGACCGGCAGCGGCCCGGGTGACGCGCCTACTGCCTAGACGAGCCCGCCGAGGGCCGGGTCGCTGATGCTGTCCTTGCCGTTCTCGACGTGGCCCGCGCAGCGGTACGAGAAGGCGGCATCGCCGGTGACGCTGACGGTCAGGTCGTACCAGCCGTGGGTGCGGGCGAGCGCCCACGTCGCGCGCTCTGTCTCCCGGGGCGCAGGGACAGCTTCACCGGCCGGGAGTTGTACCCGTCCCGCACTGTCACCTCGACCCGCTTCGACCCGCGGTTGTGAAGCGTGAGGACGACCTTGTCGTTCCGGTCCTCGTAGGAGGGCGTGACGTCGACGTGGGACCGGCCACCGGTGAACCGGCGGAAGAACCCGTTCGGCCCGTGCACCGACAGGTCGTACCCGGACTCGACCTGCCAGGTGTCGGTCAGGTGCTTGCCCGGCTCGACGGTGTAGCTGCGCGGGGCGTCCGAGCTGCCGGCCTGGCGGACCTGGAAGACCGCGGCGACCCCACCGGTGTTGCGGAGGTCGATCCGGAACGCGCCGTCGTGGAGACGCCCGTCCGCGTGCAGGGTGTACGGCATGGCGCGCGCGGACGTACCCCTGCTCCTGCTGTGGTAGCCGTTGGTCCGCCGGCGGGACCGGCACCTCGTCGGGGTGCCGGACCAGCTCCTCGGGCTTGAAGTCGTCGGTGTCGGGCAACCGGACCTCGCGCGAGCGGTTCGGGTGCCGGAAGTCGAAGGCCGAGGTCAGGTCACCGACGACGGCCCGCCGCCACGGGTGATGTTCTCCTCGATCAGGTCCGGCCGGCCGTGCCCGAACCGCGCCTCCAGGAACTTGATCAACGAGGTGTGGTCGAAGACCTGCGAGTTCACGTAGCCGCCGCGCGTCCACGGGGAGACGATGATCATCGGTACGCGGATGCCGAGGCCGTACGGCCCGGCCGGGTGATCGGCGTCGCCGGGGAAGATCTCGTTGGTGGTCGGCACTGTCGACTGCCCGTGCTCGCGGGTCTGCGGAGGCGTCGGCGGGACCACGTGGTCGAAGAAGCCACCCTCCTCGTCGTACGTGACGAAGAGCGCCATCCTGCTCCACACCTCGGGGTTCGACGCGAGGATGTCGATGACCTGCGAGATGTACCAGGCGCCGAACGCCGGCCCCAGTTCGGGTGCTCGGTGTACGCCTCGGGCGCGGTGATCCAGGAGACCTCCGGGAGCCGTCCCGCCTCGACGTCGGCGCGGAAGTCGGCCAGCAGCGCCTCCGGGTCGCGGCCCTGCGTCCTGATCTCGGTGCCGGTCTTCGCCCTGTCGGCCAGTGGCGTGCCGGGCTGCGCGTTCTGGTACTGGTGGAAGTAGAGCAGGGAGTTGTCCCCGTAGTTGCCGATGTACGGGTCGTTCGTCCAGCCCCAGGAACCGGCGGCGTTGAGGCCGGTGCCGACGTCCTGGTAGATCTTCCAGGAGACGCCGTTGCGCTCCAGCCGCTCCGGGTACGTGGACCAGTCGTAACCGGCCTCCGCGTTGGTGATGACCGGGCCGCCGCCCCTGCCGTCGTTGCCGACCCAGCCGCTCCACATGTGGTAGCGGTTCGGGTCGGTCGGCCCATCAGCGAGCAGTGGTAGCTGTCGCAGACGGTGAAGGCGTCGGCGAGGGCGTAGTGGTACGGCAGGTCCTGGCGGGTGTGGTAGGTCATCGCGGTGACGCCCTTGTTCGGCACCCACCCGTCGAACCGGCCGTCGTTCCAGGCGGCGTGCCCGTCGTTCCAGCCGTGCGGCGGGTCCGGCAGGAAGGTCTGGCCGAGGTCCTCCACCTCGGGGCGGAACGGCAGCAGCTCGTCGTCACCGTTGGGCTGATGCCACACGTCCCTGCCGGACGGCAGTGTCGCCGGATGGGGTCACCGAAACCGCGTACGCCGCGCATGGTGCCGAAGTAGTGGTCGAAGGAGCGGTTCTCCTGCATCAGGATGATGACGTGCTCGACGTCCCTGATCGAGCCGGTCCGGTTGTTCGCCGGGATGGCGAGCGCCTTGCTGAGGTCCAACGGGAGCGCCGCGCCGATCGCGGGGACTCCCATCGCCTTGAGGAACGTACGGCGATCCACCGTGCCCATGACTCCGCCTCCGTGCGATCTGGTCGGGAAACTGGCGACCGGACACTATCGAGGACGGGTTGACAACAGATGACCATAGTTAGTTGGTTTTGCGACCACTCGACGACCGGCTCCGGGCCGCGCTCGGCTCATCCCGTGCACCCGTTTGAAGGCCGCGCTGAAGCCGAAGGCGTCCGCGTACCGAGGTGTCGCGCGACGGCGGCGACCGTCGCGGTGGACTCGGTCAGCAGGTCGGCGGCCAGGGTCATGCGCCAGTCGGTCAGGTAGGTGAGCGGCGGTTCGCCGACCAACTCGGTGAACCGTTTGGCCAGTGTGGACCGGGAGACTCCCGCCTGCGCGGCCAGGCTGGCCAGGGTCCACGGCCGGCCCGGCGCGTCGTGCATGGCACACAGCACCGGACCGACAGTGTCGTCGCTCAACGCCCGGTACCAGCCGGGAGCCTCGGCCTCCGGCTGGTCGAACCAGTCCCGCACCGTGCACACCAGCAACCAGTCCAGGAGACGGTCCAGCACGACCTGCCGACCTGGTCGACCCGCCTCCAGTTGCGCCTCCAGGTAGTCGCGCAGCTCGGCGCAGTCCTGGTCCTCCGGGACGACCAGCACCGGTGGTAGCGCACCCAGCAGCCGCTGGGGCACCAGACCTCGAACGTGGTACACCCCGACCAGCAGCACCAGGTGGTCGGGGTGATCCGTACCGGCCGGGTCGGACGTCCCGGTGTGACCGCGCCGAACGTCCCGCAGCTCCCCGGGCTCGAAGATCGACCGTGGCTCGGCGGAGAAGACGAACGGCGCCGGGCCGCGCACGGTGGCGGCCTCCCCGACCCGGACCAGGCGGGGCTTGTCGCCTCGGGGTGGGAGATCCACCCTCGCCACGCATGGGGACACAGAGCGTCAGCGGAGCGCCGTCGGTGAACCGCAGCGCCGACGGCGGCGTCAGCACCGACCGGCCGAAGGCAGCGCCGTCGGCGTGTACGCCCGCAGCAGACTGTCGAACGGGTCCATGACATCGACGATAGTTCGCCGACAACAGGGCCGGGACGATCGGACATGCACGGCGTACGACGGCGTATGTACCGTCCGCGACCGGACGAGTTGACTCGTGGTCATGACGACAGACGCAGGTTCGATACTCGTGATGGCCGGGACCGGTAAGACCGGTCGTCGGGTGGTGCAGACGCTGCGGACGGCGGGTCAGCAGGTCCGGCCGCCTCGCGGTCCGGTGAGGTGCGGTTCGACTGGTCGCAGCGGGCCACCTGGGGCCGGCCCTGGAGGAGTCTCGGCGGTCTACCTGCTGGCTCCGGAGGACCCCGCGCTGGCCGCCGATTTCGTGGCGCAGGCGGTCGACTCGGGTGTCGGTCGTTTCGTGGCGTTGTCCGGGCGCGGGATCGACCAGGTCGGTGCCTTCTCCCCGGCATGGTCGCCGCCGAGGAGGCGGTGCGGAAGTCCGGCGTCCAGTGGACGATCATCCGGCCGAACAACTTCAGTCAGAACTTCAGCGAGGACCTGTTTCGCCAACCCCTGCTCGACGGTCGGCTGGCTCTGCCGATGGACGACACCCGGAGCCGTTCGTCGACGCCCAGGACATCGCCGACGTGGCCGCGACGCTCCTGACGTCACGGGTCACCACGAACAGGTGTACGACCTGTCCGGTCCGCACGCGCTCACCTTCGCCGCGGCGGTGGCGACGATCGCCACGGCGTCCGGCCGCTCGATGCGCTACGTGGAACTCACGCCGGAGCAGTACCAGGCCGAACTCCTGGCCGCGGGTTATCCGGAGGACGTTGCCACGGCGCTGAACGTCCTGTTCGCCGGGATGCGGGCGGGACACCTCGCCGAGCCGGCCGACGGGGTGCGTCGGGTTCTCGGACGTGACCCGCTCGACTTCGACAGCTACGCCGCCCGGGCCGCAGCGGCCGGGGCCTGGTCGTAGCTCCGGGAGCGCTTGAGCGGCGTAACGGGTGATCTGCCCGCATACCGTAAGCAGCCCGACGTACCGTGAGATCGTGCCGACGAGGACATACTCACCAAGGCCGACCTCGCCGAACTTCGCCGTTCGGCGCTCCGGACGGCCAATCCGCTCGGTGTCGCCGCCGACGTGGCCGAGGCGGCGGAGCAGGGCCGGCTGGAGGATCCGGACGACGCCGGGGACGCCCTGACGCTGGCCGCCGAGATCGCCGAGATCCGGGCACGGCCGAGGCCGCCCTGCGGTACGCGGAGCAGGCCCTGGCGGCGTACCGTCCGGGGACGACCCGCGGGCCGGGTTCGCGCGGGCGCTGCGGGCCCGCGCTCTGTTCCGAGCCGGCGGTCGCGACGACGAGGCGGTGGCGGAGTTGACCGCGCTGCGCCCGCTGCTGCTCGTGCAGCCGGACGCTCCCGCCTACGTCAGCGCCGCCCTGGACGCCGGTGGCCGTTCGGCGACCGCCGAGACGTGGCTGAGCGAGGCGGTCGACACCCTGCTCGGCGAGCGCGCGACCGCCGGGGGACCGGGCCGGCCAGCACCGCGACCGATCCCGTGGTCGATCTCGGTCCGCCGGACGCGCCGGGTGTCGCCTTCTTCCTGTTGCAACAGCGGCATCGGGTACGCCGGAATCTCAACCTGCCGCACGATCGGCAGGACGACCTGGCGGACCGGCTGGAGACCCAGCTCGTCCGGCGGGCCGGGGAGCGTCGGGACGGCGAGTCGGATCTGCTCTTCTGGCCTCGGGCCGAGTTCGACCGGCTGCTCGCCGAGCACGCGGCGCTCGCCGAGGTGTACGGGCCGGACTGGGACGCGCACCGGGGCCGGCTGGAGAAGGAACTGGTCCGGCTGCGGGGTGCCGGTCAGGCCGGGTTGGTGTGTCCCGCGCGAGCGTGGACGGGTTGAACGCGTTCGCCGGTCGACGTGACGGCGACCCGGCCGACGTGGCGGTCCGGGCCGGCTACGCGGCCGAGGTGTCGGCGCGGCCCAGCGCACGGATCCCCTGGCCACCGGAGCGCAACGACGCCTGCTGGTGCGGCTCGGGCCTGAAGTACAAGAAGGACTGCCTGCCGCGCTCCCGATAGCCGGTTGGCCCGGCACGGCGTGTACCGATAGCGTCCTTCGCGGACGATCGACGTCCACCCGATCACACCGGAGGAGACGCCGATGTTCGAGGAGTTCATGGGCCTGCCCGCCCACCCTCTGGTGCTGCACCTCGCTGTCGTGTTCGTGCCGCTGCTGGCTCTGCTGACGGTCGGCTACGCGCTCGTTCCGCCGATCCGGCCGCACACCCGCTGGGTGCTGGCACTGCTCGCCCTGGGCGCGCCGGTCGCCGCACTGCTGGCGAGACTCTCCGGCGACGCCTTCCTCGAGCGCATGCGTGCCGCCAACCGGGTCACCCGGAATTCCTTCCGACGCTGGAGAGACACCAGGACTTCGGCAACAACACGCTCTGGGCGGCCATCGGGCTGGCGATCGTGGCCCTGGCACTGGTCCGGTTGGTTCCGCCGAGGGCCGCCGAGGCGAGCGCGGTGCGGCGGGCCGGTCGACCGCTGACCCTGGCGTTGCAGGTGTTGTCGGTGGTCACCGCCGGCATCGCTCTCTACTACGTGATCCGCACCGGCGACTCCGGCGCGAAGGCGGTCTGGGAGGCCAGTGACGGTCAGGCCACCTCGTCGCGTGCCCACCAGGACAGCGCCACGAGCCACCCGAGATGAGCACCGCTCCGACGGCGAAGCGAATGCTCGCACTCTCCTCGCTCCACGGCGGGCCGGTGAGCACGAACGCGACCGATGCCACTGGCGGCGCTGTAGAGCGCCCAACCCGGTCCCCTGAGCGGCGAAACGTCGGGCGAGCAGCGCCCCGGCGGCGATCAGCGACAGGAACGCGCCGCACCGCACAGGTGTGCAGGATGCTGCCGTGCTGGCCTGCTCGGGGAGCCCGCCGGGCGCCCGGCGGCCAGCCGAGCGCGGGTCGGGGACGAAGATCCCGCCGCCGATCATCGCCACCCGTAGACGGCGACCAGCACCGGCACCACAGTGCCGGCCCGACCGGTCGCAGCACCCGCCACAGGCCCACCGCGAAGGCGACGGCCAGCAGACCGGTGACCACGAACGCGAGGAACTGCAACCAGCCGAGGTCGCCGAGGGTGAGTGCACTCAGCGCGTGCCGGCGCAGATCGAACCCGGACCGGGTGAACGCCTGCCCGAACGACAGGACGGGAAGAGAAGGCCGGCGACGGTGCCGCAGCCAACAGGATGCGGGTTCGGCGGACATGCGTACCCGAGACGGGCGTCATGGGCGTACCTCTCGTGTCGACGTCGGTCTTTCACCGTCACGACGAACGAGGAAGGCCAGGATCGACACCCCACGAAAGGTGGTGCGGCCCGGCCGAGGCCGGACCGCAGCACCGTGTCGACCGTCAGCCGGCGTGGTACGCCCGGATGATGGTCTGGTCGATCCCGCTACCGCCGTTGGCGGCGGCCTTCACCCGCAGCGAGACGGGCGCTCCGGCGGCGGCCGTCGGCAGCGCGACCCGGTAACTGTCGCCACTCCCGGTGACCCGGGCCGACGTCCAGGTGGCACCGTCGTCCGTCGAGGTCCAGACCTGGAAGGACGTCACCCGCTGCGCCCTGATGCCGCGCATCTGCCGGACGGCCAGTTCCGCCGTTCCGCCGGTGGCGTGGTTGGTGGTGTCCATCGGCAGCGCGTAGTCCACCGCGAGCAGCGGCAGCGGCACGCCCGGTCCCGGTCGGCCCCGCCGACCGGAACGTCCACGAGGTGCTGACCCTGGTCGAGATCGGCAGGATCAGGCTCGTGTCGACGTCGAGGTCAGCCGGTAGTCCGCCATCTGCTGCGGCACTGTGACATCGGCCAGCGGGCGGTCCCGCTTCTCGACCAGAGTGCCGTTGCGGTAGAGCGACAGGGTGCGGTTCACACCGATCGAGCCGCCCTGCAGACAGTCGGACCGCTGGTGCTGGTCGGTCAGTGACACCAAGTCGATGTGCAGGTTGCCCCGGGTCCGCGACGGCTGGTGGCACAGCTGTAGTCGGCGCCGGCCGGGTCGTCGTACCAGCCGGAGTGCAGCGGTTGCCGCGCCCAGACCTTGGTCTGCCGACTGCCCGGCCGATAGCTGCGGGGAGCCTCCTGGGCCGACAGGCCACCGTAGACACCCTCGTCCGCCCAGAGGTAGCCGGCCGGCAGGTAGTCGGTGCGGTACGGCGGCAGGTTTGCCTCGTTGGTCTGCGTCACCGGCACCCCGTCCGGCGTGAAGCCGCTGCGGAGCAGTTGGGTGACCATCCCCTCCGAGTCCATTTGGTGGAACCGCTCCTCGATCCGGGCGAGTTTCGCCTGCTCGGCCCTGCTCACCCGGAAGGCGGGGTCGGCCACCGCGCCGCCCGCGTACTCGTGCACGAGGTTGTAGCGGTACGGCTTGGCGGTGCCGGCCGGCGAGTCAGGTTGACGGCGGCCCAGGTGCGCCGGGAGCCGACGGTGGGCTTCGACAACGGGGTGGTGCGGACCGTCGTCGTGGCCCCGTACCCGCTGATCTGGTGCCACCAGGACAGACCGTTCGCCGGGGTCTGGACGTTGGTGAGGTCGGTCCGGGTCGGCGTGGCGGGCACCCGTCGACGGTCGCCGTCACCGGCCTGGCCCGCGCCGGGTCGAGCGTCACGCTCGGGCACCGCCCATGTCCAGGTCGGCCTCGCCGGCGAGCGTCGTCTCCAGCACGTCACTGTCGACGTAGTAGGCGACGGAGGAGCCGAGGACCGCGTACCGGCCGGCCGGCACCCGCAGCGTGAAGGTGTCGCCGGGCGTACCGCCCCACCGTCGTGGTAGATCACCGGGTCGGTGAGGTTGGTGACCATCAGGTTGATCCAGCTCTCCGCGCCCTCCTTCAGGCCCGGCAGCGGCTTCGTCTGGATCGTCAGGTCGTAGCTGGGCGGCTCGACGTAGAAGCTCACCGGGGTGGTCGTCACCAGCCTGCGACCGGCGGTGCGGGCGGTGACGGTGGCGAGGTAAAGCCCGGCCGGGCGGCCAGCGCCGCGCGGTTGACCCGGAGGGTCGCCGCGGCGGTGTCGCCGCGGCGGTGCCGCCGCGCGTGAGTGTCAGCCGGCTCGTGGTGAGCGACGCCGCACCGCGCGGCACCGGCCGACCGTCGTGGTTGACCACCGACACGTCCAGGTCGAGGACCGTCGTCGCCGAGGTCGCCGCGCCGGTCCAGCTCAGCGTCGCCTCGCCGGTCCCGGTCTGCGGGTACGCGAAGGTGCCGAGGTTGACCACCGCCTGGTCGCTGGTCGGGCCACCGAGGGCCGGGCCGCGTTGAGCCGGCCGGCGCCGACGGCGTACGGGTCGATGCCGGTCAGCGGGTCGGCGGCTCCGACGAGGGCGGCCTTGAGCTGCGTACCGGTCCAGTCCGGGTGCCGCTGGGCGAGCAGCGCGGCAGCTCCCGCCACGTGCGGGCTGGCCATCGAGGTGCCGCTGATGGCCTCGTAGTACCTGTCGATCGGGTCCTGCAGGTTGGTGCCGGCGGCCGGGCGGCGACGATGTCGACGCCGGGAGCGACCAGTTCCGGCTTGGCCACGTTGCTGGTGACCAGCGGTCCACGGCTGGAGAAGTCGGCGAGCTTGTCGTTCCGGTCGACGGCGCCGACGGTCAGGGCGCTGGCAGCCGAGCCGGGTGAGGAGATGGCCCGCCACTGTTGCCGGCGGCGATGACGAAGAGCGTGCCGGTCTGCTTGCTCAGACCGTCGACGGCGAGCGACAGCGGGTTGTTGCCGTCGTCCGGGTCGCTGCCGCCGAGGCTCATGTTGATGACGTCGGCGCGGGTGGCGGCCCACTCCATGCCGGCGATGATCCCGGAGTCCGCGCCCGAGCCGTGGTCGTCGAGGACCTTGCCGATGACCAGCCTGGCGTCCGGCGCCACCCGCGACGCTGACCGTTGGCGGCCACGCCGGTGCCGGCGATGGTCGAGGCGACGTGCGTACCGTGGCCGTTGTGGTCGACGGCGTCCCCGCCCTCGGCGGTGAAGTCGGCCGGTCGGCGACCCGGCCGACCAGGTCCGGGTGGGTGAAGTCGGCGCCGGTGTCGAGCACCGCGACCCGGACGCCGGTGCCGGTGTAGCCGGCCCTCCAGGCGTCGGGAGCGGCGATCTGGCCAGGTTCCGGTCAGGCCGGCCGGTCGGCCGCCGCCGGTCAGCGCGGTGGCGCGGACCTTGCGGTCGAGCCAGACCTTCTTCGCGCCGGCCAGCAGCGAGTTGGACGCGAGCTTCGCGGTGGCCGGGCTCTTCTTGGGTACGCGGCCGGCGACCGCGCCGATGCTGGGCAGCGGCAGGACGTCACCGAGCGCGGCCACGCGGGCGGACGCGGTGGCGGGCTGCACGATGAGCGGCAGAGGTGTCGTCGTCGTACCCGTCGGCGATCAGCGTGGTGACGTCGAAGAGGTCGGGGTCGAGGACCGAGCCGATCTGGGACGCCAGCGCGCGGGGATGACGTGCAGATGACCGTCGGGTCCACAGGTCTGGTTGAGCACCGTGTTCTCGTCAACCGGACGCACCGTGGCCCGCAGGCAGCCCGAGCCGGTGCTCCGTACGGTCACCACGTCCCCGTTCAGCAGGGTGACGGTGTGCGTCTTCCGTCGGCCGAGGCTGCGGGTGCACCGCTCTGGCCGATGCCGTTGGGGCGGCCGTGGCGGCGCCGCCCGGTAGGGCGGTCAGCGTCGTGGCCGTGACGGCGACGGCTAGCAGCCACCGCGTTTTTCTGAGCATGTTGCTTTTCGTCTAATGTGGACGAAGCCACCTCTTCGGCGACTTCCCGCAAGATCATAAGCACGCGGCTTGATCTTCGGACGGTTACGAAGACTGGTTTTCTCGAGTGCGTGCCGAGGATTTCCGCAGCGTGTCGACGCAGGGCGCCGTTCGATGACGGTTCGATTGCGCCAACGATCGCCAGCAATGCCGCATGGTGGACGAAAGGCACAACCCGTTCGAAGGTATCGACGGAACGCCGGCCCGGTCCTAGCATGTCGACGAATGGATCTTCGAGATCAGCCCTCGCCGAGACCCGGCAACCAGCCCCAACCGAAGGGAGACGCGGATGCGTCGACCCCGTCATCTGGCACTCCTGAGCGTCGGTGTCTCCGGCGCCCTGGTCCTGAGCGCAGCCCCGACAGCGGCTGCGGCTCCGCCCGTCGCCACCACGCCCACCGGCATCGTGGTCAGCGACGGCATGACCCAGCCGGTGTTCTCGCTCGCCGACGCGATCGAGGAGCGCGTGTTCGTCCAGACCCCGGTGGACACCGATCACGACGGTCGGCTCGACCGGGTGGCGATCGACATCTCCCGACCCGGAAACCGCCACGCAGGGCTTCAAGGTGCCGGTCATCTTCGAGCACAGCCCGTACCGGAAGGGCACCTGGGGTGACGTGCCGTACCCGAGCGTGCTGGTCGACGACCTGCCGCAGAACGGCCGAACCGACCACTCCGGGCGTCGGACGCTCGACGCGGGCGCGCAGCGGGCCCAGGCGAAGGCCAACCTGCCCGGCTCGCTGGACGACTACTACGTGCCACGCGGGTACGCGGTGGTGCTCGGCCAGAACGTCGGCACCGGCGACTCGGACGGCTGCCCGACCAGCGGCGACCAGGCCGAGACGCTCGGCACCAAGGCGGTCATCGACTGGCTCAACGGCCGGGCGAAGGGGTACGACGCGAACGGCGCCCGATCACCGCCGGGTGGACCACCGGCGCGGTCGGCATGACCGGCGTCTCCTACAACGGGACGCTGCCCAACCAGGTGGCCACCACGGGGTCGGGGACTCAAGACCATCGTGCCGGTCTCCGCCATCAGCAGCTGGTACGACTACTACCGGGCCAACGGTCTGGTGGTCGCGCCCGGACGTTCCAGGGCGAGGACCTCGACGTCCTGGCCCAGTACACCGCCGGGCAGGCACGGGCCGAGGGCCCTGCGCCGACGAGTTGGCGACCATCACCGCGGAGCAGGACCGGGTCACCGGCGACTACTCGGCGTACTGGGAGGACCGCGACTACCTCGACGCCCGCAACGTCAGGGCCAGCGTCTTCGTCGTGCACGGCCTCAACGACTGGAACGTCAAGACCGAGCACTTCGCCGGCTGGTGGGACCAGCTCGCCAAGCGCGACGTGCCGCGCAAGATCTGGCTGCACCAGGGCGGCCACGGTGGTCCGGCAGCAGCGCGTCGGTGACCCTGCCCAGCGGGCAGACGTGGACCTACAAGCAGACCGAGAACCGCTGGTTCGACTTCTGGCTGTGGAACGTGCGCAACGGCATCATGGACGAGCCGACGGCGGTGCTCCAGCGCGAGGACCGCGCCTACACCACGTACGCCAACTGGCCCGACCCGGCCGCGCGTGAGGTCGGGCTACGGTTCGCCGCCACCGGCGCCACCGCGCCGGGCGCGCTCACCACGGGCAAGCCGCCGAAGGGCAGGGTCGAGCAGAGCTTCGTCGACGAGGGCCGGACCATCCACCCGGACACTCTGGTCGGCAACCCCGACGTGGCGAGTCCGAACCGGCTTGCCTACCGCTCCCCGAGCTGACGCAGAACGTCCGCATCTCCGGACGTCCGGAGATGCGGTTGCGGATGGCGATCGACAACAAGCCGGACGCGAACCTGACCGCGTACCTGGTCGACTATGGCCCGGCCGGGTCGACCGCCGCTCCGACCGTGGTGACCCGGGGCTGGATGGACCCGCAGAACCGCAAGGGCGCCGCGCGCACCGAGCCGGTCAAGCAGGGCAAGCTGTACGACTACCGGTGGACCATGGAGCCGAAGGACTACGTCTTCCCGGCCGGACACCGGATCGGCGTGGTCGTCTTCTCCAGCGACCAGGAGTACACCCTGCTGCCGTTGGGCGGCACCGAGCTGCGGGTCGCACCGAACGACAGTGAGCTGCGGCTGCCGGTTGTCGGCGGGCGGAGCGTCCTCGGGTTCTGAGTACGCCGTTGCGCCCGGGTGGGGCAGTCCGAGACGGTCGGGCTGCCCCACCCGCATTGTCGGGACCGACTGCCGCTGCCCGCGTGGCGCTCCGCGTCGGGACGCGAGCATGTCAAGATCCGCGCACTATCGGTGAAACTGCTGCGTCACGGCGCGTCGAGGCAGCAGTTTCGCCGAAGTTGCGCGGATCTTGGGGTGAGGCGGCGTGGTGGGGTTGGAGAGCAGGTCGGTGGGTCCGGGGCCGGGTTGGGTCGGGTTGGGTGCACCAACGGCGCAGGCTGGGCATGACCCACTCGGGTCTCCTGATGTCGGGGTATCCCCGGCAGCCGGACACCGCGACTTCCGGGAACCCGAGTGGATCATCCCGCTGTGGCCCCGGCGTCCGTTCCCGAGTGGGCGGGGCGGGTGGGTTGTCCGGTTTGGGGGCGGTGTCGGGTGGGCGTCGCCACCCCGTGAGCGGAATCCTGGGCCGGGCGGGGTCGTTATACCTGGCATGCCACCGCGACTTCGGGTCGTGGGGCGCGGCAGCCGCCGCCGGGAACATCCGGCAGGCCGCCCGGTTACATCCCCGCAACGCCCGAGCAGGTCCCCGGATCGCCGACGTTGCCGTGAACTTTCCCCGCACGGCCACGCACCCCGTTGAGTGTCGTGTGGGTTCCCCGATGCAGAGGAGCACGCCATCATGCGTACCGATCTGATCCGTAAGACCGCCTTGACCGCTGCTGGGCTCGCGTTCACCGGTGGTGCCATCGCCGGTCCGATCACCGCCGCCTACGCCGCGTCCGATGCCAAGCCGGCCACCCAAACCCAGACCGACCGCAAGGGTCATGGTGAGCGGGAGTTGGGTGTGCGCTACGAGGCCCAGCCGAACTTCTACTACTGCGGACCCGCCGCCACCCGCAACGCCCTGAGCGTGCAGGGCAAGAACATCAACGTCGACGACATGGCCAGGAAATGGGCACCACCGAGGCCGGCACCAACTCCATCAACGACATCACCCCGTCCTGAACAAGGAAACCGGCAAGACCGACGCCTACCACTCCGTGGAGATCAGCAACCCCGACGCTGACGCCGCGCAGACCGACCAGCTGCGCGCCGACGTCGTCAAGACCGTCGACGACGGTCGGGCCGTGGTCGCCAACATCGCCGGCACCAGCACCGACATCGACGGGACCACCCACTCCTTCGAGGGCGGGCACTACATCAGCGTCGTGGGCTACCGCGACGGCGGCAAGACGGTGAAGATCGCCGACTCCGCCGACCCGACCATGGCCTCGTACTGGATCAGCGTCGAGCACCTCGCGGACTGGATCGCCACCCGCGGCTACGCCACCAGCTGACCCGCACACCCGCACATCGAAGGGCCGGACCCCACCAGGGTCCGGCCCTTCGTCGTCATTTCCACCAACTGCGGCACGTATTGACAATTGTCGACTTCACGGCGAAGCTGAGTCGGTGAGAGCGTCTCTCGCAGCGGCCGTAACCGGCCACCACCAGTCTGGCCAGGGCAATCTCCGATGTCTTCGGCGGCGGCGCCGGAGCTGTCCTGACCCGTTCCCCGACAGGAGTCACGAGATGGACAGGGCCGCACCCTCTCCGGCAACCACCGCCGGCTGCGCCTCGCCACGGCGATCAGCGCACTGCTGGTGCTCCTCGGCACGTACGTCGTGTCCACCACCGCAGGGCCGACGCCGCCCCGTTCGGGCTGGCGGCGACTTCGGCACCAACGTCATCCGGGTCGCCGAGTTCCCCGCCGACTGCACGTACAGCCACCGGCTGCCGGACGACCCGATCGTCTTTCCGGGCTGCCGGGGCCTCGCACATGCACAGCTTCTTCGGCAGCACGGTGACGAACGGCAACACCACGCTCCCCGACCTGGTCAACTCCCCACCACGTGCAACCCACGAGTGGATGTCTCGTCCTACTGGGTGCCGACCCTGTACCGCGACAACCAGCCGGTGGAGCCGGCGATCGCCACGTTCTACTACCTGGGTGAGGGCGTACGCTCCGACGTCGTCGCGAACACCCAGCCGTTCCCGCTTGGGCTGCGACTCGTCGCCGGCAACGCCAAGGCCACCGGGTCGAACGACAGCATCGCCCGGTGGTCGTGCCTGCACGCCGGGCACGTGCCGCCGTCGAAGGACTTCGTCAACTGCCCGTCCGGCACGATGCTGGAGTCGTACCTGGACTTCCCGCAGTGCTGGAACGGCCGGGACCTCGACTCGCCGGACCACAAGAGCCACCTGGCGTACCCGGTGAACCAGGCCTGCCCGAGCACCCACCCGGTGCCCGTGCCGAAGCTGCGGCAGGTGCTGCGGTACCCGGTCACCGGCGACCCGTCGCGGTTCCGGTTGGCCTCCGGAGCGGGCTACACGATGCACGGTGACTTCTTCAACGCCTGGCCGGTGGCGGAGATGGCCCGCCGCGTCCAGGACTGCATCCGTCCGGTCATCAAGTGCGGTCACGACGGCCGACCGATCTGAGCACAGCTTCACCGTGGAGGCGGGTCCGGTCATGTCGGGCCCGCCGTCCGCGGCGAGAGAGGCCGGATGCGGGCCCCGTGACCGCACCCCTACCCCTGTTCCTGGTGGCGCTGCTGGTCAGCGCCTGTGCCGGCGGATCGCCGGGCACCGCCCGGACGACGGCGCGCCGACCGCCGCACCACCGACCGCCGCGTCCACCGGCCCGGTGCCGTCCACCGGCCTGGTGCCGCCCGCCGGCCCGGTGCCGTCGGTCAGTTCGGTCGGCCTGTTCAGCCCCACCGACATCGCGTGGCTTCAGCTGACGGTGGCGCTGGACGAACGCGTACTGCCGGTGCTCGACATGGTGCCGATCCGGACCACCGACCCGGCCTGGCAAGGGTTCGCCGCCCGGGTCAGCTCGGCACACCGGGCCGAACTGCGCACGGCCCGTCGGCTGCTCGCCGAGTCCGGCGCTCCGGCGACCAACCCGCACGAGGGCCACGACATGCCGGGCATGGTCACCGTTCAGGAGTTGGCCGCCTTGCGGTCGGTCAACGACGTCGCGTTCCACCAGCTGGCCGGCAAGCACGTACGCGCGCACCTGGCGCAGGCGGTCCGGATCGCCGCCGCCGAACAGCGGGCGGAGGCACCGGGCACCACCGCGCTGGCCACGGCGGTGATCCGGGCGGGCAACGCCGAGCTCGCCCGCCTCGATCGGATGGACCGGCCGCCGACCCGCACGGCCGAACCGAGGTGACGTGCGCCGCTGCGGGGACCCGCCGTC
This sequence comes from Micromonospora sp. M12, assembly GCA_038070435.1. GTDB lineage: Bacteria > Actinomycetota > Actinomycetes > Mycobacteriales > Micromonosporaceae > Micromonospora. The sequence continues at coordinate 798,582 of JAMYWG010000001.1, read as the reverse complement.
AGCCCCGGTCTTTGACAATCTCGTCGAGCAGCGCGGCAAGCTCGGCTGGACGGGACAGGAACGGTGAGTGGCCGGACTCGATCCGCCGGACGCTGGTGGCCCGGCCGGCCATCTTCTCCTGCAACGGCACGGGAACGGCCTGGTCGTTCGCACAGATGACGTAGGTCGACCGGATCGAGCGCCAGGCCGGCTCGGTCACCCGGTCCACGCAGACCTGTAGGCGCTGGTCGGCGAGCTGGCTGATGGCCGCCTCGGCCTCGGCGTCCGACAGGTCGGCGTAGAACGCCGTTCGCGGGTCCCCGGTGAGTGGCACCAGCCCGTCGGTCTCGGCCGGGTCCGGTACGCCGTGGAAGGCGAACATCGACTCGCCCCGGTCCAGCTGGTACGCGGCCAGGTAGACGAGGTACTCGACCTCGGGAAGGCCGGTGGCGGCCTCGCTGACCGGGATGCCGCCGTACGAGTGGGCGACCACGACGACCGGCCCGCCGATCGCCGCGATCTCCTTGCGGATGGCGGTGGCGTCGTCCTGCATGCCGCCCCGGGCGTCCGGCCCCGAGGTGGGCAGGTCGACGGCCCGGGTCGGGTAGCCGAGGACGTCCAGTTCTGCCCGGAGCCGGTCCCAGACGGCCGGCCGGTGCCAGGCGCCGTGGACGAGCAACAGGGTGGGGCGGGTCGAGATCATGGCCTACGCCTCACCGATCGGACAAGATGTCGGACACCATGTCCGATGCTCCAACGATACCCACCCCACCTCACCTCCACCCCACCCCACCTCCACCCCATCCCGACCTCGGTGATCAAGAGGTTTGCGTCACGACGCGCCGGGCGGGATGACGCAAACCTCTTGATCAACGCGGGAGAGGCGGGTGGGCCCATCGGTCGTCAGCAGTCGGGCGATCGTGGCCGGCTCCGCCAGGTGCGGGAAGTGGCTACCGGGTAGCACGGTCACCGTGATGTCCGGCAGGTTGTCGGTCAGCCAGGTCAGATAGCGGCCCGGCGGCTCGGACGCGGTCACCCAGCGGTAGGGGATCCGCCGCTCGGCGATGGACCGCAGCGCGCGCTGCCGTTCGGCGGCGATCTCCTCGTCGGATTCGCGCAGGATCTCGCCCCAGTAGCCGAGCAGCAGGTCCGGCCGGGGTCGGTCGCGGTGGTGACGATCTCGCGCGCCTCGGTCGGCAACGACTCGATGCCCATCCCGGCCAGCATGCCGTCCCACACCCGCCGCCACTCCGGGCCGCGCAGTGTCGGCTCGGCCTGGCGGACGACAGCGCCGAACGGGCCGGGCAGCAGGATCTGGTCCAGGTTCACCACGCCACGTACCGGGTGGCGGGCCGCGTACGTCGTGGCGACCACCGCGCCCACCGAATGCCCGACGACGACCGGATCGGTGAGACCCGCCTCGGTCACCTGGTCGTGCACGACAGCGGCGACCTCGGTCATCCGGTACGAGGCCAGTCGCGGTGAGTCACCGTGACCGGGCAGATCGACGGCGAGGACCTGTCGGGCCGGATCGAGCACCGCAAGCTCACGCCGGACCGGGTCCCACTGTCGCCGGTCGAACGTGAGGCCGTGCAGCAGCACCAATGGCAGGCGTATCCCGTCGTCATTCATCGTCAGGCCTTTCCTGCGGTCGGTCACTCCGGGCACCTGCCCGCAGTGAGTCGATGGTGAGGTCGAGGACGGCTTCGAGGTGGTCGATCTTTCCGGTGGAGAGCAGCAACAGCACACCGCCCTGGATGCCGGCGAGTAGCGCCGCCGCGGCGCGGTCGGCGTCGAGGTCTGCAGCGACGTCCCCGGTCGACTGCATGGCCCGGATGCCCTCGGCGATCGCCGTCTGCCAGCGCCACATCAGCCCGGTCACGATCGCCTGCGCGCCGGGCGCCCGCCGGCCGGTCTGGCCGAGCAGGCCGTTGAGGGGCACTTCACACCCTGGGCGAGGTAGCGCTCGATCAGCCGGTCGCGCCACGCCAGCCAGGCCGGCCAGGACGTCAGGTTGCTGAGCATCGGCTCCTGGTCGAGAAGCACCTGGTCGGCCTCGTGTTCGGCAACCGCGAGCAGCAGTTCCTCCTTCCCGTCGGGGAAGTAGTGGAAGAGCTGGCCCTTGCTGGTGCCGGTGTGGGCCATCACGTCCTCGAGGCGTACCTCGTCGACGCCGCGCTCACGGATCTCGGCGGCCGCTCCGGCGACGATGCGCGCCCGCGTCGCCTCGCCCTTGCGGGTCAACGCCCGTGTCATGAGACCTCCGCCACCTGGTGCCGTCCGGACCTGCGGATCTCACGCTAGCGCGGACTTTGGACTTGCGGGTCCATTTTGCCGAGCAAAGGTCTGGGAACCGGTCCGCTCGGGGCCGAGATGCGATCGGGAGGACGCGACGATGAACCACTACTACCTGCTCGGGCGGTCCGGCCTGCGGGTGAGCCGGCTGGCGCTGGGCACGATGAACTTCGGCGTCGACGGGTTCCACGCCGCGTACGGCAAGACCGAGGAGGAGGCCGAGCCGATCTTCCGGCAGTACCTGGAGAGGGCGGCAACCTCATCGACACGGCGGACTTCTACACCGCCGGGGAGAGCGGAGGATCCTCGGCCGCCTGATCAACCGGGCCGGCGTACGCGAGCGAATGGTGCTCACCAGCAAGGCCACCAACACCGTCGACCCGTCCGACCCGTCCGACCCGAACGCCAGCGGCAACGGTCGCAAGCACGTCATGCGAGCCGTCGAGGCGTCGCTGGGCCGGCTCGGCACCGACTACATCGACCTGTACCTGCTGCACACCTGGGACCGGATCACCCCGGTCGAGGAGGTCGTGCACACCCTCGACGACCTGGTGCGCGCCGGCAAGATCCGGTACGCCGGGCTCTCCGACGTCCCGGCCTGGTACGCGGCGCGGGCGCAGAGCTACGCCGAGGCGCACGGGCTGGCGCCGATGATCAACGTGCAGCTCCCTACTCCCTGGTCAGCCGGGACATCGAGGCGGAGCACGTGACGATGGCCCAGACTCTGGGCATGGGGCTCACCGCATGGAGCCCGATCGGCGGGGTCTGCTCAGCGGCAAGTACCGACGGACGGGCGAGGGCCTGAGCGGGACCGGGCGGTTGACCACGCCCAGCGCCGCCGGTAGGGAGATCAGCCCGAACGACTGGAAGGTCATCGAGGCCCTGGAGAGCGTGGCCACCGACCTGGGTCGCAGCATGGCGCAGGTGGCGATCAACTGGGTGGTCACCCAGCCCGCCGTCGGCTCGGTGATCATCGGAGCGAGCAGCCCGGAGCAGGTCGACAGCAACTTCGGCGCGCTCGACTTCGAGATCCCGGCGGACGCCCGTCGTCGGCTCGACGAGGCCAGTGCCCCGAACCTCGGGCTGCCGTACGGCATGTTCACCCCGCAGTACCAGTCCTGGGTGGTGAGCCCCGGCCTCGGCATCGGTGACAAGCCCGCCGGCTACGCCCCGCCGGTGTTCAACGCCGTCACCAGGTAGGACCTCTCGCCCGGCACGATCGGCGTCGGCTCGCCCTCGTAGAGCGCGACGTACCGTCGGCGCAGCTCGCCGCCCCTCGCGCCGAGGGCGGCGAGGTCGAGCGTGTTGTGCCCGACGCCCAACGACTCCGGCAGCGCGCACACCCGCAGCGGTATCCCGTTCGCGGTGGCGATCCGGCGCGGCACCTCGACCGCCGCGCCGGGATCGACGACGCCGTCGAGCGGGCTGATCGCGACCGCAGCGGTGCGCAGCCCGGCCCGGCGGGCGGGTTCGGCAGCGTACGCGCGATCGTCAGGTACTGGGTGACGGCGGCGAGAGAGTACCCGCGCGACGTGACCCGGTCAGGCAGGACGCGGCGTCCGTACAGAACGATGAGCGGTCTGACCGCGTAGGCCGGCGCCTGCCGGGGTCCGGGCCGAAGAACGGCGACAGCAACAGCAGATGCCGTACGACGTTGCCGGGCACCTGGGCCAGCCAGGCGGCCAACACGGCGCCACCGGAGATCCCGACGACGCCCACCTCGTCGCCCAGGGCCGCGGCGACCGCCCACGCCCGCGCGGCGTACGTCGTCAGCTCAGCGGCCTCGACCCGGTGGTGGGCCCGCCGGTCGACGGTCCCGTGCTGGGGAGCCCGGGTATCCACACGTTGTACCCACGGGCGTAGAACTCCTCGGCCAGTCCCCGTACTGCTCGGGGCGAGGGTGTATCCGTGCAGCAGCAGCACGGCCCTGCCGGTACGCGAGCCGTGGCTCAGCAGTCGGCTCCGCGACTCCGGCCGCACCTCCGGATCCGCCGCCTCGGCGGCGATGATGGCCTCGGCGGCCCGGACGGCCGTGTCGAAGTCGAGCGGCTGCGCCGGCGCCACCCGAGGCCCCGGCGGCCCAGCGGCCAGAGACAGAGCCCGGCGACCACGGCCGTGACCAGCGCCAACGCGCCGACGAGGAGCGCGATGATCTCCGGCATGGTCCGATGCTGGCAGGGGCGACGGTCGACGCTGGTGCGGGGTGCGCCGGTGACCGGGCGCACCCCGATCGGCTACTCCAGACCGTTCGGCGGCGCGAAGACGACCCGGGAGCGCAACTGCCGGAAGCCGGTCCGTTCCAACTCGGCCAGCACTGTCACCCGGCGGGCGTCCACGTCGGCGATGACCTCGCGGGCACCGCCGGCATCCAGCACCCGGACGGCCTCGATCAGCAGCTCGGGCCGGGCGGCCTCGTCGAGCAGACCGAGATAGGCGAGCAGTGGGTAGCAGGCGTCTCCGGCCGTTCCGACCAGCCCGACCCGCTCACCGGCCTGCTCCGCGACGCGCCACGCCTCGATGGCGTCACCCAGCCAGGCCAGCGGGTCGGTGGCGAGGTCGACGCCGACCGACCGCGCGATCTCGGCACCGGTCAGCACGTCCGGTTCGGCGATCCGGGCAACCAGGGCGTTGATCTCCGCCGCGTCGGTGGGCGGGCGGAAGTCGTACCGCCCGGAGGACGCCGGCAGGGGCGTGCCCGTCCAGGAGCAGCGGAGCCGCTCCTTCCGTTCGACCAGGCCGGCGAGCCGGGCGGCCTCCATCGGCGCCCGCACCACGGCCAGCACCTCGGGTCGACGCCGCCAGTGCGCCGGCAGGGCCGCGTAGTAGAGACCGGGGCCACCCAGCGCCTCGTGCGCGGCGTGCAGCAGCTCGGCCCCCACCTCCGGCTCGGCGTCCAGGTCGAACCGGTCCAGCCACGGAGCGCTGACGGCGCCCGGCGGGAGGAGCCAGGCGGCCCGGCCGACCACCCGGCCGGCCCGGAGGGCGACCAGGTGGTCTCGGGCCGGTAGCCGCCGCCGGCGACGCCGTCGGCGTACGGGATCTGACGCAGTTGTGGCAGCGGATCGGGCATGGAGTCGAACAGGTTTTCCTCGCCCGCGACGAGCGGACGAATGACCAGATCAGTCATGGCTTGGTCCTCCGGGAAGCAAGCGCCCCGGTCAGGCCCGCGCGGACGCCGGAGCGCGGAGGGGCGCAGAACATCGGACATTGTTCTGACCTCCTTCCAGCTCGACGGCGTGCCCGGAGACCATACGCACGACGGCGGTCGGCCCGCAACGGGCTTTCTACAGCGTCGGGTTGGTATCCGCTCCCCGCCTGTGGGCCCGCTGGTCGTACACCGTGATGCCGGCCAGGATCACCGCCGCGACGGCCGCCACGGCGACCGGCGGGAGCAGCACCATCGCCGGGGCCGCCACGACCAGCGCCACCACGCCGAAGGACAACGCCCGACACCGCGGCTCGGATCGGTTCTCCTGCTCCAGGGTGCTCCGCCCGATCAGGAACAGCACCGGGCCGCCGAAGATGATGGCCACCAGAGCCCAGTCGATCGGCGGGTCCGGATCCTCGATGACCTGTCCGAAGCCGACGGCGGTGCAGATGATGCCACCGACGATCAACAGCAGGCTGTAGCTCGCCCACCGCGACAGTTGGATCCCCTCCCGCTCTGGGTCGAGGCGTGGCCGGACCGGACGTGGTAGAAGTAGATCCGCCAGAACGAAACGACCACCACGAACGAGGCGACGAGGGTGGTGGTCCCTCGAAGGTGAAGCCCGGAAAGCTGACGGCAGCGCCGGCTTCGAGCACCACCTCGGCAAGGGCGATCATGAAAAACTGGTTGTACCGCTCGGCGAGGTGCACCTGCGAGACGGTGACCCCAGGCTGTTGAGCTGTCTTCCGCCGATCCGGGGAAGGGGTAGGTGGTGGCGGCACCGATCATCTCGATGGTGAGAGCAATGGTCCAGAAGATGCCTCGACCGAGGCCACCACTGATGCCACCGCTGATCCAGAACACGCTGGACACCAGGTGCCAGGTCAGCACCCGCAGCGCGAACGCGTGCACCACGTGGCCCGCAGGGCGAACGCCAGGAAGAGCGGTCGGCCGACCTGAATGACAACGTAGGCGCAGGCGAAGACGACGCCGCGTTGGCCGAACGCCTCCGGCAGCGTGACGGCCAGCACCAGCGTGCCGAACATCGTCGCCAGCAGGACCGCCTGCAGATCGGGGCGCCGAGGATCGTAGGTGCTCGCCAGCAGCGCGTTGAGCGACCAGATCATCCACATGGCCGCGAAGAAGAGCACCGTCTGGCCGGCCTCGGACAGCAGCGTGTGCCGGACGATGGTCAGGTCGTCCGCCACCCGCCCGGCGAGGCGAGCGAGCGCGAAGACGTAGACGATGTCGAACAGTAGTTCCAGGACGGTGGCCGAGTTCGGACTCCGGCTGTCTGCCAGCCCACGGAGGAACCCGGTGCGCGTCAGCACGGGCGGCGGGACAGCTCAGCCGGCCGGAGCTGCCGCCGGCACGGGCACGTCGAGGTGGCGACGACGTTCGGCGACCTGATCCGCTGCCATCGTCCCCGAGCCTCCTCGCCGACCGGCCGCACCCCATTCCGTTCTGCGTACTTTATCCGTCTTTGCCGGGCTGTCGGTGGGTATGGCGGATACCGCCGGGCCGCGTCCGCCGCGGCCCGACGGCCAGCGCGTGGCGCGAGCCTGTCGGGTCGGTTCGGCCTGGTCCGCCGCGTCCGCCTCGGTGGTACGCCGGATCATCCGCGCCGTCACCGTGCGGTAGGAGCGCGGGTCGACGGGGAACAGCCACTGCCGCGCCCGGGTCAGCGGGCCGACGTTGAGACCGAGTTCGTCGAGCACCTCGTCGATGTTGTGCATCGAGAAGGGATGATGTTCGTGCCCCGGGCGTGCCGTCCGTCGGTACGCGCCGTCATCCAGGCCAGCCGGCCGCGCACCTCGTCCCGCATCCGTACCGCGGTCGGCAGGGTGATCCCACCGCGCAGGTACGCGGCCGTCCAGACCGCCGCCATCTCCGCGCCCAACGGGCTGAAGAACGACGAGTTGTAGCCGGCGAACGTCAGCCGTGGCACGCCGATCGGCAGGATCTGGCGGTAGAGCATGAAGCTGCCCGCCTCGTCCTGGAGCCGGGCCTGCAACGCGTCGTCGAAGAACGGCACGTGCTGGCGGAAGCCGGTGCCGCAGATCACCAGGTCGGCGGCGAGCACCGTGCCGTCGGCCAGGCGAGCCGCGGGTGGCCGTCCTGCACCAGCAGCTCGGTGATCACCTGGTCCCGGTGCACGGCGATGCGGCCGTCGGCGACCCGCTCGAAGAAGCCCTCGGTGGCGAGGCTGACAGTGCTGCGGGCGATGTCCTCGAAGCTGCCGTCCGGCACGAGGCCCAGCTCGCGCAGTTTGAGCTGGCGGGTCGCGACCGAGCCGACGCTGTCGACCATCCTCTGGCGCAGACCGTTCCCCGGGCCGTGCAGGAACCGCTCGAAGCCCCTCAGGTTGAGGTAGCGGAACAACGCCTCACCCATCCGGGTGAGCAGCAGGTACTTGTAGTTGAGCGCACCGCCGAGCTCCTGGGCATCTTCCAGAGCAGTCCGCGAGCCACCACGTGGGTCTGGGCGGCGACCTCGCTCACCGGGACCGCCACGTCGCAGGACGACTTGCCGTACCCGACGACCAGGACATTCCTGTCCCGGGCCGCCTCGATGTCGTGGAACTCCCCGTGGCCAGCACGCGACCTCCGGCGGCGGTGAAGCTCGCCTGCCCGTCGAACGACGGGACCAGCGGGTCGCAGAAGATGCCGTTGGCGACGACCAGGTGGTCGTACCGTTCGACAGTCAGCGGGTCCTGGACGCCCGCCGGCCGCGACGCGATCAGCCACCCGGTCTCGTCGTGGACAAGTTCGGCGGAGGCGACCTCGGTGGACAGGCGCAGCGCGGGGCCAGCCCGAACTTCTCCACGTAGCTTTCCAGGTACCGCTGGACCTGCTCACCCGACGGCCACTGCGGATAGTCGGCGGGCATCGGCAGGTCGGACAGGTGATAGGTGCCCTTGTCGTTCTGGGTGCAGGCCCGGATATCGCCGGGTGCTACTCCACACTCCACCGACGTCGGGTGCCCGCTCGAAGACGGTGACGTCGAACCCGCTCTGCCGCAGCACCTTCGCTGCGCTGAGGCCGGCGAATCCTGCGCCGACGACGGCAATCCTCATGGTCTCCTCCGAAGTGCGCGAACCGCTGCCGAGAACCGTCCGAGCGGGTGATCGCACGCTAACGAGCGAACCGGGACCGTCGCTATCCGCGCGACGCGAGCGCTATCCGCCGTACGCGACAGGCCCTTTTCCTGTCGGGTCGGCGGCTTTCCGGCCTTCCCGGGCCGGTCACGCCTATGGTCGGCGCATTGGGACGCCGGGGAGGTGTCGGATGGACGCGGTGACGGTCCGCACGGACGACGTCGACCGGGCTCGCGCCGAGGTGGGCCGGATCTTCTGTCCCCACCGGCTGACCCGCAGGCCGGCGTGCACCACGTCCAGCTGCGGATGGCGGCACGCCGGGCGGGCGGGTGGGCGTCATCGACCTCGACTACGGCCAGGCGGTACGCATCCAGCCGCCCGCGCTGGAGACCTTCTACCTGGTCCAGATCCCCAGCGCCGGCAGCACGCTGATTCGGCACGCCGGTCACACCGTGACCTCGACGCCCGACGTCGCGTCGGTCCTGTCCCCGTACGACTCCTCGGACATGCGGTGGTCCGAGGGGTCGCCACACCGGATCTTCTACGCCGACCGGCGCGCCGTCGACCGGGAACTCGCCCGCCTCCTGGGTCGCCCGGTGGACGACCCGATCCGCTTCGACATCGGCATGGCGATGACCACGCCGACCGCACAGGCCTGGGCGCGCGGGTGGCGTTCCTCGCCGACGAGCTGTCGCAGCCGTCGGACGCGTCCCTGTTCGACCACCCGCAGGTCGCCGCCCGCTTCGAACAGGCGCTCATCGGCAAGCTGTTGCTGGCCCACCGGCACAGCCACTCCGACCTGCTCACCGAGCCGGGCCGTCATCCCCACCCGGGCGTCTCGTCCGCCGGGCCTGCGCCCTGATCTCCGAGCACCACAGCGAGGCACTGACCGTCGGTGATGTCGCGGAGGCGCTGCGGGTGAGCGTACGCACGCTGCAGGACTGCTTCCGCCGGGAGTTGCGGACCACCCCACGGCGTACCTGCGGGCCTGCCGACTCGACGCGGCCCATCGGACGCTCCGCTCGGCCGAGCCGGGGACATCCGTGACGACTGTTGCCCTGCGGCACGGCTTCGCGCACCTCGGTCGGTTCGCGACCGAGTATCGGACCCGGTTCGGCGAGCCACCCTCGGCGACCCTGCGGCACTGACCCGGCCGTCGACGTCGTACCGTCCCGGCCGCCGGCCGAGACGGTACGACACCACGCGCTCAGGCCAGCCGACCGACCCCGGCACCCGCGGTGACCAGCGCCGGCACATTCGCCGCCGGGTCCAGTTGGTACGGGTAGTACGTACGCGGCTCGACCACTGTGCCGGCGGTCTCGGGCTGGCCGGAGTTGACGAAGACGTTGCCGCGCTGCACGGCACGACCGGGTCCGCTGTCGGCGTAGCCGCTCGCGGAGCGCAGCGGGTACGGGACGTCCGGAAGTAGTTGCCCTCGACCAGGACGCCGGCGTTCTCGGTCGACGCGACGCCGTAGAGGGCATTGCCGAGGAAGTAGTTGTTGTAGACGTGCACCGGATCGCCGAACCGGACCCGGGGATGGCGTTGCCGGCTGTGGTCGAAGAAGTTGTGGTGGATGCTCACCTTCAGGTGCCCGATGTCGGTGGACGCCGCGCCGTCGGAGTGCCCGATGAGCATGCTCTTGTCGGCGTGGTCGAAGTGGTTCCAGGAGACCGTCACGTAGTCGGCACCCGCACGATGTCGACCGAGCCGTCGACCGCGCCGGCGAAGCGGTTGTGGTCGATCCAGATGTGGTGGGAGTTCTGGCCGACGTTTATCGCGTCGTCCTCGGCCTCGGTGAAGTTGATGTTGCGGACGATCACGTTGTACGACCGGTAGAAGTCCAGCCCGCCCCGGTGATCTCGGCGTTCCCGACGCCGATGATCGTCTTGTTCGGCCGCACCCCTGCTTGCTACTGATCTGGATCACGCCACTGACCTGGATGACCATCGGTCCGATGGTGTCGATGTAGTCGAGGAAGTCCGCCGAGTTGGTCGCGGTGACCACCGGGCCTCCGGCCCCGCCGGTCGTACCGTTCTGACCGAGCGCGACGACGCTGGCGAACCCGTCCGGCTGACCGGCCGGCACCGCGCTCGGTGCGGCAGTGGCGAGCGTCGACGGCAGCTTGCCCACCCGGCGCCGGCCGGCACGGTGGTCGGGACGTCGGCGGCGGGGTGAGTTGGTACGGGTAGTAGCCGCGCGGATCGGGAACGGTGCCACGGGTCTCGATCGGATGGTTGCAGGCGACGAGGATGTTTCCCGTGCCACGATCCGGCCCAGGTCTCCGCTGAAGTCCACCCGACCGGGGTTGTTCACGGAGTAGAAGTAGTTGTTCTCCATGAGTACCGCGGCGTCGTAGGTGGACGCGACTCCGTAGCTGTTGTCGTAGTAGTAGTTGTTGTAGACGTGCGCCAGCGCGGAGAACCGCACCCGGGGTTGCGCTGGTCGGAACGGTCGAAGAAATTGTGGTGGTAGGTGACCCGCAGCCGGCCGATGTCCTGTGGTCCGGCGTCCTCGTCATGGCCCAGCAACAACGTCTTGTCGTGGTCGTGGAAGTGATTCCAGGAGACGGTCACGAAATCGGATCCCCGCTTGATGTCCACCGCGCCGTCGTCGCCATTCGAGAACTCGTTGTGGTCGATCCAGACGTGATGGGAGAACATCTGCACGTTGATCAGGTCGTCACTGGCGCCGGTGAGGTGCAGGTTGCGGATGATGATGTTGTGGACGGCGTTCGCCGGTGGTGCGGTGACGTCGTCGTCGACCGGCACACCGATGTTCAGTCCACCGCCGGAGAGCGTGGCGGTGCTGCCGATCCCGATGATGGTCTTGTCCGAGGCGACGTCGTACATCCGTCGCTGCTGCCCGGGGCAGGTTGATGGTGCCGGAGACCTGGATGACGTAGGGCCCCGGCCGGGCGATGTAGTCCAGGAACTGGGCGGTGGTGGTGGCGGTGACGGTGGGTCCGCCGGCCCCGCCGGTGGTGCCGGCCTGGCCGAGCGCGGCGACGCTGGCGAAGCCGTCGGCGGGCCGGCGACGGCCGCGGTTTCCGGACCCGCCGACGCGGCGGTGGGATGGCCGGGCCAGCCCGGGTGGCGTGAGCAGGACGACGGCGAGGCCGACGGCGGCGGGTGACCACCAACGCGGCGGGATACGGCGAGCGGGCGTCAAGGGCATCTGGCTGCTGCCTTCGCGGGACGGACCGCGGACCGGGCGGGGTCCGACCGGCTGCGGCGGCGAGCCGAACCGGTCGGTGACGCCTGGACGTCGACGTCACCGGGCACGGGCCAGCGCCGGATCGGCCGGCGATCCGTGGCGGTGGGGTGCGAGGCTGGAAAGCGCTTTCCGGCACCCATGCTAGGCGCGACAATTTATTCATGTCAATCAACGGATCTTCGTTTCCTGCAAACGGTTGCTGCATTGATCATGGTCTACTTTAGTGATCTAGCAGCCGGCCCGGTTCAGCGCGGCGTAACTCTCCCTCACCAACGGGGATAAATGCCGCAGGTTCTTGGCAGGGCATTGACGTCGAGCTCGCTTCCGTGCTTACTTCGCTGCAAACCTTTGCAGGTTCGGGAAGTGCATACCGGCGTCCGTCCGGCCCGCTGGTCCCGGCCCCACCACCCTGCGACGGCCGCCCGGTGGGCGGTTCCGCGCCGCGCCACCACCCGCCGGCACCGACGTCCGGGCGCCCGTCACCGGCACCTCGACTGACCCCGACCAAAACGCACCGAGCATCGACAACTGAAACGCCAGCAGCCGCGCCAATGCACCGGGCGGCTGCACAGAATGGGCACGACCGTTCGGGGAGAACCGGACCGGATGCCCGTCAGCTCGGCCGCCAACGGCCGGGCAATGCGCATTGCCAAAATAGCCTGCAACATACCTGCACATTCAATTCATTGACTCTCACCAGTGCGTCTCCCTACCGTTTGTGTGTGGCTCATTTCGTATCCGTTACGGCATCGGAAATCTGAGACCGCCACCACCACCAGGGAGGTCCACGATGACAGCAATGCACCCTCGAGGCCGGCCGAGACCACGGCTGGTCGCCGCGGCACTGGCCGCCGGAGCGCTCGCCGCCACGGCCGTGCTCGTCGCCACCCGCCCGCCTTCGCCGACACGCTGTTCAGCGACGACTTCTCCGACGGCAACTCGACCGGCTGGTCACGCTCGGGGCAGTTGGTCGGTGGTGACCGACGGCTCACTGGCCTTTCGGCAGTCCGGCACCAGCAGTGACGCCCGGGCATTGGCCTCCGCCCGGGTTGGGCGGACTACGGTGTCCAGGCGCGGGTCAGACCCACCGGGTTCGGCGGCACGAACCGGCACGTCGGGGTGATCGCCCGAGCGCAGAACAGCAGCAGCTACTACGCGCTGGCGGTCACCGCCAGTGGCGGCGTACAGCTGCTCAGGCGGGCCGGTGGGGACCCGGTGGCGCTCGACTCCGCCGCCGGTGGCGTGACCACCGGCAGCTGGGCCACGCTGCGCCTGGAGGCGGTGGGTTCGACACTGCGGGGTTACGTCAACGGCACGTTGGTGGTCGAGGCGACCGACAGCGCCTTCGCCGCCGGCCGGGCCAGGCTCGCCACGTCGTACGCCAGCGCCTCCTTCGACGATGTCCGGGTGGACACCGAGACCGGGGCGCCCGGGGAGCCACCGGGTGAGCCGACCCTGCCGCCCACCGAGCCGCCATTGGACCCGGGCGCACCGCCGATCGGCTTCGCGTCGGTCAACGCGCTCGGCCAGAACGGCACCACCGGCGGCGCGGGCGGTCCGACCGTCACCGTCGACACCGCCGCCGAGTTCCTCGCCGCGATCGGCACCGTCGGCGCGTTGAACATCCGGGTCAGCGGCGTGCTCGCGCTACCCGGCCCGATGCACGACGTGACCTCGGACAAGACGATCGTCGGCGTGGGCGCCGGCTCGGGCATCACCGGCGGCGGCCTGAACATCGGCCTGCCGGTGAGCACCGCCACCAGCCCGCCCGCCAACGCGGTGCACAACGTGATCGTCCGCAACCTGAACTTCCGCAACACGGTGGACGACGCGATCAACGTGCAGATGTTCTCGCACCACATCTGGATCGACCACAACGACCTGGCGTACGGCTACGACGGGCTGATCGACATCAAGCGCGGTTCCAGCTACGTCACGGTCTCCTGGAACCACACCCACCACCACACGAAGAACATGCTGCTCGGGCACGACGACAGCAATGCCGCCCAGGACACCAACTTTCTCAAGGTGACCTACCACCACAACTGGTTCGACCGGACGCCGCAGCGCAACCCGCGGGTCCGCTTCGGCGAGCCGGTGCACGTGTTCAACAACTACTTCGTCTACAACACCGACGTCGGGGTCGCCTGCCAGCTCAACTCCGGATGCGTGGTCGAGGGCAACTACTTCGAGGACGTCGAGGTGCCGTGGTCGATCAGCTACGCCGGGTCCAAGGGTCGGCTGATCGCCCGCAACAACGTGCTCGCCGGCACCAGCGAGCCGGGTGACGCGGGTGGCTCGGTGCAGGAGCCGAGCACCTACTACCCTACACGGTCACCGATCCGAGCACGATCAAGTCGGTCGTCTCGGCCGGCTCCGGCACCGGAAAGCTCAGCTTCTAACAGCGAAACCCCACCACCAAGGAGGTTCCGTGCACACCACCGAAACCTGGCGAAGGCATCGCCGAGGTCTCCTGATCACGGTCGGGGCCGCGCTCGCCGCGGTCGCGCTCGCTTCGGCATGGGCGCCACCGGCGCGTACGCCGACACCCTCTTCACCGCCGACTTCGAGGACGGCAACGCCACCGGATGGACCGCGTCCGGGGCAGTTGGACGGTCGCCACCGACGGCTCCCGGTCTACCGGCAGTCCGGCGCCAGCAGCGACGCCCGGTCGCTGGCCGGCACGGCGAGCTGGACCGACTACTCGGTCCAGGCCACCGTCAAGCCGACCGCGTTCAACGGGTCCAACCGCTTCGTCGCGCTGCTGGCCGGGCGCAGAGCAGCACCAGCTACTACTACCTGGCACTGCGCAGCAACAACACTGTCGAACTCAAGAGGCTCAGCGGCGGCTCCAGCACCACCCTGGACAGCGCCGCCGTCACGGTCGCCGTCGGCACCGCGTACGCCCTGCGGATCGACGTCGCCGGCAGCTCACTCAAGGGCTACGTCAACGGCACGCTGCTGACCGAGGCCACCGACAGCCAGTTCGCCAGCGGCCGGATCGGCGTCGCCACCTTCAACGCCAGCGCGAACTTCGACAACGTGCAGGTCACCAGCGCCACCCCGGCCGGACCCGACCGATCCGACGCCGGAGCCGCCCGGTGACCGGGCACGAACGTGGCCGACGGCTGGGCCTCGGTCGACGCCTGGGGTCAGAACGGCACCACCGGCGGCCGGCGGCCCGACCGTCACGGTGACCACCGCCGCGCAGTTCATCGCCGAAGCAGCCTCGGCCGGTCCGAAGATCATCCAGGTCAGTGGGCTGATCGCACTGCCCGGCCCGATGCACGAGGTCACCTCGGACAAGACGATCGTCGGGCTCGGCGCCACCTCGGGCTTCACCGGTGGCGGGCTCAACATCGGCCTGCCGATCGACAACGCGGTGACCAGCCCACCGGCGAACGCCGTGCACAACGTCATCCTGCGGAACCTCAACTTCCGCGACTGGGCCGACGACGCGATGAACGTGCAGATGTTCTCCCACCACATCTGGATCGACCACAACACCTGGACCACCGGCTCGGATGGCGGCCTCGACATCAAGCGCGGCTCGTCGTACGTGACGGTGTCCTACAACCACGCCGACGGCACCAACAAGAACATGCTGCTCGGGCACGACGACGGCAACGCCGCCCAGGACACCGGGCGACTGAAGGTCTCCTACCACCACAACTTCTTCGACGAGACCCGTCAGCGCAACCCCGCGTCCGCTTCGGCGACCAGGTGCACGTCTACAGCAACTACTACCTCAACACCGGTGACTACGGCGTCGCGGCCACCGAGAACTCCGGCGTGATCGTCGAGGGCAACTACTTCGAGAACGTCGACGACCCGTACCACCTGGCCGAGGCCGACTCCGGCCCCGGTCGGCTCGTCGCCCGGAACAACTGCCTGATCAACACCGGTGCGGGTGAGACCGGCGGCAGCGTCACGAACCCGCCGTACCCGTACACCATCACCACCGCCTGCGACATCAAGGCCGTCGTGACCGCGCAGGCCGGGGTCGGCAAGGTCGGCCTGCCGGGCGGGCCGACCAGCCCGCCCCGACCACTCCTCCCCGACCACCCGCCGCCGACCACCCCGCCGCAGACCGGCCTGATCGGCTGGGCCACCCAGAACGGCGGCACCACCGGCGGCGCGGGTGGCCAGACCGTCACCGTCTCCGACGGCCAGGCTCTCGCCGACGCCCTGGAGTCGGCGGCACCGCTGGTCATCCGGGTGCAGGGCTCGCTCACCATGCCGGACAAGATGAACGACGTCCGGTCCAACAAGACAGTGCTCGGCGTCGGCACCGCGACGCTGGACAACGGACTCAACGTCAGCAGCGCCACCAACGTCATCATCCGCAACCTCACCTTCCGGGGCTGGGACGACGACGCGGTCAACGTGCAAAATTCGCGCAACGTCTGGATCGACCACAACACCTTCGACGGCGGCTACGACGGCGCGTTGGACATCAAGCGGGAGTCCGACTTCGTCACGGTCTCGTGGAACCGGGTCACCAACCACACCAAGAGCATGCTGCTCGGCCACGACGACGGCTTCACGGCCGACATCGGGCACCTGCGGGTGACCTACCACCACAACTGGTTCGACGGCAGCAGGGCGGCACCCCGGGTCCGGTTCGGTGACCCGGTGCACGTGTTCAACAACTACTACTTCGGGGCGGACTACGGCGTGGCGTCCACGATGGGCGCGGGCGTGCTCGTCGAGGGCAACTACTTCGAGAACGTGACCCGGCCGACGGCCGTCGGCTACGCCGAATCGGACCCGGGCGACCTCGTCCAGCGCGACAACGTCTTCGTCAACTCCGGTGCGCCGGAGGCGCCGGGACGTCGCCGCGATTCCGTACTCCTACCAACTCGACGCCGCCAGCGGCGTGAAGGCGAGCGTCACCGCGGGTGCCGGCGCCGGACGCATCACCGTCTGACCGACCGGGCGGGCGGCGGTCATCGGACCGCCGCCCGCTCCTGCGCCTGCGCTCACCCGGGCAGAAACTGTTATCCCGGTACGGGCGGCCAGTCTCCTGAGGGAAGGTGGCGGCAAGATCTCCCGCCACCACAGCATCGGGTAGCGATGCGACCACACGGAGGAGTCGAGACGATGCGCACAGCCGGTCAGGGTGGAACGGACGCCGCGAAGGGGAGTCGGGTGTCCACGCGGAACCCGCCGCGGGTTACTCGGCCGCCTCCCGATCGGTGCGAGGCGCCTGCTGTGGCCGCTCGCCGTGGCCGCCGTGGTCGTCGTACTGGTGACCGGGGTGGTCGTCGTGGTCCAACCGACCGGGCCGGCGTCCGCTCCCGCGGCGGCCCCACAGGCCGTCGACGAGTTCCTGGCCACGGGCCCGGCATCCGCACCTGCCACCGCGACCATCCCCACCGCCACGCCGAGCCCGACGGCAGCGACCCGACGCCGACGCCGGCGGCGAAGCCGACCACCGGCGTCCGGTCGCGCCGGCGGCGCCGGTGACACCGGCGACCTCGAAGCGCAAGGGTGTCGGGGTGTGGACCTTCGACGGCGTCAGCCAGGCGCTGGCCAGCTCCGGGGCGAGTTGGTACTACACCTGGGACGTGGCCCACCAGGGCGTCACCAGCCCGCAGGGCGCCGAGTTCGTTCCGATGATCTGGGGGCGAAGAGCGTCACCGCCACCAACCTGCAACAGGCCAAGCGGAACGGCCGTTACCTGCTCGGCTTCAACGAGCCGGACATGGGTGGTCAGGCGGAGATGACCGTCGAGCAGGCGTTGGAGCTGTGGCCGCAGTTGGAGGCGACCGGCCTCACGCTGGGCAGCCCGGCGGTGGCCTGGGGCGGTGACCGGCCGGGTGAATGGCTCGACCGGTTCATGGCCGGGGCGAAGCAGCGCGGCTACCGGGTCGACTTCATCGCCCTGCACTGGTACGGCGGCGACTTCACCACCGCCAACGCGGTCAACCAGCTCAGGTCGTACCTCCAGGCGGTGCACGACCGCTACCGGCTGCCGATCTGGCTCACCGAGTTCGCCCTGATGGACTTCTCCAACGGCGTCCGCTTCCCGACCCAGGCACAGCAGGCCGCGTTCCTCACCGCGGCGACCCGGATGCTGGGCGGCCTGTCCTGGCTCCAGCGGTACGCGTGGTTCGGCCTGCCCGCCACGGACAAGGACCAGAGCGGCCTGTTCCGCACCGGCAGCACGGCGACCGCTGTCGGTCGCGCCTTCCAGGCGGCCCGCTGACCTGCCCCTACGTCTGGTTGACGTGGTCCCGCCAGGAGTGCCGCGGCTCGTACCCCAGCACCCGCCGCGCCTTGTCGATGCTGAGCAGGGTTTCGTGTTCGCCCAGCTCCCGACGGACCTCGACGTCCGGATAGACCTCGGCCAGCAGGCTGGCGCTCGACCTGCTCATGACGGTGTCGGCGTTGGCGATGATGAACACGTCGGCGCCGGGCTGGTCGTGGGCGAGCGCGCGCTCGACCGCCTGGGCCCCGTCGCGGGCGTCGACGTAGCCCCACAGGTTCCACCGGCGCAGCAGCGGGTCGGCGTCGAACGAGGGGAACGGCGCGTAGTCCTCGACGTCCATCACGTTGGAGAAGCGCAGACCCACCATGACCAGCTCCGGGTCCCACCGGCAGAAGTGCCGGGCCATCTCCTCCTCCAGGACCTTGTTCAACGAGTACGTCGACTCGGGTCGCGGCGCGTACTCCTCGTCGACCGGCGCGTACGGCGGCGGGTTGTCGAACGGCAGCCCGAGCACCGTCTCGCTGGACGCCCACACGACCCGCCTGATCCCGGCCGCACGGGCCGCCGCGAACACGTTGTACGTCGCGGCCGAGTTGTTGGCGAACGTCGTCGCGTTCGACATCAGCCCGGGGCCGGGACCGCCGCCAGGTGCACGACCGCGTCGACGCCACCGGCGTGCTCGTCGGCACCCCGGTGAACGCCTCCACCACCTGCCCGTAGTCGGTCAGGTCCACCAGCAGGAACTCGCCGTTCACGTCCCGCGGGTCGCGGCCACCGGCGCGGTCCACCGCGAGCACGTCGACGCCCCCGGCGCGCAGGTGGGCGACCACGGCGCGGCCGAGCTTGCCGGTGGCCCCGGTGACGACGACACGGCGGGGCAGTGCGGAATCGCTCATGACGACATCTTCGCCGCAGGCGAACGGAGCTCCGCACGCGGGTGCGCACTGCGAGTAGCGTCCCCGTCGGCGGCACGAGGTGACTGGAGGAAGCATGACGGAGACCCCGCGCGGGCTAGAGCAGAGGCTGCGGGACACGTGCGCCAGACTGGACTCCGATGTCGACCTCTGGGTCGCGACGTCGGGCGGCCCGGACGGCGTGCACCTCATCCCTCTGTCGTTTCTCTGGGACGGGACCGCGTTTCCGTCTCGACGCCGCGTGCCTCGATCACGGGCCGTAACCTGCTGGCCGACAATCGGGTACGCCTCAGCCTCGGGCCGACGCGCGACGTCGTCATCGTCGACGGGACCGCCGAGCCGGTGGACATCGCCGAGCTGGGCCCCGGGTTGCGGGACAGGTTCGCGACCAAGACCGGCTTCGACCCGAGCGCTCTGGACGAGCCGTACCAGTACTTCCTGATCCGCCGCGGCGCGTCCAGGCCTGGCGGGAGGCGAACGAGTTGCGGGGACGCGTCCTCATGCGCGACGGTCACTGGCTCGGCTGACACGGGCCGTCAGGCCAGTCGCCTGGCGTCACGGTACTCCAGGCGATGTACCCGGTCGGTAGCGTGGGCGGATACAGCGCCGAGCAGGCCGGGGACGCACGTGCGACGTGGGCAGTTGGTGGTCCTGGTGGCGGTGACGTCGGGCATGCTCGGTGCTGCTCGCCGTCGCCGTCAACGTCGCGACAGGTGGCACGCTTCCGGCGCCCCTCGACACGGTGTCCTGGCTGGCCTGGCCAGCGGTCGGGCTGCTCGCGGTGATCGCCGTCGGGCTGACGCTCTGGCAGCAGCGCCTCGCCGACCCGATGGCGCCACCGCTGCGGGCCGCCCCTGCCCCGCGGGCTCCGGCGGAGCTGCCCGCCGCGCGGGTCGGCTTCGCCGGCCGGGCTGGCGATCTCGCGGCCATCGACCAGCTCCTCGCCGATGGCTGCCGGGTGCTCGCCCTCGTCGGCCCGCCCGGCGCCGGTAAGTCAGCGCTGGCGCTGCACCTGGCCCACGACCGCCGCGACCGCTATCCCGATGGACAGCTCTTCGCCGCGCTGCGCGGGCGAGTACCGACCCGTCACCCCGCAGGCGGTGCTCACCCGATTCCTCGGAGCCCTTGGCGTACCCGAGGACGAATGGCGCGGCACCGTCGACGACCTCGCCGCCGCTTCCGGTCCGCCGTCGCGGACCGGAAGGTGCTCATCGTCCTCGACGACGCCCGCGACGCCAGCGCGGTACGTCCACTGCTGCCTGGTGATCCCGGCTGTCTCGTCCTGGTCACCAGCCGCCGACAGCTCACCGGCCTGCCCAACGTAGGGCCGGTCACCCTGGGCGGGCTCGACGACGACGACGGGCTGGCATTGCTGGCCAGCGCGGCCGGCGGCGGGCGGGTCGCCAGTGACCCGGAGGGCGCGGTGCGCATCGTCCGGTTCTGCGGCGGCTGCCGCTGGCCATCCGCATCGCCGGAGCCCGCCTGCGGGCTCGACCATCGTGGACCCCTAGCGATGTGGCGGCGAGGCTGGCGGACGAGGCTCGCCGACTGGACGAGTTGCAGGTCGGGGATCGAGAGGTTCGTTCCACCTTCACGCGTCCTATGCCGAGATGTCAACAGTGGACCAGCTGGTGTTCCGGCGGGCCGGCTCGCATCCCGGGCAGGTGTTCGGGGTCGGTAGCGCTGCCGCGCTCGCCGGGCTGGACGAGCCGGTGGTGGCCGCCGCTATGGAGCGCCTGGTCGACGCGATGCTGGTCGAGTCGCCCGCGCCCGACCGGTATCGGCTGCACGATCTGCTCCGGCTGTTCGCCACCGAGCGTCTCGCCATCGAGGAGACGCCGGGCGACCGCGACGCGTGCCTGACCCGGCTGCTCGACTGGCTCACCACGCACGCCCAGGCCGGCGACTGGTTGGCAGAGGAACGGGACAACGCGCTGACGGTATCGCATCGGGCCGTCGAGGCCGCCGCGTACGAGCGGGCGTGGACACTCGTTTCCACCATACACCCGTTGTTGAACCGGGCGGGCGACCACCCCGACCGGTTGGCGTTGTGGCGTGACGCCGCAGCGGCGGCCGCGTCCTCGGCGACGACAGCCGTCGAGCGCGAGCTTTGCGCTGGATCTCGAACTCGCACCGGACCGCGGGTGCGGTGACCGACGCATTGTCGCCAGCGGAGGAGGCCGTGGCCATCGCCGACCGGCTCGGCGATCGCCGGGCGCAGGCCGAGGGTCTGCACGCGTACGGCGAAGCATTGCGGACAGCCGCTCGGATGCTGCCCGGGAGCCGCTGGTCCGGGCGCTGGGACTTTCGTCGAACTCGGTGACACCGAGGCCGAGATCGAGGTCCGCAACTCCCTCGGCACGCTCTACATCATGTCCTGGCAACCCGAGCTCGCCGTCCCCATGCTGGAGCGGGCGCTCGCGCTGCTGCCCGCTGAGGACAGCCACCACCACGCGTGGACGCTGCTGCAGTTGGGCACCGCGTACCGGTTCACCGGCCGCCGCGAGGATGCGGTCACGCTCAACGCACAGGCGCTGAAGATCGCGCGGCGGCTCGATGACGACGTCGTCGTGGGTATGCGCTCGTGGAACGCGGCTGGCTCGCTTACGGCGACAATCGCCACGACGACGCCACTCGCGACATGCAGGACGCACTGGCGGTGTTCGAGCGCAACCGGCAGGGCAACGGTGTCGGCTTCGCGTGGGAGGCAATGGGCGAGATCGCCGACCGGGCCGGCCGGTACGAGGACGCGATCGTGGCGTTCGAGGCTGCCGCCGCACAGTTCGAGCGGCTTTCCGACCGGGTTCATGCCGCCCGGAGCCGATTCGGCCGGGCAAGTGCCCTCGCCACGCTGCGCCGCGTCGGCGCGGCCCGCGCCGAGTGGGCGGCGGCCGAGCAACTCATCGGCGACGCCACGTTGCCGAGGTACCGCCGCTCCGCACGACTGCGCGAGCGGCTCAGCGAAGAACCATCCGCGGGTAAGTGACGTGGCCGGCAGAGATCGCCATCCGATCTCGATCGGGACCCAAGGTGCGTAACGTGCGGGTAAACGCTGTCGCGACGAGGAGACCCCATGTCCAGCCACCGCTTCCCGAGGCCGCGGTCGCCATGCTGCAGAAGCCGAACCCCGCCGTCATGACCACGCTGCGCAACGGTGGTCAGCCGGTGTCCGCCGCCACCTGGTACCTGTGGGAGGACGGCCGGATCCTGGTGAACATGGACGAGAGCCGCCGCCGGCTGGAGCACGTCCGCAACGACCCCCGGTGTCCCTCACCGTGCTCGACGAGGCCGGGTGGTACACCCACGTGAGCATCATCGGGCACGTCGTCGAGCTACGCGTCGACGAGGATCTCGCGGACATCGACCGGTTGTCCCAGCACTACACGGGCAACGCGTACCCACGACGGGAGCGCGGCCGGGTCAGCGCCCTGATCGAGATCGACCGCTGGCACGGCTGGGGCGCGCAGAAGGACAACGACCAGGTCGGCTGACCACCGCCGCCCACCCTGGCGCCCTGACCGCAGTCGTCCGGGCGCCAGGGTGCCAGTTGTCAGGGCGTCAGGGCTGCGGCGGACCGGGTGCGGGTCACCAGGTAGCCGAAGGCCGCCGCGGTGAAGAACATGACGATGCCGTAGACGGCGCCCGGGATCGCCATCTGGGTGCTGTCGAGCAGTGCCGGGCTGAGCGCGATCGTGATGGCCAGGGTGCTGTTGTGGATGCCGATCTCGAACCCGGCGGCCGTCGCCGCGTCCCGGTCGACCCCGGCGAGCCTCGGCACCCCGTACCCGATGGCGAGGCTCAGCAGGTTGAAGGCGAGCACGGCCAGGCCGACCGAGACGAAGTAGTCGGCGATGTTCTCCCGATCGCCGAGCACGGCTCCCGCGATCACCGCGACCAGGACGACGACGGAGAGGATCCGGACCGGGCGGTTCAGCCGCTCGGCGACGTGCGGCAACCGGGCCCGACCAGCATTCCGATCGCGACCGGGACGAGCACGATGGCGAACACCTGCAGCACCTTGTCGAACTGCAGACCGATGCTGCGGCCCTCGGGCAGGAAGTACGCCGCCGACAGGTTGACCAGGATCGGCAGGGTGACCACGGCGAGCACCGAGTTGATTGCGGTGAGCGTGATGTTGAGGGCCACGTGACCGCCGAACAGGTGACTGTAGAGGTTGGCGGTCGTGCCGCCCGGGAGGCGGCCAGCAGCATCATGCCGACGGCCAGCTCCGGCGCGAGGTCGAACGCGAGGACCAGGCAGAAGCAGAGCGCCGGCAGCACCAGCACCTGGCAGACGAGCGCGATGACGGCGGCGCGTGGATGGTGGGCCACTCGGCGGAAGTCCGCCATGGTCAGTCCGAGACCCAGACCGAGCATGATGATGCCGAGGGCGACGGGTAGTCCGATCAGAGTCACGGCGGAGTCCATGGCACAACATCGTTACCACCCGGTAACGCCGTCACAATCCTCCGTCTGGCTGGACGGCCCTTGACCGTGGAGGGTGTTCGGCTTAACTTCATCAATCAGATAAGTCTCTTTACTAATTCTGCTTGATGTCTCGTGGGAGTGTGCCGATGCGACCATTCCGCCACCGCCGTCTCACCGCCGTCGTCACACTGGCGACCCTGCTTCTCACCGCCGCCCGCCCACCGCCGCCAGCGCCGGTGACAACCAACAACGCCGCAACGGATACCACCGAGTCGGCTACTTCACCCAGTGGGGCATCTACGGCCGGGCCTTCCCGGTCAGAAGCTCGACACCTCCGGGGCGGCGAGCCGCCTCACCCATGTCAACTACGCCTTCGGCAACGTCAGCGAGGACGGCCGCTGCTACCTGGACGGCGGACCGGGCGAGGGCGACGCCTGGGCCGACTACCAACGACCCGTCCCCGCCGAGGAGAGCGTCGACGGCGTCGCGGACGCCCGGGTCAGGCACTCAACGGCAACTTCAACCAGCTCGCCAAGCTGAAGGCCAAGCACCCGAAACTGCAGGTGCTGATCTCGCTGGGCGGATGGAGCTGGTCGACGTACTTCTCGAACGCGGCCCGCACCGACGCCTCCCGCAAGGCGTTCGTCGCGTCCTGCATCGACCTCTACCTCAAGGGCAACCTCCCGGGCAGCCCCGGCGCCGGGGTCGGGGTCTTCGACGGCATCGACCTCGACTGGGAGTGGCCCAACTGGGCGGGTGAGCCCGGCAACGTCATCCGCCCGGAGGACCGGGAGAACTTCACCAAACTGCTCGCCGAGTTCCGCCGGCAGCTCGACGCGTACGGGCGCACCACCCGCGCGCACCACCCGCTGACCGCGTTCCTGCCGGCCAACCCGGCCACCATGGACGCCGGTTACGAGGGACGCAAGATCTTCAAGTACCTGGACTTCGCCACAGTGCAGGGTACGACTTCCACGGCGGCTGGGAGGCCGTGGCCAACCAGCAGTCGGCGCTGCGCGTACCGGCGGGATCACCGGACAACCCGGACTTCTCCGTCGAGGTGGCCATCGACGGCTGGATCGTCCGTGGCGCGCCACGGGACAAGCTGGTTCTCGGCATCCCGTACTACGGCCGGGGCTGGACCGGGATCACCGGCGGCGGCAACGGCCTCTTCCAGCCCGCCACCGGGCCCGCGCCGGCCACCTTCGAGGCCGGCTACGAGGACTACAAGAACCTCAAGAACCTGGCCGGCAACGGCTACACCGTGCACCGCGACCTCCGCGCCGGGCACGCCTGGTTGTCCGACGGTACGACGTTCTGGACGTACGACGACCCGGCGGTGGTGCTGCAGAAGACGCTCTACATCCGGCGAGCCGGTCTGGCCGGAGCCATGATCTGGTCGCTGGACGGCGACGACGACAACGCCACGCTCACCAGGACGATCGGCCTCGGCCTGACAACCTGGTAGACGTATTCCTTCGACCCGGCCCGCCGTCGACCGATCGTTCAGTCGACGGCGGGCCGGCGTCAGTCAGTGGGTGCTCCAGCGCTCGCTGTACCGCCAGGCCAGGCTGCCGTCCGGCTGCCTGGGAAGCCGATCTTCGTCGGTACCGGGTGGGGTGACCCCGTGCAGGGTGGCGCCCGCGAAATAGGAGATGGCGTGCAGGATCTCCGCCCGGGTGTGCGGGAAATGCCGGATGTCAGCCACCGGGAAGCCGCCGTGGGCAGTGGAGTAGCTGAACCTCGCGGCTTCTCGACCTCGGGATAGTCCCGTTTGAAGGCGATGGCGAGGACGTTACCGGCGACGAAGACCCGATCCAGGTGGTGCCAGGCGATGAACCTGTTGTGGTCGCTGGTCCGGATACCGATGCCCTGTTTGGAGAGCGCGAGGATGAGCGGCCGTCTCGCCAGCGCAAAGTGGCCGGTCACGACGTCCTGGAATTGAATGACGACGAGATAGGCGCTGACGAAGAACCCGGCCACTATCCACAGCACTTCGAGGGCCTTGATCTCGATAACTCCCCGAACTGGATTTGCCGATGCATCGGGTCGGGCTGATCATCGCCGCCAGCACAGCGCCGCCGACGGTGGCAACCAGGACCGGAGTGCGCCACCACCAACGCGGCACGTCACCATCGACGTCCGGCCCCATGCCCCGAGCCGCCACACGCCCAGGGCGGTCGCGCAGGCGCCGATGGGGATGGCAACGTTCGTGTCCGCCCCGAGAACGGCTCCAGGATATTCACGATCACAGTCACCAGCACTATGACGGCGATCAAGCCCCGCTGATGATGGCCAGCCCCCACTTGATCCTTGCGTATGGCCGAAACCCTCTCGAACATCGCTACCGGCGGTGGCTACCAGCCCGATGCCGATCGTTGCCGCAAGCAGGTCGGCGAAGATCAGCAGTGAGTCGACATCGACCCACCCAGGCAGCTCCGACGCAGTCCCGGGATGATCAGTCGCGCCAGCAGGTACAGGGTGTACAGGGCGGCGAAGGCGACCGACAGCGCGAGCCGTCTCCAATGCGTCGCCAGGAGCTCTCGGTGCAATGGGTGGAACAGCCGCTGTGGTCGCCGCAGTGTGTCGATCACTGGCCGCGCATCGGCCAGGGCGGGCAGGTTCGTGGCCGGCGTGGCAGCGGGCGGTTCACCCGCCGGCTGATCCTCGGCCGACGGCGAGGCGGCCGTCGAGGTCGGGCTGGGCGCAACACCAGGTCGGCCGCGAGATCCGTGTTGCGTTGACGCGGACGTGGCAGACCCTGGCTGGTCAGGGTCACCGCCAGGTGCCGGTACGCGGCGCTCAGGGTGAGGTCGTCCCCGTCAGGGTGCCCGTCGCGCACTGGTGGTCCGTGCTGCAACAGGCGCAGCAACTCGCCGGTGAACGCCGTGTGCTCGGCACCGACCGGCGCGATGGCGGCGACGTTGTCCGAGGTCGCGGTGAGGGTGAACGTTCCCTGGATCTCACTGCGGTCGGCCAGCCTGTTCTCCACGTCCGCGGCGGACATGTTGTTGAGGGCCCGGCCCGCGAAGCAGCAGTCGAGGATCAGCACCCGGGTGCGTGCGGGGCTGTCGCGCATGGCGTCGCGGATCCAGCTGAACGGGATTGCTGTGTACTTGAGCCAGTCTGGTCGAGGGTTGGTGCCGGGCAGGGCGAGGAACAACTCCCCGTTGTCGTCGAGAAGCCCGTGGCCGGCGTAGTAGACCAACAGCAGGTCCTCCGCCTCGCCGCAGCGTTCGGCGATCGTGACACCTGCCTCCCCGGGTGCGGAAGGTCGAGGAGCTGCGTGCAGCGTCCTACCGCGACCAGGTCGACCGGACCGGTGGTGACCAGTCGGGCCATCTCGGTGACGTTTGCCCGCACCGCCGGCAGATCCTCCAACGCCTGCTGGCTGTGCGTGGCGGTGCCGATCAGCAGCGCGGTCGACCGGCTCGGGTCGGGGCGGCTCACCGGTCGTTCGTCTCGACAGACGGTTCGTGATCGGCGAGAGCGCGAACGGCAGCCTCGATGAGCGCGGTCACCTGGTCCATGTCACGAGCCCGGCGGACGTCCAGCTCCGCCGACCACCCGTCCGGACGGGTGAGCTTGACCGTCACGTCCTCGCGGCGGTGGGTCAGCCAGCCGGCGATCGCCTGGACCAGCACCATGGCAGCGCCGCCACTGCCCACTGCCACCAGCAGCACGTCCGTGGCCCCGGCCGACATCTCGTCAGGCGGCACCGTCGAGCCGGGGCGGGCCCGGCCGTCACCTTTCCGCGGAGCCGGTCCTCGGCGCGCAGCCAGGACGCGAGAGACCGTCGAGCATTGGCAGAGGGAAGATCCGGATAGACCGAGAGCGTGATCGTCTCCTGAGAAGCGGGCACCGTCTTCTCCTTCCGGCGAAGGCCAACCCACGCCGTCATCCTGCCAGCCGGCGCCACCTTCGGGCAGCCCGCGGAGTCATCGAAGTCGATCAGACCTTGACCGCCGCGTCGGCCGGTTCATAGGCTCCGGCCACTGCGAGGCTCTCCCCAGGAAGGGAACCCGAGACATGGCTCCATCGTCGCGTCCGTTCTGGACGGTCCCTCCGAAGCGGCTGGCGGGTGCCGCCACGATCGCGCTCCTGCTCGGCATGGTTCCCCTGCTCAGCGGCACCGCCAACGCGAGCGCCGCCCGACCGTCCCCTGCAGCAGCGACCCGACCGCGCGGTTGAGCACCGTGCCCAGCCCGGAGAGCGTGCTCGGTTTCCCGCTCGGCGTGGGGCAGGAGCGGGTCGTCACCAACGACGAGGTCCGGACGTACCTGGACACCGTCGACGACGCCTCGGACCGGGTCGTCACCGGAGTGCTGACCACCAGCGTGCTCGGCCAACCGCTGCCGTACGCGGTGGTGTCCACCGAACGCCACGTCCGGCCCGCCGCGCTGCGCGCGATCGCCGACGACGTACGCGACCTGCGCGACCCCGCCGGACCAGCGCGCGGACGGCCGCCCGGACGGCGAAGGACAGCCCGGCCATCGTCTGGGTCACCGCGAACGTGCACGGCGGCGAGAAGAGCGGCACCGACGCGGCCCTCAAGACGCTGTACGAGTTGGCGGCGGGTCTGTCCTGCGAGGTCGCCCGGCGCAACGACAACCTGGTCACCATCATCGTCCCCACCCAGAACCCGGACGGCCGCGACGCGACGCGGCGGCAGAACGAGTTCGGCTTCGACCTGAACCGGGACTGGTTCGCCCGCACCCAGCAGGAGACCGACGGCAAACTCGAACTGCTGCGCCGCTACCCGCCGCAGGTGTTCATCGACGCGCACGAGATGGGCGGCCGGCAGTACTTCTTCCCGCCGAACGCCGACCCGATCCACCACGAGATCGCCGGCGAGGCGGTGGACTGGATCAACCGGATCGGCGAGGCCAACAAGGCCGGGTTCGGCTTCAACGGGGCCTGCGACGAGGCCGTCACCACCGAGTGCTACTTCAACTACGACACGTACGACATGTTCTTCATGGGCTACGGCGACGCCGTGCCGACCACCGGCTTCGGCGCGGCCGGCATGACGTACGAAGGGCAGCGCGTCGGCCGTGGCCGACCGGGTCCAGCAGCAGTTCCACACCCAGTGGTCGACGCTCGGCTGGGCCGCGGCGAACAAGCGTGAGGTGCTGGACGGCTACTTCGACATCTGGACCGACGCGCTCGCCCAGGGCAGGGCGGGCGCGCTGGAGCCGAACGAGGTGGTGCAACCCACCAACGAGGTCCAGTTCCCGGTTCCGGACCTCACCATCCGCTCGTACTTCCTGCTGCCCGACCGACAGCTCGCCGACGTCCGCCGGCTCGTCGAGCGGCTGCGTCGGATGGACGTCGAGGTGTACGAGGTGCAGAAGCCGACCCGGGTGCCCACGGCGCGGGTCTTCGGCGGGCGCAGCGCCACCAACGTGACGGTGCCCAGGGCGCGTACTGGATCCCGATGGACCAGCCGCAGAAGCACTGGATCCAGGCCGTCATGGGCGAGGACCCGTACGTGCCGTTCCCCTACTTCTACGACGTGTCGTCCTGGAGCAACCCGCTGCTGATGGGCATCAACACCATCTACACCGGCGACACCGTCCGGCCGAGGGCCGACCTGGTCCGGAAGGTCTCCGGCGGTCGCACCGGCCTGGCCTGGCCCTGGGGTTCGTACACGTACCCGCTGGACTCGGCCGCCGCCGCTGAGTTCACCTTCACCCTGCTCGGCCGTGGCGTACCCTCGTCCGCGACCTGACGACCAGCACCGTCGCCATCCCGGCGGCCACGCTGAGCCGTACTGTCGACGACCTGGCCGAGTCACTCGGGGTCACCCTCACCCCGGGCGGGCGGCCCAGCGGCACCCCGTCGACCTGCCCGACGTGGGGCTGTTCCAGGGCACCGGCATCTCCACCACCTCCGGCTCGTACGGCGAGGCCCGGTACGTGCTCGGCAAGCGGTGGGGGCTCGACCTCACGCCGGTCACCACTGCCGACATCAACGACAACACCGAGGCGTTCACCGGACGTACCGTGCTGCTGGTGCCCGACGGCAGCAGCCCGACCGGCGGTCTGACCGCCGCCGGGCGAGCCAACCTGCGCGACTGGATCGCCCGGGGCCACACCTACGTCGGGTTGCGCAACGAGGGCACCCGGGTGGCCCGCGCGGCCGGGCTCACCTCGACCACCGAGAAGACGAAGCCGGCGGACTACCTGGTGATCGGCTCGCACCTGAGGGTCGACGTCGACAGCGACAGTCCGGTCGCCCTGGGCCGCCCGGCAGAGGACTTCGAGTTCAACAACGGCGACCCGATCCTCAACCCGAGCACCACCGGGACGAACGTGCTCACCTACCCGACGGGTGACACGTTCTGGGCCAACGGCTACACCGTCGGCGCGGACACCCTCAAGGGCACGGCGGCAGTCGTCGACGAGCCGACCGGCGCCGGTCGGGCGGTGCTGTTCGCGTTCAATCCGCTCTTCCGCGCGTACAACGAGAATGGTCTGCACCTGGTCGCCAACGCGCTGCTCTACCCATCGACCGCGACGCCGGACGCCCGGCGCGCACCGGGGCCGACGCGGCGCGTGCCAGCGCCGCCGCCGCGCCGGTGGAGGCGGACCTGGGCGGCGGGTGGCGGCCGATCACCATCCAGGTGGCGGCCAGCGACCTGGCGCGCACCCGGGCGATCGTCGAACGCTTCACCACCGACACCCGGACGTCCGCGAAGAACGGCTCGGCGTACGTCGTGATCCCGAACCCGCAGGGCCTCCAGGCGGACGAACATCCGTTCGCGAGCGATCTGGTACGCGCGCTGCGCGACGCGCAGTGCCCTGCGGTCGGTCGTGGCCTGACCGAACCCTGCACGGCGAAGCGCCCGTCCCCGCGAGGTGGGGACGGGCGCTTCCGTGCTGGGGCTATGACTGCCGGGCGACCTCGGCGACGAACGCCCGCCAGGCCACCGGCCCGAAGACCAGCGCCGGCCCCTCGGGGTCCTGGAGTCGCGCACGCCCACGATGCCCGGCAGGTTGTCCGCAACCTCGACACAGTTGCCGCCGCCGGAGCCGCTGCGGGTGGACTTGCGCCACGTAACGCCGATCAGGTCCATGACGTCACCACTTCCTCCATCAGATCCAGTGACTGTCGGCGGGCAGCGCCTCACTGCGAACCATCTCCCACCTCGACATGAGGTATCCACGTCGTCGTCGCGGTCGACGACGACGCCGCCGAGCTGGTTCTCCATCTCCCCACCCACTTGTAGTCGGGCAGCCGCGCCAGGCTGAACGGCCCGGTCAGACCGACGTGCATGCTGACCTCGTCCGGCAGCACGTGCACGCTGATGTTCGGTCGCTCCGCGAGGGTGGTCAACTGCTTGATCTGCCCCGCCATGATCTCGCGGAAGCCGGGGCTGGCGCGGCGGAGCACCGCCTCGGCGATGACGGTGACGAACTGCGGCGCGTTCGCCTTCGTGAGGATTTCCTGCCGACCGATCCGATGGGCAAGCCGTTCTCGACCTCATCCTCGCTGAGCGTGTCGTTGCAGCGGATGACGGCCCGTCCGTAGCCCTCCGTCTGGAGCAGACCCGGAACCAGGCTCGGCTGAAAGCACCTGAGCTGCGTCGCGGTGCGCTCGGCGTCGAGCCACGGCAGAAACCAGGACGGGGCGCCGAGCTTGCCCACCATGCGCTCGAACAGGCCGCCGTTCTTGAGCGCCCGGTCCGCGCCCTTGATGAAGTCCATCGTCAGCGCCCGCGTCTCGCTCTCCACGGCGCTGACGTGCGAGGCGCTGAAGCCGGCACCCCGGCCGAAGGAATCCTGGGTCATCCCGGAAGCCCCTCGGGCGCGGCGAATCTCACCCACGATGAACGCGGCGAGCGGATGCGGCAAGTCGGCCATGCGGTATTCCCCACAACTGCTCATGCCGCTACCCGGCGTGGACGCTTCGACAGCTCGCCCCGACCCGGCAAGCCTGCCCGCAGAGCGTAGCGACCTCCACACCAGAGTGTCACCAACAACGCGCGGCGAGCCGCCAGCCGACCGCGCGCGCTGACCGTGCTCCCCAGCGAATCGCGCAGATCTTGGACAGTTTCCGTTACGTCCTAACGGAAACTGTCCAAGATCTCGTGTTGGTGGCAGTGGCGGCGGCAGTGGCGGTGGCGGTGGTGGCGGCGGCGGAGGCGGAGGCGGAGGGCCGCTTGTGCAGCACGATCAGCGCAGCGTCCACGATGGTCGGTCATCCGGCCCACCGGTCGGGTAGCGGACATTCCATCGGCCGGATCACGACAGCGGTCACGGCACCCGCGGCGCAGGCTGGCCGGGGTCTGACGACGGTCGTCGGCACCGGAGGAGGCACGCGGCCCATGGGCGTACCCCGAGCAGGGACGGCGGGCCGGGCGGCGCTCGCCGGCTGCGTCGCCCTGCTGCTGATGGCCACGACGGTCGGGTGCCGGCGGTCCCGACCGGCGCCCTCCCCACCGGCGCGGCGGCGTCGGTCGGTCTCACCGTCCGCGCCAGCCAGCCGACGTACCGGGTGGGTGAGCGGGTCGGCCTGCGACTGAAGCTGATGAACAACCGCGACGCCGAGTGCCAGCTGAGCCGGGTGCCGGACGGGGCGGTGACGGTCCTGTCGCTGACCCGCGACGACAGCGCGGTGGCGCCCACCGTCGGAGGGGCGGCCTACTACCGGGACTTCGGCGCGTACCTGGTCGAGAACCTGGTGCGGGTGCCGCCGCGCGGTCGGTGGAGCTGACGCTCGACAGCGACCCGCAGAGCCCCGTCGGCGCGGCGTTGACCACCTCCGCGCCGGACGGGCGAGGTGGGGCGACCGTCACCTGGTGGCCGGTCGACCAGCCGGGGGCGTACCGGCTGGTGCTGGGCTACCTGCGGCGCCGCTGCGCGGTGTGCCGGCGGACGCCTGTGCCGCGACGGCCGAGCAGGGCACTGTCGGGTTCGAGGTGAAGGGCGGGTGATCGCGGTGCGGAGTCACCTACGGCTGGGTCTCGTACTGGCGGGTGTGCTGGTCCTGCTCGTCCCATCGGCGGCGTCCGCCGTGGTCAGCGTCAACGCCGACCTGCAAACGGAGTACGCGGGCTGCGTCGGACAGATCCGCGGCTCCGGCAACGGCGCCGTGCTCGACGAGTTGGAACGCTCCGGCAAGCAGATCAAGGTGCGCAGACCCATCTTCGGTACGGAGAGCAGCACCACGACGTACGTCCCGGGCAGCGATGTGCAGATCAACTGGTGGCCCGAGAACGACGGGCGGGCGCTGCCGGAGGAGGGGCGGGCTTCACCGAGGACCAGTGCGCCACCCTGATCCACGAGATGAACCACGCCCTCGACGAGGTCAACGACACCGACCGCGGCCAGTTCTGCACCCAGGAGGCCAGTTCGCCAGTGGGTGGACCCGGCCGAGGTGCACGCGGTGCTGGCGGAGAACGCGTACCGCAGGGCCGTGGGGTGCCGACGCGCACGACGTACAGCGGTCAGAAGCTGCCGTCGAACGGCAAGGACTGCGACAAGCCTCGGCCCCGACCGCCCGGCGGTGGTGGTTGTTCGATCTCGGTGATCGGCAAGGGTTACCGCTGCGGAAACAGCAACGGCGACCCGCACCTGCTCAGCTACGACGGTCTCCGGTACGACTTCCAGGCCGCCGGGGAGTTCGTGCTGACCCGCTCGACGCGCGACGACTTCGAGGTCCAGACCCGGCAGACGATGTTCCCGGCCAGCTCGGTGGTGGCTGTCAACTCCGCCGTCGCGGCCCGGGTGGCCGGTGACCGGGTCGGCGTGTACGCCACACCCGACGGCCCGGTGATCCGCGTGAACGGCGCCCGCCGGTGTCCGCGCCCGACGGGTGAAGCTGCCGCGCGGCGGCACCGTCACCAGCTGGTCCGACGGCACGGTGACAGTCCAGTGGCCGGACGGCGCGCGGCTGACCGCACGGCCGATCGGGGTGTGGGGTTGAGCGTGAGCGTCAGCGCGCCCACCGGGCGGGCCGGCACGCTGGAGGGCCTGCTCGGCGACCACGACGGTGACCCCGCCGACGACCTGACCGTCCGGGGCGGGAAGAGGCGGCGCAGCCGCCGACGTTCGAGGCGCTGTACCCCGGCTTCGCCGACAGTTGGCGGGTCGAGGGCAGCGGTCGCTGTTCGACTACGAACCGGGTCAGGACACCGGCACGTTCACCGACCGGCGCTTCCCGGATCGGCTCCTCACCGTCGGGGACCTGCCCAACCGGGCCACCGCCGAACTCATCTGCCGGCGGGCCGGCGTCACCGATCCGCGGATCCTCGCCGACTGCGTGCTCGACGTCGGCCTCACCGGTCAGGTGGCGTTCGCCCAGGACGCCTCCCGGGCGCAGCGCGACCTCCCCACCGCCGGTGACGTCGACCTGGAGGTGACCCGGGCCGGTGCCACGGCCGCGTGAAGGTGCCCGGTCGGGCCGGACAGAAGATCTTCGTGGAGGTGCCCGCCGCCACGGTGCCGGATCGCTGCGGTGTGTTGCTGCTGCTCGACCCGCAGGGCCGTCAGCTGGCGACCGGCTGCGTCATCTCCGGTGTCGGCTTCATCGACACGACGACGTTGACCGCCAGCGGTGACCACCAGGTGGTGCTGGACCCGTGGGACGCCGACCTCGGCCGGGCGACGGTGCGGGTGGTCACGGTGACCGACGAGGACCTGACGCTCACGATGGACGAGCCCGCGGTCCGGGCGACGCTCGCCCAGCCGGGCGCGATCAGCCGCCTGGCGTTCGACGGGCGCGCCGGGCAGAAGGTCTTCCTCCAGGTCACCAACGCCACACTGGCGGACCGGTGCGACCTGCTGCGTCTCCGCGACCCCGGCGGCGTGCAGGTGACCAGCGGGTGTGTGATCGGTGGCAAGGGACATGTCGACGGGTTCGTCCTGCCGGCCAACGGCCGGTACGTCCTGACGTCGACGGGACCGCCACCGACACCGGTTGGCGGACGTGCGGCTGCGCGACGCCCACGACGAGCAGTTCGACACCGTCGCGGACGGACGGGCGACCACGCTGTCGGTCAGCCGGCCCGGCGCGGTGAGCCGCCTGCGGTTTCCCGCCGACGCCGGTCAGCGCCTCACCGTGGAGGTGACCGCCGGCAGCGTGCCCGACCGTTGCGCGATCCTGACCGTCGTCGGCCCGGACGGCGACGCGGTGGGCAGCGGTTGCGTCATCGGCGGTACCGGGCGCTTCGAGACGGGCCCGCTGCCCAGGGGCGGCACGTACGTTCTCGTGCTCGACCCGTGGGCGGACGAGACCGGGTCCGCCACGGTCACCGTCCGGCGCGGCGGCTGAGCGGGCACCGGCTGGCCCGACGAACGGGCCAGCCGGGCACGCCGGTGGTGTCAGCCGGTGCTGCAGACGGTGCCGTTGAGGGTGAACGCCGTGGGCAGCACGTTCGGCCCGCTGTACGCGCCGACGAAGCCGGCGCTCACGGTGCCGCCGGCCGCGATCTGCCGGTTGTCGGTGGTGGGCGTGACCCGTACGGCGGTGCCGTCCTGCTCCCAGGTGGCGCTCCAACCGCTGCTCACCTGCTGCCAGCCGGTGGGCCAGGTCCAGGTGAGCGTCCAGCCGTTGATCGGCCTCGTGCCGTTGTTGACGATCTCGACGCCGCCGATGTAGCCGTTGCCCCAGTCGTTGCTGGCGGTGAAGCGGACGGTGCACGTACTGGTGGTCGGGCTCCCGGTGGCGAAGGTGAGCGGCGGCGAGGCCCAGGACACCCGGCCGGCGGTGTCGCGGGCCAGCACGTTGACCGTGTACCTGCTGCCCGGCACGAGGTTGCCGACCGTGAACGAGGTGGTCGCGCTCTCTCCGAGCTGCTCGCTGACCGCGCCGTTCTGCCGGTGCACCTCGTACTTGGCGATCGGGCTGCCACCCGGGTCGCCGCCGGCCAGGAGATCGTCGCGGCACGGTCGGTGACGTCGCTGGCGGTGGGCTGGCCCGGTGCCGACGGGCGTGCGGCGGTCGCGTCGGCCGGGCGCAGCACGAGCGTGGTCAACGAGTACGCCGGCAGTGTCCGGCTGGTCGCCGAGCCGGACTGGCTGGTGGCGATGCCGGTGGCGCCGTTGGTGAGGGTGGAGACCGTCGGCGCGACGGCCGACGGGTGAACCCGGCGTAGTCGATGGTGACCGGGTGGTCGTTGTCCGGGTCCTTGTTCACCAGCAGGACGGCGAGGTCGCCGTTGCTCCGGCGCACGGCGTGGGCGGTGACCAGGGGCTCGTCGGTGCCGGCGCGGACGAACTGGTCACCGGTCTTCGCGAAGAGCTTCATCATGCCCAGCCCGTGGTACGGCGCGAACGGTGTGTTCAGCGGCGGCTGGCAGACCGAGCCGTCCTCGGTGCAGGCACCGCTGGAGAGCATGCCGAAGTCGCCGTAGTCGGTGTGGCCGGCCACCTCCGACACCGTGCCCATGCCGTTGTGCACGTTCCACCACTGGGCGGTGAAGACACCGTTCTCCAGCAGCCCGCTGTAGACGTCGGCCAGGAAGAGTGCCGCCGGTTGCGTGTTCCGACCGGCGTCGACGTTCAGCTCGGTGAAGCTGATGCCGATGCGCTCGGCGTCCGGGCCGGCGTAGCGGGCGAGTTGCTGCCGCAGCAGGTAGGTGGCGTCCGGAAGGTGGTTGACGCGGGCCAGTGACTCGGCGGCGGTTCCGCCCGGTACCAGTGCACGTCCACGAAGTCGATCTTCGGGCCGGCGATGGAGAGCACCGTCTGGTTCCACGGGCCCGGGTCGCTGCCGGCGGTGATCCCGTCCGGCCAGTTGCCCGGCATCGTCAGCACCGCGCCGACCCTGATGCTCGGGTCGACCGCCTTCATCGCGTCCGCGTACTCGACGACCAGCCTCGCGTACTGTGTCGCGCTCTTGTCCGGGTGGTCGTCCGCCTCCCACGCGGAGCCGTAGTGGCCGTTGCCGTAGTTCTCGTTGCCGATCGTCCAGTACCGCGCGTCGTAGCCCTTGGTGACGTTGGCGTACCGCACCCAGTCGGCGGCTTCGGCGGGGTGCCGGTGCCGTAGTTCGCGATGATCATCGGTTGCGCGCCGGCCCGCCGGACGGCGGCCATGAAGGTGTCGAAGTCGGTTCCCGGCGCGACATAGCCACCAGGCGCGGTGTGGTCCTTCCAGTGGTAGATGTCGGCGTAGGAGCCGCCGGGGTAGCGCATCATCTGCACCCCGGCATCTCTGAGCAGGTCCGACGTCTGGGTGGTGCCGAGGTTGGTGTCCCAGATGGCGTGGTTGACGCCGAGAGCGGTGTCCGGCACGGTCGCCAGACCCGCGCGGGTGTTGACGGTCACGGTGACCGGGTCGGCCGCCGCGCTGGCGGTTGGTGGGTTGACGCCGGAGAGGGCGCTCGCGGCGAGCAGCAGGCCGGCCAGGAGTGCGGCGCGGGTCTTCGGTGTACGCATGGGCGGGGTTCCTTCGCGCGCAGGCGAGTCGCCCGCCGGTCAGGGTGCGACGCGGTGACGGGCGAACTCGTGGACGGGTGACTCTCGTTGGTCCATCGCTTGTGTCACCGCCCCGGAGATCACATCTGGATCCCGGCTGCCCAGTGGACGGACGTCAGCCCCGCGCGCTGCTCTACATCGACGTACCACAATGGCACTGTCGGCTCGACAATCTCAAGGTGCGTCAGGCGTCGTCTTCGCCGCGCTCACCGCGCCCCGGGCGATGCCCACGGACACTGACGGCAGCCAGCAGGGTGACGACCGCGGCGGCCAGTTGCAGCACGCCGACAAGCAGATCGACCACGCCGGAGATGGCAACAGGATCTGACAGATGGGTCATGAGACGGCCTCCGGGATCGTGCCCACCGTCCGCTTCCTGCGGAAGGCCCTCCCCGGCCCAGCGGTGACCGCTTGAGCGCCGCCCTCATTGTGGCACCCGCTCTCCACCGAGCGGAAGGCCGAAAACGCTTGGTTGAGAGATCGACAGACGTCATACGTTACAGCTTGACGAACGGCATGTTATCGCTCACAGTCGATGCGAGTCGCTGACACTCGACCAGAGGAAACGCCGATGAGATCAAGGTTCGCACTGCTGGCCGCCGCGCTGGCGACGGCCCTGGCAACGGTGACGGCCGTGGTCACGGTCGCCACCCGGCGTCGGCCGCGACGCTCACCCAGGTGACCGCCTTCGGCACCAACCCCACGAACCTCCAGATGCACCTGTACGTGCCGGACCGGGTCGCGGCCCAGCCGCCCTGCTCCTCGCGCTGCACTACTGCACCGGCAGCGGCCCGGCCGTGCACACCGGCTTCGGGCTCAGCTCTCGCCGACCGCTACGGCTTTATCGTGATCTACCCGTCGGTGACCCGGAGCAGCAAGTGCTGGGACGTCTCCTCCCCACAGGCACTTCGGCGGGACGGCGGCAGCGACCCCATCGGCCTCAAGTCCATGGTCGACTACGTCCGGAGCCGCTATCCGGTCGACGCCAACCGGATCGGCGTGGGTGGTTTCTCGTCCGGCGCCATGATGACGAACGTCATGCTCGGCCTCTACCCGGACCTGTTCCACGCCGGGTTCAGCTCCTCCGGGGTGCCGTTCGGCTGCTTCGCCACCACCAACGGCGCCGAGTGGAACAGCGACTGCTCCGGTGGGCGGATCGTCAAGACCCCCAGCAGTGGGGTGACCTGGTGCGCAACGCCTACCCCGGCTACACCGGCAAGCGTCCCCGGGTCCAGACCTGGCACGGCACCACCGACACCACGCTGAGCTACGTCAACTTCGGCGAACAGATCAAGCAGTGGACCAACGTACTGGGTGTGTCGCAGACTCCCAGCTACACCGACTCCCCGCAGGCCAGCGCCACCCGCACCCGGTACGGGGCACCGGTGGCACCGCCCGGTCGAGGCGATCAGCTTCCAGGGCTACGGCCACTCCATCCCGTTCGACGCCGCCCAGGCCGTCCGGTTCCTCGGCTTCGACACCACCAGCCCCACCACTCCGCCACCCGGCGGCACGGCCGCCCGCTGCGCAACGTCGCGGCCAACCGCTGCCTGGACGTCCCGTCCCGGTCGCAGACGAACGGCACCCAGCTGGCGCTGTGGGACTGCAACGGCGGCACCAACCAGCAGTGGACGCCGACCGCCACGAAGCAACTCCAGGTGTACGGCAGCAAGTGCCTGGACGCCGAGGGCGCCTCGACCGCGCCGGGCACCCGCGTGATCATCTGGGACTGCACCAGCGGCACCAACCAGCAGTGGACCATCAACTCCGACGGTACGGTCACCGGAGTGCAGTCCGGCCTGTGCCTCTCGCCGAACGCCGCCGGCACCGCCAACGGCACCCAGATGGTCCTGGCCAGCTGCAACGGCGGCAACAGCCAGAAGTGGGCCGCAGCTGATCCGCTGACACACTCGCCACGCCAGACGCACCCGATTCAGGGTTGCGGGTCGTCCCCGGCCCGCAACCCTGAGCTCGGCGCCGCCGCGGCACGCCGGCGACGGATCACGAGACTGGCGAGCGCCAGCACCACCACGGCCTCGGCGACCAGCACGGTGACCGCCCAGCCGGAGCCGATCCAGCCTGTCAACGAGGCGTACCAGAACCGGACCACCAGCGTCAGCCAGGTCACCGCGAAGACCGCCGACGCCACCCCGTACCCGCTGTAGATCAGCCGTTCCCGGCGGCGGTAACCGGCGATCGCGCGACGACCACGGCGCAGCAGCCGACCCCAGAACCGGTAGGTGTCGGCGCGCAGGTCGGCGAGATTGAGGGCGTGGCTGAGCATGTGGTAGCCGTCCAGCCGCAGGAACGGCACCAGGTTGATCGCGGCGGTCGCGGTGCCGAACAGCAGCAGGGTCCCGGCCAGGTCGCGCAGCACGCCGGGCCGCCCCAGACCCGGATCGCGGCGAACGGCACCAGGGCCAGCATGGTGACGAACACGCCGGCGAACGCGGTGGCGACCCGCCGTCGGGGGTGAACAGCACGATGTCGTCGACCTTGCAGTACGGCGCCACCAGCGGGAATCGCCACATCACCCCGATCTCGCTGACCCGACCGCCGAAGTGCCGGCAGGTCAGGCCGTCGCGCACTCGTGCAGCAGGACGATCAGCCAGGTGATCGCCACGGCGGCCACGATCGCGGCGACCGGACGGTGCCCGCACCGACCCCGGCCACCAGGTCCGGCAGCTGCACCGCGACGTAACCGGTGACGGCGAGCACCGCCAGCAGGGCGGGCGCCACGAACCACCAGCTGAACAGTGGACCGAGCCGGGGCAGCAGCCGGGTGAAGAGCGCATCCGGGTCGACGAGCGGCCACCGGGCGGACAGCGGTCCGCGGCGCGCTTTCGTGACGCCTCCGCGGCGGACGCGGTCAGGCGGGCGATCTCCTGCGGGTCGGTGGCGCCGTCGAGCAGTTGCCGGCGGTGCAGCATGGCGAAGAGCTGCTGCCAGTTGTCCGGCCCGAGCCGCCGCTGGTACGTCGCCGCGTACTCGGCCGCGATGTCGTCGAGGGTGCGGGTGCCGTCCATCCGGGAGAGCAGGAAGTGCTCCCGGGAGCCGACCCGGTAGAACCAGCCGGTCTCGGCGTCCCGGACGTGGTGCACCAGCTCTCGCCGCGCCACTGCCCGGGCCGAGTGCCACCCTCGCGCAGTCGGGGGCGGGTCCAGGTCGCGTCGACGGTGGTCATCGCACACCCGCCGGCGCGTCGTCGAGGAGCGCGGCGCGCATCAGGTACGACAGGTAGATCTCGTCCAGAATGCTCACCCCGAGCCGGTTGTTGGTCATGTGCACGTACGAGCTGAGCAGGATGGGCAGCGCCGCGTCGAGGTCGGTGACCGGCGTCGGGTCCGCCCCGCCGCGCTGGAACAGC
This sequence comes from Micromonospora sp. M12, assembly GCA_038070435.1. Taxonomy (GTDB): domain Bacteria; phylum Actinomycetota; class Actinomycetes; order Mycobacteriales; family Micromonosporaceae; genus Micromonospora. The sequence continues at coordinate 758,502 of JAMYWG010000001.1, read as the reverse complement.
AGCTCACCAGTCCCGGCGAGGGCCACCACCCGGTCCCTCAGCTCGGCACAGTGGGCCAGCCAGCGGCCCTCGACGCCACCGAGGTGTCCGGCCGAGGTGTCCCGGGCCGCGGCGCGGATGTCGGCGAGCCGGCCGCGCAGCGCGGCGTCCATCCGCCGGTAGCTGGTGTCGAAGCTGGTGTGGTAGTCGTCGCTCGGCTCCGAGTAGGAGACCTCCCAGAACTTCCGGTACTCGTCCAGGAAGCCGGCGATCCGCTGGTCGTCGTCGAGGAAGACGGCGCAGGTCATCATCGTCAACTGGGCGGAGAGACCGAGCAGCACCGGCCGGACGTGCACGTTCGTGGTGGCCAGCAGGTCGAGCACCACGTCGCTGGAGTGCTCGAAGTGCCACTCGGCCAGCTCGATCCCGGCCGGTCCGCCGTAGCGGCCGTACTCCCGCTCGTACGGGATGTGGTGGTGGCTGTTGTTGGCCCGCATCGGCATCACACCGTCCGGGCCGTACTCCTCGTCCCACCGCTGCTGGCCGTACTCGGCGAGGAACATCTGCCGGTACAGGTCACCGAGGCCGGCGCTGTCCACCTCGTACAGGGCGGGCCGGCGGCGCAGGAACGCCCGACGGCCGCGTCCACCCGGGCGCGGACCACCTCCGGTCGACGCCGGGGCGGGCAGCACCCGCAGCCGTACGTGCGGCCCCTCCATCCAGTACTTGATGAAGAAGTACCGACTGATCAGCCCTTCGGCCCGCAGCTCGTCCACCAGCGGCCGGACCCCTCGACCAGCATCGGGTTGGCGTTGCTGGCGTAGAAGACGTGCACGCTGAGCCAGCCGTGGTCGACCGGCGAGGGTAGTCAGTCATCGTTCACTCCGTCTCGGACGCTGTCTCGGACGCCGTTGAGTTCCACTGTCAGCTCGGTCACGTACGTGCCGGCGTCGCCGCGTACCACCTGCTCGTCGCGGCCCGGCAGCATCTCGGTCAGCACGAGTCGACTGCCGGCCGCACGCGCCGTCGCGTCCAACAGGTGCAGCGAGAAGTGGCTGTCGAAGTCCACGTAGAGCGGCTTGTGGTCCGGCCGCGCCGGAGGTTGTCCGCTGTCGCCACCGGCCGCCGGGTGAGCCGGGCGCCCTCCGGGGTGGCGAAGAGGCGCCGGGCAGCCCGTTGTCGCGCCGCCACCGCTGCCAGCCCAGGAACCACTCGGCGTCGCCCTGCCCCGGCGTACGGGTCGGCAGGTGATCCGGGTGCAGCTTCCACATCCGCCGCTGCAGCACCAGGTCGCCGTGCACGATGCGCGGATAACCGGCGATGCCCCGACCGGGCAGCGGCACCGTCGTGCCGGCCCACAGGTCGGGCTGGGCCATCCCCAGGTACGCGAAGGTGAGCAGCACCTGCTGCACCTCCGGCAACGCCATCGGCAGCAGGAACCCGAGGTAGACCGGGATGACCTCGGCGTCGAGGCGCCGGGAGCGCAGCAGCAGCCGGTCGGTGACCGGCTCGTGTTCGACGCTGAGGTCGTCCATGTCGATCTGCTCGGCCGCCGGGCGGTGGCTGATCTCCCGGGCACACCAGCTCGTACGGCGTGACCACGGGGTGCAGGTTGAGGTTCGTGGCGTCATACCCGCCCTTGAGTTCGGCGAGCACCGCGCCGGGCGGCTGGAGGCGCAGGAGTTCGGTGCGCAGCGCGCCGGCCAGGTCCTCGTCGGCGAAGAGGTGCGCGAAGCGGAGAAGAGCAGCGTCATCCCGGAGTAGACCCGGTTGACCACCACACGGTGCCGGTCGCCCTCGTCGGCGAGCTGGAGGAAGAACGACCGGGGTCGAGCGTGCCGAGCGTCTCCGGCACCCGGGCGGCGACGTCGGTCATGAAGGCGTCGTCGAGGACCAACTCCTCCGCGTCGGCGGGCAGCCGGTCGTACGCCTCGTTCATCCGCCGGGCCACCTCGATGCGGGCGTCGTCCAGCGCGGTGATCTCGTCCTGCCGGAACCAGTTCTCCTGCCGGACGTAGCGGTTGTCCTCGTCGAACGCGCGGCGGCGCATCATCCGGCCGCTGTAGTGCTCGAAGAAGTCCTGCTGGAACTCGTGGGCGAAGGTGAGCAGGTCGTCGCAGCGCCCGCCGTCGCCGTAGCGGGCCCGGAAGAAGCCCTTGGTGGCCAGCCGGCGGGGCAGGTTGATGTCGAACACCGGCATGATCCGGGCGAGCGCCCGCAGGCCGGGCAGGATCTCCCGCTCCCAACGGGCCCGGTCGGCGGTGACCGGGGTGTCGGTGTGCCGGGTGGCGTCCTCGTAGACCAGGGTGCGGGGTGCCGGGATGTCGGGGCGACCGAGGTCCTCGTGCGCGGCGACCAGTTCGGCACGGATCCCGTCCAGCGCCCGGCGCCGGCCCGGCACGTCCTGCTCCGGATACGCGGTGGCCAGCCGGTTGGCCGTGGCCAGCCGATCGGCGAGTCGGTGCGACCAGTCCCGGTCGATCTGGCGCAGCGCACCGTGGTAACCCTGGACCGGGTCGTCGGCGTGGATGTCGAGTTGCAGGTTCGGCACCACCAGCAGGCCGACCCGCAGCAGGTGGTGCAGGTACTGTGCGATCTCGTCGGCGGGCCGCCCGTCAGTCGTCAGCTCGGCGGTCAGGTCGGCCATCCGCCGCACCCGGCCACCGTCGAGGGCGGCCAGGATGTCGTGCAGCACCCGGCCGGTCGGCAACACGAACAGCGACTCGTGGATCGACTCCAGGGTGATCGCCGCCTCACCGTCCTCCGAGCTGGTGCGGCGGCGACGCAGGTAGCGCAGCCGGCCGTGGGCGATGCGCCAGCCGGTGGTCACTGTCACCGGCAGGTCCGCGCGCAGCGTCTCCTCGGCGAGGACGATGGCCGACAGCCGGCCCAGCGCGGCGAGGTTGAGCCGGCGCTGCCGCGCGTCGCCGGGGCGGTGCCGTCGGTGCGGGCGTGACCTGCAGCAGCTCTCCGGTGCCGGTCTCGAAGGTGCCGACGTTCACTGTGGTCAACCGACTGAACGGGCTGGTCTTGGCGGCGGTGCGGTAGGCGTACTCCAGAAGTGATCGTTCGATGCGGCGGGCCCGCTTGCCAGCGGCCCGCTGCCGGTGACGTAGCCGTCGAGGTAGCGGTCCAGGGACGGCGAGGCGAGCAGGATGCCGCCCCGCAGGTCCGGGTCCTCGGCGAGGGCCCGCAGCAGCGTCCGCCGGCCGGCCAGCTCGTCGTCGAACACCGCCGGGCCGGCGGCCACCTCCGCGCGGTACGCCGCGAGGGTCTCCAGCCAGCGGGTCAGCTCCCGGTGGGTGTCCGCGCCAACGCCTCGACCGGCCAGGCGGCCGGTCGGCCGGGCGGGCGGCCGGAGGTTGAACACGTCCCGGCGGAGCCGGATGAGCCGTTGTCGCAGCCCGTCGTCGGTCAGGTTGCGGCCACCGCGGCCTGCAACGCGTCGGCCAGGTCCCGGCCGGTGGCGCGCAGCCGGTCCTCCAGGTCGAGCGCACGGCGGGCCCAGGCGGCGCTGCGGTCGAAGGCGAGCCGGTCGGCGACCTCGATCGGCAGTCCGGCCGTGCGCAGCATGAACACCCCGGCATCCGCCAGGAGAGCGGGCTCGCCGGTCGTGCGGGCAGGGACACCGTCACGGGTCTCTCCTTCGTCGGGTCGGCGCGGGTCGGGGCGCTCACAGCCGGTACGCCACGTCGGCGGTGGCCTGCGGGTGTCGCCCGAGCAGCAGGAAGAGCACCGTGCGTTCGTCGGTGCCGTCCAGCCCGAGGGCGGTGTTCATGGCGACGTTGTCGAAGCCGAGGACCGCGCCGCAGCCGAGGTCCTGCGCGGTGGCCGCGCAGTAGGCCCGCTGGGCGACGGTGCCGACCTCGGCGTTGAGGATCCGGTAACCGCGCGGCCCGAAGACGTCGAGGACCGCGTCCGGACGCCCGGAGATGGCCAGTACCGCGCCGACCTGGCCCATCGTGTAGTTGGTGAGGAAGTACTGCTGTTGCAGGAAGGCGGCCATCCCGCCGGCGGGTTCGGGACCCGCCGGCAGCAGGCGTGCCGCCGCTCGCAGTAGGCGTAGCCGCCGCTCGGCAGCCCGTCGACGTGGTTGGCGAAGACCCACAGCCGGGTCAGCTCGGCCCGCCGTCGGGTCGTTTGACGTCGGCCGGGTAGCGGCGACCGGCGGCGGCGAACGCCAGTGTGGTGCCGAGTTCGGCGGCGCTCAGGTCGGGAGGGCGGCGGAACCGGCCGAAGCTGCTGGACCGGCCGGTCAGCACCGTCGACAGTGGACGGGCGAGGTGGTCGAGCCGTATCGCGGGCAACGCGAGCGGCTCACCGGGCAGGTCCAGGGGCGCCGCGGTGCCGACGGTGTCCGGGCGGGCGCGGTGGGGCGGCCCGGCGCGGTGCACGGCGGTGACCGCCGCGAAGTCCCGGACCCGCCGGGACCGCTCGAAGGCCGGGTACCGCGCCCGCACGTCGCCGTCCACCGGCGGCGCGCTCGCCGCGCCACCACCGAAGTCCAGGGTACGACCGCGAAGACGCTCTCCGCGTCGGCGTCCAGGTCGAGCAGCCGGTCCAGGGGCGCCGGGTCGAAGCAGAGCAACCGCCGCAGGGTACGCCCAGCGCGGGCGCGAGCAGGTCCCAGGAGCCGACCAACGCGCCCAGATCCTGGGTGACCACGTGGTAGCAGAAGCTGTTGTACTTGAACGAGTTCTTCCAGAACCGGATGCCGGCCAGCAGGTAGCTGTCGGCGGGTGGCGTGTCCGCGCCGAGGGCCGCCCGGACGGTGCCGGTGACGTCGCCGACGAGCAGTCGTTCCAGCACGTGCGCGCCGGTGTGGTAGTGGTAGACGCCGGCAGCAGCGGGCCTCCGGCCCCACCGCCAGGTACAACTCCACCGGGTACATCCCGCCGCCGGACGCCGTGCCACGCCCCACACCGCGTGCTCGAAGTGCGCCCGCTTGGCGACGTCCTGGTTCCAGTTGACACCGAGCCGCCGGTCCAGCACCCCGTACGACAGACGCAGCAGGGCGGCCAGTCGGTCCAGTGACCAGCCGGCGGTCGACGGCAGGTGCTCGCCGGTGTGCAGGTCGCGCACTGTCGGCAGGTCGGGCAGCGCGGCCGGCAACGGCAGCCGGGGAGCACCCGGTAGCTCTTGTGCCGTGACGGCTGGTCGGCCCAGTCCACCTCGTACGCGAGCGGCTCCATCGGCGTGCGGGCCCGCCGGAACACCGCCTCGGTGTACTCCCGGACGACCTCGATGGCCTCCTGCTGCATGGCGCTGCTCCTACGGAAGGGGTGCGGGTGGGGTTGCGACCGGTGGCGCCGAGCCCGTCCGGCCCGTGCCGCCCACGGGCCAGGTAGCGGTCCAGGCGCTCGGTGAAGAGCACCCGTTGCCGCTGCCAGCCGAAGTCGATCGGGACCAGGGCCGGCGCGACCACTGCCATCGTGTGCACCCCGGCGACCTGCTGTTCGGGGCAGGTCTGGTCGACCGCGACGACGTCGCCGCCGAGGCCGGCGATCAGGCCGGCGAGGTACGACATGTCGGCGCGCAGGTCGTCGTGCTCCTCGCGGGTGGCGAGCCAGTCGCCGTACAGCTCGGACATTGAGCGCATCGGTGGGTCGTCGAAGAGGAACGCCGCGTGCCGGGCCATCTCCGGCAGCCCGTAGAGCAGGGCGTGGTGGCTCAACTCGGTGACCCGGGTGTAGTCGCCGATCATCTCCCGCAGCGCGGGCTCGCTGGCGGCGACCCGCTCGTCGAAGCCCGGCACGTAGGAGGCGGTCTCGCACAGTGCCGCGCGGACCGCGTCGTCCGGGTCCAGGCTGGCCCCGGCGGCGAAGCACAGCTGACCGAGACCGTCGCCGCGTTTGACGGCCACCGCGGTGACCACCGGGATCGGCAGGTCCGCGCGGGTGTCGAAGAGCCGCACGTCGTAGCCGAGCAGGTCGACCCGGTCGAGCATGAAGTGCACCCGCTCGTCGCGGCAGGTCGCCGGGTCGATCTCGGCCAGCCGCGCCCTGCCGTACCAGGCGAGCAGGAAGGCGTCCCGTTCGACGAGTTCGAGCATCCCGTGCAGCAATGCCTCCTCCGGGCAGCTGCCGCTGGCGCAGCCGTTGGAGCACTCCTGGACGAACTTGCGCTGGTCGGTGCGGCGGTCCAGGTAGTAGACGAGCTGTTCGGGGACGAGGCGGGGCTGCTCGTCGCGCAACGACCACCCACACCCAGTGCATCGGCTCGTCCGGGGAGTACGGCGAGTAGTAGTGGCCGTGCCCTGGTAGAACGCCGGGTGGTAGCCCAGTCCGGACGGGTCGAGCGCCGCCGGGGCGAGGTTGGCGTAGCTGTCGAACACCTCGGTGCGCTTGGCCCGCGGAACTGCCCGGCGTACCGCTCCAGGCCCTCCAGCAGCGCGTACGTCTCGCTGCCGCCGTAGCTGTTGGCGTGCCCGCTCCACCACATCTCGTGCAGGTCGTAGCGGCTGCGGACCCGGAAGTAGCCGGTCACCGGCGCGGTGGCGGTGGCGTTGTACGCCCGCAGCGCCGCCGCCCAGCGTGCCGACGACGGGTTGGCCAACGCCTCGACCGGCAGGTCCAGCTCGTCGGCCGCCCGCAGCCGGTACGACGTCGGGTCGGGCTTCGGTCGTCGGGTCGGCACGAGCACGGCAGCCTCGGCGGTGTCCGGGATCGTGGTCGCGCAGGCCGGGCACTCCGAGTCGGCCAGCACCTCCACCAGTGTCGTCTCCAGGGTGTCCATCCGCAGGTGGTGCAGCCGGGCGACACCGGGCGATCGACGTCGGTCCGGCAGGCCTGCCGGACCAGTTGCCAGAGCGCGTCGACGGCGAACGGGGTGAGGTGCGGCAGCGCGGCCACCACACCGACCGACGCGTCGTGTTCCAAGGCGTGCCGCTCCTCCCGGAGCCGGATCGCCTGCCAGCGACGCTGGACGCAGAGCGGACACGGACCGGGCCGGGTGCCCGGTGCGGTGGGCTCGGTCCAGCGGGGACCGACCAGGGCGGTCGCGCCGTGCAGCCAGACCGGCAGCACATCGCCGGTGAGCCCCGCGCCGGTGTCGGCGTACGCGTCGGTGAGGCCGAGGGCGGCGATGCGTACGGTGATTCCGGCGGGTGGTGGCGCGTCCTGAGCAGGCTGGTCGGCCCGCTCCTGGAGCCGCTCGTGGAACGCCTCGCCGAGCTGCTTGAGACTGCTGTCCCACCCGGTGGAGGTGGTCCGGACGTCGACGATCATGCGGTTCACCTGTCTGCGGTCGCTGCGATCGGGGCGGGACCGTATCCCCGCCGGCGTGGCTCGCCGGCGGGGACGGTCGCGGTGGCGGGTCCTACCCGCCGCCGCATCCGGTGCTGGTGCTGCTGCTGCAGCAACTGGATGTGCTGCAACTGCAGCAACTGGAGCAGGAACAGCTGGAGCTGGACCAGTCCATGACCATCGCGTCGATCGCGTCGACGTCCTCGATCTCGAACGTCTCGGTCTCCAACGCGCGAAGTTCCTCAGTCAGATCCGGCATACCTCTACCTCCCTCGGGCGTACGCGGGCCTCGGCGCCGTCCGGCCGTCCGGAGCGACCGGGTGGTGCCGGGCTCATGTGGTGGGTTGGTGCACGGGCCTCTCCTCGTACCGTGGTCAGCGCCTGTCGCGGGGTGGGTCTGCGTCCGTACCACCACGATGGAGCCAGCGGAGGCACGCAGGGCTACTCGCCGGTGTCGGCCGGCGGCGGTTGGTGCGTACGGATGCGACGTCCCACCGGGTGACTGGATTGCGTCGGCGATCGAGGGTCGGCCCCTCGATGACCCCGGTCAGCCGCAGCTGGAGGTGCTGGTGCTGGTGCTGCAGCAGCTCGACGTGCTGCAACTGCAGCAGCTCGAGCAGGAGCAACTGGAGCTGGTGGCGGCGAGCGCCTCGCCGCCGTCCTCCACCTCCTCGATTTCGAAGGTCTCGGTCTCCAGTTCGCGGAGCTCGTCGTTGAGAGTGATCGGCATGTTTCCACCTCCTTCCACGGTGCGTGCCTCGTTCGGACCACTGCTGTGGTGGTTTCAGTCGGCCGCCTGGCCGTGGTGGCGGAGCAGGACCACGCCGCTGCGGAACGCCCCGGTCGCCCGTACGTCCCGAGTGGTGGTCTCGACCAGCAACGCGCTGGCCCCGCCTCGGCGAGGGCGGCCAGCACGGCGGCCCGGTCCGTGGGACCGGCCGTCCCGCCCGCGCTGGTGGCGCCCCGGTGAGGGTGGCCGGATCCAGGTCGGCGAGGACCGGGTCGCCGAGGTCGGTGTCGGTCCCCTCGAAGTGCCGCACCTGGATCCGGCCGACCAGGTCGCGGACCGCGGCGAGTCGCGTGGCGGCCGGATCGAAGCCACCGGCGAGACTCCAGTCGCGGCCGTCGGGCGCCTCGGTGACGGCGAGCACGGCGTGCGCCGGCGCGGCGCCGGTGAGGGCGTAGACCGCGAGGTGGCGGCCGAAGCGGTGGGCCGCCTTGACCACGAAGGCGGTCTCGTCGTCGGCCACCAGGTCCTCCTCGGCGACCACTGTGAGGCCACCGACGCCGCGCAGCACGCCGGTCAACGCGTGGTACGCCAGCGCGTCGGCGAGCCCCTGGTCGATGACGCCGTCGAGGCTGTCGGCGGCGGCCGCGCCGGCTGTCGTCAGCTCGGCGAGTCCCTCGCCGTTGGCGGCGGACGTGGGCAGCGCCGACGCGGCGGGCACCCACACCGTCTCGGTGCCGCCCAGCACCGTCGCCGGCAGCCAGCGGACCGGTCGGCGCGGGTCGTCGTCCACCGCGCCGCTGGCGGTGTGCAGCTCGGTCCACGGCACCGGGTGTTCGCCGCGCTCGCGCAGCTGCCCGGCGGTGGCGAGCACCCCGGCGTGCGGGTCGGCGTACCGGGCGGCGTGCTCGCGGACCGCCACCCGATATGCGGCCAGCCGGGCGCTCATCACGGTGTGCACATCGAAGGCGGTGATCTCGCGGGGCCGCGTCGGCCGGGCAGCCGCAGCCGGGCGGTCTTCAGCGGCGCCTGCTCCAGCGGGTCGTCCACGAACCGGGTGAACACCCCGCGTTCGGCGACACCAACGCCTGGGCGCGTTGGTACGTCTCGTCCTCGGAGTCGGCGGGTCGCGTCGACCGGGGACGTCCACGGCACGACACACCGGGCAGGCCGGATGCGGTAGCACCCGTTCCCGGTGGACTCCAGAGTGGACCGGTCCAGCAGCAGCACGCCGTCTCCGGTGTCCGGTGCCAGCGCGCCGGTGAGCACCCGGAACAGTTCGAACGCGGCGGCGTTGCCGAGCATCCGCGCGGTCACCTCCGGCAGCGGCGCGGGCACGTCGGGACCGGCGCCGACGGCGAGGTGGCGCCAGAAGTCCGCGGCCTCGGCGGCCGGGGCAGCGGCGGTGAGCCGGAGTTGCGCGCACAGCCAGCAGGGTGTCCGTCCCGGCTCGACCGTCGGGCCGACCACCGCCCGCTCGTCGTCGACGAGCACCGGAACCAGCAGCGGGCCGTCCCGGTGACAGGCGCGGGCCAGCTCGGCCAGCCGGGGCAGGCCGGTCCGGTCGGTGCAGTACACGACCGCGTCGACGCCGGTCGGGTCGACCGGCCCGTCGTGGACGCGGACCTCGGCCGCGAGACCGTCCGCGCGCAGCGTCGCCACCTCCGGCCGCAACGCCTCCGCGTAGCGCGACGGCTCGTCGTCCGGGTGCAGGTCGAGCTGGAGGCACCTGTTACGCAGCAGGCCGCTCGCCGCGGCCAGCAGTGTCGCTCCCCGCCGACGAGTGCCACCCGGGCCTGGTGGAAGCGCAGGAAACGGCCGGTGGGGTCGTCGGCGAAGTGGTCGACGAACTCGATCTGGGTGCGAACTGTCGCGCCACCGGCTCCGCCACCTCGGTGCGGTCGCCGGCGTCCTTGGCGAAGCCCCGGCCAGCAGCGCGCGGACCAGGGTGAGCAATGTCTGGCGCTGCGCCTGGTCCAGCGTGGCGGTGAGCTGCGCGAGTGTGTGCTCCCCGCTGAGGTACGGGCTCAACGAGGTCAGCCAGCGGAACGCGGACCTGCCCTTGATCAGGAAGGCGGTGTCCGGACCACGGAGGTAGGCGCCGGCCGGCGCGTCCAGGAAGACCACGTCGTGTCGGAGCTTGGGTCGGACTTCCAGGCTCTCCGCACCGTCTTGCGGCAGGCTCATCCGGCTCCTATGCCAGCGATCATCATTGACTCGAAAGTGTCTACATGCTGCCCAAGGTCAATACGATCGTCAACATATTGTTTCGCGTCGGGTAGTGGCCTGAGTGAATAGAAGAATTTGCTGTCGGTCGACCGGTGCGGGCCTACCGAACCCGATCAACCTCCGCTAGTCTGTGGGCTCCACTGGGCCATTGCGCAGGTCAGAAGCCCGTGATCGCAACCGGATCGAGGTGGCTCGGCGACGGAATCTCCACCATGGACGGCTCCGCCGCCCACCCCGACCTTCCCTTAACGATCAGTTAATGGACCGCGCACAATTAACCCTGTGTTGCGGCCGGGAACGAGTAAGGACCGCCCAAATGAAGGCGAAGCAAATCCCGGACCCCGCCACCCCATCGGACGATTGCGGCATTCCGTTGGGGAATGACCGATTCGCCATTGACGTGCACGAGGTGACCAAGCGTTATCCCGGTGGCGTCACGGCCGTCGACGGGCTGACCTGCGGGTGCCCGAGGGGCGGTCTTCGGTTTCCTCGGCCCCAACGGTGCCGGCAAGACCACGACCATGCGGATGCTGGTCGGCTCGTCCGGCCGACGTCCGGCCGGATCCGGGTGCTGGGTCGACCCCGGGTGCGCCCGCCGAGTTGCGTCGGTGGGTGCGCTCATCGAGTCACCGGCCTTCTACCCGCATCTGTCCGGTGTGGACAACCTCCGGCTGGCCGCCCGCTATGCCGGCGTGCCCGACAGCGCCGCCGACCGGGTGCTGGCCGAGGTGGGCCTGACCGATCGGGCGCGCTCGCCGTTCCGGACCTACTCCCTCGGCATGAAACAGCGCCTCGGCGTCGCCGCCGCCCTGCTCAAGGAGCCGAGCCTGCTGATCCTCGACGAGCCCACCAACGGCCTCGACCCGGCCGGCGTGTCGGAGATCCGGGAACTGCTGCGCTCGCTCGGCCAGCAAGGGCGCACCGTGCTGCTCTCCAGCCACGTCCTCGGCGAGGTCGAACAGGTCTGCGACCGGATCGCCGTTCTCAACCGGGCAGGCTGGTCGCCGAGGGCACGTCCGACGAGCTGCGCGCCGCACTCGGTGGCGGCGAGCTGCGCATTGCCGCCGACCCGGCCGACAAGGCCGCCGCGTGCCTGCGGGACCACCGGGCGTCCGAGCCGTCGAGTCCGTCGACGGCACGCTGCGGGTCAGCGCGGCTCCGGCACTCGCCGCCGAGCTCAACCGCACACTGGTCGAGGCCGGCATCGACGTACGTGAACTGCGCGCGGTACGCCACTCGCTGGAGGAGGCGTTCCTGGAGCTGACCAGCACGACAGGGAGCAATCGATGATCGCCTCGATACGCGCGGCCTGGTTCGCGGACCGGAAACGGCCGGCGGTGTGGACCGTCACCCTCACCTGGGTCGCGTTGGCACTCGTGTTCGGCGTCGGCGTCCCGTACCTCGTGCACCTGGCTCTGGCGGGTGACCCGAAGCAGGCCGACGACGCGGCGTCGCTCCTGGACGCCGTCCTCCCCGGCCAGCTCGTGCCCACCGGGATCGGGCTGTTTCCGCTGTTCGGCGGGGCGATCGTGGTGATCCTCGGTGCGGTCGTCGTCGGCAACGAGTACCGCTGGGGCACCCTCAACCTGATCTTCACGCAGCGCCCCGGCGGCGCAGGTGCTCGCCGGGCACGCCGTCGCGCTCTGCGCCCTGACCCTGGTGCTCGTCGCCCTCACCTTCGCCGCGATGGCCGCGGTCACGACGCTGCTCGCGCTCGTCGAGGACGCGGCCTGGACTGGCCACCCGCCAGTGACCTGGTCGGGGCGTCGCGGCGGCCTGGCTGATCAGCACCGCTCACGCCAGCCTCGGCTACTTCCTGGCCATCGCGTTCCGCAGCACCGCCACCGCCATCGCCGTCGGGCTCGTCTGGACGCTCGTGCTGGAGAACGCGATCAGCGGTCTCGCCCTCGTCCTGAGCCCACTGGAGGTCGTCCAGAAGGTGCTCCTCGCCCCAGCTCCGGCGCCCTCGCCGGCGCGCTGGGCGCCCGCTCCCAGTTCGAGGGTGGCACCCCGGGGTGATCGAGTCGGCGGGCGCCGGGCTGCCGGTCACCGTCCTGCTCGGCTACGTGGTGCTGATGTTCGGGCTGGGCACCTGGCTCGGCGTCCGCCGGGACGTCAGCTGACCGGAAAGGAGTGTGGAGATGGACTTCCTCCTCGCCTTCGTACTGACCGGGCTCGTCGCGTCCAGCGGCTGGATTGCCTGGGGTCTGGCGCGCGGCTGGGCAGGAGCCCGCGACCGACGGCACCAGCTGCACCTGGCCCGCGCGCGGTCCGCGGCCGAGCTGCGCCAGGCCGAGCTGCGGGAGATCGAGCTGGCCAACGAGACGTACCAGGACTTCGTCCGCCGCCATCCGGAGACCTGACGGCGTAGTCCTGGTGGCCGGGCTCAGGTCGGGCCACGTCCCGCTGCTCGGGCCCGGACTCTGAACAGCGGGACGCAACTCAGCGACCTGGCGTGAACCACGTTAACGCTAACAGCATACGTCTGTCCATAGACGTTCATGAGTGTCTAGCGGTGGGCTTCGGCTGATCGGGCCGGGCTGGCCCACCGCTCACGGTCGGCGTGGTGGTGCGGCGCTGTCGCGCACGATCAGCTCGGTGGCGAGTTCGACGCGAGGGCTCTCGGTCCTCTCGCCGCTGGCGAGACGCAGCACGGTCCGCGCGGCGAGCATGCCCATCTCGGCCAGCGGCTGCCGGACGGTGGTCAACGGTGGCGAGCACCACCGGACCTCCGGCAGGTCGTCGAAGCCGACCACGCTGACGTCGTCGGGCACCCGAAGGCCGCGTTTGCGGACCGCCTCGTAGACGCCCAGCGCCATCTGGTCGCTGGAGGCGAAGATGGCGGTGGGTGGGTCGGGCAGGGCCAGCAGCTGCGTACCCGCCGTGAAGCCGGCCTCGTGGTAGAAGTTGCCCGGCCGAATGAGGGCGTCGTCGACGGCGATGTCGGCGGCGCCGAGGGCGGCCCGGTAACCGTCGATCCGGGCCCGGCTGCACATCAGGTGCGGTGGCCCGGCGATGAAGCCGATCCGGCGGTGGCCGAGGCTGATCAGATACTGGTTGGCACTCAGACTGCCCGCCCAGTTGGTGGCACCGATGGTCGGTGACTCCTGCGGGTCCACCCGGCGGGATCGATGATGACGACCGGCAGGTGGAGCCGGCGCAGCTCGGCCTGCAACGGTGGGTTCACCATCGAGGTCACGAAGATGACGCCCTCGGTGGAACGCGTCCGCATGTTGTCGAGCCACTGCTTGGCCGAGGAGATCCGCCAGTGGATGGCCGACACGACGGTGCCGACGCCACTGGTCTGGCCGACGTCCTCCACCCCACGGATGATCTCCACGGCCCACGGGCTGTCCAGATCGTTGAAGACCAGGTCGATGAGGGCCGCGTCGGTCCGCCGGGCCGGGGACCGACGACGGTAGCCGTGCCGGTTGAGCAACGCCTCGACGCGTTCCCGGGTGTCCGGAGCGACGTCGGAGCGGCCGTTGATGACCGGGAGACCGTGGGCACGGAGACACCGGCCAACCGCGCGATCATGGCGATGGTGACGTTTCGGCCGTTTTCCGTACCCACGGTTCCTCCTTCGTCGTGCCGCAAGCGTCAGGTCAGGTCGCGGTGGTGCGGTGTCACCCCTGACGCTGCCGGTCAGACCGCCGATGAGTTGACGTTCCGCCACGGCGTAGAAGCCCAGGGCCGGCAGCATGGACAGCACGACGTACGCGAGCACCCGTGCGGTGTCCTGGGCGTACTGGCCCTGAACGCCTGGACCCCGACGGGCAGGGTCCACCAGCTCTGGTCGGTGAAGACGACGAGCGGGAGCATGAAGTTGTTCCAGCTGGTCACGACGGCCAGCACCGACACGGTGGCCAGGGCCGGACGGGCCATCGGCAGCAGAACCTTCCAGAAGAACCCGAAGGAGCCGCAGCCGTCGAGAACCGCGGCCTCCTCGACCTCGGCCGGGATGGTCCGGAAGAACTGGCGCAGGATGATGATGGTGATCGGCAGCCCGAAGGCGGCCTGGGGCAGGATGACGCCGAGCGGGTTGTCCAGCAGGCCCATGCCGCGCAGCAGGACGAACAGCGGCAGGATGGCCACCGCGAACGGGAACATCAGGCCGATCGCGAACAGGGTCACCAGGAACTCGCGACCCCGGAAGGCATACCGCGCGAAGACGAACGCGGCCATCGCCGCCGCGCCGACCACGATGAACGTGCTGGTCACCGCGATGAGGAGGCTGTTGCCGAGCTGCCGCCAGAACACCCCGGACGTCAGGATATCGGTGTAGTTCGACGGCACCCAGGGCTGGGCAGGCCCAGCGGGTTGACGGAGAGCTGACCGTTGTCCTGAAGCCGCCGATCACCCCGAACCAGACCGGTACGACGATGAGCGCCCCACGACGACGCAGACGAGGTGCAGCACGAGGCTGCGGGTCCGCTGGGCGCCGTTCGCCGTGCCGGTCATCGCTGGCCTCCTGGTTGGTGATCGCGCCCGCGGTGTCACGCCGCAGGACGATGCGCTGGTAGAAGAGGGCGAAGACGAGGCTGAGCAGGAACATGATGATGCTGATCGCGCTGGCGTAGCCGACCTCGAACCGGCGGAAGCCGTACTCGTACATTGTCACGGCCATGGTCTCCGAGGAGTGGATCGGGCCGCCGCGGGTGAGCACCCAGACCATGTCGAACAGTTGGATGGTGCCGATGACCGACAGGAACACGCTGATCCGGATCGTCGGCCCGAGCAGGGCAGGGTGACGTGCCGGAACGCCTGCCAGGCGGTGGCGCCGTCGGTGACCGCGGCCTCGGACAACTCCTGGGGATGCCCTGACGGGCGGCCAGGAAGAGCATCATGTAGAGGCCGAAGTACTTCCAGGACACCACCATGAAGACGGCGTACAGCACGGTGTCCGGGTCGGCGAACACCGCGCCGGCGTCGGCGCCCAGCCACGTCGCGATCGAGTTGCCCAGGCCCCGGTTGGGCGAGAACACCAGGTCGAACAGGACGGCCGTGGTGACCTCGGAGAGCACGTACGGGGCGAAGAAGATCAGTCGGTACGCGGCGCGGCCCCGCAGCGGCTGGTTGAGCAGCATGGCCAGGGCCAGTGCCGCGGGCAGCTGGACGAGCAGGGACAGCAGCACCAGCACGATTCCGCGCCACAGGTCGCCGCGGAAGGTCGGGTCCTGGAATGCCCGTGTGTAGTTGTCCAGCCCGATGAAGTTCTCCGGCAGCCCGAAGCCGTTCCACTTGTAGAAGCTGGCGTAACCGGCCACCAGGATGGGCGCGATGACCAGCAGCAGAAACAGCACCAGGGCTGGTGTGAGGAAGATGGCGAGGACGCCGCCGCGGCCCGGCCGGGCTGGCGGCCGCGCTGTCGCGCGGTGCCCGGCCCCGGTGCCGGCGGATCCGTCGCCGTGTCGCCGCGCCTCAGGTCCGACACGGTCGATGGCCTGGTCATGCCTACTCCACAGGGGTTTTGCCGGCTACGGATGGGTGGATGGTCATGATCAGACGGTCTTCGCCACCTGGGTGATGTCCTGACGATCTGCGCAGGCGGCTTGTTGCCGGCAATGAGTTCGGCGACGCTGTCGTTGATCTGCGACCCGAGCGCGGGCGCGTACGCCTGGTCGAGGTAGAGCTGGAAGCCGGTGTAGCTGGCCAGGGTCTGCGCGACGAGCTTGCCGTTGGCGTCGGGAATGCCCGAGGCGGCGTCCTTCACGGTCGGGAGTACCGCGCCGGTCGCCGCGGACTTGCGCTGGTTGTCCGCGCTGAGCAGGAACTTCAGGAAGTCGACGGTGGCCGCCGGGGCGTCCTTGCCGATCGCGAAGCCGTTGCCGCCGCCGAACACCTCGGTCATGGTGCCCTTTCCGCCCTCGACGGCGGGGAACGGGAAGAAGCCGAGCTTGTCGCCGAGGCCCTTCTTGCTGGTGGAGCTGGAGGCCTGCACCGCCGGCGCCCACTGCCCCATCAGCTCCATGCCCGCTCCGCCGTTGCCCATGGTGGCGGCCTGTCCGTCCGGCGTGCCGTACGCCGCGCCGAGGAACCCTTCTGGAACGGCTGCAGGTCGACGAGTTCCTTGAGCCGTTCGCCGGCGGCGACGAGATCCGGCGAGTCGAAGTTCTTGTCGTCGACGGCCTTCTGCAGCGCGCCACCCCGCCGATGCGCATCGCCAGGTAGGACCAGTAGAAGTGGGCCGGCCACTTGTCCTTGCCGGCCAGGGCGATCGGGGTGATGCCGGCGGCCTTGAGCTTGCGGACGGCGTCGAGCACGCCCGTCCACGTGGTGGGCGTCTCGGTGATGCCGGCGCGGGTGAAGAGGTCCTTGTTGTACCAGAAACCGACCATCCCGATGTCGAACGGGACGCCGTAGATCTTGCCGTCGATCGTGTACGGCTCCATGGAGGCGGGCAGCAGGCCGCCGATCCACGGCTTCACGTCGTCGGTGATGTCCTGACCAGGCCCGCGTCCACCTGCTGCTTGAGTACGCCGCCGCCCCAGGACTGGAAGAGGTCCGGCGGGTCACCGGCCTGCGTGGCGGTGGTGAGCTTGGCCTTGAACGCCTCGTTCTCCAGGGGCTGGATGTCGATGGTGACGTTCGAGTGCGCGCCCTTGTACTCGTTGGCCATCGCCGCCCAGACCGGGAGCATCGGGTCGGTGTTCTGGATGTGCCACCAGTTGATGGTCTGCGGCGCGTTCGGGTCGCTGGACTCGCTGTCACCGCTGCAGGCGCTCAGCAGGTAGGCACCGGCGCCGGCACCGGCAAGGCCGAGCAGCGTTCGGCGGGAAAGGTGCGTAGTCATGATCCATCCCTTCGGGGACTCACGGGTGCTCGGACGCCGGTCGAGCCGGCGGGGTGGGACCTATGGATCTCCGGAACTTTCAATGCTTCGCCGGTATTACCGGTCGATGGCCGGCACGCTACGAGCTGTTTCCGCAACGGTCAAGACCTCTGTCCTATTGCGAAAAGACCGGCTAGCGTAGGCAGGACTTCCAGCGATCCGGGACCGCAAGTTTCCGGAAGTTCCAGACAGCCCGTCCAGAGGAGCCCTCGTGTCGACCGACATCGCTAACGTGGCGACCGCTACCCGGTCGATCCGCAATCCCGTTCTCGCCGGCTTCCACCCTGACCCGTCGATCCTCCGTGTCGGCGATGACTACTACCTGGCCACCTCGACCTTCGAGTGGTACCCGGGCGTGCTCGTGCACCATTCGCGTGATCTCGTGAACTGGCGCACCCTGGGCGGGGTCATCACCGACCGGCGCCTGCTCGATCTGCGCGGTTGTGGTGACTCCAACGGGGTGTGGGCGCCCGACCTGACGTACCACGACGGCCAGTTCCACCTCGTCTACAGCGACGTGGCCAGCTTCGCCAGCGGCTACTGGGACCCGCAGAACTTCCTGGTCACCGCCGACGACATCGCCGCCCCTGGTCGGATCCGGTGAAACTGCACGGGCGCGGTTTCGACGCCGCGCTGTTCCACGACGAGGACGACACCACCTGGCTGCTGAGCATGAGCGCGGACTGGCGACCGGGCCGGGACCGCTTCGGTGGCATCGAGATCCAGCAGTACGACCGGGCCACGCGCCGCCTCGTCGGCAGCCCCGCATCCTGTTCACCGGCACGTCGGTCGGGGTCACCGAGGGCCCGCACCTGTACCGCCACGACGGCTGGTACTGGCTGATCACCGCCGAGGGCGGCACCAGCTGGGAACACCAGGTCACCATGGCGCGGTCCCGCGAGCTGTTCGGGCCGTACGAGGTGGACCCGGACGGGCCGCTGCTCACCTCGGTCGACCGACCGGACCTGCGGTTGCAGAAGGCGGGGCACGGCAGCCTGGTGCGTACCCAGGACGGCGAGTGGTACCTGGCTCACCTGGTCGGCCGCCCCTACTCCCCACTGGGCAGTTGCGTGCTGGGCCGGGAGACCGCGATCCAGCGGGTCGAGTGGCCGTCGGGTGGCTGGCCCCGGATCGCCGGGGTGCCCGCGGACGAGGTCGTCGCGCCCGACCTGCCCGCGCACCCGTGGCCGGCGCAGCCCGAGACCGACCACTTCGACGCCCCGAGCTGGGCCCGTACTGGGCGACGCTGCGCCGACCGGCGAGCGCCGACTGGGTCGACCTGCGCACCCGCCCGTCGTACCTGCGGGTGCACGGCGGGCAGTCGCCGGTCGGTCGGCGGGCCCCAGCCTGGTCGCGCGACGCGTCGGCGCGATGCACTGCTCACTGGAGACCGTGGTGGAGTTCGACCCGGTCGACCACCGGCAGCTCGCCGGCATCACCGCGTACTACAACACGCTGAACTGGCACCACCTCTACCTGACCCGCGCCGACGACGGGCGGACGGTGCTGGAGCTGCTCAGTTCCGACAACGGGCGGCGCACCCCGTACCCCGATCTGACCATCGACGTCAGCGGCGTCACCCGGGTCGGCCTGCGGGCCGTGTTCGACGGGCCGGTGGTGCGCTTCGACTACGACCTCGGCGCCGGTTGGCAGCGGGTGCCGGTCGAGCTGGACGCGACAATCCTGTCCGACGAGCACGCCGCGCTGATCATCGACGGTGAGCCGGCGGCGTGGGCTTCACCGGGGCGTTCCTCGGCCTGTGGGTGCAGGACCTCGGCGGCGACGGTGTGCACGCCGACTTCGACCTGGCCACCTACCGGGAGCAGTGACCGTGCGGACGGCACCCGCCCGGGTGCCGTCCGCGATCCGGTTCGTCGTCACGCCGTCACCCGCTGCTGTCGTCGATTGACGGGCAATCGACGTACTGGTATCTGTTAATACAGTTTCCTGATGCTCGCGGTGACCCGCCGGGGCCGAACCGCCGCGCCGGGCCACCAACCGGCCGGCGGCACGCCGCCCTTCCCCGAGGAACACCATGGTTCGCAAGAGAACAGCCGCCTACGTCGTGGGCACCCTGCTGATCGGCGTCGCCGGCGTCGGCTACGGCCTACCGTCGGCCAGCGCCGCGACCGCCGGCCCGATCACCGGCCTCGGCGGCAAGTGCATCGACGTCGCCGGCGCCAACCCGGCCAACGGGACCGCCGTCCAGCTCTACGACTGCAACGGCAGCGCGGCCCAGACGTGGACCGTCGGCAACACCGACACCTCCATCCGGTCCTCGGCAAGTGCCTCGACGTCACCGCCGCGTCGACCGCCAACGGCGCCAAGGTGCAGCTGTACGACTGCAACAACACCGGCGCGCAGAAGTGGACCGCCAGCAACGGCGCGCTCGTCAACACCGCCTCCGGCAAGTGCCTGGACGTCACCGACCGCAGCACCGCGAACGGCGCCCGGTTGCAGATCTGGACCTGCGGGGCACCACCAACCAACGGTGGACCCTGCCCGGAGGCAGCACCCCACCCCACGCCCACCACCCGGCCGGGACCAACCTCGACGACCCGACGAAGAAGGACGTCGCCATGCAGCTGGTCTCGGCGGCGGAGAACTCCTCGCTCGACTGGCGCGCGCAGTTCTCCTACATCGAGGACATCGGTGACGGTCGCGGCTACACCGCCGGCATCATCGGCTTCTGCTCCGGCACCGGCGACATGCTCGAACTGGTCGAGGCGTACACCAGCGCCAAGCCGGGCAACGTCCTGGCCGGCTACCTGCCGGCGCTGCGTAACGTCGACGGCACCCCGTCGCACGCCGGCCTCGACCCCAACTTCCCCGCGACTGGCGGACCGCCGCCAACGACTCGGTGTTCCGGGCCGCCCAGGAGGCCGAACGCGACCGGGTCTACTTCAACCCATCGGTACGCGACGGCAAGAACGACCAGGTCCGGGCGCTCGGTCAGTTCGCCTACTACGACGCGGCGGTCATGCACGGGTACGAGGGCATGCGCCAGATCCGCAGCCGCGCCCTGAACCGGGCCAAGCCACCAGCGCAGGGTGGCGACGAGCGGACCTGGCTCAACGCCTTCCTCGACGAGCGGGTCATCGAGATGAAGAAGGAGGCGGCCCACTCGGACACCTCCCGCGTCGACACCGCCCAGCGGGTGTTCCTCAACAACGGGAACTTCAACCTGAACACCCCACTGGCGTTCGCCGTCTACGGCCAACAGTTCCGGATCGGGTAGTCGGCGGGCGGTACGTGGTCCGCACATTATCGACAGCGGGGTCGCCGGGCATTCACCGGCGACCCGCCGATGTGTTCCGCTCGCCCGCCCGCTCGCACAAGCGGTGAAACTGTTGAGTTTCCGTCACCTGTCGCTGGCCGATCCACAGCCGTCCACGAGCCGATCCTGCATTAGCCTGCTGCAATGGAGGGCCGGAAAGCAGTCACGCAACAAACCCGGCGCTTCCGCCGTGACCTGTACTGGATCACTCCCGTCGGCGTGCTGACCGCGGTGGCAACCTTCCTGCTCGCCCGAGTTCCCGAACGAGGCGCCGACATCGCCACCATCCTCGCTCTGCCGGTAGCGGTGACCGCGACGGTGGCCGGGATCCTCGCTGTGCGGGCGGCACCCAACCGACGGGCCGCGACGTGCGGCAGGCGGCCACCGGATGCGGTACTGGCCGGTCGTCGCCCTGGCCGGAGTGACGCTCTGCGCGATACTGGCCGCGATCGTCCTGCGGCTTCCATCCGACAGGGACGATGTCGCACGGCAGCTCTCCGGCCGGGTACGGATCGGCATCACCGGCAAGATCCCCGGCTGGAGCGAGAAGAACGGCGATCGCTACGAGGGCTTCGAGATAGCGCTCATCGAATACCTACAGGCCCGGCACGGATTCACGCCGGAGTACGTGGAACTGAATCCCGAAGAGCAGACGGATGCCCTGAACTCGGGCCGGGTCGATCTCGTGGTGGGAAACTATTCGATAGAGATTTCTCGAAGGTCGACCGTCGCGTTCGCTGGTCCCTACTTCGGACGAGGTCGGAATCTATGTGTCCGCACGCAAGGTCAAGAAGCCGCCGATCGCCGCCGACCTGACCGGGTGCGCACTCGGGATAACCTACCCCCGGCCGGGCGACCTGGGCGTGACCTTCGAGCACGCTCAGAGCCTCCAGGACTGCTTGCTCCGATTCTTCGATCCCCAAGACCGGGTCGACGCCGTCTTCATGCACCACTCCGTCCTCGTCAGCTTGGCGGTCCGTCGAGGTCTGGCTCCGGACGACATCGTCGCCTTCGAGCAGCACGATGGCGTGCAGTACGCGATCGGCCTGCCGAAGCGCAACCGGAAGCTGTGCGAGGCGCTCGGGCGGGACATCGACGTGTTCCTGAACAACGAGTGGGACGCGGCGGCCGCCCGCCACCTGCCCTACCTCGACGGGGTCGGCAAACCGCTGTACACCAACCCCGACAGCTGCACCTGATCCACTGCTGCGACGGGACCAATGTTGTCGTACACCTGTTCTAGTCTCGGTTCATGGTCGGGGAGTTGGCGCAGGCAGATGACATGGTCGCTGCCTGCCTTGACGCCGCCACCTGGGCGCTGCCCGAGCATGAGCTGATCGCGGCACTCGATGCCGCACACCGCCTGGAGCAACGCCTCGCCGCCGTGAAGCTCACAGTGGTCCGCGAGTTGGACGGTCGGGGCACCGCCACCGCGCAGGGCGCCTCTCCACCGCGGTCTGGCTCCGCGAACGACTTCACCTCACCATCCCGCCGCCCGCCGGCTGGTCGAGCTCGCCGCCGCACTGGACAACGGCAACCCCGGCGTCCGGCAGGCACTCGCTGACGGCGACATCACAGTGGATCAGGCCCGGGTCATCGCCGACACCGTCACCACCGTGCAGACCGCCGCCGGCACGCAGGCCGCCGACAAGGCCGTCGGTGTGCTCGTCGACTGGGCCAGGCAGTTCGACAGCGCTCTCCTGCGCAAACTCGGCACCCGCATCCTCGACCACGTCGCGCCCGACATCGCCGACGCCGCCGCTCGCGCCGCCTTGACGCCGACGCCGCCCGCGCCACCCGCGACCGCCACCTCACACTGTCCGAGCAGACCGACGGTCGACTCCGACTCACCGGCACCCTCGACGCCGAGACAGCTGGCCTGCTACGCGCCGCCATCGACCCGCTGACCGCACTCAGCGGCCCGGACGACCAGCGCTCCGCCGGGCAACGCCGCCACGACGCCCTCGCCGACCTCTGCCGGCTCAGCCTGCGCACCGGAGAGCTACCAGAGCACGGCGGCGACCCGGCGCAGATCGTCATCACCACCCACTACGACGACCTGACCCGACAACTCGACACCGGCACCCTCGACACCGGCCTCCACCTCACGCCGGAAACGGTGCGGCGGCTCGCCTGCGACGCGGCCATCCTGCCCACCGTCCTCAACGGCACCGGCCAACCACTCGACGTCGGCCGACAACGCCGACTCATCACCGGGCCGCTCCGACGCGCCCTGGTGCTGCGCGACAGTGGTTGCGCGTTTCCGGGCTGTGATCGCCCGCCCGCTGGTGCGACGCCCACCACATCCGACACTGGGCCGACGGCGGCACCACCAGCCTCGACAACGCCGTCCTGCTCTGCGCCCACCACCACCGCCACCTCCACCACAGCGACTGGACCGTCCAACTGGCAGCCGACGGCCGCCCGCAGTTCATCCCACCCGCCTGGCTCGACCCCGACCAACTCCCCGCCGCAACCACTACCACCGACGAACGTAAAAGCGGCCGAGAGCGATCACCCTGGCCGAGCAGACGAGCCACCGACCGGGGAGCCGGTCTGCCGGTGGGCGTGGGATATCGTGCGCGCGCAACACGAGATGAGGACGGGGCTCACCATGCGCACAGGGCCGGCTGGCTCGGCGATCGTCGGCGCACTGGCTGCGGCGATCCTGCTCTTCGCGACCGGGTGTACGAAGCAGGCCGACACCCCACGCCGGCAGCCGTCGCGCAGTCGTCGCCGCCCGCGACGGTGATGCGTCTCGACGCGCCGGCCAAGCTTCTGGGCACCTGGCCCGAGTCCGTGGACCGGGTGCTGCGTGGGCAGGCCGAGCAGAACATGGGCACCTTCAGAAAACTGCTCAGCAGCGGGCCCACCAGCGCGGTGGGCACCGCCTACGTTCGGGCCACCGAGGTCTACTCCGGGAAGGACGGGCTGCACATTCCCGGCGATGACCAGCGGGTCATCCTTATCAGCGCGGTCTCCGGCACGATGGCCGACCCGACCGCGACGGTGGACCGGATCTTCGCCGGGCTGCCGAAGGTCACCAACGTGGGGCGGTCCGACCGGGGCCTCTGGGCGGAATGGCCGGCTGCGGCATCGGCCAGGCCAAGACGGGCCTTCGCGTCGACATTTGCGTGTGGGGTGACCAGCACACCCTCGGCATGGTGACCTTCATCGGTTTCGCGCAGGCGGACGACCCCATGCGGTGTTCGGTCAGATCCGCGCCGAACTGGAGCATCCGGCGCGGTGACTTGACCTCAAGCTCACGTGAGGTCCTAACCTCCGACATCGGAGGTAATGCATGAGCATGGAAATTACCGCGTGGATGTCCCTGCACCACGCGATGAACGCGCAGGACGAGCGACCACTGTCACGAGCCACCCTGAAACGCATCGCGCGGTTCGCACGGCCGCACCGGACAATGATCATCAGGTTCCTGCTGCTGAGTGTGGTGACGGCCGTCCTCACGGTGGCGGCACCCGTTCTCGCCGGACGGGTGGTCGACGCGATCGTCGACGGCGCCGATGGCAGCGTCGTCGTCCGGTTGGCCGTACTGATCGCCCTGATCGCCCTCGCCGAGGCCGGCCTGGGTCTGGTGACGCGATTTCTCTCCGCCAGCATCGGTGAGGGGTTGATCGTCCAACTGCGGACAGCCGTCTTCGACCACGTTCAGCGCATGCCGGTGGCGTTCTTCACCCGGACCCGCACCGGTGCGCTGGTCAGCCGCCTGAACAACGACGTGATCGGCGCGCAGCGCGCCTTCAGCGACACCCTGTCGAGCGTGGTGGGCAACGCCGTCACGCTGATCCTGACGTTGGCGGTGATGCTGACCTTCTCCTGGCAGATCACGCTGCTGGCGCTCGTCCTGCTGCCCATCTTCGTGCTCCCGGCCCGGCGGATGGGTTCGCGGCTCGCCCAGTTGCAGCGGGAGGCGGCCGAGCACAACGCCGCCATGAGTACGCGGATGACCGAGCGTTTCTCCGCGCCCGGCGCCACGCTGGTCAAGCTGTACGGGCGACCGGCCGAGGAGTCCGCCGAGTTCGCGGCGCGGGCCCGACGGGTACGGGACATCGGCATCCGCGCCGCGATGCTGCAGTGGGTCTTCATCACCGCGCTCACCGTTGTCGGCTCACTGGCGCTGGCTCTGGTCTACGGGCTGGGCGGTCTCTACGCCCTCCGGGGCAGTCTCGACGCCGGAACGGTGGTCGCCCTCGCGCTGCTGCTGTCGCGGCTCTACGCGCCGTTGACGTCGCTGGCCAGTGCGCGGGTCGAGGTGATGAGCGCGCTGGTGAGCTTCGAGCGGGTGTTCGAGGTCCTCGACCTCACGCCGCTGATCCTCGACCGGTCCGACGCCCGTCCCCTTCCGGATGGGCCGGTCGCTGTGGAGTTCGACGGGGTGCGGTTCGGCTACCCGCGGCGGACAAGGTGTCGCTCGCGTCCCTGGAGGATGTGGCGAAGCTCGATACGCGCGGCGGCGAGGAGGTGCTGCACGGCGTGTCGTTCCGCGCCGAAGCGGGGCAGATGGTCGCGCTGGTCGGGTCCTCCGGGGCGGGCAAGTCGACGATCGCGCAGCTCGTGCCTCGCCTGTACGACGTCGAGGACGGCGCGGTGAAACTCGGCGACGTCGACGTACGCGACCTGTCGGCCGAGTCGATCCGGACAGCGCTGGGCGTGGTGACCCAGGACGGGCACCTCTTCCACGAGAGCATCCGGGCCAACCTGGCGTTCGCTCGGCCGGACGCGACCGAGGACGAGATGTGGGACGTGCTCCGCCGGGCCCGGCTCGAGAACCTGATCCGCTCACTCGCGGATGGGCTCGACACCGTCGTCGGGGAACGCGGATACCGCCTGTCGGGCGGGGAGCGGCAACGGCTCACCATCGCGCGACTGTTGCTGGCTCGTCCGCGCGTGGTCATCCTCGACGAAGCCACCGCGCATCTCGACTCCACCTCGGAGGCGGCGGTTCAGGACGCCCTCGCCGAAGCCCTGGCGGGCCGGACGAGCGTGGTCATCGCGCACCGGCTCTCCACCATCCGTGCCGCCGACCAGATTCTCGTCGTCGAGGACGGACACATCGTCGAACGCGGGCGACACGCTGAACTGCTCGCCGCCGGCGGCCGGTACCAGGAGTTGTACCGCACCCAGTTCGCCCAGGACCAACCGCCGGTCCAGGAGCAACGCGTCCCCATCTGAGCGACGTCCGTACCCGGGCACGAGTGCCTGCCGGAGCGATGCCGCCGCCCGCCGGGTGAATCCCCGGCGGGCGGCGGCATCGGACGCTCAGTCGTCGTCCTTGTCGTCCTGGTCGTCGTCGTCCTGGTCGTCGTCATCGTCGTCGTCGTCGGCGTCGTCGTCGTTGGCGTCGTCACCGTCAACCGGCTCCTGCTCGGCCTTGACCACCGAACCGTTGTCCCGGTCCACGTCCACCTCGTGCTCGGTGTCGCCCGCGACGATCTCGACGCTCCACACCGGCCGGCCCTGCTCCTGCTCGGCTTCGACCTCGACGATCTGGCCGCCACCGGCCTTGGCGAGCGCGATCTCGCCAGCACGCTTCGTCGACCGCGCTGCCCGCCGGCGCGCTACCCGCCGACGGCGTACCCGACGGGTGCCGCTCGACGGCGTACCCGATGGGTGCCGGCCGACGGCGAACCGGTTGCTTCCGGCGCGTCGGTGGCGGTCGGCGCGACGGTTGCCGCGGCGAGTGCCGTGCCGCCGGTCCGCGAGCCGCTGGCGGCGTTGACGCCGAGCGCGACCCCGGCCACCGCCAGCACCGCCGACCCGCCGACCGTCGCCAGAAGCAGATTGGTGCGCTTCATCGTGGTGTCCACCTTTCCTCGGTTGTCGACTCCGAGGATCGGTGAGAACGGGATAGCACCGCGCTGTGGCAACGCTAAGGCCGGGTTAAGAGGTGACCTTGTCGGCTACCGGCCCAGGTCGTCGAGGTGGTCGAGGGTCGGACCGAGCAGCGGTGAGTCGGGCCGGTCCCTCAGGGCCCCTCGGCGCAGTCACCACCGCCGGGCGCCTCGGTGATACCGCCAGCCACGGCGATGTCGTCCGACGGCTTCCGCCGACGGGGTAGCGAGCAACCGCCAATACTACTAATCTGCTAGCTACCTAGTAGAATAGAGGGCGCGGTGATCGAGTTTCACCTGGACTCGCGGTCCGGGTTGCGCCGTACATGCAGCTCATCCGGCAGGTACGGCATGCACTCCGGCTCGGGGTCCTGAACGAAGGCGACAAGCTGCCCACCGTCAAGGAGGTGGTGGCCCAGGTGGCGATCAATCCGAACACGGTGTCCAAGGCGTACCGCGAGCTGGAGTACGAGGGACTGGTCACCGCCCGGCCAGGGCTGGGCACGTTCGTCACCCGCACGCTTGGCGGCGATTCGCTGAGCAAGCACGAACCGCTGCGGCGGGACCTGGCGCGCTGGCTGGCCGAGGCTCGGGAGGCGGGCCTGGACGACGAGAGCATCGAGGCGCTCTTCCTCAGCAGCTTTCGGGTCTTTCGGAGGCCCGAGCATGACTAGTGCCCTGATCGCGGACGGTCTGACCAAGCGGTACGGACGGCGTTCCGCACTGAGGGACTGCGCCCTGACATTCCGGCCGGCCACGTGGTCGGCCTGGTCGGACCGAACGGCGCCGGAAAGTCCACGCTGCTGCAACTGGCCTGCGGGCTGCTCGAACCGACCTCGGGCGGATCGAGGTGCTCGGCGCGCGGCCGGTCAGCGGGTCGCCCCGGTCGGGTTCGTCGCGCAGGACACCCGGTCTACGCCGGTCTGACCGTCGCGGACCACCTGCGGATGGGCGCGCACCTCAACCCGTCCTGGGACGGTGCGCTTGCCGAGCGGCGCATCGCCCAGGTCGGCTTGGACCCGGCGCAGAAGGCGGGCAAACTTTCCGGCGGGCAGCGCGCCCAGTTGGCCCTGACCGTCGCCGCGGCGAAGCGGCCGAATCTGCTGCTGCTCGATGAGCCGGTGGCGGCACTCGACCCGCTCGCCCGGCGCAACTTCCTGCAGGGCCTGATGGAGCTGACCGCCGAGCAGGGCATGAGCATCGTGATGTCCTCGCACCTGGTTGCCGATCTGGAACGAGTCTGCGACTACCTGATCGTGCTGGTCGCCTCTCGAGTTCGGGTGGCCGGCGACGTGGACGACCTGCTCGCCACCCACCACCGCCTCGTCGGGCAGCGGCGCGACACCGCCGACCTGGGCGCCGGGCGAGCCTTGGTTGAGCAGAGCCACACCGACGTGCAGTCGACCCTCGTGGTACGCAGCACCGCCCCGATCGTCGACCCGTCCTGGCAGGTCGACCGGCTGGACCTGGAGGACATCGTGCTGGCGTACATGAGCGGAGCCGCCGGCGACGGACCGGATCGGGTTCTGGAGGGACAGCGATGATCTGGATGACCTGGCGGCAGTTCCGGGCCCCGGCCCTGGCCACCGGCGCCCTGCTGCTGGTGTTGGTGGGCGGTCTGGCGCTGACCTGGGCGGAGGTGACAGAACTGGCCGCGCAGACCGGGTACACCGGCTGCCAGGGCGACGCCTGCCGGGCTGCCGGCGAGGCTTTCCTCCAGGCGCTGCAACCGGGATGGGCGAGTGAGTTCCACATCGCCGCCATCGGGGCCCTGTACCTGCTGCCCGCCCTGGTAGGCATCTTCTGGGGCGCCGCTGGTGGCCGGGAGTTGGAGTCCGGTACGTACCGGATGGTCTTCAGCCAGTCCGTCAGCCGCGGCCGCTGGCTGCTGGTCAAACTGGCTGTCGGCGGCGGGCCGCCGCGCTCGGTGCCGGCCTGCTCAGCCTGGTGCTGACCGAGTGGGCGCAGCCGATAGACGGGCCTCGGCGGACCGGATGAACCCGCTGGTGTTCGCGGCCCGGGGTCGTCCCGGTTGGCTACGCGACGCTGGCCTTCGTGGTGGGTGTCGCCACCGGGCTGCTGCTGCGGCGCACCCTCGCCGCGATGGCGGTGACCCTGCTGGTGGTCCTCAGCCTCCAGATCGCCGCGCCGTTCGTGGTGCGCCCCTGGCTGGCTCAGCCGATCACCACGGTCAGCCCCTGGCGTTCGACGGTGATTTCGGGATCTCGATGAGTCCCGACACCGGGCGGATGAGCGTCCATGTCCGGCCCGAGCGCAGGGGTGACTGGTCGTGTCGAGCACCACGATCACCTCGACCGGAGCGGAGTTCAACGGTCCGGCCGATATGACCCAGTGCGGTCCGCGGGCGTCGGGTGGGCGCGAGGCGTGCCAGGCATGGCTGGGGAAGCAGAATCTCAGCGTGAAGGTGAGCTACGTGCCCGGCTCGAAGTTCTGGGACGTGCAGTGGCGGGAGTTCGGCGCACTGTTCGCGGTGGCCGTCGTGCTGTCCCTGTTCTCCCTCTGGTGGGTCCGCCGCCGGCTGGTCTGACGGCGGCGAACGTCATGGCGACGACGGTCCTTGGTGATGGACCGTCGTCGCTGCTCGAGCCGGCGGCAACGCGTTCCGCGCGACCTGCAGAGCGTCCGGTGCCGTTTCAGCCGCGCCGGTTGAGTTCCGCCTCCAGCCGCTGGACGAGCGTCTTGCGGTCCTTGCCGGCGTGCTCGTTGCGCAACGCGGTCCGGAGCTGTCGCGTGTCGAGGCCACGAACCAGCTTGGCGGCCTCGGCGACCGACATCTCCGACATCCGGCCGGCCGTGGTGGCGTCGCGACGCGCCCGTTTGGCCGGCCCGGTGTTGGCGACGTACTGCTTGCCGGACCGGGACGCCTCGCGCTTCTTGGTGTCGGTCGCGCGCTTCTGGCTCTCCGACATCTCGTCCCAGGCCTTCTGGGCAGGTAACGACTCGTCGTGCCGCCCTTGCGGGCACGGGTGTCGCCCTCTTTCGTCTGCCACTTCTCGTTGCCCCAGCGCTGGAGCGACTTCTGCCGCTCGTCCTTTTCGCCCAGGAATCCGCCGCCGCGCTTCTTGTACTCCTGAGTGACCAGTTGCGACTTGCGCGCCGACCACTGCCCGGGCCGGCCGCCCTTGTCGGAAGACTTGATCTCTTCCTTGATCTGCTCTCTGAGCTCGGGTTTCGTATACCGTGCCATGACTGGCAGCTACCCGGCACCGCAGCGCCTATGCCTCCCGCTCCGACGTCGGTGGCCCGAGCCGGAGCAGCACCCGCGCCGCCGCCAGGGCCGGTCCGCAGCTCCAGACGACCGCCGGCGGTCTGTGCGGCGCGCCGGGCGATGTCCAGCCGAGGCCGGTGGACCCGGCCGCGCTGGCGCCCCGCCGGATCGCCCCGGCCGGCATGCCCGGACCCTCGTCGCTGACGGTGAGGACCACCTCCCCGCGTCGCGGGCGAGCCAGACGGCGAACGCCGTGCCGTCGGGGTGTGCGCGAAGACGTTGCCGAGCAGGGCGTCCACGGCAGCCGTGAGGTTGTCGGCGGTCACCCCGACCGGGAGTGGGCCGGGCGCGAGGTCGAGGGTGACGGCCCGGCCGGTGTCCTCGGCCAGCACCGACCAGAACGCGACCCGGTCGGCGACGATCGCCGCCGCGTCCGCGGTGGCCGGCTGCGCCGCCGGTGAGTGCCGCCACCGGGCCTGCCGGATCAGCCCGGTGACCGCGCGTTCGAGCCCGTCGGCGGCGGCGGTGATCCGGGTGGCGTCGTCCGGGTCACGCAACGACTCCGCCTCCAGCCGCAACGCCGTCAGCGGCGTCCGCAACTGGTGCGACAGGTCGGCGACCTGCTCACGCTCCTGCACCAGGAGGACCTGGATCCGGGTGGCGAGGTGGTTGAGCGCGCCGGCCACCTCGCGCAGCTCGGCCGGGCCGGCCGGCGTCACCCGGGCGTCCAGCTCGGCGTTGGCCAGCCGGTGCGAGACGGCCGAGAGCTCGCTGATCGGCCGGACCAGGGTGCGGGCCAGCCGGTCGGCGACCAGCAGCCCGATCAGCACCAGGATCACACCGAGCAGCGCCAGCACCAGCCAGGCCCGGGTTACCCCGGCGGTCAGCTCGTGTCGCGGTACCACGATCCGGATCACCCGGTGCCGTCCGCGCGGCCCTGCACGGCGATGACCACCTCCCGGCCGGCCGCCGACTCCCCGGTGAGGCTCTGCCGCGCGCGGCGAGGGCCACCGCAGGGGTACGGGGTCTGCGCGCCGAGCACCGTGCCGTCCGGCAGGAAGACGCTCACCGGTCGTCCGGACTCCACGGCGAGTTGCTCGACGGTGAGCCGGATGGTCGCCGCGTCGGCGGTGCCGACCACCGGCACCAGGCTCTGCGCGTCGGCGGTGGCCCGGACGGTGGCCCGGTCCTCGGCGACGGTACGGACCAGCAGCGCCAACGGCACCAGGAACGCGATGAGGGTGAGCACGCTGACCGCGGCGACCAGCAACGCGAGGCGTGCCCTCACGGCTGCGCCGCCGGCGCTTCGAGACGCACCCGACACCACGCACGGTGTGCAGGTAGCGAGGCTGCTGGGCGTTCTCCCCAACTTGCGACGCAGCCAGGACAGGTGCACGTCGACGGTCTTGTCGGCGCCGCCGTACGGGATCTGCCAGACCTCGGTGAGCAGCTCACGTTTCGTGACCACCTGGCCGGGTCGGCCGGCGAGGTGGTGCAGCAGGTCGAACTCGCGGGGCGTCAACTCGACCGCCACCCCGTCCAGGGTGACCTGCCGGGCCCGGGGATCGACGCGGAGCCCGCCGACGACGAGCACCGGGTCCTGCGCGTCGGCACCGGAGGGTCCTCGCCGCAGCACCGCCCGGGCACGGGCGTCGAGCTGCGCCGCGGTGAACGGCTTGACCAGGTAGTCGTCGGCGCCCGCGTCGAGCACCCGGACGATCTCCGCCTCGTCGTCACGCGCGGTGGCCACGATGACCGGCACCGAGCTGACCGCGCGCAGCATCCGCAGCAGCTCGCGCCCGTCCAGGTCGGGCAGGCCCAGGTCGAGCACGACGAGGTCGGGCCGGTCCTCCAGTGCGTCGCGGAGCCCGGCCATCGCGGTCGAGGCCGCGGCCACCGCGTGGCCGCGTTCCCGCAGAGCCCGGATCAGCGGGGTACGGATGGTCAGGTCGTCCTCGATGAGCAGTAGACGCGGCACATCTGGCAGGCTAGCGGCTCACCGCCTAGGACCATGCGATCTCGCCGTGGCGGTCGACGAAGCGGCCCGAGCCGTGTCCCGGACCTTCCGTCGCGAGGGCGACGATGGCGTCGGTGCCCTCGGTGACGGTCTGCGGACCGCTGTTTCCGTTGAGGTCCGTGGCGGTGTATCCGGGGTCGGCGGCGTTGATCCGGATG
The DNA here is from genome assembly GCA_038070435.1 of Micromonospora sp. M12. Taxonomy (GTDB): domain Bacteria; phylum Actinomycetota; class Actinomycetes; order Mycobacteriales; family Micromonosporaceae; genus Micromonospora. The sequence goes on along the minus strand of JAMYWG010000001.1, from coordinate 726,958 downwards.
TCCGTCAGCGCCTTGGCGTACTGGGTGGTCAGCATGGTGAGCGCCGCCTTGGAGGACGTGTAGACGGGGCGATGACTCCCGATTCGGCTCGCGAACGGTCATGGGTGGCTGCCAGTGAACCCATCGCACTGCTCACGTTGATGATCACTGGGTCGGGTGAACGGCGCAGCAGCGGCAGGAACGCGGTTGTCGTTCGCACCACGCCGACGAGGTTGACATCGAGGACGGCCAGCAGATCGCCGCTGGTCAGTTTGCTCGGGTCACCGAACGGGCCGTGGATGCCCGCGTTGTTGACCAGCACGTCGATGCGGCCCTCGTGCTTCTCGACCTCGGCGGCCGCGGCCGCGACCGAGTCGTCGTCAGTGACATCGATCTGCACGAAACGGGCTCCGAGGGTGTCTGCCGTAGCAGCGCCCAGCTCGGGGTCACGAGCGCCGAGGAGAACGGTGTGGCCCAGCTCGATGAGGCGGCGGGCGGTCTCGCGACCGAGCCCTTGTTGGCTCCGGTGATGAAGGTGATCGTCATGCGCCCATCGTGTGCCGCCGCGCAGGTAGGTGCCAGGGACGTCGCGACGGTAGGACAAGCAATACCACCCTCATCGTGCTGGGGTGCGAAACAATCGAGGCGTGATGACGCAGGCTGCGGGGCTGGGGCGACGATCCGTGCCTGGCGCGACCGCCTGTCGCCAGCCTCCACCGGGCTGCCCGCCGGTCATGGGCGCCGAGCCGCCGGGCTGCGACGGGAGGAGTTGGCCGAGCTTGCCGGGGTATCGGTCGACTACATCGTGCGCCTGGAACAGGGGCGGGCGACCACCCGTCGGCGCAGGTGACCTCCGCGCTCGCTCGTGCCCTACAGCTGACGTCCGCCGAACGCGACCATCTCTTCCGGCTGGCCAACCTGGCCGCGCCGACGGACGACAGGATCTCCGATCACATTCCGCCGGGCGTGCAGCGGGTGGTGGGCCGCCTCGGTGACGCCGCCGTCGCTGTGTTCGCCGCGGACTGGCAGGCGATCTGGTGGAACCAGAGTTGGGCGGCGCTGCTGGGCGACCCGTCCGCGTCCCCGCCAGTTCGTCGCAACTTCGCCCGCGACACCTTCCCGGTGAACTCCGACGGGCCGGGGATGTCACGCTGGCCGGTGATCTCACTGGACGCCGCTGCCACGAGCGCCGCCGTCGTCTCCGACCTCCGACGGGCCACCGGCCGGTTTCCCCGTGATCGACGCCTGGCGAAGCTCATCCGTGACCTCGCCGAGGGCAACGAGCAGTTCGCCGACCTGTGGGCGGCCGGGACGGTCACCGCTCACCGGGAAGACCGCAAGATCGTCGAGCATCCGGCAGTCGGTACCGTCCGACTCGACTGCGATGTCCTGACCGACGGCGACGCCGAACTGAAGATCGTGATCCTCACCGCGGCCCCGGGCACCGACGACGAAACCAAGATCCGCCTCGCCACGGTGGCGGGCGTCCACCACCCGGCGGGGTCTGCGGACCTCGATGACAAGACCCGCCACCCGAGCGGGCGTTAACCGTGCCTTAGGGCACGGATGTGCCGGCGACAATCGTGGATCGGGAATAGTCAGGGGATGAACCGTCGTTCGATCCTCGTCGCCGCCGGATGGGTGGCCACCGCCGCCGTGGCCACTCTGATCGGGTTGGGCGCGATCCGGTTGGTGGGCGAGAGCCTCACCGGCACACCCGGTGGGGTGCGCAGCGAGGCCGAGATCGAGCGGGCGCTCGCCTCTCCGGATCCGGTGCCCACCGGCACGACGGGCACCGGCTCCGCCGGGTCGGGCACGCCGAGCACCGCACCGATCGCCAGCTCCGGGGTCCGCCGGGGTTCGCCACCGACGGCGGCACGGCCGTCGCCGAGTGCGGTGCCGGCGGCGTACGCCTCGTCTCCTGGGCGCCCGCGCAGGCTACCGGGTCCGCGACGTGGACCGGGGCCCGGACGACGACGTCGAGGTCACGTTCCAGGGACCGACCCGGGAGTACGAGTTGAAGGTGCGCTGCATCGGCTCGGAACCGGTGGCCGTCGCCGACGACTAGTACCGCACCCGTTGGATGATCTCGATGAGGCCGGTCAGGTCCGTCATCTCGTGTTCGGCGGGCGTACCGTCCGGCAGGGTGTGCCCGCGGTGGTTGATCCACACCGCCTGGATGCCGGCCGCGTGCGCCCGCGCACGTCGGCGTTTGTCGAAGTCGCCCACGTGCAGCACCTCGTCCGCATCCAGGCCCAGGGCGGCGAGCGCTCGGGCGAACATGGCCCGGTCCGGTTTGTAGGCGCGGACGTCCTCGCTGGTCACAACGGCGGTGAAGGCCAGGCCATGGTGCGCCATTGCCGCGTCCAGGTCGGCGCGGTCGACATCGGACACCACGCAGATGGGCACCGTGACCCGGGAGAGGAACTCCCGGGTGCCGGGACGCAACGGCGGCGACTGCCAGTACGTGAACTGTGCCGTGCACAGTTCGGCCGGGTCACCGGCCCAGCCCACCTCGGCCATCACCGTGGCCAGGCTGCGCATCGCGCAGTGTCGGAGCGTCCGGAACTGCGGGCCGGCGGCGACCGCCTCGTACTGCCGCGCCCAGGCATCCAGGACGTCGCATCCGGAGACGGATGTCGAGGCGCCGGCGGCTACCTGGTCGGCTATCGCCTGCATGATCGCGTCGTCGTCTTCGACCACTGTGCCGTAGAAGTCCAGCAGTAGTCCCTTGATCACGTTCGCAGCGTAGTCGTCGCCGCAGCCGGAGGGAGTTGGCGACCGTCAGTGGCTGCTGGTGGCGAGCCGGATCCCGAATCCGGTGATCACCGTCCCGGTGACGCGGTCCAACAGTCGGCGAGCCGTGGGACGTCGCAACACCGTGCGCAGCCGACGTGCCAGGACGACCAGCACGGCCGACCAGGCAGTCCCCAGAAGGATGTGCACGCAGGCCAGGAGCACCCCGAAGGCAAACGGGGAAGCCCGGAGGGGATGAACTGTGGCAGGAGCGCGACGTAGAACACGCCCATCTTCGGGTTCAACAGGTTTGTCAGTGCGCCGCGACGCCACCCGGGTAGAAGTCGTTGCCGGCCGCCGCGGGTTCGTCGATCGGTGGGTTCGATGTGTCTGCTCGACGGTGGCGGGTGGCCCACAGCATGCTCAGCCCCATCCAGACCAGATAGCAGGCGCCAGCCCATCGCAGCACCTCGTACGCCAGGTGCGAAGCCGTCAGCAACGCGGTGACACCAGCGGAGGTGAGCGCACCCCAGGCCAGGGTTCCGGTTTGGATGCCGAGGACGACTCCCCACGCACGGCGGGTTTCCCGAGGGCTGCGGTGCGCAGGATGAGGGCGGTGTCCATCCCGGGAGTCATGGTGAGCAGGCCCACGACGATGACAAAGGACCACAGAGCGCCGAGGGCTGTCACGATGATCAATCTACAGTGGGCGAGTCCGCCCCCACCAACCCATCGGGGTGGGGGCGGACCCGGGTGGTGGTTCAGCTGGTGTAGGCCTCCACCTCCCAGAGGGAGTGCCCGTATCCGGTGCCCCGGGCGGTGCCGTTGATCCGCAGGTAGCGGCCGTTGGCACCGAGTGCGGTGTGCTCGTCCACGCCGCCGTCGGCACCGGTCACCGTCTTCACTGTGGTCCAGGTGGTGCCGTCGTTCGAGGTCTGGATCTGGTACGCGCTGCTGTAGGCCGACTCCCAGCTCAGCTTGACCCGACCGATCGCGGTGGGGCTGCCGAGGTCGACGCGGAGCCACTGCGGATCGGAGAACGTGCTCGACCAGCGGGTGGTGAGACTGCCGTCCACCGCCTGGGCGCCGGACACGTCGGCCCCTCGTTGCTGGACGTCGACGTCGGCTTGTTCAGCAGCAGGTTGCCACCGGTCGGGCTACCGGTGCCGCCGTACACCTCGAACTCGAACAGCGAGTAGCCCCAGGCGGTGCCCGGCGGTGCCGAGGAGTCGGACGTACCGGCCGGAGCCACTGAGCCCGGTCAGGTCGTCCACCCCGCCGTCGCCGCCGGTCACCGTACGGATCGTGGTGAAGGTGACCCCGTCCGGCGACGTCTGGATCTGGTAACCACTGCCGTACGCCGCCTCCCAGGTCAGCTTGACCTGGTTGATCGAGTAGCTGGCGCCGAGGTCCACGTCGATCCACTGCGGGTCACCGAACGCGCTGCCCCACCGGGTACCGGCCACGCCGTCGAACGCGTTGGCCGCCGTGTACGCGCCCTCGAAGCTGGACGCGCGCGCCGGCTTGCCCCGGGCCAGGTTGGTGCCCGGCTCGGGATCCGGGTCCGGGTCCGGGTCGGGTCCGGGACCGCCAGGGCTGGTGGAGAGGGTGAACTCGTCGATGTCGAAGTACGGGCCGGAGCCTTTGAAGACCAGGAACAGGGTTCGGGTGCCGGTCGGGGCGGTGACCCCACCGGTGACCGTGGCGAAGTTGGCGTACCCGCCGGTCGACACGACGGTGGCCGAGCCGACCAACGGCCCGGTCGGCGAGTCGACCCGCAGTTCCAGCGTGCCGCCGCCACCGGCCGGAGCGCCGACCCGGGCGCTGAACGACTGGACGCCGGTCAGGTTGTAGGGGCGGAACGAGATCCAGTCGTTGTTGTCGACGTAGCCGACGGCGGCGCCGCCGTGCCCGGCCGCCCGGAGACGACCTGGATGCCGGACGAGTCACCGAAGTGCTCGGCCTGGCGCACCCGTGGTTGCAGGACGGCCTGGGTGTGCGTGGTCAGCGCCGGCTGGCCGCCCCGCCCAGGTCGGTGTACTCGGCGTCGATGATGCCGAAGATGTTCGCCGCCGTGTCGTGCTCGCCGTCCGCCGAGGTCTGGATGACCCCGGTGCAGCCCTGCACGCTGCCGAGCTGGTGACCGTGCGAGTCGTGGCCGAGGACGTAGTTCACCTTCACCCGGGCACAGTTGACCGCGCCGTCCTGGGCGTCGGTGACTGTGACACTGAACGGCACCGCGTCCCCGAAGGTGAAGGTCTGCCCGTTCAACGGGTGTTCACGGTGACCACCGGGGCACTGTTGCCGACCGTGACCACCACGCTCGCGGTCGCCGTCTTGCCAGTGGTGTCCCGGACGGTCAGCGTCGGGCTGCGGGTCCCGTTCGTGGTGTACGTGAAGCTCGGGTTCGCGGCAGTCGAGTCGGTGGTGCCGTTGTTGTCGAAGTCCCAGGCGTAGGTGAACGGGTCGCCATCCGGGTCGAGGGTGCCGGCCGAGGAGAAGGCCACTGTCAGCGGCGCAGTGCCACTGGTCGGGGTGGCGGACGCCTTGGCGATGGGCGCTCTGCCCTCGCGGGCGTACTCGATGCGGTAGAGCGCCGAGTTGGCGTCGCCGTTGAACCAACCGGTGCCGTAGTCGAGCACGTAGAGCGCGCCGTCCGGGCCGAACTCCATGTCCATGACCTGGGTGCCGGTCCACGGGAACGGGTTGATCTTCAGCGGTTGGCCGGCCGAGTCGAGCTTGACGTTCTTGATCCAGCGGCGACCGAACTCACCGGCGAAGTACGTCCCGTCGTAGTACTCGGGAACGCCACGGGCGAGGTGTTGTTCGGGTCGTACCGGTAGACCGGGCCGCCCATCGGGGACAGGCCACCGCCGGTGAACTCCGGCGGCGAGCCGGAGCCGCCGTACGGCAGCCAGGCCGGGACGGCCGGCGGCAGTTGGGTGATGCCGGTGTTGTTGGGCGAGTTGTTGACCGGCCCGCCGGCGCAGTTGAACTTCGCCCCGGACGGTCCGGACGGGAACGTGTAGTCGTTGTACGCGTCGTTGCGGGCGGTGCAGTACGGCCACCCGTAGAAGCCGGGCCGGTCGATCCGGGCGAACTCGACGTTGCCCGCCGGCCCCGGTTCGGGTCCGCGGTGCCCGCGTCGGGGCCGTAGTCACCGAGGTAGACGACGCCGGTGGCCTTGTCCACGCTCATCCGGAACGGGTTGCGGAAGCCCATCGCGTAGACCTCCGGGCGGGTCCGCGCGGTGCCCGGGGCGAACATGTTGCCGGCCGGGATGGTGTAGCCGCCGGCCGCGCTCGGCTTGATCCGGAGGACCTTGCCGCGCAGGTCGTTGCTGTTCGCCGAGGTGCGCTGCGCGTCGAAGGCCGGTTGCGCCCGGCCCGCTCGTCGATCGGCGTGAAGCCGGCCGAGTCGAACGGGTTGGTGTCGTCACCGGTGGACAGGTAGAGGTTGCCCGCCGCGTCGAAGTCCATGTCACCGCCGACGTGGCAGCACATGCCCCGGCTGGTCGGCACGTTCAGGATCAGCGTCTCGCTGGCCAGGTTGATGGTGTTGTCCGCGTTCACGGTGAACCGGGCCAGCCGGTTGACGCCATCCCAGACGGCGAACTGTGCCGGGGTGCCTCGGCCGGTGCACCACCGCCGGGCGTGCTCAGTGGTGGCGCGAAGTACGCGTACACCCAGCGGTTGGTGGCGAAGTTCGGGTCGGCCTTGATGCCCTGCAGGCCCTCCTCGTCGCCGGTGTAGACCGGCAGGGTGGCGGCGATCTTGGTGTTGCCGGCGGCGTCGGTGTGCCGGATCACGCCGTTGCGGGAGGTGTGCAGCACGCCCCGGTCCGGCAGGACGGTGAGGCTCATCGGCTCGCCGGTCTCGGCCGCGCCCTTGGCAAGCTCGACCTGCTGGAAGTTGCTGGTGACGGTGGGGCCACAGTCGGCGTCGACCGCGCCGGCGGCCGTCTGGATGCCGCCGAGCAGGTGCTGCCGGAAGCTGACTTCGGTGAACGACGCGTCGGTGTGCCCGAGACCGGTGTACCAGGCTCGACCGCCGGAGTAGTTCTGGCACCAGGAGATCGGGTGGTCGGCGCCCATGCTGCCACCGGTGTAGGTGTCTCGTCCAGGGTGGCCAGCACGCGCGCTGCCCCGGGGTTGGTGCGGTAGTTGTACAGCTCGTCGAACCGGTTCCACCGTTGCGGCAGCGTCGCGGTGGACGGGTGCACCTGGTCGGCGACCTTGACCGTGACGTTCTGCTCGGCCGGGTGCGAGGCGAAGTACGCCCCGACCAGCCCGCCGTACCAGGGCCAGTCGTACTCGGTGTCGGAGGCGGCGTGCACGCCCACATACCCGCCGCCGCCCTGGATGTAGCGCTCGAACGCGGCCTGCTGGGCGGCGTTGAGCACGTCTCCGGTGGTGGACAGCCAGATCACCGCGGCGAACCGGTCCAGGTTGGCGTCGGTGAACTGGGCGGAGTCCTCGGTGGCCTCGACGGTGAAGCCGTTGGCGGCGCCGAGCTGTTGGATGGCGGCGATGCCGGGGTGATGGATCCGTGCCGGAACCCGGCGGTCTTGCTGAAGACCAGCACGGTGAACGGCGCTGCGCTGGCCGTGGGTGGCGCGGCGACGATGCCGCCCGCCACGAGGATCGCGCTCAGCGCGATGCCGAGCCACGATCTCAGGGATCTGCGCACGGTGGGTCCTTTCGCGGTACGGGACGGCGTGCGCCGATCACGCCTGGCAGTAGAACGAGGTATGTGAATGCATCGTTGCGGTCGGATGACGGGCACGTCGCCTCTTCCACCATCCGTGAGAGCGTTATCTCCGCAGGTCAGGCACGACCGCCTAGAGCAAGATCGAATAACGGTTTCGGGCCACGATCGGCATTTCGCAGGACCCTCCGCGCGCGAGGCCGGCATCGCGGTTAGGGAAGGCTGGCCTACCCAAAATATCCTCGAAAGAGGCGATCGAGAGGGAGTTGTCCGGTCGAGGCCGGGTATGACGATTGCCCGGCACCACCGACGGAAGCGAGATCGCCATGACCGACATGCTGGAGATGCCGCGGGTGCACGAGTGCACGGTCACCGACTGCGGCTACAACCACGACGGCTGCCACGCGTTCGCCATCACCATCGGGCAGCCGAACGCCAGCTGCGCCACGTTCATCGACACCTCGGCGAAGGGCGGCCTGGACCGCGTCATCGCCCAGGTCGGAGCCTGCAAGCGCGCGGACTGCCAACACAACGCCGAGTTGAGTGCCACGCGCCGTCCATCCGGGTCGGCCCGGGCAGGACATCGCCGACTGTCAGACGTACGACCCGCGCTGAGCCAGGCGCGACGCGCGTGAGGGACGGCCACCACGGCCGTCCTCACGCGTCCGAGGCCGCCTACGCCGGTACGACCATCGGCGTGCCGGCGATCGGATCGGGTACGACGAGGCAGTTGAGACCGAAGACCTGCTCGACGAGGTCGCCGGTGACCACCTCGACAGGCGCGCCCTCGGCGACGATCGCGCCGCCGGACATCGCGATCAGGTGATCGCAGTACCGGCAGGCGAGGTTGAGATCGTGCATGACGATGACGATGGTCTTGCCCGACTCCGCGTTCAGTTTGCGCAGCAGCCGCAGCAGCTCGACCTGGTGGTTGATGTCCAGGTAGGTGGTCGGTTCGTCGAGGAGCAGCAGGTCGGTGTCCTGGGCCAGGGCCATCGCGACCCAGACGCGCTGGCGTTGGCCACCGGACAGTTCCCGGATCGGACGGTCGATCAGGTCGGCGGTGCCGGTGGCGTCGAGAGCCCGGGCGACGGCATCGTGGTCGTCGTCGCTCCACCGTCGGAACCAGCCCTGATGCGGGTAGCGGCCACGGGCGACGAGGTCCGCGACGGTGATGCCGTCGGGCGCGATGGGCGTCTGCGGGAGGAGCCCGAGCACCTTGGCCACCTCGACGTTCCGCAGGTCGGCGAAGGGCCTGCCGTCGAGCAGGACGGTGCCCGCACGCGGTGCCAGCAGTCGGGCCAGGCCGCGCAGCAGTGTGGACTTGCCGCAGGCGTTGGCGCCGACGATCGCGGTGACCTTGCCGTCCAGCACTGTGACGTCGAGGCGGTCGACGATGGTCCGGTCGTCGTAGCCGAGGGTGAGGCCCTCGGCGCGTAGTCGGGTCATCCGCCCGCTCCTTGTCGGTTGGTGGTGGCCAGCAGCCACAGCAGGTAGGGCGCACCGACCGCACCGGTCACCACGCCGGTGGGCAACGGTGTGGGCAGCAGGTGCACGGCGACCAGGTCGGCGGTGAGCAGCAGCGCGGCACCGACCAGGGCCGCGGGCAGAACGCCCCGGGCGGCCGGGCCGAGGAGCCGGTTCGCGATCGGCCCGGCCACCAGCGCGACGAAGGCGACCGGGCCCGCCACCGACACCGCCAGGGCGACCAGCACGACGGCGGTGGCGAGCAGCCCGGCACGGCTGAGTTCGGCCCGGACGCCCAGCATGCGAGCGGCGTCGTCGCCGAGTTCGAGGGCGCTCAGTGGTCGTTGCAGCAGCGCGGCGACCGGCAGCAGGACGATCAGGGCACCGGTCAGCACCCGCAGTTCGGTGGTGCTGGCCTGCCCGACCGACCCGATCAGCCAGTGCATGGCCTGGCGGGCCTCGAAGAGCTGCGCGCGGCTGAGCACGTAGCCGACCAGGCCCTCGAAGAAGACCGCCACCCCGATGCCGATCAGGATGAAGCGGTAGCCACTGACGCCGTCACGCCAGGCCAGAAGGTACATCGCCAGGGCTGCGACGATCGCGCCGCCGAGAGCGAGCCCGCTGACGACGAGTCCGCCGGCCTGGAGAAGCACGATCCCGGTGACCGCCGCCAGCCCCGCCCCCGACGTGATGCCCACGAAGTCCGGCGACGCGAGGGTTGCGCAGCAACTGTTGGAAGATCGTCCCGGAGGCGCCGAGTGCGAGCCCGACCGTCAGGGCGGCGGCGGCCGTCGGCAACCGCAGGCCACGGACGACGAAGTCGACGGCGGGATTGTCGGACAGGTGCAGCACCGAGGCGATCACCTCGCCGGCGCCGATGCGGAAGCTGCCCACCATCATGGTCAGCACGAAGAGCGCGGCGACCACCCCGGTCAGGGCACCGGTCACCACGATGGACCGGCCGGCTCGACGCCTCCGGTTGGCGCGCAGCGGCCGCCGTGGTGGACGCGGCCGCCTGGACGTCGCTCGTGGCCGTGGTCGTCGTCATCCGCTCACACCTCCGACAGTCGGCCGTAGCGCACGATCGCGATGAACGCGGGTGCGCCGATCAGCCCGAGAACCACCCCGACCTGCACCTCGTCGGGGCGGCGGCCACCCGACCGAGCACGTCGGCGAGCAGCAGGACGATGGGTGCCAGCAGCATCGAGTACGGCAGGATCCACCGGTAGTCGGGGCCGCAGATGAACCGCGCCAGGTGCGGCACGACGAGCCCGACGAAGACGATCGGTCCGCAGGCGGCGGTGGCGGCACCGGCGAGGATGGCGACCACCGCGAAGGCGGCCGCCCTGGTACGTGTCACGTTCTGGCCGAGGCCACGGGCGACGTCCTCACCGAGCGCGAGGCCGTTGATGGCACGCCCGAAGCCCAGGGACGCGGCGAGGCCGAGGAGCAGGAACGGCGCGACCCCGGTCAGGATCGGGGTGTACCGGCCGGCGAGCGACCCCACCTGCCAGAACCGCAGCTCGTTGAGGGCGTCCACGTTCGTCATCACGATCCCGCTGGTCACCGAGACCAGGCCCGCGGTGACGGCCGCTCCCGCGAGGGCCAGCTTCACCGGGTGGCGCCCTCCCTGCCCAGGGACGCGACCGCGTACACCAGGGCGAGGGCCGCGATCGCACCGGCGAACGCGAACCAGACGTAGACACCGATGCCGCGCACACCGAGCACCGTGATGGCGAACACCACGAACGCGGCCGCGCCGGAGTTGATGCCCAGGATTCCCGCGTCCGCCAGGGGTTGCGGGTGACGCCCTGCAGGATCGCCCCGGCCACGCCGAGCGCCGCGCCGACCAGGATGCCGAGCAGGGTGCGGGGCACCCGCATCTCCAGCGTGACAGTGCTGCTGATCGGTCCGTCACCGTCGAGGCTGACCAGGGCGTGCAGCACCTCGGACAGCCCGATCGAACGCGCGCCCAGGGTCACGCTGAGGAGGCTGACGAGGGCGAGTGCCAGGCGAGGGCGGCGAGCCCCGACCCGAGGGCAGAGGCTCGCCGCGTGACTCCCGTCCGGGTACGCGTCCCGATCTGGCTAGCTGCCGACATTCTGATCCGCGGCCTTGACCGCCTGGGTCAGCTTGTCCAGCTCGGTGGCGAAGTCGCCGTACGTGTGCAGCCAGAACGCCGGCCAGGAGACTGTCGCGCCGGCCTTCGCCGCCTTGATCCTGAACCAGGTCGGCTGCTTGGTGCCCCACTCGGCGTTGGCGGTCGGCGTGAAGGACCGCCCGTCCCACAGGATCAGGTCCGGCTGGTATGTGTCCGCCTTCTCCCAGCTGAGGTTCTCCCAGTACGGGAAGGCCGGGTCAGGGCTGGCCGGGTTGATCACCTTCAGGCCCCAGGTCTGCAGGTCCAGCAGCTCGGGCGCGTACTCGGGGTTCGCGACGTAGACCTTCTCGGTCGAGGGGACATCGCCGCGACGGTCAGGTCCGGCTTGCTCGCGGTGGCCGCCTTGAACGTGGCCACCGCCTCCTCGAAGCGCTTCTTGTTCGCCGCGATCTGCGGGCTGGCCACGTCGGCGCCGAGGCTCTCGGCGAGGTCCTCGTACCCTCGGCCAGCGCGACGATCGACTTGCCCTGCGTGACTCCGACGACGGGGCCAGGTCGGCGAGCTTCTTGCTCTTCTCGTCGACACCCTCCTCCATGCCGCTGTGCGCCTTCTCGGCCGGCCACCAGTCGCCGACGACCAGGTCCGGACGCAGGGCGGCGGCCTTCTCCACGTCGATCTTGCCCCACTCCTCGCCGAGGATCGTGATCCCGGTGAGGTCGAGGTTCTTCAGGTTGGGGTCGGTCTCACCGACTCGTCGGCGTAGACGCCGACCGGCTTGATGCCGAAGGACATCAGCGCCGCGGCCTCGCCGGCGTGCGCGATGATCCGCGTCGGCGTCTTGTCCGCCTTGACGACCTGGCCCGAGCCGTCAGTGAACGACCAGGGGCCGGAAGCGGTGGCAGCGGCGGCGGTGTCACCGCTGCCGGTGTCGTTGCCACAACCGGTGAGCCCACCGAGTACGGCGCTCAGCGCCGCCACGGCCAGGACCGGACGCCATGTGTGCATGGTGAAGTTCCCGATCTTTCGAAGAGAGCGAGCCAGCCGGCCCGAAAGTTAGGTTAGGCTAACCAACCCTTCCGGTTTTGGCCAATGCCGGGTGCCTCCCACCTCGAAAAGGTTCAGCACCGCTGCGACGGCAGACGCCGTCGGCCCTCAGCGACCGCCCGCGACCAACTCGGCGATCATCCCTCGCAGCTGCGGACAACGACCTGCGCACCGCGCCGCTGGGCCAGCGGGAGCACGGGATCCTCCGCCCGGTCGCGCCATCGCCACTGCGCGTCGGAGGCGACCTCCAGAGCCGCTGCACTGTCGCCTCGTGCTCGACGCCGAGCCGGGCGGCGAGGCCCACCCGTCGCCGCCGACCAGTCGCTGCGCCTCGGCGGCAAGCTCCGCGTCGAACCCCAACCGGGTGTTCCGCAGTGCCACCAGCAGGCGCAGCTCCCGGAACTCGTGCGCACCGGCGAGGATCTGCTCGACCGCTCCGACCAGCTCGGCAGACCCCGGGTCGGCTCGGCTCGCAGCAGCGCCTCCACCGCGGCCAGCGCGGACCGGGCCTTGAGCGCGTCGCGGCGATCGATGAAGCAGCGGGTCACCGACTCGCGCAGCTCGGTGAGACCACTGCGCCGGATGAGCTCGGCGGAGAGTTTCACCCGGCTGTCGAAACCGCTGCGCACCAGCGTGGCCGCCAGCCGGACGCCGAAGAGCCCGAACCGGTCCAGCAACGCGGCACGCACCTCGGGCTCCAGCCGCACCGGCAGCTCGCCCCGGAGGAACCGGTCGGCGGAGATCAGGTGGGCGTCCAGCTCCGCCCGGGGCACCTGGGCCAGGGTCGCGAGCGCGGCGAAGTCCGCCTCACCGAGCATTCTGCCCGCCAGGCCGATCATTCCGCTGCACGCCACCACGTTCACGCTGAGTGCGTTCACCCTCGGGTCGCGGTAGTGCCGCCGAGCGAGCTGGCGCGCGGTGAGCAGGCCGTCGATCCGCCCTCCGCCGGTCTCGTCGGCGCGGGACAAGACCATGATCACATTGACCGGAGCGGACTGCCCGACCGCGCTGTCCCGACCGGACTCCAGCAGCCGCAGATCACTGTCGCGGGCGTCCCGGGTCAGGTACAACACCGCGTCCGAGTCGCGCAGAACCCGCTCCAACACCGGCACCCGGCCGTGCTCGACGCCGGCGGCGACCGGCGGGGTGTCGATGAGCGTGATCTGGCGCAGCGCCCGCGTCGGCCACTGCACCACGATGTCCCGTACGTCCCCGCACCCCAGCCCAGATCCACCCGCAGGCCGGTCGCGGACTTGACCACCGCCAACTCCTGCGCGGGCTGACCGACCGGGTAGGCGGTGGCGCGCGGTGTGGGGCCGTCCTCGTACCAGGTGAAGGCACCGCCGGCCCTCTCGACCGGCGCGACCTCCTCCCCATCAGCGCGTTGAGCACCGTCGACTTGCCGGATCGCCACGGGCCGACGACGGCGATCCGCAGCGGCTGCTCCAATCGGGCCACCTGGTGGCGCAACTGCCCGACGGCCCGGGATTGTCCTGATAGAGGTCGATGGCCTGGTGCAACAGCCCCAGGCCGCCTCGTCCAGACGCACCCCCACGGTCATGCCTGCGGCTCCAGCCGCAGCGGGCGGAACGGGTGCTGGTCAACTGCTGTGCCTGCTCGTAGACCGCGGCCAACCGGGTCATCTTCAGCCGGATCTCGCGCTGCCGCTGCTCCCGCAGCGAGGCATCCGTGTCGGCCTCCTGCTTCGCGCTCCGGAACGACTGGACGATGGCCTCCTGCAACTCCTCGGTCAGCCCGGTGAAATGGTCGCGCAGCATCCGCTGCACCTGCCGGCCGGCGTCGCGACAGTCGCGGATCATCCGGACGAAGAAATCGTCGACGTGCCGCTGGATGGCCGTCTTGACGGTCGCCTGCCGACGACGGAGCAACTGCTTGCCCTCGTCGCGGATGCTCTTGCCGCCGAAGAGCGCCCCGATGCCGACCGAGACCGGGTTGATCATCGGCATCCCGGCCAGGGTTGTCGCGAGGCCGAACATCAGCATGCCGCCGTACGAGCCCTTCATGCCGGTGAACAGCTTCTGGCCCGTGGTGAACCGGTCGATCGTCGGCCGTTGCAGCTCGGCAGCCGATCGCCGATGTCGTTCGGCATCGTCATCGACCAGGGCGGCAGCACGTCGTAGCCGTACCTGTCGAAGTTGGCGGCCACCCTCCGGGCGATCCAGTCGCAGCGCTGGATCAGCCACTCGTGGTTCGCCTCGGCCGCCTCCACCAGGCTCCGTGCCAGCCAGTCCTCGAAGGTGTCCCAGGCGTCCAGCGGATCGGCGGTGTCGAACGCCTCGTCCACGGTGCGCAGGATCTGCCGGGTCCGGTCGCGAAGGTCGTACTCGATGTCGGAGAGCAGGTCGGCGATCTCGTCGGTCAGGGTGTTCTGCCACCGGGTCGAGCACCGGCGCAGCTCGTCGACCTCGCGCTGCGCCGCGTGCAGCCGGGAGATCGGCCCCGACTGCTCCTCGGCCTCCTGAGTGGCCAACTCGGCGCGCAGTGGCGCGGCCAACTGCTCCACCACCGTCCGGGCCACCGTCTGCACCGCCGCGCGGGCCAGGTGGTCACCCTTGCCGGCGAGGTCCCGCTGGAGTCGGGCGATCAGCGCGGGAAAGCCGGACTCGGCGTTGAGGCCACGGTCGTCGGCCGCGGCAGCGCGCAGACGCAACGTGGCCGAGACCGGGATCAGCGTCGCCGGGACGCCCGCCTCGGCCAGGTGTTGCCGGTTGCGCTCGGCGACCGTACGCCAGTCCGCCACCTGATCGGTCTTGCTCTGCACCACGACCACGTTCGGGTGCGACCGCATGACGTGCAGCAGCATGTTCAACTCGGCCACCGACAGTTCGCGGGTGGAGTCGGAGACCAGCAGCACGGTGTCCGCGCGGGCGGGAGCGGTGACCGAGGCAGCGCCACCGAGACCGGCCACCTCGTCGGCGCCGGAGTGTCCACCAACACCAGCCCGGCGCCGAGCAGGGCGCGCGGCAGCCCGATCTCGACGTACGCCGGACCGCCGCCGGGCCGACGACCGACCAGGCCGGCCACGCTCGCCGCGACCTGGTTGAGTGCCACCGGAGTCCGCTCGACGGTCATCGGAGCGGCAGTGCCGGCGGGCCGACCCGGCGTTGGTGGCGGGCCTGCGCCACCGCCGCGGACGGCGCCTCGGCGTGCTGCACCACGGTCGGCAGGACGGTCGTACGGCCGTCGCCGACCGGGCAGGCCGGAGCGTTGATGATCGCGTTGATCAGCTGGCTCTTGCCCTGGTTCGGTTCACCGATGACCAGGACACGCAACGTCGGGTCCAGCAGTTGGGCACGCTGCTGCAGCACCGTCTGGAGCAGGTCGCCACGACCGTGTGCACTGCACGTGCGGGCGATCTCGTCCAGTACGTCCAACCAGATCCCGGCCATCACCGCACCAAGTGTGCGGATTTCGGCTCAATTAGCAAGAGGTACCGGACGTGCAACCGGGAAGGGCCGGATCGCCCGAGACGATCCGACCCCCGCTCCGACCGAGGATCCGCGTCAGAGCAGACCGCCGGTGATCCCCAGCAGCCCGTGCTCCGACGAGGCGTGGGAGTCGTCGCCCAGCAGCCCGTCGGTCACCCCACCGGTCACGTCACCGACCGTGCCGGTGACACCGGGGAGCAGACCGTCCACCTGGTGCGTCACACCACCCACAGTGGACGGCACATCGAGCGGCGGGACCACGCCGCCCACGACGCCGTCGCCGTGGCCCAGGTCGAGACCCAGCCCACCCAGGGTGTCGGTGACACCGAGGGAGTCGACGACGCCGCCGATCTGACCGTGGGTGCCGGGAGGACACCACCGGTCAGGTCGCCACCGAGCAGACCCGAGTCGGTGCCGTCGAGCACACCGGTCGCGTCGCCGACGGTGCCGGTGACATCTCCGACCACCGGGTCCACGATCGTGTCCACCGGCCGCACCACGTCCGCGTCGAGGGTGTGCGCCACGTCGGCGACACCGGTCAGGTCGGTGTCGAGGCCGTACGGGCCCACGCCGAGACCGATGCCCGGCAGCACTGTCACCCCGGCGGCGGCGGTCGACGGGTCGACCGCGATGGCGCCGAGCACGCCGGCCTTGACGTCCACGCCGGCGGACGTGCTCGTGACGCTGATCTGCTGCGCCACGCTCTGCAACTGACCCACCACGTCGGTGGTGTCGGTGAACAGCGGGTCCAGCCCGAGCTGCCCGACCGGCGAGGCCAGCGGCGCGAGGCCGGCCCCGGCGCGTAGTCGACGACCAACGGCACGACGTCCTGCACGTCCGCCGCGGTGATGTCGGTGAGCCCCGCACCCCGCAGAGCGCCCTCGGGGTCCAGGTCGAAGGCCGATCGCGCGTCCGGGTTCGTCAGCAGGTCGAGCACGAAGTCGTGGAGGGTCTGGTGCGAATCCATGTGCCGGTTCTCCTCGGATGTAACGGCGGCGGGTGTCGTACGTCGACAGCGACGCTATTGCCGGGGCCCGCCCCGGGCATCGGGGCTCAACCCGCATCCGGGCCGGTTGAACTAGGGGTCCCCGCCTCGTACGTTAGGGGACTGGGGAAACCGTCCCGCCAAGATTAGGGTCCCGACCAGGGACTGATCTCTGGTACGAACGTAGGAGCCCGCGGGTTTCGCCGGGGTGGGTCGTCGGGCAGCCGACACCATCGCCGCCGATCGGCCAACTCACGGGGAGAGATTGAGACGATGCCGTACGTCCTGGGGATAGACATCGGAAGCACCAACACGGCTGCCGCCGTCGCGCGGCGACACGGCGCGAGCTGGACGCGTCCCGAGGCCGTCCCGCTGAGCACCGGCTCACCCTGGTGCCGTCGACGTTGTGCCTGTCCGAGGACGGTTCACTGCGCGTCGGCGAACCCGCGACCGACGACGGCAGCCGCACCACCCGGGACTTCGTCCACCGGATCGGCGACGACGTGCCCGTGCTCCTCGGTGGCGAGCCGTGCGCACCGCAGACGTTGACGGCGGAGCTGGCGGCGTGGGTGGTGGAGCGGGTCCACGCCCTGGAGGGCGAGCCGGCCGAGGCCATCGTGCTCAGTCACCCGGCCGGGTGGCGCCCTACCGGCGGGACGTGCTGCACCGGGCACTGTCGAGCCTCGGTCTGCGCCACGTGACGTTGCTGCCCGCACGGTGACAGTGGCCGAGAGCCACGCCGCCCGCGGGTTCGCGGGCAGCACCGCCGTCGTCTACGCCCTGGGCGGCAACAGCTTCGAGGCGGCCCTGGTGCGTCGCACCCGCGCGGCACGTACGAGACGTTCGGCACCCACAGGGTCTCGACTCGATCGGCGGCGCCGACTTCGACGAGGCGCTGGCCGAGCACGCCCGTACCACGCTGGCCCGGGAGCTGGCCACGACCGCGCGTCGCGGCACCAGGCCGCGCTGCGCGGGCTGCGCGCGGAGTGTGACCGGGTGAAGCGGGTGCTGACCGTCGACCTCACGGCCGACGTGGTGCTGACCCTGCCGAGCGGCCCGGCACGGATACCGGTGACCCGGGCACAGTTCGAGGCGATGATCCGCCCGACCGTGCAGGCCACCGTCGACCTCCTGCTCCGGGCCGTGCGCAGTGCCGACCTGACCCCGACAGACCTCGACGGCGTCCTGCTGGCCGGCGGCTCCACCCGCGTCCCGCTCGTGACCGAGCTGATCGGCGCGGCCTTCCCGGTCCCCGTCGAGGTGGAGCCGGACGCGCAGTTGACCGCCGCCACCGGGGCGGCGATGGCCGCCTGCCAGGTGGTGTCGCCACGCCCTCGCCAGGCCGCGCCGGCCGCGTTCCGGCCCGGTCAGCGGCGCCGGACGGGCCACCATCCCGGCCTCGCGCCGCCCGCACCACGGCACCACCGTCCCGGGCGATCCGCCACCGCGGCCCCGGTCCGGGTCCTCCCACTGGACCTACCGAAGCCGCCCCGCCTGGCACTGGCCCGCAGCCGGGGACGCGAAGGATGACCCCGATGACAGTGAACGACGTCGCCGACGCGGGCTGACCCTGGACAAGGGTTTGCAGGCACTGCTGGACTCCGCCGCGCAGGACCCGGGCGGCCCACTCACCGTCGGCGTCGCCGGCCCCGGCGGCCACGGCAAGACGGCTCTGCTCGCCGCGTTGGAGCGGGTGTACCAGCGGGCCGGCAGCACCGTTCGCACGACCGCCCGGAGCCGGGTGAGCCGGTCGACCCCGACACGGTGGTGCTGGTCGACGACGCGCACCTGCTCGACGACGGGCGGCTTGGAGTGTTGCTGCGCCTGGTCGCCACCCGTCGACACCGGGTGGTCGTCGCCCACCGACCGTGGCCACGGTCGGCCGCGCTCAACGAACTGGTCGACGCGCTCCGGCGCGACGGGCAGGCCGTGCTGCTCACACCGTTCACCCGGGAGCACACCGCAGCCCACCTCGCCCGCAGCCCCGGGTTGAGCCGCCCCGGCGAGCTGGTCGACTTCGTCCACACGCAGACCGCCGGCGTACCCGGGACGTGGAACGGCTGGCCCGCGGCCTGGCCGGCGCGGACACCCGGACCGGCGCGGTGGTCAACCCACCCCGGTCGGTCATCCTCGAATTCGGGCCGGACCTGGACGGTCAACCCGCCGGGTGCGCCGACTGCTGCTCGCCATCGCGGCCGGAGCGGCACTGCCGGTGAGCATGCTCGGCGCGCTTCTCGGCCGGGACCCGGCCGGCGTGGACGAGCTGATCGCCACGACCAGGGCGGCCGGGCTGATCGGCGCTGACGGCCGGCTCGCGCCGATCGTCCGG
Source organism: Micromonospora sp. M12 (assembly GCA_038070435.1). Classification (GTDB taxonomy): domain Bacteria; phylum Actinomycetota; class Actinomycetes; order Mycobacteriales; family Micromonosporaceae; genus Micromonospora. The sequence goes on along the minus strand of JAMYWG010000001.1, from coordinate 708,162 downwards.
CGGGCCGTCACGGCGCTCAGCCCGGCCACCGACCGGACGGCGGTCTGGCGCCAGCTCACCGAACTACAGCTCGCCCGGGGCGGCGCGGTGCTGCCACTGGTCCGCTCCCTGCTCGCGGTCGGCGCGCTCGGCGACTGCCCGGCCCCGACCCTGGCCGCCGCGGCGGACGAGGCCCTGGCCGACGAGCCGGCGTTCGCCGCCGAGCTGTTCGCCGCCGCCACGGCGGCCGGACGGCCGGCCAACGCCCAGCAGGCGCTCGCCACCGCGCTCGCCGGCAACCTCGACGACGCCCTGCGGCTGGCGGACCGACTGCTGGCCACCGCCACTCCCCCGACCGCGCCGAGGCCGCCATGGTCGCCGCGACCGCGCTGGCCCACCGTGGTCACGTCGGTCGCAGCGTGGAGCTGTACCGGTGGTCGGGCAGCGCCTCGGCGGTGGCCTTCGCCATCGTCGGCGGGCTTGCCACCGGCGACCTGGGCGCCACCACCGAGTCGCCGGCGGGCGATCCGGCCGGGGAACCGCCCACCCTGCACGCCAGTGCCGCCCGACTGATGGCCAACGGGTGCGCGAGACCGTGACCGGCCCGCCGACCGCCGCGCTCTCCGCGCTCGTGCAGGCCGCCGCGCTGCTGGAGCCGGACGGCCGGGCGGCGCTGTTACCGGACAGCCCGGCGGCTCTCGCCGCGCTGACGGCCGTGCACTGCGGTGAGTTGGAGATCGCCGAGCGGGTGCTGCACCGTGCCTCGGGCGCCGGTGTCGGCGGCCCGCTGATGGCTCGCCGCCACCAGCTGCTGCAGGCCTGGATCCTGATGGTCCGTGGCGAGATCCACGCCGCGTCCGAGCGCCTCGCCACGGTGACGCTCGACGGGCGGCAGCTGGAGTCCGCGACCAGCTCTTCGCCGCCGCGATCCGGATGGGCATCGGTCGGCGCAACAGCGACCTCGGGGCGCTCAAGCGTGGGTGGGGCAGGCGTTGGAGGCGGTGGTGCGGCACCCGTCGACCTGTTCACCCTGCTGCCGCTGGGTGAGCTGGCCATCGCCGGCGCGCGGCTGGGTGACCTGGCCCGGCTGGAGCCGTACCTGCTTGAGGGGCGGGCACTGCTCGACCGACTCGGCAACCCGCCACTGTGGAGTGTGCCGCTGCACTGGTGCGAGCTGCACGCCGCCATCCTGACCGGCGAGCCGGCGGTCGCCGACGAACACGTCGCCGCACTGCTCGCCACGGCGGACCACAGCCGGTACGCGGCGGTGGTCGCCGCCGCCGCCGGAGCTGGGTGGAGGTGCTCCGAGGTGTCGTCGACCCGGTCCGGGTGGAGACCGCCGCCCGGGGCTGCACGACACCGGGTTGTGTTGGGACGGTGCCCGCCTCGCCGGGCAGGCCGCCATCCGGACCGCGGACCGGCGGGCGATGACCACCCTGCTGGAGTGCGCCCGCGCCCTGCAGGACGGCCGCCCGGCGGCGGCCACGGCGGGCCGACACCGACGACCGACGCGAGCACGACCCGGGCCGCCGGGCCGTCCCAGCAGGGGCTCAGCGACCGCGAGTACGAGGTTGCCGAGCTGGTGCTCGCCGGGTTGACCTATCGGGAGATCGGCGACCGGCTCTTCATCTCGGCCAAGACCGTCGAACACCACGTGGCGCGGATGCGCAACCGGCTGAACTGCGCCAACCGCACCGAGCTGCTGGCTCTACTGCGCACCCTGGTCGCCGACCGGGCCAGCGACACGGCCGGGCAGCCGTGGCCACAGCGGGCAAGCCGATGACCCGTCACGAGGTCCGGCTGATCCGGACCAGGCTGGTCGTGCTGACCGCCGTACTGGTCACGCTCTGGTCGTACGCGGCCTACGTGGCCAGCCAGGATGCCGTCGACCTGCTGCGCGTACGCGCACTGGCGGACACGCTGGGCCAGCCCATCGACCGCCTGATCCTGGGCCTGCAGACCGAACGCCGGGCCACCGCCGAGACCATCGCCGGCACCGGACGGACGGCGACCCGCTGGTCGGGGCACGCGAGATTACCGACCGGGCCGTCGCCGAGATCCGCGGGTTCACCGAGGGCCGCGACCTTCGGCTGCTCACCGCCGGCACCGTCCGCGACCGGGCCGGCGAGCTGGTCCGACGGCTCGACGGCCTGGGCACGACCCGGTCCCAGGTGGACGCCGGACGGCTCGACCAGGCCAGGGCCATTGACGGGTACGACCAGATCATCGACGTCGCCTTCCGGGTGTACGGCCCGGAGTGGGGCGCGTACGAGAGCGCGCTGGCCGCCGACACCCGCGCGGTGATCGCGCTGGGCCGCGCCCGGAGCTGCTCGCCCGGGAGGACACGCTGGTCAGCGCGGCCCTGACCGCCCAGCGGCTCGGCGTCGACGAGCGGCGCCGACTGACCGCACTCGTCAACAACCAGCGGTACGCGCGGACCGAGGCGACGGCCGGGCTCTCCGTCAACGACCAGCGCGAGCACCAGCGGGTCGCCACCGGCCCCGAGTTCGCGGCTCTGCTCGCGCTGGAGGACCGGCTCCTTGAGGGGACCGCCGCCAACGCCCTGACCGGTCTCACCATCCGGACCTGGCGGACCGCTGCCGACGCCGCCCTCGCCGCGCTGCAGACGCTCGTGGCGAGCACCGCCCGCGCCAGCGTCGACCGGCCGCGCCGGGTGCCGCCGTGCTCGTCGCGCGTACCGGCGCCGTGGTGGGCTCGGCCTCATCGTCGTCCTCGTGCTCCTGCTGGGCTGGGCGGGCACCGTCCGACGTCTGACCGACGAGCTGACCCGGCCGGACGCCGACGCTCCGCCTCCGGCCCGGGACGTGCCGGCGACGGTGGGCAACACGTCGGCGGATGCCACGGAGCGGGAGCTGTTCCTGCGGCTGACCCGACGCAACCAGGTCCTACTGCGCGATCAACTCAGCCTGCTGGACGGGATGCAACGCCGGGAGCGGTCCGCCGAGGAGACCAACGAGCTGTTCCGCCTCGACCACCTCACCACCCGGATCCGACGCAACGTGGAAACCCTGATCGCCCTGGCCGGCGCGTTGCCCGCCCGCCGCTGGCGACGCCCGGTGCCACTGCTCGACGTCGCACGCGGCGCGGTCGCCGAGGTTCTGGACTACCACCGGGTCCTGATCGCGCCGCACTGGCCGTGGTCGCTCGCGGGTCCCGCCGTCACCGACGTCATCCACCTGCTGGCGGAGCTGATCGAGAACGCCATCGCCTTCTCCCCGCGGACACCACCGTCCGGGTCAGCGCCGAGCACCGACCGCAGGGGTGCGCGGTCCTGGTCGTCGACGACGGGCCGGGCCTGGACGCCCCACGCTGGCCGAGGCGAACCACCTGCTCGGCAACCCACCGCCGACCGGTGCCACCGGTTGGCACACGGTCGCCGTCCTGGCCAGTCGTTGTGGCGCCCAGGTCTCGCTGGGCCGCAGTCGACGCGGTGGAACGGTCGCGATCGTGCTCCTTTCGGCCCGGCTGGTGACAGCCAGCGACACCCGCCGGGGCCAACCAGCCCGCCGCCCGGCAACCCGCGCCCGGAGGACCCGACGGCGTCGACGGGCCCGACCCCTGTGGCAACGGTGCGCTGCCGACGCGGGTCCGCCAACCCGGGCCGACCGGCCCCGAACACGGCAGGACCAGTCTCGACACTGTCGAGTTTCCGGTCGCGAGAACAGCGAGGAGACATCAATGACGTCTGCAGTGGTCAGCAAGGACAGCCTGACCGGCGCTCTGGACCAGCTGGTCGACCGGGTGCACGGCGCGGAGTTCGCCCTGCTGCTCTCCCCGGACGGGCTGCCGCTCGGCGGCTCGCGGCGGCTGCAGCCGAAGCTGGCCGAACAGATCTCCGGCGTGGTTGCCGGTCTGCTCGCGCTGGGGCTGGCCGCCACCCGGACCTGCGACGCGGGTGGCCTGCGTCAGGTCGTGGTGCAGATGTCCCGAGCGTTCCTGTTCATCGCCACCATCCCGAACGGGACCATCCTCACCGTGCGGATCGCCGGTGACGACGTCGAGGTCGGCGACATGGCGTACGAGGTGGCCCTCTTCGTGGGGCAGGCCGAGCGGCACCTGCCGATCAGGTTGGGACCCGCCTCCTCGGTGACGATCGGGGACACAGGTGCACTCCAGCGGCGCCGCTGACGAGGCGTGGTACGACGACGACGCGGGCCCGGTCGCCCGGCCGTACACGATGACCGGTGGGCGCACCGCGCCCGCGCACGGCCAGTTCGACCTGATCTCGCTGGTCGTGGCCCGGCGGGGGTCGCCTCCCCACCGCTCTTCCCCGAACAGGCGCGGATCGTCGAGCTGTGCCACCATCCAGTGTCGGTGGCCGAGGTCGGCGCCGAGCTGGACCTTCCGGTGGGGACCGTCCGGGTGTTGCTCGGCGACCTGCTCACGGCCGGGCTGATCGAGACGCACGAACCGCCGACGCTGTCGGAGCTGCCGACCGAGGATCTGCTCGAGGCGATACTCGTCGGGCTCCGCGCACTGTGACCGGGTGACGAACTGAAGGAGAGACAGGCAGTGCCGGCAACACCACCCCAGCCACGCCGTACCGTCGCGATCATCCTGCTGGACCGGGTCGTGGCCCTCGTCCGGGCCACCCGGCGGGTGCTCACCGGCCGGGAGGACGTGTCGCGGGCCACCTGGGTGGCCATCGTCGCGGCGCTCGGGGTGCTGATCGCCACCGCGGTGTCGGTCGTCGGGGTGCTGCGTACGCCGGAGAAGCTGACACCGGTGACCCTCGATCCGCCGCCGGCCGTCGAGCAGGTGGGCACGCCGCCCGGCTCCCCGGGCGCAGGCGCGACCGGCGGTCACCAGCCCGGCGGCGTCGGCTCCCCGCCGGCCGCGACCACCTCGGTCCCGCCGACCGTCGAGGCGTCGACCACGCCCGCACCGACCGGGGTGACTGTCACGCCCACACCGGCGGCCCTGAACGCCGACTTCGCCATCACGGACAACGCCCTGCTCAGCTATGGCGCGGCCGTGACGATCAGCAATCCGGGTCGGTCCCGGTGCCGCGGTGGACCCTTGTCGTCACGCTGCCCGGGAGTCTCTGGGGATCAGCGCGGTCGAGGGCGCCACCGTCAGCCGGGACGGCGCGGTGTGGACGTTCGTGCCGGACGACAGCGCCGCCGCGGTGCCGGGCAACGCATCGGCCCGGGTGACGTTCCGGGTCAATGGCTCGTTGACGGGCGCCGCTCCCACGGCGTGCACCATCGACGGGGTCGCCTGCTCCGGCCTGCCGGACTGACCCGCCTCCTCTGCCGACCCCAGGGTAGGGGTTTCCCCACCGTCCAGATCATGGGTCGCCGTGTGGTCCGGAAACGTCGCCTCGACCAGGCTTTCCGCATGCGAAAAGCGATGGGACCTCCGCCCGCGGATTGGTCGTCGAGGTGCTCGACGTGACGAAGACGTATGCCGGTGGGGCCGCTGTGCGGGCACTGGACGGGTGTCGGTCGGGTTCGAGGCCGGTTCGTTCTGCGCGGTGATGGGCCCGTCGGGCTCGGGCAAGTCGACGCTCCTGCACTGCGCGGCCGGTCTGGATCGGCCGGACAGCGGCCGGGTGCTCCTCGCCGGCCAGGACATCGGCGGACTGCGCGAGCCCCGACTCACCGAGGCCCGGCGACAGCGCGTCGGGTTCGTCTTCCAGTCGTACAACCTGATGGAGTCGCTGTCGGTCTGGCACAACATCCTGCTCCCGCAACGGCTGGCCGGGGTACGCCCGGACCAGGGCTGGGCGCGGGAGGTGATGCGACGCGTCGGGCTCACCGGACGCGAGAACGACCGACCCGGCCGACTGTCCGGGGTCAGCGGCAGCGGGTCGCGCTCGCCCGTGCGCTCGCCGGCCGGCCGGAGGTCATCTTCGCCGACGAGCCGACCGGCGCGCTGGACCTGTCGACCGGCCGCGAGGTGCTCGGGCTGCTGCGTGAGGCCGTGGACCAGACGGGCACGACGATCGTCATGGTGACGCACGACCCGGCCGCCGCGGCGTGGGCCGACCGCGCGGTGTTCCTCGCCGACGGACGGATCGTCACGGAACTCGCCGACCCGACGGCCGAGAAGGTCGCGGCGCAGATGATGGCGGTGACCGTCCGATGATCCGGCTCGCTCTCGGCACGTTGCGCCAGCACCGCGGCGCCTACGCCGGCACGTTCTTCGCCGCGCTGCTGGCCGTGGCCCTGCTCGTCGGCGGTGGCCTGCTGCTCGCCTCCGTGCTCACGGCGAAGCCGCCGGCCAACTCGGTTCGCGGCAGCGTCGATCGTCGTCTCGGGCGACCGCGACGTCACCCTCGAGAAGGTCACCACCAAGCAGAAGAAGGACAAGTCCAAGGTCAAACGCAAGGTCAAGTCCGAGCGGCTCACCGGTGCCGGATCGCTGCCGGTCGACCTCGCCGGACGGCTGGGCGCCCTTCCGGGTGTCGCGTCGGCGGTCGCGGACGCCGCCTTCCGGTGCAGGCGAGCACGCCGGACGGACGACCGCTGCGCGGCGCCGACGACGCCCGGTGATCGGACACGGGTGGGCCTCGGCGGCGCTGACGCCGTACACGTTGCGTTCCGGCGCGGCACCCGGCCGGGGCGAGGTGGTCATCGACGCCGACCTCGCCGGACGGTCGGGCAGCGCGGTGGGCGGACGTCTCCTGCTCACCACGAAGACGGGTACCCGCACCATGGTCGTCTCCGGCGTCGCGGCACCCTCCGGCGAGGACGGGCTGCCCGCCCAGGGTGCGTTGTTCGTCGCCGACGGCGAGGTGGCGGTGGTGTCCGGGCTGCCCGGTCCGACCGCGGTGGCCCTCCGCACCGAACCGGGCACCGACCCGGTCGCGCTCCGCGACGCCGTCGGGCAGGTTGCGGGCGACCACACGGTGCTCACCGGCGTCGACCGGGTCCGGGCCGACCTGCCCGGTGCTCTGCCGGACTACATCGGTCCCATCTCGATCTTCGGGTTCGTCATCGGCATCACCGCGTTCGCGGCCGTCTTCGTCCTCACCGGCACGGTGACGCTCGGCGTACGCCAGCGGCTGCGCGAGCTGGCTCTGCTGCGTACCGCCGGCGCGACCCCGGTCAGCTGCGCCGCCTTCTCGGGTGGAGAGCCTCCTGCTCGCCGGGGCCGCCGCGCTGCCCGGCGCGCCGCTGGTGTGGTGTTCGCCCACCTGGTGGCCGCCCGGTTCCGGAGTTGGGCGCGGTGCCGGCCCAGTTCGTCGTACGGACCAACGTGATCGTGCTCGTCGCGGCCGCGGCCGCCGGGATGGTGGTGACCTTCGTGGGTGCCCGCGTCGCCGGCCGCCGAGCGGTGCGGATCGCCCGACGCAGGCACTCGCCGAGACCGCCGACGCACCCACCGGCGGGCTGATCCCGCGGATCGCCGTCGCGGTGGTGACCACCGCCGGCGCGATGGCCCTGCTCATCTTCGTTCCGCTCGACGGGCCGCTCGGAATGGGCATGAGTTTCGTGTCGTCCGCCCTGCTGCTGTGCACGGTCGCGGCCCTCGGCCCGGTGCTGGTCCGGGCGCTCACGACGCCGGTGTCGCGCCTCCTCGGCGTCGGCGGTACGACCGGCTGGCTGGCTGGTCTGGTCACCCGGGCCGAGCGGCGACGGGTCGCGGCGGTCGCCGTCCCGCTCGTGCTCATGTTCGCCATCAACGCCACCATGCTGCTCAACAGTGCCCTGCTCGGCCAGTTGGCCGGGCAGGAGCAGAAAGACCGGACCGCGGCCGCGACGGCGCAGGTCACGGCACCGGGCGGCCTTCCGCTGGACACCGTCGAACAGCTTGTCGCGCTGGACGGGGTGACCGGTGCGGCGGCGACACTGCCGACCCGGGCGATCGTGGAGCAGGGCGGCAAACCGAGGACTTCGCCAGTCAGGGTGTGCTGATCGCCGGCACCGAGGCGGCGCTCGACCTCGATCTGCGAGCCGGGACGCTACCGGGGGCGGGCGCGTTCGCCGCCAGTGCGTACGTGGCCGACCAGTACGGCTGGCGGGTGGGCGACGACGTGCGGGTCTGGCTCGCCGACGGCCACCGGGTCGACCTCCGCCTGGCCGGGTGTACGCCCGGGCCCGTGGCTTCGGCGACCTGGCTCTGCCGGCGGAACTGGTCGCCGCACACGACCCCGTGGGTTGGTCAGCACGGTCGGGCTGCGCTACCGCGGCGACGTCCCGGACCGGATCGCCGCGTCGTGGCCCGGCCTGCGGCTGGCGCCCACGCTCGGTGCGGCGCAGGCCGGCGACGCGCAGAACCAGCAGGGTGCCTGGGAACTCATGGTGGTCATCTCCCTCGGCTTCACGGCGATCGCTGTCGTCAACACCTTCGCCATCGCCACCGCCGCGCGCCGCCGCGAATTCGCCGATCTGCGGCTGGCCGGCGCGACGACGGGCAGCTGCGCCGGCTCGTCGACCGCGAGGCGATGATCACGGTTGCCGTCGGGCTGCTGCTGGGCGCACTGGTCAGCGCGATCGTGGTCGGCGCGTTCAGCGCGGCGCAGGACGGCACGGTGCGGGTTGTCGTCGACCCCGCCACGTACGCCGGAATGCTCGGGGCGTCGCGGCGCTCGGGCTGGCCGCGGGCGCCGTACCGGCTCGGTCCTGTTGCGCCGGCGTGGTCTGCCGGCGCTGGGCGAGGGCGCTGAGGGTGCCGCCGACCGGATCGCCGCTGGGCTCGTCTTCGGGATCATCCGGAGCCGGGTCCGGCCGGCGGTCCGGGCGGTCGCGCCGCTAGGATCGCCGCGATGATCCGCACAACGGCTTCGGCACTGGCGTACCTGCTCAGTAGCCTCGTCGCGGGCATCGTCGGCTTCGGCTGGAGCCTGGCGTCCACAGTGGGGTCGGTCTGCTGTCGATCACGCAGCTCGGTGGCCCGGCCTTCCTCGGCGCGACCTGGGTGACCCGGCAGCTCGCGGACCTGGAGCGCCGCCGGGCCGGTTGGGTGCTCGGCACTGCCGTCGCCGCGCCGTACCTGCCGATCGAGGGTGCCACCGTCCGGCAGCGGGTCCGTGCCGTCGCCGTGCAGCCCGCCACCTGGCGCGACCTGGCCTGGCTGGTAGCGGTGTTCCCGCTGGGTCTGGCGGGCGGAATCGCCGCCATCGTGGTCACCGTCGTCGATCTCGGCGCGGTCGTGGCGCCGCTTCTGGGCGTGGGCGGTGCCGAACCCGCACGCGCCGTTTCCGATGCGTCCGCTCATGACGACGGTGCCGGGTCGGTTCGGCCTGACCGTGATCGGTGTGCTGTTGTTGCCGGTCACCGCGTGGTTGCTGCGGGCCGCCGGGCAGGCCAGGCTCGCGCGGCCCGAGGCCTGCTGGCGCCCGGCACGCACCGGGAGCTGGTCGAGGAGGCCGCCCGCCTCGCGCAGACCCGCCGTCGGGTCGTCGACGCCCAGGCGGCGGAGCTGCGTCGGATCGAGCGGGACCTGCACGACGGCGCCCAGGCCCGGATCGTGGCCGCCGGCATGACGCTGGCGCTGGCCGCCCGCAAGCTGCCGACCGGTGCGACCGCCGCGTCCGACGTGAGCCTCGCCCGCCGGCAACTCGACGACGCCCTCACCGAGCTGCGCCGGCTGGTGCGGGGCATCCACCCGCCGATCCTCACCGATCGAGGGCTGCACGCCGCCGTCGCCGCCCTGGCCGGCGACAGTCCCTCGCCGTGGAGATCCGGGGCGACCCGGAGCAGCGGTATCCGCCGGCGGTCGAGTCGGCGGCCTACTTCGTCATCGCCGAGGGCCTCGCCAACGCGGGCAAGCACGCCGAGGCCCGGACCTGCGTCGTCACTCTCGCCCGGAGCGCCGGCACGGTCACCGTCACGCTCACCGACGACGGCCAGGGCGGCGCCGACCCGGCCGGATCGGGGCTCGACGGCCTGCGCCGCCGTGTCGAGGCACTCGACGGCCGGCTCACCATCACCAGTCCACCCGGCGGTCCCACCGTCCTGTCCGCGGAGCTGCCCCACTGATGCGCATCGTGATCGCCGAGGACCTGCTGCTGCTTCGGGACGGCATGGTGCGGCTGCTGACCGACACCGGCCACACCGTGGTCGCCGCCGTCGACACCGCACCCGCCCTGCTGGCGGCCGTCACCGAACACCGGCCCGACCTGTCCATCGTCGACGTGCGGCTGCCACCCGGCTTCCGGGACGAGGGCTCCGCGCCGCCCTGACGCTGCGCGCCACGGACCCGGACACGAAGGTGCTCATCGTCTCCCAGTACGTCGAACGGGCCTACGCCGTGGAACTGCTCGCCGACGGCCGGGGCGGTGTCGGTTACCTGCTCAGGACCGGGTCACCGCCCTCGACGACTTCCTCGACGCGGTGACGCGGGTGGCCAACGGAGGCACCGCCCTCGACCCCGAGGTGGTACGCCAACTGTTCACCCGCAACAGCCGTAACCACGGCATCGACGGCCTCACCGCACGGGAACGGAGGTGCTGGGCCTCATGGCCCAGGGCCTGTCCAACGCGGCCATCTGCGCGGCACTCGTCCTGGCGCCGGTGTCGGTGGAGAAGCACATCACCAACATCTTCGCCAAACTCGACCTGCCACCGGCCGAGGATGCCAACCGGCGTGTCCGCGCGGTCCTCGCGTACCTCAATCACTAGGGATCCCCGAGATGCCGCGATCCTGCTGCCCTACTGCCGGCAGCGCCGGGCCAGCGCCACCGCCATGCACAGACCGCCGATGGGGAGCAGGTCGAGGGTGACCACCGGCAGGACGATGCCGACGAACAGCAGCGCGACGCTCCACCACGGCAGCCGCCGTCGGGCGGCGAGCATGCCCGCGAGAACGACCAGGCCGAGGAAGAACAGCTGGGGTACGACGTCGTAGAAGGCAACCTCCACGCCGGGGATGTCCTTGAAGTCCGCGCCGAGCGCGGACATCTCGGCCCGGTCCTCGGCCAGCAGCCCCTCCACGATGTCCGCGACGAACTGCACCATCGTCGCGGCGAGCCGACCAACGTGGCGGCCACCACGCCGGTCCGCCACGGGCTGCGCGGCAGCAGACGGGACAGCGCGAGCACCCCGGCACGAAGCACACCATGCCGGCGAGAGCCACCAGGTGCGCGGCCTGCCAGTCGAACCCGGGGCCGTACACCCCGTCGGATCTCCCCACAGACGTACGAGGCCGTAGGCCACGATGCCGACCGGGCCGGCGATCACAGAGAGCGCAGCGCGTTTCATGCCCGCCATCATCTGGTCGCCCCGCACGGTCCGACCTCCGGGAGGTTCCCTCGCCGAGCCCTGGATTCCGTCTCAGGTCTTCTACCGAGCAACCCCTGAGTCCTGGCCGGACGCGGCGCACGGCGTCGGGGGCGGGGCCTCGACGGGGCTCGGGTGGCGAGCATGTTTCATGCTGGACTGGTGATTCGATTCGTACTGAATGTGCTCTGGCTCATCTTCGGCGGCGGCATCGTGCTGGCGATCGGCTACGGCGTCGCCGCGCTGATCTGCTTTGCCCTGGTCATCACCATCCCGTTCGGCGTCGCGTCGCTGCGGCTCGCCGTCTACTCGCTGTGGCCGTTCGGCCGCACCCTGGTGCCGAAGCCCGGCGCCGGCGTCGGCTCCGGCCTGGCGAACCTCCTCTGGGTGGTGCTGGCTGGCTGGTGGCTCGCGCTCTCCCACATCGTCGCGGGCATCGCCCTCTGCGTCACGATCATCGGAATCCCGTTCGGTATCGCCAACTTCAAGCTCGTTCCGGCCGCGTTCTGGCCCTCGGCCGCGAGGTCGTCGAATCACCGTGACCCGCTCCGGTCCCGTCCACACCGGAGGACGGCGCGTGGTGGGAGACCCCGGCCCGGACGACGCCGAGGCCCTGGTCGACGGTCTCGTCCGGGCCGGGACGGTTGTCCGTGACCTGCTCGTCGCCGAGGTGCTGCGGGCCACCCCAACCGTCTCGGGCGCACCGTCGAACGCCGGTTCCGCGCCGCGACCGGGCTGACGCGAGGTGCGGTCCGGCAGATCGAGCGGGCGCGCGCGGCGGCAGGTTGCTGGCTGCCGGTGGCCCGACCGCCGACGTCGTCGCCAAGCTCGACTACTTCGACGAGCCGCACCTGGCCCGGGGGCTGCGTTCCTACGTCGGGCGCACCGTCCGGCAGCTGCGCGAGGGCGCCGGCGACGCGATCGCCCTCGACCTGGATCAGCGCCTGACGTCGTAGATGAGCTTCAGGATGCCGTTCGGGTAGCTCACCGACTCGGGTCGGGGAAAACGCACCCTTCCACTCCTAACGTATATCGCACTGGGGGCTTGCGGCAAGACCCCGGTCGTACCGCAAAATCGTCGGCCGAGGCCAGAATCTGCCGAATGGAAGTCATGAATTGAATTCGTTGCCTACCTCCGTTTTCGACCTTCCCGCTCACCTTTTCCCCAAGGCCGACCCGACTCTTGTCGCTCGCGACGAGCGGCACTTCGCGGCCATGGCGCAGAGCCTTGAGCAGCAGAGCGCCGAGCTGTCCGACCGCCTGGACGTCGCCCGCAGGGCGCCGGTGGCAAGGGCCGGCAGGCCGTCGATCGGGACGAGGAGGTCCGCCGGCTGACCGGCCGTCTGCGCGCCCTGAGCCGCTACGGGCTGGACCTGTGCCTCGGCCACGTGGTCGAGCAGGGCAACCCGAGCCGGTGTACGTCGGGCGTCGCGGCCTCACCGACAGCGAGGGTCGTCGGCTGCTGCTCGACTGGCGCTCACCCGCGGCCGAGCCGTTCTTCGGCGCGACCCACGGCAATCCGATGGGTCTGGCCAGCCGTCGCCGGTATCGGTGGACCCGGGGCCGGATCAGCGACTACTGGGACGAGGTGTTCACCCCGGACGGGTTCGTCGAGCATGCCGTGGCGCTCGACGACCAGTCCGCGTTCATCGCCAGCCTGGGCAGCGCCCGGTCGGCCCGGATGCGGGACGTCCTCAGCACGATCCAGGCGGACCAGGATGCGATCATCCGGGCGGGGTCGGCCGGCGCCCTCGTCGTCGACGGCGGTCCGGGTACCGGCAAGACCGTCGTCGCGCTGCACCGCACCGCCTATCTGCTCTACTCGGACCCGCGTCTGGGCCAGCGCCAGGGCGGCGTGCTCTTCGTCGGGCCGCACCAGCCCTACCTGGCGTACGTCGCCGACGTCCTGCCCAGCCTCGGCGAGGACGTGCAGACCTGCACGCTGCGTGACCTCGTCCCCGAGGGGCCGCGGCGACCGTCGACACCGATCCGGAGGTGGCCCGACTGAAGTCCTCCGCGAACCTGGTCGCGGCGATCGACGCCGCCGTCCGGTTCTACGAGGACCCGCCGGTCACCCGATGACGATCACCGTGGGCGACTCCGACATCCGGCTGGGCACCGACGACTGGGCCGACGCGTTCCAGGCGCCGGGTCCGGGCACCCGCACAACGAGGCGCGCGAGGAGATCTGGGAGGAGCTGCTCGCCATCCTCACGGAGAGGTACGACGGCGACGAGCCGGACGACGTGCTCCACACCTCCCTGCTGCGCAACCGGGACCTGCGGGCGACTGTCAACCGCGCCTGGCCGCTGCTCGACGCGGCCGATCTCGTCGGCGACCTGTGGTCGGTGCCCGCGTACCTGCGCAGGTGCGCGCCCTGGCTCGACCCGGAGGAGGTCCGGCGGCTGCAGCGCGACGACGCCCGGGCGTGGACCGTGTCGGATCTGCCGCTGCTGGACGCCGCCCGGCAGCGGCTCGGTGACCCGGAGAGGTCGGGGCGCACCGTCGGGACGACCCCACCGCGGCCATCGAACGCGAGCACATGGCCCGGGTGGTCGACGAGCTACTCGCGGCCGACGCCTACGACGACGGGAGGGCCTGCTGACCATGCTGCGCCAGCCGGACCTGCGCGAGGTGCTGGTCGACGAGTCGGCGTTGCCGGACGTCGACCCGGACCTGCTCGCCGGCCCGTTCGCGCACATCGTCGTCGACGAGGCCCAGGAGCTGACCGACGCCCAGTGGCAGATGCTGCTGGCGCGCTGCCCGTCGCGCAGCTTCACCATCGTCGGTGACCGCGCCCAGGCCCGGCACGGGTTCACCGAGTCGTGGCAGGAGCGACTCCAGCGGGTCGGCCTCGACCGGGTCACCCTGGCCACACTGAGCATCAACTACCGGACGCCGAAGGAGGTCATGGCGTACGCCGAGCCGGTCATCCGGGCCGTGCTCCCGGACGCCAACGTGCCCACGTCCATCCGCGACAACGGCCTCCCCGTCGTCCACGGATCGGTCGTCGACCTGGGTTCCATCCTGGACACCTGGCTCGCCGCGCACGCCGACGGGGTCGCCTGCGTGATCGGTGAACCGGCGTTCCCGCCCAGGCCGCGCGTCCGGTCCCTGGCCCCGGAGCAGACCAAGGGGCTGGAGTTCGACCTGGTCGTCCTCGTCGATCCGGAAGCGTTCGGCACCGGGATCGAAGGAACTGTTGACCGCTACGTCGCGATGACCCGGGCGACCCAACAACTCGTGATCCTGACCAGCCGCTGATCGAGCCAACCACGCGATCAGCTCACGGCGGCCCTACAGGACCGCACCGGCGGTGCCGGCGCCGTTCGAAGATTTGGATACCGGATACGCTGCGCCGTGTGGAGTTCCAGGTGCTCGGCGAGGTCTCGGCCACCACCGGGGCCACCCGGTGGAGCTGGGTCGACGGCAGGAGCGCTTTCTGCTGGGGCTGCTGTTGCTGGAGCCCGGCCGCGTGCTGCGGACGGAACGTCTGATCGAGTTGCTGTGGAGTGACGTCGGCGTGGCGGACCGACGGTCCACCCTGCACACCTACGTGGCGCGGCTGCGGCGGCGGCTCGCCCCTACGGGATCCGCATCGTCACGCGCAGCACGGGCTACCTGATCGACGTGGATCCGGCGGCTGTCGACCTGCACCGGTTCACGGCAGAGGTGGACCGGACGCGCACCATCGTCGAGCCGGCGCTGCGCGCTCAGGCCCTGGCGGCGGCCCTCGAGCTGTGGCAGGGGCCGTTGCTGGCCGGTGTCGCCGACGAGACGGTACGCCAGCGGCTCGGTCGTGATCTCGAAGAGCGGCGGCTGGCGGCGTTCGAACGTCGGGTGGAAGCCGAGCTCGCGGCGGGTGAGCATGTCCGGGTCGTGGGGCTGCTGGCCGGTCTGGTGCGGGAGATGCCGACCAGGGAACGCGGAATCGAGCTGTTCATGCTGGCGCTGACCCGGGCCGGCAGACGTACCGAAGCCCTGGAGGTCTACCGCAACGCGCGCCGAACGCTGATCGAGGGTTTCGGTGTCGAGCCCGGCCAGGATCTCCAGCGCCTGCACCAACGGATCCTTGCCGACGACCCGGATCTCGCGGTGCCGAAGCCCGGCGGCGGCGACAACGGCCCGGCCGCGCCGAGACACCTGCCGCGCGACATCCCCGGCTTCGTCGGACGCGCCGCGGATCTCGTGACCCTGGACAACGCCGTACCTGCCGGCGGCGCGTCCGGCGGCGTCGCCGTGATCTGCACGATCGGCGGGTCGGCGGGCTCGGCAAGACCGCGCTGGCCGTGCACTGGGCGCATCGGGCGGCTTCGCGGTTTCCCGACGGCCAGGTGTTCGTCAATCTCCGCGGCCATGGTCCGGACTCGCCGACCCGGCCGATCGACGCACTTGGCCAGCTGTTGCGAGCGCTGAGCGTGCCGCCGGCGGGGATACCCGTCGACGTCGACGAGGCATCGGCGCTGTACCGCTCCATACTCGCGGACCGGCGGGTGCTGGTCCTGCTCGACAACGCCGCCTCCTCCGAGCAGGTGCGGCCGATGCTCCCGGCGTCGGCGCGCTGCCTGACCATCGTCACCAGCCGCAACCGCCTCGACGGGCTGGTTGCCCGCGAGGGGCGCACAGCTTACGGCTGGGCCTGCTGTCCGACGACGAGGCGTACCAACTGGTCGCGACGATGATCGGTGCGGACCGCGCGGCGGCAGCGGACCGCGACCAGATTCTCCGGCTGGCGGCGCTCTGTGGCCACCTGCCGCTGGCCCTCCGCGTCGCCGCCGCGCGGATCGTCGTGGACGAGCAACTGACCCTGCGGGACCTGCTGTCGGAGCTCGCGAACACCGGGGAGCGGTTGTCCGGGCTCGCCGTCGAGGGCGACACCGCGGTACGAGGCGTCTTCGCGGCGTCCTATCGGGCGCTGCCGGCCGCTTCGGCGCGTGTGTTCCGGTTGTTGGGCCTGGTGCCGAACACGGCGCTGGCGGCCGCGGCGGTGGCGGTTCTCGCCGGCGAGCCCGTGGGGCAGGTCCGGGACTGCATCGACCACCTGGTCTACCGGCACCTCCTCGACGACCTGGGCGGTGACCGCTACCAGATGCACGACCTGCTCCGCCTCTACGGCGCGGAGCGGGCCGAGCTGGAGGACTCCGAGCACGATCGTCACCTGGCGGTCGGGCGGCTCGCCGACGCGTACGTCCAGCAGGGTATGGCCGCTCAGGCCGTGCTGCGCCGCGTCCGCGCGTCGGTGCCCATGCGCATCGTGCATCCACTCGCGGAGCCGCCCCGCTTCGACTCGTTGGACGACGCCAGCGCATGGTTCCGGTCGGAGAGCGGCAACCTGCTGGCGTTGCTCAGAATCTGCGACGATCTCGGGTTGGCGCGGGAGACCTGGCAGCTCGCCGACTGCCAGTACACGTTCCTGGTGCGTACGCACGCGCTGACGACGCTGCGGGAGATTCAGGAACTGGGGTGGCCGCCGCTCGCCTCGACGGTCGGCCGGACGCCGAGCGGCTGATGGCGAACGGGCTCGGTGTCGCCTACGCCCTGGGCCGGGATCTCGACCAGGCCATTCAGTGGATGAAGAATGCCGCGGCGGTCAACCTGGAGCACACGTCGCCCCGCGACCAGGTCGTCAGCCAGATGAACATCGGTAACGCCTACGGCCAGAAGGGCGACTGGAACGAGGCCGAGAAGCACCTGCGGCTGGCCCTGGACGGTGCCCGGCAACTGGACGACGTGTTCATCCTGTGCGTCTGCCTGAGCAACCTCGGGTGGCTCCACACCGAGCAGGGCAGAGCGCAGGAGTCGCTCGCCCTCCTCGAGGAGGCGCTGCGGATCGCCGTCGACCACGACATTCGGCAGCAGATCCCACCGCTCCAGGTGCACCTCGCCCACCAGAACGCGAACCTCGGGCGGTACGAGGCGGCTGTTCGGCACGCCCGCGCAGCTGTCGCGCTGCGACACCTCGAAGATCAGCTCAGTACCGCGCGAGGGCTCTACTGGCTCGGCGTGGGTCTCGACGGCCTCGGCGTCGGCGACGAGGCGGTCCGCAGCTGGCAGGAGTCCCTCGAGCTGATGACCGAGATCGGCAGCGGTGACGCCGAGTATCCCGCTGCTGCCCTCGCCCGGGCCGGTCACCAGCCGCGGAGCGACAGGGCCTGAGCCCCTCGGCCGCTGTCGCCGGTTGGTAAGGGTTTGGTCAGATCACCGCGCCACCCTGTCACCGGCGCCGGCACGGACCAGTTCGGTCGGAAGGACCCAGGGGTCGGGCAATGCCCAGTTGAGGCGGGCGAGACACGCTGTCTCCGCAGGGCCAGCACGGGTGGCCCTGCGGAAACGCCGTCCGCCGAGCCGAGCCGACCGATCCGCGACAGGACCTGGCGCCTCCGGGCTGAACCGGAGGCGCCAGGGATGCTGCCGGAACTAGTTGCCGAGCGTGACGTGCAGGATCTTCTCGTTGCTGTTGTTCGGGGTGCTGTCCTTGTCACCGACGGTGGTGGTGGTCAGCCACAGCCCCCGTCGGGAGCCGGCTCCACCGTCCGCAGCCGACCGTAGGTGCCACTGAAGTAGGTCTGCACGTTCGTCAGGCCGCTACCGCTGATCACCGCGCGGTACAGGCGGGCACCGCGCGCACAGGCCACGTAGAGCGCGTCCCGCACGATCGTGATGCCGGAGCAGGAGCCCTCGGCGGTCGGATAGGTGCGCGCCGGCGCGATGAAACCCGCGGTGCCGCAGGTCCCGCTGGTCCCTCGCACGCCGGCCAACCGTAGTTGCCACCCTTGGTGATCAGGTTGGTCTCATCCATGATCGAGTTGCCGAACTCCTGCTCCCACAGCCGGCCCTGCGAGTCGAACGCCAGCCCCTGCGGGTTGCGGTGGCCGTAGCTCCACACGTAGTTGCCGAACGGGTTGTCCGAGGGGACGGTGCCGTCCGGGTTGAGCCGCAGGATCTTGCCCTCGAGGGTGGACCGGTCCTGCGCGTAGTTGCCGTTCTGCGCGTCGCCGGTGCTGGCGTAGAGCTTGCCATCCGGGCCGAACCGTAGGCGACCACCGTCGTGGTACTTGTTCCGCCGGATGCCACTGACCAGGACCTGCTCGCTGGAGGTGTTGAGGCGACCGTTCTCCAACCTGATCCGAACGATCCGGTTGTCGCTCGGCGAGGTGTGCATGATGTACAGCCAGCGGTCGCTGCTGAAGCTCGTCGAGATGGCGAGCCCCAGCAGGCCACCCTCACCGTCGGTGCTCTGCACGTTCGGCACGGTGCCGAGGTTGGTCTTGGCCCCGGTGGTCGGGTTGAGCTGGATGATGTCGTGCGCGTCACGGCGGTTGTAGAGGACGTTGCCGTCCGGCAGGGTCGTGAGGCCCCACGGGATGTCGGTGTCGGTGCTGACCTGCCGCACCCCGCACACCGGGTTGCCGCACGCCGCGCCGGTGGTCACCGTCGCGGTGCCGCTGCGCGAGGAGGCGTTGTCCTGCGCGTCCCGGGCCACCACGTAGTACTGGTACGCCGTGTTCGCCGCCAGACCGCTGTCGGTGAACGTGGTCACCGGCGGCGCGCCGGTGACCGTGCCCACCTTCACGCCACCGCGGAAGATGTCGTACGCCCGAACCCCGATGTTGTCGGTCGACGCGGTCCAGCGCAGTGTGACGGTGGTGCCCGACGCGGTGCCGGTGAGCTGCTGCGGTGCGGTCGGCGCCTGGGTGTCGGCCTGGCAGGGCGGGGGCGTGATCGAGACGGTGGTGCTCGCCTGGGAGACGTTGCCGGCGGCGTCGCGGGCGTTGACGTACAGGCCCCAGGTCGCCCCGGCGACCACCGTCAGGTTGGCGGAGAGCGTCGTGCCGCTCACCGACGTCATCAGCTGGCCGTCGTGGTAGATGTCGTAGTAGGCCACCGCGACGTTGTCCGTCGAGGCGTTCCAGGCGAAGGTCACCGAGTTGCAGGTCAGGCCACTCACCCGAGGGCTGCCCGGGGCGGTGGGCGGCTGGCTGTCGGCGCTGCCGAGCGACGTCGTCCACCGCTGGTTGGACTGGCCGTTGCAGGTCCAGAGGCCGACGGTGGTGCTGTTGGCGGTGCCCGCGGCGTTCACGTCCAGACACAGGCCGGACTGGACGCCGACGATGGTCCCCGAGGTGGTGATCCGCCAGCGTTGGTTGGCGCCCCGTTGCAGTTGTTGATCTGCAGCGCGGCCGGCGCGGTTGTGTCCTGGCCGACCATGTCCAGGCACATCGTCTCGTCGTAGACCCGCAGCTCACCGCTGGACGTCAGGGTCCACGCCTGGTTGGCCTGACCGTTGCAGTCATAGATGTTGATGCCGGTGCCGGGCGTCCGGGCGTTGCCGACCACATCCAGGCAGCGCCCGCTGGCCACGCCGACCACCGTCGACGGTGCCGCGGCGGCGGCCGGCACACCGACGGCCAGGCTCAGCAGCGTCACCGCGGCCATGGCGACCGGCATCAGCCGCCGTCGTGGTCGGCGTGGGTTGATCCGGGCGATGACTCGCATCCGTCCTCCAGGGTCAGGGCATCGACCGGCCGCCCGACGACCCGGGCGCCCGACCGTGCCGAACATGAACATCGACCATCAAAGATGCATTCCCTCACAAGTCAACGATGTCCCTCGATCGGGGACATAACCGCAGATCGCCGTGCACTTCTCCTCCTCAGGTCGTAAGCGCAGTGTCGTCCTGCGTCAGATGGCTGGGCGCGATTGCTCGAACAGGCTTGTCCCAGGGCATCGGGTGACGCCGTACGGACCTGTTCCGGACACCCGTCCGCCTGGGAAGGCACCGGCAGACAATGCGCTCTCTACCTCTTCTCCGACCCCGACCCGTCACCAGGCTCGGCGCGATCGTGGCCACCGCGCTCGCCGTCGCCGTGGCCGCCGCGGGCTGCGGCGCGCCACCGAGCGACCCCGCGCCGCACGTCGACGCTCCGGCGGCTCCCGCCGGCACGAGCGGGCGGGTTCGGCCCTGAACGGCAACGACGTCACCGCCTGGCTCGACGGCCTGCTTCCGGCCGCCCTCGACCGGACCGGCATCGCGGGGCCACGGTCGCCGTCGTGGACGACGGAAAGATCATTACCGTGCGGGGTACGGGCACGCCGACACCGGGAACGGCGGCGGTGCGGCCGTGCCGGTCGACCCGGACCGACATCTCTTCCGGATGGGATCGGTGTCGAAGCTCGTCACCGACACCGCCGTCCTGCAACTCGTGCAGAGCGGCAAGCTCGACCTCGACGCCGACGTCGAGACGTACCTCGATTTCGACCTGCCGCTCCGCTTCGAGCGGGCCATCACCCTGCGACACCTGCTGACGCACACCGCCGGCTTCGAGGAGCGGATCCGCGGCCTCATCGGCACCGGCGGTGACCGCGTCGACCTGCGCAGCGTCCTGTTGACCGACCCGCCCGAGCAGATCTACGAGCCCGGCACCGTTCCCGCCTACTCCAACTACGGCAACGCGCTCGCGGGCTACATCGTCGAACGCGTCAGCGGGACACGCTTCGAGGAGTACGTCCAGCGCAACATCCTGGACCGCGCGGGCATGCCGTCGTCGACGTTCGAGCAGCCCTTCCGGCGCCGCTGCGCGACCGGATGTCCAAGGGTACGACGAGGCCGGCGGACCCGCGGCGCCGTTCGAGATCGTCGGCACTCCCCGGCGGGCGCGCTGAGCGCTCCGGCGACGGACATGGCGCGATTCATGCTCGCCCAACTCGGCGAGCCGGTGGGCTTCGCGCCCTGCTGGACAAGCCGACCCGTGAGCTGATGCAGCGTCCGGCACTCGACGCGACGTCGTTGGGCACGCTGGCCGACGCCCCGGATGACCCTCGGGTTCTTCGAGGAGGACCGCAACGGCCACCGGATCCTCGGCCACGGCGGCGACACCGGGTACTTCCACTCGCACCTGCAGATCTATCCGGACGACCGGGCCGGCATCTTCCTCTCCCTGAACAGCAACGGCTCCGGTGCCCTCGACAGTCACGAGCTTCGCGAGTCGGTCGTGAACGGATTCGCCGACCGCTACTTCCCGGCACCGCAGGGCAGCCGACCGGAGGTGTCGACACGGCGACCGCCGCCCGGCACGCGGCGCTGGCCGCCGGCACGTACGAGTCCTCCCGAACGATGCGGAGCACGTTCCTCGCGGCGACCAGCCTGGTCGGTCGGACCACTGTCAGCGTCGCCGACGGTCACCGGTTGCGGTTCGAGCCGGGACCGCTGTCCGACTCCCCGCCCTGTACGAGGAGGTGGCGCCCTGGGTCTGGCGCGAGGTGGGCGGGCAGCGCACAGTCGCCATGCGGGCGACCGACGACCGGGTCGAGGCGATCAACTTCGACTCCGCCTTCACCCTGCTGCCCGTCGAGCCCGCCCGCGCCTCGGGGTGGCCGTCCCGGTGCTCGCCCTGTCGACAGTCGTGCTGCTCCTCGCCCTCCTGTCCTGGCCGATCGGCGCGATCGTCCGTCGCCGACTGGGCCGCGCACCGCGCGAGCGGGCCGGGCGGACCGCACGGATCCTGAGCCGCCTCGCCGCCGCCGGCACGCTGCTCGCGCTCGCCGGTTGGGTGCTGAGCATCAGCAGCATCATGGGTTTGCGGGATGTTCCCGATGCCGTCCTGCGCACCACACAGGTGCTGCAACTGGTCGGTGTGCTCGGTGTGCTGCCCGCCGCCGTCCGGCTGGTCGACGAGGTCCGACGCCACGACGGCTGGCAACGGGTCGCCGGCAGCGCCCTGCTCCTGCTCGCCCTCGCGGGCGCCGGCTGGTTCGCCGTGGAGTTCCACCTGCTCGCGCCTAGCATCTCCTACTGACCCGCCCGACCCGGGAACGATCCGGAGCAAGGACGCGCACCGCATGAGGGACCACACCGGCACCGACCCCGGCACACCGCGACCGACGACGTGGCTCGACGGACGGCTCACCCGACTCGGCGTGACCGGGGTGTTCCCCGGGACTGCCTGCTGGCGGCGGTGCTCACCGTCCTGACCTTCGTCCTGCTGACAGTGCTGTTCTGGTTCGTGGCAGCGGATGACACGGTGTCCATCGACCCGGCGCGGGCCCGGCTGCTCGTCGCCATCTGTTGCGCCCAGGCGATGCTGCTGTGCCTGCGCCGGGTCCGGCCGCTGCTCTGCCTCGCGCTCGTCGTCGGCCTTCAACTGCCTGTCATCGGCGTCGCGCTGCCCGACGCGACAATCCGGGGCCTCGCCCCGTTCGTCGTGGCGTACACCGTCGGGTCGTTGCTGTCGGTTCGGCGCGCGTTGCTGGCCGTCGGCGCGGTCGTGGTGGTGGAGTCGGTCGGGGCGGCGGTCCTGGTGACCCCGATCCGCTGACGGCCGTCGCCTACGTCTCTGCCAGCGCCCTGACCTACGCCGGCGCGACCTTCGTCGGCGGCTATGTGGCCACCTACCGGCGCTACCTCGACCTGGTCCGGGTCCGGGCAGACGAGGCGGTCCGGGAGCAGCGCACGAAGGTCCAGGCGGCGATCGGCGCGGAGCGGTCCCGGATGGCCGGGAGCTGCACGACGTCGCGGCCCACCACCTCTCCGGCATGGTCGTGCAGGCGGCGGCGGTCGAGCGGCTGATCGACCGGGATCCGGCGGCCGCGAAGGCCGGGGTGGCGTGGATCCGGACCCAGGGCAAGGAGACCCTGGACAACCTGCGGCTGGTCGTCGGTGTGCTGCGCGGACGGCCGGGAGACGAGGCGGCGCCCCGGTCCCGGGGCTGGGCATGCTCGACGACCTCGTCCGCACCGCGGGCGCCCTCGCCGGCCCGGTGGACTTCGTCCGGGAGGGGACCAGCGCGAGGTGCCGCCGATCGCCGACGTCGCGCTCTATCGGATCGCGCAGGAGTCCCTCAGCAACACCCGTCAGCACGCCCCGGCGCCCCGGCGCGGGTGGTGTTGCGCTTCGAGCCCCGCTCGGTGTCGCTGGAGGTGGTGAACGAACCGGCCGACAGGCGACAGGTGCCGGCGGCCCGGACCGGCGGTGTCGGGCTGGTGGGGATGCGCGAGCGCGCCCAGCTGATCGGGGCGACGTTCACGGCCGGTCCGACCCCGGCCGGTGGTTGGTCGGTCACCACGACACTGCCGACGCACGGTCCCGCCGCGTCGCACCCCAGGGAAGAGGCCTCAGCATGATCAGAGTGATGCTCGTCGACGACCAGGCGGTCGTCCGCGCCGGCTTCCGCGTCATCCTGGAGCAGTCCGGTGAGATCGATGTCGTGGCCGAGGCGTCGAGCGGGTCCGCCGCGGTCGAGCTGGCTCGCCGGCTGCAACCGGACGTCATCTGCATGGACGTCCGGATGCCCCACGGCGACGGGCTCACCGCCACCCGGCAGATCGTCGCCGAGGCGACCGGGACGCCGCCAGCGGTGCTGGTGGTGACGACGTTCGACCTCGACGAGTACGTCTTCGGCGCGCTGGAGTCCGGTGCCAGCGGGTTCATCCTCAGGACTGCGAGCCCGAGGACCTCATCGAGGCCATCCACCGCCTAGCGAGCGGCTACGGGCTGGTCGACCAGGCCGTCACCCGTCGGGTGATCTCGGAGTTCGCCCGACGCACACCCGTACCCCGCTCGGACGCGGCGGCGGCGCACCAGTTGACCGCGCGGGAGACCGAGATCGTGGAGTTGCTCGCGCAGGGCCTGTCCAACGTCGAGATCGCCGAACAGCTCTTCATCGAGACCAGCACTGTCAAGTCGCACCTCGGACGCGCCATGGCCAAGATCGGCGCACGGGACCGGCTGCAGACCGTCGTGTGGGCGTACCAGAACGGGTGGCCCGACGGTGACGATCCGGTCAGGCGGCGGGCGGCGGGCCGCCGCCCGTTCTGGTCGCCGGCCAGCCCGGCGTAGCGACCCCGGTGGTACAGCAGGGTGAGCCGACGTCGGCGTGCCGGAGCACCTCCGGCTCGGCCAGCACCACGGCGTGATCACCGACGGTCACCCGGTCGACGACCCGGCACAGGAGCCAGGCCAGGGTGTCGTCGAGGATCGGCACCCCTCCGGGCCGTCCCGCCAGCGGGTGGGAGCGGCGAACCGGTCGATGCCGCTCGTCGCGAAGGTCCGGCCAGCTCCTGCTGACCGTGGGCCAGCAGGTGCACCGCGACGTGCCGGGTACGGGCGACCGCGGGCCAGCTCGACGACCCGAGGTTCAGGCAGAACGAGACGATCGGCGGCGCCAACGACACCGAGGTGAACGAGGTGGCGGTGAAACCGGCCGGCGGCGCGCCGGGAGCGGTGACGACCGTGACGGTGCTGGCCTGGTGGCGCAGCAACGTCCGCAGCGCTTCGCTGTCGGCATCGATTGGGGCGTCGTTGGTCATGACAGGTCCTCCTCGACGAGATGCACCTCCGCGCTGGCGGGATGCGGGATCACCGGTCGCGAACCGGCGGCGGAGCCGGCGGCGGGACACCGGTCAGGCGAGGCCTGGACGGCCCGTTCGGATCGAAACAGCCGCGCCGGGACAGAGCTGCGCGGCGACCCGCATCAGGTCGACGACCCGGCGGGAGGTGAACAACCGAACGAACATGCGGTCGATTTTCCTACCAACTAGATAGGATTTCAAGCCCTCAGGTAGAAGCGGGCTTTTCGGGCCGTACACCAGCCGTCGAGAGTGGACGTTCGCGGAGTACGCTCCCGGTCGTACCACGCTCGTGATCTCCCGCCGACGACCCCTCGATAGGAGCCTGGCATGGCCGGTCCGGACGCCGAACTCGCCGCGAAGCTTCAGCCCGACGTGCCGCACGCGGCCCGGATCTGGAACTACTGGATGGGCGGCAAGGACAACTTCCAGTCCGACCGGGCGGCCGGCGACGCCGTCGCCGAGGTCTATCCGGAGATCGTCCTCATGGCGCAGCAGTCCCGCCTGTTCCTGGTGCGGGCCGTCCGTCACCTCGCCGCCGAGGCGGGCATCCGGCAGTTCCTGGACATCGGCACCGGACTGCCCACCATGCAGAACACGCACGCGGTCGCCCAGGGATCGCGCCCGACTCACGGATCGTCTACGTGGACAACGATCCGATGGTGCTGGTGCACGCGCGGGCGCTGCTGGCGAGCACGACGTCGGAGGGTGTCACCACCTACGTGCCCGCCGACTACCACGACCCGGAGGAGATCCTCGCCGAGGCGGCGCGGACCCTCGACTTCGACAAACCCGTCGCCGTGATGTTCATGGGTGTGCTGGGCTACGAGCCCGATCTCGCCGTGGTGCGCTCGATCGTCGAGCGCACGATGAACGCGATGCCGTCCGGCTCCCACCTGGTGCTCTGGGACGGCACCAACACCAGTCCGGCGGTGGTCTCCGGTGCCGATCGGCTGGCGCAGAGCGGCGGAGTTCCGTACATCCTGCGCAGCCCGGAGGAACTCGCCGGTTGCTTCCTGGCCTGACGATGGTCGAGCCGGGCCTGGTGCCGATCCCCTGTGGCGGCCGGACGACCCCAACGCCGTCGGGATCGACGCCTACGGCGCCGTGGCCCGCAAGCCCTGACCGACACGTCCGCCCGCCCCGCTCCCGCCACGAGGCCGGAAGCGGGGCGGACGGCGTTCACCGCTCGCAGGCCAGGGTCAGGCCGGCGGGCACCGTGCTGGTGGTCACGAGCAGCCCGAACGTCGTCACACCGTCCAGCGCCAGGGCGCCGTTGTAGGAGGCGTTGCGGACCGTGACGTCGGCACCGGCGGTCTGGGCCACGCCGCCCCAGACCGTCTGGACGCGCTCGTCACCGGACCACCGCCAGGAGACCCGCCACCGGTCCAGCGGCTCGGTTCCGGTGTTGCGAACCGTGACGGTGGCGACGAAGCCGTTGCCCCAGCGGGCGTCGATCGTGGCCGTCGCGCGGCAGGCGGTCAGCGGGCGGTCCGGGCCGACGCGATCCAGTACGGATCCCGCCGGCCGTCGACGTCGCTGAACCGGTACCAGTACTCGGTGTCCGGCGTCAGCCGGTCGATGGTCACCGAACCGTTACGCTCCGGCCCGGAAACGGCCACGGCCACCGGCGCCCGCCACTGCTGGGCGTCGTCGCGGCTGGCGAAGAGGCTGACGGTCATCGGCGGGTCGTAGCCGCAGGGTGGGCGGAAGAAGATGGAGTACGAGATGGTGAGGCTCGTGGTGGTGGCCCCGGTCACGCTCCCGGTGATCGGCAACGCGGGTGGGCAGGTGATCGTCGGCGACGGCGACGGCGTGACCGTCGGTGTCGGTGTGGCTGACGGCGGTGGTGTGGCTGACGGCCTCGCCTCGGCGACGCCGGCGGTCCCGGCCAGGCGGCCAGCGCCATGGTCGTGACCGCGAGGAACGTACGAAGCATCGGTACCTCCGTGGTTACCGGGCACCGATGACCCAGGGGTTGGCCGGTGCCGCGCTCGGGTGACCGGCCACCGACGAGGGCTGCCCGGCACGGATGGCGTGGCCACCTCGTGCGCCCCGTGGGCCGGAGAGGGTGTGGGCGCGCTGGCTCCCCGAGCACGACCGAACCACAGCATGGCGGTCGACAGGTGTCGATACAAGGCCGGCGTGATCCCGCCCCGACCTCGCCACACTCGGCGGGCTCGATGTGCTCGTGCCCGCCCAGAACACGACCCTGCGGCCCGCATCTTCGAGCTGGAGGCCTACGGGATCAGGTGATCGAGTTGTAGACCGGAACCCAGCCCAGGCTCTGGCCGGTGGAGGAGAACACCTCGATCTTGCGAACCACCGAGCCCGGCGTGCTGGCGGCGACGCTGTTGCCGACTCCGATCCCGCCGACGGCGATGAGCTTGCCCTCGGTGCGGATCTGCCCCGCCCCACTGCGGCGGATGATGACCGTGTCCGCGGGGTTTGGTAGGGAACGGCTGCCTCCACGGCGTTCCAGGCAAGCGTGACGTCGGTCGAGGCGGCTTCCACGAAGACCGCGGGGAACGACGGTGTGCCTGGCGCACGTGGTTGCCCACCACGACCGCCTTGATGGTGCCGTCATGGATGGCGATGCAGCTCACGGCGCGGCCCGAGTTCGGATTCTCCACCCGGTTGCCGACGACGGTGACGTCCCGGGTGGCGATGAGGTTGATGTGGCCGACGCAGTTGGTCACCACATTGCCGGTGATGGCGACACCGACGGCGAGGCCCGACCGGGGCAGCTTCTCACCGCGCGCGCTGCCGTCGATCTCGATGCCACGTAGTTGGCAACCCTTGACTGTGTTGTCGGCAACCACCAGGTTCGTCACCTGCTGCACGTAGATGCCGGCCTGGCCACACTCGGTGATGGTGTTGCCGGAGACGACGGTGCGGTCGGCCCCGAAGAAGACACTGATGCCGTCGTAGTACTTGGATGTATCGCGCCAGACGCCGCCCCAGTCCTTGGCTTCCTGTGACGACAGCCAGTCCATCGCCACGTGGTTGTTGGTGATCCGCACGTCGTGACCGTTGCTGGAGATACCCAGCCGGACGTCCTCCGTGGTGCAGTTCGTGATGAGGATGTCGTTGGACGTGCCCGGCGTGTCGTCCCACACGGCGATGCCGGTGTGCCGGAAACCCCAGGCCACCACCCCGTCGACCACGATGCCGGTCGAGGCCCTGATCTCCAGACCCTTGTACCACCACGTGGCGGCACTGTCGAGGATCTTGAGTCCGAGCACCTTCAGCCGGTGGCAGCCCTGGATCTCGAGCACGCCCGGGCGTTTCCCTTGTCGGCGATGGGCGTGGCGTCCACCAGTGCCAGGGTGGCCCCGTGGCCCCGCAGCGTGGTGTCGGTCAGCCCGGAGAGCCGCACCGGGCCGCTGACGCGATAGGTCCGGCCCGCCGGGAACAACACGCCCTTGTGCGGTGCGGCCGCCCGCGCGGCGTCGAACGCGGACTGGATCGCCCTGGTGTCGTCGGTGACGCCGTCGCCGACCGCTCCGTGCGCGAGCACCGAGATCCAACCGTCGTCCGTGGCGGGTAGCGCCGCAGCAGCCGGCTCGGCGGCCAGAGTGGCCCCACCCGCCAGGGCCGTGGCAGCCAGGCCAGCGCGCAGAGCCGCGCGTCGTCCCATGGTCGTCATGTGATCGCCTCCCGTGAAACATGCCCAATCACCAACGCCGCGCACACTATCCGTCTGGGCCCGCGCACAGGGCGGTCATTCCGGGGTCGACGTCACCGCGCAGACGCGTCGACCCGCACCCGGTCGCTCTCGTTCTCGGACAGGAAACTGGCCAACGCCTGCCCCTGCTCGACGACGGCCGCGCGGTCGGCTCGGGCGAAGCCGGTCAGTGGGCTGACGGTCACCGTGCCCGACTCGAGGCGCCAGGTCGCGGCGACCCGACCATCGACGAGCACCACCCGCTCGCCGGCCACCGACAGGCCACGATGGGCGTCGTCGATGATTCGACTGCGGTCGTCGTAGCCGAGGATCGCGTTGTCGAACGCCGGCAGGAACCGCACCGGGGCGGGTGTCTCGGGATCGGGGCGCGGCGCGTCGGGAAGGTCGATCAGCGTGCGACCACGCTCGTCCCGGAAGGTGACCAGCTCGTCGCGCAACGCGGTCACCGCGGCCGGCAGACCGGCGAGGCCAGACCAGGCACGCACGTCGCTCGTGGCAGCCGGCCCGAAGGCGGCCAGATAGCGGCGGACGAGTGCCTGACCGACGGGATCGGCACCATTCGTGGTCGAGGGGTCGACCTCCCGGCCCAACCACGCCGAGATTAGGGCGTGGCGCGCGCCGGCCTTCGCCCGCCACACCGCGCGGCGGCAGCTGGATCAGCGGGACGAGGGCCATCGCCATCTCGCCCAGGGCCCTCGGCCCCGGCGTCGGCCAGCGCTCGCCGAGCGCCCGCCCGATCTCGGGCATCGAACGCGGCTCACCGTCGGCCAGCAGCGCCCGCGCGGCCATGGCGAGGTCGTCGAGGTCCACCCGTCGAGCTCGCCGCGGTAGACCCCGAGCACCCGCTGACGCAGCATCGCGTCGTGGCGGGTGCGCCAGGCACGGCGTCGCCCGCGACGAGCAGATGGACGGTGCGGCGCATGAGATGGCCACGCACCAGGTGTCGCTGGGTCAGCAGGGTCGACAGCACCGCCGGGTCGAAGGCGCGCAGCCGCGACCAGAGCCCGACGAACGGCTCCTGCGGCTCCTGTGCCTGGAGGCCGCCGAGGTGCGCCACCGCGTCGAGGACCGGCATCTCGGCACGGTCGAGCAGCAATTGCCGGGCGAGTGTCGCGCGGTTGAGAGCCCGGCGGTCGAGAACGGTCACGGCCCCATTGTCCGGCTCGGGATGACAGTCCGGGCGACGCCGGCGTCCCTCGATACACGGCAGTCCCGATCCCGTCGAACATCGTCCGTTTCTCTTTGCCGCGGAGACACCCGCCGGGTGCCCGGACCCAGAATGATCCATTGTGGTCTATCCATTCGGACACGGGAGCACACCATGCTCGACGCAAGCAGCACGACTCGGCGACCCGGGTGGTGCGGGCACTGATCGCGGCCGGCGCCGCCGCGGTGCTGGCGGCCGCCCACTGGTCGCACCGGCCCCGCCAGCGCCGCCGTCAGCCGGGCCGAACTGGCCCTCCGCTGGGCACCCATCCACTACCAGGACGTCGACGCCACCGGCAGCCACGCCCTGAGCGGTCAGTCGGACTACCTCACCACTGTCGACTTCGACGGCGACCTGGACGGACGCAACAACTGGGACCGCACCGGGCAGGCTGGCACCTCGCTCGCCGCCCACGCGTACTACTCCGTCCTGGAGACGAGCACCCACTGGTACATCACGTACTTCTTCTTCCACCCCCGCGACTGGACCGACCACCCGTTCTTCGAGACCGAGCACGAGAACGACGGCGAGGGCGCGCTGTTCGCGATCGAGCGCGACGGCTCCGCGTACGGCGTGCTGCGCTCTGCCGTCACCGTCGCGCACAGCGACTTCTTCTCGTACACGCCGGCGGGTAGCACGTGGACCAGCGGCGGGAGAGCGTCGACGGGACCCTGCGGTTCCAGGCGTCACCGCACGACACGTTCCAGCACCCGGTGACGGCGCAGGAGGCCCAGGGCCACGGCCTCAAGGCACATCCGCAGTACGACATCAACGGTGACGGCCTGGTCTACTACCCGTCGACAGTCGCCGAGACGCCGAGCAGCGGCAACGACCGCGACGTGCGCTATCAACTGATCGACATCTTCGCCACCGGCGGCCTGTGGGCGCAGCGGGCCAACGCGAGCCTGTTCGCCGGTCTGGGCACGTTCGCCGGCGACACCTCCGGTGACTGCGGCGTCGGCACCTGGAGCTGTTCGACGAACTCGGCCAACGCGCCCTGGGGCTGGGACGACGGCAACGACGCGCCCGCGCGTGGGGAGATCGCCAGCGACCCGGCGAAACTGTCGGCCGCGTACTTCACGGTGCCGAACGGCCTGGCACGCACCTACAGCTACAACCCGTACGCCGCGGCGGCGGTCGCGCTCGCCGAGGCGGCGAGGACGGCACCGCCGACCGTCGACTGACGCGCCGTCTCCGCGCAGGGTGTGACCACCTCGCCCGAGCGGTACGCGGATTCGCCCCGCCGAGGACGCCGGGCGGGGCGAATCGAGCCGGATCAACCGATCAGTGCCGGCCCACGAAGATGCCGATACCGTTGGCGACCGCGCGCTCCGTACCGTCGGACGGGTTGTTGCGGGCGGTGGCCGCCACCTGGCCCGGCTCCCGCACGGCGACCGTGCTGGAACCGCCGCCGTCCAGGTTCACCGCGGCGTCCGCGCCGAGCGCCCGCATCAGGTCGGCCAGTTCGGCGATCGTGAACCCGGCGCTGACCGGGGCACGGCCCGCCAGGGCGACCAGGTAGACGGTCCTGCCGTCGGGGCTCACGCCGGCCGCGCTGCGTACCGCGGCGGTCTTGGTGTCGAGCCCGGCCAGCGGCTCACCGGCACGCAGGATCGGCGCGCCGCCAACCGCGAACGTCAGCTTCGGCCTGCCGGCCGAGTCCAGCTTCTCGCGCACCTGCACCCGGTCGCCGACGGCGAGGTCGTCGAGCGCGTCCGCGCCACCCTCGCGGCCGACCAGCACCTGGGTGTCGGCGGGGATGGCGCCAGCGCCGGGCGCCTGGCCCACCGCGGTCACCACGCCGTCGCGCACTGTCACCTCGTAGGTGTGGGTGCTGCACGGGTCGCTACGGCTCGTGTCGGTGCCGCAGGTCGAGCGGACCCGGGAGGCGGCGCCCCAGTCGGCGGTGAACAGGCCGACGCCGTCGACCGGGAGCGCGTACTGGTTGAGGCCGCTGAGGGCGATCGTGCCCTTTCTGCTGCGCACCTCGCCGTCCAGACTGAGGGTGTCGACGCGCGCCTTGCCGTTCGCGCCGACGCCGAACACGTCCCGGGTCGAGGTGCCGGGGCGAGGCCGGGGCCGAAGCGCTGCGCGTTCGGCACCGCGAACTTCAACTCCTCGCCGTCGGCGATCTCCGGACCCGACGAGGAGTAGGTCGGCGTGACGCCCGCGTGCGTCTCGGCGTTGTTGAAGAAGTCTCCGTTCACGCCGGCGACGGCGCCCTGGCCGTTCGTCATGGCCGAGACGACCTGAGCTGCGCGACCGCGTCGGGGTGCAGCAGGTCCAGGGAGACCTTGTTCTTCTTCAGGTCGGCCGTGAGTAGGTAACCGACGGTGACGCCACGGGGCGTGGTCACCTGGAACGAGCCGTACGTGACACCCGGGCGATCTGCTCGGTCGAGGTGAAGGTGACCGGGGCCTCCGTCGCGGGTACCGTGGCGGGCGCGGCGTGGGCGACGCCGGCCGGCGTCACGAGCGTGGTCAGTCCTGCCGCGAGCAGCAGCGCCAGACGTGGGCGTACGAGGTTCAGCGACCTCATGCCGCTCCTTTCTTGGTGCGTTTCGGTGATCTTCCCGGCCAGCCGATCACCCAGGAATGAACACGGGAGGCGACCGACGTGAACCGCCCGCACCGTCTAGATCAACTGCCGGCGCGAGCGCGGGTGCCAAAACTTTTGTTCACTTCCTACAATTCAGGGACGGTGGGTTCGGTGGTTGCGCCATAGCGCTGGCAGCCGCGAGCCGGAAAGGTGATCACTGTTGGGAGCCGTCGTCTCCCGGCACGCAGGTCGAGGTCTAGCTAAGGGGTCAGTCGGGTGTTCAACCGTGTCGCCATCGTCAACCGTGGTGAAGCCGCCATGCGGCTCATCCACGCGGTCCGCGAGCTGGCCGCGGAGACCGGCGTCCGCATCGAGACCGTCGCTCTCTACACCGACGTGGATCGCACCGCCACCTTCGTCCGCGAAGCGGACATCGCCTACGATCTCGGCCCGGCGTCCGCCCGCCCATACCTCAATCTGGCGCTGCTGGAGCGCGCCCTGATCGAGACCGGGCCGACGCCGCGTGGGTCGGCTGGGGCTTCGTCGCCGAGGATCCGGCGTTCGCGGAGCTGTGCGAGAAAATCGGCGTCACCTTCGTCGGACCGAGCCCGGACGCCATGCGCCAACTCGGCGACAAGATCGGCTCGAAGCTGATCGCCGAGAAGGTGGGTGTTCCGGTCGCGCCGTGGAGCCGCGGTGCCGTCGAGACGCTCGCCGCCGCCAAGACGTCGGCCGCCGAGGTCGGCTACCCGCTGATGCTCAAGGCGACGGCGGGCGGCGGCGGGCGCGGCATCCGCGTGATCAGGAACGAGACCGAGCTGGTCGACGCGTACGAGCGCACCAGCCAGGAGGCGGCGCGGGCGTTCGGCAGCGGCATCGTGTTCCTGGAGCGTCTGGTCACCGGGGCGCGGCACGTCGAGGTCCAGGTGATCGCCGACGGGCACGGCACCGCGTGGGCGCTCGGCGTCCGCGACTGCTCGGTGCAGCGACGCAACCAGAAGGTCATCGAGGAGTCGGCGTCGCCGGTGCTCGACCCGGCGCAGGCCGCCGAACTCAGGACGTCGGCCGAGCGGCTGGCCGTGGCCGTCGGTTACTGCGGTGCGGCGACCGTCGAGTTCCTGTATCACCCCGGCGACCGGCTGTTCGCGTTCCTGGAGGTCAACACCCGCCTACAGGTCGAGCACCCGATCACCGAGTTGACCACCGGCTTCGACCTGGTCAAGGCGCAGCTGCACGTCGCCTCGGGTGGGCGGCTCGAGGGTGCCCGGCCGACGGAGCGCGGGCACGCCATCGAGGCCCGACTGAACGCCGAGGACCCCGACCGCGACTTCGCGCCGTCGCCGGGCCGCATCGCGCGCCTGGACCTGCCCAGCGGCCCCGGCGTCCGGGTGGACACCGGCGTCAGCGAGGGCGACACCATCCCGGCCGACTTCGACTCGATGATTGCGAAGATCATCGCGTACGGGCGCAATCGCGACGAGGCGCTCGGCAAGCTGCGCCGGGCGATGGCGAACACCACGGTGATCATCGAGGGTGGCGCGACGAACAAGAGCTTCGTGCTCGACCTGCTCGACCAGCCCGAGGTGATCGACGCCAGCGCGGACACCGGCTGGATCGACCGTGTCCGTGGCGAGGGCCGGCTCGTCACGCACCGCCACTCCGCGGTCGCCCTGGCAGCCGCCGCCATCGAGGCGTACGAGGAGGAGGAACGCGTCGAGCGGCAGCGGCTGCTGTCGACGGCGTCCGGCGGGCGCCCCAGGTGCAGCACGCCAGCGGCCGACCGTTGGACCTCAGTTGCGCGGCATCGGCTACCGCACCCGCGTGGCACGGGTCGGCCCGCACCGGTTCCGCGTCGGCATCGAGATGGGTGCCGTCGTCCGCACCGCCGACGTCGACCTCGACCGCTTCGACCGGCACACCGGCCAGATCGTCGTCAACGGCATCCGGTACCGCCTGCTCACCGGCACGCACGGGCCGACCCACCTGGTCGAGGTCGACGGCGTGACGCACCGGGTCGGCCGGGACGAGGGTGGCGTCCTGCGCTCCCCGATGCCCGCGCTGGTCGTCGCCACGCCGCTGGAGGTGGGCGCCGAGGTCGAGGCGGGCGCGCCGGTGCTGGTGCTGGAAGCGATGAAGATGGAGACGGTGCTGCGGGCGCCGTTCAAGGCGCGGTTGAAGGAGTGCGCCGTCTCCGTCGGTAGCCAGGTGGAGGCGGGTGCGCCACTGCTGCGCCTGGAGCCGCTCGCGGACGACGCCGACGAGACCGCGGACGACCCGACCGCCCAGAGCGTCGAACTGGACCTGCCCACCGCCAGCGAGGACGTTCCGGCGTACGAGCGCAGCAGGCGCGGCCAGGAGGACCTTCGGGGTCTGCTGCTCGGCTTCGACGTGGACCCGCATGACGGTCATCGGGTGCTCGACGGCTACCTCGGCACCCGGGAGGCAGCCACCGAGGCCGGTCATCGGCCACTGGCCGCCGAGCTCGACCTCATCGAGGTGTTCGCCGATCTCGCCGAGCTGAGTCGTAACCGGCCGACCGGCGAGGACGGTGACGCCGCGCACGTGCACAGCGCCCGGGAGTACTTCCACACCTACCTGCAGAGCCTCGACGTCGAGCGGGCCGGGCTGCCGGTCTCCTTCCAGACCAGGCTCGCCAAGGCGCTCGCCCACTACGGCGTCACCGACCTGGAGCGTTCCCCGCACTCGAAGCCGCCGTCTTCCGGATCTTCCTCGCCCAGCAACGCGCGTCCGCGGACGCCACCGTCGTCGCGACGCTGCTGCGCGCCTGGCTGCGGGAGACCCGCCGAAGGAGCGCTGCGCGAGCCCGTCGGCCTCGCGTTGGAGCGGCTGATCGCCGCGACGCAGGTCCGCTTCCCCGTTGTCGCGGACCTGGCCCGCGGCGTGGTGTTCGCCTGGTTCGCCCAGCCCCTGCTGCGGCTCAACCGCGCCCACGTCTACGCCGAGGTCCGTGCGCACCTGCGGCACCTGGACGCCCACCCGGACGCGGCGGACCGCGCCGAGCGCGTCGCCGCGATGGTCCGCAGCACGGAGCCCCTGGTCCGGCTGCTCGGCAGGCGGCTGGTCCGCGAGCACCTCGACCACGCGGTCATGTTGGAGGTGCTGACCCGGCGTTACTACGGCAACAAGGCGCTCACCGCCGTACGCACGCACCGGGTGGCGGACTGCACGTTCGTGGTCGCCGAGCGGGCCGACTCGAGTGTGGTGTCCACGGCGGTGAGCTTCGACGCGCTGGGCAGGGCCCTGCGTGGGCTGGCCGAGCTGGCCAGCGGCGAGGACTCGGTGGATGCCGACATCTACCTCGGCTGGGAGAACCAGCCGGAGGACTTCGACGCGATGGCGGCCGCGTTGGCCGAGGTCATCGCGGCGCACCCGCTGCCGCCCCAGGTCCGTCGGGTGACCACCACCGTCGCGGGTCGTCGCGGCGCGGTGATGCACCACCACTTCACCTTCCGCCCGTCGGGCACGGAGCTGACCGAGGATCGGCTGATCCGCGGCCTGCACCCGCACATCGCCCAGCGGATGCAGATGGAGCGGCTGCACAAGTTCGACCTGACCCGGCTGCCGTCGTCGGACGAGGAGATCTACCTGTTCCAGTGCGTCGCACGGGACAACCGGTCCGACGAGCGGCTCGTCGCGTTCGCGCAGGTGCGTGACCTGACCGAGCTTCGTGAGCAGGACGGTCGCCTGGTCGCGCTGCCGACGACCGAGGGTGCCATCGCCGCCTGCCTCGACTCGATCCGCCGCGCCCAGTCGCGGCGACCGTCGAAGACCCGCTTCAACACCAACCGGATCGTGGTCTACGTCTGGCCGCCGAGCGAGCTGACCCGCGAGGAGATGGAGATGATCGCCGGGCGAGTCCGCCCGACGACCGCGGGCGCCGGGCTGGAGGAGATCCTGTTCATCGCGCGGCAGCGCGACCGCCGGACCGGCGAGCTGACCAAGATCGCCGTACGGATCTCGTTCGACGCCGCGGGTGGTGCGGAGCTGACCGTCGGGAAGCCGCCGGTCGAGCCGATCGAGCCGCTCGACGAGTACCGGCTCAAGGTGCTGCGCGCCAGCAGCCGCAACACTGTGTATCCGTACGAGCTGACCGGCCGGCTCGGTGCCTTCGTCGAGCACGACCTCGACGACGAGCACGTGTTGGTGCCGGTGGTCCGGCCGAAGGGCGCAACACCGCCGCCATCGTCGCCGGCGTGGTCACGACGCCGACCGAGCGCTACCCGCAGGGTGTCACCCGGGTGGTGCTGCTGGGCGACCCGACGAAGTCGCTGGGTGCCCTGTCCGAGCCGGAGTGCCGGCGCGTGATCGCCGCACTGGACCTGGCGGAGCGGATGCAGGTGCCGCTGGAGTGGTGGGCGCTGTCCGCCGGTGCCCGGATCTCGATGACCTCCGGTACGGAGAACATGGACTGGGTCGCGGCGGCGCTCAAGCGGATCGTCGAGTTCACCCAGGCCGGCGGTGAGATCAACATCGTCGTCGCGGGCATCAACGTCGGCGCTCAGCCGTACTGGAACGCCGAGGCGACGATGCTCATGCACACCAAGGGCATCCTGGTGATGACGCCCGACTCGGCGATGGTGCTGACCGGCAAGCAGTCACTCGACTTCTCCGGTGGTGTGTCCGCGGAGGACAACTTCGGCATCGGCGGCTACGACCGGGTGATGGGCCCCAACGGGCAGGCGCAATACTGGGCGCCGAACCTGACGGCCGCCCGGGACGTGGTGATGTCGCACTACGACCACACGTACGTCGCGCCCGGCGAGGACGCGCCACGACGGGCCGTCACCACCGACCCGGTGGACCGTGACGTCTGCGCCTTCCCGCACGACGTGGCCGGCAGTTCCTTCGCCACCGTCGGGGAGATCTTCTCCGTGGAGGCCAACCCGGACCGCAAGAAGCCGTTCGACATCCGTACGGTGATGCGGGCCCTCTCCGACCAGGACCACACTGTGCTGGAGCGCTGGGCCGGCATGGCGGACGCGGACACCGCGGTCGTGCAGGACGTCCACCTCGGTGGCATCCCGGTCTGCCTGCTCGGCATCGAGTCCCGGTCGGTGCCGCGCCACGGCTTCCCGCCCACCGACGGTCCGGACACCTACACGGCGGGCACGCTGTTCCCCGCTCGTCGAAGAAGGCCGCGCGGGCGATCAACGCGGCCAGCGGCAACCGTCCTCTCGTCGTGCTGGCGAATCTGTCCGGGTTCGACGGCTCGCCGGAGTCGATGCGCAAGCTGCAACTGGAGTACGGCGCCGAGATCGGCCGGGCGATCGTGAACTTCCGGGGCCGATCGTCTTCTGCGTGATCTCGCGCTACCACGGCGGGCGTTCGTGGTGTTCTCGAAGGCGTTGAACCCGAACATGACGGTGCTGGCGCTGGAGGGCTCGTTCGCCTCGGTGCTCGGTGGCGCGCCCGCCGCCGCGGTGGTCTTCTCCGCCGACGTCAACGCCCGCACGGCGGCCGACCGGCGGTGCGGGACCTGGAGGCCCGTGCCGGGGCCGCGTCCGGCACCGAACGCGCCGCGCTGGCCGCGGAACTAGACGAGTTGCGCTCGTCGGTGCGCGCGAGAAGCTCAGCGAGGTGGCCGCGGAGTTCGACCGGGTGCACAACATCCACCGCGCCGTCGAGGTCGGTTCGGTGGACGCCGTCATCCGTGCCGCAGAGCTGCGTCCCCGCATCATCGAGGCCATCGAGGCCCACCGGGGTTAGCGCGGGGTGACGTGCCGCGGGGTCTGACGACTAGGTCCTAACTCAGGCCGGCGGTGACCGTCGGTCACCTCAGTCGGGGCGGATGCGGAGTGAGCGGTATACCTCAGAGGTATGAATATGCCTCTGAGGTATACCGTTCAAGCACATCGACCTGGCGGACCAGTCAACGCGCACGCCGGCAGCCCCACACTCAGCACGAGGGCGAGGCGCAGCAGCGGCGCTGGTCCAGCCGGTCACTTCGGACTTACTCGTCTAGCCGATCGCCGCGTTCACCGCGACGGCGACGGCGAGCCAGACGATGACCGTCCCGACAGCGACGCCGACCATGACGAGCGCCTTCACGGCGGTTGCCATCCGGGTGCGGGCAACGGTCAGGTTCGCCGCGACGCCCAACGCCCGACCAGCGCACCCAGGATGCCGCCGACGGTGAACAGCAGGATCGGCAACAGGACCAGGATGCGCAGGAAGACCGGCACCGCGGGCCCGGTCCGGTGCTGTACACCGTTGATCTCCATGGTCGGGTAGGGGTCGGCGATGACGGTGCGTACCGTGGCCTGGACGACGCCGCCGTCCACTGTCGGCAGCGCGTAGCGTCTGCCCGTCCTGGGGCGGGGACCCCGCCGACGGTGACGTCGGGGTGGCCCCAGAGGGCCTTGGTGGCGACGACGATGGGGCCCGCCACGCCGGCGACGCTGAGAGGTTCGGTGTTCACCGGCGTGATCTTAGGAAGTGCGGCGCACCCCGTCCATTCCGTTGACCACCCGGGTCAGTCCCACTGGTTCTGGTTGGCACACTCCACCCTCAGCCGATGCGTCGCTCGTGGCGCGGATCGGTGTCGGCCTGCCAGGCCGCGACCAGATCCTCGCGCGCCCGCGCGACCCGCGAGCGGATCGTGCCGACGGGGCACTGGCAGACGTCCGCCGCCTCGGCGTAGGACAGGCCGAGCACCTGGGTGGCGACGAACGCCTCGCGACGCTCCCGGGTCAGGCCCGCGATCAACTGGTGCAGGGTCACGCCCTCGTCCGCGCCGACCGTGATCGCACCGGCGGCCTCGGCCGCCGCCTGCCAGTCCGGCACCGACGCGGTTCGCGGCCGGGAGACCGCCGTCCGGACGTGATCCACGGCAACGCGTCGGGCGATCGTGAACACCCACGTCCGGGCCGACGAGCGGCCGGCGAAGCCGGGCAGGTTGCGAAACGCCCGGAGGAACGTCTCCTGGGTCAGGTCGTCGGCCTCACCCGGCCCGGCCAGATGGGACAGGAACCGCCAGACCTGATCCTGAAGGGCCCGGATGAACGCCGTGGCGGCCTGCCGGTCACCCTGGCCTGCCTCCCGCGCCCACCGGGTCACCTGGTCATCGTCAACGACGCCGTTCCGCACAGACCACCGTCCTGTGTGCCACGGGCGCTCCCATGCCGATGCCGTCGTCGGAACGCCGCCGGTCGGCCGCGCACTCTGGTTGTCGGAGGCCGGTCCGGAAAAGTTCCCGACGTTCCCACGTTCGACCGATCTTCCGGTTGTTCGGCTCGGTGGGAACCAGCGTCACCCCGGTCCGACTACCGATTCCGACCGCCCCGCGCATCGAGTCGATCGGATATCGCATGACGTCCACCATCGAGACGCCCGAGTCCACTCCCCGTCGGCGCCGCCCGTGACGCCGGGTGCCCGCACGGCCTGGGGCGGACTGCTGCTGCGTATCCACTTCTACGCCGGGATCCTGGTCGCCCCGTTCCTCGTCGTGGCCGCGCTGACCGGTCTCGCGTACACGGTGGCACCGCAACTGGACCGGATCGTGCACGGCGAACAGCTCACCGTCGACCGGGTCGGCGTCGACATGCGTCCGCTGGCCGAGCAGATCGGGTCCGCCCGCACCGCCCATCCGGAGGGCACGCTCGCATCCGTCACACCCGGTGCGGGGACGCGACGACACGGGTGGTGTTCGACGTCGCCGACCTCGGCGACCGGCAGCACACCGTCTACGTGGATCCGTACACCGCCGAGGTACGCGGGACGCTGACGACCTGGTTCGGGTCGACGCCGGTCACCACCTGGCTGGACGACCTGCACCGCAACCTGCACCTCGGGGTGGTGGGACGGTACTACACGGAGTTCGCCGCGAGCTGGCTGTGGGTCATCGTCCTCGGCGGCATCGCCCTGTGGTGGCGTCGGCAGCGCTCCGGCGCGGGGCGGCTGCGGCGGTTGTTCGGCCCCGACCTCGCGGCCGGTCGGGGCGTACGGCGTACCCGGGCTGGCACGCGGCGACCGGGCTGTGGCTGGCCGTCGGGCTGTTGTTCCTGTCGGCCACCGGCCTGACCTGGTCCCGCCACGCCGGGGAGTCCTTCGGCGCGGGGCTGGACGCCCTGAACTCGCGTACCCCGAGGTGTCCACCGCCCTGCCGGGCGCGGCCGCACCCGCCGACGGCGGCGGCCATCACGAGGGCCACAGCGGGCAGGCCACCGTGTTCGACCCGGCCGCGACCGACAGTGTCCTCGCGATCGCCCGCAGCGCGGGTTGGACGGTCCGGTCGAGATCACGCCCGCCGCCGACGTCCAGTCGGCGTGGACGGTCACCCAGGTGGACAACACCTGGCCGGTCCGCAAGGACCGGGTTGCCGTCGACCCGGCCGCGGGCACGGTGACCGCGCGCAGCGACTTCGCGTCCTGGCCGCTGCTGGCACAGCTGAGCGGTCTCGGTATCCAGGCCCACATGGGGTGCTGTTCGGGCCGATCAACCAGATCCTGCTCGCCGCCCTGGCCCTCGGCCTGCTCTGCGTCATCGTGTGGGGTTATCGCATGTGGTGGCAACGTCGGCCGACCCGCACCGACCGCCGCGCTCCGGTCGGCACCGTCCCCGAGCGGGGGCGTGGCGGCTGGCGCCCGCTGGGGCCTCGTCGTCGGCGTACCCGTCGTCCTCGCCGTCGGTTGGGCGCTGCCGGTGTTCGGGGTGACCCTGCTGGCGTTCCTCGTCGTCGACCTCGCCGCCGGGGCTGGCGTGCCCGCCGGGCCGGGGCCACGGCGGGCTGACGCGCTGCTCAGCTCAGGGCTGGCTGGTCCTGGACCTGCTCGGCGTGCTCGCGTCTCGTCGGCAGCACGAGGTCGGGCATGCTCCACGAGCGCCACAACCGGCTGTACCCACCTCCGGCCCGGAGCAGCTCGGCGTGCGTACCGTGCTCGGCGACGCCTCCGTGATCCAGCACGATGATGCGGTCCGCTGTGGCCGCCTGGCTGAGTCGGTGGGCGACGATCAGCGTGGTGCGGCCCTCGGTGGCCGCCAGGGCGGCACGGTCGAGGTCACGCGCGCCCGCGCTGCCCGCCTCTGCGGTCGCCTCGTCGAGGACCGCGACGGCCGGGTCCGCGAGGACGAGGCGGGCCAGCGCGAGCTGCTGGGCCTGGGCCGCGGTGAGGCTCCGTCCGCCCTCCCCGACCGTGGTGGCCAGACCGTCCGGCAGGGTACGCAGCCAGTCGGTGGCACCGACGACGTCGAGGGCGGCGGTCATCTCGGCGTCGGTGGCGGCCGGCTCGGCCAGGCGCAGGTCGTCGGCGAGCGGCCCGGCGAAGACGTGCACCTCCTGGCTGATCAGGGCGATCTCACGACGGAGCCGGTGCTCGCCGAGGTCGGCCAGCGGCACGCCGCGCAGGGTCACCGCACCGTCGGTGGGCGCGATGATGCCGGCGATGATGCCGGCGAGCGTGCTCTTGCCCGCGCCACTCGCGCCGACGAGGGCGACGCGCTCCCCGGGCGCGAGACGGAGTGCGATGTCCCGGAGCACGACCGGCCCGTCGTCGTAGCGGTGCTGCGCGACGGTCACCTCCAGTGCCGCGGGCTCGGCCGGATCGCGTCGAGCCCGCTCGGCGTCGGCGGGCCTGCCGTGTCCGGCAGTGTGGTGACCCCGACGAGCCGGGCGAGGCTGGCCCGGCCTGCAGCACGGAGTCCGACTCGAACAGCAGCAGGCCGATGGGGTTGAAGAGGCGGTGGAAGTAGAGCGCGGCAGTGGTGGCGGCGCCGACCGTGGCCAGGTCGCCGCGGACCAGGAGGAAGCCGGCGAGCAGCACGGCGGCGAGCCCCACGAACTCCGACCGGTTGATCCGCAGCCCGAACCGCGTGAACAGGCCGAAGATCTCCAGCGAGAGGTCGCGGGCGACGCCGGAGCGGTCCGCGATCCGCGCGACGTGGGCGTCCTCCATCCGGTAGGCGCGCACTGTCGCCGCGCCGCGGAGCGCCTCCGCCGTCGCCTGGGCGCGCTCACCCGTCGCCACCCGCTCCCGGGCGTAGTACGGCACCGAACGCCGGAGGTACCAGCGCAGCGCCACCGCGTACGCCGGGGCCGCGGCCAGCCCGGCGATGCCGAGCCGCCAGTCGAGGGCGAAGAGCCCGGCGGCGGTCAGCACGATCGACAGCAGCGCGCCGAGGAACGCGGGGCCGCTGGTGGCGATCACGTTCGTCACCACGGCCACGTCGTCGCCGGCGCGCGCCACCAGGTCACCGGTCCCGGCTCGCTCCAGGGTGGCCGACGGCAGGTGCAGGGCGCGGTCGAGGACCCGTTCCCGCAGTCGGGCCAGCACGGTTTCGCCGAGGCGCGCGGCGACCGCGGCTCCGGCCGCGGTGAGCAGGCCCGCGAGCACCGCCACGCCCGCGATCACGCCCGCCCAGGCCACGACGCGGGGCGTGTCGGTGCCGGCGATGACGTCGTCGACGAGGCGACCGAGCACCCAGGGGCGACGAGCCCGGTCGCGGAGGCGGTGACCAGCAACGTCGCGGCGACCACGCTGAGCCCCGGCAGGTGGGCCAGCTCGGTACGCAGGGCCGCCCAGGTCTGTCGGCCGGTGGCCGTCGGCAGCAGGTGCCGGGTCGTACCCCGGCGGTGCTCGACTCGGCGGTCATCGCAGGGTCTCCTCGCGGTAGCGGGCGTCGGTGGCGAGCAACCGCTCGTGCGGGCCTTCGGCGACGACCCGGCCCCGGTCGATCACGGCGACCCGGTGGGTGATCCGCAGCAGCGCCGGACTGGTGGTGATCAGCACCGTGCCGCAGGTCACCGCTCCCCGCGAGCCGAGGCCAACCCTTCTGCCAGCAGCCCCTCGGTCACCGCGTCCACCGCTGTGGTGGGGTTGTGCAGCACGAGCACCGGGGGTCGGCGACGAGCGCGCGCGCCAGCCCGATCCGCTGTCGCTGCCCGCCGGACAGGTTGGACCCCGCTCGGTGAGCAGGCGGTCGAATCCGTGCGGGTGCGCGGCGAGCACGTCCTCGGCCGCGGCAGCCGCACGGCGGCGCGCAGGACATCGTCGTCGACGTGCGCGCCGGCGCTCAGATTGGCGCGCAGGGTGCCCTCGAACAGCGCGACGTCGTGCTGCTCGACAAGCAGCACGGTGCGGACGGCGTCGATGTGCAACTCGTCGGCGGGCACACCGTCGACCAACAGCGTTCCCCGGTAGTCCGAGCGTGGCACCCGGCCGGCCAGCAGTGCGACCAGCGCCTCGGCCTCGCTCGGATCGTAGGCGAGCACGCCCAGGATCTCACCGGCGCGCACCTCCAGGTCGACGCCGTCGAGGCCGGCGTAGCCGACCCCGTCGAGGGCGAGCCGGGACGGGCTCGGGGCGGGCGTGCCGGCCGCGCCGGGCTGGTTGACCGGCTCGGCGCCGAGGACCCGGGCGACGCGCCCGCGGAGGCCCGGGCCATGGCGAACAGTTGGACGCAGTAACCGAGCGTCTGCACCGGCTCGGCGATGAACTGGGCCAGCCCGACCACGGCGACGAGTTCACCGATGGTGAGGCGTCCCTGGAGCGCGAGCCAACCCGCGACGCCGGCGACCGTCGCGAGGAAGAGGCCGTTGACAGTGGTGGTGAGCCCGAGGTGCAGACCCTGGTGGTGGCGGCCCGCAGTGTGACGTCGAGCGCGTGGCGGCTGGCGCCCGCGTACCGGCGGGCGGCGTGGTCCTGCGCGCCGATGCCGCGCAGCACGCGCAGCCCGGTGACGAGGTCGACGGCGAGCGCGGTCGTGGCCGCGAGGGCCTCCTGCTGAGACGTGCTGCGCCGGGTGAGCAGCGGCGCCATCCGCTGCAGGACGACGACCAGCAGAGGTACGCCGATGAGCACCCGAGCCCGAGGGGATGTCCACGACGAGCAACGCGACCGCCGCGACCACGATGGCGGTGAACGCCGCGGCGGTGAGCCCCACGACCCGCACGACGAGCGCGGACAGCTCGGCGTCGGACGCAGTCACCGACAGCAGTTCGCCGTCGCGCAGGCCGGAACGGTGTCCACGCGGGTCGAGGGCACTGCGGACGATCTCGACCCGCGTGGCGTGCGCCTCGTGTTCGACAGCGGCGTACACGAGCCGAGCGCCGGCCCGGTACGCGAAGGCGAGAACTGTGAACAGGGCCGCGAGACCGGCCAGCGAGAGCAGCAGCGCGCGGACGTCTCCGGTGGCGACCGCCCGGTCGATGACCACTCCGATGACAACCGGTACGAGAGCTTCGGTGGCCTGGTGGAGACAGAGCAGCCCGATTCCCGCTGCCACGCGGGTGCGCTGTCGACGCAACGCGCGACGGAGCACCACGCCACCGGT
The DNA here is from genome assembly GCA_038070435.1 of Micromonospora sp. M12. Classification (GTDB taxonomy): domain Bacteria; phylum Actinomycetota; class Actinomycetes; order Mycobacteriales; family Micromonosporaceae; genus Micromonospora. The sequence continues at coordinate 663,931 of JAMYWG010000001.1, read as the reverse complement.
GATCTCGGCGACTGTCATCGGCTGTCCCGCCGTCGGGTCGGTGCGGGCATGGAGGCAGGCTTCCTTACCGTTAGGGCAGGCTAACCTAACATGCTGCCGACGTGCCAGATGGGCCGGGCACCGCGCCGCTCACCAGTCATGGATCGTGCCGTCCTTGAGTCGGTTGAACGGCAGGTACGCCGGCTCGTACGGGAACGGGCCGCGGCCTCCTCGTCGAGCTCCACACCCAGTCCCGGTTGGTCGCCGGGGTGCAGGTAGCCGTCGGTGAAGGTGAACGACTGCCGGAACACCTCGTTGGCGAGCGGGTGTGCTTCATGTACTCCTGGATGCCGAAGTTGTGGATGGCCAGGTCCAGGTGCAGCGCGGCGGCCATGCCCACCGGGGAGATGTCGGTGGGGCCGTGGATGCCGGACTTGATCTGGTACTGGGCGGCGAAGTCGAGCAGCTTGCGCATGGCGGTGATGCCACCGGTGTGGGTGACCGCGGACCGGACGTAGTCGATCAACTGCTCACGGATGAGCGTCTGGTAGTCCCAGACCGTGTTGAAGACCTCGCCGATGGCCAGCGGGTGGTGGTGTGCTGGCGGACCAGCCGCAACGCCTCCTGGTTCTCGGCCGGGTGCAGTCCTCCAGCCAGAACAGGTCGTACGGTTCGAGCGCCTTGCCGAGCCTGGCCGCCTGGATCGGGGTCATCCGGTGGTGGCCGTCGTGCAGCAGCGGCAGCTCCGGGCCGAACTCGTTGCGGACCGCCTCGAAGACCTCGGGAGGTGACGCAGGTACGCGCGGGTGTCCCAGTCCTCCTCGACGGGCAGCGGGTGCGCTGCGCGGGTTCGTAGTCGTAGCGCTGGCCGGTGGCGCTGGGCTGTGCGGCCACGCCGTACACCGCGTTGATGCCCGGCACCGAGGTCTGCACCCGGATCGACCGGAAGCCCTCGTCGAGGTGACGGCGGATCGAGTCGAACAGCTCGGGAAGGTCCCGCCCCGACGCGTGCCCGTACGCCATGATGCCGGTGCGGGACGCCCTCCCAGCAGTTGGTACAGCGGCATGCCGGCGGCCTTGGCCTTGATGTCCCACAGCGCCACGTCCACCGCGGCGATGGCGGCCATGGTGACCGGACCGCGCCGCCAGTACGCCGAGCGGTACAGGAACTGCCAGGTGTCCTCGATCCGGTGCGGATCGCGCCCCATCAGCAGCGGGGCGACGTGATCCCGCAGGTAGGAGGCGACGGACAGCTCACGGCCGTTGAGGGTGGCGTCACCCAGACCGGTGAGCCCCTCGTCAGTGGTGATCTTGAGGGTGACGAAGTTCCGGTCCGGGCTGGACACGATGATGTCTGCTGCGACGATCTTCACGGGGTGCCTTTCGTTCCGTCAGAACCGGGGTGGATTCTAGGCGGAGAAGGGCGGTCGGCGAGGCCGGTGCGCCCTTGGTCGACTCGCACAGGAGGGCCGGCCCGATGGGCCGGCCCTCCTGTCGTCTCGGCGCGTGTCCGAACCTGGGCGGTACGCCTCAGCGGACCACACCGATGCCCGTGAACGACCTGTCGTACTCGGTGAACGACCGGTTGTCGTACGGGCGTAGATCCAGGTCCGCAGCGAGTTGGCGGCGGTGTCGACCTCGACCAGGCGGACCGGGTTGGTGCTGTTGGAGTGGAACGTCTGGAGGAACGAGTAGATCTTGTTTCCGTTGACCCCGGTGTCGACCCGGTTGCCGGCGATGCCGGTGTGACCGGAGAAGACGAACCGGATGTTGGCGTACTGCTTGACCAGGTTGTCGAAGAGGTACTGCGGGCTGGTCTCGCCGTACCCGGCACTCTGCTCGATGGTGCCGTTGCCGTCGATGTAGTCGTGGGTGACCACGATAACGTTGTGCCGGGGTTGGCGGCGACGACGTTCCTGGCCCAGTTCACGGCCGCGACCCGGGGCCACAGCTCCAGGGTGAGCACCATCCACTGCACGCCGCCGGCCTCGAAGGTCGAGTACGAGTTGTCGACCTTGCCGGCCTCGAACTGCCCCTTGACCGCGCGGTACTGGCTGACGGTGAAGTACTGGTTGAACACTGTGGTGTCGCGGACGAGTTCCCGGGTGCGGGCGGGGTCGCGGGCGGAGCCGCCGACGCCGGTGGCCTGGGTGTCGTGGTTGCCGAGAGCCAGCGCGTACGGGATGGCGGCGTTCTCGATCGGCCGCATCGCGTTACGGGCGATGACGTACTGCGAGTGGTCCGGGTGTCCCAGTTGACCACGTCACCGGAGGAGGTCACGAAGCGCAGGTCCAGTGCGGACCGGTTCTGCGCCAACCAGTTCGTGCGGTTGAGGAACCGGCTGTCCGAGCTGTTGAGCACCTCCTGCTGGGTGTCCGGCAGGACGGCGAAGCTGAACTTCGGGTCGGTGGCGCCCGCGGTCTCCATCCGCGCGTACGCGACGTGGACGTTGCGGTCGCAGGAGTCGGCCCGGAAGTCGTTGATGAACTGGATCCGCACGGTGTGCTGGCCGGCGCCGACCGCCGTGCCGACCGGGTAGGTGCCGTAGCCGGTCGCGCTGACGATCGTGGTCTGGCCGACGTTGACACCGTCGACCGTCACCCGGACGGTCGGCCAGCCCTGGCAGTCGTCCCCGATGGCCCCGATCAGCACCCGCCCGGAGCCACTGATGCTGGTGGTGGCGTAGCTGGAGTTGCTCCAGAGCGAGGCGTGCGTGCCGGAGGCGGGCACCGGCGTGCCGGTCGCCGTACGGATCGCACCGCCCACGACGGTGAAGGGGAGGGCTCAGCGGCACTCGCCGTGCTGCCGGCGAACACTCCCCGCGATGACGACCATGGTCGCCACGGCCATCGCGACGATCGTGGACCTTAATCTCCTGATTCGCACCGCTGATCCTCCCTTGACGACGTACGCCCAGAAGCTGGGCATTCGTAGCCTAGGACGAATCAGGACGACACATGTGAATACTTCGCGGCCATCCTGTGTACCCGAGTTGCACTCTTACGGAGGCTCCGCGCCAGGACGGGGATCATCACCCCGCAGGGACGAGGTGCAGCCCGAGGAGGGCTGTGACGGTGGCAGCGTTCGCCCCGAGATGAGGGGCGGGACCAGCGAGAGCCCGGTCAGCGCCACTGCTGTCCACACGAACCGCTCGGCGGGCCGAGCACTCCACCGGAGAAGTGCCGCGGCGATGACGACGCCCACGACCGAGAAGAAGCCGGTCACCACGGCGAACCCGGACAACGGAATCGTCTCGCCGCCATCGGGGATCTCGAAGTCGACGCCGGCTGCCCGGGCCAGGGCGGCGGCGAGGGTGGTGGCCACCATTGCCGCGAGCGTGCCGATGACGCCGGTGATGGCGAGGCCACGGAATCGGTGGGTGTGGGGGTTGGCCCACGGGCGGGCCGGCGGCAATCTCGGTGTCCTTCGTGCTGGTCATGTCGTCTCCGTCATCGGGGAGTTGGCGTACAGGATGCGTTGGGTGCCGTGTGACGGCCCTGGGCGTGAAGACACGCACCCTCGCCGTGCGTCGGCCGGGGTTGCGCAGAGCGCGGACGCCGGTGCCGCGCAGCCAGAACCCGGCGTCGCGTCCGAGGACCGGCCGGGCGCTCCGTCGCGCAGCTCCAGCTGCACTCGCCCGCGGGTGACGACGCCGAACGCGTCGGACCACTCCGCCGCCACCACCGCGGCACGTGCACCACCGGGCAGTGTGAGTGTCCACACCGGGACTACTCCGTGCCGTCCGCCGGCAGGCGCTCCGGCAGCCCCAGCCGCGGGAACTGGTCGTCGTGGAAGATGAAGACCTCGGTGATCGCGCCGCCGGTGATCCGCAGAACGTCGATCGTCAACGGCAGGTACGCGCCCTCCTGCGCCCGCCAGTGGTAGAAGGCGACGGCGGGCTGCCGGTTCACCGAGGTGGGGACCGCGCGCAGGCCCGTCATGCCCTCGAACCCATCCGCGACCCAGTCGCTCACCACCGCGTCGCGGCCGACGTACAGGCCCGGCGTGGGCGGCATCGAGTAACGGACGTCGTCCCGCAGCATTCCGGCGAGCACGTCGACGTTCGTGGCCACGCTGGCCTCGGTGAAGCGGCGCACCACCTCGCGCGTCCCGGCGTCCCCTCCCCGCCGGTCCAGTCCTGCCGCTCAGCCGGCAGGTGCTCCCGCATCCCGGCACGAGCCCGCTGCAACGCGCTGTTCACCGAATTGACCGAGTCCCCGAGCAGCTCCGCGACGTCCTTCGCCGGCCAGCCGAGCACGTCGCGCAGGATCAGCACCGCCCGCGGACGCGGCGCGAGGTGCTGGACCGCGACCACGTACGCCAGCTCGATCGTCTCCCGCGCGACGGCGACGGTCTCCGGCTCGTCCGCGTCACCCGCCGGCAGCTCGTCGAGCAGCCGGTCCGGTAGGGCTGCAACCACCGCACCTCGCCGCCGGTCGCCGGCTCCGGGCGGCGCTTGGCGAGCAGGTCCAGGCAGGCGTTGGTGGCGATCCGGTACAGCCAGGCCCGGAACGTCGAGCGCCCCTCGAAGGTCTCCCGCCGCCGCCACGCACGAAGGAACGTCTCCTGCACGGCGTCCTCGGCGTCCTCGAACGACCCGAGCATCCGGTAGCAGTGCACGTGCAACTCCCGCCGGTGCCGCTGCGCCAGCCCGAGAACGCCGGCTCGTCGACCTCACCCAGATCGCTCACGCCCAGGTCCTCCAGCCGCGTGTCCGCACTCATCACGTCATCCTTCCGCCTCGTCATGTCCTGTCGTAGGTATGACGGGCGAGGACGCGACAACTCATCACTCACGCCTGTCGGCGTGGGGTCGGGCTGTCGGCGGGCGGACCGGGCCGCCCGCCAGGTGGGCACGGGCGGTGCGCGGCGCGGTCCTACTGGGCGGTGCCGCCGGCGGCGGAGGCCCGGTGCGCGATGCGTGGGGCCCGCACGGCGGAGGCGTTGCCGGCGCCGGGGCGGTAGTCCCGTGCCGCGCTGGCGACCATCTCGTCGGCATCGCGGGTGAGCGCCTGCCGGATGTGCGGTGGAATCAACTCGGACGTCGCCATCGCCAGCCGGACCTGCACGGCGCGGTCGTCGACCAGGCGCGCCAGATCCGCCTCGTCCAGCTCGACGGTCCGCACCAGCGCGGCCCGGACGTCGACCACCGAGTCCGCGGCGAGCGTGCTGCGCTGCTCGGCGGTGGTCCGCGGGTTGCGGGCAACCCCTTGCGGACGCGTGCGGTGCGATCGGCCAGCAGGGCGGTGATCACGTCGGGGTCGTGGGTGTGGGTGGCGAGTCGCTCGCGTACCTCGGGTGAGACGTCGTCGATCAGCCGGGCGGACAACTCCGGCTCCAGCTCCCGACTCTCCGCGAGGAGACCGCGAAGCTCCTTGTCCGAGGTCTCCACCATCACCCGGCGGATCGACTCGTCACAGGCCGGGTTGCCGGCGACGGCCCAGCGGACCCACCGATCGGCGTCCTTCACGAGACGCATGAGGTTGGCGATCGAGGTCGAGGGTTCCTGGCCACGGCCTCGCGGACCTGACGATCGTGATCCCTGGTGAGCGGTCGTAGCGCCTGCGCGGGTGCGTCGGCCGGGTGGCGACCGCCTTGCGGACCACGGGCGACGGGTCGGAAGCCAGGTCAATAAGGGTCATTTGTGGCGTTGTGGGGTCCTGAGCGAGGGCGAGCCGTGCGTCCGCGTCGCCACCGATCGGACGGTGGGCGGTGGTGCCGGACTCACTCTGACGGTCGGCCGCGCCGACGTCCTGCTGTTTCCCCATGCCGCAATCATGTCACGCACCTGATCTGGCGCTGGGCAGTCGGAGGCCGGACATGCCGCCGTCCACGGCCAGCGACGTTCCGGTCACCGAAGCGGTGGCGGGCGACGCGAGGTAGACGACGGCGGCGGCCACCTCGTCGGCGGTCACCAGACGCCCCGTGGGCTGGCGGGACGCCAGCTGCCGCTTCTCCGCCGTCGGGTCGTCCGCGCCGGCGAGCAGCCGGGCGACCCAGGGCGTGTCCACCGTGCCGGGGCGACGCAGTTGACCCGGACACCCTCCGTCACCAGGTCGGCGGCCATGGCGAGGGTGAGCGCGTGCACGGCACCCTTCGACGCCGAGTACAGGGCGCGTCGGGGCAGGCCGACGGTCGCCGCGATCGAGGAGATGTTGACGATCGCCGCGGACGACGACCGGCGCAGGTACGGAAGAGCGACGGCGCTGGTGCGGGCCACCCGGAGACGTTGACGTCGAGCACCCTGCTCCACTGCTCGTCGTCGTCCTCCTCCACGGTGCCCACCGCCGAGATGCCGGCGTTGTTGACCAGGATGTCGATGCCGCCGAACGCCTCGGCGACCGACGCGACGGCCCGGCCGAGGGAGGACCGGTCGGCCACGTCCGCCCGGACGCCGCGTACGCGGGGATCCTCCGACAGGCCGGACAGGTCCAGGTCCAGCACACCCACCCGGGCACCGGCCGCGACGAACGCCTGCACGCAGGCGTTGCCGATCCCCGAGCCACCTCCGGTCACCACCGCCACGAGGCCGTCACACCGCATGCTGCTCTCCCGGAGCGTGCTGCTCTGCCGGCCGAGGCCGTCGATCTCGACCTCCATCACGTCGCCGGCGGCCAGGTACGGGAACCGGCCGGAGAGCGCCACTCCTGCGGGGTGCCGGTGTTGATGACGTCGCCCGGATCCAGGACCGTGTACTGGGACAGGTGCCAGACCAGGTACGCCACGTCGAAGATCATGTCCTTCGTGCTGGAGTCCTGTCGGGGCTCACCGTTGACCCAGGAGCGCAGCCGCAGCGCCTGCGGGTCGCCGATCTCGTCGGCGGTGACCAGCCACGGGCCGAGCGGCTGGAACGTCTCGCACGACTTGCCCTTCGACCACTGGCCGCCGGAGACCGCAAGTTGGAAGTCCCGCTCGGACACGTCGTTGGACAGCACGTACCCGGCGATGTGCCCGAGGGCGTCGGCCGGCGAGGCGAGGTAGCGGGCCCGCCTGCGGATCACCACCGCCAGCTCCACCTCCCAGTCGGTCTTCGTCGACCCGCGCGGGATCAGTACCTCGTCGTACGGGCCGACGACCGTGTTGGGCGCCTTGTAGAAGATGATCGGGTCGGTCGGTGGCGCGGCACCCGACTCGGCGGCGTGCGCCGCGTAGTTCTGCCCGACGCAGAGCACCACCCCGGCCGGGCGATCGGCGCGCCGACCCGCTGACCGGTGACGTCGATCTCGGGCAGGTCGGTGGCCTCGCGTACCCGCCGGATGCCGTCGCCGGCGAGGAAATCGCCGTCGATGTCGGCGGTCAACGACGAAGGTCGTAGTGCCGCCCGTCGACGTACAGCACGGGCGTTCCTGCCCGACGGGCCCAACACGCATGAATCTCACGAACCAACCTCCAGTGCACGGGTACGAATCGCGGTGCCGACCGGACGGCCGCTGCGACCGCCGGATGGCCGAGCGGGAACTGGATCGCCGCCGCAGCGCCACCGATTGGGGCGAGCCCGAGCCCGCGACGATATTTCCTATAGGATGTTGCTTTTGCTAGTGTGTACTCGCTCACACCGGCACCGTCAAGGGGTTGCTGAGGAGGCGACATGGCCCAGCAGGCAGATCGCCCGGGTCGACTCCGTCCCGCCCGTCGACTCACCCTCACCGAGGACGTCTACGAGTCGATAAAGACGCTGGTGATGGACCACATCCTTCCCCGGCGAGCGGGTCAACATCGACGCTCTCGCCCGGGAGCTGGACGTCTCCCCACCCCGGTGCGCGAAGCTCTCGCCCGGTTGGAAGCCGACGGCCTGGTCCGTAAACGCCCGCTGTCCGGCTACACCACCACCCCGCTGCTGAACCGCGCCGAGTTCGACGACCTGTTCGACGTCCGCCAACTGTTGGAGGGCGCCACCGCCGGCCGGGCCGCCACGCACGCCTCCGCCGAGGCGCGACAGCGGATCAGCGCCGAGGCGGCGGCCAGCATCGACGTGGAGGCCGGCGACGGATATCGCCGACATGCCGCGTTCACCGCGCTGGACGCGAAATTCCACGACCTGATCGCCGAGGTCGCCGGCAGCCCACTGCTGCGGGACAGCCTCACCCGGCTGCACTCGCACCTGCACCTGCACCGGCTGTACTTCCCGGTTGCCGGCGCACCGGACACCAACACCGAGCACCAGCGCATCGCCACCGCCATCGTCGCCGGCGACGCCACGGCCGCCACCGAGGCGATGCGGGCCCACCTGAGCGCCGCCCGGGAGCGCCACCTGGCCGCCTTCGACCGACTCTCCAGCCCCGAAACACCGCGCGACTCGGCGTGACCCGCCCCACAGATCCGAGGAGCCGCCATGCGGATAGCCCTCTTCATCACCTGCGTCAACGACCTCGCCTACCCGGCCACCGGCATCGCGGTCACCCGCATCCTGCGGCGGCTCGGCCACACCGTCGACTTCCCCGCCAGCCAGACCTGTTGCGGGCAGATGCACGCCAACACCGGCTACCGGGCCGAGGCCGTGCCGATGGTGCGCAACTACGTCGACGTCTTCGACGCCTACGACGCCATCGTCGTGCCGTCCGGGTCGTGCACCGCGATGATCCGCGACCAGTACCCAGGCCTGTACGCGCCCGCCACGTCGGTGGCCACCCGCACCTACGAGCTGTCCGAGTTGCTCGTCGACGTTCTCGGCGTCACCGACGTCGGCGCCGCGTACCGGAGACGGTCACCTACCACCCCACCTGCCACGGCCTGCGGATGCTGCGTCTCGGCGACCGGCCGCTGAGCCTGCTGCGTCAGGTCCGCGGGATCAAGCTGGTCGAGCTGGGCGACGCCGAGGAGTGCTGTGGCTTCGGCGGCACGTTCGCCCTGAAGAACCCGGACGTCTCCACCGCGATGCTCACCGACAAGTGCGCCGGGTCCGCGACACCGGCGCACGGGTGCTCGCCGCCGCCGACAACTCCTGTCTGGCGCACATCGGCGGTGGTCTGGACCGCCACCGGTCGGGCGTACGGGCCGTGCACTACGCCGAGATTCTCGCCGAGACGGGAGCCACCTCATGAGCCATCCGGTCGCACCCGCCACCGGGAGCGGGCGCATCCGCACGCCACTGCCCTTCCCCACCGCGGCCGCGGTGGGCGTCGCCGACACGCAGCTGCGGGCCAACCTGCACCGGGCCACCCGCACCATCCGGGGCAAGCGGGCCGGGTCGTCGACGAGGTGCCCGACTGGGAGGCGCTGCGTGACGCCGGAGCGGCCATCAAGGCGGACGTCCAACGTCGGCTGCCGGAGTTGCTGGAGCAGTTCGAGGCGTCCGCCACCGCTGCCGGCGCCACAGTGCACTGGGCCCGCGACGCGGCCGAGGCGTGCCGGATCGTGGTCGAGTTGACCAGAGCCACCGGCGCCGACGAGGTCGTGAAGGTCAAGTCGATGGCGACCCAGGAGATCGAGCTCAACGAGGCCCTTGAGGCGGCCGGGATCGCCGCGTACGAGACCGACCTCGCCGAACTGATCGTGCAGCTCGGCGAGGACACCCTCGCACATCCTGGTGCCGGCGATTCACTACAACCGGGCACAGATCCGGGAGATCTTCCAGCGCCGGATGCCCGACGCGCCGGCCGACCTGAGCGACGAACCGGCCGCCCTGGCCGAGGCGGCACGCGCTCACCTGCGGCGACGCTTCCTGTCGGCCCGGGTCGCCGTCTCCGGCGCGAACTTCGCCATCGCCGACACCGGCACCCTCGTGGTGGTGGAGTCCGAGGGCAACGGACGCATGTGCCTCACCCTCCCGGAGACGCTGATCAGCGTCGTCGGCGTCGAAAGCTGTTGCCGACCTTCACCGACCTGGAGGTCTTCCTGCAACTGCTGCCGCGATCCTCGACCGGCGAGCGGATGAACCCGTACACCTCGATGTGGACTGGTGCCACGCCCGGCGACGGCCCACAGTCCGTGCACGTCGTGCTCGTCGACAATGGCCGGTCCGCGGTGCTCGCCGACCCGGTCGGCCGTCCGGCGCTGTCCTGCATCCGCTGTTCGGCGTGCCTCAACGTCTGCCCGGTGTACGAGCGGGCCGGCGGGCACGCGTACGGCTCGGTGTATCCGGGGCCAATCGGCGCGATACTGTCGCCCCAGCTGACCGGCGTGGCCGACAACGCCTCGCTGCCGTACGCGTCGACCCTCTGCGGGGCCTGCTACGACGTGTGTCCCGTGAAGATCAACATCCCGGAGATCCTGGTCCACCTTCGCCAGCAGGCACCGCACCCGCCGGTCGAACGGGCCGCCATGCGCATCCTGTCCTGGATCATGCGCAGCCCTCGGCGCTGGGCCGCCGCCCTGCGCCTGGCCCGAGCCGGCGCGGCGCCGCTCGGGGCGTACCGCCAGCGGCGCACCGGTGCGCGCACACTGCGCCGGCTGCCCTGGCCCGCCTCGGCCTGGACCCGGTCACGGGACCTGCCGCTGCCCGCGCCGCAGACCTTCCGGGAATGGTGGGGAAAACAGTGACCGCACGAGACGAGATCCTGGCGCGGCTCCGGACGGCCCTGGCCGACAACCCGCCGCCGGTGGAGGTGCCCCGCCGGTACCGCCGCGCCCACGACAGCATCGACCTGGTCGAGACCCTCGTCGACCGTCTGGAGGACTACCGGGCGATCGTCCACCGGGGCATCGACGCCCTGCCCCGGCTGCTGGGCGAGGTGGGCCGACTCGCCGTACCCACCGATGTTCCCGCCGACTGGCTGGCCGGCTATGCCGGGCAGCTGCACCGCGACGCGCCCCGCTGTCACCGGCCGAGCTCGACGGCCTGGACGCGGTCCTGACCGGCTGCGCCGTGGCGGTCGCCGACACCGGCACCATCATCCTCGACGCGGGCCCGGCCCAGGGCCGGCGTGCGCTCACGCTGGTGCCCGACCGGCACATCTGCGTCATCCGCACCGACCAGATCGTCGGCCTGCTGCCGGAGGCGCTGACCCGGCTGGACCCGCGCGCGCCGCAGACCTGGATCTCGGGCCCGTCGGCGACCAGCGACATCGAGCTCAACCGGGTCGAGGGGTGCACGGCCCCGCCGACTGGAGGTCGTCCTGGTCAGCTCAGGAGCCTGACGACGACGCCTGCTCGTCACTGCGCGTCTCGTCCGGGTGGCCGTTGCCCGTAGGGGAACGCCGCGCACGTTGAGCAGCATGACGATGCCCACCCCGACCACCAGCGCGATGTCGGCGACGTTGCCCACGAAGAATCCGGCGTAGTCGATGAAGTCCACCACGTGCCGCGCGCGAACCCCGGCTCACGGAACAGCCGGTCCAGCAGGTGCGTCGTCGCGCCGCCGAGCACCAACCCAACGCCACCGCCCAGGCCCGCGACCCGACCCGGCGCGCCACGACCGTCACCGCGACCACCGCCGCCGCCGCGAACACCGCGAAGATCCAGGTGTACGCGGAGCCGACCGAGAGGCGGCCCCGGGTTGTACAGCAGCCGCAGTTGCAGCAGGTCACCGAGGACGGAGACGGTGTGCCCGTCGGACAGCGTGGACTCGGCCCAGTACTTCGTGAGCTGGTCGGCGGCGAGCACCACGGCAGCGATCAACACGACGACGCGGAACATCCCGGAACCCTAACCGGTCACCCGCGACCGTCACCACACGTCGAGGGAAACCCGTCGAGCGCGGGGTCGGGCCGGCCGGCGAGGATGGCGGCGAGGATCTCCGCGCCGTCGACGACCCTCGGGCCGGGGCGGTTGAAGTAGGCAGGCCCGTCGACGACCCACACCTGCCCCTGGCGAACCGCGGGCAGGTCCGCCCAGCCGGGTTGCGCGGTCGCCACGGACAACTCGTCGAAGGTTCGCTCGGGAGTGAACCCGCACGGCCCGAACACCACCACGTCGGGGCCAGGTCCGCGACCACCGACCAGTGGTGCGGGGTGCTGTGCGCGCCGGGCCCGAGCAGCAGAGAGCGCCCGCCCGCATAAGAGATCTGCTCCGGCACCCAGTGCCCGCCCGGCATCAACGGGTCGAGCCACTCGACGAACAGCACCGTCGGCGCACCGGCCACCGACCCCGGCAACGCGGCGAGGCGTTGCTCGGCGTCAACTCGGATCTCCGCCGCCCTGCCTTCGGTGCCGGTCAGCGCGGCCACGGCATCGACCGTGTCCAGGATCCCGTCGATGGTCCTCGCCTCCAGGGACATCACCCTGGTGTCGAGATCGATCAGACCAACCGCGTCGTTGACCCGCTGGTAGGAGACCGCGCACACGTCGCACAGATCCTGGGTCAGGATCAGATCCGGCTTCAGGTCCTCCAGCATGGCGACGTCGAGCTGGTACAGCGACGACCCCGGTGCGGGTCACCAGCGATCGCCGCTGAGATCTCCCGGCTCGTCAAGGTCTCCGGCAGGGAGGTCGCCGTCACCGCAGGGATGTCGGCCAGGACACCCGGCGGCCAGTCACACTCGTGGGTACGGCCGACCAGGTGCCCGGTCAGGCCGAGCATGGCCACGATGTCGGTTGCCGCCGGCAGCAGTGAAACGATTCGCACATCCGCCTGCCTACCAGGCGCGACCGAGCCACGTCCACTCCCCGACGGCGAGACCGCAGCGGCCATCAGCGGCCGCCGCCACGAGCCGAGTCTCAGACCTCGTCGGCACCGTCGAGCAGCGGCGGCACCGGTCGGCTGGCACGGTTGCGGTACTTCGCTGCTGTACTGCTGGCGTCAGATGAGGCGCTGGACGCGGACCTTCGGGCGCTCGTTCCTGAGGTGGCCGTGCTTGTGTTGGCGGACCTGCTCGTCCCAGACCTCCTGGTCGTAGTCCGGGTCCGGCGGGATCCACTTATGCGAGCCGTCGCTGTAGTGGAACTTCTCGTCGCCAAGCCGCAGGATGCTCACCGAATCCAGCCGAGGAAGCGTCTGTGCAGCGGCCCCGCCTGCACCCAGGTCAGGTCTTCGGAGGCCCGCAGCAGCTGGGCACCTAGGTAGAGAGCCAGGGAGATCGGAGCGCCGTCGAACTCGGCGCGTAGCTCGCGCTGCCGCGTTCGGCAGGGCCAGGGCGCATCGCAGCCGCCGCAGCTCCAGATCGGCAGCACTGGGTCGTGCGTGGTCATGCGCAGCCTCCGAGCAGCGCCGCCGTCGAGGACCACGCATGCCGGCTGGTCGCCCAGTCCACCTGCCAGCACGGGTACGGCGTGAGACGCGACCACCACGTCCGGCAGTTGGTGCACAGGCCGCCCGTAGCAAGCAGGTGCCCGACCAGGACTTGCCGCTCGGCCTCGTTGCTCACTGCTCCTCCTCGGCTGGCCAGTGCCCCGGTTGATCGGGATGCGGTGTCGGCTACGGCAGGGCAAGTTGGCCCCACATCGGCAGATCCAGCTCCACTTCCGCCACGACCAAGCCGGGCGGTGTCGCCGTGCCAGGGTCATCGCGACGGCGATCAGGTACTGGTCGTAGGTCACTCGTCGCCATGGTGGCGTTCTTTGCCGCATCCCTGGCTCCTCCGCGGGCAGCACTCCATAGCCGACCCCGAACCACGGGGTTGGCTCTGAGACGTTCGGTAACTGCGACGCTACGATCACGACGGCGGCGGTTGGACTCACCCGCAGTACGAGTGAGCAGGCCAGCTGAGCTGCTTGCAGCATTGGTTTCACGGTGGAACGTCGACCACGGGTCAATGTAGGGATGACGGATGACAGGTCGCGGACGATCAGCACCACGTCGCGGCGAGGTGACCGGCTACCTGATCAAGCTGATCCGGGAGTCCATCCCGCTCACGCAGGAGCGGCTCGCCGTCGACCTGGACGTCGATCGCGTGACGGTGCAGAGCTGGGAATCCGGGCGCCGACCATTCACCGCGGTACCACTCGGTCAAGCGATCGCCGTCCGACGCCGGCTCGGACTGCTCGGCGCGAACACACTCTACTCGCAGCACTTGACGACGCCGCCGAGGCGGATCTCATCCTCGCCGCCGTCCTCAACGAACAGGTGGACCGCTGCGACACCGGCGAACAGCCGCTGGCTTGGTCCGTACTCACCACCGCCTGACCGACTTGATCCTCTGGGCCGTCCTCGGGCAGACACCGACCTTCGCCAGAGGGCTAACCATCACCCATCCCGGCGGGGCCCAGTCGCGTCCGGGCCGACCCTGCCCGTCGACGAGCAACGTGCGTTCTTCGCTCACCTTCACGTACTCGCCGATCGCGCCGCAGCCGGACGGCATCGGCACGTGCTGCTGCACCGGCAAGCCTGCTTCCTTGCCGGCATGGACCCCACCAAGGCAGCAGCAGGTTGGCTCACCCAGACCACCGCCCGAGCACACCGCACAACCACCTTCCGCACCTGGTCACCGCTGTGGCTCGACGCCCGCTCCGTCGTCACGTCCTCGCTAACCAGGGCGACCCGGAACCGTTACGAGACTTCATCGCTCGCGCACATCCCGACGACGCCTGCGAGCGAGCGGCTCTCAACTACTCGGCCTACTGGGTGGGCGAGATCCCGTACCGCCACCGCGACGACTCCTTCATGCCCGAGGCGCTCGCTGACTGGCATGGCTCAATCCTTCTTCGGCACCTGGTCCATCGCCTCGATCCGGGGCACCCTTCGTCGACCTCAACATCCACAACGTCTGGGCACTGCTGGTCGCACGACGAGGTCTCGCTCTCGACAACCCGCCGCGACACGGGCGCTCCTCGACCGCAGTGTCCCGCTCCTGGACAGTGACCGGATCTCCGCCCAGTCGCGGCAGGAACTAACCTCAATCGTCTACAGCCTGCGGGCGGACGGACTCACCGGCACAGGGACGGGCAGATGACTGACGATCACGACGCCGCCGGAGCGATGAACTTCATCTTCGAAGCTGGCGTCCTCAAACGCGCCGCCCGGACCGGCTGGTGGTTCGCCGGCGTCAAGCAACCCGAATCCATCGCCGAGCACTCGTTCCGGACCTCGCTGATCGGAATGATGCTCGCCGCCATGGAGGGCGCGGACCGGCCCGGGTGTCGATGCTGTGCGTTCTGCACGACACCCAGGAAACCCGGATCACCGACATCCCACACATCGCCAAGCGCTATCTCACCGCCGTACCCAACACCGCCGTCACCGCCGACCAGGTTGCGGCCTGCCCACCGGCCGTCGCCGACGTCATCACCGCTGCCGTCACCGAGTACGAGGCCGGCGAGACGCTGGAAGCCGTCGTCGCTCGTGACGCTGACAAGCTGGAGTGCCTCGTCCAAGCCGTCGAGTACCGCCATCAGGGCATCGACAACGTGCAGCGTTGGATCGACAGCTCACGAGCAGCACTCAAGACAGCCAGCGCCCACCGCCTCGCCGACGCCGCCCTCAGCGGACAACCCTGGCCTGGCTCACGCCCCCGCCGCAGGAGTAAGCGCTCAAACTTGGCATTGTATTGATCGAGGGTGAGGGTCTAGTCGATCAGCACGGATAAGATGCCGCCTGAGCTGCCCGTTTTGGTGGCCGGTGGTCAATGTTCGTTGTTCCTGGTCCGCCTCTGACGGCCTGGGAACGGCAGATCTTGGGGATCCCTCGGGCTTCCGACCCCTTGCTTGTAAGCTCTGCGCGCTCCGTCCGGGCGCGTCCGCGCACGTCTCTGACATCGGACCTGGATTCGTAGCCCTCCGTCGCCGACACCTGACGTCCGGCCCTGTTGCTGCCACCGTTGCTGTCGACAGCATCAGGACCGTCACGACTCAGTGTTGGTCAGGCGCAGAGTCGGGCACCTGCTCGACCTCTTGCCCTGAGCGGGCGAGGGTTAAGTGCCTGCTCCTGAGTGGGCGATCCGGCCTGACTAGGCGGAACCGGCGTTCCTTCAGCCTCCGGCTCTTCCGCCGCTACTGGAAGCAGCCTCTTGTGCAGCTCGGCAGCGCTGTGCCGCCTCCGTTCGAACCTTTGTCTCAGCCTGGCGTCCTTGCGGTCCCCACTTCGGGCGTACACGGAAATCCCCTACCACCACCCTCGCCCCACTTCTTGACCACATCTTTGATTTCGCGTAGCGCCTTCGCGGAGTGGTGAGATCCATATATCACAAGCCAGTGACTATTTTTGTACACGGACCAATCAAGTACAGCCGTAGTTGACTCCATTTCCCGCCCGCGAGAGTCCTTGTACTCGACCTTCACCACATGCTCGTCGGGGAGGTCGGTGTCTTTGCGGTTCATGCCGGAGTCCCAGAAGGTTCGCCATTCCTGTTGAGGGACCAAGATCGGCAGCACCTGAAAGAGTCCTACATTCTCGGTATCCGCACCTTGCCCGGTACTTCTTCTCAGCGCCGGCTCGGCGTAGATATGAACGTCGCGCGCTGCCGTTGTCCCAAAATTCTTGACAACGAGGTCGATGAATTGCATGTCCGCCTGGCTATGCTCCATGTAGGCCACCACATATGGCTGAGCCTGCTCCTCACGGAGTCGCCGAGCCTCCGCACCTGCTTCAAGGCAGCGATGCTTGCAACAAGTGCAATCATTGCTGTCGTCCAGCCTGCGCCAGCGGCCATGCATCGGGATTGGTTCTGGATAGCCAGTCCCACAGTTGGGCGATCATAAACCACTCCTGTAACTCATCCGCGAAGCGACGCCATCCAGCACGCTCAACGCTTCGAGAGATTGCGGCGACCCAACCTACCTGCGGCCGACGCGAGCTGGCCGGGTGACCCGCTGACGTCCAAAGAGGTAGTAGCTCGCCATCAACCTTCGGCAGCCTGGCAACAACACCCACGTGCCTGAACTTCCGCTGGCGAGGATCCGCACCAGCACCTGTCCCGCCGGAACTTTTCGGCCGACCTGGCCGACCACCCGGACGCCACACCCGTCATCGAAGGGACCGTTCATGCTCAGCACCACCCTCGCCGGCCGGCGCCGCCGCTCGGCAACCGTCGTCGCCACCGCCGTACTGCTGGCCGTCGGTGTTTCGGCCTGCGGGTCGTCGGGAGACCCGTCGTCCGCGGCCCCGAGCCCGTCGGCGGTGGAGGCAACCGGCGCGAGCGCGGGTGTGGTCGGCATCCGCGACCCGTGGGTGAAGGCCGCGGACAAGGGCATGACCGCGGCGTTCGGCACCCTGGTCAACGACGCGGACACCGATGTCACGATCACCGGCGCCTCCAGCGCGGTGTCTCCGATGGAGCTGCACGAGATGGCCATGGAGAACGGGAAGATGGTCATGCGGGCCAAGCCGGGCGGTGTCGTCATCAAGGCGAAGAGCACCCACGTGCTGCAGCCGGGTGGCGACCACCTGATGCTGATGAACGTGAAGCAGCCGGTGCGGGCCGGCGACGAGCTGACCTTCACGCTCACGTTCGCCGACGGTCGGACCCAGGCCTTCTCGGCGGTGGCCAAGCCGTTCACCGGCGCTCAGGAGAGCTACGCGCCCGGCCACGGGCGAGCCCGATGCCGGAGATGAGCAAGAGCCCAGCCTCATGAGTTCGCAACCAACCTTCCGCCCGATGAGCAGGCGTGGCCTGCTCACCGGCGGGCCCTCGCCGCCGGCGGCGCGCTCACCGGTGGCGCGGTGGTCGGGCAGGGCGATCCCGGCACGGCGGGCCGGCCGCCACCACGTTGGTCAGCGGTGTCGGCGCCGCTGTCGAACCGTTCCACGGCGTGCGGCAGGCCGGGTGGCCACCGAACCGCAGGCGCACGCGTCGTTCGTGGCACTGACAGTGCGCGACAACACCGACCGGGCCGCACTGGGTCGGATGTTGCGGCTGCTCACCGACGACGCGGCCCGCCTCACCCAGGGCCAACCCGCCCTGGCCGACACCGAGGCCGAACTCGGGCTGCTGCCGGCACGGCTGACCGTGACCTTCGGCTTCGGCCCCGGCCTGTACCGTGCCGCCGGGGCCGAGGACCGGCGGCCGACCTCGGTCACCGACCTACCCCCGTTCCGCATCGACCGGCTCCAGCCAGCCTGGTCCGGCGGTGACCTGCTGCTCCAGATCTGCGCCGACGACGCGCTCACCGTGGCGCACGCCCAACGCGTCCTGATCAAGGACAGCCGACCCTTCGCCACCATCCGGTGGGTTCAGCAGGGCTTCCGGCGCAGCCCCGGCGTCGAACCGGGTGGCCACACCCAACGCAACCTGTTCGGTCAGCTCGACGGCACCGCCAACCCTCGCCCCGGCACCCGCTGGACTCCGCCGTCTGGGTGCCGGACGGCCCGCGTGGCTCCGCGACAGCACGACAGTGGTCATCCGACGGATCAGCATGAACCTGGAGACCTGGGACCTGCTGGGCCGCGCCGATCGCGAGGTCGCCGTCGGCCGTCGCCTCGACACCGGCGCCCCGCTCACCGGCACCGCCGAGGACGACGAACCCGACTTCGCCGCCACCGACAGCGACGGCCTCACCGTCATCCCCGACTTCTCCCACCTGACCCGCGCCCACGTCACCGACGACCGGCTGAAGATCCTGCGCCGGCCGTACAACTACGACGGCGTTCCGACGGCGGAGGGTCACGCCGACAGTGGCCTGGTCTTCACCTCGTACCAGGCCGACATCGCCCAGCAGTTCCTGCCGATCCAACGCCGCCTGGCCGAGCGGGACCTGCTCAACGAATGGACCAGTCCGATCGGGTCCGCCGTCTTCGCCATCCCGCCCGGCTGCCAACCGGATGGATGGATCGGCGAGCAGGTGCTGGGATGAGCCGCGCCGGACGACTCGGCGTCGCGGCGCTGACCGTACTGCTGGCACTGCTCGTTCCCGCCGGTCCGGCGTGGGCGCACAACACGCTCCGGTCCTCCTCACCGGCCCGGGACGCGACACTGCCCGGCACGCCGAGCGCTGTCACCCTCGAATTCTCGGCACGGCTCGACCCCGGGTTCACGACGGTCGTGCTCACCGACGCCGACAAACGCCGGATTCCCACCGGGGACCCGGTCGTGGTGGGCGCGACGAGCACGGTCGCGGTGACCGGCGCACTGCCCAACGGGACGTACACCGTCGCGTACCGGGTGGTGTCCACCGACGGGCACCCGCTGCAGGGGTCGTACCCGTTCTCGGTGGCCGACCCACGGCGAGCGCCGCGCCGTTCCGCGGCGCCGGCACGTCGGCGGACGCCGTCGGTGCGCAGACGGACGGCGGCCCGCGCGTCGGCCTCCTCGTCGCGGGCGTCGTGTTGGCCGTCCTCGCGGCGGTGGCCGTCGGACTGTGGCTCCGGCGACGAACGGCCCGTCGCTGAGCGGGCGGGCCCTCCCGCGCGGTGACCGGCCTCGGCTGTCAAGGCCGGTCACCCGTGGTCAGACCACTGTCTGTTTGGTGGTCGGCAACGCGTCGACCATGGACTTCGGCACGTTGATCGTGTCCGCGATGATCTCGTGGGGCGTGTTGGCCATCCACTGCATCACCGAGATGTCCTCGAACCGCGGGTGCCGGAACATCTCCAGGAACACCAGCGGCTCGTCGCCGGTGTTCTCGATGTAGTGGCCGTAGGCGAAGGGGACGTAACCGACGTCGCCGGCCTGGAAGTCGAACGTCCGCGCGGCGGCCTGCGACGCGAAGACACCCATCCGCCCGGTGCCGGAGATGTAGTACTGCCACTCGTCGGTGGTGGGATGCCAGTGCAGCTCCCGCATTCCGCCGGGCTCGACCTCGACGAGCGCGGCGGCGGTCGTCACCGACGCGGCGAAGTTGGTCGAGTCGGTGACCCGGACGGATCCACCACGGAAGCGCTGCGGAGTCTGCGCGAGCATCCGGTGCTTGAAGCTTCGTGGGATGTCGCCGGTCGGGCTGACCACCCGGTCCTGTTGCAGGGGCGGCGGCACCTCGCCCTGGAAGATGTACTTCTCCCGCTCGGGCAGGTTCTCCATCTGTTCCAACGTCCACCCGAAGTTCTTGGCCAGGACGTGCCGGGGTGTGTGCGCGAAGAAGTCGCTGAGCAGGAACGTGTTGTTCTCCGAGAAGGCACCGTCGTCGAAGACCAGCAGGAACTGCGCGCCGTCGTCCAGCGCCTGGATGTTGTGCGGCACGCCCTGCGGAAAGAACCACAGGTCACCCGCCTTCACGTCCTCGATGAAGTTGCGGCCCTCGTGGTCGACGGCGCTGATCCGGCAACTGCCGCTGAGCATGTACGCCCACTCCGACTGCTGATGCCAGTGGATCTCCCGGTACGCGCCCGGCTCCAGACCGAACTGCACGCCGGACAGCTGGCTGGCGATCGGCAGGTCGCGGCTGGTGACCTCCCGGGTCCACCCGCCCTTCTCGACCCGGGTGTGCGCCTGGGAGAAGGAGAACTTGAGGTTGGGCACCAGCCGGCTGTCGGTCGTCGGCGGCACCAGGAGGTCGGGGTTCTGCCGTTCGAGTTCGACGTTGCGGCCCGCGAAGGGCGGGCACCCTGGTCGCCGCGTCGCGGCTGGGGATCGCTGTTCGCCATGATCGCTGTCTCCTCACTCAGGTTGGATCGGGTTCGTCGCCGAGACGGATCCGCCGCGCAGCCGCAGCCGGGGTGACAGTCCGAGCAGGGCACACACCCCGGCCAGCCGTACTGGACCGCGATCGCCACCGGGACCGCCGCCGCGGTCGCCACCAGCACCAGGCGGGTCCACGGCGGAGCGTGGCCACCCACGCCGGTGCTGGCACAGAGGACGAACATCAGCAGTACGACCCGGAGCCGATGCAGGCCGGGAAGGTCGGTCGAGTGGTCCATACCTTCGATGATCGGGGCGGAGCAGGTCCCGTCGCATCACGTGATCGCGCCACTACGGTGGGGCAGATCTCGGACGCCGTGGGCCTTACGGCGCAATCCCGCCGCTTCGTCGATCTGGCCGCCCGTACCTGCGGTCGTGGCTAGGCTCGGTCGCAGGACGGCATGTCGACACGCCGGGTAACCACCGGGGAGAACGCCATTGTCCGAATCATCCTTCAACGCCGGAGCGCTTCCGGCCGACGGCAACGCGACCGATGCCGAGCAACGGCGACACTGGGTCTTCGCCACGGCGGATCAGCTCCTCCGCACCGGGCGCGCGACGGAGGCGCTGCGCGTCCTGGCGGTGGAGATCGCCGGAAATCGTAGCGGTGAGCGTCACCGCTTCCACCTGCTCGGCCGCCTGGCGCAGATCGCGGCGCAGGAGCAGCCGACCATCGCCCTCGCCGGTCTGCGGGAGGCGCTGGACCAACGGCTGGACGAGCGCAGCCGCGCCACAGTGCTCGCCCTGCTCGCCGCGATCGCGGCCCGCACGGGCCATCCGGACACCGACGCCCTGCTCCGCGACGCGGGCACCGCGCACGCCGCGTCGGGTGACCAGTCGTCGGCTCGCCACCTCGCTCTCGGCCGGGCCGCTCGCTCGCTGTCGCACGGCGACCTACCGGGTGCCCATGCCGTGCTGGCAGCCCTGGACCCGGACTCCTGGGCGGCACGATCCGACGCCCGTCCATCCGGGCCGAACGGGTCCTCGTCCAGCTCGGCCTGGGCCGGCACCAGGACGCCCGGACCGCGACCCGCCACGCGCCCGGCGAGACCCGTTCCCCGACGCCCCGCTCGGCAGCAGGCTGACCGCGCTGGACTGCCTCCGCATGGTCGCCGTGGGCGAGTTGCCCGAGGCGGCCGCGCTCGCGGTCACGACGCTCACCTCGCGCTCGGTGGAGATCAGCGGCGAGGTGCGGGCCCTGTTGGTCGCGGTGCTCGGCGAGGTGCGCTATCGCCGCGGCGACCACGAGGACGCGCGCACCATCCTCCGCACGTGCCTCGGGCCGGGGCACTGGCCGGACAGTACGATGTGGACTTTCGCGTTCTGTGTAGCGGTTCGCGACCCGCCCTCAGCGCCCCGGCGAACCTGCTCACCAGAGTCGTCGCCGACCTGCACCGGTCGGTCCGGTCGCTCCTGCCCGTGCCGCACTTCGGCCCACGGCTGGTACGCGCGGCGGTGGCCGCCGGTGACACCCGGCCGCCCGCCGGGTCACCGAACTGGTCGAGCTGGTGGCCACGCGCACCCGGTCCCGCTGTGGCACGCGCTGGCCGAGCAGACCAGGGGCTACGCGACGGCGACCCGGGCGCCCTCCGGTCGGCGGTGGACGGGCTGCGCACCACCGACGCGTGGCCGGCTCTAGCCGACGCGCTGCTCGACCTCGCGAACAGCGCGGGTTGCGGGTCACCGAGGCGCGCGACGCCGCCCACGAGGCCGCGGCCCTGTACGCCCGGATCGGCGCGCCGGGCGACCAGGCGATAGCCGACCGGCGGTACGCCGACCTCGCCGCCACCCGGGCCACCGCCCGCTGCGGACCGGGATCGCCGCGCTCACCCCGGCCGAGGAGCGGGTGGCCGAGATGATCGCCGCCGGCGCCACGAAGAAGGAGGCGGCCAGGAGCCTCTTCGTCTCCTTCCACACTGTCGACACCCAGCTCCGGTCCGTCTACCACAAGCTCGGCATCCACAACCGGATGCAGTTGGTCCGGGCCTGGGATCGCACCGGACGATAATCGGCTGATGACCGTTCCGACCGACCTGACCCGCTCGCCGAGGCCGTGGAGTGCGAGTTCATGTACTCCTACGAGTCGCGGGCGCCCGAACCCACGTACACCGATCTCGGGATCGCGACCACGCGCATCGGCGGCGGTGTCGCCCTCGCGATGCGCAACGACCCCTCGGGCGGGTACTGGAGCAAGGCGCTCGGCTTCGGCATCACCGAGCCGTTCACCGTGCAGGTCCTGGACCGGGTCCTCGACTTCTACCGGGAGCACCGCGTCGACCAGGCTGTCCTCCAGCTCGTCCCGTCGGTGCTGCCCACCGGCTTCGACGGGATCGCCGCCGCCCACGGCCTGGAGCCGGGAAGCACCTGGATCAAGCTCGGCGGCCGACCCGGCGACGTCACCGCCGCGCAGACCCGCCTACGCGTCGGTCCGGTGCCGGCCGCCGAGGCGCGGCGGTGGGCCGACATGCTGCTCTCCGCGTTCGGCATGCCGGCCGGCGGGCTCACCGCCATGCTGGCCGCGACGGTCGGTGAGCCGGCCTGGAGGCCGTACGCGGCGTGGGACGACGGTGACCTCGTGGCGGGCGGCAACCTGTTCCTGCACGGCGAGTCCGCCTCGCTCAACGCCGCCGCGACCGCTCCCGGTCACCGTGGTCTCGGGGCGCAGTCGGCGCTGATCGCCGCCCGCGCCCGGCCGCCGCCGACGCGGGATGCCGGTGGCTGTTCGCCGAGACCGGGAAACCCGCGTCCGGTCAGCAGAACCCGTCCCTGAACAACCTGCGCCGCGCCGGGTTGAAGCCGCTCTACGAGCGCCGCAACTGGGTCTGGCGGTCCGGCTCCTGACCAGGCCGCCCGTCGGGTCACTTCTCGCTGTCGAGGTGGGCCATCATCGCCGTCGCGTACCGCTCGCCGGAGGCGGCACCGGCCGGCACGGCCCGCTCGATCTCGTCCACCGTCTCCCGGTCCAGCACCAGGTCGACCGCCGCCAACGACTCGGTCAGCCGATCCCGCCGCCGCGCACCGACCAGCGGCACGATCTGCTCGCCCTGGGCCGCCACCCAGGCGATCGCCACCTGGCTCGTGGTCGCCCCAGCCGCTGCGCGACCCGGCCCAGCGCCTCCACCAGGCGCAGGTTCGCGGCCAGGTGCTCCCCTGGAACCGTGGGCTGTTCGCCCGGAAGTCCCCGCCGGTCAGCTCACGATCCGCCGACCAGTGACCGCTGAGCAGGCCCGGGACAACACGCCGTAGGCGGTCAACCCGATGCCCAACTCGCGCAGCGTCGGGAGGATCGTGGCCTCCGGACCACGGGACAGCAGCGAGTACTCGATCTGGAGGTCGCTGATCGGCGCCACCGCAGCGGCCCGGCGGATGGTGTCCGCGCCCACCTCGGAGAGCCCGATGTGCCGGATGTAGCCGGCCTCCCGCATCTCCAGCAGCGCGCCACGGTCTCCTCGATCGGCACCTGGGGGTTGAGCCGCGATGGCCGGTAGATGTCGATGTGGTCGGTGCCCAACCGGCGCAGCGAGTACGCCAGCCGGTCCTTCACCGCCGCCGCCGACACGTCGTACGGTGCCGCCTGGAACCCGCCGTCCGGTGAGCGGCGCGCGCCGAACTTCACGCTGATCACCACCTCCTCCCGGCGACGTTCCCGCAGCACCCGGCCGATCAGCATCTCGTTGTGACCGGAACCGTAGAAGTCGCCGGTGTCGACCAGGTTCACACCGGCGTCGATCGCCGCGTGCAGCGTCGCAACGCTCTCCGCCTCGTCGGTCGGCCCGTACAGGTCCGACATGCCCATCGCGCCGAGCCCGATGATCGACACCTCCGGTCCGGAGGCACCCAGCTGTCGCCGTCGTAGACCCGTCATGTCCTCGTCTCCTTCGGTCGTCGCGGCGGTGCGTCGTGGTTTCGCGGGCACCGCTGTGTACGCTGTGTCCATATAACCATCCTGTAGACACTCTGTCCATATAATTGGAGGGCCAGTGGCCGACCTCACCCCGGACGCCGACACACCGCCGCGCCGTGGTCGCGGCCGCCGCCCCGCCGACCAGGTGCGCGCGGAAATCCTCACCGCCGCC
Organism: Micromonospora sp. M12; assembly: GCA_038070435.1. Classification (GTDB taxonomy): domain Bacteria; phylum Actinomycetota; class Actinomycetes; order Mycobacteriales; family Micromonosporaceae; genus Micromonospora. The sequence goes on along the minus strand of JAMYWG010000001.1, from coordinate 639,518 downwards.
GGCACACTCCTGCTGGCAGAGGGCATGGCCGGCTTCACCATCGAGAAGGTCGCGGCCCACGCCGGGGCCAGCCGGATGACCATCTACAAGTGGTGGCCGTCCAGGGGAGCACTCGCCCTGGACGGCTACTTCACAGTGGTCGCGCCCACCCTGGCCTTCGCCGACACCGCCGACATCGTCGCCGACCTCACCAACCAGCTCGTGGCCTTCGTGCACCTGGTGCGGGACACCTCGGCCGGGCGGGTCATCAGCCAGCTCATCGGGCAGGCGCAGACCGACCCGGAGCTGGCCGCCGCGTACCGGGAGCGCTACTCCGCCCCCGCCGAGCCCTCGCCGTCGACACCCTCACCAGCGCCATCGCCAGGGGCAGCTACGGGCCGACATCGACCGCGAATCCGTCGTCGACCAACTCTGGGGCGCCTGCTACCACCGGCTTCTCATCGGGGACCTGCCGCTCACCGAGGACTTCGCCCGCACCCTGGTCGACAACCTCATCCGCGGGCTGCGCTGACCGGCGTCCCTGTCGCGAGCTCACTCGGGCGGCTTCGCCCCGACTGCTCGCTCACCAGGTACGCCGCGTACCAGTCGGGCCAGTTCTCGTCCCGCTCACCGGTGCGCTTCTCGTGCTCGCCATGGGCGGCGGCCGCGCGCCGCAGCGCGCTCGCCAGGTCGCTCGCGGAGCCGAACGACGACGACCCATTCGCGTCACCCTGGGAAACCTTCGGGCTCATCGCCGCCCCTTTCTGATCACCACGCCACTGTTCGGAGCCCTGCTCGACGCCGGGTGTGGAAGCGCGGTCAGCCTGGGCATCCCGTCGATCCCCGGGGCCACGGCGGCCTACCCGGTTGGCACCGGCACATGCCCGCTCAGCCCTCGGCGTCGGGTCCGGTTGCCGGGAGGCTGGCCACGCCACGCCCCAACGCGTCCCTGAAGTCGCGGTACCGGTCCACGCCGAGCGTGTCGGCGAGCGCCTGCTCGATCAGGTGCACGAAGCCGTCGGAGGCCGCGATGAAGCTGAGGCCGCGATCCGTCGGCACGATCAACTTCGCCCGGCGGTCGGCCGGGTCGGGCGTACGCCGGACGTAGCCCAGCCGCTCCAACTCGTCGAGGATGGCGCCCATCGTCTGCTTGTTGCGGCCGGCCAGCCGGGCGAGTTCGCCGGGCGGGTGCCCTCGGCGTCCAGGTACGCGAGCACCGCGCCGTGGCGTGGTCGAACGTCGTCGAACCCTGCTCCGCAGCGCGTCGGAAGATCTCCCGCTGGACGCGCGCGGAGAGCTGCACGGCCAGGATTCCGAGGTCCGGGTCCTGCTCCTTCAGTGTGCTGCGCTTCATATTTTGGTCCAATCATTGGACTGTACAAGTTATGGACTATATCGTCGCTGGTGGCGACCGGCGGCCCGACCTCGGTCCGCCCGACCGAGAGGACGACCATGACCATTCTGATAACCGGGGCGAACGGCACGGTGTCGAGGAGGTACTGCGGGAGCTCGCCGGCACGCAGCCGGTACGCGCCCTCGTCCGGGACGCGTCACGCGCACCCGCGATCGACAGTGTCGAGTACGTCGTCGGCGACCTGGACCGCCCTCCACGCTGACTCCGGCGTTCGAGGGCGTGACGACGCTGTGGCTGCTGACGCCGATGGGCCCGCTGGCACCGAGCCAGAGCATGAACGCGGTCTGGGCAGCCCGGCAGACCGGCGTACGGCACATCGTCCGGCTGTCCGCGATCGGCGCCGCGCACGACGCGCCCACCCGCAACGGCCGACTGCACGCGCTCTCCGACGCGGAGCTGCAGCAGTCCGGCATTCCCTGGACGATCCTGCGACCGAGTTACTTCATGCAGAACATGCTCGCCGCCAAGGCGGGTGAGCACCTCTACGGGCTCTTCGGTGCCGCACGCGTCGGTGCGATCGACGCCCGGGACATCGCCGCAGCGGGGCGGCGATCCTCGCCGCGCCCCGGCAGCACGAAGGCATGATCTACACGCCCACCGGCCCGGAGAGCATCAGCCTGGACCAGGCGGCCGACGAGATCGCTCGTACGCTCGGACAGCCGGTGCGCTACGTACCGCAGAGCCCGGACGAGGCACGCGACGGCCTGCTCCAGGCGGGCCTCGACCAGTGGTCGGCCGAGGTCCTCGCCGAGTACCGGGTCGCCTACGGCTCCGGGTGGGGCGACTTCACCAATGACCACGTGGCGCGCATCGTCGGCCGGCAGCCGCGGACCTTCGCCGAGTTCGTCAGCGATCACCGCGAGCACCTCGCCGGCGCCTGATCCGCTGACAACCCGGCGCGGTGCCCTCCGGCGCGATCCCACCGGAGGGCACCGCGAGCCGTCACAGCTCGGGGTGGCCGAAGAGCCCCGGCAGTCCCCACTGTGCAGGAAGACGACCCGGTCGCCGTGCGGGAAGCTGCCGGCCAGCAGCGCCGCCATCGCCCGACCGGTGTACGTCGGATCCAGGAAGATCCCTCCACACGCGCGGTCGTCTCCAGTGCTGTCCGGGCAGCATCGGTCAGCGTGCGGTACCCGCACCCACCTGGGACCCGTCGATCCGCAGCGCGGCCGGCTCGACCTCACCGGCGAGCAGCCCGGCGACCGTAGCGCGAGGGTCGGGCAGGGCCCCGGTGTCCACGCCGACCACCCGTTCGACGCCCAGTTCACGGACCAGGCCGGCCATCGTCCCGCCCGAACCGAGCGCCACCACGACCTCGGCCCGTCGATGTCCGGCACCTGGGCCCGCAACTCCCGGCCGCAGTCCACGTAGCCCTGCACCGACGCGGGTGACGTGCCACCGAACGGGATCACGTACGCCGATCGCCTCTCCGCCTCGGCCGCCACCACCTCGGCGAGCGGGCGGTCCCCACCCACACGATCTCCGCGCCGGCGAGCCGTCCAGCAACAGGTTGCCCCGCCGGATCTCCGGAGGCGGCCCGGCGAGCACCAGCACGCAGCCGAGGCCGAGCCGCGTGGCCGCGGCCGCGGTGAGACGGGCGTGGTTGCTCTGCGGCGCTCCCGAGGTGATCACCGCGGTGGCGCCGACCGCGAGCGCCTGCGCGCACGTGTACTGCAGTTTGCGGATCTTGTTGCCGCCCCGCCCAGGCCATTGAGGTCGTCGCGCTTGAACCAGAGCTCGGCCAGGCCCAACCGGGCGGCGAGCCGGGCGCGGCCTCCAACGGTGTCGGCCAGGTGCCCAGCGAAACAGGAGTGATCACCCGTGCAGCTAATCACTCCGGCCGGACTCCCGCAGGTCCTCCGCCGGCGTCCCGGGCGGTCCGCTCGTCACACCGAGCCGACGAACTGGCTGACGTGGTAGGCGGTGCTGCGGCCGTCCGGCGTACGCGTCCACTTCGAGACCATCAGGTGCAGACCGTCGGCGTCGCGACTCGACCAGGGGTGGATGAACCCGCCGTAGAGCCCGGGCTCCTGCCAGCTCGTCACCTGGATCTTCTCCGCCGTCCACGCTCGGTCGGGTCCGGACGCCGTCCGGGTGACCACGCAGCCGTTCTGGCAGTTCAGGTAGGACATCACCCAGGTCCCGTCACTCAGCCGGCGTACCGAGGGCTCACCGAAGCGGCCGGTGAGGATGGGAGTGCAGGGCCGCCCCAGCCCCAGTTCGTGCCGTTCCAGCCCCACCCCTCGTACGACTCGGGGTAGAACAGCCGGTCCCATCGAACTCGACGCAGCATCATCGGGCCGTCCTGCCGGCCCGACCGCACCGAGAAGACGTAGACGTGGTCGCCGTCGCGCTGCATGGTCCACATCTGGAACGGGTCCCTGTTGTCCGGGCTGTTCCACCATTTCAGCGGCGTACGGATGAAGTCGTTGCCGTTGTCGGAGAAGGCCAGGCCGCGTACCGGGACCTCCACTGCGGCCCGGCGGGCGGCGGAGTTCCAGTTCTCGATGCTCATGTACGAGATGAGCTGCCGACCGGTCTCCGGAAAGCTGACGCCGTCGTTGGGGATGACTGTCACCTCCGCGAGACCATCGATGCCGATGCCGTGGTGGCCGTTGTGCATCAGCTCCGGTGCGCGTCCGTTGCCGACGACCCGCGCCGCGCTGTCGAAGACCACGCCGCCCGGCGCGCTGGGATGGACTCCGGAACGCAACATGACCGGTGACCGCCAGTCGTTCGGCACGGGCGGGCCCTCGGACCACGGCGTGTCGAATGTGTCACCGAAGAGGTAGCCGATCGACCCGTTCTCCAGCACGTAGGGATGCCCAGATCGGTGCCGGCCACCCGCCACCGGCTGGAGGTGTCGAGATCCGCGCCGGTGAGGCGCTTCTTCCACACCGCCGCCTGGGCGGGAGTGGCCGTTGTCAGGACCGTGCCGGCGGCCCCGACCGCGCTGACGGCGCCCACCGCGACGGCACGGCCGAGGAGGGAGCGACGAGACATACCCATGGCTGTCCTTCCTGTTCCGGGCGAGTAAACCCCGGCAATCGTCGATGTCAACACCTGCCCGTCATGACCTGAACATTGAAGGAATTCTTCACCACGCATTGACAGCCGTCATTGCGTTGATGACACACTCAGCACTCGATTCCCGTGGTGGAGACAGCTGCGCGAGGCCACTCGGCCGACCACCTGACCTCGCAAGGAGCATCATGCGCCTGACCACACGTACGTTCGTCCTTCTCGTCACGGCGGCGCTCGCCGGCCAGGTCGCGACCGCACCGGCCACCGCCTCCCGATCCGCGACACCCGGCCCACTCACCGCTGATTTCGCCCGCGCGGCCGCCGAGTTCGACGTGCCCGGGATCTGCTGGTCGCCGTCGCCTACGGGGAGTCGCGGCTGGACGGGCACGGGGTCAACCCAGCCAGGCCAACGGGTACGGGGTCATGCACCTCGTCAGCAATCCCACCCAGCACAGCCTGGAGCGGGCCGCCACGCTCACCGGCGAACCGATCGACCGCCTGCGCTCGGTCACAGCGACAAACGTGCGGGTGGTGCCGCGGTCCTCCGCGACCTGGCCGACAGCGAGGGACTGACCAGCGGTGCACGGGACAGGATCTCCGCCTGGTATCCCGCTGTGGCGCGCTACAGCGCCGCCACCGACCAGTCAACGGCCAGGCTGTACGCCGACCACGTCTACGACCTGCTGCGTACCGGAATCGCAGCCGGCCCGGTGCGGGTCGCGCCGCGACCACTCCGACCCGAACTCGGCCGCTACGCGAAGATCCCCGCCGCCGGCACTGCTGGTGCGAACGTCGCCGCCGCGGTGCCGGAGTATCCGCCCGCACGGTGGGTGTCCGCCTACGGCGGCAACTACCAGGTGGGCCGATCAGCACGGATAACCACAGTGGTGGTGCACGTGACCCAGGGTCGTACGCCGGCACGGTGAGTTGGTTCCAGAATCCGTCGGCGGGGTGAGCGCCCACTACGTGGTGCGCTCGAGCACCGGTGAGATCACCCAGATGGTGCGCGAGGGAGACACCGCGTACCACGCGCGCTCGGCCAACCCGTACGCGGTGGGCATCGAGCACGAGGGGTTCGTGGACAACCCGGCCTGGTTCACCGACGCCATGTACCGGTCGTCCGCCGCGCTGACCCGCTACCTCTGTGACAGGTACGGGCTGCCGAAGACCCGCGCGGCGATCAAGGGGCACAACGAGATGCCCGGCAACGACCACACCGATCCCGGGCCGAACTGGAACTGGAACTACTACATCTCCCTGGTCAACGCCGGCGGCTCGGGAGGCCGGTACCTGGCGGGTCACCGACGGACTTCACCGGCGACGGCAGGGACGACGTCGTCAGCTTCACCAGGGGCAGCCTCAACGACGTCTACGTGGCCGCCTCCACCGGCAGTGCCTTCGCCGGCACCTCCGTCAGGTGGAACGACTTCTTCGGCCTCGACGGCGAGACGCTGCTCAGCGGCGACGTCAACGGCGACGGCAAGGACGACATCGTCGCCTTCACCCACGGCACACTCGCGGACGTGTACGTGGGCCTCTCCACCGGCACCAGCTTCGGCGGTGGCCTGAAGTGGCATGACTGGTTCGCACCGGGTGCCGAGGTCGGCGCGGTCGGCGATGTCAACGGCGACGGCCGCGACGACATCATCGCGTTCACCCACGACACGAACGCCGACGTGTACGTGGCGCTGTCCACCGGCACCGGCTTCGGCCCCGGCCTCAAGTGGCACGACTACTTCTCCATCCCCGGTGAGTTTCCGCGCTCGGCGACGTCAACGGCGACGGGCGCGACGACATCATCACCTTCACCCAGGGCCCCGCCAGCGCCAGCGACGTCATCATCTCCCTCTCCACCGGCAGCGGCTTCGGCGCCGCACAGAAGTGGCACGACCTGTTCGCCGTCGGCACCGAACAACCCGCGTCGGCGACATCAACGGCGACGGCCGCGACGACATCGTCACCTTCACCTGCAACACCGACGCCGACGTCTACGCCGCCACCTCCACCGGCACCGGCTTCGTCGGCACCACAGTGAAGTGGCACGACTACTTCTGCCTGGCCGGCGAGTTCCCCTACCTCGCCGACGCCAACGGTGACGGCAAGGACGACCTCGTCGTCTTCACCAAGGGCAGCACCAACGACATCCACGTGGCCCTCTCCACCGGCGCCACCTTCCTCGCCGCCACAAAGTGGCACGACTTCTTCGGCCTCAGTGGCGAAACCACCTTCTGACCAGGGAGACGTCACGGCGCGCGTGCCCCCGTCCGAGTCGATAAGTCCGCGCCGGCTGATCGAAGGCTCGGCGGCCTTGGTCGCCGCCGGGATGGTCGCCCCTCGCCTCGCCGTCCGTCGCCCGGGCGGCGGCGACGGTACGGCATGCGGATCGTCGATCGTCATGCCGTGCTGCTGCCGTCGCCCGTCTGCGCGGTGGTCCGCGTCCGCAGCCTAACCAAGGGTGCCTGCGACGGTCAGGTCGGCAACCAGCGGGCCAACCCGGATCGCATCTGCAGATCTTGGACACTTTCCGTTAGCGCGGAACGGAAAGTGTCCAAGATTGACAGAAAACCCGGGCTGGACCGGTGGCGGGCCGACCAACAGTCGGCTCAGGCCGAATCAAGCCGGCGAGTCCGTGGTCTGGACCATCAGTCCGGAGACCGCCGCGCAGCCCTATCCGCCTGGCTCCCAGGCGCAGCCTTAAGCCGGATTTTCAGCTGTCAGGCGGCTCAGGATGGTCCGGGCCAGCGCGGCGAGCCGGGTTCGCAGGTCGTCGTCGGCCCGCCCGCCGAGGTCGTCTTCGAGATGCGCGGCAAGGGCGGCGACTGCCTGAAGCAGGTCGTCCAGCCGGCTACCCTCGTGTCCCACCACGTAGAGACGGTGAGTTCCCACCTCAGCGGCGATACTGCGGTCGAGGATCCGCTCGCAGGTGTCGGCGGCGATCAGCGGGACCCTCGTAGCCCCACGTGTCTGCCTGGCGAGGGTGGTCGGACAGGATGCCTGGTTACGAGATATCCCTTAGGCCAGGTCAATCCAATAGTCCAGGTCCACAAGGTCGGCGCGCGAGCGGCCCGGCAATCTCCGCCGGGGCCAGCCGTGCCGGAAACTGGGATGACATCGACCGGGCGATCACCGACCTTGGTGTGATGGCGACCGCGGACGACCTGAGCGACGACGAGAACTGGACGGGTGGCTTCTACGAGCTGGGGCTGGTCCTCGGCCCCGTGGACGAGTCCAGGCTCGACCGGGCGGTGCGATCCCTGTGGCGCGCCGCTGGTGTTCGGGAGTGCCGGGTCCGACCCGACCTGCTCGACGTCGAGCCCGGTGCGGCGGCGCTGCATGAGCACGGGCATCTGCACGGGTGGCTGACCCTGCCGTCCGGCGACCGGGTGGTCTGCGGAGCGCTCGTCTTCCGGTACGCGGGCATCGACATGCTGGAGCTGTACCTGCCACTCGGCGCGCTGGGGCGCGTCGACCACCGGATCGGCGGCTACCCTTCGACGAACGCAGCGGCGTGGAGTCACTGACGTGGCGCGCCCGCTCGACCGGTGGCTAGCCGGGTGGCCCGCGCCGTGCACACCGATGTGCCGTTGCACCGTGCCCTCATCGGCTTCGAGGTCGACGAGGACGCCGACGTCACCGCCGAGCAGAGGCACGTCGCCATCCTGCTGCCCACGTCCGACGGCATGGACTATCACCCGGCGACGGCCTGATCGGCCGCCCAGCCCGGAGACGCCCAGGAGATGGCTCAGTGCTTGCGGCCGACGCCGCCGAACGCGTCGATGTCGGCGGGCGTGTCGACCGCGTCGTCCGGCCGCCACTGCGGGCACGGGACGACACCGGGCTCCACCAGCTCCAGGCCGTCGAAGAAGCCGGCGATCTGGTCCGGTGAGCGCAGGGTGTACGGAGTTGCCCGCTGTCGTTGTAGTCGTCCTGCGCCTGCTGCATCTCGGCGCTGATCAGGCTCGTGCCGTCGTTGAGTGACAGGTAGCTGCCGCTCGGCAGCGCTGCCAGCAACTGGCGCGTGATCGCCCGGGCGGCGTCGTAGTCGGGCACGTGGCCCATGACACCGCTGAGGATCAGACCGATCGGCTGCTCGAAGTCGAGCGTCTTACCGGCCTCGGCGATGACCGCGGCCGGATCGTGCAGGTCACCGTCGATGTAGGCGGTCTGCCCTCAACCGTGCCGACCAGCAACGCACGAGCGTGCGCCAGCACGAGCGGGTCGCTGTCGACATAGACGATCCGTGCGTCCGGCGCGATCCGTTGCGCCACCTCGTGGTGTTGTTGGCGGTCGGCAGCCCCGTGCCGACGTCGAGGAACTGGCGGACGCCCGCCTCGGCGGCGAGGAACCTGATCGAACGGACCAGGAACTGCCGAGAGGCGCGGGCAACGTCGACGACGCCGGGGACACCTGCCGGTACTGATCGCCGGCCTCACGGTCGACAGCGAAGTTGTCCTTGCCGCCGAGCCAGTAGTTCCAGATCCGCGCCGAGTGCGGCACCGACGTGTCGATCTTCGGTCGCTCGTCGACCTCGCCAGCCTCGGGCCGGCCGGTCGTCGCCGAATCCATGGTCACGAGGAACCCCATCTCGATCGCTTGCGTGGCTCCGTCGCGGGACAGCCTGTTGAGGAAGTAGCCTCCCGTGACCGTGCCACGCTATAGAAGGCCAAAGATCCGCGCCACCCCGGGAGAAGCCATGGGTAAGCCAACAAAGACCGCCGCAGTCCTGTGTGGCCTGGGTGTCGGGGTGGCGGCTGGGCCCCTCCTCGGGTCGGCCGCGGTCTGGGTCGGGCTCGTGGTCGTCGCGCTCGGTCTCGGGTTGTTGCTGCTGGGCAGGACCGAGTCCGAACTGGTGGGAGACGGCCTCGTTGGTCGCGACGACACCGCCCGGGCGTCCAGCGACGGCACGAGCACGGACACGGTGGCTCGCAAGGACCGGCGGCAGCGTCGTCAGCGGCCGACCCTGGAGGGTCTGGGCACCCAGGTGGAACACCTCCTCACACTCGCCGAGGAGCAGGCCGACGACCATCGCGCCGAGGCGCGGCGTGAAGCCGAAGAGATCGTCCGCGCCGCCCGGGAGGAGGCGCAGGAGATCCGGAGCCGGGCAGGTGGCGGCACCGGTCGGGACCCGTTCTCCGCGCCGAGCTGAGCCTGTTCGAGCGCCGTGCCCTAAAGCGTGCCGCCCTCCAGGGGTCGGTGGTGCCGTGCTCTGCCGCACGACGAGCTTGGGGACGACCAACGGCAGGGGATGCGGCCCGGTGTCGTCGATGGCCTGGGTGACGGCGGTGATGGCCCGCCGACCGACGGCGTCGAAGTCCTGCTGGATCGTGGTCAACGGTGGGATGAGGTAGGCCGCCTCGGGAACGTCGTCGAATCCGACGATGGAGATGTCCTGTGGCACTCGCCGCCCGCACTCGTGCAGCGCGCGGAGCACACCGATGGCCATCTGGTCGTTCGCCGCGAAGACCGCTGTGGTCTCGGGCATCTCGCAGATCCGCAGCCCGGCGGCATAGCCGCTCGGGGCTCTCCAGTCACCCAGGACCGGCTCGGACGGGCGTAGGCCCGCGGCGCTCATCGCCCGCCGCCAGCCTTCGAGACGGGCACGGGCCTCCGCCCAGTTGAGCGGACCGCTCACGTGCACGATCTCCCGATGCCCGAGGTCGAGCAGGTGTTCGGTGGCCAGCCGGGCGCCGAGCACCTGGTCGACGCCGACGGTGACGCTGGCCCGGGACAGATCGCCCTCCACGACGACGAAGGGCACGCCGGAGCGTGTCATCCGCACCACCTCGAGAGCCTCGTCATTGCCGGCGATCATCACGACGCCCTCCACGCCGACGCGCATGAGGTGTTCGGTGGCGTCACTGAGTGCCCGTACCGTCACCTCGGAGAGGCTCACCGAGGTGGCGAAGTATCCGGCGGCCCGGGCCGCGTCCTCGACACTGCGGTGGATGCTCGTCGGGCCGAACAGCGTCCTGGCCGTGCCGATGATCCCGATCATCCCGGAGCGTCCACGGACCAGTGCGCGGGCGGCGGTGTTGGGGCGGTAGCCGAGTCGTTGGATGGCTTCGAGGACCCGCTCCGGGTCTCCCGCCTGATACTGGGCGCCCCGTTGATCACCCGGGACACCGTCTGGTGTGACACCCCGCCAGGCGAGCGACGTCGGCCATGACCGGTGGCCGGTGGGCGGCCGTCACTGCTGTCTCCGTGTGAACTCGCACTGGCGGGCCGTCCGTTCTCGCATGGGATCAGTTCCTCGTGGACCTCGTCCGTCTCGCCCGGTCAGTGTGAGTGCCGGGGTACCGCGCTGCCGCTGCCACCGACCAGGAAGTCCAGGTCCGCGCCGCTGTCGGCCTGCAGGACGTGCTCGCTGTAGAGCCGCGTCCAGCCTCGGTCGGCGACCGGCTGGGAGGCTTCCAGTCGGAGCGGCGCAGGGCGAGCTCCGCGTCGTCGACCAGGAGATCCAGACGGCGCGTCGGGACGTCGACCGGACCAGGTCGCCGGTACGGACCAGCGCCAGAGGTCCGCCGACCGACGCCTCCGGCGCCACGTGCAGGATGCAGGTGCCGTAGCCGGTGCCGCTCATGCGAGCGTCGGAGATCCGCACCATGTCCGTGATGCCGGCTTCGAGCAACCGGCGTGGCATGGGCACGTTTCCCACCTCCGGGAAGCCGGGGTAACCGCGTGGCCCGGCATTGCGTACGACGATCACCGTGTCGAGCGTGACGTCGAGGTCCGGATCGTCGGCGGCGACGACGTAGTCCTCGATCCGGTCGAAGACGAGCGCCGGCCCGGTGTGCTGGAGGAGGTGGGTGGAGGCGGCGGAGACCTTCAGCACCGCCCCGGACGGTGCGAGCGAACCGCGCAACACGACGGTGCCCGAGCCGGCGGGCTGGAACGGCTCCTCCAGGGTGCCGATCACCTCGCGGTTCCAGCACTGGGCGCCGTCGACGTTGTCCGCCACGCTCCTGCCGCTGACGGTGACGTGGTCCATGTGCAGCAGCGGAGCGAGTTCCTTCATCACCACCGGAAGGCCGCCGGCATAGGCGAAGTCCTCCATCAGGTACGCCCCGGACGGCATCAGGTTCACGAGCATGGGTACGTCGGCGGTGAGGGTGTCGAAGTCCTCCAGCGTGAGGGAACACCGAGACGTCCGGCGATCGCGAGCAGGTGGACGACCGCGTTCGTGGACCCGCCGATCGCGGCGTTGACCCGGATGGCGTTATCGAACGCCTGGCGGGTGAGCACCGACGACAGTCGCTGGTCCTGCTCGACCATGGCGACGATCCGGCGTCCGGCGGCCTGCGCGAGCGCGTACCTCCGACTGTCGACGGCGGGCACGGCGGCGGCTCCCGGCAGTTGCACGCCCAGCGCCTCGGTCACGCAGGCCATCGTGGACGCCGTACCCATGGTCATGCAGTGACCGCGGCTGCGGGACATGCCGACCTCCGCCTCGGCGCAGTCGGCCGCGGTCATCCGACCGGCACGCATCTCCTCGGTGAACTGCCAGACGACAGTGCCCGAGCCGATGTCCTGGCCGCGAAACTTGCCGTTGAGCATCGGGCCGCCGGTCATCATCAGCGTCGGCAGGTCGACGCTCGCCGCTCCCATCAGCAGGCCGGGAGTCGTCTTGTCGCAGCCGGAGAGCAGCACCACCCCGTCGAGCGGGTTGGCGCGGACCGACTCCTCCAACTCCATCGCCAGCAGGTTGCGGTAGAGCATGGTCGTGGGCCGCATGAGCGGCTCGCCCAGGCTCATCGCCGGGAACTCCAGCGGCAGGCCGCCGCTCTCCCACACGCCCCGCTTCACCGATTCGGCCAGGTCCCGCAGATGGGCGTTGCAGGGTGTCAGCTCCGACCAGGTGGTGGCGATGCCGATCACCGGGCGACCGTCGAACACGTCGTCCGCGAACCCCTGGTTGCGCATCCAGGACCGATGGATGAACCCGTTGCGGCCTTCCGCACCGAACCACTGCCCGCTGCGCAGCGGTCGATTCGTCGTCGACATCAGCACACCTCTCTGTCATCCGTCCGGCCGCTGGTGGGCGGCGGTCCAAGCGCGTGTGGTGGATTGGCTGGTGGTGCGAGTGCGAGCTACCGGAGGCCGCCGACGGACAGTCCGCCGCGCCAGTGTCGTTGGAGGCTGAAGAACGCGATGATCAGTGGAAGCACGGACACCAACGAACCCAGGATGATGAGGCTCCACAGCGAGGTGCCGCCCGAGTTGTTCGCGGAGGCGATGCCCTGCCAGAGGCCGAGGCCGACGGTCACCGGGAACAGCCGGTTGTCGGAGAGCATGGCCAGCGGCAGGAAGTAGTTGTTCCAGGACGCCACCGCCGACAGGAGCAGCACGGTGACCACCGCGGGGCGCATCAGCGGCAGGGCGATCTGGAGAAACGTCCGCAGCTCCCCGCGCCGTCGACCCGCGCCGCGTCCAGGAGTTCGTCGGGCACCGCGTCGCGGGCGTAGACGTGCATCAGGTAGACGCCGAACGGGTTGAGCAGCGACGGGAGGATCACCGCCCAGACCGTGTTGGTCAGGCCGAGCCGGGAGAACATGATGAAGGTCGGGATGACCAGCGCCGTGGCGGGCACCATCAACGCGCCGAGCACGACGGCGAAGCTGAAGCGCCGGGCGGCGAAACGGTACTGGCGAACCGTAGCCGGCCATCACCGCCAGGATCGTGGCGCCGACGCCGCCGGCGATGGCGTACAGGGTGGAGTTGAGGATCCACCGGAGGTAGATGCCACCGTCGTAGGTAAACAGCTGCCGGAGGTTGCCGATGTAGTCGACCTGGTCGGTGAACCACATCGTGTTGCCACCGCCGAACAGGCCCGGCGCGTCCTTCGAGCTGTTGACGATGACCCACCAGAACGGTACGAGGAAGTAGATCACCAGGAAGCCGAGGAGGATCTGCAGAGGAAGGTAGCGCTGCGGTCGGCGGGCGCCGGCGCGGACGCTGGTGCGGTCGGTCATCAGAGGAAGCTCCTCCGCTTGCGGGTGAGGAACAGGAAGGCGTACACGCAGATGAACACGATGCCGCCGAGGGCGAAGGAGATCGCGGAGCCGTAGTTGAAGTTGGCGAGCGAGAACGCCTGTTGGTACGCGTACATGTTGGGGTGAAGTCCGACCCGATCGTGCCGGCGGCGAGGTAGCGCAGGATCTGCGGTTCGTTGAAGAACTGCAGCGTGCCGATGAGCGAGAAGACCAGGATCAGGATCAGCGCGGGCGCGATCAGCGGGATCTTGATCCGCGTCGCGATCTGCCAGCGTCCCGCGCCGTCCATCCGGGCGGCCTCGTAGAGCGTCGGGTCGACCCCTGCAACGCCGCGTACAGAATGATCATGTAGTAGCCGGCCCACTGCCAGGTGACGACGTTGAGCAGGCCGTAGAAGATCAGGTCGCTGCTGAGGAAGTCGGGTGCGGTGGCGCCGAAAACCCGAAGATGTCGGTGAGCGGGCCGAAGCCCTTGCTGTAGAGGAACCCCACATCACCGCCCCGATGACGGTGGGGATCGCGTACGGAAGAAAGATCATGAGGCGGGAGAAGCGGGCGAACACTGTGGTCACCGCGTCCAGGATCAGCGCCAGCGCGAGCGCGATGAGGATCTGCAGCGGGATCGACACCAGCGAAGCGGAGGACGAACCACGCGCCGGACAGGAAGCTCGGGTCGGTGAACGCCTTCACGTAGTTGTCGAAGAGGACGAAGCTGGTGCCGCCGATCAGCTTCTTCTGGAAGAGACTGAGGTACAGCGCGTACCCCAGCGGCGCGATGAGGAACGCCAGGAACACGACCCCGAATGGCCCGACGAAGAGCCACCCCATCAGGTGCTCGCGGCGAGGCACCTGCCACGGATCTTGCGCGTCTTATTGGAGGTACGTGGTGCGCGCTTCTCGGTCAGGAGTGTCATCTTTGTCTCCGGGACGTGGACGCTGCGGGTCGAGGTGGGCCGGCCGCCAGGTGCGACGCGGCCCACCCGTCGGGTCACTGAACTGTGAAGCCTTGTTCCTTGGCGTACTTCGCCACGTCCTCCTGGAGCCGGTCGGCAGCCTGCGAACCGGTGACGGCGCCCTGGAGATCTCGCTGACCTGCTTCGTCATCGCGTCCAGGTAGTACTGACCGAAGGGGCGTAGGCGACGCCCTTGTAGGCCTCGGCGGCGGGAAGGTAGACCTCCTTGTTCGCCTGCTGGCCGTCGAAGAACGCCACCTTCAGGTCGACGAACGCGGGGTCCTTGAGCGCCGTGAGGTTCAACGGGAAGATGATCTGGTTGGTCCACCCGTCGGTGAGCGACTCCTTGTCGGCGTAGAGGCCGTAGGCGACCTTCGCCGCCAGGTCCGGCTTCTTCGCCTGCTTGGTCACCGAGAGGCCGACCCGCCCCAGTTCACCTGCACCGGGTTGGCCGAGTCCCACTGCGGCAGCGGTGCCACCGCGAACTTGCCGGTGTCCTGGCCCTGCCGACGCCGGCGCCGGTGAGGTAGCCGGGCGCCCAGGCCGCCGAGATGTACGTCGCGTAGTTGCCGTTGATCACGCCGGAGATGTACTCGGGGTGAACTGGTCCTGCGTGCCGACCAGGCCCTTCTTGGCGAGGCCGCCCCAGTAGTCCAGCACGTCCTTGGACGCCTGGTCGTTGAGCTTCACGCCGATCGACTTGGGCTGCGCCGGATCGTAGGTGAAGGGAGAGGCGCCCTTCTGGATCTGGAGCGCCATCGTGAGCGCCGAGACGTTCGCGCCGAAGTCGCCGAAGAGCGGGCCGCCGGCGTCCTTGACCTTCTGGGCGGCCTGCTCGTACTCGGCCCAGGTCTTCGGCGGCGTGATCTTGTACTTGTCGAAGATGTCCTTGCGGTAGATCATCGCCGCCGGGCCACCGTCGACCGGAACGCCGTAGACCTTGTCGCCGACCGACACGTCCTTCCAGGCGCCCTCGCCGTAGTTGGCCTTGACCGCATCGAAGCCGTACTGCTTGATGTCGACGAGCGCGCCCTGGATCTGGAAGGTCGGGATCCGGTCCGCCTCGACCATGATCACGTCAGGTGCGCCGGTGCCCGCCGAGATGGCGGTCTGGAACTTGTCGTACTCGTCGCTGCCCTGCCCGACGTTGGTCCAGCAGACCTGCACGTCGTCGTGCAGCTTGTTGAAGTTGTCGACGACGAGTTGGGTGTTGGGGTACCAGCCCCACATCGTCACGACCGGCACGTTCTGCTTGGTGATGGTGTTCGTGCAGTTGCTCGCGTCGCTCCCGCCCTCGTCGGAGGAGCAGGCGACGAGACCGCTGCCCGCCGCGAGCATGGCTACCGTGGCGAGTATCCGTCTTCTCTTCATTGAGATGGTTCCCTTCGGGGTGGCGGTGCACGGGCATCCATGCGCTGGCGGGCGCCACCGGGGCAGGAAGCCCTGCGCCCGGTGGCGTCGCCTGGAAGAGCTCCTAGCGCTTGAACAGACGCGGAGCGAGGTCGATGAGGTTCTTCTGCCACACGTCCCAGCCGTGCGGCCCGGGGTGACCCCGTCGAACTCGTAGCGGATACCGAGGTTGTTCATCGTGGTCAGGCCCGCCATGAAGCTCGGGTACACGAAGTCGGTCTGGTCCCCGACGTACACGCGCAGCATTGTGGTGCCGCTGTTGATCGCCTCCACGTTGACGCCGGTGCCGCTACCGAACCCGGCCGAGAACGCCGCGACGTAGGCGAACTCGCCCGGGTAGGCCTTCAGCACGCCCAACGCCTGCCCGCCGCCCATGGACAGGCCGGCGAGGGCCTGCTTGGACGGATCACTGGAGACGTGGTAGCGGGCACGGGCCGTCGGCACGATGTTCTCCCGCAACTCCCGGTTGAAGTCCGACGAGTTGCCGTTGCCCATCACGACGACCATGGGCGTGAGGTCGCCGTCCAGGTACTGGTGGTCGAGGATCTGCTTGGCACGGCCCATCTCGACCCAGTCCGTGTAGTTCTGGCCGCCGCCGTGCTGCAGGTAGAGGACGGGGTACGGCTGGGCCCGGCCCGGGTCGTACCCGGGTGGAGTCCAGACCAGCGCCGTGCGGTCCTGGCCCGCCACCGTGCTGGGATAGGTCATGCTCTCGACCTTCCCGCCCCGGCCGGCGGGCACGTCCGACAGCAGTCGGGCACCCGGACCCGGAATGAGGAAGGTGCTCCACGTCGGTTCGGTGGTCACCCTCGTCGGGTTCGAGACGTCCTGACCGCGACCCGGTCCACGATCAGCCGGTAGTAGTAGAACCAGGGCTTCAACGGACCGACGGTCGCCCGCCAGCGGTCGCCGTCGCGGGTCAGCGGAGGCGCAGCCAACTGCCGCCGGTGCCACGTTCGCCCACACGGTGACGTGCTGGGCGTCCGCGAAGTCGGTGGTGGTCTCGAAGGTGACGAAGCCGTCCGCGGTGACGAAGGGCGTCGGGTGGTGCCGGCCGGCGGCGGGTGAACTCCCCGTGAGCCGCGTGTGACCGGGGCTCGGCCGGTGGTCGGACACGTGCCGGAAGAGCCGGGGCACGAAGTCGACCAGGTTCTCCTGCCAGGTGTCCCAGTTCGCGCCGCCGTCCGGGTTGACCCCGTCGAACTCGAACCGCACGTCGGCTCGGCCCAGCGCCTTCGTCAGCCGGTAGGTGGCGTTGTACGCGGGTCGGTCACGTTGCCCGTGTAGAGGCGCAGCACCTTGACGGTGCGGTTGATGTCCTTGGCGTGTCTCCGGTCGACCTCCGGGACCGACCGACCCGAGAACCAGCCGACGTAGCCGAACTGGCCCGGCTTCGCCAGTGCGGCCGTCAACGCCGACGTCGCACCCTCGGACACACCCGCGATCGCCTGGTTCGCCGGATCACGGAGGACCCGGTAGCGGTCGGCGACCGCCCTGCGGAGGTCCTTCAAATCCCTGCCGTCCGCGCCGCTGGCATCGTTGATCACGACAACCATCGGCTTCATGGCGTGTGCGGCCGAGAGGTTGTCGAGGATCTGCTTGGACCGACCGAGGTCGAGCCAGTCGCTGGCCGCCGCGCCCGCACCCGACTGCAGGTAGAGCGCCGGGTAACCCTTCGACCCCTTGGCCGCGTAACCCGGTGGCGTCCAGACCACTGCCGACCGCTGCCCGTTCGCGGTGCGGTAGGTCAGCGTCTCGATCGTGCCGCCGGTGCCGGATGGCGCGTCGACCAACCAGCGCGCCGAGTCGCCAGCGACGAGGAAGGTGCTCAGGAGCGGGTTGGACGCGACGGTGGTGCTGTTCGTCGGGTCCTTGATGGTCCTGGTGTCGTCGGCCGTGAGCTGGTAGTTGTACAGCCCGGCTCGAGCGCGCCGAGAACACCCGACCACACGTCACCACGGCGGGTCAGACCGAATTCCGCCCAACTGGCGGACGGACCGAAGTTGCCCTCGACGACGACCTGCGAAACGGTGCCCAGGTTCTCCTGGACGTACGCGGCCGGAACGGCGAACGAGGCGTAGCGGTCCGCGGAGACGGACAGCCACGGCGTGTCCGCCGTCGCCGGTTGCGGCGCGAGCAGGACCGCCGCGATGGTGATGACCCCGGCGGTGAACGCCGCCGAGAGCCGACGTACGCCCGAACGGCGTAAGCGCCCGTGATACTGTTCGGTTCTCACACTCCACTCCCTTCATGTGCCGGCAGCGGATGCGACCCGACTGACCGGCTCAACTCAACGGTGGATGTCGCCGTGTGCTGTGTGCACCCCTTCACGCTGTTGCCGCGGGCGCACGAGACACCTGGCCCCGCGCGCCCGTGGACGGATGTCATGGTCGTGCCGCGCTCTTCGGTGGTGCCGTCGAGCGGCGGACCACGAGGCTGGTCGGGAGCACTATCTGGCTTGGCTCGTCCCACTCGCCGGTCACCAGTGACTTCAGCATCCGCGCGGCCTCGTACCCGAGCTGATACATCGACTGGTCCACGGTGGTGAGACCCGGCTCGGTCAACGCCGCCTCCGGGATGTTGTCGAACCCGACGACGGACAGGTCAGTGGGGATGGAGAACCCCAACTCCCGGGCGACCTCCAGCACCTTGAGGGCCATTCCGTCGCTCGCCGCGAAGATCGCCGACGGCGGGTCCGCCCGTTGCAACAGGGCGCGCGCCAACGGTGCCGCCGACTCGGGGTTGAAGTCACCTCTGCCGATCAACGTCGGATCGACCGGGACACCGGCGGCGGTCAGCGCCGCCCGGTAGCCTCCTCCCGCGCCCAGGCCGCGGCCAGACTGTCGCGACCGGCGATGAACCCGATGCGCCGATGACCCAGGCCGAGCAGGTGCTCGACGGCGGTGGTGGCGCCCGCGAGGTTGTCGGCCGTGACCGAGGGTGCCATCGACCCTCGAACCGGGTCGATGGCCACGACCGGCGTCCGGGTCCGTACCTCACCCCAGGGCGTGACGACGATGCACCCGTCGGTGAGGGTGCCCGAGAGCCGGGTCAGATGCCGCTGCTCCCAACCCTCCGAATACGACCCGTAGAGGTCGCTGTTGGCGTAGATGATCAGGTCGAAGCCCGAACGGCTCAGCGCCTTCATCACACCCTTGAGCACCTCGGCGGTGTACGACTGGAAGCTGTGCGCCACCAGGCCCAGCACGTTGGTGCGGCTGCGCCGGAGGCTCGTGGCCACCAGGCTCGACTCGTAGCCGAGCTGCTCGATGGCCGAACGAACCTGAGCGATCGTGCGGGCGCTGACGCCGTAATGCCCGTTGACCACGCGCGAGACGGTGGCGGTGGAAACGCCGGCGACTCGGGCGACATCACTCATTGTTACCGGCGCATTGACTTCAATCATGCCGCTCTTCTGGACTGCAATCGTTATCGGTTACGTTTCCAGGATGTTGCCAACGTATCTGACAACGATTACGAACACAAGACCTTCTCGCCCTCCGGGGCCCTCTCGAACAAGGTCCCAACGGGAGGGTCACTGGCGTACGACCGCGCATCAGTATCGATCACCAAAGAACGCGACGGGCTACCGAAGTGGAGTGCCACTTTCGGCGATGGCCCTACCGTTGACAACAGAACCGCACTCTGCGTCAGGAGGCATTCCACACGCCTGTTAACGATCACAACAGCCGAACTTCGACGGCACCGGTAAAGGCCTTCGCCGTCGACGACCCGTCCAGCTGTGCGAGCGTCTCCGCGCGGTCGTCCGCGCCAACGGACCCGACACCCGGTCGTCGAAGGCCGCGCCGGCGCGCGGGCGGCCTGGCGCGGGCCGTCCGACGCGGACGAAGATCACGAGCACCGTGTCCCCTACGGTAAACGTAATCGGTAACGTTTACATAGATCAACAACGTATCCGACGATCATGGTGCTGTCCAGAGCTCGCACCGACCCACCACCCTCGGTCCCGGCACCGCGACGGAGATCCCGACGTCGGGACCTCGCACGAAGGGAGCCCCGCCCTGAACACCCACCTCGACGACGCGCCGGAGCACTCGACAGTGAACACGGCACGCCTCCTCCTGGACCCCGCCGACGCGTCGCTCCGGTGCCGCGCCGACTCTTCGGCTCGTTCGTGGAGCACCTGGGTCGCTGTGTCTACAGCGGAATCTTCGAGCCCGGCCACCCGACCGCCGACGCGGACGGCTTCCGCGGCGACGTCCTCGCGCTGGTGCGCGAGTTGGGCATCACCACGGTCCGCTATCCGGGCGGCAACTTCGTCTCCTCCTACCGGTGGGAGGACGGCGTCGGCCCGGTCGACGAACGACCGGCCCGGCTCGACCTCGCCTGGCACAGCCTGGAGACCAACGCGTTCGGGCTCGACGAGTTCATGCGCTGGGTCGGTAAGGCCGACGTCGACCCGATCATGGCGGTCAATCTCGGCACCCGGGGCACCGCAGAGGCCGTCGACCTGCTGGAATACGCCAACCACCGCGGCGGGAGTCAGCTCGCCGACCGACGCCGTGCCAACGGCGCGGCCGACCCGTACGGCATCACGCTGTGGTGCCTGGGCAACGAGATGGACGGCCCGTGGCAGGTGGGCCAGCGAAGCGCGACCGAGTACGGGCGTCTCGCCGCGCAGACCGCGAAGGCCATGCGCCGGTTCGATCCCGACCTCGAACTCGTCGCCTGTGGCTCCTCGCACCTCGGCATGCCGACCTTCGGCAGCTGGGAACGCGACGTGCTGACCGAGGCGTACGACGACGTGGATCTGATCTCGCTGCACGCCTACTACCAGCCGGTTGACGACGACCTGCCCAGCTTCCTCGCCTCGGCCGAGGACATGGACCGGTACATCGACGCCGTCACCGCCATCGCCGACTCGGTCGGAGCGATCCGCCGGTCGACCAAGAAGATCATGATCGCGTTCGACGAGTGGAACGTCTGGTACCAGTCCGCCGCCCCGTCCACCCCGCCCAGCGGCGAGGACTGGCCGGTCGCACCGCCACTGCTGGAGGACCACTACAGCGTGGCCGATGCCGTCGTCGTCGGTGGCCTGCTCATCAGCCTGCTCCGGCACAGCGACCGGGTGACCGCGGCCTGCCAGGCCCAACTGGTCAACGTCATCGCACCGATCATGACCGAACCAGGCGGCTCGGCCTGGCGCCAGACCATCTTCCATCCCTTCGCCCGTACCGCCCGGCACGCCCGGGGCCGTGCTGGACGTGCTCCACGAGGGCAGCACGACGACCACCGACCGCTACGGTGAGATCGACGCGGTCGATGCGGTCTCCACCTGGGACGACAGCACCGGGGAGATGACCGTGTTCCTCGTCAACCGGGTCACCACCACCCTGCCGAGGTGACTGTCGACGTCGCCGGCGCCCAGGTCACCGAGATCATCGAGTGCGTCACCATCGGCGGCACCGACCTCGGTGCCAAGAACACGGCCGACGGCCCGGACCACGCCGCGCCGCGTGCCAACGACACCGCGCGCGGCGCGGACGCCAGCGTCCGGCTGACGCTTCCGCCCGCGTCCTGGACCATGCTGCGGCTGCGGGTCGCGACCGCGTGAGCGGCTGACGGACCCGGCAACACCCGGCCGCTCGCTCCCGGCTCGTACCGGGAACGAGCGGCCGGGGCTCCTCCGGCACAGGTCAGGCGACCGGAGCGCTCTGCGAGTCGTTGAAGAGCTTGTCGCCCCGGTAGCGGGCGACCACCGGCGCGTCCAACTCACCGTGGACGGTCTTCTTCAGCCGGGCGACGCCGTTGTGCACCGGCGCCGACCCGAGGTGCGTGTCACCCGCGGAGAAGTCGACAGTGCCCGAGGGGTGGAGGTGCTGGTGCTGACCGCGTCGACCGTCGCGGTGGCGGTGAGCTTGACGTGGTGCGACGCGCCCGCCGGCGACGTCGTGACGTCGAGGTCGGTCGTGGTGGCCCGGAACGCCAGGGTACGCAGGTAGTGGTTCAGCAGGGGACGCCAGACGTGCCAGGTGTGCACTCCCGGCACGTTGAACTCGTCCAGCTCGACGCCCGCGGCCCTGGGGCGGCGGCGTTGCGCTGCGAGTTCTCGGCGATGTTGCCCAGGCGGTCCTGGAGGCCGGTGCCGATCATGATGCCGCCGGCCACCGCCTTCATGCTGTCGACCTGGGCCGGGGTGGCCGCCGGGCCGCCCGCGCTCCACGCCGCGTGGTAGCCGAACAGGTCGGTGTGGTCGTACATGAGGGTGTAGGCCCGGCTGCCGCCGGCGGAGAAGCCCGCGAACGCGCGGTCCGGTGAGCGGGTCGAGACGTGGTAGTTCCGCTCGACGAACGGGAAGATGTTGTTCCGCAGTTCGTCGACGTAGCCCTCGTTGCCACCGGGGAGGCCGTTGAAGTCGGTGGAGACGATCACCATCGGCTCCACGGCACGATCGCGGATCGCGTTCTCCAGGATGAGGTGGGCCACGCCCTGCATCGTCCAGGCGGTGGAGTGGTCACCACTGCCGTGGCTCAGGTAGAGGGTCGGGTACGGCGTGGCCCGGTCGGGGTCGTAGCCGTGCGGCAGGTAGACGACGATGTCGTGCACTCCCGCAGGGTTCGTCGACAGCGGCGAGGTGTACCGCCGGGACTCCAGCTTGCCGATCCGGGCGACCGGCGCCTGATAGCCGGTGTCGTACGTGGGGAACTTCCTGCTGGCCGGGACGTAGATCGTGCTGCGGACCGCACCCGGCGCTCCCGGGTACTGCGGCTGGATCTGCCACTGGTTGGCGGGGTCGTCGTGCAGGGCGCAGCCGGTGGCCAGCTCGTTGGCGCAGTCGTGGGTGAACGCGTAGCGGAAGGTGCCCGACGGCAGTGGTGTGGTGAACGTCCACACCCGTCGGGGCCCTTCCGCATGGCCTGGATGTGCCACGGGGTGGCCGCGACGTCGCCCGGCTGCCACTCGGCCGGTGGCCGGGCGTCGCCGCAGTCCTGGCACTGGATGTTCTCCGGTCGGGAGAAGAACCAGTCGCCGTAGATGTGGACCTGCTGGACGTCCTCGGGCGCCCGGTACCGGAACGTGACCGCGTACCCGGTCGGGGGTTTGTCGGTGCGGGTGACGGTCGGGCCCAGGGGCGCGGGCGGCGCGGCCGAGGCCGCAGGGGCGGCGAGGGTGCCGGCCGCGACGGCGACGACGGCGAGCAGCGCGAGCATCAGCCGGCGCCTCGGCGCGGGCATCAGGGACGGGGACGGGCAACGGGCATGGTCCTGCTCCCTCTTCGGCGTGGTCGGACCGCACCGAGCGGCCGACCGACCATTCGATGGTGAGGTGAAGGGATACCGGTAACGAGCGATGCAGCGATGCGAGCGCTAACATCGTTCTCTGTCGAAAACAGAACCATGAATTGAATTGACGGTCAAGGTGGTCACCGAGACCATTCCGAACCACCATCCGGAAAACAATGTGGGCAGGCGTCAGCGGCGCCAGGGCGGCTGGCGCGCGAATTCGTTGTCGGGTCCATTGGTCAAGGAATTCGCGCGCCAGTCGTGCGCCAGTGGCGGAAACCGGCGGAAGCGGTCGGGCGGGCCGCTATTCCGCCGCAGGCACCAGCCTCCCGTCCACCCGCCGGGGAATGGCGGTGTAATCGTCACGCAGTTCCTCCGGGAGCAGCCATCCCGGAGCACCCTGCCACGCCAGTGGGCGAAGGAACCGCCGGATCGACGTGGCGCCCACCGACGTGTGCACGGCGTTGGTCGAGGCCAGGGACCACCGTGGTGCTGGGCCCACGACACGCGGACACCCGTGGGGTAGCCGTCAAAGACGATGCGACCCGTGTGGGCGGCGAACGCGTCGGCCAGTCGGCGCACGACGTCGGCGTCATCGCTCGGACCACTGTGGAGGAGCCGGTCAGCGACGGGGAACGGTCGCCAGCGCGGCATCGAGGTCGGCGGTGTCGTCGTACCGGACCACGATCAGCAACGGACCGAAGCACTCGTCGGCGATCTCGGTGGTCAGGCCGGACAGGCCGACCTCCAGGAGCGTCGGCGCGACGGTGAAACCCTCGCCGGGATCGACCTGGGGCCGCGCCGAGACGCGGGCGCCGGCCCGCTCGAACTCCAGGGCCCGCTTCCGTACGCGTCCCGGATGCGCTCGTTGAGCAGGACCGCCCGCCCGAGGAGGCGACCCTCTCCCGCAGCGCATCGACCAGCCGGTCACCGGCCGGATCGGACGGGACGAACGCCAGGCCGGGCTTGGTGCACAACTGACCGCCCGAGTTCGTGAAGGAGCCGAAGAGTCCCTCGGCGATCTGGTCTCCCCGGTCGGCTGCCGCGCCGGGCAGGACGACGATCGGGTTCACACTGCTCAACTCGGCGTAGAACGGGATGGGGTCGGGTCGTTCGTCGATGGCCGCCTGGATGGCGCGGGCGGCGCCGACGGAGCCGGTCAGGGCTGCCGCGCGGACCGCCGGGTGCCGGACCAGCCACCGGCCGGCCTGTTCCCCGTACACGGTCGCGACCACACCCTCGGGCCCGCCCAGGTCGCGGACTGCCGACCCGATCGCGGCGGCGGACGCGTGCGACGTCAACGGGTGGGAGGGTGTGCCTTGAGGATCGTGGGGCAACCGGCGGCGAGCGCGGCCGCGGTGTCGCCGCCGACGATCGAGAAGGCGAACGGGAAGTTGCTGGCCCCGAAGACGGCGACCGGCCCGAGGGTACGAGCATCCGCCGCAGGTCCGGGCCAGGTCCGAGCGGGGTGTCGGCGGCGTGGTCGATGGCCGCCTCGACATAGGCCCCGTCGCGCAGCACGTCGCCGAACATCCGGAACTGGACGGCGGCCCGGGTGAGTTCCTGGTCGAGTCGCGCCTGACTCAGCCCGGTCTCCGCCAGGGCGGCCCCGACGAGGTCCACGCGACGGGACTCCAGCGACGCGGCGATCGCGTCCAGCAGGTCCGCCCTGCCGAGTCTTCCCAGGCCGGACAGCCACTGCGCCGCCCGGACGCCTGGTCGGCGATCGCCTCCAGCCGAGACTCGTCGGTTTCGGTGAGATCGGTCGCGCGACGACTCCCGTCGCGCGGATCGACAGTGATGACCACGTTCACAGCAGTCCTCTCCTTACCAGATTTCCCATGAGATCGCGGACGCCGAAGTGCCAGGGCTCGCACTCCTCCGCGTGCCACACCCGGTTGACCAGGGTGCCGAGCGCCGGGCAGCTGATCCGTACCACGTCGTCGATCTTGTGTGTGAAGCCCTCACCGGGGCGGTCCCGGTCCTGGATCGGCGCGAACATGGTGCCGAGCATCAGGGCGGCGCCGTCGGGATAGCGGTGGTGCGGGCCGATCAACTGCCGCACCAGATCCTCCGGGTCACGGGACATCCGCGTCATCTCCGAGACCGCCTCCAGGTGGAAGCCGTCCACGCCGCGCACGTCCAGGCTCACCTCGAGTTCGCGTACCCGCTCCATCCCGAACCGGTCGTCGAAGAGCCGAATCAGGGGCCGAGGGCGCAGGAGGCGTTGTTGTCCTTTGCCAGGGGCAGCAGCAGAGCCGAGCGGCCCTCGATGTCACGCAGGTTCACGTCGTTGCCGAGCGTGGCGCCGACGATCCGGCCGCTGGACTGCACGATGAGCGTGACCTCGGGCTCGGGGTTGTTCCAGGTCGACGCGGCGAGCACGCCGACCGGAACGGCGGTGCCGACGGCGGACATGATCTGACCCTTGGTGAAGATCTCGGCGTCCGGGCCGATCCCCACCTCCAGGTACTGACTCCACATGCCCTCGGCGACCAGCAGACTCTTGAGTCGGTCCGCCTCCGCCGAGCCCGGTGCCAGGCTGTGCAGGTCGACACCGACGTCGGCGAGCATCCGGCTCCGGATGTCCGCGGCGAGCGCCAGGTCTCCCGGGCCCGTTCCTCGATGACACGTTCGATCATCGAGACCGGGAAGGTCACGCCGGCGGCCTTGAGCGCCTGGAGGTCGACCGGCGCGAGCAGCCAGGGTCGGCTGTGGTCGTGGCTCGCGGCGCCCGTGTTGGCGAGGATCTCCGCGAAGTCGCCCACCCGGGTCCCGTCGAGCCCGGCCACCGTCGCGGCGGGATCGGGCAGCTCGCAGATGTCGCGAATGGTCGGGAACCGGTGGCTGAGGTCGATGACCTCGCCGTTCCGGACGGTCACCGGCGAGGGCGTCGGCGGACGGGTCCCAGATCCGGCCGATGAGGACACCCTGGTCGGCGTCGTCCGGCAACGCCTCGGCGGCGGTCCCGCACCAGTCCGCATCCGGGTCCGACCCTCGGGGCCGTGGCACCGTCATGAGCCGGTCTCCAGATTGAAGAAGGACCGCTCGTCACGGGGCCGGATGTCGTAGACGGAGTCCTGGAACATCCGGAGCGGGTGTGGTGTGAACGGGTGTTGTTCGATCGCGGCGAGATCGATCTCGATGCCCAGTCCGACACCGGTCGGGACGAGGATGTCGCCGTCGTCGGTCAGCACCAGCCGCTCGTTGGTGATGTCGGGACGCCAGGGCACGTCCGTCGCCATGATCTCCAGGTACCGGAAGTTGGGCAGCGTCGCGCCGAGTTGCAGGGTCGCGGCGGTGCTCAGGGGCCCGCTCGGGTTGTGTGG
Organism: Micromonospora sp. M12; assembly: GCA_038070435.1. Taxonomy (GTDB): domain Bacteria; phylum Actinomycetota; class Actinomycetes; order Mycobacteriales; family Micromonosporaceae; genus Micromonospora. The sequence continues at coordinate 613,176 of JAMYWG010000001.1, read as the reverse complement.
CGCGAAGCCCACGTAGCTGGTCGCGGCGAGCGTCGAGATGAAGGCCAGCTCGGCGATCCCGCCGGCGTGCGTCACGTCGGGCTGGACGAAGTCGACCGCCTGGCGGGCCAATGCCGGCGCGAAGCCCTGCCGGCCGTACCACCGCTCCCCGCCGCGATCGGCACGGGTGACGCGCGGCGGATGTCGACGAGGGCGTCGAGGTTGTCCGGCGGGCACGGTTCTTCGAACCACACCGGGTCGAACTGGGCGATCTCCTGCGCGACCTTGATCGCGTGGCGGACGTCGAAGCGGCCGTGCCCCTCGACGAACAGCTCGACCTCGCGGCCCACCGCCTGACGGACGGCGTCGATCTGGGCGAGCACCCGGTCCAACTGCGCGGTGGTGATGGTGAGGTCGTAGTTCTCGAACGGGTCCCACTTGAGGCCCCGGAAGCCGGACGCCACGGTCTTCCGCGCGGCGGCCGCGTAGTCCTCGGGTGTCACGGCGCCGGAGAACCAGCCGTTCGCGTACGCGCGGACCCGGTCCCGGGTCGCCCCGCCGAAAGCCGGGAGACCGGGACGCCGAGGTCACGTGCCGAGATGTCCCACAGGGCCATCTCCAGCGAACTCAACGCGGTCATGATGACCGGCCCTCCGCGCCAGTACCAGTCCCTTGCGGTCTCGTAGAGGATCTTCGAGATGGCGGTCGGGTCCAGACCCACCACGGCCTCGGCCAGCTCGGCGATCGCACCCTGGACGGCCCGCTCCTTGCCCTCCAGGGTGGCCTCACCGAGCCCGACGATCCCTCGTCGGTGTGGACCCGCACGATGACGAGGTTCGTGCGGTAGAAGTCGACGACAAGTGTGTCGACAGCGACGATCTTCATCTTGGGCTCAACCCTTCACCGCGCCGGCGGTCATGCCGGACACCACGTACTTCTGCACCAACAGGTAGAAGGCGACGGCGGGCAACGTGAACAGGAAGGCGACAGCCATCACCGTCTGGATCGGTGTACCCAGTTCGCCGATGAAGTTCGCGATGCCGACGGAGGCTGGTTGCAGGTCCGGGTTGAAGATGAACGTCACCGCGAACACGTACTCGTTCCAGGCGTGGAAGAAGGCGATGACCGCGGTCGCCGCGATCGACGGAGCGATGAGCGGCACGTTGATGCGGGTCAGGGTGGTGAAGGGTCGGGCGCCGTCGGCACGCGCGGCCTCCTCCAGCTCCTTCGGGATGCCGTCGATCGCGCCCTTGAGGATCAACGCGACGATCGGCAGCACGAAGGCGGAGTTCACGAGGATGAGGCCGGTCAGCGAGTCGAGCAGCTCGAACCGGCGGAACAGCGCGAACAGCGGTACGACCATGAGCGCCTCGGGAAGCATCTGCGTGAACAGCAGCACGACGGTCAGCACGGCCTTGCCCCAGAAGGAGAACCGGGACAGCGCGTAGCCGAGCGGGATGCCCAGGCCGACGGAGGACCATCGTCCCCACGGCGATGATCAGGCTGTTCAACAGCCACCCGGCCGCCTTGCCCTCGGCCAGCGCGTCGACGAAGACCCGAACTGGCCGAGGTCCGGCGTGAGCCGGGCTTGTCGGCGAAGAGGTCGCTGTTGCTCGTCAGCGCCGTGACGAACATCCAGTACAGCGGGAACACCGCGACACCCAGCACGACGAGCACGGCGACGATCCGTGCGGTGACACCGAAACGGAAGCGCCTCATCGGACGTCCCCTTCTCCACGGCACGGGCGACCAGTCGGCTGCCGATGATGACGATGAGTGAGATGACGACGCCGACCATTCCGATGGCCGCCGCCGAGCCGAGTTCCTTCGAGTCGAACGCCTGTGAGTAGAGGTCGATGACGAGTGTCTCGGTGGAGCCGACCGGCCCACCCTTGGTCATCAGCCAGATCAGCTCGAACCGCCGCAGCGACCAGATCGTCATCAGCAGCGCCAGCGACCCACTGTCGGTTTGATGACCTGCCAGGTGACGGCACGGAAGGTGGCCCATCGTCCGGCGCCGTCCACCGTCGCGGCCTCGTTGAGGTCCTGCGGGACGGACTGCAGGGCGGAGAGCAGCACCACTGAGGTGAACGGGAACAGCTGCCAGATGGTCGTCGCGAGCACCGCCGGGAGCGCGTAGCGCGAGCTGTCCAGGATGGCCCCGCCCTGCACACCGAGCCCCACCGCGTCGAGGAAGCGGTTCACGATGCCGTACTGGGCGTTGAGCATCCAGGTGGCGATGAGCGCGACCGCGATGCCGGGGCGGCCCAGGGACGGTCACGAGCGCCCGTGCCACGCCACGGCCCCGGAACCTCTTGTTGAGCAGGAGCGCGACGCCCAGCCCGGCGCCGATCGCGACGACGACACAGGTGATCACGTAGACGACGGTGATCAGCAGGGTGCGGTGGAACTCGGGGTCGCCGAAGATCCGGTTGAAGTTGTCGAGCCCGACCCATTCGCTGCGGGTGGGGTTGAGCAGCCTCGTCCTGGTGAAGCTGAGGTACACCTCCTGAACGAGGGGTACCGCCTGGAAGACGAGGATGAACAGGGCGGCGGGTGCCAGGAACAGGTACGGCGTCCACTTGCTACCCAGCGGGCTGGGCCGACGCCGGGCCCGACCCCGGGTGTTGTCTTCGGTGCTCCGGTCTGCTCGACCACAGTCATCGGATTCGGTCCTTCTGAGGAAGGACGCTGCCGGCGCACGGATCGTCGCGCCGGCAGCGTCGCCTGTCGAGCGGTCAGCGGACCAGTTCGGTCGCCTGCTGCTGGGCGCGATCCAGTGCCGACTTCAGGTCGGCCTTGCCCTGCAGTGCCGCGACCACGTTCTGCACGACCACCTTGCGGATGTCCGGCGTCTTGGCCTCGAACCCCAGGACGATCTGCGGCAGGCTGGTCTCGGTGAGTCCGTCGAAGACGGGAGGAACGGGTCGCCTTGAGCGTCTCCGCGCTGCGCTGCGTGGTGGTGGCGACGCTGCTCGCGCCGAGGATCTCCTGCAGCTTGACCTGGTTCTGCGGCTCCAGCGCCCATTTGATGAAGGTGCCGGCCTCGTCCTTGCCCTCGCTCGCCTCGTTGATCACGATCGGCGCGAGGATCGCGCCCTGCTTGCGGACCGGGAACGGGATGGGCGCGACGGTGAAGTTCAGCTTCGCGTTCTGGCCGCGCGTGGCGGTCACGTAGCCGCCGTTGTTCAGCTCCATCCCGACCTTGCCCTCGGCGAACATCCGCCGGAAGGTCGCCGCGTCGGCGCCGCGCGGGATCACGTTCGCGTCGTACAGGTCCTTGAACGCCTGCAGGCCCTTGAGGTTCTCGGGGAGTTGATCGTCAGGTTCTTGCCGTCGGACCACGCGCCGCCGAAGCCGTAGACGTAGTTGAAGATGTCCTGCCAGACCCGGCCTCCTCGGCCTCCGTCTGGCGGAACGCCAGGCCGAAGACGTCACCCTTGGTCAGCGACTTGGCGGTGGAGGCGAACTGCTCGTAGGTCGTCGGCGGCGTCGGGATCAGGTCCGCGTTGTAGAACATCGCGTAGTTCGACGCCTCGAAGATGACGCCGTGCCGGACACCGTCGTGGACCATGAACTGGTCCGGCTGCTTGAGCAGGTCGTACTTGCCGGCGTCGATAACCTTGTCCAGCGGCGCGACGAGACCGGCGTCCGAGGCGGCCTCGAACTCGGGCATGTCGAAACGCACCAGGTCGGGGCCCTTGCCGCTGCCCATCTGAGTGAGCACGGTCTGGCCGAAGGTCGGGTACGGCACCGCGGCGGCGGAGACCTGGACCTTGGTCTGGCTCTGGTTGAACTCGTCGAGCCACTTCGTCAGCAGGGGCCCGCGGCCCGGTCGCCGAAGGTCGAGGCGGCGAAGGTCAGCTTGGTGACGCCGTCGCTGGAACCGCCGTCCGAGCCGCAACCGGTCAAGAGAGCGGCGACCAGGCCGAGGGCACATGTCGCACTGGCGAGGCCGAAGTGAGCGCGTTTATTACCCATCGTTACTCCACTGTTACGAGTTGGCGTCAAGGCGGTGAAATTGCAACGATCGTAGCGCCATGTGCAACGGTGTCAAGTAGCGGTTGCGCATTGAGTCAACTACATTGCATATGATGCAATGACGGCGACGGCGTAGCCCGTCGCGCGAGGAGACTCAGCCTTGGCGCAATCGATTCGCCGCGCGATCGACCTCATCCGTCGATCGGCGGAGCATCCGCTGTCCCTCACGGAGGCTGCGGACGTGCTCGGCGTCCACAAGTCCACCGCCCTACGGATCCTGCAGACGCTGGAGTCCGCTCGCTTCGTACGCCGGACCGGTGCGGGCACCTATGTGCTCGGCAGTGGACTGATCGAGTTGTCCGAGCTCGCGCTCGGCTCGATGGACCTGCGCCAGCCCGCCGCCGCGCACCTCCGCGCGCTGCAACGCGAGACCGGCCACACCGTGCACCTGGCGCAGCTGACCGGCGACGAGATCATCTACATCGACAAGGTCGACAGCCAGGCGTTCGACGCGGTCAAGTTGCCCTCGCGAGTGGGGCGCGCGGTGTCGATCTACGCGAGCGCCGTCGGCAAGACAATCCTGGCCTACCTACCGCGGGAGGAACGTGACCGTCTCCTCTCCCACGTCGTGTTCGAGAAGTTCACCGAGACCACCTTCACCGACCACGACACGCTCGAAGCCGAACTCGCCCGCATCCAGGACTGCGGCTGGGCCGAGGACAACGGCGAGCACGACGCCTACGTGATGTGTGTGGCCGCACCGATCCGGGATTCGCGGGGCAGGTCATCGCCGCCGCCTCGATCACGGCGATCGAGGTCATCGCGAGCCTCGACCAACTGAAGAGCAACCTTCCGCTCCTCCTGGAGACCGCCAACCAGATCTCGTACGAGCTGGGCTTCCCACCGCCGTCCTCCGCGAGCCCGGACGGTGGCGACCGGTCGCGCCGTGACCGGTCCACATGCGCCGGTCGGTACCGGCGCGCTCAGGCGCCGGTGAGCCGCTGGTGCTCGTTGGTCTCCATGTCGATGAAGGACTGGATCATGCCCCGGTAGATCCGTTCGATCAGGTCCGGGTCGGCACCGGCCTCGCTCGCCAGCACGCGGACCCGGGCGACCACCTGCGCCACCCGGTCCGGGGCACGGACCGCCTGGCTGTCGCTCTTGAGCGGGGCCGCCTGCCGGACCAGGGCCTCCCGTCGGGCGAGTAGCGCGACGAGTTCAGCGTCCAGCTCGTCGATCCGGGCGCGTAGGTCGGTGAGCGCCGATGCCGTGTCTGTCACGTCGAAATCCTCGCACGACGCCCCGCCTCGCGAGATCAGCGCAGCAGCGCCAACCGGTCGATGACGGACTCGCGCAGGTCAGATGGCCAGGGGAACAGTGGTGCCGCCACCTGGAGCTGGGCGAACCCGTGCAACCCGACCCAGAGCGCCGTCGCATCGCGGAAAGGGTCCACGCTGGCCGACCGTCCGGCCGTGACGCAGTCGGCGAGGGCGCGCCGGATGATCTCGAAGGCGCCCATGCCGAGCACGGCAAGCTCGTCGGCCAGCGCGGGGCCCGCTCCAGAGCCTGGCCGGCGTCCCACACCGCGCCGAACATCACCCGGTACTGGTGTGGCCGGCGCTCGGCAAAGGTCAGGTAGGCCGCGCAGACCGCCCGCAGGCGGTCAACCGGATCCGCGTCATCCGGCGCGCCGAGCTCCTGCGCCAGGATGGCGAACGCGCGTTGCGCGACCGCCAGCAGGATCGAGTCCAGGTCCGGGAAGTGCGGATAGATCGACGGCGCGGAAATTCCGGCCTGCCGGGCCACCCCGCAGTGTCACGTTCTGCGGCATGCCGCCTTCCAGGAGCTTCATGGCCGCGTCGACGATCTCGTCGCGCAGCTGGACGCCTTCACCGCGCTTGTTGCGGGCCCTTGCTCTCGATGTGGTCACCCCTGACTTTACAACTGTTAGGCAAGGGCGTAAGTTAACGACTGTAAGTTAACAGCCGTACAGTAGAGATGAGGTTCCCCATGACCACCTCGACCGCTTTCCGGATCGCCACCGCCCCCACCTACCGCGCGGACCTGGTCGGCCGAGGGCTCGCCGCCCTCGCTGCACTGGCCACCGGGGTCGCGTTCGTCAACGGTGTGCTGCTGAGCATCAACGCCGCCGACGATCGCCTGTTCATCGAAGGCTGGCGAGTCTCCAGCTTCGGCATCTTCGCGGCGCTCTTCGCCCTGCTCGCGATCAGGCCCCGCCAAACGGCCGGCGTCTGGGAGATCGTGCTCGCCGGCAAGGCCGCCCTCGTCGTGTTCGGCGCGCTGATCGGAGACGTTCCGGAGGCACGCCTGTCGGCCATCATCGACTTCGGGCTGGTCGCGGTCGTCGCGGCGGCCTACGTCCTGTGCCGCGGCTGGCTGGCCTGGCGTCCCGCGACCACCAACCCGACCCGATGACGGGGAAGACCATGCCCACCGCCTCGCTCCCCACACCCAGGACAGCCGCAGGTCCCGTCGGGCCGCCCGGACCGTCATCATCTCGATCTGGGTAGTGCCGGTCCTGGTCGTCGGTCAGTTCGCCATGCTGGCCATCGTGCCGGTCACCCTCGCGCTGGTGGCCAGCCTGCGACATGCCCACCTCCGCGGCTTGCGTCGGTGGACCGCCGTTCTCGCCGCCGCGTACGCCACACCGCTGATCCTCTGGGCCATCGGGCCCGACCGCGCCCGAGCCTGTCCAGGACATGCACCCGGTCTTCGCCGCCCTGATCGTCGCGGCGGCACTGGCCGCGGCCGCGGCCTTCCACCTGGAGCCGCCGCCGGCGCGAACACAACCGGCGGGCCATCGAACGGAGTTGCTCGGCGCTCGGGATTCCGGGCCTCGATGTGACCGAGCCGGTCCTCCTCCGCCTTTGCGCCGACACCTCGGCGGACACCGCGGATCGCCCGCAGCCGACAACCAGCGGCGGCGGGCGATCCGCGTACTCAGCATCCGGCTCGATCTCCCGAAGGTGACGGGTCAGCGGTCGAGCAGGGTGGTGATCGCCAGATTGGGGTCGACGCCGGTGGAGTACGCGGCGCTGAGCACGTAGACGGCCTGCCCCGGACGGCCACCGAGGTCGGGTTCTGCAGCCCGTCGGCAGCGGTCATCAGCGTTCCGATACGGCCGGCCGCGTCGATGCTCACCACCGTGTTCGGCCCGTTGAGCGCGGCGATGACCCTCTGGTCACCGACGAAGGCGAAGTCGTCGATGCCGACGAGGCCGCTCGCAGCTACCCGGACGGGCCGGGACGGCCGTGCCGCAACGGAATACGCAACAGCGTGCCCCGGTCAAGGTTGGTCGCCCAGATCGCGTCGGCGCGCACCTTGATGCCGTTGACGCCGAGGAAGCCCGTTGCGGCCAGCTCGGTTGCCGAGGACCAGACCTCGACACGGCCGCCCCTCAGGAAACCGTCGAGATCGTGCCGAGCACGGAGTCGGTGAGATAGAACCTCTTCGCCGCCGCGTCGAACGCCAGCCCGTTGGGAAGTCCGGCGGCCGGCAGAGCCGCGATGCGGTGCGGGCCCCGCCAGTGCGCAGCCGGTACAGGCCCGTGGTGGCGGCGTCGCCGCTCGCGTACAGGAAGTAGAGCGTGCCGTCGGTCATCCGGACGATGCCGGTGGTCAGTGCGAACCCGAGCACCGGTGTGTTGACGCCGCCGTCGGCCGGTGCCGGCAGGGTCGCCAGGATCCGCGTCGTACCGGACGGGGTGACCGCGGCGACCTGTCGGGCGGCCGCGAAGGTGACGTAGGCCGTGCCGTCCGGGCCGAGCGCGACGTTCTCCGGCATCTGCCCCTTCGTCAGATCGAAGTGGACCGCGATCCGCGCGGCTGACGGTCGGGCCGGGCCGATGCCGAGGGCTCGGGCGGTCGCGGCCGGCGCGGCGCTCGATGGTGCGACTGGCAGGACACCGAACCCGCTGCCGTGAAAGCGGCTGCGACGGTCAGGGTCATCATTCTCTTGCGCATGTCTGTCCTTCTCTGGTGGCCATGGTGACGGGCGTGTCGGGCACGATGGGTCCGGCGCTCCGCGGAGCACCTCAGGTCGAGCCGTTGGGAAAGTCGCTACTCGCGCAGGACGAATGGCCGTTCAGCGCTGGCCCGGGTGGTGACGGCGCCGTGCACGAGCAACGTCAGCGCGGCGTGGGACGCCGAGCCGGGTTCGGTGGTGGCGATGACGACCGTCTGGCCGTCCTCGGTTCGCAGGGTCTGCTGGGTCACGTCCATTGCGCCGACCAGCGGGTGACGCATCTCGTAGACGGTGTCACCGCCGGCCTTGACCCGGTGGTCGGCCCACAGGGCGCCGAACTCCGGACTCTTCACCGTCAGCTCACCGATCAGCGCGGCCATCAGCGGATCGTCCGGGTGCTGCCGGAGGCCATCCGCAGCGCCGCCACCACCGCGCGGGCCTTGCCGGGCCAGTCCGCGTACAGGTCGCGGGTGTGCGCGTCCAGGAACACCAACCGGGCCATGTTCGGGCGTTGGTTCGGCCGCTCCGGGATCTCCGGGTCGAGGTGGCCGGCGAACAGGGCATGGCCCGCGGTGTTCCAGGCGAGCACGTCGGCGCGGCGACCGAGCACCACCACGGGTACGCCGCCAAGCGTCGCCACGAGCTGGCGGACCGCCGGGCTCACTCGCTCCGGGGCCGGTCTCCGTACGGCGGGGCGACGGCGGGTCCCGGCCGCGAGCTGGCTCAGATGGCGGCGTTCCGCGTCGTCGAGCCGCAGGGCCGGGCGAGCGCGTCGAGCACCTCGGGCGAGGCGTTGACGGCCTGCCCTGCTCCAACCGCGAGTAGTACGAGACACTCACCCCGGCCAGCAGGGCCAGCTCCTCCCGGCGAAGCCCTCGAACCCGGCGCCGCTCGCCGTACGTCGTTACGCCGGTGTCCTCCGGCCGGAGCTGTGAGCGTCGGGCCTGGAGGAAGTCACCGAGCTGTCCTCTCGCGTTCATGACTCGAAGTATTCCGAGCTCTGACCGCCCCAACCACATCCTGGTAGGGATAGGCACGGCAGAACCAGCTACCCGCCGCCCATGCCGAGCTGGCGATAGAGGGCGTCGGGGGCGGTCACCGCTCCTTCGGCCGTACGACAGCGACCGCCGCACCGAAGTCGCTGTAGCGAAGAGACGTGTTCGGCACCCCGTTGGCGGCCGGCATCAGGAACGTCACCAGGCGGCCCTCGGCATCCAACGTCGCGCGGAACCCCTGGCTGCGGACGGCGTCCGGAAATCCGCCACTCGGGTCCGGGCGGAAGCTGATCCCGTTGCCGACGCCGATCCGGCTCACGTCGATCGTGCCGGAGATCTGCGAGCCGTCCACCCGTGCCGTGACGATCGCGTCGATGAGGCGGGCCGAGCCGCCAGAGTCGTTCTTGCCGGGCGCGAAGCTCAGGGCGAACCCCGGTGGCATTCGGGCCGGGTCGAGACGCATCCACCCGTCGCCGACACCCTGAAGGGGCATGTCGGACCTCAGGTAGACCTCGTCGTCGATCATCCGGATCTCCGTGGTCCGCCCGGAGACCGACATCGTGGCGTCCAGGCGTTTCTTGACGTTGTCGGTATGCGACAGCGCCGTGATCTCACTCGCCATATCGACGTCGGTGCGATAGCTCGTGGTGTCGACGAACGTCGTGCCCGCCCTGAGCAGGTCGACCGCCGTGGCGGTCGTGGCGGCATCGGCGCTGATCGACGGCACCGGAGCGGATACCGGCTCTGGTTTCCTGTCCGCCCCGTGCTGACCGAACAACCCAGTAGAAGCACCGCCGCCACCAGGCCGGCCACCGCGACTCGACGTGTCATACCCATCGACGGTAGGCGGCCTGCACCACCTGGTATGACCGCAGCTGCCGCCCTGCCGACAGTCGCCGATTCGGTCACCACGCGCCAGGAACACGCGCCAGGAATTCGTATAGTTCCGCAGTGGATACCGAGAAGGTGCAACAGGCCTACGCATCCGTCGCCGAGCTCTACATCGAGCTGTTCGGCACGAGGGAGCGGGTGAATCCCGCCGACCTCGCCTACATCGCGCGGCATCTGGCGAGCCTGCCCGGCAGGGTGCTCGATCTGGGCTGTGGCCCGGGCACCTCACCGGTTACCTTCGGTCGCTGGGCGTGGACGCCTCGGGGATCGACCTGGTTCCCGAGTTCGTCGCGCACGCGCGGGCGGCGCACCCGGACGTCGAGTTCCACCTCGGGTCGATGGAGCGCCTCGACGTCCCCGATGGCTCCGTCGACGGCATCCTGGCCTGGTACTCGTTGATCCATCTACCGCCGCGAGATGTCGACAGCGTGCTCGACGAGTTTCGGCGGGCGACAGCCCCAGCCGGGCGGTTGGTGCTGGGCATCTTCCACGCCGACGAGGTCGCCGCCTTCGACCACAAGGTCGTGACCGCCTACCGCTGGCCGGTCGACGAGTTCTCCGAGCGACTCGGCCGGGCCGGCTTCAAGGAGGTCGAACGCCTGGAGCGGGCCGGCGACGAGAACCATCGGCCCCACACCGCCGTCGCGGCCGTCGCGGTGTGACAGCGAGCCGGGCAGGCGGAAGGCCGGCCTCCCGGTGGGGAGGCCGGCCTCTGGCCAGCTGGAGGGCCGAACTGACGCGGACCTCCGGGCGTTCCGCGCCGCATCCTCCGTCAGGGAGGCGGTACGGCAGTAGCGGCGTCGCTCAGGCGCTGAGCTTCCCGGCGATCCTGACGACCCGCTCGGCCATGTGGTCGAGGGCACTGAGCTGGGCGTCGCCGAGCGGAGCGTCGTTGCCCCTCCGGTGACGTGCGAGACGCCGTAGGGGTTTCCGTCCGCGAACTTCAGCGGGTCGGTGTAGCCCGGGGCGACGACCAGGCCGCCGAAGTGGTGGATGGTGTTGTAGAGCGCGAGGAGCGTCGACTCCTGGCCGCCGTGGGCGGTCATGGACGCGGTGAAGCCGGCGTACACCTTGTCGGCGAGCAGGCCCTGCGCCCACTGTCCGCCGAGGGTGTCGAGGAACTGCTTGAGCTGGCTGGACACGTTGCCGTAGCGGGTGGGCGTGCCGAACAGCACCGCGTCCGCCCAGACGACGTCGTCGGCGGTCGCCTTCGCCTCGTTCTTCGTGGCGTCGAAGTGCTGGCTCCAGGCGGCGTTGGAGGCGATGGCCTCGGCCGGGGCAAGCTCCGGAACCTGCCGCAGCCGCACCTCGGCGCCCGCCTTCTCGCCAGCCTCGGCGAGGCGCTTGGCCATGGCGTGGACGGTGCCGGTGGACGAGTAGTAGATGACGGAGAGCTTGGTCATCGGAGACATCCCTTCCTCAGTGATATTTGCTGCTGATAAATTTGCTGCCGCAACAATCTCGACTGTAGCAGCCTCGTCGCGGCACCCAACGATTTGACCTTGCCCACTCTCGTGACGGCGCACACGGACGGACGGAGGCTCCGACCGTCGGCACCGGACCCGCGCATCGTCGGCGAAACCGGGTCGATCAGCCAGATGTGCGGATGGCGTCGGCCCGTACGATGGGGCGATGGACCCTGCGGGGTGCCGTCGGAGATGCGGTATCGGCTGCTCGGACCGGTCGAGGCGCGGTCTGTCGCCGGCGAACGGCTGGCCCTCGGCACGCCGATGCAGGTGCGCCTGCTGGCCGTCCTGATGTCGCAGCCGGGCACCGGGTGGTCCATCGACCAACTCGTCGACGAGCTGTGGCAGGGACGCCCGCCGAAGACGGCGGCCGGCAACGTGAAGACCTACGTCTGGGCGTTGCGCCGGACGCTGCGGTCCCCGGCTCTCCCGACCCGCCATCCTCGCCGGGGCCACCGGCTACCGCCTCGTGGGCGACGCGCGGACGATCGACAGCCTGGCCTTCGACGACCTCACCCAGCGCGGCCATGCCGCCCTGCGACAGGGCCACCGGTCAGCCGCCCTCGCGGCGTTCGAGGCGGCTCTGGCGCTGTGGCGTGGGGAGCCGTTCGCGGGCCTCCCGGATCCGGCGTGCTGCTCGCCGTCCGCACGCGGCTCCAGGACCAGCGTTCGAGTCTGCTGGAGGAGATCGCGGACCTACACCTGCACGCCGGCCGCCACCACGAGCTGATCGAACCGCTCCGGACCCAGGTCGACGGGGATCCGCTGCGCGAGCGCCCGTGGGGACAACTGATGGTGGCCCTGGCCCGGTCCGGCCGGCGCGCCGACGCCCTCGCAACCTACCGGCAGGTGCGCCGTCTGCTCTGCGACGAGGTGGGAGTCGAGCCCGGTCCCGACCTCCAACACCTGCACACCCGGATCCTGCGGGCCGACCGGGAGTTGTTGACGACCGAGACGCGGCGGGCGGAGGAACCCACGCCACGGATCGTCCCCGGCAGTTGCCCGCCCCACCGACGTTGTTCACCGGCCGGGCCGGCGAGCTGGCCCGGCTCACGATGCTGCTGCTCGGCGACACCGTCTCGGCCGGCACCGTCGTCATCACCGGCACCGGCGGTGTCGGGAAGACCTGGCTGGCGTTGCGCTGGGCGCACGACAACGCGCGTCACTTCCCCGACGGGCAGCTCCACGTCGACCTCGCTGGGTTCGGCACCACGTCGCAGGAGGCGTCGCCCGCGGCCGTCGTCGTACGCGCGCTCCTGCCCGCCCTGGGCGTCAGGCCCCTGGAGATTCCCGCCGAACCGGCGGCCAGTTCGCCCTGTACCGCAGCCTGACCGCCGACCGACGGCTGCTCATCCTGCTGGACAACGCGCGTGACGCGGAACAGGTGCGGCCGCTGCTTCCGGGATCGACCCGCTGCGGCGTGATCGTGACGAGCCGCCACACTCTGCCCGGCCTGATCGCCGCCGAGGGCGCCCGTCCCGTCGCACTGGACCTACCCAGCGCCGGTGAAGCACGCCTACTGCTCGTCCGTCGACTGGGCGCGCAGCGGACCGCCGGCCAGTCGGCTGCGGTGGACGAGCTGGTCAGCCGTACCGCGCGGTTGCCCCTCGCCCTGTCCATCGTGGCCGCGCGGGCCGCCGCCCGGCCCACGTTTCCGCTCCAGGCCATCGCGGACGACCTGGCAGCGAGCCGGGGCGGGCTCGCCGCCCTGGCCACCGACGACGCCGCCACCGACGTGCGGACCGTGCTCTCCTGGTCGTACCGTCTGCTCAGCGCCGACGCGGCCCGGCTGTTCCGGCAGGTCAGCCTGCATCCCGGAGCGGATGTCAGCGCGGCCGCGGCGGCCAGCCTCGCCGGGGCGGCACCGCACCTGATCCGCCCGGCGCTCGACGAGTTGACCCGGGCGAACCTGCTGGCCGAGCAGTCCCCAACCGCTTCCGCTGTCACGATCTGCTCCGCGCCTACGGGGAGGAGTTGACGGACGCGCACGACCGGCCGGCCGACCGTCGGGCGGTCCGGCATCGCCTGCTCGACCACTACCTGTCCCTGGCCCGCGACGCGGCGAGGGTCGTCGATGAGGTTGGCAGCCCGTCGATCCGCTGTCCCTGCCCACCGACGGGTCACCATCGGCGTTCGCCGACCACCGGCCCGCGCTGGCCTGGTTCGCCACCGAACAGCAGGTCCTGCTGGCCGCCGTCGACGAGGCGGTCACCCACCGCTTCGACGCCCACGCCGGGCAGCTCGCCCAGGCCCTCACTCCTCCTCAGCCGGCTGTCGCGGTGGCACGACCTGGTCGCCGTACAGGCCGTCGCGGTCACCGTCGCGCACCGCCGCGGCGCTGCGCTGGTCGAGGCGTTGGCGCACCGGGACCTCGCGCTGGCACACATCCAGCTCCGCCGGTACGGTGCCGCTCACCAGCACCTTCGGCTGGCGATGGAGCGGTACGACCAGGCCGGTGACCGACCGGGAAGGCCAGCACCCACCTGCACCTCGCCTGGCTGTCCGACATCGAGGGCGACCCCGGCGGCGCGCTGCCGCACGCGGCGGAGGCGCTGACGCTGGCCCGCGACACCGGCGACCGACGCGGTGAGGCGGCGGCGCTCAACGCGATCGGCTGGAGTCACGCCCGGCTGGACGAGCACGCACGCGCGATCACGCACTGCGAGCGGGCGCTCGCCCTCCACGAGGCGGCCGGAAACCGGATCGGCGCGGCCCACACCTGGGACAGCCTCGGCTTCGCCTACCACGGTCTCGGGGTGTACGAGACCGCACGCTCCTGCTACCGGCAGGCGCTCACCCTCTACACCGACGGGGAGGACCAGTGCGGGAGGGCCGAGACACTCGTGCGTCTCGGCGACACCCACCAGGCGACGGGCGACCACGACACCTCGGTCGACCTGTGGCGAGAGGCGTGGACCATTTTCGACCGGATCGGTCATCCCCAGGCCAGAGAGCTGTCCGAGCGACTGACGCCGTCGCACTGACCACCCCTGTGCCGGCCGTTCCGAAGCGACGTGGATCCGACGTGGACCGGCCGTCGGCAGTCTGGGTGAATGTTGACCACGAAGAGAACCACCTTCTGGCAGCGCAGCGGTCGACCGTCGACGCCCGCCGCGCAACCGCCGTCTCCCAGCAGTCGTCGCGGTCCTCGTCGCGCTGTCGCTCAACGCCCCACCCGCGTTCGCCGGCGGGACGACGGACGCGTCCGGCGGCACCGGATCGACCGCCACGGGCACCACCGGCGGGTGGAACGGCCGGATCGACTGGCGGGCATGCCCGGAACGGCCCGACGATCCGGGCACCCGATGTGGCACCCTGCGTCTGCCGGTTGACTGGTCCCGCCCGGGGAAACCTTCCAGCTGGCCCTGGCCCGACACGCCGCCACCGACCCGGCCGCCCGCATCGGTGCCCTGGTCTACAACCCGGGTGGTCCCGGGCTGTCCGGTGTGGACGTTGCGCTGACGGCCGACAGCCAGCTCGGGCCGGACGTGCTGCGTCGCTTCGACATCATCGGCTTCGATCCTCGGGGCACGGTCCGGAGCGCACCCGTGCGCTGCTCGTCGGCGATGCTGGCCCGGCACCCTCGCTGACACCCAGCAACGCAGCGGAGTTCGAACGACTCCGCACCTACAACCGCCAGTTGCGCGACGACTGCCGCACTCAAAGTGGCCCACTGTTCGACCACATCGACAGTGCGAGCGTCGCGCGTGACACGGACGCCATCCGGGCGGCGCTCGGCGAGCGGCAGCTCAGCTTCTACGAGTGGTCCTACGGCACGCTGATCGGGCAGGCGTACGCCGAACTGTTTCCTAGCCGCGTCCGCGCGCTGGCCATGGACAGCGTGATGGACCACAGCCAGGGGTCCGGGACTACTTCCGCAGCGGGGCGACCAGCAACGAGGCCCTGTTCCGCGAGTTCGTGGCCTGGTGCGGGCGGACACCGAGCTGCGCACTGCACGGACGTGACGTACCGGCGCTGTTCGACGGACTGATGCGCCGGGCCGATGCCGGCACGCTCGTCGACGCGGGCACCGGCACCCGGCTGACCTGGTTCGAGCTGGGGTTCGCGACATTCGTCAACTTCTTCGACGCGACCTGGGCCGACCTCGCGACCATGCTTCTCGCGCTGGAACGCGGCGAGGTCGCTGATCCCCACTCGCGTCCCCGATGGTGCCGGCCAACAACGACGACGACCTGACCGAGTACGCGCTACCGGCGTTCTGCCAGGACTGGTCGCTGCCGATCAACGGGTTCGCCGACTGGAACCGATATCTCGAACTGTCCGGGCCACGGCGCCGCACCTGCGGGCCTCCCCGGTGGCCGTCCGCTTCGCCGCGATCTGCCTGGGCTGGACGGCGGTCAACCCGCAGCATCGGTTGCAGGTACGGACGGACGCGCCGCTGCTCGTGCTCAACGGGCGGTACGACCCGGCCACCCGTACGACGGGGCCCTGCGGGTGGTGCGCCAGCTCGGCAGCCGGGGTCACCTCGTCACCTACGAGGGCTCGGGTCACGCCAGTTACCCACGGACCGAGTGCACCCGTCGGTACGTCGACCGGTACCTCGTCGACCTGGCCATTCCGCCGGCCGGCGCGAGTTGCCCGGCCGCTCCGGCCTGACGCGGTCCACGTCGTCACAGTGACGCCCCAGCTCCCGGGTCCTCTGCCCCGGTGGCTGGGCGTCGCCGTCGGTCGGCTGCTGGCCCGGCCAGAACGGCCACTCCTCGAACGACCGGCACCGTCCGTCGTCGGCGAACCGCATGACCCACAGGTCGCGGTACTCCTGGTCGACCGGGTCGCCGTAGCGGACCTCCTGGCGCGACACCGCGGTGTCACCCTCGACCGCGACGATCTCCGTGGTCAGCTGGAACACCTCGTCGGGTCCCTTGCGCTGCCTCTCCCACATTCGGGCGATGGCCGGCAGGCCAACGACAGGCGTCCAGTACGGCCCTGCTGGTAGCTCGCGTCCTCGGTGAAGAGCGTGGCCAGTGCGTCCGTGCCCGGCGTCCGCCAGAGCCGCTCGTAGGCGGCGAGCCAGTCCTCGACGTGCTTCCTGTCTATGGACATCACCTTGACATCGAAAGGCGCATCCAGCGACACTTCCGATGCTAATTCGATTTAGCTACCCGTCCCCGTCACCGCCTGCCCTCGGGAGCCAGTGTCCGAAGAAGACCCAGAGGACAGAAGACAGAGGAGTTCTCTCGAATGAGGAAAGCGACCGGAAGACGCAGGCTCAGGCGTGCGATCGCGGTGCTCGCGTTCATGGCACTCGGTGCCGGCGCCGTCGTCCCGCGCCAGCTGCCGCCGCCGGTAGGCCGGCGTCCAAGCAGGGTGCGACCGTCAAGGCGGACCGCCACTCACCGACCGGATACACCGTCACCTTCGTCTACCGCAATCCCCGCCACCCAGGTCCGCCTCGCCGGGGACCTGACCCTGCTCGACGTCGACACCGGCACCACCCGCTACCAGCCGGAAGAGTGGCAGCCGGGGCGCTACCACGCCGGAGGCACCGAGTTCCTGAAGGATATGACCAGGGACAAGAAGGGCAACTGGTCGGTCTCGGTCCCGCTGCACGCCGGTGGCCTCAGCTACTGGTACCGCGTCTGGGACCCGACCCAGGGCTGGGAGAACAAGCGCATCTGGGACCCCGCCTCGACGAACCCTCGGCCGCCGGGCGCGTCCTCGTTCCGGGTCAGGAACAACGACGTACTCGACGCGGTGCACGTGCCGTACGCCAGGAAGCAGAACGACCCGGTGCTGAAGGAGCGCGCGGCATACGAGCTGCCGATGGCCAACCGCGCGAAGCGGGGAACCGTTCAGTACGTCCCCTACACCACGATCCTGGGCGACAGCGGCCACTACCTCGGCGTCTACCTGCCGGCCAACTACGACCCCAACCGAGCCGAGCCGTACAAGGTCGCGTACCTCGCCCACGGCATCTTCGGTGACGAGACCGACTTCATGGTCCCCGCGAACGTCCCGAACATCCTGGACAACATGACGGCCAAGGGCGAGATCGAGCCGACGGTGGTCGTCACCATGGGCAACCACTTCACGGGCACCAGCCTCGGCTTCGCGTCCTACAACCAAACCAACGCCGCCAACAACCTGGTCCAGACGATCCTTCCGCTCATCGAGCGCAGCTACAACGTCTCGACCGAGCGCACCGGGCGCGCCTACGCGGGGTTCTCCTACGGCGGGATGACCGGTGGCGTCGTCATCAAGAACTACCCGAGCACCTTCGCGTTCTACGGACACTTCTCCGGCAATCCGTCGCTCACCAACCAGGACTACGACACAATCGCGAACACGGTCGGCGACGACGACCTCTCCGTCTTCCTCGGCAACGGCGTCTTCGAGGGCAACCTCAACGCCCAGAACGCCATCGCGGACAACTTCCGGGCCCGGGGTACGCCGCCGCGACTGCCCAGGTCCCGGGCGCACACGACGGGATGACGGCGGGTCAGCTGTTCACGATCTTCGCCCGGGACCACCTGTGGTCGGGGCCGACTCCCCACCCGGTGCCGCGGGTCCGCTAACCGGCAGGCCGGTGGGCCGACGACCTCCGTCGTCGGCCCACCCGGCCAGCTACCGTCCGGCCGTCAGCCCACGCCCCGGACCGCTTCGATGATCGTCTCAGCGACCTCGCTCGGCTGGGCCACCACTGTCGAGTGCGAGCCGCCCGCCACCTCACGCTGGCCTCGCGGGTTGGCGCGCTCGGCCATGAACCGGTGCGCGGCGACCGGGATGTTCTTGTCGGCGTCCCCGTAGACGAACCAACTGGGCAGCGATCGCCAGGCGGGATCGCCGGAGAGCTTGTCGCTCAGGCCCTGCTCGGTGATCGGCCGCTGGGTCCGTGCCATCAGCGCGGCACTGTCGTTCGACACGTCCGCGCAGAACTGCGCGTGGTAGGACTCCTGGCCGATCGCCACCTCGTTGCCGCCGGTCGACACCGGGTACTTCACCAGCGTGTCGGCGAGCGTGCTGCCCGGAACTTCGCGGACAGCTCCAACGCCGACTCGCCCGTCTCCGGGGCGAAGGCGTTGACGTACACGAGGGCCCGAACCAACGGTTCGTCGGCCGCGGCCTGGGTGACCACCATGCCGCCGTAGGAGTGGCCGACGAGGATGACCGGGCCGCCGATTCCGCGTACCACATCCCGCACGTACGCGGCGTCGTTGGCGACGCTCCGCAGCGGGTTGGCGACGGCCACTGAGTTGTACGCGTCGCCCAGCCGCTCGATCACACCGTTCCAGCTCGCCGACTCGGCGAACGCGCCGTGTACGAGGACGATGGTGGGCTGTTGATCAGGCATGATTCGCGCTCCCTCACTTCGTGACGTTGGCACCGCCGGTCGCGCTGGTACGCCTGAATACCCGCCTCGCACGGCTGAAACGTTCGGTCCTCCGGGCTTCCACCTGCCCGAATGCGGTGGCCACCACCGGCGAGGTCGACTCGTCGCAGACCCAACCCTATAGTGAGTTCCATTATGGGACTTACTACTTTCTGGCGCTGGTGGGTCGCCGGGACGACCAGCCACCTCGGCTCGGCGGTCGGTGGAGTGGCTCTGCCCCTGACCGCGCTCACCGTGCTGGACGCGTCGGCCTTCGAGATGGGTCTGATCACGGCGGCCGGCTATTTCGCGTACCTGCTGATCAGCCTGCCGGCGGGGTGATCGTGCAACGCGTGCCGCTGCGCGGCATGCAGGTGGCCCTCGATCTGATCCGCGCCCTCGCCATCGCGTCCGTCCCCTGGCCTGGTGGTACGACACCCTGACCGTGGCCCAACTGGTCGCGGTCGCTCTGGTCGTGAGCTTCGCCAACGTGCTGTTCGACGTGGCGAACCAGACCTTCCTGCCGGAGATCGTGCCGGCCGCGCAGTTGCAGGCCCGCAACAGCCTCACCTCCGGCACGCACGCCGCCACCCAGCTGGGCGGCCCATCCCTGGGTGGAGTCGCCGTGCAACTGCTGGGCGCGGTGCCGACGCTGTTCGTGGACGCCGTCAGCTATCTGATGTCCGCCGTGCTGCTGCGCACCTGCCGGCCCGGCGGGTGCAACGCTTAGCAGAACGGCCGCCAATGGTCACGATGATCCGCGAGGGATGGCACTTCGTGCTCCGCCACCCGATCATCGGGCCGGCCATGTGGGACGCCACCGCCACGAACTTCGTCAACGGCGCCATGCTGGCTCTCTTCCCGTTCTACCTGGTGCGCGAGCTGCACGCATCGCCGTTCCTGGTCGGGCTGCTGCTCGCCGCGGACGGGCTCGGCACGCTCATCGGCGCCGCACTGACGACCCGCTTCACCGATCGGGTGGGCACCGCGCGGGCCTGATCATCTCGGCGTTCGTCGGCGTGGTCGGCGCGCTCATCATCCCGCTGGGCACCGGCACCGCCGCCTACCTCGCCTTCGCCGTCGGCAATCTCATCTTCGCGGGTTCCACAGTGGTGCTGAGCGTGACCACCCGCACGTACCGGATGCTCGCCAGCCCACCGGAACTCCTGTCCCGGGTGATCGCCACGGTCAAGTTCGTCTCCTGGGGCGCCATCCCGCTCGGCGGACTGCTCGCCGGCGTTCTGGCCGGGCCACTCGGTGCCCGTACCACCCTGCTGATCTTCGGGGCGCTCACCGTGCTGTCCCCGATCATCTATCTGTCGACCCCGATCCGCCGGCTGCGCGACCTGCCGCTCGACCCCGCCCCGGCGCCCGCCGAAGCCCGCGTATGAACCGCCTGGACATCGACGGAAGGTGTAGCCCGGGGATTCCCGGGGCAAGAACCGGCAGATGGAGGGAACGGCGAAACGCGAGAGCAACCGCACCGTACCGGTGGATCGGACCGGGCCGGGCTTGCGGCACAGCCGTCGGTGGCCTCCGTCTGATGCGGCTGCGGCACAGCCTGGCCGCGGCGGCGTTCGGGGCCGCGGCGCTCGGCGCGGCCCTGGGCGGCGACCCCGCCCACGCCGACACCCCGCTGCCGTTACCGACGAGTCTCCAGTTGGTGGAGGTCAACACCTCGCCGGACACCATCACGGTGCGGGTGCCCGACCTGGTCGAGGTGCAGGTGTCCGTGCCCCTGCCGTTGCCGACCGCGCTCCCGCTGCCGCTACCGTCGGCCGCCCCTGCCCCTGCCGTCGGCCGTTCCTCTGCCGACGCCGTCGGCCGATCCTCCACCGTCGTACCGACGCGACCGGCCCGCCCGTCACCGTCGTCGTCGCCGCAGGCCACGACCACACCGTCGGGTGCGGCCTCCCCGACGGTGTGGGCTGCCTCGCGGGCCTCGGCGGCACCGTCGACGTCCGTCCCGGCGACGACATCCCGGGGCGTGCACGGCACCTCCGACGGCCGGACACCGGATCGGGCACGGGTGGTGAGGGCCGCCGTCACCGACCAGCCGCCCCGGCCGCCGGCCCGTCCGCGTCGGGGCCACCGGCGCTCGTGCTGGCGCTCGCATCGGCACCCACCGGCGCCAACACCGGCGGCACCGACCCACCCACGTCGACAGTTGAATTCTCGCCGCCCAGCGCACCGCTGCGCCCAGGGCTCACCGTCACCGCCGCCGACCGACGCGCCACCAGCCGACCGGTGGAGCGGGTCCCCGCCGCCACAGCGACTCCTGATCACCCACTCGCGTCCACGACGTTGATCAGGAGAGATACATGGAGATAGCCGTCATCTGGATCCCCGCCACCATCGAGCCGTCGGAGCACGCCGTCGCGACGTGTCTTGCTCACCTTCGCCGACACTCGTACCGATTCGCAGGAATCATCCGAGCGTCGTGGGAGACCGTCGAGCAGGCCATGATCGACGGGAGGTGGACGTCGTCGTCATCGCCGACCATGCCCACCTCCCGCCGGACCGGTCCCCGGATCGAGCTGGCCACCGCGACCGACGCCGACGGGGACCAAACGGTTTCCTACCCACCGCTCGGCTGACACGAAGCGCCCCGTCCGAACCGGACGGGCGCTTCGTCGACTGTCGACCGAGCCGTAGGGCGTCGCGGTCGAGCAGGCGCCAACCCCGATGGGCTTTCCGGGAGACCCGGTGTTCCCGGATATGCCCGTCGCGCCAACCCGGTCAGGCTCATGTCGACGAACTACTCGCGGGAGGTCGGGATGAGACGGGTGCATCGGGCGTTGTTGACGGCAACGACAGCTCTGGCGGTGATCGCGACGCCGACAGGCGCCACTGCGGCATCTCCGGGAGCGGATCGCGGCGAGCTGCAGCATCGGCTGGACGACGTGGTGGCCGCCGGCGCGGTGGGCGCCGTGGCGGAGGTGCGGGACGAGCACGGGATGTGGCGAGGCAGCAGCGGTGTCGCCGCACTGGGCAGGCCACGTTCGGCCCCGTGGACGGCCGGTTCCGGATCGGCAGCATCACGAAGACGTTCGTCGCCGTCGTCGTCCTGCAACTCGTCGACGAGGGTCAACTGCGGTTGGACGACACGGTCGAGCGGTGGCTGCCGGGTGTCGTCCCCGGCGGTCACCGGATCACCGTGCGACAACTGCTCAACCACACCAGCGGCCTGTACGACTATGTGCGCACGCTGCCGATGCCGCCGAGCCGGATTTCTTCGCCAACCGCTGGCGGACCTGGCGAGCTGACGAGCTGGTTCGGCGAGCGGTGGCCAATCCGCCGACCTCCGAACCACCGGGTTCGGCCTTCGCGTACTCGAACACTCCCTACCTCCTGCTCGGTCAGCTCGTCCAGAGGGTGACCGACCGGTCGTACGGCGACGAGATCGAGCGCCGGGTCATCCATCGGTTGTGGTTGCGCGGCACGTCGGTGCCGGGGACATCCCCGCACATCCCCGGTCCGCATCCGCACGGCTACCTGCCGACCGAGCCGAACGGCGACCTCGTCGACTACACGGAGATGAATCCCTCGGTCCTGGGCGCGGGTGGCGAGATGATCTCCACGACGCGCGACCTCAACCGGTTCTTCGCCGCGCTGCTCGGCGGACGCCTCCTGCCGGACCACCTGCTCACCGAGATGAAGACACCGGGTGTCGAGGGCGGCAGGTACGGCCTCGGGCTGGCATGGTGGCGCGACACCTCCTGCGGGATTCGCGTGTACGGCAACGACGGCGACGCCCTGGCGTACCAGTCCTGGTCGTACTCGACGGAAGACCGGCGCCGCCAGGTGACGGTCCTGCTCACGCCCGACTTCGACGGTGACCCCGACGACGCCGTCGACGCGTTCCTGGACGAGGCCCTCTGCGGTCGGTCCTGACCACCGGCGCGGCCGCACGGATGGCCGAGGGCGGCTACTCCGCCGTCGCGCCGTCGTACGGGTCCCAGTGCGCCGCGTAACGCAGCAGCGAACGGGCCAGGGCCGGGTGTGCCGCCGCCCACCTGGTGTCGAAGAGGAACCACTGGTCGAACCCGAAGAAGTCGTCGATGTACCGGGCGACCTGCGCGATGTGCGGATCCGAACGGACCAGCGACCCGACGGACGGCTGCGGGGTCAGCAGCCGCACCACCTCCAGGTGGACCGCGTGGTGTGCCGATGCCGGATCGAAGCTCGCGGGCGACGGGTCGTACCCGGACAGCCGAACGTAGCGCTCCAGCGCCGCGCCGGCGTCCGTCTCGTCGGGCGCGACCAGGGCCCGCAACAGCTGGGCGTCGTGCGGCCATCGGCGGTGCCGGAGGCGTCGACGGCACGCAGACGAGCGACGAGCTCCGGCAGGGTGAGGCCGGGAAAGGCGATGGCGCCCGCCAGGTCCAGGTTTCGGTCGGCGTCGTGCGAACCCCAACCCAGACGGACCGAGAAGACGGCCTCCGGACCGGGTGGGGCGATCCCTACGGTACGGACCGGCACCCGTGGTCGAAGACGGCGCCTGGCGCGGCGGCGTCGGCCGGCAGGGGCCAGGTGTCGTGCAGCAGAAAGGCGAGCCGGTCCGGCGATGCGACGACGGCGTCCTCCTCGACGAAGTAGTAGGCCAGATCCACCTCGTCGTCGTCGGTACGCACGCGCAGGGCACGCTCGCCGAGCCGGATGAACGTGCTGTCGTCGTCGCCCTCCACGTAGAGGTGGGCGTTCAGCAACTCGCGTAGCTCGTCGAGGGTCTCCGGCGGCGGCAGGTGCCGCTCCCGGCCTCCTCGAAGATCGAGTCCAGGCCGTACACGTCATCGCCCAGCTCGCTCTCGATCCAGCCCTGCGGGTTGGCACGGCCCCAGCCCCGGCGAAACCAGTCGAGCATCGTCGCGTCGGGCAGGGTGACCACCCGCTTGCTGAACGGCGATTCCTCTCGCCACCGGCACACGAAGTACATGCGGCGAACCCTAGGCGAGCGGCCCGACAAAGTCCGTGCCGCCGGACCTGTCCCGGTGCCCTGCCGGGAACGGTCAGGCCGCGACGGCCGCCGGACGTCGTCGTCGGCGTCGCGTAGCCGGGCCGCGGCCTCCTCGGCGGTGCAGTTCGCGAGCAGCAGCACGATGGCCGTCTTGGCATGCCCGTGCGCCGCCGCGAGCGCCCGTGCGGCGCTGTCGAGATCCGTGTCGGCGGCCTCGGCGACGATCCGACGCGCCCGGTCGACGAGCTTCTCGTTGGTGGCGTTCATGTCCACCATCAGGTTGCCGTAGACCTTGCCGAGCCGAGCCATCGTGGCGGTCGAGAGCATGTTGCAGACGAGCTCTCGGCGGTGCCGGCCTTGAGCCGGGTGGAGCCGGTGAGCACCTCGGGGCCGGTGGGCACCTCGATGGCGACGTCGGCGTGCCGGCTGGTCACCGCGTCGGAGTTGCAGGCCACGGAGACGGTCGCCGCTCCCAGCGCGCGGGCGTGATCCAGCCCGCCCACCACGTACGGGGTGCGGCCGCTGGCGGCGAGCCCGACCACCGTGTCGCGGGCGGTCAGGCCGACCGCGTCGAGGTCGGCGACGGCACGGTTCGGGTCGTCCTCCGCGCCCTCGACGGCGACACCGAAGGCGCGCGCCCTCCGGCGAGCAGGCCGATGACCTGGTCGGGTGACGTGCCGAAGGTGGGTGGGCACTCGACGGCGTCGAGCATGCCGATCCGGCCGCTGGTGCCGGCACCGAGATAGATCAGCCGCCCGCCCTGGCGCAGCGACGCCACGACGACATCGACGGCGGCCGCGATGTCCGGCACGGCCCGGCGGACCGCCTGGGCCACCGTCTGGTCCTCGTCGTTCATCGCGAGGAGCAGCTCGGTCGGGGACATCCGGTCGAGGTCGCTGGTCTTGTCGTTGCGGGTCTCGGTGCCGAGGGTGCTGAGGTCCACGGGGTTACTCGTTCCTCTCGCTGGTGTTCAGTCACCGGTCGGACGACGGGCGGCGGCTCGTCGAGCGCCACGTCGTTCCGGCCGGGCCAGCCTGGGCAACAGGGTGGGATGTGAGCCAGCGCATCCCCATATCAGCAGGCTGGGACCTCAGCGTAGCCAGCCCGGAGGGGCGGTGGCAAAACTTTCGCGTTACTCTCGGCTAACGTCACTTATTGACAACCCCTGGTAGGAGCGAGCCGTGCGTCAACTCGACCTTGTCGTGATCGTGCTGTACCTCGTGGTGATCGCCTACGTCGGACTCCGACTGTCCGGCAAACAGAAGTCCGCGAAGGACTACTTCGTGGGCGAGGGGCGACTGCCCTGGTGGACCGTCTCGTTCTCCGTGGTGGCCACCGAAACCAGCGTCCTGACCGTGATCAGCGTGCCCGGCGGCGCCTACAGCGGTCAGGGTTCGGCAACGTCGAACTGGCCCTGGGCTACGTCATCGGACGCGTCGTGGTGGCCGCGGTGCTCATCCCCCTACAAGCGGGGTGGCTTCGTCAGTGCCTACCAGTACCTCGGTGAGCGGTTTGGCCTGAAACTTCAGGGTCTGGCGTCGGTCACGTTCGTCTTCACCCGTCTACTCGCCGAGGGCGTACGGCTGTTCGCCTCCGCCATCCCGATCAAGCTGCTCCTCGACGAGTTCGGCCTGAACGTCGGCTACCAGGCGATCATCATCGTGCTGACGCTCATCACGGTGGTCTACACCTACCTCGGTGGCATCAAGGCGGTCATCTGGACCGACGCCATCCAGATGGGGCTGTACCTGGGTGGTGCGATCCTGGCCATCGCGGTGCTCAGCCACGCCGTCGGCTTCGACGGCTACTCGCAGGCGCTGGATGCCGGCAAGTTCCAGCTCTTCGACACCAACTTCGCCCTCGCACACGTGCTCACCAGCCCGTTCGCCCTGCCGACCGCGATCATCGGCGGCGCGATCTTCGCGATGGCCAGCCACGGGTCGGACCAGTTGATCGTCCAACGCATCCTGTCCACGCGTACGCTGCGCGAGGGACAGAAGGCGATGATCTCCTCGGGCATCTTCGTGGTCATCCAGTTCGCGGCGTTCTCCCTGGTCGGCGCGCTGCTGTGGTCGTACAACAAGGGTCAGACCTTCAAGGAACTCGGCTTGGCCAGCAGCGACAACCTCTACCCGAGCTTCATCCTGCACGCCCTGCCGGTGGGCATCTCGGGTCTGCTGGTGGCCGGCATCCTCGGCGCGGCGATGGGTTCGCTGTCGTCGGCGCTGAACTCGATGTCGAACTCCACGGTCGCCGACTTCATCCACAGCTTCTTCCGGAAGGTCCCGTCGGACGACGCGATGCTCCGGCTCGCCCGGGTGATGACCCTGGTCTGGGCGGTACTGATGGCGATCTTCGCCTGTGCGTTCAGCTCCAGCACCGGAAACGTCTACCTGACCGGCCTGACCATCGCCGGCTACACCTACGGGCGCTGCTCGGGGCCTTCCTGCTCGGCCGCCTGGTCAGTCGGGCCAACCAGGTCGACGCGGTGATCGCCTTCCTCGTCACCGTGGCCGTGATGACCTACATCGTCCGTTACGTCAAGATCGACGTCACGACGGCCGGGACCACCACCGCCACCGCCATCGCGGCGCAGTGGCTGGTGCCGATCGGCGTCCTCGTCACCCTGCTCGTGGGCACGGTGTCCAGCCGGTTCCACGCGGCCCCGGAGACGCCGTACGACCATGGACGCGCCGACGAGGTCGACGACGATTCGGCCGCGGCACCGGCCGGCCGGGCCTGAGGGAGGACCGCATGCGTGTGATCGGCCTGATGTCCGGGACCTCCTACGACGGCATCGAAGCCGCCGCGGCCGAGTTCGACCTGAGCGGGGACACAGTGCGGATGCGACCGCTGGGCCGGCTCAGCCACCCGTACCCCGACCAGCTGCGCACTCGGATCGCCGCCGCCCTGCCGCCGGCACCCACCACCACCGAGGCGATCTGCGTGCTGGACACCGGCATCGGCCAGGCCTTCGCCGAGGCCGGTGTGCGGGCTCTCGCCGAGCTGTGCGGGGCCAGGCCGACCTGGTCGTCTCGCACGGCCAGACCATGCACCACTGGGTCGAGGCCGGCGTGGTCCGGGGCACTCTCCAACTGGGTCAGCCGGCCTGGATCGCGGAGGCCACCGGCCTTCCGGTCGTGGCCGACCTGCGCAGCCGCGACGTCGCCGCCGGCGGCCAGGGCGCGCCGCTGGTCGCCCTGTTCGACGGGCTGCTGCTCAACGGCCTGCCCGGTGTCCCCGCCGCGCTGAACCTGGGTGGCATCGCCAACATCACCGTCGTCGCGCCGGACGCGGACCTGCTGGCCTTCGACACCGGACCGGCCAACGCGCTCCTCGACGCCGCCGTGCGCCACGTCAGCGCCGGCGTCGAGGAGTACGACCGGACGGGCGCGGGCGGCTGCCGGGCAGGTGAACCCGGTCCTGCTGCGGCGGCTGCTCGACGAGCCGTACTACCGGCTCCCCGGCCCGAAGAGCACCGGGAAGGAGCTGTTCCATCTGCCCTACCTGCTCGCCGCCCTCGCCGACGCACCCACCCGGACCCGCGGGACGTGCTGGCCACGCTCACCCGGCTGACGGCGGTCACGGTGGCCGCCGCCTGCCGGGACCACGGTGTCACCCGGCTCGTCGTCTCCGGCGGCGGCGCACGCAACCCGACGTTGATGCGCATGATCGCCGACGAGCTGCCCGGCGTCCGCCTGTCGTCGAGCGACGACGTGGGCGTTCCGTCGGACGCCAAGGAGGCGCTGGCCTTCGCGCTGCTGGGCTACCTCACCGTGCACGGGCTGCCGGGCACCCTGCCGTCCGGCACCGGCGCGCGGCACGCCTCCGTACTCGGCAGCATCACCCCGGCCGCCAGCCGCTGCGGCTGCCGGCGCCGGTCGGCACCGCTCCCCGCCGGTTGCTGATCGCCGGCCGTCCCGCCGAGCCACCGGTGGCCGGCTGACCACCCTTTCCGGGAGGACCCCGATGAGACCCGTCGTACCCGTACCCTCGCCGACCGCCGCCGGCGCGCTGCCCGCGAGGTCGCCGAGCTACTGCGCTCGCGCCTCGACGATCCGACCGGGCCAGCGCCGAGCTGCCCTGACGGCTGGCGGCGGCGCACGACGCCTCGCCGTACCTGTTCGAGCCACAGGCCGTGGTTCGCGCCACCTCGGCGGCCGAGGTGGGGCGCTGATGGCCGGCGCCCGGCAGGCAGGTGTGCCGCTGACCCTGCGCGGCGGCGGCACCAGCCTCGCCGGGCAGGCCGGCGGCGCGGGCGTGCTGGTCGACGTCCGCACCGACTGGCGGGACGCCGAGGTGCTCGACGACGGCCGGCGCATCCGGCTCCAACCGGGCCTGACGATCCGGCAGGCCAACGCCCGGCTGGCCTGCTACCGTCGCCGGCTCGGCCCGGACCCGGCCAGCGAGGCCGCCTGCACGGTCGGTGGCATGGTGGCCAACAACTCCAGCGGGATGACCTGCGGCACCACCGACAACGCGTACCGCACCATGGAATCCCTGCGCTTCGTCCTCCGTCCGGCACCGTCGTCGACTCCGCCGCACGCGGCGCCGACGACCGGCTGCGGGCCGACGAGCCCGAACTGCACGCCGGGCTGCTGCGCCTGCGCGACCGGGTGCGCTCCACACCGGGTCGCGCGCCACCATCGAGCGGCTGTTCGCGATGAAGAACACCATGGGTACGGCTGAACTCGCTGCTCGACCACAGCAGCCCGGTCGACATGCTCGCCCATTTGATGATCGGCAGCGAGGGCACCTCGGCTTCGTGGCCGAGGCCGTCTTCCGTACCGTCGAGATCCATCAGCACGCCGCCACCGGTCTGCTGATCCTGCCCGGCCTCACCGATGCCACCGACGCGCTGCCCGCCCTGCTCGCCGCCGGCGCGCGTACCGCCGAACTGCTCGACGCGGCCGCGCTCCGGGTCAGCCAGCGCGACCCGGACGCGAGCCCGGCCCTGCGCGGGCTGACGGTGACCGGGCACGCCGCGCTGCTGGTGGAGTTCGCCGAGGACAGCGCGGAGCGGCTGGCCGCGACGCTGCCGACGCCCGGCCGGTGCTCGACCGGCTGCCCGCCGTCACCGGCACCGACCTGACCCGCGACCCGCGCGAACGGGCCGCGCTCTGGCACCTGCGCAAGGGCCTCTACACCGCCGTCGCCGGCGCCCGCCCGCCCGGCACCACGGCCCTGCTGGAGGACGTGGCGGTGCCGATGCCGCGCCTGACCGGCACCTGCGAGGGGCTGATCCGCCTGTTCGACAGGCACGGCTACCGGACGCGGTGATCTTCGGACACGCCCGCGACGGCAACCTGCACTTCATGCTGACCCAGTCCTTCGACACGCCGGCCGAGATCGACCGCTACGCCCGGTTCACCGACGACATGGTCGACCTGGTGCTCGCCGAGGGGAACGCTCAAGGCGGAGCACGGCACCGGGCGGGCCATGGCCCGTTCGTCCGCCGGCAGTACGGCGACGAGCTGTACGACGTGATGCGCGAGCTCAAGCGGTTGTGCGACCCGAGTGGTCTGCTCAACCCCGGTGTGCTGCTCAACGACGACCCCAGCGTGCACCTGCGGCAGCTCAAGACCGTGCCGACGGTCGACCCCGAGCTGGACGCCTGCGTCGAGTGTGGCTACTGCGAGCCGGTCTGCCCCACCGCCGAGGTCACCACCACGCCCCGGCAGCGCATCGTCCTGCAACGACAGATCGCCCTCGCCACCGCCGCTGGCGACGAGCAGCGTCGCCGGGAGCTGACCGACGACTACGCGTACGCCGCGGTGGACAGTTGCGCCGCCGACAGCCTGTGCGTCACCGCCTGCCCGGTCGGCATCGACACCGGCGCGGCGATGAAGCGGCTGCGCGCCGAGCGGCACAGCCCCGTGCCCAGCGCACCGCCAGTGGTGTCGCGCGCCACTGGCAGGCCGCCGTAACGGGCGTCCGAGTGGGACTGACCGCCGCGCACGCCGTACCGACACCGGTGACCCGCGCCGCCACGACGGTGATCCGGGGCCTCGGCACCACCGAACTCGTGCCGCTATGGAGCGACGACATACCGCGCGCGGTGCCCGCTGCCCCAAACCCCGCAGCGCGCCGGACGCACAGGCGGTGTTCTTCGCGGCCTGCATCGGCAGCGTCTTCGCGGCGGAGGGCGGTCCGTCCGGTGGGTCGGCGGCGGCGTTCCTGCGCCTGTGCGAACTCGCCGGGTACCGCTGGTCGTACCGACCGGAACCGCGGGTCTGTGCTGCGGAACGCCGTGGCAGTCCAAGGGCTACCCGCCGGTCACCGCGAGATGGCCGAGCGGACCCTGACCGCGCTCTGGGCGGCCAGCGACGAGGGTCGCCTGCCCATCGTGTGCGACGCCTCATCCTGTACGCACGGACTGACCCAGCTGGCCACCGCGCTGGCCGAGGAGGACCGGGCACGCTACGCGGCGCTGCGCTTCGTCGACAGCGTGACGTTCACCGCCGAGCACCTCCTGCCGGCGCTGCCGGAGCCCCGGCGTCTGGGCTCGTTGGCCCTGCACCCCACCTGCTCCACGGTGCACCTGGGCGGCGTCGACGACCTCCGAACGGTGGCTGCGGCGGTCGCCGACACGGTGACCGTGCCGGACAGCTGGGGTGCTGCGCCTTCGCCGGCGACCGGGGACTGCTGCATCCCGAGGTCACCGCCAGCGCCACCGCGGCCCAGGCCGCCGAGGTCAACCAGCGCGACCACGACGCGTACGCCTCCTGCAACCGCACCTGCGAGATGGGCATGAGCCGGGCCACCGGTCAGCCGTACCGGCATGTGCTCCAGCTGCTCGTCGAGGCGGTCGAGCCGCCCGCGTAGCCGGTGACCCGCACCGGACGTGCCGTACGCACGAGCGCCGCCCGCCGCAGATTCGCGGCGGGCGGCGCGGTGGTGCGTGCCGTCAGGACAGGGCGATGTCGCGGTAGTAGTAGCGCAGGATCGTCTGGTAGCTCTTGCCCGCGTTCGCCTGGTCACGGGAGCCGTACTGAGACAGCCAGTCCCCGTCGACCCAGCCACCGCAGGCCGTCGTGGTCGCGCAGTAGTGCGCCCGCAGGATGTTGCCACTCCGGGTCATCCGGGTCGACCAGGTCCGGTCCACCGCCGCGGACGTCGACGAGACTGCCGACGACGGCCGGTAGACCTGGTCGCCGGTGTCGTCCCGAACGTCGTAGCACTGTCCGCCGGACGTCTTCCGGGTCGAGTGCAGGGCCCAGTACCAGCCGTAGCTCTTCACGGCCATGGCACCGGCGTCCAGCGAGGCGGCCGGCCAGCTCGTCACCCACTCGTTCGGGAGGACGTTCTTGACGTACGTCTTGAAGTCGACCCGGTCGACTCGCCCGAGGCTGACCCGGTAGACGAGGATGGTGCTCGGCAACGTGCTGTTGGTGCCGTCGGTGCTACAGCCCGTCGGCCCGCTCAGCAGTTCGTGCGAGGCGTTGTTGTTCTTCAGCGTGGCGTTGAGGTTGCCCTTCGCCCCGGACGCGAAGTCCTGGGTCGCACCGGCGAAGTTGCTGTTGAAGTAGACCCGCACGGTCTTGCCGGTCCGGTTCCACACCGACGCCGCGTTGTTCTTCACGCACAGGCCCTTGCCGCTGCCGGTGCTCTTGAAGTCGTAGCAGGTCGGTTGGGTCGTACCGTAGTCGTCCAGGAGTCGGTGAAGTCGGAGGCCGAACCCGCCTGGTTGCTGTTGTAGTAGTAGCAGAATTCGCCGCTGTCGCAGATTCCGTCCCGTGCGGCCGCCGCTGCCGGCGACGCGACACTCAGGATCGAGGTGGACATGGCGAGGACGGCGCCGAGGACGGCGAGACCCTTGCGAATATTCACGGCGTCCTACTTCTCGTTGTAGCCCTGGGAGTTCCAGAACGCGGTCGGGTCGGCGTTGTCCAGCGTCGAGTCGCCGACGCTGACGGCCGCGTGGGTCTGCCGGCCGGCCCGGACCTCGACGTGGGTGTGCGCGCCCGAGCTGGAGGACACCCGTGCCACGACTCGTCGGCGATGATCTCGCCCTTGCTGATGGCGTCGCCCACGCTCACCGCGGACTTCGGCGCGGTGTGCAGGTAGATCACCGACTTGTTGAGCGAGGAGTTGTAGACGGAGATCGTGGACAGGCCGCCGCTGCCGGTGGCGCCCGCGCGACGTAGATGACCGTTCCGGAGACCAGGGCGCGCACGTCCGAGCCGACGCTGCGGGCGATGTCGATGCCCTCGTGCCGGCCGGGCGTGGTGGTGTAACCGTCGAAGCCGCACGTGACAGTGCCGCCGCTGGCCTGGTACAGGCCGTACGACAGGTTCGTGCGGGTCGACGGCGAGAACTGGTGCGAGGCGTTGTTGTTCTTCAGCGTGGCGTTGAGGTTTGCCTTCGCGCCGGCCGCGAAGTCCTGGTATGAACCGGCGTAGCCGCTGTTGAAGTAGACGCGTACGGTCTTGGTGCTGCGGTTCCAGACCGAGGCGGCCTCGTTCTTGA
Source organism: Micromonospora sp. M12 (assembly GCA_038070435.1). Classification (GTDB taxonomy): domain Bacteria; phylum Actinomycetota; class Actinomycetes; order Mycobacteriales; family Micromonosporaceae; genus Micromonospora. Next base: position 581,124 of record JAMYWG010000001.1, on the reverse strand, counting down.
TGCACAGGCCCTTGCCAGCGCCGGCACCCTTGAAGTCGTAGCACGAGGGCTGCTCGGTGCCGTAGTCGTCGAGCGAACCGGTGAAGTCCGAGATCGATCCCGCGTTGTCGCTGTTGTAGTAGTAGCAGAACTCGCCGCTGTCGCAGACCCGTCTCGGGCCGCCGCTGACGCGGGCGATGCGACGCTGACGATCGAGGTGGTTGCGGCCAGCGCGACGCCGACGGCGGCGAGGCTCTTCCGGATGTTCATGGTGTCCTTTCAGGAAACGGTGAAGGGATGCGGGTCACTGCCCGCGCTGGTACTGCTCCCAGGTCTTGATCGCGACCCGGGGCCGTCGTCCGGACCCTGGTTGGCCAGGCCGTTCAGCCGAGGTAGTAGTCGCCGGTCTGGTGCTGTGCCTGGCTGGACAGGTCCGTGTCGTTGAGCGCCGCGGCGTGGATGTGCCACGGCCAGTCGCCCTGGCTGGGGTTACGGACCCAGGCGGCGAAGCCGACCTGGCGCAGGGCGCGGGCGGCGGCCGTGCGCTTGGCCGCGGTCATGCCGGTGACCGCGATGTCCACCACGCCCCGCCGTCGTGCGTACCGGCCGACGTCGGGTCGCCCCGGGTTGTAGGAGCCCTGCTCCAGCACCAGGGTGTAGCCGAGCAGACGTTGGGCCTCGGCCAGCATCGCCTGCGTACGGGCGTTGACGACGTACCCGTCGCGCGGAACCTCGCGCCCGGGCCGATCGTGTTGCCGACGGTGTAGCGGTTCTGCCCGAGCTTGGTCAGCGACGTCGTGCCGGGCAGCCCGTTCGCCGCCAGCCCGGTGTAGCCGAGCGAGCGCTGGTACGCCGCGTACGCCGAGACCGTCACGGTGCCGAAGTAACCGTCGACCCACTGCGCGTTCAGCAGGCCCTGCGCCTGGAGCGCCTGCTCGACGGCGAGCACGGAACTCTTCGCGCCCGGGGTCAGTGTGTTGTCGGCACGGCGGGGTCGATCTGGGCGGCCAGGACGGTGGCCTCCATGTCCACGACGGGCCGCGCGGCCGCGGTGACGGCCCGCTCCGCAGTGGGACCGGATGTCCCGGCCGACGCGTGGGCCGGACGCCGACGGCCACGCAGAGCGCGGCGAGCCCGACGGGTAACCAGGAACGGCGCAAGGTCGGTCCTCCTCGTAGGTGGTGAGTCGCGTTCGGAACGGACATCACTCTGCGAGAAGAGGACTGCTGTTCGGTACCCCGATGTCGTGTCAGATCCGTTGGAGGCTCACCGACCTCGATGGATGCGGTGTTGTCAGCTCTGCGGGCACCCGGGACTGACATCGATCGGTCCCACCCTGACACCGCTTCGCACGAGCCGGGACCTCGATCAGGCGGTGACGGTGACCATGAAATACACCGGCCGACGGGTGGGGAAGTATTCCTGCCCGTTCTCGTCGACCATCTTCCAGCTGACCCAGCACTTGCCGGGGCGGCTCGGCGCGGTGACCCGGACCCGGATCATCACCTGCTCACCGGGCGGCGTGTCGCCGATCGGCACTCGGTCCGGCGTCTGGCAGCCGTCCCCGTCGGCGGTGGGGTCCATCCGGGCGAGGAAGCGGTTGTGCCAGTCGACCTTGCCCACGTTCGCGAGGGCCCACACCTTGTCGAATTCCTCGTTGACCCGTACCCGGGTGCCGTCCGGGATGGTGATGTCGCCGACGAACTTGCTGGCGTCCCCGGCGATCATCGAGTCCGAGAACGCGGTCGATGAGGGCGGCGCCGCCTGGGACGACGACGCCGTCGGGGTCCCGGAGCTGTCGTGGGACGTCCGGCCACGAACGGTGATGCCCACGACGACGACCGTCACCACCACCAGCACCACGGCCGCAGCGGAGAGCCACGGCACCCGGTTGCGCCAGGCAGTCGCGGAGTCGTCGTCGGCCGGCGGGTACTCCGACGTCCGCAGGACGCCCGACTCTCCCGTGCGGACGCGGCGACACCCAACTCCTTCGGCGCGGACGCGGCGACGCCCGACACGGCGGGCCGGTGGGCCGCCCGAGTTGTCGGGGCGTCGGACGTCTCGGCACCAGTGGCCTCGTCGTCCACGGAGTTCGTGGTCCGGGGACGGACGGAGAATCGTCGGCGACCGGGGCGCGGTTGCCATCCGGCGTGGCGTGGCTCGCTTCCGGACGCTGCGCGTCCTCCCATCGACTCCGCCACTGGGCTCGTCTGCCTCGCACGCTCGGACGAACTCCCTTGTGGTCTCCCAGGAGGGGAACCTGGTCCCGGCGGCGGCCTCGTGCAGGGTCGTGTGGGAGATCCGGCCGGACCGCCCCGCCATCTTGCGAAACGACGGGTCACCCACGCTGTTTCGCAGGGTCCGCAACTGCTCGGCGAACCTCACGGCAGCCTGTCTGTCCTGGATCGACTCCGCGGCGGCACGCTGGTCCTTCATCCACTCCCCATGTCAGACGTCGTCGTCAGGCGTTGTCAGAGCGTGTCAGAGGCTACCGAACGGGTGGCAGTCGTCATCGATGTGGTGCATCGACGACACCGGGTTTCGTGCCGGCGGGCGCTGGCCAGGCCAGCGCCCCGCGTCGTCGGCGGAGTCGTGCCGGTTTCTCGGTCAGGCGACCTTGGGGTGGCGCGCATACCCACGTAGCAGACCTGGGTGCCGGTGGTGAGGGTGGAGAAGACCACCGGCATGTAGTCCTCGCTGAACGACGGGCCCGCACCGGAGGCGGCGAAGACCGTCGCGGTGACCGGCTCCAGGTTCATCTCCAGCGGCGGAGACAGCTCCGCCATGTCGTCGACGAACTCGTACCGCAGGTGCGGCAGGCCATTGGCTCCACGCGAGAGCCAGCCGCCCCTGGGCCCCTCTACCGGGCCCTGGTGGGTGAGGCCCAGCACGATCCCATGGTCGCCGCCGCGCTCAACGAACGCTTCATCCGCCCCCAGGCGGACCGGACCGTCGCCCGGCTCAGGAAGGCCCAACAGCAGGGGCAGCTGTCACCCGACGTCGACGTGGACCTGGCCATGGCGATCCTGTCCGGCCCGCTGTACTTCAGGTTTTCATCACGCAGGAGCCACTGACCCACGAGTACGTCGAGCGCGTACTCGACACACTCTCGTGGGGATGGCACCACGACCGTAGAGCCGCAGTCGACGACCTCCGACCCGTGCGCAGGTTCGCAGGTGGGCGAGCGGAACGCCTTGACAGGCATCGATGTTAACGCCAACATTAAGGCCGCTACCGAGGCGCAACGCCCCCGACATTTCCCGGTCCGCTCGCGCTTCCCCGACAAGGTGTCGCGGTTCGGCCCTCGGCGGCAACCGGATCGGCCGTGCCGCCGCCGGCTGGACCACCCGTGCCGATCGACGGTCACCCACCAACCTCACGGAGGACAGATGCCGCTGCCACTCCAGCCCACCGGCCCGGCCACCCGCCACCGGGCGCCCCGACACCTCCGGTCGGTCGTGGCCACGGTGCTGGTGGTGCTCGCCGTGGCGGCCGGCCTGCCGGCGGCCGGGCCGGCACACGCCGCGCCGGCCGTCGCGTACACCAATCCCCTGGTCAACCAGCGGGCCGACCCGCACATCTTCAAGCACACCGACGGCTACTACTACCTGACCGCGACGGTGCCGCAGTACGACCGCATCGTGCTGCGCCGGGCCACCACCCTGCAGGGCCTCGCGACCGCGACGGAGACGACCATCTGGAGCCGACACACCAGCGGAGAGATGGGCGCCCACATCTGGGCACCGGAGATCCATTTCATCAACAACCGGTGGTACGTCTACTTCGCCGCGGGCCGGACCGACGACGTGTGGCGCATCCGGATGTACGTGCTGGAGAGCGCCAGCGCGAACCCGCTGACCGGCTCGTGGACCGAACGCGGCCGGATCACCACACCCTGGGACACCTTCAGCCTGGACGCCTCGACCTTCGTCGCCAACGGGTGCGCTATCTGACCTGGGCACAGCAGGAGCCCGGCATCTCCAACAACTCCAACGTCTACCTCGCCCGGATGGGCGCCAACCCTGGCAGATCACGGGCACGGTGACCTGGCTCGTCGTGCCGACGTACGACTGGGAGACCCGCGGCTACCGGGTCGCCGAGGGCCCGGCGGTGGTACAACGCAATGGGCGCATCTTCCTGACCTACTCGGCCAGCGCCACGGACGCCAACTATTGCCTCGGAATGCTGAGCGCCTCGGCCACCGCGAACCTGCTCGACGCGGCCTCGTGGAGCAAGAGCCCCAACCCGGTGTTCACCAGCAACGCGGCCACCAGCCAGTACGGCCCCGGCCACAACTCGTTCACCGTCTCGGAGGACGGGCAGAGCGACATCCTGGTCTACCACGACCGCAACTACCGCGACATCACCGGTGACCCGCTCAACGATCCGAACCGACGAACCAGGCTGCAGAAGGTCTACTGGAACGCCGACGGCACCCCGAACTTCGGCATCCCGGTGCCGGACGGGGCCACACCGGTCCGGCTACGATCAGACGACCTGGCCAGCAGCTACATCCGGCACTACGACTACCGGGCCCGGATCGAGCCGAACGTGACCAACCTGGCCGACTCCCAGTTCCGCATCGTCAACGGCCTCGCCGGCGGCGGATCGGTGTCGCTGGAGTCGACCAACTTCCCGGGTACTTCCTGCGACACCGTGGCTACGCCCTGTACGTCGAGCGCAACGACGGCTCGGCCCTCTTCGGCGGCGACGCGAGCTTCCATCGCCGGACCGGCCTGTCCGCCAGCGCCGGGCTCTCGCTGGAGTCGTACAACTTCCCGGGCGGTACGTGCGCCACCGGGACGGACTGCTCTACGTGGAAGCGGTGAACTCGACCGCCGAGCGTGGCTCCGCCACCTTCCACCTGGAATAGCCGCCCTCCCCACACCATCCGAGGCCACCCTTCCCGATCGCGCCAGGAGGACCGATGCCCCTCACCACCACGAGACGACCGCCCAGCGCCGTGTCGATCCAGCGCGGCCGGCGTACCGGCCTGATCCTGGCCATGATCAGCACGCTGGTCGGCGCGATCGGTCTCGTCCTGGTCGGCGCACCACCGGCAGCGGCGGCGACCATCGACACCAACGCCTACTACGTCCTGGTCAACCGGTACAGCGGCAAGGTCGTCGACGTCGCGGACACCTCGACCGCGGACGGCGCCTCCATCCAGCAGTGGACCCGCAACGACGGCGAGTGGCAACAGTTCCAGTTCGTCTCCTCCGGCGGTGGCTACTACCGCCTCAGGGCTCGCCACAGCGGCAAGGTTCTCGACCTCTGGGAGTGGAACACCGCCAACGGCGCCGAGTACCGCCAGTTTCCCGACGGCAACACCGCCAACCAGCAGTTCCAGGTCCTCGATTCCGACAGCGGATACGTCCGGCTGATCAACCGCCACTCCACCAAGGCGCTCGAGGTCTGGGAGCGGTCGACCGTCGACGGGGCCGCATCAGTCAGTACACCGATCAGAACGGTACGAACCAGCAGTGGCAGTTGGTCCAGGTCGGTGGCGGGGTACGCCACCCGCCACCGGCTGTGGCAGCGGGTCGTTCCAGGCCGAGGCCGTACTGAGCGGGAGCACCTGGACGGCCCGCAACGGCTCGTCGACCGTCTACTTCGGAACGAGCATGCTGTCGGCGATGCAGGCCGCGGTGAACTGCTGTCCGCGGGTCGGACGTCGAAGCAGCGGGTGGTGGTACGCGGCTCCGGTCGGTGAGCGCTGGTGCCCGGTTGTCGCTGCCGTCGTACACGGCCCTGGCGGTCTGCGGCACGATCAACGTGACCGGTCGGGCTCGGGCGACCAGGCGCCGGTGTACTCGCGGGGCACCACGGACGTCGAGGTGCAGAACCTGACGCTGACCGGGCACCGCTGTACGGGATCTTCATGCGGAACGTGAACAACCTGACCATCGGGCAGGTCGACATGCGGCTCTCCGGCGGTCTGGGGTGCGCATCGACAACCACGGCGGCGATCGGGCCGTGAAGGTGCGCAACGTGCGCATCGACAACGTCTACGTGTCGGGCAGCGGCACGCACGGGTGGAGACGTACGGCGTGGACGGCCTGACGATCGGCACTGTCACGGCGCGGAACACCCGGACCCGGCCTGCTGCTCAACGACACGATCAACGCCACGGTCGGCACTGTCGACGCGCAGGGCGCCGGCACCGGAACGGGGTACGCGGCCTTCCGGATGGCCAACCGCAACGGCAGGGTGGGCAGCTCGTATCCGACGAACATCCGGGTCGGCACCGTGATCGCGTCCGGGGTGGCCGAGGAATCTTCTGCGTGTCCGAGTCCGGTGGCGCGGTCATCGACCGGGTGACGATCTCGAACACGGGGAACAACTCGATCCTGGTGGAGAACTGCTACAACGTCGTCATCGCCGGGTGTCCGGAACGGTGACGGGCGGCGGCGAGGTGCGGATCGCCTCGCGGACGGAGTTCCCGATCTCCTCCGGCATCCGGTTCCAGAACCTGACAGTCAGCGGCACCAACATCACCCAGAGCCCCTGCGGTGGTGCGAACAACACCATCAGCAACGTCACACGGATCAACTCGACGCTGACCTGGTGTTGATCGCAGGGCACTCACCGGTGGCGCCGAGGTGTCGAGGAGCACGCCTCGGCGCCCACCGGGCGAAATCCAGCGGCCTGGAAGGCGCGCACACTCCGTGCGTTGCCGGCGGACTGCTGCGCCCAGATTGGCTGACCGTCGGGCACCAGATGCCGGGCGGCCACCGCCAGCTCCCGCCCCAGGCCCCGATGGCGAACCGCCTCGTCGACCTCGATCGCCACCTCCAGCGGCCGGCGACCCCCGACCGAGGACGATCACCCCGCCCTCGGCCGACCAGACGCGGACGTCGTTCCAGCGCCTCCGCGCGGTGACAATCCGGGATGGTCGGTGTCGGCAAGCTCGCTCAGGTGCAGTGGTGGCGGCCCGGCAAGGGGCTCGCGACGGTGAGCAGGTCGATCGTGTCCATGGACCGGCCGGTGCGGTCGAGCATCGCGGCCAGGAAGCGCGGATTCATCGTGGCCGCCAGGCGGTCGCAGTCGACAGTGGCCAGAGTCTGGCGTACCCATCGGGGTCTTCGTCGGTGAACACCACGGAATGCGCGGTGAAGGCGAGCACCCCGGCGTCGCGGCGGCTCGGCTGCGGTACGACCGTCGTCCCGCCGTCCGCCGGCGGGAAGCACCCCTGTGCCGCCGCGTCCAGGATGTCGGCCAACGTGCGCACCATGGTCATCTTCTCCTCGGTTCGGCGCGGACGCGGGTGCCGGACGGCGCCTCAGGGTAATACCAGCTGGTCCGTCGCGCCTCGACCGGCTCGCGAGTCGCCGCAGCGCTGTTGCTGCTGGCACCATCTCCAGATCGGGAGATGGTCCGGCCCGCGACGCGTGCTCACTCTGCCGTCCGGCGGACTGCCCGGCCGCCGTCCGGGTGCCTACGCTTACCGGGTGACACCTCCGCCGAACGACGCGATCGGTGCCCTGGCGATCGTGCCCGCGGCGACCGCGGGTTGCGCGGTACTCGCCGTGGCGATCGGCTGGCGACGCCGAGGCGTCCTGTACGCCTGGGCTGGGATCACCGCCGGCGTGGTCTCGCTGGTGGCCACCATCGCCATGATCGCTTACCGGCCGGACTACGGCGAGATAGCGGAGTGGTCGGGCTCGCCGAGTGCGCGGCGCTACTGCTGTTGGTCGCCGCGGCGACCCGGTGGGCCCTCGGCGGCAGGCCGTCGCAGCCGTGACCGTCACGGCGCTCGCGGTGGCCGTCTGCGTGCTGCGGTTCCTGCCATTCGGCTCGCCTCTCGACGCGATCGGCGCCTGCGCGGTGTGGTCGGCCGGTCCGCTCGCCGCCGTCGTGGTCGGCGGATACCCACGGCTGGCGGAAATGCGCCAGATCCGATCGGTCGCGGCCGCACAGCACGCACAGCGCATCACGCTCTCCGGGAACTACGACTTCGTCGCACACGACGTCAGTGGCATCGTCGCTCTGGCGCAGGCCGCCCGGTTCGTCGCCGACTCGGACCCGAGACGGGCGCTGGAGGCACTCGCCCGCATCGAGACCGCTGGCCTACAGGCCCTCACCACGATGGACCGCACCGTGCACATGCTGCGGCACCTCTCCGGTGAGCCGACCACCGCCGCCGCGCCGCCGGGCCTCGCGGACCTGCCCGCGCTGCTGGAGCGCTTCGGCGACACGGTACGGGTCGACGCCGACCTCGACCTGGACCTCGTGGCGGTCGTGCCGCCGGAGGTGGGCGCCACGGCGTTTCGGCTGGTGACCGAGGCCCTGACCAACGTACGCCGGCACGCGCCGACGGCCACCGCCGTGCGGGCGACAGTGCGCCGGGCACCTGGTTCGACACTTGCCGTGACCATCACCAACGACGGCCCGGCCAGTCGTCGACCGTCACGACCAACTCCGGGTAGCGCGTTCGGCCTGGCGGACCTGCGGGAGCGGATACACCTGCTCGGTGGTTCCCTGAGCGCGGGCGCGCACGGCGACGGCTGGCGGGTCGCGGCGATCCTGCCCTGGAGCCGGCATGACCATCCGCATCCTCGTCGTCGACGACCAGGAGAACGTCCGCATCGGCTTCCGGCTCGTCCTCGACAGCCAACCCGACATGACAGTGGTGGAGAGGCCGCCAGTGGCACCGCAGGGCTGGAACTGGCCCAGCACCTACGCCCCGACGTGGTCCTCGCGGACATTCGGATGCCCGGAATCGACGGCCTGGAACTGACCCGACGACTGGCCGGCACCGGCCCGCGCGTCATCGTCGTGACGACGTTCGATCTGGACGACTACGTGACCACCAGCTCCGCGACGGAGCCTGTGGGTTCCTCCTCAAACGATCCGGGCCGGCGTTGCTGGTCGAGGCCGTCCGGTCCGCGATGGCCGGTGACACGCTGATCAGCCCCAGCTGACCGTCCGGCTGCTTCGTCGACTTCCCACCGCTCCCCGGCCGACACCGACGCGCTCACCGCTCGGGAACGTGAGGTGGCCCGGTCGGTCGCCCGTGGCAGCACCAACGCCGAGATCGCGGCGGAGTTGGCGATCTCGGCCGGCACGGTGAAGACACACATCGCCAACATCCAGGCCAAGCTCGGCGCACGCAACCGCGTCGGCATTGCGGCCTGGGCCTGGTCGACCGGCCAGACCAGGTGAAGCCGGGCACCGGCAGCATTCTGGTGCTCGCTGCCGGCCGCCGACCACTCCTCCCACCGGCACGTCAGTCGGTGATCACCGGCCAGGCGTAGGCGAGCAGGGCGCAGGCCGCACCCAGCAGCGCGAGCGAGACACCCCGAGTCCGCAGCGGCAGGGCGGCGAGCACGAGCAGGATGACGGCGATGACGTAGAGAAATGCCTGGAACGACATGGGGTTCTCCTCGATCGGGGAAGTAGTGGCGGCTGACTGTATCGCCGGGAGGCCCTCGACGTGGTCGTAGACGGGTCGCCATCGACGACGATGATCGGTATCGTCAGCCACGGCTCGCCCGGTCGTGCGCCGGTGACAGGTGTGCACGAGCCGGAAGTCGGCCAATCCCAACGGTTTGACGGCTACGCGCACGCCGGCGTCGACGTCAGTGCCGAACTCTCGTACCACTGGTGGTGGCCTCACCACACCAGAACGGAGAACGCATGCGACGAATCATCACCGCCCTGCTGACGGCGGCCGCCGCGGTCATCCTGGTCCCCAGCGCGGCGTCCGCGTCGTCACCGGCGTCGACGCAGTCCTGTGGTGCGACCCAGCTGACCAGCAGCCTGCCGATGCCGTCACCCGGCACGGTGGTCCGTCAGTCGATCACCATCGGCGACGACTGCCGGTCGTCACCGGACCGGTGCGGGTTCTACCCGCGCCGACCGGTAGGACGCGCCTCGCCGTAGCGCCCTACCACACCTACTCCGAGATGTACGACTGCTGCGGCATCGTCATGTCGGCGCTCTACACCGACAGCACCGGGACCACCGCCGGCGGACAGGTGACCTCGTCGTCCACCGCGTACTCGACGCACGTCAACCGAGAGCCGTGGAACGCCGGCTGGTCGGTGCGCACGGCCACGAGCAGCGGCGGGTGTGCCGCTACCTGCCCGTCCGCCGAGTACGACCACCACGCCGAGTTCTCCTACCGGGGAATCTTCGACGCCACCGGCGAGTGGTACTACAACGTCCACGACTCCGAAGTCGTCCTCAACGGCGACGGGTCGGCCACCTGTCAGCAGAGCGTGACCCTGCGGCACACCTTCATCGGTTGGAACTGGATGCACGGCTGCGGATGACCGCCGCCGTACTCACAATCGACGGTGGACGGCCCGGACCCGGCCGGGTGGCCGCCATTGGCGTCAGCGGTCCGGGCGAGGCGTGCTGCCCGGACCGCTGGGGTGCCCTCAGCGGTCCCGTGGATCGGCGGAGGCCGACGCACCGGCGATGATCCGGTCCAGCAGGGCCTGCGCAGCCGCCAGCCCGGCTCGCTGACCGGTGCGCTCGCACACGGCGATCGCCTGACGGCACGTCTGTCCGGCCTCGGTGCTGGCACCCTCGTCCAGTTGGATCGCGGCGAGGTGCCGCAGGACGGTGCCGTGGTGCAACCAGAACCCACGCCGCTGGACGAGGGCCTCGGCCTCGGTCACGTGGCCCGGCCGACGACAGCTCGCCCAGCTCGCGTTCGGCGGCGGCCAGTTGGAGCAGAGCCTCGATCTCGCCGTTGAGGTAACCGATCTCGACAGCCAACGATCGAGCCTGGAGGGCGCAGCGGCGCGCGGCCTGCGGGTCCCGTTGCGCCCGCAGACACGCGGCGAGCGCGTTGAGAGCCTCCGCCTCGGTCCGGCGGTGGTTGATCGTGCGAGCCACCTGGAGCCCGTCCTCGGCGAACCGCCGGGCGAGATCGAAGTTGCCGAGGTCGAAATGGGTGCCGGAGAGCGCCACCGCCGTCCGGCCTCACCGAGCCGGGACCCGAGGGCCCGGAACTGGGCGAGCGTGCCCAGCAGCTGCTCCAGCGCCTCGACCAGGCGGCCCTGCTCGCGGTACGTGCCGCCGAGGTCCAGGCGGATGCCGATGACGGAGTAGTCCCGACCGAGCTGCGTGCCGGACTCGGCCGCCTCCGTCAGCAACTGCGCGCTCCGGGCGAGGTTACCCCGGTACCGGCAGGCGATGCCGAGGCCGTGACCGGCGGCGACCTCGTAGAAGGGCGAGACCGGCGAGACGTTCAGCTCCCGGATCCGTTCGAAGCTCTGGACGGCGACGTCGAGCTGCCCGATCCACAGAGCGGCCATGCCGAGTGCGTTGACGCACACGACCTGGTATTGCCGGTCGCCGAGCCGGTGGTACAGCTCGGCGGCTCGACTGAGATGGTCCACGCCGAGTTGCTGCCGTCCCGCGGTGATGTAGGCGTGCCCCAGGCTGAGCCGCATGATGGCCTCGCCCTGCTCGTCTCGCGCGCAGCGCGGCTGAGGCCCAGGCGGGTGACGGCGATCCACTCCGTGTAACGCTCCGTCAGCGCCAGCGGCGAGGTCAGCGCGTCGCCGAGGTGCCAGGCGGACTCCAGCGGTCCGAAGGAGGCCGCGTACGTCACAGCGGAGTGCAGGTTGTCGCGTTCGTCGTCGATCCAGGCGATTGCCTCGGCGCGGTTGCCGAAGGCGGGGACGGCACCGAGGTCGAGCTGGCAGGCAGCCGTGGCAGTGGCCGGTGCGGTTCGATGGCATGGGAGGCCAGACTCGTCGTGTGGGCGTAGAAGTCGAGGTCGCGACGGATGGCGGCAGCCTGTTCGGCCTCGGTCTCCTCGGCCCGGACGAGCTGGACCGCGTAGACGCGGAGCAGGTCGTGCAGCCGGTATCGTCCACCGGTGCCCTCGACCAGGTTGGCTGCGGCCAGGCTGCCGAGCATCGCGCTGCCCTCGCTCAGCGACGCGTCCAGCAGGGCGGCGGCGGCGTACACCGTGAAGGTGGGCCCCGGATGCAGGGCGAGCAGACGGAACCAGCGGCGTTGCTCCGCCGGTAACGCGTTGTAGGAGTGCTCGAACGTCGCGCGTACCGCGCTGTGCCGGTCGCCCTCCAGGGAGAACGCCGACAGCCGGTCGTCGCCGTCGAGCTGAGCCACGTAGCTGGCGACGGGCTCGTGGGGCGGGCTGCCACCATCGCACCCGCGATCCGCAGGGCGAGCGGCAGGAAGCCACAGAGCTTGGCCAGCCTGCGTACGGCCGCCGGCTCCGCGACCGCCCGGTCCGCCCCGATCATGCTCGTCAGCAGTTCCTCCGCGGCGCGGTCGCGCAGGGGTCGAGATTGAACCGGCGGGCGCCCTGCATGGCGATCAGCCCCTGCATGTGCGCGCGGCTGGTGATGAGGACGGCACATCGGCTGGTGGCCGGCAGGAGCGGCCGGATCTGCTCCGGGTTGCGCGCGTTGTCGAGCACGATGAGCACACGCTTGTCGGCGAGCAGCGACCGGTAGAGCATGATCTGCTCGTCGAGGTCGAGTGGGATGGTGTCGGCTGAGGCCCCGAGGCCCCGCAGCAGACGCGGCAGCAGTTCGCCCGGTGCATGGCGGGGCCAACTCCGAAGCCCTGAAGGTCGGCGAAGAGTTGCCCGTCCGGAAAGTGTTCCCGCACCACGTGGCCGACGTGTACCGCCAGTGCCGACTTACCGACCGCCGGCATTCCGGACAGCACCACGATCGGCGGTGCGGCGACGTCGCGGTTGGGAACGAGTATGTCGACCACTGTGGACACCAGGTGGCGGCGGCCGACGAAGTCGACGACGTCGGGGGTAGTTGGGACGGCGCCACCGCGGGCGGGCACTCACCGGTGGTGGCGAGGTCAGCGGCTCCGCGAGCGGGATCTCGGTTGAGGATCCGCTGGTAAAGTCGCTGCAATTCGGTGCCCGGATCGATGCCGGTCTCGGCGGCGAGCACGCCCGTGCCTCGTGATAGGCCGCCAGCGCGTCGGCGTTACGACCATCCCGGTACAACGCCAGAATCAGCTGCGACCAGAAACCCTCGTGCAGCGGATGTTCGCCGGTGAGCTGCCGCAACCTGCTGATCACCTCGGCGTGTGCGCCGCGCTGCAGGTCCGCGTCGATTCGGCGCTCCAACGCGGCCAACCGCTCCTCGGCCAAACCGCTGAGCTCGTACCGTTGGAGGTATTCGGAGGGACGTCGGCCAGCGGCGTGCCCCGCCACAACATCAGCGCCTTGCGCAGCACCTCGGACTTGGTCGCCGGATCGCCGGTGCGACCGGAGCGTTCGGCCTCGGCCACCAGCGCCCGGAACTGGTGAAGATCGACATGCTCCCGGTCGACCGCCAATCGGTAACCGTTGGCCGTCGTCGCGATAACCTCCTCACCGAGGAGCCGCCGCAGACGCCGGACATAATTGTGCACGGCGGCCTTCGGATCCACGGGAAGATCCTCGTCCCAGAGAGCCGCATACAGCTCGGCCAGCGACACCGCTCCCCGGCCCGCAGGGCCAACAGAGCGATGAGCGCACGCTGCTTCGAAGCCCGGACGAAGATCAGCTCGCCGCCGTCGCGGATCTCGAGCGGACCCAAGACCCCGAATCGCAGATCCATATTCCCCGCCGTCGGCGTCGTCTAACGCTGTGGATGGACGACTACACGATCTTACCCACTTGGTTGGGTGCCGGGTACCCGTCGCGATCATGATCAGCCGCCGGTTGGTACGCCGCAGGACCGACAAAGGTTGGATCGAATGCTCGAATCCACGCTGGACATTCGGACTCCGGACAGTTCCCTCATATACGTGAGGTTGCGTCGCATATTGCTGGGGGCGACCGGCACGGCGGCGTGATGCCACCGGCCGTCCTTCGGCGAATTGTTGCGGACGATGCGCCCCAGGTCGGGCAGCTCGACGAGTGCCCGGTGGCCGTCGGGGCGATCGGCCAGGTGCATCGCGCGGTCTGGCCCGACGGCCGTACGGTCGCGGTCAAGGTGCAACACCCGAACGCCCCCACCGTGCTGCGCGAAGAACTCGAGCGCGCACGGCTCAGCTTCCGCACACTGAACCTGGTGCTCCCCGGTTACCCACTCGCACCACTGTGGGAGGAGTTCCACCGGCACGCCGTGGCCGATCTGGACTATCCCGGTGAGGCGGCGCACCAGAGCGCCTTCGCTGAGGCGTATCGCGGGGACCCGGAAATCCTGGTCCCCGAGGTCCGCCTCGCCGGCCGTCGGCTGCTCGTGACCGACTGGGTGGACGGCGAGCCGGTCACGGAGATCATCGCAACCGGCACCCGACAGCAGCGCGACGGCGTCGCCGGCCTGGTGACGACCTTTCAACTCAGCGCTCCGGCCCGGGCCGGCCGCATCCACGCGGACCCGGACGGCGACAACTTCCGGCTGCTCCCGGACGGGAGGCTCGCGGTACTCGACTTCGGCGCTGCCGCACCGTACCCCGACGGGTTTCCCCGCGAGTTCGGGCGCCTGCTGCGGGCGCTGCTCGACCGCGACGCCGAGCAGCTGGACGAGACCCTCCGTGAACTCGGCGCGGTGGGTGCGCCGGGTCGGATCGCCCGCACCGGCTGCTGGCCCTCGCCGAGTCCGCGGTGCTGCCGGTGCTCACTCCCGGGTTCCGGTTCGACCGGAACTGGCTGCGCCGGCAGGCCGGATCGCTGGCCATCGGCGGTGGCCTGGCCGTCACCCGCGGTGTGCGCCTGCCGCCGGGACACCTGCCGCTGCTGCGCATGGTCGTGGGGACCGTGCACCTGTTCTGCCGGCTCAACGCCCAGGCGGACTACGCCGGATCCCTCGCTCGTTGGCTGCCGGGTTTCCCGATGCGTGCTCCTCGACCGCGCAGGTCGGCGGGGACGATCCCACGGCGATAGCGGAACGATAGCGATCGGATCACCACCCTGGAACAAGCTCGGGGAGCGAGGCGGTCAGCAAGGCCAGTTTGACCGACCCGCATCCACACAAACCGGGGATTGATCGATGCACGAGCGGGAGTTGAGAGCATTCGTCGCCATCGTTGAGGCTGGCCGTATGGACTACGCCGCCACCTCACTGGGCTACTCACAGCCGGCGATCAGCTACCAAATCAAGTGCCTGGAACAGCAGCTGGGGCTCGGCTGTTCTTTCGGCACCCGGACGGCGCACAGCTGACGCCGGAAGGTGCCATGGTGCTGCCGTCCGCACGGGCGGTCCTGGCTCTACTGGACGGGATCAAGGAGGTGGCGGGCCGGCAGAGCCGGACGGCCACCGTAGAAAACTGCGAGTCGCCGGATGATGGGCACCTCGGTTCTGCCCCCGTCAACAGGGCCGCCGCCGGCACCGCGTTGACAAGGCGCCTGGACATACGTGCCTGCATCGACTCCTTCGACACGGCCCTGGCCTCGACGGTGCGATCGGCACTGGCCGAGGTGGAGACCGAGTTGCACCGACGCATCGTCGCGCCCGGGGATCCGTGGTTGAGCGAGGCGGCCGGGCACCTGATCCGGGCCGGCGGTAAGCGACTGCGGCCCCTGTTGGTCATTCTCGCCGCGCAGACGGGTCACCCTGACCCGTTCCGGGTCCTCCGGGCCGCGGTCGCCGTCGAGTTGATGCACGTGGCCACGCTGCATCACGACGACGTGATGGACAACGCGATGCTCCGTCATGGTGTGCCGAGCGCCAACGCGCGCTGGGGAAACCGACTGGCCGTCCTGGTCGGCGACCACCTCATGGCCGTCGCCTGCATGACGGCACTGGAGGTCGACACGGATCTGGTGCGTCGGCAGGGTTGGACGCTCACCCGGCTGGTGCACGGTCAGGCCACCGAGGGGACGGAGTTGCGCGTCGGCGAGGACGCCGTGGAGCAGTATCTACGGGTGGCGTCGGACAAGTCGGCGTCGCTGTTCGCACTCTGCGGCTGGGCCGGGGCCGCCTGCGGCGACGCCGACGAGAAGGTGTCGGAGGCGATCGCCCAGTACGGCGAGGCGCTCGGCGTCGCCTTCCAGATCTCCGACGACCTGCTCGACATCGTGGCCGACACGACGGCATCCGGGAAGACCCGGGGTATCGACCTGCAGAAGGGGTACGTACTCTGCCGATCCTGCACGCGCTCGCCGCGGGTGATCGGCACGCGGAGCGGCTCGGCGAGATTATGGCGAACGGCACGGTCGACGATCCCGCCCTGCGCCAGGAGGCACTGGAGTTGTTGCAGACGTCGCCGGGACTGGACCGAAGCTACGAGGACCTGCACAGGCACGCCGCCACCGCGCGGAACAGCCTGGCTGGCGTCCCGGAGGGCCCTGCCCGGGACGCGCTGCTCGGCGTAACCGATTTCGTCGTTCGGCGCACCTACTGAGGGGTCGACCGGTGAAGTGACGCAGATCACAGCAGGTCTAATGTGCGCATTCGCGACTCATGTCCATCCGTCAACTGGATAGAAATGTTGAATAACGCCAGCCCGGTGTACAGGCGCCGGGGCCAATTGGCGTGACGCGTGGCCGCTCAGGCCGCCCGGGTGACCGGGCGGCCTGGAATGCGTCACAGGTTGTTGCGGAGCCCTCGCCGACCAATTAGCCTTCGTGAGGATCGATCGATCCACATGGCTGGCGGTCGACCAGACCGACGACAACCGGGGATTTCGAGGATGCTTCGTTCGACACGAACAGCGATTCCGCATGCCACCACTCCGGCCCCACCGCCTCACGCTGGCTGTCTCCAGCGTCGCTGAGTTCCGGAGCCGCGCTCGGGCCAAGCCCCGTGGCCACTGCTGGAATTCGTTCGGCATACCCCGGCTGCCGTTTCTTCGGCACGCCGTTTCACCCGCAGTCCCGCTCGCACCTTTAGCCTGCCCGACGCATCCACCCGCCGATGGCCGTCGCGATAAAGCGGAGCTCGCACCACATGAGACCAACAAAGACCTACCACGTCCGTGCCCAGTTGCAGGCAGACTACGAAGTCGTCTGCGCTGACAATATTCTCGATCCGGCAAGTGAGGAACTCGTCAACCGGGGACGACAGCCCGGAAATCACGTTCAACGACGATTCGTGGTGCTGGATCGAGCAGTCGACGCCATCTACGGAAATAGCATTCGGGCCTATTTCGAACATCATCGCGTGGAGTGCCGCTATCTGGTGATGCCCGGCGGTGAACAATGCAAGGTGATGGATTCGGTGATGACCGTCGTCGCTGCGCTCGACCGCTTCGGCGTCGACCGCCGCCGGGAGCCGGTCATCTCCATCGGCGGCGGCGTCCTGCTGGATCTGGTCGGCGTCGCGACCGCCCTGTACCGGCGGGGCATACCGCACGTGCGGGTGCCGACCACCCTGATCAGTCTCGTGGACGCGGCCATCGGCGCCAAGACCGGAGTCAACCACGGCGCCCACAAGAACCGCCTGGGCACCTACCAGACACCGACCGCCGTGCTGCTGGACCGTCGGTTCCTCCTCCCTCGACGAGCGGCATCTCCGCAACGGCCTGGCCGAGGTCGTCAAGCTGGCCATCGTCCGCGACGCGCGGCTGTTCGAACTGCTCGAAGAGGACGGTGACCGGTTGATCGAGGAGCGGTTCCAGGGCCGCTCGCCCGTCGGCGAGCGTGTCGCGTCCGAGCTGGTGCACCGCTCGGTCCACGGCATGCTGGCCGAGCTGGAGCCCAATCTGTGGGAACACGAGCTGGACCGTGTGGTCGACTTCGGCCATTCGGTGGGACCGACGATCGAGATGCTGGCCGGCGGCACCTGTTGCACGGCGAGACCGTGGCGATCGACATGGCCGTGTTCACGACCGTCGCGGCACGACGCGGCCTCATCGAGGACAAGGACGCCCGTCGCGTCCTCGAACTCCTGCACCGGTTCGCGCTGCCCACCGACCATGCCCTGCTCGATGACGACGTCCTGCGGCGCGGCATGGAGGACACCGTCCGCCATCGCGACGGCCGACAACGACTGCCCGTGCCGGTGGCCATCGGCAAGGCCGCCTTCCTCAACGACGTCACGCACGACGAGCTTCGCTCGCGCTGCGGCACAACCGGGCGGAGGCCGTCCAATGATGATCATCGCCGACGCCACCGCCCCGGCGGAGGTCCACGGCGTCCATGGCGCCGCCGGAACCTCCTGGTGGAAGTGCTTCGTCCGAGGCGCCGAGCTGACCGGAGGGTGGGAGGCGGTCGAGTGGGCCCGACTGCCACCCGGTGGGCTCAGCGGTGAGCACCTGCACACCCGCACGGAGGAGGTGTACATCCTCCTCACCGGTGGCGGCCACATCATCCTCAACGGCCGATCCACGCCCGTCCGGGCCGGCGATGTCGTGCTCACCGGTATCGGCACCCGACACGGGCTGCTCAACACCGGTCCCGCCCCACTGAGTTGGCTGGTGGTCGAACTACTCGGTCCGGACACCGCGGCCGTGTTCGGCCGCGGAGCGGCCGGCCGCACGGCTGCCGCACGATCGGAGAGGAACGCGCCATGCCCGCTGCCCAGGTGTTCCACCTGCAGGAGCCCGGCGAGATCGATCCACGCGGTGTCCTCACCGGACCGCTCCGCCGGATAGCACGACAGCGGCTGGCCCCGGACCAGCAGGACACCGTGCTGGCGGACGGCCGCGAGTTCACACTCTTCGTGGTGGCCGGCTCCGGCACGATCACGTCCGGCCAGGCATCGGCCCGCTCGCGCCGGAGGTGTCCGTGACGCTGCCGCTGGGGAGCGCCGCGACGCTCACGGCGGGCCGGAAGGCCTGGAGCTGTTCCTGCTGGAGCTGCTCGTCCCGGACGGGGCTCCGGCGTGATCGTCGACAACGGCACCGCGCCCGCCCGCCGCACCGACGGTGCCGGGCCGGATCGCCGGATTCGCTGTCTGGCCCGCCGCGGCATGCTGCACAGCGAGTGCCAGGCGATCGACCACATCCGAATGGCCGCCGGTGACCACCTCGACCTGACCGAGGCCGACGGCCACGAGACCGCCTGGGTGGTGTGTCGGGGCGGGCGAGCCTGGCCGGAGAGCCGGGCGAACTCACCGCTGGTGACGTGATCGTGGTTCCGGTCGGAGCGCGGCCCGGCCTGACCGTCCGCTCCGGCCCACTGGAGCTGCTCCGCGTCGCCGTGCTGAGCGACGAGGCCGCCCGCCAACTCCCGGAGAGGAGACCCGTGGCGTGATCGACATCCAGCAACCAGCCACCGCGCGGGCGATCGGCAGCTGGCCCGACGGCACGATGAGCGCGACCGCTCTGGTGGACCGGCACACCGTTGCCGAGACAACCATTCCGGTGCCGTCCCCGGCGCCCGGGACGGTGCTCATCCGCCCCGCCACGTCGGCCTCTGTGGGTCGGATCTCGAGCTGTTCCATGGTGACTCCGGCTACCTGCGATCCGGGCGTGCCCACTATCCGCACGTCTTCGGCCACGAGTGGTGGGGAGGTCGTCGCTGCGGCCGCGGACGTACCGGACCTCGCCCCGGCGACCCCGTCGTCGGGCAGACCATGATCCCCTGCGGAGGTTGCGGGAGCTGCGTACGCGGCCGCCGCCAGCAGTGCCGCCGGATGACCGAGGTCGGCCTGTACGGGCAACAGGGTGCCACGGCCGACTACATCCGACTCCCCGCGCACGCCGTGCACCGGCTCCCGCCCAGCCTGGCCGCGCCGTGGGCGATGCTCGTCGAGCCCGCGGTCACCGTGGTCGAGGCCCTCCAGCGGGCCCGTGCGACGGCGACCGACCGGGTGGCCGTCATCGGCACCGGCACCATCGGGCTGCTCGCGATCCAGCTAGCCCTGCGGCTGACCGGATCGGTGACGGCGCTGGGCGTGCAGCCATCCGGACTGGCCGCCGCCGCTCGGTACGGCGCCGTGTCGCACCTGGTCGGCGAGGTGCCGGAGGCGGAGTTCTCGCTGGTGATCGAGGCCTCCGGCGCCCCCGAGGCGTTCCCGCACGCCCTCGAACTCGCCGAGCGAGGCGGTCGGATCGCCCTGGTCGGCGTGGCCTACGAGCAGGTGGCCGTCACACCCGGCGACCTGGCGCTCCGCGGCCTGACCGTGCTCGGCATCCAGCACGGCATCGACCACTACCCGGACGTGATCCGGCTCCTCGACCAGGGGGTCCTCGACGGGCCGGGGCTGCTCGCGTCCCCGGTGCCGGTCGAGCGGGCCGCGGACGCCTTCGCGATGCTCGCCACCGACCGGGGTGGCCGTCCCAAGGTCGTCCTCGACCTCGACCGGCGAAAGGACGGGACGGCATGAACGCGGTGACGCGTACCGGCGCCAGGACCGAACGGCTGGCCGGCCGACACGGGCACGTGGAGGTGCGCCGGCTCGACCCGGGGAGGCACTGCCCGACGTCGACGAGAACAGCGAGACCGCCGTGTTCGTCCTCTCCGGCGCGCTGTCCGACCTCGGCCAGGGTGCCTCGCTGTTCCTCCGTCCGGGCGAGACGGCCGACCTGCTCGCGGGTCCGGACGGGGTGCGCCTGCTGCTCGTGCGGGCCTCGGGCGCCGGCCGGCGGCGATCGCGGAGCCGCGACCGGACGGCAGCGACCACATCCACGGCCGTCCTCGCCGCCGGTGGCGGATTCGCCGACATGCGAGTGCGCTGGCTGGTCAGTGGCGCGGCCCGGGCTGCACCGGCCTGGTCCTGGCGACGTCGACGTTCGCCCGGACGGTCACCACGAACTGCATCGGCACCCGCACGCCGAGGAGTTCTTCATGGTGCTCGACGGCGGCGGTGAGCACCTCACCGAGACCGGCGCGATCCGGATGGGTCCGGGCGACGTCGTCCTGGTCGCGGCCGGTGAGTGGCACGGCTATCGGACCGACCCGGGCGTCACCACGACGACGGTCTACGGCTACCTCGGGGCAGCGAGCCTCGACGAGGCGGGATACGAGGTGCGCTCGTGAGCAACCGGACAGTGATCGTGACCGGCGCCAGCTCCGGCATCGGCAAGGCGGCGGCGCTGCTCCTGGCGGAGCAGGGCTTCGACGTCGGCATCGGGTACCAGACCAATCGCGCGGTCGCCGAGGACGTCGCCACGACGATCCGCACGATCGGGCGACGCGCGGTCCCTTCGCGCTGGACCACCGGGATCCCGCGGCCGCCGCCGCGTGGTGCTCCGCGCCGCCGACGACCTGGGCGGGCTCGACGGGTTCGTCAACAACGCCGCGGTCAACCGGCGGTCCGGTTTCCTGGAGGAGACCGTCGACGAGTGGAACGAGTTGCTGACGATCGACCTCACCGGGCCCTTCGCCTGCGCCCAGGCCGCCGCGCGGGTGCTCGTCGCGCAGGGGCGTGGCGGCCGCATCGTGAATGTCAGCTCGGTGCACGACTCGGTCCCGATCCGGGGCGGGTCGGCGTACTGCGCCGCCAAGGGCGGGCTGCTGATGCTGACCCGCGTGATGGCACTGGAACTGGCCGAACACGGCATCAGCGTCACCGCCGTCAGCCCCGGCGAGACGGCGACACCGATGAACGGTGTGCCCGACGACGTGGACGCCGCCGACATCGAGCGTCCGGCGATCCCGGCTGGTCGACCGGGACGCGCCCGGAGGTGGCAGCCCTGGTGGCGTACCTGCTCCAGCCGGAGGCGGCCTACGTGACCGGGACGACGATCACGATCGACGGCGGACTGACCCTGATGAGCGCCATCCCCAACCAGGAGTACGCACATGGCAGCTGACGAACGCTCCCCGATCGGCATCCCCGGCGCCCGCGCCGTGCACCACGTCGCCTACACCGTGCCCGACCTCGGTCAGGCGGTCCAGTTCTTCGTCGACGTGATCGGCGCCGAACTGGTCTACCAACTCGACCGGGTGGCCGACCCGGACGGCGACTGGATGACGCGCAAGCTGGCGTCCATCCGGCGACGGTGGCCCGGATCGCGATGCTGCGTCTCGGGCCGGTCACCAATCTGGAGCTGTTCGAGTACGACGCCCCCGAGCAGCGGCAGACGCTGCCGAGCAACAGCGACTGGGGTGGACATCACCTGGCGATCCACGTCGACGACGTGGATCGGGCGGTGGAGTACCTCGAGCAACATCCCGGTGTACGGGTCCTCGGCCGGCCGGAGACCATCGAGGACGGCCCGATCGCCGGTGACCGCTGGGTCTACTTCACCACGCCGTGGGGATGCACCTGGAGCTGATCAACCTGCCGGCCGGGGCGCCGTTCGAGAAGCAGACCGACGCCCGCCTGTATCAGCCGGACCAGCAGTGGACCAATCGATGAGCAGGACCGCCCGGGTGGTCGCACCCTGGCCGGCGACTTCGTGCTGCTGATCCGACTGGGCCGACCGAAGTTCCTCCTGGAAAGCGTGCTGATGGTGACCTGCGGCGTCGCCGTGACGGTCTATCTGGGACATCCGTTTCTGCTCGGCCCGTGGTTGGCCGCCCAGGCGTTCGTCACCACCACGCACCTGATGACGCAGTACTGCAACGAGTACTTCGACCTGGAGGCGGACAGCGCCCACACCGGTCCCACCGCGTGGACCGGCGGCAGCCAGGTGCTCGCCCAGGGCCTGCTGCCGGCATCGGTCAGCCTGGCGGCCGCCTTCGTACTGCTGTTCCTGTCCATCGTCCAGCTTGCCGTCATGCCCACCCTGGCCGCGAGGCTCCTCTGCGTGGGGATCGTGGCGTTGGCCTGGTTCTACACGGCGCCGCCGATCAGGCTGAACTACCGGGCGCTCGGTGAGGTGACGACCGGGGCCGTCCTCATCCTGCTGTGCCCGGCCCTGGCCTGCCTGCTCCAGATCGGCACGCTGCCCCGCTGCTGTTCGCCGTCACCACTCCCCTGTTCCTGGTGATGACGGCCCGGATGATCGTGATGAACTACTGCGACCGGGACTCGGACCGGTCGGTCGGCAGCTGACCCTGCCGAACACCCTCGGCCTCGCAGGCCGCCTGGTTGTTCGCCGCGCTGCAGGCGGCCGCGTACGTCGTGCTCGTCGCTGTCACGGCGGCCGGATCCTGCCGCTCGCGGCGGGCGTAGCGCTGCTGGCGACCGCTCCTGGGCCGTCCTGCTCTGCCGACGGCTCCTCAGCGAGCCACCCTCGACCGAAGACGCACTGGGCGGAAACCGTCTGGCCCGAAGCGCGACGGTGCACGCCGCCGCCACGGGCTATCTCGCGCCGGCGGCTCTCCTGGTCGCCGCCGTGGTCCGCCACGGGTTCACCAACGCGGTGATCGGTGCCCTCCTGCCGTTGTTGATCTACACCGTGTTGTTTGTCGCGCAACGGCTCGGTGAGCACCGCGCCGCGTCTCCCCAGCGGATAACGGAGGTTTCCCGCGCATGAGCTCGTCGATCCTGGTGGCCCTGCCCCGGTCATGGACGCTCGCCAGCACGCGGACGCGTTGGTGCCGACGATCGCCTTCGGCGTGGTGGGCATCTGCACGTTCGCGGTCTACATCATGATGTTGCGTCGTCAGATCATCGAGAAGGTGCCGGCGATCCCCGTGTTGGCGTTGTGCGCCAACATCTCGTGGAGGTCACGTACGCCTTCATCTATCCGATCTACCCGCAGATGCGTGTCACGCTCTACTTCTGGATCCCGCTCAACCTGGTGATCCTCTTCCTGGCCGTACGCTACGGACGGCGTGACTTCCCGTCCCTGTCCCGTACCGTCTACGGCTGGCTGATCGCCGGGTGGACCCTGTTCGCCCTGACGTTCATGGCGCTGGCGACCCGTGAGTTCGACGACCGGCTGGGTGTCTACACCACGGTGTTCGTCGTCGTGTTCATGGACGCGGCTTTCGTCGTCATGCTGTGGAACCGCCGCTCCACGATCGGCCAGACGATGTACATCGCCATCCTCAAGATGGTCGTGGACGTCTCCGGCGCGGTGGGCCTGATCATCTGGTTCCCGGACCGGTGGTTGTTGCATCAGATGATCGCCGCCGAGGTCGTCCTCGACGCGCTGTACATCGTGCTGCTGTACCGACGTTTCCGAGCGGAGGGATCCTCACCGTGGCGCAAGATCTGACCGACTCCTCGCCTTCGGACGGCAGGCCACCGCCTCCGGCCAGACCCCAGCGACCGAGAGATGATCCCGATGAGAATCCGCACGCTCGCACTGGTGACGGCGGCGACCGCGATCCTGACCGGATGTGCGGGAAGGCCGACCCGAACGGCGGCGACAGCGCCACGCCACTCGCCGGCGGCACACTCACCTTCGCGACGGACACCGATCCCGGCTGCCTCGATCCACATCAGTCGCCGGCGGCGGCCGCGCTGCTCGCCAGCCGTGGAGTGGTCGACTCCTGCTGGCCCAGGATCCCCGCACCGGTGACGTCGTCCCCTGGCTCGCCGAGTCCTGGACCACTGACAAGCGGGCCACGGAATACACCTTCAAGCTGCGCGGTGACGCCACCTTCAGCGACGGATCGCCCGTCGACGCGGCCGCGGTCAAGGCGAACTTCGACCGGATCGTCGCCCCCACGACCAAGTCGCTGCTGGCCGGGTTCTTCGCCGGCTACACGGGCACCTCGGTCACCGCCGAGCGCACCGTCGTGGTGCGATTCAGCCAGCCGAACGCCGGTTTCCTCCAGGCCACCACCACGGCGTTCCTGGGAATGCAGTCACCCGGGTCGTTCGCCGCCGGGCCGCAGGCCACCTGCCGCAAGGTCGTGGGCAGCGGGCCCTTCACCATGGCCGAGTACATTCCGCAGCAGCGCGTGGCCCTTGCCCGTCGGGAGGGCTACCGATGGGCGCCACGAACGGCCGCGCACCAGGGCAACGCCCTCCTGGAGAAGGTCGTCCTCTCGATCGCACCGGACAACGGCGTTCGCAGCGGCAGCCTGCGCAGCAGCCAGGTGGACGCGGCCGGCAACGTGACCCCGAAGGACGCGATCGCACTGGGCGAGGCCGGGTTCGACGTGCACCGGCGCGAGCAGGCCGGCATCGCGTACAGCCTGTTCCTCAACAGTGCCAAGGCACCCTGGAACGACGTCAATCTGCGCCGGGCGGTGGCACAGACGGTCGACCGCGCCCAGGTGGTCAAGACGCTCTACCACGACCAGTATTCCCGTGCCAGCAGCGTGCTCACCCCGACGACACCGGGATACCGGGCGAGCGAGACCGCCACGTCGGCCACCGAGGCGGCCCGGCTGCTCGACGCGGCGGGATGGGCGGCCGGGCCGGACGGCATCCGGAGCAAGGATGGTCAGCGGCTGTCGCTGCGCTGGACGTACGTGGCGCCCGCCCGGGATCAACGCGACCTCCTGGCCCAACTGGTGCAGCAACAGCTGAAGGCGGTCGGTGTGGAGGTGCTCCTCGACCCGGCGCCGGCCGGTGACGTGATCCGCCGACAGACCACCGGTGACTGGCAGATGAGCGACATCAGCTTCCTGCGCGCCGACGCCGACGTGCTGCGCACGGTGCTGCAGTCGTCGGCGGGTGGCCGTCCCCGATCGTCCCCGACCCACCCTCGCCGCGACTCTCGCCGAAGCCGCCAGCAGCCTCGAACCGGACGTCCGGAAGGCGAGTTACGCCCAGGCCCAGCAGCGGATCGCCGAGGAGGCGTTGGCCATCCCCATCTACAACCCGACGTACCTGATGGCCACGGGTAAACGCGTACGGGCGGCGGCGTTCGACGCGCAGGGCCTCCCCAGTTCTACGACACCTGGCTGGACCGCTGACATGAGCTGGGCCCGGCGTGGCGACCGGTACGGCGTCCGCAGCACGATGGTACGGCGGAGGCTGTTCTCCGCCGTGACCGTGCTGATCGGCGTGGTGACCGTCGCCTTCGCCGTGGTCCACCTGATCCCCGGGGACCCGGTACAGACCATGCTGGGCACCGGGGTGCCTTCGTCGACCCGGCCCAGGAGGCTGCCCTGCGCCACGAGCTCCGTCTGGACCGCCCGCTGGCCGAGCAGTACTTCTCGTTCCTCGCGGCGGCGGCACAGGGGACTTCGGTAACTCCTTCCAGACCGGTGAGCCGGTCACCCGTCTGATCGCCGACGCGGCACCGGCGAGCCTGTCCCTGGCCGGTGTCGCTCTGCTGCTCGGCGCGCTGATCGGTACGGGAATCGCCGTGCTCTCGCGGCTGACCCGCTCGCGCATCCTCGAATCGGTGCTGGCGGTGCTGCCCGTGCTGGCGATGTCGCTGCCGGCGTACTGGGTCGCGGCGTTGCTGCTGCAGTTCTTCTCGTTCCGGCTCGGTCTGGTCCCGGCGCTGGGCGGATCGGGCATCAGCGGACTCATCCTTCCCGCGCTGACCATGTCGTTGCCGACGGCCGGTGTGGTCGCGCAGGTGCTCGCCTCCGGGCTGCGGGCGGCGGAACGTGAGTCGTACGTCCTGATGGCGCGGGCCAGGGAGCCACCCGGTCGAGAGTGGTGTTGCGGCACACGCTGCGCAACACCGCGCTGCCGGTGATCACACTGACCGGGACGACGGTCGGCAGCCTACTCGGAGCCGCCGTCGTCACCGAGACGATCTTCGGGCGACCCGGGCTGGGCCGGCTGATCATCACCGCGCTCAACGCCCACGACTATCCCGTGATCCAGGGCGTGGCCGCGGTGCTCGGCGCCACCATGATCGTGATCAGTCTGCTCGTGGACCTGCTGTTCACGTACCTCGATCCACGGGTGGTCTCGACGGCGGTCCTGCGATGACGCTGTTGGCGGTGCTCCAGCGCCGCGCCGGCCGACCGGAACGACGGATGCCGCGGATCACGGTGATCGCGGCGATCCTGGTGTTGCTCGTCGGGCTGGCCTGCGTCGTGGCTCCCGGCCAGTTGGCCCCGCACCCGCCCGACGCGGTGGCGCCCGAGGTGGCCCTGCTGCCGCCGGGTCTCGGTCATCCCTTCGGCACCGACGAACTCGGGCGCGACCTGCTGAGCCGCGTGATCCACGGCTCGCGTCTCTCCCTGCTGGTCGGGATCGCCGCGACGATCCTCGCCCTGCTGGCCGGCGCCGCCCTCGGGCTGGTCGCCGGCCTCTTCGGCGGCTTCATCGACACCGTCCTGATGCGGGTGGTCGACGTCATGCTCTCCTTCCCGCGTTGCTGTTGGCCCTCGGCGCGATCTCGGTGCTCGGCAGCTCCCCGACCCGGCTCGCGATCGCGGTCGGCGTCTCCAACGTCGCCACGTTCGCCCGTCTCATCCGGGTGACGTGCTGCGGGTACGCGGGCTCGCGTACGTCACCGCGGCCACGGTGAGCGGAGTGCGACCCGCCGGGCTGCTGCTGCGATACGTCGTACCGAACGTCAGCGGCCCCGCGCTCGCTCTGGCGGTGCTGGGGTTCGGCGTCGCCATGCTGGAGTCGTCGTCGTTGAGCTTCCTGGGATTCGGGCCCCGACCGCCGGAGGCCGACTGGGAATGCTCGCCGCCGCCGGACGTGACAACCTGGCGGATGCCTGGTGGCTGAGCACCTTCCGGGCGTCGCCGTGGCCGTTACCGTGCTCGCCGCCACTGTCATCGGCAGGGCGGTCCAGGACCGACGGGGTGCAGTGACTCCGGAGCCCCTGCTGCGGATCCGTGGCCTCACCGTGTCGTACCCCACCGCCGGGCGGGACATCCTGACCGGCGTCGACCTCGACGCGCCCGCCGGCGCGACAGTGGCCGTCCTCGGGCCCTCCGGCGCGGGAAAGAGCACGCTGGTGGTGGCGATCGCCGGCCTGCTGCCGCCCGGCGCGCGGGTCAGCGGCGAGATCTGGTTCGACGGCGTCGCCCTGCACCGCCTCGCCGAAGGTGCCCGACGCCGGTTGCGGGACGGCACATCGCGATCATCCCGCAGGATCCGGCGGTCGCCCTCAATCCGGTGCTTCCGATCGGTGTCCAGGTCGCCGAGGCACTGCTCATCCACGGCCTGGCCGGCCGTGCGAAGGCCGCGCAGAAGGCCGTCGAGCTGCTGCGATCCGCCGGACTCCCCGATCCCGAGACGGTGGCCGTCCGCTACCCGCACAACCTGTCCGGGGATGCGCCAGCGGGCCCTGGTCGCCTGCGCGCTGGCCGCCGAGCCCGACTCGTCCTGGCCGACGAGCCGACCAGCGCCGTCGACGCGGTGTCGCAGGCCGGAGTGCTCGACGACCTGGCCAACGTGACCACCGGTACGGGGCGAACGCTGATCCTGGTCACCCACGACATCGGCCTGGCGATCGAGCGTGCGGACTGGGGCGTCGTGCTCGACCAGGGTCGCACCGTCGAGGCCGGTCCGATCGAGCGACTGGCCACCGCGCCGGAGCATCCGGTCACCCGGTCCCTGGTCGCCGCCGCCCCGCACTCGCGTACCGCCCGCCTGCGACCGCGGACCGGCCCGGCCACGTCGGCCCCGGTACCTGAAGCCGCCCGGTCCGGGAGCTGCTGCGGTTCGAGCGGGTGAGCCTGGTCTACCCTCCCACCGGCCGACGTCTGGAGCCGGTGCGGGCGCTCGTCGAGGTCGACGCGCAGGTGCGCCGCGGCGAGACGCTGGGTGTGGTGGGCGAGTCCGGCGCCGGCAAGTCGACGATGGCAGCGCTCGCCCTGCGACTCGTCCCGCCGACCGCGGGCCGCGTCCTGTTCGACGGCGCGGATCTGGCCGGCCTCCGTGGTGCGGCCCTGCGTGCCTTCCGACGCCGTACGCAACTGGTCTTCCAGGACGCCTACGCGGCGCTGAATCCGCAGATGAAGGCCGGCACCGCGATCGCCGAGCCGCTGCGGGCGCTCCGGCTGACGAGCCGAACCGAGAGCAGGATCCGGGTCCGCGAGGCCGCCGACCTCGTCGGCCTGCCCGCGTCCACCCTGGACCGGCGTCCGCGGAGCTGTCCGGAGGGAGTGCCAGCGGGTCGTGCTGGCCCGAGCCCTGGTGCTCCGCCCCGACCTGCTGATCTGCGACGAGCCGGCCTCGGCGCTGGACGCCGCCATGCAGGCCCAGGTGCTGCAACTGCTCGTCGACGTGCAGCGTGAACTCGACATCGGATACCTGTTCATCTCACACGACCTGGCCGCGGTCCGCCAGGTCGCCGACCGGTCCTGGTCATCCGGCAGGGCCGGGTCGTCGAGCAGGGAGTCACCACCGAGGTGCTGGAGAGGCCGGAGCACTCTTACACAGTGGCGCTCGTCGCGGCGACCCCGGGCGCCGGCTCGCGTCGAAGCTTTCCGTGCACCACGTTTCATCAGGAGGTACGTCAGTCATGTCCGTCAATCCACGCGCCGCCTCGCCGGTCGACTTCGAGAGGTTCGGGCCCTACCTGCCCAAGAACCGGGCCGGCGAGATGCTCCAGCGCGGCGAGCCGGCGTTTCGCGCCCGGATCACCGCGGACGGCTCCAGTGGGCATCCGGCCGAGCCCGGGCGGTACCACCTGTACGTGGCGGCCCCTGCCCGTTCTCGCAGCGCTCCTCCATCGTGCTGCACCTCAAGGGACTGCGGGACGTGGTGTCGGTCTCGGTCGCCGACCCGCTCCGCGACGGGCGCGGGTGGGCGTTCCGCGACGGGGAGGGCCACGGCCTGGACGAGGTGAACGGCTTCGCCTTCCTCTCCGAGGCGTACCAGGCGACCGACCCCGAGTACGACAGCCACGTCTCGGTGCCGGCGCTCTGGGACCGGCAGACCGGCCGGATCGTCTGCAACGACTACCGCACCCTCAGCACGGACCTGGCGACCGCGTTCGACAAGTACGCGACGAACGACATCGACCTCTACCCGGAGGATCTGCGGGCCGAGATCGACGAGTTCCACGAGTTCCTCTTCACCCGGGTGCACGACGGGCCGTACCGGTGTGGCTTCGCACCCGGGCAGGAGGCGTACGAGCGGGAGGTACGGCACCTGTTCGAGGCGCTCGACCAGCTCGAGGACCGGTTGAGCGACAGGCGTTATCTGTTCGGCGACCGGCTCACCGAGGCTGACATCCGTTTCTACGTCACGCTGGCGCGCTTCGACACCGTCTACGTCACGCACTTCAAGGCGAACCTGCGGCGGATCGCGGACTATCCCCGGCTGCGCACGTACTTCCGCGACCTCTACCAGCTGCCGGCCTTCCGGGACACCACCGACTTCGGCCAGATCAAGAACCACTACTTCCGGACGCACCTGTGGCTCAACCCGACCGGAATCGTCCCGGTCGGCCCCTCGCTGGAGAGCCTGTTAAACGGCTGAGGGCAGGCACCGCGGTCGCGCCTTCAGCGATTTCGATACGAGTACGAGTCGGTGGATCATCCATTGTTACGGTGCTGTCCATCCCGCCATCGGCGCGGTGGCGACACGGCCGAAACGCTGAGGGGCCTTCCTCTGAACGCGCGAACGACGGGTTCTCTGTACGCGATCAGTGACCTGCACGTATCGTATGCCGACAACCGCGATCTGGTGGATCGGTTGGAGCCGGAGTCCGACGACGACTGGCTCCTCGTCGGCGGGGACGTCGCCGACCTGTTCGCTGACGTCGAGCGCACGCTGCGGTTGCTACGCGGCCGATTCGGCACTGTCGTCTGGGCACCGGGCAACCACGAGCTCTGGACGCACCCCAGCGATCCGGTGCAGCTGCGTGGCACGCGACGCTACGAGGCCCTCGTCCGGATGTGCCAGGACAACGGGTGCTCACGCCCGAGGACCCGTACCTGGTCTGGACCGGCCCGGACGGCCGGTGGTGATCGCGTCGCTCTTCCTGCTGTACGACTATTCGTTCCGTGCCCCGGCACGAGCACGAAGGAGGAGTCGCTGCGCAAGGCGTACGACGCGGGTGTGGTCTGCACCGACGAGATGCTGCTGCACCCCGACCCGTACCCGGATCGCGAGTCGTGGTGCTGGGACCGACTCGCCCGGACCGAGGTGAAGCTGGCCGCGATCGACCCGGCCCTGCCCACCGTCCTGCTCAGCCACTGGCCGCTGATCCGCCAGCCGACCGACGTGCTGTGGTACCCGGAGTTCGCGCAGTGGTGCGGCACCGAGCGCACCGCCGACTGGCATCTGCGCTTCCGGGCCACGGCGGCGGTCTACGGCCACCTGCACATCCCCGCACCACCCACCACGACGGGGTGCGGTTCGAGGAGGTGTCCCTCGGCTATCCCCGCGAGTGGGGCGGCGCGGCGGCCCCGCCGATGGCGCGCGCATCCTCGCTGGACCAGCATGATCCAGCAGCTGCTGCCCCGAACGATCGTGGCCGTCGAGGCCTTCGCCGACCGTGCCGACGAGGCGGTCTTTCCCGGCGAGGTGGATCTGGTCGCCAACGCGGTGGAGGGGCGACGCCGGAGTTCGTCACCGCGCGCCGGTGCGCCGGGAGGCCCTGCGGCAGCTCGGCCACCCGCCCGCCCCGATCCGGCCCGGCCCGCGCCGCGAACCGTTGTGGCCACCGGGCATCGTGGGCAGCATCACCCACTGCGCCGGTTACCGGGCGGCCGCCGTCGGGCTCGCCAGTGACGTCGCCGCCGTGGGCATCGACGCCGAACCGCACGGTCCCCTACCGGACGGCGTCCTCGGCTCGGTGACGGCGGCCGGCGACGAGGCCCTGCTGACCGACCTGACTCGGCGCGACCCCACGACGCACTGGGAACGGCTCCTGTTCAGCGCCAAGGAGTCCATCTACAAGGCGTGGTATCCGCTGACGCACCGCTGGCTCGGGTTCGAGGACGCGAGCCTGATGATCGACCCGGCCACCGCGACGTTCTCCGGGCGGCTGCACGTGTCCGGCACACGCCGCGACGGTGGCCCGGCCCTCACCGAACTGCACGGCCGCTACCTCGTCGCCGACGGCCTCGTGCTGACGGCGGTGACGGTGCCGGACTGAACCCATGACGACCCACGCGCGGGAGATGAAGGCATGTACGACGACTGGATCAGGGCCCTGCGCCCGCGTTCGCAGCCGACCGCGATGCGGCTCGTCTGCTTTCCGCACGCCGGCGGCTCCGCCACGTTCTACCACCCGCTGTCCCGGCTGGTCGACGCCGACATCGAGATCCTCGCGGTGCAGTACCCGGGCGGCAGGACCGGCTGTCCCAGCCGGTGATCACGGAGATCGGCACGCTCGCCGACCAGATCGCCGACGTGCTGGCGGGTCAGCTCACGCTCCCGTTCGCGTTCTTCGGGCACAGCATGGGGCCATCGTGGCCTTCGAGGTCACCCGCCGGTTGGAGGAGCGCGGCCTGGCCGGCCCGGCCGCGCTCTTCGTCTCCGGTCGGCGTGCTCCGTCGATCGTCGTCGAGAGCCGCGTGCACCTGCTCGACGACGCCGGGGTGCTGGCGGAGATGCGTCGGCTCGACGGCACCGACGCCCGGCTCCTCCTGGACGAGGAGGTCGTCCGCATGATCATGCCGTCGATCCGGGGCGACTACACGGCCATCGAGACCTACCACTGCCTGCCCCCGTCGGCCACGGTGAGCTGCCCGGTGGAGGCGCTGATCGGCGACAACGACAGCCGGGTGTCGGTCGACCAGGCAAAGGCGTGGGCCGACCACACCACCGCCGGCTTCGGTCTCCGGGTCTTTCCCGGCGGCCACTTCTATCTCATCGACGCCGCGCCGGAGATCGCCGCGCATCTGGCCGACCGGTTGCGGGTCACTCCGGAAGCGTAGTCATGCCGGCTCGTGGGGCGTTGATCAGAACCGCGAGGTTGCCCGACGGGTGCTCGTTGTCACGCATCAACTGGTGCGCCCGGCCGAGGTCGTCCATCGTCCCCGTCCAGGCCAGGCAGGGTCGACGCGGCCGGCGTCCACCAGCGCGGTGATCGCCCGGCACTCGGCGACGTTGGCGAAGTGCGAGCCCTGCAGTCGCTTCTGCCGCATCCAGAGGAACCGCAGGTCGACGTCGGCGTGGTATCCGCTCGTGCCACCGCAGATGACGACCATGCCGGCCGTGTCGCAGAGGTACATGGAGGTCGGAATGGTGTCCTGACCGGGTGCTCCAGCACGATGCGGGGTGCGCGCCGCTCGCCGAGGACCTCCCAGAACCGCTGCCCGAAGCCTCGTACCTGCTTGAGCCAGACCTCGAAGGCCTGTTGGTCGTCGAGGTCCGGCAACCGACCCAGTGGTCGAACTCGCGCCGGTCGATGACACCCGCAGCGCCCAGGCGCGAGGCAGTGTTCCCTGCGGTCGTCGCTGGAGACGACGGCGACCGGTACGCCCCGTGCGCGCGGACGATCTGGATCGCCATCGAGCCGAGCCCGCCGGCCCGCCCCAGATCAGGACCGGGTCTCCGGGCGCACCACGTGCGGCGGCCAGCCGCAGAGCTGCCGGTAGGCGGTCGCCCCGGTCAGCAGGTACGCCGCCGCCTCCTCCCAGGTCAGCCGCGCCGGCTGGGATGGCACTGGTACTCGTCGACCACCGTGAACTGCGCGAAGGCGCCGTAGTTCTCCTCGTACCCCAGACTCGCTGACTGGACGAGGTCATCGGGTCGGCGCCGGCACGAATGTCGGCGGCCGACTCGTCCCACTGGCAGCCGGAGAGAACGACGTGGTCCCCGGCCGGACCTGACGGGCCCCTCGCCGACCGCCCACACCACGCCGGCCCCTCGGAACCGCCGATGTGGAACCCGGTGTCGTCGCGTCGGCGGCGGGCGGCGATCACGTCGAGCGGCTTGCCGAGGGCGGCCCAGACGTTGTTGTAGTTGACGCCCGCGGCCATCATCATGACCAGCACCTGCCCCGGCCCCAGCGGTGGGACGTCCACCACCTCGGTCCGGAAGGCGTCGATCGGCGGGCCGTAGCGTTCCGGCCGGATGACGGAGGCGTACATCCGGGCGGGCACCTCGCCCAGCGGCGGTATGTCCCCGATCTCGTAGCAGCTGGTGGTCATCGTGATCCTCCCCGTTCGGTGAGCCAGTCGTGCACGGTCCGTGCCGTGTCCGCGGCGTGCGTCTCGAGCATCGTGAAGTGGTCGCCGTCGACAGTGAGCGTGGTCTCGGCGGAGGGCCAGTCGGCCTGCCACTCGCCACCCGCCGCGCGGCCCGGCATCGGGGTCGCGGCCCGAACCAGCAGGGTCGGCGCGTGGATCGGCGTCGGCGTCCAGTCGAACTGCAGGTAGCGGGCCATCGCGGTGAGCCAGGCGTCGCCATCGGAGCCCTCGCCCTCGCCGGTCATCCGGGCCTGCCGTTCGAGCAGCCCCTGGAGCACCTGCGGGATCAGCTCCTCGACAAGCTCGGTGGCGTCCGGCCGGTAGGTGTCCAGCAGCACCAACGCGGTGCACCGCTCGCCACGCCGTTCCAGCTCGGCGGCGACCGCGTGCGCCACCAGACCGCCCGACGAGTAACCGGCGAGCGCGAAGGGCTGTCCCGCCGCGTGCCGGAGGACGGTCTCGGCGTGCGCCCACACCGCCGCCTGGCGGCTGGCCGGCAGCTGTTCACCGGCGCGGAAGCCGGAGTGCGGCAGGACCGTGACGGCACGGACCCACGCAGCCCGGCCGCGAAGCGGGCGTACTGGTGCGGTCCGGAACGGCCGACGATCGGCGGCAGGCAGATCAGGGCGGGACCGTCGCCCTGGGCGAGACGCACCGGACCGGGCCCGTCCACCAGGTCGGCCGCGTCCGCGAACACGGGCCGGAAGTCCGCGAGCAGGCGCAACGAGGACACGAACTCGGGCGTCCGGCCGGCCTCGACCGCCGACTGGAGAAGCGCCGACAGACCGGCACCCGACCGTCGGGTGACCTCCGTGCCGGCCGGTGCGCCGTCCGGTAGCAGCAGCTCGGAGAGGACGAAGGTGGCGAGCGCACCGGGGTGGGATGGTCGAAGACGAGGGCCGGCGGCAGTCGCAGTCCGGTCGCCGCGGCCAGCCGGTTCCGCAGCTCCACAGCGGTCAGCGAGTCGAATCCGAGTTCCAGGAAGGCGGCCGTGGCGGGAACCGCCTCCGCGTCGCCGTGCCCGAGCGCGGTGGCGGCCTGCGTGCGGACCAGCGAGAGCAGAAGCCCCTCCCGCTCGGACGGCGGCAGCCCGGCCAGCCGGCGACGCAGGGCGGACCCACCGTCTGCGGTGACCGCGCCGGGCTGACTCACCCGGCGGCGGGTGGGGCGCCGGTCAGACCACCCAGGAGCGGCGGTAGGGCCGCCCCTGCGCCCGCAGGGCGGCGCGGTCGAAGCGCACCGGCAGCAGCATCGGCTCATCCCGGCCCAGCGCGGCGTCGAGCAGCGCGAGACCCTGCTCGGCGGCGAGCGGCAGGATGCCGCCACGGGCCATCCGCGTCAGGTCGGCTTCGCTCAGGTCGGCCATCCCGCTGGCCGGCGCCCACAGGCCCCAGGCGAGGGACGTGGCGCTGAGGCCCTGGGCGCGTCGGTGCCCGGCGAGCGCGTCGAGGAACGTGTTGGCGGCCGCGTAGTTGGCCTGGCCCGGTCCGCCGAGCACCCCGGACGCCGCCGAGAAGAGCACGAACGCGCGCAGCCCCGACGTGAGCTCGTGCAGGTTGACCGCCCCGTCGACCTTGGGGCGCAGCACCCGGTCGACCTGCTCGACGGTGAGCGCGTCGGCCAGGCCGTCGTCCAGGACGCCGGCCACGTGGAAGACCGCGTCCACCGGGTGCTCGGCGAGCACCGCGGCCAGTGCCGCGCGGTCGGCCACGTCGCAGGCCCGCACCGTCACGTCGGCGCCGAGCGCGGTCAGCTCGGCCACCAGATCCGGTGCGTCGCCACCACGGCTCAGCAACAGCAGGCGACGCACGCCGTGGGCGGTGACGAGGTGCCGCGCCACGAGCCGGCCCAGCGCGCCGGTCGCGCCGGTGACCAGGACGGCGTCGTCCCGGTCCAGCACCGGAACGGTCAGGACGACCTTGCCGACGTGCCGCGCCTGGCTCAGGTGGCGCAGCGCCACCGGCGCCCGCCGGACGTTCCACCGGGTCACCGGCAACGGTCGCAGCACACCACTCGCGAACAGACCGAGCAGTTTCCGCAGCGTCGCGCCCAGCAGGTCCGGGCCGGCCTCGTTGAGGTCGAACGCCCGGTACGTCACGCCGGCCGGCATCGTCGCCGGGTCCCGCAGGTCGGTCTTGCCCATCTCCAGGAACCGTCCGCCGCGCGGCAGCAGCCCCAGGGACGCGTCGACGAAGTCGCCGGCGAGCGAGTTGAGCACGACGTCGACGCCCTGCCCGCCGGTCGCCTGCCGGAACGCGTCGGCGAAGTCGAGCGTGCGGGAGGAGGCGATCCGTTCCTCCGGCACCCTGCCGCCCGCAGGACCGGCCACTTCGGCGTGCTCGTGGTCGCGTAGACCGTGGCCCCGAGATGCTCGGCGATCTGCAGGGCGGCCATGCCCACCCGCCGGTGGCGGCATGGATCAGCACCGACTCGCCGGCCCGCAGGCCACCCAGCTCGACCAGGCCCCGGTAGGCGGTCAGGAACGTGACGGGCACGGTGGCCGCCTCGGTGAAGGACCAGCCGACCGGGATGGGCACCACCAACCGGTGGTCGGTGACGGCCACCGGGCCGAAGGCGCCGCACGCGGCGAACAGTCCCATCACCCGCTCTCCGGGGTCAGGCCCGTCACGCCGGGGCCCACCTCCAGCACGATGCCGGCACCCTCCCCACCGAGCAGCGACTCCTGCGGGTACATGCCGAGGGTGATGAGCACGTCGCGGAAGTTGACCCCGGCGGCGTGCACGGCGATCCGGACCTGCCCTCGGTGAGCGGGGCGGCCGCCTCCGGAGCGGGGACGAGCGCCAGGTCCTCGACGCCGGTGCCGCCCGCAGCGGCCACGTCGAGCCGCCACGCGTCGGTGCCCGGTGGAGGTTCGAGCAGACCGTGGCCGGCATCCTGCACCACGCGCGGGACGTACGCGGCACCGTTCCGCAGCGCCACCTGCGGCTCGCCCGCGGCGAGTGCGGCGACCAGGGTGCCGGGGAGCGCGGCCCAGGAGTCGTCGTCCACGTCGAGCACTGTGAGACGTCCCGGATTCTCGGTCTGCGCCGAGCGCAGCAGGCCCCACACCGGCGCGTAGGCGAGATCGCTCGCCGCCCGGTCATCGACCGCCACCGCACCACGGGTGACGATCACCAGGTGGGCGTCGGCGCTGTGCACAGCGCCCAGCCAGGTGCGGACGATGCCGAGGACCCGCTGCACGGCCACGTGCACCGCCGCCGCGTCCGGGGCCCCACCTCCGGCGTCGCCGACCGCGGCGAGGGTGACGGCGGGCCGCGGATCGCCGTCCGCGGCGATGTGCACGCCCGCGTCGAACAGGGCGGCGCCGAGGCCGAGGTCGTCGTCCGCGACCGCCCACGGCCGGTCCGGACCGGCCGGAGGCACCGGCATCGCCACCCAGTCGAGCCGGTGCAGGAAGCTTCGCCGAGCGGCCCCGGTGGCGGCCAGCAGCTCGGCGGAGATCACCCGCGTGGTCAGCGCCTCGACCGAGGCGACTGGGTGGCCGCCCTCGTCGGCGACCTGCACGGCGAACTGCTCGGCCCCGGTCGGAACCAGCCGGACCCGGAGCGCTGCCGCGCCGGCCGCGTGCAGGTGGACGCCGGTCCAGGCGAACGGCAGCCGGGGCGGTCTGGGTTCGTCGGCCACCGCCACCGCGGCGTGCAGGGCGGCGTCGAGCAGCGCGGGGTGCAGGCCGTACCGGTCGGCCTCGGCGCGCAGGGCGTCCGGGAGGCGGACCTCGGCGAAGATCTCCCCGGCCCGCCGCCAGACCGCCCGGAGCCCACGAAACGCCGGCCCGTACGCGTGGCCGCCCTCGGCCAGCCGCTCGTAGAGGCCGTCGATCGGCACCGGCTGGGCGTCGGGCGGCGGCCAGGTGGCGAGGTCGAAGGCCGGCGTGGGTCACCGGACCGCAGCACCCCGGTGGCGTGCGTGGTCCATTCCTCGTCACCGTCCGCCGGCCGGGAGTGCACCGACAGCGGGCAGTCCCCGACGGGCCGGCGGACCCGACGACGACCTGCACCTGGACGGCGCCACGGCCCGGCGTCAACGGTGTCTGCAGGACCAGCTCCTCGACCCGGTCGTAGCCGGCCTCGTCGGCGGCGCGCAGGGCCAGTTCGAGCAGGGCTGTGCCGGGGACGAGTACGGTGCCGCGAACCGCGTGGTCGGCGAGCCACGGCACGTCCCGTACCCGAGCCGGCCGGTGAGCACCAGATTTCCGCCGCTGGCGGCTGCGGAGACCACCGCGCCCAGCAGCGGATGGTCGGCCGCCCGCAGACCGGCCGCGGCCACGTCGGCGGTGCCGGTCGGTCCGGCCTCCAGCCAGTACCGTCGGCCCTGGAAGGGTACGTGGGCAGCGCGGCCCGACGCGCGCCGGTGCCCTCGAAGACCCGCTCCCAGTCGACGTCGACGCCGTGCGCGTACGCCTCACCGACCGACCTCAGGTACCGCTCGGTACCGCCCTCGTCCCGGCGCAGCGTCCCGAGCACGGCCGCCTGGTGGCCGGCCGCCGCGGCGATCGCGTTCAGACCGAGCGTCAGCACCGGGTGTGGGCTCATCTCGATGAAGACGGTGTGCCCCGCCGCCATCAGGGCGCGGGCAGCCGGTTCGAAGCGGACCGTGTGGCGCACGTTGCGCCACCAGTAGCCCGCGTCGAGGCAGGTCGTGTCGAGGCGGTCGCCGGTGACAGTGGAGTAGAAGTCCACGGCGCTGGACGCCGGCGCGACCCCTCGAACGCCGTCCCGAACCGCTGCCGCAGTGGGTCCAGGTGCGCGGAGTGACCAGCGGCGCCGGCCTCGATGCGCCGGGTCCGTACGCCCTCACCGGCCAGCCGGTCGAGCAGTCCCTCGACGGCGTCCACGTCGCCGGAGACCACCACCGACTCCGGCCCGTTGACGGCGGCGACGGTGACCCGTCCGCCCCACTCGGACAGCCGGGCGGACACGTCGGCGTAGGACATCAGCACCGAGCCCATCGCCCCGGTGCCGGTCAACTCGGCGAGCGCGGCGCTGCGCAGGGCCACCATCCGGGCGGCCTCGGTCAGCGGGATGGCACCGGCCACGCAGGCCGCGGCCAGCTCACCCTGGCTGTGCCCCACCACCGCCGCGGGCTGCACGCCGTGGCCACGCCACAACTCGGCGAGGGACACCATGATGGCGAACAGCACCGGCTGGACGACGTCGGTCCGAGTCATCGGGGCGCGTCCGGCTCGCCGCGCAGGACGGCGAACAACGACCAGTCCAGGTACGGGGACAACGCCTCGGCGCACTCGTGCAACCGCGCGGCGAACACCGGCTCGGTGTCCAGCAGGTCCAGCGCCATGCCGGGCCACTGTGCGCCCTGCCCGGGGAAGACGAACACCGGTCGGTCGGCGTTGTGCAGCACGGTTCCGCGTACCAGCCCGGGGGCCCCGCCGTCGGCCAGCGCGCCCAGGGCGGCCGGCACCCGGTCCGGTCGGCCGTTACGAGGACGGCCCGGTGCGGCAGGTGGGCACGGGTGGTCGCCAGCGAGTACGCCAGGTCCGCGCCGGCCCGCCCGCTCACCGACACGTGTGCGCCGACCCGGCTGGCCCAGGCGTCCAGCGCCTCGGGGTGCGGGCCGACAACACCCAGGGCAGTGGACGGCCGGGAGCGGCCGGCGTCGGTGGCGCGGGTCCTCCTCCGCGATGGTTTCGAGGATGGCGTGCGCGTTGGTGCCGCTGGCGCCGAACGACGAGATCGCGGCCCGGCGCGCGCGGCCGGTGTCCGGCCAGGTGACCGCCTCGGTCAGCAGTCGTACCGCGCCCGCCGACCAGTCGACGTGCGGGGTGGGCTCGTCCACGTGCAGGGTGGGCGGCAGGACACCGCGCCGCATCGCCTCGACCATCTTGAGGAGCCCGGCCATGCCGGAGGCCGCCTGGGTGTGCCCGATGTTGGACTTCACCGAGCCCAACCACAGCGGCCGGTCGACGGGCCGGTCGTGCCCGTACGTGGCCAGCAGCGCCTGCGCCTCGATCGGATCGCCGAGCCTGGTGCCGGTGCCGTGTGCCTCCACCGCGTCGACGTCGACGGGCGACAGTCCTGCGTTCATCAGCGCCTGCCGGATCACCCGCTGCTGCGCCGGGCCGCTGGGCGCGGTCAGGCCGTTGCTGGCACCGTCGGAGTTGACCGCCGAGCCGCGCAACCGGGCGAGGACCGGGTGGCCGAGCTGTCGGGCCACCGAGAGCCGCTCCAGCAGCACCATGCCGGCCCCTCGGACCAGCCGGTGCCGTCGGCCGCGGCGGCGAACGGTTTGCAGCGGCCATCCGGTGCGAGGCCCCGCTGCCGGCTGAACTCGATGAACGGCAGCGGCGTCGGCATCACCATGACGCCACCCACGAGGGCCGCCTCGCACTCGCCGTGTCGCAGCGACTGGGCGGCGAGGTGCAGCGCCACCAGCGAGGACGAACAGGCGGTGTCGATGGTGAGCGCCGGGCCCTCCAACCCGTACGTGTAGGCGAGCCGCCCGGAGATGATGCTGGTGGCGTTGCCGGTGAGCAGGTATCCGCCGACGCCCTCGGGTACCTCGGTCAGGCCGCTGCCGTAACCCTGCCCGGCCGCCCCCACGAAGACACCGACGCTGCGGCCGCGCAGGGCCGTCGGGTCGATGCCGGCCCGCTCGAAGACCTCCCACGAGGTCTCCAGCAGCAGTCGCTGCTGCGGGTCCATGGCCAACGCCTCACGCGGGTTGATGCCGAACAGCGCGGCGTCGAACCGGTCGGCGTCGGTGAGGAACCCGCCCTCGTTCGCGTACGTGGTGCCGCCGTGGTCCGGATCCGGGTGGTAGATGCCGTCGAGGTCCCAGCCACGGTCGGTGGGGAAGGGACCGATCGCGTCGACGCCGTCGGTGACGAGCCGCCAGAGGTCGTCGCCCGAGCGGACGCCGCCCGGGAACCGGCAGCCGGTGGCCACGATGACGATCGGGTCGTTGTCGTCCGCCGCCGACACGACAGGCACCGCGCCCGACCGGTCGCCGCCCTCGCCCAGTTCCTCGCCGAGGTGCCGAGCGAGGGCGGCCGCCGTCGGGTGGTCGAGACGACGGTGGTGGGCAACGACAGTCCGGTCGCCGTGGACAGGGCGTCGCGCAGCTCGACGGCGGTGAGCGATTCCAGGCCCAGCTCCCGGAACGGCCGGTCGGCGGTGACGGCCGCCGCCGACGGCAGGTCCAGCACCGCCGCGACCTGCTCACGGACGAGGTCGAGCAGCGGGCGGGCGCGACGCGCGGCCGGTGCCACGGGTACGGGTGCGGGCGGCGTGACCGACCTGAGGTTCTCGATGAGCGGGCGAGGTCGGGCCAGCGTGTACGACGCGGCGAACCGGTCCCAGTCGACGTCGGCCACGACACGGGTGGCCGCGCCGGACTCCACGCACCGGCGCATCGCCTCCAACGCCGTCGGGGTGCCATCGGGGACAGACCGGCCCGGCGCAGGATCGGCTCCGCCCGTCCGCCATGCCGCCACCCGCCCACGGCCCCCAGGCGATCGACGTCGCAGCGAGGTCCCGGGCGCAACGGCGCTCGGCGAGGGCGTCCAGGTGGGCGTTGGCGGCGGCGTACCGGCCTGGCCGGCGCTGCCCCAGGTGCCGGCGACGGACGGAAGAGCACGAACGCGTCCAGC
Organism: Micromonospora sp. M12; assembly: GCA_038070435.1. Taxonomy (GTDB): domain Bacteria; phylum Actinomycetota; class Actinomycetes; order Mycobacteriales; family Micromonosporaceae; genus Micromonospora. The sequence continues at coordinate 539,884 of JAMYWG010000001.1, read as the reverse complement.
GCGACGCCGTCGAGCAGCTCGTCGAGCAGGTCGGCGCCGGCCACCTTGGCGCCCGGGCGTCCGCCAGCACGTCGAGACCCGGGTCGGCGAGCGGGTCGGACGGCTGGTGCCGGCGGTGTGCACGACGGCGGTCGGCGGGTGGTCCCGGAGCAGACCGGCGAGAACTCCCGGTCGGTGACGTCGCCGGCCACGATGGTCACGTCGGCCCCTGTGCGGCGAGGTCGTCGCGCAGAGCGTCGGCTCCCTGGGCGGCGCCGCCCGACCGGCTGGTCAGCACCAGGTGTGCCGCCCCGTTTTCGGCGAGCCAGCGGGCCACCCGCGCCCAGGGCGCCGGTGCCGCCGGTCACCAGCACGGTGCCGCGCGGTGTCCAGGGCCGGGCGACGCGGTCACCGGTGACCCGGCCCAGGCGGGGCACGAACACCCACCGGGGCGCACCGCGTACTGGTCGTCGTGCCCGGCGGCGGCCAGGATGGCGGGCAGCCGGTCCCAGTCGTCGCCGGACAGGTCGACGAGGCCACCCACCGGTCCGGATGCTCCAGGCCGATGACCCGTCCCAGCCCCCAGAGTTGCGCCTCGACCGGGTTCGGCGGTGCGTCACCCGGCGCGGCGGACACCGCTCCTCTGGTCACCACCCACAGTGGCGCGTCCAGGTCGCTGGCCAGGTCGGCCGTGCCGGCCGCGTCGAGCAGGACAGCACCGCGTGTGGCGCTCGCCGGGCACACGCCCCGGTGGGCCGAACGAACCTCCGCGCCCGCGGCGGTCAGCGCCGGACCGCCGGCTCGGCGGCCTCCGCGCTGGGCGCGGCGACGAGCCAGATGCCGTCGAGTGACGCAGGCTCGGGCTCGGGCACGGCCTGCCAGGTGACGCGGTAGTGCCAGCCGGCGTCCGGGGCGTGGCCGCCGGGCCCGACCGGAGCCAGTGCCGCTCACGCTGGAACGCGTACGTCGGCAGCGGCACCGCCCGGCCGCCGGCTAGCACCGTGGGCCAGTTCACGCGTACACCCGCAAGATGGACGCGGGCGAGCGCGGACAGCGCCGTGTCGGCTCGTCCCGGTCGCGCCGCGACGAGGGCACGAACAGCGCGTCGCGCCCTGGCCGGACAGCACCCGTCCGGGCCGACCTCGACGAAGACCGAGACACCGCGGCTGGTCAGCAGGTCCAGGCCCGCGCCGAACCGCACCGTCGCCCGAACGTGCCGTACCCAGTAGTCGGCGCTGAAGTCGCGGACCGGTTCACCGGTCACGTTGGAGATCACCGCGAGCGTGGGGCGCTCGTACCGGATTCCGGCGGCCACCTCGCCGAACTCGGCCAACATCGGCTCCATCTGCGCCGAGTGGAACGCGTGTGAGACGTTCAGCCGCTGTACCCGGCGGCCACGGGCCCGCCACCGCGCCGCCACGTCCTCGACCAGCTCCACCGGTCCCGAGATCACGACCGACGTCGGGCCGTTCACCGCCGCGACCGGCAGGCCGGCGACCTCGGCCTCGGATGCCTCCACGGCGACCATCGCGCCGCCGGCGGGCAGTGCCTCCATCAACCGGGCGCGCGCGGACACCAGCCGACAGGCGTCCGGCAACGACATCACCCGGCGACGTGCGCGGCGGCCAGCTCACCGATCGAGTGGCCCAGCACGTACTCCGGTCGCACGCCCCAGGACGCCCACAGCCGGCACATGGCAACCTCGAACGCGAACAACGCCTTCTGTGCCAACGAGGTGCGGGCCAGCGACGCGTCGTCGGCGGTGCGGACCTCCTCGCCGTCCAGCAACGCCAGCGCCTCGTTCCAGACCTGGGCGAAGACCGGGAACGTGGCCGCCAGCTCGCGACCCATGCCGGCCCGCTGGCCGCCCTGACCGGTGAACAGGAACGCCGTCCGGGGCGGCCGGCGACGCCGCGCAGCACACCGGGCGACGGTAGGTCGCCGGCCAGCGCCGCGAGCCGCTCGCGCAGCTCGTCGCGTCCCCGGCCGAGCACGGCGGCGCGCTGCGGCAGCGCGGCACGGGCACAGGCGAGGGTGTACGCGACGTCGAGCGGCGACAGCTCCGGCCGGTCGTCGACCCGCTCCAGCAGCCGTACGGCCTGCGCGCGCAGGGCCTCGTCGGTGTGCCCGGAGAGCAGCCACGGCAGGACCGTGCCGACCACGGGCGCCTCCTGCGGCTCCCGCTCGGCGGCCTCCTCGATGATCACGTGAGCGTTGGTGCCGCTGACGCCGAACGACGACACCCCGCCCGCCTCGGACGCTCGGACCGTGGCCACGGCTCCGCCTCGGTGAGCAGTCGGACCGAGCCGGCCGACCAGTCCACGTGCGGGGTCGGTCGCGCGACGTGCAGTGTGCGCGGCAGCAGGCCGTGCCGCAGGGCGAGCACCATCTTGACGACGCCCCGACACCTGCTGCGGCCTGGGTATGGCCGATGTTCGACTTCAGCGAGCCGAGCCACAGCGGGCGGTCCCGGTCCGCGCCGAACACGCCGATCAGCGCGTCCGCCTCGATCGGATCGCCGAGGGCGGTGCCGGTGCCGTGCGCCTCGACCGCGTCCACGTCCTGCGGTTCGAGCCGGGCGGCGGCCAGCGTCGCGGATCACCCGTTGCTGGGCGAGGCCGTTCGGCGCGGTCAGGCCGTTGCTGGCGCCGTCGGAGTTGACAGCGCTGCCGCGCAGCAGGGCCAGCACCGGGTGGCCGAGGCGGCGGGCCTCGGAGAGCCGCTCCAGCAGCACCAGCCCGACGCCCTCGCCCCAGGAGGTCCCGTCGGCGTCGGCGGCGAACGCCTTGCAACGGCTGTCCGATGCCAGGCCACCCTGCCGGCTGAACTCGGTGAACGCTGTCGGTGTGGCCATCACCGTGGCACCACCGGCCAGCGCCAGGTCACACTCCCCTGCCGCAGTGACTGCGCGGCGAGATGCAGCGCGACAAGCGACGCCGAGCAGGCCGTGTCCACAGTGACAGCGGGGCCTTCGAAACCGAACGTGTACGACACCCGCCCGGACACGACACTTGCCGCGTTGCCGGTGATCAGATAGCCCTCGGCACCGGCGTCGGCCTGGGCCAGCGCGCCGTAGTCCTGGCCGTTCGTGCCGACGAACACCCGGTACGGCTGCCGCGCAGCCCGGCCGGGTCGAGGCCGCCGCTCTCCAGCGTCTCCCAGGCCACCTCGAGCAGCAGTCGCTGCTGCGGGTCCATCGACTGGGCCTCCCGGGGCTGATGCCGAAGAAGCCGGGGTCGAAGTCGGCGGCGTCGTGGAGGAACCCGCCCTGGGCGCCGCGGCCGGCGGCCGGGACACCCAGCCGCGATCGGCCGGCACCGGCCCGATGGCGTCCCCGCCCGGGCCAGCAGGTCCCAGAACTCGTCGGGACCCGTGACACCGCCGGGGAACCGGCATCCCACCGCGACGATCGCGATGGGCTCGGTCGCCGCCTCGGCCATGCGCCGGTTGTCGTCCCTGAGGCGCTTGTTGTCCCGCAGAGCGGCACGAAGTGCCTTCACCAGTTCGGCGTCGTCGCTCACCGATCCCCGCCTTCCAGTGCCAGGCGGACCAGGGCCGCGGCGTTCATCGAGTCGAACTCGTCGGTGTCTGCGGTCTCGGCGTCGGCCGGGGCGAGCAGGTCGTGCAGGTGCCCGGCGAGCGCCGCCGGGGTCGGGTGGTCGTACAGGGCGGTCGCCGGCAGCCGCACTCCGGTGACCGCGGCGAGCCGGTTGCGGAGCTCCAGCAGGGTCAGGGAGTCGAAGCCCAGTTCCCGGAAGACGACGTGCGGGCTGACGGTCTGCGCCGAGTCGTGGCGCAACACCGTCGCGGTCTGCGCGCGGACGACGTCGAGGACCAGGTCGGCGCGTTCGGTCGGGGCACACGCCGCGAGCTGGTCGGCGAGGTGGTCCGCGAGCCCGAGTCGGCCTGCGCCTCGACACCGGGCGTCACGAGGTCGCGGAGCAGCGGGCTGGGGCGGACCTCGGTGAAGGCCGCGCCGAAGCGGGTCCAGTCGATGTCGGCCACCGCGACACAGGTCTCGTCGGCCTCGATGGCGGCGCGCAGTGCCGACAGCGCACGTTCCGGCGACATCGGCTCGACCCGCGTCGGCGCAGCCGCTCGCCGACCTCCCGTCCGCGAGCCCGCCGTCGGCCCAGGCGCCCCAGGCCACCGAGATCGCGGTGCGGCCCTCGGCGCGTCGGTGCCGGGCCAGGGCGTCCAGGTAGGCGTTGGCGGCCGCGTAGTTCGCCTGGCCGGCGTTGCCGACCAGGCCGGCGAACGAGGAGAACAGCACGAACGCGTCCAGGTCATGCCCGGCGGTCAGCTCGTGCAGGTGGCGTGCTCCCGCAGCCTTCGGCGCGTCCACGGCGTCGAACCGCTGCGGCGTCAGGTCGGCGATGAAGCCGTCGTCGAGCACACCGGCGGTGTGGAAGACGGCGGTCAGCGGACGTCCGGGGGCACGTCGTCGAGCACCCGGGCCAGTGCCGCCCGGTCGCCGGTGTCGGCGGCGCGCACGGTGACCCGGCTGCCGAGCGCGGTGAGTTCGTCGGTCAGGGCCGCCGCGCCGGCGCGCCGGGGCCACGCCGACTCAGCAGGATCAGGTGGGGCGCACCGGCCCGGGCCAGCCATCGGGCCACGTGGGCGCCGAGCGCGCCGGTGCCGCCGGTCACCAGCACCGTGCCGCGCGGGGTCCAGCCACGTCGGGCGGCGGGCGGTGGGCAGCGCCCAGGCGGCGGCCGTACGTGCCGGTGCAGCGTACCGCCACCTGGTCCTCGGGTCCGCCCAGCACGGCGACGAGGGCCGCCGGGTCGACACCGTCGGTGATGTCGACGAGGCCACCCCACCGCCCTTCGAGGGCAGCCACCCGGCCAAGTCCCCAGAGCCGCGCTCGGTCCGGGTGGGTGAGCGGGTCGTCCGGTCCGATCGACACGGCCCCGCCTGTGACACACCACAGCGGAACCTCGCCGAGCAGCGCGATCGTGTTCTGGACGTCGTCGTGCAGGGAGAGGATGCCGTCCAGTCGGGTGCCGGCCGGAGCTTCGCGTACGGCGTCGGCGCCGGCCGCCCGGATCGCGGCCACGCAGGCGTCGGCGAGCCCGTGGCCGTCGTCGCCGGCCACCAGCCAGGTGCCGGTCAGCACCGTCGGTGGGGCGGTCAGCTGCTCCCAGCGCTCCTGGTAGCGCCAGCCGGCGTCGGCGGAGCGCGCACGCCAGGTGGCAGGGAGGGCAGCAGTCGCCGCCAGGCGTCCCGCTCAGTGGCGTCCCCGGACCCCAGGGCATCGATGTCGCCCGCCTCCACGGCGGCCCAGAAGGCGGCGTCCGAGGTGGCGCGGGTTGGCGCGTCCAGCCAGTAGCGGCGGCGTTGGAACCGGTACGTCGGCAGCGTCACCCGGCGCGCGCCCGACCCGCGAACACCGCCTCCCAGTCGACGTGCGCGCCCGGGCCCAGGCCCTGGCCACCGAGTCCAGGAGACGCGGCAACCCACCATCGTCACGCCGCAGCGACCCGAGTTCCCGGGCCAGGATCGGATGCGGGCTGATCTCGACCAGGGTGGCGATCTCCAGCGTGTCGACGACCTGCCCGTAGCGCACCGTCTCCCGCACGTTGCGGAACCAGTACCCGGCATCCAGGTCGGCGGTGTCGATCAACCCGCCGGTGACGGTGGAGTAGAACGGCACCTCCGCCGAGCGGGTTCGATGTCCTCCAGCGCGGTCAGGATCTCGTCGCGGACCGCATCCACGTGCGGTGAGTGCGACGCGTAGTCCACAGCGATCCGCCGGGCACGCGGCTCGGCGGCCAGGAACCGCTCCACCGCGTCGACGTCACCGGACAACACCGTCGAGTCCGGGCCGTTGATCGCCGCCACCGACAGGTCCCCGAATCGACGTCGGCGAACGGCACCGACACCATCCCGCCGCGCCCGGCGATAGCCCGCAACGCCCTACTGCGCAACGCGACAACCCGCGCCGCGTCGTCCAACGACAACGCGCCCGCCACGTACGCGGCAGCGATCTCACCCTGCGAATGGCCCACCACCGCCGACGGCGTCACTCCATACGAGCGCCACAGAGCCGCCAGCGACACCATCACCGCGAACAGTGCGGGCTGCACCACGTCAACCTGATCCAGCGGACCCGCCAGCGCCTCCCGCAGCGACCAACCCGTATGCGGGAGCAACGCCTCCTCACACGCCCGCATCTCGGCGGCAAACACCGGCGAGGTGTTCCACAACTCAGACCCATCCCGGTCCACTGCGAGCCCTGACCCGGGAACACGAACACCACCCGACCATCACAGGCACGCACCGGCAGGTCCTCCCCACCACCCACCGCCACGGCAGGGCCGCCCGACCCACCGCCAACGTGAAACCCACATCCACCGACCGCAACGCCGACACACCCGGACCGGCAGGCGGCAACGACCGCAACGCCGCGACCTGCTCGCCCAACGCCTCCCGCGACGCCGCCGACATCACCCACGGAACGCCCACATCCACGCCGAGGTCGCCGCCACCAGCCCTGCCGGTGACGACGGGACCGCATCGACACCGGAGCCGCGTCGGCCGGAGCCGCTTCCACGATCACGTGCGCGTTCGTTCCGCTCATCCCGAACGCCGACACACCCGCCCGCCGCGACCCCTCCCACGGCACCTCATCAACCAACAACCGCACCGCATCCGACGACCAGTCCACCGCCAACGACGGACGATCCACATGCAACGTCCGCGGCAACACCCCACGACCCATCGCCAACACCATCTTGATCACACCAGCCACACCAGCCGCCGCCTGCGTATGACCCAGATTCGACTTCACCGACCCCAACCACAACGGCCGACCCCGACCCCGCCCATACGCCGCGATCAACGCCTGCGCCTCGATCGGATCCCCAACCGCGTCCCCGTACCGTGCGCCTCCACCACGTCCACATCCGCAGGCCGCAGACCCGCATCCGCCAACGCGTCAGCGATCACCCGCTCCTGCGCCGGACCACTCGGCGCCGTCAACCCGTTCGACGCCCCGTCCTGATTCACCGCCGAACCCCGCAGCACCGCGAGGACCTGATGACAAGCCTTTGCGCGTCGGACAGCCGCTCCACCACCAACCAGCCCACACCCTCCGACCAACCGGTGCCGTCGGCCGCCTCCGCGAACGACTTGCACCGACCATCCGCCGCCAGACCCCGCTGCCGACTGAACTCCACGAAGAGGCTGGGCATGGACATCACCGTGACGCCGCCGGCCAACGCCAGGTCACACTCGCCCTGCCGCAACGCCCGACTGGCCAGATGAATCGCCACCAACGACGACGAACACGCCGTGTCCACGGTGACCGCCGGCCTCCAGACCCAGCACGTACGCGATCCGCCCGGTAGCCACACTCCCGGCACTGCCGCTGCCCAGATAGCCCTCGAACTCCTCGGGGATCTCGTGCAGGCGGGCGGCGTAGTCGTGGTGCATGATCCCGGCGAAGACCCCGGTACGGGTGCCGCGCAGCGATCCGCGGATCGATCCCGGCCCGCTCGATCGCCTCCCACGACGTCTCCAGCAGCAACCGCTGCTGCGGATCCATCGCCGTCGCCTCCCGCGGACTGATCCCGAAGAACCCCGCGTCGAAATCGGCGGCACCCTCCAGGAACCCGCCCTGCCGTACCTGACTGCGGTCCACGGCGGCCTGGTCCCAGCCGCGGTCGGCCGGGAACGGGCCGAGCACCTCCCACCCTCGGCCATCAACCGCCACAGGTCCTCCGGCGAGGCGATGCCACCCGGGTAACGGCAGGCCATGGCGACGATCGCGATCGGCTCGGCCGTGGACGGGCGCGTCACGACGGGGCGGATGGGTTCCGGCGTACCGGTCAGACGGGACCGGAGGTGGTTGGCGAGCGCGGCCGGGCTCGGGTGGTCGAGACAGCGGTGACCGGCAGGCGTACACCTGTCGCGGCGGCCAGCCGGTTGCGCAGCTCCACGGCGGTCAGCGAGTCGAAGCCCAGTTCCTTGAACGCCCGGTCGGCGTCGACGGGTGTGTCCCGCCGCAGGACGGCGGCGACGTGCCGACGGACCAGGTCCAGCAGGAGACGCGCGGCGTCCTCGTCCGGCAGTCGGCCCAGTCGGTCGGCGAGGCCGGAGTCGGTGGCGGGGACGACGGCTGCGGTCCGCCGGGGCGGGCGGGTGCGAGGCGCGCAGCAGGGCGGGCGGGTCGTCGCGGAAGGCGTCGGGCGTCAGGCGTACGGGCACCAGCGCCGCGTCGTCGGTGCCGGTCGCCGCGTCGAACAGTGCCAGCCCTTCGGCAGTGGTCAGCGGCTCCAGACCGGATCGGCGCAGCCGAGCCAGGTCGGTGTCGGTGAGGTGACCGGTGAGCCCGCTCGGCTCCGCCCAGAGTCCCCAGGCCAACGAGGTGGCCGGCAGGCCGGCAGCGCGACGGTGGCTGGCGAGGGCGTCGAGGAACGCGTTCGCCGCGGCGTAGTTCGCCTGCCCGGGCTGCCCAGGACACCGGCGGTGGAGGAGAACAGCACGAACGCGGTGAGGTCGAGATCGCGGGTCAGCTCGTGCAGGTGCCAGGCCGCGTCGATCTTCGACCGGGCGACCCGGTGGAGGCGGTCCGGGGTCATCGTCTCGATCAGCCCGTCGTCGACCGCTCCGGCGGCGTGCACCACGGCGCTGAGCGGACGGTCGGCCGGGATGGCGGCGAGCAGCGCCTCCACTGCCGCGCGGTCGGCCACGTCGCAGGCCGCGACCGTGACCTCGGCGCCGAGCGCGGTCAGGTCGTCCGGTGCCGCCCCACCGGTGCGCGAGACCAGCAGCAGGTGACGGACGCCGTACTCGATCACCAGGTGCCGGGCCAGTCGGCGGCCCAGGGTGCCGGTGCCGCCGGTGATCAGCACGGTGCCGGCCCCGATCGGCGCAGGCGCGCCGGCGCCGCGCTGCCGGACCAGGCGCGGCGCGTGCCAGGTGTCGGCGCGCAGCGCCAGCTCGGCTCGTCCGGCGGGATGACCGTTGGCAGTGGCGCGTCGGCGGGGAGGTCGAGTAGGACGATCCGGTCGGGATGCTCCCGCTGCGCCGACCGGACCAGCCCCACCGGCGCGGCGGCCAGGTCGGGAAGCGGGCCCGGACCAGCGGCCCGCGCGTGACGACGACCAGGCGGCCGTCACCTGCCGGGTCGTCGGCGAGCCAGCGCTGGATGCCGTCCAGCGCCTGCCGGGTCGCGGCGTCGGCCCGCTCCGGCATCGGGGTACGGGGTCACCGTCGGCGATGGACAGGAACGTGAGTGCGGGTCCGGTCCCGGCCGGGCGGTGATCTCCGGCCAGGACACCCGGAACAGGTGGTTGCTGCCGGCTGCGGGCCGGAACTCCCGGGTGACCAGGGCGTCGACCGAGACGACCGGCGCGCCGGCGATGTCGGTGGCGAGCAGGGACACGGAGTCGTCGGCGCGCACGGTGGCCCGTACCCGCAGGGTGTCCGCTCCGGTGGCGTGCAGCCGTACGCCGCTCCAGCTGAACGGCAACCGGCCGGGACCGGCGGTACCGCGATCCGGGACCAGTGCGATGGCGTGCAGGACGGCGTCGAACAGCGCGGGATGTATCCCGAAGCGGTGACCGTCGAGCCCGTCGGGGAGGGTCACCTCGGCGAGGATGTCGTCGCCGTGCCGCCACACCGCCCGCAGACCCCGGAAGGCCGGCCCGTAGTGGAAGCCGGCGGCTGCCGCCCTCGTAGACGCCGTCGAGGACACCGGTTCGGCGTCGGCGGGTGGCCAGGGGTGTCGTCGACCGCCGGTGCCGGCGCGGTGTCCGGCAGCAGGGTCCCAGAGGCGTGCAGCGTCCAGTCGCTTCCGGTACGCGAGTGCACCGAGACGTCACGCCGGCCACCGTCGTCCGGCCGTCCGACGATCATCTGCACCTGCGCCGGCGGGTGCAGCGGGGCGTGCAGAGTCAACTCCTCGACCAGACCACCGGCGCGCAACACCATCTCCACCAACCCCGTACCGGGCACCAACGCCGTCCCACCCACGGCGTGATCGGCCAGCCAGTCCCCGCGACACGACCCTCGAACAAGAGGCCCTGTGGCCCTCGACGGGTTCACCGAGCCAGCCGGTGCCGGTCAGCCAGTAGCGGCGGCGCTGGAACCGGTACGTCGGCAGCGTCACCCGACGCGCGCCCCGACCCGCGAACACCGCCTCCCAGTCGACCTGTGCGCCCGGGCCCACGCACGGGCCACCGAGTCCAGGAGACGCGGCAACCCACCATCGTCACGCCGCAACGACCCAAGTTCACGGGCCAGGATCGGATGCGGGCTCACCTCCACCACCGTGTCGAAACCGGCCACCGCGTCGGCATAGCGCACCGTCTCCCGCAGGTTCCGATACCAGTACGCGGCGTCGAGCTCCACCGTGTCCAGCACCCCACCGGTCACCGTGGGTGGAACGGCACCCGCGACGAGCGCGGCTCGATGTCCTTCAACGCGGCCAGGATGTCGTCGCGGACCGCCTCCACCTGGGGTGAGTGCGACGCGTAGTCCACAGCGATCCGCCGCGCGCGTGGCTCGGCTGCCAGGAACCGTTCCACCGCGCCGACGTCACCGGACAGCACGGTCGAGTCCGGGCCATTGATTGCCGCTGTCGACAGATCGCCGGGGTCGACGTCGGCGTACGGCACCGACACCATTCCGCCGCGCCCGGCGAGGCGCCAGACAGCGACTGCGCAACGCCACCACCCGCGCGGCGTCCTCAATGACAGGGCACCCGCCACGTACGCGGCGGCGATCTCACCCTGCGAATGGCCCACCACCGCCGACGGCTCCACGCCATACGAGCGCCACAGAGCGGCCAGGGACACCATCACCGCGAACAGCGCCGGCTGCACCACGTCAACCTGATCTAAGGGGCCGGACAGCGCCTCCCGTAACGACCAGCCGGTGTGCGGGAGTAAAGCTTCCTCACACGCCTGCATCTCGGCGGCAAACACCGGCGAGGTGTCCCACAACTCCAGGCCCATGCCGGTCCACTGCGATCCCTGGCCCGGGAACACGAACACCACCCGACCGTCACCGGCGTGAACCGGCAGGTCCTCCCCACCACCCACCGCCACGGCAACGCCGCCCGACCCACCGCCAACGTGAAACCCACATCCGCCGACCGCAGAGCCGACACACCGACAACGCCGCGACCTGCTCGCCCAACGCCTCCCGCGACGCCGCCGACACCACCCACGGCACGCCCGGACCCGAAGCCGCATCGGCGGGCACGGCCACCTCCGGGGCGGCTTCCACGATCACGTGCGCGTTCGTCCCGCTCATTCCGAACGCGATACACCCGCCCGCCGCGTGCCACCGCCCACGGCACCTCGTCGGTCAGCAGCGCGACCGCGTCCGACGACCAGTCCACCGCCGACGACGGACGATCCACATGCAACGTCCGGGGCAGGACACCGTTGGCCATCGCCAACACCATCTTGATCAGACCAGCCACACCAGCCGCCGCCTGCGTGTGCCCGAGGTTCGACTTCACCGACCCCAACCACAACGGCCGATCCCGACCCCGCCCATACGCCGCGATCAACGCCTGCGCCTCAATCGGATCCCCAACCGGGTCCCCGTGCCGTGCGCCTCCACCACGTCCACGTCCGTCGGTGCGAGGCGCGCGTCGGCCAACGCCGTTCGATCACGCGCTGCTGCGCTGGCCCGTTCGGCGCGGTCAGGCCACTGCTGGCGCCGTCCTGGTTCACCGCCGAGCCCCGCACCACGGCGAGGACCGGATGACCGTGGCGCTGCGCGTCGGAGAGCCGTTCCAGCAGCAGCATGCCGGCGCCCTCGGACCAGCCGGTGCCGTCCGCGGCCTCCGCGAACGGCTTGCACCGCCCGTCGACGGCGAGGCCCGCTGCCGGCTGAACTCGACGAACATGCCGGGTGTCGCCATCACCGTGACGCCGCCGGCCAACGCCAGGTCACACTCGCCCTGCCGCAACGCCCGACCGGCCAGATGGATCGCCACCAACGACGACGAACACGCCGTGTCCACAGTGACAGCCGGCCCTCCAGACCCAGCACGTACGCGACCCGCCCGGTAGCCACACTCCCGGCACTGCCGCTGCCCAGATAGCCCTCCAGCTCCGGGTCCGGACGGGCCACCGAGGTGTAGTCGCTGTAGGCGACGCCCGCGTACACGCCCACGGAGCTGCCTCGCAGCTCGGTCGGGTCGATGCCGGCCCGCTCGATCGCCTCCCAGGACGTCTCCAGCAGCAGTCGCTGCTGCGGGTCCATCGCCTGTGCCTCGCGCGGGCTGATTCCGAAGAATTCGGCGTCGAACAGGTCGACGCGGTCGAGGAAACCACCGTGCCGCGTGTACGACGTGCCGGTCCGCTCCGGATCCGGGTGGTGGATCGCCTCCAGGTCCCAGCCCCGGTCGGTCGGGAAGTCACTGACCGCGTCCCGACCGTCGGAGACCAGGCGCCACAGATCCTCCGGGTGTCCACACCGCCGGGCAGCCGGCAGCTCATCGCGACGATCGCGATGGGCTCCGGTTCCTCCAGTTCGCGGACCCGTTGCCGGGTCCGGCGCAGGTCGTCGGTGACCAGCCGCAGGTACTCGCGAAGCTTGTTCTCGTTGGACATTCCGGTGGCTCCCTGCTTCACGACAGTCCGAGCTCGTGGTCGATGAGGGCGAACAACTCGTCGTCGTCGGCCGGTGCTGGTTCGGGTGAGTCCGTCTTCGGCCCGGTGGGCCGTACCTTCGTCAGCAGCGCCTCCAGCCGCGCGGTGACCCGCCGTTGCGTGGCGGCGTCGTCGGCTGCCGACGCGACGACCGCTGCCAGTCGATCCAGTTCGGCGAGTACGTCGGTGCCGCCGGCTGCGCCAGTTCGGTGTCCAGGTGCCGGGCGAGCGCGTGAGGCGCCGGATGGTCGAACAGCACCGTGGCCGGCAGCGGCAGACCGGTGCTCTCGATGAGCTGGTTACGCAGTTCCACGGCGGTCAGCGAGTCGAAGCCGACGTCGAGGAAACCCTTGTGCGGGTCGATGCCGGTCGCGTCGGGATGGCCGAGCACGGTGGCCGCGTTCGCGCGTACCAGATCAAGCAGGACCTCGAGGCGCGCGGCGGCCGGCAGCCCGGTCAGGCGTCGACGCAGCGCGGCGCCGCCGGCTCCGTGCCGGCGGCGGCAGCGGTCCGGCGTGCCGGGCGGACCAGACCGCGCAGCACGGCCGGCAGGGTGTCGGCACGGGAGCGCCAGGCGCCCAGGTTCAGGCGGGCCGGCATCGAGCAGGCCGGAGCGTCCGTGGCGGTGGCCGCGTCGAACAGGGCGAGGGCGGTGTCCAGGTCGAGCGGCAGCACACCGGAGCGCGCGAGGCGGGCCGGGCCGCGTCGTCGAGACGGCCGGCCATGCCGTCCGGCGCCTCCCATGCGCCCCAGGCGAGGAGTGACCGGGCAACCCGGCAGCGCGACGGTGCTCGGCGAGGGCGTCTAGGTAGGCGTTGCCCGCGGCGTAGGTCGACTGACCGGCGGCGCCAGCACCGCGGCGGCGGAGGAGAACAGCACGAAGGCGGTGAGGGGCAGGTCGCGGGTCAGCTCGTGCAGGTACCGGGCGCCGTCCACCTTGGCCCGCAGGACCCGGTCCAGCTGGTCGGGCGTGACGTTGGTCAGCACCGCGTCCTCCACCACACCGGCGGCGTGCACGACGCCGCGCAGCAGGCGGTCCGGCGCGATGCCACGGATCAGCGCGGCGAGCGCGGCCCGGTCCCCACGTCGCACCCGGCCACTGTCACCTCGGCGCCGAGCGCGGTCAGCTCGGCGTTGATCCCGCTGCCGTCGCCGGAGCGACCGACCAGCAGCAGGCGACGCACCCGTGCCGGGTGACGAGATGCCGGGCGACGTGCCTACCGAGCGCGCCGAGACCACCGGTGACCAGGACGGTGCCGTCCGGATCCCACGGCGACGAACCAGACGCGGCGTCGGGCACGAGGGTCAGGCGGGGTACGAGGACGACACCGTCCCGGATCGCGAGCTGATCCTCGCCGGTCGTCGAGAGCAGCTGGTCGAGTGGACCGGGGTCGGTCCCGGCATCGATGTCGGCGATCACGAAGCGGCCCGGCTGCTCGGCCTGCGCGGCACGCAGCAGCCCAGACCGGCGACGCGTCGAGCCCGCCGACAGTGTCGCCGGCCCGGACCGCCAGCGCGTCGCGGGTCACGAAGGCCAGGCGGGCGGCGGGCTCACGCTGTGCGATCTCCAACGCCTCGCGTACGTCGTCGACCCGGTGCACCCGCACGGGCGGTCGATCGCCGGAGCTGGTGGGGGCAGCGGCACCATTCCAGGCGGTACAGCGCGCCCCGCGCTCGGAGGGCCCGGTCGCCCGGAGTGCCCGGGTGACCAGCCGGTCGATCACCGCGACGGGCAGGCCGGACGTGTCGGTCATCGAGACAGCCGTGCCGTCGCCGGACGGGTCCGGGTGAGGCGTACGCGCAGGGCGGTCGCCCCTGTCGCGTACAGGCGCACGCCGCTCCAGGTGAACGGCACCCGGCCGCGTACGGCGTCGGTTCCCTGCGCCAGAGCGGTGAGCCCACCGGCGTGCAGGGCGGCGTCGAGCAGGGCGGGATGGATACCGAAACGGGTGGCATCGTGGTGGTGCGGCTGCGGAAGGGCGACCTCGGCGTACGTGTCCCCGCCGTGCCGCCAGGCGGCGCGCAGCCCGTGGAAGGCCCGCCCAGCGCGAAGCCGGCCGCGGCGAACCGCGGGTAGTAGTCGCTCACGTCGATCGGCTCGGCGCCCTCGGGAGGCCACACCGGGTCCGGCGCGGCAGGCGCTTCGGCAGTCCCGGCGAGGCGGCCGGAGGCGTACCGCGTCCAGGTTTCGCCGGGCGGGCGGGCGTGGATGCTGAACGCGCGCCGCCGTCCGGATCGGCGGGCCCGGCCCGCAGTTGCAGGGCGACCCGGGCGTCGGCCGGCACCCTCAGCGGCGCGTCGTGGGTCAGCTCGGCGAGGCCCTCGGCCCCGGCGCGGTCGGCGGCGTGCAGTGCCAGCTCGGTCAGGGCGGCGCCGGGCACGATGACCGCGCCCTGGACGACGTGGTCGCCGAGCCAGGGTTGGTCCCGCGCCGACAGGTGGCCGGTGAGCAGCAGGCCGCCGTCGTCGGCGAGGTCGGCGATGGCGGTGACCAGCGGGTGACCGGTACGGGTCGCGGGAGTGGCGGACAGCCAGTAGCGCTCGCGTTGGAAGGGTAGGTCGGCAACGCCACCGGCGGGCCGGCGGGCAGTGCCCTGCTCCAGTCCACGTCGGCGCCGGCGACGTGCGCCGGCCAGCGCCGCCAGCACGGTCTCCACCTCGTCGCGTCCTCCGCGCGACGACGGCACGTACCGGCCGTCGCGGCCCTGCCGGACAGCACGCCGTCCGGGCCGACCTCCACGAAGATGGACACGCCGCGCGCGGTCAGCAGGTCGAGCCCGTCGCCGAAACGGACGGTCTCGCGGACGTGCCGGACCCAGTACTCGGCGCTGAACTCCCGGATCAGGTCGCCGGTCAGGTTGGACACCACGGCGATCCGCGGGCGTTCGTAGGTGATCCCGGCCGCCACCTCGCCGAACTCGGCGAGCATCGGCTCCATGGCGGCGGAGTGGAACGCGTGCGAGACGTTCAGCCGGCGGACCCGGCGGCCCCGGCGCGCCACCGGTCGGCGGCATCGTCGACCAGGTCCACCGGCCCGGAGATCACCACCGAGTTGGGGCCGTTGACCGCGGCCACCGGCAGGCCCGCCACCTCGGCCTCGGACGCCTCGATCGCCACCATCGCACCGCCGGTCGGCAACGCCTGCATCAGCCGGCCCGGGCCGACACGAGGCGGCACGCGTCGGGCAGCGACAGCACGCCCGCCACGTGCGCGGCGGCCAGCTCACCGATCGAGTGGCCGAGGAGGTAGGCGGGCGTCACCCCACGACTCCCAGAGGCGGCACATGGCGACCTCGAACGCGAACAGGGCCGCCTGCGTGAGCCCGGTGCGAGCCAGGGTCTCGTCGTCGGCAGTGCGTACGGCGTCGGCGTCCAACAGGGACAGCGCCTCGTCCCAGACCCGCGCGAAGACTCCGAAGGTGGCCGCCAACCCTGGCCCATGCCGGCCCGCTGCGCGCCCTGGCCGGTGAACAGGAAGGCGAGGTCGCCGCCGGCGCGGTCCGGCCGGATGACGCCGGGTGCCGTGCCGCCGTCGGCGAGGGCGTCGAGGCCCCGCCGCAGGACGGCCGGGTCGCGGGAGACGACCGCGGCGCGATGGTCGAGCGCGGCACGGCCGGTCGCCAGCGTCGCCGCGATCGCCAGCGGTGCCACCTCGCCCGCGTCGTCGAGGAACGACCGCAGCCGGGCCGCCTGGGCGCGCAACGCCACCTCGGAGTGGCCGGACAGCAGCCAGGGTGCCGGCAGTTCACTGTCGGGCTCGGGGTACTGCGGCCCGGCCGGTGCCTCCTCCACCACCACGTGCGCGTTGGTGCCGCTCACCCGAACGACGAGACGCCGGCCCGCCGGAGACGGTCGCCGCCCGGCCACGGCGTCGCCTCGGTCAGCAGACGGACGGCACCGGCGGACCAGTCCACGTGCGGCGACGGGCGGTCCGCGTGCAACGTGCGAGGCAGCAGACCGTGCCGCAGGGCGAGGACCATCTTGATGACGCCGCCCACGCCGGCGGCGGCCTGGGCGTGCCCGATGTTCGATTTCAGCGACCCCAGGAGCAGCGGCTCGGCGCGGTCGGCGCCGTAGGTGGCGAGGATGGCGTCCGCCTCGATCGGGTCACCGAGCGTGGTGCCGGTGCCGTGCGCCTCGACGGCGTCGACGTCGGCGGGCGTCAGGCGGGCGTTGGCCAGCGCCTCTCGGATGACCCGCTGCTGGGCGAGGCCGTTCGGCGCGGTGAGGCCGTTGCTGGCACCGTCCTGGTTCACCGCGCTCCCGCGCAGCACGGCGAGCACCGGCTGCCCGTCGCGGCGGGCGTCGGCCAGGCGGCGCAGCAGCAGGACGCCCGCGCCCTCGGCCCAGGCCGTGCCGTCCGCGTCCGCCCCGAACGCCTTGCAGCGTCCGTCCGGTGCCAACCCTCGCTGGCGGCTGAACTCGACGAACGCGCCGGGTGTGGCCATCACGGTGACACCGCCGGCCAGGGCCGCGTCGCACTCGCCCTGGCGGAGCGACTGCATGGCGAGGTGCAGTGCGACGAGCGACGAGGAGCAGGCGGTGTCGATGGTGACGGCGGGCCCTCCAGACCCAGCGTGTAGGCCACCCGGCCGGAGGCGACGCTGCCGGCGCTGCCCTGACCGAGGTAGCCCTCGACGTCCCCGGGTACGGCACCGGCGTGGCTGGCGTACCCGCCGGGGATCAGCCCGGTGAAGACGCCGGTGCGGCTGCCGCGCACCGAGGTGGGGTCGATGCCGGCCCGTTCGAAGGCCTCCCAGGCCACCTCCAGGAAGAGGCGTTGCTGCGGATCCATCGCGACCGCCTCGCGGGGCTGATGCCGAAGAATCCCGGGTCGAACAGCGCCGCGTCGTGCAGGAAGCCACCTTCGCGGGTGTACGTGGTGCCGGCCCGGCTCGGATCCGGGTCGTAGAGCGCGTCCAGGTCCCAGCCACGGTCGGTGGGGAATCCGGTGATCGCGTCCCGGCCCTCGGCCACCAACCGCCAGAGGGCCTCGGGGCTGTCCACTCCGCCCGGGTAGCGGCAGGCCATCGCCACGATGGCGATGTCGGCGCCACCGACCTCCCCACCGGTCGGCCGGTCGGCGGCCGGGACGGCGGTCTGGTCGCCGGCGAGCAGGGTGGTCAGGTGCGCGGCGAGCCGGGCCGGGTCGGCTGGTCGAAGATGACCGTGGCGGGCAGCCGCAGCCCGGTGGCGGCGGCGACCCGGTTACGCAGCTCCAGGGCGGTGAGGAGTCGAAGCCGAGGTTCTTGAACGGGCGGTCACCGAGGCCGTCCGCCGTGGGATGCCGAGGACGGCCGCGGCCTGCGCGCGGATCAGGTCGGTGAGGACCCGCGTGCGTTCCGCCTCGGTGAGCGGGCCCAGCCGGGTGGCGAGGTCACCGGTCACCGCGACCGAGGCGCGCGGCAGCTCCCGACGCCGGGCAGCGAGGCGGGCCGGCACGAGCAGCGCGTCCGGCCCGAGGCTGCCGACGTCGAACAGCCGCAGCCCGTCCGCCACGGACAGTGGGCTGACGTCGGCGCGGGAGAGTTGGTGGCGGTCCAGGTGGCCGGTCATTCCGCTGGGCGGTGCCCACAGGCCCCAGGCCAGCGACACGGCGGGCAGACCGAGGGTACGGCGGTGCCCGGCGAGCGCGTCCAGGTAGGTGTTCGCCGCGGCGTAGTCGGCCTGCCGGGGCCGCCCAGCACGCCGGCCGCCGAGGAGAACAGCACGAACGCCGACAGGTCCGCGTCACGGGTCAACTCGTGCAGGTGCCGGGCCGCGTCCACCTGGGCGCAGCACCCGATCCAGCCGGTCGGGGTGAGTTCGGTGACGAGCCCGTCGTCGAGGACACCGGCCGCGTGCACGACGATCCGCAGTGGGTGGGCGGCGGGGATCTGGGCGAGCGCGGCGGCGAGCGCCTCCCGGTCGGCGACGTCGCACGCCACGACCGTCACCTCGGCGCCCAGGGCGGTCAGCTCCTCGGCCAGGCGGTCGGCCGGTCCCCGGCTGAGCAGCAGCAGACGGCGTACGCCCCAGCCGGTCACCAGGTGCCGCGCGACGATCCCGCCGAGCGTGCCGCGTGCCCCGGTGACGAGAGCGGTGCCCGACTCCTCGACCGGCCGGGGAACGGTGAGCACGATCTTGCCGACGTGCCGGGCCTGGCTGAGGTGCCGGAACGCGTCGCGGGCCCGGCGCATGTCGACAGCCGTGTACGGCAGCGGGCGCAGCGTCCCGGCCGCGAAGGCGGTCAGCAGGGTGTCGAGCAGCTCCGCGTCCGGTCCGGTCCGGCCTCCTTGAGGTCGAACGCCCGGTAGCGCAGCCGCGGGTGGTCGGCCGCGTCGCGGATGTCGGTCTTGCCCATCTCGACGAAGCGGCCCCGTCGCGGACGAGCCGCAGCGAGGCGTCGACGAACTCGTGCGCGAGGCTGTTGAGGACGACGTCGACGCCGCGCCCGCCGGTCGCTGCCCGGATCCGGTCCTCGAAGCCGAGGTCGCGGGAGGACGCGATGCGCTCGGCCGGTACGCCCAGCGCCCGGACGGCGGCGTGCTTGGCCGGGCTGGCGGTGGCGTAGACCTCGGCGCCGAGCAGCTGGGCGAGCTGAACGGCGGCCATCCGACCCGCCCGCGGCGGCGTGCACCAGGACCGTCTCGCCGGGACGGATTCGGGCCAGGTCGACCAGGCCGTAGTACGCGGTGAGGAAGGCGATCGGCACGGTGGCGGCCTCGGCGAACGACCAGTCCACCGGGACGTGGGCCAGCAGCCGGCGCTCGGCCACCGAGATCGGGGCGAAGGAGCCCGGCAGCAGGCCGAAGCCCGGTCACCGGGACGCAGGTCGGTGACGTCGGGTGCGGTCTCCAGCACGACGCCGGCGCCCTCGCCACCCAGGCCGGTCTCGCCCGGTACGGCGCCCAGCGCCACCATGACGTCCCGGAAGTTGAGGCCGGCGGCCCGGACGGCGACGCGGACCTGACCGGCGGCCAGCGGTCCCGCCGGTGCGGGTCGACGGTCAACCGGAGGTTCTCCAGGGTGCCCGGCTCGGTGCTGTCGAGATGCCAGGGCGCCGGTGGTAGCGGCTCGGCGGTGGCCGGCACGAGCTGGGGCACGAGCACCTCGCCGGCCCGGACGGCGACACCGACATCGGTGCCCGCCTGGATCCAGGCGAGGGCGCGGGGCAGCGCGGCGGCGTCGTCCAGGTCGGCCAGGCCGAACCGTCCGGGATGCTCGGCGGCGGCGGCCTTGACGAGCCCCAGAGCGGCGCGGCGACCGGGTCCGGCCGCTCGCAGGGACCGGTGGCGACCGCCTGGCGGGTGGTGAGGACCAGGCGTGATCCGGCGAACCGCTCCTCGGCGAGCCAGCCCTGCACCAGGGCGAGGCCGTGGTGCAGCACCTCCCGCACGGTGGCGCCGCGCGGCGGTCGACGACCACCACCGGCGGCGCCGGATCGGGCACCAGGGCCAGGTCGTCGACGACCGGGGCCTCGACGCGCACCTCCGGCACCGGCACCGGGGTCCACGCCACCCGGTGCAGGGCGTCGGTGACGACCGGATCGGCGGCCAGGTCGGCGGGGACGAACGGCCGCAGCGCCAGGGCGGCGACGGTGGCGACCGGTGCGCCCACCTGGTCGGCGACGTCGATGCCGATCCGGTCGACGCCGACGCGGTGCAGGCGTACCCGCAGACCGGTGGCACCGGCCGCGTGCACAGTGACGCCACTGAAGGCGAACGGCAGACGGTCGACGCCGGTCCCGTCCAGGACCGTGCCGGCGCGTACCGCCTGCACCGCCGCGTCGAGCAGCGCGGGATGCACCAGGTACGAGCCGGCGGTGGCGTGCTCACCCACGGGCAGGGCCACCTCGGCGTACACCTCGTCGCCGAGTCGCCAGGCCGCCCGCAACCCTGGAACGCCGGCCCGTAGCGGAAGCCGTCGGCGGCGGCACGCTGGTAGAAGTCGTCCAGCGCGACGGCCGTGGCACCGGCCGGGGCCAGGCGGTCAACTCCGTGCCCGGGGCACCGGTCGCGGAGAGCACACCGCTGGCGTGCCGACGCCACGGCCCGTCGGGCCCGCCGACCTGGGCGTGCAGGGCGATCGGGCGGCGCCCGTCGTGGTCGGCCTCGTCGACCCGGACCTGCACCGGTACGCCGCCGGACACCGGCAGCGCCAGCGGTGCCTCCAGGGTCAGCTCGTCCACGCCGGCGCAGCCGGTCTGTTCGGCGGCGGCGAGGGCCAGTTCGAGGAACGCCGTGCCGGGCAGCAGGACAGTGTCGCCGACGGCGTGATCGGCCAACCACTGGTGGTCCTGCCGGGAGAGCCGGCCGGTGAACAGGCGACCTCCGGTACCGGCCAGCGGCGTACTGGTGTCCAGCAGCGGATGGCCGGCGTCTCCGGCGGCCGGTGTGGCGGTCAGCCAGTACCGCTCACCCTGGAACGGGTAGGTGGGCAGGGCGGCGAGCAGGGCGGCGAGCCCCGCGTACGCCGTGCGCCAGCCGACGGTGAGCCCGTGGGCGTACGCCGTCGCGAGGAGTCGAGCAGCCGCCGCGGGCCGCCGTCGTCGCGGCGCAGCGAGCCGGTCCCGAGGCGTCGTCCGGCAGCACCGGCAGCAGCACGGGGTGCGGGCTGATCTCGACGAACACGGTCTCCTCGGCGTCCGCCAGGTCCCCACCACCGGGCCGAAGAGCACTGTCTCGCGCAGGTTGCGGTACCAGTACGCGGCGTCCAACTCCGCCGGCTCGATCGGCGCGCCGGTGACAGTGGAGTGCAGCGGCACCGCACCGGCCTGCGGGGTGATCCCGGCCAGGGCGGCGAGCAGCTCGTCGCGGACGGCTTCCACCTCGGGCGAGTGGGAGGCGTAGTCGACCGGGATCCGCCGGGCGTGGATCTCGTCGGCGGCGCACGCGGCCAGCAGCCGGTCGAGGACGTCCACGGCACCGGAGACGACTGTCGAGCGAGGGCCGTTGACCGCCGCGATCGACACCTCGCGGCCGTACCGTTCGGCCACCTCGGCGGCCGACAGCGACACCGACACCATCCCACCCCGGCCGGTGAGGCCGGCCAGGCAACGGCTGCGCAACGCCACCACCCGCGCCGCGTCCGCCAACGACAGGGCACCCGCCACGTACGCGGCGGCGATCTCACCCTGCGAGTGGCCCACCACCGCGGACGGCCGCACGCCGTACGAGCGCCAGACAGCGGCGAGGGACACCATCACCGCGAACAGCGCCGGTTGCACCACGTCGACCCGGTCCAGCGGACCGGCCAGCACCTCCGCAACGACCACCCGGTGTGCGGGCGCAACGCGTCCTCGCAGGCCCGCATCTCCGCGGCGAACACCGGCGACGAGTCCCACAGCTCCAGGCCCATGCCCGTCCACTGTGAACCCTGACCGGGGAAGACGAAGACGGCGCGGCGGGTCGTGGCGGCGGTGGCCGGGCGGTCACCAGCTCGCCGAGCCGGCGTACCAGGGCGTCCCGGTCGGCGGCGACGGCGACCGCCCGGTACGGCAGCGCGGCCCTTCCGGCGAGGGTGTGCGCCACGTCCCGCAGCGGCACTGTGTCCTGCTCGCGCACCGCAGTGGCCAGCCGTGCCGCCTGGGCGTGCAGGGCGGCCTCGCTGCGGGCCGACAGGACGAACGGCAGCACCTCGTCGCCCGTGTCGTCCGATGCCGCCGTCGGCTCCGGCGCCTGTTCGAGGATCACGTGGGCGTTGGTGCCGCTGACGCCGAACGACGAGACACCCGCCCGCCGTGTCCCGGCGGGCCACTCGACCGGCTCGGTGAGCAGCCGCACCGGCCCGCCGCCCAGTCCACGTGGTGGGAGGGCTCGGCGGCGTGCAGCGTGCGGGGCAGCGTGCCGTGCCGCATGGCCAGTGCCATCTTGATGATCCCGCCGACGCCGGCGGCGGCCTGGGTGTGCCCGAGGTTCGACTTCAGCGAGCCGAGCCACAGGGGACGCTCGCGCCCGTCGCCGTAGGCGGCGAGGACCGCCCGCGCCTCGATCGGGTCGCCGAGGGTGGTGCCGGTGCCGTGCGCCTCGACGGCGTCGACGTCATCGGGCCTCAGCCGGGCGTTGGCCAGCGCGGCCCGGATCACCCGCTCCTGGGCGGGTCCGCTGGGGCGGTGAGACCGTTGCTCGCGCCGTCGGAGTTGACGGCGCTGCCGCGCAGCACGGCCACCACCGGGTGGCCGAGCCGGCGGGCGTCGGAGAGTCGGGCCAGCAGCAGGACGCCGGCGCCCTCGGCGAATCCGGCGCCGTCCGCGTCCGCCGAGAAGGACCGGCAGCGCCCGTCCGGGGACAGGCCCGCTGCCGACTGAACTCGGTGAACAGTCGTGGTGTCGCCATCACCGTGACGCCGCCGGCGAGGGCGGTGTCGCACTCGCCGCGACGCAGCGCCTGCGCGGCCAGGTGCACCGCGACGAGCGACGACGAGCAGGCCGTGTCGATCGTGAGAGCCGGCCCTTCCAGACCGAAGGTGTAGGCGACCCGGCCGGACACCACGCTGCTCGATCCACCGGTGCCGAGGAAGCCCTCCACCTCGCGGGACACGTGCGGCAGCCGGCTCGCGTAGTCGTGGTACATGACGCCGGCGAAGACACCGGTCCGACTGCCGCGTACGCCGGTGGGGTCGATGCCGGCCCGCTCGAAGACCTCCCAGCACAGTTCCAGCAGGATGCGCTGCTGTGGGTCCATGGCGAGCGCTTCGCGGGGCTGATGCCGAAGAACCCGGCGTCGAACCGGCCCGCGTCGTGCAAGAAACCGCCCCGGCGGGTGTACGAGGTGCCCGGGTGCTCCGGGTCGGGGTGGTACAGGGACGGGACGTCCCAGCCTCGGTCCTCGGGGAAGTCGCTGGTGGCGTCGACGCCGTCGGCCAGCAGCCGCCACAGTTCCTCGGGCGAGGTGACGCCGCCCGGTAGCGGCAGCCCATCGCGATGATGGCGATCGGCTCGTCGACCGTCGTCGGGGTCGCGGGTGCGGCCGGACTGCTGGCCGCCCGGCCGGTCAGGCGGTCGGTGAGGTGGGCGGCGAGCGCGTTGGTCGTCGGGTGGTCGAAGACGAGGGTGGCGGGCAGGGTCAGGCCGGTGGCGGCGGCAAGGCGGTTGCGCAGCTCGACCGAGGTGAGCGAGTCGAAGCCCAGCTCGCGGAAGGCGAGGTTGGGGTCGACCGAGCCGGCGCGGCATGCCGCAGCACCGCCGCGACGTGCTGCCGGACGAGCGCGAGGGGTCGGCGACGGCCACCTGCGACACCTGCCGTGGCACCGGCGCCCGGTCGGGGCGGGCGGTGTCGAGCGGGCGGCGACGACGGCGGCGTCGTCGTCGGCGACCAGGGCGGCGTCGAGGAGGGCGAGACCGTCCGCGTCGCTCAGCGGCGCCATGCCGGAGGCGGCCATCCGGGCGAGGTCGGCGTCGCCCAGCCGGCCGGTGAGGCCGCTGGCCCCGGCCCACAGGCCCCAGGCGATCGAGACCGCGCGACGGCCGGCGGCCCGCAGGTGCGCGGCGAAGGCGTCCAGCGCGGCGTTGGCGGCGGCGTACCCGGCCTGGCCGGGCGCGCCGCCGTCCCGGCGTACGAGGAGAACAGCACGAACGCCGCCAGCTCGTCATCCGCGGTCAGCTCGTGCAGCAGCCGCGCCGCATCGATCTTGGGGCGCAGGACCGTGTCCACGCGGTCCGGCGTCAGCGCGGTGAGCACCCGTCGTCGAGCATGCCCGCCGCGTGCACCACGATTCGCAGCCGGTGGTCGGCCAGCGCCGCCCGCACCGCGTCCCGGTCGGTGACGTCCACCGCCGCCACTGTCACCTCGGCGCCCAACCCGGTCAGCTCCGCGGCGAGCCTCGGTCGCCGGGGTCCGGCTGAGAGCACCAGCTGCCGTACCCCGTGCGCGGTCACCAGGTGCCGTGCGGCGAGCCCGGCGAGCCGGCCGCTCGCGCCGGTGACCAGGGCGGCTCCGTCGCCGAACTCCGGCACGGGGTGACCCGCCTGGTCCACGAGCACGTCGGTGCTGGCGGCCGGCGTGACGACCACCAGCCGGGAGCCGTAGGCCCTGCCGTCGCGGACCGCCACCTCGGTGGCGCCGGACGCGATCGCCGCGACCGCCACGGACCCGTCGCCGTGGTCGTCGGCCAGCGCGAACCGGTCCGGGTGCTCGGCGCGGGCCGAGCGGATCAGTCCCCACACCGCGGCGGCGGCGACCCCGGCGGCGGACACCGGATCGTCCGGGCCGACGGAGACCGCGCCCGGGTGACGTAGACCAGCCGCGAGCCGGCGAACCGCTCGTCGGCGAGCCACGCCTGCGCCGCGGCGAGCGCGGTGTGCACGGCGGCGTGCGGCTCGTCGGCCGTGACCGGCAGGAGCACGGTGGCGGGTACGCCGTCGACGCCGACGAACGCTCCCGGTCGCTCACCGTCCAGTCCCCGGCCGGCACCGGCGGGCGGCGGGCAGGGCTCCCAGACGAGGCGGCGCAGAGGCGTCAGCGTCGCGGGCAACGGGCGGGTGGTCAGCGACTCGACGTCGACGACCTGCCGACCGGCGGGGTCGGTCACGGCCAGCGCCACCGCGCCGTCGCCGGTTGCACGGAGGCGGACCCGCAGCGCTGTCGCACCCGTGGCGTACAGGAGACGCCGGTGAACGAGAACGGCAGTCGGCCGGGCTCGTCGTCGGCCACGCCGGCGGCCATGGCCTGCAACGCGGCGTCGAACAGGGCCGGGTGCAGCCGAAGCGCCCGCTCTCGATCCCGAGGTCCGGCGGCAGCTCGACGTCGGCGTACAGGTCGGTGCCCGCCCGCCAGAGCGCCCGCAGGCCTGGAACGCCGGGCCGTAGCGGAATCCGGCCGCGCTGAGCCGGTCGCGCAGCAGGTCCACGTCGACCGGCTCGGCACCGGCGGGTGGCCACTCGCCGAGGTCGGCGGCCGGCGCGCCGGCGCGCCGGGTGCCAGGACGCCCGTGGCATGGGTGGTCCACGGCTCGTCGCCGTCCTCCGGCCGGGCCCACACCGTCGCGGCCCGGCGACCCGCCGCGTCCGCCGCGCCCACCGACACCTGCAACTGGACGCCACCACGGTCGGGCAGCGTCAGCGGCGCGGAGATCACGAGTTCGTCGACGCGCCGGCAGCCCGCCGGGTCACCCGCCTGGAAGAGCAGTTCCAGCACTGCGGTGGCGGGCAGCAGCACGGTGTCGCGGACCGCGTGGTCGGCGAGCCACGGATGGGTCAGCCGCGCGACCCGCCCGGTGCAGACCAGTTCCCCGTCGGCACCGGCCAGGCTCACCGTGGCGCCGAGCAGCGGGTGGCCGGTCGGCCCGGCGTACGGCGGCGCGTCGAGCCAGTGCCGTCGCCGCTGGAAGGGTAGGTGGGCAGGGCGATGGGTCGGCCGCCGGGCACCGCGTGGAGCGTCGCGGCGCCGCGAACCTGCGCCTCCGCCACGGCACGCAGGAAGCGGTCCGGGTCGCCCTCGTCGCGGTGCAGCGACCCGATCGCGGCAGCGTCCGGGGCATCGCGGCGAGCAGGACGGGGTGCGGGCTGACCTCGATGAACAGGTCCTGCCGCAGCCGTTGCACCACGGGGTCGAACCGGACGGTGTGCCGCAGGTTGCGGTACCAGTAGTCGGCGTCCAGCGGCCCGGGGTCGTCGGTGACCGTGGAGTGGAACGGCACCCGCGGCTCGCGCGGCTGGATGCTGTCCAGCGCGGTCAGGATCTCGTCGCGGACCGCCTCCACGTGCGGTGAGTGCGACGCGTAGTCCACAGCGATCCGCCGGGCACGCGGCTCGGCGGCCAGGAACCGCTCCACCGCGTCGACGTCACCGGAGAGCACCGTCGAGTCCGGGCCGTTCACCGCCGCCACCGACAAGTCTCCGGGATCCACGTCGGCGAACGGCACCGACACCATCCCGCCCCGCCCCGCGATAGCCCGCAACGCCCTACTGCGCAACGCGACAACCCGCGCCGCGTCCTCCAACGACAGGGCACCCGCCACGTACGCGGCGGCGATCTCACCCTGCGAGTGACCGACGACCGCCGACGGCTCCACACCGTGCGACCGCCACAGGGCGGCCAGCGACACCATCACCGCGAACAGGGCCGGCTGCACCACATCGACCCGGTCCAACGGGCCGGACAGCACCTCCCGCAACGACCAACCGGTGTGCGGGAGCAACGTCCTCACACGCCCGCATCTGCTCGGCGAACACCGGCGACGACTCCCACAACTCCAGACCCATTCCGGTCCACTGTGAACCTTGTCCGGGAAGACGAAGACGACGCGGCGGGTGCCGGCGGGCGCCGTTGCGCGTACCGTGGCGGGCCCTGCCGATCCGGTGGCGAGCGCGCGCAACTCGCCGACGAGCGTCTCCCGGTCACCGGCCAGGACCACCGCCCGCTCGGCGAAGCGGGCCCGGCCGGCGGCGAGCGTGTGCGCCACGTCGGCCAGCCGGGGTGCGGTCCGAACGTGGTCGGCGAGCCGGCCCGCATGCTCGCGCAGCCCGCGTCGTCGCGGGCCGACAGCAGGTACGGCAGCACCCGTCCACCGGGGCAGGTCGGGCTCGGCCGGAACCTCCTCGATGATCGCGTGGGCGTTCGTGCCGCTCGCGCCGAACGACGAGACCCGCCCCGACGTGGCCGATCGGCGCCACCCGGCCAGGGCGTCTGCTCGGCCAGCAGCGACACGTTGCCGGCCGACCAGTCGATCCGGCTGGACGGCTCGTTCGAGTGCAGCGTGCGCGGCAGCACGCCGTGCCGCAGGCCAACACGGTCTTGATGACGCCACCGACGCCGGCGGCGGCCTGGGTGTGGCCGATGTTCGACTTCAGCGACCCCAGCCACAGCGGTCGGTCCCGGTCCTGCCCGTACGTGGCGAGCACCGCCTGCGCCTCGATCGGATCGCCGAGCGGGTGCCGGTGCCGTGCGCCTCCACCACGTCCACGTCCTGCGCTGACACTCCCGCGTCGGCGAGCGCGGCGCGGATCACGCGCTGCTGGGCGGGACCGTTGGCGCGGTCAACCCGCTGCTCGCGCCGTCGGAGTTGATCGCGGTGCCACGCACCACGGCGAGCACCGGGTGGCCGTGCCGGCGGGCGTCGGAGAGCCGTTCCAGCAGCAGGATGCCAGCGCCCTCGGCGAAGCCGGCACCGTCCGCGCCCTCGGCGAAGGCCTTGCACCGCCCGTCCGGGCGAGCCCACGCTGGCGGGCGGCCTCGATCAGCATGTTCGGGGTGGCCATCACCGTGACGCCGCCGGCCAGTGCCATGTCGCAGTCACCGTTGCGCAGTGCCCGCACGGCCAGGTGCAGGCTGACCAGTGACGACGAGCAGGCCGTGTCGACGGTGACGGCGGGCCCCTCGAGGCCGAGGGTGAACGCGATCCGACCGGAGGCGATGCTGCCGGCGCTGCCGTTGGCGAAGTAGCCCTCGCTGCCCTCCGGCGCCCGGGGCAGGCGGGCCGCATAGTCGTGCGACATGACCCCGGCGAACACCCGGTCCGGCTGCCCGGGCCGCGTACGGGTCGATGCCGGCCCGTTCGAACACCTCCCACGAGATCTCCAGCAGCAGCCGTTGCTGGGGGTCCATCGCGACCGCCTCGCGCGGGCTGATCCGGAAGAACGCCGGTTCGAAGTCGGCCGCGTCGTCCAGGAAACCGCCCTCGCGGGTGTAGCAGGTGCCGGGCCGGTCCGGGTCGGGGTCGTACAGGGCGTCGAGGTCCCAACCACGGTCGGTCGGGAACCCGCCGACGACGTCACCGCCGGCGGCCAGCAACGACCAGAGGTCCTCGGTGACCGCACGCCGCCCGGATACCGGCACGCCATCGACACGATCGCGACGGGCTCCCGGTCGCGGTTCTCCAGCTCGTGGATGCGTTCCCGCGCCGAGGCGAGGTCCGCGGTGACCCACTTGAGGTAGTCGAGCAGCTTCTCCTCGTTGCTCACCGGATGCCACCTTCCTGGGCGGTGGAGCGGCCGAGCTGCTCGTCGATGAACGCGAACACCTCGTCGGCGCTCGCGTCGCCGAACACGGCCGGGTCGGGCGGTGCCGGCACGGGCGGCGCGGGGCCGGAACCGGCCGGTGCTCCACCGGCGTCAGGACGCTCGCGAGGTGCTCGGCGAGTCGCTGCGGCGAGGATGGTCGAAGACGAGCGTGGCCGGCAGACGCAGACCGGTCACGGTGGCCAGGCGGTTGCGCAGCTCGACAGCGGTCAGCGAGTCGAAGCCGATCTCGAGGAAGCCGTGCGTCTCCGGGACCGCGTCGGCGGCCGTGGCCGAGCACCAGCGCCGCGTGTTCGCGGACCAGGTCGAGCAGCGAGGCGGGGTGTGAGGTGTGCCCCGGGCCGCCGGGGGAATCAGCGGCCGGGGCACGACGCGAACCGGGGATCACCCAGGTCGCGTAGGAGGGCGGACGCTCCTGGTTCAGGCAGCGCCGCCAGGTCGAGCGGGCGGCGACGACGGCAGGTGCCGTCATCGCCAGTGCGGCGTCGAGGAGGGCGAGCCCTGCGCCGGGGAGAGCGTCAGCACGCCGGCACGGCGTACCCGTGCGAGATCGGCGTCGGTGAGGTGGCCGGTCATGCCGCCGCCGCCGTCCCACAGACCCCAGGCGACGGCGACCGCGGGCAACCCTGCGCCCGGCGGTGCTGGGCGAGGGCGTCCAGGAACGCGTTCGCCGCCGCGTAGTTCGCCTGCCCGGACGGCCGAGCACGCCGGCGGCGGCGGAGAAGAGCACGAACGCGGCGAGCTTGTCGTCGCGGGTCAGCTCGTGCAGGTGCACCGCTCCGTCGATCTTGGGCCGGGCGACCCGGTCGACCTGCGCGGCGGTCATCGTCTCGACCAGGCCGTCCTCCAGCACTCCGGCCAGGTGGACCACAGCGGTCAGCGGATGCGCGGCGGGCACCCGGCCCAGCAGCCGCGCGGTCGCCTCCCGGTCGGCGATGTCGCAGGCCACGACCGTCACGCTCGCGCCGAGTGCGCTGAGTTCGGCGACGAGGTCCGCGCCCCGCCACTACGGCTGGCCAGCAGCAGGTGGCGGACGCCGTGCGCGACGACCAGGTGTCGGGAGACCAGGGCGCCCAGCGCGCCGGTGCCGCCGGTCACGAGGACCGTCCCGTTGGGGTCCAGCGCATCCCAGTGCTCGCGGGTGCCGGGGCCCGGACGAGCCGGGTACGAGCGGCGCGCCGGCACGGACGGCCAGCTGCGGTTCGGTCGTGGTGAGCACGTCGGGCAGCGCCCGGTGCGATCGAGGCGTGCCGTCGACGTCGACCAGGAGGAACCGGTCCGGATGCTCCGACTGTGCCGAGCGGACGAGTCCCCAGACGGCGGCGTGGGCAAGGTCGGTGACGTCGGCGTCCGGGCCGGTGGCCACCGCGTTGCGGGTCACGATCACCAGGCGGGACGCGGTCAGGGTCGGCTCGGCGAGGAACGCCTGCGCCAGTTCGAGGACCCGGTGGACCGCCGCACGTGCCGACACGGCCGGGCCGGGCGCGTCGGACAGGCAGGTCGCCAGCACGTATTCGGGCACCGGAGCGCCCTGGGCGACCGCTCGGCTCAACGAGGCGAGGTCGGCGTGAGCCGGTGCGCCACCGGCGAGCGCCAGCGGGTCGGGGCCGAGGACGACCCGGTCGCCGGGGTGGCGGCGCTGGTCGGGGCCGACCACGCGACCCGGAACAACGCGTCGGCGGGCAGTGCGGTCAGGGCCGGCTCACCAGGGAACCCACGGTGGCCACCGGCGCGCCGGTGAGGTCGTGCAGGGTGAGGACACCGCGCCGGACGGGCGTGGCGCAGCCGTACCCGGACGGCCGTCGCACCTGTCACGTGCAGCCGTACCCCGGTGAAGGTGAACGGCACCCGCGCCGGATCGCCGGACGCGACTCCGGTGACCGCCGCCGCATGGGTGGCGGCGTCGAGCAGCGCCGGGTGCAACCCGAAGTGACGGCCGTCGAGCCCGTCGGGGAGCGCCACCTCGGCGAGGATGTCATCGCCGTGCCGCCACACCGCCCGCAGACCCGGAATGCTGGCCCGTAGGTCAATCCGGTGTCCGCCAACCGGTTCAGGACGTGCAGCGGGTCGACCGGCTCGGCGTCGGCGGGTGGCCAGGGGCGTCGTCGACCGCCGGTGCCGGCGCGGTGTCCGGCAGCAGGGTCCCAGAGGCGTGCAGCGTCCAGTCGCTTCCGGTACGCGAGTACACCGAGACGTCACGCCGGCCACCGTCGTCCGGCCGTCCGACGATCATCTGCACCTGCGCCGGCGGGTGCAGCGGGGCGTGCAGAGTCAACTCCTCGACCAGACCACCGGCGCGCAACACCATCTCCACCAACCCCGTACCGGGCACCAACGCCGTCCCACCCACGGCGTGATCGGCCAGCCAGTCCCCGCGACACGACCCTCGAACAGGAGGCCCTGCGCCCAGGACACCGGTTCACCCAGCCAGCCGGGCAGGGTCCCGTCCAGCCAGTAGCGGCGGCGCTGGAACCGGTACGTCGGAAGCGTCACCCGACGCGCGCCCCGGCCGGCGAACACCGCCTCCCAGTCGACCTGTGCGCCCCGGGCCCACGCCCGCGCCACCGAGTCCAGGAAACGACCCGCACCGCCATCGTCACGCCGCAACGAGCCGAGCTCACGGGCCAGGATCGGATGCGGGCTCACCTCCACCACCGTGTCGAAACCGGCCACCGCGTCGGCATAGCGCACCGTCTCCCGCAGGTTGCGGAACCAGTACCCGGCATCCAGCTCGACCGTGTCCAGCAACCCACCGGTCACCGTCGAGGAGAACGGCACCTCCGCCGACTGCGGCGTGATGCTGTTGAGCGCGGTCAGGATCTCCTCGCGCACCGCATCCACGTGCGGTGAGTGCGACGCGTAGTCCACAGCGATCCGCCGGGCACGCGGCTCCGAGGCCAGGAACCGCTCCACCGCGTCGACGTCACCGGACAACACCGTGGAGTCCGGGCCGTTGATTGCCGCTATCGACAGATCCCCGGGTCAACGTCGGCGAACGGCACCGACACCATCCCGCCCGGCCCGCGATGGCCCGTAA
Source organism: Micromonospora sp. M12 (assembly GCA_038070435.1). Taxonomy (GTDB): domain Bacteria; phylum Actinomycetota; class Actinomycetes; order Mycobacteriales; family Micromonosporaceae; genus Micromonospora. Next base: position 508,315 of record JAMYWG010000001.1, on the reverse strand, counting down.
CGCCTTACTGCGCAACGCGACAACCCGGGCCGCGTCCTCCAACGACAGGGCACCCGCCACGTACGCGGCGGCGATCTCACCCTGCGAATGGCCGACGACCGCCGACGGCTCGACGCCATACGAGCGCCACAGAGCGGCCAGGGACACCATCACCGCGAACAGCGCCGGCTGCACCACGTCAACCTGATCCAACGGGCCGGACAGCGCCTCCCGTAACGACCAGCCGGTGTGCGGGAGTAAAGCTTCTTCACACGCCCGCATCTGCTCCGCGAAGACCGGGGACGAATCCCACAACTCCAGACCCATGCCGGTCCACTGTGAACCCTGGCCGGGGAAGACGAACACCACGCGACCATCACCGGCGCGAACCGGCAGGTCCTCCCCACCACCCACCGCCACGGCAACGCCGCCCGACCCACCGCCAACGTGAAACCCACATCCACCGACCGCAACGCCGACACACCCGACATCGCCGCGACCTGCTCGCCCAACGCCTCCCGCGACGCCGCCGACACCACCCACGGCACCTCCGCACCAGCATCGACACCCGAAGCCGCATCGGCCGGGGCCGCTCGACGATCACGTGCGCGTTCGTCCCGCTCATTCCGAACGCCGACACACCCGCCCGCCGCGCCCCAGCACCCACGGCACCTCGTCGGTCAGCAGCGCGACCGCGTCCGACGACCAGTCCACCGCCGACGACGGACGATCCACGTGCATCGTCCGGGGCAGGACACCGTTGGCCATCGCCAGCACCATCTTGATCACTCCGCCGACGCCGGCCGCCGCCTGCGTGTGCCCGAGGTTCGACTTCAGCGATCCCAACCACAACGGTCGGCTCCGCTCCCGCCCGTACGCCGCGATCAACGCCTGCGCCTCGATTGGATCCCCAACCGCGTCCCCGTACCGTGCGCCTCCACCACGTCCACATCCGCAGGCCGCAGACCCGCATCCGCCAACGCGTCAGCGATCACCCGCTCCTGCGCCGGACCACTCGGCGCCGTCAAGCCGTTCGACGCCCCGTCCTGATTCACCGCCGAACCCGCACCACGGCAAGGACCTGATGACCGTGCCGCCGCGCATCGGACAGCCGCTCCACCACCAACCAGCCCACACCCTCCGACCAACCGGTGCCGTCGGCCGCCTCCGCGAACGACTTGCACCGCCCGTCCGCCGCCAGGCCCCGCTGCCGGCTGAACTCCACGAACACGTCCGGGCTCGCCATCACGGCGACTCCACCGGCCAGCGCCAGGTCGCACTCCCGCGCCGGAGCGCCTGCGTGGCCAGGTGCAGCGCCACCAGCGACGACGAGCACGCCGTGTCCACTGTCAGCGCCGGGCCCTGGAGTCCGAGCACGTACGACACCCGTCCGGAGAAGACGCTCGTGGCGCTGCCGGTCAGCTGGTATCCCTCCACCTCGGAGGGCACGGCGATGGCTCCGCTGCCGTAGCCCTGGGGTGAGGCGCCGACGAACACCGGTACGGGTGCCGCGCAGCGACCGCGGATCGATCCCGGCCCGCTCGATCGCCTCCCACGACGTCTCCAGCAGCAACCGCTGCTGCGGATCCATCGCCGTCGCCTCCCGCGGACTGATCCCGAAGAACCCGCGTCGAAATCGGCGGCACCCTCCAGGAACCCGCCCTTCCGCACATCGCTGCGCGCGGCGCGGTCCGGATCCCATCCGCGGTCCTCCGGGAACGGGCCGAGCACGTCCCCGCCCTCGCGGATCAGCCGCCACAGGTCCTCCGGGAGGTCACTCCGCCCGGGTACCGGCACGCCATCGCCACGATCGCGATCGGCTCGGCCGGGTCCGTGGTCGCCGCCGGCACGATGTCCGCCACCTCGTCGTCCAGCCGGGCGGCGAGCGCGGCTGCCAGCGCGGCCGGGGTGGGGTGGTCGAACACGACGGTGACGGGCAACGGCAGGCCGGTCCGTTCCTGCACCAGCCGGCGCAGCTCCACCGCCGTCAGCGAGTCGAAACCCAGGTCGCTGAAGGCACGGTCGGCCTCGACCGCGTCCGTGGTGTCGTGCCCGAGGACGGCCGCGGCGTGTTCCCGGACGAGGTCGAGCAGGAACCGGTCGCGGTGCACGGCCGGGATCGGTATCCGGTGTTCCGCCGTCCGCGCGACCGGCTCGACCAGGCCGGTCAGCAACGGGCGGGACGGGCCGCGGCGAAGGTGGCCCCGAAGGTGTCCCAGTCGACGTCGGCCACCGCGCAGGTGGTCACGTCGTCGGCGACGACGCGCCGGAGCACGGCGAGCGCGCCGGTCGGGCTCAGCGCCGCCACCCCCGGCGGCGCAGGCGTTCGGTCGCCGCCTCGTCCGCCATGCCACCTCCGGACCAGGGTCCCCAGGCGATGGACGTGGCGGTCAGGCCACGCGCCCGGCGGCGCTCGGCGACGGCGTCCACTGCCGCGTTCGCGGCGGCGTACGCGGCCTGGCCGCCGCTGCCCACACCCGGAGACGGACGAGAACAGCACGAACGCGTCGAGCGGGGTGTCGGCGAGCAGGTCGTCGAGGTGTTCGGCGCCGGCCACCTTCGCGGCGGACACCTCGTGCAGGTCGGCGACGTCGGTGTCCCGCAACGGGCCTCCCGCACGATGCCGGCGGTGTGCACGACAGCGCTCAGTGGCTGGTCGGTGGGCACTCCGGCGAGCAGCCGCTCGACGCCCCGGTCGGCGACGTCACAGGCGGCGATGGTCACCCGGGCACCGAGGGCGTGGAGTTCCGCGCGCAGCTCGGCCGCGCCGGGCGCGTCCTCGCCCGGCGCGCGGCGAGCAGCAGGTGCGACGCCCGGCGCGGGCCAGCCAGCGGGCGACGTGCCCGCCCAGCGCCCCGGTGCCGCCGGTGACCAGCACGGTGCCGCGCGGCTGCCAGGCGTGCCCCCGCCGCCAGCCGGGGCAGCGCGCTCCAGGCGCCGGACGAGGACGCCGCTGCCGCGTACGGCGATCTGGTCCTCGTCGCCAGCGCCGCCGCCCAGCAGGCAGAGCAGCCGGTCGAGGAGGGCGGGGCCGGGTTGTCCGGCAGGTCGACGAGGCCGCCCCAGAGATCGGGATGTTCCAGGGCGAACACGCGACCGAGGCCCCACACCGCGGCGGCGCCGGGTCCGGTGGCGCGTCGCCGTCGGTCACCCGGACCGCTCGGCGCGTCACCAGCCAGAGCGGAGCGTCGAGGCCGGTCGCGGCGAGGGCCCGCATCGCGGTCAGCGTGCCGTCCGGCGGGAGCAGGCTCAGCACCCGGCGATCGGCCCGGCGGCCGCGAGGCGTGCCGGTCCGGCAGTTCGGTCGCGGCCAGCACGCCGGCGCCTCCGGCGACCAGGGCGTCCGCCAGCGAGTTCGGGCCGTCCTGGAGGACGAGCCAGGTGCCGGCCGGCCGGGTGGGCGCCACCTCGGGCAGCGCACGCCAGCCGATCCGGTAGCGCCAGCGGGCCACGGCCTCGGCGCTCCCGTCGCCCGCGCCGGGCCAGAAACGGCGGCGTTGGAAGGGGTACGTGGGCAGCGGTGTCCGGCGTGCGCCGGTGCCGGCGAACAGGGCGGCCAGTCCACGCCCACGCCGTGGACGTGCAGGTGGCCGACGGCGCTCATCAGCGCGGCGACCTCGGGCCGTCGACCGCGCAGCACCGGCACACCGGCCACGCCGACGCACTGCTCGGCGAGGCCGGAGAGCACTCCGTCCGGCCCGATCTCCAGGTAGGTGGTCGCGCCGTCGGCGCGCAGCCGGCGCATCGCGTCGAGGAACCGCACCGGCTCGCGCAGCTGCCGGACCCAGTAACCCGGGTCGGCGGCCTGGGCGGCGGTCAGCGGCTCACCGGTGACAGTGGAGACCAGCGGGATCCGTGGCGTCGCGTACCGCAGGCTCTCGGCGACCCGGCGGTAGTCGTCGAGCACGGCGTCCAGGTGCGGCGAGTGGAAGGCGTGGCTGACCCGCAACGCACGGACCTTGCGGCCGAGCCCACCGAAGTGGGTGGTGATCCGTTGCACCTGGTCCGGGTCACCGGAGACCACGCAGGCGCGGGGCGCGTTGACGGCGGCGAGTCCGACGGCCGTCTCGTGGCCGTCCAGCAGCGGCTGCACCTCCTCGGCGGTGGCCTCGACGGCCGCCATCGCGCCGGGCGCGGCACCGCCTGCATCAGCCGGCCACGCGCGGCGACCAGGGTGGTGGCGTCGTCGAGGTCGAGCAGGCCGGCGACGTGGGCGGCGGCGATCTCGCCGACGGAGTGCCCGGCGATCCGGGCCGGCCGGACGCCCCAGCTCTCCAGGAGCCGGAACTGGGCGACCTCGACGGCGAACAGGGCGGGCTGGGCGTATCCGGTGCGGTCCAGGGCCTCCGGGTCGTCGCGCAGCACGTCGCGGATCGGGCGGTCGAGATGCCGGTCCAGCCGGTCGCACACCGCGTCGAACGCGTCGGCGTACGCGTCGGCGTACGCGTCGAACGCCGCGTAGAGGGCGAGTCCCATCCCGGTGTGCTGGCTGCCCTGACCCGTGAACAGGTAGGCGAGCCCGTCGTCGGCACCGGTGGGTACGCCCGGACCAGCCGCGCCGAGGGTCGGTCGTCCGCCAGGGCGTCCAGCCCACGCAGCAGCTCGTCGCGGTCGGTGGCGACCACCACCGCGCGGTGGTCGAGGGCAGCTCTCGTGGTGGCGAGCGAGTACGCGAGGTCCACGTTGGCGGCGTTCGTACCGGCACGCAGCGTCACACGCAACCGGTCGGCCTGCTCCCGCAGCGCCTGCGGGCTCTGCCCGGCCAGCGGGAAGGGCAGCGCCTCCGGCACCGAACCGGGCCGAACCGCCGGGTCGGCGGCAGGCACCGTCTCGGCCGACGGCACCGTCTCGGCCGGTGCTGCCTCCAGGATGGCGTGCGCGTTGGTGCCACTGATGCCGAACGCGGAGATGCCGAAGCGGCGCGGCTCCCCGTCGCGCGGCTGCCACGGCGTCTGTTCGGTGAGCAACCGCACGGCGCCCGCGGACCAGTCCACGTGCGGCGTCGGCGCGTCCACGTGCAGGGTCGGCGGCAGGACGCCGTGCCGGAGCGCCTCGACCATCTTGATCAGCCCCGCCACGCCGGCTGCCGCCTGCGTGTGACCGAGGTTCGACTTGACCGATCCCAGCCAGAGCGGGCGTTCCCGGTCCTGCCCGTACGTCGCCAGTAGCGCCTGCGCCTCGATCGGGTCGCCGAGGGTGGTGCCGGTGCCGTGCGCCTCCACGGCGTCGATCTGGCCGGCGGTCAGGCCGGCGTCGGCCAGCGCCTGCCGGATGACGCGCTGCTGCGCCGGGCCGTTCGGGGCGGTGAGGCCGTTGCTGGCACCGTCGGAGTTGACAGCGCTGCCGCGCAGCACGGCGAGCACCGGGTGCCCGTGTCGACGCGCGTCGGAGAGCCGTTCGAGGACCACCATGCCGGCACCCTCGCCCCAGCCCGTTCCGTCCGCGCCCGCCGCGAACGGCTTGCACCGGCCGTTCGGGGCGAGGCCCGCTGGCGGCTGAACTCGACGAACAGCGCCGGGGTCGACATGACGGTGACCGCGCCGGCGAGCGCCAGGTCGCACTCGCCGCGGCGTAGCGCCTGCGCGGCCAGGTGCAGGGCGACCAGCGCGGACGAGCAGGCGGTGTCGACGGTGAGGGCGGGTCCTTCGAGGCCGAGCGCGTACGCGATGCGGCCGGAGAAGACGCTCGCCGCGCTGCCGGTGACCAGGTAGCCCTCGCCGCCCTCCGCCGCGTCCGTGCTCGCGAGCAGCGCCGGGTAGTCCTGGCCATTGGTGCCGGCGAACACGCCGGTCCGGCTGCCGCGCAGCGAGGTCGGGTCGATGCCGGCCCGCTCGGCGGCCTCCCAGGCGAGTTCCAGCAGCAGACGCTGCTGCGGGTCCATGGCGAGCGCCTCGCGCGGGCTGATCGCGAAGAACGCGGCGTCGAACCCGGCCGGGTCGCGCAGGAACGCGCCCTCGCGGGCGTACGAGGTGCCCGGTGTGCCGGGTCCGGGTCGTACAGGTCCTCGCGCCAGCCCCGGTCGTCGGGGAACGCGCCGACGGTGTCGACGCCGGCGACGACCGTACGCCAGAGGTCCTCGGGGTTGTCGATGTCGCCGGGGAATCGGCAGCTCGCGGCCACCAGCACCACCGGGTCCCCGTCGTGCCCGCCGTTCGGGGCCGGGGCGGGGCCTCCGCCGCGCCGCCGAACAGCTCCAGGTGCAGCCGGTTCGCCAGCGCCCGCGGCGTCGGTTCGTCGAAGACGACGGTGGCGGGCAGGCGCAGCCCGGTGGCGGCGGCCAGCCGGTTGCGGATCTCCACGCCGGTGAGCGAGTCGAAGCCGAGGTCCTTGAACGAGCGGTCGGCGCGAACCTCGTCCGCTCCGGTGTGCCCGAGGGTGGCCGCGACGTGCTCGCGGACCAGGTCGAGCAGCACGCGACGCCGGTCCTGCGCGGTGACGGCGGTGAGGGCTGCCGGCCGCGTCCGCCGTGCCTCGGCCGCGCGGATGGTGCGCACCTCGGGTACGGCGTGCAGCAGTGGCCGGGTCCGGGAGGCGGTGAACGCCAGGTAGAGCCGGTCCCACTCGATGTCGACCACGGCCACGGTCGGGATGCCGGCCTCGACGGCGTGGCGCATGCCGTCCAGCGCGGTCTCCGGCGGCATCTGCGGCAGACCGTGCCGCCGCAGCAGCTCGTCGACGCCCGCCTCGGCGGCCATGCCGCCGCCGGCCCACGCGCCCCAGGCGATCGACGTGGCGGGCAGGCCGGCGGCGTGGCGGCGTTCGGCGACGGCGTCGAGGAACGCGTTGCCGGGGGCGTAGCCGGCCTGTCCGGGTACGCCGAGCGTGCCGGCGATCGACGAGAACAGCACGAACGCGTCAAGGTCGAGGTGTCGGGTCAGCTCGTCCAGGTGGACGGCGGCCGTGGCCTTCGCGGCCAGCGCGGTGGCGAGCTGCTCCGGGCGCAGGTGTTGCACGACCGCGTCGTCCAGGGCCGCCGCCGTGTGCACGACGACGGTGGGCGGGTGGTCGGCGATGACCTCGGCAAGCCGGTCGCGGTCGGCGACGTCGCAGGACGCCACTGTGACGCGGGCGCCCAGCCCGCTGAGGTCTGCCCGGAGCCGGTCGGCGCCGGGCGCGTCGGGTCCCCGGCGGCTCACCAGCACCAGGTGCTCGGCACCGTGTCGGGCGGCCCAGCGGGCGACGTGAGCGCCGAGAGCGCCGGTGCCACCCGTGATCAGCACGGTTCCGGAGGGTCGCCAGGGCGTCCGTGGGGTCGGGTCCGCGGGTGCCGGTGCCAGGCGGCGCAGGAGGACGCCGTGCGGACGGATCGCGACCTGGTCCTCACCGTCGCGGCCGGTCAGCACGGCGGCGAGCCGAGCGCCGGCCGGGGCGTCGATCTCGTCCGGCAGGTCGACCAGACCGCCCCAGCGGTCGCCGTGCTCCAGGCCGACGACCCGGCCCAGGCCCCAGATCAGCGACTGCACCGGCGCGTCCAGGTGGTCGTCGGGGCCGGTCGACACCGCGGACCGGGTGGCCAGCCAGAGGGGCGCCGATCCCGGTGTCGCCGAGGGCCTGGGTGAGCGCCAACGTGGCGGCCAGACCAATCGGAACTCCCGGGTACGCCGGGTGCGGGTCTCGTCGTACCCCAGGAGGGAGAGCACCCGGCGATCGGCCCGGCGGCGGCGGCCTCGCGCAGCGGCCCGGTGAGGTCGTCGTCGACGGCCACGGCGAGGTGCCGGATCGTGGCACCGTGCCGGGTCAGCGCCGACGCGAGGTCGGGGTGCGGTACGTCGGTCGGGGTGACGAGCAGCCAGGTGCCCCGCAGTACGGCGTCCGGCACTGTGGTTGGGTGCCAGGCGATCCGGTACCGCCCGGGCCCGCCGGCCGGTGGGGCGGCGGGCGCCTCCAGCCAGTGGCGTCGTCGTTGGAACGGGTAGGTGGGCAGCTCGACCCGACGCGGCTGGTACGGGGCGTACACCGCAGTCCAGTCCACCGGCACGCCAACCGCCCAGGCCTGGGCGAGCGCGGCGTGCACATGACCCTGCTCCCGCCGCAGCGTGCCCAGCGCCAGACCCAGGACGGGATGCGGGCTGACCTCGATCAGCACCCCCGGCAACGCCGCCACCGCGTCCGCGAAGCGAACCGTCTGCCGCAGATTCCGATACCAGTACCCGGCATCCAGACCGGCCGTGTCGAACCGCTCACCGGTCACCGTCGAATAGAACGGCACCTCCGCCGACCGGGGCGTGATGTCGCCCAGCGCGGCCAGGATCTCCTCGCGCACCGCCTCCACGTGCGGTGAGTGCGACGCGTAGTCCACAGCGATCCGCCGCGCCCGCGGCTCCGAGAGCCAGGAACCGCTCCACCGCCTCGACGTCACCGGACAGCACGGTCGAGTCCGGACCGTTGACCGCAGCCACCGACAGATCCCGGGATCCACGTCGGCGAACGGCACCGACACCATCCCGCCCCGCCCGGCGATGGCCCGCAACGCCCGGCTGCGGAGAGAAACGACCCGTGCGGCGTCCTCCAACGACAACGCGCCCGCCACGTACGCGGCGGCGATCTCACCCTGCGAATGCCCGACCACCGCCGACGGCTCCACGCCATAGGACCGCCAGAGAGCCGCCAGCGACACCATCACCGCGAACAGGGCAGGCTGCACCACGTCCACGCGGTCCAGCGGGCCCTCCAATACCTCCCGCAACGACCACCCGGTGTGCGGACGCAGCGCCTCTCCACACGCCCGCATCGAGGCGGCGAACACCGGCGACGAATCCCACAACTCCAGACCCATCCCGGTCCACTGTGAGCCCTGACCGGGGAAGACGAAGACCTGGCGCGCCGCCGTCGTCGCGGCACCTCGGACCAGGCCCGGGTGCTCCTGGCCGGCGATCAGGGCGGCCAGCGCGTCGTCGTCGGCGACGACCGCGCGGTGCTCGAACGCGGTCCGCGCGGCCAGCGCCGCGCCGACGTCGGCCCGACGTCCGCCGGTGCCAGCCTCCAGCCGTACGGCCTGGTCGCGCAGCGCCTCCGGTGAGTGTCCGGACAGGATCCACGGGAGGTCCGGACCCGGCTCGGTGGGCGGCGCGGTGGCGGACTCGACACCCTCGACGACGACGTGGGCGTTGGTGCCGCTCACTCCGAACGACGACACGCCGGCCCGGCGCGGACGCCCCTCCACCGGCCACGGCTCGGCCTGCTCCAGCAGCGACACGCTGCCGCCGGACCAGTCCACGTGCGGGCTCGGCGCGTCCACGTGCAGGGTGCGCGGCAGCACGCCGTGCCGCATGGCGAGCACCATCTTGATCACCCCGGCGACGCCGGAGGCGGCCTGGGTGTGCCCGATGTTCGACTTCACCGATCCGAGCCGGAGCGGCTGTGTCCGCCGCATGCCGTAGGCGGCGATCAGCGCCCGCGCCTCGATCGGGTCGCCGAGGGTGGTGCCGGTCCCGTGCGCCTCCACCGCGTCCACGTCCGCCGGCGACAACCCGCCGCGTCCAACGCCGCCCGGATCACCCGCTGCTGGCAGCGCCGCTGGGGCGCTCAACCCGTTCGACGCGCCGTCGGAGTTCACCGCCGTGCCACGCACCACGGCGAGCACCGGATGCCCGAGCCGCCGGGCGTCGCTCAGTCGCTCCACCAGCAGGACGCCCGCACCCTCCGACCAGCCCGTCCGTCAGCCGCCGCGGCGAACGGCTTACACCGCCCGTCCGCCGACAGCCCACCCTGGCGGCTGAACTCGACGAACGTCGTCGGGGTCGCCATCACCGCGACGCCGCCGGCCAGCGCCATCGTGCACTCGCCACGCCGCAACGACTCCACCGCAAGGTGCAGCGCTACCAGCGACGACGAGCACGCGGTGTCCACGGTGACCGCCGGGCCCTGGAGGCCGAACGTGTACGCGACCCGACCCGACATCACACTGCCGGTGTTGCCGGTCAGCAGGTGTCCCTCGTAGCCCTCCGGCGCGGTGGTGAACCGGCCTGCGTAGTCGTGGTACATCGCCCGGCGAACACGCCGACCTGCTGCCCGCGCATCGAGCGGGGTCGAGGCCGGCACGTTCGAAGGCCTCCCACGAGATCTCCAGCAGCAGCCGTTGCTGCGGGTCCATCGCTGTCGCCTCGCGCGGGCTGATGCCGAAGAACTCGGCGTCGAAGTCGGCGACGTCGTAGAGGAAACCGCCATGGCGGGTGTACGAGTGCCCGGTGCGCTCCGGGTCGGGTGGTAGAGCCGCTCGTCCCAGCCACGGTCGGCGGGGAAGACGGAGATGGCGTCGGTCTCCGCGACGACGAGGTGCCAGAGGTCCTCGGGCGACCGCACGCCGCCGGGGTAACGGCAGCCCATCGCGACGATGGCGATCGGTTCGTCGGCGGGCCGGCCGACCACCGGGGTGGGAACGACGGCCGCCGCCTTCCCGGCGAGCAGGTCGTCCAGGTGGCCGGTGAGCGTGGCGACCGTGGGGTGGTCGAACACCAGCGTGGCGGGCAGCCGCATCCCGATGGCGGTGGCGAGCTGGTTGCGGAGTTCCAGGGCGGTGAGCGACTCGAAGCCGAGCGCCTTGAACGGGCGCTCCTCGTCGACCGGGTGGTCGGCGGGTGGCCGAGACCGTGGCGACAGCCCGCCGGACCACCTCCCGCAGGGCGTCGCGGCGTTCGGCGGCCGGCAGGTGGCTGAGACGCCGGCCCGCTCGGGTGCGGCGGCGCGTTCCAGACGGGCCGGTACGGCCACCGCGACGTCCAGCGCGCAGGCCCGGTCGAGAAGGTCGAGGCCCTGTTCGGTGCTGAGCGGCACCAGGCCGTTGCGGGCCAGCCGGCGCCTGTCGACGTCGCTCAGCTCGCCGGTCATGCCGCTGCGCTCGGCCCACAGGCCCCACGCGAGGGACAGCGCGGGTCGTCCGGCGGCTCGCCGGTGCTGGGCCAGGGCGTCGAGGAAGGTGTTGGCGGCCGCGTACGCCGCCTGGCCCGGACCGCCGGTGATGCCGAGCACCGAGGAGAAGAGCCAGAAGGCCCGCAGGTCCGCGTCGGCGGTCAGCTCGTGCAGGTGCACGGCGGCGTCAAGCTTGGGCGCAGCACCGTCGCGACCCGCTCCGGGGTGAGCGACCCGATCACGCCGTCGTCGAGGACGCCGGCCAGGTGCACGACAGCGGTCAGGGGACGGTCGGCCGGGATGGTGGCCAGGGCTGCCGCCAGGGCGGCCTGGTCGCCCACGTCGCAGGCGACGAAACGGGCGTCGGCGCCGAGGTCGCCGAGGTCGCCGATCAGGTCGGCGGCGTTCCCCGTCGGCTGAGCAGCAGCAGGTGGCGTACCCACGGGTGGTGACAAGATGGCGGGCGACCAGCCGGCCGAGGGTGCCCGTCGCCCCGGTGATCAGGACTGTGCCGTCCGGGTCGAGGGCGGGCGGCGTCGCGTCCACTGGTGGTGCCGCCGGAACGAGCCGGGCGCGTACGCCTTCCCACCCCGGATGGCGAGCTGCGACTCCCCGGCGGCAGCGCGGCCGGCAGGTCCGCGCCGGGTTCCAGGTCGAGCAGCACGAACCGGTCCGGGTTCTCGCTCTGCGCGGACCGGAGGAGACCCCACACCGGGCGGCGGCCAGCCGGGCACCGCGTCCGTGCCGGTGACGCCCACCGCGCCGCGCGTGACGACCACCAGCGGCCCGCTGTCGGTGGCGAGGTGGTCCTGCGCCAGGCGCAGCGCCGCCCGGCGGCGGCGTGGGCGGCCGCCGCGAGGTCGCCGCCGGCCGGGGTCGACCGGAACGATCTCCATGCCGGGTACGCCGTCGGCGCGCATCGGCACCTCGGTCCACTCGACCCGGTGCAGGGCCTTCGTGGCCGCGCCGAGCTGGGCGGCGGTGACCGGGCGGGCCCGCATCGACGCGACGGTCAACACCGGATCGCCGGCGTCGTCGTAGGCCGCCAGGGCCACCGTGTCCGGCCCGGCCGGCGTGACGCGTACCCGCAGCCCGCTCGTGGGTGTTGCCGCGTAGCGGGTCACGCCGGTCCAGGCGAACGGCAGCCAGGTGCCGCCGGCCGACGAGAATGGGCCGAGGCCGAGCGCGTGCAGGGCGCCGTCGAGCAGCGCGGGCGTCGCGGCGGCCACGTCAGTGGTGGACTCGACCTCGGCGTACAGCTCGTCGCCGTGGCGCCACACCGCCCGCAGCGTTCGGAACGCCGGCCCGTAGCCGAACCCGTCGTCGGCCAGGGCGTCGTACCGGCCGTTCAGGTCGAGCGGGACAGCGCCGGGCGCGGCCACGCGTTCATCGGTTCCGGTGGCGCGGCGGCGGGCTCGGCGCCACGGCACCCTGGGCGTGCCGGGTCCACGGCTCGCCGGCGCCCGTGCGGGAGTGCACCTCCAGCGCGCGCCGGCCGTGGGGTCCGAGGCGGCCACGGCGACCTGCACCTGCACCGGTACGCCGGGCGGCAGGCACAGCGGCGCTTCGAGGACCAGTTCGGCGACCGGGTCGCCGGCGGCGGCGTGCAGGGCGAGTTCGAGCAGGGCGGTGCCGGGCAGCAGGACGGTGTCCAGGACGGCGTGGTCCGCCAGCCAGGGTGGTCGTCGGTGGACAGTCGGGCGGTGCAGAGCCGTCCGTCGCCGGGCAGGTCGATCGTCGTGTCGAGCAGCGGGTGGCCGGCGGCGGCCGGTCACCACCGCGACGCGGGTCAGCCAGTAGCGTCGTCGTTGGAACGGGTAGGTGGGCAGCTCGACCCGACGCGGCTGGTACGGGGCGTACACCGCAGTCCAGTCCACCGGCACGCCAACCGCCCAGGCCTGGGCGAGCGCGGCGTGCACATGACCCTGCTCCCGCCGCAGCGTGCCCAGCGCCAGACCCAGGACGGGATGCGGGCTGACCTCGATCAGCACCCCGGCAACGCCGCCACCGCGTCCGCGAAGCGAACCGTCTGCCGCAGATTCCGATACCAGTACCCGGCATCCAGACCGGCCGTGTCGAACCGCTCACCGGTCACCGTCGAATAGAACGGCACCTCCGCCGACCGGGGCGTGATGTCGCCCAGCGCGGCCAGGATCTCCTCGCGCACCGCCTCCACGTGCGGTGAGTGCGACGCGTAGTCCACAGCGATCCGCCGCGCCCGCGGCTCCGAGGCCAGGAACCGCTCCACCGCCTCGACGTCACCGGACAGCACGGTCGAGTCCGGACCGTTGACCGCAGCCACCGACAGATCCCCGGGATCCACGTCGGCGAACGGCACCGACACCATCCCGCCCCGCCCGGCGATGGCCCGCAACGCCCGGCTGCGGAGAGAAACGACCCGTGCGGCGTCCTCCAACGACAACGCGCCCGCCACGTACGCGGCGGCGATCTCACCCTGCGAATGCCCGACCACCGCCGACGGCTCCACGCCATAGGACCGCCACAGAGCCGCCAGCGACACCATCACCGCGAACAGGGCAGGCTGCACCACGTCCACGCGGTCCAGCGGGCCCTCCAATACCTCCCGCAACGACCACCCGGTGTGCGGACGCAGCGCCTCCACACGCCCGCATCGAGGCGGCGAACACCGGCGACGAGTCCCACAACTCCAGACCCATTCCGGTCCACTGCGACCCCTGACCGGGAACACGAACACCACCCGGCCGTCGCCGGCCCGCTGGACCAGGTCGTGACCGACGACCGCGCGATGGTCCAACGCGCTGCGACCGACCGCCAGGAGTACGCGACGTCCACCCGCCGTACGCCGGCCGGCAGCGCGGCCAGGTTCTCGATCTGTGCTTCCACCGCCTCCGGGCTCGCGCCGGAGACGATCCAGGGCGCGTCGAGATCCGGGCCCGGTGCGGTGTCGGTCGGCTCGTCCGCGACGGCCTCGACGATGACGTGGGCGTTGGTCCCGCTGATGCCGAACGACGACACCCCGGCCCGACGCGGCAGTTCCCAGGACACCTCGTCGGTCAGCAGCGACACCGCGCCGGCGGACCAGTCCACGTGCGGGGTGGGCGCGTCCACGTGCAGGGTGCGCGGCAGCACACCGTGCCGCATGGCGAGCACCATCTTGATTACTCCGGCGACACCGGCCGCCGCCTGGGTGTCCGATGTTCGACTTCAGCGACCCCAGCCACAACGGCCAGTCCCGCTCCTGCCCGTAGGCGGCGATCAGCGCCCGCGCCTCGATCGGGTCGCCGAGGGTGGTGCCGGTCCCGTGCGCCTCCACCGCGTCCACGTCCGACGGCGACAACCCTGCCGCGTCCAACGCCGCCCGGATCACCCGCTGCTGGGCAGCGCCGCTGGGGCGCTCAACCCGTTCGACGCGCCGTCGGAGTTCACCGCCGTGCCACGCACCACGGCGAGCACCGGATGCCCGAGCCTCCGGGCGTCGCTCAGCCGCTCCACCAGCAGGACGCCCGCACCCTCCGACCAGCCCGTCCGTCGGCGGCCGCGGCGAACGGCTTGCACCGCCCGTCCGCCGACAGCCCACCCTGGCGACTGAACTCGACGAACATGCCGGGCGTCGCCATCACGGCCGCGCCGCCGGCCAGCGCCATCGTGCACTCGCCACGCCGCAGCGACTCCACCGCAAGGTGAAGCGCCACCAGCGACGACGAGCAGGCGGTGTCCACGGTGAGGGCGGGACCGTGCAGACCGAGCGCGTACGCCACCCGCCCGGACGCCACACTCGGTGTGGTGCCGGTCAGCCGGTGCCCCTCGGTGCCCTCGGCCGGCTCGTCGAGCCCCGGACCGTAGCCGAGCGGGCTCACGCCGAAGAACACGCCGGCACCGCTGTCCGGGTGCATCCCGGCGCGTTCGAACGCCTCCCAGGACAGCTCCAGGAGCAGGCGCTGCTGCGGGTCCATCGCGACGGCCTCGCGCGGGCTGATCCCGAACAGCTCGGCGTCGAACCCGGCCGCGTCGTAGACGAAACCGCCCCGGCCCTCGCCCTGCCAACCACGGTCGGCGGGAAGTCCCCGATCGCGTCCACACCGCCGGCGACCAGTCGCCACAGCTCGTCGGGTGCGGTCACCCCGCCCGGTAGCGGCAGGCCATCGCGACGATCGCGATCGGCTCGCCGGGAGCGGCGGTGGCTGTCCGTGCGACCTCGACCGGCGTGGCGACCGTCGGCGCGACCTCGACCGGCGTGGCGGCCCGCAGGTGGCCGGCGAGCCGTTCCGGCGTGGGGTGGTCGAACAGGTCGGCACTGGTGAGGGTGACCCGGTCGCCGTGGTCAGCCGGGCCGCGAGCTCGACGAGCATGAGCGAGTCGAGACCGAGGTGGTGGAAGGACTCGCGGACGGCAGGTTCCGGCACGCCGAGGGCGGTGATCTCGGCGCGGACGAGGTCCAGCACCTCGCCGTCGTGTCGCGGTGCGGGGTCGGCTTACGAGTGGCGACCACCTTCTCACCGAGCCAGTACCGCTGCCGCTGGAAGGCGTAGGTGGGCAGCGGATCCGGCGGGGCGCGTACGGCCGGAAGTACCCGGCCCAGTCCACGTCCTGCCCGGCGCAGTGCAGGGTGGCGAGGGCGGTGGCCACCGCTGCGGTGTCGCCCAGGTCGCGGCGCAGCAGGGGAACGACAGTGGCGTCACTCCCGGCGAGGCACTCGCGGGCCATCGCGCTGAGCACCCCGTCCGGGCCCAGCTCCAGCAGGCGCGTGATCCCCGCGTCGTGCAGCGTGGCGACACCGGTGGCGAACCGTACGGTGTCGCGGGCCTGCCGGACCCAGTGGTCGGCGTCGAACGCGGTCACCACCGCGCCGGTGACGTTGGAGACCACCGGAATGGTCGGCGACGCGTACGACAGACGCTGCGCGACCTCGGCGAACCGATCCAGCATCGGTTCCAGCAGCGGCGAGTGGAAGGCATGGCTGACCGGCAGGTTCCGGGTCCGTCGTCCCCGGCCCCGCAGCTGGGCGGCAACGCGGGCCACCGCCGCCTGGTCGCCGGAGATGACGACCGCCGACGGGCCGTTGACCGCGGCAACTGTCGCCCGGCCGTTCTCCGCGATGAGCAGCGCGCCGACCTCGTCCTCGGTGGCCTCGACGGCGGTCATGGCACCGCCGGCGGGCAGCTCCCCATCAGCCGACCGCGCGCCTCCACCAGCGTGCAGGCGTCGTCGAGGGTGAGCACACCCGCGACGTGGGCGGCGGCGATCTCGCCGACCGAGTGGCCCAGCAGCCGGTCCGGTCGGAGCCCCCACGACTCGGCGAGGCGGTAGAGGGCCACCTCGACGGCGAACAGGGCTGGCTGGGTGATCTCGGTGCGGTCCAGCCGGGACGCCGGGGCCGCGGCGAAGATCTCGTCCCGCAGCGAGGTGCCGGTGAGCGCGTCGAAGCGGGCGGCGATGTCGTCGAGCACCGCGGCGTACCCGGGGAACTCGGCGTACAGCTCGGCGGTCATGCCGGGGCGTTGCGCGCCCTGCCCGGTGAAGAGGAACGCGAGGCCACCGGCGGCCGGTGTGCCGCGCAGCACGCCGGCGTCGTCCGGCCGTCGGCCAGCGCGGTGAGCCCGGCGGTCAGGCCGGCGCGGTCGTGCCCGACGACCGCGGCCCGATCCGGAAATGCCGCCCGGGTCACGGCGAGGCCGTGGCCCACGTCGGCGAGCGTCGCCTCCGGTGCCCGGTCCAACCAGGACAGCAGGGTGCGGGCCTGGTCGCGCAGGGCTTCCGGGTACGGGCGGACAGCAGCCACGGCGCCGCGCTCATCGGCGGGGCGGAGTCGACCGGCTCACGCGTGGACGGCGCGGGCCCGACCACCAGGTGGCAGTTGGTGCCGCCGATGCCGAACGAGCTGACGCCCGCGAGGAACGGCCGCTGCCAGCCGAGGCGCTCGGTGACCACCCGCAGGTTCAGCTCGGCCAGCGGCACGTCCGCTCGCTCGGCCGTGAAGTTGAGGCTCGGTGGCAGCTCGCCGTGCCGCATCGCGAGCACCACCTTGAGCAGGCTCGCGATCCCGGCTGCGGCCTCCAGGTGGCCGATGTTCGTCTTGACCGAGCCGACCAGCAGCGGCGACCCGGCCGGCCGGTCGGCCGCGACCGCGCCCAGCGCGACCGCCTCGACCGGATCGCCGCGGCGGGTGCCGGTGCCGTGCAGCTCGACGTAGCGCAGCTCCGCCGGGTCGACGTCGGCGCGGGCACAGGCGAGTCGGATGACCTCCTCTGGGCGCGTGCCTCCGGCACGGTGAGGCCCGCGCCGCCACCGTCGTTGTTCATCGCGCTGCCCCGGATCACGGCGCTGACGACGTCGCCGTCCGCCAGGGCGGCGGCCAGCGGCTTGAGGACCACCATCGCGCCGCCCTCGGCGCGAACGAAGCCGTTGGCGTCGGCGTCGAAGGCGCGGGAGCTGCCGTCCGGCGACAGCGCCCCGGTACGGGCCACGATCAGCGCGTTCTCCACTGTCAGGTTCAGGCTGACGCCGCCCGCCACCGCGACGGCCGACTCACCCCGGCGCAGGCTCTCGCAGGCCAGGTGCACGGCGACCAGCGACGACGACTGCCCGGTGTCGACGACCATGCTGGGCCCGCGCAGGCCCAGGGCGTACGAGATCCGGTTGGCGATCATCGCGCGTTGCTGGCCGGTGAAGGAGTGCGAGGTGATCCCGGCGCGACCCTGGCGGTCGAGCAGCAACGCGTAGTCGATGCCGGTCGCGCCGAGGAAGACGCCGGTGTGCCCGGCCAGCCGGGTGGGCACCAGGCCGGCGTCCTCCAGCGCCTCCCAGCCCAGCTCGAGGGCCAACCGCTGCTGCGGGTCCATCGCGGCGGCCTCACGCGCCGAGATGCCGAAGAACGCCGGGTCGAAGTGGCCGACCCGGTCCAGGAAGCCGCCGAAGCCGACGCCCTGGGTGGTCTCGGTCCAGCGGTCGGCCGGGGTGCGGCCGACGGCGCTGCGGCCGGCGCTCAGCAGACGCCACAGAGAATCAGGATCGGCGGCCTGCGGCAATCGGCAGGACGCCCCGATCACGGCGATTTCCACGACGGAATTCATGACGGGCGCTCAACTCTCCCCACTCCGGTGGCCGTCGATGTCACGCACCTCGACCAACCTGGAGACACATTGTCGCTAATCGTTCACGACCGGGAGAACCGGACTTCAAAACTTACCTACATTGATCTCCATGCGTCAATACAAGGATCTGCTTACACAGAAATCGCGCGCCTTGCAATGACGTATCGAAAACCTTTATTCCGTGCCCTTTGGCGCACTCAGCTGTTCCAGCACGCGCAGCACGCCGAGTGCGCCGTCCTCCTGCGCCAGCCGGCCGGCCACGTCGGTCGCGCGGCGCCGGTACTCCGGTTGCCGGTGGCCTCGGTGAGCGCCGCGGCGAGCCGGTCGGCACTCAACTTCCGGAACGGGATCACGCCCGGCGCGACACCCAGTCGTTCGAGCCGCTGCGCCCAGAACGGCTGGTCCACCATGAACGGCACCGGCACCGTGGGCACCCCGCGCGCAGGCCCGCGCCGGCGGTCCCCGCACCCGCGTGGTGCACCACAGCGGCCATCTGCGGGAACAGCCAGTCGTGGGGCACCTCGGTCACGGTGAGCACGTCGTCGCCCGCCGCCCGAAGGCCAGCCCAGCCGCTGTTCACGACCGCCCGCAGGCCACTGGTACGCAGCGCGTCGACGACCAGCGCGGACAGCGCGTCGGAGTCCACAGCGGGCATGCTGCCGAACCCGATGTAGACCGGCGCCGGGCCGGCAGCGATGAAGTCGACAAGCTCGAGGGCGGGCTTGACGTCCGGGTCGTTCGCCGGCCACCAGTAGCCCACCGTGTGGTTCCACTCCGGCCAGTCGGCGGGCTGCGGCACCACGATCGGGCTGTAGCCGTAACAGACCGGCCAGCGGGACGCGTCGACCTGGGCCAGCCAGGCGTCCGGCTTGATCACCGGCAGGCCCAGCTCGGTACGCAGCTGATCGACGACCGTCCGGAAGGGCTTCTGCCCCATGCTGCGCAGCGACGTCGCGGCCTTACGGTTGCCCCAGCCGCCCAGCGAACGGGTGGTGACGGTCGGCGGCGGGAACTCCCGGTCGGGGTCAGCGGTTGCAGGTAGACGCCCATGCTCGGCAGACCCAGCCCCTCGGCCACGTGAGCGCCGATCCAGCCGGCCGGCGTGAGGAGCACGACGTCCGCCTCCCGTGCCGCCGCGAGCATCGCGTCCGCCATCGGCCGGGCGTGATCGGCCACCACCTTGTTCACCGCAAGCGTCACCTTGAGCGCGCTGGTGGTGCCGCTCGCCGCGAGCCGGGAGGTCATCTCCTCCTGGGTGTCGAGCGGCAGCACGCGGAAACCCAGTCCTCGGCTGCGGACCAGCTTCTCGAACAGGGCATGCGTGGCGAGGGTGACCTCATGCCCTCCTCCTGCAATCGCACACCCAGCCCGGTGTAGGGCGCGACGTCACCGCGACTGCCGACCGCCATGATCACAATTCGCATCGATGGACACCTCCAGCGTTCTTCCTGGTTGACCAGGAACAGGAATTGCCTGAGACGTACGAGACGGGACCCTACAGCGAAGAGGAAAAGCTGACCGCCCAGGTGTCGACGTCCCCATTGGCTCATGACGACATATCCGGGGAAACGTGGTGCGCACTCCTGTTTCAAGAATCTGCATTGGCCTTGCCGGATGACGGACTATCGCCCTGACCATTCGGTTGCTGTCCCGGCACCCGTACGTGGGGTCGACGTCGGCACAGGACATGGCGCCACGGCGGCCGGACCGGCCGGGTGCGCAGCTGGTAGGAGACGGCGGCGATCACCAACGCCAGGCCGTAACCCGAGAACGAGATCGGCTGGGCGAACCCGATCAGACCGAGATCGCCCTCGCCGTCGCCCCACGTCACCACGCCGAACGCGAGCAGCAGGACGAAGATGGCGCTGCCGATTCCGTACAACACGAAGGTCGGCGCGATCAGCCACACGGGCGCGATCGGCAGGAAGCGCGGGACGCGCCTGCCGGCGAGCGGCGGTGCCCACCAGGGAAAGATCTGACCCCACGGGCTGACCAGGCCGAGCAGGAGAAAGATCGCGAGGCCGATGGCTGCCCAGAACGCGATCGCCGCGTTCATCTGCGGCTCATAGCCGTCGGGTTCGATGCCCGACACGCCAAGGGCGCCGAGCGTGCAGCCCCCGTACGGCAGCCAGGCCAGGCAGCCTGCGTACGCGATCCACCGGACACGCCGGGATGCCGGGCGTGGCTCCGGTGGATGGGTGGCCGTCGTCAGCACCGAGTGGACGCGCCCGCAGCGGGCGCAGAGCTCGGTGCGCCGCCAGGCGAGCGCGGTCGCCACGAAGAGCGCCCCGGTCAGCGTCAGCGCGAGACGCTCAGCGAACGACAGCCAGCCGGAATTGCCGTCACGATCAGTGATGGTGCCTTCGAGGACGAGCTGGCTGATGTCGAGCAGTAGCCAGCAACTGCCAGCCAGACAGAAGCCGGCGACTGTCCACACCGAACCGCCGACCAGACGGTGCGGCAGTCGAAGGCCCCACCGGCGCACGGTCGCTACGGCCATGATCGCGCCCACCAGCAGCACCACGGCACCGGGCACCGCGACGCCGGGCAGTCCGGCGAGATCGCTCTCACCGGCGATCGCGCCAAGCCCGACGGCTATGCCGAACGTCCCCGACACCGCTGCGGCGGCGGGCGGGGCCCACCGCGGCCATTGCTGACGCAGCCTGACCGGCGTCGTGTCGGCCCGGGGCAGCACATTTTCGGCCATGGATCGATTCTCCTGAGGGGGCTGTGAGCCAGCTGAGAAGCGGCGCGGGTGGAAGGTTCTTCGTCAGGCGAAGCGTCAGCTGTACGTGTCCTGGCGACGTCCGCGCGTCTCATTTCGAATTTTCAACCCAGCGGGATCCGATGGCAACCGGAGACGGTGCGCCGACCGGCTGAGGGCGACGCGGACGGATGACAAGATCAAAGAATTCGATTCCACGGACTCCGACAACTCACCGAATGCAAGGCTCCTGCTGCCAGCGACACGCACGCAAATGGCGACGGATGCATTTCCGCGAGCGACTGAAAAGACACGAGCGCTTTCCCGGGCACGCCGGTGAATGTGCTCGTACGCCGTGGAACCCGCCGTCGTCGCCGACCTAGCACGAATTGACGGAGGTCGTCGATGAGCGACTCGGTACTCGATTCCGCGGTCTACGGACTGTTCTCGACGCAGGTCCTGCATCTTGCGGACAAGTACGGCGTGCTCGATGCGCTCTCGGCCGAGCAGCCGCGCTCCGCCGCGGCCGTCGCAGCCCACGCGGGTGTGGACGCCGAGACCGTTGACCGGCTGCTCACCGTTCTCGCCGCGGTCGGTGTCCTCAACCGTGAGGCAGGCGGCTACCGGATGATCGCCGCGTACGCGCCGTACCTGCGGAGCGGCCATCCGCAACACCTGGGGACCTTCCTGACCTACCTGGTGGAGAGCACCGCCGAGAAGATCGGCAAGCTCGACGAGTACCTGCTGAAGGGCAAGGCCGCCGTCGACGCCGAGGCACCCGCACCGTTCGAGGCGATCTACCGCGACGAGGCGTCCACCGGGCAGTTCCTCACCGCCATGTGGCAGCTGACCTTCGGCGTCTCGGAGGAGCTCGTGCGGCTCGCCGACCTCTCCGGCACCCGCCACCTGGTCGACGTCGGCGGCGCAAGCGGCGCCTTCGCCGTCCAGGCGCTGAGCGCCAACCCCGACCTCGTGGTCACCGTGTTCGACCTACCCGAGGTCGAGCCGCACCTGCTTCGTACCAGAGACCGCCACGGCCTGGAAGATCGGCTCCGATTCGCCCCCGGCGACTTCTTCCGCGACCCGCTGCCCGAGGGTGACTGCCTGCACTTCGGGTACATCCTCTCGGACTGGGACGACGACACCTGCGTCGCACTGCTGCGCAAGGCGTACGAGGCGTGCCACGCCGGCGGACGGGTGCTGATCTCGGATCGGCTCTTCGACGACGCACACGTCGGCCCACTGTCCACCGCGGTGATGAACCTGTCCATGCACATCGAGACCGAGGTCGCCACCGCGCTGGTGACGAGTTCGGTCGACTGCTCGCCGCGGCCGGCTTCACGCCGGGCGACATCCGCCGCTCCAGCCAGGACAAGCACCTGATCGTGGGCGAGCGCGAGCACTGAGCGAGGTTCGCACCGCTCGACCAGACCTCCATTCCAGCGTTCCACCTCGCCCACGGCCCGGCAGCAGCTCGCTGCCGAGCGGCTTCGACCTGCCCCGAGAAGACGATGGTCCTCAACGATCGCGTACGGCTGTCCGACCGGTGCTCGAGACTGGTTGCGGCACAGCACAAGGCTGGCCGGCTGGCGCTGACCGCCGGCCAGCGGGACGAGTTCGCCGCGCTACACCGAACCGCGTCGGTCGATCCCGGCGGCTCGGAGGGTGAGGTGCTGTGGTTGCTGACCCGCTCCTTCGACACCGACGACGAGATCCCGGAGTACTACCGCTACACCGACCTGCACGTCTACGGCTGGTTCCTTGAGGCGTACCAGAAGGACCGGCTGCGCGGCGTGATGCTGTCACTGCACGCCACCCTGAGCCGCCTGCTCGACATCGAGAAGGCCGGCGGTGTCGACGACGAGGAGCGGTTGGCGCGCCTGCAGGCGCTTCTCGACACCATCGTCGACCTGCCCGTCGACGAGGCTGGTCTGGTGCGTGGGGCCGAGGTGGTGGCCGATGCCGCACACGACCCCGAGGCCCGACGGCGCCTGTTCCTTCTCGTCGAGTGCTCCGGCTTTCCGATGTCCAGCGACCACCACGAGCACATCTTCCTTCGGGCCGTACACGCCTGTGAGCTCGCGTTCTTCGCCGTCCGGTGGATCGCCTGTCAGGCGATGAACGAGATCGAGCGCTGCCCTTCGGACGGGTGCGCTGGGTGGAGTTGCTCGGTCGCTACGCGCAGCTGTTCAACCAGATCTTCCACGCTCTCCGTACGCTCACACCCGAGATGTTCCTGACGTTCCGCGACGCGACCGGCGCGGCAAGCGCCGTGCAGTCGCTGAACTACCACCTGATGGAACTCGTCCTCTACGGCTACGACTCACGCAAGGCCGAGGTCTACCAGCGCTTTCCGCACCTGTCGCGCCTGCTCAGCGCCGAATCCCGTGATCAGCGGTGCCTGCGCGAGGCGGTACGGGACTCCGGCCTGCGCGGTCTGCAGGAGGCATTCGCGCGGACCGACGCCGCTCTGCTCACCTGGAGGGACGGCACTATGGCTTCGGCCGCCGTCACCTCGCGGACATCAAGGGATCCGGCGGAACGGAGGGAGCGGGATATCTGAAGCGCTTCGTCCACAGCGACGGCCCCGGCGTAGCGGGCGGACCGTCCGCGCCGGTCGGGACGATGCTGGACTTCATCTACCGCTGAGCACGCCGGAGTCGCCCGGACGCGGCGCGACCTCCGGTCGAACCGGAGGGTCGTCGCACGCTCGGCCGTCGATCGACCTCAGGACGTGGCCTCCATGGCGGCGACGAGGCTCTTCGGGCGCATGTCCGTCCAGTTCTGCTCGACGTACTCGAGACTCAGCTGACGCTTCGCCGGGCCGAACACCTGCTCCCAGCCTGCCGGAGCCTCCGCGAACACCGGCCACAGCGAGTGCTGCCCCTCATCGTTCACGAGAACAAAGTAGTCGGCCTCGTCGTCCTCGAACGGATTACTCATGCTTTTCCTCCTCGGCCGATCGCCGCAGCCGCGGCGAACAGATATGGCTGACCACGACTCGCCTGATGCTAAGCGGGCCGTACATCCGCTCGCCGCGCCGTTTAGAAGAACCGAATAGACCTTTCCGGTACGCCCGCCGATGCGGCAGATTCGAACAGTCCCAGCCAACTCCGCAGAATACGAAGGGGTCGACGTGTACGAAGGAAGACCCGCGTTGGTCTATCCGCAGCCGCGCCCGGAAGCGTCCCGGGTGTTCGTCTGTCTGAGCTTCTGTGGCGGCGGCACTCACCGATGCGTCCCTGGACACGAGCCGTGCCCGACGACGTGGAGATCGTGCTGGTGTGTTATCCCGGGCGTGAGTCCCGCTACGGGGAGCCGTACGCCACCGACTGGGAGGACCTCGCCAGCGGGGTGACCGAGGCCCTGGTGTCCTTCGTGCGGCGCCCGTACGTACTCGTCGGCCACAGCATGGGCGGCTGGCTCGCCTTCGACGTGGCCGCACGATTGCAGCGGTCCGCCCGGCCAGGGCCGTACGGGCTCGTGGTCTCGGCATCCGAGCCGCCGTCCCACTGGGCCGACACGCAGAAGCGCCCGCCGCTGGTCACGGACACCGACGAGCAGTTGTTGACCTGGATGCGCGACACCGGCCAATTGTCGCCGGAGGTGCTTGCCGAGCCGGACCTGCGCGAGATGGCGGTGAGCCTGCTCCGGGCGGACCTGCGGGTGTTGAACAGTTACCGCTATTCGCCCGGCACGGTCCTCGACGTCGACATCAACGTGCTCTTCGGCGCGGAGGACCCGGTAGCCGACCGGGCGGCCGCGAACGGCTGGCGCGACCTGACGCGCGGTCGGTGTCGTCTCACCGAACTGCCGGGCGGCCACTTCTACACCCCGGACGTCTGGGCCAACCTGCCGCGTCACATGACGATCCTGTCGACCGTGCCCGGCTGAGTTCGGCGCACCCCACCCTCCACCCGGTGCACCGAGCCGAGCGGGACGCACCGGCGAAGCTCAGCCGATGCCGGCGAGCCCCGGCGGTATGCCGACTCCTGCCGCGCGAGGCCAGCAGCGGATCCCAGCCCAGTGGCCGGTCGGGCAGTCGTCCGGGGTCGCCGAGCACCGCGCCGGCGTGCACCTCGGGCAGCAGCCGCCGCTCCAGGATCTGGGCCGCGCAGCTGATGCCGCTGACCGCGACCCCGGTGATGCCACTGCCGTAGCGGGTGTTGGCCCCACGACGAACAGGCCCTCGACATTGGTCCGGGTGTCGGGCCGCCCCGAGCCGCTCCCCACTGCGCCATACCGAACGGCGTGCCGGCGGTGGACAGCGTGTACCGCTCGTGGGTCAGCGGAGTGCCGAGTTCGACGTGCGCCAGGTCGTCACGAAAGGGTCCGAGGACGCGCTCGGCGCTGTCGAGCATCTGCTCGGTCATCCGCTTCGCTTTCCAGGTAGGCGGGGTTGCGCCGGTAACGCTGCCCGTGCGTCGGTCCTCCTGGACACCCCAGGGTGTAGTCGGAAGGGCAGAGCGTCATCGCCTGGAAGTTGGTGTGACCCGGCGGGCAGACCGTCGCCGAGCCGGGGTCCTTGTGCGACGCGAAGGACAGGAACAGGAACGGACGTCGTCCGGGCTCTCGGTCGCGAGCCGCTTGTAGTAGTCGTCGACGTCGACGTCGTACCACCAGACATTGGCGTTGGGTCGCGGCGGCAGCGGGCGCTTGAGCCCCAGGTAGAGCGTCACGAACGGCATTCCCATGATGGCCGCCCGGGTGCGCTTGACCACCCGGCCGGGAAGTGCTCCGGCCCGACCAACTCCAGCACCGTACGGCGGTAGTCGGCGTTGGACACCACCAGCGGGGCGTTCAGGGATCCTGCTCGCCACGGACTCGAACACCGGTTGCCCTGCCACCCTCGACGAGGATCTGCTCGACGCGCAGCGGGTACGCACCTCACCGCCGTGTGCCTCGATCACCTCGACCAGCGAGGCGGCGAGGACCTGGCCGCCGCCCTCGGGGTAGTAGGCGCCGCGCAGATAGTGGTCGGTCACCATCGCGTGCCGACGGTGGCCTGGGCCGGGCCCATACCGTGTTCGGCGACTGGGCCGCGAGGACCGAACGGGCCGCGGTGGAGAGCGCACAGTGATCGAAGAGGTCCGCCAGCGACCGCCGGGACCAGGCCACCGTGGCCGGGGTGGCGGCGATCAGGTCCTGGATGGCCAGCTCGACCGGGGAGAGCAGAGTCTCGCGCATCTCGGCGCCGACCGCGGAGCAGATGTCCACGAAGGTGTTGAGGCCCTCCGCGTCGCCCGGCAGCGTGGCGACCAGCCGCTCGCGGTACGCCTGCCATCCTGCCGGCATGTCCATCGTCAGGCCCGGTAGCTCGATACGGTCGAAGCCGTTCTGGTCCATGGCCAGGAAGTTCACCCGGCCGGCGAGGCCCACCCGGCGAGAATGGCCGGCAGCACCCCATCGGGCCCGCAGTCGCCCAGGTAGTGAACGCCCACGTCGAACTCGTAGGCGCGGCGCCGGCGGAAGACGTGGCTGTTGCCACCCACCACGTCGTGCTGCTCGGTGACGAGGACCTGGCGGCCGTCGGCGGCCAGGTACGCCGCGCACACCAGGCCGCCGAGACCCGCACCGACGACGATGGCGTCCCAATGCCGTTCCGACATGTCACATCCCTCCAGCGCTACCGTCGCCACCTCAGGCACAGCCGCCGGCCGGGCCACCGTCGGCGCCGGGCTCCGAGAAGGCGGGCGCCGCCTCGTGCTCCCACCAGGGCACGCCGACCTCGGCCAGATCCGTGCCCCGGACCGTTGCCACCCAGGTACGCAGACGGTCGAGGCCGAAGAACTTGTCTCGGCCGTACGCGAAGAACGGAACTCCGAAGAGCCCGTCCTTCCATGACGCGCGCAGGCACTCCACGCCGCGGTCGCGCAGCTCCGGGTCGTCCGACGCGGCGGCGAGCCGGTCACCGTCGAGGCCCAACTCGTCGCCGATCTCGGCCACGGTGGTGCGCAGGGAGACGTCCCGGCCCTCCTGCCAGCGGGCCCGGTACACCAGGTCGACAAACTGGCGGCCCTTCCCGGCGTCGTCGGCGAGCAGATAGGCCAGGTGCGGGATCTCCCAGACCGGGTCCTTGTCGATGGGCCAGGTGACGTCCCAGCCGCGAGCCTTGGTCAGCCGGCGTACGTCCTGCAGGATGTAGAAGTTCTTCGCCCCTCGACATCGCCACGATCGGCAGCTCGATCTTCGCCGCCGCCAGCAGCGCTGTCGTTGTCTCGTCGGGCTCCCAGAACGGGATCCACTCGGCGGCGTCGGCCACGTCCGGGAAATGCTCGGCCAGGTCCCGGTACGCCAGCCACGAGTACGGGCTGCGCAGCGAGAAGAAGAACCGTGGGCGCTTCGGGTCTTCATGGTCTTCCTTTCCGGTCGTGGTCTCTGAGGGGTCGCGCGTTACAGCGAGATGCCGCCGTCGACGTGCAGCACTGCGCCGGTGACGTAGGCGGCACGGTCGGAGGCGAGGTAGGAGACGACCCCGGCGACGTCCTCGGCGGACCCCATCCGGCCCAGCGCGATGGACTGTCTGGCGCGTTCCTTGACCTTCTCGGACAGGTCGGCGGTCATGTCCGTCTCGATGTAGCCCGGCGCGACCGAGTTGACCCGGATGTTGTAGCGGCCGACCTCCTTGGCCAGCGCCTTGCTGAAGCCGATGATGCCCGCCTTGGCCGCGGCGTAGTTCGTCTGCGAGGCGTTGCCGTACACACCCGCCACCGACGACATGGTGATGATGCAGCCCGAGCGGCGCTTCATCATGTCGAAGGCAACTGCTCGGCAGACGTTGAAGACGCCATTGAGGTTGACGTCGATGACCTCGCGCCACTGCTCATCGCTCATCAGTGCGAGCGCCCGATCACGGGTGATGCCGGCCGAGGTCACCGTCGTTGCGATCGGTCCGAGTTGCTCGTCGGTCTCGGCCACGAAGGCCTTCACCGCACCGGCGTCCGAAACGTCGACCCGCCGCGACAACGTCCGGTGACCCCTTTCCGCGAGGAGCTTCTCCAGCTCCCGTGCGGCCTCGTCGTCACTTCGGTAACAGAACGCGACGGCGTAGCCGTCGGCGGCGAGGATTCCACCACCGCCCGGCCGATTCCTCGGGTACCGCCGGTGACCAGGGCCACCGGGACTCGTTGTCTGACATTCCGCTCCTCCGTTGTCGTTTCGGCGCGCCTCACCACGCCTCGTGGATCACTCCGGCGCGCGCAGTTGGGCCGCGGGACGGTAGGCCAGGACACAGCGGTCGAACGTGGTCACGACGTCGATCCCGACCGAGCTGCTGCCCTCGAAGAGCAAGGTGTCGCCGACCGCGCGGGACAGCAGGACCTCGTGCCGTACCAGGTCGCCCGGGTACACCCGGCGGTGGAACTCGACGCCGGTCAGCGAGCCGGCCAGCATCACCCGATCGTCCCCGGCCTGCACCGCCTCGTCGCCGGAGCCGGCGAGCACGCCCGCGGACTGGAGCCAGGACTCGACGAGCAGCGACTCGGGGTACGCCAACTCGTCCTCACCGGCCTCGGCACCAAGTCGTGCGTAGCAGGGTTCGTTGCAGGTGACCGCCTTCACCGACACGAGCCGGCGTCGCGGCTCCAGCTCCAGCACCCGGTCCACCAGGAGGATCGGGTACCGATGCGGCAGCAGGCGGCGGATCGTGGCAGCACTCAGTTCGGTCCCAGCCGCGGTGGCGGTCTCGGTGGTCATGAGGCCTCCTCGGCAGCCGTAGACGGGGAACTCAGCACAGCTGCACCACGGCGCACCCGGCGGAACCGTCGCCGTCCAGCGCGGTGACCACCGCGTACCGCCCGGCCACTCCGGGTGTCCAGGTGGCGGTGGCAAGGACGGCCGCGAGCTGGAAGCCGGCGGACGCGGCACCGGTGTCGCCGACAGTGGTCAGGCAGTCGACGCGGTGCGGCTGGTGGCCGGCGAAGAGCTTGTCCAGGACGTCCCACTCGGTGGTGTCCGGGCCCTGGGCCGAGGTGCCGGCCGCGATGGCCCACACGTCGTCCGGACGGATCCCGGCCCGGTCCAGCGCCCGCCGTACGCAGAGCTCGACGGCCTGCGTCGGGGACTCCGCGCCGTGGGTGGCGAACTCGACGGAGACGAGCCGCGCCAGGCCCTTGCGGGGCGGTCCGTCCGGCGCCGCTCGGTCGTCAACCGTGCCAGACGTGCGCGAACCGTCTGGCGCCGCGTCCAGTCGGAGCAGCACACAGCCCTCCCCAACGGCGGTGCGCCACCGTTGAGCGATGCGGCGTGCCACTCCCACCACGCGCGAGCGCGGGAGAACTCCTCGGCCGCACCACAGAGCACGGTACGAGCCCGACCGGCGGCGAGTAGCCGCCGTGCGTACATGAGCGCGGACAGTGCCGACGTGCGCCCGGCGGCCACCGTCGCGTTCGGGCCTCGGAGGCCGTACCGCATCGCGCACTGGCCGGCCGAGGAGTTCATGATGGCGTTGGGGATGTGCGCGGTCTCGATGTAGAAGGGCTTGTCGTGGATCAGCGTGTCCCGCGTGATGTCCGACATGCTCTGCTGGCTGCCCGTGGTGGTGCCGAGCACCACCGCCACACGCTCGCCCGGCGGCAGATCGGCGGTCTCGACCAGGTGGCCGGCTGCGACCACCGCCAATCCGGTCAGCCGGTCCATCCCTCGGGTGCCACGACGGCCGAGCACCTCGCGTTGGACGAAGTCCGGCACCATCGCCACGGTCTGGCCCGGCGGCACGCCGTCGACGTCCCCGGTGCGCTCAGGACACGGCGACCGGAGCGCAGGCCCACGGCGAAGTCGTCGACACCGATCCCGAAGGGCGACACGGCCGACCACGCCGAGATGACCGGAGCGGGCAGGGTGACTCTGGTCATCTCACTCCGCGCCCGTCCGGGTGCCCTCGAGCGCGCGCAGGACCCGGTCGTCGAAGTTCACCAGCCGGCCCTCGCGGCCGTTCTCGACCACGCCGTACGCGTGCGTGATGGTGCCGGTCGCGGTGTGCAGGAGCTGGCCGTCGCGCACCACGTAGCAGTCCATCTTCGAGGTGTAGAGCAGGTCCTTGAAGATCGAATCGACGGTGTAGACGGTGTAGAGCTCTTCCTCCATCACCGTCTCGTCGAGGATCCGCACCTGCGAGCGGGTCACCGCGGGGATCCAGTTGCGCTCGTCGAGGAGCGGTTTGATGGACAGGCCGCGCGCCGCGAGGAAGCGGTCCACGACCTCCTCCATCTGGCGCAGGTAACCCGACATCTGGACCCGCTCGAAGAAGTGGCAGTAGAAGTACGGCATCCGCCACTTCCAGCCGAACGCGTTGCGACCCTCCGTGAGCCTCGCGATCACCGGGTCGTCGCTCACGCCGCGATCCGTGGTGAGGGCGACCGCCGCAGGGTGGTCGGCCACCGGCGCCAGGTCGATCGGCTCGGCGACCTGGGCGCCGATGTGGTCGGTGACGAACCGGTTGAGCTCCTGGGGAATCGGGTCCGGGTCGGTGACCCGCTCGTCGCGGCGCAGCACGGCCCGCGCCGTGGAGGTCACGGCCTTCTTCTGGGCGTCGCCCCGGGTCACCCGGATCTGCACCTTGAACACGAACTCCGTGCCGTCGGAGGGGTGTTCGGCACGACCTCGACCACCGCGATGTCGTCGACCAGCAGCGCGGTCTGCAGGCGGGTGTCCAGCTCCAGCAGGTCGAAGCCCAGGCCGTGCTCGTCGTAGAGACGGCCCACCGGGGCGCCGGCCGCCCGGAAGTGCTCGATGATGCCCTGTTCGACCAGATAGTTGACGTGCTTGAAGCCGATGATCGTGCCGATGTTGGCACCCTCGTACCCCGGTCGAAGCTCGCTGGTGGTCGACGCCTCTAGCAGGTATTTGACGACGCTGTCCGACAGTTCCCCACAGATCAGGCCTCTCTGGTCATGCCGCGCCGGTCCGGCACGGGCTGGCTGATTCAACTGACATCAGGTGGCTGCGCAGGACATCCGCGAACCAGTCCACGTCTTCGAGCATCGGGAAGTGACCGCAGCGCGCGCTCACGGCGAGCGAGCCCAGCGGCAGCGACTCGGCGAGCCGCTCGGACTCCGGGGCGGAGTGGTCCCGGCGCCCCGCCACCACCATCACCGGCATCCCCAGCCGGTCGAGCCGCAGCCACGGCGTGCGCAGGTACGTGTCCGAGACACGCAGCCAGCCGTACGGCCCTACCTGGTCGCAGACCCGATCGGCCATGGCGTGCACCATGTCGGTCGCCGTCCCGGGACGGGCCTGGACGGCAATGCCCTCTCGCATGACCCGCACGAAGTCGTTGTAGAGCTCGGGGACGGTGTCGCCGCGGAACTCGGCGGGCGCTCCCCGGTAGAACGGGGCGACCAGCACCAGTCCGCGAACCTGCTCACGCAGGTCCCGACCGGCCTCCTCGGTGAGGAGCCGGAGCACCACGTTCGAGGTGAACGAGTGCGCCACGACCACGTCGAAGCCGCCCGCCACCGCCGTGAGGGCCTCCCGTACGGGTGACAGGAGGTCGAGGCTGTGGCCCCAGTCGGGCGGACCGTCCGAGCGCCACGGAAGGTCGGCCGTCCAGACCTCGGCGAGCAGCCCGCGGTCCTGGGCGACCAACCGGGACCAGACGCCGGAATTGTTGGCCAAGCCGTGCAGCAGCAACATCCGGCCGTCGCGTCCCTCGTCGACGCGGCCGCGCCGCACCACGACGGGCGGACGTCTCGAGCCCGCGTGGGGCAATCTTCCGACGACCATGGGTCCTCGCTCAGTCGGTAGGGTTCACGAGCCCGGCTGGTGCTTGCCGAGCACGACCACGGCGTTGTTGCCGCCGAACGCGAGGCCGTTGTTCTGCACGACCCGCAGGTCAGCCTCCACCGCCTCGTTCGGCACGCAGTCGATCGGGCACTGCGGGTCCGTCTCGACGTGGTTGATGGTGGGTGGAATGAACCCCTGGTCAATGGCGAGGCGCAGCCGATCGCACTCAGTGCGCTGGCGGCGCCCATGGTGTGGCCCAGCATCGACTTCATGGAGATCGTCCGTGGGGCCTCGTCGCCGAAGACCCGGCGGATCGCCTGGGATTCCGTGACGTCGTTGGCCTTCGTGCCGGTGCCGTGCGCGGAGATCAGGTCGACCTGTCCCGGCTTGACGCCAGCGTTCTCCAGGGCCAGCGCCATACAGCGCGCGACGCTCTCTCATTCGGGGCCACCTGGTGGTACGCGTCGCAGTTGAGCCCGTACCCCAGCACCTCGGCGTAGATCCGGGCGCCGCGCGCCGCGCCGACGACAGACGCTCCAGCATCAGCATGCCGGAGCCCTCACCGGTGAGAATGCCCTTGCGTGCCCGGTCGAACGGCTGACACATCTCCGGCGCGATGGTGCCGAGCCGGTAGAAGCCCGCGAAGGTCTTCCGGCTCATCGCGTCCGCGCCGCCGCACAGGGCGAAGTCCACCTCGCCGGTGCGTACCGCGTCGTAGCCGTACCCGATGGCGTAGTTTCCCGCCGCACAGGCGGTCGAGAGCGTCACGGCCTCGACGTCGACCAGCTGTAGCTCCTGCGCGACCGACGCGGACAGCCGCCCGGCCCGGATGCGCCGGGCGTGCTGCGGGTCGATGCCGGCGTCGCCACTCTCGAGCTGGTTCTGCACAAGCCGTTCCAGGTCGAACGACTCGCCATCGGTGGTTCCGACCGAGATCAGGCCGCGGGCGTCGCGGAGCTCGTCGAGCGGGAGACCGGAGTCCTCCACAGCCATGCGAGCGGCAGCGGTGGAGAACTGACTGGCCCGGCCGAGCCGTTCGACCGGCAAGTTGTGCACCCACGCGGCGGGGTCGAATCCGACGACCTCACAACCAATGGCGTGCGCGAAACCCGTCGTGTCGAATGCCGAGATCGGACGGGCGCCGGAACGACCATGACGAAGGCCGTCGGCAAAATCCACCGCGCCGATACCGATGCTGGAGATGACCCCGAAACCGGTCAGAACCACCCGGTGCAAATCGTTCTGCGTTTCCATGGCGTGCAACCCGGACAAGGACATGATGGGCTCCCAGTCGAATGGTGGCGGCAATCCCGATCAGCGGATCGCGATTACCAGCCCGCAGCCTCGCCGACAACCTCACGAACGCCCTTGAGGTTGACCATCCGCGCCATTTCCGACTGGTCGATGACCACGCCGAACTCCTTCTCCAGCGAGGCCAGGATCTCGATCGCCCGAAGCGAGTCGGCACCGTGGTCCTCGTTGAACAGGCTGGTCTCGCTCACCTCGTCCTCGTCCAGCTCGAGAATTTCACAAACGATTTCCTTGAGCTTCACGTCACGCTGCTCGTCGACCGTGGACACATTGGCTCCTTTCGCCGTGCCGCGCTGGCACAGCTACCTTTGCTGGGGCGGCAGGCGCGGCGCTCCACGGCCTCCCCAATGACCCAGAGAAGCCGGTGCCCACTCCTGTTGCTGCCTTGACAATCGACCGACCAACACGCATTCCATCGATTGCCAGCGAGCCTAAGAGGTATCCAGAGCCGAGCTAGGCCCCTATCGAACACTTCGATCCGCGAGCGATAGCCCGGATGTTTCCGAAAGGACGCGATAGCGCAGGCGCACCTGCGCTACGGACGTGCGCGGCCCTCGCACCTGGCTGGCACAGGTCCAGAAGCCGCCGGACCGCCGCCAGCGCATGGTGATCTCAATGTCGTCGCCGGGATGGACCGCGCCCGTGAAGCGAACCGACTCCATGGCCGCCAGCTCCAGACGTCCGCCCTCGGGGCGGTCGCGGCGGCGCCTCGGTGCACGCACTCCACCACGCAGACCCCGGGGAAGATCGGAAAGTTCGGGTAGTGGCCGGCGAAGACCGGTTCGCTCGCGTCGACCGTCACCGCCACGACGGATGTGAACCCGCCGGCAGGCTCCGCTCCGTCCGCCTCAACGGCGCGTACGACCCGCACGGGCCCGACTACCGGGCTCGCCGGTGCCCGAACAGCGTGCTGCTCCGTCGCCATGCCGGAACTCCTCGGATTGGATGCCCGAACTCCTGGTCCACCCACGACGGTCCGGGACAGACGGTGAGCGTACTGAGTCGTTTCGCAGGCGACCATCGCAGCTCAGAAAGTTCGAAGCGAGGGCGCTGGGAGCCCGCACGGGTCCTCAACAGCGGCATGGAGGCTCATGATAGGACCCATGGGAGTGCACACATCGGGCCGACGTCCACGGCGCTCCGAGCAGTGGTCGGGTGACTTCGGCCACCACGGCGTGGGGACGATGACGCTGGTTGGCCAGATCGGCCTGTTCGTCCTCGGTGACATCGCGTTCGTACTGCTCTACACCGCCCTGGCGGTCGGCGCTCGCCGGCTGCTCGGGCTGCGAGTGAGGCCGCTGCGTACGGTGGTGGCCGCTACCGTCGGCTGGCTGAGCAGCGTCATGTTCGTCCAACTCTTCAGCCCTTCGGGGCTTCGTGGCGCGATGATCACTATCGTGCTCGGGCTGTCCCTGTTCACCACCATGATCTTCCTGGTGGTGGCCGAGATCCTGCTGCCGCACGGCCTCCGGCCGCTGACCTGGAGCCGGGACATGCGCGGCCGGCTCACCCGGATCCGGCGCTACCAGCAGGTCGGCGCGATCATCATGCGCCACCGGCTGAGCCGGCTCTTCGTGCCGATGCGCGCCGGCGGCGCACTCACCGCCACCCAGCGCCAGGAGCGGGCCGCGTCGCTACGCGTGGCGCTGGAGGAGTGTGGAGTCACATCGGTGAAGCTGGGCCAGACCCTGTCGGCGCGTCACGACCTGCTCCCGCAGGAGTACATCGTGGAGCTGAGCAAGCTGCACGACAACGTGCCGCCGGTGACTGGGAGGACGTCCGGGCCATCCTCACCGAGGACCTCGGCGCCCCGCCGGAGGACATCTTCGCCCAGTTCGACCAGACGCCCATCGCGGCCGCCTCCATCGCCCAGGTGCACCGGGCCACGCTGCGATCGGGGCCAAGGTCGCCGTCAAGGTCCGCCGCCCGGGCATCGAGATCGCGGCCGAGAACGACCTGAGCATCGTCCGCCGCCTCGCGAAGACGCTGGAGGCTCGCACCGACTGGGGTCGGCGCGTAGGCGCCATGGCACTCGCGGAGGGATTCAGCGCGGCGCTGCGGGAGGAGATGGACTTTCGTACCGAGGCACGGAACATCGCCACGATCGCCGCGGCGATGCAGGCTCGGCACCGACGCCCCGGGTTCGGCCGCCCGCGGTGCTGGAGCCATTCTGCACCACCCGCGTGCTGGTGATGGAGTACCTCGAGGGCGTCCCGGTCGGCTCGGCCACCCATGTGCTGTCCGACCCCACCGTCGACCGACGGGAGCTCGCCACCGACCTCATGACCTGCGTGCTGGAGCAGATCCTGTTGGACGGCACATTCCACTGCGACCCGCACCCCGGCAACGTCCTCGTGATGCCGGACGGTGGGCTCGGGCTGCTCGATTACGGCGTCGTGGGCCGGCTCGATCCGATGATGCAGGATTCGGTGCAGCAGCTACTGCTCGCCATCGACCGCAACGACCGTGCCGGGGCGACCGACGCGCTGTTGGAGATCCTCGATCAGACCGGCGACATCGACAAGCAGCGTCTGGAGCGGGCCGTCGGCCAGTTCATCACTCGCCACGTGGCGCTCGGCAACGCGGGGCTCGACATGATCACCGAGCTGATGCGTCTGGTCACCGGCTACGGGTTGAGGGTGCCCCGAGGCCGCTGCGATGTTCCGCACGCTCGCCACGCTCCAGGGGACGCTGAACCGGTTGGACCCGTCGTTCGACCTGTTCGAGGAGTCCGGGCCTTCGCGAGTCGCCAGCACATCCGGTTCCGCGCGGTCGCTGACGCCGCGCAGGGCGTTGGCGAGGACATGATGGCGATCCTACCGCTCCTGCGCCGCTTCCCCGGCGGCTGGATCGGATCACGACGGCGTTGGAGCAGGGCCAGTTCCGCATGTCGGTCAGTCTCTTCGCACACGAACGCGATCGCCGACACATCACCAGCCTGGTCCATCAGACCCTGCTCGCCTTCCTCGCCGCGGCGACCGGCATCATCGCGGCGATGCTGCTGGGCAACAGCGGCGGCCCACAGGTCACGACGGACATCAGCCTCTTCTCGGTCTTCGGCTACAACCTGCTGATCGTGAGCGTGGTGCTGATGCTGCGCACCCTCGTCAAGATCTTCCGCCGGGAGTCCTGAGTTTCACGGATTCGAATGGTCCTTGGTACACCCGCCGGACGGCAGAAACTCGCCAGTGACACGGGTCTGCTCGGCATGACCCGTCGTCCCATCGCATCCCTGTCGGGAGGACGTTCAGCCATGGCCGCACCGCTAGCCGCTCCCGCGCCACCATCCGTTCCTGGTCCGCGGTGTCCCCGTTCGGGTTGGGGCGGGACATCTTCGTCGAGGGCCTGCGGACCGCCCGGGACACTGCGGTCGTTCCCGACCCCGCCCTCTGGGATGTCGGAGACGCCAGCGCGCACCTGGTGCCCGACTTCGAGGTCCGCGCCATTCTCGGCAAGAAGGGCACCCGTTCGATGGACCGGGCCACCGGCCTCGCCGTCACCGCCGTCCGCCAACTGATCGGCCCGGACGCCGGTGTCGTGCGGTCCGACTCCGACGAGACGGCGCTCGTCCTCGGCACCACGGGCGGCAGCTCGCACAGCATCGCCAGCTTCGCCCGCGACGGGCTCACCTCGGCGAAGCCGTACCTGGTCGACCCGGCCCGCTTCCCGAACGCGGTGATGAACTGCGCCGCCGGCACCTCGGCGATCTGGCACGCGTTACGCGGGCCGAACACCACCATCGCCGCCGGCCGGGTGTCCGGCCTGCACGCACTCTCCTACTCGCTGCGCCTCCTGGGGTCAACCGCGCGGCGGCGGTGTTGTGCGGCGCGGTCGAGGAGTATTCGCCGACCCGATCCTGGATCGAGGGGCTGGCCGTGACGCGGCCGGCGCGGGCGACGGGAGAATTCTCGGCGAGGGTTGCGCGATGCTGCGCATCGACCCGTTCCGCCCCGACGCCGGCGGCGCTGTCGGTCTGGCCGACGTACTGACCGTCGAGTTCGGCATCTTCGACGACGATCCGGCCGCTGTACTGACGGCCTGCCTGCGACGGGCCGTGGCACGTACCGGTGTCGGCGCGGCCGACATCTGGGCGATGTCGTCCGGCGCGCCCGGAGGCGAACTCGCCGAGGTGGAGGAGCAGGCGCTCGCGGCGGTCTTCGGAGACGCGGCGGCGGTGCGGGTTCCGGCTCTGTTCGGGGACACGGGGCCGCAGCGGTTCCGTTCCAGATCGTCACCACGCTCGCACTCGCCCAGGACACGCCGGACGCGGCCGGGAGAGTCGCCGTCATCACCGCGGTCGACGTGGACGGTCAGGCCGGCTGCGCCCTGCTACGACTCAGCTGAGCCCGCCTCGACGCGGACGGAAAGCAGCCGGCGGTTGCCCACCGCCGGCTGCTTGGTGTCCGCGACTGCCCGAGACCGACCCTGGTCCCCGAACGACGGCGACGAGTGATCCCGGCGCCCAGGACGGGCGCCGGGATTCACCTACGGCGGACGTTCACTCGTAACTGATGGCGTCGAGCACCTTGAGTTTGGCGGCGCGGCTGCCCGGGCCGAGGGCCGCGAGCCAGCCCACCACCAGGGCCGCGACGAGGTAGACCACCAACAGGGTCCACGGCACCGACAGTGCGGTGATGCCCTGGCCGCGCAGCCCTTCACCACCGCGATGCCCAGCACGGTGCCGAGCAGCACGCCGGTCAGTGCGCCGAAGAGCGAGATCAGCACCGACTCCGTGGTGATCATCCTGCGCACCTGACCGCGGAACATCCCGATAGCGCGCAGCATGCCGAGCTCGCGGGTGCGCTCCAGGACGGAGAGCACGAGGATGTTCACCACGCCGAGAATAGCGATGATCATGGCGACGGCGAGCAGTAGCTGAACCACCAGGATGATCGTCCCGATGCCATTACTGACGGTCTCGACCAGCTCCTTCTTCGTCTGGATCTCCACCTCGGGGCTACCCGCCAACAGCGACTCCACTGCCGGCTTCGCCTTCCGGGAGAAACACCGCCCCTGAGGTCGATGTAGGCCTGGCTCGGCTGGTCGGTGCGGAAGCCGGTCTGCGCCGCCGACCAGGGAACGGTCAGCTGGTCAGCGACGGTGGTGTCCTCGTAGACGCCCGCCACCGGCAGTGTCACCGCATCCCCGCGAGCCATCTGGACCTTGATCTGGTCGCCGACCTTCAACTTGAGCCGCTCCGCCGTCGACTCGTTCATCATGGCGCCGCTCGCGCTCGGCGAACCCTCGGTGAACGTCATACCGACGATCGCCGCGGCAGCCGCCTGGTCGTCCCAGGAAAGCAGATACTGCCTCTTGCCGTCGACCTCGCCGTACTCCGCGGCGTAGCCGGCCACCGAAGCCACGTCGGGCAACGCGCGGATCTGCTGCAACGCCTCGGGACTGACAGTGGGCGGGACGCTGCCGCTGCTCAGGCTGACGATCGAGAGATCCGCGCTGAGCTTGTCGTTCACCGCCGCGGTGG
The DNA here is from genome assembly GCA_038070435.1 of Micromonospora sp. M12. Taxonomy (GTDB): domain Bacteria; phylum Actinomycetota; class Actinomycetes; order Mycobacteriales; family Micromonosporaceae; genus Micromonospora. The sequence continues at coordinate 470,196 of JAMYWG010000001.1, read as the reverse complement.
CGCTCTCCTGCAGCGATCTCATCACGGTGCTCATACCGGCGACCAACGCGACACCGATCATGAGAGACGCCGCCGTCGCAGCCGTACGCCGTGGGTGGCGCACCGCGTTCAGCCAGCCGAGACGGCCCGTCGTCGAACGGGTCACCGGTTTGGCGAGCACGTTGACCACGGGCCGGGTGAAGGCCGGGATGAGGATCGCGATCGCCACGAACGCGAACAGCACGCCGGCGAAGAGCGCCGGGAGCGCCTCGCTCGCGATGCCCAGCGCCAGCAGGACCACGCCGATGACCAGCAACACGACCCCGACGATGGTCTGCTTGCGGCCGGGACGCTCGTCGGCTGCGGCGGCCGCCTCCCGCATCGCGGCGACCGGTGCCACTCGGGAGGCACGCACCGCGGGAACGGTCGCGGCCAGTGTGGTCACACCAACGCCGAGGAGGAATGACACCACCAGCGCCATGATCGGAACGGCGAAACCGCTGACCACGAGCCCGCTGTCATCGTCGGCCACCACGCCGGCGACCACCCGCCCCAGCAGCAGGCCCAGCGCCGCGCCGACAATCCAGGCCACCAGGCCCAGCAGGCTCGCCTCCAGCAGGACCGAGCGCCGTACCTGCTTGCGCGAGGCACCGATGGCCCGCAGCAGGGCCAGTTCGCGGGTTCGCTGCGCGACGACCACCGAGAACGCGTTGACGATCAGGAAGACACCGACCAGCACGGCCACCGCGGCGAAGCCGATGAGCAGCGAGGTGATCGTGGTCAGCAGGCCCTTGCTCGAGCCTGCCTGGTCCTCGGCGAGTTCCTTCCCCGTCCGCACCTCGAAGCCCGCGCCGAGCGCGGCGCTCACCTCCTTCTTCAGCGCCGCGGCGTCCTTGCCGGACGCCAGGCTGACGTTGACAGCGCTGTAGCTGCCCGCGCTGCCGAGCATCAACTCCTGGGCGACCGGCTCGGTGAAGGCCACGGTCTGCTCACCGGCGACGAAGTCGGGCGACCGTCGTACGTCGCGACGCCGACGATGGTGAACTCCTGGCGCGGCTGCAGGGTCAGCACACCCGCCTTGTCGCCGGGCCCAAGACCGGTCTTGTCGGCGAGCGCCGCGTTGATGACGATCTCGTCAGGGTTCTGCGGCGCGTGGCCCGCCCGGAGTTGGGGCGTACCCCACTTGTCGTTCCAGGCCTGGCCGAAACGCTGCGCCGAGCCGCTGGGGACCTTGCCGTCCTTGCCGATCAGCCGGGCTCCGGGCACCCGCACCACACCCTTGGCGTCGCTTACTCCCGCGATGCCCTTCACCCGGCCACCGTGGCGGCGTCGAGCGGCTTGGGAGCGGCCGAGTCGTCACTGTCGGCCAGCGGCGCCTTGGCCGTGACCTGCAGGCCGACGTCCCCGTACGCCGTGTCGTAAGCCGCCGAGAACGCCCTGCTGAGGGTGGTGTTGAGGGTCAGCGCGCCCGCGACGAAGGTCACGCCGAGGACGATGGCGAGCGCGGACAGCACCAACCGGAGCTTCCTGGCCAGAAGGCTCTTCAGGGTCGCACGGAACATCAGAGCCTCGCCGACGTCGGGGAGCCGGGACGGTCGAGGTCCTGAGCGTGTCGAGGACCGACTCGGCCGTCGGCTTCTCGAGCTCGCTGACGATTCGGCCGTCGGCGAGGAAGACGACGCGGTGGGCGTAGGTTGCCGCCACCGGGTCGTGAGTCACCATCACGATGGACTGGCGGAGGTCGTCCACCGAGCTGCGGAGGAACTGCAGCACCTCTGCCCCGGCCCGGGAGTCCAGGTTGCCGGTGGGCTCGTCGGCGAAGACGATCTCAGGCTTGGAGACCAGCGCCCGGGCACACGCCACCCGCTGCTGCTGACCACCGGACAACTGGGCCGGGCGGTGGTGCAGGCGCTCATTCAGGCCGACGGCTTCGATCACGCGCTCGAACCAGGCGGGATCGGGCTTGCGGCCGGCGATGGCCAGCGGCAGCTCGATGTTGTCCTGGCGCTCAGCGTGGGCAGGAGGTTGAACTGCTGGAAGATGAAACCGATCTTGTCACGGCGCAGCGCGGTCAGCTGCTTGTCGTTCATCCCTGTGATCGACGTGTCGCCGACGAAGACCTCGCCATCGGTGACCGTGTCGAGGCCGGCAAGGCAGTGCATGAGGGTGCTCTTGCCGGAGCCGGACGGACCCATGATGGCGGTGAACTGCCCGGCGGTGATCTCCAGGTCCACACCGCGAAGTGCCGCTACCTCCGTCTCGCCGCCGCCATATGTCTTGCGCACTCCTACGGCACGGGCAGCCGCAGCTGCCGGTGAAACCGCCTGTGAGACCACAGTAGATCCTTCCATCGATGCCATCGACATCAGGCATACCGGACGTCGGCATGGAAAAGCCCGCCAGTTTCAAATCCCTGATCTGCCCGACCAGGCACGGCCCCTCACCGCTGCGTGATGCATTCGATTCTTCGTGTCACGCTGTCCCTGCGGCGACACTCCGGCTTTCCTGGAATTCCGTATCCCGCCAGTTCTGTGCTCGCCAGAACGCCGCGCCTCCGACAGGGAGATTTCGATTGCGCCAGCGCACCTCATCCCCTCAGGAGGTCCGTGGTTCCGCTCTGCCCTCGCCCGCCATCCGTCAGTTGATGGCTGCCGAGGCCAGTGATCCGGACTGGCCCGGCCCTGCGTGGTCCACGCTCGACGACTTCGACGAGCAACCCGTCGCCGTCGGTGTGCAGGCTCAGGTCCACCGCGCCACCTGGACCGACGGGCGCGACGTCGCCGTCAAGATTCAGCACCGGGCGCCCGGACCCGGATCGGTGAGAACCGGGCACGGATGAGTCGGATGGCCGTCATGCTGCGGGTGATGAGCCCTCGGACCGGCGTCGAGGCCCTGATGGATGAGATCCAGCAGGCTGCGCTGGCCGAACTCGACTATCGGCAGGAGGCGGCGAACCAGCAGGCGTTCGCCGCGGCGTACCGGGACGATCCGGAGATCTTCGTACCCGAAGTGCTGCACGCGAGCGAACGACTGTTGGTCACGCAGTGGGTCGGGGTGTTCCGCTCTCCGAGGTCATCGCCGACGGTCCGCAGTCGTTGCGCGATCGCACCGGCCAGATTCTGACGACACTTCAACTCGGGGCACCCTCGCGAGTGGGGCTGCTGCACGCCGACCCGGCCAAGGAGAACCTGCGGCTGCTCAATGACGGGCGACTGGCAGTCCTCGACTTCGGTGCGGTCGTGCGACTTCCAGCGGGGATACCGGCGGATTTCGGAAGGCTGCTGCGTGCGGCCGGCGACCAGGACGGCCACCAGGTCCAGCTGATCATGCGACGCCTCGGCGTCGTTCCCGACGGGTCGGGCCCGATCCGCAAACCCTCCTCAACCTCGCCGAGGGGACGGTGCTACCCGCCCTGCGGCCGGGATTCCGCTTCGATCGCGGCTGGCTCCGGCGCCGCATCGTGGCCTTGATGTTCAGCAGACGCAACGTGTCCGTCGTCCGTCACCTGCGCATGCCTCCTGGCCATCTTCTGCTGCTGCGGGCCGTCATCGGTACGGTCGACACGCTGTGCGCCCTGGAGGCCAGCGCCGACTACGGCGATGCCCTGGTGCGGTTTCTTCCCAGCTTCCGGGCAGCTGACCGCGGGTCGGCGTCCTCGCGACCATCCGCGGGTGCCGACCAGGAGGAGTGGGGCCGCCGCATCGAACGCTTCGAAGCGGCCCCGGAGCGGCGCGCCGGGCGGACCGGGCGGCCCGTGCCCGGCATCAGGCGAAGGTGCCCGAGGCGGCCCGGTCCGTGTCGGCCGCGGTCCGGTCGGAGGTCGCCTCAGGACCTGTCCGCCGACCTGCTCGGCGATCATCGCCACGACTCGGTCCAGACCGGTCTCGATCGCCTCGGGGTCAACGCGCTGATCGACAACCGCAGGTCGTTGGTCGGCTCGGACGACTCGTAGAAGTGCGCCATCGGTGTCCAGATCACCTGGTGCCTGCGCGCCGAGTGCTCCAGCAACTCGTTACCGACGGGCATCGGCAGAGTCACCACCAGGAAGAACCCGCCGGAAGGGCGTTGACCCGGACCAGGCCGTCCAGGCCGGCCCGCTCCAGCCGGGCGAGCAGGCCCGATCGTACGTCGGCGAGGTTGCGGCGGTAGAGGTCACGCTCACGCCGGTTCGCCTCGGCGAGGCTGAAGCCGCTCTCCAGCAGGGCGCCACCGATCAACGCCTGGGTGAAGGGTGCGGTGTTGACCGTCACCATGCTCTTCACCTTCGCCAGCTCGTCGGCGAGCAGCCGGGACGGGCCGTCCTCGGTGGCCACCCGTTGGTCGGCGACCACATAACCCACCCGGGCTCCCGGAAACACCGTCTTGGCGAACGAGCCGAGGTAGATGACGTGTCGGTCCTGGTCGAGGGCCTTGAGCGTCGGAGGTCGCGGGCCACCGTCGTTGAACAGCCCGTACGGGTTGTCCTCCACCAGCAGGATGTCCTCGGCCGCCGCGAGGCCGAGCAGCCGCCGGCGGGCCGGCACGTCGATCGTCAGCCCGGACGGATTGGCAAAATCCGGCATGACGTAGCAGAGCCGCGGTCGCAGTCCTTCCTGCCGCACTCGCCGAATCGCGTCAGCGAGCACGTCCAGATCGACGCCGTCCGGACCGCCCGCCACCGGGATCACCGGCATGTCGACCAGCCGCGCCGCACCGGTGAAGCCGACGTAGGTGGGGCTCAGGGCGAGGGCGACGTCCCGCTCGTCACGCCGGAACGCGCGCAGCACCAGCAGCATCGCCTCCTGACACCCGACCGTGACCACCACCGACTCCGGGTCGGCGACGATGTCCTCGTCGGCACTCAGGTGGGCCGCGATCAGACCGTTGATCAAGCCCTTGGTGTTGCCGTACTGGAAGAGCTCCCGCGACACCTGGGCGGGCGTCATCGAGCGCTCGTCGCGCAGGTACGCGTGGTACCGGTCCAGGTATCGGGAGACTGATCGCACGTCAAAGAACGCCTCGGTCGGCCGCCCGGCGGCGAACGAGACCGCCTCGGGTAGCGGCCGGCGATCTCGTTGAGGAAGTTCATCGACTCCAGGACCGGGTCGCCGAGGCCCGCGAAGAGGTCCTCTGCCCGCAGGTCCACCTCGAACGTCATCGTCTGCCTCCCGGTCCCGCCGCGGACGTCAGGGTCCGCAGCTGTGGAATCGACGACGGGTCACCGCAACCGGCCAGCGTCATCGCGTTGTCGAGTTCGTCGCGCAGCAGGCCCAGGACGTGAGCGACACCCGACTCCCCGCCCAGGGCGAGGCCCCAGCACACCGGGCGACCGAGCAGCACGCCGTGCGCGCCCAGCGCAAGTGCCTTCAGTACATCACTCCCCGAGCGCATGCCGCTGTCGATGAGGACCTGGACGCTGTCGTCGAGCGCGTCGACGATGGCGGGCAGCACGTCGATACTGGACGGCGCACCGTCCAGTTGGCGACCGCCGTGGTTGGACACCACGATCGCGGTGGCCCCGCATGCGCGGCCTGTCGGGCGTCCTCCACGTCGAGCACACCCTGACCACCACCGGCAACCGCGTGTCCGCGGCCAGCCGGGCGAGGTCGTCCCAGGAGAACGACGGGTCGAACGCCGACGCGGTGTGCGCGGAGATCGACGAGTCGCCCGCAGCCATGCCGTGGGTGCCTGATGATCCCCGAAGTGGGCGGCACGAACGCCCGCCGGCAGGGTGAAACCCCGACGCAGGTCCCGCAGGCGCCGACCCATCGTGGGCATGTCCACACTGACCACCAGGGCCTCGCAGCCCGCAGCCTCGGCCCGACGGAGCAGCTGCACCATGAGATCACGGTCCTTGAGCCAGTACAGCTGGAACCAGAGCGAGCCACCGCAGTCCGCCAACTCCTCCAGCGGGTGCTGCTGAGCAGGCTGACCACGTACGGCACGCCGGCAACCGCCGCCGCACGCGCCACGGCGAGTTCGCCGTGCGGGTGGAAGAGCTTCTGGTACGCGATCGGCGCGACGGCAACCGGCATCCGGGCGTCCGTGTCCACCAACCGACAGTCCAGCGAGCGCTCGCTCACGCCGGTCAGCACGCGTGGGATGACGGCGAGCGCATCGAGGGCCGTCCGGTTGGCTCGCAGGGTCACCTCCTGCCCACTGCCACCGACGAGGTAGTCCCACACGTCGTCCGGCGTCCGGGCCTGCGCCTCCGCCTCCGCCTGCGCCACCGACACGACCGAGCTGAGATCCACCGGCCGGACCGCCCAGTCCGGGCGATCCGCCGGCTCTTCCTGGTCCACCGAGCGGGGACCGACGCCGCCGGGCATGGTGACGTCGGGCTCGGGGACCGGGTAGAGCAGGGTCACTGTTGCTCCTGCTTGCTCCGCTGCAACTCGACAGCCTCGTAGAGCGCCTTGATGTTGCCACTGCCGAAGGTGCGTGCCCCGGCCCGTTCGATGATCTCCATGAAGAAGGTGTTCTTCGGATGGGTCGAGCGGGCGAAGATCTGGTAGAGCTGGCCGTCGTGGTCCTCGTCGACCAGGAGGTTCAGTCCGCGCAGCTCCCCGACCTCGTGACGGCTCAGTTCGAGGCGCTCCGCCAGCAGCTCGTAGTACGTGCTGGGTGTCACCAGGAATTCGACGCCCCGCTGGACGAGCGTGCCGACCGACTGCACGATGTCGTCGGTGGTGAGCGCCACGTGCTGCACACCGGCGCCACCGTGGTTCTTGATGAACTGGTCGATCTGGCCCGGGTCACACGTCACGTCCGGCTCGATCAGGGTCAGGGTGACCGCGCCCGAGCTACTCTGCACGACCTTGGAGAGCATGGCCTGACTGCCCACGACGATGCGCTCTTCGAAGATGTTCGTGAAGTCCAACACCGAGACGTAGAAGTCGACCGTCGGTTCGAGCTGGCCCGATTCGAGGCAGACAGCGAAGTGGTCGACCTCACGCAGCCCCACGGTGGCCTGTGCGGTCACCTCGGCGGGTGCGTCGAAGCCGGCGGGAGAGTGTCGGCACCGTCGTGGTACTCGACGAAGGTGTGCACCACGTCGCCGAAGCCGGCGATCGACGCGGTCACCCGGCCGCTGTTCTCGGTCGGGCCGCTGATCGGCCGCGCCCCACGGCGTACGGCCTCGGCGAACGCCGCGGAGGCGTCACTGGTGCGCAACGCGATGTCGGCCACGCCGTCACCATGCTGCTCAAGGTATGCGGCGCCGGGTGGTCCCGGATCAGCGGTTCGGTGAAGACCATGCGGATCCCGTCGGAGATCAGGGCGATCGACATCGCGTCATCCGCGGGCCCGGACTGGTCCCCGCGAGAACCAGATCCAGCCCGTAGCGCTGCCCGAAGTCGGCCGCCTTGGCCGCCACGTCGCGCACGTAGAATCGGATGTGGTCCACGCTCAACTGGTCGAATGTCGATTCTTCTCGTCCGGCAGTCACATTCCTTGCCTTTCTCCTGTCAATACGTCAAGCGCCAAAACCGTGGCCGCCGACGCTGGGAAAGAACTGGCAATTGCGGAGACGGTGGCTGTTTCGTCCGGCGAGGACGACTGACTCGAATCGCTGGAAGGCGAGCACCGAGGAGACCGGCGGTCACCTTCATCTCCGCCAGCGGCAGCCTAGAGAAGGCCGGGTACGGGCAGGTCATCAGATCGAAAATTTCGAGCCGGTCCGCTTCTCGACGCCACCACAGACGACCATTGGATCGGAATGACATCCGCGATCCGGCGCGACCGGTGGCCCACGATCGAGGAGCGATATGCGCAGGCGAAGAACGCCGAAGCGCGGCGCCGGAATCATCCCCGGCCCGTTGGACTGGAAGCGGCGCTGGCCCGAGTGGGCAGGTTACGCGGCGAGCGCCTGGGCCGTGACGCATGGCGGTGCGGTGCTGGCGTCCGCCGGCAAGGGCAACCGCTACCGGGGCATCCCCGGCGGCAGGTTGATCGCGGGTGGTGTGCTGGCGGCCTCGGCCGTCGCGGCCGCCGCGTCGGTGCGCCCCTGGGGTCGTCGGGTGCCGTCCCAGGCGGTCTCGGCCGGCATGTGGGGTTCCACCGCGGTCACCGGTGCGGGCAGCGCGTTCCTGCTGCTCTATCTACTCGAACTGGCGGTCAAGGGCACCGTCACCGACCGCGACCGCAACTCCGACTGGCCGGGATTCGCCGACCGGCTCAGTTGGACCGCGGGTGCGGCGCTCTTCACCGGAGCGGCCATCGCGTGGCGCCGTCGTGCCGGGGACGTCTGCGTCTTCTGCGGAAAGGACCACCCGGAGGGCGACATCGCCGGCGTCGAGTACCCGACGCCCGAGCCGCCCAAGCCCTGGGTGCGGTACCTCGCCTACGCCGGCTGCGCGGGGCTGACGCCGTACGCCGTGATGCACCTGATGGTGGCGAACGGCAGACAGCCCTTCGGCCTGAGACGTGAGGACATCATCGAGGGCGGCGCCGGCGGGCCTGGCTGGAGATGCACGGCATCCCGTGGGTCGACATCGCCGCCGGGCTGGGCGGCTTCCTGCTACTCGGGCTCACCCATCCGTGGGGCGAGCGCTTCCGGGCTGGACCCTGCCACTGGCCGGGCGCCGGGTGCCGCGCTTCCTGCCGCTGATTCCCGCCTGGGTGACCGGGCCGACGCTGGCCACCTACGGGATCGTCGGCGGCAGCTTCACCGCGCTGGCGGCAACCGGCGTGGTTCGCGGCAACTGGGAGGCCGATCGTCTGCGTTTGGCCGGCATCGCGATGACGGCGTTCGGAACGTTCGGTACGGCGCTGACGGTGGCCGCCTGGTCGTATCAGCAACGAACCCGTCCACATTGCGTGCTGGACCCGGCCGTGATCGAGCAGGCCGCACCCCACCGGCCACGGCCGCACGCTTCGATTCTTGAACGCAGGGGTCAGGACACTGCGGGCCCTGCTGAGAATGGCCGCGACAAGACATTGGGCCAGGTAAAGACGACAGAGGTGGTGGGCGTGGATTACGCGTTGGAGGTGAACAGTCTGCGGCAGGATTTCGGCAAAACGCAGGCCCTCACCGGAATCGGTTTTCAGCCCGGCGCGGCAGCGTCCTGGGTCTGCTCGGTCCGAACGGTTCGGGCAAGACAACCACTGTCCGAATCCTGTCCACGCTGCTGCGGCCGACCGCGGGAGCGCCCGGGTCTGCGGCTTCGACACGGTCAAGGAGGCCGCCCGGGTCCGGAGGTCATCGGGCTCACCGGCCAGTACGCCGCCGTCGACGAGGACCTCAGTGGTCGGTTGAACCTGGAGCTGATCGCCCGACTGCTGGGCTACCCGGCACGGCAGGCCCGTGTCCGCGCCGACGAACTGCTGGAGTCCTTCGACCTGGTCGACGCCGCCAAACGGCCGGCCAAGACCTACTCCGGCGGCATGCGTCGGAGGCTCGACCTGGCGGCCAGCCTGATCGGCACACCCGAGGTGCTCTTCCTCGACGAGCCGACCACGGGCCTCGATCCACGCAGCCGGGCCACGGTCTGGGACGTCATCCGTCGACTGCGTGGCGACGGCACGACGGTGCTGCTCACCACGCAGTACCTGGAGGAGGCCGACCGGCTCGCTGACGAGCTGGTCGTCCTCAACAACGGCGCGGTGATCGCCGCGGGCAGCCCGACCCAGCTCAAACACCAGGTCGGTGGCCAGACGTTGGAGGCTCGTCCGGACGACCCGGCGCGGCTCGGTGAGGTCGCCGACCTCATCGGCGTGATCACCGGCGGCAAGGCGAGCATCGACGCGGACGCGGAGTCGTCGCCGCACCCGCAGCCGATCCGCCGTTCTCTCCGCCGCGGTGGACCGGCTCGGTGCCGCGGGCATCACGATCGCCGCACTCGGGCTGCGCCAGCCGAGCCTGGACGAGGTCTTCTTCAGCCTCACCGACAGCGCGGCGCAGGAGCCGGCAGCCGAAGAAGTCGCCGAGTACGCGAAGAAGGAGACCCTGGTATGACCGCCACTGTGGCTGAGCGACGGCCGGCGCCCAAGCGCTCGACGTCGCTACTGCCGGCCGTCCGGGACAGCTGGACGATGGCCTGGCGCAACCTGGTCAAGCTGCGGCTGTCCCCGCAGATCATCGCGCTCTCTGCCATTCAGCAGGTCGTCATGCTGCTGGTCTTCATGCTGATCTTCGGCGGCGCCGTGTCCGGCGACCGCGGTGATTACCTGGAGTTCCTGCTTCCCGGCATCCTCGCGCAGAACCTCGCGTTCCAGATCTCGGCGGCGGCGTCGGCCATCCAGAACGACATCCGCAAGGGCATCTTCGACCGCTTCCGGAGCCTGCCGATCGCCCGTTCGGCCCCGCTGGTCGGCCACATCATTGGCGACCTGCCACGCCTGGCGCTCGCCACCGTGGTCGTGGTCCTCGTCGCCGTCGCCTGCGGCTTCCGCATCCGGACCGGCCCCTGGACCTGCTGCTCGCCCTGGCCCTGATCCTGCTGATGGCTGTCGCCTTCAGCTGGGTGGCGGCAACCGTCGGCCTGCTCGCCAAGCGGCCCGAGAGTGTGAGCATGATGACGCTGCTGATCATGCTGCCGCTCGCCTTCGGCAGCAACGCTCTGGTGCCGACCACGAGCCTTCCGGGCTGGTTCCAGAACTGGGTCCGGATCAACCCGCTGACCCACCTGTCGGACGCGCTGCGGTCGCTGCTGACCGGCCCGGTCGAGACGCGGCCGATAGTCCTCACGGTGATCTCGGCGGCCGTGGTCATCGTCATCTTCGCGCCGCTGGCCATCCGCGCGTACACACGGCGCCTCTAGCGAATCGCAGTCTCCGTCGCACGCTCGAAGGGCCGCCGGTCGGATGACCGGCGGCCCTTCGCGTTCTACGACACTCAGACCGCAGCGGTTTGGTCCTTCACCAGTACGGCGGGCAACTCGATCAGCGTGCGCGCCAGCGGCCCGGCACGTGCCGCAGTTCCTGCACCGGCACCGCGAGGTGCGCCTGCGGGAAGCGCTCGAGGAAGCGACCGATGCAGACCTCGCCCACGATCCGGGCCAGCGCGGCGCCGAGGCAGTGATGGATACCGTGCCCGAACGCCAGGTGACCGCTGGTGTTGCGGTGGATGTCGAACTGGTCGCCGTTCTCGAACTTCCGGGGTCGTGGTTGGCGACGCCCAGCGGAAGCACGACGACCGTGCCCTTGGTGACCTCGGCCTCACCGATCTTGGTGTCCGCCACCGCGAAGCGCGGGTTCGTGACGAACTGTGCCCCGTCGAAGCGCAGGGACTCTTCGATGGCCTGACCCAGCAGCGACGGGTCGTTGCGCACCTCGTCCATCTGCGCGGGATGGCTCAGCAACGCCGCCAGGCCGTTTCCGATCAGATCGACGGTAGGCTCGTGGCCACTGACCAGCAGTGAGAGGCTGATCGAGATCAGCTCGTGTTCGCTGAGCCGGCCGTCCTCGGCGTCCTGGACCTGGATCAGCTCGCTGAGCAGATCGTCCTGGGGCTCGGCCCGCTTCTCGGTGATCAACTGCTGGAGGTTGACCACGATCTGCTCGGCCAGGTCGTCGAAGCCCATCTGGCCGCCCTTGTGCACCCGGGTGCGTTCCTCCCAGGCGTCGAACGGGCCAAGGTGCTCCTCGGGCACGCCGAGCAGCTCACAGATCAGCCTGATCGGCAGGCTCCAGGCGTACGCCATCAGGTCCACGACCGACCCGTCGGCGCCCTTGGCCTCCAGCAGGTCCAGTTGCGTGGCGGTCAGCGTCTCCAACGTCGGACGCAGCTTCTCGATCCGACGCATGGTGAACGCCTTGGCGAACAACTTGCGCCGGCGCGTGTGCACCGGCGGGTCGGCCGTCTGCATCTGTGCGTCGTACCGACGCCAGACGCTCTTGTCGTTCGGGTTGCGGGTCTCGTGCTCCGACGCCGGGCTGGCGTGCAGGTCCGGGTTGAGGTGGGCATCCCGGATGTCCTGGTAGCGCATCGGCACCAGCCAGTACTTCGGTACGTCCAGCTGCGGCCCGGACGGCAGTTCCACCCACCAGAACGGCGACTGGCGCTGCATCGAACGGAAGAACGCCGGCTTGTCCCGGATCATCTCCGGATCCATCATCTGGAACACGGGCCAGTCCTGGCCGGGCTTCGCACCTACCGGCTCCGCTGCGGGTGAGTCGTTCGCGGACATGCCGCCTCCTCGATCGAATCTACTTGTTCAACTTGCCGGACAGGATCGCGCCGACCTCGGCCAACGGGCCGGGAAGCATCAGTTCGTCGTGGGCGCACGCGAGGGCGTGGGTCACCACCCTGCCGGTCACGTACGGGACCCACGACTCGGGACCGGGAGCGTCGTCGCCCTTGTCCGCGGTGGCTCGGCAGAGCAGCACGTCACCCTCGAACGGCCGTAGGGTGAACTCGCGGCTGATCCGGCCCATGTTGGTTCCGACCGCCGCCATCGCGGCGACCTGCCGCCGGTCGAGACCGGCTGCGGCACTGCCGCCCGAGCCGAGCAGCGCCATGGCGGTGTCGTAGTCGAGCGTTGCGCCCTCCGGCAGCGAGTGTCCGGTGCCGAGGAACATCAGCAACTGCTCCAGGATCATCTCCTCGGTCACCTCGGCGGCCTCGCCGGTGGCCCGGATCGGGTACGCGTCCAGCAGGGCCAGCAGGTCGACCTGCTCCCCAACTCCTGCAGGAGGCTCGCCATCCGGTGCGCGATCAGGCCACCCAGCGACCAACCGGCCAGGCGGTACGGGCCGGACGGTTGCACCGCCCGGATCTGGTCCACGTAGTCCCGGGCCATGTCGTCCAGGCTGGCCGGGAGCTGCTCGAACCGCCCGTCCTCCGACTCGGCCAGCCCGCGCGCCTGCACCGCGTAGACCGGCTGGTCGCCGTCGAGGTGGCGGAGCAGCCCGGCGTACGCCCAGCCGACGCCACCGAAGGGTGCACGCAGAAGAGGGGTACGGCTGCCGTGCTCGCGTAGTGGCAGGAGCGTCGCGAGGGGTTCCCGCTTCCTGCCGCTCCACCGAGCCGGTCGGCCAGAGCGGCCACAGTCGACGCTTCGTACAGATCGCGTACGCCGACCCGGGTTCCGGAGAGTTCGGTCACCCGTGCCGCCAGCGTGGCGGCGGCGAGCGAGTCGCCACCCAGCTCGAAGAAGTTGTCCTCGGCGCCCACCGGACCGAGGCCCAGCACCTCGCCGAAAGCTCGCAGAGCAGTTCCTCCCACGGTGTGCGCGGCCCGCGACCACGGGTCTGTCCGGACCCTCGGGATGCGGGAGGGCGGCCCGGTCCACCTTGCCGTTCGGGGTGAGCGGCACGGCGTCCAGCCGCACGACAGCGGACGGGACCAGGTGTTCGGGCAGGGCCGCGGCCACGTGCGCCCGTAGCAGTCGGTCGTCGAAAGCCGCGCCCGGAGCGGGTACCACGTACGCCACCAGCCGCCGCATGCCGCCGTTGGGGCCGGACCGTGCGAGGACCAGGGCCGATGCGACGTCCGGGCGGGCGGTGAGCCGCGCCTCGATCTCGCGTGGCTCGATCCGGAACCCGCGCAGCTTGATCTGGTCGTCGGTGCGGCCGAGGTACTCCAGGTCACCGTCCGCCGTCCACCGCACCAGGTCGCCGGTGCGGTACATGACCTCGGCGGGTGCGCCGAACGGATCAGCCACGAAGCGTTCCGCGGTGGTGCCCGGTCGGTTCAGGTAACCCCGTGCGAGGCCGACGCCCGCCACGTACGCCTCGCCCGCCACACCGGGTGGCACCGGCCGCAACCGGGCGTCGAGCACGTACACCGGGTGTTCCAGATCGGCGCGCCGATCGGCGGCGCCGTGTCGCCGGCGAGCGGGTGGCTCATCGACGCGCAGACGGTGGTCTCCGTCGGCCCGTACGCGTTGATCATCCGGCGACCGGGACCGAACCGCTCGACCAGGTCACCCGACGTCGCCTCCCCGCCACCACCAGCGTCATGCCGGCGGGCAGGTCATCCGCCGCCAGTACCGCGAGCGCCGCCGGCGGAATCGTCGCGTGGGTGATCCGCTGCTCGGTGAGCAGGTCGGCCAGGGTCGCCCGGCTCGGAGCCGGTCGGCGGGCGCGAGCACCAGGCAGGCACCGCTCAGCAGAGCCATGCACAGCTCGGAGACCGCGGCGTCGAAGCTCGTCGAGGCGAACTGCAGCACCCGGCTCTCCGGCTGTACGCCGAACCGCTCGATCTGCGCGCCGGCCAGGTTGGCCAGGCCGCGGTGCGAGACGACCACACCCAGGGAGGCCCGTCGAACCCGACGTGTAGATCAGGTACGCGGCGTTCGAGAGGACCGCCGCGGGCAGCGCGCCGGTGGCAGCGGCGTCGTCCCCGGTCTCCTCGAGCAACGTCACCGGCACTGTCGTCGCGGGCAGGACTCCGCCGTCGCCCGTCACTGACGACGAGCGCGGGGCCGAATCCGCCAGCAGGAAGCCGATCCGATCGACCGGATACGCCGGGTCGATCGGCACGAACGCCGCGCCGGTCTTCGCCACCGCGAGCATCGCCACGACCAGCTCGATGCCGCGCGGCAGGGCGAGCGCGACGAATCGCTCCGGAGCCGCGCCTCGCGCCGCGAGCACCCGGCCAGCCGTTCGGCGCGCTCATCGAGCTGCGCGTAGGTCAGCGACTCGCCCTCGAAGGTCACCGCTGTCGCACCGGGCGTACGGGCCACCTGGCGCTCGAAGAGCCCGGAGAGTGTGCCAGGCGACAGGGCGTGCGCGGTGTCGTTCCAGGTCTCGAGTACCAGCTCCCGGTCGCGGGGCCCAGCAGGTCGAGCCGGCCGTGCGGCGTGCCCGCGTCGGCGACGACCGCGCGGAGCCAGGTCTCCAACTGGTCGGCCAGCCGCCGCACGGTCTCCTGGTCGAAGAGGCTGGATCGGTAGTCGATGCGGAACCGCAGCTGGCCGGCCCGCGCCGAGGCGATCATCGCCAGTGCGAAGTGGCTGCCGTCCTTGACCTGGCGGCCGACAACCGTGGCGTCGGCACGGCTCGTCGACTCGGACAGTTCCTCCGGCGGGGTCGGGTAGTTCTCGAACACCATGCCGGTGTCGAAGAGCGTCCCCAGCCCGGCCGTACGGATCACGTCGCTGAGCCGGACGTGGTGCACCGACATCAGGGTGCTCTGTTCCTGCTGGAGGTCGCGCAACAGGTCGCGGGCCGGTCGGGTCGGGTCGAGCCGGACCCGCACGGGCAGGGTGTTGATGAACAGGCCGATCATGTTCTCCGAACCGGGCAGTTCCGGTGGGCGGCCGGAGACCGTCGCACCCAGCACGACGTCGTCGCGGCCGGTGAGCCGGCCCAGCAGGGCGGCCCAGGCGCCCTGCATGACCGTGTTGACGGTCAGTCCCTCGCTGCGCGCCCAGGTCGACACCGCGGCACTTAGTTCCTGGTCGAGGACCCGCTCGAGGCGCTCCGGGATGAATGGCCGCCCGGCGTCGGCGGGCGCGACGATCGTCGGCTCGTCGAGCCCGGCCAGGGCGGAGCGCCAGGTCGTCAGCGCCGCCGCGGAGTCCTGCCCGGTCAACCAGCGCAGGTACTCACGGTAGGCGGGCGCGGGTGGCAGACCGGAGTCGTCGCCGCCTCGGCGGTAGAGCTCGACCAGCTCGTTCATCAGCAGCGGGTCGGACCAGCCGTCGAGTAGGACGTGATGGCTGGTGAGCACCAGCACGTACCGGTCGGAACCGAGGATGATCAGGGTGAACCGCAGCATCGGCGGGCGCAGCATGTCGAAGCGTTCCGCCCGGTCGTCGTCGAGGATACGGGCGCGCGTCACGCCCTGTTCCTCGGCCGACAACCCGGTCAGATCGTGCTCCCGCCAGGGCAGCTCCACCTCGGCCGGAATCACCTGGACCGGTTGGTCCAGGTCGCCCTGCCAGAATCCGGCACGCAGGTTCGGGTAGCGGCGCAGCACGGTGCCCACGGCAGCACGCAGCGCCGGCAGGTCCATCCCGCCGGACAGTTCCCAGGCGGTCTGCACCACGTACGGGTCGGGACCTTCGAGGTCCAGTCCGGCGTGGTACAGCAGACCGGCCTGCAGCGACGCGCATGGGAGCACGTCCGCGACCGGCGGCCACTGCGCCTCGAGCCTGTCCACCTGCGCTTGGCTGAGGGTGACCAGCGGGAAGTCGGACGGGTGTGACCACCCGCGCCCGGCCGGCGGCCCTCTTCGGCGAGGCGGTCGAGCACGCGCCCCAGGTCTCGGCCAGCTCGCGGACCTCGTCGGTGGTGAACTGCCCGGCGGGCCAGCTGAACGCCGCGCTCAACGACGGTCCGGCGGCCGTCTCGTCGACTGTCGTGTTGATCTCCAGCACGTGCGCGAAGGGCGGGCCGCGTCCGGATCGTCGGCAGCGGACGCGTCAGTGGGGAACGTGATGAACTCGGTCTCGGCTCCCGTCGGCGCCGGGCGGTCCCGGTCGTCGGACGGCACCCGACCCAGGTAGTTGACGGACAGTTGCGGCCTGCCCGCCGTGGCCAGCCGAGCGGCGCTCTCCTCGTCGAGGTAGCGCAGGAGGCCGTAGCCGACGCCCTTGTCGGGAACGGCGCGCAACTGCTCCTTGACCCGCTTCAGTCCGGCGGTGCCGCCGTCCGTGCCGGGGTCGAGGCGTACCGGGTAGTTGCTGGTGAACCAGCCGACGGTGCGGGACAGGTCGAGACCGTCGACGAGGTCCTCGCGACCGTGGCCCTCCAGGTTCATCAGCACGGACGACTCGTCGCCCGACCCAGTCCCCGCCGCCACTCGGCGATCGCCAGCGACAGCGTGGTGAGCAGCACCTCCTGGGCACTCGCGTGGAACGCCGCGGGCACCTCCTGGACGATCGGGGAGGTCCGCCGCACCGAGAAGCGCACGCCCGCAAGCTCGGCCGTCGCCATCCGGTCCCGGGCAGGGTCGAGCGGGCGGGCACCGAGCTGCCGGTCGGAGCCACTCAGCGTCGTGAGCCAGGTGTCCAGCTCGCCGGTCCGGGCGGCCGCGACCTCACGAAGTGATGCGGCCCACCGGCGGAACGAGGTCGGCACCGGATCGAGGTCCGGCTCGTCCCGCTCGCGCGGCGCTCAGGGCGGCTTCGAAGTCGGCGACGAGGATGCGCCAGGAGACCGCGTCGACGGCGAGGTGGTGCACCACGATCAGCAGATGTCCAGGCTGGTCGTCGAGATCGAACCAGACCGCGCGCAGCATGGCGCCGTCCCGCGGCGACAGTTCGGCCACCGCCCGGCGCTTCTCGGCGGTGAAGAGTTCCTGCAGGTCCTGGCCCTCCGACGGGCGGACCCGGCGCAGGACGCCTTCGATGTCGCTGGCGGTCGCCTCGGGCACGGTCAGCGCCCAGTCGCCGTCCGCCTCGGACAGCCGGGCTCGCAGCATGTCGTGTGTCGTGGTCAGGGCCGCCAGCGCCGAGCGGAGCTGAGCGCTCGTGGTCGGCTCCGGCAGGGTGACCAGCCGGTGCTGGTGGAAACCGTCACTCGACCCGCCCAGGTCCCGCAGCCAGTGCATGATCGGCGTCAGCGGAACCTCGCCCACCCCGACATCCACGGCGACCGGCCGGGCCTGGCTGCCGGCCACGGCCGCCAGGGCGGCGACCGTCTTGTGCTCGAAGACGTCCCGCGGGCTGAAGACCACGCCCGCCTTGCGGGACCGCGCCACCAGCTGGATCGAGGTGATGCTGTCGCCGCCGAGGTCGAAGAAGCTGTCGTCGATGCCGACCTCGGACCGGCCGACCAGCTCGGCGAAGATCCGGCACAGCTCGGCCTCACGCTCGTCGCGCGGCGTCCGGCTGGCGGTCCTGGACAGCTGCGGCTTCGGCAGCGCCCGACGGTCGAGTTTGCCGTTGGGCAGAAGCGGCAGGGTGTCGAGCAGGACGAACGTCGACGGCACCATGTAGCCCGGCAGCGCGCCGCGGCGTGCTCCTTCAGCTCGTCTTCGGACGGCGTGGACCCGGCCGGCACGAGGTACGCCACCAGCACGGCGGCGGTGGCCACGTCGCTCCGTACCAGGACGGCGGCCTGCGTCACGCCGGGGTGTCGCAGCAGCACGGACTCGATCTCGCCCGGCTCGATCCGGAAGCCGCGCAGCTGATCTGGCCGTCCGTGCGCCCCTGGAAGACCAGCTCACCGTCGGCCTCCCAGCGAACCCGGTCGCCGGTGCGGTACATCCGCTCGCCGGAAGGGCCGAACGGGTCGGGCACGAACCGCAGCGCGGTCTCGTCCGGGCGTCCCCAGTAGCCACGGGCCACGCCCGGTCCGGCAATGTACAGCTCACCCGGGATCCCGGCCGGCACCGGGCGTAGCCCACCGTCGAGCACGTAGACCCGGGTGTCGCCGAGAGCCGTACCGATCGGGGCGGTGCCCTGGCCGGTCAACGGCCGGCTCATGGTCGCCGCCACCGTGCCCTCGGTCGGACCGTACACGTTGGTCATCCGCAGGCTGGACGCCCACCGTTCGACGACCTCGCCGGAGAGCGCCTCACCGCCACTGTTCATGGCCTCGAGGTCGGGCAGCGGGTCCGGTGGCAGCGTGCCGATCAGCGTGGCCGCCAGCTGCACGTGGGTGATGCGCTCCTCGCGGAGGATCGCGTGCAGTTCGTCGCCGGTCGGCACCCGCTGTTCGCTGAGCGGCAGCACCAGGGTGGCACCGATCGTCAGCGCGATCACCAGGTCGCCGATCGACGGGTCGAAGTTGGTCGCGGTCACCTGGAGCAGTCGCTTGCCGGGTGCGAGGCCCAACCGTTCGGCGTGCGAGTGGCCGAGGCTGGCGAGGCCGGCATGCGTGACGACCACGCCCTTCGGTGTGCCCGTCGACCCGGACGTGAAGATGACGTACGCGGCGTGCCACGGGCTCAGCGGTGACGGCCGGTCAGCGTCGGTCGGGGACCGGTCCGGTCGCTCGGCCAGCGCGGCGTCATCGACGGTGAGCAACGGGGCCGAATCGGGAAGCTGCGGCCGCAGTTGCGGCACAGCGACCGTCAGGACCGGGCGCACCGTGTCGAAGAGGACCCGCAGCCGGGCCAGCGGCTGGCCGGTGTCGACCGGCAGGTACACGCCGCCGGCCTTGCCGACCGCCAGCACCGCGGTCAGCCAGTCGATCGACCGCGGCAGGCCGACAGCGACCACTCGTTCCGGGCCCACCCGTGCTCGATCAGCTGGTGGGCGAGCCGGTTGGCCCGTCGATCCAGTTCGCCGAAGGTGAACTCGACGTCGCCGTGCTTCACCGCGACCCCGTCCGGCGTGCGCCGGACCTGGGCCTCGAACAGCTCGGGCAGGGTCCGGGGCTGCAGAACGGGGCCGGAACCGAGACCGCGCCGCAGCTGAGCGTCCTGCTCGACCTCGTCGGTGAGTGGCAGCTGCTCGATGGGCGTCGCGGGCGACAGAGCCGCCGCCGCCAGCAGAGTCGTCAGCCGTCGGCCCAGGGCCGCTGCCGTTTCCCGGTCGAACAGGTCGACGCTGTACTCGACCCGGCAGAGCAGGCCGTCCGACTCGCCATCCTCGGCCTGCCGCTCGACGAAGTCGAACGTCAGATCCACCTTGGCCGCGCCGGAGCCAGCCTGTTCGCCGGTCATGGCCAGGCCCGCCAGCTGGGCCGTCTGCGACGGCAGGTTCGGCAGGTTGACCGCGACCTGGAAGAGCGGGTGCCGCGACAGCGTACGTTCCGGGTTGACGGCCTCGACGATGCGCTCGAACGGCACGTCCTGGTGGGCGTGGGCCGCGAGACCGGTCTCCCGGGCCCGTGCGACGAGCTCGGCGAAGGAGGGGTTGCCGGAGGTGTCGGTGCGCAGCACCAGCGTGTTGACGAAGAAGCCGATCAGGTCGTCGAGCGCCTCGTCGGTACGCCCGGCCACCGCACACCCATCGGGATGTCGGTGCCCGCACCCGTCCTGGTGAGCAGCACGGCGACCGCCGCCTGTAGCACCATGTAGAGGCTCGCCCGGTTTGCCCGAGCCAGGGACACCAACGCGCGGTGCGTCTCGGCGGGCAGCTCCACCTGCACCGCGTCACCACGGTACGTGGGCTCCGCCGGGCGCGGGTGGTCCCACGGCAGTTGGAGCTCATCGGGGTGTCGGCCAGCTGGTTACGCCAGTAGCCGAGCTGCCGGGCCAGCTCGCTGTCCGGGTCACTCTCGTCACCGAGCGTCTCCCGCTGCCAGAGGGCATAGTCGGCGTACTGCACCGCGAGGGCGGCCAGTCGGGGTCAGGCCGCGCGGCGCCTCGTACGCCGTGGCGAGGTCGCGTGAGAACGGACCCATCGACCAGCCGTCGGAGGCGATGTGGTGCAACACGACCAGGAGGACGTTCTCGGTCGGGCCGAGGACGAACAGGCAGGCGCGGGCGGCGGGTCCGTGGCGAGGTCCCACGAGCGCATGCTCGCCTCGGCGATCAGTCCGGGCAGGTTGTCCTCGGTCGCCTCGACCAGCGGCAGGCCGGGATCGACCGCCGCGGGATCCAGCACCTCCTGGCGGGGCACGCCGTCGCCGTCGGGGTAGATGGTCCGCAGAACCTCGTGGCGGGCGACCACGTCCCGCAGCGCGTCGCGCAGCGCGTCGCGGTCCAGTTCACCCGTGAGGCGTACGGCGACCGGGACGTTGTAGGTCGAGCTCAGCTCCCGCTCGAATCGGTTGACGAACCAGAGACGACGCTGCGCGAAGGACAGCGGCAGCGTGTCCGGCCGCGGCATCCGGCGGACCCGGCCCGCGCGCCCGGGCGTTCCCGAGCCGTCCGGCCAGCTCGGCGACGGTCGGGGCCTCGAAGACCGTACGGATCGGAACCTCCAGCTCCAACGCCGTACGCACCCGACTGACCAGACGGGTGGCGAGCAGCGAGTGGCCGCCGAGCTCGAAGAAGTTGTCGAGCACGCCCACCGACGGCAGGCCCAGCACGTCGGCGAAGAGGCCACAGAGGATCTCCTCGAGCGGCGTGCGCGCCGCCCGCTGGGTCCTGTTCGACACGAACACCGGTGCGGGCAGGGCGGCCCGGTCCAGCTTGCCGTTCACCGTCAGCGGGAGATCGTCGAGCACCATGAACGCCGCGGGCACCAGATAGTCGGGAAGCTCGGCCGCGAGCCGGGCCCGCACCCGCTCGGCGGTGACCCCGGCCGCGAGTACGAGGTAGGCGACCAACCGCTTGTCGCCGCCATCGGTGGCGAGCGCGACGACCGCCGCCTGGAGCACTCCGTCGATGCGACTGAGGGCATGCTCGACCTCACCCGGCTCGACGCGGTAGCCCCGGATCTTTAGCTGGTCGTCGGCGCGCCCGGTGAAGACCAGTGCGCCGTCGGTCGTCCAGCGCACCATGTCACCGGTGCGGTACATGCGGGCACTGGCTGGACCGAACGGGTCGGCCACGAAGCGCTCCGAGGTCAGGGCCGACCGGTCGACATAACCAGCGGCCAGGCCCGCTCCGGCCAGGTACAGCTCGCCCAGAACCCGGGCGGGACCGGCTGCAGTCGGGAGTCCAGCACGTACGCCCGGGTGTCGGCGAGCGGGCGGCCGATCGGCAGCAGCCGGGGACCTGGTCGGCCGCGGTGAACAGCGCCTCGGTGGCGAAGGTGGTCAGCTCGGTAGGGCCGTAGCTGTGGCGGAATCGCAGACCGGGGAAGCGTTCGAGCAGGACGCGCACGGGCTCGGCGGGGACCACGTCGCCGCCGGCCAGCAGTTCCTCGACGCCGGTCAGAGAGTCGGGGTCCTCGTCGGCGATGACCCGAAACAGCCCGGCGGTCAGGTGCAGGCCGGTGATCTGATGACGTCGGACCAGGTTCCGCAGGATGGTCGCGTTGATCTCGACGGGCGGTGCGACGACGATCTGACCACCCGTCGCGAGCGGCACCCAGATCTCGTAGTTCGAGGCGTCGAAGGCGTGCGGCGCGTGGAAGAGCACCCGGCGGTGGGCCGCCGTGGTGCGGAACATCGGGTCGCCGGCGAATGCCGCGAGGCCCGCGTGCGTGATCGCGACGCCCTTCGGACGGCCGGTCGAGCCCGAGGTGTACATGACGTAGGCGACCCGGTCGGGGTGCAGCGGCACGTCTGGCTCGGCGTCCGGACCGTCGAGGTCGGCCACGTCGACGAGGATCTCGGTGGTGAGCGCGGGCCCGGTCCAGAGTTCGTGGCCGGACGCGTCGGTGAGCAGCACCCGGGCGTTGGTCTCGTCGACGATCAACTCCCACCGCGACTGCGGGGTGCGGGGTCCAGCGGCACGTACGCCGCGCCGGTCTTCAGCACCGCGAGCATCGACACGAGCAGGTCGAGCGAGCGAGATTGCAGCAACGCGACCGCGTCGCCGGGACGGACCTTGGCCGCGATCAGGCGGGCGGCCAGCCGGTTGGCGAGGCGGTCGAACTCCGCGTAGCTGACCTCCCGGTCACCCGTGACGATCGCCGTACGGTCCGGGTCGGCCGTGACCCGCTCACGCAGCTGGTCGAGCACCGACCTGGACGCGGGCACGCCGGTGCCGCCGAGCCACTCGCCGAACAGCCGTTCGCGCTCGGCGGGCAGCACGACGTCGAGCGAACCGATGCGGCGGCCCGGGTCGGCGGAGGCCTGCTCCAGCAGCGTGGCAAGGCGATCCAGCAGCGCATCCGCGGTCGACTCGTCGAACAGGTCGGTGCGGTAGCTGAGCACGCAGACCGCCCCGGCCGGCGCCGCGTTGTCCCCGAACGTCTCGGCGAACGTGACGGTCAGGTCGAACTTCTCCGGCTCCGGCCCGAGGTCGACGTTGTCCACCTCGACGCCGGGCAGCACCGGTCGCCAGTTGGTCTGTGCGGTGTTCTGCAGGTTCAGCGCCACCTGGAAGAGCGGGTGGCGAGCCAGCGAGCGCTCCGGGTTGAGCAGTTCGACCAGCCGCTCGAAGGGCAGATCCTGGTGCGCGTACGCGGCCAGGTCGACGGCTCGCGCCCGCTCCACCAGTTCGGCGAAGGTCGGGTCGCCGGACGTGTCGGTACGCAGCACCAGCGAGTTGACGAAGAAGCCGACGACATCGTCCAGTGCTTCGTCGGTACGGCCCGCGATCGGGCTGCCGATCGGCACGTCGGTTCCGACACCGAGGCGGGTCAGCAGCGCGGCCAAAGCGGCCTGCACCACCATGTACATGCTGGCGTGGTTGCCCCGGGCGAGGGCGGTCAGGGCGCCGTGCACGTTGGCGTCGATCCACCGTCGTACCTGGCCGCCGTGGCTGTCCGCGACAGGCGGCCGGGGACGGTCGGTGGGCAGGTCCAGCTCGGCGGGCAGACCGTGCAGCGCGGTACGCCAGAAGCGGATCTGCTGAGCGATCGGGCTGTCCGGGTCGGTGTCGGAGCCGAGCACCTCCTGCTGCCAGAGCGCCACGTCGGCCGGTTGGACCGGCAGCGGCTGCCACTGTGGCGGCTTCCCGCCCACCCGCGCGGTGTACGCCGTGGCGATGTCGGTCAGCAGCGGACGCATCGACCAGCCGTCGGCGGCGATGTGGTGCATGACCATGAGCAGCGCGTACTCCCCGGCCCGAGGGTGACCAGGCTGGCACGAAGGGCAGTTCGGTGGCGAGGTCGAAGTCGCCGGTCGACTCGGCCTCCAGCAGATCGAGCAGGTCGTCCTCGCGGGCGGCCAGGTACGCGAGGTGGGGCTTGGCCTCGTCCACCGGCACGATCACCTGCCGTGGTGTGCCGTCGACCTCGGAAAGACCGTCCGCAGGCTCTCGTGGCGGCCGGTCACGTCGGTGAGTGCCAGCAGCAACGCGTTCTGGTCGAGGTCGCCGGACAGGCGCAGCGCGAAGCGCATGTTGTACGCGGCTGGCTGCCCTCGGCGAACCGGTTGAGGAACCAGAGACGGCGTTGGGCGAAGGACAGTGGAATCGTTTCGGGCCGCTCCATCCGGACCAGCGCCTGACGGGCACGGCCCGCGCTCGCGATCTGTTCGACGAGTTGGCGGACCGTCGGTGCCTCGAAGACGGCACGGATCGGCAGCTCCACCTGGAACACCGAGCGGACCCGGCTGATCAGGCGGGTCGCCAGCAGCGAGTGGCCGCCCAGGTTGAAGAAACCGTCGTCCACGCCGACCCGGTCGAGGCCGAGGGTGTCGGCGAAGAGGTCCGCCAGGATGCGCTGCTGCGGCGTGCGCGGCTCGCCCGCGAGGGCGTCCACGGCGACCTCCGGCGTCGGCAGGGCCTTCCGGTCCAGCTTGCCGTTGCTGGTCAGCGGCAGCTCGGTCAGCACCACCAGGGCAGCGGGCACCATGTACTCCGGCAACTCCTGGGCCAGCAGCGCCCGCAGCTGCTCCGGCTGGAGAGGGCCGTCGTGGCCACGACGTACCCGGTCAGCCGTTGGTCGCCCGGTCGATCCTCGCGGACCAGCACGGCGGCCTCGGCCACGCCGGGCATCGCCGGAGGGCGGTCTCGATCTCGGCCAACTCGATCCGGAAGCCGCGGACCTTGACCTGGCTGTCGGAGCGACCCAGATAGACCAGGTTGCCGTCGGCGGTCCAGCGCGCGATGTCGCCGGAGCGGTACATGAGCTCGCCCGGGCCACCGAAGGGACACGGCACGAAGCGCTCCGCCGTCAGGCCGGGACGCCGCCAGTAGCCGCGGGCCAGACTGCCTCCGGCCAGGTAGAGTTCGCCCGGCACGCCGGGTGGCACCGGGCGCAGATGCTGGTCGAGGACGTACAGGCGGGCGTTGGCCTGTGGGCGACCGATCGGGACCGGCCCCTCGGGCACCGCCGCGCCCGGTCGATCCGATACTCGGCACAGTTCACTGTCGCCTCGGTGGGACCGTAGACGTTGTAGACCGTGACCTCGGGTGCGCCTCGCGCCAGCGGGTCAGCGCGCTGCCCACCAGGGCCTCACCGCCGAGCAGCAGGGTGCCGGACGGCGAGTACTCGGGGCTGCGGCCTCCAGCAGCGGAAGGTGGCTCGGCGTCGCCTTGAGGAAGGTGCACGGGTTGTCCCGGAGTCGGGCCAGGCTCGCCGGGTCCTCGTCGCCGATCGCCGACAGGTGCACGCAGCCGCCGGTCACCAGCGGAGTGAGCAGGGCTGTGACGGTCAGGTCGAAGGCGATCGGCGAGTGCAGCACAGCGGTGCCGCTCGCCGCCGGATAGGCCTGGCTGGTGAACGCCAGGTAGTCCGCCACGGACCGGTGCTCGACGACGACGCCCTTCGGACGGCCGGTGGAGCCCGAGGTGTAGATCATGTACGCCGGGTGGCGTAGGTGCAGCGGTGAGCGGCGATCCGCGTCGCGGGCGGGTCGGATCGGCGCCGGCCCAGCTCCGCGCGCGTCTCGGCGGCGTCCACCACCAGCCGATCGACGCGGCCCGGCACGAGTGTGCCGGCAAGCGTCGACTCGTCCACGAGCACCAGGTCGATGCTGGCGTCGTCCAGGACGTACTCGATGCGCTCGGCCGGGTGCGCCGGATCGAGTGGCACGTACGCCGCACCGGACTTGCTGATCGCCAGCAGCGCCACCACCGCCTCGGGCGACCGCTCCATGAGCAGGCCGACGAAGGTCTCCGGGCCCACGCCCTGGGCGATCAGGTGGTGTGCCAGCCGGTTCGCCCGCTCGTCGAGCTCCCGGTAGGAGAGGACGCCGCCGCCCCAGCTCAACGCGGGGCATCCGGGTACGTGCCGCCTGTGCGCCCACCAGCTCGGGTAGCGCGGTCGTCGACTGTGCGGTGGCGGTGTCGTTCCAGTTGTCCAGGATCAGCGCCCGCTCGTCCGGGCCGAGCAGGTCGAAGTCCCAGACCCGGGTCTCCGCGTCGCGGGCGGCCTCGTCGAGCACCCGGATCAGTCGCGCGATCATGACGTCGACCGTGCTGCGGTCGAAGAGGTCGAAGCTGAACCTCAGGTCGGCCGGCATGCCCGCGGGTGGCCGTCGCCGTCGAACTCCTCGGCGAAGCCGAACGCCAGGTCGAAGCGCGCCGAACCAAGGTCGAACGGGTAGGAGGTGACCTCGGTGCCGGGGATCACCGACACGTAGTCGGGCAGGTTCGCCACGTTCAGCAGGACCTGGAACAGCGGGTGCCGGGCGAGGAGCGGGTCGGGTTGACCGCTTCGACCAGCCGCTCGAATGAGACGTCCTGGTTGGCGTACGCGTCCAGGTCGGTCGCCCGCACCCGGCGCACGAGTTCGGAGAAGGTGGGATTGCCGGAGATGTCGGTACGGAAGACGACAGTGTTGGTGAAGAAGCCCACCACCTCGTCCATCGCCTCGTCCTTGCGGTTGGCGATCAGGCTGCCGACCGAGATGTCGTCGCCCCGCCGATCCGGCTCAGCAACGTGACGAGGGCGGCCTGCAGCACCATGTAGACGCTGGCCTGCTCGCGGACCGACAACTCGCGCAGCTTGGCGTGCAGCTCGGCGTCGAGGCGGTAGGTCAGCGTGCCGCCCCGACCGCTGCCCATCGCCGGGCGCGGCCGGTCGGTGGGCATGGCGAGCTCGTCCGGTAGGCCGGCCAGCTGGGTCCGCCAGTACGCCAACTGCCGCGAGATCGGGCTCTCCGGGTCGTCTTCGCTGCCGAGGACCTCACGCTGCCAGAGCGCGACGTCGGCGCACTGCACCGGTAGCGGCTCGAACGCGGGTGCCCGGCCGGCGGAGCGGGCGGCGTACGCGGCAGCCATGTCGCGGGCCATCGGACCCATCGACCAGCCGTCGGCCGCGATGTGGTGCAGGACGACCAGCTGCACGTGATCGTCGGGGCCCAGCTCGTACAGATGGATCCGCAGCGGCAGTTCGGCCCTGAGGTCGATGCCCGTGCGGACCGCCACCTGCAGCGCGTCATCGACGTCCGCCGGGTCGATCCGTTCGACGATGAAGGGGACGCGGGCAGTCTCGGCCGGGATGATGTTCTGCCACGGCACCCCGTCGACGTCGGGATAGACGGTACGCAGACCCTCGTGGCGGGCGACCACGTCGTTCATCGCCGCCTCGAGTGCTGCCACATTGAGCGGCCCGGCCACGCGCAGCGCGAACGGCATGTTGTAGGTGGCCCGCTGTCCGTCGTCGAGCTGGTTGATGAACCACATCCGGTGCTGCGCGTACGACAGCGGGATGCGACCGTGTCGAGGCATCGGCCGCAGGCCGGCCCTGGCACCGTCGGCCGCACCGACCACGGCGCAGAGCGCGGCGACGGTGGGCGCGTCGAAGACGGCGGGGATCGGGATCTCCACACGGAAGGTGCTGCGGATCCGGCTCACCAGCCGGGTGGCGAGGATGGAGTGGCCGCCGAGCTGGAAGAAGTCGTCGTCGATCGTCACGTCGGGCACGCCGAGCAGGTCGCGGAAGAGCCACACATCTGCTCTTCGAGCTTGTTGCGCGGCGCCCGGCCCACCGCGACGGCCGTGAAGCTCGGCGCGGGCAGCGCCTACGGTCCACCTTGGCGTTGTCGGTCAGCGGTAGCCGGTCGAGCACGACGAAGGCCGACGGCACCATGTACTCGGGCAGCGCCCTGGCGAGCCGGGTGCGGAGTCCGTCGACCTGCAGGTCGTCACCGCCGACCAGGTACGCCACGAGCCGCTTGTCGCCGGGCTGGTCCTCGCGTGCGAGGACGGCCACGTCGGCCACGCCGGGCTGCCGGGCCACCGCCGCCTCGACCTCGCCCAGCTCGACCCGGAAGCCACGGATCTTCACCTGGTCGTCGGCACGACCGACGAACAGGAGCGCGCCGTCACCGGTCCAGCGCGCCAGGTCACCCACCCGGTACATCCGGGACCCGGGCTCACCGAACGGGTCCGCCACGAACCGGTCCGCAGTCAGGCCCGGGCGCAGGAAGTAGCCACGGGCCAGGCCGGTACCGGCGACGTACAACTCGCCCACCACACCCGGTGGCACCGGCGACAGCCCGTCGTCGAGCACGTACGCGCGCATGTCGTCCATCGGCTTGCCGATCGGCACGATGTCCGGGACAGCGGTCGCGTCGGTCATCCGGTGGAAGGTGGCGAACGTGGTCGCCTCGGTGGGCCCGTACGTGTCCTGACGACGAGGCCGGGGAAGCGCTCGAGTACCGTGCGCACGGCCGGTGCGGGGACGACGTCGCCGCCGGCGAGCAGTTCGCGAACGCCGACGAGGCAGTCGGGGTCCTCCTCGACCACCACCCTGAACAGGCCGGCCGTCAGGTGCAGGCCGGTGATCTCGTGGTCGGCGAGCAGACGGCGCAGCGCGGCCACGTCCAGATCGCCGGGCGGCGCCATCACGACCTCGCCGCCGGTGAGCAGCGGCATCCAGAGTTCGTAGTTGGCCGCGTCGAAGGCGTACGGCGCGTGCGCCAGGACCCGCCGGTGGGCGGACGGACGGAAGCACTCGTCCAGGCAGTAGCCGACCAGGTCACGATGGGTGATCGCGACGCCCTTGGGCCGGCCGGTCGAGCCCGAGGTGTACATGACGTACGCGAGTTGCTCGGGGTGCGGACGGACGCCCGGGTCGTTCGCCGGTTCCTCGGCCAGCAGCGTGTCGGTGTCGACGACGATCTCGACCGAGCCACGGCGGAACTCCGGGTCGCGCGACGCGCTGTCGGTCAACAGAACCCCGGCGCCGGTCTCCTCGCAGAGAGTGGCCCACCGGGCACGTGGCGCCCGAACGTCGAGCGGCACGTACGCGCCGCCGGCCTTGAGGACGCCGAGCAGCGAGACGAGCAGGTCGAGGCCACGGCGCTGGAGTACGGCGACCCGCGACTCCGGTCCGACACCCAGGGCGATCAGTCGGTGCGCCAGCCGGTTGGTCCGCTCATCCAGTTCCCGGTAGGTGAGGATGGTCGAGCCGGAGCGAACGGCGGCGGCGTCCGGGTCCGGCGGACGACGGCGGCGAACGCCTCCGGCACGGACAGCGCCAGGGCGGCGGCGTCGCGCGTGGCCCCGATGCCGGGTTCCAGAAGCTGCTGGATCTGCTGCGTGTCGTCCACCCTGAGCCGCACGAGCGCGCGGTCGGGGTCGGCGAGCGCCGCGCTCAGCAGGCGGTCCCACCGCCCGGCCAGTGCCGCCGCGGTGTCCTCGTCGAAGAGATGGGTGCTGTAGGCGAGCTCACCGACCAGCCCGTCCCCGCCGGCCGCCTCGGCGAGGTCCAGGCCGAGGTCGAGCCGGTCGAGCCGGGGTCGAACGGTTCGGCGCGGACGGTCAGGCCGCCCGCCTCGACCGCGGCGACCGACTGCGGGCGCAGGTACACGGCGGCCTGGTAGACCGGGTGCCGGACGGTGGTCAGCCCCGGTGCGAGCATCTCGACCAGGCGCTCGAACGGCAGTCCCTGGTGGGCCTTCGCGTCGCGTGCGGCCGCGCCGACCCGACGCACGAGGTCACGCAGGCTCGGCTGGCCGGCGGTGTCCACCCGTACGACCAGCGAGTTGCTGCTCGGCACGGCTCCGTCGCGCAGGCCGTGGACGGTGGCGCCAAGCGGCAGGTCCGTGCCGGCGCCCATACCGCTGAGCACGGTGGCGAAGGTGGCGCGCAGAACGTCCTCCGCTGTCGCGTCGGCAGCGTCGGCCAACGCGAGTACGGCGGCATGTGTCTCCGCGTCCACCCGTACCGGTATCCGCGCGCTGGCGTAGGTCAGCACCGAGGGCGGGGCGGGCGACGGAAGGGTGATCTCGTCGGCGAGTCCGGCCAGATTCCGATCCCAGAACTCGCGGTCGGCCGGGTCGTCGTGCCGTGCGATGTCGGCCTTCCACTGCGGCTCACGGCCGTGGCGGCGGCTCTCGTACGCGGTGAGCAGGTCATCGGTCAGCGCGCCCTGCGCCCAACCGGCCCCTGCGACCGGGTGGACGACGACGAACAGAACGTGCTCGTCCGCCGACAACCGCCGTAGGCTGAAGCGAACCGGCAACGCCGTCGTGAGGTCGAAGCCGTCGTGGTTGCCCGCCGTGCCGCCGTCGGCACCGACGTCGATGACCGGTATCTCGACGGCGACGTCCGCGGCAGGACGGACGAGCGCGTACGGCTCTCCGTCGCGTTCCGGGAAGAGCGTGCGCAGCGCTTCGTGGCGGACCAGGACGTCGGTCGCCGCCGACCGCAGCGCGGTGAGGTCGAGAGCACCCGAGAGCGCACCGCGAAGGCCACGTTGTGCGTCGGGCTGGCGCCCTTCTCGAAGCGGGAGATGAACCAGAGACGCCGCCGGTATTCGTCGACAGCCCGCTCTCGCCCGCCGGCGCCGCTGCCGGTTGGTCCGCGCCGAGCTCCCGCTCGACCCGCTCAGCCAGCGCGGCGACGGTTCGGGCGGTGAAGGCGACCTGCATCGGCAGATCCACCCCGAACGCGGTGCGGATCCGGTTCATCAGGCGAATGACCTTGAGCGAGTCCCCACCCAGGACGAAGAAGTCGTCGTCGATCGTCGCGGCACCCGCGCCGAGCAGGTCGACGAAGAATCCGCAGAGCTGCTCCTCGGTCTCGGTGCGCGGTGCGCGGCCGCCCGGACTCGACGCTCGGGCGGGCAGCGCCTTGCGGTCGAGCTTGCCGTTGGGTGTGCGGGGCAGTTCGGCCAGCTCCACGATCACCTGAGGCACCATGTAGTCGGGCAGGAGTGCCCCGACGTGCGCGCGCAGCGCCCTCGTCGACGGCGCCGTCCGCGACCGGCACGACATAGCTGACCAACCGCTGGTCGCCCGGCTGGTCCTCACGCACGATCACGGCGGTGGCGGCGACGTCGGGGTGACGGGCCAGGGCGGCCTCGATCTCGCCCAGCTCGATCCGGTACCCGTGCAGTTTGACCTGGTGATCCACCCGACCGAGGAAGTCGATGCTCCCGTCATCGCACCAGCGGACCAGGTCGCCGGTGCGGTAGATGCGGGCGCCAGCCGGGCCGAACGGGCTCGCGGTGAAGCGCTCGGCGGTCAACCCGGGACGGTTGAGGTAGCCGCGGGCCAGGCCCGCTCCCCGAGGTACAGCTCGCCGGCCACTCCGGCCGGCACCGGGCGCAGCGCCGTCGAGCACGTACGCCTGCGTGTTGTCGATGGGTGCGCCGATGCCGGGCAGCACGCCGCCGCCGTGCTGTCGCGCCGTCGTGGACCAGATGGTGGTCTCGGTGGGACCGTACATGTTGGTCACCTCGGCGGCGGCGTCCACCAGGCCGTCGGCCACCGGGACCGGAGCGCCTCGCCGCCGACCAGCACGCGCACACCACTCAGGGCCTCGGGGCGGTCATCCAGCAGCAGTCGGTAGAGCGAGGGGTCGCCTGCATCAGCGACACGCCCTCGGCGGTGATCAGCTCGGCCAGCGCGTCCGGCTCGGTCACCTCGTGGCGGTAGGCGAGCACGACCGCGGCGCCGGAGACCAGGGGCAGGTACAGCTCCAGCCCGGCGATATCGAAGGCGATGGTGGTGACCGCCAGCACCCGGTCACCCGGCACCAGCGGAAACGACTCCGCCATCGAGGCGATGAAGTTGGCCAGGCCCTCGCCGGTGACGATGACGCCCTGGGACGACCGGTGGAGCCCGAGGTGTAGATGACGTAACACGGCGTGGACGGTGAGACCGGCCCCAGCCGATCGGAGGCCGACGGGTCCCGATCGGACCGGGCGGCGAGGGCGGCGATCGTCACGACGTCGTCGACGACCAGCCGAGTCGGGCCGTGCTCCGGAAGAGCCCGCGAGTGACGTTGTCGGTCAGCACCAACGCCGGACGGGCGTCCTCGACCATGAACGCGATCCGGTCGGCCGGGTACGCGGGATCCACGGGCAGGTAGGCCGCGCCGCTCTTGATTATCGCGAGCAGCGCGACCAGCAGCCGCGGTGACCGTTGGATGCCGACGGCCACGAACGTCTCCGGGCCGATCCCCTGTGCGATCAGGTGGTGGGCGAGACGATTCGCCTCGGCGTTGAGGTCGCCGTAGGTCAGGGTCTCGCCGCCGCAGCGCACCGCGACGGCGGCCGGGTCGGCCGCGGCGCGCGCCTCGAACTGCTCGATGACGGAGCGGTCG
This sequence comes from Micromonospora sp. M12, assembly GCA_038070435.1. Classification (GTDB taxonomy): domain Bacteria; phylum Actinomycetota; class Actinomycetes; order Mycobacteriales; family Micromonosporaceae; genus Micromonospora. The sequence continues at coordinate 438,453 of JAMYWG010000001.1, read as the reverse complement.
GGCAGCGACCGGGCTGTGTCGTTCCAGGTCTCCAGCACCCGTCGGCGCTCGTCGGCCGCGACCAGGTCGAGCCGGCCGAGAATCGCGCCGGGCTCAGCAGTGATGGTCTCCAGCAGCCGGACCAGGCTCGCCAGCAACCCGTCCACAACGGACTGGTCGATGAGCGAGGCCTGATAGGCGATGCGTAGGTGCAGACGCCGGCCGGGCACCGCGACCAGTTCCATCGGGTAGTGGCTGTAGTCGGTGCTGTCCACGGCCCGCGCCTCCAGGCCGGCCTCCTCCAGTGCCGACGCGCGCCCTCCATCGGAACGTTCTCGAACACGCTGATGACGTCGAACAGCTCGCCCTCGCCGACCAGCCGCTGGATCGTGCTGAGACCCAGATGCTGATGCGGACGGAGGTGGTTCTGCTCGCGCTGCACCCGCTTGACCACGTCGATCAGACGCTCGCCCGGGTTGGTGTGGACCCGCATCGGTAGCGTGTTGAGGAAGAGCCCGACCATCGTCTCGACACCGGGCAGCTCAGCCGGTCGGCCGGACACGGTGACACCGAAGATCACGTCCTGGCTGCCGGTGAGGCCACCGAGCGCGATGCCCACATGGTCTGCACGACCGTGCCGACCGTCACCCGCTCGTTGGCGGCGAGCTGGCGAGCCGCCCGGTGAGCGCCTCGGGCAGGTCGACCATGCGGCGACCGGGTAGTGCCAGCTCGCCTGTGCGGCCGGCCGGAACCAGCCGCGTCGGGCCGTCGATGCCGTCCAGCGCCGTGCGCCACGCCGCCTGCGCCGCCGCGGCGTCCTGGGCCGCGAGCCACGCCAGATAGTTGCGGTACGGCGTGACGGGCCGCAGCCCGCGGTCTCGCCGTCGCGGGCGTACAGGGTGAAGATCTCGTCCAGCACGAGCGGCGTCGACCAGCCGTCGAGCAGCATGTGATGGTTGGTGAACATGAACCGGTGCAGGTCCGGCCCGATGCGGACGAGCGTGCAGCGGATCAGAGGGGCCGTGCTGAGGTCGAACCGGGCGTACCGGTCCTGCTCGAGCAGCCGATCCAGTTCCGCGCCGGCCTCCTGCGGCGGCAGGCCGCCGAGGTCCAGCTCGGTCCAGGGCACGTCGACCTCGGACAGGATCGCCTGGACCGGTTGGGCGCTGTCGAGGTGGCGGATGCAGGCACGAAGGTTGGCGTGCCGCCGCAGCAGGTGCGCACCGCCTCCCGGAGCCGGGAGGGTTCCAGCGGGCCCGCGAGGTCGACGCTGAACTGCTGCGTGTACAGGTCCGGGCCGTCGTCGGAGTAGCGTGCCTGGAACAGCATCCCTCCTGCAGGGGAGAGCGGCAGCACAGCCTCAAGCGTGGATTCGATCATCCTGACTTCCCACTCGCCCTTCGGTACGGAATCGCCGTGCCGGACGGAACCTGCGTGACCTCTGCCTTTCACCGGCACACCGGTCGACGTCTGACCTCACCGTAGGTACGAGGGCCGGTGAGGGGCACGCGCAGATAGAAGATCTGCAAGGCTCGCCCCGCACCGGCCCTGAGCCCTAGCTCAGCCCCCAGCTGCCCTTGAGCGACTCGAGATCGGAGTCCGACAGGGACAGCAACGACGTGTCCACGCCACCCTCGGGCCCCGGCGGCGCTGCCGGTACGTTCTCCTCCTCGGAGACCGGACGCGCCACCGCGGCGAGCTCCGCCACGGTCTGCAACTCGAAGACCTCCTGCGGGTGATCGCCAGCCCGGCCTTGCAGGCTCGCGCCACCAACTGCACCGAGACGATGCTGTCGCCACCCAGCTGGAAGAAGTTGGCCTCCACGCCGACCTCGGCACCCCGAGCACCTCCGCGAAGAGGCGCACGACGACCCGTTCCGCATCGGTCGCCGGTCTCGTCCTGCGTCCTCCGCCGTGAGCACCGGCATCGGCAACGACTTGCGGTCGAGCTTGCCGTTGTCGGTGTACGGCAGCGCGTCCAGCGCGACGAACACCGAGGGGACCATGTAGTCCGGCAGGGTCTCGGCCAGGTGCCGGCGCAGGACGCGGGCTCCGGGCAGCGCCGCCGGCGCCCACCACGTACCCGACGAGCAGCTTGTCGCCGGCACGGTCGCGGTCACGAACGCTTACCGCCGCTGCCGCCACCTCGGGGTGCCGGGCGAGCGCCGTCTCGATCTCGCCCAGCTCGATCCGGAAGCCGCGCAGCTTGACCTGCTGGTCGGAACGGCCCTGGAAGTCGAGGCGGCCGTCACGCAGCCACCGGACCACGTCGCCCGTCCGGTACATCCGCTCCCCGGTCGGCCGAACGGAGACGCGACGAACCGCTCCGCCGTCAGGCCCGGCCGGTTGAGGTAGCCCCGGCCATTCCTCGCCAGCGATGTACAGCTCACCGCGAGCTCCCGGCGGTACCGGACGCAACTTCTCGTCGAGCACGTACACCTGGGTGTTCCAGATCGGGCGGCCGATGCCGTCGTGCTCACCGGTCACCGTCGCGACCGTCGACCACACTGTGGTTTCGGTGGGGCCGTAGAGGTTGGTGACCTCCCCGCCCACCGCACATGGCCGCCGCCAGCGCCGGCGGCAACGCCTCACCACCGACGAGCAGGCGCAGGCCGCGGGCGGCCTCGGCGTCACCACCGAACAACACCTGGTAGAAGGACGGTGTGCCCTGCACGACCGTCGCGCCGCTGGTGCGGATGAGTTCGGCCAGCGCCGCCGGGTCCAGCAGATGTTCCCGGCCGGAGAGCACAGTCGTCGCTCCACGGATCAGCGGTAGGTAGAGCTCCAGCCCCGCGATGTCGAAGGCGATCGTGGTGAGTGCCAGCACCCGGTCCTGGGCGGTCAGCGGGAAGCGGTCGGCCATCGCCTGGATGAAGTTCGTCAGGGCAGCGTGCGTCACCACGACGCCCTTCGGCCGTCCGGTCGAACCGGACGTGTAGATCACGTACGCCGGGTTCGCGGGCGACGGCCGTGCCCCGCTCTCCTCGGACGTGGCCGCCGACGACGCCTCGGCGGGCCGGTCGATCACCAGCCGGGCCAGGTCCTCCCGCTCGGTAGGGCCCGCTCGACCTCGGCGCTCGTGACCATCAACTGTGGCCGGGCGTCGTCGAGCACGAACGCCACGCGCTCCGGCGGATAGGTCAGGTCGATCGGCAGGTACGCGGCTCCCGCACGGGCCACCGCGAGCAGCGCGACGAGCAGGTCCACCGAACGCGGCAGCGCGACAGCCACCAGCTTTTCCGGCCCGGCGCCCAGCGACACCATCCGGCTGGCCACCTCGGCGACGCGGAGGTTCAACTCCGCGTACGTGAGTCGGACGCCGCCGGACTCCACGGCCGGCGCGTCCGGTGTGCGGAGCGCCTGCGCCTGGAAGAGGTCGATGACGGTGGCCGGCACGAACGGGTGGCTCGTCTCGTTCCATTCCGCGAGAACCTGCTCCCGCTCACCCGCGGCGAAGATGTCCACGTCGTTCAGGCGCTCGTCGGGATCGGCCACCATGGCACGCATCACGACGAACAACCGGTCCAGCATGGCCTGAGCGGTCTCGCGGTCGTAGAGGTCGGTGGCGAACGCGAAGGCGGCGTCCATACCGGCGGGAGCACCGTCCGGGAGTACAGCTCGTTGAAGCCCAACTCGAGGTCGAACTGTGCCACGGCGGTGGGGTTGTAGCGGTGATGAACGCTCAGCCCGGGTGCACGCAGCACCGGAGTGGCGCCGTTCTGCAGGTTGAGCATGACCTGGAAGAGCGGATGCCGGGCGGTCGACCGCTCCGGCTTGAGCTCGTCCACCAGCCGCTCGAACGGCACCTCCTGGTGGGCGTACGCCCCCAGGTCCGTCGCGCGCACCCGGTCGAGCAGGTCCCGGAAGGTGGGCTCCCGGAGACGTCGGTCCGCAGCACGAGGGTGTTGACGAACATGCCGACCAGGTCGTTGAGGGCTTCGTCGGACCGGCCCGCCACCGGGCTGCCGATCGGAATGTCGTCGCCCGCGCCGAGTCGCGACAGCAGCCCCGCCAGCGCCGCCTGGAGCACCATGAACAGCGTGGTGCCGGTGCTCCTCGCCAACTCGAGCAGGCCCCGGTGCAGGTCCGCCTCGACGTGGAACTCGACGTCGTCGCCGTCGTACGTGGCCCGGGCCGGACGCGGACGGTCGGTGGGCAACGCCAGCTCGGCCGGCAGCCCGGCGAGGGTCTCCTTCCAGTACGTCATCTCCCGGTGGGCCGAGCTGGTCACGTCCTCCTCATCGAGGTGATCGAGGAGCCAGAGCGTGTAGTCCGCGTACTGCACCGGCAGTGGCTCCCACTGCGGCGCCTCGCCCTGGAGCCGCGCCCGGTAGGCGTCGGTGAGGTCGCCCACCAGCGGACCGAGCGACCACCCGTCGCTCGCCACGTGGTGCATGACGAGGAGCAGCACGTGCTCGTCCGCGGCCACCCGGAGCAGATGCGTACGCAGCGGCGGCTCCACGGCCAGGTCGAAGCCCTCGCGGCTGGCTGCGAGCAGTGTGGCCGACAGGTCGTCGCGCTCGACGTCACGGGTCAGCAGTTCGCCGACCCCGTCGCCCGGCTCCAGCACCTGCTGCCAGGCGACACCATCGTCCTCCGGGAAGATCGTCCGCAGCGGCTCGTGTCGGGCCACGACATCCTTGAGCGCGTCGCGCAGGGCGGAGTGGTCCAGCGTGCCCTGGATCTGCAGGGACAGCGGCATGTTGTAGGTCGGTGACCGTCCCTCGAACCGGTTGATGAACCACAGCCGGCGTTGGGCGGGCGACAGCGGGACGCGGTCCGGCCGCGGTACGGGGACCAGAGCCGCCCGGCCCTGTCCCTGCTGGCCCAGCCGTTCCACCACGCCCAGGACGGTCGGCCCCTCGAAGAGAGCCCGGACTGGGAAGTCGACCCCGAAGGTCGTCCGGATCCGACCGATCAGCCGGGTGGCCAGCAGCGAGTGGCCGCCCAACTCCAGGAAACTCTGGTCGATGCCGACCCGGGTGAGGCCGAGAACGTCGGCGAAGAGACCGGACACGATCTCCTCGGTGGGCGTACGCGGGGCGAGAGCTCTGCGCCGCCACCGCGGCGTGCTCGGCCTCGGCGAGCGCCTTCGCGTCCAGCTTGCCGTTCGCCGTGACCGGCAGGGTGTCCAGGAGGACGAAGAGCGAGGGACCATGTAATCGGGCAGGATGCCGCCGAGCGCGTCCCGCAGCGACGCCGGATCGACTGTGCTGCCCGACGCGGCCACCACGAAGGCAACCAGGCGCGGGTCACCTCCGTCCTCGGCGCTCAGACGTACGGCAGCCTGGCTGATGCCGGGCTCACGCAGGATCGCGGTCTGGACCTCGCCCAGCTCGACCCGGAACCCGCGAACCTTCACCTGGTCGTCGACGCGGCGGCGGAACTGCAACTCGCCACCGGCGGTCCATTGGACCTCGTCGCCCGTGCGGTACATCCGCTCACCGGGCGCACCGAACGGACAGGCGACGAAGCGTTCCGCGGACAGTCCGAAGCGGTTGTTGTAACCGCGTGCCAAGCCGGAGCCGGCAACGTACAGCTCACCGGGAACCCGGCCGGGACCGGCCGCAACGCGCCGTCGAGCACGTACAGCCGCGCCCCGGCGATGGGCCCTCCGATGGGCGGCGTCCTCCCCGACCTCGAGCGCGTCACTCATCGTCGCGCACACTGTCGTCTCGGTCGGGCCGTACGCGTTGACCATCAGGCGATCACCCGCCCAGCGGTCCACGATCTCGGCCGGGCACGCCTCACTCGCCACGACGAGCGTCCGGACGCTGGAGAGCGAGCCGGGCGGCATGGCCGACAGGGGCGTCGGTGGGATCGTCAGGTGCGTCACGCCGTGCTCGTCGGCGAGGGCCGCCAGCGCCGTACCGGGAGCAGGCGGGCCGGTTCGGCAACCACCAGGCAGGCGCCGGACAGCAGCGACATGCACAGGTCCCAGAACGCGGCGTCGAAGCTCGGCGAGGCGAACTGGAGGATCCGGCTGCCGGGTCCGGTACCCAGGCGTCCGAGGTGGGTCGCCACCAGGTTCGTGATGCCGCGGTGGGTGACGATGACGCCCTTCGGGCGCCCGTCGATCCCGACGTGTAGATCATGTACGCCGGGTTGGCGAGCGCGGGCCGCGGTCCGTCCAGGTTCTCCCGGGCAGCTCGGCCAATCGTTCGCGCAGGTCCGGCTCGTCGAGGAGCAGCACCGGTGCGTCACCAGCCGGACCCGACCGGCCGTGACCGAGTCGGAGATGGTCAGCACCGGCGCGGCGTCGTCGAGCATGTACGTGATCCGCTCGGCCGGATACTCCGGGTCGACCGGCACGTACGCCGCCCCCGCCTTGGCGATCGCCAGCACCGAGGTGATCAGGTCGGCGGAGCGGCGCTGCAGCACTGCCACGAACCGTTCGGGCCCGACGCCGCGCTCAACCAGGTGCCGTGCGAGTCGGTTGGCGCGGGCGTTGAGGTCGGCGAACGAGATCTCCTCGGCACCGGTGCGCAGGGCCGGCGCGTGCGGCGCCAGCGCGACCTGCGCCTCGAACTGCTCGGCGAAGGTGGCCGGATCGACGTCGGACCGCACTCCCGTGCCGTCGCGGAGGATGCCCGAGCGCTCATCCTCGAGCAGCACGGTGATCTCGACCACCGGTCGGGAGACGCCTTCGGCGAATTGCCGCAGGACACCTGCCAGCCGGTCCAGCAGGACCTCGCCGCCCTCGGGCGTCAGCAGGTCGGTGTGGTAGGTCAGGCGCAGCTCCATACGCTCGCCCGGGAACGCGTGGAAGACGAACGGGAAGTGGCCGGAGTCGATGCTGTCGCCGCCGAGGATCGTCAGGCCGAAACGGTCCAGGTCCGGCAGGGCACTCTGGAGCGGGAAGTTCTGGAACGAGACCACGGTGTCGAACAGGTTGCGGTGACCCGACACCCGCTGGATCTCGCCGAGACCGACGTGGTGCGCGTCGGTGAGCGCGGCCTGCCGGCGCTGGAGCTCGGTGAGCAGCTCTGCCACCGGTTGGCCGGGAGGCGCGGCCACCCGGATGGGCACCGTGTTGATGAACATGCCGACCATGTGCTCGATGCCCGACACCTCGGACGGGCGGCCAGACACGGTGGCACCGAAGACGACCTCGTCCCGACCGGTGAGCGCGCCCAGCAGCAGGCCGAGAGCACCCTGCACCACCGTGTTGAGGGTCAGTCCATGCGCCCGTGCCTCCCGTTGCAGCGCGGCCGTGGTCTCCTCCGGAAGGAAGGAGATCAGGCGGCGCTCCTCGGCCACCGTGTGCGCACGGCTGCTGCCCGCGAGCAGGCTGGGCTCGTCGAACCCGGCGAGCTCCCGGCGCCAGCTTCCTCGGCCACGGCCGTGTCCTGGCGACCCAGCCAGGCCAGATAGTCCCGGTACGGCGGGCGCGCCGGCAGGTCGGAATCGTCCCCGTTGCGGCCGTAGAGCTCGAACAGCTCCTCGACGAGCGCCGGCGTCGACCAGCCGTCCATCAGCAGGTGGTGGTAGGTGAAGACGATGGTCCAGCGTTGCTCCTCGGTACGGATCACTGTGAACCGCAGCAGCGGCGCCTCGGCCGGATCGAACCGCCAGGTCCGCTCCCGGTCGAGGAGGCGATCCAACTCGGGAGCGCGCTGCTCGGGCGGCAGCTCGGTGAGGTCGGCGACGGTCCACGGCACCTCGATGTCGTCCCGGATCACCTGGACCGGCTGGCGAACCTCCTCCTCGTGGAACTCCGCCCGCAGGTTGGGATACCGGACCAGCAGGGTGCGGGCCGCGGCGTGCAGCGCGTTCAGGTCCAGCGGACCCTCCACGTCCAACCTCAGTGGTCGGGTGTAGACGTCCTGGGTGTCCTCGTCGAACAGGGTGTCGAAGAGCAGGCCCTGCTGGAGCGGGTTGAGCGGCCACACGTCGCTCAGATCGGGCAGCATGCCCTCCAGCCGCTCCACCTCGGCCTGCGACAGTTCGACGAGCGGCAGGTCCGACGACGTTCGGCCGCCAACACCCCGGTCGGCCGCGTGCACGGAGAGGGTCTCCAGCAGCGCGAGCCAGAACTCGCCGAGGCGCCGTACCCTCTCCTCGGACAGGTGACGGGAGGCCCAGGTCCACGTGGTGACCAGGTGCGGGCCGTCGGCACTCTCCTCGATCAGCACGTCCACCTCGGCCAGGTGGGTCAGCGGCAGACCCGGGTCGGCGAGACCCGCCGGACCGTCGGCGTCTGCCAGGCCCCAGGCCGAGCCATCCCGTACCGGGCTGAACCGGCCGAGGTAGTTGAAGCCGATCTGCGCGGACCGGCCTCCGGCCAGCTGGGCGCCGGTCTCGGCGTTGAGGTAACGCAGCAGGCCGTAGCCGATGCCGTGGTCCGGCACGGCGCGCAGTTGCTCTTTGACGAGCTTGACAGCGCGGCCGAGCGCGAGGCCGTCGGCCCGGTCACCGGCCCCACGTCGAGGCGTACCGGATAGACGCTGGTGAACCAGCCGACAGTGCGCGCCAGGTCGGCGTCCTCGGCCAGATGTTGTTCACGGCCGTGTCCCTCGACGTCGACGAGCAGCGCGGAGCGTCGAGTGGACCCTGCTCCTTACGCCACTGGCGGGCGGCCACGGCGAGCATGGCCAGCAGCACATGATCGAGCCCACTGTGCAGCGAGGTGGCCGCAGCGGTCCGTAGGGCCTCGGTGACCGGCGCCGACAGCCGTAGCTCCAGGCGCCCGCGGTGGCCGCGAGGTCGAGGGCCGGGTCGAGTACGACGTTGTCGACCAACGACGCGGACTCACTCGTGGCGCGCTGCCAGAGCGCGGTCTCGGCGACCCGCTCCGGATCGGCGGCAGCGGTCGCGAGCCGACCCGCCCAGGTCCGGAAGGAGGTGGGCACACCGGCAGCCGGCGGTCGCCGCGTACGCCCGCCCAGGCCGCGGCCACGTCGTCGGCGATGATGCCCCAGGACACACCGTCGACGACCAGGTGGTGGGCCACCAGCAGGAGGCGCCCGGCAAGCTCGGTGCCGGCGTCGAACCACACCGGTACGAGCACGACGCCCTCGCCCGGATCCAGCGTCCGCTGCGCGCTCGCCCGCTCCGCTTCGACCAGGCCACGAAGCGCCTCCGGGTCCGCGAGCGTCTCGGCGGCGACCACCACGCGGCGCACCCCGATGCCGGGACGCCCGACTCCCGGCTCGGCCACCGTCAGAGCCCAACCGTCGACAGTGGCGTCGAGACGCAGGCGCAGCATGTCGTGCCGGGTGACCAGGGCCTCGACAACCTCGACGACCTCGTCGTGGTTGGCGCCCTTCGGAACGGGCAGGAGCATCGACTGTCCAAAGGCGTCCATTGTGCCGCCGCGTTCCCGCAACCAGTGCATGATCGGGGTGAGGGGCACCGGGCCGCTGCCACCCTCGTCCACGTCCTCGCCGGTCAGGGATTCCGCCGCCGTGGCGAGCGCCGCCACCGTACGCAGCTCGAAGACCTGCCGCGGCGAGATCGCCAGGCCGGCCGCGCGTGCCCGTGCGCTGAGTTGGATCGAGATGATGCTGTCGCCGCCCAGCTCGAAGAAGCTGTCGTGGACGCCGACACGGGACGCGCCGAGCACCTCCGCGAAGAGCGTCTGGAGCAGCGCCTCCCGCGACGTCCGTGGCGCCTCGCCCCGGCGCCCACCCGAAGTCGGGTGCCGGCAGGGCTCGGCGGTCGAGCTTGCCGTTCGGGCTCAGCGGCAGCTCGGCCAGAGTCGTGAAGACGGCCGGCACCATGTACTCGGGCAGCTCGGCCGCGGCGAAGGCCCGCAGGGTCGCCGAGTCGGAGTCGCCGCCGGCGACCGGCACGACATAGCCGACGAGCCGGGTGTCTCCCGCCCGCACCTGCCACGGCACCACCGCCACCTGCGCGACCGCCGGGTGGCTGGCGATGACGGCCTCCACCTCGCCGCGTTCGACGCGGTGACCACGAATCTTGATCTGCTCGTCGATTCGGCCCAGGTACTCCAGTTGCTCGTCGGCGCCCCACCGCACCAGGTCGCCGGTGCGGTACATCCGGGCGCCGGGGTCGCCGAACGGGTTGGCAACGAAGCGCTCAGCGGTCAGCCCGCCCGGCGGAAGTAACCCGGCCAGGCCCGCGCCGGCCACGTAGAGCTCGCCGGCCGTACCGTCCGGAACCGGCCGCAGCGCGGAGTCCAGCACGTAGGCCTGGGTGTTCCAGGTGGGCCGGCCGATCGGCACGTCGCCGTCCGCCACGACGTCACCCGCACGCACCCGGTACTCGACGCAGCCGACGGTCGCCTCGGTGGGTCCGTACTCGTTGCTCACGGTGGCACCCGGGTGGCGCTCACGCCACTGCCGCAGCGTGGCACCGGACAGCGCCTCGCCGCCGATGATCAGGTCGCCCGAGGGTGAGAACTCGTCGCCCAGCAGGGCCAGCAGGGCCAGGTGGCTCGGCGTGGCCTTGAGCATCGTGTTGTCGCGTCCGGCCGCGCGCAGCGCCGCCACGTCCGCCTGGTCGAGGTCGGCGATCTGCACGCAGCCGCCCGAGATCAGCGGCAGGTAGAGCGTGGTGACGGTGAGGTCGAAGGCGGTCGGCGAGTGCAGGAGCGCCGTTCCGGCCGCACTGGGAAACGCGTCCTGCGCCCAGCACAGGTAGTCGATCAGAGATCGGTGCTCCACCACCACGCCCTTGGGGCGCCCGGTCGAACCCGAGGTGTAGATGAGGTACGCGGGCGACGACGGCAGCAGCGCGGACACCCGCTCGGCGTCCACCACGTTGTCGGCGGAGCCGTCGATCTCGCCCAGGATCAGGGTGGGGGCGAACTCGCCGATTTCCAGGCGCGGTGCCACCGTGGCGTCGGTGATGACAAGTTCGGGGCTGGCATCGGCGACCATGTAGCGGATGCGTTCCGCCGGGTAGTCGATGTCCACCGGCACGTACGCGGCACCGGCCTTGAGCGTGCCGAGGAGGGCGACCATCAGTCCGGCGGAGCGCGGCAGCGCGACGACGACCCGCTGCTCGGGGCCGATCCCCGGCTGAGCAGGTCCCGCGCCAGCCCGTTCGCGCGCCGGTTGAGTTCGGCGTACGAGAGGGTGACCGGGCCGTCCAGCACGGCGGGGGCGTCCGGGGTACGGGCGGCCTGGGCCTGGAACGCCTCGACGACGCTGGCCAGCGGGATCTCGTGATCCGTCACGTTGCGCCGCACGACGAGGGTTTCCGCTCGGCGGGCGTCAACAACTCGATCCGACCGACCGGCATCTCCGGCGTCCGGACGACGCTCGCCAGCAGCGCCTGCAGGCGGGACAGTATCTGCTCGGCACGATCCTCGCTGATCACCGACGGCTGGTGGGCGAGCCGCAGCCGCAGTCGGTCTCCGGGAATCGCGGTGAGCACGAGCGGGTAGTTGGTGGTGTCCCGGCCGTCGGCCGAGGCCACCCGCACCTCCCCGTCGGGAGTCCGCATCGTGGCGAGGTCGCGTGGGTAGTTCTCGAACACCATGAGGGTGTCGAACAGCTCACCGCCGACCTCGCGCTGCACCTCCCGGAGGCTCACGTGGTGGTGATCCAGCAGGCCGCTCTGGAAGCCGTTGATCTCGCCGAGCAGCGCCGTGAACGGCGTGGCCGGACGCAGCCGTGCCCGTACCGGCATCGTGTTGATGAAGAGACCGACCAGGCCGTCCGCATCCGGTAGTTCGGCGGGGCGGCCCGAGACCGTACTGCCGAAGACCACGTCGTCACGACCGGTGAGCGCGCCCAGCACCACCGCCCAGGCACCCTGGAGCACCGTGTTCAGGGTCAGGCCGTTGGCTCGGGCCACCCGGCGAGCGATGCCGTCAGTGCCGCGTCGAGGGACACACTCAGCTGCGCGGGGACCTCGGCGGACCGGGTCGCCCCGGCCGGGGCGGCGAGCGTCGGACCGGGAAGGTCGGCGAGCGCCACGCGCCACGCCCGCCGCCGCGGCCCGGTCCCGACCCGCGATCCAGCGCTGGTAGCCGTGGTAGCTCGCGGCCGGGCCCAGGTCGTCGGCGGGGCCGTACAGGTCGAGCAGATCCTTGACCAGCACGGCGGTCGACCAACCGTCGAGCAGCAGGTGGTGGTTCGTCAGCACCAGGCGGTGGTCGTCGTCCGCGTAGCGGACCAGGGTGAACCGCAACAGCGGCGCGACCGCCACGTCGAACCGGCGCTGCCGGTCCACGGCCAACAACTCCTCGAGCGTGGCGGCACGCTCGTCCGCGGGCGAGTCGGACAGGTCGGCCTCGGTCCACGGCAGGGTGATGTCCGCCGACATCACCTGGACCGGGAGGCGATGCCCTCGTGGAGGAACGCGGCGGTCAGCTGCGGGTGACGGGTCAGCAGTGCCTCGGCAGCGGTGTGCAGGCGCGCCGCATCGAGCCGCCCGCGCAGCTCCAGCACGAACTGGACGGTGTAGACGTCCGGAGCCTGCTGGTCGTAGAGAGCGTGGAAGAGCAGGCCCTCCTGAAGCGGCGTCAACGGCAACGCGTCGGACAACTCCGGCACGCGTCGTTCCAGCAGCTCGATCTCGCCCTGGCTGAGGCCGGTCAGCGGCAGGTCGGACGGCGTCCGCCCACCCTGACCCGCCAACGCCTCGACCAACTCGGACAGGACCGCCGACCACGACTCGGCGAGGCCCCGAACGTCCTCGTCGCCCAGCACGCCGGACGCCCACGACCACCTGGCGATCAGGCGCGACCCGTCAGGACCGTCCGCCGTGAAGGCGTTGAGTTCGAGGGCGTGGGCCAGCGGCAGTTCGGCGGCATCCCCGCTGCCAAAGGCCGCTGGACCACCGACGGGCTGCCAGGCGCCCCGTCCAGCGGCAGCCGGCCCAGGTAGTTGAACGCCAATTCCGGCGTGGGCAGCGGTGCGAGCGCCACGGCCGTCTCCCGGTTGAGGTGACGCAGCACGCCGAAGCCAGTGCCACGGCCAGGGACGGCACGCAGCTGCTCCTGACCCGCTTCACCGCCGCGACGAGGCCGTCCGAGCCGGGGTCGAGCCGAACCGGGAAGATGCTGGTGAACCAGCCGACCGTACGGGACAGGTCGGTGTGTTCGCCGGAGTCACGGCCGTGGCTCTCCAGGTCCAGCAGGATCGAGCCACGGGTGCCGCTGCGATGGTGGTGCCAGTCCGTCAGGGCAATCGCGAACGCGGCGAGGAGCACGTCCTCGACGGTGCCGTGGACGGCGGCCGGGGCCCGCGACAGAAGCGCCGCAGTGGTGTCCGACCCGATCTCGACCTCGAGTTCGCGAGCGGTGGCCGCGGTGTCGGCAGCGGACAGGGCTCGGCCGAACATGGCGGCTGGAGCGCCCTCCAGGGCTGCCGTCCATCCCGGCAGCTGGGCGACCAGATCCGGATCGGTGGCGTGGGCTCGCACGTCGAGGGCCCAGCCTCGGTACGAGGAGGGCACCGGTGGCAGCTGCGCCAGCCGGCCGTCGAGTGCGGCGTCGGCAGCCTGCGCCAGGTCCGCCATCAGCACGCGCCAGGAGACACCGTCGACCACGAGGTGATGGAGCACCAGAAGCAGGCGTCCTCAGCCCTCGCTCCGCCGTCGAACCAGCACACCTCACCGAGGAAGTCACCGGTGGCGGAGAGGCGGCGCACGGCCTCGGCCTTCTCCTGGGCGATCGCGGCGGTCAGCTCAACGGCGGTCAGCCCGGCGGCGTCGACGCGTCGGACGTGGTCGCGGACCCGCACCGCACCCGCGGCACGGACGCTCAGGAGCGGCGCGTCCCCGACCGGCCGGACAAGGTGCGCCCGCAGCACGTCGTGGTGGTCCACGACACACTGCAGGGCGTCGACCAGCCGCTCCTCGTCCAGACCGGTGGGCGTGAGCAACACCGCCGACTGGTGCGAACCGTCGATGGCGTCACCCCGGCTCAACAGCCAGGAGGCGACGGCCGGCAGCGGCACTCGCCGGTGCCGTCCGCACCCGTCTCGACGATGACCGACGCCTGCTCACGCGCGACCTCGGCGAGTGCGGCCACACTTCGGCACTGGAAGACGTTCTGCGTGCTGATGACCAGCCCGTCCTGGCGGGCACGTGCCACCAACTGCAGCGCGAGAATGCTGTCGCCACCGAGGTGGAAGAAGTTGTCGTCCGCGCCGACGGTGGGCACGTGCAGGATCTCGCCGAAGATGCCGGCCAGGGTCCGTTCGGCTGCGGTCGTCGGCTCGCGCCGGGAGACGGTCGCGCTGAGGTCGGGCTCCGGCAGCGCTCGCCGCTCCAGCTTGCCGTTGGCGGTCAACGGCAGCGCGTCCAGGACGACGAACGCGGACGGGACCATGTAGTCGGCGAGCAGTCCCTCGACGTGCTTGCGCAGCACCATGACGTCCAGCTCGACGTCGGCCGAGGTGGGAACGACGTACGCGACCATCCGCTGGTCGCCGGTGCCTCGGGTAGCGGCGGTCTCCCGCATGACCACGGCGGCCTGGTCCACATCGGGGTGGTTGGCCAGAGCCGACTCCACCTCACCGAGCTCGATGCGGAAGCCGCGGATCTTGACCTGCTGGTCGCTGCGGCCCAGGTACTCCAACGTGCCGGACTCACCGGGCAGCCACCGGGCGAGGTCGCCGGTGCGGTACATGCGTGCTCCCGAGGGCCCGAACGGGTCGGCCGGGAAGCGCTCGGCGGTCAGACCGGGACGGCGCAGGTAGCCCTGGGTCACCCCGGCGCCACCGACGTACAACTCCCCGCGACGCCGGCGGGGACCGGACGCATGGCCGGGTCGAGCAGGTAGAGGCGTAGGTCGTCGAGACCGCTGCCGATCCGGCTGCCGGGGATCCCGACGTCCGCCACGTCCAGGTCGAGGCGGGTGACGTGAACCGTGGTCTCGGTGATGCCGTACATGTTGACCAGCACCGGGCTGTCGGCCGCGTGCCTCGCGTACCAGTCGGCGAGCCGGGTCGGGTCCAGCGCCTCGCCGCCGAAGACGACGTAGCGCAGCGCGAGGTCCGCACCGAGGGCCGGCTGGTCGCGCTCGGCGGCCATCAGCTGGTAGAACGCCGACGGCGTCTGGTTGAGCACGGTGACCCGGTGAACGACGAGCCAGCGGAGGAACTCCTCGGGCGTCCGGCTCACCTCGAACGGCACCACGACCAGCTTGCCGCCGAACAACAACGCGCCCCAGATCTCCCACACGGAGAAATCGAAGGCGTACGAGTGGAAGAGGGTCCAGACGTCCTCCGGGCCGAACGCGAAGCCACTGGCGGTGAACAGACGCGCCACGTTGGCGTGGTCCACCACGACGCCCTTGGGACGCCCGGTGGATCCCGAGGTGTAGATGACGTAGGCGGGGTGGTGCGGACGCAGCGGTGCCGTACGGTCGAGGTCGGTGATCGGCGCGTCGGAGAAGTCCCGCATGCGCGCGTCCACCCGGGCGTCGTCGAGCGCGAGCACGGGCACCTCGCCAACCGCCGGAAGGTCGACGTCGCCGCTGGTCAGCACCAGGGTGGGCTGCGAGTCACCGACCATGTAGGCGAGCCGGTCGGCCGGGTACGCGGAGTCGAGTGGCACGTAGGCGAGGCCCGCCTTGAGGACGGCGAGCAGGGCGACCACGAGCTGGGGTGAGCGCGGCAACGCGAGCGCGACGAAATCGCCGGTCCGCGCGCCGTTGGCCAGCAGCAGCCGGGCCAGCTGGTTGGTACGCCGGTCCAGCTCCGCATAGGTCATCGACGTGTTCTCGCCCACCAGAGCCACCCGCTGCGCGTGCCGGAGCGCCTGGTCGCGGAAGAGATCCGGGATGACCGCGTGGGCCTCGCCCGCCGCGCCGCGGCCCACCTGTGGGCGAGCAGGGCCGCACGCTCCTCGGCGGGCACCACGTCGACGCGGCCGACCGGCCGAGCAGGGTCGTGGGCCAGCTCGGTCATCAGCGCGACCAGATGGTCGTGGTGGCGGCCGGCCTCGTCGACACCGTAGAGCAGGGTGCTGGCGGTGAGGTCGATCCGATAGCCGCCGTCGGCCTCGGCGAAGACGATCAAGGAGAGATCGTCGTCGTGGCCGCTGGTGAGTGGACGAAGCACCGCCGGGCAGTCACCGAAGCGCAGTTCACCGGGGAACAGTGAGAGGTTGACCCGCGGGCCGAGGAGACGGCGTTCATCAGCCACCAGCCGCAGGTCACGGCGGAGTTCCTCGTAGCGGTACCGCTGGTGCCGGGTGGTCTGACGCAACTCGGCCGCCACCTGCTGGAGCAGCTCCTGCACGGTGTGGTTCGGGCGGACGTCGAGCCGTACGCCGACCATGTTCGACGTCATGCCGGGTACGTCACGGCCGGGACCGCTGCCCGGGCACCGACGGACAGCGACAGCACCACGTCGGGGGTGGCGGCGACACGCTGGTTGTAGATCGCGAGGGCGGCAAGCACCACGGTGGGCCAGGAGGTACCGGCGGCGGCGGCGAAGTCGCGCAGCGCGGCGCCATCCGCGGCGTCCAGCCGGCGGGTGCTGCGGATCAGGCGGCCAGGCAGGCCGGTGGGCGTTCCGGCGATGCCGCGGACGTCCGGCAGGTCGGCGAAGCGCTCACTCCAGTACGCCCGGTCGCTCGTGGGCGGTGGAGGCGCGGTACTCGGCATCGTCGGCGATCAGCAGCGACAACGGCGGGAACGCACCCTCGGTGGCGTCGCGGCCGGCAACCAGCGCGCCATACACCTCGGCCAGGCGGCTCACCACCAGTTGGGCGCCCTTACCGTCCATGATCAGGTGGTGGTAGCGGTAGTAGTGCAGGAAGTGAGCGGGGCCGAGACGCAGGAGAGCCAGCCGGAAGAGGGCCCGGTCAGCAGATCGACCGGTCGGTCCATGTCGTCCCACATCCAGGCGTCGGCCGCCGCCATGGGATCGTCCGCGTCACTCAGGTCGACGACGTCGATGGGCCAGTCATCGCGCTCCGCGGTCGGCACGACCACCTGGCCAGGGCCGGACGGGCTGTCGACGAGGCGTACCCGCAACGCCTCGGCCTCACCGACAACCTGCCGCATGGCCCGAACGAACAAGTCCACCTGCACGTGGCCCGAGATCTCCAGGCAGGCGCCGGCGTGGAAGGTGGCGTTCGGACCGCTCAGCTGGTGTGCGTACCAGATTCCCGCCTGTCCGGCAGTCAGCGGCAGAACGGCGAGCTGGTCTTCAACCATCGGCTTCCGCCCTCTTGTGTGGCCGGCCTGAATCATCGCGACCGGTAGGTTCGGATCTCCGCGCGAAAGAAAGCGCTATGTCGCGACACTATGAGGCGCCCTCGGTCCGTCGCCGCCCGGTTTCCAAGACTTGAATGGCGGGGCCAGAACCGCCTGACACGCCATTACCGCACCTCGACGAGCGGGCGCGGCAATGGGCAGAACTTGGGATGTCAAAACGGCATGAGCCGCGAGCTACAGCAGCTCCTTTACCAGGCCACCATGAGCTCGGTGACGCCGTAGATGTCGGAGTCGAATTTGAAGTGTTCGGGCTCCGGCCGTCCCTCGAGGCGCAGTGTCGGAACGCGCTCGAACAACGCCAGGAAAGTCTCCTCCAGCTCGACACGGGCCACGTGCTGCCCAATGCACTGGTGGATGCCGAATCCAAAGGCCAGGTGACGCTGGTCGCCCCGGAGAATGTCGATATCGGCCGGGCAGGAGTAGATCTCTTCGTCCCAGTTGGCCGCTCCGATGGAGACGACCACGCCCTCGTCCTTGCGGATCAGCTGACCGCCGATCTCCAGGTCCTCGGTGGCCACCCGCACCATCGCGACGTCCACGACGGCGAAGTACCGCAGCAGTTCGTCGACGGCCTTGCCGGTCAGACCCGGATCGGCGCGGAGCAACTCCAGTTGGTCGGGGTGGTCCAGCAGACCGACGGTGCCCAGCGAGATCATGCTGGCCGTCGTCTCGTGCCCCGCTGCGAGAAGGAGTGCGACCAGGCCCACCATCGCGTCGTGGTCGAACACCGGCTCCGCCAGGTCACGGTTGCGCACGATGAGACGGCCGAGCAGGTCGTCGGTGGGCGACTTCTCCTTCTTGCTGAGCAGTTCGTCGAGGTAACCGTAGAGTTCGAGCAGGTTGGCGTTGCGGACCATCGGCGGCGTCCGCTTGTCGGAGTGGACCTTCGTCTTTTCCTGGAAGAACGCCCGGTCCTCCGGCGGTACGCCGAGCAACTCGCAGATGGTCAGCGCCGCGACCGGCAGGCCAGCTTGTCCAACAGGTCGGCCGGTGGGCCACTGGCCAGCATGTCGTCGATGCCGTCATGAACGATCTTGCGAATGACCGGGCGCAACGCCTCGATGCGGCGCATGGTGAACTCGCGCACCAACATCTTGCGCTGCTGGCCGTGCACGGGTGGGTCCTCACCGATCAGCGCCTGCTTGCGGGCGACTGGTGCACGACCTCCTCCCGGTCGACGACCTTGACCAGGGGCATCTGCGGATGCAGGCGGTCCGAGCTGATCCGCGGGTCGGTGAGGAACTGGCGAGCCAGATCGTAGCTGGTGATCACCCAGGCCGGCCGGCCGTCGGTCAGCCGGACCGACATGACCGGGTTCTCGGCGCGCATTGCCTGGTAGCCGCCAGGCATCTGCAGCGGATCCTCCCGCCGCATCGGAAAGACCGGGCACTTCGCCGCGTTCACGCGAGAAGCGGTGTCCATTGAGTCTCCTCGGGTTCCTTTGCGACGGCGCGGACGGACCGAGCCATTTCTGACGGGGCACCATATATTTATCGGGCATACTGCCCGAGGTTCGCAGTGGCCGGTAGGGACGGTTCGAACATTTCGATAAGCGTCCGGCGCGGCACAGCGGGAGGCCGCCACGGGTCAAGCGCATCACCACGACCGGCGGATCCGGACAACCGATCGAAAAATCGATGAAGCCTGTGGAAGGCGCGGGATCGACCGGAGAATCGGGCCGGCACCGGCTACCGGATGCCCACAGACGGGGGTTGAGCATGGTTGAACGATGGCCGATCGTCGGCATGGGAGCAATGTGCAGCCTGGGCTCGACGGCGCAGGAGATGTTCGATGCCTTATCCGCCGGACGTAACGGCCTCGCCCCGATTCGTGGCTTCACCACGGACTGGTACACCAGCGACTCACTCTTCGAGATCGACGACCGGGACGAGTCCGGTGACCGTCCCGGACGGGCGACCGGTTTCCTGCTGCAGGTGATCGCCGAGGCCCTGGCCGACGCCGGGCTCTCCGACGACCTGGGCGACATCCGGTGCTGGTCGGCACCGGCCTGCGGAACTGCGCTCGGTCGAACTGTGGCGGGAGACCGGCGCCTCGGTGCCTCCCCGAACTGCACTTCGGCGCCGCCGTACGGAGCCGGTTCGGCGCCTGGGACACGCACACGTTCTCCAACGCCTGTTCGGCGTCCCTCTACGCACTCTCGCTGGCAACCGACCTGCTCGCGGCCGGCGAGGCCGACACCGTCGTGGTGGCGGGCACGGACTCGGTCACCGAGAGCATGTTCGGCATGGCCGACCGGGTCCAGTCGATCCCGCCGGATGCGGTGCGGCCCTTCGACCGGAGCGCCGGGGCACCATCCTCGGTGAGGAGCCGCCGCCGTGGTTCTGCGCCGCGAGCCGGGAGCGGGTGTGACGCCGCACGGCTGGGTGCGCGGCGTCGAGGTGAACTGCGACGCGAACCACCCCACCGCCCCGGATGCCGCGAACATCGCCATCGCCATGCGCGCGGCGCACCGGCGCGCCGGCGTCACGCCAGCGGACATCGATCTGGTCATGCTGCACGGCACCGGAACGATCGCCAACGACCTCGGCGAGGCGCTCGCGATGCGCGAGGTGTACGGCGCGGACCTGGGTCGACCGATGTGCACCGCGATGAAGTCGATGACCGGCCACACCTCCGGCGCGTCAGGCCTGCACAGCCTGATCACCGCGCTGCAGAGCATGGACACCGGCCGGGTTGTGCCCGTGCCGACGCTGGAGAAACCCATCGACGAGCTGAGCGGTGTCCGGATCGCCCGTGGGGAGGCGATTCCCGTGAGCGCCAGGCTCGCCCAGATCAACGCCTTCGGATTCGGGGGCATCAACGCCGTCGCCATGGTGGAGGGCAACCGATGAGCGCGCAACTGTTCGTCACCGGCATCGGCGTGGCCGTGCCGGGGCAGCCAGTCGGGATGGTCTGCTGAACCCGGGCGTGCCGGAGCCGGTGGACCCCGCGGACCGCATCGGCCGCAAGGGGCTGCGCTACAAGGATCGGGCGACCCAGCTCGCACTGGTTGCGGCCTACGAGGCGTTGCGCGACGCCGACCTCCTGATCGACCCCGACAACGCCAAGTCCCACGTCGCGGTCGACGCCGCCTCGGTCGCGGTGGTCGTGGCCTCCAACTACGGCAGCCTCGACTCGGTCACCGCCACCATCGACACCATCAAGCGGGACAGGAGCACCCGCCTGGTCAGCCCGATCACGACGCCGAACCTGTCCAGCAACGTGATCGCGTCCGAGGTGGCGATCCGATACGGCCTGCGCGGACCCAACATGACGGTCTGCAACGGCTCCACCGGCGGCCTGGACGCAGTGCGGTGGGCCGGCTCGCTGCTGCGCGCCCGCCGGGCCGAGCGTGTCCTGGTAGTGGCAGCGGAGCCCGACAACGAGATCGTCCGTTCCTTCGTCGGCGTCCCGCGCGCACTCGACGGTGCGGTGGCGTTGGTGCTGGAGCCGGCCCGCGACGAGGCCGATCCCCACCGGCCGCCGCAGGCCATCCTGAGCGGCGCCCACCGTGCCGCCACCATGGACGACCTGGTGGCCAGGCTCGGCGTCGACCCGGCCGCGCTGGCCGGTTGGTACCAACCCGAGGCAATCGCGCAGGCAGGGCCGTTCGGCGACACCGAACTGGTCGGTCTCGGCGGCGACTGGGGCACTTCCTCCAGTGTCCTGGGGCTCCTGCAGTGCGTGGACGCGGCCGCTCGCTTCCGCGCCGGCAGCACCGGACCAGTGCTCGCGGTCTGTGGAGACCAGGCCGACGGCGCCTACTGCGGCGTCCTCGTCGAGGCACCCCGCCACGTCGACGCGGAGCACGCACACAACGTGGGATCCATGTCAGGTGCCCACCTCTGACCCTCTCACCACACGACTGGAACATCGATCAGAAGGAGAATGACGTGACCGTCGCACTCAATCGCGAGGAACTGGTTGCCCTAGTCGCGGACGTCCTCGACCTCAGCCCCGACGTGGTCACGGACGACGCGCACTTCATCACCGACTTGGGCATCGATTCCCTGCTGGCCCTGGAGCTGGCGGTGGCGTTGGAACGCCAGTACCAGATCAAGATCGAGTCGAGCGAGATTGTCGACGTGGAATCGCTGCGCGATGTGATCGCGCTGCTGGAGCGGAAGCTGACGATCGCGGTATGAGCGTCGGAACAGCTGCGGAGGCCGGGGAGTACCTCCTGGTGGAGACCCGGCAGGGCGACACCGTCGAGCTGTTTGCTCGGGACGCTGTGACGCTGGCGAGCGCGGGCCACCGGGTCCGCCTGCTGCTCATCGGGGACGGTGTCGGCGCAGCCGCGGGCCGCCCACCCAGGCGATCACCGGATTCCTGGCCGCCGGCGGAGAGTTGTGGGTGGACGACTTCACGCTCGCGCAACGCGCCATCCCACTCACGTCGCTGGTCGCTGGCGCGGTCGTGGTGAGCATGGCGCAGGTCGCCCAGTTGCTCGGCGAGGAGCACGTGCGGGCGGTGTGGCACTGATGCCGGTGGCCGACCGCCGCATGTGGGACCTGCTGCTGGTGCTCACCGCCCGCCGCACGTCGACGACTCGCTCACCACGGTGCTACGGCTGTCGCGCGCGATGCTCGACATCGGACGGACCGTACGGGTCTGGGCCTGCGGTTACAACACGATGCTCACCCAGGAGACGCTCGGGATCGTCAAGCCGGTCAACCTGCTCGACACGAATCGATCGTATCCGTCGGCCGCCGGTGTGATCGGCGACATGGTCGATACCCATCAGGGCCGATTCGGCTGGATCGTCTGTACCGCGTGCAGTGCCGAACGCGGCGCAGGCCGGCACATCGGCCAGGTGCGGCTCCGCTCGGACGCCCGGCTGGCGGCCACCATCGGAGCCGCCCACCGCACCCTCTACGTCGGAGGCGCGTGACCGTGACCTATCTGGCGATCGTGGACCGAGGATACCGAGGCAGTCTCGAGGCTCAGTTCTTCGACGCGCTCTACGGCGTCCGGATGTTCGCCTCCCAGCTCGGCGGAATCGACCTGCTGCTGCGCGGCACGTCGGTGACCGCCGCGCTCCAGCCGACCGGAGACATCCCGCGAGTCGCGCTGGGCAGCGAGCCGGTCGCGTTGTCGACGGACCCGCGAGCGGCGGTCATCGGCCTCACCGGGGTGGCATGACTGTCTACGTGGACGCGGCGAGCCTCGGCGATCTGGGTCTGGGCGCGGAGTCGGTGCTCCCGGATGCACCGTGCTGGACACCGCCGAACTGGCCGTCCGGTGGGCCGACTACGAGCAGGTGTGGTTCCTGTGACGGGCGCGCGGTACGCCAAGCCGCTGGATGCCGTGGACGATCTGTCGACGACCCGCTCGGAGACGGGCTGGACGCTGAGGATCTCCAAGACGGTTCGGCGCACCGACGCCTACATGGCCGGACACTTTCCGGGGCTCATCATCTATCCCGCCGTGTTCCTGCTCGAAACCGTGCGGCAGTCCGTCGGCCAGGCCGTCGATACCGGGTCGGACGGGTGGTGGGAGATCGCGGAGATCCGCCGCCTCCGGCTACGCCGGCCGATGCACGAGGCCACCTGCTCGACGTGGAGGTGACCCTCACGCCGGCCGACCAGGGCACGCTGGCAGCGTCCGTGACCGTTCGCCACGGCGACGAGCCCGTTGCCGAGCTGTCGCTCAGCCTCGAGCCGGGAGAGTGATGACGCCCGACTACCGCTGGATCCTCGATCTCATCCCGGTCCGCCACCCGATCGTGCTGGTGGACCGCGTCGAGCACCTGGAACCCGGCTCGCACATCGTGACCGCGAAGGCGATCAGCAGCGGCGACCTCTGCTACCAGGGCCTCGCCGAGGTCTACCGGCCGAACGGTACGCATTCCCCGCTCACTCGTGGTGGAGTCGTTCGGCCAGTCGGCCGCCCTGCTCTGGCTGGGCAGCACAGCCCTGCGGGCACCCGCGGCACACGACGCGGCTCCCGGCCAGCCGGACTGGGTCCCGTTGGCCGGGAGTATGCGGCAGTGCGAGTTCTTCGGCAGCGCCTATCCCGGCGAGGTGATACGCCACACCGTGCGCCTGCACGAAGTGATCGACGACGCCACCGCCTTCATGTCCGGCGAAACCAGTGCCGACGGACGGCCGCTGTTCCGCGTCGGCCAGCTGACCGCCGTCCGCCGCCCCGCGCCACCATCATGTCTGTGGAGTGACCGTCGCCTTGGTCCAGCGAACCGGCAGCGACTCGTAACCCCAGATCAGGCTGGATCGCATTCGCCGCACGTCGCCCGCGATCTCGATGTCGTCGGTGTTGCGGAGGATCTCCTCGAAGAGCACCGACAGCTCGGTCGTGGCCAGTGACGCCCCGAGGCAGAAGTGGGTGCCCGTGGCGAAGGTGAGGTGGCGGTTCGGCTTACGCCCGACGTCGAACTGGTCGCCGTCGGCGAACACGGTCTCGTCCCGGTTGGCCGACGGCAGCCAGACCGCGACCGGGTCGCCGGCGGCGATGCGGTCGTCACCGACTTCGACGTCGGCGATGGCCGTGCGCAGCACGTGCAGCGCTGGGCTGGTCCAGCGCAGGATCTCAGCGACGGCGGTGGGCAGCAGATCCGGGTTCTCGCGCAACTGTCGAAGCTGATCCGGGTTGCTGACCAGGGCGAACAGGCCGCCGACCGAGGCGTGCCGGGTGGTCTCGTTGCCACCGGAGATGAGGCCGTCGCAGTTGAGGAAGACCTCCTCGTCGCTGAGACGTGCCCCGTCCACCTCGGCGTGCACCAACGCGCTGACGATGTCGTCCTGGGGATCGCGGCGGCGACGGCGCATCAGGTCGTCGTAGTAGAGCAGGATCTCGGTGTGCGCCTCGGCCGGGCCCGACGTGTCGCCGTCCGGTGGCACCGCACCGAATGCCGTCATGGTCAACCGCAGCATGTAGTCCCAGTCGGCAGGCGGGACGCCCAGCATGTCGCAGATGACCGAGACCGGAAGCCGGGCGGCGACCTCGGTGAAGTCGAACGGTTCACCGTCGGGCGCGTCGGCCAGCAGCCCGGCGACCGTTGCCCGCATGTTGTCCTGCAGTCGGCGCACCATGCGCGGGGTGAACGCGGAGTTCATGACTCCGCGGATCTTCCCGTGTCGAGGTGGATCGGTCACGATGAGCATCTTCCCGGCCGAGCTCGCGGTGGCGGCGGGATCGTCGTCGAGCCGCATACCCTTGGTCGAGGTGAAGTCCCGGTTGTTGCGCAGCACCTGCTCGGCGTGGCCGTGCCGGAGCACGGACCAGAAACCCCGCGCGCCCGGGCGCTGGGTGTAGAAGACCGGGAGTCGGCGCGCAGCCGCTCCCACAACTGCTCTATCTCCCCGGTCCGATACAGATCCGGATCGGACAGGTCCGGCACCGTCCGGAGGTCACTCATACGTTGCCACCCTCTTCACATCAACGCTGCCTGGCATTGGCGCCGCAGGCAGCACGGTTTGGCCCGATTCTGCAGCGCCGACCACCGACTCCCGGCCTGCGATTGAAACTCCTGCGCGCTCTCGCCACGGCCATGAGCGAGCCGGCGCACAACCTGCTATTCGAATCAGCCGCGGAGCATCTCGGCGACCAGGAAGGCGAGTTCGAGGCTCTGCTGCGTGTTGAGCCGCGGATCGCACGCCGTCTCGTAACGGTCCGGCAGATCCAGGTCCTCGATGCCCTGCGCGCCGCCGATGCACTCCGTGACGTCCTCACCGGTCAGCTCGATGTGGATGCCGCCCGGGTGGGTGCCGAGCGAGCGGTGCACCTCGAAGTAGCCGAGGACCTCGTCGACGATCCGGTCGAAGTGCCGCGTCTTGTAGCCGTTCGACGACTCGTGGGTGTTGCCGTGCATCGGGTCGCACTGCCAGACGACCTTGGCGCCGGTGGCATGCACCTTCGCAACGATCGGCGACAGGGCGTCGCGGACTTTGCCGTTGCCCATCCGGCTGATCAGGGTCAGCCGGCCCGGATGTTGTCCGGGTTGAGCTTCTCGCACAGCTGGATCGCCGTCTCCGGCGACGTGCCGGGGCCAGCTTCACCCCGATCGGGTTGGCGATGCGGCTCAGGTAGTCGACGTGCGCGTGGTCCAACTGCCGGGTCCGCTCACCGGCCCAGAGGAAGTGCGCGCTCAGGCCGTACGCACGTCCGTCGGACACCCGGGTCTGCGCGCGGTCGTACTCCAGCGCCAGCGCCTCGTGGAGCAGTACAGGTTGACCGTGCGGAACTCGTCGCCGTCGGTCATGCCGCAGGCGCGGATGAAGTCCAGGGTCCGGTCGATCTCGCGGGCGATCGCCTCGTAGCGCTTCCCGGCGCGGGAGGCCTTGACGAAGTCCTGGTTCCAGCTGTGCAGCCCGTGCAGGTCGGCCAGTCCACCCCGAGGTGGGCGCGGAGCATGTTCATCGAGGCCGCCGAGTTCGCGTGCGCGCGGATCATGCGCTGCGGGTCCGCGGCGCGTGCGGCCTCGGTCGGCTCCAGCGAATTGATCATGTCGCCCCGGTAGGCCGGCAGACCGAGCGAGTCGGTCGCCGAGGACCGGGGCTTGGTGTACTGCCCGGCCACCCGCGCGATCTTCACGACCGGCATGGACGCGCCGTAGGTCAGCACCACTGCCATCTGGAGCAGCGTGCGGACATTGGCGAGCAGGTGGCTCTCGGTGTTGCCGGCGAACGTCTCGGCGCAGTCGCCGCCCTGCAGCAGGAACGCGCGGCCTTCGCAGACCTCGGCGAGCCGGGCGCTCAGTTGGTCCACCTCGTAGGGGACGACGATCGACGGCGCGTTGTCGAGGACCTCGCACGCCTCGGTGACCGCCTGCGGGTCCGACCAGGGCGGGGTCTGCGCGCGTGGCAGCGACCGCCACACGTCCAGGCCGAGGGCCTCGTCCTCGGCGGAGTCGGTGGACGGACGGGACGTCTGCAGGATCGGGTCACCCAGGCCGGGATGGCTGAGCTGGTGCCAGCTGTGGCGGGCGGCGGCTCTGGTCTGGACGGTCATCGCTCCCCTTCAGATTTCACTACTGCCGGAGATGTGGGCCCCACTCCGCACCAGACGAAACAGGCACCGTCGCCGATCGGGGCGTTGCCCACGCCGAACAGACCGAGATACGCGTGGAGAACTCAACGGTCTGGCGTCGGAGATCGTCGGCGCACCACTGCTTCGGATCCTCTCCAGCCGATGGCGCGAACTGAACGCGGTGCACTGCCTCCGCGTTGGATTCAGCGTCCGGGACGGGTGCGCGACGACAAATACCGGATCGAATTGTCGAATGATCGGAGGGGCTGTAGCGGTGGTAGTAGCCGGCGAGTGCGACCGCCAACGAGATCGACCACAGCGGAAAGAGCACCCAACCCAGACCACCGGCACCCCAGTACGCCCGGTCGTAGACCGGTTCACCCCACAACTGGAACGTGTCCAGCTGGCCGGGCAGGCGCACCCCAGCTGCCCCAGCAGCAGCCCACGGCCGAACGCGAAGATGGCGATGACGGCCGACCCGCCGAGCAGCAGCGGGAACCACATGGGTACGACCCGGCCACGCAGCCACGGGATCCAGCGGGGAACACCCTGCCCCACCGAGACAGCAGCCCCGAGGTCAGCACGACCCCACCGAGGGCGAATGACGCCAGGGTCGGCTCGATGTACACGTTCTCCGGCTGGTTGCGCAGCAGGACACGACGAACGGTTCCGGTGCTCCGACGGCCCACCCTCGCGACCACGCCAGCCGGATCAGCGCGTAGGGCAGCGGGCACACCATCGCGACGTAGGTGCCGATCCGGCCCGCACGGATCCAGGCGGCGCGGCGGCGCGGATCGCGCGGCTCGTGGTGGCGGGTGGCGTAGGCGTAGCTCGCCAGGAGGAACAGGGCCGCGCCGACCGCCGTGGCGACCTGGAACAGCGTCGGCCAGTCCGCCCGCAGCCACGCGATCGGGAGGATGCCCAGCGGCGGCAGCAGCATGATCATCCGTGCGTCCAGCACGACGCACACGATCACCGCGGCGACGCCGACGCCGCCGACGAGCACGGGTCCGCGCCGGCGTGGGTGGCGATCGCGGTGGTCGAGCTGCCACGCCACGACGAGCGCCGCCACGCCGAACGCGGTGATGAGCGGGCCGCCCACGTCGCGCTCCAGGCCGGCCAACAACGAGGAGTAGTCCGGTCCGGTGCGGTCGTTGCGCCCGAACGGGTAGCCGGCGCCGCCGAAGGACCAGAAAACGCCCAGCACGATGAGGATCCAGGCCCATCCGCTCGCCGCGGCCGGCGTCCACCGCCGCCAGGACCACCACCCGCCGTACGTTCCCGCCGATGTTGTCAAGGCTGTCATGCCGGTCAGTGTCGACCTCCGGGACGGCGCCCGACATCTGCCTGGCGGGGTGGACCGGTGGTGTCGAGCGGGTCCACCTCTGCCTGTCGGGTGACGCGCGGACACCCGGTCCCTCCGCAGGATCGACTCATGCGAAGACGACAGTTGACAGCCGCGCTCGTGGCGTTCCTGCTGGCCGGGATCGCCCTGGTGGTGTTACCTCGACACGGCGACACCGACGGCTGGCGGGACACGTTCAGCCCTGCCCTTCCGCCGCCCAGTGGATCGCACGAGGTGGGCGTACGGCGGATGCGGCTGGTGGACCACGACCGCCGCGATCCGTGGCACCCGGACAGCGCCCGGACGCTGATGCTCGACCTGCACTATCCGGCCGACGCCGGGTCGAGGCCGTTGGCGCACTACGCGGTGGCGCCCGCCATGACCGAGTTCGGCTACCTCGCCTGGGCACCGGGCGAGGAACGGCCCTCGGACTGCTGCCGGACGACGTGAACTGGATGTTCCGTACCCGCTCCCACGAATGGGCTCCGCCGGCCGACGGCCCGTTCCCCGTCCTGGTCGGGTCGGCTCCGCCGGGCGTGATGCGCACGGCGTACACCGGTATCGCCGAGGGGTTGGCGAGCCAGGGGTACGTGGTCGTCACCGTCGACCACCCGTTCGACACTCCGGTGGTCGACCTCTATCCCACCCGGCGGGTGGTCGAGCCGGCCGACGCCGTCGCCACCGTCCGGCGCGTCGACGCCGACGCGGCCCGGGTCGCCGACATCGCGTACGTGACGAGGGCGCTCTCCGGTCTGGACCGGCAGGTGAGCGGCGTGCTGGACCTGGGACGGGTCGGCCTCTTCGGCTGGACGGGCTCGGACGCGGCACAACGAGCGGACCTCGCCAAGCTGCCCGGTGTGTCCGGCATCGCGGACACGACCGGCACCGCCGGTGTCACCGACACCGGTGCGCTGCCGCTGCTCGTCGTCGGCGGTTCACCGATCGCCGAGCAGCGCGGTCCGCGGCCCTCCGGGTGGCGGGCGACAGTGACGATCCCCGGTGCGTCGCCACTGTCGCTCACCGACGACGGTGTGGTCCTGGCGCAGATCGCGCGGCGCTACCCGCGCACCGAACCGGTCGTGCGGCAGGACGTCGGTACGGTGCAGCCACTGGCGTACCGCACCGTCCGCCACGCGCTCGTCAGCTTCTTCGACCAACACCTCCGCGGCGCGCCCTCAGCACGTTGGCCAGGAATCCGGCGTGACGGTCGACGTGACCGCGCCGTGAGATGCTGACCGGCATGAGACGGCTCGCCTGGGTGGCCGCCGGAATCGTCACGGTCCTGGCACCCTGGTACGGCCAGCCGGCCGCGCTGCGGCTCACCGCCTGGATCTCGGTGCTCGCCGCGACGCTGGCGATCTCGTCGCCCGGCTGGCCCGCGTGCCGCTCGGCGTCACGGCGGCCGTCGTCTCGGTGGGCGGCAGCCTCTGGGCCTGGCGATCCCTCGGATACAGCTTCGTCGACGACGGCAACGATTCCAGCAAGCTGCTGCTGTGGACCACTGTCGACGTCGGCGCGTTGACCGCCCTCGGTGTCGCACTGACCCGTAACGCCGGCCGGCCCGGTCGGCTGGTCGGAGGCCTCCTGCTGGTGCCCGGCGCCGCTGTCGGTTTTCGGCTCCTGCCGGATGCCGCGATCGGAGAACAGCTGTTCCTGAGCGCTCTGGGTGCGGTCACAGTGCTGGCGGGGCGCTGCTCGGTCACTATCTTCGCGGCCTCGACGAGCTTCGGGTGGCCGCCGTGGAGCAGGCTCGGTCGGAGCAACGCCGCAGGGTCGCCGCGGACCTGCACGACTACGTCGCTCATGACATCGCTGGCATCGCGGTGGTGGCACAGTCGGCGCGGATCGTCGGCGCGAGCGACCCCGTAGCGCTGATCGAGCAGGTCGAGCAGGCGGCGGCCGCGCCCTGCGACGTCTCGACCACAGCATCCGGTTGATGCGGGACGACGACGAGCGCACGGCGCACCAGTACGGCCTCTCCGGGGTAGCGGATCTGGTCGACGCCCACCCGTTCCCTGTCGAACTGACCGTGGCGGTGGCGGAGCGCGACGGCATTCCGGCCGCGATCCAGGCCACCGCGTACCGGGTGATATCCGAGGCGCTCACGAACGTGACCCGACACGCGCGCCCGCCGTCCCGGTGCGGGTGTCGGCGACCAGCGGAACGGACGGCTCGACATCGTCGTGGCCAACGACCTGCCAGGCCGCGCGTCGTCACCCCGTACCCCGGGCTCCGGCGCTGGCCTGGCCTCCCTCCGTGCCCGCGTGGAAGCCCTCGACGGCAGCATGCGCGCCGGCGTCGAGGACGGATCCTGGCAGGTCCACGTCACGCTCCCCATAGACTGAGTCGATGCCTGCGCGCGCACATCTCCGGCTGGTTGTTAGGCAGGCGGCGCCACGACCACCGTCGTGATCGCTGACGACCACGACATGGTCCGGCACGGTTTCCGGATGGTGCTGTCGGCGCAACCCGACCTCACGGTCGTCGGCGAGGCCGGAAACGGCACCACCACCTGGGACCTGGTCCGCCGCCTCCGCCCGCGGTGCTGCTGGCGGACATCAGGATGCCCGGCATCGACGGCCTCGAACTCGTCCGCCGCGTCGCCACCGCCACCGACCTGGACACCAGGGTGATCGTGGTGACCACCTTCAACGAGGACGAGTACGTCACCCGGGCGTTGCGGGACGGGGCGAGTGGCTTCCTGCTGAAGGCGTCCGCACCGGGGCTGCTCGTCGAGGCCGTCCGGGCCGCCCTGGTCGGCAACGCCCTGATCAGCCCCGAAGTCACCGTCCGCCTGCTGGAACGGCTCGGCGCCGGCCGCGAACACCTCCGGGCGGACCCGCCGTTGACCCCTCGGGAGCGGGACGTTGCCGCGCTCGTGGCTCGCGGGCTGAGCAACGAGGAGATCGGCGCGACACTCCACCTCTCCCCGGCACCGTCAAGACCCACGTCGCCCACATCTCGATGAAGCTCGGCACCGTCACCCGCGTACGGATCGCCGCCTGGGCCTGGGAATCCGGCCTGGTGTCCCGTCTCTGACCGGCCCCGCCGTCACGCGGACACGACCTGCGGCCGCCTACTCCTCCTCGGCGAACACGGCCTCGCGGCGTCGGTGGATCGACGGAAGGACGGCGACGACGAGTGCCGCCACGGCCAGGGCCAGGAGCACCGCGGAGATCGGCCGGGTCAGGAAGACCGACGCGTCCCCACGGGAGATGATGAGCGCTCGCCGCAGGTTCTCCTCGAGCAGAGGGCCGAGGACGAAGCCGAGCAGCAGTGGCGCCGGCTCGCAGCCGCACTTGATCAGCACGTAGCCCAGGATCCCGAAGAACGCGATCGCGTAGACGTCGTACGCGTTGGAGTTCAATGAGTAGGTGCCGATCGCCGCGAACAGGATGATCATCGGGAACAGCACCTGGTACGGGATGCGCAGCATCCGCACCAGAGGCCGATCAGCGGCAGGTTCAGCAGCAGAAGGAGCACGTTGCCGATCCACATCGACGCGATCAGACCCCAGAACAGCGCCGGCTCGTCGTTGATGACGTTCGGGCCCGGGGTGATGCCGTGCACGATGAACGCGCCGATCATCAGGGCCATCACCGGGTGAGCGGGCAGACCCAGGGTGAGCAGCGGGATGAACGACGTCTGGGCGGCGGCGTTGTTCGCCGACTCCGGGCCGGCGACGCCCTCGATCGCCCGTGCCCGAACTCCTGCGGCCGCTTCGAGATGCGCTTCTCGACGGCGTACGAGGTGAACGACGCCAGCACGTGGCCACCCCGGGAAGGACGCCGAGGGCGGCGCCGAGGCCGGTCCCCGCAGGATGGGGCCGACGATCCGACGCCGATCCTCACGGGTCGGCCAGAGGTTGTTCACCTTGCTGACGATCGCCGTGCGGGTCTGCTCGTTCTCCAGGTTGCGCAGGATCTCGGCCACCCGAAGAGGCCGACGGCGACCGACACGAAGTCGATGCCGCCGTACAGCTCGCGCTGGTCGAACACGAACCGGGGCGTTCCGGTGTAGATGTCCTGGCCGACAGTGCCGAGCAGCACGCCGAGCGCGATCATCGCCAGCGCCTTGAGCGTCGACCCACGCGCCAGCGCGATCGACACGATCAGACCGAACAGCACGAGCGAGAAGTAGTCGGCCGGGCCGAACTTCAACGCGACGCTGGCCAGGGCGGGCCGCCGCCGCGAGCGCCACTGTCGCGACCGTACCCGCGATGAAGGACCCGATCGCGGCGGCCGCCAGAGCCGGCCCGGCCCGGCCCTGCCGGGCCATCTCGTGCCCGTCCAGCGCGGTGACCGCCGCCGAGGACTCACCCGGCAGGTTGATCAGGATGGCGGTCGTCGAACCGCCGTACTGCGCGCCGTAGTAGATGCCGGCCAGCATGATCAGCGCCGTCACCGGCTCGAAGCTGAACGTGATCGGCAGCAGCATGGCCACCGTCGCGGTCGGGCCGATGCCGGGCAATACGCCGACCGCCGTCCCGAGCAGCACACCCACGAAGCAGTAGAGGACGTTCTGGACCAGGAACGCGGTCGAGAAGCCCAGCACGAGGTTGTCGAAGAGTTCCATGCCTCAATCCGGCAGCCGCGTCAGACCCGAGCCACGGGCCCCAGAGCGGGATCCGTAACTGGAGTCCGACGACGAAGATGAGTGTGCTGGCGACGGTCAGACCGGCGGCCACGGCCACGGCCGTGAGCAGCCGTACGCGCGAGCTGGCCAGTGTGGTGAGCAGGGCGGTCACCGCCGCCGTCGGCACGAATCCGAGTTGTCGGACGGTGAACCCGAAGAACAGGAGCGCGAGCACGATGACGGCGACCGCACGCCACGGAACCGGTCCGAACGAGATCACGTCGCCGGCGACGAGCCCCTTGAGCACGATGGCCAGGCCCAGGACAGCCACCGTCGCCCCGACCAGCAGCGGAAAGGCGCCCGGGCCCATTCGCAGCGGGTGCCCAACTCGTAGCCGAGCGACCCGACCACGAACCCGCCGCCGATGAGGACGAACACTCCCCGGCGAGAACGTCCGGGTAGGACCGACGGTGCTCCACCTCAGGAGGCCTTGACCCCGGCGTCGGCGATGACCTTCGCCCAGCTGCCGAGCTGCTCTTCGAGCTTGGTCCGGTGTGCCTGTGGGGTCGCGGCGTCCATCGCGACCGGCGCGGTGCCGAGCTTGGCCATCTGTTCGATGACCCGAGGTTCGGCCAGTGCCACCTTCAGCGCGTCGGAGAGCTTCTTGATGACCTCCTGCGACGTGCCGGCCGGGACGTAGAGCCCGTGCCACACGCTGACCTGGAGCTGGGGCAGCCCCGCCTCGGTCGTGGTGGGCAGGTCGGGCAGGCTCTTCACCCGCGCCGGCGTGGTGACCGCGTACGCCTTCACCTTGCCCGCGGAGATCTGGCCGCTGGTGTTCGTCGTCTGGTCGCACATGAAGTCGACCTGGCCGCCCACGAGGTCGGTCAGCGCGGGGCCGGTGCCCTGGTAGGGGACCTCCTGGAGCTTGACGCCGATGGCGGTCTGGAACAGCAGGCCGCACAGGTGGGACGCGGCACCGATGCCCGCGTTGGCCAGCGTGACCCTGTTGGCGTTCGACTTCACGTAGGCCACCAGGTCCTGGAGGGTGGCCGGCGCGAAGTCCTTCCGCGCGACGATGGTCATCGGCACCTCGGTGACGAGCCCGACCATCTCGAAGTCCTCGAGTGGCTTGTAACTCAGGCTCTTGTACAGGGCCGGCGCCGTCGACATGCCGATGTGATGCATCAGCACGGTGAGCCCGTCGGGGTCGGCCTGCGCCACCTCGCCCGCGCCGACCGTGCCACCCGCGCCCTCGACGTTCCGCACGACGATCTTGCCGCCGAGCTGGGTGGCCATCGGTTCGGCGATCAGGCGGGTGACCGTGTCCGTCGGGCCACCCGCGCTGAACGGCACGACGAACGTGATGTTCCGGCCGGGTAGTCGCCGGCCCCACCTCCGCCGGTGGCGCCTCCGTTGCCGGAACAGGCAGCGACGATCGAGACGACGCCGATCGCGGCGATCATCCGGGCGACGGCCCGGTACCTGCTGGTCGTTGTCATCTCGCGACCTCCTCGTCAGCGCCCGCGCATTCGCCGACGAGTGCGCCGCACCAGTCTCGGATGGCCGGGACGCGGATGGTGTCAGATAAACCTCAGGAATTGGCGGGATAACCGACCGTCGATATCGGGGTACAATCCGCCGCTATGCGGATCACCGTCATCGAGGACGACGACCGGGTGGCGCGGGGTCTGATGACCGTCCTGACCCAGGCGGGCTTCGAGGTCCGCCGAATCGCCACCGCCGCGGAGGCGATGCGCGCGGTTCCCTCCGATGTGGTCCTCGTCGACCTGGGTCTACCCGACGGCGACGGGCTCGACGTGGTCCGCCGGCTCCGGACTGCCCGGAGACGGCCGTCATCGCCGTGACCGCCCGATCGGAGGAGCACGAGCGGGTACGTGGCCTACGCGCCGGCGCGGACGACTACATCGTGAAGCCGTTCGGCGTTCCGGAGTTGCTGGCCCGGATCGACGCCGTCCTGCGGCGCACCCGGGCGGCTCGTGCGCTGAGCCAGCCGGACGGGCCGCTGGTCCTCGGCCCGATGCGGATCGACCTCGGCACCCGCGAGGTCACCATCGGCGGCACGCCGGTGGCGCTGACCCGCAAGGAGTTCGAGCTGCTCCTGCTGCTGGCCCGGCGCGCGCCGAACGTGGTGAGCCGCGACGCCATCCTCGACCAGATCTGGGGTGCGACCTGGGAGTCCGCGAGCCGCACCCTGGACACCCACATCTCGGCGCTGCGGCACAAGGTCGGGCCGGCGGTGCTGATCCGCACCATGCACGGGGTCGGCTATCGGCTGCTGACCGACGAGCCGGAGCTGGCCGGCTGACACGCGGTGAACCGTCGCCTGCTCGTCGTCCTCGTACCCCTCGCGGTGCTGCTCGTCACGGCACTCGGGGTGCCGCTCAGCGTCACCGTGGCCGAGCGGGAGATGCAGGAGACCTACGTCGATCGGCTGGGCGACGTGGGCCGGTTCGCGTCACTGGCCGACACGGCGCTGTCGACCGGGCGGACCGAGGCGCTCCAGCAGGAGTTGGCCCGTTACCACAAGCTGTACGGGATTCCGGTCGCGGTGATCGACACGTCGGGCACGGTGCTGCTCGGACCGGCAGGCGTCTACCAGGAGGCGGCGAGCGCCGAGCCGACGTTGCCCCGGATCGTGACCGCGGCGCTGGCCGGCGCACGGTCCGAACCGTCCGGGGAGTGGGCGCCCTGGGACGATTCCGCCCTCGTCGTGGCCGAGCCGGTGGGCCGGGACAGTGAGGTCGTCGGGGCGTCGTGACGATCTCCGACCTGTCCACCACGCGCGAACGCATCCTCGTCCGCTGGGCCCGTCTCGCCGGGCTCGGGCTGCTGCCGTTGATCGCCCTGGTGGCCGTCGCCTGGCCGGTCTCGGCGTGGGTGCTGCGGCCGGTGGGAAAGCTGGATGCCGCGACCTCGCGGATCTCCAAGGGCGATCTGACGATCCGTGTCGACGCCGAGGCCGGCCCGGCGGAGCTGCGGCGGCTCGCGGAGTCGTTCAACACGATGATGGACGCCGTCGAGAACTCCGTGCAGCGGCAGCGGGCGTTCGTGTCGGACGCGTCGCATCAGTTGCGCAACCCGTTGACCAGCCTCCGGCTCGCGGTGGAGAGCCTCGACCTCCACCTACGGGCGGATGATGACGGACGGCAGGCGTACGACGTCGCCGTCGACGAGTTGAAGGCGATGCAGCGGATGTTGAACTCGTTGCAGGCCAGCGCACGGATGGAGAGCATGCGGACGGCGTCACCGGTTGACCTCGACGAGGTGCTGACGACGCGGGTGGACCGGTGGCGAGCGTTGACGGCGACGGCGGGGCAGACACTGACCGTCGATGTGCCACCGGGGTTGCGGTTGCTGGAGCCGCCCGGCGGGCTGGGCAGCGTCCTGGACGAGCTGATCAGCAACGCGTTGCGACTGTCCGACGCGCGGGTGGTGGAGATCAACGCCCGGGTCGTCCCCGCCTCCGTGAGTGCCGGAGACGACGACGACTCGGCGGCCGAGAAGATGATCACCATCACCGTCCGTGATGACGGCCAGGGGATCGACGTCTCCGAGCGCACCCAGGCGCTACAACGGTTCTGGCGGTCGCCTCGGCACCAGAACGTGTCCGGGACCGGTCTGGGCCTGGCGATCTGCGCCGACCTGGTCGGAAGGGCCGGGGGCGAGCTGCGGTTGGCGGAGGGCCTGCCCCGTCCGGACGGGTCCGGGCACGGGTTCGCCGCGGTGATCGCGTTGCCGGTCGTTCCCGAGGAGGTGTCGTCCTCCGGGCTCCGGCTGGACCGCCGGTCTGAGGGCCGGCCGTGGGTCAGCGTTTGCGGTCGCGGAACCAGGCGGCCGCGCCGGGGTGGAGGGATCGACGCGGTGGAGATCGCGGTACGCACGTTTATCTGCCACGCTTCGGGGACGGCTTCGGCTTCGTCGCGGCTGCCGCCAGCGATCGTCGCGGCGTGCGTGAAGATCGTGTCGGTGATCGCGTAGATCAGGTCGTCGGGCAGGTCGTTGCGCACGAGAAGCACGTTCGGCACCGCGACGGTACGGGTCGCCGGAACGTTGGCGTACGCGGTCGCGGGGATCATGGCCGGAGCGTACGGACCGGGGTACGCCCTGCAGAGCAGGTCTGCCTGTGCCTCCAACGGGATCAGCCGGACGGGGTGCCGCTGCACCAACTCAGTGATGGCCGGTGTCGGGACGCCGGTCAGGAGAACATCGCGTCGATCTCGCCGTCGCGCAGCATCGCCGCCGAGTCGGCCTGGCTGAGGGACCGGCCGTCGGCCCTCATCCGGCCGAGTTCCAGAAGCCGCGACGACGTGAACTCGGTGCCCGAGTCGCGGGCCCCGAGGGAGATGCGCTTGCCCGTCAGGTCCCGGAACTCGTCGATGCCGGAGCTGGCCATGACCACGAGGTGCAGGTGACTGTCGTAGAGCCGGCAGACCGCCGAGAGCCCTCCGCGCGCTGCCGTCAGTCGTGATCAACACGTCCAGGCTCGTCAGCCCGAGCTGCACCTCACCGGCCCGCAGCATCCGGATGTTGTCGGTGGACGCCCTGCTCGGCACGGTCGTCACAGTGGCACCCGGCACGTGGGCGGAGATGTGGTCGGCCAGCGCGCCGCCGATGCGCCGGTAAACCGCGCCCGCCGGTCCGGTGGCCAGTCGCAGGTGGACCTTGTCGACCTCGGGCTGCGGTGAGCAACCGACGAGCAATCCTCCGGCGGCGAGGAGCACCGCCCGTCGGCTGACCCGCGCTTCCCGATTCAGCACCATGCCGAGATGGTACGGAACGCGGCCCGGCCATCACGTCCCGTCACCGCCGGCAGCGCCACGCCAGTGGCCGGTACGCCTCCTTCGTAAACGGCACCGACCACGGTCAGACCGTCGTCGCTGATCCCCTCGGCCGTGTACGTGCCGGCCTCGGTCGCCCGGATCTCGGGACGGCCCGGCAGCCGGCGGGACGTGCCGTCCGGGAGACGACCAGCGGGCGCCGTCGCCGGTCAAGAGGTCACCGTTGGCGGCGATGCCGGTCGTGCTCGGGAAGGGCAGCAGCCTCACCGTCCCGGTCGCGAGATTCCACAGCACCGGAAGCATCAGCGTGGCACTGCCCCGCCGCTCGCCGGGAACCATGCCGATCGCCCATTCGCCGCGCGCCGATTCGATCGAGGCGCGGGGTAGCCGTCGGGCACCGGCAGCGCCGCCCGGTGCCCTGCGGCGTCC
This sequence comes from Micromonospora sp. M12, assembly GCA_038070435.1. Lineage (GTDB taxonomy): Bacteria > Actinomycetota > Actinomycetes > Mycobacteriales > Micromonosporaceae > Micromonospora. The sequence continues at coordinate 401,193 of JAMYWG010000001.1, read as the reverse complement.
ACCGGTAGGGCCGTTCGCCCGATGTCCCGACGACAGTGCCGTCCTCGGTGATCCCGGTCGCGGACGATCCCCGCTGGCCGACCAGTCGGTGCTGCTGCGGGCGGTCCGCCGACCACCGCACGGCGTGGTGCGACTCGTTCGCTCCCTGGCGGTGCCGACGATGTCGCCCCGGCCGTTGATCGCGTGCAGCAGGACCGCCTGGTAGCCGGGGTGTCCAGGAAGCGCACCTTGCCGTTCCGGTAGACCCAGCCGGTGCCGTCGCCGTTGGTGCCGACCACGTCGCCCGGGCGTTGACCGCCGCCGCGTGCTCCACGGTGGCCGGCAGGACGCGGGCCCGACCGTCGGTCCACAACACGACCCGCCCGTCCTCCTGCCCGGTGCCGATGTCACCGACGATGTACCGCCCGGTGGGGTCGACGCGCGTCGCCACCGCGACCGGACCGGCGACCGGCTGCGACAACCAGGACGCCGCGCAGGTGACCGGCGTGGGCGGGGCGATCGAGGCGGCCCGGCCGGGGACACCGCGAGGGCCGGCGTGGTCGGCGCCGGTGGGCTGGCGGCCCCGGTGAGCTGGACGGCGCCCACCACGCCGAACGCCGTGAGCACCGTCATCGCCGCGAGACCGCCGACTCGACGGCGCCGACGACGGCGCCGGCCGTCGCGGACCGCGCGCTCGACGTCGACGTGCGGCTCGGGAATCTGCGCCGACCGCAGCAGCGCGGCGAGGTGCTGGTCGTCCACCACGGTCATCTCGGGCTCCCTGACATCTCGGTGACGTCGAGCACCTGGCGAACCGCCGCCAGAGCCCGGGCTGTCTGCGACTTCACATTTCCTTCGGAACAACCCATCGCGGCAGCCGTGTCGGCCAGCGACAGGTCGCAGAGGAACCGCAGGACCAGGACGGTCCGCTGGCCGCGAGGCAGATGGGCGAGCGCGGCGACCAGGCTGTCGCGCTCGGCCAGGTCGTCGTACGGCGTGACCGGCGGGCGATCGGGCACCGGCACCGACCCCAGCAGCCGTACCTTCGTCCAGCTCAACCGCTTCTCGTCGACGAGCTTGTGCACCAACATCCGGTGCACGTACGCGTCGATGTTGTCGGCCCGGCTGACCCGGCGCCACTTCACGTACAACGCCGTGATCGTCTGCTGCACCACGTCGTCGGCCAGATGGGCGTCGCCGCACATCAGGAACGCGGTCCGATACAGGCTCGGCAGTCGCGCGGAGACGTACTCCACGAACTCGCCCTCGGCATCCACCATCGAGGCTCCCTCCTCCGCAAGCTCGACGGGTTCGGACGACCGTCAGGTTGCGTCATCGCGGATTCCTCCGCCGGGCCGACTGTCGAACGGTGGTCTCCGCCGCCTAGGATCGGCGCAGCGAACACCCGATCACGAGGAGCCCACCCTGATCGCCGCGACGACTGTCCTGCTGGATCATCTACGCCGGGCCGGGATGCACGAGGTCGTCGCGGTGGAGCCGGTGACGGGTGGGCTCGCTGCGCTCGCGGGCATCGCCACCCGTCGGGGCGCGCCGTCGGTGTTCGTCAAGGCCTTCGCCGACCCTCCGGCCGACGATGTGTTCGTCGCGGAGGCCGACGGGCTGACCGCCCTGCGCGAGCTGGGCGGCGTGCAGACACCCGAGGTGATCCTGGCGGACCGGGACCTCCTGGTGTTGTCGGTGTTGCGGCCCAGGCCGCGCAGCGAGACCTTCTGGGAGCGGTTCGCACATCTGCTCGCCCACCTGCACACGAGCACGATCCATCCGCGCTTCGGCTGGCACCACGACAACTGGCTGGGCCGCCGCCGCCAGATCAACACCTGGCACGACGACGGCTTCGCCTTCTTCGCGCAGCACCGCCTGCTTCGGTGGCTCGGGCAGCCCCGTGTCGACGCGGCACTCGACGCCGAAGACCGAGCGGCGTTGGAGCGGCTCTGTCACCGACTGCCGGATCTGCTGCCGGAGCGGCCGGCCTGCCTGACGCACGGCGACCTGTGGGCACAGAACATCCTGGCCACCCCGGACGGGCAGCCCGCCCTGATCGACCCGGCCGTGTCCTACCTGTGGGCCGAGGTCGACCTCGCCCACGTGTGGACCACCTCTCCCCGCCCGAGGCGCGGCGGATGTTCGACGTCTACGCGGAGCTGACCGGGCTGGACAACGGATGGAGGGAGCGCATGCCGATCATCCAGCTACGACAGCACCTCGCCGTGCTGGCCCAGTTCGACCAGGACTGGGGTGCGGCCGACCAGATCCGTGCCGTCCTCGCCCCGTTCCGGAAACAGTCCTGACCAGCCCACGTCACGCCGGTGTGGCAGTCACGAGCAGGTACCCGAGGTCCAGCTCGAAGCGGTCGCCGTCGGTCACCCACGGTCGCCGACGAAGGACCGCAGGTCCGCACGCATCGTCTCCCATCGCCCCTGCGACACCAGCCGATCCCGTTCCGCGACGAGGTGCCCGGCGGTGTCGATGAACAGGCTGGTCGCGGCGTCCCCGTCGGCGAAACTCAGGCGCAACCGGTGCGGGACCGCCGAGGTGACGCGCAGTCCGGCCGCCTCCAGGAGCTGGCCGACCGACTCCCGGTCACCCCACCGGCTCGGCGGAACGCTGCCGTCCGGTGGCGGCGGCAGGTAATCGCCGAGGACCTGCCCCATGGCCGGCAGAAAATCGCCCGGCGTCCACGCAGCCAGCGCCACCCGGCCGGTGGGAGCGCACACCCTGCGCAGCTCCCGCGCGGCCGCGTCGTGGTCAGCCGCGTACATCACGCCGAACACCGACACCACCACGTCGACCGAGGCGTCCGGCAGGGCAACCGGACCGCGTCACCGAGTCGCCAGTCGACCGCCAGGCCGGTTTCCGTGGCGCGCCGCCGGGCGAGCGCCAGCAACGCGGGCTCAAGATCCAAACCGGTGGTACGCGCACCGCGCTGGGCGGCCAGCACCGCCGCGTTGCCCGTCCCGGTGGCCACATCGAGCACCCGGTCATCCGGGCGTACCCGGCCGCCGCCACCACCGCTTCGGCCGCCGGCATCAACAGGCGGGCCATCGCGGGTAGTCGCCGACGCCCCAGGTGGTGGTGAACGTACGCATGACGCCTCCCTCGGAACAGGAAGGCGCCCTTGGATCGGCTGTACGAGGTGAGCGTGGCGGACCCGGTCCGTCGCAGCGCCTCTCACCCGCATCGCCGACGATAGCCGAAACTCGGGCCCCGATTCCGAGCCGCGATACCTTACTGTCGTCCGGCATGGAGGTTGTCCGCCTGAAGGTCGTTGGCCTCAATTCAATCGCGCACCTGCTGCCCAGGTCGCTCGGTCGCTGCGGGGTGTACGAGCTGACCTTCGCGGACGGCCAGCGCTACGTGGGGCAGGCCGTCGACGTGGTCGCACGCTTCGGCACTCACCGTCAACGGTGGAGCGACATCGTCGACGTCGCCTTCCAGCGGGTCGTCCGCAGTCAACTCGACCGGACCGAACGCGACCAGATTCGTCGGCGCGAGGCGGCCGGGGTGCAGTTACGCAACGTCGTCCACACCACCGGTCGACTCGACGCCGGCGACCTCGACCTCCTCCTGACCCCTGCCGAGCAGCGACGCTGGCTCACCGATCACCAACCGTCGCCGGTTCGCCCCGACGACCGACCGGACGATCCCGACGTACGCCGCCGCAGTCGCCACAGATTCGACCAGCTCCAGGCCGATCCGCGTTTCACCGACGAGTTGGCCCGCCTGCTGGGCACCTACCTGCGTGCCACGGTGCCGGGGCCGGAGCGCACCGAGTTGAGCTACTGGACTCTCAGCGCGTTGCCGAGCACGAACGCGGCCAGCTATCCCCGCCTGTTCACTCTCTCCGTGCACGCCATGGAGACCCTGTACGTCTGCCACGCCAGACACGACCCGCAGGCACTACAGATCCACCTGAACATCGACCGGGCCGTGGCGCGATCGCAGCTGCGTACCCGCCTCGGACTGGCGATGATGCAGACGGCCACAGCCGGCTACCGGATCCGCCCCGGAGTGCTGGGACTGCGCTTCACCTCGCCCCAGTCCGCCCAGGCCGCGCTCACCCGCCCGGAGTCGTCAGGCCGCCCGCAGGCTCAATCTCGATCTCATGCGCAAGGGGCGGCACTGAACTGGAAGAGCCACTGTCCGGACCTCGTCGACCGCGTCCTGTCCAGCTGACCCGGCCGCGGCGACCCTAGTCGCGGCGATCCGGGCGGTGGGGCGGCGCGGTGGCGCTGGTAGTGGCGGGCGGCCTTGGCTCGGCCTCCGCATCCGTCCATTGAGCACCAGCGCCGCGTCCCGTTGCGTGACGTGTCGTAGAAGTGCAGGACACAGGCGGGTTGCCGCAGCGTCGGATCCGGGTGGGTTGCTGGCGCAGCAGGTCCAGATAGTTGGTGACCGCCTGCCAGGAGGAAGCCAGTCGGTGTCGACGTCGTGGTGCTCCCGGACGGTCCCCTGCCGGAGGGTGTAGCGCACGGCACCGTGGGCCAGGATCGCGTCGACCTCCCGCTCGGCGTCCTCACCGGGCTGCTCGAGGACGCGGCGCAGCGCCGAACGCGCTTGGCGCAGCGGGGCCTCCACCGATGCGGCGTCGCCCGCGAACCGGTGCTCGGCAAGCCACAGCCGTAGTCCCTCGGGTTCGTCGAACAGATCGACCAGGCGGCCGCGCTCGACCCACTGGGTGTTGACCAGGTCCAGTGCGAGGGTTCGTCCACCAGCGGTCGCCGCATCATGCGAGCGACCTTACCATCGTTCGCCGTTTGACAGGTTAGAAATGATGTCGTAGCTTCTAACCAGTCAAGTTCAATACGACGGTTAATATGTCCGAGTTCTGCGCTGATTTGGGGTTTCCCGCGTCGTTCATCCTGGTTGACTAAACCCGCCCACCATCCGGAAGACGGCCGTCATGCCACATCGCTACCTGCAAGAATTGACCACAGCGTCGGTGGCCGCCGCGCAACAGCGCTACGGCAGCCGACCCGCCATCCAGCGAATGGTCGCCGGGTGGGGACACCGACGCGATGCTCGGTCCCGACGAGGCCGCGTTCATCGCCGAACGGGACCACTTCTATCTCGCCACGGTCGGCGAGAACGGATGGCCGTACCTGCAGCACCGTGGCGGCCCGCCCGGCTTCCTGCACGTCCTCGACCCGGTCGACGGGCACAGCGTCCTCGGCTGGGCCGACCTGCGCGGCAACCGGCAGTACCTGTCGGTCGGCAACCTGGGCACGTCACCCGGGTGTCGCTGCTGCTCATGGACTACGCCCGCCAACTCCGGCTCAAGGTCATCGGCACGGCCCACGTCACCGACGTACGGGACCACCGTCCGAAGACCTGCTGGAGCGGCTGAGCGTGCCCGGTCCTCCGGGCAAGGTGGAACGGTTGATCACCGTGACGGTGCACGGCTACGACTGGAACTGTCCGCAACACATCACGCCTCGCTTCAGCGAGGCCGAACTCGGACGCGCTCGCACCCATGCGCGACGAACTCGCCCGCCTCCGCGCTGACAACCGCGCTCTGCGCGAGCACTGCACGGCCGCACCCTCTCCGAACGGGACACCCATGAGCACTGACGCCGACGAAGCGGACACGCCGCTGCGACACCCGGTGCCGCCGTTCACCGAGGAGGCGGCGCGGGTCAGGTGCAGGCCGCCGATGACGCCGACGTGCCGCTTCGGTGATGTGACAGCCACAGCAATGTCAGGGAGCACCATGAACAAGCTGACCATTCGCGCCATCGGCGGGCCGACCGCCGTCCTCGACTACGCGGGCTTGCGCGTCGTGTTGGACCCGACCTTCGACGATCCGCGGACGTACCAGAACGGGCCGGTCACCGCGACCAAGCTGGCCGGGCCGACCGCAGCGCCCGAGGACATCGGCCAGGCCGACGTGGTGCTCGTCTCGCACGAGCACCACATCGACAACCTCGACATCTCCGGGCGGGAGTACGCCCGTCAGGCCCGGCGGGTGTTCACCACCACCGCGGGGCTCCGGAATCTCGGCCCGCTTCGATCGGCCTGCGGCTGTTCGAGCACGCCGAGGTCGCCGATGTGCGGGTCACGGCGGTCCCGGCGCTGCACGGGACGCCAGAGATCGGCGTGGTCAACGGCCCGGTGATCGGGTTCGTGCTGGAGGCGAGTGGCTGGCCGACGGTCTATGTCAGCGGTGACAACGCCTCGTTGGATGTCGTGGCGGTCGTCGCGGAGCAGTTCCCGGCGACAGAGATCGCGATCCTCAACCTCGGCGCGGCCCGGATCGCGGCACGCGGCGAGGGTTCCTCACCCTGACGGCGGAACTGGCGGCACGAGCGGCGGCGCTGCTCGGCGTGCGGGCGGTGATTCCGGTCCACCAGCACGGGTGGGGCACTACACCCAGGACGCCGACGACGTCGTGCGGGCCTTCGAGGAGGCGGGCTCGAGGGATCTGCTCGTCGACCTCCGGCCGGGCGACTCGGCGACCGTCTGACGACGACGCGGGTGCGGGTGCCTACCAACGGTCCCAGTGGGCGAACGATTCGGCCTCGGCACGAGGACCGGGCTTGAAGTCGGTGCCCAGGGAATAGGCCACCGGCGTGAGGGCCACCTGCACGACCGTCTCGTACGGGATGCCGAGCAGGTCGGCCATCTCCCGCTCGTAGCTGAGATGACTCGTGGTCCAGGCGGTGCCGAGGCCGCGTTCCCGCGCGGCCAGCATGAAGCTCAAAACGCCGGGATGACGGAGCCCCAGGCCCCGGCCTGCCCGCGAACACTGTCGAGTTCGCTGCGCGACTCGACGCGCAGGCACGGAATGAGCAGCAGCGGCGCCTCGTGCAGGTGTTCGGCGAGGTGTTGCAGGCTACCCGCGATGCGACTCCACTCGGTCGAGGCGAAACTCATCCGACTGAAGGTCGGTCCGGCCGTACCGGACGCCGGAGGTGGGGCCATCAGGCCCTGCCGCCACAGATCCGCGACGGCCGCCCGGGTCTGCGGGTCTTCGACGAAGATGAAGTCCCAGCGCTGCCTGTTGCGGCCGCTCGGTGCCTGCAGGGCGATGCGGAGGCAATCCTCGATCACGTGTCGCGGCACGGGTCGCCCGAGGTCGAGACGCTTGCGGACGGCACGGGTCGTGGTGAGGACCTCGTCCGCGCTCAACCCGAGCGTGCCCGGCGAATGCTGCGGGGCCATTCCGGGGTCGGTCATGCCGGCACTCCCGCGGCCTCGGAGACGCCCAGGTTGGCGATGACCGCGGGCAGCAGCCCGGGAAACCGGTCGTCGATCTCGTCGGCACGCAGTTCGTGACGGCGGAAACTCCCGTTCGGCGTGACGCGGAGAACACCGGCCGCACGCAGGACCTTCAGGTGGTGCGAGAGGGTCGACATCCCCACCTCGGACAGCGCGTCGAACCTCCCGCAGACAACCCCACCCGACAGCGCCAGCTGCCGTACGACGCTCAGGCGCACCGGGTCGGCGAGCGCACTGAGCAGGGTGGCCAGATCGACCGCGGCGAGGTCGGGATGATGCAAAGCTCTCATGAGCGCCATGCTAACTTTGATTTCGGGATTTCGCGAATCGTCGAAATGATTCGCCCCAGTAACCCCCGATATCAGGCAAACAGGATCGGAGCATCATGGCGCAGCCCATCAGGACCATCATTTTCAGCGGTCAAGATCCGCACGCCGACCCGTGGCACCCGCTGGCCGACACCAGCGCGGCGATCGCCAAGATCCTCGGCGACGCGCACTCAGTGGCGACCGTGACGACTCTCGGCCAGCTCGACGCCGCCCTCGACGGCGTCGACCTGCTCGTGGTCAACGCGAGCGCCAACCGCTCGACGCCGATCGCCGAGGACGACGAGTTCGCCCGCATCCTTGATGCCTTCCTCGCCCGCGGCGGCAGCCTCCTCGCCCTCCACAGCGCGGCGATCGCCTTTCCGGGCCTGCCGATCTGGCGGTCCACCATCGGCGCTGTCTGGGACCACGACCGCACCTTCCATCCGCCGATCGACCAGACCCTCATCCAGCGCAGCGGCGTCGACCACCCGATCGTCGACGGGCTCGGCGACTTCGAGGTCTACGACGAGCGCTACACCCACCTCGACCTCGTCGACGACGGCGGCAGTGAGCCGCTCTACACGCACCGGGAGGACGGCACCGTCCACCCGCTCGTCTGGGCACGCAGCGTCGGCGGCGGTCGGGTGGTCTACGACGGCCTCGGTCACGACCCCAGGTCGTACGAGTCGCCGGGACACGTCGACCTGCTCACGCGGGCGGTGTCCTGGCTTCGGCACCAGATCTGACCGCCACCGCCTCGACGGTCACCAACCGGTGCTCTGCCAGAATCAGGAGATGGCGTACGTCTGGTCCGGTGTCACGATCGACTGCCTCGACCCGCAGCGGGTAGCCCGATTCTGGAGCGGCCTGCTCGGCCGCGAGCCCGGCCTGTCCCAGAAGGGTTGGGTCTATCTCGGCGAGCGAGGTGACCCGCAGCCGCGGCTGGTGTTCCAACCAGTCTCGGAACCTCGAACGGACAAGGTGCGCATCCACCTCGACATCTCCGTCGACGACATCGACGAGGCCATGACGACGGTCGTCCGTCTCGGTGGCCGTGCCACCGGTGAGCGGCACGACTATGACGAGGGCGTGGTCGTCGTGATGGCCGACCCCGAAGACCACGAGTTCTGCCTCGTCCACCACCACAGCTGAGGGTCACCGCGGGCCAAACGGGCCACTGGCGGTGCCAGGCTGTCGTTGACCGGGAGCTGACAGGCTGGTTTGCTCGGATGAGTCTCCTCGATGACGTCGCCAGGCGCGACAGTTGGCGATGCTGGGTGTGCGACGAGCCGGTCGACGCGGACAAGTCGGTGAACGACCCCGTGGTCCGAGCGTCGACAGCCGCACCGCCGACAAGAGTCCAAGATCGCCGAGCGCCTCGCCCACCGTGCCTGCAACACCCGCAAGGGCGCGGTCAAGGTGGTCATCGCCTGGCCGGACCGTCTGCACGTGGTGGAGCCCGCGCCGCTGATCACCGTCGCGGAGCGACTGAGCGCAAGGGTGGGCGGGAGCTGGTCGCACGCTGTCCGAGTAGGAGCGACGCCCAGGAGGCCGCGGACTGGCTGGTCGACCGGTTCTCCCGACTGGTGCCCGGACTGCCGGTGACCGCGAGCGTCGAGGCGGGCGGCGGACAGTACCTCGTCGCCCTGGCCACCGGCCGCCGATGACCGGAGGTCGGGGCGGCCAGCCGCGCACAACCCGTACGGTGCGACTCCTCATGCCGGTGGCCGCGCTGCTGTTCCTGGGCCTCGCCCTGCTGATCCGCGCCCTCGACGACGGGGCGCTCCGGCAGTACTCGGGCACCGCGTTGTACGCGTCGATGGTCTGGGCCCTGGTGCTGTTTCTGCGGCCGGGGATGGCACCCGTGCCGGCCGGGGCCGTCGCCACCGTCTTCTGTTGGTGGTCGAGCTCGCACAGCTGACCGGGGTGCCGGCCGAGTTGTCGGCCCGGAGCCTGGCCGCGAGGCTGGCGCTGGGTGTGCAGTTCGACCCCGTCGACCTGGTCTGGTACCCGGTCGGCGTGGTCCCCTGGTGGTGCTGCACCACCTGGTCCGCGCCCGTCATCGCCGCGGCGCGAGGACGGCCTCCCACGCGCCCCGGCCCGACACGGCTAGGCGCGCGCGGGTTCCGACCCGGGTCGTTGATCCGGCGCCGGAAGGCGAGGTACGCGCTGAGGTTCAACAGCAGCATCACCACCCCGATCACCACCGCCACGAGGCCCATCCGGAGGCTCGGCAGCGCCACGAACGTCAACGCGGCCAGCACGATGGCGAAGATGTTGAGGAAGGTGAAGGCCAGGACCAGTTCGTTGAGCAGCCGGGAGCGGCGGTCCTGGAGCCGGCCGACGAGTTGCTGATGAAGCGTACGGACGAAGTCGAGCCGCTCGTCCAACGCGGTGAGGACGAACCGGAACTTCCACTGCTGCTCCAACGCGTTCCAGACCGTGCCGGCGGCCGCGTCGAGGTGCGCCTCCACCGACGAGTATCCGAGCCGGAACAGCCGGATGCGGTGGTAGTCGGTGAGGATGCGTTTGGCCTGGTCTTCGAGGGCGTTCAGGGACAGGCCGGTGCGTCCCGGGTCGATCTGGGTGAGCTCGGCGGACAGCACCGCGTCGTAGCGCAGGGCCGCGGCCCAGCAGACGTGGTGCACCCCGGTCAGCCGCGACAGCAACAGCGCCGGACGAGACTCGAAGTCGCTGACCACCGCTGTGGTGTGCGAGCCGATCCGCAACACGCCGTCCCGGGCCCCGTCGGGTGTGCAGTCCAGGCCGTCCGGGGTCATCTGTTGAGCGATGGCCTGCCGCCGCACCGGATCGCAGCCCAGGGCCACCTGGACGGCGAAGGTGGTGTTGGCCCAGAGGACGAACACCTCGTCCTCGCCGGCCGGCGCCGGCAGTGTGGCACGCAGGAGCCGGGTCACCGCGGGCAGCATCTCCTGCACCACCGGAGCAACGTCGGCAACCACGTCGGCGGTGCCGCTGACCATGCCGCCGGGCAGCTGGTAGGTGATGCACAGGAGGCCGCACCCGACGTTCCAGAGGCTGATTCGGGCGGAGATCACCTGCCACGCGCCGGCGTCCGTGGTGGGTAACAGGGAGACCTCGGTCTCCTCCTCGGCCGTCCGCAGGATCTCCGCGCCACCGGTGATCTCCATGGTCGGCCGGGGCATGCTGCTGAGCAGCTCGTCGAGCAGCCGTTGCCCATAGGGCTGCAGCGCGAGGTCGCTGAGCCCGTCGGTGACACTCCACCGTGCCGACCCGGCACGCCCGAGCTCGGTGTCGGCGGTGAGCTGGCACGGGAAGTAGGCGACCACACGTATCGACGTGACATCCCGCAGCATCAGCCACCTCTCCCCGCCAGCATCACCACGCTCAATATGTCAGATCAGCTGGACCAGCCCGGTGGGGCACCGGTGTTCGCGCGGACGAGCGGCGGGACAGCAGGTGCCCGCCCAGCGCGGCGGCAAGGCCGGCAAGCCCGGCCGCGACGAAGCCGCCCGCCGGCACGGAGAGGTCGATCGCGACGCCGACGAGCGGGGCACCGAGCGCGAAGCCAGCGCTCTGCGCCGACGACTGCAGACCGGTCGCCTCACCCCGCGCTCCGGGCGAGGCCAGCCGACTCACCGCGTCGGCCACTGTGGCAAGGGTCGGTGCGGTGAGCAGCCCACTGCCGACGACGGCCACGCACAGCCAGCGCCAGTCGTGGGCGAGCCCGGCGGGAATCGTCACGAGCCCGAGCAGGCCGAGCAGCAGCCAGGTGGGCAGCGGCCGGGTCAGCACCCGTACGTCAGCCCGCCGACGACGGACGAGGCGCCGAGCACCACGACGACCACGGCGGCCCAGGACACCTGACCCGCTTCTCGCAGGGTGGCGACGATGGCGAGGTCCACGCCGCTGAGCAGCGTCGTCGTACCGAACGCCATGGTCAGCGCGGCGATCATCTCGGCACCCAGCCACCGCCTGCGTGCGGGTCGACCGACCGCGACGGGATCCGCCTCGCCGCCGGCGCGCATCGGGGGTTGAGCACCGCGATGCCGACTCCACCGGCCAGGATCGCGGCACCGACACCCCGGCCACCACCGCGGGAGACATCGTCGCCGCACCCAGGATCACCAGGGCCGGACCCACGATGTACGACAGTTCGCCCTGCACCGATTCCAGCGCGTACGCGGCCCGGCGCTGCTCCCCGTCGTCATCGCGGCGATCGCCTGCCTGCTCACCGCCTGGGCCGGCACCATCAGCAGGCCCGCCACCACGCTGGCCACCAGCAGGATCCCGTACGGCAGGGTCGGCACGGCCGGCCAGAACACGACCTGGGTCAAGACGGTCACCAGCAGCACGACGCGCAGACCCCGTGAGTCGATCATGCGGCCGAGCAGCGGCCCGCCGAGCGCCACTCCGGCGGTCAGGCCGCCGCGACACCGCCCGCTGCCGCGTAGCTCAACCCCAGGCCCAGCACGACGTACAGCGTCAGCGCCATCACGTCGGCCGTTATCGCGGTGCGGGCGAGCAGCGAGACGCCCAGCAGCGGCGCCATCCCCGGCACGGCGAGCACCTGTCGATATCCGGTCACCAACGGAACGCTAGGTGAGGCTCCAGCCCATAAGAAGTGGTCATTTCGTTGAGGCTGGCATAATGAACGCTTATGGCGAGAGACCTCGAAACGGCCCTGCTCCGGTCGTTCGTCACCGCCGTCCGGGCCGGCAGCATCAGCCGCGCCGCGGTCGCGCTCGGGCATACCCAGCCCGCCCTCAGCCAGCAACTGCGCAAGCTGGAGAGCGTCGTCGGCCATCCACTGCTGCACCGGTCGACCTCCGGCGTTTCGCCGACACGGGCGGGTGAGGAACTCCTCCCTACGCCGAACGCATCCTCTCGCTCGCCGCGCAGGCATCACCGAAACCGGACGTGCGCTCACCGGCCACTGTGGCGTCGGGCTACTCGAGGACCTCGCCGCGTCCCAGCTTCCGCAGGCGCTCGCCGACCTCGCCCGGCTGCACCCCGGCGCGACGCTGGAGGTGCTCAGCCTGTCCAACGCCGCCATGCGCGAGGCCTACGACGCGGGCCGCGTCCAACTCGTGCTCGACGCCGTGCCGGACATCCCCGGGCCGCCGCGCTGGACCGTACGCTGCCCGCTGGTCTGGGCGATCGGCCTGGTGTGGACGTCAGCGCCGATCCGCTGCCGGTGGTGTTGTTCTCCAGCCCGTGCTCCTGGCGTACGTCCGTGCTGGAGACGCTGGAGCGCGCCGACCGACAGTGGCGGGTGGCCTTCGAGAGCAACAGCCTGGTCGGGTGCTCGCCGCGGTCCGCGCTGGACTCGGCGTCGCGGCGCTCATGCCCGCGAACCTCGAACCGGCCATGGCCTGCCACGACGCGGACGCCCTGCCCATCCTGCCGGACGTCGAGTTCGGTCTCGCCCGGCATCCACGGACCGCGGGGACCTGCTGATCGACGCCGTGGAGACCGCGCTACGTCGCATTGTCTGAGCCCGGCGGAACGCGGGTCGGACGGACCGTCCGCGTTGCGGAGGAAGATTTCTCCGGGGCCACGTCGATCTGCGGACCGGTCGTTCGACGTGGGGTGCGAGGCCGAGAGGCGGCCCGCCGAATGAGGAGGACGCGATGTCGCAGTACATGCTGATCATGCGGGGCACCGATGAGACCAACGCGGCCATGATGGCCAACGTCGACGAGCTGATGGCCGCGACCCGCCGGTTCATCGAGGAGACGGCCAAGGCCGGCGTCTACGTCGCGGCCGAGGGACTGGACGATCCGGGCCAGGGCGCCGTGGTGCACTTCGGCGAGGAGGCGCCGGTGGTCACGGACGGGCCGTACGGCGAGACCAGGGAGTTGTTCGGGGCTTCTTCCGCTCGACGTCGCCTCGAAGCAGGAGGCGGTCGAGTGGGCCAGTGCGTCCCGGCGGTCCCCGGCTCCAAGATCGAGATTCGGCGGGTGCCCGGGAGGACGAGGTCCCGCAGGACAGCGGGCGTTCGTCAACGACGGGGCTTCGCCCGAGAGCAGCGGCCAGAGCTGATGGGTACGGCCGACGTCGAGGCCGTCTGGCGGATCGAGTCGGCGCGATCGTCGCCGCGCTGACCCGGTTCACCGGCGACTTCGGACTGGCCGAGGATGCGGCCCAGGAGGCGGTGGCCGAGGCGCTGGTGTCGTGGCCACGGGCCTCCGGCAAATCCGGCCGGTTGGCTGATGGCCACGGCCCGGCGGCGGCGATCGACGCGATCCGCCGCCGGACCGCCCTCCAGGATCGGTACGCCCTGCTCGCGGCCGACGTGGCGATCGACTCGGCGGTGGCCGACGACGTCGATCCGGACCGGATCGACGACGACGTGCTGGCACTGATGTTCGTCAGCTGTCATCCGGTGCTCTCCCGCGAGGCCCGGGTGGCGTTGACCCTGCGCGTGGTGGGCGGCCTGTCCAGCGAGGAGATCGCCCGCGCGTTCCTGGTACCCGTGCCAACCGTGCAGGCCCGCATCACCCGGGGCAAGAAGACGATCGCGGCGGCCAGGGTGCCGTTCGAGTTGCCGGAGGCCGACGAGCGCCGGCAACGACTGGGTGGCGTCCTCAGCGTCCTCTACGTGATCTTCACCGAGGGGTCGACGGCCCGTCCGGCGACCGGCTGTTGCGCCCCGACCTCGCGTACGAGGCGATCCGGCTGGTCCGCATGCTCGCCGCGCTGCAACCGGACGAGCCGGAGGTGCACGGCCTGCTCGCGTTGTGCGAGCTGACTGCCGCACGCTTCCCGGCCCGGACCGGCGCGGACGGGTCGCCGATCCTGCTCGAGGACCAGGACCGCCGGTTGTGGGACTTCTCGGCGGTCCGCCGAGGGCTGACAGCGCTGGCCCGCGCGTCGACCCGTGGCCTCGGCCCCTACGGGCTGCAGGCCGCGATCGCCGCCGCCACGCGTCGGCGCCCTCGGTGGGGGCAACCGACTGGGACCGGATCGTGGTGCTCTACGAGGCGCTCGGCCGGGTCGCGCCCTCGGCGGTGGTCGAGCTCAACCGGGCCGTCGCCGTGGCCATGGCCTCGGGCCCGACACAGGCCCTGGCCATCGTGGACGAGCTGATCGCCTCGAACCGGCTCCCCGGCTCGCATCTCGTCCCGACCGTACGCGGCGAGCTGCTGACCCGCCTCGGCCGGCTACCGGAGGCGCGCGCCGAGCTGGAGTTGGCCGCCCGACTGTGCGCCAACCAGCGCGAACGCGCGGTGCTGCTGCGCAAATCGGCCGCGCTGAGCTGATGTGACGTTGGCGGCAGGGTTGTCTCCTCGCCTGCCGGAATGCTGACGAGTCGTAGTGTTGCGGTATGGCACAACGACTCGTCAGCGTGTGGCAACCGTTCTTCCTCGCGAGCAAGGATCAGGGCGCGGTGATCGATGCCGCGACCGAGCTGGAGGAACTTGGCTATTCACGGCTCTGGTTCTCCGGCGGATTCGGGGAAAACGTCGCGCCGCGCTTCCGGGAGATCCTGGACGGGACCCGGCGCATCGGGGTCGCGTCGGGGATCGTGAGCATCTGGCACTCGTCACCGCCCGAGGTGGCGGCCTTCGCCGAGGACGCGGAGCAGGCCCATCCCGGCCGGTTCCTGCTCGGCCTGGGCGCGAGCCACGCGGTGGTGGTAGAGAGCGGCGGCACCGACTACCGCAAGCCGTACTCCAAGATGGTCGATTACCTCGACGGCCTCGACGCGGCCGGGCTCTCCCCGAGCGGCGGGTCCTGGCCGCGCTCGGCCCACGGATGCTCCAGCTCTCCCACGACCGTTCCGCCGGGGCACACCCGTACTTCGTCCCTGCCGAGCACACCGCCGAGGCACGGGCGGCGATCGGCCCCGACCGGCTGCTCGCCCCGAGGTCGCGGTGGTCCTCGACGCGGACGCCACCACCGCGCGTGCCACCGCACGCCAGTACACGAGCGGGTACCTCGCGCTGCCGAACTACACGAACAACCTGCGGCGGTTCGGCTGGACCGACGAGGACCTCGCCGGGGCGGAGTGATCGTCTCGTTGACGCCCTGATCCCCTGGGGCACTGTCGAGACGGTCGCGGCCGGGCTGGAGAAGCACTACCAGGCCGGCGCGGACGAGGTGGCGATCCAGGTGCTCAACGGCGGTGACGACTCGTCGTTCCCCGCCGACGAGTTCCGCGCTCTGGCCGCGGTCCTGATCTGAGGTTGGCCCGACTATTCGCGGCCGACCCAGGTCGCGACGCACGCCTCATTTCCCTCGACGTCGGCCAGGATCCACCACTTCGGCGCGTGCGCATCGGAGACCAGGTGGCCTCCCGCAGCCAGGGCAGCAGCGATGCGGGCCTCGGCTTGATCGTGCGGGACGGCGACGTCGAGGTGCATGCGGTTGCGCTGTGGGCGCGCCGCGCTCATCTGCTGCAACCCGAAGCCCGGCCGCGGCGCGCCGGGTCGGCCAGGAAGTCATCGCCAATCTGGTCGTAGCCCAGCAGCGCCCGCCAGAAGGGCAGCACATCCGAGCCGGCGAGCGCGTCGAGGGTGACGTTGATGAGCTGTACGGCGGTCGGATCGGCGGGGACGTCCAGGTCCCTGGCGGCGACCGAGATCCGCCGGGCCAGCCCGATGTCGCGCCGGCTCAGGGTCACCGTGACGCTGGCGTAGCGCAGATCGACGGCGAGGTAGCGCTGCTTGGCACCTCCGGCGAGTCGGCCGATCGCATCGACGAGCGCGGCACCCTGGCCAGCGAGCCGGTCCGGAAATGGGCCGAGACCACGTGGTAGAGGATCGCCAGTCCTCGACACCGTCCGCCGCGTGGAACTGCCCGGCCGTGATCTGCGCAGTCATGCCGGCGAACCTAACATCGACGGCCGCGACAGCCAGTTGCCTCCAACCCGGTGGTGATCGGGCGGGGAAGGACGCGCCGGATCGCCTGCAGTGGGCGATGAACCACTGCCTGGCGCAGATCGGGATCACGCACGAGGAGCACCGCGCCCGCGCGATCGGCATCGGCGAACGCCTGGAGGTGCTCAAGGACTACCCGACCTCCCCGGGCTGCACGTCCCCGTACGCGCCGGTCTGGATCGAGGAGATGGTGCGCCGAGCGGGATAGGTCGGGTCGTCAACCGGCGAGCAGGTGTTTCTGGACCTTGCCCATCGCATTGCGGGGCAGCGTGTCGAGAAACCTGATCTGTCGGGGCCGTTTGTGGACCGACAGCGTCCGCGCCACGAAGTCGACGAGTTCGCTAGCGGTCACCTGGTCGGCGACGACGAAGGCGGTCACCTGCTGGCCGAGGTCGTCGTCCGGCGTGCCGACGACGGCGGCCTCGCGGACGTCCGGGTGTGCCAGCAGCGCGTCCTCCACCTCCCCGCGCCGATCCGGTAACCGCCGCTCTTGATCAGGTCGGTGGACCGGCGACCGACCAACCGGTGCGCGCCGTCCGGTGCCACGCTGGCGATGTCGCCGGTGCGGAACCACCCGTCGTCGTCCACCAACTGTGCGGTGACGTCGGGCTTACCCAGGTAGCCATCGAACAACATCGGACCTCGAACCCACAGCTCCCCGATGGCCGTGCCGTCGGTGGGCACCGGCTGCCCGTCGTCGTCGACCACCCGGGTCTCCGCGCCAGGCACCGGTGTGCCGACCAGGCCGGGCTGACGGACGGGTCGTCGGCGCGATTGCTCAGCGTGATCAGCGTCTCGGTCATGCCGTAGCGCTCGACCGGGCGATGGCCGGTGAGCTGGTGCATCCGCTCGAACGACGGCGTGGGCAGGGCGGCGCTGCCGGAGACCAACAGCCGCGCCGAGCGGAGGCGCGGCGGCCTCCGGTTGGGCGCAGATCCGCGACCAGACGGTCGGCACCCGAAGTAGAGAGTGCCCCGCCTCGGCGTACGCCTCGGGTGTCGGTCGGCCCGTGTGGTGCAGCCGGCAGCCCACCCGCAGAGCGCCGAGCACCCGAGAACGAGACCGTGGACGTGGAACAGGGGCAGGCCGTGCACCAGGACGTCGTCGGGGTCCAGGCCCAGGCGTCGGCGAGTGCGTCGATGCCGGCCTCGACCGCGCGGTGGGACAGGACCGCTCCCTGGGCGCTCCCGTGGTGCCGCTGGTGTACATGATCAGGGCGGTGCGGTCCGGCTTCGGCTCCGGGTAGGCGGTGTCCGAGGTGCGCCCCAGGTCGACCCGGCGAACATCGACCTCCGCCGGCACGTCCTCAGCGCCGGCGAGCAGCAGCGTCGCCCCCGAGTCGCGCAGGATGTGCGCCCTCCCGGGGCCCGGAGTCGGGCGGCACGGGCACGACGGCGGCTCCACTGAGCAGCGCGCCGAGCACCCCCACCACCGTCTCGGCGGTCGCTGTGGCGTGGACCGCGACGACCGGCTCGCCGTGCAGGTCGTCCGCCACCGCGGCGGCGCACCCAGCAGACGCTCGCCGGACATCGTCACCGGCCCGAGCCGGAACAGATCGTCGACGCTCGAGGCGGATCGGGCGAGACCGGCGAGCAGACGCATGCGCCGAGGCTACGCCGGACGCGGCACCCGCACTGTCCCGTCGCGGGCGCCGCGCGGTGGCGTGGCGCCTCGATTACGGTGACCACGAATGGGGTGGGCCATGGCGCCGGAGGTGTCGCCGCGAAGGGCCAGGGCGGTGCTCGTCGCGCTCTCCTCGCCGCGTTCGCGTTCATCACGACCGAACTGCTGCCCGTCGGGTTGCTGACCCACATCGCACCCGATCTCGGCAGGTCCCGCTCGCAGGTGGGTCTGCTGGTCACCGGGTACGCCGCAGTGGTCGTGCTCGCGTCCGTGCCGCTGGCCCGGCTGACCCAGCGGGTCCCCGGCGTCAACTGCTCGGCGTCACGATGCTCCTGTTCGCCGCCGCGAACGCCACCGCCGCCCTCGCGCAGACGTACACAGTGCTGGCCGGCTCCCGCCTCGTGACCGCCCTCGCCCAGGCGCTCTTCTGGTCCATCGCCACGGCGACCGTGACCGGGCTCTTCCCGATCGCGGTGCGCGGCCGGTGGTGGCGATGTTCGCGACCGGGCGACGTTCGCCCCGGTGCTCGGCGTACCCCTGGGCACCTGGCTGGGGCAGCAGGCCGGGTGGCGGGCGGCTTTCGCGGTGCTGGCCGGGATCGGTCTGGCCATCGCCGTCGCGGTGCTCGTCCTCCTGCCCTCCTATCCCCGGCCGCCGGCGGCGCCGCCCGGGCACCGCGCCGGACGGACGGCGCTTCGCCGTGCTGCTGATCGCGACCGCCCTCGGCATCGGCGGCTTCATGACCCTGCAGACCTACCTCACTCCGTTCCTGCTCGACGTCAGCGGTTTCACCGACGCGTTGCTGGCGCCGTTGCTGTTCGCCGCCGGCGCGGCCGGCGTCGTCGGCACCCTGGCCGCGGCCCGGACCCTGGACGCCCGGCCGATCGCCTCCTGCTGGCGCCGCTGGCCGTCGGCACGGCCGTCCTGCTCGGCCTGTACGCGCTCGGCGCGCTCAAGCCCGGTGTGGTCGCGCTCCTCACCGGGATAGGCCTCGCCTACGCGGCGTTCGGCTCCGCCGTGCAGAGCCGGATGCTGCAACTGGCCCCGGAAGCACCGACATCGCGTCGGCCGGCGTCAGCACCGCCTTCAACGCCGGCATTGCCGGTGGATCACTGCTCGGCGGCGCCCTCCTGTCCGTCTCGGGGCACGCCCGTTGGCACTGGTCGGTGGGCTGCTGACGCTGGCCGCCCTCACGCTGCTCGCCGTGGACGCCCGCCGGGCCGCCGCCCAGGCCGGTGGGGCGTGTGGGCACCGCTCACACGCCCCCGGGAGGAGAGAACCGTCAGAGGGTGAACACCAGCGTGGAGATGCTGCGTGCGCCCACGTTGATGGTGGCCTGGCCCCGTTCACGCTCGTCGGTTGGCTCGCCGCGTTGGCGTTCTGCGAGGTCAGGTAGTGCTCGGCCTTGCTGACGTTCTGCGGGCCTGGACGACGGCGTTGGTCACCGCGCTGTTCGAGCGGTTGAGGATCACCAGGGTGATCTTCCCGTCGCCCTGGTAGGCGGTCACCTCCAGCGGCGAGGCCTTGGAGCTCTTGGTCAGGGCGACCCGCTGGTAGCCGGGCGGACGTACTTGGCGTACTGCGAGAACGCGTACCCGCGCTTGAGCGGAGCGCCCGCCACGGTGCCGAACGCCGACTCGCCGTCACCGATGAAGGAGTAGTAGCGCTTGCCGTACCACCAGATGTAGGCGTTCCAGTTGGCCTCCATCGACTTGTGCACGGTGCGCATGATGTCGTCGAGGGTCTCGTTCCAGACCGCCTGGTTGGCGGGGTTGCCCCAGATGTTGGAGCCGCCACCGTCGGCGGCGTGCAGGTTCCACTCGGTCATCCACACCGGCTTGTTGTACTGCTCGGCCAGGGAGTACGGCCGCAGCCGGCCCGACTCCTCGGTGCCGTACAGGTGCCCGCCGACGTAACCGATGTTGTTGCGGGCGGTGGCGTCGTTGAGGGTCGGGTCGGTGAAGTTGTAGTTCATGTTCACCGCCTCGGCGACCATCAGCTTGTGTTCTGCACCTTCGTGCCCTGGTCACGGACGAAGGTGCGCAGCTCGGTGCCGCTCCAGTCCATCGAGTCGTACCCGGGTGCCAGTCCGGCTCGTTCTGCACCGAGGTGACGTCGACGGGTACGCCCTGGCCACGCATGTACTGCACGTAGCTGTTGAGGTGGTTGGCGTAGTCGTCGTAGTAGTCGGTCTTCAGCTTGCCGCCGTTGACCCGACTGTTGTTGGTCTTCCACGCCGCCGGCGCGGTCCACGGTGAGGCGAGGATCTTCACGTTCGACCCGTACGACTTCGCGGTCTTCAACGAGTTCACGTGCGTCGCCCACTCGCTGGACACCGGCGACAGGCCGGTCCGCACGATGGACAGACCCAACTGGTTGGCGCCCATCCCGACAAGCGTCTGCGTGTCGGTGGTCGACCAGGCGCTACCCCAGATGGACTGCGCGGCTCCGAAGCCGTCGACGGTCTGGTACTTGGTTCCGCTGTTCACCGTGATGTCGGCCGCCCCGTTCGGGGTGGGGTGGTGGGCGGCGGGTCGTCGGCGTCGTTCCACCGGTGCAGGCCACTCCGTTCAACGTGAAGATGGTCGGGTCGGGGTTGCTGCCGGTCGACGACCCGTTGAAGCCGAACGAGACCGTCCCGTTGGTCGGGATGTTCCCGCTGTAGCTGACGTTCCTGGCGGTGACGGCGGTGCCGCTCTGGGTCAGCGTGGTGTTCCAGGCCTGCGTGACGGTCTGTCCGGCGTCGTAGTTCCAGGTCAGCGTCCAACTCGTCACCGCGTCACCGAGATTGGTGATGGTGACGTTGGCGCCGAAGCCCCTGCCACTGTGACGACACGCTGTAGTTCACCGAGCAGCCGGCCGCCGCGGCACCCGCCGGCACCGCCACGGCGACCGCCGTCGATGCCAGCAGCATGGCGCCTGCCGACACCAGCGCAGCCTTGATCACTCTAGGTTTCCGCATAGATCATTCTCCTGAATCGGGTGGCGCGAACACTGATCGCGGCGTAACCGAGCCCTCGCCCGCATCGTGCGCGCCGATGGGGCTCGCCGGGATTCCACGACGCGAGACGGTCGCCGCCAGGCCACGCCGCCACCGCGGCCAGGTCAGCGATGCAGAACATCGTTAGCGTTAACAGGCGCGGCCCGTCGCACCTGACGCTGACCAACTGTGCTGCCCTGCTGGCGGCCGAGCTCCCGGCGGCACGCCACTTTCGCCCACATCGACTTTGGTGGATGTGGTGTTGCGCCGTCAAGATATGACGGCGGGGTTTCGCGAAATGTTGTCGCGAACATTTCTGAGACCGCTCGCGACCGATTCGGGGCGCCGGGCACCCAGTAGAATTCCGGCGTGATCGAGGAGGGTCAACGGCGGCACTCCCGCAAGCCCTGGCGTGGCGACCTGCCCATTGCCGCGATCGCCGAACTCGCCGGGTGTCGCCACCCACTGTCTCCAAGGTCCTCAACGGCCGAGGTGGTGTGGGCGAGCAGACCCGGAGGCGCGTGGAAGCACTGCTCCGCGACCACGGCTACCGGCGGCGACGGACCGGTGGCGCGACCCTCTGCATCGAGGCGGTCTTCAACCGGATGCTGCCCTCGATCGCCATGGACATCCTCCGAGGCATCGGCGAGGTCGCAAGCTCGCGGGACTGCATGGTCGGCTTCACCGACGTGCACCGAAACCTGCTGGCCGGCCAGCCCTGGGTGGAGCCGCTGCTGCTGCGGCAACCGGCCGCCGTCATCACGGCCTTCCCCTGGTCACCGCCGATCATGGTGAGCAGTTCGCGACCAGCGGCATACCGCTCGTCGCCATCGACCCGACCGGTGACCTCTTCCCCACGCCCGCTGTCGGGTCCAACAACTGGAGCGGTGCTCTCGCCGCCGCTCGGCATCTTCTCGATCTCGGTCATCGGCGGATCGGAGTGATCACCGGCCCGGTCGATGACCTGTCCTCGCGAGCCCGCCTGGACGGCTTCCGCGCCGCGCTGGACTATGCCGGTGTCCCGTTCGACGCGACGCTCGAACGACGTGGTGTCCTCACCTTCGACGACGGCCGCGACCTCGGCGCCCAGTTGCTTGCCCGGCCCGACCCACCGACCGCCGTCGTCTGCGGCAACGACCTCCAGGCGCTGGGCGTCTACGCCGCGGCCCGGATGCCGACCTCCGCATTCCGGACGACCTCAGCGTCGTCGGCTTCGACGACGTCGATCAGGCGACGTGGCTGGCACCGCCGCTGACCACGGTGCGACAGCCGTTCGGCGAGATAGGTGCCACCGCTGCCCGACTCGCGCTGAGCATGGTCGACGGCCACCCCTGACACAGGACCGGTACGAACTCGGCACGACGCTTGTCGTTCGGGGCAGCACCGCTCCGCCCTCGACCCGCTGACCCCTGGTGACTTGCGCCCCAAATGTAGGTCTTTTCGCATAAGCCCGGTTGATGTGAAGAACGCTCGACTACGTTCGCCTTGGTAGCAACATCCGATTTGTTGCTGTCTGCACTGACTGGGACGTGCAGAGCCATGGTGTGCGGAGAAGGGCTAGGTAGCGCGATGTCCAACTATCTACACCCGAAGATCGGCGAGGTTGCGGCAGACCAGCCACGTTCGCCGAAGGGGCGGCGGGCACGCTGGCTCGTCGCCGGGGTGGCGGGAGTGGCCGGCCTGGCCGCCTTCGCACCGGCGGGGTGAGCGGCGCGTTCGGAAAGAGCGGCAGCGACGGGCCGGGGCCGGAACGCAGGTCCTCGCGGAGGGCAGCCGGACCGGCGACGACAAGGGCGGACCGGATCCCGGCGGACGCGACGGCAGGGACCACAAGAAGGAGGACGACCACGGGGACGGCAGAGGCGGCGATTTCCGGACGTCCCTGCAACACCGACGAGTTGATCGCGGCCATCGTCCGCGGGAACGCCGGCCAGGGGCGAAACTCAGGCTCGCCGAGAGGTGCACCTACACGCTCACCCGGTCCGCGCCCCTCCGCCCGTGCCCTTCGGTGCTGTCGGCCTGCCGATCATCACCCAGCAGGTCACCATCGACGGCAACGGGTCAACCATCGTGCGCGCGGCCAACGCCACGCCGTTCCGGATCCTCGAGGTCGGGTCCGGCGGCGACCTGACGCTGCGCGACGTCACCATCAAGGGCGGCCAGGCCGACGGTGGAGTCGGCGCCGGCGGTGGTGGCATCCGCGTCGACATCGGGGCAGGGCCACCATCGAGAACACCGACGTGGTCTACAACCAGACCAACGGCACGGGTGGCGGCATCGCCAACTTCGGCGTCACGAAGATCCTCGGTCGGAGCGACCAGGGCAAGGACTGGAAGAGCAAGGACAAGGACAAGCACCAGGACGGGGACGGCCGCAGCACCATCAGCAACAACAGCGCGCTGTACGACGGCGGAGGCATCCACAACAACGGCACCCTCACCGTGGAGCACACCCGTCTGAGTTACAACAACACGATCGGAACCTTCATCACCCTGCCGCTGGGTGGGGCGGGTGGCGGGATCTCGAACAGCCGGAGCGCCGTCCTCGACAACGTCCAGTTGGACAACAACACCGCGGGCTTCCGCGGCGGTGGCATCCGCGGTGGCATCAACTCCACCACCGAGGTCCGGAACACCGAGGTGAACAACAACCGGGCCGGCAGCGAGGGCGGCGGGATCTTCACCGACGGCGCCTTCTACTTCGCGCGCGGCACCATCCACCACAACGAGGCCGGCCAACGCGGCGGCGGCGTCTACAACCAGATCGGCCAGTTCACGGCCGAGGACACCGGATCAGCGAGAACACCGCCAGCACGAACAGCACGATCGAACACGGCGGCGGCATCTACAACGGCAGCGGCGCCGTCGTCCTGCGCCGCACCCACGTCGACCGGAACAGGGCCGTGGGCACCAGTTCGCAGGCCGGCGGGATCTACAACAACAGCACACTCACCCTCACCGAGACCAAGGTCACGGACAACATCTCCACCCTGGCACCCGGCGGCATCTTCAACGACGGCGGTCAGGTCACCGTGGACCAGAAGTCGGCCATCAGCGGCAACCGGCCCACCAACTGCACACCCAGCTCGCCTCCGGTGCCCACCTGCTTCGGCTGATCATCCGATCGCCCCGGCAGTCTGAGCGCACGAGGTAACAGCCGGTCCCGTCCGGGTTCGATCACCATGATCGAGCTTGCGGCGGGACCGGCTGCGCTCACGTCTGCGACGCGCGGGCGGCGGCGTCCTGTTGGGCACGGGTCATCGAGGCCACGAAGGAGCGCAACTGCGGAACGGATGCCTCCTGGACCTGCTTCAGTTGCGCCATCATCTCGGAGAGGTCCACCGACGGCAGACCCTGGCCGCCCTGAGCCTGCTGCTCGGCCAGAGCCGCGTTGACCGCCTCGACGATCGCGTCAGCGACGCGTTCCATCGGCAGCCCCTTCAGTCCTGGATCGAGGGTCAGCGAGGCGAGCCGTCCATCAGCGCCCAACTCCGCCTCGACCCAGCCGTTCGCCGCGCTCGTCCGGACCGGCTCGGCACCGCCCGCGGCGGCCTCCTGCATGGTGCCCGCGGCGGCGACCACCCGATCCAGCATCTCCGCGAAACCCTCGCTGCTCGGACGCATGTCCGCTCCCCGTTCCGTCGGCCACCTCCAGCGTACGAACAACGTCGCACCCACCGCGACCCCGCGCTCTCTGCGTGGCTTGGGTGTTGACGGCAGTCGATAGGATGCGGGCGGCCAGGTCCGTCACACGATCGGGGCACCGTGCCAGGCTTCGACGTGCAACCTGAGGCGATTGTCGCCGCCGGCAACAACCTCGCCTCCACCGGTGAGGGTTTCCTCGAGCAGTTGGCGGCGTTCGAGGCCGCGACCGCCGCCTTCGACGGCGCCTGGGGTGACGACACCATCGGCACCTACATCGGCACCGCCTACAGCCTCGTCTCCCAGTGGGCACTCGACTGCTGGTTCACTGTCGCGGACGAGCTGGCGGCCGCCGGGGACGACCTCGTCGGGTGGCGGAAGCCTACGAACGAGTCGAGACGGATGCGCTGGGCGCGTTGAACGCCCTGGGCGAGAGCCTCGGCTGACCGGCATGGGACTCCAGCTACCGGGCGAACTCGTGTCCATCCTGGGCATCCTCGGCTACGACTGGCCGACCTCGGACGAGCAACGGTTGTTCCAGCTCGGCCAGCTGTGGGTGGAGTTCGCGCCGAAGATGGAGGCAGCGGGTGCCGCAGCCCTCGCCTCCGGCTCGGCCTACTGGGAGAACAACCAGGGCGAGGCGGCCCAGGCGTTCCAGGCGTGGTGGAACGGCTCGGAGAGCCCGGCGAACGCGCTCCAGCAGGGCATCCCGGAGCCTCACTCGTCGGGGCCGGGCTCATGGTCTGCGCCGGCGTCGTCCTCGCCCTCAAGATTCAGGTGATCGTGCAGTTGGCGATCCTCGCCGTGCAGATCGCCCAGGCCATCGCGACAGCCGTCGCGACGTTCGGCGCCTCCCTGCTCGAGATCCCCATCTTCAAAATGATCACCTCGCTGATCCTCGATCAGCTGATCGGCATGGCCGTCGAAGCGGTGCTCAATGGTTAGGGTCGCGGCAGACCGGGCAGCGGACGACGCGCGACTCCGGGCGGCACGCCCAACGCACGCGGACCGATCGGCGCGGGAGGGCGGATCATCCCGCCCCACGCACCCGCACCCGGGTCCAGTTCGACGCCGGCCAGCCCGGCGCGTGGAGCCGCGCCGTCAACCGGCGCAAACTCCAACCAACACGACGTACGTGGAACGCACCACCGGCTACACCTACAAGACCGATTCCAAGGGCCGGGTCACGCACTTCAGCGGCCGTCTGCAGTTGGTGGAGGGCAACCGGAACCCTACCAGCAACGCGTGGCCGGTAAGCCCTTCCGCAAGGCGACCGACCAGGGCGGTCACCTGTTCGCCCACATCTTCCGCGGTCCGGGCGAACGCATCAACCTCGTAGCGATGGACTCCAACCTCAACCTGTCCGCCTGGAAACGGATGGAGAACAGGTGGGCGCAGGCCCTGAACCCGGACTACCCGACCCCCGGCTCGGGCTCCAGCACCGTGCAGGTCTCGGGTCGGGTGCACTACGATCCAAACTCAGCGTCAACCCGGCCCACCGCGTTCACTATCACTGAACGAATAGGCAACGGCCGCATAGACATAAACCGATTTCGCAATCCATGAGAGGCGCCCCAGTGCCCGACGGTCGTGACAGCGACATCATCACCAGGATCGGGCAGATCCTCATGTCGATCCTGCCCGACAACGCGGTGGCAATTGCCGTCGTCGGCGAAGCCGATGTCGACTACGCCAAGGCGGGCATCGAGCTGCGGAGCCCCGACGGCACCACGTTCTACTTCTCCTGGGACGACAATCCCGAGGAGGCCGTCGACGAGATCGCCGACCTGCTTATCGACCTGCGGCAGGTGATGGCCGAAGACGGCAGCGAGCCGTGGTACGGGTTCACCATGTCCGTTCAGAGCGACGGCACCTTCACTGTCGACTTCTCGTACGATCCCCCACCGACTGACGCCGTTCCTGAGGGCAGTGGAGGGGCACGGTGGACGCAGGGCGATCATCTTCCACGGCACCGGCGGCAACCCGAACGTGTGCTGGTACCTCTGGCTGGCCGAGCAGCTCCGGGCCCGGGGTTACGAGGTCGAGGTGCCGCACCACCCAGGCATCAACGTCGAGCCGATCGCCACCTTCCTGCCAAAGGTGCTGAGCGCGCACACCTTCGACGAGGACACGGTGCTGGTGGGCCACTCCGGCGGCGCTGCCCTCCTCCTGGCGCTCCTGGAGCAGGTCGAAGTGACCGTCGCTCAGGCAATCCTGGTCGCCGGTTACTGCACCCGGCCCAACAGCGAGGACGAGCCGGTCCTCCAGCAGGGCTACGACTGGGCCGCGATCCGGTCGCACGTGCGGGACATCGTCTTCATCAACTCGCGCAAGGATCCGTACGGCTGCGACGACCGACAGGGCCGCGCGATGTTCGAACGGCTCGGTGGCACCCAGATCGTGCGCGACGATGGGCACTTCGGCGACTACGACCAGCCGTACGAGCGGTTCGAGCTGCTCGACCGACTCATTCCCTGACGCCACTGACGCCAGGCGGACCGCCGAGCGCGACAGCGGCCGACTGCGACCGGTCGGCCGCGCCCATCGGCATGGCAGCGCGGGCGGGTGGCGCGGGTCGGCGCGGATGGGCTCCGCGCCCTAGCGTGGCGGGATGGCAGCCCTCGCACCGCACCGCCGCCGGAGATGAGCGGCCGGCTGACGTTCCTGTTCGCGTTCGCGGCGGGGTGGCCGTCGCGCACCTGTACTGGGCGCAGCCGCTGCTCAGTTTCATCGCTGACGATCTGGGCGCGGCGACCGCGACGGCCGGCTGGCTCGTCACCGCGACGCAGGTCGGGTACGCCGTCGGCGTACTGCTGCTCGTGCCGCTCGGCGATGTCCTGGACCGCCGTCGGTTCGTCCCGGTGATGCTGCTGGCCTCGGCCGCCGCCCTGCTGCTGTGCGCGTGGCGCCGACGATCGGCGTCCTGCTCGTCGCACTGGGTGTGCTCGGCGTGACGACGATCTCCGGTCAGGTTCTCACCCCGCTCGCCGGAGACCTGGCCGGCGACGCCCACCGCGGTCGGATCGTCGGCGTCGTCGGGTCCGGGACCCTCACCGGCATCCTGGCCTCCCGGACGATCAGCGGGTTCGTCGCCGGCGCCGCCGGGTGGCGGATGGTCTTCGCCCTCGCCGCGATCGTCGCCGTCCTGCTCGCGGTCGTGCTCTACCGCGCGATTCCACCGCTGGCACCGCGGACGCGCATGCCGTACCCGCGGCTCATCGCCTCGGTCGGCGCGGTGGTCCGGCGCGAGCCGGCGGTCCGCTGGACACTCGTCCTCGCCGCCACCGGGTTCGCCGCGTTCTCGCTGTTCTGGACGGCGCTGACGTTCCTGCTCAGCGGCCCACCGTTCGACTACCCGGTAGCGGTGATCGGGTTGTTCGGGTTGGCGGGTCTCGCTGGTGTCCTCTCCGGCCTGCACGGTGGTCGTCTGCACGATCGCGGTTGGTCGCTTCGGGCCACCGGCGCGGCCTGGGGCTGGCCCTCGGCGCCTTCGTCGTCGCGGCGTTCGCCGGCCGGTCCGTCGCCCTCCTCCTCGTCGCGATCATCATGCTCGACGTCGCCCTCCAGACGCAGGCCCTCCTCAACCGGGCACGGCTGTTCGCCCTCTCCCACGAGGCCCGCAGCCGGCTCAACACGGCGCTGGGCACCAGCAACTTCATCGGCGCCGCGGTCGGCTCGGCCGCCGCGACGACGCTCTGGGCCGCGGGCGGCTGGACAGCGATCACGAGCACGGGTACGGCGCTGTGCTGCTTCGCGCTCACCGTGTGGGCGCTGGGGTGTCGTGGTCCGCTCGTGGTCGCGGTCCATTCGTGAACCGCTGGTCACGCTAGCGGCGGACGGTGAGCACCCCGACGGTCGTGAACAGGGCACCTGCCAACAGGTACGTCCAGCGGTCGTGGGCTGCGTCCCAGCCGTCGCCGACGCTGACGAGCAGGCTCACCGGGGCGGCAGCAGGGCTACCACAGTCACCCCGAGCAGCAGCGCCGGTGCGGCGAGGGGACTGCCTATCCCGCGCGGAGATCGTCGCCAGCCGACCGCC
Source organism: Micromonospora sp. M12 (assembly GCA_038070435.1). GTDB lineage: Bacteria > Actinomycetota > Actinomycetes > Mycobacteriales > Micromonosporaceae > Micromonospora. The sequence continues at coordinate 372,520 of JAMYWG010000001.1, read as the reverse complement.
GAGGCGAGGAAGCCGACCGCCGCGACCGCCGCGGCCTCGCGGGTCAGGTCCGCGTACGGCAGAGACGCGGTTTCCTGCCCGAGCCGTGTCACACTCAGCGCTGCCGCCCAGCACGCGCCGCCGATGACCGCCACGGCGACGGCTCTCACCAGCGCGCTGAGCCAGGCCGGCACCGGCAGGGTCTCCGCTGTCGGCTTCGCGGGGTCGTCGAGCGCGAACGTGATGCCGATGCCGACGCAGGCCATCACCAGCCGCAGCACCGTGATGTGGTCGTCGGGCGGCAGGACCGACTCGGTCACCGTCGGCGGGACCACGATCGCCACACCGACGAGACCGGCCGCGAGCAGCGGCGGGATTCGCGTCGAACGCAGCGTCGGCCAGACCAGCGCCGCCGCCGTCCGCAGTCGCCCGCCCCGCCTCGGCACGGACCCGCCGGCAGCCTGCCCCGACGCGCCGACGGCGGGTACGTCGCTCACGGGACGCACGGCAGCGCGTCGTCGTCCGGCGCGAGCGGCTGGATCGGCACCCGAAGATAGCGCCGAAACGCTCCAACGGTGTGTCGGGCGCGGTCAGCTCGGCCCAGTGCTGCTCGACAAGTGGGGGCACCTCGGCGGACTTCCGTTCCAGCAACTCCAACGCCGGTGCCGCCGCCCGGTCGGGTACCAAGATGGCGTACATGGAGGACATGTCGCTGAAGCTGAGCGCACCGGTGCTCGCCTCGTCCAGCGAACGCATCCCGGCCCGGGTCGACGGTGACGCCCGACCGACCAGCCACACCAGGAGGGCCGCCCTCGCCCCGCAGAGGGAGTTCCCCCGTCGTAGGCCTTCGCGGCCATCAGCCGGTAGGCAACATCGGCGGCCAGGGCGGCAGCTGCCCGATCGTCACCCCAGTCGGTGCCGACCCGGACCGCCTCCGGGTGCCCGCCGCCGCGTCCTCGACCTTCCAACCGGCCATCCGCCGGTCTGCGGCGGTCGACCCGGTCCAGCCCCCGCGGTGATCGCGTCGAAGGATGTCCGCTGCCGCACCGCGAGCGGCGGCACGGAGGAGGCGGCGCTGGCCGGCACGACAGCGCGTACCGAGGTCACCACCGCGTCCCACCCGGGAACGAAACCGCCGAACCCCTCGAAGAAGCAGTAGGTGACGTCGCCACGGATCTCGCACGACTGGATGCTTGCCGGCCGGTCCTCCACCGTCGCGCGGGCCGCCGCCAGGCCGGGTCGGGCCGCGCCTGGGTCAGCCCGCCGCCGACGGCGAGGAGCAGCCGACGACGAGCCCGGCCGCGACGACCTGCCGCCGTGCGTTGGCCCGGGCCAGGACGGCGACGGCGAGCAGGACGGTGACCCCGATCAGGTAGGCGAGGTGCCGGGCCGCGGGCCGGTCGGAGACACCGGCGGGCACCGCGACAGTGAACTCGCTGGCGTAGACCGGCAGCAGGAACCGCCAATGGCTCTCGACGAACATCAGGCTGATCGCCAGGAACTCCAGCACGAGGACGAGCAGGACGGCCAGCGGGGCGATCAGCACGGAGCGGATCAGGACCCCGGAGAGCACCCCGGCGGCACCGAGGAGCAGCGTCAGTGCCGACGGGGTCAGCGACGCGGCGACGTCGACGGACCCGGCAGCGCCCGGAAGTGCCGCGGAAACCCCGACCCGGACGACGACGAGCAGCAGGGTGAGGCCGGCCAGCGACAGCAGGGCCAGGAGGAACCCGCCGGTCCGCCACGCGGGCGGCAGCACCAGGACGTCGTAGGACGCGTCGACCCGGTGCCGGTGCGCCCGTAGCGTGGCGAGGTTCGCCACGATCAGCGCCGACCCGCCGAGGATCGGCAGCGCCAGTAACTGGATGGTGATCAGCTCGTCGGGGAGCACCGGGTATCGGTCGGCGGAGCCGGACAGCCAGCCCACAGCCACGGGGCGAGGAACAGCAGTGCGGCCGCGATCGTGAGTGGATGTCGCAGCATCCGGACCGACTCGAACCGGGCGAGCGCAAGCAGCGCGTGCCGGCGCCCGTCCGTCGACGAGGGCACCGGGTGGGCCGGCGCGGCCACCGTCGACGTCGCGGTCATCGTGCACCGCCCGTGATCGCCGGCGCCTGGTCGCCGCTGGCGGAGTCGACGAGCGTCAGGTAGCCGTCCTCGATCGACGGCTCCACCAGCGCGGCCCCGGGCGGCGGGTCGCCGACGTGGCGGTGCAGCCCGTGCCCGTCCGCCACGACGCCATAGCCCCGGCCTGCCGCGTCGTGCTCGTCCACACCCGGCCGGCGGCCAGCCCGGCCAGCTCGGCCGGGTGCCCTCGAACCGGACCCGGCCTCGGTCGAGGACGATGACCTCCTGGCACAGGGACATGACGTCCTCGGTCTGGTGGGTGGACAGCAGCACCGTCTTGCGCTCGCCGAGGTCGGCGATCAGCTCTCGGAACCGCAGCCGCTGCTCCGGGTCGAGGCCGACCGTCGGTTCGTCGAGGATGACCAGGTCGGGGTCGCCGACCAGGGCGGCCGCCAGCGCGAGACGTTGCTTCATGCCGCCGGACAGGGTCCGGATCCGGGACCGTCGACGGTCGTCGAGGCCGACGGCGGAGAGCACCCGGCGACCTCGGCGTGCCGCGCCGACCGGTGCGTGAGCTCCTTGAGGATCGCGACGTAGTCGACGAACTCGAACGCGGTGAACGACGGGTGGAAGCCGGGGTCCTGGGGCAGGTAGCCGAGCCGGCGCCGGACGGCCAGCCGCCCGGGTGGTGTGCTCGGGTCGTGGCCGAAGACGCGCAGCGTCCCGCCGGCGGCGGGCAGGGCGGTCGCGACGATCCGCAGCAGCGTCGTCTTGCCCGCGCCGTTCGGGCCGAGCAGCCCGGTGACTCCGGTGCGGAGCGTGAACGAGACGTCGTCGAGGGCTGTGGTGCGCCCGTATCGCAGCGCCAGGCCCTGCGCCTGAACGGCGGTCATGAAGCCCTCCTGATGAGGTTGGGGACGTGGTAGCGGTCGAAGGTGTCGCGCTGACGGGACAGTGCGACGGCGGCGATCGCGCCGACGACCGCGGCACCGAGCTGCCCGGCGAGGGTGAAGACGAGTCGGTCGCCGACGGTGGCGGTGACCACCACCGCCCAGCCGACACCGACGACGACCGCTGCCGGCGCCGCGCCGAGCCGGGTCGAGAGCAGCAGTGACAGCGCGGTCAGGGCGAGTGACGGCAGGAACCAGCCGGTGGCGCGCAGCCCGTACTCGTAGATGAAGAGGCTGGCCACGGCGGACAGCGCGGTGGTCGCGGAGAGCACCGCGAGACAGCGCAGCAGCAGGAGCCGGAACGAACGGACCGGGGCGACCACAGCGATCTCGTAGGTCGGGTCGATGCCGCGCGCGAACGACGTCGCGACCGCGACCAGCGGCAGCAGCGGGCCACGGCGAGGAACACGACCGGGTCGGTGAACAGTGCGACGGTTGCCGTCAGCGCGGCAGTGACGGCGATCGCCACGAGCCACGACAGCCGCAGCGCCGGCGTCGCCGCGAGCAGCCGCGCGGTGTGGTCGGGAACGCCGACCATGATCAGCAGCCGTTCGACGGGCCCCGGCCTCGGCGCGTCCAGGGCCGCGTCGAGGCGAGCCCAGCCCTGTCGACCGCCCACCCCAGGTCGACGGTCGCGGTGCCGGCGAGGCGTTCGCGGCACTCACCGCACGCGGCCAGGTGCGCCTCGGCGGACCAGAGAACAGGGCCGGCCAGGGTACGGGTGGCGTAGGCGCGCAGATCCTCGTCGTGCAGATGCCAGGTCATGTCAGCTCCTCACGCAGCTGCCGGCGGGCTCGCATCGCCCGGGTCTTGACGGTGCCGGCGGGGATGCCGAGCAGGACGGCGGCCTCGGCGGTGGAGAGGCCGTCGAGGACGGTGGCGCGGACGACCGCGCGTAGCTCCGGGAGAGGCGGTCGAGGGCACCGCCGAGGTCGCCGTGCTCGAGGCCGATCAGCACCTGCTCCTCGGCGGACGACTCGTCGCGGCCCCGCAGGCGGGCCAGGAGCCGGCCGAGCCGGTCACGGGACGTGTGGCGACGCAGCGCGTCGATGAGCCGGCGCGACCCGATCCGCCACAGCCAGGCCGCGGCGTCGGCGTCACGCGGCCGGAACGACGCGGCGGCGCCGGTCCAGACGGCGAGGAACGTCTCCTGGACGACGTCGTCGACGAGGGCCTCATCGGCACAGCGGTAGCGCAGGCGCAGGCGGAGCCATGGCGCGTGCCGGCGGTAGAACGCCTCGAAGGCGTTCCGGTCGCCGCCGGCGGTCAGCGCCAAGAGGTCGGCGTCATCCTGGGCGGTCATACCCACCTATCGCAGCGGGACCGAGGTTTGGTTCTCCATCCTGGCAACCAGCCCGCGGCGAGTGGCCCGGGTTTCGCCGACCGTCGCTTCCGGGTAGCGACTGGTTCATGAACCGCAATCTCGTGAAGGCTCTGCAGGTCGCCTGGGGCTGCCCGAGTTCCGCGAAGGGGTGCGACACCTCATCGACCTCGACGAGGTCTCGGTGCTGCTGGCCACGTTGGCCGTGGCCGATCATGACCGGGAGGTGGAGAGCAGCCTGTTGAGCCTGCTGCGGTCCGCCCTGGACACGATCGAGATCCGGGAAGCCGTGTTGCTGCTGCTCGAGCGGGACGACGTGCGTCGGCCGCTGGTCGCGGCGGCGGTGGAACCGCTCGCGGACCGACCGGGTCAGGCTGCCGCCATCGCGTCGGCGGCCGAGGATCCCGCGGTGCGACGTGAGGTACGGGCGGTGCTGGACAACGCCAAGGTACGCGAGCTGATCTGGCAGGCGATCGACAACGAGGTGAGCGACAACCGGGCCGGTCTGATCCGTCGGGCCGTGGTGCTGTTCGTGCGGCACCCGAGCGTCCGCCGCCTCGCGTGGGCCGCCCGTCGGCACGGGGTGTGGCGCGAACTACGTCGCAGGGGTGAACGGCACCCACCGGCCCGCCGTCAGGTCCGACGGGCCGGTGCGGTGTTGCCTCCGAGGGTTGTCGAGCCCGAACCGGGAGCACCGGCATCCGCCACCCCGGCTCCGACACATGTCGTCACCGGTACGGAGCAGGGCCGAACGGTGCCGCGATCGGATCAGGCGTTTCCACGGGGCCACCGAACGCCTTCCGTGCGGCCCGCTCGGTGATCGCGGCCACCTCCTGTTTCGCGGCGGCGGAGATGCGGGCGGCGTCGGGCTCCCTGTACCAGGGGCGCAACCGGATCACCGCGGGGCGGATGCCGGTGGCCAGCAGCAATGCGGTCCCCTTCGGCAGTGCCGGATCTTGTCCGCTGGCAGGATGTACTCCTGCCGGAACGAGGTGGAGCGCGAGGAGCCGTCGCGGCTGCGCGAGACACTGAGCGTGCTCACGTCGTGCTGGCCCACCAGCTTGGAGACCTTCTCCACGAAGTCGGCGTCGTCCAGGCCCGCGCCGAGCAGCTTGATCGTGGCGGCACCCACAGCGCGTCCATCCCCGCCTCGCCCCAGACCCGTGACCCCTGCCGGTAGCTCTGCAGCAGAGTCACCACGTTGATGCCCCGGGAGCCGAGGTGGGAGTAGAGGTCGGGCAGGTCGGAGATCCGGCAGACGTTCGCCGCCTCGTCGAGGACCGCCGTCATCGGCGGGTCCAGCCGCCCGCCCATCCGCTCCGCGGCGACCACTCCGGCCCGCAGCGTGGCGTCGGCGATGCCGGCGATCACCCCGGCCGCCGAGCCGCCGCCGTCCTTGGACAGCAGGTAGAGCGTGTCCCGACCGAGCACGTGCAGGTCCGGGCGGAACTGCGGCAGATTCGGGTCGTGCGACACCCAGGCAAGAATCTCCGGATCGAGCAGGCAGGCCACGCACTGGCGGGCCGTCTCGTAGATGCCGTCCGGGTCTCCACCGCGCCGCGCACCGTACCCTGCAACTGCTCGGCCATCGCGCTCATCCCGGCGTCGCGCAGCAGGTCGACCGGCGTGCGGTCGGCCGGGTCGGCGAGCCAGCCCAGCAGGTCGGAAACCGTGGCCCCGCGCCGGGCTGCGGCGAGGAAGAGCGCGGTGAGGGTGTTCTGCGCGGCCGAGATCCAGAAATCCTTCTTGGTCGTGTCGTCGTTGACCGAGGCCACGAAGTGTCCGGCCAGCCGCCGCGCGCCCTCGATCGTCACGCACTCGGCCAACATGTCCCACCACATCTCACGCCGCGTGTGCGCGATGCCCTGCGGGTCGAACGTCCAGACCGTGCCGATGCGCTCCCGCTCGGCCCGGGTCACCGAGTACACGTCGGACTTGTTGGAGGTCAGCAGCACGGCGCCACGAGCCCGGAGCACCCGGGGAACGGCGATCCCGGTCGACTTTCCGGCACGCGGTGCCATCAGGTCCAACTCGACGTCCTCATAGGAGGACCGCAGCTCGGGCCCGTTCGGCATCAGGTCGCCGAGCAGGTTGCCCCGCTCGTCCGGCGGCAGGTCCCGCAGACCCGCCAGCGAGGGGCGCAGCTCGCGAGCGCGCGCCGCGATCCCGGCCGGTGCCAGCGACGCCAACTCGTGCGCGCCGGCGAGCCCTTGCCGCGGGCCCGCAGCTCCAGGACCTTCCGGACGCCCAGCCCGGCCGGCAGGACGAGCAGCACTGTCAACACCAGCATGCCGGCGTAGACCGCGAACGGCGCGACGTTCGGCCAGAGCACCCCGGTCCGCCCGGAGACCAGCAGGAAGTACGAGTCCAGCGTCAGCGGTGGCAGGTGCCAGCCGTTGCCGGTCACGGCGGCGCCGAGGGTGCCACCGAAACAGGCCACCAGGAAGATCACCGCGTTGGCGAACACCATGATTGTGAAGATCCAGAAGAACAGGTCGGCGCCGTGCGGTCGACCGCCGGGCGAACGGCTCACGACGACCACCCTCGCCGCCGGACATCAACTCCGGCTGGGTGACCAGGTTGCCCAGTTCGGCCTCGGCCTCGAACGCCAGCATCCGGGCCGCCGCCCGCTCGGCAGCCTGCTCCTCGGCGTACCCGTTCTGCACCCAGCGCAGGTTCGTGTCGTGCAGCCGCCGCTCGGTGTCGGTGATGGTGACCCGGATCGGGATGCCCGGCCGCCCACCGACCTTGATCAGGAACCGGCCGCGACCGGGTGGCTCCTCGTTGGTGCCGGTGCTCGCCCAGCCTGGCGGGGACGACCACGACGACACCAGCTCGATCTCCCGCCGGGACATGCCCACCACCCGACCCAACTCCTCCATCTCGGCCATCGGCAGGCCGGCACAGGCGACGATCCCGGCCCGCTCCACGAAGCCGCGTGCCTTCGCCCGGTCCGAGTCGCTTCCCAGCGCCTCGGCGTCCTTCAGGGTGTGGGTGATCTTCGCGTCGCCGAGACCCAGCGAACGGTTGAGCCTGGTCAGGGCGTCGATCCGGTCGACGATCCCGGAGGCGGCCCGCAGTGGACGCCACAGCTCGTCCAGGATGGTGAAGAACCAGCGGCGTGGTGCCAGACCCGCGTCGGCCAGGGCGTGCGAGGCGGCCACCGTACCCAGGCCGTCGGACCAGGCCGCGAGCATCGCCGCCGCGGTGAGCTGGGTGTCCGCCTCACCGATCCGGGAGATGTCGATGCACACGGCCGGGGCGTCGGGGTTGATGCGGGTCGAGGTCTCCGAGCCGAAGGTGTCCCCAGCGCCCCGTCGAGGATGCCCAGCAGCGACCGGTGCAGCGGGTCCACCGCGTCCCGGTAGCGGGTCTCCTGACCCCGGTCCAGGGTCACCGCCCGGACCCGGTCCGGCCCTCCTCCAGCACCCGTAGCAGGTCGGGCAGGAGGGCCGCGCGGTGGCTCGGCGTACGTTCCCGCAGGTGACGGAGGCAGGCGGAGAGCACCGCCTGCTCGTGGTCGTCCAGTGCCCTGCCCCGCACGATGGTCAGCAGTGCCGCCACCATGTTCAGTACCCGACCGTGGGTCTCGGCGGCGAGCGCCTTGCCCGCCTGGCCGCCGATCCGCTCGGCGGCGATGCCCATCGCCCCGGATCCAGCACGTTGATGCCGCCGACCCCACGGCCGATTGGGATCACCTGGCCGCCGAGCGCGCGGACCGTGTCGGCGTAGTCCGGCTTGAGGTCGCCGAGGACCAGCGGCACCACGCCGGTGGCGGCAACCCGACCGCCATGCGGTTGATCAGCGTGGACTTTCCCAGGCCCGGCATGCCGAGCATGAACAGCGACGGGTTGGAGATGTAGCGGGCACGGGTGAACCAGGACAGCGGATCGCCGCAGACCGTCGCGCCGGTGAAGAGGTGCTGCCCGATCGGTACGCCGGACATCGGCGCCCCGGAACCGGCGGAGAACGGCCACAGCCCGCACGCCTGTACGGTGGTCGCCCGCCACATCGTCGGCGAGTCGAGAAAGCCGACCCGGCCGCCACCCGTCCTGGCCAGCCGCGCGTCGACTCCGCCGGAGCCCGCCGTTTCGTGGGCTTCTGGCGTCGGATCACGGGGCGCCGTCGTCGGGGTCGCCGGTGAGTCCGGTCAGCGCCGTCGACGTCCCGGAGTGGCCGGTCGGCCAGCCGGCGCCGAGGTCGACCGCACGCGTCACGGTGCCGCCGGAGGGGTTCGGATGTCGGTCACATCGCCTCCTGGAGTTCGTGCGGTAGCAGGGTCTGTTCCCAGGGCAGGATCCCGACCGGGAGCGTGCAGCTGAACGCCGCGGCCTGCATCCGGTTGGCCGGCCGCATCGCGATCCGGCTGGAGCCGGTCATGTTGCGGACGACCACCGCGGCATCACCGAGCTGGCCGGGGGTGTCGACGGTGACGGTGAGCATCAGCGAGAACTCCACGAGCCCGCCCGGTCGCCTCCTCGGTGGCGGCCTGCTCGGCAGCGCGTACCTCGGCACTGGCCCGGGCCTGCACCATGCCGCGCTTGGACGTCGCCATGAACTGCGCCGTACGCCGGTCGGACTCGACGATCCGTGCCGAGGTCGCCGGATCGAGCGGTCGGTAGAGCAGGGCGACCCGTTTGCGGCGGGTCCCGTCGGAGGCGTCCAGCATCGTGCGCAGCACGCTGGCGCGTACCGTGCCCCGGGTGCCAGCGTCAGCAGCCAGGTCCGGGAGACACCGGAGTCGTGGTGGTACGCGTCGACCGTCTCCACCGCCGTGACCGGGCCGGCGTCCTCCCACTCCAGACCGGTGTGGCCGTGCTCGGCGCGTACGTTGAGCACCTCGGCGGCGCAGGCCGGGTCGAAGGCGACCCGGACCATCTCGGCGATCTGCTCGGCGCTCAGCGGCTCGGCGATGCCCCACCCGCGCTCACCAGCCCAGTTAGCAGGCTCGGCACCCGGATCGCCAGGTCGGTGACCACATCCTCGGGTACGCGCCGCTGCCCGCCGGGTGTGCCGTAGGTGAGCGTGATGTAGGAGTTCATCTCGGACGAGGCGGACGGGTAGTCGTTGACCACCTCCTGCATGACCGCCCGAGCGGCGGCGGGAGCGTCCGGGGCCAGACGGGGCAGCACCTCGTTGGCCAACCGGGTCCCGGATCCGGGGCGGTCTCGACGACGACCGAGGCGCCGCGCAGCGCCGGCTCGTGGGCCAGCCGGGCCAACCACTCGCCCCAGAGCGCCACCCACGTGTCGATCTGGTCCGAGTCGACGAGGATCCGCCGTCCGGCTCGCACCGCAGCACGATGGTGTACAGGTTCCGCCCCTTGTGGTGCAGCACCCCGAAGGCGCGGTCGTAGCCGTCGCGGCCCTCCAGGGCGCTCACCCGGCTGAGCAGGCCGGGTGGGCGGAACTCGGCCACCCGGCGCGCCGACAGCGGGCCCGAGACGTACAGGTGCTCGCCCGGGACTTGCGCTGTGACCAGCCGATCCGCAGGGACAGGAGCTGGTACACGTTCCGCCCGTCCTGGGTGCGGACCGCCAGGGGCGCCACCAGGACCAGGAACGGGATACCGACCACCACCGCCGCGCTGAGCGAGATCATCGACGCGAGCAGCACCACGACCAGGCCGCCGAAGACACCGACAGTGCCGACCAGACCGAGCGGGCCGAGTCCGGCCCGGCGGGGTCGCCGCCAATTGCCGTACGTGGGTTCGATCGCGGATTCCACCGACATGGAGCTGATTCCTTCCGTTCGCACCGGGTGCTGGCCCGGTCAGCGGGTTCCGGTCCGCCGTGCCCCGACCGGGGCGCAGCCTGTCGAGCTGCCCCAGATGCAGGGCCGGAGCCTTCAGGTGTTGTGGCCCGCGTTGCCGTCGGCGCCCTCCACGGAGCCGGTCAGGATGGCCCTGCCGTGCCGGCCGGTACGGACCGCCGCGTCGGTGGCGGCCCCGGCGACGACGCCCGCCGCACGGACCGCGCTGGTCCCCGTACTCGTGCCGCCACCTGAAGTGCCCCGCCACCCGCCTGACCCTGGCCACCTGCTGGCCCGGGGCCTCCGCCGGATCCCTGGCCACCGGAGGGCCTCGTCCTCCGCCTCCACCCTGGGAGGATCCGGGGCCACGCGCGCCGGACGGACCGCCCCCACCGTTGTAGGACATCGCGGAGCCAGCGACCTTCTTCGCACCGGACGCGACCCCGCCCACCACGGAAGAGGCAGCGGCGCCGGACGGGTCGTTCGTCCCGAGTGCCGCCGTGGCCGGCACAATGATCTTGAGCAGCGCGGGCATCGCGATCGCGGACAGCAGCAGCACACCCACGCCGGCGATGCGCATGTGGACCAGACTGGTCCGGTTGCCCTCACTGATCATCGCCGAACCGGAGAACATGATCAGGCCGACGGCCGGTTTGTAGATGAGCCAGGCGATCAACCAACCGATGTGCTTGCGCCACCACCCGGTGCCCCAGTTCGTCATGGACGCGGCCGCCGCCATCGGCAGCGTGCCGAGCAGCATGGTCACCACGCCCAGCCGGATGTAGAGCATGAGGACGTGCACGATCGCCGAGAGCAGCAGCAGGAAGGCGAGGAACAGCAGGAGAAAGGCTTCTATGCTGGTCCCGAGGCCGATGCACGGGACGCTCTTGACGAGGTTGAGTGCCGCGCTCTTGTAGAGGTGGTCGGCATAGTCGTCGGAGAGTTTCACGACATTGGCGGCGACGTACGTGCCAGCGCCCGCGACCAGGATGACCCTGAGGAAACCCTGGATGGCGACCTTTCCGGCCTCGCCCTTCCGGTCGAGCGCCATCTTGGCGGCGGCGAAGAGCACCGATCCGATGGCCAGGTAGGTGACGATCCATTCGATCTGGTCACTGATCTGCCCGGGAACGTCGGCGTTGGTCTCGCTGAAGTTCGGTCCGAGAGTCGGCACCGACTCGCTCAGCTCGCCGAAAATCCTGATCGCGGCGGCGAGAATGATGTTCGCCACGATCCGCATCAGTGTCCCGATCGGGTCGCCGAGGAAGTCGAAGAAGCCCGTACCGCCACCATCGAGCGCGTCTCCGGGAGCACACTCCATGTCGCCCCCTCTCACTTCGTCCACATGGTGAAACCGGCGTTTCCCAGGACCGATTCGGACGGCGTACGCACCTCGCCGACCCGGGTCGGCTGGATCTTCCAGTCGCCGGCATCCCACCGGACGTCGACGACTGTCGCGACGTGTTGCCCGCCGTGGTCTTGACGAGCAACCGCACCAGTGCGGCCTCCGGCGAGTACCGCACGACGCTGTAGCCGACATAGGTCCCGTGGCTTCCGCCGGTGCCGGGGTGGCGAAGTCGAGGCGTCCCGCCAGGACGTCGCGGCCTTGCCCCGCGATCACCTGGTGGTGCACCGTGGCACGCCAGCCCGGCTCGCCGAGCTGGGTCGGCACCACGTGCGCGGCCAGCACCGCCCCCATCGGGTGTGTGCGAAGCACCGCAGAACCTGGCCGTCGCTGTGTCTCGGGCCGATGCTCGCGGAGACCGGTACGCGTTTCCCGCTCTCCAGCACCAGCCAGGTCAGGTCGTCGGGAGGGAGGGTCGATGTCGGCGACACCGGCACCCCTTGGGGCACGGGACCGGCGCCGCCGTCGTACCCCGGCGGTCGCGCCCGGCGGTGCCCCGCCACGTCCCGTCAACCCGATGGTCAGGGCGAGCAGCGCGGACCCCACGATGAAGGCGACCGAGAGGATCCACCCCTGCTGCCGCCAGAACGGCGGATCGTCACCGGAGCGCCGTCTGCTGATGCCGAACATGATGCGTCTCCCGCCTGCTGGTCGGTCAGCCGTCAGACGAAGAAGTCGGCAATCGGGCCGGCGGCGGAGACCAGGATGCAGCCGCCAAGAACCATCCCGAGCCGGGACATGTGCTCCGAACTCGCCCCGCTTCATCGAGATGGTCATCATGATCCCGGTGATCAGCACGCCGGCGACACCGGCGGCCGTTCCGCCCCAGGCGACCAGGCCCAGCAGCTTGTTCACCAGGGTCGTGAGGTCGCCCGGTGCGTCCGGGTTGGGGTCGAAGACGCTGCCCCGAGGGCGTTGGTGTCGGGTCGCGCTGGAGGACGGAGGTGGCGACTACGTATGGAAGGGCCATCAGGTGCACGGGTTCATCTCCTTGAAGCGGTAGTCACCGAGGTGACTGGTCGGTCAGGCCCGGTCCACACGAACCGGGAAGAAAACCGGCGCGATCCTCGGCTCACAGCCCGAGGTCGCCGAACCAGGTCACCAACGGCCCGGCGCCGGCGCCGAGTACGCAGGCGAATATGACGATGGTGAAACCACGGAAGTGTTCGCTCTCCTCACCCGGAGTGCCGCGATTCAGCTGAAGCGCCATCAGGGCGCCGACGATCATCAATCCGGCGACGCTGGTGGCCGTGACGGCCCAGGCGAGCAGGTTGAGCAGGGTTCCAGTCCGCCACTGCGCAGCGGGTCGTACTGGGGCAGCGGCGCGATCGTCGGCATCGGCTCCCGCTGCGGGCCGGCACGGCCTGTGGCCAGGCCGGTCCGATCCGGATCGCGGCGAGGCCGTTCACTGTTTGCTCCCGGATCGGTCACGGCTGGCACCGACGGCATCGGCCAGGCCGGACAGTTCCTTCGGCACCCGCTTGGGCTGGACTCCCAGTCGCCAGCCGGGAATCCAGGGCACCCGGTGCAGCGGGCGATCGAGCGCAGCACCCGGATCCGGCGCGCGAGCGGAAGCGGAAGCCGGCCGGGCGCGTCCGCCACCAGCACCAGGCCGACCAGCCGCATGCCGGCCGGGTGACGGCCCTCGCGCAGCGCGTTCAGCGCCCGTCCCGCGGCACGCATGCCCTCGGCGTTGGTGCGCGCCACCAGCATCACCCTCGCCGGCTCCCCGAGCGCGGCGTCCGGCCAGCGACACCCCAGGTCGATCCCGCCCAGCAGGCGCGTGAGCGTCGTGGCTCCGGCGCCGCCGTGCGCCGCTATCCAGCCCACCCCTGTTCGGAGAGGGTTCGCCGCAGGCCCGCGACGGTGCCGTAGCCCGCCGGAACGCCTGTCGGTCCCGGCGACACGCGCGGTGCCGTGCCGACCGTCGATGAGAAGCCCATCCGAACACCACCCCTTCCTGCCCGCGCAGGTCTCGACATCCGATGCCATCGGTCCGGCCCGGTATTCGGTGCGGTGCTGGTGAACCACACGCCGCTCTGTCCCGTTGGACTGGCGACCCCGGACCGGATGACGGACGCCTCTACGGGGACCCCGGCCCCGGTTCAAGGCGGGCTCGAAGTTTTCCGGTCCTATCCGACGATCCCGAGGGAGAAGACATGAGCGGCTCGGAAAAGAAAGGTGCTAGCTCGGATGGTGGTGGAAAGATGAGCCAGGCGGTCCTGGTCGGCGCGGCCATCGCGATGGTCACGACCTGTCTGTTGAGCCCGGTCGCCGCCGTCGTCGTCGCCGGCGCGGTGTTCATCATCGGCGGGCTCGGTGTCCTGCTCTTTCCGCTGATCGTGCTCATCATCTTCTTCACCGGCCTCGGCAACGGCGACAGCGGCGACGCCTGGGACCGTGCCGACGAGTCGGTGGCCGCCTTCGAGGGCGACGGCAAGGGCACGCTGGACCGGACGCAGGTCCCGGCGTCGCTGGCCGACACGATCGAGGACGCGGGCGCGGTCTGCACCTCGATCGGCCCGATCGTGATCGCCGCACAGGTCGAGGTGGAGTCGAACTGGGATGGCGCCAAGATCGGCCCCGACGGTGAGCAGGGCCTCTCGCAGCTGCCACCCGCCGTCTTCACCCAGCACGGTGAGGACACCGACAAGAACAACAAGACGTCCGCTCTCGACCAGAAAGACTCGATCATGGCGCAGGCCAGGTATCTCTGTGCCCTGGCGGACGAGGCACAGGGCTGATCGACAGCGGGAAGGCGATCGGCAGCGCGCTCGACCTGGCACTCGTCGCGTACGACCAGGGCATGGACGCGGTACGCGACGCCGGTGGCATTCCCGCGACCGCCGAGGCCCAGGGTTACGTGGCCAAGGTTCGAGCCCGCTTCGGCCGGTACCAGGGTCTCGGTGGCCCCCGCCGTCCTTCCCGTCCGCCAGTCCGACCTGAGTCACCAGGAGCGGCGACCCACCCGACCGACGTCGAGCGACACTGGTCAGCGTCGCGACCGTGACCGCCCCGCTCGACCTGCACCTGCGCCGGCTGATTCTGCTCTGCCCGGTCACCGCGGCTGTCCACCACGCGCGCACGACCGCCCCTCACGGACTGCATCCATGCGACGCCTTCGAACGGCGAGCCGGACCGCTCATACGGGGCCGACGTGGAGGACGGGGAGACACCGCGGGAGTGCTCCCCGGTGCGGTGATCTCGGTCGGGGCGCGGGATGTACCCATTCCCGCGCTCGCCGCCAACGGATCGCTCGGCGCTGGCGGCGTGGAAGAGGTTCGTTGGATCGCCACCCGGAAGCGGTCGTCGATCCGCAGCCGCGAGAGGCGGTTCGATACGACGTCGAGCTGCCCGCTGGCCGCGAGCCGCTTCAGGGCCGGGCTCTGGTTGAGCAGTTCGTCCAGACGAGCGCTCGTCCGGTCGTAGAGATCGCTGCCCAGTTCGACGCTGCTCAGGTCCGACAGATTCCGCAGGTCGGGCGGCAGTCGCAGGTCGGACGCGGAATCGCGAGCCCTCTCCGGTGGATCCGCTCTGTCGTCCACCTCTTTCAGCCAGCGCTTCACGCTCCGGGCGGTCCGGACGAGAAGGTTGAGGAATTCGTCCTGCCACTGGATGGCCGCCTCGGCCGCTCTCGATCCTGAGGTCGTCGGCGCTGCCGACAAACCATCCGCCGACGGCTGCGGGGTGCCTGCTGTGGAAGGCGTGCCATCCGGCCCGGACGAACTCGGTCGCCTCGAACTCGTCCCTGGAAGGCGACTGACCGGCATCCTGTCGCTCGGCCAGGAGCTTTCGCAGGTCGTTGGCGAGGGTCACGAGCGCGAGAGCTTCCACCTCGACATCCGTCGGGCGGTGTGGCTGGTCCAGCCGTCGCCTGGTGAGCGGATTGAGCTCGGGCTGCGGTTCGGATGCGGTTACCTCAGGCATGGTGGAACCTCCGGCGAGCTTCGGATAGCTGCTGTCCGGAGGTCTACGGCTCGCCATCCACTGCGGTTCAGCGCGGAGAGCCGGCGCCTCGGGAGATCGGAGCGGTGACGATGCCGGTGCCGTCGGCGATCCCGACGGTGATGAAGGCCAACTCGTCGACCGGCAACGCCGTCTCGCCGGTCACCTCCTGTGGACCACTCGACGCCATCCAGTCCCGCACCGCGTGGGTGGCCCCGTCGCGGGTCACCGCGTACAGCCGGTAGTGGATGCCCTGCCGAAGGCCGGTGGCGGTGATCCGGATCGTCGAGCGGCCCCGGTCGTCGGTGGTGATGGAGACCGAGAGGCTCGCGCCGTAGCTGGGGCCTCACCGGAGGCGGTCAGCACCCGGTCGTCGGTGCCGCCCCACCCGTTGACCGCGGCGACCCCGCCGGCCAGGGCCAGAGCGAGAACCGCGGCGGCCGCGCCGGCCCAGATCCGCAGCCGACCGCGCCGTGGTCCGCGGCGACCGGTGGTCGGGCGGGCGCCGGCCGCACGATCCCCACCGGGCCGCGTGTCGGTCGGTCGAACCGGTCCGGCCGGGCCACGACCCGGCCGCTCAGCAGGCTCCGCGCGGGCGGGACGGTGTCATCGGCGGGTTCGGCGCAGGCGGACCGGTGTCACCGGCCGGGCTCCCGGACACCGGGGCACGGCCGTCGCCGGCGGATCGGCGCTCGGCCCCGGCGCAGGAGCCGCCACCGGGTCGGCGGGCAGCACCGGGTCGGCGGTCGCCATCGGCTCGGCGGTCGGCAGGGGTCAGCGGTCGGCAGAGGGTCAGCGGTCAGCAGCGGCTCGACGTCGGCCGGAAGATCCCAGTCGACGTCGGCCAGGCCGGCCAGGCCGCTCGTCGAGGCCCCGATCTCGGTCGCCTCGTCGAGACAGCGCCAACAGCCGGCCAGATGCTCCTCGAACGACACACGCTCGGCCTCGTCGAGGGCGCCGAGCAGGTAGAGAGCCAGCCTGGACTGCTCCGCCGTGGTGTGCTCACCGCCTGCACCCATCCCGCTTCTCCTCAACGCCTCGACACCGCGCCCGACAATGGCACCTCGGAACGACGTCCGTGCTGGTCATCAGGCCGGGATCGGGACGGCCGGGCCGGGATCAGGACGACTCCGTGGAGCCGATCGCCGCGTGCAGCGCGCGGACCGCATAATACGTCCTGGATTTTACCGTACCTCGGGTATCCCGAGGCGCTCCGCCGCCTCGGCGATCGAGGCTCCCCGGTAGTACATCTCGATCAGCACCTGCCGGTGCTCCGGGCTGATCTGCTTGAGGGCCAGCTGCACCGTGTGGGCGCTCACCACGCGATCCATCACGTCCTCGTCCGCGGAGATCCGGTTGAGATCCGGAAGGTTGATCTCCTGCGGACGCGACCGCCGGGACCGGATCGCGTCGATGGCCACGTGCCGGGCGACCGTGTACAACCATGGGGCGATCCTCTGCGGGTCGGCGGCGAGCGTGTCCAGGTTCCGCCAGGTGCGCAGGAACGTCTCCTGCACGAGATCCTCGGCCAACTCCCGCTGGCCGAGGACGAGCCGGTGAGGAACCGGAGCAACGGCCCCCGGTGCTCCTCGAAGATCTGTCGCATGAGGGCCTCGGCGGCGGACGAGCCGCTGGCGGCGGAGTCCGCAGCCGAGGGATCGCGCGCTTCGTTGTGCACCGCCGACACAGACCGCCTCCCTGACGTACGGATCGGACCCGCACGGTCGCACCAGCGCCTCGCACGCCAACGACCGGGCACTCTCCGGGGAGGATAGTCGTAACAGTCGGTCGATATGTTTCGGCAGTCGGACGGTTGAGCAACAGTGATCGACACCGACCGTCCGATCTGGAGCGAACCGGAGCGGCGTCCCGAGGTCGGCTCATCGCGTGAAGCGCAGCCACCGGACGTTCAGATACTCCTCGGGCTGACCGCTGGCGAAGGTGAGGAACACGTCGTGCCGGCCGGTCACCGCCGCCATGTTCCCCGGGATGGTCAACCAACCCTGCCAGCCGCCGGTGCTGGCCACCGCGATCGTCCCGACCGGTGGGCCCGCCACATCGTCCAGACGCACCTGGACCAGCCCGGAGAGGCCCGGACCGGCCCCGGAGGCGACCCGGACCACGAACTGCGTCATCGGCTGGTCGCCGAACTCGACGTTCCGGTAGGCAACCCAGTCGCCGTTGGCGATCGCGCAGATGTTCTCGCCGCCCTCGCCGCACGGCTCCCGGCGTACGCCGAACTCGCTGTCGAAGCTCGCCGCGGGAATCTCCTGGTCGGCGACGCGGACCTGGCTGTCGACGGCGCCCTCGCGACGATCGCCGGAGCCACCGGTGACGCCTCCGTGACCGGGTACGACGTGATCGGGTACGACGCCTCACCACCGGCGAACGGGGTGAGCGTGACCGTCACCTCCCGTGGCGCCGAGTCCTGGATGTACGAGGCGTCCCCGACGATGTCGTCGTAGGGAAAGCCGTACACCCGGCCGTTCGCGGCGTGCTGGTGCAGAATCCGGGAGTAGTGGTTGGTCACCGGGTGCTGGTAGAAGGCCGCCCGATCGTCGACGGGCTGGTAGGGCCGGTCCAGCACCGACCGGTTGAACCCGGCGGCCAGGGCGGCGGCGACCTTTCCGTTGACGTCGTTCGGCCTGCTGAACGTGCCGTTGCACATGAACACGTCCATCGTGGTCGGGCGGTCGAACGCGGCGATCCCGCCGTCGAAGTGCAGTCGACCGTCGTCGCGCACACGACCGGTGAACGCGCCGAACTCGTTGGAGACGTGCAGATCGGTGTCGCGGTACCGGCCCCACATGTCGGCGATGTAGCCGTCGAAGTAGGTGGGCGAGAAGCGACCAGCGATGATGCCGTGCCCGGCGCGACGACCCGAAGCCCGTCCCCGATGACCAGGCGTTCGTACCCGGGCTGCCGCATCACCTCCGCGAAGATCGCGTCCCGGCCACCGTCGGTGAGCTTTCCGGCGGTGTGTTCTCCCGCGCCGACCAACCGGGTCGAGATCGGGATGCTGAACATGTCCACCATCGTGGTGTTGCAGTGCATTCCGTTGGGGTTGTAGGTGAATTCCCAGAAGTCCCAGAGCACCCCGAAGTTCGGATCGCTCTCCACCGCTCCTGCGGGCTCCTGCAACATCGGTCTTCCGCCACCGTCGACGACCTTGAACCGCAGCCGCCCGTCGATCGAGAAGTAGATCCGGCCGCCGTCCAGCATCGGCAGGACGAACGAGGTCGCCCCTCGCCGGCGAGGGGACGGCGATGTCCAGGAACCCGTCCGCGCCATTGTCCGAGTACGAGGCGGGGTGAACGTCCCGGGCTCCGGACGTAACCCATCTCCCTGGTGACCGGGTGGTAGCCGGTGATGTACATGTGGATCGACGCGTTCGGGTAGCGGCCGGTACTGTTCACCACGGTCAGTGGCAGTCCGCCATCGGCCCTGGCCCGCGCCAGCAGCGGCGTCGCCACCAGCGGCACGCCGACCACAGCCGCCCCGGCGAGCCCCACCCGAGCATCTTTCGTCTGGTCAGCACAGGACCCACCTCCATTGATCGGTTTGCTGGGCGGCAGGGCGCATCGAGGCGCCCCAACCGTCGGGGACAGCCGCGTCGACGGTCCGCACCCCCGCCGGTTCAATGGTCAGCGAGACAAAATTTGTTGGATTCGTGGTTGTCCGGTGAACATAAGCGCTAGCCGATCCGTCACGACAGTGATGCCGCCACGCCGAAAGGGATGGCCCGTGACAACCGACCTCCGCACCATCCGGTCCTGGTTCGGCCGGGCGCCGCGCCGAGTCGTGGCGGCTGCCGCCGCTGGCCTGGCCGTCGTCTTCGCGGCCATCGCCGCGATCGGCTGGGGCGTCGCCTCGGCCCGCGACCAGATGATCGGCGAAGCAGTCTCCGGTGACCAGATGGCGGCCATCGTGGCCGCGGCCCGCTCCTGCCCCGTGCTCACGCCTGCCAGACTCGCCGGTCAGCTCATGGCCGAGTCGGAGCTGGCCCCGAGAGCGAGGACACCGCCTCCGGCGGTGAGGGCATCGCCGGCCTCGACAGCCAGGACTGGAAGCTCTGGAAGCCGTGGCCGGACGCGGAACGCTCGGACAGCGCCGCGAACATCGTCGCGCTGGCCCACCAGGTCTGCGACTACAGCGGCAAACTGCGGCTCGCCAAAGTTTCCGGTGACCCGTGGCGCCTGTCCGTGGCCGCCTTCCACACCGGACTGGAGTCGGTGACCGCGGCCGGAGGTGTGCCCGCCGACGCGGTGGACTACGTCGACCAGGTCAGTGGCTACGCCGCGTACTACGGGAAGCGGACCCAGTTCGGCGGGTCCGGTGGCGTCACGCCCACCGAGCCGGCGACGGACGGCAAGGGTCCCGGCGGGGTACGTCGACCTGATCGTGCGGGCCGGGTCGGTCTGCAGGACGGTGACTCCCCGGCGGTCGGGGCGCTGCTGATGGCTCTCTCCGGATTCGACCCGAACCTGCTCGGGTCCTCCGGCCAGCGGGGAATCGCCCAGTTCCTCCCCGAGGTGTGGCAGGCGTACGGGCCCACGGGCGCCTCCGCCTGGGATCCGGCCGTCGCGATCCCGGCCGTCGGCACCGCGATGTGTGCGATGGCCGGGGAACTGTCCGGCCTCGAGGGTGACCCGTACCTGCTCGCGCTCGCCGCCTACCGGATGGGCCCGACCGCGGTACGGCAGGCCGGCGGCGTCTTCGACAACGACACCAAGGCGTTCCTGAAGTCGGTGAAGTCGCTCACCGACTTCTACGCACTCGACGGGCGGCTGGTGGTCGGCTCCAATCCGGCTCCGGCCCGACCAACGCCGCCGTCGGCCACGCCGGTCACGCCGACGCCGGTCGGCTCCGCCGCTCCGACGCCGAAGGCCGGCGAGCCGCCGCCCCACCGACGCCGTCGAAACCGCCGGTCCGCCCCGCCAACACCAAGCTGCTCTACCACCCGATGACCAAGCTCTGCGCCAGCACCGGCGGGGACGGCGGGGGACCGAATGGTCCTGCGTACGTGCGCGGACGACGACCCGACCCAGTGGTGGGCGGTCCTCGCCGACGGGACGTTCCGCGCGGCCGGTCTCTGTATGGACGTGGCCGAGGGCTCCACCGCGGACGGGACCGCCGTCTATGCCTCCACCTGCGACGGAAGCCCGACCCAGGTGTGGCGGATGAACAACATGGGAGGTGTGCTCAGCCTGCACCTCCGCAAGGCGCTGGACGCGAACGTGAACCTGCCGGACAAGCCCTGCTCATCTGGACCTTCGTCCAGAACCAGGAGCAGATCTGGTCCTGGCGGTAGCGCCGGCCCGGGTACGCGGGGATGCCCGCGTACCCGTGGCCGGTGTCGCATCGACCGCCCGGAGTGTGACCGCCCCGCTAGCCGGAGTTCGCGCGGCGGCGGAAGCGGATCGCGAAGACGAGACCGCCGACGGCGACCAGACCGAGGCCGAGGAGGACGACGAGCCCGGCGGCCCCACCACCGTCGTCACCAGTCTGGGTGCCGGCCGCCGGCCGCTCGTCGTCGAGCTTGCGAACGACGGAGGCGGCCGGATTGATCATTCCGGTACCGTAGCGGGTGTCGGTGCCTCCGGTGCCCATCGCGTCGGCCGTGCCGCGGATACGTTCCTCGACCTGGACGGCGGTCAGCTCCGGGTAGGCCGCCCGGACGAGCGCCGCCTGACCGGCCACGAACGCCACCGCGAACCGGGTACCCGTGTTGCTCAGCACGCCGGTGCCGTTGATCCCGAGGCTCGCCACGTCGACGCCCGGGGCGACGACCTCCACCGTTTCCGGCTGGTACTCCTCGGCGAACTGGCCGTCGGCACCGACACCCCGGCCAGGAGCAGAGCGCCGGTCGCCGACCGTTCACCGGCCGACGGGACCGTGACGGGCTTGGTGGGCGCCCCGCCACCACGACCACGTCGTGGTTCAGCGCGGTGGCGACGGAAGCCGCAACCGTGGGGTCGCCCAGGTCGACGTGGGAGCCCAGCGCGACGACCGAGGCGCCCGCGCTGACCGCCACCTCGATGGCGTTCGCGGCGTCCATGGCCCGGCTGCTCGCGGAGGGGCCGACCACCCGGATGGGCAGGATCGTGGCGTCGGGCGCCATGCCGACCGGGTCTTGTCGCTGCTGGCGCTGGCGGCGATGATGCCCGCCATCGCGGTGCCGGTACCGAGGCAGTCGGTGTCACCCGCCCGTTCCCGACCGTGACGTCCGCGCCGACGGCGACCCGGCCACTGAGCTGCGCGAGTTTGCCGTCCACCCGGAGTCGACAACCGCGACCATGACCCCGTTGCCCCGGCTCAGCTCCCAGGCACCGTCGGCCGCGAGCCGCAACTGCGCCCAGTTCGAGCGACTGCTCGACGCGGCGGTGGCGGTGCACGCGGCAGTGCTGCCGGTGCCGTTCTTCGGCCCGCCCGGGATGTGCTCGGACCGGGCTTCGGAGTGGGCGACGCGGTCGTCGTGGGCTTCGGGGTCGGCTTCCGGGTCGGCTTCGGGCGGCCGGGAGTTGGCCGTACCGCACCCTCCCCGCCGCGTCCCACGGCAGGACCAGGTGCCAGCCGCGGTTGAGTCTGGCCGGATCGGTCAGCCCCGCACCGTCCGCCTGGACACGTCCCGCGTTCAGGTTGTAGATCTCCGCCGACCGGTCGCCGCTGCCGAGAAAACGGATCGCTACCTCGGTGAGGTTCTCCGGCTGACCCTGGTACTCCGCCGCGACCACGTAGTACTTGACGTACGCCTGCGGGTCCGGCGTGGGCGCCTGGGCCGCCGACGTCTGCGCCGCCGCCGCGATCACGCAGCAGGCCATCGCCAGGACCGCGATCAGGCGGACAAGGGTTGGACGCTTCGCCAGCACTGGTGTCCTCCTTCAGTTGCCGCGGCCGACCGCCCCGGCTGTCACCATCTATTGCGGATCAGCGCCCGGTCCGTTCAAATCAATCTGAACCAGAGTTCCATCAACTTCGTGGTGTGTGCAGATCTGGTGTCAGCGGATCGAGGGTACCGAGACCGCACAGCGCGGCCGACCGCCGGTCGGCAGCCGAACGCCGGTGCGTACGAAGGCGGAGCGGATGGATGGCGGTGAGCGCATGTACCCGGTGACGACGACGACCGAGGCGGGCGTCGACGAGCTGCCGGCCACCCGCCGGTTCGACCCGCGCCGACACCTGCGGATCGCCGGCCTGTTCGACCTCTGGCTGGAGCCCGGCCCCGGGGCGGGCTGGTGGTGCCGACTGAACCCAGCGTCCCCTCGACGCGCGGGGCATCGCCGACCTGGTGCGACGGTCCGGCGAGTCCGCCGACGACGTCCGGATCCTGTCCCGCGACGGCGCCCGGAACCTGGACCTGTTCAACGAGGTCGCCGGGCTGCTCAGGCACGACGTCCTGGTCAGCCCGGACGGGTCCGAGATCCGGCACCGGGGCAATGCGGAGGCCGGGCCGCTGCACGCTGTCCCGCTGGACCGGGTCACCCGCCGCCCGATGGACTGGATCGTGGTCCAGCCGCCGGACCTCGCCACCCCGCTGCCCGGCTGGTTCGCGGTGCACCGGGGCTGGTCCGTCCCCGGACCGGTGTGGTCGGCCTCCCACTGCCGGCCGGGCTCGCCCTCGCCACCCGGGCCGACTTCGTGACCCGTCGCGCCACCGCACACCGGCTCACCGCCACCTCGGACGGGCTGGTCACCGTCGCCGCCACCGCGCGGGGAGCCGGGTTCCTCGTCGGGGACTACGGCGGGACGCAGAAGGTGCACGGTGGTGAGCAACTCGCCGCCCTCCTCGGCGACCTCCGCTGTACGGCAGCGACCTGCGGCTCTGGGTCACCTGGCCCTCCGATCCGCAGGAGCAACGAGGCCTTGCCGAGCAGGCACGGGAGTTCGCCGAGAGGACCGGCGCCACCGTCTGGATGCCACCACCGGGCGGCAGCGCCGAACTGGTCGACGGCGACACCGACCTCCGTGCGCTCGACCCGGCCGGCAGCCCGCCGAGTGGCAGGCGTACCGGCCGAGGTCCGCCGCCGGCCCGCTGGCGCTGCGCGCGATGCCGGACGGTCTCCTCGCCCGGCGCTGACCCGCCCGGCATCACCGCGTCCCCACGCCTCGCCGTACCCACGCCGCGCCGGCGCACCTCGGCCGACGGGACCCGGTGGAGGGGCCGGTCACGGTCCCGGCCACCGCGCTCCCCGCCCCGCCCTGGTCACCGAGGGTCGCCGGGCACCGGGGTACGGCCCGGCGTGGCTGCCCTCCGGGCAGCAGGTCAACGCCGAGGAGTTCGAGGCCTTCGTGGTCTGCCCGGTGGACCCGGCCCGCGCGGTCGCCGAGGGGTGCCGAGCGCCGAGCTCTTCCTGATCGCCCTTCTCGACCCCGGTACGGTGCCGGACGACAGCCACCTGCTCCGGGTACGCGTGGCCACCGGAGGCGCGATCCCGATGGGTACGCTCCGCTCGCACGTACCCGCGCGTCTCCAGCATCTGCGCGGAGTCAACGACGCCTACCTGCTGCCGGCGGCACGGCTGGACCGGGTGTCCCCGCTCAGCGGATTCCGGACGTACCGGTTCGGCCAGCTCCTGCCGACCGGCGAGCGCCGGACGGATCGCTGCGGATCCACTGCTCGTCCCGGGCACGCACGATCGCCGGTCTGCCCAACGACGTCCGCCGCTGGCCCGGTGTCGGCACCCGTCGGGCGTACGTCGTCCTGCCGGCGTCGAACAGCCGCCTGCCGCGCGGCTGGCTGCGTCTCTACCGAAAGCCGCCGCCGGCCCGGCCCGGCCGACTCATGCTGGAGGTCCGGTGCCCCGAGGCCGGACGATCGACGTCACGTCGACGGCCCGGATGCTCGCCCCACTCGCCCGGGTGCGTCACCAGGCGGAGCGGCTCCGTGCCGCGGGGTGGAGCTGATCGTGGGCAGCCGCTCGTACGAGCGTGTCCAGGTCCGCCGCGCGTACCTCGCCGAGGACAACGCCTGGCGGCGGATGCCGGAACGGATCCCGGCCGCTTCCAGCCGTACGCGACCGGCTTCAAATTTCCGTCCCGACCTGAACCGACCAGCGGCCGGCGGGGACCGGACCGACCACGACCGGCACGCAGCGCCCGCCGGTCGCGGCGGCGAGTCCGCGTACGCCGTCCGCCGCGCCTCCGGGCAGACCGGCAGTGAAGATCACACACGGATCCGGCAGTTCCTCTCCCGGAGCAGGCGGCTCCGGCAGGCCGGTCAGCGTCCGGTAGTCCTCCGGGCCCTCGGCACCGAGCGCGTCGCCGATCACCGCGACGCCGACTCCGGCGGAGTGGAGGCGTCGGGCGAAGCCGCGGCCAGCCGCTGACAGGCGTCGAGGGTCCCGACCAGGGTGAGGACGTCGGGGGCCTGACCGAGGTCGACGTGAAGCCGCCACGGGCCCCGGTTGCCCAGCAGCAGCGGTACGGTCGCCGGGGCGCCGCCTCGGTCTCGGCGAGCCAGGCGTAGGCGGGGTCTCCCGACGGCTGGCCATTCCGACCAGTCGTACGTGCACGGGACCCACCTCGCTGAGCAGGTCGGTCCGCAGGTATGGCACCTCACCCGCGGCCGGCGTCGCCGGCCGCGACTCACTGACGACAGTGCCGGACCAGGCGGCGGCGCGGGCGGCGGTGCGGGCGGCGGTGCGGGCGGCGGTGCGGGCGGCGGTGCGGGCGGCGGTGCGGGCGGACTCGACAGCGGCGCGGACGGCGACGGCGGCGGACTCGAGGGCGGCGCAGGCGGCGACGGCCGCGCAGGTGATGGCGGCGCGGGTGGCGGCGGGCTCGACGGCGACAGCGGGCGTGGCGGCGATGCCGGCGGGCCGGGCAGTTCGGCGGAGGCGTGACCTGCGGTGTCGCGGTTGCAGCCACCTCGGCCACCTCGGAGATCTCGACGGGGTCGGGGTGCGGTGCCGCTCCGGTGGCCACGGGCCGGTGTCGTCGAGGGCGACGGCGCGCAACCGGTACCCGCCTCGACGCAGGAACAGCACGGCGATCACGGCGAAGACCGCCGCGAGGAGGCCAGCGCCACCCTCACCAGGATGAGGCCGAGCTGATCGTCGTCGGCCGTGCGCGGCCCGAGGTGCGGCGGGCACCACTGTGGCCGCCGCCGTCGGGACCGCCGTCGGCGACCGCGCCACCGCGCTCGTCGCTCTGGCGCTGGGCCTCGGCGCTCTGCTGCTGGGCACGGGGCGGCGGTGCTCCGGCTGGGCGGTGCGGATGTCGCCACGACCGGTGGTGGCGCACCGGTCCGTACGCCGGCACCCTTGGCATCGCGTGGCAGCACGAGGATCCACCCAGGCCGCAACTCGACGCCGTCGGTGAAGGTGCCGCCGCCGGGCTGCTTCCTGCCGATGTTGAGCTGGGTGATCTCCCGGAACCGGTTGCCGTTACCGAGGGTGCGCAGGGAGATGTCGTAGAGGTACTCCGTTGCCCGTTGACCGGTGGTCCGACCACGTAGTACCTGCCCGTCTCGTCGGGCACCGCGACCGCCGGTACCGCCGGGGCGGACAGCGCCAATCCGACCGTCAGCAGCACCAACGCCAACGCCTGCCGCATCACCACCGCTGCCCTCCACGCCCTCGCTCCATCGCCGTCCTTCCGCCTCGGTCCCCTTCTACGGAACGGCGTCCAGGAGGTTCAACCGGGAAGTGGATTCTGGCCAACGGTCGACAGGTGGCGAGACCGGTGGCACGTCCATCCATCGGCCGTGCCTCACGCCGACCCGCCGAGCCGCTGACGAGGGCCCGGGTCAGCCCGGGGTGAGCAGGCAGAACTCGTTGCCCTCCGGGTCCGCGAGGACGGTCCACGGGACCTCGTCCGGGCCCAGGTCGACGGCGGTGGCGCCGATGCCCCGCAGTCTGGCCGCCTCGGCCGCCGAGTCGTCACCCGGGTATGGGCGAACGTCGAGATGGACACGGTTCCAGACGGTCTTCACCTCGGGTGTGCGGACGAACCGCAGGTAGGGGCCGACGCCCTTGGCGGAGCGTAGGACGGCCCCTGGTCGGTCACCTCGTGCAGGACCCAGTCGGTGGCCTCGCCCCAGAAGCGGGCCATCGCCCGTGGGTCCGCGCAGTCGACCACCACGGCGCCGATCGGCCCGGTGTCCTGGTGGAGCGGTCGGGGTCCAGCACACAGAACTCGTTGCCCTCCGGGTCGGCCAGGACCGTCCAGGGGACGTCACCCTGGCCCACGTCGGCAGGTGTCGCGCCGAGATCCTTCAGGCGCGCGACCACCTGCGCCTGATGGGCTGCCGAGGTGGTGGCGAGGTCGACGTGCACGCGGTTCTTCACCGTCTTGGGTTCCGGGGAGACGACGAGGTCGATGCAGACGGCGACGGGGTCGGGGTAGACGAAGCCCTCGGGTTCGAGGTTCGTCACGCCGGGTCCCTCGCTGGAGACCGCCCAGCCCAGCGCCTCCGCCCAGAACCCGCCCAGGGTCACTCGTCCCGGGCCTTCATGTTGATCTGCACCAGCCGCGTTGCCATGTCGGCGATGCTAGGCCCCGGCGAGCCGGCGGTGGTGCCCGCATCGGCATGCCGGCACCGGATCGCCCGGGTCCTGGACGCCGTCCGCGTTGCCCCGCAGGACCACCGGCGACCCGAGGACCACAGTGACGTGGCCCTGGCCGGCTCACCCGCGGGGATGACCGGTGATGCCGTCCAGAATCGTCGTCAGGTTGTGGTGGAAGGTCTCCTCGGCGTTGAGGTGGGCACCCTCGACGACCAGCCGGGCGACGGTGGGATAGCAGCCGGTCTCCAGCATGCGGGTCAGGTAGGGGCCGAGGGCGGTCTGCCAGGCGGACACGTCGGTGCCTGTCGAACGCGCGGTGCGTCGTTCGGTGATCTCCCGACGGAGCGCCCGATGATGAACGCGTTGAGGGCGCCCAGGGCCCGCTGGAGATCGTCGAGACCCCGTACGCCCGGCGCCTGACCGAGCGCCGCCGCTGTCGATTCACCCACGGCGAGCGCGTGCGGTCCCAGGTGCGGCCTGCCGCCGAGCAGGTCGGCGAACCACTCGTGATCCAGAGCGGCGGCACGGGTCCGGTGGACGATCGCCAGCACCGTCGCACGCCACTCGGAGTGCTGGTCGGCCTCGGCGATCTGGGCATAAACCGTGTCGACCATCAGGTCCAGCAGTTCGGATCGGTTGATCACGTAGTCGTAGAGCCGCATCGGACCGACACCCAGCTCTTTGGCGATCTTGCGGACCGACAGCCCGTCGAGGCCGTGCGCGTCGGCGAGTCGGATGGCCGTGGCGGCGATCTTCGCACGGCTCAGCGGCACCGACGCCGCACGCGGCCGGGGCTCGGGCCGTTCCCAGACCGGCAGCGGTACGTTACCGTACGGTGTATCCATGGAATACAGCGTACGGTAAGGGAGTGACGATGCGAATCGCGATCGCCGGGGTGGGCTCGGCGGCCTGACGCTGGCACGAATCCTGCACCTCCGGGGCATCGACGCGGTGGTGTACGAACGCGAGGCGGGCCGATCCGCGCGAGCACAGGGCGGGATGCTTGACCTGCACCCGGAGTCCGGGCAACAGGCTCTGGCCGAGGCGGGTCTCACCGACGGATTCCGCTCCGAGGCGAGGCCCGAGGGCGAGGAACATCGCATCCTCGACCCGGCTGGACGCACCCTCGTGCACCACAAGCCACGACCCGGCTCGTTCTCCGGACGCCCGAGATCGACCGCAGCGCACTGCGCGACCTTCTGCTCGATTCCCTCCCTGGCGACACGGTGGTCTGGCGGCACCGGCTCGTCGCGGCGACGCCGCGACCCGACGGAGGCTTCGGGCTGACGTTCGACGGCGGCCACGGCGCCGACTGCGACATCCTCGTCGGCGCGGACGGCGCACGCTCGGTCGTCCGATCGCTGCTGACCGACACGACACCGTCGCCCGTGTCCACCATGTGGAACTCGGCATCAGCGACGCCGACCGGCGCCACCCGGATCTCGCGGATCTGGTCGGCCCGGAAACCTCTGGTGCGTCGGCGTGAACCAGATCCTGTCCGCACAACGCCTCAGCGATGGCAGCATCCGAGTCGGGATCTCCCTACCGACGGACGATCGCCACCTGGACACCTACCGCAGCAAGGGCGCTCTGCTCGATCTGTTCGACGGCTGGGACTCCCGCCTCACCGCTCTCATCGAGGCCGGCGACGGGCTGCCGATCCCTCGCAGGATCGAGGCGATGACCGCCGGTGCCCGCTGGGCCCACCAACCGGGCATCACCCTCATCGGTGACGCCGCGCACCTCATGCCGCCGGTCGGGGAGGGCGCCAACCAGGCCATGCTCGACGCCGCCGAACTCGCCGCCGAACTCGCCACCAACCCGCCGACCCCGATTCGGCGATCCGGGCGTACGAGGAGGCGATGTTCCGCAGGATCCACCCGATCGCGGAGATGTGCGCACGAGTCCAGGCGATGATGCTCTCCCCACCGCGGCCGCCGACATCGTCCGCTTCTTCACGCCACGGACCACCGAGGCGGCAACCGCGGGCTGACCACGGCA
Source organism: Micromonospora sp. M12 (assembly GCA_038070435.1). Lineage (GTDB taxonomy): Bacteria > Actinomycetota > Actinomycetes > Mycobacteriales > Micromonosporaceae > Micromonospora. The sequence goes on along the minus strand of JAMYWG010000001.1, from coordinate 343,595 downwards.
GGTGCCGGCCGGTCAGGTCACCGTCAGACGGATCTCCTGGGTGGCCTTGTCGAGGATCCCGGCCACCTCCTCCGGGAGCTGCCACGGGCGATCACGTAGCCCAGGCGGTCGAGGGCGTGGCGGGGTGGGCGGACCCGGGTGCCGGTGCGGGCGGTCAGGGCGACCCGTTCGACGCCGGGGAACCGCTCGGCGTCCGCCACCCCGTCGATCCCGGTGAGTACGCCTTCCTGGTCGGCGAGCAGGAAGCGGATGCCCGCGTACCCGGACGGTCGGGCGGTGAGTTCCGGAGGGAGGCCGGCGGCGACACGCACCTGCTGTTCCAGCAGGTCGACGCCGGTGGTCAGGCGCATCAGCTCGGGGATCATGCCGCCGGCCAGCCTCGGGTTGATCTCGATGATCGCCGGGCCGTCCCCGGTCAGCCTGACCTCGGTGTGTGAGGGGCCCAGTCGCAGGTCGCAGGTCGCCAGGGCGGCGCGCACCACGTCGACGATCGACGCGGCCGTCGACGGTGGCAGGTCGGCGGGGAACAGGTGGCCGGTCTCCACGAAGTACGGCAGCTGGCCCACCTGCTTGGCGGTGATGCCGAGACATTCCGTGCGGCCGTTCCAGCCGAACATCTCGACACTGAACTCCGGGCCGTCGACGAACTGCTCGACGAGTGCCGTCCGCGAGGTGGGCAGGCCACGGACGTTGGTCCGCACGTCGATGATCCGGACGGCCTGGGCCCGGGCCTGGTCGGCGTCGCCGCACAGCAGCACGTTGGTGGAGCCCGAGTCGTCGGTCGGCTTGACCACGCAGGAAATCCGACCTGGTCGACCGGGCCGGCACTGTCGGTCACCACCGCGAACCGGGGTTGCGGGATCGCCGCCAGGGCCAGGGCCTCCCGCAGTGCCGCCTTGTCGCGGCAGAGTGCCACCGCCTCGGTCGGGTTCGCGGGAAGGCCGAGCCACGCGGCGAGCGCGGCGGCCGTGGGTACGTAGAAGTCGCTGGTCGTGGTGAGCCCGGCGATCTCCTCCCGCCGGAAGCCGTCCTGGATCACCGTGTGCAGCGTGGGCACCGGTTGGTGTCGCACGTCAGCACCCGGCACCCGGTCTCGGCGAGTCCCGCGTACCGGGTCGGATCGTTCGTCAGCAACACCGGGAGCAGTCCCAGGTCCTGCGCCGACCGCATGGCGAGCATGCCGGTGCCGGTGGTGTTCGATTCGATGAAGAGCAGGTGCCGTGGGCCGTCCACGACGGTGCTCGCGCGTGCCCACGCCTCGGTCGGCGAGCCGTAGTCGATCACGATGGGTGCGCCGCGGGACGGCAACGAGTCCAACCCTGTTCCGCCCAGTAGTCCCGGTTGTGCACGGTCTCGGCGTAGCGGTCACCCGGTCGGGGAAGATCCCGACGATCCGTTGCCCGCACGGGTCGCGCGGCGACGTCGCCCAGCACGCGGTAGACCGAGCCGGACGTGTTGCCCGCGAGACCTGCTGCTCACGCGCCAACGCCTCGGTCGCCTCGAACGCCTCGCGGTCGTTGAGCCAGTGCACCTCGTCGATCAGCCCGCGGTCCAGGTTCTTGGGCAGCAGGCTGTTGCCCAGCCCGCTCTGCAGGCGTTTCGGTTTGTCCGGCTGCTCGAACAAGACGCTTCCACGCAGTCCACCCCGACCACCCGCAGGTTCGGCACCGTCCGGCGGAACGCCCGCGCCGACCCGCACAGCGAGCCGCCGCTCCCGACCGACCCGACGAGCACGTCGATCGTGCCGAGATCCTGCAGCACCTCGTCGGCGAGCGCGCGGTAGGCGCCGGGTTGTCGGGATTGCTGTACTGCTGGGGCCAGAAGGCGCCGGGCAGGTCCCGCATCAGCCGGTCGAGGTGTTCCAGGCGGGCGCTCTGCCAGCCCTGACCTGTCATCTCCGACACCACGTGCAGGTCGCACCCGAGGGCCCGCAACTTGGCCATGGTGACGCGGTCGATCCTCGGGTCGGTGACGATGTGCACGTCGTGGCCGAGTGCCCGGCCGACGAGCGCGACACCCAGCGCCATCGTGCCGGACGAACTCTCCACGATCGCGGCGCCCGGCCGCAGGACGCCGTTCGCCCGCGCGGACAGGATGACGTTGCGGGCGACCCGGTCCTTCATGGCGAACGGATTGTGCATCTCCAGTTTGGCGAAGACCTCGACGCCCTCCGGCGCGTCCACCCGCAGGCGGACGAGCGGAGTGCGGCCGATCACCTCGTGCATGCTGTCAAAGATCACGGCCGTCCTCTCAGCGGAGACCAGTCGCTGCCCGCACCGAGCGAGCGGTACACCGACACCTGTCCACCCAGCGGCGCGTACGCGGCACGCAGGTGCTGGATCTTCCGGTCAGCTCCGGGTCGTCAGCGCCGAGCGCGACTCCGAGCATGGTGCCGCTGTGCGCCAGGACGAGCCCCAGGCCGTCGACGTCGTGGCAGGCACGCCGCAGGGCGTCCACGTCGTATCTGACCCGCGACTTCGAGTTCAGGACGGCGCTGCGTGTGCTGATCCGGCCGACCGTGGACAGGTCACCGGTGGCGACGGCATCGGTGAGTTCGTCGAGCAGCCGCGCGTACTCCCGTTCGTCCGCCGCGCTGAAGGGACTCGGCCGACGGCTGTGGCTGATCGTGTCGACCTGGCCGCCCTCGTCGTGGGCGACGATGGTCAGCGCCGGCAACCTGCCCAGTGGCCGGCACAGTCGCACCTGACGTTGGTAGAACGCCACGATCTCGTCGTACATGACGCCGTCCGACGGCTCGATGTGCCGCAGGAAGGACTCGATCCGGGCGGCGCTGAGGCGCATCCCGACCGCCGCGCCGACCGCGCGGACGGTGGCCACCAGATCCGCCGACGAACTGGCCAGGCCCTTGCCTTCCGGCAGGTCGCCCGTCAGGTCCAGCTCCCGCCACCGGTCACCCCGGCCGCGGCCAGCACGAGCCCGGCCACCGTGCGGCACTTGTGTTTGTGCGCGGGACGGACCTCGATGTCCAAGGCGTCCGCGTCGTGGTGGAACGTCGCGGTGGCCCAGGTGTCGATCGGGAACGTGACCAGGAAGTTCGCACCTCCGTTCGGCAGCACGCCCTGCAGCAGTTCCCCGAACGTCCCGAACGCGTGACCGACGCCGACCTCGCCGTCCCGTTCGTGGACCGCCCGTCGGGCACTCAGACCCTGACTCATGGATCCGCCCTCGTCCCCAGCAGCCGGTCCGTTCCGGCCAGACCCTCCCGGACGAACCCGGCCCGTTCGGTCAGCAGGTCGGTCAGTCGCTCGTACTCGGTCGACTGCGCGGCGAGGGCTTCGGCCACGAGGTCCGGATGGGCCGAGCCGGCCGACGCCATTCGCGACAGGCCGGCCCGCACGTCGAACGCGGCCGAAGCGCCCTGGCCGGATCGGCGAGGTGGTGGCCGTGCCCGGCGGCGATCCGTGCCAGCAGATCAGGATCGGGGTGCCGGGGCCCACGCTCGCCACGATGTACCTGCCGGCGATCACCTGGGCCTGCCGCCACGGCACGCCCTCGTCCAGCGTCAGCGTGTTGGCCAGGCTGAAACCGCCGAGATATTCCCGCTCGCACGCGTCGAGCATCCGCTCCGCCGGAACGTCAACCGCCCGATCACCTCGGTGAACATCCGCAGGACGCTGTGCGCGGTGGTGAAGGCGCGCGCCAGGTTCGCGCCGGCCTCCTGGAGACCTCGACCAGATTGGTGTACGGGGTGTTGCGCTGGCCGAGAACCGCGTCGAGGTGATAGGCCGTCAGGTGCGCCGTACGGCCGCGGATCCTCTCCAGCACGGGAAAGTTCTTCTTCTGCGGCATCGCCGAGGAGATCCCGGACAGCTCGTCGGGCAGGTCGATGAAGCCGTACTCGCCACTGCCCCAGGTCAGCAGGTCGGTGCCGAACCGGCTGAGCGTGACGCCGAGAACACCGAGGTCCCCGGTCACCTCCAGGACCCACCGGCGGGACGCCACCGAGGTCAGCGCGATCGGCTGGACCCGGCGGAAGCCCAGTGAACGGGCCAACCTGTCGCGGTCCCAGGCGAGTTCCTGGCCGGTCATCGCGCCCGACCCCAACGGGCAGGCGTCGATCCCGTCGTACGTCGACAGCAGCCGGCGCAGCGTGTGCAGCACCTCCTCGGACACCGCCGCGAGGTAGAACCCGGGCGTGCTGACCTGGGCCGCCTGGAAGTGGGTGTAACCGGGCATCGGCATGGTCCGGGTCGCCCGGCCAGCGCGTGCGCGGCGAGACCAAACGCGCACAGCCGATCGGCGAGCCTGAGCAGCTCAGCACGCCCGAACATCAGCTGCGCGCAGGACTGCAGGTCGTTGCGGCTGCGGTCGACATGCCAGCGCGGCACCGGCCGGGTAGCCGTTGCTCGACGAAACGCTCGACGGCGAACGCGATATCCGACATGTTCTCGGTCTTGTCCGCCGTGATCGACTCCGCGGTGACCTGGTCGAGCGCCGCACCCAGGCTCCGTGCCTCGTCGTCGGTGAGTACGCCCATCCGGACGTACTCGACGACCAGCGCCTTCTCGATCGCCACGTACTCCCCGAGCAGGTGTTCCAGCTCGTACCGGAACTGCGGGCCCAACACCTCCTCGTCGAGCAGGGCGCTCGGTGTCGCGCTGAGGCGTCCGGTCAGTGTCATGCCAGCACCGCCGCGAGGGTCCGTGCCCGCTCGACGTACAAGGCCCGCCGCCCGGGATCGGGGCGTGCGTCGAAGACGACGCTGAGCATGGTCACACCGTCCAGCCGGAGCAGGGCGTCCACCGCCGGATCGACGACCGGCAGGGGCCACCTCCCGGTATCCGGCGAGCAGCGCGTCCATGTCCAGCTCGTTCTCCGGCAGCGGGGCGTTCTCCGCGACCCGGGCGAGTTCCAGGGACGGGTGGCCGACCATCGCGCAGCCCCAGTCGAACAGGCCGCTGATCGACTCGCCCGAGCTGACCAGGTTGCACGCCCGGATATCGAGGTGCAGCAGGCGGGCGTCCCCGGCGAGCGGTGCCAGCAGCTCCACCAGCCGGGTGAGGGGTGGCAGCGCCGGGAGATCGGTCAGGAGGCCCCACCTGGTGGCGACCCGCCGGGCGAGCGCGACCTCGATGGGCTGGCCGTCGTGATCGACGGGCAGGACACCTGGCGGCGGCGACGCCTGGTGCAACCGCGCCAGAAGTTGGCCGGTCTGGTGGGCGCCCGCACCCTGCCGGTCACCGGTCAGGAACCGGAGACCAGCACCGGCGTGAGCGAGGCCCGGTGCAGGACCAGCGGTTCCGCGACGGGCAGGCCCATCGGGTACAGGTGCGCGCAGATCGCCCGTTCCTGTTCCAGGGCCTGCTCGGCGGTGAACGCCTCACGTCCGGCGTAGTGGTACCGGTGCTGACGGGGTACCCGGAGGGCAACGTCCCCGTACCGGCGGCTGTGTGCCCGGTAGACGGCGAACTCCAGACCCGACCCGGCCGGTACCGGCGCGGTCAGGCCAACTCCGCGGCGGTCCGGGCGGCGACCTCTCCGGTGTCGATCGGATCGGTGTCGACCGGACCCGCGTCGGTCGGCGCGGAGCCGGCCGACCGATGTTCCACCGCCTTGCGGCTGCTCACGAGGTTCGCACCGCCGGCGGGCACGTTGCCGATGTAGTTGGGCAGCAACAGGATCTGCTTGTGGACGTCGGCCACCTCGGGCCGGCCGGACAGCTCGTCCCGCAGCCTGGTCGCGACCTCGTCGTACTCCGCCCAGCTTCGCGGTTTCGCCGCGCCGACAGTGGATCGGGCCCACGGTCGGTGAACGGCCTGGGCATCAGCACGCTCGGGTGGAACGTCCCGGGCAGACCGGCCAGGAACTCGTGCAGCTGACGGGCCTTCTCCTCCTCGCCGTTCTCGGTGCCGAACAGGATGAAGATCAGCGGGTGGATGCCGGCGTCGGCGGTGTCCTGGATGGCCTTCTCGATGACCGGTTGCGGGGTCGGCTTGTCCATCTCGATGTCGCCGATCCAGGGCGACTCCACGCCGTAGTAGATCCCGACGCAGCCAGCCGAGCGCATGTCCGCGAGCAGCTCCGGGTTCACCGTTCCACCCGCGTCTGGCAGAGCCAGGACACGTCCAGTTCCTCGGCGGATCAGCTCGCACAACTCGCGGACCCAGCCGGGGATGATGGTGAAGGTGTAGTCCAGGAAGAAGAAGTTCCGCACACCCTGCTCGGCCTGGGCGCGCATCTCGGCCACGACCTGCCGTGGCTCCCGGCGGCGGATCTTCGCGCCGAACCACACAAAACAGTAGGAGCAGGTGTACGGGCAGCCACGGTTGGCGAACAGCAGACCCGTGACGTTGTTGCTCAGCACGCCCGTCGCCGGGTCGATCACCTCGCTCCAGTACTTCGTCACGTCGATCAGGGTGTAGTCGGGGACCGGCAGGGTCGCCGGGTCGGTGTTGCGCGGCGCGGCGTCCAGCGACGTCGACAGCACCGCGGGGTCCTCGCCGTACGCCTGGACCAGCCAGGAATGGCCACCTCCAGCTCGCCCGGCAGACTCGCGTCGACACCCAGGTCCCGGGTGGTCATCTCCGGTTCCATGCTGGCGTGCATGCCCACCGCGACCGTCGGTACGCCCGGGTGGTCCGCCTTGATGGTGGCGACCAGGCTCGCCGCGTTGTTGAGCGAGATCGAGTTGCACTGGGTCAGGTCGTAGGTCTGGGTGACCACGAAGACGAACTCCGGCCGGTCGAGCACCGGATCCTGCACCCGGGCGTCGACGATGGACACCTCGTGGCCCGCCTCGATCAGGATGGTCGCCGCGTAGAGCGCCTCAACCGGTTGCTGCACGAAGATCATCTCCCGGTCCGGGACCGGGATTACCAGGGTGATGCGCACGTCGACTCCTTCAGTACCGGTAGTCCTCGGATTTGTACGGGCCGTCGGCGGGCACGCCCTGTACGCCGTCTGCGCCGGGGTGAGCCGGTCGAGGCGGACGCTCAAGGCCTCCAGGTGCAGCCGGGCCACCTGTTCGTCCACCAGCCTCGGCAGGCGGTGCACACCGACCGGGTAGCCGCCCCGGCGAGCTCGATCAGGGCGAGCACCTGGTTGGTGAACGAGGCCGACATGACGAAGGCCGGATGGCCGGTGGCGTTGCCGAAGTTGAGGTCCCGGCCGTGCGAGAGCACGATCAGGGAGCGCCCGTCCGGCCAGATCCACTCGTCCACCTGCGGCTTGACGCTCCGCTTGCGGATGCCCGGCACCTGCGCCAGGCCAGCCACGTCCACCTCGATGTCGCTGTGGCCGATGTTGCCCAGGATCGTCATGTGCTTCATCCGGGCCATCTGATCGGGCCGGATGACCTGACAGTTGGCCGTCGCGGTGATGAAGATGTCGCCGATGGCAACGACCTCGTCGAGCGGGGCGACCTGGTAGCCGTCCAGCGCGGCCTGCAGCGCGCAGATCGGGTCGACCTCGACCACGATCACACGGGCACCCTGCCCGGCCAGCGCCGCCACCGACCCCTTGCCGACGTCGCCGTACCCGATCACCACCGCGATCTTGCCGCCGATCAGCCGGTCGGTGGCCCGGTTGAGCCCGTCGATCAGTGAGTGCCGGCAGCCGTAGATGTTGTCCAGCTTGGACTTCGTCACCGAGTCGTTGACGTTGACGCCGGGAAACATCAGCTTGCCCTCGTCCAGCAGCCGGCGCAGCGAGCGCACGCCGGACGTGGTCTCCTCGGCCACGCCGAGGATGTTCGCGGAGACCGTGGTCCACCGGCTGGCGTCCTCGGCCATCGACTCCGCGATCAACCGGTACAACGCGGCCCGCTCCGCCGTCTCGGTGAGAGCCGGATCCGGCGGCACACCGCTCTTCTCGTGCTGGACGGCGAGGTGGACCAGCATGGTGGCGTCGCCGCCGTCGTCCTGGATCAGGTCCGGACCGCCGCCGTCCGGCCACCGCAGGGCCTGCGCGTGGCACCACCAGTACTCGTCGAGAGTCTGGTCCATCCAGGCGAACACCGGCACGCCGGCCGGGGCGTCCACAGTGCCGTGCGGCCCGACCACGATCGCCGCGGCCGCGGAATTCATCGTCGACAGCACGTTGCAGGTCGCCCATCGCACGTCCGCCCCGAGCTCGACAAGCGTCTCGATGAGCACTGCCGTCTCGACGGTCATCCCGAGCGATCCGGCGATGCGTAGTCCTGCCAGCGGCCGCTTCCCGGCGTACTGGCGACGCAGCGCCATCAGGCCCGGCATCTCGTGCTCGGCGAACCTGATCTCGGTCCGGCCCTGTTCGGCCAGCGAGATGTCGGCAATACGGTAGGTGAATGTCACTGTGACTCCACAGGCTGGGCGGCGCGGCCGCGGAGGACCGTGCGGCGAATCTCGGTGGTGGTCTGGTCGGTCATCGCGCACACTCTCGCGGAGCGCCTCGACGGTCCGTAGCGGGTCGGACGCCGCCGACGGCACCAGGCCGGGAGCCGGCGACCAGGGCTTGAGCCGGCCTCCGTGGAAGTCCGAGCCCTGCGTGGCCACCAGGCCGAACCGCTCGCACGCGGCCAGGACCCGCATCGTGTCGGCCTCGTCGTGCCAGGTGGTCCACGCCTCGAAGCCGGCGAGACCGATCTCGGCCAGCTCAGCCAGTGGGTCGCCGGGCAACCGGCCGGGTGGGCCAGCACGGCGACGCCACCGGCCGCCCGGATCCAGCCGACGACCTCGGCGAGCTGCGGCCGCCATGCGCTGGGCACGTGCAGCGCCTGCCCGGGCGTGCACCACTCCGCGATCAGCCGGTCGTGCCTACCGCCCTGCTCGTACCCGGCGAACCGGGGTCGTCGCCCGCCGCCGCCAGGAACGTGTCCAGGTAGTCGCCCAGGTAGGCCACCCGGTCGGCACCGAACCTCTCGGCGGCGATCGGCCACGAGACGGGTACGCCGATCTGCTCGGCCTGGCCGAACCAGGTCCTCCACCACTCCAACCGGCTCCGGTGCACCTGCCCCAAACGGGCCCGGAAGCCGGTGTCCGCGGGTCGAAGAAGTAGGCGAGACAGTGCGCCTCACGACCGTGCCAGCGAGCGGTGATCTCCACGCCGGGCACGACCGTCAGCCCGGCGGGTTCGGCCACTGCCCGAACACGGCGTGACCGGCCACGCTGTCGTGGTCCGTGCAGGCGACGACCCTCAGGCCCGCGTCGACGGCCTTCCGGGCGAGGTCGGCAGGGTCGTCGTCGCCATCCGAGATCGCGCTGTGCAGGTGAAGGTCCACAGTGGTCCGGACGGTGGCGAGGGACGATCGAGGACGATCGTCATGTCGGCCCGCCGCCGGGGCAGGAGAACTTCTGGGGTGCCAGACATCAGGTCATTTCTCGGTAGCGGTTCCTCGAAGAAGATCCTTCCGGCCCAGTAGATCCGCGTGTCGACAGCGGCGGCAACGGCATTTCGAGAGCTTCGATACCGGCCTATTGGGCGAATCGAACAAGCGCTCAGGCAAATCCCATGATTTGCAAATGCTGATTTCAAAATTCTCACCGGCAAGCCCCTCGGCATACTCCGGTGTTTGACTGAGGTGATCATGCGCGGCCGAGTCGCGTCCCGTACCGGGATGAGATCCGCTCGCGAGGTGGCGGGCCGCTCACCCTGCGGTCGGCCACGGAGGGAGTTGCATGTCGCGGGAAGTTCTTCTCCTGCACACGGCTGGGCCGGAGGTCGTGGCGGCTCTGGAGGCGCGAGCGGACATCCGGCTCAGCGTGATCACCGAGCCGGCCTACACGTCGCAGTACCGGGTGACCACGTCGGTGCGAACCGTCCCCGACGTCAAAGACTTCGATGCGGTACGCGGCGCGGCGTTCGACATCCTCCGCGAGCGTCCTCCAGTAGGGGTGGTCGTACCGTCCGAGCGGGCGTTGCCCACCGGTGGATACCTGCGAACCTGCCTCGCCCTCCCGGGCAGCGGGTTCGACGTGGCCACCGCGTTCAGCGACAAGTACGTGATGAAGCGACGACTGTCCGAGGCCGGGGTGCCGGTCGCGGCGTTCCGACTCGCCACCCGCGCCGCCGACGTCCCGGCGGCGGCCGCGGCGCTGGGGTGGCCCGTCGTGGTGAAACCCCTGCGCGGTAGCGGATCGGTGGGGTGGCCCGACTCGACGCCCCGGCGACCCGGTTCACGCCCCGAGCCCGCCCTGGTGGAGTCGTTCGTCAGGGTGTCCGGGGAGTACCACTGCGACGGCGTGGTGCACGACGGCGAGACAGTGTTCGCGTCCGTGTCCCAGTACTTCGCGCCGTTGCTCGGCCGGCGGCCCGACCGCGCCGGATCGGTGAGCGTGCCCACCGACGCCCCCGAGCACGCTCCGATCGTCGACCTGCACCGGCGTGTCATCCGGGCGCTCGGGCTGCGGGCCGGGGTGACGCACCTGGAGGTGTACCGCACGGACACCGGGTTCGTCGTCGGGAGATCACCTGTCGCCCGGGCGGGAGCGGATCGTCGCCCACGTCGCCGAGCACCACGGGTCGACCTGTGGGACGCGCTGCTGCGCACCTCCTCGGTGACGAACCGGTGCTCGCGCCGCGTCCGGTGTCCGGTGTCCCGGCGTACCTGCGGCTTCCGCTGCGGCTCGGGTTGATCACGCACATCACGCCGGCCGAGGAACTGGAGCGGATGCCCGGGGTCACGCGGGTGGAGCTGTGGTGCAAGGAGGGCGACGTGGCGGACAGCCGACACCCTCCCCGAATGCCGGGCTGGTGTTCTGCGGGCCGCGACCACGACGACGTGTTGAACGCGGTGGAGCGGGTCGCCGAGCGATTCGAGTTGCATGTCGAACCGATCGGGACGGAGGACCACCGTGGCGCAACGGCCGCGCGTGCTGCTGATCTGCCGCACTGACTTCCAGTACTTCCGGGACGACGGCCAACCGGTCGTCGACCCCGAGCGGTACGACGTCGCCGTCGTCACCGACCGCCGCCTGGTGGCCGGGATGCGCGACAGCGACTACGACGACCTGTGCGCGTACGCCGCGCTGACCGGGGACGGCGTCCGGGCGGCGGCGGCGCTGTTCACCGCGCGGAAGCCGGTGCAACTGGTGGTGACGGCGTCCGAGGCGGACATCGAGCCGGCCGCGGCGGTCCGCGACGAACTCGACCTGCCGGGATGCGCCCCGAGCAGGCGGTCCTGTTCCGGGACAAGGTGCTGATGAAGTCGGCCGTCGCGGCGGCGGGCTGCCGGTCCCTCCGTACGCGGAGATCGAGTCGGTCTCGGACGCCGTACGTTTCGTCCGCCGACACGGCCGATCGGTGATCAAGCCGCGGGGCGGCATGGGCTCGCGCGACACCAGCGTGGTCGACGACGAGGACGCCGTGACGAAGCTGCTGGAGACCATCGACGACCCGGTCGGGTTCGAGGTGGAGAAGTTCGTCGACGGCGAGATGTACCACGTGGACTCGCTGGTCCAGGACGGGTCGGTCCGGCTCGCGTCGGTGAGCAGGTACCTCACCTCGACCCTGGCCTACGCCGAGGTGTCCCACTCGGCTCGGTGATGTGCGACGCGAACGAGCTCACCGAGCGGATCGAGGAGTTCAACCGCCGGGTGGTCGCCGCGCTCGGGCTGCGGGACGGAGTCGGCCACCTGGAGGTGTTCGTCGGCGACGACGGCGCGATCACGTTCTGCGAGATCGCGGCACGGCCGGCGGCGCCGGCGTGATCCGGCGGTGATCGCCGCGTACGGCGGCCTGAACCTGATGCACGCGGCGATCCGCGCGCAGCTCGGGGAGCCGATGCCCGCGGTGGTCCCCGGCTTCGCAGCGCGGGCTGGCTGCTGATGCACCGCCGCGAGGGCGAGGTCCTCGAGGTGAGCGACGAGGCCGACTTCGACGAGCCGTGGATCACCTTCCGACAGGTCGCGGTGCGCCCGGGAACCCGTACCAGCACGGCGGTCAGTTCGGTCGACGCCGCGGCGCGGTTCGTGGTGGTCGGTGACGACGAACGGCAGGTGACCGAGCGACTGGAGACGGTGCGGCAGCGGTTCCGCATGACCGTCCGATGACCGCTGTGGAGTTACTGGCGGCACCCGGGACGGCTCGACGGGTGGCCGGTTACCTGGTCCGGATCGACGCCGGGCGCTGCTGCTCGGGCTGGTGGCGCTGGCCATGGCGGCGATCGGCGCGATCGGGCCGATTCTTGTCGCGCAGGGCCCGGAATCGGCTTGCGATCCGCCGAGGGCGCGGCAGCGCTGGTCGCCGGCGTGGTCGCGGTCGGTGTGGCGGTCTGGGCGCTGAACCGGGTCCGCGCGTACCTGACCAGGGCACTTGTCGCCGACACCGTCCTCGCGCTGCGGACCGACGCGCTGCGGGTGGCGCTGCGCCAGGACCTCGAGTTCTACGACCGCCAGCCGAAGGCGACCGTCACCAGCCGGATCACCAACGACCTGGAGGCGTTCGGGGACGCCGTGTTCGCACTGCTGGAGCTGTTCCAGCAGCTGATCGTGGTGGTGTTGCTGGTGCCGCTGCTGCTGGTGCTGGAATGGCGCCTGACGCTGGCCGTGCTCGCCGGCGGAGTGGTGATCGTGGTGGCGGTCCGCCAGTTCGGGCGGGTCACCCGGCAGCGAGCGGCGCTCGCCGGGCGGCCACCGGCGCGCTGACCACGGCCGTCGACGAGAGCATCGGCGGCCTGGCCACCGTCCGCTCGTTCGGCTGCGCCGAGCCGCTGCTCGACACCGCCGAGGAGCGCGGCGCGGCGTTGTTCGAGGCGAACCGGCGCGCCGACCTGTACGCCGCACTCCTCCAGCCATCCCTGGCACTGCTCACCGGGCTCATCACCGCTGTGCTGGTCGTGGCGGGCGGATGGATGGTGGACGAGGCTGTGCTCACCGCGTCGGCCTGGTACCTGTTCGTCCTCGCCACCGACCGGGTCGCCTGGCTACTGGCGTCCACCGGCGCACTCGACGGGCAGGCGCAGACCGCGCTGGCCGCCGCGCAGCGGGCGTTCGAGCTGATCGACTCGCCCGAGCCGCCGACCCCGCCCGCAGAGACACACGCGCGGCGAGCGGACCGTGCGCGATCCGGATCGACGATCTCCGGCTGACCTATCCGTCTGGAGCGGAAGCCCTGCGCGGGCTGAGCCTGGAGGTGCCGCCCGGATGCCACCTCGGCCTGGTCGGGCCGTCCGGCTCGGGCAAGTCGAGCCTGTTGAAGGTGCTGGCCCGGATGTGGCCGGCGAGCGGAGGCGACGTGCTGCTCGACGGCCATCCCCTGTGGATGCTGCCGGAGGACCGCCTGCGTGCCGAGGTCGCCTACGTTCCGCAGCGACCACAGCTCTTCGAGGGACGATCGCCACCAACATCCGACTCGCCGGACACCGCAGCGACCGCGAACTCACCGAGTTGCTGGAGGACGCGGACCTGGGCGGGTGGCTGGCCACGCTCCCGGCCGGGCTGGACACCCCGGTCGGACCGAGCGGACGCTGCTGTCGCACGGGGAGCGCCAGGTGGTGTGCCTGTTGCGTGCGCTGGCGAAGCGACCCCGACTGGTCCTTCTCGACGAGCCGACGTCGAACGTGGACGCCTGGACGGACGCGCACCTGGTTGCCGCACTGCGCCGGCTGCTCCGCGGGGTCACCTGCGTGATGATCGCGCACCGGCTGCACACGGTGCGCGGGCTGGACCAGATCGCGGTGCTGCGGTCGGGGCGGATCACCGAGCTCGGTGACCACGCCGAGTTGCTGCCGCCGGCGGCGAGTACGCGCGGCTACACCAGGACTTCGAGTACGCGGCGGCGCCGCAGGCGGCGGTGCGGCGTGGTAGACGCCGTGGGGGTCCCAGTTCCGCTGGCTCGCGCCGCGTCTGCGACCACACCGGGTCGCGCTGATCACCGTGGTGACGGCGAACATCGGATCCGCCGGGCTGGCGGTCGTCGCCGCGATGACGGCGGGCTGGGCGCTGGACACCGCGCTGCGCACCGGGACCGACCTCGGTGCCCTGCTCGTGGTGGCCGGCGTCCTGCTGGGCAGTCAACTCCTGCGGGCCGGGCTGCTCTACGTCCGGCAGACGGCGGCCGTCCGGGCCGGCACCCGACTGGAGCGCGACCTGCGGATGGAGGTCCTCGGCCGGGTGCTGCGCGACGCCGATCCCCGCCAACCGGGCAGCCTGGTCGCGACCGTGATGAGCGACGTACGCGCGGTCCGCTCGCTGATCGCACCGGGCCTGGACGTCGGGATCATGGTGTGCTCGTTCCTGCTGGTCACGGTCGGCGCGGCCGCGCTCTGGTCACCCTGGCTCATGGTGGCACCGCTGCTGTACGCGGCGGGCTTCGCCGTCGTGGCGGTCTGGCAGGTGCGGGCGATCGGTGGTGCGGCCGGACGGGTTCGGGACCGCTCGGCCGGGCTGACCACGCTGGTCGGCGAGGCGCTGGACAACATCGAGGCCGTACGCGACGCCGGCAGCGCCGACGTGGTGCTGCGACGGCTGAACGACGTGGCGTCCGCGCACCGGGACGCTGTGGTGCGGCAGGGCGCACAGGAACGCCGTACACCGCTGTTCTTGCTGCTCGGCGTGGTGCAGGCGGTCGGCTTCGGGATGGGGTTGCTCTTCGCCCATCGAGGGCTGATCACGGTGGGCGACCTCGTCGGCTACCACGGGCTGCTGTTGCTGCTGGGCGGGCCGACATTCGCGGGCGGTCGGCGCTGCCCGCCCTGGCCGGGGTCTTGCCGCGATCGGGCGCATTGAACGTGCCCTCCCACCGTTGCCGGAGGCGGGCCGCACCGCGCCGCCGGTCGCGGTGCCCGAGATCGAGGTGGCCGCCGCCCGGCCCGCGCTCAGCCGCCAGCTTCCGCCGCTGATCGACGTGACGGTTCCACCCGGCTCGCTGGTCGTGGTGACCGGTCCGACCGGATCGGGCAAGTCCACCCTGCTCCGCCTGCTGGCCGGGTGGAACCGCTGGAGTCGGGCGGGTGCTGATCGGCGGCGTGGACGCGACCGAGTGGCCGCCGGACGCCCTGGCCGCCCGCCTGGTGCTGGTCGCCGACCACGACCGCGTGTTCACGATGAGCCTGGCCGACAACGTCCGGCTCGGGCAGATCGGCGCGGACACGGAGAGGGTGCTCGACGCGGTCAAGCGGGCCGGGGTGGACGAGTTCGCCTCGGCCATGCGTGACGGCGTCGACACCCGCCTCGGCGCGGGGGTGCGGCGCTGTCCGGTGGGCAGCGGCAACGGATCGCCCTCGCCCGCGCCCTGCTGTCCGACGCCGGGTGCTGCTGCTGGACGACCCGTTCAGCGCGCTCGACGCCAGCACCGCGCGCCTGCTGGCCGGTGAACTGGTCGCCGAGGCGGGACGCCGCACCGTCATCGTGGTCACCGACCGCTCTGACCTCCGCGCAGCCGCCACCCGGTTGCTGCAGGTGACCAGCACCTCACTGACCGCCACATCGCAAGCAGGAGATGAGCCCGTGCCGCACACCATCACCGCGCTGTCGGAGCTGTGGATCTGGCCCCACGCCGGGTGCAACCACCGCTGCGTGTCCTGCGACATCTGGCAGGACAAGTCCCGGCGCCAACTGTCTGCCGCCGACGTCGCCCGGTGGGCGGACGAGTGGGCCGAGCTGGGCATCAAGGAGGTGATCCTCACCGGCGGGGAGGCGCTGATGCACACCGACCTCTTCGGCCTCGCCGACCCGATCCGCGCGAAGGGCATCTCGCTCGCCCTGCTGTCCACCGGGATGCTGCTGAAGAAGAACGCGGCGCGCGTCGCCGACTACTTCGACTCGGTGGTGGTGAGCCTGGACGGGCCACCCGAGGTGCACGACAAGGTGCGGCGCGTCCCGAAGGCCTACGCGCTGCTCGCATCCGGGATCACTGCGGTACGCGCGATCGACCCCGACTTCCGGTTCCAGGCCAAGTGCACGGTGCACCGCTACAACTTCCGGCACCTGCCGGAGACCGTGCGGGCCGCGCAGGAGCTGCGCCTGGACTCGCTGAGCTTCGCGCCCGCCGACGTGACCAGCGAGGCGTTCAACCGGGCGGGAGGCTGGGACGCGGAGCGGCAGGACGACCTGGTCGTGCCCGCGGACGCGCTGCCGGACCTGGAAGCCGAACTCGATCGGATGTTCACCGAGTGCGCCGACGTGTTCGGCACGTTGGTACGGCGATCGCCGGAGCAGATCCGGACCTACGTGCTGGACTACTACCGGGGTTCCACCGCACCCGCGACTATCCCGAAGTAGGTTGCAACCTGCCGTGGAACTCGGCGGTGATCGAGGTCGACGGCACCGTACGGCCGTGCTCTTCCAGATCGCCTACGGCAACATCCACCAGGCCGGCAGCCTGGCCGAGGTGCTGAACTCGCCGGAGGCGGTGCGCTGGCGCGCCGAACTCGACGTCAACGAGGACCCGACCTGCCGGCGCTGCGTGTGTCACCGCACGATGCGCGTCGCCGAGGCGGCGCGGTGATCGCGTGGGACCGCCGACGCTGATCGTGGCGGCGATCCCCGTACGGGCCAGGGCCTTTCTCAGGCGAGCGCGGTGGCCATCCGGCGTACCGCCTCGGTGATCACCTCCGGCGCGGTGGCCAGGTTCAGCCGGACGTGGCCGGCGCCGCCGGTGCCGAAGGCAGTGCCGGAGTTGAGCGCCACCCGGCCACGGTCCAGGAACACGGCGGCGGGTCGTCGCCGAGGCCCAGGTCGCGGCAGTCCAGCCAGGCGAGATAGGTGGCCTGACCGGGTTGGTAGCGGACGGTCGGCAGGTGCTCGTCGAGCAGCGCGGCGAGGAGCCGCCGGTTGTCGTCCAGGCCGGTCAACACGGCGTCGAGCCACTCGCCGCCGTCCCGGAAGGCCGCGGTGTGCGCGATCACGCCAAGGTGGCTGGTGCTGACGCAGACGTCGTATGGAACGCGGGCGAGGTCCCGGCCGCGGCCGGGCGGCGACGAGGCGCGCCGCGCAGGCCGGCCAGGTTCCATCCGCTGGAGGCGGACATCAGCGACAGGCCGTTCTCCGTGCCGGGCACCGACAGGTACGGCACGAAGCGCGCTCCCTCGGCCACCACCGGCGCGTGGATCTCGTCGGCGACCACCCGCACCCGTGCCGCTCGGCCAGACCGGCCACGGCGGCCAGCTCGTCGGCGGTGTGCAGGACACCGGTCGGGTTGTGCGGGTTGCACAGCAGGTACGCCGCCGACCGCCCGCCGACCCGAGCCTGCCGGAACGCGTCCTCCAGTGCGTCAACATCGATCCGCAGGTCCTTGCCGAGCGGCGCCTCGACGATCCGACGGTCGGCGTGCGCCACGAAGTCGTAGAACGGCGGGTAGACCGGGCAGTTGACCACCACGCCGTCCCCGGCTCGGTGATCAGCCGCAGCGCCTCGACGACGCCGTGCATCACGTCGGGCACCAGCGCGGTGCGCTCCACGGCCAGCCCGTCCCAACCCACCGACTCCGAGCGAAGTCCGCGAGCGCCTCCGGGTAGGCGGTACCGGCGGTGTAGCCGGTGTCGCCGCGCGCGACGGCATCGGTGATCGCCCGCGCGACCGGCTCGGCCAGCGGCACGTCCATCTCCGCCACCCAGAGCGGCAGCAC
The DNA here is from genome assembly GCA_038070435.1 of Micromonospora sp. M12. Lineage (GTDB taxonomy): Bacteria > Actinomycetota > Actinomycetes > Mycobacteriales > Micromonosporaceae > Micromonospora. The sequence continues at coordinate 326,093 of JAMYWG010000001.1, read as the reverse complement.
GTCGTCGGGATAGTCCCGCCACTTCATGCTCGTCCGTTGCCGGAGCTGAGCGATCGTCAGCTGACGAAGGGATTTGTCGCGTGTCGGTCGTCCTGGCGCACGGCACTCATGCACGGAAGCCTATTCCGCCACCGGCCACCTCGCGATCACGACCGACGGCAGTCGATCACTGCGAACCTGCTGGTTCGCTACGTGGTGAACTCGACGCCCGTGAGGAGGCGGAGCGGTACGCGGCGAGGCGTTCAGCCTGCTCGGCGATGGCCTTGCGCGTGGTGGCGGGCAACCGCTGCCACGGTTGCACGGTGATCTTCAACGTCTTTCCGGACTTGCGGGGACGCCACGTGCCGACCAGCTCGCCGTCGACCAGGATGGCGCCGGGGCGACCGAGCACCGGCCACAACTCCTTGGCCTGCGTCGCGCCCGGCACCAGTGCTTGCCCGGTCTCGGGCCTGGAGGAAGAGGTCGAACGGGCCGAGCAGGCGGGTTGCCGTCGGTTGGGCCGACTCCAGCGCCTGTTCGTCGGCGGCCAGCAGCGAGCGCGTCTCACCGCCGACCATCACCTCGATCACGTCGTCGGGCCAGCGTGCCTTCACATCCCTGACCGGGGCGTCGAGATAGTCGGCCACGTGTCTGGGAGTGGCCGGGCCGAGCAGACGCAGGTACGTGCGGACGAGGTCGAATCTGTCGCCCGAGGCGACCGCCTTCGAGAACCCACCGGTGCGCAGGACCGGCGGTGACGTGTCGAGTTGCAGCTCCAGCCCGGCCCGCACGGCGGCCAACCGGAACGGCATCTCGTAGAGGTGGGTAGCGTCGCAGGCTCGGCAGAACCGCAGGTAGGGCTGTGGCACCACCTCGGCCAGGCGGCCGGAGACGTCCCCTGACCATCGGCTTCGTGACGATGGTGCGCAGCTGGGCGGCCACCTCGTCGAGGGCCGCCAGGTTGCCGATGCCAGCCGCCTTCAACGGCCTGGCGGCATCGTAGATGCGCTTGCCCGCGTCGGCGTCGGAGAACGGCTCGACCGCGGCCGCCACCTGCCCCGCGTCAGCACGGCGGTAACGGTGGGGAGCACCGCGCACCGTCCAGAGCAGGATCAGATCCTCCGCGGACAGCACGGCCACGTCGACCCCGCGGATGGCCAGCGCCCACCCGCCGCCCTCCGGGCCGGTCTCCTGGACCCCGATGTCGAGCACTGCGGTGTCTCCGAGCGTGCCCTCGGCCCGGTCGAGCTGCTGGGCCTGGACGCGGAAGTTCATCACCTGGCGCTCGTCGACCATTGCCACACCTAGGCGCTGCCGGTCCGAAGACCGGCAGCGCCCGAGACAGGAGCGTCAGTAGGTGAAGGTCCAGAGGAAGTAGAAGCCCGGGCTGGTGGGGCCGTACTGGCGGTACTCGCAGTAGTACCAGCTCCACAGGCCGGTCCGGACCCTCGCTGCCGTAGCTGTTGCAGAACTGGCCGTCGGGTAGACATTGCGCAGCGTGCCGCCGGGCGGGTCAGCCGCCGCCGGGGTCGCGCCGAGCCCGACCAGCCCGCCCAGTGCGAGCGTCACCGCCGCTGCCAGGGTCGCCCATCTGCGTCCGCGCATGGAGCCTCCTCACGTTGCCATCCACGGTGCACAGCGACTCCTCGTCGAGCCGGGCCCGGGACATCGAAGTTCGTGGAAGTCAGGCTGGCACGGGCGCGCGTGGATCGGCTCCCGACAACGGGCGACGCTGCCGCGATGATCCGCCAAGGCGATCTCCCTCGAACGGTATCCGCCCTGCCCGAGCGGGGTCAGCGCGGCGCGGTGTCTCCGGACTCGGTCAGGAGCGGACGTCCTCCAGTCGTCGGCCGGAGTGAGCGGAACCGGTTCGGGCCGCTGCACCATTGTCGTCAGCTCGATCCGCTGACCCTCGGCCGCCGACCGGAGCAGGGCGGTCATCGTTTCGAGTACGTGCAGCGCGAGGTCACCACCGGCGCGCGGCGGACGCTGATCGTCGGCCCGGACGAGGTCGATCAGACCGACGCCTCGGAACCCTCCGCGTAACCGGCCCGTGGTTCGAGAACGCGCCACTTCTCGGCGCCGAGAGCGAAGAGGCGGACCTCACCGTCGAAGTAGTTCGGATCGGGTACGGCGAGCGTGCCGGTCTCCCCGTACCTCGATCGGCGCGGCCGTCGTGGCCACGCCGTCGAAGCTCGTGGTGATGGTGGAAGAGCGCCGTTGCTGTGCTCGAGGACGCCGGTCACGTGGGTGTCCACCTCCACCGGGATCCGCTCGCCGACGCGCGGGCCCGAGCCGATGACACGTTCGGCACGCAACCGACTGGCGACTCCGGTCACCGCGCGGACCGGCCCGAGCAGGTGGACGAGCGCCGAGACGTAGTACGGCCCCATGTCCAGCAGCGGCCCCGCCCGGCGCGTAGTAGAAGTCGGGGTGGGATGCCAGCGCTCGTGTCCCGGCGTCACCATGACGGCCGACGCGGAGATCGGACGTCCGATCAGCCCACCGTCGACGGCCGCCCGCGCGGTCTGCGTACCCGTGCCCAGGACCGTGTCCGGCGCGCACCCACCGGACGCCGGCCGACGCGGCCGTTCGACGATCGTGCGGCCGTCCGGGAACGTCACGGCGAGCGGCTTCTCGACATGGACGTTCTTGCCCGCGTCGATCGCCGCGAGTGAGATGTCGGCGTGCGCGGCGGGGATCGTGAGGTTGAGCACCGTCTGTACGTCCGGGCTGGCGAGCAGACGCTCGACGCTCATCGCCTCGGCGCCGGAAGCCCGGCGGCGACCGCGGCCGACCGGGAGGCGTCGAGGTCGGCCAGCGCGACGATGCTCACCGCCGGGTGGTTCGCGAGCGTGTCCAGGTAGGCGGCGGAGATGACCCGAGACCTACGACGCCGACGCGGTGCGGGTCGCCCACACCATCCCCTCTCGATGACGGTACGCACGTCCGCGTGCTCCAGCACGTCGAGGCTGTGGCCGGAGTCGTCACGACGATGCGCCCGGCACCCCAGCGGCGGGTCCAGATCGCCGGCGAGGTGACCGGCCGGTGCCACGTATGCCACGCCTGCGTCGGGTGGTGGTGACGGCCAGGACGTCGATCAGGTCGTCGTGCAGCACCCAGTACTGCTCGGTGACCAGGTCGAAGTCCTCGATGCCCGCGGTGATCGGATGCTCCCGGCCGAGGTCGGTGATGTGCACCGTGTGCGGAGGAAGTTGTCCTCCGGACCGCCGTGTCGCTCGCACGGCTCCTTGCCCGGATGGGTTGCGAACTGGCCGCCCACCAGGTGCAGGTACTCCGATGACGCGCGGAACGAGTCCACGATGCCGCCGTGCCAACCGGTGAACCCCGTACCGGCGACGACCGCCGCGCTGAGACCCGCCGCCTGGTCCGAGGTGATCTGCGACATCGTCATGCACTGCACGACGAGGTCTGTCGCGGCCATCTCGGCGGCGTCGGCGTAGATCTCCGCCGACCCTCGACCCGTACGGCATAGCCGCTGCGTTCGAGGAAGGGAGGAACAACTCGGTCGCCTCGACCGGCTGATGCCCTCCCACCCGCCCCGAACCACAAGTGCTCTCTGCTGCGCCACCTCGTTCCTCCCACGGTTCCTCGTCGCCGGGCCGAGCGCTCCGTCTCCGGCGACGTGCCGCCGATGCCCCTACGTGTCGAGCACCGAAACCGTACCCGTGGATGCCGCTGGTCAGACCTTCACATGGCACTCGTCCAGGAAGTCGACGATGTGGCCGAACACGTCCAGGGCGGCGCTGCGGCCGATGATCGGATCGACGTGGCCGTACCCGGGCACCTCGGCGTAGCGCACGTCCAGCTCGGGATAGCGGGTATTCAGGACCTGGTGGCACAGCTTGTTGGAGTCCAACCAGAAGCCGTTGCGACTGCCAGCGAGCAGCAGCAGCGGCGCGTCGATTCGACCGGCTTCGTCGAGCGCGTTCTCCGGCAGCCGGTCGTACCGGCCGTCGTCCTGGTTGAACTTGACGACCGTGTGGGCCAGCTCGATGCGGCGCAGGTGCGGCAGGATCCACAGTGGGACGGTGCCGAACAGCCCGGCGAGCCGGTCGTGCGTGACCTCGTCGAGCTGGTGGTGCTCGAACAGCGACGCACCCAGCCCCACGCGTTGTTCTGCAGCACGTGACAGGTCGGGTCGGTGCACTCGGCGCCGCGCGCCGCCGCCGCGTAGACCAGCGAATAGCGTGACCACATCCCGACCTTCTTGAAGTCGGTCGGGAAGTTCACGAACCGCGAGCGCAGGAACTCCGCGGCGAAGTGCATGCGCGTACGGGTCCGCCAGGAGAGCCGCGGTGTCATGAAGACCCCTGAGCCACCACCGCGGTCAGCCCGGGCACCAGGTCCGCCGCCATGCTCATGGAGAGCGACATGGCGCCGATGCAGTGTGCCACCACGGACAACGGCCGGCCGTCGATCCGCTCACGGACCAGCGCCACCGCCTCCGGGATGTCGTAGAGCGCGACGTCGTCCAACGTGTAGCGCTCCCGGCCCTCGTTGTACGGCAGGCGACAGCTGCCGCGCCAGTCCAGCAGCCACGGCTCGTACCCGGCGTCGAGCAGCACCTCCACCAGGTTGCGGATCTCGGGCAGCACGAACATGTCGGCCGACGCGGTGAGCCCGTGCAGCAGGAGCACCACCGGCCGGTCACCGTCGTCGCGCGGCGAGATGCGGCACAGGCTCAGCCGGGTGCCGTCGGACGTGGTGAACGGGATGTCCTGGACCGTGCCACCGGTGAGTCGGGCGTTGAGCGGCCTGGGCCTCATGACAACTGCCTCCTGTCCTTGCTCAGTTTGCTGACCCTGCGTTGCAGGTTGTCCCGGTCCCGGTCGATGGCGTCGCGGCGCAGGTCGAGCAGGTCGGCGCCGGCTCGCAGCGCCGGCTCCGCCAGACCCTTGGCGATCTCGCGGTAGAACCAGGCCAGCCAAGTGATCTTGGCCAGTCGCTGTGCCTGGCCGAGAGCCGCGGGTTCGCGCTGAGCCCGTCGACCTGGTCCTTCAGGTACGCCGCGCTCGGTACCTGCACCTCCCCGTGACCATGGCCGGTTCACCGGCCCGGCCGATGCTGATCTGGACGGCCCGGGTCTGCCGCCACAGGTCGCGCCGCAGCCGGGCGGTCTTCCATCCGTCCAGCCACCACTCACCGCCGTCGGCGTCGACCAGGGTGAGCCGGTAGTGCAGCAGCGGATGGTCGGTGCCGTGCTGGTGCGGCACCCCTCGTCCGGACGCACCTCGATCTCGCCGTCGGTCACCGTGAGCGGTTTCGCGTGCAGCCGCGGGCAGGCCACCGTGCCGGCCACGTCGATCCGGCGCTGGCGGACCACCTGGTACATGCTGGCGACCGACAGGGTGAGCGCCATCGTGCAGCCGGTGGTGGCCACCTCCTCGCCAGGTGCGCCGACCAGGCCGGCCGCCCGCTCGCTGAACCACAGGTACGGCTGGTCGTGGCGGTTGGGCAGCTTGATCCGGCCGTCGTCGGCCATCCGCTCGAACGTCCTGAGCTGTGCGGCGGCGTCGTACCGGGCCGGCATCGGCAGGTTGTTCCTGGCGATGAACGCCTCGGTGCGGTCGGCCCGGAGGCGGGGCCGAGCATGATCCCCTCGCACAGCTTCAGCGCCGCCGGGTTGCGCAGCAACCGGGCCATGAACTCCAGCTCCGGCAACGGGTCGGCCTCCTGCCGGGCGAGGACCTCGTCGCGCCACTGCTCCCAACCCAGGACCCGGACGTTCATCCCGGCCAGCTTCATGTCCTTGACCATCTCGGGCAGCGTGTCGGCGCGGCCGGTGAGGTAGTTGCGCCCCAGGCGTCGGGGTCGCAGACGATGGCGGCGGCGATCCGACTGACCCAGTCGACAGGCGAGGTGTTCATCGCCTTGAACGCCGGAGCAGCCGGTACCGGGAGGACGCGACGAGGAAACCGGTGCTCAGGTCCTGCGCGTTGTAGGCGCCGGTCTCGGTGTGCCCGTTGATCGCGCCGGGGCGCAGGAACGTCACGACGAGACCGTGTTCGCGGGCCCTGCGCAGCGCGGCCTCGGCCGCCCACTTGACTTGTCGTATCCGGCGACCAGCCGGGTGATGTGCGCGACCGGGTCGTCCTCGCCCATCGAGGCGACCCGACCTCGTTGAAGACCGCCACCGAGGAGACATGGTGCAGTGGCTTCGGGCGGCCGGTCATGGCCAGCTCCGCGAGCCGCAGCGGACCGATCACGTTGCTGCGACGCAACGACGGGTAGCCACGCAGGAAGTCCACCGCGGCGGCGACGTTGACGATCGCGTCCACCTCGCCGGCCATCTCGGCCCAGCGCTGCTCGGTCCACCCCAGCCGAAACTCGCGAATGTCACCGGCGACCACCGTGACACGCCTTCGCACCTCCGCCGACCAGGGCAGCGAGAACTTGCGCAGACCCTCGGCGAGCCGTTGCCGGGCGGCCTCGTCGTCGGCCGCGCGGACCAGGCACACCACGTGCGCGTCACTGCGACGGAGCAGGTCCAGCAACAGGTGGGTGCCGAGGAAGCCGTTCGCGCCGGTGAGCAGGATCCGCCGCGGCGGCTCGGGCGGCGGCGCTTCGCACCAGGGCAGCCGGTCGGCCAGCGCCAGGTCCTCGAGAATCATCTCGATGTCCTCGTCGGGCGCGGTGACCGGAGGCGCGAGGACCGGAGGAGCGGGAACCAGAGGCGCGGCGGGGCCGATCCCGGGTCGGTGCCGGTCGAGGTCTCCGCCACCGGAAGACCGGCCGCCTCGACCCAACGGCGGGCCAGCTTGACCGGGCGCGCGTCGGCGAACACGTCGTCCAGGCTGAGGCGTACGCCCGCCCGGCGGGCCAGGTCGGCGACGAGCTCGACGGCGTCCGTCGAGGACAGACCGGCCTCGAACAGGTCGGTGTCGGCATCGGCCTGCCCGCCGTGCAGGAAGCGGGCGGCGGAGGCGACGATCGCCGAGGCCACCTGCTCGACGCTGCGCGGGTGCCGGCCTGCGCCGGCGTCGCCGTGGCGTCCGGGCCGCGCAGCCGGGCGAGGAGGTCCGCCGCCGCCGCCCGGGACCGGCCACTCCCCTCGATCAGCTCACTCTCGGCCCGGCGGTCGACCACGCCGCTGTGGCTGGTATCGGTCTCGGGTTCAGACGACATTGCCCGCCTCAATGGCGACTTCGGTTCGGGATCCCAGGACCGGAAGTCCGGAGTTGGTCGAGACCCGCGGTGACGACCAGACGGTCGGCGGCGACGTCACCGCCGCCCAGACGGGCGACCAGCCGTCGGGCCGGGATGTTGCGCGGGTGTTCTCCGCGGTGAGCCGGACGGCGGTGCAGCCCAGCGCCGCCGCCCGGTCCGCCAGCCAGCCGAGTAGTCGGTCCTCCACGCCCCGGCCGAGCACGCGGCAGCTGAGCATCCAGGCCACCACGTCCAGGACCCCGTCGTCGACGCGTACCGCGATGACGCCGATCTGGCCGTAGTCCCCGAACCGGTCGCGGGCGGCGGCGGTCCACACCTCGCCGTCCCGCCGCAGGCGATCGAGGCTCGGGGCGTCCAGCTGCACCGGGCGGAGGTTGAACTGGTTGGTCCGACGGCTCAGCTGGATGGTGCGCTCGGCGGTGCGGTCGGTCACCGGCTCCACGTCGAGCCGCAGGTCGAGCCGCTCGATGAACTCGGCGAAGCCGGCCTGCCCGAGCATCTCGGTGCGAGCCTGCTCCTGCCGGTAGAACTCGGCGCGGCCGGCATCCTCGGCGGTGGCCGGACGGGGCACGATCGGCCAGACCCGGCGCAGGAAGCCGACCAGCTCGGCGGCCGGCGGACAGGTCAGGCAGAGCACCTCGGGCAGCGCGGCGCGGATACCGGCGATCTCCACCGGGTTGTCGTCGAGGAACAGGAAGCTGTCCAGGCCCAGCGACAGCCGGTCGGCGATGGCCGCGATCCGGACGTGTTTCGGCTCCCACCCGGCGGAGATGACAGTGAAGTCGTCCCGGCTCAGCGGGCAGTCGGCACGATCCAGGACGGCGTGCACGGTCTCCTCGTCGTTGTTCGACACCAGAGCCAGCAGCACCCGGCCGCCCTCCACTGCGACAGCCTCCGGGCGAGCAGTTCCCGGGGCCGCCAAGGTCGACGTTCTCCGGCCCCACCTCGCCGGCGATGCCACCCCAGAGCGTCTCGTCGCCGTCCACCACGATCACCTTGGGCGGGCGCCGGCGAACTTGCGCGATCACGTCGGCGGCGGCGAGCGCCACGGCGGCCTGGAACTCCTCCCGGAAGGGCAGGTGCGCCATGGCGTCGGTGTGCTCGTCGAAGATCTCGTCCGGGGCGAACCCCTCGGCCCAGAAATCCGCCGGCAGGAGGCCGACGCCGGGCACCCGTCGAGACGTGACGCCACCTGCCGTGCCCAGTTCCCATCCGTACGCTCCGGCAGGAAGCCCACGATCAGCGGTACCCGCGCCCGGTCGGCGAGCGCGGTCAGCGCGGCCGGGTACTCCTCGGCGAGCTGGGCCGGCAGGTCGTCGGCCTCCGGCTGGAAGCGGGTCAGGTCACCGGAGCGCAGCAGCACCAGGCCGGCCACCGTTCCAACGGCGGTGAACACGCCGGCCGGGTCGTGCAGGCTCGCCAGCACCTGGTGGTACGGGGCATCGGTGACCTCGTACCGGTCGCCGTCGGTCAGGGCCAGCCCGAGCATCGCGGGCAGGTTGCCGAGAGCGAAGGTCGCCGCGACGGCGACCTTCGGGGCCGGCGAGGTGACTGGCGTCCGTGGATCACCGGCGATCTCGGCGACCACCTCGAGGTAGCCGGCGACGAACCGGGCGCAGGACTCGTCGTCGAGGATGTCGGCGTTGTACTCCAGCCCCAGCCGGTCCAGCCCCGGCAGCACCGTCACCATCAGGTCCAGGTCGAAGTGGCCGGTGCCGACCGGCAGGATCTCCAACCCGGTGCCGGCCAGCGCCTGCGGCGGCATGTAGTTGAAGTAGACCTCGACGAGCGGGGCCTCGGGCCGGTGCAGGCCCTCCTCGATCAGGGCCGGCATGGCGTCGAGGAAGGTGACGCCCTGGTCCCGGACCCGGCTGAGGCGGTCCTCGGTCTGCCGCAACAGGTCCGCGGCCGGCAGGCCGGGCGGCACCTCGGCCGGGTACGGGATGGGCACCCGAAGAACCCGATGGCCCGCGCCGCGTCCACGTGCAGCCGGGTGTCGATCGGCACGGCCAGCACGAAGCGGTCCCGGTCGCGCAGCCGGGCCAGGTGCACGGTGAGCGCGCCGAGCCAGAACGCCGCCGGGGTGACGTCCAGACGGGTGGCCTGCTCCGCGACCCGGTCGGCCAGCCCCGGGTGCAGTGCGGCGTAGTGGGTGCCGGACCGGTACGAGCGGTGCGCCGGCCGGGGCCGGGCCAGCTCCAGGTCGAGCCGCCGAGCCCCGGCGAACTGTGCCCGCCGCAGCGGGTGGGCTCCCGGGCAGCGCCGCCTGGGACCGGAGCAGCAGCTCGATGTCGTCGTTGGTGGCCGGCGGCGTCGGCGCCCCGTTCAGCACAGCGCCGGCTGCCACGCCGATCAGCATGAGGGACGCCAGGTCGGCGACGGCGTGGTGGGCGCCGATCAGGAACACCTGGTCACCGTCGGGATAGTGCAGCATCTCGAACCGCCAGAGCGGGGTGCGGCCAGGTCGAACGGCGGTTCGAGCAGCGCCTCCAGCCGTTGCCCGGGATCGGTTCCCGCCGGTACCCGGGACCAGCGGACCAGCCCGCGCCGGTCTCCGCCGGCACCCGGAGCAGGAAGCCGCCGTCGTCGTCGGGGACGATTCCGGTCCGCAGGGCGGCGTGGGCACCCGCCAGGCCGGCGAAGACCTCGGTGAGCCGCTGCTCGTCGGTGTCGGCGCCGAGGCGTACGGCGAGCCCGATGTGATGCGCGACGGACGGCACGCCGCGCTGCTCGGTGCGGATCAGCCGGACCACGTCGCGGGTCGCCGGCCGCTCGATCGTGCCCTCGACCGGTGCCGTGGTGCCCGGCATCGGGCCGGTGCCCGTCGCGGCGGCGCCGGTCAGGTGGTCGGCGATGCTGTCCACTGTGGCGCCGTTGAACATCATGGCGACCGGCAGGGTGCGGGCGAAGTCGGCCTGGATCAGGCTGCGGGCCTGCATCGCCATCGCCGAGTCGAGGCCCTGGCCGACCAGCGGTGCCCGGTGTCGAGCCGGTCGGCGACGAGGCCCAGCACCCGGCGAAGCGGTCCCGGATCCGGGACACCACGGCGCCGCGGTCGGTCAGGTCGACCGCGCCGACCCGGTCGCCGCCGCCGGTCCGGCGTGGCAGCAGCGTGGTCAGCAGGTGCGGCAGCAGTCCCGGATCGGTGGTCCGCAGGGTGGCCAGATCCAGCTCCAGCGGCAGCAGCACCGCGCCGGACGGCGAGCTCGGATCGCTTCGGGCGTGGGTGAGCGCCGCGTCGAAGAGCGCGAGACCGGTCTCCGCGGGCAACGCGGCGATCCCGCCGCTGCCGATGCGCCGCAGGTCGTCGCCGGTCAGGTGTGCGGTCATGCCGGTGGCCTCGGCCCACAGGCCCCAGGCCAGCGAGGTACCGGGCAGCCCGGAGGCGCGGCGCTGCTGCATCAGTGCGTCGAGGAACGCGTTCGCCGCGGCGTACGCCCTGGCCCGGCCCGCCCAGGACACCGGCGACCGAGGAGAACACCACGAAGGCGTCCAGCTTCGCACCGGCGGTGAGCTCGTGCAGGTTCCAGCCGGCGTCGACCTTCGGCCGCAGCACGGTCTCCAGTTGGCCGGCGTCGATGGCGGTCACCACGGCGTCGCTGAGCACGCCGGCCGCGTGCACGACACCGGTCAACGGGTACTCGGCGGGCACGGTGTCCAGAACCGAGGCCAGTTGATCCCGGTCGGCGGCGTCACATGCGACGATGCTGACCTCGGCGCCCAGCGCCTCCAGGTCGTCTCGGAGCAGATCCGCGCCGTCGGCCGCCGGCCCACGGCGAGACAGCAGCAGCAGGTGCTTGACGCCCGCCTCGGCGAGATGCCGGGCGAGCAGCGCGCCAGGCCACCGGTCCCGCCGGTGATCAGGACCGTGCCGGCACCCAGCTCGGCCGCCGCGCCGCCGCCGGCTCCACCGGGTGCCGCCGCAACGCGGGTGTGAACAGGCGGCCGTCCCGGATCGCCGCCTCGGGCAGGCCGGCCCGCACCGCCTCGGCGACAAGCTCGTCGGTGGCGTCCCGCGCGCCGTCGGCCCCGGTCACGTCGAGCACTGTGATGCGATCGGGGTTCTCGGCGGCGGTGGCCCGGACCAGGCCCCACGGCGGCCTGGGCGGGGTCGGGCCGCTCCGGCCCGGCACCGGTCAGCACGGCATCGCGGGTCAGGACGACGAGCCGCCCGGCACCGGGTCGGCGAGCCACCGCCGCAGGTCGTGCAGCAGCCCACCGAGCAGCAGCCGGGTTCCGGCCACCGGGTCGTCACCGGCCTCGATGTCCAGCATGGACAGCACGGTCGGCTCGACAGTCGATCCGGCGCTCGTGCCCTCGTACGCCGACCAGAGCACCGACAGCAGGGCCGAGTTGCCGGCGGCCGGTGGCCGGGCCAGCAACGAGGTGACCCGTCCGACCGGGTTTCCCGCCGCGTCGCTGAGGTGAAGATCGCGCAGGTCGCCGTCGGCGGTGATCCGGACGCGCAGGTCGGTCATGCCCGGCCGCCACAGCGAGACGGCGCCGAACGAGAACGGCAGCAGCGCGCGCCGCTCGGCGGCTCCGGCGGCGGCCGCCTGGAACGCGGCGTCCAGCAGCGCCGGGTGCAGCCCGTACCGGGCCGCCTGGTCGGTGGGGAGACTGACCCGGGCCGTCAGCTCGTCGCCGACCCGCCACACCTCGGTGAGGCCCTGGAAGGCGGGCCCGTACTCGATCCCGGCGTCGGCCATGCCGGGGTAGTGCGCGGCGATGTCGACGAGCCGCGCGCCCTCCGGCGGCCAGGGCGCGTCGCCGACCGGCTGCGGCGGCTCGTCACCCTCGCCGACCAGTCCGGTGGCATGGTGCCGCCAGGGCGTCGGCGGACTGGGAGTACACGTCGATCCGGCGGCTCTCGTCGCCGGGTGGACCGATCGTCACCTGGAGCCGCACGTCACCGTCCGGGGCAGGACGAGCGGCTCCTGCAGGATCAGCTCACGCACCTGCGGACAGCCGACCTGCTCCCCGGCGCGCAGAGCGAGCTCCACGAACCCGGCACCGGGCATCAGTTCCCGGCCCAGCACGACATGGTCGACGAGCCAGGGATGGGTGGTGCGAGACCCGGCCGGTGCAGACCAGCCCGTCCGTGCCGGCCAACTGGATGGCCGCTCCGAGCAACGGGTGCCGCACGGCGCCCAGTCCGGCGGCACGGACGTCACCGACCGCGGGCGCGGACGGCAGCCAGTACCGCTCACGCTCGAACGGGTACGTCGGCAGGTCGACCAGGCGGCCTCCGCTGGTCCAGGCGGAGACGTCGACCGGTGCCCCGACCCCGTACGCCGTGCCGATGCTCCCCAACAGCGTGGTCGGCTCGTCCGCACCGCGCCGCAGGGTCCCGGTGACGGTCACCGGGGAGTCGTACTCCTCGGCGGTCTGCGTCACCGCGCCGGTCAGCACCGGGTGCGGGCTGACCTCCACGAAGAGACGCTGACCCCGTCCAGCAGACTCCGCACCGCGTCCGCGAACCGGACCGTCCGGCGCAGGTTGCGCAGCCAGTAGGCGGCGTCCATTCCCGTGGTGTCCAGTTCGGCGCCGGTCACCGTGGAGATCAGCGGCACCCGAGCCGGGCGCGGCTCGATGCCGGCCAGCGCCGTCAGCACCTCCTCGCCGATGTCGTCCACGTGCGACGAGTGCGACGCGTAGTCGACCGCGATGAGACGTGCCTGGATCCCGTCGTGGGCGCAGGCGTCGACGAATCCGGCCACCTCGGCGGCCGGGCCGGGACGACCACCTGGTCAGGGGCGTTGACGGCGGCCAGTTCCACCCCGCCGGTCAGCCGTCCGGTCACCTCGTCCGCACCGGCCAGCACGGACGCCATCGCGCCCCGCCCCGCCAGCCGGGTCACCGCGCGGCTGCGCACTCACCACCCGGGCGGCGTCGGCGAGCGACAGGGCACCGGCCACACAGGCCGCCGCGATCTCACCCTGCGAGTGGCCGACGACCGCCGCGGGGCGTACCCGGCCGACCGCCACACCTCGGCCAGGGACACCATCACCGCGAACAGCACCGGCTGCACCACGTCGACCCGCTGAAGCCAGCCCTCGTCGGTACCGGAGATCACCTCCACCGGTGACCAGTCGGTGAGTGGCGCGAACGCCTCGGCGCACTCGCGCATCCGGTCGGCGAACACCGGCGACGACACGAGCAGCGAGCGGCCCATGCCGAGCCACTGCGAGCCCTGGCCGGAAAGACGAACACCGCGCCGTCCACCGGTACGGCCCGCTCCGGCGCGACGGCCTCGGCGAGCCGGTCCAGCAGCTCGCCGGTGCTCCGGCCGACCACCATCGTGCGGTGCTGCCATCGGGAGCGGCGGGCCAGCGTGAACGCCACGTCCCGGGGTCGAGACCCGGGTCGGCGGTCAGCCGCTCACGCAGCCGCTCCGCCTGGCGGCGAACGCCCTCGGCGGTCCGGGCCGAAAGCAGCCACGGAACGGGCGCGGTCGGTGAGCCGCCGTCCGGCACGGCCACGTCCGACGTGGGGCCTCCTCCACGATGACGTGAGCGTTGGTGCCGCTGTAGCCGAACGAGGAGATTCCGGCCCGGCGTGGGCGGTCCGACCGCGGCCACTTGCGAGCCTCGGTGAGCAGCCGCACCGACCGGCGGACCAGTCCACGTGCCGCGACGGCTCGTCGACGTGCAGGGTCCGGGGCAGCTCACCGTGGCGCAACGCCTGCACCATCTTGATCACACCGAGAACCCCGGCGGCGGCCTGGGTGTGCCCGATGTTCGACTTCAGGGAACCCAACCACAGAGGCCGCCCCTCCGGACGGCCCTGCCCGTACGTGGCCAGCAACGCCTGCGCCTCGATCGGATCACCAAGCGTCGTACCGGTACCGTGCCCCTCCACCACATCCACATCCGCCACCGTCAACCCCGCCGACGCCAACGCCTGCCGGATCACCCGCTGCTGCGACGGACCATTCGGCGCGGTCAACCCGTTCGACGCACCGTCCTGGTTCACCGCACTGCTGCGGACCAGCCCCAGCACCGGGTAGCCGTGCTCGCGGGCGACGGAGAGCCGGGCCAGCACCAACATGCCCGCGCCCTCGCTCCAGCCGGTGCCGTCGGCGGCGGTCGCGTACGCCTGCACCTCCCGTCCGGTGCCAGGCCGCGTTGACGGGAGAACTCCAGGAAGGTGCCCGGGTGGCCATCACGGTCACGCCGCCGACCAGCGCGAGCGAGGACTCCTCGGCGCGCAGCGACCGGATCGCCAGGTGCAGCGCGACCAGCGAGGACGAGCAGGCGGTGTCCAGCGAGATGGCCGGCCCCTCGAGGCCGAGGGCGTACGCCACCCGCCCGGAGATGAGGCTGGCGACGTTCTCGCCGGCACCGTAGTCGTGGTACAGCGAACCGGTGAACACTCCGGTCCGGCTGCCCTTGAGGGTGTGCGGGTCGATGCCGGCGCTCTCCAGCGCCTCCCATGCGGTCTCCAGCGTGAGCCGCTGCTGCGGGTCGATGGTGGGCGCCTCGCGCGGCGAGATGCCGAAGAACGACGGGTCGAAGTCGCCGGCGTCGGCCAGGAACCCGCCGGACCGGGTGTACGTGCGTCCGGGCAGCCCGGGCTCCGGGTCGTACAGGCCGTCGACGTCCCAGCCGCGGTCGTGCGGGAACTCGCCGATCAGGTCTTCGCCCCCGGTCAGCACGTCCCACAGCCGTTGCGGCGTGTCCACGCCCGGTGCCCGGCAGCTCATGCCCACGACGGCGATCGGCTCGTCCCGCTGCTGTTCCAGTGCCTCCAGCCGGGCACGGTGACCTGCAGCTCGCCGGCGACCTGCTTGAGGTAGTCGACGAGTTCGGCTTCGGTGGGCATGCTCTCTCCACTCGGGTCGCGTGGTGGCCGGGTCACGTGGCGGGTGCGTCGTCGCGGCGCAGCGAGATGCCGAGACCGTCGGTGATGAAGTCGAGGACCTCGGAGGTGCTGGCGGTGGCGAGGTCGGTGACGGCCGGAGCGGCGGCGCCGTCCGAGCCGCGCGGCTCGGCCATCCCGCGCAGCGTGGCGGCCACCCGGCCCGTTCCTCGGCGGACAGCTCCATCGCGGCGAGGCTGTCGCGCAGCCGGTGCAGCTCCCCATCACCTGCTGGTAGTCCGGCACGGCGGGCGGCGGGCGAGCCGCTCGTGCAGGTGGCCGGCCAGCGACTGCGGGTCGGGGTAGTCGAAGATCGCGGTCGCCGGGAGCCGGACGCCGGTCCGCTCGGCGAGCCGGTTGCGCATCTCCACAGCGGTCAGCGAGTCGAACCCGAGGTCGCGGAAGGGCAGTCCGAGTGCCACCTCGCCCGCGTCGGCGTGCCCGAGCACCTGCCCGGCGACGGTGCGGACGAGGTCGAGCAGCAGCACACGCTGCTCTCCTCGGATCGGCCCGCCAGCCGGCCGACCAGCGACTGGGCCGGCGCGGACTCCGGGCGGCCTGGTGCACCGCTCCGCCGGCCAGCTCGACGAGCAGCGGCGGGTGGTGACCAGCGCCCGTAGCGCGGCCCGGTCGAGCCGCAGCGGAACGACCACCGGATGCGCGGTGGACAGCGCCCGGTCGAACGCCGCCAGCCCTCCTCGGCGGTGGTCGGACGCAGGCCCAGCCGGCTGATCCGGCGTCGGTCGGCGTCGCCGAGCCCGGCCGTCATCGCGCTGGTCTCGGCCCAGAGTCCCCAGGCGACGGAAACCCGGGCCGCCCGGCGGCGTGCCGTCGGGCGGCCAGGGCGTCCAGGTACGCGTTGGCCGCCGCGTAGTTCGCCTGCCCGGCCGTGCCGAACAGCCCGGCGGCCGAGGAGAACAGCACGAACGCGGCCAGGTCGGCATCGACGGTCAACTCGTCCAGGTGGCGTGCCGCGTCCGCCTTGGGCCCGAGAACGGCGGCCAGCCGTCCCGGGTGAGTGCCTCGACCACGCCGTCGTCCAGCACACCGGCGGTGTGGATCACCGCGGTGAGCGGGTGTTCGACGGGGACCTGGGCCAGCGCCCCGGCCAGCTGCTCGCGATCGGCGACGTCGCAGGCCAGCGATCGGACGTGCACCTCCGGCGGCAGCCCGTCGACGACGGCCGGGCGGCGGCTGAGCAGCAGCAGGTGTCGAACGCCGTGATCGGCGACCAACCGCCGGATGACCAGCGCGGCTAGGGTGCCGCTGGCGCCGGTGACCAGGACGGTGCCGTCCGGGTCGAGCGCTCGGGTCGGCGTGTCGGTGGCCGGGTCCGGGACGGCGCGGGTGAGTCGGGGGCGTACGCGGCACCGGCTCGTACCGCGACCTGCGGTTCCTCGGCGGCCACGGCCAACGCGAGCGCGGCGTCGGTCGGCTCGTCCAGGTCGGCCAGCAGCAGCCGACCGGGGTGCTCGGTCTGGGCGGACCGGACCATCCCCAGACCGCGGCGCTGACCGGGTCGGGCACCTCCATCAACGTGCCGCGGGTGACCACGGCCAGTCGACGGCCGGTCGGCTCCGCGTCGGCCAGGAAGCTCTGCACCCGCGCCAGCAGGCCGGTGAGTGTGGCGAGCAGGTCCCCGCCGGGTTCGACGTGGACCACGTCCGGCGTCCGGTTTGGCGCGCTGATCCGGGCGGGGACCGGCCGCCAGCGCAGCCGGAGGCCGTCGTCGGCGACGGCCGGGGTGACGCCGAGAGCGGCCGGACGCTCAGCGACTCGGCGCGCAACACGAGCCGCCCGGCGGGATCCACCGCGCTGACGGAGTACGCGTGCGCACCCACCGGGCTGAGCCGTACGCGCACCGCGGTGGCCCGCGCGACGCCCACTGTCACCCCGGTCCAGGCGAACGGCACCAGGACCTCGGCCTCCCGCTCACCCGCCCGCAGGTGCATCGCGTGCAGCGCCGCGTCGAGCAGGGCCGGGTGGATGCCGAAGGTCTCCGCCTCGACGGGAAGCTCGACCTCGGCGTAGAGATCGTCGCCGGAGCGCCAGGCCGCTTCGAGGCCACGGAACGCCGGGCCGTAGCCGTAGCCACGGCCGGCGAGGTCGTCGTACAGCCCGGTCACCGGTAGGGGTTCCGCGTCGGACGGCGGCCACGTGTCGAGCCGGTCATCCGGATCGCTGGCGGCTTCCGGGGTGAGGTGCCGGTGGCATGCCGGACCGCGTCCCCGCCGCCGGGTGCCGAGGACGAGTAGACGTCCACCGCGCGACCGCCGGTCTCGTCCGCCGGCCCGACGACGACCTGCACGTACACCGGTTCACCGTCGGTCAGCGCGAGCGGCGCGGCCAGGGTCAGCTCGGCGACCGTCGGGCAGCCCACCTCGGCTCCGGCGCGCAGGGCCAGGTCGAGCAGCGCGGAGCCGGGTAGCAGCGTGGAGTCCCCACCACGTGGTCGGAGAGCCAGGACCGCGTGCCGGGCATCAGCCGTCCGGTGAGGACCGCGCCGCCGCCCTCGCCACCCAGCGAGACGGCCGCTCCGAGCACCGGGTGCCCGGCGTCGCTCAGTCCGGCGGCCCGCAGGTTGGTCGCGGTCCCCACGGCGTCCAGCCAGTACCGCTGCCGCTGGAACGGATAGCCGGGCAGTTCCGCGCGGCGAGCACCGGCCAGGCCGCGTTCCCACGGCACCGGTACGCCGTGCGCGTGCAGCCGGGCCAGGGCGAGCGGCACGGCGAGCGCCTCGGACCGCCCACGGGTCAGGATGGCGGTGACGAGCACGTCGGTGTCGGCGTCCAGGGTCTCGTGCATCATCGGGGTGAGCACGGCATCCGGGCCGAGCTCCAGGAACGTGGTGACACCGAGGCCACGCAGCGCCCGCACCCGTCGGCGAAGCGCACCGTCCGGCGCACGTGCTCGGTCCAGTACGCGGCGGTACGAATGTCGTCCGGGTCGGCCGGGGCACCCGTCACGTTGGAGATCACCGGAATCGACGGCGGGCGCAACGACAGTCCCGCCAGCTCGGCGGCGAACTCGGCGAGCATCGGCTCCACGAGCGGTGAGTGGAAGGCGTGCGAGACGGCGAGCCGCCGGATCCGGTGCCCGGCCGCCCGGAACCGCTCGCCGACCGCGAGCGCCGCGGGCTCGTCCCCGGAGACCACCACCGAACGCGGGCCGTTGACGGCGGCGATCTCGACGCCCGGCAGACCGGCGGACGCCAGGTGCGCGCGAACCTCGTCCTCGGTGGCGGAGATCGCCACCATCGCACCGCCGGCCGGGAGGGCCTGCATGAGCCGGCCACGGGCGGCGACCACCGCACAGGCGTCCGGGAGCGTGAAGACCCCGGCGGCGTACGCGGCGGTGATCTCGCCGAGGGAGTGTCCGATCAGGTGGTCGGGGCGCACCCGGCCTCGTCGACCATCTTCAGCAGTCCCACCTCGACCGCGAACAACGCGGCCTGGGTGTACAGGCTCTGACTCAGGAGGGCCGCCGTCGCGGTGCCCTCCGGTGCGAGACGACCTCCCGCAGCGGATACTCGGCATGCCCGACCAGGTGCGCGTCCAGCGCCGTGCACACCTCGTCGAAGGCGGCGGCGAAGGCGGGGCTGCGCTCGTGGAGGTCCCGTCCCATGCCGGGTCGCTGCGCCCCTGCCCGGAGAAGACGAACGCCACCGCGCCACCGCCGGCGCGGTCCACGCCGGTGACGACGGCGTCCGAGTCCCGTCCCGAGGCCAGCGCCGCCAGCCCGTCCCGCAGCTCGTCGCGATCGGCGCCGAGGACCACCGCCCGGTGGGCGAACGCCGGCGGCCCGCCGCGAGGGTGAGGGCGACATCGCGGGTACGGGCGCGTCGTCCGCGCTGACCCGGCGAGCAGCCGCGCCGCCTGGTCCCGCAGACCCCGGCGTACGGGCGGACAGCACCCACGGCAGCAGCGCCTCGTCGGGTGCCGGAGCGGGTCGTCGACGGGAGGCGCCTGTTCGATGATGACGTGCGCGTTGGTGCCGCTGATGCCGAAGGACGACACAGCGGCCCGACGCGGTCGTCCGGTCTCCGGCCAGGGCTGCGCCTCGTCCAGCAGGGCGACCGCGCCGGCCGCCCAGTCGACGTGGTGCGACGGGGTGCCGGCGTGCAGGGTGCGGGGCAGCTCACCGTGGCGCACCGCCAGGATCATCTTGATCACACCGGCCACCCCGGCGGCGGCCTGGGTGTGGCCGATGTTCGACTTCAGCGAGCCCAACCACAACGGCCGCCCCTCCGGACGATCCTGCCCGTACGTGGCCAGCAACGCCTGCGCCTCGATCGGATCACCCAGCGTCGTACCGGTACCGTGCCCCTCCACCACATCCACATCCGCCACCGTCAACCCCGCCGACGCCAACGCCTGCCGGATCACCCGCTGCTGCGACGGACCATTCGGCGCGGTCAACCCGTTCGACGCACCGTCCTGGTTCACCGCACTGCCGCGGACAACGGCGAGCACCGGGTGACCCTGGCGGCGGGCGTCGGAGAGCCGTTCCACCACCAGCATGCCGACGCCCTCGGACCAACCGGCCCCGTCGGCGTCCTCGGAGTACGCCTTGCACCGGCCGTCCGGGGCCATCGCCCGCTGCCGGGAGAACTCGACGAACGTGGCCGGGGTGCCCATCACTGTCGCGCCGCCGGCCAGCGCCAGGGTGCACTCGCCGTTGCGGATCGCCTGCGCGGCCAGGTGCAGCGCGACCAGCGAGGAGGAGCAGGCGGTGTCGACGGTCAGGGCCGGGCCTTCCAGCCCAGGACGTACGCGACACGTCCGGAGGCGACGCTCCCGCGCTCCCGGTGATCCGGAAGCCCTCCAGGTCGGCCATCGGCTCGTGCATCGGCGGGCCGTAGTCCAGCGCCATCGCCCGACGAACACGCCGACCCGCTCGCCGCGCAGTCGGGCCGGGTCGATGCCGGCGTTCTCGACGGCATGCCAGGACGCCTCCAGGACGAGGCGTTGCTGCGGGTGCATCGCCGTGGCCTCGCGAGGGCTGATGCCGAAGAATCCGGCGTCGAAGTCGCCGGCACCGCCCAGGAAGCCGCCCCGGCGGGCGTAGCTGGTGCCGATGTGGTCAGGGTCCGGGTCGTACAACGCGGCGAGATCCCAGCCCCGGTCGGCCGGGAACTCGGAGGTGGCGTCGACGCCGTCGCGCAGCATCCGCCACAGGTCGTCCGGCGACTCCACCCCGCCGGGCAGCCGGCACGCCATGCCGACCACCACGATCGGGTCGTCGTCGGCGGGGCCGCCGGGCGGTCACTCCGGTGGCGGCGGCCGGCGTACCAGGACCAGCGTCCGTAGGTGATCGGCCACCGCGTCCGGGGCCGGATAGTCGAAGATCAGCGTGCCGGGCAGCCGCAGACCGGTGGCCTGTTGCAGACGCTGCCGCAGCTCCAGACCGGTCAGCGAGTCGAAGCCCAGCTCCTTGAACGGGCGTCGGGCGTCGACAGTGCCGGACCCGACGTGCCCGAGCACCAGAGCCGCCTGCTCGGTGACCAGGTTGCGCACCGCGGCCTCGCGCCGCGGCTCGTCGAGGAGGCCATCCGCCGCCGCCAGGCCGAACCACCGTCGCCGGCGGAGGCCGTACGGGTCGCCGGGTTCGGACCAGCCCGGCGAACAGCGGCGGTAGGGCGGCCCGTGCGGAGAGGGCTCGCAGCGCCGGCACGTCGAGGCGAGCTGGCACCGCCACCGGCAGGTTCGCTGCCAGTGCCGCGTCCAGCAGCGCGAGACCCTGCTCGGGGACATGGGTGCCATGCCCATGCGGGACAGCCGGGCCAGGTCGGTGGTGCTCAGGTGTGCGGTCATCCCGCTGGCCGCGGCCCACAGACCCCAGGCCAGGGAGGTGCCCGGCAGTTCCCGTGCCCGGCGTACGCGGGCCAGGCCGTCCAGGTATCCGTTCGCCGCCGCGTAGACGCCTGCCCGGGGAGCCCATCAGCCCGGCCGCGGACGAGAACAGCACGAAGGCGTCGAGGTCGTGCTCGCGGGTCAGTTCGTCCAGCCAGCGGGCCCCGTCCACCTTGGGCCGGAGCACCGCGTCCAGGCGGTCGGCGGTGAGCGCGGTGACCACGCCGTCGTCCAGTACGCCTGCGGCGTGGAAAACTGCCGACACCGGATGCTCGGCGAGCACCGCCGCCAGCGCGGCGCGGTCGCTGACATCGCACGCGACGCGGATCACCTCGGCGTCCACCTCGCCCACGTCCGCCTCGCCGCTGCGGCTGAGCAACAGCAGCTTGCGCACCCGTACGCGCTGACCAGGTGCCGGGCGAGCAGACCACCCAGCCCGCCCGATGCCCCGGTGATCAGCACGGTCCCGGCGGTGGCCCAGCGTTCTCCGTGCGCGTCGCTCGGCACGAGCCGGGGTGTCAGCAGCTCGCCGTCGGACACCGCGCTCTGCGTGAGCCCGGACTCCACCGCGCGGGCCACCTCGTCGTCGCCGTCCGCGTCGACCAGCACGAAGCGGTCGGAGTGCTCGGCCTGCGCGGAGCGCACCAGCCCCACACCGCGCAGGCGAGTTCGTCGCCGTCCCGGACACCACTGGTGACCACGGTCAGCGGCCGGTCGTCCGCGACGGCGCGCTGCACCGCCGCGAGCACCTCGCCCAGCGTGGCGTGAACGTCCGCGCCGGTCGGTACGCGCAGCACCTCCGCGTCGGCGGGGACGTGCCGACGGGGCCCGCGGGCAGCCAGCGCACCTCGTACAACGGGTCGCCACCGGCGGCGACGCCCAGTGCCGCCTCCAGCCGGGCGCGGTCGGCCGGGCGGGACGTCAACGCGGCGATCGACACCACCGGCTCGCCGGAGCCGTCGACGGCGTCCACCCGCACCGCGGATCCGCCGGCCGGACCCATCCTGACCCGGACCGGCGAGCCACCGCCCCGACCGAGGCTCACCCGGAAAAGGTGAACGGAAGCTCGACCGGGCGCCCTCGGCCCTGCCGAGCAGGCCACCGTGCAGCAGTGCGTCGAACAGCGCGGGTGCACGGCGTACCCGTCCTGGTCGTCGTCGAGGGCGACCTCGGTCCAGGTGTGGTCAGCGTCCTGCCAGGCGGCACGGACGCCCTGGAAGAGCGGGCCGTAGTCGTAACCCAGGTCGGAAAGACGGTGGTAGAGGGTGGCGACCGGAACCGGCTCGGCGCCGGGCGGCGGCCAGGCGGCCGGAAAGGGCTCGGCGGGCTCGGCGCTGGCGACCAGCCGGCCCCGGCGTGGCACGTCACACCGTCGTCCTCGCCGGTGACGGAGTAGACGGCGACCTCGCGGCGACCGGCCTCACCGGCCCCGCCGACGGTGATCTGGATCCATCGGGCGGCGTCGCCGGCCAGGACGAGTGGGGCCTCCAGGACGAGGTCGTCCACCACCGGGCAGCCGACCCGCTCCCCGCGGTGAGCGCCAGCTCGACGAACGCCGCACCGGGCACCGTGACGACGCCGAACACCGCGTGGTCGGGCGCCCACGTCTGGGCGTCCGGCGAGATCCGGCCGGTGAACAGCCACTCGTCCCGGTCGCCGAGCCGCACGACGCCGGTCAGCACCGGGTGGGCGATCCGGCTGAGCCAGCCGCCGCCAGGTCACCGGCAGCGGCCCCGGCAACAGCCAGTAGCGCTCCCGCTGGAACGCGTACGTCGGCAGCGGCACCGCCGGGCCCCGGTGCCCGCGTAGTACGCGGCCCAGTCGATCGGCGCCCCGGCAACGTGCGCCTCGGCCAGCGACCGACCGAAGCGGACCGACCCGCCCTCGTCGCGACGCAACGAGCCGACGACGCACACCCGGTCCGCCGCCCGGCGTCCGCCGCCGTCTCCTCCACCGCCATGGTCAGCACCGGATGCGGAGAGACCTCCACGAAACACGTGGCACCGTTGTCGATGAGGGCGCGGACGGCGGGCCGAAGCCGACCCGGCCCGCAGGTTGCGGTACCAGTAGTCGGCGTCGAGCCGGGCGGTGTCGATGAACCCGCCGGTCGTCGTGGAGTAGAACGGGATCCCTCCGGCACGCGGGGCGATCTGTCCCAGGTCACGCCGCAGGTCGTCCTCGATGGTCTGCACCGATGCCGAGTGCGAGGCGTAGTCGACCGGGATCCGTCGAGCCCGGATGCCCTCGCGCTCACAGCCGGCGACCAGGTCGTCCAGCGCGTCCGGAGCACCGGCCAGGACCGTCGCCGTGGGGCTGTTCACCGCCGCCACGGACACCCGCCCGGCGTACCTCTCGATGCGCGCCTCGGCCTGCTCCGCCGCGAGCGCCACGGAGACCATGCCGCCCTGGCCGGCCAGCCTGTCGCGGACCAGGCGGCTGCGCAGTGCGACCACCCGCGCCGCGTCGTCGAGGGTGAGGCCCCGGAGACGTACGCGGCGGCGATCTCACCCTGGGAGTGGCCGACCACCGCGGCGGGACGGATCCCGTACGACTGCCACAGCCGGGCCAGCGACACCATGACCGCGAACAGTGCCGGCTGCACCACGTCGACGCGGTCCAGCGATGGCGCGCCGGCCCGCCCCGCAACACGTCCTCCAGCCGCCAGTCCACGTACCGGGAGGGCGGCGCCGCACGCCTCGATCTCGGCGGCGAAGATCGGCGCGGAGTCGAGCAGGCCGACCGCCATCCGTTCCCACTGGGCGCCCTGCCCGGGAAGACCAGCACCACCCGGTCACCGGTGGCGGTGCCCTCGACGACGGTGCCGGCCGGTTCCCCGGCGGCCAGAGCGGCCAGGCCGTCCAGCAGTTCCGGCCGGTCGGCGGCGACGACGGCGGCCCGGCGGGTCAGGTGGGCGCGACCGGTCGCCAGGGCGTACCCGGTGTCGAGCGGGCTCAGCTCGGGGTGGGCGATCAGGTGGGCGCGCAGTCGGGCCGCCTGGTCGCGCAGCGCCGTGTCGCCGCGACCCGAGATCAGCACCGGTACGGCAGCCGGAGCGGGACCGTCGGCGGGGACGGGCTCGGATGCCGGAGGTTCCTCGACGATGACATGGGCGTTGGTACCGCTGACACCGAACGACGACACGCCGGCGCGGCGGGGTGGTCACCGGGTGGCCAGGGCTCGGCCTCGGTGAGCACCCGGACGGCGTCGTCGTTCCAGGTGACGTGCGAGGAGGGGCGTCGACGTGCAGGGTGCGGGGCATCATGCCGTACCGCATCGCCTGGACCATCTTGATCAGGCCGGCCACCCCGGCGGCGGCCTGGGAGTGGCCGATGTTGGATTTGATCGAGCCGAGCCGCAGCGGGCCGCGCTCGCGTTCCCGCCCGTACGTGGCCAGCAACGCCCGTGCCTCGATCGGGTCCCCGAGCCGGGTGCCGGTGCCGTGTCCCTCGACGACGTCCACGTCGGCCGGGACGAGACCACCGTTGGCGAGGGCCTGCCGGATGACACGTTCCTGGGACGGGCCGTTCGGAGCGGTGAGGCCGTTGCTGGCGCCGTCCTGATTGATCGCGCTGCCCGGACGAGCCCGAGCACCTGGTGGCCGTTGCGGCGGGCGTCGGAGAGCCGTTCGAGGACCAGCAGACCGGCCCCTCGGACCAGCCGGTGCCATCGGCGGCGTCCGCGTACGACTTGCAGAGCCCGTCCGCCGAGAGGCCGCGCTGGCGGCTGAACTCCACGAAGATGTTCGGCCGGGCGAGGACCGTGACGCCGCCGGCCAGGGCCAGCGAGCATTCCTGTCCGCGTAACGCGCGGGCGGCGAGGTGGACCGCGACGAGCGAGGACGAGCAGGCGGTGTCGACGCTGACCGCCGGGCCCTCGAACCCGAAGGTGTAGCTGACCCGCCCGGAGGCGACGCTGCCGGCCGAGCCGATACCGAGGTAGCCCTCGATCTCGGAGCGGCGATCACTCTGCCCGGCAACGTAGCCGTAGTCGGAGTAGATCACGCCGCAGAACACCCCAGTGTCGGAGCCGTGCAGGGCGGTCAGGTCGAGTCCGGCGTCCTCGAACGCCTCCCAACCCAGTTCGAGCAGCAGGCGCTGTTGCGGGTCGATCGCGTGCGCCTCGCGGGGCTGATGCCGAAGAACTCGGCGTCGAACTCGCCCGCGCGGTCGAGGAAGCCACCGTTGCGGGTGTACGCCGTCCCGGTGTGATCCGGGTCCGGGTGGTACAGGTTCTCCAGGTCCCAGCCACGGTCGGTGGGGAACGGCGAGATGCCGGTGCGTTCCTCGGCGACGATGCGCCAGAGGTCGTCGGGTGAGCTGACACCACCCGGGTATCGGCAGCTCATGCCCACGATGGCGATCGGCTCGCCGGCCTGGTCCTCGATCTCGCGCAGCCGGGCGCGAGTGTCGGCGAGGTCGGCGGCGACCTTCTTGAGGTACCGGACCAGTTTCTCCTGCTGCGAGTCGGTGACGTCCCCGCTCATTGCACCGTCTCCCCGAGTCGTCACAGATCGCCAGAGTCGGCGTCGATCAGGTCCAGAATTTCGTCGACGGTGGTGGCCGCGACGATGCGTTCGCTGGTCCGCTGCTGGTCCGCGCTGATCGCGGTGAGCAGGGTGCGCAGCAGTCCGGCCGCGCTGCCGCTCGCCCGGTCGGCTCCGGTGAGCCGCTTCTCCAACCGCTTGACGTCGTCGTCGAGCGACGGCTCCCGTGCGGCCGGTACGCCAAGCTCGGTGAGTAGGAGACCGGCCACGGCGGCCAGCGTGGGGTGGTCGAAGACCAGCGTGGACGGCATCCGGATGCCGGTGGCGCGGGTGAGCCGGTTGCGCAGCTCGATCGCGCCGAGGAGTCGAAGCCGAGGTCCTTGAAGGTGCGGGCCGGGTCGATGGCGCCGGCGTGCGTGTCGCCGAGGACTGCGGCCACCTCAGCCTGGACGACCTGTAGCACCAACTGCTCGCGCTCGGCCGGGCTGGCGGCCGAGACGCGCTGGGCGAGGTCGCCTGTCGACTCCGGGCGGCGGGCCGGTGCGGTCGCCAGGCCGCGCAGCAGGCCCTCCGCCTTCACCGTCCTCAGGTTGAGGCGTACGGGGCGAGCAGCGCCGCCCCGGTACGGGTGGCCCGGTCGAACAGGGCGACGCCCAGTTCGGTGGAGAGCGGCTCCACACCGGTGCGCCGGATGCGGGCCAGGTCGCTTTCGCTGAGGTGGCCGCCCATGCCGCCGGTGTCGGCCCACAGCCCCAGGCCAGTGAGGTTCCGGGCAGCCCTTCGGCACGCCGCCGTTGGGCGAGGGCGTCCAGAGCCGCGTTGGCGGCGGCGTAGTTGCCCTGGCCCGGCCCGCCGAGCAGCCCGGCCACGGACGAGAACAGCACGAACATCGCCAGGTCCTGACCTGCGGTGAGGTCGTGCAGGTGCAGCGCGGCGTCCACCTTGGGACGCATGACCCGTCGCATCTGCTCGACGGTGAGCTTCTCCACCGGGGCGTCGTCGAGCACGCCGGCCGCGTGGATCACGGCGGTTAGCCGACGCCCGTCGAGCAGCGCGGCGAGTTGTTCGCGGTCCGCGACGTCACACGCGGCCACCTCGACCGCGCAGCCCAACCCGGCCAACTCGCCGACCAGGTCGTCCGGGGCCTGACCACGACGGCTGACCAACAACAACCGCCTGGCACCGTGGTTGGCCGCCAGATGTTTGGCGAAGACCGCACCCAACCCACCCGTACCACCGGTGATCAGCACCGTGCCATCCGGATCCAACGGCGCCGGAACCGTGAGGACAACCTTGCCGGTGTTGCGGCCCTCTCGCAGGAACCGGAACGCCTCCCGACCATCCCGAACATCCCACGTCCGGACCGGCGCATGTGACAGCACACCGCGCTCGAACAGGGTCACGATCTCCCGCAGGATCTGCTGAATACGCTCCGCACCCGCATCGAAGAGGTCGAACGCCTGATAGGTGACCCCGGGCGGACATCGGCGTCGCGGATGTCGGCCTTACCCATCTCCACGAACCGGCCACCCGCCGGCAACAGATCCAACGACGCGTCCACAAACTCACCAGCGAGCGCGTTCAACACCACGTCGACCGGGCCGAAGGCCTCCCGGAAGCTCAGGTCCCGGGACGAGGCGACCTCGTCAACGCCAGGGCCCGGACCGCATCCCACTTCGCCGGGCTCGCCGTCGCACAGACCTGTGCCCGAGATGGTGGGCGATCTGCACCGCCGCCATACCCACACCACCCGCCGCGGCATGAATCAACACCCGCTCCCCGGCCCGCAGTCCGGCCAGGTCCACCAGACCCCGGTAGGCGGTCAGGTAGACCACCGGGATCGCCGCGGCCTGCACGAAACTGAACCCGACCGGCATCGGCACCAGCATCCGCCGGTCCACCACGGCCGTCGGCCCGAACGATTCGGCCATCATCCCCATCACCCGGTCGCCGGGTACGAGGTCGACGACGTCGGCACCGGTTTCAGGACCACACCGGCGGCCTCGCTCCCCAGCGGTGCCTTGCCGGGGTACTGCCCCAACGCGATCAGCACGTCCCGGAAGTTGAGGCCGGCGGCGCGGACGTTGACCCGTACCTCGTGGGGTTCCAGCGGCCGGTCCGCGTCCGACGGGAGGATCCGCAGGTCCTCCAGGGAGCCCGTACGCTCGATCGCCAGCCGCCAGGCGTCACCTTCGGGCGGTGCCGGCGCGCGTTCCAGCTGTGGCACGAGTAGCTTCCCGTCGCGGACCGCGAGCTGCGGCTCGTCCAGGGTGGCCAGCGCGGCCCAGTCCGGCTCGTCCCCGTCGACGTCGACCAGCACGAACCGGCCGGGATGCTCCGACTGGGCGCTGCGCACCAGTCCCCACACCGGCGCGTACGCCACGTCGGGTGCCTCGTCGCCGACGCTGGTCCCCGCCGGGTCACCACGACGAGCCGGGCACCGGCAAGTTCGTCGGCCGCCAGCCAGCGCTGGATCAGCAGGAGGGTCTGCTCGGCGGCGGACTGCGGCCCGGGTGCCGGACTGACGACGACGTCGGGCGCCGGGGCGCCGTCGGCAATCGCGCGGCGGATCGTGTCGAGATCGCCGTGGTCCACCCGTGGTGGTGGGCCGCCATTGGCCACCGGCACCGGTATCGCCTGCCAGGCGACGGTGAAGAGGGCATCGGCGCCGGTGGCCGGGTGTGCGCGGAGCTGGGACGGGTCGATCACGCGGAGTGCGAGCGAGTCGACGGTGGCGACGGGCCGTCCGTGCTCGTCGCTGATCTCGACGCGCAGCGCCGACGGCCCGGCCGGGTGATGCGGACGCGAAGCTTCGTCGCGCCGGTGCGGTGGATGCGGACGCCGGTCCAACTGAACGGAACGCCGCTCGCGTCGGGCTGGCCGAATGCGGCGTGGAGTGCGGCGTCGAAGAGGGCGGGGTGCAGGGTGAAGCCGGTGCCGGTGGCCTGTGCGGGTTGGACGACGTCGGCCCAGGTGTGCTCGCCGGAGCGCCAGGCGGCCTGGACGCCCTGGAACGCGGGCCCGTACTCGTATCCGGCGTCGGCCAGGTGGTCGTAGCGCACCTCGACCGGTTCGGCGTCGGCCGGCCGCCACGGCACCTCCGCCGGCGGGGTCGGGTGGGTGGTGAGCAGGCCACGGGCGTGGCAGCGCAACTCGTCCCGACCGGACCAGACCCCAACCGGACGTCGACCATCGTCGTCTGGTTCCCCGACGGTGACCTGCACCCGAACAGTTCCCGAGTCCGGGAGCACCAGTGGTGCTTCCAGTGTCAACTCCGCCAGGTCCGGGTGCCGGCGTGCCGGCCGGCGGTCGCGGCCAGGTCGACCAGCGCGGTACCCGGCACCAGCACCACACCGGCAATCACGTGGTCGGCCAGCCAGGGCGCGGTCTCCCGGGAGATGCGGCCCGCGAAAATCCACTCGTCACGGTCACCGACGCGTGTGACACCGGCCAACAGCGGGTGCTCGATCGGCGCGAGCCGGTGGCCTCCGGGTCGTTGGCACTGCTCGGGTGAGCCAGTACCGCTGGTGCTGGAACGCGTACGTCGGCAGCGCGACCTGCCGGGCGCCGGGCAGCACCGCCTGCCAGTCCAGGTCGATCCCGGCGAGGTGCACCTGCCCGAGGAACGCCGCGAAGGTCTGCGGCTCGTCGCGACCCGCCCGCAACGACGGGATGAAAGCCAGGCCGTCATCGTCGAGGGTTTGCGCGGCCATCGCGGTCAGCACCGCGTCCGGACCCAACTCCAGGAACCGGGTCACACCCTGCCCGTGCAGGAGTTTGATCCCGTCGGCGAACCGGACCGCGTCCCGCACGTGCCGCACCCAGTACTCCGGATCAGTCACGTCACCGGCCGCGATCGGGATCTGCGGCTGGTGGAACTGCAGTCCCTCCACGATCCGCCGGAACTCGGCCAGCATCGGCTCCATCAGGTGCGAGTGGAACGCGTGACTTACCGCGAGACGGGTGGTCTTGCGGTGCTGCCACTGCGGCAACCAGCTCTCGATCGCCCCGAGGTCACCGGAGACGACCACCGCACGCGGGCCATTGACCGCAGCGATCGACAACCCTCGACCAACGTCGGGACGACCTCGTCCTCGCCAGCCTGCACCGCGACCATGCCGCCGCCGGCCGGCAACGCGCCCATCAAGCGGCCCCGCGCCTCGACGAGCGTGCACGCGTCCGCCAGCGACAACACCCCGACACGTGCGCTGCGGCGATCTCCCCACCGAATGACCGATCAGAAAGTCCGGCCGGATGCCCAGCGACTCCGCCAGCCGATACAGGGCAACCTCGATGGCGAACAACGCCGGTTGCGCGTTCGCCGTGTCATGCAACTCGTCCTCGAACGTGCGACCGAACTGCGCCCACACCTCATCCAACGCCGCCGCGAACACCGGATACACGGCGGCAAGCTGTGCACCATCCCCGAGCGCTGCGCGCCTGACCGGTGAACATCACCGCGACCCGACCCGCCACCGGCCGACCCGCAGCACCTCCCCGCCGACGATCGCCGCCCGGAACTCCATCTGTGCCCGGCCGGTCGCGGCGAGAGGCCACATCCCGCAACTCAAGGTCACTACTGACCTGCGACCGCAGCCGCTCGATCTGGCCCGACAGCGCGGCCTCAGAACGCGCGGAGACCACCACCGGCACCGGACGTAGGGCCGCCGGAACCCGCTCCTCCACGGCAACGGCCGGAGCTTCCTCGATGATCACGTGCGCGTTCGTGCCACTGATCCCAAACGACGACACACCCGCCCGACGGGGTCGGCCCGCGTCCGGCCACTCCCGCGCCTCGGTCAGGAGACTGACCTGACCCGTCGACCAGTCCACGTGCGGGGACGGCTCATCCACATGCAACGTCGCCGGCAACACCCCGTACCGCAACGCCTGAACCATCTTGATGACCCCGGCAACCCCGCCGCCGCCGACGTGTGCCCAATGTTCGACTTGATCGAACCCAACCACAACGGCACCGACCGATCCCGACCATAGGTCGCCAACAACGCCTGCGCCTCGATCGGATCACCCAACCGTGTCCCCGTCCCGTGCCCCTCCACCACATCAACATCCGCACCCGACAACCCCGCCGAAGCGAGCGCCTGCCGAATCACCCGCTCCTGCGACGGACCATTCGGCGCCGTCAAACCGTTGGAGGCACCGTCCTGATTGACCGCACTACCCCGCACCACCGCCAACACCCGATGCCCATTACGCCGAGCGTCGGACAACCGCTCCACCACCAACATCCCCACACCATCGGAGAAGCCAGTCCCATCAGCACCGGCGGCGTACGACTTACAGCGCCCGTCCGGGGCCAGCCCCCGCTGCCGGGAGAACTCCACCAGGAAGAACGGATCGGCGATGAGTGTCGCCCCGCCGACCAGGGCCATCGAGCAGTCTCCGTTGCGCAGGGCCTGGGCGGCCAGGTGCATCGCCACGAGCGACGACGAGCAGGCGGTGTCCAGCGACACCGCCGGCCCTTCCAGCCCGAACGTGTACGCGATGCGGCCGGACACCACGCTGGTGGTCGTACCGGTCAGCCGGAAGCCCTCCAGCTCGGTGGACCGCGATCCGCCGTACTCCGAGGCACTTGCACCGCAGAACACGCCGGTGTCCGTGCCACGCAGCGACGTCGGGTCGATGCCGGCGTCCTCCAGCGCCTCCCAGGAGGTCTCGAGGAGCAGCCGTTGCTGGGGATCCATCGCCAGGGCCTCGTGCGGGCTGATGCCGAAGAAGCCCGCGTCGAAGTCGCCGATCTCGCTCAGGTAACCGCCGCCCCGGGCGTAGACGGTGCCGGGGTGTCCGGATCCGGGTCGTAGAGCCGTTCCAGATTCCAGCCGCGGTCGTCCGGGAGCGCGGTGGTGGCGTCACGGCCCTCGGCGACAAGTCGCCACAGCCCGTCCGGGGTGTCGGCACCACCCGGGTAGCGGCAGCCCATGCCCACGATGGCCAGCGGTTCGTCGACGGGAGGTCGGGTCGTGGCGATCGTCTGGTGAGCCGGTTCGTCACCCGCGAGCTGGGACAGCAGGAACTCGGCAACGGCATCCGCGGTGGGGTGATCGAAGACGAGCGTGGACGGCAGCCGTACGTCGCTGGCCGCGGTCAGCCGGTTGCGCAGCTCGACGGCCGAGAGGGAGTCGAAGCCGAGGTCCCGGAAGGCGCGGTCCGGCGCGATCGCGTCCGCCGAGCCACGGCCCAGCACCGCGGCGACCTCCGCGCGGACGAGGTCCAGGGTGATCCGCTCGCGCTCGGCGGCGTCGACGTCGGCCAGGCGTCGGGCGAGTGAGCCACCCGGAGCCGTACGCCGGATCGTCGTGCGCACGAGGCCGCGCAGGAGGGCGGGAAGCGTTCCGGCCCGCGCTCGGGCCCGCAACGCGCCGGTGGCAAGCCGGACTGGAGCGAGGAGGGCGGCGTCGGTGCGGATGGCGCGGTCGAACAGTCCCAGCCCGACATCAGTGGACAGCGGTTGGACGCCGCTGCGTTCGATCCGGGCGAGGTCGGCGTCGCCGAGGCGGCCGGCCATGCCACCGGCGTCGGCCCACAGCCCCAGGCCAGTGACACGGCGGGTAGCCCGCGGCCCGCCGGTGCAGCGCGAGGGCGTCGAGGAACGCGTTGGCCGCTGCGTAGTTGCCCTGGCCGGCGTTGCCGAGCAGCCCGGCCACCGACGAGAACATCACGAACATCGCCAGGTCGTGCCCGGCGCTGAGCTCGTGCAGGTGCAGCGCGGCGTCCATCTTGGGACGCAACACGCGCCGCAGCTGATCGGCGCTGAGCGTCTCCACCGGGCGTCGTCGAGGACCCCGGCCGCGTGGACGACACCGGTGAGCTTCCGGCCGTCGAGCAGCGCGGCGAGCTGCGCACGGTCGGCGACGTCGCAGGCCGCCACCTCGACGGCACAGCCGTGATCCCGCAGTTCGGCGAGCAGGGCGTCGTCGGCGACACCGCGGCGGCTGACCAGCAGCAGCCGCTTGACGCCGTGCCCGGCGGCCAGGTGCCGGGCGAACACGGCGCCCAGGCCGCCGGTGCCGCCGGTGACGAGGACGGTGCCGTCCGGATCCACCGGGGCCGGCACGAGCAGCGGTGCGGCTGCCGGTTGCAGTCGCGGCGCGAAGAGTTTCCCGCCCCGTACCGCGAGTTGCGGCTCGTCCAGCGCGGCCAGCGCCGGCCAGTCCGGTTCGTCCCCGTCGAGGTCCACGAGCATGAACCGCCCTGGTGCTCCGCTTGCGCGCTGCGCACCAGCCCCACAAGGGCGCGTACGCGGGTCCGGCGCTCCTCGCCGACGCCGACCGCGTGCCGGGTCACGACGATCAGCCGGGCATCGGCGGTACTGTCGTCCGCGAGCCACCCTGCACCCGGTCGAGCGTCCGCTGGACCATCTCCAGGGCAGCCGCCGCCAGGTCCTCGGTCGTCGGCCTCTCCACCGGCGCGACGACATGCTCGGTCCGACCATCGCCGGCCGCCGCGCCGACGGGGTCCATTCGACCGTGTAGAGGAGTCCGCCGGGGTTGACTCCGACCGATCGGCCGGAGGGTGAGCGTGTCGACGGTGGCGACGGGCCGGTTACCGTCGTCGGCCAGGTCGAGGCGCAGCGCGGACGGTCCCGCCGGGCTGATCCGGACGCGAAGCTTCGTGGCGCCGGTCCGGTGGATCCGTACGCCGGTCCAGCTGAACGGGACCCCGCCCGCGTCGAGTTGGTCGAACCCGGCGTGCAGTGCGGCGTCGAACAGCGCCGGATGGAGGACGAAGCCGCTGCCGGTGGCCTGCTCGGGCTGGACGACCTCGGCGTAGAACCGGTCACCGGACCGCCACGCGGCCTGGACGCCCTGGAAGGCGGGCCCGTACTCGTATCCGGCGTCGGCCAGGCGCTCGTACAGGCCGTCGATCGACTCGGCGTCGGCAGGCGGCCAGGACAGCTCGGCCGGCGGGGTGGTGTCCGTGGCGAGGAAGCCGCGGGCGTGGCACCGTACGTCGTCCTGCCCAGACCAGATCGCGACCGCGCGTCGGCCGTCGGTGTCCGGTTCGGCGACGGTGACCTGCACCCGGACGGTTCCCGACTCCGGGAGCACCAGCGGTGCTTCCACTGTCAACTCGGCCAGGTCCGGGTGTCGGCGTGCCGGCCGGCGGCCACGGCGAGGTCGACCAGCGCGGTGCCCGGCAGCAGGACCGTGCCTGCCACTGTGTGGTCGGTCAGCCACGGCAACGTGGTTCGGGATACCGAGCCGGTGAACAGCCATTCGTCGCGGTCGCCCACCCGGGTAGCCGTGGTCAGCAGGGTGGTCGATGCCGTCGGCCGCTTCGCGCGGTGCCACCCAGTACCGCTGACGCTGGAACGCGTACGTGGGCAACGCGACCTGCCGGGCGCCGGGCAGCACCGCCTGCCAGTCCAGGTCGATCCCGGCGAGGTGCGCCTGACCGAGGAACGCGGCGAAGGTCTGCGGCTCGTCACGACCCGCCCGCAACGACGGGATGACAACCGCATCCTCGTCGTCGAGGGTTTGCGCGGCCATCGCGGTCAGCACGGCGTCCGGACCCAGCTCCAGGAACCGGGTCACCCCTGCTCGTGCAGGGACCGGATTCCGTCGGCGAACCGGACCGCGTCCCGCACGTGCCGCACCCAGTACTCCGGATCAGTCACGTCACCAGCCGCGATCGGGATCTGCGGCTGGTGGAAATCGAGCTTCCCCACAACGTCACGGAACTCGGCCAGCATCGGCTCCATCAGGTGCGAGTGGAACGCGTGACTCACCGCGAGACGGGTGGTCTTGCGGTGCTGCCACTGCGGCAACCAGGATTCGGTTGCCCGCAGGTCACCCGAGACCACGACCGCGCGGGGCCGTTGACCGCCGCGATCGACAACCCGTCGATGAGCGTCGGGACGACCTCGTCCTCACCGGCCTGCATCGCGACCATGCCGCCACCGGCCGGCAGGGCACCCATCAACCGGCCCCGCGCCTCGACGAGCGTGCAGGCGTCCGCCAGCGACAACACCCCACTGACATGTGCTGCGGCGATCTCCCCACCGAATGACCGATCAGGAAGTCCGGTCGGATGCCCAGCGACTCCGCCAGCCGGTACAGGGCAACCTCGATGGCGAACAGCGCCGGTTGTGCGTTGGCCGTGTCGTTCAGATCCTCGTCGAACGTGCGACCGAACTGCGCCCACACCTCATCGAGCGCCGCCGCGAACACCGGATACACGGCGGCAAGCTGTGCACCCATCCCGCACGCTGCGCGCCCTGACCGGTGAACATCACCGCGACCCGACCCGCCACCGGCCGACCCCGCAGCACCTCCCCGCCGACGATCGCCGCACGGAACTCCAACTGCGCCCGGCCCGTCGCCGCCGAGGGCCACATCCCGCAGCTCGACATCCCCGGCGACAAACGACCGCAGCCGGTCGACCTGCGCCGACAGCGCGGCCTCAGAACGCGCCGACACCACCACCGGCACCGGACGTATGGCCGCCGGAACCCGCTCCTCTACGGCAACGGCCGGAGCTTCCTCGATGATCACGTGCGCATTCGTGCCACTGATCCCAAACGACGACACACCCGCGCGACGGGCCGGCCCGCGCCAGGCCACTCCCGCGCCTCCGTCAACAGACTGACCTGACCGGCAGACCAGTCCACATGCGGCGACGGCTCATCCACGTGCAACGTCGCCGGCAACACCCATGCCGCATCGCCTGGACCATCTTGATGACCCGGCGACGCCGGCGGCGGCCTGCGTGTGCCGATGTTCGACTTCAGTGAGCCGAGCCAGAGCGGCTGGCCCTCCGGCCGTTCCTGGCCATAGGTCGCAAGCAGCGCCTGGGCCTCGATCGGGTCGCCGAGGGTAGTACCCGTGCCGTGTCCCTCGACCGCGTCGACGTCGGAGCCGGTCAGTCCGGCGGAGGCGAGCGCCTGCCGGATCACCCGCTGCTGCGAAGGGCCGTTCGGAGCGGTCAGTCCGTTCGACGCACCGTCCTGGTTGACCGCGCTGCCCGCAGGACGGCGAGCACCCGGTGCCGTTACGCCGGGCGTCGGACAGCCGCTCCAACACCACGAGACCCAGCCCGTCCGAGAAGCCGGTGCCGTCGGCAGCCGCCGCGTACGGCTTGCACCGCCCGTCCTCGGACAGCCCACGCTGCCGGGAGAACTCGACGAGCAGGAACGGGTCCGCCAACACGCTGACGCCACCCGCCAGGGCCAGCGAGCACTCTCCGCTGCGCAGCGCCTGCGCCGCCAGGTGCATCGCCACCAGCGATGACGAGCAGGCGGTGTCCACCGACACCGCGGGCCCTCCAGACCCAGCGCGTACGCCACCCGCCCGGAGACCACGCTGGTGGTGGTACCGGTCAACCGGAATCCCTCCAGCTCCGGTGACATGGCACCGCCGTAGGCCGAGGCGACAGTGCCGCAGAAGACGCCGGTGTCCGTGCCGCGTACCGAGGTGGGGTCGATGCCGGCGTTCTCCAGCGCCTCCCAGGATGCTTCGAGCAGGAGTCGTTGCTGGGGTCCATCGCGAGGATTCGCGGGCGCGATCCCGAAGAAGTCGGCGTCGAAGTCTCCCGCGCCGGTGAGGAAGCCGCCGCCCCGGGCGTAGACGGTCCCGAGGTTGTCGGGGTCCGGGTCGTACAGCCGGTCCAGGTCCCAGCCGCGGTCGGCCGGCAGCGCGGTCACCGCGTCGCGGCCCTCGGCGACGAGCTGCCACAGCCGTTCCGGCGAGCCGACATCACCCGGGTATCGACAGCTCATGCCGACGATCGCCAGCGGCTCGTCGGTGGAGGTCCGGACCACGGTGACGGTAGGCGGGACCGGCTCGGTGCCGGCGACCTCGGCCACCAGGAACGCGGCGACCGCCTCCGCTGTGGGGTGGTCGAACACCAGCGTGGAGGGCAGCCGTACGCCGGTCGCCGCGGTCACCCGGTTGCGCAGCTCGACGGCCGCGAGGGAGTCGAAGCCCAGGTCCTGAACGCGCGGCCTGGCTCGATCGCGTCCCCGACGCGTGGCCGAGAACCACAGCGACCTGGGCGCGGACCACGTCGAGGGCGATCTGCCGGCGGTCGGCCTCGGGCACGTCGGCGAGCTGCCGGGCAAGCGAACCACCCCGGTCGGTACGCCGGACCGTCGTCCGCACGAGCCTCGCAGCAGCGGCGGCAGTGTCCCGGCACGAGCCTGCGTGCGGAGGGCGCCCTGGTCGAGTCGCACAGGCACGGAACGGCCGGGGCGAGGTGCCGAGCGGTGTCGAAGAGCGTCAGGCCGGATCGGGGCGGGAACGCCTCGATGCCCATCCGCGCCCAGCGGGCCAGCGCGGCCTCCTCCAGCGTGCCCGCCATGCCGCTGTCTCCGCCCCACCTGCCCCAGGCCAGCGAGACGGCGGGTAGACCGACGGCCCGCCGGTGGACGGCAAGGGCGTCGAGGTACGCGTTGGCGGCGGCGTAGTTGCTCTGGCCCGGGCTGCCGATCAGCGCGGCGACCGAGGAGAACAGCACGAACATCGCCAGGTCCTGACCTGCGGTGAGGTCGTGCAGGTGCAGCGCGGCGTCGAGTTTCGGTCGCAGTACGCGGTCCACCTGCTCCGCGGTGAGTGTCTCCAGCACGCCGTCGTCGATGACGCCGGCCGCGTGGATCACGGCGGTCAGGTCGCGCCCGTCGAGCAACGCGGCAAGCTCATCACGGTCCGCGACGTCCACGCGGCCACCTCGACCGAGCACCCAGCCCGGCCAACTCGCCGACCAGGTCGTCCGGGGCCTGACCACGACGGCTGACCAACAACAACCGCCTGGCACCGTGGTTGGTCGCCAGGTGTTTGGCGAAGACGGCACCCAGCCCACCGGTGCCGCCGGTGATCAGCACCGTGCCATTCGGGTCCAACGGCGCCGGGACCGTGAGGACCACCTTGCCGGTGTTGCGGCCCTCTCGCAGGAACCGGAACGCCTCCCGACCATCCCGAACATCCCACGTCCGGACCGGCGCATGTGACAGCACACCCGCTCGAACAGGGTCACGATCTCCCGCAGGATCTGCTGAATACGCTCCGCACCCGCATCGAAGAGGTCGAACGCCTGATAGGTGACCCCGGGCGGACATCGGCGTCACGGATGTCGGCCTTACCCATCTCCACGAACCGGCCACCCGCCGGCAACAGATCAACGACGCGTCCACAAACTCACCAGCGAGCGCGTTCACCACCACATCAACCGGGCCGAACACCTCCCGGAAACCGAGATCCCGCGACGAGGCAACGTCCTGCACCCCGAGAGCCCGGACCGCATCCCACTTCGCCGGGCTCGCCGTCGCACAGACCTGTGCCCCGAGATGCCGGGCGATCTGCACCGCCGCCATACCCACACCACCCGCCGCGGCATGAATCAACACCCGCTCCCCGGCCCGCAGCCCGCCAGATCCACGAGGCGTGCCAAGCCGTCAGAAACGCCACCGGCACCCCGGCCGCCTGCACGAAACTGAAACCAACCGGCATCGGCACCAACATCCGCCGATCCACCACCGCCACCGGGCCGAACGACTCCAGCACCAGGCCCATCACCCGATCACCGGGTACGAGGTCGACCACGTCGGCACCGGTTTCGAGGACCACACCGGCAGCCTCGCTCCCCAACGGGGCGTCCCGGATACTGCCCCAACGCGATCAGCACATCCCGGAAGTTCAACCCGGCGGCTCGCACCCCGACCCGTACCTCGTGGGGCTTCAACTCGCGACCACCGTCGGCCGAGACGATCCCCAGGTCCTCCAGCGAACCTCGGCGGCCGATCGACAACCGCCACGACTCACCCACCGGATGCGACTGCACCCGCTGCAACCTCGGCACCAACACCCGGCCACCCGCACCGCGAACTGCGGCTCATCCAGGGACGCCAACGCCGCCCAGTCCGGCTCGTCACCCTCAACATCGACCAGCACGAACCGACCCGGATGCTCCGACTGAGCCGTACGCACCAGACCCCACACCGGCGACAACGCACGATCGAGATCCCGGTCTCCGACCGCGACCGCGTCCCGGGTGACGACGATGAGCCGGGAGTCCGCCGTACGGTCGTCGGCGAGCCATTCCCGCAGGAGGCCGAGCGTGCGGTCGATCACCTCGCGGGCGGCAGCGGGTTCCGCACCGCTGGCCGGCGACTCGATGGTGGCGACGACGACCTCCGGCACGGCCGAGCCGGCGTCCAGCGTCTCCCACCGGCCGACCTGCGCCGAGCCGGGCTCGGGCACCGCGACGGGCGTCCAGTCCACCGCGTAGATCGAGCCGGCATCCTCCAGCCCGGCCACGGGTCGCAGCACGAGCGAGTCGACGGAGGCGACCGGCCGTCCGTGCTCGTCGCTGATCTCGATACGCAGCGCCGACGACCCGGCCGAGCTGATCCGCGCCCGGACACGGGTGGCCCCGGTCTGGTGGATGCGGACGCCGGTCCAGGTGAACGGGACGCCGTCCGCGCCGGATTGGCCGAGTCCGGCGTGGAGTGCGGCGTCGAAGAGGGCGGGGTGCAGGGTGAAGCCGGTGCCGGTGGCCTGTGCGGGTTGGACGACGTCGGCCCAGGTGTGCTCGCCGGAGCGCCAGGCGGCCTGGACGCCCTGGAACGCGGGCCCGTACTCGTATCCGGCGTCGGCCAGGTGGTCGTAGCGCACCTCGACCGGTTCGGCGTCGGCCGGCCGCCACGGCACCTCCGCCGGCGGGGTCGGGTGGGTGGTGAGCAGGCCACGGGCGTGGCAGCGCAACTCGTCCCGACCGGACCAGACCCCAACCGGACGTCGACCATCATCGTCTGGTTCCCCGACGGTGACCTGCACCCGAACAGTTCCCGAGTCCGGGAGCACCAGCGGTGCTTCCACTGTCAACTCCGCCAGGTCCGGGTGCCGGCGTGCCGGCCGGCGGTCACGGCCAGGTCGACCAGCGCGGTACCCGGCACCAGCACCACACCGGCAATCACGTGGTCGGCCAGCCACGGCAACGTGGTACGGGATACCGAGCCGGTGAACAGCCATTCGTCGCGGTCGCCCACCCGGGTAGCCGTGGTCAACAGGGATGGCCGATGCCGTCGGCGACATCGCGCGGTGCCACCCAGTACCGCTGACGCTGGAACGCGTACGTGGGCAACGCGACCTGCCGGGCGCCGGGCAGCACCGCCTGCCAGTCCAGGTCGATCCCGGCGAGGTGCGCCTGGCCGAGGAACGTGGCGAAGGTCTGCGGCTCGTCACGACCGGTCCGCAACGACGGGATGACAACCGCCTCGTCGTTGTCGAGAGTCTGGGCGGCCATCGCGGTCAGTACCGCGTCTGGACCCAACTCCAGGAACCGAGCCACGCCCTGCTCATGGAGGAACCGGACCCCGTCGGCGAACCGGACCGCGTCACGCACGTGCCGC
This sequence comes from Micromonospora sp. M12, assembly GCA_038070435.1. Taxonomy (GTDB): domain Bacteria; phylum Actinomycetota; class Actinomycetes; order Mycobacteriales; family Micromonosporaceae; genus Micromonospora. The sequence continues at coordinate 286,363 of JAMYWG010000001.1, read as the reverse complement.
ACCCAGTACTCCGGATCAGTCACGTCACCAGCCGCGATCGGGATCTGCGGCTGGTGGAAATCGAGCTTCCCCACAACGTCACGGAACTCGGCCAGCATCGGCTCCATCAGGTGCGAGTGGAACGCGTGACTCACCGCGAGACGGGTGGTCTTGCGGTGCTGCCACTGCGGCAACCAGGATTCGGTTGCCCGCAGGTCACCCGAGACCACGACCGCGCGGGGCCGTTGACCGCCGCGATCGACAACCCGTCGATGAGCGTCGGGACGACCTCGTCCTCACCGGCCTGCATCGCGACCATGCCGCCACCGGCCGGCAGGGCACCCATCAACCGGCCCCGCGCCTCGACGAGCGTGCAGGCGTCCGCCAGCGACAACACCCCACTGACATGTGCTGCGGCGATCTCCCCACCGAATGACCGATCAGGAAGTCCGGTCGGATGCCCAGCGACTCCGCCAGCCGGTACAGGGCAACCTCGATGGCGAACAGCGCCGGTTGTGCGTTGGCCGTGTCGTTCAGATCCTCGTCGAACGTGCGACCGAACTGCGCCCACACCTCATCCAACGCCGCCGCGAACACCGGATACACGGCGGCAAGCTGTGCACCATCCCGCACGCTGCGCGCCCTGACCGGTGAACATCACCGCGACCCGACCCGCCACCGGCCGACCCGCAGCACCTCCCCGCCGACGATCGCCGCCCGGAACTCCAACTGAGCCCGGCCCGTCGCTGCCGAGAACGCCACGTCCCGCAGCTCGTAGCCGCCATTCAGGTAGGAACGGTATTGCTCGACCTGGGCCGGCAACGCGGCCTCGGTACGCGCGGAGACCACCACCGGCACCGGACGTAGGGCCGCCGGAACCCGCTCCTCCAGGGCAACGGCCGGAGCTTCCTCGATGATCACGTGCGCGTTCGTGCCACTGATCCCAAACGACGACACACCCGCCCGACGGGTCGGCCCGCGTCCGGCCACTCCCGCGCCTCGGTCAGGAGACTGACCTGACCCGTCGACCAGTCCACGTGCGGGGACGGCTCATCCACATGCAACGTCGCCGGCAACACCCCGTACCGCAACGCCTGAACCATCTTGATGACCCTGGCAACCCCGCCGCCGCCGACGTGTGCCCAATGTTCGACTTGATCGAACCCAACCACAACGGCACCGACCGATCCCGACCATAGGTCGCCAACAACGCCTGCGCCTCGATCGGATCACCCAACCGTGTCCCCGTCCCGTGCCCCTCCACCACATCAACATCCGCACCCGACAACCCCGCCGAAGCGAGCGCCTGCCGAATCACCCGCTCCTGCGACGGACCATTCGGCGCCGTCAAACCGTTGGAGGCACCGTCCTGATTGACCGCACTACCCGCACCACCGCCAACACCCGATGCCCATTACGCCGAGCGTCGGACAACCGCTCCACCACCAACATCCCCACACCATCGGAGAAGCCAGTCCCATCAGCACCGGCGGCGTACGACTTACAGCGCCCGTCCGGGGCCAGCCCCCGCTGCCGGGAGAACTCGACGAGCAGGAAGGGGTCGGCCAGAACCGTCACCCCACCGACCAGGGCGAGGGAACACTCTCCACTGCGCAGCGCCTGCGCGGCGAGGTGCAGTGCGACGAGCGACGAGGAGCAGGCGGTGTCCACCGACACCGCAGGCCTTCCAGACCCAGCGCGTACGCCACCCGCCCGGAGACCACGCTGGTGGTCGTACCGGTCAGCCGTAACCCTCCAGCTCGGCCGGGGTCTCGTTGCCATACGCGGTGGGGATGGTGCCGACGTACACGCTGGTGCGGGATCCGCGGAGGGTGACCGGGTCGATCCCGGCGTCCTCCAGCGCCTCCCAGGAGGCTTCCAGGGTCAGCCGTTGCTGCGGGTCGATGGCGAGGGCCTCACGGGGCTGATGCCGAAGAACTCCGCGTCGAAGTCGCCGACGCCGTCGACGAACCCGCCCCGGCGGCGTACACGTGGCCGGTCCGGTCGGGGTCCGGGTCGTACAGCCGTTCCAGGTCCCAGCCGCGGTCGTCCGGCAGCCCGGTCACCGCGTCGCGGCCCTCGGCGACGAGGTCCCACAGCCGCTCGGGCGAGCTGGCACCGCCGGGGTAGCGGCAGCTCATGCCGACGATGGCCAACGGTTCGTCGGTCCGCTCCTCCAGCTCACGGACGCGGCGATTGGCGGTCAGCAGTTCCCCGGTGACCTTGCGGAGATAGGCGCGGAGTTGATCCCGTGCCGGCGCCGGTCCGGGGTCGGGATTGCCCTGGGTCATGCGGGTCCGAGCTCCTTCTGATGAGGCCGGAGGTGTCACCGGAGGCGGACGTTACGCACCGGCGGTCGGCGTTCCCACAGATCGACCGCAAGCTGCCAAGACCGTCCGGCTGCCGGTCGTGGTTGGGTCGGAGGGTGACAGGAAGTTGCGGGTGCCGGTCAGGCCGTTCCGAGTTCCCTGTCGATGAGGGCGAACATGTCCTCGTCGGACACCTCGCCAGGGCGTCGCCCGTCTCGGCGTCGGCCTCGTCGCCTGGCTGCCGGGGCCGTTCAGGACATGCCGCAGCCGGGTACTGAGCCCGCGCAGCCGGGGCTCGGCGGCGGCGAGCCGCTGCGGGTCGGCGACGAGCTCGGTCAGCAGCGTCTCGATCCGCCGCAGTTCCGCGTCCAGCGGGGTTCCTTCACCTCGGCGGCGAGGCCGGCCGCGGTGATGAGGAAGTCGGTGACCTCCGCGGGTGTGGGCCGGTCGTAGACGAGCGTGGCGGGCAGGCGGAGCCCGGTGACGCGGTCCAGCCGGTTGCGTAGTTCCACGGCGGCCAGCGAGTCGAACCCCAAATCCTTGAACGCGCGGTCCGGATGCACGGCGTCCGGTGAGTCGTGCCCCAGGACGGTGGCGACCTGTGCCCGTACGACGTCCAGGACCACCTGGTGGCGGTCGTCGGGCGCCACCTCGGTCAGCCGTTCGGTAAGCGTGCCGCCGCGTTTCGCGGTTCGCGGGCCGGGCACCCGGACCAGGCCGCAGCAGCGGCAGCAGTGTGCCGGTACGGGCGTTGGCGCGCAGCGCCGGAAGGTCGAGCCGGATCGGTGCCAGGAGTGCCTCCGGGCGTCCGAGGCTCTGGTCGAACAGGCGCAGTCCGAGGTCGGTCGTCAGTACGGGAATGCCGAGTCGCGCCCAGCGTGCCCGGTCGGCGTCGTCCAGTTGGCCGGTCATGCCGGTGGCGTCCGCCCACAAACCCCAGGCCAGCGAGGTGGCCGGCAGGCCGGCGGCCCGCCGGTGGGCGGCAAGGGCGTCGAGGTACGCGTTGGCGGCGGCGTAGTTGGCCTGCCCGGCGTTTCCGATCAGCCCGGCGACCGAGGAGAACAGGACGAACGCCGCCAGGTCCTGACCTGCCGTCAGCTCGTGCAGGTGGCGTGCCGCTTCCACCTTCGGCCGCAGAACCCGTTGCAGCCGTTCAGGGGTGAGTGCTTCCAGCACGCCGTCGTCGATGACGCCGGCCGCGTGGATCACGGCGGTCAGGTCGCGCCCGTCGAGCAACGCGGCAAGCTCATCACGGTCCGCGACGTCACACGCGGCCACCTCGACCGAGCACCCCAGCCCGGCCAACTCGCCGACCAGGTCGTCCGGGGCCTGACCACGACGGCTGACCAACAACAACCGCCTGGCACCGTGGTTGGTCGCCAGGTGTTTGGCGAAGACGGCACCCAGCCCACCGGTGCCGCCGGTGATCAGCACCGTGCCATTCGGGTCCAACGGCGCCGGGACCGTGAGGACCACCTTGCCGGTGTTGCGGCCCTCTCGCAGGAACCGGAACGCCTCCCGACCATCCCGAACATCCCACGTCCGGACCGGCGCATGTGACAGCACACCCGCTCGAACAGGGTCACGATCTCCCGCAGGATCTGCTGAATACGCTCCGCACCCGCATCGAAGAGGTCGAACGCCTGATAGGTGACCCCGGGCGGACATCGGCGTCACGGATGTCGGCCTTACCCATCTCCACGAACCGGCCACCCGCCGGCAACAGATCCAACGACGCGTCCACAAACTCACCAGCGAGCGCGTTCACCACCACATCAACCGGGCCGAACACCTCCGGAAACCGAGATCCGCGACGAGGCAACGTCCTGCACCCCGAGAGCCCGGACCGCATCCCACTTCGCCGGGCTCGCCGTCGCACAGACCTGTGCCCCGAGATGCCGGGCGATCTGCACCGCCGCCATACCCACACCACCCGCCGCGGCATGAATCAACACCCGCTCCCCGGCCCGCAGCCCCGCCAGATCCACGAGAGCGTGCCAAGCCGTCAGAAACGCCACCGGCACCCCGGCCGCCTGCACGAAACTGAAACCAACCGGCATCGGCACCAACATCCGCCGATCCACCACCGCCACCGGGCCGAACGACTCCAGCACCAGGCCCATCACCCGATCACCGGGTACGAGGTCGACCACGTCGGCACCGGTTTCGAGGACCACACCGGCAGCCTCGCTCCTCAACGGGGCGTCCCCGGATACTGCCCCAACGCGATCAGCACATCCCGGAAGTTCAACCCGGCGGCTCGCACCCGACCCGTACCTCGTGGGCTTCAACTCGCGACCACCGTCGGCCGAGACGATCCCCAGGTCCTCCAGCGAACCTCGGCGGCCGATCGACAACCGCCACGACTCACCCACCGGATGCGACTGCACCCGCTGCAACCTCGGCACCAACACCCGGCCACCCCGCACCGCGAACTGCGGCTCATCCAGGGACGCCAACCCGCCCAGTCCGGCTCGTCACCCTCAACATCGACCAGCACGAACCGACCCGGATGCTCCGACTGAGCCGTACGCACCAGACCCCACACCGGCGACAACGCAAGATCCAGATCCCGGTCTCCGACCGCGACCGCGTCCCGGGTGACCAGCACGAGCCGCGCCTCGGTAAGCCACTCGGAGGAAAGCCAGCGCTGCAGCAGAGCCAGTGCCGCCGCCAGGTCGCGGGGCGCGTCCGCGACGACGAGGTCGGAACGGGCGCACCCTCGGCCAGTGCCGCTTCGAGCGCGCCGAGGTCCGATCCGGCCGCGACCCGTGCCGGCACCGCGGCCTCCGGTGCGGTGTCGGTAAGCGGTTGCCAGACCACGTGGAACAGAGACTCCTCAGGTACGCCGGCCAACTGCGCGGGGTCGACCGGCCGGAACGCCAGCCCGCCCACGGACGCGATCGGCTCGCCGCTCTCACCGACGACGTCGACACGCACCCACCGTCACTGGCCGGGGCGATCCGCACCGGGCACCGGTCGCTCCGCTGCCGGTGAGGCTGACTCCGGTCCAGGAGAACGGCAGATCCGGGGCGGCGTCGGCCTGCCGGCCCAGCAGCGCCCCGTGCAGCGCGGCGTCCAACATCGCAGGGTGGACGAGGAATCCGGGTACGCCGTCCGGCAGCGCCACCTCGGTGAAGACGGTGTCCCCGCTCCGCCAGGCCGCCCGGACACCCTGGAAACCGGGCCCGTACTCGTAACCGGTCTCGGCCAGGCGCTCGTACAGGTCCTCGACCGGCACCCGCACCGCGTCCGCCGGCGGCACACCGCGGGAACGCCTCCGCGGGCGCCGCCGCCGCGGTCAGCCTGCCCCGGGCGTGACAGACCGCAGACGATCCGGGGTCCGCCGAACGGGAGTACACAGTCACCTCGCGCCCGCCGTCCGGACCGGCCTCGCCGATCCGGAGCTGCACCTGCCGGCCGCCGCTCTCGGGAGCAGCAGCGGCGCCTGCAGGACGAGTTCCTCGACAACCGGGACGTCGAGGTGGTCCCCGGCCGCAACGGCCATTTCGACGAGCGCGGCACCGGGAGTACCACCGTGCCGGACACCGCGTGGTCGGCGAGCCAGGGCTGTGTCTGCAACGACAGTCGCCCGGTGAACAGCCACTCGTCACGGTCGCCGACCGGTACGACAGCCGCGAGGACGGGATGCTCCACGCCTCCGAGACCTGCCGCGGTGACGTCGCCCGGTTCTGCGCCGGAAGCCAACCAGTACCGTCGGTGCTGGAACGCGTACGGCGGCAGGTCGACACGGCGGGACCGGGGAATGCCGCCGACCAGTCCACGGCCACACCCGCGGCGTGTGCCTCGGCCACCGACAGCAGGAACCGTCGCCACCCGCCCTCACGCCGACGCAGCGTGCCCACCGCGACGACATCCGGGATGGCGGTCACCAGCACCGGATGCGCCGACACCTCCACAAAGCAGTCCACACCGGTGCCGGCCAGTGCCCGCACCGCCGGCTCGAACCCGACCGGCTGCCGGATGTTCGCGTACCAGTACGACGCGTCAAGCCCAGCGGTGTCCACGAACCCGCCGGACACTGTCGAGTAGAACGGCACGTCACCGGTCCGCGGCACGATCGGCGCCAACGCGTCCAGGAGATCCTCGCGAATGACCTCCATGTGCGCGGAATGCGACGGATAGTCCACCGCCACCCGCCGCGCCACCACGTCCCCGCTCACACAGGTGGCCACCAGCAGATCCAGCACATCGTCGTCGCCGGCCACCACCACCGACGCCGGGCCGTTCACTGCCGCCACCGAAACCCGATCACCGTACGGCGCGATCAACTCCTGCACCGCCACCACCGGCAACCCGACCGACAGCATCCCGCCGGTACCGGCCAACCGGTCACGTACCAAACGGCTGCGCAACACCACGACCCGCGCCGCGTCGTCCAGCGACAGAGCCCCGCACGTACGCCGCGGCGATCTCACCCTGCGAGTGACCGACCACCGCCGCGGGACGCAGGCCGAACGACTGCCACAGCCGGGCCAGCGCGACGTTCACCGCGAACAACACCGGCTGCAACACATCCACCGGCAACGCCGAGGATCCCGACCGCAGCACGTCCTCCAGCCGCCAGTCAACGAACGCCGACAACGCCCGGCCGCAGGCGGCTATCTCCGCCGCGAAGACCGGTGACGACGTCAGCAGGTCGACGGCCATGCCGTCCCACTGTGAGCCCTGACCGGGGAACACCAGTGCCACCCGACCGTCCCCGGCGGCACCCTGCACCACCGAGGGACCCGGCTCACCCACTGCCACGTCGGCCAGGCCCTTCAGCAGTTCGCCACGATCGGCCGCCACGACCACCGCCCGCGACTCCAACCGCGCCCGCGTCGTCGCCGCCGAGAACCCCACGTCGACCAGGTCGAGTTCCGGCCGCGCCAGCAGCCAGGCACGCAGACGCTGTGCCTGAGCCCGCAACGCGGGCTCACCCCGGGCGGACAGGACGACGGGAACAACCTCGGGTGGGCTGCTCGTCACGTCCGCGCCCACCACCGAAGGCGGCTCTTCCACGATGACGTGCGCGTTGGTGCCGCTGACTCCGAAGGACGACACCCCGCCCGGCGCGGTCGTCCGGACGCCGGCCACGGATGCGGCTCGGTCAGCAGCCGGACCTGGCCCGCCTCCCAGTCCACGTGCGACGACGGCGCGTCGACATGCAGCGTGCGGGGCAGTGCGCCGTGCCGCATCGCGAGCACCATCTTGATGACGCCGGCGATGCCGGCCGCGGCCTGGGTGTGGCCGATGTTGGACTTGACCGAGCCGAGCCAGAGCGGTGCCCGCCGGTGCGCTCCGCGCCGTACGTGGCCAGCAGCGCGCCGGCCTCGATCGGGTCGCCGAGGCGGGTCCCGGTGCCGTGGCCCTCCACGGCGTCGACCTGCGCGGCGGTCAATCCCGCGTTCGCCAGGGCCTGCCGGATCACCCGTTCCTGCGCGGGGCCGTTCGGCGCGGTCAGCCCGTTCGACGCCCCGTCCTGGTTTATCGCGCTGCCGCGCAGCACGCCCCAGATGCGACGCCCGTGGCGCTGTGCGTCGGACAGCCGTTCCAGCACCAGAACGCCGAGGCCGTCGGAGAAGCCCGTGCCGTCCGCCGCCGCCGCGTACGCCTTGCACCGCCCGTCCGCGGACAGGCCGCGCTGGCGGCTGAACTCGACGAGCAGGAACGGTTTCGCCATCACTGTCACGCCGGCGGCGAGCGCCAACGAGCAGTCGCCGTTGCGCAGCGCCTGCGCGGCCAGGTGCACCGCCACCAGGGATGACGAGCATGCGGTGTCCACCGAGACCGCCGGGCCCTCCAGCCCCAGGGTGTAGGCCACCCGGCCGGAGACGACGCTGTTGGTCGTCCCGGTCAGCCAAGCCCTCCAACTCCGGCGGGATCGTACCGCCGTAGTTGTCCGACGACATGACGCCGCAGAAGACGCCGGTGTCGGTGCCGCGCAGGGCCGTCGGGTCGATGCCGGCGTCCTCGAACGCCTGCCACGACGCCTCCAGCATGAGCCGCTGCTGTGGGTCGGTGGCGAGTGCCTCGCGCGGGCTGATTCCGAAGAAGTCGGAGTCGAAGTCGCCAGCGTCGTGGAGGAAGCCGCCGCCACGGGTGTACAGCGTGCCGACCTTGTCCGGGTCAGGGTCGTACAGTCGGGTCAGGTCCCAGCCACGGTCGTCCGGTAGGTCGGAGATCGCGTCGCGGCCCTCGGCCAGCAGTGTCCAGAACTCGTCCGGGTTGGTCACCCGCCGGGTAGGTGGCAGCTGATGCCGACGATCGCCAGCGGCTCGTCGGTCACGCCGCGACGAGCAGGCGTCGCGGCGTCGCCTGCCCGCCGGTCGGTGCCGGCGGCGAGACTGCCCAGCAGCGCGGCGGCGGATTCGGTGGTCGGGTGGTCGTAGACCAGTGTGGTGGGCAGGGTGAGGCCGGTGGCGCGGTTCAACCGGTTGCGCAGGTCGACGGCCCCTGCGAGTCCAACCGCAGTTCGGCGAACGTACGGTGCACGTCGATCGCGTCCGGTGACCGGTGCCCCAGGACCGCCGCGACATGCGCCCGCACGGTCTCCAGCAGGAACCGGTTCCGCTCGGCGTCCGGCGTGCCGGCAAGGCGCTGCGCCCACGATCCGACGGGCTGCGACGTGCGATGGTTGGCCGGCACGGCGGCCGCCGGCACCGGATGCTCCAGCGGCACCAGCCCCGCCGCTGCCACGTCGCCCGCCGCGCCGGCCACCGGGAGCGGAAACCGCTGCCGTTGGAAGGCGTACGTCGGCAGCTCCACCCGGCGGCCGCCCGGCAGAACCGTGGGCCAGTCGACCGCCACGCCGGCGACATGCGCCTCGGCCACGGACAGCAGGAACCGCCGCAGCCCACCCTCACCACGACGCAACGTGCCGACCGCGGGGACATCCGGCACCGCCGTCAGCAACACCGGATGGGCCGACACCTCGACAAAGCAATCCACACCGTCGTCGACAAGCGCCCGCACCGCCGCCGCGAACTCCACCGGCTGCCGGATGTTCGCGAACCAGTAATCCGCATCCAGCCCGCCGTATCCACGAACCCACCGGACACCGTCGAATAGAACGGCAACGCACCCGAACGGGGAACAACCGGTGCCAATATCCGCACCAGGTCGTCCCGGATGACATCCATGTGCGCCGAATGCGACGGATAGTCGACCGCCACCCGCCGCGCCACCACGCCCCTGCTCGCACAGGCGGCCGCCAGCAGGTCAACACGTCGCCGTCACCGGCCACCACCACCGCGGCCGGGCCGTTCACCGCCGCGATCGAAACCCGCTCAGCGTACGGCTTCAGCAACTCCCGCACCGTCGCCACCGACGACGCGATCGACAACATTCCGCCGACCCCGGCCAGCCGATCCCGCACCAGCCGGCTCCGCAACGCCACGATCCGCGCCGCGTCGTCCAACGACAGGGCACCCGCCACGTAGGCCGCAGCGATCTCACCCTGCGAGTGTCCGACCACCGCAACCGGACGTACCCACACGACATCCACAGTCGTGCCAGCGCCACGTTCACCGCGAACAGCACCGGCTGCACCACGTCCACCGGCAACACCGACCACGAGGAACGCAGAACGTCTTCGAGACGCCAGTCGACAAACGCCGACAGCGCCCGACCACACGCGGCTATCTCCGCGGCGAAGACCGGCGAGGAGTCCACCAGCTCCACCGCCATTCCCTCCACTGCGACCCCTGGCCCGGAAAGACGAACACCGCCCGGCCACCGGCAGCAGCGCCGCCCTGCACCACTGACGGCGCCGGCTCCCCGCGGCCAACGCCGCCAAACCGTCCAACAGCTCGTCCCGGCCACCAGCCACCACTGCGGCACGCCACTCCAGATGCGCCCGCGTCGTCGCCGCCGAGAAGCCCACGTCCAGCACGTCGAGTTCCGGCCGTGCCACCAACAACTCCCGCAGCCGCTCCGCCTGAGCGTGCAACGCCACCTCGGAACGAGCCGAGAGAACCACCGGTACCGGCTGCTCGGCCGCCGGTGGCGCCGGCTGCTCGGCCGCCGGTGGCGCCGGCTCGACTGCGTCTGCCGCGCTGATCAGCAGGTGACAGCACGATCCGCCGATGCCGAGCGACGTCACGCCCGCCACGAGCCTGTCGTTCTCGGACGCCGGCCACCGCTCTCGGCCGGTCGCCACGCGCAGGCCGAGGTCGTCCAGAGGATGCGCGGGTTGGGTCGGGCGAAGTTCAGGTGCGGCACCAGTTCACGCCGGTGCACGCAGAGCGCGGCCTTGAGCAGTCCCGCGATGCCGGCCGCGCCCTCGAGATGCCCGATGTTCGTCTTGACCGAACCGACGACCAGCGGCGACGACCGCCCCGGCCGTACGCGGCACCGAGCGCCTCGGCCTCGATCGGGTCGCCGACCTGGGTGCCGGTGCCGTGCAGTTCGACGTACTGGACCTGCTCCGGCCGGAGCCCGGCATCGTCCAGGGCGGCGCCGATGGTCCGGGTCTGCACAGCAGCGCTGGGCACCGTCAACCCACCGTCGCCACTGCCGGTGCGGACGGCGCTGCCCTCGATCACCGCGTAGACACGGTCGCCGTCGGCCCGGGCGCGATCGAGAGTCTTCAGCACGACGACACCGCCCCTCACCGCGGACGTACCCGTTGGCGCGTTCGTCGAAGACGAAGCACCGCCCGTCCGGCGACAACGCTCCGGCCTCCCGGACCACGGCGGTGCTCAGCGGCGACACGTTGAGATGTACGCCGCCGGCCAGGGCGATCTCGACCTCGCCCCGGCGCAGGCTCTCGCAGGCAAGGTGGACCGCGACCAGTGAGGACGACTGTCCGGTGTCGATGGTCAGGCTGGGGCGTCGCAGCGCAACGCCCAGGAGACACGGTTGGCGACCAGCGAGCGGCCGACACCGGTCAGGGTGTGCCGGGTGACGCGGCCCGAGGTGGCGACCAGGTCGGCGTAGTCGGCGGACATCACACCGAGAAAGACTCCGACCGGTGCCGGTGCGGCGAGCACGACACCGGCGTTCTCGATCGCCTGCCAGGCCAGTTCGAGCGCCAGCCGCTGCTGAGGATCGGCCTCAGCCGCCTCACCCGGTGACATGGCGAAAAGTCCGCGTCGAATTCTTCGATCCCGTCAGCGAAGCCGCCACGGTCGGGACCGGTGGGCCGGTCCGGGTCTCGCTCTCGGACGGCATCAACACCGTCGCTGATCAGACGCCAGTATTCATCCAGGGCCGATGCGCGCGGCGAGCCGCCATGCCCACGATTGCGATCCGCCGCCCGTCCGTGCCCATCATGGCATCCCCGTTCAGGGCCGAGAATCAGAAGTCCCCGGGACCATATGCAGCACCGCCGACGCCGCAGAAGTCCATGGCCGGAAGCTGTCACGCCGGGGCGATGGGCCCGTACCGGCCCGCGCCTGGAAGTGTCGAGAACGGACAAAAGTGCTACGACAAACCGTTGATTTCTCCAACTGACATCGGCCTGAACAGAGCGGTAGCATCACCCATTGCCGAAGATCGGACTGGTGGTTTGCGTCGATGACGCGACCGGCTCGATTTCTGCGTCCTGCCATGATCGAACCACGGGGTTTGATGCAGTTGCTGGATAAGAATGTCATGGGCCCAACCTCTGACGGGCCGCACGTAAATGACGATGATGTCGATGTCACCCTGCTCCACGCACAGGAGCTCATCGAACAGGCCATGTCCAATCTCCGCCGGGAGAGTCGGCAGGTGCGCCACCTGCCCGGCGACGAAACCTTCTTCGACACGGCTGCCGAAGACATGATCACCGGGGCGCGGCGTGAGGTGCTGTGCGTGTTGTCCGTACGCACCATGTCCGCCGACCGTCGCACCCGGATGATCCCGCTGTTGCAGGAGGCGCACCAACGAGGTGTCGACGTCAGAGCCCTGGTCCCGTCCCAGATCGCCAGCACCGACGTCGCGGTCGAGCTGACCCGCAGCGGCCAGTTCAACTATCGGACCCGGGAACTACCGGACCAGAACCTGCTCATCGTCGACGGGCAGCATGCCGCGCTGGGAACCCGCGGCGCCGGGTGAACCGGCACATGCCCTGCTCGTCTCGGTGGACTCACTGGTCCAGGTGCTGCGGTCGATGTTCGGCTTCACCTGGAGTCACGGCGTTCCGTTGGCCGAGTTGCTGAATGTGAACGACAAGCTGAACGAGGAGCCGGCCCGCTCCGTCTTGGCCAGTCTCGGTGCCGGCACCAAGGATGAGGTGGCGGCCCGCAGGCTGGGCATCTCCGTACGCACCTATCGTCGCCACGTCGCCGAGATCATGCGCGAGTTCCAGGCGAGTTCGCGCTTCCAGGCCGGTGTGCAGGCGGCCAAACTCGGTGTCGGCTAGCACCGCTCACACGACGGCGCGGAAGACGTACTCAACGCCTGTCGCCTTTTCGGAGACCTCCCAGAGGCGGCGGCCGTTCTCCGCGTCGGTGGCGGCGGCGGACAGCTGCACCGGCTTGGGGTGACCGCGCATCTCGTTCCGGCCGTCCGGGCCGATGAAGTCGCCAGCCCGGACGGCGGGATCGGTGGCGGCATAGAGCTGCGGCCAGGCACCGCTCTCGACCGGCTGGGCGAGCAGCGGGTTTCCGAGTCTGCCGAGGAGGACCTTCCACAGCCCGGTCGTGGCGGCGAACTGCAGATTGGTGGCGGTGTAGCCGGGATGGGCCAGGATGCTGCGGACCGGGCTGCCGGCGTCGGTCAGCCGCCGGTGCAACTCGTGGCCGAAGATGGCGTTGGCCAGCTTCGACATGTTGTAGAAGCCCATCGGCGAGTAGCCGCGCTCTCCGGTCAGGTCGTCGAAGCGCATCTTCGCCTGGCGGTGGTTGAGCGAGCTGATCGTGACCACGCGAGGATCGTCGGCCTCGGTCAGCAGGTCGAGCAGCAGGCCGGTGAGCGCGAAGTGGCCGAGGTGATTGGCGGCGAACTGGATCTCGTGCCCGGCGGCGGTCAGCGTCCGGGGCGGCGCCATCGTGCCCGCGTTGTTGATCAGAACATCGATCCGCTGTTGTGTGTCGTGCACGCGCTGGGCGAACCGGCGGACCGAGTCGCCGTCGGTCAGGTCGACCGTTTCCACGTCGAGCTGGGCATCCGGCACGCTCGCCGCGATCTCGGCGGCGGCCCGCCGCCCTTCGCCTCGTCCCGGACCGCCATCACGACCCGGCCTCCGTGCGTGGCCAACGCACGGGTCGTAGCGAGCCGAGGCCACTGTTGGCCCCGGTGACCACGAAGACCCGCCCATTCAGGGGACCGATCTGATCCGATGTCCAACCACGACTCGACATAGCGGCGACTATCGCAACGGTGGCACCGGGTGTCAAGGCCGGCACGGCGGGTCGTCTACTGCATGCCATATCATCGCGGGATGAGGCGACCTCACCGCCCGCAGCATGGTCCGCGATGACCATTGCCGAGCAGAAGCGACAGCTTGTTGCCAACGAGCTGACGCAGGCCGCGTTGATGCTGCTGGCCGACAAGGGCTACGACACGGTCACCATCGACGACATCGTGACCGCCGCCGGAGTCTCCCGCCGGACGTACTTCCGGTATTTCGCGTCCAGGAGGACGTTGTCGTCCAGTTCCTGGCGAACGCGGGCGCCGGCGTCGTCGCGGCACTGGCGGCCCGTCCGATCGCCGAACCACCCTCGGTCGCGCTGCGGCACGCCATGTGGCTCCCGATCGCCGCCTGTGCGGACCATCCCGACCGGGCGCTCCTGGTGACCAGGCTGATCCTCGACACCCCGCCGTACAGGCGCGCTATCTGGAGCGGCAGGTCCAGTGGCGTGGCGATCTGGCCGGGAGATCGCCGCCCGCCTGGGGCTGGACGCCGCCGCCGACCCTACCCGGCGCTGGCGGCCGAGATGGCCGTGTCCGCGTTCAACACGGTGCTCCAGTTCTGGCGTGCGGGCGACGACGTTCATCGCCTGGCCGCCCTGACCGACAGATGCTTCGCCATCATCGCCCCGGCGCTGGACGCGCCGTCCCGGCCGGGGCGTGACCGGCGGCCGGGGTGTGACCGGCGGCATCAACCTGCCAATCGGCTCCGGCGGACCACCGACACAGTTCGATCCTTTGTACCGTGACAACGCCAGTTCACCCGAAGCATTGACGAGGTGTTGTTGTGGCGGATGTCGACGTCGCCGAACTGCCGGCCTTCCCTTTCATAAGCCCACCGTCCCAACCGTTCGTCCCGGTCGGCGAAGACGACCTGGCCCGTCTCGACGCCCCGGTGACCCGGGTGCGCCTGCCGCTGGGCGGCTGGGCCTGGCTGGTCACCCGGCACGCCGACGTCCGCGCCGTGCTGCGTGCGGCAGCGGTCATGAGCTCCAGTCCGTGGACGCCGGGTTCCCGCACATCAACCCGGTCCCGCCGACACCCGAGCAGGCCGCGGGCGCCTTCATCTACATGGACGGCATCGATCACGTTCGGCTGCGCAAGATGCTGCTGCCGGAGTTCATGCTGCGTAACGTCAAGCGGGTCGAACCGCTGATCGAGCAGAGCGTGATCGAGTGCCTGGACAGCATCGCGGCGGCCGGGGCGCCGGCCGACATGATCACATCGTTCGCCCTGCCGGTGCCGTCGATGACGATCTGCCACCTGCTCGGAGTGCCCTACGAGGAGCACGACTACTTCCAGAAACTCAGCCTGGCCTACATGGACCGCGCCTCGACCGAGGACGAAATCAACGCGGTGGGTGAGGGGCTCACCGCCCTGATGGTCAAGGTCATCGAGCAGAAGTTCGTCAACCCGGTGACGACCTGATCAGTCGCCTGCTGACCGAGCAGATCGGGCCGGGCAACATCACCCCGCAGGAGGCGATGGGCCTCGGCATGATGGTCCTGATCGCCGGCCATGAGACCAGCGCCAACATGATCGGCCTGTCCATCCTGAAGCTGCTCGAGCACCCGGAGCACTACGCGGCGCTGCGGGAGACCCGGAACGAGCGCCGGAGATCGTGGAGGAGTTGCTGCGCTACCTGACGGTGGTACGCGGTGGCATCCCACGGGTGGCCCTGGAGGACATGGAGATCGGCGGTCAGAAGATCAGGGCCGGCGACGGCGTCCTGGCCATGATCTCACTCGCCAACCGCGACCCCAGCTCTTCCCGGACAGCGCCGAGTTCGACCCGGACCGCGAGCAGCTGCACCAGCACCTCGCCTTCGGCTTCGGCGTTCACCAGTGCATCGGCCAGCCGCTGGCACGCTCCGAGCTCAGGATCGCCCTGGTGGAACTGTCGCGCCGCTTCCCCGACCTGAAGTTGGCTCGCCCCGTCAGCGAGATGCCTCTGCGTCCGAACACGGTGACGCTCGGCCTCGCCGAGCTGCCGGTGATCTGGTGAAACACCCGCGCTGAGGCCCCGGCGCGGGGCCGACTTCCCAGCTCCTGCCCGGAACAGACTCAGGCCCTCTTCGGAGGGCCTGAGCTGTTAGTCGGGCTATCGTGCCCGCATGCGCGATCCCGGTTGGCTCGACGACACCCGGACTTCGTACGACACCGTGGCGGTCAGCTACGCGGACCTGCTGCGGGACGCCCTCGCCGGCGAGCCCTTCCAGCGCGGCATCCTGGCGCTCTTCGCCGAGCTGGTACGCGCCCAGGGGA
The DNA here is from genome assembly GCA_038070435.1 of Micromonospora sp. M12. Classification (GTDB taxonomy): domain Bacteria; phylum Actinomycetota; class Actinomycetes; order Mycobacteriales; family Micromonosporaceae; genus Micromonospora. The sequence continues at coordinate 270,471 of JAMYWG010000001.1, read as the reverse complement.
ACGGTCCGGTCGCCGATGTCGGCTGCGGTCCGGGTCGGATCACCGCATACCTGCGGGGCATCGGCCTGGACGCGTTCGGCGTCGACCTGTCGCCCGCGATGATCGACGTGGCTCGGCGGGAGCACCCGGCCTGCGGTTCGAGGTCGGCTCCATGACCAGTCTCGACCTGGCCGACGCCTCGCTGGCCGGCCTGCTCGCGTGGTTCTCGCTGATCCACGTCCCCGACGACGAGGTCCCCACGGTCATCGACGAGTTCTTCCGGGTGCTTCGGCCCGGCGGGCTCTGCTGTTGGGTTTCACGCCGGGGACGGCAGCAGGCTCAAGACCGAGGGCTACGGCGGCCACCCGATGAACGTCTACGTGCACCGTCGGTCACCGGCCCGGGTCGCGGCCTGGCTGGACGCTGCCGGCTTCACGGTCGAGGCGGAGATGGCACATCACCCGGCACCGAACGTCGAGGGTGGCTTAGTCTTCGCCCAGCGGTGAGACCGGCGGGGTCGGATTGGTCCGTTAGGGTCGGTGGCATGACGCCAGCCGCTGTCACCAGTGTCTTCGAATCGCTGCGCCACGACGCCGTGCCCGACCAGGCGGCGCTGCGCCGGGCCTACGAACTCCCCAGCGACGCGGCCGTACGGAAGCAGATGACCGAACTCACCGAGCAGACCCGGCAGTTGATCGCCTGCTCGTCGCTCGTCCTGATCGCCAGCGTGGATGCGCAGGGCAACTGCGACGTCTCCCGCGCGGCGGCCCGCCGGGTTCGTCGCCGTCCTGGACGAGCGAACGGTGGCGATACCGGACGCGACCGGGAACAAGCGCCTGGACACCCTGGAGAACGTCATCGCCACCGGGCGGGCCGGGCTGCTGTTCGTCATCCGGGGCGCACCACCACGCTGCGGGTGAACGGCCGGGCCTGTGTCTCCACCCGCCCCGAGCTGCTGTCGCAGCTGACCGCCGTGGGCAAGCCGCCGGCCAGCGCGCTGGTGCTCGGGATCGAGGAGGTCTACCCGCACTGCCCCAAGGCGCTGCTGCGCGGCGGGGCCTGGAAGCCGGAGCAGTGGCTGCCGGCGGACGCCAGCCGACCTCGGCCGAGGTGACGCTCGCCCAGCTGCGGATGCCGGAGCTGACCATCGCCGACATCGAGCAGCGGGAGGCGGACGCGTTGAAGTACCGGTACGAGTGACGGGCGTACCGTCTGCGCTGCCGTCCCAGCCGCCGGGGATTGAGGATCGGGGATGCCGGAGACACGACTGACGGTTCGGCCCGCACGCCGGGCGGATGTCCCGTCGTTGGTGGCGCTGCGCCTGGCCAACGCCGAGGCGCACCTCGCCCTCGACGCCGGCACCTACCGCGTTCCGCGGCGCGAGGCGGTGGTTCGCCACTTCGCGACCACGCTGGCCGACGAGGCGGGCCGGGACGCTGTTCTCGTCGCCGAGACCGACGACGGCCGGGTGGTCGGAATGATCGAGGTGTTACGGAATCCCGACCCGCCCGAACATCAGATCCTGCGTCCTGAGCCTTCGGCGCAGGTGCACACGGTGGTGCTGCCCGAGGCCCGGGACTCGGGGTGGGATCAGCGCTGTTGCGGGCAGCCGAACAGTGGGCGACCGACCGGGGAGTCTCGTACCTGTCGGCGGCATCTACCACCGCAACGTCGACGCGGTGCGCTTCTACAGTCGGCGCGGCTACACCAGAGCCGGCCTCCTCCTCGGCAAGAGCGTCACGCGCTCTGGCTGGCCCGCCATGCCGATGTGCTGCTGAGCGGTATACCTCAGAGGCATATTCATACCTCTGAGGTATACCGCCACCACCGCATCCGCCCGACCGAGGTGACCGACGGTCACCACCGGTCGCCGGCTACGCCACCGCCCCAGCCAGGGCTAGGACTTACTCGCCTAGCGCCCGCGTTGCTGCGGTCACGGCGTGCGGGACCCTTCGGCGGCGCTCTCATCCGTGATCGGCGGCGCGTGAGCTTCGGCGTTGCCCGCCGCCGCCACCACGTCGAGCGCTCGCTGCAGGGTGACGGTGTCCTCCAGGGTACGGATCTTGGTGATCTTTCCCCAGCGCATGTGCAGGATCTGGTTCACAGTGTTCTCGTAGCGGGTGCCGTTCGGCAGGGGCCGGAGACGTGCACCACGGTGGCGATCCGGGTGAACCAGGGGCCGCCGGCGACGATGATCTCGTCGAGCTCGAAGCGGGCGTCCGGGATCAGCCTGAACACCCGCTCCCACCACAGCCGCATCGCCTCGACCGTGCGCCGCTCGCCGGACAGGGCGTGAGATCCGTAGAAGCGGTAGCTGAACTCGGGAGCGAGCGACGCGAGCATCGGCTCGTAATGACCCTTGTTGATCTCGGTGAAGACCGAGCGAACCTTCGACGCGACAATGCGGTGGTACACGCGAGCCTCCGTGGCTGGTCCCCGACGTCGCCAGCAAACGTTGCGGCTGACATCCCTGCCAACGCCATCATTCATCCCCGCCCAGACGCCGCAACGCCCGAACATCGAATCATCCGACACCGCACCCGGTTGACCCGGTGATCAAGAGATTTGCGTCAGTAAAACGGCCTCTGGTGACGCAAACCTCTTGATCACCGGCGCAGGGCACCGGCGCAGGGCACCGGCGCAGGGCACCGGCGCAGGGCACCGGCGCAGGGCACCGGCGCAGGGCACCGGCGCAGGGCACCGCGCGCGGGATCAGCGCGGGGTTCGGGTGGGGTGGGAGTTGATGCCTGCGGATCAGGCGCTGTCCGATGAAGGTCCGCCAGACCCGGTCGGCGACCGTCGGTTCGACGATCCAGAGCCGGCGTTGCGCCTCGGCGAGGGTGAGCGGCGCGCTGAAGAGATCCAGGAAAAGCCGGCTGCTGCGGTTGAGTGCGAACACCTGGCCGTCGATCCGGCGGAACAGGTGCCGGTCCGCCGGCAGGTCGCCGGGGACGCCGTCCTGCTCGTCGGACCGGATCCGACGGTACGCCTCCAGACCTTCTCGTCGTCGCGGTCCACGAAGGAGCCGTTCGCGAGGAACTCGGTCTGGTCGTCGGTGTCGTGCCGGACCCGGTCGTGGGCGAGGACGCCGCGCACCGCCGTGCCGTAGCGGTCGTGGTAGAAGAACGTGTGCGGGGTGTCGGTGCTGCCCAGCCACGGACGGTGGTAGTGCCGGGATTCAGGCCGGCCTTGGCCTGGGCGACCTCAGCCTGCGCCGCCTCGGTCACCGGCTCGTCGTACTGGAGCACCCGGACGATGTCCGAGCCCTCCACCGGCCGCACGTTGGTGATGCCGAACCGCTCCGGCTCCTTGGCGACGATGGCGCCCGGCGTCAGCATGAAGTCGCCGAGCCCGCCGAGGGTCCACAGGTCCGGGTTCTCCCGCAGGAAGGTGATGCTGTCCAGCGCCTCTTCGCGGGTCTCGGTGGAAAACCGGTGAAGCCCATCATCTGTACGCCGATGTTGGCCTTGGTCATCGAGGTCATGGTGCGGCGTACCTGCTCGGGTTTCGTGCCCTTGTCGATCAGGTCGAGGATGCGCTGGTTGCCGGACTCGAACCCGACCGAGATGGCCACGCACCCGCTGCGGCGCAGCAGTTCGCAGCGCTCGTCGGACCAGTACTTCTCCAGCCGGATCTCGGCACCCCAGCGGAAGTCCAGACCCCGCTCGACGACCTTCTCGGCGAAGCGCAGGATGGTCGCGGGGCGAGCACGTCGACCGAGAAGTAGATGAACTTGGCGAACTTCGACAGCTCGGTGACGTCGGCGACCATAGTGTCCACAGTGTCCTGCCGCCATGGGCTGGTCGGGCCGTCGGTGTTCAGGCCGTAGTCGCAGAACGTGCACTTGTTCCAGTAGCAGCCTCGGGTCGGCGAATAGTAGACGAACCGCTCCGGGCTGAGGTAGAGGTCCCAGGGCAGGCCGGAGAAGTCCGGTACGGGCACCTGCGCCAGGCGTTCGTAGCGCAGGGCAGCTGACGCTGGCGGCCGTACTTCGGGTGCAGCCGGACGTTGGGTGCCCGGCCGGCAGGGTGCCGGTCTGCACCGCGTCCAGGATGTCGGTGTACGCGCTCTCCCTCCCGACCACTATCGCGTCGAAGTCGGCCAGCACCTGGAAGACGTACTCCGGTTTGCTGGCGCACTTCCAGACGTCGGAGATCTCGGTGCCGCCCGCGATGAGGAAGACGTCCGGGCAGGCCCGCCGGACGAGTCGGGCGATCCAGAGCGCGAACGGCAGCTGCCACTGGTAGGTGACGCTGATCCCGATCACCTGGTGCCCACCGGCGGCCAGGCGCGGGATCAGCACGTCCTCGTAGTACGGGAGGAAGGGCCGGTTGAGCCGGGCGAGCAGCGCCTCGTCGGTCAGCGCCGCCACCGAGCCGATCGAGATCATCGGTGGCGGGTGCAGCCGGAAGCCGGCGTGGAACTGCCCGGGAACCCGACCGAGCCGAGCGCGTCCATCCAGGAGATCACGCCCTCGACGGCGTCCTGGTAGTGCCGGTAGTCGTAGAACAGGGTCGGGTCCTGCAGCACCCCGATCGATCGGCGCAGCCGCTCCGGATCGGGGTCGGGCAGGCCGAGCTGGTTCGCCCGGGCCATCAGCGCGTCCGGACCGCTGAGGTCGTCGATCGACAGCCGGGACAGCTCCTTCCGCAGCCACTCGTACGCCGCCGGGGTGTACGAGTGGTGGAACGCCTCGATGTTGGCGTCGATGATCTCCGCCGGCCGGTGTCCCTGTGCCCGGGCGTACGAATCGAGATAGTTCAGGGAGTGGTATCCCGAGGTGGGATCGGTCAGCGGGGGTAGATCAGTGCCGCCTTCACCGTGCCGCTCATCGACTCCTCCTCAGCCGACCCGGGCCGCGGAACCGGCCAGGGTATCCACCTGCGCGTGCTGCGCCACGGACGGCAGCCGCGGGGCGCCGAATGCCTTGACGTATGCCACAAACGGTTCGGCGGCGTACCGGAACGACGCCAGGTCGACGAAGCCCCGGTCCCAGGCCGCCGCTTCCAGCTCGTCGACGGCGCAGCCCCACAGCCTCGCGAAGCACTGATCGACGACCTCCGTGCGGAAGTGCAGCCGACCACCCGGACGGCGGTGCCCGTCGTGCGCGGGACGAGCGTCTCGTTCAGCGACGCCGCGGTCGCCGCGATCTGCCGCGCCGCGGCGAGCAACGCGGGGTACGCAGCGGCGCCGCGACCATCCACAGGGCCAGACTGCGGTACGGCGTGGTGCCGAACGCCCGCACCAACACCCGCAGCACCGCCTCGCGATCGTCGAGACCCCGTTCCCGCTCGGTCAGCCAGTCCCACCCGGTCGGCGGCGCCACGGTCAGCCCTCGCCGGCGGGCCACCTCGCGGGCGCGGTCCTCGACCGTCGGGTCGCCGATGTCGACAGCGGCCAGCCCGGCCAGCACCCCTCCGGTGCCAGGCCGGCGACTCGGGTGCAGCAGCATCAGCACCGCTGCGGACTCCCGGTCGCTGGCCCAGTGCCCGCCCACCGACTCGCCGGCGAACCGTGATCGCCAGCTGTCCAGGAAGCGGGTGTGCAGGTTGTCGATCGGTTGGTCGCCGGCGTGCGGCGGGCACAGCTCGGGCGCCTGGTCCGCCGCCATCGACAGCAGCATCCGGGCGTCGGCACCCTTGGCGTCCGAGGGGTCCCGCCGGTGCCACGCCAGGAACCGTTCCACCACGTCCGCCGCGCCGGGTGGCGCCTGCGCTCAACGCCCGGTAGGACCGCCGCCGGAAGGGCAGGTCCCGGCCGATGTCCAGCAGCAGCACGGCCTCGGCGTCGCTGAGCACGCCGGCCACGACGGCGCGGCGCAGCGCCACCGGATGTTGACCAGCGGGACGCTGAACGAGCGGTGGCCTTCCTCGGCCGGCCCGTGCACGACCGCCACCTCGTCGTCGCCGGTGACGACCCCGTCGCGGTAGAGCTGGAACACCTCGCCCACGCCCCGCATCCCGAACGGCCACAGCTCGGCGGCGCGCAGTGCGCCCATGCTGGCGGCGCCGGCCACTGTCACGCCGCGGTCGAGCAGGTCGAGGATCTCCCGGTGGCGGACCGGCGGGTGTTGCAGGAAGAACCCGTCGATGACGAGGACCCGGTCGCCGGGGGCGACGTCCAGGCGGAGCAGGTCGCCGTGCGCGACGGGCGGCAGCACCACCGCGTCGGGCAGCAGCCGAGCGACCTCGTCGGCCGGCAGGCTCGGGCCGATGAAGACGATGTCAGTCACGGGGCACTCCCGGTCGGGTACTCAGGGCCCGCTCGTCGAACATCCGCAGGCCGGGGGCGAACACCTTGCTCACCGGGATGCCGATGTCGTCGTGCGTCAGGTCGACGCTGAACGGCTCGACGCCGGTGACCCGCTGCACCCGCGACGCCAGTTCGCGCAGCACCTGGGTCACGTCGCCCCGGGTGGCGAATCCCGGCGGACCGGTCGGACCGGCCGGTCGACGGTGGAGGTGGCACCGGCGGTGCGCTGACGTCGTGGTACGCGGTGGCGTCGATGTCGTCCCGGGCGCCGGAGACCATGACCAGCCGGGACTGCGCCGCCTCCGACATGGCCCGGCCGACGGCGATCTCCGGGTCCACGTGGCAGCCGAAGCCGCCGAACGTGACCGGCAGGTCCGGGGACCAGATCGAGGCGGCGTAGCAGGGCACGTCGACCGCGTTGGTGATGTCGCAGACCTCCACCCAGCACCCGGCTCGGAGCAGCGCCTCGTGCACCGTCCGGGTCATCGCGTTCGTGGCGGTGCCCGGGTCGGCGTAGGTGCGGTCGGCCAGCGGCGAAGTGCAGTACGGGGCGATGCAGTCGCGTTCGACGACCTCCAGCAGGGCGTGCAGGCTGGCCTCGGCGAAGGTGTTTCCGGTGGCCAGCCCGTTGCTGCTGGGGTGAACAGGGCGCGGTCCCAGCCGCGCCGGACGGTGAAGTCGAGTTCGATGGTGGCGCGGGGCACCAGGCAGGGCGCACCGGTCACCAGCCCACGGCCGGCCACCCAGTCGAGTTCGACGGCAGGGGTCAGGGTGACCGTTCCGCCAGGTGCAGCCACCGGACGTCGTACGGCAGGTCGAGCGCTCCGCCGGGGACCGGACGACGGTCCCCGGCCGGAGGTTCTCGGCATGCCAGGACTCGATGCTCTCCATGACCGCGCTGACCCGGGCCTGCGTCGTCGTGGCGCCGGTGCCGACGCTCACCGCCATGGTGGCTCCGACCGGCCGGTAGGCGACGTGCACCGGGAGGCCGATCTCGTCGAGCCGGGTGATGTCGGCGACCCGGGTGATCCGGAACCGGTCGAGCATCCCACCGATCCGTTCCCAGGTCTGCTCCACGGTGGCCGTCCGGTAGGTGCCGGATCGGAACGCGATGCTCTCGGTCGTGTCAGTCATCGAGGCTCCCGGCTGCGGGTCAGGAACTCAGAGGATGAGGACGGCGATGATGTTGACGTTGTTGTCGGCGATCGGGGCCACGCCGCCGGCGACCGTCTCCAACTCGGCCTCGGTCAGCTCGTTGAGGTCGACCAGCGGCACCTCGGGCACGTGCAGCACGTGCAGGCCGGCGTGCCGGCCCAGTCGGCGACGATCTGGTCCTTGGTGTAGAGCGTGGCGGGCTGGGCGCGGTCGACCTCGACCGGGAGCCGGCGGCGACCGGCAGGCCGGACGCCGTCGCGTACGCGGTCGGGTCGGCGAGGAGGCGCTGCAGTTCGTCGTCGCTGCGCCATACCGCGGTGACCAGTTCCGAGTACTTGGTCACGAACCTCGCGCCATATTCCTGGTCGTCGTTGCTCATCGTTCGGTCCTTTCCTCGGGATCGCTGCGAGAGGGCGGTTGATCGGTGTGGCGAGAACGCTACGAAGATCGAGGTTCGACATTCAATGATTTCGCCTTACTGCCATCAGAATCTGCCGCGCAGACAGGTCGGCGGCCGACTTCGGTGTCAGGTGCAGCAGCACGGGCAGCAGCAGGCACAGCTGGGGTCCAGGCCGGCGACGACGCTGTCCAGCTCGTCTTCGGCCAGCTCGGCCTGCGCCACCGGCAGCAGCGACGGCACGAAGAGCACGAAGGTGCCGGTGCTGCCCGCCAGCTGCCACGACTCGATCTGCACCTCCAGGTCCGGATCGGCGTCGGCGACGTCCCGGACCACCCGGACCTGCACGTCCTCGGACAGGTGCAGCCCATAGCTGGCGAGGAACCCCGCGGGTCCCGGTCGAGCGCCTGCTCCTTGACCGGGTCGGCCCAGACGTCGGCGACCAGCCGGCTGTACGCGGCCACGAACACCGCTCGATCGACAGGTGTCACACCCTGCTCCCTTCGATGGTCGGCCGCCGATGGCGGCGACGGGCAGCGCGGGAGGTTCCGGGCCGCCGGTTTCGCTTCATCGTGGGCCACCGGCGGATCGGGTCCGCCCGGGAGCGGGAATTTCATCGAATGTGGCCGCGAAAGGTCGCGCTGCGGCGAAAGCCGGGTAGTGGGAATCAGCGACGTGCGGCGGATAGCGATCCTAATGACTGTCGCCACTGTGGACAAGTAGTAATTCCTCGCCTGTCACCCGCCCGCTTTCCACACCTACGCTGCGATCGGCGGACCGCCCACCGCGACAGCGGTTCGACGGGTTGCCGTGTTCCGTCACCGAGTGCTGCCGGAGATACCGTGACCATCGACGAGGTGACGACGACGACCGGGGCCCGGCCGGGTACAGCGTCGAGGAACTCGCCCGCAAGGTGGGGATGTCGCCGCGTAACATCCGCGCCCACCAGGCCGGCGGTTGCTGCCCCGCCGGTGCGGCGTGGCCGGGCGGCGCTCTACGACGACTCCACGTCCGCCGGCTGGACGCGATCCTCGCCCTGCAGCGGCAGGGCTTCAACCTGGTGTCCATCGAGGCGATGCTCGGGGTCCGGGCCAGTGACGAGGCGCCCGACGGGCTGACCGCGATGCTGCAACGCCTGACCGCCGACCGTCCCGCGCTGGCCCACGCGTTGACCCGGCACGGCGTGATCGGCCGGACCACCGACGGCACGGTCCGCACCGTCCGGCCACGCCCGCTGCGCCGCCCTGGACCTGCATCGGGTACGCGTGGGCACGGTACCGGCACTGCAGACCCTCAGTGAGGTGCTGGACAGCCTCCGGCCGGTGGCCGACGAGCTGGTCGCGGCCGTCACCGCCCGGCTGCTGACCTCGCTCCGGAACTGGTCCGCAGCGGCGTCCGGTCGTCCTGGGCCGATCTCGACCGGGAGACCCTGCTGCTGACCCAGGGGTGGTCAACGTGCTCACCGAGGCGTTCCGGCTGGCCGTGGAGAACCAGTCCGAGGCGCACGTCGCCGAGCTGCTGGAGAACCACCTCGACGCGGACGTGTGCCTGGAGGACAACACCGTCATCGACAACGGCTGACCCGACCGTCAGCCCGTCGCGGGCTGCTCGTCCGTCTGCCGGCTCGTCGCCACGGCGTCGGACCGTTCCGGTTCGGCCAGCAGTTGCCGCCGCGCCAACCGGTGGAACAGCCCCTCCGGCTGGTCCATCAACTCGTCGAAGGTGCCCGCTGGACGATCCGGCCCGCTTCGAGGACCACGATGGTGTCCGCCGCACGGACCGTGGACAACCGGTGGGCGATCACCACCCGGGTCGCGGCCAGGGCTGCGGTGCTCTGACTGACCACCTCCTGGGTCCGGTTGTCCAGAGCGCTCGTCGCCTCGTCCAGGAAGATGATCCGGGCAGGGTGCCAGCGCGCGGGCGATCAGCACCCGCTGACGCTGCCCGACGGAGAGCGTGCCGCCACCGAACGGCACCATCGTGCTCATCCCCATCGGCAGCGCCTCCAGGTCCTCGGCGAGGCCGGCCATCCGCGCCGCCTCCCAGACCTGGTCGAGCGGGAAGCTGCCGGCGCCACAGATGTTGTCCCGCACCGAGCCGGCGAAGAGCTGGCCATCCTGCAGGACAACGCCGCACTGCCGGCGGACCGCGTGGACGTCGAGTTCGGAGAGGTCCTGGCCGTCGTAGAGCACCGCGCCCTGCTGCTGGCGCTCGAACCCGAGCAGCAACCGGAGCAGTGTGGACTTTCCGCAACCACTCGGTCCGACGATGGCGACGAACTCGCCCGGTCGGATGTGCAGGTCGATGTCGACGAGCACCGGCGGATCGTCCGGCTGGTAGGCGAAGGTGAGCCGGTGCAGCGCGACCTCGCCGCGCAACTCACCCGGGTCCACCCGGTCCGGCCGGGCCTCGGGATCGGCGCGCAGGATATCCCGCAGGCTGCCCAGCCGGGGCACCGCCGCGATCACCTCGACCCCGGCCGACACCAGCACCAGCAGCGCGCCGAGCAGCATCGCGAAACCGACGTTCAGCACGAAGAAGTCGGCCGGCGCGACCCGACCGGAGAGCGGCCCCATCAACACGGCGAACAGGACCAGTTGACCGGCGATCGGCAGCACGGTGCCGAAGGCGACCAGGCCCGCCTGACTCTGCCGGACCCGTTGCAGCGCCGCTCGGCCGCCGCGGCCACCTCCGACCAGCGCGCGTGGGCACGGGTCTCGGCGGCCGCCAGTTTGATCTTGACGATGCCGCCGAGCAGCTGGTTGGTCATCGCCGCCGCCCGGTGCTCGGCCGGCAGCGCGGACCGTTGCTGACGGACGATCAGCACGGCGAACGCGCCGAAGGTCAGCATGGTGACGGCGACGATCCCCACTCCCCACAGCCCGAGCACGGGCTCGACCACCAGGAGCATGCCGAGGGTCACCGCGACGGTCGCGGCCGCCGTGACGAGCTGCGGCAGCAGCGCGCTCAGCGCTCACCGACGAACGAGATCCCCAACATCGAGTTGGCGATCTCACCGCTGCTGCGACCGGCGAAGAACCGGGCCGGTAGCCGCATGAGCCGGTCCCAGATCGCCAGCTGGGCGCCGGACTGCATCCGGCCGTCCAACCGCAGCAGACGCAGGTTCTGCACCACACCGACCAGCCCCGCCACCACCGCCGCGCTGAGCATCAGCGCGAGGAAGCCGAACAGGCCGTTCACCTCGCCCTGCCGGGCCAGCTGGCCGAGCACCTCGCCGGTGGCCAACGGCACGCCCAGGCCCAGCAGTGCCACGCAGACGGCGGCGAACAGCAGGCCTCGCACGTCCCCGGCCGCACCGACCAGCCCGGCCCGCAGCAGGTGGCGCATCCGAGCGGTGGGTGGCAGCGGCGCCTGCACTCGGTCGCCTCGGCGGCGAACGTCCCGGCCACCGTCGCGTCGACCGGAGCGCACGCCCGGGTGTCCGGGTCGACGTGGTGGTAACGGCCCCGGCGAAACAGCAGCGGCACCGCGGCGGGACGCTCCGGATCGTCGCCGGCCCGCCACCCCACCAGCGGTCCCAGGTCCCGCCGCCACCAGCGGTCCGGAAGCCGCACTCGCGCAGGAACAGGCTGGACGCCCGGGTCACCGCGTGCACCGCCGCCCGGTCGTCCAGCGGCGCACGGCTACGGTCGGCCGGCTCGTTGATCGGACTGCCCATCCCTCGGTGACCACCGGACCACCGCCGCCGCCCGCCCGTACCTGTCGAAGCCGGCCTCGCCGTCCGGAACCGGAAGGGCAGCGCCCGCGCCGATCACCCCGATCGACCGACGGGCCGCCGCGGCGAGCACCGCCGCGTCGGTCTGCCGACGCCGCTCCACGGCGTCCAGCAGGGCCGCGTCGGCCTCCTCGATCCGGGTCTCCACCATCCGCAGCAGTCGGGCCACGTGCTGGTCGACGGCCGATCGGAGCTGACCGCTGACCAGCAGGTCCCAGCTGCCGTGGTTCTCCACCGCGCACGGCGACTCGGCCACCACCCAGTCCCGCTCGGCGACCAGCAGCAGCTCCCGCTCCCCGACATCTCGGCCGGGCCACCGTCGTTGCGCCGCAACTGCCCGCCGGCGCTGCGCAGCCACCAGGCACCGCCGGTGGAGGTGAGGGCGCTCCCTGCGCCAGTGAGATGATCTCCCGTCCGGACAGGGTGGACGCTCCCGGGCGCCTGGCCACGGCGCAGCGCGTCGGCGATGGTGACCAGCACCAGGTCCACCCCGCGACCAGCTCCGTCGCGGCGGTCCGCGCCCGCAGCGACGCCCCTCGTCGGCCACGATGCCGAGCCGGACGTGCCGCTCGAGCAGGGACAGGTGACGCCGGGACAGACCGCGCAGCTCCGTATCGGGCAGCGGCACCAGGATCAACTGCCACGCGCCGATCGCGGTGGACGTCGGCACCAGACCGCCCACCGGCAGCCGGGCCACATGGTGCCGACGCGAGGGCTCATCCCGGCCCGGCGCACCGCGAACAGGTCCGCCTCGCCTCCGGTCACCAGCCAGCCGGCCACCGGGCCGTCCAGGCGACAGACCTGGCGTACGCCGTCCGCGCAGAAGCCGATCAGGCCGCCGGCCGGGGTCCTCCACCGCGCCACTCATCGGCTTCTCCTCGGATCGTCGTGGTCAGTGGTCCCGACCAGGCGCGCGTACGCCCCGTCCCGGGCGACCAGTTGCTCGGGTGCCGCGCTCCACCTCCCGACCGCCGTCCAACACGACGATCAGGTCGCAGTCGCGGACCGTGGACAGGCGGTGAGCCACGATCAGGCAGGTCGCCCCCGCCGGCGCAGGTGCATGTCGATCCGGCGTTCGGTCTCGGCGTCCAGCGCGCTGGTGGCCTCGTCCAGCACCAGCACCCGGGGTTGCGGACGAGCGCGCGGGCGATCTCCAACCGCTGTCGCTGCCCACCGGAGAAGTTGCGGGCGTTCTCCCGTACCGGGCTGCCGAGGCCACCGGACGGGCCGCGACCTCGTCGTAGAGGCACGCGTCGGTCAGCGCGGTGACGACGTCGTCGTCAGCGACGGTCAGGTCCCACATGGTGACGTTGTCCCGGACCGTCCCTCGAACAGCCGTTGATCCTGGTCCACCATGGCGACGGTGGCGGCCCAGAGGCCGTCGTCGGCCGCCGGCCGCTCCAGCCCGTCCACTGTGACCCGTCCCGTCCACGGGCGGTAGAGCCCGGCGACCAGCCGGCCCACCGTCGACTTGCCACTGCCCGAGCGCCCGACGAGCGCCACCCGGGCACCCGGCGGCAGGTCCAGGCTGAAGTTCTCCAGCAGCGGACGACCCAGCGGGTTGTAGCCGAAGGTGACCTCCTCGATGCGCAGGTGCCCTCCATCGGTGTCAACGGACGGGTGGGTCGGTCCTCGGTCGACGGCAGTGGATACCGCTCCACGTCCCGCAGCCGGTTGAGGTCGGCGCTCATGTCCTGCAGCCGCGAGCCCAGCGCGGTCAGATTGCCCAGCGGCCGGTTCATCGCGGCGGCCAGGCTCTGCATGCCGACCAGGACGCCGACACTCATCGCCTCCGCCACGACCTGCCGGCTGCCCAGCTCCAGCAACACCGCGGTGGTCCCCGAGGCGAGGAGCGCCGGCAGGACCGAGAGCACCGCGGTGGGCACCCCAGCCGCTGCTGACGGGTGGCGACGGTGGCGTGGCGTGCCGCGAACCGGGCCACGGCGCGCTCCTCCTCGCCGCCGGCCTTCACCGTCTCGATCATCTGAACCGTGGTGTAGACGGTGGTCACCAGCTTGCTGCGATCCGCCTGGAGGCCGGCGACGGCGGTGGACCGGGTCGAGGCGACATAGCGCAGCACGCTGACGTTCAGCGCGGCGAGGACCACCGCGCACAACCCGAGCAGCAGGTCGTACTGGCAGAGCAGCGCTCCGTACGCCAGCACCAGGCCGGTGTCCACCACTGTGGTGGCCGTCCGGCGGGTGAGCACCTCGGCGACCACCTCGTTGCCGCGGACCCGCTGGCTGAGGTCGGCGGCCTGCCGCTGGTCGAAGAACGTCGGCGGCAGCCGCAGCAGATGTCGGAAGAACCGGCGGCGCTGCCGAGGGCGAGCGCCGTCTCCGCGCGTACGGTCAGGCGTTGCTGGAGCAGGCTGGCCAGGAAGGTCAGCACGGTGGCCACCGCCACCGCCGCCACCAGTCCGGCGAACGCGGCCCGATCCTCCTGGAGCAGCACCCGGTCGACGAAGACCTTGGCCATCACCGGGATGGTCAGACCGACCACGGCGATCAGCAGGCCGAGCAGCAGCATCTGCGCGATCGCCGAGCCGGGGCCACGCCACCGCTCGGCCAGCGCCCGCACCAGCCGGTAGCGGGTGCCGCCGGGACGGAACTCCGGGCCGGGCTCCATGGTGAGCACGATGCCGGTGAAGGCGCCGTCGAACTCCTCCCAGCTCACCGTCCGGGGACCGGTGGCCGGATCGTTGATGTGGACCTTGCGGCCCAGTCCCTCCAGCACCACGAAGTGCTCGAACCGCCAGAACAGCACCGCCGGGAGCGCCACGGTGGCCAAACCGGCCAGGTCCATCTGGAAACCCTTGGCCACCATCCCGTACCGACGGGCACCCTTGAGCACGGTGGCGGCGGTGGAGCCGTCCCGGCTCACTCCGCACACCCGGCGCAACTCCTCCAGGGGTACGTGGCGACGGTGGTGCGCGAGCAGGATCCCCAGCGCGGCGGCACCGCACTCCACCGCCTCCATCTGGATCAGGGTGGGTGTGCGGACCCGTCGACGCCGGATCCTGGCAGCTCCGGCACGCCGCTGGCGGCCTTCGTCGGCGCGCTCATCGGCGCAGCAACCAGTCGATCGGGTGTTCCCGGTCCACAGTGAACCAGGCGGTGACCTCGCTTGCCGAGTTGAGCTGGAACGGCGGCGGGGACCTGGTCCAGCGCAGGCCGCCCGGTGCGCCGGGTCGGGTTCCAGGGCGACCGTCACCCGGACCACGCTGCCGCGGGCGAGCAGCCGCCGGACGTCCGGCCCGGTGCCCAGGAAGGCACGCAGCGAGGCCTCGGTCTCCGGGAAGGCGCCGACAGTGGTCACCTGACCGGCCAGGGTGCCGAACACGTTGCGCGGGCGGCCGCGGCGGCCACCTCGACGGACACGCCGGGTTGCAGCAGTGGCGCCGCGACGGCGGGCGTAGACGACCGCCTGCAACGCGTCCCCGGCGGTGTCGAGCCGTTCCAGGTCGGCCAGGTGCGTGCCCGGGTGACGATCTCGCCCTCCGCGACCAGCCAGGCGACGACGTACGCGTCACCCGGCGCGGTCTCCACCCGCACCTTCCCGTCGGCCGTACGCAGGCTGTAGAGGGAGTGCCCTTCGGCACCCGCTGGTGCGGTGACGCCCACACCTTGGTGACCTGGCCGCTCTCGAGCGCGTCGAGGGCCGAGATCCCGTTCGAGTGGATCAGCACCCGGCCGCCTCGACGGTCCTGGGCACCACCGTGCGTACCGACCAGACACCCGCGGCGACCACGACGATGACCAGCGCGGTGGTGGCCAGCCAGTTCGGCACCGTGGTCAGCCGGACTGCCCGGTCCAGTTGCTCGGGCGCCTCCAGCTGTCGCAGCGCCTGCCGCCGGAACTTCATGGCCGGCCCCGCTCCGGCCGGCCCGGTGGCGCAGCGCGAGCCCAGCAGGAAGTCGGCAACGCTCGGCTCGACCAGCGGGTCGAGCCCGGACAACTCGGCGAAGGCCTGGAGTCCCCGGCGCCGAGGGCGCACGGCGCCAACCCCATGGCGGTGGCGACGAGGTACATCTGCTGGGTCAGCACACCCGCGTCCTTGAGAATCATGGCGTAGCTCATCCCTTCGTACTTCCACATCAGCCGCTGGACCCGGGCGGTGACCACCAGGACCGTCTGCGGCGGCCGAGGCAGGGCTCCGGCCGCCCGGGCGTACCGAGCAGCCGGTCGGCGGCCGGTCCTCAGCCGGCGACCGGCTCCAGCCGGTGCCCGACCGCGTCGTAGTGGTAGAGCCGGGGTCGAGCCCGGCGCAGCGCGCGACCAGTGGATAGATCTCCAGCTCGTAGACCCCACCGCCGCCCGGGTAGGGCCGCTGGCCGACCTCCTGCCCGCCGGCCTCGCCGACGGCGCTGGTGTGCTGCGACCGGTGCAGGAACTCCGCGAGCCGCTCCAGGGACAGCGGTGCCGCGTCGTCGTGTTCGCGCACGCTGCGCCGGTCCGCGACGACCTGGCTGAACGCGGGATCCGCCTTGGCGATCGTCGCCAGGTCCGGCAGTGGCAACTCGATTGCCCGGCCCCGTCGTACGGGCGGCGCAGCGGTTGCGGGGCGAAGTGCTCCCGCATCCGGTAGGTGCCGCCCACCGGCAAAGCGTGACGGCCGGCCCGGGAGCGGTGGTGCAGCCGCAGCTCCTCCGGCGACCAGTACGCCAACGGCGCGTCGTCGCACTCCGCCTCGAACTCGGCGGCGGTGACCAGGATCCGGGCGGTGGCCAACTCGTCGAGCACCCGGCCTGCGGCTTCCGGCGGCACGCCGAGCGTGCGGGCCACCGTGTCGGGTCCGACGTCCGACGCGGCGGCGGCCAGCACCGCGCCGACGGCGGCGTCGGCGCAGCCGACGGCGAGGGTGCTCAGCGGTGAGGCGGCCACCAGCATGCCCCGCTCGTGCTGGAGGGCGGCGAAGCGGGACAGCCGGTAGCGGACCCCAGGGTGTGCAGGCGGCTCGTCGGCAGACTGCCCCGACCCAGGGCGGTCGGCACCAGGTCGAGCAGCGGCCGATCGTCGACCTGGACACGGCGCTCCAGCCAGGAGTGGGCGAGCAGCCGGCGCAGCAGCAACTGCGCGGGCAGCACCCGGTTCTCCCCTCCAGACCGCTGATCAGGCGACCGACCTCGACGTCGTTGACCCAGTCGGCGGCGAGCCGCAGCAGCAGCGCCCGCCGGCCCATGCCCGGCTGCTCCAGGGTGAGCTGGAAGCGGGTCTGCCGCAGGGTCAGCGAGCCGTCCTCACCGAGTCGCAGTTCCGCGTCGCGGCGCAGCCGGTACGACTCCTGGATCGGCGGACCGCCGACGGAGCCGCTCACGACGACCGCCGACCGACCGGGTCCACCACGCTGGTCATCTGCGCATCCCTCACTAGAAGAAGACGTTCAGCGGATTGGCCGACGTCTCGTCGACGGCCAGCGGGTCCCGGCCGAGTTCGGCCGGCACGTCCCACAGTCGGCCGGGACCGAGCCGGCGCCAGAAGTGCCGCAGGCCGGGCACGACGACCTTCACCACCGCCAGGTCGATGTCCGGGCGGGACTGGTCGACGACGATCACCTCCAGACCGGCCCGCTCCGCCAGCCGTACGCACCGACGCACGTCATCGCCGACATCGCCGGTGGTCAGCGCCGGGTGGTCCGCCGCGGTGCTGGGCGGACGGGTCGGATCCGGGCCAGCCAGGGCTGGTCGTCCACCCGTACGGTGCCGAACCAGCGCGCGGTGTCCGGGTCGTTCACGGCGTACCGGTTGCGTTCGGAGGCGGGGCCGGGAACGGCGGGCAGGAACTGGTTGACCTCGGTGAGCGCCCTGGTCAACGCGACCCGCGCGTCCAGGTGTGCGCCGAAGCCGACCAGCACGTCCTCCGGCCCTCGGTCGACCCGCCGGGACACCGCGGCGAACGCGGGTACGCCGAGGTCGGCGGTCAGGTCGAGGGCCCACAGCTCGCGGCCGAGGGCGGTGGCGTGGTGGTCGACGCAGGCGGCGGTCCACGGGTCGGCGAACGAGGCGAGGTCCACCCGGGCATCCGGGAGCGGTGGTACCACCACAGGGCCACGCTGTCCCGCTCCACGAGTTCGCAGAAGCCCTGCACGATCGCCTCGGAGAGGTGCCGCCCGCCGCGCAGCCGTTCGAGTCGGCCGAGCACACCCCAGCCCGGTCAGCTCCGGATGCCCGTACCAGCAGTGCGCGGCGGGCAGCTCGCGCGGTGTCTGGCGGGTCAGCGACCAGCCCGTGGTCCAGTCCAGTTCCACAGCGTCCGCCAGCGGGCGGGAACGCGGTGCAGGTGGCCCAGATCGCGGTTGACCCGGTCCCGGTCGGCGTACTGGCGCTCCGAGAACAGCAGCAACTCCCGCAGGTGTACGGCCCGATCCGGACCGAGCTGCCGGTAGGTCGCGCGGTGCACCGGGCGGTCGCCGCGCCACACCCGCAGTAGCGCTCCACCGCCTCCCGACGGCGCTCATCCGGGCCTGCAGGTCGGTCCGGCCCTTGCCGCCGCTCTGCCCGCGCAGGTTGCGGCGTAACGCGGCGAGCTGGCGGGCTGGGCGAAGTTGTGCCCGGCCGAGTAGGTGTGGGTGACCCGTTGTCGGTCGCCTCCAGCGGGGTCAGCCGGCTCACCACCCCAGGTACCGGCTGACGTGGTGAGCGAGCGCGGCGTACGCCTCGGCGGGGTCCCGGGTGCGGGACTCACCGGTCCGACTGGGCTGGGCGCCGCTCGGTGGCAGGTCGATCCGTGGCTCGGCCTTGCCGACGAGGTCCGGGTCGCCGCAGGCGGGCACTGCGGCTGGCGTGTCAACTGGTGGCTCTCCGTGCTCAGGTCCCGGGTGTCCAGGGCGACCATCCGGCCGGTGAGGCGGGCGACGTGCCCCGGACGGCGAGCACCGCGAGCTCGGCGGCGAGCAGCCCGGCGGCCATGGTGGCCAGTCCGGGCAGGACCGCGCGACCGGGCTGCGGCGGCGGCGGACCCGCCAGGTCCTGCCCGTCGAGGAAGGCGTTCACCTGCTCGTTCTCCTGCCAGCGCTGCCGCAGGCAGGCCCAGCAGCCGGTGCGGCCCGGCACGAGGTGCGGGCCGAGGAAGACGACGTTGCCGTGTGGCCGGGCCAGGGTCCACGCGCGACCGGCGGCCAGGTGACGGTCGTTGATCAGCGCCAGCCGGGTCGAGCATCGACGACGGCAGCACCAGCACCTGGGAGGTGCCCGGGTCGGGGTCCGTCGCGTCCGGCCCGACCACTGTCACGGCGAGCCCGAGGGTGCGCAGCGCGTCTGCGGTCTCGGCCACCCGGGTGCCCCGAGGTCCACGATGGTCACCGGACCACCGGCCATCCACCGCCGTCCCGCCTCGGGCGGGACACCAGGCGTCCCAGCCGGCGGCCTCGGCCGGCGAGGTGTGCGCGGACCGGACAGCAGAAGGCCGTGGTCGCGCAGTCGGGCGAGGGCTGCGGCGACGGCGGCGACCGGGTGTCGGGTGGCCAACCGGGCCACCACGTCGGCGAGCGGCGCGACACCGTCGAGCTGGTCGGCCAGGTCCGCGGCCACCGGGTCGTCGATGAGCAGGCTGCGGGTCTCCCCAGCACCACGAGCGGACCGTCGGGCAGGCGCACCGGCACGTAGTCCGATCGGAAGCGCGGATGCCACATGGTTCCTCCCGAGCCTGGTGGACGGAGTGCGGCACCGCCGGCACCGCCGGCTCCGCCCTGATCACGGCTGCTGTCATCGTCGCGGTCCGGTGCGTCCGAGCCGAGTGATGCCACCGGTTTCTGCCGTCGGCGGTGCCGTGGGCGCTCGGTGGCAGGATCAGCCGGCGGTGACGGTCAGCGCTGTGTCGTTGAGCCCGAGCACCGAGGTGCCGACGGTCTGCGCCGGCACGAGCAGCGCGAAGGTCTCCACCCGGGTGACCCGGATCGACTTGCCACTGATCGCCGTGCGCTGACCGGTGGCGATCAGGTCCAGGCTCAGCGGCTCCAGCCGGACGGTGGCCGGCCGCCGGGCGCCGGCCGTAGTGTGTCGGTGGCGTGGATCGTCAGGAAGGTCAGCGTGCCGGTCGGCACCGCGACCGCGCAGTCGGACCACTCGGCCCGGTCCATCGTCCGCTGCACCGCTCCGCCGGCACCGGCGAGCTGCTGCCCGTAGACCTCCCAACCGCCGGCGAACTGGCCGTCCAGCAGCAGGCTCGACGTGACGAGGACCGGTTGCCCGTCGAGGACCCGATGCTGCGGGCGAACACCTCGCCGGCGAGGGCTCGGCGACTGGTCTCGTCAGGGCGGTGCCGCCCCGTGGCCGGCCGGCCGTCGATGCTCCGGGCGACCACCAGCGACGGCTGGGTGACCTGGACGTTGTGGCTGAGCTTCCACTGGCCGTCCGCGCCGAGCACGAACTGGCTGACGTCGGTGGGTGCCAGCTCCGAGCCGGTCAGCCGGAGGGTGGCCGTGACGAGGAAGCAGGCCGGGTCGCCGGGCGGCACCGCGAAGCCGGGTTGATGTGCTGGAAGGACGGTTGCGGACGCTGGTTGTAGGCGGCCCGACGTACCGCGGCGATGCTGAGATCCAGCGACGGCGAGACCTCCTGGGCCCGCAGCGCCTCGACGTCACCGGCCACCGAGGCGGCCGAGTCGGCCTGGTCGAAGGCGGTGAGCACGAGCGCTGCCCGGTCCCGACCGAACGCGGCCGAACCGTGGGGCGCCGGGGTGGCCGCGTCCACCGGCTCGCCCCACAGCCGGCGAGCACGAGCAGCGTCATCGCGGCGGCAAGCGGTGTCGCCGGCACCGGCGCGGCGAGAGTACGCGGGCTCCTGACGGATCTTCTGCCCAGCATCTCGTCCTCCATCCACACCGGTTCACGGGAATCGCGCCCCGATGAAGTCGAGTATGTGAGCGGCTGTCGGGCCACGACGGCGGCGGCGCGGCCTCGTGCTGCCCGCCCTGTCGACGTTGCACCAAACGACGTCATCGAGCCTGGATCCCGGTCACCGATCGGTGTCATCGAGCCGAGCGACCCAGGCGACCAGAGCCGACCGGGAGGCGACGCCCGCCTTGCGGTAGATGCGGGTCAGGTGCGCCTCCACCGTGCGGGGGCTGATGTTCAGCTGCCGTCCGATCAGTCGGCTGGTGGCCCCGGTGGCCGCCAACCGTGCGATGTGCCACTCCCGGTCGGTCAGTGCCGCGACCTCGCGCGGGCCGACCGGACGGGCCAGTCGCAGGCCGACCCGTTCCGTCCCGCACCACCCGGCCAGCTCAAGCGCCCGACGGCGGGCCCGCGCCGCCGGGCCGGTCTGGTCCGCGGCTTCGGCCGCCCGGGCCAGGGAGGCCAGCGCGAGGCTGCGCCGGAGCACCATCCCGCCGGCGCGGAACAGGTCGGCGGCGGCCTCCAGGTGCAGCAGCGCCGCCGAGACCTCACCTTGGGCGAGCAGCACCTCGCCGTACGCCGACTCGGCGAAGCCGCGCTGCCCGGCGAGACCTACCTGATCCGCCTCGGCGATGGCCAGCCGCGCCAGCCGCTCCGCGTCGGCCACCTCGTCGGCGGCGAGCGCGGCGGAGCAGAGCAGCTCGTACCAGCAGGGCCGGAGGGTGGTCTGGAGACGGCTCAGCCGGCTGTCGCCGCCGGCCGAGTACACCAGTTCGGCACAGGTCGCCGGGTCACCGGACAGCAGGGCCGCGGTCGCCAGTGCCATCGCGGCGGTACGACCACACCAGGTGGTGAGGTCGGTGGCGATCCCGGCGGCGCTGCGGGCCAGCGCCACCGCCCGTTCGTCGTCCCTCAGGCCACCGCGCCACGCCGTCGCCTCCGCCTCGAACGCCAGGGCGAAGCTCAGCAGGTCATGGCTGCCGATGCGCCGGGCGACGATGCCCGCCTCGGTGGCCAGGCCGATGGCGGTGTTCAGCTGGCCGCCGTGGTAGGCCACCTGACAGCGACCGAGCAGCAGTTGGCAGAGGCCGGCGTCGCGGTGCGAGGCGCGGACGAGCGTCAGCCCTCGGTCGAGGTGCCGCACCGCGTCGGCCTGCCGTTCCAGGTACAACTCGGTCAGGCCGAGCGCGGTGAGGCAGTCGGGATGGTCCCGTACGTCCCGGTCCGGCAGCGAGTCGACGATCCGGGCGCCGGCGTCGAGCAGGCCGCGGGCGTCGTCGAGTGCGCCGTCGGTGCGGCGGCCAGACTGCGGACGGCCAGCAGGCCGGCCCGGTCCGCGCCGGAGCCGACGAGGTCTCCGCTGAGCGCGTCGGGCAGCTCGGCCACGGGGCGACCGGCCAGGATGCCGGCGACGCCGATCTCGGTGGCGAGCCGGTAGCCGCCGCTGGGCCCGGCACCGGCGGGCAGGCCGGCCAACTCGCGGCGGCTGATGGCCGCCGCCTCGGCGTAGTTGCCGAGCAGTCGTTCCACGCGTGCCCAGAGGGCCACTGCCTGCGCCCGTCGCCCCTCCGGGTCGGCGGGGAACAGCGGCACGATCTCCTGGAGCAGGGCTCTGCTCTCGGCCAGGTCGCCCGCCTCCCCGGTGATCTGCGCGAGCGCGAGTGTCACATCCTGGCGGCGTTGCGTCAGACCGGCGGTCGGCCGCAGCGCACGCAGCGCCAGCCGGAGCCAACGGATCGCCAGATCCGGCGTCTCGCGTCGGACCTCCTGCGCGGCCCGGCAGAGCACGTTGACGCAGCGGTCGACCCAGCGGCAGTTGGGCAGGGCGAGCAGGCGCTCCGCGTAGCGGGCCCGATCCGCGGGTGGCGCCCCAAGATCGACGATCGCGGCGAGCGCCCGCGCGCACGCCTCCACCTGCCACGCCGGGTCGGTGTCCTGAGCGACAGCCATCCGGAGCACCGGGTGGCGGATGGCGAACCGTCCCGTGCCGGGAACGCGGCGGAACAGGTCCAGCCGGGCCAACCGCCAGCCGGCCTCGACCGCCAGCGACGTCGGGACCTGTGCGACCTCGGCGAGCAGGTCCGCGGTGAAGGGCGCGTCGACGATCGCCCCGGCCCGTAGGCAGGCCAGCTCGACGGGGGCAGGTCCCTCCACTCGCGTCGCAGCACGGCCACCGCCGCGTCGGACAACCGCGCACCCTGTGCCGTACGGATCGGGTCGGCGCGGTGCGAGGTCGGGTCGCCCGGCAGCGCCACCAGGTAACCGGGGTTGCCGCCGGTCAGGTCGTACCGGGCGCGCAGCTCGACCTGGTCGACGTGGGGTGCAGGAGGGCGACCTCGGCGAGGCTGAGAGGGCCGAGCTCGATCCGATCACGTGACGTCGGCGCCGCGTCGGCGTGTTCGTCGGGATCCGGTGGGCCGAACGGCATCGGGTCGCCATCTGCCGCGGGCGGTAGACGAGCACGAGCAGCAGCGGGCGGGCACCGGATAGCGCAGTAGATGGGTGATCAGACCGGCCGAGGAGGCATCCGCCCAGTGCAGGTCGTCGAGGACCAGCACGAGACCGTCCCGGGCTGCCAGGCCGATCAGCCGGCGGGCCAGTTGGTACGTCCGGAACCGCCGGGCGTCCGACGCCCGCGCCGGAGCCGGTGGCACAGCCGCGGCGGACTCTGCCCAGGTCTCCGAGATGGACCGTCCGGCGGTCAGCCCGCGGCGGAGTGACTGCCCTCCGTGAAGGCGTGTCGGAACACGTGGAAGGGGACGCCTCGTTCATCTGGCGAGCAGGTCCCGACGGCCCAGGGGACGGTGGGGACGACTCGCTCCAGGGCCTCGCGGACGACAAGGGTCTTGCCGATCCCCGGCTCACCGACCACCTCGCACACCATTTGCCAGCCACGGCTCAGGGCAGTGGCCTGGGCTCTCCCGATACGTGCCAACTGTGGCCGCCGCCCGACGAAGCGCGGGTCTGTTGACGCGCTTCCAGCCCATATTTCATCACGCAGACCAGACGCCTTCCGGCACGCTCCAGAGGAATTGGGGCACTATACCGGAGCACCGTCAATTGTCGAAAGATACCGATGCAAACGGCTCGTATTTGGCAAGTTGCAGGTCGGGGCGTGGATCCTTTCCCGAGATCGCACCACAACCCACAGAAAGGGACCGGTCACCCAAATGGTGGAACGATATCCCTGAAACCCAATAAATCGCCCAGCTGCCGCGCCGATGCGCCCAGCGAGCAGCTCTCCGGCCAGCAACGTGCCCCCGCACCGCTTCGACCAGGACAACCGCGTAATCAGCGCAGGGCTGCACTCGCCCCGGATATCACATCGTCATTGCCGCCTATGTCATTCGACCTGGGCGAGCGGAGCTTGCGCGCCGGGCCGCCGCGCGGGTGTCGACGGCGACAAATGGCTGGGACCTCCAGCAGAATTGGCCACCTTCTGCCGGCCTCGAAGAAGCGAGCACCGCACGAAGCGGTGGCCGCAAGCACACGAAGAGACAAAAATAAAGCCGTAGGCGTGGCGCCGGCGGAAACGGGCGGAGCACCCTCTCGGCCGATCGATGCTCGGGCCAGAAGCGGCGTCCAGGTGCACGACCGCCAGCCGTCGACCCCCGCAGAGCGGTCGGGTGGCCATGAACCCGGCCGGCGCGCAGCCGCGTGACCCTGGAGCACCGACCCACCGCGACGGTCTGGCGCCTTACGTCATACGTCAGACGACGATGCTAGTCTATGTCTTGCGTCACGATCGACTGCGGAAGGATCACGATGGCGTCGAACAAGTCGATGGTCGGATCCGCACGTCGTGCCCGCTGCTTGCCCCTGCCGTTCAGCCGGGTCGGCGCTGAACCGGTGGGCCAGGGACCCTCCACCACCGACTCCATCACGGGGTCGGTGGACCCGAACGCCGGCATCAACAGCCAACGGATTGTCACTCACGTATGAGGAGGCTCAACTGTGCTGATTCGCAAACTCGTCACCCCTGGTTAGGGGTGGCCATGGCCGTCATGGTCCTGGTCGCCGTCGGCATGTACATCGTCGCGACCGTCGCACCGGCGGCCGCGGCCACCACTGCCGGTTGCGGCAAGGCGCCGGACTGAACAGCGGCACCCACACCATCCAGAGTGGTGGGAAGAGCCGCAGCTTCATCCTTCGACTTCCGGACAGCTACAACAACACCTACGCCCACCGGCTGGCCTTCGGGTTCCACTGGCTGGGAGGCACCGCCACCCAGGTCGCGTCGGGTGGCACCGACGGAGCCGCCTGGGCCTACTACGGCATGCTCTCCCAGGCGAACAACACCACGATTTTCGTCGCCCGCAGGGCATCAACAACGGCTGGGGCAATTCCAACGGTGAGGACGTGACCTTCACCGATGACATGATCCGCGTCATCGAGAACGCGCTCTGTGTCGACACCACCCAACGTTTCTCGGTCGGGTTCAGCTACGGCGGCGCGATGAGCTACTCGCTGGCGTGTTCTCGACCGACAGTGTTCCGCGCGGTCGCCGCAATCGCAGCCCCGGGGCGATCAGCGGATGCAGCGGCGGCACCCAGCCGGTGGCGTACCTGGGCATTCACGGTATCAACGACAACATCCCGAGCGGACGGTCGCTGCGCGACAGGTTCGTCCGCAACAACGGCTGCGCCGCGCAGACCCGCCGGAGCCGAGGGCGGGCAGCCTGACCCACATCACCACCGCCTACTCCTGCCAGACCGGATACCCGGTGGTCTGGGCCGCGTTCGACGGCGGCCACCAGCAGGGCCCGGTGGATGGCTGTGCCGGCTGTGAGAGCGGCGCGCGCAGCTGGGTCAAGCAGGAGGTGTGGCGGTTCTTCAGCCAGTTCGGGTCCGACGTGCCACCCACCACTCCCCACCCACGACCCCACCACCCGGACAACAGGGCGTCCTCATCGCCGGCAACCAGTCCAACCGCTGCATCGACGTCCCCAACTCCAGCACCACCAACGGCACCCGCCCACAACTCTGGGACTGCCACGGCAACACCAACCAACGCTGGACCCACACCACCAACCGCACCCTCACCATCTACGGCACCAAATGCCTCGACGCCAGCGGAGCAGGCACCACCAACGGCACCACCGTCCTCATCTGGGACTGCAACGGCCAAACCAACCAACAATGGAACCTCAACGCCAACGGCACCATCACCTCAGCCCAATCAGGACTCTGCCTCGACGCCGTCGCCTCCGGCACCACCAGCGGCACCCAACTCCACCTCTGGGCCTGCCACGGCGGCACCAACCAGCAGTGGAGCACCCGCACCTAGGGCCTGTGTCAAAGCCCTCGTCGAGCCGAGGCGGAGTCCAGGCGGCGACCCGGCAGGCGGAAGTTCGTCCGGATACCGGTGTTGTATCCGGACGAACTTCCAACGCGGCCGGTCGTCGTCTGAGCCGCCGCAGGCCGGCTAGGGCTTTGACACCGGCCCTAAACGAGTAAGTCCTCACTCCGGGGCTTACGGCTGCCCTGATCGCCCACACCACCGATCTCCAGCATCAGCCTTGGCTGGCCCGGCATGTCGATGTGCTGGTGAGCGGTATACCTCAGAGTCATATTCATACCTCTGAGGTATACCGCTCACCACCGCGTCTGCCCCGACCGAGGTGACCGACCGTCACCGCCTACCGCCGGCTGCGCCCACAGCCCCAGCCTGGGTCAGGGTGCCGGCTCCACGCACGCCGGCCGGCGGCGGTTCGCCGCACCGGCAGGAATAGGGTGAGCAGGGATCATCGGCCTGGGGAGTGTGTCGTGGAGCTGCTGTTGTCGGTCCAGCCGGGCCGGGGTTGCACTGTGCTCGAGGTGCGCGGCGAACTGGACATGGCGACGTCTCCGCAGTTGCGTGAGGGTCTGCAACAGTTGGTTGACGCTGGCGACCGTCAGGTGGTGGTGGATCTGGCCGGGGTAGGTTTCATGGACTCCAGCGCGCTGGGTGCGCTGGTGGTGACGTTCAAGGCGATGCGTGAGGTCGGCGGCCGGTTGTGCCTTGCCGCGGTGCAGCCCGCCGTGCGCAGTGTCCTGGGGATCACGTCAGTGGATCGCGTCATCGACGTCTATGACAATGTGCAGGCCGCCGAAGCCGATCTGCCGTCCACGAACGGCGCGTTAGGCCGTTAGTCGGGCAGCGCGGTGCTGGCACGCGCCTGGTCGGCACCGGCGCTGCTCTGCCGGTCGTCAATGTGCCCGCCGTGCCAGTCCAGGATGAACAGGGTGGCATCGTCGGCCAGAGTTGGTCCGCTGACCTCGAGCACGGCATCGGCCAACGCCCGTACAGCCTCGCGCGGGTGCAGATCGCCGACCGACCGCAACATGGTCGGTAGGTCCAGGCTGGCAGCGTTGCGCTCTCGCACCCCATCGGTGAGCACGACCAGACGGTCGCCCGGTCGTAGCATGATCTCACCGGCGTGGTGACCGGCCCCGGCGAACATACCCAGGGGAAAGTTGGCCGGTAGCGGCAGAGCCCGGTGTCCCCGTCGCGTACCAGCAGCGGCGGCATGTGCCCGGCGTTGAGCAGTGCGCACACCCGGTACGCAGGTCAAGACGGCCGAGGACCGCGGTGAGGTAACTGCCGGGCACTGAGGCGTGTTCGGCCACGTCGGCATCCGCGGCGTCGGCCTGCCGTACCAGGCTAACCCACGGCGCCGGCTGTTGCGCAGGCTACCCACGCCCAGCGTGGCAGTCAGCGCGCTGGACACCCGTGGCCCATCGCGTCGGTGACGCTGAAATGCAACACGTCGCGGGCAAGGCTGTAATCGAAGGTGTCCCCGCCGACGCTGGCGGCAGGCTCCAGCCAGCCGGACAGGGTGAACGCACTACCCTCACAGGTGAACGAGGCGGGCAGCAGGCGGCGCTGGATCTCGCCGGACAGGGTGAACGGGGTCGTGCGTTGCCCCCACTCGAACAGGTCGGTGTACCGCCGGTTGGCGATCACCACGAACGCCAACACGTGCGCCGTGCGGGCGATCTCCTGCAGCGTCGGCGGCGCGGGCTCGTCTGGCAGGACCATCTCAAGCAGACCGATAGCCTCACCACGGTCGGTCACCGGCGCCAACACCGTCCACCCGTCCGGCTGCGCGAGGACCTGCACCGTCTGGCTGCGTAGCGCCTGCTCGGTGGGGCCGCCGTCGAACGGCAGCACCGTGGCAACCTCATCACCGTCCCGGCGCCCGTCTCCGGAACCGTCGAGCGGCACATGGGCCAACCGGACCAGCGCCCGACCGCTGAGGTCCGCGATCAAGAACGCGACGGTACGCGCTCCCAACGCCGCACCGAGCTCCCGGTGACCGCCTCGACCGCCTCGACCGGTGAGGCGTTTTCCGCCGCATCCAACATCCTCGCCATGATCCGCCCTCGACTGCTCTGCACCGACGGAGCCTACGAGACCAAGCCGTCATCGCCGAGCACGAGGGACCGTCACCGTCGCGCCGCGTCACGCTGTCACCGTGATCGCCCGAACTGTCCTTCTCCGGCGACCGCCAACCGGACCATGAACCGGCAACCGTCGGCGGTGTTGCGCACCTCGACCCGACCTCCGTGCGCCTCCACCAGACCGTGGACGATGGCCAGGCCGAGCCCCCGGACGCCCGCCGTCGCCGGGGCCGGGCGTGCGGGCCGGTTCACCACGGAACGCGATGTCGAACAACCGGGGAGATCGGCCGGGGATGCCGCCACAGGTGTCGGCGACCGACAGCCAGGCGTGGTCCTCCTCGCGGCCCGCCTCGACGCGAACGGTGCCGTCCTCCGGGGTGTAGCGCACCGCGTTGAGCAGCAGGTTGACCACCACCCGAGCCAGCTCCGGTTCGCTCGCGGCAACCGTCGGCCACCCCGACTCGCTGGCGACCAGCGTGATGGGCGCGCGGCGGCCAGGGGTGGTGCTGGCCAGCGCGTCGGACACCACCTCTCCGAGTGGCACCGCCGTCAACGACAACCGCAACGCCCCCGCGTTGATCCGGGACAGCTCGAACAGGTCGTCGACGAGACGGGTCATCCGGTCGGTCTCCAGCCGGATCCGTCGGTGGTACTCGTCGACCGTGTCCGGATCACTGACCACCCGGTCCTCCAGCGCCTCCGCCATGGCCCGCAGCCCGGCGAGCGGGGTACGCAGGTCGTGGGAGACCCAGGCAACCAGGTCACGCCGACCCTTCTCCAGGTGCCGCTCCCGCTCCCGGGCCTGGTCACGCCAGACCGCGGCGCGGGCCAGCCGACGACCGAAGTGCCCGCCGACGGCGAGGCTGACCACCGCCGCCGCGGAGACGGTGATCAGGACCACCTCGAGGTCGTGTGCGGAGAGGAACATCGCCTCCGCGACCGCCATCACCCCGACCGCGACGGCGACCACCGTGGTGGTGAGCAGCACGTTGAGGTGCACGGTGATCGAGCTGCGCCGAAGCGCGCGGAGCAGCACTGCGCCGGCGAGCCCGATGGCAAGTGCCGCGCCGAGAGCGATCGCGAAGATCAGTAGGAGGTCACGCATCGGCTGGCTCGTACCGGTAGCCCACGCCCCAGACGGTCACGATCCGCTGCGGATCGGCCGGGTCGACCTCGATCTTCTCGCGCAGCCGGCGGACGTGCACGGTCACTGTCGAGTGGTCCCCGAAGTTCCACCCCAGACCTGCTCCAGGAGGTCGGCCCGGCCGAACACCCGGGACGGATGCCGCATGAGGTGGACGAGCAGGTCGAATTCGCGCAGCGTCAGAGCCAGATCGGTGCCGGCGAGGCGGGCGGTCCGGGAGGCGGTGTGCACCACCAGGCCGCCGTCGGTGAGCGCCTCCGGCCGCTCCGGTGGCGGCCCACTGGCGGCGCGACGAAGCACCGAACGGACCCGCAACACCAACTCCCGGGCGAGAAGGGCTTGGTCAGGTAGTCGTCCGCGCCGAGTTGCAGCCCGAGGATCCGGTCGGACTCGTCACCGCGCGCGGTCAGCATGATGATCGGTACGCCGTCCGGCCGGGCCCGCAGTGCCCGGCACACCTCCAGGCCGTTGATCCGGGGCAGCATCAGGTCGAGCACGACCAGGTGAGGTGCGTCGCGCTCCACCGCCGCGAGAGCCGCCGCCCGTCCGCCGCGAGGCTCACCTGGAAGCCGTCGTTCTCGAGGTAACGACGAATGACGTCGCTCACCGTCTGATCGTCGTCGACCACGAGCACCCGTTGGGTCACCGGCCTCGCCCGTTCCGGCCCGTCAACTCTTCCCCGCGTGTCCATCGGCCCAGCGTAGCCACGCGCCGAGGCCCGCCCGCACCAGCAAACCTTGCGAGGTTCTTACGGCTGCGTGCGCTGACCCGCCGGGACGTACGCGGGGCCATACGGTGACCGGAATGCGGATACTCGTCACCGGTGCGGCCGGATTCATCGGCTCCCACGTCGCCGACCTGCTCGTCGAACACGGGCACGAGGTGGTGGCGGTGGACGCGCTCCTGCCCGAGGCGCACGGAGCGACACCACCGCCCTGGACCGAGCGACACGACCTCGTGGTCGGCGACGTTCGCGACGGCGAGCTGCTGACCCGACTGCTGGCCGGGGTCGACGCGGTCTGCCATCAGGCAGCCATGGTCGGTCACGGCGTCGACCCGGCCGACGCCCCCGGTACGCCGCGCACAACGACCTCGGCACGGCCACGCTCCTCGCGGCGATGCACGCCACGGGGTACACCGTCTCGTGCTGGCCAGCTCGATGGTGGTCTACGGCGAGGGTCGGTACCGCTGCCCGACGCACGGGATCGTCCGGCCGGCCGGCCGTCGGGCCGCCGACCTGGCCGAGGGCCGGTACGAGCCGACCTGCCCTCGCTGCGACCAGATGCTCTCCCCGGACTCGTGCCCGAGGACGCGCCGCTGGAGCCGCACAGCACGTACGCCGCCACCAAGCTGGCCCAGGAACACCTCGCCGGTGCCTGGGCCCGGCAGACCGGCGGATCGGTCTGGGCGCTGCGGTACCACAACGTCTACGGACCGCGGATGCCCCGCGACACCCCTACGCCGGTGTGGCGTCGATCTTCCGGTCGGCCCTGGCCGCCGGGCAACCGCCCGGGTCCTGGAGGACGGCCGGCAACGGCGTGACTTCGTGCACGTGACCGACGTCGCCGCGGCCAACCTGCTGGCCCTGACGACACCGGCGCCGGACCCCTGGTGCCGGTCAACGTGTGCTCGGGTGAACCCCACACCGTCGGCGAGCTGGCCCACGAGCTGGCGTCGGCGATGGGCGGGCCGTCGCCGGTCACGGTCGGAGGTGGGCGGGCAGCGGACGTCCGGCACGTCGTGGCGGATCCGGCCCGCGCCGCTCGCCTGCTGGGCTTCACCGCCCGAACCGGCTTCGCCGCCGGCATCGCCGACTTCACGACCGCGGTGATGCGGGATCCGGCAGCGGTCACGACACCGTCCACAGTAGGTGGTTGACGGCGAGAGCCGTGGCGGCCTGGGCCGCCAACCACCACCGCCGGTGACCGTGTGGCAGGTACGCGGTGGCGACCAGCAGCCAGACCGCGAACGGTAGCCAGATCCGCTCCACCTCGGCCTTGCTGAGCCCGGACAGGTCCGCCGCGAGCACGGCCACCGCCGCCGCGACCGGCAGCCACACGGTGGGCCCGGCGCCGGCGATCCGTTGGCGGAAGGCAGTCGCGAGCGGTGGTCGGGTGGTCAGGGCCGCGACCGCCCGCCGCAGCGCCGGCCGAGGACCGGGCCGGTCGAGAGCAGCAGGGCGGCGAGATTCGCCCAGACCCAGTAACCGTACGGGCGTTCCGCCGCCCAGCCCTGGTAGTAGCGACGCCCGACCAGGTGGTAGCCGTCCAACCACCAGAAACCGCTGAGGGTGAACACGGCGACGACGGCCGCGACCGCCGTCGCCGCGACCAGCAGCACCCGAGGCGGTCCCGCGCCCGGAGCACCACCACTGTCACCGCGAGCAACCCGACCAGGACGAACCCGTACGACAGGTAGAGCGCGAAGCCGAGCAGCAGCCCGCCGAGCGCGGCCGAGGCTCGGCCACCCACCGCCAGCAGCGCCAACCCGGCCGCGACGACCGCGACGAAGATGCCGTCCGCGGACGCGCCCACCCAGATCGCCCCGGGAAGAGGACCAGGAACGGCAGGACCGCCCGAGCCGCGTCCTCGGCGCCGAGCGCCCGCAGCGTCACCGGAACCGACACCGAGACCGTGGCGCCGAGCAACACGCAGGCGAGCCCGGCGGCGGTCCCACCGCCCAGGCCGACCCGCTCCAACCAGACGAAGAGCAGCAACGCTGCCGGTGGATGACCGGCGGTGTGGGTGGACCACGAGTCGGGCTGGAAGTCGAGGATCCGGTCGGCGAAGCCGGACAGCAGGACGCCGACATCCGTCACCCGGGGCACCTCGTGCAGGTACTCGGCCTGCACGGTGAGCCGCTCGGTCAACCCGGCGGACCAGCCGTCCACCAGCGCCAGTGACAGCGTCCAGAGCACCGAGCCGAGATAACCGACGACCAGCAGCCGCGACCACCGCGTGTCGGATCCCCAGCGGGTGCCCCGCCAGACGACCAGCGCCGCGACGAGAAGCGCGGCGGGAGTGCCCGGCCCAGATGAGGCTGCCAGGCGGCATAGAGCGGGCGGCGTCGGCATGGAGCCGTACGCCCCGATGGTTGAGCAGCGCGCCGACGACGACGGCGGCGGCGAGCAGAGCCATCTCGACGCCGAGGACGATCAGGTCGGCGGACCGGAGTCGTCCCGGCCGGGTCATCATGGTCATGGTGACGGCCGACGATACGGTCTGCGACCAGGCATCCGACAGCCAGACGGAACGACGTCAGGGACTCGTAAGATCCGTTGCCGCGTAAGCGATTCGTAAGGAGACACAGCGGTCCGGACGGCCCGTGGCGGGCCTAGCGTCGCCGGTATGCAACCAACGATCGACGTGGTGCTGCCGTGTCTGGACGAGGCGGCCGCGCTGCCTGCCGTACTGAGCGGGCTACCGCCCGGCTACCGCGCCATCGTGGTCGACAACGGCTCCACCGACGGCTCGCCGGCCGTCGCCGTCGAGTACGGGGCCGGGTCGTCCACGAGCCCCGACGCGGGTACGGCGCGGCGGTGCACGCCGGTCTGCTGGCGGCGGACGCGGATCTGGTCTGCGTGCTCGACGCGGACGGCTCGTTCGACCCGGCCGAGTTGTCCAGGCTCGTCGCGGCGGTGCTCCACGGTCGGGCCGATCTCGCCGTCGGGCGGCGTCGGCCGGTCTCGGCGGATGCCTGGCCGTGGCATGCCCGGACCGGGAACGCGCTGGTCGCCGCGCTGCTCCGGCGTCGTGGTGTACCGGTGTACGACATCAGCCCGATCCGGGTGGCTCGCCGGGCGGCGCTGCTGGGCCTCGGGGTCACCGACCGAGCGTTCGGCTATCCCTGGAACTGCTGCTCCGCGCGGCCGGAGCGGGCTGGCGCATCCTCGAGCTGGATGTCGCGTACGCGCCCGTGCTGCCGGGACCACCTCCAAGGTCTCCGGGTCGGTTCGGGGCACGGTGCGGGCGACCCGGACTTCGCCGGAGTGCTGCGCGCCGGCGTCGGCGGTGGCCGGTGAACGTCCTGCTCCTGGTCGCGAAGGCACCGGTCGCGGGGCTGGCCAAGACGCGCCTCTGCCCTCCGGCGAGCCCCGGCAGGCGGCTCGGGTCGCGGCGGCGGCGCTGTTGGACACCATCGCGGCGGTGCGTGCCACCGCGAACACCATTCCCGTGCTGGCCCACACCGGTCGGTTCGCCGACTCCGAGTACGGCGCGCAACTGACCGCGGCGCTCGCGGGTTGGCACCTCCTTCCCAGCGTGGCGGCACGTTCGCCGACCGCCTCGCGAACGCGCACGCCGACACCGGTGCGGCGTTTCCGGCCGACCGGTGCTGCAGATCGGCATGGACACGCCGCAGGTCCGGCCAGCCCTGCTGACCGCCGCGCTGGACCGGCTCGTCGAGCACGGGGCGGTGTTCGGCCCGGCGCTCGACGGCGGCTGGTGGGCACTCGGGTTATGCGACCCGGCGGAAGCGAACGGCTGCGCGACGTACCCATGTCCACCGCCGACACCGGTCGCCGTACGCTCGCCGCGCTTCGCGGGCTCGGCGTACACCCGGCGATCCTGCCGGTGCAGCGGGATGTCGACGACTGGCCGAGTGCGCTGGCGGTCGCTGCCGACCTGCCCGGCACCCGGTTCGCGGACGCCGTCGAGTCGGTGGGCGGCCAGGTCATGAGTGGACGCCTTAGATGACGTCGACGATCAGTCTCGACGGTTTCGACTGCGTGCTGGGCGGCCTCGACGGCTGGCCCGCCGACCAGGACTCCGCGGCACGCCTGCCGTACCGGTGCCGCAGGCCCACCCGACCACTGGCTGGTGCACACCGACGGTCGGCGTGACCTGTTGCCGGTACGACGCTGGCACGGCCCGCCCGAACCGGCGATCGAGTTCGTCGCGGCGCGGTGCGGCGGGCCCACGATCGACCTCGGTTGCGGGCCCGGCCGGCTGACCAGGGCACTCGCCCAGCGCGGGCTCGTCGCACTGGGGTGGACATCTCCGCCGAGGCGGTACGTCTGACCCAGGACCGGGGTGTGGTCGCCCTGCGCCGCGACGTCTTCGCCCCACTTCCCGGCGAGGGAGGTGGGCGCACGCCCTGCTCGTCGACGGCAACATCGGCATCGGCGGCGATCCGGTCCGGCTGCTGCGTCGGTGCGGCGCCCTGATCGCGGGCGACGGAACGCTCGTCGTCGAGGTGGAGCCTCCGGGGCCGGGTTATGGCAGGGGCAGGCGTACGTGCTGTCCGGCTCATCCGGCGTCCGGGAACGACCGGGGCCGGAGTTCCGCTGGGCGCGGGTCGGTGCGGAGGTGGTGGCCCCTACCGCCGCGGCTGCCGGTCTGCGGGTGTCGGACAGTTTCCGGTTCGGTTCACGCTGGTTCGCCGAGTTGGTGCGTTCGTGATCCGCCGGCCACGTGTCCCCGTACCCGAGGACTTCACCGCGCCGTCGCACTCACCGCTGGTTGCCGCCCGGCTCGGTCTCTGGCTGGGGTGGCGTTCGGGCTGTGTTTCGTCACCGGTGTCCTCAGCCACTACGTCCAGCATCCGCCGGGCTGGTTCACCTGGCCGACCCGACCGGTCAACCTCTACCGGATCACCCAGGGTGTCCACGTGCTCTCCGGGGTCGCGGCGATCCCGTTGCTGCTGGCCAAACTGTGGAGCGTCTATCCCCGGCTGTTCGTCCGTCCGCCCCTGCGCCAGCCGATCCGGTTGCCCGCCCACGCCCTCGAACGGGCCTCCGTCCTGCTCCTTGTCTGCGCCGCGTTCTTCCAACTGGTCACGGGCCTGTTCAACGTCGCCCAGTCGTACCCGTGGGGTTCTTCTTCCCGACGGCGCACTACGCGGTCGCCTGGCTGGTGCTGGGCGCGCTGCTGCTGCACGTCGCGGTGAAGCTCCCGGTCGCCCGCACGGCGCTGAGCACACCACTGCGGCGCGGCAGAGCGGTCGGGGCGGTGGCCCCTGACGATCGGGACTCGTCGGATCGGCGCGCGTTCCTGCGTACCTCGGCGGGCGTCGCCGGCATCGCCGTGCTGGCCACCGCCGGGGTCACCGTGCCGTGGTTGCGTCGGGTGTCACCGCTCGCCTGGCGCTCCGCGTCCGGACCGCAGGGCGTACCGATCAACCGCACGGCCGCCGCCGCGCATCGCCGTCCCGCCGGACTGGCGGCTGGAGATCGTCTGGCCGGGCGGGCGCCACACCCTGTCCCTGGCCGACCTGGCGGCCCTGCCGCAGCGCACGGCGGAGCTGCCGATCGCCTGCGTCGAGGGCTGGAGCGTCTCCGCCCACTGGACCGGCGTGCCCGTCGTCGAGCTGCTCCGACGGGCCGGCGCGCCCACCGGCCGACCGGTGCGGATCTCCTCACTGGAGACCGACGGCCTGTACGCGGCCAGCACGCTCCCGGCGGCCCATGCCGGCGACCCGCTGACCCTGCTGGCACTGCGGATCAACGGCGAAGAGCTGTCTCCCGACCACGGATATCCCTGCCGACTCATCGCCCCGAGCCGTCCGGGCGTCCTCCAGACCAAGTGGGTTGCCCGGCTGGAGGTGCTGCGGTGAGAGTCGTCCGACTGCTGCTGCTCGTGCTCGGTGCCGCCTCGGCGGCGTACGGCGGTTGGCTGCTCCTCCCCAGCTCGGCACCACCCTGCCGTGGCTGGTCGGCGGACCGGTGCTGCACGACCTCCTGGTGGCACCGCTGGTCGGGCTGATCGGGCTGACGCTGGGCCGACTGGTGACGAACCGGCTACGCCGGGCCTGGATCACCGCGGGTCTGCTGGCCAGCGCCACCCTGCTGCTGATCGCGGTGCCGCTGCTGTGGCGACCGCCCTCGGCGCCACCGAACCCGGGTCTACCGGACCGCGACTACCCGCTGGGGCTCACTGTCGGGCTGGCCGTCCTGTGGGCCGTCATCGCGATCGTCCTGGTCGTCCTGTCCCCGACTCCTGCTCCACACGCCTGCGAGGAGAAGTGCCCGTGTCCGAAGGACAGGCCCCGATGACCGAGCGCCCGCCGGTCGGCGTGATCGGCGGATCCGGTTTCTACGAGTTCCTCGACGACGTCACCGAGGTCACTGTCGACACACCGTACGGACCGCCGAGTGACCCGCTGTCCATCGGGAGTCTCGCGGGCGGCCGGTGGTGTTCCTGCCCGCCACGGACGCCGGCACACCCTCCCCGCACCGCATCAACTACCGGGCGAACCTGTGGGCGCTGCGAACAGTCGGCGTCCGCCAGGTGCTCGCACCGGGTGCCGTGGGCGGCCTGCGACCCGATCTGGGCCCCGGCAGCCTCGTCGTACCGGACCAACTGGTCGACCGGACCAGCGGCCGCGAGCAGACCTACTACGACGGACTGCGTCGTACGGACGGGCAACTCCCCGGGTCGTCCATGTGCCGTTCGCCGACCCCTACTGTCCGGTCGGACGCGCCACGGTCCTCGACGCCGCCCGATCCGCCGGGTGGCAGCCGGTCGACGGCGGGACCATGGTCGTCATCGAGGGGCCCCGGTTCTCCACCCGGGCCGAATCCCAGTGGTACGGCCGGCAGGGCTGGTCGACCGTCGGCATGACCGGTCATCCCGAAGCGGTGCTGGCCCGTGAACTGGCGCTGTGTTACACCGCGCTGTCTCTGGTGACCGACCTCGACTCGGGCGTCGAGGTCGGTGCCGGCGTGACCCAGCAGGAGGTGTTCACGGTCTTCGCCCGCAGCATCGACCGCCTGCGCATCCTGCTCGGCGAAACGGTGCGAACGTTGCCACCCGACCAGGGAGGTTGCCCGTGCGGACAGGCTCTGGCGGGTACGGAGAGCGGCATCACGCTTCCCTGACAACCGGGTCGGCCCGGTTCCGTGGCGGATTCGTCGGCGTAAGAAGTCCGAAAGGATTCGCGACCGGTTCGACGGCCGACGCGGCCGTACGCTGCGGAGGTGGGAAAATGGATCTTTCGGTCACCGGTGGCCCGGGCGGCTCTCGCCTGCGCTGTCGTCGTCACGATTCTGGGCCTTTACTGGTTCCAGCCGTGGAAGCTGTTCACCGACACCTACGTCGACGACGCAGTTCCCCGCGTGGGGACGACATCGGCCGCCCCGGCTCCGGCGGCCGCAAGCCCGACGTCCTCGGCGGCCACGCCAGCGGAGGACAAGATCCTGACCGTCGGTGAGTTCGTCACCCACGAGCACTCGACGACCGGCAGCGCCGAGATCCACCGGCTCGCCGACGGGCGCCACCAGCTCGTCCTTCGTGACCTCAAGACGTCGAACGGCCCGGACCTGCGGGTGTGGCTGACCGACCAGCCCGTCACCCGGGGCACGGCCGGCTGGCGGTCTTCGACGACGGCGAGTGGGTCGAGCTGGCCAGGCTCAAGGGCAACAGGGGCAACCAGGTGTACGAGCTGCCGGCATCGGTCGACCCACGCGCCTTCCGGAGCGTCTCCATCTGGTGCAAGCGATTCGCGGTCTCCTTCGGCGCGGCCGACCTCACCAGCGCCTGACCCCGAACGCGCCACCCGGCCCCGGCCGTCTCCCACGCTGCCTCGCCCCGCCCCGCCCGCCCCGCCCCGCCCCGCCTCGACTCGCCCCGCCCGCCCCGCCTCGCCTCGCCTCGCCCCGCCGATCATGGAGTTGTGGTGGGGACAGAAAGCCCAAAAGAGGTCGAGCAGGGCACCACAACTCCATGATCGCCGGGCCGGGACCACCCGTTACGCGATCTTGCACCTTCTGCCCCGACAGAAGGTGCACACCGCTCATATCGACGACCACAAGTGCAAGATCGGCGCGGACCTCTCGCTCGACACACCCTGATCCGGGGATCCCGTTGTGCAGCAGGGGTTGACACCCGAACTGGGTCGCCGGGCCGCAACCTGCTGGACATGGCATTGACATACTTCACTGCACGATCTAGCGTCGGGGCGAATCGATTCGACGACCGACTGGTCCTGCGTGGGCAACGAGACCAGTGGCGGGATCCTTGTCGATGAGCTGGCCGGGCGCCGTGGATCCCTCTCAATCAGTCCATGCCAAGTGGCGGGAGCCCTCATGACAAGACGTAGACCCATCCTTGCTTCTCTCGCGACGGCGGCGGTCGTCGTCATGACCGCCGGCGCGGCGGCACTGGCCGGTGGCCTGGGCGCCACCGCGTCGGCCGCGGACGTCGGGCGGCCGCGGCGACCGCCGGGTGCGGCAAGGCGCCCACGTTGACCAGCGGCCAACGGTCCGTCCAGAGCAGCGGCCAGAACCGTAGCTTCATCCTGAGGATCCCGGACAACTACGACCGGAGCCACGCGTACCGGTTGATCTTCGGATTCCACTGGAACGGCGGCACCGCCAACGACGTCGACGGCGGTGGGGCCGACGGGGCCGCCTGGTCCTACTACGGGTTGCGGCAGCAGGCGAACAACAGCACCATTTTCGTCGCCCCCAGGGCAACGGCAACGGCTGGGCCAACCCCGGCGGCCAGGACGTCACCTTCGTCGACGACATGATCAGGGTGATCGAGGCCGACCTCTGTGTCGACACCACGCAACGCTTCGCGCTCGGCTTCAGCTACGGCGGCGGCATGAGCTACTCGCTGGCCTGTTCCCGGCCGAGTGTCTTCCGCGCTGTCGCGGTCTATTCCGGCGGGCAGCTCAGTGGGTGCGGCGGCGGCACCCAGCCGGTCGCGTACATGGGGATCCATGGCATCGGGGACTCGGTGCTCAACGTCTCCGCCGGACGGTCCCTGCGGGACACGTTCGTGCGGAACAACGGGTGCACCGCACAGAGCCCGCCGGAGCCGAGGGCGGGCAGCCTGACCCACATCACCACCACCTACTCCGGTTGCCGGTCCGGCTATCCGGTGGTCTGGGCCGCCTTCGACGGCGGGCACACCCCGGCCCGGTGGACGGCGGCGGGGACAGCGGAGCCAGGACCTGGACCAAGGGCGAGGTGTGGCGGTTCTTCAGCCAGTTCGGGTCCGACGTGCCACCCACCACTCCCCACCCACGACCCCGCCACCCGGACAACAGGGCGTCCTCATCGCCGGCAACCAGTCCAACCGCTGCATCGACGTCCCCAACTCCAGCACCACCAACGGCACCCGCCCACAACTCTGGGACTGCCACGGCAACACCAACCAACGCTGGACCCACACCACCAACCGCACCTCACCATCTACGGCACCAAATGCCTCGACGCCAGCGGAGCAGGCACCACCAACGGCACCACCGTCCTCATCTGGGACTGCAACGGCCAAACCAACCAACAATGGAACCTCAACGCCAACGGCACCATCACCTCAGCCCAATCAGGACTCTGCCTCGACGCCGTCGCCTCCGGCACCACCAACGGCACCCAACTCCACCTCTGGGCCTGCCACGGCGGCACCAACCAGCAGTGGAGCACCCGCACCGACACCGCCACGACGCGCCGCCCGGGGTCCCGCCCGGGCGGCGTCGCCCGCAGGCCGGGCGGGCAGGGCAGACGGCACGGCCCGTACCGCGGCAGCGGTCAGGACTCGTAGGTCAGCGCGAGTTGGGCCACGGCCGCGTCGGCGGCCACTGCCGCCTCGTGGGCGGAGTCGGCACTCGTGATCACGTAGCCCAGTCGCTCGTGGCTGTTGCGGGATGGGTGGTCCGCTGGCCGGGGACCGCCTTGATGCGGGACGCGACCACCTCCGGGAACCGGGTCAGGACGGTGGTGTCCGGCAGCGCCGCGACCGTGCCGGTCCGCCCGGCCAGGAACCGGATCGCGGCACCGCCGTGAACCGTGGGTGTCAGGTCGGGACGGTTGCCGGTCGCGGCGACGATGGTCTGGTCGAGCAGGCTGACGCCGGTGGCGTGGCGGACCAGATCGGGCACGAAGTCGCCGCCGGCCCGGGCGTTCACCTCGATCAGGAGCGGGCCCCGGTCGGTCAGCTTGACCTCGGTGTGCGCCGGGCCGAAGTCGAACCCGATGGCGTCCAGAGCCGCCAGCGCCACGTCGATCGCCGCCTCCCGTACCTGCTTCGGCAGGCCGGACGGGAACGTGTGACCCAGCTCGATGAAGTACGGCACCGGGCCGAGCAGTTTGTCCGTCACCCCAGGACCACAGTGCGCCCGTCGGCGGTGAACGTCTCCACGCTGACCTCGTGCCCGAACAGGCACTCCTCGACCAGCCCGCCCGGCACCCGCGGCTGCCCCTTGAGTTGGTCCGGGAGGCGACGAACTCGCTCATCCGGGCGTACGCCTGCTCCCGGCTGTGGCACAGGGTCACGCCGATGCTGGCCGACTCGTCCACCGGCTTGATCACGCAGGGTAGGCCGATCTCGTCGAGCACCTCGTCCAGCAGGGCAGCGGAGTCGACAAACCGGAAGCCGGGCACCGGAACCCCGCCTCGCGGCAGACGACGCGGCACCGGCCCTTGTCCCGGGCGATGTCTGCGGCGGCCGGGTCGAGCCCGGGCAGCCCGAGGCGGCGGGCGGTCGCCGCGGTCACCGGCACGAAGTACTCCATCACCGTCATCACGCCGCCCACCGTGCCGGGCAGCGCGCGCAGCGCCTTCTCCATCACCTCGGGATCCTGCGTGTCGCACTCGACGATCTCTTCGGCGAGGTCGCGGATGGTCCGGGCCGCGTCCGGGTCGGTGTCGTACTTGGCCAGGTCCGAGGTGAGGAACGCGATCCGCAGGCCGCGCTCATGGGCCAGGCGCAGAGCCTGCATGCCGGTACCGGTCATGTTGCTCTCGACGAACGCGAGGAACGTCATCGGGTCACGCTCCCGGTCCTCGCGGCGTGCCCGGCCGGTGTGTAGTGCCAGTAGCTGTCCCGCTCGGGGCGGGCGGCCCGGTCCAGCGGGTCCCGTACGAGACGGGCCACGAACCCGGCCGGCACCACGACCAGCAGGTACACGATGGCGAGCAGAAAATTCCGCATCAGACTCCTTCAGTCCAGGGGATCTCGGTACGCCAGTTGTCATCGGCGGTCCACGGCGGCTGGTCGGCCTTGTCGAGAAGGAAGCTGCCGAGCACCAGGTGGTCCACGTTGGTCCGCATGAAGCAGGTGTACGCCTCGGCCGGCGTGTTGACGATCGGCTCGCCGCGTACGTTGAAGGAGGTGTTGACCAGCACCGGGCAGCCGGTGTGTTCCTTGAACGCGTCGAGCAGCGCGTGGAACGGGGTTCACGTCCGGGCCGACGGTCTGCACCCGCGCCGAGTGGTCGACGTGGGTGACCGCGGGAATCGTGGAGCGTCGCACCTTCAGCAGGTCCAGGCCGGTGCGCTCGCCGTTCGGCCGCACCTCCAGCCGATGCTGGTCGGCCACCCGGCGACGAGCAGCATGTACGGGCTCTCCTGGTTGATCTTGAAGTAGTCCTTAGCGTCCTCAGCCAGCACCGCGGGCGCGAACGGCCGGAACGACTCCCGAAACTTGATCTTCAGATTCATCGTGGACTGCATGTCCGGGTTTCGTGGGTCGCCGAGGATCGACCGGGCGCCGAGCGCACGCGGCCCGAACTCCATCCGACCCTGGTACCAGCCGACGATCGCCCCACCGGCCAACTTCTCCGCGACCGTACCGCTGAGCTCGTCCCGGTCCATCCGCCGGTACGGGACGCCGAGCCCGTCCAGGTAGGCGCCGATCTCCTCATCGCTGTACGCCGGACCGAGCAGCGACCCGGCCATCGCGTCCCGGCCGGTGCCGAGGTGCTCGCGTGGCGCCCGCGCTCCGCCGTGTACGCCAACGCCGCACCCAGCGCGCCTCCGGCGTCTCCGGCGGCCGGCTGGATCCAGATCTCGTCGAAGATCCCCGACTCGGAGAGTTTGCCGTTGCCGACGCAGTTGAGGGCGACCCCGCCGGCCAGGCAGAGCCGTCGCTCTCCGGTGAGCTCACGAGCCGTCGCGGCCAGCCGCAACATGATCTCCTCGGTGACCTCCTGCACCGAGGCGGCGAGGTCGAACTCGCGCTCGGTCAGCGCTCCTCGGGCGCGCGCCGTGGGCCGTCGAAGAGCCCTCGAAGCCGCGGCCGGTCATCACCTGGCCACGGTGGTACTCGAAGTAGCGCATGTCGAGCTTGAACGTGCCGTCCGGCTTCAGGTCGATCAGCTTCTCCCGGATCCGGTCCGCGAAGCGGGTTGCCCGTACGGCGCCAGACCCATCAGTTTGTACTCCCCGGAGTCGACCTTGAACCCGCAGAAGTAGGTGAACGCCGAGTAGAGCAGCCCGAGCGAATGCGGGAAGCGCAGTTCGGCGAGCTGGTCCAGTCGGTCGCCGCGGCCGTGCCACAGGTGGTCGTGGCCCACTCGCCGACCCCGTCGATGCAGAGCACCGCGGCCGACTCGTACGGGCTGGGGAAGAAGGCTGACGCCGCATGGGATTCGTGGTGCTTGCGTACCGAAATCGGTGGCACCGTGCCGAGGCTCAGCGCCGCGAGTTCGCGTTCCACCTGGCGGGTGGTGCGCAGCTTCCAGCCCAACCACGGCGGCAGGGTGGCCTGGAAGGACTCCCGGCCATGTGGGCGGCACCGAGATAGGTGGCCAGCACCCGGCGGAACTGAGCCGGGCGTCCTCGTAGTAGGCCACCGCCGTCACGTCGTCGAGGGTGGCCCCCGCCTCACGCAGGCAGTATCGCACCGCCTGGGCGGGAAAGGACCGGTCGTGACGCCGGCGGGTGAACCGTTCCTCCTGCGCGGCGGCGATCGGCCGCCGCCGTCGACCAGCGCGGCGGCGCTGTCGTGATAGTAGGCGGAGATCCCCAGGACGAGGTCAGTCATCGTGTGCCTTCCCGGCTCTGGCGGCGGCTGGTGCGTCTGGCTCGCCCGGCGGCCCAGCGGCCATCCGGCCGTCGGGTGG
The DNA here is from genome assembly GCA_038070435.1 of Micromonospora sp. M12. GTDB lineage: Bacteria > Actinomycetota > Actinomycetes > Mycobacteriales > Micromonosporaceae > Micromonospora. The sequence goes on along the minus strand of JAMYWG010000001.1, from coordinate 227,809 downwards.
GTTGAGGACCGGAAGCCCCGGCGGATCCGCGGCCACGCGACGTCGCGAAGGGCCGGTTCGGTGGACGTCGAGCCGCCGGCCATGAACGTGTTGATGGCGTCGGCAGCCCAGGCGGAGTGGCCGGTGGCGACGTTGTCGATGGTGTTGTGCAGGTCGACGAATCGGGTGTCGAAGCCGTACTTCTTCAGCGCGAGCCGGCTCTCCGGTAGCTGCCGCCGACCCCGGACAGTTCCATCGCGAGGTTCAGCCCGAGGATCTCCGGCAGGAACGTGCGCGGAAGCGCCCGATGCTGAGCCAGTACACCGGAAGCTCGAACGAGCGCTCGGTGAAGCCCGGCCACCGCGCGAACTCCAGCGTGCCGGTCGGCGGCAGGTCGTGGCCCATGCCGGCGATCAACTGCCGGTAGATCAGCGGGTGGTTGAGCCGCGGCTCGCCGTTGCCCAGCTCGTCCCAGTACGTCTCGAACAGGGAGAAGCCGATCGGGGAGGACGCGAGTTCGTAGTCGGTGAAGCCCTGCAGCCACGCCCCGTCGATCATGGTGAGTGGCGCGAGCTGCACGGACGACTCGATGAGCGCCTCCCGGCTGGGCAGCGCGTCGTCGGCGCTCCGCTCGAACCCTGCCGCGTGTCGCTCGTGCTGTGCCGCGAGCCACGGGCGCAGCCCTCGGCGGGCCATCGCTGCGGCAGCATCACCTCCGCATCCCCAGCCGATGGCCGGCGCGGCCGAGCCAGCCGTGCACGTACTCGACGGCGTAACGGCGCACCTCGGGAGTGATCGTCCGGCGTTGCAGGAGCGCGTACACCGTACGGAGATCGGGTTTGCCGGTCTCCGAGCCGGCGGAGCGGTAGGCCGGCGGCCACCGCAGCGCGGGCGGCTCCCCGGCGTCGGTGTCGGCCTCTGCTGCGGCGTCGGTCTCCCTGGCGGGCGTGCTCTCGGCACCGGACAGGCTGGTCACCCACCGGCGGATCACCAGCACGTCCTCGGGGCGAAGACGCGGAACATCTTGCCCCGCTCGCCGATCAGGCCGGTGATCAGCGGGCTGCGGTCGGGCTGCCCGGCCGGATCAGCTTGCTGCGGGCCAGCACCCCATCAGCGGCCACGGGTCGGTCCGCGCCTCGGTCAGCCACTGCGACAGTGGTCGGCCCTCGATCGGGAACGACTGGTGGTACACCGCCCCTCGTGGGCCCGCACCCGCACCAGCTCGGCCATCTCCTCGGCCGGGTCCAGGGAACGGAGCAGCTCCGACCGCAACTGCGCGTGCCACGCCCGGACCGCGTTGAACGCCCAGCGGAAGCCGAGCGCGACCCGGTCCGGCTCGCACCGGGCGGCCGCGGCCGCGGACAACTCCGTGGCCTGCACCGACTCCGGGCCGTGCGCCGAGCTCAGATCCAGGGCCGGCCAGGAGGACTGCGGCCGGCCGGCCCGGACGAGGGCGAGCGGCGGCGGCAGCCCGACCGCCCGCAGGCAGCGGTCGGCGCCGAGGATCTCCGGACGCAGCTCCTCCGGGCGCCGGCTCATCAGCAGGAGCAGCGCCGGCAGGTAGAACGCCCGGTCGGCGATGCGCTGGTCGAGCGCGATCCCGGCGACCGGGCTCGCGTTGTCGGCGAGCCGGAGGTCGCGCAGCAGCGCGAGGAACGCGTGACCCCGTGAGTCGCGGGCGTGCCCGGCGCCGACATCCCCGGCGTAGAGGCGCAGGCACACCAGGGCGAGGTCGTCGTCGGCCTCGGCCATGCTGGTCAGCCACTGCAGCCAGGCGCCGGCCACCAGGCCCAGCGGCGCGCAGCCGAGCACCGCGCGGCGCAGGAGCACGTCCCGACCGCCGTCGTCCGGGTCCGTGTCGTCCCACAGCTGCCGGTAGCGCTCGGCCTCCCGGGCCGACCAGGCCCGCACCTCCCGGGCGGCGGTCTCCAGGTCGACGTCGCCCACCGCGGGCCCGGCCACGGTGCGCAGTTCGGTCTGGATGTCGGCAACCGCCTGCGGGGCCACCGCGGACTCCGGGTCGGTCATGTCGGCGTACAGGGTGCGCAGCCACGCCGGTGCCGATCCGTGGCGGGGCACCGCGCTGGTCAGAGTGGGCGCAGCCATGGGGTCACCTCAGAACATCGGGTAGATGGTGGCGTCGTCGCCGCGTTTCTTGCGACGCCGGAACATCCGCTGGAAGAGAGCACTGAGCCACTTCATGGTCTTGTCCTCCTAGAGATTGGCGTCGAGCAGTCGCGCGACGACGTCGTGCCCGTGGTCGGTGAAGTGGATGCGGTCGACGAACAGCCACTCGTCGGCTGCGGCGACGTCGGCCAGGAGTGGGCTCAGGTCGAACATCTGGACCCCGAGCTTCTGACACCCTGGGCGAGCTCGTCGGCGTACCGTCGGCCCACGTCCATCCGGCTGATGTCCCCGTACGCCTTGCCGAAGTTCGCGAGTGTGTCGAGCTCGCCGAAGATCAGCTCCTCCTCGGGGCCGGTTTCTCCCGGACCCACGGGGCCAACGGCTGGAGCACGTAGGTGAGCTTCGCGCCCAGGCCGTCGGCGAGCAGCCGCCAGGTGTCCAGGTGTCGGACCGTCCGGTCGACGGCGTCGGCGAGCTGCGTGTCGAGGTCCGGCACCGCGAGGTCGGCCGCGCTGCGGTCGGTGACCCGGTTGGCCTCACGCCGGGACGCACCCGCCTCCGCCGCTGGCGGATCCTGAGCTGGTCGATCTGCTCGTAGTACTCGTGGGAGTTGAAGAACGCGCCGTCATCGCCCTGCATCCAGCGGGGCAGTCGGGCCAGCCGAGATCGTTGAAGCCGGAGAACACCACGATCCGGTCGATCCGGGGCAGCAGGTGCCGGTACAGGGTGAACAGCAGCAGTTCCTGCGTCGAGTTGTGGCTACGGCCCCGAAGTTGAGCCAGGGACGGTTGGCGCCTGCAGGTGCCAGAGGCGGGAGGCGAGGGTGGCGCTGTCGTTCGACGCGCCGATGCCGAGACCGTGGAACTCCCGGCGATCACGTTGACCGGGCCGTCCGGGACGGTGCCGCCGGCCGACGCCGTGGCGCCCGGACCATCGGCGATCCGGAAGCCGAGCCGGTCGGTGTTGACCACCGAGGACCGGTGGTCGGCCGGGTGGAAGTACATGAGGTAGGGCATCCAGCGGATCTCGCCGCGGTCGTCGAACTTCTCGGCGTACTGGAGCATCTGTGGCGTCAGAGTGGCGCGATGGGAGGTCATGACGTCCTTTTCAGCCGGGTGACAGACTCGGTTCGGGATGGGTGACCGGGATCCGGGTGCGGAGCGACCACCGCACGATCGGCGGGACGAGCAGCCCGGCGCCGGCCAGCAGCGCGCCGACCACGTACCAGCCGGGACGGCCCACTCGATGCAGAGGCTGATGAGCAGGACCGGCCCGAACGACTCGGCCAGACCCATGCCGATGCCGAAGACACCGAGGTATTGCCCCACCGCGTGCCGGGCGCGAGCTCGTTCGACAACTCGAACCCGCCGGCTGCCTGCCAGAGCTCGCCGACGGTGTGCACCACGATGCCGGTGAGCAGCAGCGTGACAGCGGCCCAGGCAGGTGCGCCCGCGGCGGACGAGATCAGGGCGCAGGACAGCAGGAACATCAGCCCGGCGCGGCGCATGGTGCGGCCGGCCCGCTGCGGGTGTCGACGTTACGGCTGGCCCGCACCTGGAAGAGCACGATGATCGCGGTGTTGAGGATGACGGCGGCCGAGATGAGCCAGCGGGGCGCGTCGGTCGCCACCACGATCCACAGCGGTATCGCGACGGTGAGGATGCGGTACTGGATGGACAGCACGCCGTCGAGCACGGCCAGCGAGAGGTAGGGCAGGTCGCGTACCGCGGTCCACCGCGGGCCCGAGTGCTGCGCGCCGGCCGGGGACACGTGTGGCAGGGCCGTCGCGGTCAGCGCCGCGACCAGCAGGATCACCGCGTTCGCGACGATCAACCAGCGGTACGCGCTGACCGTGTCGAGCTGCGCCGCCCAGCCGGCCAGGGCGGCGCCAGGGCGATGCCGACGTTGGTGGTGGCCCGCACGTACGCGCGCAGCGCCTGTGGTTTGGCGCCGCCGATCTGGTTGATCACCGGCCCGCGGACGACCATGCCGGCGGCCTGCGCGGCGATCGCCACCGTCACCGGAGCCAGGAACGACCAGAAGTCGCGGGCGAACAGCAGGGTGAAGGTGGCGGCTGCGCCGATCGCGAGCGCGCCGACGTAGCACCCGCGGGCGCCGCGCCGGTCGGCCAGGTGCCCGGCGGCCACCCGGCGAGCAGCGCGACGAGGCCGGCGATGCTGAGACCGATACCAACCCGGACGGCCGGGAGGTGCACGGCGCGGGTGAAGTACAGGACCCCGGCGGTGAGGAAGATGCCCTTTCCGATCGTGGCGGCGAGCGTGACCAACGCGAGCACGCGCCGGTCGCGGTCGGGCGGGATGACCCCGGACAATGCGCGCACGGGTCATCCTCCAGGCCGGGTGAGGTTTCGGAATCGAACAGCGGAAAAGGGAGCTCCGTCGCTCCGATGAAGGCGGAAAGCAGCGCCCTCCGAAAAGGACCAGTTCGACGCCGCATCGAAAGTAGCGCATTGGCCTTCGCCGGCTGACCCCGGTCTCGGGAAGTGAGACGAATGCACGGGAACGCCGGGTCGACGTTTTGCCAATCGCCGCAGACCACCGGGCAACCGTGAATACGGCGGATTTCCGACGGAAACAGAGCTGTCGCTGCCGTGAAATAGGTCTCAAAATCCGGCTTCGCTCCGGCGGCACTCCTCAAAGGACGCCGACCAGGTCATAAAGTTCGAATCGCGGTTGACACCGGGTAATTCATGCAATAGGGCTGACCTGCTCGTCGCCGCCTGTCCGGCTTGCGACAGCTGGGCAGGGCGACGCCGCCGGCTTGAACCGTGGCGTGATCGCACGATTTCCACGGCCTGTCGTTGTCGTGCTCAGTCAAACCTTCTGCGGTCCATTATTCCTGCCACCCATACTCCAGTCGTTCCCTGCGGCTCGTGGAAATTCTCTCGTCGACCGCGCCGACCCGTAACAATGTTCGACATCGGGTGGCAACACTCGATTGTCGACGCCCCGCACTCGCGGCGACGGTGGAATGCGCTCGGTCGAGCGAACCGCATCCGTCATGCCCGATCCGTGGCCCGCAGTGGTGGCCAGCGCTGCTCGGTCCAGGCCCGCAACAGCCACTCCATCGGTCCGTACCGGAATCGGGCCATCCAGGCCGCACTGGCGGCGAGTTGCAGACCGTAGATCGCGACCGCGATGAGGATGACGACCGCGGGTGCGACGGCACCGGCGAGACCCATCCCGACCCCGGTGAAGACCAGCACGCAGAGCAGCGACTGACCCAGGTAGTTCGACAGGGACATCCGCCCGGCCGGGGCGAGTACGGCGACCACCCGCCGCCCCGGTCGGTCTGGAAGAACTGGAGCAGGGTGGCGGCGTACGCGGCCGCGAGCAGCGGCGCGGTGAGCACGCCCGCTGTCAGCCCGGTCAGGTTGGCGGTGCCCCGCCCGACGCGAAGATCACCGCACCGGCCAGACCGACCGGATAGCCCACGCGCTGCACCCGGCGCAGGAACTGCCGGTTCTCGACGACGTTGGTGAGCAGCCGCCGCCGCCCGGCCGCGTAACCGACGAGGAAGGCCGAGAGGGCGAGCGGCCCCTGCACGAGGAGCGCGCCGACCATCGCCGGCAGCTGGCGTACGTGCTCGGTGATCACGGAACCGATCCCACCCTGTAGTGCCTCGGTGGACCGCTGCCCCGCCGCGAGTGCCGCCGCCGGGTCGGTGACCAGCTGGATCCCGCCCGTGGCGGCGAGCGCGAGGACGAAGCCGATCCCGCCGGTCACCAGCACGGCGACGCGCAACGCGGTCCCGACGGCGACTTTCCGCATGGCGAGCAGGACCAGACCGAGCAACGCGTACGTGGTCAGGATGTCGCCCTGGAACAGCAGCACCGCGTGCAGGATGCCGAGCACGAAGAGCCCGACCAGCCGACGCCGGAACCGTGGGGCGAAGTCGACGCCGAGCCGCGCGGCGGAGTCGAGCTGGAGCGTGAAGCTGTAGCCGAACAGGAAGGAGAAGAGCAGGTACGCCTTCATCGTGAGAAGCAGCTCGACCAGCCACCGGACCCCTGGTCGCCCCACGAGTCGTGGGCGGGATCCGCGATCAGCTGGAAGGAGTAGCCGGAGGCGAAGTAGGCGATGTTGACGATCAGGATGAGGAGCAGTGCGACGGCGCGCAGGGCGTCCACGTCGGCGATTCGGGAGAGCGCCGCGCGCGCCCGATGCTCGGCGGGCGGCTCTTCGACGGAAGGATTCATGACTGCCTCCGGAGCGGAATCGTGTTCGATGGCCTCCCTGTGACGCTAGGAATCGGCCCGCCCGGATCACAGCCGGCGAGCGGGAAGGTCGCCGGTGGGGTATGCCCTACCGGCGCTCCGGGCTCGACCGACACACGCCCTAGGTGCGCTCGTCCGGAGGCTGCTCCTTGGTCAGGTGGAGCAACCACCCCTCGTCCGTGCGAATGAGCGCGTACCGCCGGGAGCCGGCGCGACCGTGCAACGTGAACAGCATTCGGCGGTCGGTGCGGTCGTGCTCCTCCCACGTGCCGATGTCGGCGATCGACTTGTCCGCGTCCTCATAGGTGAGGTGATCGAGGTCGTGGTCGGGCACGGCGATCGCGAGCCGGTTTCCGCCGGGAGTCGTCGGCAGACCGCGAGGCACCGCCCAGGAGCGCAGCACGCCGTCCTCCTCGAGCCGCAGGTCGAAGTGCGGTCGCGGTTTGCGGTGGTCGTGCAAAACGAAGGCGGGTGCCACAGTTGCCATTGTCGACGCCCGCCGACCGGACGTGGTGGTGGGCTCGCCGGCGATGGATCGCAGGCCGTCGCGGTGGGGAGGACTCGAATGCTGGGCGGGTGGGTACGCTGCACCGGCGGAGGCCTCAGCCAACTCCCGGCCACCCCTCCGTCGGCGCCACCAGCGGCCGTTATCGGCAGACGAGAGGCGAACCACACCATGACCGCGGTATCAGGCCAACGGTCTACTGCTGCTGCGGCCCGGCGGCTGCCGGGCGAGCAGCGGACGAGGACCTGCGCGCCTTGTTCGGGCAGTCCATCGCCGTCTTCGCGTCTCTGGCGGGGCCGGCGCACCTGGTGGAGGCGGCGAATCCAGCGTTCTTCGCCATCGTCGGCGAGGAACGGCCCGCGCCGGGGTCGCGCTCGCCGAGCTGATGCCGGAACTGGCGGGTCAGGAATCCGTCGCTCTCCTGGACCAGGTCTTCCGCACGGGTGAGCCCTACACCGACCGGGACACCCGGGTCGCGCTGGGCAGCGGCCCGCAGGCGCGAGAGGCGCTCTTCGACTTCACCTACGAGCCGCGCCGGAACACCGACGGCGACGTGATCGGCATTCGTCTGCTCGGTGTGGAGACCACGCAGGTCAAGCATGCCCAGCGGCTGATGGCCGAGCACCGCGCCCTGCTGGAGCAGATCGCCCGCCAGGCGCCCTGACCGAGGTGCTCGACGGCATGGCCCGCTGTATCGAGAATCTCGCACCGCAGGAGATGCTCGTCTCGGTCCTGCTCGCCGACCCCGACGCCCGGCACCTGCGCCACGGCGCCGCACCGAGCCTGCCCGACTTCTACAACCACGCCATCGACGGCATCGCGACCGGCGAAGGTGTCGGCTCGTGCGGCACCGCCGCCCACCGGCGGGAACCGGTCATCGTCACCGACATCGCCACCGATCCGTTCTGGGACGACTTCCGGGCCTGGCCGACCAGGCCGGCGTGGCCGCCTGCTGGTCCACGCCGATCCTGGCCCGCGACGGCGGCCTGTTGGGCACGTTCGCGATGTACCACCGCACTCCGCGCGTCCTCAGGACACCGACCTCGCCCTCGCCCGGCTCTTCGCCGGTACGGCGGCACTGGCCATCGAACGCCACCACATCGAGCAGGCGAAACTGGCCGCCGAGGCCCGCGCCAAGTCGGCCAATGACGAGCTGGCCAAGGTGGTACGCGTGGAGCGGGAGCTGCGTGCCGAGGCGGAGCAGCGCGCCGCCGCCGCCGCCGAACTCGCCGCCCAGATGCGTGCCGCCGCAGCCGCGCAGGCCGCCGCGCCGCACCCGAGCACTGCCAGCTCGGCGGCGCCGCCGGGTGTGCGGCCCCAGCCGAGACCAAGATCGCCGATTCGTGGGCGACACGGCGTGGGGCTGCCCGCCCACGTCGAGGAAGCGATCCTCAACGTCCGGTCGGTGTTCATCGCCAGCGAGGAACTCGGTGGCCTGACCGCCTACCTCAACCGCTGATCGCCGTTCCGTTCGCATCCGATCGCGCCACACCGTGATCTTTGCTCGCGACCCATTGTCGAGCGTCCTCAGTCAGCGGGGATGGACATGGCACGATGGCCGTGTCCTGGGCCGCCGGTGGCCGGGCACGACACTGATGGAGTCAGGATGTCAGAACTGGCCGGCACGCCGGTGCCAGGGTTGGCGCAACTGTGGACGCACGATCCGGTCACCGCCGGCCCGTACCGGCTGATCGGCCGTCTGGGCGCGGGTGGGCAGGGGTCGTCTATCTCGGTGAGGACGACGCCGGTGACCGGGTGGCGGTCAAGATGGTCAACGTCGATCTGAGCGATCCACGGGCACGGTCGCAGTTCGTGAAGGAGATCGCCGCCGCACGCCGGGTCGCTCCGTTCTGCACCGCGCAGGTGCTCTTCGCCGAGGTCGACGGCGACCAGCCGTACGTGGTGAGTGAGTTCATCGAGGGCCTGACCCTGCACCGGCACGTCCGCGAGCGTGGCCCGGTGACCGGTAACGCCCTGCACCGGCTCGCGGTCGGCACCGTCACCGCGCTCGCCGCGATCCACAGTGCCGGGTGGTGCACTGCGATCTGAAGCCGGACAACGTGGTGCTGGGCGAGGACGGTCCTCGCGTGATCGACTTCGGCATCGCCCGCGCGTTGGGCGTGACCGAGACGGCGTCCAGCCGGGTCATGGGGACCACCGCGTACATGGCGCCCGAGCGGTTCCGCAACGACGCTGTCGGTCCGCCCTGCGACGTCTTCGCCTGGGCGGCCACCATGGCCTTCGCGGCCGGTGGTCGGCCGCCCTTCGGCAACGATTCGCTCTTCGCCGTGATGCACCGGGTGCTGCACGATCCGCCGGAGCTGCCCGCGTTGCCTCCCGTCCTGGACGAGCTGATCCGGGAGTGCCTGGCCAGGATCCGGCGGACCGGCCGGCCGCCGAGCGCGTGCTGGTGCGGCTGCTCCGGCAGGACGGCAGGGTCACCGATCCGCTCCGTCGGGACAATCTGCTCGAGGTCGGCAACGAGACGGCGGGCGCCCGACGCCGAACCACCCGCTGCCCCGATCACGCCGCAGCCGCGCCGACGCGGCCGCAGATGCCGACCCAGCCGACGGTGCCCGCACAGACCCGGTCGACCCAGCCGGTGACGATGCCACCGGCGCAGCAGACGGCGCCGACACAACCGGCATACCAGCCGGTCACCCAGCCCGGCGTCGGCGCCGGAGGCGGCGGCGCGTCGCGACGGCTGCGCAGTGAGGCCGGTGACGCCTGGGGCATCTCGACAGCGCTCTTCCTCGGTTCGGCAGGTGCCGCCGCCGGCTACGTCGCGTCGAGCGCTGTCGGCCCGGCCGCCGCGTCCGGCGCGGTCACCTTCGTCGTGGTCTACCTGGTCCGGCTGCTGGTCGCGACGGCGGTCGGGGCGTTCCGAGCGCGGCTGACCGGTGCGGTGGGGTCCGGGTCGCCGGCTGGCGCCGCATCGATAGGTTGACTGCCACCAGCCGCCCGAGGAGGACGTCCCGATGGCCCCATCCGCTACGCGTACGCGGCAGTGGTTGCCGTACACCTCCGCCGTCACCGCCGGGTTGGTGGTCATCGCCGGGGCGTTCGTGTTCGTCCGGCAGCGCGAAGCCAACGCCGACTGCGCCACCACCCTCCAGGTCAACTCCTCCACGGAGAAGGCGGCGCTGCTGGTCGACCTGGCCGAGAGCTACAACCGCAGTGACCGGTCGATCGACGGCGGCGGCTGCGCCCAGGTGCACGTCAGCGCGTTGAACTCGGGCAAGGCCACCGAGGCGCTGGCCACCGGCTGGACCCACACCGGCCTGCCGCAGCCACAGGTCTGGCTGCCGACGTCGAGCCTGTGGACCGGCCAGCTCCGGCTGCTCGACGAGGCCGCCGGGCGGCAGCCGCAGACCCGGACCACTACCCGTCGATCGCCAACAGCCCGCTGGTGATCGCGATGCCGCAGCCAAGGCCGAGCTGGTTCGCCAGCGCGGGTCGCTGGGCTGGGGAGATCCTGGGCCTGTCCGGGCGGGACGGTGGGCGGGCTTCGGCAAGCCGGAGTGGGGCCGCTTCACCTTCGGCAAGGACAACCCGAACCTGTCCACCTCCGGGCTGGCGGCCACCATCGCCACCTACTACGCGGCGGTGCAGCGATCCAGCGACCTGACCCGGTCCGACCTGGCCGACCCCGCGGTCACCCAGTTCGTCCGCCGGATCGAGGCCAACGTGTCGCACTACAGCGACGACTCCGTGGACCTGCTGCGCAGCCTCGCCGAGGCGGACCTGTCCGGCGGGCGGGCAGCACCGACGACATGAGTGCCGTCGTCCTGCAGGAGGAGCTGGTGGACCTCTACAACACGGGTGCGCTCAGCCCTCGGCAGGTCGGGCAGGAGCAGGGCCGCCGGCCGAACGTCCCGCTGGTCGCCGTCCATCCCAAGGAGGGCACGTTCAATCTGGACCACCCGTTCGTCGTGCTGCGCTCCGCCGACAAGCGGCAGCGCGGCGGCGGCCGACTTCCAGAAGTTCCTGACCGAGGACACCCAGCAGGAAAGGTTTGCCCGCCTCGGCTTCCGGGACCACGAGCGTCGCGCCTCGGCGGAGCTGCTCGCCAGCGTCGGCGCCGAACCCATCGGCGGGCTGACCTACTTCGAGCCTCGGACCCGCAGGTGGTCGGCGCGATGCTGGACGGCTGGCGCACACTCCGCAAGAAGGCCAACATTCTGATCGCCCTGGACACCTCGGGTTCGATGCAGCGGATGGTCGGCACCCGTACCCGTTTCCAGGTCGCCGCGGCGGCGGCGGGCAAGGGCCTCGCGCTGCTCAACACCGAGGACCGGGTGGGGTTGTGGTCGTTCTCCTCGGAGACCAAGAAGTGGCCGAAGAGCCCCTACCGGGAGGAGGTCCTCTCGGCGAGTTTGACCAGGAGCGGATCAACGGCAAGATCGCCGCGATGCCCGTCGAGGGCGCGACCGCGCTCTACGCCACGGTCCGGGCCGCACACCGGGAACTGCTCGACCGGTACGACCCGGAGCGGATCAACGCGATCGTCGTGCTGACCGACGGAAGAACGAGTACAGCCGGGACAACGACCTGGCCCGGCTGCTCAAAGAGGTGACCCTGGATCCGCGGCGTCCGGTGAAGGTGTTCTGCATCGCCTTCGACCAGGAGTCGGACTTCGCCACCCTGGACCGGATCGCCAAGGCATCGTCGGGCAAGGCCTTCGACGCCACCGATCCCGCCACGATCGACGAGGCGTTCGTGAAGCTGGTCAGCAGCTTCTGACGTCTCCGGCACGACCGGTCGCAGGTTTCCATTATGTCCTCTTTGCCAGTGCCTAGAGTGCCCGGCCGATACGCTCGGTGCGAGCAAGGACAGCGAACTGCCTGATGACGGGGATGGCGATGCGTAGGTCATTCGAATTGACCGTGGCGGTCGGAGCGGCGTGTCTCGTGGTCTTCCACACCCGCCCGTGCCGACAGCACCGGCGACGTCACCGCCACCGTCGTCGTCACCGGCGGTGAACTTTCCATCATCACGCCGGTGAGCGCAGATCTTGGTCACGGCTCACCCGACGAGGGCATCTCCGGTCCGCTCGGGACGGTCACCGTCATCGACGATCGCGCACAGCTCGCAGCGAGCTGGGTGGCGACCGTGATCGCGAGTGACTTCACCACAGGCGGCGCGACGCCGGAGGAGACGATCCCGGCCAGCACCATCGACTACTGGTCGGGGCCAGCTACCGAGAACGTCGGCACGGGCGTCCTCGTACCGGGTCAGCCCACCGCGGCCGAGGCGGTGCCGCTCGCCGAACGGCAGACGGCGTTCAGCAGGACCACCGGCGACGGACTGAACAGGGCCAGCTGGAACCCCACGTTGACCGTCGGGTTGCCACAGTCCACGGTGGCTGGTGTCTACACCGGAACGGTCACTCACTCGGTCGCCTGATCGGCGTCCTACGCCAGCCGCAGGGCCCGGCACCCGCAACTCGGCGGCCGCCGGCACCCGAGGCTCGCTCAATCCAGGGTGACCGCGCCGGCCATCCGCTCGGTGCTCTCGGTCGGGCGGGACGCCGGGTAAGCGTGCGCGGGTACGACCCGGCGCCGGCGGTTGCGGCGGAGCAGGACGAACGCGCCCAGGCCGATGATGAGCAGCGCCGCTGCCGCACCTGCCGACCAGAGCCAGGAGGTGCCCGTGTCCTCGGCAGCCGGGCGACAGCGCCTGCCGGAAGCAGATCGGAGTGGGTCGCGCACACGAGCGGCCTCGTACCGCCCCTTGGCGGTGGCACAGGCGACAGTGGCGAGTCGCAGCAGATCCTTCGGCGTCTCACCGACCCGGGCCACGGAGGTGAATGTGGATTCCTGACCAACCTTGAGATCGGTGGCCCAGGTGACGGCGCCGTCCCGGGTCTTGCCCCGGTCGGCGGAGACGAGCGTCAACCCAGTCGGCAGGCTCTGCGAGACCTTGATGTCGGCGACCTTGGTGGTGCCGAGATTGCGGACGGTGAGCCGGTATGTCAGCTCGTCGCCGGCGGCGACTTCGGTCCGGCCGTCGTCCACTGTGATGCTGAGCAGCGGGCCGGCCGGCGAGGCCGACGCGGACGGCTTGGCGTCGGGGCCGCCGCCTGCGCCGGGGCTACCGCGGGCCGGTCAGCGCCCAGGCTGCCAGCGTGGTCGCCAGTAAGGGAATCCTTCGCATGATGCTCCTCAGGCTGTTATTCGGTAATCGCCACGTATTCCAACGTCGCTGAGTACTGGTCGGCTACGACCGCGGGGATGCTGACCTCGTAGTCGTTGCCGATCGCGTCCCCGCCGGGTGCCGAGGGCCCGGACTGGCGGTGCACCACCACCGGCGTCACATCGGAGAGTTCCCGGAAGACGCTGGTGCCGCTCTCCCGCACCCGCAGGTTCTCGATCGGGATGGTGTAGGGGTTCTGGGGATTCGCCCCGTCCAGTTGGGGCGTCAGGCCACGCACCGTCACGGCGTATCCGGTGGGGCTGTTGGTGGTGACGGTCATCGTGACCGCCTCCATCTGGCCGACCATCTGGTTGGGCCGACCGGTCAGGGTGAACCCGGCCGGCAGGCCGGACAGTGTGATCGACTGCGCGGCCACGACGACCGTCGCGGTGCATGCCGCACCGCCCCACCCGCCGGGCAGGTGTTACCGAGGGTTGTGGAGGCGACCGTGTTGACCAGGTTTCCGTCGCCGGAGACCGGCTGGTTGACGGTGACGCTGTAGGTGATCGCGGCGGTGGCGCCGACGGGCAGGTCGCCGGTCCAGGTGAGCACCGGGGCGGTGTAGGACAGCACGCCCGTGGTGGTGACGGCGTCACCGACGTACACGGCGTCGTCGAGGACGTCGACGAGTGAGTCGGTGAGTGTGGCACCGCTGTAGGGCGCCTGCCCGCTGTTGGTGATCAGCACCGAGTACCGCACGGTCCCGCCGGCGACGACCGTGCCGGTGTCGGCGGTCTTGGTGATGCTCAGTTCGGGGATCCGGACCGCGACCGTGGCGCTGCAGGCCGGTGATCCCGGGCAGTCGGCGCCCACGGTGCTGGAGCTGACGGTGTTCACCAGGCTCTTGTCCCCGCTGTCCGGGAAGTTGACCGTGACCGAATAGGTGATCACCGCGACCGCCGCGACCGGAAGATCACCGGTCCAGGTCAGCACCGGCGCCGCGTAGGAGAGCAGTCCGGAACTGGCGGTGGCGTCCGCGTTGTAGACGGCGTCGTCGAGCACTCCGGCGAGTGAGTCCGCGAGGGTCGCGCCGGTGTACGGCGACTGTCCGGTGTTGGTGACCGTGATCGTGTACGTGACCGTGCCGCCGGCGGTGACCGTGGCGGTGTCCGCCGTCTTGGTGATGCCCAGCCCGGGAATCAGGATGGCGACGCGGACGCTGCACCGCGGATCGATGCTGCCCACCGCGCAGTTGTTGGCCGGTGCGTCGGAGCTGACCGTGTTTGCCAGGGTCCGGCCGGCCGTCTGGCTACCGCTGACCGTCACGGTGTAGGTGATCGTGACGGCGGTGCCGATCGGCAGATCACCGCGCCAGGTGAGCGCCGGCGCCGCGTACGAGACCACCCGGAACTGGCGACGGCGTCGGCGTTGTAGACAGCGTCATCGAGCAGGCCGGCGAGCGAGTCGGTGATCGTGGTGTCGACGTACCCGGTCTCGCCGGTGTTCGTGGCGGTGATGGTGTAGCTGACGGTGCCACCCGGCGTGATGGTGGGGATGTCGGCGGTCTTGTCGATGACAAGGCCGGGCAGCAGCACGGCGACGGTGACGGTACACGCGGGCCGGGCGCCGCCGTCGAGCAGTTGCTGCCGGGCGCGTCGGTGGTGATGGTGCTGGCGATGGTCCGGTTACCGGTGTCCGGGTCGTTCACCGTGACCGTGCCGGTGATGACGATGACGCCGCCGACCGGGATGTCGCCGGTCCAGGTCACGTCGGCGCCCACCACGGTCAGGGTGCCGGAGCTGGCGACCTGGTCTCCGTTGGGCCGAGCGTCGTCGAAGACGTTCGCGGCGTCGGTCACCACCCGGATGCCGATGTACGGGTCGGCCCGGTGTTGGTGAAGGTGGCGGTGAACCGGACGACGCTGCCCGGCGTGGTGGTGGCCACGTCGGCGACGTTGGTGATGGTGAGCGCCGGGATGAGCACGGTGACGGTGACCGTGCAGGCCGGGTCGGTTCCCCGGCCGGACAGTTGCTGCCGGGCGTGGTGGAGGTGACCGCGTTGGTCATGCTCCGGTCTCCGTCGGAGGGTTGTGCACCGCGACCGAGTAGGTGATCACGGCGCTGCCGCCGATGGCGAGGTCACCGGTCCAGGTCAGGGTCGGCGCGGCGTACGACACCACGCCGCCGGTGGCGGACGCGTCGTTGTTGTAGGTGGCGTCGTCGAGCACGGCGGCGAGGCTGTCGCTCAGGGTGGCCCCGGTGTAGTCGGTCTGGCCGCTGTTGGTGACGGTGATGGTGTAGCCCACCGTGCCACCCGGTGTGGTGGTGCCGGCGTTGGCGCTCTTGTTGATGCTCAGCGCCGGCAGCGACCTGGACGGTCACGCTGCAGTCCGGATCGGAGCCGCCCGGCGGGCAGTTGCTGCCCGCCGTGGTGGAGCTGACCGTGTTGACCAGGACCCGTCCGCCGGTCTGCGGGTCGTCGGCGGTGACCGTGTAGGTGATGGTCACCGACCCATCGATCGCCAGATCGCCGGTCCAGGTGAGGATCGGCGCGCCGTAGGAGACGACGCCCGAGCTGGCGCTGGCGTCACCGTTGTAGGTGGCGTCGTCCAGCAGGCCAGCCAGGCTGTCCGCGACGGTGGCCCCGGTGTACGCGGTCTCGCCGACGTTGGTGACGGTGATCGTGTAACCAACCGTGCCGCCGGGGACGGTGGTGGCCCGATCCGCGGTCTTGAGCACGGTCAATGCCGGGATGAGGATCGTGGTCGTCGCCGTGCACGCCGGGTCGGTGCCGCCGGTCGGGCAGTTGTTGCCCGGTACGGCGGAGCTGATCACCGAGGTCATGATCCGGTTGCCCAGGTCGGGTTGTTCACCGTGAACGAGCCGGTGACGGTGAGCACCGCGCCGACCGGCAGGTCACCGGTCCACCGGATCGTCGGCGTACCCGGCACCAGGACCAGAGTGCCGGTCGAGGCCGCCGCGTCGCCGGTGTAGGTGGCGTCGTCGACCGAGCCGGCGAAGTTGGCCGTGATCTCGATGGCGGTCAACGGGTCGTCCCGCCGTTGGTGGCCGTGGTGGTGAACCGGACTGTGCCGCCCGGCTCGGCGCTGGAGGGCGACACGCTGTTGACGATGGAGAGCACCGACACCGTCACGGTGGCCGTACACGCCGGGAGGGTGTTGCCCACGGGACAGCTGCTGCCTGCGGCTGCCGAACTGACCTGGCTGGTCAGGAGGCGATTGCCGTTGTCGGGATTGGCGACCGTCACGGAGTAGGTGATCGTGGCTGTCGCCCGGGAGCGAGGGTGCCGGACCAGAGCAGGTTCGGGCTGGTGAAGGTGACCGTACCGGTGCTCGCGTTGGCGTCGCCGTTGTAGGTCGCGTCGTCCAACAGCCCGGCCAGCGCGTTGGTCACCGTGACGCCCGTCTGCGCGGTCTGCCCGGTGTTGATGATGGCGATGGTGTAGCCCACCTGGGCTCCGGGCGCGGTGCTGCCGTACCGGCGGTGATGGTGATGCCCAGGCCGGGCGTGAGCACGGGCACCAGCACCGAGCAGCCCGGGTTGAAGCTGGCCGGCGGGCAGGTGCTGCCAGCCTCCGTCGAGGAGACGACATTCACCATCGTCTTGTCGCCCGGGTCGGGGCTCAACACCATCATGGTGTACGAGATGACCGCGCTCTGCCCCGCCGGGAGGTCTCCGGTCCAGGTCAATGTCGGGGACGTGTACGACACGCTGCCCACGGTGGCGGTGGCGTCGTTGCCGAAGGTCGCGTCGTCCAGCGCACCGGTCATGTCATCGGTGACCACCGCTCCCAGGTACGGCGCCGTGCCGGTGTTGCTGATGGTGATGGTGTAGCCGACCGTGCTGCCGGGTGTGGTGACGGGTGTGTTGGCGACCTTGACGATGCTCAGCGCCGGCACCAGCACGTCCACCCGGACGGTGCAGCGCGGATCGGTGCCGCCGACCGGGCAGTTGTTCCCCTGGATCGGGGAGCTGGCCGTACCCGTGATGATCTTGTTGCCTGGGTCCGGGTTCCGGACCAGGAAGGTGCTGGCGATGGTCACCACGCCGCCCACCGGCAGGTCGCCGGTCCAACTGAGACCGCCCGGGCCGACCACAAGGGCGCCGGAGGTCACCGTGTCGCCGATCGGCACGGCATCGTCGAGCAGGTCGGCGCCGCCCAGGTTGACGACGGCGCCGAAGTAGGCCGTGCCACCGTCGTTGGTGATGGTGGTGGTGAGGACGACCGTGCCGCCGGGCAGCACGGTGGCCCTGTCGGCGGTGTTCAGGATGGTCACCTGTGCCACGGTGACCCGCGCGGCGCACCGGGGATCGACGCTGCCGACGGCACAGTTACCGCCATCGGAGTCGGAGACCAGGGTGTTGACCATCAGGTTGTCACCGGTGACCGGCTGCACCGTCACGGTGTAGGTGATGGTCACCGAACCGGTAGCCGGAATGTCGCCGGTCCAGGTGAGCACCGGAGCGGTGTAGCTGATGGTGCCGACTCCGCCGGCCGAGGCATCGTTGTTGTAGACGGCGTTACCGAGCACGTCGGCCAGCGAGTCGTCGAAGGTCGCGCCGAGGTACGGGTGAGTCCGGAGTTCGACACCACCACCGTGTACGTGACCACCGACCCGACGACGGCCGAGGGCACGTTGGCCGTCTTGGCGAACGTCAGTTGAGTTGCGTCGACGACCGCGACGGTGACGATGCACCTGGGGTCGTCGCTGCCCACCGGGCAGTTGGCGCCTGCCGCGGCGGAGCTGGCCACGTTGACAAGTGTCTTGTTTCCGGTGTCCGGTTGTCGACGGTCACCGTGTAGGTGACCGTGACGGTGGCACCGACGGCCAGGTTGCCGGTCCAGGTGAGCACCGGTTCGGCGTAGGAGACCGTACCGGCCGTGGCGCTCGCGTCCGCGTTGTAGGCCGCGTCGTCGAGAACGCCGGCCAGGTCATCGGCGACGCTGGTCGCGGTGTAGTCGATCTGTCCGGAGTTGGTGATGGTCAACGTGTAGGCCAGCGTGTTGCCCGGCAGTGTCGTCCCGGCGCTCGTCGACTTGGCGATGGTCAACGCCGGCGTGAGGACGAGCACGGTCGAGGTGCAACCGGGAGCTTGGGCCGCCGTGGTACAGGAACTGCCCACGGCGGTGGACTGCAGGGTGTTGAGCATGATCTTGTTGCCCGGGTCGGGTGAGAGCACCACCACCGAGTACGTGATCGTGACGACCGCACCGACCGCGAGGTCACCGCTCCAGGTGAGGGTGGTGCCGACGAAGGCCAGGGTTCCGGCGCTGGTCACCGCATCGCCGCTGTACGTCGCGTCAGTCAGCACCGCCGCCAGCGAGTTGGCCACACTGATCCCCGTGTACGGCGAGGTACCCGAGTTGGTGATGGTCACGGTGTAGCCGACAGTCTGTCCCGGTACGGCGGTGGCCGTGTCCGCGACGACGTCCAGCGCGAGACCCGGTATCAGCACAGCCACGCTGATCGAGCATTGTGGGTCGGAGCCGCCTGCCGGGCAGTTGTTGCCCGGGGCAGCCGACACCGACGTGGCGGTGAGCAACGGGTCGCCCAGGTAGGGGTTGAACACCGTGATGCTGCCGCTCAGCGTGACGGTCGCGCCGACCGGGATGTCACCGGTCCAGACCGCGCCGGTCGGACCGAGGGTCAGCGTGCCGGAGGATGCGGTCTGGTCACCGTTGCCAATGACGTTGGTGCCCAGGCCGGTCGCGTCGAAGTCGACACTGATGCCCTGGTAGGGCACCTGGCCGGTGTTGGTGTACGTGGCGTTGATCCGGACCACTCCGCCCGGCGTGGTGGTGGCGACGTCGGTGCTGTTGACGATCAGGAGCCGGGCCACCGGCACGCTGGACGTGCAGCGGGCGTCGCTGCCGCCGACCGCCGGGCAGTTGCTGCCCGCCGCCGTCGAGCTGACCCGGTTGGTGAGGATCAGGTCACCGACGACCGGATCGTTCACCGTCACCGAGTAGGTGATCGTCACCGATCCCCGATGGCCAGGGGTCCGTTCCAGGTCAGGTTGGGACTGACGAAGCCGACCGTACCGGCGGAGGTCACCGCGTCGTTGTTGTAGACCGCGTCGTCGAGCACGCCGGCCAGCGCGTCGGTGACGGTCAGCGTCGGGTACGCGGTCTGCCCGGTGTTGCTGATGGTGACGGTGTAGCCGACGGTCGCGCCCGGCGTGGTGGTCGGCACGCTGGAGGCCTTGGTGATGGTCAGCGCCGGCACCAGCACCAGCACGGTGGCGGTGCACCGCGCGTCGCTGCTGCCCGTGGCGCAGTTGCTGCCCGGGTGCTGGAGACCACCGTGTTGACCAGCGACTTGTCGCCCGGATCCGGTCGAGAATGGTCATCGAGTAGGTGATGGTACCGCGGCGCCGATACCCAGCGCGCCCACCCAGCTCAGGTTGGGCGAGGTGTAGCTGACCGTCCCGGACGTGGCGGTGGCGTCTCCGTTGAAGGTCGCGTCGTTGAGCGGGTTGGCCAGCGAGTCGGTGAAGGCCGCCGCCGCGTACACCGTCTCGCCGGTGTTCTTCACGGTGATGGTGTAGGTCACCACGCCGCCCGGGACGGCGGTCGCGCTGTTCGCGGTCTTAACGATGGTCAGACCGGGCAGCAGCACCGTCACGGTGGCCGTGCAGGATACGGCGGGCGTGGCGGGCGGGCAGTTGCTGCCGGCCGCCGTCGAGCTGAGCGTCGAGGTCAGCACCCGGTTTCCGGTGTCGGGATCCTGCACCGTCACGGAGAACCGAACGGTGACGGTCGCCCCGACCGCGAGCGCGCCGGTCCAGGTCAGCAGCGACCCGGACACGCCGACGGTCCCGCTGTCGGCCGTGGCATCGGAGTTGTAGACGGCATCGTCGAGCACGCCGGCCAGCGGGTTGGTGACGCTGGTCGTCGCCGGGTACGCCGACTCGCCGGTGTTGGCGATGGTGATCGTGTAGCCGATCGTGTCGCCGGGTGTGGCGGTGGCCGCGCTGGGGTGTTCGTCAGGGTCAGCCCGGGCAGCAGCACGGCGACCGTCGCCGAGCAGCGGGCGTCGACGCTGCCGGTGGCGCAGTTGGCGCCCGGCGTCGGGGAGACCAACCGGTTGGTCATCGACCGGTCACCGGTGGCGGACTGCTGACGGTCACCGAGTACGTGATGGTGGCGGAGGCGCCGACGGCGAGGTCGCCGGTCCAGGAGACGGTCGGGCTGGTGTAACTGACGGTCCCGGAGGTCGCGGCGGCGTTGCCGTCGTACGCGGCGTCGTCGAGCACCCCGGCCAGCGAGTCGGTGAAGCTCGCCCCAGGTAGGCGGACTGGCCGGTGTTGGTCACGACGATCTGGTAGGCCACCACCGAGCCCGGCGTCGTGCTCGGCACGCTCGCCGTCTTGAGCAGCGTCAGCCCGGGGATGAGGATGGTGACCGCCGTGCTGCACCGAGCGTCGACGCTGCCGGGAGCACAGTTGTTGCCGACCGCCGAGGACGACACCACGCTGGTCAGGACCTGCTCGCCGGTGGTCGCCGCGGTGACCGTCACGCTGAACGTCACGGTCACCGTCGCGCCGACCGCGAGATCGCCGGTCCAGGTCAGGTTCGGGCTGTTGTACGAGAGGACTCCGGCGGTGGTGGTCGCGTCATTGTTGTACGTCGCCCGGCCGAGCAGCCCGGCCAGCGAGGTGGTGGCACTGATGCCCGTGTACGCCGTCTGCCCGGTGTTGGTGATGGTCACCGTGTAGCCGACGGTGGACGAGGGCGTCGTGTTCGCGGTGCTCGCGGTGTTGGTCAGGATCAGGCCCGGCACCAACACGGTGACCGTCACCGTGCAACGGGCGTCGTTGGCGCCGGCCGGACAGTTGCTGCCCAGGCTGCCGGAGCTGACCGTGTTGGTCATGACCTTGTCGCCGGGGTCCGGCACGCGAACGGTCACCGTGTACGTGATGGTGGCGCTGGCACCGACGGCCAGGATGCCGGTCCAGGTCAGGTTCGGGGAGCTGAAGGAGACGGCACCGGTCGTCGCCGCCGCGTCTCCGCTGTAGACCGCGTCGTCGAGCACCGCGTCCATGGCGTCGGTGAACGTCGCACCGAGGTAGGCGGCCTGGCCGGTGTTGGTGACCGTGACGGTGTACCGGACCACGTCGCCGGGCGTCGCTGTGGTCGTGTTCGCCGTCTTGACGATGGTGAGCGCGGAAACCGGCACGGTGGCCGTACACCGGGCGTCGAGGCTGCCGGTGGCGCAGTTGCCGAACGTCGGCGAGGTGACCGTGTTGGTCAGCACGAGATCACCGGTCGACGGATTGGCCACGGTGACCGAGTAGCTGATGGTTACGGCTGCGCCGGCGGCAGGTTGCCGGTCCAACTCAGGGTCGGGCTGACGAACGAAACGGTGCCCGAGGTGGCGATGGCGTCGGCGTTGTAGGTCGCGTCATCCAGCACTCCACCGAGCGGGTCGCTGATCGTCACGCCACTGAGTGCGGCTGAGCCGGTGTTGGTCGCGGTGATCGTGTAGTTCACCGTTCCGCCGGCAGCCGCAGTGGACACGTTCGAGGTCTTCACCACGACCAGCGGCCCGGTGGTGATCACGAGGGTGACCGGTTGGGTCGCCTGCTGGCCGGCGGCGTCGACCACCCGCACGGTGAAGCTGGAACTGCCCGCTGTGGTCGGGGTGCCGGAGAGCAGACCGGTGCTCGGATTCAGGGTGAGCCCCGGCGGCAGGGTGCCCGCGCTGATCGACCAGACGAACGGCGCGGTGCCGCCGTTGACCGTGAGCTGATTGCTGTAGGGAATGCCGACCTGGCCGGGTGGTGGCGGCGGGAACGTCAGCGTCGGCGACGCGGTGATGCCGAGGAGACCGTCCTGGTGGCAGCCTGGCCGAAGAGTCGACCACCCGGACGGTGAACGAGAAGTTGCCGCCGAGGGTGGGGGTGCCGGAGAGCAGACCGGTGCTCGGGTTCAGGGTCACACCGGGCGGCAGACTGCCCGCACTCACCGACCAGACGAACGGGCCGGTGCCTCCGTTCACCGTCAGCTGGGTGTTGTAGGCGATGCCCACCTGCCCCTGCGGTGGTGGCGGGAAGGTCAGCGTGGGCAGCGGCGCGATGACGATGCTCAGTGCCTGGGTGGCGGCCTGACTGCTCGCGTCGAGCACCCGCACGGTGAAGCCGAAGGTGCCGGCGGTGGTGGGGTACCGGAGAGCAGACCGGTGCTCGCGTTGATGGTCACGCCGGGCGGCAGACTGCCCGCGCTGATCGACCAGGCGAACGGCGCCGTACCGCCGGTCACGGTGAGCTGGTTGCTGTAGGGGACGCTGACCTCGCCGGAGGGCGGCGGCGGGTTGGCGAGGCTGGGCGACGCGTTCGGGGTGACCGACGCGGACGGCGCCGAGGGCGGTCCGGCGCCGCCCGCGTTGACCGCCGTCACCGTGAAGGTGTACGCGGTGCCCGGGGTCAGCCCCGTCACCGTCTGGGTGGTCGCCGTGCTGGCGAAGGTCTGCGGCGTCTGCGCCACCCCAGCGATGTACGGAGTGATCACGTAGGAGGTGATCGGGCTGCTGTTGGCGTTGGGCGCGGTCCAGGTCAGCCTGGCCGACGAGTCGCCGGCGCTGGCCGCCGTGATGGTCGGGGCACCGGGCACCGCGTACGGCACCACCGCGGTGGACGCCGGACTCGTCGCGCTGGTGCCGATCGAGTTGACCGCCGCGACGGTGAACGTGTAGCTCGCGCCGACCGTCAGCCCGGAGATCACCCGGCTGGTGGTGGACGCGTCGTACGTGATCGGGTTTGTGCCACCCGTTGCGGATCGGGGTCACGATGTAGCTGGTGATCGGGCTGCCGTTGCTCGCCGGCGCCGTCCAGGTGACCGTGGCGCTGGCCAGGCCGGCGGCCGCCGTGGGAGCGACCGGGGTGGCGGGCACGTCGGTGTAGACGTAGCTGGCCGCGGCGGCAACACCCGGGTGACCACTGTGACGTTCACGGTGGCGGCGCTGCTGCGCGCGGGCATGGACGAGATGCTCAACGTCCCGTCACCGTTCACCGTGAAGCAGCCGGGCGCCGGGCCGGACGGGCAGGGCAGCAGGACGACTGGTGTGCCGGCCTGCTGCTGCGCCGTGGTGCCGATCTCGATGGCGGTCGCGCCGGCGATGTTCGTCCCGCCGACCGTCACCGCGACACCGCCGGCGATCGTGCTCGACGCCGGTGAGACGGTGATTCCGCTCGGCGTCGCCGGCGGTGTGCCCACGACCGTGGTGGTGGAGATGCCGGGATTGGCGTCGGTGGACGAGGCGGTGACGGTCGACTGGGTCTGGATGATCGCGGGTGTGACGTTCGATCCGGTGACGATGGCGACGACCGAGATCGGTGGCAGCGACGTCCCGTTGGCGAACGGGGCGCTGCTGTTGGTACACGTGATGGTCTGCCCGGCCGGAGCCCCGCAGACCCAGCCGCTGCCGAAGGCGCCGACCGGCACCACGCCGGTCGGCGTCGTCGCGGTCATCGATACCGGGGCGGTCTCGTTGGAGCCGACCGCGACCGAGGGACGACCGTGTAGTTGACCGGGTCACCGGGCTGCGGGTTCGGGCCGGTGTAGCTGGTCTGCGTGACGTTGAGGTCGGGCACCGGGTTGAAGGTCACCACGCTGGTGTTGTCGACTTCGTGGTTGTCCACCACGGAGCCGGTGGAGGCCACCCAGCCGAAGGCGAGCTGGCGCGGGATGCCGCTGCTGTTCAGCCAGGTCGACGAGGGTAGAGGCCGGCGGCGACCGCGGGAAGAGGTCCTCCAGAACCCGCGAGACGCTCGCGCCGACCGGCCTGAAGACCACCATGTACCGTCCGGCCGCCACCACCAGACCAGACGCGGTGGTGAACGACGAGGTGGTCGGGTTGATGACCACCTCGACCGGGACGACCGATGCTGCACGGGTGTTCGCCCGCAGCGGGACCACCGGCGAGGACCCGTTGGTGGCGGTGCTGTTCAGTCCGCAGTAGCCGACCGTGCCCCGACCGGGTCCCCGGACGAGGACCTGACCCGGAATCCTGGAGGCGGTGACGAAGGCTGGGTCGGTACAGCCGCTTCCCTGGTAGGTGGTGGTGCTGTAGTTGCCGAAGACGTCGAACCCGATGCCCAGGTAGCCGTTGGCCAGACCGGGCAGTGTCCTCGTACCGGTGTAGCCCAACCCTCCCCGGACTGGCCGATAGTGGCCGGCGCGGTCGGGTTGGCGGGGTCGACCGCCGCAAGGACCAGGGTCATCCCGTCCGCGCCGCCGGTGTTGCCGTACTGGTAGAGGTTGAAGGTCATGTCCAGGCCGGACGCGGTCGGCACGCTGGTCGCCCGAAGAGACCGCCGGTCCGGTTGATGGTGGCGTCAGTGAGCCGCAACTTGCCGCTGCCGGGTGCGTCGTTCTGCGTCGCGCAACTGCGTAGCGCTCCGGTGCCGGTGTTGCCGGAGGCGGTCAGGCAGGCGAAGTTCGTGGTGGTGGAGGACGCCGGCAGGGCAGGCACGAAAATGGGGCCGAGGCCGTCCGGGGTGTTGTTGTGGAAGGGCTGATTGAACAGAACGGTGCCCGCCGCCTCGGCGACGACGGGGTTGAGTACGGCAACCAGAGTGGCCAGCACAATGCTGACGACGCCGAAGGCGGTTCGGCGTCGGACCCCGCCGTGGCCGAAAACACGCCGGGACCGGGCACAAGTGCGGGCGTTCAACGGACCAGGTCCGAGCCGCCGAGGACCGTGACCGTCGCGGCGGTATGCATACCGTTCGTCGCGGCCGCACCGCTCCAGCCCCGCCTCGCCGTAAAGCCATTCACCATCGCCAGCAGCATGTGTCAACCCTCCATAAGCCGCAGTCAGGGTATGACAGCCGGAAGGTACAGTTGATGCGAATTTGGTACAAAGAGGGCAGAGAGGCGGATGGAGGCGGGCCGGAGCGCCCTGTCGTGAATCATGAGGACCGTTCGACCGATCGCGACGGACGGGCCGACAGGACCAATCAGGACGGACCGAGGGACAACGCCTCGACTACCGGTATCGGTGGTCGGCGACAACCGTCGACGGTGGCTGGTGCTCTCCGCCGGCCGCCAACGTGGACGCCGGCGACGTCACCGCAGCGGCGCCGGTCCGGCGACGCCGGATCATCCGGCCGAGCAGAAGCAGGAGCCGAGGCCCCGACCAACGGGCCGATGAGGTGCAGCGGAAGGATGACAACCGTCGCCTGCGCACTCCCGGAACGGCCGTCCGCATTCGACACCGCGACGGTCACTCGACAGACGCAGACCAGGGGTGGATCGTCCCACCGGGCGCCAACCTGTCGACTGCCGTCCCGCAGCAGGGTGAAGTCGGGGAACGTCACGTCCTCCCCGCCACCCGGGCCCGCAACCGGTCGGCCGCGACGAAGTCGCGATGAAGGGTACCGACGTTGCGTACCGTCGCGGTCAGCGCCAGCGGACCACCCAGCGCGAAACCGGGCGCATCGACCTCGGTGACCTGCACCGACTCGATCGCATCGCCCGGCACCGTGACGTAGACCGGCGCTCCCACACTGCGGCGGATGCTCATCGCGGGTGCACCGGCCGGCGGCGGTGCCGAGAAGATCACCGCGACCTGGTGCTCGCCGGGCTCGGCGTTCGGCGGCACCGCGATCCGGAGGTCCACCGGTTCGGTCGCACCGGGGGCGAGCCGAAAACGCTTCGGGCCCACCGTGACCCAGTCGATCGCCGTGTGTGCCGCGTCCGAACGGAACGTCAACTCTCCGTTGGGGTCCACAGCGAAGCTCGCCGTTCGCATCGACACGTCGATCGCCGATTGACCCCGGTTCGTGACGGTGAACTGCCGCGGCTGCCCGATCTCGTCGGCTGGTACGACCATCCGGCTGGGGCTGACAGTCAGTGAGAAGTTCGCTTCCGTCGGCCCGGTGTTCGCCGTCGCGATCGGCGTCAATGCCAGCAGCACCGGCAGCACGGCACCTGAAATGTGAGGCAAAATCGACACCTGTCCAGGGCGCATTGGGATGAAAGATAGGTTTTCATCCTATCTGGAGCGCTCCATGGCCGTCCCACGATCGCCCTAAGCCGCGCCCGGCCGACGAGCGCACACAGCAGGATGCGCTTACGTGATTGCATCGCTACCATGAGTCAGCAGTCCAGAGGAAAGGGGTCGTGCCCGCGTGCGAAGTCCCGTCAACGGAACCGCGCCGACCTCTGGGCCGGCCGATCCGCGCCGCTTGCGGGCGATCGGCTACGCAGGCTCGCCCGGCGGCAGACGCACCTGAGCGCTGGGCAGCCCTGCGACCTCGTGCCGCTTCTGGCCGAGAGCCGCACTTCGTCTGCGATCGCCCGTCCCGGCTAGGGCGGGTCGATCGTCCGCGGTGGGTGGGTCCGCTCGGCCTGTTCCGCCCGCTGGCCGGTCGATCAGTGCCCGTGCACGTCCGCCGAGACGGTGCCGCGGGCCGATGGCCTTCCGTCTGTAGCGCACGACCGCCCCGACCAACCCGTGGACGTTCCGGGATCGGTGGCCGTCGTGACGCGTACCGAGATCGGAGAAAACGTGGTGATCCACGTTGTCATCGCCGAGGACATGGGTTTGCTCCGCGGGCGCTCTGCGCCGCGCTGTCGCGTGAGGAGGACATGGAGGTGGTCGCCGACGTCGAGGGTGTCGGCGAGCTGTTGACGGCGGTCCGGCGGTGCCGACCGCAGGTGGTGGTGCTGGCCCTGACGCCGGAGCTGCCCGACCCGGTGGAGATGGTCGCCCGGATCGACGTCGAGGCGCCGCACGCCGCCGTGTTGGCGATGAGCCCTCGGTGGAGCCCGGCGCTGGTGGAGGCGGCGCTGGCAGCCGAGCGCGCGGCCTGGTCGGAAAGCGACAGCTCACTGGCGGAGTTGGTACGGGCGATCCGCGCGCTCGCGGCCGGGGAGCGAGCGATCGACCCGGCAGCGGCGGTGGCGGTGCTGAGTCCCTCGGAGATCCCGTTGACGCCTCGGGAGATGGACGTGCTGCGGATGGCGGCCCTGGGTCTGCCCCTGAAGGAGATCGCCGTCCGCCTCTACCTGGCACACGGCACTGTGCGCAACCATCTGTCGGTGATCCTGCGCAAGACCGGGGCTCGCAACCGGTTGGAGGCGGTGTCGCGCGCGCAGCGAAAGGCTGGCTGTAGCCGTCGGGGCGGGTCCGGCGGACGTGTCCGACCCGCCCGCCGTCACCGTGCGGACCCGCCGGATGCGTGTTTGAATGTTGACGTTGTGTGATCACCGTCGGAGTGCGGGAAGGTTCATCGTGATCCGTACCCTGCTCGCCCTGGACGGCGCCCTGGTACTGGGCGCGCTGTCGTTCGTCCTCGCCGCCGAGGAGGACATTCGTGTCGTGGCCGAGGTGGATCGCGGCGACGAGGTCTCCGCGGCCGTCCGCGACCAGCGCCCCGACGTGGTGGTGGCCGACCTCGACCTCGTCGAGGGCGTCGATCCCGGCCGCTTCGACCTGTGCCCGCTCCTCGTGCTGGCCCACCCGCATCGCGCCCGGCGACTGCGAGGCATGCTCTGCCCGACCAGGACGGTGGGCATCCTGCGCACCGATGCCGCCCCGCAACGGGTCATCGACGGGATCCGCCGGCTCGCCCGTCGGGAGCCCGTCCTCGACGCGGATCTCGTCGTCGCGGCGCTGCGCTCGGACGGTCCACTGACCGGCCGCGAGACGGAGGTGCTGAGACTGACGGCGGCGGGGCACCGGTGGCCGAGGTGGCGGTGTCGCTCGGCATCACCCGTGGCACCGTCCGCAACCATCTCGCTCGGATCGCCCGCAAGGTGGGCGCGCGTACCGGGTGGAGGCCGTGCGGATGGCAGGCGAGGCGGGCTGGATCTGACCGGCGCGGATGCGCGGGTGTTCAGCCCTGCCGCGCCGACTCCGTCCGGGAGGGCAGCATCGAGTCGTCCCAGCAGCCGACGAGTACCCGGTAGGTGGCCGAGCGGGCCAGCAACTGTTCGTGCGTCCCCAGCACGGGCTCGTCGCCGTCGAGGACCAGCACCCGACCGGCCCGCAGCGCGGAGCTGATCCGGTGTGCGATCACCACGAGGCTGCCGGGCCGCCGGGCGAAGGCGGCTTCGACAGTCGCCTCCAGCGCCGGGTCCAGGTGACAGGTCGCCTCGTCGAGGACCACCAGCGGGCGGGGCCAGCCAGGCTCGGACCGCCGCGATGAGTTGCCGCTCGCCGGCGGACAGCAGGGCCGGCGCCACCGGTGCTCCCAGGCCACCCAGGCGGGTCGCCAGGGCCGCGCACCGAGCGCGTCCAGGGCGACCTCCAGCGTGTGGTCGTCCGCGTCCGGCCGGAGGTAGCGGAGGTTGTCGGCGAGGCTGCCGGTGAAGACGTACGCCTCCTGGGGCACCAGCACTCGCATCCGGGCGAGGACGGCCGGCTCGACCTCGGTGACCGTCGCGCCGGCCAGGTGGACCGTGCCGGCCTGCGGCGGCAGCAGACCGGCCATCAGGGAGGCCAGCGTGGACTTGCTCGCACCGCTCGGGCCCACCACGGCGAGGTGGTCCCGATCGGTCAGTGTCAGCGAGAAGTTCCGCAGGACGGGCCGGGCGTGCGGGCCGTAGCCGAAGGTGAGTCCCCGGACCTCGACGGCCGGTGAGCGGCCGCCCGGCTCGGTGGACGGCCGGGAGCGCGGCCGCTGGGCGGCGGGGCGGACGGGCCCTCGTCGTCGGGCACCGGACAGCTGCGCAGGATGTTCTCCAGGGTGACCGCGTAGCGGAGGCCGCCGCCGCCGAGGCCCTGCACGAGGTGTGCAGGGCGGGTTGCAGCCCGGTCGAGACATAGATCAGCGCGCCCAGCACCGCGCCGGCGGTGAGACCACGCTCGACCAGCCACGGGCGGTCGCCATCAGCACCAGCAGCGGCAGCCAGCCGCCGATGCCGAGGCTGAGGCTACGGATCGCCGCCATCCGGGCGAGCATGCGTTCGGCGGCGGCCTGCGCCGACACCCCGCGTTCGACGTCGGCCGTCACGCGTGTCTGGGCACCGCAGGCCAGCACGTCGCGGTGACCGGCCAGCGCGGCAGCCGCCGACTGGCCGAGCTGTTCACCGGCCCGGACGTACGCGCGCTGGTGCGTGACCATCGACGGCAGCGCGACGAGGAACACGACCAGGCCGGCGACCAGCGGCGCGGCCGCCAGCGCCGCCACCACCGGCGCCAGGGCGAGCAGACCGAGCAGGGCAGCGCCAGCGGAGAAGACGAAACCGCGGGTCACCATCAGCAGGCCGGCGAAGGTGTCGCGGACGATCTCCATCTGGTGGGTCAGCCGGGTCACGGCGGCACTGTCCGGCGGCCACCCGCCCGGGTGGCGTCGCGCAGCGCGCCCGGACCACCTGCGCGGCCACCTCGTCCCGGAACGGCTCGACCACCGCACCGAGACTCCGGTACGTCCGACCGGTGGCCGCCGCGCCGACCAGCACGGCCCCGGCGAGGACCCCAGCCAGGCCAGGCCGTCGAGGAGACGACCGGCCAGAAAACCGTCGTCGACGGCGCGGGCGACCAGATAGCCGGCGAGCAGCGCGGGCAGTGACTCGACAAGCGACCAGCCGCAGAGCCGGGCGAGTTCCGCCGTCGGGCCCGCAGCGCCCGCCAGGTCACCCGTCGCACGCCGGGGCGGCTCACCCGCCACCGCCGGCCGGCTGGAAGACAGCACGGTAGTCCGGGTCCGCCCAGAGGTGCCGGTGCGGCGCCAGGCCGCGCAGCCGACCGTCGTCGAGCCAGGCGACGAGGTCGGCCGCCGCAGCCGCGGCGATCCGGTGGGTGACCACCATCCGGGTACGCTCACGGCCCGCCCGACCACCGCCTCAGCGATCCGGTGTTCGGTCGCGGTATCCAGGCTGGACGTCGCGTCGTCCAGGATGAGCAGCCGCTCGGCGGCGAACGCGCGAGCCAGGCCGAGGCGTTGGGCCTCGCCTCCGGAGAGCGGTGCGTCCACCAGCGGGTGCGGTAACCGTCGGGCAGACGGTCGATCACGTCGGCGACCGCCGCCAGGCGGGCCGCCCGCTGGACCGCTGGCGTGGCCGGGCTGCGATCGGCCGGCGGCACCGCCGAGTCGACCGGCAGCGCCAGGCCGATCGCGTCGTGGACGGTTGCGCCGATCAGCACCGGCCGGTCGAAGGCGTAGCCGACGGCTCGACGCAACGCCGCCCCGTCCACGTCCCGCAGCGGCACACCGTCCAGCCGCACCTCGCCGTCGTCGGGTCGTACAGCCGTCCCGCCAGGGCCGCCAGGGTCGACTTGCCGGCACCGGACGCTCCGACGACGGCCACTGGGCGCCGGCCGGCACGTCCAGGTCGATGCCGTCCAGGATGGTCCGGCCGTCGTCGGCGTACACGCACACCCCCGTAGTCGCAGCGCGCCACCGCCGGGCGGAAGGGGCCGGTCTCCGGTCGGCGCCGCGGGCTGCGTCAGCAACTCGGCGACCCGGTGTGCTCCCGCGCGGCTGCGGACCAGGTGGTTCAGGGTGGCGAGCACCGCACCGAGTCCGGCGCCCATGGCCGCGTACCGGACCGCGGCGACCAGTTCACCGGGCGTGAGCCAGCCGATGGTCAGGGCGTACCCGCCGACCGCGATGACGCTCAGGTTCAGCAGCGGAGCCACGGCGGAAGTGCGCGCACTCGCCCGCGCCAGCAGGTCCCAGGCGCGCCGGCCGTGCACTCTCAGCTCCGGCAGGGCGGCCAGCACCCGGTCCTCCTCGCGCCGGGTGGTGCCGGCGGCGGCGATGCTCCGGGCGCCGTCCAGCGACTCCAGCAGTCGGCCGGCGATGCTGCCGAGCGCCCGTTGGTATCCGGCGGTGGCGGCCGAGGCGTCGGCCACGAAGGCGCGCATGAGGACGGTGAGCAGGGCGAGACCGGCGAGCAGGGTGACCCCGAGGACCGGCTCGATGAGGGCGAGCGCGACGACGCTGCCCAGCGGCGGAAGCACCGCCACGACGGCCAGGACCACCGCGTTGCCGGCCTGTCCCGCGTCGGCGGCCTGGCCGACCAGCCGGCCGACGAGATCGCCCACCGGGTGCCGGCGGGTGGCGCGGACGTCCACGGCGAACAGGTGGCGCAGCAGGCGCCGGCGTAGCCCGGCGGTGGCGCGCGCCGCACCGAACCCGCTGGCCAGGTCCGTGAGGGTGTCGACGCCGATGAGGACGACGACCAGGGCGCAGGCGGACACCGCCCACCAGCCGGATCCGCCGGCGAGGGCGGCGTCGACGGCGCGGCCGAGGGCCGCGGGTAGCAACAGTTCGGCGGCCGCGCCGAGCAGCGCGACCGCCGCGAGTCCGGCCGTCCAGCCGCCGCCCGCCAGGACCGTCCGCCGGAGCAGCCTGTCCCCGCGGCGAACGTCGGCATCGGTCCTCCCGTTGGTACGCGGTTGCCCTGGGTGGGCACGTCTACCCACCCAGGGCTCCACGTGTGCGTGGATCAGTTGCAGGTCGTGACGGAGAGCGAGCTGTCGCCGCAGAGCAGCAGGCTCGCCCGGCTACCACCACCGGTGCGGTCGGCCGGAGCCATCTCCAGGCCCTGGAGGTCCAGAAGTGCCATGTCGTTCACCTCCCTTCCATCCGTTCGCCGATCGGTCGCCCCGCTGTCGCGGGAGTCTCTGCGCACCGGCAGGGCGCGAGGAAGGCAGCACCGGCGGCTGGTCGTGTGCGCGCTCGCCAGCGCGTACAGCACGCCGGCGGTGCCGGTGCCGAAGTCCATGGAGAGCCGCAGCAACTGCTCACCCGGGAAGGCGGTCCCTCCCGGTACGGCAGCGCGTGCCAGGACAGCCGATCCAGCTGCGCGTCGAGTTCGCGGCGGTCGGCGTCGTGGGTCGAGGCGGCGAGGTAGGCGATGATGCCGGCCCGGCCGGCGAAGAGCCCGGACTGCGCGTAGAACGGTGAGCGCGCCGCACGGCGGACCCCGCGCTCGCCTCGGTGAACCGGTCGTCGGCCCGGTGGCGCAGGTACTGGTCGAGGACCAGCCCGATACCGACACTGCCGTGCGCCAGGTACGGCATGGTGCGCCAGCCCTCGTTGACCTCCAGGGCACCGTCCGGACGCAGCACACACCGGCGCAGATCCTGACGCAGTGCCGTGGCGGCGTGCTCCAGCAGCTCGTCGTCGCCGCTGATCTCGTAGAGCCGCACCAGCATCAGCGCCACTCCGGTCCGGCCGCGCAGCAACCCCGCGTACGGGTTACGTCCGCCGCTGACGTCCGGGCCGGGTCATCGGCCAGTTGCCCGATCACCCGCTCGGCGGCCCGCCACGCGGCGGTCCGCAACGACACCTCCCGGTCCGCGTTGCCAACTCGGCCAGGTTGAGCGCGATCCCGGACAGCCCGCTCGCCAGGCTGTGGTCCAGCCCGTCCAAGGGTTCCCGCAGGCAGATGTCGACGACGTCCAGCGCGTCCTGCCGGCGTCCGAGGTGATCGAGCGCGTAGGCGACGCCATGCAGCCCGTCGTAGAAGCCGCAGCGGGTGCCGGACGGGGCGCTGTCGCCCGCCGCACCAGCCAGTCCTCGTGCTCGGGCCACCGCCCGCGCCGCTCCCGGCGAGCGCGTACAGCACTCCCGCCGCCCGTGGGCGAGGTTGAGGCCGCCGCTGCGGAACTGCTCGATGTCACCGGGAAAGAGCCGGTCGTTCCGGTCGGGAGTGGCGCTGGCGAGGATCGCCGTCGTCAGCCGGTCCCGCGTGGCGGGCCAGTCATCGGCGCCAAGAGCCGGTCGCGGGTTCGGGGTGAGCCGTGCGGCACCGCTGATCTCCTCCACCGCCGGATCGAGGAAGGACCTCGGCACCGGGAAGTTCGCGGCGATGACGTCGGCCAGGTGAGCCACCTTCGCCGGGGCGAGCCGGACCAGCTGGGTCAGTGGTAGGAACAGCGCCAGCCGCAGGCACGCCAGGGCGTACCGGTCGACCGCCGGCCCGGTCCGGTCCCTCGGTGCCGCGAAGCCCTGGTTACGCAGCCCGGGTCGGCGATGCCCGGCGATCGGGGCGGCCACCTCGAAGTCGACCAGCGCGACCCGGTCGTCCGGCCGGATCATGATGTTGAACAGGTGCAGGTCTCCGTAGACCAGGCCGCGCTCGTGGATCGCCGCCACGACGGATTCGACCTGCTCGTAGGTCTGCCGGGCCCATCGGGCGTACGCCGCCCGGTCGGCGTCCGTCGCGTCGGCGTCGATCAACGGGTACCTGTCGACAAGCACCTTGTTCAGCGGGCGGCCTTCGATGAATTCGAGCGCCAGGAACCGGTGCTCGCCGAGGACGAACTCGTCGTGCACCCGCGGCACCTGCGGCAGGTCGGCGAGTTGCCGCAGGGCCTCCGCCTCGCGGGCCAGCCGGGCGACGGCGTCGGTGCCGTCGGCGTCCAGGCCGGCGTGCGGTCGGGCCTCCTTCAGCACCACCTCGGTGTCGGTCCGCAGGTCCCGGCCCACGTACAGGCCGCCGCCGTTCGAAAAGTGGATCACTCGCTCGATCCGGTACGGCACCTGGTCCGTGCTGGTTCCGCTGCGGGCGGCCAGGTGCGGGCCGAGGAAGTCGGGCAGGGTGACCCAGGACGGTACGTGGAAGACGGGCTCACGGCGGTCCGGCACCAGCGTGCCGGACTCGTCCTCGATCGCCGGCACCACCTGGCCGTCGGGCGAGTGACAGTAGCGCGCGGCAAAGCCGCCGTAGCGCACGTGGACCGGGCCGGTGCCGTAGCGAAGGTCACTGAGGATGTACGGCCCGGACTCACCGGTGAGCAGTTCGTCGAGTTCCTTGCAGGCCAGCTCCAGCTCCGCGTCGTCACGGGGATAGACCGTGATGAACTTTCCGCTGGCGGCCCGGGCGGCGTACTTGGAGTTGCGCAGCAGCAGCGTGCGCGGCCCGCGCAGGAACTGAAGGACAGGCCGCGAGGGACGCAGTAGTTCCAGACCGCGTCCAGCACCCGCTCGGCGTTCGCCAGACCCGCCGACACATGGATCTTCCAGCCCTGCTGCGGCAGCGAGCCGCCGTCGGGCGCGTAGATCAGCCAGTCGTCGAGCGGCTCACGGCGCCACCGGTCGGCATCGGCCGCTCGGCGGCCGGAAAGACGGGCTGCGCGACGGCGCTGCCGAGCGAGTCGTAGAACAGCGGATCTACCGCGCAGTAGCTGTCGTAGCGTTCGTCCACCGTCCCGCCCACCTCTCGAACTCGGCCGGCTGTTGTTCCGGCGTCGAATCGAGTCTCATCGACAGGACGGTGCTCGCTCCAGTGCGCTTAGTCACGACGTTCTGTGCGAGGCGCACAGGTACTCATGACATAAGTCAGGCCCACACGCTGACGCTCATCGATGTTGCCAGAGTGGATCCGGACGTGTTGGAATGGCTCATATCGCCGCAGCACGGGGCAACCGTGCTGGGAACGGCCAACACGGGAGCATTGCAGTGCCGGCAGCGCGCCTCGACGGACGCTCGCGTGCCGCATCGCCGGGCCATCGCCATGACGACGGCAGGCGCCCTCGCCCGCCGTACGTGTCCCCGGCACGTGTCCGCGACGGCCGACGCGTTCGACGTCCGACACGCCAGGGCTGCCCGATTCGGCCTGTCCGCGCATCAGAACCGGCGACGAGGTGAGAAGCAATCATGGTTTCCGAGAGAGGCTCGCGGGCTGGTACCGGCACCGCCTGGTGTGGTCGCGGTGATCCTGCTGGTGGTGTCGGCCGGCACTGTCGTACTGGTCCGGCGGCTCGGCCCGGAGGCGGAGCCGGAGGATCTGCAGGGCAGATCACGACCCGGATGCGGATCACGCTCGAACAGGCGGACCCGGGACAGCACAACCACGCCGGACACGGCGCCCAGCAGGTGGCCACCGCGGAGGGTAAGCCGGCAGTGATCTGCGGAGTCCGCGTCTACGGCTACGAGCCGGCCGAGGCCACCGCGCTCGCCGACGTGCGGACGGTCTACGGCTTCCACCTCTGCGGGGTCGCCGAGAAGAAGCGCCCCTGGGACGTGGCGGTCAAGCTGGCCGGCCCTCTGATCATGGACATGTCCACCGAGCCTCCGGGCATCCAGGTGGTCGAGGCGACCGCCGACGTCAGGTTCGTGGACCGGCTGCGGGAGATGTTCCCGGACAGGTACGAGGAGTTGGCGCTCAAGGAGGCGCTGACCCCGCGGAGATGGCCGAGCAGCGCCGCCGGTACGACGCCGCAGCCGGGCTCTGACCACGCTCGCCGAACGGGTTCTCCGCCACCGGTCGCACGGTTCCGGTCGGTGGTGATGATCCTGCCCAAAGTGGTCGACGGCCCGGCAACCCGGTCAGCTCGATCCACATTCGGCCAAAATGGATCAGCATTGATATTTACGTTAATCAATGCAACAGTGGGTTTGGGAGCGTTCCCATTCTGATCTCTCGTATCCAAGAACGGAGGATGAACAGTGCGTTCACACAAGCCCGATCAATCCGACGGACGGTCCCGGTCAAGCGTCCGTCGGCCCCTCCGAGTGCTCCTCCCGCTGCTCGCCATGGTGCTCGCCATGCTGCCCTGGACCGGCGCGGCCCAGGCCCACGGCACCGTCATCAACCCGGCGAGTCGCGCCTACCAGTGCTGGAAGGCCTGGGGCAGCCAACACATGAACCCCGCCATGCAGCAGCAGGACCCCATGTGCTGGCAGGCGTTCCAGGCCAACCCCGACACCATGTGGAACTGGATGAGCCAGCTGCGGGACGGCCTCGCCGGCCAGTTCCAGGCCCGCACTCCGGACGGCCAGCTGTGCAGCAACGCCCTCTCCAGGAACAACACGGTGAACCAGCCCGGCGCGTGGAAGGCGACCACCGTCAGCCCCAACTTCACCGTCCAGTTCTACGACCAGGCCAGCCACGGTGCTGACTACTTCCGGGTCTACGTCACCAAGCAGGGATTCAACCCCGCCACCCAGCAGCTCGGGTGGGGCAATCTCGACCTGATCACGACGACCGGGCGTTACGCGCCGACGCAGAACATCTCGTTCAACGTCTCGGTCTCCGGACGCTCCGGTAACCACATCCTCTTCGTGGTCTGGAAGGCGTCGCACATGGACCAGACCTACATGTGGTGCAGCGACATCAAGGTCGCCTGATCGGCGGGACTGACAGCTGCGACACCACTCCGGCCCAGGGCGTTGGCGCCCTGGGCCGGCTGTTCGTCCGGTGGCGCCCAGCCGGATGATGGCTCCGGTCGTGACCGGGCTGCCCCGAATACACTTCCGCCATGGACGACACCACCCCGGGGTACGGATCAGACGCGGGGTTCCGGCCGACGCACCGGCCGTCCTCGACATGCTCGACTCCGCGGTGACCTGGCTGAATGCTCGTGGCAACACCGAGCAGTGGGGCACGGTGCCGTTCTCGGAGAAGCCCGGCGGGGCCGAGCTGGTCGATCGGTACCTGACCGAGAGCCTCCCGTACATCGCGGAGGTGGACGGAACCCGGCCGGAGCCCTGGTGCTGGACTCCGGGCCCGATCCGCGAGCACCGATCCCGCCTGCGGAGGAACCCGAGCGCTTCGTACGCCTCCTGGTCACCCATTGGCGGCTCGCCGGTCGGAGCCTCGGGTCGGCCCTGTTGGCACACGCCGCGACCGAGACCCGCCGAGCCGGCGTGCGGTTGCTACGGGTCGACTGCTGGGCGGGCGACGGTGGCGCGTTGGTGGCGTTCTACGAGCGCCACGGATTCACTCCCACCGAGACCTTCCTGGCTGGATCCTGGCCGGGGCAGGTGCTGGCCCAGCGGGTCGGGTGAGCCGCGCTCCGTCACCGCCTGCCCCGACCCGGACGCCTACCCTGCGGAGGACCGTCGCCCGCAGTGGCGGCGCGCAGTTCCTTGAGCACGTACGTGGCGGCCCTCTCGACGACGCGGATACCCTCTTTCCGGCTCACGTGATGGTCCGAGAGCACGGCGATCAGCCAGTCATGACGGGGCTCGACGATCCGTCCGATGCTGTTGACCAGCCAGCGACCGCCGTCGACATCGACGGTGTCCCAGCCGTTCTTGACGTGGACGGAACGATTGCCCGGCTCCCGCGCGGCGGTGATTCCCCATCTCTGCTCGGGGATCACCGTGTTCATGAGGCCCAGGACGAGGCTACGGTCCTGTGGGGTCAGCGGTCCCGTCGGCGACGTCAGCGCGGTCAGCAGGCGGAGTTGGTCGGCAGCCGTGGTCGTGGTGAGTCCCCAGTGCGTGTTGGGTTTGGTCTCCCGCAGACCGAGCGCGCGGTTCGCGGCGGTGAGGCCGCGCGAGCCGTCGATCCTCTGCCACAGGGCCACCGCCGCGGCGTTGTCACTCGACACGATCATGTCCTCGGCCAACCGTCGGGTGTTGGAATTCAGGGCCTTGCCCGGCGGTGTCTGGCGCAGCAGCAGGGCCGCAAGGATGTTGACCTTGACGATGCTGGCGGTCTCGAACCGTTTGGTGCCGACCGTCACCGCGGCCGTTCCCTGTCGATCCAGTGCCGCGACTGCCAGGTGGCCGCCGTACCGCTGCACGTAGTCCTTGATGCGCGTCCTCGCCGGCTCGATCCGGTCGATGGCCGGCGTCGTGGGACCGGATTGGCGGGGACGGACCGTGCGACGGGCCGGCTTCGTCGCCGTCGCGAGCGTGCGTGGCACCGAAGGCGGCCGTCGCGATGCCGGCGAGAGACATGGTGGCCGCGGAGACGACCCAGCGGCGTGACAGCTGTCGACCACCCGCTCAGCCAAGATGGGCCACTGCCCTCGCCGCGATCGAGTCCACCGCGGCCCGGCTGCCCGGATCGGGCAGGCTGACCGTCGAGACCGTCTCGCCTCGTCTCAACATCACGAAGTACGTGACGGTGTTCGGGATGTCGGCATGCTCGATGCGACCTCGAACGAGCATGCCGGCGCCCTGAAAGTAATGTGGATCCACGATGTCGAACGAGACCCGCGATCCGAGGACCAGGTAGCTCGCGCACCGCAGCAGGACCTGACGGACGTCATCGACATTCCGCTCGGCCCATCCAGATTCGTACGTCTCCACCACGTGATGGACCGGCGACGCGCCGTCGGACGATCGGTAGTAGCGCTGCACGGCAGCGCGCCGATGCGACTTGGCCGGGTAGTCGCTGCTCTGATAGCCGGGGCAGTTGGTCTGCTCCCACGGCCAGGGCGGCAG
Organism: Micromonospora sp. M12; assembly: GCA_038070435.1. GTDB lineage: Bacteria > Actinomycetota > Actinomycetes > Mycobacteriales > Micromonosporaceae > Micromonospora. The sequence continues at coordinate 189,723 of JAMYWG010000001.1, read as the reverse complement.
GCCGGTTCGCGCGTCGTCCTCACGCCAGCCCGAACCCAGATCGCCCTCCCCAGCAGCATGCTCGGATCGCCACGTTCCGCGTTCGCGGGCGTCGCTCGTCGGGGCTGACGCCGGCCTCCCACCGATGACAGCCCGCGGCCATCAGCACCGCCGACAGAACCGCCGGCGCGACGGCGACCAGGCCCCAGCCTCTGCCGCGAAGCCGGCCTCGGCACGTCCTGCTGGTCGATACGGACACCGAAACCCTCCCCGGTCAATGGCGTTCCTCGGCGAACAACTCGGAACGGGTCTCGCCGAGCAACTCGCGCAGGCGTGTGAGGGAGCGCATGCTCTGGCTCTTGACGACCGCGACGGAGACGCCCACGATCTCGGCAGTTGTCTCCACGCTGAGGTCGTCCCAGTAGCGCAGGACGATGATCGCCCGATCTCGCAACGGCAGGGTGGCGACCGCGTCCAGCAACGTCATGCGGAGCTCGGCCGGATGTTCCTCGCCCGGTCCGGAGGCGCCGACATCGCCAACTCGCGGCTGGAGCGACGCCGCTGCTGGTCGATCATGCAGCGCAGCAGTATCTTGCGGGCGTACGCGTGGGGTCGTCGGCGCGGCGGACCCGCCTCCAGTTGGCATACACCTTGGCCAGCGTCGTCTGGGTGAGGTCCTGGGCGAGATGCCAGTCGCGGCACATCAGGAACGCGGCGTCGCGCAGCCGGCGGGCGGTCGCCTGCGCGAACTCCACGAAGTCTTCGTCAGCCATTCGTCCGGCCCAGTGTCGAGAACCTCTTGGCACCGTTGACGACGTACTCGGCCGGAATTTGCGTCCCCAGATCGGGTTGGCGGCGATCGCGGTCGCCTCCTTCACGTCGAGGACGGGCGGTGCCGGCGAGGTCTCCCCTACCGTCCCAGGCCAGACAGGTGGAGATCATCAGATCGACCTGGAGGCCATCACGGTGGTGCACGGTGACCATCTGGTTCTGCACGCAGTTGCCGGGTGCCTCGGTCAGCTCCACCGTCCCCGGGGCAGGGTCGCCGCCCAGACCGTCCCGGTAGACAGCGAGCCGCAGCATCCCCGGTCCTCGCCTCGGTCCAGGTAGATCTGGACGTACGGCATACCGGGGCCCGCCCGCTGCTGTGCAGGCTCGCATAACCACTGGTCTTCCCCTGGGCAGAAGCCGGGTCAGCAGTTCCAGAGCGCCCTGCGGTGTGGTGGTCAGCAGCGGCCCGGCTGGTCCCGGCCCGATCCGCACGGCGTCGATCACGGTGGTCGAGGAGTCGGCAGCACTGACCGGGGTCGGCGCCCTCCTCGAACCCGCCCGGGGCACCAGCTGGGGACCCGGCCGAGGACGGCGTGGCGGTGTCGAGCGACCCACCCGGCACACCGATGGTCGGCCCGCCGGTCTGGTCGGCGTCATCCGCACCGACGCCGAGCGGCCCGGCGGCCAGGCCGATCACGAGCAACATCGCCAACGCCGATCCGCCGGCGCCGAACTGGGCCAGGCGGCGCTGCCGGCGCAGTCGGCGGCCCTGCACGACCGACTGCTGGATCAGGTCACCCAACGGCGGGGCGGGGTGTCGGGCCAGATCGTCCCTCAAACGCCCACGAACGTCCCCATGTCCCGTACCCTCCTCGGCCGGCCGCCCGCAGTGGCGATCCGTCACTGACCTGACGAGTTGGTCAGCCGATTTGGTTACCGCCTTTCAGCAGGAATTCTCCGCCGCTCCAGTCCGCCGACGCGGTGCTCCCGGCACGTGTGCGGCCGTCTCCGTAGCGTCACTTCTGCCTGGCCAGGAGCGTCGGCACACCAGCACCGCACCGGGTGCCCGCAGCGGGAATAGTTCAGCGTCGTGTTTATTCATCCCCTGATGTACTGTCGGGTGGTGGAGACCCTGACGCACGGGCAGGTGCTGGCCCGTTTCGGTCACGCCCTGTCCGACCCGGTTCGCGCCCGGCTCCTGCTCGCACTACGCGACGGGCCCGGCTATCCGGCAGAGCTCGCCGACCTACTGGGCACAAGCCGGCAGAACCTGTCCAACCACCTGGCGTGCCTGCGGGGCTGCGGCCTCGTCGTCGCCGTACCCGAAGGCCGTCGCAGCCGCTACGAACTGGCCGACGCCCGACTCGCGCACGCCCTCGGAGACCTGCTCGGCCTGGTCCTGGCCGTCGATCCGGCCGCCTGCCCGGCCGCCGAGTCCGAGGGTGCTGCTGATGAACGCGCCACTTTCGCTGATGCCAGTTGGCCCGTCACCGGCCCGACGGTCGACCCTGATCCGGCGGGTGCGCCTGTTCGTCGCCGCGACGATCACCTACAACGTCATCGAGGCGGTCATCGCCATCAGCGCCGGGAGGATGGCCTCCTCGACCGCGCTGATCGGGTTCGGCCTCGACTCCGTCATCGAGGTGGCCTCCGCAGCCGCCGTGGCCTGGCAGTTCTCCGGCCCGGACCACCAACGTCGGGAACGCGCCGCGCTGCGCGTCATCGCGCTGTCGTTCTTCGCCCTCGCCGCGTACGTGTCCGTCGAGTCGGTGCGCGCGCTCGTCGGCGCCGACCGCGCGGAGCACTCCACGATCGGCCTGGTCCTGGCCGCGGTGTCCCTGGCGGTGATGCCGGTCCTGTCGGCCGCACAACGCCGCGCGGGAGGCGAACTCGGGTCGGCCTCGGCCGTCGCTGACTCCAAGCAGACCCTGCTGTGTACGTACCTCTCTGCGGTGTTGTTGGTCGGGTTGGCGGTCAACTCGCTGTTCGGTTGGTGGTGGGCCGACCCCGCCGCGGCGTTGGTCATCGCCGCGGTCGCGGTCAAGGAAGGCCGCGAAGCCTGGCGCGGCAACAACTGCTGCGCCCCGCCACCGCCACCCGCTGATCGGGGGCCGGGGACGGGCTAGGTGAGGGTGATCCAGTAATCCCAGAAGCGGTTCAGGATCGCGAGCAGGATGACCGTACCGGCCAGCAGGACGACGCCAATCGTGGTGAGCGCGGCGAACCCCGCGATGCCGATCAGGGGTTGGGGATTCCGAACGCCTCGGCCTGGGGTGTGGTCATTACCGAACCGCAGGACAGGATGGGGTTGATGCTGCAGCTCGGCACGTAGTCGGGACTGGCGAGCAGGCGGATTTTCTCGACGATGAGGATCGTGGCGGCGAGCATCCCGACAACACCACCGACGGCGCAGATCCAGGCGGTGGCCCGAGGCAGGAAACCCTGTTCGAGCGAGGCCCGCTCGCTGTACGTGTCGACGGTGGCGGCGCTCATTCGGCCAGCGCGGCGTCGATGGCGGCAACGAGGTCGTCCTGGCCGCGCAGGTCGGTCAGTTGCCGGCCGTTGAGGAAGAACGTCGGGGTGCCCTGCACACCGGAGGCTGCGCCGTCGGTCTTGTCCTTGGCAATCCGCGCGGCAGTGGCGGGTCGTCGAGGTCGCGCTGGAAGCGCGCCATGTCCAGGCCGAGGGTGCGGGCGTACCCGAGGAACACCTCGGTCTGTGGCTGCTCCTTGTGACTCCAACTGGTCTGGTTCTCGAACAGCTGGATGTACATGTCGGAGAAGCGGCCCTGGTTGGCGGCGGCCTGCGCGGTGCGCGCGGCCAGATCCGCGTTCGGGTGGCTCGGGATCGGGAAGTACCTGACCACGAAGGTGATGCGGTCCTGATAGGTGGCGAGGATCTGCTTGACCGCCGGGTACGCGGCGGCGCAGGACTCGCACTCGAAGTCGAGGAACTCGACCAGAGTCACCTGCCGTCCGCCGCGGTGGACAGCCGATGACTGTCCTCGCGCACCAGCACCGATGATTCGATCGCGCCAGTATCGGTGGTCGCAGCAGAAGGAGGCTGGTCGGGACGGTTGACGGCCAGCAGACCGCCGGCGACGAGCACCACCACCGCGATCAACGCCAAGGTCAAGCGAGTGTTCCTCGTCATTTCCCGTCCTCGTCCGCCTATGGAACAGCCTGATCGGTCCGCCCATTCACAAGCGGCGAGGTCCGATCCGGACGGTACAGAGACTGCTGTACCGACTTGCTGTCAGATTCCTGAGACCGACGCAGCCGGGCCTACGCGCCTCCGATGGCCTTGAATGCCGTGTCGAGTGCCTGGTCTGCCGGGACGGGCACATCGGGGACCACGCCGACGCCCTCCCAGTTGGTGCCGGTGACGCTGTTGATGGTCCGGGCGGTCGGCACGGTCACGAGGATGTGTTCGGTGACCGCGTGACGGGCCGTCGGTGCGCCGCCGCGTGTCGTCTCACCGACGACCACGCTCCGGCCGTGCGCCTGAAGGGTGTACGCCACGTCCTCGCCCCGGAGAACGTCGTGGCGCTGGTGAGCACGTAGACCGGACGGTCCGCGTAGCGCGGCGCGGGAAGGTACGCGGTCGTCCAGAACTGGCGTGTGGAGTCGGTGGACCGCTCGTAGAAGTCGTTGAGGTGCACCTGATCGTCGCGGAAGAAGTAGCTGCACCACATCGCGGCTCCCTCCGGTGCTCCGCCGGCGCACTGGCGCAGGTCCAGGATGAGCGCGGAGCTGAGGGCGACCAGTTGCAGGGCCGCGCCGATCGCGGCGGCGCCCTCGTCGGCGTACGCGATGCGCCGCACGTCGATGAGCCCGACGTTGCCGTCCAGGTGCTCGACACGGCGGATTCCCTGGTTCTCCGTCCTGAGCAGCGCGAGGAACGCGGCCCGCCCTCCGTCCTCGTCCGCTGGATCCAGCGACTGCGGCTGGTCCGCCCACAGCAGCCGCAGATGCTTGTCCGGACACACCTCCTGAAGGTGAGCGGTCACCCTCTCGCAGAGCACCGGCCCGTCCAGGCCGTCGTACTCGCCTGCCGCGAGACGGCGCCGGATCGCGGCGTCGATGTCCGCGACCTTGTCAGGGAAGAAGCCCTGCCTCGATCCGATCCAGGGCCTGCCCGATGATCTGTTCGTTGGTGAGCACGGCGGGCCACGCTAGACCCGCAGGAGCCTCCCGACCACCGAATTTTCACACCGTCGGAGTGACCTCGGTCACCGGCCAGCAGCTTGAAGCTGACACCAATGGCAGGTTCTAGCGTTTCGGTGCGGGCGCGTACTGGCGTCGCCCCTCCACCGAAGGAGTTCCTCGTGCAGATCAAGGGTTCGATCGCTGTCGTCACCGGCTCAAACCGCGGCATCGGGCGGCAGTACGTCGCGCAGCTTCTCGAGCGCGGAGCGGTGAAGGTCTACGCGACGTCACGCGGCGGGCAGTCCGTCGACCTGCCGGGCGCCGTACCCCTGGCCCTTGACATCAGCGACCCCGACTCCGTCCGCGCGGCGGCCGAGGCCGCCGCGGACACGACGCTTTGATCAACAACGCCGGCGTCGACTCCCACGTCGACCTGGTGGCCGGAGACCTCGACCTCGTACGCCGCGACATGGAGGTCAACTATTTCGGCACCCTCTCCGTGGTGCGAGCATTCGCCCGGTGCTGGCCCGCAACGGCGGCGGCGCGATCGTCAACGTCCTCTCGGCCTTGTCCTGGTTCTCCTGGCCCGGCGAGGGGCCTACGCAGCCGCGAAGGCGGCGGCCTGGTCGCTGACCAACAGCATCCGCCTGGAGCTGGCGGCACAGGGCACCCACGTCACCGGCGTCCACTCGGGTGCGGTGGACACCGACTTCAGTGCGAACTACGACGGTCCGAAGATCGACCCGGCGGACGTCGTTCGCGCGACCCTCGACGGCCTGGCTTCGGACGCCGTGGAGGTCCTCGTCGACGAGTGGAGCACCGACATCAAGGCTTCCTGGCCGGTGACCCGCGCGACTTCTACTCCCGGTTGTCCGCAGCCTGAGGGCGACGCCCGCGGGTCTCCGAGTCACGCGCGGGCGAGCGCGGTGCTGTGGGCGCGGTTGGCAGCGATCAGCTCGTCGAGCATCCCCGGGTGTGGATCAGGCTCTCGATGTGGCGGTCGAGTCGGTCGCGCTCGTGGCGCATTCGCTCCACTGCCGCCTCGGAGGTGTCCTCACTCGGGGAGTCGACACACGGCAGCAGGTCGACGATCGTGCGGCTGCTCAGTCCGGCGGCGAACAGACGCTGGATGAGGATGATGCGCTCGACCTGAATCTCGCTGTAGCGGCGATGGCCCCGAGGGCTGCGGAGGCTCGTGAGCAACCCTGCTCCTCGTAGTAGCGCAGAGATCGCACGCTCACCCCGGCACGGGCGGCGAGTTCGCCGATCCGAATGGTGGCCGTCATCACTACCTCCGCACCACACCTGACATCCATGTCAGATTCAGTGTACCCATGCCCCACGGCGCCGAGCAGAACGCGGCAGCGATCGTGACCATCCCTGGCCGGGTCGGTCAGTTCCCGGAGCTGGTGAAGTTCAGGACGTCGATCCGGCTGCCGCCCTGGTGCGGCGCGAAGACGCTGGCGATGTTGTTGGACTTCAGCAGGCGGTGGTCGAGCAGTGGATCGGAGGTGAAGGTCGCGGTGGACCGGTAGCGGACGGCCCAGTCCGACCAACCCGAGGCTCGGGACGCGGTCGCGACCTGCAGCACGCCCGTGTTCGAGGCGGCGCTGACCACGAACAGGTTGTCACGGGAATCGACCCCGATGTCGCCGCGGCTGACGCCCGCCTGGTAGCCGAGAATTCGCTGGCGCCACTGGCCGGTTGCGGCCTCACGCCAGTAGTGGACGAGCACGGCGCTGGTGCGGGCGTTGGTGAAGACGGCGTCGCTGGGCGCCGACGGCGGAAGGTGGGAGGCCAGGACGTGCACGTTCCCCGCCGAGTCGACGGTCTGCGATTCCTGGTTCATCAGGCCGCGGTTCTGTCCGATGGCCCAGAACCGCGCCGCGGCGGTGGTCGTCGAGATCGGACTGGAGTCGGCGGTGCCGATCAGCGCACCCGAGCCACTGCGCCACGTTCGGCCACGGTCTGCGCTGTACGCGTAGTAGAGATCGTGGTTGCTGCTCCCGTCGAACGTCTCCCGGACGGTCCAGGTCGTGTGCAGCACACCCTGCCCGTCGTACTGGAAGCCGAACAGGTAGGCGTTGTTGCCGAGTGTCGTGCCGTCCATGATCTTTCCTACGAAATTCCACGCACCGGACCGATACTCGAACAGGACCTGGTTACCGTTCCCGCTCTCGCCCGTACGGATCGTCAGTTGCAGATTGCCGTCGGGCATGGTGATGAATTGCGGATAGGTCATGACGGCCATGTCGCGTCCGGCGAGGTTGTTCTGCACGGCGCCGAAGATGCCCGGTGACCAGGCGGCGGTGTCCGGTGAGGTGGCGATGCCGGCCACCGACTTGCGGTAGCGGAAACGCTGGGAATGCATGTCGAAGGAGAGGTGGATGCTTCCGTCCACGTGCGAGAGCCCGATGCTGATCACATTGTGTGAATCGGTGGTGGTGGTGCGATAGTCCGTCAGCCGGATGGTCTGCCACGTGCCGTTCGTCGGACGCCGGGAGACGTTGACGTAGCCGTCCGCGTCCCAGAACGCCGCGTACTGCCACCGGCGGTGCGAGAGGATGCCGTCCTGCTGGAACGACTCACCGTTCATCAGGCCCGTGTAGCTCTCCGCGGTGCGGCCCTGGGTGGTCAGGGTGGTCGTGGCCGGCGCATTCACCGTCGGGGAGACCGCCGAGGCCGACGAGCCGCTGGTGATGACCAGCAGGAGCCCGGCCGCCGCCGCGCCCGCCCGTAACGCTTCACGACCGTCATCGAAAATCCTCTCCTGGTGACCACGTCTCAACCCTAATCGATAAACATCGATCGCGTGACTTTGCCCAGTCAGGACGTGCAGAAGGACGCCCGCTCGTTGAGGCCGAGGTCCTCGCAGTTCCATCCGGTGCCCTGGTCCTGGTATCGCCAGCCCGTGCCGGCCGTGTAGCGGAACAGATAGATGACGGCGCCTCCGTCCGGACGCTCCACGTCGGCAGCCGCCCAAGCCTCGACGCACTCCACTTCTCTGGGGCGAAAGACCAGCCCGCCGGCAGCTCGACCAGGCTCCCGAGAGTTTTCGCCGAGGGACAGTCGGATGGTTGGGGCCCAGCACTGGTGGGGGCGGCTGCGGGTGGCGCCGGCGGGTCCGACTGGTGGTTGGCGGCGACGGCGACCGTACCGCCGATGGCGAACACCACCGCCACGGCCGCGGCACCGGTGGTGACAGCCATCCGCCGTTGCGACTGCCGTGACTTACGCAGGGACCGCTCGTACATGTCGGCGGTGCCGCCGTGCTCGCTCAGATCGGACATGGCCTGACGCAGGGGCCCAAGGTTGTCGGTCATCAGGCCTCCTCCATGACGGCCGAGAGCAGCTCGGGCGCGATCTCCGCATGCGGGCCAGCGCCTTGCTGGTCTGGCTCTTGATCGTGCCGACCGAGCAGTGCAGCAGATCCGCGGCCTCGGCCTCACTGCGGTCCTCGAAGAACCGCGCCACCAGCACGGCCCGTTGCCGCTGGGTGAGTTGGGCGAAGCCTGGTGCAGAACGAGCTTGAGATCGGTACGGCGAGCATGGTCACTGCCGGGCTGCGCCACGTCGGCCAGTTCCCGGGCAGGGACTCGACCACCTTGCGGCGCCGCCACCAGCTCACATGCTGGTGATACATGGCGGTGCGGGTGTACGCCTCGAAGTGCCGGGATCGTTCAGCCGACGCCGGCCCCGATGAGTGCGGGCCAGCGCGTCCTGCACCAGGTCTTCGGCGAGGTGCCGGTCGCCGGTCAGCAGGAACGCGGTCCGTAGCAACGCTGGCGAGCGGGTCCGGACGAACTCACAGAAAAGATCGTCTATGGACTCCGCCATGCCCGCTCGCCCCTCCACGTACCGCAAAGTCCTTGAGGCAGCGGCGGCGTCGACGCGGTCGCGCACTGCGGAGGACACCCTAGCGGGTGGGCGCCACAGGGCGCGACCGCGGTTCCGGCGGTCAGGAGATGCAGAACGGCGCCTCGTCGAGGCCGAGATCCACGCAGTCATATCCACTGCCGTCGCCGTAGTACTTCCAGCCCGTGCCGGCCACGAAGTGGAACAGGTAGACGCCGTCACCGACGCTCGGGCCCTGCGGATCGGCTCCCGCCCAGTCCTTGACGCACTCGACAGTGCCGAAGGTCCAGCCCTTCGGAAGCTCGACCAGGGTCTGCAGGGTCTTCGCGGAAGGGCACTGGGACTCTTGACCGTGCTGTCCGCCGGCTGGTCGGCTGGGTCGGCTTGGTCGGCTTGGGCGCCGGATCCAAGATGCAGAACGGCGCCGGTTCGGTCAGGCCGAGATCCTACAGTCCCATCCGCGGGCCTGGTCGTAGTACCTCCAGCCCGCTCCGGCCACGAAGTGGAACAGGTAGACGCCTTCGCCGAACGACGGCTCCGGGCCAGCTGCCGCCCAGTCCTTGACGCACTGGACAGTGTCGAGCGTCCAGCCCTTCGGGAGATCGACCAGGGTCTTCAGGGTCGTCACCGAAGGACAGTCCGCAGTTCCAGCAGCGGCAGCGGGCGAAGCACTGCCGGCAGCAGCCGACGTCGGAGCAGAAGCGGACGAGCTCGGCGGGCGCCGGGGTGGAGCCGCAGGCGGTGAGTCCGATCAGGACGGCGGCAACGGGCAGCAGCAGGTGACGTGCAGACATTTCCGGGCCCCTATGGCTCGTGGCGATCGTCGCTTACACCGGGTACATGCGATCCGGCACCCGCAGGTTGCCGCCAACAGAAACTTTCTTCGAGATCTTTTCGGCGGCCCTTCCGGACCAGCAACCCGGAGCCGAAATGATCGTTGGTGTCGGAGGGGTGTCCTGAATGCCGGAGGTGTGGGGAGCAGGACTTCTGCGGGACCCACGCGCCTCCTCCCGGCGGCGTTCCTCGAGCTTTTCTTCGATCTGGCCTTCGTCTTCGCCCTCACGCGAGTGTCCCAACGGCTGATCAACGAGGTGAACGCCAGCGAACCCGAGCGCAACGTGCTGGCGGGCGCCGCCGAGTCACTGTTCTTCTTCCTGGCGCTCTGGTTGATCTGGATGTTGGCCGCCTGGGTCACCAGCCTCTACGACCCGGAGCAGGCTTTCGTCCAAGCGTTGGTGATCATCATCATGCTCGGCGTGCTGATGCTGGCCATCACGATGCCTCACGCATTCGGCAGTCGAGCCGCAGTCTTCGCGGGCACCTACGTGACCATCCAACTCGGCCGGCCACTGCTGCTCACCGTGGCGTTACGACGCCATCCACGGCAAAGGTGACCACCCGGATCACGATCTGGACAGCGATCGCCGCAGTGCCCTGGCTCGTCGGCGCCGCAGTGCACGAACAGGTCCGCCCTACGGTCTGGGCGATCGCGCTGGGGATCGAGTTCGTCGGGTTCGTCACCGGCTGGCCGATACCCCGGCGCGGTGCCTCCCGGGTCAACCAGTGGGAGTTCAACGGGGTTCACCTGGTGGAGCGCTACCAGCAGGTGTTCCTGATCGCCCTCGGCGAGTCGATCCTGATCATCGGCCTGACCTCCAGCGCCAACCAACTCACCACCGTCGCCGAGGTCGCCGCCTTCCTGGTCGCGTTCGCCCTCACCGTGCTGCTCTGGCGGATCTACTTCCACCGAGCCGGCCACATGCTGCCCGAGACAATCCGCGTCGCGCAGTCCCCAGGAAAACTCGGCGAGTCGGCGACCTACACCCACCTGGTGACAGTGGCCAGCGTGTTGACCACCGCAGTCGGATTCGAACTGGTCATCGCCCACCCCACCCATCGAGCCGAGATGCCTCTGGCGGTCGTCATGCTCGGCGGAGCGGCGCTGTTCCTCCTCGCACAGAGTTGGGCCGAGCGCGAGGCCTTCGCGCGGCTGTCCGTCCGCCGGCTGGCCGGGGCGCTGGTTCTGGCGGTGGCAGTGCCCATCGGGGCCCTGCTGCCAGGCTTGGCGGTCCTGGCCGCGACCGCCGTCGTACTCGTGCTCGTCAACACGGCCGACACCCTCGAGACCCATCGCCGCCCCCACGGACCCATCGCCTCTGATACCGCAACGCCTTCGCGGCGGCTCCGGGCCGTCAGTCAGGCGCGAAACGCCTGGATCGCGAGTGCGGCGAAGCGTCGAGAAGCGGCAACCCGGGCGCGTGTCGAGGCGGCGTGCAGGCCAGCATTGGCCGTCAGCATGAGGATGAGATCGTCCAGGACGACGTCAGCCCGCAGGTGACCTGCGTCCTGGCCCGGCGCGTCAGTTCGGCGAGCGAGGCAAGGGCGGCTTCGCGCTTCGCGGCGAGATCCATGGCGCGAGGGAACGCCGAGGTGAACGCCGCGGTGAAGCCACGGTTCCGGGCTTGCAGCTCACAGAGTTGCTCGATGACCATGCGGAGGCCATGCCAGGGATCCGGGTCGGCGAGTCCATCGTCGACGACGGCGACGCAGGCGTTCATCTGGTCGGTGAACGCCTCCGTGGCCAACGCCTGTTTGGTGGGAAATCGGCGGTAGAGGGTCGCGGGACCGACTCCTGCGCGCCGAGCTATCTCGCGCATCGGCACGTCCATGCCTTCGGCGGCGAAACCGCCCGTGCCGCGTCGAGGATCCGCTGGCGGTTGTCCAGCGCGTCCGACCGCAGGTTCCGAGTCACATGGCCGGCCACTCTCTCACTCTAGCCAAACGGAGGCTGGCGTCCACTACGGTTCGGGACGTCCAGAGTGCGAGCCGGTTCGAGAAGGGGCACAACCGTGAAGGCAGTGTTGATCAGGAGTTTGGCGACCCCGTGGCTGGCAGTAGTCGATGTTCCGGTCCGGTGCCCGCTCCGGGGAGGCCTTGATCGCTACCGAGGCGGTCGGGGTGGCGGGCGTCGACGTCCTGATCCGAAGCGGCGCTCTCGCCGCGTACGGCTTCCGCGAGGGACACATCCCGGGCAGCGAGGTGGCCGGAACGGTCACGGCCGTGGGCGACGGCGTCGACCCCGGCTGGGTCGGGCAACGCGTGTGGGCGTTCACCGGCACGAGCGGCGGCTATGCCGAGCGGGCGGTCGCCCCGATCGGAGAGGTGCTGCCTCTGCCGGCGGGCCTCTCCGCTGTCGAGGCCGTGACGCTCGGCAGTTCGGGGTCGTGGCTCACTTCGGCCTCGCTCACGCGCACTTCTCGGCGGGCGAGGCGGTGCTGGTGCGGGGCGCGGCCGGCAGCATCGGGATCATGGCGGTGCAGCTCGCGGTGCGAGGTGGTGCCAGCACCGTCGCCGTCACGACCTCCTCGCCGGAGCGCGGCCGTCGACTTCGTGACCTCGGCGCGACCCACGTACTGGACCGCTCCGGAGCAGGCGGACCGGACGATCCCACCGGCTACGACGTCATCATCGACGTCGTGACCGGCCCCGGATGCCCGCGTTCTTCGACCGGCTCAACCCCAACGGCCGGCTCGTGGCCGTCGGCGCGGTCGGAGGCCAACCGCCCGCGGACTTCGGGACGAGGCTGATGGCCGCCTTCCAGAAGTCGATGTCCTTCGCCACCTTCAGCGCGGCGACGGTCACGGAGGCTTCTCGACGTGCCGTGCGGGTGGAGCAGTTCACCGCCGTGGCTCGCCGCGACCTCCAGGCCGTGGTGCACGAGGTCCTGCCGCTGGAGCAGGCGGTGGTGGCACACCAGAAGATGGACGCCGGCGAGGTCTTCGGCCGGATCGTCCTGACCTCGTAGTCAACGAGATCATCTCCGACGCGTACTCGTGGGATCGCCGCTACAGCCAGTCGTGTTCGCGGGCGTAGCGGGCCGCCTCGTGGCGGGTCCGGGTTTGGGTCTTGCGCATGGCGTTGGACAGGTAGTTGCGGACGGTGCCGGGCGCGAGGTGAGCCGCGCGGCGATGTCGGTGACCGAGTAGCCCTCACCGGTGACCCGCAGGACGTCGGCTTCCCGGTCGGTGAGAGGGCAGTCCTCGGTGACGGCGAGGGCGGAGACGTCCGGGTCGATCCAGCGTTTCCCCGAATGCAGAGTGGAGATGACCGAGGTGATGTGGGCAGGTTCGGCGGACTTGCTGACGAAGCCCTGGACGCCGAGCTTCAACGCCTTGCGCAGCACGCCAGGGCGGGCGTGCCGGGTCAGCATGAGGATCACCTGCTCCGGTCGTTCGCGGCGGATCTCGGCGACCGCGCCCAGGCCGTCCAAGCCCGGCATTTCCAGGTCGATGACCAGCACGTCGGGCCGGTGCCGCAGAGTGGCGGTGATCGCCGTCCGGCCGTCCTGCGCCTCGGCGAGGACAGTGATGTCGCCCTCCATCGGCAGCAGAGCGGCCAGAGCCGTGCGCAGCAGCGCCTCGTCGTCGGCGAGCACGATGGTGGTCATCGGCCGTCCCCATGATCATCGGGGCCGCGCCGGCCCGAGCGGGTGGGAAGACCGCCGCAGTCAGGAACCGCTCGTCCTTCTGTTCCACGGTCAGCTCGCCTCCGTCGCCCGACACCCGTTGCCTGAGTGCCGCCAGCCCCTGAGCTCGGGGAACGTGGTGGCGATCACGCCGTCGTTGACGATGGTGATGCCCGAAGCGGCGAGCGTGATCTGCACCTGGTGGCCTGCGCGTGCCGCAGGATATTGGTGGTCGTCTCCCGCAGCACCTGCCCGAGCAGCTCGCTGGCGCGGGCATCGACCTCGGCCTCCCGGGTCACCCGGACCTGGATTCCGGCGGCCTCGAACAGGTTCTTCGCGTTTTCGATCTCGGCGGTGAGGTTGAGCCGCCGTTGCGCGTAGGCGAGTTCCTTGGTCTGCGCGATGGTGTCGCTGACCAGCGCGTACGTCTCCCGCAGCTCCTTCTCCGCCCGAGCGCTGTCGCGGAGCAGCAGTCGTTGGGCCAGGGCGATCTTCAGCTTGACCACGTGCAGGGTGTGGCCCTGGATGTCGTGCAGGTCGCTGGCGAACCGCACGCGCTCCCGACCACTGCCAGCTCGGCCTCGCGTTCCGGGTCTGTTCGAGCTCCCGGATCAGGTCGTAGAACCGCTCGCCCACCACCGTGAAGACCGTCACGACGACGGTGAGGACGGTCGGGATGAGGACATAGGTGATCAGGACGTGGCCGATGTCGTCCCGCTGCACCAGCAGCCGCGCCGCGCCGACGGCGGCGACGTAGGTGAACAGCCCGGCCATCGTCAGGGCCCGATGCCGTCGCACCTCGCGCAGGGCAAGCGAGCCGACGGCGCAGACACCCCAGTAGGCGTTGGGGCTGCCGCTCACCAGGACCCCGAGCGGCCAGACCGCTGCCGCTACGACCAGGCAGGGCAGTGCCACCTGGCGAGGTCGTTGGCTGTCCACCGCTCGAAGGCCACCACGGCCGCCACGGCCCCCGGCGCCAGGACGACGAGATGCCACCAGGTACGCGCGTCGGTGTAGAGCAGGACCACCGCGGCGAACACCACCGGGGCAGTGCCGTGGCGAGGTTGAGCCGGCGCAGCCTTCCCTGCGTCGACTCGGTAAAGCGCGGCGATCTCGCGGTCACCACGCCAGTATCCGGCAGTTCGGGGCCGCGACCAGTGACACCACGTCACATGTGGTGATGACGTGGTGCCACTGACGGGTCGGCCGCGCCCGCGCTGTCATGGGTGCATGTCCACCACACCCGTCATCGAAGTCGAACGACTGAACCTCACCTACGGCGACTTCCACGCCGTGAAGGACCTCTCCTTCGAGATACGGCCCGGAGAGCTCTACGCACTGCTCGGCACCAGCGGAGCCGGGAAAACCTCGACCCTGGAGGTCGTCGAGGGACACCGGAGGCCGACCTCGGGGACGGTTCGCGTCTTCGGACACAGCCCCGCCGACCGGCGAGCGGTACGTCCCCGAATGGGCGTCATGCTCCAGGAGAGCGGTTTCTCCCCGGACCTCACCGTCCGTGAGTCGGTCGGTCTGGTCGGCCGACTCACCCGACGCACCGACGACGTCGACCGGGTGCTCGACCTGGTCGACCTCACCGACCGAGCCGGCCGCAAGGTGTCGCAGCTGTCCGGCGGGGAGAAGCGGCGGCTGGACTTCGCCACCGCGGTCTACGGCACGCCAGAGCTGATCTTCCTGGACGAGCCGACCACCGGCCTCGACATCCAGTCCCGCGACGCCGTCTGGGCGACGGTGGACCGGCTGCGGGAGAACGGCGCGACCATCGTCCTCACCACGCACTACCTGGAGGAGGCGCAACAGCGCGCGGACCGGATCGGGCTGATGCACGAGGGCGCCTTCCACCGGGAGGGCACCGTCTCCGAGCTGACCCGCACCCTGCCGGCGGTCATCCGTTTCTCCCTCCCGGCATCGGCGCCGGTGCTGCCGGTGCGCGCCGCCGTCGACGCAAACGGGAAGGCCGTGGTCGAGACCTTCGAGCTGCAGAGGGACCTGCACCTCCTGCTCGGATGGGCGCAGGACCACGCCGTGGAGCTGTCGGATCTGACGGCGGGGCCGACCCGGCTCGACGACGTCTTCCGCGCCATCAACAGTTGATTCGTTCTTCCAAGAGAGGCGTCACCGTGTTTGCCATCGCGTCCAGCGAACTGATCCAGATCTTCCGCAACCGTCTGGTGCTGATCACCAGCCTCATCATTCCGGTCGCGGTCTGTGTGTTCTTCGTCCGTCAGCACGAGACCTACGCCGCCATCGGGAGCCTCGGCTACATCGCCGCGATCGTCCTGTTCACCGTGGCCGCGTTCGGGCTCTACGCCACCGCCGTCACCACCCTGGCCTCCCGGCGACAGAATCTCTTCCTCAAGCGGCTGCGCTCCACCGCAGAAGGCGACGCCGGCATCCTCGCCGGCCTACTGCTGCCCGTACTCCTGCTCGCCGTGGTGCAGGTGACCGCAATCCTGACCGCCCTGGCCGTGGTCGCCGGTGGGCCGGCAAACGTCGCCCTTCTGGTGGTGGCGGTCCTCGCGACCGTGGCCATGATGATCGGCCTGGCGTTGGCCACGGCCGGGCTGACGAACTCCCCGAACACGCTCAGGTCACCACCCTGCCCGTTACCCTCGGGGTGATCGCCATGGCCAGCTGGGTGGGCATCTCCGGCACCGAGAACCTCGCCTGGCTCAAGCGGCTGCTGCCCGGCGGTGCGGCTACCGAACTGACCATGAACGCCTGGAACGGCGGCGTCGCCGTGACCGATTCCCTGCTCCTGCTCGCGCCCACGCTCGGCTGGGTCGTCATCGCCGTCGCCCTCGCCACCCGACTCTTCCGCTGGGAGCCCGCCGATGACCACCGAGCCCTGGTCGGGTGCCCCGACCCTGCGGAGGACCTCCTCCTGCTCCTGTTCCAACCCAGGTCCGGGACCATCGCGGGTGAGAACACCCTCTTCTACGTCCTCGGCGGAGCCGTCCTCGCGGACCTCGCCCTCGGCGATCACCTGACGACCGCAGACCGGGGGCGACTCGCGAGCGCGGCGGGTCACCCACCGTCGGATGGCCTCCTACGTTCGGCGTGGGACTACCTCGACGAGAAACCGAGGGGTGCAGACGGCACTCGCGGCGATCGGTCCCACACTGCGCAAGCCGGTGTTGGAACGGCTCGTCGCGCGAGGCGACATCGACCAGGAGCCCCGCAAGGTACTCGGCCTGTTCCGGACGACGGCCCTGCGGGACGGCAGAACCGAACGACGGGCCCGTCTGCTCGCCGACGTTCGGCAGGTCCTCATGGACGGGGCGGAGCCGCAACCCGTGTCGCGGCGCTCGCGGCGCTGCTCTCGGCGAGCGGGACGCTCCCGCAGTTCCACCGCGAGATCCCGTGGACCTCATCGGTGATCGGCCGAGCCAAGGCACTCGAGCAGGGCGACTGGGGTGCCGACGCCGCGGCGGCAGCGGTGACCCGCACCGTGACGGCCACCGTCGTCAACAGCGCCATCGTGGCCATCACCGTGCTTCCCCGAAGCTAGGACACGATCCGGTCGGCACCTCGGGCCAGGGCGGATGGGGCCCTTGCGCCGGCCGCACCGTGACTGCGTTCACTGTCGGGCGTTGGGCGGGTGCGGCCGTTCGGGCGGTCTTCCCTGGCGTGGACGGCGTCGGTGGCGGCGATGCCGGCGAGCACGGCGACGGCGGTGACGGCCACGGCCAACGGCGGTAGAAAGATCATGATTGGCGAGGCGACGGCGAGCGCGAACGCGCCGATAATCCGAGAATGGGACACCCGGTCGAACACCGCATGTTCCACCAGGGCCCGCCCGATCAGGAACAGCATCGGTCCGCCGAGGACAACGAGAATCCACGCCCCGTCTGTGTGCCCGAACGGGTGCTCAATCACGATTTCGTATCCGACGGCGACGGCGACGATGCCGGCCACCATGAGTACGTGCGCGAGGAACGCCTGCCGAATGAGTTGCGCGGGCTCAGCGACAGCCCTGATGGCTTCGGGCAACAGCTGACCCGCCCGGAAGAGGTAGACGCGAAACAGCAGCACTGTGGTGATGAATGCGACCGCGAAGGCAGTCGCGGGCCCAACATGCCGGAAGGAGGTGTCGCTGTAGGCCGAGCCGGTCGTCAGAATCAGTTCGCCGAGAGCGATGATGAAGAATTGTCGGTAGCGCTCGGACAGGTATTCGGCCAGGACGGGCCACTGCTGTTGGGTGGGGCGGATCCACGGCGCGGGATAGAGCAGCAGCAGTGCCGCGCCGTCGATGGCGATCGCTAGGGTCCACAGCAGCCCGCGGGCCAGGTCCGTCGCGATCGCTCCGGCGATCCACGGGATGGCCGACAGAGTGAACCAGAAGAACACCCCGGCCGCCCGGCGCTGCGCTTCGTGGCCGCGCAACATCGGCACGATGATCAGCCCACGAATGATGTGGACCGCGACGTACGCGCCGGCGAAGGCCAGACTTCTGTCACCGAATGCCTGGGGCACCGCGACTGCCATCACCAGCGCGCCGAGCATGGCCGTGTAGACCAGCAACTGGAGCTGCGGCCTCTGCGGATCGTAGAGGTCGGTGACCCAGGCCGTGACGAACCACAGCACCATGAATGCCAGCAGCAACAGCAGCGTCTCGCCGGCCTCGACGAGGACGACCCGCGGCTCGGTGAGCTCCTCGACCAGCCGCTGTGAGACCCGATTGAGGGCAAAGACGAACACCAGGTCGAAGAAGAGCTCCAGAAGACTGGGTCGCTGCGGTTGCCCCGGCTTTCGAAGCAGCGCTGCTGCCCTTGTCGACATGGGCCGCCCATTTCTGCCGGCTTCGCCTGTCCGGGTATTGGTACCACGCGGGACAGGTCGCCGAGTCGATACCCGAGGAATGCCGGCTGCCATACGGCGGCAGGCCCGCCCACAGCTCACGGTTGTTTCTCCCTTCCGGGGTACGCCCGCTGCGCCATGCGGGCGCCGTCGGATCAGCCGAGCGGGTCGGTGTGGGCCGCGTACACGCCGGGGGCCGGTACCGGATGGATCAGCGACAGGCGGGCGGGCACGCTGGGCCTGACGGCGTCGTGGAGCTGCGGGTGCACGGGGTGTCCGCCATCGGCCCGGACGACCTGCTGGATCGACCGCACGTGCAACAGGTGGCGGGCGACCACAGGGGCGGCTTCTACCGACCCCGGTCGCCAAACCACGAGGGCGGCGAGACCGGCGGAGTGACGCTGGAGGCCTACCGCTGGAACAACCTGCCCGCGGGCAACGCGCTGCGAACGCTGGCGATGGTGATCCTTTTGCCGTTCATGCTGATCAACCTCGCCATCTGGATGCGTCCAGCGAGAGCCGGCTCCGACCCGGTGATCAAGGCCCTGTGCCGGTTGCTGGCGCTCACCCTGACCGGGATGTACGTGCTGAGCATGGTGGGGATCGCGCTGGATGTGATCGCGTGGAAGTGCATGTCCTCGCCCGAGTGTCTGGCCGGACGCAGTTGGCTCTCCTGGCTCGGGGGCGTCCTGCGGGACTGCGTCTGGCGGTGCTCGCGCTTGCGCCAGTTGCGGCCATCTGCCTGGTGTGGGGCTCAGCTCGCGGCCGGCACTCCCTTCCCCGTCTTCCGCGCGGCCGACCAGCCTCCTGCGGCGCACCGGCTCACCGCCGTCGGCCGGTGGGACAACGATCCGCTGGTCGGCCGACTGCGCTCGATTCACGTCGCGGCGGCGTTCGCCACGCTGGACCTCAGCCTGCTCGGCGCCCGAGCCGCACAGGGCTTGTCAACCGGCACCGTCGCGCTGATGGCGGGTGCCGGGCTGCTGCTGATCACCTGTGCGGTTCTGCTCTGCACTCCACCGCTGAGCGCGCCCACCGAAGGGCGGCTCGACCGGTTGGTCAGCGCGCTGTGCACGGTCGCCCTCGCTCTGACCGTGCTGGTCTGGATCCACGTTCTGACCAGTTCCGCCTCCTGGCCGGAGCGCAACGGGCTACCCGGCTACAACCTGACAATTGTCGGGCTGTACATCGGTCAGGCGGTGCTGCTGGCCGCCCTGGGAGCGGTCCTGTTCTCGCACCGGGATCGCCAGCAGGATGGAGCACCCTCGCTCGGTTTCGGCGCCCTGGCGGCCTCCGTCGCCGCTATCAGTCTGGCACTGACGTTCTCCGCCGAACTGGCCTACCGGGTGTCCGACGTCCTGAACCGGGGCGCACCGACCGCGGAGGCGCTGATCACCAGCCCTCCGCGTGCCTGCATCTGGGCGATCCTCGGCTTCTCACTGGCGGTGCTGGTGACGCTTGTCGTCGCTTTCATCGATTCGCTGGTGTCACGACCGGGACGGATCCGTGCCGCGTCGGCAATCGTCGCTCGTGACTTCCCGGACGCGCCGGCCGATGCCGCGTTACGGCTGCGGCAGGTGCGCAAGGCCATCGCCCATGCCCGGTTCACCGAGAGACTGGTGCCGCTCGCGGTGCTCTACGCCTGCCTTGCCGGAATCGGCATGACGATGGTCGCGCTCGGCCTGCTGCCGACGCCACCGGGCGAACTGATCCAACGGTACGTGGGACTGCCGGTCAGCTTCGTCGACTTCGGCATCGGTGTCGGCAGCTACCTGATCGCCGCCATCATCGTCGGCCTGGTCATCGGCGGGATCTTCGCCTACCGCACCCCTGGATTCCGCCGGTACGTGGGCGTGCTGTGGGACCTGGGCACCTTCTGGCCCCGAGCCGCGCACCCGTTCGCGCCACCGTGCTACGCCGAACGGGCCGTTCCCGAACTGACCTGCCGGATCACCCACCTCGTCGACTCCGGCAACGCGGTAGTGCTCAGCGGACACAGCCACGGCTCCGTCCTGCTCGCCGCGACAGTGCTCCAACTGCCGCCACGGGTCACCGAGCGGATCGCCCTGCTGACCCACGGCTCGCCCCTTCGACGGTTGTACGCCCGGCTCTTTCCCGCGTACGTCAACGACGAGGTCATTCACGAGGTCGCCGACCGCGTCGACTGGCGGTGGGTGAACCTGTGGCGGGACACCGACCCCATCGGCGGCCGCGTCTTCCCCGCCGCCAACCGACGAGGCACCCGCCGCGGCCGACCGGGAGGCGACGGTGGACCGACGGCTCCGCGACCCGAATGGCGTCATCGCTCCGGCGGGCGACCTCTTTCCACCAGCGGTCAAGGACACAGCCCCTGCGAAGCCGACGAGGCGTTCGACGAGTCGGCGAGAAGCTGGCCGACCGCATCCGCTGAGCAGGCGCTGGCCCGCACCCTCCTCCGACCTGCGCGCTCCCCGACGTGCCGATATCTGTAAACAACCCTTGATATTAAACGTCACGAACGTCAATATGTGGAGGTCACGGGTCGCCTAAGCCTGGGGAGTGAGCCATGAGAAGCCGTCGGATTTTCGCAGTGGTAGCCGGGGCGGCGATGACCGTCGCGGCCGCCGTCGCCTTCGTCCCCAGCAGCATGGCGGCGGTGTCCTCGGCCAACGCCGTCCCGATGGTCGCCTGCACCGCCCCGGCGTGGGCCGAGGGCACCACCTACCAGGCGGGCGGCCAGGTCACCTACGGCAGCCGGCTCTACCAGGCTCTGGTCACCCACACCGCGCACCCCGGCGCCGGCTGGAACCCGCCGCGACCCCGTCGCTGTGGCGTGACCTGGGCGCGTGCTCGGGAAGCACTCCGCCGCCCACCACACCACCGCCGACGACCCCGCCACCCACCACGCCGCCCCCGACCACACCTCCCCACCACGCCGCCGCCGACCGGTGGCACCTGCGCGGTGAAGTCACGGCCCACCGGCAAGGTGTTGCAGGGCTACTGGGAGAACTGGGACGGCGCCTCCAACGGCGTACACCCCGGCCTCGGCTGGATCCCGATCACCGACAGCCGGCTCAACCAGCACGGCTACAACGTGATCAACGCGGCGTTCCCGGTGATCCGGGCCGACGGCACGGTCCTCTGGGAGAACGGTATGGACGCTGGCGTGAAGGTGGCCACCCCGGCCGAGATGTGCCAGGCCAAGGCTGCCGGCGCCACCATCCTGATGTCGATCGGCGGGGCCGCCGCGGGCATCGACCTGAGCTCCAGCGCGGTCGCCGACCGGTTCATCGCCACGATCGTGCCGATCCTGACGGCCTACCACTTCGACGGCATCGACATCGACATCGAGACCGGCCTCACCGGCAGCGGCAACATCAACACCCTGTCGACGTCGCAGGCCAACCTGATCCGGATCATCGACGGCGTGCTGGCCCGGATGCCGTCGAACTTCGGCCTGACCATGGCGCCGGAGACGGCCTACGTCACCGGCGGCAGCGTGGTCTACGGCTCGATCTGGGGCTCGTACCTGCCGATCATCAAGAAGTACGTGGACAACGGCCGGCTCTGGTGGCTGAACATGCAGTACTACAACGGCAGCATGTACGGCTGCGCCGGTGACTCGTACCGGCGGGCACCGTGCAGGGCTTCACGGTGCAGACGCAGTGCCTCAACAACGGCCTCACCATCCAGGGCACCACCATCCGCGTGCCGTACGACAAGCAGGTTCCCGGCCTGCCGGCGCAGATCGGGGCGGGCGGCGGCTATCTGTCGACGTCCCTGGTCACGCAGGCCTGGAACTCCGTGCCCGGCCTCAAGGGCCTGATGACCTGGTCGGCGAACTGGGACGGGTCGAAGGGGTGGACCTTCGGCGACAACGTGAAGCGCCTGCAGGGCCGCTGACGGACGAAGGCGCCGGGCCCGTCGTCAGCCGAACTCACGGCAGGCGCGGGCCCGGCGCTCCGACGTCGAGACGCACTACCACCTCGACCCGTCCTCCTTCACACCGTCCAGGTTGGACCAACCTGCTCTCGACCTCCACGCCGAAGGCTGCTGCGACCTCCTGGCCAGTTCCGGCTCCGCGACAGCCGCCCCACCGCATCCTCGGTCTGAGCCGGCAGGTGGAAATGGCCCTGGCCGCAACGGTGTGGTGGTGGACACGAACCGTTGGCATCGCCGGCAGATCCGCGCACCGCGACGTAGCGTTGGGGCTGTCCAGGGCCGGTCCGCGTGCCGCACGCCTGGTCGACGCCAATCCGCGAGGTGAAAATGGTGAACACCCGGTGCCCGTGACGACTGGCCCGCAGCTGGTCGCGCTTCCGCCGATCGCTACCGCACCGCTGACCCCGGCGGTGTTCCGATCCGCCTCCGCTCCGGCCCGCCGCACGCTGGTCGACATTCTCGACGACTCGGTGCGCGCGTATGCCGAGGCGAGCGCGCTCGACAACGGTGCCACGGCGCTGACGTACCGCGACCTCGCCGACGAGATCGAGGCCGTCCGGAGGTCGCTGGCCGGGCACGGCATCGGTGTCGGTGACCGGGTGGGCGTCCGGATCTCATCCGGTACGGCCGAGCTGTACCTGGCGATCCTCGGCGTTCTCGCGGCGGGCGCGGCCTACGTGCCGGTCGACGCGGACGATCCCGAGGAACGCGCCGAACTCGTCTTCGCCGAGGCGGGGGTCGTCGCGGTGCTCGGTGACGGGCTGGCGGTGTCTCTCCGCCGTACCCCGGGTGGTCGGACTGGCCGGCCCGATCCGGACGACGACGCCTGGATCATCTTCACCTCCGGTTCGACGGGCACCCCGAAGGGTGTGGCGGTCAGCCACGGCGCGGCGGCGGCCTTCGTGGACGCCGAGGCGCGGTTGTTCTCGCCGACGCCTCCAGCGAGGCGATCGGCCCGCAGGACCGGGTCCTGGCCGGGTTGTCGGTGGCGTTCGACGCGTCCTGCGAGGAGATGTGGCTGGCGTGGCGGCACGGCGCGTGTCTGGTGCCGGCCGCGCGATCGCTCGTCCGCAGCGGCGTCGACCTCGGTCCGTGGTTGGCCGAGCAGCGCATCTCGGTGGTGTCGACGGTGCCGACGCTCGCCGCGCTGTGGCCGATCGAGGCGCTGGAGGAGGTCCGGCTGCTGATCTTCGGTGGGGAGGCCTGCCCACCGGAACTGGCGCAGCGTCTGGCCGTCGAGGGTCGCGAGGTCTGGAACACCTACGGACCCACCGAGGCGACGGTGGTCGCCTGCGCCGCGCGGATGACCGGCGAGGGACCGGTACGCATCGGGCTGCCGCTGGCCGGCTGGGAGCTCGCCGTGGTCGACGCCTCCGGCGCTCCGGTCGCGATGGGTGAGACCGGCGAACTGGTGATCGGCGGGTGGGGCTCGCCCGCTACCTGGACGAGGGCAAGGACGCCGAGAGTTCGCGCCGCTGCCCGCGCTCGGCTGGCAGCGGGCGTACCGCAGCGGTGACATCGTCCGGGCGGAGCCCGAGGGCCTCCTGTTCGTCGGCCGCGGTGACGAGCAGGTCAAGCTCGGCGGACGCCGGATCGAGCTGGTGAGATCGACGCCGCGCTGCAGGCGCTGCCCGACGTCGCCGGTGCCGCCGCGGCGGTGCAGCGCACCGCCGCGGGCAACCAACTGCTGGTGGGGTACGTGGTTCCGCACGACGGCATCACCTTCGACGCCGCGACGGCGGCGCTGCGGATCCGTGAGCAGTTGCCGGCCGCGCTCGTGCCGCTGCTGGCCGTGGTGGAGGCGCTGCCCACTCGGACGTCCGGCAAGGTGGATCGGGCCGCGCTGCCCTGGCCGCTGGCCACCCCGCAGGACACGGCGGGTGAGCTGACCGCGACAGAGGAATGGCTCGCCGGCGGTTGGGCGGAGATCCTGGGCGTACGCCCCACCGAGGCGGACGCGGACTTCTTCACCCACGGCGGCGGCAGCCTGAACGCGGCGCAACTGGTGGCCTGGATCCGGCGTCGGCACCCGCGCGTCTCGGTGGCCGACATCTACCTCCACCCGAAGCTGTCTCGGCTCGCGGCCGTGCTCGACGCGCTCGACACCACCGCGGCGACGCGCCGGGAGGTCCGGCCGACGCCACGGCGTGCCGGGCTGATCCAGGCCGCGATGATGGTGCCGATGCTGGCGCTGGTCGGGCTCCGCTGGTTGACCGTCCTGGCCGCCCTCGGCAACGTCCTCGCCCTGCTCGCTCCGGCGCCCTGGGCACCGGTCGTGTCCTGGTGGTGGGTGGCGCTGGGCTGGCTCCTGCTGTTCAGCCCGCTGGGCCGGATCGCCGTGGCCGCCGCGGGAGCCCGACTACTGCTCCGCGGAGTACGTCCCGGCAGCTACCCGCGCGGTGGCGGGGTACACCTGCGGCTGTGGGCCGCCGAACGCCTCGCCGAGCTGACCGGCGCCACCAGCGTCGCCGGAGCATCGTGGATGATCACCTATGCCCGCGCCCTCGGCGCGCAGATCGGGCCGACGTCGACCTGCACTCCGCGCCGCCGGTGACCGGCCTGCTGAAGCTCGGCCGCGGCGCGCGATCGAGCCGGAGGTCGATCTGTCCGGCCACTGGGTCGACGGCGACGTGGTCCGCATCGGCAGGGTTCGCGTCGGTGCCGACGCCCGGGTCGGGTCCCGCAGCACGCTGATGCCGGGCGCTCGGATCGGCAAGGGCGCCCGCGTCGCCGCTGGTTCGACGGTGGCCGGCGCCGTACCGGCGAACCAGTACTGGGCCGGCTCACCGGCCGCAGCCGCTGTTGCCAAGGATTCCGACGGGTGGCCCGGACAGCGTCCCCTCGATCGCGGACGGGCGCACGCCTCTGGCCGCTCGCGTACGGGATGACCGCCCAGATGCTCGGGCTGGTTCCGGTCGTGGCCGCCCTGCCGGCGCTCGCCCTTCTGGGTTGGACGCTCGCCGTCCGACCGACGGTCGGCGCGATGCTGGCCGCCGTCGCGGTGGCGACCGTCGCCTACGTGGTGGGCTACGCGCTGCTGGTGCTCGGGGCGTCCGGGCGCTCAGCATCGGCCTGCGCGCCGGGTACCACGCTGTGCAGGGGCGGGTGGCGTGGCAGGTGTGGACGACCGAGCGGCTGATGGGGATGGCCCGGGTCGGGCTGTTCCCGCTCTACGCCAGCCTCTTCACACCGGTGTGGTTGCGGCTGCTGGGCGCCAAGGTGGGGCGCGGGGTGGAGGCCTCCACAGTGCTCGCACTGCCGGCGATGACCACGGTGGCCGACGGGCGTTCCTGGCCGACGACACCATGGTCGCGACCTACGAGCTGAGCCGAGGGTGGCTGCGGGTAGCCCCGGCGCGCATCGGCAAGCAGGCGTTCCTCGGCAATTCCGGGATGGCGGCGCCCGGGCGTTCGGTGCCGAAGCGTGGGCTTGTCGGCGTGTTGTCATCGGCGCCGTTCAAGGCGAAGAAGGGCTCGTCGTGGCTGGGCGCACCGCCGATGCCGCTGCGCCGGACCGTGGAGGCAGCCGACACCAGTCGTACCTTCGACCCGCCGGTCCGGCTGAAGCTCGCCCGGGCGGCGATCGAGCTGTGCCGGATCGTTCCGGTGATGTGCGCCGGCGCTCTGGCGGTCGGCGTCCTGGCCGTACTCGCGCTCGTCTGGAGGGTTGCCGGATGGTGGGCGGCTCCGCTCGCGGCCGGGCCGGTGCTGCTGGGTGCGGCGATCGTCGCCGCCGCCGTCGCGACGGCCGCGAAGTGGCTCCTGGTCGGGCGCTTCCGAGTCGCCGAGCGCGCGCTGTGGACCTCCTTCGTCTGGCGCAACGAGCTCGCCGACACGTTCGTCGAGGTCCTTGCCGCGCCGTGGTTGGTCCGCTTCGCGACCGGCACGCCGCTGCTCGCGGCGTGGCTGCGCACGCTCGGCGCGAAGATCGGCCGGGGCGTCTGGCTGGAGACCTACTGGCTGCCCGAGTACGACCTGGTGCGGCTGGGCGACGGCGCGACGGTGAACCGCGGTTGTGTGGTGCAGACCCACCTGTTCCATGATCGTGTGATGAGCATGGACGAGGTGACACTGGGCGCGGGAGCCGCGCTGGGCCCGCACGGCATCGTCCTGCCGGGGGCGAGCATCGGCGCGCGGACCACCGTCGGGCCCGGTTCGCTGGTGACCCGCGGCGACGCCGTGCCGAGCGACAGTCGGTGGTTGGGTAACCCGATCACCACCTGGCCGGCGCCAGCGGCACGGTCGGCGTGAATCCGAAGGCGTCGACCGGCGCAACGCCGGGCGCCGCTCGCTCCGGCGACTCCTACCTGCCGGAGCACGGCAACGGCGGCTACCGGGTGTCGCACTACGACCTCGACCTCGACTACCGGGTCGTGTCGAACCGGCTCGCTGGCCGGGCGGACCTCACCGCGGTGGCCGTGCAGTCGTTGTCGCGGTTCACCCTCGACCTCGGTCGGCTCCGCGTCCAGGACGTCCGGGTGGACGGGCGCCCGGCGAAGTACCTGCACCGGCCGGACAAGCTACAGATCAAACCCGAGCGGCCGATCGGCGCCGGGGACACCTTCCGGGTGGAGGTCCGGTACGCGGGAAAGCCGGTTCCCATCTCCGGCCGGTGGGGCGAGCTCGGGTGGGAGGAACTCACCGACGGAGTGCTCGTGGCCAGCCAGCCGAACGGATCGCCGTCCTGGTTTCCGTGCGACGACCAGCCCGGCGCCAAGGCCACCTTCCGGGTGGCGGTCACGACCTCCTCCCGTACACCGTCCTGGTGACCGGTGATCCCGTGCTCCAGCGGCGGGGCGCGAGCGGCACGACCTGGGTGTACGAGCGCCGCGAGCCCACCTCGCCGTACCTGGTGAGCGTCCAGATCGGACGCTACGAGGTGGTCGACCTGGCCGTCGGCGCGGTGGTGCAGCGCGCCGCGATCCCGCCCGCGCTGCGCAGGAACGTCGCCCACGATTTCGGCCGACACGGCGAGATCATGTCCGCGCTGCAGCGGCTCTTCGGGCCGTACCCTTCCGGGAGTACGTCGTCGTGGTCGCCGACGACGACCTCGACGATCCCGTCGAGGCGCAGGGCATGGCCATCTTCGGACGGAACCACGTCGACGGACGGCGTACGCACGAGCGGCTTGTCGTGCACGAGCTGGCCCACCAGTGGTTCGGCAACAGCCTCACGGTGGCGGACTGGCGGCACATCTGGCTCAACGAGGGCTTCGCCACGTACGCCGAGTGGCTGTGGTCCGGTGTCTGCGGTGATCTGTCGACAGACGCCCTCGCCGCGCAGTGGTACGCGTGGGTCGCGGCTCGCCCACGGAACGTCATCGTCGCCGACCCCGGCGTCGACCGGATGTTCGACCCGCTGGTCTACAAGCGTGGTGCGCTCACTGTGCACGCCCTGCGGAAGAGGGTCGGCGACGAGTCGTTCTTCGCGCTCCTGCGAGCCTGGGTCGCCGAGCACCGACACGGGATCGTGACGACCGAGCAGTTCCGGTTGCACGCCCAGCGCTTCGCCCGCGAGCCCCTGGGCAATCTGTTCGGTGCCTGGCTCGACAGCCCGACACTGCCTCCACGACCCCGCTGATTCCGCCGGGGCGCGGCCGTCTCACGACACCGGGTGCCGATCCCGGAACGACCGACGCAGCCACCTGCGGCTGGCCCGCCGCGCCGGGACCGGCACCTCGAAGGTCAGGGTCGGAGCCACCAGGGGCTCGTGTAGGCCACCGCGAAGTCGTTACACGGGTGACCGGCCGGGCCGGGGTGCCGTTGGGCAGCGACGGGTCGGAGATCCGGAGACCACCCAGTCGCCGTCGGCGACGTCGAGCGGCACTGTGAAGTCGGTGACCTGACCGTTGACGATGTCGATGACGTCGACGACGGTCGGCGCCGAGGTGCCGGGCCGGAGAACCTGGATCCGCAGGGCTTGCCGTCCCAGGCCGAGCCGCGGTCCAGGTCCAGCAGGAACCGGACGTCGCCCGACGTCACGTTCAGCACCCCGCCCATCCGTACAGCGTTGGCCGTGGCGTCCACCCGCAGGCCCGACACACGGGTGGCGAAGGACCGGCGGGCGGCCATCGCCTCGAACACCGCCGCGCGGGTGTTCTCGGCGACCCACAGACCGCTGCGGCCCTTGCCCTCGTGGAAACCCCAGGTGGTGCCGTGCTCGTCGGTGACCCCGGTCAGAGCCGGCCGCCAACCGGCGTTCAGGCACGCCACCAGCGGTGACGTCACACCCGACGACCAGCCCTCGAAGAGGAAGTCGTCGGTCCGGTTGAACATCTCCAGCCCGACGAGCTGATTCCGGGCCGCGGCGTTGAAGGAGAAGTTGTTGAACCGGCCCGCCTCCCGACCGGGGTGGTTGAAGCTCGCCAGACCCCGGGCCGGCCGGTGAGCCAGTTGTACAGACTGCCGGGACTGCCGGCCCGCAACAGGTCGGCGAAGTCGGAGGTGTTCCAGACGTTGATGTGCCCCTGCAGAGGATGCGACCACTCGAACCCCGGATCGCGGTGAACTGACCCGGGTCGTTGGCCGCGTTGGCCAGGTCACCGGTGGTCCGCCACTCGGACGAGCTGAGCCCGTCGATGGCAAAGAGCGTCGCGTGATCGGTCAGCGCGGCCACGTCCAGACCAGCCTCGCGCATGGAGGCGAACGCGGCCTCGGCGCTGCCGTCCCCGTCCGACATGACCGTGTGGTTGTGCATGTCGGTGTGGACCAGCATCGTGCCCTGGGTGATCAGCGATGTCCGGCCCGCACCGACCGCCGCGGTCGGGGCACCGGCCATCGTCGTGGTGGCCGCCCGGGCCGCGGTCGGTAGCGCGGCCAGCATCAGCGTCCCGCCGGCACCGGCCAGAAGCGCCCGTCGGCCGAGGCCTGCGGGAACCTCGACCTGGCCGTACGGCACGGCGTCGTCGGATCCGTGGTCGTGGTGGCAGTGGTGTGGGTGATGTCCAGTCATGGATATATAGATGGTGATAGAGCTGACGGAGACAACACGCCGAGTCGTCAGTCAGGCGAACAGTGCGGTACGCCTCGTCCAGCACCAGCGTCGCCGATGCCGATGTGGCGCAGGCGGTGGGCGGGTACGCCCGCCGTCACCAGCTGATTCGCAATGGCCCGGACGACGGTGCGGCGGGCAGTCGATCCGTTGGTGCGAATGTTCATTCGGTCACGGCCAGATCACGAGCACGGCCGTGACCAGCGCGGCGACCGCCGTCAGGCTCAGCGCCACCAGCACCCCAGCAAGACGGTGATGGGAGGCGGGATTGAGGGCCAGTGGTTGCTGCAACACCGTCCACGTGGTCGCGCCGAACAGCGCCAGCGTGATTATCACGATAATGATCATGAATGACACCAGACGTCGGGGAACTGGCACTCATCAACGTCCCAGCAGCGGCGAGGTCGAGGCAGGCTCACGAAGGTGAACATTGCGCGAACGACGGAGTGCCGCGTCGATGTTCAGGGCACTACTCGCGGAGACACATGACGACATGCGAGGTGAAACGATGACCGAACCCGCCGCCAGTGGCGGTCTCGTCGACCCAGAGATCGCTTTGCAACGCCAGGTCGAGACGCTCGGACAGCGCTTTCCAAACGTGGACCACGCCGAGCTTTCCACGCGAGTCCATGACGCGTACGAACGCCTCAAGGCCGAGGCCACCGTCGACGCGCACCTGGTCGCCATGACCGAGAAACAGGTTACCGAGGATCTACGCGGCGACGGCGAGACGATTCACGTCCGCGGCGACGACACAGCCTGAGCGGAGTACGGCCGGGGCTGCCGGGACGGTTCACTCAGCATCGCGCGGGGCTGGAGCAAGCAGTCGTAAGGGCGCGATGTCGGCCAGTGGTTCAGCGTCGGGGCTGGCTACGGTGCGGGCAGCAGCGTGGCGAGACCGGCGCGGGTGGCCAGCACGATCAGCCGGTCGGTACGGACCAGTGGCCGACGTTCCGGCAACGACCAGATGGTCTGTCCCGCCCGACCGGTGCGCACCGCGATCACCCAGACCGCGCCCGACTGGTTGACGTCGTGGCAGTACCGTCCCTCGAGTTCGGAACCGGCGCCAACGGGGAACTCGGCCACCAGCAGCACCCGGCGGCCCACCGAGATCGTGTCGATGACCTGCTGGCCCATCATGGCGGCCGCGAACGCCGGCGCTGCCAACGATGAAACGCTACGTGACTCGTTGATGCCGAGGATGCGCTGTGTGGCTCCGCGAAGCCGTCGTCGAACAGCCGTAACACCACCCGTAAAGGAGGCCTGACTGCTGCCGATCGCGCTCGGTGCGCCTCGTGCGAGGACCGCCCGGACAGGGCCGTCTCCAGGTTGGTGACATCGTCGTCAGTCAACACCACAAGCGCCCGGCAGGTGTGCACGGACGCGGCTCGCAGTGTCTCGGGCGGGTCGCATCGCCAACAATCACCGGCAGGCCCAGTTCGCGGGCGACACCGATGCCGCGCGCCGACTCCACACGGTCGACGGCAACCACGGCAATGCCGACGGAATGCAGTTCTTCCAGCACCCTGGTGCCGATGTTGCCAAGTCCCACCAACACCACGTGGTTGTCGACCGGCTCGATCATGCCGCCAGCGGCGACCGCCAGCCGGGCGCGTACCAGCGAGTCCACCACCAGAGCCGTGACGGTGGGAAGTAGCGCTACCCCGGTGGCCACGAGTACCACCGCTATCACTTTTCGGCGATCGGTGCGGCGGACTCGACCTCGGCGGCTCCCATCGCCGTCAACAGCGTGAAATACACGGCCTCCGCAAGGTTCACCCCGCGGGTGTAACTCAACAGGACGCTGGCCGCGGCGAGTAATGCGGCGGTGCCAGCCAACGCCAGTCGCAGATTGCGACTGAACACCAGTCCGAGGGCCCGAAGCAGGCGTGGCCTTCGACGCGGAGGGTCCGTTCGGGGCCGCCCGTATGCGCGGACAAGTACCAGGTCCGCCGAATCCTGGTCCGCCGGCAGGACGACCGGCTCCGAGCCGGTCGTGTCGGCCAGACCGCAAACCACGTCCACCCCGGCTGGGTCAACGGCGCTGCGCAGCGCGCTCCGCAGAAGCTCCCCGTCGGGCAGCCGTACGTACGTCGGCGTGGCGTCCCGAGCGTGGCGGCGACGAACGCCGGTGCGGCAATCTCGGAACCGGAGAGCACGGCGCAGTCCCCGAGCATCGCGGCCACGCCCTCGCCGAGCACGGGGTTGAACAGTCTGACCACCAGCCGCACATCCGGAGCCAGTTCCCGGGCGATCATGGCGGCATCCACATTTGTCACGTCGTCAGCACCGACGAACGCCACGGCCGCAGCCGCCCGGACCCCAGCCTGATCGAGCACCTCCCGGTCAGGCGCCGGGCCATGATGATCTCCGGCTGCCCCTCCGCCACCCTGAACTCCGAAGCGAGATCAGCGGAGTCGGGTACCTGCTGGTCGCTCAACGACGGTAGGACCACGGTGACCGCGACGCCGTAGCGGTCTGCCAGTTCAGCGACCAGACGGCGAGCCACCGCACCGTCCCCGCAGACCACGAACCGCTGCCGAGCCGGCTCCGCGGTGGAGCTCTGACTGGTGTCTTCGGACACACCCGAATGGTAAACGGGCATCGCACCTGTGGTGGTGGCGGAGACGGTGCCGTCAGCTGTTGAACGACTGCGCGCCCAACTCCCAGCGGCGCAGGTCGACCGGAGACTGCTTGGCCCGCATCGCGGCGATGTTCTCCCGGAGGTGGCGAAGGTGCAGGAGAACGCCTGCGGGTTCGCCCGCCCCAGCGGTCGAACACCTCCTCGGCCTCGGCGTTGTACTGGAACGCCTCGGCGCGACGGCCCAACTGCCAGAGGTGTCCGCTGAGGTTCGCCAGTACGGCGGCCAGGTCGAGTTCGAAGGCCACCATGTTGGCCCGGACGAGGTCGCGGAAGATGCCCGCCGACTCCTCGGCAGCCGTCACCGCGGCGCTCACCTGCCCCAGCTCGGCGTGGCGCAGGCTGACAGTGTTCAGGGTGAGCGCCAGTTCGGACCGGTACACCGACGGCTCGTCGTCGCTGAGCCGGCGCCAGATCCGCTCCGCGTGCCGGACTGTCGCCAGCGCCTCCGCGCTGCGGCCCCGGTGCGCCTCGATCACCGCCAGGTTGGTGAGCGCCCGGCCAGGCCCCGCTCACTTCGCACCGACCTGCGGCCGCCGGTGAACAACTCGACCGCCCGTCGACCCGCCACCTCGGCCTTCTCGTGCGACCCGACGTTCGACAGCCGCAGAGCGAGATTGTCCAGCGCCTCCGCGAGCGCCCACCGGAACGACCCGGCATCGCCGCCCGAGCCCTGGGCGAGCGGAGTGAGCAGCTCCACGGCGCGCTCCACACTGGCCAGCGCCGCCGGGTAACGGTTCACCGCGGCGAGTCGGTGAGCCCGCAGGTGCAGGGCCAGGGCGAGCAGCGCGATCGTCTCCGGCGAGGCGGTGGTGGCCACCGCTGCCTCGCCGGCAGCGACGGCCAGGCCGGTCTGCTCCAGCGCCGCCTCGCGGTCGCCGGCATTGGCCAACCGGCGTCCGTACGCGATGTGCAGCCGGGCCCGCTCGGCCGGGTCCGGATCTCGAGCGAGGCGGTCCGCGGCGAGGCGGGCCACCACCTCGCGCGCCACGTTGTCGAAGTCGACGTGACGCTGTGGCGGCAGGAAGGGCTCAATCCGTGCCAGCAGCTCGACGTCCACGTCCGGCAGGTCGATGATCTTCGCGAGAACCGCCCCGCCGGCGGCAGTGGCGAGCGCCGGGTCGTCACGCAGGGCCGGCAGGACCACAGCGGCGGCCACGTGCCGCCAGCCGACCGCCACCTCGGCGAGCACCGTGAGCGCGCCAGCCCGGACCCGGGCCGCCTGTGGTGCAGGCATGCCCGCACCGCTCAGCAGCGCCCGGACGACCCCGACCGCCCACGGCTTCGGCGCGTACGACGACCATCCGTGACCGGGGAGCGCCAACGCCAGGTACGCCTCCCCAGGCGGTCGGGCTGCAACGGCTCCAGCACCCACCCGGCGTTGCGGGGTGGGTAGCAGGTCGAGTGGTCGGCCAGGAGTTGGGCAACAGTGCCCGGCTCGCTGCCCACACCGGCACAGCCCGCGACCGCCTGGCCCACGTAGTACGGGACCGGGCCGGCCAGCACCGCGACGAGAACCACGCGATCGAGCTGCTCGACCCCGCTGGTGACGGCGTCGCCGGCCAGCAACTGCCGCCAGTGTGCAACCTCCCGGTCAAGCAGGTATCCGTACATGTCCACCAACGTGGACGGCACCCGCAGGGTCCGATCGTGGCTGACCGCCACCGCGACCAGCGCGGCCAGCTGGAGACTCAGTGCCGATCCGTACGCCGGGTCGACCAGATCCGGTACGCGCACCGCGTCGATTCGGGATTGCGAGACGAGTGCGGCGAAGCGGGCGGCGGCGGTGTGGAAGAGCCGTTCCCTGGTGTCCGCGTCGGGTGCCAGCGGGGCCAGCTCGAACTCACCGACCGACACCCCAGGGTGGCACGGAGCCAGTGCCGCAACGCCTGCCACCAGTACCCCACCGCCCGGCCAGCACCAGCACCCGGACCGGGCCCTCGCGGTGCAGTCGCGGATCGGTGAACAGGGCTCGCAGGTCGCTGGCAGGCCACCAGTCGCCGTAGTCGACGAGCACCAGGAGCCCGGCAGTGGTCGTACGCCCATCGCCGGTGACGACTCGATCGGGCTCGCCTGGATCAAGATATGCCCGCAGCACCTCCCAGCCGGCCTTCCGGGCGGTATCCGCGAACTGGTCGGCGAGGCGCGTCTTCCCCTGGCCGCCCGGCGCGTGGACCAGCTGCACCGCGCGGTCCGGCCGATCGCGCCCGGCGGTCAGCCACTCCCACAGTGACCGCTGCTCCTCGTCGCGGCCGAGGAACGGGACCACCCGGTGCCGCGCGTCGAGCAGCTCGGCGAGGCGCAGGCTCTCCACCGGGCGTGGCGCTCCCCGGCCAGGGCGCTCAGCCGGTAGCGCGGCAGCCCGAGGGTGACGTCGCCGTCGACGAAGCCGGAGATGGCGATGCTGCCGGGCGTCCGCCCAGGCATCGCCGGTGTTGGTCAGGAGTACCCGGGCGAGGCCGGCAGGTCGGACCGATCGCTGTTCATCGCGGGCGGCGACGAATTCCGCTGATCGCCTGTCCACCGTCGCCGGCCGTGGCGTCCCCGGTGCGGGAAACCTCCATCGGCGTCGCGTCGCCGGCCGGGGCGTCGATGCCCGAGTTGGCGTATCCGCTGCCCCGGGCCCGCGTCGCCCCGTCTCCCGGGCGCGGACTCCGGAACGGGCCCCGGGAGAGCGGCCCAAAGGGCCACCCGACCCCGGCGAGCCCCGCCAACGCGGACACCGCGGTCGCGATCCGGTCGACCGAGTCCCACCGCAGGACGACGAAGGAGGTCGCCAGGACGGCGACCAGCAGCCCGGTGATCAACAACACGGTGTGACGGCGCGGTTTCATGAGGTCATCGTGACGTGCTCGTCAAGTGGTGCGCCGCCCGTCGGAGGGCCGGCGGGTGGTTCCGCCGCCCCTCCGGGCGAGATCACCGTGCGTACAGCTCGAACTCGTAGAGCGAGAAACCGTACGAGGTGGCGCGCTTGACCCCGTACACCCGCACGTAGCGGGCGGTGACCGGGGCGAACGTGACGTTGTCGACGCCGCCGTTGCCGGTGGTGGTGGCGAACACCGGCGTCCAGGAGGTGCCGTCGCCGGAGACCTCGATCCGGTACGAGGTCCCGTGAGCGGCTTCCCAGCGCAGCACCGCCCGGCTGACGCTGCGGGCCGCGCCGAGGTCGACCCGGAGCCACTGGTTGTCGCTGTAACTGCTGGCCCACCTGCTGCCGAGGCTGCCGTCGACAGCCCTGTCCGGGGTGTGGCCGGTCAGGAACTGGGTGCTCGACGCGGCGGTCGGACGCCCCTGCGCCAGGTTGGTGACGTCGTCGCCCCGGTGGGCCGGGAACGAGACGACCTGCTGGTAGGTGGGGCGGTTCTGCCAGGCGATCAGCGGTTGGGTGATGCCGCCGAGGCCGGACTGGGCGATCGAGTCGGCACACCACTGGTCGCCGGCCCGCAGGACTTGTCTCCGGGTAGACAGTGGTGGCCGGCACCGCGGCGGCCTGGCCGAGCGCGTCGAGCAGGGCCTGCCGGCACGCGCCGAGGTTGCCGTTGCCGCAGTACGCGCGGCCCAGCCCACCGGCCACCGGGTTGCCCAGCACGGTGCGCAGGTCCTTGTCGACGTAGCCCCACCAGCCGTACTGGAACGACGACCCCTTGTGCGCCTGCCCTGCAACGCCCAGCTCGCGGCGCCGTCGCGTCCCCGTTCTGGCCGCCCGACGGCGCCTCGTTCACCTCGATGGCGTCCACCAGCGTGGCGTAGAGGTCCGGCCCGAGGCCGGGGCGGAACTGCGCCGAGGCCAGCAGCGGCCACCAGGCGTCGAAGATCCGGATGGCGTCGGCGTGCTGGTAGACCTTGGAGCCGGGGACGTCTCGACCCGGCGGGCCCCGGCCTGCTGCCAGGCGCGCAGCTTGCCCACCGCGTCGACCAGCGCCGGATCCGTGACCGGCGTGCTGTCCAGCACCCGCAGCAGGTCATCGAGAACCTGCTGGCCGCGCAGGTCGGTCACCGCCGCATCCGCCATGATCTTGACGACGTCGGCGCGGCCGAGCTTGCGCTGGGCGATCGCGGCGCGCACCGGGCCGTCGAGCAACTGAGCCCGGTGTACGGAGCCGAAGCTGAAGTTGCCGTCCGCGGCCCCGAAGTCCCGCGCCTGCTTGTTGTTCCAGCTGACGTAGTAGTCCTGGTTGACCGACTGCGGATGCGTCGACGCCGGGGTGTAGGTGGCGTCGTTGGTGTCCGGTTCCAGCCGGCCCACTCGTACGCCGGTTCGGCCCTGGTGGGCAGGTTCGGGTCGGCGGTGGCCGGACGGACGGGGTTCGAGCCGGAGTTGTAGTACGCCGCCTCGGTCGAGTTGACGTAGAACCAGTTGAACGCGTACCCGACGTCGGCCGCGGACGCCTGGAACGCCGCCGCGCTGCCCATCGCGGACGGGTCGTTGAAGGCCTGGAAGCCGATCGCCGAGTCCGCCTCGTGCCGGTAGGTCGAGCGCAGTTTGGTGAACGCGGTCGGCTGTCCGTTCACCAGGCCCCGGTGGGCCACCAGCCCGTACTTGGTGCGCAACGCGCGCAGCGTGTACGAGCCGGCCGGGGTGGAGTCAGCCAGCGTCGGGGACCAGGAGTTGCGTTGTTCCAGCGCCTCCATGGCGAGGCACTGCCCGTGGTAGAGGTAGCGGTTGGTCCGCAGCGTCGGGTGCTGCCGTCGGTGGTGCACAGCGGCACCGCGTACGTGTCGGTGAGGTCCTGGGAGGCGGAGGTCGCGCTCCACGCGTAGTCCTGGCCCCGGCCGAGCAGCACGTAGAGGTTGAGCCCGGCGAACGCGGCACCGCGAGCGCTGATGCCCGGCCCTGCAACTCCTGGATCATCAGCAGCTGCGGCGCGAAGTAGCCGGTCTGCGGCCCGAACACGGCGACCGGGTTGCCGGTGGTGGTGTGCCGGCCGGAGACCACTACCGCGTTGGACATGCCGTGCGCGCGCAGGTTGGCCAGGCCGCCGAGCAGCCCCGGGTGGCGGTGCTGGTGCCGGTGCGGGCGGCGGCTCCGCCGGTGGCGTCGTGGGCGAGTGGCTCGGCGACCACCGAACCGGCGTCAGGAGCACCGCGCTGGTCGCGCCCGGCGGCGTCGCCCCGTACGGGAAGCTCTGCCCGTCGTGCAGGGTGAGCACGGCCTCCGGGTCGTTCTGCGAGCGGAACGCCGCCACACCCGGTCGCCCTCGGTGACGCCGTACTTGGCGCGGGCGGCCACCCGGACCAGCGCGGACTGGATCTCGCTGCCTCCGCCTCCGCCGAAGAGCCCGCCGATGACGCCGGCGGTGGCGATGAGGTCGGTCATGGTGAAGTGTTTCGGCTTGCCGGCGCCGGCGAGCACGTACTCACCCGGGTAGTTGTCGTCGGCGATCGACCTGTCGACGTAGGCGTTGATGCCGGCGATGTAGTCGTTCACGTCGGTGTAGAGCTGCTGGCCCCGGGCGCCCTTGGTGCGCAGGGCATCCACCTGGGCCTGGAGGTCCGCCTCGGTGTAGGGCGAGTTGGCCCAGACGCTCTGCTCCAGCTCCCGGTTGCCGGGTGCGCCGCCGGCGAACGAGGTGACGTTGCCCCGGCCGACGTGCCGCAGCAGGTCCATCACCCAGAGCCGGTCCTGGGCTCCGGCGTAGCCGGCGCCGAACATGGTGCCGGCGCGGGTGGTGCCGGTGACGCGCGGGACGCCGGTGGCCCTGTCCCGCACGATGGTGACGTCCGCGCGCGGCGAGACGGTGCTCTCGACCTGCGCGGCCGGGACGCCGAACGAGGCGTCGTTGTAGAAGTGGGCGATCTGCTCGTCGGTCAGCCCGGCGTAGTTGTAGACCAGGTTCGCGTACTCGTCGAGCTGGTCGCTGGAGTGCGCCGGGCGCGTGCCGAGCGCCTGGTGCGCCAGGATGTCGACCAGCGTGGCATTGCCGTTCTGCCCGGGGCAGGATGTCGGCGCACTGGCCGAGGCAGTAGTCGTTGGCGGCGAACGTGCTGGCGGCCAGCGCCGGTGACGGCGGGATCACCGTCAGGACGCTCGCGGTCAGGACGGCGGCGGTGAACGCCGCGAGCCGGGTACGGACAGCGGGACGGGGCATGGCGATCCTCCGGGGACGCGGAGTCGGGCCTTTCGGTCACGCCCGGCTTCCGGTGCCGACGTCTCGCCCTCCGTGCCCGGGCGATCCACCCGGAGGTGAGAGTGACTCACATCTATCTCGGGCAATGATCGACGCAGGATCCCCGTCCGGGATACCCGTCGTTCACCACGCGCCAATGCCGACGTTTCGCCGTCTTTCGCCATCGGGAACAGGGGCATCCTGTGGGTTCCCGGCGCGATCGCGGTTCGGATGCATCCAGCGTCAGCGCCGACGTATGAGCCGCGACGCCGCCTCAGGCAGACTGCTGCGCGGTGTCGCCGCTGCGGAGGCGGTCCAACTCGGCGGCCCGCCCCGGCCGCAGAGTGACGATCACTCGCCGCCGGTCCGCCGGATCGCGCTCGGCGGTCACGTAGCCCGCCTGCTGAGCCGGCGTAGCATGCTGGTCACCGCCCCGGTAGTGAGGTTGGTCCGCTCGGCGACCTGCCCCGCGCTGACCCATCCGAGGTCCGCCAGGTAGTCCAAACACTCCAGGTCGCTCACGGTGAGGCCCAGCCGCTCCGCGATGGCGTACCGGAACACCATGGACAGCCGCGACGTCTCCCGCCCGGCCCGCATGAGGTCGGCGATCGCGGTGGCACGGGCCGGCTCGGGGCATGCCCGCAATCATGCTTCCGGCACGGTGACCCGGTGCGGTCGAGGTAACACGCGGGTCAGCACCAAATCGGAGGCAGGAAAGTCAGCAAATTGTGCGGACCTGAACTTTGGCCTGGGCTCCAGGCTTTCGAGACGGCCAGCTCCGAGCCGACGACCCTTGTTACCATCAGCAACCGAACCGAACTTGTCACTGAATGCCGAAGTGGCTGCCGAGCTGCAGATAAACCGCCGGGCGCTCATCGCCCGTTGTTACCCTTCTCAACGATTGACGGGGCGATCAGAACTGGCGGGTTCTCACAGAGAACCCCGCCAGTTCTGATCGCCCCGCTAGCCCTGCCACCGCACCGCGCCCGCCTCAAGGGCATGCGTACTGACCGAAGAACAGGGTTCCGAGCGGCACAGGCCGACGCCGCAAAGCTATGAGGCCGCCCGGGGTCAATGCGCCACACTATCGCGGTCTCGATGCATCTTCCTCGTTCCAGATCGAGACGACATGCCCCTCTCCGTACTCCTCGATAACGCGAGACTCCGCCTCGTCGAGGGAGCTGGCAAGGATGCGCAGACGAACGCCAGGCTTGTCTTCGATCCAGATCATGCCTACATATTCCCGCAGCGGCGGACCCTTGTCGACGTTCACGTTGCCTTCCATGCGGTCACTTGAAGGGGCAAGACAAACACCACTATTGCAGAAGCCACCGATGATCGTTCCCGGCCCTTCCAGTACCTGCCTGACCGAGCCGGGCGTCATCACTGGCAAATTATGGACTGTCACTCCCGGAATTTTACCAAATCTCTTAAAGTCATCAGCATACATGCTCGCGTCGGAAAGCAGCGATCCGTCAGCGAATCCGTGCGCGCCGGAAATGATATGAACGTCGTCTCCTTGCATGAGGGCACTGTTGACGATGCCAGCAAAGTCACTCTGATTGATCTCCCCGGAGGACATAAATAGCCGCCCACCTGCCGCATTGACGCCCTCCTCACTGATCACACCGCCCCATCTACTCACGCCACGTGAACCGCCTGCCGCAGTTCGGAGAGAGCCAAGCCAGCGACAGGCCCGGCCGATGCGGCGAGCGCCGGGCGGAAATGACCAGCCCTATACTAATAACTTCTGCGGTCCCCAGAAGGATGCAGAGGGGAGATCGACTACAATTATAGTCTCCGCCTTCGAGGTATGGGTAAACGTTGCCGCAGTCGGACTCGGTCGCACATTGCATCGACGGTGATCCGTCGACGCATTTTGGGCTAGACACATCCACTGCCCGGTCGGGAGAAAATCCGCCACCGCCACCGGTGCGCGGGCTGGCTGCACACAGACGAAGGGATTAGCACAGGGAACAAAGGCAGCAGAAAACTTGGCCTTAGGGCCTGATCCATTTTGGATATCGACTTAGAGCCGGAGCACCGCGGCCAGCATGGCTTGCTACTTGCCTTGTTCATACTGGCCTTGTTCTTGGCGTTGCCCTTTCGTCGCCCATTCGATAGTCTGGGCAGCTCGACATTTCCAGGCAGTCGGCGTCGATAAGGCCGGTGGGGTCGCTCCGTGTAATGGGTGAGTTGCTGGCGTAGGAGTAGGCGTTCCATTGTTGCGGGCTGGATAGATCCATGACCGGGTCGACGGAGATGAACCGGCCCAGCGTCTGGTCGTACTGTCGGGCACCGATGTTGATCAGGCCGGTGGGGTCTTTGTCGCCACCGACGAAGCCCTTGTTGTTAGGCCAGGCGGAGCTCGATCCCCGTGATGCGCCGTAGGGCGTTTGCCGGCGAATGTCCACGCTCTGAATGCCGGCATTGATGGCGACCTGCTGGGTACCTTGGTGGTCGCTGTAGAGCCAGGTCAAGTCAGTGATTGCTGAGCCCCCGGTACGACTGGCGCACGTCACGCCGGCCAACTCGTAGTAGCGGGTGCCAATGGCAACCGTGCCTTGGCGGCGAATTTCCTGGCCAGGCAGGTAGAGAGTAGTGCCGGTGGTGTCGCGGCGGATGAGCCGGACACCGTTAGCGTCATAAATATTGGTTTCGATCGTCTTTCCGGCGGAGCTGACGACGCCGAGTTTGCCCTCAGCATCCCAGCCAAGTGTCTGGCTGTTGGTTCCCGTGGCGCAATCGTTGGCAGCGATCCCTGCGGGCCGACAGGTGGTGTTGCCTGACTTGTCATAGTTGTACTTGGTGGTTAGGACCGGCGACTGCCCGGGCGCTTCGGTGGTCACCTGGGTGACGGCGTGCGGTCGCACGACATCCTGGCCACCGTCTGGCACGAGGTAACTGCGAGTGGTCTGTCCGCTGCTGGTGTGGCTGGTCTCGGTACGCCGGCTACCGGTGTCGTTGACGGTCCAGTCCTGCCAGTAGGGTGCCGGCCCGCCGAGGTTGTCGAGGGTGGGGTTGGCGTCGCAGGAAATCCCGGTCTTTGGTGTCCAAGCGGTCGTCAGACGCCCCAGGGCGTCGTCGCGGAAGCATTGAACGTCTGCCAGACCGACCTGGGGGTATCAGTGATCGACTCGAAGTTGCCAGCGTCCCTGTAGGAGTATCGACGGTCCGAGAGGGTGCCGGCACTGGTTGATCGCTCGACGGTGGTCCGCTCGACCCGGCGGGTCGACTCTCCCGGTAGACGGTGTCCTGGGTAAAGGAAGCGCTGTTTCCGGGGACCTTGTAGATCGAGCCCTTGCGCTCACCGTAGGAGGTGTAGGCGGCGGTTGCCATAGTAGTGGGGTGGCGGAGCCGGTGATGCTGGTGTCCAGGCGGACGGGCATCCCGGTGGTGGCGTCGTAGTCGGTGGTCAACTCCTCGGTGACAAGTCCACCAGCGCCGGGGTATGAGATGGACGTCGGTGCGCCGGTGAAGTCGGAGTATCCGTAGCCGTACACGTAGGTGGCATCAAGGCCGGTCTCAACCGGCGGAATCACGTAGTTGACACCCATCGGCTGGTAGCGCTCGTTGAACTTGCGGACCTGCCACTTGTACGCACTCGCCGTACCGGCGGAGTCGTATTCGTAGCGAATATTTTGGGTCGACTGCCCCCTGAAACCACTCTGGCCGGTGTAGAGGGTGTCGTATTTCCACTCGGCGCGTAGGCGCCCGGTCGCGGAGTCATCGCGCAGCTGTGATTTGCGGCCCAGCTGGTCGTAGACATACCAGAGTGCCTCGCCGCGGGCGTCGACGGTCTGCTTCAACGCGTTGTCGTCGTAGTACGCGTTGGTCGTGGTGCCCTTGTCCGGGTCGCTGGTGCGCCAGAGGCGGCCCTGACGTCGTACTCGTTGACCCACCGGTTACCGGCGGAGTCGGTGTTCTTCGTCGCCTGGCCCTTGCGGTTGAAGGTGTAGGTGCTCTCCGTGTAGGCACCATTGACGCCGGAGGGCGTGGTGTGTTGCCGCAATGCGACAGTCCGGCCCTCGATGTCGGTGACCGTGGTCGTGGGTGCCACCCTCCGGCGGGGTGACCTGGTCAGGTCACCCTCGTGACTGGTGACCGTGCGCCATTGCTCGACCAGATTCTGGTGTCTTGACCAGCGAGCAGGATGCTGTTCGTGGCTCTGGATGCCTGGTCGAATACCGTCTTCGATATCGCCGGCAGCGACCAGTCGGGTTCCCACCAGAGGGTGCCCGACGGTGCGTCGGGTTCCGTGTGGGCGGCGTAGCTTGCCGCCGCACGCCCGTACTCGTCATAGATGGTGTCGGTGACGACCCGGTCACTGCCGCCGCCCAGCGATGGCGACTGGGTTTGCCGCGGACGCAGCAGCCCGTCGAAGATTTGGTACGAAGTCATGTAGTTGCCATCCGCGTTCAGCGTCAGCGACGTGACGTAGGGATAGCTGTCACGCCCAGCAGCGAACGTGTAGGTGTACCGCTCGGTCGGCGTCTTCGGTTTGGCTTCGCTCGTCGTTCCCCTGCGCCCACACCTTGGCCACGCGTCCAAGCGCGTCGTACTCGGCCTGCGAGGTGACCGTTCCATTGGGGTCGGTGGTCTTCTTCATCGAGCCCCAGTAAGGGTTCGTCTCCACCTTGGATTGCCAGTTGAGCTGGTTGGTGCTGGTCACCAGGGTGATAGGCCCACCCACCGCTGGGGTGTACGCGGTGGTGGTGACGTTGCCCTTGATGTCGGTCGAGGTGAGTTGCTTGCCGGCGAAGTCGTAGGTGGCTTGGGATGTCGTCTGCCAGGCCGTCCCGGTGCCGGAGGCCCAATCCTTGAGCTGCTCGGTCTTGGTCGCCGAGCCGAACGTAGGTGCGGTGTCGACGCTGGCCGCGCCGTCGTAGTAGGTGCGGGCGTCGGAAATGACGTCATCGACGCCGCTGGGGTTCGTGCCGCAGGCCAACGCGGTGGCCGTGGTCTGCTTGACCAACTGCGTGAGGTTCTTGCCCAGGTTCCGGTTGTACGTGTACGTGGTGCACTTCTCGTCGCCGGTCTTCGGGAATTCACCGTCGTCCTGGGACCAGTTGAGCGTGCCGTAGGTCTGGTCGTAACTACTCGTGTTGCGCGAGGTACGCCACCCTCGGGAACCGTCGACGCCCAATGCGGTAGCGGCGTAGGTCGTCTGGGTGTTGACGAATCGTGCTTCCACGAGGTCACCGTTGATGGTGCGGCTCGCGGTGGGGTTCGACCGCCACGGCACGTTCACCGTCTTGGACACCGGCTTGGTGGCGGCACCGTTATAGACGACCTGTTCGCGGATCTGTCCGGCGAACTGGTCTTCGTCGTAGACGGTCTCCGACCCCAGCGACGCCGGCGCGATCACGCTGCGGGTTCCGCCGGACGGGCTGAGCTTGTCGCCGTGCATACCGCGTACAAACGTCGTTGCGGTCAACGTCTGTGGATCGCCATCGTCGCCGACACGGGTGTTGACCTGGTCGTAACCGCGCCACTGCCCCACGTCTTGCGGTCCGGCTTGGTCAGGCCATCGTCGTCGGCGAAGTGCCAGGCTGGGGAGCCCGGATAGTCGTACCAGGTGTGCTTGGTCGGCGATTGGTGCCCATCCTTGAGCTGCACGTCGTCCTCGGCCACGTGCTCGACCCGGTACTTGTGCCACCATTCGGTGACCAGTGTGTTGCCCGTGGGTCATTGAGATCCGGCACCTTAACCGGATAGCAGCGCCGAGTGTTGGTGTGCGGCGCCAGGGCATCGACGATGGCAGCCGTGCACTCGGGCCGGAATAGTCGACCTTGATGCGGGCGCCGGTCTCGGTGACGATGCTCGAGATGCGCAGCCAGTTGTCGGTGGCGCTGTGCTCGGTGTAGACCCGGTTCGGTAGCGACTCTGCTTCGAACGTCACCGGCGGCAGGTTGACGGCGGTGCCGACCAGGCCCGCGTGGTCAATCCGGTCCAGCCACAGCCCTTCATGGGTGGAGTCAGCGGTCGCCGAAAAGGTGTGTGACAGGGTCCAGGACTCGACGTTCTGCCAATCCGGGGTCGACCTGGTGGTATCCCACGCCCGCGTGGTGACCGTCTTCAACCGCTTGGTGGTCCAGAACGTCGGCGTGTACTGCTGGGGACAGGATGTCGCCGATGCCTTGCACTCCTGGTCCCAGGGGTGTCCTTCCAACTCGCCGTCACCGGAGCGGCCTCCGTGCCGCAGTTGGAGAAGCAGCGCATGTCCGTTGCGAACAGCACTT
Organism: Micromonospora sp. M12; assembly: GCA_038070435.1. Taxonomy (GTDB): domain Bacteria; phylum Actinomycetota; class Actinomycetes; order Mycobacteriales; family Micromonosporaceae; genus Micromonospora. The sequence goes on along the minus strand of JAMYWG010000001.1, from coordinate 145,787 downwards.
GCGCGTAGGGGTGGTGCTGCGCTCGGTGACACCGTGGGTCGCGGCAGTCCGGTCGTAGGTGCCGTAGTCGATGCGGGTGAGGTAACCCGCCCGATGGTAGGTCACATCGTCGGAGTCGGTCAGGTTCCGGGCGTACTTGTTGTCCTCCCTGCCATACCAGAACGACATGGTGTTGCCGCGCACGTCGACGACGTAATCGAGGTTCCACCGCCACGCCTGCACGCAGTCGGATCCGGCGAAGGCGCTCTTGGCGCACGGCTCACCGCTGTGGTTGCCGTACACCGGCACCGTGAGGGTGGAGTTCGTCCCGCTCGTCTGGCCCGGCAGGTTGTGCCGGCCGAAGAAGTACTGGGTGCCGTCGGTGGTGGTCACCTTCCAGTACTCACCCACGTCACCGTAGGTCGAGTCGCCGCTGTCACCGTTGGACGCGCCCGTCAGCTTCTCGATCTTCGAGCCGTCCTCACCGCGGGAGTGCCAGCCCTACCCGCCTGGTAGACAAGCTCGCCACCGCGACCGTTGAGGCTCATCGTCGCGTTGTCGGAACGCCAGCACTGATCACCGGTCCGCGTGGTGTTGGTCGCGCCGTTCTTCATGTCCTCGGCGCAGGGCACGTACCGACGCTCGATGTAGCCAGACGAGTAGTCGAAGCCCTCACCGATCCACGACGGCTGGTTGTTCGTGACCTCCGACCGGCCATCGACGGCCGAGGACGAGTAGCTCAGGTCAACCGACGGGACCGGTCCACTTGCTGGCGGGAGGCGCAGCGGGTAGTTCCACGAGAAGTCCCCGCACTGCCGCCACTCGACCACGTCGAGGAGGGCGCAAGGCTCGTGGCGCCGAAGTCGCCGTCCGCTCCGGCAGACGCGGCGGCCAACATCAGGAAGGCACCAGATGCCGTCGAGGAGGCGACGCTCACGTCTGCGGAGGCAATGCCCGCGGCGGTGTCGTTCGAGGTGCGCAGCGGCACCGATCGGCAGCTCGGGCTGGCGGGTTGCTCATCGCGCACTGCGGCACCCGCCACAGGCGCAGACGTGACGCCCAGGACCCACCGGCCGCGTACCGGAAGGAGTCGTAGTTGACCGACACGTTCGCCACCCCGGTCGGGGCGCCTGCGGGCGCTCACCTGCATCATCAGGCCGTCGCGCCACGTCTGCGGAAGGGTCGCCCGGTCCACGATCTTCACGTCGATCTGGGCGAGCGGCTCCCCGGCTTTGCCGGTGCCCCGATCGACCCAGACCGGCAGGGAACCCGCCTGACACCGCGGCCGCTGGCCGTACGGGCTGAGGCCGGAGCAAGGTCGACCCGTGCGGCTGCGGGAGAAGGCCACTTCGGGGCGGCGCGGGGCGGAACTCACCCTGTTCTGCTGCCAGGCCTTGCCACCGCTCACCGGCCCGCCGTCCCGGTCGAGCTTCTCCGCTGGCGGCTTGGAGGGCTGTCGAGGCGCGGCCGCCTGCGCCGGGACATACGGCACCAGAGACAGCACCAAGGACGCGACCACTGACCCGACAAGCGTCAACCGTCGCCTGCTCGTACCACCGTGACTCCGGCGCACCCGCCGTAGGCCGCGCACAGACCGTGCCGACATGAGCTGTTCCTTCCGACAACTGCTAAAGCTAGGGCATTCAAGGGGCGGACCGACTGTCGCCAGACCGGCGGGCCGAGATGTCCTGCTCGGCCCGCGAGACAGCGGGCCGAGCAGAGAGTGCCTATCGTCTGGTCACCGACGCCAGACGACTGCACCGCCGGGATCAAGCAGAACCAGGTCACCGTCGTCACGCAGCACCAGTTGACTTGCGTTCGTGCCTCGGGTGTCTGAGTGCCACACGGGAGTGCCGTCGATTCGATAGACAACCAGGTTGCTGTCGTCCTGCAGGACCACACTGGTGCCGGGAGGGCCTCCGGTGTCGGTGTGCCAGAGCGGGAAGCCCGCTTGGTAGAGGACGAGATTGCTGTCTTCCTGCATGAGCAGCTGGTAGTTGCCAACATCCGAGCGCAGGTACTGGCCGGCGGTGAGCCTCTCGCCCTTCGCCAGCGTGTTCGTGCCAGGAGTGGTCGGCGTCTGGGAGTTGTACATGTTGAAGACGGCGGTGTCGGTCATCGCGCCCTGGAAGACCTTCACGTCGTCAATGCCGCCACTCCACTGGTCGAGAACCTGGTCGTGCCACAGCGTGCGCCCGACCAGCAACGGTCCCGACGACTTCATCGGTGTGAACGCCACCGCCTTGGTTCCCTGCAACCGCCCGTTGACGTAGATGCGCAGCTCCCGGCTGCTGGCGTCGTACACGCCCGTCAGGTGGGTCCACACTCCGTCGTTGGCGGCAGACGTCGACGAGACGTACTCCGTCGCTGTGGTCGTGACATCTTCATCGCTCACCACGAACGACCACTTGCCGGACGTCTCGGTGTACTTCAGCCAGCCCGCGCTCTCGTGCAGTCCTCGCTGGGAGACGATGGTCCTGCTCCCGTCGAGGCTGTCGATCATCGCCCAGGCCGACATGGTGAACGAGTCGTCGGTGCGCAGCACGGGGTGTCCCGCCACACGGTGAATTCATTGCCGTTGGTGTCCGGCGGGGTTGTTCCGGTCTTGACGGCGCTGCTGCCCCACTCCTGGGAGCTTTCGGTGAAGCCCTCGTCCGGGAAGTACTCCAGGTCGAGCCACAGGGCGGAGCCGCCGTTGCCGTGACCCGCGCCGTCGGTGGAGCCGCGGGTGAGACCCAGCCATCGTCCCCACGCTGTCGCCGGGTCAGGCGCCTCGCAGGTGTCTCGCAGGTTGGCGAGATAGCAGCGCTGCATGTTCTCGAAGTCCCAGCTGCCGGCGAGGACCGGCGTCAGGATCCCGGGCTCGTTGAATCCTCCCGAGAGCGGGTCCGCGGCCAACTGGCCGGTGAAGTCGTGCGGCACCAGGACCCGGTCAAAGACCTGCACGTCGGCGAGGCTGCCCTGCCACCACGTTGACCCCGCCCTGCTCCTGCCGATATAGAGGGTCCGGTTGCGTCGTTGAACCCCACTACACCGGTGACCGTCGACTCGAGTGAACCATTGACATACAGGTTGAGCGTGTCCTGCACGGCGTCATACACCGTCGTCAGGTGGGTCCAGACGTTGGTCTGTGGCACCGAGGTGGACCTCGCGACCCACCACGTGGTCGTGCCCGAGGTGGCAGACGGCATCTGCGCCACCCACCGGTCCGCGCTCTTCAGGTACTGGAAATACAGCGACGCCCAACCGGAGGCGTCCTTGGCCACCAGCGTCCGGTCCGCCGACTTGTCCGTCAGCCGCACCCAGGCCGCCACGCTGTACGACTTCGACGTGTCGACAACCTGCCCGGAGGCCTGCCCATACGACGACGTCCCGTTGAAGGTCGCCGTCTGCCCTCCCGCCAGACGAACGTCGCTGGCCCACGTCACGTTCGACGCGGTGACCGGGAGTTAACGGGCGCGGGCACACCGTCGGCCAGCGCTGCGGCTGGCTGATCCCGGGTAACTCTCCAAGCCCCACTTGGCCGTCGGGCCTGACGGGCGGTCGACAGTGAATTCGACCGACCCGGAACCCTCGTTCAACGTGGCATCCACCGCTTTGACCAGCAGAACATTGCGGCCGAAACTCTCCGCCGTCACATCGACCTCAGCGAACCGGGGTTCGTACCCTGCGCGGCGATCACCCGCGTGGCGGCGTCCCAGCCATACATGAACGTGGTGACGTCTGTGGCGGTGGACTCGAACCTGACCCTGCCCTTCATACCCGGCCCGGGCGGCACCGTGACCACACGCGCCGTCACCGGCGGCCGGGTCGTATCCGCCCTGAACTGACACCACCCGGACCAGTCACCCACCAAGGAATAGGGGCCTTATCGGTGCCCTTGGCCCGAAACGCATACGACGCGCCGGTCGTGATAGTCACCGTGGAGCTCGTCGCCCGCGTGTTCGGGGTGACGCCGGTCTTGGCCGGCGGTGCGGCCTTACGCGCCGGGGACGTGTTCGTGACCGCACCCATCCCGCCAGCTGGGACCTGGATCCACTCGAACGCTCCGGTCAAGGAGTCGGCGCGATCGGCGTCCGGGAACACCGCCGAGAAGTCTGGCGTCAGTGTGCCGACCGTCAGAGCCCCGAAGTCGGGCAGCTCACGCCGGCGACCTGCAAGCCGTTCGGCGCGCCCGGCTTGGCGTCGTAGTCCACATAAAGCTTCGCGTCGTTCGGCTTGAACTTCTTCCACCGCCCCTGGGTCGACTCACCCGAGCCATCGGAGGCCCGTGCGGTGAACCCGACCGTGATGGAGTTCCACGTTTCCGTCGCGGCGGTCTGTACCTGACTGGTCACCGTCGTGCCATCGAACTTCATCGGCATGTCGACCTGTGTGTTACCGCAGCCGCCTGCCTGGTTCGCATGTCCCCACGCGTCGTCCAAGAATTTTGGCAACGTCATCTTCGACCAACTGGCCTTCATCGTGGCGTTGATCGCAGGCGTCAGATACATCGAGGCAACCGTGCTGTCACAGGAGTACGAGTGTGTCAGCGTCATCTCGACATACGCGGACTCGACGTGCTTGCCCTTCAGCGACACCCCGTTAGCGGTCGTGGGGAATGCGAAGAACGACCTGTACAGGGCTCCGGTGTCCGGTTCAAGCCCACCCGCGCGACGGTGTGGTCGGAGTTCGAGGAGCCGTTGTTGGTGGCGTAGGCCCACTTGCCCTTGTAGACGGACCAGATCGGGTCGATGAAGAGCGGAAACACCGCGTCGGGCGCCTGCAGCAGCTTCGCGTCCGGTCGAAGCACGAGATCCGCGCCGACCAAGTCCACCGTTACCGGTGCCAGCTGAGCGGTGTCGCCGGCGACCGCTGACGTCGACACCGGGCCTGACACGGCTCGGCGGGCAGAGGCCCCGGCACCAAGCTCGTTCGGGAGTCCCACATGACCGCCGGTTCGGCCGAGGCGATGACGGAGGTACCGGATGTCGCGCGCAATCCACCAGCTGGATCAGCGCTCACCTGCACATCACCGCTCAAACCGAATCGGATCTGGCGCACCGCCGGATTCGCCGCCGCCGCCGCTGACTTGACGATCAGCGTGTGAGTGAACCCCGTCCGGGTCGCTCGTACCGCCAGGTCCACGTCGGTCAACACGTTGCGATAGGTGACGGAGTCGCCCGCGACCTCTGGCGCCGGCAGAGGCCCACCCGGCCACGACATCATCATGGTCTTGCCCTCGCGGATGAGGGTCACCAGCGGACCGCTGCCACCACCGGAAAAGCAACGTCGGCGACCGATACCGCCGGCCGCAACCTGCCATCAGCGCCCGCGCCGAGATCTAGATCGACATCCGCCCACCGACCGCCCTTGCGGGTGCGCTGCGGTTCCACTGCCGCCTCGAAGCGCAACCGCCCGTCGGGCTGGGCCACCACCTGAGCGAGTTCCGTGCGGGAGCCGTTGACGATCACCGGCTCGCCGCATGTCACGGCCAAGGCCGATGCCTCGGCCTCCGACGGGGCGACACCGGTACACGCGGGTGCTTTCGCAGCGGCGGGCATGGGGGCTGGCGCGACAAGCAAGCTGCCGACAACGGCAGCCGCCATCCACGCAGCGAGCCCACGACGGCATCGACGTCCCATGCCACACGTCCAATCGATCAGGAGCAGTGGCAGAGACGATAGGGCTAGTCGCTCCTCCGCTCGGTCCCCACGACCACACCTGGGCGTCGGTCTCGCGCCTCTGCCGCATGGTCGACCACTTTCAATCAATAGAAGTGCCCCGCTGAACTGGCTTGACTACTCTGCGCAACGGCGACGAGTTCAAGCAGGCCGCCGAAGTGACATACATCACCACACGTCGATAAGTTACGAACCGTCCGCATGCAGGTTCGCCTGTGGACCAGCGGAACCCACCCGCTGATCCCGTCCGTCAACCGGGGCGGCGATCCTCGACCGCCTACTCGGCCCGGCTGCCAAGCCGAGTGGGAGGGAGGCCCGAGGCGTCGAATGGGCTCCGCTTGGCTGTCCCGCGGTGAGATCGCCTCCGGAGTGAGATGTTCCGGAAGCCAGGTGGACCCGACGGTTGTGGAGCGGTGGCTGTCGTACGGGTGTGTGAGGCTTCGGGACATGGCGACTTTCGTTCTGATCCACGGCGGCGGGGCAGCGCCTGGGACTGGCATCTCCTCGTCCCCGAGCTGATCAGCCGTGGCCACGACGTGGTGGTGCCGGAGCTGCCGATCGAGAACACATCCGCGGGTTCGCCGAGTTCTGCCAGACGGTCGTCGACGCGATCGGCGACCGGAGCGACCTCGTGGTCGTCGGCCACTCGTACGGCGCGTTCACCGCGCCGCTCATCGCCGACAAGCTGCCCGTGCGGCTGCTCGTCCTGCTCACACCGATGGTCCCCGAGCCCGGTGAGAAACCCGGTGACTGGTGGGCCAACACCGGCTACCACGGCACCGAAGGCCTCAGCGAGGAGCAGCAGTTCTACAACGGTGTGCCGGCCGGGATCGTCGCGGAGGCAGCCGCGCACAGCCGGGACCAGGTCAGCGCGGAAGGGGACGAGCCGTGGCTCCTGGACGCCTGGCCGGACGTGCCGACGAGGGTGCTCATCGCACGGGAGGACCAGTTCTTCTCGGCGGACTTCCAGCGCGGGGTGGCGGCCGACCGACTCGGCGTCACCCCGGACGAGGTCGACGGCGGTCACTCGGTGCCGCTCAGCCATCCGCAGCAGCTCGCCGACCGGCTGACCGCGTACCTGCTCCCTGACGGCGAGGCCACGAGCGACTGAACTGCAACACATCAACCTTTCGGCTAGGTTTCTCGGGCCCTTTCGTCTAGCCTCTGCTCAGACGGTTGGCGCCGGACAGGCGGAGCGCGGCCGGTGCGATGCGGAGGAACCAGCATGACCATCACCACTGACCGGCCCGCGCCGACGAGCACCCGCACCGACGAAGCCTCGGCCGACTCGACCGCCACGACGTTGCTCCTCGCGATGGCGGCGTTGCCCGCTGGTCATCCGTCGCGGCCGCGCTGCGGGACAAGGCGATCGAGGCGTGGCTGCCGCTGGCCAATCACCTCGCCCGGCGCTACAGCGGGCGCGGCGAGCCACCGGGGACCTGACGCAGACCGCGGCGATGGGCCTGATCAAGGCGGTGGACAAGTTCGACCCGTCCCGTGGGGTCGACTTCGCCGGCTACGCGATCCCCACCATCGTCGGGGAGCTCAAGCGCCACTTCCGGGACCGCACCTGGGACATCCGCGTGCCGCGCCGCCTGCAGGAGATGCGCCTGGCGATCTCGGACGCCAACAGCGCTCTGTTGCAGACGCTGGGGCGTTCGCCGACGGTCGCCGACATCGCCGCGCACCTCAAGCTCACCGAGGAGGAAGTCCTCGAAGGCCTCGAAGGCGCACGCGCGTACAACGCCGTGTCGCTGTCCACCCCGGTTGGCGACGGCGAGCGCGGCACCGAGCTGGGCGAGATGCTGGGCGGCGAGGACGCCGAGTTCGCCCAGGCCGAGCTGCGGGTGGCGATCGGCCCCGCGCTGGCCACACTCGACGAGCGGGAGCAGAAGATCCTCACCCTGCGCTTCTACGGCAACCAGACCCAGAGCGAGATCGCCGACCAGATCGGCATTTCGCAGATGCACGTCTCGCGCCTGCTGGCCCGCGCACTCGTCAGCTACGGGTGCACCTGGCCGACGCCGCCTACTGACCACCGGGTTCGGTCCGGCTGACCGCCGCGTCAGTCGAGGCGGAAGCTCGCCAGGGCCAGTCGTTGGAGGGGCTCGGTCTCGTTCCACTGCCGGTCCTGGGTGATCCAGGACAGGCTGTGGGCACGGGACCGGCTGTCGTTGACCAGCAGCCGACGGGCGTGCAGCCGCGCACCGTCGCCCTGGTCACAGGTGTACTCCCACTCCGCCGCGCCACCCGGGCGGATGACCGGCCCGATGCTGATCCTCTGGTAGCCGGGCAGCGCCCGGTGGCCAGCGCGTCGCGCTCCGCAGCCTCCCACCGCTTCGACGGTACGGAGGACGCTTCGGCTGCGGGGTCGACGGCGATGGCCCGTACCTCGGCGGGTCGCGGAAGCACACCATCGCGCCCTCGGTGTGCCGGGTCCACCCACGGGCACCGCCAGCAGGAAGCCGCCGGCGTCCTGATGCCACGTCCACCCGTTCGGTAGGGCGTACGGCAGCGGCCCGGCGGGCTCCTGCAGCGGCTCGGCAGTGCCGGATGCCGCGTCGTCCAGGCATGGGTGGGCCGGCGGTGCCGGCGCGGTCGACTCCATCGCGCCGGCCGCCCCGCCGGCTGGTACGGCGGCCGGCGCGCCGTCTCGACCGCCCAGGCCGTCGATCACGGCGCCGGCTGCCGTACCGACGACGCCCACGACCGCCAACAGGCCCACCACGGCGCCGGCGAACGCCCAGCCGGTCGTCCGATCGCGAGGCTCCGACGCCCTGACCCGAATGACAGTGGTCTCGATGCCGTCCTGCGCGACCGGGAAGGCCAGGGTGGCGGCGGCTCTCGGCCGGCGACGGAACGTGGCGGGCACGGACCGCCAGCGGCGGGATCGGGCGCCCGCACGGGCTCGATCGGTACGGTCGCCGCGGCCACCTGCTCCAGCTGGTCGCGAGCCTCCTGTGCGGACAGGCGCTGACGGGGATTACGCAGCAGCAGACCCGAGATGGTGGGTTCGAGCGGCAGAACGGTCATCCGGTCGGGTGCCTCGGTGGCCAGGGCAGCGAGCGTGGCCAGAATCGAGGGCCGATTCCACGGCGGGCGGCCCTCCGCCGCCAGGTAGAGCGTCGCGCCAAGCGCCCACAGGTCACTGGCCGGGGTGGCCCTGCCATCGCGGGCGCGCTCCGGAGCGATGTACTGGACCGTCGACAGGGTCGCCGCGGTGACGGTCGCCGGGCTGCGGCTGTCGAAGATCGAAAGGCCGAAGCCGCCGAGCATGACCCGCCCGTCGTCGGCGAGCAGCACGTTCTGCGGGCTCAGTTCCCCGTGCACCACTCTCGTCGCATGGGCGGCGCCCAGTGCGGCGAGCACGTGCAGGCCGACCCGTGCCACCTCGGCGGGTGCGAGCGGGCCGTCGGTGGCGACCACCTCGGACAGGGGCCGGGAGGGCACGTGCTCCATGACGAGCCACAGGCACCCGTCGGCGCTCAGCACGTCCCACATCCCCACGACGCTCGGATGATCCAGACCGGCCAGCCCGCGAACCTCGCCGAGTGTGCGCTCCCGCAACCGGGACCGTTCGGCGTCGCTCGCCCATCCCGGTAGCGCGATCTGCTTGAGCGCGACGTGCCGGTCCAGCACCTCGTCGCGCGCCAGCCAGACGCGTCCAGGGCCGCGGTGTCCCCGATCAGCAGGAGTCGGCGGTACCGGCCGGCGAGCAGCTCGTCATCCATGTGAGTGATTCGGAGCGGTTCGGCGTCCGGATGGGTGGGGTGACAAGAAGCGCGCCGGGTTCAGGCAGCCGGGCCGGGGCCACCTGCGGCGGCCCCGGCCGGATCAGCTCAGCTCGACCGTACCGACGATCCTGGTGGGGCGACGGAACCACCCGCGGGCTCGTTGGACACGCCGAACGTTGCCGCCTCGGCGACCGGGCCGATGACCGTGGTCGACGCCCTGGCACCCTCGGCGAGTCGTCCCACCGAGCGGGCCGGCTCGGTCCCGCGGATGAGCCAGAGCTCGTAGATCCGCCCGGGGCCGGGCTCGGGCAGGTCGCGCAGCAGCACCACACCACGGTCGCGAGCGCGGGAGACCACCACGGTGGCGGCACCGCCGGGCTGCAGCGGCCGCTCGAACACCCGGGCGTCCGGGGCGTCGAGTACGGCGGCGATCTGCCGGGCCTGGTCGCTGCTGGCCTGCTCGTCGCTGATCCGATCGTTGCTGACGGTCCAGGTGACCGCGCTCGCGCCGCCGGCCACGAGGACAGCCGCGGCGGCGGCCACGGTCAGTTGCCGCCACCTGCCTGCCTGCCGTCTGCCGCTGGCACCCGCGGCGGTGACGCGTAGCTGCGGGGTCCGGGCCGCCTGGGCGAGGGTGCGCTCCCGCAACCCGGAGGGTCGTCTCGATGACGGTGTCGTCGGCGAGGCGCGCGACGGTCTCCCGCAACTCCGCCACCTCGACCCGACACGGCTCGCACTCGGCCAGGTGCCGCTCGAAGGCCGCCCTCTCGACGTCGTCGACCGCGTCCAGGACGTACGCACCAGCGAGGGTGTGAACATCGGCGCTCATGCCCGTCCCTCCATCTCGATGCCCAGGCAGTCGCGCATCCGGATCAGCCCGTCGCGCATCCGCGTCTTCACCGTCGGCAGCGGTGTCTGCAACTTCTCGGCGACCTCTCGGTAGGTGTGGCCGCCGTAGTACGCGAGGGTCACCGACTCCCGCTGCACCGGCGTCAACCGGCCCAGGCACCGGCGGACCTGCTCCCGCTCCAACCGCGCGGTGACATCCTCGACCACTTCGTCGTACGGGACGTGTGTCTCGGTTGCGGCGACCCGCTGGGTGCGGTTGGTGTGGGCCTGTTCGGAGCGCACCCGGTCCACGGCGCGGCGGTGCGCCATGGTGAGGATCCACGCCGAGGCCGAGCCACGGCCGGCGTCGAAGCGGCCGGCGGTGCGCCACACCTCGACCATCACCTCCTGCGTCACCTCCTCCGCCTGCGCCGGATCCCGGACGACCCGCCGGGTCAGCCGAGGACCCTGCTCACCATGGCGTCGTACAGCGTGGCGAACGCCGCCTCGTCACCCGCGCCACCCGCGGCAACAGCTCGTCGGCATTCGGTGGGGTCGCGGTGTCCGGCGGCACCGATCGCAACCGCCGCGCCTGTTCCGGGTCACCGCTCATTCTCGGCATGTCCTCTCCTGTGCTGGCGGCGGTCGGGTGTGCCGCCGTGTACTCGTGCCTAGGCGGGATGAGCGTGGGCGAGGCGCGCGTAGACGATGACATTGTCGCGGTAGTGCTGGGTCGTGTCGTCGAACTCGCCACCGCAGGTGATCAGGCGCAGCGCCGCGTGGTCGGTCGCCCGTACACCTCGCCGCTGGGAAAGCGGTCCTTCGGATACTGCTCGACCTTGCTGACGGTGAACATCGCGGTACTGCCGTCCTGACGGTCGACGGTGATCCCGGCCCCGACCGGCAGTTTGCCCAGGTCGAAGAACGTCCCGCGCCGGCCCTTCCAGTTGACGTGCCCGGCCAGCACGGCCGGGCCGAGACGCCGGGCGTCGGCGCCTTGGTGAACCAGCCGACCTCGGTGGCGCTGTCCGGCACCTGCATCGCACCGTCGGCCTGCAGGCCGAGGGCGACGATCGCGGCGGTGGCCTTCAGCGACGGGATCGACACCCGTGTCGGCGGCGAGCCGACCATCAGCGGTCCCGAGGTCAACTCTCCCGGCCGGGTCGCCGGGACAGGCGACGCGTCGACGGCTGGTGCCGCAGCGGACGCGTCGGGGCGGGTGGGTCGCCGCCCCGGTTGGCGACCGCGACACCGACCGTCAGGGCCGCCGTCACGGTGAGGATGCCGGCCGTCGCCAGGAGCGCGTGGCGCCCCGGCGACGGCCGGCCGGCACTGGTGCGTCGCCGGTGTCCATCACGATCGCCTCCGGCTCAGCGCTCGCCGGCGAGCCGGCGACGCGCGACGACCGCACCGGCCGCGCCGAGCAGCGCGAGGCCGCCCACGGCGTACATCATCATCGGCGATCCGTCGGAGGTGCTGCCGTCACCGGTGGCGACACCCCTGCGGGTACGGACCCGGCGGCGGCGCCGCTGACCATGCCGCACGTCGCGGGGTCGGTGGCCTCGGCGGGGATGCCGTTGACGCCGACGGACTTGGCGAACGTCGACTCCCCGAGCGCCTCCATGTCGTACGTGCCGTTCTTGTTGGCGTCGATGCCGTGCTGCACGAGGTGCAGGTCCTTCAGGTGCTCGATCGTGCCCTTGGGTAGCTCGGCGGCCGGGATGGTGCGCTCGTAGCTGAGGTTGCCCTTGGCGTCGGCCTTCGGCATCCGGTCCACCGCCAGGCCGCTGGCCTTGGTCGTGTCTCCGGTGGTGGTCAACGAGATGAAGATGTCGCCGTACATCTTGAGGCCCTCTTCGGTGCTGACGAAGCCGTTGCCGTTCGCGTCGGCGGACTTGTCCGGGCAGTGGAAGTCCATGCCGTTGGCCGCGCCGTGCACGTGCTGGGCGTGCGGCGAGTTCGGCGTCATGCCCTTCGACCGGATCATGACCTTCAGGTCACCGCCGCTCGTCGCGGTCAACGTGGCGGTGCCGGTCGCGCCGGTCTCGTTGAGATCCTGCAACTGAACCTGCACGCTCTCGTCGGCGTGCGCGACGCCGGAAACGCGAGGACCAGCGCGGCCGCTGGCACGGCGAGCAGGGCTCGGGACAATCTCACAACAAATCTCCGTCTCCGCCGGGGTACGGCGTTGATGCTCGGGTGCTGTCGTGAGGGATTCGTCGCCTCCCGTCCACCGGATTGGTCCCGCCCGGATTCTTTTGCGGCTCGGACGGCGGCACGTCGGGCCGCCGCCGAACGGACCGGCACCAGGTCAGGTGATGGTGACTGTGGTGCTGTGCCAGCCGGTCGCGCCGTCGGGGAAGGGCGCGGCCCGTTGGTCGGTCTGGGTGACGCCGGTGGCATCGGTGGCCCGTACGCGCAGGGTGTGGCTGCCGGGGTCGGCATCCCAGCGGTAGACCCACTGCCGCCACAGGTCCGGTGACGGGCCGTCGGCGAGGCGGGCCTGCCGCCACGGTCCGTCGTCGACCTGCACCTCGACGGCGGCGATTCCGCGACGTTGCGCCCAGGCGACACCGGCGACCAGCACGGGTCCGGCGCGCCGTTGGGCGAAGGGTTTCGGGGTGTCGATGCGGGATGCGGTCTTGACGGGTGCGTCGGCGGCCCACCCGCGTTGCACCCAGTAGGGATCGAACGCGTCGAACGTGGTCACCTGCATGGAGGTGACCCATTTGCAGGCGCCGACGTAGCCGTAGAGGCCGGGGACGAGCATGCGGACGGGGAAGCCGTGTTCCAGGGCAGGGTTCGCCGTTCATGGCCACGGCCAGGAGCGCGTCGCGGCCGTCGAGGATCGCCTCGAGCGGGTGCCGATGGTCATGCCCTCCACGGAACGGCTGACCAGCTGGTTCTGCCCGGCGCGGATGCCCGCCTCGCGCAGCAGCGGGGCCAGCGGAACCCGGTCCAGCGGGCGGTGCCGATGTAGGGGCCGCCGACCTCGTTGGAAACACAGTTGAGGGTGATGTCGCGTTCCACCAGGCCACGGGCGAGCAGGTCGTCGAACGTCCACGTGCGCGGCCGGTCGACCGCGCCGTCCAGGGTCAGCCGCCACGTTCGCACGTCCACCTGCGGAACGGTGAGGGCGGTGTCGACCCGGTAGAAGTCCCGGTTGGGGTGACGAACGCCGAGACCCGTCCACGCCGGCGGACACACCGGCGGGTAGTGGCGGCGCGGGTCGCGCTGGCGGCGGTAGGCGAACGGCGGCGCGGGAACGGGCGCCTACCGCGCTGCGGCGACCGACAGCCTGGCCGATGGTTGCCGTGGCGCCGGCGGTGAGCGCTGTCCCCGCCGCCGTGGCCAGGAACTGACGGCGGTTGAGAAGCCGGGGCCGACCCGGACCAGCGACCACGACCGTCCGGGCGGCGGACACCAGCACCAGCATCGCGGCCATCCCGATGCCCACGCCCGCCAGCACCGGGAGGACGTCCACCGGCGTCGCGGTCGGGCGGGACACAACGGCGGCAACACCGACGGCGGCGAACGCGGCGAGGCCCACCAGACCGTAGCGGCGTCGTCGTAGCGCCGCCGCGCCGAGCAGGACCGCGGCCAGGGCCAGCAGGGCGTAGACGCCGGCGAGGAGGGCGATCTTGTCGTTGACGCCGAAGGTACGGATGGCGAACGCCTTGACCGGTTGCGGTGCCAGATCGATCGCTACGCTGCCGACCGCCAGCACCGGATCGGCGGCCGGATCGACCAGGGCCGCCACGAGGTGCGCCACGCCGAGGGCGACACCGGCGCTCAGCACACCGACGACGAGGCCACGGACAGCGGCGGTCCTCCGGAGGGCCCGGCCGGCGGGTCGCCGGCCGGGGCTCGATGTCGGTGGACGCCATCAGCTCTTGGGCATCAGAACGGCGTCGACGATGTACACGGTGGCGTTGGCCGTCGAGACGTTGCCGCAGACCACCATCGAGGTGCCGTTGACGGTGAACGACGTCCCACTACCGGTCACCGTGACGTCGTCGCCCTGCATCGTCTTGTGGGTCCCGACCAGGTGTCCGGGGTCAACTGGGTCGACACCACGTGGTAGGTGAGGATCTTCTTCAGCATGGCGTCGTCGGCCAGGACCTTGTCCAGGTCGGCCTTCGGAATCTTGGCGAACGCGTCGTTGGTCGGCGCGAACACCGTCACGCCCTGCGCACCGTTGAGCGAATCCACCAGGTTGGCCTTCTTCACCGCGGTCACCAGCGTCGACAACAGCGGGTTACCGGACGCGGCGGTGGCCACCGGAACCTTCGCCATCGCCTCGAAACTTCCGGGTTGGACGCGTCGGTCGGTACCGCCGCGCACCCGGAGCCGAACTGGCCCGACGTCATCGACGGCGACATCGACGTCATCGGCGCGCTGGCCGACATGCTCGGCGCGTCGCTCGCACCGCTGGCGGTGTCCTGGTGTCGAGTGCCGCCGCAGGCGACAGGGCCAGCACAGCGATGGCGCCGACCGTGGCAAACAGGTGCCGCTTCATACGGACTCCTCAGATGTCTGAACTCGATTGCTGCTGTCATGAGGCATTCGAGGCCGACCTGAGGGTGGATGGGGACAAGATCGGAAATCTTTCGGTGCCGACAATCGGGGCGGCGCGGTCACCTCCGTCGGGGCGGATGCGTAGTGAGCGGTATACCTCAGAGGTATGAATATGCCTCTGAGGTATACCGCTCAACAGCACATCGACCCGGCGGGCCAGCCAAGCGCTGCCGTCAGGTGGATCAGAGCACGCTCCTGGCGGTGGAGTCCCAGCGCCAGGCGTGCCCTGGCTTTCCGGGTACGGCCAGTGGCGGCCAGCAGGTCGTGCCAGGGGTCGTCACAACGTAGGGCGTGGGCGAAGATGCGATCGAGGCACGGTGCCACGATCTGCGCTGGCGCCTGGTAG
Source organism: Micromonospora sp. M12 (assembly GCA_038070435.1). Classification (GTDB taxonomy): domain Bacteria; phylum Actinomycetota; class Actinomycetes; order Mycobacteriales; family Micromonosporaceae; genus Micromonospora. The sequence continues at coordinate 130,659 of JAMYWG010000001.1, read as the reverse complement.
TCGATCTGGTGCGCGCCCAGGATGTCGCGGGTGTGGAGGACCAGTTCGACGATCCCCATCGCCGCCAGAGCCGAACGATCGGGGTTGCCGTACGGATGCCAGCCGGTGCGGTCGGCGGGCACGCTGGCGACCACCGCGACAAGAAGGCCTCCGACAGCGTCGAGGCAGTCAAGCACCGCTCGGGTGCCACCTCCTTCCTCCGGCCAGAACATGCACGGGGTCGCCCGGGGTCAGTGAAAACTCCATCAGCGGCGTGTAGCCCGCATGGCCATGTGTCCCGGACAGCTGCATCGCATAGGCGCCCAGGTCGTCCAGGATGTGCGCCATCGTCTCCCGGCACGTCCAGTCGAGACCGGCCGCCGGCAGCCCCACCGTCGTCGGGGACTCGTCGAAGGCTCGCGCGCGCATGCTCCAGCGCCGCCGAAAGGAGTTTGCTGTCCGGAATGTCGATCGGAGCCACCATGGCGGCCAGCCTCCCAGCCCCACGGCATCCGGCTACCGAGAATTCCCGCCTCGGCCTGAGCGGACGTCGGTCAGCCGCGCCGGTGTTGCGGTAGTAGCAGGCTGACCATCCCGATGGCCAGGCCGATCCCGGCTGCCAGGAGGAAGACCAGGTCGTAGCCGGCGGCGAGGGCGACAGGAGAGCCGGCGTGGGCAGCACCCGCTCCGCCCCTGGCGCTGGCGACGGTGGCTAGTACGGCCAGGGCTACCGAGCCGCCGATCTGGCTGGCGGTGTTGGCCAGGCCGCCGACGATGCCCGCGTCGCCTTCGGGCACGTCGGCGGTGGCTGCGGCCATGAGGGTGGGAAAGGTCAGGCCGATGCCGACGGCGATGACCAGCGTGGGGCCGAGCACATCGGTGACGTAGTCGCTGTCGGTGTGCGCCTGGGCGAGCCAGCCGAAGCCGGCCAAAAGCAGGTGCTGCCGGCCAGCACCAGTGGGCGTACACCGGTTCGGGGCAGCAGACTGGCGGCGATTCGCGCGATCACCACGAACGCCACCGCCGCGGGTGTCTGCCCGAGCCCGGCTTCGAGTGCGCTGTAGCCGAGTGCGTTCTGCATGAACAGCGAGGTGAAATACCACATCGCGATGGCGATCCCGCCGAACAGCAGCAGCATGCCGTTGCTGACGGCCACAGCCCGGATCGTGAACAGCCGCAGGGGCACCATCGGCTGGGCGGCGAAACGCGCCTCCACCACGGTGAAGACGACGAGCAGGAGCAGGCCCGTCACGGCTGGCCCGAGAACCCGCACGGACGTCCAGCCATGGTCGGCGCTCTGCATGACCCCGTAGATCAAGGCGGCCAGCCCTGCCGTTCCCGTGACCGCGCCAACGAGGTCGAGCGATCCCCGCCGGCTGGCTCGCGTACCGACCAGGGACATCATGGCCAGTGCGATCAGCACGGCGCCGATCGGTACGTTGATGAGGAAGACCCACCGCCAGGACAGGCCGGTGGTGATGGCGCCGCCGGCGAGCGCACCGGCCATCCCGCCCACACCACCGGAGGCGGACCACGCACCGAACGCCCGGCCCGCGTCCGCGGCTCGGTGAAGTACGTGTTGATCACGGTCAAAGTCGCCGGGGCCAGCATTGCGGCTCCCACGCCCTGTGCGGCGCGGGCTGCCACCAGGATCTCCGGAGCGGTCGCCAGGCCGCCCACCAGACTCGAGGCGGAGAACAGCAACAGCCCGGCGACCAGCATCCGACGCGGGCCGACCAGGTCAACGGCGCGGCCGCCCAGCAGCATGAAGCCAGCGAGGGTGAGCACATAGCCATTCACCACCCAGGCCAGCCCGGTGGCGGTGAAGCCGAGATCCCGCTGGACCGAGGGCAGCGCGACGTTGACGATGGAGACGTCCAGAATCACCATGAACTGGCAGGCACACGCCAGCGCCAGGACCATCCATGAGGATCCGGTCCGCAGCCTGGCCCGCCGAGTTGCGGTGCTGGCACGTGTCATGACCTGCCTCCTTCCAACCCGCCACTCACGCGGGGACCAGGCCTTGGCTGTCGCCGCTGCCCACTGCCGCATCGGCGACGACGTGGCCCCGCTGCAGCTGGAGCGTGATCTTGGCCAGCCGAAGCCCCTGGTACCTGGCCGCTTCCAGCGCCGTGGCATCGGGCCGGCTCCATTCGGGCTGGTCACATGCGACGTGCCGTACGGGTTGCCGCCCGCGGCGGACACGACCGGATCGGTGAATCCGGGCGGGACGATCAGCGACCCCAGTGGTAGAAGACGTTGCTCAGCGACAGGATCGTGGCCTCGCTGCCGCCGTGCCGGTTGAACGCCGAGGTGAAAGCCGTCACCGGCTTGTTGGCCAGCTTCCTCCTGCCACAGCCCGCCGGCCTGGTCGATGAACTGCTTGAGCTGCGCGGCCGGCGCGCCGAAACGGCTCGGCGTCCCGAACGCGTAGGCGTCGGCCCACGCCAGGTCCTCAAGTGAGGCCTGGGCAATCGAGGCGGTCGCGTCGGCGTGCCGCCGCCACTGTGAGTTCTGGTCGACCGCGCTGTCGGGCGCCAGCTCGGCCACCCGCCGCAGCCGCACGACGGCCCCGGCCGAGGCGGCCCCTCGGCGACGGCCTGCGCGAGCGCGTGCACACTGCCTGTCGCGCTGTAGTAGACGACGGAGACTCTCACGGTCATGTCCGGCTCCTCGGTGCTGCTAGAATTAGTTATCCGCATAATGTTATGCGGATAACTAACCTGTCAAGGAGAGCCCGTGGACCTTGCGTACGCCGATGCCCTCAACCAGGCCATCCGCCTGCTGAGCCTGCGCCACCGGGCCAGGGCCGCCACGTTGCTGGCCCCACTCGGACTGCACCCCGGCCAAGAGGCACTCCTGCTCGAACTCGACCGGACCGGCCCGAGAATCCAGGCCCAGCTCAGCGAGGCACTCGGCTGCGAGCCGCCCAGCGTCACGCTCATGACCCGCAAGCTCGAAGCCTCCGGCCACATTCGCCGCGAACCCGCCCCGTTCGACAAGCGCGCCAGCATCGTCGAACTCACCGAGAGCGGCAAGGCGCTCGTCGACCAGGTCAAGCAGCTGTGGCACGCTCTGGCCGAGGAAACCGTGACCGGCCTGCCCGCTCAGACCGTGGCCGAACTACCCGCCATCCTCAACGCCATGACCGGCAACGTCGACACCAGGCGTCCGACCACCACACCGCCGCCGGCACGATCTAGCTGATCGGTCGGCGTCGGTCGCCGGTCCGACACGGCCGCCGGGCCCTTTCGTGCGCGGTGAGGGAGAATCGAAGAATGTTTGTCATCAGGGAGCGGTTCTTCTCGATCGGCGACGACTTCGACGTGCTCGACGAGCACGGCACCAAGGTCTTCCACGTCGACGGCAAGGTGTTCAGCGTCCGCAACAAGGTCGTCATCGAGGACGCCTCCGGCCACGAGGTCGCCACGCTGCACCGGCACCTGGTGGCGCTGCGTCCCACCTACGAAATTCGGATCGGCGGCGAGAAGGCCGCCGAGGTCCGCAAGAACCTCCTCACGCCGTTCCGCGACAAGTTCACCATCGACGTGCCGGGGCCCGACGACCTGGAGATGAAGGGCAACCTGCTCGACCACGAGTACGTGATCGAGCGTGACGGCACCGAGCTGGCCGTGGTCTCCAAGCGGTGGCTGACGATCCGGGACACCTATGCCGTGCAGGTCACCGCCGGCGTCGACCCGCTGCTCATCATCGGCAGCGTCCTCGCGCTCGACCTCGCCATGAACCGCGACAAGAAGAAGGATGACGAGGACTGACCCTTGGGAGCAAGGGCCGACGTCACGAGATGTCCCTCGGGCGGCTTCAGAGTCGTGTGCTGAGGCCAGCTTCGTGGGCCAGCAGGGCGGCTTCGGTGCGGTTGTTGCAGCCGAGCTTGACCAACAGCCGCGAGACGTAGCCCTTGACGGTGGCCTCGGACAGGTGCAGACGACGCCCGATCACTCAGGGTAGTTGATAGACGCCGAGCGCCACCTCGGTCATCTGCCCGCTTCTGCCGAATTGAGTGCGTGTCACCTAACGATCACTCTGTGCCGGTCTCGTGGCCGAGGTAGAGCCAGAAGCGCAGGCCCGGGCTCATGCCATCAATCGAGGCAGTGGACGTGGACGACGATGTGCTGTGGCTGACCGCCCGTGTCTCGGTGTAGGACCTCAAGCTCGACCCGGTGCCGGTCCTCTGAGACGGGGTCGTCCTTCTCGCCGGCCAGGCAGGTTGGATAGGTACCGTCGTTGTGCAGCCCGCTCACGTCCTGCCAGCTTTCGGCGATTACTGAGTAGATCGTGTCGCCATCGAGAGGCCCCGTAAGGCCCGTCTTCCTCAAAGGCGATGGACCTGGTCTGGTCGTTCGACCAGGTGACCGTCCCAACGAGCAGCTCCGGCTTGGCGGTGTGCGGATCGTCGGCAAGCTTGGCCGCCCCGAAGCCGCCGACCAGCCCTACGGCGACCAGCGTTAGGAGAACGCAATCGTTGCGAGGCGGCGATTTGGCGGGTAGCGACCGCAGCTTGCAGCGCGTCGGCGGATGCCACTGGCATGCCTGCAAGGTACGCGATCGGCGCCCACAGGACTGACCCAAAGCGCACTCTCATGCCGCGATCCGCGTGCTCGCTACCCATGCCGCGGTGACACTCGGTAGTCGGGAAATAAGCCGCCTGGTGGGGCCAGATGAGACCGTCACACCGGCCGCGCGGCGGCGGGCCAGACCGCGCCGTCCGGGTGGGGCCGAGCGGGACTACCTCACCGCGACCGTGTTGTTCCTCGTGGCCGGTCCCCGGCTCGGCATCAGCAGCACCGCGGACCTGCCCCAGATCATCGGTCCGACCGTCGGCATCATCGTCGTCCAGGCGACGTGGAGTGTGTTGTGGCTCCGGTCGTTCCGGTACGGGCCGACCGAATGGGCGTGGCGATGCCTGACGTGGTGGCGGCGCGCACCGATTCGGCGGCGGACGGCCGCGTCAGCGGCCTGAGCCCACCGCGGGGCACAAATCCCACACGCCGCCGAGCTGGCACAGCCCGTACGGCAGGGCGGCTGGGCGGCGTGCTCCGTCCCTCGGCTCCGCCCTTGCGGAACGCCCTGGCGGGATGATCCCTGCCAGGGCGTTTTCCGTCTGTGCTGTTCCTCGGAAGGTGCGGAGTCAGCCCGCCTGCCCACCGAAGCGCGCCCGGATGTCGCTCGGGTAGGACCCCTTCTGCCAGATCACCGAGAAGCGGCCCGTCGGGCTGGACGCCGGCTGCGCGAAGCGCCGTCGGGGCGAGGATCTCGGCCGCCCCGAACGCGCCGTCCTGCCCGATCGTCCTTGCGTACACCCGGCTGGTCGAGAAGTCCGGGGTGGGCGCCTGCCAGGTGATGAGGCCGTCGCCGTCGTCGTCCAGGGTGACCTTCGGCCAATCGCCGGCACCGAGTCTGGTGACCGTGCCGAGGGCGCCGGTCCTGGAGATCGTGCGGGCGAAGACCTGCGTGCCGTCGGAGGTCCAGCGACCCCAGGTCAGCACCGCGTCACCGTCGAGGTCGCCGGCGAGTTCGTCGAAGAGGCTCAGCTCGTGGGCGGCCGGCGACACGCTGATGACGCTGCCCAACGTGTCGGTGTGGCTGTAGTGCCGCACGCGGAGGCGAGGCGGCGCGCCCGCGTTCGACCACCGGTAGCTGATCACCGCATCCCCGTCCCGGTCCAGGGTGACTGAGACGCTGGCGTACCTGACGTCGGTGGCCGCCCGGCGATGGCGCGCAGGGCGGAGACCCTCCGGGCGGACCCGACGCGCAACGACCCGCTCGTAGTTCTCCGCCCACGCGACGAGGGCTGTTCCGGCACGGTCGACGGCCACGACCGGCTGGTCCCCACCCACGCCCAGGGTCAGCTCCGGGCCCAGCGAGCTGTCCGCGCCGAAGTAACGGGCCTTCGTCGTGTACGCGCCGTCGCGGCTCTCCGTCCAGGTGACCAGCGCCAGACCCGAGGGGTCCACCGCGACGGCCGGACTGATCGCGCTCCACGTCGCGATCGTGCGCAGCGGGCCCAGTTCCCCGGTGGCGGACACCCGGCGACCGGCCACGAGACCGTCCTGAACCCACACCACCGCGGAGTCGCCGTCATCGTCGGACGCGATCTTGGGCCAGGACGCCGACGCGCCGAGCGGCGAGAGCGTCTGGATCGGCCCCAGCACGCCGTCGACCGACGCGGTCTGCGCCTTCACCTGGTCGTAGCAGCCGCTCGCGTTGCTGTCACAGCCAGCCCAGGCGAGCAGCGAGTCACCCTGCCGGTCGACCGCGACGAAGGGCTGGTCCTGCCCACTCCAACCGGCCTCCGACACGACCTGGATCGGAGACCACGTGGCCGCCCAGGCGGGTGCCGGAACGGCGGCCAGGACGGCCATCGCGCCGACCACGCCGGCGGTGAACTGTCGCGTACGCCGTCGAATCGCCGACCTGTCTGCTCCGTGCACCATCGCCCCTCGATCGATGAACATCCTTGATCCAGGGCATGATGCCATCGACCCGGCCGCACCGCTCGCCGGAATCAGGTACGTGAAATGCACCCGGCCCGTAGTCCGCGACTGACCGCCACCGATCCGTGTGCCGCACCGCTGGTTCAGCCCCGATGGTGCACGATGTTGATCACGTTGCCGTCCGGCGCCCGGACGAAGAACCGGCGCACACCCATGGCTCTGTTGTCAGTGGATGCACGATCTCGTAGCCGAGTTTCTGAGCATCTGCATAAGCACCTTCCACGTCATCCACCCGGACGGAGATGACCGGGTCTTCGGGTGCGGATGCGTCGCGCGTCACGAGTTGGACGTTCGCCCGCTGTCGGGAGAGGTGTAGCGGGCTACCAACCCAGGTTGAACTCCTCCCTGCTGAGCCCGAGGTAGTCGGCGTAGAAGCTCTTCGCTGCCTCAATGTCAGCCACTCGAAGGTCGGCTATGACTCCCATGACGCGCACGTGATCCTCCAGATCCTGAACAGACGCTCGTGAGTGTTCTCCGAACGCTACGCCCGAGCCAGACCAAGCAGGCGAATCGTTGCGCCCAGCCACCGCCACTAGTCAGTCGTCGTACCGGCGTCGTTCCAGACCAGGACCGCCTCGCAGGAGCCGCGATCGGTGCGCCGCGCGGTGAAGGTCACGGTCTGGTCCGCCGGCAGCAACCGAGCCTCGCCGAGGAACTGCTCGTCGATCAGCCTGACCCGCGTGGTGTCCTCGGCGATCGTCCGGCCTGTGCGGTGATCGTCCAATCGACCACCGGCGAGCAGCCGCCCTTCAGCTCCAGGGACCCGGTCACCCGAGTGTCCTCGGCATCGTCGAGCGTGAACCGGGTGGTGACCGAGCCACCTCCGGGAACCGTCCACATCATCTGCCGGGGCGGGCAGTGGGCGACGCCCTGCTGGACGCAGATCGGGCGATTGTGCTCGCGGGGTCGGTCACCGGACTGGTAGGTCAGCCCCGGCGTGGGATCCGTGCTGTTGTCGTGCCAGTACACCAGCCCACCCCACACCGCGAGGCACGGCGCGAACACTATGCACACCGCGAGCACCTGGAGCACGTTGGTCCTCAGCGCCTTGCCAACGGACATATCCATCACCCGCCGGTGAGCCTTCATCATCCGTTCATTGAATCAGCCCGATGTGACCATCCGGCCATGGCCGGCGCCGCAGGCTCGGCAGGGCTTGTTCGAATCTGTTCCGATCTGTTCCGTACGGGCTCGAACCGTGTCACCGCACCCCGCGCTCGATAGCTTCGACGTGCGCCTCGGCAGTCCCATCCTGCTGGTACCGCTGCCACGTCGTTCCCGGCGGAATCTGCGCCCGGGCGGCAGTGCGGCTTCGCTCGCGGCTCGTGCCACGGCACGAGCGGTTCGAGGAAGGACTCTCCATGAAACGATCGCGCTCAGTCCGTTGGGTGGCGGCCCTTGTCGCCCTCGTCGCCGGGGTAACGGCGCTCGGCCCGACACCCTCCGTCCAGGCCGGGCAGGCGACATCCCCAGAACCCAGTCCGCCGTCGCGGCGGCCGAGACCACCGTGATGACCTGGAACATCGCCGGTGGCGCGATGAGACGCCGGCGCCGACAGGTGGGCGGAACACATCAACATGCTGCTCGCCGATGTGGTCGGTCTGCAGGAGGTGTGCAAACACCAGGTGTTGGACATTGAGGCGAACGGAGGAGGTCACCGGCGTCTCCTGGGAGTCCCGGTTCGGCGTGGCCCAGAACTTCGCCGCCTCCTGCATCGGCCCGTACGGCCAGGCCTTCATGATCAAGTCCTCGGCGCAGCCCCGGAACTGGCTCAACCATCCTTACCCGCATGCGGAGGCGGGTTGCGGGCAGGACCCGGAGGAGCGGGCGGCCCAGTCGGTGACGGTGACCCTGGGCGGCGTCGACGTGCGGGTGTTCAACACCCACATGGCCACCGAGGGACGCGCGTGGTGCCAGGTCCCCGTACTGATCCAGCTGGCCAGCCAGTGGCCGAACTCGATCGTGATGGGTGACTTCAACCTGCGTCCGACAGACACTCCGATGCCGCAGTTCGCCGCCGCCGGCTTCCGCAACATGCACCCGAACTCGTACCTGACAGTCAGCAACGACCCAGAGAACTGCAACAAGAAGCCGACCATCAAATTCGACTACATCATGGTTCGGGGCTCCGTCCGCAAGAGTTTCGACCTCTTCCCGATGTGCAACGACGCCTCCGACCATCGCGCGTTGATCGCGGGCGTGCTCACGCCGTAATCGGTGTCCCGGAGGGCACGGCCGACGCGGGCCGTGCCCTCCGGGCGAAACAGCGGTGCCCTGATCAAGCCGGTCGGATCGCTACTGCCCGCGCATTGGCGACGGCATGGACTTGGCGACGTAGGGGTCCGGCTCGCCGAGTTCAGGTCGCCATTCGTTGAGTGACACGAGTCCCGGCTCGATAAGGACAAAGCCGTCGAAGAGCGCGGTCAGCTGAGCATCTGACCGCATGACGATTTCGGCAGCGGCCTTGGCGCGGTACACCTCGGCTACCGCCGATACGCTCGACGTGTCGTAGCCGTCGGTTACAGCTGTGCCTGGGTGGGAGACGACCAAGGCGCTGCCGGGCACGAGACGGTCGCGGATCGGCGCGACGACGCCGTCGATCACGTCTTGTGGAACGAGTTGCAGGACGGAGCAGTACAGCAGTGCGGTGGGCTGGTCCAGGTCGATCACGGCCGCGAGGTGTCCACTCGTGATCGCGTCGAGGATCATTCCAGGTCGGGTGAGGTCCGCCTCGATCGCGCGGCACGTGGGGTTACCCGCGAGGATCTGGTTGGAGGCGACGACCGCCACCGGGTCGATGTCGACGTAGAGCACCCGGATCGCCGGGTCGATCGCCTGAGCGATCTCGTGCACGTTGCCCTGCGTGGGAATGCCGGAGCCGAGATCGAGAAACTGTTGGATGCCGGCCTCGGCCAGTGTGCGCACGGCACGCGCCAGGAACAGGCGGTTTGACCGGGCCGTGTCGGCGGCGGCCGGGAAAGCCTGCAAGAGCTGCCGGGCGGCCTCACGGTCGGCCTCACAGTTCTGCACCCTCCGAGGAGGTAGTCGTACATGCGGGAGAAAGTGGCCCGGCCGCCTTCGGAACGCGGCGCGCTTGCCTGCTGATCGGCCATCGCTGTGTCTCCGATGCGCTCGTCGGTAGGGCCGCAGCCTAGCCGAGAGGATCATCGACGTGGATGCCTGCGATCCCGTCCGCCGCGCCGATCGATCGCAGCGATGGGGCCTTCGTCGTGATCCCCGGCGGTTGTAACAGCGGCGAGGGCTCGGGGCCGGGATCTTCCGTGACGGTGACGTTGGCGGCCACGTGGTCGAAGCCGGCGGGCCAACGGGTGCGTTTCGCCAACACGTCTCACACCTCGGTCAGCGACCTGCCCGACTCACCGCGTGGCGGCAATGCCTCGGTCAGGATCGACGGCTCCGCCCAGGGACGACGGCAGTAGTACACCAGCGCGGGCGGGAGGTTCACCCACTCCGTCCGGCTGACGACCACCTCGTCGAAGAGCGACCGTACGGATCTGAGCAGCCGCCGGGAGGGTGCGGCCCAGCGGGTGTGCACGTACGCGAACGTGGTGAACACGCCGTGCGGCGGCAGGGCGGCGACCACCGAGGACAGCACGTCACGCTGATGGTTCTCGGCGAACGCCGCCCAGGAAGGCCGCTGACCACGACATCGGCCTGGTGGAGCCCACGCTGGGCGAGCACCGCGCCGAGGTCGGTGGCGCTCCCGTGCACCACGTCGACCGCCGGGTGCAGCGCGGCCAGTCGCCGTGCGAAACGCGGATTGACCTCGACGGCGATGTGCCGGCCCGCCCGCGAGGCGTTGCTGGATGGCGGTGGTGAAGGCGCCGGTGCCGGGCCCGAGCTCCACCACGACCGGGGAACCGGGCGGGGCACCGCCGCCGTCACCACCCTGGCCAACGCCGGGCCGCTCGGTGCGATCGCACCCACGGTCAGGGATGGCGGACGAACTCCAGGAAGAAGGACATTGCTCAATGCCTCGGCTTCACACCGCCCGGTGAACTGACCGTCCAGATGTGGAACACCAGCCCGACGCCCCAGGCCAGAATCGACCACAGCGGCCAGAAGAAGTGGTCCGGGGTGAACAACCGCCAGAGCACGACCTGGAGCAGGTTCGCCGACACGTAGCAGAAAATGTGGATCCACAGGCCCCACCGGCGGGCGGCTTCACTCTTCGTCGAATTCACATCGGCACGCTAGAACTGTCGACTTTATGGTGACGGAACTGCTCGGGCCTGCCCTGTCGGCGCAATTCCGCAGTTGGTTCAGTGCGCGTCAAGTCCCCGCCCATACGCTGCCGACGATCATGACCGATGGTCAATACTGAAGGGGTCCTACACATGATGACGACTCGCCGAACGTTGCTGGCCGGATCCGTCGCGGCCACCGGAGCCGCACTGATCGGGGCGTCCGCCGCGCAGGCGCACCCCGACCCGACGCCGGGGCCAAGCCCACGGTGGTCCTCGTCCACGGCGCGTTCGCGGACGCCTCCGGGTGGTCCGACGTCGCCACCCGACTCATTCGCGCGGGCTATCCGGTCCTCGCTCCGGCGAACCCGCTGCGCGGCGTGTCGACCGACGCCGCCTACCTGGCCAGCGTGCTCGCCACGCTCGGCGGTCCGATCGTCCTGGCCGCCCACTCCTACGGAGGGATCGTCGTCACGAACGCCGCGACCGGCAACCCGAACGTCAAGGCGCTGGTCTACCTGGCCGCATTCGCACCCGACCAGGGTGAGACGCTGCTGGGCCTGCAGACCGGGCACCCGGGAAGCAGGCTCGACGAGGCCGCGTTGGACTTCCGTCCGTACGGGGAGGGCCTCGTCGACGCCTACATCAGAAGCAGGTCTTCCGGGACGTGTTCGCGGGCGATGTGCCGAGGCCGACCGCCGAGCTGATGTGGGCCGGTCAGCGGCCGGCTGACGTGCGGACGCTCGGAGAGCCGTCCGGCGTCCCCGCGTGGAGGACCATTCCGTCCTGGTACCTCGTCGCCCGCAACGACCAGGTGCTGCCCGCCGCGGCGCAGCGTTTCATGGCGCGGCGGGCCGGCGCGCACGTGCGGGAGGTGGCCGCCTCACACGTCGCGATGGTCTCCCAGCCCGCGGCGGCTCGACCTCATCATGCGCGCCGGACGCTGACCGGCTCGCAAGGGGACGAGACGGTGTACAAGCAGGCATACCGTGCCCAGTGCACGGCCGAGGAGAGTCGGGGCACCTCGGCGAGGTCTCCCATCGGACATCCGAGGCTGACCCTGTTCGCACTGGCGCTGGGCACCTTCGCGATCGGGACCGGCGAATTCGGCAGCAACGGCATCATCCAGTTGTTCGCCGCGGATCTGGGGTGTCGATCCCGGTCGCCACGTACGCGGTCACCGCGTACGCCTTCGGGTGGTGATCGGCTCTCCGGTGATCATCCTGCTCGCCGCCCGGGCCAACCGGCGTACCCTGCTTCTCGGCCTGGTCCTGCTGTTCCTGGTCGGCAACGGGCTCTCCGCGCTGGCGCCCAACATCGGGCTGCTCGTCGTCTTCCGGTTCGTCACCGGCAGCGTGCAGGGCGCGTTCTTCGGCGCCGGGGCGGTCGTCGCCGCCTACGTGTATGGCCCGGGCCGGGGCGGTAGGGCGTTCGCCACGGTGATGGGTGGGCTCACCATCGCCACCATCGCCGGGTCCCCGCTGGGCACCTTCGTCGGTCAGCAGACGGGCTGGCGGGTCATGTACTGGGCGGTGGTCGGCGTCGGCCTGCTCGCCGGCGCCGCCCTGGTCGCCTGGCTGCCGCGCACCGAGGAGTTGCACGGCAACCCGGTCGCGAACGAGCTGCGGGCGCTGCGTCGGGGCGATGTCTGGCTGATGGTCACCGTCGCGGCGCTCGGCATCTCCAGCATCTTCGCCGTCTACACGTTCATCGGCCCGTTCGTCACCGACGCGGCGCTGCGGGACGCCTCGCTCATCCCGCTGGCGCTCGCCGTCTTCGGCCTCGGGATGGCGGTTGGCAACCATCTCGGTGGTCGCATCGCCGACCGGCACGCAGATCGCGGGTTGATCGGAGGCTACGGCGGCGTGCTGATCCTCCTGGTGCTGATCGGGCTGGCCGGCAGCGACCTGGTGGTGCTGCTGCCGTGTCTGTTCGGCGTCGGCGCGACCATGATGTACGCGATCCCCGCCATCCAGGTGCGGCTGACCAGCTTCGCCCCGGACGCCCCGACCCTGATGGGGCGCTCAACCTGGCCGCGCTCAACCTGGCCAACTCGTTCGGCGCGATCGGCGGCGCGGCGACCCTCGCCGCCGGCTGGGGAACCCTGTCCACCGCCTGGGCCGGTTTCGCCCTCACCTCCATCGGTCTGCTCCTGTACCTCGCGACGGTGGCCCGGCGGTCACCCGGTCCGTCCCGCCCGCGGGCCAACCGGCCCGACGGGCACCCAGCGGATCCACTCGGAACCGGCGTGACGGAGGACCCGTGAACGACGACGGTGGGCCGCGCGCGGCCCTCGACGACGAGCAGTTCCGCCGCCTCGCCGAGTACGGCGACGTCGAACACGTCGAGGCGGGCCGGGATCTGTACGCCACCGGCGACGACTCGTACGACTTCTTCCTCCTCCGGACGGCGAGCGTCGACATCGTCCGGGACGCCACGATGATCGAGCCGGAGCGCCGGATCTACCGGACCGGCCCCGGCGACTTCCTCGGCGAACTCAGCCTGTTGACCGGCCAACACGTCTACCTGACCGCTCGGGTGGTGTCCGCCGGGACCGTCGTCGGGTCGGGGCGACGATGCTGCGCCGTGCCCTGGCCGAGCAGGTCGACATCGCCGACATCATCATCGAGGCGTTCCGGGAACGACGTGAGGTCATCCGGTCGGCCGCCGGCCACGCCCTGCAACTCGTCGGCCGATCGGACGCCGCCGAGACGCGGCTTCTCCGCACGTACGTGACCCAGCTGCTCCTGCCGCACACCTGGCTCGACGCGGCCTCGCACCCCGGGCGTTCGCTGACGGCACTGGCCGGGCTCGACGCGGACGACCTTCCGGCGGCGGTGGTCAACGGCGCGGTGCTGCGGCGCGCGACCCCGGCGCGCTCGCCGAACTACTCGGCCTCACCTATCGGGCGGATGGCCGTCCGGTCGACCTCGTCGTGGTGGGGCGGCCCGGCAGGACTGGCCGCCGCCGTGTACGGAGCGTCCGAGGGCCTCGCCACCGTGCTGCTGGACCGCACCGGGCTCGGCGGACAGGCCGCCAAGAGCGCCCGCATCGAGAACTATCTGGGCTTCCCACACGGGATCAGCGGCGAGAACCTCACGCGACTGGCGATGGTCCAGGCGCTCAAGTTCGGCGTACGGATCCACTCGCCCTGCGCGGTGGTCGGCCTCGACCTCGCCGACGACCGACGGCCGGTCGTCCTGCTGGCGGACGGCGCACGCGTACCGGCCCGGCGGTGATCGCCGCCACCGGGGCACACTACCGACGCCCGGACATCCCGCAGTGGGACCGGTTCGAGAGCTCCGGCTGCGTGCGGTACGCGGCCACCGAGCTGGACGTCCGTGGCTACGAGGACCAGCCGGTGACGGTCGTCGGCGGTGCCAACTCGGCCGGTCAGGCCGCACTGTCCTCGCCGCGCACGGGCGACGGTGGATCTGGTCGTGCGCGGCGTCGACCTCGAGACGCGGATGTCGTCCTATCTGACCGACCGGATCCGGGCGCACTCTCGAATCCGGGTCCACACTGGCAGCAGGATCTGCGAGCTGGCCGGCGACCAGGACCTCACGTCGATCGTCACCGAGACGTCCGATGAGCGCCGAAGGCGACTCGACTGCCGCGCCGTGTTCTGCTTCATCGGCGGCGACCCTGTCTCGGGTTGGCTGGCCGGGGTGGCGAAGGACAGTGCGGGCTTCGTCCTCACCGACGGCCGGCTGCCGGCGGGCACGTCCGGCACTCCCCTGCCGTTCCAGACCAGTGCGCCCGGGTCTTCGCCGTCGGCGACCTCCGCTCGGGCTCGACGAAGCGGGTGGCCACGGCCGTCGGCGACGGCGCCAGCGCGGTCTCCTCCGTGCACACCGTGCTGGCCCAGGACTGACGGTGCCCTCTCGACGACGGCAGGCCTGGGACAGCTCGTCGAGCGGCTGTCCCAGGCCCGTGCGTTGGCGGAGCGAAACCGTCAGCTCGCGGTCTCGCGGGCCGCCTGATCGATGAGGGCCACAGTGGTCTCCGGGTGCGAGACGAAGACCAGGTGCGAAGCGCCGTCGGCCACCCGGACGGTGGCCCCGGCCCGCTCGGCCATGAACTCCTGCGTCTCCGGCGGGATGATCAGGTCGGCGCCGCTGACCAGCGTGTAGGACGGGATCGTGTGCCACGCCTGCGGCCCGGCCGCCGGCTCGCCGAACGCCGCCGCGGCTGCCGGACGCTGCGCGATCGCGTACACCGCCGCGTCCTCGGCGGGGATGTCGGCCGCGAAGTGGTCGTGGTAGACCGCCGGGTCGATGTACAGGTCGACGTGCCCGTCCGTCAGGGGCACCACCTTCAGCGACTCGTTCACCGTGCTGCCGGGAACTTGCCGACCAGCTCCTCGACCGCCTCACCGGTGTCCGGCACGAACGCCGCCAGATAGACCAGCGCCCGCACGTGCTCACTGCCGGCCGCGGCCGTGGAGATGACGGCACCCCGTAGGAGTGGCCGACCAGCACGATCGGCCCCTCGATGCGGTCCAGCAGCGCCCTGACCCCGGCCGCGTCGGAGGCGACGCCGCGCAGCGGATTCGGCGCCGCGACCACCGGGTATCCGCCGGCCAGCAGCCGCCGGATGACCCCGTCGAAGCCACTGCTGTCCGCAAACGCACCGTGTACGAGCACGACCGTCGGTCGGCTGTGTCCACTCACCATGGCGTACCTCTTCCTGATCCTCGGGTGCGGTCGGGATCGACGCTAGGGGCGGGGTTTGGACAGCGACTGAACGCGCCGATCGCGGGGCATCAACTGGCCGTCAAGTCGCGCACGCCCTCGGGCCGGGGCCGCACGTCGAATGCCGGAGAAACGTCCCGATCCGCGCGACGCCAGAGGGCGATGGGCAGGGCGGCGAAGAGGACGCTCGCAAGCCCGAGCAGGCTGATCGCCGCCGCGACGTCGATCGCATCGGCGACCAGCCCGGCGAGGGCTGCGCCGAGTCCGTGTGCGGTGAGGTTCGTGGACGCCGCCAGGCCCAGCCCCGGCGCGCTGGTTGGCGGGGAGCAGCTCCGCGAACGTGGACACCGAGATGACGATGAGCACCGCCCACGCCGCGCCGCTGAGACCGAAGACCAGCATGATCAGGTACGGGTCGTCCAGCGCGATGACGGCCAGCAGTGGCAGGCCGGGCGCCACGCATGCCACCGGGAACGCCCGTGGGTGGTGCGCCGCGACGGCGTACCTGGCGAAGAGGCCCAGGGCCGCCACGGCGAACAGTCCGGCCGAGGCCATGAACAGGCCGACCCACCGGGGCTGAGGCCCACCTCGGCGGCGAGCGCCACGGCCAGTGCCTCCGGGGCGATGAGGAACAGGGCCGAGAGGGTCATCAGGAAGATCGCACGGCGGGCCGACGACCGCCAGACGAGGCCGAGCGTCGAGGTGATCGTCGTCGGCTCACCGGCTGCCGCCGCGGCGGGACGACGCCTGACGAACAGCAGGATGACGATCGCCGACACGGAGAACGTGAGGCCGTCGACGAGCAGGCAGATGACCGGTGTGAAGGCGGTGGACAGGAAACCGCCGGAGGCGAACCCGGCCAGCGTCGCGCCCTGGTTCACCGACTGCCGCACGGCCATCCGGCGCCGTACCGCTCGGGCGGCAGGATGTCGCGCAGCAGCGCGAGGCGGGCGGCCTGGTAGGGGCCGCTCAGCAACGCCGACGTCGCCACCAGCCCGCACAGCAGCGGCAGCGGAGCACCGGGAATCGCCATGGTGAGGACGACCACCGCCCGGATCCCGTCGATGACCACCAGGACCTCGCGGCGAGGCCGGCGATCGGCCGTCGACGAGGCAGGACTCCGCCCGCCACGGTGGGCAGGTAGGTGAGCCCGTACGTGAGCCCGCTGAGCCCGGCCGACCCAGTCTGTCCGAAGACCAGCAGGGCCAACGCCACCCGGGCGAGCTGGTCACCGAGCACCGACAGCAGCTCGGTCACCGTGACGGCACGGAACTCCCGGTCCCGCAGCAGCGGCTTCATGGTGGCGTCCCTCCGGTCCCGGCCCGACCCGACGCCCCGGACGCTTTCATCGACCACTGCAGATTCACTTCCGACCCGACGAGCGCCGCGTTCAGTGCCTGTCAACTCGCCGACGGTTGACTCCGACTCAGGTCGACGACGTCGAGGAGGTGGCCATGAAGAAGTTCACGCCGTACTGGTGACCCGGACTGCATCCGTGACGACGGCCGGCGGATCTCCCTCCGGAGACGCCGCCGGCCGTCCCGCCCTCGACGTAACAGGGCCGACTCGCAGACCCGGTAGCATCGACTGGTCCACGTACGCGGTGCAGGTGGGCGCAAGCGACGATCGTGTGATGTCGGTTCGGGGTCGATAAGCGTGGCCGTGCCAGTCCTCCCGACCCACCCGGCGACGAAGATCCGCCGGTTGGTCGGTCCTCGGTGTCCCTGCAGATCCTCGGCCCGCTCCGGATCTGGCGCGACGACGTCGAGCTGGACGCCGGCCCCGCCAACAGGCATACCTCCTCGCGCTGCTCCTGGCCCGCGTCGGCAGGCCGATCAGCACGAGCGAGCTGATCGACCTGATCTGGGGCGATGACGTCCCCGCCAGTGCCCTCAACGTGATCCAGAAGTACGTCGGCGCGTTACGACGGATCCTCGAACCGGACCTTCAGGCCCGGGGCGCCGGCTCGTTCCTGCACCGTCGCGGCAACTCCTACCTCTTCGTCGCCGCCCCGGCGCGCTGGATCTCGTCGCCTTCCGGAGACTCGTCGGTGCGGCCACGGCCGCCGCGGCGCGGCAGCACCACGAGGCGGCGCTCGACCACTACGTCGATGCGCTCGGCCTGTGGCAGGGCCCGGCAGGTGGCGGCATCGCCGGCGGGACGAGCGCGGCGGCCGCCTTCGCCGTGCTCGACGACGAGTTCTACGACGCCTGCTCAGCTGCGACCGAGCAGGCGGTGTCGCTGGGCCGACCGGAGCGGGTGCTTCGCGCCCTGCGACTGGCCACATCGATGGCACCGTTCCACGAACCCGTGCACGCCGGCCTGGTGAGTGCCCTCGGCGCCGCCGGTCGCCAGGCGGAGGCACTGGCGGTCTTCCGTGCGATCCGTGATCGCCTCGCCGACGAACTGGGCGTCGACCCCGGTCCGGCACTGGAGGACGCACACCGGCGGGTTCTGGCCCAGCCATCGGTGTCGCCGCCGTCGGTGGACACGGTGGACGAGGTCCGGGTGCCCACCGGGGCCGGTCTGGTCGGCCGGATCGAGGAACTCGCCGTGCTGCGACGCACCGTGCGGAGCGCCGTCGCCGGGGCACGGCCATCGGCATCCTCGAGGGTGAGCCGGGCGTCGGCAAGACCCGCCTGCTGGAAGAGGCCGCGACGATGGCGGACCAGCACGGCGCGCTGGTGATCTGGGGTCGCTGCCTGGAGGGCGACGGAACACCGTCGATGTGGCCGTGGGAGCAGGCGCTGGGCGCCATCGTCGACAGTCTGCCCGCGCTGGAGCGGGAGAAGTGGCTCGCCAGCGAACTCGGCAACCTGCTCGGGCCGGGCAGCGACGCCGTCCGGCGGTTCCCGACGGCAGCGCCGGTTCCGGCTCTTCGAGCAGGTTGTCGCCCTCGTCAGAAGCGCCTCGGCACAACGACCGACACTCCTGATCCTCGACGACCTGCAGTGGGCCGATGATGCCTCCCGGCGGTTGTTCAGTCATCTGGTCGGCCGGCTGCCCGACGGCACCGCGATCATCGGTGCGCTTCGCGACCGGGCGCCGGTGCTCGGCTCGGCCCTCTCCCAGGTGCTTGCCGCGGCCAGCCGGCTGCCCGGCCACCACAGGCTCCGGATCGGTCCGCTCGGGCTGACCGACGTGACCGCCCTCATCCGCCGCGAGGCCGGCCACGATCCCGACGACGCCGTCGCCCGCGCCATCCACGCCCGCACCGCCGGCAACCCGTTCTTCGTCCGGGAACTGTCCCGGCTGCTCAGCGCTGACGGCGCGCTCCGCGAGACGGCGCGCCCGCACCGGCGGGGTTCCGTCCACCGTGCGCGACGTCGTTCGCGACCGGATGGCCGGCCTCGACGACCACACGCGCGACCTGCTGCACGTCGCCGCGCTCATCGGCCGTGACGTCGACCTGCGGCTGTCTCGCGCGCCGCCGGCGTGGACGTCGCGAACTGCCTCGAACGCCTCGAGCCGCTGCACGCCCTCGGCCTGCTCGAACCCGGGCCGGACAACCCGTCGTCGCTGCGCTTCGCACACGACCTGGTGCGCGAGTCGGTCTCCGAGACCACGACGAAACAGCAGATCATCCGGCTGCATCTGCGCGTCGCGGACGCGCTCGAACGGACCCACGCCCAGGACGAGGCCGTCGCCGAACGCCTCGCCTTCCACCTGTGGGCGGCCGGTGGCCTGGCCGAGCCTGTTCGCACCGGGAGGCGCTGATCCGCGCCGGGCGCCACGCGGCGTCAAGCTCGCGTTCGAGTCCGCCAGTCGGCAGCTGCGTGCCGCCGTGCAGATCACCCGGGCAGCAGGGCTCATGGAGCTGGAGTTGTCCGCCCTCACGCTGCTCGCCATCGTGGTCAGACGGCAGTCCGGCTACGATGCCTCGACCTTCGACCTGCTGGAGCGGGCCGAATATCTGGCCGCACTCTCGCCCGGGAGGCGGAGGCCGCCGACTTCGCCTTCATCCGCCTCATGGGCGCGTACACCTGCCTGGAGAACGGTCGTGGGCAGTTGGCCCGCCGGATGCACGAATACGGCGGGACGTCCTCCGATCCGGGTGTCCGACGCTACGGGCGGCAGGCCTGGGGCCTGTATCACTGGGACATCGGCGACATCGGCGAGGCGTACCGCTGTTTCGCCGGAGAAGACGGCGACCCCTCAGTGCCGGACGAGGAGACCCGTTGCGGCGGGACGGCAGCATTCCGGGAGGGACCCGGATGGCGGGCCGTGCTGACCGCACTGCACGGTGACGTCGAGTCGGCGCTGGCCTTCGTCGACACCTGGGACACCCGGGCGATCCGTACGCGGCTGCGGTCTGGGTCTACTACACCACCATGATCGCGTCGATGGCCGGTGACGCGGCCCTGGCCAGACGCGCCGGCGAGCGCTGGGTCTCCGCCGGGCTGGCCCGCCTGCAATCCCAGATCGACCACTACATCCGGCAGAGCTGGTGCTGGGCACGGGCCCACATCGGTGACGATCCAGCCGGCGCCGCCGCCGAAGCCGAGGCACTGCTGGCCGCCAACCTGCTCGACCCGCCGCAGTGGGGAATCGCCTACCACCATGGTCTGATCGCGGAGATGTGGCTGGCCGCCGGCCTCCCGGACCGGGCCGAGGCCGCCCTCGACCGGGCCGACCAGGCCGTCTGGGAGCACGGCCAGCGCTACGGCGAGGGGCTGCTCCTGCTGCTGCGGGCGCGCCTGTCGCAGGCACGGGGAACCCCTCGCGGTGGTCCGCGCCGCAGCCGAACGAGCCTGGGCCCTCCACCGCCTGCGGGGCCCGGCTCTTCGCCCGACGCGCCGAACGATTCCTCGCCGAACTCGCCGAGCCGCCGGTCGACCACCCGACGATCCACGGATAGTTCAGTCGGCGTCAAGTGCGCCCGGTCAACCTGATCCTCCAAGGACGAGCGGCTGGGGGCAGGATGATGGCGGGCCACGACGGGAAGCCGATGTCGTCGTCATCGGATCGGGCATGGGCGGCCTCGCCGCGGCCGGGCGATCGCCAGTTCGGCGGCAAGCGCGTGCTCGTCCTCGAACAGCACTACACGCTCGGCGGGATGACGCACGAATTCTCCCGGGCCGGGCGGTTCCACTTCGGCACCGGGCTGCACTACGTCAGCGCGACCGCCGGGCCGTTCCTCGACTTCGTGACGGACGGCCGGGTCCAGCTCGCACCGCTGCCGGAGGACTACGACGTCCTGCACTTCCGGGGTTCGACTTCGCGGTTCCCTCGTCGAAGGAACGGTTCCGGGCCCGTCTCGTGGAACGGTTCCCGGCCGAGGCCGAAGCCGTCGACGACTTCTTCCGGACCACCCGCCGCGCGATGTCCGGGCTGGCCGCGCGCAACGTCGTCGCGTCGTTCCCCGCCGGTGTACGGAAGCTCGGCGCCCCGTCGTCGAGCGGCTCTTCCCGTCGGCGTACCGGTCGTTGGCCGAGCAGGTCCGGCGGAGCTTCCGTGACCCGCGCCTGCGCGCGATCATGGCGGCGCGGTGGGGGCTCTACGGCACTCCCCGGCCACCAGCGCGTTCGGCTACCACGCAGCGGTCCCGCTGACCTTCTTCATGGCGGGCACCGCACATCCGGTGGGCGGCCCGAAGGAGCTGAACCGGATCGTGCTGGAGATCCTCGCGCGGTACGACGTGGAGCTGCGCCCCGGCAACTGGTCGACCGGGTCGTGGTCGAGCGCGGCCGGGTGACCGGGGTCGACGTCGAGGACACCGGCACCGGCGCGCTACCACGTCCGGACAGACACGGTCGTGTCGGCCGCCGGCGTCCGCAACACGTACGCCCTGATCGGCCGTGGCGAGGAGTTGGCCGGCCTGCCGGAGGAACCATCGGCGGTCATGCTGTTCCTCGGCATGGACCGCTCCCCGGCCGCCTTCGGGCTGCGCGGCGAGAACCACTGGATCATGCCGGACCTCGACGCCCACGCCGGCTTCCACCGTCCACCCGGGGATGGGACGCTCTACGTCTCGTTCGCATCGCTCAACAACCCGGCCGCCCGGTTCCACACTGTGGAGGTGCTCGAACTCGTCGACCCGAAGACGGTCGACCAGTGGCGCGGGACCCCGGACCGGAGCGCCCGGAGGACTACCGCAGGCTCAAGCGGGAGCTGACCGACCGGCTGATCGCCCGCCTGGAGGAACGCTGGCCCGGCTTCCGGGACGCGATCGCGTTCGTCGAACTCGCGACGCCACTGTCGTTCGAGACCTACCAACACAGCGCCCTGGGGTCCTTCTACGGTCTCGCCGCGACTCCGCAGCGGCTCCGGTCACCACAGGCTGGTCCCCGTACGCCCGTCAAGGGCCTCTTCGTCGCGGGGCAGGACGCCTGGGGTCCGGGGTGGTGGGAGCGCTGGCCGGCGGACTGATGGCGGCGAACGCCGTCCTGAAGCCACGCCAGCTCGGGACCATGTGGCGGGCCATCCGGTCCGGCGGCGTGACCCGACGCGACCCGGCCACACCCTGGCAGGGATATCTCCGGGTGACCGGCATCGAACCGATGACCGCGACCGTTCGCCGGATCCGCTTCCAGCCGTTGGACGGCGGCACTCTGCCGTTCTCCTTCGTCGCCGGCCAGTACGTGAAGGTCGACCTGCCCGTCGGCACCGAGTCGATCGAACGCTCGTACTCGATCTGCAGCGGCCCGGCCGAGCGCCGGTTCGTCGAGATCACCGTCAAGCGGGAGCCCGACGGGCTCGGCTCCGGTTATCTGCACGACGAGCTGGAGGTCGGGCAGGCGTTGCGGGTGAGCGGGCCGCACGGCGAGTTCACCTGGAGTCCGGGCGACGCGGACGGCACCCTCCTGCTCATCGCCGGCGGCGTCGGGATCACCCGCTGATGAGTGTGCTGATCGACGCCGCCGACGCCGGTCACACCGGGCGGATCGTGCTGCTGGCCAGCTACCGGACCGAGGACGAGGCGCTCTTCCGACCCGAGATGGCGGTCCTGCGGCAGCGACTGCCCGGGCTGGAGGTGGCCGTCTTCGTGACCGCACAGGCTGGACGAATCGGTGTCGACGCCCTGCGGCCCCACGCCGGGCCGGGTAGCCGGGCGCACCTGTGCGGACCGGCCGGCATGATGCAGGACCTGATCGGTCACCTGGTGGAACTCGGGGTGCCACGGGAGTCCGTGCGCACCGAGGCGTTCGTGTCCGGCCGGAGCCGGGAGACCCGTCGGGAGAGGTCCCACGCCATCGCGCTGGCCGCTGCGGCGACCGGGCGTACCGAGTTCACCATCACCATGACCGGCAGCGACCCGACCTTCCCGTGCCGTCCGGGCCAGTCGATCCTCGACGCCGCCAACGCCGCCGACGTCCCGCTGCCGCAGTCGTGCGGCGAGGCGCCTGCGGCACCTGCCGGGTACGCGTGCTCGCCGGCGACTACGAGACCGACACCCGGGGCATGTTCTCCGCCGACGAACTGGCCGTCGGCTGGCGGCTGGCCTGCCAGACCCTGCCCACCGAGAACCTGCACATCACTCGATAGGCCGCCCGGCCACGGTACCCGTCCACCGGGCACTCGCCGATCTATCATGACGGGGTGCCGGGCCAGACGTCCCCGTTCGGCGATCGCCTACGGGCATCGCGCCGGGCCGCCGGCCTGACCATCGAGCAGTTGGCCGAGCGGTCCGGCGTCAGCGCCCGGCCATCTCCGACATGGAACGCGGGCACAGCCGCGCACCGCAGACCCGTACCCTCGCCGCTCTCACCGACGGGTTGGGCCTCGACGGTGACGGCCGGGCCGATCTCGTGGCCGCGGCGAGGGAGGCCCGCTCCCGAGCGCCGCCGGCCGTCCCCGGCGCTGCGAGCCACCACGCGGCGTCACGGACTTCGTCGGCCGGTGTGCCGAACTCGAGATCGTCCGGCACACCGCGAAGCACGCCGTCGAGAGCGACGATCCGCCGCCGGTCCTCGTCGTGCACGGGCAGCCGGGACTGGGCAAGACCGCGTTGGTGGTCCGGGCCGCGAACGACCTGCGCGACGACTTCCCCGACGGCTGCCTGTACGTCGACCTGCGCGGGTCGACGCCACGCCGCTCCCCGCCGGAGACGCCCTGCTGCGTCTGCTGCGCGCGCTCGGCGTCCAGCTCAACCAGGTCGCCGACAGCGACGACGAGCGCTCCGCCCACCTACGCGGGATCCTGCGTGATCGGCGCTGCCTGCTGGTCCTCGACAACGCCGGTTCGGAGGCCCAGGTCCGGCCGCTGCTACCAGCGGGCGGCAGGTGCCTCGTCGTGGTGACCAGCCGGCGCACGCTCGGCGGCCTCGAAGGCGTGCTGCGGATCGCTCTGCCGCCCCTCGCGCCGGAGGAGTCCGCCGACCTGCTCCGTTCCATCGCCAGGCAGGCCGCCGACCCGCAGACGGCGCCGCAGGTCGACAGGGTCACCGACCTGTGCGGACACCTGCCGTTGGCCCTGCGGATCGCCGGAACCCGTCTCTCCACGCGTCCGCACTGGACGGTCCGGCACCTGGTCGACCGGCTCGCCGATGCTGGCCGCCGGCTGGCTGCGCTGTCCACGGGCGATACCGGAGTGGCCACGGCGTTCGCGCTGTCGTACGCGCAATTGCCCGCCCCAGCGCCCAGCTGTTCCGCCGCCTCGCCCTCGTTCCGGCCGCCGACTTCGCGGTGCCGCTCGCGGCGGCGCTCATCGAGGCCGCGCCGCCCGACGCCGAGGACCGCCTGGAAGATCTGGTGGATGTGGGGCTTCTGCAGACGGAGGGCGTCGACCGGTACCGGTTCCACGACCTGATCCGGCTCTATGCCGACGAGCGGCTGCACGCCGAGGAACCGCCCGACACCCGGAAGGCGACCGCCGAACGGATGACCACCTGGCTGCTGGACACTGTCGTCGTCGCCGGCCGGTGGTACGAACCCGGCTACGGCAGGTTGCCCGACGGCTGGGCCGGCCTGGCGCCCTGGCCACCCTGGAGGAGGCGGACGCCTGGCTGCGGGCGGAAACCGACAACTGGCTGCCGGCGTTGCGCACCGCCGCCGCCCAGGGCCGGCACCAACTCGTCGCCGACGTCGCCGCGGCAACCCGCTGGTACTCCGAGTCGACGCTTCGCTGGCGCGGCTGGTACGAGGTGCGCCGGCTGGCCCGCGCCGCTGCCGACGCGCTGCCCGACCGGCGCCAGCAGGCCTTCCACACCAGCCTCTACGCCTGGACCGCTGTGTATCTGATGGCCCTGTACGAGGAGGCCGCGGAGGCGGCGATGGAGGCATACCGCCTCGCACAGTCGATCGGCGACGCCCAGGAGCAGGCCCGGGCGCTCAGTTCGGCCGGCCCCGCCTGGCTGAACCTCCGCCGCTTCGACGACGCGCTGTGGGCCCACCGCACCGGGTTAGAGCTGGCCGACCGGACCGGCGATCACGCCCTGTACGTGGATCATGTGGTGAGCGCCGGCTATGCGTTGGACTACCTGGGCCGCCACGACGAGGCGGTCGGCGAGTTCGAGCGGGCCCTGACCGAACTCGACAGCCGTCCGGTGGCCGCCCGCCCGGCCTTCACCGCCCGGGCCAATGCGCTGTACGGCGTGGCGTCCTCCCTCGACCAGGCCGGGCACCACCGGAGTCGCTGCGCGCGGTCGAGCGGGCACTGCCGGTGCTGATCGAGAACCGGGACGACGACGTGGTGGCCTTCGCGCTCGTCCTGCGGGGCAAGGCTCGGGCCGCGCTCGGCCAGCCCGCCGAGGCCCGCGTCGACCTGACCCGGGCCCTGGAGATGCTCGCCGGCAGCCTGCCCAGCCGACTTGAGGACGAGGCCCGGGCGATGCTGCCCACGCTGGACGGCACCGGTCCGGCCGACCTGACCCGTGACCTGGAGGCGCTCGCCGCCAGCCTGTCCGGCCGGATCGAGACCGAGGCCCGGGCGACGCGGGCCGTCCTCGACGGCACCGATCCTGCCTGACGTTCTGCGTATTCTCCTTCGTTGTCCGGCCTCGACCAGGTTGTTTGCATGGTGGCATGGTCATGTCACCTCTTGTTGCCAGGTCATCGCTGCGTCGCGGCCTCACGTCGGGCCAGATCGGGATGCTCACCATCGGCGGGGTCATCGGCACCGGGCTGTTCCTCGGCTCCGGCCTCGCCGTCTCCATGGCCGGACCGACAGTGCTGCTCACCTTCGTCGTCGGCGGGCTCCTCGCGATCGCCCTCACCTACGCCGCCACCGAGATGGCGGTCGCCCATCCCGACCTGCACGGGTTCGGCGCGCTCGCGCACCGTTACCTCGGCCCCTCGCGGGGTTCACCCAACGCTGGCTGTACTGGGGTGTGGTCGCGATCGGCGCCGGCACCGAGACCGTCGCCGTGGGAATCTACGTCCGGTACTGGTGGCCGCAGGTGCCGCTGTGGATCCCGGTCACGCTCGCCGCCACGGCGATCATCACGGTCAACGTGTTTCCGGTGCGGCCTTCGGCACTGTCGAGTACTGGTTCTCGTCCGTCAAGGTCGCCGCGATCGTGGTGTTCCTCGTCCTCGGCGCCGTGCTCCTCACCGTCGGACTACCCGACCGGCCGGCGACCGGCCTGTCGGCGGTCACCGACGCGCCGTCCTACCTGCCGCACGGACTCACCGGCCTCGTGGTCGCGCTGATCGTGGCGACCTTCAGCTTCGGCGGCACCGAGGCGCTCGCGCTGACCGCCGCCGAATCGGCCGATCCGGGCGCGACCTGCCGCGCGCCGCTCGCGGGACGATCCTGCGCGTATGCCTGTTCTACCTGCTCAGCATGGTTGTCATCGTCTCGGTGTCGCAAGCCGTTGACCGGCCGCCGGACGGCGCACTCACCACGAGCCCGTTCGTGCTGGTCTTCGAGTGGGCCGGGCTGCCGGCCGCCGCGGCGGTGATGAACTTCGTGGTGCTCACCGCCGCGCTGTCCGCCCTCAACACCGTCTTCTACGTGTCGACGCGCACGCTGCACTCGCTCGCGGTCGACGGCCAGGCGCCGGCCTGGGCGAGACGGGTCAACCGTCACGGCGTGCCGGTGAACGCGGTCGCCGCGTCGGCCATCGGGCTGCCCTGGCGGTGACGGTGTCCCTCGTCTCGCCCGACGACGCGTTCGCGAAGCTGCTCGGCATCGCGTTGTTCGGCGCCGCCACGACCTGGTGCTCATCTTCGCGACCCACGTGGCCTTCCGCCGCGGGCGCACCGCCGACGAGGCGCGCCGGTCGCCGCTGTCGCTGCCCGGCGGTTGGCACACCAGTGCCGCGGCGGCGGTCGCGATGGCGGCGGTAGCCGTGAGCATGCTGTTCGTCGGGACGTTCCGGATCGCGTGGACGGTCGGCGCGCCGACCGTGGTGGTGATCGTGGTGACGTACGCGCTGACCCGAACGGTACGGCGCACACGCCCCCGACGGTGATCCGCGACGACGCAGCCCCGGACGGATCTATGCCGGCTCGCGCACGCCGCCGGCGTTGCCACCGTCGTCCGGCATCGGTTCGGCCGGGGCTTCGGGCAGTTCGTCCGCCGCACCGGGCAGAAGGACGCCCGGGTCGTCGGGCACCGGTTCACGCGGGTCGATGGGCGGATACTGTTCGGGATCGAGATCCGGTGCGGTCATCAGGCGAGTATCCGTCGTCTTCCGAACTATCGCTCGTCGGGGGCGAGCCGGGGCCTTCCCTCGCGGGCCGGGCCGTGCGGCCGACCAGAGTGTTGATCGGATCATCACCACCTGTTGAATAGATGCTGACAAATTTCGATGAGACTCGGCGGCATGGCTATCACCCATCGGCGCCTTCTCGCCACCACCCTCGTGGCCGGGCTCGCCCTGCTCGCCGCGTGGACACCGGCACGTGGCGCGGAGCCGGCTCCGGCGCCCACCGCCACCGCCCCCAACATCATCTTCGTGCTCGTCGACGATCTCGCGTGGAACCTCGTGCCGTACCTGCCGCAGGTGCGGCAACTACAGGCCGAGGGAGCGACCTTCACCAACTACACGGTGACCGACTCGCTGTGCTGCCCGTCCCGCTCGTCGATCCTGACCGGCCAGTTCCCACACGACACCGGCGTGTTCACCAATGGTGGAGCCGACGGCGGGTTCGCGGTCTTCAAGGGCCGGGGCAACGAGAACCGGACCTTCGCGACCGCGCTGCAGGACAAGGGCTACCGGACCGGCTTCCTCGGCAAGTACCTCAACGGCTACCTGCCGGCGGACACGCAGGGAGGGTCGCTGCCGTACGTCCCACCCGGCTGGTCGGAGTGGTACGTGGCCGGCAACGGGTACTCCGGGTACAACTACGACCTCAACGAGAACCACACCGTCGTCCACTACGGCAACCAACCGGCCGACTATCTGACCAACGTGCTGTCCCGCAAGGGCAAGGACTTCATCCAACGCTCGGCGGCGGCCAACACGCCGTTCCTGCTGGAGGTCTCGACCTTCGCCCCGCACAGCCCGTTCACCCCGGCCAACCAGGACCTCGACGACTTCCCCGGACTCACCGCCCACGCACCGCGGCGTACGACCGGCTGCCCACCAACCCGCCGTCCTGGCTGGCCGGCAACGGGCCGCTGACCGCGCAGGAGAAAAGCACCCTGGACACGAACTTCCGCAAGCGCGCCCAGTCTGTACAGGCCGTCGACCGCCTGATCGGCAACCTGCGCGCCCAGCTCACCACCAGCGGCATCGCCGACAACACCTACGTCGTGTTCAGCTCTGACAACGGCTTCCACATGGGCGAGTACCGGTTGACCGGTGGCAAGCAGACCGCCTTCGACACCGACGTGCGGGTCCCGCTCGTCGTCGCCGGGCCGGGCGTCGTCCCCGGATCGCAGCGTGCCGAGATCGTGCAGAACATCGACCTGGCTCCGACCTTCCAACGCATCGGCGCCGCGGACGTCGGCACGCACGTCAACGGGCGCAACCTGCTTCCCTGGCCCAGGGCGACCCGGCGCCGAACTGGCGTACCGGGGCGCTGATCGAGCATCACGGCCCCAACCAGGCGGCCGACGACCCCGACGCCCAGGACCGGCGCAACGGCAGCCCGGTCACCTACGAGGCTCTGCGGACCGCGACCTACACCTACGTCGAGTACTCGAACGGCGAACGGGAGTACTACAACCGGACCGTCGACCCCACCAGCTCAACAACATCGCCGCCGGGCTTTCGGCCACCCGACTGGCCGCGCTGCACGATGCGCTCGCGGCGTACGTCGCCTGCCACAGTCACTCGGCGTGCTGGACGGCCGGACACGTGCCAGCCTGACAGACGCCAACCGCAACGGTCCTGACCTGCGAACTCGCGCCACCGCAGGCCAGGACCGTTCGCCGCTGGGACGGACGGTAGCCGTGCACGCGGCTGATCGGAGCTGGCGCTAGATGACGGGGAGTTCACCGCCGTCGACTGTCAGGCTTACTCCAGTGACCCACTGAGCCCGGTCCGATACGAGGTAGGCGACGGCCTCGGCGATGTCGCGCGGGTCTCCGGACGACCCAGGGGATGCCCGCTGTGGTGGCGGCAAGCGCGACGTTCATCGCGTCGGCGAAGTTCTGGCGGATCGCGTCGGCGCCCGGGTGAGCACGTTGCCGGGGATGATCGTGGCGACGCGGATTCCGGCAGGCGCGAGCTCGGACGCGAGCGCTTTGCTGTAGGTGTTGAGGGCGGCCTTGGCGGCACCGTAGTGAGCCAGTGGCGGCGCCGGCGTGAGCGCCGCTCCCGACGAGATGTTGACGATCGCGCCGCCCGCCCCGGCTTCGAGCAGCGCCGGCAGCAGCGCGTTGTTGACCCGAACGGCGGACAGATAGTTGAGGTCGAGGGCGTCGATCCATTCCTCATCGGGGATGGACGAGACACCCGAGGTGGGCGCGTGCGGCCGCCGCGTTGTTGACCACGATGTCGACGCCGCCGAGTTCGTCGAGCGCTGCCGCGGCGAATGCCTGCACGCCCGCGAGGGTGCCGATGTCGCCCTGAATGAAGGTGGCGGCCTTCGGCGTTTCGTTGGAGGCGTTACGCGCCGTGGTGACAACGGTCGCGCCCCGTCGAGCAGCCGCTGCACGATGGCCGCGCCGATCCCGCGAGAACCTCCGGTGACGACCGCCCGCTTGCCGGCGAACTCGGTGGAATCTGGTGGACCGAGAGTTTTGTACATAATGTGCAGAATAGCGAGTACCGAGGTGCTCGGCGGGCTGATCGTCACCACGCATCGCGGGCTCGGTGCGCCTCGCTGCTGCCGAAACCGCTCACTGCCCTTGAAGAGTTGGGCTTCCCCGTTCCCGAAAGACCAGTTCTCCGCGCCGGTCTCGACGACCGAGATCAGCACATCCTCGGGACGCACCCCGGGTCGCGGCCGAGCCGTTCGACGATCGCGCGATACATCGCCAGCTTGGCGTCAGCGGCCTTGCCCGATGTCCAGAAAATTTGGATCTGCACCAGGTCAGCCGACCGCTGGATACCGAGAAATCACCGTGGGCGAATGCGCTCTCGCCGTGCTCGGTGATGGCCATGAAGCGGTCGCCGTCCTTGATTTTGACGGTTTCGCGCATGGCCTTGTAGATCTGACCGAGCAGTGCCTGCTTGTACGCGTCGGACTTGCCCTCGCGAATCGCGATACGAGTGATGGGCATTGGTTGTCCTCTCCAGTTCGCCGATGCGGTTGACGCCTACCGGTGCGCTACCTCAGGAAGTCCAGGAGCTGCCGTGTGGTCTCCTCGGGTGCCTCCTCGGGAATGAAATGGCCGACCGGTACCGGCTCGCCGCGTACGTCGTCGGCCCACTCCCGCCAGATCGCGAGCGGGTCGTCGTAGAGCTTCGCGACCTGACCCTGTTGGCTCCAGAGGAACAGCACCGGGCAGGCGATCTTTCGGTTTCCGCGGTCCGCCTCGTCCTGCTGGTAGTCCAGTGACGCGGCCGCGCGGAACTCCTCGCAGATCGCGTGAACGGTGGCGGGTCACTGAACTGCTTGACGTACGCGGCGCGCACCTCGGCCGGAAACGCGTCCTTCACCTTCGGCCACGTGTCGAGCATGAAGTCGACGAGCACCGCGGGCGCCGCCGCGATGAACTGCTCGGGCACCGGCTCCGGGGCCGCCAGGAAGGACCACACCCAGTAGGAGAGGCTGAACGTCTTGTCGGCCCGGTCGTAGACGTCGCCGATGGGCACGACGTCCATGACGGCCAGCCGGGTGACGACGTCGGGTTCGTCGAGCGCGAGGCGGTAGGCGCACCGAGCACCCCGGTCATGCCCGACGAGGTGGAACTTCTCGTAGCCCAGGCTCCGCATCACCTCGACCTGGTCGCGGGCGACCGCTCGCATGCCGTACGGCTCGTGGTTGGCGCTGCTCCCTGGTTTACCGCTGTCACCCCAGCCGCGCAGGTCCGTGGCGACCACCGTGTAGTTCTCGGCAAGGCGCGGCGCTACCCGGTGCCACATGAGGTGCGTCTCGGGAATGCCGTGCAGGAGAAGCACCGGAGGCCCGCTGCCGCCGCGGCGTCCATGGATCGTCGAACCCGACGTGGAGATATCGAACTCGTCAAAGCCGTCGAACATGGCCCGAACCTCCTGCGGATGATTCAGGCCGCCTGGCGGCGACCTGAACCGTTGATCGAAGGTCCTCCGCACTTCCCGGATTTCAATCCAATCAAACAGGGCAAGTCGGAATGTTCGGATTTGGCATCGCCCATGTCGGGATGGCGCCAAGCCGTGACGATCAGCAGCATGCCCGAGCCACTGAGGTGATCTCAGCGACTTCGTGGCAGCACACGCATCGACCGGTAGCCATCGGTGTCGAGCTGCGGGCCGCCGGCGCATGCGGTCGCGTCGAGGACGAACCTCGGGACGTCTGGCCTCACGCGGCGGAGGCGTTACGGCCGCGCTGCTCGGCACGCGCGTCGTTGCGGTGCATGAACTGCTGCGCCCATTGCTCGGCGGCGGCCGCTTTACCGGTAGCGGGATCGGGTCACTCGAACCGCAGCTCCTCGGTGCGGGTGATGCGGCGGGCGGCCGGCAGCAGGACCGCGATCGTGGTGATCAGGACCAGGGTGGAGCCGGCGGCGACCGGGGTAGGATCGCGGCGACACCGAATCTGATCGGCACCTCCGACATGCGCATCAGCGCTGCGCCGAGGGCGGTGCCCCAGCCGACGGCGAGGATGAGACCGGCCAGCAGAGGCACGATCGCCTGCAACAGTAACGACCAGACCACCGTCGATCGGCGTGCGCCGATCGCGGCGATCACGCCGAGGAGCCGGCGCCGGTCATGGAGCCGGGCCGTCACGTCGAGCAGCAGGCCGATGCCCATCATCAGCAGGATCGCGGTTGATCCGATGTCGAGGGCGGCACGGAACTCGGCGTACTTGTCGTGCTGCGGCACAAACGCGGTGAATAGCGCCAGGGGTCGATCTCGGCCGCGACGCCGGCAATCCGGCCACCCAGGGCGGGCGGTGCGCCGTCAGCGGTGTAGATGTTCGTCTGCACGGCCCACTCCTGGTCCTCGGATCGGAAGGTGGGTACCGCACGAGGGTCATGAGCACGCTGCGCCCGGCGTTCTGAGCAGCGGAACCGACAAGGGTGGTGGACCGGGCCGAGCGCGGGAGCGGCACCGCGCGCCGGCGGCCGTTCCGAACTCCGTCTCCTCAAGCAGGGTGACCGACCGGCCCGCGTCACCGAAGATGAAGACGTCCCCGTCCGTGCACCGATCGAGGGCGGCGATCCGGCCTAGAGCCGCGCAATCGCCGATGTAGAGATAACCGACTGTGGCGGTGGCAGTGGTGTCGTACAGCATGTGTTGGGCGATGGTGCCCGCCCGTACCCCTCGATCTCCTCGAACATCGCGCTGCGCCCCGCATGGCGGCGGGTGCCAGCCGAACGCCGCCCTGGAGAAGGCTGTAGGAGGGGTCGGCGGGATGGTCCTGGACGGCACGCTGGACGCCGGCCGCGGCGAAGAACGTGCAGGGCGATTGCCCCGGTAACGGCGACGACGATGCCGGTGACGGCCCTGGTCGACGCCGACGGGTTGCGCCGCAGTTGCTGGGCGGCGAGCTGCCAGGCCACCGGGCCGGCGGGAAGAAGGCGAGCGGCGAGCGGCACCAGGTAAGGCAGCAGCGGGATCAGTGCCACGACCAGCAGGACGACGCCGAAACCGGCCCGGTCCTCGTCAAGGTTGCCGGTGCCGAAAGCGACCGGGTAGAGCAGCGCCAGGCTCACCGCCAAGGGATGAGCCGCCACCACAGTCGGCCACTCCAGACCGCCGCGCGGCGGAACACGCCCAGAGGTTCGACCGCGACTCCGCGGAAACCCATCAGCGTCATGCCAGCGGCCAACCCGAGCACCGCAGTGACGGCCAGGACCGCCAGGATCGGTCGCGGGTGAACATCGGCCGGGAAGGCGCTGAGGCCTAATATCCCGAGATCGGCGATCCGGCTGCGGATGAGGAAGTAACACGCCGTGCCGGCCGCCAGGCCTAACAGCGCGGGACGAGGCTCTCGCCGAGGGCGATCCGCAGCACCGCGCGGTTGTCCGCGCCGATGAGGCGGATGGCGGCCAACCGCCGGTCACGGGTCTCCGCACCGAATCGGAACGCGGCGCCGATGAAGATCGCGATCGGAAGCAGCAGCGTGGCGATCATGATGGCGACGGTCACGTACAGAGCGGATCCCAACGGCTCCTCCAGGCTCGGCAGACCGAACCGATCCACCCGCCAGGCACCTTCCCCACCAGCTCCCCGACCTTGCGAAACCGGCGTAGTAGGCGAGTTCCCCGGTCCGAGAGACCGGCCGGCTCGATCGTCCCGGCGATTCCGTACGGCATCTGGCGGCGCAGCGTGTCGCCGTCCGGGCCGGCCAAGGCGCTCCGCAGAGCGGGCGAGACGTACATCCGCCCTCGGCGGGACGGCGACCAGTCCCGGCGGCAGCGGGGCCCGTGGGGAGTCCGGCCAGATCAGCCGGCCCCGGATCTCGTGACCACGCCATTGCCCCTCGACGGCTGCGACGACGAGTGTGTCCCCGACGGGCACGTCCGGCAGTGCACCCGGCAGGTCGTTACGGGCGTCCGACCGCGATTCCGCAGCCTGGATAATGACCGGGACCGACGCACCAAACAGTAGGAGCGCTGCGCCGATCGCCACGCCCACGGCGGCCATCACGGTCCGGATCCAGGCCCGGCGCCCACCGGAGAAGGCCAGACGCACACCGATCAGCAGCTCCGCGACGATCCGATTCACCGGCGGCCCGCCCGTTCGATGCTGCGGCCGTCTCGGACCACGATGCCACGATCGGCGTACGCGGCAACCCGTGTGTCATGGGTGACCAGCACGACCGCCGCCCCAGTCTCCCGGGCCGCGGTCGTCAGCGTTTCCATCACGCGCTCACCGGACACCGAGTCGAGCGCACCGGTCGGCTCGTCGGCAAAGACCACTTTAGGGCCGGTGACCAGGGCGCGCGCCACCGCAACCCGCTGTTGCTGCCCTCCGGACAGCTCACCGGGACGGGCCCGCGCCTTGTCGGCCAGGCCTAGCCGGTCCATCCAGCCGGCGGCCCGGCGCTCCGCGATCCGCTGCGAGACGCCGTCCAGCCGCAGCGGCAAAGCCACGTTCTGCACCGAGTTCAACTCCGGTACCAGCTGCCCGAACTGAAAGACGAAGCCGAACTCGCGGCGGCGCAGAGCACTACGGCGGACGTCGGTCATCTCCGCCAGGTCTTGGCCGGCGTAGGAGACCGGCCCATGTCCGGCATGGTCAGCCCGGCGGCACAGTGCAGCAGCGTCGACTTGCCGGACCCGGACGGGCCCATGATCGAGATGATCTCCCCGGCGTGAACGGCCAGGTCCGCTCCGGCCAGCGCAACCGTCTGCCCGTACGACTTCTGCAGTCCCACGGCGACCACCAGCCCACTCACCGGCGCACCTGCTCGGCCAACTCGTCGAGCAGCGTCGCGGTGTGCTCGAGCCAGCGCAGATCGGCGTCGAGGTGGAACAGCGCCCGATCGCAGATGATCCGGTCGGCGAGGTCACCGGCCTGTTTGCGGTGGGTCAGCTCCCGCATGGCCACGAGGTGCTCATCGCGTTGCACGTCGAGCACGTCCGCGGCGGAACGGCCGGTCAGCAGTGCTCCGACGATCTTGGCGTAGAGCGAGCTCTGCAGGTACTGATCGGGTGTCTCGGGTTCGCTGAGCCAGCGCTGAACGTCGGTGACACCGGCCTCGGTGATCGAGTAGCGCTTCCGGTCCGGTCCGTTCCGCCCTCGACCCCGTCGACCGTGACGAGACCGTTGCGCAGCAGCTTGGCGAAGTCGTGTAGACCTGCCCGTAATGCAGCGGGCGGTCATGCCCGAAATGCTGGTCGTAGGCGCGCTTGAGGTCGTACCCGTGCTGCGATCGCCCCTCCAGCAGGGCCAGAAACGCCGTCCCGATCGTCATGCCGGGCAACTATACACAGGGGTGTATAGAAGCCCTGCCAAGAAAGTGGAGCCGTCCGCGATGGCCCCGGCTGTCAGGACCGCGACCACCTCTGATTACCGCCACCGTTGCAGGGCCAGATCTGCAGCAGGGTTCCGTTGGCCGTGGCCGCACCGGTCGCGTCCAGGCACTTTCCGCTGGCGACGCTGACGACGGTGCCGTCCGCGTTGACGTTCCACTGCTGATGGGCGCCGCCGTTGCAGTCGAAGATGGTGACCCTGCTCCGTCGGCGGTACTCGCGCTGTCCACCTCCAGGCACTTCGTGCCGTACACCTCAGCTCCCGCGACGCCGTCGCCGCCCACGCCTGGTTGGCACCGCCGTGGCAGTCGAAGAGTTCGACACGGGTCCGGTTGGTCTGGCTGTCGAAGGGCACGTCGACGCACCGCCGGACGCCTGCCCCGCAGGACCGTGCCGGTGTCGGATCCGCAGGTGGTCAGGCCCGTGGTGTAGGGGCAGACGACGGAGGCGAAGCCGCCGCGCTCCAGCATCGCCACGGACAGGCTGGCGGTGTTGGTGACGACCCTGGTCTCGCGGACCAGCGCCGAGTTGGACCCGTCGCGGACGGTCTCCACCAGCCACTGACCGCCCCGAGAAGGTCAGCGGTGTCGAGTAGGTCCTGGCGGACTGGGCGGAGATGCCGCCGAGGTACCACCTTCCGCCGTTGCGGCGGGCGAAGTACGCATCCTGACCGGGCCGGCCGCCGAGCAACCGGGTTTCGTCCCAGGTGGTGGGGATCTGGTTGAGGATGTGTAGTGCCTCGGGTCGGGCTTCGTAGCTTTCGGGGTTGTCGCCGAGGTGCTGCCAGCCGGACTCGAAGACGATCGACGTGGCGAGTTCGTGTGCCGGCGTGGTGTCCCTGTTGTAGGGGCTGAACACGACGGGGTGTAGTCCATGCTCGAGATGACGTTCCGGTTGAACGGCAGCATCGTGTTCTTCGACGCACGGAGGTACTGCTCCGCGCCGTGTACCGCTTCGGCCGTCAGGACATGCGGCCAGGTGCGCTGCATGCCACGTGGGTGGCAGAGCCGTGGAAGTTGACCATGAGCTGCAACTCGGCGGTACGCGCCAGGATGGCGTCGTACCACTGCAGGGTCGGCTGGGTGAACTCGTAGCTGAAGTCGACCTTGATGCCGGCCACGCCCCAGCTCTTGATCCGCGGCAGCCACGTCTCACGTTGCGCCGCGGTCCAGAGGCTGGACGAGTTGAACCAGAGGATGACCTGCACCCCTGGACTGGGCGTAGGCCACCACTCCGGGCGCCCAGCTCTCCTGCCAGCCTTCGTCGATGAGCACGTAGCCCCAGCCGTTACGCGCGGCGAAGTCGATGTACTGACGCTGCCGGCTCTCGCTGGACGGGCTGGAGTGTTCGGTCAGCCAGGACCAGGCGACGGTGTCGGGCCGGACCCACGACGGGTTGGCCACCCGCGACGGCGCCGAGAGGTCGTCGACGATCGTCGACTGCGTGACAGTGGCGAGGGTGCCGACCGCAGCGGTACGCCACGGCGTCGACAGCGGCAGGCTCGTGGTCACTGTCGAGCTGTCCAGCACGGTGCCGTAGGTGCCGGAGCCGGACGAGTGCGTGAGGCTCGCGGCCGCGTACCGACCGTCGAGGTTGGTCTCGGCGACCAGCGCGAAGGCCCCACCGGCTTCGAACAGCGCGGGCACTCGGAAGGTGCCGGCGGCGGCAGCGCCCGCGGTCGTCTGCACCGGATATCCCTGGTCCTCCTGTGGGAGGGCAACAGCCAGGCGTTCGACGACGTCGGCACGGTCCAGGACGAAGCCTCACGGCGGACCGTGACCGATCCGCTGCCGGGCAGCACGTACCGGTAGGCGGCACCGGAGTTCGACGCGCGAACCACGACGTCCAGTCTCGCTCCGCCAGCGCCGACGAACGACAGCGTCGTCTCGGCATAGACAGTCGACCGGCTGCGCTGCTTGCCGGTCGTCATCGTAAGCCTCGGTGACCGTGCGGTCGGCGCGGCCCGTGAACGTGAGGTTCCGGGTCAGGTCGGCGGCACCGGTCTCGATGCCGATGGCGGACGGGGACAGCACCGTGCGTCCCTGGTGGGAAACGGCGAATGACAGCGTGCCGTTGTCGTTCAGGACGACCTGGGCCGTGACGGGCGACGCGGTGGACGGGCCGTTGACCGTCCAGGTGGTGGCGGCAGAGGCGGGCACGGGGACGGCAGAGAGCACCGCCGCCGACAGCACGAGCGTCAGGGCGGAGCCCAGCAACGCGGATCGCCGCTTTCCATCACGCATAGGGATGCCTTTCGAGACTGAGGGACGCCGGTGAGGGGCGTACAAAGTCGGCATCTCCGACGGAAGGCGGGTGATGTTGGAATTCGTTCGTTGATGCTCGACTATGTTTACATAGAACAACGTCACTGAGTTGATGTCAAGGAAGCGATCCTCGACCAACTGGACGGCGAGAAGCACAAGCACTTCTGCAAATCGGGCTCGCACGTTCGCAGTCCTTTGAACTGTCGCGATGACCGATGTGAGAATTTGTAGGAGGCCGCAGCCGGTGCGCGGTGCCACCGGGGAACAAGCCAACGACGTGTCCGCAGCGTGGGGCCCGTGCAGTGCGGTGTCGAGCTCGCCACCGTCGTTGCGCGGCACGGATTCGCGTTGGGATTCGAGCATGTCGCGAGGCGCGGACGTCGTCGAGCGGTTCCGACCAGACGGCCGTTCATCGGCGTGCCATCGGACCAGCGCCGCTCCTACTCATGGCGTGCGACCTGATAAAGCCCCGCATCGGGCTGCTCGACGCACTGGGGCCGTCGACGACGCGCCGTCAGGTCGGGTCATCACGTCACGGCCACATCTGGCCACCACCTGTCCCACTCGACACCTGGGTCAGGCAGGTGGGGCGCTGATGGCCAGGATGGCGGTGTCGTCGGTCAGCCCGGTGCCGAAGGTGCCGAGCAACTCGGTGACCGCGGCGACGACCTCGGTGGCGTTGGTGGGCGCGAGGGAGTGGGCGAATCGGGCGAGGGCTGCGGTTCCGTAACGGCCGTCGGCTGTCTCGCTGTTGGCGGGCGGGCCTCGGTGAGTCCGTCGCTGTAGAGAAGCAATGTGTCGCCGGGGTTCGCCACGATGGTGGTGTTGGTGTATCGGGAGTTCCGGAAGGCTCCGACGATGCGGCCCTTGGTGCGGTGGTAGTGGACGGAGCCATCGGCTTTCAACACCAGTGGTTCGGGTGCCCGCCGCTGGCGATGGCCGCGGTGAACCCGCCGACGGCCGGCGTGGCTGTGAGAATGCCGGACACCACGGTGCAGTAGCGGGCGTCCTGGCGGTACTCCTGCCAGAGCACGGTGTTGAGGTTAGCCAGCGCGGCGGCGGGGTCCGGTTGTAGACGGTCGCGGCCCGCAACGTATAGCGGGCCAGGGCGGTGACGGCTGCCGCTTCGACGCCCTTGCCACTGACATCGCCGAGGAAGAAACCCCAGCGGCCAGCATCGAGGGGAAACAGGTCGTAGAAGTCGCCGCCGACTTCGTCGGTGGAGGCCGCCCGGTAGTACGCGGCGCTGTTGAGTCCCGGCGGGGTTTGCAGCACGGCCGGGAGGAGGCTGCGCTGCAGTTTGCCGACGAGATGTCGTAGCCGTTCGTCCTCGCGTTCCGCGGCTTTGCGGGCATTGAGGAGCTCTCGTTCGTAGGAGCGGCGCATCGTGGCGTCGAAGATGGCCGTTCGGATGAGCTGAGGTTGCCCGTCACTGCCAGCCTTGACCGTGGAGGTGACGAGGACCGGCATGCGAACGCCGTCCTTCGTGCGAAGGTCGAGGGCGACGCCGCCGATCTTGCCCGCATGGCCAGCATCGGCGCGAAGTGGGTTTCGTGGTAGATCCGGCCGCCACCGGTGAGTAGATCGCTGAAGCGGCGTCGGCCGACGAGTTCCTCGCGTCGGTAGCCGAGCCAGGCCAGCAGCGTCTCGTTGATCTTCGCGATGGTGCCGTCCAGGAGGGTGGACAGGTTCCCGCAGGCGTTCTCGTACAGGTCTTCGAGGTCGTCTTCCAGCAACGCGGGGAACCCCACCCCGCCCGGTTGGGCGTCTGCGTCATCGCTGGGGCCCGGCCGTGCGGATCACGCCCCGGTGGCGGTCATCTGTAGGCGGCTCTGACAAACGACGTGATCGCCGCGGTTGTGGCTTCCGGCGCGCTCAGCTGCGGGCAGTGCCCGGTCGCATTCAGTGTGACGAGCTGACTGCCGGCGATCTGTGCGTGCACGAACGCGCCGACCTCGGCGGCGCGATGGCGTCCTGAGCACATTGCAGGATCAGGGTCGGAACGCTCACCGCGGCGAGGTCCGCACGGTTGTCGGAAAGGAACGTCGCACGGGCGAACACCTGCGCCATCGCCGGATCCGTCCGGCAGAAACTGGCCGTCAGCTCTTCGCCCAGCTCGGGCCGCTCCGGGTTGCCCATGATCAGGGTGCCATGCTCGACGACCAGCCGAGGTAGTTGCTGTCGAGTGACTCCAGCAGGTCGTCGATGTCCTCGCGAGTGAAGCCGCCCCGGTAGTCTCCGTCGTCGATGTAGCACGGCGAGGGGTGACCAGGACAAGCGCGGAAAGCGGTCCGGTTCGCGGTTCGCCGCGAGGACGCCGATACTCGAACTGACCGAGTGCCCGACGAAGATCGGCTGCCGGAGGTTCAGGTCCTGGCAGATGTTGAGCACGTCATCGGCGTAGCCATCCAGGCAGGCGTACCGGTCGGCGTCCCAGGCCGCCGGATCAGCCTTGCCGGATCCGACGTGATCAAATAACACCACTTGGGCCCACTGTCCGATTTCTCTGACGACGTGGCGCCACATGTGCTGATCACAACCGAAGCCGTGCGCGAGCACAACGGTAGGGCCTTCCTTCCGACCGGCCAGCGTCACGTTGTTGCGGTCCCACACACGCATTCACCTATCCTCCACCACCCGCACCTCGGGCACCAAGTGCCAGCTCACCCGGACGATCGCCGGTTGGGCACGGACAGCCGGGCGAACCCGCTGAGGAATGTGTCGCGGACGAGCGACGAGCGACGAGCGACGAGTACGACAGTGATCATCTTGCGGTCGAAGAGGCGTGTTGGAAGAACGTCCGTAGCTCGCGGCCACCGGTAAGCACCCACCGTCGCAGCTCGGCGGCTCCGGGCGGGGGCGGGACACATTCAGGAGGTCATGCCTCTGTGTGCCCCGGTGCGATGGTATGAAGCCGAGGGGCGTGGTAATCCTCATCCCGGCGGCACGGCAAGCGGTCCCACCTGCGGGCGGTGACCGCGGCAGCCGCGTCGGCAGGCGTACCGTCGGACATCCTCCGGCCCGGTGAACACGGTCGAGATGGCAGACAGAGCGGCGGCGCGAAGGGGTTACCTGATGGCCCGTGGAGACGAGGCGTCGGACTCGCATCGAGACAGCGGCGGGTTCCTGCGCTGGGTGGAGCTGACCGATGACGACACGGACCGGTCCCGTTATCCATTCACTCTGCCCGTCCTCGCCGGCCTACGGGCAGCCGGCCGGTTGACGCTGCATCCCGCCGTGACGTTCCTGGCCGGAGACAACGGCACCGGCAAGTCGACCCTGATCGAGGCGATCGCGGTAGCGGCCGGTTTCAACCCCGAGGGCGGATCCACCAACTTCCGATTCAGCACCCGCGCCACCGAATCGTCTCTTGGTGAACACCTACGACTGGTACGCGGCACCAGGAAGCCACGCACCGGCTTCTTCCTGCGCGCCGAGTCGTTCTACAACGTGGCTACCGAGATCGACCGCCTCGGTGTCGCCGACGGCTATGGCGGCGCCAGCCTGCACGAACGATCCCACGGCGAGTCGTTCCTCGACCTGGCCACCCACCGGTTCAAGCCCCACGGCCTGTACCTGCTCGACGAACCGGAAGCAGCCCTGTCCGTACACGGCTGTTTGGCGCTGCTCACCCGCATCCACGACCTCACGGAGGCCGGCGCACAGTTCGTCATCGCCACCCACTCCCCATCCTGCTGGCCGCCCCACACGCCCGGATCCTGCAGATCGAACCCGACGGCACCATCAACCACGTCGAGTACGACGACGCACAGCCGGTGCTGCTGACCCGATCATTCCTGGCCAACCCGCAGCGCTACCTGCAGCACCTGTTGCGGGACGACAGCTGACCTGGGCTAACGGGTCCGGGCTCATCGCCGTACTTCACCGATCAGAAATCCTCCGCCACGTCGTCAGTTCTGGTAGCCAACTAGCACCAGTGGAAGGATTAGTGACCATGACCGACGCCAGACCGGTGGGCGCCAACGAGGCCACGTTCATCGCGGCGGTCCGCTCGGCGACACGGCGCGGTTCGCACGAATCACGGAGCGTCACCGGCGTGAGCTGCAGGTGCACTGCTACCGGATGCTCGCGAACTACGAGGACGCCCAGGACATGACGCAGGAGACGTTCCTGCGAGCGTGGAACAAGCGAGAGTCGTTCAAGGGTCACGCGGCCCTGCGGACCTGGCTGTACCGGATCGCGACGAACGCCTGTCTCGACTTCCTGGAGAAGCGCAACGACCGCACACCCGTGACTGCCGAGCTGCCGGACGCGGGCTCGGAAGTGCGTTACCTGCAGCCCTACCCGGACCGGATGCTCCCGGAGGACCCGCAGGAATCGGTGGTGGCGCGGGAGACGATCGAGCTGGCGTTCATCGTCGCCGTCCAGCACCTGCCACCGCGACAGCGTGCGGTGTTGATCCTGCGCGACGTCCAGGGCTGGCCGGCGTCGAAGGCAGCCGACGCCCTCAATCTGACCGTCGCATCGGTGACCAGTGCACTGCAGCGGGCGCGCGTGACGATGCGCGAGCAGCTGCCCGACCGCCGCCTCGACTGGCGGAGCCCCGCCACCCACGAGCTGTCGAACGACGAGCGCGCCGTGGTGAAGTCCTATATCGACGCCCATGAGCGCAACGACCTCGACCGGCTGATGGCCCTGCTGCGCGAGGATCTGCGCTTCGCGATGCCTCCCGAGCCGGGCACCTCGGTCTTCACGGCCAAGGACGCGGTGGACGGTTGGGTCTCCAATGGGCTCTTCCAGCACGGCTACGACGACTGGCGCTGTGTCGCCACCACGGTCAACCGCATGCCTGCCGCCGCGCTGTACCGCCGCGCCCCGACGATTCGGCGTACCGGCTGTTCACCATCGCGGTCCTGCACATCGTCGACGGGAGGATCGCCGAGCTCACCGGATTCGACGCCACCGACAAACCATGGCTGGGCCTGCCCCGACACTGTGATCAGACAGGTCATCGTCGACGAGTCCAGCCAGGGCCGGCGTCACCGTTACCTCGTCTCGTACCGGGTCAGCACGATGCCACCGGGAAAAGCCCGCGTCTCCACGAGGTCCAGGTTCACCCAGTTTTCCAGCGCGGTGAAGAACGGCGTGCCTCCGCCCACCAGGACCGGGTATGTGACCAGCACGTACTCGTCGATCAGCCCGGCCCTCATGGCCGCTGCGGCAAGTGTGGCGCCGACGATGTCCATCGGGCCGCCGTCCTCGGCCTTGAGCCGGGTGATCTCGGCGACCGCGTCGCCGGTGACCAGGCGGGTGTTCCAGTCGACAGTGCTGGTCGTCGAGGAGAACACTACCTTCGGCATCTCCCGCCAGCGGCGGGCGAACTCGATCTCCGCCGGTGTGGCGCCGGGCTGCTCGTCGGCAGTCGGCCAGTGGGAACTCATCGCCTCCCACAGCTTGCGCCCATACAGCGCCAGCCCTGTCGCCGCCACCCGGTCGGACCACCACTGGAACAGCTCGTCGCCCGACGACGAGTCCGGCCCGTCACCCGCACTCCAGCCGAGGTCGTCGCCGGGCGCGGCGATGTAGCCGTCCAGGGTCACATTCATGCCATAGGTCAGTTTCCGCATCATGCCAGCCTCCCGTAAGTCGATCTCACAGGTACAGACGGGCGCGGCGCGAAAGCTAATCGGTGCGCGATCTACCCCGGTAGGCCGTCCGGATTCCGACGGCCCACCGGGGTACGACGGTCAGAGGCGGCCGGCCGGTTCCGGGCGCGCGTCTGGCTTGATCAGCGTCGGGAGCTTGCGCTCGAATCGGTTGAAGAGAGTCATCGACGGCAGGATGGGCTGGTGCCCGTGGCCTGCTGGGCGATCTGGGCGCCCCAGACCGAGGCCCGCAGGCGCTGGTTCGGGGTGCCGTGGTGGCTGGGGTTGTCGAAGGCGCAGTCGCCGACCTCGTAGAAGGTTTGTTGCGCCTGGTGGATCTGGACGCCATTGAAGTTGAGCCCGCGCTGGTGGGTGACGAAGTAGGTGCCGAAGCCGTCGGCCATCAGTTCGGTGCGGCGGGTCGCCTCGGCGCCGGTCAGCGGGCCGTCGAGCAGGCCCTGCTCGAATTGGACGTGGTGGGCCATCTCGTGGGCGAGGATCGCGCGCGCGCCGGCTGTTCCCAGACCGAGTGCGCCGATCGCGGCGAGCATGCCTTCGCCGTAGACGACCTTGTCCGGGACGTCACGCAGCAGCGGGTCGGTCTCACCCTCGGCGGTGAAGGCGAAGGCGTTCAGGGTGAAGATCGGGTTGCGTCCTTCGTCGAGCGCGGGGACGGAGTCGATGATGGCCATGATCTCGGCTGCGACGCCTGCCGCCTGATCCTCGTCCACTCCCCAGATGAAGGAGACCATGCGAGCCACTCGCGCGGGGTCCTGCAGCATGTCGTTCTGCATGGCCATGAGCTTGACGTCGAACAGGTCGACGTCCCAGAACTGCTGTGCGTCCTTGAAGGTCCGCTTCAACGTGCTCTTGTGGCTGGCGGGCAGGCCGTAGTCCGCCTCGTTGTTGGGCTGGCCGTAGATGAGCGCGTCGTAGGCCGCGTAATCCAGGACGCCAAAGATGAGCAGGACCAGCAGGGTGTCGAGGTCGACGCCTTCGAGCAGGCCCTGGGTGTACGTGGTGAACTGGGTGTCCTGGCACTCGTAGAGCGACGGGTCGATCGCGTCCGCAACCAACTCCTGCGCGAGGGACGGTTTCAGACCCATCCTCTCCCGCTTGTCGGTGAGCATGGCCTGCCAGTCTTCCGGTAGCAGCGCGGCGATGGCGGCGATGCGTGCCTGGGTCTCCGG
Source organism: Micromonospora sp. M12 (assembly GCA_038070435.1). GTDB lineage: Bacteria > Actinomycetota > Actinomycetes > Mycobacteriales > Micromonosporaceae > Micromonospora. The sequence goes on along the minus strand of JAMYWG010000001.1, from coordinate 86,809 downwards.
GTCCGCGGCGGCGCGGGCGGTCGCGAAGTCGAGCTGCGGCGGGGCGACGATGCCCCGCCCGCGCTGACGCTCGCGGGGGCGCCGCGTGGACGGGCCCTGGCGTCAGTCCCAGGCCGAGGACGGTTGCCGCCAGCAGTGCGGGGATCCGTCGTCTCATGCGCGCTCCTCGTTGTCCCGCGAGCCTCAGGTGTTGGGGCCTCGATCAACTGTTCGGTAGCGGCATTGAAGCACATGGGTGCGTCGTTGCGCACCCTCCGAGATCACCTCGTAGCACGTCGACGAAGGGGTCAAGGAATGAGCAGCGCCTTGCCTGGGATCGAGCGGGCTTCCATCGCACTGTGCGCTTCGGCTGCGGAGGTCAGCGGATACTCACGTGCGATTACCGGACGCATTCGTCCTTCCATGGTCATTGCCAGAGCCTTACTCGCGAGCCGTACCATTTCTGGTGCCTCGAATTGCACGTCGGCAACGCCACGCAGAGCGATGCCGCGGTGTTGTGCGCTCTGTTCATCCACTGTGGCGAAGTCGCCACTCGCGGCTCCATGGGCCGACACGAGCCCACCGTCCGCCACCAGACGGAAGGCTTCGGTGCCGAGATCGCCTCCGACGCCGTCCAGCAGCACGTCGACGGGCGAACCCCGAACGCATCACGTACCGAGTCCGTCCACCCGTCCTCGGTGTAGTCGACGGCGGCGTCGGCGCCGAGCTGACGTACCAGCGCGAGCTTGGCCTCGCCTCGCGCGGCCCCACGACCTGTGCGCCGAGGAAACGTGCGAGTTGGACCAGCAGCGTTCCCATGCCGCCCGCAGCTCCCAGGATCAGCACTCGGTTGCCGGGCTTGAGGCCGGCGCGCTCGATGATCCCTGTGCCGGTCACGCCGTCGTGCGCAAGACCTGCCGCCTCCCGCAGGTCCAACCCGTCGGGGACCGGCACCAGCCGGTCGACGCCGGCGCGGACCAACTCGGCGTAGGAACCGTGCGTTCCGGCGCCGGCAACGACCCGGCGGCCGAGCCAGGACGAGGAGACGCCCGGACCGGTGGAGACCACCGTTCCCGCAGCTGCGCCGCCTGGTATGTAAGGCAGGGTGACGCCGAACATCGCGCCCAGCCACTGCGGATCTGGGTCTCGAGATAGATGGTGTCAATGGCCTCGGCTCTTACAGTGACCTCCCCTCTCGGGCTTGCGGGTCGGGCAATTCCACCGGGACCAAAACCTCTGGACCCCATACCGGGAAACCTGTATCGCGCGCATGCGTCTGCCCTAACTCAGCCATGGCCCAAGCGTTCGGGCCCGCCTTGACAACTGGTGTCGGCGACGCTACGACTTGAATATTGGTTGAAGTCAAGAGAAGCGAGGCAGGCCGATGACGCTGCGTACGGTGGGTGACGTCGCCCGGGAGAGCGGCGTGAGCGGTTCCGCTGTCCGGTTCTACGAGGCCCGCGGCCTGATCAGCGCCACCCGCACCAGCGGCAACCAGCGTCGTTTCGACGAGCACGCGGCCTGCCGTGTGAAAGTGGCGCAGGTCGCTCAGCGAATCGGCCTCAGCATCAACGAGATCGCACATCTACTCAGCACCCTCGGGCCGAACCCGACGTTCGACGACTGGAAACGACTACACGTCGGGCTGACCGCCGAAGCCCACCGACGTATTGCCGACCTGCACCATGCACTCGACGACATGAGTTCTCATCGAAAACTCTGCGAACTCTGACCAGTGGGCAGAGATGACCGACTGTTCCGGATCGTCGTCGCCGAACTGCCACGGTTCCCCGAACTCGCGGCGCCGCCACGGGTGTGGTGAGGTGCAGGCAGGTCAGCATCACGTCACCGGAGGACATCATCTTCACCGTCAACGCCATCGCCGCGCCTTCTGCCACCGAACCGCTCGTGCGGACCACGATCGAACGGCGGGACCTGGGCTCGCACGATGTTCTCATCGAGATCCGCTACGCCGGCATCTGCCACTCTGACATCCACACGGTGCGCGGCGACTGGGGCAGCGTTCCCTACCCGCTCACCGTCGGCCACGAGATCGTCGGCCGGATCACCGAGGTCGGCGCCGACGTCACCCGCCACGCGGTCGGCGACCGCGCTGGTGTGGGCTGCATGGTCAACTCGTGTCGCGAGTGCGAGAACTGCCGCACCGGAAACGAACAGTACTGCCTCAAGGGCAACACCCAGACGTACGCGGGCGTCGACCGGGACGGCACCGTGACCCAGGGCGGGTACTCGACCCACGTCGTCGTGAACGAGGACTTCGTGCTGCGGGTGCCGGAAAGCATCCCGTACGAGGCGGCCGCGCCGATGCTGTGCGCGGGCATCACCACGTACTCTCCGTTGGCGCACTGGAACGCCGGTCCTGGCACGAAGGTCGCCGTGGTGGGCCTGGGTGGTCTGGGCCACATGGCTGTCAAGATTGCCGCGGCGATGGGCGCCGAGGTGACAGTGCTGTCACAGACGCTCGGCAAGAAGGACGACGGCCTGCGCTTCGGAGCCGAGCACTACTACGCCACCAAGGACCCGGCGACGTTCGAGGTGCTCAAGAACAGCTTCGACCTGATCATCAACACGGTCAGCGCGCCGATCGACATGGCCAGCTACCTCGGTCTGCTGCGTCTGGACGGCACGCTTGTCAGCGTGGGTGCTCCGGCGGAGCCGCTGCCGGTGCCCGTCTTCGCGTTGTTCGGCAATCGGCGTTCGTTCGCCGGCTCCAGCATCGGCAGCATCGCCGAGACGCAGGAGATGCTCGACTTCTGCGCCGAGCGCGGCATCGCTCCCGAGGTCGAGGTCATCGGTGCCGAGGCGGTCAATGACGCGTACGAGCGGGTGCTCACCTCGGACGTGCGGTACCGGTTCGTCATCGACATCGACACCCTGCGCTGATCTTTTCTCGTTGTGCGCCAGGGTCCGCCGTTCGGCGGACCCTGGCGCGGTCAGGCCGGGGCGACGGGTAGCCGGGTCTGACCCGCAGGCCGGCCCATATTCATCATCGTGAACGTCTTCACTTGACCATCGCGAGGGCGTAACCTTCCTGAAACAAGTTCTGAAACGATTCATCCAGCCCACCACCCTCTTCCGGTCCGGGCCGTCCACCGTCCGTCCCGGTGCCGGGAGACCGCCGCCCAGAAGGATGAGGACCTGGAATGATGCGCAGAACACGCCGTCGTGCCGCACCCTCCGCGCTTCTCGTGCTGCTGCTCGGCCTGACGCCGGTGGTGGCGCCCGGCCCAGCCACCGCAGCGCCGGCAGCCGCGACGCTGAGCGTGACCGACCTGACCACCGAACGTGCCACCGACCCGATCGGCCTGGACGTGGCGAGGCCCCGACTCGGCTGGCAGATCCAGGCCACCGCCCGCGGCGTGCTCCAGGAGTCGTACCAGGTGCGCGTCGCCACCAGCACGGACCGCCTCAACGCCCCGGACGTATGGGACAGCGGCCGGGTGCGGTCGCGGCAGAGCACCCTCGTCCCGTACGCCGGCCCGCAACTGCGACCCCGCACCCGGTACGCCTGGCAGGCCCAGGTCTGGGACACCGCCGGCAACGCCTCCGGCTGGAGCGCGCCCGCGTTCTGGGAGACCGGCGTACACGGCGGCGCGGGCTGGCAGGCGGACTGGATCGGCATGCCGTCGGTGACCGAGGCCTGGGCCGACTACACAGTGCAGACGACGGTACGGCTGGAACGCGACGCGGCCGGGTTCTACCTCCGTGCCCGGGGCGCGGCGAACGCGTACATGTGGCAGTTCTCCATCACCAACGGCAGTGCGAAACTGCGCCCGCACACCCGGGTCAACGGCGCCTGGACCCTGCTCAAGGAGGTGCCGCTCGGCGGAGTCGTACCGGCTGACCGGCTGACCACGCCACACACCCTGCGCATCACGGCGGCCGGAAACACCATCACCACCTGGGTCGACGGCACCCAGGTCGACGTCACCACCAGCACCGCGCACCAGGCCGGTTCGGTCGGCCTGCGGACCAACGGGTTGGAGTCCGGCGTCTCTCCGACTCTCGGTGACCAGCGGCGGCCAGACGCTCTTCGCGGCCCCGCTCACCGACGGGTGAACCCGTTCGGGCGGGCACGGCCACCTCGGCCGGCCTGCGGGTCGGCGGTGACACCGAGGCCATGCTCACCGCGCTGGACGCGAACCCGCTGCTGCGCCGGGGCTTCCGCGTCGACGGTACTGTCGCACGGGCGCGGATCTACGCCACCGCGCTCGGGGTCTACCAGCTCTCCCTCAACGGTCAGCGGGTCGGCGACCACGAGTTGGCGCCCGGCTGGACCGACTACCACAAGCGGGTGCAGTACCAGACGTACGACGTGACCCGCCAACTCCAACCGGGCGACAACGCCCTGGGCGCCCTGCTCGGCGACGGTTGGTACGCCGGCTCCATCGCCTGGTTCGGCACCGACAACTACGGCTCCCGGCCGCACCTGAGCGCCCAACTGGTCATCGACTACGCCGACGGACGCAGCGCGACGATCGGCACCGACGGCTCGTGGCGCGTCACGGGCGGACCGTTCCTGCAGAGCGATCTGATCCACGGCGAGACCTATGACGCGCGGCGGCTGCCGGCCGGCTGGGACCGGGCCGGGTTCAACGACGCCGGCTGGAAGCCGCCACCGTCGACGACGTCGACGCCACAAACAAGCTCGTCGCCCAGGTCGACCCACCGGTGCGGGTCACCCAGGAACTGCCGGCCCGGACGTTGACCCAGCCCACCCCGGCACCTGGATCTTCGACCTCGGTCAGAACATGGTGGGCAAGGTACGGCTGAAGCTCAACGGAGCGGCCGGCACGACGGTGCGCATCCGACACGCCGAGGTGCTCAACCCCAACGGCACCGCCTACACCGCCAACCTGCGCACGGCACGGGCCACCGACCAGTACACGCTGCGGGTGGCGGGCGGAGGTCTACCAGCCGACGTTCACCTTCCACGGCTTCCGCTACGTCGAGCTGACCGGATATCCGGGCACCCCGACCTGTCCTCGGTCACCGGGCTGGTGATGCACACCGACGGGGACCTCACCGGCGAGTTCCAGACCTCCAACGCCATGGTCAACCAACTGCACAGCAACATCACCTGGGGCCAGCGCGGCAACTTCCTCTCCATCCCGACCGACACCCCGGCGCGCGACGAGCGGCTCGGCTGGACCGGTGACATCAACGTCTTCGCCAACACCGCGACGTTCAACATGGACAGCCTGACGTTCCTCACCAAGTGGTTGCAGGACCTGCGCGACGCACAGTCGGCCAACGGCGCGTACCCCGACGTCGCACCGCGCGCCTGCTGCGGGACGGCGCGACCGGCTGGGCCGACGCCGGGATCACCGTTCCGTACGCGCTGTGGCAGCGCTACGGCGACACCCGGGTCATCGAGGAGCACTACGCGTCGATGGTGCGGTACGCGTCCTGGCTGGAGAGCACCAGCTCGGGCAACCTGCGGACCAACGCCGGCCCGTACCTCGACTGGCTCAACCTGGAGGACCCGACGCCGGCCGGGGTGGTCGGCACCGCCTACTACGCGTACAGCATCCGGCTGCTGGGAGAGCTGGCCGCCGCCATCGGGCGCGACGCCGACGCGACCCGCTACGCGGCGCTGTCCAGGGCCATCACCCAGGCGTTCGTCACCACCTACGTCGCGGCCGACGGCACAGTGCAGGGCGACAGCCAGACCGGGTACGTGTTGGCCATCGGCATGGGTCTGCTGACTGATCCGCTGCGGGCCAGGGCCGCGGACCGGCTGGTCGCCAACGTGCAACGCCACGGCTGGCACCTCTCCACCGGCTTCCTCGGCACCCCGGACCTGCTGCCGGCGCTGACCGCCACCGGACACCTGGACGTCGCCTACCGGCTGCTGCTCAACGACACCTATCCCTCCTGGGGCTACGAGATCGCCAAGGGCGCGACCACGATCTGGGAGCGCTGGGATTCGATCAGGCCCGACGGCAGCTTCGGCGACGTGGGGATGAACTCCTTCAACCACTACGCGTACGGCGCGGTGGGCGACTGGATGTACCGCACGGTTGCCGGCATCCAGCCCGACGCCGCCAACCCGGGTACGAGCACGTCACGATCGCCCCCAGCCAGGGGTGGCCTCACCTCGGCCAAGGCGTCGTACCGCTCGGCGTACGGAACGATCGGCAGTGACTGGGACCTCGACGCACGCGGCGACATGCGGCTGCGTCTCACAGTGCCGCCAACACCACGGCGACGGTACGCTTCCCGACGCCCGGACGTGAGGCGGTCACCGAGGGCGGCCGACCGGCGGAGCAGGCTGCCGGGGTGCGGTTCGTGCGGATGGACGGCGCTGTCGCCGTGTACGAGATCGGGTCCGGCTCCTACGCCTTCGCGGTCGTCCCACCGACAGCCGCGTACGACCACGTCGACCTCGGCGTTGCGGCGTCCGAGCAGGCGCACCGACTCGCCGCCTCCACCTACTCGGGCACCAGCAGCGAGGCCGGGCTGACCCGCCGGTACACCGATGTGACCCGCCCCGGCGGTTGGTTCGAGTTCGACCTCGCGGTCCGGGCGGGTGAACCGTTCGTGCTGCGCTCGGTGGAGACGTACGACGGGCCGCAGCTCAGGACTACCAGGTGGTCGTGGACGGGTGGTGGCGCACACCCGCTCGTGGCAGCGCACGGCGGGCGGGCCCGGCACGGTCAGCTACGAGTTCGTCGTCGACCTGCCCGATGCGACGCGGGACGGCGTGGTGCGGGTGCGGTACCAGGACACCGGCGCCGGCTACGACCCGTCGATCGCCGACGTCTGGGCGATGCCCGTTCCGGCGGCCTGACCAGGCTGGGCGTTCGCAGAGGGAGCCGGGCGGCGTCCGCCCGGCTCCTCGGCCGTCGATGAGGCGGGTCAGCGCCGGGTGCGCCGGGTTGGTCGCTGGAGCGGCGTACGACCAGTTCGGGCTGGAACACCACGTGACGATGCCGGTGCCTGTCACCGGACTCGGCCTCTTCGAGCAACAGCTCGGCTGCGGCGCGGCCGAGCTGGTCGCGGGCTGGCGCACCGACGACAGTGGCACCGCAGCGGCGCCGGCGAACTCGATGTCGTCGTAGCCGACGATGGCCACGTCGGTCGGCACCGCACGCCGCGCGCGGTCAGCTCCTGGAGCACACCGAGCGCGATCAGGTCGTTGGCGCAGAACACGGCGGTCGGGCGCCTGCGGACCGGCAACGCGAGCAGTTCCTCCGCGGCGCGTCGGCCAGCGGCGACGGTCAGACTGGTGGTCACGGCCACCTGAGGTCAGCGGTGCCGCCGCGCTCCTGCAGAGCGCGGCGGCCCCGGCGTGCCGGTCGGCAACCTGGGCGATGGTGAGCGGGCCACCGAGGTAGGCGATGCGTTGGTGGCCCTGGTCCAGCAGATGGTCCATGGCGAGTCGGCCGCCGAGCACGTCGTCGACCGCCACCGAGCAACGGTTCGCCCGGCCCGCTCCCCGGTCCACCAGCACCACCGGGATGCCTCGCTCGACGAGCTTGTCCAGAACGGGCTGCGGGCCGTGGTCGACCGGGGTGATGAGCACGCCGCGGACCCGCTGTTCCTCCAGCAGGTCCAGGTGGCGGCGTTCGCGGGCGCTGTCCTCGCCGCTGTTGCAGACGACGAGCATGGCGCCAGCTGCCTCGATCACCTGTTCGGCCCCCGGACCACGTCGGTGAAGAACGGGTTGGCCACGTCCAGGACGACGATGGCGACGGTGCGGCTGCGTCCGGCGCGCAGTTGACGAGCGGAGTCGTTGCGGACGTAGCCGAGGGTGGTGATGGCGTCGAGCACCCGCTGACGGGTGGCGGGAGCGACAGTGTCGGGCCGGTTGAGCACGTTGCTCACGGTGCCGAGGAAACGCCGGCATGCCGGGCGACCTCCTTGATGTTCGCCGTTGCCATAGCTCCCCAGACGCTCCGTACGGTGGTCGCGACCCGCGTCGACCAGGTCGCTCGGCAGTGTATAGCGCCTAAAACGTTTCAGGCAGCGCCACCAGCAGCGCCGTGAGCTGGTCCTGAGGCCGCGTCAGCAACAGCGAAGAAATGGCATCGAAACTCTTGACGCTCTCGAAGGCCTACCCTACCGTCCATGCAACGACGCATGAAACGATTCAGGAGGGTTCGGATGACCGCCGACGCACCGGGCACGCAGGCTCCGCTGCTGGTCCTCGACGGCGTGACGAAGTCCTTCGGGGCCGTCGCCGCGCTGCGCGGGTGCACCTGGCGCTGCACTCCGGTGAGGCCCACGCTCTGGTTGGCGAGAACGGGGCGGGCAAGTCCACGTTGGTGAAGATCCTGGCCGGCGCACACGCCCCGGACGCCGGCTCGATGACCCTGGACGGGCAACCGCTGCGGCTGCGCGGTCCCGCTGACGCCCGGGCCGCCGGCATCGCGGTCATCTACCAGGAGCCGACACTCTTTCCGGACCTCTCCGTGGCGGAGAACATCTTCATGGGTCGGCAACCGCTGCGCGGTCTGCGTCGCATCGACACGGCCGCGATGAACCGCGACGCCGAGCGGCTGTTCCAGCGGCTGGGTGTGCGGATCGACCCGACCCGACCCGCGCGTGGGCTCTCCATCGCCGACCAGCAGCTCGTCGAGATCGCCAAGGCGATCTCGTTCGACGCCCGCGTCCTGGTCATGGACGAGCCCACCGCCGCGCTCTCGGGGTGGAGGTCGAACGGCTCTTCGCGGTCGCCCGGTCGCTCTGCGAGGGTGGTGCGGCCGTGCTGTTCATCTCGCACCGGTTCAACGAGGTGTTCGACCTGTGCCACCGCGTCACGGTGCTGCGCGACGGCGCCTGGGTCTCCAGCGACGACGCCGCCGACCTGACCGTCGACGAGGTGGTGCGGCGGATGGTCGGCCGGGACGTCTCCTCGCTCTACCCGAAGCAGGACGCCGAGCTGCGGGACACCCTGCTCGAGGTCCGTGGGCTGACCCGGGCCGGCGTCTTCACCGATGTGTCCTTCACCGTCCGGGGCGGGAGATCGTCGCGCTCGCCGGGCTGGTGGGCGCCGGGCGCAGCGAGGTCGCCCGCGCCATCTTCGGTGTCGACCGCTACGACGCGGGGCGGTGCTGGTGGCCGGCCGCACCGTCGCGGCGGAAACCCGGCCGGGCGATCGCGGCCGGCATGGCGCTGGTGCCCGAGGACCGACGGCAGCAGGGCCTGGTCATGGAGCTGTCGGTGGAGCGCAACGCCACGCTGGCCCGCCGCCGGGCGCTGAGCCGGCTGGGCCTCCTGCTCGGCGGCGCGGAGCGCGCCGAGGCCCTCCACTGGACGCGGCGTTTGCAGGTGAAGGCCTCCCGGCTCGGCGCGCCCGTGGCGACCCTCTCCGGTGGCAACCAGCAGAAGGTCGTCCTCGCCAAGTGGCTGGCCACCGAACCTCGGGTCCTGATCATCGACGAGCCCACCCGTGGCATCGACGTCGGCACCAAGGCCGAGGTGCACCGGCTGCTCTCGGAGCTGGCCGGCGAGGGCCTGGCGATCCTCATGATCAGCAGCGAACTGCCCGAGGTGCTCGGCATGGCCGACCGGGTCCTGGTCATGCACGAGGGACGACTGGTCCGCGAGCTGCCCCGGCCGAGGCGAACGAAACCTCCATCATGTTCGCCGCGACCGGTCAAGGAGCGACCGCATGAGCCGCACCGACGCCGGCGCGCCCGAACGGGCCGCCGGGAACGCCCGACCGACCCCGGTCGGCAGCGCCACAGCCGCACCGAACGGCTGCTCGCCGTACGCGAGCTGAGCCTGCTGATCGCGCTCGGCCTGTTGGTCCTGGTGACCACGGTGCGCAACGATCGGTTCCTGAGCGGCCAGAGCATCAGGACCTGCTGCTGGGCTGCGCGATCCTGGTGATCCTGGCGGTCGGCCAGACCCTGGTCATCGTCACGCGCAACGTCGACCTCTCGGTCGGCTCGATCCTGGGTCTGGTCGCCTTCGCCACCGGCTCGCTGTTCCTCTCCACACCCGGCACGCCGTGGCCGGTGGCGCTCGTCGCGGGTGTCGCGTTGGGCGCGCTGTGCGGGCGGTCAACGGCGGCCTGATCGCGGTGGCCCGGGTGCCCGCCCTGGTCATCACCCTCGGCACCCTCTACGCCTTCCGCGGCGTCGACTACTACTGGGCGTCCGGTCGGCAGATCAACGCCGCCGACATGCCCCCGTCGTTCCTGCGCCTGGGCAACCAGACGGTGCTCGGCGTACCCGTGCTGTTCCTCGTCGCGTTGGTCGTCGTCGCCGCCGTCGGTTTCTACCTGCGCTCCTACCGCAGCGGTCGGGAGCTGTACGCGATCGGCTCGAACCTGCCGCCGCCCGGCTCTCCGGCATCCCGGTGGGCCGACGGGTCTTCGCCGTCTTCGTCGCCAGCGGTGCCCTCGCCGGGCTCGCCGGCGTGCTGTACGCGGCCCGGTTCGGCACCCTCGACGCGGCCGCCGGCACCGGCCTGGAACTCCAGGTCGTCGCCGCCGCAGTGGTCGGCGGGGTGGCGATCTTCGGCGGCAGCGGCAGCGCCTACGGCGCGGCACTCGGCGCCGTGCTGCTGACCACGATCGGCAGCTCACTCGCCGTCCTGCGCATCGACCCGTTCTGGCAGCAGGCAGTGGTCGGCGCACTCATCCTCGCCGCCATCGGGCTGGACCGGCTCCTGGCCCTGCGGGTGGCGGCCCGGCTCCGAGGGAAGCGCGCATGGCGCATGACAGCCTGTACGCCGCACCGACCACCGCCGAGGCCGAGCCCCGCACGGGTCCCTCGCCAGCCTGCGTGCGCTGGTCGGCTCCTGGGACGCGGTGATCGTCACCGCCCTCGTGGTGGTCGTGCTGGTCGCCAGCCTGACCGTGGACAAATTCGCCACCGGCCGCAACGCGCAGTTCCTGCTGCTCGACCTGATGCCGCTGGCGCTCATCGCGCTGCCGATGACCCTGATCGTGATCACCGGTGAGATCGACCTCTCGGTGGCGAGCATGGTCGGGCTGTGCAGCACGCTGATGGGGCAGCTCTGGCTCTCCAGTGGGCTGTCCCTGGAGCTGATCTGCGTTCTCGTGGTGCTGCTCGGCGCCGTACTCGGCGCGGTGAACGGTCTCTTCGTCACCGGCTTCGGTCTGCCGTCGCTGGCGGTGACCATCGGCACGCTCGCCCTCTACCGGGGTTGTCCTTCGTGGTGCTCGGCGACCAGGCGGTCGCGGACTTCCGGCTGACTGGACGGCCGCCGTGGTGCGCACCATCCCCGGCACGTCGATCCCGGTCGTAGTGGTCCCGCTGCTGCTGCTCGCCGTGGTCTTCGGGTCGTGCTGCGCCACCGCCGCCGGTCGCGCGCTCTACGCCATGGGAAACAACGACCAGGCCGCCACGTTCACCGGCGTGTCGGTGGCCCGGACGAGTTCTGGCTCTTCGTGGTCTCCGGAGCGGTGTGCGGGCTGGTCGGTATCTTCTGGACCCTGCGGTACGCCAGCGCCCGCGGCGACAACGCCACCGGCCTGGAGTTGACCGTGGTGACCGCCGTGCTGCTCGGCGGTGTCTCGATCTTCGGCGGCCGGGGCGCTCTGCTCGGGTGCTGGCCGGTGTGCTACTCCTCGGTGTCCTGCGCAACGCGCTGCAACTCGCCGACGTCGATGCCAACGCGCTGACGATCGTCACCGGCAGCCTGCTCATCGCATCCGTCGTGCTGCCCAACGCCGTCGCGGACATCCGTGCCCGGCTGCACCGTCGACGACATCGAACCCCGTCGCTTCGTGACGCTCCCCGCACACCCACCACCCCGGAAGGATGACGATGTCCGCATACCGCAGAGGCCTCCGGGTCGGGGCCACCAGCCTCGCCCTCGCCGCACTGCTGCTCAGCGCCGCCTGTGGCGGCACCACCCGGACAACTCCAACAACGACGCCGGCACCGGCAACCAGGCGAACGGCACCGCCAATCCCGACGCCGCCATCAGGAGGGGCTCAAGGTCGCCTTTCTGCCGAAGGCCCTGAACAACCCTACTTCACCGTCTCGGACAACGGCGGCAAGGACGCGGTCACCGAGTTCAAGGGCGAGTTCAGGAGGTCGGCCCTCCGAGGCCAGCGCCTCGTCCCAGGTCAGCTACATCAACACCCTGTCCCAGCAGGGCATGGACGTGATCGTCACCTCGGCCAACGACCCGAACGCGATCTGCGGGGCCCTCAACCAGGCCAAGGCGGCCGGCGCGAAGATCGTCACCTTCGACTCCGACACCAAGCCCGAGTGCCGGCAGGTCTTCGTCAACCAGGTGACCGCCGAGGGCATCGCCGAGAATCAGGTCAAGCTCATCTCGCAGCAGATCGGCGGCGAGGGCGAGATAGCCATCCTCTCCGCCACCGCCAACGCGACCAACCAGAACGCCTGGATCGCGCTGATGAAGAACGAGCTGACGAAGCCCGAATACAGCAAGATCAAGCTGGTCACCGTGGCGTACGGCAACGACGACGACCAGAAGTCCTTCCAGGAGACCCAGGGTCTGCTGCAGTCGTACCCGAACCTCAAGGGCATCATCTCGCCGACCACTGTCGGTGTCGCGGCAGCCGGCCGTTACCTCAGCACCTCGCAGTACAAGGGCAAGGTCAAGCTGACCGGCCTGGGCACCCCGAACCAGATGCGCCAGTACGTCAAGGACGGCACCGTCGACGCGTTCGCCCTGTGGAGCCCAGCCGACCTCGGCTACCTCGCCGCGTACGCCGGTGCGGCCCTGGCCTCCGGTCAGATCACCGGCGCCGAGGGTGACACGTTCAAGGCCGGCAAGCTCGGCGAGTTCACCGTCGCGAAGGACGGGGTGGTCATCCTCGGCCCACCCACCGTGTTCGACAAGAACAACATCGACCAGTTCCAGTTCTGAGCGCCCTCCCGGTCGGTGCCGGCGCACGTCGTGCACCGACCGGGGAGCCGACGGGAGACATCATGACGCAGCCCGACGCGGGAATCCTCGAACGGGTCAAGCTGGCTCTACGGTCCCAGCGCATCGAGACCCCGTCCTGGGCGTACGCCAACTCCGGGACCCGCTTCAAGGTGTTCCCGCAGGAGGGGTGCCGCGTAACCCGTACGAGAAGATTGCCGACGCGGCGGTCGTCCACCAGCTCACCGGCATCGCGCCCACTGTGGCGCTGCACATCCCGTGGGACCGGGTCGACGACTACGCCGATCTGGCCGCGTTCGCCGGCAACCACGGCGTCGGTCTGGGCGCGATCAACGCCAATGTCTTCCAGGACAACGACTACAAGCTGGGCAGCGTCACCAACCCGGATGCGGGGTGCGCCGCAAGGCCATCGACCACCTGCTCGAATGCGTCGACATCATGGACCGCACCGGCTCCCGTGACCTCAAGCTCTGGTTTTCCGACGGCACCAACTACCCCGGCCAGGACGACATCCGCTCCCGGCAGGACCGGCTCGCGGCGCTGCGCGAAACCTACGACCGGCTCGGCGACGACCAACGGCTGCTGCTGGAGTACAAGCTCTTCGAGCCGGCCTTCTACACCACCGACGTGCCGGACTGGGGCACCGCCTACGCGCACTGCCTGGAGCTGGGCCCGAAGGCTCAGGTGGTCATCGACACCGGACACCACGCACCGGGCACGAACATCGAGTTCATCGTGGCGTTCCTGCTGCGCGTCGGGAAGCTCGGCGCGTTCGACTTCAACTCGCGCTTCTACGCCGACGACGACCTGATGGTCGGCTCCGCGGACCCGTTCCAGCTGTTCCGGATCATGTACGAGATCGTCCGTGGCGACGCGTTGGCACCGGAGGCCGGCATCGCGTTCATGCTCGACCAGTGCCACAACATCGAAGCGAAGATCCCCGCGATCATCCGCTCGGTGCTCAACGTGCAGGAGGCCACGGCGAAGGCGCTGCTCGTCGACGCGGGCGCGCTGGCCGCCGCGCAGCGCAGCGGTGACGTGCTCGCCGCCAACGCCGCGCTGATGGACGCGTACAACACCGACGTCCGACCACTGCTCGCCGAACTCCGCACCGACCTGGGCCTGGATCCGGACCCGATGGCCGCGTACGCCCGCTCCGGCTACTTCGACACGATCCGCGCCGAACGGGTCGGCGGCCAGCAGGCCGGCTGGGGCGCCTGACCACCGCTGAGAAACGCAGACTGGGGACGTGAGGACATGCAATCCGAGGTTCAGGCGCTGATCGCGCGCAGCAACCGGCTCGGCGCCGACCCGACCACGACGAACTACGCCGGGGCAACACCTCCGCCAAGGGTGCGGCGACCGACCCGGTCACCGGTGGCCCGGTCGAGCTGCTCTGGGTGAAGGGCTCCGGCGGTGACCTCGGCACCCTCACCGCGTCCGGGTTGGCCGCACTGCGGATGGACCGACTCCGCGCCCTCGTCGACGTTTACCCCGGCATCGAGCGGGAGGACGAGATGGTCACCGCGTTCGACTACTGCCTGCACGGCCGGGGCGGAGCCGCGCCGTCCATCGACACCGCCATGCACGGCCTTGTCGACGCGGCGCACGTCGATCACCTGCACCCCGATGCCGGTATCGCGATCGCCGCGGCCGCCGACGGACCGGAGCTGACCAAGGAGATCTTCGGCGACCGGGTGCTGTGGGTCCCGTGGCGGCGGCCCGGCTTCCAGCTCGGCCTGGACATCGCCGCGGTGGCACGGGCCAACCCGCAGGCGATCGGCGTGGTCCTCGGCGGCCACGGCATCACCGCCTGGGGCGCGACCAGCGACGAGTGCGAGCGCAACTCGCTGGACATCATCCGGTCCGCGCAGGCGTACCTCGACGAGCGGGATAACACCGAACCCCTCGGGCCGGTCATCGCCGGCCACGAGCCGCTGCCCACCGACGAGCGACGGCGGCGCGGCGGCGCTGTTCCGGTGCTGCGGGCCTGGCGTCCACCGACCGGCCGCAGGTCGGCCACTTCACCGACAGCGACGTGGTACTCGACTTCGTCGCCCGGGAGAAGCACCCGCGCTCGCCGCCCTCGGCACGTCCTGCCCGGACCACTTCCTGCGCACCAAGGTCCGCCCGATGGTGCTCGACCTGCCGCCCACCACGCCAGTCGAGGACGTGATCGCTCGCCTGCGCGAGCTGCACGCCGCCTACCGCGAGGACTACCGGGCCTACTACGAGCGGCACGCCGCCCCCGACAGCCCGCCGATGCGTGGTGCCGACCCGGCCGTGGTGCTGGTGCCCGGAGTGGGCATGTTCAGCTTCGGCGCCAACAAGCAGACCGCCCGGGTCGCCGGCGAGTTCTACGTCAACGCCATCAACGTCATGCGCGGCGCGGAGGCCGTGTCGCGCTACGCGCCGATCGACGAGGCAGAGAAGTTCCGGATCGAGTACTGGGCCCTGGAGGAGGCGAAGCTCCAGCGGATGCCGAAGCCGAAGGCCCTCGCCGCGCGGGTCGCGTTCGTCACCGGAGGTGGCTCCGGATCGGCCGGGCGATCGCCCGCCGGCTCGCCGCGGAGGGCGCGTGTGTCGTGGTCGCCGACCGCGACGCGCAGGCGCCGCTGCCGTCGCCGCCGAGATCGGCACCACCGACATGGCGGTCGCGGTCACCGCCGACGTCAGCGACGGTGACGCCGTGGCCGCCGCCCTGCGCGAGGCTGTGCTGGCCTTCGGCGGGTGGACCTGGTGGTGAACAACGCCGGGCTGTCGCTGTCCAGGTCGCTGCTGGAGACGACCGAGGCGGACTGGGACGTCCAGCACGACGTGATGGCCAAGGGTTCCTTCCTGGTCTCCCGGGAGGCCGCGCGGGTGCTGCTGGCACAGGGAATGGGCGGGGACATCGTCTACATCTCCAGCAAGAACTCAGTGTTCGCCGGTCCGAACAACGTGGCGTACGGGGCGGCCAAGGCCGACCAGGCGCACCAGGTCCGACTGCTTGCCGCCGAACTCGGCGGCCACGGCATCCGGGTGAACGGTGTCAACCCGGACGGGTGGTTCGCGGCTCCGGCATCTTCGCCGGAGGCTGGGTGCGCAGCGGGCCGCCGTCTACGGCGTGCCGGAGGAGAAGCTGGGCGAGTTCTACGCCCAGCGCACCCTGCTCAAGCGCGAGGTGTTGCCCGAGCACGTCGCCAACGCCGTCTTCGTGCTCACCGGCGGCGAACTGTCGCACACCACGGGCCTGCACGTCCCGGTCGACGCCGGTGTCGCCGCGGCCTTCCTCCGCTGATGACCGCCGTGCGACTGGCCGCGGTGGACGTGGGCGCGTCCAGCGGCCGGGTCATGCTCGCGCGCGTCGGGCCGGAGATGGTGGAGCTCACGGAGGCGCACCGGTTCCCAACGAACCCGTGCGGGTGGCCGGCACCCTGCACTGGGATGTCCTGGCGCTCTATTCGGGCGTCCTGGAAGGATTGCGCGCCGCCGGCCGGTCGCCGGGATCGGCATCGACACCTGGGCGGTCGACTACGGTCTGCTCGACGCCACCGGCGCTCTGCTCGGCAACCCCGTGCACTACCGCGACGGGCGCACCGAGGGCGTCAGCGACCGGGTGGCGAAGCAGCTCGGCCCGGAGCGGCTCTACGCCACGACCGGGCTGCAACACCTGCCGTTCAACACTCTCTACCAGCTCGCCGCCGCCGCTGGCACGCCCCAGTTGAACGCCGCGCACACCCTGCTGCTGATGCCGGACCTGATCGCGTACTGGCTCACCGGTGAGGTCGGCGCCGAGGTCACCAACGCCTCCACCACCCAGCTCTACGACCTGCGTCGCCGGGCCTGGGCGACCGATCTGATGGCCGACGCCGGGATCCGCAGCGACCTGTTCGCGCCACTGCGCGAGCCGGGCACCCGGATCGGTCCGGTCCTGCCCACGCTCGACCTACCCGGATCGCCCGACGTGGTGGCGGTGGGATCGCACGACACGGCCTCGGCGGTGGTCGGTGTGCCGGCAGTCGGTGAGCGCTTCGCCTACATCTCCTGCGGCACCTGGTCCCTGGTCGGGGTCGAGCTGGACGCCCCGGTGCTCAGCGAGCCCAGCCGGCGGGCCAACTTCACCAACGAATCCGGCGTCGACGGCACGATCCGCTACCTGCGTAACGTGATGGGCCTCTGGCCGCTCCAGGAGTCGCTGCGCACCTGGGGCACCACCGACCTGACCGCCCTGCTCCGGCAGGCGGCCGAGGAGCCGGCCTTCCGCTCCGTGGTGGACCCGGACGACCCCACCTTTCTTCCACCCGGCGACATGCCCGCACGTATCGCCCAGGCCTGCCGGCGTACCGGTGAGCCCGTGCCGGACAGCCCGGCCGCCACGGTCCGGTGCATCCTGGACAGCCTCGCGCTGGCGCACCGACGCGCCCTCCAGCAGGCGCAACGGCTCTCCGGCCGACACGTCGACGCCGTGCACGTCGTCGGCGGTGGCGCCCGCAACGACCTGCTGTGTCAGCTCACCGCCGACGCCTGCGAACTGCCGGTGCTCGCCGGGCCGGTCGAGGCCACCGCCCTGGGCAACGCGCTGGTGCAGGCCCGCGCCCTCGGCGTGATCGGCGGCGACCTGGCGTCGCTGCGGTCCGTGCTCCGGCAAACCCAACAGATCGTGCGGTACGCGCCACGCGGCAATGCGACAGCGTGGCGGGCGGCCGCCCGGCGCCTCGGATGGGACGACTGACCATGCGAACAGCCCTGTTCGTCACGTGCCTGGCCCACACCCTGTTTCCTGGCGGCGAAGGCGACGGTACGGCTGCTTCCACCGTGCCGCCTGTTCAATGACGTGCCGAATCAGCGGCGGCGCAGCGCCGGCTCGAGCAGGGCCGGAGGGGTGTCGTTCTTTCGTGGGCGGCGAGGTCGACGCCGGGAGCCACGATCGCGTCGATCGCGTCCAGCACGTCGGCCGAGACACCGTGTCCGCGGCGGCGAGCTGCGAGCGGAGGTGGTCGATCGTGCGGGGCCGATGATCGCGCTGGTCACGCCCGGGTGTGCGGTGACGAAGCCGAGCGCGAGCTGGATGATGCTGAGGCCAGCCTCGTCGGCAACTGTGGCGAGTTGCTCGACGGCGTCGAGCTTGGCGCGGTTGGCGGGGATGCTGACGTCGAAACGATCCCGCATGAAGCCCGAGCGGTTGGTGCTGATGTCCTGGCCGGCACGGATCGCGCCGGACAGCCAGCCCGATGCCAGCGGGCTCCAGGCGAGCACGCCCATGCCGTACTCCTGCGTCGCGGGCAGCACGTGGTCTCGATGCCACGCTGCAGGATCGAGTAGTTCGGCTGCTCGGTCACGTAACGGCTCAGACGTCCCTCGCGGGCGGCCCACTGCGCCTGCACGATGCGGTAGGCGGGGAAGGTCGAGGAGCCGAAGTAGCGGATCTTACCCGCGCGCTGCAGGTCCGTCAGCGCCGACAGCGTCTCGTCGTCGCTGGTCGTCGGATCCCACCGGTGCATCTGGTAGAGGTCGACGTGGTCGACGCCGAGGCGGCGCAGGCTGTTCTCCAGCGCGGTGACCAACCAGCGGCGCGAGCCGCCCCGCTGGTTGCGTTCGTCGCCCATCGGCAGGGTCGCCTTGGTGGCCAGAATGACGTCGTCGCGGCGGCCGGCGATGGCCTTTGCCGACCATCTCCTGACTGGCCGCCGCTGCAGGCGTCGGCGGTGTCGATGAGATTGATCCCCGCATCGAGCGCTGCGTCGACGATGGCGGTGGCGTCCTCCTGGGTGGTGTTGCCGATCTTGCCGAAGTTCATCGCGCCGAGTACGAGGGTGCTGACCTGCACACCAGTACGACCCATGGTGCGGTACTGCATGACTGTTCTCCTTCACGTCCGGCGGTCCACGGTTTGGTGGCAGCCCGTCCGGTCAGTAGGGTGAGCAAGCGGAACGATGTTCCGATAGCCAACATACGGAACATCGTTCCGGATACCAAATGGAGTGACGGAGGTAACGCGACGTGGCCGACATCGACAGCGGCTCGGAGCCGGTCCCGCGCAGCGGCCGACGCCCGGCGCAACGAGAGGGCCCTGCTCGACGCTGCCGCCGCGGCCTTCGTCACCTCCGGCGTCGACGTCCCCGTGCGGGACATCGCCGTACGGGCGGGCGTCGGCGTGGGCACGATCTACCGCCACTTCCCCAACCGGGCCGACCTCATCGTCGCCGTCTACCGGCACCAGATCGAGGCGTGCGCCGCCGCGGGACCGGCCCTACTGGCCGACAGCGACACACCGCACGCCGCCCTGACGCAGTGGATTGATCTGTTCGTCGACTTCCTGGTCACCAAGCACGGTCTCGCCGCAGCGCTACAGTCCGACGACGCCGCCTTCCAGACCCTGCACGCCTACTTCCTCGACCGGCTCGTCCCGGTCTGCGACCAGCTCCTCGACGCCGCCGTCGCCGCCGACGAGATCCGCCCCGACATGGACGCCTACGGGCTGCTGCGCGGCGTCGGCAATCTCTGCATCGGCGCGGGCAACGATCCCCATTACGACGCACGCCGCCTGGTCGACCTCCTCGTGGCCGGGCTTCGCGTCCGCTAGGTGTTCAGGACGGGTCATAGGCCAGATTGGGTCGCAGCCACCGCTCGGCGTCGGCGACGCTCATGGCGCGGCGGGCGGCGTAGTCTTCGAGCTGGTCCCTGCCGATACGGCCCACTGTGAAGTATTTCGCCGCCGGGTTGGCGAAGATCAGCCCACTGACGCTGGCTGCCGGCGTCATCGCGAAGGACTCCGTCAGGCCGATGCCGAGCTCGGTGGCCTCCAGCAGGTCGAACAGTTCCCGCTTCTCGCTGTGGTCCGGGCTGGCGGGATAGCCGAGCGCCGGTCGGATGCCCCGAAAGCGTTCGGCGTGCAGGTCGCCGAGGTCCGGCGTGGCGTCTGGTTCGAACCAGTCGCGGCGGGCCCTCAGGTGGATGTGCTCGGCGAAGGCTTCGGCAAGCCTGTCGGCCAGCGCCTTGACCATGATTGCGCGGTAGTCGTCGTGCTGGGCCTCGTAGTGCGCGGCCAGGGAATCGGCGCCGTGGATGGTCACGGCGAAGCCACCCAGGTGGTCACCGTCGGGGCCACGTAGTCGGCCAGGCAGCGGTTGTCGCGGCCGGCCGGTTTGACCGTCTGCTGGCGTAGCATCGGCAGGCGCACCCGTTGCCGAGGACGATGTCGTCGCCCTCGGAGTGCGCGGGCCAGAAGCCGTAGACGCCTCGGGCCTGGAAGGAGTCGTCCTTCGTGATCTCGTCCAACAGCGTGTTGGCGTCGTCGTAGAGCTCACGGGCGACCGGCTGATCCAGGATCGCCGGGAACTTGCCCTTGAGTTCCCAGGCCAGAAACAGGAACTGCCAGTCGATCATCTCGCGAAGCTCGGGCAGGTGGGCTGGACCGTCCGCCGGCCGGTGAAGGCCGGGGTCGGCAGATCACGGAAGTCGACCTCCTCGCGGTTGGCGCGAGCCTCAGCCAGCCGAGCATCGGCTGGGAGCGCCGGTTGGCATGCGCCTCGCGCAACTGCTCCTGCTCGACGCGGTTGGCGCGGTCCAGCTCGCGGGCCCGGCCATCGTCGAGCAGGTCGGACACCACGCCGACGACCCGGGACGCGTCGAGCACGTGCACGGTTGTGCCGTCGTACGAGGGGCGATGCGGACAGCGGTGTGTTGACGCGATGTCGTGGCCCCGCCGATCAGCAGGGGCACCTTGAGGCCGCGGCGCTGCATCTCGGCGCCGACTGTGACCATCTCGTCCAGCGATGGCGTGATCAGGCCGGACAGGCCGATGGCGTCAGCGCCCTCGGCGACGGCCACGTCCAGAATCCGGCCGGCCGGAACCATCACGCCCAGGTCGATGACCTCGTAGCTGTTGCAGCCCAGGACCACGCCGACGATGTTCTTGCCGATGTCGTGCACATCGCCCTTCACGGTCGCCAGCACGACCTTGCCCTGCCCGCGGCCCGGATCGACCCGGCCCTCCAGGCGGCCTGCTCCTTCTCGGCTTCCATGAACGGTTCGAGGTAGGCGACCGAGCGCTTCATCACCCGGGCGCTCTTGACCACCTGCGGTAGGAACATCTTGCCGGCGCCGAACAGGTCGCCGACGATCTTCATTCCGTCCATCAGCGGGCCCTCGATGACATCGAGGGTCGGGCGAGGCCCTGCCGGGCCTCCTCCGTGTCCTGTTCGATGAAGTCGACGATGCCGTGGACCAGCGCGTACGACAGCCGCTCGGTCACCGGCGCCTCGCGCCAGGCCAGGTCGACCTCGCGTTTCGTGCCGGAACCGGTAACTGTCGACGCGAAGGTGACCAGGCGGTCGGTGGCGTCCGGGCGCCGGTCGAAGATCACGTCCTCGACGAGTTCGAGGAGGTCGGCGGGGATATCGGCGTACACGGCGAGCTGGCCGGCATTGACGATGCCCATGTCCAGCCCTGCGCGGACGGCGTGCAACAGGAACGCGGAATGCATGGCCTCGCGAACCACGTCGTTGCCGCGGAAGGAGAATGACAGGTTGGAAATGCCGCCGCTGGTGCGGGCACCCGGGCAGCGGGCCTTGATCAGCGGGAGGGCGTCGATGAACGCCTTCGCGTACCCGTTGTGCTCGGCGATGCCGGTGGCGACCGCGAGGACGTTCGGGTCGAAGATGATGTCCTCCGGCGCGAACCCGGCCTGCTCGACGAGTAGATCGTAGGCCCTGCCACAGATGGACACTTTGCGTTCGGTGGTGTCGGCCTGACCCTGTTCGTCGAAGGCCATCACCACCACGCCGGCGCCGTAGTCGTGGATCCGGCGGGCCTGAGCCAGGAACGGTTCCGCGCCCTCCTTGAGGCTGATCGAGTTGACCACGCCCTTGCCCTGCACGCACTTCATGCCGGCTTCGAGGACCGTCCACTTCGAACTGTCGATCATTACTGGGATCCGAGCGACCTCCGGCTCGGTGGCGATGAGGTTGAGGAAGGTCGTCATGGCGCGCTCGCTGTCGAGCAGGTCCGCGTCCATGTTGACGTCGAGCAGGTTGGCGCCGCCGCGGACCTGCTCCAGGGCCACGTCGACAGCGCCCTGATAGTTGTCCGACTCGATGAGCCGGCGGAACTTGGCCGAGCCGGTGACGTTGGTGCGCTCACCGATCATCACGAACCCGGTGTCGGGACCGATCGCGAACGGCTCCAACCCACTGAACCGGGTGGTTTCCGGCGGAGCGGCAACCGTCCGTGGCGGTGTGCCGGCCACGGCGGCGACGATCCGGCGATGTGGTCCGGTGAGGTGCCGCAGCAGCCACCGGCGATGTTGAGTAAGCCGGACGCGGCAAACTCGCCGAGCAGGCCGGCGGTCTCCTCCGGCGTCTGGTCGTAGCCGCCGAAAGCGTTCGGCAGACCGGCGTTGGGGTGACACGCCACGTAGGTTCCAGCGATCTTGAAAGCTCCTCGACGTGCGGGCGCATCTCGGCCGCGCCCAGCGAGCAGTTCACGCCGACGACCAGCGGATCGGCTCGCTCTATCGAGCGCCAGAAAGCCTCCACGGTCTGCCCCGACAGGGTCCGGCCGCTGAGGTCGACGATGGTCACGGAGATCCACAGCGGCAACTGCGGCGCGACCTCACGGGCTGCGGCGATTGCTGCCTTCGCGTTCAACGTGTCGAAGATCGTCTCGATCAGAAGCAGGTCGACACCGCCCTCGGCCAGGGCCGAGATCTGCTCCGCGTACGCCGCCCGCACTTCGTCGAAATCGACGGCGCGATACGCCGGGTCATCGACCCGCGGCGACAGCGACAGCGTCACGTTCAGCGGCCCGACCGAGCCGGCGACGAACCGGCCACCGAACTCGTCCGCCGCCTGCCGGGCCAGCCGCGCACCCTGAACGTTCATCTCACGAACCAGGGACTGTAGCCCGTAGTCGGCCTGGCCGATGCTCGTCGCCGTGAAGGTGTTGGTGGTGGTGATGTCGGCGCCGGCGGCCAGATACCGCCGGTGCACGTCCAGAATGACGTCCGGCCGGGTGAGGTTGAGCAGGTCGGGATCACCGCTGACGTCCTGCGGATGGTCGACGATCAGGTCGCCTCGATAGTCCGCGGCGGTGAGCTTCGCGCCCTGCAACATCGTTCCCCAGGCGCCGTCCAGCACCAGAACACGTTGCGACATCAGCTGCCGCAGCGACGATGCGGCGCTTTCCTGGTTGAGTAACGCGCTCACAGCAGCCGCCTCCGAAGCTCGGAGGCGCCCTTGTCGATGACGTGACGGCCGAGCGTGGCGGGCTCCGCCCGTCGCAGCGCCTCTCGACCCAACAGACAGATAGTACCCACCCGCTTGCCTGGACGTCCCGATGACGCCTCGGCGTCTGGCTGTGACGGGCCGGCGGCCCTTCAGATCATGACGAGCCGCCGTACGGCTGATCAGCGTTCAGCCGCGGCGGCTGGCGCGATCTGGTCGAGGTGTGCGCCGACGGTGGCCTTGGCGGTTGCGTTCGAGGTCCGGCCGGGGCGCAGGAGGGCGTGCAGGATCACGCCGTCGACGAGAGCGTAGAGCCGCTCCGCCTCGACCTTCTGGTCGAGCCCGGCCGGAGCGCACCGGCGTCGGCCAGTCGCCGGATCATGGCGGTGAAGGCATCGGTGAGGCGTTCGTCGATGTCCTTGCGCAGGCCGGCCATGGTCGGTTCTACGACGGCGCGGGCCGTGAACGCGAGCCACACCTCGCACTCGCCGCGCCGTGGCCGGTCCAGCGGCAGCATCTCGTCGATCATCGACCGGACCACCGCACGCTGGTCGCCGGTGGTGTCCACGGCTCGGATCCGCTCCTCGATCCGTTCTCCCACCAACCGCAGGGCGAATCCGAGGAGTTCGGACTGGGTGGTGAAGTAGTGGCGCAACGAACCCATGGACAGGCCGGCCTCGCGCGCCACGTTGCGCACCGATGCCTGCTCCAGCCCGTCCCGCATCACGATCCGCCAGACCGCTTCGGCGAGCTCGGTCCGTCGGGCCTGCGCATCCACCAGTTTCGGCACTCCCTTTATAACACACTCGTGCTACTTTCTTGCCGCTAACACGACTGTGCTAGATAAGCGGGGTGTCTGTGTCACGTCGAGAACTCGCCTGGCTCACGGCAGCGGTGGTCGGCTGGATCGCACTCAACGGCGCGGTACTGTCCTCGCGCCCGGCGACGCCCCTTCGACTGGCCGGCGCAGCACGACCCGCCATCCGGGCCCGGCCAGGTGATCGCCGCTCAGGCCACCCTCGTCGAGTTGGTACTGCTCGCCGCCATCGGATACGCGCTCACCGCGGTCGACCCGCGCCGGTGATCGCCGAGCGCGCACCGACGCTCCCGACCGCTCGCCGTGAAACAGGACTCGTCCTGGCGTACGGCGTCCTCGCCCAACTCGGTGGCCTGCTCATCGGCCGAGGGCTCGACTGGCACCCGATCAGCTTCCACCTGGCCGGTACGCTCGTCGGTGCCACCGATCCGGTCGGGCCTGCCGAAGCGCTCGGCTGGGCCACGTACAACGTCGTGGTCTACGCGCTGTTGCCACTCCTGTGGTTCCGGCGGCGTTACACCGCCCGCCAGATGTGTCTGCGCTCGGCGGATCGGCGCCGCGATGCCATCCTCATCCTCGCCGTGCTGGTCCTCGAATCGCTCGCGCAATGGGTGGTGCTCGGCCACGCGTTCGCCGGCCTGGCCCCGGGTCAGCTCGCCGTCGGAGTGCCACTGACATTCCTGCTGTACATGGCTGGCACGGTGCTGCCCACGGTCATCTTCGTGCAGAGCATCCTCGTCCCCGATACGCCCGTCTGACCGGCTCCACCACCGCGACCCTCGTTCTCGGCGGCTGACCTACGCGGCACTGCACGCGTTCGAGGGCTGGGGCAGGTTCGGTCGCCGCGCGAGGCCACGCAGACGATCCTGTTCGTGCTTCTCATCTACACGCTGCCCGGCGCATTCAAGACCTGGCTCACCGTACGGACGGGTAACGCCTGGGTGCACGCGTGGGCATACCACGCCTTCGCCCCACACACGATGCACGACACCGGGTTGATAGTTCGGATCTTCCGCCTCTGACATGCCAGGTGCTCGCGGTACGGCGACGGTACGGAAAGGAACGCCGCGCTGGTCTGCTCAGCTCATGCGATTAGGCAGGACACCACGACCACTCCGGCCCCGACAGCGAGCGCTCGTCGCCGTCGTCGCCGTCGCCGCCGTCGCTCTGCCACTGGCCGCGTCGTCGATCGCCGCAGCCCGGTCCGGGTCGACGTCGGCCGGACCGGCGTCGGCCATCGCGACCCCGCCCGATCCGGTCCCGGCAGCTCCCGTCAGCGTCGAGGAACGGCGAGTGCTGGACCGCGCCGAAGCGCTCCTCACCCGGGACTGCATGACCCGCGCGGGATTCCAGCTGTGGCTGGTCCAACCGCCGTCGGCGGATGAGCTGCGCACCTTTCCGTACCTCGTCGACGACGTGGCGTGGGCGCGGAAACACGGTTTCGGCTCGGACGTGGTGGAGGCGATGAGCGCCCGCAGACTCGCCGACCCCAACCAGCGCTACGTCGACGGCCTCTCCCGAACGCAGGGTGGCGGCGCTGGCCACGCTCAACGGCGCCCGCCCGGAGGGCCTGGAGGCACGGCTCCCCTCGGGCGGGCGATGCGGCGCAGCGCCGAGGGCTGCACGTCCGAGGCGCAGCGCCGGCTCTACGGCGACCTGGCCGGGTGGTACCGGTCGAGCAAGGTGGTCGCCGACCTGACGTACCTGCGGCAGCGGCGCGTGCTCGCCGATCCCGCCTGGACGGCCGCGCTACGGCCGTGGGCGCGGTGCCTGCGGCAGCAGGGTACACCGCCGACAGCCCGAAACGGCTGCGGGAGAACGTCGCTGAACGGGGCGGGCGGACGAGATCGCTGCGGCGGTCGCCGAGGCGCGGTGCGCCCAGGACGGCCTCGCCGCGACCGTCCGGGCGCTGGACACCCGCCACGGTGACGAGCTGACGGCGGCGTACCACCAGGACGTGGCGACCAAGCACCGGCTGGAGCACGGGCACTCCCCGGCCCGGGCCGTGGTCGCCGCCGAGCAGGAATGAACGCCGGGCGATGGTCGCCCGGCGAGAAGGAGGACGAGATGAAACGGATCCACCTGGTCCTGGCGGCGGGGGCGCGATGCTCGCCATGCTGCTGGCCGGCGCACCGGCGGCCGCGGCCACCGCGCAGCCCGGCTCGGCCGGATCGCCCGGTCAGGCCACGCCGTCCAACCGCGACGGCCGGGCCGAGCGCGTCGACCTGCCGAAGAGAACCCGCTGGACGGTGCGCGGACCGCCGCGGCCCCAACGGCTACTTCTACGCCTACGAGCACGCCTACTGGGGGCCGTTGGTGCGCCTGGGCAGGCAACGCGAAGAACTGGATCAACCCGGGCGGCGCCGGCACGAGCGGCCAGTGGGGCTGCGGCGGCGACTACGGCTTCGACAACATCGCCACGTCGGTGTGGAACAACGGCGTCTACTTCGACGGCGCGGACTCGGTACGCATGCACACCGGGACGTTCCACACCGGTGGCAGCATGTGCCTCTCCCGCGGCGACTCCTGGGCTGACTTCACCCTCGGCTGGCAGGTGTTCAACGACGGCACCGCAGCCGACAACCAGATCAGCTCGCACTACTGGGGCGTCTCCTGCGTCTGACCGCCAGCCGGGCGGGGCCATCCGGCCCTCGCCCGGCACCACGGTCGTCAGCAGGACACATCCCCGGTCAGCAGTGCGCGGTGCAGGTCGCGCAGTTCCCGTCCCGGCTCGATGGCGAGCTGCGCCGACAGCTCCGCCCGCCAGTCCCGGTAGACACCCAGGCCATCGGCCGTACGACCACTGTGGTGCAGGGCCAGCATCAGCTGACCGCGCAGCCGCTCCCGGAACGGGTGACGGCGCACCAGGGTGACCAACTCGCCGACGACCTGCGGGTGGTGGCACAGGTCCAACCGCACGGCCACCCGCTGCTCGATCGCGGCGAGGCGTGCCTCCTCCAGTTGCGGTGCCTCCGCGTCGGTCAGCTCGTCGGTGCCGTCGGCCAACGCCGGCCCGCGCCACCACCCGAGACCCGTCGCCAAGGCTGCGGACGCCTCGGCCAGCCGGCCCGCCTCGCGCAGCACGGTGGCTCGCCGTACCTCGTCGAGGAACCGGTCGAGGTCCAGCTCACCCGCCTCCAACCGCACCGCGTACCCTCCCGCCAGGATCGGATGCGGTCGGCGCCGAGCGCCGCGCGTAGCTCGGAGACCCGCTTGCGCAGCTGGGTACGCGCGGTCGCCGGCGGATGCTCCGCCCAGAGCAGGCGTACCAGTCGATCCACCGACACCATCCGGCCGCGCGCGAGCAGCAGCGCGGCCAGTACCGAGCGCTGCTGCGGACCGGCCAGGCGCACCGGCTGGCCGGCCCGGACGGCCTCGATCGGCCCCAGAATGCGGAAATCCATCTGCGTCACCTGCTCCTCCTCGTCGCCGAGAAACTGTCGCAGCGGGCGTCGTCGAAGCGCTGTCATCGCGCTGTCACGCGACTTCCCTGGGCGATCACGGTGCGTCGCGGCCGCGCCGTCGTGTCGGACCGTCGTGTTACCGTCGCTTCGGTCGGCGCCGTGCGGCGTCTGGTCGTCCCGACGCTGGGGCTTCGTGGAGTGGGATTTCGCCGTGCTCGGCACGCTTCGCGTTTCCCGACACCACCGCACGATCCCCGTCCCGGCCAACCGGCAGCGGGCGTTGCTGGCCGCGCTGCTGCTCAACCGGGGTGAGACGGTCAGCGTCTCGGCCCTCGTCGACCGGGTCTGGGGCACGCGGGCGCCCGCCCACGCGAGAGCCGCACTGCACTCACTGGTCCGGCGGCTGCGCAGCACCCTGACGATCGAGGACCACCCTGGCGAGCTGATCGCGACGCGGGTCAGCGGCTACGTCCTCGAGCTTCCCCGGCCGCCCTCGACCTCTCGCGCTTCGACACGCTCGTGGCGGCCGGCCTGGCCGCCGACCCGCAACGCCGAGCAGACCTGCTGCGGGAGGCCCTGGCGCTGTGGCGCGGCGACCCGTTGGCAGACGTCGACTCCGAGGTGCTGCACCGCGAGGATGTGCCGGCGCTGACCGAGCGGTGGGCACGCGCCACCGAGGTCTTCTTCGACACCGAGCTGACCCTCGGCCGGCACACCGAGATCGTCGCGGAGCTACGGCGGGCGACCCGACGCAGCCCGCTGCGCGAGGGCTGTGGGCGCAGTTGATGCTCGCGCTGTATCGCAGCGGACGGCAGGCCGAAGCCCTCGACGCCTTCCATCGGCTCGCCGCGATCCTCTCCGACGAGTTGGGCGTCGACCCCGGGCCGGCGGTGCGGGAGCTGCGCGACGGCGTGCTCCGCGCCGACCCCGCGCTGAGCTGGCGACCACCCACGGCGCCCGGGTCGCCCCGGCCGCGCCACCGATGTTCCAACTGCCGGCCGACACCGGCGTGCTGCACGGACGCGGCGCGACGGTCGCGAGCCATCCGGCGGTCCATCGGCACCGCCGCCAGCGAGGGACGCCTACCCCTGGTGTCCGTCTCGGGCGCCCTGGCGTCGGAAAGACCGCCCTCGCCGTCCATCTCGGCCACCAGCTCGCAGACGAGTTTCCTGACGGCCAGTGGTACGTACGACTGCGCGGCCAGCAGCACAATCACGCTCGCCCCTCGACGTCCTCGCCGAGCTGCTCACCTACTCGGGCGTGCGCGGTGCGGCCCAACCCGCCACGGCGGACGCGCGCGCCGCCGCGCTACGGGCGGCTTCGCCAATCGCCGCGTCCTCATCGTCCTGGACGACGCCGTCTCGGCGGAACAGGTCGAGCGCTGCTGCCGGCGCCGGCGGCTGCGCGGTGATCGTGACCAGTCGCAGCACACTCGGCGCTCTGGTGGCGCTGCACGGTGGCCGTGCCGTTAATCTGGACCCGCTCAGCCCGCAGGCTGCGGTCGACCTGCTCACCGCGGTCTTCCAGGAGCACGGGTTCACCGTCGCGCCGGACGTCGTCCACGACCTGGCCGCACTCTGCGGCAACCTCCCGCTGGCATTGCGGATCGTGGCGGCCAACCTGGTCACGGCCGGCCCGACCGACGCGCGCGCGTACGTGCGTCGACTGCGCGACGGCGACCGACTCGGCGGTCTCGGTGCCCGGTGACCCGCGGGTGGCGCTGCGCGCCGCGATCGCACCGTCCTACCAGCGGCTCGGCGGCGCGGAGCGGCGGGCGCTGCGACTGCTCGGGTCGACGCCCACCGACTGCTTCACCATCGAAGACCTCGCGGCGCTCACGGACGTCGACTGGCCCGTAGCGGACGCGGTGCTGCGCACCCTGACCAGCAGTCATCTGGTACGCCCCACCCGGGGCGGTCGGTTCGTCACCCACGACCTGATCCGTCTGTACGCGGCCGAGCAGTCCCGCGTCGAGGACACCGCCGAGCAGCGCGCCGAAGCCCTGAGCCGGCTGTTCCACGGTTACCTGGCCACCGCCGACTCGCTCGCCCGGCGCAGCTATCCCCGGATGGTGTTCCTCCCGCAACCCGGCGGGCCGGTCCGGAGTACGGCGGCAGCGGCGCAACCGGAGCCACCGGGCTGGTTCGACGCCGAGTACGCCAATCTGCTCGCCGCGATCCGGCACCTGGCGCAGCACGGTCCGCGTGAGATCGCCTGGCATCTCGCCGACCGGATGCGCGGCTACCTCCAGGAGACCGGGGCGCACGGTGAGTGGCGTTCGGTCGCCGAGCTGGGTCTGGCGCAGGCCCAGCTCGAAGGCAACGACCCGGGGTCGCCGCGATGCAGGCGAGCCTGGCGACACTGAGCGCCAGCCGGGCCGACTACGCGGACGCGCGGCGACGGTTTAACACGGCGCTCACCATCCAGCTCGGGCTGGGTAATCGGGTCGGTCAGGCGTCCATCCTCAACAACCTCGGCATCGTGCACCGGGAGGAGGGCCGGCTGACCGAGGCGGGCGAGTGCTACGCGCAGGCGCTGCGGCTCTACCGCGAGCTGGGCAACCGGTACGCCGAGTGGAGCTGCCTGAGCAACCTCGGTGTCGTCCAGTTGAGTTGGACCACGTGCACGAGGCGGTCCGGGCGCAGCAGGCGGCGCTGGAGGGTATACGTCCTGGGCGTCGCCGAGCAGCCGCTCAACGACATCGCCAACGTGCTGCACAACCTCGCCGTCGGTCTGCGCGCGCTCGGCCGGCCCAGCCTGGCGGTTCTGCACCTCACCCACGCCCTGGTGCTGCGTCGGCAGGTGGGCAACCGCTACGGTGCCGCGGCGGATCTGGACCAGCTCGCCGCCGCGTACGTCGATCTCGGTTACCACGCCAAGGCGCAGCGCCTCGCCGAGGAATGCCTGAGCATCGCGCGCGCGATCGGCCGACGCCGCGTCGAGGCGGAGGCTCTGGCCACCCTGGGCACCGTCGCGCTCGGCCTGCACGGCCCGGCGGCGGCACTCGATCTGCTGCACCAGGCGTTGCGGCTGGGCCGCGAGATCGGCTACCGCCGTGCCGAGGTCAACGCCCACCTCGGCCTAGCGGGCGCGTACCGGGCGGCCGGCAGACCTCAGGAGGCGGGGAGCCACGCCCGGATGGGCGAACAACTCGCCCGTGCGGCCCAACACCACCTGCTGGTCCGGCAGGCCGGGCGTTGCTCGGCGCTGGCGAGCCCAAGGCGCTGCTCCGGCCGGCCAGTTAGTCGTACGCCGCCACGGGGCGATCGGTCAGCCAGCGTGACCGATCTCCATCCGCTGCGGCTCGATGCCGCGCACGGAGATCGACGTCAGCCCCAACCTGGTTTACGGCGATCGACCGCGACGACACGTGTCAGCGTGGCGGCGAGGCCTCCAGTGGAAGTCCGTGGGCTCGGGTCGTGTCAGAGACGGCGACGCCGAGCAGGACCGCGGCAGCTGCCGCGGCGACCCCGAGGGGCGGTAGGCCGACCATGATCGGCGCCAGGGCCGCAAGGACGAGGATCCCGATCGGCCGCGGCCAGGACACCCGCGCGAAGGCCACGTACTCGAATACCGAGCGCCCGGCGAGGTAGAGCGCGGGACCACCGAGGATGGCCCCGACCCAGGCGGGTTTGGCGTCTCCGGATGGGTCTATGAGGACGAGTTCGGAGCCGGCTGAGCTGGCGAGGATGCCGGACACCATGAGCAGGTGTGCGAACTCGGCCATCCGACCGAGCCGGCCGGGGTCGGCGGATGCCGCGATGGCCTCGCCCAGGATTTGGCCGGCTCGGTAGAAGTAGATCCGCCACAGCAACACCGTGGTGAGGAACGACAGGGTAAGGGCCATCGTTCGTTGCGCCACGATCGGACCGCGGAGAAGACTCGACCCGGAGGTCAGGATCGTCTCACCCAGCGCGACAATGACAAGCTGCCAGTAGCGTTCGGCCAGGTGCTCACCCGAGACGGCCCATGGGGACACCCGCGAGCGACCCAGCCCGGTACCGGCCAGCCGAGTCTGGCCCCAGGTAGTCGATCGCCAGCGCCACCGTCCACAGCGAATTGCGCGTCACCTCGGGAGCGAACGCTCCGGCGAGCCACGGTACGGCCGACGCGCCGAACCAGATGAGCGCCAGCGTGTTGACGCGGCGCAGATTGTGACCCCGCACGATGCCTGCGAAGAAGAGGGTGCGGCCCAGCTGAATCGCGACATAGGTGCTCGCGAAGAGCAGGCCAGTCTCGGCGAGAGCCCCGAAATCGCGACCGCCAGGAGCAGGCTCCCGTACATCGTCGCAACGACAACGAACTGGATCGGCGGCTGAAACGGATCGAAATTACTGGTTACCCATGCCGTCTGGGTCCAGATCCACCAGACCGCCAACAGCAGAAGCAGAGTCTCGCCGTTCTCCGCAAGGGAGGTGGTCAACCGCTCCGCGACGTGACCCCTGGTGTAGTCCATCACCAACTCGTGCACAATCCGCGTGAGCGCGAAGACGTACACGAGATCGAAGAACAGTTCCAGGAAGGTCGGCCGCTGCGGACTCTCACGCCTGCGCAGCAGATTGGCCACTCGATTCCTCGCCACCCGCCCCGCCCGCTTCGTCAGCTAGTCGCTGAAGCAGTCGTACCACGTCGCCGCGGCACCGAGGGATAAGACGCACCCCCGATGACTAATAGCCTGACGGCCGACGAGGGCTGCCACAGCGCCCAGCACCGTCCTCTCCCGAAAAGCCGACGGCTGGCCAACAGAAGTGCTAGGCAGGACCGTAGGTGTGAGACCGAGGAGACCGCCACTCCCCGGAGAAGCGAACGAGGGTGCACGTTGCGGGCCACCGAGGTAGGCCGCTGGCAGCTTCGACCAGGTCGCCGGCAGTCGACTGGATGCTTCGTCGGACTGACGAGCGGGGCCTCCGGTGGTGGGGTGCCCGTCGTGGTGTCCGGTTAGATTGACGGCCCGAACATCTTGCGTCGGAGCGCGGGGACGATTCTGCCAGCGCCGAGGAGCGCACGGAACGCGGTCCGGTTCGCTGGCGTGGCGAGGGCGGCATTGGTGGCGTTTCGGGTGGAGAGTGCCAGGGCCTCGTTGGCGTAGTGTCGCATCGCGGTTTCGTAGACGCCGATGGCGATCACCGGGTCGGTGGCGGCACTGAGGGCTCGGCGCAGGTGGTCGGCGTCGCGTAGGGCGGTGTTGGCGCCGATGCCCGCCATGGGTGTCATGTTGTGAATGGCATCGCCGAGGATGGTTACCGGCGAGGGTGCCCACTCTGGGAGCTGGGGCATGGTCCGTAGCGGCACGGTGGTGACGGTGGCGGCGTCCGTGGCCTCGACCAGGGTCCGCAGCGGTGCTGCCCAGTCGCGGACGCGTTCGGTGACGAGTCGCTTGAGCTCAATTCCGTCGAGGTCCTTCACGCCCTGCGGGTATGAGTTCTCCGAACCGGCCCAGGCCCAGACGACGTACTCGGCTGCGCCGTTGCTGACGTCGGTGTTGTCGGGATCGCCGGTGGGCCAGGTGGAGAGGAACATCCACCCGTTGCGGGCCGGGACGACGTTGTTGATGCCGCCGTCGGTGAAGTCGGCTGGCAGGGCGGCGGCGACGGCGCCCGCCAGGGGACACGGCCGGCGATGTTGACAATGCCGAGCTCCTGACGTTGGAGCGCGGGGAGACGCTGGTGACGGACCCGGAGTTACTGCCGTCGGCGCCGACCAGGATGTCGCCGTCAGTGTGAGAGCCGTCGGCGAAGTACGCCCGGACGCCGTCGCTGTGCAGCTCGTAGTGGGTGAACTTCTTGTCCCAGTGCACCAGAGGTTCCGCGTCGTCTTCGGTGTTGTGCAGGAGGGCTTCGTGGAGCTTGCCGCGGCTGATCGCGCGGCGTTTGGTGATCGGGTCGGTGGTGTGTTCGGGGAGCCTTTGTCGATGGTGGCCAGGACGCCGCGGCGGGGTCGTGGAACCGGATGATCAGCGGTACGGGAGTTCCGGCCTCGTCGATCATCTTCCAGTTCTGATCGGGGAGACAGGCGTGCAGGGCGCGAAGGCCGTCAGCGTTGAGGTGGATCCCGTAGCTGGCCGGTTGCTGGGCGCGGTGGGCCGATCGTTCGAACACTCGGGCGTCGATTCCTGCGCTTCGTAGTCCGTGCAGGAGAGTGAGCCCGCCGAGGCCCGCGCCGATGATGAGAACACGCATGAGTTGCTGCCTTTCCTGCCAGTGAGCTGGCGGTAGGGTCTGCCCGTCGACATCGGGCAGCGCCGAGCGGGCGCTGGGCAGCTCGGGTCAGCGGCTGGATGGCCGAGGTACCAGTCGGCTGGGCTCGGAGGCGACCATCGCGCGCAGGAGCCGCTGGAGTTGCTGGGTCTGCGCTGGGGTGAGCGGAGCGGTTGCGGCTGCGGCCGCAGGTTCGGCGGCCTGGTGGGCCTGGGCGAAGACGTCACGACCGTGCTCGGTCAGGGTGACGGCCCGCAGTCGCCGGTCGCCGGGCACCAACTGGCGTGAGGCGAGGTCTAGTCGCTCGAGGTCGTCGACAATCCGGACGATCGAGGCCTTGTCGTGGTTCGTCTGCGCAACGAGGTCACGTTGGCTGAGCGGACCCAGAGCATGCAGCCGCATCATGACCATCAGGTGGCGCCGCTCGATGCCGAACGGCCCCAGGGCACCATCCATCGCCGCCGCCACGCGATCGTGCGCCTGACGCAGCAGCAACCCGATCTCGAAGGGTGTCCCCCTTCTGGGTTCTCCGGAATGCCGGACGCAACTGGTTGGCTGGCGGAAGCTGGCTCTGTAGGCACACCTGGACACTATCTCACCTGACACAGGTTTGCAAGATACCGTTTCACGTGCAACCATTTCATCATGAGCGAACAACGAGCGAGCCTCACGATCGGCAGAGCGATGCCCGACGACACCGACACCTCCGGCCCCGAACCCCAACGTCGATCCGACCCGCCGCAGGGCCGCCACCAGGCACCCGAGTCCGGATGGGCGGCGATCAGGCAGACGTGGAACGACCCGGAGCGCTGGATCGGGATCGCCGTGGCCGCCGCGCCGGGCCTGGTGTTCGTGGCAGTGAACCTCGTGGCCTCCCTGTACCCGGCCATCACCGCTGCCGCCGTAACCGCCCTCGCCGGGCTGGGCTTTCGGCTGGCGCGCCGGCAGTCGCCGCGATCGGCGCTGATCGGCATCCTGGTCGTGGCGGTGTGCGCGGTGGTCGCCGCCGTCACCGGCGAGGCGCGGGCTTCTTCCTGGTCCCGACCCTGATCCCGTTCGCCGTGATCATGGCGTGCCTGGCCACCATCATCGCGCGTCGACCGCTGACCGGACTGCTGCTCAACCGGGTCAGCGGCGGTCCTCGGGACTGGTACCGCAACCCCGCGCTGCGCCGCGTCCACCTGACCGCCACGAGTGCGGCGATCGGTATCAACGTCATCAACGCCACCGTTCAGGTGATCTTCTACGACCGGGCGACACCGTCGTGCTCGCCGTCGCCCACGCGGCCACGGGACCGGTCTTCGCCACCCTCGTCGCGGTCACGATCGTCGCCGTCCGCAAGACCCTGGCGGCTCAGCGATGACCGCCCCTACCGAGCGCCCGGCAAGCCGACCAGACAATCCGGCAGCGACGAGCGGCGAGCTGACCGTGACGAGTGTCTTCACCGTGACCGAACAACACCAGGCCCAGTTGTACGCACTGCTGACCACCAACGGCCACGACGTACTGGAGCACACGCCCGGCTTCCTCGGCTCGACACTGGCCCAGTCCGACGACGGGCGACATGTCATCCACCACGCCCGCTGGCGCGACGACGCCGCCCTGGCCGCCATGCTCTCCAGCCCGCGCGCACAATCCAGCATGGGGCCGCCCGTCGGCTTGCTGACGTACAAATCTTCCGCTCTCATCACCACCGGGCATTCGACGCATCATGACGACCAGACCGGCCACACCGGCTCGCGGACCTGGCCAACGTCGTCGGGGCGGCGGTGGCCGAGCTGGCTGTTCCGCTCACCACCACCACGGCGGTCCTCGCCTCGGCCAGGCCGCACCCGCCGGCCAGATGCTCTCCGGCAGCCCTGGGCTGATACACCACGCATGAAACAGGTTTGAACGAAGCCTCTTCGACCGATATTTTTCTGCTGGGCAGCACAAATCGCCCGGAAGCGCGGCCGCCACCCGGCGGGCCACCAACGAGCCGGGCGACACCTCGCCGTTCGCACTCGGTTTGCTGATGCGCAGGGCACACAGCCGCGTCGCGCGGCCGCGCCGATCGCCGAGGAGTTGATCGCTCACCTCGGGCCAGGCGAGGCCGAACAGCTGACGGACCTGCTCAACCGCTTCACCTCCCCGCCGGAGTAGCAGGCCCCAGCGCCGTGCAGCCGCATCAGTCATCACACCTGCCATGAAGACGAGTGCCCAGCGGCGAGGTTCACCCCAGTTCCCACCGCCTCGGCCGAGCGGAGCCATGGTTCATGCAGTGCGGACTTCTCCGGCGCCCGCCACATCGGTTGCCCGGTGCCCGACCGCACCTCGGCGGCAGCTCAGTCGCGTCCCGCACCGACCCGGCCGAGGGTTCCTCCCGGCCGGGGCTGATTCCCGCCATCGCCAGGTCGAGTAGTCGGGTCGCTGCGGCGGCGGGATCCGACTGGTGCTCGGTGGCCAACGCGAACCCGGTGATCAGCGCGAGCAGATCGGTGATGGTCACACCGGTGCCACCGCGCCGACCGTCGCGGCACGGCGGACGAGTGGTTCGCCCGCCTCGGTGAGCTGCGCGGTGGCGCAGTGCTCGTGGGCCTCGGCGGGTTGGCCGTGCAGTCGCGGGTCAGCGCGGTGGCCAAGCCTCTGATGGTGGCGACGGACCCGTTGACGGCGGTGAGCCAGTCCAGCAGCGCGGCCCGCGCGTCGGTGGCGTCGGCCAGCTCGCGGGCGCGGGCGCCGAGGTTCTCGATCACGCCGCGGAAGACGGCGTCCAGCAGCGCGTGGCGGCTGGGGAAGTGTCGGCGCACAGTGGCCGAGCC
Source organism: Micromonospora sp. M12 (assembly GCA_038070435.1). Taxonomy (GTDB): domain Bacteria; phylum Actinomycetota; class Actinomycetes; order Mycobacteriales; family Micromonosporaceae; genus Micromonospora. The sequence continues at coordinate 50,542 of JAMYWG010000001.1, read as the reverse complement.
GACTCCGGCGATGCGGGCGATCTGCTCCAGGGACGCGTCGGCGCCGTGCTCGGCGATTTCCTGCTCGGCCACGGCCAGCAGGCGCGCGTAGTTGCGCCGGGCGTCCGCTCGCTGACTGGACATGGCGTCACCTCACGGTTGCTAAGTGGCGGGTCCGCCGTATCTTAGCGAAGTATAAACGGCGGGCCCCGCCATTTATCGTCTACCCCGTGTCAGGAGACTCCGCATGTCCACCGATCCCGCACCCGTCCTGGTCACCGGCGCCACCGGAAGGCAGGGTGGTGCCACTGCTCGCGCTCTGCTCGCCGCCGGCGTACCCGTGCGGGCACTGGTCCGCGACCCTCGACCGACCGGGCGCGGGCGGTCGAAGCCCTCGGCGCGGAACTGGTCACCGGCGACCTCGACGATCGCGACTCGCTGGTCCGGGCCGCGCACGGAGCACGGGCCGTCTTCTCGGTGCAGATGCCCGCGATGGACGGCGCCACCATCAACTTCGACGGCGAGCTGACCCAGGGCGTCAACCTGATCGAAAGCGCGCTGGAGGCGAAGGTGCCGCAGTTCGTGCACACGTCCGTCAGCGGCGCCGGCCAGCACACCGGGCGCCCGGCTGGGCCGAGGGCCGCTGGGCGACCCTGGCGCCCTACTACACCACCAAGGCCGCCATCCAGGATCGGGTACGCGAGGCGGGCTTCCCACACTGGACGCTCATCAGCCGGGCTTCTTCATGGACAACCTCCTTCCCTCGGTGGCCTACCTGTTCCCCGGGTGTCGCCGGCGGCCTGGCGACCGTTATCAGCCGCAGACCGCACTCTCCCTCGTCGCGGTCGACGACATCGGCCGCGCGGCCGCCGCGGCATCGCCGAGCCCGACCGGTTCCACCGGGTCGAGTTGGAGCTGGCGAGCGACCACCTGACGATGACCGAGATCGCCGAAGCGCTCTCCGACGCTCTGGGCACCGAGCTGGCCGCGCCGGACATGACCGAGGAGGAGGCGGTCGCCGCCGGGATGCCGGTGTGGGCCGGCATTTCCCACGAGCAGATGAACGTCGTCGGCCATCCCGCCCGCCCGGAGTACGCGCGGGACCTCGGCATCCCGCTCACGACGTTCGCCACATGGGCACGCGAACACCTGCCCGAGCCGTCGCCCGCTGAGGCCCACGGCCGACGAGTTACGAGACGTGCGACAGGCGCGGGCTCACTGAGCGCCGCCGCGATCATCTGCGACAACTTCGTCATTGCCAACGTGGGGCGTCGTCCGTAGTCTCACTTCTGTATCGCTCGACACAGAAAGAGGCCGTCAGCACGATGCCACCACTCACGGGCAAGATCGCGCTGGTCACGGGAGGCAGTCGCGGCATCGGCGCGGCGATCGCCCTCCGCCTGGCCGGTGACGGCGCGGACGTCGCACTCACCTACCTCAACGGACAGCAGAAGGCCGAGGCAATAGTCACGCAGATCGAGGCGCTCGGCCGCCGCGGCATCGCGATCGCCGCGGACAGTGCCGATTCGCGAGCTATGGCCACGTCCGTCGCGCACACCGTTGCCGAGCTCGGCGGTCTGGACATCCTGGTCAACAACGCAGGCGTGTTCCCGTACGGCCCAATCGAGGACATGTCGCTGCAAGACATCGACCACACCCTCGCCGTGCACGTGCGCGCCGTACCTCGCCACCCAGGCGGCCGTACGGCACATGCGCGAGGGAGGGCGCGTCATCAACATCGGCAGCTGCTTCGTCGAGCGCGTCCCCTACCCGGACGTCAGCCTCTACGCGATGAGCAAGAGTGCGCTCACCGGCATGGCTCGCGGGCTTGCGCGTGACCTCGGCCCACGTGGCATCACCGTCAACGTCGTGCATCCCGGCTCCACCGACACCGACATGAACCCCGCCGACAGCGCCACCGCCGACACCGAGCGAACTTTTATCGCACTCGGCCGGTACGCCGCTGCCGAAGAGATCGCCGCGACGGTCGGTCACCTCGCCGGGCCGGGCGGGGCGTACATCACCGGCTCGTCCGTCAGCGTGGACGGCGGGTTCGCGGCGTGAGGAGAACATCGTGCCCTGGATCCTGCTGACTCTCGCCGGCCTGCTCGAAGTCGTCTGGGCGCTGGCGCTCAAGAACACGCACGGCTTCACGAGGCTCTGGCCGTCGGTCGTCGCCTGCTCCACCGCGGCGTTGAGCTTCGTCCTGCTGTCGGCCGCGCTGAAGTCGCTTCCAGTCGGCACCGCGTACGCTGCCTGGGTCGGCATCGGAACTGTCGGGGTCACGCTCGCCGGCATCGTCTTTCTCGGCGAGGGCATGAGCCTGCAACGGATGGCATTCGTCGCGCTGATCGTCGTCGGTGTCGCCGGTCTGAAAGTCGCCGACACGTAGTGGACGCGGCCCGCAACGGGCGGAAGGCGGCAGGTGATGGCTCAACGCGGACGGCCACGCGCCTTCGACCGCGCGACGGCCTTACACCGGGCCATGGAGGTCTTCTGGCGCGTGGGATACGAAGGCGCGTCAATGGTCGACCTCACCACGGCGATGGGTATCGGTTCGCCGAGCCTCTACGCCGCTTTCGGCAGCAAGGAGGCCCTCTTCCGCGAAGCCGTCGCCCTCTACAACGAGGTGGAGGGAGGTCCGCAGCAACTCCTGCGGGATCTCCCCACCGCGGAAGCGGCCATCGAGGCACTGCTGCGGTATTACGCGCAGACCTACGTCGACCCTGCCCGGCCAACTGGCTGCATGGTGGCGCTCGCAGCCACCACCATCAGCTCCGACAACGACGGCATCCGCGCCTACCTCGCTGACGTCCGGCAGGCGGACATCCTCCACCTTCGCGCGCGCCTCGATCGGGGCATCGCCGACGGCGACGTACCGCCCGGCACGAACACCGAAGCAGTGGCCGAGTTCTACTACGCCGTGTCGCTCGGCATGGCGCTCCGGGCCCGGACGGCGCGACGGCACCCACCCTGCACGCTGTCGCCGCAACAGCCATCGCCGCCTGGCACACCGCCGTCGGACCGCCCACCGCCGACTGAGAATCGGCAGCGGCTCTCTGCGATGGCGGTACGGATGCGCAGGCAGGCCCTCAGCGCTCTCTTCGTCAAGCCAAGCCCGATGGACCAGATGCGCCGCGTCCCGCGTTGCCGGCCGCCTCGGCGCTCCTCCCAGCTCACGATTTCAGCAAGCCTCGCCGCGCCTCGTCGACGCATCGGCGTGCATCTCCGAGGCTCCGTTGGAAAGCGCGTCGCTGCGCCGCCGCGGTGGCCGCCGGGTGCGCAAAGTCGATTATTCGGGGAAGATCAGCAGATGGAGCCCGACCTTTACGGTAGTCCACCGGCACCCGAAGGCACGGCCACACCAATGGAGTTCGTCGGCGCGCTACGGCAGTTGCGCCTCTGGTCTGGTTTCACATACCGACAACTTGCGGCCAATGCGGCGGCTTCCGGGGAGATACTCCCGTTCGGCACGATCGCCTCCGTACTGAGCCGGACCAGTCTGCCGAGGCGGGAGTTCGTGATGTCGTTCGTTCGGGCCTGCGGCCTGGACGAAACGTCGATCGCCCATTGGGTGCGGCAACGCAACGCGCTCGTGGTCGACGCCGCGCAGGCGGGACACGGTGGGGTTCGGGACGAGGGACCGACCTGGTGCCGGGCGAACCGGCATGGCCGGCACCGGCCATGCTTCCACCGGACATCGCCGATTTCACCGGACGCGCCGTCGAGGTGCAGACGCTGGTCGACCGATTGACTGCCGAGCGCGCCGGCGTCTGCGCGCCTGCCGCACTGCCGGTGACCAGCATCGCGGGAATGGGCGGGGTGGGCAAGACCGCACTCGCGACGCACGTCGCTCACCTGGTCCGGGAGGCGTACCCGGATGGTCAGCTCTGGGCCAACCTGACGAACCCGGATGCCAGCCCGGTAGACCCGGCGGAGGTGTTGGGTCGGTTCCTGCGGGCGCTCGGCATGCCGTACCGTGCCATCCCCGCCGGCCCGGCCGAACGCGCCGAGGCGTACCGGACCGGACGGCCAACCGCCGGGTGTTGGTGGTGCTGGACAACGCCGTCTCCGAGGAACAGGTCCGTTTCCTGCTGCCCGGTGCGGCCCCGTGTGCCGTGCTGATCACCGGTCGGGCCCGACTCACCGGGATCGAGGGCATCCGGCGGATCGACCTCGACGTGTTCCCGCCCACCGAGGCGGTCCAGTTCCTGGCCCGGCTCGCCGACGACGAGCGGGTGGTGAGGCAACTGACGGCGGCTGCCGATCTGGTGGAGCTCTGTGGATATCTACCCCTCGCGGTGCGGATCGCCGGGGCACGACTGGCCGCGCGGCCCACCCTGCAACTCGAGCATCTCGTCGGACTGCTCGGCGACGAACAGCGGCGCTTGGACTGGCTGGTGACCGGAGACCTAGCGGTACGGGCCTCGTTGGCCTTCAGCTACCGCGCTCTGACTCCGGAGTCTCGCCGGCTGTTCCGACTGCTCGGCCTCTTCGAGGTACCGGACTTTGTCGCGACACTGGCCGCCGCGATCCTCGAGTGTCCCCTGGAACGGGCGATCGAGCACATCGAAACCCTCGTCGACGCCCAACTCCTCTCCGTGGAGGCAGTCGACGTCGCCGGGCAGACCCGGTACCGATTCCACGACCTGACGCGACTCTTCGCCGCCGAGTGCGCCGAGTTGGAGGAGGAGCCGGCTGAACGAGCGCAGGCGGTGCAGTGGGGCTGGGCGGCTGGCTGGCACTGGCACGACGGATGGCCCGACGGATCCCAGGCCCTGCTATGCGGCCATCAGCGGCCACGCAACGCACACGGTGCTCGACTGGGCAGACGACTACACCGAGAGCGTCTCCGCCGAGGACTGGTTCGACGCCGAGTGCGCCGCGCTCCAGGCGGGAGTCCGCCAAGCGTGCCGGCTCGGCCTTGACGATCTGGCGTTCGACCTGGCCGGCAGTCTGGAGAAGTACTTCGATCTGCGCGGCAGGTACACCGAGTGGACCAACCTCAACACCGAGGTGTTGGCGGTGTGCCGCATCGCCGGCAACCGGTTGGGTGAGGCGGTCATGCTCCGTGGTCTGCTCGACGTGAGCACCTGGATCACCGACGACCGAGACGGTGACGTGATGGCCCGCTCGAGCATCAAGGCCCGCCGCCTGTTGGAGATGTTCACCGCCCTGGAGCACGATGCTGGCGCCTCCGACGCCGCCGTCATGTACTCGTGGGCACTGAGCGCAGGCGGCGCCTACCCGGAGGCGGTGGCGGTAGCGACGCGCGCGCTGACCCTGGCCGAACGGTCGGATCATCTCGGCGGTCAGGCGCGGAGCAACCTCGCGCTGGCCATGGCCTACTACGAGCAGCAACACATCGACCTCGCCATCGCCCATGGTGTCGCCGCACTGGAGAACGCGCGGGCGTTGGGCAACATGCGCTGGGTCGCCACCGGCCTGCAGTACCTCGGGATCGCCTACCGGCAGCTCGGTGACCACGACACCAGCGAGCGGATGCTCAACGAGTCGCTGGCCATCTCCCGTGCACACCGCGATCACTATCCGGAGGTGCTCACCGTCCTCGCACTGGCCCGCCTGCACCTGGAACGCGGCGACAGCGCCGCGCGGGAGGCGGCCGAGACCGCGATGCTGCTCAGCCGCAAGTACCGCATGCGACACCATCTCGCCGAGGCGTACGCGATCCTCGGCGAGATCGAGCTGCGGGACGGCCACTCCGTCCGCGCGATTCGTCATCTCGAGGCTTCTGTCGCCATCTGGCGAACCCGGGGATGGCACTCCTTCCAGGCGGCTTCGCTGACGATCCTGGGCAAGGCGTACATCGGCGTCGACGCGTGTGCCGCTCGACAGGCCTACGTCGACGCCCAGGTCCTCTATGCCCAGCTCGGCTACACCGACAAGGTCACCGAGCTGAAACTGCTGGTCGAGAGCACCACAGATCGACGCGGACCGTCGCTGCGTCTCACGTGACGAAGGCTGTGTGGAGGTCCCGGCCGCTCGCGCGATCGCGTGCCGTCCGTCGTCGGTGAACGTGGCATCCTCGAACACGACCGTGGTGGGACTGCCACCTCGCCCATCACGAGTGCAGGCGTCCACCACCGTCACCTGGGCGCCCGCGATCAGGTGACGAAGGGCGGCTCTGTCGCCGGGTAGGCGAGCCATGGCCACCTCCCCGCAGGTAGGCACGCCTCAGCGCGGTGGTTGAGAGGGTTCTTTGGGTTCAACATGGGGACAGGCAGCGGCCGAGAAGGCAGGTGCAGGCAGGTATGTCTTCCGTTCCTGCTCGGTCGGGTTACGGACGACGCTTCCGCAGATCTTGTCCATTGCGGTGGCTTGGTTCGGGAAGACACGGCCCCATAGCCGCACAACGCCGTATCGACCGACAGTGGCCAGAGCGCCATTGTCGGGACTGACCGCCAAGTCGGACACCTCAACGTCGCCAGCCAGGATCCTTCCGGCAGTTCCGCTGGCCACGTCCCACAGCCGCACGGTTCCACTGCCGGCACCCACCAACGTACGACCATCCGGGCTGAAGGCCACCCGTCCCACACCGGTGGGGCCTTCGAGCACGCGGTGCGGGTGTCCGCTACTGACGTCCCACAGCCGGATCGTCCTGTCTTCGGCGCCAGTGCTCGCCAGCGTGGCTCCGTCTGGGCTGAACGCGACCTCACCCACGGAGCCGGCGTGGTCGGTGAGCACGGTGCGGACAGCCCCGCTGGCCACATCCCACAACCACACCGCGTTCTCGTTGACACTGGCCAACGTTCGCCCGTCCGGACTGAATACGACTTGTGTCACGCCACGGTCGTGCCCGCTAAGGATGGCGGTGGCGCGGCCGCTGCTCACATCCCACAACCGCACAGTGCCGTCGACGCCGTCGGCACTGGCCAGGTGCGCCCATCCGGACTGAATGCCACCGACGCCGCCGCACCGGTGTGACCGGTCAGCGTCTTGAGAGCACGCCCGGTGGCCATATCCCACAACCGCACCGATTTGCCGCCACCGCTTGCGAGCGTTCGCCCGTCCGGGCTGAACGCGACACTGAACACGCCGCCGGCGTGGTTCAGCAACTTGCGCGGATGCCCACTCACGACGTCCCACAACCGTATGGCCCCGTCATACCTGCCAGCGATAACAAGTGTGTGCCCTCGGGGCTGAACGCTATCGCGCCGACCAGGGTGTAATCGGTCAGCTCATGCTTGGCGTGGCCGCTTGCGACGTCCACCACCGCATCGTGCCGTTCTCGTCGGCGCTGGCCAGAGTGCTCCCGTCGGGGCTGAAAAGCATCGCGGTCACCTCGCTCGTATGGCCGATGAGCACCGCACGGCTTTGTCCGCTCACCATGTCCCACAAGCGCAACGTACCGTCAGCGTCGGCCGTGGCGAGTATGTCCACCAGGGCTGAGCGCTATCGCGGACGGTGCGCCGGTGATCCCGATCGTGACAGTGCGGTTCCGTTCGCTGGCTACATCCCACAACCCACTGTGCCGTCGTCACGGCCGATGTTAGCCAGAACTCGCCCGTCCGGACTGAACGTCAGCAACGGTGAGCTAGCGACGTGGCCGATCGCCACTTCACGGACCTGTCCACTTCCCACGTCCCACGACTGGGCAATGCCCTGACCGCCTCTGAACATGACGGGAAGTGACTGCTGATCACGGAACGTCCGTCTGGGCTGAACGCCACCGCGGAACCCAATCCGGCCTCATCTGTCAGTACGCGGCTCTGGCCACCAGCTACATCCAGAGCCGTAGGATTTCGCCGAAATCCCCGCCTCTGGTTACCAGATTGCGCCCGTCCGGGTTGAACAACGCCCAGGTCGCCCTTTCGGGAGGACTGAACGTGCTGCGGAGTTGTCCGCTGGCCACATCCCACAGTCGCAGAACGCCCTTCTGCCCGCCAGACGTCGCCAGAGTGCGTCCGTCAGGACTGAACGCCACCGAAGAAGCCCCGCCGGGTGGGCGACCACACTGCGAGTCCGTCCGCTGGCGACATCCCATACCCGCACAGATTCGGTGCGTCCCTCCGTGCTGGCCAGGGTGCGTCCGTCAGGGCTGAACGCCATCTGTGAGCTCGCCTTGGTGTGACCGGTGCGGCGGTGGAGGAGTGGCTGGGCGGCGGCGGCGTAGAGGCTTGTTGCTGCCTCACTGGTGGGGCTGGTCCGGTAGGCGTGTACGGCGAGCAGCGAGGCGAGGTCGGGATCGGTGCTGAGCAGTGCGGTCGACTGTGCGGCAAGCTGACGGGACACCGCTAGGAGCTCAGCGTTTACAGCTGTCTGCCGCTGCCACCAAGCAAGGCTGGCGGCGGTGACAACGACGACGAGCAGAGCAGCCAGGACTGCATTCAAGCGTCTGGCGCGTCGATCTTGGGCCTGTTGGTGGCGATGACTGCTCGCCATGAAGACGGCGAGATCCTGAGGAAGCCGCCGCTGGGTGCGCCAGTCGAGACCTTCGGCGAGATCGGTGCCCTGCAGCAGGTCGTCTGAGGCGCGGCTGCGGGTCCATCGCATCCGGCGATCCTCAGCACGGCGCAGCCAGTCCTGGAAGCGGTGGTCGCGGCCGACCCAGTCGCCCAATGCGCCCCAGTCCCGGATCAATGCGTCATGTACGAGTTCTGCGACCGGGATGCTGTCGAGGTCTTCGCTGCTGCGTCTGACGCGGGTGGTGACGATCCGGTGGCTGGTCAGCGCTGTGAGTACCTGGTCGAACACCGGGTCTGCCCGCTGCCTGCCTGCGGGATCTCTGGTGTCGGCCAGGTCGCGTAGCACGGTCAGGAGACCTGTTGCCGCACGGCCGGGATGTGCCGGGCGTCGTCGGCAGGGCGGACCAACGCGGTGAGGATTCGCTCTGCGATAACCCTCTGCCCGTCTGACAGCTCATCGATGACCGCGTCGCACCAACCAGTCAGCCCTCCGGTGACACCGCCGATGCGCCGGTACGCGTCGTGGGTGAAAAACCGTCGTCGCGGCGTCGCCAGAGCTGTTGCAGAGTGACCTCCAGCAGGGGCAGCACGGTGATGTGTGCGTGGCGCGTTACGTCGGCGCGCGGGTCGACAGCCAGCACGTCGGCGATGATGCGCTCGGCGAGGCCCTCCTGGCAGCGAGCCCTCACGGCTTCGGCTGGTTTGCTGATGATGTCGTGGAGGTCCTGCCGGGTCAGGGTCGCCGGGATGTTGACCAACCCGCGGCCACCGTGTCGAGGAGGCCGGGGGCAAGTGCGGCCAGTCGAGGGTAGAAGTCGTCACGCATGAGCAGCATCACGCTGAGCCGGGGCGTCCCGATCGCCTCTGTGATCTGACGCAGGATGGCGAGGTGACGATTGTCCTGCTCGGCGTCCGCCGGCGGGGTGAGGAGGTCTTCGAACTGGTCGATGACCAGGACCAACCGGCATCCGGAGCGCTGCGCGGTGAGCCTGTCCGCCACGGCGGCGGCGATCGATTCGCGGGCAGCGGGAGCCCCGTCACCGCGGATGAGCGCTGGCAGGTCGGGGCCGGGGCGGGTCACCACGGAGATCCACTGATCGCTCCCCGGCAGGTCGCCATGCGCCAGGGCAGGTAGGACACCGGCCTGTATCAGGGATGACTTGCCGGCTCCGGACGGGCCGAGAAGCAGCATCGCTGGCGGGTAGGCGGCGAGACCGTCGGTGACCCGCCGAATCGCGTCGGCGCGGCCGTGGAACCACTCGGCGTGTTCGGCGGCAAAGACATCAAGCCCGGTACGGGCACACGTCGCCCAGTTGGAGGGCCGGCCATATCTCACGAAGGGCCTCTGTGGTCGTGGCGTAGGCAACCCGCTGCCTCGAAGATGGGCGTCTACCCGAGTAATCGCGGTGAGCATGCCAACGACCAGCCCGTGGTGTTGTCAAGAATCGGGCCGCCGCTGAACCCCTGCGTCATGTCGTTCGCGTCGCTCAGCTGCAGTAGCACCCCATGCCCGGACCGGACCTCAACAGGTCACCTGCCACGCCGTAGCCATAGTGGCCACCACTTGGTGCTTGGGTAGGGAAACCGAACGAGCGCACCGCGTGACCACGGCAGCCGGACGCCGCACCCAACGGGAGAATTGCCGCACTTGAGGGAATGGATTCGACCCGCACCACCGCGACGTCATCGCCGTCCGACTCCCGCCACGCCTCCACGAGCACCTGACCTGAGATTTCTGGCGCACCGTCCAGCTGCGAGAAGCGCAGAGTCACCCGCTGCCCCGGCCCACTCTCCGCCGCTAACACCACATGGGCACAGGTCAGCACCAGATCCGTGCCGACGACGAAACCGGCTCCGACGGCGGTGCCGTCGCCAGCGAGAACCTGCACTACCGCAGCGGACAGCTGTAGCCCTCCCCGCCGGAGGCGTTCATCTTCCTCAACCCCTCCGAGCCGCGGCAGCGCTCATGCCCCACCAGGATTTTGTGCGGCGTCCGTCCAGGTCATCTTCACGATCAAATGGCTGGCGAGCTCTGTTTTCGTGATCACCGCACCGGCCTGGGTCGACAGATTCACCCCAAACTCCACTTCGACCTGCGTGGGCCTCGCCTGCCGCAGCTGTTCCATGATGATCCTCGCTGCGTCGGTAACCGGCTGAAGCGCGGCCTGCAACGTCATGGGCAGATCTTGGATCGCTTCGCTGATCCGGCCGGCCTTCACTGGCCCGTCATCCGCGGCCGACCCTTCCACCAGGATGGCGCCTCCACCCTCCAACGTAATCCGCGCAAGAACCGCCATTCTGAGCCCTCCACCGATGTCAATGACCGCCTGTCACGCCAACCGTATGGGCTTACATCCCTGGGTGATCGCCCAATCGAGCAGATCTTGAGCAACTATCGACACTGGATTTCGTGGCGATCCGGTGATTAGACACGCGACCAGCTGAAGAGCGTTCCGGGTGCCCGGCTGCTTCCAGCCTGATCCCCAAACCAGCTCGTACCGGACCGGTGACCGCCGACTGGTCGTGAGCTGGCACCCTGCGCCTCACTGTCACCAGCGGTGGCTCCCGCGGCCACGGTGGTCGCTGGAAGCACCGTCACGGTCGTATTGCCCCTCGGCGGCAGCGGCAGCGGACGAAGCTTCGTGCGCGAAGGGGTTCTGCCACTGGAATTGTGGTCGCTCGTCGCCTCGGCGTTGGCGCGAGGTCGTTAGCCTCGCCGACGCCGTAACGCCAGGTCTGCGGCTGCGGCCTGCCACTGCGGATAGCCGAAGGTGAATCCGGCATCAGAGAGCCTTGCCGGGGTGACTCGCCGGCTCTTCAGCAGCAGCTCGGTGTCCGACCGCATCGCTAACGCGCCGATCTCGGCCATCCGTCTGGTGGCCGGCAGGCTAACCGGCATCCGCCACGCCGAGCGCAACTCCCGCATGAATTCTCGCTGTGGCAACGGGCCGGATGCGGCCAGGTTCACAGCCCGGTGAGGTCGTCGCGTTCGATCAGGAATCGGATAGCGCGGGCGAAGTCCTGGTCGTGGATCCACGAGACATACTGCGTACCGCCCGCGACCGGTCCACCGAGTCCGAGCCGCGTGAGCCAGCTCAGCACGTCGAACACGCCGCCACGGTCGGGGCTCATCACCATGGCCGCCCGCAGCGCAACCTTGCGGGTATCCGGAGTTGCCGCCTGCTTCTGCGTAACTTCCCAATTCTCAGCAATCTTGACGCTGTACGCCCAGTATCCGGGCACGCCGCGCTCATCGCCGCCGATCAGACCGCCGTACTCATCGTTGGCCGAATCAAAGCGGTGCGCATAGATCGTCGCGGTGCTCATCTGCATCCACACCTTGGGTGGCCGGGCCGCCTCGGCGATGGCCTCGCCGACAACCCGCGCCGACTCCACACGTGAACTCATCATGACTTCGAGGTTCTCCGCGGTGTACCGACAGCTCACACTGCGCCCCGCTAGTGCTGTGTCCACTAACGTTGGCCGGGTTGTGTCAGACCCTCGTGGTTGGCTTCGGGTATGCCCAGACGTAGGGATTCGGGAGCGCTGCGGGTGGTGCATCGCACCGCCGGGTCGGCCTGCGTCTGACCCGGGCGCAGCGGCAACGCTGCTTCGGCCTGCTCCGCGCGGCCGGGGATCTTTGGGCGTGTGTATTGGAATACAACAGTTGGCGGCATCGTCGTCAAGATCGGCCGGTCGCGAGCTATCAGGAGTTGTGTCGACTGCTCGCCGCGTCTGGTCGGGTACGTTCGGTGAGCTCGACTCGACCGGCGCCCGGTCGGTGTTGCGTCGCTATTCTGATGCGTGGTTCAGCGCTGCCGCCCGCCGCAGGGCGGGCATGGTGAGTGCGGTATCCGCGGCGGCGACGGTCGTTGATGCCGGTCCGCTGGTATCACGGCACGTTCGGTCTGGGTGAACGGCGGCTGCGGTTGCCGACCTCGGCCGGGAGCCCGCCGCTGGTGGTGCGCCTGGACCGGGCGGTTCCCTACCCCATGATGCGGTGCGGTCAGTGACGCTGGTGTTCGATCAGGGGCGGTTGTGGGTCGAGGTCACCGCGGAGCTTCCGGTCGCGACCTACCCTGCGGGTCAAGAGCCGGAGCGGGGCGGGTCGCCGGGGTCGACCTGGGCATCATTCACCCGTACGCGGTGGCAGCCGGTGACGGGCAGATGTTGCTGGTGTCCGGCCGGGCGATCCGCGCCGAGCACCGTCAGCACCTGGCCGACACAAAGGCCGCCGCCGGGCGACCGCGGCCCGTGCGCCGAAGAGGGCCAGCGGGGTTCGCGGCGGTGGCGCAAGACCCGCCGGCGGGCTCGGCTGATGGAGGGGCGGCATCGGCGTCGGGTACGGCAGGCCGGGCACGAGGCCGCGAAGACCGTGATCGGCTGGGCAGTGCAGCACCGGGTCGGGACGCTGACCGTCGGTGACCCGCGTGGTGTCCTCGATCTGCCGGCGGGTCGGCGGCACAACCTACGGTTGCGGCAGTGGCAACTCGGCCGAGCGATCGCGGTCCTGAAGGACAAGGCGGAGCTGGCCGGGATCACCGTGTATCTGGTCGATGAGCGGGGTACGTCGTCGACCTGCCCGGTGTGCCGGCGCAGAGTGGTCAAGCCCGCGGGCGGACCATGATGTGCAGCAGTTGCGGGTTCGTCGGGCATCGTGATGTTGCCGCGGCGTTCACCATCGCCACCCGGACCCCGGGCGGCGTCACCACCACCACACCCGACATGGGTGCGGTCATCACGCACCGTCGAGCAGGCCGACACCTTCCCGGTGCCGGGCTGTCCCGGCGTGACCCACGCCGCCCACCAGCGGTGTCGGGGTCGATTGGCCGGCTGAGGCCCGCCCCACCACCGGTGGGAGTCGCTCGCTCCGACAACGTCTGGGCGAGGAACCACAACACCACCGACAACCCGGTGAACGTTAGTGGTCACAGCACTAGATTGATGACCACATCGCTGCCGTCCTCGTCCAACGCCAGGAACTTCGAGCAGCGCGCGCGCCGCCGAGGTGATCATCGACGACTGCTGCCATTACGTGGCCAAGGAGCAGCCCGCCCAGATCCTGCTGGACTTCCTTGGTAGCAAACCGGTAGCAGGCGTGCCGCAGGGGCCATCTCACCGTCCGTCCAAAGTCATGGCCGCTCTGCGCAATGCCGCCGTGGGCGCGATGGTTGGAGGTACGTCTGCTGGTTGGAGATCAAGCCGGCGATGCCGGATGCGACCGAACGGACCGATTGGCGGTGGTGCCGCCGTCGGATCGGCTTCGCCGGTCAGGCGCTCGTGACCGGGGCCTGAAACGTGCGTCGGTACTGCTGCGGCGTGACCCTCAGTGTCGCGTGCATGTGCTGTCGCAGCAGGGTGGCGCTGCCGAAGCCTGCCTCGGTGGCGATCCGTTCCACCGGCAGGTCGGTGCTCTCCAGCAGGGTCCGGGCGCGGTCGATGCGCCGGGCAATCAGCCACTGCAACGGTGTCACGCCCATCTCGGCAACAAAGCGTCGGCTGAAGGTCCGCTTCGTCATGGTGGCGTGCTCGGCCAGGTCGGCCAGGGAAAGCGGCTCGTCCAGCCGGGCCAGCGCCCACGCCCGGTCGGGCCGGTTCCCGCCGAGGACGCGGGCAGAGTCGGATGGGCGATGAACTGGGCTTGGCCGCCGTCTCGCCAAGGCGCCACGACACAGCGGCGGGCGGCATCGTTGGCGATCGACGCACCGTGATCGGTGCGCACGATGTGCAGAAACAGGTCGATGCCGGCTGCCGCTCCGCCGAGGTCAGGACACGACCGGCATCGACGAACAGTACATCCGGGCGTACCTCGACGGCTGGGAACAGCGCGGCGAACCGGTCGCTCAGCGCCCAGTGAGTGGTCGCGGCGAGCCCGTCGAGAAGGCCGGCTGCGGCAAGGGCGAACGCCGATGTACAGGTGCTCACCACGCGGGTGGCCGGATCCAGGGTCTGCAGCAGTTCGGCGACCCGGGGTCGAGCTTGCCGACGGTGAGCATGGCGGTGGACGGCTCCTGGGTGGCGACCACGATCGTGTCGGCCTCGGTGAGCGCGCGGCGGTCGTGCTGCACCTGGATCGTGAATCCGGCGTTGGTGCTGACCTGCGAGCCGTCGAGGGAGCAGGTGACGATGTCGTAGAGCGGCCGACCGGCTGCGTCATGCGCCTCGCTGAGCACCCGTGCCGGGATGCCGAGATCGAAGGGATGACGCCGTCGAGGGCGAGCACGGCAACGCGATGGGGCATGGCACGAATCTTACGCACAACGTCGTTAGAGACACTGTCGAACGGCGGCCGCGGTAGGAAGACTGGGATCATGAGCGAGAACGACACCATGAACGCGGTCCGGCAGCACACCTTCGGCGGCCCCGAGGTCCTGTCCGTCGAACGTATCGAGCGCCCCACACCCCTGCCCACCGAGGTGTTGGTCCGGGTGCACGCCGCCGGCATCAACCCGGTCGACTGGAAGACCCGCGGTGGCACCGGCATGGCTGGGTGCTCGGCACGCCGCCGTTCGTCCTGGGCTGGGACGTCGCCGGTGTGGTCGAGGAGGTCGGCTTCGGGGTCACCACCCTGGCCCCGGGCGACCGGGTCTACGGGATGCCCTGGTTCCCGCGGGCCGCCGGCGGTTACGCCGAGTACGTCACTGCGCCGTCGCGCCAGTTCGCCCGGATGCCCGCCGGCCGCACGTTCGAGCAGGCGGCCGGCGTGCCTTGGCCGGGCTGACCGCGTGGCAGGCGCTGGTGGACACCGCCCACGTGCGGCCAGGGCAGCGGGTGTTGATCACCGCTGCGGCCGGTGGGGTGGGGCACCTCGCGGTGCAGTTCGCCAAGCACCTGGGCGCGCACGTCATCGCGGTGGCCGGCCCCGCAACCAACAGTGGCTCGCCGAACTGGGCGCCGACGAGGTCATCGACTACACCACCGGCCGCTTCGAGAAGGAGGCCAGGGACGTCGACGTGGTGCTCGACCTGGTCGGTGACGCGTACGACGCCACCAGCACCCGGTCCCTCGAAACGCTGCGCCCGGACGGGCTGTTGGTGGCCGTGCCGGCCGGGGTCTCGCCGGAGCTGGCCACGGCCGCGGCCGCCGCCGGAGTCCGCGTCACCGGCTTCCTGGTCGAGCCGGACGGTCCGGCGTTGGCGCGGATCGCCGGGCTGATCGAGGAGGGCGCCGTCACCGTCGAGGTCGCCAAGGTCCTTGCGTTGGCCGAGGTTGCGACCGCCCACCGCGAAGGCGAGCAGGGCCACACCCGGGGAAAGATCGTGCTCCGCGTCGCCGACGACCGGGCCTAGCCCTTTCTCGACGCATCGGATTCGAGCTGAAACCACAGAACGTGCTCTTTGCGCTCGGCAACCTTTCGTCCTACCTTTGCTGCGACTTTTGTCCGGGTTGATGGAATTTAATCCTTCGACATAAGATAGATGAGTCGAAATCCTTGACTGAGTGCTCGTGTTGCCGGTTAATGACATCTACGTGTCGGCCGTGTTCACCCTCCCGGGTGGCCAACGACACCGGCGCATCGTCGAATCGATTCGACTACAGCTGGCACATACGCCATGACTCAGAGTCATGCAGCGGTCGGGGTGAGTCGCAGGAGGTTGCCGTGCATCGTACGAACGTCCGCTGGGGTGGCCGATTGTCGGCGTCGGCCAGAGGGCTGGCCGCGACCGTGGCGCTCGCCCTGCCCTGACGCTGGGCGGCCTGACCCTCGCTACCCCGAGCCGGCCCTGGCCGTGCCGGTCGCGACGCAGAACGTCGCGGCCGCCGGACTTGACGGTGTGGCGGCCGGTAACGCCGCGATCACCTCGGTCGATCTGAGCGGGACGTGGAGCTTCACGCCCTCGGGTCGGGGTACGACCTCGATCACGGTGCCCGGTGGCGGCTGGTACAAGCAGGGCTTCACCGACGTGACCGAGGCGGTGTACTCGCGCAGCATCACAGTGCCGGACTCGGGGCAGCCGCAGTCGACCTGGATCGAGTTCGGCGCCGTGAACCACCAGGCGACGCTCTCCGTCGACGGCCGGGTGGTAGCGACCCAGACGACGGCGTTCACCCCGTCGAACTTCGACATCAGTAGCTACGCCGCACCGGGCACCACCCACACGATCAGCGTGCAGGTAAAGGGCCGCGGGCGTTGAAGTCGTCCGACGGCAAGTACCTGGTCCCCGTGGCGGCCGACTGGTCCGAGGCGATACCGCAGGGCATCTACCGGTCCGCGTCCCTGCGGGTGTACCCGGCGGTGTACGTCAGCGACGCGTTCGTCCGCACCTCGGTGGCAAACCGCACCCTCAGCTACGACGTGTCGGTGACCAACTCCTCGACCGCGAGCAGAACGGTCACCCTGAGCGGGTCGATCACGTCCGACGGCGCGGGCTCGTTCAGCTACCCGCAGCTGCCGCAGCGGACCGTGACGGTGGCGGCCCGTTCGACGGCGAAGGTCACGGTGGGCCCCGTGGCGTGGGACCTCGGCGCCACCTCGTACTGGTGGCCCAATGTGCCGTACCGATCCGGATACCGTGCCCAACTGCACCGCCTGGCGATCCACGCCACCGTTGACGACGGCCGCACCAGTGACGCCACGTACCGCTTCGGGTTCCGGGAAAGCACGCAGAACGGCGAGTACTACTACCTCAACGGCGTGCGGGTGAACTTCCGTGGCGACAGCCTGCAGGGCGCCGACTACGACCGGGTCAACTACGGCGGCAAGGGCGACGCGTACGACACCCTGCCCGGCTTCCTGCCGCCGTCGTCCGGCAACGGCGGCTGGCCCGCGGCGGTGAACAACTACCAGCGGCTCAACTACAACGTGGTACGCATGCACATGGAACCGGCCAGCCCGTACATGCTCGACGTGGCCGACGAGATGGGCCTGATGGTCATCGACGAGACCGCCATCCGCAGTGGTTCCCAGGACTTCGTGTCCGGACGCGACAACATGGTGGCCCACGCTCGTGCGCTGACCCAGCGCGACCGCAACCACCCGGCGATCATCCGCTGGAGCCAGATCAACGAGCCCAGCTTCAACAACAACGACTCCCAGCAGTTCCAACAGGACCTGTACGCGGCGATCAACGGCAACGACGGCACCCGGCCGATCAGCATCGACGCCGCCCGGGCGCGGACTCGGCCAGCCGGTACCCGGCCATGAACTACTCCAACTTCGCCATCTTCGCGCACTACCTGGACGGCGTCGGCCGATACGGCGAGGCCCTGAATCGCAACTCCGGGCGTCCGGACGGCGAAGGCGAGTACATCTGGCCTGCCTGCAGCACCAAGCAGGGCTTCACGTGGTTCGCCACCGCAACTGCTGCCAAGCGCGGCAAGGACGCCAGCGACCTGCGCCCGTACACGCTGCTGTCCGCCTGGGCCAGCGTGGTGCCCGGCGTGCGAACCACCGACTTCACCACGGAAGAGGGCACGCGCCCGGTCTATGGCGCGGACAACCTGCCCGACCCGTGGAGCAACCCGCAGATCCAGCGCGTGCAGGCGGCGTTCAACCCGGTGGCCGCGGTCGACCTCCCCTACTGGTCCGCCTCCGGCAATTCGGACTCGAACGGCAGCTTCCGCTGGCGCAGGCGGTACCAGCTACGCCCGCAACGCCACGGTGACCCGTAACATCACCGTGTTCAACGACGACTTCACCAACACCTCGGTGGGCTTCGCCTGGACCGCCCGGCTTGACAGCCCCACCGGCGCGGTCGTCGCGTCCGGCAGCACCACCCTGACCGTCCCGCTCGGCTCACGGGTCACCCAACCGGTGTCCTTCACCGCCCCTCCACCGGCAGCCGCGTGTACCTGCAACTGTCGACCACGAAGTCCGGCAGCACCGTCTTCACCGACGCGGTCGAGTACCTCAACCTCGGTGGAAGCGGCGGAACCGGGCCCACTGCCGGCACCTACCGCATCGTCAACCGCAACAGCGGCAAGCCCCTCGCCATCGCCGGCAACTCCACCGCCGACGGCGCCAAGGCGGTCCAGCAGAGCGGCACCCCACCTGGACGATCAGCACCACACAGGACGCCTACACCCTGCGCTACACCGCCTCCGGAAAGATGCTCGACGTCAACGCCGGCAGCACCACGCAGGGCCTGCAACTGCAGCAATGGTCGGCAAACGGCGGCACCAACCAGATGTGGTACCTGCGGCCCACCGGCGACGGCTACTACACCATCGTCAGCCAGGCCAGCGGACTCGCGGCCGACGTCTACGCCGCATCGACCAGCGACGGGCGCAGGTCGTGCAGTGGACCGCCAACAGCGGAACCAACCAGCAGTGGCAGTTCGTGCCCGCCTGACCAGCGCCAAAGGTGATTGACAAGTCCGACCGCCGGTGACCAGCTGACGATCGTTGTGATGTCTACTCGGGCGCGGGTTCCCGCGCCCGAGTAGACCACGATCCACCCCAACCCTTCAGCCTCAACGTCTACAGGGGACCTCGGATGACAGACATGCCCGTGAGCCGTAGGCGCCTGCTCGCCACTGCCGCGCTGACCGCCGGCTCGACGGCCCTGATCCCGGCCCTGGGCGCCGGACGGGCCGCCGCCGTCGCGCCTCAGGTCACGCTGCCCGAGCGCGGGATCTACGACGCGACGGCCGCGACAACCTGGACGGACGGGTTCCTCATCGGCAACGGCGAGTACGGCGCCGTCCTGTACGGAACGCCGACCCTCGAGAAGGTGATCTTCAACCATCACCGCTTCGTGCTGCCCAACGGCAGCCGGGGCGTGACCCGCCGATAATCTCCGGGCGGCTGGCCGGCGTACGGGACAAGGCGCTGGCCGGGAACTACGGCGGAGCCAACACGGACTTCGCGGCCGGTTGGAGCCTGCGCTGGACCCAGACCTACCACCCCGGCTTCGAGTTGCAGATCAGCACGCCCGGCATGACCACGGCCAACGGGTACGCCCGCATCACCGACTTCCGGACCGGGAGGTCACCTCCACCTGGACCGACAGCAACGGCACCTGGACCCGCCGCGCCTTCGCCTCCCGAGCCGACAACGTCGTCGTACACGAACTGACCCCGGCGTCCGGCCGATCGATCGACGCGACGCTGAGCGCCAACACTTCCCTCGCGGGCGTCCCCGGCTCGGTCCGTTTCACCACCCTGGCCAGCGTCATTGACGGCTCCGGCTACCTGAACCTGCGGGGCACCTACCCGTCCGGGCAGGGCGCGTTCGGCTTCGAGGGCGTCACCCGGGTCGTCGCCACCGGTGGCACGGTGGCCGCGAACGGGTCGAGCATCGTCGTCACCGCGGCAACCAGGCTCCTCCTGCTGACCAAACTCGACCGGTACGAGTCCTCCACCGCTTGGGACAGCAAGCCGTTGCACGCGGCGCTGGCCGCGGTGCGCGCCGACTATGCCGAGCTGCGGACCCGGCACGTCACCCTGCACTCGGCGATGTACGACCGCTCCCGCCTGGACCTGAACGTCTCCGCCGTCGACCGGCAGCTGTCGACCACCGAGCTGATCGCCCGGCAGAACGCCAACCGCAACACCATCGATCTGGCCCTGCTGGAGCGCCTCTACGACAGCGGCCGATACCTGTTCATCAGCTCCAGCGGCGTACTGCCGCCGCGGTTGACCGGAATCTGGGCCGGCACCTGGAATGGCGCCTGGGCCGACGACTTCACCACCGATGCCAACATCAACCTGCAGGTCGCCGGCGGCAACATTCTCGACCTCACCGATGCCATGCAGGGCTACTTCAACCTGATCCTGGGCCAGCTCGCTCACTGGCGCACGAACGCCCGCAACCTGTACGGCGTCCGCGGCTTCCTGGCCCCATCGCGAACCGACGGCGAGTACGGGTACATGCTGCACTTCGACCCCGGCTTCCCCGGCCAGTGCTGGACCGGCGGCGCGGACTGGCTGCTCTACCCGCTGCTGGAGTATTACCAGGTCACTGGCGACCGGACGTTTCTGACTGAGAAGCTGGGACCGGCGCTGATGGAGCTGGCGCTGTTCTACGAGGACTTCCTGACCCGCACCGACTCGGCCGGCCGTGTGGTGTTCGTGCCGTCGTTCTCAATGGAGAACTCGCCGGCCAGCACGAACGTCCTGCTGGCGATCAACGCCACCGGCGACATCCAGGCCGGCAGACACGCCCTGCGGGCGGCCGTCGAGGCTGCCAACGCGCTCGGTGTCGAACAGGGCGCCGGTCAGGGTGTCGCACGCTGGACGGCCCTGCTGGCGAAGCTACCGCCTTACACGGTCAACGGCAGCGGCGCCTCGCCGAATGGTCCTGGCCGGGACTCACGGATCGCTACAACCATCGGCACGTCCATCACCTGTACGGCGCGTGGCCCTGCACGAGATCAATCCCGAGGAGGCGCCGGGCTGGTCACCGCCGCGCTCAGGGCCCTGGCGCTGCGCGGTGACGAGAACACCTCGGCGCACGGCAGCCTGCATCGAGCCCTCGCCTCCGCTCGACTGAAGGACGCCGCCGGCGTCTCAGCAACCTCCGGAAGATCATCGGCAACAACATGATCTTCCGGTCGCTGATGACAGCACACAACCCGAATCTGGAGACCTACAACGCCGATGCGGCCAACACGCTGCCGGCCGTGCTCAGCGAAGCGCTTGTGTACACCAGGCCCGGCGTCATCGAGCTGCTGCCCGCCGTGCCCGGTCAGCTCGCCAGGGGCACCATCACAGGGGTCCGCGGACGCAACCAGGTCCGCATTCACAGCCTCTCCTGGGATCTTCCTGGTCGCTCGGTAACCGTGGCACTCACCTCGACGATCACCCAGGCGATCACCCTCCTCAGCCGGCGCGGGATAGCATCCATCACCACGTCCGCGACGGTCACCCCTCGCCGCTCGGCCAGCATGCCCGGGTGATCTCGTTGACGGCCGGGCAACAGGTACAGGTTGTCGTAGGTCTGCCAGCGGCGGCCGGCGGCGTCGTTCGACTTGTCAACCGGCGCAGCGCAAAGGTGCTGGACGTCAACGGTGGCTCCACCACGGACGGGGCAACTGTCATCCAGTGGCCGTGGACTGGCGCGGCCAACCAGCAGTGGCGGCTGCTACCCAACAGCGACGGCTCATTCCGGCTGTCCGGTGTCAAAAGCGGGAAGGTCCTGGACAGTCCAGGTGGCTCGGGCCAGGGCGCGGCACTCGTTCAATGGGCCGACAACGGCGGACGTAACCAGTGGTGGAATCTCGTCCCGGCGACGACCAGCGGATACTACCGGTTCGTCAACGTGAGCAATGGCTGGTGTGTCGGTGTCGAAGGCGGCTCCACCGCAGACGGCGCCAGGGCGGTCCAGCAAGCGGTCAGCGGCGAGATCAGCCAGGAATGGCAAATCCTCGATGCCTGAGGCGGAAGGTCAGAGGCGCCGGTCGCACCGGCTCCGGGCGATGGCCGCCAAGACCTGTGCCACGCCAAGCGCCGCCACGCCGGGCGGGTCCCGGCCACCGGTGTGCGTGGTGCCGGATACGGCGGCAGCGTCGGGTCGGCTGCGGGGACCGGCCCGACCCAGGGGTACGTCTGACCTATAGGCGAGCACCCGTCAGTCGATCGCCTCTTGCGCGCCGACTCCGCAGGGCGATGGCGCGAACGGTGTGGGCTGGGTTTACGAGCCGTGGACGGTCGGGACGACAGCACCGCGTGCGGTCCTGTGGCAACGCATTGACCATTGTTTATCTTAGTCGTTAACATGTGACGTCTGATGAATGTCGGACGCCGTGACACCCTCGAAGGACTCAGGCGACGCCCTCGTCAACGTTCCGCTTCTCCTGCCCTGCGATCGGCACGACCGGGGCGGCTGGGGCCGCCGCCGTGCCGCTCGGCTGGACAAGGGAGACAAGATGTCTGAAGTGACACGACGGAAACTACTCGGAGCCGGGGCGGCTGGGGCTGGCGCCATACTGCTGCCGGCGGGTTGGACCGCAGCCGCTCGGGCCGGGTCGACTGCACCCCACAGGTGCTGGCGGCCAACGACATGGCGTTGTGGTACGACGAGCCGGCGAGTTCGGATTGGTTACGGGCTCTGCCGATTGGTAACGGCCGGTTGGGCGCGATGGTGTTCGGGAATGTCGACACCGAACGGCTGCAGCTCAACGAGGACACCGTGTGGGCCGGTGGCCCGTATGACTCGGCCAACACCCGTGGTGCGGCCAACCTGGCGGAAATTCGGCGGCGGGTCTTCGCCGATCAGTGGACGCAGGCGCAGGATCTGATAAACCAGACCATGCTGGGCAGTCCGGTCGGGCAGTTGGCCTACCAGCCGGTCGGCGACCTCCGGCTCGCTTTTGGCAGTGCCAGCGGAGCGTCGCAGTACCAGCGGACCCTCGACCTGACCACGGCCACCGCTACCACCAGCTACGTGCTCAACGGGGTGCGGTTTCAGCGTGAGGTGTTCGCCAGCGCACCGGACCAGGTGATCGTGATCCGGTTGACCGCTGACCGGGCAAACGCGATCACGTTCACCGCCACGTTCGGCAGCCCGCAACGGACGACCGTGTCCAGCCCGGACGCCGCCACGATCGGCCTCGACGGAGTTTCCGGCAACATGGAGGGCATCACCGGGCAGGTCCGGTTCCTTGCTCTGGCCAATGCCGCCGTGAGCGGCGGCACGGTCAGCAGTTCCGGCGGCACGCTGCGAGTCTCCGGCGCGACCAGCGTCACCCTGTTGGTGTCGATCGGCTCCAGTTACGTCAACTACCGGACCGTCAACGGCGACTACCAGGGCATCGCGCGCCGGCACCTCGACGCGGCTCGCACCATCGGCTTCGACCAGTTGCGCGGCCGCCACGTGGCCGACTATCAGGCGCTGTTCAACCGGGTGTCGATCGATCTGGGACGCACGACGGCGGCCGACCAGACCACCGACGTACGGATCGCGCAGCACGCGAGCGTCAACGATCCGCAGTTTTCCACGCTGCTGTTCCAGTACGGTCGCTACCTGCTGATCTCCTCCTCGCGGCCGGGTAGCCAGCCGGCGAACCTGCAGGGGATCTGGAATGACCAGATGGCTCCGTCCTGGGATTCGAAGTACACCATCAACGCGAACCTGCCGATGAACTACTGGCCGGCCGACACCACCAACCTGGCCGAGTGTTACCTGCCGGTCTTCGACATGATCAAAGATCTGACGGTAACCGGCGCCCGCACTGCTCAGGTGCAGTACGGCGCAGGGGTTGGGTCACCCACCACAACACCGACGCGTGGCGCGGCTCCTCGGTGGTCGACGAAGCCCTGTGGGAATGTGGCAAACCGGCGGCGCCTGGCTGGCCACCATGATTTGGGACCACTACCAGTTCACCGGAGACATCGAGTTCCTGCGCGCCAACTACCCGGCCATGAAGGCGCTGCCCAGTTCTTCCTCGACACGCTGGTCAGCCACCCGACGCTCGGCTACCTCGTCACCAATCCGTCGAACTCGCCCGAGCTGCGTCATCACACGAACGCCAGCGTGTGCGCGGGGCCAACAATGGACAACCAGATCCTGCGTGACCTGTTCAACGGCGTCGCACGGGCCGCCGAAGTCCTCAACGTGGATGCCAACTACCGCGCCCAGGTACTGACTGCCCGGGACCGGCTACCGCCGACGCGGGTCGGGTCCCGCGGCAACATCCAGGAATGGCTCGCCGACTGGGTGGAGACCGAGCGGACGCACCGGCACATCTCCCACCTGTACGGGCTGCACCCCAGCAACCAGATCACCAAGCGCGGCACACCACAACTGCACCAGGCCGCACGACAGACCCTGGAACTGCGCGGCGACGACGGCACCGGCTGGTCACTCGCCTGGAAGATCAACTACTGGGCTCGACTGGAAGAGGCCACCCGCGCCCACAAGCTCCTCAGCGACCTGGTACGCACCGACCGGCTCGCACCGAACATGTTCGACCTGCACCCGCCCTTCCAGATCGACGGCAACTTCGGCGCCACCTCTGGCATCGCCGAAATGCTGCTACAAAGCCACAGCGGCGAACTACACCTCCTGCCCGCACTACCACCGGCCTGGCCAACCGGGCAGGTCACCGGGCTCCGGGGCCGCGGCGGATACACCGTCGGCGCCGCTTGGAGCAGCAGCCGAATCGAGCTCGTCGTCACTCCCGACCGCGCCGGACCCATCCGTGTTCGCAACAGGATCTTCGCCGGCACCTTCGAACTGCGCGACGAGACGAGCGGCAGCGCCGTCCAGCCGACGCGGATCGAGGCCGATCTCGTGGAGTTCACCGGCCAGGCCGGCCACACCTACCGCGCGTCCGGTGTCAACTCGGGGCCGGTCGAGGCTGGTGCGTACTACCGGCTCGTGGCCCAGCACAGCGGCAAGGCCGCCGACATCAACGGTGCTTCCACCGCCGCCGGCGGGTTGCTGATCCAGTGGCAGAGCAGCAGCGGACAGAACCAGCAGTTCGAGTTTCTGCCGGCGGACGGGGCCACTTCCGGATCAGGGCGCGGCACAGCGGCCTGTTCCTACAGGCCGCCAGCAACAGCACTGGCGCCGACATCACCCAGCAACCCGACACACCAACGCCGCCAGCCAGCAATGGCGGGTTGATGACCAGGGCGGCGGGGTGGTCAGACTCATCAACCGGCAAAGCGGTCTGGCAATGGACGTTTGGCAGGCTTCGACCGCCGACGGTGCCCGCATCTCCCAGTGGACGCCCGGCACCGGTGCCAACCAGCGATTCAAACTTCAACGAATCTAGAGGCTGTCTGATATCTACAGTCGCGCAAGGTCAGGTCGGTCCACTGCGCGTCGGTGTATCGGTGTGTTGTCAGCGCCGCCTCAGTCGCGGCGCTGACACTCACTCCGCGAGTGATCTTGGTGGCGGGTCATGGCGCGGCGACGACGCGTTTGCCACCCGCCCGGGACGATCGATCTGGCGATGCCGAAGCTGCGCGCCGGTTCGTTGGAGAGGTTCTGCCTGCTCGCTCCGCCGAACTGGCCGGCCTCGGTCTACCCGGCCCGCTCGTGCTGATCAATGCCAGTGAGTTCGGACGTCACGCTCTGATCGTCGGCCCTTCGCCGGGTGTGCGTGCGGCGCCTACGGCAGGACGAGGTAGTGCCGGGCAACTCGGTCGTCCGGCACCAGCATGCGTCGATGCCGTAATCACGGATCGGCCGAGGAACGGGCTCCCCGTCCGCCTGGCCCTGGACTTGCAATTACCTTCTCCTAGTCACGAGGCCAAGCGACTTCCGGACCGGCCCACCGGCGGGCGCTGGTGCGCCCGACCCGGACCGGGCACCTGCCTGACGGGTTCTGATTTGCCCCTGGCGAGGGTAGGGTAACTCCCAATCCGACTGGGTGGTAGCAGGTTCGAGCAAGATCCAGAAACCGTGGAAGCTCATTTCCATGACCACGCAGAAAATCTCCCGGTTCCATCGGGCCGCCCTGGCCCTCGTCCTTCCCGTCGCCGTGATAGCGGCAGTCGCCGGGTGTGACGACTCGGCGGCGCCGAAGGCCGCGCCGCGGCCGGTTCGGTAACCGCGGTTCCCTCGACCTCGACAAGCGCGGCCGGCCCGGCAAGTGCGGCCCCGCAGCGGGCTTGCACATGATCGCCAACAACGGGCATCAGCTTGCCTTCCACGTCACGCCGGAAGTTCTCCCACCATCGTGCTGGACGCCGGCGGTGGCGAGGACTCCTCGTACTGGAGTGCCCTGGTGCCGCAGCTGTCGCAGGCCACCGGATCGCAGATCATCACCTACGACCGGGCCGGTATGGGCGCCAGCGAGGAGGTGAAGGGCCCATGGGACCCCAAGGCCGCCGCCTCCGACCTGCAGGCCGGTCTGCGTGAACTCGGCGTCACCCAGAACGTGGTCCTCGCGGGCCACTCACAGGCAGGAGAGGTGGCCCACTACTTCGTCCTCGCGAACCCCGGCGTTGTCTCCGGGGCGGTGCTCATCGATGCCAACGTGCCGCAATTCTTCACCGACACCCAGACCCAACGCCTCGTCGCGCTAACCTCGCCGCAGATCGAAGAGCTCAAGAAGGCGCCGTCGACGAAGGCGAACCGCCAGCTCATCGCCACGGCCGACAACTTCGGTCCCACTCACCAGGCGTACCACAGGTCTCCTGGCCCGACGGCGTTCCCGTCAGCTACATCGTGTCGGACAAGACGCCCTTCGATGGATCTCCGCAGGACGCTCAGGCCTGGCGCGACGCGGCAGCGGCGTTCACCAAGGCGGGGCCCGACCGCACACTCGTCATCGCCGAGGGAAGCTCGCACGACGTTCCCCAGGACAAGCCCGCCCTGGTGCTCAGGAAATCGAACAGATGACCGCCACCGTCAAGTAGAGGCCATCGGGCCGACGGCTGACAGGACCGGCGAGCCTGGTTGACCCGGCGCTGCCCCGGCGTTCTCGGTCAACCAGTCTGCGGAGACGACCTCACCGCGTGCGGTCACCGGTAGGGCGAGCACGGAGTGTCCGGCCGACTCGGAATTCGTCGTGGCGCAGCTGCCGATGACCGGGGCAGCGCCGTAGGCGAGCGCGACAAACCACTCGGTCCGGATCCCGATGACGGCGAGGTGGTGGTCGAGATTCGGGGACCGGGCCGGAACTGCTTACGCGATGGGTAGCGTGTGTGCGGAATGATGGAGTGAGATGACCGATAACAGCGGAACCGCCCTGGCCCAGCGGATGAGCCTGCTGGGCTGGTCGCTGGTGCTGGTGCCGGGCGCGGTCCTAGGTGCCGTGCTGGCCACACTCTGGATCACCTCGATATCGATCGCCGCGTTTGGCGTCGGAATCCCACTGACCCTGCTCGCGACCGTACTGGTGCGCTGGTTTGCCGACCTGCATCGCCAGTGGGCCGCCGACCGGCTCGGCGAACCGGTGCCCGCTCGGCCTATCAGCCGACACCGGACGCCGGGTGGCCGGTGCGGCTCTGGACGATCCTGCGCGACCCGGCGACGTGGCGGGACTGGATCTGGTTGGTGGTCAACTCAATCACCATTTGGTTGAGTTGCGGACTGTCGCTGCTGTTCTTCGTCTTCGGAGTCCTATACCTGACCTATCCGCTCATCTATCAGCTGACGCCTCCTCAGATATTCCGCACTCCGATGGGGAGGGCTTCCGGCTGCACAGCGTCGCGCAGTCGTTCGGGCTGGTACCGCTCGGTCCGGTCTTCCTTCTGCTCTGGTACGTCACTGCGGTGCGCCTCGCGAACCTCAACGCTCGGGTGATCCGCGCTCTGCTCGGCCCCACCGAACAGGCGCGCCTGCGGGCCCGCGTCCAACAGTTGGCGACCTCGCGAGCTGAGACCGTCGACACCCAGGCCGGTGAACTGCGCCGAATCGAACGCGATCTGCACGACGGCGCGCAGGCCCGGCTGGTGTCGCTGGGTATGAGCCTGGGCTTGGCCGAACAGTTACTGCCCAACGATCCGCAGGCCGTCCAGCAGTTGCTGGCCGAGGCCCGCGAGTCGACCTCCAGCGCCCTCACCGAGCTGCGCGACCTGGTACGAGGCATCCATCCGCCGGTACTGGCCGACCGTGGCCTGGACGGCGCACTCAAGCCTTGGCCCTGGTCAATCCGATCCCGACCACGGTGGTGACCCGCCTACCCGGACGGCTGCCGGCCCCGATCGAGTCCGCGGCCTACTTCGCGGTCGCCGAGGCCTTGTCGAACGCCGTCAAGCACGCCCAGGCCCAGCAGATCCGGATCACCGTGGAGTTCGCACCCCACCGGGGCGGCGCTGCCGGGGAACTGACGATGCTGGTGTCCGACGACGGCCGTGGGGTGCTTCGATCGATTCCGGCACGGGCCTGCGTGGCATCGTCCGTCGCCTGGCGGCCTTCGACGGCACGCTGACCGTTGACAGCCCGCCGGGCGGACCTACCGAGGTGAGGATGTCGCTGCCGTGCGTATCGTGATAGCCGAGGACCTCGCCCTGCTCCGCGAGGGCCTGATCAGGATCCTGCGAGCCAATTCATTCGAGGTCGTGGAAGCCGTCGACAACGGCCCCGCGCTGATCCGGTCGCTGACGACGCACCGCCCCGACGTCGCCATCGTCGACGTGCGGTTGCCGCCGACCTTCACCGACGAGGGGCTGCGTTCCGCGATCGAGGCCCGCCGCCAGATTCCAGGGCTGCCCATCATGGTGCTATCGCAGTATGTCGAGCAGATCTACGCCAGGGAGCTGATGTCAGATCGCGCGGGCGCGGTGGGCTACCTGTTGAAGGACCGGGTTACGGACGTCGACCAATTCGTCGCCAGTGTCCGGCAGGTCGCTACCGGCAGCACCGTTATGGACCCCGACGTGGTGAGTGCGCTACTCACCCACCGCTCCACCGACCCTAAGCTCCTGGAGCTGAGCCCGCGCGAGCATGAGGTCCTCACCCTGATGGCCGAGGGCCGCTCGAACGCTGCGATCGCCGCCCGGATGTTCGTCACCGAGAAAACCGTCAGCAAACACAGCAACAACATCTTCACCAAGCTCGGTCTCAAGCCCTCCGAGGACGACAACCGCCGCATCCTGGCGGTCCTCGCCTACCTGGAAGGCTGAGTCCTTGGCCTCTGCCCCACCGTGAGTGCGACCGAGGAACTGCCGAGCAACAAGGGCCGGTTGGGCGACGACGAAGAACTAGGCACCCTGAATCTGATCACGGATGAGGAACGCCACGGGCGGCGTCATGTACGGGTCGACCGCAGCGTTTGCAGCCGGAATCGTGACCCCGGGAGTGGTGCCCGACCTCGCGGCCGACGGCCCGGTACCGGCGGAGCGTTGACGACGTGCTGGTTGGCGTTGTCTTATCGACAGGGTTACAGGCGGCCGCTGGTGTAGAGGTAGTCCAGCAACCGGCCGTCGACCCGGTCCTGGAAGGTGTCGGCGAGCGCCGCTTTCGGTTGTTCGTACTCGTAACCGCAGTGCACCCAGCGTTCCGGGACGCTGGCCACGTCGAGGTACCCTCGTCGATGCTGCCCACCTCGAAGCCGGGCTTTCCCGCCGACTGCCAGCAGCTGAAGAGTTGGCCGTCGGCGTTGACCACGGCGCCGTACCGGCCTCCGGGCACCGAGCAGATGTGGCAGGTGGTTCTCATGCTGGGTCGGACCATCCGGAAACCCGCTTCCAATGCCGCGATGCTCCAGCTAACGAACGCATCGCTCACGTCGTCGATGTGCCGCATGGTGTTGCGGTACCCGAAGCCCGCGTCGCCCACCCAGGCGAACGTCACTGTGCACCGGTCGGGGCTCAGGCCCGCGGCCAGTTCACCGACGAGGTCGGCGATGCGGTCGAAGTTGTGGTGCGACACGTTCACCCGCAGATTCCAGTTCAGCCCGGTGACCTCAGTCGCGCGGGCCACGTTGCGCAGAATGCTGTCGAAGGTGGGCGCTCCAGACCGCTTGACCCGGATCTGGTCATGGTCCGCCCGGCTGCCGTCGAACGTCACCTGCACGCCGTTGAGACCTGCCCCGTACAGCTCGCGGGCCAGCCTCGGGCTCAGCAGAACGCCGTTCGTGGTCATGGCGCACTGGTCGAGCCCGATCATGCGGGCCCGGTCCAGCAGGGTGAGGCAGCCACGCGGGTTGAGTAGCGGCTCGCCCCCGAACAGAAGCAGGTAGAGGCGATCCAGCTCGCATTGACGCATCCGGTCGCGGGCAAAGGTGATGATGCGCTCGACGATGCCAGTGTCCAGCCAGGCCCGCCGTATCCGCGGCGGCCGTGCGCCGCCGGTGTTGTCCAGCCCGGTGTTCTGGAAGCAGTAGCCACAACCGAGGTTGCAGGTGGTCGTGGTGAGCACGGTCAGCGAGAACGAGGCCGGCACCCGCGGCTGGAAGGCGCCGCTGCGGCGAAGAAGGCCAGTGGTGGCGGCGTCCACCGTGCCGTCGGGCCCCACACACTCGGGGCGCAGCAGGGTCCAGGTCTGGTTCCCGATGAACCACCAGCCGTGTTCGCTGCGGATCAAGCGCGGCGCGTCGATGTCGTCCAGGCGGGTGCCGATCATGGCTCTTCCTTCCATCAATCGTGCGGGGTGTCGGGTGAGCGGGGCCCGTCGGCCGGTCGCAGCCGCCAACGGGCCCCGTGGTGATGCCCCGGCTGGGCGTTCGGGCCGGCGTCGCGCTGCAGCGTGACGTTCTCCGGCGCGCCGATCTGGATCCCGCAGGCGGCGTCCGTGAGCTGCGCGGAGCTGCGGTTGGCGAGAACCCGACTTACCTCCGGCGCCCCGATCTGGACTCCGCAGGCCGCGGCCTCTTCACCGGAGGCGTCCGGCCCTCGGTTGACGAGGGATGTTCTCCAGCTCCTCGGCACCGATCTGAATACCGCACATCTGTCCTGCTCCCTCTCCGGCCGGAACGACTTCCCGCCGGTCTTCTGATACGTGGCGGCAGGGCCGCCGGGAGATACCGATCCGTCGGGTTCTCCCCGACCGAGTGCCACCGCACCGGTCAGCGGTGTCCTCCGCCTGCGCGCGCACGGTGCCGCCTCAGTTGTCCGGGCACAACCCGGTGCCCCGGATCGGCAAAGCGCTGTCCAGGTGGGCCGCCGCGATCCAACCGGTGTCACCCAGGACGGTCGTCCGGGCCCAAACGTCGTCGTCCTTGACGGCTTCCCCGGTGCGGTAGCAGGTCACCCGGCCCAGCGTGCCGTCGGGCACCTTCCGCAGCACCTGGTCGCCCATGGAGGGGCCGGCGCGCAGCGACACGTTGGGCCTGGCCTTCACCGCGACGAGCCGGCCCTTGCCGGGAACCAGGCCGTCCTGGAGCCCCGGCAGGTGAACGCCGACGAGCCGATCCACATGATCGTGTAGTCCTCGCCGTCGCGTTTCTGGTGGCTGGTGTCGAAGCAGTACGCCGGGTTGTCCCGCTCCGGTCCGGCGCCCTGGGTGGCCAGATCCAGGAGCGGGATCTGCTTGATCAGGAAGCAGGCGGTGGTGTCAGCGACCGCGCCGAGGCGGCCACGGAGGACCGCTACGACGCCGACCGCCCACGAGTTGCGCCGGCTCTGGTAGATCCGCACCGCCAGCCGGTCCGTCTGGTAGGCGCATTGGACGGCGTCGTTGACCTGCCCGAGCCGGTCGGCAAAGCGGCCGAGGTTGCCGATGAACTGGTCGACCCGGGGCCGTTGCCCGGGCACGATCCGTTGGGTCACCTCGCTTACCAGGTCGGCGTACGGCAGGCAGGGTTTTCGATCGAGGTAAAGCTTTCCTCGTCCAGCTTCGGGAGCAGTCCGCCGCTCCGGGTGCCGGCCGCCGGGCAGCCGCCTCCGGCGATCTTCGCGAGGCCGTTGGCCGTGCCGGGGCGGTTCTCGGCACCGCCGCTGGCCGCGTCACCGTTCTTGCGGCACCCCACCAGGAGACCGGCCGTCAGGGCGAGCACGGTGAGACCGGCGGCGAGACTTGCCCGGCGTCGGCGCTTCCTTACATTGTGGTCAGTCATGCCTGGATGGGGGCCGGACGGCATCCTGGATACCTGCTGTCGGCACGACTCTGGTGCTGTCGGTTCAGCCGGCGCCGAAGCAGACAAAGCTCGGGGCTGGTTGCCGCGTACGGCCTCCGCCAGTGCTGCCGCCGGCTGCCGGCCCGCGACGACCGCCCGGTGATAGGCCACCATGATCTCCATGGCCGTCTCGTCGGCGACCCGACTGACGCTCGCGACGACCGTGGCCGTGCCTGCGGCGAGCAGGGCGGTCGGCATGCCGAGCGCCTCGTCGCCGTGCCGCACGTCGGTCAGGCCCAGGTCACAGCAGGACAGGACCACGGTACGCGGCGCGGTCCGCAGCTCCTGCACGTCATATCCCAGCAGCGGGCCGCCGGCCAGCTCCAGCGTGGAGAACAGCGGGTTCTCGGTCTGGTGCTGCCCATGCGCGGCGATATGGGCGAGGTCGACGCCGGCCATTGCCGCGAGTGCCGCCGCCGGGTCGCCTCCGGCCCGGTTAGCACCCTGGCACCTCGGTGCAGCGACGCCACGGCCCGGGCCTCCGCCTCACCCCGGTGGATTCCCGGTCCCGCCACCACCGTCACCGCCGCTGACTCGGCGGCAGGCCTGCCGGCGTTCAGTCGGTGCCGGGCGGCCAGCCAGACCCCGACCGACGGTGCCACCGTGACCGGCCGGGACGCGCACGCTGGCAGGGCGTGCCACGGCGTGGTCAGCAACAGCCCGGTCGGTACCACCACCAGGTCTCGGTCGCCGACCAGCGGAAGTACCGGATCGAGCACCATCGAGCCCACTCGGTCGGCGTCCTGACGCGTCGCGGCGTGGACCACAGCCGCCAGCCGGGCAGGCATGGCCCGGCCTGCCTGCGCGTCCAGGTCGGCGCGCAACCGTCGTACCGCCTCCTCGGCCGTGCCACGGTCGCCGAGCACCACCACCGAGGCGGCCCGGTCAGTGACCACCAGCGCGCGCAGGACGTCCCCGGCGGCCACGTACACCACGAGCGCCGCGCCGGAGCTGCGCCGTCACGGCGGTGAGCGGCGCCGGCGTCGACGGCGCCGCGTCCGGGGACCCGGCGTCGCCCAGGCGCGCTCCCGGATCACCCGTTGGAGCGCCTGCAACCGACCGTGGAAGGCCAGGGTCGGGCGACCCGCGAGTTCCGCCTGCCGGACGCGGTGCTGTAGCTGGCGCAGCTCCTCCAGCGCCTCGGCGGCGACCGGGTCGTCGGGTGGCCGCACCGGCGGCAGCAGCAGCGCCTGGGCCCGGGCCCGCTCGGACCACCGGTAGACGGCGTTGACGGAGCCCGCCGCCAGTGCCGCGGCGAGCCCCGCCCGGCCAGGTCGCGGCCGTGCACTGCGGCCCCGGTCTGCAGGTCGGCGCAGCCGAACCGGGCGCGGTGCCGGTGTAGAGCGGTCATCCCGGCCAGCAGATTCCGCCGGGCCTCGGCCGACCGGCCGGCCGAGGCCGCCACCTCCGCGCGGGCCATGTGCCAGAGCAGGCGCGTGTCGAGCCGATCGGTCCGCCGTGGTCCGGCCTGTCGCCCGATCAGCTCCGCCGCCCGGCGGGTCGTCCCGCGGCCACCAGCGCCCGGGCCTGACCATACCGGCGACCCGGGCGTCCTCGGCAGCCCGAGCCGGGCCAACCGGCCGGCCAGCACCCCGGCGCGCCGGGCCACCGTCACCTGGTCGACCTCGCCGACCGCCTGGTCGGCGCGCAGCTCGAGCAGGGCGGCCAGGGCCGCACGGCGGACGTTGGTACGGCCGAGGAACGCGGCACGGGCGCGTCGGGCCCACCGCGCGGCAGCGACCGGCTCGCCGGCAAGCAGGGCCGCCTCCGCGCGAACCTGGAGGGCATCCGCGTACGTGTGTCCGAGCTGCTGCTGCGTCGCCCGCTCCACCGCGCTGGCGAGTTGCCGTTCGGCCTCGCGGTACAGCCCGGCCGCGACCAGCGCGCGGGCCCGTTCCACGGCCAGGTTGGCGAGCCGGCCCGGCGCGAGCACTCGGTAGTCGACGTCGGACCGGGCGAAGGCACGCAGCGCGGCGGGCAGGTCACCGGCGATCACGTCGAGGCAACCCAGGTTCGTCCGCGCCATGGCCACATGCAGGCTGAGTCCGTGTCGGGCGGCGACCTCGGCGCAGCGCCGCAGGTCGGCCCGGGCAAGCCGGACGTTGCCCGCCTCCAGGTGCACGAGGCTGCGATTGTTGAGCGCCTTGACCAGATCGGGGTGTGTCAGGTCGCTCAACAGGTCGATGGACTCGTCGTACTGGCGCAGCGCCTCCGCGTTGCGGCCGCTGCGCTTGAGCAGCAGGGCCCGCTGGCCGAGCAGGATCGGCCGCTGCGGCGGAGCCACGAGTGTCTCGGCCTCGTCCAGGAGCCGGAAGCCCAGCTCCACCCGGCCTCGTTCGGACTCGGCCCAGGCGAGGCTGATCAGCAGCCGGGCGTGGATGTCGCGCAGGGCGGGTGGCGCTTTGCCATCCGCAGGCCCGCCCGCAGTTCCCGGACGGCCCGCCCGGCTGGCCGGCGTCGCTGGACGCCAGGCCCGCCGCGTGCCAGCGGGTGGCCCTGCGAGCGAGTGCGGCCGGATCCATGTCACAGGGCGAGGGCCGGCGTGACCACCTGCGGCGCGTGCTCACCCGCGCCGGGTGCACCACCACCTGCGCCAGGCCGTGCGGCACGCCGTCCAGCACAAACCGGCCGGACGCGTCGGACTCCACCGTCTGGGACGGGTCGGGCGCAGGGTGCCGCAGCTCGACCCGTACGGCGGCGCCAGGCGCGAGCCAGCCGTCGATCCGGACCAGGCCGTCGGGCCGGTCCACGATCGTGATCATCACGGTTCGGCTCTCCGCGTCGAACGTCAGGGTGCGGGTCCGTTCCGTGCCACGTACCGTGCCGACGAGTTGCTCTTCGCGCAGCCGGGCGACGTCCCGGTCGACGTCGTCGAGTGCCAGCACAAGGCGTACCCGGTCGTCGAGGTCGGGGGCGGCGGGTCGAGCCGGGTGAGCATCGCGGCCACCTGGTCCAGGATCACCTGGTCCAGGTCGTCGAGCGGCTGGTCGGCGGAATGCGGGGCGGTCATGTCGGGCTCCACGTCGAGTCGGCGGCCAGCATCTCCCGCAGCTTCGCCAGACACCGGCCCCGGGTCGGCCCGATGCTGCCCCGTGGCATGCCCAGCGCCTCGGCCACCACCGTGTAGTCGGGGCGGTCGACGTGCGCGACGATCCGCAGCAGCGCCCGGCACCGCTCCGGCAGCCGCGCGACGTGCTGCCACAGCGCCCGGTCACGTTCCTCGGACAGGAGCAGGTCGGCCGGGCCGGGATCCGGGTCGGGCGAGGACTCCAGCACCGCCGCGTCATGCGGCGTCTGCCGCTGGCGAGCCCCGCACCCGCCAGGATTCCCGGCGGGTGGTGGTCACCAGCCACGCGGTGAGCGCGCTCGGGGACCGTATGGTGTGCAGTCCGCGTACCAGCTCCAGCCAGGTCGTCTGGACGACATCGGCGGCCTCCTCGGCGGCGAGACCCTGTGCCCGGGCGACGTGCCACAGCAGCGGGTTGAGTTCCCGGACCACCTCGTCGAGGGCGTCCCGGTCGCCCGCTCTGGCCCGCTCGAGGCGCTCGCCGAGGCGTGCCGCGCGGTCGCGCGATGCGCCGCGCGGTCCACCGGGTCTCCGACACGTTGGACATGGGTTCAGTCCGGTAGCCGCACGGACGGCGGTGCCAGCCCCTGGGCGAGCTGGCCCGCGTACCGGGCCGCCGCGAACGACGTGCCGCTCCAGTAGGCGTACGCGCCCAGCGCGGTGACCGGCGCCGTGGACAGTGGCATGATGCTCACCGCGTTGGTGCCCTCGTGCCACTGGCGCACCCACACCCCGTGGTTGCTGTATGGCGCCCGGGTGGTCGGCGAGGCGCAGGCCCCGACGCTGATCACCGTAAGCGTCGGGTCGACCGCGAAGGCAGCCGGATAGACGGGGCTGTCCGTACCGTCGTTTCCGGCCGAGGCGACCACCGGAACGCCCCGGTCCGCCAGGCGTTTGAGCGCCTCGCGGACCGGCTCCATCTCCTTTTCCTCACCGACCCCCGGGCGGCCGAACGCGGTCAACACGACGTCGACCCGCTGGCCGTCGGAAACCCGGTCCGCCAGCCAGTTCAACGCGTGTGCCGCGTTCACATCGCTGACCCGGCCCGCGTCGCTCATCACCCGCAACGAGAGGATCCGCGCGTCGGGTGCTTCAAGGCGGATCAGTCCGGCGAGGAAGGTGCCGTGCCCCAATGACCACCGAAGTCCGGATTGTCTGTCTCCTCGCCGTGGCTCTCCTGGCCGGCGACCTCCGGGATGGTGCGCGGCGGCGTCCATCCCTGCGCCTCCTCCCAGTACGGCTCGCCGTGGGCCTCCACCAGCCAGTCGTGTTCCCGCACTCCGGTGTCGAGCAGCGCCACCACGGGCCGCCCGGCCGGGAGCTGGCTGGCCGGGCGGCGTAGGGGCTTCGGCAGCATCACGTAGTCGGGCGCCGGAAGCCAGGCAATGGTGCCGTGCCCGCTCTTGCAGCCGCTGGCCCGGAAGTAGGGGTAGAGACTCCTCCAACCGGGCGTCGTCCTCCACGGTGGCGGCCGCGCACTCGTAGTCGGGCAGGCACTCCGGCACGTCGGCGTCGGGTCGGCCGGCCAGCCGGCGGCTGGCCCGGGCCACGGCCACCGGGTCACCCTGGACGGGCAGTTCGATCAGTTCGACGGCGGGCGGCGAGGAGGCTGCCGGCGGGGACAACGGCCGGCCGAAACCGGCCTCGGCCAGCAGCCCGTTGAGCCGCTCGACCGTCTCCGGACGCTGCGCCACCCACGCAGGCACGAGCACGACGTCAGGGCGGTAAGGGGGCGGGACACCTGACCTCCCGGGAGTACGGGCGATTCACTCAGGACCGTCCGCGCCCGGCGCGGGTCGGTGGTCACCAGCACAGTTGAGCACGTTCCGCTACCGCCGCCAATGGCCCGGCCGGCGCATCGACGATAGCTATTTGACGTGTATCTCAGGGGTTCGTCCGCCCCTCGCTACAGATGGGCCTGCCTCCACGGGTGGCGCCTGCACCGGCTGTTCCCCGGCCGACCGTCAGCCATCCCATCAGCGCCGCCATGCTGCGCAGGCGGCTCTCAGCAGCTGGCCTGACCGCCCGCGCCGCGCTCATCCAACTCTGTGTCGAGCTGCCTGCTGCCGTCCTCGCCCCTTGTCTCGGCCTCGACATCAGCAGCGCAGTGGCATAGCAGCGGGCGGCTGCCGGAGACTGGCACGCGTATGCGGCCCGCGCAGCCGGCTCCACGAATGGTTCGTCGAGTGTCGTCTGACGACGCCGGGCGACCGAAGTCCGTCGGTCCTGTGATGGGATACGCCGCATGGTCGAATCGCCGGCGCCGGTGTTGGAGATGTTGTGGGAGGCCCAGGATCCTCACCACGCGCTTAACGGACGGTTCGGCTTCAGCGACGGGCAGGCGGCCGGCCGCTGGGTCGCCGACACGCTGGACGAGCGCTGGGTGTTCGTATCGACTCCTTCGAGCGGATCGTGATGAGCGGCGGTAACGCGCTGGCGTGGGTCGCCACGCCGGCCGGTCGGCTGCTCGCGAAGTGGTCAGTAGTGCCCGAGCGTTTCCCGCGTCTGGTGGAGACGGCGCGTCTGACGAGCTGGCTCCACGGCCGAGAGCTGCCGGTTTCGGCGCCGGTTCCTGCGCGAGATGGCCGTCTTCAGATCGAGGTCGACCGTGTCTCAATCGGTGTGCAGCGCGAGGTCGTGGGAGATCTCCTCGACACCGCCGATCTCGACCAGGTGCGGGCGGCCGGCGCCGTACTGGCCCGCTTGCAGGACGAGTTGGCGGCATACCCGGACGCCGAACAGATTCCCGCGCCCGCCGTCCCGTCCACGCCGTTGACGGCCCGCATTGTCGAATGGCTCGACTCCCGCGCCGACCATCTGCCGGCGGCCGCTCGCGACACGCTGCGCAGGCTCGTCGCCAGCGCGCCACCCGACCGGCTTCCCCGGCAGCTCGTTCACTTCGATTTCCGGTCCGCCAACATCTTGTGTGATCGCGGTCAGATCGCCGCGATCATCGACTTCGAGGAGGCTACGCATGAGCACCGTCTCGTCGAGCTGGCCCGCGCCGCGGTCCTGCTGGGCACCCGCTACCACAACTGGGGGCCGGTGCCGGCCGAGGTTCGCGCGGAATTTCTTACCGGCTACCAGTCCGAACGCCCGCTGACCCCGGCCGAGGCCGGCTGGCTGGACATTCTTCTGCTGTGGCAGGGCTTGGCGATGGTGCCCCGGCGACGACCCGACCGGGTGGGGACCGTCAGCTCTGAGCCAGCTGACACGCGGCTAAAGGCCGAGAGCCATGGCCGCCCGATTTCATGCCGCCCGGCCTCCTCGACCAGCTGTCTGCCTACGCTTCCGATGGTCTTTGGCAAGGTTCTGAAAAGCTGCCTTCGTGATGGATAAGGCTGGTGGGATCCACGGTCAGCAGGTTCGCCCGGGAAAGTACGCGCACGTCGAGCGGGAGAGGCGATTCTTGCTGGCTGAACCGCCAGCACCGTCAGCGGTGACCGCGACCCGAATGATCACCGACCGGTATCTGGTGGGAACCCGCCTGCGTCTGCGACGCGCCGAGTCGCCGGACGGAGGCTACGAGCTTAAGCTCACCCAGAAGGTGCCGCTCGCCCGTCCGGGCGCGGTTCAGGACTGATCACGAACACCTACTTGTCGCCCGCCGAGTACGACGTGCTCGCGTCACTTCCAGCCATGGTGCTGACCAAGACACGATTCAGCGTGCCCCCTGGGCCTCGACGTCTTCGACGGTCATCTTCAGGGTCTGGTCCTCGCGGAGGGCGAGTTCACCACTGACGAAGAGGCCCAGTCGTTTGTGCCTCCTCCGGACTGCGTGGCCGAGGTGACCGACGACGTCCGCTTCACCGGAGGCCGCCTCGTCAAGACCGCACGCCAAGAACTGCTCCGTTGGCTCGCTGAGCACGGTCTTCGTCCAGCAGCTTCCTACTAGGCCCTGGTTCATAGCTGGGGTTGTCCGTTAGCCGCGCCCCAGGCGTGGGGTACTCGATCCAGATCCTTTAGGTGTAGCCGGGTGAGACCGAGCATTCGATGCGTTATCCGGGGCGGCGGTCAACTGTCCTACCGAACGTGCCTAAAGAACGTCGAACTCGTTGCCCTCTGGGTCGGCCAGCGTTCAACTCAGCGTGACTCGCTGCGGCATCACTCATGCTCGCCCCGAACACCG
This sequence comes from Micromonospora sp. M12, assembly GCA_038070435.1. GTDB lineage: Bacteria > Actinomycetota > Actinomycetes > Mycobacteriales > Micromonosporaceae > Micromonospora. Next base: position 11,546 of record JAMYWG010000001.1, on the reverse strand, counting down.
CGTCATGAGTCGGCGTAATCATCTCGTCGAGCTTTGCTGGCGGATAAACCACCAAGCGCGCGCTGCCTGCTTCGGTCACGAGGAGTACGCGGTCGCCGGCGACGAGACCGCACCATTGACGGACCACTGCCGGCAGCCGAACCTGGCCCTCCTTCGTCACCTTGAAACGCCCTGCTTGTCACGAACGCCAGGTTCGACCCAGGCCGTCGCAGGCGAGGTGAATCTTGGTGGTCAGTCCACCTCGACTTCGACCGAGGACGTGATCTTGTGGTTCGTCCCGTCGGTCGGCCGAGGCTCGGCGGCGAGCGCCGGCAGGATGATGCCTCCCCGCCGGTCGATGTCGCGAACCAGCCTGATGACGGCCAGGGCGCCCTCGCACCGTCGCTCGGCGCGAGTATCGATGCCACGCCGCAGGGACTGGGAGGCATGCGCGCCGCACACCAGCACTGATTCAGACAGCGCCTCGGATCACACCCCATTGTGGGAAGGGTGAGAACACTGATGCCAGGACGACGGGGCGGCAACCCGGAACCACGTCTGCTGACACGCCTGTGGCCGAGTTGGTGCAACGCGCCACCGATCAGGTCACCCGGCTGGTGCGCGACGAGCTGACGCTGGCCCAGGCGGAGATGACCGTCAAGAGCAAACGCGGGAGGGCGGCGCCGGGCTGCTCGGCGGCGGTGCGATGCTCGGAATCTTCGCCGGCGCGACGGCCGTCGCCACGATCGTGCTGACTTTGGCCGCGATCATGCCCGACGCCGTAGCCGCCCTGATCGTCACGGTGCTCCTTGCCGCCACCGCGGCGATCGCGGCCCAACGCAACGTGCTCGGCCAGGTCAGCGTTGGGCAATAGCGTACGCAACCGGTCTTCCAGCGCCGTGGCCTCCGCGCCGATCACCGCATCCTCGACGTTCCCCAGCCCCACCACGAACGGTGTTTCCCGGCCACGCGGCCTCCCGCCGTCCACCATCGCCTGATTGACTCGCGGATAACGTACTCAACGACCAGACCGCCTCGATGCGGTCGCGTGAGCAGCGTGAGCTGCGAGGCCGCCCTTCAGGTCGGCGCGCGTGCAGTCGCCGTCCGGCAGGACACGTCGCCGGCCTATTGCTGCCCATCGATTCGTGGTAGAAATCTTTCGCAATGTCCGCCGCTCGGCTAGATTTCCTTCATCGGGAGGTGGCGACGATGAGAACGGTTGCCGGCTGGTTGGTTGGTCTCACCATTGCCACAGGAATCGGTGTACCGGCCGCCCCGCCCGCTGTGGCCGCGACGCTCGCGCAGGCACCGACCGCTGCAACGCTGTCGGCCGCCGGTCCGCAACCCGGCACCTTCACCGGCCGGGGATTCGACACCTGCACCGCCCCGTCACAGTCCGCGATGGACGCATGGCGAGCCAGCTCGCCCTACGGCGCCATCGGCATCTACATCAGCGGGGACAGCCGCTCCTGCTCCCAACCCAACCTCACCGCCACCTGGGTTGCCAACCAGATCAGTAGCGGATGGCGGCTACTTCCCATCGAGCTGGGTACCAGGCGCCGTGCGGCACCCGCACGCCAAAGATGTCCGCCGATCCCACGACCGCCCGGTCACAAGGCGTCGCCGCGGCGAACAGCGCCGCGACTGCCGCCCAGGCACTGGGCATCGGCAGTGCGAGCACCATCTACAACGACATTGAGCAGTACCCGTCGAACACGTCGTGCCGAGCCGCCGTGCTGTCGTTTCTCTCCGGCTGGATCGCGCAACTGCACGTGCGCGGGTACCTCGCCGGCATGTACTCCAGCGGCACCTCCGGCATCAGGACGTCTGCGACGCGTACGACAACCCGAACTACACGCGGCTCGACCAGATCTGGATCGCCTGGTGGAACGGAGTAGCTGACACGGACGCCGGAAGTTACTGCGCCGACAGTCACTACGCGAACCACCAACGCCTGCATCAGTACGCCGGCAACGTCACCGAGACGTGGGGCGGCGTGACGATGAACATCGACCGCAACTACCTCGACGTGACAGTGACCCAGACCCCCGCAGCAGTGGAGCACCACCATCGACAACAGCACCGCGGGCGCATTCACGGCGAGCAGCGACTGGGGCACGTCGGCCTACTCCGCCCAACGGTTCGGCACCGACTACCGGTTCACCACTCCAGTGACGTCCAGCGACGTCGCCTGGTACCGGTCGACCATCCCAACGACCGGAAGCTACGAGATCTCGGTCTGGTATCCCGCCGACGCCGGCTACAACAACCAGACGCCCTATCTCGTGGCGACCACCACCGGAAGCAGATCCGTGTCTGTCAACCAGCGAGTCAACGGCGGACGGTGGGTCTCGATCGGCGTATTCACCCTGGCCGCCGGCACGGGCAACAAGGTCGGTGTGAGCCGCTGGACCAGTGGCACCGGATTCGTCGTCGCCGACGCGGTGCGGATCACCCGGGTCTGAGCTCGCTCACTGGTCGGTGGCCCTAGATCCCGGTTTGGCTCGTCACTGGACCGGCGCGGCAGTCGGCACGGGCCGTAGCGAGTGTCAGAGCCGGTTGGTAGTGCTCGTTGCAGGACGCGACCTACTGGCCACCGCACGACATGCCGAACGGCCGCCAGCAGAATCCGGTTCAGGGGTGTCCGCAGTGAAGTCGTCGAAGCCGCACGGCACTGGCCAGGAGTCCCACGGCCGTCTGACCAGCTGCTGGACGTTCATGCCTCCACGGCCTCACCGGGATTCGCTGGTCGACAGCACGGTAGCCGTGGACGAGCCTTCGGCGGGTCGCCCCGTTGATCGTTCGTAGTACCAGTTCCGCGACGCCTTCGACGGAGTCGCTCCGGTCGTACACCGCCGCGTCGGTCCCCACTCGACCAGGCCTGTCCCCGAGGTCAACAAGACCGTTCTGTCCGGCGGAGCAGTGACGGGCGTCGTGGACGCGACGCCGCACGCCGGAAGCCGACCTGGGCGGCGGGCTGAGTCGCCACCTCGCCCCTTATCCGCGGCGGACCCACGGACGCGACCCCGACCGCTCCAGCCCCGGTAGTAGTGTTCGCCTATCCGATCTTGAGAGTTGGCGATGAGGGATGCGGAGACCCATGACGGACCGTGAGGACGAGGCGCTGGAGACGATTCGGCGGGGCCTTTTCTACACCGAGTCGGAGGCGTCCTTCCAGAACCCGCTTCGGCGCGCGGACCTGATCTTCGAGTACAACAACATCCGGCCCGGTGACGCGGACCGGCGCCGGGCGCTGCTCGAGGCAATCCTCGGTTCCGTCGGCGAGCGGACCGTGCTGCTCTCCCATTCCACGCGGGTTTCGGCAGCAACGTGCACATCGGCGACGACTTCTTCGGCAACGTGAACCTGACCTTCGTCGACGATGTCGAGATCCGCATTGGCAACGGCGTCATGATCGCGCCGGGCGTCACGCTGACCACGACCGGACACCCGGTCCATCCGGACCTACGGGTGGACTTCCGGCGGTTTTCCGAGCCCATTCTGATCGAGGACAAGGTCTGGATCGGCAGCAACGCCGTCGTCCTGCCCGGCGTTCGCATCGGTTTCGGTGCCGTGGTGGGAGCGGGCAGCGTGGTGACACGACATCCCGCCCATGACCGTCGCCGTCGGCGTGCCCTGCCGGATCGTCCGGCAAATCACCGACGAGGACCTCAAGACCCGGACAACACCGAGCTAGTGCGTTGTCCATGAACGTTCACCTGGTCGGGGACACGCCGGGCGACGTGCGTGGATGAGGTGGTGAGGGCTCACTCTCGACGGCGGTGATGTAGATCGTTGATAGTGAGGTGGGTGGATTGGCCAAGCCGGTACGGGCACGGCGGTTGACGCACGACGAGGGCCGCAAGCTGCAGCAGGGCAACGGCGACGTCCTGCTGCGTCGCGGAACGAACCTGGACGGCACGCTGACGTTCGACGCCGGTGTGGTCGTGTGCGCCCGGTGCGGGGCTACGACTCGTTCAACATCGCCGACGCCAACAACGACGGCAAGTTGGACCTCTATTCGCACCTCACCTGTCTCCGGCGCGGCACCGTACACCCAGCGCGGGTCGTCAGAGTTCGCCAACCGGTATATCGTCGGCTCTCCATGGAATGACACCGCACCGACGAGGTCATCGATCAGCGGTACGCCAGAGGAGACCGGTGCGGCCTTCTACGGCTCGGGAAGCCTCCACGTTGCCACGTCCAGTTCGGTAGCACGCACGACCCGCCCAGTACCAGCCCAAACCGCGACCGCTACGAACGCGGGAGGCTACGGAAGATCATCATCGGGCACGCCGATGAGGTTATGCCACCTGGACCGGCTGCACGAGCCTGCGTAGCGCCTGTCGCGCTTGCATTCCCGAGGTTCCCCGTCGGCTTGCCACCACTCAGGCGAGGGTCTGGGTTACAGAAGGCGGGTCAGCTCCTGCATCGCGGCGAACGGTGTGTCGGGTTGTGGTGGTGACAGCCGGAGACGACGTCGTCGACGCTGGTGGGGCGCGCTACCGAGGCGCTGCCAGCGGGTCTGAGGGCCAATCCGGAGCCGACAAGGCCGGTACGATCAGCTCGGTTCGACCGCGTTCGGCGGCCCCAACCTGACGCGGGTTGGGGGCCACACCGCATTCATCGCTCGCCTGACGGTGGGCTGGGCCGAGTCGCTGGCACCGCCGCAGCGGTGACCCGTGCAGTCGCTGTCGAGCCGCGGACTATCGGGGCGTGTAGAAGCCCTGGGCGGGAGTGCCGTTGCAGGTCCAGATCTGCAGTGCCGCGCCGGCGGCATGCGATCCGCCGGCTACGTCGAGGCACTTGCCGCCTGCCTTCAGCGTGAAAACGCCGCTGTGGGGAAGTGGATGGGATGCGGTCCACACCTGGTTGCTGATGCCGGCGCACGGCCAGGTGTCGACCGGGGTGCCGTTGGTGTACGGGCCGTGGGCATCCATGCAGCCGAGGGTGGACTGGTTGACCAGCCGGTACCTGTCGCGCCAGCGGGATGGTGTTCCATTGTTGTTCGGGGTTGCCGTTGCAGGGTTGCTGTACCAACTGCGCGCCGATAGTGAGGTTGCCGGGCGGCGGCTGGATACACATTCCGCTGTTGGTGTTGCGGATCTCGAAGGGTGGCCCTGCGGCGGCGGCTGGCAGCGCACCGGACAGGGAGAAGGCCGTCGACAGCACGGTGGCGAACAGGATGCCGATGAGACTGCGTTGCTTGGTCATGGATGCTCCCGGTTGTTGAGGACACGTTCGGTCCTGCCGACACTGTGCGGATCGGCGCTGCAATGGCCCTGCAACGGCGCTGTCGAGTGCGCGACTTGGCCGGTCCGGGCCGGTCCGCGGATCGATAGGCTGAGTCAATTGAGCTGCTCGGCGGGGTGTGCTGTCGTCCAGGTACGGCTGCTTGGGCCGGTCGACGTCGTGGTCGACGACGTGCCGCGACCAGTGCGCGGACTGCGGCGCAAGGCTGTGCTCACGGTCTTGGCACTGCACCGCGGCGAGATCGTCAGCACCGACCGGCTGATCGACATCGTCTGGGGTGCCGAGCGGTCGTTGGTCGTCGCGAACACGCTGCAGAGTCACATGTCGCACCTGCGCCGGGTGCTGACCCGCCCGAGCGCGATCGTGCCGCGGCCGCCCGGCTACCTGCTGGAGCTTGGCCCCGGCGCCACCGACGTCGAGGTCGCCGAGGACCTGATCAAGCAGGGAACCCGGTCGACCGATCTGGTGCGGCGCGGGCAGCACCTGCGGGCCGCGCTGCGGTTGTGGCGGGTCGGCCGCTGGCCGACCTGGCCGGGGTCCCGTGGCTGGAACAGCAGGCACAACGCCTCGACCAGCTTTGGCTGCAGGCCACCCAGGTGTTGACGGAGACCCGTCTGGCTCTGGGGAGCACACGCAGGTGCTGCCCGAGCTGGAACGGCTGGCCACGAGCATCCGCTCGACGAGCAGATCCAGGGGCAGCTCATCCTGGCTCTCTACCGCAGTAACCGGCAGGTTGACGCGCTCGCCACGTTCCGGCGGTTGCGCTCGGCGCTGGTCGAGCAGTTGGGCATCGACCCGAGCCGGGCCTTACGCGAGCTCGAGGCGGCCATCCTGCGGCAGGACCCGGCCTGCAGGTCGCGGCGGCGACGGTCATCGAGACGAGGACCCGCGACCGTCGGGTCCGGTTGGAGTCACGCGGCGGTCGTCGGGCGTGCCAGGGAACTGGCGGCCCTGCGCGACGCGGTGCACGACGCCGCCCGTGGTGAGGGCCGGACCCTCTTGATGCTCGGCGAGTCCGGCATCGGCAAGACCCGGCTGGCCGGGAGACCGCGCAGCTTGCCAGCCAGTGCGGGATGAGGGTCCTCCGGGGCCGCGCCGCCACGGCTGCTGTGCAGTTCCGGCCACTGTCGGAGGCGCTACTCGCTGCGCTGCGCCGGCACGGGCTGCCGGATGACCCAGACTTGGTGCCGTACCTTCCGGCCCTGTCGCGGTTGGTGCCTGAGTGGCGTACCGCGCAACCGGCCGTCGATGACGACTCGCTGGTGGTGCTCGCCGAGGCAGTCCTCCGGCTGCTGATCACCTGGAGCGGGCCGCATGGCTGTGTCCTGATCCTGGAGGATCTGCACGACGCGGACGCCGACACTCGCCGTCATCGACTACCTGATCGACAATGCTGCAGGGCTGCGCCTGCTGCTGCTCGGCACCGCCCGCACCGAGCCAGGTCCGGCGTTGACGCTGATCCGCGCCGCGCAGCGCCGCCGGGCCGCGGAGGTGATCGAGCTGAGGCGCTTCGACGACGACGCCGTTCGGCACCTCGCCGGCGCCTGCCTCGGCGTAGCCGCCGACGACGTGCCCGCGCCGGTGATCGAACAGCTGCTGCGCAGCGCCGACGGGCTGCCGTTGCACGTCGAGGAATTGCTCGCCGGGATGGTCGACGACCGGGTTCTGGTACTGGACGGCGAGCGCTGGACGCTGACCGCAGCGGTGTCGACGCCGGTGCCGGTCAGTCTCGTCGCGACGTTGACCGGCCGCGCCGAGCGACTCAGCTCGGACTCTGTGGCAGTGTTGCAGGCCGCCGCGCTGCTGGGCCGGCGGTTCCCCGCGTCGGTGGCGGGTGTTGCTGCGGGCGTTACGGAGACGCTGCTGCCGGATCGCCTGCGGGAGGCTGTGGACGCGCAGCTCCTCGTGTCGTCACCCGATCCGGAGTGGTTCGAATTCCGGCACGCGTTGACCGCCGCCGCGCTGCAGACGCGGCTGTTGCCGATGGAACGAGCCGCGATCGCGCCGCGCCGCGCAGCTGGTGGAGTCGTCGGTTCTCCTGACGGCGGGCGATCGGGAGCTGTTGGCCGCCGAGCTGTGGAGCGTCGCGGGCGAGCCGAGTCGGGCAGCCGAATGGTTCGGTATCGCGGGGCGGCGGGCCGCCGCACGGCGCGCTGTCCACCGGGATCACGTTGTTGGAACGGGCCCTCTCGCTGGCCAGGGCGCGGCCGGGCAGGGACGACCCTGCCAGCGAGCAAGCCGATACGCTCGGGCTGGCCTTGCTGGACGCCTATGCACGGGCCGGACGGATCGGCGACGCCTACGGTCTCAGCACCGAACTCGGCCGGGTCACCCCGACCGGCAGGCGGCCATGCATCTCTGCCTTGCCAGGGTTGCGGTCGCGGCCGGCACCTGGAAGCAGGGCCTCGATGAGGTCGCCGCTGGTCGTCGGCTCCTCGATGCCCGTCCCGACCCGGCGGAGACCGCCCGCCTCGATGCCGTCGAAGCCGCACTCATCTTGGGCAACCCGACTGCGGAACGGTTGCCGGTAGCGGTGCAGATGGCCACCCGGGCGCTGCACGACGCTGAGCAGACCGGCCAGCCGGAGGTCGTCTGCAGCGCTCTGGAGACGCTCGGACGCTGCGCCCGGCTGCACGACCTCGGCGGGCCGATGTGCTGTATGAACAGGGCCTGGCCGTCGCCGAGGCACACGACCTCGCCGCCTGGCGGATCGGCCTGCTGTATCACCTCGGTGCCGACGACGGTATCCGCAGCGCCAGCCCCGACCGGCTCACCGAGGCCCTCGCCGCCGCCGAGCGAGCCGGCGCGGTGGTCACCTCGCTCGACATCGAACTGGAACTGTCGGTCGTGCGGATCTGCCGCGGCGAGATCACCGCGGCGGCAGCCGCAACGGCCCGGTGCGAGCAGAACGCAGCCCGGCTACGGCTCACCCACACCCGGCTGATCGCCCTCGGTGAACGGATAATGGTCGCCGCCCACGGTGGTCGGCGCGACGAGGTGGTCGCGCTGATGGTCCGATTCCGTGATCTGGGCGGCGAGGACGACGACTTCTCCTCGGCCGTCCACGGTTTCGGGCTGGCCATCGGCCATTTGCTGCATGAGGACGGCGACGCGGCCCGCGCCGAGTCGGACGCGGCCATGGCGATGGAGGCGAGGCGGCCTCCGTCGTACCTATCATTCGTACCCGGGCTGCACCTGCTGCTGGCTGTTCTCGACGGTCGCGCGGGTGCCGCCGAGTGCGAATCACTGGGCACCTCCGCCCAGGTCCAGGCCGGCTGGAACCGCCAGTTCGTAACCCTGGCGCAGGCGGTCGTCCACGCTCGGGCGGGCGACGTCGGACAGGCCGGTGACGCCATGGCCCGGTTCTTTCAGGAGTCCCGGCCGTACCCTGGCGCGGCACCTCGGCCTGCGGCTGATGGCGGCGGAGGCCATCGACGGCGGCTGGGGCGATCCGGTGGCCTGGCTGCGCGCGGCGCTGGCCCATTTCACAGCTCGGCCCCGCGGTGGCGCGGGCCTGCCGGGCATTGATGCGCAAGGCGGGCGTCACGGTGCCGCAGCACCGGCAGGGATCCGCCGCGCTTCCGGTAGTGATGCGGGCACATGGCATCACCGTCCGCGAGCACGAGGTGTTGCTGCTCGTACGGCAACACCTGACGAACCGGAGATCGCCCGTCGGCTGTTTCTGTCCCCGCGCACCGTTGAGAAACACGTCGCCGATCTGCTGACGAAGACCGGCACAGCCAACCGGTTGGCGCTGGCCACCTTCGGAGATGTCAGCGCTGTACCGAAATCTGGGTAGCCGCACCCGCAATCCGGGGCGCCGGGATCTCAATCCTGCTACGGCGGCGGGCACGATGGCTCTATCCCGCCAGCCGAATGGAGTTCCGCCGTGCGCCTCAACCACACCATGACCTTCGCCGCAACAGCACTGTTGTTGTCGATGATCCCCGCCGTCTCCGTCGAACCCGCGTTCGCCGGAGCCGATGCCGGGTGGACGGTCGCGCCGCCGGTACCGGCACCCGCCGGCGCCACCGACAGCGTCCTTCGCGACGTGAGCGTGCTGTCGCCATCAAGCGTGTGGGCTGTCGGTGGATGGTGGGCCGGAAAGACCCATCCGCTGGCCGTGCACTGGGACGGGACGGCCTGGACGGAGCTGCCGGTGCCGGACACCCTGCCGCCGTCCGAGAATTACCACCTGGCCGCCGTCGACGCCGTCACCTCCGCCGAGGTATGGGCCGTCGGCAGCATCGAGTCGCAGGCGACTGGCCCGCTGATCCCGTCCGCGTTGGCCCTGCACTACGACGGCACCACCTGGACCCCGGTGCCGACCAATGCCGGTCGCGTCGCGTCGCAGAGCTCCCTCGCGGACGTCGACATGCACACCGCCACCGATGGCTGGGCGGTGGGCCAACAGGTGGTGGATGGCGTGCAGGCTCAACCCTTGATCCTGCGCTGGACGGTCGACCACTTCACGCCGGTGTCCGTACCGAAGATCGGCTCTGCCGCCCGGCTTACCTCGGTGTTCGCCGGCGGCGTTGACGATGCTGGGCCGTTGGTAGCCTCCAGAACACGGCTGGTCGCCAGGAGGCGCTGGTACTGCACTGGGACGGCATCGGATGGTCTCGGCAGGCCGTACCCTCCGGCGGCGCTGGTGACGAAACCCTGCAGAGCGTGGCCGGGAGCGGGCCTGGCGAGGTATGGACCGCCGGATCGACGTGTCCGTCGAACGGCGCGCACGGGTGCGCGCCGCGTGTCCTGCACTTCACCCGAGGCGCGTGGCAGGCCGTCCCCACGGCGCTGGCCGCCACGGCGAACGAGGTGGTGCCGTTCTCACCCACCGACGTGTGGATCTTCGGGGAGACGACGACCCATCAGGACCACATTGAGCACTGGGACGGCGTACGGTTCACCACCGACGGCAGTGTCCCGCCCGCCACCGGTAATGGCCAGCCCGCCTCGGCGATGGCACTTGCCGCCGCCGCCGGCGACCGGACCACGGGTTCGCTGTGGGCCGTCGGCTGGACTGGCGACGCACCTCACCGCGTACCTCACGTGATCTACCGCGGCTGAGCGACGTACGGGTAGCGAACGGACCGGGCCCGCGTCTGTCCGGAGCGGTAGCTCATGTTCCACAGTGATTGGATCGCGGCCGACTCGGGGCACAAACCGTGCCCCGAGTCGCGCGACAATCGGCAGCCTGTTACCGGCGGCCGAGCTTGACGCTCACCTCTGCCACTGGTCAGGCGGGTACGAACTGCCACTGCTGGTTGGTCCCGCTGTTGGCGGTCCACTGCACGACCTGCGCGCCGTCACTTGTCGAAGCGGCGTAGACGTCGGCTGCCAGTCCGCTGCTGCGGCTGACGATGGTGTAATAGCCGTCACCGGTGGGCCGCAGGTACCACATCTGGTTGGTGCCGCCATTGGCCGACCACTGCTGCAGTTGCAGGCCCGCCGTGGTGCTGCCGGCGTTGACGTCGAGCGCCTTTCCGGAGGCGGTGTAGCGCAGGGTGTAGGCGTCCTGCGTGGTGCTGATCGTCCAGGTGGGGGTGCCGCTCTGCTGGACCGTCTTGGCGCCGTCGGCGGTGGAGTTGCCGGCGATGGCGAGGGGCTTGCCGCTGTTGCGGTTGACGATGCGGTAGGTGCCCGCTGCGGGCCCGGTTCCGCCGCTTCCACTGAGATTGAGGTACTCGACCGCGTCGGTGAAGACGGTGCTGCCGGACTTCGTGGTCGACAGCTGCAGGTACACGCGGCTGCCGGTGGCGGGGGCGGTGAAGGACACCGGTTGGGTGACCCGTGAGCCGAGCGGGACGGTCAGGGTGGTGCTGCCGGACGCGACGACCGCGCCGGTGGGGCTGTCAAGCCGGGCGGTCCAGGCGAAGCCCACCGAGGTGTTGGTGAAGTCGTCGTTGAACACGGTGATGTTACGGGTCACCGTGGCGTTGCGGGCGTAGCTGGGTACCGCCTGCGCCAGCGGAAGCTGCCGTTGGAGTCCGAATTGCCGGAGGCGGACCAGTAGGGGAGGTCGATCGCGGCCACCGGGTTGAACGCCGCCTGCACGCGCTGGATCTGCGGGTTGCTCCACGGGTCGGGCAGGTTGTCCGCGCCGTAGATGGGGTGACCGCCCTCCTCCGGGGTGAAGTCGGTGGACCGCACGCCGGGCACGACGCTGGCCCAGGCGGACAGCAGTGTGTACGGGCGCAGGTCGGTGGCGCCCTTGCCGCGCTTGGCAGCAGTTGCGGTGGCGAACCACTCGAAGCCCTGCTTGTTGTTGCATGCCGGCCAGATGAACTCGCCCTCGCCGTCGGGCCGCCCGT